>NZ_OZ245845.1:0-5290979 GCF_965228925.1 Winogradskyella sp.
CCACTTGTTCTTTATAGGCTATCCTCAACTCATTAAATGTAATAGCCCTATATTCTGGCCTGTTGACATCTGGTGATAAACTTGCCGTTCTATTAGTCGGTCCAATGCTGCCAGCCACAAAACGCGGTTTGTCTGGATTGAGATCCGTAAACTTATTCGCTACTTCCTTGGCTATTTTAGCAGATTCAAAATTCAGCTCGTAAACCAAATCCTCCATATTATAGTCAGCCATGGAAATGGTAGTTCCTGAAAATGTATTAGTTTCTACAATATCGGCTCCAGCTTCAAAATATTTGGCATGTACCTCAGCGATAGCTTTAGGTTGTGTTATAGACAGCAAATCATTATTCCCTTTCAATGGAGATGGGTAATTTTTGAAACGTTCTCCCCTAAAATCTTCTTCTGTAAAATTATAGGCTTGAAGCATGGTTCCCATCGCCCCATCTAGGACAAGAATTCGTTTTTGTAATTCAGTATATATGTTAGGCATATTGTAATTTTTAAAGATAAGATTCTACATTTTGCCATGGACCGCCGTTTATGGCATCTATGTCATATTTTAATAATAAGTCCTTGGCATGCTCACTTCTCGCCCCACTTCTACAACAAGTTATAATAGGCTTCTTTAGTGCCTTCAACTGTGCTATGTTTTCCTCCAATTCATCTAAAACAACATGAACTGAATTTTTAACATGTCCTTCAACATATTCAGCATCTGTTCTAACATCCAACACTATAGCCTGGCTGTTAAGATATTGTTTAATGTGCTTAAATTCAAGATTATTCTGACTCATGCTTTTATTTCTAGTATGTTATATTTCTAATGCTTGTTCTAAATCGGCGATGATATCCTCAACATGTTCTAATCCAACTGAAACCCTAACCAATCCACCAGTGATTCCTGTCTTTAAACGGTCTTCTTCTGATAATTTGGCATGTGTAGTCGATGCAGGATGCGTTACTATACTCCTGGTATCGCCCAAATTTGCTGAAAGTGATAATAGTTGTATCGAATTAAGAAATGTTCTACCCGACTCAACGCCACCCTTTATCTCAAAGGCTACCACATTACCTCCTAGCTTCATTTGTTTTCTAGCAAGGTCATGTTGAGGATGGGATTTTAAGAAGGGGTATTTTACATAATTTACCGTCTTATGGGATTCCAAAAACTCGGCTACTTTCATGGCATTATGACAATGCCTATCCACTCTTACAGCCAAGGTTTCTAAACTTTTGGATAGCATCCAAGCATTAAAAGGTGATAGCGCAGGTCCTGTATTTCTGGCAAACAAATAGATGTTTTGAATTAAATCTGCTCTACCCACCGTAACGCCACCTAATACCCGACCTTGTCCATCCATAAGTTTTGTTGCCGAATGTATTACTAAATCAGCTCCAAATTTAATGGGCTGTTGCAAATAAGGTGTAGCAAAACAATTATCTACAATAAATATGAGATTGCACTTTTTTGCTATGTTGCCAATGCGTTTTAAATCTAAAATATCTACAGCAGGATTCGTTGGGCTTTCGGCATAAATGATTTTTGTGCTTGGCTTTATTAAGCTTTCAATATCATCAACTTCATTTATTTTAAAATAACTGGTTGAAATATTCCACTTAGGAAGGATATTATTAAATAATGTCTGTGTTGAACCAAAAATGCTTTGGCAAGATACTATATGATCATTAGAGTTCAATAAAGCCGTAAAAGTCGAAAATACTGCAGACATCCCAGAAGCAAAGGCATAACCGCTTTCAGCACCCTCCATTAAACAGACTTTCTCGATAAACTCAGAAGTATTTGGGTTAGAATAACGACTATAAATGTTACGCTCTTTTTCATCTGCAAAGGAAGCACGCATATCCTCGGCATCATCAAACACATAACTCGATGTTAGATACAGTGGGTTAGAATGTTCCAAAAATTGAGTGCGCTCTATCTGTGTGCGTACCGCTTTTGTTTCTATTCGCTTAGAACTCATTTCCTATTAATTTAATCTATTGGCAAAAGCTCAGGCCAATTAAATAACTTGTTAAATAGATAAATGTTAAAAAGACAATACTAATTACAGATGAGTAATTAGTTTTTAGTTATCTATCTGATTTCGCAAAAAATGACTTGCATAAATCAAGTAGAATTTAGCACCTTCTCAGTAAGTCCAAGGGTTGCTAAGGTTTCATTGGGTCTAATCCCTCCACCTTTCTTGATAACATTTCAATACTTAATTTGAACTTTATAATTACAAATATGGTTTACAAAGAATTAAAATCCTAATGAATTTATAAAAATCTAAAATTAGTTTCCCTTTCAATTTAATTTTCTAATTTTGCATCTTGATTTATTAAAGGAAAAATTTGTCTGATTGCAACCTTATAAAAAAATGCTAAAGCAGTAAGTTTACGACTTCTCTAGCGACCCAGCAATCTCACAATATACATATTAACAAAACATAGGATTTATGCCGTATTTATTTACTTCTGAAAGTGTCTCGGAAGGCCATCCAGATAAAGTTGCTGACCAAATTAGTGACGCCTTAATTGATAATTTTTTAGCCTTTGATCCAGAATCTAAAGTGGCTTGTGAAACCTTGGTAACTACTGGACAAGTTGTGTTGGCAGGTGAAGTAAAATCTAATACCTATCTCGATGTTCAAAAGATTGCTAGAGACACCATTAATAAAATTGGCTACACCAAAGGGGAATACATGTTTGATGGTAATTCTTGTGGCGTATTCTCAGCCATTCATGAGCAGTCGGAGGATATTAATCGCGGTGTAGACAGAGCTTCTAAGGAGGAGCAAGGCGCAGGCGACCAAGGGATGATGTTCGGTTATGCCACCAACGAAACCAACAACTTCATGCCATTAGCTCTAGATATTTCTCATCTTATTTTGAAAGAACTGGCAGCTTTACGTCGTGAACATAAAGACATTACCTATTTAAGACCTGATTCTAAAAGTCAAGTTACTATAGAATACGGTGATGATAATACCCCACAACGTATTGATGCTATTGTGGTATCAACCCAACACGATGATTTTGATTCTGACGATGCCATGTTAGCTAAAATAAGAAGGGACATTGTAGAGATTTTAATACCTCGAGTTGTAGCTAAGGTACCGGATCACATTAAACCTTTGTTTACCAACGACATCACTTATCATATTAATCCGACAGGTAAGTTTGTTATTGGTGGCCCTCATGGAGATACAGGGCTAACAGGTAGAAAAATTATTGTAGATACTTACGGTGGTAAAGGCGCACACGGTGGTGGAGCATTTTCGGGGAAAGATCCAAGTAAGGTTGATCGCAGTGCAGCTTATGCCACAAGACATATCGCCAAAAACTTAGTTGCTGCTGGACTTTGTAGCGAAGTTTTAGTACAGGTCTCTTATGCCATTGGTGTGGTGGAGCCCATGGGCATATTTATTGATACTTACGGGACTTGTCCTTTTAACTTAACGGATGGTGAAATCGCTGAAAAGGTTTCTGAAGTATTTGATATGCGCCCGGCAGCCATAGAAAGTCGATTAAAACTTCGCCAACCTATGTATAGTGAAACCGCAGCTTATGGGCATATGGGACGACAAAACGAAGTCATTAGCAAAACCTTTGAACAGCCTAATGGGACATCTAAAACCATGGATGTAGAATTATTTACCTGGGAAAAACTGGATTATGTGGATAAGGTGAAAGCGGCGTTTAATATCTAAGATATTAACCTTATATATTAAAACCCTGATTTTTGCAAAAATCAGGGTTTTTACTTTTTGGCAATTATATACTTTAGGTAGGAATTTTTGTCCTTTACATGTTTTATTCCCGAAAGGCCTAATAAGGCATAGTTAAAACCAAATCCTACTTATCATGAAGAGAATTAAAAATTACCCAAATCTTATTTTTATACTTTTATTTTCATTGCTGATGACAACATCTTGCGAACAAGATGATAGTAATTCGGGTGGCGAACAACAGCAGGAAGATATTCCCAATAGCTTTTCCGAATATTTTGGCAATCAAATTTCTAGAGATTTTTTAGGGACTGTTATTGACAAAAACCATAATCCTATCGACGGCGTCACTATAACTATTGGAGATGAAACTACGACAACCGATAACAATGGTGTTTTTATCATCAATGATGCTACCGTGAATGAACGTTTTGGCTATATCAAAGCGGAAAAAGTAGGTTATATCCATGGTTCAAGAAGTGTGGTCCCTTCTAATGGCACAAACAAAGTAACCATTATGTTATTGGAAGAAACTGTTGTTGGTTCCGTGTCTAGTGGAAGTTCTGGAACAGTCACAGCAAGCGATGGTAGTTCTGTAAGCTTTGATGGTAACTTTATAAAAGAAGATGGTTCTGCT
The DNA here is from genome assembly GCF_965228925.1 of Winogradskyella sp. Lineage (GTDB taxonomy): Bacteria > Bacteroidota > Bacteroidia > Flavobacteriales > Flavobacteriaceae > Winogradskyella. Next base: position 4,369 of record NZ_OZ245845.1, read on the forward strand.
TACGAAGGTTCAGTAGATGTCATTATGCATCACTTAGATCCAGCAGATACTGATATGGATATGCAAATGCCAGGTATGTTATATGCACAGAATGAAGATGGTGCTGAGCGTATGCTGCAAACCTTAGGTATGTTAGCTGTGGAACTCAGAGGTGCCGGTGGAGAAGACCTAAATCTTCCTGATGGTTCAGCATCTGAAATTAAAATTCCTGTAGACCCGAGTTTAATGGGTATGGCGCCAGCGACAATTCCGCTGTGGTATTTTGACGAAGCCAATGGTTATTGGAAAGAAGAAGGTACGGCCACATTACAGGGCAATATGTATGTAGGTACGGTATCGCACTTTTCGTTTTGGAACTGTGATATCCCTGCCGAAGCTATTACCCTTTGTGTTACCGCTACGGATGAAAACAATAATACCCTAAACAATTTGTATGTTACTATTACAAGTGCAACCTTTGGCACTCGCGGAGGTTATTCGGATGACAATGGTGAGGTCTGTGGTTTTGTACCAAGTGGCGAAAGTTTAGAACTTAAGGTTTACGGCTATGATATTTGTGGTGAAAGCCCTTTACTGATTCAAACGATTGGCCCTTTTACAACGGACACGAATATTGGCGTCGTGATACCAGACAATTCAGATATCATCACAGAGGTGGTTACGGGTATTTTTAATACCTGTAATGGAGACCCAGTTACAGATGGCTATGTGCAATTAACCTATGGTAATCAAACGTTTACTGATGTAGTGAGTAACGGTACTTTTGAAATTGATGTACTGCGATGTTCCGATACAAATACATTCACTATAAAAGGCAATGATTACACTAATCTGCAATCTACCAATGACATCAGTTATACGTTTACAACACCACTTACTGATATCGGAACAATTAGTGCTTGCAATACGGTTACAGAATTTATTCAATTTGCTATTGATGGTGCGGATACCGTCTTTTTATTGGATAATATTTCTGCGAGTTTTTATGCTGAAAGTCCTAATTTCCCTGGTCCAACGATTGATATTTTCGCTAGTAGTGATCAAACAGAATGCTTCTATATGTACGGTGTTCTTAATGAACCCGATTATTTAGGCACTTACGATAGTTATGCTTTCAACGGTGAAACAGGTGACACTGGTTTCTTTATAGGAGAATGCTTAAGTGTATCAAATGAAAACAATAACATTAGCTATAGCTTAAGTGCTTTAGGAGAAGTCGGTGAATATATAGATATTAATTTTAGTGGATCATACGAAGATTGGGATGGCAATCCGCACACAATTACCGGAGTGGTTCATGTGCTAAGAGATAACTAAATCTACCTTTCTTGTTAGTTAAAAAGTCTTCAGTGATCATCATTTGAAGGCTTTTTGGCTTTTTATAAACATATTAACGCAACCTTTTATTGATTTTAGCGTCTTTTTAATGCAGAACACTAAAATCAATCGCTATGAAATCAGTAAAACTTATCTCAAAACCGTCCCTTTTTTATGATTAAATGTTAGTTGAATGACTCCTAATAAGTCGTACATTATTCGAGACTTTAACAATTGACGGCTTGTTAATTGTAAGAATTTTAACATAAACCTTTACAGGTTTTTGTAATTTCAACCTAACATCAATCAAACTAATGAAATCAATCAAATTTATAGGGTTGGCTTTATCTTTGAGCCTTCTTTTTGCTTTATCTTGTAAAAAGAATACTGCTCTAGCCGACCAAGACACCTCTGTAAAAGCATTCTCTGAATACTTAGGAAAACCCGTTATGTTAGATCTAAAAGGCAAAGTCCTTGACACTGATCAAAATCCTGTTGAAAATGTCAAGGTCATTGTGGGGAACGACTCCATTTTCACTGATAATAATGGCCTTTTTATACTTAAAAATGCATCTGCACATGAAAATTTATTGACCGTAGATGTAACCAAAGCGGGCTATAAAAATGAGCAAATTTGCATAGCTCCAGAAGGTGGCACGACCTCATTAAACATCACTCTTTATAAGGAAAGTGACCTTAGTATATTTAGGTTCAATAAGAACAATCACAACTTACCGCAGACGTCAGTGAAATAAGATTTCATAGGATTTTTTACGCAACCCTTTATTGATTTTAACATCTTTTTAAAAAAGAAAAACTAAAATCAATCGCTATGAAACCAACAAAATCTTACACGGTTCTCCTGTCCATTATTCTCCTACTATTTTTATCATGCCAAATAGATGATGGTATATCTAGAGGCGGTGACTCTCAAGACAATATTCCCGATACTTTTTCAGAATATTTCGGCAATGAAATATCGCATGACTTTATTGGAACGGTTATCGACATTAACCACAACCCTATCGAAGCCGTTACTATAACCATAGGCAATGAAACTGTAATAACAGATAGCAATGGGGTTTTTGTGATTAATAACGCCACAGTAAACGAGCGTTTTGGGTATGTAAAGGCAGAAAAAGCTGGCTATATCCATGGCTCACGCAGTGTTGTCCCTTCTAGCGGCACTAATAAAGTTACCATTATGTTGTTAGAAGCTACCATCGTTGGCTCTGTAACAAGCGGAAGTGCTAGCGAAATCGTTGCCAACGATGGCAGTTCGGTAAGTTTTGATGGTAACTTTATAAAAGAAGATGGCTCTGCTTACTCTGGTTCCGTAGATGTCATTATGCATCACTTAGACCCAACCGATGCTGATATGGAGGTGCAAATGCCAGGTATGCTCTATGCCGAAAATGAAGCCGGTGCTGAACGCCTATTACAAACCTTAGGGATGCTAGCTGTAGAACTTAGAGGCTCTGGAGGTGAAGATTTAAATTTAGCGGAAGGTTCAAGCTCTGAAATTAAAATTCCTGTGGACCCAAGCTTAATGGCAATAGCGCCTGCTACGATTCCCTTGTGGTATTTTGATGAAGCTAAAGGCTATTGGAAAGAAGAAGGTATCGCCACTTTACAAGATGGTATGTATGTCGGCACAGTATCGCATTTCTCTTTTTGGAACTGTGATATTCCTGCAGAAGCTATAATGTTATGCATTGATGTTGTAGATGCATCAGGAGAACCTTTGAGCCATTTAAGAACATCAATCACTAGCTCAATATACGGAACACGCGGTGGTAATACCAATGATCTAGGCATTGTTTGTGGCCTAGTTCCAAGTAATGAAACGCTCGAACTCAACATACGTGGCGCGGTCTTATGTAATACTGAATTATTACATATGGAGACTATTGGACCTTTTAATGCCGATTCTAGCATTACGGTAACTGTACTAGATAATCCCAGTATGGTTCAGGAAACTATTACAGGGATTTTAAATACCTGCGATGGTGATCCAGTTACTAATGGCTATGTACAAATCAGTTATGACGAGCTCACCTTTTATGAGTATGTCAGCGATGGTAGTTTCGAAGTCCAACTCAACAGGTGCTCAAACAGTAATAGCACTTTTTCAGTGCTTGGTAGTGATTTCTCTAATTATCAAACAACAGAAAGTCTTGATTATACATTTACAACACCCACAACTAACATAGGAGTCCTAAACGCATGTTTATTACAAGATGAGTATATTCAATATGTCATTGACGATTCGATTTTTGTAAGCTATACGGATTACATCGATGTCATTCTTGGTGCGGATAGATTTGTTATTTTAAAGTCTACTAATGGCGCATTCTTGGCAGACCTGCCTAACGAAATCGGAAGTTATATGGTTGCTGCCGACAATTTAAACGTATTTAATTTCGAAGTCCCTGGAAGCGGTTATATTTCCATGGGTCAGGAAGAGGTTTTGATAGACGTCACTTATGTTGGAAATGGAATTGGTGATTATATTAATATCAATTTTTCGGGTACGTTTATGCATGATGGAATAACTCGAAGTATCGCTGGTGCCGCTCATGTTAGAATAGACTTATAAGCTAAAAAGTCTTCTTTGGTCAGTGAGCATTAGTTGAGATAAAATATATTTTATTGAAAGTACCTTACAAAGTAAGTCGAAATGGAGAACGTTTTTTAGAAGAGTGGTCTGGTTTTTGATGCCTTATCAAACATTAAAACAGCATTATGAAACCAACACAGCTTATATCCGCCGTTTTATTAGTTATTCTTATAGTTACAAGTGGTTGCCAAAAAGATGATAGCCATTCAGGCACCGAGCACATTCAGGAAATTATCCCTAATACCTTCGCAGACTATTTTGGCAATGAAATTTCAAGAGATTTTATCGGTACGGTTATCGATAAAAATCATAACCCTATTGAAGGGGTTTTGATTAGGATTGGTGATGAAACTGCCTCGACCGATAGTAACGGCGTATTTATTATTAAAGATGCTGAGGTGAACGAGCGTTTTGGTTATATAAAAGCCGAAAAAGCGGGCTATATTCATGGGTCACGAAGTGTAGTCCCTACAGAAGGCACCAACAAAGTACAAATCATGCTACTCGAGGCCAATCCCATCACGACCATTAATAGCGGCACTTCAACAACAGTAAGTATCACTGACGGCAGCTCTGTGAGTTTTGATGGTAATTTTATTAATGAAGATGGTACCGAATATTCTGGACCTGTTGAAGTTATTATGTATCACTTAGACCCAACAGATGAAGCTATGGACCTACAAATGCCTGGTATGCTTTATGCCGAAAATGAAGATGGTGCTGAACGTATGCTCCAAACCTTAGGTATGTTAGCCGTAGAATTGCGAGGTTCTGGAGGTGAAGATTTAAACTTAGCGGAGGGCTCTACTTCTGAAATTAAAATACCCGTAGATGAAAGTTTAATGGGTTCTGCTCCCGCAACAATTCCGCTATGGTATTTTGACGAAGCTAATGGTTATTGGAAAGAAGACGGTGAAGCTATCTTAATAGGTAATATGTATGTGGGTACCGTATCACACTTCTCTTTCTGGACTTGCTCAATCATTCATCTTCAACATAACACATTATCGATAACAATAGAGGATACATATGGAAACCCTTTAAACAATGTAAAAGTAGCATTATCTTCAGAAAATTTAAGAACAATATATAACTATACAAATAATTCAGGAATTGTTTCAGGTCTTATCCCTTCTAATAAATCTATAGAAATAGATTTGTCTGTAGAATACCTATGCGATGGGAATTCTATTCTGAATCAAATCGTTGGACCCTTTAATTCTGATTCTTCTATAACGATTGAAATACCCGAAAGCCCTGAAATTTTTACTGAACAAATCTCTGGTTCTTTCTATCAATGCAACGGTCAACAAATAAATGAAGCGTATGTTTTTATAACACATGGTAGTAAAGTATTTGTTGATAACATCACTGATAGCGTATTTAATACAAGTTTATTACGTTGTAATGAATATAATTCATTTAAAATAGAGGCTGTTGACTTTAATTCTTACAATAGTTCAGGTGAGATTAATTACAACTTTACTCATCCTTTTACCTTTATAGGCAACATATATGCTTGTGACGAAATCGATGAATTTATCCAATACAAAGTTGATAACAATGAGTACATATTTTTATTGGATAATATACGTGCTGATTTTTTTCCAGATGACATCTCTTCTAATAATAACAACCCTAGATTATACATATGGTCAACTGAAAATATATGCTTCCACTTAACTGGAAAAATAAATGAACTTAATTACACTGGCTCATATGATGATTTAAAGTGGAATATCACAAACGATACTGGCTTCAACATTTATGATTGCAATGAGTCTATACAAGAATCTATTTCTGATATTAATACTAATATTATTTATAATCTAAATATCCTAGGAGATGTTGGAGAATACATTGACATTAACTTTAGTGGTTCTTATGAAGATTCCGATGGTAATCCTCACACCATAAATGGTGTTATACATGTATTACGAAACTATTAAAAATATTAAGTTTAAAAAAGCCTTCTCACTTAAGAAGGCTTTTTTCTATTTTATTTTTATAAGGTATAAGTAAACCTAAAGGTTATAAATCTTGGCTGTATAAAGGTCTCAGAACTAAACACCGAGATATTACCTGCGCCGTTGCTAATATTAGAGTCAATATCTAAAATATTGGTGGCTCTTAAGGAATATTCCCATTTCGCATCACGTCCTTTTCTGTAGCGTAATGAGGCATTCCATGTTCTAAAGGCTTGGGTTTGTCCATCATTTTCCTGTTCCGTGTAGGCAAAGTCGGTAACAAATGTTACGGCATCCCAGATGTAGGCATCAAATTCAACAGAGGGCGAACGCGTAATAAATTTTGTTGAGTTGCTCCCTTGATCATTATTGGTAACAGTATATCCATAACGCAATCTTACATTGGGTGCTTCTCTAAAATTAGTGCGAATTTCGGGTGTGTAATTTTGGCTAAAGCTCTCGTTTAAGGATTGTTGCCCTTGTATAAATTGATTTAGCTTACTGTAAGAGAAGTTCGTCCTAAGACTTGCTCTAAATTTACCAAATGTACGTTGTACGCGACCAAACAAAGTCCCGTTTTCATCCGCAAATTGTGAATTAAAGAAGGTACTCGTTCTAATGACGTTTTCAAAATTGGTGAACGAACGTATTTGATCCTCGTTTCTACTGTAGTTTAATCCAGCAAACACATTGGTATAATTAAACAAATTAAAACTGCTGTAGAATAATCTAAAATTGTGTGACAGCGCATTTACCAATTCTGGGTTACCAAACTGAATATTATTAAAATTATTTAGGACCAGCCCCTCTGCAATGTTGGTAACATCTGTAAAGGTATTTGATAAGTTGTAATTGAATTGTAAGCTCTCACTCTTCTTAAATTGAATGCGCATTTCAAAATCGGGCAGTACGTCAAAGAAATTATCTTTGAAGGTCTCCCCATTTTGTGTATTCTGATTACTGTAAGCATGGAACGAAACCCCTGGTGTAAAGGTGAACTTCCCGGTCTTAAAACGGTAATGCACCCCTAAATACACATCACTGAAACGATACTCTACATCGTCATTCGTCGCTGCTAAAAGCTGCCCATCAGAATCCGTAATGGTCGGTGTTGGGTCTAAACGAGCACCATTATCCAAAAACTGGAAAATATTAGAGTTAAAATTCTGATTACTAAAAATGGTACCTAGTGTTAGGTTAATATTGCTCTTAGCATTCAAAATATTATAGTAATCTAATTTGGCATCCAACTGATTGCTTTTAACGCGTCGATCTTGATTGATATCATAAAGTGACTGCTCCAAATCCAGCCCTAAACTAGCTGCCGTAGTATCAAAAGCATCTGTAGTGTTAGGGTCCGTACTATTAACCAGTAGCGCATTGTAAAACGGATCCTCATCTTTTAACAAGTGCTGTGCTTCAAGAGCAAATATGTTATTTTCATCCAAGGTGTAGTAGTAATTCAAATTTTGATTGATACTATAAGGATTTACCTGGTTCAACTGATCTGTATTTCCTACAACAGACGAAAATAAATTTTGGCGTTCTTCATCATCTGAAGTCCTTGCCAAAATATCGTAATCCAACTGGTTGTTAACATTAGGTTTATACGAGGCACTTAGTTTGGCGATAAACTGATTTGTCGCTTCTCTTCCTGTAGACACAGTTTCTTCGTCTGGCGGCGTACCTTCCGATTCATCAATTGGCGTATCGGGATCATCTTCAAATTCGATATAGTCAATGAAGTTATCTTCCCTAGTGCGTAAACGACTGCTATTATAAATGAGGAATCCACTTAAATCAAGCGCTTCATTAGGTGAATAGCTAAAATTAGCAGAGCCCAATTTGGTGATTACTTCTTGAGCGTTGGCAATATTAGTTAATCCTCCAAGACCATTGTCTCCTAAATTGATATTTGTACCACTAGTTCTGCTAGGCAGTCTAAATCCGCCACCAAAACCACGCAGATCCCTATTGGTCAGTGCGACTTCGCCTATATTATTCATATCCCCGATAAAATTGATACTGTATTTTGGGCTGTAATAAAATAGTTTGGGCTGCACCAAATAGAGCTCATCGTTGGGTGAAGGCGCAGTACCGGCACCTGCAGTAACATCTCCAAACCAAAAATTCTTTTTCCCTTCCTTGAGCTTGATATTAATGGCTACATTATCCTGATTATTGGTAACACTTCTTAACTGACCGACTTCTGCATAGTTCCGAAGCACTTGAACTTTATCAACCGCATTTGATGGAATATTTTTCGTGGCTAATTTGGTATCCCCATCGAAAAAATCTTTACCTTCTACCATAAGTTTATTGACAACCTTCCCTTCGACTTCTATCTGTCCGTCTTCATTAATTTCCATTCCGGGCATTTTCTCAATAAGGTCTTCTAGTTTTCGTTCTGATCCGTTCTTAAATGAATCGGCATTGTAAATCAATGTATCGCCTTTAATAGTCACCGGCATTTCATAGGTTAACTCCACCGCATCTAAAGAATTGTCAGGCACGAGCTTAAAATCTTTGGTGATGTTGACATCTGTCGTAGATATAATTTCTTCAAAGGTCTTGTAACCGATGTAACTGACCTGTAGCTTATACTTTCCATTTTTGCCTAAAGACAATACATACTTCCCTTTATCATTAGTAACAGCATAAGATTCTAAGGCATTGGTCTCCTGATTGATTGCAATAACGTTAGCCAATTCTAATGGCGTTCCAATACTATCTTTAACAACCCCTTGCATTCTAACTTGGGCAAAGGAATTGCTAGCCACTATTAAACATAGCAGCAATAATGCTTTTTTCATTAGTTGATTGTGTTTGATTTTTTAGTTTCTTCTTCCTCTTCCACCACGGCCACGACCTCCGTACATCTCACGCATTTCTTGCATTTTCTTAGTTATAATTTCGTTGTATTCAGCTTGTGTCACTTCATCCCCTTTCTCTGGTTTTTCAATCTCCTCTTTTTCTTCAGGATTCATGACTATTTTTGTGCATAAGATCGTGGTTCTGTCTGCACTCACTTCTAAGATTAAACCCGGCAAACCCCAGTAATCGTCAGGCCCTTGATTAATGGGTATTTGTGGCGTATACCAAGCCACTACTTCAATAGTTTTTGGCACTTCTATTTCGCTCATTGGATCATCATTTTCCGCTTTCGTAGAGTCTTTTGCTTTTTTACCTTCCTTCTTATCATCGTTATTTCCACCCCTTCGCCTCATACTTCGCCAATCAAATTTATCGACAGTTCTTGTAGCGGTAGCCTTAAAACAGGTATAATTACCTATTTGCTTGGTTTCTGATCCCATTTTCCATTCAAGCCCCTTCAGTTCGTCCTTAATTAAAAATTGCTTTCCAAAGAACTCTTGGTCTTGTAATAATTCTTTGGACTTTACATTCTTGTATTTTGGCCCTCCAGTGAAACTGCTCGAAAAACCACCCCAACCTCTTCCGGATCCTGGTGTCTCTAGTCGTTCGTCCTCCTTATAAATGGATTCTTCTTTATTGAAGGTCAAGATATATTCTTTTTCAAGAAAACTTTTCATCCGCTCTTCCACTCGTTTCTTTTGCTCCGGACTCATTTCACGTCCACCCCACTGGTCTAAATCCATAGTCGTTTTAGACATGTAGTAGGCTTTACCTTGGAAGTCTTGAGCAAATGATACGGTACAGAAGCAAAATAATAGAAAGACTGTAAGTTTCAAAAATGGTTTTTTCATCTTAAACGTTTAATGTTGAACAACAAATGTATGCTTAAATTCTAAGTATGTCTTAAAATAAATTGCTAAGAAAACGCATATTATTGAATATCGGAATATTATTATACTAACCTTAGGAAATCATCTACGAAAGTGATCATGTACTGAACAAATTCTAAGGATACAGGTATAACACGATTCTGATTTTACTGTCATATAAATATGGATTGCTTACAACGCATTAATCATTGTTTAGACCTATTGAGATGCAGAAAGTTAAATCTAATGGCGTTAAACTTCTGTTAATAAATTAACCTCTTCTTCGACCCACTCTATTATTTCTGAACTCTGTCATCTTGTTCATAACCGTCTCTTGGTATTTCGCTTTGGTGATTTCCTTTCCTTTATCAGGAGCTTCAATATCTAATTTCTCCTTTGGATTCATAACTATTTTAGTACAAAGCATAGTTGTATTACCAGCACTTACCTCTAAAATCAACCCTGGAAGTCCCCAGTATTCCAAAGGGCCGTGCCCTACAGGAATTTGAGGCGAATACCAAGCCTCTACCTCTGTCATGGCGACACTTGGTTCTTCTGTAGTCGTAGCAGTAGAGTCCGACGCTTCCTCAGCGGCACTGTTAGTTCTTAATCGACTCCAAGAAAAATCATACCAAGCTAAGTCATTGGAAGGGACTGATGCTGTTGCCTTAAAGCACGTATAATTACCTATTTGCTTCGTCTCTTTTCCTAAGACCCACTTTATATCCTGAAGCTTATCTTTCACTAAGAACTTTTTACCGTAAAACTCTTGACTTTGAATCTGCGTGTTCGTCTTCACATTCTTATACTGTCGCCCTGGCGCAAAATTCTTTCCCCAAGAATCCGTGGCTCCTGTCATGGCATCTAACTTCTCATCCTCATAAAACAAAGCTTCTTCTTTATTGAATGTTAAAATGTACTCTTTTTCCAACCTGTTTTTCAGACGCGCCTCTATTTGTTTCTTCTGCGCTTCACTTAAACGTGCACCCCACCTACCAAGTTCCATTTTAGACTTGGACACATAAAAGGCCTGTCCTTGGAAGCCATCCGACGGCACAGCGTCATGGAATAAAGCAATATCGTTAACATTTAGAGTCCCTGTAAAAAAGACAGCAACTAATAGAAAACTAGATTTGATGAGTAGTGATTTCATGATAAAAAGACTATGAATTGGTTATGTTTGTTTAGCAAATATATCTAAACGTTAAACAAAATTTAATCGGTTTATCATAAAATTAACAAAGCCATTACACAATTTCTAACCGCCGACAGTTATACTAAAGCTTTGTCCATCATTTCTCTGACCTTTTTTAGGTCTGTAACGTTCCATCATCTCTTTTCGCTTCTTATCCATAATTTCATCATATTTTTCCTGATTGACCTCTTTACCTTTTGTAGGTTCACTAATAGCAATCCTTTCTTTAGGGTTTAATACGATTTTATTACAGATTATGGTCAACTTTCCATCATGGACTTCTAATATTAAACCAGGTAAACCTTGATAATCGTCAGGACCATTATTTACAGGGATTTGCGGTGTATACCATGCTGTGACGGTACGTTCTTCCATTTCTGGCTCTTTATCCAGATCAATGTCTTCATCTGTATCTGCGCTAGACATCTGCATTGGTTTTGGTACCATCTTTGTAAACGTCGCTTTGTAACATTGATATTCACCTATAAACTTGGTTTCAGAACCCAATTTCCAATCTATTTTTTCGATATCATCTTTAACTAAAAAGATCTTTCCGTAGGTGTCAACTTGCTCCGCATATCGTTGTTCTTTTGTGTTTTTATAAAGCACATCGGATCCTCCACCTCCGCCAATCATTATCACCTGAAATTCTCCTCCACCGACTTGAGGTTTGCTTAATTCTTCATCTTGCTTGTAGGTGGACTCTTCTTTATTGAAGGTTAATTTAAAGGTTTTTTGAAACTGTTTTTTCATCATTTCCAGCATTCGCTCTTGCATTTCAGCATTCGCCTGAGTACTGTCTAGCTTTATGTCTACCTGACGTTGCGTTTTATAAGTCGCCACGCCTTGAAAGTCTTGAGCATTAACCGCAGTAAACACCATGGTTAATGCCAAAACTAAAACTCTAATAATTGTTGTCATTTGATCGATTTTTAGTTCTTATTATAATAATTGAGAGCTGAAGTTCTTATTTTTTCAATGCTCTTTAAAAAGACCTTTGGTTCATTGGAGTTCCCTTCTACCACATAAGATATATGGGATTTCTCACCATTCGACATGGTTCTGCCATTACAAATGATTTTAAATCTAAGGGTTTCATTGTCGCCTGTCGACTCCAAAATGTCTTGAATATCCTTTACTTGAAACGTCGATTCGATGTCGGCAGCAGAATCCACAGTAACGGTAACTGAGACATTTTCTAGCGTTTGCTGTGATTCGGTCACCACACCATTTATGGATTCTGACTGGCCAAAGCAGAGCATTGTCATTACTAATGCTAAACTGGTAATTAAGTTTTTCATGATTATTCGTGTTTTTAAAGATTAATACCCTACAAATATCAAAACAGCATTTTGTCTTTTGAGTTAACTAGTGTTAACGTCTGTTAACCGATTCGTTCAACTCAATTTTAACATTTACTTTTGACCTATGAATGATAAGCGATATCAATGGATCTTATATACAATTGTGGCGGTAATACTGGTTACAATTGGTATTCAGGTATTTTGGAATTACAAAAACTATCAAGCCAATAAGCAACAGCTCATCAATGATGTACAGGCGAGTTTAGACAAAGCCGTTGATGATTATTATGCCGACCTAGCAGAGCGGACCACTTTAGGGATAGCCTTAATTGGTGACAGCCAGATAGACGCATTTGATGAAGACAGTGACTTAATGAAATTCATCGGAAAAATAGATGAGACGACAGATCGATTTAATAATCTCGACTCGCTCAAAGCAGATAATATAGACGGTATTACAATTTTCAAAGGACGAAAAGCGGATTCTATGATGGCCGATTATCGCGAAAAAAATAAGCCCATAAGTGCGGATTCTTTTAAGGTCAAGGTGGATCAATTTAAACTAAACGACAGTATCGATTTGAAAAACATTTCGATGTTAACCTCTAAAGTCTTCGTTTCCATTAGCAATGACACTTTAGATGTTAAGGTGGTTGATAGTATGCTAAACAATGAGTTGCAAAGAAAAGGTATCGATCTAAAAAGTAAACTAACTTTCTATGAATCTGATAGGACTGGCATGTTCTCAAAACGACGCGACTCTATGGTTGTGGAGTCTGAACCAACTATTCAATACGTCTTAAGTACGACATCAAAATCTACATTTTTACCGAAAGGAAGCACCCTAAAAATCGATTTCACCAATGAAACCGCAACTGTACTTAAGCGGAGTCTAAGCGGTATTTTAATTTCGACAGTTTTAGTATTGGCCGTCATAAGCTGCCTCTTCTATTTACTAAAAATCATTAAACACCAAAAGCAGCTGGCCGAAGTCAAAAATGATTTAATCAGTAATATAACCCATGAATTCAAAACGCCTATCGCTACCATAGGAGTCGCCTTAGAAAGCATTAGCAATTTTAATGGTATTGATGATAAAGAAAAGACTAAAAAATACATCAATATGTCTTCAGAGCAACTGAATAAGTTAAACGTGATGGTAGAAAAGTTATTGGAAACCGCCACTTTAGACAGTGACAGCTTAGAATTGAATAGAGAAAATGTTGATATTGTAGCCCTACTAAAAGATTTAACCCACCGCTATCGTATACATTTTCCAGACAAGGAATTTAGCATCAGCCCTAAAGTCGAAAGTCTAGAGGCTAAAGTAGATCTATTTCATTTTGAAAATGCATTAAACAACATTTTAGATAATGCCGTAAAATACGGAGGATCTATCATTTCTGTAGATTTAATTCCAAAGCAGCATAGTTTTGAGATTTTGATTTCTGATAGTGGCAATACACTTTCAAAAGCCAGTAAAGATCGGATTTTCGAAAAATTCTATCGTGTCCCTAAAGGCAATACGCACGATGTCAAAGGTTTTGGCATTGGTCTTTACTACACCAAAACCATCATAGATAAACACGGTGGATCCATAGACCTCAATTTAGCGAAGCATTTAACCACTTTTAAAATTACAACCCCCAATGGCTGATAACATTAAATTACTTCTGGCCGAAGATGAAGCGGCACTGGGCCAAATCATAAAAGAGAGTCTTGAGACTAGGGATTTTGAAGTGCTGTTGTGCGACAATGGTGAAAAAGCATTTGAGACCTATCAATCTGATCATCCCGAAATTTTAGTCTTGGATGTGATGATGCCCAAAAAAGACGGGTTTACCTTAGCCAAGGAGATCAGAGCTATTGATGACACTATTCCCATTATATTCCTAACTGCTAAATCCCAAACAGCAGATGTTGTTGAAGGATTTTCCATTGGTGGCAACGATTACCTTAAGAAACCGTTTAGTATGGAAGAGTTAATCGTGAGGATTCATAATCTCCTAAATAGATCGAAGGTTCAGAAGACTGCCAAAATTCTGAGCATTGGTCATTACACCTTCGATTTTCCAAAACAGCAGTTACAGTATCAAGATGATGAACCGACACAGCTTACCCATAGGGAAGCCCATCTGCTATTTCATCTCATTAAAAATAAAAACCAGGTTTTGGATCGCTCATTGATATTGAATAAGCTTTGGGGAACGGACGATTTTTTCTCTGCAAGAAGCATGGATGTCTTTATTACCAAGCTTCGCAAAAAGCTAAAAAATGATGACAACATACAAATCATCAATGTTCGCGGATTCGGTTATAAGCTCACTGTCTAAACTCTATGTACTAAATACAAATTGTTTTGAGTTATAGAATGGTGCAATTTTTGTATTTTTCTGTCTCGTATGCGTAAGTTAGTTTATTTATTTTTTGCTTTGAGTCTATCTGTATCGGCACAAGAACAAATACAGATGCAGGCAAAAGACTCTACCCATTTAAAGGCGAAAGCTATTTTTGGGGTTGATACCTTCGGCACATTATATTATGCCACAGACGACAACACCTTTAACAAGAAAACTAAGGACACCACTATTACCTACACCAACTTTCAGCTCGGTGAAATTACAACGGCCAATGCTTTCAACCCCTTAAAAATCAATCTTTTTTACCATGATTTTAATACGGTTGTGATTTTGGATAACCGTTTGGCAGAAGTCTTTAAAATAGATTTTAATACGACACAGCCCTACAAGAATGTAAGCTTTATCTCTACAGGTTTTGACAATACCCTTTGGATTTTTAATCAGGACTTACAACAGCTCGAACTCTATGACTACAAGAGCAATACGATTAGACTAAAAACTGTACCTATACAATCCGACATTTTAGACCTTAAAAGCGATTATAACAATTGCTATATGCTCACCGAAAAGTACCTCTATGTCTATAGTTACTTCGGAAGTTTAATAGCTAAATACCCTAATGACGGTTATGAAAGCTTAGCCTTTAGCAAAGCGCATTTAGCGCTCAAAAAGAAAGATAAGCTCTATTTGCTTTCTAAAAATACAGATGAGATCAAACCTATTTTGCATCCAAATTTGTTAATAAGTCAGTTTTTGGTAACCAATGAAACCTTGTATATTTACCACGACGAAATTCTACGTCAATACCAACTTAAACCAGAATAGACTATGCATGTTGCTGTTGCAGGAAATATAGGAGCAGGTAAAACGACTTTGACCAAATTATTAGCAAAACACTACAGATGGGAGGCCCAATTAGAAGACGTTGTGGACAATCCCTATTTGGACGATTTTTACAACCAAATGGAGCGTTGGAGTTTTAATCTACAGGTTTATTTCTTAAATAGCAGATTTCGTCAGATTAACCAAATTCAAAATAGTGGTAAGGATGTTATTCAAGACCGAACCATTTACGAAGACGCTCATATTTTTGCACCTAATTTGCACGCTATGGGCTTAATGACCAATCGGGATTTTGAGAATTACTCATCACTTTTCGAGCTCATGGAATCCTTTGTTAAAGGTCCAGATTTATTAATTTATCTAAGAAGCACTATCCCAAATTTGGTCGCTCAGATCCATAAACGCGGGCGCGATTACGAAAACACCATTAGTATTGACTACTTAAGCCGTTTGAACGAACGCTACGAAGCTTGGATTACCACCTACAATAAAGGCAAATTGTTGATTATTGACGTCGACAATTTAGATTTTGTAGCTAACCCTGAAGATTTAGGAGGTATTATCAATAAGATTGATGCCGAAATCCACGGTCTGTTCTAATTCTTATTAATTGCTATTACAATTTCGTAGCTAAAATTCATGCGTTTTACCACCTTTTAAATGGCACATAGAGCCATACACTGTAATTAGTGTCTTGTTTTCTCGTCAAAATGATTGTAAATTATACAACTAAACAATCAATCCTATGACGTCAAAAATTGAAATTGCTAAAATTTCAAATCTTCAAGAAAAACAACCGACCTATGCCCTAGTTAAAAATACCGACCTTGTCATTATAAAACATGAAAAAGGCATCTCTGTTCTTTACGGAAGGTGCCATCACAGAGGCGCATTATTGGCCGATGGTTATATCGACGGTCACAACCTTATTTGCGGGGTACACGGTTGGGATTACCGCTACGATACTGGTGTAAGCGAATATAACAATGAGGAGTATTTGCATAAATTTCAGCATGTTATAGAAGGAGATTCACTATTCATTAATGAAGAAGAAATCATAGCCTTCGAAACCGAACATCCCCAACCCTTTAATAGGGACGAATACCTTGGGACTTATGCAGACACACATCCCGAAGACACGGAACCTTATACAGGTTACATCAAAGAACTTGCGAAACACGGTTTAAAAAACATTGGCCATCATGGGTTTTCTGCTTCGATGGGAGTTGATAGAAATACCTTGCCTCAATGGAATGACATACAATTTCTTCCGGCACAATTGGCAACCCGTCCATTATTGGACGAAGAAAAGGTAGCAACACAGGTCGTCATAGGACCAAATGCTAAAAAGCCGCTGGTTTTAGACCTACCAGTTTTTGTGAGTGATATGAGTTTTGGTGCCTTATCCCGAGAAGCAAAAATTGCTTTGAGTAAGGGGGCGGAGATGGCAGGTACGGGAATTTGTTCTGGTGAAGGAGGTATGCTGCCTCAAGAGCAAGCCAATAATTCAAAATATTTTTATGAACTCGCATCAGCACAGTTCGGGTTTTCATGGGACAAATTAGATAAGGTACAAGCCTTTCATTTTAAGGGCGGCCAAGGTGCAAAAACAGGAACTGGAGGTCACTTACCGGGTAATAAAGTCAGCGCTGAGATTGCCGAAGTTAGAGGGTTAAAAGAAGGAGAAACCGCTATATCACCAGCCGCCAATCCAAACTTTCACAGGGTTGAAGACTTTAAAGTGTTTTCAGATAAAGTGAGAGAGCGCACTGGTGGCATTCCTATAGGATTTAAAATTGCGGCCAGTCATATCGAAGACGATATTCAATTTGCCTTAGACGTAGGCGTCGATTACATTATTTTGGATGGTCGTGGTGGTGGAACAGGTTCGGCACCTACGATTTTAAGAGATCACATCAATGTCCCCACCATACCAGCTTTAGCAAGAGCTAGACAGTATTTGGATAAAGTCGGTGCAACAAATGTTACCCTAGTCATTACTGGTGGTTTGCGTGTGGCCGAAGACTTTGCCAAGGCCTTGATGCTTGGGGCCGATGCCATTGCGGTTTCCAACTCAGCATTACAAGCCATTGGTTGTTTGGGTATGCGCGCCTGTGGCACTAATAATTGCCCAGTCGGTATTGCAACACAAAAGGAATCCTTACGGAGCCGTTTAATCATAGAAGCATCAGCAAAACAACTATACAATTATTTTAACGCGACTAATGATCTTATTAAAGTAGTTGCAAGGTCTTGTGGTTATGACGACATCTCCAAATTTAATTTTAATGACCTATCGACTTTTAATATGGACATGCATCGATTAACAGGTATTAATTATGCAGGAATTAAATCTTAAATTATGATTACAATTATGCATATGGCCGCCCAATACTTAGCGACAGCGGCCATAAGTTTTATAGAAAAAAAGGAAGACGATAGCCATACGAATCTGGGGTGGGTCGACCGCTCCTTAGAAACGCACCCCTTTCCAAATGGTGATAGCTTAAAGTTGAATTATGAAAACTTTTCTCTAGAGTGGCAACATCAAAATGGGAATAAAGAACACCTACTCCTTAACCATAAGACGCATAAAGAGATCGTAGAATGGATATCCGAAATAAGTAAAGGTAACGGCATTAATAAACCGTATAGCTACAACCTTCACTATGAATTGCCTTATCCTAAGATTAGTGATTTAACGACCTTCAACTTGACTTCCCAAGATAGGCTTAACGATTTAATAAATCACAGGGATTTAGTACATCAGGTTATCACTCATGTTCTGAAAACCGGTGGTTACGAATCTTCGGTTAGAATTTGGCCACATCATTTTGATACAGGAGCGTTTTTTACTACGCATGATAACCTTGGCATTGGATTGGGAATGGCAATACCCGATAGTTTGATTGATGACTTTTATTTGTATGTCAGTGGATACAAAGGACATGATACTGTGGAGTTACCTTCAGATACAACCTTAGAAAAAGGAAGCTATTACAGCAATGGATGGAACGGGTTTGCACTTCCTGTCACAGGAATTTCAAAGGAAGACGCAAGTTTATTTTTTACAAGCGCTATTAATCAATATACCCAATCATTATAGTGTGTTGACTTCAAAAGTTAAAATAGGAATTTGGTTAATATTTTATTTGTGTTTAAGTACAATAGGTGCACAAGTTGAGCCGCCGACCTTAATGCCAGGGCTTTCAGCGGTATACTCAACAAATTTAGAAGCCGCAGGCCTTAACGCAAGATTGTATTATGCGGCGGACCACCATTACTGTTTTGGACCTGAAGTTTCGTATTTCAAAAAAGACACAGATGACAGTGAAACGACCTTTTTTGAAGCTAACATCAACCTTCATTATATATTAGATTTGGGTCAAGGCATAGGTGTTTATCCATTATCAGGGATTAATTACTCTATCGAAACAGTAGCGGAGAATCACAGTATGGAAATCGAGGAATATACCGAAGAAGGCTTCGGACTGAATCTTGGAGCTGGCTTGCACTATGCTAAAGGAAGATTCTTGTTCTTTTCAGAATATAAATATGTAGTCAGTGAATGGAACGATCATTTTTTTACAATCGGAGCATTGATTAATTTTTCATTATCCAATCACTCAAAAAAAAATCATTTAGAATCAGATGATTAAAAATCTTTCATAACATATGGATCAGTGGTACCTGCCCATAACGATTTTACCAGGAATCGGATTGTTAATCCTTTCCACCTCCAACCAATTAATTGCATTGAGCAATGAAATAGCCGAACGGTTGAAAGTAAAAGATTCAGAAGACGGCATAAGCAAACGAAAGTTAAGTCAGCTGAAACTTCTCAATAAGGGCTTAGTAGGTTTGTATATAGGGGCAGGCGCTATGGTAGCAGCCGGAATTTTTTCAGGATTACAGAACTTCTATAATTTCTCTAACACATTCGGGCTTATCGTTATGTTATTGGGAGTTTTGAGTGTATTTGTGTCCATTAGCTTTTTAATCATTTACTCACTAAGAGCCGTAAAAATAAGACAAGATCAATACAAAAAATCAACAGAATAACCATGAGCACAAAAAAAGTAATCTGGCACAAAGTCCTTGATCATAAAAAAGACCTTCCCGAAGGTCGTGTCAAAACCGTAACCGCAGATCACAAAGGCATTTGCCTTACGCATTACAAAGGAAAGTTTTCTGCCTTAGATAATCGATGTCCGCACCAAGGCGGTCCTTTGGGAGAAGGCTCCATTGAAAATGGCTTACTGCGCTGTCCGTGGCATGGTTGGGATTTTGATCCTTGCTCGGGAAAGCCACCTGGAGGTTACGATGATGGTATCGACACCTTCCCTGTTAAAGAAGAAAATGATGCCATTTACGTCGGATTGGAGGAAGAGGCCCCTCACGAAACCACGGTATCGGATATTATGGTAGAGACCATGGTGAATTGGGGAGTAACAAAGGTTTTTGGGATGGTAGGGCATTCTAATTTAGGCTTTGCCGACGCTATGAGACGTCAAGAAGAAAAAGGAAACCTCAACTTTTATGGTATTCGTCATGAAGGTGCTGCTGCATTTGCGGCCTCAGCTTATGGTAAACTTACGGGTAAACCTGCAGCTTGTTTTTCAATAGCAGGCCCTGGAGCTACGAATATGTACACAGGACTTTGGGACGCTAAAGTAGATCGTGCGCCCATACTAGCACTAACTGGACAAGTAAAAACACAAGTGGTTGGTACTGGTAATTTTCAGGAAGTCGATTTGGTGCAAGGCTTCAATACCGTTGCCGAATTTAACCAACGGGTTCAGCGCGACAGTCGACATGCCGAATTAATGACTCTGGCTGTTAAGCATGCCATTCTAAAGCGTGACGTATCGCACCTCACTTTTCCAGATGAAGTTCAAGAACAAAAAGCGAATCCTAAAGCTAGAGCCAAAGGTCCAAAAAACAGAATTACCACTTTAGATATTGCACCTCCGAAAGAAGCAGTTGCAGATGCTGTTGCGCTTATCAAAAAATCAAAGCGTCCTGTAATTATTATGGGTCATGGTGCACGAGCACACAAAGAAGCAGTTGTAAAATTTGCCGAAAGCCTTAACGCTGCTGCAGTCACAACATTTAAAGGCAAAGGATTAATCGCCGATAACCATCCGCTTGGGGGTGGTGTTTTGGGAAGAAGTGGTACACCCATTGCTTCTTGGTTTATGAATGAAAGCGATTTGCTCATTGTATTTGGGGCATCCTTTTCTAACCATACTGGAATAACACCTAAAAAACCGATTATCCAAGTAGATTTTGACCCATTGGCTTTAAGTAAGTTCCATCAGGTTGAAGTTGCTGTCTTTGGCGAAATATCAAGAACTGTAGAGATTTTTAATGATGAACTAAAAGGCCATATAAACACCATAGATCAAACTGAAGAAATTGCTGAACGCTGGAAGATTTGGAAAGCAGAAAAGGCAAAACGCTTATTAGAGACTTCGGATAATGGTATTAGCTCTATTGCTGTTTTTGACACCATGAATAGACTCACTCCAGATAATGCAGTGATGTGCGTGGATGTTGGTAATAATGCCTATTCTTTTGGACGTTATTTTGAACCTAAGAATCAAGATTTTTTAATGTCTGGCTATCTAGGCTCTATAGGTTTTGCATTACCGTCAGCTATTGGTGCTTGGACCGCAGTTGGTAATTCGCGCCCTGTAATTGCTGTGGCTGGTGATGGAGGGTTATGTCAATATTTAGCTGAGATTACTACGCTTGTAAAATACAATATGCCTATAAAATTAATTGTATTGAACAATCACGAATTAGGTAAAATATCGAAAGAACAACGTGCTGGTGAATTTGATGTTTGGAAAACGTCTTTGTCTAACCCAAATTTTGCGGAATTCGCTGAATCTTGCGGCGCTTGGGGCAAACGTGTTGAAAAACAAGAGGATTTAGAAAGTGCTATGCAAGAGTTATACACACAATCTAAGCCCGGCTTGTTAGAAGTGATGGCCGATGTTAATTTGATTTAATATGGAAATCGTAATTAATATTTTTTTAGCAGTATTAGGAATCTATTTTTTAATCGGAATCCTTTTCGGAATATTTTTTCTTGTGAAAGCTTCAAAAATCGACCCTCTGATGACAAACAGTAAAAAGAAGGTTCGGTTCTTATTATTCCCTGGAGTTGTAGCAACTTGGCCTTTTTTAATTGGAAAATTATTCAAAACTAAAACAGCTTAAGATGACTTCAGGACAACGAAAAGCACATAAATTCATATGGTTGGTTTTAGCCGTTGCTATTCCAATCTTTATGTTTATAACCATAAAAAATTTAGACTTTAATCGATCTGATGATAACGATATTACAGCAGTTAAAACGCTAAACGAGAAGTTTATAAAAACTGCAGAAAATGATCTCATAAAAGTGAATGTCTACAAAAAATATATTGAAGTTATTTTAAAGTCTCCTCTAAAGCATGCTTCTTCTGTTGTTTATGCAACAAGTAATCAAGGTAAGAAAGGGCAAGCACTTGGGCAATTAACTACTGTTGGTATTTATAAATTCAACATAACGGATGTGCCTACAGGACTTTTAGTATATAATCCTTTGAAAGAATTAGAAATTACCAAACTCACTTTTTAATGGCATTAGATTATAAACTGGTTATTTGGAACTCATTCAAAAAGCAATACGACAAGCTTATTGTTGCAAGTATGCTTTTATACATTGTTGTTTTTGCTATAACGACTTTTATCTTCAATTCAGAAACTAGCATTGAAACACTTGTGATTAGAGCCTTTGGTTCTTTAGCTATTATTATGTTGCATATTATTTTAGCAGTAGGGCCTTTAAGCAGAATAAACCATAAGTTTTTACCTATTCTCTACAACAGACGGCATCTTGGTGTAAGCATGTTTATAGCTGCTTTTATCCATGGTGGATTTTCTATTTTTCAATTTCATGCTTTAGGAGATGTCAATCCGATTTATTCTCTTTTTACGTCGAATATGGAATATGGTTCCTTGATTAATTTTCCGTTTCAGGTCTTAGGATTTTTAGCATTACTTATCCTGTTTGTTATGGCTTCAACAAGTCATGATTTTTTCCTCGCTAATCTTTCAGCTAAAGTTTGGAAGCGTTTGCATATGATGGTATACATGGCTTATGCTCTAATTATTGGGCATGTATTTTTAGGTGCTTTTCAGCAGGAAACCTCATCATTCACTATAGGGTTTATGATTTTGGGGTTCATCGTGATTTGTAGTTTGCATCTTATAGCTGCATTTAAAGAACGTAAAGTAGATAAAACCAAAGCAGAAATTGAAGAAGGCTGGTTAAAAGTCTGTAATGTTGATGATATTGAAGAAGATAGAGCTAAGATTTTTACTGTTGAAAACGAACGTGTGGCCATTTTTAAATATGACGGAAAGTTATCAGCTATACACAATGTTTGCAAACATCAAGGTGGTCCTTTGGGCGAAGGGAAAATTATTGATGGTTGTATAACATGTCCTTGGCATGGTTATCAGTACTTACCGCACAATGGACAATCGCCACCTCCTTTTACTGAGAAAGTATCTACATATCAATTACAATTAAAAAACAATATGGTATATATAAAACCACAAGCTTTAGCAGAAGGAACCGAAGTTAAACCAGTACATATATAAGATGGAAGACAACGAATTTTACGTCCCATATATAGAAGGTAGTCTTGGCAGCAAGACCAAAAAAACATTAAAACGATTTATTCTGGCTGCACTGGGCACAGTTATAGTTGGTGCTTTGGTATTCAGTCTTGTTCAAAAACCTTTTAAGAATAGTGCTTTTGAACTCACAAGCACTACCAAAATAACTGGCACTTTCCATGAAAGCCCTTACCCTATGCTTCGTATTCGGTTAGCCAATGATAACTATAAGAACATTTTACTTGTTGGCTTTGGTAAATCGAGTGCCAATCCGTTTTTAGAAAAATTACTGGAAGAAGAAAACAGTTTAAATGGAAAAACCCTATCCATAGAAGGAAATCTCATTTACTATAATGGAAAAACCTTATTGCAAATTACAGATGAAGAAAAGGTGGTTTTAGAGGACAAAAAAGGTAGCATCCCTTCTAAAACCAAAATTGCCGAAATGACTTTTCATGGTGAAATTATAGACCCAAAATGTTATTTTGGTGTTATGAAACCTGGCTTTGGAAAAATTCATCGAAGCTGTGCTGTTAGATGTATTTCAGGTGGTATTCCACCTGTTCTAGCTACCTCAGATAAAAACAACATTTCTGAGTATTATCTCCTCACTGATTTAGGTGGAAACCCTATTAATCACGATGTTTTACCGTTTATAGGAAAACCTTCAGACATTAAAGGGACTGTAGAAAAGCTCGAAGATTGGTATCTATTGAAGATTGACACAAAAAACATCCAGATTCAAAATCAAGATTCAAAAATTTATTAAGGTTTTAAATAAAACCATAGGCCTTCGCATGAGATAAAGCCTCTTCACCAGATTTTACAATGAGAACTGGAACTTCATCGTAACCTTCGAATAATTTAGAAATACGTTGCGTGCGTTTTTTATGTTCAACAGCCCTCAAATAAATCGTCAAAATTCTATTTGGATGCTTTTTTACAACGTCTAAATATATATGCGCATCCTTCTCTCCACAATCCCCAATTAGAATAAACTTTAAATCGGGATACCTATTCAGAATGTTATAGATCTCGTTATACTTATGGGCTAATTCTGGCTTAGGAATCTTATCATAAGGCATTCTAATGTCCCTCAATAGAATAGGACCATCCGGAAAACTATTGACATTTAAGAAGAGTTTTAAATAGAGATATAAGTTCCAAGGGCTATTGCTTACATAGAAGATGGGATTACTGGCATTTCCCGATTTTCCTTTGTGAAGTAGGTGATAAAAATCTGAGGCTCCTTCCAAAGCTTTGCGTTTATGTGGCGTTTTTAATATGGTATTAATGACCACGCGCCACTTTAACTTAGACGTTACACCTGTGTAGAGTATGGTATCATCAATATCACTTATCACGCCGAAGTCCGAATTAACTTTAGGCACAAGCATTCTTCCAAAGAACTTATTATCGTTCTGTATTTTACTTTTATGCGAAGATGCATAAGACACTTCATAATTGAGCCATCTATCATCCGAAATATAGTGATCCAAATCTTGTATCTCCTGCTGTGTTAGATAATAGCCTTCAGCATCCGTATTAAATTTTATAACGTCATCATTAGGCAACTTAATCGACAATGGTGTGTTTCGTATTTCATCCGTTTCGAACCGTTTCCAAGAATTAATAAAGAGACTGACCCAGCTTTTCTTATTTAAATCGATACCCTCATCTTCTAAAGCCCTTCCTTTTAAATATAAATGCGACGCTGTTCCGTAGGAGTCGAACGGAATAATTTGTAATGGATCTTTTTTAAACATTGTATAAAAATAAAAAGCCTCATTAAAATAATGAGGCTTTACATAGTTATATTTATTAAAATCTAATTCTTCTGAATATCTATTTTATCAATAACTCTTTTAATCTCACCTGATTCATTCTTAAGGCTAGCTTCAAATGCTTTAAGTTGTTGCTCTACCTCAGCTTCAGTGCCCTCAAAGGTTTTTGTTTCGGTCATCTCTTCACCATTAACGACTTTAGTATATTCAACCGTAGCCGTAGCATTATTGTCAGAAGTCATCACAATTTCTTTATTGATTTCCTCTTCAGCCGTATAATTTGCTAAGCCTTCTGCAGATAAAGCAATACTTGGTGCAATAACCAATGCTACTACAGACATTAACTTTAATAGAATATTTAATGATGGGCCTGACGTATCTTTAAAAGGATCACCAACGGTATCTCCAACAACTGCCGCTTTATGCGCTTCAGTTCCTTTGCGACCTTGTTCTTCAATCATCTTTTTAGCATTGTCCCATGCACCACCTGCATTAGATTGGAAAATTGCCATCAATACACCACATGTCGTTACACCTGCCAATAGACCACCTAACATTTCAGCACCTCCTAAAAATCCTACAGCAACTGGCACTGCAATAGCTAATAAACCTGGCAATACCATTTCCTTGATAGATGCTGTTGTTGAAATAGCCACACACTTATCATATTCAGCTACACCATCAGCCTCATCAAATGTTTTTCTTTGAGCTTCTGTAGCTTTAGACATATCTGAATCTACAGCTCTCATCACTTCTAAGGCTGCTTTTAATTGAGGAATATCTCTAAATTGACGTCTTACTTCTTCAATCATTGCCATAGCCGCACGACCCACAGCATTCATAGATAATGCAGAAAACACAAATGGTAACATACCTCCAACTAATAAACCTGCCATTACTGTAGGTTTGGAAACATCAATCGCTGTTACTCCGGCTGTTTGCATAAACGCTGCAAATAATGCCAACGCTGTTAATGCCGCAGAAGCAATAGCAAAACCTTTACCTATCGCTGCAGTCGTATTACCAACTGCATCTAATTTGTCTGTACGTTCTCTTACCTCAGGATCTAATTCAGCCATCTCAGCAATTCCCCCTGCATTATCCGAAATTGGTCCATAGGCGTCGACTGCCAATTGAATCCCTGTGTTAGCTAACATCCCTACCGCAGCAATGGCGATACCATACAGTCCAGCAAAATGATGCGATACTAAAATTGCAGCGGCGATTAAGACAATAGGAATCATTGTAGACATCATTCCAACACCTAAACCTGCAATAATAGTTGTAGCTGCACCTGTTTCAGATTGCTTTACAATAGAGTTTACAGGTTTTGTTCCTGTTCCTGTATAATATTCTGTTACTTTACCAACAGCTAGACCTGCAACTAAACCTGCAACTACTGCCCAAAACACACCCATTGAAGAAAATTCAGTTGCTCCAAAAGACCAAGTTTCTGGTAACATTTGATTGATGATAAAATAAGACGCTACTAACATTAAACCTGCTGAACCAAATTCACCAATATTTAATGCCGTTTGTGGATTCCCACCATCTTTAACTCTTACGAAGAATGTACCAATAATTGACATTATAATTCCGATTGCTGCTAAAACCAATGGTAGATAAACAGCGCCTAAGCCATCAAAAGAAGATGCAAAGGCAGGAATTTGAGTAAATGCAGCACCCAGTACCATAGTACCTATGATCGAACCTACATAAGACTCAAATAAATCGGCTCCCATTCCTGCTACATCACCTACATTATCACCTACATTATCCGCAATCGTTGCTGGGTTTAATGGATGATCCTCAGGAATACCTGCTTCTACTTTACCTACTAAATCAGCACCAACGTCAGCAGCTTTTGTATAGATACCACCGCCCACACGAGCAAATAATGCAATAGATGAGGCACCGAGAGAAAAACCTGAAAGTACGTTTAATACTTCTCCTATTTCCCAACCTTGTCCACTATATAGCATAAATAAAGCGCTTAGACCTAAAACACCAAGACCAACAACACCTAATCCCATCACAGCACCACCTGCAAAAGCTACTTCTAATGCTTTTCCTAAAGAAGTTCTTGCCGCACTTGTTGTTCTTACATTTGCTTTTGTAGCCACTTTCATGCCTATAAATCCAGCTAAAGCCGAGCAAATTGCACCTACAATAAAAGATACAGCTACCATTCCATTTGAACCATCCTCAGAACTTCCTTTAAAGTATAGCAAGATAGCTACAGCAACAACAAAAATTGCTAAGATTTTGTACTCCGCTTTTAGGAAAGACATAGCTCCATCCGCAATGTTCTTCGCTATTCTTTTCATTTTATCAGTTCCTTGATCCTGTTTGCTTACCCATGCACTCTTAATGAACACGAATAGCAACGCCAAAACTCCAAAAGCTGGTAATCCTTTAATTAAAATATCCATATAAATATTGTGTTAGTTAGTTTAATTTTTAACGATGCCAAAAATAGAAAAATATACCTGATAAAAAAAGCCACCTTTTAATTAAAGATGGCTTATAAGCTTACTGAGTTTCTGCTAATTATATTTAAATCACAAAAGTCCTTTTCTTTTTGTGCTCACTCTCTTCATAACGCTGTACACATTTATGATAAATCTCTGTGGCTTCTTCTGCATTTCCCCAACCACCAACATCTACTTTTTTCTCTTCAAGATCTTTATATACCTGAAAGAAATGTTCAATTTCCCTCAATCGATGTGGGTTTAAGTCACTTATATCAGAACGCTTACTCCATACAGGATCAGAAACTGGTACACAGATAATCTTCTCATCTGGCCCTTTTTCGTCTGTCATATGAAACACACCTATTGGTCTTACTTCCATAACGACCATAGGATATGATGGTTCAGTAGAAAGGACTAAAACATCTAAGGGATCTTGGTCCAATGCCAATGTTTCTGGTACGAAACCATAATCTCCAGGATACATCATTGAGGAGAACAATGTTCTGTCAAAACGTATTTTATGCAATGTAAAATCATACTCGTACTTATTTCTACTGCCTTTAGGTATCTCTATAAGTACATCAAAGGTCACTTGTTTTTTTTTCGCCATTTTATTTTTATTTATCCCGAATTTGGGGTGGATAATCGATTCTATTTTAAGGGCTGCAAATATATAACAACCTAATAGTTATAACTAAAGAATATCAAATAATTAGTTGTTGTAGCCCATGCAGACTTTAAATAATCGACATTACTAACTAAAGATTTATCAAATTAAACTAAATTTAGAGACCATACTAAAAGCTTACAACCCTTTAATGAAGAATTTAACAATCATCATGTCAATTCTAGTAGTGCTGTGCCTACAAGCCCAAGAACAACCTTTAAAAGTTGGGGTCATCGGGCTCACCCATACCCACGTGCATTGGATCTTCGGTAGTGAACCCAGAGGAGATATTAAAATTGTTGGCATTGTAGAACCCAATAAGGAGCTCGCTCAGAGATATGCAGATCAATACCAGTTCTCCATGGATATGGTATATGACACCATGGAAGAATTGATCTCCAAAACCACCCCTGAAGCTGTCACCGCTTTTGGAACTATCTATGAGCATTTAGAAATTGTTCAGACGGCTGCTCCTAAAGGCATTCATGTTATGGTCGAAAAACCATTGGCCGTAAGTTTAGAACATGCCAAAGAAATGTATGCTCTGGCAAAAAAACACAAGATTCATTTATTAACCAATTATGAGACCACCTGGTATCCTACAACGCATAAAGCCTATGACTTATCAAAGCGCAAAGACAGCATTGGAGCTATTACCAAAATTGTTGTAAGAGATGGGCATAAAGGGCCTAAGAAGATTGGAGTCAATAGTGAGTTTTTAGAATGGCTCACCGATCCCATAAAAAACGGTGGTGGTGCTATTACGGATTTTGGTTGTTATGGCGCTAATATATTGACCTGGTTTATGGATGGTCAACGCCCCAATAGTGTAACTGCCATTACACAGCAGTTGCAGCCAGAGAATAATCCCAAGGTTGATGACGAATCCATAATTCTATTACAATATGATGAGGCTGTAGCTATCATTCAAGGGTCTTGGAACTGGCCTATCGGCAGAAAGGATATGGAAGTTTACGGTTTAAAAGGCGTAATCTACGCCGATAACCGGCATGATTTGCGCATAAGAATAGCTGAGGGCTATGACGGTTATGACGAAAAAACCATGAAACTCGAAGAGCGCGAAGCCCCTTATGACGACCCTTTTGCACTTTTTGCAGCGGTGATAAGAAATAAGATTCAACTCGATGAGTTTGACCTCAACGCATTAGAGAATAATATGATCGTCATGGAAATTCTGGATGCGGCCAAAGAAAGTGCACGATTACAAAAAACCATCCATCTAAAAACCGAATAGCCTATGTATCCTAAAACTCTCTTATTTGCACTACTCAGTTTATTGTTCTATCCAGACTTAAAGGCACAGCAAAATCCTTTAGCCAATAGCGCGTCTATTATAGTTTCAGGAGAAGCGCGTTTTACTGTTTTGACTCCTCGAGTGATTCGAATGGAATGGGATACCGGTAAAACATTCGAAGATCGCGCGTCTTTTGCCATTGTTAATAGAAACACTACAACACCTACATTTAACGTTGAAGATCAAGAAGGATGGTTAGTTATAACGACGGACGATTTACAACTGCGATATAAAAAAGAAAGTGGACAATTTTCGGAAAAGAATCTCGAAATTTCTTTACAAGTTGATGGCGAAACCGTTAATTGGAAACTTGGCACTAAAAATGGAGGCAATCTTTTAGGTACAACGAGAACTCTAGATGGCTGTAATGGCGGTAATACTTGGGATGGAGATCCCATTGCCTTGGAAGAGGGCATACTTTCTAGGGACGGATGGTATTTGCTAGACGACTCCGATAGATTTAGATTTGATAATTCGGACTGGCCATGGGTATCAGAGCCAAAATCCAACTCAGAACAGGACTGGTACTTTTTTGGTTATGGTTTGGACTATAAGCAGGCTTTATCTGATTATACTTTAATTGCTGGAAAAATCCCGATGCCTCCACGTTACGCCTTTGGATACTGGTGGTCTAGATATTGGGCCTACTCTGATCCCGAATTCAGAGCGCTTGTTGCTGATTTTAGGAGATACCAAATCCCAATTGATGTTCTCATTATTGATATGGACTGGCACTTAACCCACGGCGGTCTTAAGGCTATTAAAAATCCTAAAAAAGATCCTTTTGGTGAAATGTTAGGTTGGACGGGCTATACCTGGAACAAAGCCTTATTTCCCGAACCGGAAAAATTTATAGAATGGACCAATGAAGAAAAATTGAAAACGGCTCTAAATCTGCATCCCGCTTCTGGTGTGGCCTCTATGGAATCACAATACCAAGACTTTGCTCAAAGCTATGGTTTTGACACATCAGAAAATGCATGGATTCCTTATCGAATGGCCGACAAAAAATGGGCAAAGACCTATTTCGATGTCATTCTTAAACCCTATGAAGAATGGGGCGTTGACTTTTGGTGGTTAGACTGGCAACAATTTCCCGAAAGTAGAGTTGTTGAAGGCTTAAACAATACTTGGTGGCTTAACCACACCTTTTTTACGAGTATGGCCGAACGGACAGGAAAACGTCCACTGCTATTTCATCGTTGGGGAGGTTTGGGTAATCATCGCTATCAAATTGGTTTTTCTGGTGATTATAAAATATCCTGGGAATCGCTCAAGTACCAACCCTATTTCACGCATACAGCATCAAATGTAGGTTATGGCTACTGGAGTCATGACATAGGCGGCCATGCTTCAGGTGACTTGGATAGAGATGCGGAACTATACGCACGTTGGTTACAATTTGGTGTGTTTAGTCCCATTTTACGAACACACAGTGCTAAAATATCCTCAATAGAACGACGGTTCTGGATGTTTCCAAATGAGTTTCAGCATATGCGGGAGCTTATACAACTGCGTTATGCCTTAACACCATATACCTATACCATGGCAAGACAAGCCTTCGACAAGGGCGTTTCTATTTGTCGCCCTATGTATTACGATTATCCCAAAACGGAGAATGCCTATAGCTATAAATACCAATACATGTATGGTGATCAACTTCTATTTGCACCTGTTGCAGAACCTGCTGGAAAGGATTTGATTGCCGAACAACAAGTATGGCTACCTAAAGGAATTTGGTTCGATTGGTCCACAGGCGAAAAGTACGAAGGTGACCAAGTGATTAATAAAACCTACATGCTAGAAGAACTCCCGCTATTTGTCAAAGAAGGCGCCATAGTCCCGATGTATCCAAAAATCACAAATTTACAAGACGTTCCTAATCATCTTATCTTAAAGGTATTTCCCGGAGCTTCTGGAGATTTTGAGTTATATGAAGATGATGGGGACACTGAGGATTACAAATCTAAGTCTTTTGCTACAACTTTAGTTTCTCAGTTCGAAGCTAATAATGAAAAGGTCATTACAATTTCTCCTTTAAAAGGAGATTATAAAGGTCTGTCTTCTTCTCGAAGCTATGCTATACAATTACCTATAAGCTTTCCTCCTTCAAAGGTAGAAGTCGATGGTAAAACCTATCCTTATCATGAGAAGATCACTGACGAACATTGGAGCTATGACGGTCAAAAACTTATGGCTCAAATACACATTCCTGAACAGGACATCTCTAAAGAAGTTATCGTCAAAATAACTTATCCAGACATGGACATCGACAAGAAAAACTTAGTGTATGGCAAGCATGGAAAATTTAAACGCCTTCAGAAAATCATTGGCTTAATGAAAATTGAAATTGCGCGCGAAAATTGGTGGGCCCTATTATCGGATCGCGTATTTTCGGCAGAGCAAACTCCTGTCAATATTACTTATCACCCCAGTAAAATAATTGAACACTTAGAATCTTTCGATAAAAATTATGAGGCCATGCTCAAAGACATGAGACAGCATAGGGATGCCAGAAAGGAAATTACGGATCAGATACTGACCCCGTTGGAAGACTGAGAATTCAAAAGTCAGGTTTTAATAACAGCTAAGAAGCATGGCATTTGTACTTGCTTCTTATGCTTCGCTTTATCTTTTAAGTAAAGTTAGTATCTTGCTCTATCGTTTCATTAATCCAAAATTTCATGAAAAATTTACTCACCGTTTTAGTTTCAACTTTATTCTTCTATAATTTCTATGGACAGAACCAACCCTATCAAGGCAAGTTTGAACCCATAGACCATATGATATCACCACCAAATGCTTTTCGCTCGGCAAGTGGTGCTCCGGGCAAAGCCTATTGGCAACAGCGCGCCGACTATAAAATCAAAGCACAACTCGATGAGAAGAACAATATTCTAAGCGGTGATGAAACTATAACTTATTACAATAATTCACCTGATGACCTCTCCTATTTATGGATTCAGTTAGAACAAAATGTAAACAAAAAAGGAAATGAAGATTTTGGATTTGCCTTCGGGAATGTGCGTGATTCTATGAATACCAGACATATGCAATTTTTAACGAGGGCCATCGACTTTCCTGCAGGTTACACCATCAAATACATTAAAGACACCAATGGCAATGCTATTAAATCTCTGGTCAATAATACTATGATGAAAGTCATCTTAAGCGAACCGCTTAAATCGGGATCGTCTTTGACGTTCTCCATAGGTTGGTCTTATCATATTACGGATCGAAGTCTATTTTTATTATCGCGCGAAGGTTACGAGTATTTCCCTGAAGATGATAATACGGTTTACTTAATCGCACATTGGTTTCCTAGAATGGCGGTCTATAATGACACGGAAGGTTGGCAGAACAAGCAGTTCAACCGCTTAGGAGAGTTTGCTTTAGAATTTGGGGATTATGATGTCGAAATCACAGTACCTGCCGACCATTTGGTGGCGGCTACCGGAGATTTGAAAAACGAAGGAGACGTACTCACAAAAACACAGCGTCAACGTTTAGCAGCGGCTCGAAAGTCTACCGATAAAACGGTAATGATTGTAACGCCTGAAGAAGCTGAAGCCAATGAAAAGACAAAATCCACAAAAACCAAAACCTGGAAATTTAGAGCCGAAAACGTACGTGATTTTGCCTTGGCTTCTTCACGAAAATTTATTTGGGATGCACAAGCAGTGCCGTTAGAAACACATACAGTGATGGCCATGTCTTTCTATCCAAAAGAAGGCTTGCCTGTTTGGAGTGAATCCTCAACATTAGCGGTAAAGAATGCACTAGAGGTCTATTCGGATGATGTTTTTGAATACCCTTACCCTGTTTGCATATCTGTCAATACCTCTAACATCGGAATGGAATTTCCGATGATCAGTTTTAACGGTGGTCGCCCAAAAAATGGTGAGATGAGCAAAAATGCCAAAGCCGGAATGATCAGTACCATTGTGCATGAAGTTGGACACAACTGGTTTCCGATGATTGTCAGTTCAGACGAACGTCAGTGGATGTGGATGGACGAAGGCCTAAACACTTTTATTCACCAACGCACCATGAAAGAACGTTATCCCGACTATAATCATACCACACCAAAAAGTATCGTGCCTTTTATGAGTGGTGATCAAAGTATTATGCGTCCTATTATGACCTCATCGGATAATGATTTACTCAGTCAATTTGGCGCCAATTATTATCAAAAACCGACAGTAGGTTTGCAGATTTTGAGAAACTCTGTGGTAGGCCAAGACTTATTTGACCAAGCCTTTAAGGAATATGCTAATCGTTGGAAATATAAGCATCCGAATCCTGGTGATCTCTTCAGAACCTTAGAAGATGCTACTGCTGTTGATCTGGATTGGTTTTACAGAGGTTGGTTCTTTACAACAGACAAGGTCGATATGGAACTCACCAATGTAAAATGGTTTACGGTCGCCAATGAAGAAAACGTAGAGAATAGCAATAAGGTCACAGCTGCTAATATAAAAGCTGAAAATGCAGGTGAAAACACCACCGATTTCGCAGGCGGCCCTGAAATGATTACGATGGTATCGACTCCAGATCAAGCCTATGGTCAGTTTTTATCGCGACTTAACGAACCTGAATTGAGAAAGCAGCTCTTTGGTAAGAACATTTATGAAATTACAGTGAAAAACGTTGGCGGTTTGGTGATGCCAGTTACCATAGAATGGCAATATACCGATGGTACGAGCGACATTGACACGCTGCCAGCCGAAATCTGGAGACATAATGAATATGAGACTACTGAAACCTTTGTAAAAGACAAGGAAGTGAAAAAAGTGGTGTTAGACCCCAACTTTGAATTTGCAGATACGGATGTGAAAAATAATAGTTTCCCGAAAATTGAAGAGCCTTCTGATTTTGATAAGTTCAAGGATAAGAAAAAGAATTAAAGGACTAAAAAGTTGATTTAAAAACTCTAATCCTTCTCTATACCTCATACGAACTATGAAGAACATCTGTTTAGCCTTTCTCTTATATCTCTGTTTTCAACCTTTAATTGGACAAAATAGTAATACTATTAGTATTGGTAAAATCGAGAGCCTTGATTCCGAGATATTAAATGAAACCCGTAAAATTTGGGTTCACGTTCCTGAGGGGAATTATAATAAAATGTCATCAACTAAGACCTATCCTGTTCTTTATCTTTTGGACGGCAACAGCCACTTTTATTCAGTGGTAGGAATGATGAGACAACTGAGTTCTTCAAATCGCAATACGGTTTTACCAAAAATGATTGTAGTGGGCATCCCAAATACAGATAGAATTCGGGATTTATCACCTACAACAGGAAATTACTATAGTGGTGATTCTACAGTGACAAAGTCTGGCGGAGGGCATCAATTCATGTCTTTTATCGAACATGAGTTAATTCCTTATATAGATTCAAAATACCCGACGGAATCCTATCGAACATTTGTTGGGCACTCGCTCGGTGGATTAACCGTTATGAATACCTTAATTAACAATCCTGAGTTATTCAAATCATATATTGCCATCGATCCTTCGATGTGGTGGAACAACAAGAACCTCTTAAAAAAGATAAAGACTACAAAACTCGATAAACGTTACAATGGCAGAACGCTCTATTTAGGTATTGCGAATACTGCCGGTATGGATACGTTGGCAGTAAAAAAAGACACTACATATGATACAAGGCATTTAAGGGCAATACTAGAACTGAATTCGTTCCTAAAAAATAAAGACAACCTCAATCACTTGTCCTATAAAGGAAAATACTATGAAGAAGAAAGTCATGCTTCGGTTCCACTAATTACCACATATGACGCTTTGCGCTTTGTTTTCAGTTTCTACCAATTAGACATAAATGAACGAGAGCTAATAGATCCTGAAAAGGATATTCTATATAAAATAAAGAATCATTATGAGAGACTATCAAAAGAATATGGAAGAGAAATGAAACCAGAGCTTTATTTTATTGAAAACTTAGCTCGGCGATTAATAGACAAGCAGCAATTAAAAAAAGCGGAGAGCCTATTGCGATATAACACCACTAATTATCCTGAAAACCACTACCCTTATAATATTCTTGGGGATTTCTATGTCACTACAGGAGATAAAATGAAGGCTATTGAATGCTATAAAAAATCATTTGCTTTGAATCAGAATTCCTACGCAAGAGATAAAATTAAGGTGTTAGAAATATAAGACAGGTACTTACAAAAAGTATGCTTTCCAGTACGTCAAAAACCATTTTAGAAAAAGAACCCGAAACTTCCTGTAACCCCAAAACGTCGCGCATCTGGCGCGTCCAAATAATTACCTCTAAAGTTAAAATCGATTCGTAAAATCTTAAAGATATTGGCCACTCCAAAACTGTATTCGTAGTAAACGCGTGTATCTGGAGCAATTAATGGAAATTCTACAGGATTCCCCGTAGTACTGAGAGCGATATTTTCATCCGATAATTCGCCCCAAACCCCTCTTATGCTTGCTATGGCTCTAAGATTGTATTTCTTTAGGAATGGAATCCGAGAAAATAAACGACCGTTAAAATTATGCTCTAAATGCAAAGAGGTATAGGTATCGGTGACAAACTCATACCAATCTAACTGAGAAAAGGTATTGTATATGGAGAAAAAGGTCTGGTTACCTGGCACCACACTCAATAAGGCTAATGGCACTTCACCAAAGGTTTTTCCTGCTTCCACGGAGGTGACCAATCGGCCAAAACCTCCAACTTGCCAGGGTTGAATATAGGAAAACTGCAGTTTCGTATAATCAAAATCACTATTAAACCAGTTGCGATCACCACGTGTCACTTGGGCAAATAATCTTGCAAAATCGTCGTTTTTTTCTTTCCGTTCTACACCAAAGCCGGTCATTTGCCGTTTTGGAAAAAAAGACAAGGCCAATCGACTTTCAAACTGGTTAACTTCCGATGAAATTCCTGTCGAAGAACCTGGATCGTTATAATCTAAACTGAAGGTTGGTGAGGCTGAACGCAACTGCCTAAAACTACCATCCAATCGAATTTCAAAGTTCCTCAAGGGTTCTAACGAAAACCCAAAATTGGTAAGACTAATGTTAGTCAGTCTGTCATTAGCACCCGCTGTAAAGACCGCATTAGACGCCAGACTACGCCCTAAAACATCGGTAGAACTGGTTAAACTCGCCCCTATTTGTTCTATGTCTCGCCGTTGCCCGCCAAAAATGGTTAATCGACTCCGTTTATCGAGTAACCACTTTCCGGAAATACCGTATTTAAACTTATCATCTCTAAAGCCATAGGCTAAAAAGCCTTCAAGCCTCCAGAGGTCATTTTGTCCAAAATAGGTCCTCCCTCCTGTTCGCAATCGTAAGCCTTCCACATCATTAAAGCCTACCGTAGAAAAAATAGGGCCATAATCAAAGTTTATACTCGGAAACTCTATATAACCCGAGGCCAAAATACTTCCGATATTATAAAGTGTTTTGAACTTCCTCACCGTCTTAAGGGTATCTAACATTTTATAAATACCCTTCTCGTCTTTGTTTAAAGCTTCGAGCCTATTCTTTTCCCAAAAATCATCTTCGCGGTTGTACACATCGGCATCATAATTATAAACCACCTTATCGTAAAACTTTCGATCCTTGGATTGATTAAATTTATAATTATCGTATAAGGTGGTACGTTTTCCGTAAACTCCTCTTGATTTTTCCTTTTTATTTAAGGCAAAGTCCGAAAGGAAATAATCACGCTTAATCAGAAACACCGAATCGTTCAATACTTCAAACTCTTGCTCAATATAAATTTCTTTGACCCAGTTGATATTGGCACTTTTTGAGGCCTGAAGATTGATTTCCTTTATGGCGTAGGTAGAATCGTTAACCCAAAAGTCGCCCTTAAAGGTCAACTCGTTCTTACGCCTTGGATAGTATATAATATTATAGCACCATTTATTATCGATATAAGCACTATCGGATAAGACATAGTTATAGGTTTGGATCCCTGTTCGACTCAAAGGGCTCACAAAGCTTTTATCGAAGAACTTTAAGTAATTGTCGTAAATATTGTAATCAGAATATAAATCATCGATAAAATCGATAATGACTTGGTTGTTGCTAAAACCCGAATTTTTATTGCCGACTAAATCTTCGCGCTTTTTGTTAGTTACATTATCCCCGTATACTTTTTTTACGGACTCATTTAAAAAAATAGGGAGATAGGTTTTTCCGGTCACCGAAGAGGTATCCACCTTTTCAAAAACGAACTCCATACCTTTAAACAACTTACTTTTTATTAAAGCACTGTCTATGGTATTGATATCAAACTCTACTTTTTCGTACTGATCGTATTCGTATTGTTGAAACTGGTTAAGTCCATTTTTGCGCTTGCGGTCCCATATTTTTTTAAGAATTCTTATAGCTGGATTTTCCGAGGCCTTTTTGGATTGTTTTCCAGTGGTGATGACCACTTCATCCAAAGAAGCCGCTTCCTCCTTGAGCACAAAGTTTAAATTATAATTAACGCGCTTATCTAGTGGCACCTCTAAGGTCTCAAAACCAACAAACGATACGATTAAGGTATCCCATGTCTCGTCGGATTCTAAATAAAATCTGCCATCTTCATTAGTAATAGTTCCTTCGGTAGACCCTTTGAATATAATATTAGCAAAGGGAATGGGATCGTTGTTGCCATCAAACACATAACCACTAACTTTTGTTTGGGCTAATGCCGTAAAACATCCGAACAATAAGTAAAGTACAAGTAATCTTAATTTCATATTTAAAAAACAAACTTCATCAACAACCATGCTAAACTTGAGCTTCAGGTTACTAATGAAGTCCATTAAACGCAGAAATCTGCAATTTATTTATTTATACATTACTTTTTTTACGGCTTTTATCACATCATTACTATTTGGCAACCATTCCTCCAAAAGAACTGGTGAATAGGGTGCGGGTGTATCCGCTGTATTTATCTTAACAACCGGTGCATCTAAATAGTCGAAAGCTTCAGATTGCACTAAATAGGTAATCTCGGTAGCGACATTTCCAAAAGGCCAAGCTTCTTCCAAGACCACCAAGCGGTTGGTTTTCTTCACAGAGTCTAACACAGCTTTTCTATCCATTGGTCTTACGGTGCGTAAATCGATAATCTCGCATGAAATACCTTCTTTTTCTAGTTCGTCCGCTGCTTTATAGGCCTCTTTTATAATTTTTCCGAAAGACACAATGGTTACGTCAGTACCTTCGCGCTTAATATCGGCCACACCAATTGGAATGGTGTACTCTCCTTCTGGTACCTCCCCCTTATCACCATACATCTGCTCACTTTCCATAAAAATAACAGGATCATCATCTCTAATAGCTGATTTTAATAAGCCTTTGGCATCATAGGGATTAGAAGGTACAATAACCTTTAAGCCCGGTGTATTAGCAAACCAGTTCTCAAAGGCTTGAGAGTGGGTTGCCGCTAATTGGCCAGCAGAGGCTGTTGGTCCCCTAAACACAATGGGACATTTAAACTGCCCTCCAGACATTTGTCTGATCTTGGCAGCATTGTTTATAATTTGGTCTATCCCCACTAAAGAGAAGTTAAAAGTCATATACTCAACGATGGGTCGGTTCCCTGTCATAGTAGACCCTATCGCAATACCCGCAAAACCAAGCTCCGCAATGGGAGTATCGATAACGCGCTTGGGACCAAATTCGTCTAACATTCCTTTTGATGCTTTGTAGGCCCCATTGTATTCAGCAACTTCTTCACCCATAAGGTAAATACTCTCATCCCTGCGCATTTCTTCGCTCATGGCTTCAGCTATGGCTTCTCTAAATTGAATCGTTTTCATTCTGTAATTTTTAACGAGTAGCAAAAATATGAATAAATGGAAAACTACGTAAATCAAATTTTCTTAAATATTTATTATGCACGCATAATAAATTAGAAATTATTATTATCTTCGCGAAGAATTATTCAATGAATAGTTTTTAGGCTATTTTTGCATAATTTTAAAATTTTGCGATAACGTTATCGTAAACGGAAAAAGTCAAAAACACATAAATTACGTCAACTTATGAAGATATTAGTATGTATCAGCCATGTACCAGATACGACTTCAAAAATTAATTTTACGGATGGTGATACCAAGTTCGACACCAATGGTGTTCAATTTGTGATTAACCCCAACGATGAATTTGGTCTTACCCGTGCCATGTGGTTTAAAGAGAAACAAGGCGCTAGCGTAACGGTGGTTAATGTTGGTGGAGCTGAAACCGAACCGACCTTGAGAAAAGCACTAGCTATCGGTGCTGATGCTGCCATTAGAGTGAATGCCGAAGCTACAGATGGTTTTGCTGTGGCCACACAATTAGCGCATGTCGTGAAAGATGGTGCTTACGATTTAGTCATTGCGGGAAGAGAGTCTATAGACTATAATGGAGGTATGGTGCCAGGAATGCTTGCTGCTATGGTCGATGCCAACTTTGTAACCAATTGTATCGGTCTTGAGGTAGATGGTACAAATGCCAAAGCCATAAGGGAAATTGATGGTGGTAAAGAGACTGTAAATACAGCGTTGCCTTTGGTCATCGGCGGTCAAAAAGGTCTCGTAGAAGAAAGTGACCTTCGTATCCCCAATATGAGAGGTATAATGATGGCACGTAAGAAACCGTTGACTGTAGTAGAGCCTGCTGCAGCTACTGCAGAAACAAAAGCAGTAAGTTTTGAAAAGCCTGCGCCAAAAGGAGCTGTAAAATTAGTGGATGCCGATAATATCGATGAACTTGTGAGCCTGCTTCACAATGAAGCTAAAGTGATTTAATACACATCATTTGGTCATTGAGGCTCTCGAAATGACCATTATAAAGTAATATCTAAAAGTCGCTTCGAGAACCTCAGCGACCAAAAAATAAAATATTATGTCAGTCTTAGTATATACAGAATCAGAAAACGGAAAATTTAAAAAAGCAGCTTTAGAAGTGGTGTCTTATGCCAAAGCTGTAGCAGATCAAATGGGAACCTCAGTAACTGCTGTTGCCATTAATGCAGAAAGTGCCGAGAACTTAGGGAATTATGGAGCCTCAAAAGTGCTTTCGGTTACCGATACGACACTACAAGCCTTTAATGCAAAAAAATATGCTGCTGCTGTAGAACAGGCCGCAAAAAATGAAGGCGCCAAGGTGGTGATCTTAAGTTCTAGCGCGGATAGCAGGTATTTAGCACCTTTATTGGCCGTAGGACTCAATGCCGGTTATGTATCGAATGTTGTTGAAGCACCATCGAGCACAGCGCCATTTACCGTAAAACGTACGGCATTTACAAATAAGGCCTTTGCCCATACAGAAATACACACCGATGTAAAAATTGTAGGTTTATCTAATAATTCATTTGGCGTCGTCGAATCTGGCGGTGCAGCGAGTGTAGAAGACTTCTCTCCATCTATTCCAGACTCGGGTGTCGAAGTAGCATCCGTGGATAAAGCCACCGATAAAGTGAGTATTGCAGATGCCGAAGTCGTCGTATCTGGCGGACGCGGTTTAAAAGGTCCAGAAAATTGGGGTATGGTCGAAGAACTTGCAGAGGTTTTAGGTGCCGCGACAGCTTGCTCTAAACCTGTATCTGATTTAGGCTGGAGATCACATAGCGAACATGTGGGTCAAACAGGTAAGCCCGTAGCATCAAATTTATACATAGCCATTGGTATATCTGGTGCTATCCAGCACTTAGCTGGTATTAATGCCTCTAAAGTTAAGGTCGTTATCAATACCGATCCAGAAGCGCCTTTCTTTAAAGCTGCAGATTACGGAGTGGTTGGCGATGCCTTTGAGGTGGTACCAACACTCATAGAAAAATTAAAAGCTTTTAAAGCCCAAAACGCATAATTTTATTACCTTGTAATAAGAAAGGACTGTTTAAATTTAGATATTCTTAATAGAAAGCGTTTTATCGAAACTATTTAGAAAAACATCCAAATCTGCGAATAGCAGTTGGTAAAGTCCAAATTTAAACAGTTCTTTGTGTTTTATAACTTATGAGCTTAGTTCGTTTAAATATCAAAGGTATTTCTTACAGCCAAACGCAGAATGGCGCCTATGCCTTGATTCTCAATGAAGTTGATGGAGATCGCAAATTACCCATCGTCATTGGGGCATTTGAAGCCCAATCTATAGCAATTGCACTCGAAAAGGAAATCCGTCCTCCACGTCCTTTGACGCATGATTTATTCAAAAACTTTGCGGATCGCTTTGACATTGTGGTGAAGCAGGTGATTATTCATAAATTGGTCGATGGTGTCTTTTATTCGAGTTTAATTTGTGAGCGCGATAAGATTGAAGAGATTATTGATGCCAGAACCAGTGACGCTATTGCCTTAGCACTGCGTTTTCAAGCTCCTATTTTTACTTACAAAAACATTCTCGATAAGGCTGGAATCTATCTTAAAGTGAACCCTAAAAAAGAGGACGAAGAACAAGATAGTATTCTAGTAGATGACCTCATCGCTGAGGAAATCGAAACGGCTACTGTAGAACAACAGAGCTATAAGGATAAAACCTTAGAGGAACTTCACAGTCTCTTGGAAGAAGCCGTCAATAATGAAGATTATGAAAAAGCCGCCAAGATAAGAGACGAAATTTCCAAGCGCTAACCAACAATCCCCTTTATGAATTCATTTTTCAAAGCCCTTATTGCTCTTTTCATTGGAATTTCAACAATAACGGCACAAGAGCTTGAGAAAACTTGGTTTTTTAGTTCAATAAAACATATTGAAACTGATAGTATTATTCAACCTCATGACCAATCAGATGTCTTGATGTTAAAAGATGGTGATTTTAATTATAGATTAACTCCAAAAAAACTCAAAGCCTCTGGTCATTATATCTATCAGAATAATCTTTTAGTTTTTTACTACAACCAACCAACTGATACCATTAGAAAATATAAGATTAAAGAGTTAACCGATTCCTCTTTAGTTCTTACCGAAAAAACAACAAAGTATAGTTTTTGGGATCCTTCTTATGCAAAAAACACGGTTGCCGGCACTACTGTAACTCCTCCATCTAATAATAACGAAATCATTCCAAGCCAAGGTTTTTCCATAAATAGTTTATGGCGAGGAGTGTTAGGTATGATAGTTCTTATCATTATTGCCTATCTATTCAGTAGTAAACGCAAAGCGATTAATTGGAAAACGGTTGGTATTGGATTGGCCTTTCAATTACTAATCGCAATAGGCGTCTTGAAGGTTGGATTTATAAAAGCAGCCTTTGAAGGTATTGGTAGTTTATTTGTTAGTGTTCTGGATTTTACTAGAGAAGGCAGTAAATTCCTGTTTGAAGGTCTGGTCGTCGATATGGATACATTTGGCTTTATATTCGCATTTCAAGTATTACCAACCATTTTGTTTTTCTCGGCATTAACTTCTGTTTTGTTTTACTTAGGCATCATTCAAAAAGTAGTACAAGGTTTTGGATGGTTGCTTACCAAACTCTTAAAGATTTCAGGAGCCGAAAGCCTGAGTGTTGCAGGAAACATTTTCTTAGGACAAACCGAAGCGCCTTTGTTGATCAAAGCCTATCTCGAGAAAATGAACAAGTCCGAAATCCTGTTGGTGATGATAGGCGGTATGGCTACTGTAGCTGGTGCTGTACTAGCCGCTTATATCGGATTTTTAGGTGGGGACGATCCAGCGCTTCGCTTGGTCTATGCCAAACATTTACTAGCAGCTTCGGTAATGGCAGCACCTGGCGCTATAGTGATTTCAAAAATATTGTATCCACAAACGGAAAACATTAATACGGATGTTAGAGTATCTCAAGAAAAAATAGGTGCTAATTTATTAGATGCCATTGCTAATGGTACGACTGAAGGCTTAAAACTCGCAGTTAATGTTGGCGCCATGCTTTTAGTATTTGTGGCCTTTATTGCCATGATCAATGGTATTCTTGGTTGGATTGGTGATGTGACTTCGTTGAACGGTTGGATGGCAGACAACACGCCGTACCAGAGCTTTTCGCTCGAAGCCATCTTAGGAACTGTTTTTGCTCCACTCATGTGGCTTATTGGCGTGGCTAAGGAAGACATGATGATGATGGGACAATTATTGGGTATTAAATTGGCAGCAAGCGAATTTGTAGG
Organism: Winogradskyella sp.; assembly: GCF_965228925.1. GTDB lineage: Bacteria > Bacteroidota > Bacteroidia > Flavobacteriales > Flavobacteriaceae > Winogradskyella. The sequence continues at coordinate 47,730 of NZ_OZ245845.1, forward strand.
CTATATTCAGTTGGCAGACTTAAAGAATGTGTCTAATGCCACACACCTTAATTATGAGAAATCTATAATTATGGCCACTTATATGCTTTGTGGCTTCGCCAATTTTGCATCTATCGGCATTCAAATTGGCGGTATTGGCTCACTAGCACCAGGGCAACGTAAGCAATTATCTAGATTTGGTATGAAAGCCTTAATTGGAGGCACCATTGCCTCTTTAATATCTGCTACAATTGCAGGTATGATTATTGGATAATTATAGTTAATAACTTTTAATATTATGCCAAAGCTTCATATCGATTGAAATGAAGCTTTTTTTTATTTTCGTTTGCTATTATACTGAATTCATTTCAGTATCTAATCTCTACAGATTTTAGTTTAACTTAAAGAGATTCCCACTTTCGTGGGAAATACTATGAAACAATACCACGATTTAGTAAAGTACGTTTTAAAAAACGGTAACGAAAAAGGAGACCGAACAGGTACGGGAACCAAAAGTGTTTTTGGTTATCAAATGCGATTTGATTTAAGTGAAGGCTTTCCTATGGTCACTACAAAAAAATTACATCTTAAATCTATTATTTATGAACTCCTTTGGTTTTTAAAAGGAGATACTAATATCAATTATCTCACTGAAAATGGTGTTCGAATTTGGAACGAATGGGCTGATGAACATGGCGATTTAGGACCTGTTTATGGTCATCAATGGCGCAATTGGGCCAGTGAAGAGATCGACCAGATTAAAGAGGTCATCCAAACACTTAAAAACAACCCCAACAGTAGGAGAATGCTGGTCTCCGCTTGGAACCCTTCCGTGTTACCAGACACCTCGAAATCCTTCTCAGAAAATGTGGCTAATGGTAAAGCTGCTTTACCACCGTGCCATGCCTTCTTTCAGTTTTACGTTGCCGATGGGAAGCTATCTTGCCAATTGTATCAGCGCAGTGCCGATATATTTTTAGGTGTCCCTTTTAATATTGCCTCCTACGCACTATTTACCATGATGATGGCTCAGGTTTGTGGTTATCAACCAGGAGAGTTTATTCATACTTTTGGCGATGCCCACATTTACAACAATCATATGGAGCAACTCGAACTGCAATTATCGCGCGATATAAGACCGCTACCAAAAATGATTCTTAATCCAGAAGTAACCGATATTTTAGATTTTAAATTCGAGGACTTTACGCTCGTCGACTACAATCCGCATCCACATATCAAAGGCGCTGTTGCCGTGTAATATGAAAAAGTTCCTCATTTGTATTTTATGTTTAGGCTATTGCTTAGCAAACTTTAGTCAGCAAAAAGAACTAAAATATAATCGCCCTTTTGTGATTTTTGAGGGTTGTGAAGAGATAGAGGACAAAGAAAAATGTTTTGATGAAAAATCATCATTATATGTTTTTGAAAGTCTCAACGACTCTTTAAGAACGAAACTCATTCAGAAATCAAAAAAAGACACTATAACTATTAGCGTAAGATACTGTTTTGATGAGGATGGGTCAATTCTTATAAAGGAATCCAATATCAGTTCTTCTGTGGATAGCACGAGTAAAGATTTGAAATATATCCTATCCAAATTCCCTCAGACAAAACCAGTTTTAGACGAATTTGATCATGGTGTTGCAACCTATCATACGGCATTTTATGGCTTCAAAATCGATTCTACTAGAACAATTCTTGAAGCCATTCCAAATTTTGAACCTTCAGAGGTTTCTCTTCAGTTTTTAGGCGAATTTCCTGTTTTTGATGGCTGTCCAAAAAATGCAGAAAATGACGAACTGCGTAAGTGTATGAACCAAAAGCTAATGCACTACATTCAAAAGAATTTTAGGTCTGATATGATTTTAAGTATTACTGGGTTACCCGAGGGTATCAACTCTATTTTTCTATTCTTTAAAATAGATAAAGAAGGTAACATAAAAGCAACTAATGTACGTGCACCACATCATCTATTAAGAGAAGAGGGTTACAGACTTATTGAAAACATGCCTAATGCCAAATCACCTGGTACAGTTAATGGCAAAGCCGTAGATGTCTCGTATTTCTTACCTATTAAATTTGTTGTTGAAGCCAAATCGCAACAAAAGAAATCTAGAAGGAAAAGAAAATCATAAATAAAAAGCGTCTCAACCCGATTACCATCGAGAGAGACGCTTTAAACGTCTTAAGAAAATACCGTAATTACAATTCTAAAATACCGTTCTCTGCACCAGCGAAGTCATTCCAAGCATAAGAATCTGCTTGCTCATCGTTAACATAGGTTCCGTCAACAACATATCTGAATTCGTAAGAACTTTCGCTTGCTAAATCAACAGTGCCTTTAAAGGTACCGTTCTTTAATTTCTTTAATTCAGTAGCTTCAGTATTCCACTCGTTAAAGCTTCCAACAACCGCTACATTTTTTGCCTCTTTTGCAGGAACAGAAAATGTCACTTTACAAACTGGCTTACTTTTTAAATACTGCTTTTTAATTGCCATAATAATTAATTTAATTCTGAGGTCAAAAGTATAAAAGAAAAAACCACTAATTAAAGTTTAAATGCCCTAAGATGAAAGAATTATCATTTTAATAAAATAGCCTTTACTTTTTGATAAACTCTATAATTTTTTAGCTTATAATTTACGAGATTAACAAGAGTAAAATCGCGTCTTTTTCACTGATAATCAACGATATCGTTTTCGAAAACACAGCATATGTACCAACAAAAATTAACGACAACGTTTTAGTTAAAAAGACCTATCTTTATAATCTTAAATTTGGAGTATGTTTGGAAAGAAAAAACAAGTTTCCACTATAGATAAAGATCAATTAGAGCTCATAGAAAATGCGCAAAAACGCATTAGACAAAAAAAGCGTTTATATGCTCATTTTGTCATTTTTTTAATTGGGGCTGTATTCTTAATTCTAGCTAATACGGTTCTGGGTATTGGAAAGGATTTCACCATTGCTGGAGTCAATTGGTTTGTCTACGCCATTTTGGTCTGGTTGTTTTTATTTGCCTATCATTTTGTTACCGTATTTATTACTCATAAGTTTATGGGTAAAGACTGGGAGAAACAGCAGCTCGATAAATTGGTCAATCAACAGCAACAACGCATAGAAAAACTAAAGGAAGGCTTCTTAAAAGAAGAGACAAAGATTGCACAGTCCCAAGCTTACAACGAAACCCGTCCCAAAGACGTTCAGGAAGAAGAAAAAAAAAACTCCAATGAATTAACGATTATTGTCGCTGCCGGGGAGGATAATGCCATTGGTAAGGACAACGACCTTATTTGGCATTTAAGCAATGACTTAAAGCGTTTTAAGGCCTTGACTTCTGGACACCATATTATTATGGGGCGTAAGACCTTTGAAAGTTTTCCCAAACCACTGCCCAATAGAACGCATATTGTAATAACAAGGCAAAACGATTACAAAGTGCCCGATGGAGTTATTGTGGTCCACAATCTCGAAGACGCCATTGATGCCGCTAGAAAAGATGATCAACCTTTTATTATTGGTGGAGGAGAGATCTATAAGCAATCTATGGCCTTAGCTGATAAATTAGAATTGACAAGAGTACATAGTACTTTTGAGGGTGCTGATACCTTTTTTCCAGATATAGATTCTAGCGTATGGAAAGAAGTAAGCAGAACTACCCATGATGCTGACGACGATCATAAATATGCCTTTTCGTTTATTACTTACCTAAAAGTGTAACTTGGTTTTAACGTTGCCAATATACCCAGGCAACTATTCTTTAGAACTTTACGTCTTTAACTTATAAAGACTATCTTGTCAGTGACTAAAATTTAGTTCTGTTTTGTAACGGATTTTAAGAATGGTCGTCTTAAACACAAACTAACCCTTCAAATTCATCTATATGAGTACACTAAAAATCAACAACCTTTCCAAAACTTATGCAAATGGTGTAAAGGCATTAGATAACGTCAGCTTAGAACTAGAAAATGGGATGTTTGGCCTTTTGGGCCCCAACGGCGCAGGTAAATCTTCTTTAATGCGAACCCTTGCGACTTTGCAAGATGCAGATTCCGGCACAGCAACCTTAGATGATATCGATATTTTAAACCAACCGGCAGAAGTCAGAAAGGTTTTGGGGTATTTACCTCAAGAATTTGGTGTCTATCCCCGTATTACTGCAGAACAATTATTAACACACTTAGCCATATTAAAGGGTATTACTAATACTAAAGAGCGTAAACTTCTTGTCGATTATCTTTTAAATAAGGTCAATTTATATGACAAACGAAACAAATCTGTAAAGGGTTTTTCTGGCGGGATGAAACAACGCGTTGGCATAGCACAAGCCCTTATTGGAAATCCGAAACTCATTATTGTAGATGAACCTACCGCGGGACTGGATCCAGGCGAACGCAATCGTTTTTATAATCTATTGGCTGATGTTGGTAAGGAGGTTATCGTGATTCTTTCAACACACATCGTTGATGACGTCCGGGAGCTATGCACTAAAATGGCTATTATGAACCTTGGTGAAATTGTATATCACGGCTCACCAGAATCTGCCATTAATGATCTCAGTGGCAAAGTATTTCAAAAAATAGTACGCCGAGAAGACTTAGAGCAATATGCCAAGGATTATAAAATTATCTCAAATAAAATGGTAGGTGGGCAACCCCTTATACATGTCTATAGCGATGATCATCCACAACATGGATTTGAAGAAGTGACTCCTAACTTAGAGGATGTCTTCTTTTCTAAAATCAATACGTCTAACGTACTTGTGTAACCATCAAATCCACTTTAGCTATGTTTAAAACATTTTTTCTTTCGGAATTAAAGTATACGCTCAAGCAGCCCATGGTGTATATCTTTATGTTCATTCTTGGACTGATGGAATTCTTTGCTACAGTAAGTGACAATGTCATTATAGGTGGTGCCATTGGTAATGTTTATCGCAATTCGCCATATACCTTAACTATACATGTGACCATCTTCAGCATTTTCAGTCTACTCATGGCAGTTGCCTTTTTCAATAACGCTGCCTTAAGGGATCATAACAATGAATTCAACGAAATCCTCTTTACCACACCTTTAAGTAAACCGGGCTACTTCTTCGGTCGATTTTTTGGCGCCTTATTTATCGCTACGCTGCCATTGACTGGGGTATTTATCGGAATGCTTTTAGGAACCTATATGAATTCTATTTTTGGATGGATCGATAGCGCGCGTTTTGGAGAATTCTACCTTGAGACCTTTGTCAATAACTACTTGCTTTTTATTCTACCGAACATGTTCTTGGCCGGTACTGTGATTTTTGCCATGGCCAATAAATGGAAAAGTACAGTCATTTCCTTTGTGGGTGGTCTAGTTATTATCGTGGCCTATATTATTTCTGGCTCTCTTATGTCTGATGTAGATAATGAAACTATAGCAGGCCTATCCGATATTTTCGGAATTAACACCTACTCCATAGAAACCAAGTACTTCACTCCTGCGGAAAAAAATACCATCAGCCCAGGGTTTTCAGGAATTCTGTTGTGGAACAGATTGATTTGGACCAGTGTTGGTATTGTCATTTTAATGCTGTCTTATTTTAGCTTTTCGTTCAAAAAGAAAAATCAAAAAATCAAAAAAGAAAAAGCGAGCACATCACATACCGATAAAGTATTTGATTTACCTCAGCTCAATCCATCTTTTTCAGCAACGACCCATTGGTCTCAGTTTAAAAGTTTTTTCTACACCAACTTTTTAAGCATTGTTAAGAGTATTACCTTCAAGATACTCTTCCTATTCTGCATTATTATTTTAGTTGCCGATTTGAGTGGTGGATTTGAATATTTTGGATTGCAGTCTTATCCTTTGACCTATAAACTCATTGACTCCATAAAAGACAATACGGATATATTCATTATTATTATTGTAGTATTTTTTAGTGGTGAACTAATCTGGCGCGATCGCGATAACAAAATCAATGAAGTGATTGATGCCACGGCACACACCTCCTTTATCTCTATGGCGGCTAAAACCTTATCATTAATAAGTATTGCCTCTATCATCAATATTTTCTTCTTAGGTTTTGGAGTTGTTTACCAACTACTTCACGGGTTTACCCGTATAGAGATTGATGTTTATTTATTAGACTTTTTCTATGACAACTTACCACTGTTTATTGCTTTTTCTGGGATTACAATTTTAGTACAAGTCTTATCTACCAACAAATACATTGGTTATTTCATCGCCATATTAATTCTATTGGTTTGGGAAATTGTTTTAAGCATATTGGATATAAATTCCAACATGTTAGATGTTGGTGGCGGACCATCGACATTCTATTCAGACATGAATCGATTTGGGCCTGGAGTTACGGGTGCCCTTTGGTTCAATCTCTACTGGGTCTTATTTTCAGTATTGGGATTACTTATTGCTGGTGCCTTATGGAATCGCGGGTCTAAAAGCGCATTAATAAGCAGAATAAAAACAGCACGACGCGAAGTTCCTAAGAGCTATCGAAGCGTTATCATCATTGCTACTGTGGCTTGGTTAGGTGTTGCAGGATATGTGTATTACAACACCCAAATTTTAAATACTTATCGCACAGGTGATGAACAAGAACAGCTTATGGCCGCATTTGAAAAGAAATACGGTAAATACAAAGGTGCCGTACATCCAAAAATAATTGACGCCAAATACTATATTGATATTTTTCCAAATGAGCGAGACATCTATGTTAAAGCCGATATCCAATTAGTCAATGCGTCCAAACAGGCTATTGATTCCCTTCACTTCTTTGACGGTCTTGGTTGGGATACGACACTGGATATTCCGAATGCATCTATTGTGTTCAAAGACACAACGTACTTGTACAAAATTTATAAGCTGAGCCCTCCTTTACAACCCGGTGACACTTTGATGATGGGTATTGATAATAAATACATTACCAAAGGATTTCAAAATAATCGTGGCAATACAATGATTATTAAGAACGGTACTTTTTTTAACAACGGTGAGATCTTACCCTCTATGGGCTATAATGACGGCTACGAACTTAGTGATAAAAATACACGAAAAAAGTATGGCTTAAAACCCAAAGAACGTACCCCAAAATTAACTGCAGAATTGTCCGAGTTACACAATCGTAACTATATAAATAATGGGCAATCCGATTTTATCAATGTAGAAAGCATTGTATCTACAATTAAAGAACAAACGGCTATTGCTCCTGGGTCTTTGATTAAGACATGGGAAGACAATGGAAGACGTTACTATCATTATAAAACAGATACACCTTCACTTAATTTCTACTCTTTTATGTCGGCCGACTTCAAAATCGCCAAGCGTAAATGGAATGGCATAGACATAGAAGTGTATTACGATGAAAAGCATCCACAAAATGTAGAAATGATGTTAGATGCCGTAGAGCGTTCTTTAAAATACTATACCGAAAACTTTGGCCCTTATTTTCACAAACAATGCCGCATCATTGAATTTCCTCGTTACGCTTCATTTGCGCAGGCATTTCCAGGGACCATGCCATATTCTGAGGCCATCGGTTTCGTCATTAATCTCGAAGATGAGACCGAAAATAATATCGTCGATGCCGTTATTGCTCATGAAATGGCACATCAATGGTGGGCACATCAGGTTATTGGTGCCAATATGCAAGGTAGTACGCTAATGAGCGAAAGTTTTTCTGAGTACTCGTCGCTTATGACTATTAAAGGTATTACAGAAAATCCGATGAAAATGCGTCAATTCTTGAAGTACGACCACGATCGCTATCTAAGAGGTCGCAGTGGAGAACGCGACAAGGAGCTGCCTCTATATAAGGTAGAAAATCAAGGCTATATTCACTATGGAAAAGGTAGCTTGATTTTATATGCGCTTCAAGATTATATTGGAGAGGAAAAAGTGAATCTAGCCATGAAAACTTTCTTAGAAGAATACCGCTATAAGAAACCGCCATATCCGACTTCACTAGACTTCTTAAGGCATTTAGAGCCTCAAGTCCCTGATTCATTGCAATATTTGCTCAATGATTGGTTTAAAGACATTACGTTATACGATAATAGATTAAAGAATGCCTATTACAAGGCACTTGACAATGGTAAGTACAAAGTGACCCTTGAAATTGAAAGCGCTAAAATTAAATCGGATAGCATCGGTAATGAAACTAAAAAACCCATAAATGATTGGATTGACATTGGTTTCTTTATGGACGACGATGAAAAACAACTTTATGCACAACAACGTCTAAAGTTTAACAAAGAGAAATCTACGGTAACTGTTGAGTTAGACTCCCTACCTATAAAAGCGGCGATAGATCCAAGACATATTCTTATTGATCGTGTTTACAGGGATAACGTCAAAAGTTTGAGTCTAGAAGAGTAAGTAAAATTTTAGAGTATTACAATCCCTAAAGCTATGGAGGCTTTAGGGTATTTTTATACTTTTTTATTTGTGAACACTTTTCATCACTAATGGAACGCAGCAGTGCATACTTTTGGAGATTATTCCTATTTTTGCAACACTAAAATTTAGTCCATATGAATGCATACATTTTTCCAGGTCAAGGTGCACAGTTCTCAGGAATGGGTCTTGATCTATATGAAAACTCCCCTTTAGCACAAGAACTCTTTGAAAAAGCAAATGACATCCTTGGTTTTTCCATAACAGACGTGATGTTTGAAGGCTCAGCTGAAGATCTTAAACAAACTAAGGTGACGCAGCCTGCCATCTTTTTACATTCGGTCATCTTGGCAAAAACTTTAGGAGACCGTTTTAAACCAGACATGGTTGCTGGGCATTCCCTTGGAGAGTTTTCTGCTCTGGTAGCCGCTGGCGCATTGACTTTCGAAGATGGGTTAAAATTAGTATCACAACGCGCCCAAGCCATGCAAAAAGCCTGTGAATTACAGCCAAGTACTATGGCTGCTGTTTTGGGTTTAGATGATGATATCGTTGAAAAAGTCTGTGCCATGACCGAAGGTATAGTCGTTGCCGCAAATTATAACTGCCCAGGTCAATTGGTCATTTCAGGAGAAATAGAGGCTATCAACCGAGCTTGCGAAACCCTTAAAGAAGAAGGTGCAAGACGTGCCTTAGTATTACCTGTGGGCGGTGCATTTCACTCTCCAATGATGGAACCTGCTCGAGAAGAATTGGCTGCTGCTATCGAAAACACAGCATTTAACAAACCAAACTGTCCAATCTATCAAAATGTAACAGCTTCTGCTGTAACTGACGAAAACGACATAAAGATCAATTTAATCTCCCAATTAACGGCTCCTGTTCGTTGGACGCAATCTGTACAACAAATGATTGCTGATGGCGCTACCCATTTTACCGAGGTTGGCCCAGGTAAAGTATTGCAAGGTTTGGTTAAAAAAATAAATAGAGAAGCAGAAACAGCCTCTGCTACATTTGAAACTAACACATAAAATCTTCTGTTTTGAATAGAAACCTATTTATTACGCTCCTTATTGCCTTTAATATTGCTATAGACCAGATTTCGAAAGTTGTGGTTAGACATACAATGACGAAAGGGAGAGATGGTGAAATTGACGTTATAGGCAAGTATTTTCAGTTAATTTGGGTTGAAAACAAAGGTGCTTTCCTTGGTATGGGAAGCGATATGAACCCAACGCTTCGTCTTATTTTCCTATTAATCCTACCCACGATAGTACTATTATACGTTATCTATTACATTGTAAAGACCAAAGAGCTCGACCGCCTAAGTCTTATTGCATTTTGTTGTATCGTAGGTGGTGGTATCGCCAATGTTTTTGACCGTATTGTTTTTGGTGAGGTCACCGATTTTTTCTTCATCGAAATTACGGAAACTATAAAGACGGGTATCTTTAATGTCGCAGATTTATCCGTTACTACGGGAATGATTATGTTGTTGTTTAGTGGTGTTTTTAATAAGAAAAAAGTCACCGTCCAGGAACATACAAGCGATATCTCATAAGACATAAAAAAAGGCCTTTTAAAAAAGGCCTTTTTCAATTTGATAATTTAGTTAGTAGTAAGTATGACTAGTCATTCGTACTCGATTAAGGTAACGAAAAGGTCGTTGTCTCATTAGCGCCAAAAGAACCACCTTCTCTTATAACCTCACCATTGACAGTGAGTGAATAGCTTCCTTGCCCAAATCCACAGCAAATACCATCGGCATAAACATCATAAATCACAAAACCAAAATCCCCATCGTCTATACAAATACGTTCTTGTAAGGTTTGGTTGTCCAAATCTCCATAATTGCCTCCAGAAGTGATCAAGGTTGGGGTACCACTGGTAAGATCATAAAGCTCCCAGCTCGTTTCTTCTGCAAAATCGTCAAAAGTAATATCCAAGATGAGCTCATTTACCGGACAAACAATGACAATACCCAAGTTTAACGGGTGTGGGTTCTGTGCGGTATTGGTATTTGCAAACCCAAGAACTAACCTATCGCTACTTCCAAATTCATTGTCGGTGATAGTGACATCGAACTCTGCAGAAGATGCATTTGCCGGAATGGTTACTGAAGTTGGTACAGTATAAAAATCCGAACTAATGGTGGTACCAACACCATCATTAAATTCTAGAGGCAGCACTTCTAAATCGTAAGTTCTATCTGAAGATGAGGGTCTAGAATTATAAACCGTAATGGTTCGTGTAGAAGCACCATCTTGATTTAATTCAAAATTTATGTTATCGTCCTGAAAGCTTATAAAATCATAATCGGAGACACTAGGGGCGTCCGACTCAATGCTATTATCACAAGCCACGAACACTACGGCACATAAAACTAGGGTTGCATATAAAAATTTTTTCATATCACTTCTTTTTTAAATTAAATGTTATTAAATCCTGCATAGTTATCGTTAAGATCTAGTTCGTCCTCAGGAATTTTCAAAAAGAACAGGTTGCTATTTGCAGGGATATCAATGGATATTCTGTGGATATCATTTCTATTTATAGGAAGATTATACCTTTTAGCATCGAACCATTGTGGTCCGAATTCGCCGTAAAACTCTTTTTTTCTTTCCAATAAAATTTCGTTTAATAAAGCTTGTCCTGAATTCGTCGTTATCGTGGCATTAGGATCTCTAGCGGATTGTAAAGCAAATAGAAGGTTTCGCGCTTCTTGAACATTACCTAGCTGGTATTGAGCTTCAGCATCAAAAAGAACCATTTCCGACTTTCTAATTATAGGGATATCTGAAGCAAAGGTAAAGGCGTACTTGGTCGACACAAACTCTCTCCAAGGTGTTGTGGCCGAAACTCCATAGATATCGATAAAGGTATTTCTCACATCAGTTGATGTAAATTCCGCAGCAAATTCTGGGTCGATATACGAAGCATTATAGCTCAAGGTTAAGTGATCAAACATTGGTGCTGCGTGTCCCCAGAAAAAATTGGTCTCATCAGATCCATTTTGAAACATCGCCCATAACCATTCTTGGTCTTGCATATCACCAAAGCCTGTTCCCCAATTTGTGGATTGTACCGCCTGATTGGCGCTACCGCCATAGGCACTTCTCGCCAAATCTGAAACGCGTTGCCAATTATCTTGAGTCACCGCATACACTCGTGCTAAAACAGCCTCAGCTACGGCTCTATTTATAAAACTCTTACCCAATCTAGTATCTGGCAAGTCGGCGACCGCATCTTCCAAGTCCTGAATAATTTGTCCATAAACCTCACTCATAGGCGCTGGTGGATTACCCCCAACAGTCTCTAAAGAGGTCGGACTTGTATAAATAGGTATACGCTCCAAACTTCGGTCATTATTATAATTTGGCGCAAAATCTAAAGCCAATTCAAACAAATGGAACCCTCTAAAAAACTTACCCTTAGCTACAAACTCTCTTTTTTCATCATCACTTAAACCATCACTGTTATTGACTCCAAAAATCAGTGTGTTGGCAAAATTGATGTTTTCGTAGTTAAAATCCCATGTAAAATTCGTTCTTCTAAAATTCGGTTCTCTATTCTCATGGCCGTAATCAAAGGTATACCAATTAAAATCTTGGATAATATCGTTTCCCTTTACCGCTCTAGCAAAGTACATAGCGTATAAACCACCGACATCAACCGTTCTATATTGGCCTTTGTAATTAGCTAAGATCCCATTGACAAAGGTTTGGGCATTTTCTCTAGACGAGAAAATTAACTCATCGGTAACACCTGTTGTATCAACAGGCTCTTGCACAAATTCATCTTGACAAGACAAAAATATGCTCATTGTTAATAGGACTACGAAAAGCTTTGTAAATCCTAGTTTGTTGCTTTTATTTTTCATCATTTTTTATTTTTAAAATTCTATTAATGTACCAAAGGAGAGTGTTCTTTGCAACGGCGATCTATTGGCTGTAAGCCCATTAAATGCTTGCTCTGGGTCGATACCACCATGTGACTGCCAGGTTATTAAATTATCTCCTTGGAAGTATACTCTAACCGATTTTAGTCCTAGGTTTTCCAAAGCGTCCTGTGGTAAATTGTAACCTACGGTTAAACTTTTAAGTCTTACATAGTCATTCTTAAACAACCATCTCGTTGACTGTGAGTTAAAGTTATTGTTAGACGTCGTTAACCTTGGGAAATCCGTGATATCCCCTGGTTGTGACCAAGCGTTAAAATTATCGGGATGCGCAGATGCGCCTACGGCATCAAAATTATTGACCAACCCAGAATAATCGGTGTCTAAGAGATAAGCTCCCAAACTAAAATTAAACAGTGCGGTTAAATCAAATTGCTTATATCTTAAATTGGTATTGAACCCACCTTGTATATCCGGTAAGGACTCTTTTCCAGTTTCGACACGAGTAGCCGTATCGTAGTCATTGGTAACGGTTCTTACGATTTGCGCATCAGGGTTATCCGCTCTATATTGGGATAAACTTGTGATATTGGTATCCCCTGTGTTAAAGACACCGTCCCCGTTGGCATCATCAAAATATTGATTCCATAAGGCATCCCCATTTGCAGGATTAACACCTGCCCATTCACGAATATAAAATTCGAAAAGTGAATTCCCTGGAGCCCAATACTTTGTACCATTAACTTGATTATCTGTAAATGGAGAAATTTGAATGATTTCATTTTTCAATACTGAAAAATTACCTCCTACACTCCAACTGAAATCATTGGTATTAAAAATGTTTGCATTTAATGTGAGCTCCCAGCCAGAGTTCTCAATGATACCAGCATTTGCTCTCACTGTTGGTACTCCTGGCGATGGTGTGGCCGTAATATCTTGTATTAAATCTTCACTTCTCCTTTTAAAGTACTCAACCGTACCGCTGAGTCCCCCGTTGAATAGCGTAAAATCCATACCGATATTCAAATTTGTAGAGGTCTCCCATTGCAGTGCTGGATCAGGTAAGGTTCCTGCAGGTAAATTAGAAGGCTGTCCTTCTACTGGTGATATGACGACGCCTCCAAAATTAGCCCCACCGAATAAGAAACTGGTCGGGAAGAATCCACCTGGAATACTAATATTACCCAATTCCCCGTAAGATGCTCTTAGTCTAAGACTATTTAACCAATCGATACTTTCCATGAAAGTCTCGGCAGTTACATTCCAAGAACCTCCAATAGAGAAAAATTCTCCCGTATTAAAGTCCTCATTAAACTGAGACGATTTATCCTGTCTAAATGAACCTTCAACAAAATATCTGTTATCGTAATTATAGGCCAATCTACCTAACCAACTGGCAATTCTACGTTCCGTTCTAAAACCACCAAATGATTCCGCAATGGTTCCATTACCTAATTCCTCTTGCCCTGGCAAAAACCCGGTAGCTGAGGCACTAAACGTATCTGCTGTTGTGGTGTTTGCTTCATAAATGGCATCCACTGAAATTGAATGATCGTCGGCTATAGTCGTGTTATAATTTAATGCTTGTATAGCATTTAATCCCGTAGTAACATTTCTAGCTTTACTTACACGACCTCCAACGGCAGAAGCTGCACCGATTTCGTCATCGTTAAAACTATGACTATCGAAAACGAAGTTTTCGTAATTTAAGGTGGATCTAAATGTAAAGTTTTCCAAAAACTTAACCTCTGCATAGGCCGATCCTAAAAAGTTCGTTCTTATACGCTGCTCCGTACCTAATCGTATGGATGCTATAATATTCTCACCCTGATTGGTAGGTCTATTAAAGTTAACGGGCTGACCCACTGGTCTTCCGTTACCATTACCGAGGTCAAATATGGTATTACCATTATCGTCCAAAATTAAATTTCCATTGGCGTCTCTTACAAAAATTGGGTAGATGCCATTAACGCTATATATCCATGAAATAGCTTGTGTGGTACTTCCCGAAGTTTGATCAGGGTTGTTAGAGAAAGATCTTGAATATCCACTTGTGATACCTAACTTAAGCCAATCATTGACTTGGGAATCTAATCCGACCCTAGACGTAATCCTTTCAAAATCGGATGTAATTACTGGACCATCTTCACTGAGATAATCCACGGAGAAAAAATAGTTGGTATTATCCGTTCCTCCCGAGATATTAATATTATGATTAATTCTAGGAACATTCTCTCTTATTACAGCATCTTCCCAATTGGTTTCCCATAACAAATTAGCACCTGCAACTAAGTTGCCGTCTGGACCAATTGGATTAGTCTCGCTATAAGGGTTATAACCTAATGTTGGAATTAAACCAGTTGTCGCATTATTTGCTGCTTCTGTGGGAGATTGCCCCTGATTATACAAATTATCGTTTCTAAGTGCTGTCCACATCAACCTTAAATAATCCTCAGAATCTACGATATCATGGATACCCACGGCGGGATTCGATATACCGTATTGTGTTCTTATTCTTATACCGGTCTTTGTGTTTCTTTTTCCTCTTTTAGTAGTAATAAGCACAACTCCGTTGGCTGCCCTTGATCCATAAAGTGATGCTGAAGATGCATCTTTCAAGACAGAAATAGATTCTATTTGGTCTTGACTTATGGTGTTTAGGTTACCTGTAAACGGCGCACCATCTATCACAATAAGTGGACTGTTAGCCCCATTGAAACTTCCAAAACCCCTAATCACAAAATTGGGATTGGTTCCGGGTTGACCACCTGCCGTAATTAGGTTGACCCCAGCCACAACTCCTTGTAAGGCTCTTAATGGAGAAGTGACCTGTTGTGTCTCTAAGTTTTCTGAGTCTACTACCGTAACAGACCCTACGATGGCTTCTCGTTTTTGCGTACCATAGGCCACAACAACGACTTCATCAAGGGCATTGCCCTCTTTTAAGGCAACGTCATAAACATTAGCTGCTCCAATGGTAACTTCGGCAGTTTCCATACCAACGTAAGAGACGACTATAATATCGCCCGCTACAACCTGTATGCTAAATTTGCCATCAAAATCTGATTGGACACCCTTCGAAGTGTTTTTTACAATAATATTAGCACCTGGAAGTGGTAATCCATCCGATTCAGTCGTTACGGTTCCTGTGATTGTTTTTTCTTGGGCGAAAGCCAATTGAAAACCAAAAAGTAAATACAACAGAACCAAACTATAATTTTTTACATTCATAAATTTTAATTTAAATTATACAGTTAGTTTGTTGCAAAAAGAAAGGTCGGCAGTGAAGTATATTTTAAAGACTAACTTAAAATAATTACTTTGATGAAATTAAAGTTAACATGGTTATTTCATAAAATAAAGTAAGGCGACAACACTGCCTCCCTTTGCAATTGCTGTAGTAAAAAAACTACGAAGGATGAGAATATAGGTCAATGGTTATAAGGATTTACCTCTACCGATAGATGCTTACTTCTTGTTTACCTTTTATGTGATTTTGATTGCAGACTGTCATCTATAGACCATATTCTGTGTCTGTTACACCAAAGGATTGAAGCCCACTAATGTTATTTTCCCTTTATTAATACATCAAGTTTATTGAAGTTTACGATTTGTCAATATGCCACCTATTACCCATTATGCATTTTGATTGAAATTTATCAGCATAGGTAATTTTTTCAGTTTTCAATCAAAAAAATTACCTGTCTTGTCGGCAGACGGGAATCAAAAACAAGGATTTTTATATGTAAACTGATATTTTCATAGTTTTTCTTTCAGAAAAACCTAGCCTTTACTGAGTTTGACGACGGGAATTGACAGTTTTGGACACTTTGAAGCCTCAAAATGTACAATAGATTATCTATAATAACCTGAATGCTTGTTTGTATTATATATTATAGACATATAATATAGAAAAAAGAAGGAAAAGTCTATAAGGTTTATAGGTTGGTTAAGCCAAAAAAAAATAACTATTTTTTGCCTTAGACCAAAAGATGAAGTGACCTTATATAACTAGAAGGCGTTTGGTTCATATGCTTTTTAAAGGCCTTATTGAAGGTCACTTTGTTATTATAGCCCACCTCATAAGCTACTTCTATGATGTTTAGGTTACGTTTTTGATCCTGATCAAAAATATCGACAGCCTCCATAATTCTGAAGTGATTGACCAAATCATAGAAACTCATTCCAAAATGCTCATTGATGACCTGCGACGCGTTATGTCTTGTTGTACTTAGCATCTCTGCGAGCAACTCCAAATTGATATTGTTGTTTTTATAAATTTTATCGTTTATTAACAACTCAATAAGTCTTTCCTTGAGTTCGTTAGAGAGACTTTTGGTAAGGTTAGACTTTTCATATTTAATAATGGGCAACTTATTATTATTCGCATTAGAGTTGCCATTTGCATTCATAATAATTTCTGGTCGTAAACCAGACATCAAGGCCATGTAAAAGATCATCGCTATCATGAAAAACGACTTTATGTAGGTAAACGGTTGATATTCGATTAACCTCACGACGACAGTACCGTGCAAAATATAGACAAGCGCATAGCAAATGAAGATAATCATTATACTTCGCTCCCATATAACCCTGCTTCTAACCTCCGGATTTTTAGTAGCCTTACTTTGTTTTTTATTCCTGTAGATCATATAAATGCCAAAGGCATAAAGACTCAGTGACAATATTTTTAATACTACTATAACTTTTGTGCCGATTAAGACCGATTGCGTGTTGTCGAATAACAAATGAAATTTTTCTGTCCCCGTCAAACTATAATTTGGAATTAACCATAGCACAAGTAAAATCGTGGGTATTAAATGTAATGTATCTTTTAGGGATAGTTTGTAATTCTCTACGACACGCCTAAAATAAAAGTAGAGCAGTGGCCCATATAAAAATGAAAAAGAGGTGGAAATATAAAATGAATGTGGAAACTTTAAATTATAGTTAGACACAAACAGACTTATATGTAACATGAATAGGGAATGAAATAGAATAAAAGCCCCTATTAATAGGACGGATACTCTATCCAAATTTCTTTTGGCAAAAAGCACGAGGACAATAAAAATACCTATGACTCCCGTCAAAGCATGAATAATCGCTAAAAAATTAACTTGAGGTTTGTATTCTTTAATTAGACTATCGTAGGTTGGTTCTCCTTTAATATCTGAAAATACGTGATCGTTTAAAATAGATAAATCCTGAGTTGCCTTGATGTATTGTTTTATATGCTGTGACGCCTTATTGGGATTTTTATCTTCAGAATATAAGATAGCCAAGGTTTTAGTGACTGCAATAGAGTCTTCGGTATTATTGGCTAATAATGCCTCATTAATTTTTATTAAATCAACGCGTTTAAGAGAATCTCTTTCCTCTTGAACTTTAAGTATACTGTCTAGGCCTTTATTGGTAAATGCTTCGACATTAAAACTTGAAACTGTATTTCCACCACCACCGGCATGCGCATTGTAAGAATACAAAAGCAAGGCAAGCACTATTATATGCCTCAGAAATACCATTTTTAGAATTTAGTTGATTGATGTTAACTTTAAAGTTATAAGTTCAGTCGAAATTAATTCTTAAAAATTTCTTAAAAACCATTAAAAGAGGTTAATTCCGATGTTAACTTACTTTTCCCGTGTTTACGATACTACAATTGCTTAATAACGCAATAAAACCTTCTTATAAATACATACATCGATCCGTTTTATGTCTACCTAATACGGATTAAATCGATTAAATCGCTTGAGACACTTGTCTCTTAAATTGGGTAGGCGTTATCCCCAGTCGTTTCTTAAACGCCTTATTAAAGGTCGCTTTACTATTAAAGCCAACCTCGAACAAAATTTCTGAAATTGTCATCTTAGATTCTTTATCTAACAACAATACCTTCGCCTCTTCTATTCTAAAATCATTTAAGAAATCGAAAAAATTCTCATTGAATTCATCATTGATAATTTGGGAGGTATTATGCTTGGTCGTACCGAGCATTTCAGACAATTCCTCTAAGTTTATATTATTGTTTTTATATACTTTTTCATCGATCATTAAGGCAATGAGCTTGCGCTTTAACTCCAGAGATAAACCTGGTGTCAATCCTGATTTTTCATACTTCACCACATTTAATGCGGCTTGGGTCATATTAAAACCCCAAAAAATCTGTGGTTGAATTATACCAAATAACCCGATTAATAATATCGTACCAGAAAGGAAAAAATCAGCCATATAATCCCATCCGTCTCGATAGAAAAATGCATAGGTATCTAAGGACGCATATAAAAACATTGACGCTATAAAACATGCAAAACCAATGGTTATATAACGTAGCCATCTTGCAACATTTGCATCAACGGTATCCCTATTCTTTCTTATTAGTTTATAAATGAGGTATAAATACACCAGCATTTGTGAGTTTCTCAGCCAAACGTAATACACCACTTCCATAGACTTATGATACCAACTCTGCTCTGGAGTAAGTATATGATAGGTCGCGTAATATAAGAATCCAACAAAAAAGGGAATAAAATGTAACAGCTTGTGCCCTAAGGTATACTTTACCCTAAAAATATCTTTAACATAAAACAATAATAATGGTCCTAGAGCAAAAATTAGTGGTGCCCATAAATTACGTAAATAGGAAAATGGAAGTTCTATTACAAAGCCGCCCTTATATAAGGTATGTAAGGATAAAATCAGTCCGAAGCACAATACAAATAACCCGAGATGTTTATTCGCTTTACTGTTTCCTTTTTTTCTAAAAAATAAAAACAAGAAGAGCAAAGCGCCCTGAAATGCTACCAACAAGAAAATAATACCTCCTATACTTAAAGATGGCCTA
Source organism: Winogradskyella sp. (assembly GCF_965228925.1). Taxonomy (GTDB): domain Bacteria; phylum Bacteroidota; class Bacteroidia; order Flavobacteriales; family Flavobacteriaceae; genus Winogradskyella. The sequence continues at coordinate 66,837 of NZ_OZ245845.1, forward strand.
TGTGCATCTAATAATTCAGTAAAACTTGCATTCTGCTTTAGACGGTCAAATTCAGGAACTTCAAAGCGTTGCGGTCTTACATTTCTTTCTAAGGCAGCCTCTATATAATTTAATGACGCAGATTCATTACCCAGTTTCAACTCAACGCTCGCCAATTGAAAATAGAGATCCTTTTTATTATAATACCCATTGACTTTGGCCTTGATAAGACTGTATCTGGAAGCTGTGAAATCACCCACTTGATTCTCGCACATGGCTTTTAAAAACCAAAATTCCGCTGAATTTACATGTAATGCGATGATATCTTCAGAAATAGGAAGAATAGATGCGGACGTACCATTATCATAATTTGTTTTAAGCAAAACCAATGTATGATTCTCCTGCGCATTTAGACAAACACCAAATGTCATCAATAGTGCTAATATGACATAAAAACCCCTCATAGCCTTTTAAAGTTATTAAAGATTGCATTCTCAATCAAAAAATAATCTCACAAAAAAGGTAAACCTTCATAAAAGTTTACCTCGTTTTACCCCATATTCTGGCACTCGCTTTTTAAGAATTTACTGATTATTTAAAATCCGTATGAATTACAGGCTAAAATTGTTCAATGTGATAAATCCGTGGGCGACTTTTTAAGAATTTGTTAAATTTTTCTTAAAACCGTGAAATAGTGAAAAAAAATTAGGTTTTAGATGGTTTTTTAGCAAGATTCTATCCCTTCAGAAGACATTTACGCATCTTTATAAGCTATTTCACATAAAAAACCACCTCTAAAAAGCGGTGGCTCTACATTGAATTTTCTGTTTGCTTAGCTCTTAATTCCAACGTATATGTCGGTAAGTCAATCTATCTTGTACAAAAAATTTAATCAAAAGGATTATCTCCTGCATCTGGGGGTAATGATGACTGCTCCTGCAAAGGATTGAGGTAATGCGCTTGTTCGTCGCTATTATTACGAACCAGTTCTCTGGTTAGGTCGTCAAACACGACTAACCTATCCCTTTGTCAATCGTTTTTTCTAAAACTGTTTGTTTTAAGGGAATCTATTTTGGTTTGTGCATGACCAAAGCCAATAGAAAAAACTAAGGTGAGGCCAAAAATTAGCTTTTTAATCATCCTTAAGAATTTGAAGCAAAACACTAAATTTTACACTTCATTTAAAGGGTTCAAATAGGGCTCTTTTTTTACTTTCTCCGAATTTTTTGCTCCCATTTCCATGCTGAAGCCATGGCATCGTCCAAAGTCAACTCTGTCCTCCAACCTAACACATCATTGGCTTTGTCGGTATCTGCATAAGCCGCAATAACATCCCCTGCTCTCCGATCAGCAATCTTATAATTTAATTGTTGTCCAGATACCTTTTCAAAGGATTGAATCGCCTCTAAGACAGAACTGCCTTTACCTGTTCCCAGATTAAACACCTCATAGTTGGATTTATTCTTACCTTGAAGTAAACGTTGTAAAGCCACGACATGGGCTTTCGCCAAATCCACTACATGAATGTAATCCCTAACACAAGTGCCATCTTCGGTTGGATAATCATCTCCAAAAACAGACAATTGCTCTCGCAAACCCATAGCGGTTTGTGTAATAAAAGGCACCAAATTCTGAGGTACACCTTTTGGTAACTCACCGATTTCTGCCGTTGGATGGGCGCCAATTGGATTAAAATAGCGCAGTGCTATCCCTTTTAGTTCAGGGTTAACCTTGCAGGTATCTCTAATGATTTCTTCACCTATTTGCTTTGTATTGCCATAAGGCGATTCCGCTGGTTTTACAGGCGCATTTTCGGTAATCGGCAATTCATCGGCCTGACCATAAACGGTACAGGACGAACTAAAGATAAAATTCTGCTGTTGCAATTTTCCTAGTTCTTTCAATATGTAAACTAGGGTATTGATATTATTCTCATAATACTTTAATGGGTTTTGCACACTTTCACCAACAGCTTTACTAGCCGCGAAATGAATGATCCCAGCGATATCCTTATGGGTGGCAAAAAAGTCTTCAACTTTAGACCGGTCTTTTAAATCGAGCTGTTCAAAATGTGGTTTTACACCAGTAATTGCTGTAATCCCCTCTAAAACATCCATGGAAGAATTACTTAAATCATCAATGATAACGACCTCAAAGCCTTCATTCTGTAATTCGACAACCGTATGAGACCCAATAAAGCCGAGACCTCCAGTAACTAAGATTTTCATTGCTTAAGAATTGCTATTTATAAAGTTTAAGACTGTGGATGTGATAAATGCGATCTGCTCATCATCTAATTCGGTATGCATTGGGAGTGAAATTACAGACTTAACCAATCTGTTAGTGACCGTAAAGTCATCTTCATTGTAACGCTCGTCCTCATAAGCCTTTTGTTTATGCAAAGGAATAGGGTAATATACGCCACATGGAATGTTGTTTTCCTGTAAATGCGCCACCAAAGCATCTCTATCGACGCCTTCTAATTGCAAGGTGTATTGATGAAACACGTGACAATCACAGGTATCGCAAATACCATCGCAAGACGATTTACCCGTTGGCGTTACAATCTTAGGGTGATCTTTAAAGGCTTCTGTATATGTTCTAGCCGCATTGCGTCTTGCTTTATTATATGTATCTAAATGGGGGAGTTTAGCATCTAAAACAGCCGCTTGGATAGAATCTAATCTCGAATTGACTCCAACGACATCATGGTGATACCGCTTATACATCCCATGATTAACAATGCCTCTAATCGTATGCGCCAAATCATCATCATTGGTGAAAATAGCGCCACCATCACCGTAACATCCCAAATTTTTGGATGGAAAAAACGATGTAGATGCCACATGCCCTATAGCTCCTGTTTTTGTTTTTGTGCCATCACTATGGGTATAATCTGCACCAATACCTTGTGCATTATCTTCAATGACATAGAGATTATGCTTTTTAGCCAAGTCCATAATGGCATCCATATCTGCAGCTAAACCAAACAGATGCACGGGTACAATAGCTTTCGTTTTTGGGGTAATGGCTTTCTCAATTGCCGCGACATCAATATTAAATGTTATAGGATCGACATCGACCAAAACGGGTGTTAATTTTAACAATGCGATAACCTCAACGGTTGCTGCAAAGGTAAAATCTGCCGTAATGACCTCATCACCTGGTTGAAGGCCTAGTCCCATCATTGCTATCTGTAGGGCATCCGTTCCATTGGCGCATGGAATAACGTGCTTAACATCCAAATAATCCTCTAAATGCTTTTGAAATTGATGCACCTTAGGACCGTTTATAAATGCTGCACTGTCCACCACTTCTTGTATTGATGGATCCACAACATCCTTGATTTTTGAATACTGACCTTGAAGGTCAACCATTTGAATTTTTTTCATTACGACAATTCTAATTTTATGTGAGTCACTACCACTTAGGTATGAGCGAAAATACAAAAATGTAAGCGCTATGCCAATGCAATTAATTGAAAGAACTGTATTTTAGCATAAGAACTTGTTCTAAATCTAAAATATTGAGACAGCTTTATTCCATAGGAATTTATATCGCTCATTTTGTCCTTAAGGTTTTAGCCCTTTTTAATCCAAAATTAAAGCTAGGTGTTACGGGACGAAAAGACACTTTTGATAGACTCAAAGCCTCCATTAAGCCTAAAGATAAAACCTTTTGGTTTCACTGTGCATCTTTAGGCGAATATGAGCAAGGCTTACCTGTTTTTGAAGCCTTGAAAAAAAAATACCCCAACTATAAGGTAGTCCTTTCCTTTTTTTCCCCGTCTGGATATGAGCTTAGAAAAGATGCAAAAATAGCTGATGTCGTAGTTTACCTTCCGCTCGACACAAAGGCTAACGCCAAACATTTTTTAGATATAGTCCATCCCAACTATATCCTATTTGTGAAGTATGAAATATGGCCCAACATATTACTAGAGATAAAAAAACGCCAACTCAACGCTGTTCTTATATCGGCCGTTTTTAGAACATCGCAGAGCTTCTTTAAATGGTATGGTGGGTTTATGAAGTCTTCTTTGTTTGCCTTTAATCATATTTTTACACAGGATGACAACTCCAAAGCCTTACTTGAAGGCATCGCTTATCAGAATGTAACGGTTTCTGGCGATACGCGTTTTGACCGTGTTACCAATCAATTAAGTGTTGATAATTCCGTTAGTTTTATTGAAGGTTTTAAAAACCATAAACCATGCGTGGTTTTTGGTAGTACCTGGCCAGAGGACGATAAACTGTTTTTAGATTATATCAACGCTAATGCGCATATAAAATTTATTATAGCACCACACAATATAAAACGGAGTTATATAGCGGCTTTAAAATCTCAACTTAAAACCAAAACCATTTGTTTTTCCGAAATGGACCCTATGGATCTTTCCGATTACAATGTCTTTATTTTAGATACTATAGGCTATTTGAGCCGCGTTTACAATTACGCTGATGTTGTTTATGTTGGTGGTGCCGCAGGGCAGACCGGATTACACAATATCCTTGAACCTGCCGTTTTTGGTAAACCTATAATTATTGGTAAAAACTATCACAAATTTCCAGAGGCGAAAAGGCTTATTGCATTAGGTGGTGTTACATCGGTCTCGACAGTTTCTGCTTTTGAATCCGTAATCGCTTCATTAATTAAGGATCCTACATTACGAGCGCAACAAGGTAGTATTAACACAGGCTTTATTGAAAAAAATCGCGGGGCAGTTGTCCAAATCCTCGATTATATCCGTATATAGTATTGAACTTATTTAAATAAGTTTATTAACTGCATATTTTAAGCATTGAAATTACTTTAAGATGCTTTGTTAGTGCAAAACAACTATTAACACTAAAACTATTAAAATGAAAAAAGTTGTATTAAGTCTGGTACTTGTTGCCACACTAGGATTATCCATCACCTCTTGTAGAGAGACTAAGGAAAAAAAAGACGAGGCTGTAGAAAACGCGACAGAGACGGGCAATGAGGCTGTTGAAAGTGCTGGCGAAGCCATAGATAAGGCGATTGACGCAGCAGGTGAAGCTGTAGATAGCACCGTAAATGCTGCTGGTGAGGCGTTAGACAATGCTGTTGATGCAGCAGAAGACGCTGTGGACAAAGCCAAAGACGCTGGTAAAGATGCTGTAGACAAGGCTAAAGAAGCGGGTAAAGATGCTATGGATAAAGCCGCTGATAAAGTCAAAGAAGGTCATGACGGTAATGGGCTCTAGTCACCGACTATTTCTAAAATGTTTAAAAGCCTGATGTCCATCAGGCTTTTTTATTCTCATTTTGTAGATTCTCCTAGTTTAAGCTCGCTAGGCACAATAATCGTTTGTAATTGATGATCCTCAATGTTTAAATGGTCTATCAATAGTTTCACGGACATTTTTCCAATCTCAAAGGCCTTCTGGTGAATAATGGAAATCTTGGGGCTCGATAATAACTGTGTGTGTTCGTACCCAAAGCCAATGACCGATAAATCTCTTGGAATCGTTTTCCCTATTTTTTTTGCCATGTTAATGGCGATAATCCCGGTGATGTGATCAATAGACACAATGGCATCTGTTTCTGGATGGTCTTCAATGTATTTGTAGATTTTCGCTTCAACATTTTTAACCTTACCTAGTTTTAGGACGTTTGGTTTTAAATTAGCCTCCTTTAGAGCTTGTTGGTATCCTTTAATTCTTAATTTACCCACACTCAATTCTTCGATATTGCTCACCAACAGTATATGCTTTCGATTCTCGGTCTTAATTAAATAGTCTGTAGCCTCATAGACCGATTGAAAATCATCGACAACGACCTTATCACAACTGATCTCGCTCACGACCCTATCGAACATTAACACGGGAATTTTGTTGTCAATGGCCCCTGCAATATGTTTTGACTCTTCCTTTACTTGACTCTCTCTAGCCACGGCCATTATAAAACCATCTACACTCCCATTAGACAGTAATTCTAAACTACGCTCCTCCTTTTCTAAAGATTCATCGGAAAGGCATACAATGATATCATAATCGTTAGCTGTAGCGGATGTTTCAATCCCATGTAGTACCTGAGCAAAAAATGGGTTAGTCACCGTAGGTAAAATAACGCCAATGGTTTTAGTTTTATTAGTCTTTAACTGCTGTGCAATACGGTTGGGCTTGTAGTTTAATTTTTCAGCTAGTTCTATGACCCTTTTCTTAGTGTTCTCACTAATTTCATGGCTATCATTTAGTGCTTTAGACACTGTGGATACCGAAATATTGAGGAGCTTCGCTAATTCTTTTAATGTTGTCATATGCGTTATTTTAAAATCTGACCTAAAGCCTTATCAATTGCCCTTACAGGTAATTTGCAAGTCCCATTTACACAAACATAAATCAATGTTTCGTCTTGATTAAATTTATTTTTTAACAAAGGCAAATCACTATCTGCGGTTGCACCCGAAATGATAATATTTGGCAAATACAGTGCCTTAAGTTCTTTTAACTTATCCTTTGCCTCAACACCAGAAATGGCGACTTCGAAATAAGGATTGGAATAACTTAAATACAAGGACAGCCAATTGGTATAACCCGATGGTATTTTTAACATATCTTCATTGACGTTTTTAAGCATTTGATGCGCCAATTTTGAGTAGGTTTTATCGGCGTAATAATGACCGAGTTTAAACAAGGATGCTGCCAAAACAGAATTTGATGAGGGGATTACATTATCAAAGACTTCTGTTTTTCTGGTAATTAAGTCTGCAGAACGGTCTGAGGTAAAATAGAACATGCCACTGTCCTTATTAAAAAAATGCTCAAGCGTATAATCCATCAATGCTTTAGCTCTATACAACCATTGTTCGTTAAAGGTGACCTGATATAACTCTATAAATGCGGCAATGGTATGCGCATAATCTTCGGAAAAACCATCAATGGTACTTTTTCCATCTTTATAACTATGGTACAAGGCCCCACTTTCTGTTAATTGATTTTCAATAATAAAATTAGCGTTAACGATGGCCTTACGGAGATAAGCTTCATCGCCAATTGCCCTATAAGCATCTATATAGCCCTGCAACATCAACGCATTCCATGAGGTCAATACTTTGCCATCTAACCTCGGTTTGGGCCGCTTATTTCTAGCTTCTAAAAGATTTTGTTTCCAACTCTTGAGCTTAGCTTCTAAATCTAATGAGCTGAGCTGGTGTTTTGCCTTAAATGCCTCATCGCTCTGCGTCTTATATAGCACATAATTATCTTTTTCCCACTTACCAATAGTATTGATGTTATAATAGTCTTTAAATAATTCGTAATCGTCCTCTAACTCCGATTTCAATTCATCCGGTGTCCAAACATAATAGGCACCTTCCTCTAATTCTCCCTCAGCATTTTTACTATCGGCATCTAAGGAAGAGAAAAATCCTCCGTCTTCTGTGGCTAATTCTGAATCGATAAATTTTAGTGTTTCTTCAACGATACTTTTAAAATAGGGATTCTTGGTCCTTTGATAGGCTTTGGAATACAAGCTGACCAATTGGGCGTTATCGTAGAGCATCTTTTCAAAATGAGGGATATGCCACTTGCTATCGACCGAATATCTCGAAAATCCGCCACCTATGTGATCGTAAATCCCCCCATTAGCCATTTTATGTAATGAGGTCAAGACGAAATTTTTCAATTCTTCATTATTATTTTGATAACTGTATCTCAATAAAAAATTAAGATAACTCGGCATAGGAAACTTTGGTTCTCCTTTTTGGCCGCCTTGCTTATAGTCTAAAGCTGTTTCAAGGGCATCTACAGCTTTACTCAGCACCTTTTTATCAAACTCGACAGGTGCTTCATTGACAAGAATTAAATCGGATTGCTTGACGCCTTCAGTAAGTTTCTCGGCATAAGCCACCATTTTATCAGGGTTGTCCTTATAAAGCTGAGACATATCCTGCAATACTTTTGTCCATTGGGTTTTGGTAAAATAGGTCCCTCCAAAAACAGGTCGCCCATCTGGTAAAGTGATGCAATTGAGTGGCCATCCTCCTCTACCGGTCATCAATTGAACGGCATTCATATACACCTGATCGACATCTGGCCGCTCTTCGCGATCCACTTTAATATTTATAAAATTAGCATTCATCATCTGGGCTATAGAATCGTTCTCAAAACTCTCTTCTTCCATAACGTGGCACCAATGGCAAGCCGAATAGCCAATGGAAATAATGATGAGTTTATCCTGCTCTTTAGCCAGTTGTAAGGCCTCTTCATTCCAAGCCTTCCAATCTACTGGATTATAAGCATGTTGCAACAAGTACGGACTAGTCTCGTTAATGAGATCATTAGCCTTTTCTTGGTTCTGTTGTGAACTAGATGTATTGTTTTGAGCACAACTCATTAAAAACATGATCAATATGATGGCATAGCCTATATTTTTGAGCATTTTATACGTTTAATATGATATAATGATAACAATAAAACAGCTATATCACAAAAAAAGCGTGTTTAGACTATAAACACGCTTTCTTATATATCAATGTTGTATGCTAATGATCTTATTCTTTGACTAACTTAATAGTTTGAGAACCATTAACACCTTCAATTCTTGCGAAGTACACACCTGTTCTCAATGAAGATCCATCAATGGTCGCTTCATTAGATTCAGGGGACATTGTTATTACTTGCTTACCTAAGATATCATAAACCAATACGTCATTAATGGTATTCGCACTTAATAAGTTCCAATCTCCATTTGTTGGATTAGGGAATACCTTTAATTCTGCTGTTTCGAACTCATTAGTACTTAATACTGTATTATTGTGTAAATACAGATTGTCATACCAAACATTTTGCAAGTTGGTCGTAATTACAAACTGAACAATATCGTCTCTTCTTAAATTGTTAAAGAAAGCCACGTCAATCTCAACATCAATTGATACCCAAGAACCTGTAACTATTGCAGGAGAGGTACCCGTATTTATTGCCAATTCAAGTGCAGATCGCTCACCATTATCTGGATCATTACCAGGGTCATCATCGGACCATTGCGAAAATTTAAGGTTGAATACCTTTCCTACTAAATCCGCTTCATCTGTATAAAAATCCATATGGAAATGTGTCATACCAGATGCGTCAACAGGTCTACTACTTTGCCAATCCACACCCTCACATAGTGCACCGGTCGTTAACTTGGTAGGATTACCATCTACCATTACCTCAGTAGTGGTGTTTCCACACCAAGGCGTATCAAACGTATCTACTGTAATATCACTATAGGCATCACTAAAGAAAGATATCACATCCGCTGGATCCCTATTTGGAGGTGTTGGTGCACCAGTTGTTGGTGCCGAAGGACATGCCGGACACGTACTACCCCCACAATCGATCCCCGTCTCATCCTGATTCATGATGCCATCATTACAGGTTTCAATGGGTAAACTGGTACCTGCAACTGCTGTAATATTATCAACAAGCAATGTAATCCCATCAACAGGATCATTCCAATTAGGGTTAGTTGTATTATTGCCTGCTCCTCCGCCTACCCAGTTAGGGAAAAACGAAATTTGAGAAAACTCATTATTAGCTGCGGTACCACCATCTGGCAATTCTGTAAAATCAAAGGTTAAGGTCTCCCAACCCGATCCTGTATGATTAGCATCTGCCGTGGCAAATGGAGCCACCATAAGTATTGGATCTTCGATTCTAGACAATACATTTATAGCAGTGTTTGAGTAAACGTCGACCTGTACTGTTGTATCAGATGTTAAATCCATCAGATTGTTCTGCATTAGTAAATCTGCCTGTTGCCAAGGATCACCAGAAGCTGCAGAAATAAGCTGTCCCACCATATTAGAAGCATTGTCAGGATCTGCAACTATGGCCGTGCTTCCTAAACCATTATTGGTGACAAAACTAGGTGGCGTACCATCAAAATCCTCTAACACCACCTGAGAGTAACCCAAGCTAACTGTTAAAAGAAAAAACAAAAACGTAATTTTTTTCATACTTTTTTAGTTATTTATTAATTAATACCACAAGAAAATGATTTTTATTCAATTTTAGGCCAAACAACACCTATACAAAAACCATACAACGCCAAAAAAAGACAAAGTTCAATACCAACAAAAAAGCAACATACTTATCTGGTTATCAAGATTTTAAAATAAAATTTAAATAAATTCAGCTTTTATAAATTAACTATACAATACGTCATTTAGCCTTTAAACTTAAAAACACAGGGCTTTGCATTGTTATTTGTCACTATAAGCAACGCTTCTTTTGCTTTGCTTAAATGTATGACATCTCTGCTGTCGTGTGGCACATAAAAGCCGCTTTCTTTGGGTCCGACAAATTTAAAATTATTGTGACCATCACCTAAAAGCACACCTCCGTAACCGGCATCATAACGTGTTGTTTCTACTTCAACACCGTAGTGATTTCCGGCAATAATGATGTCATTGTGGCCATCCTGATTTATATCCATGACCAATGATGATTTTATAGGAGAGATCTGAATATCATTGGGCAATGTTTGTTTAATGAGCTTACCGTTATCATTAATTAATACGATACTTTCAAAACTTTTTATTTCATAAACCACAGCATCATCAACCTTTTCCTCTGGTAAAATATCAATAAGCTTAGATGATGCAAAACTATGGTAGTCCTTAAATTTCTCAGCGACATAAGGCATTTGTTGACTTGTACATTCTCTTCCTCGAACGGGTACATAATCGTTCTTATAAAATTTGGCCAGAACAACATCATTAGTACCATTATTATCAAAGTCATTGGCATATACCTTAAATGGATGTTCCTCTGAGGCTTTAAATTTATTGTTCTTACCAAGGTTACCAAGGATATAATCCTCATCACCGTCATTATCGATATCACCAGAAGATATCGACCACCAAATACCCCTTGTATCATTTAGGCCAAATGATTGAGACGCGTCTTCAAAAACCCCTTTTTCATTAGTCAATACTTTGACTTCCATCCATTCACCTACAATCATTAAGTCGTCATCGTTATCCTTATCGATATCCGTAAAAATGGCATCCGTTACCATTCCAATATTGGTCAATGCTGGTGCGTTTTCTTCTGAATATCTTTCAAACTTTCCATTAGTGTTAATGAGTAAATAACTCGTCGCTGGAAATGCATAGGACCTCGCAACCAAACGCGTCCCCACAAATAAATCTAAATCACCATCAGCGTCAATATCCGAGGCTTTAACCACTTGAGAACTCTCCCTAATATCTGGCAGGGCTGTGCTATTTTTTGAGAAATTACCGGAGCCATCATTAATATACAAGCGATCTCTTAATGCACTATCCCCTCTCATATACTCACTCCCCCCACTTGCGACATATAAATCTAAATCCCCATCATTGTCGACATCGATAAATAAACAGCCTAGATCCTCTGAGTCCTTGTCAACATCCCATGGTTGTGACTCATTTTTTATAAATCTGCCGTCCTTATTTTGAACATATAACATTCCTGATTGTCCCAAAGCACCACCTATAAATATATCGTCTAAGCCATCGTTATTGATATCTCCAACTTCTGAAAATGGACCGTTCTGTGATACATTGTGAGGCAGCAGAATTTCTTCTGTAAATTCATCAAACTGATTTTCCCTATGCGCGAAATCAATGCCTAATTCGTCCGCACTGATCTCAGCCAATAGAGTTTTCTTGTTTTCTTCTTCTTTTAGCATCTCCTTTGCTTCAGATACTTTAGCCATTAATACCTGGTTAGCCTCAACGTTTTCAAAAACATTAACCTTTCCATTAGGCCAAATCACCTCAACTTTTTCAATTTCCGTAGTCTTTCCTATTCCGAAAAACATACCATGTTCTACTGACGAAATAAACCCTCTAGTTACAGTATTTTCAACCAATTGCGTCTTTCCATCATAATGAATAACAGCCTTGGCTCCTATTCCAAATCTATTATTCTCTGATCCTTCGACATTAATTTTCAAAAAATTTCCGGTCGCTTTGTTCTCATACACAAAAGCTGGAGCATCAATATTATTAGTAATCACATCTAAATCACCATCATTATCCAAGTCCCCATAGGCCATACCATTAGAAAAACTCGGCGTATCAAAACCCCATTCTTTGGCTACTTTTTCGAACTTAAGATTCCCTTTATTTCTAAACGCATAGTTAGACACTGGTTGGGATGGCGTGTCCTTACTTAATTGAAACAGATCTTCTGCTGTGGCTCCCTTTGATAGATTCTTAACCTTGTTTCTAAAGTCATTATTATCGACATCTTTTTTAATTCCATTTGAAATAATAATATCCTTCAGTCCATCATTATCCAAGTCCACCAGAAGGCTTGCCCAACTCCAATCAGTATAGGCAATCCCAGCCATATTACCAATATCAGAAAAATTTCCTAAGCCTGTATTTATTTGTAAGGCATTAGCCATATACTGACGATGTGCACCAGCTTCGACCATGGTATAAAATCTTTCAGTACTCATAGAGGCCATGTTCGTCTTTGATCTGTAGTGATCTTCTGGTGTCATATCAGTAGTAATCAAATCGATTAAGCCATCATTATTGACATCGCCCGTATCAGAACCCATACTCAACTGTGTGATGTGTTTTAACTGTTCATTAATGACATTTGTAAACGTCCCATCCCCATTATTGAAATACATAAAATCTGGTTCTGCATAATCGTTGGCAACGTATAAATCCATCCAACCGTCATTGTTAAAATCTGTTGCATTAACACTCAAGCCATAAGCAACATCTCTAGTAATACCAACTTCCTGTGAAACATCTTTAAACTTCCCATTGTCGTTTCTGTATATTCTATCTCTGAAATACTTGAACTGTTCTCTAGGTATTTTATTTATTAAGAGTAATTTTTTATCTGCCACCTGATTGACTTGATACATATCTAAATCGCCATCATTGTCCATATCAAAAAATACGGCTTGAGTAGAAAATCCAGCATCTGCTAGACCATATTTAATTGCAGATTCGGTAAAAGTTAAGTCTTGATTATTAATATAAAGTTGATTTCTACGATCAGAGGGGTTAGCATAAGCTCCATTCCTACTCACATAAATATCCAAATATCCATCTGCATTAACATCGGCCATTGTGACGCCCCAAGTCCAACCAGAATTTCTTGCCACTTTAGACGACTTTGTTATATTCTCGAATTGAAGATTCCCCTTATTGAGATACAAGCGGTCTTCGACCTGGTTACCTCCAAAAAACACATCCGGTAAACCATCATTATTTATATCTCCTATGGCTACACCAGACCCCACATACATTTGGCTATAATAGTAATGATTAAAATAGGTCGATTCCTTAATCGTATTTTGAAAGTCTATTCCTGTGGTCTCAGGGGGTAATAATTCGAAACCTCCTAGTAATTCAGTTGGATATAAGTCGCGTTTGGGACCATTATCACATCCAAAAACTGCAAATAAAATAAAAGCAAATGCAAAGCATTTAGCGTAAAGGGTTTTCATCTTAATCATAGTATATAGTCAATTCCGTAAAGGTATGGAATAACCGTGCTAACTGGAAATAGCACAGCTAGTCAGAATGTTAAAATATATATAACTTAGTACTTGAGTCTTTCATTTTTATCCCAAATGCCCCAAAAGGCACCTACATCGCCTTCACCACCAACTTTCCATGATTCGTCAAAGGCGGAAAAATAGAAGATGTCGATATCTTCTTCTTGCGCCCATTTTTGGGTATTAATAAAATACTTTATCGCATTGGCTTCCGAGGGGAAAGCTCCTTGTAGATTAGTACCTTCACTAGGCCAACCGGTCTCTGTAATGATGACTTTTTTACCGTTTCCGGCACGACGCGCTTTGTGATACATATCTTTCATATACAATAGCGAATAATCTAAATCGCAGCCTTCCCAAAAGGGATAACAATTGGCCAATATAATATCGCAGGCATCGGTTATTGAAGGACGCTCCTGAAACTCGTAATAGGCATCGACATAACCCACAGGTATGTCTAAATCTTTAATAGATGCTTTTACGTAGTGGATTTTATCTAAGAGTTCTTCTTCGCTAAGGTCTCCTCTATACATGACTTCATTACCTACGGCAGCAACATCGACCAATCCTTCATGGCATAGGCTAATTAAGTTTTCCAATTCCCGCTCATTAATATCTGGATCATCGCCTAACCAAGCACCTACCAGTGTTTTTATTCCCATTTCTCGGGCAATCTTAGGGATGTGCTCGTTTCCATCCGTACATGAAAATGAACGAATCCATTTCATATAGGGTTTCATTTTTTTTAATCTGCGACGTATTTGCGCTTCTGATAATTGATCACCAGGCTCTTGTCCTTCTTCGTAAGGGCTAGCACATAAGCCATGTACACCCGCCTTTAAGGATGTTCTAAATAGCTTCCTTAAGTCCTTGATGGACTTTCCTTGATAATCAATGGATGCTAATGCAAAAAACTTTTCTTTCCTTAAGGACATGACTGTTGCTATAAACTTTTAACTATATTTCAGATTTTCGTGCTTATCCCAAAGTCCCCAATAGGCACCAACTTCTCCTTCTGGCCCCACTTTCCAAGACTCGTCAAATGATGAAAAATAGAAGATCGGAATATCATTTTCCTTGGTCCAACGCATAGCGTCAATAAAGTATTTCATCGCTGCTTCCTCTCCCGCAATCGCTCCTCTTAGGCCTCCGCCCTGGCTTGGCCAACCTGTTTCGGTAATAATGATCGGTTTGCCCTGTGCCGCATCTACAACTTGACCATACATGGCCTGCATGTGACCTAAAGCATATTCTATGGGACAACCTTCCCAATACGGATATAAATTGGCCAAGACCACATCGGTGCTCTCCACCAATATGGGATGGCGCGAAAATTCATAATAGGCATCTACATACCCTACAGGAATGTTCATCCCTGACAGGGCTTCCTTAACGCGATTAATGTAATCGACCAGTTCCTCTAAGGTTAAATCGTTTCGGTATAACACTTCATTACCCACGGCAGCAACATCTACACAGCCTTCCTTGGCGAGTTGAATTAGACCTTCTATTTCTTGTTCATTATCATCTTTATCATCGCCGAGCCAAGCACCAACCAAGGTCTTTACACCATGCTTTTTGGACATTCGTGCTACATGTTCGTTGCCTTCGATACAAGAAAACGAACGAATCCATTTGGCATAAGGTTTCAATATACCTACACGGCGATCCACTTGTTGCTCTGTAATGGTATCCCCTGGTCTTTGACCATCTTCGTACATGCTAAAGCAAATGCCATGCATGCCTTCTTCCAAGGTCTTACGCCATAGCGCTTTTAATTCTTCTAAACTATATTTTGATAAGTCAATGCCTTGCGTTGCAATTTGACTATATGATCCCTTTTTAAAATAGTGTCCTTCTCTGTATGACATAACTTTAATTTATATAATTATTTTCGTTTTTTCTTTCTTTTAATTCTAAACGCACTTCATTGGCGCGTTCTTCAGAAACATCGTAGTTCCACATAATAGCAATTGCCGTTAAGGTTCCTAAAATTGGAAGGCCCGAATATATTAAGCGCAAACCTGTTATTGCTCCTTCTGGCTGAACATCGAGGTCATTATCGAACCCGACGGATTTCATAAGTAGAGCTGTTAATAAACCAGCAATAGCAAATCCAAACTTTACCATCCACCAATAAATTGCTCCATATATACCTTCGCGACGCTTTCCTGTTTCTAGTTCATCTAAGTCTATAACATCTGCCGTCATTGACATCATGAGCGTAAATAGACCTCCTATTCCAAAGGAGAAAAAAGGCAAGGCAAACAGAAACATATAGGGCTTCCCTGGAATGAATAAAAACCAGAATAGGATGTATCCAATCAGTGATATGGATTGGGATACTAAAAATGCTTTCTTTTTACCTATTTGTTTTGACAGCCAAGTAATGATTGGAATAACCATAAACGTGGTTAACAGTGCCCCAATACAACCGTGTAGTGTAGGCCAAATTCCCGCATCACCAGCGTTACCATCAAACATGTAATAGACAATTATAAAAAACGAGAACCCTGCAATAGTATTGAAAGAGTTAAATATTAAAAAGGTCGCTAAACATAACTTTTTGAATGGTTTAGACTTAAATGCTTCTTTAAAACTTTTAAAAATATGCTTTAAGCTACTACCCATTGATTTGATGGTTATATCTACATAACTATCTTCATTTAACGTTGATTTACTTTTTATGAAAATTGCAGGAACCATGGCGCATAGCATACAACCTACCCCGACCCAAACGGCGAGGTTCCTTGTAGCAACTTCTCCTGAAGCAAACCAATCTTGGTCATACATAATCACCCAAAACCACGGTGCAATTACCCACGCCCATTGCCCAATAAACTGTGCTACAGCCATGATATGGGTACGCTCGTGAAAATCGTCACTCATTTCATAACCCATAGCCACATAAGGCACGCTAAAAATGGTCAAACCCAAATAAAAAACAATGGACCAAAGTAGAAAATACCAAAAATTATAGTCTAAAGAATTGTCTTTATATAACTGCCACATTATTACAAATGAAACCCCCATAATTAGGGCACCTAGCAAGACATACCGTCTTCGTCTACCCCACTTTGATTTGGTATTATCTGATATAAATCCCATCAAAGGATCCGTAATGGCATCAAATGTTCGAGGTAAAAAATACAATATAGCCCACATGGTAAGTGAAAGTCCTAAGTCTTCGACCAAAACAACAAAGAATATGGCCATTGTAGCCGGAAACATCTGATTGGCAAACATGCCGACACCAAAGGCTACTTTTTGACTAAATGAGACTTTATTTCTTTTAACTCTATACATTATTTAACCAATAATAACGCATTAAAATACGCCTCTACAGTTTTTTCTTGTATAAATCTTGATCCTGTCTACTTCATTGGCACCAGGTGGAATTTCCTCTAATTTTAATCCAGGATAATCATCTGCTTCCTTCCACTTTTCTATTGTAGAACTAAAGAATGAAGATGCTGGAGCGTCTGCTTCATAAATAATTAAATCGTAGACTTCTCCTAAATCGCCTCCAAAACGTGTTACCACCTGCCATTCACCATCTCTTTTGTACGACGTATTGGTATGGTCTGATTGTGGATAATATCTATCATCAGTAGGCCTTATCATGACCCAAATATCCTTACTGTGTCCTTCTGGATAAACACCCATGGTAAGAATACGGCAATCCACAGAATCCTGATCTATCGGTGATACCACCTTTATATTTGTAACTGGTCCGTCAATCTTCAATTTATTTCCAATAGAGATTTGCTCCAATTGATTATTGACGTTAACCAATTGCGATGAATAACTACCATACATCATCATTAACACACCGACAACTCCAAAAAGCACAGCTATTTTAGTGTTAAGAAGTCTTTTACCCGAACCCCCTTTTCTACTACCAAAAACAGCAACTAGGGTTAGTATAAGTCCTATTATTATGATTATTATTTTTGCTGACATTTCTAATATTTTTAGTTTGAAATTAACTTAAACACGGGCTATTTATAAAACACCTCGTCGCTCTTCTAATTGCTTTTTGATTTCTTTAGCGCGTTCCTCAGAAAGGCTATATTTCCACATCACCCAAATAGCCAGACCTGCTGTAACTACTGGAAAAACAATATCGGCAATACGAAGATTTACCAAAGTTTCTTCGGATTGTGTTGCCAGACCACCATCAAAACCTATTGCCTGTAACACAATACCCCCGAATACTAAAGCCAAACCTTGACCTAGTTTTACAACCCACCAGTATAAAGCTCCGAAGGTTCCTTCTTTACGAGGCATACCATTTACCAATTCATCCAAATCACAAACATCCGCGGTCATACTCATCATCAATGTAAATAAACTACCTAGTCCAAATGAGATCAATGGGATTGGAATAAACATTAACCAAGGATTATCTGGTGTAAATGTCCACCATTTTAGGACATATCCAATAATTGAAAGTGCAGTTGATATAATAAATGCATTTTTCTTACCCCATTTATTGGCCATTGCAGACACAATTGGAATAACTACTATCGCTGATACTAATGCACTAATTGAACTAAACCAAGCTGGCCAGGTTCCAGTTGCGCCATAATCACCATTAAACAAGTAAAATACGATTATGAAAAAACTAAATGATGCCACAATTTGAAATCCGTTGAACACTAAAAATGTTGCACCGCATAATTTCATAAAGGGTTTATTTTTTATGGCTTCTCCAATACTCGCCACTAAATCTTTTAAGTTACTGAATATGGTCTTCAGTGTGAGTTTCTTTCTATCTTCCATGTTTCCGGCATCTATACCTCTACAAAATATGGCTGGTAGGATACCCAATAGCAAACAGCCTAATCCTACATATAAGGCCAATGTTCTAATACCAACAGCTTGACTTTCGAATAGGTTTTCATTTGGAATCATTGGCCAAAACCATGGTACAATAACCCAAGCCACTAAACCAACGGTTTGAGAGAACGCCATTAATCGTGTTCTTTCATTATAATCAGTGGTCATTTCAAATCCAAGTCCAACCAATGGTGTTGCAAACATGGTATTACCTATTAAAAAAACCAATGACATGATTAAAAAATACCAAAAATTGAAAGTAGCCGAGTTGTTCTCATCCATTTGCCAAAGCAAAACGAAAAATATGGCACTTAAAATGGCGCCAATAAAAATATAAGGTCGTCGCCGTCCATACTTTGAACTCGTATTATCCGAAATAAAACCCATCACTGGGTCGGTAATAGCATCAAAAATTCGTGGCAAGCCTCCTAAAATTCCAGCCTGAACAGGATCCATCCCAAAGACTGTTAATAAGAAAAACATAAATACTCCTAGTGCTCCTGGCAGTAAATTAAGAACCAAATGCCCAGCTCCAAATGCCGCTTTTTGGCCTAATGGCACTCTATCTTTCGCGGCTGTTTTCTGATTTGACATATGTATTGATTTTTAGTTAGTTCGGTATGATAATCGTTTGTATAGCTTGTCCGCTTATTCCAATTCGTTTACGTTCTTCATTAAGGCGCAGCGAAAAGTACTTAGCCTCTTGACCTTCATTAAAAATGACGACAGCAATTGAACCGTCCGTATTTTTGGCTGCCGCAACCATTAAGTCGTCATCGGTTTTTTCAACACCAATGACTTCGGCATCCGGACGGATAAACTTGCTAAAATGCGTCATGGTATAATATAAAGGGGTAAGGTATACTTCGTCCTTATCGGGATCTACAATTACCGGTGCAATGCACCAATTTTTAAACCAGTTGGGGCCGCCTTGGGTATCTAACACCATGTTCCAATCCACCCAGCCATCGACCCAGTTGTTCAAGCAGCCAATAATATCTCTTGCATATCTGTTGACTGGTGCATACTTCGGATGTAGGTGTTTGTCTTTTTCGGGCGCCCAATCCCAGCCCCAATCCGTAGCTTCTTTTTTCCAATACCAAGCATCATCTCTCCAAACTGGAACTTCTGCGTCTACACAAGCTTCGGACTGAATTAAATATTTATCAGGAGCCTTATGATGAGCATATTGCAATTCTTCTGGGAAGTAATGAAAGGTACTGGCATACCAATGAATAGCCGTCCCATCGAAGTATTTTGAGGTTGCTTCATTTTTATATTGCGAATCCACCCACTCTTTTAAATGTTCTCTATTTTGGTCATAGCCCAAAATCTTTATATCTCCCTTTCCATCGGCTTCTAACTTAGGTCCCAAGTAGTTTTGAACAAAGTGAGTCATCTCATCTGGTGTAAAATGCATGCTCTCCCAGTTATTGCCATTACCCAAGGGTTCATTTTCTACGGTAAACCCCCAAATATCTATGCCTTCTGCTTTATAAGCATCTACATATTTGGAAAAAAATAAGGCCCAAGTATCATAATATTCTGGAAGTAACTTTCCGCCTACATAGTTGTTATTATCTTTCATCCAAGGTGCTGCGGTCCAAGGGGAGCCAAATATCTTAAAGCCGTCCTCGGATGCCTCTAATGCATCTTTTATAAAGGGTATTAAATCAGCTTTATCCTCTTCAATAGAAAAATGTTCTAGTTCTTTATCACCTTCTACTGGCGTATAGGAATAATTGCTCAGCGAGAAATCGCAGGAGTTCATGTGTGTGCGGGTCAAAGAATATTGCGCCCCTGTTTCTCCAAAATAAGCTTCAATGATTTTTGCTCTGTTTTCTTTGCTTAACTTATTTAACAAATAGGCAGAGGATTCCGTAAAAGCACCACCAAATCCTGTAATGGTCTGGTATTTTTTTTCCGGATTTAAAGTAATTTCTGATATACTATCTAAAGCAGTAAACTCTGTAAGTTTTGTTAGTTGATTTCCACTTGCCGACGTCTCGTAGACCTCTGCAACTAATTGGTCTTGTTTTTCAGCGCAACTCATTAGCATTAGAATTAAAAAAAAGACAGAAAAATAATTAGTTGGTTTCATCCTTAGTTATAGATTAATTTGATTTATGCGCTAAAGCCTCTTCTTTCGTTGGTGGCACTAACACATCTTTCATCAACGCTTCTTTATCTCCATTATAGGTTTTGCCAATAGGGTTTCCATTTCTGGTCAATCCCTCAAAAACACCTTTATCAACCATATCCCATAAAGCATATTTGGCTTTACCTTCAACAGTAAACAATCCAAAATGGTTTTCTGAACCTTGCGGATTAGTCGCATCTTTCCAAGGTTCATCGAAGCCTTCAAAATAAAAACAAGCGATATTGTTCTTATTCGTATAGTCTCGTATCAACTCATGGAATCTCGCTTCTTTATACTCATCAGTGGCTTTTGAACCTTCAGGTCCGTAAAAACTGTTAGAGACGGTTGCCCAACCTGTTTCTCCAATATGAATTGGTTTGTCCGCGCTTATGTCCTTCATATAATTCAGGACACTTTGGTACTGTCCTTTAGAATATTCTAAGGAACGGTTCATTGCCGCTTCAATCTTTTCTATATCTGATAATCCTACCTCATCTTCGGGGATATACCAAAAATCGGGATTATAGTGAGTATCGTGCATAGGATAGGTATGCATGGAAATAAAATCAACGGCTTTAATAAGACTGTTTAAATCTTCAACATGATATTCGTCGCCACCACCGCCCCAAGATGCAAAATTATCGGAGCTTGTTATCCATAAATCCTTTGGCAACCCACCATTTGCCTTAAGATTTTGAAGATGGTTCACCCATTTTAAAATAACCCCTGGTTGCACGTAGTATAAGGCTTGCCATTTGACCATGGCTTCATTACCGACTGCTATTACTTTGACGATGTCGGGATATGTATTGGCTAAAGCAACTGCTTTTTCTATTTCTGCTGCGTTTTCTTCGCTTTCTTCATTATGATCTACTTGATCGGTAAATGCATTTTTGCAGTTAATCCATGCCCCAAGCATGACATACATCTCAAAATTGGGATCTTCTTTCTTTAATTCTGAAATGGCTTTTAAAACGTTAGACGCATGAGGTAAGTACACTTTATAGGTACGAATAATACCTACTCCCATTGCTGACAAAAGCTTCATATCCTCCTTGAGTTCCTCAATAGTGGGCTCAATATCATGATCAACATTTCTATAACCTCCGTAAGACATGGCTAAATATTCTGGATTGCCCAAAATATCTTTTGCGGTTACCTGGTTTACCTCTTGTTCTTGTTCTTTCAATTTTGGGGTATCTTTACAAGAGCACATGAACATTGAAATAAATGCTATCGTCCATATGTATTTACTTAATGTCATGACGTGTCTT
The DNA here is from genome assembly GCF_965228925.1 of Winogradskyella sp. GTDB lineage: Bacteria > Bacteroidota > Bacteroidia > Flavobacteriales > Flavobacteriaceae > Winogradskyella. The sequence goes on from NZ_OZ245845.1 coordinate 88,596, forward strand.
TGTTTATTTAACTCTTTAAATTTTAAAAATTAACTAGCGTGCCATAATTTCTTCTTCGGATGGGGGCACAAGCACATCCTTTAATAGTAATGCTTTATCACCATTATAGGTTTTGGTAATGACATTTCCTCCACGCGTTAAGCCCTCAAAAATGCCCTGATCCACCAAGTCCCAAATAGGATATTTTGCTTTGCCATCGATTGTAAATAGTCCGAAGTGATTTTCCGACCCTTTGGCATTATGCGCATCCTTCCACTTCTCGTTAAAGGCCTCAAAATAAAAACAAGATATACCGGACCCGTTGGTCCAACGTCGCATTGACTTGTAGAATAAGCCTTGCTTATATTCGTCTGTGGCACGAGAACCTTTGCTACCATAGTGTCCGTTAGATACAGTGGCCCAACCTGTTTCACCGATGTGAATAGGTTTATTGACACCCAAGCTCTTCATATAATTGGTAACACTATCGTATTGTTGTTGTGAAAACTTTAAGGCACGTTCCATAGCCATCTCTATTTTAGTAGAATCCGGCATGCTTCGGTGCGCCGTAGGCACACCCCAAAATTGTGGATTATAATGCGAATTATGATAGGGATAGGTATGCATAGAAATAAAATCTACAGCCTTAATAAGCTCCTCTAAATCCTTGACATGATATTCGTCAGAACCGCCACCCCATGATGAGAAATCATCGGAACTGGTAATCCATAAATCTTTAGATAACTTCCCTTCCTTTTTTAGGTCTTGTAAATGGTTGACCCACTTTAAAATCACCTCTGGCTGCACAAAATACGACGTTGCCCATTTTACCATAGCTTCATTTCCTACGGCAATAATCTTAACAATATCTGGGTATTGATTAGCCAGCTTTACTGCTCTTTCTATTTCGCCAGCATTGTTGGGACTTTCGACATTATGATCTGGTGCTTTGTCTGTCCAAGCGTTTAAACAATCTATCCAAGCCCCAAGCATAACATACATTTCAAAACTCTCGTCTTCAGCTTTTAGTTCTTTAATCGCCTTTAGAATGTTGGATGCATGTGGTAGCTTAGGTTGTACATTATAGGTTCTGAGCAACTTTACTCCCATAGCCGATAAGATTTTTAAATCTTCTTTCAACTCTGGTATCGTTGGTTGACTGTCTCTTGATCGCTCTCGATAACCCCCATAGGATATGGCCAAATACTTTGGATTTCCTAATATCTCTTTTGCTGTCACTTCTTTCTTTATTTGGGTTGTAGACGTTTCGTCTTTTTTCTTTTCATTGCAAGACATCATGAATACTAGGGATAAAACAAAAATGATAACAACTCCTTTTTTCATGATTATAGACGTTTTATTTTAAGTATTCTTCTTTAACATGAACCGTAACCACTTCTATTTGTCCTGAACGACCAAAGACTTCTGCACTTGTTTCTTGATCTAAACCTAACTGATCGAAGGTGATGTCTGATCCGTTCTTGGTGGTCACGATAGTTTTATACGCATCGGCAATTGTATATACAATTGGTACTTGGCAATAGGTAAATACGAGTTGTCCTTCGTTTACGTTTAACACAGACGCCTCACCTGCTGCAGACACATAATCGAACCTTTGTGCTTCTTCCAAAAATTCATTTTTCCGAAGCATACATGGGTCAAATACAAGCAAGCCATTTTTTACAAAAACGCCTAACTCTCCAAAACGACTTAAGATATCCTCTTTGACTTGCCCAGTCATCCCTGGTTGCTGTGCACCTTTTCCTGCTGGTGTATGCGAATATGGATCTGTAGGGAAAGCACCATACAATTCTGGCGATTTGTGTACCCCTATACCTTCATTAATCTCATAATAATGTTCTAAAAGTCGACCAACCACTTCGTCACTCTCGTTGTCTTCAATAGCTTTATGGCAACATTCCATAACAGCTAACAGTAATTTAGACACCATATGCCAATAAATAGACCCTAATCCTTCGTAGCCATAAAAGGTTCCTGAGCGCCCTGTAAATGCCTTATGATTAAATAGGTCTTCGAAAATCTGCAATACTTTGGCTTCATCCGTTGCAGCTAGATCTTCGTAATTCGTTCCAGTTAACGCATCGAGTGCCTCTTTGAGGTCATTAGCATTTTTGAAACTGCCATTAAAATGGTATTCGCCGTTGATGTCCTTTTCTAAAATACGGACATTTCCATCGGCTACTAAGGTTTTTAATAGCTCAGAACTTTCTACGGCATTCGCTGGGATCGTATTTCTATCCATAAAACCCTTTAGATTTTTAAATGGATATAGTATATAACTGTATTGATCGTCTCTAAACAACTTGCTATGCTTAAGGCCGTCTAATACTGCCAAATTCTCTTGTGAAGACAGAAAACCAGAACTCAATACTGCCACTTGGCCTTCTAACATCTCATCTAGATAGGAAATAGAAACGTCCTCATTTGCATTAACGGTCATAATATTATACGCATGGTATATTTGATCCGAACGCTTATTGGCCTTTATAGAGTGTTCTAAGTAGTCCAAACCTATTTTGACAAATTCTTTTAAGTCACTAATCGCCAGACTAGATTTACGACCAGAGAAGGCATTATTATATATTTGCTCACGGTATTGGCTACCAGCTTCTCCTAAGCCATCCATGATTTCCTTACGATTGTTGTCACTGATTTTGCCTGACAATACGTACTGGTGCGTTTTGAACGTTTGAGCAACAGCATTGAAAAAGACGAGTAGTTCATTAGACACTTCAACAGTATCTGTACTTGCCTTAGAGAATACCGCATCAAAGAACTTTAAAAAGCGTCTCAGATAATATAAAGTCACCATGGACACCCCATTACCTACCAAGGCATTATTAGCATCATTCCATTCGGGACGCTGGGTGTTCATCCATATTCCCCCTTCGGGAATAAAATTGGATAATTTGGCTAGGGTTGTCGCCAATATTTTTTCAACAAAATTCACTTTGACAATAAGTCTGTTCTCATCCCTTAACAAAGCACCATCAGCACCTAGCTCTGATCGGTCTTGGCGAATCCTTCTGTCTGAATCTTCGTCAAACTCAATCGTATCTTTTGGATTTTTAAGTAAATCTTTATAAGGCTTTATTTTGTAAGGTACATTGGCATATACAAATAGATCCTGGTTAAAAAAGCTTTCTAACTTGCCTGGGTTATGGCCTTCTATAAATTCTAAAAATTTAAGAAGGTAGATAATTTGATGGTCACCCCAATACCCAATATAAGACCAAGGATCATCGGGTTCTATAATTTCCCAATCAAACCCATCTTTTGTAATTCTGTAGGGATTATAACCATCAAAAGTTGTAGCGTTCAAGAACTTATGAATCATACTTTCCATAAATTCTGGATACGAATGTGCTAAGGCTTCCCAATTCTGAAAAATATCTCTCCAGTTGCCTTCATAATCTAAAATCTTAGAGCCATCTATTTCACTTCTTGTATTTATAGAAAACTTATTCCAGGGTCTACTTGGATCGCCATGACGACGACTAAACTTCAATGGCATATACTCCAAGCATAAACGCCTGAAGTTTTTATCGTCAGATTGATAAGCCATATCTTTTAGAAAGCTTACCGAAAAGGTATCGGGCATAGCCTTAACAAGATCTTCTAACTTTCTTGATACTTTTTTATTGGCCTTGGACAGATAGTTTTCAAAATCCCATTTTTCGATGGTATAACCATTATCAAAAATACCACCCCTCATAATATTGAAAAGCGTGTTTGAAAAATGTCTTGTATCCCGAAAATTATCTGATGTTAGCTGTAATCCATCGGAAGACGCATTCAACTTAATGAGTTTTTTTGTACCCAATTCTATATTGTCTTGGAGCTTGTGTAATAGCTGATCGTCCTCATCTATTTGTTTTGAAATTTGGGCAATGGCCGAATGATCTTGATTTACATTGGCTATAATGACCCAGTCCTTAGCCGCTTTAGACGCCAACTCGAGTTGCGAATTAATGAAGTATGCCCCTTTCTCAGCCTTGACATCAGTTTCCTGATGGATCTTATCAAAATTTCTGAAGTGATTTAATTGAAGTGAAGACAATAAATAAGTCACATTGTCTAATCCTAAGGACCATGCAATATTTGCTTTGAGCGCTTCACTAGGCTCAGCCTTATCAACAATAATAGCACTAAGTGCAAAAATTCCGATACCGGTTTCTGCTACAAGTTCTGTGCGTTTATAGGCATCTACTAAATTACTACTGGCATTTTGCAAAGCACTACTAACCCCATAAGGCAATACGTTTTGAATACCATCCAAAACATTTATGGCAACCGGTAGAGTTGAATTATTAATGAGTTTTGATTTCTTAACAAAACCATAGGCATTACTCGAACACCATTCGTAACGATACACTAAATCTAGGTCTAGATTTTCTTCTTCAAAAATAACGGCATTCCCATAGACGCTTTTGTAAAGATTACGCCTTATGTTATAATCATCTTGAAAACGTATTGAAAATGGTTCCCAAATATGACGTTCCCCATTTTTACTAACCTGAAAAATAGATTTTGCACCCGTCATTTCTGATGACTCTGTTACTTTATCATCGGAATAGTATGGAAACAACGCGTACTCTGCATTTTTGCGGCCAGCCGTTAATCCTCCATTACTTGATATAAACATCCAATGATTGGAATCACTGACGATACTCATAAAAAATGGACGCATTTGGTCACTATTAGAAATCTTAAAATAAGCCTTGTTATCGATAGTTACAGGCTCCAGATTTACAGCTTTGTCTTTTGTAATTGTATCTTTCAATTTTCTTTTAAATTCGTGTGTTAGCAATTTTACGAACAGGGGTCAAAAAGGTCAAGAATGGTGTCTCTTGACCTTTATTCGGTTGTTATTTTTTAAATACTAGTCGGCAGCGTAAGCCCTTACATAATCCACGTACATGGTTTGAGGGAATACGGTATCTGCATTTGGTGAGCCAGGTAAATTACCCCCGACAGCAATATTAATGATAATGTAAAATGGACGATTAAAAACCCATTCTCCAGCGTTATCAAGCAAACTATCATCGATGGATTCTGCAGCTTCATCAGCAATGGTTTCTGGTGTAATCGACTGATATAATACATCATCGACGTAATAGTTAATTCGGTTAGGACTCCACTCTACCCCAAAGACATGAAATTCATCATCAAAACGTGCATCTGGGAGCCGATATTCTTTGGATACGGAATCACCACCATTATAGCCAGGTCCATGGACACTACCAAAGACTACGGTTGGATCATCACCGAGGTACTCCATGATGTCTATCTCACCACAATTAGGCCAAGGGTTTTCAGCACAGTCATTCCCTAGTAACCAAAATGCTGGCCATAGCCCTTTACCCCATGGTAATTTGATGCGTGCCTCGAAACGCCCATATTGTTGTTCGAATAAGCCTTGTGTTAAAATTCTAGCCGACGTATAACTAGACCCTTCAAAATCTTCTTGTATTGCGGTAATCTTTAACATACCATTTTCAACTACCACATTTTCCGGTCGGTCGGTATAATACTGTAATTCGTTGTTTCCCCAACCAGGGATACCTTGTGCAGTACCATCGCCAATTTCGTAACCCCAAACCGTAGGGTCAGGTGCACCATCCACATCGAACTCATCCTGCATAGTTATAGTATTAAAATTTGCCACGACTTGTGTATCGTCGGGATTACAACTTACAGCTACAACACCAATGGTTCCCATCCCTAATAAAGCACAGCACCACTGTAGTGTGCTTAATTTTATGTTTTTCTTAATGTTCATAGTTTTTTATTTTAATTTTCAGAATAGAAATATATATTGTCTAGAGAAAGATTATTTATAGTATTGTCTGTCACTGTAAATAAAGCCCCTAAGGCATCTCTTCCGCCTAATCCATTGAAACTGGACAATGGAATATCGAACTCCACCCACTGGTTAGCTTGTAATTCGCCTGATGATATGGTAACGCTGCCCTCTGTTTGACTCGGCATTGTAAAATTATTGAACAAAGCAAATCTTACGAAATCCCCTGGATCCACATTTTCATTAACTCTTACATCAATATGCAAGTGAGTCATTTCTGTAGCATCAATTGGTTCTGCCTCGCTACCATCTCTTCCATAAAATTCAATAGCTACAAAGTCTAGTTGCGTATAAGTAATAACTTCGTTACCGTCTTCATCAACATTACCTCCTAAAGTATTCTGCTCTAGATAGAAACCATTATAATTATCAACTAATACCTCAGCAAAGACATCGCTAAAAAGCGCAATAACATTGATGTTTACAGCTTCAATGGTTAATGATCCTTGGGCGGGTGTACCGGCAATAGATCCTGTGATGACCGCTGTATTGTCACCATCCACACCTGGGCCATCAACAGTAACTATTCCTAATTCATCTACCGACGCCACGAATGGGTTTGAGGTTTCAAAATCATAATAGGACGGTGCAGCATTAACCGTTATATCAAGGCCATCTGGTCCGTTAACGGTATAAACTAAACCTATTACCGGCACTGATGTATCCACATTAGCTTGTCCAGTTTGGTCTTGCCCACCAAATATTTTAGGTCTTGGTTGCCCTAGAGTTCCTAAATTCTCAAAACGCAGTTCGTCCATCCAAAAGGTATAACCCATACCGTTTGTACTTTCTGTACCGGCCGAAAACAAGAACATCCCTTTTTCTTGTACCAGCTTGGACGGATCTGGAATTGGAATAATAACTTTTTTCCAATCCGTGGACAGTTCTATATTGTTTATAGAAACCGCAAATTTATCCTCTTCAAAATCTGAACCGAAACCAAAAGTACCTATAGTTGCTGTAGTCGAGCCCTTTACCCAGAAGGTTAGAGCATCATAACCTGTTAGGTTTCTTCCGTCGCCTCTGTCCTTAAAAATACCTCCTATAAACCCACCATTGGGGTCATTTGGCGTTGGTACATCGACTCTAATAGATGTTGTACCCGCAAAGGCCTCGCTATCGTCAGTACTAAAGCCTTCGGTATTGGCGCCGACAGCTGGGTCAAAAGAATCAAAAAATTCATCAGTTAGTCCGACAGGTGCATCCGTAAAAATATCTGGTGTATTAGGAAACGTTGCTAAATCAACATCATCGGAAAAGCCGCGTTCACAACCGATCATCACTATACATGCCAGTCCCAATAATGGAAAAACGATGTGATATTTTAAATTAAATTTTTTCATAATCATAGATTTTTTATTTGCCAATATTAATATGTATATAGGTTCTTATCTCCCATTCCGAGCCATCAGGAAACCCAACTGGACTTAGTACCGGTGGTGAATTGGGGTTCGTTGAATTCGGATCTGTAGCAAGCGGTGAATACCTCGGTGAATTTTCATCTAAAGAACGCCACATTCCTCTAATACCGACTTGGGTACTTGGCAAAATAAACCAATCTGGTTTCCCTAAAGTCGTTGAAACATCTAGCATTAACTGTAACGGGAACGTTAAGTTAAAATCTCTGTGATAATCGAATGGTCCCCAATCGTTTACTTTAATATGAGACATCACCTTAAACTTTTTGTAGATCATTCTTAAATCTCCTCCAAAACGTGTAATGGTTCTATCTGAATCACCATTACCTTGGCCATTACCGTAGTAAAAGTTACCAATAATTCCTAAGTCAGGACTCAATTTTGAAACCATACGTGTATGTGCCTCCCATAAATCTTCAGCCGGCGCTGACTCTCCAAAGGCAAAGAAGGTACGATCTGCCAAGAAACCGATATGGGCATCTTGAGTCGTTGGTAAGTGTCGGTAAACAAAGCCTGCGCTCATAGCAAACTTAGCGTCTTCTGCGCGATCATTATTCCATTCATACATCCATGTTCCTGGAGTGGGATCAAAGGTCAACAATATTTCACCTGCTGTCATTTCTCTATTGCCTCCTCTTACCGCAAATGGGTCATCAATAAAATTTCTAAGTCGTCCCGGTCCTGGCACACCATTTGGCATAGGATCCACCAAAGGTTTTTGCCACATAAAGTTAGGGGCGATTTGTAAGTCACCGACAGCATAAGTAAATCCAGAAAGGAAATTGGTCATATTACCACTACCAGAGTCTAAAAGTCTCCAACCCGTAAAGGTTCTGGTCTGATCTACACCTCCATTGGCTACCAAGCCCATATAGGAGCCTTGGGCATACCAATTAAAAGGCCCTTTTTGAAAGGTCACCTTAGCCTTGGCCCCCCAATTATCTTTACCTTGTACCTTGTCAATAACAACGACATCGTTATCCTCTTCATACATTTGGAAGGAACTTCCATTTAATGGACTACCTCCCCAGATACCCCCTACTGTAACACCAAAACTGCCAAAATCTCTTTCAACGGCTAATGTGGCTCTTTCTTGAGGCCAAGCAGGAATGATACCAGATCGCACTTGATTGGCATCTAATACACGTCGACCTGTTTCATCGAATTCAAGGTCCGTGTCAAGGTCTCTATGATAGATCCCTGTCACATCCCAGTTTAATATTTTTCTAGAATACTTAAATAGCATCGTTGGGTTAGCCCCCCACCACAATTGCGGTCCAAAAGCGGCCTTAAGCCCTTCCAATTCTCCTTTGGCATCGACTTCAATACCTAAAATTTCACCATTATAGATATCTAAATTTGGCCCGTAGTTGGCTTCTGGATAAAGATTAAAGATATCTCCTTCATAAGCCCAGTGGTAATGGCCAGTTCTATAAAAACCTCTTAAATCAAAGTCCTTGGCATTCCACTCAAATTCTGCCTGATAGACTCTAAGGCGATTAAAATCAGAGATTTCAACATCAATATCATTACCGCCATCGACCCCTACAATCGTTACTGGTCTTCCGACATTTTCATAAAAAATTTCGTTTATAGGGTTTTCCGCAACGTTTCCTAAAATGTTGAATTCAACATTGGCTCTCATATTTGAGGACGGATTCCCCTCGATACCTACATAATAGGATTGCATATGATCAAAACCTAGCTGATTTGGAAACACATTGGCATTGGGGTCTTCCGTTTCAGGCGTTGTAATTAAGCTACCCCCTGTATTAAATGTCGTAAATTCAGCCCTAAGTCGACTTATCCCTAATTTACCAGCAGAGCCACCATCCAAAGCGGCCTTGTCACCCCTAGCCTTTAGAACAGCATCCATAAGGTTAATATTATCAAAGTAATTACTAACGAAATCTAGACTTACCCCCTCATCATAAGGATTCAATTGGTGCACTTCTTTTAAAGCGTAGTAAGCAGCTCTAGGATAAAGTTCGTATAAGCCTCTCTCGTTTGTTGGTCCTTTGGCACAAATACCAAACCATTCCTCGTTCATGTTGTTACCACCTGGCGCCAAATCTCTAGAATAACCTCCATTTGGCCAGGTCGCGATGGTGTTATGCACATCAAAGTCCTTGGTCTGATTCCATTTCCACCAGCCATCACTAGATTGGAAGGTAAAACCACCTATGGAATTTTCAGCCTTACCAAGACCTGCAGCATTCTCGTAGATATCTTTCCAATTACCCACATTGTAATAGGCTTGCGAATACTGGTCTTCTTTATTTTCGATAGCATTAAAGGCATCAGCTCCAAACTCTGTAAATAAAATAGGTTTGTTGAGCTCATCCTTAACACGCTGAAAGGCATCGCCGAACGAAATTCCACGATACATATTTGTTCCATAAATATCAATATCTGTACAGAACTCTTTTACAATATCGAGATACAGTAAGTCTCCATTACAAATCGATACCGGTACAGAACTGTCTATTTCTTTAATGGCCAGTGCGGCGTCATTAAATGCTTTATAAAGTCCTTCGGCGGCCAATCGGATCCCTGGATCTACTCCGTCAATCGGTATTGCTTCTGTCTCTGCACCGGTCCATGACAAGTGGTAATTGTTTTCGTTACCGACCATGTACAATAAAAGTCCTGGGGTGTCCTTATACTTCTTCGCCATATCGGTGACTTCTTTCATTAACACCGCGCGTGTGGCGTCATCCGTATAATCGGTTTGCGGTACCCAAGCGCCATTAATGGTCAAACCATAGGCCCCAAACTGTGTATTTAGCATGGTGTAAATACCATAATTCTCATAGATATAGGTAATCCATTTAGGTTCTAATCCATACGTACGAATGGCATTGACCCCCATATTTTTAAACAGTGCCATTTCTGAATCTAACGCTGCCCTAATGACGTCATCAGATTCGGCCCAAATACCTTTGTCCAGAATACCGTTGCCTATTGGCACATAATCCCAATTGATTCCGTTAACAATCATGGTTTGGCCATTAGCCACAAGTCTAAAACCATCTGCACTTTTTTCGACTGATACTTTATTTGATTGTGCTAGTGCGAATGACACACTAAACATAAAGAATAGTACTATTAGATTATTTTTCATATAGTTAGTTTTATTTTTTTGGTTCCTTAAGGTCATTCGCCTTAGTAGTAGTCCTATAGTCTTTAGCGCTGTTTACGACCTAAAAGTTCGGTTAAAAAAGGTCAATACATGGTAAATATTGACCTTTTAGCACAGACTAATAAACTAAATAATTATTGTCTTACAAGTTTAAATCTCCACCAGCCATCGCCTGCAACGGCAACGTCTAAAATCATGGTATCCGCATCCTCAAATTCTATGATGTATTCAATAGAATCCACAGCGCCTGATGGAGCAGTTAGCTCACCACCATTAAACACTTTGGATAAACCTAAGAAGGCTCCTGTTCCGTCAATAGTCACTGTTCCGGCACCTTCATCATAATCGTATGTCGCTGAAGCTGTCCCATCATGCGGGAATACAGGCGCTCCACAACCCTCAGGATCCATACCTTGCCATCCTTCTAACCAGGTTTCTGAACCTAATGCATTTTCGAAGGTTCCATCGGCATTAAATATATAGTCGTCATCAAATAAGCAGTCTCTAGTAGTTACATCATCTGATGAACTAGAGAACCAAGACACATTACCTTGTCCTGGACCAACTCCGAATGCTCCAGCTTCTGGTGCGAATCTCCATGTGCCTACCAATGGATTTGCAGGCGCACCATCTCTCACCAGCTTAAATCTCCACCAGCCATCACCTGCTACAGCAATGTCTACAATCATTGTATTCTCATCTGTTAATTCTACGATATATTCTATAGAATCTACGGCATCTGCCGGATTCGCAAGCTCGGCACCATTAACTACTTTGGCCAGACCTAAGAATGCCCCCGTACCATCAATCGTCAATGTACCGGCACTCGCATTATAATCATAAGTTGCTGAGGCGGTTCCATCGTGAGGGAATACAGGCGTTCCACAAGCTTCAGGATCTTGTCCTTGCCATGCTTCTAACCAAGTTTCTGAACCTAATACGTTTTGGAAAGTGCCATCTGCACCAAAGACATACTCATCATCAAACAAGCAATCTCTTGTTGTAACATCGTCTGCAGAGCTAGAGAACCATGAGACATTACCTTGTCCTGGACCAACACCGAAAGCTCCAGCTTCTGGTGCTAATCGCCATGTCCCTTCTAAACCAGAAGGTGCTGGAGGCGCATCTTTCTCGAAATTAAAGTTCCACCAGCCATCGCCTTCAACGGCAATATCTAAGGTCATGTTAAGACCATCTTCTGAAATTGTGGCTATGTATGTTACTGAATCTGGTGCATCGTTAGGATTTGTGAGCTCACCTCCATTAAATACTTTTGAAAGTCCCATAAAAGCACCTGTACCATTGAGGGTGAGTTGACCACCACTAAAGGACCAAGTTGCAGCTTGGGTTCCATCATGTGGGAATACTGGTGTACCACAAGCTTCTGGATCTGTACCTTGCCATGGCTCTAACCAAGTTTCTCCGCCCAAGACATTTTGAAAAGTCCCATCGGCGTTAATGACATACTCGTCATCAAATAGACAATCTCGGGTCACTACATCGTCTGCTGAGTTTGAAAACCATGAGACGTTACCCTGACCAGGGCCTACACCAAAGGCACCAGCCGCTGGTACTAAACGCCATCTTCCTACAATTGGAGGCGCATCAACGGGATCTTCTTCCACTGTAAAAATAACCGTGTAGTCTCTTGTAATTGACACATCTTCCCTTCCCGGAAGCGATGCGGTGACTTCTATCCTATAAGTGGCTGTCTCCTCTGGATATTCATAAGATACCATCGGACCACTAGTTTGAAAAACATCCTCAGTGGAATTTGGATCTCCGAAATCGACCGTATATTCAATCCTTCCATCTGGTGGGATAGTCGTCGCAATGACACCTATTTCGTTACCTTCAGCGTTTAACTCCGCTATATTAAAATCTAAGCCTCGTATGATATTTAATTCATCATCTTCTTCACAAGAAAATGCCGCACTCAACATTACCAATGCCAGTGCATAATAAACGCCTTTTTTTAATATTTTCATCATAATCTAATTTTTGTTCAACAATTTTCTTTTAATATCCTGGATTTTGTCCCCATCTATCTGCAGCTTGTGCTAATTCTAATTCTATTAATGGGATTGGAAATAATTCATTTTTATCTGTTTGGAAATTGACATCGGTAAAGCCTTCCCCTTTGGTCGCATTATAATTGCTAAAAGCCTCTTGAGCTCTTCCCGTTCTAACCAAATCAAAGAAACGGTGGCCTTCACCTGCTAACTCTTTTCGTCGTTCTAAATAAATCGCATCGAGTAAAGCCCCTTCTGAAGCATTGTAATCATTGCTATTATCTCCATATGCTCTTGCCCTTACTTGATTTAGATAGTTCACTGCATTTGAGCCTCCTGATTCTGCCTCGGCTTCAGCAGCCATTAATAAGACATCGGCATAACGAATGGATCTGTAGTTATGTGGGTGTGTTAGCTGCGCCACACTTTCTCCGAGATCCGCTCTTCGCGGTGCATACTTATGATTATAAAAGCCCGTATCTTCGCGTGGAGGACTGTAAACTGAGTTATCCTCTAAGGCTGCCAAATCTCTTAAATCCAATATGGTGACATCTCTTCGCATACTCTCTTCATCATCAAAAAGGTCATAAAATTGAGGCGTTGGCAAATTAAAGCCCCATCCAGCAGCATAAACCGGATCATCATAAGGAGATCGCGGTCCATTAAACTGCACAAAATAGGTTCCTTCACTACAGGCGATACATTCCCAACCTGCACCTTCAACATTGGTATATTGAATTTCAAACACGGATTCTGGTCCGTTCTCACCATCTAAAGTAAAGAGGTTGGTGTAATCAGCTCCCGTGACCAAACTATATTGACCACTATTAATCACTTCGTTTAAAACCGTAGCGGCTTCCGAAAATTTGCTTTGATCATAGGTGCCGTGGTATAGATATACTTTGCCCAATAAGGCCTGTGCGGCACTTTTAGTCACTTCATAAGGTAAGTCTTGCGCTACCGGTAAATTAGGAATCGCTTCTTTTAGGTCTTCCTCGATAAGTCCATAAGTTGCAGCAATACTGGCTGTTCTTTCCATCGAAAATTGTTCCCCCGGAATCACCGGTGCGTTTACAATTCTGTCGACACCATCGCGATTTTCAACCTTTAGAGGGACATTTCCATAAAACTTAGCCAGCTCGAAGGTATAATAGGCTCTTAAAAAATAACCCTGTGCGATGATTTCATCTCTGCCCTCAAACTCAATTTTGTTTTCATTCTGCAATAGGAAATTAGCTCTATTCAGGCCTGCATACATCAAGGTCCAAATGTCCCTTAGCTGATTATTATCTGAAGGACTATGGTTCATTGAATTTACATTTTGAAGTGTCGGCTGGTCAATGGATGCCGAATCGCCACCTGCTATAAAATCATCTGAAGCCACAACGCTTGTAAGTACATTCCAAAATGTGGCTTGTAGCAAATCGTATGCGCCAATCAAAGCATCTTCATATTCCTCAGGAGTATTAAAGAAATCATCCGAGGTTACTGGAATAGGGTCTACCTCAACAAAATCATCACAAGCTGATGCTGCAAGAAGGAATAAGACCCAAACGTATTTTAATTTTAAAATCTTTTTCATAGTTTTTTAAAAGTTTAAGTTAACACCTAATAAATAAGAACTTGCTACAGGATAAAATCCCTTATCTATAGTACCTCCAAGAGGAGCTCCTGTACTGGCACTAGGGTCATAACCGGAATAATCGGTGATTGTGAATAAATTATTACCAGAAAGATAAAGTCTTAGTTTATCTATTCCTAATGAGGATGTGGTTTTCTCCCCGAAGGTCAAACCAATCTGAACATTCTGTAAGCGTAAGAAAGACGCATCTTCCACAAAAAAGTCTGAAAACACATTCGCGTTAATGGAACCATTATCGAATCTCGGTACTGAGTTGCTTGTCCCTGAGCCTTGCCATCTCGCCAAAGCATAAGTCCCGATATTAGCGGTTGGTACTTTTCGTTCATAGTCCCTGACCATATCATTTCCTACTGATGCAAATGCATTAGCACTAAAATCTATGTTTTTATATCTAAAGCCAATATTAAAGCCCATGGTAACATCAGGAATCGGATTACCAATAACCGTTCGGTCATCTGGATCTATCTGGCCGTCACCATTAATATCGGCAAACCTTAAATCTCCGGGTGCAACCTCACCTATTTCACTCGATACATAAGTGCCATTTGGTGATGCAGCATCTAAAGCATCGATTTCAGCTTGGGTTTGAAATACCCCTTCTGTTTGGTAACCGTAGTAATGTCCTAAGGGCAATCCTGGCACCATTCTTGAAATTCCGATTTGGTTAATTCCAACTCCAAATTCGCCTGCTACTGGAGGAATTTCACCATTAACTGAAATGACCTCATTATCTAATGTGGTAAGATTAAAGTTGACATTAAAACTAAAATCCTCAGATAGACTATCATTGTAGCCTATACTAAATTCAAACCCTCTATTTTCAACCGTACCTGCATTGATGGTAGGAAAAATAGAAGGATTAAGGCTCGTATTGATTAAGGCAGAAGCCTGTGGATCGAATAACAGATCTTCTGTACGTTTCTTGAAGGCATCGAATGTAAGGCTTACTTTATAATCAAATAGTCTCGCATCAAAACCGACATTTAAAGACTCTTGTTCCTCCCATTTTAAGTTAGGGTTTCCAGGTACTCCAGGCGCAACACCGAGAAGTACATCTGTTTGATTAATAGCGTTACCTGGTGCTATAGCGCCTTCACCATTAAGGAGTGTGATATATCGAAAATCTGGTATTCTATCATTACCAATAATACCATAACTACCTCTTAACTTTAGAGAGCTCAACCAACCGATATCTTGCATAAACTCCTCATCAGAGATATTCCAACCCGCAGAGGCTGAGGGGAAATATCCAAATCTATTGTTTGGCCCAAATTTGGACGAGCCATCACGTCTTAACACAAAGGAGAAGAGGTATTTTTCTTTATAATTATATTGTACTCTTGTGAAAAATGACTGTAGACGGACGTCAAACTGTTCGTCTCCATTTTCTAATTGATTGGGTTGAAAGCGCTGAACAATACGTCCATTGACCGGATCTAATCGATCTCCAATCCAACCATCCTGAAAGGCATCGCCTACCGAATTACTTTCAGCTGCCAAAACAAAGCCTGTCTGACCATAAAAATGACCTCTTGTTCTAAAAGCGGAGCCACCGAGTAACACCGTCACATTATGATCCTCATTAAAAGTATCCGTGTAGTTGATGTAAGCATCAAAGGTATAATCCGTAAAAATAGCACTGTGATCAACGATTTCATTACCACCACTATTGTTATCTGGATTAAATGGTCTTACACTTCCCGCTTTGCTAAAGTTATTACCATAATCAATAACAGGTCTAAAAACATCGTTTAAAACATTTGAATAGTTAATCTGAAGTTTTGCACTGGCTGTAAACTTTTCTAGAAAGGTATAATCCAAACCAATAGTCCCACTATATCTATCGATGCGTTCTATATTATGCGTATTAGCAATTTGCGTCAATGGGTTGACCACCTCTATAGCGGCGACCGTTGTAGGAACAGAGAAATTCCCGTCCGCATCGAAAATCGGAAGATCTGGATTAACATTAACCGCATTATACAATGGACTTCCTATACCATTTTCCTGTAGAATATTTCGTTTAGAGTTAGTAAAAAGCCCTGTGGTAGACAATTTTAAATTACTCAGTATGTCGTACTGAAATGAGAATCTCCCCGTTGTACGTCTGTAATTCGATTTATCACCCCCTACTATACCATCTTGATCTAGGTTAGCGATACCGAAACTATAGGCTGATTTTTCACCACCGCCACTCGCACTAAGGTTAATATCGGTAATCGCTGCTGTTTCAAACACCTCATCTTGCCAATCCGTGCCTTCATTCGGAAACACAAAAAACTGTGTCTCATTCAATGCATCGTTGACATATATCGCATAGTCTCTAGGCCCTAGCACATCAATTTTTTGCGCGGTGGTCTGAAAGCCTGTAAAGGCATCAAAAGAGAATTTAAGATCCGATGCCTTACGTCCCGTTTTGGTAGTGATTAAAACAACACCATTTGCCCCTCTTACACCATAAATACCTGCTGTAGCATCTTTAAGTACATTGATACTTTTAATATCATTAGGGTTTAATACCGACAAATCCTCAATGACGTTACCATCTACCAAAATTAATGGTCTGTTGTCCCCATTCGTGGACACCCCACGTATTCTAATATTGGACCCTGCGCCAGGCGAACCTGAAGTCGATGTCACGTTTACCCCTGCAATCTGGCCTTGTAATGCCTGCTCAACACGCTGAGGATTTAACTTTTCAATGGCCTCGGAATCCAGCACGGCGACCGCCCCAGTGGTTTCCTTTTTCTTCTGAGTACCATAACCAACAACCACAACTTCGCTCAAGGACTGTGCATCCTCAACAAGTGCAATCGTTAGTGGCTCACTGCCTGTTATGGTAATCTCTTGGGTAATGAATCCCAGATAAGATACGACCAAAATGGAATTGAGCGGTACATCGGTAATCGAGAAATTTCCATCAAAATCTGTTGACGCCCCTTTGGCAGTACCCTTGATGACAAGATTTACCCCCGGGAGCGGTTGGTCAGATGCAGCTTCCGTTACCGTTCCGATAACATCAACGTTCTGCCCAAACATTGCCATTGAAAAGCACATGGCAAGAAGTGTAAAAAAATTGATTTTCATAGTTAGTTGCATTAGAATTAGCAACATACCATAAAATTTTGTCGAATTCGCAATAATAGACTATACAAAAAACATACATCGCAAAAAAAATTGACTTTTTTTACGAATATGGTGTTAAAAGCCTGTTAAATCGAGGATTAAGGCCGTTAACACTAAGTTTACAAAACTCTAACATAAGGGTAAAAAACCTTAAATGTATAGGTGATGTATAGGAAAAAAAATGATTTGTATAGGCGCTATAACTCTAATATATAGTCCGTAAGGCTTTGCTCATGGTCTAATCCCATTTTTTTACGCAATCGATATCGCTTCACTTCGACGCTTTTATGCGAAATATTCAATAAAGGTGCTATTTCCTTAGATGATAAATTCAGCCTTAAATAGGCACATAGTCTTAAGTCGTTGGGCGTTATTGATGGATGTAGCGTTTTAATTCGTCTCATGAAGTTTTTATCCACATTATTAAAAGCCTCTTCGAACAATTTCCAGTCACTGGTGTTGTTTAAACTTGTATTAATTAAACGTATCACCCCTTTTACATCGTCCAAAGATTTGCTTCGCGACAGCTCCTCCTTAATATTATTGAGTAATTCATTGCGCTTTACCAAGTTCATAGTTGCCGTTCCCAGCTCTCTATTCTTATTTTCGATGTCTAGCTGAAGATTTTGATTTTTAAACTGAATCAATTGCCGCTGATTCTCAAGCTGCTCGAGTTCTAATTCCCTTTGCTTTCTTTCTATTAATTTTTGCTTTTGCTTTTTATAATACCTATTATTAAAATACTGTATAAAAAATATCAAAGCTAATCCTATCAGCACATAAGCTGCAATTGCCAAAGGTCTAAGTAACCAAGGTTTTTTAATTGAAAACACATACGAGGCCAAGTTACCGGAAACTGTTCCTCCTGACTGGGCCATCACCTCAAAAGTATAATCCCCATGCGGAAGATTTTCAAAATAGGCTTCCGGATCCGAAGTCCAATCACTCCAATTATCATAGAAACCAACCAAACGGTATTTGTACTTCGTCGCTGAAAACTTGTTATAATCTGTTATACTGTACTTAAACAAAATGCTGTTGTCTTTATTTTCCAAGTCCACGGTTTCATTTAAATCCAACTGAATGGATTCGTCATGTAAAGCGCTATAAGAGATGTAATCGATCTTCACTGTTTTTGAACCTTGCTGAAGCTTATTTAAATCGATAATCAAGTATCCATCGGTGGTTCCTATTAAATAGGTATTATTGGCCAGACATAGTATATTTTCATAACCCACCTTGCTGTTTCTGAGCTCGTGCGGTATCGAGATCTTATTTATTTTTGGTTCATCAGACAGTGTCCCTGGTTCCACATAGGCGATGTCATTTTTAGAAAACAACCATAACCTATTATTATAATCATCGAACACTAATTTGCCCGACAGATAATTATAGTCTTTGGTCAAGGCGCTCAAGGTGCTATCTCTTTCAAAGCTATTTTGCGATTCGTTATAGGTATAAACTCCGTGCTTATTACTATACAATATCTTATCCTTATATTTTATAATGCTCGACTTGGGACCTTCCTCAATATCCAACTTCTTAGACTCTAAAACTTGAACGTAGTTAGCATCCACCGACACTTTGTAAACACCTTTATATTCGTGGCTGATGAGTAATTGGTTGGCATTGACCACCTCAAAGTACCTAGAGGAAATATCAAACCCTCTGATCTTATTTCTATACAACCAAGTGCCATTTTTTTGTTCCAAAACACTTAAGCCTTCATAATTACCTTGAATCAAAAGTTTAGGATTTTCGGTCTCTTTGATGAGCCAAGTTCCTATTTCACCGTTTATATAGGTGGCACTGCCATTTTTAACAAGAAAGGTCCCTTTATCATGGCCGCAGAACAAATCATCTTTAATCTTGTTTAGGCACCACACCTGTCCTTTTGTCCCTTTAACCAGCTTAAAGCCAGTATCCTCGCCATCCTTTTTGTAAAACAACCCTTGATTACTGCCTAAATACAGATAGTCATCAACTTTTATTGACGCATAAATTGTTCCCAGAACACCTTGCTTGTCTTTATAAACGATATAAGGAGATTCTAAGTTAATGCAATTGATACCGTTGTCTAAACCCAACCAAATATTACCTTTAGTTCCTTCAAAAAGCGATAATACTGTATTATTGCTTAAGCCTCCTGACTGATCGATTTTTAACACCTTTTTTCCACTTGAAGACATCTGTAGGATGCCTTCCGAAACGGTCCCAAAAAGAAAACTACCATCCTTAAGTCTGATACTGCTGTAAATGCTCAAACCCTCAAGCAACTCGTCCGCTTCAGTAGTCCAACGCGACACCTTGCCCTCATCATAGCTGTACATCCCATTCTCTTTGGTCAGTAAGAGTACAGCACCATCATCTTGATATATATTTATGATTTCATGGTCATTAAATTCATTCGCTGGGATAAACAATTGTTCCTTACCATTCTTGATCTCGCAAAGTCCTAGACCATTCTTCTGAAAATAAATGTTCTTACCGACTTTAAATAGCTTATTTATTCTACTCTTAGAATCAATAATCTTAAAACTGCTGTTTTCGATACTATAAATATAGATACGATCTAAGGACTGAAATAGAATATAATCTTCTATCTCAATGATATCCCAAAATTGTTCATCTTCCTTGACTTCAATGGCTTTTCCTGCAATTAAGGATGTATATACCAAACCCCCGTACTTATCTTTTTCCCAATAGCCAAAATCCATATAGCAGCCTGTATAGACTTTATCGCCGATGACACTAACGGATCGTAGAATTGACTGATTTGGCGTAGGAAAGAGCTCCCATCTCGCACTATTATAGCGTAGTAAGCCTTTATTATTTGCAAAGTACATATGGCCTTCTCCGTCCTGAGAAATATCCCAATTCTGGTCTTCGGCCTGATAATCTTGCTGTGTAAAAATTTGTATGGGAGGAATCTCCTGAGCATGAACAACACTTCCTACAAGTAAAGTGACAGCTATAAGAATTTTTTTGAGCTTAACCATTAACCACAAGTGTTGATTGTTTGATGTTAAAACACACCACAACAACGCTGTTAAGTAGCTAAGGTAAGTAAATATAGGAACTTTGAGAAGTAATGTAGTGTTATTCTGAATAAAAAGAACGCTTTAAACAACTTAGTTCTCTACTAAAAAAGGAATATTGGCATGTGCTGTATGGTTATTTCCGTCGTCGATATAAATGAATAAACGATAAGCTCCAGGTTCCGTTGGAGCCTTGAAAGTAGCCCCTCGATCTCTATTTTCGGGAAATAAGTCTTTAATGACTTCAGGAATGTACTCTGCATCACCACCTGTCTTTTTTGAGGTGCTTTCTTTCATAATTTCCCAACGATAGGTCAAGTGATCATTATCTGGGTCAGACGATTTTACTTGAGCAGCATATAAATGACCTGCTTTGAGTTTTATATTGTCAGGAGCCCGCTGTCCTTCAAGCGCAAAATCTTGTAGTCTGGGAGAGCGATTTTTTGGCCATTCACCAGTCCAAATATAGTGCATAACATCTACAGATTCGGTTTCATTACCATCTGGCATTAACATACCGAACCAAGTCGGCGTGCGTTCTTGTTTTTGGCCCCAAAGAAATGCGAAAGACCCCATAACCTGTGATTGCGATTCAATAGACTTTCGATATCTTCTGAGGTAGCCATCGGCTTTAACAGAGCTATTGTTTTCTAATGGGGCTCCCCATTGCGTGTTTTCAACCTCCCAATATCCCGTAGCTCCCCATTCCGTCACTAACATAGGGCCCTTGTAGCCAGATTTTTTAACAAGTTTGGGTAAAATCTCAATGGCAGCATACATTTGCACGCTGATAAAATCCAAATCAGGTGCTCGCTCTGCAATTAGATTTACATCTTTCTTATCTATTCCTGACAAGGATGTTGTCGTGAGATGATGCGGGTCTATTTTATGAATCATTTCTGATATCTCATTCACGGCATTCCAAACTTTAGGATTTTGAGACTGTAGATTCATTTCATTTCCAATACCCCAAATCATTAATGCCGGATGGTCTTTTAGCTCTAAAACACGCTTTCGAATGCGCTCCAATTGCTGCTTCACCGCTTTTTCATTATTATAATCAAAGCCATGGCGCTCTAGACCCACCCAAATACCCATCATCACTTTCATACCAAGCCGTTCGGCTTCATCTAATACCGCTTTTCCATTGTCCATACTCCAAGTTCTAATGGCGTTCGCCCCATGACTGGCAAGCACTTCCAAACTTCCATTAGCTACCCCAGCGCCTTTTACATAAAAGGGTTCACCATTAAGAAAAATACGGTAGCCCTGTTCTGTCATACGAATTTCGGATTTAGTAATCACGTCAGATGGTTTCATTTTCTCATTGGTATAAAAACTGCTCAAGGTTATAAGTAGAAGAAAAAGTAGGATATAGCGATTTTGTTGATTTAAATACTTCATTTTAGAACTTAGGTTATGAATTTGTGCTATAATTTACGACATATAAGTGATAAGGCCCTTAGTTCTTTAAGCATTTTAACTTATAATAATCAACCAAGTATACTACTTAACTTAAACATGGGTAAATACATGGCTATAAGTATAAACCCAACAAATAAGCCCACAAATAAGATAATCATAGGCTCCATAACCGTGGCTAATACCTTAGAGCGTTGTTGCACCCTGGCATTATATTGACTATTGAGCCGTTCGAATATAAATTCGGTTTGGTTCGTTTCTTCAGCTACTCTTACCAAAGCAATCATTTTTTCATCAAAAAGTGCATGCCCACTCAAACTTTGGCTTAAGGTTTCTCCTTTCAATAGTTGTTGCTCGACCTTATCTAGGGCCGTCATTAGCGGATAGTAATCTATCATTTGCTTCACTAGGGTAATACTATTGACAATAGGGACTTTAGATGCTGTTAACAAGGCTATAGCTTGTGCAAATTGTGAAAGATATACGGTCTTTATAAATTTCCCCACAAAGGGTATTTTGTTCAAAAATGCGTCTTTAAGACGTCTGTATGTTCCTTTTTGATTTAAAAACAATCTTGCGAAAAACAATCCCAACACACCCAAAAACAGCCATAAACCATAGTCTTGTATAAGGTCAGAAATGCGAACTACAAAAACCGTAATGGCGGGCATCTCTATATTTTGCTGCTTAAAAATATCTTCGAACATGGGGACGACGAATTGCAACATAAAAACAACGACTAAAACCGCTGTAGACAAAATAATGCATGGATAAGTAAGTGCATTGATCAAGTGCTTACGCTGTTCGTTTTTTCTGCAATAAAAAGTTCCTAATTGTTCAGCAATGGTGAATAATGTACCTGTTTCTTCTCCAATTTTGATAGAGTGGTATTCGTAATCCGAAAATTCCTTTTGCCGTTGTAGGGCTTCCGATAAGCTCTTACCTGAAATCACATCCTCTAATACAATTTGCAATATGGATTTGGTCTTTTTTTGTTTCTGGGTGTTCTTTATAAGTTCTAGAGCTTCCTTGAGGTTGATCCCAGCTTTTAATAACACCCCTAGTTCTGTGTAAAAGTCCTCTTTAACTTTATTAGAAAAGGCTTTCTTTAGCACAATAACTTCCTTTTCTAACAAGGTGGTGATCGTCGATTTCTTCTCAACTACAGCATCTGATCCCGATATGTTTTCTAATTGAAATGCCATTAGTCCATGAGGTGTTTTGCATCATTTGTCTTAAAAATGAAGATTTGTTGGTCCCGCCGCGCCTTTGACAATTGCAGTCGCAAGGCATCGAACGGACCTACAGCGATTTCTTCACCCTTAAAGTACAAGGTTTTTTGCGCTATACTTATTTTAAAGGTATCCCTGTCTTTCAGTACATAGTCATTTTCAAACCGATATATGGTAGAATCCAATGCCGTTTTGAATCTTAATTTATGATCTTGGCTATCTAAAATTAGGGTATTATAACGGTTACAGTCTATCCATAAGACTTCCTCTAAGCGATTAAACTCTGTATTTAAATTAAAGTTCTGTTGAATGGACCACATGTGACGTTGTACTAAGGAAAGTACCGTAAATGCTAAGCCCACCACAATAGAGGTGATGATCATTACAATGACCATTTCATTTAAGGTAAGGGCTTTGACTTTGGTTTTCATCATGGGTATATAAGTTTTTCAATCGTTTTTGATGGATGTTTTTTTGTTGCCCTTAAATTGACTTCTTCCTGATTTTTGGACTGTACGACGTCGATGGCCCATCCGTCATAATCGTCATGGTATGGCAAACTCAGTTTGTCGTTAATATATAAGTATTCTATTTCATTCAGCTTTGCGGTGATGCTTCGGGTATTATGCTTTATGCGATTAGAAAATAAGTTGTTTAATATCAAACTCGCAACAACAAATATGACCATAATCAAGACCGTAGCGATTAAGGTTTCCATAAGCGTAGCGCCCTTTACTCTTTTCAATATAACCATTTGGCAACTCCTTTTTTTGAATTTCCGATATCGAGACTTACAAATGCTGAGGGTAGCTTGTTAGCATCAATCAAAGCATTAAATAGATGATTTTGATAGACCGCTCCCGCTTCTTTAATGATAAAATTATCCGTATAAACCGCACCATAAACGGTACCTCTAAGCTCTAAGTTTTGTTCGCAATAAATAAGGCCCTCAACCAGGGCATTGGCACTAATCTTGAGTTGCGCCTCATAATTATGAGCTTGTGTTTGTCCCAAGACAAGGATTTGGCCAGAAACGCTTGAATTATCATCCATAACAATACCCCTAGGTAGCGTCGTTGGATGTTCGTCATCATCCTGTTGTAAAACCAACGCCGAAGGATAGCTTAAATGCACATCCTTGGCGATATGAATATACTCCGTCGCAAAGGCCTGAAAGCTGCCAGACACATTCGCCGCAATTTCGATGACCGGTGCTATCAGCAACACATCCGTTAAATGCGCGGTGCTATGAACTGTGATTTTCGTGTCGGACTTAATCACTATATGACCAATCATAGTGACCTCTGCTAATACCATATCCAACGGATCGTAAATCCTTTGTAAGGGATTTTCAAAAGCATTTTTAAATAAGTTTTGCCCTTTTGGATTGATGTAGTCCGTGGTTATCGTGTTTAAGTTCCCTTCCTTAAGATGTTTTAAATAGTCTAAATGGGCACTATTTAACTCTGGTAGTGCTTTACTTATGAAGGTCTTACCATAAATATAATGTTCCCCATAATAGGATTGCCCAGCGATATTTCCGGATTTCACACCGCGCTTAGGTAAATGGGCCTCGCCTTTAATTGTGGTTTGCCCAACTAAGACCAGCGGCTTGTTATTGTCCTTTAAATAAAGACTGGGACAATTTTGCTTTGCTATGCTATTGCCAACCAAGGCTGTTTTACCAAGTGTACTCCGTTTTATCTTAGCTTTGACATGGACTTTCTCAAAACTGCCCCAAAAATCACGGTGGACTTTCAAGGATTTGTAAGCTTCATCGTTTAAGCTCACAGAAACTGTATCTTTTAAAGGAATATGGTTGTGCAACAATGTATGAATACCCGTATTTACCAAAGCCACGGTGGCAATCGTATGATTACTTTTTATACGGAACTGCCGATGCACATGCAGCAATAGTACAAAAGCGGCTAGTAGTAACGCTATAACTACGACTACGAAGGTCACTAATTGCAATGCCCCAGCTTTAAGTTTCATGACTTTTGTTTTAGCCTAAAGGTTTTGGACGATGTTTTATAGCGCATCGTAATGCTCTTGGCATTACCATTTAGCAGTTTAACGCTATCCTTGGTCTGGCCTTTTTTTAGCAAATGTTGTTTGCCATCTATAGACACGATAAACAATTTGTTCTTACCGTTTTTTACGATACCATGGTATTGTATGGGTTTCCATAACAGGGTTTGTTTTTTCACCCTGGTTTTTTTTGGAGACGCCTTGATCATGTAAGTCCCTAAAAAAGGATCTCTATTGACTTTTCTTATGGAAAAGGTATCTACTGCGGTCTCCACCTTATAGTTGGTATTTACCACAAATTCTTGTTGTTGCATCTTAGGCATATCAGGATGTAATGCCGTAACTATTTTATAGGCTATGGTACCCCATACCCCAATAACGAGCACCAAGAGTACATATGTTTTTTTCTTAGTTTTCAATATTTAGGTTTTGCGTGGTAAATGGTGTTTCGTAGGCAAAATTAATGGCTTTAATGCGCCATTGATAGGTGCCTGCTTCTAGGGTCTTGGTAAAACTGGTCGTATTAACTATGGTATCCTCCACAATGACTTGGGCATTTTCAAAATTTGGTGATGCCACTTGTAATTGGTAAGACTCGGCAAAGTCTAATGGACTCCAAGAAAAACCGACGCTATTATTCGTAAGGGTCGTATTGTCTACCGGAGCCAAAATAATAACGGCCTCATTAGAAATATCCTCAACCTCAATAAGTTCTTCGCAGCTCGCAAATAGGCTGAAACACAAAATAACATATAACTTCTTCAACATTACACTACCTTTAATTTAGATTACGCTTACATTATAAAAGTATGGGAAATAGACAAGGTAGCGCTATGCATTTTGTATAGTATTATTATACAAAACGTATAGATTTAATAGGATTCAAAGAGGCCTTAGGCCGTTTTTAATTCAGTGCTGTGCCAAAAGTAAATTTTTAAAATAGCCGATAATAGCTCTAGACTTTTACTATAGCAGATGGTTTTTCGATGAAGACGTTTAAGGTGTGTTCTTAAATTTAGATGATAACGTTCAATTCTATTGGTTTGGTTGCGAGCGGTACTATGAATTTCTCTCGGGATCAATGTTTTATAGCATAACAATCCATCTGTATAAATACATTTTGGGTTGAGATCTAAGAGCTTATTAACGACCCTCATCAGGTTTTTATTGGTTCTACCGCCTACTACAAAGTCAATGACCTGCTTTGTTTTTCTGTTGATGGCATAAGCGATATAGCACCATTTTCCATTTATCCTAACACTAAGCTCATCCATCTCATAGCTCTGTAAAACCTCAATGACCATTGGTCTTTTAATCTGGGTTCCCATGGCCAAAATTCTTTTCTTTATGGTGTTTCTCGAGATACTTAGTACTCTTGAAATATCTGTAATACCACAACTATTAAGCAATAACGTTTTTATAGATTGATTGGCATTATAAGCACAAGCTTTGTAACTGTAGTTTGCTTGCTGACTGTGCTTACAAGCTTTACAGCGATAGCGTTGCTTACCGTTAGCTTGGAATCCATTTTTAACACATGCCGCTTTACAAATGTTGCAGTTCACTTTTTTAGAATTGATGGCCTAAAATTAATATGAAATATGCTTAACCCATTATTCATTTTGTATAGAAAAACTATGCAAAATGCCTAGTACTCAACCACTAATTTGACCTAGTAGGGTTAATTAAGCCTTGTTATCAAAAGGTTTAAGCCTTTTAAAATAAAAAGAGCATACCTAAGTATGCCCTCTTATTACTTTAAAATTATTTTATTTAATTCATTATTAGCTATTTACCAACAATATATTATCACCCACTAATTTGAGCGACTACCGCTATTAACTAATCCTTATCATTACCTGTGTCATTAATAAACCATTTTTTGTTTAATGAAAGATCAAGTATTTTTTTGATGTCAAACGGATTATTTAAATCAACATCACTATCAATAGCATAATCTTCACCAAGAAATCGACTCTTCATCTCTCTCGCAAGTTCAACATTAAAAGTGAAGTAATAATTATTGCCTTTGGAGTCTACAAAAGTAGGCTGAAATGATAAAGGATAATTATTATTGTGTTCTAATACTACTCTTCCATTGTTTAAATCAATTTCATTAAAATACTTAATGCCAAATAGAAGTAAATGAAAATAAAAATCTTTGTAAGCACTCTCAACACCATATTCTATCAATTTTTTATTAAGAGTTTCAAAATTAGTCGACAAAACAAGTTCAGGAATTTCAATATTCAATTTTACAAACATCTCATCAACAAAAAAATTCATATAATTTTCTATATTATTCATAAAATATCGATACTTGAATAATGGATGTGAAATTTTTTCTTTCTCATAAGAATCTATCTCACTAAAAAAAACTTTTTCGTTGATATAGCTTTTAACAAGAGTCTCGTCTTTATTACATGATAGTATTTTTTCACTATTACTAAAACTAGTGAAAATAGTAATTTCTTTAGTATTCTTATTTCTTACTAGAAAAGAAAGGGATTTATCTTCATTCTTTTCAAGAATAGAATCATATGTTTTAATATCTAAATTTTTCATCATAGAATTCTTTCTTTTTACAATTTCCTTATCATAATCAGATACTTGTGCAGACATACTACAAAAGAAAAATAAATAAACAAATAATTTCATGTCAATTTTTTAATACTGTTCTATATTTATACAACAATTGGTTAGCTGTTTGTCTGTTTAATTCGATATAATGACTTTCTGCGCCAGATAACCAGCTCCCCAGATTACCTGA
Source organism: Winogradskyella sp. (assembly GCF_965228925.1). Lineage (GTDB taxonomy): Bacteria > Bacteroidota > Bacteroidia > Flavobacteriales > Flavobacteriaceae > Winogradskyella. Next base: position 116,292 of record NZ_OZ245845.1, read on the forward strand.
CCAATATCTAATTTGTATGACACCATTCTCTATTCTAAACCTTGCATTATAATCCCTGACACTTATGCCGTAGTCATTATTCTTAAAATTCTGATTAATGCTCACACCAGCAGGTAGTACATATGTGATAGTTGGATTTTCAAAATCTCGACTATCTAAAGCTTCAAGCATTCTTTCTCCCTGTTTATTATAATCTCTCATAGAAATAGTTCCTGATGATTTTAATTTTACTTCATAATATGATCCATAAACATCAAAATCTATATCTAATTTATTTTTAAATTTCTTTAATTCAAATTCTGTTGCAATAGCAATTCCGTCGGGTGAAACCGTTCTACCGTCTCCAGTAGATATTTGTGAACTATTAGGTGTATAATTGGAGGTGTCAAAAACCATAGATCTCCATTCATGAAAAATTGCTTCAAACAATTTCTCCTGAGTTTGAGAATTTGTGATTCCAAGACTTGAAGCAAATTTTCTAAATTGTGCGGCATCTAAACCAGACCATGATGCATCATCAGAGTATTTTGCAAGAGCATTGCCTAGACTACCACTTTTATATTCTCCAGTTTCCCAATTATAATCACTATTGTTTGTTCTTTCGTAGTCATCAGCAGTCCTTGCTAAACCACCTTCCCATGTCACATCATGACCAAACTCGTTTATGGCATCGGCACCACTAGGATCCGCCCAAAATACAGGATTATTATCAAAAGCTTAATAGGTCGAATATTCATAATGCACCACAGGATCAATGCTTGTCCACCTTGCAATAGCAGGGTCGTACTGTCTCATATCCATCTCATACAAGTCCAAGGCATCTCCACTAATATCGCTATCCTCAAGCTCCATACCGTTGAACCCGAAACGGCTGGCCACGGAGTTAACGTTCGCGGAAACGTTGTTATTATAGCCCCTGTGCTGTAATCCAAAAGGATAGTAGTTATTTTCCTCGATGATTTCGGTGCTACTGTCAATACTACCGTTCTTATCGCTATCCGAGTATGTCAATCTTATATTTCCCAAATGGTCCTTATATTGATACACATATTTGTAAGGTGGATGTTTTTGTGCACTGGACGATGGCGGCTCCACATAGCCCTCTGGATGAGAGAACATCATTAATGTCCCATCCTCATAGATAAAGTTCCCTGCATATTCCGTGGTGGTTCCCGTACTCACGATCTTTTTTTGTTTTACGCCGGTGGCATCGAAATGATAACCAAGCGCCAATTTGAAACACTAAAGAATTTCTAAGCCTTATTTTATAGGGTATAAGAAGCGTTTATCATGTCAAAGAACAAGAATAGGCTTCGAAAACAAAACCTATTCTTATATTAATCTATTGGTTTACAACAATTAAAATCTACCTATTCACAAAAGCGCCATTTTGGAACATTACCTACCACCTAGTCTAGCTCTAAATTATTTTTAACAACGTATACCTTCTCACTAAACCTATGTTCAAAATTAATATATCTACTTAATGAAGTATCACTATATTTATAGGCATAGAGATAAATATCTTCATTGATCAACCCCCCAATAATTTGATTTCCGGTTTTCTTTGGCACTATATAAAATGGAATCCTAGAATTTTCAAAGTCATCCGTTGCTTGGTAAAATGTATCACACTCTTTTTCATTTATTTCTATAATATCTTTGTTTGATTCAAAAATATTCAAGCAAGAAGTAACTATTCTAACATCTTTGTTACTCCTTTTTATACTATCTCTCAATTTGTTGTAGATAATTATGTCTCCAAAATTTCTTTTACCTTCGATTAGAGTATCCTTAATCACAACTTCGACTCTAAAGCTTTCAACTAGAGGGTCTTCGTTTGCTAATGACGTTATTTTCGTTTTTTCATTGTTACAAGAATAAAGGCAAAAAAAGATTAGGTAAACAATAATAATTCTACTTTTAGATTTCGATTTCATTTATTTTAAGGTTTACTGTTGAGCTTTTCTAAGCGAATCTATTTTTTTACCCAACCTTTGTTGGGATACTGACCACGTTCGCGTTCTATTAGAAGATGTATTTTCAATAGTTGTGTCTTTTCTTTTTGTCGTTACAATATTTCCATTACGATCATATGAGACTTTGGTATTTTGTCCTACGATATCAGTAGTGAATTTATTTCCAAACTCAGCTATAAATGGGTCAATAAATTTTTTTGGAACTTCCACTGCTCTATCAAGTGCGTCACTTGCATCCTCATGTCCTTCTTTTAAGTGATTAAAGAAGTTCTTTGAGCTATTTACATTCTTTGCATTCGTCTTCCCATCCCCAGACTTACGGTTCTTGCCAGTTTTGGCATATCCACCTGCCTGCATTACACCTTCAACATTCATTTCTTGAACTTCTCGATTACCTGGATTATCATTTATTAAATCTGGATCCCCAGATGCTCTTCCAGTATCATCAACTAATGCCGCACCACCTTTTGCTGTAAATAGATTTAGAACAGGTGAAGCTAAAACAAAGCCAAAAGCAATCGATTTCTGAACGAAATTTGGTCCAGACGAATTACTCTCAACTGTTCCCACATTAACCTCTTCGCCAATAGTCATATGATTATCGCCACTATTTCTATAATCATCATAAATATCCGCATCAGGACAAGCTATTTGATTACCATTTGCGTCATAACAATGTCCCCCATCTGGATCAAATGAAATAACTGGATTATTACCCATTGCAACATAGGGTGACATAAATTGTTCGTAGGGGTCAGTTGTTACAAATCTACCAATAGCCGCATCATAGTGCCTTAATATAAACTCATACATATTGTATCCTAAGCTTTCCATTAATTCTTGTGACTGATACTTAAACCTGCTCGCCACAGAGTTACTATTAGCAGAAACAGTATTATTATATCCCTTATGCTTCAAACCAAAGGGATAGTAGTTATTTTCCTCGATGATTTCGGTACCACTGTCAATACTACCGTTCTTATCGCTATCCGAGTATATCAATCTTATATTGCCCAAATGGTCCTTATATTGATACACATATTTGTAAGGTGGATGTTTTTGTGCACTTGATGATGGCGGTTCCACATAGCCCTCTGGATGCGAGAACATCATTAATGTCCCATCCTCATAGATAAAATTGCCCGCATATTCCGTTGTCGTTCCCGTACTCACGATCTTTTTTTGTTTTATCCCCGTAGCGTCGTAAATATACTGAATATTCCCACCAGAAAGGGTCACCTGTGTGGGTAAATTGAGGTGGTTATACAAAATATTCGATGAAATGCCCTTGTTAAGGTCCGTCAGCATATTGCCGCTGTCGTCGTAGGTGTATTCGGTGGCCACATCGGCACCGTCCTTAAAGCCAAAATTGTCCTCGCCGTTGTCCAAGACCTTCTTTAAGCGGTTGCTCTTGGTCTCGTAGGTGTAGACCAGATTGTCCATATCGCCAAATGATGTTGCTGCGGCGTTTTCGTGCCCGTTCCTCTGAAGGGCGGTAATATTGCCGTTTTTGTCATAGTCGACATTAGAAACCGAATACCTGTTGGGCTGGTTACCGCTACCGGTATTAAAGATCCCCGCGGTAAGCCTGTTGAGCGCATCGTATTCGTAACGGTACCGTCTCAGTAGATTGTCGTTTGCGGTCTTCCATGCGGTCTCGGCAATGTTGCCGTTGTAGAGCAAGGTGCCCCCGTGGTCTTGCGTATTGTAGTTGATCTTAAAGCCAAAGAGGTCGCTGCCAAGACTGGCCGGGTCGTTGATGGTCCTCAACCAGCCCCTCACGTTATAATCGTAATCGATATCCTGTAATCGTGTCGTATTCTGCTTTCCGCCAACGCCCTTTTCTGTCAACTGCCCCAGATCGTCATAGGTATTGGCCGCTATGACCTCATCCAGAGCTGCACTATTGACTTTATGTCTATGCTCCGTTAACCTGTTGGCATGGTCGTAAAAGTACCTATCATAGACGGTCATAACCGTCATTGTAGGTAGTACGCCCTTGGTGTGGAGGGTATAGGTCTCCAAGACCGTGCCATCAAAGCTAAGATCGCTCTTTACCTTGTCCGTAGTATTGAGATAGGCGTTGTTGCTATACACATAGATGGGCCTAGACCTGTCATCGTAATAGGTTACCGTCGTAATCCAATCGCTGGTACCCAATACCCTCACCTTGCTGCCCGTGGCCAAACCTTTTACATTGGTCTCGGGCGTTACCCCATAGGCCGTATCGGAGCTACCACCGGCTAAGTCAAACGTATAGTTGTCGTAGTAGTTGATGGTATAGATCTCCGAGATATTGGTGGTCGGGTAACCGTTGTTGCTGTAGTAAATGGTGGTCCCGGCCAATGTAGTGGCACTGCCCAGTTTGGTCACATGGGTAGTAGTGACGGCATTGGCCGCATTCTGTAGGGCCTGCCTGGTGCTGCCACTGGTGATATAGCCCGTATAGGCCACCCTACCAAAGATGTCGTACTTGGTAAACAGCCACCTGGTCTGCGCGTCCAGATTGGCGTCCCGGGTCAATATCGGCTGGTCCAGTATGTTATAGACGATATACTCCCAGCCCTTACCGGGGATCTTCTTTTCCACCAGGCGGTTGTGCTCGTCGTACCTGTACTGGTAGCACAGTTCGCTGAGTTCCGTGCCATCGGGCTTGTCCACATGGGCCTCTACCTTGGGGGGCATCACAAAGCTCAGGTTGCCAAAGTCGTCATAGGCATAATAGGTATCGTGGGCCACTCCGTTGTCGTAGGTACGCTTCAATACCACCTGCCCCTGCTTGTCCTTGAACTCCTCGGTGGTATGGTCCTTGGTAGCGGTCCCCGGATGGTTCTCGTCCCTGGTGACGGTCTTGATAAGCTCGTGCACCGCGTAGTGGCCACCGGTACTCAGCGTCGGTACATAGGTCACCACACCGCTAACGGTGTTCTTTGACAAACTAACATCATAGCGCCGTACCTCGGTGGCCGAGGTATTGGTGAGATAGTCCATCTCGATCTCGTGGCCATTGCCCAGTTTCCAGTCCTTGCCCGGTGCGGCCTGTTTCATCACCCTGTTCAAGGGGGAATCGTCGAACTCCTTCTCCGAATAGGGGTTGATGTCCACCGTGGTCATCCCGGGGAAGTCATCGTCGTAGGCCGTGGTATCGTAATAATCGAGGACCTTGGTCAGGGCATCGGACCTATAGCTGCCGATGTTTGTCGTCGCACTGTAGGGCAGGTACTCCCTGACCATCCTACCGTAGGGGTCGTATTCCATAGGGGTAATGATATCCTCGCTGTTGCCCCCGGCCCTGATGGCCACCGACTGCTTGGCACGCCCCAAACCGTCGAAGTAACTGATGGCCTCGATCTTCTCACCGTTGGTCAGCGTAGTGATGTCCGTGGTGGCCGTCCTCGGGGTGATGTTGTGCACGTAGTTGAGGGCCGTTACCACCACGGGTGTCGGTGGGTTTACCGTCACGGCCATGTTGTCCAGTACCACATCATTGCGGTCCTTAAAGGCCACATCGCCCACACCCAGCACGTTCCACTGTACGATGGCAAAATAGTCCATTCCAGAGCTGCTGGTACTCATCACGGTGCCCCCGGTGACCTCCCAGACGCCACCCGGCCTCGAGTTGCCGTCGTTAAAGGTATAGGTATAGTTGATACCCAGCTCCACCGGATCGGGACCCGAAAGGTGCTGTGCGTGGCCAAAACTATATAGCGCCAACAGCGTCAATACCGCTGCAATACGTTTTATATATCTGATGTCTTTCATGGTCTTGGATTTTAAGGTTGTGTAAAGGTCTCTACCTCGAAGCTATAGCTATCGATTTGAGTATTACTATTGTCGATCACCAGCGCTATGCTAATCCCCTCAGCAGTACCGGTAACGGTCATCGTGGCCGAGTCGCTATCTAGCGTCAGATTATAAGTAAGTGTGCCCAATTGGTTTTGGGCATCCCAACTGCCGCTGCTTCCCGTGACCATAAAGGTCAGGCTATGGGCAGTATTGTAACCATTCTGATGCCAAACAAGGGATGCTCCCTGTAGAGTCAATGTAGAATTGATCTCAACGTCCTTACCGTTGATCGTTACCAAATAGCTTTCCGCGGACCAGTCCTGGCTTTGTGAAAAAGAGAGTAGCATCCCTATAAAAAAGCATAGTGCCAATAATCGGAATTTATATAGTGCTTTCATTGTGTTCTGTGTTTTGTGTTTTTGTTTAATTGTCCAAGAGGTAATGGTATTTGTTTTCGCTTAAGATGTTGCCATCGGCGTCTTTAACACGCTCTAGACGGTTAAGACCATCGTATTCGTAATAGACCGTATAACCTTTAGGGTCGGTCATACTGGTGATACCGATGAGCGAATCGTAGGTATAGGTGGTCACCATGGCATCGGGGAAGGCCGTCCTTAGTCCATCCAGTGCCGTTCGCAGTGTGGCTTCCGAAGCGGTATCCACGTCATTTTCCGAGGCGGCCTTCGCAGCGTCGATGGCACTTTGTTGCGCTGGAGTCAAGTTCCCATTATCCACGTTCTCGAGCTTGGCAATAGGGTAAGTGTCTCCATAACCGTAGACATAGGTGATATCCATACCATCGGTTCTGGAGACCTGCAATACGTTACCGTCCGAATCGTAGTCCTTAAAATCGATACGGTCGATGAACGTAACGCTGCCAGGATCGGTATCCTTGCCGGTCTGTACCAAGGTGGGTTCCAGGACGTCTTGGGTTAGGTCATCAGGAAACCATGCAAAGGTGGTTTTTGATTTGCTGGTCTCTTCCCCGAGGTCAGCCACCCCGTCGGCATCGGTATCTCTAAAGGTCATGGTCTCCAAGGGTACAAAACGGTGCTGTTCCGCTAGGGCCGTTATGGGGGTGGTATTATAGTTATTAGGGTGTATGGTATAGCCGCTTGCTATTTCCTGCGGATAGGTAAAGCTTCGTACCATAGGTTCGCCGTTACTTGTTACCGAGGTTATCATATCGGGCTGGTAGTGCTTGGTGTAGTTGTATGCCGTAAGGGTACTGTCGATGATGGTCGGGTTTTCATTAGCATCGAACAGGGTCGTCGCCGTCTTTGAGGTATCCAAAGTCCCACCCGTAAAATGGAAGATCTTGAGTTGTGGTATAGGCGGGTTACCGATTATTAAAACCTGATTATAATACCATGCAAAGGGCAGTCTAAAATTGGTACGTGTCTCGTTGTAGTAAATATCGGCCTGATGGGTAGCTGGATTTATGGATGCTATATCAAATGTATATGCATCTGGTGTTAATATGGGATTATTGGGCAGGACCTGCAAGGTATAGGGTGGGGTATTGGATACCGGTAATACGTTGGTATGCGCATCGTTGGTCACCAAATACTCATTATCCACCTGCTTTACCTTCATGTAGGTACCATTTCCATTGTTCTTATAATCAATAATCTGTAAAGGTAGACCCCTTAACCACTCATTGTCCGTCGGCGGAGTTACTGGCCGTGCCACAAAATCTCCACTATCTCTAGTGACTAGGAACTCGTAGCGGCGCTTCCCTGCATTGTTCTGCTTGTCCCCCAAGTATTCATCCACGATTTTATAACCGATGGTATTCCCTTGAAAGGTACTGAACGGGGAGCCGGGTGTGGCCGAATTAATATCGGCAGAGGTATAGACGATGCTCCCCCCAAGATTAAGCGGTACCTTATGGGTAAAATTGGAGAGCCCTAGGATGATACCAGAGTCGTTGTAGTCATAGGTCTTTTTGGAAACCACGTTTTCTGCGCTGTCCAAAAACTCTACCTGTTTGATGCGTTTTCCCGCTGCATAGAGAATGGTGCCTTGGCCTGTTACCTGGTCTTCCCAGAAGAGGGCCACATTAAAGAACTGCCCAGAACCGGACTGCGCAGTGGGGTTCCAAAGATTTGGAACGTGTACTTCGAGCCTGTAGTCCCCGGCATCGATCCACATGGGGAAGCTGTCCGTCCAGATGTAAATGGGCTGGGTAGGGTTTGATATCGGGACTAGGCGAATCCTAAAGTTGCATCCAGACCCTCCATTTATACAGGCATCGTTTTGGTTTACGCCGCCCCATGGTGGAAGATTGATATTAAAAGTAAATTGTGACCTACTGTTGACTGTAAAGTTAGGGGTATTGTAGTAAGGCCCATATAAGCCGCCAGAGGTATTATAGGTATTGTTATTGATACCGATATTGGATAGACCAATAGAATTTTGTCCGGTCGGGTTAATACTCGGTATCCATATCCCATCATATTCGGCGCCCAGTACGCCTCTGTTATGCTCATAGGTCAATCGGGTACTGCCACCGGTAGGATAAGTAATCTTCTTCAGCATACCCGCCTCAGATAGTACAGTGTCTACACGTTTGTCGTTATTGTGATAGGTCAGGAACTGTCCGTTGGCCTTACCATTGTAATAGCCCCAAAAATCCTGAGAATTGGAATGGCGATTGGGCAGTACCGCTGCATTGTAGCTAAACTTGTAAGGTGGCTTAGATATACTACCCCCAACTTCTGTAATAGAATCAAGTACCAAACGCTTGGCGGCACCAGGATCTGCACTCGCCAGAGTCTGGTGGTAGTTCAGGTCTGAGGGACTCACCATATAACTATGGTGCAGATTAAAGGTTTTATTAAGCTGGAACTGGGTTACCGGTGAACCTCCAACATCATAAGTATGGCTTTTTTCGTAAATTTTAATGGCGTCCAATTCCTTGCCCTCGGAAGTCCAGATATTATCCAAATCTTGTCTATTATCGTTGGCTTCAAAAACTATTTTTACATAATCCCCTTGAGTGTCATAATTATAGCGGATTTCCGATAATTGGTACTGATCGACCTTTGATCTGGTAACAGCACACGAAAATTCAGAGTTAACATAGGTATCTCCGGAGCGCCTCATCACATGGTCCGTCTGCTTTATATAATGAAATGTGGCCATATCACCATTGGGACTCTCAATCTTGGTAAGGTGCCAAGTGGTGGTATGTGGATCTAGTCTCCATTGATTAGCGGTACTTCCATCCACATCGGCAGGGTTTGTCTGAAAACTGCCGTCTGCCTTATAACTATAATGCTCTTGTGTTTGGTCCGAAGTCTGGGTCGTGTCAAAGTAGTACCTGTATCCATCCTTGTCTGTCACCGTAAAGCCGTTGATGTTGCCGTTGACCACTGGGGCATCAATGTGGAGATCCCCATATTTTTGGAGTATAGGATTTAGGTTGTCCTTATAATTGTATATGAATTTTGCCGATAGACCACCCGCCTGTAAGGTAAAGACATCGGGTAACTTGTCATCGTCAGTAATGAATGGGGCGCAACAGGTATCCAGACCGGTCGCGGTACCATCGTTCTTGAAGGTGTTGTTAAACACTGTGGAATAATGGCCAAAGAACCCGGTCATACCGTCATCTGGCTTTTGCCTTACCTGTCTACTAATCTGACCCCCTGCATTAAGGGCCCAGCCTAAGCCAACACGGGAGGCTGTTTCAGCTACCTGGATCCCCCTGCCGTGGTAGCTGATGCTGACTGGAAAGGATTTATCCCCTACGCTAAAGGAGGTGATAGGTACCGAGATATTGGGTAGACCCGTATAATGCGAAATGGGCATTTCGGAAAACTTTCCCAAGGACGCCGCTTCGGGCGAGGGCGGAATGATGGTGGGTAGCTCCTGGGCCACCAAAACCGATGCCAAACCCATAAGCAAGGTATGGCATAGCATAAGCATTGTTCGTTTCATATCTAATTTATTTATAATGGTTATACATGTTATAATCAAATTCAATACATCATTAACATTTGGTTAACTAATACTGCATTTTTAAGGTGTAAATTTATGCTCCTTATCCCTTAAAAAACTATACGTTTTGTATAGAAATACTATACAAAATGTATAGTCTCAGGTCCTAGATCCTACATACCTTAGTAACCGAAAAATCACATCACTATATCCCCTTAAGTGTTTGAGTTTATTTATTATGAGCAGAAAAATAAACACGCTCATTGTTGAAGATGAGCCATTAATGACGGAACGCTTTTGCGCCGCTTTGGAAGAAATTAGCGAGGCTGATGGCATTTTGGATTTTGATGTAAAATCCAGCCTTGATTGTGTGGCTGCCGCCAGAGAAATACAACGGTCAGTGAAAGCAACACCTATAGATTTGGTATTACTTGATATCAACATGGACCCCTCATCTGACAATAGATATTTATCAGGTGAGGATCTCGGTATAGAAATTCGAGAGTTTTTCCCTAATGCAAAAATTGTGGCTTTTACTTACCATAACAACAATTTTAGGCTCAACAACACGCTCGAGAACTTAAATCCCGATGCTTTTTTAATTAAAAAAGACATGAGCTTTAAAATACTAATCGATGCCCTAAAAAGTGTTATAGATGATACCCCTTATTATAGTAAGGCCATTATAAAACTAATGCGTCGTCATTTTTTGAATGATTTTAAACTCGATAGAATTGATCGCCAACTGTTGTATCAGCTATCAAAAGGCGCCAAGATGAAACACCTTACATCTGTGATTCCTTTAACAAAGCCCGCTTTAGATCTAAGAAAACGCCATTTAAAGGAAATTTTTGGTGTAGCCAAGGGAGATGACAGGGATTTACTCATTAAAGCTGAGGAGTGTGGTTTTATTTAAATAGACTACCATGATTTTAAAAAAAATGACTCGAAGAACCAAAGCCTTCAGTTTACAGGAGGTTTTAATTGTACTCCTTATTATAGGCGTGTTTATGCTTATCGCCTTACCCAACCTTATGCCATTAGTGGTTAAAGCCAAAAGTATAGAGGCACAAATGCAGTTAAAATATATCTATAACAATCAAACCTCTCACCGTTATTTATATTCCAAATACACCACGGATTTGTACGAGCTCGATTTTGAGGCTCCAAAAACCGTTAAGGAGGATGGCACTAGCAATTATATGTATGAGATTTTGAGTGCCAGCAACACCAGTTTTGTCGCACGCGCTACGGCCATTACCGACTTTGATGGTGATGGTATCTTTAACGTTTGGGAGATCAATGAAACCGGGACACCAAAACAAATTATTAAAGACTAATGATTCTTTTAAAACTTATATTAATAAGCAGTATGGGCCTTATCTTTTATCAAGACCTAAAAGACCGCCAAGTCTATTGGTTTTTGTTTCCTTTATTGGGCCTATGCAGTGCGGTGTTATTTTACAACAGCACATTGCCAGAGCTCTTTTACGTTGCGGTTGGTATCAATTTGATCTTTATTTCGATACTGCTGGCAATCATTTTTCTGTATACAAGACTAAAGCTTAAATCGCGCTTCACGGATGCCCTCGGCCTAGGTGATGTGCTCTTATTTATCGGTTTGGTCTTTTCATTTTCCACACTATCTTTCTTAATAATTTTTGTGTTTTCATTGGTATTTGCACTGGTACTTCATCTTATAGTAAAACGCTATTCCAAATTACAGTCTGTACCACTTGCGGGTTATATCAGTTTATTTTTTGGGTTGACTTACATCTCAAATTGGATGGGCTTAACAGTTTCCTTATATGCCTTTTGAATTATGATAAAAGACCATTTTAAAATACCCGTACATTTAACACAACTTATCAGCAGTGAGCAAGCCTATCAATACGGTATTATACCTATTGATGATCATAAAGACGGCTATACCTTTAAGTCTCACGATACCTCGGAAAAGCTCAGGCAAGAATTGGAAATCATTTTAGGAAAACAGGTGGTCTTGTTGGGAGAATCTGAGGACAATATTAAACAATACCTAGCTTCTAATTTTAGAAAGCGCACCCAGTCCGATTCTGAGGCTTTTGAGTATTCATCAGACTTTTTAGAAAAGCTATTGGCTACGGCAAAGCATATTGGTAGTAGCGATATTCATTTTGAGATTTATGAGGAGCGCTGTCGCGTTCGACTGCGACTCGATGGCAAGCTTAAAGAGTACTTTATTATTGAACAGGGCCAATATCCCATTATCGTCAATAAACTAAAAATAAAAGCAGGCTTGGATATCTCGGAGAAACGCCTACCTCAAGATGGGCGGATTTCCGTTAAAACCGAACGCGAAGAGTTCGATATCAGAGTCTCATCCCTTCCCACATTACACGGTGAAAAAATGGTTTTAAGAATCTTAAGTAAGGATGCCAACCATATTGAGTTAGGGGATTTAGGCTTTACTCACCAAGAACTAAAATCGTATACAGAAACTATTAAAAAACCCAATGGCATTATCCTTATCTCCGGACCAACAGGTTCTGGAAAGACAACCACCTTATACGCCACATTAAAGCAACTCAATGATGAGAAAACTAATATTCTCACGATAGAGGATCCTATTGAATACACCCTTGAAGGGATTAACCAAGTGCAGCTCAAAGAAAATATTGGTCTGGACTTTTCCAGTACCTTGCGCACCTTCTTACGACAAGATCCCGATGTCATTATGGTTGGTGAAATTCGAGATGCCAAAACTGCCAATATGGCCATACGGGCGGCGCTGACAGGGCATCTGGTTTTATCGACCATACATACCAATTCGGCCTGGGCCACCATATCCCGTTTGATTGATATGGATATCCCTCCATTCCTGATTGCCAGCACCTTGAATGTTAGTGTAGCACAACGTTTGGTTAGAAAATTATGTCCGGATTGTAAAACCGAGCAAGCGATTAAATCATCGGATTTTCCTGAGCAATTTAAAATTCCTGATACACTAAAAACCCAATTTACACCTGTGGGCTGCCATAGCTGTTATTTTACGGGCTATCAAGGCCGAGAAGCCATCTATGAGATTATACCTATTACAAAAACTTTGGTTGCTCATATTAAGAACCACCAATTGGAAATTGATGACTACATAAAAGCGGAAGGCATCGCAACCCTCAAAACCAATGCCATACAGCTTGTACAAGACGGTGTGACTTCTGTTGAAGAAGTGTATGCACTATTAATCGATTAAACCTATGAAACGGTTGATTTAATTACAACATAGAATACATGAAATTAGTTATAAAAATCGTAGTTGGAATCATGATGACAGGTATGGTCTATTCGCAAAACGACCAGAGGTTAGAGCGTTTAGATGCACAGCTCCTACAACTTGCTCCAGATAATACCGGCCTATCCGAACAATTGGATGCCAATATTTCACTTAATGATGTGACTTTGCCCAACTTTTTGTTAGCTGTCTCTAATATTCATAAGGTTAATATTAACATTTCACCAGAGCTTAATAACATTCATATAAAGAACAACTTCTCCAACGTTACGGTTTCCAACATGCTACTTTTTCTTTGTAAAGAGTACAGTTTAACAATTGAATTCACCAAGAATATTCTCTCTATTAAACCTTATGTTGAAGAAACCGTAGAAGAGCTATATCCATTTAAAATTGATTACGATCCTACGGACGAGATTATTTCCATAGATGTCAAAAACAATCAGCTTTATGAGGTCTTTAAGGAGATTATGGATCTAAGTGCCAAAAACCTGCTCTATGCTCCTGGTATGGAAAACTTAGAACTGACCGCCTATATTAAACCTACGGATTTTGATACTGCCATGGACAAAATGGCCCTGACCAATAACCTAGTCCTCACTAAAACAAGAGATAATTTTTATGTGTTTGACCAAGCCCTGAGTGCAACTCAAAGCGATAAAAACAACAGGCTGAGTCATCGAGTAACTGCAGACTTAAATTTTACAATTATCGATTCAACGGTACAATTATTGGCCGTAGATTTTAAAGATGTACCTGTAAAACAGATTATTGAGGTGATCGGAGAGGCTTTAGATATCAATATGTTTATGGCATCACCCTTAGATGGCGCAGGCCGTGCTACTTTGAAGGCCAAGTCCATTAGCTTTGATAATTTGCTTATTAAGCTATTTGAACCGCAAGCGGCAAGTCTGTCAAACGTCGCAGATACGACTCCGCAAAACCGAAATAATGTCTCAGCTCCTGCTGATCGTTACACCTTTAAAAAAGAAGATGACATCTATTTTTTCGGTACCGAAAAACAGCTAAGCGTTAGAAAGGTAGAAATTATTAGGTTAAAGCACCGGTCCGTCAACATGATGTCTGATCCACAGGTCATGAATAGCGGTAATGCCATTAGGGACAATTATCAGGTTGCGGAACAAGGGTTTAGAAACCAACTGAACTTTGGGTTTAATAACAACAACCTTAACAACTCTGGCACCAGACCACAAAGCAGAAACTTTACCACCAATAATAGCGCTCCATTAAATGACAATGGTAGTATTCTAGATTTAATTCCCGAAGAGGTAAAAGCCGGTTTGGATTATAAGATCGACGTAGAACTCAATAGTATTTACGTTACGGGAACCGGCGCCAAAATTGAGTTTTTTAAGAAGTTTATAAAGAGTATTGACAAGGCCATTCCCGTGATTCTTATAGAAGTCATGATCGTGGAAGCGCAAGTCACAAGTACGGTTGAAGCTGGTGTAAGCTGGGGTATAGGTAACGAACCCACAACTACCCAAGGAACGCTTTTTCCAACCACCGATATTAATGTGGGTGCAGAAACCATCAATAGGATTATCAGTGGTTTTAGTAGCACTTCGGTATTTAACTTTGGTAGAGTAGTGCCTAACTTTTTTGCTACGGTCAAGGCTATGGAGACCAATGGGGATCTTAAAATTAAATCAACACCCAAGCTCGCCACTTTAAACGGACATAGGGCCTCCTTTTCAAATGGGCAGACCTCGTATTATGCCGTTGTACAGCGCAATATTATTGGCACGGATAATCCACAGACTTCTGAAATAAGAAACTATTTTCCAATCGATGCGCAATTAGGCCTAGAGATTAAGCCTTATGTTACGGGCAATAAAGAAGTACTGCTGGATATCAATGTAATACAGTCGAGTTTTGGACAGCGTATTGCAGAGGATGCGCCACCAGACATCAGCTCGCGCAATTTTTCTTCGGTAGTACGAATGAAAGACCAGGACATTGCGGTACTCGGAGGCTTAGAAGAGAACTTTTCTAATAATTCTGGCTCTGGTGTGCCCCTTTTAGCAAGAATACCGGTGATTAAATGGCTCTTTAGTAAACGTGTAAGGGAAGGTCGCAAATCCAAGCTTACGGTATTTATTAAACCAACGGTGATGTTCTAATGACAGCAACTATTTTGACATATCTAAAGTTTGGAAATCGCTTTTACGGTGTAGAACACACACAGAAACACGGTAAAGACCTTTATTATGGCCTGGTTTTAAAAAAGAAAAAAAAACAGCTTGATATTGAGAACAGTTTCGAAACCGAAACTATGGATACTTTAAAAACACATATTCCCAAGGATAAAGCTATTAGTTTGGTTATTAATACCAATGCGGTTTTAACCAAACGTATCCAAAGCAAAACAGGTGATTCCCAGAAGTTGGTCTATATGGCTTTTCCGAATATTAAAGTGGAGGATTTTTATTATGAAACATTAAGTCAGGGGGAATATCAATTTGTATCCATATGCAGAAAACACTACGTTGACGATCTGTTGAATATCTATTTATCTAAGGGATTTATGGTCGTTGATTTTGTCTTGGGAAACCTGATATGCTCAACGTTGAATCCCTTTATTGATAGCGACACCATTAGGTCATCAAATGCTAGTTTTGTATTTGAATCGCATCATATCGTTGATATCTCCGTTGACGCCAATGATATGGAAACGCAATACAGCATCAACGGTCTAAATATTAAAAATACGCTATTGCTTAGCTTTGCTGCCGCTTTGCAGTTTCTCACAAAATTAAAGCATATACAATCTAGTTTTGCGGGCAGAAAGGGAGAGCTAAATTCGTCGTTTCAACAGAAATTGTTCGCTAAGCAATTCCTTAAAATAGGCCTGAGTACTCTGTTTTTAATCTTGCTGATCAACTTTTTAATGTTTAACCATTATTATAACGAGGTGAATTCTCTTAGAGAAACGGCACAAGTTTTAAAGGCTTCAAAAGTTAAAATGACAGACCTTAACAATAAAGTCAAGACCTCTGAAAAAATGGTGAACGATATTTTGCAGAGTAAGAGTTCTAAGAGTTCATTTTACGCAAATGTGATCATTAATCGTCTACCTGAATCTATTTTATTAGGAGAATTCGATTATCAGCCTTTGGTTAAAAAAATAAAAGAGGATAAACCTATTGAAAACCAAAAAAATACAATTCTTATTTCGGGGCAAACCAAAGCACGGGTTCTGTTCTCACAGTGGATATCACAACTCGAAACCATCTCATGGATACATGCTATCGACATTGTAAGCTTTGAGGATATAACATCCAGGTCTTCAAAATTTACCATTAAACTCCATATTACTAATGACACAAAAGACTAAGAACATCCTATTAGTTGCTGGTTTTATCATAGTGGTTATTATCGCCTATAACTATGCTATAGCCAATACATTTGAGTTAAAGCGTGAGTTTAAGACCTTACAACGAGAGGCTTTGGTTTTTGACAATCTGCCCTTGCAGTTGTCTTCCTTAAAACAAAGGGAGCATTATTATGATTCTCTATTGACGACCTACCAATTAGGTCAGGGGTCTATGCAGAATAGTATGCTTAGTGCTATCAACACCTTTGCAGATACCCATCAGTTAAAAATCGTAGAATTTAGGGAGCCCCATAACATCGAGCAAAATGATCTAAAGATCAACACCTATCAATTTACTTTAGAGGGTAACTATAATGCGATTATAGCACTTATATATCAACTAGAACAGCACACCAAGTTTGGTGAAATTATTAATCTGCATTTTGAAAAAAAGAAAAACTATAAGTCTGGAAAGTATTATTTGCAAGCCAAGGTGTTGTTAAAGAGTTTTGGGTGAGAGAACTTTGGTTTTAGAAGCTAAGGTTCGAATTACCTAAAGTGAACCCCAGCTTGAACATGGCGAGAAAAGCCTTCGCAATAACGCAGATATTTTTGTTTCCTAGCACTCAACTAAGCGCTCCTAGCCCGTTTCTGGAAACAAAAAAACCAAGACTTTCGTCTTGGCTTTTCATATGTACTTAAGGCGGAAATTTAAACTAAATTAGCTTGCATTACAATTGAGGCTAGCCTGTATCATAATCTTTAAACATCTAATTTAATGTAAAAGTATTCGAAGATTGTGTTCCCATTACAGTTGTGGCAGGAACTAAGATGGTAGATCCGGTTGACACACTATAGGTTGGACCACCATCGCCGTAAGCATCATATACGGCAATACCGTAGCTACCTGATGGCAAACAAAAATCATAGGATAATACCGCAAAATCATCGTCTGGATTAATATATGGACCACCAGAAATAATTAAGGTTGGTGCACCTGACAAATCGTAAATCTCCCATGTCGTTTCGTCTGGCCATGTATCCAACTGAATTTGAACTTGTATATCATGTATATCTGCTGTTTCAACTCCTGTTGTAAATAATGTACTTTGTGAATCAGCAAATGCCCCACCGCAAGCATAAACGTTCCCATAAATATCTTCTAATTGATAATTCCCAGTAAGAGACATCCCATTACCGTTTGTATCAAAAAATGATAAGATATAATCTCCATCCTCTAAGCAAAAAGGGACAGCAACTGAGGTCATCCCAGAATAACCTCCATTTATTCCGCCAGAGAATAACGGGGTTGAAGTATTATTTGTGCTATAAAGCTCCCAGTAGGTTTCTTCTGGATTTTCATTAAAATTAATTGTCAATATCGTTGGGTAAGCCGAACAATTTCCTGCCACAACAACCTCAAACGAGACATTACAATTTTTACCATCAATAGAAACATCAAACTCCGCTGTTCCATAAAGTGAAGGCGTTCCTGTTACGTTAAATTCCAACACACCTTCAAATTCATTAAAAACACCACTGTCGAGTGAAGCTGTTAAACCTTCAACTCCCGTTGATTCGATACTTAAAGCTTCATAATCTCCACCTGTTTGTGTAATGTAAGGTATTTGGAAGGTAAAATCAGTAACCGCTTCACCAAAAGCCAAATCATCTCCATTTTGTACAAGCCCCTCACAGTCTAAAAACTCTAATTGTGGTGGTGTATATGTGGAGATATCCTCAAAACTAACATCGAAAGTGAGTTCATCCGAGTCGTGTGCAAAGGTTTCGCCAGCACGATACAAATGATTTGTTCCCCTAGTAACCGTAGCATCATTTCGTTTCATGGCGAGATAAGATTTACCTTCTCCCCAAAGTTCAATTCTCGTCTGTAAATAAATAAAATCAATTAACGCTTGGCCAGACAATGGACTCACAATACCATTGGCATCAGTCATTCGACTGTTTAAAAGGTTAATCATTGTTGCTCTTGCAGTAGCATCATCTCCTAACCCAGCAGCGCACTCGGCGCTTAATAAATGAAATTCATCAGATCTCATGAAAATTAAATCCGTTGTAATGAGTAATTGCCCGCCTTCTGTTCTGCCAGGATCAAAGAACTTACCGATGGGTTGCAAATCATCATAACCTGTTCCAAACTGCGTCTTTCTGATATCGTCAGACAAAATCTGAGCGAATAATCCATCATCTATTGATTTTGTATCACCAGCCCAAGCATAACCATATGTAAAATAATCCATCTGAGCCCACCAATTAATTAATTGCTGACTATCTTGTGCAGTCAAATCTTTACCCCATAACCATGAACTCGTATTAACATCATTGAATCCAGATCCTGCGCCAGGGAAAGCCAACTCTTCAGTAGTGGTTAATGGAGGGCCGTTGCTAATCACTGCATCCGCTAATAATTTAGCATTTAAATAATCACCCATGGCTGCATATACGTATGCCAACAAGCCTTGGGCGACTGTTTTATCAATATGTAATTTGTTAGGCCTTACATAATTATCTAACAAACTAATTGCACTATTTAAATCGCTTGTTATTTGATTATAAATAGCGCCTGTCTCAACAGGACTAACATCATTCTGGCCTCCTAGATGCAATGGCAGAATAACTTCTGTAGGGTCATATTGCTCTTGATATAACTGCGTTAAGTAAAAATAAGCATAACCCCTGAGTGCTAGCACCTGCCCCAAAACCCATTGATCTTCGTCATTAGTTGGGACGGAACCAGAAGGACTAAGTGCTTCAATAATGGGATTGACCCCATTAATAACTCTAAAGTAATAGTCATAGGTTAATCGAGGTGGACTGGTTGCAGACGCATCCTCAGTTGTGGTATCCTCAAGATCAGCTATCGAATTATACCATCCATATGTAGTTGTTGATAATGCCATATCACCAGACAACATATCTGAATAAATATCTACGCCCTTTTGACCAAACTCATCGTGTCTAAAAGTATTTGAAGTGTATAATATAGAATATATGTCTTCTAGGCTTAAACTACCATCAAGCGATGCCGTAGTTATTGGGCCATAGGAGGTTCCTATGCCATTTGTTGCATAGACTCTAAATGTGTAAATATTATCAGAATTTAGATCGGTTAATGTAGCATTAAAAAGCCCGACGCCCGAACCTGAGCTTGAGGTCTCATCTTCAATTGTTGGTATGCCTTCTGTACTCCAGCAAACACCGCGTTCGGTAATTTCTGAGCCTCCATCAAATAAAACACCCATATTAAGACTTACTGTACCATTTGTTAAGTAATTATTTAGTGTTGTCTCAAATTGACTGGGCAAATCATGCGTTCTAAATAAAACTTCTTCGCCATAAGCAACGCCGGCATCACTAGTTGCAAAGGCTCTTACCCTGTACAATGTATCTGGCAAAAGATCTTCCAATACACTACTAAAAGTACCCGCTCCAGTGCCTTCTACAGAAAGGCTTGAATTTATAGTTGGTGAAGCACCAATGGCCCAACAAACACCTCTAGACGTTATTGTACCTGAACCGATTGAAACTGTACCTGAGCCTAAGGCCGTTAAACCATCGTCATAAGTTAAATCTCCTGTCGTTACCTGTGGTAATTCAGCAGACAGGTCTGGACTCGCCATTGTAAAAACAAGTTGATTGCCATAATTAGTACCGTTTTCATTTATGGCGTAGGCCCTAACATAATAGACTGTTGATGGATTTAAGGGATACACCTGCGACGTAAAATTGCCCGTTCCCGTTCCATCCATCGTAAAGTTATTTGCAATCGTGGGATTTGGCATGGTATTCCAGCAAACACCCCGTTGAATTATAGGCGTACCACCATTGTTTGTTATAATACCACCAGAAAATAATGATGTTGGGGATTCCTCAGTTATAGCGGTTGTGCTGAGTGCCGGTAGATCATTGATATTGGGCATCTTAAAAGTAATACTATCGATATCTTGAACTGCAATGCTAAGAATATTACCATTGTTTTGATAAACTCTTTTTAGAGAAGTACTATTATAATACTCAACGTTGACACTATCTATAGATTCAATAGGTAACTCCAAGACCGTTCCATTAGACAGATGTGTCACCTCAATAATTTGTGAAAAGCCAAATTGCAAAAACAGGACGGAAATTATAGTAATGTAATATTTTTTCATGCTAAGGCTATTGCTTTATTAGTTGTTTTGAAGACTTTATATGGCCACTTTTCAACTCCACAAAGTACATACCAGAGGGGAATTTTTCGATTGAAATATCTTCTGTGTAAAAGCCATTTAAAACGCCTAAGTCTTTTTGTAAAATCGCTTTGCCATTCACATCGTAAATAGTGCATTCATAGGGTAAAGATGATTGGGCATCTAAACGTATCCTGAAGACACCTTCTGTTGGATTAGGATAAATCCTAAACGCATTTGAATCTTTAACAACCTCCTCGTTACTTAAGGTTTCTTCACTGTATTGGTAATTTTTGAATTCATCAAATGGTAGTGTTACGATTTCGTCATTATTGAGATAAATGGAGACATTGCCTGAGTTAAAGGTGATTTTTCGCACATCAGTCAAGTTATATTCCGTTGTTGTACCATCCATATCCGCAAAACTTATCGATTGGGATGTTACCAGATTAAGAGAAGAAAAGAAAACTATAGCAAGTAAAAGTTTTTTCATTTGGTCGGTTTTTATTTACTATAAACATAAATAATTTCTCACATTTCTGCAACAACCATTTACTGTTGCCATTGATAGTCTTTAGAAGTTGGTTTTATTGCTTAGGATTTAAACAATAGATAGAAATCATTAATGAAAAATCACTGCATTATGGCATATATACTATAATATAGAAGGTTAAATTGGCAAACAAAAAAACCGAAACTTTTATTTGGGCTTTTTCTTGTAATAAATACGGGAATTAGCTACGGTGAGTCCCCACTTCAACATGGTGAGAAAAGCCTTCGCATAGCACAGATATTTTTGTTTCCTAGTACTCAACTAAGCGCTCTTAGCCCGTTTCTGGAAACAAAAAAACCAAGACTTTCGTCTTGGCTTTTCATATGTACTGAAGGCGGGACTTGAACCCGCACGGCCATAATGGCCATTGGATTTTAAGTCCAACGTGTCTACCAATTCCACCACTTCAGCATCCAGTTGCGGACAGCAACTTAATTGGTATATATCATATAGAGCGAAAGACGGGATTTGAACCCGCGACCCTCACCTTGGCAAGGTGATGCTCTACCCCTGAGCTACTTTCGCGTGAGTTTTAAAGACCTTTTTCGCTGTAAAAGCGGATGCAAATTTAAACTATTTCTTAGAAATGCAAAGACTTTTTTAAAATAAATTAAAGTCCATTAGGCCTGTTTTTTCTTAATGAGCATACGCTTTATTTCGTTGAGCTTCATTAGGGCTTCGACCGGTGTTAGGGTATCTATATCCGTGTGGAGAATTTCTTCTTTAATCTCTTCTAACAAAGGATCATCCAGATTAAAGAAACTCAATTGCATATCATCTTTTAGCGACTTTACCTTATCGGTCAGCTCCTCACTGGAGTGCGATTTTTCCAGTTTGGACAAGATTTTATTGGCACGTCGAATCACCTGCTGGGGCATACCCGCCATTTTAGCCACATGTATCCCAAAACTGTGCTCACTGCCCCCTTCGACCAATTTCCGTACAAACAAGACATTATCTTTTAGTTCCTTAACAGCAACATTAAAGTTCTTAATCCTAGAAAAGGTTTCGGTCATCTCATTGAGCTCGTGGTAATGAGTGGCAAATAAGGTCTTAGGCCGCGCTGGATGTTCGTGCAAATATTCGCTTATCGCCCAAGCAATGGAGATACCATCATAGGTACTGGTACCACGGCCTATCTCGTCCAAGAGTACCAAACTACGATCCGAAATATTATTGAGTATGGATGCGGTTTCGTTCATTTCTACCATAAAGGTCGATTCGCCCATAGATATATTATCGCTAGCCCCCACACGAGTAAAAATCTTATCTACCAGACCTATTCGTGCCGCTTTAGCAGGCACAAAACTTCCTATTTGGGCCAATAATACAATTAAAGCCGTCTGCCTTAATATGGCCGATTTACCAGACATATTTGGACCGGTAATCATGATGATTTGCTGAGATGCCCTATCGAGATAGACATCATTGGCTATATAGGATTCGCCTAATGGGAGTTGTTTTTCAATTACCGGGTGACGTCCGTCCTTAATCTCCAAATCAAAACTATCGTCCATTTGCGGACAATTATAGTTATTGGATTTCGCTAGGCTTGCAAAGCTGCAAAGACAATCGAGTTGCCCAATACCCTGTGCATTTTGCTGCACATGTAAAATAAACTGATGCATCCAATGCACTAATTCAGCAAAGAGCTGCTGCTCAATGGTTAAAATCCGTTCTTCAGCACCAAGGATTTTGGCCTCATATTCCTTTAATTCCTCGGTAATATAACGTTCGGCATTGACCAAAGTTTGCTTCCGAATC
This sequence comes from Winogradskyella sp., assembly GCF_965228925.1. Classification (GTDB taxonomy): domain Bacteria; phylum Bacteroidota; class Bacteroidia; order Flavobacteriales; family Flavobacteriaceae; genus Winogradskyella. The sequence goes on from NZ_OZ245845.1 coordinate 139,117, forward strand.
CATTCTTGTGGGACTTTATCCTTGTGTGTATTCCGCACTTCAATATAGTAACCAAAGACGTTGTTAGAGGCAATTTTTAAGGATGGAATCCCTGTACGTTCGCTTTCACGCTCTAACATCTCATCGAGATAGTCCTTCCCCGATTTTGACAAGCCTCGTAACTCGTCGAGCTCTTCTGAAAACCCTTCGGCAATTGTATTCCCTTTAAGTACATTGACGGGAGCCTCTTCGTTGAGAGTTTGCTTAATTTTATCACGAAGCAAATCACAATTATGTAGGTTTTCACCAATATTTCTTAAGGACTCATTAGTACAATGCCCTGCTACTGCTTTGATGGGTACAATGGCTTCCAAAGCGTTTTTTAGCTGAATGACTTCCCGTGGCGTCACTTTGGTCGTTGCAATCTTTGATATGAGCCGTTCTATATCGCCAATGTGCTTGATCTGCCCTTGAATCTTTTGAAGTACAGCATCTTCATCCAACAAATACTGAACCACCTCGTGCCGCTCCTTTATCCTATCCATCTGTTTTAGTGGCAGTGCCAACCAACGCTTTAGGGTACGACCTCCCATAGCTGAAATGGTTTTATCAATCACATTGATAAGTGTAACAGCATTGGCATTGGTAGAATGGTACAACTCCAAATTTCGGATGGTAAACTTATCCATCCACACATAATCATCGGTTGCTATTCTTGAGATGTTGGTGATGTGGTCTAATCGGTTATGTTGCGTTTCACTGAGATAATGAAGAACCACGCCAGAGGCAATAATGCCTTCGTACAAATCGGCTATACCATAACCTTTAAGTGTTTTGGTATTGAAATGTTTGGTCAAAGACTCATTTGCATAATCCGCTTGAAACACCCAATCCTCTAAATAAAAGGTATGGTAATCGTTTCCAAAGGTCTCTGAAAAGGCTTTTCTACTTTGTTTTGAAATAAGCACCTCACTCGGACTAAAGTTTTGCAGTAACTTATCAATATATTCGGCATCTCCTTGCGAGGTTAAAAACTCACCGGTAGAAATATCTAAAAAGGCTATTCCAATATATTTCTTGTCAAAATGAATAGCCGATAAAAAATTATTGGATTTTGAATGTAAAATATCATCGTTTAATGCGACGCCGGGCGTTACCAATTCAGTCACACCGCGTTTTACAATTTTCTTGGTGAGTTTGGGATCTTCGAGTTGATCGCAAATCGCGACGCGCTCGCCAGCTCTTACCAATTTGGGCAAATAGGTATTTAAGGAATGATGCGGAAATCCAGCCAACTCAGTTTCACTCTCACTACCAGCACCTCGTTTGGTTAAAATAATGTCTAAAATCTTTGCCGCTTTAACCGCATCACTGCCAAAGGTTTCATAAAAATCACCAACTCTAAAGAGCAATAGAGCATCCGGATACTTTGCCTTAATCGCATTGTATTGCTTCATTAACGGTGTTTCCTTTTTTGTGTTTTTAGCCAAGACTTTTGTTTATTTTTGTTTCGATCCCGATAGCTATCGGGACTATCGGATCTTTAAGATTGCTAATTTACTTAGAATTTGAGGTTTATTGAAATCGAAAAAACTATAAGTTATTTACAGCTGTTGATAAGATTACAACACCCCTAAAGTCCCCTCAAGGGGACATTAGTAGTTAAGTTTATTTTTGAATGTCCCCTTGAGGGTTATCGAAATTAAGGCAATAGCTTTAATTGAAGATACCGAGCGCAGCTCATTAGGGGTGTTTCTTGAACTTGGGTTTTCAATTTTACCCAACATACATGTATGAACAGAAAACTAAAAAATAGCGAACTAGACCGCCTAGACGTTTCAGAATTTAAAACCGCGAAAAAGTCGCCAGTAATCATCATACTGGATAATATTCGTAGCCTCAATAATATTGGATCGGTATTTAGAACCAGTGATGCCTTTCTCATAGAAAAAATTTACCTCTGCGGCATCACCGCACAGCCCCCTCATAACGACATTAGAAAAACGGCACTGGGCAGTACCGAAACAGTAGACTGGGTTTATGCAGAGCATACACTTGAAGTAGTGCATCAATTAAAAGCTCAAGGAGTAAACGTTTGCGCTATTGAGCAAGCTGAAAATGCCACCATGCTCCACAACTTTATGCCTCAGTCCGATACGACCTATGCCTTTGTATTTGGCAATGAAGTTAAAGGGGTTTCCCAAGAGGTCGTTGATGCCAGCGATAGCGTTATTGAAATCCCACAGTTTGGTACCAAGCACTCCTTAAATATTTCGGTGAGTGCAGGCGTAGTGATTTGGGATGTGTTTTCGAAGTTAGAAGTTAGAAGTTAGAAGTTAGAAATATTGGATTTTATAATGTCATTTTGAGTGACTCGTTCTACATAACTTTAGTGAAGTTGAAAGTTAGAAACCGCTGGTTAAACATAGCTAAATTTCAAATGAGATACCCGAGCTTTACTCAAACTATGAGATGTCTCACGGTTTACACTGAGCTTGTCGAAGTGTTCAACATGACAGACGTTTTAAACCGCCAGACTGTCCCGATAGTTATCGGGATTGTCGAAGTTAAAGCAAGAAACTATAGGTTCTGTGAACCTAGATCTCATAATTCTAAGTTTTAAGATATGCCATAAGGTTCCTCAATCGCCCCTCATTTTGGAATGACAAATAATAATGTATATAGAAGTTGAAAAAGAAATCAAAAACACCTTGGCCAACAAAAGACGCCATGACCCAAATTTATGAAAAGCAGCTTTGGGGAGGTGATTCCCATGACTTTTATTCGGGTGCAGGCTCACACCATCTGGATATCGTGGAGCCTTATATTGAAGCGGTCACCAACTTCTTAAAATCCAAAAAAAGCAACTTATCAGTCTGCGATTTGGGCTGTGGTGATTTTAACATTGGTCAGCAATTAGTACCATACACTTCAAAATACATAGCTGTAGATATTGTAGAGGATTTAATCGAAAGAAACAAAACCCTTTTCGAGGCTCACAATCTAGAATTTCGTTGCTTAGATATTGCTAATGACGAATTACCAATAGCTGATTGTGCAATTCTAAGACAAGTTCTTCAACACCTATCGAATGCTGAAATTAAGCGCATTGTTAAAGGGCTATCTCGTTACCAATACATAATTCTTACCGAACACCTACCAGTTGGCGACTTTGAGCCTAATGTTGATATTATTTCTGGCCAAGGGATTCGGTTAAAGCACAATAGCGGTGTGGATGTATTAAAAACTCCTTTTAATTTAAAAGTTAAAGAAGAAAGGATTCTCAGTGAGCTCGATTTAGGCAAGACTAAAGGTAGAATAGTGACCATATTATACCAACTCTTTTGAGGTTTAGCTTCGCTAAACCTCTGATTTCTCAATCAATTCGTTCATTTCGAAGCAACTCAAAGTTAAAGCCATTTTTATGAATTAATTTCACTTAATAACCACAAATAATCCTCATAGTTTTTCACAAAATCCCTATCCGAAATATCTATAATCTTTACATTGAGCTCGGTTTGGGATTTTAAGAATTCTAAATACCCCGCATTGATTTTTTCCAAGTAATCGTCTTTGATATCCTCTTCGTATTTTCGGCCTCTTTTTTTAATGTTTGCTTGAAGACGCTCTGTATTTTGATAGAGATAGACATATAAATCGGGGCGTGCAATGTCCTTATACACCTGATAAAACAGTTTACGGTACAATCGAAATTCATCTTCTGGCAAAGTTACCTTAGAAAACACTAATGATTTGTGCACATCATAATCACTGACCATAAAATCCTTAAATAAATCCAACTGCGATAAATCATCACTAATCTGTTGATAACGGTCTGCTAAAAAAGACATCTCCAAGGTAAAGGCATAGCGCTCGGGCTCCTTATAAAATTTAGGTAAAAACGGATTATCGGCAAAGCGTTCTAAAATAAGCTTCGCATTAAAGTCCTGGGATATTTTAGTAGCTAAACTGGTTTTGCCAGCTCCAATGTTGCCTTCTATAGCAATAAAATTGAACCTACTGAAATCATAATGCTTTTTTGGGTTTTTTAACCAAATCTTAATAGGTTCTATTTCTGAGTCATCATCACAAGCTTGTAGCAAGTCATGAACTAGTTGATTCAATATAGGATGTTTTAAGTCTTTCGCAATATCCTGAAGCGGTTGCAATACAAATCTACGTTGGTGTAATTTGGGATGCGGAATGACTAAGTGTTTATCGCTAAAGACTTCATCATCGTAAAATAGAATATCCAAATCGATCTCACGGGATTCATAGCTGTCCGTTTTTTTTGGAACCCTCCCTAAATCAGCTTCAATATGCTTTAAGGCCTTGAGTAACTTCTTTGGCTTTAATGCTGTATCGATCTTAATACAAGCATTAAAAAAATCATCGCCTTCAAAACCTAAAGCTGGTGTTTTATACACTTTAGAAATCTTATGAATCACCCCAACACGCTTAAAAATAGCATCAATAGCAGACTGTAAATACTGTAATTTGTGGCCTTTATTACTTCCTAATGCTATGTAAACGGTCTTAGTCGGATTCATCTTTGGTAAACATACAGCGTTTCAGCGGGATTAGTTATTCTAGAATTATGAATGTGCTTCACAGGCTTTTAAAATTCTGAACGCCGCAACAAAATAACTAAAACCGAATCGAAAATACTAATGCTTGTATAATAGGAAAAAAAAGAAGTATCAGTATTTAATTGCATTATGAGAAACTTATAAAACTAAAATCCAACGCTAGAAACTAAATAATTTTGACAAAAAATGGTTACTGATAAAAAGTGTTATGCGTTCATTATTAAAGCCAACATTTAGGGGTTTTGAAATATATTTGCAAAATACTGATAGAACTTTGGTTTTTTATTTTCTTCAAGCATAGAAAACATTAAGCCAGAATCTTTAAAACCGGCGTATTGAAATACATCCAATAAACTAATTGGCATATTTGACGCCTCATCTTGGTATTCAACTTGAACAACATAAATGATATAGCCTTTTACATTCTTTATATCTTCTTTTTTGAATAGCTCTTTTGAATAATGTATGAATACACCTGTGTCCGGACTAATCAATCCATTTAATTCAGACTCCGAGGCAAACAATTGCTTTGAAACGTTATAGTTTTCATCTGTCAACAGCAACATCGTCATTAATCTTTTTATTATACCATGCCTATGGCCGGTATTTTTAATTTTCTGTTTGAAAACATAGTGGTCAGGATGATTTATGTCTTCCTCCCACACCGTATCAGTATTACTAAAAACTAACCGAGCACCTTCTGATTCGAACCTTTTCCTATCTATCAAGTTCTGTTCATCTAGCATTTTCTGAAATCGCTTAGCTTCGTCTAAAGAATTTTCAAGGATTGATATCTGTTTATTTAAATTCTTTTTCACAATCATTAAACTCTCGCCCATGGTATTAATCTCACTAATCAAATTATTAGTATGTATTAAACTCTCATCTAAGTTCTTTTGCACTTCATTAACTGAGCTCTTTAATTCCTTTTCAGATTTTTGTGTTTCAATATCCTTAGCTCTTGTACTCAAAAAAGTAAACAAAACTACACCAACACTACAAATTAGGGCCAAAATTGCAAACGTCATAGATCTTGTTTTGAAATAATTCTTCATAAAATAAAGTTCTCTGAAATATAGTTAAATTATTGTAATTAAAGGAGTTGTATTCCAATATTAATCCTAACATAGTTGATAATACAAAAGCCACCTTTAAGATTATAAACCTACATGGTGTTTTTAAATAAAACTTAATTTCTCTAACAGCTCATTTCAAAAAAATCTCTTTAACAGCATTTTGCCAATATAATATGCCTCTATGTTCTTCTTACTATCTAAATTTTAGATGCGACACTCAAAAATCAAAAATGCTCACCCAATTCTATAATTATTCCAAATTCTCCTTTAAACATTACAAAATAATTCTAACTACTAACATGTATTGTCATCTTCAAGCTCATGTCAAAAATCATTCTTTTCTTCGAATGCATTAAACCTATATCTTTACAAAAAAATTCAATCTATAAATGCCATCAAAAGACAAGCTTTTAGCACAGCGCATCTATATTTTATTAGGTGCACTTTTCATCACCTCTTTAGTAGTTTCCAACCTTATTTTTCAAAAGTTTTTCTATTGGTATCCTCTCGATATTGAAATTTTTGGCAGTAAACTCTTTGAAATCTCTGTCGGTATTTTGCCCTACCCTATCACGTTCTTAATTACCGACTTAATCAGTGAGATTTACGGTAAAAAGCGCGCTAATGATATTGTTGTGGTTGGTATTTTCGCTTCGGTTTTTTCGTTATTAATTGTCTATGTAAGTTCTCAAGTGCCTGCAACGTCTTGGTCCTATGTAGATGACAGCATGTTTAATACGGTCTTTGGCAATTCGGTTATCGCGGTATTTGCGAGTATGTTGACCTATTTGTTCGCCCAGTTTGTCGATATTCAAATTTACCACTTTTGGAAGCGCCTCACCCAAGGAAAACATCTATGGCTGCGCAATAACTTTTCTACATGGTTTTCTCAGTTTGTAGACACCTTTACCATTGTGTTTTTACTGTGCTCATTTGGTATTATAGATTGGGCCAATTTTAAGGGTTTATTAATTAGTGGCTTTTTATTTAAGGTTTTCGTCGCTATCCTCGATACGCCCTTTTTATACTTAGGGGTTTTCTTGTTTAGACGACGATTTAAACTTGCGGTGAACGAAGAAATTGATTTGGCTTAAGTGTTACTAAATCATTAAAATCTTGCTAAAGTTGTAGACGCGCACAACTATTCTTAGCAACTTTGCGTATAATACTTTAGAAGCCATATCTATTTCTTATGAAGAAAATTTTCAAAATTATCGGAATCCTATTACTTCTTTTTATCGCCATACTTATTGCCGTTCCTTTCATTTTAGAGTCCAAAATAGATACTATAGTTCAGAATTATGCCGATGAAAATCTCGACGCGGATTTAAGCTTTAATGATATAAGCCTTAGTCTTATCAGTAGTTTTCCGAGAGCCGAAGTCACTGTAGAGAACCTACAAATCATCAACAGGGCTCCTTTTCAGGACGAAACCTTAGTAACAGCAAAGTCATTATCGTTCGAAATGCCTATTGGCGAACTATTTAAAGGTACTGAAGACCCTTTGACGGTTAACGAAATTATAGCTGATGAAATGCTTCTTACTTTGAAGACCAATACCAACGGAACACCTAATTATGATATTGTAAAGGGCAAAGATGATGAAGTTGCATCAAATTCGGATAATGCGTCTTCTGGATTTAGTTTTGATATCAAAAACTACGAGCTCAACAATAGTGCCTTTACCTATATCGATGAAGCCTCGAACACCAGCCTTTACGCCACCGAAATTAATCACAGCGGCAAAGGAATTTTCTCTGGCGAACAATCCGAATTGGATACCAAGACCGAAGCCAGAATAAGCATGTCCGTTGATAGCACGGAATACCTGAGCAATAATATTATAAAGCTAGATGCACTTTTGGGTATGGACTTAGAGCAAGGAAAATACACCTTTAAAGACAATAAAGGCTATATAAATGCACTGCCATTAGAATTTGAAGGCTTTATACAAATGGTAGAGAAAGGTCAAGAATTAGATATTAGCTTTAAAAACCCCGAATCTTCTTTTAAGGATTTCTTAGCGGTTATCCCCAAAGCATACGCCAAGAATATCGAGAACGTCAATACTACTGGCAACTTTACGGTCAATGGTGTGATAAAAGGCTTGGTCTCTGAAGAAACGATTCCGACCTTAGATATCAACATGCGCTCTAATAATGCCTCGTTTAAATATCCCGATTTACCAAAACAAGTTGAGCATATTATGATAGATGCTTCTATAAAAAATACGACCGGAAAGGCGGATGAGACCTACATAGATTTAAATCGGCTCGACTTTCAAATCGATGAGGATGTTTTTAAATCTGAAGCCCATATTAAAAACTTAACTGATAATATGTTGGTTAATGCCGATTTAGACGGTGTTTTGAATTTAGCAAATATCACTAAAGCCTATCCTGTTGAGCTAGACAATCAATTAAGCGGTATTTTAAAAGGTAAACTCAACACCAGTTTCGATATGGACGCTATTGAAACCAACGCCTATGACCGTATAAAAAACAATGGCACCGTTTCAATTTCCGATTTCATATTTTCTTCCGAAGATATTGTTAATCCTATTCAAATTAACAATGCGGATTTGACGCTTCAACCTGGAGTGGTGAGTCTCAATAGCTTCGATGCCCAAACCGGACAAAGTGATTTTTCCGCAACAGGAACCATTAGCAATTTGCTAGGGTTTTTATTGAGTGATAAAAAATTACAAGGCCAATTTGATGTGAGTTCTAATAGATTTGCCATTTCAGACTTTATGGTTGAAGACGAATCGGCTACTGAAGTTTCTAATAAAACTTCATCTGACGATGAGTCTTTAAAAATTCCTGATTTTTTGGACTGCGCTATAAAGGCCAATGCCAAAACCGTTATTTACGATAATCTCAACTTGAAGAACGTAAAAGGTGAATTATTAATTAAAGACCAAAATGCCAATCTCGTCAATATGACTACTGATGTCTTTAATGGCCAACTAGGCATTTCTGGCAATGTCAATACAAAAGAGGCCAAACCCGAGTTCGATATGCAGTTGGCCATGCAAGACTTTGACATATCCCAATCGTTTAAGGATTTGGAAATGCTAAAAGCATTAGCACCTATCGCCAAAGTTGTACAGGGTAAATTAAATTCGACCATTGATGTAAGCGGCCTATTAGATGAGACCTTTTCTCCTGATCTATCCACAATTTCCGGTAATGCGCTTGCCGAAATATTGACTTCAAATATCGATGTCACTAAAAGCCCTTTACTATCGGGATTGGGGAGCCAACTCAATTTTATTGATTTTAAGGAGTTACAGAACGACATTAAGACCAGATTGAGTTTTGAAAATGGTCAGGTATCTGTAAAACCATTTACTGTTAATTACAAAGATGTTCCAATTGAAGTTTCTGGAATGCACACCTTTACCAACAATATGCAATATGATGTGGTCTTTAATGTGCCCGCTAAATATCTCGGAGGAGAAGTCAATCGTCTTATCGGTCAAATTAATGATAAGGATGTCAACAATATCACTATACCGGTTACAGCAAATATTAACGGAAATTTTTCCAGCCCTAATATTTCTACAGACCTCACTAGTGGTGTTTCGGACCTGACAAAACAATTGGTGGATATCCAAAAACAAAAATTATTGGGTCAGGGCAAAGACAAAATCAATGATCTTTTGGGAGGCGTCTTAGGTGGAAACTCGACGGCTACCAAAGCTGATTCTACAGCGACTCAGACCGATCCCAAAGACAGCATTAAAGAAGGTGTCAATTCTGTTTTAGGTGGTATTCTTGGTGGAAAAAAGAAGAAAAAAGACAAAAAAGCCCAAGATTCGACCAAAAATGACTGATTTTTCACTAAAACTCGTCGTTTTTTTCTAGTTTTTATTAATAATTGTCCGTTTTCCTTGTTTTTCTTAATAATTACGTTATAATATGGTTTGACAAATTTTTAAAGATTCTACATGAGGCAACTAAAGATTACCAAACAGGTTACCAACAGAGAAGACAAATCCCTAGACAAATACCTACAAGACATTAGTAAAATTCCTTTGATAACTGCGGACGAAGAAGTTGAATTGGCACAGCGTATCAAAACGGGGGATCAAGAGGCTTTAGACAAACTGACAACTGCGAATCTGAGGTTTGTAGTATCTGTAGCGAAACAGTATCAAAATCAGGGCCTAAAACTTCCCGATTTAATTAACGAAGGTAATGCGGGTTTGGTAAAAGCGGCGCAACGCTTTGATGAAACCAGAGGTTTTAAATTTATCTCTTATGCCGTTTGGTGGATTAGACAAGCCATTTTACAGGCATTGGCAGAGCAGTCTAGAATTGTGAGGTTACCCCTTAACAAGATAGGCACTATTAATAAGATTAATAAAACCTACTCTCATCTAGAGCAAATTCATCAAAGGCCCCCTAATGCCGAAGAGATTGCCAGAGAGCTCGATATTAGCACCTATGAAGTTAAACAGTCTCTAAAAAATTCTGGGCGCCATTTATCTATGGACGCTCCATTAAAAGATGGTGAAACCTTTAGCCTTTATGATGTGGTTAGCGAAAATGAATCTCCAAGACCAGATAAAGATTTGATGAAAGCGTCTTTGCATACAGAAATTGAGCGTGCTTTAGATACTCTAACGCAAAAAGAAAGTGATGTCATCCGCCTCAATTTTGGTATTGGCAACCAACCACCAATGACCCTAGAAGAAATAGGAAGTATGTACGATTTAACGAGAGAGCGCGTAAGACAGATACGAGAAAAAGGTATAAGACGGCTGCGCCATGCCAGTAAAAGTAAAATTTTAAAGACCTATTTGGGATAAGACACCTAGCTTATAAGGTATAAAGAGTCTTTAGGCAGCTCTTGTTTTAGTAAATACCTTACTTTAAAAACTTTAAATCTCGATTATGGGGTATTTTATTTTTTATTTTAAAATAGTTGGAGTATATTTGCCGACCATTTGCAAGAAATAGACATTAAAAATATATTGATAGATGATTAAAATCGAAATCAAAGAAGGAGAAAACATAGAAAGAGCTCTTAAGCGTTACAAGCGTAAACACAGAAATGTACAGATTATGCAGAACTTGAGAGAGTCTCGTTATTTCACTAAACCATCTGTTAAGAGAAGAAGAGAAATTCAAAAAGCACAATATATTCAAGGTTTAAGAGATCAAGAGAATATCTAATCGCTGACACTTTGTTTTCCATATACAAAAAGAGCAACTTTATGTTGCTCTTTTTTTGCTTCCACCAATCTAAGTTTCTTACCTGAATTCTTCATTCTCTGCCTTTATATCTAAAGGTTCTATTGGATGATCTTCGTAAAAGTGCTCAAAGGTTTTATCCGTACTATAATTGTCTGTTAATACCTTATACACCATAACAACAACAAGAATTTGCCCAATCACAGTGAGATAAAACACCCAATTAAAAGGAAAATCCATGGCACACATGATGGTAATAGTCACTAATAGTAACGTCGTAATAGTGATATAAAGAAAAGGCGAGGTCTTCATTATATTTTTTTGTTTAAATTTAAATAATAAATGTTAAACAAAATAATTTTTAACGGAAAACTAACATCAGCTGTAAGGATAGTTTTTTCTTAGCTACTAAGGCCTTATGATTCTCATCTACTTAATCATTGGCATAATAGCAGCCGTACTTGGTGCACTCCCCTTAGGGGCAACTAATATTGCCGTTATTAACACCACACTTAAACAAAATGCAAAACAAGCATTTAAGATTACCATAGCTGCTGCCTTTGCTGAAGTGATCCTATCCTACTATGCCTTGCATTGTAATATGATCGTTCGGGATTTTTTCAACACCAATCAATGGATACAGATTCTCATTGCCTTTTTGCTTTTGGCCGTTGGTGGCATTTTGTTTTTTAAATCAACCAAAAAGACCACTAATCCTAGTCGATTAAAGACCTCGAAATACACTACAGGGTTTTTACTAGGTTTACTCAACCCCCCAGTACTTATTTATTGGTTGGTCATTTATGGCGTCATCAACAGCTATTCGATAAGCTTAACTATTGACGCATCGTTTTTAGTTCTTTTTTTATTTTTCTTTGGCGTCTATATCGGAAAGTTACTCACCCTATATCTTTATGGCAAATTCAGTTTGGTCATAAAACAAAAATTTGAAAACATAAATGCTGTTATCAACAAAGTTACTGGAAGTTTGCTCTTTGTTATTGGTGTGGTGAACGTCTTTAAACTCTATTTTATCTAAATACCTAACTCAACAACCAAACCTTCATTGGCCCTAACATTAAAAACGGTATTATCCTCAAAAATAAGATACTGCCCTTTTATACCGACGAGCTTGCCCGTGTACTCAATTTGCTTTTTTAAATTTAAACTCTGTGGTTTTTCAGGGTATTGCTCTACCGGGAATTGAAGGTGTGTCTCAGCATTGTTCTCTATAAAATAGTCTTTTACTTCTTCTGGAATAAACGACTTTAGATTGTTTCGCCACTCTAGAAGATTTTCATCTTCAATATCATTCTTCAGCATCTTTCGCCAGTTGGTTTTATCTGCAACATGATCTTTTAAGGCCACTTCGGTAATACCTGCCAGATATCGGTTCGGCACCTCAACTATTTCTATGGCCTCATGTGCGCCTTGATCTATCCATCGCGTCGGCACTTGACTTTTTCGGGTGACGCCCACTTTAACATTGCTAGAATTAGCTAAATAAACTATATGTGGCTGTAGTTGTGCCTGTTTTTCATATTCTAGGTCTCTGTCCTCTATACCCAAATGAGCCTTGCTCAACTCTGGACGCATAATCCATTCGCCGGCCTCAGGTTTTTCAAAAAAGCACGACTTACAAAATCCTTGCCTATATACAGGACGGCCCAAACCACAAATGCACTCCTCTCCTATTTTTTTAAGCGTTATGGATTTATTTAATAACTGATTCATATGAATAAAGTCATTTTCAAAGACCAAATAATACTGGATCGGATCTAAAAACTCGGTCTGCATTTTCGTTAGAGCACCACTATAAAGCATAAAAGAATTTTAGTATTTTTAGCGTTAATTATTTAGTGTAAATATAGCTAATCCATGCCAATTCCTATTGTAAATTCCATAGCTTCATGGTTTTTAAAAAAACGATTTCATCAAATCGAATTGTTTTTAAAATATCCCAATGAAGTACAAAACGAATTGCTTTTCAGCCTTTTAAAACTCGCTAAGGATACTGAAATAGGTAAACAGTACGATTTTGCATCTATAAAAAACTACAAAGAATTTAATGAGCGCCTACCCATAGTCACTTATGAGAAAATTCAGCCATTAATAGAACGTTCTAGAAACGGCGAACACAACATTTTCTGGCCAAGACCTATTAGATGGTTTGCCAAATCCAGTGGCACGACCAACGCTAAAAGTAAATTTATACCTGTAAGCAGCGATTCTTTAGAAGATTGCCACTATGCGGCCAGTAAAGATCTCTTGTGCATGTACCTCAACAATAATGAAGACTCTCAATTGTTTACGGGAAAGAGTCTTCGCTTGGGCGGAAGTAAAGAGCTATACAAAGAAAATGGAACAGTCTTTGGCGACCTCAGCGCTATACTTATTGATAATATGCCCTTTTGGGCAGAATTTAGTAGTACGCCTAGCAGTAAAGTCTCGCTTATGAGCGAGTGGGAAGCTAAAATGCAAGCCATTGTAGAAGAGACGATTGAAGAAAATGTAACTAGCCTAGCGGGTGTACCTTCTTGGATGTTGGTACTTCTCAATAAGGTTTTAGACAAAACAGGCAAGGATCATTTGTTTGACATCTGGCCAAACCTCGAGGTTTATTTTCATGGTGGAGTAAGTTTTAATCCTTATATCGAGCAGTACCGAACTATATTACCCAAAAAGGAGTTTAAGTTCTACGAAATTTACAATGCCTCTGAAGGGTTCTTTGCTATACAAGATCAGAACTACTCTGGGGATTTATTACTTATGTTAGACTATGGTATTTTCTACGAATTCATTCCTATGGATACCTACGGCAGCAAAGAAGAAAAAGTCATTCCATTAAGTGAAGTCGAACTCAATACCAATTACGCCTTAGTCATTACGACAAATGCCGGGCTTTGGCGCTATGAAATCGGAGACACTATACGCTTTGTGAGCTTAAGTCCACATAGAATAAAAGTATCGGGCCGGACAAAACATCATATTAATGTTTTTGGTGAAGAACTAATCATTGAAAATGCTGAGGATGCCCTTAAAAAGGTTTGTAAACGAACCTCTGCAGAAATTGTTGATTACACCGCAGCTCCTATATTTATGAAGGGCAAAGAAAAAGGAGCGCACGAGTGGATTATTGAGTTTAAAAAGCCACCTGAAGACTTATCTTATTTTGAAGAACTTTTTGACAATGCACTTAAATCGCTTAACTCCGATTATGAAGCCAAACGTTATAATAATATGACGCTTAACAAACCGAAAATTCATTGCGCTAGGACCAACCTTTTTTACGATTGGCTAAAAGAGCACAATAAGCTAGGAGGACAGCATAAAGTTCCTCGTTTATCTAATTCCAGAGACTATATTGACGAATTATTGCTTTTAAATAATGTATAGTTTTACGATTATTTCACCTAAGAAATAGGCCTTTTCTTAAGAATTGTCGAAAAAAAGACCAGTTTTATCTAAAAAAGTGCAACAATAATTTAGCGCTCTAAATTATGTTAGTAACTTAGTGATATAATTAATCCATTACCCTACGTTATGAAAACGACTTCCTATGTGCTGTTGTCAGCATTGCTGTTTTGTACCTATACTTTCGACAAAACAGACCCTTCAAATAGTAAGATTGACGATTTTAATGATAGCGGTTACATTTTTAATGTGAACGTTACTAAAATTAATTCGCAATATTCGGACATACCGAGTGCCGTTTTTAGAGATAAACTTGTCTTCGTCTCCTCTAAAAAAATCGGAGCTATTGGCAGTGGCAAAGATAAAGTGACCAACTTGCCATATACCAATTTGTTTTGTACGGACATTAGTAACAATAATGGTGATTTTTCAGTTCCCATTCTTTTTAGCAGAATACTTAACAGCAGAGGTAATGAAGGGCAAGTTTCGTTTTCTCCGGACCAACACACCATATACTACACCAAAAGCAAACGCAAAAATTCTGAAAACTACCAAATGTATTTGGCGACATTGGAAAAAGACTCCTATGGCAATTGGGTAAATCATACGCCACTAAATTTTAATAGTGATGAGCATTCTGTTGAAACCCCTCATGTATCCTATGATGGTCAATACCTCTATTTTTCGTCTAATATGGAAGGTGGCTTCGGTGGATTTGATATCTACAAAGCAAAAATAAATTCTAATGGCTCTGTTGGAGCGCCTGTTAATTTAGGGCCTACC
This sequence comes from Winogradskyella sp., assembly GCF_965228925.1. Classification (GTDB taxonomy): domain Bacteria; phylum Bacteroidota; class Bacteroidia; order Flavobacteriales; family Flavobacteriaceae; genus Winogradskyella. The sequence continues at coordinate 154,159 of NZ_OZ245845.1, forward strand.
ATAAATACAGAAATGGATGAAAAATATCCACATACCTCATTAGATGGTGGCGAATTATTTTTCTCCTCCAACGGTCATGAAGGGCAAGGTGGATTTGACATATTTATTTCGAACGACTATGGTAATATGGAATACGCTACACCGAGAAATCTAGGTATTATTGTTAATTCGCTTAGAGATGATATCGCTTTCACGCTTATCAACGAGGACAATGGTGTTTTTGCCTCTAATGCGGGTAACGTTGGTCAGCGATTTAATATGTATAAGTTTAATGCTAGAGCCATATACCAAAATTTAGAAGGCATTATTTTTAAAGAAAACGATGAGATTTTGGCAGATATTACCGTAAGCCTATACGATAATAATGGTAATGAGCTTGAGCGTCAGGTTACGGGCAAGGATGGTATTTACAGATTTAAAGTTAGACCATTTGTTTCGTATCAAATTAAGACGAGTAAGGAAGGCTACGAGGACGGTGTTATCATATTTCAATCTAAAGACACCAATCTTAATCTAGCTTATAAAGAGGATTTAGAATTGTCTCCTGACGGCACCTTATCCAAAAAGTAAGACCTTCATTTTATCGTTAAAAAACGCATAGAAATTTCATACAACGATATTTAAAATGTCTTTAACCAAAATTTGGATATAAATAACTTTAGTCTAAAAGTTGCCACTATATTAGCAGTAAATAAATGTGCTATTTATAATCCCTAACTTATTATAAAATATTGCCAGCAATATTAATTTAATTCAATCCCAAACAATAAAAAAACCACAAGTCCATAATAAACTTGTGGTTTCTTTTTTATTCGATTTCTTAAAATATCTAAGACACTGCTTTTAACTTCTTTAAAGTAGACTTGGTCAACCTATCTTCTGCATAGGCCTTCGTCACATTGAGTTTGGTTTCACCTGAACCAGGCAGATCGAACATGGCTTCGGTAAGGATTTCCTCGCAGAGCGAACGTAAGCCACGGGCACCAAGTTTGTATTCTATAGCTTTTTCTACGATATAATTTAAAGCACCTTCCGTAATACTAAATTCGACCTCATCCATAGCAAACAGCTTTTTGTACTGTTTAATAATAGCGTTCTTAGGCTCGGTTAAAATCGCTCTTAATGTATTTGCATCTAGAGGGTCCATATGAGTTAATACTGGCAAACGACCAATAATTTCGGGAATAAGTCCAAAGTCTTTTAAGTCCTTAGGAATAATATACTGTAAGATATTATCACTATCTACATCATCATCTGTATTAATAGAACTATAACCTATGGCCTGCATATTTAAGCGTTTGGTAATGACCCGTTCTATACCATCAAATGCCCCACCAGCTATAAATAAAATGTGCTCTGTATTAACTTCTATGAATTTTTGATCAGGATGCTTGCGCCCCCCTTTCGGCGGTACATTAACCACAGTGCCTTCCAATAATTTCAATAGGGCTTGTTGCACACCTTCTCCAGACACATCTCTAGTAATTGAAGGGTTATCACTTTTACGGGCAATCTTATCTATTTCGTCTATAAAAACGATACCGCGCTGTGCTTTTTCAAGATTATAATCTGCAGCTTGTAATAGACGTGTTAAGATACTTTCTACATCTTCTCCTACATAACCCGCTTCGGTCAAAACCGTGGCATCAACAATAGCTAAAGGCACATTAAGCATACGGGCTACAGTCTTGGCCATTAAGGTTTTACCTGTTCCTGTTTGCCCTACCATGATAATGTTGCTCTTTTGAATTTCAATATCATCGTCAGATGCTGGTTGAAGTAGACGCTTGTAATGATTGTATACGGCCACCGACATTACACGTTTGGTGTATTCTTGTCCAATAATATATTCATCAAGAAAAGCCTTTATCTCTTTTGGTTTTCTCAACATCAACTCAGCACTTAACTCTGAGTTACCCGATTGTTTGGATTCTTCAACGACAATGCCATAGGCCTGCTCGATACAACGATCACAAATGTGCGCATCAAGGCCAGCAATCAATAAATTGGTTTCTGACTTTTTCCTACCGCAAAATGAGCATTCTAATTCTTCTTTTGCCATAATTTTAGTTCTATCTAGTTAGGGGGTTTAGTCGTAGGTTTTTACTATTACTTGCGTTCTAAAACTTCGTCTATCATTCCATAAGCTAATGCTTCATCAGATTTCATCCAATAATCTCTATCGGAATCTTTTTCTACTTGGTCGTAAGGTTTTCCTGAATGGCTAGAAATGATATTATACAACTCTTCTTTTACTTTTATTGTTTCGCGAACTGCAATCTCCATATCAGAGACTTGTCCTTGGGTTCCGCTCATGGGTTGGTGAATCATAACACGCGAGTGTTTTAATGCCGAACGTTTTCCTTTCTCACCAGCGCATAATAATACGGCCGCCATAGACGCAGCGATACCCGTACAAATGGTGGCCACATCTGGTTTTACAAATTGCATGGTATCGTAAATGCCTAAGCCTGCATATACAGAACCTCCTGGAGAATTGATATAGATTTGAATATCCTTTGAGGCATCCGTACTTTGTAAAAACAACAATTGCGCCTGAATGATGTTTGCCACCTGATCATTAACCCCTGTACCCAAAAATATAATGCGGTCCATCATAAGACGTGAGAACACATCCATGGCAATAGCATTGAGCTGTCGTTCTTCTATAATATTAGGTGTTAGATTGGTGGGATACATACTCCGCATTATTTTATCATAATACATACTATTAATCCCTTGATCCTTTATGGCGAACTTTTCAAATTCTTTTCCGTAATTCATTTAATTTCAATTTGTTTTTTGATTAAAAAAAAAGCGTAAAACTTTTCAGTTCTACGCCTTAAAGATACTAATTTTTAGATTCCTGTTTTCACAGGAATGACATTTTAAGGTTTTGAGGCTATACCTCAAGTGATTTTTCAATACTAACTGTAGAACTCTTTAACGAAATCGTCATAAGTGATGTCTTTTGTTTTAAGATTTGCCTCAGTTTTATATAGGTTCAATAATTTTTGGCTCATCAGTTGTTCAGATAAACGCTTTACCTCATCTTGATTAGACATTATCCTTGCAGCAATATCTTCTAATTCTTTTTCTGAAGGATTCATTTGGCCGAACTGTGCCATTTGCCCCTTGATCATATCCATGGCAAAGGCTTTGAGTTCTTCAAACTGCACTTGAAGATTATGCTCCGCAATTAATTTCCCTTCAATTAATTGGTAACGCATGCTTTTTTCAGACTTCTCGTATTCTTCCTTAGCTTGATCTTCGGTCATAGGTTCTTCACCCGCAGTCTGCATCCATTTTTGAAGAAATTCAGCAGGCAAATCGAACTTCGTATTATCAACTAAATATTCCGTAACGTCGTTTAATAATTTTTGATCGCCTTGTTGAGCAAATTGTTTTTCAGAATCTGCTTTGATCTTCTCCTTTAACTCTGTCACCGTAGTCACCACTTTAGGTCCAAAAAGTTTGTCAAATAATTCTTGGTCTAGATCTGCTAACTCGCGTTTGTTAATTTCTGATACTTCAAAAGTCACTTCAACATTGAGATCCTTAGCAACTTGGTGATCAACTTTTAGATACGTGGTTAGGCCGTAATCTACGTTAAAAAGGTTCTTTGTCTTTAATGTAATAACATCACCAACTTTAGCTCCAACAAATTTCTTTACGTTTGCTTTTCCTTTTATTTTATCAACCGAAAATGTCGCTACATTCTCAATGTTTTCAGCTTCATTTACAAATTTCCCAGTAATTTCAGAATCTTCAGCAACTTGCTCTTGAGATATAATCTTGCCGTATTGTTTTTGTATGTTCTCGACCTGATTAGTAATCATGTCATCATCGGCAATAATATTATAATGGGTAATTGCTTTTTTACCTTTTAGCTTCACTTCGAATTCAGGCGCCAAGCCCAATTCAAACTCAAAAGAAAAAGCATCGGCATCCCAATCCAGATCGTCCTGCGGTTTTGGTAGAGGATTACCTAAGACATCTAGTTTCTCTTCCACGAGATATTTTCCTAAAGCGTCTTGTAGTAACTTGTTAACCTCATCGACCAATACGGCCTTACCATACTGCTTCTTAACCATTCCCATAGGCACATGACCTTTTCTAAATCCAGGAATATTAGCAGATTTACGGTAATCCGATAAGATCTTTTCTACTTTATCTCTGTAATCTTCCTTAACGATGTCTACTTTTACAACTGCGTTTAAAGCATCGATATTTTCTCTTGTAATGTTCATTATTCTTGAAACTAAAATTGGGCTGCAAAAATACAACATTTTTTACAACCCAACAACAGTTTTAAGGCTTTGGTTTTTAGCTACTTTTTATCGGTTTTTATAAACGAATGCAACAAGGATTGTAGGATGCAAAGTAGTATACTAAAGAGTATGGCCGTCCATATACCGTCAACTCTAAAACCGTCAATAAGTTTATCCGCCAATAGTATAATCAATGCATTGATAACAAATAAAAATAGTCCTAAGGTTAGTATGGTCGCCGGTAGTGTTAAAATAACCAATAAAGGTTTTACTAATACATTGAGAATTGAAATAACTACGGCCACTAAAAGTGATGTGATATAATTATCTACATAGACACCATTTAGAATTTCTGCAAGTGCAAATACAGCAACCGCATTGAGCAAGAGTTTAACGATGAGATTCATAAGTATTTCTTTTTAACTATTCTAAAAATAGACTTAATCATAAAGTATATGATTACAGAATAAACACAAAGGTCGATTAATACCCCTAAAAAGTAAAAATTATCCTCTGAAGTTAAAAATAAACGAGAAGGAAATTGAAAAATTTCTGCAAGATTCAGAATAAAAAAATTTCCAATACGTCCATAGTCACTACCACTCTCTTTAATAGTTTCATAAAGTGCAATGACGCTCAGATAGATTAAAAACAATACACTTAAAATAGCTAAATACGCCAGAACATTACATCTTCGCTTCACTTTAAACAAAGTTGATGACTGCCTTATAAAATTCCTTTGGATTTTCTGCGTGTAACCAATGACCTGCATTTGCAATGGTTATGATTTTTGAATTTGGAAAATGACGGTGTATGATGACTTCATCTTGTTCTCCAATATATTCTGAGTGATCACCTCTAAGAAAAATGGTATCCTTTGCAAAAGTCGCATGCGCCGGAAGTGCCTCGCCAACTTCCGAAACATATTCTTTTAAAATTGGCAAATTGATTCTTAGCCCTAGTTGACCCTTCTCTACCCAATACAGATTTTTAAGTAAAAACATACGAGTGCCTACTTCTGGCACATAATCACTTAAAACCTTATCAGCTTCACCTCTACTTTTAATCTTCGAGAAATCCAAACGGCTCAAGCCTTTTAATATCGCATCGTGATGTATCGGGTAATATCGGGGTGAAATATCTGCAACCAAAAGCTTATGGACTAATTCTGGGTAAGTTGTAGCAAATAACATAGCCGTTTTTCCTCCCATAGAATGCCCTAGTAAGACGATATCGCTCAAGTTATGTTCTTCACAATAGTGTTTTAAATCTTTGACCATTAATTCATAATCAAAGTCTTCATCATGAAAACTGCGGCCATGGTTACGTTGGTCGACTAAGTGCACTTGAAATCCGGATTCCGAGAACTGTCTGGCCAGCGTTTTCCAGTTATCACCCATACCTAAAAAGCCATGTAGAATCACAAAGGGCCTTCCTTCACCTATAATATTGGAATGTAAAATCATTTGAGCTTCTCCAAATACATGTTAATGACATTTTCCACGCCCATGTATAAACTTTCAGAAATTAGAGCATGACCTATGGAAACTTCTAAAAGCCCAGTGATGTTTTCTTTAAAAAAAGCGATGTTATTTAAAGATAAATCATGTCCGGCATTGACCCCTAAACTCAGTGCATTTGCTAAACCCGCGCATTCCATATAGGGTTTTATAGCGTCTTTATTTCCTAAATTGTATTGGTGTGCATAGGCTTCGGTATAAAGCTCAATTCTGTCCGTTCCGGTTTCCTTCGCACCTTCAATCTGGTGCAAATCAGGATCTACAAATATGGATGTTCGTATGCCATTATTTTTAAACTCGTCAATAACCTCAACCAAAAAATTCTTATGCTTAAGCGTGTCCCAACCAGCGTTAGAAGTAATCGCATCCTCGGCATCGGGTACCAAAGTGACTTGTGTAGGTTTTATCTCTAAAACCATATCTACAAATTTGGGAATGGGGTTGCCCTCTATATTGTATTCTGTATAAATTTCGGGTTTTAAATCATAGACATCCTGATAGCGAATATGACGCTCATCTGGTCTCGGATGTATGGTGACTCCCTCTGCTCCAAAACGCTGTACATCTTTTGCAAATTGTACCACATTAGGCAGGTCACCTCCTCTACTGTTTCTCAGTGTTGCAATCTTATTTATATTAACACTTAACTTTGTCATTCCATTAGATTTTGAAACACAAAAATACAGAACTCATCTTGGGTTTTTATGGTTATTTTTGATTAATTTGCAAGATATTCAAACCCTATTTATGCACTTACAGGATTTTGTTATAAACGATATAAGACCACTAAACATCACTGATAAAATAGCTGATTTACAAATGCTGTTTAATCAGTTGACTTACTCGCATATTCCTATTGAAAATGAAGGGGTTTACATGGGTTGTATTTCTGAAACTGATGCGCATTGTTTTGATGGCGCGAAATCCATAAACGACTGTAATTATACTATTGAAGGTTTTTTTGTAAGATCGACAACCAATTGGTTAGATGTGCTTGAAGCTTTTGCGAATCACGACTCTAACATCATGCCGGTTTTGGATGAGAAAAATACCTATTTAGGTTATTATGAACTCAATGATATCATCCACTTATTCAACGAAACACCATTTTTTGCCGAACCAGGGGGTATTATTATTATAGAAAAAGGAATTCACGATTATTCCTTTAGTGAAATTAGTCAAATTGTAGAGTCTAACGATGCCAAATTATTAGGAGCGTTTATTTCTAAGATGAGTACTGATTTGGCACAAATTACTTTAAAGATCAGTAATACTAGCCTTAACGATATTATACAAACTTTCAGACGCTATAGTTATAATGTCGTATCTGGCCATGAAGAAGACGCTTATATAGAAAGTTTAAAAGAGCGTTCAGAGTATTTAGACAAATACTTAAATATGTAGTTATGAAGGTAGCAGTTTATGGCCAAAGTTACGCCAAAGAATCTACACAAAACGCTTTCGAAATTCTTATAAAGGGACTCTTAGAGAAGGATGTGGAGATTTTTGTTGAAACTGATTTCCTGAACCAACAAAACGAAACCAGTACGACTAACTCCAGAATTAAAACATTCACCCACTTAGACAAAAGTTACGATTTACTTATCAGCATTGGGGGTGATGGCACTATATTAAGAGCCATTACCTATGTTAGGGATTTAGGCATTCCCATTGCAGGTATAAATACGGGGCGTTTAGGGTTTTTAGCTACTATCCAAACCGATGAAATAGAAATTTCAATTTCAGAAATATTTAAAGGTGATTATAAGGTGTCGGAACGGTCACTATTGAGCGTTACCACCGAACCAACAAATAACAGTATTCTAGATACTAATTTTGCGCTTAATGAGATTGCTTTAAGTCGAAAGAATACCACCTCGATGATTACCGTAAAAACCCATCTCGATGGTGAATATTTAACTTCATATTGGGCAGACGGCCTTATTCTTTCGACCCCAACGGGCTCAACTGGTTATTCTTTAAGTTGTGGCGGACCAGTTATAGCACCTGATGCCAAGAACTTTGCGTTGACCCCAATTGCGCCACACAATCTCAGCGCTCGCCCACTTATTATTCCAGATGGCACCACTGTTACTTTTAGTGTTGACGGTCGAGAAGATCAGTTTTTAATGTCTTTAGATTCTAGAATCGTTACACTTCCCAATACCACCTCGGTAACCGTAAAAAAAGCCGATTTTGTCATTAAGATGATAGAACGCCTTGACGAAACCTTTTTAGACACCCTGAGAAAAAAGCTGCTATGGGGTGAAGACCGACGTAACTAAAACGTCAATTTCATACAATAAAAACCTTTAAAAACTGTTTATCTGTAAGACATTTTACGTCAAATTGTTATAGGCTAATCATAATTGTTATATTTGCAAACTTTAAAAAATTTATGAGGTATTTATTCCTATTTTTTATTAGTATAAGTGTCTTACAAAATACTGATGCTCAAATCTATGAGGTTGGTGTATTTGTGGGAGGCAGTAATTTTATTGGTGATGTTGGTGCTACAAATTACATTTCCCCAAATCAAGTTGCGTTTGGGGCTATTTTAAAATGGAACAGAAGTCCTAGACACTCATTTAGAGCCTCGTTTATTTTTTCGGATATAGAAGGTATTGATGGCAAATCTGATGATCCTAGACGTGTTCAACGCGGGTACAGTTTTAATAATAGTATTTTTGAAGTATCGGCGGGCATGGAATTTACCTTTTGGGAATTTGATCTGCATACCAGTGGCATTAAAGGAACTCCTTATTTGTACTCAGGCATATCAATAGCCAATCACGATAATTATTTTTTTGACCAAAACGGCGTGTACACTTCTGAAAATACGAGCAGTTGGGCCTATGGTATACCAATGGTATTAGGCTACAAATCCAATATAAGCAATCACTTGGTACTGGCTGCTGAAATTGGAGCGCGCTATACATTTTCGGATGAATTAGATGGTAGTGTCCCAGACGCCGATTTTAGAGAACAATTGAGCTTTGGAAATACAAATAGCAATGATTGGTATGTATTTTCAGGAATTACACTAACTTACACCTTTGGTAGAAGACCTTGCTATTGCAATTTTTAAATGAGTCTTAAAGAACACATAAATAAAGAAAAACTTCCAAATCATGTCGCCATTATTATGGACGGCAATGGTCGTTGGGCTAAGCAAAAAGGGCTAATGCGCGTCATGGGACATGAAACTGGCACAAAGGCCGTTAGGCAAGCAGTAGAGGCTAGCGCAGAGCTTGGAATAAAAAACCTAACCCTATATGCGTTCTCTACTGAAAACTGGAAACGACCAAAACTGGAAGTTCAAACCTTGATGAAACTTTTGGTAAAATCCTTAAAAAAGGAAATTAAAACACTACAAGACAACAATATAAAATTGTCTGCCATCGGTTCGCTGCATGATTTACCAGCAAAAGCCCACCAAGAGCTGTTAGATGTTATAGAAAAAACAAAAAACAATGCGAATATGACACTAACATTGGCATTGAGCTACGGTTCTCGTGAAGAAATTGTTAATGTTATTAAAGAATTATCAGTTAAAGTTAAAAATAATATAATTTCTCCCGAAAGTATTGATGAATCCATTATAAATAAGCATCTTTACACGCAAAATTTACCAGACGTTGACCTGCTAATTCGCACAAGCGGTGAACAAAGAATCAGTAATTTTTTGCTATGGCAAATTGCCTATGCAGAATTATATTTTACAGATATTTTATGGCCAGATTTTAAGAAAGAAAATCTGTATGAAGCACTCATAAACTATCAAAATAGAGAACGAAGATTTGGAAAAACAAGCGAACAACTTACTTAATATCGGTCAATTAAAATCCCTCGCAACTTTTATAATTACCCTACTACTATTTACCGTTTCGTTTAATAGTAATGCGCAGGATGGCGGTGCGACTTATCTCATTAAAAACATTACCGTAACCGGCAACACCAACTTTAGTCCGCAAACTATTATAGCTTATTCAAAGCTTCGAAAAAATGAAGAGATACAGGTTGGTGGGGAAAAAATAGCTAATGCCGTTAAAACACTTTGGAAATCTAATCTTTTCAGCAGCATCGATGTCTTTATCACCAATATTGACGGTAACACGGCCGACCTAGAGATTAACCTTATAGATCTCCCTGAACTCAAGGATGTGACCATTTTAGGTGTCAAGAAAGGCAAAAAAGACGAGATTATTAGTGAAAATAAGTTGCAAGCAGGGCAAAAAGTAACGGAGAATCTCATAGCGACCACTAGAAACTATCTCACCAATAAATATAAAAAGAAAGGATTTTTAAATACAAAAGTAACCATATCTACATCTAAAGTCATTGACTCCATTGAAAAAGAGCGTGTTAATATGCGCGTTAAAATTGATAAAGGTGAAAAAGTAAAAATCAAGAAAATCAACATTGTCGGTAATGAAAAACTAAAGGATAAAAAGCTTCGTAAAGCCATGAAAAACACGAAGCAAAAAAATCCGATCCGTATTTTTAAGCGTTCAAAATATATCGAAGAGGACTTTAATGAGGATCTTGTGAGTATTGTCGATAAATACAAAGAAAACGGCTATAGAGATGCTAGGATTATATCCGATTCAATCATTTATAATAACGACAAAACCATAAGTTTAAATATTGAAGTTGAAGAAGGCGAAAAATATACGTTTGGCAACATTGATTTTGTCGGAAATACAGTTTACACGGATAGACAACTGGCCATTTTTCTAGGGATTAAAAAAGGGGACACCTATAATGGCGTAGAGTTAAGAGAACGCATCGATGACCCCAATGATCCTGATGCCCCTAGCTTGACAAATGCATATCAGAATTCTGGATATTTATTCTCGACCATCAATCCGGTTGAAGTTAGTGCAGAAGGTAATGTGATTGATATGGAAATCCGCATTTCTGAAGGAAAACCGGCCTATTTTAACAACGTTACTGTAACAGGAAATGATGTGACCAATGACCATGTTATCTACAGAGAAATTAGAACCCGCCCAGGTGAACTGTACAGCAAATCTCAAATTATAAGAACCTTAAGGGAATTAGGACAACTTGGTTTTTTCGATGCGCAACAACTTGTTCCTAATATTAAGAATCCAAATCCTGTAGATGGTACGTTGGATATTGAATATGAAGTTGTTGAACAAGGATCAAGCCAAATCCAGTTACAAGGAGGCTATGGCGGTGGTGGTTTTATAGGTACCTTAGGTTTGTCATTTAACAATTTTGCCATAAAGGATATCTTTAAAAAAGATGCCTACAAACCGGTACCAAGGGGTGATGGGCAAAGTTTAGCCTTGCGATTACAGGCTAGTCAGTTCTTTCAAACCTATAGTTTTTCCTTTAGCGAGCCTTGGTTAGGCGGCAAGAAACCGTTCCAACTCTCAACATCTGTATCTTATTCTAGACAGTTTTTGTTCGACCAACGAACGCGAAGAGCCGATAGAGATAGACGCTTTAATATCTTGGGATTAACAGCAGGAGTATCTACGCGATTGACAGAACCAGATAATTACTTTTTATTATCGCAGGCAGTGAGTTACCAGAACTACGATTTAAAAAACTACAACACAGGCCTATTTACATTTGGTGATGGAACGGCAAACAACTTATCCTATACTATTGGATTAAGTAGAAATAGCCTTACTATAGATCCTATATTCCCAACTGGTGGATCTAGTTTTAGTGTCTCCGCAAAATTTTCTTTCCCTTATTCATTAGTTAATGGGGTAGACTATAAAGCACTAAGAGAAGAAAGAGATCAACTAGACCCTACCGACCCTGATGATTTTGAACGTATCGGAGAAATTGACCAAGAACGTTTTAAATGGTTAGAGTTCTACAAAATAAAATTTAAAGCTGATTGGTATACGGAATTGGCTAAAAAACTCGTCTTAAGACCCAGTATAGAATTTGGATTCTTAGGCGCCTATAATAACGATAGAGGTGTTATTCCTTTCGAACGCTTTTTCGTTGGTGGTGATGGTTTAGGAAATTTTGCGCTTGATGGAAGAGAAATTATACAGCTCAGAGGGTATCCAAATCAGTCGTTGTCTTCGCAGGATGGAGGTTCGATTTACAATAAGTTTTCTCTTGAACTCCGTTATCCAATCACCTTAGGTGCGCAGGCGAAAATATATGGCTTATCCTTCTTAGAAGGAGGTCAGTCCGTTAATAGTTTTAGAGATTTTAATCCTTTTGACCTACAAAGATCTGCTGGGTTAGGAATCAGAATATTTATGCCAGCATTTGGTCTACTCGGTATTGATTTTGGTCATGGTTTTGATCCAATTCCAGGTGATACACAAAAAAGTGGCTGGCAAACACATTTCATTATTGGGCAGCAATTTTAAGTTTGGCACGATATTTTCTAAAGCATAAATAAGTATTTCATCATGGTGTTAAAATTTTTAATGATTTATTTCGTTACATTTGAAGCTTGATAACACTAACATCGAAGAAACGTTTGGTTAACAGAACAATGTCTCAAAACAAAAAATTATCATGATGAAATTTAAAGTTCTTTTTTTATTGGCAATAATAGGTCTAATGAGCTTTAGCGTTAACGCACAACGTGGTGTTAGGATAGGTTACATCGATACGGAATATATTTTACAAAATGTACCAGAATATCAAGAAGCTTCAACACAGTTAGATAAGAAAGTTCTGCAGTGGAAGACCGAAATTGAAAAGAAACTCAGTGTTATCGAACAAAAGAAAAAAGAGTTGGAAAATGAAAGTGTCCTCTTAACCAAGGAGCTCTATGAAGAGCGCATGGAAGACATTTCTTTTGAAGAAGCCGAGATTTTAGATTACCAGCAAAAACGTTTTGGACCTAATGGAGATATGATTATCCAAAAAAGGCAATTAATCGAACCCATCCAAGATCAGATTTTTGCAGCAGTCCAGCAGATAGCGGAAACAAAGAAATTTGATTTTGTTTTCGATAAATCTGCAGATGTTGTGATGTTGTATTCTGCAGAACGCTATGATATTAGCGAACAGGTGTTGCGAACCATCACAAGAACATCACGTCGTAATCAAGTGAAAAGTAAAGCAGAGCGCAAGGCTTTAGAAGACGAAGAGGTGGTTCCTGTGGTGAGTGAAGAAAAAGATGAAAGGCAACAAGCCATAGAAGACCGAAAAGCAGCGAGAGAAGCCGAATTAGCAGCTAAACGTGCTGAGCGTGAAAAAGCTCTTGAAGCTCGACGTGCGCGTCAGGATTCTCTTAGAGCAGCTAGAAAGCGCGAAGCTGATGCAAGACGTCAAAAAGTTTTGGATGAACGAAATGCTAAATCTAAAGGCGAAGAAGAAACTGAAACCGAACCTAAAGTCGCCGAAACTGAGTCTAAAGATGGTTCTACTAATGACAAGAAAAATACAAGTCTCGAAAAAAATAATATAAAGAAAGATTCGACACAAGCTAAGGAAACCGTAAAGAAAGATTCGACGGCGACTAAAAGACCTTTGACTGCCGCGGAAATAAAAGCTAAGGATAGAGAACGTAGAAAAAAAGCTTTAGAAGACAGAAAAAAGAAAATTCAAGAGCAACGTAAAAAGGCTCGCGAAGAACGAGAAAAACAATTAAAACGAAGAGATTCTATAGCAAAAGCTAAGAAAGCCGAACAGGAAAACAATTAATAATTATAACACACAAATACAATTTAGGAAAAATGAAATCACAGATTTACAAACTCACTAATGCAAATGGATTTCATGTGAGTAAACATTTAAAATCACTATTATTTGCAGCGGCATTATTTATTGGAGCGACCAGCTTTATGTCTGCCCAAAGCAAGATTGCACATATTGACACACAAAAACTGGTTGAAGCTATGCCAGAATACAAGGCTGCGGATCAAGAAATTAGCAAACTTGGCAAGACCTATGAAGCACAGATCCAAGATTCTTTAAAAGAGTTGGATAACAAACTTAAGCAATACAATGCTGAAGCTGAAAGCCAGACTGAGGAGACTAATATGGAGCGTATGCAGGAAGTAGAAGGTATGAAGCAAAGTTTAGCACAATTTCAACAAACGGCACAGAGAGATTTAGAAAAGAAAAGAATCGATTTGTTAAAGCCAATTACTGAAAAAGCTAAAGCAGCTATTGAAAAAGTGGCTGCGGCTCAAGGGTTTGACTATGTTTTAGAAGCTGGTGGACTTATTGTAGCTAAAGGAAAAGATTTATTAGCTGATGTTAAAGCTGAAATGGGAATTTAAATAATAGTTAATCATAAACTCATAAAAAGTCGCTTTAAATAAAGCGACTTTTTATTTTTGTGTTACTTATGAGTAAGCAAGCTATCGGTATATTTGATTCTGGTGTTGGAGGTACTTCCATCTTTAAGGAAATTCATGCACTATTGCCAAATGAAAATTGCATTTATCTCGCGGATAGCAAAAATGCGCCATATGGCAATAAATCAGCATCAGAAATTCTACAATTAAGTATTAAGAATACCGAACTACTGCTCAATAAAGGCTGTAAACTTATAGTCGTCGCTTGTAATACCGCTACCACCAATGCGATCTCCTATTTAAGAGCTAACTATACCGTTCCTTTTATTGGTATAGAACCCGCTATTAAACCGGCTGCTCTAAATACCAAAACCAATACTGTGGGCGTATTAGCCACCAAAGGCACATTGAGTAGTCATTTATTTCACAAGACCTCTGATCTATATGCAAGTGGTATAAAAGTCATAGAACAAGTCGGCGAAGGCATTGTGCCTTTGATAGAATCTGGTAAATTATATTCTGATGAAATGAGAGATTTATTAGTTTCTTATTTGGAACCTATGATTAGAGAACATATTGATTATTTAGTTCTTGGCTGTACACATTACCCTTATTTAATACCTATACTTAAAAAAATACTTCCCGAAAATGTCAGTATTATCGATTCTGGTTCGGCCGTAGCCAAACAGACCAAGGCAGTTCTTATTGCCCATGATATGATGAATACAACCAAGGCCTCCCCTTCTATTAAATTATATACAAATGGGCGTCTAGAGGTTTTAAATACGCTATTAAACCATCAATTTGAAACCTCTTATCTCGACTTTTAGTAAGGTTTTTAATTTAAGTGTTACCAATAGTATTATGACCTTACTTTTTGTCTACAATGCCAACTCTGGTAAAATCAGTGCGCTTTTTGACGCTGGACATAAATTATTAAGTCCATCGACTTATCAATGTAGTTTATGCGCATTGACTCACGATACGTTTAGCGAAAACAAAACTTGGAAGGCCTTTAGAACAAAAAGCAACTTGCATATGAAGTTCTTTCACAAGGATGAATTTGAACGTCATTTCCCTAACACCCCTATCGTATATCCAGCGGTGTTAAAATTAGATAAGGATGCTCTTTCAATGGTTTTAAACGATGAAGCATTAAGTAAAATACCTAATGTAGAAGGTTTAATACAAAGGCTTAAAACTAGTCTTTAAACCAGCTAGAATAGGTCACATAATTGTTGGCAATCCTATTGATTTCTCCAGAAATTAATGCTTCACTTATGTCCTTTACTTTTTTAGCGGGCACACCCGCATAAATACTGCCAGATTCTACGATGGTATTTTTTGTGACTACCGCACCGGCAGCAATAATACTATTACTTTCTACGACACAATCATCCATAATAATACTTCCCATACCAATAAGTACATCATTGTGAATGGTACATCCATGGACAATGGCATTGTGACCTATAGACACGTTGTTACCAATCGTTGTAGGTGATTTTTGGTATGTAGCATGGATAATAGCCCCGTCTTGTACATTGACCTTATCACCCATTTTAATGTAGTGGACGTCTCCCCTAACAACAGCATTAAACCAAATGCTACAATTATTCCCCATAGTAACTTCACCTACTATTGTGGCATTATCTGCGATAAAACAATCTTTTGGAATTTGCGGATGTATACCTCTTACCGGCTTTATGATTGGCATAATTTTTTATTTAAAATAAGATAACAAATCTGCTTTTTTAGAGGCAGATACCATGATTTCCTTTCCATTGCTCAACACAACGCTTCCCCCTTTTCCTTTTACATATTTCACAACTTCATTGACATTCACTAAATAACTCTTATGCACTCTAGCAAAATTCGCCTCCTTCAAGCCTTCTTCTATATATTTTAAGGTTTTACTCACCAATTTCTTTTTGTTATTATTCAGGTAAATTTCTGTATAATTATCGTCCGCTTTACAATACATAATATCTGCCGTATTCAAAATCTCAAATCCGTCTTGTTGCGGAATGGTAATTTTTCCATTTACTGCCTTGGTCTTTGGTACCAATACCTGATTCTGTAAAGCCTCTTCCTTAACCTTAATTTCGGTGACATAATCCACAGCCTTGATTAATTCATCAATAGAAATAGGTTTCATTAAATAATATGAGGCATGTGCATTTAAAGCATCGATAGCATAATGATTATAGGCGGTAACAAATATGGTTTCAAAATCAATATTGCCGACTTTATCCAATAAATCAAAAGCATTACCATAGGGCATTTCAACATCCAGAAAGACTACATCTAAATCATTACTTCTTATGAGTACTAAGGCTTGATCGACATTGGCCGCCTCTCCAACAATGTTAATATTTGGACAGTATTTCGTGAGATAGTTTCTTAAAATATCTCTACTGGTCTCCTCATCTTCTACTAAAATAGCGTTTAACTTCATATTAATCTTTTTTTAATGTCACGACAACTTTCGTACCTATATCTTTTTCCGATTCTTGAAAATCGGAGATGCTTACGTCCACCTTATCTTTATACATTTCGTTCAAAATGGCAACGCGCTCCTTTATATTGCTCATTCCTTTGGAGTTTTGCTTTTTCTGATTAGTCGTTTTCAATGCTTTTGAACGCGTTCTGCCAATACCATTATCGATGATAGTTATTACAATTTCGTTTTTGGATTTTGATTTTACGACAATGTTTAAATGGCCTTTTTCTTCTTTATAACGCAAGCCGTGCCATACGGCATTTTCTATATAAGGTTGTAAAAGCATAGGCGGGATTAGAAACTCTTCAACATTAATACGCTCATCGACTTCGATAGAATACTCAAACTTATCTTGAAACCTAAAATGCTCTAGCTTGGTATATAAGTCCAATAGTTCTATCTCTTTTTTTAGAGGAATGAAATCTTCTTCACTATTTTCCAAAACCGATCGCATCAATTGCGAAAAGTCCGATAAATATTTATTTGCCGTACGTTCATCGTTTTTTGCTATAAAACTATTGACCGAGTTTAATGCATTAAAAATAAAATGAGGGTTCATTTGACTTCGCAATGACTTTAGTGCCAATAAGTTGTTGGCCAGACGTTGTTGCTTTATATACTTATACATAAAAAACCCTGTAATTAAAAATAGCACAAGGCCACCAAGGAGTGAATAAATAATAATTTGCTGGCCCTTATTTCGTTCTTGCGTCAATTCATATTTACTCCGTGACAGTTCTCTATCACTCTCCAAAGAGGTGATTCTATTTTGCTGCTCTGCTAAACTCCTACTAAATCGAGCAACTTGCGATATCTCCTGAACCTTTTTAGCATATAACTCGTCCACCGTCTTTTTATATTCATTCAACCATTTTAAACCTTCTTCAGAATTCCCAGCATCTATTAGGGCTTCTGAAAGTTTTCGCGTTGCGTCTTTTTTTACATCCAGATCTTCTTTCTTATCTGCTTCTTCGATACTCTTTTTAAATGAAGGAATGGCATTTTCAAGATCGTTATTTAACAGATAGGCATTGCCTAGTTTGTAATTTTGCTTTTGTGAACTTAAGGCACTTTCGTTGGGGATTAGGGAATCGAGTTCTATGTCTTCGATACTTTCTATAGCCTGTTTTCTCAATTTAATCTCACTATCATAATCTTCATTAGCACTATTGAACTCTGCGACCTTTATTTGTTCCTCTATAGCACGCTTCTTGTTCTCCTTTTCTGCTAAATTCAACGAATTATCAAAAAATCCTTTAGCTTTTACTTTATCCCCCTGCACATTATAGGCTTGGGCAATCTTTGAGTTTAAATCTGTAATCTTGGGAGTGATTAAGTATTTCTTGGCAACTCTTAATCCTTTTTTGTAGGTTTTTACAGACTCGTCAAAATTTTTAGCTTTAAGATAGGCATCGCCAAGACCTTCATAGAGCATTGTTTTATCGTAATTAGACAAGGAACTTTCATCAATGTCATCATAGATCTCTATACTTTTTTTATGATCATCATTCTTTAAATGGGCTCTCGCCAATTTGAGTCTCGCTGAATTTGTGGTGTAGTTCTGTAGACTAATTTTGTAAGCCGAAATAGCCAAATCATATTGTTTCCAAAACATAAAAACATCACCTAATAACTCGTGGGCCTCTGCATTTTGAACTGGTGATGTATTGGCCTTTAAGGCATCTTCTACAAATTTTATACTTTTTTGTGCATCTTTTTTTAAATAGGCATCAGCGGAATCGATCATTCGATTGAATTGCACATTAAGCAGTTTCTTTTCAGAACTTCTAAACTGCTGTACCTGTTCCTCCAAGACTTTAATATAAATACGCTCATCACTTGTTATGGTATAATAAAGTGTTTTAAAGTCTTTATGGCTAATCGTAAGTTTATCTCCTATTTTGGCGTTGACTACAAACTTCCCAAAGGCATCGGTACGCGTATACTTACCATCGTTTATTTGGATACTTACATTGTCTATTGGTTCTCCACTGTCTTCCAAATACACGGTCCCCCTTACCGTAAATAGAGCGCTCTCACTCTTTTCAAGGTTTCGGTCATCCTGTGCAAAGCCAAAGACGTTTATCACACAAAACAACAACAGGGTATATGTTCTAAGCTTTTTAATCAAAATTCATTCATTAAGCCGAACTAAACTTACATACTTTATTTGATACCAAAAAATGAGCCTATAGAATTTTAGGTCATAAATCTTTTAATTTTTCGACTTTGCTAAGGCATCGTTTTTATACACTCATTGATAGTTCCCTTTGACTCATTTTGAATTTTTATTGTTGTTTTTTCAACAGAGCTTTACCCATCATTAATCAAAAAGCAGATCAAAAAATGAAAAGATGCAATATCATACTCTTGCTATGTCTTTTATGTTACCAGCTAATCACTGCTCAGCATAAGGGTAATTACAACCAAATCACACAAGAAATTTCACGTCAAAATATTTTATCAAGTGGTAATGCGACTATCTATAATCCAGCCGTTCAACAGCACATTAATAAGGTACTAAACCCTAGTAATATCTTGACTATAGATGTAAAAGCGCTCCAAAACGTAAGTGCAACGGCCTATACAGCTATGTTTAACCTATCCCAAATTGGTCCAACGGCGGAGCGAACAAACACCCTCATAAAAGATCGCATTGAGGCTATTAAAAAAAGATTGAACAACATAGGTATTACCGAAGAAGCCATTGCAATAGATGTGATATCATTTGTACCGGTCTATGAAGTCGAAGTCACAAAAAAGCTATTTAGTAAAACCTATACCGAAGTCCCTAAAGGTTTTGAGTTGCAACAAAACATTCATATTCAATTTACAAAGACGAATCAGTTTGAATCTATATTAGAGGCTTGTGCTAAAAGCGAAGTTTATAATCTCGTAAAAGTCGACTATTATATTGAAAACATTCAAGAGGTTTATAAAAACCTTCAAGATAAATTATTAGACCTTATTGAAGACAAGAAATCTTACTACAACACTCTGGGCTTTAATTTATCGGAATACGATATTAAAATAGCGGATGATAAATATTGTTATTTCCCTAAGGATTTTTATCAGAGCTATCAGGCCTACAACAGTGTTTCGTTCGAAACTTTAAAAAAAGATAAAGGCATTACAAGTGTAAAAAAACAGAGGTCGTATTACTATCAGCCGCTGACCTACGAAAGTTATGACATTGTTATCAACCCAGCAATCCTAGAACCCGTAGTTCAGATAGGGATGAACATAAAATTGGTTTTTACGCCTAAGCCAAAAGAACAAAAACAACAACCCATTACAAAGACCGAAATAGACCATAAATACTATGTGATTTCACCAAACGGAACCATAGATGTAAAAGAACTGAATACAAAACATTGAACATTATGAATTTTTCAAAAAAAAATCACGAACACTCAAGAGACAGGAATAGCGGAAGTAAAACAATATCTAAGGCTTTGGCTATGCTCATAGGCATTATATGTTTTACAGCTTGTAATGCAAATACTAAAACAAAGACCAATGATTTAAGCTTAAAAACTGCGCTAATTGAAACCAAGTCACCCTCTGAAAAACCAGAAATAAAAGTAGCCCTATTACTAGATACAAGCAACAGTATGGATGGGTTAATCGACCAGGCTAAGGCCCAGCTATGGCAGATTGTTAATGAATTGTCATATGCAAAGTGTAATGAAGACAGTCCAAACCTTAAAATTGCACTTTATGAATATGGTAATGACAATTTAAATGCTGATGAGGGCTATTTAAGACAGGTCATTGCTTTTAGTGATGATCTTGATGAAATCTCTAAGTCATTATTCTCTTTAACGACCAACGGCGGAAACGAATACTGTGGTAAAGTCATTAAAACTGCCATCAATCAATTGGAATGGGGAGTTAACAATAAGGATTTAAAATTTATTTTTATTGCAGGAAATGAGCCCTATACCCAAGGAAATGTAAGTTATAAAGACGCATCAAAATTGGCACACCAAAACGATATTACTGTGAATACCATTTTTTGCGGCGACTATAACCAAGGCATCTCAGGTTTTTGGAAAGATGGAGCAGATTTAACCCACGGAGATTATATGGCCATTAATCATAATAAAGCAACAGTGCATGTTGCCTCCCCATATGATGATAAAATTCTTGAACTCAACGAGAAACTGAACAAAACCTACGTAGCATACGGTAGTCTCGGAAAGGCAAAGATGCAAATGCAAGCAGATCAAGATGACAATGCACGGAACTATAACAAAGCTAATGCCGTAAGCAGAACCGTAAGTAAAAGTTCTAGATTGTATAAGAATAGTTCTTGGGATTTAGTAGACGCCGAAAGAGAAGCTGATTTTTCATATGACGATTTAGACACAGATCAACTACCAAAAGAATTAAAAGGAAAGTCCAAAGAGGAGATAAAATCTTATGTAGAAAATAAACGAAAAGAGCGCAAAAAACTTCAAAAAGATATCGCTGAATTAAATATTAAACGCCGTGATTATATATCTAAGACATCAGTCGATAATGGATTAGAAGATGCTATGATCAATGCCATAAAGACGCAAGCTAAAAAGAAAAACTACGTTTGGGAATAGCGATCAAAATAAAAAAGGCTCAATTTAAATTGAGCCTTTTTTATTAGTTTACTGCCGGACAGTTACATTCAAACTTCTCTCGTCTACAATTAAAGTTATAACCTAGAGTAATCTGGTGAAATCCTCCAGTATTAAAGTTAATCGTATTAGCTTGATATGAATAGGTATAGGCAAACACAAAGTTGTTATAATCCACCCCTATAAATGGTGTAAAGTATTGCAGTTTTTGACTGCTAACCCCAGAACCATCTAAAAATTCAGCACCATCTAAACTTCTTCTGTAGGATAAACCACCCCATACTTTACCAAAATCCATCTCACGATATACTTTGGCATTAATGTCTATAGTTGATTCTTCGGTAGCATCTCTATACATATACATAATTGAAGGTTCATAGCTCCAGTCACTTCCAAACTTGTTAAACGTATAACCAGTAGAAAATAAATAGGTTCTTAGATTATCAAACTCAAAACCTTGATCATTAAAATTAATGCCTTCATTTTTTAAAATATTCTTGGCCGTAAAGTGCGCATAGAAATCAACAAAATGGTATGAAAATCCAAAATCAATATTAAAATTTGTTGCACTTTGTTCAATTCCCGCAATAAGCTGATCAAACTCCCCAGGAGCCAAAAAGGTGGTTTCGTCTAATTTATACTGAAGCACTCCTGCGCTCAACCCAAACGACAACATATTCAAGTCAATTTCATTTCTTGAAAACATTAAGTGGTAAGCAAAGGTAGCATAACCACCAACCGTTGAATGAAACCCGTTGGCATCATTAAACAAGATCCCTCCGAGTGCTACAGGAGAGTCTCCTAATCTTCCGTTTATACTTAAAGTTTGTAGACTTGGTGCATCATCGACACCAAACCATTGTTGCCTTGCGGTTAACCTTACTTTCGCACAATTAGCAACTCCAGCCATAGAAGGATGAATTAAATAATAGTTATCCAATAGATAATCAGAATAAATAGGTACACCTTCCTGTGACATTCCAATATTTGCAAATAATGCCGTTAGTGCTACTAAACAAAACTTTTTTAATCTCATAATTTATTTATCGTTTCAAGGTAAAATGGGCCTTCAGTTCCCTGCGCTGTCCCGTCAACGGCTCGTCGTACTCCAACAAAAACCAGTAATCGCTCGTGGGCATCAACTGGCCGTTGAACGTACCGTCCCAGCCCGGGCCCGTAGGGCTCAACTGCTTCAACAGCTTCCCGTAGCGGTCAAATATATAAATTTTTGCACTACTGCCGATACCGGCTATGTTCCACGTCTCGTGGTTGCCGTCGCCGTTCGGCGTAAAGTACCTCGGGTAGTCCAATACGAAAACGCTCACCACCGCAAGGCCGCAGCCGTTCCTGTCCCTAGCCGTAACCTCGTGCTCCCCCGCCGATACGTCCGCAAACGTACCGCCGGACTGCCAAGGTCCGCCGTCAAGGCTGTACTCGTAGTCCCCGGGACCGGTGGCCACTGCTTCTATAACGTGGTTTTCCGAAAAAGCTTGTGTCGTCACCCCAGCGGTCAACACCGGAGGCTCGCTCTCGATCACCTCCGTTATGGCCATGTTCGTACAGCTCGTCTGCGTCGAGGTCGTGATATCCGTGACCGTAACGCCATAGATACCGCCCTGCGTTGGGGACAGCGTAGGGCCCGTCTCGCCAGCCAGTACCGTACCGTCGAGGGTCCATTCAAAACTATAGTCCACGGCCGATAGCCCCGTATCCAACACCAGGGGATCCAACACCTCCGTACCGTTCGTATTTACGCACAATATGTAGCTCTCCTCGAACACCACCACCGGCAACGGGTTCACCTGAAGCGTCAGGGGGGCCACCGCAAAACAGATCGAACCGCCGATCTCGTTGTCCACCCTAGCATAGATCACCTGCGGGTTGACAATGTTCTCGTATAGGTTCGGCAGCGGGTTCACGCCAAGGTCGGCATCTTCCTCCGTGGCATAGTACGTTACCAGGTAGCCCACGGGGTCCTGGCCGTCCAATACCTCCGCGTCGCGCGTCGAAAGGTCGAACTGCACGCTGTCGTCCGTCGGGTCGCCGTCCGTCTCCATGGCGTCGTCGCACAGCTCGTAGACGATCTCAACCATGTCAGGGTTCGCCTGCGCAGCCTCGTCAACCCTAAGGTCGAAGCGCTGCGTGCTGATCGAACAGCCCGTTACGTTGTTGGTGATCGTCACGTAGATCTCCTGGGGGTTCATTATGTTCGTATAGGGGCTCACAAGCGCGTTCATGCCCGATTCCGCGTCCGCAAGGCTCTCGTGGTAGCTCACCTCGAACACGCCCGGGTCCTGACCGTTCAGCACCTCAGCGTCCTTGGTCGCCAGATCGAAGCCGGCGAAGCCGTCAGTGTTAAGCTCGCACTGGATAAAGTCCGTCACCGCAACAACCTCCGGGAGCGGGTCCACCCTGACGGCAAAATCCACCACCGTGTAGCAGCCCGTTACGTCGTTGGTTACCCTGACGTAGATCGCCTGTTCCGGTATGTCCGTGTTCGTATATTGTGTCGGGTCCGCTATGGCGTTATCCCCCGTATCGGCATCCTCCGCCGTCTCGTGGTAGCTCGGCGTTACGCCGGCCTCCCCGTTGAGGAGCAGTACCTCGTTCTCCGTAAGGTCGAAGACCTCCCGGCCGTCGCCCGTATTGGTATCGTCGCACAGCACAAGGTCCGGCAACTGGTCGCTGGGCGTGGGCGTAGGGTTGGGCAGCACACGGATGGTAAGGGTCGTATAGGCAACGCAGCCCGTGTCCGTGTCCGTAACCACGGCGTAAAGCGTCTGGGGGTTAGCCGGTAACCCCCCCACCGAGGTGTTCGTATAGTCCGTAGGGTCGCCTATCGCGTTCTCCTGGAGCTGGGCGTCAGCGTCCGTCTCGTAGTAAGATACCGACCAGCTCGCGTTGCCGCCCGTGATCTCGACGTCCTTGACCGTAAGGTCGAAAGAGGTCAGCTCGTCGCCAGGGGACTCCCCGAGGTCGTCGCAGAGCTCCAAAGGCGCGGGTACCACAGGAACCGGCGGAAGGTCCACCCGGAGCTCCAGCTCGCCCGTGTCGAAACAGCCCGTGGCGGGATCGTAGAGCCTTATGTATAGCGTCTGGGGGTTGGTCGTATTCGTATAGTTGCCGGGGTTGCCGATGGGCGCGTTGCCCGTCTGCGCGTCGGCAGCGCTCACGTGGTGGGTCAGTACCACCTGTGCGGGATCCTGGGTCCCCAGGATATCGCCATCGCGTTCGCCAAGGTCGAACTGCGAGATGCCGTCGCCGTCGTCGTCGCACACCACCAAGTCCTCAAGGGACGTCGGTACCTGTGGCGAGGGCACCACGATTAGCTCAAGGGTCCCCTGCGTGAGGCTGTAGCAGCCCGTTAGCAGGTTCTCAGAGCGCACGTAGATCATCTGGCTGTTCGCAACGATGTTCGTATAGGGGCTCGCCAGTGCGTTCTCCCCCGCATCAGCGGACTCCTGCGTATCGTGGTAGGTGATCACCACGTCGGGCTCACCGTTGGTGATCTCCAGCGTGCGCAGCTCAAGGTCGAACTCCGCAAAGCCGTCGTTGTCGTCGTCGCACACCTCTATAGGCGTAGGGTCAGGCTCCGGAGAGGGCACGGGCAGTACCCTCAGCGTAAGCGTTACCGTTTCGTAACAGCCCGTTATCTCGTTCTCGCCCCTGACGTACACCGTCTGCGCGTTCATCGTGTTCACGTAGGGGCTCGATATGGGAGAGGTGCCGCTCTCGGCATCCGCCTCCGTCTCGTAATAGCTCAGCGTTATACCCGTCTGGCCGCCGAGTATGCCCGGTCCGGCATCCTCCAGCGTGAAGGGCTCGCGTTCGTCGTCCGGCGTCTCAACGTCGCACACCTCCAGGGGATCCGGCTGCAAAAGTACCGGGAGCGGGTGAACGATAAGGTCCAGGCTCGTCACCTTGTAACAGCCCTCCACAGTATTGCCGTCCACCACGCGTACCCAGAGTGTCTGCGTATCCTCCGTCGTGTTCACGTAGGCGTTAGGGTTGGCTATCTCCGCCGTGCCAGCCTCGGCATCGGCCTCGCTCGGGTGGTAGCTAACCGTATACTGTAACGGATCGAGGCCGTTCAGGAGCTCGTCCTCGCTAGCCGTAAGGTCGAAAACCGCAAAGCCGTCGGCCGAAACGTCGTCGCACTCCTCCAGGGGCGAAGGGGACACCAACTGGGGCGTCGGCTCGACGATAAGCACAAGCTCCACCACCGTGGCGCAGTCCGTCGCTATCGTGCTGCTCTCCACACGCGCGTGCAGCGTCTGCGTCCAGGCGGATATATTGTTGTAGGGGACCGTCGTATCGATAGGGTTGGCACCGGAATCCGCATTGGCGAAGGTCTCGTGGTAGGTCACCGTAAGGCCCGCAACGCCGCCAGTGATCTGCCCGTCGGCGGCCGTTAGGTCGAAAGGACCGAAGCCGTCGTTGTCCGGGTCGCAGTAGCGCAGAGCGTCAGGGACGTTCGCAACGGGTGCCTGCTCCACCACAAGGTCCAGCAACGTCGTCGCGTAACAGCCCGTGCCCGTATCCTCGACGCGCACGAAAATAGTCTCAGGGTTGCTCATGTTCGTATACGGGATCGGCAATGGGTCGGTCGCCGCATCCGCGTCCGCCTGGCTCGGGTAATAGGTCACCGAGTAAGCTGGGTTGCCGCCCGATATCTCAAAGTTCTTTAGGCTAAGGTCTATGGCCGTCTGGCCGTCCGGGATCCCGTCGTCGCAGACCTCCAGCGCGGTCGGTACAACGAGTGAAGGAAGGGGATCCACCATAAGGTCGAAAAGGATACGGGACGTACAGCCCGTCACCGTATTGGTCAGGACCGCCGTAATCTCCTGGGGGTTCATTATGTTCGTATAGGGCGCCGTGATCGCATTGGTCTGCGCATCGGCATCCGCCCCGCTCGGATAGTAGGTCACCGTAACGTTGGCCTGGCCGTCGATCAGCTCGGTATCCTTTACGCTAAGGTCGAACCCCTCCGACTCGTCGCCCGGATTGTTGTCATCACATACTATTAATGGTGCCGTAGTAACAGTGGATGGACGCGGATTAACAATTAGTTGTAAAGTTGTTGTTGCATAACAGCCCGTAATATCGCTTTGTATTCGCGCATAAATTAATTGAGCGCCTACATCCGTATTTGTAAATAATGTTGGTAATACCCCCGTGCCCGCAATGGCATCCGCCTCTGTAGGGTGGTATGTGACAGTCATATCCATTTGCGGCCCAATGATCTCAAAATCTCTTAAACTCAAATCAAACTCTGTAAAGCCATCACTATCGTCATCGCAAGCCTCTAAAGCTGTAGTAAGATTAGCCAAGGGTGGTGCAATTACCTCTAAATCTAGTGTCGCCGTAGCATAACAATCTTCGCTAGTTACTGTTTGTAAACGTGCATAAACTGTTTGATTATTGGCCGTAGCATTTGTGTAAGGTTCAGGTAATGGAGCAACATTGTTATCTGCATCATCCTGAGTTAGATGATAGGTAACAATCATATCGTCAGGATTATTAGGTCCTATCACCTCGGCATCTCTTTCCGTAAGGTTGAAGGATGTAAAACCATCCGTATCATCATCACATACACTTAATGTTGAAAGCGGATTATCGATAGTGATATCTGAGAATAATAATTGAAATGATGTTGTAGAATAACAAACTTGTGTATTATCTGCGATACGTGCCCAAATCATTTGCCCATTTACTGCATTCGTGTAAGTTGTTGGTAACGCACCTAGATTATCCATAGCATCTTGCTCTAGTAAATGGTAAGTTATTATAAAATCTGCAGGATCTTGCCCTCCTAAAATATCATCATCATTTTCTGATAAATTGAAATCGGCCGTGCCATCCGCATCACAGATTTCAAGATTCTGAGCAGGATTTGCCATTGGGCTTGGTCTAAATTCTACTAAAATACTATCTGTTGTCGTACATCCTGCCCCAAATTCAACTTCTACAGAATAGGTCCCTGCTTCATCAATATCTAAGGTAGAGGTGTTTTCGCCAGGTACCTCAACTCCATCTAAAAACCAAGTATGATTTACTGCAGTAGGGACTCCAGTATCCAACGTAATGGAATTACCACCACATTCTGCAGTACCAGCAGCGATGGTGATATCATCACCTAACTCACCTCCGAGATTAAAACTTCCCGCCTCTAAAAATATTGCTGAATCCCAAATAGAATCTCCTTGATCAGCAACTACAAGTTTAATTTCATATTCAACATTCGGAGTCACATCCACTAAGGCTGTTAAAACCTCTGTTCTTCCTCCATAGTTGGTTTCGCCAATATTGTATCCAGCAAAAAAAGCAGGGTTAGCCGTACAGGTACCAGAGTTGTTGATATTAGTCACACTAACTGGTGTGCCATCTGGTAAGACGGCAATATTAGTATAGGTGGTTGTCCCAACTTCACGCAATAAAAAAGCAAAGCTATCTGCAAAACTGCATTCTGTACTCCCGTCATACTCTTCGGACGCCATGATATACCTAAATGGTATTTGACTTATTGGGGAGATAAAATTAAATTTTACAAATGTAGCATCGTTTGTATTGGTCTGAGCTAAGGCAGCTTCCAAATCATTGTCACCTGCTTGACCGTTATTATTCGAAACCAAAGTAGCGTTGACGGCATTACCCGCCTCAAAAGCTACACCGGTTGTTAGAATAATACCTTCTTCAAACGGGAAGTTAACGGCACCGCCTCTTGTAAAATAGCCATAACTTTTTGTGCCTGTTGCATCAGGAGAACCATTGACCTGAAATGAAAAAGTATCTACAGAGGAGCACCCTTCACCGGTAACAAAGACATTTTCAATAAGCTCTGGAAGTGACATACTAGATTCGGGAAATGCCGAATTATTGACCGATACTATAGCTTCCAATACGTTTACAAAGAAGGTTATGGTATCTTGACAGCCAATTGGATTATCATCTTGAACGGTCAAAGTCACAAAATAGGTACCCGGCGTATTAAATGTGTTGGATACATCCGTTCCTGTTGCTGTATTTCCATCCCCAAAATCCCAAGAGTACGTTGCATTAGTTCCGTCTACAGAGAATGTAGCACTCCCTGTAAAATCGACGGTTTCACCAGGTAGAATTTCTACGACGTTAGGTGATGTTTCCGCTGGCACTGTATTATCTATTGCAGCTGTTATGTCTTGACATGGTACTGCACAAGAAATATCAGCTGCCCATCCTATGGAATTCGAAGCACCATTGGATGCAAAGGTTATAGTTAAACACCCAGATGTATTGGTATCAGATGCCATTACTGTACCGGGAGAAGGTGTGATACCTGAATACGTCCCAATAATAGCAGCCGTAGTATCATCTCCATCATAAATAGTTAAAACGTCAATAAAGTTCTGTGTGTTAAACTCTGTAAAATCAAGAATAATGAATTCACCTGCGTTTTGAGGACAAATTGTAGTCGTGAAATCCTCGTCATCACCATAATTTCCAAATTCACCCCCAGAGTCAAAAAACCTATCTGGTGCACAGCGAATAAACGTTCCATTTTGCATCAAAAGATCCTGAGAAGATGCGATAAATGAAATCAATAGGGCCGTAAATAAAAATATCTTTTTCATAGTTAGTTAGTCTTCATTTAATCCCTCCAAAATATGACTCTCGACTCATATTTTACTTCGTTTCTGTAAATGAGGACGAAATTTAATCAAATTATATGAATTGGCTTAAGAATTTGGTCACAAAACATAATATACATGATTAACGTTTAATCTTGATATTTCATATTTTTGTAAAAAAAAAGATGACAAAGACCAATATTACTATAGTACCTACTTCTAACAACACCATTTTAAAATTCGAAGCAGACCGATTTTTAACAAATCATAATAGCTTTGAATTCGAAAATATTGATGATGCCAAGTTTTCTCCATTGGCACAACAGTTGTTTCATTTGCCTTTTGTAAAGAAAGTATATATAGCCTCAAATTTTGTAGCCATTGAGCGTTATAACATTGTAGAATGGAGCGATGTACAGGACGAAGTAGCCTTACAAATTGAAAATTACCTATCCAACGATGGTGTCATCGTTACTGAAGAGGCCATTAAGCCAAAAGCCGCCGTTACTGTTTATGCTGAAAGCACACCTAATCCGAGTGTTTTAAAGTTTGTATGCAACAAGGTTTTGGTTCCTAATGTCTATGAGTTTTCATCTATTGAAGAGGCTAAGCCTTCGCCCCTTGCAACGGCATTATTTCAATTTCCTTTTGTAAAGAACGTGTTTATGGAAAAGAATTTTATTTCGATAACTAAGTTCGACATTATAGAATGGGAGGAAATCACGCTTCAACTTCGAGAATTTATCAAATCTTACGTTGAGCAAGGAAAGACGATTCTAAACGATGATGCTCCAAAACAGCTCAATAAAACTGAAGAAGCCATCGAGAAAAAATTTGAAGCTTTGGACGATACGTCTAAAAATATTGTGAACATTCTTGAAGAGTATGTTAAACCAGCCGTTGCGAGCGATGGAGGGAATATAGAGTTTAGATCATATGATGCAGAAACTAAGAAAGTGGAAGTTTTACTGCAAGGTGCCTGTAGTGGCTGCCCATCCTCGACATTTACCTTAAAAAATGGGATTGAAAATATGCTAAAGGAAATGCTTAATGATGCCTCAATAACCGTAAATGCTATAAATGGCTAAATTTTGATTACTATTTTAGTGACTTTTTGAAATTTTAAGTTTCTAAAAGGTATTAATCAAATAAAGTAAAATATTATGGCAGTATTAAAGGTTATTGAAGTCTTATCTAACTCGGATAAGAGTTGGGAAGATGCTACTAAAAAAGCAGTAAAAGAAGCATCAAAAACTCTAAAAAACATTCGTTCTGTATATGTACAAGAGCAAAGTGCAATTGTAAATGATGATGCTGTTACGGAGTTTAGGGTTAACCTAAAATTGACTTTTGAGGTTAAATAAATTCAAACCAAAATCATAACTTTAGACTCGGCGGTATAAGCCGGGTTTTTATTCAACCAAATTAAATCGACTCATATGGACACACAACAATGGATTGACAAAGGTTATAACTTAATCGTTGAGTTTGCGCCTAAATTACTAGCAGCCATTCTGATATGGATTATTGGAAGCTGGATCATTAAGTTATTGCTTAAAGGAATCAAAAAAGTAATGAATAAAGGGAATTATGATGAAAGCCTTAAAAAGTTTCTTATCAATCTGACGAATTGGATTTTAAAAATTATTCTAGTTGTCGTTGTACTTGGTACCGTAGGGGTTGAAACAACATCTTTTGCTGCTATTTTAGCTGCAGCCGGTTTAGCTATTGGTATGGCCCTGCAAGGATCCCTAGGCAATTTTGCAGGTGGTGTCTTAATCATGATCTTTAAACCTTTTAAAATTGGTGATCTTATAGAAGCACAAGGTGAGTTAGGGGTCGTTAAGGAAATAGAGATTTTCACCACAAAACTAACTGGGTTATCGAACAAGGAAATCATTATTCCTAATGGTGCACTTTCTAATGGTAATATTATCAATTATACGTCAGAAGGGACACGACGCGTTGACTTAGTTTATGGTGTAAGCTACGATTCTGATATTAAGCAAACAAAAGACGTTATGCTAAACGTCTTAACATCTCACCCTAAGGTCTTACAGGATCCTGCACCAGCAGTAACTGTTCTAGAATTAGCCGATAGCTCAGTAAATTTCGCCGTTAGACCTTGGTGCAATGTGGAAGATTATTGGGATGTGTATTTTGATGTGACTGAAAACATGAAAATAGCGCTTGATGCTGCGGGTATTGAAATACCATATCCTCATCAAGTCGAAATTCATAAACAAGGTTAATTTGTTTTGCTTTTTATGGCAATAAAATCCTTTAAATAATAAGGCTCAAAATAAGCGACATCTTCGGTGTCGCTTTTTTTATACTTTAATTCTGAAAGCCCTGCCATTTCATTTGCAGATGGTAACTTACCTTCAATAAATACCGCATTTGGGTGCTTTACGATGCTTTTTGTTTTATCGACTCCGCTGCCAATAAAATACACCTTGTTATCACAAAGCAGATCGGCGAAACTCTCTGAAGTCAAAATTTCTGCTTTAATTGCTCGAGACTGTTCAAAATTAGAGGTATAAACAGCCGAATAGACCTCCATGCGCCTGGCATCTAGCATTGGCACAATTAATCCTTCTTCGATAGTAACCTGATGCGCCAAACTCTCTAAAGTTGAAACTGAAATTAACGGTTTGTCTAAGGCATAGCACAGCCCTTTTGCTGAAGATACTCCTATGCGTAATCCTGTATAAGACCCTGGCCCTTTACTAACTGCAACGGCATCAATTTCGTTGGATTCAATTTGAGCCGATTTAAACAGCTCCTTGATAAACACGTGCAGCAATTCTGCATGAGAATAGCCTGGACTGTTATCTTCCTTTAAAACCAAAGTCTCCCCATCTTTGGATAGAGAGACTGAACAGTTAGTGGTCGCTGTTTCTATATTTAGCACTAAGGCCATTATTTAAATCTGATATTATTCCTCTGCTTCTTCTTGAGTATCCTCAACTTTCTTATTCTTGTCTTCAATCAAATCCCCAGGTTTTAAGGTCTTTGAAACCGTATTATAAGGCCCAGTGATTATTTTGTCTTCTTTACCGAGTCCGGAAACAACCTCAATAAAGGTATCGTCCTGAATGCCGGTTTCAACAACTCTAAGTTTGGCCTTGCCATTATCATTCACAAACACACACTCAAATTTCTCCTCTTCTTTTTGGGTCTCATCATCTTCGACTTCAGCAGTTTTACCATAAGGTTTTTTTGTTGAACTCGTATCGGTTTTAATAACAATTGCACTAATCGGCACGGCAATGGCATCCTTGCGTGTCTTCGTTATAATATCTACTGTTGCGGTCATTCCTGGTCTAAAAGGTGAATAGGTCTCTGGCTTCCCTTCTGTTAAATCTTGATAGGACTCCTCTAAAATTCTGACCTTTACTTTAAAATTCGTCACCTGGTCTGCGGCCAAATCGCCCGCTGCCGAATTGGCAATTTCCGTGACTATGCCCTTAAATTCCTTCTTTAAGTAAGCATCGACCTCAACAATGGTAGAATCACCAATGTTGACTTTTACAATATCGTTTTCATTAACATCAACCTCTACCTCCATGTTGTTTAAGTTGGCTACTCTTAGAATTTCCGTACCAGCCATTTGCTGTGTTCCAACTACGCGCTCTCCAAGTTCTACATTAAGCATGGATATGGTTCCGCTCATAGGGGCGTATATCGTGGTTCTCATTAAATTATCCCTTGCCTCATTAACCGTTGCCGCAGCACTTTGAACATTGTAGTACGCTGAGCTCTTGCTGGCTTCGGCAGTTTCATAAGCGGCCAAAGCTCTATCCCAATCCGCCTTGGAGATCACCCCTTTTTCAAAAAGACTTTTATTTCTATCGTAATCGGCTTTTGCCTGCTTTAAGCTGGCTTCTGCCTGTTCTAAGCCTGCCTTTACATTTTGATAGGATGCCTGAGATCTATTTAAGGCTGACTGTATCAAATCTGGATTCACTCTTACCAACAAATCTCCCTTTTTTACTTCTTGCCCTTCTTTGAACGGTAAATCTAATATTTCGCCTGAGACTTCCGAAGATATTTTCACTTCCACTTCAGGCTGAATTTTACCCGTAGCTGAAACGGTCTCAACAATATCTTTTAGAGTAACTTCTTTTATGGTAACTTCCTTAAAGTTTCCTTTTTTGCCGAACCATCCCATAGACTTCCCAGCGATAAGAAATACTATTAGAAGTACAACTACCCCTAAAATAATTTTTACTGTTTTACTCATAATTAAAACTTTAATTCAGTTGCAGGAATTCCGAAATATAATTCAAGAACCTTTAACTTAAATATGTAATCGTATTTTGTTCTGTTTAATTCAATTTTTGCATTATCATATCTCAACTTGGACTGACTAAAATCGAAGGCATTGGTTAAACCTACATCATAACGTTCTTTAGCATACTCATAGGCCAATTCTTGTGATTCAAGAGCAGATTGCGCCGCTTCATAAGACTTTAAAGATCCTTTAGCATCTACATAGGCTTGGTATACGGTAGACTCTAAATCCAACTCTGCCTGTTCTAACTGAAACTTTGCGCGTTCTAGACTAACACGGCTTCTCTGAACATTTGCTTTAGTGTTAAAACCATTTAAAATTGGGATATTTACTTGCAGCCCGTATCCAATACCATCGTTTAAATACAACTGATCAATAAATGGATCTGCCGGAACTTCAACCGGAATCGTATTGGGAAACGTCGCTACAACGGATTGCCCTGTAGCTTCTACTGTACCTATTTGTTCGGTTACCGTAGGGTTATCTGGATCAGGAACCGAGCTAAAGGAAGGCGAATCTGCATATCTGGTATTATATCCAAAAAATGCTGATAGGGTTGGCCAGTTAACGCCTTTTGCAATCTTTAAATCGATTTCCGCCAAGGCAACATCTTCTTCGGCAATCTTAATCTCAGATCTGTTTTCCTTTGCCGCAGCGATGATTTCTGAAACATCTCTACCTGCTACACCTCCATCAACAATATTATAGCCTTCATCTTCTATATCAAAGTTTTCATAATCTTTGATTAAAAGTAGTTGAGCCAAACTTATTAATGATATCCTCACATTGTTCTCTGCATTTATAATCTGTTGTTTTTCACTGGCATCCGTTGCTTGTATTTCTAAAAGATCACCCCTAGGCAACGAACCGGCCTCAACTAATTCTTTGGTTTGTTGAATTTGTTCTTGGGTGACCTGATTCTGGGATATTAAAACCTCCAGATTGGCTTTATTTAATAAAACGGTTAAATAGCCATTAGCCACAAACAATGAAATATCATCTTTCATTTTGTCCAAGCGATACTGACTTGCTAATCTTGAAATGTCGGCTCTTTGCAGTTGTCTTATATTTCTCAAACCGTCAAAGATTGTATAGCCTACATTAATATTCCCTGAAGCAGAAAGAAACGTCGTGGTTTGTGCGTTATTCGTTAATGGGTTAAAACTCAAACCCGTATTTTCTGATACGTTGGAACTTATATTGAGACTAGGAATAAAATTACCTTTTGCTGTCAGCTTATCAACTTCGGCTTGCTGTAAATCAAGCTCACTCTGTTTTACGGAAATATTGTTTTCTAATGCATATTGAACGCACTCCTTTAGGGTCCACTTTTTGTTTTGTGCTTGACCAATAACTCCAAGAAATAGTAGTACTATTATGATTGATTTTTTCATCTGTTGTTTCTATCGTTTTTATTGACAGATGGAATTCACCTTTAAAAAACCTTAAATACCATTAAGATTTAGTTGTTGGTTCATTTCATGATGTCTATTTGTCTCTATAAATCTTTAAGTGTTACATTAAATGTTAAAATTTTTATCTGCTGACTTCAGGTGGCCCTTGAAGTTGGTTCCATATTTTTATTTCATCCGATTCTGATATGCCACTTTTAATCTCAACAAAAATACCGTTACTCAGCCCTAATTCAACATCTCGTCTCTCAAATTTTTGATCACCGACCGCAACTTCAACAAATGGTTTTTTAGTTTCAGGATCGTACTGCACCAATGCTTCTTTTATGGCCAAAACATTTTCTACCTTATCTAATATGATGGAAGCATTTGCACTTAAACCTGCACGTATAAATGTAGAATCTATCTGTTTAAGTGAGCCTTTAATCTCGAACTGAATGGCTCCATTTTCTTCAACCCCTTTTGGTGCAATGTAATCCAAAATGGCATCAAATTTTTCATTCTCTATGGCACCAACTGTAATTTCTAGAGGGAGTCCTTCTTTTATTTTACCCACTTCACTTTCATCAACCTTACCTTCAAAAATCATTTTCTTTACGTCAGCTAAAGACGCTATTGAGGTACCTTCATTAAAATTGTTAGCTTCAATGACCTGGTTTCCAGCTTTTACCGGAACATCTAAAACCATACCTGCCACAGTTGCTCTGACTTGAGTTTGGGCAATATTTCCTAAACCCGATGTGGTACCAGTCTTAATGATATCATAGTTTTGACGGGATTGGGTCACATTAATCCTCGCTTGCTCCACCTGTTGTTTCGCTTGTAAAAAAGTATTATTGACTTGGTCAAATTCATTAGCTGCAATAACACCTTTTTCAAATAATTCCTTTTGACGATCGAATATGGCTTTTTGCGTTTTGTAATTGATCTCTGCTGTTTGCAACGCTGTTTGATTAGAGGCGATATTGTTTTTTGCACTCGTTAGGTTTGAAACATTAGGAATAACTCTAATCTTTGCAATTAAATCCCCTTGTCTTACATACTCTCCGGCTTCTACAAAAACTTCATCGACTACACCTGAAATATTGGGTTTGATCAAAACCTCTTCTTTTGGTACAATGCTACCTGTAGCAACAGTCTTTAACACAATTGTTTCATTTGAAGCTTTTTCGGTGGTATAGGTTTTTGGATCTTCTTGATTTTTAGACCATAAATAGTATAGTGAAACTCCAAAAATTACGACTATTAGAACTAATATAATTACGGTTGTGGTTCTTTTCATTTGTAATTCTTTATTATTTGATTGATTGTTTTTTATTCTAAATTCTTAAACTCATTCAATTCTTAAGGCATCTACGGGCTTCATTTTTGTAGCGCTATTGGCAGGTATCAAACCTGCAAGTAAACCCGAAACCACTAAAATTATCAGTGCGGTAAATACCACTTGCATGCTCACGCTTGGATTAGCAAAATTCTCAACAGGACCAACACTATCCAAAATAGCATTCATTCCCCAAATAACCAGAGCTGCAAAAGAGATACCAACCATTCCAGACAAAATAGTGAGTATTAAACTTTCTTGTAAAATTTGACCTTTAATGGTCCATGGTGTAGCACCCAAAGCACGCCTCACCCCTATTTCTTTTGTACGTTCTTTTACCACGATAAGCATAATGTTACTTATGCCAATAATACCGGACATTAAGATTAAGGCACCAACAAAATATCCTACTGCAGATAGAATACTAAAAAGTCCATTTATTCTTCCAAATTGTTCAGCTAAATCAAAATGACCAATCGCTCGCACATCCTCTGGATGAATCTTATGGCGTTCTCTCATTAAGGAAAATATTCCTTCTTTTACAGAAGTAATGGGTGTATTATCTTCTGCTGTAATAGCCATCCAGCCCACTATTTCACCATAATTGAAAGCCTGACTAAAAGCAGTAAATGGAATAAAAATAGTGTTAGCCTCTTCTTCTGAATCCCCTTGGCTGTTAGTAATTTTAAAAGTCCCAACTACCATAAAGTTTACACCGTTTATCTTAATATAAGATCCCACAGCGTCTTCACCGTTGTCATAAAGTGCTTTTACAACATCTGGACCAATAACACACACTTTCCGCTTAGCGTTAATATCGGAGTAATTAATGAATCGCCCTTGAAGAATATCCATAGGTTTTTGTTTTATAAACTCCGGATAGTCACCATAAATTTGAAAAGCACCAGTTTTCATACCTCGAACCACATTATTGGCCCCTTGATATCCACCTAATTGATTTCTAGGTGACACATATTTTAAATTAGGTACTGCAGCTTTAATAGCTGCTACATCATCAATTTTATAATTAAAATAACGTGATTTGGGCATTCCTTTATAAGGCTTAGAGGTTCGTTGGGTCCACATAAACATGGAATTCGTAGCAAAATCGCCAAAATCTGCAGTAACTCCATTGCGCAAGCCATTGGTCAGCGCTAATAATAAAACCAATATGGCAATACCCCAAAACACACCGAACGCTGTTAGAACAGTTCTTACTTTGTTTGCATTTAGTGCTTCTAATATTTCACTCCAACGTTCTCTATTAAACATACTATTCGTCTCTTAAAGCTATGATTGGTTTTATTTTTGCAGCGCGATAGGCTGGAAGAAATCCTGCTAACGCACCTGCAAATACGAGTATAAAAACTGTGGTTATCGCCGTTGGAAAATCTACTTGTGGGAATTTAATAAATGGACTATCAACCTGAGGGCCAAACAATTCTAGTAAACCCATTCCAAATATAAGGCCTATGAAGCCCGAAAACATAGTAACAAAAATTGCCTCTTGCAAAATCATGGCAATTATTGATAAGGGCTCAGCTCCTATAGCTTTTCTAATTCCAATTTCTTTTGTACGCTCTTTAACAATAATAATCATGATATTGCCTACACCAACAACACCTGCAATTATTGTAAAAATACCTATCACCCAAAATACAGTTTTGATTGTATCAATAAGTGAATAGATTTTCTTCGCTTCTTCTAAAGTATTCCAAACGCGTATAGCGGCCTCATCATCTGGAGCAACAATATGCTTTTGCTTTATATCCTTTTCTATGGCTAGACTTAGGTTTTTAGAGAGTTCAACAGCCTCATCAAAGTTTTCTGACATTTTCACAGTAAACTCAATGTGCCTTACATTATCACCTCCATTAAATGCTTTTTGAACTGATGTTATAGGAAGCATTATATTACTTTCCTCGCGTTCGCCACCTGGATCTGAATAAACACCAACGACTTTATAACTTATACCCCAAATGGAAATGTATTTATCTATAGGGTCTTCATCCTTAAATATATCTGTCTTAACTTTTCTACCAATAACTGC
Source organism: Winogradskyella sp. (assembly GCF_965228925.1). Classification (GTDB taxonomy): domain Bacteria; phylum Bacteroidota; class Bacteroidia; order Flavobacteriales; family Flavobacteriaceae; genus Winogradskyella. The sequence goes on from NZ_OZ245845.1 coordinate 192,011, forward strand.
GACTTTTCTAGTTCCATCGAGATCCGCTTGGTTTATAAAACGACCATCAACTATATCACAATTTTCTATAAATTGTCCGTCTGGCATCATGCCTCGCAAGGTGTAATTACCTGTTTCATTTTTATAAGCAACTTGGCCACCCCAAATGTTATAATTAGAAGATTTGTACTCTAAAAATTCGTCATAAGTCGACGACAACATATTAAAATCTTCATTTTTTAATTGAATACGTCTACCAGGATTTAAGCCTTTATAACCTTTAGTGGTAACACGAGTTCTCACGCCCAGTTCGTTAGTGGCATCTTGCTGGAACTGAGATGTAACGCCGTTTTTTAAGCCTGAACTTACACCTAATAAGATCACTAGTATAAAAATCCCAGAGGCCACAGAAAGGCCTGTTAGAAAGGTTCTTAGCTTATTTTTTCTAAGTGTTTCAAATATTTCTTGCCAACGTTCTATATTAAACATGCTGTTTGGCTCTTACTTGTTTTACTAAACTATCATCAATGATAATACCATCCTTAAGATTAACAATTCGCTTTGTCATGTGTGCTATATCATCTTCGTGAGTAACGACTAAAATCGTTTTACCTTCATCATTAATACCTTGAATTAATTCCATTACACCATAAGACGTCTTAGAATCCAAAGCTCCCGTAGGCTCGTCAGCTAATAACACTTTTGGTTCGCTAGCTAAGGCTCTTGCTATAGCCACACGTTGTTTTTGGCCACCAGACAGCTCACTAGGTAAATGATGAGACCATTCCGCCAATCCAACTTTTTCTAAATAATATTCTGCTTTTTGAATACGTTCTTTTCTTGGCAAACCTTGATAATACAAAGGTAAAGCGACGTTGTCAGCAGCTGATTTATAATTAATAAGATTGAAAGATTGAAAAACAAAGCCTAAAAATTCGTTTCGGTATCTGGCTGCAACTTTTTCATTCAAATTTTTAATGGGCTTACCATCCAAAGCATAACTTCCTGAATCTGCCTCATCTAACATTCCTAGAATATTGAGCAAAGTTGATTTACCTGATCCGGAAGAGCCCATAATTGAAACTAGTTCCCCTTCTTCTACATTAAAATTAATACCCTTGAGCACGTGAAGCGAATTGCTCCCCATGTGATAAGATTTATGTAAATCTTTGATTTGTATCATGCGATGATGGTTGATTGATGCAATATTACACAAAACACTAAGTGTTTTATGCTAAGTATTTGTTAAGACTTACCTGCAAATACTATAGATATAAGACTGTTTATTAAAGAAAATGTTACAGTATTTCCCCTGTATTTTTAGTCTTTTGTGATTTATTATAGGTTCTGTAGATGATATAGCCTATGGTGGCTACTAAAATATAGGGGACGACCATAAGAAACATAATGCCATCATTGATCCCTTCTGCTGCTGATTGGTCCTCACCGCTCTCTAAAACCGCCCTACACATAGCGCATTGTGCTTTCGACTGAAAGAAAAGGAGACAAGAGACAAGAAATAAGAACACTTTCTTTTTCATACTAGGCATAATAAGGTGAAATCATGATGTAAACTATAACACCCGTTATAGCGACGTATAACCATAATGGAAAGGTAATTTTTGCAATCTTTTTATGTCTCGCTATATTATTGGTTATAGCCCTTACATAAGTAATTAGCACAAAGGGAATCACAGCAACAGACAACACAATATGACTTAGTAAAATAAACAAATACACACCTCTGAATGATCCTTTATATGTTGTGGAATCGCTTGTCATATGATACAGCACATACATGACCAAGAACAAAACCGATAACAGAATTGCAAACTTCATTAAGCGCTCGTGCATTGTTCGATTGCCTTTCTTTATCATGACAACGGCGATAATCAATACCAAAGCCGTAATCGCATTTATAGTCGCATAGATAGGTGGTAAAAATACGGGAAGTTCTACGTCGATCTTCACACCAAATAACAAGGCGACTACTAAGGGTATCACCACAGAAAGTACCACAATCCATTTGTTGTACTTTTTTTCTTTTTCCAAATCAACTGCACTCATAGCTACTCTTTCAATAATTTAGCAATATCTTCTTTTAAAATACTAATTTGTTCTTTCTGTCCATCTTCTTCTCCTTCTGCTTCGCTAATAACACCAATGTAATAAATCATAGGATTGCCATGAGCATCTTTTCGACTTCTTATATAACCTTCTTTATCTATCAAAGCAAAGTTACCTGAATGTTCAAATCCGCCTTCAGCCTCTGCGTTTTTACCTGCATATATATTGAATCCAATATTTGCTAGATTATAAATATCTTCTTCCTTTCCGGTCATGAAGTGCCAATTAGGATTTATGACGCCATATTTTTCGGCATATGCTTTAAGTACATCTTGTGTATCATAATCTGGGTTTATCGTAAATGATGCAATACCGAAATTCTCAAATGCTTTGAATTCGTCCTGGATATCCACTAAATTCCTGTTCATTCTTGGACATATGGTAGGACAGGTTGTGAAAAAGAATTCAACCACATAAACCTTCCCTAAATAATCTTCATTCGTTATGGTATTACCGTGTTGATCGGTAAAGCTAAACGGGGGTACTTTTCTGTTTTCCCCGCTAAGTGGTATATAAGCCAAATCCGACGCTTTTTTACCTGCATTTACAGAGACCTCTTCACTTCGGCTTTCATCTCTGGTGACGTCTCCTTTGCTCATTCTATCTATAATCTTAGGAATAAAAATAATTCCGAAGACTAACATGATAAATGCAATGCCTATATACGAATAATTTGTTTTTTTACTCATTGGTTTGTTTTATGCCTTTTTGTCTCCTTTTATCAGATTCAGCAAAATTCCCTTTCCGTTTGTCCCTATACTCCTTAAACAACACACGCATATCCTCAGCGGCCATTTTATTCTTTAACTCAGCCACTTGTATGCAATCGTAATCAAAGAGTCCATAGACAGGAGCTCCGCTCTCTATTTCTTTATCTGTTCTATCGTCAAGTCTTCCTCTTTGATTCATATCTCTATCCACAATATAGACGGCATCACAAGCCAGGTTTTCGTTTAATTCTACTTCGGACCTGAGACTCTTAAATACGCGCTTTATGTCATGGTCATCTGCATATAACAAATGCCAGAACCTAAGGTCTTCATAAGACTTAATTTCTTTAAGCAATTCTTCTGCTTCTTCTTTTGCGGAATGTGGTAACATGACCACTATCTGAAAGGCTTTGAACCCTTTATTTCTATCATAGATTAGTTCCTTAAGGTTTAAAGCAGCCGTTGAATGTTCCATTGGGTTTTTACCCCAAAACGACAATATGGTAAGATGTCCTTTTAATTGGAGATTATCCTTATTAACAGGTAACTCGGAAACATTTTCATTAACGATATCCAAAGGGTTGTAATTATCCTTGGATAGCATCATTATAATGATGAAGGCCACCGGTAAAAAAAACAAAATGCTAAGTACAAGGTTGCGTTTTCTGCTGCTCAATTCCATACTGCAAAAATAAAAAAGGCGGTTTAGAAAAACCACCTTTTAATATCTAATTTAACACTTTGATAGAGCTATATATTCCTTCAATTGTGTCTGTTAAAAATCTCTTTTAATTAAAGCCTCATCTGTATTCTCCGGAAAATAAACTTCATATACATAGCCTCCTTCTTGTAACAAGATAAAAATCAAATAACAGATTAAGAAAACTGCTGTCCATACCACCATGCGTCTCAATGCCTTTACTTCGTCTCTCATGTGCATAAAGTCCCAGGTAATATAGTAAGCCTTTACAAGGGTTAATAGTATGAAGATTAAGTTTAAGGGCTTCATAAAGACAAACGGTGATAATATAATATTTGCCAGTGTCGCAAAGAAACCTCCTTTTATAGGATTTATCCAAGTATGCATTAAGAAATCTGGCTTATAAATACCAAGAACCACCTCTATAGCCGTAACAAAGGTTAAGAAGGCTAAAACCCCCCAAATCTTTTGTGTATTGGACTTAAATTTCCAAAGTCCTCTGAATATCTCTAATTTATGTTCGTGAGCCATAACTAAATCTCAAATTGCTTTTATACTAAATAGAAGAATGTAAATACAAATACCCAAACCAAATCGACAAAGTGCCAGTACAGACCAACTTTCTCGACCATTTCATAGCTTCCTCTTCGCTCGTAAGTTCCTAAAATAACGTTGAAGAAAATAATGATATTAATGACCACACCTGAAAATACGTGGAAGCCGTGGAACCCTGTAATAAAGAAGAAAAAGTCTGCAAATAATGCCGTTCCATACTCATTAACTTGAAGGTTAGCACCTTTAACTACCAGCTTACCGTTTTCTTTTATCTGTTTTAGAGACTCTTCCCTCGACAATACGGTTTTTTCACCGTCTTCATTAATAATCTGATTTCTAACCAATATATTTTCATTAGCAGCCAGACCATTATATATTTCATTCACAGAATAAGGTGGGAGCGGCTTTTCATCTACATACCACAATCCATTTTTTCGCTCGTGCTCAACTCTAGAACCAGCAACTGGTATGGCAAATTCATCTATTGAAACACGTTTAAATTTTTCCTTACCGTTAACAGTTACATATTCACCAAATTGTAAAATATTGCCTCCTTTGGTTTGCACCGCACCATAATCGCCTTGAATAAAGGTGGCCCATTCCCAAGCTTGCGATCCAACAAATATTGCACCTCCAATGATGGTTAGGAACATGTAAAGTGTCACTTTAGCTTTATTCATGTGGTGCCCTGCGTCTACAGCCAATACCATGGTTACAGATGACATGATAAGAATAAATGTCATGAATGCTACATAGATCATAGGCAATTCCTGACCGTGTAAAAACGGTACGTGTGTAAATACCTCATCTGCGATTGGCCACTCTTTGATAAATTTAAATCTAGAAAATCCGTAGGCTGCCAAGAATCCAGAAAATGTGAGTGCATCAGAAACAATAAAAAACCACATCATCATCTTGCCATAACTTGCATTTAGAGGTTTATTTCCACCTCCCCAAGTTCTTCCTTCTGTGCCAGTATTCGCTACTGTAGAATCCATAGAAATTATTTAATTTTAAGATTGGACAAAAATAATCAAATTATATCTCTAAAAAAATATAAAAATAAAAAGAGCACAAGCCAAAGCAGGTCTACGAAATGCCAGAAATTAGCCGCTAGTTCTAAACCCAACATATTATTGGCATTGTACTTCTGTTTAAAATGATTATAAATAACAACAATGATACATATTAAGCCAGCAATGACGTGTCCTATGTGCAAAATTGCTATCAAATAAATATAGGACATGGTGATATTACTGGTAGGTCCTGTAAAATTGTAACCTGTTTCAATGATTTGCCTAAATCCTTCAAACTGGCTAAAGATAAAAACCACACCTAAAACCAAGGTCAGCAACAACCAAAGGGTCGTCTTTTGTCGGTCATTTTGTTGTAATGCGCGTCGCGCCAAAATAAAGGTAAGACTACTTAACAAAATAATACCGACACTAATTAAAAACGCATCTGGTAATTCATAACTACTCAACCAGTCCTTATCCCTTCGCTGTTTGGAGCTTACAATAAATGCACTGATTAAAGCCGAAAAGGACATAATTAAAGACCCTATTCCAAACCAAAGCATCATTTTCTTTGCCCTTGCCTTTTTCTCCTCTGGCGTTCCTTGTGTTAAATCCATTTATCTCAAAAATTTATCTACGACATATATAATCTGCAACATGGTAATATAAAATACACTCGATAGCATGAGTTGTTTTGCCGCCTTTATCGTGCGCTTCTGAAATAACCGCAGCGCATACAGCAGCATTACCATGCCTAATAAAAATACAAGCACAGCTCCTACTATAGATAATCTTAAATCCCCTGTGAAACCAAATACGGGAATAATCGAAGCTAGAACGGTCCAAACACTATACATAATGATTTGCACTGCTGTACCCTTATCTGGTTTGCCCGTAGGCAACATAAAAAACCCACCTTTTTCGTAGTCCTCATGAAGGAACCAGCCTATAGCCCAAAAATGAGGGAACTGCCAAAAAAACTGAATAGCGAATAAAGTGCCAGGCTCAATACCGAATGCATTACGTGCCGCCACCCAACCTAGCATAAAAGGGATGGCTCCGGGAATGGCCCCAACAAAAACGGCTAAAGGGGTTTTCGTTTTTAACGGTGTATAAATACTAGTATATAAAAATATGGATATCGCACCCCACATTGCTGTTTTAGGGTTAATAATATAAAGCGTAATTAAGCCTAAAACCGTAAATGAAGTAGCTATAATAAATGCTGTATTAACACTCATACGCCCTGCTGGTATGGGTCTGCTTTTTGTGCGGTCCATTAAGGCATCTAAATCGCGCTCTATAATTTGGTTGTAAGCGTTGGATGCGCCAACCATAAAATAGCCGCCAAATGCTAAAAGAAGTAATGTGGTAAAATTAATCGTTTCAGCTCCTAGAAGATAACCAGCGAGCGCCGAAAATACGACACTTAAGGACAAACCCATTTTCGTGATTTCCTTAAAGTCCGTAATCACAGAAGCTTTTGATACCGAAGATTTTGTGCTACTCAAACCGTTAATCCTTTATCCTAATTCTTAGCGAGTGCAAAGATACTTTGAAAAAAGGTTTTGACCAACGCAAACTAAAGTTTTATAGCCATTAGCATAATCTAGAAATCATTATACCAATTAAATAAGTCCGTTCTAAGACCAATGCTAAACCAAAGTGTATTAGACTCCATTGTCGATGCCGTAACGGCCTCTGGATTAAAATCCCTGTAAATAATATTGGCAAACAGTTTTAAATTGGTTTCTGGGTTGAGTAAATAGCCTACTTGCTGTTCCCACATAAAGCTATTGGTCTTATTCCCTTGGCCTATGGTAATTCCGGTATCACTTGGACGGTCGTTTTCGTTCGTGTAAATATCTCCTCCGTAAGCGAAACTATCTTCATCGGTGTTGAAATCGAAACCACGTTGCCCTATAATGAGCTTAGCATCGGCAAACCATCGCTTGTAATTATAACGCCCTATCAACACCAATTCCCTAAAGTTAGCACCCCAAAGATGTGCCATCGGTTGATTAAAATGCGCGTAGTTTAAAATCTCCGTATTATGCGAATAGGTATAAGGACGTACCTGATTGTATTCGGCTTGCAACAGCAGATTATCAACTTTAAAGGCATTAAAGTATTTGGCTCCTAGCTGAAACCCGAATTTGTTTTTCCAACTCTTATTACCTCCTGTGACATCGCTCAAAGAGAATTCATCTACAATAAACTGTCCGTAGAGGTTCACCTTATTGTTCCACTTATATTTTGCGCTTAAGCCTAAAATGGCATTACCAGCGCCTTGGCCTGTTTGAAATTCTATAGCTCTAAAAAATATAATGGGATTGAGGTAATTCACATCAAAACCCCTACCATTGGTATCTGCCCACATCACCGATTCAAACAGACCAATATTCAGGCGTTTAGACACATTCCAACTTAAATAATGGTTGGCCATATACTTGGTTAAGAAGGCGTCGTCCATCACCACTTCTGGACGTACATCCTTTAGCCACATCCATGTGCTCGTATACTTTATTTTCCAGAAGGTGGCGTTTAATTTTAAAAAGGGATAGGGACTGGCCACGTCACTTTGAAGTAATGAACGGTATCCATCACCTATAAAATTCTTGCCATGCCCGAACTGGATGTTCAAAAAATCAGCTGGTGTGTATGACAGATAGGCTTCTGCAACTGGGTAATCATAGGAGTTTTCCTTAAAGCCCTTAGCAATACCGCGTCCAGGTATGATTGCAGGATCTGGACCGAAGGCTCTTAAGCTTTCCGCAAAACGATTGAAGTAATCTGCAAAACGTCCTTGACTTTCGTAAACCGAAGCGGACAGATTAAAGCGCTTCCCTAAACCTGCTTGTATAAAAATACCTCTTGTATTATTCCAAGTACCGTCATCAGCTTCGGTATCAGTACCCACTTGCAGGTCTACAATAGGATCTACCGTGAACCAATAATCCTTGCCTTGCACCTCGACCATATGCTCGTTATACAACTTTCTTCCAAACCATGAGTCCACATCTTTGGCCAAACTTTCTTTTTCAGCTTTTATATCATAATAGCGTTCTACATCACTATATACAAAGGGTTTTGCCGCTGTATGACTGTTAGTCCCTATCCGATTCATTTCATCATCAAAACGTGCGTAATACGAATGGGTAAAGGGCACATTCAATTGGCTACTATACTCTAATTTTTCATAAGGTTTTGTTTCGGCATTAACGGTGTCGAACTCATCGGACAAGGTGGCATTAAGACTATCTTTATCCTTAAGACTCAAGTATGTTGGAAGTTCATTCTCGTCATTGCCTGCTTCTTTTACAGGTTCTACCAAAGGTATAGCAACACTCATACTATATTGAACAAAGGCCGGTTTTCCGTTGTAAGTTGCCGGTTTAATTTTTGGCAACAATCCAAAAACCCGCTTGCTTTCGTCTTTTAATTCGTCGTATATGGCGTCAACATAAATGACTCTAAATGTACCTTCCTTATCAACTTCGAATAGAATCTGAACATCACCTTTATAATCCTCATCGGAAACAACTTGTGGCACCTGAAAATTCTTGAAAATAAAGTCGTTTAAGGTATAATTGAAACAACTTTTAAGTTTGTCTATTGCCAATGAATCGCATTCAGTAAAAACGGGTGGTTTTTCGTATGTTGAAAGGGTTTGTGCATTACTTAAAAAAGAAATCAATAAAAGAATAATAAGCCAAATGCGCTTCATAAAAAAGGACGGGGTTTTTAATACGCGAAAGATACTTATTTTTTTTAGTACCCTTAAAACAAAAAAGAGGCGGTCTGAAAAGGGGTTACTTTTTGTCATTCAGAGTCTCGATAGCTATCGGGACGAAGAATCTTGTTCCATTAATAATTAGCACGTTATAATTAGATCAGATTCTTCATTTCATTCAGAATGACACTTTTCAAACCACCTCCTTTAATCGTCATTATTTAATTCTAGTTTCTGACTTGGAATTTGATAGGCAGCGTATAAATGACCCCAACCGGAACATCTCTTTGATAACCGGGTTTCATACTAGGAATTTTACCTATAACACGTCTGGCTTCTTTTTCTAAAGCCGGATGCGAACTTCTCACTTTAACATCTGTAATATTACCGTATTTATCGACCGTAAATTGCGTTTGAATTTTCTGTAAGCCCGTCATACCATGCTCCTCGCCAATACTGGTATCAAATTTCCTATTGACTAATTTGGTAATCTTTTGCGACATGCACTTTCTTTTATCCTCGTTAGTTTTCTTTTTTTCACAACCTGGATAGACAGGCACCTTTTCAATTATTGTGAAAGGCACAAAAATGTCCTCTTCCGGCTCGTCAACTTCAGGAAGGGCTCCTGGATCTAAAGGCTGTTCTGTTGTGGTTTCTGGAGCATCTGGAGTAAAAATCTCTTGTTCTAAATCCGGAGTGTCATTGTCTACTTCCTCGTACTTATCAATCAAGGTTGTGCTACGGTCAACCCTTGGCTTTTCTTCTTGCACAACTTCTAAACGATAGTCTGGTGCCACATCAATTGTTGCGACCTCATCAATGGTTATCGTCTCAGGAACAATCGTCTTGTCCTGAAATTGCATTTCAAAAAGCGAATAGGTGCCCAATAAACAAAGAATCAACCCGATCTGAAAATAGAGGGTTGAGTTTTTTTGTAAATTTGCATCATGCTTTTGTGATGTCTTTACCCCAATAGTGTTCTGACCAGCACTATTGACATTCTTTTTAGAATTCTTCATAATACGTATTATTTAAAATGTTAATATTATGATAAAGTCACAATAAGCATACCAAAAAGAAAATCCCGTCCAATTAATTTTGAACGGGATTTTTATTTAAAATGATAAATTTCTATAGGCTACCTAATCTTGTACTTGGAATACGATTGGAATTGAAAACGGCATCACCACCGGTTTACCTCTCTGCTTACCAGGCTTCATTTTTGGCAACTTGCCAATAACACGCTTCGCCTCTTTTTCTAAAGCTGGGTGTGGCCCACGAGCCTGTACCGCAGTAATCGCACCAGTTTTGTCTACCTTGAACCTAACAAATACTCTTTTCTTACCTGGCGTTAATCCTAATTCATTGGCCAACTCGGTATTGAACTTTCGCTGTATAAATTTGTTCACCTTCTCATTCATACACTGTTTTTTTGCTTCGTTTCCTTTTTTGTTTTCACAACCCGGGAATACGGCAACATTTTCAATGACATGGAACGGTACCTCAATATCTTCTTCTACCTCTTCTACTTCTACTTCTTCTACTTCAACAATTTCAGTATCCATTTCTGTTTCTGTAGACTCAATAACTGTTTCCTCTACTTCTTCTTCATCCTCAACAACTTCTATAACTTCTGGTGCTGCTGGTGGTGGAGGTGGTGGAGGTGGTGGTGTTACGACCTGCTCAGTGATTGGAATTTCCTCTTCCAATTCGTCATCTAGGTTAAGTGTATCTGCCACGACATCACTTTTATCATAGGTCTTGTAATTAATTGCCATGTAAGTAATACCAAGCATTAAAGCAAGACCGACTGCAAAGTAAAGTGAACTATTGCGTCTTACGTCTGATTTAGGATTCTTTTTAGGTTCCATAGTACATACATTTATAGTGTTGCTAATTTAGTTAAATAATAGCTAAAAAAGCAAGCCTTCTAATTATTTTAACTTAATTATGTTTAATCTACCTGCAATTAATGTGCCAATAAGTACGCCTATGCAATTAGCCATTAAATCATAGGGGTCGTAAGTTCTGTTCGGGTTTAATTGATGTTGCATAAGTTCTAACACTACACCAAACACTATAAGGCCAATAAAGACTACAATTAAGTTAGGTCCTCCTTTGTTATGTTTAAAAAAGGTAATCCATAAAACTGCCAACAAGGTATAGGCTAAAAAATGATAGATTTTGTCATCAAAAGTTGACCCCAAATCAGGAAGTCCCTTAAGATTGATTAAACTTACAATAACTAGCAGTATTGTATAAACTACAGCCGCTAATAGCAGTAGTTTTTTAGCCACTTATAAGTGCTTTATAATCTTCAGCAGATAATAGATGATCTACTTGCGATGGATCAGAAATTTTTAGTTGGATCATCCAACCTTCCCCATAAGGATCGGTGTTTACTTTTTCTGGTTCGTCTTCTAGGTTGTCGTTAAACGCAATGATCTCTCCTGATAGTGGTAAAAATAAATCCGAAACCGTTTTAACAGCTTCTACCGTACCAAAGACTTCCTCAGCGTCTAGGGTTTCATCTAAAGTGTCTACTTCAACATAAACGATATCACCTAGTTCTCCTTGTGCGAAATCCGTAATACCAACGGTCGCGGTATTGCCTTCAATCTTAATCCACTCGTGATCCTTGGTATACTTTAATTCTGATGGTATATTCATCTTTTAGTTATAAATATTAGTGAAACAAAAGTAATTTTTTAATCGCTGCTTTTCAAAATTAACCCCATTTAATTCCCAAAATTGTAGCGTAATGTAATACCCGATCTTAATGAGGTTTGTGGGAATGACGTAGAAATTGCAAAGTCTGAAAATGTATAATCGAAATAAAATATAGCGGTGAGGTTTTTACTAAAGGCGTAGTCTGCAGTAAATTTAGCCCCCCAAATCGTTTGCCCTGCAGTGACCTGACTATTTTCCAAATCTAAATACCGCACTATGGTCTTATTGTCCCTTACCGAAATATCCGCTCGCATATTTAAATCGCTTTTTACGACTTGTTTGGCACCAGCAAGGGCCGATCGGATTCTTAAATCCTTAATTCTGTAGCCCAAACCTAATATATACTCTTGCCCTTGAACTTCGGTCATTAAGTTATTATCAAAGCTCAGTGATAGCAATCTATCTTTTTGAACCTCAGCTAGGACTTTAATGGAATTTTTCATTTCAAACTCCAAGCGAATCAGCGGGCTAAATTGTTCTTCTAAGTTTATATTACTGTACAGGGTTCTGTTCTTTATATTACCTGATTGGTCTAAGGCATCCTCATTTTGAGGTGAATCATAAGCAAAGTCGGTATCGTAGGCCTCAAAATCCAAATTCGCCCTAAATTGATTGATGGTATATCTAGATCGGTATCCATGTTGTATGGAAAAACGCCTAAACGTTTTCTTAAACCATGGAATTTTCATCAGTCCTGTATATTTTAAGGTCCAGTTGGGGATAGGTATATCCCTAAACGCCCCTGTATTTATTTTTTCCGGATCAGAACCTTGATAAGCCGATAAAAATGCTGGCAATAATACACGCTGACTGTTTTTACCAAATCCTTCTGGGAAGCCATCTGCATCGGTACCAAATGGGGTCGTACCGTAGAACTCTCTAGCAAGTCGATTGGCGATAATTAAACGGTTAGCCCTAAAATCATCAAATGTGGCAGACTGGTTTTCGTCACTTTTACTAAATGCAGTTCTAATTAGTGCTGTTGAAATGTTGAAATTCCCGAATGAATTCGTTATTAAAGCTTCGTATCGATCACTTAAACCATCTAAATCATCATCCCTTCCGACAAAGTTTTCCGAAATGTTCTCTGCATAGGTTCTATTACCGATCAAGTCGATTTTTAAATCCCGCATGGGCTCCACGTTGACCGAATAATCCAGGGTTCTATTGGTAACCTCTGTATATTGCTGATTAAATTCGTCGAATGTGGTAAGCCAACCTTCCCTTGCTACAACATCCCTTATGTCCCTTTGGCTACCAAAGGTGTAGCCTAAGGTTGGCCTTAAGGTACCTATAAATCCTGGAGTGGGTAAATACCCCGGTAAAAATGTACCGTTGTTTTCGGTATATCCGAATTGAATACGCTTTACCATGGTTACAATATCGACTAAAGTGTTATAGGCCTTTTTACCGGCGCTCAACTTATTAGGATCTTGTGTTTGGTTGTTGGCAAGCGCTCCATCTTCATTTGGAGTTGAAGAACGTCGCTTTGCCGGTGCATTTCTATTTCGTCCCCTACCTCTTTGATTGCCCTTTCTCACCAAACCAATAGACCTGTAGAAGGTCTCCATATTCAAGGTCGTGTTGATATTGTGTGTGTTAGAATTCTGAATGGAATGCCCCAAGTTAAATGTTTGTATTTCTCCCGTATCCGGATCTTCCAACTGTAATCCTTCATTTAGATCAGACCCTTTTTGCCATTGAAACGTACCATTATATGCATAGGTCGTTCTTAAAAAACTCAATGCGGGAATTTTATAAAGTGGCAATTCGTAATTCACCTGAAGCTGTTGTGTTTGTATATTAGGATCTCCAAAATCAAAAAAGCCGTCCCAAACATCAAGCTCTGGATCTTGTCGTCCGTTAATACGGTCGTCTATAAAGTAATTACGAACAATATTACTGTTTGCTGCCGAGAAGTTTAAACTTAAAGCATCCGTCAGATTATAATTAATGGCATACTGAAAGTCGAAGGTATAATTTCTTCTGAATAATTCTTCAATGGCAATATTGTCGCCTCCTAACTCGACTTCCCTAAATCTCTGCTTGCTAAATTGTCTGTTGATGTCTGTGTTAAACGTAATATTGGACGGCAGCAAATTGAGGTTAAAGTCCTTCAATATTTTCCAATATTTACCGGTAAATAGAGAGTCGTTATTCTTAAACGGTTCTATTTTAGCAGGATTAAAATTGTAATTATAATTCACCCCTGCTCTAATATTCTGATCGAGAGAATTTTCAATTTCAAAATCGCGATGCTCCACCTTATTATAAGAATAATTAAAGGTTAAGTTTTCGACATCATAAAACCGTTTTTTCTTCTCTCCCGTTCTCTGTTTTCTAACACCGATAAAGTTAATACTCTTTCGTTTGGTATAACTTTCGGATTGTTGTCGAATACGTTCTTCCTCCTCATTAGAATCCGCAGCATCTAGGCGCGATTCAAGAGTGAGGTCATTATAAAACTGATCGAATTTCGGCGTGATCAATTCTTCACTCTGTGCATAATTAAAAGGCAACTGAATCCCCCATTTTTTAGGTAACAATTGACCTAATTGAACATTCGTTACGACATCGTATTGCTGCGTATCTTCTAGACTTCTCTCAGCAGGTCCTTGTTCAATACCTCCATAACCAACAGTACTTCGCCTCCCTGTAAAGCTGATATCCGCAAAGTCTGCAATATTGGAGTCCATACCTACGACTGCAGCCCAACCACCTTCATTTTCCAATTCCGACATTCGCAACTCATTAAACCATACCTCACCACAAGCATTACTCATCGTACTTCCTGAGTTTTTAAGTCCTACCATTAACACCCTAATATTACCATAATTAGGATTCCCTTTTACAGCGATTCGCTGTTGTCCGATGGGTAAGGGCGAAAATTCTAAAACCGGGGTTTCGTTTAATTGTCCATCTATGACGTCATAAAATGTTGGATCTGGATTGGATAAAGTACCTTCGTCAATGCCTAGGGCTTTGATTTGCTGTAAAAATGATAAGGGTATGTTCATCTCATTTTCAGAAGGCCAAATACGTTCTTCAATAGGTAGGCCCGGATCTACAAAATCGGTTGGTAAAAGCGGCACTTCTATTTGATAAAAGTTATCTGTGAAGTCATTCCCCATCCTAATGAAAGCAATCAATTCGCCCTCCTCTAAGGTTTGTCCGTCTTGTGCCTCAGCATGCAAAAACATACGTAATTTTTTGTATTGACGCATGTCTAAACTGATATTTTTGAATACACCACGTGAATCCGTAGGTTCTAATTCACAAGCTTGTAAGACTAAGGATTGTTCATTTTGTCTAATGATATTATTGTTGTTGTTCAATTCCTCACGTCTAACACCTGGTGGAATGACGTAATCCCCATCATTTTCTTGCACACCAATAATGGCCACATTGAATTCTGCATTCGCACTGTTATTGGATGGATCATTATCTAAATCTTGTGTAAAACGTCGCCAATCACTTCTCACCAAATCCAAGGTCGCAAAACGTAACACGGTATTCTCTGTGAACTCTCTTAAATACAGACGCGCAAAACGTACCGATCTTATGTCGCCTATACCACCAACTTCATTAGTCGGTTCATTGATGGGTAGTCTAAATTGATACCATGACACTTCTCTTTGGTCACCATTGGGTAAGGTGACCGTTCTTACCTTGATATCATTAATCTGAGGGTTGTTAATATTTAATGCTGCCGGATTGATATCCACTTCATACTCAAAATAACTATCTATAGTATTCATGGTATTATCGCGGTTGATATCCTCAACATCAGGTTGTGTTGTCGACCCTCTATTGGTATCCGTAAATACATCTGGCGTGTTTCCTTCTAAACCATTGTACTGCTTGTAACGTTCAAAAATATTACCCTCAGTATTGAGATAATAGGTATAATTATCTTTGGAAGGATCTTCTAGATTTGAGAAGTTTCCGTAAATAGCCGTTAACGCTGGATCATTAGGAAAGACTGGTGTTTCTTCGCTATCATCATAACCATCATAACCCACATCTTGATTCGCCCTTTGCTCACCGGTAGTCGCGAAGGTATAAATTAAGGATTGCTGTTGCGGAACAACACCACCAAAAATCGTAGGCTCCAATATAGAGATGTCCCCGTCTTCAGGTAACCCATTTTCATATTGTTTTTTACCATCCTTAATAACGTCCTCAGATATATTACCTAAATTAACATAGAGCTTACCACCCTGACCTGTAGGGTTATCTAAGAACGGGTCTTGTACCCAAAATTCAATGTATTCAACATTAGCCTGCTCAAAATCGGTAGAGGTAATCTGTCGTGTAATCCCTGCCCAACTGGTCGTAGGATCGATGGTGTCATCGACAGCATCATCACTAAAATTATAGGGACCACGCTCAGAGGGATAATATACCAAATCCAAAGTATTGATGACCGAAGTCTGCCCTTGTACAATATCGACTTCTGGAAAAATCTCCTCAATAAAGACACGTCTCGTGTATAAGTTAGACACATCATCATCGGTAATACCATCGGGACGCTGGTTGCTATAAAAAATAGGGTCAATGGTATACCAGTTTAAAAACGCTCTACCAAAACCGTTTTGTACGCCATTATCATCATTCCCTGGTGTCGTTGTTGGTAAATCCACCGGACGACTCGATAAGAACCAGGACAAAGGACTTAATAAGTCGATAGCTCCTTGCGTTCCTTCAAAATCATCGATATAGGCTGTGGCCTCACCATTAAAATCGGTCCCATTGGGTGCCCCTGGTAATAAGTAGGCAAACTCACCTCTTACTGAGAGATTGGACGGAACATCCGTATCAATGTTAGGGAGCTTGTTTACCATTCTCGTTAAAAATGGTACTTCAGTGGAATAGTTACCGTTAATACCAAATATGGTATTGTTAATCGGTTCGGCATTAAAATTGGCTTTTTGTGTGATTGGCCGTTCATTAAGGTTTAAAAGCGTTGCCCCTAGCACAAAGTTTTCATTAAACTGGTGTTCTACATTAAGCCCTGTAAAACGTCTGGTCTGTTGACCGAAAACCGCATTGTTCTCCACCGAAATATTAATGGGTGTATTGGACGCCTTTAAGGCTTCATCCAATATTTCAACACGTCCTAATTGATAATTGACCGTATAATCAATACCTTCTACAAGCAATCGTCCTCCTGCAGTCACCCTTACCGAACCACGGGGCACGTTAAAGGCTCCTATAGGTATACCACCATCTCCACCGCTACTCTTAAAACGCCCTTTTATTTGAAACTTGTTCTTTTCAGACTCATCTAAAGCCTGTGTTTTTGTGGATTTATAAAGTAAGTCGTAGACATACTTTTCTTGGTTTTCATTGGTAAAAATATCTTGTTCATAGTCCGCATCATTGTCATTTGGGTTACCATCATCGTCTAAAATATCGAATAGGTAACGTCCAAAGGGCTCGACTTTGGTGAAAATAATTTTCCCGTTCTGTGTTAGTACTGTTAAGCCTGGCACATAGTCAAAAAATCCATCTCCCAATTCTTGCGGGTCATTATTAAAATTGAGTCGATCTAAATGAAAAAGTCGGATCAAAGGGGTTTCCCTAATTTCGGTGTCATCACCAGTAAAGGGTGTATTATTCCCAAATATCGGGAAGGTCGTCCCTTCTACAGGTGTGATATAGTTAACTGGTGAGGCTTCCGTATAAAATATATTTAATCTAAAGTCCTCTTGACTCAACTGAAATGCACCTGTATCGTAGATGTTTTTCATCATCAGCTCCCAAATTGGCTCATCTACAACGGTCACCGCACTCTTTAACATCTTTAAAACCAAGCTCTGGTTATTAATCACTTCATTTCCAGTTGTACCTTCACTCACTTGAGTGGCATCGACACCATCATTGGCAAATTCACCCACTTGAAATACTTCTCCCCCGATGGTGTATTGAAAAGCCACCGCTAATACCTCGTCATTGAGCAAACGCTGATTTAGGGAAATATAACCCAGCTCTGAATGCAATACATAATCCTGACCTTCTTGTAGTTTACGTGCCGCTTCAAGTTTACCGTAATCAAATCCCTCATTGGCGTTACCGGCCACAACAGCATTGTTAAACCAGTTGTTTTCGTTTGTAATATCTCGAACGCCTTCAGTTAAAACAGAGGTTGTACCAATGGCCGTTGGATCTAAATCATTATTTCCATTGTCTGGAAATGTGTTAAAACCTGAGGGCACATTAAAAAAGTTAGCTGGGAACCCTGCGATGGGGTTACCTGCATTGTCAAAAGGTAAACTTGTTTTATTGGGATCATTTTCCGATTCCCCTAAATCTTGAAAAGCGACTACATTCCTTACATTATCGGTCTGATTATTTCTATTGGTGACCCATACTTCGACCCTGGTAATTTGAAGTCCTTGATTGTCTATAAACGGATATTGCAATAAGGCTTGATCATAATTGTCCTTAAAATACTGGGCCAAGAAATAGTGCCTGTTCTCGTCGTAGTCTCTTGCAAAAAACTCAAATTCTTCTAAAGTACCACCGCCTTGAGCGACCACGGACCGCGATTGTGACTGCTGCTCAGAAAATACAGCGGTTACCCTTGTTTTACCAAATTGCAATTCTGTCTTTACCCCAAACAGACTTTGCGCTCCTGTAATTAAGGAGTTGTTTAGGGGCATGTTGACATTACCAACTTCTATTTTTCGGACGATATCATCTTCGGTAGGCGTGTATTCTAACTTCACCAGTTGTTGAAAATCGAAAGTGGCCTCGGTATCGTAATTTGCTGTTACCTGAAGTCTTGTTCCTACCTTACCTAATAAACTCAATCCGATTCTTTGGTCAAAATCAAAGGTAAAGTTAGTACGGTTCCGCGGTGAAAATGCCGGATTGTCCTGTCTTGAAAACAGCACTCCCAAGTCGACCTCAGCATAACCACTCGGAATAACACTTATGGTATTTCCACCAAAAAGGGTTTCAAAGAATCCTGAATTGACATAGAATTCTGGTAATAAATTTCTTTGATCTTCTTCCGTTCCCTCTTTTTGACCGGCAGCAGCATCGATCATCTGTTTGTAATAGGCCTTTAGTTTCTCTTCGAGCACTAGCCTCTGAAACTCTTCAGGTGTAAGGATTAAAGGATAATTGATATTGAAATCCCCTATTTTTTCGGTATAGATGTATTTATCTAAAATAGGGTCATATGTATATTTTGAAACTATACTATTCGGATTTGGCATATTTAACTTGCCAAATGCAAAGGTCGTTTTTGTAGAATCTTGCGGTGTTTCGGTCTCTTGTGCAAAAACTGACGCACCCACTAGCATCATAAGCACTAATAAGACATAAAAACGGGTTGATTTTAATTGCGTATAGTTAGTTTTGTTCAATTGCATTATAAGTTTTTGAGAGCTTCTTTAATGATCTGCTCTACAAGGGCATTTGGTTGGGCTTTTATAATTCTATCTACTACTTTTTCCGATTGCTTTTTATTGAATCCTAAAACATCTAATGCAGATAACGCTTCATCTTTATTCGTATTGTTTGGTATTAAAGAAAGTTCATCTAAGCCGTAAACTTTTAACACTTTATCCTTTAAATCAATAATAACGCGTTGTGCCGTCTTTGCCCCTATACCCTTAACACTTTGTATTAAAGCCACATCTCCACTTGCTATACCTTCTTTTACCTGATCTGGAGTTAATGATGACAACATGGTACGCGCCGTATTGGCCCCTATGCCACTCACCGAGATTAGTAGTTTGAATATTTCTCGCTCAATCTTAGATGAAAACCCATAGAGACTATGAGCATCTTCTCTTACTTGGAGATAGGTATATAGCTTGAGATTTTCCCCATCTGGAATTTGGGAAAATGTATGCAGTGATATATTTATAAAATACCCTACACCATTGCAATCTATTACAACATCTGTAGGATTTTTTTCAACAAGTTTACCCTCTATGTGCGTAATCATAAATTTTAGCTATCTGCTTAGATTAACGCTAATCAATATGTATCGGCACCTTAGAAATGGCCTATTGTGCTTTAGCCATAAAAATCCAATACATCTATATCATAGGTTAAAGCCCCAAATGTAATAAAATTATTTACATTACTAAGGCTAGATACACACTAAGAATCTATTGTTTTTTGAGCTCTTTTTTCACGTTCCTGAGCATCGATTACAGCGATGGCCGTCATATTTACAATTTCATCGACACTAGCGCCTAATTGTAGGATATGTACAGGTTTACGCATTCCCATCATAATAGGCCCTATGGACTCTGCTTTATTCAGTTCTTTTAAAAGCTTGTAGGTAATATTCGATGAATCTAAATTTGGAAAAATAAGAGTGTTTACTTTTTTGCCAGCTAATTTTGAAAAAGGAAAAATATCCTGAAGCATTTTAGCATTTAATGCAAAGTCGGTTTGTAATTCACCATCAACGATCATCTCAGGGTAGTGCTCATGGAGGTAATTCACAGCTTGATTCACTTTTTGGGCACTCGGATTTGTAGAAGACCCAAAGTTGGAATAGGATATCATCGCCATCACTGGGTTCATTCCAAAAAGCTTGACTGTTTTTGAGGTCATTTTAGCTATGGTGACCAAATCTTCGGCAGTTGGATTGATATTGATGGCCGTATCACTTAAAAATATGGGACCTCTTTGAGTTAACAAAATGTTGGTGGTTGCTATTCTGGTCGCCCCTTTAGCCATACCAATGAGGTCTAACATGGGTTTTACCACAGAAGGGTAGCTACGCGAATATCCCGAAATTAAGGCATCGGCATCACCTACGTTCACCATCATCGCCGCAAAGTAATTACGCTCGCGCATTACTTTGCGTGCTGAATATTGGGTTTCGCCTTTGCGCTTGTTCATTTGCCAAAACGCATCGGCATATTTGTTTTTTCGTTCCGTTTCTTCGTCAGATTTTGGATCGATAATGGGAATGTCGGCTTCAAAATCAATCTCTGACATTAAGGCCTCAATGGTTTCTTTTCGTCCTAATAAAATAGGTTTAGCAATCCCTTCATCGTGAACAATTTGCGCGGCTTTTAACACATCCAAGCGATCCGCCTCGGCAAAAACAACACGCTTCGGATTGGTTCTGGCTCTATTCAGCAGTAAACGTACTACCTTATTATCTGACCCTAAACGTTCT
This sequence comes from Winogradskyella sp., assembly GCF_965228925.1. Lineage (GTDB taxonomy): Bacteria > Bacteroidota > Bacteroidia > Flavobacteriales > Flavobacteriaceae > Winogradskyella. The sequence goes on from NZ_OZ245845.1 coordinate 212,718, forward strand.
AAAAGGCGTTCTTTATAGGCATCCCAATCGTTAATGGGTTCTTGTGCTACGCCACTTTCCATAGCTGCTTTGGCTACAGCCGGTGGCACCTCACCAATGAGTCTTGGATCAAACGGTTTAGGAATGATATAGTCCTTACCAAAAGCCAGTCGTGTTTCGCCATAGGCAATATTCACCTGCTCTGGTACAGGTTCTTTTGCCAATCGCGATAAGGCTTTAACGGCGGCCATCTTCATGGCTTCATTAATCTTGGTGGCTCTAACATCTAGCGCCCCTCTAAAAATAAAGGGAAAGCCCAAGACATTATTCACCTGATTGGGATGATCACTACGACCGGTGGCCATAATGATATCGTCACGTGTTTTACAGGCTAAATCATAGTTGATTTCAGGATCGGGATTGGCCATGGCGAATACGATGGGATTCTTTGCCATGGCTTTTAGCATCTCAGGCGATACAATATCGGCCATAGACAAGCCAATAAATACATCGGCATCTACCATGGCCTCATCAAGGGTATCAATTTTCCGGTCCGTGGCGAACTCTGCTTTTTGTGAGGTTAAGTTATCACGATCTTTTCTTATGACCCCTTTACTATCGAGCATCACGATATTTTCGGCCTTCGCACCACATTCTTTATATAATCGTGTACAGGATATGGCGGCGGCACCAGCACCACTGACGACGATCTTAACATCTTCAATGTTTTTCTTAGCAAGTTCTAGAGCGTTGATTAAGGCCGCAGCAGAAATAATAGCGGTGCCGTGTTGGTCATCGTGCATCACAGGAATATCTAATTCCTCCTTTAGTCGACGCTCTATTTCAAAGGCCTCGGGCGCTTTGATATCTTCGAGGTTAATGCCTCCAAAAGTCGGTGCAATATTTTTAACGGTCTCAATAAAGGCGTCAATATTCTCGGTATCTACTTCTATATCAAACACATCGATATCCGCAAAGATTTTAAACAGTACGCCTTTACCTTCCATCACTGGTTTTGAGGCCTCTGGCCCAATATTTCCCAGTCCTAAAACGGCAGTACCATTAGAGATGACAGCCACTAAATTGCCTTTAGCGGTGTATTTATAGGCGTTGTTGACATCCTTTTCTATCTCTAAACAAGGTTCTGCAACACCTGGGGAATAAGCTAAGGATAAATCACGCTGCGTCGCGTATTTCTTAGTCGGTACGACTTTTATTTTTCCTGGTGTGGGTTTGGCATGGTAGACTAAGGCCTCAATACGCTTGCTTTGTTCGCTCATAATCAGACAGAATTAAGGGGCAAAGATACGTAATGCATATGTGTATATTCAACTAACGGTTTTAAATGTTTGGGTTTTTGGGACTGTTTGGAGAACTGGTGCGTCTTTAGGTGCTAATTATTAGCTGAAGGAAATTTAATAATAATTTATTCTTTATCATGACACCCCTAAAGTCCCCTCAGTGATAATCTTAGAAGCTTTTTATTAGTTTTTGTGCCTAAATCCTCTTTTCCGGTTTAATTTTAAATGATTTGTTATTTCAATTATTTAAATGTGAAGAAAAAAGACACTCCTCTCAACTGTTTTTGAAAAGAGAAATGTCTAAATGTTGAATTAGAATATTTTAATGATAAACACAGCATTTACCATCAATGAATACCCCTTGCCCAGTAAGACAAGGCCAATCGCTTTTAGAAAATGAACAATCTACGGGAACCGGATCGTTACCTCCAAAAATATTCTTTTGTTCATTTCTATTTAAAACTTTCCCTAAGTTTTTTAAATTTTTCATAAAAATATAATTTTAAATTTTTGCTTTTCTATAAACATTTAAAGACACTCATAGATTATGTCTATGCTTATGGACATGTCATAGTTTCTCGAGAACAGCATAAAAGTATTGGGTAAAAGAATTATTCAAAAATGAAGTATGTCAATATTTATAAATTTTAATTTATACAAAACATTCAAAAAAGTAAAAATTTATAAATTTTGAAGTTTCAAAATCATCGTTATTATCTGATTTTCAGTAACTTAAATTTTAACTGTGTTTTGGTGAGTTTTTTAGGTCCTTTTTCTAGCTATATTGAAGTTAATTAATTCTTAAACCATAAAATATGTTATTAGAAAATTTAAAAAACGTAAAAGTTTTGCAAAGAGATCAATTAAAACGGATTATATCTGGTACGGCACCCGATTGTGAAGAAGGTTTTCATCACGTCGTAACAGAGGATGGGGTTATTTGTAGAGAGATGACCGTAATTGATGGCTCTGGTGGTACACTTGGTGGAGGTGACGATCCTATTGACAATTGTCATGTAGGATAGACGATAGATTTAATACAAAATCTGAGCAGTTTAGCTTTTATGGTTAAACTGTTTTTTTATGCGAAACATTTGTTTTTAAATGCTTAAGGTATTGTTTTGGGCTTACTCCTGTGATCAACTTAAAATGCTTATTAAAAGAGCTAAGACTTTTATAACCTGCACTTTCTGCTATAGCCAATAAAGTGAATTTTTGATAAATTTCATCTTCATTTAGCTTTAAGAGTATATAATTTATTCTAAGCTCATTAGTATATTGTACAAATGATTTATCCCAATACTCATTCACCACTTGTGAAACATACGCTGAGTTGCTTCCAATCTTTTTAGCTACTTTGTTTAAGGAATAGTCTGTATCAATAAAAAGATGCTGTGATTCTATAGCCCTAAGCTTTGATAGAATAGTATTGGCCTTTTCTTCTGTAACCTTGCTAGTAATAGATACATCCTGATTACTCTTTAAATTTTCTATATAACTGTTTAAATGATTAATGTTTTGTTTATACCTATACTTTTGGTTTTTATTGATCAATACAGCAGCAAAGACGCCTATTACTATTATAGCAATGCTAACTAACAGGTAATTTGTCAGTTCTGTATTGGCTGTTTTCTCATTAGATAAATCTTCCCTTAAATTTTGTATGGCTTCATTTTTAGATCTCAGCTCATTCTCTGTAAAAACATCAATCTTTAGATTACTCATTTTTTTATAATAATCCTCTATCTGATCATTAAAAGTGTCTGTATACTTTAACGCTAAATCTGGTTTACCATATTCTTGATAAATCATAGCATAATAATATTTTATTCTTATACTATTTTTCAATAGCTCATAAGTATCTATAGCTGATTTATCCAATTCATCAAACAAGGTTTTAGCCTTTGCATAATCCTCTAAAAAGAAATAGCTTTCGGCAATTCTGTATTTTATTTGATAGATTCTTTTTTTTAAGCCAGAGGCTCTAACTATTTTTAAAGTTCTTGTATACGCTTCTATGGCCTTATCATACTTTTGGGTATGAAAAAAAATATCAGCACTAAGATTAAGTAACCTCCTTTCTTGATTAACATTAAGCTTTATGTTTTTCGTGGTAACAAATTCTTTTACTTGTCCTATGTAAATTTTTGTAGTATCAATATAAGTCTTGTTATTAACGGTATCTCGTAAAAAAGAATTTATGCATCTATGAGCGGTATTCAAATAGGCGTTAAATAAAGTACTATTATAGGTACTTCCTGAAAACTTATCTTTTAATACCTTTATTTGGTCTATAGTGTATTTACCATTTTCAATGGCTTTTTGATCTAAACCCAATATCGAGAAACTACGACCTAGGAGATTATTAAACTTAATCAACATTATAGCATTATCTAATTCCTTAGCTAGCTGAATTCCCTCATTTATTGATATATCTGCTTGTTCAATTTTGTGTTCTGCCAGTAGAAGTCTTGCATAATACTCTAAGACATATAACTTCTCTTCTAGTAGCTGCTTATCATTAGAAATGCTATTGAGTTCGGTAAAGCTTTTACCAAAATTATTATGGGCTTTAGTGTAATCTCCTTGTGTTGATAATATATACCCTTTAGTTGCAAAACCAAATGCTCTAAGATTTGCCTTTGGGGATGACATAAGTTGTTTACAGTAAACCTCAGCAGAATCTTTTGAAATCGAATATTTCTCCGTAAAAATACTTCTGTAATCTTGTGTAAAAACCAACTGAACAGATGCTATGGAAAACAGTAATACGGAAATAAATAATTCTTTATTCAAATAAATAAATTTTAGTGAACATAAAACCTAAATATACTCTTTTTAGCTATCATTTTAATTTTGTTTTCTTACCGGATCTTTCAAAAACTTAATATTTTTTGTTATGTCTGGACAACTTTTGGGGTTTTAGGTTTTGATTATTGACTTAACGTGAGTTCGATATAAAAATTTTACTTAAATCCTGATTATCAATCAATTAATCTTTTATGCCAGGTTGAGCCCTTCGACTACGCTCAGGGTAAACTGTGGTCGAAACCTATTTGGAAACTATATTTTAAAAACCTTTCGACTGAGCTCAAGGCGACAAGCTCTTGTTTTATTAAGATAAATCAAGCTAATTTTGAATTCTTACGTCGAACTAACGTTAACTTAAGGTAGACCAATAAAATCCATTCTTTATGACGACACCCCTAATGAGCTGCGCTCGGTATCTTCAATTAAAGCTATCGCTTTAATTTCGATAATCCTCAAGGGGACAATACAAAAGGACAATAGTTTATTTTAAAAACTCAATGTTTCTTTTTAACCCAGAAAACTTAGTCCGTTTAACCGCTGATTTTTTAAAAACCTTTTTAAAGGTGTCTTCGGTAATCTCCTCCCAATCTTGTTTGGTCATGGATAGCAGTTCTGGATGTGGGTTAAACAAGGGTTCGCTATGCGATTTAGAAAATCGGTTCCAAGGACAAACGTCTTGACACACGTCGCAACCAAACATCCAATCGTCGAATTGGCCTTTAAACTCAGAAGGAATGTTATCTTTTAATTCAATTGTAAAATAGGAAATACATTTACTTCCATCCACCACATAGGGGTCTACAATGGCCTCTGTGGGGCAGGCGTCTATACAGGCGGTACAGGTGCCACAGTGATCCGTCACAGGCGTGTCATAGTCCAGCTCTAAATCGATGATTAACTCCGCGATAAAATAAAAGGAGCCGACTTGTTGGGTTAGGAGATTACTGTGTTTCCCAATCCAACCCAAGCCCGACTTTGCGGCCCAGGCTTTGTCCAATACCGGAGCTGAATCGACGAAGGCACGACCATGCACCTCGCCTATTTCGTCTTGAATAAAGGCCAAAAGCGATTTGAGCTTATCCTTAATCACAAAGTGATAATCGGTACCGTAGGCGTACTTTGATAGCTTATAGCTATCCGTTGTTTGTGCTTCGCTTGGATAGTAATTTAATAATAAGGACACCACACTTTTAGAGCCTTCCACTAGCAAGGTTGGATCTAAGCGCTTATCGAAGTGGTTCTCCATATAACGCATCTCGCCGTGCATATTTTTGTTGAGCCATTTTTCTAAACGTGGTGCTTCTTCTTCTAAAAATTCTGCTCTACTGATACCACAAGACAAAAAGCCAAGGCGTTTCGCTTCGGCTTTTATTAGTTGTGTATAGGTGGTTTTGTTCAAATTCGTTCTTAAAGGAACTAAATTACAATAGTATTTTTAATAAACCACTATGGGTTAGAAATCCGCAGTTTTAAACAAAGAATGAAGTTCTTTTTGGAATTGGGTTGTCATTCTGAAATGAACGAAGTGACTGAAGAATCTCAAAAAGCTTAGTTTTTATGATGAGATTCCTCTTCGTGCCTCATTCGGAATGACAAAAAAGGAAGACTTCTCTATAGTTCCACTGAGCACTTCGATGCTTTGACTGCCTGTCCGCCGTACAAGACTTTGGAAGGCGCGGCGCTTCGACAGGCTCAGCGTGACAAGCTCAGCACAGGCAGGCTCGAACTGACATCGTACTGTTTAAGCATTAATACCGTTAATCAAGCTCTCGTGGTTCGAACTTCAAGAAAGCATTCTTTGGTTTTAAGGTAATTAGCGGTGTAATCTCAATCTCCTCAAACTCAGGATATATCTTAAACTTCGATACCAATTCGGTCATGGCAATAATCATTTCGAACATCGCAAAGTTATTGCCGATGCACTTTCTGGGTCCTGCTCCAAAAGGATAATATTGCGACGAGAATTTCCGTCCCCCATCGGCAAAGCGTTCTGGTAAAAATACTTCTGGGTTTTCCCATAAATCCGGATGACGATGGATCTCATATACCGAAAATAAGATACTGGAGCCGGCTTTAAAGGTCATCCCACTAAAATGGTCTTCTGCGTAGTTGACACGATCCATAAAATAGGCTGGTGGATACAGTCGCATGGACTCTTCAATCACCTGCTGGCACACTTTTGATGCCATAACCCGAGCCATCAAATCTTCTGTTCCCTTTTTCAAATAGGACGCCTCTTCATAGAGCTTTTCTTGCCATTCTGGGTGCAGCGCCAATAACTGACAGGTAAAGGTCAAGGCATTGGATGTGGTTTCGTGCCCTGCGGTGAACAGAATCAGGATTTCATCAATCAACTGTTCTTCATCCATAGCACTGCCATCTTCGTATCTGGCCTCCAATAACATGTCTAACAAATCATTTTCCTTTTGATTTGATATGCGCCTTTCATCAACAATCCGATTTAATATACCACGGGCTTCCCGCGTTAAGGCCAAATACTTTTCTATTTTGCCACTAGCCTTAAACCACCATCGAAAATAGGGTTGCCGTAATTCTCTTACCATCATGTTTTGAGCAGCTTCAGTGATATACTGCAGTCTACTAATATCGTCCTGACTTGCCGCACTGCTGAATAGCGACTTCACTACGGTCTGAAAGGCTAGGTCATTAAAAATGGGAAAGATATCAATAACTTTATGGGGTTCTATACGCTTGTATTCGGATAGAATGGCCTGCTTTATAGCACTTAACAACTGCTCTAATTGCTTTTTATGAAATGCTGGCTGAATCAATTTGCGTTGTTTCCGCCAGTGTTCTCCTTCCGCAGTTAGCAACCCCTTACCGACATATTTAGCCAAGTCCTTGGTCTGAATTTTAGACTTGGTATAGTTCTTTTGATTTTTCTGAAGGACATATTCAGCTAATGCGGCATCTCTGGAAAAAAAGACACTGGTGTTAAACCCTATTTTTAATCGGAACACATCACCTAGATCCTCAAAATTTTGATGATGGAAGGGCAAAGGATTCTTAAGAATTTCGAAAGAGTGTTTTAGAAACCGATTTAAAGGGACTGTAGGTATTTTTTTTGATGTGTTCATTAGGCATCTATAGCACTACTCAAGCAGAAATGGATATGATTAAAACAAGCCTCCTTGTGTTGGTCCTTTTATCTTACCCAAATGCCTATAGGCTTGCTCAGTCACTTCGCGTCCTCTAGGTGTACGCATAATAAAGCCTTGCTGAATTAAAAACGGTTCGTAAACTTCTTCTATGGTTTCCGCACTTTCACTGACTGCCGTCGCCAAGGTGGTTATACCCACGGGACCGCCTTTAAACTTGTCGATTATCGTTGTCAGGATTTTATTGTCCATTTCGTCCAAACCATGGGCATCTACATTCAGGGCTTTAAGTGCAAACTTGGCAATCTCAATATCGATTTTACCATTGCCTTTTATTTGTGCAAAGTCTCGAACACGCCTTAACAAGGCATTAGCAATACGAGGAGTGCCACGACTGCGTCCCGCAATCTCGATAGCGGCTTCCATGGTGATTGGAACATTTAAGATGGAAGCACTTCGCTGTACAATCGTCGTCAACAAATCAGTCTTATAATACTGTAAGCGACTACTAATCCCAAAGCGTGCGCGCATGGGTGCTGTTAATAAGCCCGAGCGTGTTGTTGCTCCAACTAAAGTAAAAGGATTTAAATTAATTTGAACGGTTCTGGCATTAGGACCCGATTCTATCATGATATCAATCTTATAATCCTCCATAGCTGAGTAGAGATACTCTTCTACAATAGGGCTTAAACGATGAATCTCATCAATGAAAAGCACGTCCCTATCTTCGAGGTTGGTCAATAATCCCGCTAAATCCCCAGGTTTGTCTAAAACTGGGCCAGAGGTCACTTTAATACCAACATCCAGTTCATTGGCCAAAATATGGGCTAAGGTTGTTTTCCCCAATCCTGGTGGGCCGTGAAAGAGCGTATGATCTAGGGCTTCGTCTCTTAAATTTGCTGCTTTAACGAAAACCAGTAGATTCTCTAGCACTTGGTCCTGACCCGTAAAGTCTTCAAAAGTTAAAGGCCTTAACTTTCTTTCAACATCGAGCTCTTCAGGACTGAAATTATCATTAGACGGATTTAGGTTTTCGTTCATAATTCAAAAAGTAATAATTAAAACACTTTTTGTGTTTTACAAAAATATTCTTTTTATAAAAATTCATGGAATTCTTAACCTACAAGATAAATAAAAACTTTTGTTTCCTTATTTTTGAATAGACACAACCTCTATATTTTATAATTTCCCCTTCAAGTATAAAATCATAATCATCCTTGTATGCATTATATGTTAAGGTTTTTGATCTTTCTTTTAATTTCTTTATGTCTACTGTTACTGAATTGTTCTCAAGGAGATAGCGAGCAAGAGTTAAGAAACACTATCGATAGTGTACTGACGTACCAGGAAAAAGCCAAAACTAACAGTGCTGATTCTACACTCACCTATTTAAGAATCGCAGATCAAATCATCCTGAATAATAACAATATCCCAGATTCAATAGTCATAGAACACATGTTCTTAAAAGGGCTTTACTTTTATGACGCGAAACAACTCGATTCCGCAGCTTATTATTTCCACAATACCGTTAACCGCGTTGATCTTTCCAACATATCTCCCAGAGCGATCGATTATTTTAAGAAAACGCTTGCCACTGATTTAGAAACCGAAAACTCTTTACCTAATGGCATTAGTACAGCCAATAAATTTATTGAAGGGCTTCTCAAAACGAAAGATTACGACAACCTCATCTATCCTTATAATTTTTTGGATCGCGCCCATCGTCTTATTGGTGATTATAAAAAAGCACTGTACTATAATGAAAAGGCTCTGGAAGCTGCCGAATTATCTGGAAATAAAAATGTGTCTGCCATAACCGCTGTTTCCAGATCAAATCTCTTATACGGTTTGAATAAAAAAGCAGAAGCCTATCAGCTTTTAGATAGTATCTTAGAAAACAAAAATGCTTATAGTAATGATGCCCGTCGGCAATTATTTACCAACTACGGGATATTGAATTATTACGATGCCGATTTCAAAAATGCGGTTATCAACTACAAGGAAGCTTTATTCTATTTAAAAAAGGAAACGGCGCATCCGGAGTATTACTACTTTCTGGTGGAAAGCTATGTTAATTTATCTGAAGCCTATATGGAATTAGAGGATTATAATCGTTCTGAGGCTTATCTCGATTCTGCAAGTATGTATATGAATGAGGATTTTAGAATCGATAATTTAATCTTTTTAGGAGAGCAAAAGTTGAAACTAAGCTATTTAACAAAAAAGAACATCGCTAATATTTTATCGGAGTACGATACACTGGTTAAAATTCAAAATGAATTTTATAAACAAAAGATTAATGATGAGTTATTGGCTTTAGAATTAGAATACGAAAACGGAAGAGTGCTAGCAGCAAAAAATAGAGCAAATGAAAAGAAGAACGAACAATTAAGATTTGCATTTATAGTCGTAATACTCGTTACGCCTTTAATTATCATTATCGTATATCTACTTTATAGACAACGCCGCTATCGCTTTAAGAACTTAAGCCTTCAAATGCAACAGCGTCTGTTGCGTTCTCAGATGAATCCTCATTTCACATTTAACACTTTATATGCCATTCAAAATGAACTAAAAAAGGATCCTGAAAGTGCTAAAGACTATATGCTTAAATTTTCGAGATTATTAAGGCTTATTCTCGAAAATTCTACACAGAATTATGTACAACTCAACAAAGAGTTAGATTCCTTAAAACAGTATATGGACCTTCAATTATTGCGAAGTCCTTCAAAATTTAATTATCATATCTCTCTTGAGAACATGGTTGAAGACGACCTCATATTTATACCACCAATGTTGATACAGCCCTTTATAGAGAACAGCATAGAACACGGTTTTTCTCATATAGATTATAAAGGGGATATTCAAATACATCTGGCCTTGGAAGGCGCATACATTTTATGTCGTATCACTGACAATGGTAATGGTCATCATACCTCTGATATCGCCGATAAAGAATCCATTTCTACCGGCCTTATTTCAGAATTTATACTAAAAACGACCAAGACTAAGATTAAATTCATAAATAGAACTGAAGCAACACCTAAAGACTCTGGAATGATTATTGAATTCTTAATTCCCTATAAACCAACTGAAGATGATTAAAGCGATTTTAATAGATGACGAAGCTCATGTAAGACAGGACATCCGCGAGAAACTAGACCATCATTTTAGTAAAGAGATTGTCATTATGGATGAAGCTGAAAGTGTAGCCAAAGCATTGGACGCCATCAAAACACATGAGCCACACTTACTTTTCTTGGATATACATCTACCCGATGGCAACGGATTTGATCTTATTGCTCAATCGGATTTTAAAAAATTTGAAGTTATTTTTATTACAGGATACGATAATCATGCTATTAAAGCTATTAAAGTTGGGGCTTTAGATTATATTCTAAAACCTATTGATGATGGTGAATTTAAAGCTGCTGTGATTAAAGCTATTGAGAATCATAAAAAAGAAAATCACCTAGAAAAACTTATAGAGATTTCTAGTGAATATTTTCAAGGTGTCAAGAAAAGACGGATCATTCTAAAAACCACCAATAACGTTTATGCCATATACGAGGATGATATTATTTATTGTAAATCTGACGGCAATTACACCACGCTTTACTCCCAGCTATCGGGAAAAATAGTAGCTTCTAAATCACTCAAAAAAATAACCGAAATCTTGTCGGAAGATGTTTTTGTGCGTTGTCATCAATCTTATATCGTTAATAAAAAATACGTTTTAAAGTATAATAAACAGGGGGTTTTAATCGTCAAACCCGATATAAGGGTTCCTGTTTCTGGTCGTCGCAAGGATTATGTTATTAAACGCATTTTTGAATGAGCATATCCTACAAACACTTTCGAATATGAAATAGATATCACCAAATTTGAAATCCTTCATCTTTTCCAGTAGTCCATACCTTAGTTTTATCAAAAAAATAGAGTATTATGAAAAACTATTTAAAATTTATCGTCCTACCATTCCTAGTATGCGCCTTATCATGCGACCAGGGCATTGAAGAATTAGAAACACATCAAACCACTGAAAGTGCTAAAAGTACACAACCAGGTCCATCAGCAGTAGATATTTTGGAAAGCTATTTACAAGTTACTGCATTTCTTACAGCACAAGTTCTATATCAGGCTGACCCCAACAACAATACCACAAATCAGCTTGTTTTAACAGAATTTGAAAATGCCCTGTCCACGCCTAATGACTCCACTTACAATAGTTTGGTTAGAGTCGTCAACCTTGATGACCTTTTGGGCACAAACAGCCAAACTCCTAATTTTGAGAATGCCTTTAAAGCCAGGTTTAATGATTATTTTGGAGACGAAACAGAAGATCGTAAATGTCGTCCAAAAGGGGGGCACCCCAATATAACTTGTCCCGACTGTGCTATTGACTCCAATCCCACATATCAAAGTTTCATCGATGTTGTTATCTTCGAAAACTGTATTGAATTGTATTTGCCTAATGGCTATAAGTCAAGTGACTTGAGTAGGTTTAACACGACTGCCCATCCAATGAATAGTGATTTATTCAATGATGGGTGGGAAATCCCCCTAACATGTGATGATGAATTGGGTCTGGAAATTGACTCTATTGATACCTCCAACTTTAGTACCTATAGTAATCTTATAGTTGCGCGTCCTTATAAAGATGTCAGTTCTTTCTATTGTACTTATACCTCTTACCCTAATATAGTTTTTAAAGACTTTCTTTTCAATTAAGCAGAAAACATCTTTTTAAAATGAGAGCCACCTAAATAATTTGGGTGGTTTTTTATTTAGCAAAAGTATGCTAGATACGCTTCAAATATGAAATGGTCTACAGCGCTTATGAGTTTGCTATTGTGACACCTTATTATTTAAGCCAATTTTATTGATGCCTTATTGAAACACTATGTTTTAGAGAAATCAAGGGCCATAGACACAAACTGTGGGTGTCTTAAACTGTTCACAGCATACAAATCTTAAACATTTTAAAAATGAAGAATTTATTAAATCTAAATGGTGCTAAAGAATTAAGCAGAAAAGAACAACAATCCATTTCTGGTGGAGCTGCATATCCATGTGATCCCGGTGAAAAATTTGCGATTATACCGCTAGGTGAAGCCTCTTGCATAAGTAATGGGGGCGTATGGCAAAGTAATCTATGCTACTATTGTTACAGTTAAATCCTTGGCATGGATATTACTATCCATGCCTTTATAAAAACTTTGCGTAATAAATCATGGTCATAAGCATGAGTTTTTTGCGATAATTACCAAAAACTTTAAAGTCATCAATCGCTTCTTCTACCAGCTAAAAAGCTAATCCATGACTATGACCATGACAGACACAAACTGTGGGTGTCTTAAACTGTTCACAGAGAAACAACTTAAAAATTTTTAAAATGAAAAAACTATTAAATCTAAGTGGTGCTCAAGAACTGAGTAAGCACGAGCAACGTACTATCAATGGAGGACATGTAACTGTATGCGGAGGTACAGGCGGAACCTATGTGCCTCTGATTGAATCTGAGGCGGAATGCATATTCCGTTTTGGATCAACAATGAGTGATTGGGTGGCTGGTAAATGTTATGTTTGCCATTAAAATCAACTAAATAGTATTGGTTTGTAATGGCATTACAAACCAATACTGTACTTCTATCTCACATAAGTCTTTTGACCAGACCCCTCAATAGAGAATAATCTCGCTACAATAACTACCAAAAACTTAAAGTGTATCCATCTCATCTTTTACGAGCTCAAAAGCTTAGTCATTTATTAAACAAGAAAAAAGCCTTTCTGAATTAGAAAGGCTTTAGATTAACATAGCATTGTTGCTAATTTAGAATTTTAAATTCGCATCGGCGATTAATATCGTATTCTTCATCACTACACATATCCTCCTTTACACATTTGTTAAGCGGTTGTAATTCACCATATCCTATACTCTTTAATCGAGACGCGTCAATTCCTTTTGACACTAAATAGGCTACGGTAGATGCCGCTCTTCGTTTAGAAAGATCTAAATTATATTGATCCGATCCTCGAGCATCTGTATGTGCGGAGACTTCTACTTCCATCGTTGGATATTTGTTCATAATATCGACTAACACATCCAGGACATCTGCCGCATCCTCGCGAACGTTAGACTTATCAAAATCAAAATAGATCTTATCTAAATTAACCTGTACATCACCTTGTTCTTTTTCTTCTATAATGTCTTCGGCATCGACAAAGGATTCTAAGGTCAGGAATATATTGTGACTAATCTTTCCTTTACTATCCGTAGAAAACTCAACATCTTGAGGTACATAAGCTTTTCTGGTGCCTCTAACTTTATAGTTTTTGTTAGGTTCAATTTTAAATAAATAGGTAGCATTTTCTCCAACAATTGTATCTTGTATGACAGTGCCTGATTCATCGAATAAAGTGACCAGAGCACCTGATAGCAATTCATTTGAATTTATATCTTTTACAACACCTTCTACCAAATATTTTGAAAGTATATTTTCTTCTCTATCAAATCCGTATAGCCTATCGTATCCTGATTTATTGGATGATACATAACCCAAATCCTCGTTAGCTTTCAGCACATAGGCAAAATCATCATAATTGCTATTTATGGTAGCCCCTAAGTTGACCGGCTTACCGAATTCACCATTGACCACATTACTTCTAAACACATCCAATCCACCAAATCCCAGATGGCCGTTAGACGCAAAATACAGTACATTATTATCGTTTATATGAGGGAATTGCTCTCTGTGTTTGGTATTAACAGTCTGACCTAAATTTTCAGGTTCACCATAGGTGCCATCGTCATTAATAGCAACCTTATAAATATCGAAACCTCCATAACCTCCAGACATATCGCTGGCAAAGTATAGTGTCTTACCGTCTTTACTTAGACTTGGATGCTCTGTACTGAAATCATTAGATGTAAATGGTAAGGCTTTAATATTCGTCCAACTGCCATCTACTAATTCTGCTTTATAAATCTTAATATGGGCAACTCTCAACTCGCCCGTTTTGTTTCTGTTTTTATTCGTTCTGTTGAAGTACATGGTGTTACCATCTGCTGAGAATACAGCGTTACTTTCATGTGAATCTGTATTCACCTTATCCGAAAGCGGCGTGATGTTTTCTAAGCTATTATTCGTCAAAGAAGCACTATACAAGTCTAAATAGGGTTGCTCATTCCAAACATAGGAAGGATTTTCGCTATTTCTTGTCGATGCAAAAACGACCTTCTCATCTCCGTAAAAAGTTAAACCAAAATCACCATTTAAACTATTTTCTACAGCTTTTAGCTTAAAGTTGTGAGGCGTTGTTGATTCTAAATCTTTAATAAACTTAGGTGTGTTTATTTGTTTATTATAGTATAAACTTAAATGCTTATCCGCCTCTTTATAATTACCGACTCCTTTTAGCGCTTGAGCAAATCTAAAACGATACTCTATGTCTAAAGAATCTCCGTAAGTAATAAATAATTCTCTGTAGGTCTTTATCGCTTTTTGCATGGACGCATTATAGTAATAACTATCGGCCAAATTTTGAAGAACTTCTTGCGTTCTTTCTTTGGTTTCGTATAATTCAGCGGCTTGCGTATAAGCTCTAATATCGAAAAGCTTATTAGCTCTTTTCAAATTTTTCTTTTGAGCTACTGTAATACCACTGATAAGTAAAAGACAGCTTAATATGTATAATTGTTTTTTCATTGTTCTGTGGTTTTTAGTTTAAAAGAATCTTGGAGAACGATCATAGCCATTTTTAAGTCCAAATAGGTCAACATCGAATAGTATAAATATTTCGTGTGATCCTGAACTAAAATCAGACAAGTTACTCGTCGTATAATCATAGGCATATCCCACGCGTAGATCCTTAGTAATTCTAAAATTTACTAATGCACTTACCGCATCTTCTAATCGGTATCCTAATCCTGCCTCTACTTTTTCGTTAATCAGCACATTCGCTGTGAAGTCTGCTGCAAGTGGTGCGCCTTCAACACCCCTTAACATAAATGCAGGTTTAAATTTCAGATTATCATTAATATCAAAAACGTAACCACCTGTTAAAAAGTAATGTATACTTTCAACCCCTGTGGTTCTCACACCATTTTCGGTTTCTAAATGCGTTGATGTTAAAAGGTTTGGCGCAGATAATCCGATGTAATACTTATTTGTAAAGTAAAATACACCAGCACCAACATTAGGGAATGTTTGGTTGATGTTTTCATTAAATGCGATGTCCGTTGAAACATTACCAGATTGCAAGTTAAAGCCTGAAAAATCAGTATTAAAAAATGTAAATCCGGCTTTGACACCTAGAGATAATTTACTCTCTAGACCTACGGGTAAAACGTATGCAAAATCTGCATAAACATTGTTTTCGTTGACAACATTACCAATCCTGTCGTTGACAAAAGAAATACCTAGTTCTACTCTTTCGCTTACTGGTGCGTGAGCAAAAAATGTTGCTGTTTCTGGTGCGCCCTCAACACCGACCCATTGTGATCGGTATAAACCACCAATATTTAAAATATCTTGCTCTGCTGTCGCATAAGCAGGATTTATAACACTCATATTATACATGTACTGTGTAAATTGTGGGTCTTGTTGCGCATAGGTTTGGGTACACATAAGTAACATTAAACCTATTATCGTAGCTATTTTATTATTTATATTAAAATTTTTCATTGTCTTAAAGTTGTTTTAATCCAAAATATTTATCTACTTAGGTATAAACTACCTTGTATAGGTTTATTAATTCCGTTGTTATATTTGAAAATATAGAAGTAAACACCGACCGGTAAATCACCATCTATCGTACCTGATTGATTCGACTTTCCATTAAAACGCGGTGATGCTGCATTACCCCTATAAATGAGATTTCCATAGCGGTTATAAATCTCCATTTCAAAATTAGGCACTAAAACATCTAGGTTGTCGATGTCGTATGTGTCATTGACGCCATCTCCATTAGGTGAAAACCCATCCGGAAAGATAAGGGCTCCACAAGCGGTAAGATCTGGTGTAAATTCCAATCTTACACTACTCTCACAACCGCTTACAGGATCTACTAAGACTGCATAATAGGTTGTATTTGGCAGGAGTAAATCTGAAGCACTTAAAGGTGAGCCTCCTTGTTCTTCCTCATACCATAATACATTATCTATAGACGCATCAAACTCTAAAATATTCAATGTCAAATCATCTATAGTAGGATTATCATTAATACATAACTCATTTAATGGGCTAATTAAAGATGGTGTAGGACTATCACTAACACTGACGTTTACCACTACATTTTGAGATGATTCACAACCCGTTGTATTGGTTTGTGTAGCGTAGTAATCTTCCCCATCGACTAAGGCTTCGGTACCTAGTAGTGCTGTCGTTAAGGTACTATCGGCATACCAATTTACAGTACCCGTAGCCGACACAACAGCATTTAAATCGGAAACTATTGGATTATCTACTTGACAAAACGCTGGATTCGCATCAATAACTGTTGGTGGGTTACTATCATCTACAGTAATGCTTAGCTCAGCTGTGGCATCGGATGCACAAGGCGAAACTGCCAGCACCGTATAGGTATATGTTCCAGAAGTATCGACTGTTGGATCAAAAATATTTGTCCCACTTGCCAAGGCTGGAGACCAAGTACCATTAGTATCTGGTGTCCCTGTCAATTGCGTCGTTAAATCAATTAGACCATCTATTGTACAAACTGAAATTGTATTATCACCACCTGCATCTGGTGCAGCTGTAACCGTAACTACGATATCACTGCTATAAATACCACAGGCATTTTGCAAGGTGTAAGTGTATGTTCCTGAAGGATCAACTGTAGGATCAAAAACTCCAGTATTACTAGTTAATGCAGGAGACCATGTACCACCAGTATCTGCGCCACCTAGAAGTGTAAAGAGGTCGACTATGGCTTCATCAGTACAGATGTCCAATACATTATCAGAACCCGCATTAAGTGGGGCTTCGATGGTAACAGTAATTGTCGTACTTGCATCAGGGCATGGACTCAAGCCTACTATAAAATATTCGAAATCGTAGGATCCAACTGCTAAGCTAGTTGCATCCAAAATATTGCCAGTTAATGCTCCGGTGCCATCTGTATCTATCCATTGACCTCCGGCATCTTGCGTACCGTCCAAACCAGTATTTAAATCAATCGTACTGTTATCACTACAGGCTATGATTGGATTAGCACTAGGATTACCTGAATTAGGCGCTATATTAATGACAACATTCACAGCTAACCTATTGGAAGATTCGCAATTGGTTACCTGATCTGTTTGTGTTGCATAATAGGTTTGACCATCAATTAATGCAGTCGCACCATCTAAAGGCGTTGTACCCGTTAAACTATCATACCATTGTATCCCTTGACCTGTTGCTACTAAATCGGCAACGGTGGCTGAATCACAAAACTCTTGTGTTGCGTCACCTGATGGTTCCGGAATGTCTTGTATGATGATTGTAACAGTGACTAAAACATCATCACAACTACCTATGGCAGCAACATCATAAGTAAAATTATAAGTTCCGGTTGCTAATCCATCTAGGGTAACTGTGTTTCCTGCTAAAGCTCCTGAGCTATCATCGTCAGACCAGGTTCCTGTTTGGTCTTCACCATCTAACAAATCAAATAGATCTTGTGTTTGACCTGCTGTGATATCCACTAGGCAGATTTCCAATGCTGGATTTGCAGTTCCAGATTCTGGTGCATCTTCTACAGTTATCGTTACCGTAGTGCTATTAGAACAGTTGTTGGTATCTGTAATGCTATAGGTAAAGTCATAAGATCCTATAGTCAATATTGTTAAGTCTACAGTGTTGCCTGTTAAAGCTCCTGAACCACTATCGTCTGTCCAAGTACCACCTGAATCATTTCCAGACAACTGACCAAATAAATCTAATGGTGAGTTGGCTGCTAATTCATTTTCACATAATGTCAATGGTGTCGCTATACCCGTATTCGGTAAGGGGTTGATGATGATACTTACAGTGACCAAAACATCGTCGCAATTGCCTATGGCATTGACATCATAAGTATAATCATAGGTTCCTGAAGATAAGCCTGACAAGTCCACTGGGTTAGTGACTATGGGTCCCGTATTATCTCCGCCTGAGTGCCAAACTCCTGCTTGGTCCTCATCATCCAATAGATCAAATAAGTCAAAACTTGCTGGTGCTTCACCTTCACAAAATTCTGGTGTACTATTTACCGTTCCAGATTCTGGTGCGTCTTCTACGGTTATCGTTACCGTAGTGCTATTAGAACAGTTGTTGGTATCCGTAATACTATAGGTAAAGTCATAAGATCCTATAGTCAATATTGTTAAGTCTACAGTGTTGCCTGTTAAAGCTCCTGAACCACTATCGTCTGTCCAAGTACCGCCTGAATCATTTCCAGACAACTGACCAAATAAATCCAATGGTGAGTTGGCTGCTAATTCGTTTTCACATAATGTCAATGGTGTCGCTATACCTGTATTCGGTAAGGGGTTGATGATGACACTTACGGTGACCAAAACATCGTCGCAATTGCCTATGGCATTGACATCATAAGTATAATCGTAGGTTCCCGAGGATAAGCCTGACAAGTCCACTGGGTTAGTGACTATAGGTCCCGTATTATCTCCGCCTGAGTGCCAAACTCCTGCTTGGTCCTCTCCATCCAACAGATCAAACAAGTCAAAACTTGCTGGTGCTTCACCTTCACAAAATTCTGGTGTACTATTTACCGTTCCAGATTCTGGTGCGTCTTCTACGGTTATCGTTACCGTAGTGCTATTAGAACAGTTGTTGGTATCCGTAATGCTATAGGTAAAGTCATAAGATCCTATAGCTAATGCTGTTAAGTCTACAGTGTTGCCCGTTAGAGCTCCCGAACCACTATCGTCTGCCCAAGTACCACCTGAATCATTTCCAGACAACTGACCAAATAAATCCAATGGTGAATTGGCTGCTAATTCGTTTTCACATAATGTCAATGGTGTCGCTATACCTGTATTCGGTAAGGGGTTGATGATGATACTTACGGTGACCAAAACATCGTCGCAATTGCCTATGGCATTGACATCATAGGTATAATCATAAGTTCCCGAGGATAAGCCTGACAAGTCCACTGGGTTAGTGACTATGGGACCTGTATTATCTCCGCCTGAGTGCCAAACTCCTGCTTGGTCCTCTCCATCTAATAGATCAAATAAGTCAAAACTTGCTGGGGCTTCACCTTCACAAAATTCTGGTGTACTATTTACCGTTCCGGATTCTGGAGCATCTTCAATGGTAATGGTAATCGTTTCAGAATCGGTACAAGTACCATTGTCTATAGTATACGTAAACTCATAAGGACTTCCTAAAGTGGTAAAGCCAGTGATATCTATAGGGTTTATGACTGTAATACCATTGCTATCAGTCCAAGTACCGCTATTATTATCTTGCGATCCATCTAAGGCGTTGAACAAATCATAGGGTGAGTTAGAGATGAGCTCGTTTTCACAAAACAAAGCATTAACCGCTAAACCTGCATTAGGGTCTTCCAATACAGTGACCTGTACGGTTGTTGACAGCTCGTTACATGGATTTGGTAATAAGTTTTGAAAATATGTAAAGTCATAGGTCCCTGGAGCGAAACCTGTTAAATCTGCAGGTGATGTTATTTGAGGATCTGTATTATTTGTGCCTTGAACCCATATACCACCGGCATCTTCATTATCGAGTAAGCTAAATAAGTCAAACGCTGATGGTAAATCAGCCTCACAAAATAATGCAGGACTTGAAGACGCTACCGTTCCTGATGAGAGTTCTGCATATACTCGAATGGTCACTGAAGACACACTATCCGGACATGCATTGTTGCTTGTAATGGTATACGTAAAAACATAATCATTGGCTGCAACTAAACTAGAAATATTGACCGTCCCTAAATGTCCGTTGGAGGTTGGTAAAGGGCCTGACCACACACCGTTAGTATCTGGTGTACCTGTTAACTCATCAAATAAATTAAAATCCGTAGCAGGTAAGTTATCGTTACAATATTCTAAAATTGCAGAGGTCCCAGCATCTGAAGGGTCGTCAATGACTACAGTTACAGAAACAGGGTTGCTATCACAAAAAATATCAGTGATTTGAACATAATAGGTATTACCATTTACCAATGGGGTTAAGAGGGATAATGCTGGTGGAATGGGATTACCTGCTCCGTCTATACTATCAAACCAATTTATGGTCGCTGGTGTTCCTGGATTTAAGTCGCCCACCGTAGGATTAGTATCCGAACAAAATGATTGAACGGAAGGTGGAGTAGGATCAGCCGGCGCACCAAATACTGCGGTATTACCTAACTCTATTTGGCTTCTACAACCTCCATTATCGATAAAAACCACAAAGTAACTATTAGCACCCATTGGAATCCCATCTGTCGAGTTGACCATAGTGGTTAAACCAATATCTGAGTAAACTTCAACACTACCACCTGGAGGTAAATTAGGTGTTAATACATCGTCAGTATAATCCTGAAACGTAGGATTTTCATTGGAGCAATAAATCGCATCCAAATTTTGTCCAGATGGATCGACTTCAAAATCAACAATTATGGCAGGTCTTGTACCACAGCTACCTGTAGTATCCCCGGCATAAAAAGTACCTTCTGATAACAATTCATTAGAATTATAAGGCGAGCCATTAGTCGGAGCATCATACCATACTATTCCGTTTCCTTGATCTGTTACAAAACTATTAAGATCTGCAAATGTTAAACCAGCCGCATCACATATAATAGGAGGTTGGCTGTTGATTGTAGGACACTGGGCTAGAGTTAATGATGACCAGAATAAGATTAAAGTGTAGATCATAGGTTTTACTATGTATCTAAACAAGTGTAAGGTTCTCATAGTTATATGATTAAGGGTTGGTATTTGTCTTATTATATTAGAGGCTAGGTCATATTTTTAAGACTTCAACATATTAAACAAATATTTTACGGAGTGCAATATAACGGAATTTTTTGTTTTTCGTCGTAAAAAAATGATTTTTATCTTATTTTTTTACCTTTCATCGAATTTTTGTTTTAAAATCGTACATTCTGAGCTTGTAAGTAAAATCATATATCTTAACATAATTCATCCCTTAAATCCTCGATATAGCCCATAAAAAAAGCCTTTCTGAATCAGAAAGGCTTTATATACATTATAATGTTTTATAGTAGTATCTAATGATGCAACTCTTCTTCCCCTTCTTTCATAGGGACATTTTGAGGCACAAAGTCTTCATCATGACCTGGTTTACTGTAGTCATAAGGCCACCGGTATACATGAGGAATGGCCCCTGGCCAGTTTCCGTGCATGTGCTTTACAGGAGCTGTCCATTCGAGCGTATTAGATCTCCAAGGGTTCTGCTCTGCTTTCTTTCCATAAAATATACTGCTAATGAAATTGTATAAAAACACAAGTTGTACAAGGCCAGCGACTAGCGCAAATATGGTAATAACGACTTGTGTATTTGTAGTATCATCGAATAAAGGGAAATTAGAATTCGTATAATAACGTCTTGGTAGGCCTGCCATACCTATAAAGTGCATTGGGAAAAAGACCCCATAAGCACAAATCGCCGTCACCCAAAAATGCAGATATCCCAAATTTTTATTCATCATGCGTCCGAACATCTTTGGAAACCAGTGGTAAATTCCAGCAAATACACCATATAAAGCCGAAATACCCATTACTAAATGGAAGTGCGCCACTACAAAATAAGTATCATGAACATTAATATCGAGTGCACTATCCCCTAAAATGATTCCTGTTAAACCACCCGTAATGAATGTGGATACTAAACCTATAGAGAATAACATGGCAGGATTCATTTGCAGATTACCCTTCCAAAGTGTCGTGATATAATTAAATGCTTTTACAGCAGATGGAATGGCGATCAATAATGTTGTAAACGTAAATACAGACCCCAAGAAAGGATTCATACCAGAAATAAACATGTGGTGACCCCAAACGATTGTTGATAAGAATGCAATTGCCAGAATCGACAGAATCATAGCGCGGTAACCAAAGATTGGTTTTCTCGAATTTGTCGCTATAATCTCTGATGTAATTCCCAATGCCGGTAGTAATACAATGTACACTTCTGGATGTCCTAAGAACCAGAACAAGTGCTCAAATAATACTGGGGAACCACCTTGGTAATGCAATACTTCACCTTGGATAAAAATATCGGATAGGAAAAATGATGTTCCAAAGCTTCTATCCATGATCAACAACAAGGCTGCTGACAATAATACAGGGAATGAAATAACACCAATTACCGCAGTAATAAAGAAGGCCCAAATGGTTAGAGGCATTCTTGTCATTGACATACCTTTGGTACGTAAGTTTAATACCGTTACGATATAGTTTAGCGATCCTAATAAGGATGATGCAATAAAAATAGCCATGGATACCAACCATAAGGTCATCCCTGCTCCAGAGCCTGGCTGCGCCATTGGTAGTGCAGATAATGGAGGGTAAATGGTCCATCCTGCAGCTGCTGGGCCAAATTCAACAAAAAATGACACAATCATAACAACACAAGACACAAAGAACAGCCAATACGATATCATATTTAGGAATCCAGAAGCCATATCCCTTGCCCCCAATTGCAGTGGAATTAACAAGTTACTGAAGGTACCACTAAGACCAGCTGTTAGTACAAAGAACACCATTAAGGTACCATGTATGGTTACTAAGGCCAAATAAATATCGGCATCCATTACACCATCAGGAGCCCATTTTCCGAGTAGGGCTTCAAAAATAACATTCGATTTCTCGGGCCATGCTATTTGCATACGTATCATCAAGGACATCAAAATGCCTATAATACCCATAATGATTACACCAGTAATTAAATACTGCTTGGCAATCATTTTATGATCCTGACTAAATATGTACTTCGTTATGAAGGTTTCTTTATGGTGATGTACTTCGTGTTCGTCGTGTACATGAGTATCTAGTGATGCAGACATAATCTATTTCTTTTCTAATTTTTTATTAATTTAATAAAGAATTTGCAAATGTTTGTTGCTCGGCCATCCATGCGTTAAACTCTTCTTCGGTCTCCACAATAATTTTCATTTGCATATTATAATGCGATTTACCACATATCTTGTTACATAATAATAAGTAATCAAATACGTAAGGGTCTAAAGCTGTTTCTCCATTAGCAGTTAGCTCCTTGCTTTTTTCTGCTCTAATTCTATTAATATTTTGAACCTTATCCTTTATATCATCGGTTTCGCGCATTTCTGCGGTCGTCATTGTTGGCGTAAAACCAAATTGCGTTACCATACCTGGCACACAATTCATTTGAGCTCTAAAGTGTGGCATATACGCTGAATGCAATACATCTTGAGAACGCATCTTAAACACTACAGGTCTACCCTTTGGCAGGTGTAATTCTGTAACAATAACATCGTCTTGTGCATTCGGATCATCCTCGGCTACACCAAGGATATTGGCTCTGTCAATATCAATCAATCTTACATTGGCTTTACCAAGAACGTTATCCTCTCCGCCATATCGAGCCTTCCAGTTAAATTGCTGCGCGTATAATTCGATCACTAAAGGATCTCCTTCCTCATCAATATTCATGATATCGTTCCATGTGAACAAGCCATACATAATTAAACCTGCTAAAACCACCACGGGAATACCTGTCCAAATTGCTTCAAGTTTATTGTTATCAGCATAAAACAAGGCTTTCTTTCCTTTTTCACCCCTGTACTTAAAGGCAAAGTAATGCAATAAGAATTGCGTGACAATCTGAACTATAAAAATAACAACCATTGAGATGACCATTAAGTTATCTAATCCAGGACCATGTTCAGATGCCGAATTTGACATTAAAGGTAAATCTCCTAGGTATATAAAACTTACGATAGTAATGGCATAGATAAATATTAAAAAACCTATCATTAAATAGCCATTTATCTTATTGTCTTTATCATCTGCAATTTGTGTATTTGATGATCCTACTTGAGCCAAATCAAAAATCTTTACCATTTGCCAGAGGGCAATGGCCACAAAAAGTACAATTATAATCGTTAATAAAGCTGTCATTATCGTCTCTGTTCTTTTTAAAAATTAATAATGGAAATGTTCACTTTCCTTCATAAATGGATTTCCTTTTGCTAGTAGCGGTGCCTTCCCTAATGCCGTAAATACTATAAACAAGAAGAGCCCCCCAAATAATAGAATTGCACCTATCTCCGGCATTCCGATATACCATCGATCTACAACAGTAGCAGGCATAATCATATTAAATACATCCAAATAGTGACCACAAAGAATTACAATTCCTGCCATAACTACAAACCAAGGGATTCGTTTATAGTCACTATTCATTAATAGTAATAATGGGAAAATGAAATTCATAGCCAACATTCCAAAGAAAGGTAGTTTGTAATGTTCAATACGTGTGACGAAATAAGTTACCTCTTCAGGAATATCTGCGTACCAGATTAACATAAACTGAGAGAACCATAAGTAGGTCCAGAAAATACTAATTGCAAACATAAACTTCGCCAAATCGTGAATATGGCTATCATTTACAAACTCTAATAAACCTTTAGATTTTAAGTAAATGGTAATCATCGCTATTACTGTGATACCACTTACAAACATGCTGGCAAATACATACCAGCCGAATAAGGTACTAAACCAGTGCGGATCAACACTCATAATCCAGTCCCAAGACATCATGGATTCTGTGTAAATATAAAATACTAAGAAAGCCGCAGAAATTCTAAAATTCTTTTTAAAGTTTCTACCATCATTAGCACTGTCTTGAGCTATTGAAAACTTTCTTGAGAAATATCTATATAAAGACCAACCTCCTAAGAAAATTAAACCTCTAATGAAGAATCCTGTTTTATTTAGCCATCCTGATTTACCAGCTACTAATTTGTCATAATTTTCATGACCCACTTCAGTAACTCCTTCTTTTAACCAAACAAATAAGTGGCTATCTGCAACAAATGCAATAGCTAAAACAATTAAACCGCCAGGTAACACGTAAGACGTAATCCCTTCCATCACTCTAAATAAGACTGGTGACCATCCTGCTTGAGCCGCATATTGAATAGCATAGAATGCTAAAACACCTAAAGCAATCATAAAGAAAAAGAAGGCTGCAACATATAAAGCAGCATATGGTCTATTATGGATCTGATGCAATACATGCTCCTCATGACTCATGTGATGACCTCCTTCCGCATGAGAATCTGTTCCATGCGCTTCTTCTCCATGAGATGCTGATTCACCATGTGCTGTTTCAGCATGGTCATTTCCATGGCTTTCAGTTCCATGAGCGTCACCATGTCCATGGTGCTCATTTGCCAGTAGTACTTTAACATCTTCAACTGTCTTAACGCTATTGGCTGATAAAAACCCTGAAGCAACACCAATCAAGCCTAGAGCCATCATAATAATGGCAGCTATTTTTAATCGATTTGAAATTTTATATTCCATTATATAATCTTTATCTAAATCTTATTTTTCTAACTCAGCTTTTAGTTTTTCAACATAAGCAACCACCTGCCAACGCTCACTTTCGTTTAATTGGTTAGCGTATGATCCCATAGTATTTTTACCGTAATAAATGACGTGATAAATACTTCCTGTGGTGATAGCCCTTCCTGGATCGTCATAACTAGGAACACCTAATATTTTTTCGCGTTCAACCAACTTCCCTTTTCCATTACCCTTGGTACCGTGGCAAATTCCGCAGTAAATGTCATATAACACTTTACCTTCAGCATAATCTATCTGCATAGAATCTAAAGGACTCTGAAGATTAGCCTTTGCTTCCTCATAACCTTCATTAGTATCTTCAATCTCATAAGGCATAAAATCGCCTCTTGGAATGGTGCCTTCAGCTGGTAGTTGTGCTTCAACGCCATTGGCAAAGGCCTCAGATTCTTGATAGGTCTCGTAACCAACCGGTTCATACATGTTAGGCATATACTGATAGTTGGGTCTTGAATTCTTCTGGCAAGACGCAAAACTTACCAATAATACGAGTACTGTGATATATTTTAATGCTATTTTCATACTAATGTGCATCTTCGTCTTTATCAACTATATTTATTTCAACAGCTCCTGTTTCCTGCAATAATGATGTTAATTCACTCTCATTATCATGAATAGCAATTTCCATTAAGAAATGGTCATCTGTTGTTCTTGGATCTGGGTTCTCAGCTTTCTTAAATGGCCACATTCTACTTCTTAAATAAAAGGTGATGACCATCAAATGCGCCGCAAAAAATACGGTAAGCTCAAACATAATGGGCACAAAAGCCGGCATATTCTCTAAGTAACTAAAGCTTGGTTTACCACCAATATCTTGGGGCCAATCCTTAATCATGATAAAATTCATCATGACAATGGCTACCGTTAAACCAACACAACCATACATAAAGGATGTAATGGCAATACGCGTAGGCGCTAAGCCCATAGCCTTATCCAACCCATGTACTGGGAAAGGTGTATATATTTCTTCGATATGATGTTTTTCTGCCTTTACCTTTTTAACGGCAGACATCAATACATCATCGTCTGTATAAATAGCATGAATTACTTTTGAAGCTTCCATATACTATATTAGTTATTTAATAAATTCTTTGCTTGCCCTGCCCAATCATCGCGTTCAGCTCTTCCCGGGAACGACCCTGTGATTGCGTCTAACAAATCATATTCTCTTTTCGTCATCTTACTTACTTGTAGGTAAGTATAGATACCTATGCTGTTCAATACCTCTTCCATTTTAGGGCCTACGCCATTAATTTTCTTTAAGTCATCTGCCGTCTCCGTGGCTGCATCAAAAGATCCTATGGTTCCTAAGAGGTCATTTACTTTTCCAGAATTGTCACCTGAATCATCAGAACTCGATTCTGTTACTATTGCGGCTCCAATATTAGAAGTTCGCTCATCTGCTCCTGCACCCACTAAGCTTTCACCACCTTCTCTTAAGCGCTTATAACGCTCGCCTGAAGACTTTAAAATGGTCTTCACCTCTGCCTGTGCTATTACCGGGAATGTTCTAGAATACAATAAGAACAATACAAAGAAGAAACCTATGGTACCAATAAAGATGCCTATATCAACAAATGTTGGTGAGAACATGGTCCAAGATGATGGCAAGTAATCTCTGTGTAATGATGTTACAATAATTACAAAACGCTCAAACCACATCCCTATGTTTACAACAATAGAAATGAAGAATGAGAACATAATGCTCGTTCTGAGTTTCTTAAACCACATAAACTGTGGAGAGAACACATTACAGGTCATCATTGCCCAGTATGCCCACCAGTAAGGACCAGTAGCTCTATTTAAGAAGGCATATTGCTCATATTCTACACCCGAATACCATGCAATAAATAACTCCGTAATATAAGCCACACCTACTATAGAACCTGTAATCATGATGACTATGTTCATGAGTTCGATGTGTTGTACTGTAATATAATCTTCGAGGTCACACACTTTTCTCATAATGATAAGCAGTGTATTTACCATAGCGAATCCTGAGAATATCGCACCGGCAACGAAATAGGGTGGAAAAATTGTGGTATGCCAACCTGGAATCACCGATGTGGCGAAGTCAAAAGATACGATCGTATGTACGGAAAGTACTAAAGGTGTTGCCAAACCGGCAAGTACTAATGAGACTTCTTCAAAACGTTGCCAGTCTTTTGCTCTACCCGACCACCCAAAGCTAATTAAAGAATATATTTTCTTTTGGAAAGGCCTAACGGCTCGATCTCTGATCATGGCGAAGTCTGGTAGCAAACCAGTCCACCAGAATACTAAGGATACCGATAAGTAGGTCGAAATCGCAAACACGTCCCAAAGTAATGGTGAGTTAAAGTTAACCCATAAAGATCCAAATTGGTTAGGGATTGGTAATACCCAATAGGCTAACCATGGACGACCCATGTGAATGATTGGGAATAAACCAGCTTGTATTACCGAGAAAATTGTCATCGCTTCAGCAGAACGGTTAATCGCCATTCTCCACTTTTGACGGAAGAGTAAAAGTACTGCAGAAATCAGTGTCCCTGCGTGACCAATACCAACCCACCAGACGAAGTTAGTAATATCCCAAGCCCAGTTTACGGTCTTGTTAAGACCCCAAACTCCAATACCTGTCGAAATGGTGTAAATAATACAACCTATTCCCCAGAGGAATGCAACCAAAGATATGCTGAAAACAATCCACCAAGCTTTGTTCGCTTTGCCTTCAACCGGTTTTGCTACATCCACGGTAACATCGTGATACGATTTTTCTCCGGTAACTAAAGGTCTTCTAATAGGTGCTTCGTAATGAGACGCCATAATTATATAATTGATTCTTTAATTATTTAAGTTTGAAGCTCGAAGTTTGAAGCTTGACATTAATCTTCGCTTCATTCCACGTATTTCAAACTATTATATATTTCACTTTACAATTAATTTGAATCAGACGCTAGATGACTTCTAACTTCTGACTTCAAACGTTTAACTTTTTATGCCTCAGCCGTATTTCTTACCTTAGTTTGGTACACCACATTGGGTTTAGTACCTACGTGCTCTAGTAAATGATAGGCTCTATTATCTTCTTTTAATTCAGCAATCTTACTGTGCTCATCATTGATATCTCCGAATACCATAGCGCCATTTCCACATGCTGCTGAACATGCCGTTTGGAATTCACCATCTTTTACAGGACGACCTTCACGCTTCGCATCTAAAATGGTCTTTTGTGTTTTTTGGATACACATAGAACATTTCTCCATCACACCACGAGATCTTACTGTAACATCTGGATTTAATACCATACGTCCTAAATCATCGTTCATGTAGTAATCGAACTCATCGTTCTTATTGTATAAGAACCAGTTGAAACGACGTACTTTATAAGGACAGTTGTTGGCACAATATCTCGTACCCACACAACGGTTGTAAGCCATATGATTTTGACCTTGTCTACCATGCGCTGTCGCTGCAACCGGACAAACGGTCTCACAAGGTGCATGGTTACAGTGCTGACACATCACAGGTTGAAAAGCGACTTGTGGATTGTCTGCAGGACTCTCCATTTCGCCAAATTCACTCAATGAACTTCCTAGACCAGAAATATTATCCTTTTTGGCATTATCACCCTCGAAGGAATCTTGAGATGAATAGTATCTATCAATACGCAACCAGTGCATATCTCTACTACGTCTCATTTCGGACTTACCCACAACTGGTACATTATTCTCAGCATGACATGCAATGACACAAGCACCACAACCTGTACAAGCATTTAAGTCGATAGATAAATTAAAGTGGTGACCAATTGAACGGTCAAAGGACTCCCATAAATCAACATCAGGTGAAGTTACGGGGGTTTCTATATGATCTTTGGAAACTTTTGGTACAGCATTCCAATAGTCTTTGTCTTTAGTATTAAAAATCTCCAAACTGGTTTCCTTAATGATATCTCCACGACCCATTAAAGTATTATGTAATTGTACACAAGCAAACTCATGTGTACCAGATGCCTTCTCAATTGTAACCTCTTGTACCGTATTGAAGTTTTGATATAATGGATAGGCATTCACCCCAGTCTTCATTTCTGATTTCAGAGCATCTGATGTTCTTCCATATCCAAATGCCAATCCTACAGAGCCTTTAGCCTGTCCCGGTTGAATAATTACAGGAACGTTTTCAACGGTAACTCCATTAACCGTAACATTAGCATAACTACCATTTAAGCCTCCATTGGCAACATTTTCATTGACCAATCCTTTGGCTTCGGCATCAACTCTAGATATGGTTAAATAGTTATCCCAAGTTGTTCTTGTAATCGGATCTGGGAATTCTTGCAACCAAGGGTTATTGGCTTGCTGACCGTCACCCATACCTGTTTTAG
This sequence comes from Winogradskyella sp., assembly GCF_965228925.1. Classification (GTDB taxonomy): domain Bacteria; phylum Bacteroidota; class Bacteroidia; order Flavobacteriales; family Flavobacteriaceae; genus Winogradskyella. The sequence continues at coordinate 242,883 of NZ_OZ245845.1, forward strand.
CATAAAGTGCTAATTCCATGCCACTAGACTTCGCTGAACGCGCTAATGCTCTTGCGGCATTTCCACTAGGAGTTTCAGTCGCTTCGCCTTCTGTTTCAGCAGAGGTCGTATCTACTGGTGTTTCAATATCTGTTGATACTGCACTTACAAACACACCATCTTGAACCGCTTTGTTAAATGATACACCATTTAAGATATCTGTAGTCCATAAAGATTTTAAGTAATCTCTGTATGATGCGCTATTTCCATTCCATGCTAAAAGCACTTCTTGAAATTGTTTGGTATCAAATAAAGGGCGAATGGTCGGCTGCATCATTGAATAATGTCCAGACTTTAATTCGAAGTCACCCCAAGACTCAAGATTATGAGGTGCGGCTGCAATATAATTACAGTTTGAAGCCGTTTCATCATTCTTCATCGAAAACGCAATTGACAATTCCGTTTTCTTCAAACCTTCAGCAAAGTCCGTTGCATTTGCTAAAGTGTACATTGGATTAACACCACTCATAATCAGTGCACCAACTCTACCAGCTTTCATATCTGCAACGAGTTGCATTACAGACTTATCATTTCCTTGTCTCGTTAATATAACGGTATCAGGATCAAATGCTTTACTACTTAAGTGCTCGTTGATTTCTAATGCTACGGTTTGTGCATTGACATCTTGAATGCCAGTAACCACTACAGCATTGCTTCCAGCCTTTTTAATTTCATTGGCTGCTTTTTGAACCGCATCTAATATATTATCTGGCAAATCAACTGATACTGCTCCGCCTACAACCAGACTATATAATTTTGCCAATACCTTTCTCTGTTCGCTCGGTGTTATTGGCACACGCTTATCAGCATTTGCACCAGTTAACGACATGTTAGATTCGAACTGGATATGGCGCGACATCTTTCCATGATCTGGAATACGCTTTTTAGCATACTCAGATTCGAAGCCTCCTCCTTGCCAATCTCCTAAGAAATCCGCTCCAACAGAAACAATAGTTTTGGCCTTAGAGAAATCGTAGTTAGCCATTCCTCTTTTGCCGTACTTAGCTTCATAAGCATCTAAGGTTGCTGACTCTGAAATAGCATCATAAGCCACATGCTTTACATTACCATATTTTTCAGAAAACTCAGCTATTAATTTGTGAGCAGATGGACTTGGCATTGTTGCCGTTAAGAATACAATCTGCTTGTCATCAGCCAGTCCATTTAATTTGGATGTCGTTTCAGACATAAAGGTATCCCAAGAAATGCTGGCACCATCTTTCATTGGTGACTTTACCCTTAGGTTATCGTATAATCCCAAGACCGAGGCATGTACTCTTGCATTAGCCATACCATTAGTGGCTGCATCTGTGTTATTCTCAATCTTTATAGGGCGCCCTTCTCTTGTCTTTACGAGTACACTGGCAAAATCATAACCATTCGCTATGGTCGTTGCGTAATAATTAGCAACACCAGGCACAATCTCAGTGGGCTGAACCACATAAGGGATTGACTTAATCACTGGACCTTCACAGGCGGCCAAAGATGCCGCCGCAGTACTAAATCCAACATACTTTAAGAAATCACGACGTGAGGTTGATGACGACTCAAGCGTCTCTTTATCACCTAAAAATTCATCTGTTGGAATCTCCTCCACAAATTCATTTTGCTGAAGTGTCTCAACAATAGAGCTATTTTGGTTTAGCTCTTCAACACTTTTCCAGTATTTCTTGTTTGATGACATATTGTTATTTATGATTTTTGATTTACGATTTACGATTCTGCTTTTGCCAACTTTCGTAATTCGTCAATCGTAATTCTTTAATTTTTAATAGTGACACTTACCACATTCTAATCCACCCATTTGTGCCGCAGTCAACTGATCAACACCATACTTTTTTGATAATTCCTCGTGAATCTTCGTATAGTAGCCGTTGTCTTTAACTTTTACATTGGTTTCTCTATGACAGTTAATACACCAGCCCATAGTCAATGGAGAGTGCTGATACATGATTTCCATTTCCTCAACCGGACCATGACAAGTCTGGCACTCTACACCAGCCACAGATACGTGCTGTGAGTGGTTGAAATAAGCAAAATCAGGCAAATTGTGAATGCGTATCCATTTCACGGGTTTTGATTCACCTGTATAGTCTCTTCCATCCCATCCTACGGCTTCATACAATTTCTGTATCTCAGCGTTGTAATCGACTCCATACTCACTCAAGCCTTCTTGCTGCGTTGCCTCTGCCACTTGAGAAATGGATTTATGACAATTCATACAAATATTCAATGATGGGATCCCTGAGTGCTTACTCACTCGTGCTGATGAGTGACAGTACTTACAATCGATACCATTATCTCCTGCGTGAATTCTATGTGAATAGTGAATAGGTTGTACAGGTTCGTACCCCTGATCAACACCGACTTGCATTAGATAGCCATATACAAAATAACCACTAGCCAATAGGAAGAAAATCGCTGTTACCAATACTAAGAATTGGTTTTCAACAAAGGCTTTCCATATCGGTTTTCTCTTAGCCTCTGCAACGACTTCTATACCTTTGGCTTCAGCAAAACGATTTAAAGTACGTTTTACTAAAATTAAGGCCATGGCCAAGAGTCCGAATAATACTGCTAAAGCACCAAGAATTAAATCGTTGGAAACACCACCTCCTGTTGCTTCTGAAGGATCCCCAGGTATTGGCGCTGGCGGTTCTGGTTTAGGCTGGGCTGTGTAAGCTAAAATATCCGAAATATCCTGATCGCTCAACTGCGGGAAGGCATTCATGGCTGTTTGGTTCCACTCATTATAAATCTTATTAGCATAAGCATCACCTGATTTTATCAATGCCGAACTGTTTTTTATCCATGCATTAATCCATTCCCTGTCCAAGCCTTCTTCGGCAAGTCGTGCTTCAACATTACGAAGTGCAGGACCAGTCATATCGCTGTCTAATTTATGACAAGCGGCACAATTGGCATTGAATATTGATTTTCCGTTTGCTGGGTCTCCTGCTTGTGGATCGCCGTCTTGGGCACTAAGTGAGGTTGAAAACGTAAGTAATAAAATAAAACCTAGACTGAGTATCTTAGCGGTTAAATTTCGGTAGATCACCTGTTTCATATTCTGAGTTGAATTATCTTCTAAACTTTGGTACGATTTTTTCAGTAAAATATGACTAAAGTCATGATTCCAAAAACTCATGCAAAAGTAAGGCATAAAGTCGATTTTAGAAATCTTAGAGAAGTGTTAATATCTAATTTATACCAATTCTAAATAACATTTTTCAGGCATTTGCGTTGATTAGCATACCTTTGCATCAAAACTAGTCATTATGAGCATAAAACTTAGACATATTAGCATCGTGATAAGCGCATTATTCTTGTCATTAAACCTCGCTGCTCAGCAAGGTGAAGTCACTATTGACCAAGACCGTGATATCGATAAATTATTGGAATTCAAAAAGGACATAGAAACCACCAAAATTTATAAAATACAGGTGTATCAAAGTGTCGATCCCGATAAAGCGCAACGTGAAAAACTGAACTTTTTAAATGCTTATGGCGAATGGCCTGTGGAGATTGTTTGGAACACCCCTAATTACAAAGTTTGGGTCGGTAATTTTGCGACCCGATTGGAAGCGGATCGTGCTTTGGCTAAAATCAAGAAAAATTACATGAATGCCATTATTTTTCGACCCAAAGCGGAGAAGAAAAAAAAGTAAGTCGTTAGGTGCATTGCTTAACCTTCGGTTTCTCACATTGAACTTCGATGCTTCGACTGCCTGTCCGCCGTACAAGACTTTGGAAGGCGCGGCGCTTCGACAAGCTCAGCGTGACAGTTTGAAATAGTAATATCACTAAAAGTGAAACAAAATAATTTCACTCTATACTACGGCATGAGATTTCTCACATCAGTTCGAAATGACAAATACTCAGGTTTGCACGATAGCCATGATCAATGACCATATCCACTCAGAATTGAGCTAAGCAGTACTTCTTATTGATAGATATGAGATTTAGCTGCTCTGAAAACCTTCAGGATCTCATGTCGACTTCTATACCTCGGCTGCATTTCGAGGTCATTCGATAACCATACTCACAGGCAGGCTCGGTCTTATAGTTCGAAACGTATGTCATGTCGAACCTTGTGTGAGACATCTCATAATTCGAGGGCATTTACAATCAACGAAAATGTAATTCAAACACAGAGTGACTCGTTCAATGTAGTTTTGGTGAAGTTAAAAGCGAAGTAGAAGAATCTGAAAGACACTCTTACTTCACTTAGATTCATTGGTCCCTTCGATACCTCGATTGCATTTCGAGGTCACTCAATAACCATACTCACAGGCAGGCTTAATCTTATAATTCGAAACGTATGTCATGTCGAACCTTGTGTGAGACATCTCATAATTCAAAGACATTTACAATCAATGAGAATGTCATTCAAACAGGGTATAACTATTATTATTTCAAGGTCTTCTTAACCTCAACTTCTTGGAAAGCCTCTATAATATCACTTTCCTTGATATCATTATAGCCTTTGATTTGTATACCACAATCATAGCCTTTAGACACTTCTTTGACATCGTCCTTAAAGCGTTTTAAGGAGGCGAGTTCACCTGTAAATACCACGACACCATCTCTAATAATTCTCACACCAGAGTTTCTAAAGATTTTACCATTAGTGACCATACAACCTGCAATTGTTCCGATTTTCGAAATCTTGAAGGTCTCTCTAATCTCAGCTGTACCGGTAACTTCTTCTTTGACTTCAGGCGACAATAAACCTTCCATGGCATCTTTTAGATCATTGATAGCATCATAGATGATAGAGTAGGTTCGGATATCGATTTCTTCTTTATCGGCTATAGTCCTTGCATTTCCAACAGGACGCACATTAAATCCAACAATAATAGCATCGGAGGCTGAAGCGAGTAGTACATCACTTTCAGTGATTGCACCAACGCCTTTATGGATAATGTTCACTTGAATTTCTTCAGTAGATAACTTCTGGAAGGAGTCTGTTAAGGCTTCTACAGAACCATCCACGTCCCCTTTCAGAATAATATTTAACTCTTGGAAATCCCCTAAGGCTATACGTCTTCCGATTTCATCAAGTGTGATATGGCGCTGCGTTCTTACGGATTGCTCACGCTGTAACTGTGTACGTTTGGCTGCAATTTGTTTAGCTTCTCTTTCATCTTCGAAGACATTGAACTTATCCCCGGCCTGTGGTGCACCATCTAATCCTAAGATAGATACTGGTGTTGAAGGGCCAGCTTCGGATACATTGTTGCCACGTTCATCGTGCATCGCTTTTACCTTACCACTATTCTTACCGGCTAGGACATAGTCTCCAACTTTTAATGTTCCGGCTTGTACCAGAATTGTAGAGACATAGCCTCTACCTTTATCCAAATACGCTTCCACAACAGTACCATTTGCCGGTTTGCTTGGGTTAGCTGTTAACTCAAGTAATTCGGCTTCAAGCAATACTTTTTCAAGCAACTCTTTAACTCCTGTACCAAACTTTGCCGAAATATCATGCGACTGAATCTTTCCTCCCCAATCTTCTACCAATAAATTCATATTGGCCAATCCTTCCTTAACCTTGTCTGGATTAGCATCTGGTTTATCTATTTTGTTAATCGCAAATACGATGGGTACTCCAGCTGCCTGGGCATGAGAAATAGCTTCTTTGGTTTGTGGCATAATAGCATCATCTGCAGCGACCACAATAATCGCAATATCTGTCACCTGCGCACCACGTGCACGCATCGCGGTAAAGGCCTCGTGACCTGGTGTATCTAAAAATGCTATTTTTTGACCGTCTTTCAATTCCACACCGTAGGCTCCAATATGCTGTGTGATGCCACCGGACTCACCAGCAATAACGTTCTCTTCACGTATATAATCCAGAAGCGATGTCTTACCGTGGTCAACGTGACCCATAACGGTTACGATAGGAGCACGGGGTTTTAAGTCTTTAGGATCATCAGCAGCGGTTTCTATAGATTCTTCTATATCGGCTGTTACAAATTCGACATCGTATCCAAACTCTTCAGCAACAATGGAAAGCGTCTCAGCATCTAATCGCTGGTTCATCGTTACCATCATCCCTAATGACATACAGGCCGAAATCACCTGAGTCACTCCAACATCCATCATCGTAGCCACTTCACTTACGGTCACAAACTCCGTAACCTTTAGGATTTTGCTTTCTGCAGCTTCTGCCTGAAGTTCTTTCTCAGATTGTTCTCTATGTTGTTCTCTTTTTTCTCGACGGTACTTGGCTCCTTTTCCTTTATTGGATTTCCCCTGAAGTTTTTCTAGGGTTTCCCTAACTTGCTTTTGTACTTCCTCTTCACTTGGCTCCTCCTTGACAACTTTTGGTCTAGAACCTCTGCCTTTTTGATTTCGTCTATTATCAAAGTTAGGTCGTCCGCCTCCATCATTTCCACCCTTACTGATGCGACGTCTTTTGCGCTTATTAGCATCATTAGTATTAGACGTCGTTTCGGTCTTCTTTTCTTCTTTCTTCTTTTTGGGCTTGTTAAACTGAGAAAGATCTATCTTTTTTCCTGTGGTTACGGGCCCCGTAAGTTTTTGATATTGGGTTTTTAATTTTTCATCTGTCTTAGGGACTTCTTCAGTTTGCGCTGGCTTTTCAACCTTAGGCTCAACTTTAGGAGTCGTTTCCTTTTTCGGTTTTTCTTTTACAACCTTAGGTTTTTCAACCTTTTCAACAGGCTTAGGAGCTTCTTCTTTTTTCTCTACCTTAGCCTTTGGTTTTTTATCTAAATCGATTTTACCGATTTGCTTAGGCCCACTCAATTCTGCCCTAGCCTTAACGACAGTTTCTTTGGCGGCTTCCTTTTTTTCTTTTTCTTCAATTTCGCGTTCACGTTGTTCGCGAAGCTCTTCTTTTTCCTTGAGTTTTGCTTCACTTACTTCTTGGGCTTTTTCACGCTTAGATGCATCCGTCTGAAATTCATCGGACAGCGTATCGTAAACCTCCTGCGAAATTTTTGTATTGGGGCTTTTCTCAATATCAATACCCTTGGACTCCAAAAAGTCCACAGCACGATCTAATGAGATATTCAATTCCCTTAATACTTTATTTATTCTAATTTGAGCCATAAATTGCCGTAATATACTTAAATCTGTTATATCAATCTAACTTTAACTCATTTAAAGCCAAACTGCTATTTAGTCTTCGAATTCCTCTTTTAGAATTCTAATGACATCTAATATTGTTTCTTCTTCTAAATCCGTACGCTTTACCAAATCATTCACATCCTGCTCTAGTATACTTTTCGCCGTATCTAAACCAGCCTTGCTAAACTCATCGATAATCCATCCCTCGATTTCATCAGAGAATTCCTTTAATTCCACGTCTTCCTCTGCACCTTCCCTGAACACATCAATCTCGTAACCTGTTAATTGACCTGCCAAGCGAATGTTATGACCGCCTCTACCAATGGCTTTAGACACCTCTTCTGGTTTTAGCAATACTTCGGCCCGCATATTGTCCTCGTCTAATTTTAAAGAGGTCACACGCGCAGGGCTTAATGCTCTGGTTACAAACAGCTGCACGTTATTGGTATAATTAATCACATCGATATTTTCATTGCCCAATTCTCTCACAATACCGTGAATTCTCGATCCTTTCATACCGACACAGGCCCCGACAGGATCAATTCTATCATCATAAGAATCTACTGCTACTTTGGCCTTTTCGCCTGGAATTCTCACCACTTTCTTAACGGTAATAAGACCGTCAAAGACTTCTGGAATCTCCTGTTCAAACAACTTTTCTAAGAACAATGGTGATGTTCTAGACATGATGATCGCCGGCTTGCTTCCTTTTAATTCTACGCTTTCAATAATACCTCTGACGTTTTCCCCTTTTCTGAAGAAATCCGAAGGAATTTGTCTATCCTTAGGCAGGATAATCTCATTACCATCATCATCTAACAAAATAATTGCTCTATGGCGAATGTGGTGAACCTCAGCAGTGTAAATCTCTCCTTCTAGTTCCTTAAACTGCTTGTAGATATTAGTGTTATCGTGCTCGTGAATTTTAGAGATTAAATTCTGTCTCAAAGCTAAAATAGAACGTCTTCCCAAATCTACAAGCTTTACTTCTTCTGCAACATCCTCGCCCACTTCAAAATCAGGTTCGATTTTCTGAGCTTCAGACAAGGCGATTTCCTGATTAGGCTCCTCAACTTCTCCATCGGCTACAACGATGCGATTTCTCCATATCTCTAAATCCCCTTTATCTGGATTTATAATAATATCAAAGTTATCGTCGTCCCCATATTTTTTCTTTAATGCATTACGCAACACATCTTCTAGAATCGCCATCAGCGTTACTCTGTCTATTAACTTATCGTCCTTAAATTCCGAAAATGATTCAATCAATGCTACATTTTCCATAATTGATATGAATTAAAATTTTATTTTAACTTTTGCTTCCTTAATATCACTAAAGGCAATAGCAGCTTCCTTTGTTACGGTTACTTTACCCTTGCCTACAGGTTTTGGTTCTCTTGCTTTCCAGGTTAACAGGATGCCATCTTCACTAGCTTCCGTCAATTGACCTTCCAGTTTGTTGCCTTCATTGGTCTTTACTTCTAAAGTTCGACCTATATGTTTGTTGTATTGTCTTGGGAGCACTAATGGCGATGCGGCACCACTCGAGGTGACCTCTAAGGAAAAATCCTGTGCTTCCCGATCTAAATTGTGCTCTATAGACCTGCTCACAAACATACAGTCTTCTACCAAGACGCCTTTATCTCCGTCTAGTACAACTCTTATTGTATAATCCGATAAGATGTCGAAATCTATAAGGAATAAATCTTGGCGCTCATTTAGCGCATTATCCAATAACTCTTTTACCGTTTCCCTAAACATGTCTGATATAAAAAGAGAGGACTCCTCGTCCTCTCGCTTATTCATTATCGTAAACAACGGTGCAAATATACAACTTTTATATTGATTTTTCAAAGCCCTTAAAAGTGGAATTATTTTCATAAATTTATATGACTAACTAAAATCAATATATAATGAACCGAATACTTGTTCCTACAGATTTTTCAGAGCAAGCTGAGCATGCACTTAAAGTGGCGGCCATGTTAGCAAGAAAACACAATGCCGAGATTTATTTATTGCATATGATGGAAATTCCCATGCAACAGATCGATCCCATAAACGCGCATAGTGATGTTCCTGAAGCTTTATTTTTTATGAGACTTGCCCATAAGAAGTTTGAAGATCTTATGGAACATGATTTTTTAGAGGACATTACTGTTCATGAGACGGTTAAGGCCGATATTACCTTCAATGAAATTAAAGAGGCCTGCAAAGAGTTTGATATCGACTTGATTGTTATGGGCTCTCATGGGGCTTCTGGTCTTAAGGAAATGTTTATCGGTTCTAATGCTGAGAAAGTGGTGCGTTCTTCGGACGTCCCCGTGCTGGTCATTAAAAATGAGCACAACAGTTTTAATATTAGAAACTTTGTCTTTGCTTCCGACTTTAAGAACGATAATAAAGAGACCTATAAACAAGCCGTAAAATTTGCACAGCTATTCAACTCTAGAATTCATTTGCTTTTGGTGAATACGGCAAATAATTTCATTACGACCTATGATTCTAGAACACGAATTAATGATTTTATCGCGGGCCAAACTTTTGAAAACTTTACGATTAATGTGCACAACGACAAAAGTGTGGAACAGGGTATTTTAAATTTCTCCGAAGAGATTGATGCTGATCTTATTGGGATCAGTACCCATGGTCGCCAAGGTATAGCCCATTTTTTTAATAGTAGTATTAGTGAGGATTTGGTCAACCATGCCGATCGGCCAGTGATTACGTTTAAGATTTAGATATAGTAATATCCATTTAATTAAAAAATCCTAATCATAACTGATTAGGATTTTTTAATTGGCCTACTAGGGCTCCCTTCGACTTGCTTTGCAAGGTGCTTTCAACAACATATATGTTATCTCAACCAATGCTCGGCACAGGCTTCTCGCCCAATAAAACTTTTCGTAAAAAGAAAAAGTCCCAAACAAATCAATGTTCAGGACTCCTATTTTAGTTGGCCTACTAGGGCTCGAACCTAGACTCTTCTGGACCAAAACCAGACGTGTTGCCAGTTACACCATAGGCCAATCTCTTTATTTGAGCACTTTGCCCTCTGTAGCTCAGACGTAGTTTGAGCGTAAGAGGGTGCAAATTTAAAACAAAGTTTGTCTTAGGCAAAAAAAAACCACAAAATAATTGAAATTACTTAACGTTAACTTAAAAGCTTAGGCATTACTATAATAATTAGTAAATTCGCCAACATCAATATCTAAGGTTTTCATGACGGATTTTAACTTTAAAAAGTGGAACAACATTTTAGCATGGTTTGTATTTGCTGTAGCATTTGCGGTTTATGCCCTTACCATAGAACCCACCGTTAGCTTTTGGGATGCTGGTGAGTATATTTTAACCTCATCAAAATTACAGGTGGGTCATCCGCCAGGAGCACCGTTGTTTCAGATGATGGGAGCCTTCTTTTCTATTTTTGCTCTGGAGCCGTCACAAATAGGGATGATCATGAATATGATGAGTGCCGTGGCCAGTGCATTCACGATTCTGTTTATGTTTTGGACCATCAGTATGCTGTTGGTGAAACTGGTAAAATACCATAAAGACTCCAGCCAAAGTAAAGGAATGGCAGTCTTGGGCAGTGCCTTAGTAGGCAGTTTGGCCTTTACATTCACGGATTCGTTTTGGTTTAATGCCGTTGAAACCGAAGTCTACGCCATGGCGACCTTAATCATGGCCGTTATGTTTTATTTGGCCTTACGTTGGGAACAAGATATGCACACACCAAGAGGTAACCGTTGGTTGATCCTCATCGCTTTTATTATTGGTTTGTCGTTTGGAGTCCACTTTATGGGGCTGTTAACCATTCCTGCTATAGGCCTTATTTATTATTTTAAACATTACAAAGGTCAGTTGTTAGACGATTTTTTGGTTGCTTTTGCTCTATTTGCACTGACCATAGTCATCTCTTTAGTTCTACTATATGCACTATTTGAAGGATTCGAATATTTCCCAGGCATTCCGCTTCTTTTGCTAATGGCTTTGGTTGCCATAGGCTATTATTACCATTTTACTAAGCACAAAGACTTAACACTCAAAATATTTATAAAGAAGAACTTACATTTTGTTTTAGTCAATGCTATTGCAGCAGCTATATTACTGTTCATATTCAAGTTACTATTACCATCAACACTAAAATTATTTGGTTATCTAGAGGTCTTCTTTGTAAATTCCATCGGATTACCGTTTAATTCCGGAACCATAATTACGGGCTTACTTGTCATTGGCGTATTCTATTTTGGCCTTAACTACACACGTCAGAAGGGTTTGGTACACATCAATACATTAGTACTGTGCTTGATGTTTATCTTTATGGGCTTTTCGTCTTGGATGATGTTACCTATACGCGCCAATGCCAATGTTATCATCAATGAAAATGACCCCTCAGATGCCCGAGAATTACTAGCCTATTACAATCTAGAACAGTATCCTGAGACCCATTTGTTTTATGGGCCGCAGTTTACAGAAATCTATTCTGGTGCCGATGCGGATGAACCTTTTGTGGACGATAAAAAGAACTACGAACGGGATGAAGCACAAGGCAAGTACGTTATCATAAACGACTGGGAAGGCAGCAAGCAAAATTACAACCACGACCATGCATCCATTTTACCAAGAATGTGGAGTAGTGAGCATGCCGATAATTACATGATGTTTACGGGTTTAATTGACTTTAAAGTGGATCCGAACCTTCAAACCCGTGCTTTTAATGAAGCACTCAGTGTGGGTTTAAGTGAAGAACAGGCAAGTCAATACGCCCTTCAGGAAAAACGACGCTTCGACCAAGTGGTTAATGATTTTAGAATGCGCATTAGGAATGGTGAAGTAGACTATGAAGATTATGACCAATTTTTAAGACGCTACGGCCAGCAATATTTGATTATTGAAAAGCCTTCGTTTGGAGACAATCTGGCCTATATGTTTCAATACCAGTTTGGTTATATGTACTGGCGTTATTTTATGTGGAATTTTACGGGACGACAAAATGATATTCAAGGGAAATACGACAATTTTAATGGGAATTGGATTTCGGGTATATCATTTATTGACGAATTGCACCTCGGCGTATCCCAAGACAATCTACAAACCGAAGTTCTGGAAAATAAAGCCAGAAACACCTACTACTTTTTACCGCTCATACTGGGTCTTGTTGGATTTTTCTTTTTAATGTATACGGATGCTAAGCGTTTTTGGGTGCTGTTGGTATTTTTCCTATTAACTGGTTTAGCTATTCAGTTCTATACCAACATTAGACCTTTTGAACCACGTGAACGCGATTATTCTGTAGTGGGCTCATTTTATGTCTTTGCGATTTGGATTGGTTTTGGAGTCTATGCGATTTATGACCTTTTAAAAACGAGTGTAAAATCAAAACTATTGGCTCCGGTCATCACCCTCGCCTGTCTTATCATTGTTCCTGGAATACTCGCTGCGAATAACTGGGATGACCATGATCGCTCTGGAAAATACACAGCCAATGCCATGGCGCGTAAGTATTTGGAATCCTGCGCTCCTAACGCTATCCTCTTCACTATTGGTGATAATGATTCTTTTCCACTTTGGTATTTACAAGAAATCGAAGGTGTACGGACCGACGTACGTGTGGTTAACACGAGCTTATTTCAAACGGATTGGTATATTGATCAAATGAAACGAAAGGCTTACGAAAGTGACCCTATTCCTTCACAATTAACGCATAATCAATATCGAGGTGGCAACAGAGACGTTATTATAAGACGTGAAATTACCCAAGACACACTACCTATTAAAGATTTTATGGACTTTGTGGCTAATGAAGATCCAAAAACAAAATTTGCCTACGTCATAAAGGCCCAAGGTGAAGATCCGGCGCAATATCCAAGTCATATTTTAAAAACCAATTATTTCCCAACAAGACATATCAGTATTCCCGTGAATAAAGACGTCGTTTTAAAAAATGGTATTGTCAAACCTAAGGACGCAGACCTCATTGTAGATAATTTGTATGCTGAAATTGAAGGCAGTTATATCTACAAAAATAGATTGCTGATGTTAGACATTATTGCCAACAACAATTGGGAAAGGCCTATTTACTTTACAGGCGGTGCTTTTGGTGCTGATGATTATGTATGGCTAAAGGATTATTTACAGCTCGATGGTATGTGCTACAAATTGGTCCCTATAAAAACACCTATTGACAGAGCCAATCCATATGATATGGGACGTGTTGATCCTGACCTCATGTACAATATGGTAAAACAATGGAATTGGGGAGGCAGTGGCGAAGAGATCTATCACGACATTGAAACCCGAAGAAACGGTATTACTTATAGAGGTAACTTGGCACGTTTAATAGAAGCACTCATTAATGAAGACGAATTGGATAAAGCCGAAGAAATTGCTGATTTGGCTATGGAAAAGATGCCTGTTGACAAATTCGGTTTCCATTCACTTTTAGAACCTTATATCAGCGCTTATTATGAAATTGGCAATGTTGAAAAAGGTAGGGCACTTTATATGGATGTTGCTAAGATATACCAAGAAAACCTCATTTATTACGGCGGGCTCGATGAGGATGACCAAATAAGTAATATTGAAGACATTTACTTGGATATCCAGCGGTATAGAGCCCTTGTCGATTTATTAATCATCTATAATGATAAGGATTTTGCACTCGAAGAAACCAAGAAATTCAACAGCTATTTAAGTTTGCTGGATATTATGGGATCCGAAGACGAATATGAGCCAAGAGAGGATATAGATATTAATTCGATATTAAGCGACAGCATCCAAGATTCTATAGCACCTGAAGAATAGCACCTATGAAAATCATTCCCGCCAAGACTCCTGGATTTGTAAAAACACTGTTTCCAAATTTTGTCTGGAATGTTAATACGACTAAAAAGGAACTTTACCTAACTTTTGATGATGGGCCGACACCTGACATCACCGAATGGGTGCTTCAGATGCTCAAAATGTATAATGCTAAGGCCACATTTTTCTGTATTGGAAAGAACATAGAATCTAACCCAGTAGTATTTCAAAAGATACTCATGGACCAACATAGTGTTGGCAACCATACCTATGACCATCTTAAAGGATGGCAATGTAAAACTAAAATGTATGTGGGTAATACCGAACTCACGGATTCGGTAATAGCATTTCAGGTTCAGAATTCAAAATTTGCTAATGACCATAATCTAGAGTCACTTAAACTTTTTAGACCGCCCTATGGCAAGTTTAAAACTAAGCAAAGTAAAAGATTACAACAATTAGGTTATCGCATTATACTTTGGGATGTACTCTCTTATGATTGGGACAAAACGGTAAGTGAAGCTACTTGTTTAAAGAATGTTATTTCTGCTGCTAAAGCAGGGAGCATAATTGTATTTCACGATAGTGTAAAAGCCGCTCGTAACTTAAAATACACTTTACCTAAAGTATTGGATCATTACAGTTCTCAGGGCTACGCGTTTAAAGCAATTACTAAGGATAGTATGAATTATGTTAATAAGTGACTAAGAATATGAGATTCCTGCCGACGCAGGAACTAGCCTAAATATATTCTTGGATAATACCAATTAAGGTATTGGCATCTTGCTCACCGCTATGACGCCATTTCATTTCACCATTTTTGTAGATAATCAATGTTGGCAAACCTTTGACCCGAAGTGCCTCGGCTAACTCTTTGTTTTTATCAACATCAATCTTAATGACTTTAGCTTTATCTCCTAGTGCTGCTGCAACATCTCGTAATACAGGATGCATCGCAACGGATTGGTCGTTCCATTCCGTATAGAAGTCTAATAGTACCGGAATATCGACGTCTATTAATTCCCCAAATTTTGACATACCTTACTATTTTAGTCAAATGAGCTATACAAACCTAAACAAAATTTTAATAGAAAAATCCAATCCGTTTGTATTGCGCCATATAAAAATAAACAATTGTTAGCAATTATGCTTCCTTTGCTCCTTTTTTAAGCTCTATCACGGTTATTTCTGGCCATATCCCCACTCTACCGGGAAATGCCAGATATCCGAATCCTCTATTGACATTAATATATTGTCCTAAGGTTTCATAAATCCCGGCCCATTGTTTGTATCGCCATTTTACCGGACTCCATTTAAACCACCCAGGAATTTCGATTCCAAATTGCATGCCATGCGTATGTCCGCTTAATGTAAGATGATAATGATACTCGGCATTCACTACCTCAGCATCCCAATGGCTAGGATCATGACTGAGTAATATCTTAAAATCATCCTTATCTACTAAACTTGAGGCTTTTTTTAAGTCTCCGGCTTTTTTAAAGCCTCCTTTACCCCAATTTTCTACACCTATGATGGCAATACGTTGGCCGTCTTTTTCGATAAATCGATTTTCATTTAACAACAAATCAAAACCTATACCTTTTTGAAGCGCCTTTAAGTCCTCTAAATTTTGTCTTTTATCAGCCTCTGAATTCCAACTCACATAATCCCCATAATCATGATTTCCCAATACCGAGTATAAGCCATGTTTAGCCTTTAATTGTTTAAATATATCGACATAAGGCAGCATTTCTTCAGCCTTATTATTTACCATATCACCTGTAAACAAAATGACGTCACTCTGTTGCTCGTTGATTAAATCAATAGCATATTTAACTTTATCGATGTTATCGAAACTACCTGAATGCACATCGCTAATCTGTGTCAGTTTATAGCCATCAAAAGCATCTGGTAAATCCTCAAAATGTAAGGTGTACTTTAAAACTTTGAAGTTGTATTTGCCCTTATACATCCCATAAAGTATAGAAGCAAAAGGAATAGCAGCAAGACCTAAAGCAATTTGGCTAATGAATCTTCTCCTTGAAGGCAGATGTTTTATTTGACCACCACTATTACTATCATCTTGCATAAAATAACTGTAGATGCCTTGCGGAATTCTAAACACATCCTCGGCAAACATAATAGCAATTAATATAAGCTTAGGGACTATTAAGGCGATTAAAAATCCAACAGCAAATGAATTCGCCTGTGAAAACCCATTGCTTCTGTTGAATCCATAAAACTGAAAAATAAAATTTCCTATGACTGCAATAGTAAACAACCAATATAGTGCATACCACCAATTACTTTTTGTAACAGTCTTTAAGGATTGAAAGGCATAATAGTCCGCAACACCAATAATAGCCACAAAGATTATCCAGCGAATCATAACAACATTTTAATTGTCAAAGTTAAGCATCTGCAATTCCACTTATCTTATGAAATTGTTAAAGCTTTTGATTTGCAAATCCTCGAATGTCTTATGATTGGTCTCAAATTCTATAACCACAGTTGTATTTGGAAGGATGTCAAAAAAGTTGTCCGAAAATCGACCTTTAGTGCTTGAATATAAAAACACGTCCTTTTGAAGTGTAGGGCTACTTAGTTCGATTTTAAAACCACCTTCTGTTGGTTCAATTGTCTTTAGAATCTCAGCTGTATGTAGTGCTAAATCTTTAGGCCTTGAAAAATAATAGTGATTTGTTTTACCATTGAATTCAGAGACTAAAACGACCTTGTTCTTATCGAAAGTACTATCTCTTAGACTATGTTGTAACTTGAGTTCACTAGTATTAGAGCTTACTTCAACTTGTTGTTTATTTTCCCATATAATACGGCCATTAAAATCAATGATCTTAGAATTTAAAACTCCCGATTGCTTTTCTAACTTATCATTTACAATCCAAGTTTTTAGTGTATCATTGTCTACTTTGGTGCTCACCAAAATATCTTCAAAGGCTTTCTTGGTTTTAAAATGCATGGCTTTCCAATTCCCTAAATAATCAATACTGGACCAAGAAATGACGGGCCAACAATCGTTTAATTGCCAATACAAAGTGCCCATATTATAAGGTCTCGCCCTGCGCTGCGCTTCAAACCCTAAAACCATACCATTGGCCTGAACTAATTGACTCATATAGACATAGTCTTCGTCTTTTTCGGGTATGGGATAATCGCGTTCCATATAGTTTCTGATAATGGAATAGCCTCTTGGGTGCTTTTGGTGTGTATCGAAAGCCTTAGAGGAAATGGATATACTGTCGTTACCATTAATATACTTAATCGCTTCGTAGCTTGGAAAGGCCTGAAATCCAAATTCACTCATAAAGCGCGGTATGGCCTCAAGTAGATGTTCAAATGGGTATTCATCATGCCAAATCCACCAATCATGTGCATCGCCTTCTGTTAAAGATCTCGGATCCCTCCTTCCAAAACTGGGTGAGCTTTCCCAATAATCGATTTCGGAATGATATTGATTAACGACATCTGGTAAAACACCATTAAATAAGGCTTGATAGCTCTCCCATATCTCATCAATTTCTTCTTGGCCTCGATCAGTTTGCCAACCCCAATTATGCCATGCTTCATTGTTTTCATTATTACCACACCATAAAGCAATAGAACTATGATTCCGCAAGCGTTTGACGTTATCTATGGCTTCTTGCTTTACATTTTCCAAAAAGGCCGTGTCCCCTGGATACATGGCACAGGCAAACATAAAATCTTGCCAAACCATAATGCCCTTTTCATCGCATAGCTCATAAAAGATATCTTCTTCATAAATGCCTCCGCCCCAAACACGTAGCATGTTCATATTAGCGTCAACCGTATCATCCAATAAACGTTCATAGTCAGCTTTAGTAACTTCACCCTGAAAGCTGTGTTGTGGAATATAATTAGCCCCCTTAGCATATACGGGCACACCATTGACTTTAAAATAAAAGGTTTTGCCGGCATTATCTTTCTCTTGGATTAATGCTACCGTTCTCAACCCTTTTTTCTTTTCAACCTGATCTAAAATACGACCATCGTGTTTTATGACAGCTTTCATACTATAGAGATAAGGTTCGCCAACATTATGCGGCCACCAACGTTTAGGGTTTTTAATTTGGAATGGTACCGAAAAGGTGTTCGAAACGATTGAAAGCTCCGTAGTCGATTTTAATTCATCATTAACAAATATCTCTATTTCTACAGGTTCAGATAGCATATCATATTCGATGTCGATCTCCGCTTGTAGACTCGCTGAACCATCATCTAAATAATTCTGTTTGAAATAAACATCTCTAATTTTTAAGTCATTCCAAGACACCAACTCAATCGCCCTAGAAATTCCGCTTGAGGTTAATATAGGTCCCCAATCCCAACCATAATGAAATTGAGGTTTACGTGTAAAGACACGTTTATCAACCGGCATTTTATATGGTAATTTTTCAGCTTCGAGCGTCTCATGTTTACCTGTGGATTCAAAAACTATTTTGAGTTCATTTTCAGATTTGATAATAGACTTTACATCTACTTGGTACGTTCTAAATGCGTTTTTTGAATTTAAAATGAGACTATCATTTAAAAATACGGACGCGTAGGTGTCTAAGCCATTAAATTTAAGCTCTAAATGCTTTCTTTTTAGTGTTTCTTCGTCGACAGAAAACTTAGATTTATAAACCCAATCTTCCTCAGAAATCCATTGCAGGTCTAGCTCATTATTGGCTACAAAAGGATCTTCAATACGTTGATTATTCAATAAATCCGTATGGACTTGGCCTGGTACTTTTGCGGCATACCAAGAAGTATCAGCAGACTTTTTAAACTGCCAGTTTTCATTGAGGACTTGTGACTTTGGTAAATCATCTTTTTTACAACCTACAGCAGTTACAATAATGATGGCTAAAAAAAGTCTTTTCATAGGTAATAAGTGCTACATTAACTAAATCGATGCACTAAATTAAAAGAAATTAGCTCTTAACTTTAGAACATATGGGTGGATTTCTATAACAAATCGGGAGATTTAACGCTATTGATGCTAAATTTCAAACAAGCTTTATTATAGCCTTTATCGCATTGCTATCTGACACAGTTTGTGTCATCCCAAACATAAATTTATCTTGTTCTATTTTTTTTGATGCTGACGCATGAATTTCCTTAAAACCCCACTTTTTAAATTCTAAGACATTAGTCGCGTTAATGCCACCACCTACAAGAATAGTGATTCTTTCCTTACTTATGTCATTCAATGCTCTTAAAAGATCTAAACCTTTCTCAGCAGTTGATTGCTGACCTGAAGTTAAAACACGTTCTACTTCCAAATCCATCAATTGCGCTAAAGCTTCTTCTGGATTCACCACCTCATCAAAAGCACGATGAAATGTAAATGGCAATGGTTTTGACAATTCAACCAATTCATTTGTGCGTTGAATATCTATGGTTCTATCGGCATTTAAAACTCCTGAAACAATACCTTGACCGCCTAGATCTTTACTGATTTGAATATCCTGCTTCATGATTTCAAATTCGTCATCGGTGTATATAAAATTCCCGCTTCTTGGTCTAATTAACACGAATACAGGAATCTGAATATTCTCAATAACTTGTTTTATCAATCCATAGGATGGTGTAATGCCTCCTACTGATAATTCTTGGCATAATTCGATACGATGTGCCCCTGCGTCTTGCGCATTTTTTGCGGATTGAAAGGAATTGGCACAGATTTCTAAAAGCATTTTTTATATTGTGTGTCATTGCGAGACCTTCAGGTCGTGGCAATCTTTTCTTAATTCATTATGGTCAGATTCTTCGTCCTGATCCCGATAGCTGTACTGAGCACTTTGATGCTTCGACTGCCTGTCCGCCGTACAAGACTTTGGAAGGCGCGGCGCTTCGACAGGCTCAGCGTGACACACTCAGTACAAGTAAGCTCAGTGTGACACTCGTCGAAGTACATCAAGCCTTTGGCGTGACACTCGAACTGACATTTTAGTTGACAATGATTTCATCTATAAAAGTCCAGGCCTTATGACCAGCACCTTGTCGGCCTTCTGGAATAATTCCGTAGTTCGGGATTTTCAAAGTAATTGTCTTGACCTTTATCTCTAAATGTTTTGGTCTCATAAATTCGTAATCAAAACTAACAATTTTGTTAGACTGGGACGGCAATTCTCTTCTATCGGTAACAATGCTACCATCATCTAGTAAGAATTCAATACTGATCTCTTTTGGTGCATAAATCCACTGTCCATTACCGTTATGAAATCTTGTTTTAATCGAATCAATGTCCTTAGCCTCTCCCAAATCAATGATAATTTCAATATCCTCTCCCCAAAAGCCTAACCATTCTTTATCTCCATAACGTTTGTCGCTACCCGAAACCCCATTAATCAAGCCTTGGGCACCACTTCCGGTATAGGCCTTATGTGGTTGTTTATCAATGGTGATTTTTGCACCTACAGCTTTGTGATAATTGATGTTTTGTGTAAAGGTTTTACCAAGTTGTTTGTTGTTATCAAAAACTGCTGCCTTCATTATCAAATCCCCGGTAATTGCAATTTTGGAATCGTAAATAGTAGAACTTGAATCTGGTTCACTACCATCAGTCGTGTAATGAATGGCCTTCCCTCCGGTCAAGGTTTTAAGCTCATAAAATGTCCCATCATTTTCAGTCAACATATGGCCTTCTATTTCATAAAGATGATTGGCATAGTTGATGTCTAGCGCCTCTAATCTTTCGTGAAATCTTTCAAGTCTCGACACAAAATCCGCATAATCTTTTTGCTCCGGATTGGACCAGAGCACTTCGCTCATCGCCAACATTCGTGGAAAGGCCATATACTCAACCTGATCTTCGGTCGGCATATATTCGGTCCATATATTGCCTTGTGCACCTAATACATATTTAGACTGTTCGTCCGATAATTCTTCGGGAATTGGATTAAAGTTATAGACCTTTTCTAAAGGTAAAAAACCGCCAATAGCTAAAGGTTCGTTCTCGTTTTCAGATTGATAATAATCAAAATAACAGTGCGAAGTTGGTGTCATCACCACATGGTGTCCAGCTTTGGCTGCCTCAATAGCACCATCCATACCTCTCCAGGACATTACTGTAGCATTTGGTGCCAAACCACCTTCTAAAATCTCATCCCAACCTATGATTTGCTTGCCTTTGGAGTTGATGTATTTTTCCATACGTGCAATGAAATAACTTTGCAAGCCCTGTTCGTCCTTTAATCCTTTTTCTTTGATCAATTCCTGACAATACCTACAGTCTTTCCATCGCGTCTTTGGTGCTTCATCGCCACCAATGTGAATATACTTTCCAGGAAACAGTTCGACCACTTCATCAATGACATCTTCCAAAAATTTAAAGGTAGCCTCACTAGGACAATAGACCTCTTCAAAAACGCCCCATGCTTTGGCCACCTTAACCTGTTCGCCTGTACAACCCAATTCGGGATAGGCAGCAATTGCTGCCTGACTATGGCCAGGCATTTCAATTTCAGGTATAATGGTTACAAAACGTTCTTGGGCATAAGCCACAATATCTTTAATCTGCTCTTGTGTATAGTAACCCCCATAGCGTTTTCCATCAAACTGATGGGGTTGGTCGCTATAATGTCCGACTAAAGTCTCATCTCTATAAGCGGCAATTTCCTGAAGTTTTGGGTACTTTTTAATTTCAATACGCCAACCTTGATCTTCGGTAAGATGCCAATGAAAGGTATTCATTTTCAGCATGGCCAAGGCATCAATATAGGTTTTAACAAAGTCTACTGAATACATATGTCGACCTACGTCTAGGTGCATGCCTCTGTAAGCAAATTGAGGTTGATCTTTAATGACTAAACAAGGAAGTACAACTTCGCTTTCTGTGTAGGATTTATTCACAAATCCTGCTGGTAATAATTGCTTTAAAGTTTGCGCAGCATAAAAGGCACCTTTAACATCACTTGCTTCAATATAAACGCCTTTAGTGTCAATCCTTAAGGTATAAGACTCTTTAGAACTGCCTCCGTCTTCGACATAATTAAATGAAATATTAGTTTTATTATCTCCAGTTCCGGTTTTAATATTAGGTGCTGAATCAATAAAAGTCTCTAACATCAATGCTGGTTGCCTAAACACCCACGGAAACGAGAAGTAAGTATCTTTACTTATAATTAAAACACCTTCATTTTGTTCAATTTTATTAGGTGCAGGAATAATCTGAGGCACAACGTATTCAACTTCATCTTCTTTACAAGCCATAATAATTGCACCGAAAACAAATAATAAGACTAATTTCTTGAAATGCATTTTAGTATATTAGATGCTTAAAATTAGTAATCTATTTCTAATGCCTTCTAAACTTCACTTCGTTTTTTTAATTCTTCTCTTCGTAAGCTGTAAAAACGACTCTAAAATTGAAGCTGCGCAAAAAGATAAGCCACTGATTTCTTATGTCAATCCCTTTATAGGTACAGGTGGTCATGGGCACACCTATCCCGGAGCTACATTACCTTTTGGTATGATGCAGTTGAGTCCAGATACACGCCTTGACGGTTGGGACGGTTGCTCTGGCTATCATTATTCTGACCAATATATTTATGGCTTTTCGCATACGCATCTTAGTGGCACTGGTGTTTCTGACTATGGAGATATATTGCTCATGCCAACTAACGCTGTTAATTTTAACAATGGAAGGGATGGTAAGCCCGGCTATCGTGCTCATTTTTCACATGATAACGAGGTTGCCGAACCTGGTTTTTACAAAGTACATTTAGATTCCACCAATATTGATGTGGAATTAACGGTGTCCCTTAGAAGTGGCATACATAAATATCAATTTCCTTCATCCGAAAATCAAGTTATTATTTTAGATTTAGAGCATCGTGATGAACTGATTTCCTCAGCCATTGAATTTGATTTATCCAATGAAAAAGCAATCAAAGGGCATAGACATTCTAAAGCCTGGGCAACACACCAAAAGTTATTTTATTATATAGAATTCTCACATTCATTTTCAACCGATCCAAAAGAGAGTACAATCAGATCATTTTTGAATGAAAGTAAAACCAAAGCTGTTCTTAGATTTAAAAACCCAAACAATGATCCTGTATATGTAAAAATTGGTATAAGTGCGGTGGATGAAGAAGGCGCAAAGAAAAATCTCGAAGCAGAAATAGGCGACAAAGATTTTGAAACTGTTAAAAAGGAAGCCCAAGATTATTGGGAACAGCAACTTGAAAAAATCGTTGTACAAAGCTCAAATGAAGACTATAAAACTAATTTTTATACGGCATTGTACCATACCATGTTGGCACCCAATCGCTATCAGGATGTAGATGGTCGATATCGAGGTATGGACTTAGAAATCCACCATGCCAATTTCGATTATTACACGGTATTTTCCCTTTGGGACACCTATCGTGCTGCGCATCCGTTATACACCATTATTGAAGAAGAACGTACCAATCATTTTATCAATACCTTTTTAGCAAAGTACGATGAAGGTGGCATTATGCCCATTTGGGATTTATCGGGCTGCTATACGGGCTGTATGATCGGTTACCATGCAGTTCCAGTGATTGCAGATGCTTATTTAAAAGGGATTAATGATTATGATACAGAAAAAGCTTTTGAAGCTATGAAGCATTCAGCCACAAGAGACCACTTAGGGTTGGAGTCTTACAAACAATTTGGATTTATTCCGGTAGAAGATGAAAGTGAATCCGTGTCTAAAACCTTAGAATACGCCTATGACGATTGGACCATTGCACAAATGGCAAAAGCTATGGAAAAAGATGATGATTATAAAATCTATTCGGAACGTGCACAGTATTATAAAAATAGCTTTGATCCAGAAACCCAATTTATGAGAGGGCGTTTTAGAAATACATGGTTTGCGCCTTTCGATCCTTATGAAGTCAACTTTAATTATACCGAAGCCAATTCATGGCAATACAGCTATTATGTACCACAGGACATTTCAGGGTTTATAGAGCTACTGGGTGGAAAAGATAAGCTCGAAGCTCACCTGGATCAACTCTTTACGGCTGAAGCTGAGACCTCCGGACGTAACCAAGCGGATATTACAGGACTCATAGGGCAATATGCCCATGGTAATGAACCCAGTCATCATATGGCTTACCTTTATAATTTTGTGGGGAAACCTCATAAAACCATGGAGAAAGTACATCAAATTCTCACAGAACTGTACAAAAATACCCCTGACGGTATTTCGGGCAATGAAGATTGCGGCCAAATGAGTGCTTGGTATGTGTTTTCTTCGCTAGGCTTTTATCCCGTAACCCCAGGAAGCAACCAGTATATTATAGGCACCCCTATTATGGATAGAGCCACATTTAATTTAGAAAATGGGAATCAATTCACCGTGCAAACCTATGATTTAAGCCCTACTAATAAATACATCGAATACGTGTATCTCAATGGTGAACCATTGGATAGAACCTACATTACTCACGATGAAATTATACAAGGGGGCACGCTTGAATTTCACATGAACAATAATCCAGCGGTTTGGGGCAGCAGGGATCGACAAATACCTAAAACAGAAATCACAGAACATCTTATTGTTCCTGCACCGCATATAGCCAAAGGTGATGTGGCCTTTAAGAAGCAAACTGAAGTCACTTTAGGCAATGCTGCAAACAATGTAATCACCTATTACAGTTTGGATAATGACGATTTTAAGCCCTATAGTCATCCATTTACTATTTCTGAACCCACACTACTAAAAGTATATTCTGAAAAAGATGGTAAAAAAAGTGCCATTATTGAAACCCAATTCTACAAGATTGACCCCAATTTGAGCATCAAACTTGAAACGGCGTACGCCAACCAATATAATGCTGGTGGTAATGACGCTCTTATTGATGGTATTTTAGGAACCAAGGATTTTAGAACAGGAACTTGGCAGGGCTATTGGGATGAAGATGTTATCGCTATTGTCGATTTGGGTAAAGTTAAACCCATAGATAAGATAAGTGTTAGCTTTCTACAAGACCAACGGTCGTGGATCTTTTATCCAACTGAAGTCGAATGCTATGTATCTGACAATCCAAGAAATTTTCATAAAAGTCTTCCAAATTATACTATTGATACGACTATACCATCAGAAGATTCGGAAATTAAAACTTTGGACTTTTCCATAAATGGCTATAGTGCCAGATATGTAAAAATAGTTGCCAAAAAATTGGGCAAACTTCCCGAATGGCATTTGGGTTACAAGCACGATGGCCGAAGCTGGATTTTTGTGGATGAAATAACTATTAAGTAATCAGTAGCAGTATTCAGTTTGCAGATATGGAAACTATTAATAAACTAAAAGGCACTCAACTAGACTGTCATTTCGAGCATTATCGAAAGTAAAGTGTGCTTTGCTTGAAGATAGCTTACGAAGTAAGTCGAGAAACTGTTAAGTTCAGCGTAGCTAAATCTAAT
The DNA here is from genome assembly GCF_965228925.1 of Winogradskyella sp. Lineage (GTDB taxonomy): Bacteria > Bacteroidota > Bacteroidia > Flavobacteriales > Flavobacteriaceae > Winogradskyella. The sequence goes on from NZ_OZ245845.1 coordinate 268,260, forward strand.
AATAAAACTAACTAACAAAACAATATGAGCAATCAAAACAACAAATCAGCACTGGCTACTTTAGTCACCGTATTCTTTTTCTGGGGATTTATCGCGGCATCCAATGGTGTTTTTATTCCTTTTTGTAAAACCTATTTTAACATTGATCAGTTTCAATCGCAATTGGTAGATTTCGCCTTTTATGGCGCCTATTATATAGGAGCCTTATTGCTATTTATCATGTCTGGCTCTATTAAAAAAGACATCATGAATAATTGGGGCTACAAAAATGGGATTACTTATGGTTTATTACTGTCTGCTATTGGTGCTTTTGTCATGTACCCCGCAACGGCAGGTGCTGAACAGGGGCAAACCGGTGTTTTTTATTTTGTTCTTATTGCTTATTTTATAGTGGCTTTGGGCTTCTCCTTACAACAAACAGCTGCCAATCCCTTTGCTATTGCTTTAGGGGATCCTCAAACCGGTTCGCATCGTCTCAATTTAGCGGGAGGTATCAATTCATTTGGAACCACCATAGGGCCCATTGTGGTCAGCTTGGTCATCTTTGGCTCTGCGTCATGGAGTACCGATGAATTAGCTTCGATGATTGCCAACAATGAAATTACTTTAGTTACTGTACAGACCTTATATTTAGGTGTAGGGCTTCTATTTTTAGCGGCTGCAGCACTGTTTTACTTTTCAAAAAAGCTGCCCGCACTCAAATCAGATACCCTATTTGAACCTGCAAACAAAGCTCGAAATTTATTAATCGTATTAACCCTTATTATTGTAGGATGCTTTGGCTATATTTTCAGTACTTATGCCGAAGAGACCTCAGCAACCGAAAGCATTGAAAACACACGATTAATTGTTTTATTTGTTGCCCTTATTGCTGTAATTGTAGCTGTATTTATCGCAAATTCTAGTGCCTCTAAAACACCTGAAGGTTGGGGAGCCATGAAATATCCTCAGCTGGTTCTGGGTATGCTAGCTATCTTTATGTATGTCGGTGTTGAAGTCACTATAGGCAGTAATTTGGGCGAACTGCTAAAGCAAAACGCAGAAAACACGGGCCTAAATGCACTCGGTCTGCCTGTACTTAACGATTCGCAACTGGGTATATACATTTCTTTATATTGGGGAGGTTTGATGATTGGACGTTGGGTTGGCGCTATTACTGTTTTTAATCCTAGTCAAGGTCTTAAAAAAGTCCTTTTAATTCTTATACCGTATATTGCTTTTGGCGTAATTCTCAGCGTCAATTGGATAGCAGGTAATGAATTTTCGACTAATGAAATCCTATTCTTTGCCATCTGTATCGCTGTACAAATATTCGGATTCTTTTTGGCTAAAGACCGTCCAGTTAAGACCCTCAAAATATTTAGCTTTTTAGGTATCATAGGTATGCTGATTGGCCTATTTGCCTCTGGAAATGTTGCCTTATTTGCATTCCTGTCCGGAGGACTCTTCTGTTCTATCATGTGGCCATGTATTTTTACATTGAGCATTGCTGGCTTGGGTAAATATACCTCTCAGGGGTCAGCGTTTTTAGTTATGATGATTTTGGGTGGCGCCATTATTCCACCTGTACAAGGAAAATTAGCGGATGTATTTTCTATTCAATCGTCGTATTGGATCGCAGTAGCGTGTTTTGCTTATTTATTGTTTTATGCTTTTAGAACGAAAACTGTTCTGGACAAGCAAGGGGTTGAATATTAAATATTATACACTATTGACTTTAGGGTTGATATTGGAAAGATTCTGAAATAAATTCAGAATAAAATAAATTCAGGATAAAATGAATCGTAGAAAATTTATCAAAAATACGGCGCTGACTAGTGCGGGTTTAACCCTTGGAAATTCCTTAATGGGGTGTGATGAGAAATCAACAGAGAAAAACGAGGCAGTAACTGTTGCATCAGAAAATGACAAAAAAGCAAAGTTGCCACTGGTCATAGCGACATGGCATGTTGAAGAAGCCACCGCAAAAGCCATGGAAGTCTTACAAGCTGGCGGAAACGCCCTTGATGCTGTTGAACAGGGTTGTAGGGTTGAAGAAGCCAATGAAGAAGGACAATCCGTCGGTAAGGGTGGACTTCCGGATCGCGATGGAAATGTCACACTCGATGCCTGTATTATGGATAAAAACGGAAACTGTGGGGCTGTTGTCTATCTTCAAGATATTACACATGCGGTATCAGTCGCCCGAAAAGTCATGGAAGATACCCCTCACGTTATGCTCGCCGGTGAGGGAGCAAAACAATTTGCCATCTCCCAAGGGTTTCAACCCGAAGATTTGTTGACTGAGGCTTCCAAAAAGGATTGGGAAGCATGGAAAGTTGAAGCCAAATACAAGCCTATTATTAATATCGAAAACCACGATACGATTGGAATGTTAGCCATGGATAAAAATGGGGATATTTCGGGCGCTTGCACCACTAGCGGCTTAGCCTATAAAATGGGAGGACGTGTTGGCGATTCGCCTATCATCGGATCAGGACTATTTGTAGACAACGAAATAGGAGCCGCAGTAGCTACTGGCTTGGGAGAAGAAGTTGTAAAAACCGTGGGTAGTTTCTTAGTCGTCGAACTCATGCGTCAAGGCAAGTCACCTCAAGAGGCTTGTGAAGAAGCTATTGGTAGAATTGTAAATAAACCTAACAGTAATTATAAGGACTTTCAGGTGGGTTATATTGCTGTCAATAAAAAAGGAGAGACTGGCAGTTACTCCATTCATCAATGGTTTAGCATGACCAAATTTCAAGATGGCGTTAACGAACAGATTCAATCGGATTTTTTTAATAGGGAGGGAGAATCCTAGTCCGTTGACAAAAACCAATTATTGTTAGGAAGAATATTATCTCTTTTTTAAAACCATTTTATCGTGAGTCGCGCCAGCTTTTCTTTTAAACTGGTATATGGTGGAAATAAGGACTCGGTAATCCCAAAAGTCATCTGTTTTACTACTGCTCTTTGATTACTAAAAGCTTTAAAACCATAAAAGCCATGACTTTTTCCGATACCACTATTATTGACTCCACCAAAAGGTAAGTTGTGATTGCTATAATGAATGACATTATTATTAATACATGTCCCTCCCGCCCTTGTTTGTTTTAAAATGGCATTGATATGGGCTTTTCTTTTACTGTAAATATAAAGTGCCAAAGGCCTTTCTTTCTTATTTACATAATCTATAGCGTCACTAATACTGGTGTAAGTTACAATGGGTAAAATAGGTCCAAATATCTCTTCTTCTAATAATGAAGCTTTCTCATTCAGATTAGATACTATAGTTGGTGCTATGTACTTTGACGCTTTATCGTGCTCTCCTCCAACATCAATTGTTGCATTTTGAGATGTTGCATTGTCTAAATGAGCTGTTAAACGCTCAAAGTGTCGCTGTGTTACAATTCTTGCATAGGCATTAGAGTCTTTTGGTTGATTAGAATAAAAATAATTCAGCCATTTTTTACATGCCTCAATGAATTTGGCTTTAATACTTTCATCAATTAGCACATAGTCCGGTGATACGCAAATTTGCCCTGCATTCATAAACTTACCCCAGACAATCCGTTTTGCTGCTAAATCTAAATTGGCGGACTTATCAATTATTGTTGGTGATTTACCACCCAACTCAAGGGTAACAGATGCTAAATGTTTGGCCGCAGCAGTCATTACTATTTTACCCACCTTCGGAGACCCCGTGAAAAAGATATGATTAAAAGGGAGTCTTAATAATTGAGTAGACGTTTCAACTTCACCTTCGATTAGGGCAACCTCATCTTCAGCAAACACATTAGAAATTATTTCTACCATGAGGGCAGACGAATGGACTGTCATTTCCGAAGGCTTTATCATCACAGAATTACCAGCCGCTATTGCAGAAACTAAAGGTCCAAACGTAAGATTAAATGGAAAATTCCAAGGTGAAATAATGAGACAGACGCCTTTAGGTTCATATACATAATACGACCTTGAACCCAACATAGATATAGGTGTTTTAACTTTTTGCTTACGCATCCACCGATGTAAATAGGCTTTGGCGTGCTTTATTTCTCCTATGATTTGATAAATCTCTGTTAGTTCCGATTCAACGTTTGGTTTGCCCAAGTCTTTACTAAGTGCTTCTAAGATTCTGGCCCTGTAGGTTTTTTCAATAGCAACCTTAAGTCTATTTAGTAGTTTTATTCTATAATCATAAGACTGTTGCCCAACACTAAGTTGCTTTAATCTTTGCTTTTGAAACATATCAAAATACGGATTATCGCTATAATCGTTAATGTCGTTCTTCATAGTTATTTTGAGATTATATTTATATTGCGCATTTTGTCGATGTTATTGACAAACCGCTGTATTTGGTCTAAATCTTAAGTTTTTTCGTCTATAAAAACAATGGTTTTAAAGGGCTGCGAGTCCATTTTGTGCATTTCATCGATGTTTTTAGCTAACAGATGTCAGTTATCTAATTATCGCTCTCTTTCGTCCAAAAATTTCATCATGAACAAATAAACCGACGTTTCTTTGAACCGAAGTTAAAACAAAAAACGATTTAACACTCATGAAAAAAGGTTTAGTCATCATATTATTTTTAACAATGTCTTTAGCAGGATTTGCGCAACAAGAGGTTGTAAGTGCTATTGAGACTGAACTTATTGAGCCTGTTAAAGCGGAAAAGCCTGAAGTCAAGAAAACTGTTATTTCTGCGAAAATGAAGGCTAAAGTTTTAAAAATAAATCACAAGAAAAGTAACGAAATTATAAGTATTAAAGCTTACAGAAAGAGTTTACAAATCAAAGTTAAAACTGTAAAACTTTGCTAATTAATATATGCTATTAACCATTAAAAAAGCCAAAACGTATGTTTTGGCTTTTTTTTTTATGTCGAGTACCATTGGAAATTATCTGCAGTTTCTGTTTTGTTGAGCAACTTTAACAATGCTTACAGTATTAGAGATTAAATCGCAATGGATGCTACATAACCTCTATGAAAATAAACTCTTGGAATAATCACCTAATTATGAATATTGTCAAAAAACAAACCACCGATTGATACATGACATTCATCTAAACTAACCGCTTTTTTCATCTAAAAATCAGTTCCCCCAACAGTTAACGGTTGTTTCTTTGTATTGAAGTTAAAACAAAAAAACAATTTAACAGTCATGAAAAAAGGTGTAATCATAGTAGCATTCTTAACAATGTCTTTAGCAGGATTTACACAACAAGAGGTTGTAAGCACTATTGAGACCGAACGCATTGAAACTGTTAAAGTAGAAAAGCCTGAAGCCAAGAAAACCGTTATTTCTGCGAAAATGAAGGCTAAAGTTTTAAAAATAAACCATAAAAAAAGTAATGAAATTATAAGTATTAAAGCTTACAGAAAGAGTTTACAAATCAAAGTAAGAGCTGTTAAGTATTGCTGATTGTTTGCTATTAATCAGGGAAATTGCCGAAACCTTTGTTTCGGCTTTTTCTTTTTTAGACCAGATTCAGTTCCCCTTTGGCCTCCTTCTCTTTAAGTTCCTTGACCAATTCTAAAGCGTCAGGGACAACATCACTACAAAGAATAATTAAGGCGCCTTTTTCTGCATGTTTAACAGCGTGCTTAATGGCTTCGCGTTCTGATGGAATGATGGTTGTTTTTTTGTTTGGATCCTTCATCTTAATGCCATCATCGAGCATTTTGATAAGCTCTTCTTCAGTCTTTCCGCGTAAGTGTTTATCTTGACGAATTATAATTTCATCAAACATTTCGGCTGCTATGGAGCCCATTTCATTATTATCTTCTTCTCGGCGGTCACCAATACCTGCTATAATACCTACCTTAACACTAGCATCAAGTTCCTCCGTAAACTTTTGAAGCGCTCTCATTCCAGCAGCATTGTGTGCATAATCCAACAAAATATTAAAGTCATTAAACTTAAATAAGTTCAATCGACCTGGTGTCTGTGCCGCTGATGGGATTAATGTCTCCAATCCAGCTTTGATATCTTCATTACTTATACCTTGAACATGTGCTGCCAAAACCGCTGCCAAAACATTCTGAATCATGAATTTAGCCTTACCTCCATAGGTTAAAGGTATATTTTCCGCCTTCATGAGGCGCATTTTCCATTCTCCTCTACAAATGGTCACATAGCCATTTTCATAAACTGCCGTAATCCCATGAAGACGTTGTAAAGCCTTTATTCTTGGATTGTTTTCATCCATTGAGAACAAGGCTACATTACAATCCACACTTCTGCGCATGTCATATACGAGATCATCATCCGCATTCAAAATGGTATAACCATCGGGCAGCACCGTTTCGGGGATGACCCCTTTTACTTTTGCTAACTGCTCAACGGTATGAATCCCCTTTAGGCCTAAGTGATCCGCCGCCACATTGGTCACGATACCTACATCACATTTTTTAAATCCTAAACCTGCTCTTAACAACCCACCACGGGCGCATTCTAGAACAGCAAAATTTACTGTTGGATCTTTAAGGACAAACTCTGCACTAGATGGACCCGTACAATCGCCGGTCATTAATAATCTATTTTGAATATAAACCCCATCACTAGTCGTATAGCCAACACGATAGCCTTTCATCTTTGCAATATGAGCAATTAAGCGCGATGTTGTGGTCTTTCCATTAGTCCCTGTAATAGCTATAATTGGGATTCTGCCCGTATCTCCTTTCTGTGGAAATAACTTGTCTATTACCGGAGCCGCCACATTACGAGGTAAACCCGTAGTTGGTGCCAAATGCATTCTAAAACCTGGCCCTGCATTAACTTCCAATACGGCTCCACCAGTTTCAGCTAAAGGTTTAGAGATGTCGGTAGTCATCACATCAATACCACAAATATCTAAATCAATAATCTTCGAAATACGTTCTGCCATCGCAATATTGGCAGGATGAATGATATCAGTAACATCTTCGGCCGTACCACCTGTACTTAGATTAGCTGTATCCTTCAATACTAACTTCTCTCCTTCTGCAATAACTGAATCTAAGGTGTAACCTGCATCTTTGATTATGGTTTGCGTTAATTCATTCACCGTAATTTGCGTCAGCACTTTTTCATGACCATAACCACGACGTGGATCGCTATTAACTTCATCGATTAACTCTTGGATCGTAGATGTACCATTTCCAATAACATGAGCAGGAGAACGCAAGGCTGCGGCTACCAATTTGTTATTAATAACTAATAATCTGTAATCTTCACCAACAATGAACTTTTCAACGATGATAGCACCACTTTTTGAACTATTTTTGGCATGTCTAAACGCTTCAAGTGCCTCGTCATAACTCTGAATATTAACTGTAATCCCTCTGCCGTGATTACCATCAATAGGCTTAATCACCAAAGGATAACCAACATAACGACAAGCCTCTTCTAAGCTGCGCTCACGACGAATAATATCTCCTCGAGGTACTTCTACCTCTGCTTGCTCTAATAAATACTTTGTATCTTCCTTATCACAGGCTAATTCCACACCAATGCTACTCGTTTCACTGGTTACTGTGGCTTGAATTCGCTTTTGATTAGCACCATACCCCAATTGACATAAGGAGTATTTATTGAGTCTAATCCATGGTATACCCCTAGCCTCAGCTTCTTCAACAATAGAGCCTGTACTTGGCCCTAAACGGTCTTCTTCACGAAGTTCCCGCATTCTTTGTATATCATCAGAGAGATCATATGCCTCACCACTTATTAGTGCTTCACAGATCCTAACGGCAGCCTTGGCTGCATAGCGCCCAACAGATTCTTCCATATAAGCGAAAACCACATTGTAAACACCGTATTCCCCATAACCTCTGGTTCTTCCAAAGCCCACATCCATGCCTGCCAAGGTTTGAATCTCTAAAGCAATATGTTCAATAATATGGCCCATCCAAGTACCTCTCTCGACGCGTTGAAAAAATCCACCTGGCTCACCTACAGAACAGCGATGTTCATACATGGTGGGAAACATCGTTGTTAAACGTTCATAAAACCCTTCAACTTTATCCGATGGTCGCTCCTCCATCTCTAGAAGGTCCAAGACCATCACAATTAACTTATGTCTTCGCACTGACCAGTAATTTGGTCCCCGCATGGCATTTATACTTCTTATCTCCATTCGTGTTGGTTTTTAGTTAGTGAAAGATTATAAATATAGTATTTTCAATAGAAAATTTGGTTTATTTTTGCCCAATATTTTTAGACTAAACATTATGCAGAAGGCAAAGGGAACTTTAATACCAATTGGGGGAAATGAGGATAAAGGTATTGACGCTGATGAAATGTACACACTAGAGTTTGTTGAAGAAGGGATTTTAGCGCATGTCGTTAAAGAAGCTGGTGGAGTCGATGCAAACATTGTTGTTATACCTACCGCATCCAGTATTCCCGAGGAAGTTGGCAAAAGTTATATTACCGCATTCTCAACTTTAGGGTGTAAAAACGTCACCATATTAGATATAAGATCGAAAAAAGATTCCGAATCTAAAGAAGCTATTTTTCTAATTGAAAATGCTGATTGCATTATGTTTTCTGGCGGTAATCAGTCCAAGATAACAGATAAAATAGGTGGGACATCTATCCATAAAATTCTAGTAGAACGTTATCAAAACGAAAAGGGTTTTGTTATTGCCGGCACTAGTGCTGGCGCTATGGCCATGGCCAATCAAATGATTGCAGGCGGAAGCGCCTCCGAATCCTTTATTAAAGGTGCCGTGAAAATGTATAGAGGCTTAAGTCTTATCCCTGAATTAATTATCGATACACATTTTATTCGCCGAGGAAGATTTGGACGCGTTACTGAAGCGGTGGCACAATATCCAAAACTTGTTGGCTTAGGTTTGGCCGAGGATACCGGGTTGATTATAAAAAATAATTGTTTTGAGGTGATTGGCTCTGGAATGGTTATTGTTTTTGATGGCAGAAAAATTAAACACAACAACCATAAAATTTTAGAGAAAGGAACTCCAATGTCCTTGACGAATCTGAGAACCCATATCTTATCGAATGGTGATCGCTTTAATATTAAAAAGAAGAAAGTTGAAGTGTTACCAATTGAGGCACCATTTATTTAACTTCGATACTTCGACAGTGCCTGTATCGAGCTTGTCGAGATGCTCAGTGCAAGCTAGGCTCAGTTACCAAGAATAATTCCATTTCATATTGATTGAAGGTGTTTTCTAAGCCAAAAGCTTCTACCATTCTCATTTTATTGGTCAATCTATCATCAATGTTGTTAATTCTGATTTCCCGATTTATAGATTTAATGGCTGTAAAAAGTATTTTCCATTGCAGAGGTGCATCTCCTAGTACTTCGAATTGTGCAACATACCCACTCGTCGCGTCCATTACAAAATAAGCCTTGATTTCATCTGCAGCATATACATGATAGTACTGGTAATTGCCTTTGGCTAGACTTTCTTTCTGATTATCCCATGAATATAAGTCTTGGTATGGGTTTTTACTCCAATCTATTGCATTGTGCTCTACTTTTTTTAAATCAAAGTTTTGTACACCATCAGATAAAATTGTGCCTTTATAACATTTATAATGTTTACAAATACTAAAACCTATCCCTGCATAAGATTTAATAGCTTTTTCATTTTCAGTAATCACTTCGAGTTGGCATTTGGTAACCCCCTTTTTTCTCAATTCTGGGATGGCGTATTCATAAATGGTGTTTACAATACGTTGTCCTCTATACTCAGGAATCACTCCAGTACCTGAATTATAAGCCGTTACATAGCCTTGCCTTTTATCAATAGCATTAATGATAAAACCGACTAATCTTTCGCCGTCGAACATGCCAAAGGATAAATCATATTGCACACCTGCTGCTTTCCAACGTTGTTTGTAATAATTGTGATCTGTTGGCATCTGTACAAAGTAGTTCTCAAATGCTGACAAGAAGCATTCTATAATCACTTCAAAATCGGTATTGCCCAAATGTCTTACTTCCATCATTTATAGATTGAAATCTCCTCTTGACCATTTGAAGATTTACTGGCCCTGTACATACCTTCTGTATTGAAAGGCATAGCGATAGCTCCATTCTTATCGACAGCAATCAATCCGCCATCACCGTTAATCTCTAGAATGCGTTTATGAATCACCTCATCCGAAGCGTCTTGCACGCCCATGTCTTTATGCTCCATGAGCATAGCGACATCGTAGGCCACAACACCTCGTATAAAATACTCACCACTGCCCGTACAACTGACAGCACAGGTTTTATTATTGGCGTAATTACCCGCTCCAATCATCGGACTATCACCAACACGTCCCCATTTTTTATTGGTCATACCACCAGTGGAGGTGGCGGCCGCTACATGTCCATTTTTATCGCAAGCCACAGCGCCAACGGTGCCAAATTTTGAATCCTTCTGACTTCGAGCAGCTTCAGTCACCGATTTGGAATGGTCTAACTGAAAACTGTTAGTGTCTCTAATCTCTAACCATTGCTGATGTCTAAATTCATCATAGAAATAAGTCGGCTCTTCTAATTCATAGTTGTGCTCTTTTGCAAATTGCATGGCCCCATCACCTGCTAAAAATACGTGCTCACTTTTTTCCATAACATCCCTTGCTAAAGACACAGGGTTTTTAATTCCAGTAATTAAAGACACAGCTCCGGCATTTAAGGTTTTGCCATCCATAATAGCAGCATCCATTTCGTGCGTACCTTCAGCAGTAAATACTGAGCCTTTTCCTGCATTGAATAAATGGGAATCTTCGAGTTGTTTAACCGCTTCTTCAACAGCATCTATAGCCGAACCACCCTCTTCGAGCAATTTATAACCACTATCCAATGCTTTTTTTAATGCGGATTTGTATTGCTTTTCAAGTTCTGGTGTCATCATCCCTTTCACCAAGGTACCTGCACCTCCGTGTATGGCTATTGAAAATATTTGCATACTTAAAGTTTAACGCTCGAAAATTACAAATTCTGAATCATTATTCATCAGTTCTTACTGGTTTTAGTATATTTATAAATGTCCTTATGCTTTGGCTCAGAAGTATTTTATTAAATGAATGACAAGATTGTATTTTTCTTACTCACAATACTAAGCTGTAGCCATATTGTTTTCTCCCAAAGCACAGCTACAAAACAATTGGATAGCCTTTTATCGACTAAAAGTATGATCGATGAAATTAAAGTGGATAATGATATCAATACACTTTCTCAAAAAATCTTTAGACTTCCCCAAATAGAAGCTGTTAACACCTATCGATACATCGACTCTGTTTACGGCCATAGCGACTATATTAGAATTAATGTCTTAGATAATTTTGCAAGTACCCACCAAAGAATTGGAAATCAAATGCTGTCTCGCGACCTCAACCTGATAGGGCTCCGACTTGCCCAAAAGCACAACTCAGCGTTTTTCTTATTTCAATACAACGAACTGTTATCTTATCATTACTTTGACAGATCGCTTACTGACTCTGCTATTTATTACATCAACGAAGCCGAAAAAATTGTCTTTGAAAACCCAAAACGTCTTAGCAACAATTGGCCTGCGATTTACAATAGGAAATCCCAAATAGAGGGGCAACTCGGAAACTACGAAAAGCGCGATTACTATATGGATCAAACTATTGCTTCCATAGACACCATACCAGACCATCCGTCAAGAGGCTATCATTTAGGAAATATTGTTTATCACTACAAGTTCACTAAAAATTATAAGAAACATGCGTTTTATGCTAACAAACTAAAGGAGCATTATTTGAAGAAGAATGATTATAATATGTCCTCATTGCACACTTCAATTGCATCTATACTCTCTTTTGAAGACAATGAAAACTATATAAAAGAATTAAGGTCTATTCTCAATTCTGCCAAGAAAGAAGATAATCTCATTAATTATGATTTTATTTCAACGTCGCTTGCCGAAGCATATATCAGTAATAAAGATTATAATAAAGTTGTGGCGCTATTGGCTAAAAGAACATTAGATACATCCTCGGAAATGAATACCGTGGATAGAATTTTGAATCTTATGAATCTTGAAGACGCCTATAAAGGTCTTGGTGACTATAAAAATGCCTATATAGCCTTGGACTATCGAAAAATACTTCAAGATTCGATTAAGCGCAAAGAGGTCATTGATAAGGTCGCCAATTATGAAGTGAAATATGAAACTGAACGGAAAGAGTCGCAACTTAAACTTGTCTCTTTAGAAAATGACAAAAACAAACAACAAAAACATTTATTCTCAATCATCGCTACTGGTGGCATTATTGCCAGTGTTATCATTGGCTTTCTCTTTTTCACCAACAAGAAAAAGAACCGTCAATTAGAAAAGCAAAAAAAGCTTTTAGAAAAAACCGTGGATGAAAAAAATGTATTGCTAAGAGAAACACATCACCGTGTTAAAAATAGTTTTCAAATCGTATCATCCTTATTGTATTTACAATCTGAAAGTATAGAAGATAAAGAAGCGCAGCTCGCCGTTAAAGAAGCAGAAAATAGAGTACGATCTATGGTTCTTATTCACCAAAAGCTCTACAGTAAGGATGATCTGGTAGGAATAAACACAAAAGAATATATCGAAGATCTCACAAAAGATATCATGGATAGTCACCAATCAGATAGCAAATCAATCACTTATGACCTTAAGATAGAACCTAAAGTTCTGGATATAGAGACGATCACGCCTTTAGGCTTAATTCTAAATGAACTTATTACGAACGTATTAAAACACGCCTTTAAAGATAGCTCGGAAAAGAAAAAAATGTCCATCGAATTCAAACAGGATCATGACGAATTAGTATTGAGCGTTAAGGATAACGGCATTGGTATGCCTCTTGAAATTAGGGAATCTTCATTTGGTTTGAAGTTAATAAGAGCCTTATCCAAAAAATTAAAGGCAAAATTGAATTTTGATTCGAATACGCAGGGTACGATAGCGCAAGTGCGAATGAAACGGTTTGAAGTTCTGTCTTAATGTAAGGTTAACTAAAAATATGCTGTTATTGACTAAAATTATTTGGCTTAAAATATTATCAAGACTATCTTTTGAAAGATCAACGTGGAAAAATCTCTGAACATAATCATAGTAGAGGACGAGCCCATTATCTGTGCAACCATTGAAACTGCACTGGTTAAGGCTGGTCACAATATTGTTGATGAAGCAGACACCTATGAGGATGCTCTTGACGCCATTTCCGATACCCCACCTGATCTTGTAATTATCGATATCCATTTGCACGGACAAAAAGACGGTATAGATTTAGCTATGGAGTTGGACAGAATTAATCTTCCCTATTTATATCTCACTTCACAAACAGACCCAGAAACCATTGATAGAGTTAAGAGCACTAATCCTTTAGGCTATATTGTAAAACCCTTTACAGAATCCGGACTTCAAAGTAATATAGAACTAGCTTGGTTTGATTATACAAAAAAGTCCTTAAACTCCATTTTGATCAAACATGAAGGAAGTGTTGTTAAAGTACTTCAAAACGATATTCTTTATCTAAAAGCATTTGATAATTACTGCTATATAATTACAAAAGATCAGCAATATTTGGTGCCTCACACTTTAAAGCATATGGCTCAGCAACTCGACGAAGAACTGTTCTTAAAAACGCACCGTTCCTATATCGTCAATATGTCTTATGTGGCTACTATTGAAAAAAAAGCTGTAGAAATTATGGGCGATTCAATTCCTCTGAGCTCCGCACACAGAACTTCTGTTTTAGACAAACTGAGCCGATTTTAAACGCTTGTTTTTGCATAGACATCTCATTCACTAAAAAAATATTGGGCTTCACTAAAAACTCAATATAAGCTAATTAAACATCGACTAATTTACCCAAGCTATTAATTGAGTTTTGCATTCGGGTACTTTTAGATTTCCCAATTGTTCCGTGGTATTTAGTCCTGTAATCTAATTGGTACTTGTTGTAGAAATCAAACCTTAGCCAAAACAAAATCTTAATTATAATGAAAAAAACGACGCTTTTAATAATTAGCCTTTTACAGATTGGTATGGTATGGGCTCATGGTATATCTGTTTCTAATGTCTCTTTAGTGAATTTTAATGAATCTGAAGGATGGGTACAGGTAGAATGTGATTTGGTTTGGCACGGCTCATGGCGGGTAGATGCAGGTCCGAGTAATTGGGATGCAGCCTGGGTTTTTGTGAAATATCGTGCAAATAGTGGTCCTTGGAATCATGCTACATTGTCCGCTGTAAATACAATGTTTCAGTTACCTACAGCAAATTACACCATTGAAGTTAGTAATGATAATAAAGGTGCTTTTGTATATCGTTCAACCGTTTCAAATGGTACAAGCGTAACATTTCCATGGTTGGGCTGGGATTTAAATGCTGATGGTATTGATATAAGCGATACTATTGAAGTTAAAGTCTTTGCCATAGAAATGGTGTATGTGCCAGAAGGAGCTTTTTATTTAGGAAACGACAGTTTTACAACCAATGAAGTAGATGCTTTTAAAAAGGGAAATACAGCATCTACAGCTTTTAAAGTGATTTCTGAAGATGAAATTCAAGTTGGCTCTACTAATTTATCGCAACTATATTATGACGCTACGAGTCAATATGCAGGAGATCAACAAGGTCCAATTCCTGCGGCATTCCCAAAAGGTTATAGTGCTTTTTATTGTATGAAATATGAAATCTCTGAACAACAATATGTGGAATATTTCAATACGCTTCCTGCTGATTTACAAATTGTAAGAGATATAACAAACAGTCCAGGCAAAAATAGCGACGATGAAGTTGATGGTAATACGGTATCTTGGTTGGATATAGGAACAGACGCCACAACTTTAGCACCTGAAAGACCATGTAACTATATAGGCAGTGGTGATTTAGAACTTTATCTCATTTGGTCAGCGTTGAGACCAATGACAGAGTTAGAATTTGAGAAAGCTGCTAAAGGTCCTGGTACACCAACACCTAATGCTTACGCCTGGGGAACACCTAATATCATTAGTACGCCATATTTATTAGTAAGTTCAGGTCAAGCTGGAGAATATGTAAGTTCAGGATATCCAAGTAATGAAGGCCAAGCAGCTTATAATTTAACCAGCACTAACTTTCCAAGACCTTTAAGATGTGGAGCTTTCGCCTCCAATGATCTAACACCAACACGAATAGAATCTGGAGCAAGTTATTACGGTATTATGGAACTTTCTGGTAACCTTGCGGAATTTGTTATATCTGTTGGTAATTCTACTCAAAGACAGTTTAATGGTGCACATGGACAAGGTCATCCAGAATTTCCTAGTGAAGGTGGTGCTAATTTCGCTAATATTTTACTTTATGCAGTCAGAGGAGGCGGTTGGAATGACAATGCTAGTTTATTACTCATTGCTGATAGAACATATGGAGGCACCTTCCCTGGTTCATTAAATACAGGAACCAAAAACGTAGGTGGACGTGGTGTACGCACGGCCAACTAACCAATGATAAAAATGACCAAGTTTGTAACACATATTCTATGTCTATTGGCCGCCAACAGTGTATTAGCACAAACGCAGCCGTACCAAGGAGGTGCTGGCGATGGATTTGCAATAGGCAGCATGGCAGAAACGACTTTAACGAACATAAGTCTAAGCGTGTTATACCAAGGTGGTGCTGGTGATGGATTTGCACTTAGCAGTATTGACATCACAACACTGAACAATACAGATTTATCAATACTGTATCAAGGTGGCGCTGGTGACGGTTTTGCGTACAATGCTATCGATGTAACGACCTTGACAAATACAGATCTAGGCGCGCTTTTCCAAGGTGGTGCTGGCGATGGATTTGCAACACTTATAGCAGAACCCATTGTTCTTGATGATTTCCCAAGGATAAAATTGGCCATGAAAGTCATCCTACAAGGCGCTGCTTTAAATCCAAATGCGGGTGAGACGAACTTAATGCGAGATACTTTAAGACAAACGAATAGTTTACCAACGACCTCACCTTATGGTGACGGGATAAGCTGTAACCCCTTGGTTTTTAGCACAGGCGGTAGCGATGGCAATGGTGCTATCTCAGATGACATCGTCGATTGGATATTTATAGAGCTTCGACACAGCACTGATGCCAGCGTTGTTGCAATCTCAAAATCCGCCCTATTACAGCGCGATGGCGATATTGTAGATATAGATGGTATATCACCACTTGTAATACCTTATACTCCAGGAGATTATTATATAGCAATAAGACATCGCAATCATTTAGGTATAATGACAGCTAATAGTACCTCATTATCACAGGTAACCAGAACCGTGAACTTTTTAAATAGTGGCTTTAACACTTTTGGTTCACATGCAAGAGTGCAACTAGGCAATGGCAAAATGGCCTTGTGGTCTGGAGACGCTAGCAACGGCGGAAACGTTAAATTTTCAGGCGCAAATAATGATAGCAACACCATTAAGGATAAAATTCTGAGTGATGCCTTCAATATTCTAGGCTTATTAACCTTCGCTGCTTCGGGGTATCTCAACGAAGATGTTGACTTAAATGGTACGGCCCGTTTTTCGGGTGTACAGAATGACAGCAATCTTATAAAGGATAATGTGTTGGCTCACCCAAATAATATATTGGGACTTTCAACTTTTAACATAACTGAACAAATACCAAACAATTAAGAATCATGCGACATTTTACAATCCTTTTATTCATTCTTCTTTTTAATCCCGTTAGTGCACAAAATTACGGCTTTGGTGTTGTCCCAAACGGAGGCAGTTCTGTACTTATACAAGCAACAACAAACTTCAGTGTAACCGATGCCGACATTTCGGATATTGGCTTTTCATTAGTATTACCTACCGGAAATACCACTATATCCAACCTCTCTGATTTCAGTGGAAGAGTTTGGACCGTTACAAAAATAACGGCAACTCAATTGAATGGTCTTTCTCTGGGCGATGGTACAAAAGACCTCTTTGTATTGAATTTAGCACCCGGTCAAACTATCTTATCGCACACGTCGGGTACACCTTTTGATTTGACCAGTTTTGAACTCGTCGATGCACCCAACTTCGGATTATTAGAATTCTTGGATAATAATGATCCTATAGCCATTGGTTTAGGCGGTATAGCTAATAGTTTCCTTAATGCCAATATCGATAACACAACCACTCAGGATTATTTTGGTGGTATTATACCTGGACAAGAGAGCTTGTCTTTTAATACTTTAAGTAGTCCCGAAATTTCATTTGACGAAAATGACATTACGGTTTACCCAAATCCTGCGTCAGAATATGTTATCGTAAAAACACCCTTCGCCATAGACCTCATAGAAATATATAGTATTAGTGGCCAACGGGTGCTAAGCCTTAAAGATGAAAATACAATTTCGATACGTGAATTGGCCAACGGAACATATACTATTAAGGCGTATTCTCATACCACGCTATACACTAAAAAATTCATTGTAAATAAATAGGTCTGTTAATAAATAAGGACTAAACAACATAATTGATTGTCTTCAATTATATTTTATGAGTGAAGAAAGCCGAATTAGAGATCGGCTTTCTTTTTTGCTTTTAATCAAAAAATAATCATAGCATCAAAACTTCTTAATTAGTCCTAATACATAAGTTGAAACCGTATTTAGTACTACTGGGCAGAGCATACTGTAACATTTTTAAACGATTCCTATCTATAAAGCATTAACGATATACTCAAATTATTATGTTGTCTTCTAAACCAAAAAAAACGCTAAGCTCCATTTTTTACTTTTGTCTTATTCTACTACCGTTAAAATTACTGGCAGACGTTCCTTTTTCAAATGGAGCATTGGCCTACGCTTACCCTGTTCATTCCATAGTTATCGATGGTAAGACCTCCGATTGGCCTACAACACTAGAAAAGCACCCCATTGCTATAACGCCCTATGGAGAACTGCCAAAAAAAGAAGACTTTGATGCTTACTTTCAAGTCGGACATAATGCAAACGAAAAGGCACTTTACATTCTTATAACTGTTATTGATGATAATCATGTTGTAGATACCAGCGAAAATGCCACTTGGATTACACAAGATTCCTACGCCCTGTATGTGGACTATAAGCACGATTGGAATGGTTCTGGCGTCAACCTTTTTCAATTTGGAGAAAGTTTTAAACGGGATTATGACTATACCGGAAGTTGGGATCCGGAAGTAAAGGATTTTAATTGGGATAAGGTGACGATGAAGATGTCACGACAAGGAAATACTAGTGTATATGAAGCAAAGATTGATTTAGGTGAACATTTTCAACTCAACAAAAGTATTGGTATAGACCACGTTCTGGTTGATAAAGACCTTAATGATGAGGAGGGTAAATTTTCGTTTGTTTCATGGGGAGCAAACGGCGGAAAAAGTCAATCAGCAACACGACTTGGAGATGTTATTCCTATTGCCAAAAACGCTGCAATCTCTGAAGTTAGTGGAACACTATCTTGGGAAGATACGACCATTAAAGAACTTCCAGATAGAGTTACGCTGATTAATAAAAACAACAACAAACAATGGACTGTTGCAAAAGTGGATACCCTTGGCAACTACAACACAATGTTACCCACGGGTCAATATTTGGCGAAGCCCTATTGGGATTTTATTGGCGGTCACCCGGTGGACATTGAAAACAGTAAAACCTTTTTTGAGGTAAAACCAAATAAAGTCAATCAAAACATAGATTTGGTAGTGAAAACCAAAACACCTTTGGATCTCATCCCAAAAAAGGGCGTTTTAGAAAGCTTCAACCCCAATAGGCCTGAGGCACTCGACAATTTCATCAGTGCATATCAAGATTACTATGTTATCCCAGGCGTATCATTGGCTCTTATAAAAGGCGGTAAAGTTGTATATCACAAAACCTACGGTAACAAAAATGCGGTGACTCGCCAAGCCGTAAATGACCAAACACTTTTTGAAGCTGCTTCTATTACCAAGCCCGTATTTGCCATTGCCGTTTGCCGTTTGGCAGAAAAAGGGATTATTGATTTGGACAAACCGCTATATACTTACTTACCTTTTGAGGATATCGCACATGACGAACGCTATAAACTAATCACAGGTAGACATGTATTAACCCATCAAACAGGTTTTCCTAATTGGGCTTGGGTAAATGACGATGGTAAAATTGATATTAAATTCACTCCCGGAACGGGATACGGATATTCCGGAGAAGGATTCGAGTATTTAAAGCGTGTAGTCAATAAAATAACTGGAAAAAAAGTTGAAGCTATCGTCAAAGAAGAAGTCTTAGACCCCATGGGAATAAAGCATACCTATTTTACTAAAAACGATTATATGCGTACTCATGTTTCTAACGGACATTTTGGGCGATTTGCCTCACCAGCCAACTTGCCTAATGAGCCAGGTATGGCCTGGAGCATGCATACGGAAGCCCTAGATTTTTCGAATTTTGCTTTAGGGCTTTTAGAACGCAAAGTCTTGAAACCAGAAACTTATGAAGACGTATTCAAAATCCACACTATTGTCGATGAAGACGACTCTAGAGAAGGTTGGGAGAGTTATTTTGGATTAGGTATATCCATGGAAAAAACGCCTTTTGGACCAAGCTTTGGGCACGGCGGTAATAATGGGGACTTTAGGTGTCAGTTTAAAATATTCACCGAACTCAATTCAGGTTTTATCATTTTTACTAATAGCGATCATGGGGATGATTTGGTCAATGCCCTAGAGGCCTATTTAATCACTGGAAAGCAAGAAACGAGCGATTAGCAAACTGAACACATTACAGACCGGTTTCCTTCTAAAGAAATATTGAAAATTATAGCATACTTGTAAAATAAGCAATCAACTTTTTGTAGTTTTATAGACTTCAAAATTGACGCTATATCATTTTGTATCTGGGTTTATTTCCAACATAAAATGATGATTTTTTTAGCTTACACAAGCAATAAAAAAGGCGTTTTATGAAGTTCACTTTAACACAAAATGATATAAAATGTCAGACCAAAAACGTCTCTTTTTAGTTGATGCCTACGCCCTTATTTTTCGCGGTTATTATGCCTTTATAAAAAATCCAAGAATTAATTCTAAAGGTGAAGACACCTCAGCCATTATGGGTTTTATGAATTCGCTTCTAGATGTCATTAAGCGCGAGCGCCCGGACCATTTAGCCGTGTGTTTTGATAAAGGCGGTAGTGTGGATCGTGTTGAAATGTACGAAGCCTACAAAGCTAATAGAGATGAAACCCCCGAAGGTATTAGAACGGCAATTCCCCATATTTGCAACATCCTAGAAGCCATGCATATTCCTATTATGGTCAAGGAAGGTTACGAAGCTGATGATGTTATCGGCACACTCTCACGACAAGCTGAAAACGAAGGCTATAAGGTCTTTATGGTCACTCCAGATAAGGATTTTGCACAATTGGTGACCGATAATATTTTTATGTATAAGCCTGTTTTTGGCGGTGGTTATGAAACCTGGGGCATTCCTGAAGTTCAGAAAAAATTTGAGGTAGAGAACCCGCTTCAGGTGATTGACTTTTTGGGCATGATGGGAGACTCTAGTGATAATATTCCTGGACTGCCAGGTGTGGGAGAAAAAACGGCAAAGAAGTTTATCAATCAATTTGGGAGTATGGAAGGCCTCTTGGCTAATACAGACCAGTTGAAAGGTAAAATGAAAGAAAAAGTTGAGGCCAACGGAGAACTGGGATTACTCTCTAAGAAACTGGCGACTATTATGCTCGACGTCCCTGTACAATTTGATGCTAAAAACTTTGAATTGGACCATCCTGACATTGAAAAGGTAAAACAAATCTTTCAGGATTTAGAATTTAGGCGATTAACCGAAAATTTCTTAAAAACCTTCGCTACGGAAACTATAGCAACCGCTACCGAAACCCCTGAGAAAAAAGAACCCCCCAAAGCAACGCCTAAAGAGCAGAAAGCTGCTGGCGCAGGTCAGTTTTCGTTATTTGGTGCTGAGGACACAAATGGTACAGATACTGAAACGAGTTCAGCATATGAGAGAAAAACCGCCAAAACCACCTCGCATTTTTACCAAAGCATTGCTCCTGGAATGGCCACTAAATTGTTCGTCAAAAATTTAATGAGCCAAACTTCGGTATGTTTTGATACGGAAACTACTAGCATCAATCCACTGCAAGCCGAACTAGTGGGTATTGCCTTTTCTTGGGAAGCAGGTAAAGGATTCTACATACCATTCCCAGAAGATCGACAAGAAGCACAAACGCTTATAGAAGCCTTAAGGCCTTTCTTTGAAAGTGAAAGCATTGAAAAAATAGGTCAGAATTTAAAATACGATATCAAAGTCCTTGCTAAATATAACATTGACGTTAAAGGCAAACTCTTTGATACCATGTTAGCGCATTATTTAATCAACCCAGATATGCGCCACAATATGGATGTATTGGCCGAAACCTACTTAAATTATACACCTATTTCCATCACCGAACTCATTGGTAAAAAAGGAAAGAATCAGTTATCGATGCGCGAAGTCCCTCTTGATAAGCAAACTGAATATGCTGTAGAAGACGCTGACATCACACTTCAATTAAAAGAGCATTTTGAAAAGGAGCTCGGCGAAGCCAATACCCAAAAATTATTTGATGATATAGAAGTGCCGCTTCTAAGGGTTTTGGCAGATATGGAATTGGAAGGGATTAATTTAGACAAGGCCTTTTTAAATGCATTGTCCGAAGCCTTGGATACTGACATTGCCAATCTTGAGCAACGTATTTATGATGCCGCAGGGGAGGAATTCAATATTGCTTCTCCAAAACAATTAGGGGTTATTCTTTTCGAAAAAATGAAGTTGGTGGATAAGCCTAAAAAAACCAAGACCGGTCAGTATTCAACGGCAGAAGATGTCCTAAGTTATCTCGCCAAAGACCATGAGATTATTCAGAATATTTTGGACTTCAGAGGACTCAGTAAATTAAAAAGCACCTATGTAGATGCGCTTCCAACACAAGTGGATGAAAACACAGGTCGCGTCCATACCGATTATATGCAGACGGTCGCTGCCACTGGTCGATTGAGTAGTAATAATCCCAATTTGCAGAATATTCCCATTCGCACTGAACGCGGAAGACAAGTGCGTAAGGCCTTTATACCTAGGGATGCCGATTACACCTTACTAGCCGCGGATTATTCGCAAATAGAACTGCGAATTATTGCTGCCTTAAGTGAAGAGGAGACCATGATAGAAGCCTTTAAGAATGGTGAAGACATTCACGCTTCAACCGCCTCCAAAGTCTTTAATGTTCCTATTTCTGAGGTGACAAGAGAACAACGTAGCAATGCCAAAACCGTCAACTTCGGAATTATCTATGGCGTCTCTGCCTTTGGCCTGAGCAACCAAACCAATTTAACGCGTTCTGAATCCAAAGAACTGATTGACACCTATTATGCCACCTATCCA
This sequence comes from Winogradskyella sp., assembly GCF_965228925.1. Taxonomy (GTDB): domain Bacteria; phylum Bacteroidota; class Bacteroidia; order Flavobacteriales; family Flavobacteriaceae; genus Winogradskyella. The sequence goes on from NZ_OZ245845.1 coordinate 290,617, forward strand.
AAACTTAGAAATTACATCCAAGATCAGGTAGATTTTGCAAGAGACCATGGTTATGTGCAAACCGTCCTAGGGCGTCGACGTTACTTAAAAGATATCAATTCACGGAACGCTGTTGTTCGAGGTGCGGCAGAGCGCAATGCGGTTAATGCGCCTATACAAGGTAGTGCTGCCGATATTATTAAAATTGCCATGATCAACATTCACGAGAAATTAAAAGCCGGTAATTATAAATCCAAAATGCTTTTACAAGTCCATGATGAATTGGTATTCGATATTTATAAACCAGAGCTTGACGGTTTAAAAAACTTGATAAAAAGCGAAATGGAAAACGCCTATGAGCTTTCTGTGCCTTTAGATGTGGATTTCGATATTGGTGACAATTGGCTGGAAGCGCATTGACAAAAAAACGGAAAGCAAAAAACTGCTTTCCATTCTTCTCAAATAATTATAAGGATTGGTTAATAGCCTACATCATATCGAGCATCAAAAATTTTGAAAACTGAGGTCAAATGCTTCGCAAAAGCTAACAATGCGCGGTAAATCGTCTAAGGACTCTGGTCTTGAGTCTGTTCTTACGGATACGTTAGCGTCTGCAACAACATCATCATCAGATTGCTGTCTTACCTGAACATTTATAGATTCCCCATCTTCAACTAAAAGGTTAAGAAATCCCGTACCTTGGGGAGGTAAATCAATAAAGGCTTGGATATCGCGATAAGATACTACAAAGGTTACTGAATAGCTTGGAAAACATCCGCCGATGCCACGATCATTATTAAACGTTGCCAATACATTTTTTCGTTCTGGTTCTTCATTCTCATCTTCCTCTTCTTCACAGCCTAAAAAGAGTGTAAAACAAAGGCAAAATGTGAATATATATTTTATTGTTTTCATGGTTAACAAGTTTTTAATTGATCCTTATATATCTGGTTTTATAGTCACCGTACAGCTAATGGACACATCTGTGATGAAACTTACGGGATTATCCGACACCGATCCCGAATAAAAAAAAGCAATAACCCTAAGTTGGGTTAGCGCTTCATTCACATTAGTAAAATCGCCTTCTAGCGTAAATAAAGTATTGTTAAAATCTGCTTGCGATAAGTTAACTACGGCGGTTTCAAATTCCTCTCCAGCTTGTCCGACGGCTATGACAATTTCACCCTCGACAAAAGCATTTGTGTTACCCACAACATCTTTGTAAAAATAGCGTATGCTATTAACCCGAATTTTAGTAATCTCATCAGAATCTCCCAAGTATTCCATCACATTTGGATCTTCTCTAAAATCCCACAGGCCTGAATGGGATTGAAAATCCATAGGCGTTTCTGGTGTTGGGCCATTAGGAACATTAATTTCCAGCTCCGTGATAAACGTTGTTTCAATATCAATTTCTTCTTCTAATAATTCTTCTATTTCATCACAAGAGAAAAACACTAAAGGGCAAAAAAGGACTATGTATCTTAATATTCTCATTGTAACACACATTTAAATAGGGCATTCAATATAACCTTCTATAGCTTCTTCTGCCCCCGTTTCTAAATTCATCATGGTACCTTGAAATCGCATGCTGGTAGCTGTGCCCGCATCTACCAAATCCGCACTTCCTGATGTACTTACATAGGTTTCGACGACAACACCATTATCTGTTATTTGAAGGACCAAGAACGCATCGCTAGGGTCATCCAATTCGTCATTTAGATTAAAAGTCGCAGAAGTGCAAAAACCTTCATGGCTAATGGCAATCCCATAGGTCAGCCCATCCAACTGATAAAATCCAGAATAGACACAAGCCGTATCTAATCCGCCTTGAGATTCTACATTGCAGCCGCCTGTAGCTTCTGTGGTTTCTCCCAAAAAGGTCACAAAGCTGTCGTTGATAGAGCCACCATCATCGTCATCGCTGCTGCAACCGCCACCCTGTAAAACAATAAATAAGGGTAGTAATACAAGTAATTTGAGTTTCATAGTTAATAGCTTTTTGGTTATTGGTATAAAACTATTGCCACTAAAACTCCCATCATATACCTAATTGTAGGTATATAAAACTTTTGTTTAAGATGATATTTTTGAATACAAACCTAATGGTGGCTTTAAACCCGGTATAAAATATTTAGTAACTTTAGTACTTCGCTATTAACCCATTATGACCAAGCATCTCTATGCCATACTGTTAATGCTTTTATTTGGCGTGACATTTTCGCAAACCAAAGACATCGATAGTTTAATTACCGTCATTGAAAATACATCTAATCCCTATGACATTGCCAAAGCCAACTTATTATTGGCAAAACTCCATGAGCGCATAGACCTAAGTAAAGGAAAGGACTATGCCTATAAGGCTTACACCTACAAAACCGATGATTCCCTTTTGGCAGAAACCAATAATCAATTGGGACGTTTTCAGTTTTTTACCAATCAATTAGATTCGGCAACTGTATACTTTGAAAATGCCAGAACACTTTTAGAAAAATACAATGACCGAAACCGTGTAGCCATTATTAATATTAGTCTTGGCGCTATTTATTTGAGACAGGGCAACTATGAAAAAACAATTGCAACACTGACGGAAAGTGCTTCTTTTTTCGAGGCTACCAATGACGCGCTAAATGCCGCTAAATGCTACAGTAATATTTCGAGTGCTTTCGCCGAATTAGACAACTTTGACAAGGCCATAGACTATAGCGAGAAGGCTCTCAAAGTTTTTAGCGAAAATAACCTTACTCAGTTTCAGCTCATTACTTTACCCAATTTGGCTACACAACATTATAAAAAAGGAGATACTATAAGAGCCATTGATTATTACAATGAAGCTGAGGATTTAGCCAAAGCACTAAATAATAAGCGCTCACTATCTATGATATATAATAACCTAGGTAACCTTTATTTAGATAGTGATACAGATAAATCCAAAGCCTATTTAGAAAATGCACTAGAACTTAAAAATGAGCTTAACTTAACTTCGGGTATCGAGGTTACAAAAAGTAATTTGGGTTACATCCATCTTAAACAAAAGGACTTCCGAAAAGCTTTATCCTTTTTAAATGATGCTTTAATTGATGTAAAGGGAAAACAGGAGGTATTTGTTTATAATAACTTGTCCAAAGCCTATAAAGGGTTGAATGATTTTCCTAAAGCCTTAGAGTTTTCAGAAAAAGCGAAGCGGCTCAATGATAGTTTGCTAAGTGCTGCCAATCAAGAAACTATTTTAAACATTCAAACCAAATACGAAACTGAAAAGAAAGAAAAAGAGATTTTACAACTTCAAACAGAAAACCTACAGGCTAACTATAAGCGCAAACAAAATCGAAACCTATTGTTTGTGGCTTTGGCTGTATTGGTTCTATTATCGGTATTTATTTATTTGCAGTTAAAAAATGCACGTAGAAAACGTATCATCTTGCAGCAGGAACACACCATTAAAGCGCAAGAATTAGAACAAAAATTACACGAACAGGAGCTAGATGGTATTGACGCCATATTAGATGCACAAGAAGAAGAACGTTCTAAAATGGCTTCTGATTTACATGACAACTTAGGAAGCAAAGTCGCCACCCTTAAGCTTTACCTAGAAAGCTATGATAACAATGATGATTTTTCGGGCTTTTATAACAAACTGAAAACCTTAATGAACGACACTTACAATGAAATTAGGAGTATTTCAAAGAATAAAAACTTTGGAGCCCAAATTGACAAAGGTCTCATTCCTTCTGCAAAAAGTATTGCTAAACAAATATCGGATTCAAAAAAAATAGATATTAAGGTCATTAATGTGGACGTTAATAAGCGTATCGAAAACACACTCGAAATTCAGATATTTAGAATTATTCAGGAGCTACTGACCAATATAATTAAGCACGCTGCTGCAACCGAAGCTATAGTCCAATTTTCAGAACATAACAACGCACTTAATATTGTGGTCGAAGACAATGGAAAAGGATTTGACACTAAGTCAGCTAAAACGGGGATTGGATTGATTAATATCGAAAAACGAATAGAGAAAATTGATGGAGAGTTTGTTATTGACTCATCCAGGGGCAACGGCACTACTGTCATCTTAAATATTCCTATATGAGTATAAAAGTTATCATAGCAGATGACCACCAGCTCTTTATAGATGGCATAAAATCCATACTATCAAAGGCCATCGATATTGAAATCATTGGCGAAGCCAACAATGGTGTTGAAGTCTTAAAGCTTCTAGAACATGGTCTTTTACCAGAAATTATACTTACAGATATCAGAATGCCTGTATTAGATGGGGTTTCCTTAACCAAGACCTTAACAAAAGACTATCCAAACATTAAGGTTTTGGCACTCAGTATGTTTGATCAGACGCCCGATGTTATAGATATGCTCGATGCTGGAGCGAAAGGCTATGTGACTAAAAACGTCGAAAAAACAGAGTTGATTTCCGCAATCCATACCCTAATAAAGGGTGATTATTTTTTCAGTAACACCATACCAAAAGACATTAAAAACTGGTTTAATAAAGAAACAGCCTCCTTGCCAGAATCGGACTTAACCAAGAGAGAAAAAGAAATTCTTCAGCTTATAGTGAAAGGTCGAACATCGTTAGAAATGGCAAATCAGCTCAACTTAAGCAAGTATACCATAGATACACATCGCAAAAACATACATAAAAAATTGGGTATAAAAAGTAATACTGGCTTGGTCAACTATGCCTTAAAGCATTTATAACATACATTACATTTTTTTGAAGTAATATTGCAGTCATATGTAGGACTATGAGTATTATCTCTAAAGACATTTCAAAAGCAGCAGCACTATTATCTAATGAAGAATTAGTAGCCATACCTACCGAAACGGTTTACGGCCTGGCTGGTAACATCTACTCAGAAAAAGCGATTAAGGCTATTTTTGAAACCAAACAACGCCCTTTTTTTAATCCGCTGATTGTACATATACCGTCCGTGGATTATTTAGATCAAATCGTGGCGTCGATTCCAGAAAAGGCGCAACTCCTAGCAGATGCATTTTGGCCAGGACCTATTACCTTGGTCTTAAAAAAGAAAAGTACCATCCCAGATTTAATCACAGCTGGTAAGGATACGGTTGCCGTACGTATACCTAATCATCCAACAACGCTGGAGTTATTAAACCAATTAGATTTCCCTTTAGCCGCACCTAGCGCTAACCCATTTAATCGTATAAGTCCCACTAAGGCTGAACATGTAGAGGATTATTTTAGAGATCAAATCCAAATGGTTTTAGATGGGGGGCCTTGTAAAAAAGGTATTGAATCTACTATTATTGGCTTTGAAAATGACGACCCTATTATCTATCGTTTGGGCTCAACACCTCTTGAAGCTATTGAGGCCGTTGTTGGCAAAATCGAAATAAAGAACAGCACGGCTTTAGGTATTGAAAGTCAAAAAAAAATGGCTCCTAGTGCTCCTGGAATGCTGGAGCGTCATTATGCGCCAAAAACAAAAACCGTACTTACCGATAATCTTCAAAAATCCATTGCACAATATCAAGGAAAACGTATTGGGATATTACTTTATAATGACGTTTTAAATGATGATGGCATTGACTTCAAAATTGTTTTGACCCAAGGTCGAAATCTCAATGAGGCAGCATCCAAGCTCTATGATGCCCTTCATCAGCTCGATAAGCAAGATCTAGACATCATTATTGCGGAACGCCTCCCCGATTATGGGCTTGGCAAATCTATAAACGATAGATTAGACCGTGCTACTAAGCCATAAATGGTGACCTTATTACGCTTTTAGGCGCTATTGACCCCTGGATATCTCATTAGGAGTTAACACCTCTGATTTACAGTATAAAAAAACCTTGTATAGGTTTGGCAATCCAATAAGTTATCGTACATTTGCAAACTCTTTTTTGGAAGAGGCATGTTTAATCTATCACGCATTTTGCGTGATTATAAATCAAATTAGTGTGGATACATTAAGCTACAAAACAGTTTCAGCTAACAAAGCTACCGTTAATAAGGAGTGGGTTTTAGTGGATGCTGATGGACAAACTTTAGGTCGCTTGGCTTCGAAAGTAGCAGTACTTTTAAGAGGTAAGCACAAACCTAACTTTACGCCACACGTTGATTGCGGAGATAATGTGATTATTATCAATGCAGAAAAAATCAACTTAACTGGAAACAAGTGGACCGATAAGACTTATGTCCGTCACACGGGTTATCCAGGTGGTCAAAGAAGCTTGACTGCTACTGAAATGTTTGAGAAAGATCCAACCAGATTGGTAGAAAAGTCAGTAAAGGGAATGTTGCCTAAAAACAAATTAGGATCGCAACTTTTCCGCAACCTAACTGTTGTTGCTGGTGCTGAGCACGCTCACGAAGCTCAAAAACCAAAGACAATTAATTTAAACGATTTTAACTAATGGAAGTAATTCACAAAATCGGCCGTAGAAAGACGGCTGTTGCCCGTGTATATGTTGCCAAAGGAAAAGGTAACATTACGGTGAACAAAAAAGACATGGCAGATTACTTTGCTACTGCGCCATTGCAGTATAAAGTGAATCAACCTTTAGTCATGACTAACAATGATGGCAACTTTGATATTACTGTTAACGTATATGGAGGTGGTATCACCGGCCAGGCGGAAGCGATACGTTTAGCATTATCTCGCGCTATGTGCGAAGTAGATGCTGAAAACAGAGCAATATTAAAGCCAGAAGGTCTATTAACTAGAGATCCAAGAATGGTTGAGCGTAAGAAATTCGGTCAGAAGAAAGCGCGTAAGAAATTCCAGTTCTCTAAACGTTAATATCCAACACAAGCTATGTTATGCTGAGCGCAGTCGAAGCATATTTAAAATTCTATTGCGCTCGGTTAACATTAAACCTAGCCACGAGTTGGCATTTTATTGAAAAAGAACCTGAAACGATCCCGATAGCTATCGGGACAGGTAAAATTAACCAGTTATTGTTGTCCATGACGGTTCACCTTGGTTAAAACTATGGTGAACAAGTTGTCAGGATTTAGTTTAGCATCTAAATGCTAAAGGCCTTTACAAAAGCCACTTTAGCATTGCTAATTCAACAGAACGTAAACTATTACAAAAAATGGAAAAAGTAGAAGTAAAAGAACTACTAGAAGCAGGTGTACACTTCGGACACCTCACACGTAAGTGGAATCCTAACATGGCCCCTTACATTTATATGGAGCGCAACGGCATCCATATTATTAACCTTTACAAAACAGCCGCTAAAATTGAAGAAACCTGTGCTGCATTGAGTAAGATTGCAGCTTCAGGAAAGAAGATCTTATTTGTAGCTACCAAAAAACAAGCTAAAGATATCGTTGCTGAAAAAGCAGGTGCTGTCAACCAACCTTATATTACTGAGCGTTGGCCTGGTGGTATGTTAACCAACTTTGTGACAATTAGAAAAGCTGTTAAGAAAATGGCTTCAATTGATCGTATGAAAAAAGATGGTACGTTCGATTCTTTATCAAAGAAAGAGCGTTTACAAGTCAATCGTCAACGTGCTAAATTGGAAAAGAACCTTGGTTCTATATCCGATATGACCCGTTTGCCAGGTGCCTTATTTGTGGTTGATATTTTACGCGAGCATATTGCCATTAAAGAAGCACAAAAATTGAACATCCCAATCTTTGCAATGGTCGATACAAATTCTGACCCACGCCAGGTAGATTATGTCATTCCTGCAAACGATGATGCTTCAAAGTCTATCAATAAAGTTTTATCTATCGTTTCTTCTGCCATCGAAGATGGTTTAAACGAAAGAAAAGCAGAACGTGCTGAAAAAGACAATAAAGCAAAGGCTGATGCTTCGACAAGCTCAGCAACTGCTAAGAAAGCTGAAAAAGCCGAAGTAGCAGTAGCAGCACAAGAAGAAGAAGAATAAATAACATTAACACAATATTTAAAAGTCGTTTAATTCTTTTCTCCTGTCCTGAGCGTCGTCGAAGGGTTGTTGAAACTTAATTAAACGACTTTTTCAAATTTTAATATACTATGGAAAATACTGTAAAAATTACAGCGGCAGATGTGAATAAATTAAGAAAAGCTACTGGCGCTGGTATGATGGATTGTAAAAAAGCCTTAGTTGAAGCTAATGGTGATTTTGATAAAGCCATTGAAATCCTTCGTAAAAAAGGACAGAAAGTTGCTGCTAAGCGCGCCGACAGAGAATCTACAGAAGGTGCTGCTATCGCAAAGGTAAATGATTCTAAAACGGTTGGTGTATCTATCGTATTAGGTTGTGAAACAGATTTTGTTGGTAAGAATGACAACTTTGTAGCTTTGGCTCACGAATTAGCAGACTTGGCTTTAAACTTTAACTCTAAAGAAGAATTTTTAGCTGCTGATTTCAACGGTATCACGGTTGCTGAAAAATTAATTGAGCAAACTGGTGTTATTGGAGAAAAATTAGATATCAATGCTTTTGAAAAAATAGAAGCGCCTTACGTTGGGTCTTATATCCATGCTGGTAACAAAATTGCAACCTTAGTTGGTTTATCTGCTAATGTAGAAGGTGCAGATGTCGTTGCTAAGGATGTAGCTATGCAAGCTGCTGCAATGAACCCGATTGCGCTTAACGAGGAAGGTGTTGATGCTGCAACTATCGAAAAAGAAATCGAAATTGCTAAAGATCAATTACGTCAAGAAGGTAAGCCAGAAGCTATGTTAGATAATATTGCTAAAGGTAAATTAAAGCGTTTCTTCAAAGACAACACTTTAGTCAATCAGGCATTTATCAAAGACAGTAAGGTAAGCGTTGCCAATTATGTAAAAACTATTGGTGATGTTGAAATTACTGTATTTAAGCGTGTTGCTTTAGGATAATTAAAGCTCAATGCTATAAACATAAAGCGCCTTTCTCGAGAGAAAGGCGCTTTTTTTTCCCTATAGTGTGGATAGCTATCGGGATCGCGATTTTTCACTTTTACAGATGCTAATAATTATGTAGTTTTGTTCAACTTTCAAATGAACTAATGAAATACAAAAGAATACTACTTAAATTGTCCGGTGAGGCGCTAATGGGAGATCGTCAATATGGTATAGACCCTAAGCGACTGGCAGAATATGCAAAAGATATTAAAGAGATTACAGATCTCGGTGTAGAAGTTGCAATCGTTATAGGTGGAGGAAATATATTTAGAGGTGTCGCAGGAGCAATGAATGGTATGGATCGGGTACAAGGCGACCATATGGGTATGTTAGCTACAGTTATAAATGGTTTGGCATTGCAGAATGCCTTAGAAGATGCGGATGTAAAAACGCGTTTGCAAACGGCTATAAAAATCAATGAAGTTGCGGAACCATTTATTAGAAGAAAAGCACTGAGCCATTTGAGCAAAGGACGTGTTGTGATATTTGGAGGCGGTACTGGCAATCCGTATTTTACCACTGACTCTGCAGCAGTATTGCGCGCTATAGAAATTGGAGCCGATGTTATTCTAAAGGGAACACGTGTAGATGGTATTTATACGGCAGACCCAGAAAAAGACAGTAATGCCGTAAAATTTGACTATATTACTTTCGACGATGTGTTGAGTAAAGGACTTAAGGTTATGGACACTACGGCTTTTACGCTAAGTCAAGAAAATAAATTACCAATTGTAGTCTTTGATATGAACAAGAAAGGAAACTTACTTAAAGTAGTTTCTGGTGAGCCTATCGGTACCGAGGTTAATCTGTAATATTTGGCGCAACTTTTGATAGCTCTCAATTAAAATTATACTGATATGAACGAAGAAATTCAATTTATAATAGATACTGCAAAAGAAGCCATGGACAATGCCGTAAAGCATTTAGAAAAACAGTTGGCCAATATTAGAGCTGGTAAAGCAAGTCCCGCCATGCTTGGAAGTGTGATGGTCGATTACTACGGCTCACAGACTCCACTTAATCAGGTCGCCAATGTTAATACCCCTGATGGTAGAACCATTTCGGTGCAGCCATGGGAAAAAAGTATGCTCCAAGAAATTGAGCGTGGTATTATGCTAGCCAATTTGGGCTTTAATCCTATGAATAATGGAGAAATGATTATCATTAACGTACCTCCTTTAACCGAAGAACGTAGAAAAGACCTTGCCAAACAGGCTAAAGCTGAGGCCGAAGACGCTAAGATAGGGGTTCGTAATGCGCGTAAAGATGCCATGAACGATATCAAAAAAGTTGATGTCTCCGAAGATTTCCAAAAGAATTCAGAAATAGATGTACAAGAACTTACGGATTCCTACGTTAAGAAAATAGATAAAATTCTTGATGTTAAGGAAAGTGAGATTATGACGGTTTAGAAATAGTACTATTTACATTATTCTGTACCGATTCGGCAGATTTCAGACCCAGAACAGAATATCAGCTTTTTCTAATTTTAATTTTAATCCATTTAAATGCCAAAGCATCTCGTTGTTGTTTTTCTTTTTTGTTTTGCAACACATTGTTTTGCTCAGAATCCAATTACCAAAGAAAAGGATTCATCTAGAATAGCGCGAGACTCTATAAAAAAGGCCGAGCTTTTAAAAAATATCGGAAATGGTTATCTACCTATTGGCCCCTTTAACTTAGACCTGCGTTACCTTATAAAATACAATCAGTTCGAAGGTATTAGAACAGGATTGGGCGGCCTTACCAACGAACGTTTTTCTAAGCGTTACCGCATAAATGGCTATTTGGTTTATGGATTTTTGGATGAACGCTATAAGTTTAGTGTTGGCGGTGGTTTTAGAGTCAACGAAGCTTCTAATACTTGGATAAATCTATCGTATACCGATGACCTTCAAGAAACTGGCAGCTCTACATTTTTGACCGACAAACGTTTCTTTACTTTTTTTGAGCCGCGCCTTCTAAATATCAACTTATTTCATAGGCACATCACTAAATCCATAGGTTTACAGCATAAAATTTCTAACCATCTTTTGTCCGAAACACAATTCTCCAATAGCAAAGTAAATCCAACTTACAATTATAATTTTGTCCTAGATAATAATACTTACAATAGTTTTAATCTTAGTACAGCAAAAATAAGTTTACAGTGGAGTCCTTTTAGTAGGTTCGATATCAAAGATGATCGCGTCGTTGAAACCAAAAATGCGTATCCCAAATTTACATTACAGGTCACTCAGGGTTTTAAATCCGTCTTTGGTAGTGATTTTAATTTCTCCAAGCTAGACTTTAGAACCGTACAACAATTCGAGCATAAAAATGACGCCATTACTAACATAACCTTGGTTGCAGGTATTGCCGGTGGTGAGGCACCATTAACGCATTTATATCACGCTTATCCAAATAACATTAATAAAGAAACTATATTACAGCGGTTCTCCGTGGCTGGTCTTAATAGTTTTGAAACCATGTTTTTTAATGAATTTTTTAGCGATAAGTTTGCCACATTTCAGTTTAAGCACTTTTTTAGCCCGTTTAAAATCTCTGAGTGGTTTAAACCCCAATTGGTGCTTATTTCCCGTTACGCTCTTGGGGATATGAATAGTATAAACAGGCATCAAGGCATCTCCTTCGATACCCTTAATCACCTTTACTCAGAATCTGGCTTCGAAATCAATAAAATCCTCTTTGGTTTTGGACTAAGTTTTGCGTATCGATATGGGGCCTATCACCTCCCAAATTTGGAAGACAATATTGCTTTTAAATTTACCTTTAACATCTCCCTATAATTTAAATTATAATACTGTTAATATAATGGCTAATCCTTAGGTTTTTTCTACCTTTGCGGCTCATTTCTAAGCAGGCATGTTTAAACTATTAACCACAGGATTTTGGGAGGCTATTGCAAGGCTAATTCTTCGCAATAAAATCTTTATTCTCATCGCTGTAATTACAGCTACTGTGTTTTTTAGTATGCAGTGGAAACATATGCGCTTTACCTATACCGAAGCGAATATGCTACCTGATGACCATGAAGTCAATTTGGTGTATAACGATTTCCTAAAGGTCTTTGGGGAAGAAGGCAATCTTATTGTGCTCGGTGTAAAAGATTCGACTGTATTCTCCGTAGCGCAACTTAATCATTGGAACAGACTTGCAGAATCCTTTAAATCTTATGACGAGGTCGAAACGGTGCTATCCATCAAGGATCTTCAAAAATTAGTTAAGAATTCCAAAAAGGAACGCTTCGATTTAGAACCCTTCATAACGGATTCTATTACTAGTGTAGCACAAATCAATGCACTTCAAGAAGACTTGTTTAAGAAATATCCATTTTATGACAACTTCTTATTCAATGCAGAAACGAAAACGATACGAACGGCCATTTATTTAAAGAAAGAGATTGTAAACACCTCTGCAAGAAAGGATTTTATCATCAATATTCTAGATGCAAAAATTGAAGATTTTGAGGCACAAACAAATCTCGATGTTAGGGTTTCTGGCATGCCGTATATCAGAACGCTCAACTCTCAAAACATCGTGGATGAAATACCCATATTTATTGGGGCGGCCCTCTTTATAACATCTTTAATTTTCTTTTTATTTTTTAGATCTTTCAGAGCCACTTTCATTTCACTCATAGTGGTTTGTGTTGGGGTGATGTGGACCTTTGGCATCTTAGGGCTCTTAGGTTATGAGATTACCGTACTAACGGCTTTGATTCCTCCTTTAATCATTGTTATAGGTATCCCGAATTGTATTTTCTTAATCAATAAATACCAGCATGAAGTAAAGGCTCATGGCAACAAGGTTAAATCACTTCAGCGTGTCATCACAAAAATTGGCAATGCCACATTGATGACCAATGTCACTACAGCCTCGGGTTTTGCCACTTTTATCCTTACAGAAAGCACATTGCTAAAAGAATTTGGTATTGTCGCTTCGTTGAGTATCCTCGCTATATTCATCTTATGCCTACTCATCATACCAATAATGTATACGTTTTTGCCTTATCCAAAAGAACGGCATTTAGAGCATCTTAATAAACGTTGGATTGGCGGCTTTGTGGATTGGATGGAGCGTATGGTAAAACATAAAAAAATCACCATTTATGTCACGGCCTTTATTTTGATTATGGCAAGCATGATCGGTATCAATCGTATAGAGATATCTGGTAGTTTAATAGAAGATATGCCTAAGGATAAACAGTTCTTTATGGATATCCGTTTTTTTGAAGATGAATTCAATGGTATTATGCCCTTGGAAATTATGGTGGATACCAAGCGTAAGAAAGGGGTCATGAAATTAGCCACTTTAAAACGTATCAATGAGCTCGAAGAACTTATTGAAGACATTCCTGAACTATCCAAACCTATCTCGGTAGTAAGCTTGGTAAAGTATAGTAAACAAGCGTATTACAATGGTAACCCGAAATACTATCAATTACCGACCAGTCAAGAAAACAGTTTCATTTTATCCTATACCAAGAACTCATCCACTGATGTTGATTTGTTAAAGAATTTTGTAGATAGTACAGGTCAGTATGCACGTGTCACCACCTTTATGAAGGATATTGGAACCGATAAAATGGAACGCATTCAGGAAACCCTTCAAAATAAAATTAATAAGTTATTTCCAGAGGAACGTTATGAAGTCACCATGACCGGTAAGGCCTTGGTATTTCAGAAAGGTACCAAATACCTGGTGAGGAATCTCGTCATTTCATTGACACTGGCCATATTCTTGATTTCGCTGTTTATGGCTTATTTATTTCGTTCGTTTAGAATGATTATCGTTTCATTGATTCCTAATTTATTGCCACTCTTGGTGACTGCTGGATTAATGGGTTACTTGGGTGTACCTATAAAACCATCTACAATACTTGTTTTTAGTATTGCTTTTGGTATTTCGGTTGATGATACCATTCATTTTTTGGCAAAATACAGACAAGAGTTACAGGCCAATCATTGGAAAATTAGAAAATCGGTCTATGCAGCATTGCGCGAAACAGGTATTAGCATGTTCTACACCTCTATTGTGCTATTCTTCGGGTTTTCGGTATTTACTATTTCGAGTTTTGGCGGTACGGTAGCTTTAGGAGCATTGGTATCCATAACCTTGTTATTCGCCATGCTTTCTAATTTATTATTATTGCCTTCCCTTCTGTTGTCCTTAGAACGCAACATCGCTAACAAAGAGGTACTGCGCAAACCGGCAATTGATATTATTCCTTCAGAAGATGACGCTGAAGACCTTGTAAAAAACAAATCAGAAAATTTATCTTAGCATTTTCAAAATAATTTAAAATGACAACAAAAACTGTATCAGAATTATTATCACAGGATATTACTTTACAAGATGTTTCCGTAAAAGGATGGGTAAGAACCTTTAGGGCCAATCGTTTTATCGCCTTAAATGATGGTTCTACTATCAATAATATTCAGTGTGTTGTTGACTTTGAAAATTTTGAAGAAGACTTCCTAAAACGCATTACGACGGGTGCTGCCTTACACGTCAAAGGTGAATTGGTAGAAAGTCAAGGAAAAGGACAATCTGTAGAAATACAGGTAAAGGAATTGGAAATCTTAGGGGATTCCAATCCAGAAACTTATCCAATTCAACCTAGAAAGCATGGATTTGAATTTTTACGAACGCAAGCGCATTTAAGGACTCGTACTAATACATTCAGTGCCGTAATGCGTATGAGTTCTGCGCTATCCTTTGCGATTCACAAATACTTCACCGAAAACGGCTTTTACAACATGCATACACCAATTATTACTGGTAGTGACGCTGAGGGTGCAGGTGAAATGTTTCGCGTGAGCACTTTAGATGCTAAAAATCCTCCTCTAACTGATGATGGGGAAGTTAATTATAAGGAAGACTTCTTTGGTAAAGAAACCAATCTTACGGTTTCTGGTCAGTTAGAAGCAGAAACCTATGCCATGTCCCTTGGAAAGGTCTTTACATTTGGGCCTACCTTTAGGGCAGAAAACTCAAACACATCGCGTCATTTGGCCGAATTCTGGATGATCGAACCCGAAGTTGCCTTTATGGATTTGGCCGGTAATATGGATTTAGCTGAGGATTTTCTAAAATCTGTGCTCAGCTACGTTTTAGAGCACAACAGAGAAGATTTAGAGTTTTTGGATAAGCGCTTACAAGATGAAGAAAAGCGACTTCCACAAGCAGAACGCAGTCCTATGCCATTAATTGAGAAGATTAAATTTGTGGTAGACAATAACTTTAAACGTGTTAGTTATACCGAAGCTATCGATATTCTCAGAAATAGCAAACCCAACAAAAAGAAGAAATTTGCGTATCTCATAGACGAATGGGGAGCGGATTTACAATCTGAGCATGAGCGTTTCCTTGTGGAAAAGCATTTCAAATGCCCTGTTATTTTGTTCGATTACCCTGCCAATATAAAGGCCTTTTACATGCGCTTAAACGATGATGGAAAAACGGTAAGAGCCATGGATGTTCTTTTCCCTGGAGTCGGTGAAATGGTAGGTGGATCACAACGTGAAGAACGCTTAGAGGTTTTAAAGGAAAAGATGAAGGCACTAGACATTCCTGAAGAAGAATTATGGTGGTATCTTGACCTCCGTAAATACGGTACTGCCGTACATTCTGGTTTTGGTTTAGGATTTGAACGCCTTGTGATGTTCGCTACTGGAATGAGTAATATAAGGGATGTAATTCCTTATCCTAGATCCCCTCAAAATGCAGAGTTTTAATTACCTTTATCACTAAGGAAATTCTATGTCATTAAAACAGTACCTACAATTTAAACTTTCGCAAAAGCTGTCACCTCAGCAGATTCAACTCATGAAGTTGATTCAGCTTCCTACTCAAGCTTTTGAACAACGTTTAAAACAAGAACTGGAAGAAAATCCTGCACTTGATACGGGAAAAGAAACCGATACGTCCGAGGATGGTTTTGATGAATTCGATAATTCTGCAGACGACTTTAATGATAATGAAACTATCGAAGCGGAAGATATTAATGTGGATGAGTATTTAAGCGATGATGAAATACCCGATTACCGTACACAAGCCAATAATTATAGCTCTGATGATGAAGAAAAGCGCGTCCCTTATGCGGCTGGTACGTCTTTCACCCAGCATTTGATTAATCAGTTAAACACCTTTAGACTTTCTGAGCAAGAGGAGGAAATTGCTTATTTCTTAGTCGGCAGCGTGGATGAGAGTGGCTATATACGTCGTTCGCTATCTGATATTACTGATGATTTGGCTTTTACCCAAAATGTCTATACTACAGAAAAAGAGGTAGAAAAAGTGCTGAAGGTTGTACAGCAACTAGATCCCGCTGGTGTTGCTGCACGGAATCTTCAAGAATGCCTTAGTATTCAATTGAGCAGAAAAGAACAACATCCTGATGTTGAGTTGGCATCTGCCATAATCAACAAAGCCTTTGAACAGTTTACCAAAAAACACTATAAAAAATTAATGCAAAAATTTAGTGTTAATGAAGCGCAACTCAAGGATGCTATTGAAGAGATCGAACGGCTCAATCCAAAACCTGGGGGATCCTATGCAGGCAATAACAAAATTGTTGAACATATTGTCCCTGACTTTGCTATTAAAATAGTTGATGGTGAACTCGAGTTGACTTTAAATGGCAGAAATGCACCTGAGCTTCACGTTTCTAGGGAGTATAACAACATGCTTAAAGGCTATAAAGACACTAAAGAAAAGTCTAAAGCACAAAAGGATGCCGTACTATTTATTAAACAAAAGCTAGATGCAGCGAAATGGTTTATTGAAGCGGTAAGACAACGTCAGCAGACACTTTTTGTGACAATGAGCGCCATAATGCACTACCAAAAAGATTATTTTTTAACAGGCGATGAGCGTAAGCTACGACCTATGATCTTAAAGGACATTGCTGACGAAATTGATATGGATGTTTCTACAATTTCTCGGGTAGCCAATAGTAAATACGTCGATACACCTTATGGTACCAAGTTGATTAAAGAGTTCTTTTCAGAATCTATGACTAACGATCAAGGTGAAGAAGTTTCTACTAGAGAAATAAAAAAGATTCTCGAAACGGTCATTGAAGATGAAAACAAAAAGAAACCTCTTACCGACGAAGCACTTTCCAAGATTCTAAAAGAAAAAGGCTATCCAATCGCTAGACGCACAGTTGCTAAATACAGGGAACAGCTAGATATTCCTGTTGCGCGATTAAGAAAGGAGCTATAATAAAAACACTTGGATGAAGGATTTTATTCTTAGAAGCATATCGTTCGTTTTTCATCCGTTGATTATGCCACTGCTTGGTGTTATGTTTTACTTCCACAAAACACCTCGGTTTATACCAGAACCTTTGAAGAATGCTAAAATTTTTTCCATAATAATTTTAACTATTATACTTCCTATACTGCTTTTCTTCTTGCTTAAAACCATAAATAAGGTTAATACTATTTACTTAAAAAGTACCAAAGAGCGCTTAATTCCATTGTTTATCAACTGTATCATCATTACATTAATTCTGATACGAGTTTTAACCCCTAATGAAATTATAGAACTATACTATTTCTTTTTAGGTATATTATGCTCAACGCTGTCTTGCTTTATAATGGCTATTTTCAAAGTAAAAGCAAGTATTCATATGATAGCAGCCTCTGGGTTTTTTATGTTTGCCGTGGCTATTGGTATACATTTTAAAATAAACATTAATGGTACTATCGCATTAATGATGATTATTTTAGGAGCCATTGCGACATCACGCCTACATTTAAAGGCTCATACCAATCAAGAATTAATCATTGGCTTGTTCACAGGACTCTTCCCACAGTTGGTGTTAATGAACTATTGGCTATAATATATAGAACATCAACCCAATTTTGAAAGATCTCATATCAATAGCTTGATCATTCAATCTTGCCGAATTATCAAAGATGGAATTAAGACCGTAATACGCATGGAAATTCCAGGTGCCATAGCCTACACTGAGCGTCAATCCGTATTGGAGTCTATTAAATTCATCGATATTAGACAGCAATGTATCACCAGCATCACTCCTATACTTTGTGGAGTTATAAAAAAGATAGCCTACTTTAAATCCTGGATAAATTCGCAAAAAATTATAAACTGTTGGACTGGATCTTCGCCATCTGAACTCAAAAGGCACTTCTAACAGGTAGGTTGTAAACTTATTTTTAGAGACATCCACTTCACTCTCATCAATAATATTGAATACGACTTCATTATTGGCCTCTAAAATGGCAATGTTCTGATTGTATGAATTTGAAGACAAACCCAAGCCTATACCTATTGCCACATTTCTTTGGTCATTAATCGGCATGTCCCTAATAAAACCCAAATGAAAACCAGTAGAGAACCCACTCTGATTAACGTCATCGGGTTTTGTACTGAGAAGATTATAGGTCACCGAAATGTAGAACTGATCTTCCCGATAGTTTTCGTATAATTCTGATTTATCTGCATTATCGTTATTCTGCGAAAAACCAAAACCGCTTATTAAAAGCAAGACAACCAGTTGTACATTCTTCATAAAACTAAAAGTACATAAAATAAAAACGTCCTAATTACTCAGGACGTTTTATATATAAAATTAAGACTATTATTATTCTACTCTGGCATTAGCGATGTACATCACCTTTAGTGTATTTGCCTTTCTGAGTTCTTGTTTGATGTCCGATACTAAACCTGCATGCGTGTCTTTATCTATTTTTAGACCCACTACAAATTTAGGTTGCAGTTCTTCTACCAATTCAGCCTGTGCCGCCAAGACACTTGGTTTTACCTCCTCAACACTGATGATAACATCATTAAACTGAATTACTGGTTCCGTACCTAATTGAGAAAATTGGGCACTTGGCTTACCAGCATAAATGAAGGCTGTTCTATCTTTTTTTAACTTTTCTACCTGATCTGCACTCGGTAGCACATTCTCAATCATCAAGCTACTATCGCGCATTACCGTGGCCACCATGAAAAAGAAAAGCAACATAAATACAATATCCGGTAAGGATGCCGTAGAAATAGCCGGCAAATCTCCTTGTTTTCCTTTTTTAAATTTTGACATACTGTTACTTTTTTAATTTTTATCGGGCTCTGCTTCAGACAATTTCATAGGATATAATTTCTTAATGGTCTCTATACGACCATTTAAAACGGTATCCTTACTAAACTGGTTTTTCTCTTTTTCCTCGAGCATAGCTTTGTAAACGTTTTCTACATCTGGATAAAACCTTTTGTACAAACGATTAGCCTCTCTTTCCCTGAGGAAATTATATGCCGCCACAAGTTCGTTTTGCACATCCATATACTGCTCATAAGAGGTTTCTCTATCATGCTTCATAGAGATAATTGCTTTATCGGGATGATCGGACGAAGACGCCTCTCTTTTTCCTTTACAATAATCACAACTCTGCCCTGCTGCATTCGTGCCACCACCATTATCTAGAAAATCTATTGCTGCCTGTCTCAAATTCTTTAACTCCATTTGCTCCTCTTCTACAAGCAATTGGTTCTGACGGTTTATAAGCACTGTAAATAAATTCTTCTGCTTAATAATAGGTGGTTCAACTTCAGAATCATCAATAGGTGG
This sequence comes from Winogradskyella sp., assembly GCF_965228925.1. Classification (GTDB taxonomy): domain Bacteria; phylum Bacteroidota; class Bacteroidia; order Flavobacteriales; family Flavobacteriaceae; genus Winogradskyella. Next base: position 310,081 of record NZ_OZ245845.1, read on the forward strand.
CAAACTTCTTAATAATCCCTTATCTTTTTCTATAGTCGTTGTCACCAAGAAGAAAATAAGTAATAAGAAGGCAATGTCAGCCATTGACCCTGCATTTACTTCTGGTGCTGCTCTTTTTGCCATGTCCTATTTATTTACTAATTGTTTTTTTAACACCTGAAAAAATCATTGAAACCGCTGCAATAACGATTAAAATGTAGAAAGCTATCAGCCCTCCACCTACGATTTTTGATTCGCCCTCAGAGGCCATTGTATCACCGTACTTGTAGAATCCGGCATTGAATGATTCGTCAGGACCTACTGAAATAACATACGATATAATTAATACCGCTGCAAAAGCTCCTACGCCTATTAACGTGTTTTTTAGGCCTGAAGTATTAGTGAATAGATTTTTAACTACAAAAACTACCACAAATAATAACACCAGTCCCAATATAATATAGGCCACTATGGCCATTGGCTCCACGATAGCAGTATCACCTGCTAGAGCCGCTGCTTTAATCTCATCATCGCCTTCAGCTATTATTCTTCCTAGAAAAATAATACCTGCTACGCTTAGAATTAAAGCTACTATTTTTAATATTTTGTGTAACATAATGTAATGTGGTCTTTATTATTTTTTGTGTCTAACAAGTAAATCCATTAATGTAATTGATGCATCTTCCATATCATTTACAATACTATCTATCTTAGCAATGATGTAGTTGTAGAAAATTTGAAGAATAATAGCCACAATAAGACCAAATACCGTTGTTAAAAGTGCTACTTTAATACCACCTGCTACTAATGATGGTTGCATGTCACCTGCTGCTTCAATCTTATCGAAGGCCTGAATCATACCGATTACCGTACCCATGAAACCAAGCATTGGTGCTAAAGCAATAAATAAAGAAATCCAAGATACGTTTTTCTCTAATTGTCCCATTTGCACGCCGCCATAAGCTACAACAGCCTTTTCCGCAGCGTCAATGTCTTCATCAGCTCTGTCTAAACCTTGATAGAAAATAGAGGCAACAGGACCCTTAGTATTTCTACAAACTTCTTTTGCCGCTTCGATTCCACCAGATGCTAAGGCATCTTCTACATTCTGAGTCAGTTTTTTAGTATTTGTGGTTGAAAGATTTAAAAAGATAATTCGCTCTATAGCAATCGCCAACCCAAGAATTAAACATAAGAGTACAATACCCATAAAGCCTGGGCCACCTTCAATAAAACGCTTTTTTAATTCTTGATGAAAACTCAAATCTTCGGCTGGTGCCTCATCTTGAGTCACAGTAGTTGCTGTTACAGTTGCTGTCGTAGAAGCTAAAGTTGTTGCATTAGCGTTAACAGTTCCGATAGCCATTAAACAAGTTATGGCAAGGATAGAAAATAATCTTTTCATTGTTCTTAATCTTAATTTTATTAGTTAAAGTGTTAAAGATAAAAAAAATAATGTAACCTTTTTTGAAAATCTATGCAGAGAGGAAGGGATTCGAACCCTCGATACCCTTTTGGGGTATACACACTTTCCAGGCGTGCGCCTTCGACCACTCGGCCACCTCTCTGTAGGTTTTAACAATAGTTACGGTCTGCCAAATAACAAAAAAAACTTCAAACACTAAAATTTGTGTCGTTAATTTTAGGTCATTTCGCCCCTTAAAGGTTTTTCAAAATAAAACTGAAATTCTTCTGGACTAATATTGTACCCCAAAAGGTACATTAATTTAGCTGCCGCAGCTTCTGTGGTAATGTCTTTACCAGATATAACACCTATGCGTCTTAATTGAGCACTTGTGGCATACTTTCCCATAATAACACCTCCGCCAGAACACTGTGTCACATTAATAATGTGCAACCCCTTGTCGATAGCCGCTTTGAGTAAATCTATAAACCATTTTTCGGTGGTGGCATTTCCGGAACCATAAGATTCGATGATTAATCCCTTTAAGCCCTTAGTGTTTAAGACGGCCTCTACCAAAGGCTTGGAAATACCAGGGAATAGTTTTAGTACGCCAATATTTGTATCTAATTGGGTTCTTACTATAAGTCTTTCCGTAAATTCCTCTTTTCGCAAAAACTCATGGTTAACTTTTAGGTGAACTCCAGATTCAGCTATTGTCGGATAATTTGGCGAATCAAAGGCCTCAAAGTGTTCGGCATTAATCTTAGTGGTTCGGTTTCCACGGTAGAGCTTGTATTCAAAATACAAGCTTACCTCCTTTATAATAGGAATTCCATCATTGTGCAGGGAGGCTAGTTGAATTGAAGTGATTAGGTTTTCTTTGGCATCCGTGCGCAGATCACCTATAGGCAGTTGAGAGCCTGTAAATATAACTGGTTTTTCGAGGTTTTCTAGCATAAAGCTTAAAACGGAGGCGGAATAACTCATGGTATCGCTTCCATGTAAGACCACAAAACCACTAAAAGTATCGTAATTAACTTTGATAATCTCAGCCATAGCTTCCCAATACTTCGTATTCATATTCGAGGAATCAATGGGCTGATCAAAGGATACGGTGTCTATGTCGCAGTCTAATAATTTGAGTTCTGGAATTCTCGTCAATAAACTATTAAAATCAAAGGCTTCGAGTACCCCTGTATCTGCATCTTTTACCATTCCAATGGTACCACCGGTGTAAATTAATAAGATCTTCGGCTTTTTCATATCCTAGATACCAAATATGTGTTTTGAATTTTCGGTTGTGATTTTGGCAATCTCTTCCTTGCTGATGCCGTAAAGTTCGGATAATTTTTCCAATACCTTATTAATATAAAGGCTTTCATTTCGTTTACCGCGATAAGGTTTAGGAGCGAGATAAGGCGCATCTGTTTCTAGGACAATATGTTTTAAATCTATCTGATTGATAAATTGATCTATTTTCCCGTTCTTAAAAGTCACCACACCACCAATACCTAACTTCATATTATAGGATATGGCTTTATGTGCGTCTTCTAAGGTGCCTGTAAAGCAATGGAAAATTCCGAATAAGTCTTCAGATTGTTCTTGCTCCAGAACATCGAAAATTTCATCAAAAGACTCACGGCAATGAATAACAATAGGAAGTTTGTATTGTTTAGCGAGATGTATTTGATGTTTAAAGGCCTCTATTTGAATATCTAAGGTACTTTTATCCCAATATAAGTCAATCCCGATTTCCCCTACAGCATAAAACTTTCGATTTTTCAGCATCTGTTCTACATGTTCCAGTTCCTCTTTATAATTAGCTTTTACGTGTGTAGGGTGTAGCCCCATCATTAAAAAAATATGCTTTGGAAAGTCTCTTTCGAGCTGAAGCATGGCCTCGGTATAACTCGAGTCAATAGCAGGAATAAAAAAACGTTCTACATGGCCTTCTAGCGCTCTTTTAATCATCTCATGCCTGTCGTCTTCAAAAGCTTCACTGTACAAATGTGTATGTGTATCCGTTATAATCATTTTCCAAAAATAATCGTTTAGAATATTATATTTGCACAAATTTTAGAAATGGAAACGTTAAAAGATTTTCTCCTCAATAAGGGATACTCCAAAATAAAACTCAAACTAACCAAAACCAATCATTTTGAAATTAAAGCCTCTATAAATGGTGTTAAAGGTCGTTTTATTCTAGACACTGGCGCTTCGAGTAGCTGTGTAGGATTTGAAGCTATCCATCGGTTTAATCTAAAGGTAAAAGACTCCGAGATAAAAGCTGTTGGGGCCGGGGCATCCAACATGTCGACCCAGATTTCCAATTCAAATAATTTAAGAATTGGCACATGGAAAAAAAACCGTGTTGCTTTAATTCTGTTTAATCTGTCGCACGTCAATAACGGTCTTATTAATCATAACGCCGATCCCGTTGATGGTATTATCGGTGCCGATGTTCTAAAAAAAGGGAAAGCCATCATTGATTACGAAAAAAAATATCTCTATTTAAAACTAAAAGAAGTTTCATTACCTAAAGATTCTTAGTATATTTAAGTCCCTAGTTGAATTAATTGCATAATGAGTCCGACCATCATAATTGCAGATGATCACCCTTTAGTGCTTAAAGGTCTGAATGATTTTTTGTCCGAAAACAATTATAATGTTTTAGCAAGTGCTAAAAATGGCAAAGAAGCTTTAACCTTGATAAAAGCGCACGTCCCCGACATTGCTATTTTAGACATCAAGATGCCTTTTTACACCGGTTTACAAATTGCCGAAAAGTGCAAAGCGGCTAATATTGCGACTAAGATTATACTCATTACTTTCGAAAAGGATGAAAAGATTTATAATGACGCCAAACAATTGGGGATCTACGGTTATGTCCTAAAAGAATTTGCATTAGATGAAATAGAGAATTGTATTGCATCTGTTATTAAAGACAAAGCTTATTTTAGTCCTGAACTTTTGGCCTATATTGAAGTGGACGAAGCTCCAGAGGGTTTAGACACCTTAACTCAAGCTGAAACTAAAATTTTTAGGCTTATTGGAGCCAATAAAACGGCCACTGAAATAGCAAAAGAGCTCTTTATTTCGGTTAGAACGGTAGAAAAACACAAAAATAACATCCGACGCAAGCTCGCATTAGACTCAAAATCAGCCAGTTTGTATTTCTTCGCCAAAGAAAATCTAAAATATCTGTAAAAATACGTAGTTCTACGTATAGTATGGCATTATTTTATTTATGACATTTACATTGTTATTAATTAAGGGTTAATAACGAGCTATTAATTAGTTCTTAGGGGATTATTGAGCCTCGAACAACGTTCGGGGCTCTTTTTATTGAAAAAACCTGAAAAATACGTAGTTCTACGTATAGTATGGCATTATAATTATTCGCAATTTTACAGAGCTATTAATCAACGCCTCAGATTAAATTCTCAAAAGCTCTGAGCTGATTTAAAGTTTAGGGCTTTTTAAAAATATACTTATGCAGACAATGAAAGACAATACAGCGAAGAGGGATAGAATATTTATGATACTATTGATTGTAAGTTCTATCGTAGTCATTTCAGCCAATATAGCTGTTAATTTTTTTAGTTAATTTTAGTTAGTTGCTCTTTTTAGTTAGAGTATGAAAAAGCGCAATTTTGAGTAGAATTGCGCTTTTTTAGTTATTTATGTCTTTTTCTTAGGCCTTATAACTCTAATGCCTTTTTAGGATTATTATCCATCAATAGTTCTATCGGATTTTCAAGGGCCTCTTTTACCGCGACCAAGAAACCAACGGACTCCCTTCCATCAATAATTCTGTGGTCATAGGATAAGGCTACAAACATCACTGGGCGAATTTCTACCTTACCGTCTATTGCTACCGGACGTTCTACAATATTATGCATCCCTAAAATACCACTCTGTGGAGGGTTAATAATCGGTGTTGACAGCATACTACCAAATACACCACCGTTAGAAATAGTAAATGTACCACCTGTCATTTCATCAACGGTGATCTGACCATCTCTCGCCCTTAGTGCTAATCGTTTAACTTCCGATTCTACACCTCTAAAGCTTAGGTTTTCAGCATTCCTAATAACTGGTACCATTAAACCTTTTGGTCCCGAAACAGCAATACTAATATCCACAAAATCGTAGGTAATCATCTCTTTACCATCAATCATGGAGTTAACCGCAGGATATAGTTTTAAAGCCCTTACGACCGCCAAAGTAAAGAAACTCATAAAGCCAAGACTTACACCATGTTTTGCTTTAAAATCTTCTTTGTATTGTTTGCGTAAATCGAAGATTGGAGACATGTCGACCTCATTAAATGTGGTTAACATTGCTGTGGTATTTTTAGCTTCGACTAAACGCTCGGCTACTTTACGACGCAACATAGACATCTTACTTCGGGAAGAACCTCTGTTGCCACCTGTAGGCGTTCCCATGGAAGGTATAGCATTCACGGCATCATCTTTTGTTATTCTTCCGTCCCTACCGGTACCCGAAACTGTACTGGCATCAATGCCTTTCTCATCCAAAATTTTCTTTGCAGCTGGACTCGGTGTTCCCGTAGCATAAGTTTTAGCTTCAACTGGTGCAGCTTTTACCTCTTCCTTTTTAGGTTCTTGTTTCGGTGCTTCATCAGAACTGGTTGCTGAGCTTTTTGGAGCTTCTGCACTAGTATCAATTAAACATACCACTTCACCAACGGCTACCGCATCCCCTTCCTCTGCTTTAAGTGTAATAGTACCACTAGCTTCAGCGGGTAATTCTAGCGTCGCTTTATCACTATCTACCTCAGCAATAGCTTGATCTTTCTCTACATAATCACCATCTGAAACCAACCATTCTGCTATTTCTACTTCAGTAATAGACTCGCCTGGCGAAGGCACTTTCATTTCTAAAATCATACCTAATATTGTATTTAACTTTTATGGAGTTGAATTATTCTTTATATCTAACTTGGTTATTTTTGCTTTTATCAAAAACGTAATCTATAACTTCTTGATGTCTTATTTTTGAACGCACCGCACTTCCTGCTGCAGGTGCTCCATACGGTCGTCTACTTGCAGCCCTCCATTGTCTGGCTTCTTCAAGATGCATCAACATATGTCCATAGGCTCCCATATTTCTTGGCTCTTCTTGTGCCCAGACGACATCATCGGCATTACTATATTTCTTTAAGATAGTTCTAATACCCTCAGCTGGTAATGGGAATAATTGTTCTACCCTAACCAAGGCGACATCTGTTCTTCCCAATTTCTCTTGTTCTTCGAGCAGGTCATAATAGAATTTACCCGTAACAAACACCAGGGTTTTCACCTTAGCCGCATCGGCAGTTTCATCATCAATCAACATTTGGAAATTTCCATTAGCAAATTCATCAACGCTTGAAATGACTTTTGGGTGGCGCAATAGACTTTTTGGTGTAAATACAATCAGAGGTTTTCTATAATCGGCCTTCATTTGTCTGCGCAGTAAGTGAAACATGTTCGCTGGAGTCGTACAATCAGCCACGAACATGTTGTCCTTGGCACATAACTGTAAATAGCGCTCCATTCGACCAGAAGAATGCTCTGCGCCTTGCCCCTCGTAGCCATGTGGTAATAATAATACCAATCCATTAGACATTTTCCATTTATCCTCCCCAGAGGATATATATTGGTCTATCATGATCTGTGCACCATTACTAAAATCACCAAACTGTGCTTCCCATATAGTAAGCGTGTTAGGACTAGCCATGGCATAACCATAATCAAATCCTACAACCCCATATTCGGATAACAGTGAGTTGTAAATATTGAATTGTCCTTGATCTTCCGAGATACGATTTAATAAGACGATTTCTTCTTCGCTATTTTCAACTTTAACCACGGCATGGCGATGCGAGAATGTACCGCGTTCTACATCCTGACCAGAGATTCTTACATTAAAGCCTTCCAACAAAAGAGACCCATAAGCCAAATGCTCTGCCATAGCCCAATCCAGTCGATCCTCATCGAACATGACTTGTCTCGACTCCACGAGCCTCTGAATCTTTCGGAAAAATTTTTGATCCTGAGGAAGGTTGGAAATCACTTTGGTGATATCCGCCAACACATTTCTAGAAACCGTTGTATCAACCGACTCCATCATTTCAACTTCAGTAACGCGCTTAAAACCTTTCCATTCTTCTTGCATAAATGGCGTTATCTCGGTTTTATCTTCTTTGCGTGAATCTTCTAATTTTTCCTCGAGCTTCTCCTTATACTTTGCCTCTATATGCTTTACATAGCCTTCGTCTATAACACCTTCATCCAATAAGCGCTGTGCATAGATATCTCTAGGATTTCTGTGTTTTGCAATAGCTTTATACAAAAGTGGTTGGGTGAATTTGGGTTCATCACCCTCATTATGACCGTATTTTCTGTATCCCAATAAGTCTATAAAGACATCACGCTTAAACTTCATTCTAAAGTGCAAGGCGAAAAGGGCTGCATGAACCACAGATTCGGCATCATCTGCATTAACATGTAAAACCGGTGACAGTGTCACTTTTGCGACATCTGTACAATAGGTACTCGAACGACCATCTAGGTAATTCGTAGTAAATCCGATTTGGTTATTAACAACGATATGAATGGTCCCATTGGTCTTGTAACCATCTAGTTTTGCCATCTGCACTACCTCATAGACCAAGCCCTGACCTGCAATGGCAGCATCACCATGCACAACGATGGGCAATACCTGAGAGGCATCCGAAATCTCGTTTTTGTCTTGCTTAGCTCTTGTAATGCCCTGCACAACTGCACCAACAGTCTCAAGATGAGATGGGTTAGGAGCAATATTTAAGTTGATTTTTTTATTGTTATAGGTCTCACGGTTACTTGTCCAACCCAAGTGGTATTTTACATCACCATCAAAGACCTTCTGTTCGTAATCCTTGCCGTCAAATTCACTAAAGATATCTTTCGCCGATTTCCCAAAAATATTGGTTAAGGTACTTAAACGGCCACGATGTGCCATACCCATCACAAACTCTTTAACCCCTTCATCGGCTGCGCGTTCTATGATGGCATCCACAGCAGGCATTAGGGACTCGTTGCCCTCTAGGGAAAATCGTTTTTGACCCACGTATTTTGTGTGGAGGAAAGACTCAAAAGCCACCGCCTGATTCAACTTTTTAAGAATGTATTTTTTTTCGTCTACCGAAAACTGCGGATGGTTATCGTTGATATTAAGCTTATCTTGAATCCATTGAATTTCCTCAGGTTTTCTAATGTACATGTATTCGACACCAATAGCGTCGCAATAGATCCGCTCTAAGTGATCTATAATTACCTGTAAGGTGTTGGGGCCAATGCCTATAATATCTCCAGCCGAAAAAACGGTGTTTAAATCGCTCGCTGAAAGGCCAAAATTCTCAATCTCTAATGTAGGCGCGTATTTTCGTCGCGCTCTTACCGGATTGGTTCTTGTGAATAAATGGCCTCTACTTCGATAACCATCTATTAGCTTTACAACTTGAAATTCTTTTTGAAGTTGTTCTGGAATTTGAGTGGATACACCTTCTACAATTTCTCCATCCATCCCGTAATTTTCAGATCCAAAATCATAGCCCTGAAAAAAGGCGCGCCAACTGGGTTCTATGGCATCTGGATTTTGTAGGTATTGGTCGTATAAATCAGCAAAATATGCTGTATGTGCTGCGTTGAGAAAGGAATATTTATCCATTATTTTTACGAGACATTGTCGTTTCAACAAAATTTCTTCAAAAATACAACATTTAACAAAAATAACGGCTGTTTTATTATATTTATAACATAAAGAAAAGAACCCATTTTTATGATGAGAATATCAGATTTAACACGACTTAGAAAGGGTGGTATTATTGTCCTTTTGGGACTTGTTTTCAGCCTTTCTTCCTTAGCTCAAAATTCTAACGGCGGTAGTAATTTTTGGCGCAATGTGCAATTCGGAGGTGGTCTAGGTCTTAACTTTGGGGATGGCTTTTTTAGTGGAGCCATAGCCCCCAATGCGCTGTACAATATTAATCCTTATGTTGCTACCGGTATTGGCTTGAATTTTCAGTACAGTTCGCAGCGCGATGTCTTTAAATCTACGGTTGTTGGCGGAAGTGTTATAGGTTTGTTTAATCCTTTTCCTGAATTGCAATTGTCGACCGAATTTGAGCAGCTCTATGTCGATAGGGATTTTGATGAGCAGTTTGTGAGCAATGTAGATGATAATTATTGGTACCCTGCCCTGTTTTTGGGAGCCGGTTACCGAAGTGGAAACGTCACTTTCGGCATACGCTATGATATTCTTTATGATGAGGATACAAGCATACAAAACCAAGCTTGGATGCCTTTTATTAGGTTTTGGTTTTGATCTATATGGGTAATATAGATTTTCCGGTTTTAATATGTTCTACTAATTCCTCTAAACTTGTATTATTAAGTTTTCGAATTATAGTTTCTTTTTCATTATAAGCCAGATGATGGAGAGAACAAGGGTTGCTAATATTACACTCTTTTAGGCTTAATAGGCAAGAATTTATTCGTTGTTCCTCATCCATAGCTACGACTATATCATAAACTTTTACCCTCATATTCTCTTGACTTAAATAGAATCCCCCTTTTGGCCCTCTTGTTGAAGATATAAGATTTTTTTTTGACAGATCTTGTAAAATTTTGGCAATATATGCCTTTGGAACATTAATAGGCCTAGCGATATCATTTACAACAATCTTCTTTTTTTCGGATGAATTTACCGCTAAATACAGAACGGCTTTTATTGCATATTTAGTAGAATTAGAAAACATAAATCTAAACTTAAGATTTACACAAAAATAAAAAAGACCTTTTTATCTTAAATATGATTATTATCATATTTTATTAACAAACGGGCATCTATATTTGCTTCACACCAAATTATAGATTCCAATGAAAAAAACACTAAAACTCTTGACGTTTCTTATCATAGTACTACTATTTAGTTGTGGAGGAAATGATAAAAAGGAAGACGTCTCTTCTGATAAAAAGGAACCCGTAAAGAAAGACGTAAAGGTACCAGCATCTAAAAGAATTGACTTAACTAACAAAGGGGTTGGATCTATTACTTCGGTTGATTTAGCATTAGTTGTTGATCAAGACATGGCGGCAAATGGAAAAGAAATATATGATAGATTGTGTACTGCATGTCATAAGCCGGATAAGAAATTTATTGGCCCCTCACCGAAAGGAATTTTACAGCGCCGTACCCCAGAATGGGTGATGAATATGATTCTCGATCCTGAAAGAATGGTTAAAGAAGACCCTTTAGCGAAAGATTTATTAATAGAGTTTAACGGTTCACCAATGGCCAATCAAAACTTAACCAAGGAAGAAGCTAGAGCTGTTCTAGAATATTTTAGAACACTTTAATAAATAACTTTAAGATCAAACCAATGAAAACACTTATCAAATTATTCTATTCTGTTGTGCTTTTGGTTTGTTTTATTGCATGCAATAACAACACAAAAACAGATGAAAACACTGCTGAGAATAGTACGACTAACGAAAGTACTTCAGAAAAAAAAGGACAAGCTTTTATTCAAGATGAAGGAGGTAAGCCCAATGCACTTCAATTAGCAGTACAGTCAGAAGACCATACCACTTTAGTAGCTGCTGTACAAGCAGCTGGTGTAGAAAACGCCTTAGTTAATGTTGGTCCATTAACAGTTTTCGCCCCTAACAATACAGCCTTTGCCAAAATAGATGAGGCTACACTTAACGACTTATTAAAGCCTGAAAACAAAGGACAGTTAGCATTTATTTTAACCAACCATGTAGCACCTAGCAATTACCCTGTAGAAATGCTACAAAAAAATGCTGCGAAAAACAGAAAGCTATATATGGCTTCCGGGGAGTATGTAGAGGTCACCGAAAAAGATGGTGATTTATATGTAGGCGGTACAAAAATTATTGCCACAATCAATGTAAGTAACGGTTGGGTTCATGTTGTAGAAGATGTCATTTTACCCAAAGAATAAATAAATCAACTCATAATAAATCAGTACAATATGAATAAAATAGGTAAATATGTTTTGGGTATTGCTGCATTAGTTTTTATAACAAATTGTGGGAATAACGCCAACACAAATAATTCTGGTGCTATGGCTTCGAGCAAAGCTGAGAAGGTTTATGTTGCACCAGGCGAACATGATGAGTACTATGCCTTTTTCTCTGGAGGTTACAGTGGAAACATAACGGTTGCTGGGTTGCCTAGTGGTCGTATGTTAAAAGAAATCCCTGTATTTTCTCAATTCCCAACTTCAGGCTATGGCTACTCTGAAGAGACAAAACCCATGCTAAACACTTCTTTTGGATTTGTACCATGGGACGATTCTCACCACCCAGATATTTCTCAGACTAATGGTGAATTGGACGGTCGATGGATATTTATAAATGGAAACAACACACCACGTATTGCGAGAATAAGCTTAGAGACATTTGAGACTGAAGAAATAATCGAATTACCAAACTCTGCTGGTAATCACGCTTCTTCATTTATAACCGAAAATACCGAATACATCGTAGCAGGCACACGCTTTGCTGTGCCAAACCCACAGCGGGATATGCCTATAAGCGAAATGAAAGGAGAGTTCAAAGGCCCACTTTCGTTTGTAAGTATTGCTGAAAACGGAAGAATGAACTTAGAGTTCCAGCTAAATATGCCCGGTTTTAACTACGATTTAGCACATCCTGGGCGAGATAAATCTCATGGTTGGTTCTTCTTTACCAGTTATAACACTGAAGAAGCCAATACCTTGATGGAAGTCAATGCATCTCAAAACGATAAAGACTATGTAGCTGCTGTTAATTGGCAAAAAATTGCTGAGTACGTCAAAAATGGTGGAGGAAAAAAAGTTGATGCCACCTATGCTCATAATGTATATGATCATAAAACACACATGGCAACTTCCACCATGAAAGAAGATGTGACTATGGTAGACCCAAGAGAGGTAGAAGGTGCCGTATTTTATATACCAATTCCTAAATCACCTCACGGTTGTGATGTTGACCCGACTGGCCAGTATATAGTAGGTAGCGGTAAGCTTTCAACAGACTTAAGTGTGTATTCTTTCGATAAAATGATTACTGCTATTGAAAATAAGGATTTTGTTGATGAGTCCTACGGCATCCCCGTCTTAAGCTATGAAAACACTTTAGCAGGTGTTGTTAAGCAACCAGGCTTAGGCCCCTTACATACTGAATTTGATGATAAAGGTAACGCTTATACAACGTTCTTTATATCTTCTGAAGTAGTTAAATGGAGTTTAGAAACGTTTGAGGTATTAGACAGAGCACCAACATTTTACTCCGTTGGTCACCTTATGATCCCTGGCGGTAACTCTCGCAAACCATTTGGTAAGTACTTAGTGGCCATGAATAAAATTACTAAAGACCGTTACTTACCTACGGGGCCAGAGTTAGAACATTCTGCTCAACTATATGATATTTCTGGTGATAAAATGGAGTTATTATATGATTTTCCAACGCACGGAGAACCTCATTATGCAGCAGGTATAAGAGCGGATATTATTAAGGAAAAGAGTAAAAAGTATTATGACTTATCCGAAAATGAACATCCTTACGTAGCCAAGAGTGAGGCAGAGGCCAAAGTAACACGCAATGGCAATGAGGTGCATATTAATATGACTACCATTAGAAGCCACTTTGCACCAGACAACATCGAAGGTGTAAAAGTTGGAGATAAAGTATATTTTCATATTACTAACCTAGAACAGGATTTTGATGTCCCTCATGGATTCTCAATTATTGGCGCAAATACATCAGAGATATTAGTAATGCCTGGACAAACCAAAACTATTGTTTGGGAACCCAAAAAAGAAGGTGTCTGGCCATTCTATTGTACAGATTTCTGTTCTGCCTTACACCAAGAAATGCAAGGTTATGTTAGAGTTTCTGCTAAAAATTCAAACACACCACTAAAATATACATTAGATGAATAGAGTAAGAGTTAGATAGTTTTAGTGTTAAAAGATTAGTTAACTCAATTATGGGCGAGTAAAATTAGCTCGCCCATTTATTTTAAATCACAGTCTTATGAAATCAGCAAGTATCTTAATGATCATAGGTTCTGCTTTACTCTTAGGCTTGTTTATATTTCCGCTTTGGAGTATTAGCCTTGAAGCCCCTCAATATCCGAGTGGTATAGGAATGAACATTCATTTAGATGGATTAGAAGGGAAAGAAAAACATGACCTACAAAATATCGATGGTTTAAACCATTACATAGGTATGCGAAAGTTGCCAAAACCAGAAGACATGTGGGAATTTAGTGTATTTCCCAAAGTTGTTGGTGGTATGGCAATATTGGGTATATTAATTGGAATCTTTGGTCTATTTAGAAATCTATCGTCTAAATGGTTCTTAGGTTGGTTAATCTTAATGTGCATTCTTGGTATACTTGGCATGTATGACTTTAATGCTTGGCTTGTAGATTATGGTACTAACCTAGATCCAAAGGCTATTATGAAAATGACAGATGCGGATGGTAATCCTCTAAGCTATAAACCTCCTCTTTTTGGAACAAGACATATTTTAAATTTTGTAGCGCATTCCTATCCACACACAGGAGCTTATATGATGGGATTTGGAATGTTTTTAACTTTTGTAGCCTATTGGATAGGGAATAAAAAAATGAAATCTCTCAAGACATGAAACGTTTGAGTTTAATTATTGTGCTTTTGCTTTTCATCAGTTGCAGTAAGACCCCTGAGCCGATTAATTACGGAACAGACATGTGTCATTATTGTAAAATGACCATTGTCACAAAAACACATGCAGCACAGATGGTAACAGACAAAGGCAAACAATATAAATTTGATGCTATTGAATGTATGATTCGTTTTTTGGAAGACAAAGAAGACCTAAAAACCAATAGTAATTTACTAATTATAGATTACAAGCAACCGGGAATAATGGTTAATGCCAGAACGGCTGGATATCTCATTTGTGATGAGATTGCAAGTCCAATGGGAGCCAATCTCACTGGTTTTTCTTCAGTGGAAGATGCTAAAAAAACTATTGATAGTAGCAATTCGGCCATGTATTTTGATTGGAATGGCATTTTCAAAAAGATTAACTAACTTCACTATGAAAGTAGCTTTTTGTTTTCTATGTCTTTTTATTTCGACCTGCTTTGCAACAGCAAAAACAATAACAATTTGTAAAGCAGGTTGTGATTTTAATAACATACAAATCGCTATAGACAACTCTAAAAGTGGTGATAGTCTTTTTATAAAAGCTGGCCGTTACAAGGAATCAAATATTATTATTTATAAAAAATCACTTCACATTTCTGGAGAAAAGGGTACCATAATAGATACACAAAACAATGGTTATGGTTTTTCTGTTGAAGCGACAGATATTATCATTAAGAACTTGACCATTAAAAATATTAAGGTAAGCTACACCAAAGAATTCGCGGCTATATTACTATTTAAATCTTACGATTTTGTTATTGAAAACATTACAGTAGATAATGCCTTTTTTGGGTTCTTAATTCAAAAATCAAAAGATGGTTTGGTAAAAAACAACACGATCTCCGGTGAAGGGACAGCAGAAGCAGATTCTGGTAATGCCATTCACCTGTGGCATTGTGAAAACATAAAAATCATAAATAATGATGTTCGTAGAATGCGTGATGGTATTTATCTAGAGTTTGGAAATAGCAGCTATATTGCCAATAACTATTCAACAGAGAACATGCGCTATGGACTTCACTTTATGTTTTCTAACGATAATACTTATGAGAATAACATCTTTGAAATCAATGGTGCCGGTGTAGCGGTTATGTTTTCGAAACGTATAAAAATGTATGAGAACATCTTCAAAAAAAATTGGGGTACTGCATCCTATGGCATCTTGCTGAAAGAAATAAACGATGCCGAGTTAAAACACAATGTTTTTGAAAACAACACCATAGGTATTAACGCCGATGGCACTAACAGAATTACCTATACCGAAAATACCTTTAAAAATAACGGCTATGCCATAAAAGTGCATGGTGCTTGTTACGACAACATCTATTCAAGAAATAACTTTTTGTACAATTCTTTTGATCTATCTTATTCTGGTAAACTTAACAGCAATAAATTTGAAAACAACTATTGGAGCAATTATACAGGCTACGACTTAGATAAAGATGGTATTGGAGACATTCCGTATAGACCAGTGAAGTTATTTTCATACTTGGTTAACAGAACACCGGAAAGTATCGTGTTATTAAGAAGCTTATTCATAGATATTATAGACTTCTCAGAAAAAGTATCACCGGTGTTTACACCAGAAAATCTTATCGACAACCAACCATTAATGCATCAAATTACATGGTAGAGATCATAGATTTACATAAAAAATTTGGTAAGAATAATGTACTAAATGGTGTTGATTTAAAAATTGATAAAGGAGGTATTTTTGCTGTTTTGGGACCCAATGGTTCGGGTAAAACAACAATAATAAAATCTATTTTGGGCATGGTTATCCCAGATTGTGGCACAATAAAAGTGTTTGACACCAATATCAAAAGAAACTCTGATTACAGGTTTAAGATTGACTATCTACCGCAAATAGCCAACTTTCCCAACAACTTAAAAGTCATAGAACTTTTTAAGATGATTAAAGATTTACGTGGTGATACAGATAGGGACGAACAGCTTATCGAAACCTTTAAATTGGGGCCCTTTTTAAACAAAAAATTAGGCACACTTTCCGGAGGAACCAAGCAAAAAGTGAATCTTGTTCTTACTTTCATGTTTAATAGCCCCATGATTATATTAGATGAGCCCACTACAGGCTTAGACCCTATTTCTCTTATTAGGTTGAAAGAACTTATTGCAGAGGAAAAACAAAAAGGAAAAGCCATCTTAATAACGTCTCACATCATGAGCTTTGTAGAAGAAGTAGCCGATGAAATTGTTTTCATTCTTGAAGGTAAAATATACTTTAGAGGTAGTATCACAGCACTAAAGACAAAAACAAAACAACAAGACTTTGAACATGCAATCGCCAACATTTTAATAGAACATAGTGTTTAAAATTTTAAAATATAGTTTTTATGATCTCATGCGCAGTAGCTGGAGTTATGTGTATTTAGGGTTTTATCTCTTACTGGGAATTGTACTTTTGTTCTTAAATAATGACCTCTCTAAGGCCGTTATTACGTTAATGAATGTCATCATTGTTTTGGTACCATTGATAGGAACCATTTTTGGAGTGATGTATTATTACAATTCAAAAGAATTTACTGAACTTTTACTGGCACAACCTGTAAAGCGTTCCTCCATTTTTTTAGGGCAATATCTAGGCGTATCCATATCACTGTCTATGAGCTTAATTTTAGGCTTAGGACTGCCTTTTGTTGCCTATGGCCTATTTAAGTCTAATGCCATTTGGGACTTTTCATTATTGCTAATCATTGGGATGTTTCTAACCTTTATTTTTAGTGCTCTAGCATTTAACATTGCGCTATCCAATGAAAACAAAATTAAAGGCTTTGGTTATGCCATACTCATGTGGTTGTTTTTGGCTGTTGTATACGATGGTCTTTTCTTGGTGTCGCTCATTTTGTTCGAAGACTATCCATTAGACAAATTATCATTAATTGCTACAATGCTCAACCCAATTGATTTATCTAGAACACTCATAATTCTTAAACTCGATATATCAGCATTACTCGGTTACACAGGTGCTGTATTTAAACAATTCTTCGGAACAAGTTTTGGGTTGATTATATCTTTTACAATGCTATTGGTCTGGGTAGTATTACCTGTACTTCGCATTGTGTTTAAGTCTAAAAGAAAAGACTTTTAGTTTTAACGAAAAAACTTGTAAAACCACGCAAACACTGATATTTATCAGCTTATTTCGGATAAAATAGTCCGAAATTTGTCATGTGATAAAACAGTTCATAAATAAAACTACCGCCATAGTCTTGGCCTTTGTTTTGCTAGCCAATAACATCAATACAATCGTTATTGTGACTGATTTTGTCATTAACCAAGATATTATAGCAAAGACATTGTGTATTCAAAAAGAAGCTCAAAAAGGATGTCTGGGCAAGTGCCAATTGCGAAAAGAATTAGCTAAAAACAATTCTACCAGTGATTCTGATTCACCTTTTAACACTGTAGAGAGAATGCAATTAGATCAATTCTTAGCCTATGATCTCATTAGCCTAAAAAATCACTTCCAAAGTGTTGAATCTACATCTATTAATATCATTTTAAGAAAGCGCTCTACATCTCAAGGGTTTTTTGAAGTAGACACACCACCACCAAATTTAGTTTAGTTTTTTCGATACCAATTATGCTCGCTTCTTTTCTGCTGAAGTTTACTGTACAGCTTCAAAAGAAGCTCATTATGTCTAAAAAATAAAACGATTAAAAAATGAAACTTAAATATATATTACCACTAGTGCTATTTGCACTTATAACATCATGTTCAACAGACGATAATGATGATCCAGCACCTATCAACGAAGTTGCAGACCTCTTACTCATTAAAGAAATTGTAAATGGCGACCAAACCATAGAGCTTTACAACGAAAAAGGAATGTTCGAAACTGGCTACAACGCCATTAGTATTCGATTAAAGAATAATACTACCGATACTTATTTTGAAAATGCAATGTTTTCGTGGATGCCCATAATGCAAATGCCAACCATGCAACATTCTTGTCCAAAATCCTCAATTACAAAAGCTGCAGGAAAGGACACAGTTTATGAAGGCTTTATCATTTACCAGATGACCAATACGGATGGTTCTGGCTGGTCACTAACTTTAGAGTACACCATTGATGGTGTTGATTATTCAGTAACAGAGACTATAGACGTTATGCAATATGAAAACCAAAACGTAGCAAGTTTTATGGCAACTGATGATACACGCTATATCTTGGCTTTAATAGCACCTAAAGATCCTAGCATAGCCATCAATACCATGAAAGTTGGTCTTTTTAAAATGGAAAATATGATGACTTTCCCGGTGGTAGAAAATTATACGATTGCCTTAGACCCTCGCATGCCAGGCATGGGAAATCATAGCTCACCAAATAATACAGATTTAACATTCAATAATGTTGATAAGCTTTATTATGGCAACTTATCGCTAACCATGACAGGTTACTGGAAACTAAACCTAAAACTAATGGACGAGAACGATACTGTTCTAAAAGGTGAGGATGTTACCGAAGAGAATGAGGCCAGTAGTCTATATCTGGAGTTAGAGTTTTAAATTCAGGATCTCTCTGATCATTACTGTTACTGTTGGCACAGTTGTTAGTGAGGTAACAACTGTGCCTGTAATGGCAAATCACATACACTTAATTTAAATATTTAGCTATGAAAAGGCTAATTACCATATTGTATTGGCTCATCATTTCGGGTTATGGGATAGCACAAGAACAAGAAACCATAGCCACTAAAAAAGACACTACCAAACTAGAAGAAGTCGTTATTGTTACACGCCGTAAACTAAGTAACCATCGACAAGAAAAGACCTTGTCTAGTATTGATGATTATTTAGAGAAAAGCAACAATATTACCATGATAAAACGGGGCAACTATGCATGGGAACCCACGTTGAATAACATGGTCAGCGATCGCCTAGTAGTAACTATAGATGGTATGCAAATCTTTGGGGCCTGCACGGATAAAATGGATCCTATAACCTCTTATGTTGATGTTTCTAATCTCGAAAAAGTAATTATTGGTTCAGGGCAAGAAGGTACCGAGAATGGTCATTGTGTTGGTGGTGGTATCGATCTGCGATTGCCATCATCTAAATACACTGATTCTGGCTTAAAAACAAGTGCTGATCTGGGCTATGAGACCAATGGTAATTTTATTGCCACAGGACTTGATCTGGAATATGCAGGCAACAAGTTCTTTATTAGCGCTGATGGTATTTTTAGAAACTCCGATAATTACGATGCAGGTGGTAATGAAGAGGTTGCGTTTTCTCAGTTTCAAAAGTACAACATATCACTGCAATCGGGTTATAAGTTCTCAGAAACAAATAGCTTAGATGCCAATGTTATTTATGATAGAGCCACAGATGTTGGTTATCCTGCCTTACCCATGGATGTTTCTCTGGCTGAAGCATTGATCACTTCTTTGACACATTATTATAGACCACAAGACAAACCCTTAAAATCTCTGGAGACAAAATTGTATTTCAATACCATTACGCACATAATGGACGATTCTAATCGACCAGATGTGCCAATCCGAATGGACATGCCAGGTTGGAGTGATACCTACGGGTTTTACAGTAAAGCCGATGTTATAGAAGGCATACACCATTTGACCTTGAACTTAAACGGGTTTTACAACCGATCGCTAGCGGAAATGACCATGTTTTCCAATAATCCTGGCGAGCCAGATATGTTTATGTACACATGGCCAGATATTAGAACGTTATATACAGGGCTTTTTCTTAAAGACGATTGGCATATTGACAAGCGTAAAGTACTTTCCTCCTCCTTAAGGTTAGGCTATCATAGCAACAGGATTGCCAAAGAAGTTGGTGTTGAAAGTCTTCAGATATTCCACCCAGATATTGACGATCAGCAAAACCGATTTTTAATGAGTTTAGCCAGTACGTATCGTATGACTGAAAAGAGCTCTAATCTTTCCTTTGGTGTAGGCTATGGCGAGCGCGCACCATCAGTAAGTGAAGGTTATGGGTTTTTCCTGTTCAACAGTTTTGATAATTACGATTATGTTGGTAATCCAAATCTTAAAAATGAAAAAGCACTTGAAGTTAATATTAACTTTTCTAAGACTTATAAGAATTTTAAGTTTGGCATAGAAGCTTCTTACTTCTATATAATGGATTATATCATTGGCGAAATTGAACCCAATGTAAGCTCTATGACCATTGGGGCCAATGGTGTTCGTGTGTATGAAGCTTTAGACAATGCTTCCATTTTTGATATATATCTCAACGGAAGCTATCGTATAAATGATCAATTTTCGGCCAATGCCACTCTTGGTTATAACTATGGAAAAGGCA
Source organism: Winogradskyella sp. (assembly GCF_965228925.1). Classification (GTDB taxonomy): domain Bacteria; phylum Bacteroidota; class Bacteroidia; order Flavobacteriales; family Flavobacteriaceae; genus Winogradskyella. The sequence continues at coordinate 330,532 of NZ_OZ245845.1, forward strand.
GTAATGGTGAGAATTTACCTTTAATTAGACCTTTTTCTTACTTTGCAGAAGTCAACTATGCATTATCAAAATTTAATGTAGCACTTCAACTTGAAGGTAATGGTAACCAAAGTAACTTTAGTAGTTTTTATGGCGAAAATGAAACCCCTTCTTATGCTGTTCTGAACTTAAATCTTGGTAACGCATTTTATGGTAAAAACGGAAGAACAATCTTAAAGTATGGTATTGAAAATATATTGGATGATAACTATTCTACTTTTGCAGACTGGAATAATATTCCGAGACAAGGACGTAATTTCTATATAAATCTTTCCTATTTATTTCCTTAACTATACCGAATGGTCATTGCTTTATCGCAAATCAATTATTAAACTTGTACCACACCTTTTGCCACTCGCGTTGAAGAATTAAAAACGTGACCTCTTCAGAAAGTTTATGCAGATCATCACCATCTAAAGCACGGATTTTAGTTTCGGAAACATCGACCTGGTAAAGCAAATTCAGATAGTCTGAAAATTTATTCTGGATCAAATGAAAAACCGCCTCATGCATCACTAATTTCAAACTGCTCGGAAGCGTTTCTTGGTCGAATTCTAAATCGATATTGGCATACAACAAATCCTTATTCAGTTGGCTGATAAGATTTTGATACAATTTTAAGGCCTCAGCTTTCGCTATGAGTTCTTCGAAAGTTGCAGGTAATGCCATTAGACGCGCCTATTCATTAAATATTCGCCAAAAGATCGCAGCATTTGTTTTTTTTCATTTGAAATATTTAAGCTTTCAAGAATATGGAATGCTTTATTGGTGTAAATCTCAACGGCGTCTTGGGTCGCTCTTGAGGCCCCTGAACTATCAAAAAGTGCTTTCACACCATTAATTTTTTCACCGTCGGAAATTGAACGATTCGACATTAAAGCCACCATATTGGACCTATCCTTTTCAACACCCAATTCTAGGGTTTTAAGATACAAATAGGTTTTCTTGTGCTCTAAAATATCACCTCCGACTTGTTTTCCAAAGGTTTCTGGATTGCCGAAAGCATCCAAATAATCATCTTGTAATTGAAAGGCAATTCCCAAATAGCGCCCAAAATCGTAAATCAATTCCTGATCTTCAGATGAGGCCTTTGCTACAATGGCTCCCATTTTCATAGACGCCCCAACCAAAACAGCCGTCTTGTACTCTATCATCCTTAGATATTCGGGAACAGTCACATCGTTTCTAGTTTCAAAATCGATATCGTATTGCTGTCCTTCGCAAACTTCCAGGGCTGTTTTACTAAACAACTGAGCTAAGGACTGAAACATCGCAGATTCATAGTTTTCAAATAACTGATAGGCTAAAATCAACATGGCATCCCCAGAAAGTATGCCTGTATTTAAATCCCATTTTTCATGGACTGTTTTTTTACCCCTGCGCAAAGGGGCATCATCCATAATATCATCATGAATCAAGGAAAAATTATGAAATACTTCTACAGATAGTGCAGCATTCATGGCATCTTTAACATCGCCTCCAAAAATTTCACAAGCCATTAAGGTCAATACTGGGCGTAAGCGTTTACCACCAAGTCTAAGGATATAATTTATGGGCTCGTAGAGATTTTTTGGTTCTTTTTCAACAGCAAAATCTTCCAAATAGGTTATGAAAGATTTTTGATAGGCTTCAATATTTTGCATAAAACAAAAATAAGGCTTAAAACATATTTGAAACTAACGTTACCAATGTTAAATAATTATTAAAACTTTGGAAACTTTTATTGTTTTTAAAGTTTCCTTACCTAATTTTGCTGCCGATTTATGAGAGAAAAAATTATATACAAGGCTTCCGAACTTTTCCTAAACCTTGGCTTTAAGAGCGTTACGATGGATGATATTGCTAATGAAATGGGTATCTCCAAAAAAACCATCTATGTGCATTTTAGCAATAAGACCAAGTTAGTCGAGGCAGTTACCTTTAATCTATTTGATACCATTTGTGATGGTATCGACGACATTTGTGAGAATGCGCCAAATCCCATCGAGGAATTGTATTCGATTAAATTATACGTGATGCATCATTTAAAAAATGAAAAAACATCGCCGCAGTATCAGTTAAAAAAATATTATCCGCAAATACATGCGCAACTAAAGTTTAAACAATTCGAAAAAATGCATAGCTCGGTTCAGGATAGCTTGCAGCAAGGTGTAGACACAGGTGTGTTTAGGGACACCATAGATGTCGACTTTATTTCAAGGATGTACTTTACGGGTATGACTGGTATTAAAGACAACATGTTTTTTCCACCAGATCAGTACCAAATGGAATATTTAATGGAAAGTTACCTTGAGTACCATCTCAGAGCTATCGTTACAGAACAAGGGTTCAAAATATTAAATCAATTTATAACAGAAAATCAATCATAAAAACTAATGAAACAAATTTCAATAGTCATAATGCTGACGTGTTTCAGTCTTGGAATTTCACAAGACATACCCAATAGTTTCTCCTTACAAGAAGCTATTGACTTCGCATTAGAAAACAATAGAATAGCTAAAAACGCAGCGCGAGATATTGAGGCTGCCGAAAAACAGAAGTGGGAGACTACCGCTACTGGTCTACCACAACTAGATGCCAATATTAGCTATCAGAACAATTTAAAGCAACAGATATCCTTAGTACCAGCCGAATTCTTTGGAGGCCAACCAGGGGAATTTGTTGAGGTCATATTTGGGGTACAACACAATGTAAACGCAACTGCGACCTTGAATCAGCTCATCTTTGATGGCTCATATCTTGTGGGCCTTCAATCTGCTAAAGTCTTCCTTGAGATTTCCGAAAATGCTAAGATTAAAACGGACTTGGAAGTGAGAAAAAATGTGATTAATGCTTACGGTAATGTTCTCCTGTCCGAAGAAACCGTGACTATTTTAGAGAACGATATACAAGTTCTTCAAGAGACCCTAGATGAAACTACAAAAATCTATGAAAACGGATTAGAAGAACTCGAAAGTGTTGAGCAGTTGCAAATTACATTATCCAATCTTCAAAGTAGTTTCAACAATGCTAAGCGTTTAAAAATTATAGCTTATCAAATACTAAATATTGCCATGGGAATTGAATATTCGGCTTCCATTACACTGACTGATCAGCTTGAAGATTTAGCGCTGAAAAATATCTCTTTGGAAACCTTAGATCAGGAAGAAGATGTTACCACAACCATCGACTATCTTATTGCGGAAAACGACAGAAAATCTAAGGAGTTGTTATTAAAGTTGGAAAAATCAAAAGCTTTACCAAGACTAAGTGCTTTTTTAAACGGAGGTTATTTAGGGTTCAGTGATGAATTTACATTTTTAAACCGCGATCAGGATTGGGCAGGGTTTTCTACGCTTGGATTCAACCTTGATATTCCCATTTTTAGCTCAGCCGGAAGAAGTGCGGCAACGCAACGTGCAAAAATCAATCTCGAAAAGTCTAAAGACGAACTCATTGAAACAGAGCAGCGTTTGAGTCTAGAAATTGAAACCGCCAAAAGCAATTATAGATTTTCAACAGAGGATTATTACAACAAAAAGCAAAATCTTGATTTGGCACAACGTATTGAGAAAAAAAATCAGACCAAGTTTTTTGAAGGTATTGGCTCTAGTTTTGACCTAAGACAAGCACAAACCCAATTATATACGGCTCAACGCGAATTATTACAAGCTATGCTAGACGTTATAAATACGAAAGCAGAGCTCGAAACTATTACAAATAGAATTTCTGAAAACTAAATCAATTAATAAACGTAAAAACAATGAAACATATATTATCCATCGTATTAATTGCCACCCTGTTCATAGCATGTTCAGGTGAGAAAAATAACGACTCTGTAGATTCGGTTATTGCTGAAGGAGATTTGGCAAAAATGAAAAGTAAGAGAGATCAAGTTTTAAAATCTTACGATAGCATTGGTAAAATTTTGGGCACTCTTGAAACTGCAATTTCAGAAAAAGATACATTGAAACGTCTGCCTTTAGTGACTTCTTTCAAGGTTAAAGACACCTTGTTTAATCACTTTATTGACATACAAGGAGATGTAGATACTAAGGAAAATATCATTATATACCCTGAGTATTCTGGCACCTTGACTCATATATATGTTAAGGAAGGACAAAATGTTTCAAAAGGGCAACTATTAGCTAAAATTGACGACGGTGGTTTGGCTAACCAGTTGGCACAAATGAAAACACAATATGAATTGGCCAAGACAACATTTGAGAGACAAGAACGCCTTTGGAACCAAAAGATTGGAAGCGAAATTCAGTACCTCCAAGCTAAAGCCAGTATGGAAGGTCTAGAAAACTCGGTGAAACAGATGCAGTCGCAACTTGGCAAGACCTCAATAAGAGCGCCATTTTCGGGAACTATTGACGAAGTTATAACTGATCAAGGTCAAGTCGTAAGCCCTGGAGCCAATCAGTTAATGCGTTTAGTAAGTTTAAAAAACATGTACGTAAAGGCATCAGTACCTGAAACCTACCTCGGTACTATCAAAAGAGGTACATACGTGAATGTTGCATTCCCATCGCTCGGTCAACAAATTGATGGTAAAGTTAGGCAGGTCGGTAATTTCATTAATCCAAACAATAGAACTTTTGAAATTGAAATCGCCATTCCTAATAAAGAACAACTCATAAAACCTAACCTTGTTGCAAACCTTGAAATCAATGATTATCGAAAGGAAAATGCTACTGTAATTCCAGATAATGTTGTTCAAGAAAATGCGTTAGGGCAAAAATTTGTTTATCTAATACCAAGTCTAGAGGATTCTGAAGCTACCGTAGTAAAAACTCAGGTCAATTTAGGACTGGCTTATGATGGCTATGTAGAAGTTTTAGATGGTATTACCTCTGGTGATGTCATTGTTAAGGATGGCGCCATAACCATGAGAGATGGCCTTACAGTAAAAGTAAAATAATTAGTAACTACCAATTATTATGGAAAAAACAAAATTTAAATATTTCGGGGTCTCATCTTGGTCCATAGATAACAGAAAAACGGTCTTTGTTATCATCGCCATAATCTTAATTGGAGGGTTATTGAGCTATTCGAGTTTACCACGGGAATCATTCCCCGAGATTATTGAGTCTAAAATATATGTGAGTTCTATATATCCAGGGAATGCTGCGGAAGACGTCGAAAAATTAATCACTAAACCTTTAGAGGAAGAGTTTGATGATATTACTGGTGTTACCAAAATCACATCGACTTCGGTACAAGATTATTCATCAATTCAGGTAGAATTTCAGGAGGACATTACCCCCGAAGAAGCAAAGGTTAAGATTAAAGATAAAATCGATAATGTAAAAGCACAGCAAGACTGGCCTACGCTTGATGGTGGCGTAAAAGTGGAACCTAATGCGTTTGACCTCAACATTTCTGAAGCAACACCAATAGCAAATATTAATATCACCGGAGATTTTACTTCTGAGCAATTAAAAGATTATGCAGAATTGCTACAAGATGAAATCGAAGAACTTGCTGAGATAAAAGAAGCACAGATCTTAGGTGCAGAAGAAAAGGAAGTTGAGGTAGCAGTTGATATCTTTAAGATGAATGCATCCAGTCTTAGTTTCAACGATATTATCGGTGCCATTCAATCGGAAAATGTCACAATTTCTGGTGGAAATGTCATTCAAAATGGTATGCAGCGTAATATTAGAGTGCTTGGGGAAATTGAAGATCCTCAACAACTTCAAAACGTCGTCGTTAAAAATGATGGTGGACGAATTCTATTAAGAGATATTGCCAAAGTTAACTTTAGGGAGAAAGACCGAACTACTTATGCCAGGGAATATTCAGATCCTGTTGTGATGTTAAGCATAATGAAGAAGAGTGGTGAGAATATGATTACGGCTATCGAAAAAATAAAAGTCATTTTAGAAGAAGCCAAAGTTAATTACCTCCCAAGTAATTTAAATATTTCAATTACCAACGATCAATCTACTAGAACCGAAGCACAAGTATCGGAGTTAGAAAACAGTATTATATTTGGTGTATTACTCGTTGTAGGTGTTTTAATGTTCTTCTTAGGCTTTAGAAATGCCATATTTGTTGGTATTGCCATACCGCTTTCTATAATGATGTCCTTTTTAATATTACCCATATTTGGTGGGTTTATAGGCATCAACATAACGCTCAATACTATGGTGCTTTTTGCTACGGTAATGGGGCTTGGTATGTTGGTAGATAATGGTATCGTGGTGGTTGAAAACGTCTTTCGATTGATGGATGAAGGTGTGCCTAGGCTTGAGGCTGCTAAACAGGGTGTTGGTGAAATAGCCTGGCCCATTATAGCTTCTACCGCAACGACACTGGCTGCGTTTTTACCTTTAGGGTTTTGGCCGGGCATTATGGGGAAATTTATGATTTATTTTCCTTTAACCTTGGCAACCGTTTTAGGCTCTTCCCTATTCGTGGCGTTGATCATAAATTCAATGCTGACTTCGGTATTTATGAAAACTGAAGAAGCGAAAATGGAAAGAAAAGCGCTTGTTAGAATAAGCTTAGGCCTATTAGTCTTTGGTGTATTGTTAACCCTTTCTGGGATATTAAAAACTAATGCCATCTTCTCAGCTATAGGTCCTATTTTACTAATCATTGGTATTTTCATGACCATAACAGGATGGCTGAATAGAGCAAAAACCAAACGATTAAAAAATGGGTTAGCGATTGTCGGCGCAGGTATTTTAATGTCCATTATTGGATTTACAGGAGGGCCAAAAGCCTTTTTAGGTTTTGGTAATCTATTTATTTTATTAGCTGGTATTTTATGGTTTCATAAATACCTTTTGTTACCACTTTCAGAAAAATTTCAGAATAGTTGGTTGCCTAAATTAGAAAACAGATACAAACGCTTTTTAGATTTTGCACTTAGAGGTAGTAATGCCTATAAGTTCTTCTTCGGAACATTTGGCTTGCTTCTTCTTTCGTTTGTTGTTTTTGGAGTATCTTCAATCAACACCTTATTCTTTCCAGAAAATGAAGCCAATCAGGCCATTGTTTATATTGAATATCCAGAAGGTACAGATATTGCAAAAACCAATGAAGTCACTCAAGATATTGAAGCTAAAGTCATTGAGACCTTAGATCAATACACCTACATGAAAGACGGAACACCTTATAATTATATGGCCGAATCTATCATTTCTCAAGTAGGAGAAGGTGCCGGTAATCCTCAAACTGATGGAGGTTCTCAAAACGAAATGCCACACAAAGGTAAAGTCACCGTTTTATTCAGGGAATATAAATATCGTTTAGATGTCAATGGCGAAAAGGTTAGTAGTAACGACGTTTTAACCGCCATGCGAAAAGCGGTCCAAGGCTATCCGGGAGTTTCTGTGATTGTCGACAAAAACCAAGATGGGCCTCCTGCGGGCTATGCTATAAATTTAGAGATTAAAGGCGAGGATTACAACGAATTATTGGCCGAGGCAGAGGGCATTCAGCAATTTGTTAATGAGGCTAATATTCCCGGGATAGAGGAGTTGAAAATCGATGTCAATCAAAATAAACCTGAGATGGAAGTTTTTGTTGACCGAAAAAAGGCAGGTGATCTCGGGGTGAGCACAGCCATGATCGGTCAAACCTTACGACAGGCCATATACGGTTTTGATGCATCAACATATAAAGAAGGTGAAGATGATTATGATATCTATGTGCGTTTTAACAATGAAAACCGATATAATGAAAGTGCACTGTTTAATCAGTCGGTAACATTCAGGGATAATAATGGTAATCTCAAAAAGATACCTATTTCCTCTGTTGTAAACAAGCGAAATATTGCCACATTCAGTTCTATAAAACGTAAAAATTTAAAGCGTGTTATTACAATATATTCTAATGTTTTACAAGGCTATAATGCCACTGAAATTGTTGGTAAAATAGCTAATCTAATGACTAATTACAGCTTACCTAGAGGTATATCTTACGAATTTACTGGTGAGCAAGAAGAGCAAGCTAAGAATATGGCTTTCTTGAGTAAAGCATTGGTGATAGCATTAGCGCTTATTCTTTTGGTTATTGTAGCACAATTCAACTCTATAAGTAAACCCATTATCATTTTTGGAGCCATCATTTTGAGTTTTATTGGTGTGTTATTTGGTATGGTCATTTTTGGCGATGACTTTGTAATCATCATGACAATGATGGGTATCATAGCCTTAGCTGGCATTGTGGTAAATAACGCCATTGTACTTATTGACTATACCCAATTGCTTGTGGACAGAAAAAAGCTCGAGCTTGGCCAAGAAGAAAATAGTCTTTTAACCAGAGAGCAATACCGAGAAGTCATTGTTGAAGGCGGTAGAGCGCGTTTAAGACCAGTTTTATTAACCGCAATTACGACCGTATTAGGTTTATTGCCTTTAGCGATTGGTTTTAACATTGACTTCTTCTCTTTATTTACAGAGTTTGATCCTAAAATCTATTTTGGTGGTGATAATACCATATTCTGGGAACCAATGTCATGGACGATTATCTACGGATTGATATTTGCCACCTTCTTAACTTTAGTGATTGTCCCAGTAATGTTTTACCTATTAAATAGAGCAAAAATTAGGTTTGCCCCCAATGAAAAAAGTACTGAATTCATGATAGATAAGCAGTAATTAAAAAAGCCTTGAGACATTTTCTTAAGGTTTGGTTAATAGCGAAAAAAGCTTCAACAATTGTTGAGGCTTTTTTACTTTTTTATCCTTTAAGTTGATTAAATTTGCACCTTTGTTCGCCATAGCTTCACGCAAAGGCGAAGTATTTAATTTTTGGATATGTATAGAAGTCATAATTGTGGTGAATTAAGAGCCGGAGATAATAATACAGAAGTTACCCTAGCAGGCTGGGTCCAAGGTGTAAGGGATAAAGGATTTATGATCTACGTCGATCTTAGGGATCGTTATGGTATAACTCAGCTCTATTTTGATGAAGACCAAAGCTCTAAAGGTTTAATGGAGCAAGCCCAAAAATTAGGAAGGGAGTTTGTGATTCAGGTTAAAGGCAAGGTTCAAGAGCGCGCTTCTAAAAACCCAAATATTGCAACTGGGGATATTGAAGTTCTAGTTTCAGAGTTGACGATTTTAAACAATTCTCTAGTTCCACCATTTACCATTGAAGACGACACCGATGGTGGCGATGATTTACGTATGAAGTATCGTTATTTGGATATTCGTCGTAATCCTGTGAAAGAGAGCTTAATTTTTAGACATAAAGTGACGCAAGCGGTCAGGAATTATATGTCTAATGAAGGGTTTATTGAGGTGGAAACCCCATATTTAATCAAATCAACACCCGAAGGTGCCCGTGATTTTGTGGTGCCGTCCCGCATGAATGAAGGTCAGTTTTATGCCTTACCACAATCGCCTCAAACCTTCAAACAGTTATTGATGGTAGGTGGAATGGACAAGTATTTCCAGATCGTGAAATGCTTTAGGGATGAGGACTTACGTGCCGACCGTCAGCCTGAGTTTACCCAGATTGACTGTGAAATGGCATTTGTAGAACAGGAAGATATCTTAAATACCTTTGAAGGCTTAACACGACATCTTCTAAAAGAAATCAACGGTGTTGCCATTGAAAAATTCCCGAGAATGCTTTATGATGATGCCATGCGTTTGTATGGTAACGATAAGCCCGATATTCGTTTTGGGATGGAATTTGGTGAACTTAACAACGTTGCTCAACACAAAGATTTTAAGGTCTTTAATTCTGCCGAATTGGTAGTAGGTATTGCCGTGCCGGGAGGAAATAGTTATACAAGAAAAGAGATCGATAAGCTTATTGACTGGGTAAAACGACCTCAAGTAGGTGCTTTGGGAATGGTTTATTGTCGTTGTAATGACGATGGTACCTACAAGTCATCTGTAGATAAATTCTATGACCAAGACGACTTAGCTAAATGGGCCGAAGTTACAGGCGCCAAAGCAGGTGATTTAATCTGTGTACTTTCTGGTGAGACCCATAAGGTGAGAACACAATTAAGTGCTTTGCGCATGGAATTAGCAGAACGCTTAGGCCTGCGTAAACCCGATGAATTTGCACCACTTTGGGTAATGGATTTCCCACTGTTGGAATGGGATGAAGACACCGAGCGTTATCACGCCATGCATCATCCGTTTACCTCCCCAAAGCCAGGGCAGTTAGCATTATTGGACACCAATCCTGGAGAGGTTAAAGCCAATGCTTATGATTTGGTATTAAACGGCAATGAAATTGGAGGAGGTTCTATTCGTATCCACGATAAAGCCACTCAGGCCATCATGTTAAAGCACTTAGGCTTCTCAGAAGAAGAGGCCAGAGCCCAGTTTGGCTTTTTAATGGATGCTTTTGAATATGGTGCGCCACCACACGGAGGTATTGCTTTTGGACTAGATAGATTGGTAGCCATATTAGGAGGCCAAGAAACGATTCGGGATTTTATCGCTTTCCCTAAAAATAATTCAGGTCGCGATGTAATGATCGATGCTCCTGCCCCTATTGATAAGGAACAGCTTGAAGAACTCAATTTAAAATTGAATTTATAGATGTTTTGTCATTCCTGCTTAAGCAGGAATCCAAATAAAAGTGAAAAAGATAATTAGATTAGATTCCTGCCTTGGCAGGAATGACAGTTATTTTTATTAGCTTTAAACTATGCCTTTTAAATCTAAATTATTTAAACGCTTATACATCTGGCGATATAAGCATATCTCCGAGAAAAACTTTGTCTTTTTATTAAGCTTACTCATTGGGTTATTGGCAGGATTAATTTCGGTGTTTATCAAAAACATCACCTTCGCCATTGAAGCCATTTTTGAAAAAGGTGTCATTCTTTCTGAAAATAGCATCTACTTTATTTTGCCAATTATTGGTCTTTTTCTGGTGTATCTATTTGTAAAATACATTTCGAAACAACCCAGTAAACATGCCATCCCATCCATATTGTTTGCCTTGTCAAAACGCGATGGCATTATAAACAAAAGAAATATATACTTACCGCTCATTACAGCACCCTTAACTGTAGGCTTTGGTGGTTCTGTTGGTCTTCTAGGACCTGCCGTTGCTTCGGCTTCAGCCTTAAGTTCTAATCTAAGTCGCTTATTGCACAATGATCGTAAAACCAGAAGTCTGCTCATTGCCTGCGCGGCCGCAGGAGCTATCGCCTCTATTTTTAAATCGCCTATAGCTGCCATAATTTTCGCTATTGAAGTCTTTAGTCTGGATTTGACCTTTGCCTCTTTGCTTCCCCTGTTAATGGCATCGGTATCTTCTGTAATAACCTCTTACTTCTTTTTGGGAGACAGCGTACTTTTTGATTTTAATGTCACCGATAAATTCGCCATTAAAGACACTTTATTCTATATCTTATTGGGTATTGGTACAGGAGTTGCTTCCATCTATTTTTCAAAAATATATTTTGGCATTACGGCCTTTTTCAACCGATTTAAATCGGCACGTCAAAAGCTCATAATAGGTGGCCTTGCTATTGGGGTCATGCTATTTTTTATTCCACCACTTTATGGGGAAGGCTTTGGTTTTATCAACGACCTAATGATTGGAAATGATATAGAAGCCCTTGGGAATACGCCTTTTGACAATTATTTGGATAATATTTGGATTGTCATCGGATTGCTTTTTGGCATTACCATTTTTAAAGCCATTGCCATGACAACGACCTTTGCTGCAGGTGGAACCGGTGGAATTATTATTCCTTCCTTAGTCATGGGAAGTGCACTAGGTAATGTCGTTGCCAAAGTAATTAACAATTGTGGATTGGGTTTTTCCGTTTCTGAAGCCAACTTCACTTTAATCGGAATGGCTGGGTTAATCGCCGGGGTGCTTCATGCGCCCTTGACTGCTATTTTCTTAATTGCAGAAATTACTGGTGGCTATGAACTTTTTGTCCCCCTCATGATCACCTCTTCAATGTCCTTCATGATCAATAAAAATGGTTTAGACCACACAATTTATACCAAAGAACTTATAGAAAAAGGGGCGCTTTTAACACAGAATAAAGACAAAAGTGTCTTAACCCTTATGAAACTCGACTCGGTGATAGAACAAGACTTTATAGCCCTTCATCCTGAAATGACTCTAGGAGACATGCTTAAAAATGGGGTTTCAAAATCCAACAGAAATTTATTTCCAGTCATTGACGAAGCACAGAACTTTATGGGTATTATTCTATTGGATAATATTAGGTCCGTCATGTTCGATCAAACGCTTTATGATTCTACCACTGTAGAAACCTTTATGCAAAAACCACCCGAAATCATTTATTATGAAATCGATTCTATGCAAAAGGTGATGAAAAAATTTCAAACCTCTCGGGCCTGGAATTTACCCGTGGTGAAAGACAACAAGTACTACGGTTTTGTATCAAAATCCAAACTCTTAACGGCCTATCGCCGCGAATTGATTAACTTTACATCATAGTAAATAATTACTGTCACTTTGAGTTTAGTCGAGAAGCCTTTTTTAATGAATTAAGGTTATGATCTCGACTGCGCTCGACCCGACAGAGTAATTGAAAAAATAATAAATGAAGCTTATTCATATAATTACTCTTATAGCTTTTATAGCCTCCTTAGCAAGTATTGTTTGTGGTTTCGTTTTGGAGGTCGCGTATTCACAAAAATTGATTGGCTTTGGTGTTTTGGGGCTTTTTTTAGTTGTTTTCCCATTATTCTCATATTACCGCTGGAAAGGAAAGGACGTTAAAGATTACATGCTTACCAAGGAAAACCTAGAGAAAATGCGCGAAAATCAACGAAAAAATAAGATTTAATTGAAGTGCTTAATTTTCAAAATATTAAAATAAAACGATTTGTTAACCTTGCGTGTTGGTTAATAGACTACCTTTGAACTTTAATTTTTATTTTTTTATAATGACTGGAACAGTTAAATTTTTCAATGATTCCAAAGGCTATGGATTCATTACCAACGAAGAAACCGGAAGAGACATCTTCGTACATGTATCAAACCTTAATGGTGTAGAATTACGCGAAGGTGACAATGTCGAGTACACCGAAGAAGAAGGCAGAAAAGGAAAAGTAGCTGCTAACGTGCAGGTACTATAAGAATATATCTTATGCATTTTCAACGCTCAACCTTTGGTTGGGCGTTTTTTATTTAGCGAAACTCTGTTTTGAAAAGTTGTACAGCAGTACATTCAAAATAGATAGTTGACCTTGGGCTCACCTACCTTCCGAAGTAGGAATCTCAAGGCTATTTACTTAAAACGTATGGGGCGGTCACTTTTTATAAGCTTAGCGATATAATAGGGTTGCATCATTGCTGTATTCGCTATGCCATCAGGAGATTTGTATATGACCTCTATTAAAACGTGGTCTGAATTATCCATAACATTTAGTGCTATGCTATGACCGCCGGTGGTTTTCACCTCATCAAAAACAGCAATCACTCGAAATTTTGAAAAATCAATTTCGGTTTCCGAAAAACCGTCAGACACCTTATTAACCGAATTCATTTTTTGCAATAGGCCTTCCCAATCCTCAGGATTAGAAATGACTAAGTTCGTCTTGTCAATACCCTCAGCACCGGAACCATATAAACTGCCTCTCCCTATAACCACCACTTTTTCATCAGTCATGTCCTTGGGTTGCTGTGTGGATTTACAATTTAGGGCGAAGAGTAGAATTAATAAGCCTAGAAATTTATTCATCATTTTAATAGGTTTCAATTGAGATTTCGTTTTTCGATAAAAAACCGTTTTAGTAATGCCGAGGCTTCCTCGGCCAGAACACCACTCACCACTTTTGTTTTGGGATGTAGTTTTGTACCCATAGCTCTAAAACCCCGTTTTTCATCAGCTGCGGCATAGACAATTTTAGCAATCTGACTCCAGTACAAAGCGCCCGCACACATCTGGCATGGCTCTAAAGTGACATAGAGCGTACATTTGGTTAAGTACTTTCCTCCTAAAAAATTAGCAGCTGCTGTTATCGCTTGCATCTCGGCATGTGCCGTGACATCATTTAATAGTTCTGTGAGATTATGGGTTCTTGCAATGATTCTATCCTCAACCACAATGACAGCACCTACAGGAATTTCCCCTTTCTCAAAAGCGACCTCTGCTTCCTGGAGGGCTTTTCGCATAAAATAGGTGTCATTGTAGGGTTGTATCATAGCTGTAAAAATACGATTCTATTTGAACTAATAATATAATTTCAATATGGTACATTTGTATGGTATTGAAAACGCTTCTAGAACATATCAATCTCCCTAAGGATCTGCGCCAACTTCAACCAAGTGATTTAGCACAGCTTGCCCAAGAATTACGTGACTTTATCATCAATATTGTTGCGACCAAAGAAGGGCATTTAGGGGCGAGTTTAGGCGTTGTGGAATTGACCATTGCCCTGCATTATGTGTTTAACACTGCTGAAGATCTGTTGGTATGGGACGTTGGACATCAAGCCTATGGTCATAAAATCTTAACTGGGAGGAAGGATATCTTCGATACTAATCGACAGCTAGGTGGTATTAGTGGTTTCCCGAAACGAAGTGAAAGTCTATACGACACCTTTGGTGTTGGCCATTCGTCAACCTCTATTTCTGCGGCTTTAGGAATGGCTATTGCCTCACAGTTAAAAGGTGAAGACAGACATCATATTGCTGTTATTGGCGATGCCTCTATTGCCAGCGGTATGGCCTTTGAAGGGCTTAATCATGCCGGGGTTACAGATGCTAATTTATTGGTCATTCTCAATGACAATGCCATTGGCATAGACCCAAGTGTCGGTGCATTAAAGCAATATTTAACCAACGTTAAAAAAGGGACTCAAAAACAGGATAATATCTTTGAAGCTTTAAACTTTGACTATTCTGGTCCGATTGATGGTCATGATTTGCCCCTTTTAATTTCAGAATTAGAACGTCTAAAAACCATAAAAGGCCCTAAATTCTTACATGTCATCACCACGAAAGGGAAAGGCCTAAAACAAGCTGAAAAGGATCAAGTAAAATACCATGCGCCGGGTAAATTCGATGCTAGCACTGGTGAACTTATTGCCAAATCTCAATTTAGCGCGCCTCCAAAATACCAAGATGTCTTTGGTGAAACCATTGTTGAGCTCGCTTCAAAAAATGAAAACATCATCGGTATTACTCCTGCCATGCCTACGGGGAGCTCTCTAAAATATATGATGGAAAAAATCCCGGAGCGTGCCTTCGATGTCGGCATTGCCGAACAGCATGCCGTAACGTTAGCTGCTGGTATGGCTACACAAGGTATGATTCCATTTTGCAATATCTACTCTACCTTTCTACAACGCGCTTACGATCAGGTGATTCACGATGTAGCTCTGCAAAAGCTTCCAGTGATTTTTTGTTTAGACCGTGCAGGATTGGTAGGTGAAGATGGTGCTACACATCACGGTGTTTTTGATTTAGCCTATCTGAATTGTATTCCCAATTTAGTCGTTTTTGCCCCGAGAGATGCCATAGCCCTCAGAAATATAATGTATACCGTTCAGTTAGGTATTGACTTTCCTATTGCCATTCGTTATCCTAGAGGAAGAGGTCACCTTTTAGATTGGAAAACACCTTTTGAGAGGATTACCATTGGGAAAGGTGTCCGCCTAAAGCAGGGAAAACAACTCGCTGTTCTCTCCATAGGCACTATGGCGAAAACTGTAGAAGAGGCTATCATTGATTTGGAAGTATCCCACTACGACATGCAATTTGTGAAACCTTTGGATGAAGATCTATTACAAGACATTTTCTCTAATCATGAAGCTATTGTAACGATTGAAGATGGGACTGTAGTAGGCGGTTTTGGCAGTTCTATTTTGGCCTATGCCAATACACACAACTTCAGGCAGCAAATTACAGTATTAGGCATACCTGATGCATTCGTTGAACATGGTTCAGTGGATCAATTGCATACGCTTTTGCAATTAAACACCTCATCTATAAAAAAGAAAATTGAAGATTTACTCTTCGTTCTCAACAACAGCTAAATCGGTTTGGTTTTCAATGGGATCGACTTGTACAGAAGTCTTTGTGGTCGATTGTTCTTTCGGGCTAGAGATGTCATCAAGCATCAAGAGGCATGTGAGTACCACCATGAAAATGACTAAGCCCCCGAGTATATTATTTCTCATAAGTAGGTATTTTGGGACTGATTATGAGATAAATAAAAACAATTTATCGGCAAAAAACAAAATTAATCGACGAAATGCTTTTATAAAATTTGGCCTTTTAGCTTTTGGTGCAACAATAAGGCATTGGTATCCGATAGTTTTGAGATGTACAAACAGACCGCTATAAGATTGCTATACAAAGACGTATTACCCAAAATTACAGTCTCTGGCAGAAGGCTTAAAACCAGTTTGTTATAGTGCGACAAGTTATCGGTGTAGTAATTGTAAGCTAAATTACCATGCACATGGAGCAATTGATTTAAAATCTCATATCCCGCAATTTCTTTGTCAATGACTTCTTTGGACCGGTAGACATTTTTTACGCTTAAATTAATAATATCCTTTATTTGCGCTTTGTATTGACTTACATCTAAAAGTGCGGTTTCAAAATTCCCTTTTAGAATAGCCTCTTCATTTTTCATAAAAATCAAAGCCGCTTCTTCTATTAAGGTACTTATGGCCAAAGCTCTTAAATAGCTTACCCTATCTTCAGTTGTTTTTAATGCATTATAGCTTTCGGTGATAATTCTCCCTTTCACCAATTTTATCAAATATTCTAAAGCATACTCTTCTTCAATGAGTCCGAGGTTAATTCCATCTTCAAAATCGATAATGGTGTAGCAAATATCATCTGCCGCTTCCACCAAATAGGCTAATGGGTGCCTGTTATAGCTGAGATATTCATGACTTCTCTGTATCAATCCTAGCTCTGAAGCCACATCCTTGAACATCTCCTTTTCACTCTGAAAAAAACCGTATTTCTTGTCTACAATATGTTTGGTAGGTTTTTTAGGCAATGATTCCTTAGGGTATTTCATAAATGCTCCAAGCGTGGCATAGCTTAAACGCAAGCCCCCTACTCGTCCCGGCCTGCTCTCCGTTAAGATTTTAAACCCATTTGCATTGCCTTCAAAATCGCATAGATCTTGATATTCCCCTGGACTCAAAAGGGATTTAAACGCAGCTCCCTTTCCATTCGTAAAATAAGAGCCTATAGCTTTTTCCCCGGAATGACCAAAAGGAGGATTCCCGATATCATGAGCCAAAGCTGCAGCAGCCACAATAGCACCAAAATCGTTAATCTTATAGCCGTGTACTCGCGATAAATGAGGATGTTTTTCTAGAAGCAACTGCCCCACCTTTCTCCCCAAAGATCTGCCCACAACACTTACTTCTAAACTATGGGTTAATCGGGTATGTACAAAATCTGTTTTTGACAAGGGAACGACTTGTGTTTTATCCTGTAAACTCCTAAACTCAGAAGAAAAAATAATTCGGTCATAATCCACTTCAAAACCAACCCGAGTTTCATCTTGCTCTTTTCTGAGCCGTTTATTAGTATCGCCAAAGCGCTTTAAGGATAGTAATTGTTCCCAATTCATAAACTAATTCTTTAGTCTTGCAAGATATGTAAATTGAGGTTGAAACGTGTAAAAAAAGAATTTCAAATTGCACAAGCTTTAATGTTAATAAATTGTATCCTTAATAATAACTTGCTTAATAATTTGCTAACGCTGAACTAACTTTTTCATTACAAATCTTTAATCATTGTCTAACCTATAACAGCGAATATCACAGTTTCTTTGCAGCACAATGATAACTAAAAATTGTTTACTAAAATTTAACTCAATGAAAAAATTACTTTTAATCGCGTTAACAGTTTCAACACTAGTATTTACTGGATGTTTTAAAGATGATGATACTCCAATAATCATTGAAGAAACCACAATAATTGTTAATGATCCCGGAGATGGTGGAGAACAATGTCCTGTTGTTGCCGTTACTGGAGAAATTGCTGATGGAACTGTTTGGACCAATGACAATATTTACCAATTAAATCAAAAAGTTGTTATTCCTTCTGGTGCAACTTTAACTATTAACCCAGGTACAATCATTAAAGGATCTTCAGGTACTGGATCTTTGGCCTCTGCTTTAATCGTTGCTAGAGGTGGAACGTTAAACGCTAATGGTACTGCTGATGCACCTATTATCTTCACTTCGACTTCAGATAATATTACTTGTGGTCAAACAGCTGGGACTAACCTCGACCAAGATGATAGAGGGCTTTGGGGTGGTTTAATCGTTTTAGGTAATGCTCCTTGTTCTTTCTCTGGAGATATTCCTGAGGCACAGATTGAAGGTATTCCTGCTGATGATACGTTTGGACTTTATGGTGGTTCAGTTGCTGACGATAATTCTGGAAGTTTAAGATATATCTCTATCCGTCATGGTGGTGCTTTAATCGGTGAGGGTAACGAGATCAACGGTCTTACTTTAGGTGGTGTTGGTAGCGGTACTGTTATCGATAATATAGAAGTCGTTGCTAACGTTGATGACGGTATTGAGTTCTTTGGCGGTACTTGTAACGCTTCAAACTTATTAGTTTGGGCTCAAGGTGATGACGCTATTGATATCGACCAAGCTTACTCTGGTACTATAGACAACGCTGTTGTTGTTTTAGGTGATATTTCTGACCACGCATTCGAAATTGACGGTCCAGAAGGATCAACTCCAGCAGGTAGCGAAGGTTCATTTATATTAAGAAATGCAACCATCATTGGTAACTCTGTGACTTCTAATGGCGAGTACGCCGACTACAGAAGTAGAGCTCGCGGTCTTACGGAAAATGTATATGCCATTGGATTCCCTGATGGTAAAGATGTTGAGTTGGATAGAAATAATGTCTCTCAAAACTTCCTTGATGGTTTATTAAACTTTGGTACTTGGGAAATCGTTGGTTTCGATAACTCCATCTTTGTTGAAAAAGTGGGTTGTATCGCAAATTGTGATGACGAGGATGAAAGTAACGATGTTGACGAAATGGAAATCATTTTGAATCCGACTTTTACAGAAAGAGCTGCTAACTGGGCGTCTCAAGTTACTGAAGGTGCACAGACTGTTGGTGCTACAACTTCAAACCTAAGCTGGACCTATTCTAACGTAGCTGGTGGTTTAGGATTCTAAAAAATCACTTTTCATTCATAGATCCATCGTCTACAAGGTAGGCGGTGGATTAATAAAATTTTATATGAAACACATACAAAAAGTCTTAGCTTTTGTTTTATTTCTCGTGACCAGTTCTGTGGTTTTTTCTCAAGGAAAAGTAACTGGAACAGTAATCGACGGTGAGTTTAACGAGCCTATGGCCTTTGCTAATATTTTAGTAAAAGGGACCACTACAGGTGTCACTTCGGACTTTGACGGGAAATATGAACTCGAGTTAGAGGAAGGTACTTATACATTGGTCTTTTCTTTTGTTGGGTATGCTACTAAAGAAATATCAGACATAGTTATTAAGGATAATGAAGTCTTTACCCTGGATGTAGTTATGGAAACCAATTCTTTAGACACTGTTGTCATTACGACTTCTACTAGAAGAAATACAGAAAATGCCGTATTGAATATTCAAAAGAAGTCCGCCGTTGTTTTAGATGGCCTTTCGTCGCAGGCGATAAAAAGTACAGGTGCCAGTAATGTAGCTACAGCTGTAAAAAGTGTTCCCGGCGTATCTATTCAAGGGGATAAATATGTTTTTGTTCGTGGTCTGGGGGATCGTTATACTAAAACCACACTGAATGGCATGGATATTCCTGGATTAGACCCTGACCGAAATACCATTCAGATGGATTTATTTCCTACCAATATTATTGAAAATGTTATTGTATTAAAGTCAGCTGCGGCCGAATATCCTGCTGATTTTACTGGTGGTATTGTAGATATTGTTACGAAGGACTTTCCGTCAAAGGCCGAGTATTCCATTTCTTTGGGAAGTGGCTATAACCCTGATATGCACTTTAATGATCAATACCTTAGGTCTGAAGGGAGCGATACTGATTTTTGGGGTTATGACGATGGTACGAGAAATTTACCGATTAACCGATACCAACGTATCCCTGGAACATTCGACAATAAATTATTGCTGACCACACTAACAGGTCGATTCTTAAATGAACTTGCAGGCGAGCAAGCGACTAGTGGAATGAACTTTGATTTTGGTTTTACATTGGGGAATCAATATGATATCGATGATAATAAATTGGGTTATCAAGCATCCTTCTCTTACAAAAATGAAACAACGTTTTATGAAGACAGACAAGATGGTGCCTACGTAAAAAACAATGCGGATACATCAGATAATGACTTAAACTTTACTCTAGCTTCTAGTGGTTCTGAAGGTATCAACAATGTGATTCTTAATGGAATGTTAGGTTTAACCTATAAAACTGATAAAGCCAAGTATAAAGCGAATTTACTCCATATTCAAAATGGTGAATCGGCTGCTGGTTTCTTCAACCAGACCATTTCACAAGATGGTGTTGGAGGTGGCTTAGAGCCTTTAACTAAAAATTCCGTAACCTATACTGAGCGTTCTATCACTAGCGTATTGTTAACTGGTAAACATAGACTAAATAGCATTGCAGAGAATAATGCTTTTAATATGGAATGGAAAATAGCTCCAACCTTTTCTAAAGTAATGGATAAAGCGCATAGAATTACACCATTACAAAGAGCAGATAACGGTGAGTTTTTTGTGAGTCCATCTGCAGCTACTTTCCCTATTCAATTATGGAGAAACCTCATTGAAGAGAACTGGGCAGCTAAAATAGATTTTGACAAAACAGTAGAACTATTTGGCAGACCGGCAAAAATTAAGTTTGGTGGTGCCTTTACTTATAAATTCAGAGATTTTAGTACCGATGATTATACCTTTAATATTCAAGGTGAGGACTCTTTTATAGCTAGTGGCGATGTCAATCAATTATTAAATCCTGACAATATCTGGACTCCACAAACAGATAGTGGTACGTATTTAATTTCAATTGATACATTTAACCCTAATGATGCCTATGAAGGTGAACATCAAATAGCGGCAACCTATGCTTCTGCTGAATTTAACGTATCGGAAAAACTAAAATCCGTCTTAGGTTTAAGGATAGAATCTTTTAATTCTTATTACACAGGGCAGGACAATGAGACGGTGTTTGAGCGGGAAAACATTTTGGATGAATTGGATTTGTTCCCTTCAGCCAACCTTATCTATGCGGTTAATGACAAGTCAAATATAAGATCATCCTATTCTCGTACGACGGCACGTCCTTCGTTTAGAGAAGCTTCACTAGCTCAAATCTTTGATCCTATTACCAATCGGTTATTTTTGGGAACATTAGACTTGGTACCAACTTATGTCAACAATTTCGATATAAGGTATGAGTTCTTTGGTGGAAACGGCCAAACCTTTGCGATAAGTGGCTTTTATAAAGATTTTACAGATCCCATAGAACAGGTGTTCTTTCAACAAGCTCCAACACAGATTACCTATGGTAACCTTGGTAATGCAGAAGTATTTGGTGCAGAATTTGAGTTGAGACAACGTTTAGGATTCCTATCTGAAGGTTTAAACAATCTTAGGTTAATTACCAATGTTACTGTTACTGAATCTCGATTAACAATGGGTGATGACGAGTTTAGCAGTAGACAATTAGCAGCAAGGGATGGTGAAACCATTGACCGCGAAAGGGATATGCAAGGTCAGGCGCCCTATGTCATAAATGTTGGATTAGATTATAATAATTCTGATGTTGGATTGCAAACAGGTCTATTCTTTAATGTACAAGGTGAAACCTTAGAAGTTGTAGGTATTGGTTTAGTACCAGATGTATTTACACAACCTTTTAACAGTTTAAACTTTACCTTAAATAAGACGTTTGGAGCAAATGGACGTTCTGCCATTGACCTTAAAGTAAACAATATTTTAGGTGCCGAGCGATTAAGTGAGTATGTGTCTTTCGGAACAAGCAACGAGGTGTTTTCATTGAGACAACCAGGCACGGAGTTTTCATTAGGCTATACCTATAAATTCTAGGAACTTACTTAGAGAAAATCACGCGCGTTATTGAAATTAAAAAGGGCTCTCATATATGAGAGCCCTTTTAATATTATGTGGAGTACTTCTTGAACTTATTTGTTATTTAGGGCAACTTTTGTTTTGTTATCCCACTGGTTAACACTTACAATTTTAGAATCTATGTAGTCAACCTCCTTTAGTGAGTCACCTTGCCAAAAAAACCATTTACCCACCTTTTTACCATCATCGTAATTACCCATAGCCACTTTATTACCCTTAATATCATAACTCTTCCATTCACCATGCACCTTACCATTAACGTTAAACATTCCGGTTTGACTTACTTCTCCATTGTCATGATAATATGTTACATATGTCAAGTCCCCTTTCTTTTCTAATTTGGGTTCGTTACTATCTTGAGCATAAATAAAACTCACGCTTACCATTAATACAAGTATCATTAATCTTTTCATATCTATTGGGCTTTATTAATATTTACATTACAAACATAACATTTATTTTACATTTAAACAACTTTTAGGTAACATTAAATTAACATTAGGCTTGTAATACACTGATTATAAATAATTTAAATGTTACGCAATTATTTAACCTGAGACATGAATTGAAGCACTACCTTTATTTACTTGAAAAGTAAATATCTCTTTTTTTTCTTATGATTTAGAACATAACATTTTGGTAACATTGCGTTCAAATTAAAACAAGTAATTTGCGTACAATTATAGCTAAACTATTTCATGGAAAATCTTTATGTCTATATGCTAGCTGCATTAGCGTTCTTGGCCATTGCAGATTTAGTAGTTGGTGTAAGTAATGATGCCGTAAATTTTTTAAACTCTGCCATTGGCTCTAAAGCCGTTCCCTTTAAAACTATAATGGTCGTTGCTAGTATAGGCGTTGCTGTTGGTGCCTTGACCTCTAGTGGAATGATGGAAGTCGCTCGTAAAGGCATATTTAATCCAGGTGAATTTATGTTTAACGAAATCATGGTCATATTCATGGCGGTGATGCTCACGGATATTCTTCTTCTCGATTTCTTCAATACATTAGGCTTACCTACGTCTACCACGGTTTCTATTGTATTTGAATTATTAGGTGCTTCCGTTGCGGTAGCATTAATCAAAATTTACAGCGATCAAGGCCAATCGATCATTGATTTAGGCAAGTATATTAATAATGAAAAGGCGATCGAAATTATACTAGGTATACTACTATCCGTCGTTGTGGCTTTTACCATTGGCGCTATCATTCAATACATCTCGAGGCTTTTACTATCCTTCAACTTTAAAGAAAAGCCCACTTGGTACAGTGCTATATTTAGTGGATTTGCCATCACTTCCATAATGTATTTTATTATTGTGAAGGGTCTTAAAAACGCTGCATTTATGCCTCCTTCCGTTAAAGAGTTTTTGAGCGCAAATCCTTTTACTTTTGTTGGTATAAGCTTTTTAACATTTACTATCTTATCGTATTTGGCAATAAAATTGTTCAACGCCAAAATTTATACGCTTATCATCATTGTCGGTACTTTTGCTTTGGCTGTAGCTTTTGCCGGTAATGATTTAGTTAACTTTATTGGTGTTCCTATCGCCGCTTATAACTCCTATGAAGCTTGGTCGGCTAGTGGTGCCAATCCCTCAAACTATGTGATGACAGCCTTAGGCGAGCCTGTACAAACCGAACCTTATTTACTGCTTATTGCTGGTTTAATCATGGTCCTAACCCTTTGGTTCTCTAGTAAAGCAAAAGCTGTTGTAAAAACCTCTGTAGATTTATCGCGACAAGATGAAGGTACGGAACGTTTTGAGCCCAATTTCTTATCGAGAAATGTCGTAAGATTGACTATTGGCGTCAACGAGACCATAAACCGCATTCTTCCCGAATCCTTTAGGAATTGGTCCAACCGGCAATTTCAAGAACCTAATGTGATCATTAAAGGTAATGATAAGCCCGCCTTTGATTTAGTGAGGGCAGCCGTCAATTTAATGGTGGCTAGCGTTTTAATCTCTATTGCTACGTCTATGAAGCTCCCTTTATCAACCACTTATGTAACGTTTATGGTGGCCATGGGTACCTCTTTAGCAGATAGAGCCTGGGGTACCGAAAGTGCCGTTTATAGAGTTGCTGGTGTGCTCAATGTTATTGGGGGTTGGTTTTTCACAGCTTTTAGTGCATTTGTTGCCGCCGCATTTATGGCCTATGTCTTATATTATGGTGAGGGCTATGCCTTAGCTGGACTTTTGGTTTTAGCCATTGTTTTACTGATTAGAAGTTATTTATCGCATCGCAAGAGCACAAAAATAATGAAAGAGGAAGATCATCTCGAACGTGCCGAGAGCAGCTCGACGCAAGGCGTTATTCACGAAAGTGCTGCTAATATCGCCAATGTTGTAAAACGGGGCAATAGAATTTACACTTCAGCTATCAATGGTCTTGCCGTACAGGATCTAAAGCGCCTTAGAAAAAACAGACAACAAATCGAAAAATTATCGGACGAAATAGACGATTTAAAAGGTAATATTTTTTACTTCATCCGCAATCTCGAAGAGCCGAGTGTCGCTGCGAGTAATTTCTATATCAATATCTTGGGGCACTTACAAGATATGACACAATCTCTTGAGTACATATCAAAAGCTAGTCATAAGCACATTAATAACAATCACAAGAAATTAAAATTTAGTCAGGTCAAAGAGCTTAAAGATTTGGACACGAAACTCGAAACTTTGTTTGAAACCACTCAAATTGCTTTCGAAACGCGATCTTTTGAAATGATTGGGGCGGTCATTAAGGATAAAATCAAAATCTTTGATTTGGTAAAGGAAAAAATTCAAAGGCAGGTAGAGCGTACCAGAAGCGAGGAATCGAGTCCAAAAAATACAACGCTTTACTTTAGTTTGCTCTTAGAGACTAAAGACTTATTAACCGCTATGATGAACCTCTTAGAGGAATACTACCATTCCCACGATAGTTCGGTAGCCCCGGCACAACCTAGCTTAGAGCAACAACAATAGACAACAATCTCAGAAAAATCATTAATGCTTTAGAACTATTCTAAAGCATTTTTTTTGAATTTTTTAAAAAAATTTGCCATTCAACATCTAAAACATGCATTTGGTCGTATATGTAATTGTATAAAATAAACTAACCTAAAACGTAAACATGAAAAAAATTTCAATCCTACTAGCAATGACCATCGTATTGAGTTCATGTGTTTCGAAAAAGAAATATATGGCCTTAGAACAAGAAAATGGTGAGATTAAAAGCCAACTGACCAAAACTCAGGTAGAAAAGGAAGACCTAGAAAACAAATTCGCAAAAATTCAAGAACGCGTTGATCGCTACAATCAAAAAATCAACTCCCTAAATGAGGATGTTGAAGGTCTTAAAATAGAAAACGACATTAAATTAGATGTTAATGCAGACGGCACCCTAATGTCTAATGAAAGTAAACGCAGGATGTTAGCAACCTTAGAAAAGGTCGATGCTACAAAGTTAGCTGAAGCCAAGACTTTAAAAGATTCTATGAATTTAGCCGTTCAGTACAATCTTGAAAAAAGTTTGGAAACTACAGATCTTAATGAGGACGAAGATATCGCTGTAAATATTAACGAAACGGTTGTTATGATTTCGATTTCAGATAAGATGTTATTTAACACTGGAAGTTATAGAATTAGTAGTAAAGCTAATACGATCTTACAAAAGTTGGCAGATGTCATCAATTCTGAAGAAAGTATAGATGTCATGGTCGAAGGCCACACCGATTCTAGAAGTATCAATACCGAAAAGATTAAAGATAACTGGGACTTAAGTGTATTAAGAGCGACCTCTGTGGTCAGAAAATTACAGAACAAATACAATGTAGATCCGGCAAAATTAATTGCTTCTGGCCGTAGCAGCTATCAACCTTTAGTAGAAAACAACACTAGAGAAAATCGTTCTAAAAACAGAAGAACACGCATTATTTTAATGCCCAACATAGATAAGTTTTTTGCCCTAATGGAGGCAAACTAATTGATCCATTATTTTTATAGAGGTGAAAAAAAGCACTCTCCCGTATAATTGGGCATTGAGTGCTTTTTGTTTTTTAGATTTGTGTAAAATCTAAAACTATGAGATCCTTCTTCGTCCTTACCTTATGGTGCTTCTCTTTTTTATGCACGGCTCAAAACATCTCGGCCAAACAACTATTGAACAATTCTATTACTTACCACGATCCTGCCGGTAAATGGGAGTATTTTAATGGTTCATTCACTGTAGAAATGACCACGCCCAGTGCCGCTCTGCGACGAAGTAACATTACCATAGACTTAAAAAGCGAATATTTCAATGTAGATGCCAAAAGGGACACTGTTATTACAACTTATACGGTGGACAAAGGGACATGCAAAATGGCCCATAATGGTAAGCTATTAGATAGTTTACAGGCCAAGACAAAAAACATGTCTTGTGATAGAGCCACACTTTATAAAAATTATTACACTTACCTATATGGTTTACCTATGAAGTTGAAGGATCCTGGTGCCAATCTTAGTGAAACCGTTGAAAAGAAATCCTTTAAAGGCAAAGATTATTTGGTTTTAAAAGTCACCTATGACAAAGCTGTAGGTAGTGATGTGTGGTATTTTTACTTTAATCCAAATACTTATGCTATGGAAGTCTATCAGTTTTTTAAAACGGATGAAAACGGTAATGAAAAATTAGATTCGGGCGAATACATTTTACTTACAGAAGAGGCCATCGTTCAGGGGATTAAAATGCCAAAAGTACGCGCTTGGTATTATAATAAGGATGATAAGTATTTAGGAACGGATACTTTGATTAAAGAATAAACAGTTATGAAATTTACCAACGATGAATTTACTGAGATAGCCTTCATTTTTGAAGACTATAATGGTGCATCGCATGGTGATTTTGAAAAACGCATTGTCAAAGAGTCTAAGCTAACAAAATATTCTATTGAGGAGTTAAAGTCTGACATCATTAAAGGTTTAAATTCAAATCTCTATTTAGAAGATTCCGAAAGGGTAAATGCGTATTGGGCTCTATCAAAGCTAAATGATAAAGCACTTATCCCAGTATTGAGAAAGTGGCTCAAAAATGAACTAAAAAGTAGTAATTATATCCCTGTTTTTCAAATTCTAGTAGCTTTGGACAAATTAGAAGAACCTGCTTTTGGTCAAGATCGCAGTAGTAGATATTACGATGACATGGAGCTAAATATGCGCGATGCTAAAAATTACCTAGGTTATATAAAATAAAAAAGCCAACTCTTTTGAGTTGGCTTTTAATAACACTTAATTTAATCTAAGAACCGCACATTAAGCAATCATCGCCTTCGCTTTCTTTAGCTTGTGCAATTAATGCTTTCATCTCCTCGGCTGTCATCGGTTCTACCTCAGTAGTTTCTTGGGCAAACTTCGCTGCTGTTTTTGCCGCTTTTGCCTTTTGTTTAGCTACTACTGTTTCTTCAGTTACCTGTACAGCTTCTGCTACTGGTTCTTCTTTCTTTTTGTTGGTTAATGTAAACTTAATGGCATCAACCGCACTCTTGGTTCGCAAGTAGTACATTCCCGTTTTTAGGCCACTCTTCCATGCATAGAAGTGCATGGAGGTTAATTTGGCCATAGTCGCTCCTTCCATAAACAAGTTAAGCGACTGGGATTGATCTATAAAGTAGCCTCTTTGACGAGACATATCTATAATATCCTTCATACTTAGTTCCCAAACCGTTTTATAAAGTTCTTTGATATCATCTGGAATAACATCAATATGCTGTACCGAACCATTGGCTCTCATAATATCTTGCTTTACGGCTTCGTTCCAAAGTCCTAATTCTACCAAGTCCTCGAGTAAGTGCTTGTTTACGACAATGAATTCCCCAGACAATACACGTCTTGTATAAATGTTAGACGTATACGGCTCAAAACATTCATTGTTTCCTAAGATTTGAGAAGTCGATGCTGTAGGCATTGGTGCTACCAATAATGAGTTACGCACGCCGTTCTTAGCAACTTGCTTACGCAATTTATCCCAATCCCAACGACCACTTAATTCTTCGTCCTTGATATTCCAAAGGTTGTGCTGGAATTCTCCTTTACTCATTGGTGAGCCTTCATAAGTCTCATATGCCCCATCGATTTTGGCTTCTTCCATAGATGCGGTTACCGCAGCGTAATACAGCGTTTCGAAAATATCTTGGTTGAGCGCTTTGGCCTCATCACTTGTAAACGGCATACGCAATTTAATGAACGTATCTGCCAAACCTTGCACTCCTAAACCAATAGGACGATGGCGCATATTAGAATTTCTAGCCTCTGGAACCGGATAGTAGTTTCTATCAATGACACGGTTTAGGTTTTTGGTAACGCGTTTTGTAATTCTAAATAATTCTTTATGGTCAAACTCGCCATTCTTTACGAACATTGGTAAAGCGATAGACGCCAAATTACAAACAGCTACCTCATCTGGCGATGTGTATTCTAAAATCTCAGTACATAAGTTAGACGACTTAATCGTCCCTAGGTTCTTCTGATTAGATTTACGGTTAGCTGCATCTTTATACAACATGTAAGGTGTTCCCGTTTCTATTTGAGATTCTAATATTTTCTCCCAAAGTTCTCTAGCCTTAATCGTCTTGCGGCCTTTTCCTTCTGCTTCGTACTTAGTATATAAAGCTTCAAATTCTTCACTATGTGTATCTGCTAATCCCGGACACTCGTTAGGACACATTAAGGTCCAATCCCCATCTTCCTGTACGCGCTTCATGAATAAATCTGAAATCCACATCGCATAGAATAAGTCTCTTGCTCGCATCTCTTCTTTACCATGATTCTTTTTGAGATCTAAGAAATCAAAAATATCAGCATGCCACGTTTCTAAATAGATGGCAAAACTACCTTTACGCTTTCCTCCTCCTTGATCTACATAACGCGCTGTATCATTATACACACGAAGCATTGGTACAATACCATTCGAAGTTCCATTGGTCCCAGCGATGTAACTTCCTGTTGCTCTAATGTTATGGATCGATAGACCTATACCTCCAGCAGATTGCGAAATTTTTGCGGTTTGCTTTAAGGTATCGTAAATACCATCGATACTATCTTCTTTCATCGTTAATAAGAAACAAGACGACATCTGAGGTTTTGGAGTCCCAGAATTAAACAATGTAGGTGTAGCGTGTGTAAAGTATTTTTTAGACATCAACTCATAGGTCTCCAGAGCAGCATCCAAATCATTTAAATGAATACCTACGGAAACACGCATTAACATATGTTGTGGACGTTCGGCAATCTTACCATTTAATTTTAGCAGGTAAGAACGCTCTAAGGTTTTAAACCCAAAATAATCATAGCCAAAATCGCGATTATAGATGATGGCAGAATCTAACTTGTCTTTATGTTCCTTGATGACGTTGTAAACATCATCCGATAAGAGCGGTGCTTTTTTACCGGTACGAGGATTGATATAGGTGTATAAATCTTCCATCACCTCACTGAAAGATTTCTTGGTATTCTTGTGTAAGTTAGAGACCGAAATACGTGCAGCCAGTTTCGCATAATCTGGGTGACTGGTCGTCATAGTTGCCGCAATTTCGGCTGCTAGATTATCCAATTCGCTAGTCGTTACGCCATCATACAAGCCTTCAATAACGCGCATGGCTACCTTTACAGGATCGACTAATTCGTTTAACCCATAACACAGTTTTCTCACTCTGGCAGTGATTTTGTCGAACATCATTGGTTCTTTCCGACCGTCTCTT
Source organism: Winogradskyella sp. (assembly GCF_965228925.1). Lineage (GTDB taxonomy): Bacteria > Bacteroidota > Bacteroidia > Flavobacteriales > Flavobacteriaceae > Winogradskyella. The sequence goes on from NZ_OZ245845.1 coordinate 360,326, forward strand.
TTTACAACATACATATACAATAGTTTTTAGATTTCCCTGAACACAGCCATTCAGAAAAATGATAGTTAGTTATGGTGAGCCCCATTAAACATGCAACCCACTTAGTTAGATTAATTAATTTATTCTTTTGGACTATTTCCGTTAAAAACAGAAACAGAATTGGCATTGAATCTTTAGTCTTTTAGGAAGACCCCATTCAATTAATTAAAAGTCAGCGTCGAAAGAAAACTTATCCTTCTCCTCTTCTTTATTAAGCACTCCTGCTTTTTGATATTCCGATACACGCTTCTCAAAGAAATTGGTTTTTCCTTGAAGCGAAATCATATCCATAAAATCAAATGGATTTGATGCATTGTATTCTTTTTCGCAACCCAACTCGACCAACAATCTATCCGTTACAAACTCTAAATATTGCGTCATGAGTTTAGCATTCATACCGATAAGGCTCACTGGCAATGACTCTGTAATGAATTCTCTTTCGATAGTTAGCGCATCAACAATAATTTCTCTGATGCGCTCTTTTGGCACCTTATTAATCAAGTGCTTGTTGTGTAAGTGTACCGCAAAATCACAGTGTACACCTTCATCTCTAGAGATTAATTCGTTAGAGAAGGTCAATCCTGGCATTAATCCTCTTTTCTTTAACCAAAATATTGAACAAAATGCCCCAGAAAAGAAAATTCCCTCAACAGCGGCAAAAGCGATTAAACGCTCTGCAAAGCTTGGCGATTCAATCCACTTTAAAGCCCAATCGGCTTTCTTCTTGATGGCAGGAAAGTTTTCAATAGCCTTAAAAAGTGTATCTTTTTCGGCTTCATCCTTAACATAAGTATCGATTAACAACGAGTAGGTTTCACTATGGATATTCTCCATCATAATTTGGAATCCGTAGAAAAATTTAGCTTCGCTATACTGTACCTCGTTAACGAAGTTTTCTGCTAAATTTTCATTTACAATTCCATCACTTGCGGCAAAAAAGGCTAATATATGTTTTATAAAATAACGTTCATCGTCATTTAATTTTGTCGTCCAATCGGTTAAGTCTTGATGCAGATCAATTTCTTCAGCGGTCCAAAAACTAGCTTCAGATTTTTTATACCATTCCCAAATATCATGATGTTGAATAGGAAATATTACAAATCTATCTTTATTTTCAGCTAAAATTGGCTCTACTGCTTGCGACATGGTTGACTACTTTTTTTGAGGATTAATTTTGAAATTTTTTGTTCTGGTTTGGGACTGACAAAGATTTAAAAATGTATAAGAAAATGAAAGACAATCTTATAAACATTGTCAACAAGTTTTTAACAAACTTCGGCACGGCCTACAAAGTCTAGAAAAGACAAATTATCAATTTAAATAACTGATAATCAGTTATTTAATAAATAATAAATTCATGATTTTTTTGTAGGTTTTATCGTATTAAATCAGAGGCTAGTAGGCGTATTTATTGAAGGTTTTCATTTTCGTTTTAAGCAAAAAAAAGAATGCTTATACAGCACTCTTTTTTTCATAATAACTAACTAAGTAATGAAAAAGCAACACTTAAAATTGCTTATAACAAAATTAAAACTGAAAATAAAAGTCAAGATTTGGCAATCCTGACTTTTGTTGATTAATAGCATTTAACTGTCTTAAGAACAAACCCTCATTTACTCTTAATATTGGTCAGTTTTATTTATTCAAATATCAAAATAAATATACTTGGAGCCTTAGACTATTGTATAATTGGTAAAAAAAAGTGTATGGATGGGTGGCATAAATCTAAAGGATTAAATTTTAACACATTATACATAAAATGCGACACGATATACATAAACATATTAAGGAAACCCTTTATATGTATATCTTTATAGGGTAGAAATTATAATGATGTTAAAAGCCGTAATTGTTGATGATGAGCCAAAAGCTATTCAAAGCTTAATTTGGGAACTGGGGAACTTCAAGGATGAAATCGAAATTATGCAATCCTTTACAAGCCCTGAAGACGCTTTGAAGTACTTGGCCTTAAACACACCTGATTGTCTGTTCTTAGATATACAGATGCCTACCATAGGTGGGTTTCAGTTTTTAGAACAATTAGACGATATCAATTTTGCAGTAGTAATTACAACAGCATACGATGAGTATGCTATAAAAGCATTGAAACACGACGCTATAGATTATCTATTAAAGCCTATAGACTCTGATGATTTAAGAGACACCCTTAGTAAAGTAAAAAAGCATAGTAATCGGCAGTTCAGCATTTCTAAACTGGAAAACATGTTATTGAATTTTAATTCGAAATTCGATAAAAAACGTATCACCATTAATACGGATGGGAAACTTCTGTTTTTAGATGTGGATGATATTATCTATGTGGCCTCAGATGGTAACTACAGCACCCTATTCCTTAAAGACGAAAAGAAAATAGTGGTGACCAAAAAGTTAAAAGAGGTCGATGCCATTTTACCTGAGCACTATTTTTTTAGAATACACAACTCTTATATTATTAACCTTGGTAAAATAAAGGCTTTTATAAAAAATGAAGGTTATGTCGTTATGGACAGTAATCATAAAATTCCTGTGGCAAGACAACGTAAATCCGATTTTCTCGAAAAGCTATAATCTTAAAATTGAGCCTTAAATTACCATATCACTTTTTTGTTCTTCTACTATCCTTACTAGTAATCCAAATTAGCAATGCCCAGAATTTAGAGGCGTTTAACAGTGCCATAGATTATTTAAGTAAAAGCAAGCCCACTGCTTACTCTAGTATTGACTCTTTACTAAAACCTTTTGAAAGGGATAGCTTAAAAATGAAGCTGTTTTTAGAAGCTTCAAAGTTAAATTCCTATAACGAAGGGGCTAGCTATGCCTTAAATGCCCTTGGTGTCATTAATAGGAATATTTCTAACTACAATAAATCCATAGCGCTTCATAAAGACGCAAATTCTTATGCCGATAAAGCTAACAGTAACGAACTGAGAATTGTTAGTTTAAATATGATAGGTGTCGCTTATCGAAGAATGGATGTTATTAAATCTGCTTTGGATTACCACACCCAAGCTTTAAAAATAGCCTATGAAGTTAATAATCCCTCACCAACAGTGAGTTATAATATTGCTGTTTCTCAAAACAGTATTGGAAATATTTATTTGGCGCTTAAACAATATGACATTGCTATAATTCAATTTCAAAAATCATTAAAGATTGAAGAAAAAGCGGACAATAAGCTAGGCTTGGCCATTAACTACCATAACATCGGTTATGCCGAAGAGGGAAAGGGTAATTTGGATGTGGCCTTGGCCAATTATGAAAAGTCCTTGTTTTACAATGAAGCTATTAATTCTGATATCGGACGCATGATTTGTTTTAATAGTATCGGGGGTATTTATTTAAAAAAAGAAGATTACGATAAGGCCGAACCTATCATTAGAGACGCTCTTAAAAAGGCATTAGCCCTAAAAGATCAGTTTTACATTGCATCATCATACATTAGCCTTGGGCAGCTAGAAATTGAATTAAATCAAATCCCCGAAGCTGAAACGAAGCTTAGGAAAGGGTTGGAAGTATCGCAAACGTATAACCTTAAATCCGCAGAAGCTTCCTCCAGTAGATTACTTTCCGAAATCTTTCAGAAGAAAGGGAATTATAAGGCCGCTTTAGATTACTATCAAAACGCTGTTGATATTGAAAACACCATATTAACCGAACAAAATCTACAATATGTTAATGATATTGTTATTCAGTATGAAAACGAAAACAAAAACAACCAGATTAAGGCCTTAGCTTCAGAAAATGAAAAAGTGAGACAACGCTTAGAACGTAACAAAAACGTTTTTTGGTATTCTATGCTCGTGTTAGTTTTAATCGTAACGGTGATGTTTATTATTAGTAGAACCCGAACCCTAAAACAAGACAAACAAATTCTAACCTTAGAACAAGATATGCTGCGCAGTCAGATGAATCCGCACTTTATCTTCAATTCATTGAATTCTATTAAGCTTTATATCATAAATAATGAAAAGGAAAACGCTGTGTATTATCTCAATAAGTTTTCAAAACTCATTCGTAAGATTCTCATTGCCTCTAAAGAGAAGGAGACGTCACTCCAGGATGAATTAGAGACCATGCGGCTCTATATGAACATAGAAAATATAAGGTTTGATAACGAAATAGATTTTAAAATCAATGTTGACGATTCCATAAATACAGAAGTGACTAAAGTACCTTCCTTAATACTCCAGCCTTTTTTAGAAAATGCGCTTTGGCATGGCTTATCTTCTAAAACGGACGACAAAAGAATTGACCTTAATGTTTTTAAAAATACATCCGATTATATCACTGTAGAGATCATTGATAATGGCATAGGCAGAATTGCATCAAAGAAAATTAGAGACAATAAAAAGCTGAAACGTAAATCTGTCGGTATTGATATTACAAAAGCACGTTTGGCCAACTTCTCTAAGGCTTTTGACAACTCTTACACCCTTAATATTGACGATCTATACGAGAAGAACACCCCTAGCGGAACACGCGTTACGCTTAATATTCCTGTTTAGTATTTAGTTTCCGAGTTTATGTTCTGCTACCTTTTCTAATTCCGCATACCAATCTTCTCCAAACTTTCTTATGAGTGCCTCCTTGACAAACTTGTAAACAGGTACTTGCAACTCTTTTCCTAATGAGCAAGCAGGATCACAGATGTCCCATTTCTCATAGTTGACACCCGAAAATTCTGAATAGTCCTTAACACGTATAGGATATAAGTGGCAGGATAAAGGCTTTTTCCAATCGATTTCCCCTTGATTATAGGCCTCTTCAATGCCACAAAGTGCCGTATTGTTCTTATCAAAAATAACATAGGCACATTCGGCTCCATTGACCAATGGCGTCTCTAGATCTCCAAATACCGTTTTTACCGACGTCCCTTGGGCCTCAATAACCTCAATCCCTTCTTTTCTTAGGAAAGGTTTTACTTTGGGATAGATCTCATCGAGAATTTTTACTTCATCGTCATCTAAAGGTGCACCCGCATCACCATCGACACAACATGCCCCTTTGCAAGCGGATAAATTACAGACAAAATCCTTCTCTATAATATCTTCTGAAACTATGGTTTTTCCCAGTTGAAACATACCGCAAAAATAGTTAAACTTTACTGTAATTTAATATTGTAAATCGGTAATTAAATTGCACCTTTGCGGCGAATTTTAAGCCCATAATGGGCATTTGGCAAATTTAACTTAAAAACCTTAGTTAAATACCCTAATTTTAAAGTGTAATGACTTAAAGCATAAGACCATGCAACTTAATTTTAAAGAAATATTTACAGCATTTATGGTGTTATTTGCCGTCATAGACATTATTGGCAATATACCTATCATAATCGATTTGCGTAAAAAAGTTGGGCATATTCAAAGTGAAAAAGCCTCCTTAATTGCGGGTATTATTATGATTGCATTTTTATTCCTCGGAAAGAGCATGCTCTCATTAATCGGTATCGATGTCAACTCGTTTGCGGTTGCTGGTGCATTTGTATTATTTTTTATCGCATTGGAAATGATTCTTGGCATCACCTTATACAAAGACAATGGTGACGATGCCATTACAGCTTCAGTATTCCCCTTGGCATTTCCACTTATTGCCGGCCCCGGTAGTTTAACAACGCTATTATCCTTACGTGCCGAGTTTAGAATAGAGAACATTATTGTAGCTGTGATTTGTAATGTGATTTTTATTTATCTCGTACTCAAAACCTCAGCAAGAATTGAACGTGCCATAGGAAAAAACGGAATTAATATTATAAGAAAAGTTTTTGGTGTAATTTTGTTAGCCATAGCCGTAAAATTATTTGCTCATAATATCAAGGCTTTATTCGTTTAACACCTGTTCTTATGAAAATATTTACTTTAATTCTAACGATAATCGCTATCGGCCTTATCATTTTTAACGCCACAAAATTGAATTTTGAAGCTTTATTTGAAGGTGAAAGCTACACAGCTATTCTCACGATTATAGCAGCTTTATGCGCTATTATTTTACTGCAGATTCTTAGAATTTCTAAAAAAATAGAAACCCTTAGCAAAAAACGGAAATGACATTCGACGCTCTCATTATTGGTGGTGGAGCTGCTGGATTATCTTGTGCCTTGGTCTTGGGTTCTGCAAAGGACAAAGCTTTTGCAAAAGATAAGCGAATAGGGATTATAGCACACCAAAAGACATCACACTTGCAGAACGCCTTATTTAATAATGTCCTTGGCTTACAACCAGGAACTTTGGGGAAAGACATTTTGGAAAGCGGAAAGCAACAGTTGAGCGATTTATATCCTCATGTGGTTCAAGTTGAAAAAGAAAAAGTCAAATCCATAGAAAAGCAAGCTGAAGGCTTCAAGGTTATTACCAATAAAAACGACTATCATTCTAAGATTGTTGTAATCGCTGTGGGCTATACCAGTCTTATGACCATTAAAGGATTAGAACCTTATATAGAAGCTCATCCTAGAGCCGTCATTGAAAAAGACAGAATCTGGCTAAAAAACACGGGGCACTTAATAGAAGAGGATCTCTATGTGGCAGGTACTCTGGCGGGCTGGAGAAGTCAGTTCTCTATGGCCAGTGGTAGCGGATCGCATGTGGCTACCGACATCCTTACCCTTTGGAATGGCGGTAAACACACCAAAGTGCACGATAAGATTACTGTTTAAAATTAGGGTATTCTGTACTGAGCAATATTACTTCTTGCACCATGACATCTTCTTTATTGAGAATCTCCTCAAAAGCGTTATCGTCGAATAACTGTCTGGCTAAAGTGGCCTTTATCAAGCGTCTAATTTCATCATTATAGGCCACAAAGGTAATGTTAGTGCCTTCGCGCCGATTCACATAATCTTGAAAGCGCACCACAATATCATCGCTGACTTCAAAGTTGTTGATAAAGTCATATTTGGTGACATGTTCATAGGCTTTTCTGTCTTTGTCTAGCTCTTCAAAAACAAAATAGCCAAAGTGCCCTCTTCGTCTCAAATAATTGATGGTTTCATTATCAAAGGATTGATCAACGGGTACAAAAATATCTGGAATGATACCACCACCGCCATAAACCACCTTCCCTTTAGGTGTAACAAATTTTAGAGAGTCATCGACTTTAATATTATCTTCATCAGCCAGTTCACCAGTTCTTAAACGTTTAAAATAATCATTATAATACGACCGATTATCCCCATTGGTATAAGGCCTTTGAATGGATCTTCCAGTTGGTGTATAATATCTAGATACGGTTAGCCTAACGGCACTACCGTCACCTAAAGCCATTTCGCGCTGCACCAGACCCTTACCATAAGATCGTCTCCCAACAATAATACCTTTGTCATTATCCTGAAGGGCCCCTGCAATAACCTCACTCGCAGACGCAGAATTTTCGTTAATTAAAATATAGAGTTCTCCATTTTCAAAATCCCCACGCTTTGTGGCATAGGTGCGTTCTTCTCTTCCTTTTTTATCTCTAGTGAATAAAATGAGCTTATCGTCTTCTAAAAATTCATCGGCAATCTGCTCTGCGATGCCCAAGAATCCGCCAGGATTATCCCGCAAATCCAGCGCTAACTTCGTCGCGCCCTGATCTTGCAGTTCGTCTAAGGCCGATTTAAACTCTTTAAAACTGGACTCGGCAAAGCGATTCATTTTAATATAACCTAATTCATCAGTCAACATGTAGGCCGCATCAACACTTTTAATGGGAATATCTTTTCGCTTTATATCGAACTCTAGAATTTTATCTTCACTTTTTCTATACACCGTAAGCTTAACCCTTGTGTTTTTATCACCCTTTAGTCTTTTTGAAATGTAGTCGCTCGTTATCTGGGGGCCATGAATAACAGCACCATCGGCCTTTAGGATACGATCTCCGCCTAGAATCCCCGCACGTTCACTTGGTCCACCTTCCGTAGGCTTTATTACAGCTATGGTATCTTTATAGGGGTAATAATTAATCCCAATACCCACAAAATCGCCTTTCATGTTTTCCGTAATACGTTCCAAATCTTCCTTAGGGATATATGTGGAATGGGGATCGAGATTATCCAAAATACCATTGACCGTAACATCGACGATACTATCGGTATTGACTTCATCGACATATTCATAATCAATATAATCGATTAAGCGGTTAAGCTTGTCCTTTTTACTGTTCGTTGTAAATAAACGGTCTGATGTATCCGTAAAATTGAGTTTTCCACCAATAACAACTCCTGCTGCTATGGCAACACCGATAATTAGGGGTATGTATTTATTTTTTGTAGCCATTAGGCTTCTAAATCTTCAATATGTTTTAATTCTACTCCGGCCTTTTCTAAAAATTCAAGACCTGAACAGTCTTTGTAGGCCTGAGAATACACTACTCTAACGATACCTGCCTGATGAATTAGTTTACTGCAATCCGTACAAGGCGACAAGGTAACATACAAAGTGGCACCTTCACAAGATTGTGTTGAGGCTGCCACTTTTGAAATAGCATTAGCTTCGGCATGCAGCACATACCATTTGGTATAGCCTTCTTCATCCTCACAACAGTTTTCAAAACCTGTTGGTGTACCATTGTAACCATCTGAAATAATCATACGATCTTTCACTATAATGGCGCCCACCTGTTTACGCTTGCAATGCGACAGTTTTGCCCATTCGTGCGCCATACGAAGATAAGCTTTATCGTATCGTAACTGTTTAGTCTCTGACATTTATCTTATTTATGGCACAAACGTACGATGTTATTAACGAATATAAAAGGATAGAATTGTAATAGCAATTTACTAGTCGTTAAAGTTTTACCAATTAGGAAGCGTTTAACAAATCGCTACCCGTAATCATTGGTATCACTAAACCAATAACAATGGCCGAAAGTACCATTACCCAATCGCGACGTGAAAATCTAAAAATGGTCTGAAATAAAAAGCCTAAAAACAGAACAACAAAAACGATAATAACCTGTGCAATCTCAATTCCTAAGGCAAATTCTATAAGAAGTTCTATCTTGTTTTCAGACGTACCGGCAAACATTTTAAATTCCCTAGCAAATCCGAGACCGTGAATAAGTCCAAAAGCTAAGGTTGTAAAAAAGAGTAATCCAATTTTGTTGGTCTCTTTTTTCCCCGCCGTAAAGACATTATATATGGCTGCTATCAAAATAGTAACCGGAATTAAAAATTCTACCAATTTACCATTAACCGAAACAATATCATAAGCCGCTAAAACCAAAGATAGCGTATGCCCCAAGGTAAACATGGACACCAATAGAAGTACACGCTTCCAATCTTTAAATACATAGGGTACGGCTAAAACCATTAAGAACAGAACATGGTCGTAGCCATTAGGGTCAAGTACATGATTAATGCCGTATTTAACATTAAACCAAAAATTTTCTAACATAATTAATTTGTTTGGGATGTTGGGATGACCAAAGTTACGATTTAAATTGCTAATAATAAGTTAAAGATGGCCTTGGTTTCTGGTGGAACAAGCAGGGAATATACTCAAGCTGATTTCATAAGCTCAAATGCCAAATAAAACTTTTTTTTATTTCAGAAAATTACTACGTTTATCGTATTGAACTAAAGTTAACAGACTAAGATGAGCAAGTTTAGGATTCGGTCAAAATAGCACAATATTCATCCTAAAAAAGCTATCATAAATTGTTTAAAAAACGGGAAAAGAATACCTTAGAACACATAAAAACTATAAAAGTCCACAAGGTCTGTAATGGATAGCACCCTAAAATAATTGAATAAAGCCATGAAAATTTATAAAGTCCTTACCCTCTTAAACAGTATTTGTATTTTAAGCGGCTTGGTGTTTTATGTTTATACGACTAATGACCAGCAAAGCGCCATTGTCTATGTTAATGATGCCAAGTTATATAATGCGTTTGATATGACAAAAGAAGCTAAGGCACAGATCAACAATACCTTAAAATCAGCATCCTTTGAAATTGATAGTCTGGTCTCGACTTATCAAGGCTTAAAGGATAAGACCTCTGAAGAGGCAAAGCTAATGCAGAATCAAATTATGATAAAAAACAGAGCCTTACAAGAGCGTCAGGATAGCTATTTTCAGTCCTCGAACGCGCAAATCACACAACGTTTACAAGATTACTTAAAGGCCTATGCCATTAAAAAGAACTATCGTATGGTCATTGGCTCTAATGTCTTATATAGCGATAGGCTAATGGACAAAACTGATGAGGCTTTGCTTTTTATCAATCAGAAATACCATGGATTAAATCCTTAAAACAAGACCCATGAACAACAACTACTTATATCTTCTAGTATTCGTCTTTTGCACCCAACTCAATTTTGCTCAAGTCACCACAATAGTTGATAATCTCAATGCTATTGAAAGTACTCGAACACACATTCATGATGATATTATTATCTGGATGAAGAAGATAAAAATATGGTCTTTAGAATGATTGATAAAATACTTACTACTAAAACATTCAAAGAGTTCTTTGATAAAATGTAGCTTCGCTCTAAAATATCAAAAAAGCTACCGTTGCCGATAGCTATATTTTCTACTTTTTATCACAACTAATCTGACCCACTATTTATTAATTGATTGTCAATAAATTCAACAGATGACTTTATATAGTGTCTCAAAATGCTTAAATCTTTAGTTGATAACTTAAGTATTGGATTATCCCAATCATCTTCTTTTATAAGGTATAAAATAAAAACTCCCTTGAGGTTTTTCGTACTACCATACCATCCTATGTCAAGGGTGATAGAAATATCTTCGTATATAGAATAGAACATATCTTCATATAAATCATCCAATTGATCCTTCAAGGGTTTATCAAAAGAAATAAAATTATCTTTTATTCGTGAAGCTTTATCAAAATTAAAATAATTGCTTAACATAAGTGTAAATTAACCGTCAGTATCATCTACTGCTTTAGTATATTTTTCATAATCTCTTTTTGTAATCGGTGATGCATGAACTTCTTTAGTACTTGGTGTCATCTCGACTCTCATATATTTGGTTTCCTTACCAGCCGCAGCTCCAACAACGTCACTAGACTCATAAACTTTCCATGGTTTCCCATTATTTACAGCAGTGCCGTTATCCCATGCTTCCTTGATTAGATCATCCTGACTAATATCCCTTCTAAATTTCGAAGGTCCACTTTTAGTCCCCTTAACTATGTCATTCCAAGCTTTGTTTTTTGCAGCTGTGTGTTTTAAATATTGCACTATTTTCAAGTCCTTTGCAGGTGTTTTTAATGCTGCAAGTATAGCAGGATTTCTCATTAGAAAAACAGGAGCGTTTAATCCACCTACTTTAGCTGGCGTAAACATAGCAGCGACCACTACTATATCTCCAACAATCCCTAAAAATTCTTTGAAATCACTGTCTTTAGGAACAATATATGGTCTTGATTCTGTAAGAATAGATTCTCCAGTTGCAGGATCAATTGCATAACCCCACTTTATAACCATTGATGGATTGTCAGGTAAAAAACCAAAATCTTTTATCTGTTTCGCGGCAATTCTAGCATAGATTTCTGCTCCCATGGTATTGGGTGTACCAGGTGCACTCATGTGCATAAGACCTAAAGTCATTAAGTTTTTAATGGAAAATCCTATTTCCTGAAAAGTGGCTACAGTTGCAACAGCCATATCTTCAGCAGTTGGCCCATTTTCTAAATCTACTTCCAAACCTTCTAATTCAACACCGTCAACAACTCTATTTTCACTAAAGGCATAAGGTGAGTTCCATGGATATGATTTCTCTAACGGATCAGTAGCAAAAAACCTACCCACTCTAGGATCATGCATCCTATACTTATAATTTATAGAATTCCCTTCCCCCTTAACCTCATCATCTTTCTCCTGGCCCTGGAAGCCGTAACGGTAGCCATCCACGGCGCTGTGGCGTTTTGGCAGGAGCATTCCAAAGGAAGCCTAATCAAATCTTGCTCAAGGCATTTTATTTAAAAGAACATAAGCATTTAAAAATACTCAAAAAACAACCACTTTTTACATTTTTACATGATTTTTCAATGCCAAAAACAGACTATTTTCACCCTTAAAAATACACTTTATTTGATAAATAATTTCAACCTTTTTTATGCGCTTTTCTAAAAAGAAAAGCCGCCCGTTTAAGTGGTTTTCGCTTTTTATTGTTGCATATGCATAATTTAAAGTTTAATACTAAACCAAATAGCGATATTATAGGTTGCTTGCTTAATAAGAAATACCACGGCAATATGACCTAATCTCTTGATTACATTACTTTTATTTTGAATAATTGTAAGAAAAAGAGACTAGTCCTTATACTTTTTTATTAAGTTTACAGAGAATGGTTTGAAACAAATGTGTTAACGGATAATCCAAAATAATAACCCAAACTATGACCAAAAACTACTTATATCTTCTAGTATTCGTCTTTTGTGCCCAATTTACTTATGCCCAAGTCACTACAATAGTTGATAATCTCAACGCTTCAGAAGGTCCCCGAATATTAATCCACAATGACATTTTATATTACAGTCTGGATACCGAAATCTTATATTTCAATATTAACGAGGCCGATCCCAACCCAGTACTCCTAATCGATAACCTTAACAATCCAGCCGGTATGGCGATTAAAGACGGATTTCTGTATGTAGCGCGTTTTGGAACCGGGGATATTATTAAATTAGATTTGAGCCTTCCCAATCCCAGCCCAATTGAGCTTACCTTTTTTGGCCAAACCCCAAATATATTAGAGTTTGAGGGGGATGACCTCTATTATTCCGACAATAACGGCGATAGGATATATAGATACGATACTACTAGTGGCTCTTCTTCAGCAGAAAACTTTTTGAATACCACTCCTACAGGACCGATTGGTTTGGCTATAAAGGATGATTTTATCTACTTTAATCTTCCACTTCAGGACACCGTCTTTAAATTAGGATTAGATGATCCACAGGGCACTCCTATTGAAGTGGTTTCAGGACTAAATCACCCCTTGGGTATGGTATTTAAAGGGAACGATTTGTATGTTGCCAATAGAGACGATAACAGCGTTGTAAAACACAATATTACGGACAATATACCCATCGTTGAGTCAGTTGTTTCTAATATAAGTCTGCCCTTGGACATTGCTTTTGCTGGTGAGGTTTTATATATGATAAATACTGATGAAATCTCCAAGATTGATTTATCACTTAGTATAGATGAGCAAAGACTCAATAATCTTAAGCTTTATCCCAATCCAGTAAACAACTATCTCAAAGTGGCTAATATGTCCCGCGATCTCGAGTATAATATAAGCGATATCAATGGCAGACATTTACAAGAAGGAGAGCTTACCCGTAATGGACAAATAGATACAACGGCCCTTGCATCGGGCACTTATTTCATTTCCTTTTTTGGTGAAACCATTGAAACTAGGAAATTTTTTAAGCAGTAGTCAATAAACAAAAAGAAACCTTTACGCCCTTACAAAAGTTCTTTTTTGTTTCCTTTTGCCACGCGATAGAATCGTGCGGCAGCTAGGGAAAGATGGTTTTAGTATTTATTAATAATTTTACAGTACTTGGAAATATTCAAGTACTAGGAATTTCGAAGATGATCATACAGTTTTGGAAATTTAAGCAGTTCTAACTTAGGGGGAAGCTTGCACTGCCTAACAGGTAACTTATTAATATTTAAATCAACTCATTATTTAATGATACCCTTATTCATTTCGATTGCAATAGTTATAGCTTTTGCTAGTCAAGCAAAAAAGAATAATAAAAATCCCATTAAATGGGGTTTTATTGGGTTGCTTTCGTTTTGGGTTATCACCATAATACCTATCTATATTTTTATTGAGTTTATTATTGTAAATCCAAATAATACTTCAGGTATTATTCTCATCAATATCGTAATTTTTACATTTTTTATCTTTGGGGTGATAATATGCAATAAAATTTACAAGCATTTAAAAAAGACGTAATCCTTTTATTCTCAAAATTGTTATAACCTAAAACTCTATTTTTCCTTACAAAAATGTTCGCTTTCCATAATTATATACTCAAATATATCGGGTCGAGTTGGAAAATCTGGATATTTTGAAGCATGTAAAATTTCATTCATATTCATATGTACCTCTGATTTTGGGTCGCAAGAATTTAAAGTATAATCATAAATAAATTCCCAGAAACCATTTCCTTTAAAGGTAAACTCTTTTTCAGATATAAAATCTGGAATTTCATTTATTCTACTATCCATATTCACGATGTCATTTGCATCTGTGTTTTTCAATAAATAAGGAATTAGATCCATAAATAAGGAATTAGCAGACAGTTTCTTGCGGATCTTATCAATGCCATGTTTAGGATAGTGGTGTGTTGTTTTATCTCTTAATCCATTAAACTCCTCGTAAAAATTTACGGAATCTAACTTTTTTAAATCTTCGTAATTTTTAACTAAGAGATAAGATCGGATTAAATGTCCTGTTGTTTCATCAATATAATAGCCTGAATCTTTAACAACATTGTAATAAAGTGTATTACCCTTTATAAAAGATGTATCCCTTACTTTTAACCCAAATTCATTAAGTGATTTTTGAAACTTAAGTTGAATTTGTTCACTGTTTTTTGTGTTGATTTTCTCTTGAGCATCACAAGAGAAAATCAATATAAAAATTCCTAATACAACGGATAATTTGTCCATAATTTCTATCTATTGGTTTTTTCTTATGTAATCCCCATATTTAAGAGTATCCCCTTTCTTAGCATTATAATTAGCTTCTGCTCGCCTTAAAGAATCTTTTTTTGTTGTAAATGCTGAATAGGTATCAGACCATCTAGGTGCTGGACCTGTTTGAGGCCAAGAATAGCCAATATTCCAACCTACATCATCAATAGTATTATAAATCCCATAAATAACCGTTCCTTCATCATCTTTACCAATAAATGTAGCTGTCTCCCAAAAACTCATACCTCCAGAATGGGAATAAATCTCAGTTGCAGTATTTAATATATCGACTAAATTGTTTGTTTGCAGCTTCTGAGCAACACTCGGGTTAATTTTTATAGTAACATCGCCTCCTGCTAAATCTCCAAGACCCCATCCGCCTGACCATTCACTCGTCACACCTCTTTCCCAATAACCTGAGCCTTCTTTAACACCACCTTCTAATTTGGTCCATTGATATACAAATGGTCCAATGCTCTTCCATTTCCCTCTAAACTTTGTTTCTTGAGGCATAAATTTAGCCGCTTCAGGTGTGTTTTTATCCTCTTCTGGGTTTGTTTCTTTGACTAAATGAATATTTAATTTTTCATCTTTATTAATATTTGCATCCCAGAACCCTTTATCGCCTCTATCGCTATAATTTTTGACATTACCATTTTTATTAATATAAGTATCTTTGTTCCAGTTTACTATATCTTCCCAAGATACTTCCATATATCCATTTTCTTTAGCCCAGTTATTTATGCTTTGAGCCATTTGGGTTGGACCTTCATTTTTTTGTACGTTATATTTCCCTGTTGGGTTTCCATCATTATCAACAACAACTTCTAACCCTTCTAATTCATAACCATCAATAACTCTATTTTCACTAAAAGCGTAAGGTGAATTATATGAATATTGCCAATCTAACGGGTCAACAGCAAAGAACCTACCCACTCTAGAATCATGCATCCTATACTTATAATTTATAGAATTCCCTTCTCCTTTTATTTCATCATCTTTCTCCTGGCCCTGGAAGCCGTAACGATAGCCATCCACGGCGCTATGGCGTTTTGGCAGGAGCATTCCAAAGGGATAGTAATCATTAAAGGCAAGAACGTCGGGTACAAAGGTACCATATAAATCGATTTGATTTGAGGATTCGGCAACTTCACTAACATCCGCGATCATTAAATTATCAATGGTAAAGGTTCCCGCACCATAAAAATTACTATAGACATAGACCTTAATGGTATATTCTCCCGATTGCTCAGCCGTAAAGGTGGTACCTACCGTTTGGGATGCATTTACAAGGGTCTCGTAAATAACCTGCCCTTCGGGATTGCTGAGCTCTACCTTTAGAATGGCCGTAAAATCATCCTTGTTTATATTAAACTGTAACGTATAAGTGCTTCCACCACTAAGTTCATATATACCCATGGCGCCTGTTTCTTTATCATAACAGGTAACATCTATACTGTAATCGTTATTAAAATTTAAACTGGCTTTACCCAATTCTTTCCAAAACTCTCTTATCCTTTCATCTGTGCCGTACCACTCGCGTCCTACATTTTGCGCTGGTAACTTACGGTCAGAAATAACAGAGAGCACATTGCTGAGGTGGTTACTCAGCTCAAAGCGTTTATCACCAACCAATCGTGCATAAGACCCCCAACTGATCATTCCGGGGACTAAAGGATCATTATCTTTAGAATCCAAGAAGTCTGGGTGTCCATCACTGTCGGTATCATCATTCTCAGGTAGGCCATCCCCATTATCATCTTCTTCAGCAGTAATATAGCCATCGTTATCATCGTCTATATCCAAATGGTTTGGACTACCATCGCCGTCAGTATCTAATAGATAGACGTTCTGTCCGTCATTAGGATTAGCATCAAAGGTATTTTCAAAAGCGGTCGGCACATTGTCGTTATCATCATCCGTATCAAGGTAATTTGGTGCACCATCATTATCAAAATCGTCATTGTTAAGATACTCATCGGCCGTAAGAACCGTGTCGTTATCGTCATCATTATCAAGATAGTTTGGTAGACCATCATTATCCCAATCGTCCGAGTTAGGATCGCCGTCATTATCCAAATCTTCATTAGCCGTATCAATACCATCACCATCGTCATCAGGATCTAAATAGTTAGGGATGCCATCCATATCCGTATCTACAGTAATGACTGCATTGCCTGTACCTCCGTCCTCGTTAATGGTTAAGATACCGTCATTATCATCATCAGGATCCAGATAGTCTGGTATCCCGTCGTTGTCCGAATCTTGAGCGTCTGAAAAGTCTCCATCCCCGTTCGGGTCCATGAGCTCTGCATCATTCAA
Source organism: Winogradskyella sp. (assembly GCF_965228925.1). GTDB lineage: Bacteria > Bacteroidota > Bacteroidia > Flavobacteriales > Flavobacteriaceae > Winogradskyella. Next base: position 377,352 of record NZ_OZ245845.1, read on the forward strand.
CACGGTATCGTTGTCGATATCATTATCCTCGCCGCAGGATTCTACCCATTTATTGGCCGATAAATCATCGAGTGTTAAGGTCAACCCATTTGAGACAGGCGAGGCACCGATGACATTAAATTTAAAATCCCTTAAATTGCCATTGATATTATAGGTGAGGTTACACATTTCAAAATTCGCATTCGACACGTACGAATTCGGAATGAGAATAAACTGCGATTGGGAATTCGTTGTCGTAAGACTCAATTCCCCAAGTTGCGATGAATAGGTCATCCCATTATGCACCAAAGTAACATTAAATTGATTGCTTCCTGTCGGAGTTACGGTATAATAAATCTCGTGCTTATCTAAATTCTCTATCACGGCAGATGGGTCATTGAGCTCGTATTTGTTTTCAACAATATCATAACCACCACCCTGAATCGGCGTATGATTTTTTAGGGTTAATACCGGAACGTATTTATAATTATTGTTTCCTGTATCAATCTCCTCAATACTGACTCTTATCACATTATGTACTCCCGAGGCATCCATATCTTGTAGGTGATAGATAATTCGCCTACTAGAAAGGTAATCTTGAATAGTAAGATTGGTATCGAGCGTATAGGATTCCCCACTACTAAAACCAATATCTAAGTTTGGGTCTGAAAAATAAGTAAAGCCATTTGAACCATTAAAGTTGTAGGCGCAATTATCACAATTAACATTTAACTGTATATTCCCAGAATTATCGGCACTGCGTTTTAAGTCTTCGCCACTGTAAGAGACTTCACCTAAATCATATTTTATATAATCTTGAAGCCCAAGTCGACTAGAGCCGTACATATGATGTTCCTTTAACATATATACGCCCGAGCCTTTGGTGCTACCTCCTTTAATACTCTTAGGTGGTGAATCTAAAAGCTGATTGACAGCGAGGGTATTGCCTTGTGCGTCCCTCATGTAATAGGTGGATGTAATATCACCGCCTTCTTTGGATTCTGACAAATCATCTATTTTTGCTAATCGATTGCCCAGACCATCATAAATAAAGTAAATAATTTGCCCATTGTCTTTCTTAATATAGTTTACTTTTCCCGATACGTTCCAGTCAATGGATAAACCTTCCGAAGCATCATGAGTGAGCTGACCTATATCATCATAGGTATAATTCCCGTAAGGTTGATCATCAATATCTACAGCGAACAGGTTGGCATCAGCTGCATCCCGTACTTCTCTCAATCGATTGGTACCATCGTAGTAGCGATAGTATAAGTGGTCCATAGGCGTTCCGAAAGCTGATCTTGTGAGTTCACCAAGATTGCCATTTTTGTCATAGGTATAAGAGGTATTGTAACCCGCCTCCGAAACGGTAAAGCCACCAACAGCATTTTTTTCAATAGCCTCTTGATTAGTACTACGCTTAATGCGATTCAACTGATCATAGGTATAGCTATTCGATAGGCTTCCTAGCTTCTCTTCCTTCAAACCTCTAAGCGAAGTGGTCATCTGTTTTATATTGCCGTTATAAAGGTTTTGCTGTGATGACGATATCACAGAGGATAAATTTTGTAACCTAGCGGCATGATTGGATATATAATCCTTAAAATCATCATTATTGAAATAGTTGAGTGTATAACCCATAGCATCTTTGGCCACCTTATTGTTGGTCCCATAATGACCATCATTACCTATATCGTCTTCGGCATCTAATTTTTCGGAATTGACGCCTTTTAACCAACCTTGTATTGTGTAAGCGTAATCCAAGCCTTGTACTTTTTTGTCTCCGATCTGCGTCCTTGCCAAAGGCCCATGTTTGTAGTATTCATAGGCGGCCTCCTTTTCCCAAATAATACCATCTTTCGAGGTTTGAACGTCTAAAATTCTATTATCCGCGTCATAGGTATAGACATGGATAAATTGATCTTTTTGCCCAGGCTGATAGGTGACCTTATCTACATTACCACTTATTAAGTCGTAGTCGTAGTTCACTTTCTTAATGTTCTGTTCCATCATATTGAGCAGTGGATTGTTGATATAGGTCATAAACTCTTTGACGTTACCATGGATATCGTAACTATAGAACAAACCATTGTTAAAATCCAACTGATCAACGGGATAATTATTGTAATAGAGTACTGCGGTTACTCGGTTTCTATTATTGAAGGCATCGTAATCCTCAAATAAACTGACAGCCTCATTACTAAAGGGGGCGTCGTATTTGGTCACGGTTACTTCTTCTCTGAGTGTTGAAAGGTTATCTGGAAACCCTAATGCATTAACCTCTTCAACTAAGGTTTGCTGGTCAAAGCTATAGACCAATCGCCCCTCATCGTTAATCATATAGACATCAAGAGGTAGTCGAAGCTGTCCCGCTTCGTTGATTCGACCCAAACCGTCGTAGGCGGTATAACTGAAGCGTTCTAAGGCCGTACTCGTATTCACTAGGATAATGTCATTGATTTCATTGTTAAGATCTCTTAACTTCCCTCTAAAGCGTAATGGTGTATCAGGAAGACTTAAACCATGCGTGTGTACGCTAACATTATTGACGAAGAATTCAATAGTATTATTTGCTTTAGACACTTTAAACACATCTCCAGCATTATAGGTGCCTAAAGTAGAGGTGCTAGATGAATTGCCGTTATCATTAATCTCAACCCAGTAGTTGCCCCCAGGGTGTATTAAAAAGTTAAAGCTTAAGTCAGAGGTACTCACCAAATCATAATATGACAGCCCCACTCTAAGCCCCCTACTTTTAGCAATATCCTCATTAAGTGTAAATTGAATATAGCCATCATTATAAATCAGTTCTTGGGACGACGCGTAGGCATTCCATCGGCCATCTATGGTTTTAGTAATGTTGTTGCCACTGACAGAAACGCCCACTTGATCGATAAAATTGGGCGTACTGACCACTTCCTCAAGAAATCCATAAGATGATTTTATTTGTTCCGCATTTTGGGACATAACGATACGTCCTAAGTTGTCATAAGCAAATCTGGTAATTCCGCCATCCGGGGTCTCCTGATAGACCAATTGATTTAAGGAATTGTATCTATAAGTGGTATGAAGTGAATGGGCCGGATTGACATCAGTTTGTGTGGAAGTGCCATTGGAGGCACGTACATCGCTAATAGCAGCCGTATTAGGGGTCTCCATACGCGAAACGCCCTTTGGAGATACGGTACGGGTTAAATTGCCTGCCTGATCGTAATAATAAAGGGTGTATTGATACTCCTTATCGTCATAGGTCAACTCTAAGTTTTCCACCAATTTGTCTAGGGCTGCATTAAGATATTTACTTCTAAAATACTGACGCTGTGTCTCTAAATACTGCTCATAAAGATCATTGGCATAGGTTTCTTGAATGTTATTAATAAACTCATTGCAGTCGTCTGTGGCTTCAACACCTGGTGTATCCACCTGTATCGGAGCCGATGGGCAGACATCCGTTTGTATTAAAAAGACCTCACTAATATATTCTAACCAATTTAAGGGTATAATGTCGTTATCGCTATTGCCATCGTTATTGAGCGGGTCATTTATATTGGCGATTAAATAATCGCGATAGGCATCAATGGCTTCATTTGTATTGGGATGGCCTGCACCTAGATAATGGGTGCCGAATGAGAAAAATGAGATATAATAATCACTATCTATACCTGTGTTCTGTGTATCTAACGGCATTACCGTATTGACATAATAGATGTAATGGTCAATATTGTATTTGTAGCCTAATTGACAGAATATATCCTCGGTAAGCCAATCGTCTTCATTACTACCCACAGGGACTTCATATCCCGGTATAAAGGTGCTATAGCCATTGGCGTCAGTATAACCAACAGTAGTCATAAAGGTGGTCCAGGCTTCAGTACAGGACTTTGGTGGTACCGGTACAGGGATACAGGTGATACAGTTGTCATCCTCTTCAATAGAAATTGTAGATTTTGATTGGACATAGAAATTCCTTTCTTGATTAATATCACACCATAACCTTAAATCAGCGCCACTTGCTCTATTACCGTACCCATGCCTAACTTGTAATTCTTCTGTACTTGAGTTATTATAATTGGCAGTAATTCTGGCTTCTTCCCAAGTAGTCGAGTTATAATCAAATGTTTCAAAATTTGAGAAACTGGCTGTATTGTTCAAATCACTTACTGTAAAATTAGTACCATCACTTTTTGAAAACCTTGATAGCAAAATATAGTATTCGACACCTGAGGTACTGTAGAAGTAAATTTTAATCGCGCTTAATACATCAAATATATTGACCGTAACATTCCACTTCGTTAAAGAATGATTGATCTCACCAGGGGGAAAAGCTCCTAATTGGTGTATTTCAAAAAATGCCTTTAAAAAATCTGTATATTCTGGATAATTAATTAGGAGTAGATTATCATTGATATAATTCCCTGAATCGTGAACTGCATTAATGAGGTTTAACATGTCCGTATGGAAAGCAATGTCATAGGTGCCATTGATACAATAGTTGTCAATATCAAATTCATCGCAGGCATCATCTATACCATCACCATCAGCATCCCCAATATTAAAGTCATTTGGACAACTATCGCATAAATCAAAAATACCGTCACCATCGGTATCTGTATCACCACAAAGACTCGAGCCTGAGGAAGAACATGGAAGTGTTGAACGAAAATAGTCAAAGAATAATTCTTGACCCGAGGTATTGATAGCGTTAATTATTCCGTAACCATCTATATTATTACTTGCAGCCTCGATCGAAGTAAAACTTGCTATATTAGGTAAGGGCGTCTGCAATAAGATGTTCATAAACAGATTACCGTTTAAGGTAATTTGGTAATTTACTGGACTTATAGCACTACTTTTTCTCCAAATGAAGAGATCACCAGACGTAATGTTGAAATACTCATCGACATTGGTATTGAAAAAATCGGAATTGGTCAAGATATTATATCCAGCAGTATTTTCTAATTCACCTTGCGCTAATACATAATTAAACAACTCTGTAAGCGTCGAAAAGCATAGATCTGTATTATTGGGATTAGATATCGGATCACAGCAATTAAAATCAATAACCTTTATATTTTCTATACTAATCGGAGGACCTGCTGAGAATACGCTATTAATCGTATGGGTTATACCATTAATCTCTTCATAGGTGATACTAAGGTCATTATAACCATCTTCATAATTGGGTTCTATACTGAGATCAATAATCTGTTCAAAGCTATAGCTAGAATCGACCTGCAAGTCTAATCCTATTATAGTGCTTCCATTGAGCTTAATATAACATATTGTATTCGTTGGTGCATACTCATAAGTCACTGTAGTCTGTAGATTTGGGTCTTGAAAAAATTCTGGCAAAGAACTATTTGTATAAGAGTTATATGTATTTAACACAACGGGAACAGTACTAAAGAAAGCATTATTGGTATGAAGCTCATTAAATACATTTATTAAACCTTCCTCAAAGCGTTCTTGTTTATCACATTCGTAAGGATTAGGATAGTTAATGCCGATATTAGGATCAAAGAAATCGTAATCGTCATTGTCCGCTTCAGCCGGGTCTGTTCCGCAATTACCAATGTTGGCGCAGGATTCGCCAGAAAAGACCACTTCTACAGGGTTATCGGTATCACCATTTTCCACAACGATAGCTAAAAATTGAAAGGACTGATTGCCATTAGCTAAATGCTCGGCATATATCAAATCCATCGCATCAGTGATATACCATTGCCCTGCACCGCTACCATAGTTCGCCCAGTTAAAGTTAGCATTGGTACTTTGAATGATAATAGGGCAGGTCTCGCCATTTATGTCGTTAAGGTCACTGTCGTTGGCATCTGCAATATTGATGATAAGGTTTGATGCATTTGTTGTTGTAAAGAGTTTAATGCCATCTTGATCTCCCATTTGTGGCTCAATCCCATCAATAATCACTCCTCCTAAAGCCGTATATAAATCAGAGGTTAAATACTGGGCCATATCATAAGGGCTACCAGATGTTGGTAAACTTGTACTGGTTGAGAAGAAGCCCTTCATAAAGATGGTCATATCCAATACACCAGGGCAATTCCCAGTTTCTAACCAGGTGATATAATCCGTATCACTTTCTAAATCCGTGTAATAGGCTTCATCCTCACCGTCATCCTCTGAGATGACATCATAGGGTAGGAACCGTCTCTTCTTATCATCATAGGCGTTGGCGATGCTATTGTCGTTTTCGCAAACGCCACTGGCACTAGAAAAATTGTTAACATTGGCTAGAGTAGAAAATACATTGACCAAAGGCTGCGGATAGGTGTCAACAACATTGACTGGGTTGCTATTTAAATCTTCGATACAACCGTTGTAAAACCCATTTTGCTTCGCATAAATATTAGATAATAAAAACTGAATCTTATCCTTGGTACTGAGATAAATGGACCTGTAGTTGATCCAAAAACTTTGGCGTTGACTTGGACTTAAATCGTCATAGGCATCGCTAAGTTCATAACCCAAGGGGATGGCACATTCAAATAGCGAATCATCCCCACAGGCCACCATACGATAGGCCATTTCCCACATCGGGATTTGATAGCCATCTATATTATATTTTAAGGCATAATCCATTAAGGCATTTCTGGCATCAAATTCACCAAGAATAGTATAGCTTACCGTTTCACCAGGGGTCTGTGCCGAAAAGGTCTCTATAGTAATGGTTTGGGAAGTGTAAGTATTGTCGAGTTTTGAGTTACCGTTTAAAATGGAATTGATATTGGCCGTATAGGTATTTGAAAAGTAGGGGTCGTACGCCATCAACAATGTTGGATCTTGAAAAATAGCTTCCAAAGCTACCGAAAACGGAATTTCATCTCCTGTAGGAGGTGATAAAGTAAGCTTCTTTAAAAACTCGTCATAAGCGGAGGAACTCAGTAAATTAGATTCTACATTTAAATCCGTGGATACCGTAAAGGGGGTACCACAAATCGCTTCGAAAAAGCGGATATAACCTACTTCTGGGTGATAGTACAACAAGGCTTCTGCCCAAGAATTTTGCCAGTTGCTAATAAAATCGGCCTCGTACTTAAGGTGTTCTGGACGTACCTCGACAAAGCCATCTTGATTTAAAATTGGCGTCCCGTCGGGATTTAAGTAATTGGGAATTTCCGCTTCGAGAATGGCCGGGGAAAACACTATATTAAGATCTATGTCCATTTCATAATTACCATTATCATCGGTTTGTGGAGTTACTTCCACATAGGCCTCGTTACCCTGTTCATCACGGTATCTATTATTGGTTGACGAGAAAATTACAGGGCCATTATCGATATCAATAGGATGTCGCCATAAGGGCAATTCGGTCCCCGCGGGTAAATTTCTAGCATGGATTAAATAGGAGTTATTGAGGTTGCTGGGGTTCGATCCCTCATAGAAGATACTAAAGCGGTCTTCAACAACGTTATCGGCATCATCCAAAACATCCTCAATGGCATACTGCTCGCCTGGTCTAAAGTCTTGGAGCAAGCGTAATTTTGCCAAGCTACAATTGGTCGTAAAGCTATAAGTCCCTGCAGGCTCGGGTTCCTCAAAACCCTGAATGTCGTTACAGGTACTTAATTTAGCTTCATAAATGGCCTCATAAGCTATGGTATAAGAATCAATCTGTGTCTGTGTGAGTACCGGTAAATTGGCTTGGGATAGTTGTTGTTCAATCGCCGCAATTTCGGCTGCTGCATAAACAGCCTTAGCTTGATCGATATCGGCCTGAGTAGGGTCAACAGGATCGCTTAAATAAGCATAGATGGCGTTACAATCTTCGGCTGTGGTGACACAGTCCTCATCAATAATATTGATGGTAAAATAGTCCAATGGCAATATACAATCGCTCTCCATATAATCCGCTAAGTATTGATTATAGGCTGCTTCATTAATTAGGATTTCTTTATTGATGGTATAATTGCCCACGGAAAGTGCGCCAGCTGCCGTTTCAAAACTAATTTCAAACTCTGAAATATCGGTCGCATTTGCTATAGATGGCGTGCCTATAATCTGGTTAATCAAGGACACATTCTCACCACCTGTATTCACCAGATTACCACATTCATCGGTAAGGCTTAAAGAGAGGTCATAGACAAAGGGATAGTTTTTCCCGCAGACCAATAGCGTATCCAAAGAAGCCTTATAAAGCACCTTAAGTCGTTCGTTTTGGTTGGTAACAAATTGATTACCGGTATACACCAGTCCATTATCAATAGCTCCAAAGGCTCCCGTGGAGATCCTGTAGTTTTTATCGCTTGGGGTATCGGGACTTGTAGCAAAAGGTTTATCTAACAAGTCCAAATTAAATTGAGCGTGATTACCACTATCGTGTTCTGGCAGTGCATTTAAATTAGCTGGTGTGTTTCCTGATAAGGCGGTCGCAATGGTTCTTCCCTGTGGATCAATATAACTGATACTAATTTGCGAATTGGGGTCTATGATCGTATTTTTCTTGTAGAATCTACTTAGTCCCACACTGTAACCAAACAAGCGATCGAGTTCATATTGTTTGGCCGAGCCATAGTAATATTTCATCTCATGGCCACTACCCAATTGGTGCGCTAAGCCGACTCCAGATTTGCGTTTTATACGACCCGTATTGTCATCCGTATACTGAATCTGGGAAAAGGGGTACTTCTGTGCATCGGGAATAAAATAATCCTTAGGCGTTGTTTTAAGTGCTGTATTTTGCGAATAGTAAAGGCTCGCCCCACTGGTACTGATCATTCCCGAGGTCGTAATGCTCTCATCACAGTTGAGTGCTGTGGGATCTGACCAGTCAAAATCGAAGTGGGTATAAATCTTGTCATTAGTATTTCGATTGAAATTGTTATGGTATTTAAGGGCACTTACAGCTGATGGTGCGGGCAGCACTTCGACTGCTGGACGACCCTGATTATCATAAATCACCTCACCAACAATGGCCGAATTATCCGTATTTATTTTAGTAACCGTTTGGCGATTTCTAAGTGTCCCATCAAAATAACTGATGACTTCTTTTTTCTTTCCTTCTTCGGCATAGGAAGCCTGAAACTGCCAGTTCTTTGAGGCATCGTGTTCTACCGTACGTATGTAATGTGTCCATTGACTAACGACACTCTCATTAGCATTGCCGCTAGTCCAATTGCCTAAAAATAGTTGATCGGCATTGGTGACATCATCCGGTCGAAAACCTACAGCTCTTACCCGATAAATGAGAAAACCATTGTTGTAGATCAGCGGGATGCGGTAAAAAGTGTTAGCGGTACGAATTCTGGTATTATTCAATTCAAAATCTCGTGTGCTCATCGGTACCTGATCTGCCGTGAGTAAAGCGGCTCCATCGCCATAACTATCAACCCATGTCCATTCTAAATCGTAATATTCGGCACCTGTGGTAGACGTCCAATTGATCTGAACCTCATCGGCGTTTTCAAGACTTGTAGCGTATTCCCCATTTGCATTGTAAGCCAAAAAATCATGAGTAATGGTTGGTAGTACCGTCGTTAATCGCTTATAGCGATTTGAAGAAAAGCGAAGTTTTAAGTACACATTGCCCGGGTTGGTCACACCCATATTTTCCCCATTGGATTTATTGGTGATATTAATTTCTTTTATGGCAATCGATAAACTGTGTGCCCCATTTAATCGTTTTAAATCCAAATCCGTAAAATTACCGACATTGCCATAAGGACTGTATTCAATCTCAAATTTTTCCGCAAAGGGCTGGTTGGGTTGGCCGGAAATCATATCAATCGTGGTGATATCGAGTACGATAGAATACGAAAACCAGATCGACGGATTGATCACAATATCATCTAAAATCCCTATGGAAATCTCAATAGCAGCATCCTCAGACAAGCTGTTTGGGCTAAAAAAATCCGGATCCTCAATTGACAAGGTGTTGCCTATTGTTAATTCGGAAGGCTGCAAAGTTTCAATGTGTTCATAGTCTTGGCTATAACTCGTTGCAGTAATGAGAAAGCAGATAGCACATGAGAGCAAATGAATGTAATACTTCATAATTATTGATTTAGATGGCTATTGTACGATGATCTTATAATTCTTTGTGTAATTGCTTGAAGTCAAGGTATTATCCTTGATGTCTAAATATCGGCTCAGTTCGAACTTCTGAGTGATGTCCTTAGGGGATGTCGTAAAACTCTTGGTAACAATCTCGAGCCTTTCATTGCCGGTAATGGCCGCATAACCCACATTTTTAGAGGAAGCCCTGTTTAAAAAATAAACCTGTTTTAAAATCTTGTAATCCCCCTTTTCTATGTGTAGTATGATCTTTCGATAAGGAATGGAAATGGAGGTATTATCGGTCATTAGGCATTCCCAATAGGTGCCTTTATCCTTAATGGTCTTTGTAGAGAAGTTCCGTTCTAAGTCCATATAGGGCAATTGACTTGAGGGAGACTGTGACCCATAAGATTTTGAATACAATAGTATTTGTTCCGAATGACTGATCTTGAGGCTAAACGCTTCAGTTTGTATAAGTTCGGATTGAGCCATTTTAAAATATAGTGCGTTTTGACGCTTTATAAAAATGGACTTTTGCTGATCGATGAGAGAATCTGAATCACTGTCGGCATATAAGTTATAGTCGGCATCAATCTGATACACCTCAGAAGTTATGTATTTGTCGGTCGCTGCTTTTAAGATGGTATCAAAATCCTGAGCTTTAGCCGAAGCTATCACCAAACAAAAGGTGATTACCGTATAAATTGAATAGTTCATTCGTTTAGTTTGAGATTGTAGTTCCACTTCTGGTTTCTTGGATAGTCATGACCCCGCGTTCGGTTTCTTTCTTTACACGCACCAGTCCACCTTCTTGATCATACTCGTAGTAGGTGGCATAATTATTCTCGTCGAGCTCCGCCATTAACCTATAATTTTGATTATCGTAAACGAAAGACTTCATGTTTCCATGGTAAGGATGTACCCGAACATCATCAAAAAAAGATTTTACATTGCTATCCGGATTATTATTGATTAAATCAATACTAATATCTACGGCCCCACTTGGCACGACAAACTCACCGACAATACGCTGCCAGCCTTCAATAATTTTACCAGTCGTACCGAATACTTGAGCTGAGCCAATTGGATTATCACTTTGATCATAAAAGTTGACTGCTACTTTTGGATATGTATAACTAATAGGCTGTGTTTCCAAGAGTTCTTCTGGAGTATTAGGGGTAAAGTTTGTTATTTCTTCTCTAACCCAAGTACTTAATACATATTTACGATTTCCAATAGGAGAAAAAGAACTGCATTCGCAAGCTTGAGGTTCGGTTACAGTACCGCAATCAGGACCTTGTATGGATATCCCATCTATAACCATATACATATGACTGTATCCTGTATTTAGTGTCGAAGAGCCCAAGGCAGGTACAAAAGATAATTCTTGGGTTGGGTTGTTAGCAACAAATGATAAATTCACTTGTGTCCATTGCGGAATATCCTCAATGAATCTGTCGGGGCTGAACTGCGTTTGACTTCCAAAGGTCACTTTCCACCTTAGACTTGTTGGGATTTCTTGAGTTTTATTTGTTGCAGGAGCTTGATAAAAAGTAATGGTATAGTTTTCACCAACCGTTAAATTTGTAATGGTGGCAAAAAAAGACTCTTGGGAATTGGCAGTCCATATAGCACCCGCGTAAACACCACCATCGGGAGATAAATTTAGGTTTGAGTTTAAAAACGAGCCAAATGGACTAGAAGGTGAATTAGCCCAAGTATCTGCACTACCGAAGCCATTTTGCCAGCCTCCACAAGTGACATTATGATTAAAATCAGTTGTTCCTGCGACATTTAGGCAACTCTCAAAAGTACCATCAATGCCTTGTGGTAAACATCCTTGTGCTATTCCGATTTGAAAACATAAAAATGACATTGATAGTATGAGTAGGAGTTTTGATTTATTTTTCATGTTGAAGACGTTTTTCTTTAATACTTTATAAATTTTAACACTACTGTGAACATCGCGTTAGATTTAACGTTGCAGTATCACAATCCCCATTACTATCGCATATTTGATAGACAATGACCATCGTTGGAGGATAACATTGCGATGGTGAATTTGGAAGATCGATCATATCATCTGTTACATCATTCGGTGTATTGTTATCAAATACTGTCGCTATCAAACAGCTAGGTGATGTAGACAAGATTTCGATGCCAACGGTACCGGGCCCATCATCACCGAAACTATCATTCAACAATACTGGAAAGGGTGCATTGGTAGAACACATGTGATACGTATCATTTTGTGCGTTAGGAAGACTTAAATCACATTCCACGATTCTACTCTTTAAACGGACTTTACTATTGGACTCAACTACGACACTATAATTACCGGAATGCGCGAATTGGTCTGAAATATTCAAATTCTCAACACCTTTAAAACTGAAGTGATCCTTATCACAGTCGTCTTGATTATAAGTTTCGAAGCCGTCAAATCCAATTTCGCGATAGGCGCTATTTGAGGCAACAGCGATTGGAAAGTTATAGCTATAGCCATATTGTGCAGAAGAATAACGATCTAAGGCATCTTTATTTTCGAGTTCTGCACCGTAAGGACTATATAAAGTCACTTCAGAAGCGGATGTCCAATTATTGGTGTCTATAGTCCAATTGCCTACATTATCTATCTTATAGAAAGCACTAAAGTCCTTAAAGAACCCTGAGTTTCTTGGGTTAAAATCCTGATCACTGTTGTAACGGCCTGTTAAATAGGCATAGGACTCTTTAGCACGCCATTCCCCTTTCATATTATACAGATAGGGATTAAAGGCATCGTCACCCTCATGCCTTATAAGCAGTGTTCCATCCTCATCGAATCTTATTTCGGGTATGTCACAATCACAAGCTAAGGGCCAATCGTCGCTGTATTTTACGGCAGAAGCATTAACGATGCGTTTCTCGTCCCAATTAGCCGCTTCAAAAGTGGTATTGGTAATAGGATCATATTGACCATCAATATCAAAATTATTACCCAAATCAATGGGGTTTTGCATTAGGGTAATACTCGCCATATTAGCGCTTTGTAAGTTTTTGTACCCCGAGCGAATGACTTTTAACTTGGTAGCAAAGTCAATATATAGCCCTGATCTATTAATGATAGAAAAATTGGCTCCGGATAGATTGGTGACCCAACCGATGTCCTGATCATCGACCAATAGTACATCACCATTGGATAAGTAATTACCGATATCCGTCTCACCACTAAGCTCGTATTGGTGATCGGGGATGTAGTCAATATTTAGCTCTAGCCCTATATTCCTGGAAGCTGCTCCCATTTGCACATAATTCCAATAGGCCGGGTAGTTGAAATTATAGTATGTATCTTCGTATTCGTTATCGGTTTGGGTTAAAATAACCTGACCGGATTGTGCATCCCAGGCCACATTTTTCGTGGTGACTTCAGCACCCAAATCGAAAGCTTTCTTTTCGATTAATATGCCCGTTTTATGCACCACCTTTGTAGTGGTTGCCATTCTTAAATCTGTATCATGAAAGGCCAACTGCGGGGTAGCAGACCCAATAGAGAATGGAATACCAAAGGCCGGAGATGGCAATACGGCGATATTAACATCACCTCCATAGGTTTCCATAGCGCTTTTAGAACGACGGAAGTCGTTGATGACATTATAGTCTAATCCCAAAGTCTTGGTTGTTACCGATCCGTTCTCATTGATTACGGGCAATTCATTGTAAAGCTTACCATCTTCGTCTACATTGTAATGGTACTCCACTTTCGAAATAGGTGAATTATCACCAATGGCCGACTCTTGAAAGACCATTTGATTTTTCGGTTTGCCATCCATGTCATTTGTAACAACACTAAATCCTTGGGACATAGAAATACGCTTTTTGGTGACAAAATTGAGTCCAAACATAGAGGCTATGATCGATACACCACCTTCGGGATAATCTTCAACATGGGTTTGCCCCAAAGGCGTGTGCTCTGCAATTGTAGGGAAATCTGCAGAGGTATAAAATTCGTTGACCACTCTACCCGTACCATTATTGCCTACTTCTAAAACCGTTTGCCCATTATTGTAGGTCCCGCGATTAAGATTGGCAACTGTTACCCGACCATACGTAACTTTAGGAGATGGGAAAAACGAGGTTCCAAAAGGTTTTTCAGTAAAGTTTTGTTCTTGAGGTGCCAACAATCGATCATTATCCACATCGTCATAAAAGGGTTCTACAAATGGATTTTCCTTACTGCCAAAAGGCTCAAAAGTTGCTACGCCGCTGGTTAAACCATCGGTACCCAAATAATTGTACTCTTGCCCATAGGACATACGATACAGATCGTTATTGGCATTCCCTGTCATTTGGTCCCACTCATCAAACATTTCAATTCGCGACACACGAATGCCTCCACCAATTTTAGACTGATTAGGGTTCTGGAGTCGCACCCAAGACTTGGTAGTACTAAATCTTTGGGCTACACCTTTATCTTTTAGTTCATTATGAGGGCCATTAAATAAAGCGAACATGCCACCAATTTGTCCAACAATAGTTTCGGCAATATCCAATACATTAAAATTACTGACTTCGGCCTGCCCATAGACGATTCTATTGAGATGCTGTCTTCCGTAATACCATCCCGCTTTGCTAAATGGGCTTTCGCCATTATCATCGTAGCTACTCCGGTTTTTATGGACCAATCTTACCGGAATGGCGGCGTATACTGATGTTGAACCGCCATCATTGTGCGTAAATATACCGATAGGTCGCTCTGCAAAATCCATGTTTTGCCCATGGTCTAATTTGAAATAACCTGATACAAAATCATAGGCGTAGCTCTTATTTCGCACCATATTTAGCATGAATTTAAAGAATATGGGTTGATCTACTAAATCTGATAAATAGGAGTTGATAAACGCAGTTTCAGTCAATACATCTGAAGGATTTTCATTGGGAAGTTCTACATAGATATAGCGTTTAGCTCCAGACGAATCATACAATAAATTGCTACTGGAGTTGGCAAGACCAGCTACGGTATTGGTAGTCCCTACGCCCCGCACTTTAAACATCTCTAGGGCACGTTTGTTTTGTACGCTCTTGTAATCGTCCGCTTCATAAGTCATTTGAAGCTTTCCGCCAGAGGGCAAATCAATGGAGGTCATAGTCCAAGCTGATGCATTAGCGTCTTCAATTGTTCTATCCTTTTGATCGACATATGGAAATTCTGCTGTGGTGGGATCATTACCTTGATTTAGTCCCATCCCGGCCATTTCCGGGTTTTTGTAGTTGCCCCACATATTGTAGCCCTTAATATGATAGTTAGGGTTTAAGCCTTTATAATTGAATGTGTAAGGCGTGTATTTCCCCATATTAGAACCTCTGTAGGTAAAATAAACGTTTTTTAGCGTTAGCTTTCCACCCTGATCTGCAGACTCATTATCATCTAATTGTGTACTGTCCGCATTGTTTGGAACTCCTACACATAAGGAATAATCATATTCAAAATGAGCAATTTTTATAGCTTCTCTGGCTTTGGTAGCGTCGCTTAGGTTTTCAAAAGCGGTACCACTAGTAAGATTCTTATATACTGGTTTACTGTACAGATAAATTTTGTCTAGTTGATACATTTTAGAGGTTTGGGATAGTCCTCCGTTTTCGTCTGTAACCCCATAACCGTCATTTCTTTCATTCAATTCGAAAATCGCAATATGTGTTTTGGTTTCAATTTTATCGACATAAAACAGCTCCTTTTCTCCATAGACATAATTCCCCATATCATCTTGCTGTAGTGAATTAAAGCCCTTGTTCGAGGTTGCCATATTAGATTCAAAAGGCACCCGCCAACGGTATGGAGTCGATGCCGTGTTATGATCGATATAGTGAATTTTAGTATAGGCTCCTAAATCATCATCCGTAGGGCCATCACCCGTTAAATCCTCATAATCTGAGGATAATACTTCCGATAACAAATAGGTATGAACATAAGCTGGAGTTTCTACACGATTAAAATAGTTATCTCTTCCACGGTTATTGTTGGGGGTATTATCTCCCGAATTATATTGTACTAATTCTTCACTTGATGAAGAACTGCCATGGCCTGCTCCAGTAACATTAAATGTGGCTTCCACTTTTTTGGTATTATAAGCGGGTTGCCCAAAAACGTAAGTACTGCCATCAGGTTGTGTGATTTTTGTAACCACATTATGATGTTCCTTTGATAAAGCGTTGATCTGCGGAGGGTTCTCATAGTTGGCAAACAGACTACTAGCTTCCTTTTTTGTGAACGGTTGAATAGCCTGATTTCTGAGCATGCGTTTATCTCTTTTCACCGTTCCGTTTACAAAATTAGTCGCCGTGGTCATCAACGCATCAGACCCTCTTAAATATCTATTAGGTACGGTTTCTTTTTCAAAATTACTTCCAGTAAGTTCTAATTTGATAGGTGCTTCACCTCCAAGCTGATTGGTAAAAAGGCTAGCATTGGGGTCAATATTGAGTTCGCCTATGGCTTTATAAAACACTTTTTCATATGCTTTGTTGTCACTGCTGGTATTTTCGATAAAATTAGCTCTTGCAAAATTATTATTGGCCCAAAGTCCCGTATAAGACTCCGAAGGCGCAGATCTATATTCCACACCGACGTGAACATAGGCACCGCCACCAACTTCGATACCCAAATGCCGATCCTTACTAATATCTTTCACATACTTATCATAGACATAACCCACTTGCGATCTATAAGGTTGATACATCCCTGAAATCCCCTGTCCATTTATGGAATACAGGTCATAAGTATAGTTGGTTACTGGTAGTACATTGACATTTTTGGTAATTAAGCGATCATTTTCGCGGTTAATATCTAGAATATCGTTCTTGGAGGCATTTTCGGTAAAATTAAAACCATAGGCATTTTCGGTTTTGTCTTTTTCTTCTTCCGCTAATGATTGTTCAGAAGCATACACATAAATCTCACCCTGACCTTCAATGCCAAACACTTCAAACCCTAGTGCCCCGTTGGCCGCCGAATTTACATTTACCAATTGATTGCGTTTTTTTGGCGTATAGGAGGTGGGTACAAATGATTTGGTTCCATTGCCCAATGCCCCATAATTACCTTTGATCTTCTTCTTATCTGAAGATCGTTCAAAAGAAGTATTCAGTGATGGATTGATACTTAAAGAGGTTAAGCCTTGTCGTGAATTAAATGTTGTCCCAACAGAAGTGCCTGCAGAGAAAGAAAATTTATCGTCTCCAAACGAATTGGTGTTTAAACTTAAGTTTGGTGAAATGGATACGCCTTGTGTGCTCGAATTGGTCATTTGCGCTCCAATAGTGACATTGTCAGAGAGTTTAAAGCTTACCCCACTCGTAGCAGAGTAGGACCACCCTGTATAATTATTATAATCCACACCAAGTCCAAGAGCGACATCAACATTACCAGTGTCCCCAGGATTAGCAGTCGCTGTTCCATTAATTTCAACAGGAATATCTACTCCAATTACGGCAGGGTGAAATGTAACCGTCGCTCCAACCGTTTTGTTGTCCTTTAAATTATTTTGATAGGTCATTTCATCACCATTAAAATCGTCCGGTAAGCCCCTGACTTGACGGTTGATCTGACCCACATTCAAATTCCAGCCTAGTCCTACCCATGAAGCTTCCTGATCCATCGTAATTCCAGAATCATAAGACAGATTAATGGGATACCCTCCAATATCCATAATAGGAATGTTATAGTTAAAATCCCCAGATGAGAGATTAACCATATCCGATGTCCCGATAGGAGTAAACGAATTGAACTCAGGTTGAGCGGGACCACCAGTGAGTGCAAACAAATTTGAGGGCTGTATGGTCGTCATAATGAGCTGTATCGCAAGATAACTTGCAATGACTTTTGAGAATCTACTGGTTCTAATTGCGTGAATCATCATCTATTAATTATAATTTTAATGGTGTGTCTTTAAAGTTGAATTTAATCATGCCGTTTCCAAACAAATGGTCTTGGTAGAGTAACTGAATATGATCGTCAGGATTAATATTATCGAAGTAAAGCAATGCTCGCTTAAAAGGCGCGACTTTAAAGTTACGCTCAAAATGGGAGCCAGAACAATTAATGGTATCGCCAGAGGAGGTTACCACTTTAAAATCGTTTGTGATTTGAAAGGCCATATACTTGACTGCATCCTCGTATGTTTTGTTGGTATAAGAATCTAACAACAAGTCTTTTTTATCAATATGCTGAAATTCTATCTCAATGATGCGCTCGTCCTTATTAAGCTCATATAAGGAATCGATAGTGGTCAAATCTTCGGCTTGGGTATTTTTAAGGAGATAGTATTGTAGAGGAACTTCGGTAGCTGAATAACTAATGTCATTAATTAATTGTATGATCTTATTGGATTTCCAACCTTGCTGACGAAAGTTATATATTTTAGACTCCGTTTGTGTCTGATTTTTAGGGGAAGAATTACACTGGAAAATTAAGAATGTACAAAAAAATAGCAAAGGATATAAGTAATCCCTCATAGTCGTTACATGAATTAATTGATGGTTATTGTCTGTATAAACTTACAAATTAAATGTTAATAAAAAAAGGAAAATGATTACGGTTTTTCCGCAATACATTTGAAATATTTTCTTACAAAATCAATTATTATACAGAATACTAATAACTGATAATCATTTATTTACATAGAATCGTTGATTTCCGAGAGAAGTTTCATGACGCTAAAAAGGAGGCATACTCTAGATTAGAAGAAAGCTCGTAAGTGCATTTTTTTGGCATATAAAGACTACAAACCTTTATTAGGCTGAGAAATTGAAGTTATTCTAAAGGAGCTTCGGTTTTTTATGGCGTTTTCCAATGCCCTTTATTTTAAAATTATTGTAACTTTATTGAGCCCTTAAACACTAGTAAAAAAGTATATGTTTTGGTCAAATCATGCACTTTTGTGCTTATTTGTAATCCTAGTACGTTCTTTTAAATACTAATATCGTAGCAATTTTGATTACTATCCCTTTGGAATGCTCCTGCCAAAACGCCATAGCGCCGTGGATGGCTATCGTTACGGCTTCCAGGGCCAGGAGAAAGATGATGAAATAAAAGGAGAAGGGAATTCTATAAATTATAAGTATAGGATGCATGATTCTAGAGTGGGTAGGTTCTTTGCTGTTGACCCGTTAGATTGGCAATATTCATATAATTCACCTTACGCTTTTAGTGAAAATAGAGTTATTGATGGTTATGAATTAGAAGGGTTAGAAGTTGTTGTTGATAATGATGGAAACCCAACAGGGAAATATAACGTACAAAAAAATGAAGGTCCAACCCAAATGGCTCAAAGCATAAATAACTGGGCTAAAGAAAATGGATATATGGAAGTATCTTGGGAAGATATAGTAAACTGGAACAAAGATACTTATATTAATAAAAATGGTAATGTCAAAAATTATAGCGATAGAGGCGATAAAGGGTTCTGGGATGCAAATATTAATAAAGATGAAAAATTAAATATTCATTTAGTCAAAGAAACAAACCCAGAAGAGGATAAAAACACACCTGAAGCGGCTAAATTTATGCCTCAAGAAACAAAGTTTAGAGGGAAATGGAAGAGCATTGGACCATTTGTATATCAATGGACCAAATTAGAAGGTGGTGTTAAAGAAGGCTCAGGTTATTGGGAAAGAGGTGTGACGAGTGAATGGTCAGGCGGATGGGGTCTTGGAGATTTAGCAGGAGGCGATGTTACTATAAAAATTAACCCGAGTGTTGCTCAGAAGCTGCAAACAAACAATTTAGTCGATATATTAAATACTGCAACTGAGATTTATTCCCATTCTGGAGGTATGAGTTTTTGGGAGACAGCTACATTTATTGGTAAAGATGATGAAGGAACGGTTATTTATGGGATTTATAATACTATTGATGATGTAGGTTGGAATATTGGCTATTCTTGGCCTCAAACAGGTCCAGCACCTAGATGGTCTGATACCTATTCAGCATTTACAACAAAAAAAGATTCTTTAAGGCGAGCAGAAGCTAATTATAATGCTAAGAAAGGGGATACTCTTAAATATGGGGATTACATAAGAAAAAACCAATAGATAGAAATTATGGACAAATTATCCGTTGTATTAGGAATTTTTATATTGATTTTCTCTTGTGATGCTCAAGAGAAAATCAACACAAAAAACAGTGAACAAATTCAACTTAAGTTTCAAAAATCACTTAATGAATTTGGGTTAAAAGTAAGGGATACATCTTTTATAAAGGGTAATACACTTTATTACAATGTTGTTAAAGATTCAGGCTATTATATTGATGAAACAACAGGACATTTAATCCGATCTTATCTCTTAGTTAAAAATTACGAAGATTTAAAAAAGTTAGATTCCGTAAATTTTTACGAGGAGTTTAATGGATTAAGAGATAAAACAACACACCACTATCCTAAACATGGCATTGATAAGATCCGCAAGAAACTGTCTGCTAATTCCTTATTTATGGATCTAATTCCTTATTTATTGAAAAACACAGATGCAAATGACATCGTGAATATGGATAGTAGAATAAATGAAATTCCAGATTTTATATCTGAAAAAGAGTTTACCTTTAAAGGAAATGGTTTCTGGGAATTTATTTATGATTATACTTTAAATTCTTGCGACCCAAAATCAGAGGTACATATGAATATGAATGAAATTTTACATGCTTCAAAATATCCAGATTTTCCAACTCGACCCGATATATTTGAGTATATAATTATGGAAAGCGAACATTTTTGTAAGGAAAAATAGAGTTTTAGGTTATAACAATTTTGAGAATAAAAGGATTACGTCTTTTTTAAATGCTTGTAAATTTTATTGCATATTATCACCCCAAAGATAAAAAATGTAAAAATTACGATATTGATGAGAATAATACCTGAAGTATTATTTGGATTTACAATAATAAACTCAATAAAAATATAGATAGGTATTATGGTGATAACCCAAAACGAAAGCAACCCAATAAAACCCCATTTAATGGGATTTTTATTATTCTTTTTTGCTTGACTAGCAAAAGCTATAACTATTGCAATCGAAATGAATAAGGGTATCATTAAATAATGAGTTGATTTAAATATTAATAAGTTACCTGTTAGGCAGTGCAAGCTTCCCCCTAAGTTAGAACTGCTTAAATTTCCAAAACTGTATGATCATCTTCGAAATTCCTAGTACTTGAATATTTCCAAGTACTGTAAAATTATTAATAAATACTAAAACCATCTTTCCCTAGCTGCCGCACGATTCTATCGCGTGGCAAAAGGAAACAAAAAAGAACTTTTGTAAGGGCGTAAAGGTTTCTTTTTGTTTATTGACTACTGCTTAAAAAATTTCCTAGTTTCAATGGTTTCACCAAAAAAGGAAATGAAATAAGTGCCCGATGCAAGGGCCGTTGTATCTATTTGTCCATTACGGGTAAGCTCTCCTTCTTGTAAATGTCTGCCATTGATATCGCTTATATTATACTCGAGATCGCGGGACATATTAGCCACTTTGAGATAGTTGTTTACTGGATTGGGATAAAGCTTAAGATTATTGAGTCTTTGCTCATCTATACTAAGTGATAAATCAATCTTGGAGATTTCATCAGTATTTATCATATATAAAACCTCACCAGCAAAAGCAATGTCCAAGGGCAGACTTATATTAGAAACAACTGACTCAACGATGGGTATATTGTCCGTAATATTGTGTTTTACAACGCTGTTATCGTCTCTATTGGCAACATACAAATCGTTCCCTTTAAATACCATACCCAAGGGGTGATTTAGTCCTGAAACCACTTCAATAGGAGTGCCCTGTGGATCATCTAATCCTAATTTAAAGACGGTGTCCTGAAGTGGAAGATTAAAGTAGATAAAATCATCCTTTATAGCCAAACCAATCGGTCCTGTAGGAGTGGTATTCAAAAAGTTTTCTGCTGAAGAAGAGCCACTAGTAGTATCGTATCTATATATCCTATCGCCGTTATTGTCGGAATAATAGAGGTCATCCCCCTCAAACTCTAATATATTTGGGGTTTGGCCAAAAAAGGTAAGCTCAATTGGGCTGGGATTGGGAAGGCTCAAATCTAATTTAATAATATCCCCGGTTCCAAAACGCGCTACATACAGAAATCCGTCTTTAATCGCCATACCGGCTGGATTGTTAAGGTTATCGATTAGGAGTACTGGGTTGGGATCGGCCTCGTTAATATTGAAATATAAGATTTCGGTATCCAGACTGTAATATAAAATGTCATTGTGGATTAATATTCGGGGACCTTCTGAAGCGTTGAGATTATCAACTATTGTAGTGACTTGGGCATAAGTAAATTGGGCACAAAAGACGAATACTAGAAGATATAAGTAGTTTTTGGTCATAGTTTGGGTTATTATTTTGGATTATCCGTTAACACATTTGTTTCAAACCATTCTCTGTAAACTTAATAAAAAAGTATAAGGACTAGTCTCTTTTTCTTACAATTATTCAAAATAAAAGTAATGTAATCAAGAGATTAGGTCATATTGCCGTGGTATTTCTTATTAAGCAAGCAACCTATAATATCGCTATTTGGTTTAGTATTAAACTTTAAATTATGCATATGCAACAATAAAAAGCGAAAACCACTTAAACGGGCGGCTTTTCTTTTTAGAAAAGCGCATAAAAAAGGTTGAAATTATTTATCAAATAAAGTGTATTTTTAAGGGTGAAAATAGTCTGTTTTTGGCATTGAAAAATCATGTAAAAATGTAAAAAGTGGTTGTTTTTTGAGTATTTTTAAATGCTTATGTTCTTTTAAATAAAATGCCTTGAGCAAGATTTGATTAGGCTTCCTTTGGAATGCTCCTGCCAAAACGCCATAGCGCCGTGGATGGCTATCGTTATGGGTTTAATGGTAAGGAAAAAGATGACGAGATTAAAGGAGAAGGAGTTCAGTATGATTACGGTTTTAGGATTTATGATGCTAGATTAGGTAAATTCTTAAGCACGGATCCTTTATTCCAAAGTTACCCTAGTCTAACACCTTATCAATATGCTAGTAACACACCTATAGCGGCAATAGATTTAGATGGTTTAGAAGCTTTAATAACTACTGATTACAAAACCTTAGATGACTTAAAGAAAGATGTTCGAATCAATCATTATAGGGCATTAGGTTCAGATATATTGCAGGTTTCCCATAAATATCTTGGCAAAAAAGATAATGATATAGTGATTAATTGGGTTGAAGATGGTGCATCAGAAACAGATTTACAAAATGCTTACAAAGAGATTCAAGCAGCTGGGGATATTGGTTTTTGGGATAAAATAGATATCGCAAATAAATATAATATTAGTAAAGTAGATTTGATAATTGCAAATTCAAATGTTGATGAATTAAAGGCAATAAAGAATATTACATACGAGAAAAGAGGATTTCAGCTTAAAAATATAGGTGTATTATTAGCTACGAAATTAAAAAATACCGACTTATTAATTTCAGATGCCAAGCAAGAAAATGCTTTTGGCTTGACTAATTCATTTAGACATGTAGCAGGTCAAGCAATGTTAACTTTCTTTTTTGGTAAAGATGTTACAGATTGGGTTGCGGATAAGCATGAGTTAAAAAAGGAAGGGTTAGCTAATGGAACAATGCCAAACCTTGAAGTCCAAGAAAAGATTGATACTTATGTTGATTTAGTAAACAATACTTGGGGTCAAAAATTAGGAGGAGAATTGAAAACTAAATATGCTAATGTTTCTAGTTATAGTAATAAAGATGCAGAAAATATCCTAAATGAATTTGTAGATTATTTTAATGATACGTGGGACGAACCTATTTTAAATAGATTTGATCAAGATAAAAGTGCAGACGATAAAAAAATCATAAAAGCTTTCCAAGAATTTTTAAATTATGCAAAGAAGAAATCTGAATAAAAGGCATTGTCAATTTATTTATATAATTTTTTTTCTAATACTTTTTTTTTCTTGTAGAAAAAAACCTGAGAAGGATATAAACAATAGCCTAGAAACATCTTGTTTGGAGGATAATATTATTGAAAAAAAATATTGTTTATATTATTATCAAGGTAAAACATTTAAGGTGTTCTTTGGAAAAGGTATAGAATTGAATAAAAAATATAACCCTGATATTGTAGAGAGCGTTTCCGATGAAGAAGATAGTGATAATTATACATCGTTTACTCAAAGGACTTATTCATCTGTTTTTGATGTGCGAGGTGTTAGAATAGTCAAACACCTTTCATTTTGTAGAGATTCATTGTTTGAAGTCAAGATTTATAGCTCTACTAAGAAAATAGATTCTCTTACTACATTTGTTAATAAAAATATGTGTATAGGAGAAGAGCTGAAGATAAACAAAAATGATGATTTTTATTCTTTTAGTTTATTAATCAATAATGGGAATATAATTAATTGATTTCTAAGTACTTTACAGGTGATATCCCCCGCTGCCGTACGATTCTATCGTATGGCAAAAAGAAACAAAAAAAGAAGCTTTTATAGAGATATAAAGGTTTCATTTTTCATTATTAGTTGTTACTGCTTAAAAAATTTCAGGGTTTCACTAGTCTCACCATAAAGGGTAATAAAATAAGTCCCTGAAGCGAGAGCGGTGGTGTCGATTTGTCCATTGACAATCAGTTTACCTTCTTGTAAATGTCTACCGTTAATATCGCTGATGTGATACTTTAGGTCGCTTGAGGTATTGGCCACCTTAAGATAGCTGTTTACTGGATTGGGATAAAGTTTAATAGTATTGAGACTTTGCTCATCTATACTTAGCGATAAATCAATCTTGGAGATTTGATCCGTATTTATCATATATAAGACCTCGCCAGCGAAAGCAACATCAGAGGGTAGATTAATATTAGAAACAACTGTCTCAAGTGTGGGAATAGTCTCCGTAATATTGAATTTTACGATACTATTATCATCTCTATCAGCAATGTATAAATCGTCTCCTATAAATGCCATACCTATTGGTCGATTTAGACCTGATATTACTTCTATAGGGGTCCCTTGGGGATTATCCAATCCTAGTTTAAGAATGGTACCTTCTGTCGGTAAGTTGAAATATAAGAAGTTGTCCTTTATGGCCAAACCTATTGGTCCAGTAGGTGTAGTATTTAAAAAGTTTTCTGCTGCAGAGGAGCCACTGGTGGTATCATACCTATATATCCTATTGCCATTATTATCAGAATAATAGAGGTCATCGCCCTTAAATTCTAGCATATTCGGGGTCTGGCCAAAAAAGGTGACCTCAATAGGGCTGGGATTGGGTAGGCTAAGATCTAATTTAATGATATTCCCTTCCCAGAAAAGGGCCACATATAAAAAGTTATCTTTAATCGCCAAACCACAAGGGTTATTAAGGTTATCGATCAAAAGTACTGGAGTGGGAATAGTTTCGTTAATATCAAAATAGTAGATCTCGCTATCCAGACTATAATATAATTGGTCATTATGGATTGCCATTCTATTAGCTGCTTCCTGAGCATTAAGCCCATCAACAACTGTAGTGACTTGGGCATAAGTAAATAGGGTGCAAAAGATAAACACCAAAAGATATAAGTAGTTGTTATTCATAATCTGGGTCATTATTTTGGATTATCCGTTAACACATTTGTTTCAAACCATTCACTGTAAACTTAATAAAAAAGTATAAGGACTAGTCTCCTTTTCTTACAATTATTCAAAATAAAAGTAATGTAATCAACAGATTAGGCCACATTGCCGTGGTCTTGCTCATTGATCATGCAACCTATAATATCGCTATATGGTTTAGTATTAAACTTTAAATTATGCATACGCAATAATAAAAAGTGGAAGCCATTCAAACAGGCCGCTTTTTCTTTTTAGGAAAGTGTACAAAAAAGATAAAATGGTTTATTTTTAGCGTCCAAAAATCACGACAAAATAAAACCATAAAACCAAATGAAAAAACTAGTATTCGTAGTATTAGCCTTAGGATTAATGTTCAACTGCAGCAACAATGATGATTCAGAAGAGGTTGCACTATCAGAAGATCAAATTGTTGGTAGATGGAATCTTACCCATCAAGAGTCTTTTGGGATAACGATAAACGATACTCCATGTCATCAACAATCCTATATCATTTGGAACGCAGATTTTACATCAGAGCGAAAGACTTATGCTAATAATGGCCAAGGTGGCCCATGTTTTATAACGGGTGAAGGCGAAGGGTCCTGGGAGCTTATTCCGGACTCAGAATCGGCTTCAGGAGAAAACTATAGATTTATGGGGAATAATGGCACTTCAATAGACGAAAAAATTGTTTTTGTAGATAACAACACGATGTATATAGAGTATAATTTGATAGATTTTTATTACGTTCGGACTCAGTAAACAACTATGTTTCCAATAGTTATCCTTGTTTGTAACTCGGATTCTTTTAAACTAAAGTTCGTTTTTATGTATTGCTCTATGGCTTAAAAAATTTACAAGTTTTTCTGATCTACTAATAAAAACTAATAAAATAGATTC
Organism: Winogradskyella sp.; assembly: GCF_965228925.1. Classification (GTDB taxonomy): domain Bacteria; phylum Bacteroidota; class Bacteroidia; order Flavobacteriales; family Flavobacteriaceae; genus Winogradskyella. The sequence goes on from NZ_OZ245845.1 coordinate 403,842, forward strand.
TCAAAGTGAGGGCTATGGTCTCAATCAAGGTTTAGGCACAACAACCGATCTATTAATCCAGCACTTAATCTGTATGGTTTTTCCCCCTAAACCTTTGAGAAACACCTCTTCTTTAGTCGGAGCTTTTGCTATATAACTAGCGACATATTGATTAACTAGTTTTTGTAGTGTAGGGTCAATACGCGATGCTTTTTTTACCTCCTCAGCCGCTAACCAATAAACCGCTCTTTGATAAAAATTATCCTTGCCACAGTTTTTATTCTTTGCGCTCTCAGCGTACATATGCGCAATTACTGAATGTGGTTTTCCATTAGACGGATTGAGCTTTAAAGCGTCTACCAAATAATTCCGAGCCTTTACATACTGATTTTTATTCATTAGTATAACTCCAATCCGATACGCTATCTTCGATTTTTTATAAGGTCTGGTTTCTAACCGAAAAGCCTCTTCTAAATATTGATTCGCTTCTTCATCTTTTCCTTTTTTGAGCAAGACCGTAGCGACATACAGTTTAGTATCCGCTGATGGAGCTACCTTATCATATTGCTTTACCAATTTTTCATAAAGCTCATCATCAGTACATTGCTTATGATACATTCTGCTTACGGAACGTTTTAACCAAATGGAATCATTTTGATGGTTTTCAAAATCTCTTAAATACAAGGGTATTAAATTCTCACATTTCGCTTTTTTATCCACTATGGCATCAATATTATCTTTAATTAAAGCATAATTTTTAAGATAGCTCTCATAAGCTTTTCTTGTCCTTATTTCTTTGCTAGTAAGTGTTGTCCTGTTCTCGAGTTTTGCTATCAATGCGTTTAATTTCTCGGAATAATTCTGTATTTCGACTTCTATTTTTTCATTGACATCATCATAAATATTGAATAACTCTGCCGCGGACTTTTTCTCATCATCAAACAACTCCACCATTGAGAAAAAATAAGTGTATAGGCTCTTGGGGTGTGTAAACGTTGTCCTATCTGCCTTAAAAGCCCGATCAAAACAATCAAAGAGTTCATTATTGTTTTTTCCTAACTCCTCTTTATGGTCATATTGCAACTGACAAGATTTAGCGGCAAATTCTCCTTTAGGTGTTCTACTTTCAAAATACTGCTTTCGATCGTTCCATAACGCAATCAAATCGGCAATAAAACCTTTCTTTTCGACACCTTCTGTATGTTTAATCTTATGCTCCAGAATTTTTTCACCATCCGAATAGATGGCTAAACTCAAGCTTGGACAATTTGATTTCACATACAACCAGTCATCATAGGCCTCATCGTATTTTTTCACTTTTACTTTTTCGTGAAAATAGGAAAGCTTGGTTTGGCATTCTATCTCTTTTTGAGCATGCGCAATACCAAAGCATAAAAGGGCGCAAAAGACAATTGATATTCTGACCATAATGTATTTGATTTGTAGTTAGTTATACATTAAAAGCCACAAAAAACATACCAAAGCCTTTGAAGTAGAAACGCGAGCATTAGGCTTTGCCAATAGCCATTCATATATAGAAAAGTGCGAGTATTGCTTAGAGCTATACCCTGTACCATTTAATATCAATTATCGGAGACAGCGCTACGTTCAGATTCTAAAGTACTTTTTTGAGCAATGGTTACTGTTTCACCACTTTTTAATTGAATTGTGAATGGTTCTCCTGATGCAATCAGTTGGCGTTGGTATTGGTCTAGCGTACAAAAATCAGAGAACTGTTTTTCGTTATAACGAAGGACTTCGTCCCCCTGCCTAACCCCAAGATTCCAGACCTCACTTCCTTTTACAATACTCATAATGCGCATCGCCCCATTGTAATAAGACACGTAACAAGGATGGTAGTTATAATCTTGTTTGATTTGGGAAGACGACACATAAAGCTTATCCTTTTGTAAACTTAAGAAGAGTGACAGGTCCGCCCATAAATAATTGCCAATTTTTGTGGACTTTAAATTATTGTAATAAATGACTGGAGCTAACGTCACGTTTTTTGATGTACTCTCAGGAAACTGAAACACCTTTGGAGTAGTCGTCGTAAATACACCATTGACATCAAAATTACCTGAATTTACTTCTATTTGCGGAAACTCATCAATGTTGGTCAACTTATAATCTTGCTGTGATATGTTGGACGATTTGCCTGCACCCGTATCTAACAAAAACCTAAAGCGACTGTTTTTACGCTGTAGATACACATAAGGATGGTTATCTGTAAATTCAAAGCTCAATTGGTGCATCGTATTAACCTCACTAGGCACATAATTTGAAGGATACATAATAAGGAGCTTACGCTTAAAATCGATATGCCAATTGAGTTCCTTAATAATATCCACACCCAGAATGCCATCTACCTGATGGCAAGAAAAAATAGCATTCTTAGCCGTGTTTAAAATGCGATGCCCCGTAATTTTCCGGCTTCCTAGGGTAATATCACCGCTCTTGTAGAAACGCATTTTGCTTCGCAAACCACTAGAAGATACTACGGTAAGGGATTTTTTGGTGCTTTTGAGTTCATCTTTTGCCCAATCATAAGCCACTGAATATTCCGCGCCCGTATCAAAAGCAAATTGTTTCTCAACACCATTAAATGACACTGGAATAATGATTAAACCCAAATCATTTCGAAAGGGAATCGTATCCTGAAACTTTTGAGCAAACAGGCCCTGCATGCATAACAGGATTATAAAAAACAAAAATCGGGCTCTCATTGTTGTAATCGATTGTGTGCACAATATACTAAACTAGAGGATTCTGAGGATAGGTTTATGTTTTAAACGGAAGAAAATTTATAACATAACATTAGCTTATGCTCTTACCAAGCACTTAAATTGACAGAAAATCTAATCATACGTAAAAGCGTAGTTTAGAATCTAAGGAAAACAGTGATCGTTGATGATACTAAAAAAACGAAGGTATTTATACCTTGATAATCGGCTTCCATGTTCCAAAAAAAACCTCCTTAATTGCTTAAGGAGGTTATCGCTCGATACCATAGACTAGAACCTTACCCCTTATTTCTAACTATTGGTCTCGTGCGTTTGCTATTAATCTATCTCACATTATGAGGGGGTTGCATTACCTTTAAAAAACCTCCTTAATTGCTTAAGGAGGTTATCACACGATTCCATAGACTAGAACCTTACCCCTTTTTTCTAGCTATTGGTCTCGTGCGTTTGCTATTAATCTATCTCATATTATGAGGGGGTTGCATTACCTTTAAAAAACCTCCCTAATTGCTTAAGGAGGTTATCACACGATTCCATAGACTAGAACCTTACCCCTTTTTTCTAGCTATTGGTCTCGTGTGTTTGCTATTAATCTATCTCATATTATGAGGAGGTTGCATTACCTCTAAAAAACCTCCCTAATTGCTTAAGGAGGTTATCACACGATTCCATAGACTAGAACCTTACCCCTTTTTTCTAACTATTAGTCTCGTGCGTTTGCTATTAATCTATCTCATATTATGAGAAGGTTGCATTACCTTTAAAAAACCCCCTTAATTGCTTAAGGAGGTTATCACACGATTCCATAGACTAGAACCTTACCCCTTTTTTCTAACTATTAGTCTCGTGTGTTTGCTATTAATCTAACGATCTTAGGAGTTTTGTATTGGTCAGTCTAAAGGCATGATAGGGGATTATTTGCTATTAATCTATCTCACATTATGAGGAGGTTACCATGCCTTTTTAGACCAACCAGTGTTTTAGTTCGGTGGTGATGTCTATTGTGCTTCAATAAACACGTCAATATTATTTAAAACATCACCCTACTAAGACAACTCAAATACGTTTTTATTTTTTCATAAGCGTTTTTAATTTTGATTTTTCACAGATTGCCAAGCTACCAAAAGCCAGACGCCTTCTACTTCGCGTTGCACCTCTAAAAACCTAAGTGTGAACGCCATTTTTTTCTCATTATACACCAGTTTAACATCTACAAGACCTGTTAAAACCGCTATGTTTTCGTACATACGAACATCAATGTCTTTTGGAACCAACGATACATACTCAACTCTTTTAGAGCTAATCGTCTCAAGGTATTCTGATTTTGATTCCTTTAAGCCTGTAGCATGCGAATAGCTAAGTTCGTCAGCCAGCAAACTTTTAAGTTGCTCAACATTGGCTTCTGTTATTGCAGAAAACCTCGCAGATTGTGCATTAAGGACTTGTTTTACAACATCCATAGTTTCATTCTGTGCCATTGTAATTTGACAAGACATGAAGACTAACAATCCAAATAATTTCAATAATTTCATAATTAATATTAAACGTATTTAATGCTTTGCTGTAGCTTTTAACTTAGGTTGTCCAACCTAATGTAATTTTTTATCTATTAAAAGTTATAGGCTCAGTACCATCCAATGTTATAGCATCCTCTTACGACATCGTACTTTTTCAAATAGGTTAATCCAAAGGGTTACTACCAGGATCCGGTGGTGAAGATGCCTGTGCCTCTAGCGGGCTTAATATTAAAAAGGTACCCAACGCCGTTAGTGCCGTATATTTACTCAGTTTAGTCAATGCCTCTTTTCTAGTGATTTGATTATTCTTTGCTTCTTTTGTTTTCATAAATCGCTCTGGGGTTTTTAATTCAAACTAATTGATTATAATTTTAAATGATTCTTGTTCCTTAGTATTTCCGATTTTCAATACATACACTCCGCTTCCTAAACCGTAAGTCGACAGGGTATTTCTATAACTACTTGTATCTAAATCTGCCTGCAGGACCATTCTTCCATTGATGTCGTATAAACTTGCTTGTGTCTTATCTGTTAATTGGCCATTGATGGCTATGACATGATCTCTTTTCAGAACATAAACACCTAGCTTGTTCAATTCAGATGCTGTTGCTGATAATGTGGAATTTGTAAAGCCTATAAAAAAACGTCCTATTCCATTGAGGTCTTCTGCACTTGTAAATACATAATCGCCGGTGTTTAACTGTGTCGATGTATTTTCTAAAGTATCTACTAGAAATATATCTACGCCATCAGGAAGACTTGAGCTGCTAAGGCTAAGTGTCAACTGTTCGCCCTGATTCGCATTGAGTCCCAACGGAATGATGTTATCTGGCACAAAAAAATCTGTAGGCAATGATTGGATCGCAAAGTCAGTACCGTCAATATGGTTGTCTACCAAATGAGAATATACAGCAAAGGCGCCTGCAACACCCCCAAATACTGCAGCATCATATCCAAGATCTAAGCCATGTGTTGAATTAGCATTGAAATAAAAATCCGTGTTATAGGTCTGACTGCTATTGCTAAGTTCTAAGCTAAAATGATAATTATCACTGCTGGAGTCACGTCCCGCTATAAAATCATCGGTATTACCATGGCTTCTCATTGCAGGCGTAAAGGTCATAGAACCATTAGTACTTACGGCCACAAAAAAGCCTTGTCCAGGGGCAATACCTGTGCTGGCGTCTGTTGTATTAAGGTTATAAATGGTCCATCCGTCCGAAGCATCGCCATCGTAGCCGTAAATGGCTATATTGGTTGCATCCATCAAACTGGTGTTATTGGTATTGTTGAGGAAGTCCTGAACGTTTAGGTAAGAAGGATAAGGATTGCCTATGAGGTTCCACTCACTATAGAACGGTCCTGAATTGGAAACTGCCGTATTGACTGTTCCTTGATTTATGGTCCCTTCAAAACTCAGCACACTGTTATCCGTGGTCGCAGCACGATAGCCAACTCCAGCATCTAAAGTTGCACTTTCTGTTGAAGCATATATGGCATAATCACCCGTGGTTTTATCAAAATGTCCGAAAAGAAATAATGAACTGTCCGCATTGGAAACTATATTATTATTCTTTGAAATAAAATCGGTAAATGTTTGGCCAGACACGGGTGGTGTGATTAAATCATTTCCTCCAGTGGTGGCTGTTTGATTAACATGGCGTTGGTATTCAACAGTCCCTGTTATAGTACCATCAGCTATTAAACTCGAAAATTGAGTGGATGAGGATTCCATAACAAGAGTCGGAACAGTCAATGTTACCCCAGAATTAAGCGTTACATCGGCATCTGTTTCAATAACTAAACTATTTAAATCAATATCTGCATCAACGGTTAAGGCCTGTGCTGTCTTTATCAGAGCATTTTTAGCACCTGTATCGACGGATGGGGCTTCATTCCATGTGCCGTCATAGACCAACCAGTTTACAATTTGATCTGTACCATTAGTCCCTGGAGAACCTAGACCTGATGTTATACCTTCTGCCTGCGTTGCAACTTGCCATAAACTACCGTCGTTATTATCCTCAATATTGCTCCCCGTGTAAATCATGGCTGCCCCATTTGGATTGGGCCAGTTGGTTCCTCCATCATATGCCACACGGTCGATTTCAGTTGACGAGCCATCAGTTAAGATTATAGCGTCAGCACCATCGGACAAATCAATCCCTACGTACACATAATCCAAACTAACCTCCCCATTGGTCGGCGAGTATCCATTATTTCCTAAAACCATAAAGCTCTCCGCCTCTATAATAAGGTTGGTAGAAATTGTGTGTGTGTCTGACCCACCATCCGAAATCGTCCAACCGTTAAGATTAACAGGCTCAGTCTCATTGTTATACAGCTCAAAATACTCCCCTTGATTGTCGGCTACAACAGGATTTTGCATCACTTCTGTTATGGTTAAGTTTCCTGTAGCTGCTGTCGTGGCACAACCAAAGTCCCCATAGCTAATATTTGCAAACTGAACCCCAGGGTAATTAGCACAGTCGGCTGTTGTTCCACCACCACAAGCCGAGTAGATCTCGGTCTGGGCGGCACCCTCTGCAGATAAGCAGATCTCGGGGGCTTCATTAAAATCTAAGTAACGTATCTTAATATGTCCTAAGACTTTTGGTGTAGCAGTCACCTGTAGTATGTCTGGTTCTGTCTCAAAGCCTTCCAAGGCAATGTTCTGTCGAAAAAGTAAAATTACTCTAGAGCTGGTATTGTCTATAACACCAAAACCTATATAGGCTGGTGCGAACAAACCAAAACTATGACCCAATATAGAACCATCAGGCTGACTAAACTCAATATTACTATTATTAGCCACATTCTCTCCAAAGGCTGCTGTGTTGTAATTAAAATAGATGATCCCATTACCAACATATGCGTCAGTAGCGGCTGTGACCGTAACATCAGCCTCGTAATAATCATCAACCCCGTCGTTGGTGTTCTGCACATTGGCCAATGCCAATGTAAGGTCCTGGGCATAAAGTGTATGTATGCCCAAAAAACATAGGAGCATTATAAAAGTAAATCGTTTCATTTTTTTGTTTTTAACTAGGTTTGCTTGTAAAATTCTTAACATAATATTTGGGTATTGCTATTAGTTTTTGATGAGTCGTTTGAAGATTGAACCTGATGCCGTAACTAATTCAATAAAGTACAGTCCATTATCATAGGGCCTCATATCTACGGCATTATCTGTAACATCCTCTAAGCTTAGAATACGTCTTCCCTTTAGATCATAGACATTGACGGTATAAGACCCTTCAATACCTTCGATGTAAAAATGTTCCCGTGTCGGGTTGGGATAGAGCGCAACCGACGCTTCGTTGTAAACTGTTGTGCCGAGTCTGCTTACCACTGCCCCAGAGCAATCATAGCTATCGTCAATTATTTTTACGCCTGGAGCATAAATACAATCTGCTATGGTCCCTCCGCCACAGGCTGTATAGAACTGATCTTGGAATAGGCCGTCACTAAAGAAACAGACATCGGCATCGGCATTGACATCCGCGTAGCGCAGCTTAATATGCATTAACAGCTTTGGCGTGGCGGTGATCTGTAGCTCGGACACCGTCTCTAGGCCTTCCAAAGCGATGTTCTGTTGAAAGGACAGTGCTACTCTGGAACCCGTGTTGTCGTTCTTTATAAAGTACTTGTACGCTGGTGTGGATGCACCAAACGAATACCCTAATATGGAACCTTCGGGTTGGCTGTACTCTATATGACCATTGGCCTGCACATGTTCGCCAAAGGCGGCGGTATTGTAATCTAAATACAGCAGACCTGAGCCCACATAGAAGTCTTCATCGCTTTCTATCATGATATCGGCCTCGTAATAATAATCCGTATCATCACTGGTCATACGTGCATTGGCAAAGGATAGGGTGATACTTGGAGATAAGGGGTTGTGATCTGGGTTAGAGGAACCTCTATATTGTTGGCCTCGACCGAGATTTGGAAAGATTACGTCAAAGACATCCGATAACTGAACCTCAGAGTTAATATTTGTGTCCGCATCATTATAACCCGAAATTCCCAAGGATTCATAAACATATTCGGCATCCGAAAATAGTATCTGTGTATTATTATCAGAGTCCCCCGCATACATCCCATAGCGCCCATTGGGCAATAGAACCACGCCATTAAGAGCACCTGCTATCAAATTAGGATCTGTGGACAGATCTAATGTTGTTGTACTTATGCTGTGTGTAGACGCTGTCATAATACCCACGTGATTGCGGTGGTTCACGGCGACATAATAACGGTCAGGTACTACATTAAACACCAAAGGGGAACTGCCATCTACAGCAACCACATCACCATCGCGTTGTAATAGTGCGGATCGGGAGCCGACAATTACTCTGCTATCGTCCTTATCTCGAAGTTCTACCCAAACCCAGTCTACAATAGCATTAGCATTTGCTCCTGCAACTGCGCTAAAGGTCTCTGCCCCTCCTACTTCTAATCCATCAGCGTAAGGCGATATTAGCGGCATAAAATTCGAGCCCCAGACTCTTAGCTCATCATGCATAAGGTCTTCCTCACCAGATATAGGAGTTAAACTGGCACCTTGTAAATATACTTTAGGACTTAAGGTCACATAGGAAGCGCAAGATGATGATAGTCCACCATCGGGTATGATCCAGCCGTAATTGTCTATCAAGTTTTGACGAGCAGCCTCCCCTAAACAATACTGGCTATTCCCGCCAGAGAAGGTGGTGATATTTTCAGGAATCTGTGTTTCACCAGGATCTAGGGTACTCCAACCCAGGAGCAAGGCATCGTAATTATCAACAGATAGGGTGGCACCATCGAACATATCCTTCATATATTCAGCCGAACTCACGTCCCAACTTCCGATATCCTGATTGAAGGCTGAAGCATTTTGAAACATATAGCTCATATGGGCCACTGAACTTACGTCCCAATTCCCGATATCCTGGTTGAACGCTGAAGAGCCATTAAACATAGAGTGCAATACGGTCACTGAACTCACGTCCCAATCCCCGATATCCTGATTGAAAGCAGAGGTATAATAAAACATAGCGCCCATATTTGTTACAGAACTCACGTTCCAATCCCCGATATCCTGATTGAAGACAGCGGTATGATAAAACATAGCACTAATATTAGTCACAGCGCTTACATCCCAATTTCCAATGTCTTGATTGAAAGTGTCAGCATCTTGAAACATCCTACGCATAGAATTTACAGCGCTTACATTCCAACTTCCGATATCTTGATTAAATACTAAAGCACCTCTAAACATCCAACTCATATCAGTCACAGCGCTCACGTCCCAACCCCCGATGTCTTGATTAAAAGATGAGGCTAGTGAGAACATAGCATTCATATTGGTTACAGCACTTACGTTCCAATTCCCGATATCCTGGTTGAAGGCTGAAGCACCACTAAACATATTACTCATGTCGGTCACAGTACTCACATCCCAATGCCCAATAGCGCCATTCATAGAGGATCCATAATAGAACATATAAGACAGATCTGTAAGCCCTGAGAGGTCAGGCGCATCGGTCGCCGATACATTGAGATTAGTGCAACCCCGAAACGCACTTTCCATAGAGGTCCATGGATTGGTACCCCATCGAAGGATATCGATGATTTTGTCTCTATCGTCAGCGTTTAGAAAATAGATACGTGGGAAGGTCCCACTAATGCGTACCGTATGGGTGTCAGCAGTGGTATAGGTGTGTGTGGCATTTCCTGTGAGCCCGGTATCAATCGTACCATCCCCCCAGTCTACCGTATAGTCATAGGTCTCCCCCGAAAAGGTGGGGATGGTGATACTCTCATCGTCTGAGCTAGTTCGCCATGTGGTGACAAATGCTTCGCAGGATGGGGCATAACCACCATCGGAGATGGTCCAGCCGTAATTGTTTATCAAGTTTTGACGGGCGGTATCCCCTAAACAATACTCGCTATTTCCAGCATCGAAGTTAAGGTTCGTAGAAACCTGTGTTTCACCAGTATCTAGGGTACTCCAACCTAGGAGCAAGGCATCGTAATTATCAACAGATAGGGTGACACCTTCAAACATTTGAGACATTTGAGACACAGCACTTACATCCCAACTTCCGATATTCTGGTTGAAGGCTGAAGCATCAGTGAACATACCAAGCATATTGGTCACAGCACTTACATCCCAATTTCCAATAGCTTGATTAAATGTTGAAGCACTATCGAACATATGGCTCATGTCAGTCACAGCGCTCACATTCCAAGCTCCGATATCTTGATTAAAAGCTGAGGCCGTTCGAAACATATAGCTCATCTCAGTCGTAGCGCTTACATTCCAACTTCCGATGTATCGATTAAAGGCAGAGGCTCCATAGAACATACCAGACATATTAGTCACGGCACTTACGTTCCAATTCCCAATATCTTGATTAAATACTGATGCGTTATGAAACATATTTAACATATTGGTCACAGTACTCATATTCCAATGGCCAATGCTGGCATTCAGGGAAGAGGCACCGTCGAACATATAGGATAGATCCGTAACCTCAGAGAGGTCCGGGGTATCTGAGGCCGAGATATTGAGGTTACTACAGCCGTAGAAGGCATTTCCCATGGAGCTCCAGACGTTGTCCCCCCATTGGCTGATGTCCACGATATTGTTTTTGTCACCGCTATTGTTGAAATAGATCCTTGGGAAATTACCTCTGATGCTTACTGTATAGGTCCCTGCTGTGTCGTAGTCGTGGGTAGCATCTCCGGTCTGATTCAGGCTATATTCACCATCACCCCAATCGACCGAATAGGAATAGATCTCTTCAGGGAAGGTTGGGATTGTGATGTGCTCTCCGGCAGATATGGTCTGCCATTGTGTAACAAATGGTGCACAGAACGGGGCTTCTCCTAGATCCGTGATGGTCCAGCCGTAATTGTTTATCAAGTTTTGACGGGCAGCCTCCCCAAAACAATACTGGCTATTTTCAACACGGAAGTTAATATTCGTAGGGATCTGTGTTTCACCAGGATCTAGGGTACTCCAACCCAGGAGCAAGGCATCGTAATTATCAACAGATAGGGTGACACCGTCAAACATTTCAGACATATGAGACACAGCACTTATATCCCAACTTCCGATATCTTGATTAAAAGCTGAGGCCGATCGAAACATATAGCTCATACTAGTCGCAGCGCTTACATTCCAACTTCCGATGTATCGATTAAAGGCAGAGGCTCCATAGAACATACCAGACATATCAGTCACAGCACTTACATCCCAAGCGCCGATATCCTTATTGAAAGCTATAGCACTGAAGAACATCCCATGCATATTAGTTACAGCACTTACGTTCCAACTCCCAATATTCTGGTTGAAAGCTAAAGCATGAGAGAACATAGACTCCATATTGGTCACAGTACTCATATCCCAATGGTCAATAGCGCTATTCATAGCGTTAGCATTCCTAAACATATGAGACAAATCAGTGACTCCCGAGAGGTCTGGTGCATCGCTAGCCGATATATTGAGATTAATGCAGCCCTGAAAAGCACGTTCCATAGAGGTCCAGGTATTGTCCCCCCATTGGGTGATGTCGATTATTTTTTCCTTATCGTCAGCGTTATTAAAATAGATCCGTGGAAAGGTCCCTCTAATACTTACTGTATAGGTATCGGCAGCAGTATAGGTATGTGTGGCATCTCCTGTGAGCCCCGTATCAATCGTGCCGTCCCCCCAATATACGGTATAGTCATAGGTCTCACCCGAGAAGGTCGGAATCGTAATGCTTTCATTATCAGTGGTAGTCTGCCAGAGGGTTATAAAAGGTGTGCTGCAGGAGGTATCCCCATCAGTGATGGTCCAGTTGTAATTGTCTATGAGGTTTTGACGAGCGATATCCCCTAAACAATACTGGCTATTTCCAGCATCGAAGTTAAGGTTTGTAGGGACCTGTGTTTCCCCAGAATCTAAGGTACTCCAACCTATCAGTAAGGCATCGTAATGCTCCGTAGATAAAGTAGCACCGTCAAGCATAGCGCCCATATCGGTCACAAAACTCACATCCCAACTTCCGATATCCTGGTTGAAGGCTGAAGCATTGGTGAACATACCAGACATATTGGTCACAGCGCTTACATCCCAATTTCCAATATCCTGATTGAAAGCTATAGCATTGGAAAACATTGACTCCATATTGGTCACACTACCCACATCCCAATGGCCTATAGCGTCATTCATAGCGGAAGCTCCTTCAAACATATAAGACAGATCCGTGAGCACTGAGAGGTCTGGTGCATCGGTCGCCGATATATTAAGATTAGTGCAGCCCATAAAAGCACGTTCCATAGAGGTCCAGGGATTGGCGCCCCATTGGGTGATGTCGATGATTTTGTCACTATCGCCAGCATTATTAAAATATATCCGTGGAAAGGTACCTCTAATGCTTACCGTATAGGTATCGGCAGCAGTGTATGTATGTGTGGCATTTCCTGCGAGTCCGGTATCAACCGTACCATCTCCCCAGTCTACCCTATAGTTATAGATGTCTCCCGAAAAGGTCGGGATGGTGATGCTCTCATTGTCAGCGTCAGTCTGCCAGAGGGTTATAAAAGATAAGCAGGAGGTATCGCCATCGGTGATGGTCCAGCCGTAATTGTCTATCAGGTTTTGACGGGCGATATCCCCTAAACAATACTGGCTATTTCCAGCATGGAAGTTAAGGTTCGTAGGAACCTGTGTTTCCCCAGAGTCTAAGGTACTCCAACCTATCAGTAAGGCATCGTAATGCGCTGTAGATAAGGTGGCACCGTCAAGCATAGAACTCATATCAGTCGCAGAACTCACGTCCCAACTTCCGATGTCCTGGTTAAAAGCTGAAGCACCATTGAACATAAAACTCATATTAGTAACAGCGCTCACATCCCAATTTCCAATATCTTGATTAAATCTTGAAGCACCACTAAACATATTATTCATATCAGTCACAGTGCTCACATTCCAATTTCCAATATCTTGATTGAAAGCTATAGCATTGGAAAACATAGACTCCATATTGGTCACAGCACTTACATTCCAATGGCCTATAGCGCCATTCATAGCGGAAGCTCCTTCAAACATATAAGACAGATCCGTGACCCCTGAGAGGTCTGGTGCATCGGTGGCCGATATATGAAGATTAGTGCAGCCCATAAAAGCACGTTCCATAGAGGTCCAGGGATTGGCGCCCCATTGGAGGATATCGATGATGTTGTCACTATCGCCAGTGTTATTAAAATAGATCCGTGGAAAGGTCCCGCTAATGCGCACTGTATAGGTGTCAGCAGTCGTATAGGTATGCATGGCATTTCCTGTGAGCCCACTATCGATCGTGCCATCCCCCCAGTCTACCCTATAGTTATAGATGTCTCCCGAAAAGGTCGGAATCGTAATGCTTTCATTATCAGTGGTGGTCTGCCAGAGGGTTGTAAAAGGTATGCTACAGGAGGTATCGCCATCGGTGATGGTCCAGTTGTAATTGTCTATCAGGTTTTGACGGGCGATATCCCCTAAACAATACTGGCTATTTCCAGCATCGAAGTTAAGGTTCGTAGGGACCTGTGTTTCCCCAGAGTCTAAGGTACTCCAACCTATCAGTAAGGCATCGTAATACTCCGTAGATAGGATGGCACCGTCAAGCATAGAACTCATATCGGTCACAGAACTCACGTCCCAACCTCCGATATCCTGGTTGAAGGCTGAAGCATTGGTGAACATACCAGACATGTTGGTTACAGTGCTCACATCCCAATCCCCGATGTCTTGATTAAATGTTGAAGCACTATCGAACATATTGCTCATACCAGTCACAGCACTTACATCCCAAGCGCCGATATCCTGATTGAAAGCTAAAGCATTGGCAAACATACCAGACATATCGGTCACAGCACTTACGTTCCAATTCCCAATATCCTGGTTGAAGGCTGAAGCACCATTGAACACATTAACCATGGAGCTTACAGTGCTCACATTCCAATTTCCAATGTCTTGATTAAATGTTGAAGCACTCTCAAACATCTTATTCATATCAGTCACAGCGCTCACATCCCAAGCGCCGATATCTTGATTGAAATCTGAGGCGATTCGAAACATAGAGTCCATATTAGTCACAGCGCTTACATTCCAACTTCCGATGTCTTGATTAAAGGCAGAGGCTCCATAGAACATATAGTTCATCTCAGTCACAGCGCTTACATTCCAACTTCCAATATCTTGATTAAAGGCAGCGACTTCATAGAACATAGCATGCATACTAGTCACAGCACTTACATCCCAAGCGCTGATATCCTGATTGAAAGCTCTAGCTCTTAAGAACATAGCGGTCATATTAGTCACAGAACTCACGTCCCAATGGCCAATATCAGCATTCATAGAGGTAGCACCTAAGAACATATGAGACATATCGGTGACCCCTGAAAGGTCTGGGGCGTCGGTGGCTGATATATTGAGATTAGTGCAGCCCAAAAAAGCACTTTCCATAGAGGTCCAGGCATTGTCGCCCCATTGGGTGATGTCGATTATTTTGTTTTCATTGTTGTTATTACTGCCACTGAAATAGATACGCGGAAAGGTACCGATGATCGCTACTTCATATACTCCTGGTGTACTATAGGTATGCCATGCTGCTCCAGTATGGCCCCTGGAGATGGTTCCGTCCCCCCAGTTCACATCGTAATCATAGAGATTTTCCACACCGTAGTGGGTCGGAATTCTGATGCCCTCGCCAGCATTAGTGATTTGCCATTTGGTGACAAAGGACGAGCAAGATAGACCGCCGTCCGTGATGGCCCAATTATAGGGTTGGCCCATCAGTTTCTGCCGTGACATTTCCCCTAGACAGTACTGGCTGTTGCCACCGTGAAATGTAATACCTATAGGTATTTGCGTTTCCCCAGCGTTTTCATCCAAAGTGCTCCAACCATTCAATATAGCTTCGTAATTGTCTGTGGAAAGGGTGACTCCATCGAACATATCGTCCATGCTCGTCATACTGCTGATGTCCCAATTACCAATATTCTGGTCAAAGGAGGACGCTCCGTTGAACATATGATGCATGTCGTTAACATTGCTCACGTTCCAATCTCCGATGTCCTGGTTGAAGGACGTGGCATTGGCGAACATTCCACGTGCATTGATGACATTGCTTAGGTCCCAACTCCCAATATTTTGATTGAAGGAAACGGCTGATTCGAACATACTTTCCATAGTGGCTACACTACTCACATCCCAAAGGCCTATAGCGCCATTCATAGAGGAAGCTCCTTCAAACATATAAGACAGATCAGTGACCCCTGAGAGGTCTGGGGCGTCGGTAGCCGATATATTGAGATTAGTGCAACCCTCAAAAGCACGTTCCATAGAGGTCCAAGGATTGGCGCCCCATTGGCTGATATCGATGATTTTGTCTCTATCGCCAGTGTTATTAAAATAGATCCGTGGAAAGGTACCGCTCATGCGTACTTTATAGGTGCCAGCAGTACTATAGGTATGTGTGGCATTTCCTGTGAGCCCAGTATCAATCGTACCATCCCCCCAGTCTACCCAATAGTTATAGCTGTCTCCCGAGAAGGTCGGGATAGTAATACTCTCATTATCTGAACTAGTTTGCCATGTGGTGACAAATGATGAACAGGACGAGGCTTCTCCTAAATCCGTGATGGTCCAGTTGTAATTGCCTGTCAGGTTTTGACGGACGGTATACCCTAAACAATACTGGCTATTTCCAGCATGGAAGTTGAGGTTCGTAGGGACCTGTGTTTCCCCAGAGTCTAAGGTACTCCAGCCTATCAGTAAGGTATCGTAATGTTCTGTAGATAGGGTGACACCGTCAAGCATAGCTCCCATATCGGTCACAGAACTCACGTCCCAACTTCCGATATCTTGATTGAATGTTGAAGCACTATCGAACATATTGCTCATATCAGTCACAGCGCTTACATCCCAAGCGCCGATATCCTGATTGAAGGCTAAAGCATTGTAGAACATACCATGCATATTAGTCACAGCACTTACGTTCCAATTCCCAATATCCTGGTTGAAAGCTAAAGCATTGGAGAACATAGAATCCATATTGGTCACACTACCCACATCCCAATGCCCTACAGCGCCATTCATAGAGGAAGCTCCTTCAAACATATAAGACAGATCGGTGACTCCCGATAGGTTTGGTGCATCGGTCGCCGATATGTTGAGATTAGTGCAACCCTCAAAAGCACGTTCCATAGAGGTCCAAGGATTGGCGGCCCATTGGCTGATGTCGATTATTTTGTCTCTATCGCCAGTGTTATTAAAATAGATCCGTGGAAAGGTGCCAGTAATGTTTACCGTATAGGTGCCAGCAACACTATAGGTGTGTGTGGCATTCCCAGTATGATCGGTTGTAATGGTGCCATCTCCCCAGTCTACCGTAAAAGAATAGTCCTCTCCCGTATAGGTAGGAATGGTAATACTCTCTTGCGCCGCAGTGGTTACCCATTCAGTGATAAAGGGGTCGCAAGATTCTCCTCCATCTGAGATCGTCCAGCCATACTGATCAATTAGGTTCTGTCGTGCCGCACCACCTCCATGACAAAACTGACTGTTTCCAGCATTGAAGCTACGGTTCGTAGGGATCTGTGTTTCCCCAGCGTCCGTGTCCAAGGTGCTCCAACCTATCAATAAAGCGTCGTAGTTGGCCGTGGAAAGCGTGGCATTGCTGAACATGCCTACCATAGTTGTTACACTACCGATGTCCCAACCACCAAGGTCTTTGTCAAAAGAAGTGGCTCTATTGAACATCCACCTCATTTTGGTCACCGAACTTACATCCCAACGGCCGATGTCCTGATTGAACGAAGAGGCTTTGTCAAACATATTTGACAAATCTATTACCGATCCTAGATTCCAATCACCAATATCCTGATTAAAAGAAGTGGCGCTATCGAACATCTTACCCATAGTGGTCACATTGCTCACATCCCAACGGCCAATGTCCTGATTGAAAGATGAAGCGCCATTAAACATGCCAAACATGTTTGTTACATTGCTTACATTCCAACTCCCAATATCTTGATTGAAAGATGAAGCGCCATTGAACATCCACATCATTTTGGTCACCGAACTTACATCCAAACGGCCGATGTCCTGATTGAACGAAGAAGCTCCGTCAAACATATTTGACAAATCTGTTGCCGATCCTATGTTCCAATCACCAATATCTTGATCAAAAGAGTAGGCATGGTAGAACATTGCTATTATCTCAACCACCGAACTTACGTCCCAACTCCCGATGCTTTGATTGAAAGCACTAGCATTGGCAAACATACTTTTCATATCGGTGACGGCACTTACATTCCAATTTCCAATGTCCTGATTGAAATCGGAGGCATATGCGAACATTATTCTCATATCGTTTACACTGCTCACATCCCAATTGCCAATATCCTGATTGAAAGAGGAGGCGCCATTGAACATGCCTTCCATAGTTGTCACGTTGCTCACATCCCAATGGCCAATGGCCCCATTCATTGAGGTGGCGTCCGCGAACATCAATGAGAGGTCTGTAGCACCAGAAAGGTCTGGGGCGTCCGTAGCGGATATGTTCAAATTGCTACAGCCATGGAATGCTCCTGCCATGGAACTCCAAACAATTTCCCCCCATTGCGCAATGTCGATGATCTTGTCCTTGTCTCCTTCATTATTGAAATAGATGCGTGGAAACCTACCGCTGATGCTAATTGTATAGGTCCCAGGATCGGCGTATATATGTGTGGCATTTCCAGTATGATCTGTCGTAATGGTGCCATCTCCCCAGTCTACATTAAAAAGATAGTCCTCTCCTGTATACATAGGAATTGTAATACTTTCGTTGGCCGAAGTGATCTGCCAAAGGGTGATAAAAGGTGGACAGTCTGTAATCCCTCCATCTGAGATCGTCCAGCCATACTGATCAATTAAGTTCTGCCGTGCCAGATCACCTGTACAATACTTGCTATCGCCACCATGGAATTCGACGCCTTCTGGAACCCGCGTCTCTCTAGCATCCAAAGTGTTCCATTTAATTAGCAGTTTGTCGTAGTTGGCCGTGGAAAGTGCGACACCCTCGAACATATGCGCCATAGTAGTGACACTACTGATATCCCAATAACTAATATCTGCATTCATGGAAGAGGCATTGTTGAACATATACGATAGGTCAGTCACACCCGAGAGTTCTGGAGCATCCGTGGCCGAGATGTTCAGATTGCTACAGCCATAAAAGGCACTTCCCATCGAGGTCCATGGGTTGTTCCCCCATTGGGTGATATCGAGAATCTTGTCCTTGTCACCGCTATTGTTGAAATAGATCCTTGGGAAGGTACCACTTATACCGATCTCGTGGGTCCCAGGATTGGCGTATGTATGCGTGGCATTCCCAGTATGATTTGTCGTAATGGTGCCATCTCCCCAGTCTACAGTAAAAGAATAGTCCTCTCCCGTATAGGTAGGAATGGTAATACTCTCTTGCGCCGCAGTGGTTACCCATTCGGTGATAAAGGGGTCGCAAGATTCTCCTCCATCTGAGATCGTCCAGCCATACTGATCAATTAGGTTCTGTCGTGCAGCACCACCTCCATGACAAAACTGACTGTTTCCAGCATTGAAGCTACGGTTCGTAGGGATCTGTGTTTCCCCAGCGTCCGTGTCCAAGGTGCTCCAACCTATCAATAAAGCGTCGTAGTTGGCTGTGGAAAGCGTGGCATTGCTGAACATGCCTACCATAGTTGTTACACTACCGATGTCCCAACCACTAAGGTCTTTGTTAAAAGAAGTGGCTCTATTGAACATCCACCTCATTTTGGTCACCGAACTTACATCCCAACGGCCGATGTCCTGATTGAACGAAGAGGCTTCGTCAAACATATTTGACAAATCTATTACCGATCCTAGATTCCAATCACCAATATCCTGATTAAAAGATGCAGCTTTCTTGAACATATTACCCATAGTGGTCACATTGCTCACATCCCAACGGCCAATGTCCTGATTGAAAGAGGATGCGCCATTGAACATGCCAAACATGTTTGTTACATTGCTTACATTCCAACTCCCAATATCTTGATTGAAAGATAAAGCGCCATTGAACATGCCTGCCATACTTGTCACGTTGCTCACACCCCAACGGCCGATGTCCTGATTGAACGAAGAGGCTGCTTCAAACATATTTGACAAATCTGTTGCCGGTCCTATGTTCCAATCACCAATATCTTGATCAAAAGAGTAGGCATGGTAGAACATTGCTCTTATCTCAATCACCGAACTTATGTCCCAAGCTCCGATGTCTTGATTAAAATCTTTAGCATTGGCGAACATACTTTTCATATTGGTGACGGCACTTACATTCCAATTTCCAATGTCCTGATTGAAATCGGAGGCATATGCGAACATTATTCTCATATCGTTTACACTGCTCACATCCCAATTGCCAATATCCTGATTGAAAGAGGAGGCGCCATTGAACATGCCTTCCATAGTTTTCACGTTGCTAACATCCCAATGGCCAATGGCCCCATTCATTGAGGTGGCGTCCGCGAACATCAATGAGAGGTCTGTAACACCAGAAAGGTCTGGGGCGTTCGTAGCGGATATGTTCAAATTGCTACAGCCACGGAACGCTTCTGCCATGGAACTCCAAACATTTTCCCCCCATTGCGCAATGTCGATAATCTTGTCCTTGTCACTACTATCCTTGAAATAGATACGTGGAAACCTACCGCTGATGCTTATTGTATAGGTCCCAGGATCGGCGTATATATGTGTGGCATTTCCAGTATGATCTGTCGTAATGGTGCCATCTCCCCAGTCTACATTAAAAAGATAGTCCTCTCCTGTATACATAGGAATTGTAATACTTTCGTTGGCCGAAGTGATCTGCCAAAGGGTGATAAAAGGTGGACAGTCTGTAATCCCTCCATCTGAGATCGTCCAGCCATACTGATCAATTAAGTTCTGCCGTGCCAGATCACCTGTACAATACTTGCTATCGCCACCATGGAATTCGACGCCTTCTGGAACCCGCGTCTCTCTAGCATCCAAAGTGTTCCATTCAATTAGCAGTTTGTCGTAGTTGGCCGTGGAAAGTGCGACACCCTCGAACATATGCGCCATAGTAGTGACACTACTGATATCCCAATAACCAATATCTGCATTCATGGAAGAGGCATTGTTGAACATATACGATAGGTCTGTCACACCCGAGAGTTCTGGAGCATCCGTGGCCGAGATGTTCAGATTGCTACAGCCATAAAGGGCACTTCCCATCGAGGTCCATGGGTTGTTCCCCCATTGGGTGATATCGAGGATCTTGTCCTTGTCACCGCTATTGTTGAAATAGATCCTTGGGAAGGTACCACTTATACTGATCTCGTGGGTCCCAGGATTGGCGTATGTATGCGTGGCATTCCCAGTATGATCGGTTGTAATGGTGCCATCTCCCCAGTCTACAGTAAAAGAATAGTCCTCTCCTGTATAGGTAGGAATGGTAATACTCTCTTGCGCCGCAGTGGTTACCCATTCGGTGATAAAGGGGTTGCAAGATTCTCCTCCATCTGAGATCGTCCAGCCATATTGATCAATTAAGTTCTGTCGCGCAGCACCACCTCCATGACAAAACTGACTGTTTCCAGCATTGAAGCTACGGTTCGTAGGGATCTGTGTTTCCCCAGCGTCCGTATCCAAGGTGCTCCAACCTATCAATAAGGCGTCGTAGTTGGCCGTGGAAAGCGTGATCTCATCGAACATGCCTACCATAGTTGTTATACTACCGATGTCCCAACCACCAAGGTCTTGGTCAAAAGAAGTAGCTTTATGGAACATCCACCTCATTTTGGTCACCGAACTTACATTCCAACGGCCGATGTCCTGATTGAACGAAGAGGCTTCGTCAAACATATTTGACAAATCTATTACCGATCCTGTATCCCAATCACCAATATCCTGATTAAAAGATGAAGCTCTCTTGAACATCTTGCCCATAGTGGTCACATTGCTCACATTCCAACGGCCAATGTCCTGATTGAAAGAGGATGCAATAAAGAACATCTCAAACATGTTTGTTACATTGCTTACATTCCAACTCCCAATATCTTGATTGAAAGATGAAGCGCCATCGAACATGCCTTTCATAGTTGTCACGTTGCTCACATCCCAACGGCCGATGTCCTGATTGAACGAAGAGGCTGCTTCAAACATATTTGACAAATCTGTTGCCGATCCTATGTTCCAATCACCAATATCTTGATCAAAAGAGTAGGCATGGTAGAACATTGCTCTTATCTCAATCACCGAACTTACGTCCCAACTCCCGATGCTTTGATTGAAAGCACTAGCATTGGCAAACATACTTTTCATATCGGTGACGGCACTTACATTCCAATTTCCAATGTCCTGATTGAAATCGGAGGCATATGCGAACATTATTCTCATATCGTTTACACTGCTCACATCCCAATTGCCAATATCCTGATTGAAAGAGGAGGCGCCATTGAACATGCCTTCCATAGTTGTCACGTTGCTCACATCCCAATGGCCAATGGCCCCATTCATTGCGGCGGCGTCCGCGAACATCAATGAGAGGTCTGTAGTACCAGAAAGGTCTGGGGCGTCCGTAGCGGATATGTTCAAATTGCTACAGCCACGGAACGCTTCTGCCATGGAACTCCAAACATTTTCCCCCCATTGCGCAATGTCGATAATCTTGTCCTTGTCACTACTATCCTTGAAATAGATACGCGGGAAACTACCGCTGATGCTTACTGTATAGGTCCCAGGACCGGCGTACATATGTGTGGCATCGCCCGAATGGCGTGTGATAAGGCTCCCGTCTCCCCAATCGACCCAATAGTCATAGACCAATCCGGTATTGCCATCGGAGAAGATCGGAATCGTGATGCTTTCATTCGCTGTAGTGGTTTGCCAAGTGGTTACAAATGAGTCAGCAAAGCATTCATTAGTCTCGTCCAGCACATTGATCTCCATAGAGAATGCCTGGGTCTCGTTTCCACTTGCATCAGAAATCGTGGCATCAATTGAAATAGTGCTTCCGACATCCAAACAACTGATTTCCGTTCCAATGATCGCTGCGTTCAGTATAAGACCCTGTGTATCCGTACAATTGTCCTGAAAGGCATTTATGGTATCAGCGAAAAGGTCCTCGGTTATGGTCAAAAGACCCCCTTGAGGAATTTCAATATCATAGCGCTGGGGGAGCTCAAAGGTATGTGGAGCGGTCAATATTGGGGGGATTCCATCTACTACGGTGACGTCGGTCACACAGTAGCTCCCTTGATTGTTATAGTCGAATACGGCCAAGGCCACCGTCTTGTCCCCAAGATCTTCGCAGGTAAGGGTGTACTCTTCGAACGTTACGATTTGCAAAGGCCCTGTAAACTCCATAAAGTCATAGTCGTATATGCCGCAATTATCGGTACTTCCTCCATCGATTTCTTCGGGCTGTATTGTGTACTGGCCGGTTTCATCGAGGTATACGGTGATCTCCTGGCATACCGGGCTTGGAAGTTCATCATCCGTCCCGTTGCTGATGGAAAAGAATTCGTGGTCCGTAGTGGTGTCGCCCTTATTGACGAGTACCAGATAGTCTCCAATAGAGAGGTCATCAAAGAATCCTGTGCCATTTATTCGCATGAACCCGTCGTCATCGCTTCTGAGTAGGATATATTTTACCTCGTAGGTCCCGCAGCCGGCCGTCTGTCCTGTAGTCACTTTGACACTGGCCGGTTGTGTACAGTCCGCCGTGTCCACGATATCGAGGGATGTAATGATAGGATTGCAGTCATTCCTGTTCACAAAGCGATATTTTATGAAACCGTCCTCCCTGTCCGAGTCCTCTGGTATTTGAATGATATTGCCATATAGACCAGGTAGGGTATAGCTTCCGCCACCGCCTCCTGATCTGAAGCTTTCAGAACCGCCACCGCCGCCAGAATATCCGCCGCCACCGCCAGCGCCGCCTCTATCATTCCCAGAACCGGAACCACCACCACCAAAGCCCCATCCGCCGTCTGGAAAGCTCCATCCTTCTACTGTAAAATCGATCCCGCCACCAACACCACCCTGCCATGTGCCCATCTCGCCTTCTCTCCCCTCATATGGTCCACCAGTATCTATAGATGGGGAAAATGCACCGCCTCCTCCGCCTGCGGGAAAAATATAATCATCAAACATTCCATTATTTTCAATAATATAACTTAGGGTTTCCCCACCCATACCATTGACACCACCATGCCCACCGGAGTCTATCCCATCTTCCGTCAAAGAGGCATCTTTCCCTTCATGATCTATACAGCTAAAAAAAGGTGTAAGTACATAGCCGCCACCACCAGCTCCGGCTACGGCCAGTATTCGATAGTTCTCTGGGGTCATGTCCAAAACCGCTGTTCCACCCCCACCAGCACCGCCACCATTAGCTTCTCTATTAGCACCTTTACCCCCTACTATAAAACGTATCGGGGTACCTAGTTGTAATTCGTTCGAAGCGCCGCCGATGGTGAATGTTGCGATAACTTCGGCTCCCTGGCCTCCCTCACCTATGCAGCTAGCACTATATCGTGCATCTCCACCATCGCCGCCCATCAATTGGAACTCAACGTGTGTATAGTCCGTACTGCTTGGCATCACGAAGTCCTCTGCACTTCCGGTGTAGTATACGGTATGCCAACTGCCATCGGCATTGAGGGTCGACTGAGCTGTGGACATGGCAAATCCCAGTAAAAGCAACATGGAAAACACTAATATTCTTTTCATTGTAACAAGGGTTTTGAATTTTCTCTTTTAAGATATAATTGACTTTTACAGCAATGAGACCAGCGTCATACCTTCTGCCTCGTAATAATCATCAATCCCGTCGTTGGTGTTCTGCACATTGGCCAATGCCAAAGTAAGGTCCTGGGCATAAAGTGTATGTATGCCCAAAAAACATAGGGGTATTATAACTATAAATCGTTTCATTTTTTTGTTTTTAAGTAGGTCTGCTTGTAAAATTCTTAGCATCATATTTGGGTATTGCGATTAGTTTTTGATGAGTCGTTTGAAGATTGAACCTGATGCCGTAACCACTTCAATCAAGTACAGTCCATTATCATAGGGCCTCATATCTACGGCATTATCTGTAACATCCTCTAAGCTTAGTATGCGTCTCCCCTTTAGATCATAGACATTGACGGTATAAGACCCTTCAATACCTTCGATGTAAAAATGGTCCCGTGTCGGGTTGGGATAGAGCCCAACCGACGCCTCGTTGTAAACTGTTGTGCCGAGTCTGCTTACCACTGCCCCGGAGCAATCATAGCTATCGTCAATTATTTTTACGCCTGGAGCATAAATACAATCTGCTATGGTCCCTCCGCCACAGGCTGTATAGAACTGATCTTGGAATAGGCCGTCGCTAAAGAAACAGACATCGGCATCGGCATTGACATCCGCGTAGCGCAGCTTAATATGCATTAACAGCTTTGGCGTGGCGGTGATCTGTAGCTCGGACACCGTCTCTAGGCCTTCCAAAGCGATGTTCTGTTGAAAGGACAGCGCTACTCTCGAACCCGTGTTGTCGTTCTTTATAAAGTACTTGTACGCTGGTGTGGATGCACCAAACGAATACCCTAATATGGAACCTTCGGGTTGGCTGTACTCTATATGACCATTGGCCAGCACATGCTCGCCAAAGGCGGCGGTATTGTAATCTAAATACAGTAGACCTGAGCCCACATAAAAGTCTTCATCGCTTTCTATCATGATATCGGCCTCGTAATAATAATCCGTATCATCGCTGGTCATACGTGCATTGGCAAAGGATAGGGTGATACTTGGAGATAAGGGATTGTGATCTGGGTTAGAGGAACCTCTATATTGTTCGCCTTGACCGAGATTTGGAAAGATTACGTCAAAGACATCCGATAACTGAACCTGAGAATTAATATTTGCGTCCGCATCGTTATAACCCGAAGTTCCCAAGGATCCATAAACATAATCGGTATCCGAAAATGTTACCTGTGTATTACTATCACAGTCCCCCGCATACATCCCATAGCGCCCATTGGGCAATAGGACCACTCCATTATCAGCACCGCCTGCTACCAAACCGGGATTGGATAGATCTAGTATTGTTGTTGCTGCACTTATGCTGTGTGTTGAAGTTGTTATAATACCCAGGTGATTACGGTGATTCACGGCGACATAATAACGGTCAGGTTTTACATTAAACACCAAAGGGGAACTGCCATCTACGGCAACCACATCGCCATCGCGTTGTAATAGTGCGGATCGGGAGCCGACAACTAAATTGCTATTATCTCGAAGTTCTACCCAAACCCAGTCTACAATGGCATCTGCTCCTGCAACTGCGCTAAAGGTCTCTGGCCCTCCTACTTCTAATCCATCACCGTAGGGCGATATTAGCGGTATAAAATTCGAGCCCGAGACTCTTAGCTCATCATGCATAAGGTCTTCTTCACCAGATATAGGATTTAAACTGGCGCCTTGTAAATATGCTTTAGGGCTTAGGGTTACAAAGGCACATGCCGGTGACCATCCACCGTCAGTAATTCCCCAATTAAACGGTGGTTGTATCAAAATGTCGCGTGACTCATAGCTTGAACAATACTCGCTGTTACCGGATGAGAAGCTTAAGCCTGTTGGAATATGTGCTTCACCAGGATCTAGGGTACTCCACCCCAGAAGTAAGGCATCATAGTTAGCTATGGAGAGGGTTACCCCATCAAACATAGATTGCATCTCGGTTACTGCGCTGATATCCCACTGACCAAGATTTTGATCAAAGGATAAGGCATTTCGAAACATATAGCCCATATAAGTCACAGAACTCACATCCCAACTTCCGATATCCTGATTGAAGGCAGAGTTATTAGAAAACATATGAGACATATCAATCACAGAACTCACATCCCAATTTCCAATATCTTGATTAAATATTGAAGCACTATCAAACATACTACTCATATGAATCACAGCGCTTACATCCCAAGCTCCAATGTCCTGATTGAAAGCTTCGGCCCCTGCAAACATAAAACTCATATTGGTCACATTGCCCACATTCCATTGGTCGATGGCCCCATCCATAGAAGACGCCTTAATAAACATACCATACATATTAGTCACAGTGCTTACGTCCCAATGATTGATGGAAGCATCTATAGAGGAGGCAAAGGCCAGCATGGCCGATAGGCTTGTTACCCCTGACAGGTCTGGAGCATCTATGGCCGAAATATTTAGGTTACTACAACCATAAAAAGCTTTTTCCATCGAAGTCCAAGGGTTATCCCCCCATTGGACGATATCGATGATCTTATCCTTGTCACCGCTATTGTTGAAATAGATCCGTGGGAAGGTACCACTGATTCGTACCTCATAGGTTCCAGCATAAACATAGGTATGCGTGGCATCGCTTGTACGCCCACTGGTAATAGTCCCATCTCCCCAGTCTACCTTATAGTTATAGGTGTCTCCCGAGAAGGTCGGGATGGTGATACTCTCATTGTCTGAGGTCGTTTGCCATTTGGTGATAAATGCTTCACAGAATGGGGCATAACCGCCATCGGAGATGGTCCAGCCGTAGTTGTCTATCAAGTTTTGACGAGCAGCCTCCCCTAAACAATACTCGCTATTCCCACCAGAGAAGGTGGTGATATTTTCAGGAATCTGTGTTTCACCAATATCTAGGGTACTCCAACCCAGGAGTAAGGCATCGTAATGCTCTGTAGATAAGGTCATATGGTGAAACATATTGTTCATATCAGTCACTGCGCTTACATCCCAACTCCCAATGTCTTGATTAAATGCAGATGCTCCCGCAAACATACCATCCATGCGAGTTACAGCGCTCACGTCCCAATCTCCGATGTCTTGGTTGAAGGCAGATGCTACTATGAACATATTGGTCATAGTGGTTACCGAACTTACGTCCCAATTTCCGATATCTTGATTGAAAGCTGAAGCACTATAAAACATAAAGCCCATATCAGTCACTGAACTTACATCCCAATTTCCGATATCTTGATTAAATCTTTCAGCTATATAGAACATACCAGACATATCGGTCACGGCGCTTACATCCCAATTTCCGATATCTTGATTGAAGGCAGAGGCATCAAAAAACATGAACCTCATATTGGTCACAGCGCTTACATTCCAATGGCCAATAGCAGCATTCATAGAGGAAGCCTCACTGAACATATAAGACAAATTTGTGACTCCCGATAGGTTAGGTGCATCGGTTGCCGATATATTGAGATTGGAGCAGCCATGAAAAGCACGTGCCATAGAGGTCCAGGGATTGTCTCCCCATTGAGTGATGTCGATGATTTTGTTCCTATCACCCGTGTTGTTAAAATAGATACGCGAAAAGGCGCCAATGATACGAACTGTATAGGTACCGGCAGAAGTATAGCTATGTGTGGCATTTCCTGTAAGCCCGCTATCGATCGTACCATCACCCCAGTCTACCGTATAGTTATAGGTATCTCCCGAAAAGGTAGGAATGGTGATACTCTCATTGTCAGCGTCAGTCTGCCAGAGGGTTGTAAAAGGCATGCAGGAGGTATCACCATCGGTGATGGCCCAGCCGTAATTATCCATCAAGTTTTGACGGGCAGCATCCCCTAAACAATACTGGCTATTTCCAGCATGGAATTCGACGCCTTCTGGAACCCGTGCCTCTCCAGCATCCAAAGTGTTCCATCCATTCAGCAGTTTGTCGTAGTTGGCCGTGGAAAGCGTAACACCCTCGAACATATGCGCCATAAAAATGACATTGCTGATATCCCAACCGCCAATATCCTGATTAAAGGATACCGCTCCTTTGAGCATATTACTCATACCGGTGACCGATCTTACATCCCAACTTCCTAGGTCCTGATCGAAAGATGAAGCGTTCTCGAACATGCTAGTCATGTTGGCAACATGGCTTACATCCCAGTCTCCAATATCATGGTTGAAGGCTATGGCCTCTGTGAACATTCCGCTCATATCAGTCACAGAACTCACATCCCAGCTCCCGATATTCTGATCAAACGCAGTGGCATTGTAAAACATTGCGTACATATTGGTCACATTCTCCACGTTCCATCCTCCGATGTCCTGATTGAAGGAAGTGGCATCAAAGAACATCCCATACATATAGGTCACATTGCTCACGTTCCAATGTCCGATAGCGGCATTCATGGAGGAGGCACCATTGAACATATGGGACAGGCTCGTGACCCCTGAGAGGTCCGGTGCATCGGTTGCCGATATATTGAGATTGGAACAACCCTCAAAAGCATGTTCCATAGAGGTCCATGGATTGACGCCCCATTGGGAGATGTCGATGATCTTGTCCTTGTCACCACCATAGTTGAAATAGATCCGTGGAAAGGTCCCGTTAATTCGTACCGTATAGGTGCCAGTAGTAGTGTATGTATGTGTGGCATCTCCAGTGAGCCCGGTTTCAACCATACCATCTCCCCAGTCTACCGTATAGTTATAGATGTCTCCCGAAAAGGTCGGAATCGTAATGCTTTCATTATCTGTGGTGGTCTGCCATGTGGTGATAAAGGGATAGCAAGACCCTCCTCTATCTACCACATTGATCTCGATGGGAAATGTCTGGGTCTCGTTTCCATTTGCATCAGAGATCGTGGCATCAACTAAGATAGTGCTTCCGACATCCGAACAACTGAATTCGGTCCCAATGATCGTTGTGTTCAATACAAGGTTCTGTGTATCCGTACAATTGTCCTGGAAGGCATTTATGGTATCAGCGAAAAAATCTTCGGTTATGGTCACAAGGCCACCTTGAGGAATTTCAACATCATATCGCTGGGGGAACTCAAAGGTATCTGGATCGATCAATGTTGGGGGACTTCCATCTACTACGGTAACGTCGGTCACACAGTAGCTCCCTTGATGGTTATAGTCGAATACGGCCAAGGCCACCGTCTTGACCCCAAGATCCTCGCAGGTAAGGGTGTACTCTTCGAACGTTACGATTTGTAAAGGCCCTGTAAACTCCATAAAGTCATAGTCGTATATGCCACAGTTATCGGTACTTCCTCCATCGATCTCTACAGGCTGTATTGTGTACTGGCCGTTTTCATCGAGATATACGGTGATCTCCTGGCATACCGGGCTTGGAAGTTCATCATCCGTCCCGTTGCTGATGGAAAAGAATTGGTGGTCTGTGGTGGTGTCGCCCTTTTTGACGAGTACCAGATAGTCTCCAATAGAGAGGTCATCAAAGAATCCTGTGCCATTTATTCGCATGAACCCGTCGTCATCGCTCCTGAGTAGGATATATTTTACCTGGTAGGTCCCGCAGCCGGCCGTCTGTCCTGTATTCACTCTGGCACTGGCCGGTTGTGTACAGTCCTCAGTGTCCACGATATCGAGGGATGTAATGATAGGGTCGCAGTCATTCCTGTTCACAAAGCGATATTGTATGGCACCGTCATGCCTGTCCGAGGTGTCTTGTATTTGAATGATATTGGCATATAGACCGGGCGCTACATAGCTTCCGCCACCGCCGCCTGATCTGAAGTCGCTAGAACCGCCACCGCCGCCAGAATATCCGCCGCCGCCGCCGCCACCGCTGCCGAATTCCGCTTCAGCTTCAGCACCGGAACCGCCACCACCAAAGCCCCATCCGCCGTTTGGAAAGCTATTACTATCTATTGTAATATTTCCACCACCGGCACCACCCTGCCATGTACCCTGCTCGCCAGCTCTCTCTTCATATTGTCCATCAGGAACTGTAGATGGGGAAAATGCACCGCCTCCGCCGCCTGCGGGATAAGCTGCTTGACCACCAAAAGAACCTAGATCATTAACATTTAGGGTTCCCCCACCCATACCATTGACCCCACCATGCCCAGCGGAGTCTATCCCATCTTCCGTCAAAGAGGCATCCTTCCCATCATGACGATGACAGCCAAAATTCGATTTTATATAGGCGCCACCACCAGCTCCCGCTACGGCCAGTATTCGATAGTTCTCTGGGGTCATATCCAAGACCGCCGTTCCACCCCCACCAGCACCACCGCCAAAAGCGCTACCTGTGAAATTAGCTCCTTTACCACCAACAATAAATCTTATAGGGGCATCTAATGGTATTTCATTCGAAGCATTACCGATCGTGAATGTTGCGATAATTTCGGCTCCCTGACCTCCATTTGCCTGACAAGTCCCCAAAAAAGTAAACTTGGCATCTCCACCGTCAGCGCCCAACAAATGGAACTCAACGTGTGTATAGTCCGTACTGCTCGGCATCACGAAGTTCTTTGCACTTCCGGTGTAGTATACGGTATGCCAATCGCCATCGGCATTGAGGGTCGACTGAGCTGTGGATATGGCAAATCCCAGTAGAAGCAACATGGAAAACACTAATATTCTTTTCATCGTAACAAGGGGTTTTGAATTTTCTCTTTTAAGATATAATTGACTTTTATAGCAATGAGACCGACGTCATGCCTTCTGCCTCGTAATAATCATCAACCCCGTCGTTGGTGTTCTGAACATTGGCCAATGCCAAAGTAAGGTCCTGGGCATAAAGTGTATGTATGCCAAAAAAACATAGGAGCATTGTAAATGTAAATCGTTTCATTTTTTTGTTTTTAAGTAGGTTTGCTTGTAAAATTCTTAGCATCATATTTGGGTATTGCTATTAGTTTTTGATGAGTCGTTTGAAGATTGCACCTGATGCCGTAACTAATTCAATAAAGTATAATCCATTATCATAGGGCCTCATATCTACGGCATTATCTGTAACATCCTCTAAGCTTAGAATACGTCTTCCCTTTAGATCATAGACATTGACGGTATAAGACCCTTCAATACCTTCGATGTAAAAATGGTCCCGTGTCGGGTTGGGATAGAGCCCAACCGACGCCTCGTTGTAAACTGTTGTGCCGAGTCTGCTTACCACTGCCCCGGAGCAATCATAGCTATCGTCAATTATTTTTACGCCTGGAGCATAAATACAATCTGCTATGGTCCCTCCGCCACAGGCTGTATAGAACTGATCTTGGAATAGGCCGTCGCTAAAGAAACAGACATTGGCATCGGCATTGACATCCGCGTAGCGCAGCTTAATATGCATTAACAGCTTTGGCGTGGCGGTGATCTGTAGCTCGGACACCGTCTCTAGGCCTTCCAAAGCGATGTTCTGTTGAAAGGACAGCGCTACTCTCGAACCCGTGTTGTCGTTCTTTATAAAGTACTTGTACGCTGGTGTGGATGCACCAAACGAATACCCTAATATGGAACCTTCTGGTTGGCTGTACTCTATATGACCATTGGCCTGCACATGCTCGCCAAAGGCGGCGGTATTGTAATCTAAATACAGCAGACCTGAGCCCACATAGAAGTCTTCATCGCTTTCTATCATGATATCGGCCTCGTAATAATAGTCCGTATCATCACTGGTCATACGTGCATTGGCAAAGGATAGGGTGATACTTGGAGGTAAGGGGTTGTGATCTGGGTCAGGTGCACCTCTATATTGTCGGCCTTGACCGAGATTTGGATAGATTACGTCAAAGACATCCGATAACTGAACCTGAGAGTTAATATTTGCGTCCGCATCGTTATACCCCTCAGTTCCCAAGGATCCATAAACATAATCGGTATCCGAAAATGATACCTGTGCATTATTATCACAGTCCCCCGCATACATCCCATAGCGCCCATTGGGCAATAGCGCCACTCCATTAAGAGCACCTGCTATCAAATTAGGATCTGTGGATAGATCTAGTATTGTCGTTGCTGCACCTATGCTGTGTGTTGAAGCTGTTATAATACCCAGGTGATTACGGTGATTCACGGTGACATAATAATGGTCAGGTTGTACATTAAACACCAAAGGGGAACTGCCATCTACGGCAACCACATCGCCATCGCGTTGTAATAGTGCGGATCGGGAGCCGACAACTAAATTGCTATTATCTCGAAGTTCTACCCAAACCCAGTCTACAATGGCATCTGCTCCTGCAACTGCGCTAAAGGTCGATGCCCCTCCTACTTCTAATCCATCACCGTAAGGCGATATTAGCGGCATAGACTCCCAGTCCGAAACTCTTAGCTCATCATGCATAAGGTCCTCTTCACCAGATATAGGAGTTAAACTGGCGCCTTGTAAATATGCTTTAGGGCTTAAGGTTACAAAGGCACATGCCGTTGACCATCCACCGTCAGTAATTCCCCAATTATACGGTGGTTGTACCAAAATGTCGTATGCCTCATAGCTTGAACAATACTCGCTGTTACCGGATGAGAAACTTAAGCCTGTTGGAATCTGTGCCTCACCAAGGTCTAGGGTACTCCACCCCAGGAGCAAGGCATCATAGTTAGCTATGGAGAGGGTTACCCCATCAAACATAGATTGCATCTCGGTTACTGCGCTTATATCCCACTGACCAAGATTCTGATCAAAGGATAAGGCATTTTGAAACATATAGTCCATAACAGTCACAGAACTCACATCCCAAATCCCAAGATCCTGGTTGAACGTAGCAGCTTCGGCAAACATTCCGCTCATAGCCATGACATTACTTATGTTCCAATTCCCGATGTTTTGATTGAAGGATGTGGCCTCAAAGAACATTCCTCTCATATCGGTTACATTGCTCACATTCCAGATCCCGAGGTCTTGATCAAAGGACGAGGCTCCTGAAAACATAGACTCCATATTGGTCACACTACCCACATCCCAATGGCCTATAACGCCATTCATAGAAGAAGCTCCTTCAAACATATAAGACAGATCCGTGACCCCTGAGAGGTCTGGTGCATCGGTAGCTGATATATTAAGATTGGAACAACCCTGAAAAGCACGTTCCATAGAGGTCCAGATATTGTCTCCCCACTGGGTGATGTCGATGATTTTGTCACTATCGCCAGCGTTTAGAAAATAGATACGTGGGAAGTCCCCAATAATACGCACGGTGTAGGTATCAGCAGTAGTGTAGCTATGTGTGGCATCTCCAGTGAGCCCGGTATCAGTCGTACCGTCCCCCCAGTCTACCGTATAGTTATAGCTGATTCCCGAAAAGGTTGGGACGGTGATACTCTCATTGTCCGAGCTCGTTTGCCATTTGGTGATAAATGCTGTACAGAATGAATCATAACCGCCATCGTTGATGTTCCAGCCGTGATTGCTTATCAAGTTTTGACGAGCAGCCTGCCCTTTACAATGCAGGCTATTTCCAGCATGGAAGTTAAGGTTCGTAGGGACCTGTGCCTCACCAGGATCTAAGGTACTCCAACCCAGAAGCAAAGCGTCATAATTATCGACAGACAAGGTGACACCTCTAAACATATCATTCATCCATTGAACCGAACTCATATCCCAACTCCCGAGGTCCTGATCGAAGGCTGGAGTAGACCTGAACATAAAACTCATACTAGCCACAGCGCTCACATCCCAATTTCCGATATCCTGATTGAAGATTGTATTGTAGAACAAACCCGTCATACTGGTCACGGAACTCACGTTCCAAGCTCCAATATCTTGATTAAAGGCCGTCGTATCAGAAAACATATGACCCATGTTGGTCACAGAACTCACATCCCAAGCTCCTATATCTTGATTAAATGGAGTTCCTGTGAACATAGCATACATATTGGTCACAGCGCTCACGTTCCAGGCCCCAATGTCTTGATTAAAAGACGTAAAATAGAACATATAGCCCATATCAGTCACAGCACTTACATTCCAACTCCCGAGGTCCTGATTAAAGTCTGAAGCACCATCAAACATATAGCGCATATTAGTCACAGCACTTACATCCCAATTCCCGATATCTTGATTAAAGACAGATGCTTCATAAAACATACCAGACATATCAGTCACAGTGCTTACATCCCAATGGCCAATATCAGCATTCATGGAGTAAGCTTCAAAGAACATAGAAGATAGGTTGGTGACGCCGGATAGATCGGGTGCATCGGTAGCCGATATGTTGAGGTTGGTACAACCTTCAAAAGCACGATCCATAGACGTCCAGGGATTATCGCCCCATTGAGCGATGTCGAATAATCTGTCCCCACTGTTAGCGCCAGTGAAATAGATACGCGGGAAGGTCCCAATAATACGCACCGTATAGGTAGCGACATCAGTATAGGTGTGTGTGGCATTTCCGGTGAGCCCGGTATCAGTGGTACCATCCCCCCAGTCTACGGTATAGTCATAAGTTTCCCCGGCGAAGGTCGGGATGGTGATCGTCTTATTGTTTGATCTTGTTCGCCATTTGATGACAAATGCTTTACAGTAGGGGTCATAACCGTCATCTAATATGGTCCAGCCGTAATTATCTATCAAGTTTTGACGGGCTTCCTCGCCTGAACAATATTGGCTAGCACCTCCAGTGAAATTAACATTGGGCGTTAAGTTTAATGTGCTCCACCCCAGGAGCAAGGCATCGTAATTAGCAACAGACAGGGTAACATCATCAAACATACTGTCCATATCTTGGACTGAACTCACATTCCAACTCCCAATATCCTGATTAAAAACTGATGCGGAATCGAACATATGATTCATATCTGTTACAGAACTCACGTCCCATCCTCCTATGTCCTGGTTAAAAGCAAAAGCAGCTGTGAACATATAATCCATATTGGTCACAGTACTCACATCCCAATGCCCAATAGCGCTATTCATAGTGGTAGCATATTGAAACATATGAGATAGGTGGGTCACCCCTGAAAGGTCTGGTGCATCGCTAGCTGATATATTGAGATTAGCGCAGCCCCGAAAAGCACTTTCCATAGAGGTCCATGGATTGTCGCCCCACTGTGTGATGTCGATTATTTTGTCTCTATCACTAGAATTATAAAAATAGATCCGTGGAAAGGTCCCGCTGATGCTTACCGTATAGGTGCCAGCAGCACTATAGGTATGCATGGCGTCTCCGGTGAGTCCGGTTTCAACCGTACCATCCCCCCAGTCTACCGTATAATTATAGGTATCGCCCGAAAAGGTCGGGATGGTAATACTTTCATTATTGGAAGTGGTTTCCCACTCCGTAATAAAATCCGTGGTATTCTGTCCTTGTAACCGAACGCCAATGAGAAGCATTATGATTATGCTCGCTATTTGCAATGTTGTTTTAGATACTTTCATGACACAATTGGTTCTAATTCTTGATCAACTTAAATGTCTGACTTGCCTGTCTTGTGCGCAATCTTACAAGGTAGACGCCATTTACATAGTGGCTTATATCTATTGTTTCCAAATCTGTTGTAGTAGTCATGATGAGCTGTCCAGTAATGTCGAAGACTTCTATACGCTCTAAGCTATCGCCCACCCCTTTGATGGTAATCCTGTCTTTTGTTGGATTTGGATGGATCGACCAGGTTGTTAGTTCGGTCTCTGAAGTACTTAGGGTGCTGCAACTACTGTCGATACCACCATCTATAATGGTCCAATCGTAATTGTCTATCAAGTTTTGACGGGCAGCCTCCCCTGAACAATACTGGCTATTTCCAGCATCGAAGTCTCTATGTTGAACAATATACACTTCTCCGGGGTCTAAGGTACTCCAGCCTAGGAGTAAAGCATCATAATTCGCGGTAGATAGAGCTGCTTCCTTAAACATATAGTCCATATCTAGGACTGAAGTAGTATCCCAACTTCCGATATTCTGGTCGAAGGCTAAAGTATAACTGAACATACCACCCATGTCTTCGACCGAACTTACATCCCAACTTCCAATATCTTGATTGAAGGCATAGGCATAAGTGAACATAGCACTCATATCAGTCACAGCACTTACATTCCAACTCCCAATATCCTGATTAAAATCTAATGTATTAGCAAACATTAGCTTTAGGTTAGTCACAGCACTTACATCCCAACTTCCGATATCTTGATTAAATACTGAAGCACCACTAAACATATTCCTCATATTAGTCACAGCACTTACATCCCAAGCTCCGATGTCGCTATTAAAGACAGATGCTCTGAAAAACATATAGCTCATATCAGTGACAGCGCTTACATCCCAACTCCCAATATCTTGATTAAAAGCTGTAGCATAATAAAACATATGGCTCATAGTAGTCACCGTGCTTACATCCCAATGACCAATAGCACCATTCATAGCGTCAGTAAAATAGAACATATAAGACAGGTCTGTAACCCCCGAGAGGTCTGGTGCATCAGTAGCCGATATATTAAGATTAACACAGCCTAAAAAAGCCCGTTCCATAGAGGTCCATGGATTGTCGCCCCATTGGGTGATGTCAATTATTTTGCGACTATTGTTATTGATAGTGAAATAAATACGTGGAAAGGTCCCACTAATGCTTACTGTATAAGTACCAGCAACAGCATAGGTATGTATGGCATTTCCTGTGAACCCAGTATCAATGGTACCATCCCCCCAGTCTACTGTATAGTTATAAGTTTCCCCCGAAAAGGTCGGGACGGTAATACTTTCATTATTAGTGGTGGTTTCCCACTTCGTAATAAAAGGAATCGTAATGTTGTTAACCGGTAAGGAGGTCGCATTTTCATTATATATTGAAGCATTTAAATTTGCAAATACCTGCGACATATATGAAAACCCATGCTGATTGGAATCCTGAGGTTTCAATGCCCCAGTGTAGTCACTGGGATTGATTAAATTGTATGTATTAGCAGTAAATCCCTTAAATGGAATTGCGATGTAGCATAATAGCAAAAGTAATGCTAGGTAAGGAGGGTAATTTTTCATTTGACTCTTTTTATTACACCCGTAGGTTGTTGTGAGAGCAAATGTATTTTTACATACTTCTACGAGCCCTATAATTGCAAGGACAATAGGGGGACAGACTTAAGACAATAGGGGGACAAAAATTGAATTAAGATGTAAACCCCTAATAATCAAATGGGTTATAGAGATTAAAAATTTCGAAGAAAAGCGTCTAAATCATCTTCAGGATCAAGTCTAAGCTTTTTTCGCAGTCTATATATCCCTTTTTTAACAGATGAAATATCAATATTTTGCAATGTTGCAATGGCTTTATTGTCTAAACTCATCTTTACAAGGGTACATAAGCGAACTTCATTTTTTGTTAAATCTGGGTATTTTTCATTCAATTCCACATAAAAACCACTACTTACTTGTTCAATGTGTTCGTGAAATGGTTCGGTGCTTTCATCAATACGAATCTTCTTTTTAATCTCTGATTCTAAGGCTTCAATTTCCTTTTCCCGATCTTCACCTTTCGTTCCAATTATACGTTCCATTTTTTCTTCCAAAATTCTCGACCATGCGATGTTCTCCGAAATATTAAATGCAAACCGCGTAAGATCCTTCTTTTTATATTCAATTTCCTTATTTAGCATCTCATTGGTCATGTCGGCCAGAGCCTTCTTATTTTTAGCTATTTCCGTTTTCTGTTTGTTTTTTTCACTATTAAAATAGAAGAGTAGTCCAACGGCCAACAGTATCAACGACAAAATGCCCATCCAAAGGAATTGCGCCTTCTTTTCAGAATCCAATAGTACCAATTCATCGTTCTGCTTCTGGA
Source organism: Winogradskyella sp. (assembly GCF_965228925.1). Taxonomy (GTDB): domain Bacteria; phylum Bacteroidota; class Bacteroidia; order Flavobacteriales; family Flavobacteriaceae; genus Winogradskyella. Next base: position 441,623 of record NZ_OZ245845.1, read on the forward strand.
TGAGTGCGTCCCTTTTTGAGGTCTCGTACAAGGTTTGATAGTATGCTAGGGCTCTAGCTTGATCAATTTCCTGGATAGAATCTTTGATTCGACTATAGTTTTGAAGATGATAATATGCTTTTGCAGGCTGGTTTAAAGCACTATAAATCTCCGCTAACAACTTACGGGCATGGTTAGAAAATTGATGATTCTTGGACGTCTCAACTACAGAAAGTAGTTTTAGCCCACTTACCTCAGCCTGCTCTAATTTGCCCTCGGCAAGTAGTATTCTAGTCTCGCATTCCAAATAGTCATTATTCATGACGAAGTTATTATCCGATTTCTGAAGCAAAGCTTCTAGTTGTTTAAAATAAACTTTCGCCACTTTAAGACTATCTAGATCCAAATAACTATTGACTAAGGCTTTAACTGCAGGGGTACGGGTATGCTCAAATTCTGGATGCTTTTCAATAAGTCTTAGTTTTTCTTTGCTCAGACGAATACAACCTATATAATCTTCACTTCTATAAAGATTTGTAGCTCGATTTCCCAGATTATAAATAGTAATCCCCGGATCATCCATCAATAGAGACAATTTATGAATCGCATCAAATTCCTTCTCAGCTTCTTCATAGAACTTATTCTGACCATATAATATAGACAAGCCCATTCTTACCCTTAAGATCCTTGCAGAATCCTTTTTGCGTAAAAATGCCTCGAGTGCTCTTTGGTATTCTTGAGAGGCCGTAGCAAACTTCCCCATCTCTGAGAGCGCAAATGCCTTATATGCTTTGATCTCGAATGACTGAATCGTATCTTTATCAGCTAGGTATAACTGTTCCGATCGCTCATAACAGTCCACTGCTTCTTGCTCAAATCCAGAACTAAAATAGCTAAACCCCCCAGCTGCATAAAGCGTAGCTAATGCTGAACTATCTGTTACCTTCCAATTCTTTTGTAATGTAGCCTTAAACATATCCAAACCTTTTTCAGCATTTTGGTTTTTGTTTGATATAAAGACGATAAGGTCTCCCGTCCTTCTGGTCGCAATATTGTAATCCTTTAGCTGTAAAGCCAGTTGAATCGTTTCATTAGCAATGGAGTCAAATTTGAACGCCCTACGGTATTTGGTTATCCCTGTCAAGCTATCGAGCAGTATGAGTTTGTCCTTTCCTTTGGCACTTTCTATTTTAGATGTCAAGGCATCTACCATAGATGGAAGATCTCTTTCTTGAGAATGGCCAAGTAGCGCCATTCCAAGCATTAGGCTAATAAATACTTGCTTATACATCATCGATATTTTTATGATTAAAGATAGAAATTAAAAACACATGTTCTGTATTAAACTTAACGCAAAAGCGGTGCTAGATAAGTAGGGTGATTTTTCATGTGGCTCTTCTTTATGGCACCCGTAGACTTGGGTTGTGACGGGCAAATGTATTTTTACATGCTTCCACAAGACCCATAATTGCAAGGACAAAAGGGGGACAGATTTAAGACAAAAGGGGGACAAAAATCTTATTTGGGCGTAAAAACCCAATAATCAGGTATATTATATAAATTAAAAATTCCGAAGAAAAGCATCTAAATCATCTCTGGATCAAGTTCAAGCTTTTCTCAGTCTATATATTGTAGAAGAGCTTATTTTGAAAAACACCTTCAGAAATGCGTGGTCTTATTCCAAAAAACAAGTGAGTTTCTTTTTTGAAACTCGCTCGCATTTCACCTCAACAGTGTTTTGTTTGTACTCAATAGGAATCCTCTTTGACAATTACTGTAAAGCATCGTTTTGTCTATTTGACAAATAATACCTTAACGTTTATAAGGTCTTGACTAAAGAAATATTCTTATCAACATAGCAAACTTTAGGTCCATACTTGATAAATTAATTGGCTTATCTATGACATACTAAAACCCAAATATACGAGGCAACCATAAGCTCAATTCCGGGACATAAGTAATAATGATTAAAACGGCAATCATAATCAAAAACAAGGGCAACAATGGTCTAACCACCTTCTGAATGCTTAGGTTGGCTACGCCACATCCCACGAACAATACCGAACCCACCGGTGGTGTACAGAGCCCAATACACAAATTCATAATCATAATGACTCCAAAATGAATGGGATCAATGCCGATATCAGTGACAATAGGCAAAAATATAGGTGTAAAAATCAGTACTGCTGGTGTCATATCCATAAAAACGCCAACAAACAGTAAAATAAGGTTAATGATAATCAGAATGACTACAGGATTATCACTAATGGCCAATAATCCCGTACTAATTTCTTGCGGAATACTTTCGTAGGACATCACCCAGGACATCGCCACAGAAGTAGCGATAAGCAACATGACGATGGCATTGGTTTTGACGGTTTCCAACAAAATAGAAGGCACATCGTTAAGCGTTATTTCCTTGTAAGCAAAAGCTAGTGCGAAAGTATAAATCACCGCAATGGCCGAAGCCTCTGTTGCCGTAAATATTCCTGCAACAATACCACCGATAACAATGACCAATAAAAGTAAACTCGGAAGGGCAGCTATAAAGCGCTTAAAGAATATTTTGATACCCACACTTTTTTCGGTAGGATATTTTTTAATGTAGGCATAAATAGCTGCGACCATCATCAGCGCCAAACCTATGAGGATTCCTGGGACATAACCAGCCAAAAACAATGCGGCTATGGAAACACCTCCACTAGCCAGTGAATAAATAATAAGAATATTACTCGGTGGTATAATGAGACCAGTGGTTGCACTAGTAATATTTACTGCAGCGCTAAAGGATTTATCGTAGCCTTCCTTTTCCATCATAGGGTTCATAAAGCCCCCAATGGCGGAAGCGGCTGCCACCGCAGAACCCGAAATGGCACCGAACAACATACAAGCCATAATATTTACAAATGCCAGTCCGCCAGGTAGCGGCCCAACAATAGCCTTAGCAAAATCGATTAACCGCGTGGCAATACCACCACGATTCATAATTTGACCAGCTAATATAAAAAATGGGATGGCCAACAAGGCAAAACTATCTAAAGACGTGGCCATACGCTGTGCCAAAGTGGTCAAAGCAGGCAGTAATGGTAGAGATACAACCAGTGTAAATAATGCTGCTAAGCCAATACTATAAGCAATAGGTACGCGCAAGGATAGAAAAACAATAAAACTTATTACAAGTATGAGCACCTGAGTATAATCCATAGTATTACATCATTTTAGTCTTTTGTCGATAGGAATCAAAGCTATAATACACCATTAAAATACCACTGACGGGAAGAACGAGATAGACAAAAGCCAAAGGTATTTTTAAGACTGCTGATTTTTGATCAAGTACCCATGTCAACCAACAAAGTCTTATACCACCAACGACCATAACCAAAACAGCAAATACAATGACAGAAACGGTCACAAATCCGAGAAAGAATCGTGGTGATTTTGCAAGGGTGCTCTTAGGAATAAGGTCGATAGCAAGATGTAACTCTTTTCCCGTAGCATAGGCGGCACCAAACAAACCCAACCATATTAAGGCATAACTAGCTATCTCATCGGTAAAGGTACTAGGTGCGCCCAATACATAGCGCGAAATCACCTGCCAAGCCACTGCCATTAACATCACTAGGATGACTAAAATCAACAACCGTTCTAGAAAAGCGTCTATAGATTTTCTCATTAGTTCATACTTTTGATATTTCTGATTAATTTTTGAGCTATCGAATCCCCTTTGAACATATTCATGATGGCTCTTGTTTTTTCGGAAAAGGGATGCTTATCGGGATAGTTCACTTTAACACCTGCCTTTTTTATGGTTTTAAGTGCTTCCTCCTCTGCTTTTCTCCATAATTCCCGTTGAATGATAGCCGATTCGTCTGCTGCCTCTTGAAGCCACTGGCGTTCTCGTTCATTAAGTCTACTCCAACGTTCAGTGCCGATAAGCAGAATATCAGGAACTGCAGTATGCTCATCAAAACTGTAATATTTACAAACTTCATAATGCTTAGAAGTAAAAAAACTTGGTAAATTATTTTCCGCCCCATCAACAACGCCCTGTTGCAATGCCGTGTACAATTCACCCCAAGAAATCGGTGTTGGGGCACCACCGAGTTGATTGACCATCGCTACCGCCATATGACTCTTTTGGACCCTAATTTTTAAACCCTCTAAATCGTCTGGACTGCCAATAGCTTTGGTCTTGGTATAAAAGCTTCGACTTCCAGCATCGTAATAGCAAAGCCCCATGAGTCTATAGTCACCCCCTTTATGCAACAAATCCTTACCAATAGTACTATCATAAAAATCATAAGAATGCTGCCTATCCCTAAAAAGATATGGAATACTCAATACTTTATAATCAGAAACAAAATTTTCCAAAACCGCTGCAGACACCTTTGTAATATCCAAACTACCTATTTGAAGCAACTCCAAACACTCACGTTCTGCACCCAATTGACCACTTGGATAGAGTTTTACAATAAGTTGGCCGTTGGATTTTTCTTCAAGCCTCTTACCCAATTCAACCATGGCCTTATGAACAGGATGATTGATATCCAATCCATGAGCAAGTCGCAAAACTTTCGTGTTTTGCTTTTCGGCACAACCAAAAAAAATCAATCCGACTGATAAAACTAATATAGCTGCTAATCTATTTATCATTTTAATTTCTAATCGTCTTTATGAGCATCAAGGTATCTTGAATCTTATTTGTTAGACCTGTAAAGGTATCACCTTCAAAATCCGATGCCTTAAACAATTGTGAACCCATCCCGACACAACAGACACCGGCGTTAAACCATGCCGAAAGATTCTCTTGTGTAGGCGCTACACCACCCGTTGGCATTAGCTTAATTTGAGGCAACACCGCTTTAGTAGCCTTGACAAATGCCGGCCCTAATACATTTCCAGGAAACACTTTAATGACCTTACATCCCAATTGCGTCGCCGTATATACTTCTGTTACCGAACCACAGCCGGGAATATACATGCTATTGTTGGTTTTGGTGTACTCCACAATTTTAGGAATTAATGCAGGGGAGACGATAAACTGTGCACCGGCTTCATAAAAAGCTTTTGCACTAGCAGTATCAAAAATAGTCCCTATTCCTAAAACCAAGTCCTTGTATTGCTCAGCATATTTATTGAGTTCGGCAAATACCGCTAAGGCATTAGCACCTCTATTGGTAAATTCAAATACACGGATACCCGCTTCATAACTGGCATCAAGCACCTTTTTTGCAATGGAAATATCGGTATGGTTAAAAACTGGAATCATACCCGTTTCTTCCATAGCAACTACAATTTCTTCTTTTGAAAAACGACTCATAATTCTGATTTATCTCGCTACACGACCCGAAGCGTCACCACCCATTAATTTTTCCACTTCTTCTACGGTGACTTGATTGGCATCTCCCTTAATCGTATGCTTTAAGCAGGATGCCGCTACGGCAAAATCCAAGGCTTTTTGGTCATCGCCAGAATACGTGATAAGGCCATAAATCAAGCCTCCCATAAATGAATCGCCACCGCCAACGCGATCAACAATATCTGTAATCTGATATTGACGTGTATCATATAGCTTATGGCCATCATAAAGTACGCCTGCCCAAGTATTATGGGAAGCAGAAATGGAACCTCTTAATGTTGTAATGACTTTTTTTGCTCTAGGGAATTTTGACATCATCTGTTGGCAAACAGATAAAAATGCCTCAGCCTTAACATCGTGCCCGTGCTTGTGCACGTCTAAACCTTCGGGATGAATACCAAAATGTTTCTCGGCATCTTCTTCATTGCCTAAAATAATATCGCAATAAGCGGTGAGCTCTGTCATGATGTTTTCACGATGCGCATCATCACAATAGGTCCATAGTTTAGCCCGATAATTCAAATCTGTAGAAATAGTGATCCCCTTTTCACTGGCTATTTTGCAAGCTTCAAGACAAGCATCCGCAGCACCTTGTGATATAGCAGGCGTAATTCCGGTCCAATGAAACCATTGACAATCTTTAAACACCTCGTCCCAATCCACCATTCCTTTTTGTATGGTTGCCATACCAGAATGCGCACGGTCATAGACAACCTTACTTCCCCTTGCCACAGCACCCGTCTCCAAAAAATAAATCCCCAATCGCTCACCACCCCAAATGATTTGGTCAATAGTTACGCCTCGTTTTCGTAATTCCATCATCGCACATTTTCCTAAATCATTATTGGGTAAGCGTGATACAAAACTGACGGGGATACCATAGTTTGCCAATGAAACAGCAACATTAGATTCGCCACCTCCGTAGATGACGTCAAATGTGTTTGTTTGTGAGAACCTTAAGAATCCAGGCGGTGCCAACCGTAACATAATTTCACCAAAAGTCACTACGTTTTTCATTGTTAATATGGAATTGCTGTCTTTTAAGTTTACTATATTTAATTACAAGTTTATTTTTTAGAACGCGCTTTTTTAAGAAAAAAGCAATTAATCATCCAAATTTTAGTGATTTTTCAAAAAAAATACATTGATAACGAGGTCAAATCTACAATTTTTGTTTACTTTGTGCAAACGATTGCGCATATATTTAAAAACTAATTTTCGCTTTGAAAACCCTAAAGTTGCATAACGCCGATAATTGTGCTGTAGCCTTGAAAGCTCTTGCTACTGGTGCTATTGAAACTATTGACGGAAGGGTTTTAAAAATCAAGGAAAACATTAAACCCAAGCATAGGTTTACTCTTACGGATATTCCAAAAAATAGCGCCATTATTATGTATGGAATAAAAGTTGGTAAGGCCATCACCCCTATTGAGACTGGACAACTTTTGTCTATAAAAAACGTAACACATGATACCGAAGACTATTTGAACGACGTCGCCTCCATTGAAAATAAAACCATTGAAACTCGTGCTTTTAAGAATGTATCATTCAATGGGTACTACCGGAAAGATGGTCTTGTTGGGACTCAAAATATCTGGTTAGTGCTACCCTTAGTGTTCTGCGAAAACCGCAATATTAAAATCATGGAGGACGCCTTTCTCGAAGAGTTAGGCTTCAAACGGCCCAACAGTTACAAAGCTCTAGTCCGTTCATTAATGAACAAAGAAAATACCGAACAGACTACAGTTCAAAATCGTTATTTCAAAAATATCGACGGTATCAAATTCTTAACGCACCATTCAGGCTGTGGCGGTACACGCGAGGATGCTCAGCTCTTGTGCCAGCTCATTGCTGGTTATATCGCAAATCCTAACGTAGCGGGCGCAACGATACTAAGTTTGGGCTGCCAAAATGCACAAACCAGCCTATTGAATGAAGCACTTGAAAAATTACATCCTGCCACAGAAAAGCCTTTACATATTTTTGAGCAGCAACACTTGGGAAGTGAGGAAACTTTATTGACTGAAGCCATTACAGCTACGTTTAAAAGTTTGACAGAAATTAATACAATTGAACGACAAGCTGCCCCATTGTCAAAATTAGTGATTGGTCTAGAATGTGGCGGTAGTGATGGGTTTTCAGGGATTTCGGCAAATCCTGTCGTAGGACATTTAAGTGATATTATTGTAAGTCTAGGCGGTTCTAGCCTTTTAGCTGAGTTTCCAGAGCTATGTGGTGTCGAACCTCAACTCAAATCACGGATGAAAAACCCCAATGACGTTAAAAAATTTGATGATCTAATGACGACATACGCAGCTCGTGCTGAAGCCGTAGGCAGTGGTTTTGATATGAATCCGTCGCCAGGAAATATTAAAGATGGACTCATCACCGATGCTATGAAAAGCGCAGGTGCTGCCAAAAAAGGGGGTAGCATGCCCATATCAGGCGTTCTGGATTACACCGAACAAATCAAAGCGCCAGGTCTCAACTTGCTATGTACACCAGGCAACGATGTGGAAAGCACTACTGGACTTGCTGGTAGTGGCGCAAATATCATTCTATTTACCACAGGATTAGGAACACCTACAGGTAACCCCATAACCCCTGTAATTAAAATTAGCAGTAATAATGAGCTGGCAGAACGCATGCCAGATATCATTGATTATAGTGCGGGGGATATCATTACCGGCGAAAAAACGATAGCAGCCTGCGCTCACGAACTGCTCGACATCATAATCGCTATTGCCAGTGGCAACAAACAAAGCAAAGCACAACAATTAGAACAAAACGACTTCATCCCTTGGAAACGAGGAATTTCATTATAATTATATGGATCAATTATTTAGTTTAAAAGGAAAAACAATTGTCATCACAGGCGGCACAGGCGTTTTAGGAAGTGAATGGGCCGGTTATCTATCTAAAAACAGCGCCAATGTGATTGTCTTAGGACGCACTCAAGAAGAAGCAGAAACAGCTAAGTCACAATTGGCCGAAAAAGGGCTTTCTGTAGAAGCTTATCCCTGTGATGTCACCAACGAAGCGGCATGCAACAATATAGCGCAACAAATCAAAGCCAAATATGGTAATATCGATGTGCTGATTAATGCTGCTGGTGGCAATATGAAAGGGGCCACTATCGCAGCAGACCAAAGTTTACTCGATAGCGATACCGATGCCTTGCGTACCATTATTAATTTGAATTATATTGGAACGTATTTGGCAATTAAAGCCTTTTTACCACAATTTATAGAGGCCAAAAAAGGTACTATTATCAATATTTCTAGCATGAGCGCCGAAAAACCGCTTACACGCGTCATGGGCTATAGTTCTTCCAAAGCAGCGATTAATAACCTAACACAGTGGTTGGCCGTAGAATTCGCACAAAAATATGGTTCGGGCATTCGCGTCAATGCCATTGCACCAGGATTTTTCCTAACGGCACAAAACAAAGAACTACTGACTAATACTGATGGTACTTATACAGAAAGAGCCCATCTCATCATTGACAATACACCTATGAACCGATTTGGTGAACCAAGCGATCTTTTAGGCGCCATGCACTTTTTATGTAGCGACGCCTCACAATTTGTAACGGGAACAATACTACCAGTAGATGGTGGGTTTAGTGCATTCTCTGGTGTATGATTTTGTTTAAAAACAAGAGAATAGAAATAAGACGAAAGACGTAAAAAACAGAATGCGGGAAAAGATTTCCGCTTTCGCGAAAATAGAATGAAAAGACTAGAACAAACTATGCGTTGGTATGGCCCTAAAGACCCTGTAGTACTTTCCGACATTAGACAGGCCGGAGCTACCGGCGTAGTTTCGGCACTACATCATATACCTAACGGCGAATTATGGACACTTAAAGATATTGACAATCGTAAGTCCGAAATTGAAAATGCAGGACTGACATGGAGCGTTGTGGAAAGTATCCCTGTGCATGAGGATATTAAAACCCGGAGCGGGAATTATGCTACATACATTGAAGTCTACAAAAACTGTATTCGGAATCTAGCAAAAGCCGGAATCCATACAGTGTGCTACAACTTCATGCCTATCCTCGACTGGACACGTACCGATTTGGCTTATGAATTAACCAACGGCGCTAAAGCCTTGCGTTTCGAAATGGCAGCTTTAGTGGCCTTTGATGTTTATATCCTTCAGCGCCCTTATGCTGAAAAGGACTATACACAGGCACAACTGAAAACTGGAAAGAACAGATTTAATGGAATGACATCATCAGAAAAAGACGAACTTACCAAAACTATTATCGCAGGCTTGCCGGGAGCAGAGGAAGGCTATACTTTAGAGCAATTTCAAACGCAACTGGACAAATACAAGACGATTGACCATAAAAAACTTGCTTTGCACCTTAAGCTGTTTCTGGATGAAATTATTCCTGTTTGTGAGGAAGTCGGTGTAAACATGTGTATCCATCCAGACGACCCCCCATTTGATATTTTTGGCTTACCGAGAGTGGTAAGCACAGCATCGGACATTGAACGTATTTTTAGTGAAACGGAGAGCCCCAACAATGGCCTGACCTTTTGTACGGGTTCCTTTGGCGTTCGTGCTGATAATCATTTACCCGAAATGGTGCGCCAATTTAAAGACCGTATCCATTTTATTCATTTACGGGCTACCCAACGCGATACGCACGGTAACTTCCAAGAGGCAGATCATCTAGACGGTGATGTGCCCATGGTTGAAGTCATGAAAGCGCTCATTGCTATGCAACAAGAAAAGGACCAAGCCGTACCTATGCGACCTGATCACGGCCATCAGATGCTGGACGATTTGCATAAACAAACCAATCCAGGCTACACGGGAATTGGCCGTCTAAAAGGACTAGCGGAATTAAGAGGTTTGGAATTGGGATTACACCACACGTTTTAATGAGGTGGTTTTGTTACATATCACTTTTGCTAATTCTGGCTTCCTGTTCAAAGGAACAAAAGCTTGAAACCGTCACCGTTGCCCAATTTTCAGCATTTGTTGACGCCACCGGCTATGTGACCGATGCCGAAAAGTTCGGTTGGAGTATCGTACAACAAACCGTGTATGATTTTAAAACACAGCCAGGCGCTACTTGGCAGAAACCAGATGGTATTACTCTAGCGCAACCACAGTTTCCAGTTACGCAGGTAAGTTATAACGACGCTAAAGCCTATGCCAAATGGGCCAACGTTCAACTACCAAATTATCAAAAGTTTTGGGAACACGCTTGGCAGGACAAACGCAAAATAAACACTAACAATAAGGCTATCAAACCTGTTGCCAACAGCAACCTTATAGGTAATGTTTGGGACATTACAGAACCCATAAAAGGAGAACAAATCAGACTGGCTGGCGGCAGCTACCTCTGTGATGAAAGCACTTGTAACGGCCGTGACCCATACAGAGAATTGTATGTTGATAAAATGACGGGAAATACCCATATAGGATTTTCAGTATTGAAATAATGATGAGAATAGGTTTCAAAATAATAGGATTGCTTTTTGTATTCGCTTTGGCAAAAGGGTGTAAACAACTGCCAAAAGAAGACCATAAAACAGTCATAGAAAAACCAAATATCCTTTGGATTGTTTCCGAAGATAACAGCCCTTGGATTGGTGCCTATGGCGATGCCTTAGCCAATACCCCAAACTTGGATAAGCTGGCCAAAAATGGCATTCTATTTACAAGCGTCTACAGCAATGCCCCAGTTTGTGCCCCATCACGAAGTACGCTCATTACGGGCATGTATGCTAATGGGTTGGGTACACAACATATGCGCAGCACCTATAGTATTCCTGATAGTATACGCTTTTATCCTGAATTTTTACGGGAAGCAGGATACTACACCACTAACAACGTTAAAAAAGATTACAACACCTTAGACCGTGAACAGGCTTGGGACGAGAGCAGTAAAACCGCTACCTATAAAAACAGACAAGAAGGTCAGCCGTTTTTTCATATCCAAAATTTGACTATATCTCATGAAAGCCGACTACACCGTGATAGCATTCCAAAAACAGATGTGAATGCCATAAAGCTCTATCCCTATCATCCAAATACACCCGAATTGCGTAAAGACTATGCCGTGTATTACGACCGTATGCACGATTTGGACACTCAAATTGGAGACATCTTAACCGAGCTTAAAAACGAAGGACTAGCAGATGACACCATTATTTTTTACTATGCTGACCACGGTGGTCCAGTGGCGGGCACCAAGCGTTTTGCCACCCAACAAGGCTTAAATGTGCCACTTATTGTTTATGTGCCAGAAAAGTACCAGCACTTAACGACGTTTATCAACGGCTCTACTGTTGACCATACCATCGGGTTTATTGATTTCCCACCAACTTTGATGCAGCTAACGGGTATAGACATCCCAAAACAATTTCAGGGCAAACCCTTCTTAAACCATGAAAGTGACAAAAATTTGGTTTTCGGCTTTGCCGATCGTATGGATGAAAGTACTAATATGACACGTACAGTAACCGATGGCGACTATCGCTACACGCGTAACTATTTTCCGCAGCAACCTTACGGCACACATATTCAAACACTATGGAAAGCCCCAGGTATGCGCAGTTGGCATCAGGAGTTTCTTGATGGACGAACCAATGAAGTACAGTCGGCTTTTTTTCAGCCGAGACCCTTTGAAGAGTTGTATGACATCAAAAACGACCCATTTCAAACAAAAAATTTAGCTTCGGACCCAGGGTTATCTCATGTAAAAAAACGACTTTCGAAGGCATTGCACCAATGGCAAATCGACATTAAAGACACTGGCTTTATCCCTGAAGTCATGCTTCAGAATTTAGATGAAGACGGCCACGCATTTACTTATACGCAGTCTGCAGACTACCCGATTGGGGCCATTATAGCACTGGTCGAAAATGTGAACAAGGCCCCAGACAAACACCGAAAAGATTTTCTGGAGGTCGTAGTATCATCAGAGAACACCGTGATACAATTCTGGGCGGCCCAAGGCTTATTGAGGGTGGATGGGCTTAGGACTAAAGAACTCTTGACATTACAGAAGTCGATACACCGTGTACAACCTGAAATAGGGATTGTATTTGCCGAAACGCTTTTCCAAAACGATGAAAAAGAGGAAGCCGTAGAATTTCTATCGAAAATGCTGAACAGCCCTAAGTTGATGCATCGGGTACAAGCCTTGAATGTGCTGGCAAGAATGAAAACTTTACCAACAACTTTCAATGCTAGATTAGAAGAAATAGGTGCAAAACGGGAAGGAGGCAAGCATGCGTATGACATGCGAATTGCGAATTATTTGTTGCATAAAAACAAACTGAGGTAGACGGGATAGGATCCTCTCCTAAACAGGAACAAAACCAAAGCGTTGGCAGGATGATATCCTTGCTTTCAAAGGAATTTATGAAAATACTAGGTATAGCCGCAAACTTTTTAAAACCAGGCGAAGAGCGACCTCCCATTTCACAATGGCAGAACCTTTTCATCAAGGCCAGTTCGTCACTGCATAGTGGTGAGACCTTTAGCTATCCTAAATTCTCAAAAAATGTATGGCACGAAATGGAGCTCGTTATAAAGCTTTCGCGAAAGCTTAAAAATGCCTCTTTAGAGGACACTGAGTCAGCCTACGACGAAATTGCTTTAGGCATGGACTGGACGGCAAAAGATATACAAAATGCTTACAAAGCAAAAGGCTGGCCTTGGGCCATCTCTAAAGGTTTTGATCAGGCTACCATGGTGTCTGAGTTTTATCCAAGAAACCATTTTGGCAACCCAGAGCATTTGAATTTACGATTTGAGGTCAATGGTAAAGTTGCCGAAGAAGGAAACACCAAAGACCTCAAAATACCGATTGCTCATATCATCAAGTTTGCCTCACAATGCATGACCTTGTATCCTGGCGATTTAATCATGACAGGTGCACCACCCAGTCCTGGGCCTATTGACATTGATGACGTTTGCAAGGGTTATATCAACAACCAGTGTTTACTGGATTTTAAAGTGATTTAAGTATGAATAAACGAAGACATTTTTTAAAGAACAGCTTAATGGTCGCTGGAGCATTATCCGCAGCACCTGCTTTTGCCAGTGAGCAGATGCTCAACCAGGTGCAGCCAAAACTACAATCTAGCGTTAAGGACGCCTTGCAATACATCAACATCAAGGACATCGAAATCATCAAGCTTAAGGGCGATAAAAAAACGCCTAAAACTTGGAATGCGATTAAAACGTCGGGCGGTAAAGAGCCCACGGCTACCTATCTAAAAATTACTACAGATCAAGGCATCACCGGATACACCATGACCAAGGGCAACAAGGACGATATTGTGAAGTACGCCAAAAAAATAAAAGGCCTCAATCTGTTACATACCGAAAAAGTGTGGCACCACATGTTTTTTCATAACCGAAAACCTGTAGCTAAAGGTAAGGAAATTCATGCCATAGGTTCGGTAGATTTGTGTGTTTGGGATATTGTGGGCAAGGCTTTGGGACTTCCTGTGCATACCGTTTTGGGGACACATAAAGAACAAGTACTCGCCTATGCAGCTGGAGGCTACTATGCCGAAGGCAAAACGGCCAGCGATTTGGCAAAAGAGATGGAAAGCTATGTCAAGGAAGGCTTTAAATATGTAAAAATCAAGGTAGGCTTTTTGGATGCTAGAGAAGATGCAGAGCGTATTAGAACAGTGGCCAAAGCTATAGGAACCGATGCCCGCATTATGGTCGATGCCAATAACGGCTATAAAACAGCAGCTGATGCCATCCGTTTTGGGCGTATGGTAGAAGATTTGGACTTATACTGGTTTGAAGAGCCTGTAGCACCAGACGATTGGCGTGGCAATGCTGAAGTACGCGAAGCTTTGGACATTCCCATCGTAGCAGGTGAAAATGAATATACGCGTTGGGGTGCTAGGGATTTAGTGGAAAACCATAGTTGTGATATCGTAAACATCGATACCATAAAAGGTGGCGGGCTCACTGAAATGAAAAAAATCGCAGCGCTTTGCAGTGCCTATCACGTGGGCATTGCGCCGCATGGGTATGCACACATGAACATCCATGCCGTGGCAAGTATTCCCAATGCCATGATATTGGAAACCTATCCAGCCAAGTCGAGGGATTTTAATCCCTTTTTAGAACCATTTCCCGTTAAGAATGGTTATGTCGATGTGCCCACACAACCGGGTTTGGGCATGGATATCGCCCCAGAAATTCTAAAAAAATACCGTGTAGGATAAGATGAAGCGTCGGGAATTTACAAAATTGAGTTTAACAGGATTAGCTGCTGCTGGGATTTTAGGTGCGCCCTACGCCTGTGCTAATTCGCATGAGAAACGCAAAAAACCCAGCCTGATTAACACTTTATATTACCGTGCCAATACTTATCATTACAATCCGGCACATATTGCTACCGATATGCAATGGATGGCAAACCATGGCAGTCACGCACTAACTATCGCTTTAAGCGAAGTCGATTTTGAAAAGGCGCATCGCAATATTGAGACCATCGTTACTGAAGCCCATAAACGCAATTTGAAGGTGTTTTTCGTGACTAGCCGTTGGGCAGGGGTTTTTGCAGGTGCCCCCAAGATGCCAAGTCTATTTGCAGCTAAAAATCCACATACCTGGAGTCTTAATGCTGAGGGTAAGCCTTATTTCCATTCTTCCGGCCCAATTTGCAGTATTTACTATCCCGAAGTCGAGCAGTTTTTTATGGCGTATTTAGATAAGGCGTTTAACAATTTTGGCTTTGACGGTGTGGTGTGGGATGAACCCAAGGCCTATCAGATGGATTATTCATCTAAAGGCAAAGCGACACTAAAGGCTATTTCGGGTTATGCTGATGGTAGCGGTGAGGCCTTAATTGTGCACGAAGGTCGTTACTGTGATTTCATTTCCAAGCTCAACGACCACATCAAGACGAAACATGGTGATAAGGTCATCAACTTTTTCGCCTATCCTTATTTGACCGAAAGCTGGATTGAGCAAGCCTCAAAAATCAGGCATCTGGATTACTTTGGTGCCGATGGCCGTGCCTATCCCAATACGGAAAGACCCCAAGTATATACTGGTAAGAAATTCTTGCTAGGTGAGGGAAACGTAGGTATGCGCTACGTAAAAAAGGCGGATGAGAAACACCTAAAGAGCATGGTGCTCATTGAAAATTTTAAGACAAAGCCCGATGAATACGAGCTCTTGGACAAGCACCTAGATACCGTCATCACCATGGCCGATCAGTTGGCCTATTACTACTATCCACGCAGTTGTGAAGAACCGAATAAGGCTATGCAAATCATTACTGATAAATTGAAGAAGCATCTATGAAACTCATAAAAAAACAGCTGTCTTTTGCAGTTTTTGTGCTGTTCTTTTCATCTAAGGACCAACCTAAAGCAGCTACGTCTTCTACAGAAAAAAAAACGCGGCACATCTAGAAGTATATAAAGATATCATTAAAGAACATAGAGAAATTTTAGAAGAACACAATAACCCGATTTAGATTATGAAGAAGCTCATTTTTGCGTTGCTTATTTCGGCAGCCACATATTCCCAAGATTTACAAAAAGATTACCAACTGCGCTTAGAACCTGTATGGTCTAGAGTGGCCGATGCCCTAGGTGAACCAGGTTCGGTCGAAAGTGCCGAAATCAGTCCGAATAACCGTCTAGTGGTCAGTGGCACCAAATACGACTATGCTTTGGTGGTATGGCGCATGAGTGATGGCTATGAATTATGGCGTACCTATCATCCGGCAGAAATTGAGCGTGCTGGATTTAGCAGTGACAGCAAATATGTCGCTGCCTGTAGTGAAGACTTTAAGACGACCATCTACGACGCTGAAACTGGCAAAGTAGTAGAGACCATCACTCATAATCAAGGGGTGGATGGCCTGGTCTGGTCCAATACAAGCATGCTGCTGGCCACAGGTGAAGAATATAGCTACGATAAAAAAGGCAACAAACAAGGCTTTATCGATATCTATGATATGGATAAGCGTGAAAACGTAGCGCATATCAATTACGATAGTACCATTAACGAATTATTCTTTACGCAAGACGATGCATATTTGGTAGCGATAGGGCATGCTGGTATTAAGGTGTACGATACCAAAACATGGAAGGTAGAAAAAGAATTCTTTCAAGATGAAGACGTCATTTTTACTGCCGGTGGTTTCTCACCAGATGGCAAGTGGATTATTGCAGCACAGAATAAGCCAAACAAAGGTGATATTCATCTCATCGACTGGAAGAAAGGAAAAATCAAACGGACGTTTAACCACGTGGGCCGTAAAACAGAGACGGTGGCGTTTCATCCTAGTGGGGATTACGTCGCCTTTACAGGACATTCGTCTTTTATTCATATTTACCGACTGGCCGATATTCTAAAATACAAGCAAGACCGTTTGCAACCAGCGGTTAAGATTTGGGCCAGCGACCATGCAGAATATATCAACTTTAACAGAGACGGTAGCTTTATGGTTAGCGCACATCAAAACGGTTTGATTAAGCTTTGGGTCTGGATGGGTGAAGACCCTTTATTAAACGATAAACGCCATAAGGGCATTAAGAAAGATCAGATTTCACCCGAAACATCTAAGGCAAAAGACTAAGGTTTTGGACATCAATTGTTTTTACTTCGGAAAGTACGCCTATACCTTCGTTCCTTGGCAAATTGAAAAGGATATTAGGCGCATTAAAGCAATGGGTGCTACCAGCATTACCCTGAATGTGATTGAGCAAGATTACAAAGCTGCGTTTGAAAATATATCTTTAGTGATTTCGTTGGCGCGAACCTTAGGACTCAAGGTGTACGCCCTGCCCGATGGTTGGGGAAATCTAACAGGAAATATATCCGGTTTTCCCAGTGTGCAAGCGGTAAAAAAGCGCAAGGATTGTCTTGCTGATAACGAGAATAACCTAATTATGACGGACAAAGGTTGGCTACTCAACCCCAACAACAAACAAGTCTTTAAATTCTTCAAAAAGAAGCTCAAAGAGATTTTAGAAAAATTCGATTTTGACGGACTCTTTTGGTATCATCCGGATGACAGGACAGAACTCGTAAAACTCTCGGGACTTTTCAAATTATTACATGGCTACGTCATAGAAAAGTACCCTGATAAAGCGGTATTCTATCACCCTAAGAACAATTCTTTTTTCGACGACATCAACGTAGAACAAACCATGACGTCTTACATATTGCCTAAAACGGAACAAGGGTTGTCCAACTGGACTAAACCTGACAAATTGAACATCATGCTATCCTATTTTGATTACCCACCTAATATCGAGCAGCCTGAGGAATTTATGACATTGATGTCTGCTTGCTTCATGCAATTGAAGTAGATGTTCTCTTTTATCAGTGTTATGCTGCTTGAGCAGTACATCAGATGACACTTTTAAGGTTAAAAAATACTCTGTTTCAACCTTACTATCAAAACTCTTGAATCTGATACATCTCAACTGCCTGTCCGTCGTCCAAGACTTTGGAAGGCGTGGCGCTCGATGTGACAGCCTAGTATTGATTCAAAATATTAAGAATGAAAATACTTTTTTGTGTAATAATCATTTTTTAATCACGCCGACACGTTCCTGCCACGCTTTAAACTGTTTCTGAAGTGCGGAAGCTTTTTCAGGTTCTTGCGCGATGATATTCTTGGTTTCACCAGGGTCGGTGCCGATGTTATACAGT
Organism: Winogradskyella sp.; assembly: GCF_965228925.1. Lineage (GTDB taxonomy): Bacteria > Bacteroidota > Bacteroidia > Flavobacteriales > Flavobacteriaceae > Winogradskyella. The sequence continues at coordinate 459,642 of NZ_OZ245845.1, forward strand.
TCCCATGCTTCGCCTTCCCTAACTAGTTTCCAGTCCCCTTCACGTACTGCTGCGCCTTCTTTCCATTGAAAGAATAAGGGTCGCCCTTGCGGTATATCGATTAGCGTAATTCCTGATTCCTGATTTTCATCTACCGTTTCAACCAGCGATATCCCTTCGGCCTCCAGCACACCATCAGGTGTTTCGTAATCATAACCTGCCAATGACAACAGGGTAGGAAACACATCGATAAAGTGCGCGTACAACTTATCGTTAATCTGATTGTTCTCCTTCATTTTTGACCAACTCACAATCGCCGGGGTTTTAATGCCGCCTTCGTAACTGTAATTTTTATACAGGCGATAGGGTGTGTTGTTCACATTGGCCCAGCTGTGTCCTAACATGGTCCAATTGCCCATTGAGCCTACTTGGCCGTCACCTTGCACATTCACTGTTTCGGCACTAGAGCCATTGTCTGACACAAAGAGTACAATGGTATTCTCTAATCGGTTTTGTGTCCTTAAGAGGTTCATTACACGGCCAATTTCAGTATCCATACGGTCAACCATCGCCGAATAAATCGCCATTTTTAAATCTTCGTCATCCTTTTCTTGATCTGTAAGGCTATCCCAATCTTGATACGTGGGAGCTGCCATCTTAAAATCTTCGGGAATGATGCCTAACGCTTTTTGTTTGACAAATCGTCTTTGTCGTTCAACTTCATAGCCATGACGGTATTTCCCTCTGTACTTTTCAATGTCTTCGGGTAGTGCCATCAACGGGTCATGTGGTGCAGTATAACTGAGGTATAGGAAAAATGGATCGGGCTTACTCAGGGAACCTTCTTCTTTGAATGTTGCAAAATCTTTTTCCAACCACTTGAGCGCTGCATTGGTAAACGCAATCGTAGAATAAAAACTGGTGTCTCGTGGTGTGTACGGCTCATAACGTTTGCCGTCAATATACCAGGGACGTACTTTCTTTCTGGCAGGTGCGATTTCACCTATACGTTGATTGCCTGGATTGAAGTGATTGGCTGCACCACTTAGTAAGCCGTAGTAGCGGTCGAAGCCTATAATACTGTCAGTAGGCACATCTACCCCATGGTGTTTGCCACTCATCATAGTGGTATAACCTTTGGCCTTTAATGCTTTGGCAATGGTAGTGCTGTTTTTCCAAGAATGTCGCCAACTGCGTCCCACACCCACCTGATGTGCATACAATCCTGTGAGCAAGGCTGCCCTTGATGGGAAGCATTTTGAAGTATTGTAAAATTGTGTAAACCGAATTCCGGTATCGGCTAAACTATCTAGCACTGGGGTGTCAATGCTGCTACCGTAACAGCCCAAATCACTGAATCCCATATCGTCTGCCAAAATCAAGATGATGTTAGGCGGCTTTGATGCCCCAGCCTGTTCTATGATGGGTTTTGGGGTGTCTTTACAGCTTATCACCAGTCCACAAACCACAAAAATGGTGATGACTAATCGTTTTGTCATGATGCTATTGTCCTTAAAATAGGATCTAAATGTTGTTTTATAATGCCCCTGATATAAGTTTTAGGTTCACGCATCGCTTGGGCTAGGTTTGGCGCTGCATCCAAAACCGAAAAGGTATATTGTAAACCCAGGTACTCTTGCTGTGCAGGAGTTAAATCAACACTTCCTGCAATGGCAACAACAGGGATGCTTTTTCGTCTGGCTTCATTCGCTACACCTTGCACCACTTTACCCGACAAGGTCTGAGCGTCCAGTTTACCTTCACCAGTAATGATCAAATCCACATTGTGCAAAGCTTCTTCAAACTGGGTCAACTGCATCATCGTTTGTGTTCCAGATTGCAGTTGAGCATCCAGAAATGCCATGGTACCGGCACCCATTCCGCCAGCCGCACCAGCGCCTTCAACATGGGCAATATCCTTGTCTAATTTAACTTTTAGCTGTTCTGCGAAATGCTTCAGCCCCATATCGAGTTGAATGACCTCATCTTCCGAAGCGCCTTTTTGTGGGGCATATACATAGGCCGAACCATTTAATCCATACAAGGGATTTTTGACATCACAAAGGGTAGTGACGTTTATTCTTTTTCTGTCTTCTGGCGAAAGGATCCCTGCCACCTTTTGTAGATTTTGCCCTATCGGATTAATCGTTTCACCTGAAGCATCTAAAAACTGATATCCCAACGCTGAAGCCATGCCCATGCCAGCATCGCAGGTGGATGACCCTCCAATGAACAAAAATAAGTTGGTTGTACCATATGTGAGCGCATGCTGAATAAGCTCTCCAAAACCATAGGATGTGGTGTTCATGCAATTGCGTTCTTCGGGCTGTAACAAGGCGATTCCTGACGCAGCGGCCATTTCAATATATGCCGTATCACCCTTCAGTAAATAGGTTGCTTCGATAGGTCGAAATAAGGGGTCGTTGACTTTAACCGTGACCTCTTCAGCATTCAAATGATGTTTCAAAATTTCCAATGAGCCATCCCCACCATCTGCCATAGGGTGCTTTATGAGTTGTATCTCAATGTTCATGTCTTGAAGCGCTTCTTCAACTGCATCGCAAAAGCCTTCCGCAGAAAGCGTCCCCTTAAATTTATCGGGTGCTACAAGAATTGTATAGGGCCTTTTAGCGTTCATGAAACAAAAAGACTTAGGATTAAGGTCAGGATAAGTACGGTTAGGCCTTGCACGACAGTCAATAATGAAAATGACTTACTAGTCGCTTTGGCACTTAATCCGCTAAACTGGCTTACGACCCAGAAATAACTGTCGTTGTAATGCGATACCATCATCGCACCACCACCTATGGCCATAACGGCAAGTGCAAAATCAATAGGGTCTTGCCATCCAAGTACTGGAAGCAACGGCGCGAGCAAAGATGCTGTAATGACCATCGCACTGGTAGATGACCCTTGGGCAGTTTTTAGCACAAGTGCAATGACAAAGCACAGCACTAACACCAGTATGGATGATTCTGAACCTGTTTGCATCCAAGATGCTACTTCATCAGCTAAAGGAGTCGCCTTTAGTATGCCGCCAAAGGCTCCTCCTGCTGCGGTAATTACTAAAATTGGCCCTGCTACTTGTATGGCTTCTTTTACCCAATCGACATTCATGTTTGTTGCCTTTGGTTTCAGCAGTACCATAGCAAGCAATGCGCCTTGAAAAATGGCAATGGTAGGATTAGTCAAGTAAGTAAGCCATGGCGAAGCATATCCTGTAAAGTCCAACCCCGTTCCTAAAGCGATTAACAGAATCGGATAAAAAAGTGGTAGCAACGCACGTGAAAGCGATGGTAAGTTCTGAATACTTTCTTCTTGGGGCTTAATGTCTTCTGTAATGAGTTTATTCCCCATACGCTTGGCCAAAAGCTGAGTGATAAACAACACAGGAATCGTGATGCCAATACCCAATACGATAATCACCCCAAGTGCACTTGACGCTTCCAGAATACTAGCAGCGGCGATAGGTCCTGGTGTGGGCGGTACAAGTGTGTGCGTAGTGTAAAGTCCTGTGGCCAATGCCAAGCTTAAACTGGCTTTTGACGCATTGGACAGTTTGCTCAATTTATCGGTAAGTCCTGACAATAAAATAAACCCGCTATCACAAAATACGGGAATACTAATCACAGCACCGATAACCGACACAGCGGGTAGGGTTTTGTTTTTGCCTACTAAACTCACAATCCATTGGGCAATGCGAAGCGCACCTCCTGAACGTTCTAAATACGTTCCTATAATACTCCCAAAAATGATAATGAGTCCTATGGCACCCAACAATCCTCCAAAACCATTTTTTAGAGCTTCTATAATCGCCAAAGGTTCCATACCGACTGCTTTTCCTAAAAACACACTGACTAAAACAAGCGCCAAAAAGGGGTGCCATTTTAATTTTGCCGTAAGAACAACAATCAGCACAATGGCAAGAAGGATGAGTAGCAATAAAGGGACGCCGGTTACCATAATGTTTGATATTGCTTTAAAAGATTATATCTAATATACTTCCTAAAATCCAGTTATACTAAGCATCCATGAAATATGCAACCTGACAGAGGTTCTAAGATTTGGCATTCTTAGTCTTTGATCTCATAATCATATGTTTTCTCCATCTCATCATAATAGGCCTTAAGTACATAGAAGGCCTTCTTTTTTTCACCGCCATCTGAAATAAGGCCTTTTCGATTCCAGCCATCTTGAATAATGGGCAAGTTACGTCGTGGCGATCGGAAATCGGCCAAAATCCAAGGTGTCATCCCGCGTAGTGTTGGGATTTTTTTGAGCATGGCGATTTGTTCGTTGTATAGATATTCTTGATACTCTTCCGTCCAGCGGGTCAGTTGATCCCCATGATAATTGTAGAGTGCACCACCGCCAAACTCGCTCACAAAAAAAGGTTTATCATCTGGCAAAATCCAAGTGGTTTCAGCGCAACGTTCTGGCAAACCCGAATACCAACCAATGTACTCATTGCAAGCCAACATATCGACTTCTTCAGCAAAGGGGTCTGGAATTTGTACCGCTAGCGCCTTGCTTTTTTCATCGCGCTCTAAGGCCGCACTAATAAATCGGGTATCGTCGATGGCTATGGCTACTGACTTTAACTTCTTTAAAAACGCCAATCGCGATGGTGTGTCTGGTGTTTCGTTAGCTACACTCCACACAATGACACTGGCTCTGTTTTTATCACGATGCACCAAAGTTTTTAATTGGTTTTCAGCTTGGGCGTATGTCAAAGGATTTTCATAATCAATGCCCCAGTACACGGGAATTTCTTCCCAAAGCAAGATCCCCAACTTATCTGCAAGTCGTGTCATACTTTCGTTATGTGGATAATGTGCCAAACGAATAAAATTACAGTTCAATTCTTGAGCCCAGCCCATCAGTACTTTAGCATCTTCTATCGCCCTGGCTCGTCCGCCGCGCATGGGATTCTCTTCGTGCAAACTAATGCCACGCAAAAAGATGGATTGCCCGTTCAATAAAATGTCATCGCCTTTTGCTTCAATAGTTCTAAAGCCTACTTGATCGGTGATTTTATCTGTTACTGTTGAAATTACGACCTCATAAAGCTTAGGCCGTTTAGGATACCAGCGTTTTATTTTTTTCGCTTTAAGCGAAAACAAAAGCTTACCCGTAGCATCTGTTTTACCTTCAACATTGAGGTTCGCTTCAGGGATTACAAGGCTAACATTTTGCCCTGCCGAAGCTTCTGATAACTGCACATAACCTTTAATGTTATCAGGATTGTCCTTATCTAGTTGAATCATATAATCCTGCACGTAAGTGGCAGGCAGTTCGATGAGTTTTACATCCCGCGTAATGCCGCCGTAGTTCCACCAGTCGGTCGTATAGTTAGGTACGCGCCCTTTTTCCCTACGGTTATCAACACGTACAATCAAGGAGTTATCTTCGGACCTAATTTTTCCTGAAATATCAAAATTAAATGGATCAAATCCACCCAGATGCTGGCCAACTTTTTCACCATTCAAATACACATCCGTTTGATAGTTAGCCGCACCAAAATAAAGCAATAGCTTATTACCCGATTTGAGGTTGTAGTTAAATTTAGTGCGGTACCAGATACTGCCTTCGTAATAAAACAGTTTTTCATCTTGGGTATTCCAGTCGCCAGGGACTTTGATTTCATGAGAAGTTTCAAAATCATACTCAATCCTATCCCAACGATTTTCCATTTGTTTGTCAGTGTAATAAGGTTTGGCTGACTTTTTAGTACTTTCCTTTTGGTCGAAAGGTATCCAATTACGGTGGTTGCGATAGCCCGTTTCATAGGGGTCAATGACGTATTTCCAATTGCCGTTGAGCAAAGTTGCTTCCCGGTTATAAGCGTTTTGAAGTAAGGGTGTCGTTTGGGCAATGAGTTCTTTGTTTGTAAGCGTTGTTAAAAACAGAACACCTATCAAAAATAGCCCCCTAAATCCCCCTTTGAAGGGCGAATAAAATCTCTTTTTCATATTAACTGTTTTTTGAAGTCCAGTAAATGCTTTCTTTTTTCCAGATATCATTATCGTATGCTATGCCTAAGCCGGGGGTTTCAAAAATGGTGAGTTTGCCGTCTACGGGAAGAACGGGGCTATGCCATTTTTTCTGCTTTTTTTCGCCACCTACACGGTATTCCTGGTGATGAGACAATACAGGACAGACAGCAAAAACTTGGTTTGGTGCTGCTGCCATTGGACCGGCTTTTGGTGAATGTGGTGTAAAACCAAGTCCATAATAGTCTGCTAAGTGCGAAATCTTTAAGGTTCTTACTATACCGCCGTGGTAATAAACATCGGGTTGTAGCGTATCCATAGCTCCAATTTCGGCCATAAGCTTAAACTGGTCGAAGCTAAAATCTTGCTCACCACCGGCAATTTTGCAGCTTGTTGCTGCTTCTTTTACCAGCTTGTGCGACCATAAATCTTGCCAATAACAGGGTTCTTCAAAAAAGGCAACACCATAGCTTTCAATCATTTTTAAGACTTCAATGGCCTCATCGGCAGTGTATGAGCTGTTTCCGTCAACATACAACGTAATGTTGTCACCTACTTTATCCCTCATGTAGGGCACCCATTTGTTGGTTCGTGTTATATAGGGTTCAACATTTTTCATACGGCCACCAACTTTAAATTTAACAGCTTTTGCGCCTGTAGCTTCAAGGGTCTTTAAAACACGATCCGTTTCGCCTTCAAAGGGGTTTTCGCGTTCTAAACTGGAAATATAAACTGGGTATGCATTGCGTTTCTTTTCACCCAAAAAAGTATATACTGGTCGGTTTGCCAATTTCCCCAATAAATCCCAAAGGGCAATTTCAATGGTACCAATCGCATTCCAATAGGGAAGGCTCACAAACTTGTAGTTGCGCTCCAATTTTAAAATCTCATCTGGTAGTCGTACAATGTTTCGGGCATCCTTTCCGATGAAATTCATCGCAGCCAGCTTTGTAAAAATCGTCTCTGTACTTTGAAAACGACCTTTGTTCATCGCTGCCAGTCCTGTACGGCCATTGGTATCAGTGACGCGACAGAAAAATCGGTTTTTGACATCGACTACCTCTATTTTGTCAATGATTATGGGACTAGGAAAGGCTTTCTTTACCCGTTGGTGAATTTCATTCTCCATGACCTTACCATCAAATGGTGCTTTTTGCATGGCGGCTTTGGTAGGTGCGCTATCTTTAGGTTTATCAGTACAAGCCAAAAGTGGTAGGGCTGCTATTCCCGCTCCCGCTACTGTGGTCGTTTTTAGAAATTTTCGTCTGTTAAACATGGTGATTATTCGTTTGCTTTATCTATAGTTGTGGTAACCTCAGCTTCGGTAATTTGCTTCCCGTTAATCGATACGTTGTTTAAAATCAAGTCCTGGGTATAATTAGCGATAAATGGGGCTGGTGATTCTTTTACCGAAATGTTTTCCAAATACACCCGATGCACATTTTCTTCAGGGCGACCATTGATTTTAATAGAAATGTCGGTGGCTTTGGCCACTTCAATATTCTGAAAATAAAAATCGTTATACTTCACAAAGTATTCGTTACCACGCCAGCCTTTATAGTCTGTGGTGAATTCGAAGGCATAGGCTACAGGTTTGAGCACTTTTATATCTTTCATATACACTTCTTCGATAAAGCCGCCACGGTCTGGATTCGACTTGAACTGAAAAGCGTGCTTATCACTGCCCTGCAAGGTATTATCGTGTACAAAGACATTACGTACACCCCCTGCCATCTCACTTCCGATGCAAAAGCCACTGCCCACTATGTTGTTGAAATCGTTGTTGCGCACAATGATGTTTTCGCTAGGTGGATATTTCCAACCATCTTGATCACGACCTGCTTTTATGGATATGCAATCGTCCCAAGTGCTAAATATTGAGTTTTCAATAAGTACGTTCTTACAGTGCTCTGGGTCAAAGCCATCATCGTTGTGGACGCCCATTTGTACGTTTAGTCGACGTGCCGTAATGTTTTCTGATAGTACAGGATGAATGGTCCAGAATGGGGTGTGGTGAATGGTAAAATCTTCAAACAGAATGTTCTTGCATTTAATGAATTCGATACCCGTAGGACGCAAATAATGCCCTTCGCCGAAGACACGTTCTTCTATTGGGATTCGGTCATTACCCATTTGGCGAATTCGTTTTTTATCAGGTTTCTGGATAGATTTCCATTGTCCCCATGTGTCCTCACAGTTGCCGTCTACTTCACCTTTTCCAGTAATGGCCAGATTTTCTTTTTCATAGGCATATAGCTGTGGAGAATAATTCATGGCAAAGGTCCCTTCCCATCGGCCTTTTACTGTTGGCAGATAGTCTTTCGGCTCATTTGAAAACTCTAGAACAGCACCTTCCGCTAGATTTAAATTAATGTTCGATTCAAACACAATCGGACCATTAACAGGATATTTTCCTGTGGGGATATGTATGACACCACCGCCTTTTTCTGATAAATTTTTCATGGCTATATGTAGGTTTTCGCGAAAGCGCAATGAATCATTAACCACAATTGTATCCGCCCTGAATGTTGGCGGAACGATTTGTTTGAGGATTGCAGGATAAGTGACCTTCCAAGCGGTGTCAATTTTTGCCTTGGCATAAGTAATGTCAAAGCTGGTTTTTGCCTCCTTTTTATTGTCACACGAAGACAGCAATACAACTAATAGACTCAGCAGCAAAAATTTCTTTTTCATCATCATTTTTTAAATGCGCTTTGGTGGATTTGACTTAAAAAACGCATCCCAAATGCAGTGTTGATATCCCTATAATACAGTTGCATTTGCCCGTTCTTCTTACTTCGTTGACGTATACCGTAATAGGCCCCTGCCAGGTTTTTATCGGGATGGTTTTCGTTAAATTGATTAACCAAGGTAAATTCTAGCGCCTCTCTTATGGGTTGTTCAAAACGATCATAGCCCAAGTCCCAAAGGCTTAACCACAACACGCCAGCATAGCTGGTACAACTACCACAAGGGCTGCGCTTATCATGATTACCATCTAAGTAGCTGGCGTACCAAATAACGCCTGTTCTATTATCCTGTACATTTGCTAAGGCATCGGCACATTTCACAGCTGTTTCTAGGTATTTCTTTTCATTGGTAAGTTTGTAGGCTTCGACAAGTGCCTCCGCATTCCAAGTATTGAAACGACCGTGTACACCTCCTTTCTTTGGATCATTAGGTTCGTATTCCATCCAGAACCCACTAGGGCTTTGATCATCTACCAACTTGTCACATATTTCTATAAAAGCTGTTTTGTACCTCTCCTCGCCTGTATAGTAAAACATATCTAGCCACAGATAGCCCTCGGCATTAGGTCTGGCAACGTGCTTGATATTGAATTCCTCACCTTGATGTTGGCTGTGCGGACTTTTGGTTTTCCATATTTCGCCCGTTTGGGAATCGACAAAATTGTAGGAAAGACGTTCTTCGGGAATGTAGAGATTATCTAAAATCCAAGTGCCCGCACTAGTAGCCACATCTGCATATTTTCCATCGCCTGTTACGTCAGTAAGGTTAAACAATCCTGGGGTGCCATCGGCTATGGTAGTCGTATTGATAAGGTGCCCTAGCTTATTATCGTGTTGGGCATTGAGGTAACCTTCTAATTGATGGCCTTTGGGAAATTGAAGACCTACCCACCAATCGCCGGCTTTTACCGCCGCATCTAAGGCACGTTGCTCTTTGGTAACTTCGAAGGCATCCAATAAACCATAGATGGCCTGCCCTGTGTGCCAGGCAGCTTCGTAGGATTCCCATTCGCCTTTTAGCCATCGGTAATTGCCTTTTGATTCACCCTCTTTGGACAACATGGCGTTGATGGTATGACTAGTAGCATGCTTTAAGGAAGTCGTAATTTTTTCGTCATAGCTTTTGTCTAATTGAAACGTACGCTGTTGGGCACAAGAAGTTAGAGAAAGAGAAAAGATGAAAGAAAAGAGAATATAGACTTTTCTAGGATTATAGTCCTTTATGTTGTTAGTTTTATTCATCACTTTATCTTTTAAGTCATTTTTTTGGTTTCTTTTGGTTTGAATTTTTTATGACAATGGCTATTGTATCCACTTTAGCGTCGATGAGCTGAAAATTGGTTTGTACTATACTATCTTGTTTTAATACAACATCATTAAAAGTGACAGCATCTGCATGGGCAATAAGCATATCTGCCTTAGTTTGCACATAGTCTCCTGCTGTCTCCCACCGTTTTATTCTTTTATTGCCTTTTGGTTTTTGCCAAGCACTATTATCTAGTCTATTGGTGAACAAAAAGGTAACATTTTTAAAACTAATGGAATCGATGGTCTGTTGAGGGTGCCCACTGATGTAGACGATACCATTTGTTTTAAATCTGCTATCGTGAAAGCTTATTCCTGAGATGTCTCCCGGATTGCCGTCTTCATTCCGAGTATGAACATCGATAAATATCGGATACTGTTGCTTATGTCTTCCCCCCGTTTCAGCATCAATATTTGAGAAGGTGACATTTTCATATCGTCCGCCATCCATATTGAACAACGCTATAGCATAACGTGTATGTTTAATTTTGATGCTGTCAAATGTGATATTACGCGTGAGATACCCACTGCCTGTACCTAGCTTCAATGCCGCATCGTCACTTTCCAGATAACAGTTGGTTACGTTAACATCCTGAGTTATTTGAGATCGTTTTTCACCCTTCGTATTGGTTAAGCTTGCTATTGAACGTCCATTTTTTATACAAATGGCATCATCACCAGTGCGTATATCGCATGCTGAAATTTTGACGTTTACGGAATTACGAATATCAATCCCGTCCGTGTTTGGGGATTTCGGGTCGTTTTTGATGCTGATACCCTTTACCTCAACACCATCACAATAACTAAAGCTAAGTGTATGGGATGGACTATTTGTTAGCGTTATACCTTCTACAGTGACATTTTTGGCATCTTTAATATCAATCCATGGTTGTGGTCGCTCGGTAAAGTTCCAGTTGTCATCAAAAAAGCTCAATCCGTTACCGTTTATTGTACCTTTTCCCTTTATCATCAGGTTATGGGCATAAGGTGCAAGAATAAACTCGTTTTGGGTATAATCTGATATGTTATTACTGGCCAGTAAAGTTGCATCTTCTTCAAAAACTATGGTAATATCGGGACCCAGTGTTAAGGACCCCGAATAAAACGTGCCTTTTGAGAAAACAACGGTTCCTTTTACGGCGATAGCTTTATCAATTGCCTCTTGAATGGATTGTGTTGATAGGGTTTTTCCATCTGGAATAGCACCAAAGTCCGTAACTAGAAATATGTCATCCTTGCAACTCAAAAAGCAAAGTGCAAAGGACACTAACAAAACATTTATTATCGATATTTCTGTTTTAAAAAACCTCAATTGTAATGCTATAAAATATGCAAGTGGCAACCTTTTAAGCTAGATTGCCACTCTTCCAATTAACTAAACTCTCTAAAATTCATTCCTATATTCAAGGAAACCAACCTTAGAATCATTTTAATTTCTTAATGTACCATCAATGTTAACGCACCAACCTACAGTCCAATCGTTACCAACTTCTACTGCTCCAATATAATTGACATCCGCGAAGAAGGGATTTAGTATCCCTGCGGGAGTTGAGTTGGATGTATCTGTTCCGACGTAAGAGTCGGTAATAGTAAATGGTGTAACTGAGTTATTAAAGGAAGGGATGTAATCCCCATCTGTTGGATTGAAAAAATCAGCCGTGCTATGGAAACCAGTACCATCATCTTCATCGTTGCCAAAACTTGCGCTATTGGCAAAGAAACTTGTTCCATCTTGGACCGTAGCCTCGCTACCATTGCTGAATCTCAAACTGCGATCTACACCAGTTACTACGGTATTATAAATTTGGGAAGCTGCACCATTACGAATTCTAAAACCACCACCATTGGGGTCTTCGCTTGTATCGTTAAAACCGATTCCTGTAATAGTAACATTACTTATTAATAAATTAGCATTATCCCTTGCTTCTACGTGATTATCTGTACCTGTTGAATTGATTACCAAGAATTGACATGCTCCTATCCATCCATCGTCGACTCTGAGACCAGAATCTTCACCGTCTGTTGCTACTAAATATCTAAGATTGATGGTGCCTTCATTGATCCTAAAGCCATTGTCAGGTGATCTATATACCTGGATATATTCAAAAACCGTTCCCGAACCAACGTTAGTCAACTGTATAGCGTCATCATTGCTGCCAGGATACATAACCCTTACATAACGCATCGTGCCAGAGCTGTCAGTACCACCAGAGCCCGTTAGACCTATACCACTCCATTGTCCGGCCGAGGTATCGCCACTTTGCCCCGGCGCATTGGCCAAGGAATTGAACACAACAGGATTCGTAGAGGTCCCCTGGGCATCTAAAAAGGCTAATTGGTCTATGAGCAAACGCGTTTCTGACGTTTCTGCATAAATCTGAGTCCCTTCTAAAATTGTCAATGTGGTCTGTTGCGATACATTAACTTCTCCTGAGATTATCCATAAATTATTTGCATCTAAGGTTTCATTAAAATTAATGGTCCCTGTTATCCTTTTAAAGGGTTGACCATTTAGCGTTATGTCCTCAATTGTATATTGTGGTGTAATGTCTGAAACATTTACTGTTATAGAGATTTGACCTGTATTGTTTTGTGTATCAGTAGCTGTAAAGTTGACCACGCGGGACGTATCAAACCAGTCTTGAGGGATTTGGTAAGAGAACGACGTATTTATTAGTCCTGAGGTCCCATCAAATTGTTGCACATCTAAAACATTTCCATTTTCTGAAACCCTGATACTCGTGATACCAACGGCACCTTCAACACTGAGATTAGGGATATTTACGAACTGTGAAACTCCTAAATTAAGTTCGGTTACACCACCAACTTCCACAATGGGGTCAGGATAAGTTGGATCAGGAAAGTTTTCATCGTCATTGAGTTCACATGACACCAAGGATATCATTAATGCCATTGAGAAAAGCGTTCTTAAAAGCTTAATATTTTCCATTTCTTTTAAAAATTAAAGTTTAAACCGAATCGAGCGACTATACCATAAATTTCATGGTTGGTTACCCGGTCTCTAAATTGATTGAATTCTATAACAGGATTGTTCAACAAGTTTTGTGCCTCTACAAAAACGGATAATCTATCATTTATCCTGTAAGAGGCGTTGGCATCCAATTGATAGCGTTCCTCGAGTATAAAATCGTTTATTGGGTCAATATCAAAGCTAAGAAGCGACTGTGCGTTATAATTAACTGAGCCTCTGACACTGAACTTCCCTTTGTCGTAATAGAGTGCGGCATTCCAAGTATGATCTGCCTGCCCTACAAGAGGGACATCATCTCGTCTCAATATTGTACCGTCTTCATCTACTAATGTAAAAGAACTACTGCTATTCACATAGGTGTAATTGGCATAGACACCAAATCCATTAAGCCATCCTGGAAGAAACGTAAACTTTTTGGCAAAATTCACCTCAACACCCAAAACATCAGCGACCTCACCATTTACGGGCTGTATAAGTTCAAAGCCTTCTATAATTGGGTCATCGAGAACTACCGACTGTTGCGTAAATATAAAATCGTCTATGCGCTTGTAGAAAACTCCTAAACTAATGGTCCCATCGTCCTTAAAATAATGTTCAGCCAAGACATCTATGTTTTGGGAGAATGCTGGGGTAAGATCTGGATTCCCTCTTCTTATTTCATTATCTGCAAAATTTCTGTTTTCGGCAGGAACCAAATCTATAAGATCTGGCCTAGCAAAGGATTCAAAATAGGAGGCTCTTAAATTGGTGCGATTGTTTAAGCGATATGTTAAGTGTAAGCTCGGGAGTAAAAAGTCATAATCTGGCCCTCCTTCCGCTCTCACTATTTCTGGATCTCCCACAACTTGTTCAACGACATTGGCTTCATAACCCGTTGTAGTCGCCTCGTATCTTGCGCCAAACACGGCTGTTAATTTACCGGATCTCAACTTTCCTTGACCGAACCAAGCGTAGATATTTTCCTCAACGTCAAAACTGTTTGAGGCCGTATTAAATATACTGTTTAGAGGATCAAAAGTATATAAGTCGAAATTGGCATTAAAATGTCGCGCAGATCGCGATGGAGATGGAAATGCTCCCATATCATATCTACCTTCAAAAATAGAGCCTTGATCATTCCCTACTACCTGATCTAAGGTATAAAACCCTTGATAGCCGCCCCACTGCATATTGTCTCGTCTTCTTGAGTTCTCCTGGAGTCTAATTTTACCACCTGTTTTAAACTCACCTGTAACTTTTGACCCAAATCGCAAAGGAATTGTCGCGTTTAAGTAAGCCGTCTGATTAAAGCCATTAACACTACTTGGGTTATCCACTTGATAACCACTGAATTCGAACTGACTGTAATCCGTACCATCAAAACCTTGAGGGATAAATTGCGGGAAATCACGATCGCTTCTATCAATTAAGAAATTGACGCCTGATGCTCTAAAAACAGTTCTAAATGAGGTTTCTTCTCGTTCTGACCTAGACAAGGTATATCCATAATCGATTTTACCCCAAGAGCCTAGAGCGTGCCGACCACCAACTGTAAATGTTACATTTTCGCGGCGCTCATCTTCATCGGACATGTCCCTTCTAAAACGCGCCGTACTTTCCTCCCCACTCCCGACAATGTTGATATTATTTGGATCTGGAAAATCACCCATTGACCGAAATCTAATGCGGTAGCGTTCATTCTGATCGCGTAATGAATTAAAGGAGAAGGACGTAAAAACAGCACTTTGTTCACTGAACTTGTAGTCTAGCGTCATATTAGCACCAGCACGTGTTCTTAAGTTTAATAATGGCCTAAGGGCCAATTCATCTAAAACATATAGGCGCTCTTCATCGGGCCCAACTTCTCTGAATCTATAGTTAGTCTCTAAGCGCTCCTCTCCATTCACAGTATTATAATAACTCCCGCCTATGATGATACCGAACTTATCATCTTTGGTACGCTTGTCGTATCGCAACTTACCCCTAAAACTTCCTCGTTCAAAAATATCGGCATAACCTCCGGCGATTGTTCCTTTAATACGACCCTCACTACTTCTTGCCGTAGGGGTGATGAGATTAACCGTACCACCAATTGCATCACCGTCGTTTTCAGGAAGCAAGGCTTTACTTATTTCCATTGACGCAAGAAGTTCCGCGGGAATCAAATCTAGTGACTCCGTACGATCCCCACCAAAATCAGTTGTTGGTAATTGAGCTCCATCTATGGTGACAGTAGTATAACTTCTGGGTGTTCCACGCAATCTTATATTCGCACCCTCACCATTGTTCCTTTCGATATTCACACCTGCTACCCTTTGCAAAGCCTCACTCACATTAATATCAGGAAACTGATTTACCAAGTCAGCAGACACAATCGTTTTAATATTGTCCGCATTCTTTTGTTGGTTATAGGCTTTTTGCTGCCCTTCGATTGAAGCCGATATAATCACTTCACCAAGTTCATTAATTGAGGGATCAAGCAAAATGCGACCTAAATCTAAATTCTCATTAGCTTTTACCACGATTTCAAGTGTTTTTGTTGCGTAACCCAAATAAGAAACTTGTAGTTGATGATTGCCTGCTGGTACTGCTGTTAATGCAAACCTACCATCAAAGTCTGTCGCGGCGCCAAGGTTAATGGCCTCAATTACCAGGGCGGCTCCTGGCAGAACACCACTTTCATCACTACCTGCCACGACGCCAGAAATGGATCCTTTAGCGTTATCATTCTGTGCGAAAGTGACAAATGAACATAATACAACCCATAAGAAAGAAATCTTATTTCGCATGATTAAATGTCTCATAAAATATAGTTAGATTAGTTTTACTTTTGCTCTTTTGTGCAATCGTTTGCATATTACGACATATTTGATAATTTACCAAATTTAGCATCAAAAAAATCCTTTTTCAGCAAAAAAGGAGCGTTTTCGTTGAGGTTTTTGGAATATGAAACCCAGTATTCTTTTTAAAATCATATATTTATGTATATTTGCGCATACGATTACGCAAATAATTGCACAACACCATATATATAAGATTATTAAGAATTGAACAAAAAAACGACCATACAGGATATTGCACGAGAATTGAAAGTTACACCTTCAACCGTTTCAAGAGCGTTGAATGATCACCCAAGAATAAGCCGTGATACCAAAGAAGCCGTACAACGCGTCGCAACTAAACTCAACTACAGTCCTAATTATGTAGCTAGTGCATTACGTAAAGGCACGACACAACTTTTGGGTCTTGTTGTACCTAGGATAAATCGTGCTTTTTTTTCAAGCGTCGTTAGGGGTGTTGAGGAGATTGCCTTGAATAAGGGTTACAGTGTTATTGTTGCGCAATCTAATGAAGACTTAAACCGTGAACGCGATGTAATTAAAGCCTTCCTGAATGCACG
This sequence comes from Winogradskyella sp., assembly GCF_965228925.1. Taxonomy (GTDB): domain Bacteria; phylum Bacteroidota; class Bacteroidia; order Flavobacteriales; family Flavobacteriaceae; genus Winogradskyella. The sequence continues at coordinate 476,040 of NZ_OZ245845.1, forward strand.
AGTCGCTGGGATTTTTTCATCCTTGGGCAAAAACACCACACAATTTGACCATTATCTTGAAGCTCAAAAACGTGGTGTACCTATCGTCTTGTTTGACCGTACCACTACTGCCATAGATGCCAGTAAGGCCGTAATCGATGATTATATGGGTGGGTATATGGCCACGGAACACCTCATAAATCAAGGCTGTCAGCGGATTGTGCACTTTACAAGCCATCAGGCCAGCAACATCTACAAAGAACGATTAAGAGGTTACTTAGATGCCTTAAAAGACCACAATATTGATTTAGATGAAGGCTTGGTCATCCCCTGTGACCTTCAACTTGAAGATGGTATTGATGCCGTTAATAACGTTCTTTCTAAAAAGAAGTATGATGGTATTTTTAGTACATCCGACTATACGGCCCTAGGTGCGATTAAGGCCTTAAAGGCTAAAGGAAAATCCATTCCTGAAGAAGTGTGTGTTATTGGCTTTTCTAACGAACCGTTTACAGAATTTGTTGAACCTCCTTTAAGTACAGTTGACCAGTTCCCTGAGGACATGGGTAAAGCGGCCGCCGAATTATTCTTTAAACAAATAGAATCAGACTCGGATCTTTCCACAACTTATAAAACGATGCTTCAGCCCCAACTCATCATCAGAAAGAGCTCGAACAGGCTCGACTTAAAATAACCAAAACATGAAGACATTTATAACGGATAATTTTTTATTACGGAACAATTATGCCCAAAGGTTATTTCACAGTTACGTAGAATCATTACCCATTATAGACTATCACAATCATCTTATTCCTAAAGAACTCGCTGATAATAAGCTATTCCCTAATATCACGCAAGTGTGGCTCTATGGCGACCACTACAAATGGCGCGCTATGCGTACTTTAGGTATAGATGAGCATTATATTGCAGGGCAAGCCCCAGATAAGGACAAATTTGAAAAATGGGCCAACTGTGTACCCTACACCATGCGCAATCCGCTTTACCATTGGACACACTTAGAATTGTTGCGGTATTTCAACATTGACACCTTACTGGATGCCAACTCAGCAAGTGATATCTATGCTCAAACCAGCCATATGCTGGCATCAGAAGACTATTCAGCAATGGGCTTATTACGACAGATGAATGTGGAATCCCTTTGCACAACGGACGACCCTACAGATTCACTAGAATACCATCAAACACTTGCGAAAGCTAATAACGATATCAGTGTTTTACCAACCTTTCGCCCTGATAAGGTTTATAACTTATCAGATTCAGAACAGTATAAGTCCTACATTAAAAAGCTAGAATTGGCCTGTGGGTTTGCCATTATGGATTACGAAAGTCTATTAAATGCCTTATCCAATAGGATTGATTTTTTTCATTACCATGGTTGTCGCTTGGCAGACCATGGTCTTGAAACTTTGATTTATGTTGAGAATCAAAAATTTAACGAGGCTAAAATCTTTTCAAAAGCATTAGCTGGTGAACATATAAGTTTGCAAGAACAGCAGTTCTTTACATTTAAAATACTAGTGTTCTTATGCAAGGTTTATAATGACCGTGGATGGGTTCAGCAATTTCACTTGGGAGGACTCAGAAATACTAACAATCGCTTGTTGGGCAAATTGGGGCCAGATAGTGGTTTTGACTCTATTGGCGACTTTAGTCAAGCTAAAATGATGGCTCAGTTCTTTGACCATTTGGAATCTACAAATGAACTTACAAAAACCATTATTTACAACCTGAACCCCGCAGACAATGAGGTTTTTGTAACTATGGCTGGTAATTTTAATGATGGAAGCATCAAAGGTAAGGTGCAATTCGGAAGTGCTTGGTGGTTCTTAGACCAAAAGGACGGTATCGAAAAACAACTTAACACACTATCTAATTTAGGATTACTGAGCTGTTTTATTGGGATGCTTACGGATTCTCGAAGCCTATTGAGTTTTCCGAGACACGAATATTTTCGAAGAATCCTATGTAATTTGATAGGGGAAGATGTTAAAAATGGCCTTTTGCCCTGGGATGAAAAATGGCTTGGCAAACTGGTAAGTGACATCTGTTACTACAATGCTAAGAACTATTTTGATTTCTCAATTCAATAAAGCACCCCAATGACCAACACCGAACTTCCTACAAAAATCATTCAATTTGGTAAAGGTAATTTTTTAAGAGGCTTTTCCACTTGGATGACTGAAGTTTTAAATAAGGAGACCGATTTTAATGGGGGTGTTGAAATCGTTGAGACTTTTAAAACAAAAAGATCAAAACAGCTTATTGAACAAGATTTTAAGTATCATGTTATCGAAAGAGGTATCGAAAATGAGATTGTTATCGACAGAATTACAAGGGTCAATGCCATAAAGGGTCTTACCAATGTGGTCACGGCTTACGATAAATTCTTAAAACTGGCTCTAGAGCCCGAATTGAAATTTATTATTTCAAATACCACCGAGACTGGTATCACTTTTAAAACTGAAGACACCGATATTAGATCGCCACAGACCTTTCCTGGACGACTAACAGCTTTGCTATTTTATAGGTTTCAGCATTTATCGCATCCTGAAGAAACTATTTTTGTGTTGCCCTGCGAGTTGATTGATGACAATGCCGATACATTGCGAAGCTGTATTTTCAACTACTGTGAGTTGTGGAAGCTCCCTTTAGAATTCGTTGCATGGTTGAACAAAACTATAGTGTTCTGTAACACCCTAGTGGACCGCATTGTATCGGGTTACCCAAAAGCACCCGAAGTTTTTAGGGAACGATTGAGCTTTCGTGATGAACTCATGGTAGTGTGCGAACCCTATCATTTTTGGGCTATTGAGGACAAAGCAGAAATCAGTAGCGCTCTTCCTATTCACAAGACCAATCTTAATGTTCAGTTTGTAAAAGACATTAAACCCTATAAGAAAATTAAGGTACGTGTCTTAAATGGCGCCCATACCGCCATGGTGGCCTTGGGTATGTTAGAAGGTATTAAAACGGTCGATGAATTTATGTCCAACAGCGCGCTCAGAATACTTCTAGACCATATGCTGAATGACGACATATTACCAACCTTATCCCAATACAAAAGTGAATCAAATGATTTTAAAAACAGAGTTTTCGACCGATTTCAAAACCCGTTTACAAAACATCGTCTGAGCACCATTCAATTGAATTCCATTTCTAAATTCAGAACACGACTGCTTCCGTCATTAAAAGATTATGTGGCTTTGAAAGGTAGTCTTCCAAATCATGTTCCAGAAGTACTGGCACATTTACTTTGGCTTTACATAAATAGTGTTTCCTCATCAGGAATTGAACTTATAGATGAACCTCGGGTATTGGATATTTTCAAAATGGCTTGGTCTCAAAACGACCTTGAGAAAACCGTAGTTGCGTTGCTACAGAATAAAGAGCTTTGGGACGAAGATCTTGTTTTAATTGAAGGTTTAAAGGCCACTTTGATGACCTCTTTAAACCGATTGAACATGGCCAAAGACCCCGGCGCTTTTATAAATTGAGAAAGGCTAATCACCGACCTGACATTATGAAGCTAATATATTTTCGATAGTGAAGATAGGCGACTTTTGGTAGCCAAAGTAATAAGGACTATTGAAATGATTAATTAAAAACTAGCTGTGATAAACGTTTAAACAGATGAATAGAATTCAATTTTTGGGTGTGTTTACCGGGCCACTATTTTTTACATTGATTTTATTGTTTTTTGAGCCAGAGGGTTTATCTCAGGCCGGTATCGCCACGTTGGCCAGTGCGGTATGGATATCCATTTGGTGGATTACGGAGGCTATTCCTATTTCTGCCACCGCACTTTTACCTCTAGTGCTCTTCCCTTTAACCGGTATCATGTCCATTGATTCGGCTGGCACTTCCTTTTCCAATAAGATGATATTTCTTTTTCTTGGCGGTTTTATTATTGCAGCGGCGATTGAAAAAACAAATCTTCACAAGCGTATTGCCCTGAATATAATCAATAAAGTCGGTACGGACTGGAATAAAGTCATTTTAGGTTTTATGATTGCCACAGCATTCTTAAGTATGTGGATATCCAATACGGCGACGGCTGTTATGGTGCTTCCAATAGGGTTATCGGTAATAAGCCAGTTAAATATTGAAGGTATATCTCACGCTAAAATGAGTCGTTCATTAATGTTAGCTATCGCCTATGGTTGTTCAGTAGGTGGTATCGCAACCCTTATCGGTACACCTACAAATCCTATTTTTGCGGGGTATATTGAACAGAACTTTGGCGTGACCATTACCTTTACACAGTGGATGTCCGTCGGTTTGCCTTTTTCAATATGCATGCTTGTTATTGGCTGGTTGTATCTCACTAAGGTGGCTTATAAAACCAATGTTGCAAGTATTAGCGGGGGAGCAGCTACTATAAAAAAACAGTTGGAAGAACTTGGGCAAATGTCATATCAAGAACGCATGGTCCTTATTGTTTTTGTGAGCACGGCATTTTTATGGATAACGAGAAAGTACCTTATCGAGCCATTCATGGGAGGTACAAGCGATGCGCTCATAGCTGTTTTAGGTGCAATAGTCCTTTTTGTTATACCCTCTGGAAACAAATCCCACCGGATAGGCCTCATTGACTGGCGTACCGCAGAAACTATTCCTTGGGGTATATTATTACTCTTTGGTGGCGGATTGGCCTTGGCATCAGGATTTCAATCGAGTGGGTTGGCCAATTGGATCGGAGAACAATTAAACACGTTTGGTGCTTTACCGACCATTTTATTGATACTTGCCATTATCAGTGTGGTTAATTTTTTAACTGAAATTACAAGTAACGTAGCCACCGCAGCAATGTTAATGCCCGTATTGGGAGCACTGGCCTTATCTATCGATGTTCACCCTTATATATTGATGGTATCAGCAACTATTGCTGCCTCATGCGCTTTTATGCTCCCTGTAGCTACACCTCCTAATGCCGTTGTATTCAGTTCCGGTTTTTTAAGTATTCCACAAATGATACGTGTAGGATTTTGGATGAATATCATTTCCATAATTGTCGCCACATTACTCATTTATGTACTCTTACCCTTCCTATGGGATATTGAAATTGGTGTTTTTCCTTCTGACTTTATCAAGACTTAGACTACGACGAGGTATAATCAGTTCTTAATTTAGATATTCAATTTGTTCATTTTACAACGTCTCCAATTGAAAAAAACAAAAAAGCAAGCTTTATGTTTCTGCTTGCTTTTCGATTTATCCGTACTCAAGGTGGGAATCGAACCCACACTCCCGAAGGAACTGGATTTTGAATCCAGCGCGTCTACCAATTCCGCCACTTGAGCTATTATTTTGGTAAATTATTATCTCTAATCTGTCGTAGTTTTTCTCTACCAACTCCAGATTTCCAATATTTTTCTCTCTTTCTAGCATCAACCCTTTCAACGTCTAGCTTTTCAAAATAGATCAATTTAAAGGGTCTATAAGCCTTCGTTGTTCTTTCTCTACCTAGATTATGCCTTTCAATTCTAGAATCTAAATCCTGTGTCATTCCAACATAGATGTAGTTCCTTTCTAAACTTGAAATCGCGTAAATGTAAAACATTTTAAGAACTTATTGTATCCGACGTGCCTGCCTGTCGGCAGACAGGTCTACCAATTCCACCACTTTGGCTTAAATTAGTTCCGATAATAAACGGGAAGCAAAAATAAAAAATATTTTTCGCTGAGCAACTAAAAATAGAAGGGATTATCCTTTAATGCGCAAATAATTTTCCTAAATTTGGCCTAGCTAATAACACAACTAACAAGACTCTTAATTACTGACTCAAATGTCTAACAACACTACTGAAGCCAAGGTTTTCACCTGTTCACAAAGTAAAGATTTAGCCCAGGAAATTGCTGCTGCCTATGGCGTAAAATTGGGCAACGTTATTACCTCGACGTACAGCGACGGTGAATTTCAGCCTTCCTATGAAGAATCCATAAGAGGGACACGTATTTTCATCATCGGCTCGACACATCCTGGCCCAAAGAATTTAATGGAAATGCTGTTAATGATCGATGCTGCCAAACGTGCATCGGCTAGGCATATTACGGCCGTAATGCCTTATTTTGGCTGGGCTAGACAGGACCGAAAAGATAAGCCCAGAGTGCCAATCGCGGCTAAGCTTGTTGCTAAAATGCTAGAAGCTGCAGGGGCTACACGTATCATTACCATGGACTTGCACGCGGACCAAATACAGGGATTCTTCGAAAAGCCTGTAGATCACTTATTCGCATCGACCATATTTCTACCCTATCTCAAAAGCTTAAATCTTGACAATTTGACCATTGCCTCACCAGATATGGGAGGATCCAAACGCGCCTATGCTTACTCTAAAGCTTTAATGAGTGACGTTGTTATTTGTTATAAGCAACGTGCAAAAGCCAATGTGATTTCTCACATGGAACTTATTGGCGATGTTACCGGGAAGAATGTCGTTTTAGTAGATGATATGGTTGATACCGCAGGTACTTTAACAAAAGCTGCGGATTTAATGATGGAACGTGGAGCTATTAGCGTCAGGGCTATCTGTACACATCCGATTTTATCTGGTAGCGCCTATGAGCGTTTGGAGGAATCTAGACTTGAAGAATTAATCGTGACCAACTCCATTCCCTTAAAACAAAAAAGTAATAAGCTACGCGTTTTGAGCTGTGCGGATTTATTTGCTGAAGTGATGTATAATGTACATCACAACCAGTCCATTAGCAATAAATTTATAATGTAAGCATCGGTTTTCTTTGGTTTATTCGTTATACAATGGCCTTAATTCTAAAAAATAGTACAAAAAGGCTAGTATTTCTCTATTATATGTTTAAATTTGCAGCCCTTTTAAGCAGAACCTGCTACGGAGGACAAAGCCTCAAAATGAGGTCATTAAAAAAATAATAAACAAAAACACATGAAATCAATTACAATCAACGGATCTCAAAGAGAAAGCGTGGGCAAATCGTCAACAAAAGCCTTACGTAATGCTGGTCAGATTCCTTGCGTATTATACGGAGGGGACAAGCCAATGCATTTCTCTGCACCAGAATTGGCATTCTCTAAACTTGTATACACTCCAAATGCGCATACAGTTGTGATTGCCTTAGATAACGGAGAAACTTACAATGCGATTATGCAAGACATTCAGTTTCATCCTGTAACCGATAAAATTTTACATATCGATTTCTATCAAATCTTCGAAAGCAAAGAAATCACAATGGAAATTCCGGTTCAAGTTGTTGGAACGTCTAAAGGTGTTCTCAATGGTGGTGTCTTAAGAAGACCTTACCGTAAACTTAGAGTTAAAGCTATTCCTTCTAAATTACCTGATTTTATTGAGGTAGACATTACACCGCTTAAAATAGGTAGCAAGCTTTACATTACAGAATTAGAGAACGAGGATTATAAATTCTTACATCCAGACAATACGGTAGTATGCCAGGTAAGACGATCTAGAGCTTCGATGTCTGTTGAAGATGAGGAAGAAGATGAAGATGATGCAACTACTGAAGGAGCAGATGCACCTGCACCTGCGGCTGAAGCAGCACAAGAATAACGAATTCGTATTCTAAATATTCAAAAGCATTCTTTAACAGAATGCTTTTTTTATTTTTACGCAAAGTGCATCGCATGTTTAAACTCATAAAAAAATGGCTTGGTTTTGGCATTAGGACTAAACAAAATGAAGACGATCTTATGAAAAAATTCTTAATTGTCGGTTTGGGTAATATTGGTGAGAAATATGAGAATACCAGACATAACATAGGTTTTAAGGTATTGGATAATCTGGCTGAGAAAGCGTCCGTTACTTTTGAAACGGTGAAGTTAGGAGATAGGGGCGCGCTAAAAATCAAAGGGCGAACCCTAGTTCTTCTGAAACCTAGCACCTATATGAACCTTAGCGGTAAAGCTGTAAAATATTGGCTGGATAAGGAAAAAGTACCCTTAGAAAACCTACTTGTCATTACCGATGACCTCAACTTACCTTTTGGAACGATTCGTTTAAAGACCAAAGGCAGTGACGGAGGCCACAATGGTTTGAAAGATATTCAAGATAAATTACAAACCACCAAGTATAATCGCTTTAGGTTTGGAATTAGCGATACGTTTAGCAAAGGAAGACAGATTGATTATGTATTGGGAGAATGGAATGACGAAGAAAAGGCCAAGCTTAAGGAGCGCTTAGACCTATCGACCGAATTAATCACGTCCTTTGTCTTAGCTGGTGTTCACAACACCATGAATCAGTTTAATGGAAAATAAAAGCGAACACCTTAGCGTTCGCTTTTTAACTGAATATATTAAAGTGATTTAGTTAATAATCATTTTTCGTATCATTTCATGAGGCCCATCTTTCACCTTTATTAAATAAACTCCAGACTGCACACGATCTAATTGGACCAAGGCACTAAAATCGTTTGTGGAATTATAGGTTTTCGCATAAATTTTTCTGCCGTTAATGTCATAAAGTTCGATAGCTATGGCATCTGACAAGGGGTGCGTTAACCGTACAGTGAATTCACCATTATTGGGATTTGGGTAAATTCCGAAAACTGCACCGTCGGTTTCAAGCTCATCGACAGATAATATCTCTTGTGTACACAATTCTAATGTAAATTCAACGATTTGACCTCCATCGGAGAAAGCGAAGTCATCATCTACAGAAAGTGTCCAATCCCCTGCAGACATCTCACCGTAAATCGTTGAAAGATCTCCTTCGGGTATAAATGTACCAGTAAATGGAGACGTACCAGCTGTGATCGAAGTTGTAGCTTCCTGGTCAAAAACCGTATCGGTATAATTGTCATCATCATCAGCTCCATTGTCGGTAGAGAGCTCAATCGACGTCCCGGATGGGCTGATTAAGAAAATATCCAAATCGTTATTCCAGCTGTGTGAAATATTAATAGTGACGTTAACATCAGTAATAATGGCGTCATTAGCTACATTGATCACTGAGGTGTAATTATCCGTTCCATTAAAGGTCTCCAAGATATCAATGGGGAGATCTGTAGCACTGTAAGAATTACATGTAATATTAGCCGTTGTAAAACTGGCCTGTGAATAAGGACCAGAGCCACAATCATTGACACCTCTTACTCTCCAAAAATACAAGGTAGAGATATTTAAAGTCGTCACCGTTAACGTGGGATCATTTGGAACGCCTCCCGCAACGATATTCGTAAAGGCAGCATCAGTAGCCACATCAATCTCGTAGGCTGTCGCATTACTATCTGTATCCCATGTAAATACGGCATTAGTGGCGTTAATATCATCAGCTCCATCAGTAGGTGTAACTAAATTTGGAGCTGCAATAGTGGCATCAAAAACGTTAAATTCCACATCCGCAGTACTCGTAATACCTCCTGAGGTTCCCACTAAAGTAAAGGGATAATTGCCTGTAGCCAAACTACCCGTTCCGGATATGGTCACAGTCACATTGGTACCATCGGCAGTAGCACTTGTAGGCGAAAAAATGGCCGATGCCCCTACGGGTAAACCTGTAGCGCTAAATGTGGTTTCATTAGTAAATCCTAAAAATGTGTTGTAGGTAAAACTATAGACCACATTATTTGGTGCACAGACATCTATTGAACTATCCGCCACATTCAAAACAAATTCTGAGGCCTGAATAGAAAAATTAATCGAATTAATGGCATAAAAAATATTATTATTCCCTTCGACTTTCACTCGTGCCGTGGAGGTATCTCCTCCTATATTCGGCACCATCACATCGTGAGAGCCGTCGTTAAGAACATTCGAAGCCAATACAAAAGGATAGGTAAACCCACCATCTGTGGATAACAATATGTTTACAGTGGGCGTATTTACGGCACCCGCATCCGTCCCCGCAACATTCCAGGTCACAGTTTGAGTAGATCCAGCATCCCAAGTTTCATTGGTCGTTTGTGAGGTGACCACAAAAGGTCCTGATGACCCATCGACGTTAACGGTCATGGCATCAAAGCTGCTTTGAGGTGTTTGACCTACACCATTGGCCTCGCTTCTATCCCTTACGATCAATGCAAAGTTTAAGCTTCGCGTTACATCGGATACGGTTTCCCATGATGAATTATCGACCGTTTCCACGGGATTGGATTCCGTTAACTGTCCTGTGATAACGCGTTCTATAATAGGCATATAACGGTCTGGTGAGGTACTTGGAGGTCTAGATCTCCAGACCGCCCCTGTCGCTTTATTTGGTCCAAAACTTCCGGTGGTGGTTACACCATTATCGATTTGTTCCCAGTTGTAGGTAAGAATATCCCCTCCATCAGCATCGGTTGCCGCACCGTTAAGTACAAAAGCCGTTCCACCAGGAATGGTATAATCTATACCTGCATCTGCCACTGGAGGATTATTGGAAATAGCACTTCCGGTCCAACAGGTTCTACCTATTAAATTATCTAAAATTTGTGTAATACTGTAGTAGTGAAAGTAGGGATCGGAATGATCTTGCACGTCATCTCCACCGGTGATTCCAGCATATCCCATAATGGTCGTTCCACTTCCAGGTTCGGCATTAACGCCCGTGCCTTCGCTGCTAAAAGACCAAGTGTGGTTAGCCCCCATTTGATGTCCTATTTCGTGTGGTACATAATCAATATCAAAAAAGTCTGACATGTAAGGACCCCCATCATTATCTAAAAAAGAATGGGACGAGAAACCACTTCCCTTCTGATTATTTACACATACGCAACCTATACAACCCGCATTCCCATTATTCCCTCCAAAATGGAACAAATGGCCAATATCGTAATTGGCTTCCCCTACGTTGGTTGTTAAGGTACTCTGCAATTGCGAATTAAACGCTCCTGTATAAGGGTCAGTTGCCGCATTGGAATATATAATTTCCGTGCCCGTAACCAAGGTAAAAGTCACAGCCATATCAACCTCAAATACCTCGTTATTTCGGTTCAATGTTGAAACGACTTGAGCCAATGCGTCTTCCTGTGCATTACCATTTCCGGCATTACCGTCATCCCAAAAGTTGGTATACTCCGCTGTAGTAGAAATAGCAATCCTAAAGGTTCTGAGTATCTGGTCGTTCGCATCCCTATTAGTAGTTTCAGCAGTATTTGCAGAACGTAATTCGTCACTTGCTAAACAATCAAAATCCTTTAGACCTGCTTTTCTTGCCGCTCTACTGTAGGTAATATAAGAGGTATTATCCGTCCGACTTAAGGGTACCGTAAAATTAATGGGGCCATCAGGGTAAGTCGTCATGGTCTGTAATCCCTGTGGAGTAACACTAAATCTCGCTCTGGTTCCCGGATTTTCAGAACTATATCCTATATAGGTTTTAATCTCGGGATATAATTGCGATAATTCCTCGGAAAGTACTGGTGCTTCAACCACCATAAATTCTTCAAGTTCTCCTTTTATATTTGGAAGGTAAACTTTAGTATCGGATACGCTCGTTGATACAGAACGTATGGGCGCGTTTCTCAATTGTGCTTTAAACGCTTCAAAATCCAAATTGTAGGTCTGGTAAAACTTTTTGTTCACTAAGGTCTTTTCGCCATTACCACTTAATTCTTTTTCTGTTTTTTGCCAATAATTTTGTTGGGCAACCACAGAAAATACACATAAAAACATGGATAATGACAAAACAAAATGTAGCTTTGCTTTCATAGGTTTTGGGTAAAAGAATTAAAATTTCACGAATTTAGGATTTTTTTAACAAAAGCGCATCCGATTATTGAAAAAATAATAAAATCACATAGTTTAGAGCCCTTGATTGAGAATTCTGCAAAAATCATTACAGTAGGAACCTTTGACGGTGTCCATATCGGACATAAAAAAATATTGAATCGTGTTGTGAATCTTGCTACTGCATATAATTACACCCCAACCGTATTGACCTTATTCCCGCATCCAAGAATGGTGCTTCAAAAAGCCGACGATATTAAATTGCTAAATACGATTGATGAGCGTATCGAAATTTTAAAGGCTTGTGGTATTAAAGATGTCATTGTAAAGAAATTCGATACAGTCTTTGCCAATCTTTCGGCAGAAGCTTATGTCAAGCAAATTTTAGTCGATGAGCTCAACACTAAACAAATTGTCATTGGTTATGATCATCATTTTGGTAAAAACCGGAGTGCTAATATTGACGATTTAAAACGATTTGCGGATGTCTATAACTTTAAAGTCGAGGAAATCTCAGCACAGGATATTGAAGATGTCACGGTAAGTTCTACTAAAATTAGAAATGCCTTAAATACCGGAAAGATGGCTATCGCCAATTCTTTTTTAGGCTATAATTATTTTATTACGGGTGAAGTTGTTAAAGGCAAAGGCTTGGGCAGAACTCTAGATTTCCCTACGGCTAATATCTTCATCAAAGAACACTATAAATTAATTCCATGCGATGGCGTTTATGTAGTGAAATCAAAGATTGAAGCGACCACTGTTTACGGCATGATGAATATAGGCACCAACCCAACCGTTGATGGAAAATCCCGTTCTATTGAGGTCCATTTTTTTAATTTTGATAAGGATATCTACGGAAAAGTGTTAAGCATCGAGTTTCTTCATCGGTTGAGAAGTGAGCAAAAATTTGAAAGTCTAGAAGCCTTAAAAAAGCAGCTTCATAGCGATAGAACTAATGCTTTAGACTATATTAAACGCTAAATGAATACATTTTTATTTAAACATATCGACAATTCTGGGCTCATTGTTTTTAGAATTGTCTTTGGATTGCTTTGTTTCTTAGAATCGGTGGGCGCTGTCTTTACAGGCTGGGTAAGACGCACCTTGGTTGAGCCAGAGTTTACGTTTTCATTTATCGGGTTTGAGTGGTTACAACCCTTACCTGGCCAGTGGATGTACGTTTATTATGTCGTTATGGGAATTTTTGGCTTGCTCATTATGGTAGGCTACAAGTACAGATTGAGTATGTTTATGTTTGCCACGATGTGGACTGCTACCTATTTGATGCAAAAATCATCATACAACAACCATTATTACCTACTGTTTATTTTGAGTTATCTCATGGTATTCTTACCTGCAAATAGATATGCATCCTTAGACGTAAAACTCAAGCCTTCTTTAAAGCGTATATCGATGCCTAGTTGGTGTAAATGGATTTTTGTCATTCAGTTATTTATACTTTACAGCTATGCTTCTATAGCAAAGCTTTATCCCGATTGGCTAGACACTTCTGTTGTCGCCTTACTCATGAAAAACAAAGCTAACTACCCTATCATTGGTGATCTGCTACAACACGAATGGATACATTATTTTATTGCCTATGGCGGTATTTTGTTCGATGGCCTTATTATTCCATTATTATTGTTTAGGCCTACAAGAAAGTATGCTTTTTTTGCCTCAATATTTTTTCACCTGTTTAATTCCATTGTGTTTCAAATAGGTATTTTTCCTTATCTATCCTTAGCCTTTAGTTTATTCTTTTTCGACCCTAAAACCATCAAGGATTTATTCCTAAAGAAAAAAGAGTTTTATACCTCAAACGAGGTTATCGTCCCAAGCTATAAAGGGCTATTGATAGGTGTTTTTTCAATTTACTTTTTAATCCATATTGCACTACCATTACGCATCCATTTTTTTGAGGACAATGTCTTATGGACCGAAGAAGGGCATCGCTTATCGTGGAGAATGATGTTACGTGCTAAAAGTGGCACCGCTATTTATACGGTAATCGATGAAGCTACCAACAACGCCATTCCTATTAAACTCGATGATTATCTCACTAAAAAACAGCAACGTGGTGTAAGTACCAAACCCGATTTTATCTGGCAGTTTGCCCAACATCTAAAACAAGATTTTGCCGAACAGGGAAAATCGGTCAAAGTCTATGTTAAGGCCTATGTCAGTGTTAATGGCAAACGTTCGAAACAGCTTATAGACCCTAAAGTGGATTTGGCTAAGGAAGAATGGCATCATTTTAAGCACCACGACTGGATATTGCCTTCAAAATAGTTTTTATCTGCTTAAATTCTTTTTACTTTTGTCCCCTATTTTTCTTATACCTATTGGTGTAAATTCAAAATTTTAGACATGTTACAAGTTGCATTTATAAGAGATCATAAAGATGCCGTTATCAAGGGCCTAGCAAAACGCAATATCGATGCTGCCGAAATGATTAATGAAGCTATTGCTCTGGATGAAGAACGCAGGAGTCTTCAAACTAAATTAGATAATACCAAGGCAGAATCTAATACCTTGTCTAAAGAAATAGGCCATTTGTTTAAATCTGGTGAAGCTCAAAAAGCCAATGAACTCAAAGCGAAGACTACAACATTAAAGGAAACCGTTAAGACCTTGGAGGAAGCGCTTAATGAAAAGGCAGATGCTCTTAAGGAATTACTTTATAAAATTCCAAATGTACCACATACTTCGGTGCCTGAAGGTAACTCAGACGAAGACAATGAGGAAATTTTTAGAGCTGGAGACATCCCTCAATTATTTGACGGTGCACTACCACATTGGGAACTCGCAAAGAAATACGACATTATTGATTTTGAACTTGGCAATAAAGTCACTGGAGCTGGTTTTCCGGTCTATAAGGGAAAAGGGGCTAAATTACAACGGGCTTTAATCACTTATTTTTTAGATAAAAATACCAAAGCTGGTTATACGGAATATCAGCTACCGCATTTAGTCAATGAAGCTTCTGGCATCGGAACGGGACAATTACCTGACAAAGAAGGGCAAATGTATCATGTGACCGCAGATAATTTATATCTCATCCCAACGGCTGAAGTTCCCGGCACCAATTTATTTAGGGATACCCTTTTAAACGAAAGCGATCTGCCTATTGGCATTACAGGCTACACACCTTGTTTTCGACGAGAAGCAGGAAGCTATGGGGCACATGTTAGAGGCTTAAACCGTTTGCATCAATTTGATAAGGTCGAAATCATTAGGGTAGAACACCCCCAGAAGTCTTATGATGCCTTTGAGGGGATGATTGCGCATGTCAAGGACATTCTTAACGAACTGAAATTGCCATATCGCATTCTAAAGTTATGTGGCGGCGATGTCACCTTTGCATCAGCATTGACATACGATTTCGAAGTGTTCTCTACGGCTCAAGATCGTTGGTTAGAAATTTCTTCAGTCTCTAATTTTGAAACTTTTCAGGCCAATCGTTTAAAATTGCGTTTCAAAAATAGCGATGGTAAAAATGAATTGTGCCATACCTTAAACGGCAGTTCATTGGCTTTACCTAGGGTATTAGCTGGAATTTTAGAAAACTATCAAACTGAAGACGGTATTCGAATTCCCGAAGTATTAGTGCCTTACACAGGTTTTGATATGATTTCGTAATCGCTGAATACTAACGGGCAATACTTTATTTGTTAAAAAAAGATGTTTTTTGTCGATTTTTAATGTATTTCTTCGATTTTTTTAATTATTTTTACGATGTTAGTGGTCCCAATCCAAGAACCTAACCTAATTATGAAAAACATAAAACGCATTGTACTTCTTGTTGCATTAGTTGTTATGGTAAGCAAAGTGTTTTTTTAACTTTAATTAGTAAAATAGTAAAACGCCACGACAAAGTAATTGAATCATATTTATAACAAATAATGGTTAATAGCACATTTATTTTGCTGGTCAAAATGCCTAAGCGTACCGTTTAGGCATTTTTTTATAAAAACATTTACAATAACTAGATATTGCATTTGTTATATTTACAAAAAATGCTCTGGTGAAAACATCACTTTTAATTTTAGGTTTTTTGTTAGGTCTCCATTTTGGTTTTGGTCAAAATAGTGAGGTCCTCGCTGATAGTTATTATAAAAAAGGGGAGTTTAAAAAAGCCCTGTTGATCTATGAGAATCTTAACAAGGAAAAACCTTATAGTTATAAATACCTTTACAAGCTTGTAGACACACATCAGCAACTGGAACAGTTAGACGAGGCAGAACACATACTTGTGCAACGCTTGGCAAAACGCAAAAATCCGAGTTTAATCGTTGAGCTGGGTTACAATTTTCAACTTAAGGATAGTCTAGACAGGGCAAATCTGCTGTATGAGGAAGCTATTGCTTATATCGATGAAAACCCTAACTATATTTACAGTGTCGCCAAAAAATTTGAAGACCGTTCCCTATTAGATCAAGCCATTAAAGTGTATGACAAAGGCAAAATCTTAACTCCAGATAAAAATTATAGTATCCAGTTGGCTCGAATTTACGGTGACCAGGGCAATATCGAAAAGATGTTTGAGAACTATATGGATTATGTGGCCTACAGGCCCAATTATCTCAATAACATTAAACGTGCCGTGAGTGACTTCATCTCCGAGAATAAGACTAATGAAAACAATGTCTATTTGAGGCGTTTGTTGCTTAAAAAGATTCAACAAGAGCCAAGTCCGTATTGGTACGAATTATTGAGTTGGTTATACGTGCAAGAGAAGGCTTATAACAAATCTTTTATCCAGGAAAAAGCACTTTACAAGCGTAATCCCGAAAGTTTGGATCGTATTATTGAATTGGCCATTACAGCATTAAATGATAATGATGACGAGACGTCAAAGGCTATTTTTAATTATGTTTTAGAGACAACACAGGATGCGAGTACGGCATTGACGGCCCATCAGTATATTCTTGAAATTGATTCTCAAAATGCGACCTCTGAAAAAGAACTCAACCGTATTGACGCCGCTTATAATGCCTTATTTGATGAGTTTGGGAAGTCAGAACTCAGCTTATCACTTCAACTAGCCTATGGCGAATTTTTGGCCTTCTATCGACAGGATACGGAGAGCGCCACGGCTTTTTTAAGACAAAGCATGACACTGAATATTTCGGAATTTCAGGAAGCCAAAGTGAAGTTGCTACTGGCGGATATTTTGGTGCTTCAAGAACGCTTTAATGAAGCATTGATTTTCTACTCCCAAATTCAACTGAGCTTAAAAAACAGTACCATTTCCCAAGAAGCGCGATTTAAAGTCGCTAAGACCAGTTACTATAAAGGGGATTTCGACTGGGCCGAATCGCAATTAAAGATTTTGAAGTCTTCGACATCGCAACTCATCGCCAATGACGCTTTAGATTTAAAACTCTTGATTTCTGATAATAAATACGAAGACAGTACGCAAACCGCCTTAAAGCATTATGCAAAAGCAGATTTATTTGCCTTTCAAAATAGAACGGATGAAGCCATTGTGCTTTTAGATAAAATTTTAGAAGAACACAAAGGCGAAAGCATTACGGACCAAACCTTGTTTCAACAAGCAAAGTTATTTGAAAAGAAAAAGCAGTATGATAAGGCTGAAGCCAACTACCTCAAGATCATCGCGGACTGGAAAGAAGATATTTTAGCGGACGATGCACATTACCATTTAGCGGAACTTTACAATACCCATTTAGCGAAACCCGAAGAGGCCAAACAACTCTATGAGAAAATCATTTTTGATTTTGAAGACAGCATCTACTTTATCGATGCCCGGAAGAAGTTTAGGATGTTGAGAGGTGATAGTATCAACTAGCTTATAGGTCTGGTGACTGAGGCTCTCGAAGTCACCATTAGCAAATAAAAGCGGCTTCGAGAGCCTCAGCCGCCAAGAATTAACTAAAGTTGAATCCAATAATATACAACGTCACAGTCAATATCGATGATTCAGTTCACGACGAATGGCTCGCTTGGATCAAAGCGCATATTCCAGAAGTCTTGGCCACAGGTAAATTTATAGAGGCGAAGCTCACCAAAGTCTTGGTAAAAGAAGACATGGGCGGCACCACCTACTCTATTCAATACAAGGCGCATTCTAGGGAAGCCTTAGACGCTTATTATGCCCAAGATGCCGAGCGTCTTAGAGGTGATGGTTTAAAACGCTTTGCCGATAAAATGCTAGCTTTTAGAACAGAATTAGAGGTTATTGATGAGTATTCGGTTAATTTCAACTAAGTTTGTGTTACACTGAGTAAGTGCCATCGAAGAATCTTTCGTATTATTCTTATGTCAAACCAAGTCAAAGCTAAAAAACACTTAGGACAACATTTTCTTAGGGACGAAAATATTGCTAAAAAAATAGCAGATACCTTATCGTTAGAAGGCTATGATGATGTTTTGGAAATCGGTCCTGGCATGGGGGTATTGACCAAGTATTTGCTCAAAAAAGAGATCACCACACATGTTATAGAAATCGATACCGAATCCGTCCAATATCTTAAGAATAACTACCTTAATCTCGCTGATAGAATCTACGAAAAAGACTTTCTAAAATACAATTTGACCGAAATCTTTCAAGAAAAACCTTTTGCTATTATTGGCAATTTCCCTTACAACATATCGTCACAGATTATTTTTAAAACCTTAGAAATGCGACAGCAGATCCCTGAGTTTTCTGGTATGTTTCAAAAAGAAGTGGCACAACGTATCTGTTCTAAGGAAGGCTCTAAAGTTTACGGTATTCTTTCGGTATTAACACAGGTATTTTATGAAGCCGAATATTTATTTACCGTGCCACCATCTGTGTTTAATCCTCCTCCAAAAGTAGATTCAGGTGTATTATTGCTTAGGCGAAAACCCAACTATAAGTTACCTTGTGACGAATCACTATTCTTTAAAGTGGTTAAGACGGGTTTTCAGCAACGCCGAAAAACACTGCGCAATAGTTTAAAAGCATTTAATCTTTCCGATAATTTAAAAGCAAATGCTATCTTTGGGCGGCGACCAGAACAATTAAGCGTTTCACAATTTATTGAGCTGACGTCATTGATTGAAAAAGACGAAAACTAAACCCTTTGTCATTGCGAGGACGAAGGACGTGGCAATCTCAACTAATCCTTACTTTTAGTTAAGCAGACTGCTTCTCTACCTTCGCAATGACAGCATTAAATCACGTGGAAGAACTTCAAGACAACATACAATTTCAGCTGACCGATGAGCTTATTGAAAAGGTGGAAATCCTTGTTGAGGATCAAAACGACAAGGAACTCAAAACACTTCTCAGTGAGTTTCACTATGCTGATATTGCTGAAATTCTCGATGAACTCGATCTTGATGACGCCATTTATGTGATTAAGCTTCTAGATTCTGAGACTACATCAGATGTACTTACAGAGCTCGACGAGGACAACCGTGAAAAAATACTTAAAAACCTGTCTGCCAAAGAAATCGCGGAAGAGGTTGAAGAATTAGATACAGATGACGCTGCTGACATTATCGCAGAACTTCCCGAAGAACGCCAAGAGGCGGTCATCTCGCAAATTGAAGATGAGGAACACAAAGCCGAGATCCAAGAATTATTAACCTACGATGATAATTCTGCTGGTGGGTTGATGGCTAAAGAGCTCGTTAAAGTCTATGAGACTTGGACTGTTGCAGGTTGTTTACGACGCATTAGAGGGCAGGCCAAAGAAGTGAGGCGCGTACATTCCATATATGTCGTCGATAAAGCGGAGAAATTAATCGGAAGACTATCGCTCAAAGATTTAATTGTAGCACGCAGTGATCAGAAAATTGCTGAAATCTCCAAAGACAATGTCGACTATGTCAATGTTAATGATGATGCCGAGGATGTGGCAAAGGTCATGGCTAAGTACGATTTGGAAGCCATCCCAGTTGTGGATGATAGCCAAACCTTATTAGGCAGAATTACTATTGATGATATTGTCGATGTCTTAAAGGAAGAAGCCGATAAAGACTATCAGTTAGCAGCTGGTATCACGCAAGATGTCGACTCTGACGATAGCATTATAGAACTCACAAGGGCACGATTACCTTGGTTATTCTTGGGCCTAGTTGGTGGTGTTGGTGCTTTTATCATTATGTATTATTTTGAAGGCTTTCTACCCGAGCAAGCCGTCATTTTGTTTTTATTCACACCGCTAATTGCCGCTATGGCCGGTAATGTTGGTGTACAATCGAGTGCGATTATTGTGCAAGGTTTGGCCAATGATGATGTTAAAGGCAGTATTAATAACCGTTTGATTAAGGAGATGCTCCTCGCCGCCCTTAATGGAGTCATTCTATCCTTGTTCCTTTTTCTGTTTGTTTGGATCTGGACCCAAAAATTTGATTTGGCACTCGCCATTTCCATATCCTTGATTGTCGTAATTGTTGTCGCTGGTTTAATCGGCACTTTTGTACCGCTTTTTTTAGATAAGCGTGGTATAGATCCTGCCATCGCTACGGGTCCATTTATCACTACCAGCAATGATATTTTTGGTATTGTGATTTATTTGTTAATCGCCAAATTAATTCTTGGTATTTAATAGAAATCCTTTTGTAACTTTATTGCATGAAGGCAATAAACATTAAAGACAAGCACGCCATGTTTTCAAAACAGTGGCATCCACATCGTATAGCAACAGTCGATGATATGCAAGTGATCCTTGCGAAAATTAAAGGTGAATTCGTATGGCATAGTCATGAAAATGAAGATGAGTTGTTTCAGGTCGTTAAGGGTACACTCTATATGCAATTTAGGGAGGCGTCCGACGAAGCTGGAAGCGAAGGCGGAATCAGAACTGAAGTGGTTAAAGAAGGTGAAATCATTGTAGTACCAAAAGGTGTTGAACACAATCCATCCACAAAAAATGATGAAGAAGTACATCTTTTACTCTTTGAAAAGCTAAACACCGCTCATACAGGAAATGTCAAACACGAAAGGACCCAAACCGAATATCCTAAGATTTAATTGTTTTATTTGTCATGCTGTCCCGATAGCTATCGGGACAGCATCTCAATAATGTTTAAAAAGGATTCTGAAACATCCCGATAGCTATCGGGACAGAATGACAATTATGAAAATATTACACCTAGATAGCAACCATCCGCTACTGATAAATCAGCTCAATGATCTGGGCTTTACCAATCATGAGGATTACAGCTCGTCAAAATCGGATATTGAAGCGAAAATTTCGGATTATGACGGCATTGTTATCCGAAGTCGTTTTACCATAGACGCATCCTTTTTAGATGCAGCATCAAAACTAAAGTTCATAGGTCGTGTTGGCGCCGGTTTAGAAAATATAGATTGTACTTATGCGGAAGAAAAGGGCGTTCACCTTATCTCAGCACCAGAAGGGAATAGAAATGCGGTCGGCGAACATAGCTTGGCTATGCTCTTATCGCTTTTTAATAAGCTCAATAAGGCAGACCGAGAAGTGAGACAGGGCAAATGGCTGCGCGAAGCTAATCGCGGCTTGGAACTCGATGGAAAAACCATAGGACTCCTCGGTTATGGCAACATGGGAAAAGCTTTTGCAAAAAAACTTAGGGGTTTTGATGTAGAAGTGCTATGCTATGATATCAAAGCCAATGTTGGTGATGCACACTGCAGACAAGTGACTCTAAAAGAACTTCAAGAAAAAACCGATGTGCTGAGCTTACATACACCGCAAACCCCTTTGACCATAAATATGGTCGATTCAAAGTTTATCGATGCTTTTAAGAAATCCTTTTGGTTGATTAATACCGCTCGCGGTAAAAGTGTGGTTACGGAAGATTTGGTAGATGCTTTGGAATCTGGAAAAATTCTCGGTGCTGGATTAGATGTTTTGGAATATGAGAAAGCCTCGTTCGAAAATCTATTTAAAGTGGAAGATTCTAAATTTAGATGGATGCGAAAAGGAAAAAAGACCAATCTGCCTGAAGCCTTTCAATACCTTATTAACGCCGATAATGTATTATTGACGCCACATGTTGCTGGTTGGACGGTTGAAAGCAATATTAAATTAGCCCAAACTATAGTCGACAAAATCAAAGCAAAATTTTGCTAATTTTAAGGCATGAAGAAAACCATTCTTGTTTTTGGATTGCTTATTCTAGCATTATTATTGCTTTTTCAGTTTAGTAAGTACACCATTACTTCAGGTGATCTGAGCACTGAAGTCGTAGTTTCGGTCATTGCCATTATATTTTTCTTTGTGGGTATTTATATCAATAAAAAAACATTGCATTCACATAAAACAGATACCACTGAAATTGATCATGATAAAATAAAAGATTTGGAGATCACCACAAGGGAATATGAAGTTTTACAATGTATTTCTGAGGGTTTGTCTAATAAAGAAATTGGGGAACGCTTATTCCTGTCCGAAAGCACTATTAAAACCCATGTTTCAAATTTGCTTCTCAAGCTGAATGCCAAGCGTAGGACCCAGGCACTTCAAATTGCTAAAAGTCTAAAAATCATTTAAAATCAATACTTTTAGACTAAAGTACCAATGCATTGGTACTTTAGTATGAGCCTCAAAACACCACCTAAAACTACTTTTGCTGTGAACTAAAAATTAAAACATTATGAAAAACACAGTACTTAAATTTGGTAGCTATGGCTTGATATTAGGAGCCCTTATTTTTGGATTAGCACTGACATTTGGAAATGGGCTCAGCTACACCGCTCAAGAAATCATCGGATATGGTTCGATGATTGCTTCTTTATCTTTTGTCTTTTTTGGCATTAAACATTACAGGGATAAAGTCAATGATGGTAAAGTATCTTTTGGGAAAGCCCTAGTATTGGGCCTCTTAATTTCTGCTTTTGTTGGCTTGGGTGTCGGATTGATGGACTATTTGTACACCACAGTTATTAATCCAGATTTTGCGGATGAGTATTTGGTTAAAACATTAGAAAGTTATGATACCTTGTATTCTGGTGAAGAATTAGCCGCCAAAAAGGCTGAATTAACCAAGCAAATGGAAGATTATGGCGGTTCAGGATTTATGGCGGCACTGATGTTTATGACCGTGGTCCTGATTGGATTAATAATTTCTATAATTTCCGCATTGATATTACAACGAAAATAAACACTAAATACACCTCAATTATGCAATATAAAGCTGATTCTCCAGAAGACTACATCAGTCAACTCCCCGAAGAGCGCAAAGCGCCAATGACTAAACTTCATCAACTCATAAAGGATCATATGCCTAAAGGCTTAGAATCTGGTATGGGTTATGGTATGCCTGCGTATTTTGTGCCTAAATCTATTTATCCACCTGGGTATCACTGCGCACCATTTCCGCCTTTACCATTTATAAATATAGCATCGCAAAAGAACTTTATTGCGCTTTATCACTCGGGGTTATATGCCAAAAAAGAGCTTTACGATTGGTTTGTAGCTGAATATCCAAAACATTCTAAATACAAGCTAGATATGGGTAAAAGTTGCGTGCGCTTTAAGAAGGTAGAGGATATCCCTTATGATTTAATCAAAGAACTTCTAGGGAAAATGTCTGTTGAAGAATGGATAGAGATTTATGAAACCGCCTTAAAGAAGTAATGCAATAGTCATTTCGAGTCAAAACGAGAAATCTTAAAATATAATTTAAAAATGATTCCCAGTTTTCATGGGAACAAAAATCAGGATGTCAATTAATAAGATCCCGAAATAAATTCAAGAAATATGAAAAAAAGAGTTACAGGAATCGGCGGTTTATTTTTTAAGACCAAAGATCCGCAAGCATCAAAAGATTGGTATAAAAAACACTTAGGTTTTAACACAGATGCCTATGGTTGCACGTTTTGGTGGAAAGACCAAGACGGAAACGATTGTTCTACACAATGGAGTCCCTTTGCAGAAGACACCAACTACTACGAACCCTCTAAAAAAGACTTTATGTTTAATTATAGGGTAGACAACTTAAAAGCCTTATTGGCGACGTTAAAAGAAGAAGGGGTCACGATTGTAGGGGATATGGAAGAATATGATTATGGAAAATTTGGTTGGATACTGGATAACGACGGGAATAAAATAGAGCTCTGGGAGCCTGTTGACCAAGCTTTTAAATAATTCGTAACTATTTTGTCGTTTCTTCTACTTATATATAAACACTAATTTAAAATGACAGAAGACGATAAAAACTTAGACGATCAAATAAACGACTCAACAGAACCTATTGAAGACACGACGAATACCGTTGATGATACTACTGGAGATAAATCCGCTACTTTAAAAGACAACGCTAAAGAAGCATTTGATGTCGCCAAAGAAAAAGCTGCAGAACTTGCTGAAGAAGCCAAAGAGGTTTTTGACCATGTAAAAGATAAAACGACGGAATTTATTAATGAAGATGCTAAAGAGCTTTTGGGCAGTGCTAAAGAAAAAGCTACCGTATTTGCTAATGAAGCCGGAGAGAAATTAGAGGCCTTTGCTGATACCGCAAAAGAAAAAGCAGCAGACTTTGCAGAAGATGCTAAAGAAACTTATGAAGAAGCAAAAGTAAAAGCTAAAGCGATGGCCAGTGAAGCTGGTGAAAAACTAAGTGAATTTACAGATGTTGCAGAAGAGAAATTGGAGGACTTGGCAGAAGATGCGAAAGAGACCTTCACCGAAACCAAAGAAAAAACTAAAGGATTCTTTAGCAGACTATTCGGTAAAAAATAAGCACATTTTTAGTAACTTTATAATCTAACCAAAACTAATAAAACAATGTCAGACGATAACAAAGATTTAGGCGACGAGCTTAACGATATGATTGGTGATGCTAAGGATAGTGTCAAAAAAGCCGGAGAAAAGATTAGTCAAAAAACGAGCGAATTTGCAGACGATGCCAAAGAATTTGCTGAAGATGCTAAAGAAAAAGCCTCTGAGTTTGCAGATGATGCTAAAGAGGCTGCAGGTGATTTCGCTACTGGTGCTAAAGAAGTTATGAACAACAAGAAATTACTAGCAGGAATATTAGGTATTCTACTGGGAGGCTTGGGTATTCATAAGTTTATCCTTGGCTACAATAAAGAAGGCGGGATCTTATTAGGATTATGGATAATTGGTGCTATTTTAACTTGTGTTGGAATTGGCGTTTTCCTTATTTGGATTCTTGGTCTTATAGGGCTTATTGAGGGAATCATATACCTGACCAAATCTGATGAAGAGTTCTACAACACTTATCAGGTTGGAAAAAAACCTTGGTTTTAAAAGATGTCTTAGAATATTGAAGCCCTAGAATCGCATTCTGGGGTTTTTTATAACCCATAGTTAGCGGGCAAGGTATCTCCCACACGTTGATCGCCCATAGTTCCACCAAAATACACTCCAATTATGGGTGAGTAATTCCCATAAATGTCCACGTAGAATTTATCGACTTCCAATTGTATTTCAGATTGCTGATTTTTATCAAACAATATGGAAACTCTATTCTTTAAAGTGACTTCCTTAAAGTTTGAATCATCCACCGCATTCACGCTAAAATGAGACCATTCATCAACTCTAAACTTTTTATAGAAAATCCAATAGCCTTCCTCTTTTAGATTCTCATTATAAAGCGCGCGCATAAAATGCTGCACAGAACCCTTATAGGCCTTAGCTCTATTCTTTTGAGTTTTCTTTTTTTCACTTCCCTCAAGATCTTTGTAAAACGTGGTTCCTAAAAAGGTCAGTGTTTTCACCACAAATTCGTTCCCAATAGGGTCAACATAACTGAAACTTGCCGTAAAATCTATGAGATCGTATTCAATTTCGTATTTCAACGCCTTGTTCTCAACCCTAATTGGTGCTTTTGCATCGGCATATAAGGCTCTTTTCCTTTTATCATAACGCAAAATAACATCATCTTCATTTAAGATTTTACATGATTTTCCAAACCTCGACGTCCCTAAAAATTCCTTTCGGAACAAACGCAGTTTCTGTTTTCGGGTTAGTCCGTCGTCATATTCCAAATGCACTTCATCCAATGCTACCGAACTAGGCTTTAATGCAATACGCAGTGTGGTTTGATTTCTATAATCGTTAATAATGACTTTCTCATAGCCCAAATAAGATATGACCAAGCTCGATTGAATAGCATCTGAATAACTAATTGAAAATGCACCGCTGTCATCCGTGGTTGTTCCAACGGTCGTATTGTCAAAGTAAATAGAAACGGTTTCTAAAGGCTGATTGGTGCTCGCATCCACAACCGTTCCCGTTAAGGTCTGAGACCAACAAAACACAGGACATAATAAAAAAAACCATAGTTTACTTGTCATGATTATCTGTGAATTTACGCTCTAGCTCGGCCTGGAATTCTTCCATTACAGGCCTAACCGTACTTTCTGGCAAATCGGCTATTTTAATGTACATTAATCCATCCACCGCATTATTAAATAAGGGGTCTACATTAAATGCCACAAGCTTGGCATTTTGTTTAATGTACTTTTTGAGCAATACAGGTAATCTTAAAGCGCCAGGTTCTACTTCATCAATGATCTTATCGAATTTATTTAAATCCGCTTCGGTAGCATCAAAAACAAAATCCTTATCGGCATCTTTTAATTTTACTTTAAACTCTTTTTTAGGGTGCACATACTGCGCCACATACGGATCATAGTAGTGTGATTTCATAAACTCAATCATCAAACTCTTAGAAAAGTTAGAGAATTGGTTACTAATACTAACACCACCTATTAAATATTGATGTTCTGGATAACGCAATGTGGTATGCACGATTCCCTTCCAGAGTAAAAAAAGCGGCATTGGCTTTTGTTGATATTCCTTAATAATAAAGGCACGTCCCATTTCAATGGACTGACTCATCATTTTATAAAGTTCTGGCTCAAATCGGAATAAATCCTGAAGATAAAAACCATTGATACCAAAACGCGCAAATATTTGAGAACCCAATCCCATTCTATAAGCTCCGGCGATTACGTTTTTGTCCGTGTCCCACAAAAACATGTGATGGTAGTAGGTGTCAAACGTATCTAAGTCTATAGCTTCGTTGGTTCCTTCTCCGACTTCTCTAAAGGTAATTTCCCGTAGGCGTCCCAATTCCCTTAAAATATTTGGCATGTTCTTAGCTGACGCCAAATACACTTCATAATTTTTACTTACTAATAACCTGCAATCTTTTTTTCTCAAGCCTTCAACCTCAGACATCATCACCTTAGTATCGATTGGAGTTACGATGCGCTTGGCCTGTTTTGGAACCTTTACCGTAGATTTAAGATTGTCTAATATCTTTGATTTATCCTCAAAACTCTTAGAGAGCATATAGGTCTTTCGTCTTAGAAAATCTGAAAAATCTGGCAAGGCCTCGTGCTCTTTTTGATCCTTAACATTAATTGGTCGCCCTATCCTTACCTTAATGGTTCGTCGCTTTTGCGTTAGTAATTCTGAAGGCAATTTTGCTGTTCTTAGCGTATCGCTGATTTTAGATAAGCGGTAAAACAATCTGCTATTTTTAGCATGGAAATAAATAGGAACTACCGGGACTTCTGCCTTTTTTATGAGCTTCATAGCCGCTTCTTCCCATGGTTTATCCACCACTAGTTTTCCATCTTTATACGTAGAGACTTCACCAGCGGGGAAGACGCCTAACGGATGCCCTTCCTTTAAATGCATAATGGCATTTTTAAAACCTGTTATGCTGCTTTTTACATCCTTTCGGTCTTCAAAAGGATTCACCGGCATAACATAAGGTTTTAGAGGTTCTATTCTGTGCAATAGAAAATTAGCGATAATCTTAAAGTCCTGACGTTGCTCCAACATCAACTTTAGTAAGAGAATCCCATCAATACCTCCTAGTGGGTGATTAGAAATTGTAATATAGGCACCATCTTTAGGCAGACGTTTTAAATCTTCTTGTGGAATTTCGAATTTTATCTGAAAATCATCCAATAAGGCGTTTAGAAAATCAAGATCCGAGAGGTGTTTGTTGCGTTTATAAATCTTGTTAATAGTAGAAATTTTAAGGACTTTCATTAATATCCAGCCAAAAAATGTCCCCAAAAAACCATACTTGTCTGCATGAATAGCCTTCGCAACCTCCTTTGCTGTGACTAACCCTGTATCAGACGATTTCCCCATAAAACAAATGTAGTAAAATGTTATTTAGTTACGATTTGAACCGTTTCTCGTGTTAATTGCTTCAGTAATACCGTTTTATCTTTTTCAAGCGCTTTGATCGCAGCAGTATCGTAATGTCTAATGGTATATAGACTCACATTATCATGACATGTTACATTAAACTTTGCTTTGAGATGCTGCAGTAACTTATCGCGATTGTTATAAATATTATCTATACAGACCGAAAAACTTATAGCTGAATTCTGAATCACATCAACCTTCATCTTGTAGAGATGTAATAGGCTAAAAATATCACTGATATTTTCTTCGACGATATATGAAAAATCTAAGGAAGACAATGAGATCAAAATCTGATTTTTCTTCACTATAAAACAGGGAACTTCTGGCGCTATAGCCTTTCCTTTACTTACACAGGTCCCTTCGGTTGTTGGATTCAAAAAGGATTTTACATAAAGTGGAATTTCCTTTTGCTGTAAGGGCTGCAGTGTTTTGGGATGAATAACAGACGCTCCGTAAAAAGCAAGCTCTATGGCCTCCCTGTAGGAGATTTGGTGAAGTAACTGTGCATTCTCAAAATAACGTGGATCTGCATTTAAGACTCCTGGTACATCTTTCCAGATAGTTACACTTTCGGCATTTAAACAATAGGCAAAAATAGCGGCTGTATAGTCACTACCCTC
The DNA here is from genome assembly GCF_965228925.1 of Winogradskyella sp. GTDB lineage: Bacteria > Bacteroidota > Bacteroidia > Flavobacteriales > Flavobacteriaceae > Winogradskyella. The sequence goes on from NZ_OZ245845.1 coordinate 504,425, forward strand.
CCTGCCTAAAGTCGTCGTAAAATTATTGGCGTCACTCCCCAAAAACCCTTGAGTAATGTTGAGGATGGACCTATTTAAGTTCGACGAAATTCTATCCTGGGTTTGTTCCCAATTGACATTGGCCCTTCTGTAATACGTATCGGTTTTAATATAATCTCGGACATCCAACCAATTATTTTTTAAGCCTATTTCGTTGAGATAATGACTGATAATGGTCGTTGATATCAATTCCCCAAAACCTATGGTCTGATCGTAGACATAGTTATAGTCTGGGGATTTATTACGCTTAAAAAAAAGCGCCAATTCGTCAAAAAGTGCTTTTACGGACGCAAATACCTGATGACGCTCATTATCGAACAAATCGAGAAGAATCTCATTATGGTACTTAATGACATCGTGAATGGAACTTTGCAGGGCATCTTTGTTTTCAAAGTAATTCTTAATCACGACTTCCATAGCATTGGTCGTTTTCCCCATAGCCGAGACCACTACCAATGTGTTTTCATAGCCCGTTGTTTTTAAAACCGTAGCTAAATTTTTCACCCCTTTGGCATCTTTTACCGAAGCACCACCAAACTTATAAACACGCATTATAGTTCCTTTAGATAGTTTTCAATTCCTTTTTCATCGAGCTGTACCACATCCCAATCGCGCATAACATTTGCCCCTTTCTTTTCATAAAATCTTATGGCAGGTTCATTCCAATCCAGTACTTCCCAACAAATTCGTTTTACGCCTAACGACTGACCGTATCTGACGACTTCATCCAAGAGCTTGGTCCCTAAGTTTTTCCCTCTTTGCGATTGACTCACTATTAAATCTTCGAGATGCAAAACTTCTCCTTTCCATGTGGAGTATCGCATATAGACTAAGGCAATGCCTTCTACCTTACCCTCAACATCAATAACAAAGCATGTGAATTTAGGATGCACCCCAAAACCGTCGGACTCTAGCATATCTAGAGTGACCTCAACAGCATCGGGTTCTTTTTCAAATACAGCCAATTCCTTAATGAGTTCTAAAACTCTTGGCATATCTTCTTTTGTGGCAAGTCTCGGTTGGTTCATCTTTCTTTGTTAAAAAAGAACTCAAAAATACATGATTTTTTTCGTTTGGAAATGAACAAAACCTAAGGAAAAACAATTCAATGTAGTAAAGCAGTAGTTACAGATGTAAAACTAAAATTTGTAGCTTTTTAGACAAGCTTTAGTTTTTTATAGAAGACCTATAATTCAAACTCACATTAGATAATAATTTATTTAAATTACGAAAACGTTGTAGTTATCTAAAAAATGCGATATTTGTGCCAATTAATCAATAATACACTTCATGTCTCAACGTAATCAAACGCTCGGTGAGTTTATCATTGAAAATCAAGCGTCTTTTAAATATACCTCTGGCGAACTTTCAAGACTTATTAATTCTATTCGATTAGCGGCAAAGGTGGTCAATCACGAAGTTAATAAAGCAGGATTGGTAGATATTCTCGGTGCAGCAGGCGACACTAATGTACAAGGGGAAGATCAACAAAAGTTAGATGTCTATGCTAATGAAAAGTTTATACAAACCATGACCAATAGAAATATTGTTTGTGGTATTGCAAGCGAAGAGGAAGACGACTTTATTACGATTAATAGTCAAGATGAAAATCATCAAAATAAATATGTGGTTTTAATAGACCCCTTAGACGGGTCCTCTAATATAGACGTTAATGTATCGGTAGGAACCATATTCTCTGTATTTCGAAGAGTAACGCCAGTTGGGACTCCAGTTCAATTAGAAGATTTTCTTCAGAAAGGCACTAATCAAGTCGCAGCTGGATATATTATTTACGGAACCTCGACAATGCTTGTTTACACTACCGGTGATGGTGTAAACGGCTTTACCCTAAACCCAGCTATTGGTTCCTATTATTTATCCCATCCCAATATGCAATTTCCTGAGGATGGACGCATCTATTCCGTTAATGAAGGTAACTATATCCATTTTCCGCAAGGCATTAAGGATTATATTAAATATTGTCAGAAGGAAGAAGGAGACCGTCCTTATACCTCGAGATATATTGGCTCTTTAGTTTCAGATTTTCATCGAAATATGATTAAGGGTGGTATTTATATGTATCCTAAAAGTTCTAAAGCCAGTAATGGGAAATTGCGTTTGCTATACGAGTGTAATCCCATGGCTTTTTTGGCCGAGCAAGCCAATGGAAAAGCCAGTGATGGTTTTAGGCGTATTATGGAGATTGAACCTACCGAGCTTCATCAACGGGTCCCTTTTATCTGTGGCAGCAAGAATATGGTGGAAAAGGCTGAAGAATTTATGCAAAAGACGACATAAAAAAAAGCGAACACATGGTTCGCTTTTCTATAAGTTTTAGCCTCTGCTACTGATTCATTTTTTTCATCTTCTCGGTAAACTCATTTAAGTCTACCTCATAGTAGACCAAGCTTAAAGCCTTGTCTGCAATATATTTCACATTTTCAGGATTAAATCCTAAACCAATACATAGCTTTTCTAAAAGCCTCACTTGATTTTCTCCTTCAATGTGGTCTGCCCAAACCATGCGTGCCAAATCGTATAAGCGCTCTAAACGTTTGTCATAAGAATGTGGTGCATTAATAGGATGGCTTTTATAATCCTTTAAAATGGCTTTGTATTCGAGTTCTGTGACATCTAAACGAACGGCTAAACGATCCAAAAATTCTTTTTCAGCATCATTGATAATTCCATCACTCATGGCCACTCTAACAATAGCAGCAAAATGGTCTTCGTTTCGCTTCTTAAATCCACTTTCGAATAAATCTGAAATTGACATATATTGTATTTTAATTTTGGGTGCAAATATATGTTAATCCGATTTTAAAAATGAGGTCAATCGACTATTTTTTCGCAGGTATATAATCTAGTATCAGGAAATTCAACATCGAAAATTTTTTCTTCATAGATGAACGTGTTTTCGTTTAAAGTGTGTATGGTGTATTCAAAATCAATATCCCCCATGGCCGAATTCAAAAACACTTTATTCCCTGAGACTTCGTAAAGACCTGTTCCTCCTATACCTCCACATATGCCCATATCGCCCGGACCAGAACCAAAAGTACCATCATTATAATAAGAAAAGCGCCAATCCAAGACACAAGGGCCTTCCTCTTGTACACCATCCAATAATACGGATGTAGGTCGCCAATCGCCTAAAATGAGTTCTGCATAATTCGTATTATCTGGTGTTCCGTCATTGCTGTCATCGTTATTACTACAACTAGAGCATAGTAATAATACAAATCCTATAAAAGTGAGTTTTAATTGTTTCATATCATATGTGTTTTAGTTATTCTTTCATTCTCATCGAAGAAATCAAAAAATGTCATCGCCTTATTTTCTCAGCATAGTTCTCTAAAATCGTAAAGAAGCCCTAAATTTGAGATGTGCAACACTTCAAAACCATAGCAAATTATTGTAAGGCTATTAATATCCCTCAGCCAAAGCAACCGTATTTTGACGTCCGGAGTTTTGAAGAAAATATGCCCACAGTAGTCCCTAAAATGCCACCTTTTAAACATGAGTTTTATGCCATTGCCATGAAAGTGGAAGGTTCTGGAAAAGCCATTACTGGTCACCATTCTAATTTTCCTGAAGGCGCAACCGTATTTTTCAATACTCCTTTTCAAATCGTTTCTTGGGACATTCTCCCAGATTGGCAAGGGTATTATTTAATGTTCTCTAAGGAATTTGTTACGGGCTCTAAGCACATGCAACAACTACTAGAAGAGTTCCCCTTTTTAAAGATCGACCAATCTATTCCATTTAAGGTAGCTCCCCATGAGGTGTCTAAATTGTTATCCATTTATGAATCCATTTATGAGGAACAACAGCAGTTAAAAGAGGATTCTTTAGCCATCATCGAAGCACAAATCTTGGTATTGCTCAACTTTGTAAAACGTTATTTCAATGTCCAAGTCAAAAAGGAAGAGGCCGAAATAGCGTTTAGGAAGGCTGATATTCACTTACTGTCCCGTTTTCAGACACTAATCGAAACTAGCTTTTATGAAAACATACTAACCAACAAAAAAACACATTCTCCCAGTTTTTATGCCGAGCAACTGGCCGTGCACCCAAACCATTTAAATGCCACGGTAAAGCAAATTACGGGGCACACCGCTAAGAATCATATTCAAAATCACATTCTGCGATTGGCCAAATCACATCTACTTCAAACCCAAATGAGCATTAAGGAAATTGCTTATAACTTGCATTTTGATGCGCCCAATAACTTTAATAGTTTTTTTAAGAAACTCACGGGCCAAACTCCAAATTCGTTTAGGAAGACTAATTAGTTTTAAAATAAGAGTTCTCGATACATTTTCACTTCGTGAAAACACTCGAACTGACCGTTCAGAAGTGAAAATTCAATAGTCTTTGATTTTTATACTTCTCAATTTGATTCCATAAACTTTTCCTGAGAAAGCTGACGGATCTTTGTACTATCAAAATATTATAACGATGAGGACATTATTTATAACCTTATTAATGACAACTTCATTAATCTCGAACACACAAAACATGAAAAACAAGATCAATATTCAAGAAACCATTTCCAAAATGTTTGTCAATTCCGACAACAGGAATTGGACTAAAGTAGAGGCGCAATTCGCTCCAAAAGTGACTTTGAATTATGCTTCAATGACGGGAAATCCTGCTGTCGAAGTTTCACCAAAAGACATCACTTCTGGCTGGAAAACCGTATTACCCGGCTTCACATTTACGCATCATCAAATCGGAAATTTCATCACTGAAGTCAATGGTGACAAAGCGCATAGTTACTGCTATGGTACCGCAACACATTATTTAGATGATGACAATGGCAACGTTTGGACCGTCATTGGAAGCTATGATTTTGATCTAGAAAAAATTGACGGCAACTGGAGGATAACTGCGATGACCTTCAATTACAAGTACCAGGATGGTAACACCAAACTTATTGAAAAAGCTATAGAAAATGCCAAACAAGACTAAAATGAAACAACTAATTATACTTTCAATTACAGGAGTGTTACTGTCGTGTTCTAATTCAGAACAAACCAAAACATTAGAAAACGAAATCAAGGAATTAAAAACACAACAAACCAAAACTATGGATAGAGCAAAACAAAATAAGGCATCGGTTAAAGCATTTTTTAAAGCCTTGGAGGCAGAAGACGTCAATGCCATAGTCGATTTATTTGCGCATAATGCAAAGCATACCAATCCCTATCATTCTGGTTTGTTTCCGAAAGGGGCCAATGGCAAAGAAGAAATCAGAGACTACTGGACACCTGTCTTCCCCAATTTTGACGGCATGACATTTCCTATTGATGAAATCTATGCCATGGAAGATCCAAACATCGTCTTTGTGAAATACACCGGACACATCAAACTAAAGCATAATGCCGGCGTGTATAGTAACGATTATTATTCAACTTTTAAGTTTGATAATGATGGAAAAATAACAGAATACGTAGAAATTTTCAATCCTATTGTAGCTGCTCGCGGCTTTGGGTTGATAGATAAAATCAAATAACATGAAAAAACTAATTATCCTCTCTGCAATCGTACTGCTTAGTGCTTGCAGAAATTCAGAAAAAAAGAAAGACGAACAAACAACAGAAATTAATAATAAGACTCTGGACTTGATTCAGGGTGACAAAAACACAGCAATAACTATGAAAACCGTAAATTTTAAAAGTGAAGGCTTAAACCTAGTAGGTCATTTATACTATCCTCCAAATTTCGAAGAAGGGAAAACCTATCCCACCATTGTTAGTTCTGGTAGCTGGACTACCGTAAAAGAACAAATGGCGGGCTTATATGCCAAACGATTTGCAGAAAATGGATTTATCACCTTGGCGTTCGATTTTAGAAATTATGGCGAAAGCGAAGGCGTACCGCGATCTTGGGAAAATCCAGCCATGAAAATTCAGGACATCAAAAATGCAGTGGCCTATTTAAAAACACGTCCTGAAGTTGATGGTGATCATATTGGAGCTTTTGGAGTCTGCGCAGGTTCCATGTATACCCTAATGGCGGCATCTGAAGATGACAATATCAAAGCTGTTGCCACAACAGCGTCTTGGCTGCACGATGATGAAGCCGTAAAACTTTTTTATGGTGGTGAAGAAGGTGTACAACAGCGTAAAGCTGCCGCCCAAGCCGCTAAAAAGACCTATGCCAAAACGGGAGAATTCACTTATATCAAAACCATTTCAACCACCGATTCTACAGCGGCTATGTTTGGTGAGTTCGATTATTACTTAAATCCTGAGCGTGGCGCCATTCCACAATGGAGTGCTGATCAATTTGCCGTGGCCACTTGGGAAGATTGGTTAACTCTGGATCCGTTCCCATCGGCTGCTCAATTAAATAAGCCACTATTTATGGTACATTCTGATGGTTGTGTATTGCCAGATTACACCAAAAAGTATTTCGAAGCCGTACCTTCTAAAAATAAGGAATTGGTATGGGTAGACACTGATCTAGGGTCGCCAATGCACCAATTTGCATTCTACGACCAAAAAGAAGAAGTCGATTTAGCGGTTGAAAAAACAAGCGCGTTTTTCCATAAATTCCTTTAAAATGAAACATTTAAATAAAATAGCCTTAGTAACCGGTGCCAATAGAGGTATCGGTTTTGCTATTGCTAAAGGTTTACTTCAAAAGGGACTAACGGTCATAGCCACAAGTCGTTCTGAAGCCAATGGTAAAACCAGCATTGAGCAACTCTCATCATATGGAGACCTTAGATACTGTCAATTAGATGTTACCCGTTTAGAAAGTATCCACGCCTGTGTTGATTTCGTAGACACCGAATTCGGTAGACTTGACGCCCTCATCAACAACGCGGGTATTAATTATGACACATGGCATAATGCCCTTAATGCCAATTTAGAAGAAGTTCGTACCACTTTTGAGACCAATATGTATGGCCCTTGGCAGTTGATTCAAGCTCTGTTACCGCTCTTACAAAAAAGCGATCATGGAGCTAATATCGTCAATGTAAGTAGCGGCGCTGGAGCTCTGGATGCTCAAACCGGAGGCACACCAGGTTATAGCTTATCTAAATTAGCCTTGAATGGATTAACCTTACAATTGGCAAATCAACTACAGTCCTATAACATTCGTGTAAATGCGGTATGCCCGGGTTGGGTACGTACGGATATGGGAGGAAGTAGCGCGACCAAAAGTCCTGAAGAAGGCGCAGACACTATTATTTGGGCTGCTTTGTCTGATAGTCATGGCCCAACAGGAAAATTTTTTAGAAACAGAACTGAAATAGCCTATTAATTGCCTAATTTCAAAGTGTTTTTTAACTTTTACAAAAATGAAGCAAATTGTAACGCTTATCCTTTTTTCAATGCTTCTGCTTGCTTGTAAGGATGATACAAAAACTCAAGCAAAAGAAGACAAAGCACCGAAGGCTAAAATCACGGAAATCACTTCTATCACAGGACAACAACTTACTGGGGTGACTGTAAGTAACCATCGTGTATTCGTCAACTTTCCAAGGTGGCGAAAAGACATCAGATATTCTGTAGCAGAAGTTGGGGAAAATGACAACTTTAGGGCCTACCCCAATGAACAATGGAACAGTTGGGAGCTTGGACAACCTGTAACGGATTCTACCTTTGTATGTGTACAATCTGTGGTGGCATCCAACAACCTGATGTATGTCATTGACACCCGAAACCCTCTATTTCAAGGAGTAATCGAGCAGCCTGTCATTTTTGTTTTTGATTTAAACACCAATCAGTTAGTCAAGACCTATAAGTTACCAAAAGAAGCCTATCACAAGGATTCCTATATCAACGATATTCGTATTGACAACCAAAGCAGCTATGTCTATTGTACCGATTCAGGCAATTCAGGTTTGTTAGTACTTAGTTTAAAAACGGGTGAAGCAAAACGTGTGTTGGATGATCATCCCTCTACAAGTAGTGAGCAATCGTTTTTAACTATTGATGGTAAGACTTGGAATAATAGTGTCCATTCAGATGGTATTGCTTTTGATGCCACAACGGGCACGCTATATTATCATGCCTTGACAGGTTACAATCTATATGCTATTCCGGTAGATACTTTAATCAATGGCGACCAACAAAACATTGAAAACTCGGTTGAGCTGGTTGCTAAAACTGCTGCCCCCGACGGCATGATTGTCCATAAAGGCATGTTGTACTATGCCGATTTGGAACAACATAAAATCTTGCAGATGGATTTAAAATCCAAAGTGGTTTCTACACTACTCGAAGGCGACAGCATAAAATGGGCTGATACGTTTAGTGTTGAGGATGATGATCTTTACTATACGAATTCAAGAATTCATGAAGCCGCTGGAGATATTTCCAATTTGGTGTTTACTGTAAATAAAATCCACTTGACTGAGGAGTAGACCCTAGTAATAGTCAATAATTAAAAGGCAGTTGTTACTATGAGCTTGGGTTTTATAGTCCCATAGAGAGACGCTTCCCCGCAAAGTGACTTTTTCATTATTTCTTAACCTAAGGGAGTTTATTTTTCGCTCTTATTTTTTTATTTTCATCAGTCAAATTTTAAATAGGCATTTCTGTTAGAAATGCAGTTAAATTCCTTTAAATAATAGAAAAGATATGACGTTAGAATTGCTTAAAAAGCAGGGTATTGAAAAAATTCATTCCGACTTTGAAGACCTCGTTACATTGTTCAAGGAAATGCTGATCTCCATAGGCGAAAAAGATTTGGCGGAAAGTCTTCCTTTTGGAACATCCAAAACAACACAGATAAAACACCACTCCGATGAAAAGTTTATTCAGGCGACAGGCATTTGTTTTGAGCTATTGAATTTGGTTGAAGAAAATTCAGCCACTCAATACAGGCGACAAGCGGAAACCCAACTTGGTATAGCATCCACTAGAGGGTCGTGGGGCGAAGCCATAAGCCAGTGGAAAGAAAAGGGGCTTAGCCAAGAGACTATAGCCAAAACATTGCAGAACATGAGTGTTATGCCGGTGCTAACAGCGCATCCAACGGAAGCGAAACGACTTACGGTACTCAACATTCACAGGGAGTTCTATCTCTTGCTCGTCAAAAAAGAAAACCCAAAATGGTCCAATGCTGAACAAGAAAGTCTGAAACAGGAGATTATTAGTTTGATGGAGCGTTGGTGGCGTACAGGTGAAATATATTTGGAAAAGCCACGACTTCAGGACGAACGCAATAACCTGATGCATTATTTTGTAAATGTCTTTCCCGAGGCCGTAAACCTCGCTGATGACCGTCTAAAAGAAGCATGGAGATCCTTCGGTTTTTCAAAGGAGTTATTGGAATGGCCAGAGCATTTCCCCTTAGTACATTTTGGAAGTTGGGTTGGAGGTGATAGAGATGGTCATCCTTATGTCACCCCAGAGTTTACTGAGTCCACACTTGAGTTACACCGAAAGGCTGCACTTGGTATGATCCGCAACCAACTCATAGAACTAACCGTAAAACTTAGTTTCTCGGAGTATCGTGTTCCCTTCCCTGAAACCTTTTTAAAAGAGATTGAGGATCAAGGACATTTCTTCGGAGTCCCAGGTCAAAAAGCATTGGATAGAAATCCATCAGAACCATTGCGTCAATATGTTAATCTACTTCTGGTAAAATTGGATCATACCATAGAAGAAACATACGATCTTGGTGAAGGCAGCTACTTTAAGAATGCCAATGATTTGGCTAAGGAGCTTAGGAAGTTAAGACAGCTGCTCGTCGATTTAGGGGCCGAACGAATTGCCAAACAAACGCTTTTTCCTGTTGAACGCTTAGTGCGTTGCTTCGGATTCCACTTAGCGAAATTAGATATAAGAAATAATAGCACCTATCATGAAAAGGCCATCACTCAAATATTGGTCAAGGCAGGCTTTGAAGATTCGGATTATGCATCATGGGATGAAGAAAAGCGGCTGGCGTTTTTAAACCAAGAATTGGAGAGTCATCGCCCTTTTCTAGTTTCAGGCACTTCATGCGGAATAGAGGCTAATAATGTATTAGGCTACTTAAGTGCTGTGAAACATTATATTGATAAATACGGTACTGACGGTATTGGCTCTATTATTGTAAGTATGACACGTAGCCTAAGCGATTTACTATTAGTATTTGTACTTCTAAGGGAAGTCGGCTTACAGGATGTTCGTCTCCCTGTAGTACCCTTGTTAGAGACCATCGAAGATTTAATTGCTGGACCTGACATCTTATCTGATTATTTAAGCCATCCCGTACTGCAAAAACAGATTAAAGCCTCATCAACATTTACCCAAGAAATTATGCTAGGGTATAGTGACAGTAATAAAGATGGAGGCATCTTAACAAGTCGCTGGAATATCTACAAGGCAGAGGAAAACCTCACAAAGGTAGGAGATCAATTTGGTGTGGATTTATGTTTTTTCCATGGTCGTGGAGGAACAACAAGTCGTGGTGGTGGAAAAATTCATCGTTTCTTAGATAGTATGCCAGCTACTGCCATGAGCGGAAAAATAAAAATGACCGTTCAAGGCGAAACCATTGCCAATCAGTTTGCCAATCGTCTTACGGCCACCTATAATTTGGAGATGTTTACTGCGGGAACTGCAAGACAAGCTCTAATTAAAAGTGACGGCCATCAAGATGCTGAACTTTATGATATCATGAACACGATGGTGGACTTGGCCAGAAAAAAATACAGAACGCTCATTGACCATGCTAACTTTATTCCCTTTTATTCTAAGGTGACACCTATTGATGTCTTGGAGCAAAGTAAAATCGGTTCAAGGCCAGCGCGACGCACAGGTCAGCGAAGTCTAGACGATCTCCGATCTATTCCATGGGTATTTAGCTGGAGCCAATCCAGATTCAATCTCACCGGTTGGTTTGGTATGGGAGAAGCGTTCGAAACCTTTAGAAAGCAAAATCCCAAAGATTATAGTAGACTGCAAAAACTAGCAAAGGAGTGGCCTTTCTTTAAGTACTTATTAATTCAGGTTGAGACCAACTTATTGAATGTCGATACAGAAATAATGCACCTTTTTTCTGAAATGGTCGAGGACAAAAGTACTAAAGAAGCACTGATGCAATTAGTGCTTGAGGACTTTGAGAAGTGTCTCGAGATTATTCAAGATATTATGGGAGAGTCCTCTGATACAAGAAGGGTCGCCGCAACAGAAAATAAAAAGTTAAGGGATGCGTCTTTAAAAGCACTGCACAGCATTCAGCTGGATTATATTAAGAAATGGCGCGAACTGAGAGCCGTTGATTCCCCAGAAAGTGAACCTTATTTATTACAACTTTTACTTTTGGTCAACGCACTTTCAGGCGGATTAAAAAGTACAGGGTGATCGCATGCAAATGCCTAATCTAACAAAAAAGCGGGAACTCAGGATTCTCGCTTTTTGGACGAATACCGTTATGCCAATATACTTTCATGACCAGAATCTCGTACAAATAAGCAAGTGCTATTGGTTTTAGAGGTCATGTCTTTAATAAACTCGTAGGGCAACGTGTCCTGCATTCCAAAAATATTAATATCCGCCGAAGGTGCGTTGGCTACCACATGATTAAATGTATCAACGTAAACTTCGGTAAGTGTATCAGGTAATCGTGCTAAGCTTATCAGGGTATTCAGGAATTGTTTGGCATTGGCTTTTTCATTTTCATCATCGATAACGGTAATTAAACGAATACGAGCTTGCCAATTTATTTTTAATTTATAGGCTATCAATATGGATAGATCTAAGTTGCCAATATCCCAACCTTCCAATTGCCAATTTCCTTTTCTATTGCTTACCCATACGTTTATCGTATTTCGTCGTCCTAGTAAGGTCGAGTGATTTAAACTGAACAATAGAATCCCAACTTCTAAGCGTATGGATTCCTTCATAACAGGCTTTAATTCATTTTCGTAATCATCATGATTCTGTAAGTTCAAGAACAGTATGTTTGGTCTAAAGAACGCACCTTTTAATGCCTGACTTCCGTAATTAATCCCATTGGCAAATTGATCAGCATGTATAACCGTCGATGAGGAAAATACGCCTTTTTCCCTAAAGGAAGCCGAAATATCCTCTAGCTGCGTCTCTAGGGTATTGTCTTCAGAAAAGGGTGCAATACCCAATAGTTTTATAGACCCTTTGGGTTTGGCAATATTTCTTAAGAATTCAAATATCCCTTTTAGACCATTGACATCCCTTACAGGTACCATTAAGTTGGCTTTCCAAGCGCGTTGTTGCATTTTTTTCATGCCCCAAGTGTGCTTTGCCGCCCATTCGGCAAAAGAAACAAATAAACCAGAACGCACATCTTCGAAAGGCGTTTCTAGGTTTTGGCGCGACAAGTACCAATACACCATTAATACAATGGCGAAGGAAATTAAACTTACCGAAGGGTTAATAATAAACATGGCAAAAATAGAAGATACCAAACCAAACCAAGGCACCCACTTATGGATTTTAAATATGGGTCGGTAACTAATCAGTCCAAGTCGTTGTTCTATAATCACCACAATATTTATCATGGCATAGGTGATTAAGAAGAACAAGGTCACTAAAGGAGCAACAGCATTAAGATTACGCAACAAAAGTGTTAGAAAAATTAATAGTCCAGTGACCATCATAGCATTACGCGGTTGACCATTATGACTTGTTCCTGCGAGTAATTTGGAATAGGGTAAAACCTTATGCTCTCCCATAGCATACAATATGCGGGATGACCCTACAATAGATGCTAATGCTGATGAAAATGTAGCGCCTAATATTCCGGCAATAATAAGCGGCCCAAAATAGGCCTTATCCACCATTACATAATAATTAGTTAGAAGCTCGCTTTCACTAGCGCTTCTAGAAATCCAAAAGGCTAAGAGCATATAAATAACAAAGCTTACACCAATGGCCCAAAGCGTCCCTGTCGGGATACTTTTTTTGGGGTTTTTTAATTCCCCCGACATGTTAGCACCGGCCATGATTCCTGTTGCGGCAGGAAAAAATACAGCAAAAACAAGCCAAAAATTGCTTCCGCTAAAACCATTTTCGACCGAACCTTTAAATGATCCCCAACTAAGGGAATCGCTCAAGGGTTGCACCATAGAGCCATTATAAGCCGCAACGATAATAGAAATTAATGAAAGGAAAATAATGGCCATAATGATAAACTGGGTTTTAATAGCCAGATTGGCACTGATATAGGCAATGCTAAATAGGGATGCAAAAACAATAACATCTACTAAAAACGCATTGTGGTCTGGGAAAATCCCGAGCCATCCTTCCCTAAAACCAAAAATGTACATGGTCACCGCTAAACCCTGAGAAATATATCTGGGAATGCCTAGGCTTCCTCCAACCTCTAAGCCTAGAGCTTGAGAAACAATAGCATAAGCACCACCGGCGCCAATACGAATGTTAGTGGTAATAGCCGACATGGATAGTGCCGTGCATAAGGTGATGATAAAAGAGATTATAATAATTAGCCAAGCTCCTAATAATCCGGCATTACCCACGACCCATCCTAATCGTAAATACATAATGACCCCAAGAATGGTGAGTAAGGTCGGTGTGAAAACGCCACCAAAAGTGCCAAATTTTTTAATCGTTTTTTGTTGGTTAGCCATAAAACTATTTTAGCGAACTTGAAGATACTAATAAAATAGAAAGCAAAAAAAGAACAAAAATCAAAAAGGCGAGCATGGTTGATGCTCACCTTTTTTACTTTTATCTGTTTTACGATTAATTCAATGAATTCATTTGAATATAGGCTTTAGGGCTCATCCCAACTTTCTTTTTAAATACTCTTGTAAAGTATTGTGGATATTCAAATCCCAGTTTATAAGCTGTTTCAGATATTGAATTATTTGGATTTAACAGCATATTTTTGGCTTCTTCAACTAAAAAAAGAATAATTAATTCTTTCGCACTTTTGCCAGTTTCAGCTTTGATAGTTTCATTCATATATCTGTAACTAACATTTAGTTGTTGAGACATCCAATCTACGGAAGGGATTCCGCTTGGCTCCAATAAGTCTTCATCAAGACGAGAGTTGAGAACATTATTGAATTTAGAAACAAGGTCTTTGTTAATATCCGTTCTATTCATGAATTGTCTTTGATAAAATCTATCTGCATATTTCAGTAAAGCTTCTAATAATGAAATAATAATTTCTTTGCTAAATGTGTCTTGATTATTTTGATATTCAATTTCGATATTTTTAAAAATGTCTTTTATGATTAGCTCTTCTTTTGGGGTTAGATGTAGGGCTTCGTTTATATTATAATTGAAAAAGCTATAGCTCTTAATCTTTTTGTAAATGTCCAGATTACGAATATAATCTTCATGAAATGCTATTTGGTAAGCTTCAGAACTAAACACCATTTTGTTTAAAATCATGGTTTGGTCTGGTGCTGAAAAAAATAAAGTGCCATCAGTACAATCGTATTTAGTCCTTCCGTAAACTATATCGCCAGAAACAATATTTTTTAAACTAATAGTATAAAAACGATTGGTTATACTTACAACATCAGGTAGGTCCTTATTTTTACAACTACTGGTTTCTCCTTCCTTCAATTTATAGTGCATTACACTAAACAAAGGGCTTTCTGGAGGTGGAAAATTTAAAAGTTTATGCTTTTCTGAAATTGAATTATATACTATTATTTTCATCAATGAAATTTAATTAATTTTCCCTAAAAGAAATTAGTAAGGATGTATCAATGTGACTATTATTTAGAATATTTTTTAAAAAATTCATCGATTTTATTAGTTGCTTGTGACACATATTCAGGATAATCATAGAGGTCTACGTGTCTTGCTCCTTTAACCTCAAAAAGCTCTTTTGGTTCTGATGCCTTTTCATAAAACTCTATAGTTGCTGGGGCAGTATTTGCCATTGCTTCCGAACCATATATTCCTAAATATGGTGTATATAAATAAGGTGCCCATTGCATTGCACTCACTAAAGGTTGTGTTTCAAACATCGTAGCTGCAAGTTTATAACTATAATTAGGGAATGTTTGAGTTCCAGCTCTTTCGGTTTGATAGTAGTCATAACCTTGCCCATTGATTGAGTTAGGGTCAAGCTTTTTAGGATCGTTCTTCTCAAAACCTAAAACATCGGTAGGTTCAAGTTCACCTTCTTCATACAATTTCTGTCTTGCATCATTGGACATTTTTATTAGTGTAAGCATTTGTTCTTTGCTTTGTCCTCCAAAAAATCTTGAATGAGCATCCAGCAATCCACTTACAGTTACAAGTGCTTTTATTCTTTTATCTGTAACCGCTACTATTGGCATATAACTTGCACTTGCACACCCTGCGATACCAAACAATTTTTCTCTATCTACAAAAGGAAGTGTGCCAAGGTAACTTACGCCATCTCTGATGCCTTCCATTTTCTTGAATGGATTTTCATCCTGCCTTAAATTCCCTTCACTATCGCCAAATCCAATATGGTCAAAAGCCAGATAAACATATCCAAGTTTAGACATTGCTTCGCCGTAATTAGTAGCCATTTGTTCTTTTACCTGTCCAACTGGTCCAGAAAATATAATGGCTGGATATTTTTTAGTTGCATCAAAGTCTTCTGGTGCGAATACTATCCCTGTTAGTTCTACTCCTTGACTTTTAAAAGTCACTTTATTTGTTCCTGCTTTAAAATTGCTCATAGTAGTTTCTTTTTTTGATGTGTTGTTACTTTTATCATTTGTACTCTGTTCTTTGTTACAGCCTACAGTTAATAAAAGAACCGTTATTAAAATTGATGTTTTTTTCATAATAATCGTGTTTAATTATCTCGTTACAAATTTATTGACCAGACATACCTTAAAACTTATACTTTCTTGTAAAAGACTTATACTTTCTGTAAAGTTTAAACCAAAAAAAGCCCACCAATTAGTGGACTTTTTATAGTATTTTTTGTGCGTTGAAACTTCTAATTTAAAGAATATGTTTTAATATATTGCTTAGGGCTCATCCCAACTTTCTTTTTAAATACTCTTGTAAAGTATTGTGGATATTCAAACCCCAATTTATAGGCAGTTTCTGAAATGGATAAATTAGGGTTCAACAACATGCCTTTAGCCTCTTCTACTAAAAATAAATTGATTTGGTCTACAGCAGTTTTACCTGTTTCAGCTTTAATGGTATCACTCATGTAGCGGTGGCTCACTTTTAGCTGAGCGGCCATCCAATCTACTGCCGGAATACCTTCCTCTGCGAATAAATTTTGCTCAAAATAGGTGTTGAGGATATCCTTAAATTTTGTGATAAGAATCTTGTTGTCATCCGTTCTATTGAGGAACTGTCTTTTGTAAAATCTGTCTGCGTACTTTAATAAAGTTTCTAACTGCGAAATGATAATCTCCTTGCTAAACTCATCCTGATTGTTATGATATTCGGTTTTAATATTCTTAAAAATATCCTTTATGATCTGCTCTTCTTTAGGCGATAAGTGAAGAGCTTCGTTGACATTATAATTAAAGAAATTATAGGTCTTAATCTTTTCATAGATATCTAAAGAACGTATATAATCCTTATGAAAAGATATATGATAACTCTCAGAGCTAAACACCACATCTTTGAACGTCAAGGTTTGATTCGGTGCCGTAAACAACATCGTTCCTTTGGTACAGTCGTATTTGGTACGCCCATAAGACATCTCACCCGAAATAATATTCTTAAGACTTATGCTGTAAAAACCACAGGTCATCACAATAGGTTCCTCAAAGGCATAGCTTTCGCAATTTGCTTGTTCATTTTCTGCTAATTGCGCATGCGAAACACTAAACAAAGGGTTTAACGGTTCCTTTATTTTAAAATGATTATGAAAGTCTGCTATATTTTTGAAATTCAAATTCGGCATTTCTGAGATTTTTTTTCTTTTAAAGTTACGACTTTATTTTAGGGATTAACTCTAATAAAGATGCTCGTATTAATAAGATTCGGTAGAGACCATTTCTGATCTCCACCTTATAATTTTTATTTATTGAAAAATTCCGCCACTGCATCTGTTGACACTTTTACAGCTTCTGGTTTATAATAGAAATCTACATGACTAAACCCTTCCAAAGCTAAAACTTCAGGATTATTGGTAAGTTTATCAATAAATTGAGTTGAACAAGGTGCCGTTGGCGCAGTTTTACCATATACCACTAAAGTAGGCTGTACAATTTTGTCTGCATAGGCTTCTCCTATAGAAAAAAGAGACTGCATCGCTTGGTCACCTATGTGCATATTCGAGTAATTTTCAACCGCTTTTGGCCCTTTAACGCCATCTCTACCATAGTAGTCATAAGTTTCTCCTGCCATTGCTGGATATGCTGCGGCTGCAACAAACTCTTCTCTTGACTGCTCATCAGTAAGTCCAAATGGCGCTACATAGTCTGGCTCTCCTGTTTCGTACTGCTTTTGCATTGAAGCATTTGCTGCTGCAATTTGTGCGTCGGTGACTTCTCTACCAACCCATTGGAAAGCATCTGCTGCCATCATCCCAGAAACGGTTGCAATTTTCTTTATTCTGTGGTCGGTTACCGCTGCCGATGCAATGATAGAACCACCTTGACATACGCCCAATCCATAAATGTCGCCTACAAAAGGTAGAGTCCCTAAATAAGAAACGGCATCCCAAGTGTTTTCTATCAATCTAAACATATACCTAGATTTTTTATGCTCGCCTGGTAATGCTGGTGAATCTCCCATTCCTAAATAATCAAACCCTAAAAAGATAAAACCTCTTTTTGCCATTTCTGTGCCATAAGTTGCTGGAATTTGACCTTTTACCTGTGGAAACGGACTTGCTCCTACAATGGTTTTATATTTCTTGTTTGCATCGAAACCTTCTGGAAGGTATAAGTCTCCTGCCAATTCTACGCCAAATGATGTAAAAGTTACACTGTTTTTTCCTGCTTTTAAATTTTCCATTTTATTTACTGTTTTGTTTGTTAATGTGTTATTTGCACTATTTTTTTGATTTTGTTTTTGCTTACAGCTTACTGTAAGGATGAGAATGCTTAGTATTGCTATAACCTGTTTCATTGTAATTACTATTTACTGATTTACATTGCAAATTTAGGTCGGCACATCGCTTAGAAATTTATACATTTTGGTAGGAAACTTATACATTTTGGTTTGCGCAAAACAAGCTGTTGAAAATTTATAATCATTAAATTGAAAAATTGTGTAACTTATCAATAGGTCTGCAGACAGACTCTTAAGACATAAAAAATAAAAACATTACAGATGGCATTTTTTAAACGGGTATTATCCACAATTGTAGGGCTCATTATTTTTTCATTTTTAAGCTTTATACTATTCTTTATGTTTATTGCTTTTCTGGGAAGTCAAGGAGAAGAGCCAATTATCGTAGAAAACAATTCGGTATTGAACTTAAGTCTAAATTTCGAAATCGAGGACCATATCGGCAAGAAAGAATATAAAGATTATACCTTCCTAAACGAGCATCCTAAACATAGTCTTTTTGGGATGATTAAAGCCATTGAATTTGCTAAAACGGATCCTAAAATAAAGGGTATCACTATAGAAAACAATCTCACTTTTGCTGGATATGCACAGCTTAGAGCTCTTAGGGATGCTTTAATCGATTTTAAGGATAGTGGTAAATTCGTCGTGGCTTACTCGGACATCTACACACAGCAATCGTATTATTTAAGTTCGGTTGCAGATAGCATATATGTCAATCCTTCTGGCACTATTGAATTTAAAGGTTTAGCATCAGAGCAATATTACTTTAAGGATTTTCAGGAAAAAACAGGTTTGAAAATGGAAGTGGTGCGCCATGGCAAATACAAAAGTGCTGTAGAACCATTTTTAGAAAATGAAATGAGTGCCGCGAATAGAGAACAAATAGAATCCTATTTGAATTCGATATGGTCAACCATCAAAACCGATATTAATCAGAGCAGAAACATCCCTTCAGAAACTTTAAATGTCATCGCAGATAGCCTACTAGGTCGTACTCCAGACTTAGCATTAGATAATAAACTCATCGATAAGGTGGGCTATTATGATGAATATACGGGTGCACTTAAGCAGCAATTAGGACTACAAATTGAGGATAAATTACCCAGCATTAGCATCCGTGAGTATTCAGAATATACCTATTCTAAATGGGCGTCTGGCTATAAGAAAGATAAAATCGCCGTGATTTTTGCTGAAGGAGACATCATATATGGAGAAGGAGATGAAAACTTTGTGGGACAAGGTATTATAAACAAATCCTTAAAAAAGGCTCGAGAAGATGATAAAATCAAGGCTATTGTTTTACGTGTCAATTCCCCAGGAGGAAGCGCCTTAACTAGCGAATTGATTTGGAGAGAAATTGAATTGACTAAAAAAGTTAAGCCTGTGGTAGTTTCTATGGGTAACTATGCAGCCTCTGGTGGCTATTACATTGCTTCTAATGCGGACTATATCGTGGCAGAACCTATGACTGTAACAGGAAGTATAGGCGTGTTTGGGATCTTACCAAATGGCACCGAGCTTTTTGAAAAATGGGGCATTAGCACACATCAAGTAACCACAAATACGAACGCCATTACCTATAGCTTTTCTAAGCCACTCTCTGAAAATCAACATAAGTATATCAAAGAAGGTATTATCGATGTTTATGATTTATTCTTAACCAGAGTTGCCGATGGAAGAGGTATGACAAAAGATGATGTCAATACTATTGCACAAGGTCGTGTTTGGACAGGTAGTGAAGCTATTGATATTGGACTCGTTGACGAATTAGGTGGTCTTGATACGGCACTTAAAAAAGCAACAGAATTGGCTAATATTGAGGACTATGCTATAAAAGAATTCCCCGTCTTTAAAAAGGATTTTATGGAGTCCTTAAGTCAATTGGGATTGATGAAAACCAAAGAAGAACTCCTAAAAGAAGAATTAGGTGAAGACGGCTACAAGGTTTGGAAAGAGATTAAAACACATACGCAACGCGAGGGCGTTCAACTGTTATTTCCTTATGGAACACATATTGAATAACTGAACCGTATGATGAGACCCTGATCCCGATAGTTATCGGGACAGGGTGACAGATTTACTTTTCCAAATATGCCCACATAAAATGAGGATGGTGTCCATCGCGACGTACCATCTTTACCCAAAGTAAGGTCATGTGTTCTAAATGTAGTGCTTGGTCCAAAGCACCAACATCTTTTGCATAAAATCCACTTGCCTCAATTATTGAAGTGACTTTATGCTTAGCATCGCTATCATTTCCAGCCATGAGCATGGCAGGTTTTTCTTTTGCATTCAGATATTCTGGATTGCTAAAATTCTCAAAACCATATATGGTATAGGCCTTCACAACATGGGCCGTTGGCGCCCATTCTTGAACCTTCTCCGATCCAGATACTTTACTGTCTAAGCCATGTGATATTCCTGCTCCAACAGGATTGCTGCAATCGACCAAAGGTTTTCCTTGAAAGTCTAAACCTTTGAGCAAGTCTTCATTTACATGAAATGGTGTCGCCAAAAACGTGACTTCCGAAGCTTCAATCGCCTCTTGAACAGGCAAGACCTTAAAATTTGGATTTTGAGTTAATGCCTTTTGTACACTCTGAGAGTTGGGATTATCATTGGCTACAATGATGTTATATCCTTTTTGTTCTAAGTTATGCGCTATGGCAAAACCTACATTGCCAATACCTATAAATGCTAGTGTCATTGTGTGTTGTATTTTGTCAGTTCGTGTGACGATTCTTATTTGTTTAACTGTGCCACTACCATTTTAGCTGTTGCTGCACCAGAATTCTGTTGTTGACCCGTAATTAAGTTCCCATCTGCTATGGTATAGCTTGAAAATGGCGCTGCGACTTTAAAATTCGTGTCTTTAAGTTTTCGGGCTTCAGTTTCTATTCTATAGGGTTGAATTTGCATACCCACGGCATCATCGGCAAATTGTTCTTCAGCATCAGCAAAACCTGTCCATGTTTTTCCCTTTACTAATAATTCTCCATTAGATGTTTTGACTTCCAATAAAAGTGTGGTGGAATGACATACTGCCGCACTTGGTTTGCCAGACTCGTAAAACGAAGTGAATAAAGTCTCCAAGTCTGAATTCCCTCTAAAGGTATACATCGGTCCTTGTCCTCCTACCAGGAAGATGGCGTCATAATCTTCTGAAGACACTTCGGTGAGCTTCTTGGTATTCGTCAACATTTGATGAAATTGATCTTGTTGCATATATCCTAATGATATCACATCGTGTGCTGAATAGCCACTTTCATCCATAGGGTTTGAATAGCCGTCCATTTCTAGTTGGCCTCCTTCGGTAGAAACCAGATCTACCTCATATCCCGCTTCTTGAAATACATATAAAGGATGCGTGAGCTCTGCCGCCCAAAAACCAATAGGCCAACCCGTTTGTTCAGAAATTGTCGGACTACTAGCCACCATTAAAATTTTTCCTTTAGTTGGTGCACCATGAAAATGCACATAATCGTTTTGTTCTATAATATTCATAATGCCTTGTCTTTAAATGCTATTCAAAATTATTAGGAATTCGTATTAGTTTGACATTTTGCTACCTTTGTTAGTAACTAACATCTATGTAAGTATGCCTGATTTTCTAAAAAATAACAAACGTTATTACACCCCTGTTGAATATGTCTTTGATAAGATTGGCGGTACCTATAAAATGCCCATTTTATGGCGATTAAAGGATAAGTCCTGGCGCTTTTCGGAATTAAAACGAAGTATATCCCACATCTCTGACCGCATGCTCAGCAAAAACTTAAAAGAATTAGTCGCTGATGGTTTTGCTACCAAAGCTATTATTCCTGAAGTTCCTGTAAAAACAGAGTACAGCATTACCGAAAAAGGAAAACGCGCCATCCCGATTATTGTGAGTTTACGCAATTATGGGTTTCAGTTGATGCAAGAAGACGGCATCAAGGACTAATTGTTCTCAAGAACAGCATCTCCCCAATCAGCAATGGATTGAACTATAGGGATTAAAGATTTTCCCAAATCTGTTAGTTGATATTCAACCCTTAAAGGTGGCTTTTTAGTATATACTTTTCTACTCACAACACCATCTTCTTCTAACTTCTTTAGCTGTAAACTCAAGGTACGCTCGGTTACTGTTGGCATGTCTTTTCGCAACTCATTATACCGCTTTTTACCATCTATTAAATGATAAAGAATTACGGTCTTCCATTTTCCACCAATGATGCCCATGGTAAGACTCGTACAGCAAGGATATTCTTTGCCTTTAAAGGTTAACATACTATTAAAATTTGGCAAAAAGGGATACTATCCTTTTTGACCGTTATTGCTTCAATACAAAACTATACTTAATTTTGCTACTATAAAAATTATAGTATAAAAAAATATTATTATTGAACCTATATGGAAACACCAAATATCAGTAAAGCCGACATCCTAAATGCATTTCAATACAGACATGCTACAAAAGAATTTGATGCTACTAAAAAAGTGTCTCATGACGACATTAACTTTATATTAAAAACAGCTAATCTATCACCTAGTTCATTCGGTTTTGAACCTTGGCATTTTGTGGTGGTTCAAGATCCAGAACTGAGAGAATTACTAAAACCCGTTGCTTGGGGCGCTCCTCTAAAATTAGATACTGCAAGTCATTTTGTTCTGGGCTTAAGCATGAAGGCTCCAATGACCAAATGGGACTCTGAATATATTATGCATATGATGAAAGACATTAAGCAATTTCCAAAAGACGTCATTGAAATGTATTCCAAATTTTACAGAGAGTTTCAAGAGCGTGATTTTAATCTGGATAGTGATAAAAAACTATTCGATTGGGCTTCAAAACAAACCTATATTGCCTTGGCAAATATGATGACCTCAGCTGCTTTGGCTGGAATAGACAGTTGTCCGATAGAAGGTTTTCACCAAGAAAAAACCGAAGCTTTATTAAGAGATAAATTCGATATTGACACCAACAAGTACGGGCTATCATTTATGGTAGCCTTTGGCTATAGGAAAGCAGAACCGCCATACGCAAAGTCTAGAAGAGATTTTGACGAGATTGTAACTTGGAAATAAAAGTTAAACCCCGATGAAACGCAGTAAGAAAATGCTAAAAATAACCTGTTCTCTTATAATTGTAGGAGTCGTATTTACCTGTAAAAACTCTAAAAATGAAACAGATTATAACAATTCCGACACAAAAGAAGACATCCAAAACCCAACAAATAAAGTTGTGCTAAGTTCTGAAATTGTTTGGGAGAAATTGAATCCGGCCAGAGGAGATCAGAGTCCACAGGCAGGAACTATCTGGGGAGATAGACAGGGAACAATAGCAACAGGGTTTCTAGCAAAGTTTGTCGATGGCTTTTCATCGCCACCACATATTCATAATGTTACTTATAGAGCCGTGGTAATTGAAGGCTTAATTCACAATGACGACCCGAACGCCGAAACCATGTGGATGAAGCCTGGTTCTTTTTGGACACAACCTGCAGGAGAAGCCCACATAACGTCAGCTAAGGGAGAAACCACCATTGCCTACGTCGAAATAGACTATGGCCCCTATTTAGTTAAACCCATTAATGAAGGCTTTGATAATGGCGAACGCCCCGTAAATATAGAAGCTTCAAATATACAATGGCTTAATAGCAATCAAACCCGCTGGATACACCCAGAGACTAAAGCTGAGATGAGCTTTTTATGGGATCATAAACAAATGAAAGGACTCAAAGGTGTATTTGTCAAACTTTCTCCAGGATTTAAGGGGTATTTAAAAAGTGATAGCAATACCTTTCATGCTGTTGTTATTCGAGGTAAGACCAACTATAAGATGCCAAAAACAGAAGCTATAAAGCAATTAGATGCCGGAAGCTATTTTACCTCATTAGGTCAATCTGTTCATACAATTTTTAACAGTGATGAAGGTGCAGCTGTCCTTTATATCCGGACCAATGGGGAGATTAAAATAGAGCCCATAAGTTAAAAACGTGCTTTGAATAAATATGGAATTCGAAACTATAAATAAGGGATACAATTCAGTTTTTAAACCTCACCAATTAAGTATTGGCATTGTAGTTCCTATAGAAAACTATGGTAACAATCCTATTCCGACATTGCAACACCATTTAGAGCGTGTAAAGCTCATTGAAAATCTTGGTTTTAAAGCTTTGTGGGTTAGGGATGTACCGTTTCATGTACCGTCATTTGGTGATGCAGGGCAAACTTACGATCCTTTTACATACTTAGGATTTTTAGCGGGGCAAACAAGCAAAATAGCCTTAGGTGTTGCTAGTATTGCCTTACCATTGCATCATCCTGTTCATGTAGCAAAATCTGCCATGACTATCGACCAACTTTCTAATGGACGATTGATTCTCGGTGTGGCTTCAGGAGATCGGTATGATGAATTTCCGGCTATGAATATTAATTACGAAAATCGAGGTGAGTTATTTCGTGACGCCTTTGAATATATTAGAAAATCACAAGATAATTTTCCAGCTTTAGAAAATAATCACTTTGGAAACCTAAAAGGCCATATAGACCTCTTACCCAAGGCTACAGCACATAAAATCCCTATGATGGTTACAGGTTATAGTCAGCAATCCTTAGAGTGGAATGCTCAATATGGTGACGGATGGATGTACTATCCAAGAAACTTATACCAACAGCAATACCAGATTAGAGAATGGCGCGATTTAGTTGAGGACCAGAGTCAATTTAGTAAACCCTTTATGCAACCGCTGTATATAGATTTACAAGATGATGATGATTTTAGGCCGCAACCTATTCATTTAGGATTCAAAATTGGAGCGAAACATTTGGTGAGCTATTTTCAGCATCTGCAGGATATTGGTGTAAATCATGTTGCCATAAACTTACGTTTCAACAATAAAAATATTGAGCCAACCTTAGAAGATTTAGCCAAAAAAGTATTACCCCATTTTTACTCAGAAATTAAACAAGAAACTACAAGATGAGCAAAACAATACTAATCACGGGAAGCACCGATGGCATAGGGAAATTAGCAGCCATAAAACTGGCAAAAGATGGACACCATATGTATTTGCATGGACGAAATTCTGAAAAGCTAGCCAATGTTATTTCAGAAGTAAAAGAAGCTTCTGATAATAACCATATTGATGGTTTTGTGGCTGATTTTTCAGATATGCAAGAAGTGAAAAATATGGCTAATTATATTAATGCTAAACTTTTAAAAATCGATGTACTTATCAATAATGCTGGTATTTTTAAAAGTCCATTAGATAAAACTAAAGATAGCCTAGACATTAGATTTGCGGTAAATTATTTTGCACCATATGTGCTAACCAATGCCTTATTGCCCTTATTAGAAAAAGGAGAAGATAGTCGTGTGGTTAACTTAAGTTCAGCCGCACAAACAACAGTGAGAATAGGTGCTTTAAATGGTCAAGCAACGGTCAACGTAGGCGAGGCTTATGCGCAAAGCAAATTGGCCTTAACGATGTGGAGTTTTCATTTGGCCAAACAATTAAGTGAAGTTTCGGTTATTGCGGTAAATCCTGGGTCATTACTAAATACGCGTATGGTGGCCGAAGCTTATGGACAACATTGGTCTCCTGCTGACAAAGGCGCCAGCATTTTATATGAATTGGCAGTTTCTAACGATTACAAAGGTATCACTGGAAAGTACTTTGATAATGATAAGGGCAGTCCAAAAGGGAACTTTGGTCCTGCACATCCTGATGCTTATGATGATGTACTAATTGAAAAACTAATGGTTAAGACTAAGGCTATTTTGGATCATATTATTTAGGAAAAAAGACCTAAAAGTAAAAAGTTTCATTAATTCCTTAATATGTTTAATTTAATGCTACGTAGTTTAAATATTTTTACTGGTCTAATCATTGTTAAGCATCATAATGAAATCCTATTCTATAGCCGAATTTGTAAAGTACATTAATGTCTCCAGGAATAAGAGCGATGACATTCACATCACCAAGTACCATGAGCATCCGAATTTACGCTTACAGTCCGATGCCATTACCACGAACTTTTACCTCATCGCTTTGAAGTATGATTTTGAGAACTATGAAGTTTTTGGTCAGACCAACTATGATACAGGAAGCGCTTTCGCATACTTCGACCTACCTCACCAACCCATAGAGTGGTCCGTAAAAAGACCTTGGAGTGGCTATCATATCCTTATTCATGAAGCTTTGTTTAAACGATTCGCAAAGGACTATAATTTCCTTAATTACAAGAACCACGAATCGCTTTTTGTTACCGAAGAAGAAGAGCAACTGCTCATAGATTTATTTAAAAAAGCCTATGATGAGTACTACAAAGCACATTTTTCAATAGAAATACTCTTGTCTTACGCACAGTTAATCCTGTCTTATATTAATACCTTTTACCAGCGGCAGTTTAAAACGCGTAGTAAAAAGTACAACAAAGTAGTCTCTGATTTTTACAAAAATCTTGAAGCGTACTTTGATGATAGTAAAGACGTATTCGAATTACCTTCTGTTTCCTATTTTGCCTCAAAATCCAATCTATCTTCAAACTACTTTGGCGATGTCATTAAACACTTTACAGGCAACTCGCCAGCCGAACATATTCAAGAGCATTTATTATTGGTTGCGAAAAACAAATTGCGCCAACCCGATTTGAGTATTAGCCAGATTGCCTACAGCTTAGGCTTCGACTATCCTACCTATTTTACACGTTTTTTTAAGAAAAAAACTGGTGTTACACCAACCGTTTTTAGAAAGCAGTAATTTGTTTCAATCATACCGTAATTTGTTTTCAAGCTTAGGGTAGTGCTTACCATAATTTTGTGCTTATAAAAACAACATTATGGCTTTCAAAAAAATATTAGATTATCGTATGGACAACGCCCTAAGAGGTAGAATGGGTGAAAACGCATACCATAAAGCGCTACTTCAGCAAGAGGAAATCTCAGAAGACAACTATGCCACCATAAAATATTTAGCAGAGTTTGCTGTTCGACCGATGTTTAGAACACCAGTACACAAAACACCAGCTGACCATGGCATGACTACTTGGGAGGATATTTATTTTCCATCAAGTGATGGTACACCATTAGAAGGTTGGTACATCCCATCGGTGAAAGGCAAATCCGATCAATTAATTATTATCAACCATCCCATGCCCATGAGCCGATCTGGATTTACTGGGCATTTTGGCGAACCCTTTTCTTCGGTAGACAGCTTAGAAATCGATTTTGTAGCGCATATGAAACATTTATCGGAAGCTGGCTATAATATTTTGGCCTATGATTTAAGAAACCATGGCAATAGCAGCGCTGCAAATGGCGGTATTTGTGGCATTGGACGTTATGAATGGCGTGATGTGGTTGGAGCACAACACTACGTAAAAAACCACCCCAAATTAAGGACCATGAATGTTGGATTGTACAATCGTTGTACTGGTGGGAATGCGGCCTACGAAGCCATGTACCGTCACCCAGAGTTGTTTGAAGACATCAAATGCTTCTTCGGTCCTTTAACCGTTTCCATGACCGCTTTAATGACTTCGTTCGCAGGTTTAATGGGATTAGACCAATACATGGCGCTAATGGATTACGAACAGCTAAAGCTAGGTGGATTTACTAATGGCGAAATGCATCCTCAAAATTATGCGAAGGCCGTAAAGGTACCTTATTTTATGGCGCAAGTATTAGAAGACGATTGGACGGATAATCCAAAAGATGCGCAAGATATTTTTGACCATATTAGCTCGGAAGACAAGGAATTATTTTGGATCGAGAATACTAATCGACGATTTGATGGCTATAACTACTTCGGTTTATATCCAGAAAAGATGATTGCTTTTTTTGATAGGTATATGAAGTAAAAACAATAAGCCACTAGAACATATAGCATAAATAAAGCAGTATTTACATACTGCTTTTCTTATTTTTATAGTGTATAAACCGAAGAAACCTAGGCTATGAATATTCATCACATTCGTAACGCTACTATGATCATTGAAACTGGTGAACATGTCATTTTAGTTGACCCCATGTTAGGTGCAAAAGGAACGGCTGGACCACCATTCACCTTATTTCGGTTTAAGCCAAAACGCAATCCCATAGTTGATTTGCCAGACCATTGTCAACCTATTTTAGACAAGGTCACCCATTGTCTTATTACCCATAAGCATCCTGACCATATTGACAAGGCGGCTGAAACCTTTCTAAAAGAAAATAACATTCCTGTTACGTGTAGCATTTTGGATGAAGCATTTTTTAAGAAAAAAGGATTGAATGTTGTACAGACGGTTGACTATTGGAAACGTGCTGATTTTTTAGGCGGTAAAATTGAAGGCATCCCTGCACGCCACGGTTATGGTTATGTGGCTAAGCCCATGGGCAACGTTATGGGATTTTATTTAGAACTCAGAGATGAGCCTAGCCTATATTTAAGCAGCGATACTATTTACACTAATGACGTCGATAAAGTGCTAAAAGACTATCAACCAGAAATTTCAGTAGTAGCTTCTGGCACAGCGCAGTTAGACTTTTTTCAACCTTTATTGATGCGTATGGATGATATTGTAAAGTTTACAAAAACAGCACCGGGTAAAGTTGTTGCTAATCATTTAGAAGCTGTAAATCATTGCCCAACGAAGCGGTCGGATTTAAAAGCACATTTTGAGCGAGAAGGTCTTTCGCATAAGACTTTCATTCCTGATGATGGGGACCTGATGGTATTTTAGAGGTATTATATATTTACAATTTTACAGTCTTCAAATGCTATAGCATCAAAATTCTTAGACGTCCAATGACTTAATTGTTTTAAAATGGGCAACAGACCTTTGCCCCGCTCCGACAATGAGTATTCTACACGAGGTGGAGTCTCTGCAAAACGTTGGCGCAGAATTAATCCGTCGTCTTCGAGTTCCCTTAGTTGCTGCGTGAGTACTTTTTTTGAAATATTTGAGATAAACAGCAATAGTTTCCCAAAGCGAAGCGGTCCATTGGCCAAAAGATAAATGATGATAGGTTTCCATTTACCACCTATAATATTCATCGCATGCACAAGCGTACAGCTATTGGGATTATCAATTACTTTTCGAGCCATAGTTACCTTTTAGTTACCACAAATTTAAGTGAAAATTTTTTAATAGTCTCTTTTATAAACTATTAATGGTAACTTTGTGAAACAATTAAAATCCAACATCATGAAAAACATATTTATCATAAATGGTCATGAATCTTATGAGTTTTCAAAAGGACAACTCAATAATAGTCTAGTAGAACGCTTAAAAAATAGACTTTCGAATGACCGTTTTGAGATTAAAGCCACGACCATGAAAGACGCTTACAATATCGATGATGAGATTGCTAAGCACCAATGGGCAGACCTCATCATCGTACAAATGCCGGTGAACTGGATGGCCACCTCTTGGAGTTTCAAAAAATATCAAGATTATGTCTATAGCTTTGGCATGGATGGTCGTCTGTGTGCTGGAGATGGTCGTACGCGTCAAGATGCTTCCAAACAATATGGAACTGGTGGAACTCTTACAGGAAAAAAATACATGTTATCCCTAACGTTTAATGCACCTCAAAACGCTTTTAACGATGACAATCAGTGGTTTTTTGAAGGGAAGAGTGTCGATGACCTGTTTTGGCCAACACATTTAAATTTTAAGTTTTTCGGCATGGAAGCACTACCGACATTTGTCTGCTATGACGTTCTTAAAAATCCCGATATCGAAAATGATTTTATACGTTTCGACCAACATATTAAAAACTATATTTTAAATGCTTAAGAGATGATCACACAACAAAAACTTACACCACAAACGCAAGCACAAGCACTTCATGTGAACTTGCTCGGAGGAAATACTTGGAAACTCGAAGACCAAAATCCAGAGCATTTTACCATGCTTGTATTTTACAGAGGCTTACATTGCCCTGTTTGCGAGAAATATCTCAAAACGTTAAACGGTCTTTTAGATGCTTATGCCGAAAAGGGCGTAGATATTATCGCAATTAGTATGGATGTAGAGGCTAGAGCCAGAAAAGCGCGTATGAAATGGGAACTTTCCGAAGATCTTAAACTTGGTTATGGGCTCGATGCAGAGACGGCAAATAAGTGGGGCCTATACCTAAGTAAAGCCATTAAGGATTATGAGCCCGATGTTTTCAACGAACCTGGGTTGTTTTTGATAAAGCCGGATAACTCCATCTATTTTGTTACACTTAATTCCACACCTTGGGGACGACCGCATTTAGCGTCCTTTGTGAAGGTGATTGACTTTATAAACACCAGTGGTTATCCTGCTAGAGGTGAGCTATTGGACATTTAGCCATATACTGGTAAATTATCCTTAATTTCAAGGAAAATTAGTTCCTACATGGATTTAAAAAAGAATGCAGACCGATTTACCGGAAAGGATTATGTGTCTTTATACAATAGATATCGACCAGAACCTCCTAAAGCTATTCTACTTCAAGGCCTCAACTATTTAAATGTTGAAAAGGCCCATATCATCTTAGATTTAGGTTGTGGAACAGGAATTTCTACTCGAACACTAAGTAATTTCGGAACTAAAATCATTGGCATAGACCCAAGTTTAGAGATGCTAGTGATCGCAGAGGGACAGACGCATCATAAGCATATCTCATACCAACAAGGCTTTTCGAATGCAACTGGGATAGCATCCAATTCAGTCGATATGGTCACCTGTTCCCAATCCTTTCATTGGATGGAACCAAAATCTACGCTCACAGAGATCAACAGGATTTTAAAGGATAATGGTGTATTGGTGGTTTATGATGCCATTTGGCCACCAAGTCTGAGCTATGAATTGGAGGAAGCTTATTTCAAATTATTTGAGAATGTAAAAAAACTAACCGGGGAATTGGGAGAGGTCATTGCCCATAAATGGGATAAGAAGAAGCATGTTACAAATGCCGAAAATAGCAACTACTTTAGTTATGTAAAAGAATCGTATTATCACAAAATAGAGACATTCAGTAAAGACCACTTTATCGGTTTAGCCTTGAGTCAAGGAGGCCTAGAAGCCTTGTTGAAACTCGGTTACAGTGAAGAACGGATTGGTATCACAGCATTTAAAGATTATGTAAGCTCAACTCAAAAGCACCCAGAAACCTTAACCTATAATTACCGCGTTATATTCGGTGTAAAACGAAGACAATAACTTATGGATTATCTAAAAGAAACCTTTTATTTAGATTATAGCAGTCCGCAAATTCAAGATGTAATAGCTGAATTTCAGGAATTGACTTCCGATAAGGAAAAAATTGAAAAATTATATCTCAAGGTCCGCGATGGTTGGCGCTATAATGCTTATACGATTGGCCTAACTGAAGACCACTATAAAGCCAGTACAATTATAAAGAAACCGGAAGCACACTGTATCGACAAGGCCATTCTTTACATTGCTGGATTAAGGGCATTGAACATACCGGCTCGATTGCGCTTAGCAAAAGTCTCCAATCATATTGCGGCAGAACGCCTCGAAGCAAAATTGGGCACTAACGAATTAGCACCTCATGGTTTGGTGGATGTCTTTTATAATGGTCAGTGGAAAAAATGTTCCCCAGCTTTCAACAAGGAACTTTGTGACATGTATAATGTCGATGTATTGGATTTTGATGGTAGCGAAGATTCCATACTTCAAGAATACAATAAGGATAGCAATAAATTTATGACTTACTTAGACGATTACGGTCATTTTGACGATGTCCCCCTGGATTATATCAAATCTATATTCAAGGATCATTATCCTGAGCTTTATAAAAGCTATAAAGAAGCAAAGGATATTAGGTTTTAAATAAACTTTGACATTGCCTAGTCCTAATTATCTCGTAAAACCTATTATATTTGCCACCTTAATTTAAAGGTTTACTCTAGTGAGCAGGACCCTTATCTCGCAGACCTTTTTACAGACTTTGCAACTGCAAAATCTGCAGACTGCTATTACCCCATCCGAACCCTTAGACCTTACTCAGGGTGGTAGCAAAACACACCTCAAAGGCCTTGTTGGCTCGTCACTGTCCTTTGTCATTGCGGAGGTTTTTAAAACTGCCGAAAAACCTTTTCTTCTGGTATTTGACGATAAAGAAGAAGCGGCTTATTACCTCAACGATTTAGAACAACTCATTAACGACAAAGATGTCTTATTCTATCCGGGTAGCTATAGAAGACCCTACCAAATAGAAGAAACCAATAATGCCAATGTGCTTTTAAGGGCTGAAGTATTGAACCGAATTAATTCGCGTAAAAAACCAGCGATAATTGTCACCTATCCTGAGGCCTTATTCGAAAAGGTGGTGACCAAAAGGGAACTCGAACGAAATACCTTAAAGATTTCAGTGGGTGATCAATTGAGTATCGATTTTGTGAATGAGGTGCTATTCGAATATAAATTTAAACGTGTAGATTTCGTTACAGAACCGGGAGATTTTTCATTGCGCGGGGGCATATTGGACGTGTTTTCTTTTTCGCACGATGAACCTTACCGTATTGAGTTTTTTGGGGACGAAGTAGATAGTATAAGAACTTTTGATGTTGAGACACAATTATCTACCGAACGTATAAAGAAGGTCAGCATCATTCCAAACGTCGCCAATAAAGCCATTGCAGAAAAACGGGAGAGTTTCCTTAAATACATCTCGAATAAAACCGTAGTGTTTGCTAAAAATCCAGCATTTATTTTCTCAAGAATTGATGACTTTTTTGTGAAGGCTCAAGAGGCTTTTAAGAATTTATCTTCAGACATCAAACACGCTGAACCTGAAGAACTGTTTTGTAATTCTGAATTATTAAAACGTCAGTTTTTAGATTATAATTTAGTGGAGTTTGGGTCACAGGCATTTCATTCGGACGCTGAGGTTCTCGAAGCGTCAAGGGAGCGTATGGACGAGGTCACTTCGAGAACCTCAGTGACCAGTATAACCTTTAATACGACACCACAACCTTCATTCAATAAGCAATTCAATCTACTCATTGAAGATTTGAATGAGAATCACGCTAATGGTATTACCAATTATATTGCTTGTGTCAGTGAGCAACAAGCCAAACGTTTTCATGACATTTTTGAAGACCATGAAGCGAATGCTAGCACTGAGCACAGTCGAAGTGTTAACTATAAGACACTAGTGCTTTCTCTTTATCAGGGGTTTATTGATGCTGAACATAAGATTGCGGTTTATACCGATCATCAAATCTTTGATCGCTACCACAAATTTCATCTTAAAAATGGCTATGCCAAGAAACAAGCCATCACTCTTAAGGAATTGACCAACCTCGAAATTGGAGATTATGTTACACACATAGACCATGGGATTGGCAAGTTTGGTGGGCTGCAAAAAATAGATGTCGAGGGTAAAAAACAAGAGGCCATAAAGCTCGTTTATGGTGAACGGGATGTCTTGTATTTAAGCATTCACTCCTTGCATAAAATTACCAAGTTTAACGGTAAGGACGGTAAGCCACCAAAAATCTATAAACTCGGTAGCAAAGCCTGGAAAAACCTCAAACAAAAAACCAAATCCCGTGTTAAGGAAATTGCTTTTAACCTCATTAAACTCTATGCGAAAAGGAAACTAAAAAAAGGGTTTCAATATGCTCCCGATAGTTATATGCAGCACGAGTTGGAAGCCTCTTTTATCTATGAAGATACCCCAGATCAAATCACTTCGACGGCGGACATAAAAGCCGATATGGAAAGTGAGCGGCCCATGGACCGATTGGTCTGTGGTGATGTGGGTTTTGGAAAAACCGAGGTAGCTATTAGGGCTGCGTTTAAAGCCGTTGACAACGGGAAGCAAGTCGCCATTTTAGTGCCGACAACTATTCTAGCCTATCAGCACTATCGCACCTTTAAAAAACGACTTAAAGACTTTCCGGTCACCATAGATTATATAAATCGTTTTAGAACGGCTAAGGAAAAACGATTGACGCTTGAAGGCTTAGAAAAAGGGAGTGTCGATATCATTATTGGAACACATCAACTCGCCAATAAGACAGTAAAGTTTAAAGATTTAGGTTTGCTCATTGTCGACGAAGAACAAAAATTTGGTGTCGCCGTAAAGGAAAAATTAAAGACCATTAAGGAGAATGTAGACGTGCTGACTTTAACTGCGACTCCAATACCTAGAACGCTTCAGTTTAGTCTTATGGCTGCAAGGGATTTATCGGTTATCAATACACCACCACCAAATCGCTATCCTATTGAAAGTCGTGTTATTCGATTTAATGAAGCCACCATTCGCGATGCTGTTAGCTATGAAATTCAACGGGGGGGACAAATATTTTTTGTCCATAACCGTATTGAAAACATTAAAGAAGTTGCTGGTATGATTCAGCGTCTAGTACCAGACGCTAAAATTGCCATTGGTCATGGACAGCTCGATGGTAAAAAACTTGAGCAATTGATGTTGGCCTTTATGAACGGTGAGTTCGATGTTTTAGTCAGTACCACCATTATAGAAAGTGGTTTGGACGTCCCCAATGCCAATACGATCTTTATCAATAATGCCAATAATTTTGGATTGAGCGATTTGCATCAAATGCGTGGTCGCGTCGGTCGTAGCAATAAAAAGGCCTTTTGCTTTTTCATTACACCAGAGTATTCGGCAATGACTACCGATGCCAGAAAACGAATTCAGGCCTTGGAACAATTTACAGAATTGGGCAGTGGGTTTAATATTGCTATGAAAGATCTCGAAATTCGCGGTGCTGGTGATTTATTGGGCGGCGAACAAAGTGGATTTATTAATGATATTGGATTTGATACCTATCAAAAGATTTTAAACGAAGCTATTGAGGAGCTCAAAGAAGCAGAGTTTGCCGATTTGTACCAAGATGATGGTAAACCCAAACAGTATGTCAAAGACATCACTATCGACACGGATTTTGAATTATTGTTTCCGGATGATTATGTCAATAACATTACGGAACGTTTAAACCTATATACCAAACTAAATGCTATAAAAACCGAAGCCGAGCTTCGGAAGTTTGAATCCGAAATCATCGATCGCTTTGGGGAACTGCCCATCCAAGTCCTCGATTTATTTGATAGCGTCCGATTAAAATGGGTCGCCATAAAAATGGGGCTTGAAAAAATCATCATGAAACAAGATAAGCTCATCGGTTACTTTATTCAAGATCAACAGAGCAAGTTCTATCAAAGCGAAGCTTTCACAAAGGTCTTACAGTTTGTACAACAGCATTCTGGGGTATGTAAAATGAAAGAAAAACAAACCAGAAACGGATTACGTCTGCTCATCACATTTGAGAACATTAAGTCTACAAAAGATGCATTAAATGTTCTTTCAAAGATTTAAATTCATGTCACCTCGAGCACACGCGTGTCGCTGAAGCTTTAGCGACACGCGTGCGCTCGACCAGACAGAAAAATTAATGAAAACAAATTCACACACAAACCATTTGCTTTGGCTAACACTAGCCACCATTTTTATCAGTACCTCCGGTGCTTTGGGTAAGTATATCAGCATGCCTACTCCGGTGATTATTTGGTGGCGTTCAGTTTTAGCCGCTATAGCCTTATTGGTATTCTGTCTGTACAAAGGTATCAGCTTAAAAATTCATACACGTAAGGATCGTTGGACTTTCATTTTAGCTTCCATTCTTATGGGAGCCCACTGGATAACGTATTTCTATGCCCTGAAGCTATCCAATGTAGCCTTGGGGATGTTATCGCTTTTTACCTTTCCGGTCATAACGGCCATGCTTGAACCCTTGTTTTCAAAAGTCAAGTTTGATCCTATGCATATCCTCTTAGGCGGATTAGTCTTATTAGGCATCTATATTTTAGCGCCTGAATTCGACTTGAAAAGCAGTCAGTTACAAGGCATTCTTTTGGGATTATTATCGGCATTATGTTATTCGTTGCGCATATTAATACTGAAAGGACATGTAGCGACCTATAATGGGACCATGTTGATGTTTTATCAAGTCGCTGTATTAGCAATGCTATTAGTTCCTACCCTATTTATGAAAGGGGCTGCAAATATTAGCACGCAGTATCCTTATGTGATTCTTTTAGCGGTATTAACTACTGCTATTGGCCATACCTTATTTGTAAACAGTCTTAAATATTTTAGAGCCAGTACGGCAAGTATCATAGGGAGTAGCCAACCCATATTCGGAATCATTATTGCTTACTTTTTCTTGAATGAAATCCCAACAATACATACATTTGTTGGTGGATCACTTATACTGATAACCGTACTTATTGAAAGCATTCGGTCAAAAAACAAATAATGGCGTAATTATTGAGGCTAAACAACGGATTACTATTGGTAATAAAATAGTACACAACACCCCTAGAGGGGACTTTAGGGGTGTAAATACAAACTAATTATGAGAAAACTAATCTTAATAATCTTTTTAATTCCATTTTTCATAACAGGCCAAAGCGTAAAAGGCATGTTTTCTCCTGCAAAAGATTTTACACATGCGTTTTTATACCAAGCCACGCCAGAAGGTGCCAACTATGTTAATCATGGAAAATTAGATAGTGAAGGTCGTTTTGAAATCCCCATAGATTCAACAGCCCCTCCAGGCATTTATAAAATCGTTTATGCGATACCACCAGAGGAAAATAATTTTGATTTTATCTATGATGGCAAGGAAACCGTAGCGTTCAATTTTAGCTACGAAAAAGGGGTAGAGTTTACGGAATCTGAGGAAAATAAACTGTGGAATTCTTATTTAAACAGTATGGATATGGTCAACCAGACCATAAGCAATTACTATTCAAAAGGCGGTACGGATATAGAAGGATTCAGTTCTATTTTCAAGGTTGCTAAAGACACGCAATTGGCCTATGAGGCATCTGCTAATGGCAAATTAGTTTCCGCATTTATAACCGCCAACAAACCCTATATTCCGACTCAATATGAAGATTTAAGCACCTATACCAATAATTTAAAACAACATTTTTTTAAGGAAATAGACTTTGGCAATTATGTCCTTCAAAGTTCGTCATTCTTGATAGATCGCGTGACAGCTTATGTCTTTAATATGGTTGCAAATCCAACAGATGCTACTTATAAGGGTCTCATTGATGATGTCGCAGGTGCTATTAGTAATGACAACCTCGTAATAAAAACCTATCTCCTCGAAGTATTGTGGCAACGTTTTGTGAGCGCAGACAATCATGACGTCGCCAATTATATCGCAGATCAACATCTTATGGCACTGGCAAAACAAACGGACAATAAGGTTCTCGCAGAGACCATTAGTTCTTACAAGAGCACGTCTGTTGGCACCAAAGCTCCAAATTTTGAAATTGCATCTTCAGAGCGCACCACGAGTTTACATGAGCTCAAAGGCTCCG
This sequence comes from Winogradskyella sp., assembly GCF_965228925.1. Taxonomy (GTDB): domain Bacteria; phylum Bacteroidota; class Bacteroidia; order Flavobacteriales; family Flavobacteriaceae; genus Winogradskyella. Next base: position 541,738 of record NZ_OZ245845.1, read on the forward strand.
AATACTACTTGCTTATTTTTTGGAGTAGTGGATGTAGCCATTGCTTAAATGAGCTTCCAAAAATAAAACAACTGGTGGCCAACAAACCAAATATAAAAGTGGTGGCTTTTGGTTTAGAAAATGAACCAAGCGATTGGACCCAAGAAATCAAAAAATATCCGGAGTTTATCCATACCATCGGTTTGGGCAAATGGGACAATCCAATTGTAAAAACCTATGGCATTACCGCAACACCGATGTACTTTTTATTAAACAGCGCGAAGGTTATTATGGCTAAGCCTTATGAGTATAAAGATGCAGAGGCGGCTTTAAAAGATTTGTAAGAAAAACGCCCAGTCAACAAGTATCGACTGAGCGTTTTGAAACTAAATAACCAACCAAAATTTAGTTTCCTATGTTTCTTTTACTTTCCCTAGGATTATCAACCTTAGGTGTTTTTTGCTTACGCTTTTTAGGCATGCTTCTCTTTTCAGTAATTCTACCTTGCGTATCGGAACTTCTATAATAGGCGATATAACCTCGACCTTCAAATTCATAAACGGTTCCCGATGCCGCGTGGAACAGCTCTATAGTTCCGTCATTAATAACGCTAAGCTCAAAGAATTCATTGTCGAAGAAATCATAATCTAACGTTAAAGTTTTGAGATACATATTTCCGGACACATCACCTACTCCATAAACCCCCGTATAGTCCCAAAAAATGGTATTAGGGTCATTCACATTTATATCTTGTGAGCTTCTAAAGGTCGAATCGTTACCCCCAGATAAAAACTGCAAGTAGTTTTCATTATCAAACTCGTTTAAAACTCCGAAATCACTGGTATATACTTTTTCCCAGGCTTCGTATTCTTGTAAGAAATAATGGATATTGTCATAGAACACAAAATCATAATCAAAAGTTGATCTTTGGTAACCATCCAAAAAGTAAGAGGTATCATTAAATGGGTTATATAACTCTATGGTATTATTATCGATTTGATAGACATCAAAAGTGTTGTAGCCATCGATAACATGATCGACGTCCAATATCATATCGTAGGCATTGTAAGTGCCTATCTGCACACCAAAACCATTACCTTGGCTACCAATACCAACCAAGTTATTATTAGCAAATAAACGGCCATTATCAAAGCTTAAGGTAAATGCAATTTCCATATAGGGTGTTTCGCCAAACCCCTGTGTCGCATTAATATCGACATACCACAATTCGTAAGACTGCAATAACTGATTTAATGAAATTGCAGGACCATTATCGTTAATAATAATCTCCTCAGTATAACAAGAAGTTAATAGTGTCGCACATAGCGCAAATCCGAATAGTAATCTTAATGTCTTCATAATTCAACGGTTTTTAGGGTTCCTATAAACCTAATTTCAAAACGCGTGCCAAATTCAAAAATGATGCCTATATCCGTATGACTAAAGCATTTATATTTTATGTATTTTTGGAACACTAAATTGATAGATACTCCATGAGTGATTCCAAAAAATATGCTGTGTTTGGCGCGGGCAGTTGGGCCACAGCTATTGTAAAAATGCTTTGCGAAAACTTGGACGAGGTTGGATGGTATATGCGCAGCGTTTACACCAAAGAACATTTATTAAAAGAGCAACACAATCCCAGTTATTTAAGCTCCGTAGAGTTTCATATTGACCAACTGCGGTTAAGCAACGACATCAACGACATTGCAGATTGGGCCGATTATCTCATTTTTGCAATTCCATCGGCTTTTATGCAATCTGAACTTAACAAGTTAACAGTTAATATTAGTGAAAAAGTAGTGATCTCCGCCGTTAAAGGCATCATTCCAGAATCGGGTTTGTTGGTGGGCGAGCATTTCCATGATATCTACAACATTCCTTTCGAAAATATTGCCGTGATTGCTGGGCCATGCCATGCCGAGGAAGTGGCTTTGGAACGTTTATCCTATTTAACGATTTCTTGTGCTGATGCAGAAAAAGCACAGGCCATTGCAGATCAGTTATCGAGCGCTTATATTAAAACCAAAATCAGTGATGATATTATTGGTGTTGAATATGCCGTAATGTTGAAAAACATTTACGCGATTGCAGCTGGTATTGCACACGGCTTGGGTTATGGTGATAATTTTCAGAGCGTCTTGATGAGTAATGCGATACGGGAAATGAAGCGTTTCATCAAAAAAATGCACAAGATGAAGCGTAACATAAACAATTCAGCCTACTTAGGCGATTTATTGGTTACAGGGTATTCTGTGTTTTCCCGCAATAGAATGTTTGGTAACATGATCGGTAAAGGATATACCGTAAAATCCGCACAATTGGAAATGAATATGATTGCCGAAGGCTATTATGCCACCAAGAGTGCCAAATTGCTCAATCAGAAAAATGTTAAAAAAACACAATTACCAATCATCAATGCCGTGTATGCCATTCTTTATGAGAATAAAAACCCGAAAAAGGTCTTTAAAAAATTGACGGAGAAGTTGGATTAAGGCATATAATAATTACAGCGTTCTGTCATTGCGAGGAATGAGGAACGAATGACGTGGCAATCTCATTTAAAAACGAAAAACAAACCTTTTAAAGATTGCCACATCACGCAAAAAAGCGTGATTCGCAATGACATCTCAATTACTTCACCAAAACCCCTTTCAGATTCATCAAAGGTACCGTCTGCAAAGCATTTACATTAATCGTATTTTTACGAAACAGATAGGTCTTGTCGAACATTTGATTTCCCTCAAAAAAAGTCACTTTAAACGTATTATTGAGTGCCAATACCTGCTCTTGTAAATATTCAATCTTGGCATAACTTCGAGCAGGCAATTGGGCAATAGTATGCCGCATTGGAGGTGTTATTTTATCTTCTGATGTTCCCTGAGATACAATTAGTACCGTATCTAAATCGGTATCACTATTATTAATAATATAGGCATTCCAATCCAGCGTTTTATACTCAAGGTGCTCTTCTTGCACTACAGCGATATACACATCTTTAACTTGTGGGATATTTATGTCTTTTTTCATTTTATGCTGTTCCGATAACCACCGAAATTAGATATAATACTAAAATAGATTGGTCACTTAGAGAACCTCAGCTACCAAAGTAGAACTCTTATTTGATGCCTGAGGCTCACGAAGGCATCATAATTCTTTTTGTTAATTATAAATTAAAAGCAAAAATATAAAAAGTGAATTCCTTAATTTAGAATCTCACCAATAAAGCTATAGACCATGAAACTCAAACTCCTTTTTGTTGCGCTTTTATACTGCGCCATAGGCCTCGGCCAAACCAATGAAAAAATTACGACGTTGGAAACAGTCGAAGTTTTAAACAATAATGAAGAAGAAGCCCTTTACTATTTTCAAAACAACTGGAAAAAACTGAGAGAAAAAGCGGTTGAAAAAGGTTATATAGACTCCTATCAACTATTAAAAACAACCTATAGTGATGAGACTCCTTTTCATGTGTTATTGGTAACTACATTTGCTAATGAAAGTCAATTTGAGAATAGAGAAACGCACTTCCAAGAACTCATAAAAGCTAGTGGGGGCTTAAAGCTTATGAATGATAAAAAACCTTCAGAGTTTAGAAAGTCCGTTTTTTCGGTTGTTGGCGCTAAGCATTTGGAATAATCCCCCCCTTTCTTTATAGTGAAATCATGAGATTCCTGCCTACGCAGGAATGACACTAAAGCGCAGATTTAAACTGCTCTAAGAAACGTACGTCATTCTCACTCAACAAACGAATATCGCTAATCTGATTCAATAACATGGCAATACGGTCAATACCCATACCAAAAGCAAAACCTGAATACGCCTTAGAATCAATACCACAGTTTTCTAAGACATTCGGATCTACCATACCACAACCCATAATTTCTAACCAACCGGTCCCTTTGGTAATCTTATAATCGGTTTCGGTCTCTAGCCCCCAATACACATCGACCTCAGCACTAGGCTCAGTAAATGGGAAATAGGATGGACGTAATCTTATCTTGGACTTTCCAAACATTTCAGTTGTAAAATACTGCAAGGTTTGTTTTAAATCTGAAAAGCTCACATCTTTATCGATATACAAGCCTTCTACCTGATGGAAGAAACAATGCGAGCGCGCCGAGATGGCTTCGTTTCTATAAACACGTCCTGGTGAAATGGTACGAATTGGAGGTGTATTGCTTTCCATATAACGCACCTGTACCGAACTGGTATGCGTTCGCAATAAGATATCTGGATTGGTCTGAATAAAGAAGGTATCCTGCATATCTCGAGCAGGATGGTATTCTGGTAAATTCAAAGCCGTAAAGTTATGCCAATCGTCTTCAATCTCAGGTCCTTCACTAACATTAAAGCCAATGCGAGAGAATATATCAATAATCTGATTCTTTACAATAGAAATAGGATGACGTGCTCCCAAGGCAATAGGTTCGCCTGGACGCGATAAATCTCCATAAATCCCTTGCTCTTCGTCTTTGCTTTCGAGTGCTTCCTTTAAGGTATTGACTTTATCTTCGGCCGTTTTCTTAAGCTGATTTATCGTCTGCCCAAACTCTTTCTTTTGCTCATTGGCGACATTTCTAAATTCAGCAAAATACTGCTTTAACAAGCCCTTAGACCCTAAATATTTAATTCGGAAGGCTTCGACATCATCTTTAGTCTCTGCGCTAAAGGCTTCTGCTTCAGCGATGAGTTCTTTTAACTTATCAATCATGTTCTCCAATATTGAAGTCGCAAATTTAGTTTTTTTTAATGATTATTAGTCTTTGAGTCAGGTCGAAACTAGTCTATATATTCAGTTTCTACAAAATAGTTAACAATGGCTTCCTTCATTAACACGCTTTGTTCTCCTGCTCTCAAAAATGGCAACTGCTCCTTCACCTTATAATGTGGCCAACCGTCTTCATCTACATAATCGAATTCATAAAAGCCATAAGGTTCTAAAAGCTTACAGATGGCGATGTGCATTAAATCGAGCTTATGGTCCTTTTTATAATCGCGATGTATTTGCCCAAGTTCTTGTACTCCGATAAGGTAGATAATAGAATCTAGTTCTAAGGTATCCCCATCAGCAAATTGCTTAGAGAGCTTCTCAACAACGAGGTCCCAACGCTCTTTTAACTGTTCATCTCTTGCCATGATATATCATCAATGAAAGGACAAAGTTAAAACTTTTAGAATTGCCATTGCAAGCCAATAGTTATAAATTGATTTCTATAGTCTCTAAATGATCTGGCTTCTATATTGGTATTATTTGTAGTTCTTATTCTGCTGTAAAGTGTCCCTACTAAACGCAATCTATCAGTGAGTTGCTGCTCTGCATTCAATCTAAAATTGACATAGTCGTACCTCACATTTTCACCAATAGTTCCTTCATTGTCCTGTGCCTCAATATCTGTATAGTTTCTAATAATATATGAAGTATTCGCATAGATTTTTGTGCCTTTATTTTTATAGCGCATGGTCAATTCGGGCCCAAATTGATTAAATCCTGATCGCTGAATCAAATTATCGATGCGCTGATAGAATTGAAAGCTCGCTTCTATATCTAGTTGCTTTGATATTGGATATTCATAGAACGGTGCGATTTTGATATAAGACCAGTCGCGTTCGCCCTCCGAGTCGATATCCGAAGCATTAAACGTATCGTACAAACGCTTTTTAAAATAAGCCTCTATTCCGTATTTATGTTTTAGTCTATTGACCCGAAATTCCTGTTCGGTAGTCAGTTCTACGCCAAATTCGTCGAATTCCAAATCTCTGGTTCCAAAAGCGTCAAAGTCTCTAAAATTGTAAAAAAGCTCAACCGTAGTCTGATTCTTTTTAAATGGTGAAAATTCCAAACCTGTACTGGCTCCATAATTGGTGAACCCCAGTGGATTTACCAATACATCCTGAGCACCATCTAAGCCTTCACGATCCATGCGTCTAAAATTTACTTCAGCTAAAAAACGTGTGGTTCTAGTAATGTCATAGTCGTATTTAGCAAAAGTTGAAATGGACCAGTAGGAATCATCTACATTTTCATAAAAAATTCTCGCATTGGGGTTTACAGAAAATCGCAATCGATTCTTCTTCCATTTATAGCTGTAATCAAAATCGAGGTCTATGTCCTGCAGTAGACTGCTGGCTATTAAATTATCCGCGTTAAAGAACTGGCCATCGATTTGCACTTGCTTTGGACTTTTAAAGTAATTATGCTCATAACCGCCTTGGGTTTCTACCGTTAATTTTGTTTTAGATTGCGCATGTATACTGAACGCAAAGGCCATCGTTATGAAGGTTATAATGATTTTATCCATGATAAATTTTAAGAGTTAATTAAAAAATGAGAGAAAGTCGCTGAACTATTCTTTATAGTGTTGTTTAATGGCTTCTGCCATACCTATTTTATTGACCAACTGAATACCCAACCCCGGCCGTACATTGACTTCCATAATTTGGGGACCTTTAGCTGCATCGATCACTAAATCGATTCCCAAATAGTCTAAGGGAAACGCTTTAGCCGTATCAATGGCTAGCTGGTAGAGCTCTTTCCAGTAAGGAATGGGTTTGCCATTAATCGGCTCGGGATTATCTGGATGACAGTCCAAATAGTTTTTACCATCATAGGTTTGTGTTAATACCCCTTTAACCATATCTACCCCAATGCCCACCCCTTTTTGATGAAGGTTGGCTTTGCCATTAGATTTGGACGTCGGCATGCGTAACATCCCAATGATGGGCTGTGCTTTTAATGTAATAATTCTAAAATCTGGCACCCCATCTCCATAAATTTCCGCAAAGAATGGATGTGGTACAATACATTCTTCAATGAGGCAACTATCCTGAGAATTCATAGAATAAAATCCAGAGACAATACTGGTGATATGATGTGTTATTTTTGCTTCCGAAATGAGCTTCCCTCCATTTTTCCATTGTCCTGTGCTATCCTTTCTCAGAATTAATATGCCACCACCACCAGAACCATTGGCTGGTTTAACGGCCATGGACTCATACGCCTTGCAATGCGCCCATTTTCGTTTCACATCACTTATTCTATCGATGACCGCGTATGTTTTTGCTGTTGCTATATTATTACTATGCAGAATAGATTTAGCCTTAACTTTATCGTCTGCCCATTGATAGTCTTTACGTTGGTTATTGGGATAGATCAATTCAATGTTTCTCTGATTCAATCCCATCACACCATTTTTGTTTTTTAGCTTTAAAAAATTGCGAAACATTATGATATTGTTTTAAGGTTAAGTATAGGATTAAAGCGTATTAACTCCGACCAGCGTAAGCCCACATAGCGCCCTAAAAACATCGATAATACCACGATGATGAGTAAAATTTCAGGAAATATGATAAGGGCTGACGCCAATATATTACTCGATAATAACAGGTAACAAACGCTAACAGCGATTAAGGTTTGAAATAGCATATTGGTCGCTTTTCCAAATCCATCTTCGAGAATAAAAGTTGAAAATCGCTCGGCCGAAATCGTTAAAATAATTATTGGGAAAAAGCTCAAGGAGCCTAACCAAATATTATTTGTAATCACTCCAACGTAAGACCCAGTAATAATAATGACCACCATCAAGGTCAACGAAATGACCAGTTTTGGTGTGTGCAATAAGCCTAATTTAGAAAAAGGCTGAGAGATTAAACCTATAAAGAAGATTAGAAATAAAAAGATACTTATGCCGAGCATAAAACCCGTTTTTAACAATGAAAAAGCAATGAGAACCGGTAAGAAGACCCCAAAGGTTTTTAACCCAACAACATTCCGCAACAAAGCGACAATAAATCCCCCTAAGGGCAATAATAGTAGAAGAATTAAAGACTTAGCAGATAATATACCTTGATCCAACAAACGCAACAGGGAAAACGGAATCATAGCGCTAATCTCTTTGCTACTGGCATCAATAAAAGGCACATTGATCTGTTGTTTTACTTCATAGTTATAATCAAAACTTATATCCGTCGAATGTGTCAGTAAAAATTCGTCATTTTCATAAAGTTCCAAATAGTTGGCTGGTATATACGCAAAATGATTGTTTACTGTATCAAAAGGAATCCATTGGTCGTTGATATAAATTTCTACCCAAGCATGAGATTGTCTTGTATTGGCCGTATTTAGGATCATTCCCCCTTTTAATCGCGCGGCATAACCCAAATGCCTAGACAACGCGACCAGCAATCTACTCTTTCCATTGCATGAGGCCATATTTTGCTCCAATGCACTAAGGGCGTCTGTTAATGTAATAATGGGTTCGTTGGGAATTTGATGAACATAATCAAAAAGCGCCGTTATAACCTTTTTATCACTTGACTTTTTCTCCGCTATTGAGTTTGCAAGGGCTGCAATTTTTGGATGATCTTTTTGAATGTATTCCGTGCTTTCAAAATAACGCTGGTCTACAGTTGAATGACTCCGAAACTTTTCAGGTAATGAAAATGATTTAGATTTCCCTTGAAACTCAAAACTGTAATCAATTTTTGTATAGGCATTTGGCGTTGTGACTTTCCAAAGTCCTCTTAGGTTATTGCCCTCGGCTTTTTTATTGAATACCACATCAGTTTCCAATTTGTTTTGCTCTGAAGTGATGCGTTGTCTATCGGAATTTTTGGGCAAAAAAGATTTTACTTTGGCAAGTTCATCATTGGTTCTCAAAAAATATTGATAGTTTACAGTAAAGCGTTCTTCCGGGTAAAAGTCTCCGATTTTATCTGATATCGCTACTATTTTATAGACTAATAGTATGATGGCGACCATGAGCAAAGACCCAAAAATAATTCTGAAGTGGTTAAGTGAATTCATAGGTATTATTGTTTAATTTTGTTTGGTAAACAGGTTTAAACAAAAACACCCTACCCCCATTTAAAAAAATTTCTAAATGAATAATACGCCTTCTGTATGTGATGAACATATTTACAAAAAGGTATTCGACGACTACGCTGAAGAACTTAGAAATTATTTGTATTACAGATCTGGCGATATGGAACAAGCGGAAGACTTGGTTCAAGATGCATTTATTAAACTCTGGCAAAACTGCAAAAAAGTGCTTCTTAATAAAGCCAGAGGTTATTTATACGCCATCACAAAAAATGCATTTTATAATGAAGCGGCACATAAAAAAGTGGTTCTTAAATATGCCAAATCACCCCAAAAAACTGCTGATGTCGAAACACCACAGTTTAAAATGGAAGAGACCGAATTTATGGCTAAGCTAGAAAATGCCATTAATACTCTATCTGCTGGTGAACGTGAAGTGTTTTTAATGAATAGAATTGAAAAAAAGACCTATAAGGAAATGGCAGAGCATTTAGGAGTTTCGCAAAAAGCGATTGAAAAACGAATGCATAAAGCCCTAGTAAAACTGAGAAAAACCATAAAAAATATTTAGAGGGTAGGGTAAATTTCAATAAGCCTGTTATCCAACTGAATGGGGCAAAATTATGTTTGAAGAAAGAGACGATACAATATTAGCAAGATGGTTAGCCGATGCGCTTAGCCCTGAGGAATTAGAGGCGTTTGAAAAAACGGATGAGTTCTCGGAGTACCAAGCCATTGCTGATGCTAGTCGTCGATTTCAAAAACCAGACTATAATAAGGATGCACTCTTTAGTAAGATTACTCAAGCTAGAGAAACCACTCAAAAGACGAAAGTTATTAGGCTAAAACCAATACTGTACAGCTTAGGGGTAGCCTGTTCTATTCTGATTCTTTTAGGCCTATTTTTTAGTTCCAAAACCTATTCAACAGGTTTCGGTCAACAACTTGTTATCAACTTACCTGATGGCTCTAAAGTAAATCTTAATGCAAATTCCTCATTAGAACACAGCCGTTTTTTCTGGACAAAAAACAGAACTGTGGACTTAGAGGGCGAAGCCTTTTTTGATGTAGAAAAAGGGCAGACATTTAGTGTCATCACCGAATCGGGAACGGTGTCGGTTTTAGGTACAGAATTTAATGTTAGAGCTAGAGAAAAGAGTTTTGGACTTCAATGTTTTGAAGGCAAAGTGAAATTTGAAGATGCCAAAGCCAACAATGCGATTCTTACCGCTGGGGATGCTATCATTATCGTTAACGGTAACATAGAAAAGTATGAGGTTTCTACAGCAAAACCACTTTGGTTAGATGGGGTAAGCAGTTTTAACAATCAAACCCTTAAGACTGTTATCGATGAACTAAGTTCCCAATATAATATTCGTATTAAAAATAAAAATGTAGATTTAAGCCAACGATTTACGGGTAGTTTTGTGCATAACGATATTGAGACAGCATTAAAAACAGTACTCGTTCCTATGGATATTAAATATACCCTTCAAAATTCTGTTTTAGAACTAAGCGAAAAATAGCATTAATTTAATGAGATTGAATCTTGTCATATTTTTTCTGCTTTTAACCTTAAGCGGATTTTCTCAAAATACATTAGATGTTGACTACAGCAATACTTCACTTAAGCTTGTCATATCGGATATTGAATCTAAAACGCAATTGCTCTTCTCATACAAGGAGATAGTCATTGCAGACAAAAAAGTAAACTTAAAAGCTAGTGAAATCTCCTTAGAGAATCTATTAAAGCGTATCGGGGAACAATGCAACGTTAGATTTCAATATGTATCGGAAAAGCAGATTATCATTAAGTCCATAGATACACAAATTACCATTTGTGGTTACATATTTGATGCCTCTACAAATACGCCACTATCTTATGCAGATATTATCATTCTAGGTAAACCCAAAATTACAGTCAGTGATAACAACGGCTATTTTGAGATCAACGATGTATCAACAACAGATATCGTCCGCATTCAATATCTAGGCTATAGCACGCTAGAATATCAAGCTAAAACACTTATAAATACTAGCTGTAAAAATGTGTTTTTGAGCGAAGATTCTGAGCTTTTAAATGACGTCATAATTAATGCCTATATTACTTCGGGACTTGATAAGTCAAATGATGGCTCCACGACAATAACCAATAGTGAAATAGGCGTTTTACCTGGGCAATCCGAGCAGGATGTTTTTCAGAGTCTAGCCACGATTCCAGGTATTACTAGTCTCAACGAAAGTGTAAGTGATATTCAAATCAGGGGAGGTAATAAAGACCAAAATCTTATTTTATTCGACGACATAAAACTCTATAATACTGGTCATTTTTTTGGAATGCTATCTGCGATAAACCCTCATATTATTGAAAGTACAAAAGTATATAAAGGTGGGGCGAGTCCAGAATATGGGGATCGTATTTCGGGTATTATAGACTTGTCTACGGCAAGAGCCATACCTGATTCTACACAATTTGGTTTTGGAGTTAATGGCACCCATTTAGATGGTTTTATTAAAGCGCCTCTTAGCGACAAAGTAAGTGTTTTATTCTCCTTAAGGCGCTCTTATGTTGATGTAGTAACAACGCCTACCTTCGATGCTTTTTCAGAAAAAGTATTTGAAAACACGTCATTGTTTATTGATGAAGATGGCAGTATACAAGATGAAAATGACGAAGGTTCCGAAACGGATTCGGATAATACGTTTTATTTTTTTGATACCAATATGAAGTTGACTTTTCGTCCCTCTTCAAAAGACTACATAGGCATCAGTGGTCTGCTAACCACAAACAATTTGGATTTTTTATCCACCTTTGAAGAAGATAATATTCTCGACCAATTAGATATAGAGAATAGAGGGATTAGTGCGGTTTGGGTTCATAATCATGAAAAACTGTCCTACGCCACAAAAGCCTACTTTTCATCTTTTGAAAGCGCGTATAATAATTCATTTTCGAATGAAGGCATAACGGAGGAACAAAACAATCGTTTAAACAAGGTCGAGGATTTTGGTTTCAGTTTTAATCTCAGTTATAATTTTTCTAAAAAGCATAAAGCCAAAATTGGATATCAGTTTAGTAATAATGATGTGTTTTTTAACTTATCGCGACAAATTACAGATGATGACATAGAGGACGACGAGCGCGATTTCAATTCAACTGCGCAAAACTCTAATACCACACACACCGTCTTCGGGGAATACATTTTTAAACCAAAAGACAATAGCTTTATGAGTTTTGGCCTCAGAACCTCACGATACAGTGTGTTTAATGATTTTTATATAGCACCGCGTCTTAATATCGAATATCCCATTTTTAAATTCCTTCGTTTAAAAGCGACTGCGGAAAGGCGGTATCAGGTGATTAGCGAATTGGTTCAATTTGAGGACACACAGGTCCGATTAGAAAATCAAGTATGGACACTTTCTGGCATTGATGATATCCCACTACTGAGCAGTACTCAATTTTCCGGAGGTGTCATTCTAAATATTGACGATTTTATCGTAGACATAGATGCTTATACTAAACAGATAAAAGGTTTAACGTCGTTTACTAACGGATTTACCAATGCTACTCAGGATTTTTCTGAGGGTGAAAGTGATATTTTCGGTATTGATGTACTGGTAAAAAAGTCCTTTGATCGTCTTAATCTATGGGCCGGCTATACTTTTAATGACATCAATTATACCTTTAATGAAATTCAGAGTACATCCTTTAGAGGAAATAATGACATCACTAATAATTTTAGACTATCTGCAAGTTATGATCTTGAAAAGTGGCAATTCTCTTTGGGCTGGAACTATAGAACAGGAAGCCCTTTTACACCTATAGAGAGTTTTGACACAGATAATGACGACATTAATTTTGGTCCTATTAACAGCCAGAGATTACCCGATTATCACAGATTGGATGCCTCGTTAATTCATAGATTCGAGCTCTCTAAAACTAATAAAGTCAAGGGCATTTTTAGCATATCTTTCCAAAATATATATGCGCGTCAAGTGCCTCTTTCTGTGTTTTACAGAGCGGATACTAATCCATCCACAGATACGGAAGAGCTCAATAGAATTGAACAGCTATCTCTGGGTTTTACGCCAAATGCCACACTAAGAGTCAACTTTTAAACGTTATATTTAAAACCTAACAACTACTAATTCTATGAGCATTATAGACATCATACTGGCAGCCCTTATATTATTTGGATTTATAAGAGGTCTCTTTAAAGGCCTTTTTGTGGAAATTGCCTCACTCTTAGCCTTGGTGTTAGGGGTTTACGGAGCTATTCACTTTAGCTACTTCGCAGCTGATGTATTAGAATCTAAAGTGGATTGGAATGAGAAAACTATTAACATTGTCGCCTTCGCTATTACCTTTGTTATTATTGTTTTGGCCATTAGTTTGGCAGGAAAGGCATTGACCAAACTAGCGGATTTTGCAGCTTTAGGCATGCTAAATAAATTACTCGGTGGCGTTTTTGGAGCCTTAAAAATCGGCTTGATTTTAAGTGTATTACTGATTGTATTTAATAAACTCAACAAAACACTCCCTTTTATGGAAAAAGAGGATCTCGATAAAAGTGCACTATACGAGCCCGTAAAATCATTGGCACCTATGATTTTTCCCAATCTTATAAAAAGCGAGTCCGAAGAGGATATGACTACCGAGGAAGAAGTATAACGCTATAGATTAAAGCATTTCTACTTTTCCTGTATGCAGACTGTATACACCCCCAACGATAGCTATTTCACCATGTGCTTCCATCTCTTCCAAGATTGGGCTTTTCTTTCTGATGCGGTCCATCGTTAGTTTGACATTATTCTCAACAGTTTTCGCCACAAATGCCTTATTAGACGAATTGGCCTCACCTTCAACCTCATCTGCAGATTTTCTAACCGCCGGCATAATATTATCTAACATAGCTGTAATATTTCCCAGTTCCACACCATCGCAGGCCGCTTTCACGGCACCGCAACTTTCGTGTCCCAAAACTAATATCAACTTACTTCCTGCGACATTGCAAGAGTATTCCAAGCTTCCAAGGATATCGGTATTTTCGAAATTACCGGCTACTCTAGCTACAAAAATGTCACCAATGGCTTGGTCTAAAACTGTTTCAACCGGTACGCGAGAATCTATACAGGATAACACCACAGCTTTTGGAAACTGCCCAGTAGTCGTCTGATTGACCAAAGCCGCATTATCTGCCCCTTCAGAACTTCCATTGACAAACCGTTTATTGCCCTCCAATAAATCTTGTAGAACACCACTAGGTGTCATTTTGCTTTGTAGGTCCTTAGTTATTGCTATATTTTTCATTCAAATCGGTTTTAATTATCTTTTCTTTCTAGTTTTCATCTTTCTTCCGCAACTTAAAAAACGCAATAAAGCTCTCTGGGTTTTCAACAATACCACGCTCAGAGAATAGTTTAATATTGATATTACGCTCTTTGGCCTTGAAAGCAAAATCTTCGAGAATTTCTATGATATCATTATCGAGATATCTCGTATTCCTTACATCTAATTCTAGTGTAGAGTCTTCAGGCACGCGATCTAACTCTTTTAAAATAGCTCCTTTGTTAAAAAATGTTACCTCCTCGGCCAGTGTCATCTTAACTTTCCCATCATCAATATCTTCACCTTCTTTATGTAGGAAGTGCGAGTTTTTATAACTTCTATAGAGCACGATAAATATCCCTACCGCAAGCCCTAGACCTATTCCTTTTAATAAATCTAAGAATACAATACCCAAAACCGTTACCATAAAAGGGACAAACTGCATCCAACCCCCATTGTACATGGCTTTAAACGTTGAAGGCTTTGCCAATTTATAGCCTACGATAAATAATACCGCAGCCAATACGGATAGTGGAATATAGTTTAATATTTGAGGTATAGTAATCACTGAAATCAATAGGAAAAACCCATGGATAATAGCACTTGCTTTTGTTTGTCCACCAGATTGAATATTGGCTGAACTACGAACAATAACTTGTGTTATAGGAAGACCACCTATAAAACCAGATACCATATTACCTGTGCCTTGAGCCAATAATTCCCTATTGGTCGGTGTTACTCTTTTATGTGGATCGAGCTTGTCTGTAGCTTCAACACAGAGCAGTGTTTCTAATGACGCCACCAAGGCAATCGTAAAGCCAGTAAGTATCACATCACCTCTAGTAATGACTTCAAAATTAGGGAAGGCCAATAAGGAGGTGAGATCAGATAGACTTTCTGGTACAGGTACAGACACCAAATGTTCTGCACTAAGACTTAAACTAGAATCTCTGGTTAGAAAGAAAAAAACAATCCCTGCAACAACAGCTACAAGCGGACCTTGCACCAATTGAAAGATTTTACCTTTCTTGCTCAGCACATTACTCCATAAAATCAATATTGCCATCGCCACCAGTGCTATAATCGTGGCTCCTTTATCAAAATTACCACTTAGTAAAGCATTTAAAGTTTTTAATAGTTCGGTAAAGGTATTCTCCCCGTCCATTTGCAAAAATGCGAAGTCTCCTTCCGGGTTTTTGTCAATACCAAAGAAATATGGAATTTGCTTTAAGATAATTATAATTCCTATCCCTGTAAGCATACCTTTTATAACCGATGAAGGAAAATAATAACCAATTATGCCTAGCCTAAGCAATCCAAATACAATTTGAATGGCGCCTCCAAGTACTACAGCAACTAGGAAATTTTCCCATCCCCCAAGTGCTGTTATGGCTGTGAGCACTATGGCTGCCAATCCAGCCGCTGGCCCACTTACACCTATTTGAGATCCACTTAGAAACCCGACGACTATACCGCCGACAATTCCGGCAATTAAACCTGAAAATAAAGGGGCGCCACTGGCTAAGGCGATACCTAAACACAACGGTAGGGCCACGAAGAATACAACTATACTAGCTGGTATATCACTTTTTAATGATTTAAACATATTTATATTGTTATAAGCCTAGAAAAAATCCCAAGGCTTTGATTGAATTTAATTATGAAACTTGATAAAGTTCTTTGATTGATGGTCTTATGTCCATCCTTTTTTCGGAGGTGGAAAAATTAAATTTGGGTGCGGTTTTAAGTATGTTTTAAAGGTGTAGCCTATACAACCTAGACTTATGTAATCTAAGGATGTGCATTCGGATTCTTCGGAGACGCATTCAAGCAGAAGCTTTAAATCTTCTTTTTCTTCTTCCTCCCCAAGTCCAAATAACATAGAGCTATCAATAGTATTATCTAGTGATATAATAATAGTCGGTGCACTATTTATTAACATGAAAAACATCATGAAAAAAAGTGCTAGGTTTTTTTTCAAAGTCATAGGTTGTGCTACGAACAAATATAACACTTACAATATATGATTTTGTTAAGTAAATCTAAAAGGACTTGATCATTTTTATATCCGCTGCAGGAATCCAGCCCGTGGAATTATCTGAAAGTTGAATTTTTTTCCAATCCTTATAGGACTCCAAAACCTGTACTTTGGTCCCTTCGTGAAGTCTAAATACCTCTTCTGATACCCTATTGGCTTCTGATTTAACCCTAGATTCTTGGGCAAAAACAATCGCAGGATTGTCTTTACTGTCCAAACGCTCTTTTTGAAAGGCCATAGCAATAGAAAAACATGCTAGGAACAAGCTCAATATACTGACCACAAATGCAATGCGTTTTCTTGACGTAGCATAAGAGAAATGGTACATTAAAAACAATAAAACAAAGACGATAACACCAGCAATGGCTATTTTCGCCCACGCATCTATACCAAAGGTATTTACCACGTTATTGATAATTCTGGCAAAGCCCACTTGAGGTGCTATATCAATAGCATCTATGGTCATATTTTGAGCGTAAGCCAGGTTATTTTTTATATCTGGATCATTAGGATTGAGCAATAATGCTTTTTCATAATAATAAACACTTGGAGCAATATTGTTAAGCTTGTAATTAGCGTTCCCTAAATTAAAGTAAACTTCGGCTGAATGTTCACCTGTTTCCAATATGGCTTCGTACGTATCGATGGCTTCTGCATACTTACCATCATTGTACAAGGCATTGGCCTCATCAAAATGTTGATTATTCTGTGAGAATGCTAAAAATCCCAGACAACAAACTAATATGCGTATCCCTTTTTTCAATCTATCTTATTTGTTTATCTATTAGCGAAATTGTTTTTGCCGATTTATCATAGTCATTCTGCATCGTCACTTGGGTTATTGGGGTATAACGCGCTAATTCACAGTTTTCCAATATGGATATAAAACCTGATATCGCCTCTCGCTCAACTTGTCTTTTAGCAAGGAGAGCGTCGATTTTCTCTTTATTAAAATCACTGGTTTCAATATTCAACTTGGCTTTTAAATAGTTATGGAGTGCTCGTTCCAGGGATTCGTAGAAAACATCTTTCTGTCCTAGATTTTTCTTAGCTTCACTGAGATACTTTCGAGCTAAGCGGTCTGCTTTCCGAATACGATTACCTTGAACATCTGCATCCCGTTTATCTTTTGCTTTTCTGATCACTATCGCTACGGGTATTGCCAAAAATGGTAACAACAACATCGCCCAAAATCCTGAAGATTTAAAGAAAGGCTTACTAACGATTGAGGACCAATTAGAGGTTGTTTTTATAAACGCAAAAGTATTGGTCGCTGGTCTCACTGTTTGCTTTGTATTGGTCGTTGCCGTTGCCTCATCCGTATTATTTATGGCCGCCGTAGGGCCTTCAAGGACGTCAATAACAATGTCGTCGGAAGTAATCCGCTTATAACTTTCCGTTTTTAAATCGAAATAAGAAAAGGAAATGGCTGGTAGCGGATATTTACCTC
This sequence comes from Winogradskyella sp., assembly GCF_965228925.1. Classification (GTDB taxonomy): domain Bacteria; phylum Bacteroidota; class Bacteroidia; order Flavobacteriales; family Flavobacteriaceae; genus Winogradskyella. The sequence goes on from NZ_OZ245845.1 coordinate 559,358, forward strand.
TATACTGTGGTACAATTGTATAAGTATCCGAAATGCGACCTTGCATGCCGCTTAAGTTTGTACGTACGCTTTCCTTATGTTCGGGTTCATAAACCTCAAGCGAACTAGGGGTTGTTAATTTTGGGAGTTCAAATAGCTTCAGGTTACCTTTACCCGAAACTTCAATTTTTGCCTGAAGCGACTCTGTGGCATTGAGCTGACTTTTAGATGTTGTGACATTAAAATTAAAATCCCCTACCGCTCCTTTAAAATCTGAAGGTTTCCCTTGTTCTGGTAAAGGCTTTACATTAATGGTTCTACTCCCAGCAGTTATGGTCTTAGGAACTTTGGTCATTATTTGACGTCCAAAAATATCCGCTCGACCCGAAGGGATTTCGACGGTAACATCCAACACCAAAGGTTCTAGTTTTAATTTTCCTATTTTTTGTGGATAGAGCACTGTCTTTCGGAGAACAACAAAACGATATTCTTCACCTTTATACAGACCCTTCTGAATATTCAATCCCTTAATCTCAATATTCTGACTCCAAAAATCATTATAACGTGGATTGTCTTTTTCTCTCCAATTGCTCACTCCTGTTTCTGGAGATACGTATAATTTATAAACGACTGTTAAGCCTTCGTTCAAATAGGGGTTGGTTTTTGAAACCTCAGCTACCAGATGAATATTTTCGGAAGCGACGTCCGAAGCATCAGGAGGACCATTTGGCCGATCAACCGCAGCGGTCACGGTAATGGTTATAGGAAAGGTTTTATATATCTCGCCATCGATTTCAATTTTTGCCTGTTTTATAGTAAACTTGCCTCTTTTTTTGGGAGCCAAAAAATAACTATAAGTCTTTAAATAGGTCTTTTTACCATTGGCATAAGAATTCATTAAAGAGGTGTTGGGTCCGCCAACAACTGTGAAGTCTTCGAAACTCGGAGGCACAAAATTGTCCCCATCTTTATTCATCTCGAAATCGATGCGCAAACGTTCATTAATCCCTAATTTCTTTTTACTGACTTTAGCTTCAAATTTTACTTGGGCCTGACTGAATACGCCTAAAAAAAGGATTAATAGAACTACTATGTTTTTAAAACTTTGCACCTGCATAGTATATCGCTATACTTACTTAACCGTTATTTTTATTTTGTCAGTTGTAATAGTTATGTCCTGCTTTTGCATTTTAAATCTCCCAAAAGCATTTTTTTCCGTTTTTGAAGGAATAGAAACTTGAACATTCAAGGCATATGCTGGTAGTACGAGGTTTCCTTTTTTATTGGGATTTAAAATAACTTCTTTAAAAACTACAGTTCTATAGTCTTCCCCTTTATATGCCTCTTTCACAATTTTGAGATCATCGCGCTTTGAATCATTCATTTCAAAGTCTTTGTATAATGGTTTGTAAGCTTCATTCCAATTTTCTATTCCTGTATCGTGAGACACAAATAATTTGTATTTCACAACGATAGAATCTGAAACCAAAAAATTGGTCTTATCGAGTTCGGTGATAATAAAAACCCTGTCTTTCAGTTCTTCAATATCTGTTTTAGCTTCAAACTTTACTTGGGCAGACATGATACCTGTTATAAGTAACACAACTACAATGGATATATTCTTTATAAATTTCATCTTTTTACCTTTAAAAATGGTTATGAAGCAAGCTCGTACTAGAAACGTAACGAGCTACCAGTCCTTCTCTGTTTTTACTTTAGCCCCTTTTTGCTTTTCGGCATTTATCTTTTGCTGAACTTTCTGCTCTTGGTTCTGCATGGCCTCTAAAATATTCTTTATTTGCTGAGGAGACATTTGTCCTGGTTTTGGTTTTGGGTTTTGGTTCTTGTCTTTCTTGTCCTTTTCCCCTTTGCCATCATCTTTTTTGTCGTCTCTTGGCTTTCCGTTTTCGTCTTCTTCCTTATCCCCTTGCTTTTTATCTTTATCGCCTTCGTCCTTTTTATCCTTATTGTCTTTATTCTCGTCTTCTTTCTTTTGTTCTTCCTCCTTATCCTTTTCCTCTTCCTTATTCTCGTCTTTCTTGTCGTCTTCGCCTCCCCCATCTTTTTGCTGTTCGGCACATTCTTTTGCTAAGGCAAAATTGTAACGCGTTTCGTCATCATTGGGATTATTTCTCAAAGCATCCTTAAAGGCTTCAACCGCTTCTTTACACAAATCGTTTTGCATTAAAATATTTCCAATATTATGATACGCTCTATGCTTCTCGTCCTTGGTAGATGCATTCTTTGCAGCCTCCTGACTTCTATATAGTGCTTCCTCAAAGCTTCCTTTCTTGTAATAAGAATGGGCTAAATTGTAGGATCCGACCGCCTTGCTTGGTGCTTTAGAAATGGCCCTTCTATACTCCATTTCTGCTTCCACATAATTGTCATCATCCAATAGCTCATTGGCATTATAAACCAAATCGGTCGCCTTCTTTTCGGCCCTTAGCCGTTCTTTGTCAGCTTCCTGAGAAAATCCTGAATAGCCAATCAATGCTATAAGAATACCTATGTAAAGTTTCATACCATTCATACTTTAATTTAAAAGTAACAAACCCTTTGTTTTATTAGCGTTAAAGAAACTCTAAAAGTTCTCATTAAACAAATTAAGTTTCTTTAACCAAGCTGTTTTTCGCTCTAAAAAGAAGATATCGATGAATAATAGTAAGATGCCCAGACCTAAAAACCATTGAAATTGATCCTTAAAATCAGCGATTTGCTTAGACTCAAACTCTTTTTTATCCATTTTGTCCAGCACATCTTTAATAGTGTCTACGACTTCTGCAGTATTGCTTCCATTAACGTAAATCCCATCGGTCTCATCTGCAATTTCTCTTAAAGTCGTTTCGTCTAAACGTGTAATAACCGTTTCACCATTGCTATCTTTTTTATAATTTAGGACAATACCATTTCGCTTTATGGGGATGGGACCTCCTTTAATATCTCCTACACCAACGGTCAATATTCTAATACCTTCTTCCATTGCCTCTTCTGCGATATCCACAGCTTCGCCCCCATGATCTTCACCATCTGAAATAATGATTAATATGCGATTGGTTTGCTCTTCATCATCATAATAGGTTTTTGCTAATTGAATGGCTTCATGAATGGCTGTCCCTTGGGAGGATAGCATATCTGTATTCATGTTTTGCAAAAACATTTTTGCGGATGCATAGTCCGTAGTTATTGGCAGCTGGGGAAAAGCCTTACCTGCATAGGCAATAATACCTACACGATCACTAGCTAAGCTGTTTATAATCTCCCTTACTAGTTGTTTTGATTTTTCCAATCTATTAGGTGCAATATCTTCGGCCAACATACTCTTAGAAACATCTACGGCAAAAACAATATCAACACCTTGACTGCGCACAGTTTCTAGTTTCGTGCCAATTTTAGGATTTACCAAAGCTAATGACAAGCATGCAAATGCGCCACAAAGCACCAACACTTTTAAAACACCCTTAAAAAGAGATTGGTTAGGACTCAATCGCCTGAGCAATCCACTATCCGCAAACTTTTTCTGCGCAGAACGTCTCCAAATCTGCAATAACATAAATAGCAGAATAATTACTGGGATTGCCAGTAGGGTCCAAAACCATATTTTTTCGTCAAGTCTAAACAAAGCTCCTAAATATTGTATGTCGTAACACTAATTCTATTAAAAGTAGTAACCCAGCTAGCAGGACTAGTGGCCTATACTTTTCTTCATAATTATAGTATTTCTTTTCCTCTATTTCAGTTTTTTCTAGCTTATTGATTTCCTTATAAATCTCTGCTAATTTCCTGTTATTTGTCGCCCTAAAATACTTCCCCCCAGTTGCTTCCGCAATTTCCTCTAATAGCTCTTCATCAATTTCTACTTGTTGGCGTCCATATCTGAAAGTCCCGTTGGGATTGATGGACATAGGCGATAAGGCCATCCCATTTGTCCCTAAGCCAATAGTATAGACTTTAATACCGTATTCTACAGCTAATTCGCTTGCTATTTTTGGGTCAATAAACCCACCATTATTGACACCGTCTGTTAAAAGGATAATCACCTTACTTTTAGCCCTACTGTCTTTAAGTCGATTGACAGAGGTCGCTAAACCCATGCCTATTGCGGTACCACCTTCAATAATAGTGTTGTATTTAATGTCTCTTAGTGAGCGCTGAACAATAGATTTGTCGCTGGTTATTGGTGTTTTGGTATAGGCTTCACCAGCATATTCTACTAAACCTATTCTGTCATTGGGGCGACCATCGATAAAATCTGCAGCAACAGCCTTCAAGGCTTCTAGTCGGTTGGGGCGTAAATCTTTAGCCAACATACTTGCAGAAACATCAATAGACATCACAATATCAATACCCCTTGTTGTTTTAGTCTTTGTAGATACATCTACGGTTCTCGGCCTTGCCAAGGCTGTAATTAATAACCCTAGGGCCAATAGTCGAAGTACAAATAGCAAATGTCTCAATTTTGACCAAAAAGAGGATACATTTTTAAATCCTTGAATACTGGATATCTTAAGCTCAGCGGTTTGTTTATTGTGTTTAAAAACATACCAAAGTATGGCTATTGGTATGAGCAATAAAAACCAAAAGAGTTCCTTATTTAAAAATTCTATATTCTCTAACATCAGTTCTTTGCTTCTTGTTCGGCATCTGCTTGTTCATCTGACTTTAACTCGATAGAATCCGCAATTCTATCTATCATTTCTACGGCATATGTATCATCTTTTGCCCAAATCAATGTAACATGCATTATAGCATCTGTAGTGGCAAAACTAAAAATAGCATAGTCTCCTTTTAAGGTGTCGTCCGAGTTAGGAATAGGGAAATCAGCATTTCCGTAGGTTTTAATGCCCTCAACAGCATTTGGTGTGATATATTGCTCCCCTTTCGTAATGATATTCTGAATATTCTCAGTTTCCCACTCGCTCAAAATCCCCTCTATAGATTGTGCCACATTTTTTTCAATTTCTTCTTGCTTTTGCTGATTTTGAGCATCAATGGCCCGAATTGTCATAACCTCAATACGAATCTCATGGGCTTCACTATTGAAGGCAAAAATTGTACGCTCAAATTTATCCTTTAGCTCGTCTGGAAGTGAATCTTGTATCCGCTTCAACACTTCAGGTGTTTCTATATATACAGGAGGAAAACCATAGGCACTTTCAACCCATTCACCTTCTAGAAGTTCTTTGCTCTCATGACCTATTATCGTATCCTTTACATATCCAAATCCATATCTCATACCAAAGCCCACAAAAGTTGCAATGACTAAGCATAAAGAAATGAGTACGGTCAAAATAACCTTTTTGCGTTTCTTTTTTCGCTCTTGGTCTTCTTTGTACTGTTGGTCTAAAAGCTTCTCTTCTTCAGTAGGTTCTGGCAAAGACGCTTTAACGCTATCCACCTCCTTTTCTATAGTTGCTCTATCCATCTCAATGAGTGCCATATCCGGCGCTGATTTTGCGAACTTTACCAAATCGGCACGTTTTAAAATCGTCTCGAGATTATGGAGGGTTTCTTTTGTAAACGGAAACTGATTGCCCTCTTTTAATAATTGAAGCCTTGAAATCAATTCGTCAGTCGTACTTTCTAAGGAGCGGTCATAAACCTTTTCGTCCAAATACTTCCTTATGACCATGGTCAATTCAGAATAATAGGCTTTCACCTTAGATTGTATTAAATAAGGGCTTTCGTCCAACTTTTTTAAAGCTAATTTTGCACGGTCGTATGCTGGTAATAATGCGATTTCCTCTTCTTCAGTCAATGGTTTTTGTCTCCAAATAAACCAATACAATAAAAAGGCCACCAAAGCTATTGCTGCGAGTGCTATTAGTAGCCAAAGCCACCATTTGCTAGCGCTTTTCTCTACGTCGATTATGGGTTTAATATCGTAGAGTTTTTGCTTTGTGGTATCGACTTCAATAGTATTAACCTCCACTTTAAGCGAATCCGTAAAGAACGGTTTATCAGCTATGATGATCTTTTGTCTAGGAATGGTATAAGCCCCAGAATCGAACTGTGTAAGCTTATAAATTCTAGACAATAAAAACTTGGCGTCTTTTCTAGTTGTATCTATATCTAAAGCTTCTACAGCCTCGAGAGGCATGAAGGTTTGACCTTCGGGAAAAACCACAAGGGCAGAAGAGTCCGCTTCAACTTTTATTTTGTAGTTGATTTGTTCACCAATCCGGATTTTAGTGGTATCCACTTCTGAAGTAACTTGAGCGTAAGACACAAGACTGAAGAGACACAGGACCAAACCTAAAACCAATCGATTTCTTGTTAAGGCAATTCTCGTGTATGACGTTTCACTTTTCACTTCTAACTTAATTTATCCTCTTCGCTTAAAATAACCCAACAACTTCTTGACATAACTCTCATCGACACGGCAGTCAATAGTCCCTGCTCCTGATTTGGTGAAAGCGTCTTTAAAATAGTTGACTTTATCATTATAAAACTTCCCGTAATTCAACCTCACTTTTTTGGAGCCCGTATTGACAAGCATCAACTCTCCGGTTTCTTCATCTTCCATCTGTACCATGCCTATATTCGGAATGGTTTCCTCGTGCTTATCGTAAATTCTAATGCCTGTAATATCATGTCTTCCTGCCGCGATTTTTAAAGTTTGCTTATAATCGTCTGCAATAAAATCGGACAATACAAAAACAATGGCCTTCTTTTTCATCACATTGGATAAAAATTTAAGGGCTTCCGCCACATTGGTCTTTTTACTTTTTGGCTTGAACTCTAAAAGTTCTCGTATGATCCTCAAAACATGAGAGCGTCCTTTTTTGGGTGGAATATAAAGTTCAATCTCATCAGAAAACAAAATCAAGCCTATTTTATCATTATTCTGGGTAGCAGAAAAGGCTAGTGTAGCCGCAATCTCAGTAACAATTTCATCTTTAAACTGATTTCTTGTACCGAAAAACTTACTGCCGGAAACATCGGCCATGAGCATCATGGTGAGCTCGCGTTCCTCTTCAAATACTTTTACAAAAGGTTCATTATAACGCGCTGTGACATTCCAATCGATATTTCTTACATCGTCACCAAATTGATATTGACGAACTTCGGAAAACGTCATACCACGCCCCTTAAAGGTAGAATGGTATTCTCCTCCAAATATATGATCAGACAAGCGACGTGTCTTAATCTCTATTTTCCGTACTTTTTTTAGAAGTTCTTTGGTGTCCATCTTTCCAGTGTTCAATATGCAATAACCAGTGTTCAGAATGAAGAAATCAATATACAGTTGCAATTATTTTAACTGCAAACTAAAAAACTGAACACTGAGTACTGATTAAGGTACTTCGATTTCGTTGATGATTTTGTTGATGATATCTTCTGAGGTCACATTTTCGGCTTCGGCTTCGTAAGTAATGCCTATTCTGTGTCTTAAAACATCATGAACGACGGCACGTACATCTTCGGGAATAACGTAGCCTCTTCGCTTTATAAACGCATAGCATTTTGCAGCAGTAGCCAAGTTGATGCTACCACGCGGCGATGCCCCAAAAGAAATCAGCGCTTTTAAATCACCGAGCCTGTACTTTTCAGGATAACGTGTTGCAAAAATGATATCTAAAATGTATTTCTCGATTTTTTCGTCCATATAAACTTCCCGTACCGCTTCTTGAGCACTTAAGATTTGTTTAATGGAAACCACCGGATTTACCTTGCCGAAAGCACCTTTAAGGTTGGCCCTTACAATTAGCTGCTCTTCCTCTAATTTTGGGTAATCAATAACTGCTTTCAGCATAAAACGGTCTACCTGAGCTTCTGGTAAGGGATAAGTTCCTTCTTGTTCTACTGGGTTTTGAGTGGCCATAACCAAAAACGGCCTGTCTAATATAAAGGTTTCATCTCCAATAGTGACTTGCTTTTCTTGCATGGCCTCTAATAAAGCGGATTGCACTTTGGCCGGAGCTCTATTAATCTCATCAGCTAAAACAAAGTTGGCAAATATTGGCCCCTTTTTTATAGAGAAATCATTCTCTTTAATATTGTATATCAAGGTTCCTATAACATCGGCAGGTAATAAGTCGGGTGTAAACTGAATTCGACTAAAACTCGCATCAATAGCTTTGGATAGCGTATTAATAGCCAATGTTTTTGCCAAACCAGGAACACCCTCTAACAAGATATGTCCTTGACCCAATAGGCCTATCAATAAACGTTCTACCATGTGTTTTTGCCCAACGATTACCTTGTTCATTTCCAAGGTCAGCAGGTCTACAAAGGCACTTTCTTTTTCTATCTTTTCATTAATTGATTTTATATCAATTGTACTCGTTTCTTCCATGTTTTAAGGGTTTATGAACGCACTAATTTTTAGTCATTTTTCGAAGTTGCAAAATGTTAAAATAATTCGGTAGTTGCTGTTAACAATTGGTTAAAAAATAAAGAGCCATAATGGCTTATGGCTCTTTAGATCTTGATTAATTATGGATTAAGATAATTAATATTCGATTTGTCTAATTGCTGTATATAATTTAGGGTTAAGTATCATCATATTTTCATCCTCATCATAGCTAATCGATGCATCAATATCTATATCAATGACAACATCATACCGCCTCCTGGGATTTAATTGTGTTCTAATTAAATTGGATGGCTGAGCATCCCCTAAATACGTTACATCCAAGCTATGTAAGGTGTTATTAATATCTATAAAATTATTATCGCCAAGTACTAATCGTATTTCATAAACGTAATTTGCTTGGGTCTCTATATCATCTACTAAAAGTAATGGATTATCTTCGCTTAAATCGCATGCATTGTGAACACCTTGATTCAAAACGTCTAGACTTACCCAGGCATTAGGACTATGGTCATCGTCTTTAACTTTCAGCTGAACATCCTCAATGTCTATATAGACCTTATCGGCCGTATTTGCTGTGCTTTTTAATTTTACGGTAATGCTAGTGACATCAGTATCTACGTCGATATCGTCTTTTGAACAACTGGTAAAACCAATTGAAACTATCAGTATAAAAAGTAGATATTTTAATGATTGCATATAGGTCATGACTTGGGATATGGAATAATTATGAAACAAGGATACTTTAATCCTTAGGTTTTAAGTATTTTTATACATCAATTGCAAAAAAATCCATATAACCTGAAAAAAAAGTGAAATATTCTCGATTAATTGCAGGTACTATGACCTGGGGAAGTTGGGGCAAACAACTCTCAAAAAAAGAGATGGCCGATTTAATGCATCACTGTCTCTCTCTCAATATTACCACCTTTGACCATGCCGATATCTACGGCGCTTATACGACCGAAGCGGACTTCGGAAAAGCATTCCTCGATTCTGGAATTCAAAGGGACGCTATTCAACTTATATCAAAGTGCGGTATTCAATATGTATGCGAAAACAGAGACAATAAGGTAAAACATTACAATTACAATAAAGATTATATCATCTGGTCTGTTGAGCAATCCTTAAAACATCTCGAAACCGAATATTTAGATCTCTTATTATTACACCGACCTAGTCCTTTGATGGTTGCTGAAGACATTGCTGAAGCCATTACTATTTTGAAAAAAGATGGTAAAATCAGAGATTTTGGAGTGTCTAATTTTACGCCATCCCAAATGGAAATGATTGGCTTACGCATGGATATTGATGTCAACCAAATTGAGTTTTCATTGACAGAACATTCGGCCATGAACGACGGCACTTTAGATTATATGACCACCTGCGGTATAAAACCCATGGCTTGGTCTCCATTAGGCACTGTATTCAGGGAGGATAATGAGCAAACGAGACGTATCCATAAACAACTTGGCGAATTGATGGACAAATACAATGCTACTGAAGACCAACTACTGCTGGCTTGGACAATGAAACATCCGGCTGGTATACATCCGGTAGTTGGAACCACAAATAAAAAACGGTTGCAACAAGCTATGGACGCTTCAAAAATAGATCTTGAACTTGAAGACTGGTTTTTAATATTGGTGGCTAGCCAAGGCCATAAGGTTCCCTAGGACAATTAACACATTGCATCACAGTTTACAGTAATTCAGATTGTTCTAGATAATTATGACAAGATTAAATCTCAAAAAACACTTTCCCAAAATTGTTATCCTAATTGTCGGAATTTATTGGGTCTATAACTATTTTGAAAATCAACACGAAATAAAAAATATGGATTTTGGGATGAAGGCTAATCAAATTAGAACCGCAATAAATATTCCAATAATAGATGAGTATATGAATTCCAAAAATGGTTATAGATGGGAAACTCGAAATGAAAAACCAAAGGCAGGAGAGACACTACATGTTTGGAAAAATATTAGACCATCTGAATCAGAAAAGCTCATTCTAAATAACGAATTTGATGCATTTAGAAGACGAGACGAAAATGGAAGGGTTATGCAATTTAATATCATTAGTAATGTTATTGGTGATTCAACGTCTTTAAGGAGTGGTAAGTTTTTTTATTTCGACTCTAAACTGACCTATAAAAAAGACTTGACAGAGAAGGAAATAGACAGTATAAGTATAAGTTGGGGTTTAGATTATTTAGTTAAAAATAAATTTTTGACCATATAAGTAACGGAATTATGAAAAAAACAGCCTTAATTACTGGCGCAACCAGTGGTATTGGCAAAGCCACAGCAGAAGAATTCGCCAAACACGGCATTAACCTTGTACTCTGCGGACGTCGCCAACATCGGCTCGATAGCATTGAAAAAGCCCTATCCAAACAAACCGATGTACACACTTTAAATTTTGATGTCCGTCATAGAGAACAGGTTTTAGAAGCTATCGCATCCTTGCCCAAAGAATTTCAGCATATCGATATTTTAATCAACAATGCTGGCAATGCCCATGGCTTAGACCCTATACATAATGGCAGCTTAGACGACTGGGATGCCATGATGGATATTAACGTTAAAGGCCTGCTCTATGTGAGTAAAGCCATCATCCCAAAGATGACCGAGCGTCAATCTGGTCATATTATAAATATTGGATCCTCCGCAGGTAAAGAAGTCTATCCAAAAGGTAATGTGTATTGCGGTAGTAAGCACGCGGTGCTGGCCATTACCGAAGGCATGCGTGTCGACCTCAACCCTTTTGGTATTAAAGTCACCGCTATTAATCCTGGGTTGGTAGAAACGGAATTCTCTGAGGTTCGCTTTAAAGGCGGTGAGCAAGCCAACTCCGTTTATAAAGGCTATAAAGCCCTGCAGGCTGAGGATGTGGCCGAAGTTATTTACTTTGCGGTATCGCGACCAGCACACGTGAACATTGCAGATGTACTTATGTTTTGTACGGCTCAGGCAAATTCTACGATTGTGAAAAAGTCTTAATGACTACTGAACTAAAATCTAAATGGGTGGATTTATCTTCAAAATATACAGAAGACAAAGCCCTTGTAATTTCTTATTGGGACGAGATTGTAAAACACTATTCGGGTAAAAATAGATACTATCACAACCTCTCTCATATTCAAAATATGTTGAGTCAAGCCGAAAATTTTAAAGACTCCATTTTTGATTTTGATATTCTGCTTTTTGCCATTTGGTACCACGATATTATCTATAAACCAACTAAAAAGAACAATGAAGAGAAAAGTGGGATTTTAGCCAAAAAACGTCTTAAATCGCTCAGTATTGGAGAAAAAAGAACTATAAATGTTCTAAAATTGATTAGTTCAACAAAAAATCATAATGTTATTTTAAGCAAAAATGAGGATAATGCCTATCTTTTAGACTTTGATTTAGCGATTCTTGGAACGGATTGGGAAACCTATAAGAACTATACCCAGAACATTAGAAAAGAATATTGGATTTATCCTGATTTCATGTATAAGTCCGGAAGAAAAAAAGTGCTTCAACATTTTTTAAAACGCGACACTTTGTATTTTACGGAAACCTACATCACAAGATTTGAAAAACAAGCTCGGAAAAATTTAAAAAAAGAAATTGAATTACTTTAAAAATAAGATTCCCTCTTTCGAGGGAAATTAATATGATCAACAAACGCCTGCTTATAAAGCACTTACTGGCTCACAACGATGAGAATAGTTTTTACGACAAAAAACGAAAGGTCGATATCAGTCATAAGGAAGGAAAAGCCAAATTCCTAAAGCATATCTGTGCCCTTTCTAATAGTAATCCTAAAAACAATTCATATATCGTCATTGGTGTGGAAGATGAAGACAACAACATTATTGGCACCGATTTTTTTGATGACAGTAAAATACAAAACCTGATCAATGCCTATTTAACCAATCCCCCCATTGTTCAATATGAGAATATTCCTTTTCCCCATCTTCCCGATGATAAAGTTGTGGGCTTAGTCACCATTAGACCAATCGATAGCATTACATCATTAAGAAAAAACATCTGGAAGTACTACGGTGGTTCCGTTTTTTTTAGAGATGGGAGCATGAGTATGCCAAAAGTCTTCGACATCGAAATTAAGGATGTGAATTCTAAAATTGTGGCGTCCATCGAAAATCATGCTCAAAATAATATCGAATTAACCCTCGATGGTGTGTTCGATTTTATGAATAAACGCAAAGATTTTAATCCGCTTTACAAGGTATTTAAGGAGTATTTTGTGTTGTGCTGGTCTGGCCAAAAAAAGCAGGTGAAGGACGAAGTATTCTATTCTCGCGTTGACATTGAATTGATTAATGAACAAGTCCGATTATTCTATTCGGCTCTGGATGAAGTCGCTATTTTTTATGATGATGATTCTTTTAAGATTGTAGAATATGTGCGACTTGGGCTTCATAAGTCCTTCAAGTATTACAAACTCGAAGAAAAAACAATTCACTTTGACAATAATGCCAATTATTCCATTGAGGCCAATTTAATTTTCGAACCACCACAATACGATAAAAAGGTATTGCACCATATTTACAATACAAATAACGCCCTATTAGAAAAACTCGAAAAAGGTATCACTATTGCTAATCATGAAATACCAGATCTCAAAAATTTAGCTGCGAGTTATTTAATCTGCTACCTCAATGGTTTTGAGGACGCCTTACCTAAACTTGACTATGTAAAACCTTATTTAAAAAAGTACAGTTTAGAGCTATATGAGTCCTATAAAGAAACCATTAGAATATTGCGAAAAGTGAAGTACAGTTAATTTGGTCGAATTTAACTTAGGTTTTATCCTTGTTTTTTGCATCTTGTCGAAATCGGAATGCAGGATGTGCAGATGATACATTTTTTTCGACCATTCATCAAAAAAATAAAATATCGCACCGATTTTATGCGCATCTTTGGAATGCTATTAATCAATTATATAACCTTGTTTCATTTTGCTATTAGCAGCATTTGAGACAAGGTTTTTTTAGACAAAACCTAATAGCTTTTGTTTGGAATTGATAATCCCTTCTGTAGAGACATTCATCCAGTTCCTCAATATCGTTTTATAAACAGCCCTAAAGTCAATCTCATATTTTAAATCCCCATTATTGTCCAAATCACTAAGACTAGCAAGTTTATTGTAGAAGCCAGCCTTTCTTAAATTCTTACCGATAACAAAAACATTATTTGCGGCACCATGATCTGTCCCATTTGCTGCATTTTGTTTGACGCGACGCCCAAATTCTGAGAATGTTAAAATCAATGTATTATCAAAGGTCTCATTTCGCTTTAGGTCTCTTACAAATGCCGAAATACTCTCAGCATATTGGGATAATAATCGTTTTTGAACATTGGGTTGATTGGCGTGTGTGTCAAATCCACCCAAAGAGGTATAAAACACTTTAGTGTCTAATCCAGAGTTTATAAATTGGGCCACATTTTTAAGCTGTTTTGCAAATTGGTTTTGAGGATAATCTTCCTGGGACAACTTTACTTTAGTGGTTTCATAAATATACTTTGCCGAGGACTTTGCTTCAATCATGGTTTGATAGAGATAACCTAAATTATGCTCGCTTAAATGTTGATCATTGTAATGCTTAAGAACATTACCAAAAAACGGATCTTTAGCAGTTCTGTATAGCATCTTATAATTATTGGTGGCAATGCCGTTAAACCGTTCCCCTTTCATGGCCAAACTTAATTGCTCATCCATCTCTATAGCATTATAGGGTTTATTACCATAAGCATCTAAGTAGCGTCCTAACCAACCGCTCTGCAGATAGGTGTCCGAATCACTTGCCGTTTGCCAAATATCCATCGACCTAAAATGCGACCGTACCGGATTTGGATACCCCACATTGTTGATAATGGATAACTCCCCTTTGTCAAATAAAGTTCTCAATGGTGCTAGACTGGGGTGAAATCCAAGATCATCATTGAGCTTTATAATATCCTTTGTAATGGCTAAGCGAGGTCTTGCATTATAATAGATATCGTTGTTGTATGGTACGATGGTATTCAATCCGTCATTACCACCAGACAATTGAACAATGACCAAACGTTTATAACCAAGCTTTGTCGATGGTGCGGCCTCAAATGCCTTAACAAAACGTGGTACAAATAGCAAACTACTTGCCAATGCCGAATCTTTTATAAATTTTCTTCTGTCCATGATTAACACATTTGATATTCGGGCAAGGACATCAACTGAACACAAAAATCGCGTTTAGAGGCCTTGCTGAATGTCTTTAAATAGTCAGCCGTACCTTCATTTACTGTTCCTTGAATAAGGATATTTGTAAGTTCTTCCGTCTTAATAGTTTTAAAATCATCTAAAAACGAATCCCAATCTGGTAAGGTTTTAAAGGGTAATTTCCCTTTGCTCCTTTTAAAATATTGTGCTGCGAATCGATCATTAAAATCCCCATAAGCTTTAAGGGAAATCATAGCGTTATTCAATAGAAGTGAAGGAAGCTTTAAGCGTACCATAATGGTATTGGCGTCTATCCAAGCCTTATCTCCTTTCCAACCTGCTACATTAGGGGGATCTAACAGTATTTGTCCCAACAGTCTTTGGATAACGATGATATCCCTTTTTCTTTCAAATGTTACTGGAACGGTCTTGGCCATACCTACTAGAAACTCTACCGGAGATTTAATCTTTGCGCCTCTATTTTTTTCATGGTAAAACCAATCCGACATAAAGACAAATCGCATGAGGTTCTCGATATCATAGTCATTGTAGAACACATCCGTCATGGCTTCAATATGACTATTGTTAGGTACAGGGTTTACAAAATAACGGTATACCTTATCCGAGATGTAACGTGCACACTGTTTATTTTCTAAAATAATATCGATGATATCATCGCCATCAAATCTCCCAATATTATCAAAAAAGGTTTTATTGTCATGGTCATGCTGAAGTCCCCTAAAAACAAATTCACCTTCAAAATTATGGTTGTAACCCGTAAAAGCCCTGGCGCTCTCCTTAATATCTTTTTCAGAATAATGGCCTTCCCCTAAAGTAAACAGCTCCATTAATTCACGGGCAAAATTCTCATTGGGCTTTTGCTTTCTGTTTTGTTTGCCATTGAGGTACTTAAGCATGCTTGCTTCTTTAGAGATAGCTTTGACAAAATCCCCGAAATGACCAAGCGCAAGATATCTAAGCGTGTTATTGTATTGAAGCATGTACTTGGGATTTCTATCTCTGCAAACAAAATGATTAGCCCAAAATAATGTCATACGTTCTCTTAATAGTTCCTTAGCATGAATCATTCGTGCCATCCAAGCATTACCCAAATCCAGGATTCTAATATTACTTTTTTCTCTCAGTTCTTTGGCTAGCGACGGGAACTTCTTCAGGTCTTTAGGATCGATCCCATTCAAATAAGACAAGTCAATCTCTAAGGGTGTATAGGATTTAGAATCTTCGAAAAGCGCATCGACAACCTGCTTTCTATCCAAAGGTATTTTGTTGAGCATCGTAGGCTGTATACCAAAGCCAGCTCGCC
Source organism: Winogradskyella sp. (assembly GCF_965228925.1). GTDB lineage: Bacteria > Bacteroidota > Bacteroidia > Flavobacteriales > Flavobacteriaceae > Winogradskyella. The sequence continues at coordinate 575,194 of NZ_OZ245845.1, forward strand.
AATATAAATGTTGAAGTTCTTTCGTTGTCATAGGATTTAGACTCGTTATGCCCTTAATAGTTTAATACTACCAAAAACCATTCCTAAAGTTAGTTATAGATTTGGTAAGATTAAAAATAAGGTAGGTAGAAAACCGATCAACGCTATGACAAACCTATTCTTGTTGTCTTTTACCCTAAAAAATATAATGAAAGGAATAGCAAGAAAAAGTAGGGTATATATCAAAAGTGCCACCCAATCCCCCGCCCTCGTTAGATAATCAAAAGTACGAATACCTTCATCTAAAAAGGCAATCACATTTGTGATCAAAAAACTTATCAAAACTAACCCAAGGAGCTGTTTTCTAGACATAAAAAAACCGTTTCTAGATGAGAAACGGTTTTCCTTAGTATATATTTTAACCTTTTTTATAGCAGATAAAAAATCAAATATACCACAGGTAAAAAACCCATACAGGCAATTAATAACCTGTATTTAGATTTTTTAAAAAGCCATAGAAGTAGTATTGGCAAAATCATGAATACCACCAAGCTAATTAAAAGAAGGTACCACATTTCAACTATATAGTTAACACCTTCTCCATCATAATCTAAATATGCAAAGATGTTAGTTAATACAATGTTTATTAGCAATAATATTAAGACATCTCTTCTTTTCATAGTAACTAACTATAGGTCGAACTTAATGCCTTGTGCTAAAGGTAACTCAGTCGTATAGTTAATGGTATTGGTCTGACGACGCATATAGATTTTCCATGCATCAGAACCGGACTCACGTCCACCACCCGTCTCTTTCTCGCCTCCAAAAGCACCACCGATCTCAGCGCCAGAAGTCCCGATATTCACATTGGCAATACCACAATCAGAACCCGCATGTGATAAGAAGCGTTCGGCTTCGCGCAAATTATTGGTCATAATTGCAGAAGACAAACCTTGAGCCACATTATTTTGAATCTCAATGGCATTGGTAACATCACCTGAATACTTTAGTAAATAAAGTACCGGAGCAAAAGTTTCGTGCTGTACTATTTCCATAGTATTATTGGCTTCAGCAATTGCTGGCTTTACATAACATCCGCTTTCATAACCCTCACCAGATAGCACACCGCCTTCTACCACAATGTGCCCTCCTTCTTCGACTACTTTATCTAAAGCGGCTTCGTACATTTTTACAGCATCCGTATCAATTAATGGTCCAACATGATTATGTTCATCTAACGGATTACCGATTCGCAATTGTTTATAGGCATCAACAATGGCATTTTTCACTTGCTCATAAATCGAATCGTGAATGATTAAACGACGTGTACTAGTACAACGTTGACCACAAGTGCCAACGGCTCCAAATACAGCCCCAATAACTGTCATTTTTATATCGGCATCTGGTGTGACAATAATCGCATTGTTACCACCTAATTCCAATAAAGATTTTCCTAAGCGCCCTGCTACTTCCTTAGCCACAATTTTTCCCATTCTGGTAGATCCTGTAGCCGAGACCAAAGGCACACGTGTATCCTTGGTCATCATTTCACCAACGCGATAATCGCCGTTAATTAGGCAAGAAATGCCTTCAGGTAAATTGTTTTCAGCGAGTACCTCTGCGATGATATTCTGACAAGCTACACCACAAATAGGTGTTTTTTCCGAGGGTTTCCAAATACAAGTATCCCCACAAATCCAAGCTAAGGCTGTATTCCATGACCAAACGGCCACTGGAAAATTGAAAGCGGAAATAATCCCAACCACTCCTAATGGGTGATATTGTTCGTACATACGATGACCCGGACGCTCTGAGTGCATGGTTAACCCGTGGAGTTGACGCGATAAGCCCACAGCAAAATCACAGATATCAATCATTTCCTGTACTTCGCCTAAACCTTCTTGGTACGATTTTCCCATTTCATAAGATACTAGCTTACCTAGGGCTTCTTTCTTCTCTCTCAATTTTTCGCCAAACTGACGCACGATTTCACCGCGTTGCGGAGCAGGCATAACTCTCCAAGTCTTAAAAGCTTCTGTAGCCGCAGACATGGCCTTCTCATAATCGGCTTTTGTTGATGACTTTACTTTAGCAATTAATTGTCCATCTACTGGTGAATAGGACGCTATAATCTCTCCATTTGAAAAGTTGTGAGATCCTGTAGATGTGCCCTCATTTATGTCTTTAATACCTAATTGTTCTAAGGCCTCTTTTATTCCGAAATCCGTAGCAACTGCTTGCATATATGTTTGTTTTTTATGAATTATTAAATAATGGCATAAAATTACTAATAAAAACTCAGTTTTACTTGAAGCTTGCGCTCTAAAAATGTAACTTTAAAGCACTTATAAAATCACGATCCATCATGAAGAAAATTATTCCGTTTGTTCTTGTTTTATGTTTATGCCTAGCCTGTAAAAATGAGCCTACTTCAAAAGCAATGGCAGAGGCTGAAAGTACTACTGAACACACCATAGAAAAACCCGAATTTGCAATCATTATTCACGGCGGCGCTGGGACCATTCTAAAAAAGAACATGACTCCTGAAAAGGAAGCCGCATATAAAGCTAAATTAGAAGAAGCGATTAGAGTAGGTTATGAGATTTTAAAAAACGGCGGAAGTAGTCTGGAGGCTGTAGAAAAAACCATCAATGTTATGGAAGATTCCCCCTTGTTTAACGCTGGAAAAGGTGCCGTATTCACTAATGCCGAAACCAATGAACTGGATGCTTCAATTATGGATGGTAAAACGCTCAATGCTGGAGCTTCTGCTGGTACGACAACGGTTAGAAATCCAATTAATTTGGCCAGAGCTGTAATGGAACAATCGAAACATGTCATGCTCTCAGGGAAAGGCGCTGAAATCTTTGCTGAAGAGCAAGGTTTAACTATTGTTGATCCTTCCTATTTTCATACGGACCGACGCTTAGAATCCCTTAAACGCGTTAAGGAACGTGAGGCTAAACAAGAAGGAAAAGTAGATACAGAATCAGCCTACTTAGACTTTTACGATACCGATATTAAGAATGCGAAATTCGGCACTGTGGGTTGTGCCGCCCTCGACAAAAACGGCAATTTAGCCGCAGGAACATCTACTGGAGGCATGACCAATAAACGTTATGGCAGAGTGGGCGATGCCCCAATTATAGGCTCTGGTACTTATGCTAACAATGCTACATGTGCCGTTTCTAGTACAGGGTGGGGAGAATACTTTATTAGAGCTCAAGTAGCACACGATATTTCGGCACTTATTGATTACAAAGGCTTAAGCCTTAAAGAAGCGGCAAAAATTGTTTTAGATAAAGTGGCTGACTTAGGCGGTGATGGCGGTATTGTTGCAGTAGACAAAGATGGCAATATGGTGGCCGATTTTAATACAGCAGGTATGTACAGAGCCACAATGAATGATAAAGGGGAATTGACCATAGGGATTTATGAACAGTAAAACATCTGATTCCCTTCCTGGGAAGGGACTAAGGGATGGGTACAGTAATGAGAAAAATAATACCATATAATCCTAAACTTGTTCCTCTAGCAAAAGAACTCCGGAAAAGTATGACTCTTGGAGAAATAGCTTTATGGCGAGAAATAAACAACAAAAAGCTTGGTATAAGGTTCAGTAGACAAATCCCTATTGATAATTACATCGTCGACTTTTATTGTAAAGATTTACAGCTGGCTATTGAAGTTGATGGCTCTATACATTTTGAAGAAGGACATGAAGAAAAGGATGCTTTACGCCAATATAAATTGGAATCATTAGGGGTAAAAGTTGTTAGATTTTCAGATTGGGATGTAAAAAATAATCTGAGCTGGGTAATTAGAGAAATTGAAAATGAAATTGAAAATTTAGAAACCCATCCCTAACCCTTCCCAGGAAGGGAATTGACCATAGGGATTTACGAACAGTAAGAGTGTCATTCCGACAGAGCATAGCGACGAGGAATCTAATAATGGGATTTCTCACATTCGTTCGAAATGACAAATGTGCTTTTGTAACATTTTAACAGCTTTAAATACACATAGTTAACCAACCTCAACTACACCATCAACGTCATCTGCTTGTTTATCCCGTCAAGGAGTTATACCTTTTATATCATTTTATGTATTCAAAAACCTTTCAGACTATGAAATTCTATGTTTTATGCTTATCTGCATTGCTATGCCTCATGTTATCTTGTAAGAAATCAGAACACAAAGAAGAAAGCACAACGACCAAAACTAAAATTGTTGATTTAACTCATACTTTCTCTGAAGAAACGGTGTATTGGGTGACTGCCAAAGAATTCAAACTGGATGTTGTTGCCAAAGGCGATACGGATAAAGGCTTCTTCTATGCTGCCAACAATTTTGAAACTGCGGAACATGGTGGCACGCATATCGATGCGCCAATTCACTTCTCCAAAGGTAAGCAATCCGTTGAAGAAATTCCTTTGGAAAAACTTGTAGGCTCTGCTATTAAAATTGACGTTAGAGCAAATGCTAACAACAACCCCGATTACTTAGTGAGTGTGGAAGATTTTACGACTTGGGAAAAGGAACATGGTCAAATCCCTGAGGGTGCTATTGTACTTTTGGACACAGGACATGCCAAACATTACCCAGACAAACTTAAATACCTAGGCACCGACCAACGTGGCCCAGAAGCGATAAAGCTATTGCATTTTCCAGGGTTATCGCCAGAAGCTGCCACCTGGCTGGTCGAAAATAGAAGCATCAATTCGATTGGTATCGATACACCGAGTATTGATTATGGCCAATCGGAATACTTTAAAAGCCATGTGATTTTACTTTCTGAAAATATTCCGGCGTTCGAGAATATTACCAATCTTGACCAACTGCCACCTAAAGGTTTTGAAGTCATTGCCTTGCCCATGAAAATTAAGGATGGCAGTGGTGCCCCCTTACGCATTATAGCTAAAGTTAAGGAAGGTGTATGATTAAGTTCTTTAGAAAAATACGTCAACGCTTACTCTCCGAAAACAAATTTTCGAAGTACTTACTCTATGCTATTGGCGAGATTATTCTAGTTGTAATAGGTATTTTAATAGCGCTTCAAATCAATACAATGCGAGAGCATGCCTTAGAACAAAAAAAGGAACAAGCCTTTCTCAGGGAAATTAACCTAGATTTTAAATCCAATAAGGTACAACTCGACTCTATTATGGCGCATAATAAAAATGCTATGGATTGTTGCCACCACCTCCAAAAGCAGATTTCGATTCTTAAAAAGAGCCCAAGAAATATTACTCATTTTGAAAATAATCCTTTACGTGATACAATAATGTACTACCAAGGCACCTGTTTCACCAATAAATCATTTAATCCAAAAAATGGTACGGTAAGGGCTCTCATTAATTCTTCGTCTTTTGACTTAATTCAAAATGACAGTTTAAGGCGATTACTGATTTCTTGGAATGATGTCCTAGGTGATTATTTAGAGGAGGAGCAATTTGCTATGGATATTCTTTTTAAAGAGTATTTCCCTTTTCAAAGACGAAGCTACGATTTTGAACATCCGTTTTCTCCAGACAATATGAGGACTTGGTTTGGTCCGAGAGAGTTCAATTTTAGGGAAGAGCGCACTTACGGTCTGGAATATTTATTAGAAACTGTAGAATCTGAAGGTATCGTATCAATGATTAACGATATTATTAGGCTTACTGAAATCACTGAATAAAATGATTAAGTTCTTTCGTAAAATACGTCAACGCTTACTCGCTGAAAATCGTTTTAGCAAATACCTACTTTATGCTATTGGTGAAATTATTCTGGTTGTCATAGGTATTTTAATTGCCTTGCAAATCAACGACTGGAACCAAGATAGAATTAACGCGACCAAAGAGCACCAATTTCTTGGCGAAATCATTATAAATCTTGAGGAAGATATGGGCTTAATAGATATGTGTTTGGTTTACAATAAAAACAAATTTAAAGCCATCGATTCTGCCTTCCATTTTATGTCTTTGATGAAAAATAACAAGTCCTTAGGCAAACAGTTTTCTTCGCTTTTGCCTGTTCTCACAAATAGCGAATTCTTTTACCCCTCTCGAGTAACGTTTGACGGTATTATATCTACTGGACAAATTGAAATCATTAGATCTTCTGAATTACGAAAACAAATCTCTAACTATTATTCTGATAAATCTCTGGATGGCGTACAAGAACAGCTTAAGATCAATACACAGAGTTTTCTAGATATAACTACCCCAAAAATGATCAATCAAGAAATGGCTAAGTTTTTTACAAAGCGTGATTTTGACGTGATTCCACTAGAACGACTTACCATTCATAAGGACCCTGATATTTTGGCCAAGCTATTTGTTATGCTCAACAAAACCAAAGAGCATAATCAACGCTTAACTGAAATGCGCACGAAAATAACTACCTTAAAAGACATTATAACTCAGCAACGCAATACGTATTAAATAGCGACCAATAGATGATTAAATTCTTTAGAAAAATAAGGCAGCAACTACTTGCAGAGAACCGCTTTAGAAAATATTTGCTCTATGCCATTGGAGAAATTGCACTTGTAATGATAGGTATTCTTTTAGCCTTTCAGGTCAATAATTGGCAAGCTAAAAGAACACGGGCAACAAAAGAATTAAGTTATTTAAAAGACATAAAATCGAATTTATCAGATGACATTAAGGCCATTGATAGAGTTGTTGAATTTAATAAAACAAAATCGCTATTAGCCGATTCTATGTTTTATACCTTGGATCGCTACTCGGACCCTGAAATATATATGCCTAAGATTATAAGATATATGTATACCTTAACCGTATATGATGTTTTTGAACCCAATAGAATTGCCTTTGATAATATGGTGGCAGCAGAAAACGTGGATTTAATTACCAATGGCAATTTAAGATCTCTTTTATCACAATATTATAAAAAGGAGTTTAATACCACGACACAAGAAAACGTAAAACAACGGGCAAGACAATTGGGTGATTATGTCGCTATTGCAGCCTTTAATAAACAATCTATAAAAAGTCTCGTTAACTATAATTCCAGTCTAAGGGATATCTCGGAAGTTGAAATTCATAAAGACTCCAAAGTATATGCCTATTTGTTTAGCATGCTCATGACCACACAGTCGCATACCGAGATTCTTATGGAAACACACAAAGACATAGAAGAACTCATAGAACTTATAAATCAACAAATCGAGTAATATAAGTTTAAATTATTTAGATTTATAGGAGAAAAACCACCAAAACCAACCCTATGAAAACACTAAGACTTATCGCCTTTTGTTTGTTATTGCTTCCAATAACAACCCATGCCCAAAAACGAAAAAAGACATCTAGCGAACCTGAAATCAAACTTGTGGATTCTATGTTCCATGGCCTAAAATGGCGTAACATTGGGCCTTATAGAGGGGGACGAAGTGTAGCTTCGACTGGAGTCATAGGGCAACCCCACACCTATTATATGGGCTCTACAGGAGGTGGTGTTTTTAAGACTACCGACGATGGTTTAACGTGGAAAAACATATCTGACGGATTCTTTAAAACAGGATCGGTAGGCGCTATAGCAGTATCCGAAAGTGATACCAATATTGTGGTTGTTGGTATGGGAGAGCATGCCGCTCGAGGGGTGATGACCTCTATGGGGGATGGCGTTTATAAATCTATGGATGCTGGAAAAACATGGATCCATTTAGGATTGGAAAAGACACGTCATATTTCTGATGTCATTATACATCCCACAAATCCCGATATTATCTACATAAGTGCGCAAGGCGCACAATATGCGCCAACTGATGAAAGAGGGATTTATAAAACTGTTGACGGCGGTAAAACTTGGAAAAAAGTGCTGTTTGTAAACTCAATTTCAGGAGCATCGTCATTGTCTATGGACATGACCAATCCACGCATTTTATATGCTGCCATGTGGCAGCATCGTCGTTATCCTTGGATCATAGAATCTGGTGGAGAACATTCTGGCTTGTACAAATCTGTTGATGGCGGTGAGACTTGGAATAAACTTGAAGATGGTCTTCCAGAAGCCTTCGGTAAATCAGGTATTTCTGTATCTAGGGCAAATCCCGAACGCGTATTTGCAGTCATTGAGGCTGAAGGCAAAAAAGGAGGTGTGTACCGCTCCGATGACGCTGGTAAAACTTGGAGGCAAGTTAACGGAAATCGTGTTAATATTGCGCGATCCTGGTATTATATGGAGATCTTCGCCGATCCGCAAAATGACAATGTCGTATATGTGTTAAATGCACCAGTAATGAAATCAATTGACGGTGGAAAGAGCTTTTTTAATATTCCTGTCCCTCATGGTGATAATCATCACTTATGGATCAATCCACATGACAACACTAATTTAATCAACTCTAATGACGGCGGTGCCAATATTTCCTTCAATGGAGGAAAGAGCTGGAGCACACAACAAAATCAATCCACCTCGCAATTTTATCGTGTCATTACGGATAATTTAGTGCCCTACAATGTATATGGCGGCCAGCAAGATAACTCGGCAATAGCCATCGCAAGTCGCACCAATGATGGAGGTATCGATTGGAAGGACTGGTACTCCGTTGCAGGTGGCGAGAGTGCTTTTATTGCCTTTGACCCAGACAATCCTGAAACCGTTTATGGAGGCACCTATCAAGGAAATATTAGTAGATGGACCAAGTCGTCTCGAGAACAAAAATCTATTAAACAATACCCCGAGTTAGGGTTGAGCATTGCTCCAAAAGATTCGAAATATCGGTACAATTGGAACGCCCCTATCATTTCTTCTCCTCATAACAGATCTACGATTTATCATGCGGGTAATGTGGTTTTTAAAACTACGGATGAAGGCATAAGTTGGTCCGTGATTAGTCCTGATTTGACTAAGAACGAAAAAGAAAAACATGGCCCAGGTGGAGGACCTTATACCAATGAAGCCGCTGGAGGTGAAAACTATAATACCACCACAGTTTTAGTAGAGTCCCAGCATCAAGAAGGTGTGCTCTACGCTGGTACTGATGATGGTTTATTACACATTACAAAAAATGGAGGTGCAAGTTGGCAGAATATTACCCCAAAAGGGATTAAAGATGGTATTGTAAACAGTATCGATATCTCCGAACACGATCCAGCAACGGCCTATGTCGTTGTTATGCGATATAAATCTTTGGATCTGAACTCCTATATTTTTAAAACATCGGATTATGGTGAATCTTGGACTAAAATTGTCAATGGGTTGGATGATCCCAATGGATTTACAAGGGTCGTCAGGGCCGATAAAAACAGAAAAGGGCTCTTATACGCAGGTACCGAAACTGGTTTATATGTTTCTAATGATGATGGCTCCCATTGGCAAAGTCTCAACTTAGGGTTACCTGTAGTTGCTATTAATGACTTAATTATTCAAGATAATGATTTGGTCGCTGCAACATCGGGTCGTGGTTTTTGGATTTTGGATGATTTAGGAGCGTTTCAAAATATGACAACAAACCCTAAGTCTGTACAGATATTTAAACCCAAGCCAAGCTATCGCATTTTTGGAGGCACTTCTAAAGCTGTTGGACAAGGTGAAAACCCAAAATCTGGAGTTACTTTTGATTACTACTTAGGTAAAGATGCAGATACACTAGATTTAGAACTCAGCATCTTAGATGGCACAAAAGTTATTAGAACCTATACTAATAAAAAGCCCAAAGATTTTAAATCTTGGCCTGGCGGTCCTTCCAAACCTCAGGTTTTACCTTCTAAAAAAGGGTATAACAGATTTACCTGGGACTTTAATAGAGAAGCTTTGCCAGCAATAAACAAGATTTTTGTTTTTGGTGGCCTTTCAGGATCCAGTGTTGCTCCAGGAAATTACACCTTAAGATTAACATTGGATGGGGAAACTTCAGAGACCACAGCGGTCATTCTTCCAAATCCTGCTATTAATTCCAGCCCACAAGATTTTATAGAACAGCAAGATATGTTGGTGACTATAGAGCATACGATAAGAGATATGCATCAGTCCGTCAACCAAATGCGATCGGCTAAAACACAACTCAAGAACTATGCAAAACTTTTAAAGGATAACGAAGATGCTAAAGCACTTGTAGAAAAAGGTGAAGCATTAATGAAGCGTATTAATAGTTGGGAGGAAAATCTCATACAAGCAAAGCAGAAAACCTTCCAGGATGTGATTAATTTTAATAATAAGCTCAATGCACAGCTCATTCAACTTCTGAGTTATATAGACCAAGCAGACCCAAAAGTGACCCAAGGCGCTAAAGAGCGCTTAAATGATTTGATGAAAGATTGGCAAGTCTATGAAAAGGAGCGTGATGCGATTATCGATGAAGAAATGAAGGCCTATAATAGTTTATACAAATCATTAAACTTACCTGCGCTTATTCTTAATAAGAAAGAATGAAGATTAAATGCTTTAGATATATCGGCAATCGTTTACTGTCCTTCAACCTATTTAACAAGGAATTTTATATGCTGTAATCAAAAAAGCACAACTATGAAGTTATGATAAGCTCCCAATAATTGTTGTTATAAAATTTGTACCTTACAAAGCACTACTTTGATATTTATAAGCTACTTAGTAAAAACTGGTCATATAAAGCGTATAATTAACCAACTAAAATACTAACAATTGCATCTAAAGACATCTGTGCTGACAGCTACTATTCTATTGGCAGCTCTCATTGTATCTTGGGAATTGTATTGGCGCGCTCAGGGGCATGTTGCCACCATTGATGATGATAAATATCTATTTGCACAAGAACGTGCCAAAGTCAATCATTTAGACTCAGACGATTTTGTTATTGTTGGCTCATCTAGAGTCTTATTTAACATACAGTTAGATATATTTGAAGAACGCACAGGCATAAGGCCCGTTCAATTGGCCAATGTAGGAAGCTCCCCTTTACCTGTTTTTCGTGATATTGTAAAAAACACTGACTTTAAGGGGACCATAATTGTAGGGGTTACACCAGGGCTATTCTTCTCAACGACCTTTCCACAGGCGTCACCTATGGAGTGGCCACAATCGAGAATAGATTATTTTCACAGTAGGACACTTGCACAAAGACTCAATCACAAATTATCCCTGCCTTTGCAAAAACATCTTGTACTCATGGCAACACACGATGCCGTATTAGATAATAATGTGGACCTAAAAACTTTACTCCATAACATTGAAATTAATAATCGTACAGGTAGGCCACGCTACCCAGCCTTTTTCGACTTCGGACAAATGAGTGATAATAGAAATGTTCGCATGACGCAAATAACTTCCACAGATACGGTTATGGCGAATAAAATAATTAATGCCTGGAAGTTCGTATTAGGAGCTAATAATCCACCACCAGATAAAAATGGTACGACCGCATTTTTCGTTGAAGATGCGAGAGAATTTATGGCTCGTGGTGGGAAAATTATTTTTGTGAGATCCCCGTCCTCAGGAGGATTTCTTGAAAGGGAAACCAAATCCTTGCCACGTGAACGTTTTTTTGACAGTCTCGTTTCAGTCGTTAAAGCTCCTGCCTATCATTATGCCGATTACAAGCAATTAAACTCCATTTCATGTTGTCCAGAATGGTCCCATCTGAGTGCCGAAAATGCTGATAGTTTTACTAGAGCATTGGTTAAGCTACTGCAGAACGATCATCTTGTACCTGCAAAATAGATAGTTATGAATTTAAAAACATCATTTATAGTTGGTTGCTCATTAACACTCATCAGCTTGATCGTTTGGGAAACCTACTGGAGAACAAAACCAGAACTTTATAGGGCTGTATTGGAGGACGACCGTTACCTATGGGCAGAACAACGTGCAAAGGTCAAAAATACCACTAAAGAAGATATTGTAATTATAGGGTCGTCACGTACGGCATTTAATATTAACACTCATATCTGGAAAACAGTACAAGGTATACAACCCATTAATCTCTCAACAGATGGTAAACCACCAGGCCCATTTTTAGAAGATATCGTTTACAATACCGATTTTAAAGGTACCATTATTGCTGGTGTAACACCATTGCTGTGGTTCAGTCCACCAAACAATCAACGTTGGCTGGACGCAAAAAGTTGGGTCAATCACTATCATGAGCAAACGCCAGCGCAAAAGTTAGGGCATCAATTATCCAAACCCTTGCAACGTCATCTGGTCATGCTTACCAATTCTGAATTAGAGTTTTATAATGACTTGGACCTAAAATCCCTAATTAACACCATTCATTTGCCCAATGATAGGCTGGGTGATCAGTTTATGCTTTATAATTTTAGCTATCGGGATGAAGATCGCAATATCATGATGTTGCCCATTATGATTGAGGATTCACTATATGCAAAACGCATCACCAATGTTTGGAACTCTTTCCTGCCTTCATTGCCTTCGTACAACAATGTAAAAGACATCTTCCCCTTACAGTTCAGTCGCTTTAAACAAGTGGTCGATGATTTTAAAGCTAAAGGTGGGCAAATCATATTTATACGACATAAGGCCGAGCCGCCATGGTATGACCACGCTCAGCGTATGATGCCTAGAGCAATGGTGTATGACAAATTTATAGAAACGGTGGATTGTCCATCCTATCATTTTCAAGATTATCCATTTATGTCAAAATATAGGTTGCCAGATTGGTCGCACATGTATGTGGAAGATGCTATAACCTACACAGAAGATCTTGTTAATCAACTTATAAAAGATCAATTAATTCAGAAAAAAACGAACTAAATATGCTCTTTAATTCACTCAGTTTTGTTGTCTTTTTGGTCATTGTTTTACTACTGTACTACAGTAAGTTTTTAAACTGGACCAACAAAAAACGAATGCTTCTATTATCGAGCTATTTGTTTTATGCCATGTGGAATCCACCTTTGGTTATACTCTTATGGATTTCTACTGTTGTGGATTGGACCGCTGGTAAAAAATTAGCAGAACTTACAGACCAAAAGAAACGCAAACTTTGGTTAATGTTGAGTTTAATTGTCAATTTGGGGTTCTTAGCCTTCTTTAAATACGGTGATTTTCTTTTAGAAAACTTTGTAAATCTTATGAACGCCATAGGTGTTGATTTCGCGGCAAGACCCATGGATATTATCCTACCGATGGGTATTTCGTTCTACACCTTCCAAACCATGTCATACACCATTGATATGTATCGCGGTAAAACAGAACGCGCGCGTACATTCTTGGATTTTGCTTTGTACGTTACCTTCTTCCCGCAATTAGTTGCTGGTCCAATCGTAAGAGCTAAAGAACTACTTACACAATTTTATGAAGAGAAAAAAGCTACCACGAATCAGTTCCTTTGGGGTACTTTTTTATTAACGATGGGCCTATTTCAAAAAGTAGTTATGGCCGACACCTTACTTGCAGATGCATCCGACACCGTTTTTGGCAGTGAAGCTATTCTTCATACAACAGATGCATGGATAGGAACCTTAGCATTTTCCGGACAAATATTTTTCGATTTTGCGGGCTATTCTACCTGTGCTATTGGTATTGCCTTGATGCTAGGTATCGTATTGCCAGATAACTTTAGATATCCCTATGCTGCCATTGGTTTTTCTGACCTCTGGAGACGCTGGCATATTTCATTATCGACTTGGTTACGCGATTATTTATACATCCCTTTAGGAGGTAATAGAAACGGTATCATAAAAATGTATATTGCTCTAATGCTAACCATGCTTCTGGGCGGTTTGTGGCATGGAGCTGCCTGGACGTTTGTAGTTTGGGGTGCCTTACATGGATTATACTTGGTTATTGAGCGCCAGTTTAGAGGAAAGGTAAAGCTAAAGCACACGGGATTACAAGGTATTTTATTGGCTTTACTCACTTACACCTGCGTTAATATTACTTGGGTGTTTTTTAGAGCTCGAGAATTTAGTACCGCCAAAAATATGATAGCTTCCATGTTCTTTATGAACGACGAAAGCGTCAAAGTACTCCATACGTTCGACATTATAAAAGTTGCCGTTGTCATAGCCCTTTTATTTGGTTGTCATTGGGTAATGCGCAATACGAGTATGAAAGCTGTACACGAAAAAATCAACCCTTATGTTTTTGGAATTTTTTGGGCTATTCTAGCCTTCTTAATTATAATTGCACAAGGCAGTGGTGAACAGTTTATTTATTTCCAGTTTTAAATTATAGGCTTGTAACAATTTAATATCTTTAGGTACAAATCATTAACCAACCTCAACTACACTATCGACCTAATCTGCTTGTATATCACAGTAAATGCTTAAATTCTTTCGGCATATTCGTCATTCATTAATCCAAGAAAACAAAATGGGTAGGTATTTTAAATATGCCATTGGTGAAATACTCCTTGTTGTTATTGGCATTCTGATTGCTTTACAGATTAATAACTGGAATGAAAAACGAAAAGACAATGAAAAATTACAGTCTATTTTATTAAAAATAAAAGAAGATTTAACTGGCGATTTATACATAGTAAATGACAACCTTTTCTATCTTAAGCTTAAAGATTCCATCGCCCAGTTAATTTTTAATAAAGAAATTGACAAAGAAACCTTTTCGAAAATTGGCGGGTCCTACCTTCCCTTTACGAGCAGAGTATTAGATATGAATATGAGTGGTTATAACCAACTACAGTCCAATCTTGATAAAATACCTTCAAATTTTAAAAGTTTAATGTCTTCATTAAACGAAATCTATATAAATACCAAAAGTAATCTGGATATTTATAACCGTTTGATGGACGATGCCATAGATGAACATTATAAAACTTTGTCAGAGACCAAGCCTTGGTTTTCAGATTGGAGTCGCAATATCCCATCTAAAGAGGCCGATTTGTATTTTTTGAATGATTCATTAGGTCATAATCGAATCAGTATCTATTTGCAGAACTTAGATGCGACCGCTTATGAAGGTTTTAATTTAAAATTGAGATCAATTAAGGCCATTAAAATCATTGATTCATTAACCATCGGTAATTCAGAATTGCCTGAAATTGCAACAATCAATTTAAGCAATGCTACCATAAGAAAAGGACTCATCGGTTCATATACACTCAAAGAGAACAAAGACAATGCTCAAGATTTTACGGCGACTAAATTTAATGTTATTGAAGAGGAAGGAACTCTTTTCTTAAGTTCGGATATCGATTTTAAGTCTAAAATGTATTGGAATCACAACCTTACCTTTATTTCTCAAAAAGGCTTTGTGTCATTTGTCAAAACCGAAGATGGTCAAATAGAATTACAGATTCAAAGACGATCTGGTAAACTCACATTTTTAAAAAGGTGAATATGATTAAATTCTTCCGTAAAATACGATATGATCTTATGAGTGAAAATAAGACCGGCAAATACCTTAAATATGCTATCGGCGAAATTATACTCGTTGTTATCGGAATCCTGATTGCGCTACAGATTAACAATTGGAATGAAAGTAATAAAGCTCGTCAGATAGAAGTAACCTACCTAGAGTCCCTAAAGGCCGAATTCACCGCAAATTTAAATGCGTTAGATACGTCTATTTCAAAGTGCGACAAGCTCGTCATTCAATTAGATGAAATCCTCACGTTCTTTGAAACTGCAAAATTAGACACCATCCCATCCGAATATATAGCGCAGTCCCTGGGAAGTACCTTAAGATATGATGTTAGCTTTAACCCGACCATGGCTGTACAAACCGAGCTTATCAGCTCAGGTAGCCTAAAGCAAATCAGCAATACCGAGCTGAGACAAAGCATTGCAGATTTTGGTACCTATTTAGATATTATCTCGAAACAAGAAAATATTGGTAATAACGTCAATAGCAATATCGGAGAGTTAATTTCGAAAACCATTAGTTATAGACCACTCTTTGAAGCCGTCGGTTATAAAGTTTCCGGGAAATCCGAATTTTCTAATGCCGATATAAAATTAATATTCCAATCATTCGAGTTAGAAAATAATCTAATTCTTTATCAAGCCGTTAGTAAAACCACATCTTCAGCTTACTATTCTCGCTTAAAAAAAGATATTAAAGTCATTCTTAATATTATAGAAGAACAGCTCAATTCAAAAGTTAACTGATGATTAAATTCTTTCGTCATATACGTAAATCACTAATCCAAGAAAATAAAATGGGCAGGTATGTTAAATACGCTATTGGAGAAATCATCTTGGTTGTTATTGGCATTCTGATTGCACTACAAATCAATAATTGGAATACCCATAGAATTGAGGAAAATAAAGCCGATAGATATCTAGAACGCTTGATCAACCAACTAAGGAAGAATATTGAAAGAATAGATTACGTGGCCAATGATTTTGAAATACGCTATATCGAATCCCTTCAGTTGCTACCCATTATTGGTGGAAAAGATACGGTTGACCTCGAAAATAAAATCAATAAGCTAGTACGGAATAATTACTTTGATTTTCACTTAAACCTAAATCTCAACATCATTACAGAAGGAAGGGAAAACGGCGATATGTCCTTAATTAAAGATGATGACATCAGAGAAGCCATATATAATCTAAGCACCGAAAATAGTAAAATCATTTTACGCGAGAGAATTTCTAATGACGATCTCAATTCATTATTTGTACCTTACCTCAATCAACATTTTAACTATAGAAATTCTTCGGGGATTCCCCATATTTTTGATAATGTTGACCCATCCACCCTATATAAAGATAACAACTATAAAATGTTATACGACCAAGAGTTTGAGAACCACATCTTTGCACGATTAGAGTATCATGACGGCAATATTGCCGCTTACAGGGATCTTAAAGTGCTCATTTTAAATCTTATACAACGTATTGAGGATAGTCGTGATTAAGTTTCTCCGTTATATCCAATGTTATTACGACAGCGTTGCAATATATGGCTGCATGGAGGAATCCCACTTAAGATACTTCGTCCAAGCCAATATTGTCTTGGCTTTGAATGACAAAACATACCTTTATGATTAAATTCTTCCGTCATATTCGTCACAAACTAATCAACCAAAACAAAATGGGAAAGTACTTTAAATACGCTATTGGAGAAATACTTCTAGTGATGATTGGTATTCTATTGGCCCTTGAGGTAAACAACTGGAATGAAAACAAAAAATTAAAAGCTGAAGAAATAAAACTACTTAAAGAACTTAGAAAAGATGTGGCTTTCTCCGTAGCAGAATTAGATACTGTAATGGTTTATAATCAAAAAACCGTGACTTATTTAAAGCAAATTCAAAGGCATTTAGTCAATGATCTTCCCTATTCAAAAGTTCTAGATACTGCATTTGCTAATTTAGACCTTTTTCACGTCCCTTATTTACCCAAAACATCCTATGAAACCCTAAAGGTGAAGGGTATGGATAGGCTTAGTAACGACAGTTTAAAAGCCAAAATTATTAATGTGTATGATTTTGAATTTCAACGAATTATTGATGATTATGGCGCTTGGGAATGGGGTTTCAGTCAAAACACAACACAACGCATGATGGTTGGGTATATAAGAAGAAGTAATGAATGGGGTGATGAAACTGCAAAACCTAATAATTATGAGGCATTAAAGAGCAACGCAGAATTTGGAAACTTCCTTAATGTTCTGATAACACTTCGGTCAGACCATATTAACGCCATACAGTGGGCACGTCAGCGCGTCCATGACCTGCACCTCATGCTAAATAAAGAACTAGGACAATAGTTAATATGATTAAATTCTTTAGTCATATACGTCGTTCACTAATAAAAGAAAACAACATGGGGAAATACTTTAAATATGCCATTGGAGAAATACTCCTTGTCGTTATTGGTATTTTGATAGCTCTCGGCATTAACAACTGGAACGAAGACAAAAAATCTCAAGATAATGAACGTGTGCTGATTCAAAAATTACAGGAAGAAAATCAAATAAACCTGGAAACTATGCAAAGCGACGTGTTGTACAGAAAAGAAATCCCAAAACTCTTGAACGATTTTAATCTGTTTTTAGCAAAAAAAGACCTAGAGCAGCATAAGGATAGTATTCGACATTTTCTTTCTGACACCTTTAGATCAACATCTTATACCTTTACGCAAAGCAATCTTATCAATTATATTAATATTTATAATTCAGAGTTTTCCGAACTCAATAAAGAACTATCAACTCTACAAGCCTATCAAAATGACCTTCAGTTAATCTCAGAAAAAGGTATAGATATTAAAATTGAAAACTTTTTTGAAGCCCTTAAAGAAGATATCGATTTTAATTCCTTAGAAATTACCTCTTATGATACACTTAAGTCTTTAAGCTTTAGAAATAATATCATTATCATAATGAGTATTGAAAATGAGATAACATTTCAATTTAATAGAACCATAAAACAATCTCGAAAAGTAGATTCCTTGATTACGCAAAGGCTTAAATAAGTTGAAATGTCTGTTCGAGTGTCCCGACTGTGAACGTCGGGATGTATCGAGAGCTCTTGATCATTGCAACTATAAAAACTACGCAATACTATTTCAACCCGATAGTCCCAATAGCTATCGGAATCGGGATAAAATGGTGTAAAGCCCTATTTTGTAACTTTAAGAACAATTTAACAGCTTACCAAAATCTAAGGAAATAAAAACTGGCGTACTTAATTAACAAGAAAGCACCTACCTTCTTTAAATCGAAGTTTATTTTTTAAATCCATCAACAACTATGCAGGTCAAAACGTATCTCGCTTTCGTTATCATCATCGCGTTAGCCATCTCATGTCAAAAAAAGCCAGAAGCAACCGATAACATCTTTAAGTATCGGGATTATATCAGTTATACCACCTCAGGACGCGTATCGGTTATAGAACCGATTAAGATTAATTTGGCCAAAGCAGTTGAAGGTTGGGAAGGAGAACAGGAGTTAGAAACCAAATTGGTAAAGACACATCCTTATGTACAAGGTAGGTTAAAGACACTAAATAAACACACCTTATTATTTACTCCAGATGAACCTTTAGACCCTAATACAGAATATACGGTAACCGTGAGGTTAAGTGAGATTTATAAAGATATTCCTAATGAATTTGAATACTACACGTTTAGGTTTAAAACCATTAAACCAAGTTTTAATATTGTTACCAATAATCTGCAATCCTACAGCAAAGAATGGCAATATGTCTTAGGTACTTTAAGATCTTCAGATCTTATAACATTAGAAGATGCCAAACAATTGGTTTCGGCTTCACAGCACAAAAAAGACCTCGATATGGTATGGTTGGAAGTCACTGAGCCTTCAAAGTATTTTGAATTTAGAATTGACAGCATACAACGTCAAGTTGAGGATAGCAAGGTCAAGGTCGCTTGGAATGGCAAAGCCATTAAAGCAGAAAACAAAGGGGAGAACTTTATTTCAATTCCCGGCAAGAACAACTTTACGATTGTAGAAACCGCTGTTATTCAAAATCCAGAGCAATACTTATCGATTAACTTTTCCGATCCCCTGAAAACGCAACAGAATTTTGCCGGATTAGTGACGCTGCAAAATGTAAAAGACCCAAAATATATCGTCGATGGCAATGTCTTAAAAGTGTATCCCGATACTAAATTAGTAGGAGATATAAGAGTTGATGTGTTTACGGGAATTAAGAGCACAGATGACTATAGACTCAAAAGTCCCTTCACACAAACCTTAACCTTTGAAGAATTAAAACCACAAGTTCGCTTAATTAGCAACGGTTCCATTCTACCAAACTCCCAAGATTTAAAATTCAATTTTGAAGCCGTCAACCTTAGCAAGGTCGATGTGAGAATTATCAAAATATTCAATGACAATGTTCTGCAGTTCCTTCAAGAAAACGATATGAACAGTAATTATGAAAATAGCATCAAACGTGTAGGACGACGCATTGCAAAAGAAACCATCACACTCATTGATGACGCCTCCCAAAATACGGGCAAATGGAAAGCCTACAGCATCGATTTATCAAAATATTTAAGCGCAGACCCTGGATCCATCTACCGCATAGAACTCAGTATTAAGCGCGAGTATTCCCTATATGATTGCACATCCAATGCAGAAACTACAGCCATTGATGAGGACGATTATTATTACGATGATTACTATGAAGACGATTTTTATGCGTCCGATGATGTGAGCGAAGAGGAGCAGGAGCTCAGGGAAGAACGCTATTGGGATAACTTAAGCTACAGTTACCGAAACACCAATTACCGCTGGAGAGACAGAGATAACCCATGTACAGATTCTTACTTCAATTATAGTAATAGAACTGTGGCGGCAAATCTTATAGGTTCTAATTTAGGGGTTATTGCAAAACAAGGCCAGAACAACACCTATTTCTTTGCCGTTACCGATATGCTATCGACCAATCCAGAACGTGGAGCAAAAGTCACCTTATACAACTACCAACAGCAAGAACTCGTAAATGGTACCACAAATACGGATGGTATTGTTGAAGTTAATGCTAAAAAACGAGCGGCATTTGCCATCGTTTCAAAAGGCAAAAATGTGAGCTATGTCAAACTGTTTGACGGCAACTCATTATCGCTCAGTAAGTTCGATGTTTCAGGAAACAGATTACAACGTGGTTTAAAAGGTTACATATATGGTGAACGCGGCGTGTGGCGACCTGGTGATAGTTTATTTTTAACCTTTGTTCTTAACGATAAAGCGAACCAACTCCCAAAACGTCATCCTGTAAAATTAGAAATTACAGATCCTGTGGGCAAACTCGTTTACCGAAAAGTGTCCATAGATAATGTTAATAATTTCTTTGATTTTAAAGTTCCTACGTCATCAGATTACAAAACCGGGAATTACAATGCCAAGGTCTCAGTTGGAGGAGCCAACTTTTCTAAAAACCTAAAAATCGAAACGGTAAAACCCAATCGTTTAAAGATTAAGATCGATTTCAAAGATAAAGTCCTCACGAATAATAAACCCCTGCAAGGAGATTTAAATGTCACTTGGTTACATGGGGCACCAGCAAAACATCTTAAAGCTGAAATCAAGGCAAAATTCACCAATAAGACAACAAGCTTTGAAGGCTACAATAACTATATCTTCAATGATCCCATAAAACAATTTACTTCAGAAGACACCAATGTCTTTGAAGGTAATTTAGATGCTGACGGCAATGCGAGAGTAGATTCGGAATTAAATATTGGCAAGAATGCACCAGGTATGCTAAATGCACAATTCTTAGTAAGAGCGTTTGAAAATGGCGGTGATTTTTCGCTCGATGCTTTTTCCGTACCCTATGCTCCTTATGACAGTTTTGTAGGTTTAAGATCACCCGATGGAAGTCGTTACGGTTCTTATTATACAGGAGAAGATCACAAGTTTGATATTGCCACTGTAAGCGCAGACGGAAAACCTGTTCAACGTCAAAACTTAGAGGTCAAAATCTATAAAATTGAATGGCGCTGGTGGTGGAACTCATCGTACGATAATCTTTCGAGTTACGTTTCTAGCAATTATCACAGACCCGTACAGCAATATGTCATCCATACGGATACCCAAGGAAAAGCTAATTTTAAAGTCAATATCCCCGAAAATGATCGTGGTCGTTACTTAATCAGAATCGTAGATCCTGCCAGTGGACATGCTACGGGACGTACAGCCTATTTTTATAAAAATTGGTGGTCTAATCCGACCTCGAGGGATAAGGATGCGGCCAAAATGTTGGTGTTCTCGACAGATAAAGACAACTATAATGTTGGTGAAGTAGCGAAATTGACCTTCCCTTCAGGTTCCGAAGGTAGAGCTTTGGTAAGTATAGAAAACGGAACAGAAGTCTTGCAACATCAATGGATAAAAACAAAACCTGGCGAAACGACGGTTGATATCCCCGTGACTTCAGAAATGGCACCAAATGTTTTTATCAATATTTCGCTATTACAACCACATGCCATAACCTCTAACGATTTACCCATTCGTCTATATGGGGTCATTCCTATGATGGTAGAGAATCCATCCACAAAACTAGAGCCACAGATTAATATGCCAGACGTCATACGGCCAGAACAGTCCTACGACATAAAAGTGTCTGAAAAAAATAATAAATCGATGACCTATACGATTGCTGTCGTTGAGGAAGGGCTATTGGATTTAACACGTTTTAAAACACCAAATGCTTGGAACAGCTTTTATGCACGTGAAGCTCTAGGTGTAAAAACTTGGGATATTTTTGACGATGTTATTGGCGCCTATTCAGGTAGTATCGATCAAGTTTTTGCAATTGGTGGTGATGGTGCTGCGGCCAAAGGCAAAAATAAAAAAGCTAACCGCTTTAAACCCGTAGTGACCTATTTAGGACCATTCGTATTGAAGGAAGGTCAAACCAAAACACATCAACTAAAAATGCCCAACTATGTGGGTGCCGTGCGGACTATGGTCGTTGCTGGCAACAATGCCAAGGAAGCTTATGGCAGTGCTGAAAAGTCTGTGCAAGTCAAAAAACCATTAATGATATTGGCAACCTTACCAAGAAAGTTAAGTCCGGGTGAAAAAGTGACCCTTCCAGTAACCGTTTTTACGATGGAAAACAAAGTAAAAAATGTCAACCTTGCTTTAAAACTTAGTGATGGTATCACTGTAAAAGGGAATAAAACGCAATCCCTAAAATTTAGCAAACCCGATGAAAAGATGGTGTACTTTGAGTTGGATGTAACCAAAGCAAAAGGTATTAATACCATTGAAGTTATAGCTACTGGCCATGGAGAAACATCGACTTACAAAGTAGAAATCGATGTTGAGAATCCAAACCCCATGACCTCAAGGATTATCGATAAGGAATTGCTAGCCAATGACAACACAACGATTGACTTTTCCACCTTTGGAGTCCCAGGAACCAATTCGGCAATCGTAGAATTTTCAACTTTACCTCCAATGGACTTTTCAAGACGTATGGCCTATCTAATTCGTTATCCTCATGGTTGTGTGGAACAAACGACTTCGAGTGTGTTTCCACAATTGTACTTAGCTGACATTTTTGATCTCACCGAGAAAAAGAAAAAAGAAGTGCAGCGCAATATTGAAAATGGGATTAGACGTTTAGGGAATTTTCAGAACCCCGACGGAGGATTAGGCTATTGGATGGGTGAAAATACGGCTAGTGATTGGGGAACCAGTTATGCAGGTCATTTTATGATTGAAGCTGAGAACAAAGGATTTGTTTTGCCGTTAACTTTTAAGAGTAATTGGATAGCCTACCAAAGACAAGCTGCACGTGATTGGAGACCTAGTTATAGAACCTATAATAGTGATTTAGCTCAGGCTTACCGATTATATACATTGGCTTTAGCAGGCAGTCCAGATTTAGCAAGCATGAATCGACTCAGAGAGTTTGAAGAGATTTCCAATGACGCCAAATGGAGATTAGCGGCAGCTTACGCTTTGGCGGGCCAGAAAGAAGCTAGTGACGCCATTTCTAAAACAGCTAATATTGATTTCCAACCTCCAAAATCGGATAGCTATACCTATGGCTCACTACATAGAAATAGAGCAATGGCCTTAGAAACGATGATACTCACGGATGACTCTAAAAAAGTAGACTTGGCCAAATCCATTGCCAAATCTTTATCGAGTAATCGATGGATGAGCACACAAACTACAGCCTATAGTTTACTAGCCATGGGAAAATTAATCACTCAAAATGGAGGAAAAGATTTAAAATTGACCTACACAATTAATGGTAAAACAGAAACCATTGCTACTAAAAATGGTATGGGTCAGCGCCAAATCTCAATTAAGGATGGAGCCAATCAACTGGCCATTACAAATGAAAGAGATAATGTGGTCTATGTGCGCATACTCAACTCAGGGAAGCTAAAATTAGGTGAAGAATTAGCTGTGCAACGAGGCTTTTCAATTTCGACCGTTTATAAGGATTTACAAGGCAATAAAATCGATGTTTCTAATTTACAACAAGGGCAAGATTTTATGGCAACAGTTAGCATTTCAAACTTAACTAGCAATAATGTCAATGACGTAGCATTAACACAACTATTTCCATCAGGTTGGGAAATTGTGAATACGCGTTTTACCGATTTTGGAGATACGACAGTAAGTAAGGCGAGATATACGGACATTAGAGACGACCGTGTCAATTTCTATTTTGATATGAAGAGGAAAGGAAAATACGGTACCAAAACCTTTACGGTGATGCTCAATGCCTCTTATCTAGGAACCTATTATCTACCTGGAACACAAGCCGAAGCGATGTACGATAATGATGATTATTTGGTGAGAAATAAGGGGCAATGGGTCACGGTCAAAAAATAATGTGAGAGGCCACTTGTCATTGCGAGGAATGAGGAAGGAATGACGTGGCAATCTCTAAAGTTCAGAATGACAAAATTAAACTAAACACCTTGTCGGTCGACAGGCAAGCATCCTAAGAGAACAAACCGCTAAAATGTTTAACTCTTAAAAACAAGTATTATGAATTATTTAAAAATGATTTTAGCGATTGGATTTGTATGCCATCTAGCAGTAGTGACCGCACAACAAGAAGAAGCTTACGTAGCTGCAGAAAGCGGTTTATCCCTTAGAGAACAGCCAGATATCAGTGCCAAAATGCTAAGTAAATTAGCCTATGGTGAAGCTATTGGTATTCTCGAAAAAACGGATAAAAAACTGGTCATTCTTGATGCCGGTAAAAAAGTAAGTGGCGAGTGGGTCAAAGTAGAAACCAGAATTCATATTGGCTATGTGTTTGACGGTTATTTATCACCGAATAAAATCGCCAGAACCATTAGGGTTGATTTAGACCATCTAAAGGTTGAAATTAAAAATGTAGCCACAAGTGATTACAAAAGAACGCATGACTTAAAATATGAGGATAAGGCAATAGTCAATGTAGATATTAGTGATACTCCTGAAGGCAAACAAATTGTATTAATCGATAATGATTATAAGCAAGTGAGTTTATTTCAACGCTATGAAAATAGTTTTTCTTTTATGAGCGCTGATGCTAAATGCAGCTCGAATGAATGGAAGCAATTCGACACCGAATGGAAGCCGCTCAAGCAATTAAAGTCAAACACGTTTCAAACCTTATCTTATTCTGAAAAAGATTGGATAGACTTTATAGAAACGGCTACCAAGGATTTAAAGGAAGATGTGGTCGATAAATGCGGAGAAGATTGGTTGGCTTATGTAAGGACTATAGACCATATCAAAGATTTTCCGGTTAGTGTATCGACTAATCGTGTTTTTATTAAATTTATATTGACTGATTTTGAAGATAACATCACAGAAAAAATCATTGAATTTGAAATGCCTAAAACTTGATTCGATGATGCGCTTAAGCAAGTTATTTATCTTGCTACTACTTAGTTTCTTGTTCGGTTGTAAAAACTACTATAACGAAACTATTGAATGGGCGGATAATCTTGAAGGAGACCTAAGTGTTGAATCTGTAATGAAAGTTCAACCTTATTTCATAGAAATTGATTGGAAAAACCCAAGACATATTGAAAATGAAAAGTGGTATTTAATCACAGAAATTAAAGGTAATAATGACCCGTTGGGCATGTCACATTATTTAGTGTTCAAAGGTGATAAGTATCAATATAGAGAGTCAAAAAAATAAATATGAAAACTTTTAAACCATACTTTGCTGTAATATTTACATCTACCCATTCCGAAAATACCGAAGGTTATTCAGAAATGGCAACAAAGATGGAGCATCTAGCCAAAGAACAAAAAGGCTATTTAGGAATTGATAGTGCAAGAAGTGATGTAGGTATTACAGTAAGTTATTGGGAAAGTTTAGAGGCTATTAAAAATTGGAAAGCAAATACAGAACATCTGTTAGCGCAACAAAAAGGGCGAGAGCAATGGTACAATTGGTATAATGTTCGCATTTGTAAAGTTGAACGAGAATATGAATTTCAAATTTAAAAAGTGGCTTTGTCCATATACTAATCCAGATACCTATCTAAATTAGACTTAATAATTTGAGCCCATAGTTTATAACCGTCTCTGTTTAAGTGTAACTGATCTTCAATAAATAACTCTGGTCTTGGTTGTTGATGTTTATCTAAAAACTCCTGACTCGTCGTTATAAAATAAAGGTTCTCTTTACTTTCGCAATAGGCCTTCATGAGATCATTTGCCTTTAACGTTTTATCCCAGATATTCCATCGACTTGGTGTTGGGGTAATTTCGATTAAAAAAATAGGAGTCTCAGGTGCAATTTTTTTGACTTGCTTCGTAAAGTATACGAATAAACGCTTAACCTGATGAGGTGTTATCTTAACCTTTGGTTCATCCCAAACCCCTGTAAGATCATTAGCTACAAAACACACGATCGCTCTCGTACTTTTATGCGGAGTTACAAGGCGGTCCGTAAATTGAATTAAATCATAAAAATGAGCGCCACCATACCCTCTTTTTACAGAATGATAAGGGTTCATATCTTTATGAATAGAGTCCCAAAGACGAATACTTGAACTTCCTAAATAAAGTATATAGTCATCAGGAAAAGTTTCGGTCTTGTCTAATATTTCAAATTCTTTGATTTGTGGTTCCCAAGGCTCTGAAGTGTGAGCATATCGCTTTAATGGGGAACATGAAGTAAACAACAAAAGTAGAAGGCCAAAAAAACTAATGTTTCTAACTAGAACTTTAACCATACTTTGTATTTATCGTTTCAAGGTAAAATGGGCCTTCAGTTCCCTGCGCTGTCCCGTCAACGGCTCGTCGTACTCCAACAGGAACCAGTAATCGCTCGTGGGCATCAACTGGCCGTTGAACGTTCCGTCCCAGCCCGGGCCCGTAGGGCTCAACTGCTTCAACAGCTTCCCGTAGCGGTCAAATATATAAATTTTTGCACTACTGCCGATACCCGCTATGTTCCACGTCTCGTGGTTCCCGTCGCCGTTCGGCGTAAAGTACCTCGGGTAGTCAAGCACGAAAACGCTCACCACCGTAAGGCCGCAGCCGTTCCTGTCCCTAGCCGTAACCTCGTGCTCCCCCGCCGATACGTCCGCAAACGTACCGCTGGACTGCCAAGGCCCGCCGTCAAGGCTGTACTCGTAGTCCCCGGGACCGGTGGCCACTGCTTCTATAACGTGGTTTTCCGAAAAAGCTTGTGTCGTTACCCCAGCGGTCAACACCGGAGGCTCGCTCTCGATAACCTCCGTTATGGCCATGTTCATACAGCTCGTCTGCGTCGAGGTCGTGATATCCGTGACCGTAACGCCATAGATACCGCCCTGCGTTGGGGCCAGCGTCGGGCCCGTCTCGCCCGCCAGTACCGTACCGTCGAGGATCCACTCGAAACTATAGTCCACGGCCGATAGCCCCGTATCCAACACCAGGGGATCCAATACCTCCGTACCGTTCGTATTCACGCACAATATGTAGCTCTCCTCGAACACCACCACCGGCAACGGGTTCACCTGAAGCGTCAGGGGGGCCACAGCAAAACAGATCGAATCGCCGATCTCGTTGTCCACCCTAGCATAGATCACCTGCGGGTTGACAATGTTCTCGTATAGGTTCGGCAGCGGGTTCACGCCTAGGTCGGCATCTTCCTCCGTGGCATAGTACGTTACCAGATAGCCCACGGGGTCCTGGCCGTCCAATACCTCCGCGTCGCGCGTCGAAAGGTCGAACTGCACGCTGTCGTCCGTCGGGTCGCCGTCCGTCTCCATGGCGTCGTCGCACAGCTCGTAAACGATCTCAACCATGTCAGGGTTCGCCTGCGCAGCCTCGTCAACCCTAAGGTCGAAGCGCTGCGTGCTGATCGAACAGCCCGTTACGTTGTTGGTGATCGTCACGTAGATCTCCTGGGGGTTCATTATGTTCGTATAGGGGCTCACAAGGGCGTTCATGCCCGATTCCGCGTCCGCAAGGCTCTCGTGGTAGCTCACCTCGAACACGCCCGGGTCCTGACCGTTCAGCACCTCAGCGTCCTTGACCGTAAGATCGAAGCCGGCGAAGCCGTCAGTGTTCAGCTCGCACTGGATAAAGTCCGTCACCGCAACAACCTCCGGGAGCGGGTCCACCCTGACGGCAAAATCCACCACCGTGTAGCAGCCCGTAACGTCGTTGGTTACCCTGACGTAGATCGCCTGTTCCGGTATGTCCGTGTTCGTATATTGTGTCGGGTCCGCTATGGCGTTATCCCCCGTATCGGCATCCTCCGCCGTCTCGTGGTAGCTCGGCGTTACGCCGGCCTCCCCGTTGAGGAGCAGTACCTCGTTCTCCGTAAGGTCGAAGACCTCCCGGCCGTCGCCCGTATTGGTATCGTCGCACAGCACGAGGTCCGGCAACTGGTCGCTGGGCGTGGGCGTAGGGTTGGGCAGCACACGGATCGTAAGGGTCGTATAGGCAACGCAGCCCGTGTCCGTGTCCGTAACCACGGCGTAAAGCGTCTGGGGGTTAGCCGGTAGCCCCCCCACCGAGGTGTTCGTATAGTCCGTAGGGTCGCCTATCGCGTTCTCCTGGAGCTGAGCGTCAGCGTCCGTCTCGTAGTACGATACCGACCAGCTCGCATTGCCGCCCGTGATCTCGACGTCCTTGACCGTAAGGTCGAAAGAGGTCAGCTCGTCGCCAGGGGACTCCCCGAGGTCGTCGCAGAGCTCCAACGGCGCGGGTACCACAGGTACCGGAGGAAGGTCCACCCGGAGCTCCAGCTCGCCCGTGTCGAAACAGCCCGTGGCGGGATCGTAGAGCCTTATGTATAGCGTCTGGGGGTTGGTCGTATTCGTATAGTTGCCGGGGTTGCCGATGGGCGCGTTGCCCGTCTGCGCGTCGGCAGCGCTCACGTGGTGGGTCAGTACCACCTGTGCGGGATCCTGGGCCCCCAGGATATCGCCATCGCGTTCGCCAAGGTCGAACTGCGAGATACCGTCGCCGTCGTCGTCGCACACCACCAAGTCCTCAAGGGACGTCGGTACCTGTGGC
Organism: Winogradskyella sp.; assembly: GCF_965228925.1. Lineage (GTDB taxonomy): Bacteria > Bacteroidota > Bacteroidia > Flavobacteriales > Flavobacteriaceae > Winogradskyella. Next base: position 603,994 of record NZ_OZ245845.1, read on the forward strand.
GAGGGCACCACGATTAGCTCAAGGGTCCCCTGCGTGAGGCTGTAGCAGCCCGTTAGCAGGTTCTCAGAGCGCACGTAGATCATCTGGCTGTTCGCAACGATGTTCGTATAGGGGCTCGCCAGTGCGTTCTCCCCCGCATCAGCGGACTCCTGCGTATCGTGGTAGGTGATCACCACGTCGGGCTCACCGTTGGTGATCTCCACCGTGCGCAGCTCAAGGTCGAACTCCGCAAAGCCGTCGTTGTCGTCGTCGCACACCTCTATAGGCGTAGGGTCAGGCTCAGGAGAGGGCACGGGCAGTACCCTCAGCGTAAGCGTTACCGTTTCGTAACAGCCCGTTATCTCGTTCTCGCCCCTGACGTAAACCGTCTGGGCGTTCACCGTGTTCACGTAGGGGCTCGATATGGGAGAGGTGCCGCTCTCGGCATCCGCCTCCGTCTCGTAATAGCTCAGCGTTATACCCGTCTGGCCGCCGAGTATGCCCGGTCCGGCATCCTCCAGCGTGAAGGGCTCCCGTTCGTCGTCCGGCGTCTCAACGTCGCACACCTCCAGGGGATCCGGCTGCAAAAGGACCGGGAGCGGGTGAACGATAAGGTCCAGGCTCGTTACCTTGTAACAGCCCTCCACCGTATTGCCGTCGACCACGCGTACCCAAAGCGTCTGCGTATCCTCCGTCGTGTTCACGTAGGCGTTAGGGTTGGCTATCCCCGCCGTGCCAGCCTCGGCATCGGCCTCGCTCGGGTGGTAGCTAACCGTATACTGTAACGGGTCGAGGCCGTTCAGGAGCTCGTCCTCGCTAGCCGTAAGGTCGAAAACCGCAAAGCCGTCGGCCGAAACGTCGTCGCACTCCTCCAGGGGCGAAGGGGACACCAACTGGGGCGTCGGCTCGACGATAAGCACAAGCTCCACCACCGTGGCGCAGTCCGTCGCTATCGTGCTGCTCTCCACACGCGCGTGCAGCGTCTGCGTCCAAGCGGATATATTGTTGTAGGGCAACGTCGTATCGATAGGGTTGGCACCGGAATCCGCATTGGCGGAGGTCTCGTGGTAGGTCACCGTAAGGCCCGCAACGCCGCCCGTGATCTGTCCGTCGGCGGCCGTTAGGTCGAAAGGACCGAAGCCGTCGTTGTCCGGGTCGCAGTAGCGCAGAGCGTCAGGGACGTTCGCAACGGGTGCCTGCTCCACCACAAGGTCCAGCAACGTCGTCGCGTAACAGCCCGTGCCCGTATCCTCGACGCGCACGAAAATAGTCTCAGGGTTGCTCATGTTCGTATACGGGATCGGCAATGGGTCGGTCGCCGCATCCGCGTCCGCCTGGCTCGGGTAATAGGTCACCGAGTAAGCTGGGTTGCCGCCCGATATCTCAAAGTTCTTTAGGCTAAGGTCTATGGCCGTCTGGCCGTCAGGAATCCCGTCGTCGCAGACCTCCAATGCCGTCGGTACAACCAGAGATGGAAGGGGGTTGACAATAATTTCAAGAGTCGTTTCCAAAACACAGTTCTGACCAGCATCAGGCGTAAACGTATATAGCGTTGTAGCGGTCTCATCTAAAGCCGGACTCCAAGTTCCTGTAATCCCATTGTTAGAAGTTGTTGGTAAGGGCATTAAAGTTTCGCCTTCACAGATGGGATTTACCGCATCAAATAAGGGAATGATATTGGAATTAACAATAATGTCTAGTGTCGTTTCTAAAACACAGCCTTGTCCAGCATCTGGTGTAAACGTGTACGTTGTGGTGGTTGTGTTATCTAAAGCCGGGCTCCAACTGCCCATAATCCCATTGTTAGAGGTGGTCGGCAAGGGCGCTAAAGTTTCGCCTTCACAGATCGGATTTACCGCATCGAATACGGGTATTACATTGGGGCTAACCATAATTTCAAGCGTCGTTTCTAACGCACAGTTCTGTCCAGCGTCTGGAGTAAAGGTATATATGGTTGTCGCCGTATTATCTAGCGCAGGACTCCAACTGCCTGTAATTCCATTATTTGAAGTTGTCGGCAGTGGTACTAAGTTTTCTCCTTCGCAAATCGGATTAACCGCATCAAATATAGGTGTGACATTAGGATTGACAATAATGTCTAGCGTCGTCTCTGAAACACAGCCTTGCCCAGCATCTGGTGTAAAAGTATAAGTTGTTGTGCTTGTATTGTCTAAAGCAGGACTCCAAGTCCCTGTAATTCCATTGTTAGAAGTCGTAGGCAATGGCGCTAAATTTTCTCCCTCGCAAATGGGATTTACGGCATCAAATATCGGCGCTGTGTTAGGTATTACAACAATTTCTAAGGTCGTTGGAGGAGCGCATGGATTATTGTCTGGCGTAAATGTATAGGTGGTCGTTGCTGTATTATTTAGTGCGGGACTCCAGGTCCCGACAATCCCATTATTTGAAGTTGTAGGTAGTGGTGCTAAGTTTTCCCCTTCGCAAATTGGATTCACGGGATCAAAAACTGGGATTGCTGTAGGAAGCACATTAATGGTGATAGATTCTGTCGTTGATTCCCCACAGACATCACTAATGGTAACCGTATAAGTTGTTGTAACAGTTGGTGATAGTGTTGGGTTAGCAATATTGGGATTACTAACACCCGTCGTAGGGCTCCAGGAGTAGGTGTCGCCGCTAGGTACAGTAGCATCAACATTATAACTGTTCCCAACGCATATGTCTTGATCTTCAAATAATAGATTGTCGACAAAAGTGATACTATTAAAACAGACTTGATGCAAGTTGGATAAGCCTCCTGTTGAGCCTACAAAACCAAAAAAAACAGTCTCATCACCATTAAAAACATTAGCTTCAATATCAAAATTTAGACTTAATCGTAATTGGCAATCAAAATACACATCTAACAGTTGTGCTGTGGCGTCCCATTGTATTTTTATTTCATGATCTAAGCCATCTTCTATATTACCACTTGTAGCACTCGCTTGAACAGGTCCAGCTAAATTAGCTATAGGATTGTTGTGAAAAGGATCCCCATCTCTTTGAATGGCAATATGATCGAAAGCTGGGTCACCTAGTGCCCCTACACCTCCACCGTCATTCTGAAAGGTGTCAAATTCAACAATAAGAGACTCCGTAATACCTTGATAGCCTAGACCTCCACCAAGACCACCAATTACTGGTGTAGCATTTCTTTTAAATACCAATGCCATACCATCAGCTCCATTAACATCTTTGATTCCAAAATTATTTTGATAATAAATGGTGAAGTCCTCATCGAAGTCAATAGGATTGTCATACCATACCCCACCGGATTGATTGAGCAAATCAGGCGTAATTCGATAACAATTACCGCCTAAATCCACTGCATTACCTATTGTTGTCGCATTGAGTTGCGCATGTACCTCTCCAAAGAGCAGAGAAATACACAAAAATATAAGGAGTTTAAGATCTAATCTAGGGTTTTGCACGTTTAAATATATAGATAAATTTGTGTAATGTCCGCTCTTTTCGACGAGAAGGTCCTTAAATCAGCTTTTATATAGCATTTGTATAGTAAATGTATAGGTTAATACGGTTTGTAAAACGACATAAGGTAAAGTCTATCGTGGCTTTCGCACTACTTATTGCCTATTATTTTTGTTTACCAGCCCACTTATTTAAGGATCCAACGGCTACAATTATAACCAGTGATTCCAATGAATTATTAGGAGCATTAATAGCGGATGATGGGCAGTGGAGGTTTCCTGAAACTGATAGTGTTCCAGATAAATTTAAAACCTGTATTCTACTCTTTGAGGATGAATACTTTTACAAGCATCCTGGATTTAATCCCATCTCTATCTTTAAAGCATTTAAGGACAACTTGAGTTCTGGCACTGTAAAACGAGGGGGAAGTACTATCACTCAGCAAGTGATTCGCCTTTCTCGAAAAGGACAATCGAGAACGTATCTGGAAAAATTTAAAGAAATCATTTTAGCAACGCGATTAGAGTTTAGATGCTCCAAAGAGGACATTTTGAAACTCTATGCAAGTCATGCGCCTTTTGGCGGCAATGTTGTTGGTGTCGATGCTGCTTCTTGGAGGTATTTTAACCGTAGTGCTTCCAACTTATCTTGGGCAGAAAGTGCTACGCTAGCTGTATTGCCTAACGCCCCCAGTTTGATTTATCCTGGAAAAAATCAAAAGCGTTTATTGGATAAACGAAATCGCCTATTGAAAAAGCTACTTGAAAATGAGACTATCGACGAATTGACCTATGAACTTTCCATTGCCGAGGATTTGCCACAAAAACCATATCCATTACCTCAAATTGCACCGCACTTATTGCAAAAAGTCTCTAAAAACCATAAAGGCCAATACATTAAAACGACATTAAACGCAAATCTGCAAGAACAAGCTAATGGTATTGTAAAACAGCATTACATGCTTTTGAAGCAAAATGAGATTTATAACATTTCTGTATTGGTTTTAGACGTCAATACACGAAAAGTTTTGACCTACATAGGTAACGCCCCAACTGATAAAGCGCATCAAAAAAGTGTAGATATTATAGATAAACCTAGAAGTACAGGTAGCATATTAAAGCCTTTTCTTTATGCTGCGATGCTCGATTCTGGAGATTTATTACCGAATACCTTGGTTGCGGATATCCCAACACAATTTGGAAACTATCAACCTGAGAATTTTGATAATTCCTATGATGGCGCCGTACATGCTAACGAAGCATTATCGCGCTCTTTAAACGTGCCCGCAGTACGTATGCTTCAAGACTTTGGATTGGACCGTTTTTATCATTATTTACAACAATTAAAGTTAAAGGATTTAAAATACAATGCTAATCACTATGGCTTGTCTTTAGTGCTTGGAGGTGCAGAAAGTAACCTTTGGGATCTATGCAAAAGTTATGCAGCCATGGCATCGACACTGAATCATTTTAGCGATAATTCTAGTCAATACTTTACTAATGAGTATGTGCAACCCATTTATGACTCCAAAAAAACAATCGACTTTGGAAAGCTTACACATGAAAAATCTGTTTTTGATGCGGCTTCTATATATCTCACATTCGAAAGCATGAAACAAGTTAACCGACCTGAGCACGATGAAAGTTGGGAATTTTATGATTCTTCTCAAGATATTGCTTGGAAAACGGGAACAAGTTTTGGCTTTAGAGATGCTTGGGCAATCGGTGCCACTAGGGATTATGTAGTTGGCGTTTGGGTAGGTAACGCTGATGGTGAAGGACGACCAGGATTGGTTGGCGTACACACTGCAGCTCCTATTTTGTTCGACGTCTTTGATGTTTTGCCTAAAAGTGATTGGTTTGCAAAACCTTACGATGAAATGCTGGAGGTTACTATTTGCAAGCAAAGTGGTTACAGAGCTTCTTCTGTTTGCGATGAAACGGCATTGCGCCATATTCAAATTAGTGGACAAAAAACGGAGCCATGCCCTTTTCACAAAATGGTTCATTTAGATGTTTCTGGACAGTTTCAAGTCAACTCGTCTTGTGAGAACGTTTCAAATATCAATAATCAACCTTGGTTTGTATTGCCCCCTTTGCAAGCTTATTACTTTAAAAACAAAAATCCATTCTATAAAGCACTTCCTCCATATCGAAACGATTGTTCTGAATCCTTTGCCGTAAGTATGGAATTTATTTATCCCAATCAACAAAACACTATTTTTTTACCTAAGGATTTTGACGGGCATACCAATGATTTAGTACTTAAAGTGGCACACTCAAAACCAGAGTTAGAACTCTACTGGTATATTGACAATCAATATGTAGGCCGTACAAAAGATATTCATGATATGGCCGTTTTGCCGAAAGAAGGCGAACATTTGATTACCGTTGTGGATGAACTAGGTAATGAATTAAAACATAAAATTACGATTTCGGAGTAATTCCTTTCCTCTACAAATTCCTATTTTTGTACTCTAAACATTAATTTAATGAGTACAATTCAATTTATACATTCCGGTTGGGCTTATGTTGTATTGTTAGTCTTAGTACTGGCAACTTTAAATGCCTTAATAAAGTTTTTTGGTAATAAGGAGTTTGATGCGAAAGATTTTAGAATTTCGTTATTTGCTCTGATTACCATGCACATTCAATTATTGATAGGCATCATACTTTTCTTCTTAAAAGATTATTTCAGCACTATTAAAGAAGTAGGTGGCATGGGTGAAGTCATGAAAAATTCGGAATTGAGAAACCTCATTGTAGAACATCCGTTAACTATGATTATTGCTGTGACCTTAGTAACTATGGGTTACTCTAAGCATAAAAAGAAATTAGTATCGAAGCCAAAATTTAAAATGCTTGCTATTTTTTATACGCTCGCCTTAATTTTGGTTTTAGCTAAAATTCCTTGGAACCTCTGGTTTTAAAAGACAAAAAAGGCGCAAATTTAAATTTGCGCCTTTTTTGTTATTTCTCTATTCGTCTTACTTAACTTCTTTTATAAGATAGACATACACAGGAAAGTGGTCACTAAACCCACCTGTAAAACCCCCATCGGCAAAACTTCTAAATGGGTAGCCCTTCCATCTTCCGCGTTTATTGAACATGTAGGATGGATTATAAATACCGGCTTTCCAGAATCTAAACGACGAATAATCGTCATCTAATAATGGCTTTGTCATCATAATCTGATCGAACAAACTCAACGCATCTCTATAGGCTGTAGTCCCCCAACCTTTCTCAGTGAACATTTTTTCATAAGGGTTATAGATGCCTTTAAATGGGACTTTCTTTTTATCTTTTTTTGCTTTTAAGACCTTCTTTACGCTTTCATTAGTGGGGTCATCATTTAAATCACCCATGGTAAAGATTTTAGCATAAGGGTCTATAGACTGTAAGGAATCGATAAGACGCTTATTCAATTTGGCAGCCCCAACCCTTTTTGAACGACTTCTGGCTTCGCCACCACTTCGCGAGGGCCAATGGTTGACCAAAATATGAATTAAATCTCCCTCTAATTTTCCACTCACCAATAATTGATCTCTCGTATATACGCGTTTTCGCGTAACATCATCATAAATAAGCAACTCATGCGAGCTCGAATCCATAGGTTTAAACAGTGCCTTTTGGTATAACAAGGCGACATCAATACTTCGCTTATCTGGACCGTCATAATGAATAATGCCATAATCCTTACCCAATAATAATGGATCATTGATTAGGTCTTCGAGCACATCCCTGTTTTCAATTTCGCAAACACCAATGACAGCGGGTGAGTTATTGGCTTTGTCAGCGCCAATATTGGCAATAACTCTTGCCATATTCTTTATCTTCTTCTTATACACTTCAGAACGATTAGCCTTCATCTCCATGATTGGACTCGCCTCGTCATATTTTAGCGGATCATTGATTGTATCAAAGAGATTTTCTAAATTGTAGAACGCTACAGTGTGAATCTTAAAGCGCTTTTCTTCTTGTGCCCAAACATTTAAGGCACTAACCATTGATAGCAAGAGAAGAAGAGATTTTAATGATTTCATTTTAGTTATATTATCTAATTGTTATATCCTAAACAAATTGCTTGCCAAAAGTATGTAATAATTATAAATATAGTACATTTGCAGGCCTTAAATAACCATTATTTAATCTACTGTAACAATCAATTTAAAATTAGGTATGAAAAAAAGTTTTTTACTCTTTTTGTTCGGAATTACCTTTTCTTTAATGGGTTTTGCACAACAAACCATTGTTAAAGGAAGTGTTTTGGACGGAACTACAGGAGAACCTATTCCTGATGTAACGATTACCATTGAAGAAACTGGGCAAACCTTGAAAACCGATGCCAAAGGTGAGTTTAGTTTTACTCAGAATGTGCCATTAGGCGAACAAGTTCTGAAAATCGAAAAGGTAGGTTATGTTACAAAGCGTTACCCCATCATTGTTAACGAGGGTCAGACCGTCGATATTAGCGGTATGACACTCGATTTTGATACGAGTGACAAAAAAGATTTATTCATTATTTCAATTTCTGACGACAATTTAAATAGTGAAGATGATGGTTTAACGGATAATATTTCTGGTCTGTTACAAGCCTCAAGAGATGTTTTCCTCAGTGCTGCGGCTTTTGATTTTAGTGCTACCTTCTTTAGACCAAGAGGTCTGGACAATGCCAACGGTAAGGTTCTTATTAATGGTGTTGAGATGAACAAGCAATTTAACGGAAGACCTCAATGGGGCAACTGGGGAGGCCTTAACGATGTGCAGCGTAACCAAGAATTTACTATGGGAACCTCTGCAAACGATTACAACTTTGGTGATCTAGCAGGTACTAATAACATTATGATGCGTGCCTCAAAATATAGACGTGGTGGCCGTATCTCTTATGCCTCTGCGAACCGTAGCTATCAAGGTAGAGTTATGGCAAGCTATAGCTCTGGTCTTTTAGAAGGCGGATGGTCCTATTCTGTTTTGGGATCGCGTCGTTTTGGAGAGGAAGGCTATTTTGACGGTACATTATATGATGCTAACTCATTTTTTATAGCTGTAGAAAAACAAATTAATGAAAAACACAGCTTAAACTTTACAGGTATTTATGCTCAAAACCGTCGTGGTCGTTCTACGGCAATAACTCAAGAGGTTTTTGACCTGAAAGGCAGACGTTATAACCCATTTTGGGGGATGTTTGATGGTGAGCAACGCAACTCGAGAATTAGAGAAATTGAAGAGCCCATTTTAATGTTAAATCACTATTGGGACATATCACCAAAAGTGAAGTTAAACACAAATATTGCTTACCAATTCGGTGAAATTGCCAATACGCGTATTGACAATAATGGTACCAGAATTATTGAAAATAATGGGCAACAAACGATTAACGGTGGTGCCCGTAATCCTACTCCAGAATATTGGCAAAGTCTACCGAGCTTTTACTTGCAAGGGGAAAATCCTACGACTTATGACTATCAGCAGGCTTTTGCTGTGCAACAAGACTTTGTAAATGATGGGCAATTAGATTGGAATCTATTTTATACAGCTAACCAGCTTAACGGTTATACCGTATACGCCCTTCAGGCCGATGTTGTCAAAGACCAACAATGGACATTTAATTCTATTTTAGATGCGGAATTAGCAGATAATATTCGCTTAAATGCCAATATTAATTACAGACATTTAAATAGTGAAAACTTTGCGCGAATTGAAGATTTGTTAGGAGGCTCGGGATTCTTGGATGTTAATGCATTTTTTGAAGATGCACAGCAAACCGGAACTATAAATGCAGCACAGAGTAATATAAGAACTCCAAACCGCATCGCAGGAGAAGGTGACAAGTACCGTTATCATTATGATATTAATTCCGATGTTTTATCATCCTTTGTCCAGGCACAATTTAAATACAATAGTGTCGACTTTTATCTCGCGGCAAGTATCTCAAATACATCATATCAACGCGAAGGTTTTTTCGAAAACGGATTTTACCCAAATAACGTCCCGAATATCATTGGATCTTTTGGAAAAAGTGAAAAGGTAGATTTTACGAATTTTGGTATCAAAGGTGGACTGACCTATAAAGTTACAGGTAAACATTTAATCGATGTCAATGCCAGTTACTTTACCAAGGCACCAGGCATACGAACTACTTTTGGCAATGCGCGTCAAAACAATTTAATTATTAATGATTTAGACAGTGAAACTGTTCAATCTGTTGACGCAAGTTATATCTTTAGATCACCAATTGTAAAAGCAAGATTAACGGGTTATTACACCAACTTTACTGATGGTACAGAAGTTAACTTTTTCTTCTCTGAGGCCGGTGCTTCTTTAATGCAAGAAATTATGACTAATATTGACCGACGTAACTTTGGTGGTGAACTAGGTATTGAAGCGCAGGTTACACCAACCATAAAACTTAAAGGTGTTGCCGCTATAGGTCAGTTTAGCTTTACCAATAATCCAGATGTCTACTATTCTTCGGATTTATACACTAATTTATCATATGGAGATGGAAAGACAAACCTAAAAGATCTTCGTGTCTCTAGTGGTCCTGAACGTGCTTTTCAGATAGGGTTTGAATATAGAGATCCTGATTTTTGGAACTTTGGGGTAACGACTAACTTCTTCTCCCATGCCTATGTGGATCCAAGTGCCTTAAAACGTTCTGGATTCTTCCCACAAGATCCGGATGCTTATAACCTTTCTGAAGGTCCTAACAGTATAATAGCAAACGATACCGATGGCATTATTAATATATCAGGCTACGGCGTAGCCGATTACGATGAAGATGTCGCTAGAGAGATATTGCAACAAGAACGTTTTGAGGACTATATGCTGGTTAATTTAATCGGAGGAAAGTCATGGAAGATTAATGATTATTTTGTTGGCTTTTTTGCAACAATTAATAACGTGTTTAACCGCGAATATAGAACTGGAGGCTTTGAGCAATCCAGACGTCTTGACTATCTTAGTCAAATAGAAGAACAAAATAATACTGGTGGTCCAGTTTTTGGAAACCGCTACTTTTTTGGTAATGGTACCACATACTACCTCAATGTGTATGTAAGATTTTAAATAAAAAGAAGAAATTTAATATTATAAAAATGAAAATTTTAAACCGAAACAACGTTTTATTAACCTTATTAACCTTAGCTTTAATAAGTTTTACTGCCTGTGTAGAAGACGATGATTTTGACACTCCGAGTAGCGAAATTACTGAACCTACGTTTGAAGAAGGGACTATTTTTACCACTCTTTCTGCAGTAGCCGGTGCACTTTCTCAAGAACAAGATGATAATGATGGAATTTTTGATCCTCAACCTCTAGATTACTCAAATGAAAATGTGACTTTTACCTACGAGTTTAATGAAAGTGACTTAATATTAGAAGCTTACGTTATTTCTTCTGATGAAGGAGGTAATTTTTTCGAAGAAATTCTTTTACAAGACAATTTTGAAAACCCAACGACTGGAATCAAATTACAAATTGATTTAAATCCATTATTTGTTAGATACGATGTTGGAAGAAAACTCTATATCAAATTAAATGGTTTAACCGTGGGTATCTCCAATGGCGTATTAACTCTAGGTCAGGCCAATGGCAACGAAGTGGATAAGATTTCTCCTGCTGATGAATTTGATGTGATTCAAAGATCTTCAGAAAAACAAGAGATTGTCCCATTAGCTCTAGAGTTTTCAGAATTTACAGAAGATAAAACCAATTTATTTGTACAATTACAGGACGTACAGTTCAACAGAAACCAAGCAGGACAATTGAGTTATGCCTCAGAAGCTTCAGATCAGTTTGATGGAGAACGTACCCTAGAAAGTTGTACCGAATCGGCTTCTGTGGTATTTAGTACAAGTACATTCGCAGATTTTGGCCCAGCGACATTAGCATCAGGAAGAGGTACTATCAATGGTATCTTAACCCGTAATTTTGAAGGTGACTCTTTTAATATTGTTGTCAATACCCTAGAAGGGGTTCAATTGACTAATGCGGAACGTTGCGATCCAGACTTTTTAGAGTGTACAGGACCTTCTGGTGGTGGTTCAGCCATTTTTGAAGAAGACTTTGAAGGCTTCGGCACATACGCTTCAGAAGGTTGGGATAACATAAACATTAGTGGTACCGACACCGATTGGTTTATCAGTAGTTTTAGCGGAAACTTCTACTCACGTATCTCTGCATTTAGCTCTGGCAATTCAGAAGCTGATGTTTGGTTAGTGACACCTGCTATCAATATGGACGGTACTACAGGCGAAGAATTGTCTTTTGATGTACAGGCTAACTTTGACAATGGTACTAATTTATCGGTTTGGGTTTCTACAGATTATGCTGGTGATCCAACTACAGCAACTTGGAGTATTTTGGATGCTACAATTCCTGTGGGACCTGCCAGCACATTTGGAGATTTTGAAACGGTTGGCCCAATCAATATTTCTTGTGTTGATGGTGATATGGTTGTCGGATTCTTTTATGAAGGTTCTGACCCAAGCGCAACAACAAGATATCATGTCGATAATGTCGTAGTTACTGGTAACTAAGACATCAATTAAAAACTTTAAAGCCGCAGCATTTTAATGCTGTGGCTTTTTTATTTTTGGGCTAATGTTAGATAACTATTACATATCCGTTTTTAACTTTTACAAAAAGAGATATGGTAAGCGCAGTCTTAAAATAGCACTATTCTATATTAACTTTTTAGAGCTTTCTATTGTACTGGCCTTAGCTACTTTTTTTATGGCTTTCGCCCAACAGATGAAATTTATAACGATGTCGCCTTCAAAATTTTGGACCCTATTTAGTATCATCGCTATATGTATTGTCTTTAAAAACTGGATGCGCTACAATGGTAAAAAACGACATGTTCTCAATGCGCGATTAAAACGGAACGTCGCCTCCATTTACCTATTATGGTTTCTACCATTAGGTTGTCTTATCATTGCTTTTGCATTATTACAAGTGCAATAAAAAAGCACTATCTCTTAAGATAGTGCTTCAAGAAACCAATAACTGGTTATTTTTTTGGCCTAATTGCCTTTTTAATGGGCCTTATATCGATTAGTTTTCACTTTCAAAACTATCCACAACTTTCATGTCCTTAACCTTGTAAACCTCACCTGCCTTGGCAACTGTTTCTTCTAAAGATTTATGTGTTACTTTAGCCTCATCGTATTCGACCATTGCCATACGCTTGTCAAAATCTACTTTGGCAGATTTAACACCATCCATCTTAGCCATTTTCTTTTCAATGGTTTTGGCACACCCCATAGCACAAGTCATCCCTTCAATTCCGAACTCGACTTTGGCATAAGTGGCATTAGGATCTAAAGTTTTGGCTACATCTTTTTGAGCAACTTCTACATCTACCGTTTTAACTTCTGGCTGGGCATTATCTTTACAAGCTACAAAAGCTAAAACCGTAATTGCAACAATACATATATTCTTAAATGTCTTCATAGATACAAACTATTAAATTTTGGCTAAATCTAATAAATATTGCTATTTCTTGCGAAGGAATTAACGATTTTTGTGATTCCTTGACAACATTTTTGTATGAAAAACCCTAATATAAAGTGGATTTACCTTCTCATTCTTTCCGTTATTTGGGGAAGCTCCTTCATTCTTATAAAGAAATCGCTTTTAGGCCTAAATCCCTATCAACTTGGGGCAATTAGAACTATTATAACAGGTGTTATTCTTATTTCGACCGGATTCTATCATTTAAAAAAGATTCCAAAATCCAAATGGAAATGGCTATTCATTTCTGGGCTTTTAGGCTCATTTATCCCTGCTTTTTTCTTTGCTATTGCAGAAACAGAAATTGATAGTGCTGTCGCTTCCATACTTAACTCGTTAGTGCCTTTAAATACTATTTTACTAGGGTTTGCCGTATTTAAAATTGCATCGACTAAACGTCAAGTAATTGGCGTTATTATTGGATTTATAGGTACGGTATTATTGATTCTAAAAGGCTCTGCACTAAATCCAAATCAAAACTATCTATACGCCGGCTTTGTTATTGCCTCAACGCTAATGTATGCGGCTAATGTAAACATCATAAAACGCTATTTGCAAGATGTAAAGCCTCTGGCCATCGCTGCTGGTAATTATGTTTTTATCGTTCTTCCTGCACTATTGATCTTAGGATTTACAGACTTTTTTTCGACCGAACGTCTTCATCATCCAAATTTACCAGAGGCCTTGCTCTATGTTACTATTCTTTCGGTATTTGGTACGGCTTTGGCAAAAGTTGTTTTCAATAAATTGATTCAAATTTCCACCCCCGTGTTTGCCTCTTCCGTAACTTATATCATGCCCATCATAGCTTTAATTTGGGGAATTTTAGACGGCGAATCCTTTAGCATCCTACAAGCTTTGGCCGCTATGCTCATACTCATAGGAGTCTATCTATCACATAAAAAACGCACATAAAAAAACCGAAGCAATAGCTTCGGTTTTATGATTATATAGATCGAGATTTTAATTGAAATCTTCGGCTGTTACACCTTCGTTTATTTTTACTTCTTTGGTTTCAAAAACAAAGGCCTGTGGTCCTGCAGTGACTTTCATCGTATAAGGCATCATTACACCATTAACGTCTTTGTAATTAGAATAATCGGTTATAGTAGTTACAGATTGACCTTGAGTCTCGTTGGTCTCTTCCGTTCTTAATAAATAACCTGTCTCAGCATCATAGTATCTATATGATGATTTATCGTCCTTAGTAACTTTAATTTTATAAACATCAGTACCATCAATGGCCGTCTTACTTTCCAATTCTAAAGTTGACGGTTCCATATACAACTCGTCAAATAACCCTTTTGTAGATTTTCTAGAAGACACATCTTTTTCGTCCATTGGAATTTTCCGTCCTTGCTGCTCCATATAACCATTCTCGCCATCAAAGTTTTGCTTCATTAAAGTACCCATACCTTCTGCAACAACTTCCATAGAAAACTTATTCGGTGACATTTGCTTTATAACCGCATTTGGTTTAAACGGTGCACCAGGAATGGTCATTTCTGAACTCGTCAAAGTTGTATTTATAGCTCTAAGTTTTTCTTCACCACCAATCGCTTTTACATAATTCTTTACAACAGTTTCGGCAGTTAAACCTTCCGGTAAAGGTTTAGAAAACACTGGTTTTTCAGTCTTATTGGCATATTTATCATAATACAGAATAGGGATGTCCGTTTTCTCTAGGTTATCTAAAACCTCGCTTCCTTTTCCTACAATAACAATTCTTTGATTAACACCAAGATATTTGTTTGCAACACGCTGAACATCTTCTACACTAACATCATTGATTTTCTGTAAATATGTCGTGTAGAAATCTTGCGGTAAATCGTTGAGTTTAATGTTAAGTGCATAATTGGCAACGGTTTGTGGACGCTCTAACCCCATGATAAAATTACCCACATATTTAGCCTTTGAATCCTTCAGTAATTGGGCATCTACCGGTTCTGTTTTAATACGCTTTATTTCTTTTAAAAATTCAACAACAGCACTATCCGTTACCTCATTTCTTACTTTAGCAGAGGCATTGAAGCGTCCCAATCCGTAGCGGCTTGCCCCTAAGCTTGAGTAAGCTCCATAGGTATACCCTTTGTCTTCACGAAGGTTTTTAAACAAGTAACCTTCTCCGCCACCACCTAGAATGTTGTTAGTGATTAAGGCTGCATGATAATCCTCATCCTTCATTTTTAAATCAACGTTATTAGTAACGAAGATGCTAGATTGTGTTGAGTTTGGGTTATCTACAAAATTAATCTGCGTATACTGTGCATTTGGTGCTGCCGGTTGCAATGGAATAGAAACATCTACTGAATTTTCCCATTTACCAAAGTGTGTTTTAACCTGTCTTTGTACATTGCTGACGTCTACATCGCCAATAACCACTAAATAGGCATTATTGGGGTTAAAATACTTTTGATAAAACGCGAGTACATCCGAAAACGTCACATTATTTATAGTTTCTTCAGTAACATATTCGCCATACGCATGATTTTTTCCATAAGCTAATACATTTCTAACTCTTCTGCTTATCGCGTCAACATCTTTTTCTTCTTGCTTTATACTTTCGAGAAGTTTAGCCTTTTCCTTTTCAAACTCTTCTTCTGTCAATAAGGAATTTATAGCAGCATCAGCCATTAATTCCAAAATACGATCTGAATATTTTGATAGCGAGCCTGCAAAGCCACCGGAGAAACCAAAGCTTAAATTCGCCCCTAAGAAATCTATTTCTTCATTAAACTCATCTTTAGAAATTGTGGTAGTCCCATTTCCTAACATAGCACCAAGAATACTTTCAATACCTGCCTTATCTTTCGTGGCAATAGGGTTATTATCTATTCTAAGTGAATAAGATACTCTAGGTAACTTGTGGTTCTCAACGACAAGAACTTCCATTCCATTATCGAGTTTAAACTCCGATGGAACTTCAAGTTTTATCTCTGGCTCTGGGCCAGGTTTTGGCATTTTAGATCTATCAAGTTGCGCATTTAAACCTAATGAGACTAAAGTCAATAGGACAAACGTAACAGCCTTTAAATTCATATTATATCGTGTTTTCATTATTGGTCGTCTTTTTTAGGTAAATATTTAATTTCTATGCGCTGATTAGGACTTAGGTACTTTTTAGCAACATCTCTTATTTCTTCTCTTGTTATAGATCGGTATAAATCTAATTGTGTATTAATAAGATTAACATCGCCATAAAGTAAATAGTAGGTCGCCAAGGAGCCTGCAATACCTTCAACACTAGTGTTTGAGTTTACAAATCGATTTTCAAATTGATTTAATAATTTTTGATAATTACGTTCAGAAATGAGTTCTGATTGCATTATTTTTATTTCTTCATCCATTTCAGAAAGAAGCGTTTCTAAAGCCACATCGCCAAGAGGTATAGCAAAAAGCGCGAAAATATTGTGATCTACTTGCCCTAAGTTTACAGCTTGCACAGCAAGAGCTTGCTTTTGTTCATCTACCATTTTTTTGTAAAGCACAGAGCTTTTTCCACCACTTAAATAACTCGATATCATATCCAAAACATAGGCATCTCTTGATGATTGTGGTGGAAGTCTATATGCCGCAATAATGGCTGGTAATTGGATATTAGCATCAAAGGCCTCTACTTGCTTAGATGCCGTAATAGGTGTTTCCTTAGGGAAGTTTCTAACTGGTTTTGGTCTTTGCTTTACCTCACTAAAGTAGGTCTTTACCAATTTTTTAGTCTCGTTGGTGTCAATATCTCCAGCAACAACTAAAACCGCATTATTAGGCGTATAATATTTATCAAAATAGGCATAAAATTCTTCAAGTGTTGAAGCATTGATATCCTCCATAAACCCAAGAACTGAATTTTTGTAGGGATGTGCTTCAAATAGATTTTCATTGATCACTTCTAATATTTTCCCATAAGGTGCATCCGTTCTTTGACGTTTTTCTTCTTTTACAACCTCCTTTTGAGTATCAACTCCGATTTGATCAATGACTGGGTGCAACATGCGTTCCGATTCTAGCCACAATCCTAATTCTAACTTATTTGATGGAAAAATATCGTAGTAGTATGTTCTGTCCATAGAGGTGTTAGCATTAAATGTGCCTCCATTCGCAGGAATAATTTTCATAAACTCACCACGTTCAATGTTTTCTGAACCTTCAAATAACAGATGCTCAAAAAAGTGGGCAAAACCAGTTCTATAACCCGTCTCAGCTTTTCCGCCAAGATCTTTTCCACCAACATCGTACATTACGGACGTTATAACAACTGGTGCAGAATTGTCTTGATGTAAAATTACATGCAGACCATTATCTAAATCGAACTCTGTAAACTCTACTTGCTGCGCGTTAGAATAAAATCCAACTAACAGTAAGATAAATAGAGCAAATACGCTTTTTTTCATTATTAATAGTATTTAAATTTTAAAATTGTTCTCGTGTTTGACTATGCAATAGGTGTATTGTTACATAAAGCCTTGCAAAAATAAGGAATGATAAGCCTTTTTAACATAATAAAATGTGAAAACTCCGATAAATAACTACACAAGACATCATGTTTGTTTTACAAGTATCCTAAAAACAAGCTGAAAAGCCTAAAAACGTTTGTAGATTAGGAATTTAGAAGTATATTTGCATCCGCTTTCTGAGAAAAGCATATTTTGATTAATAAACAAATTAATAAAAACGTTACGCTATGTACGCAATTGTAGAGATAGCAGGGCATCAATTTAAAGTTGAGAAAGACCAAAAAGTTTTTGTTAACCGTTTGTCTACCGAAGAAGGAAAGAAAGTCGCTTTCGACAATGTTCTTTTAATAGGAAATGGTAACGATATTACTTTAGGCGCCCCAGCTATAGACGGAGCACAAGTCAGTGCAAAAGTCTTAAAGCACCTTAAAGGTGATAAGGTGATCGTTTTCAAAAAGAAAAGACGTAAAGGTTACCGTGTTAAAAATGGACACAGACAGGCCTTGACTGAAATCGTTATTGAGGGAATCACAGCATCAGGAGCCAAAAAGGCTGCTCCTAAGAAAGAATCAGCCGCTGCTAAAGCTAAGGCTGACACAACAACTAAAAAAGAAGCGCCAAAGGCAGACGCTAAGCCAGCTGCTAAAGTTGAAGAGGGAACTCAAGACTTGAGTAAATTGACCGTAGCTCAATTAAAAGAGATGGCAAAAGCGAAAGGAATCGAAGGTATTTCTTCTATGAAGAAAGCTGATTTGATCGCTGCTTTAAGCTAAATATTAACAATATAAAACCTAAAGACAATGGCTCATAAAAAAGGAGTTGGTAGTTCTAAAAACGGTAGAGAATCAGAATCGAAACGCTTAGGTGTTAAGATTTTTGGTGGACAAGCTGCAGTTGCAGGGAATATCATCGTAAGACAAAGAGGTAATACACATCACCCAGGTGAAAATGTATACCAAGGCAAAGACCACACTTTACATGCTAAAGTTGATGGTATCGTACAATTTACTAAGAAGAAAGACAATAAGTCTTATGTTTCTATAGCACCGTTCGAGGCTTAAGAAATTTACTTCTTAAAGATTTTAAAACCCTTTCTATTTAGAGAGGGTTTTTTTAGTTTAAAAACACCCCTAAAGTCCCCTCAAGGGGACAATACATTTACCTTTAATTTGCTCAAATATCCCTTTGAGGGTTGTTGAAATGAAAGTAGTAGCTTTGATTGAAGATACCTAGTGTTGTTCATAGGAATGTAGAGCGTATGTTTGCTTCTTTTTTCACCAACACTAATTCTTTTAGATTTCCGTTATCTGACTGAAAGTTAACCTATCTTAATGAAGCACTTATTCTCAACTTTATTTATTCTATTTATTATTCAAAGCTGTAAGACTTCATATAGTAAAACTGAATTGCTCAAAGAAAACAACATCTTAAAAGAGCGTCTTAAAGCGTTTGAAGCATTAGACACGCTGCACAATAAAACCGCTTTAGAACTTAAAAATATGAATGTGGTTTATAGAGGCATTTCTAATCCTATTTATATTTCGAAACCTAATGCCTTATCCTTTGAAGCGTCGGCGTTTGGATTAAAGAAGAAAGACAATTATGGCAATTACGCTTTAAGTCCCGGTTCTGGTCATACAGTAGATATTAAAATAAAATCTAAACTTAAAAATGGGGACTCTTTAATTGAATTGAAAACTTTGAGAATTAAAGATATTGGAAATCTAAATGGAACGATTAATCGTTTGGGTTGTGGAGCTAAGTGTGAAATTCAAATGTCCAAAGAAGAATTGGCCAATGCCGAGGTCGGGGTGAAAGTCAATGATTTTTTACTGGATTGGGAATTTAAAGTAAATGGGTTTAAAATCTATTTGCATGGAACAACATATGACGTTAAAGGAAATAAAATCAATGATTCGACAAAGCCTAAACTCAAAAACTTAAGGACAAATGATGAAGTCATCATTTTTGATATAAAGCTAAAAATAATCGGTGCTCCTGCTGGTCTTCGATATAAAAACCCATCACCGATTAGTATTAATATAGTTGAGAATAATTAAACAATGTCCATCTTCTTCAGTAAGAAGCTCGCATTCATGTTTTGGCAAACCCCTTGTTTGAGCTTATAATCGAAAAAGAGCTCATCGTTGATAATTTGGGCATCAAAAAAGTAGTTTTTGACGGCATCTAATTCCGCTTCAATTTTGGTAAGACTTAAATCGTGCGTGGCAATGATGCCTGTGGCATTTAATTTTACCAGTTTCTCAACAAATTTTCTAGAACCGATGGCTTTGTCCGTACTATTAGTTCCTTTTAATATCTCGTCTAAAATGACAAAATAGTTCCTATCCTTCTCAATGGTATCGACCACAAACTTTAGCCTTGTCAATTCACTAAAGAAATAGGAGCTATCATCCGTTAAGGAATCGGTTGTCCGCATACTCGTTATGAGTTTAATAGGTCTGTATTGGCTATGTTTGGCACAAACTGGTAGCCCAACATTAGCCATAACCACATGCAGGCCAACAGTTCTTAAAAACGTACTTTTACCAGCCATATTGGCTCCAGTTACAATAAAGAATTCTTCTTGTTCTAACCCTACGTCACTATTGACGCGTTTTTCAGTATGTAACAAAGGATGTCCTAAATCCTTAGCTTTAATGGTCGTGTTCTGATTGGTAATTTCGGGATAGGTAAACGCTTGGTGATTAAAGGCATAATTTCCAAAACTATTATAAGCATCAAAAAATGTAACCACTTCAAACCAATCCTCAACCTTATCAGCGTACCTAGCAATCCATTGTTCTATATGGTAGGCCTGCCTTATATCCCACAGTAAGTAGCCATTCCCAAATATGGCGGAAATAAAATTATTCCTGTTGTCGAGTGCGTCTAAGGCCTTTGAAAATCTTGAAAATATCTGAGATGCCTTGAGGTCTTCTGATTGAATTTTTTGTTGCTTTTCTAACAACAACTTTGACTCGAACTCTTGTTGCTCTATCTGCCCCAATAGTAAAGCATACTGTCTAAAAGTATCTTTAGCCTTCTCAGTGTTTTGTGCAAGCGTACTGATGGATTTTAAATAACGCCCAGTTATGGCTAAGCCCAATAGCAGCCAATAACCTGCGTATTTAATTGGGATAATCTCAATGATTCCCAAAACTAAAATTACAACCGAAGCAACACTAAAAACCGTGGTCAATCTATAGAGTGTTGTATTTAAACTTGGCGTATAGTCTTTCAACCACTGAATTATTGACTTGGCTGGATATTCAATGGCGACGCCTTGAGCTATGCCAGAGTAGTGCTGCCTCCACTTTGGCATTTTCGAAAGCTCTTGTATAGCCTCTTGTCTTAACGCTATATCTACAATATTATTAGCAAGGAGTTGATCTGCTAAAGTATCAGTACCTTCTTTAATAGTAGTACGATTTATAAATTGAAAAAAAGAACCTCTACCAAACAAATCGATATCTAAACTATAGTAGTGTCTTGGGTCTTGAAACCGAGCACCATCAGCTCTATTATGAAAATCACCCGAAGCGATGTTAAGCTCGGCTTGGTTAATAGCGGCTAATCTTTTATGAAGCGCACGTTTGGCCTTTAAATCCGTGTACCGCGATAGTAAAAAAAGAAATAGTGCCAGTCCTAAGGCACTAATAAATAACGCTACTTTCCAATACCCAAAGCTCAAATAAATGCCGAAAGCTGTTAGTACAAAAACAGAAAGTCGCAGAACACTAAGCAGACCCATTTGTTTATAGGTGTTCCTAGCCTCAGCTTGGTGCTTGGCTAATTGTTCATTATAGAATGTTATAGGATTTTGCATATAACTCAAACACCTTTTTCGTCAATTTCTAGTAAGATAGATAAAATAATTTCTACGGCATTTATATAGAATTGTGGCGTAATATTTTCAAAATCATCAGAAGGTGTGTGATAATCTGAGTGATCTTCATTACCAAAATATAAAAACGGAATTCCATGTTCATGAAAAGGTGAATGATCGGACGACAATGTCCAATCAACTTTACCATCAGTACCATCATGCCCTACTAATAATTTGGTCGACGTAGGATTTTCAAAACGTTCAATAATCTCTTCCAGAGGTTTGTGATATCTTCCACCAACAACATACAACTCATTCTTCGGGCTGCGGCTAATCATATCCATGTTGATGTTAAGGAGCACATTTTCTTCTTTAATAGTCCTAACAAAATGTTTTGACCCTTGCAATCCTATTTCTTCAGCATCAAAAGCAGCTAAAATAATGGAATGTTTAGGAGGGTTGTCTTTTAAATATTGAGCGAAGGTAAATAAAGCTGCCACACCTGAGGCATTATCATCGGCTCCATTATAAATTTGTCCATTCTTTCCAATCCCTAAATGGTCGTAATGTGCACTAATAACTATGTATTTATCTTTATATGTCGTGCCATTTACCAAACCTAAAATATTTGTCCCCGTGATGGTACTTTCATTGCGCTTAACATCAAAATCGTGTTTATAGTTTCGGAAAGGCTGAACCCCCAAGTCCTCAAAATTCTTAATTATATAGTTTTGTGCAAGCCGTCCTCCAGCACTTCCTGTTGCTCTACCTTGATACATATCAAAGCTTAAGGTTTTTACATGCTCTAATAGTTGAGCTTCATTAAAAAGTGCTGTTTTACTTTTAACATCTTGATTTTGTACACATGACGAAACAGAAATCAGAATTGTGGACAATAAAGCAATACATTTCTTTTTCATACTGGGATATTGTATTCAAATAAATGAAAAATCCTAAGCACTGCCTAGGATTTATAATAAACTTATGACTTAAATTTTAACCTTTAAAGCTGGCTGCTAAATATTCGCGATTCATTCGTGCGATATTTTCTAAAGATATGCCTTTTGGACACTCAACCTCACAAGCCCCTGTATTGGTACAATTACCAAAACCTTCATCGTCCATTTGCTTCACCATGTTTAAAACACGGTCTGTTGCTTCAACCTGTCCTTGTGGTAATAAAGCGAACTGAGACACCTTTGCAGAAACAAATAACATAGCCGAAGAGTTTTTACAGCTTGCCACACAAGCCCCACAACCAATACAAGTGGCGGCATCAAAAGCCTTATCTGCATTTTCCTTTTCAATAGGAATAGCATTGGCATCTTGGGTATTTCCGGAGGTGTTCACCGAAATAAATCCACCGGCTTGTTGGATACGATCAAAGGACGTTCGGTCTACAATTAAATCTTTTATTACTGGAAAGGCTTTAGCTCGCCATGGTTCTATATAAATTGTATCCCCATCCTTGAAGCTACGCATATGTAACTGACAAGCCGTTATACGCGTTTGAGGACCATGTGCTCTACCATTGATATATAAAGAGCATGTTCCACAAATGCCTTCTCTACAATCATGATCAAAAGCCACGGGAGATTCCCCTTTCTCAATCAACTCCTGATTAAGAACATCTAGCATCTCCAGAAATGACATATCTGGAGAAATGTCACTGACGGGATAGTCCACTATTTTTCCTTTATCGTTGGCATCCTTTTGACGCCATATTTTTAATGTTAAATTCATCATAGCTTTTTATTTGTAACTTCTCTCTTTCACTTCAATATTTTTGTATTCTAAGGACTCCTTGTGGTGTACAGCCTCACTAGGTTGGCCTTTATATTCCCAAGCGGATACGTACTGATAGTCTTTTACACGTAAGGCTTCTCCACCTTCGGTTTGATATTCTTCCCTGAAATGGCCTCCGGCAGATTCATTACGCTCTAAAGCATCCTTGGCAAATAATTCACCAAGCTCTAAGAAATCCGCAACGCGACCTGCTTTAGCCAATTCTTCATTGTATTCATTTTCTGTGCCCGGAACAAAGACATCTCTATGGAACTCTTCTCTTAACTCAGCAATCTCAGTAATTGCCTCTTTTAATTCTTTTTCGTTCCGTGCCATTCCACATTTATTCCACATAATCTTCCCTAAACGTTTATGAAAATGATCAACCGACTTGGTGCCCTTATTATTAATGAGCTTATCAATGGTAGCTCTAACATTCTTCTCAGCCTCATCAAATTCTTTAGTGTCTGTAGGTATTGGACCTGTTCTAATATCATGCGCCAAATAATCACCTATGGTATAAGGCAACACAAAATAACCATCGGCTAAGCCTTGCATTAAGGCAGATGCTCCAAGCCTGTTTGCACCGTGATCAGAAAAATTAGCTTCCCCAGCAGCATACAACCCAGGAACCGTAGTCATAAGGTTGTAATCTACCCATAGACCACCCATTGTATAGTGTACCGCAGGATAAATCATCATTGGTGTTTCGTATGGATTTTGATCGACAATCTTCTCGTACATCTGGAATAAATTACCGTACTTGTTCTCGACAACCTTTTTACCCAAATCGGCCACTACCTTTTTATCGTCAACATCCAGACCTTTTACGTAGGCCTGTTCTTTTCCATAACGTTCTATGGCAGATGCAAAATCCAAATACACCGCTTCACCAGTTTGGTTAACTCCATAACCGGCATCACAACGTTCTTTTGCCGCCCTTGAGGCTACATCGCGAGGCACTAAGTTTCCGAAAGCAGGATAACGACGCTCCAAGTAGTAATCGCGATCTTCTTCTGCGATTTCAGTGGGTTTTAAACTGCCATTTCTAATGGCTTCAACATCTTTTTTGTGCTTTGGTACCCAGATGCGTCCATCGTTTCTTAAAGATTCGGACATCAAGGTCAATTTAGATTGATGATCTCCTGATACTGGAATACAGGTCGGATGAATTTGCGTATAACATGGATTCGCAAAAAATGCGCCACGTTTATGGGCTTTCCACGCCGCAGTCACATTAGAGCCCATGGCGTATGTGGATAAATAAAATGCATTACCGTAACCTCCTGTAGCCAAAACCACAGCATGTGCCGAATGACGTTGAATTTCACCAGTAATAAGATTACGTGCTATAATACCCCTTGCTTTTCCATCGACTAGCACCACATCCAACATTTCATGGCGTGCGTACATCTTTATTTTACCGCGTCCGATCTGACGGTTCATAGCCGCATAAGCCCCTAGCAATAATTGCTGTCCGGTTTGACCTTTAGCATAAAAGGTCCGTGATACCAATACACCCCCAAACGAACGGTTATCTAATAAGCCCCCATATTCTCTTGCAAACGGTACGCCTTGTGCCACACACTGGTCTATAATATTGGTAGACACCTCAGCCAAGCGATACACATTGGCTTCGCGCGAGCGATAATCCCCTCCTTTTACAGTGTCGTAAAACAATCTATAGGTGGAATCCCCGTCTCCTTGATAATTTTTAGCTGCATTGATACCCCCTTGCGCCGCAATAGAGTGTGCACGTCTTGGTGAATCTTGAAAACAAAACGCTTTGACATTATAACCTAATTCTGCTAAGGTCGCTGCAGCAGAACCACCGGCTAAACCTGTACCGACAATAATAACGTCAATTAAACGCTTATTCGCAGGATTAACAAGATTGATATCATTCTTATGTTTGGTCCACTTGTCCGCTAAAGGACCTTCTGGTATTTTAGAATCTAATATTGACATAGTGTATTTTTTAATGGGTAAAGTGATGATATACTGCAATGAAAATGAATAAAGCAGGTATACCTATAGCGTAAACTTTACTAAATCCTTTGAGTCCTTTAATGTATTTATTATTGGCACCAATAGACTGGAAAGACGAATTAAAGCCATGCAATAAATGTAAAGCTAATAAGACAAAGGCCACCACATAAATACCTACTCTAACAGGACTGACAAATTTTTCGCGTAGTTCTTCATAGTAACGGAATCCCGATTCTGCATTGTTGGGATCTATGAGGCCGCTCATATCCCCATTGACATATTTTACGGTCATCTCATGCACCCAAAAATCATAAAAGTGAACTAATAAAAACGCTAAAATTACGAGTCCACTAAACAACATGTTTCGCGACATCCAAGTCGAATTATCTTTAGCTGAGTTACTTGCATATTTGACGCTCCTAGACGCTCTGTTCTTGGCTTCAAGGATAAAGCCCATCACAAAATGAAAAACAACCCCAAAAATCAAAATGGGTTGCATAAGCCCTTGAACCAATGGATTTGTTCCCATAAAATGAGACAAATCATTAAACAGTTCCTCGCTAAAGACCGAGGTAAAATTTATGGAAACATGCATTACGAGAAAAATCATGAGGAAGAGTGCCGAAAGCGCCATGGCAAACTTTCTTCCAATCGAAGAATTTAAAATTCCGCTCATTGTAGATCTAATCTTTTTGTTAGTCCTACAAAAATACAGTACAATCCACGTATTAGCAACTGACGTCTGTCATAATTATTTATTTAGAATGGTTTTAATCTATAGAAGATTTACATAACAAAAGGAAGCTATTCCATTTCATAAATAGGTCGACTGGCCTTGGAGTCAGAGATTAAAATTGCATAGTCTATAAAATCTAGTGTAGACATGCCTCTTACTGCTTCACCGTTAGATGGTTCATCTGTCATTATAACCTCAATTAAATCGGGCTCCTTTTGAAAATAAGGAGAGTCTTTTCCATTTAAACGGTATAGGGTTTTATCCGATAACTTGGTGTCTTTCAGGTTTACTATACCGCGGAAATATTCTTTTTCATAATCTCCAATACCGTAACCACCTTCGGTGGTATAACCCGTATACTTACCGTTATCGTCATATATTTCATCCCAAACAACATGACTTTTAGTGAGATACCCAATTACAGAAACAATAGTATTCTTATCGTAAATATTATTTTCGATAAGTCTGTTGAAGAAATAAGAATACCCCTTTTTGCCTTCTCTTGATTTCATGAGGTGTGAAAAGCCCATTCTCATAAATTGCGGATTTAATTCAAAACTAAAGCGCTTTTTTAATGCTATATAATTAGAATATATTGTAGGCTCTCTATCCTTTCTAAAATCCCTGAAAGTCACTTTAATATTGGCTATAATGTGGTTAAAATCTTCTTTTTTGGCGATTGCGTCATAAAAAAGCTTCTTATTCTGCTCAAAATCAGCAACAAATTCCCTAAAAACACGCTTGGAGTAACTCTCATAACCAATGGAGTAATCTGTAGTGTCCATAGAAACCATATGTTTTAAATTTTCATGTGCTTGTGATAAACTAGTTTTACTATCTATTAATTCTAGAATGTGTTTAGACGTGTACTTATAACTAACCAATAAATCAATGCCTAAAACTTTCAACTTCTTATCTCTTGGAAGCGCCTCATTTATGGTTCTTAGTTGTTTCCATTTGTTGTACGTTTCAATACTTCTGTCTTGAGGAACCCTTGAGCCGTACGTAGTTACCAAGTCCTTTAGAAGCAACGTATCGCCAGTATTAAGGTAATAATCAAAGTAATGCGCAATGCTAAAATCTGTTTCAGGCAGATAGTACTTTATGGCATTTTGTTTTGTTAAAGATTGGATAAGTTTTAATTCTATATCTTCTGTTTTAGCACTGCCGTGATACGCTCCAAATCCTATAATTTTGAATCCTTGCTGCGGAAACTCAAATTCCTCAAGGTTTAAATCATAATTGTTGTTATTAAGGTATTCTTTTTTTGAAATTTCCTTATCCTGCTTGCAAGAAAAAGCTAATAAACATATCAAAGTACTTAAAATAATTTGTCTCATAATGATTGTTTTCTGATGATGAAACAAACTTATATAGAACTCAACTCAAAAAATTGTAGAAATGGGACAGCCTAATTTTCCAATAGCGTCCAAAAGGTATCCTCTGAACCGAGATGCGAAATATCTGCAAAAAACTTTTTAGGATTAAAACCCGTTACTTTCTTAAAATGTTTTATAAAATCTGACTGATCGTAATATTCATTCTCGTAGGTAAATTGGGTCAATTGAGGTTTTTGTTCTTTACTTTGATAAAGATTTAAGGCCCTTCTAAACTTAACTATAGTTGCAAATGCCTTTGGTGTACAATTTAAATGTCTTCTGAATAACCGCTGTAACGTTTTTCTGTTAATTCCTAATTCCCCTGACACATTTTGAATAGGCATATCTTTTTCTAATAAAAGAGATACTGCCTTAATAATCCTTTGCTCATTTAAGGGCTGTAATTCTGAACAAAAAAAATAATCCAAGTAATCAACTTTTTGTTCTATATGATCTGTGTCAAAAACCATATCCAAAAGATTGATAAATTCATCCCCAAAATAATTGAAGTTTAATATTGGGGTTTCAAGAACAATTTCTGATAAGGGCTCAGAAAAAAAATTATTAATCCCCAAGGGCTGAAAAACAACTCCCAATTTATTAAAAGGAGCATCAATCATAACTATTTGGCCTTCTGAAAGAATACCTGTATATCCGATCTCATATTTTTGACTTAAACAAGGTTTTGCATAGGAACAATTTTGTACGAGCTCAATTTTTCCATTTTTGTAAACCGTAAGTGCATTCTTGTAATGTGGATAAAAAATAAATTTTTTAGTATATCCTTTTTCAAATGATGAATTAAAATAATAATAAGCGATATACTTTCGTAGGACTTTATCTTTTGGCTTTACGGAAACATACTGTTCATCCCCTAATGTCATTTTTCACTTTTAACCATAATTAGGCAATAAAAATAGTATTTAATTAGAAACACTCGGAATCAATCCTCTCAATCCCATATCAACCACCTGCTCACCGGCAGAAGGCTCATACTTTCCATCGCTATTAACCTCGGTCCATTCAAAACTATTGTTAATTGAGAACGATAAGGTCACCGTAATATCCTCTGTTTCATCTCCTGTAATCGTAAATGGATTTGAAAACTCTCCGGTCACAACGCAAGAGCCTTGAGGTACAGGTGATGTGTCGAATAATGGATTAGGAACCGTCGTTGCCCCTTCTGGTGCCTGACCTTGAGAAGTGAATCCTAAAGCCTCAAAGGCCCAAAACCCTTGTAGCTTATCATCATTCACCTCTATACTACTTCCATTTAAATCAAAGGATGTGATATAATTATTATAGCCCACAAAACTTGCCAAGCGTCCTGTGACTTCACCAACATTATCCACTAAAAGCTGAATATCACCTTCCTGATAAGCTAATGATACTCTTACCCATTCGTAAGTTCCAGAGGCCACTTGACCCAAGGGGATACTTAAAAACACCTCGTCATCACCTGCAAAAATGGACTGCTGAAAATCTATAGCCATGTCTCCACCAGCATTCGTTTCCGCACCTTCATAGATGATTTCTCCCTGCCCCAATAGTGCTGTTGCCGTTGGTGCGAGCTCAATATAATTGGCACTCATGCTTTGAATAACTGGTGTTTGTGCAGCGTTACCATTAGGTATTACAGCTGGTTGTCCTAAGTTATCTAATCGCTGCTGATTAGGGTCAAAGTTGAGTCTAATGATAAGTTGAGGGTCTGCATTTGGATTGTCGTCATTATCATCACTGCAAGACAACACTGCGGTAAATACTAACAAAAGTAGGATACATTTTTTCATATTTGAATACGATTTGGGTTTTAAAAATACACTTTTTTTACACGCCTATGAGCTGCGCTCATAAGCGTCTTTTTAACTCATAATATTCATTATTTGACTTCCAACTTAGTCTTTGAGCCATCAATCTCAACTGTATAAACGCCTTTTGGCAAGTAATATTTTTCATTGCTGGCTTTATTAATATCTATACTTGTGTTTTCTTTCATCAAAGCCTTTCGCCCTTTTTCCGTAAGCTCTAAATTATAGTCGATATAATTAAAGCCCTTATCGGCTTTGACCTTCATACGATGTAATGCAGCTCCTTTTTCAGAGAGAATGTTTATAGTTTTTTCACCTGAGGTATTACTATAAAATTGAATGGTTTTTTCTGGCTCATAAGCCTCTAACCATTTGCTCCAAGAACTTCCCCAGCGACTCGAATGGCGAATGGGACTCACATCAAAAATGGTAATGGCCTTTGACTCCAGGTCCGCATTCATCTTCTGAAGTGGCGCTATATGGGCCTTATAAATACTTCGACCGTGCGTACCAAGCAACAAATCTTTAGCTTCGGGCTGAATAACGATATCATGAACAGCAACATTTGGCAAACCATTAGAAAACACCTCCCAAGAAGCACCTCTATCAAAGGAGACATAAGCTCCATTATCGGTCCCTAAATACAAGATATTGTCATTCTCAGAATCCTCTCTTATGACATTCACTGGAGAGGCCGGAATATTAGTGCCAATAGCCTTCCAAGTTTGCCCATAATCATCGCTCATGTAGGCATAGACTTTAAAATCATCCCAGCGGTATCCATTTAAGGTGACATAAACGCGTTCTTTTTTGTGCTTGGAAGCCACAACACGGCTCACCCATAAATCCTTAGGAAATGTATTTGAAATCTTGGTCCAACTGCCCCCAGCATTTTTAGTAACGTGTAATAAGCCGTCATCACTTCCAGCATAGATTAAACCAAATTGAAACGGGCTCTCACTGATCGTTGTCAAGGTACCGTAGGCAACATTGCCTTTTTTTCCTCCGTTGGTTAAATCCTCACTAATGGCTTCCCAGTCGTTGCCTTGATTCATGGATCGCATTAACTTATTGCCCCCTAAATACAAGATATCTTGATTGTGTGGTGACAACAAAATTGGGGTCTGCCAATTAAAACGGTATGGATTTTCACCAAGGGTATGTTTGGGTTGAATATACTTGCGGTCTTGAGTTTCTAAATTCAATCGATAGTAATTTCCAAACTGAAAACCTGTATAGACGATATTCGAATTTCGATTGTCGATCTCAACTTGCATCCCATCACCACCCATGATGGCTTTCCAAGGATATTGCCCTTGTTGATGCCAACCCTTGTCTTCGCGAGCGTTATGTGCTCCTTTCCAAACACCATTGTCCTGTAAACCTCCATAAACATTATAGGGTTTTTCATTATCTGCATTTATGGCATAGAACTGACCCACGGAAGGGGAGTTATTCTTTATCCAGTTATCGCCATCGTCATAGGTGATGTTAACACCACCATCGTTGCCATCTATTAAATGATTTGGATTTTTAGGATTAATCCAAAGTGCATGATGATCGGCATGAACATTTTCTGCACTAATAGAGGTCCAGGATTGCCCACCATCTTTGGATTTTACTATTGGCACTCCATAAATATAAATATGGTCTTCATTGACTGGAGAAACATGGATATGCCCAAAGTAATAACCATAGCTAAAATAAATCCCATCTAGGTAATCATCATGGGTTTTCTTCCAAGTTTTTCCACCATTTGTACTTTTATAAACCTCAGCACCGACGACAGGAGTGTCGAACAATAAGGTATTGGCATCTTCCAAATACTTAGCTAAATCCACTGGCTTCACATTGCCCGAGCGCACCATCTGCTTTACATTTTCGGCTCGGTATTTTTCCTGAAACCCATTGGTCTTTAAAAAGGTATTTAGCTTTTTATCATCCAATGCAAGGAAATCCTCATTAGACATGGTTTTAAAATCATCCTTTGTTAAACCTCTTTTGGTTGCTGAGCTTGTCGAAGCGTCATCGGGCCGTCTAAACTGACTATCGTGTACGGCATAAACTACATTATCATTGTATACGGCTATTCCAATACGTCCTACACCTTCACCCGTCGGGAAACCACTGTTTTCAGTAGATACTTTGGCCCAAGTGTCTCCAGCATCGGTACTTTTATAAATCCCAGAATTGGTACCGTTCCCCGTAAAGTTCCATGCTTTTCTATCTTTAGTCCAAGAAGTAGCATACATCACATTGTAATTATTGGGACTATGTTGTAAGTCAATAATGCCGCTCATATTATCCACAAATAATGTCTGTTTCCAGGTGGTTCCGCCATCAGTAGTTTTATAAACCCCACGTTCTGTATTTGGAGAATATAAATGTCCTGTGACACCGACAGTAATCACGTCAGGATTATCTGGATGAATTAAAATCGGAGCAAAATGGTGTGCATCCATAAGGCCTATATTAGTCCATGTTTGACCATTATCTGTCGATTTTAACAAGCCAATTCCTGCATAAGACGAACGTGAAGAATTATTCTCACCAGTCCCTACATAGATGGTTCTGCTCGGCCAATGTACCGCAATATCACCGACATTCTGCGTGTCTGAATTATCCAAAATTGGCGTAAATGAAGTGCCATTATTCGTTGTATGCCAAACTCCTCCCGACGCATAGCCCACATAAAACTCAGATGGCATATCTGGGTTGACCTCCAAATCAACCACTCGACCACTCATAATGGTCGGTCCTATATTTTTAAAAGGCACATTTTTTACTAATGACGATTGCGTCATAGCGTTCTTTTGTGCTAAAGCCTGTTTTACGATTTCGGCAGAGGTCGCTGGTTGTTGTGAAAAGACTAGTGTTGTAGTGAGACCTACTACAAACGAAAGAAATTTTGAATACGGCATTAGAGTTCGATTTTTAGTGGCATGAAATTAATGAATATTGCGAGAAGCATCAAAAAAGTCCATGGGTAAATAGAAGCCAAGCCACATTTTAACACCTGTCATCCTTAATAAAGTCCCTTCAAGCTATAGCTGCCGCCTATTGATCATTTCAAAAAAGGACTTTCGATACCTATTGCCGATGGGTAGCTGTCGCTCTTCGATCCAAACGGCATCATTTTCTATTCTTGTAATATGTGCTAAAGCAAGGATATATGACTTATGAATTTGAATGAATTGATTATTTGGCAAGCGTTCGGATAGATGCTTTAGGGTGCTATATGTAATAATCTGTTCTTCTTTTAACTGGACGGAAACGTAGTTCTTTAAGCCCTCAACAAAAAGAATGTCTTCTAAAAACACCTTGTTAAAATTATGTTTTCCATCGGTCTTTATAAAAATATAGGCTTCGGTATCCCCATTCGAAACCAATACCTCCCGTTCTGAAGGCAAAACCTTAGACACGGCCTTATAAAAACGTTCAAAAGCGATGGGTTTAAGCAAATAATCTACTGCCGCAACTTCGTAACTATGCAGGGCGAATTCAGAGTAAGCGGTTGTAAAAATAATTTTTGTTTTCGGGTTGATAATTTTGGATAGCTGCACCCCTGTGAGTTGCGGCATTTGAACATCTAGCAAAACCAAGTCCACACTATTTGATTCTAAATAGGCCAAGGCTTCAAGCGGCTTGGTAAAGGAGGTTAGAAAATTTAAAAAAGGAACATCTGCAATATAGCGCTCCAACAATCTAATGGCCGCTGGTTCATCATCGACAATAATACAGCTTAATTTTTGCATTATAATGGCAGTTTTAAATAGGCTTTGTAAACCCCTTTTTCTTTTACGGAATGGAGTGTAAATCGTTCCCCAAATAAGAGCTCTAATCTCCTCTTTATGTTTTTTGTCCCAATACCTTTATCCATATAATTCTCTGAAGGGTCTACGGCATTTTCGGTTTTAATTTCCAGGCTGTGCTGATTAATGTTGACTTCAATGTTTGCGGGTTGTGCAGCATCGTTAATAATCCCATGTTTGCATAAATTTTCGACAAAATGAATTAACATCAAAGCTGGTACCTTTTGCACTTCAACCTCTCCTTTTATTTCAAAATCAACATAAAACTCATCTTCATAGCGCTTCTTGTAAAAATAAAGATAGTCTTTAATAAATGCTATTTCCTTATGCAAGGGCATATAGTTTTCCTTGGCGTCATAAGTCACATACCTCAGCAAGTTGGAGAGCTTTAGAATATCATCGGCCGTTTCGGGCTTGTCTTCGTAGAGATCTGAATAAAATCCATTTAGAGTATTGAACAAAAAATGTGGACTTATTTGGGATCGTAACATCGCCATTTGAGCATCTTGATGCTCTAATTGAATCTGATGTATTTTAGACTTGTTTTCATTGAATCTAAAGAACAAAAACATAAGACTACTAAATAAACATGGTCTGATGCTGTACACAGCACTATCGGTCAAATAAATAGCGACGATATTAGGCCGATCGAGATTGTAATTGTGAAAGTCGAACAGGGCTAGCAACAAAACTTCCTCTAAAAGAAAACGGATACCGGCAAAACAGAAGACCATAACAATGAAGGACAAGCCATATTCTACAATTCTATTAGGTTTTAAAAATCGCGGAGCAAACACCAAATAATTAATGGTATATACCGAAAAATAAGCGATATGCATCGTTGTAAAAAGTAGTATGGACCCTGGATTAAACCAAATATCGGTAGGCTGATTAAAAATGACATCGTTAGAATATTCCCAAGTGACACTGACGACCATAAGGAGTATGGCAAAAACGATATTGTACTTTAATTCTTTAGATAATCGCATAACGCGAATTTAGCAGGATTCTGCGTAAATGACATTAGGATTACACCAGCTTTGTGTTTTGTCGTATCAACCTATGTGTTTTCAGGACAAACGCATTGCTATAAAAATAACCCTTATTGATGGTGTTTTCAATACGACTCGTGTAAATAGCTATGGTATGGGCTGCTAAGGATAGTATCCTTGTAGTCATATAATTTAAAACAGCATATCATGAAAAACACAGTTACCATAGTTGCATTGCTCATTAGTCTTGTATTGAGCGCTCAAAAAGAAGCTAAACCATTGGATACCGAACTTCTAAAAACGTTTACGAACTACTTTACCATTAATGAAGGTGAATTGCGTGGAAAGGGTGCCCAAGTCCTAAAGGATGTTATTCGCAATTCCCAATTTGTGGTTTATGGAGAAATACATGGATCAGAACAGACCTCTATTATCAACGAAGCTTTAATGCCAATTCTTGCGGATTCTGGATTCAAGTATTTCGCTATTGAAGTCGGACCGCACTCAGCAGAAAAATTAACGGCACTTGCAACCCCTGCAGAAAAAACGATAGCCCAGTTAAAGGCATTCAATTCGGCTTATACCGTAGTACAAGGAGAGGAAGCTGCAGTACCTATTCCATTTTTTGACAACCTAGGCGATGCTAGATTTTTACAGGCGGCACGCCGTAATGGTATGCAGCTTTGGGGACTTGATCAAGAGTTCTATTTTTCGGCCTTTTACTTAATGGACGAACTGACAAAGACAGCCAAAAACGACCCCAGCCACCAAACTATTGTTCAATTACAAAACCAAGCCAAAGCCATTATGTTCAAACACTTTATGGCAGAGTTTAAAGAGGAAAACGATGGCGCCTATAGTCTCATAATTAAAGAGCCTGCTGTAGAAAATTATTTTAAGGCTTTTGATGCCTCTAACAAAAAGGCACAAGCCATTATTAAGGATTTAAAAATCAGTTGGGAGATTTACATCAATTGGAGAAACGATTCTCACGTCGACCGCATCAGCTATATGCGCGACAACTTTATGAGAAATTACAACGACGCACTAAAGACCGAAAAACAACCTAAGGTCTACACTAAAATAGGAAGCTTGCATGCCCGTAAAATTTTGTCGAATGGCGCCTATGACATTGGAGAACTGGTGCAGTCTTTAGCAGAAGAAAATGGTACGGAAGCCACCACTATTGGCTCATGGCGACCCTATGAAATTGCCGAAGATGGCAGCATCATCAATTACTTTGAAAAATATAAGCGGAGCTATAAGCGCTACAAAATATTCATGCCACTGGCCAAACAAGACCAATGGACTATAGTGAATTTAAAAGCCATCAGAACCGCTATAGAAAATGGAGCTATTGTACTCCCTAAGGATGGCTCGTATCACAAGCTAAGACAGCTCGTTTATGCCTACGACTATCAGTTAATGCTGCCTGCAGACTTACAGACGGTTCCCAATCGTATGTAAACTCATAAGCCCTAACCGTAATGATAGTTTTATAGACAAAACCCTTTCTTGCATCAACAAAAAAAGGTAGCTTAAAGCTACCTTTTTTAATATTTTACGTTACGAGTTACAGTCTTACTCGATAACAATCTTTTCAGTGATTGAGGCGTCATCGCTGCTTACCATCAAAAAGTACACCCCTTTACTTATAGTGGTCAAGTCAATTTGATTGAGCGGTGTATCAGCTAATTCCTTTCTTAGAATAAGTCTGCCATTAACATCGTATATACGAGCACTATCTAAAGTTATAAATCCTGAATTATTAATATAGACCCTACCATTGGATGGATTAGGATAAATACTAATAGCCGCACTTAGCTCTTCCGAAGACACGGATAATACGGAACAGTCAAAATCTAGCATCAATGGGGCGCCGCAGGCCGCCGCCGACGTACTTCTGGTATGCACATCACCCGCACCACTAATATCTCCGGCACTTAGATTACGCTGCGATTCACCATTCGATAATGCAAAGTGCATGACAACATTGCTATCAATGACATGGTCCAATTGATGTCCGTGACCCAATTCGTGTACGGCGACACTTTCAAAATCAAATTCGGTAAATGCTGGAGCTGTAGGGCCGTATTCCCAATTGGTCCCATCATCAAACGCAATATCCAGTTCGTCAACATACCAATCCAACACAGTTCCTCCGTTAGTAAGACATCCTGAAAATCTTGATGTGCAACGCCCAAGAACACCATTAGGCAACTCGCCGCCATTATCAAAGCGTACAATATTAACACCATCGTCAGCTACAATGTCAGTGGCCGTCACCGCACCAACAGTCCAATACACATCCGTAGTACAACGCCAGGTATCCAAAGCCCTAATAAATGAAGCATTGGCCGAAGTATTGGCATCAAAATCCGTAAACATCTGCCAAGTGTAACCACCATTACTATCGTCGTTAACATGTTGGGTATTATAGGCTATATTGGTCCCAGCTGAAATTGCATCAGAAACGATATTAATTTGTGCATATTCAATAGTTAAAGTCTGTGGTGAAGTCCCTAGAATCGAATTTCCCGCCGAATTAATAATAGCCACTTGCCCTGTACCTGCTTTAGATGGAATCTGTACGACAATTTGGGTATCGGACCAGCTAAGAATCTGTGTTGCTATGGCTGTCGTAAAGGTCGCACCGCCGTCATCAGAATTGGCAAAGCCAATATTTTGCGCAGTTGTACCGAAGCCTGAACCATTAATGGTCAGCTCTGTGAAAGTACCTGCTGTAGCCGTAGTTGGACTTATAGACGCGATACTTAAGGTTCCCCTATTAGCCGATACATCAACACTAAAGTCTTTCATATTAGTATAACCCGTATTAGTAAGCCCTGTTACAGTCGTATAAAAATCAGTGATTCCTTCTCTTACACGATATGGATTTACAACGGTATTGTTAAATAGGTTGTACTCGTAAAACCCTTGGGCATCACTGTAGGCTTTAAATGCTGCGTGTTGCGTTGGAATAGCAGTCGTATTCGCGGTGAGCAGAAAAATACCAACATCGTGCGTATTTAATTGTAAACTCGGGGTTACCAATTGAGCCTCTAAGCCCACCGTTCCACCTGGAGTTACAACTTCGATCATAGACAATTGCTGGCCTTTAAATACTTTATAAACCTCAATAACATTGACGGTGTAAATATTTTCCCGATTAGCATCCCAAAATGATTTTTTTGAGATAACTTTACCTTCAATAATTTGAGATGAAGCTTGAACCTGAGTGGCCAAAGGCACTTTAAAAGTCAAATCATGGGCAATTACGGTATACTGTCCCGAGAGCAGGCAACATACCAGTAGGAACAGTTTTAGAGTAATTTTTTTCATAGAGTAAGGTTTTGGTTAATTACATTTCAACGAACAAATATAACAATTTATCGATGTTTTTAAAGAAAAACTTCGTTTTTGTCACTTGTAATACGACATACTCATGAAATACGATCTAATAGACTCCCAACTTTTTATCAAGAACCGCAACAACTTTATGGCTCAGATGAGTCCCAATAGTTTAGCGGTATTTAATTCTAATGATATTTACCCCGTGAGTGCCGACAGCACCTTGCCTTTTGCACAGCACCGGGATATCTTTTATTTAAGTGGAGTGGATCAGGAAGAGAGTATTTTGGTCTTGTTTCCCGACTGTCCTAAAGACAAACATCGCGAGATTTTATTTCTTAAAGAGACCAACGAACACATTGCCATTTGGGAAGGTGAAAAATTAACCAAGGAAGCAGCATTTAAGACTTCTGGTATCAAGACCGTCTATTGGTTACAGGACTTGGAAAAGGTGATGTTTGAGCTGATGACCCAATGCGATACCGTGTATATCAATACCAATGAACACTACCGCGCCAATGTGGAAACTGAAACACGTGAAGCTCGCTTTACCAAATGGTTAAAAGGTAAGTATCCGGCCCATGCTGTGGCTAAGAGTAATCCCATCTTACAACGCCTACGTTCAGTAAAAGATCCTATTGAGTTAGCGCTTATGCAAAAAGCTTGTGATATTACCGAAAAGGGCTTTCGGCGTGTGCTCAATTTTGTAAAGCCCGATGTTTGGGAGTACAATATCGAAGCGGAATATATGCACGAGTTTTTAAATAACCGTTCTAAAGGTTTTGCCTATACGCCCATTGTGGCCTCGGGCAATAATGCCAATGTCTTACACTATATTGAAAACAACCAACAATGTAAAGCAGGGGACCTCATCTTAATGGATGTGGGTGCTGAATATGCCAATTACTCAAGCGATATGACGCGTACCATTCCTGTATCTGGAAAGTTTACGGACCGGCAAAAAGTCGTGTATAATGCGGTCAATCGCGTAAAGAACGAAGCCACCAAAATGCTAGTTCCCGGAACGCTTTGGGAGCAATATCATGTGGAAGTCGGCAAACTTATGACTTCTGAACTCTTAGGTTTAGGCTTATTGGATAAAGCGGATGTACAAAACGAAAACCCGGATTGGCCTGCCTATAAAAAGTACTTTATGCATGGCACCTCCCACCATATCGGTTTAGACACCCATGATTATGGTTTGCTCCACGAACCCATGCAAGCCAATATGGTCTTTACTGTTGAACCTGGTATCTATATCCCCGACGAAGGTTTTGGCATTCGACTGGAGGATGATGTGGTCATCCAAGATAGTGGAGCCCCGTTTAACCTGATGCGAAATATTCCTATTGAAGCGGAGGAGATTGAGGAGTTGATGAATTTTTAAGTTATTTTGAAAACTATACCAGTCACATGTGCTATTATCCGTTTTAAGGATAAAATTCTAGCTGTTCAAAGAAGTGAAACAATGAAGCTCCCATTGAAATGGGAGTTCCCTGGTGGAAAAATAGAACATGGAGAATCTGAAGTTGACTGTATAAAAAGAGAAATAAGAGAGGAATTGAATATTGAAATTCAAGTAAATAAGAGGTTCACTCCTGTTAGACATGAATATCCAGATTTTAAAGTTCAATTAATTCCTTTTGCTGCAAATTATGTGTCAGGAGATTTAAAACTGAAAGAACATTCTGATTTTGTTTTGTCTAAAAAAGAAGACTTGAAGAATTTGGACTGGGCTGAAGCAGACTTACCTGTTTTGAATGAATTCATGAATCAGTTTGAGGATGTACTATAATTCTTTGATGCCTATTTCTTTAAAATAATCCCAAGTTTTATTGTAAAAACTATTAGGCCTTGTATGGTCCAAATCTGAACCAAATGGCAAAAATAATACCATTCCCTGTCGAGCTCTAGTCATTAAAACTCTATAGGTGTTTTTGAGGTAGCTTTTACTAATTTCTTGATTGATATTCAACCATTTAGTCCCCTTAAAACTTTGGTATTTCCAACTATTATTAATAATATGGAAATTCGCACCCCAAGCAACACAGGTGTAATCGATCTCTAGACCTTGTATATCAAATTCTGTCGCAATATTTTCAAGAAAATTTGACGACCTGATGTCTACATCATCATTCAAAAACCAATCAGGTGCAGAGATTTCATTTTTTACGTCTATGCCTAGAGGTTTTAATCTTCTTGCGCCCGATGAAGCAATTATACCTATTCGTTCAGTACCTTTTGCCTTTGACCTTAACCAGCTTTTAGCTAATTCAAAATTTCTAGTAATATAAATAGGGAAATCATGATATATTTGACAATATAGTTCCTTTGCCTTATCCTTATTTAGTTCTAAAAATTCATGAACAAATTCAGATAATTTTTCAGACCTAAAAGAACGAAGTGAGACAGCCAAGTGTAAATCTTTTTCTTGTTTCGCATTGGAATATAGCCACTCTTTTTTATCAATAGACTTAATATAATTGATACTATCTGTAATTAAATCTGAATAATGTACTTCCCAATCTTGATAATTATACTTAAATGTATTTATCCATTCTTCCAATCCAGCCTCACCAGTGTTTATCTCTTGTCCACCACCAATTAAACACACCACTACACACCAGTCTTTATGTCTATTCATGACATCTATCAAAAACTCAGGCTCAGACATTTTAAAATTCTCAATCCCCTTTTTCCTCTTCATAAATGAACTTACTTGGTGC
This sequence comes from Winogradskyella sp., assembly GCF_965228925.1. Lineage (GTDB taxonomy): Bacteria > Bacteroidota > Bacteroidia > Flavobacteriales > Flavobacteriaceae > Winogradskyella. The sequence goes on from NZ_OZ245845.1 coordinate 643,775, forward strand.
TCTGTCCAAGCTCTTTGAGCTTCATCAAAAACTACTACTCTTTCAATTGGTTCTATATTATTTTTTAAGTATTCATCTCTAAAATGATGAATGTTTTGAATGAAAGCATTTGTCTTTCTTTTAGTTTCGGTCTTGGTTGTAACCTTTCCATTTTCTCTGGTATTCTTGACTGAATCTCTAGTCAACGCCTCCCTTAATACATCTACCAATGGTCCATTTCCTGAAAGAAAAACAGCATGCTCATTTTCGTCTGTTTTCATTCTTTCATTAGCAATTTTTAAACCTGCCAAAGTTTTTCCTGCTCCAGGCACGCCTGTCACAAAACAAATAGTTTTTTTTCGATTGGCTTTTGAATCTTCAATAATCGTATTTAAACAACTTGTGGTTTTAGATAAATTTATTGCGCCGGCATCCGATCGAGAAATTTCTTCAACTTTATGTCCTTTGTACAATGCTTGACATGCCTCAACAATTGTGGGAGTCGGTTTATAGATTGCGTTTTCCCATAAATTAATATCAATTTTTACCTGTTCTGGCAGTAGAAACTTTTCAATTGTTTGTTTGATTCCATGCTTATTACATTTTGCAACATTATCTAATTCTATTATACTATCTACATCAATATACTCATTGGCAGCATTAGTCGAAACCAGAACTGGTATCAACTTCAAATAATGACTTCCTTCGTGAAAATTTCTTAAATCCAGTGTATAATCAATAACTTGTCTTTCTGCATGTTTTGCGTATTTATCATCTCCTACTTTAAACTCTACTATGAAAACACAATCATCAACAATAATTATATTATCAACTCTTTTCCCCATTCTAGGAATTCCAAATTCAAAATAGATTGAACCTTCTAGACCCTGTAATTCTTTTTTAAGAACATCAATTTGCTTTACCCATGAATTCTTTTGCAAATCTTCGAGAGAGCGATTACTATGATTAAGACTTAATTGTCCTAAAATCACGTTAGAATCCTCTATTAAAAATTCTGAAATTGAATTTTTGTAGTACGCTCTATTCATCTAATTATCCTTTTTAAATTGATAATCTTTAAAGGATAATTTTGAACTGCTATCACTAAAATCTAATAACTCATCAACATTTAATTCAAATGCCTTGGCAAAAACCAATATATTAGTCAATGAAATATTGCGTTCACCACGTTCAATCATTCCAATATATGTTCTATGAAAACCTGTAAGAAAAGATAGTTTCTCTTGGCTTAATCCTGCTTGAGTTCTTAGATACCTAACACGATTTCCAAATTCTTGAAGTATAAATTGATTTATCATTAATCAAAACTATACTTATTGTATGCAGGATTCAACATACAATAAGTATAGTTTTGATTCCCAAAAACAAACAACCGCTCCACACTCTCTGTAATCGATAGCTATTCCGCATGCTAAGAAAAAGTCGCTTTCGCACCTTTTTCCCATATATTTCACGCAGTTCTCCCCTTTGGCTGTACCAAAACCGTAATGACAAAAGCCAATAATGCGGGTAAGACCCAACCTAAACTATGCTGAGCCAAAGGCATATAATCCGTCACGTTTTTCAAACTTTCCGATGGACTAATAAAACCAATCACATCGGGGATACTACATATAAAGGTGACTATAACCACGACTCGAAATACCAATGGCGTAGCGATGCTTTCAGATAATACGTTAAGAAGTATCAGTACAATAGTAATGGGGTAAATAAACAGCAATACGGGATAAGCAATAACAATAATATCGTGAAAGTTCATCTGCCCAACGCCTATGCCTGCAAGACAGGCTATGATAGCGGTGATCACATAAGCGGTTTGGGAGGCCTTAAACAAGCCTCTAAAATAATCGGCCGTGCCTGCTACAATACCTACCGCTGTGGTAAAACAAGCCAAAGAAATAAGAATACTCAACACCGTATTTCCAAAAGTCCCTAAAGCAGCAATACTAATCCCGCGGAGCAAATTAGCACGTTGCATATCAGTGCTTAAATCTGTGTTGACTTCTATTTCTGAACCGTAATAAGCCCCTGTGGCAATGAGTCCTGCGTAAATCAAAAATAAACCGGCACCAGCAATAAAGCCTGATTGTCTAATAAGTTTGCGCTTCGATTCAAACGCACTCACCTTCATGTTTTTAAAATTCAAGGAGATAATAATGACAGCTCCAACCACAACAGCCCCTATAGCGTCAAAGGTCTGGTAGCCCTCTAATATTCCAGAAACAATGGGCGTTTCGAATGTTGAAGCCCCGGTAGTAAATGCTGACGAGGATAAGCCTATTCCGATAACCGCCAGCAACATAATGACAATAAACGGTGTTAAAAACTTCCCGATAAGGTTGAGGATTTTGGAACGGTTCAACACAAACACTAAAACCAGTGAAAAGTAGATAAAACTCGTCAGTAATGGATTAGTACCAAAGGCAGGGTGAATTGCAATTTCGTGTGTGGCAGATGCCGTGCGTGGCGAGGGTATGGCCACAGAAATCACATAAACGATAATACAGTATATGGAGCTAAACCACGGAGATACCTTTTTGCCAAAATCATACATCGTGCCTTGTAGTTTGGCATGTGCAAGGATGCCTATAATAGGAATAAGCACGGCAGTGATCATAAAACCTATGGTGACCCATAGCCAGTTTTGACCTGCATGATATCCCAATAATGGAGGTAATAAGAGATTTCCCGCTCCAAAAAACAAAGAGAATAGGGCAAAACTAGTGACTAAAAGTTCCTTTCGTTTAATGTTCACCTAGTCGGTCTTTTTAAGTTCTAAATCGTGAAAATCGAAACTGAAATCGGTAATTGGTGCTATGTATTTCATACTGGCCGAAACGGCATTTCCATTTTCATCAAAAGTAAACTGAACAAAGACATCGGCATCATAACTTCTATCATTCCACTTAGTGACAAACGTCGTCGCATTATAGGGTAACAATTCCCCAAATAAGCGTGGAGAGCGTATACACTTGATGCTGTAACCGTTCTCATTATGGGAAATGCTAATATCACCAAACCAATCATCGTTATAGGTCCCAACAATTTGCTCTGGTTTTGGAAGCTCCGGACTACCTTTTACTTCAGCAACCTTAGCATAAACATCAGCCTTTAGACCGTCGTTGTACTTTAGGTAATTCGTATTGCGCCCACCAAATTTTTCTAACCATTGCCTGTCCTCATAACCCAAATAACTGTCCTTAATGGTATTGGTAATGGTATGGAAGGCTAAACCATTCATTTGATTGGTCAACACCACAATGGCCAAATCCAAATCGGGTATCATGGTAAATTGTGTCACTGTACCTATTAAGCCACCGGTATGATAGACTTGTTTGTGGCCGCCTTTAACATCGGTTACAAACCAACCCAAACCATAACCCCTAAAATTAGAATTGTACCAATCTCCTGGGTATACAGTTAATGGTGTTTGTAATTGCCATAACTCATGAAACAAGCTCGAATCCAACAGACGCACACCGTCCTTAGTCACGGCATCATTCATTAAGAATTGGGCCCAGGTCATCATATCGTGAACGTTACTAACAATACCTCCTGCAGCATTAGCGGTTTCGCTCCAATCATGCGGAATTTGAATCACCTTTCCGTCGGCTCTGGTATGGGCATCAATGATATTGGATTTGTCTTCCACACGATTGTAAGACGCCTTGCTGCTGGTCATACCCACGGGCTTCATAATCTTAGTTTCAATAAAGTCTTCCCAAGACAAACCACTGACCCGTTTTAACACCTCTCCGGCAATGATAAACATATTGTTGTTATAGGCGAACTTACTCCTAAATGAGGTTTCGGGTTCTAAGTACTTCACATTATTAATCACATCTTGGACGATAAAGTCATTCCCTTCTGGAAAGAACATCAAATCCCCAGCGCCCAAGCCCATGCCGCTACGATGGGTAACCAAATCACGTACCGTGAAGTGTTCAGTGACCCAGGAGTCGTGCAATTGAAATTCGGGGATATACTTTCGTACAGGATCATCCCATTGTAATTTTCCAGCATCGATCATCATGGCCAAAGCAAAACAGGTAAAGCCCTTACTATTAGAAGCCACACCGACCAAAGTCTCGGAATTCATAGCTTCTTCTGTAGTCAATGAACGGACTCCGTGTCCTTTGGCATAAACCTCTTGTCCATCTTTATAAATACCTACAGAAATTCCTGGCACCTCAAAGGTGGTGAGTGTTTCTTGGATCAGTTTGTCGAGTTTGGCATCTTTAATTTGTGCCGAAAACGTCAAACTCATGGCAAAGAACGCCAAAATTAAAATTCGCCTTAAAATCATAAACAATTAAATTAATTCATCCATTCGTGTGATTTTCCTGACTCCGACTGTCTGTTCGCCCCTCAAAACTTTGGAAGGCTTGGCGCTCAGTCTGACAAAAAATTGTACCTGCCTTATCACAGACAGGTCGAGAACTTTTGTTCAAATAGTCTCGATACACCCTGATCCCGATAGCTGTCGGGACAGTCGCGACACTCGAATTGATGTTAAGTTAGTCTTTGGTAAAAAGTAAATATACTAAATGTTAGTCATGATTCTAGAGTAAAACTGTTTTTGACCTGTATCTTTGCCCTTATGATTATAGCCTATAAAAACAGTCATATCCATTATACGATTGCGGGTGAGGGACCTGCTATAGTTTTACTCCATGGTTTTTTGGAGACGGTTGACATGTGGCAGGATTTCAGTCCCCAATTATCAAAACAACATCAAGTAATTTGTATCGATTTATTGGGACATGGACAAACCGAATCTATGGGATATATCCATACCATGGACACTATGGCTGAAGTGGTTTTTGCAGTGCTTAAACATTTAAACATTAAAAGCGCTAAATACATTGGTCATTCTATGGGAGGTTATGTCGCTTTGGCCTTGGCCGAACAGCAGCCACAATTGTGTAAGGGTTTGTGTTTAATGAATTCCACCTTCGAAGCGGATGACGATCAGCGCAAACTCATGAGAGCACGTGCAGCTGAAATGGCAACAACCCATTATGACAATTTGGTACGAACCTCTTTTGCCAATCTGTTTGCGCCCGAAAGTCGCGAAACATATAAACAGGAGTTTGAAGCCGCCTTACGATTGGCCCTACAAACTCCAGTGCGAGGCTATATCGCCGCACAAAAAGGCATGGCATTGCGCCCTAATCGTCTCGAAGTTTTTAAAAGCATCCCCGGAAAAACACTGATAATTACTGGGCAAAAAGACACGCTCATTAATTCTAAACGCATTCAGGAACAGATTAAAAACACCCCTATTGTTCATAAGGAATTGTCCGAAGGGCACATGAGTCATATTGAGAATAAATCAGAATTATCTTACTTATTAAAACGTTTTATCGAAAAATAATTCTCTTAAACGTTGTTAATAACTTTTTTTACTATGTTTACATCATGTTGAACCTAACCAAGCCCCTGACCTTATGCCTAAATTATACTGCGAATTATTCGGTCATGATTACGAAGTGACCAAAAATGTTACCAACCACGTTAAAGAATACACTTGTAAGCGTTGCAAAAAACAACTGACCACCGATAGTAATGGTAAACTTACAGAGCTCACTCCAAAATATAGGGACATTAATTCTGCCCTAGAACGCATCTACAATAACCGGCTCATGCGTTTAAAGCAAAAATCAGTCACTTCATCGATTTGTTGATTGTTGACAACCTGTGAATAACTCTTTTTCTTATATTGGGAAGCCTAACTGTGACACTGACCCTAATTAAGAAAAATAGCAACCGCAATGAAAAACATTTACTGCTCATTATTTGGGCATGATTACAAAGTCTCCAAAGTTGTCACCTATCATGTAAAAGAGTATAAATGTACGCGTTGTTCGTCTGAAATGACCATAGATGGTAATGGTCAATTTACACCTCTCACGCCAAAACGAAAAGAAATCAATTCTGTACTCAACCGCGTTCACCTAAAACGCCTCGAAAAGAGTCAAAAAATTCTTATGGTTGATTATTAAGGGCATTCCAGCCTTTAGCAATAATCGGAATTTTTTCTTCGGCCCGCGTTACCAAATGCATGCCTTTATCTTCTTCCGTCATATACCCTATAACGGTTAAATTTGGATTACCTTTTATCTTAGGATAGTCCTCTTGCGCAATGGTCATCAACAATTCATAATCCTCACCACCGTTAAGCGCTATAGTCGTGCTATCGATATTAAACTCTTCGCAAGTCGCAATAACCTGAGGGTCTAATGGGATTTTGTCTTCATAAACATCAACCCCAACTTGGCTTTGCTTACATAGATGAAGGACTTCCGAAGACAAACCATCACTAATATCTATCATACTCGTCGGTTTAACATCTAGTTGCTCTAGCAATTCTACAATATCCTTACGCGCCTCTGGTTTTAACTGACGCTCAACAATGTACGTATACATGGATAAATCGGGTTGTGAATTTGGATTGACCTTAAAGACTTCCTTTTCACGTTCCAGAATTTGCAAGCCCATATAAGCACCACCTATATCGCCCGATACGACCAACAAATCATTGGGTTTTGCGCCCGACCTTAACACCTGCTTATCCTTCTCAACCTCACCAATGGCTGTGATAGAAATAATTAAACCCGAAGTGGATGATGTCGTATCCCCACCAACAACATCCACATTGTACAGTTCTGCTGCTGTACTAATTCCAGCATACAGCTCCTCAAGGGCTTCTAAGGGAAACCGATTCGAAACCGCTATGGATACCGTAATTTGTGTCGCCCTGGCATTCATAGCATAGATATCGGAAAGGTTAACCATAACCGCCTTGTAGCCTAAATGTTTTAGGGGCACATAGCTCAAATCAAAATGCACGCCTTCGACCAATAAATCGGTTGATACAACTGCGGCCTTATCGCCAAAATTTAAAATCGCGGCATCATCACCGATACCTTTAAGTGTCGATTTTTGACTAAGTTTAAAGTGGCTGGTTAAATGCTCAATAAGTTTAAACTCCCCTAACTCACTTAAAGGGGTACGCTTTGGGTTTTTATCCTCTATCATGCTGCAAAAATATTATCCTTTTTAAATATAAGCATCATTATTTGTGTTAATTACGTGTTATTCGCAACGAAGTGCGAAAATTACCGTAAATTGCTAAAAAAAAGTATGAAAAGTATGGCCCCTAAGACATTCTATAGTCCTGTTTTTGCCATCATTTTTGCGGTTTTTATCGTAGCCTCTTGTTCAGATGATGATGATAATACAACTACAACTGGCACCCAATTTCCATGTGTCAATGGATTTGCTGACGGTCATCCATGCAACGGCTTCGACTTGATGAGTCATATTCCTATTGACATTCTAGGCGGCCCAGGAGCCGAAGGCAACGATTCTTGGGGATGGACTGATCCGACAACTAATAATGAGTATGCTTTGGTTGGCACTACCAGTGGTTCTGCTTTTGTGGATATCACGGATCCTAGCAATCCTATTTTGCTAGGGACACTACCTACAGCCACATCTAATAATCCTTGGAGAGACATTAAAGTATACGATAACCACGCCTTCATCGTCAGTGAAGCACCAGATCATGGTATGCAGGTTTTTGATTTAACACGCTTAAGGAATGTCACAAATCCACCCGTGACTTTTGACGCAGATGGCCATTATGATGGTTTCGGCAGGGCTCACAATATCGTCATTAATGAAACCAGTGGTTTTGCCTATGCCGTTGGTACCGATACCTTTGATGGAGGACCTCACTTTGTAAATATTCAAAACCCAACGGCACCTGTAGCTGCAGGAGGCTATGCTGACGATGCCTATTCGCACGATGCTCAGGTCGTCACTTATAGCGGCCCTGATCCAGATTACACAGGTCGCGAAATCTTAATTGGAAGCAATGAAAATGTCGTGGTCATCGTCGATGTGACCGATAAAAGCAATCCAACCCAAATTTCAACAATTGGCTACAGTAATATTGGTTATACACACCAAGGTTGGTTTACAGAAAATATGGAATACTTTTTATTGGGTGATGAAGTGGACGAGATCAGTTTTGGAGGAAATACCAGAACCATCGTTTTCGATTTTTCCGATTTGGATAGTCCACAGTTTCACATGGATTATTTTGGACCAACCGCTGCTATTGACCACAATGGATACGTCGTTGGCAATACATTTTATATAGCTAATTATACGGCTGGTCTCAGAGCCATTGATATTTCTAATATTGATTCGGGAGTAATGACCGAATCTGGTTTTTTTGACACCTTTATTCCTACGAACAGTGTAACTTTTAATGGCGCTTGGAACATTTACCCATTTTTTGAAAGTGGAAATATTGTCGTCAGTGATATTGACGGCGGTTTATATGTAGTAAGACAAAGTAATCCTTAAGTTTAGGGTAATTCCAATTTCGGTTGTTATAATACTAGTATGACCTTTATAAATTTTGTTATGAAAATTAGAATATCAAATTTCTTAATTTTTGTCCTTATCGTTTCCCAATCTATTTGTGCTCAGACCAATTGCGTTAATGGTTTTGCAGGTGAATATCCCTGTAATAATTTAGATTTACTTTCTAACATTCCCATTTCGATACTTGCCAATACTAGCGGAAATCCTGAAGGAAGCGATGTTTGGGGGTGGACAGATCCTACAAACAACAAAGAATATGCTATTGTGGCAACAACAAACAGCACCGCCTTTGTCGATATCACAGACCCTATAAATCCTGTGTTTTTAGGACGATTAGACACCTCTGCCGGAACAAGTTTTTGGCGCGACGTAAAGGTATACAACGACCACGCTTTTATCGTCGCCGATTTGGTAGGAGCACATGGCATGCAAGTTTTTGACTTAAAGCGATTGAGAAATGTGGTAAACCCTCCTCAAACATTCACAGCCGATACCGTATATACAGGGGTGACGAGCTGCCACAACATAGTTATAAACGAAAGTATAGGCTACGCCTATTTAGTGGGCTGTAATACCTTTAGTGGCGGTCCGACCTTTATTGATATTTCTAATCCTACGAATCCTGTAGATGCTGGTGGTTATTCGGCCGAAGGGTATACTCATGATGCACAGGTCGTAACTTACAATGGCCCTGACACTGACTATACGGGGCGTGAGATTTTTATAGGAAGTAATGAAACCAAAGTCGTCATTTTAGATGTTACAGACAAAAACAACGTCATAAAAATTAGTGATATCTCGTACCCACAAGTAGGTTATACCCATCAAGGATGGTTCACCGAAGATCAACGCTATTTTATTCTGGGGGATGAGGACGATGAAGTCGATTTTGGCGTCAACACCAGAACTGTGGTTTTTGACTTTTCAGATTTAGATAACCCTGTACAAACATCTATTTATTTCGGACCTTCGGAAGCCATAGACCATAATGGTTATGTCTTAGGAAATGAATTTTATTTAGCTAGTTACAGGGCTGGCTTGAGGCTACTTGATATCTCAAATATTCAATCCACGACAAACCCTATGACAGAAATTGCCTTTTTTGACACCTATCCCGATAACGATTTTACGGCTTTTAATGGAGCGTGGAGTGTTTATCCCTATTTTAATAGTGGTAATATTTTGATTAGCGATATTGATAGAGGCATGTTTGTCCTAAGAAAGAATCAATCCTTATCGGTTGATGACAACACATACCAAGTCCGCTTTTCGCTATCACCTAACCCGACAAATGCGGAAGCTTTAGTTAAGGTTTCTCAAAACCAAATGATTGATTCCATTGAAATTTATAATCAATTAGGCCAACAACTATTTTCAAAACATAAGATGAATATTGGCGAAATCATTTTACCAACATCTAACTATAAGCCCGGTGTATATTTGGTCCGCATAAACAATAAAATAACCAAAAAATTAGTTGTCAATTAACACCCGCATGGATATGATGCAGTCTAAGGAAATGACCTAAATGCTATGAAAAAAAAGGCCACCATATTATCATTACTTTGCCTAACACTTTTAGCGATTAACTGCTCCGATGACGATTCAGAAGGACCTACTGAAATCGCCGGTGAAGTCAGTATGGTAACAACTTTGGGGGGCACAAATAACGACAGTGCACAGTCTGTTGTGGCCACGCAAGATGGTGGCTATGCTATTCTAGGCTTTACCCAAAGCAATAATGGTGACATTACTGACAAACAAGATGAAAGCTTTGATTATTGGGTTCTTAAGTTTGATGCCCAGGATAATTTGCAATGGCAAAAAACCTATGGTGGTGATGGCGATGATAGAGGGAACGACATCATTCAAACACAAGACGGCGGCTATGCCATTTTAGGCTTTAGTTTTAGTGCTAATGGCGATGTCACTGCAAATGCAGGTTTACAAGATTTCTGGGTGGCAAAGTTAGATCCCAATGGCAATATGAGTTGGCAAAAATCGTTTGGTTTTCAAGGGGCAGATTCCGGAATTTCTGTTATTCAGACTAATGATCAAGGTTACTTAGTTACTGGAATCCTCGATGTTACGGCCTCAGGTGGTGCCGGCGAAACATCAAGAAATTCGCAAAGGCATGCGGGCGGTGACTATTGGGTTTTAAAACTTGACAGTTTAGGAGACTTAGAGTGGAGCCGTTATTTTGGTGGCAATTTCACAGATACGCCAGAAGGTGCTGTTCAAACTAATGACAACGGCTATATTATAGCTGGAGGTTCGGATAGTAGTGATACTGATATTTCGGGCAATCTCGGCACATATGATTTCTGGGTGATTAGAATTACATCAACCGGAGATTTGGTTTGGGAAAAGTCCTTTGGCGGCAGTCAAATCGATGAGGCAAGGGCTATAGTGGGTACCGCAGACGGTAATTTTATGATTACCGGTGATACGCGTAGTACGGATAATGATATCTCCGAAAACAAAGGTGCTGCCGATTTATGGCTTGTTAAAATGTCTCCGGATGGCAACTTAATTTGGGAAAAAACGATTGGCGGAACCAACTTTGATGTTGCGAGGTCTATTGTTAAATCCCAAAATAACGGTTTTATCCTCTCGGGGAGTTCTCGTAGCAGCGATATGGATGTTGCTGAGAATAAGGGACAAAATGATGCTTGGGTGCTTAAAATTGATAACGACGGTGATTTACTCTGGGAACATACTATTGGAGGTTCAAATATTGACTTTTCATATGGCGTAACGGAATTGAACAATGGCGCTATCATTGCCGTGGGAGATACCACGAGTAATGATCAGGATATATTAGAAAATAAAGGATTTACAGATTTACTTTTAATAAAAATTGAATAATAAAATGGTTAGAAAATTTACACTCCTGTGGTGTGTAGCCCTATGCTTTTTTGCATGTGAGAGTGATGACAGCAATACAGGCAGCACACAACAAGCCTCACCCACCTTTACATTTACCCATGATTGGGATGGCACTCCAGTGAGTAATGCGGATTTTAATAATTTCATTTTTACAAATGCCAATGGGGAAACTATTAGTATAGAACGTTTACGCTATGTCATTTCAGATATTACCTTCAGGACCAATTCTGGCGAAGTTCTAAGTACCAATGTCCATAATTTAGTAGATGTCACCAATGATAATGGTCTGTCTTACACGCTTCCGAGTACCATTCCTATTGGAAATTATGCTAACGTGTCTTTTACTTTTGGCTTGGATAATGAAGATAATGCCCAAAATTATCTTGATCTAAATTCTGCAAACTTTAATGTGCCTGAAATGCTTGGTGGTGGTTACCATTATATGCAATTTGATGGTGAATTCATTAATTCTAATATGGAAGAAATGGGCTTTAACTATCATGCCATTAGAGCAGTTGATAATCCTGGTGCCAACCCCACCTTTCCTCAAGACACATTTTTCACGGTTAACCTTGGAGCCATTCCTATTACAAGTTCTACCGAAATTGAAATAAAAATGAATATCGCTGAGTGGTTTAAAAATCCAAATCTTTGGGATTTAAACGTCTATAATCAAATGCTGATGCCTAATTCTACTGCCCAAATACTGATGTTCGAAAATGGTCAGGCGGTGTTTAGCTTAGGTGAGGTTTCCCAACAAACAGAATAGAAGATGGAAAAAAGAGGGCTATGGCTATGCATTGTTTTACTTTGTTTGAGTTGTTCAAACGATGATGCTGGTTATGAACCTACAGCCATGCCTCTAGATATTCCTCAGATTCTTTCGAGTAATGTTATCCCTCCTGTCATTCCAACAGATAATCCTCAAACCGTTGAAGGTGTTGCTCTAGGCAAAAAACTTTTCTTCGACACTATTTTATCTGCGGATGGCACACAGTCTTGTGCCTCTTGCCACTCTCCTCAAAGTGCCTTTACGGATAACACCCCAACGAGTGTTGGTGTAGATGGCATAGCAGGTACCAGAAACTCCATGCCCATTTTTAATTTGGCGTGGAATTATAACGAACGCTTTGCGTGGGATGGAAAAGAATTGAGCTTAGAACGTCAAGCTGAAGAACCCGTGCAAAACCCTATTGAACTTCACAGTAACTGGGACGACGTTGTGGACCGTCTACAAGCGCATTCTGAATATCCCGAATTGTTTCAGTTGGCGTTTAAGACCTCAACGATCACCAAGGAACTCACTACTAAAGCGATTGCCCAATTTGAACGCACGCTGATTTCTGCCAATTCAAAATTTGACCAGTATACTTTAGGCCAAACCGATTTAACAGCACAAGAGTTAAACGGATTGGATATTTTCCTAAGGGAAGATAAAGGAGATTGCTTTCATTGTCATGGCAATCCAAATAACCCGCTATGGACCAATAATGATTTTCACAATAATGGCCTGGATGCCACCTTTACGGATCTGGGTTTAGGTGCAGTCACTGGAGATCCTAATGACAATGGTAAATTTAGATCACCATCCCTGAGAAATTTAGCCTATACGGCCCCTTATATGCATGATGGTAGATTTGCAACACTAGATGAGGTTATTGATCATTATAGTGAAGGGCTTCAGGACTCTCCGACCATAGATCCATTAATGAAGCAAATTGATCAAGGTGGTGTACAATTGACCGCTCAAGAAAAAGCCGATTTAAAGGCCTTCTTATTAACGCTATCGGATCCGTCATTTATTAATAATCCAGAGTTTCAAAATTAAAATTTGTAAGAATAATCTGTTAAAAACATGTGTTTTATCGAAAAATCTTGTGTTTTAGCATTATTTGCACTTAAAAACATTAATTTTTCAGTCCCAAATTTTATTGATGAAACCTACTTCAAACAAAGCATTACCTTGTGCCGTGTTTGGTCATAATTTTGTGAAATCCAAAACTAATTCCGACCAGACCGCTGAATTGACCTGCAGTATCTGTGGAACAAAAGTCAATACGGATGAACATGGTAATTTTGATGAGATGAGCGTGTCCAATAAAGACATTCAATCGACGCTCAGGCAATTGTTTCATTTGAATCTTCAAATTTCCAAACCTAAATTTTCTTAATCCATAGGAAAATTCTATCAAATGATATGCTAATATAATGTTAGTAACTATGGATTAAGCCTAGCTATATCGTATATTTGCATTCAATTTAGAATTAATCTACTTTAATATTATGATTAAAGTTTCTGAACAAGCAAAGAAAAAAGTCGTTGAGTTGATGACTGATGACGGCTATAATCCAGATACCGATTACATTAGAGTTGGTGTAAAGAGCGGTGGATGCTCTGGTTTGTCATATGATTTAAAGTTTGACAACACTCAAGTTGATGGCGATAAAGTATTTGAAGATAATGGCGTTAAAATTATCGTCGACAAGAAGAGCTTTCTTTACCTCATAGGCACAACTTTAGAATACTCTGGTGGACTTAACGGTACCGGATTTGTATTCAATAATCCTAATGCCAATCGCACCTGCGGTTGTGGAGAATCATTTTCACTTTAAAAAAGACCGATGAGTAAATATACTGAAGACGATTTACGGGAAGAATTAAAAACCAAGGAATATGAGTACGGTTTTTATACGGATATAGAATCCGACACCTTTCCCAATGGCTTAAACGAAGATATAGTTAGAGCAATTTCTAAAAAGAAAGAAGAGCCCGAATGGATGACCGAATGGCGTCTTGAGGCGTTTAAAATCTGGAAGGAAATGACTGAGCCTGAATGGGCCAATGTTCATTATGAAAAACCAGATTTTCAGGCTATATCCTATTACTCTGCCCCGAATAGCAAACCAAAGTACGATAGTTTGGATGAGGTGGATCCTGAGCTTTTGGCGACCTTTGAAAAGCTCGGCATCTCTTTAGATGAGCAAAAAAAGTTAGCGGGTGTAGCAATGGATGTTGTAGTCGATTCGGTATCCGTAGCCACGACATTCAAAAAGACTTTAGCCGAAAAGGGAATCATCTTTATGAGTATTTCTGAAGCGATTCAGGAACACCCAGAACTGGTTAGAAAATACATCGGTACAGTGGTACCACAGAAGGATAACTTTTATGCGGCATTGAATTCCGCTGTATTTAGTGATGGCTCTTTCTGTTATATTCCGAAAGGCGTAAAATGCCCTATGGAATTGTCCACTTACTTCAGAATTAATCAAGCGGGTACAGGTCAGTTTGAACGCACCTTGGTGATTGCCGATGAAGGTAGCTATGTGAGTTATCTAGAAGGTTGTACAGCACCGAGCCGAGATGAAAACCAATTACATGCGGCAGTTGTAGAACTGATTGCTCTCGACAATGCTGAGATTAAATATTCGACCGTACAAAACTGGTATCCCGGTAATGCAGAAGGTAAAGGAGGTGTTTATAACTTTGTGACTAAGCGTGGGCTTTGTGAGACCAATGCTAAAATTTCGTGGACACAGGTCGAAACGGGTTCTGCAGTTACATGGAAATACCCGTCATGTGTGTTAAAAGGAGATCATTCAGTGGGTGAATTCTACTCTATTGCGGTGACCAATAATTTTCAGCAAGCGGATACGGGTACAAAAATGATTCATTTAGGGAAAAACACGAAATCCACGATTATTTCGAAAGGTATTTCTGCTGGGAAATCCCAAAATTCTTATCGCGGACTAGTACAAATTAGTTCAAGAGCCGAAAATGCTCGTAATTTCTCACAGTGCGATAGTTTACTTATGGGCAATGAGTGTGGGGCACACACCTTCCCATACATCGAAGCTAAAAATAAGTCTGCACAAATAGAACATGAAGCCACCACGAGTAAAATTGGTGAAGATCAAATTTTTTATTGTAACCAACGTGGTATAGATACTGAAAAAGCTATCGCTTTAATTGTCAATGGCTTTAGCAAGGAAGTACTCAATAAGCTCCCGATGGAGTTTGCGGTGGAGGCTCAAAAATTATTGGAAATAAGTTTAGAAGGCTCCGTAGGATAAAAATCATTAATCATGAAAAAGGCATGCTTTATTTTTTTGATTTCAATTGGTCTTATGGCCTGTAAAAATGAGTCAAAGCAACAAGAACTGAACTTAGAAGAAAATCGTGCTAAGTCCTATGACCAAAATGATGGCTTAATAACAATGAAGGGTGATTTTGTATATGACGCCAATAAAAAAGCAGCGGTATTTCAAACGCTCAACGATATCTATGGGGTTGTTGTTGACGATAATATGCACCTTCTAAATGAAAAAGTAAAACCCTTTAAAACGGATGAATATACCTCTGTGCCCGTCACTATTAGAGTGAAGCGGATTGAGAATACAGATCAAAATATTCTATGGGACAATATATTAGAAGTTAAAGACATTTTGAAGGTGGAAGCACCCGATCCTAATAAAGAAGACGTAATAAAATTAGCAAACTAGATAGCAATGTTAAAGATAAAAAACTTACATGCCAGTGTAGATGATAAAGGCATTTTAAAAGGCATTAACCTCCATGTAAAACCAGGGGAAGTACACGCCATTATGGGGCCTAATGGTTCTGGAAAAAGTACTTTGGCCGCCGTGGTCGCTGGTAAAGAAGAGTATGAAGTTGAAGAAGGAGAAATTCTTTTAGACGGAGAAAATATTGATGAACTCGGACCAGAAGAACGCGCACACAAAGGGGTGTTTTTATCATTTCAGTATCCCGTAGAAATTCCTGGGGTGAGTGTCACAAATTTCATGAAAACCGCCATCAATGAAACTCGAAAAGCCAAAGGCTTGGACGACATGCCTGCCAACGAAATGCTAAAGATGATTCGAGAAAAATCTGAAATGTTGGAGATTGACCGCAAGTTTTTGTCGCGCTCGTTAAATGAAGGCTTTTCTGGTGGTGAGAAAAAGCGCAATGAGATTTTTCAAATGGCCATGCTAGAACCGAAGTTAGCCATATTGGACGAAACTGATTCAGGGCTAGATATAGATGCACTTAGAATTGTTGCCAATGGCGTTAACAAGCTAAAGTCTAAAGACAATGCGGTTATCGTTATTACACACTATCAAAGATTATTGGATTACATCGTTCCAGATTATGTACATGTATTGCACGATGGTAAAATTGTAAAGTCTGGGTCGAAAGAATTAGCTCACGAGTTGGAGGCTAAAGGTTACGACTGGATTAAAGAAGAGGTTGGCGCATAGTGCTAGTAAACAGTGGACAGTCGCAGTAAGCAGATACATTAATATACACTTTACTGCAAACTGTTACTGAATACTGAAAACTTATTAAATATGGAATTAAAAGAAAAGTTAGTGTCTTCTTTCATGGCCTTTGAAAATATGGTCGACATAGATTCTCCTGTTCATGATATAAGAACTGAAGCTATAAAACAATTTGAAGTTGAAGGTTTCCCTACCAAGCGACAGGAAGCTTGGAAGTACACATCTTTAAATACTGTTTTGAAACATGACTACAGTGTTTTTCCAAAGCACGAGGAGGCTTTAGAATTTAAAGATGTTAAGAAGTACTTTATCCACGATATCGATTCTTACAAAATTATTTTTATCGATGGCAAGTACTCTTCACACTTATCACAAACCACGCACGACGGCATCGATGTTTGCCTCATGTCCGCGGCCTTGACCAAGCCAAAATACAGGTTAGTTATCGAAAATTATTTCAATAAGATCGCTACAAAAGATGGCTTGTCATCCTTAAACACAGCCTTCTCTGCCGAGGGCGCTTATATCCATATCCCGAAGAATAAATTGGTTGAAAAACCGATTCAAATTCTTCATTTTTCAACAGGAAATGAGGCCGCATTAATGCTACAGCCTCGTAACTTAATTGTGGTTGATGAGAACTCGCATGTTCAGATTATTGAACGTCATCAGAGTTTAACTAACAATCCCGTATTGACCAATAGCGTTACTGAAATTTTTGCCAATAAACGTGCTATCGTTGATTATTACAAAATTCAGAACGATAGGGAAACAGCGTCGTTAATAGACAACACCTTTATCAATCAAAAGCGCGAAAGCATTGCCAAAGTTCATACCTTTTCATTTGGTGGTAAATTGACCAGAAATAACCTCAATTTCTTCCAAAATGGTGAGCGCATCGACTCTACGATGAAAGGCATAACTATTATCGGCAATAAACAGCATGTGGACCACAATACGTTGGTACATCATATAGAACCCAATTGCGAAAGTCACCAAGATTACAAGGGTATTTTTGACGATAATTCTACCGGTGTTTTTAATGGGAAGGTCATCGTTGAAAAAGAAGCACAAAAGACCAATGCATTTCAGGCCAACAATAATATTTTAGTGAGCGATAAAGCGAGCATTAATACCAAACCTCAACTCGAGATTTTTGCCGATGATGTGAAGTGCTCCCACGGTTGTACCATAGGACAACTCGATGATAGCGCCATGTTCTATTTGCGTTCTCGAGGCATTCCAGAAAAGGAAGCTAGAGCTTTGTTGATGTTTGCATTCAGTAATAATGTTTTGGATTCTGTAAAAATTCCTGAAATTAAAAGCAGAATTACAAAGATTATTGCGAATAAATTAGGAGTAAATATTGGGTTTAACCTCTAATTAATTTATCACCATAAGATTCAGCATAAAAAAGTATTCAAGCTACTAGTGTTATGCCTTATCCTTTCGCTGTAGTGTGTAAAACAGAAAACCACTCAAAAAATATAGCAGAATATCGATAGGATCTGATGTATAGCGCTCATTATATTGTGGCAAAATAAGTTCAAAAAGCACACTATAAAAAAGCGCTAAGTACACTACGTGATGTAAACGTAAATAATAGTGTTGTTCATTTCTGGTGAATCTTAATATAAATAAGCTGATTGTTAAACAGATTGGAATAATTAAAAAATCATTGACATAATTGTTAATGATTATTGGTAAGTCCATATGCTGTTTTTGCGCCACATAAACCAATGTCCCTATAATGACCGAAATCGTAAAGTAATATTTAAGTGTAACGTTCATATCATCCTGCAGCAATAGCAAATACTAACCACGCTATAAATGCTCCTATAGCGCCTACAACAACAAAAGCCGAATACAAAAGCCAACCTAGAGCTCGATACGCTATATAGCGATGTTGCTGCAAATGTTCAATAAAGCTTGGAGGCCTCTTTTTTGCCTTTTCCAACCTCTCAATCTTTTCGGCTTTGATACGCTGCTCTCTTCTTTTTTTGTGTGACAAAAGTGTACCACATTTTTTACAATGATCCCTATTTTTATTATAAGTCCCACAATTAATACACTTTATAATTTTCACTTTTTTTGCAGTCTTTTATTTTTCGATTTAACTTAAATTAATTTTTTAAAAGCGACTTAAAAACTCTTATCTTATAAAGGTACTTATGAAATAGTAAATCTACTCTTAAAGCATTGTTATAAGTTTTACTTTGTTAACATTGCTTCGTACCTTTGTATATGGAATTAAAACTAATGTTAGACGTTCAAAAAATTAGAAAAGACTTCCCTATCCTTAATCGTGTCGTCAATGGAAAGCCGCTAATCTATTTTGATAATGCGGCAACATCACAGACGCCGCAGCAGGTTATTGATGTTATTGTAGATTATTATTCCAATTACAACGCCAACATTCACAGAGGCGTCCATGCCCTGAGTCAAGAAGCTACTGACGCTTACGAGAGCGCACGACAGAAAATCCAAAACCACTTTAATGCTGAATATGCTCATGAAATCATTTTTACCTCTGGGACAACCCACGGTATTAATCTAGTGGCCAACGGGTTTTCATCTCTGTTAAAGGAAGGAGATGAAGTGCTTGTTTCCGCTTTAGAGCACCACAGCAATATTGTGCCTTGGCAAATGCTTTGCGAACGCACTGGAGCTACATTAAAAGTGATTCCGATGAACGCCAATGGCGAATTGGTACTTTCAGGATTTGACGTCCTCCTCAATGAACGTACAAAGCTGGTTTTCGTCAATCATATTTCTAATGCTTTAGGGACCATTAATCCCATCGAATATATTATTGAGAAGGCCCATGAATTTGGTGCCGCAATTTTAGTTGACGGCGCACAATCCTGCCCACATTTAAAACCCGATGTTCGCGCTTTGGATGTCGATTTTTATGTCTGCTCTGCCCATAAGGTTTGCGGTCCAACGGGTATCGGGATGCTTTATGGCAAAGAAGAATGGCTTAAAAAGCTGCCTCCATATCAAGGTGGAGGGGAGATGATCTCAGAAGTCACTTTCGAAAAAACGACCTATGCGGACTTACCCCATAAATTTGAAGCAGGTACTCCAAATGTTTGTGGTGGTATCGCTTTTGGTGCGGCCATCGACTATATGAATGCCATTGGGTTTAAAACTATTGCCCAATACGAAAATGAGCTTTTAAATTATGCCACTGCGCAATTAGAGCAAATTGAAGGTCTTAAAATCTACGGAACAGCTCAAGAAAAAACCTCAGTGATTTCGTTTAACGTCGGTAATATCCATCCCTATGATATCGGTACGATTTTGGACAAAATGGGAATTGCTGTACGTACCGGACATCATTGCGCCCAACCCATTATGGATTTTTACAACATCCCGGGCACCATTAGGGCGTCCTTTATGTTCTACAATACCAAAGCGGAAATCGACACCTTTATTACGGCATTAAAAAAAGCCATCATGATGCTGGGATAAATTTTGGCATTAAAAGTGTATATTACATATTAAACCTTTTTAATATGAAAGTTTTACTCTCTATTTTTAGTCTATTAGTACTAACTAACGGTTGTAGCACAAGTAAAAATGCTATGGATACTAAATCTTTGGATCAAAATTCGATTTCTGGGGATTATTTAGTGACACAGATTGATGGTAAGACCACAAAGGACTCGACTTTGAAAATCGCATTTGAAGCCAATTCGAATAGAGTTACGGGTTTTGGTGGTTGTAACAGTTTTTTTGGAACCTATACGCTCGACAATAATACGATCAGCTTTAGTGACCTCGCGGCCTCTAAAAAATATTGTGGAAAAGACATCAGCAGTGCAGAGCAGCATTTCTTATCGACTTTAAAAACATCAAACAAAATAGCGTTGACCGACAATGGGCTTGTCTTATATAATGAAGATGTCGTAGTGTTAATGGCCGACAGAGCGACGGTGTCTCAAGCTAATAACAAAGGACAAAACCGGAAAGTTAATCTGGAAACCAATGGTGATTCAACCCTAATCACCTATCGCGTACAATCCAGGGACATATTTGAGTATATACAGATTTCTAAATCGACTATTACAACTTCTAACGACCGTTATTTAAAAGCTATGGAGTCGTATACATGTCAACCTGAAGACTGGGAATCCTTAAATGAATTGTTGCAAGACATTGATATTGAACATCTGGATAAGTTGAAGGCACCAACAGACAAGCGTCTTTTCGATGGTGCTCCACACGCCACACTATCTGTTATAAGAGGAGATGTTGAAACCATGTCCCCAAGTTTTGATCATGGCACACCACCCGACGCCATCAAGGCCCTAGTTAATAAAGTGTTATCTATAAGGGAAAACTTAACAAAACAGTAGTGATTTTGTAACTTTGCACGAAATAATTTGACCATGACTATTGAAGACATTCAAAATGATATTATAGACGAGTTTTCTATGTTTGACGACTGGGAAGATCGCTATCAGTATATGATCGATTTAGGCAAAACCCTCCCTCTCATTGACGAACAATATAAAACTGAAGACCATATTATAAAAGGCTGCCAAAGTAAAGTTTGGGTGCACGCACGTATGACAGATGACAAGGTAAGTTTCACGGCAGACAGTGATGCTATTATTACCAAGGGCATTATTGCCATACTCATTAGAGTATTTTCTAACCAGCACCCTAAAGCTATTATCGAAGCCAACACCGATTTCATTGATAAAATCGGATTAAAGGAGCACTTGTCTCCAACCAGAGCTAATGGTCTGGTAAGTATGATAAAACAATTAAAAATGTATGCCATCGCATACCAAACACAATTGAATTAAAAAATGAGCGAATCAACTATAGATACAAATGTACTTGGAGATAAGATTGTAAGGGTTTTAAAAACCATCTACGATCCTGAAATTCCTGTAGATATTTACGAATTGGGATTAATTTACGATGTGCTTGTCAATGAAGATTACGATGTAAAAATACTAATGACCTTAACATCCCCTAACTGCCCCGTGGCAGAAACATTACCACTCGAAGTTGAAGAAAAAGTGAAATCCATAAATGATGTTAAGAATGCCGAAGTCGAGATTACTTTTGACCCTCCTTGGTCGCAGGATTTAATGAGTGAAGAAGCCAAATTAGAACTAGGAATGCTGTAGTATGGCCGAAGAAATTATAAATAGAGTCGCTAATAGTAAATTAAAAGTTATCGACCTCGAAGATTTTTACCCTGAGGGCAAACGCGTCTTATTTGACATAAAGGATTGGTTATTTGAAGGCTTGGTGCTCCGTGAAAAAGAGTTTAGAGCATCTGTATCAGCTCATGATTGGTCACAATACAAAGACGCTTACATTTCCTTGTATTGCTCAACTGATGCTATTGTTCCAGATTGGGCCTATATGCTGATTACTATGCAACTTGAGGGCGTATCTAAACTCACGGTTATCGGCTCTTTAGAGCACTTAGAGTCCATACTCTATGCCTCTATTATTTCAGACTTGGATCTGTCTATTTATCAAGATATGCCCGTTATCATTAAAGGTTGTTCCCATAAACCTGTTCCGGCAAATGCCTTAGTTCTCCTTTCCCAAAAGCTAAAACCTATTGCTAAATCCATCATGTTTGGCGAGGCCTGTTCCTCTGTGCCGCTTTATAAAAGAAAAAAAATGTGACCTTAACGCAATTACAAGGTCTAAATAGAAGTGATTTTCAATACATTACGCATGCAGCTGATGTCAATAACACTTATATTTGCACACAAATAACAACTTTGATTTACTAAATTTTAAATGATTATGAACAAAACATTACCCCTATCGGTATTTTTATTCTTAGCCGTAACGTTTGGGTTTTCCCAAACAAAAGAAGAATTAGAAGCACAAAAAGCCGAGAAACAAGCTGAGGCTGACAAGTATCAGGCTGAGGCCGACGCTTTACAGGCACAAATTGATGCCTTACCCGGATGGAGAGTTGGCGCCTTTGGTACCATTGGTGGTAGCCTATCTAACTTTAATAACTGGTATGCCCAAGGGGTGCCTAACAATGCCTCAGGGAATATTGGTTTTACCGTTAATGCATTTGCTAATTTAATTGAAGAAAAATTCTTTTGGAGAAATGCTTTAAATACAAACTTTAATTGGGTAAAACTAGATGATAAAGACTCTGATACAGACAGTGATAATTTTGAACCGACAACAGACGTATTTAACTTATCATCGTTATATGGTCGTAAATTGAGCGAAAAATGGGCGGTTTCTGGATTAATGGAATATAGAACTACGGTACTGAATAATTTTAATGATCCCGGTTATTTAGATCTTGGTGTTGGTTTTACATGGACTCCTGTTCAAAATTTAGTGGTCGTGATTCATCCAGGAAACTACAATTTTGTTTTTGCAGACGATGATACCATATTCAACTCATCTCTTGGTGCAAAAATTCTTGCGGACTATACCAGACAAATCGGTAAAATCAACTTTAAGACTAATCTATCTATGTTTCAAAGTTATGAAGATGGCGATTTATCTAACTGGACATGGATTAACTCATTCAGTTATACCTTATGGAAGAATTTTGGTGTTGGCCTAGATTTTGGTTTGAGAAGTAATAAGCAGGAAGCTTTAAATTATGAATTAAACACTTTAGGGAATGAAGATGCCACATTCGATAATATTGATAACGACCTACAAAGCTATTACACTGTTGGTATAAGTTACAAGTTCTGATAAAAATACAGCTTTATAGAGAAAAAAATCCTGTCAAATAGAACTGACAGGATTTTCTTTTTAATCAAACGTTTTCTTTTTATGCTTCTTTTTAAATAAACGCTTAAAAAAGCCATCGCGTTTTGTGGGTTTGCAATCTAAATCTTTGATAACTTTCTCATGTGCCTTTTCAAACTTGGCTCTGGTGATAGTTTTATAGTCTGAGTCTTTATTCAACTTCTGATAAAACTTGGCAAATATTGGTAGCGCTGAATTTGCACCTTGTCCCAACCCAGTAGATTTAAAACCTATACCATGATTATCGTTACCAACCCAAGTGATGGTAACCAATTTTGGCGTCAGCGCTACAAACCAGCCGTCTTTATTGCCTTGTGTAGTTCCTGTTTTTCCTGCAATTGCATTATGTAACCTATAGGTGCTGCGTAATCGTGCTGCTGTACCACTATTTACGGTAGATTTCATCATCTCTAGCAAAACTTGCCTTGTGTAATTGCTGTAAGCCTGATGTTTTGAAACTTCTGGTTTAAAACTGGCAATGACCTTGCCATCTTTATTTTCAATTTTTGTGATTAAAAATGGTTTTACGGGCTTGCTGTTATTGACATAGCTCGCATAAGCACCGGTGAGTTCTTTCAAATTAATTTCAGAAACACCTAAAGCTAATGAGGGCTTATTAGGCAACTCGTGTGAGATTCCTAATTTTTCAACCTGCTTAATTGTTTTGGGAATACCAACGTCTTCCAAAACCTTCACCGCAATGGTATTAACCGAATTACTCAAGGCATTCTCTAACGTGTAATTAATATGTGGGTCTTGGTCCTTACTACCAGCATTACTTGGCGTCCAATCATCGTAGTTGGTATAAGTAACTTCTCTTAAAGAAAAATACGTGCAAGGATCCAAGCCGTTTTCTATTGCGGCTGTGTAAACAAAGGGCTTAAAGGTTGAGCCTACTTGACGTTCACTTTGAGACACATGGTCGTATTTAAAAAATCTGTAATCTATGCCACCAATATATGCTCTTATGGCACCTGTTTTAGGGTCAATGGA
Source organism: Winogradskyella sp. (assembly GCF_965228925.1). GTDB lineage: Bacteria > Bacteroidota > Bacteroidia > Flavobacteriales > Flavobacteriaceae > Winogradskyella. The sequence goes on from NZ_OZ245845.1 coordinate 668,108, forward strand.
CAGCATTCCGGTGTTGAGGAATTTTAAATAATGTTTCAAACTGTCAATTACCGAAATAGATGCGATATGATCGCCTTTCCAGCTAAACAATTCCACGTTGCGTTTTAAGTTTAGGGAATCTTTAATCTGAACATCCGACAAGCCATTAGCCTTATACCTTTTCGTTTGCGGCAGTTTTTGAATTGCCGCTTTCAATACTTTAGAATTTCCATTCCAAGGCGCCCCTGTTCCATAGGACGCTTCAAAATTACTTTGTAAAGTGGTTAAATGAGCTTTCATGGCATCTTCGGCATATTGTTGCATTTGGGAATCTAAAGTCGTATGCACAACAAGACCATCCTTATATAGGTTATATTTATCACCTTCAGGTGTTTTTAGGGTATCCAAAATTTTTGAAAGTTCCTGTTTCACCGCTTCCCTAAAATAAGGCGCCAGTCCTAAATCGTGATCGTAGGACTTGTAATTCAACGCTAACTTCTGATTACTATAAAATTCTAAAGAATCCTTTGTCAAATAGCCATAGCTTACCATTTGATTGAGCACTACGTTTCGTCTATCCTCACTGCGTTGCCGATGAACCCTAGGATTATAATAGGTATTTGCTTTTAGTGTTCCTACCAAAGTAGCAGCTTCATTAAGGGTTAAATCTTTCACAGATTTATCGAAAAACTTTAACGAGGCACTTTCTATCCCATAAGTATTATCTGGAAATGGAACTGTATTAAGGTATAGGGTTAAAATGTCTTCCTTGGTATAAACGTCTTCAATACGCTTGGCAACAATAGATTCCTTAAATTTATTGATGAGCATACTAAACATAGCGTAGTTCTTTCTGCCGTATAAATTCTTTGCCAGTTGAAGTGTAATGGTGCTTCCACCACCAGCGTTTTTATCCTGAAGGATCAAATTCTTTACAAAAACCCTGATCAGACTTATATTGTCAATACCATCATGTTCATAAAAGCGACTATCTTCAGTGGCTATCAAGGCATCGATTAAATGCTTAGGAAAATCCTGAAAGCTTACTGGCTGTCGGTCGTAGATATAATACTTTCCTATTAACTTACCCTTATGGTCTAAAAGCTCAGTGGCTCGTTCGTGTTGTATTGAACCTAAATCTTCGGTCGTTGGTAATTTCCCAAAAAAACCTAAATAAACACTAAGGTAAAGTCCAATGAAAAATAGTAAAATGGCACCTGCGATTACAGAAAGCCATTTTATCCATTTATTCTTAATAATCTTTTTGAGTCTGACTTTGAATGGGTTGCTATTGAAATCCATTTTGAAGATGATTTAAGTTATATCTTCAACGTCTGGATATAGAAAATGATTATATGGAAACCTTGTGATATGAATTTCTCTTACCTCTTTATACACACGTTTTCTAAATTCGTCTAGGTTCTCTTTGTTCAATGCGGAAATAAATAAAGCATGGTCACCGACTTTAGACATCCAGGTCTTCTTCCATTCTTCAATGCTGTAGTTGGCCTTTGTTCGCTCTAAGGTCAGGTCTTCTTCATCAAAAGGTTGGGCGCTATACGCATCGATTTTGTTAAACACCATTATGGTCGGCTTATCCTTGCTGCCGATTTCGTCCAAAATCTGGTTAACCGATTCTATGTGCTCCTCAAAATTAGAATGTGAAATATCCACAACATGCAACAGTAAGTCTGCTTCCCTTACCTCATCCAATGTACTTTTAAACGACTCCACCAATTGCGTAGGCAGTTTTCTAATAAAACCTACGGTATCGCTCACTAAAAAAGGCAAATTACCAATAACCACTTTTCTAACCGTGGTATCTAAAGTAGCAAACAACTTATTTTCAGCAAACACTTCACTTTTACTGATGACATTCATTAAGGTCGACTTCCCAACATTGGTATACCCCACAAGGGCCACCCTTACCATTTTGCCTCGGTTACCTCGCTGAACCGCCATTTGTTTATCAATCGCTTTTATTTTGGATTTTAAAAGCGAAATTTTATCGCGAACAATACGTCTATCCGTTTCAATTTCGGTTTCACCAGGACCACGCATACCTATACCCCCTTTTTGGCGCTCTAAGTGTGTCCACATTCCTTTTAACCTTGGTAAGAGATATTCGCATTGCGCCAACTCGACCTGAGTTCTAGCATAACTGGTTTGAGCACGCTGGGCGAAAATATCCAGAATAAGATTTGTCCTATCAAGGATTTTACAGTTCAGAATTTTACTGATATTTCTTTCTTGGGCAGGAGATAATTCATCATCAAAAATAACGGTTCCGATCTCATTATCCTTTACAAAGTGCATCACTTCTTCCATCTTACCCGTTCCTATAAATGTTTTAGGGTTTGGCATCGCCATTTTTTGGGTATAGCGTCTTACGACTTCGCCTCCCGCAGTATAGGTAAGAAATTCTAATTCGTCTAAATATTCTTTAGATTGGGCTTCATCTTGATCTTGGGTTATGATCCCTATGAGTACAACCTTTTCTAAAGCGATGTCTTTTTTTTCTATCATAAATATATCAAAGTGCAAAGTTAAACAAATGCCTATTCTAAATACACTTTAAATATCCTATATTTAAGGCTATGAATATACCTTCAAACACACATACCATAGCCTTCTATAATATTGAAAACTTATTTGATATAGAAAACGATCCCCTCACCAATGATGATGATTTTCTACCGACTTCGGCAAAACGATGGACCCCTAAGCGCTATGAAAATAAACTTCGGAAATTAGGTTCTGTAATCTCGAGAATTGGCAAGGAAGATTCTGAAAGGGCGCCTGTAATTGTTGGTTTGGCCGAAGTGGAGAATAAAAAAGTATTATCCGATTTGGTACAAAGCAAACACCTTATCGATGAGAATTACAGCTATGTGCACTACGATTCTTCCGATGAGCGCGGCATTGATGTCGCACTATTGTACAAAAGCGATGATTTCGAATTAGAAAATTCCGAAACGTACTCCGTATATCTTCAAACAGATACCGGAGAAAGGGATTATACCCGAGATATTCTCTTGGTACAGGGAAAATTGAATGGAGACGCGCTTAGTATCATCGTTAACCACTGGTCATCTCGACGGGAAGGAGAAAAAGAAACCGAATATAAGCGTTTAGCCGCAGCTAAAGTGGTTAATTCTATTGTCCGCAGATTGAAGCATAAGGATAATACCAAAATCATTGTGATGGGAGACTTTAACGATAACCCAGACAACGCCAGTTTGAAGTTACTTGAAGAGGAGGGTCATTTATTCAATCCTTTTAAAACTGTTTGGTCACAAGATAATGGCAGTATCAATCATGATTTTGAATGGAATTTGTTTGACCAGATTTTAGTTTCAACTAACTTTTTTGACCGTTCGAATACCTCCTTAGCTTTTGATATGGCCGATATCTATAATGACAGATCCTTAACGCAGTACCATGGCAAGTATAAAGGACAACCTTTTAGGACTTATGTAGGGAAAAAATACAAGGGAGGTTATAGCGATCATTTTCCAGTTTATATAGAACTCAAAAAGACATAAACCATTTGTCGATTAATACGGTAGTTGGTCTATTATAACATTGTTAACATCCTGTTAATAGCCATTTTTTATATATTCGAGTCTCTTTAAAAAGTAACTAACTAACGCTTTTTACGGAAGAAACAGCCTCGTTTTATTTTTAAAAAATCAATTCCTTTATAATCAGTGTGTTATAAAGGAATATATAATTTCTAACAAACCGATTAATAATGAGAAAGATTACTCTACTTTTATTGCTTATGTGCTTTTGCTTTACTTTGAGCGCACAAGTTTTAAATCAGTCTGCAACATGGCCAAACGCTAGTTGGACCGTTACAGGCGTTTACAACACAGATCCGACGGCCTTTGAAGCAGACCCAACGGTTACAAGTAACTTTGCTTTTGATGATGATGATGCTGGTAGCGGTAGCGATGATGACATCGCTGCAGAATCACCGGTCATAGATTTATCAGCTGCTTTCGGAGCAGGGGAAACATGGTTATTTGTTAACGTCGACTATACTTATAATGATTTGGGCGATGTACTTAACTTAGAATATTGGGATGCCGATAGTAGTACATGGGAAGTGTGGCAGCAATTTGCGGCTTCCACCGATCAGCCTACGGATAATTTTTGTACAGGCACAAGGGATAGCTTTACGAGTGATCCATTAGATATTGCTGGTTTTACGGCAAGTCAGCTCTCAAACTTTCAGTATAGAGTGGCTTTTTATGACGATGGTCCTGGCGGTGCTGATGGCTTTGAATGGGGCTTTTGTTTTGATTCTCCTACCATAAGCTCTCAAACACCTCCTAGCTGTTTTGACCCTGAAATGTTAACTGCTGTCAACATAACAGAAACCACAGCAGATCTTCAATGGACAGAGGTAGGGACAGCCACACTATGGAACATAGAATGGGGGCCTGCTGGCTTTACACCAGGTTCTGGCACCGTTGTTAATGGACTTACAGCAACAACTTATAATCTCACAGGTTTAACATTAGGGACTTTATATGATTTTTATGTACAGGCCGATTGTGGTGCAACAGACGGCACCTCTAACTTTGTCGGTCCTTTTAACTTTGCTACAGCTGTTCAAGGGGCTAGTTGTTCCGCTCCACTTCCAATGACCGTTGAAGCTGATTGCGCTACTGCAACACCTATGAGTTTTGATTTTTCAATCGCTGAAGATATTGATGCTGCCGATGAGAACCCAACCTGTGATGGTTTTGGAAACTGGGGATATTGGGTCAGTTTTACTGCACCCGCCGTTGGTTCTGTAGTATTTAACTTCGGTGCGGGATCGGACGAAGTTGGTTTAGAGGTTTTAGATGCCTGTGGCGGCACATCCTTAGGCTGTTTTAATAATGTTTTTAATGATGGTGATAGTTCCGATATTATCGGCGGTCTTACACCTGGCAATACTTATGTTGCCGTGATATGGAGAGATGGGCAATCGGGGACAGCGGACGTCTGTCTTGAAGAAGGCCCGACATGTACCTTCCCTATAGATTTAAACGCATCTAATTTTACTATCGACGGTGCAGATTTGAGCTGGACTGAAAATGGGACAGCTACGGTATGGAATGTAGAAGTCGTCCCTGCTGGAGATGCTCCAACCGGAGTACCTACAGCGACTGGTGTATCTAACCCATATACTGTAACGGGTCTTTTACCCAATACAGACTATGACTTTTATGTACAGGCTGACTGTGGCGGTGGTGATACCAGCGATTTTGCTGGTCCTTTTACATTTACAACAGCCTGTGATGTATTTATACCAGATTATATAGAGCAGTTTAATACGATTATCCCTGATTGTTGGGACGAGGCGGACAATGGCGATGCCACTACCGGACCTGTAGACCTCGGCTTTGGCGCATGGACCGAAGATGGCTTCCTAAACAACGGTGGCACAGGTGCCTATAAGATCAACCTTTGGCTCGCCGAAAAGAGCGATTGGATACTATCGCCCTTCTTCGACCTTACCGGGGGACCGTTCCAGGTAGAGTTCGATTTCGGCATCATGGAGTTCGCAAGCTCAACAACTGCAGGGACCCTCGGTTCAGACGATACCGTTCAGCTATTGATCACTACGGACAACGGTGCCTCTTGGACACCGCTAATTACATACGATAGCTCTTCGGTAGTACCTCCCACGGGAGAAACCGCAGTCTTTACGCTAGAGGCCTATGCAGGCCAAACCGTCCAGTTCGGTATCCTCGGTTCCGAAGGTACCGTCGACGACCCACAAGACAACGACGTCTTTGTCGACAACTTCAGGGTAAGGGGCATCCCGACATGTCCTGAGCCAGACAATTTAACTTCAACTAGTATAAGTCTTACCGAGACAGAAGTAGGCTGGACAGAAACGGGAACATCGACCGTTTGGAACATAGAATATGGTATTTCAGGTTTTACACCTGGTACAGGAACTTTAATTACAGGCGTAACAACGAATCCTTATGTGATTACAGGCTTAACGTCTGATACAGACTATGATTTTTATGTACAAGCCGAATGTGACCCTACTAATTTAAGTTCGTTCGCTGGGCCATCGTCATTCTTTACAGGCTATTGTCAATCTGAACCTTCGAGTAATGATGGTGAAGGTGTTACCAATGTCACCATTGGTGTTACCGATTTCCCAAGCTTTGGGGATGTGACTTATGAAAATCAGACATCACCGGTAGTCAATGTATTCCAAGGTGTTGAGACTAATGTGGAGGTTACTTTTGCAACTGGGTTTACCTATGATACTAACATTTGGATAGATTTTAATGATGACTTAGTGTTTGATACGGCAACAGAACTCGTATTTTCTGGCGAATCTACTGCTGCTAATCCAACCACTTTAGATGCCTCGTTTGTAATGCCATTAACCGCACCATTAGGTGAGCATAGAATGCGTATTGGTACTGCAGATGCTGGTCAGGATCCACCAGATCCATGTTACAATGGTACTTGGGGTGTTACTTTAGATTTTACGGTAAATGTTCAACAATTGACCTGTACCCTACCTGAAGCTAGTTTTGCGGTTACTCCAGATTGTGCTGGGGACCAATTCTTTGTTGATGTTGATGTCACAAGTTTAGGCGATGCAACATCGCTTGAAATATTCAATGATTTTGACGCTACAACAGTACAAGCAACAGCAATAGGCTTATACCAAGCTGGTCCTTTCCCATTTGGAAATACAGTTAAGGTTTTCGTGATGAATGAACAAGACAATAACTGTATTATAAGTAGTGACTCTTTCGAAGTATTGGCTTGTCCACCAGACAACGATGAATGTATAGACGCTACTGTGGCCTTTGTGAATGCTGATGAAAGTTGTGACACGACAACTCCTGGGACCATCCTTGCAGCGACTCCGTCTGGAGTAGCGAGTGGTTCTTGCTCTGGTGATCCAGATGATGACGTATGGTTTGAGTTTACAGCCTTGGGAGACCAACAAATTATAGATATCCTAAACATAACTGGTGGTACTACGAACATTGACCATGCAGTTTATGAAGGTGATTGTGGCAACCTGACCGAATTGTATTGTTCTGATGACACCAATAGTCTTACGCCTAGCTTGGTGGTTGGAAACACCTATTATTTGAGAATTTTTTCTGCAGGATCTACAAGCGAAACAAGTAGTTTTGATTTATGCATAAGTACTTTGGGTCCACCAACTTTTTGTCTAGAAGCCTTACCAATTTGTGCGGACCCATCCATCCAATACGAAAGTATTGTTGGTGATCAGGTAGCGCCCCCATACTTAGATTATGACTGTCTAGGCTCTCAACCTGATCCACAATGGAATACAATTCTCTTTGATGAAGCTGGTGATTATGTGTTTAGCTTGGACCAAACCACTGCAGGGGGCACACCTTTAGATATTGATTTTATCGTTTGGGGACCTTTTGTAGACCAACAAGGTGGATGTGTTGAATTGTTGACGGAAAACATAGCAGATTGTAGTTTTTCTGCGACTGCCAGTGAAACAATCACACTGACCAATGTTCCCGCTAACTCCACATACGTTATATTAATAACCAACTTTTCACAGCAGGCCGGTTTTTACACCTTTACTCAAGATTCGGGTCCAGTTGATGGTACAAATTGTGATGTAGTATGTGATGTTACTTTACAAGTACCCGGTGAAAATGGTCCTGTGGATGTAGAGGATATTATAGAAGATCCTATAACACCCGATGGAGAATTTGACTTTTGCGGCTCCCCGAGTATAGAGCTAACGGCTAGTACCTTTTATGCTGTTGACCAATATATATGGTATAGAGACTTCATTGCTATTCCAGATTCTGATTCCCCAACATTAACAGTTACTGAATCTGGTTTTTATCAAGTTCAGGTCTTAGGAGGTATTTGTGACCAAAGCGAAATCTATTTATCTGCAGTAGCAGAGATCAACTTATATGATGAAGCTCCTATCGTGGATCCGCTCAATATTACGCTTTGTGATGGTCCTGGTGCTGATGGCGTTGAAGATTTTGATTTAGACGAATTAACTACTTCATTAGGCTTAGGTTCTGATTTTACAGTAAGTTATTATACGACGACCGATAATGCAGAAAATGCCATTGATGCGGTAGCTTCCCCATATACATCATCGGGAGAAACGTTAATCATGAGAATAGAAGATACTGAAGCTTTTAATGATGGTTACCTAGATTGTCACCAGATTTCTCAAGTAGAGTTAGTTGTAAACGCTCGACCAGCAGCTAATCAGCCACTAGACTTTATTGTTTGCGATGATATAGATGGTGTGGTGGATGGTGCTACTGATTTTGACCTTACTTCTCTTGATTCTGAGATAAGTACAAGTCCCGACGTAACTATTTCTTATCATTCATCTCAGGATGATGCTGATGAAGATACAGGAGCTATAGGAAGTCCTTATAATAGTAGTGGAGAAACTATCTACGTAAGAGTTGAGGATAATACGACTGGATGTCACGAAACGACTTCGTTCAATTTAGAAGTTAATATTGTACCATTAGCGACCTTTGATGATTCTTTTGAATACGAAGTGTGTCCTAATGCTACTGTTCCGATTACAATTGGTATTACACCAGATAACTTTACTGCAGCCGATGTTACCGTAAACTGGTCATTAGACGGTTCGCCTATAGCTGGTAATGGTTTAACATTAGACAGCGTGCTTGTTCAAGGAGATTATTCAGCCGAAATTACGTTTAATGCTACAGGATGTACCAATACAATCTCGACTTTCGTAATGGAATTGCCGTCTTGTATCTTCCCTCAAGGGATTTCTCCAGGGGTTAGTCCTGGTCAAAATGATACTTTCGATTTAAGTAGTTTTGATGTCGTTAGGCTAGAAATCTTTAACAGAAACGGAACATTAGTATACTCTAGGAACAATTATGTTGATGAATGGGTAGGACAAACCAATGATGGCGAGGAACTACCTGTTGGAACATATTTCTATACCGTAGTTTACGAAGGCGGATCGAAAACACGTAGTGCTTGGGTATACATTAACAGATAATCAACTAACTAGAATCAACTTAATATTATAATGAAAAAACTTTCTATTATAGCGGTATTGCTCTTAGCTTTTCAAATGCATGGGCAACAAGACCCTCAGTACACGCAGTACATGTATAATATGAATATAATCAATCCAGCCTATGCTGGTTCTCGAGAAAATCTCTCATTTGGATTATTATACAGAAATCAATGGTCAAGGATAGACGGTGGTCCTGAAACTGGAACATTTTTCGGACATGCACCAATTGGTAATAACTTAGGATTAGGGGTATCACTTATTTCCGATCAAATAGGCCCTGTTACAGAGACAAATACTTATGTGGATGTCTCTTACACCCTTAAACTCGGCGGCGAACACCGTCTGGCATTTGGCGTTAAAGCTGGTGCGACTTTTCACGATATAAATCTTACAAGTGGTAATGTCGCTGTGATTGATCCAGATGATCCTTTCTTTGGTATTGGCATTAATGAAACTACGCCTAATATTGGTGCAGGTTTCTTTTACTATACAAATAAGTATTATCTCGCATTATCCGTTCCTAACCTTCTAGAATCTGTTCATCTAGATTCTAACGGTAACAAAATTGGGTCGGAAACACAACACTATTTTCTAACTGGAGGTTATGTCTTTAATTTATCCCCAAATACGGAGTTAAAACAGTCTTTCCTTTTAAAGTCAGCTTTTAGTGCGCCACTTTCTTTGGATATTAACCTTAATATGCGATTTTTTAAGAAATTTGAAATTGGAGCTTCTTATCGTTTAGATGATTCAATTTCTGGATTAGTTAATTTTGCGCTCTCCCCTTCTATTAGAGTGGGATATGCTTATGATGCCGTATCTTCAGAAATTAATGCATTTGCACCGGCATCTCATGAGGTGATGTTGTTGTTTGATCTCAATTTCCCGAAACGTGTTTCTCGTTCACCTAGATACTTTTAATCCGTTAAGCTAAACAATTATGAAAAACTTAAAAACATTATTATTTATTGCGTTGATGAGTAGTTTATGCTTAACTGCTCAGAACAGTGACACGAAAAAGGCAGATAAACAATTTGCAAGATTTGAATTTGTAAAAGCTGCCGAGAGTTATAAAAAGCTGGTTGATAGTGGTAAAGGCGACCCTTATGTATACGCTCAGTTAGCTGAAAGTTATTATAATATCTTCAGTACAGTTGAGGCAGAGCGCTGGTACGCTAAAGCCTTAGAGACATCCCAAAACCCTGAGTTGATTTACAAGTATTCAGAAATGCTTAAGGCCAATGGGAAATATGAAGAGTCCAACCAACAAATGGAAAAGTTCGCTTCAATGCGTCCCTCTGATAACAGGGCAACAGCCTTTAGAAAGAATCCTAATTATTTACCTAAAATCTTGGAGCAAGGTAAAAAATTCAATGTGCAAGATGCTGGCTTTAATACGCCTCAATCAGATTTTGGAGGTACTATGCATGACGGCAAACTATACTTTACTTCTGGCCGTAATGATAATCGTAAGACCTACGGTTGGAACGAAGAACCTTTTTTGGATATCTATTCGATTGCCAAAAACTCGGACGGTTCCTATCAAGCTGCCACCTTGTTAAATAACAATATCAATACCAAGTTTCATGAAGGTTTAGTGTCCTTTTCTCCAGATGGTAATACCATGTATTTCTCAAGGGAGAGTTATTTTGAAAAAGACTTTCAAAAAGATTCTTTAAGCAATGCAAGATTTGGTCAGCTATATCTTTTTAAAGCCACTAAATTAGGTTCAGATTGGGATACTGTTGAGAGTTTATCGGTCAATAGCCAAAACTATTCAGTAAAAAACCCTGCGGTTAGCCCTGATGGTAAGACATTATATTTTTCATCTAACATGCCAGGTGGTTACGGTTTATTTGACCTTTATAAAGCACCGATTAATGCAGATGGTACGATCGGCGAGCCTGAAAACTTAGGTCAAAAAATTAATACTGAAGGACAGGAAATGTTCCCTTACATCAGTAGCAACAATACGCTTTACTTCTCATCTAACGGTCATTTAGGACTTGGTGGAATGGACGTCTTTTATACAAAAGAAGTAGACGGAAAAATGACACCTATAAGAAATGTAGGTATTCCTATTAATAGTAATGGTGATGATTTTGCATTTACCATAGATGAAGAATCTGAAGAAGGTTTTGTATCTTCTAATAGAGACGGTGGACAAGGTAGCGATGATGTCTATGCCTTTAAAAAATTACAGCCGCTTTGTGACGTTTTAATCACAGCTACTGTATTAGATGATAAAACGCGTGAGCCTTTAAATGGTGCTTCTGTATCCCTATACGATGCCTCGGGTAATAAAGTGGTCACTAAAACAACCAATGAGCAAGGTATAGCTGAGTTTATCGTAGAATGTGAGCAGGATTCAGAGCTCGAAGTGGTCATGGAAGATTTTGAAAGCAAAAAAGTTCAAGTGAACGGTACAAGTGAAGAAGAGTTGGCCGTTCAAATTTCTTTAGATCCAATAGAGGAGCTTATTAAGCCAGAAGAAATTGTCCTGAACCCAATTTATTTTGACTACGATAAGTCGAACATTACCGCCCAAGCGGCATTTGAGCTCGACAAATTGGTTCAAATCATGAATAAATACCCGGATTTAGTTATTAATGCGACATCACATACCGATAGCAGAGGTTCTGAATCTTATAATCAGAGACTTTCGCAACGCAGAGCTAAGAGCACACAACAATATGTGATTTCTAAAGGTATTGATGAGTCTCGTATCTCTGCCGAAGGTAAGGGAGAAAGTGATCTTAAAGTGAAATGCGGTTCAAACTGCACCGATGAAGAACATCAGCAAAATAGACGCTCTGAGTTTTTGATTGTTAGTGGTGGACCTGAAGCACAAAAATAGTATCCGGATATCATATTAACGTATTCAATTAAAGCCTATCACTTTATCAACTGATAGGCTTTTTTTAGGAATATCTTTATCAATAATACCTATTAACCAAATAACGCTTTAATGAGAAAAATTACATTTTATTTTACCGTATTGGCATTTGCTTTACAAATGTCAGCTCAAGAACATGTGCTTTCTTCTGGTTTGGACAGTGAATCATCAGCGGGAAAAGTAACCTTTTCCGTTGGCCTAATTCACTATAAAGAAGCTAGTGGACCAGGTGGAAGCACTTCAGTAGGCACACAAATAGCTTTCGAAGTTTCAGAAGTCCTAAGTATAAATGACTATAGTGATTTGACACTTAAAGTCTTCCCGAATCCGACGGACAATGTCTTGAATGTTCATTTAAACGCTGTAGATAACCTTAGATATCAAATTACAGATTTATCTGGCAGAACCGTGACATCTGGAGAATTAAATACCTTACAATCCAAAATTGAATTCACGTCACTGGAAACTTCAATTTACGTCTTTAACATTCTAAAAGACAATGCTATTATCAAATCATTTAAAATTTTAAAAAAATAATCTATGAAAAACTTATACTTAACAGTCCTATTATTTTTTATCACTTTCATATCCTTTGCTCAGGCACCTGAGTTAATGAGCTATCAGGCCTTAGTACGTAATGCCGATGGTGACTTACTCCAAGATACCTCTGTAGGTATCCAAATTAGCATACTTTTAAACTCAGATACAGGCACAGCGGTCTATACTGAAACCCATACGGTTAACACCAATGAAAATGGTTTAGTTACCTTATCTATTGGCTCTGGAGCGACTACAGATGACTTTGCTTCAATTGATTGGGGCAATGGCACCTATTATATAAAATCAGAAACTGACCCTGCAGGTGGCTCTAACTATACCATTACTGGAACCAGTCAGTTGTTGAGTGTTCCATATGCGCTACATGCAAAAAGTGTTACTACAATAGAAGATGAGACCATTTTAGAAGATCTACCAATTTCTGAAGATCAGATCAATAGAAATACAAGTTTTGCATTTGAAGAACGCACCTCATTTTATGATCCTAATACAGATACTCAAGTTGAAAATCCTGTTATTGTCCATGCCTATAGTGGCAGAACTGGCACTTGGTCTTCGGTAACGACCTCATTTAATTATATTGAGCCCATTATGGCATCAAATGGAAACTTTATTTTTGAAGAACGAACCTCATTTTATGACCCCAATACAGATACCCAAGTTGAAAATCCTGTTATTGTTCATGCCTATAGTGGTAGAACCGGTACGTGGTCTTCGGTAACGACCTCATTTAATTATATTGAGTCGATTACGGCATCAAACGGAAACTTTATTTTTGAAGAACGAACCTCATTCTACGATCCTAATACAGATACCCAAGTTGAAAATCCTGTTATTGTTCATGCCTATAGTGGTAGAACCGGTACGTGGTCTTCGGTAACGACCTCATTTAATTATATTGAGTCGATTACGGCATCAAATGGAAACTTTATTTTTCAAGAACGGACCTCATTTTATGATCCTAATACAGATACTCAAGTTGAAAATCCTGTTATTGTTCATGCATTTAGCAGTGAAACAGGCACTTGGTCTTCCGTAACGACTACATTTAATTATATTGAGTCGATTATGGCATCAAATGGAAACTTTATTTTTCAAGAACGGACCTCATTTTATGATCCCAATACAGATACTCAAGTTGAAAATCCTGTTATCGTTCATTCATTTAATGGTAAAACAGGTACGTGGGCATTAGTAACCTCATCCTATAACTATATTAATAACTTAGTCATATCAGAATCAAACGATTAACTAATAGTTTTTTCACTCAAATCTGAATTATATTTCTTAATCACCTATAACCTCTTTACCAAACCATTTAGGTTTGGTAAAGAGGTTATTTTCTGAAGATGGTTCAACTTCCGCCAGTATTAAAACATGGCGTTATCCATGACAAGTATCTACTTCAAAGATATGATCGTCGCTAGTATTTCGTATCGCTTCTTTTATCTCAACGGAAAGCCCTTTGCGGCCCACCAAGGATGAACTTCAATAACCAATCGACCTGCTTTTACCATAGGATCAGCATTAGCCAAACTATCGGCCATTTGCAACGTTGGTACGTTATAAATCGTAATCCCTCTGATCTCGCCATCGTCACCAAAAGGACCGGAAATATCGGCATAGCCCAACTCGTACATTTTACCTAAATGCGCCAAATGCGCACTTTGTAATTTATTGGCTTCCTCTTCATTTTGATTTCTAATGGGTCCACGCTTTAAAAATGCAATGAAGTACTGCTGCATCAACGTCGTATCTTTTGTTTTTTCATCTATATAATCAAAAACTTGAAAGCCTTCATCCACAAGTTTGGCCTTGATTTCTGCAATAGACTGTTCTTTAATAGTTTCAATGTTTTCTGCAGGTTCGTCAATTGCTTCTACTGTGTTTACCTCTTTATCTTCATTCTTACAAGACATAAGCGCACAAATCACTACTAGTACTAAGGTTATTCTTTTCATTATTTCCAATATTTATAAGGTTCTTTACTTAATTGCGAATTGTAATATTTGATATCTCCAGTAACTTCCTTGCCTAGCCATTTGGGTTTTGCGAAAACCTCATCTTTTGACTGTAACTCAATCTCAGCAATAATTAAACCTTCGTTATCGCTAAAAAATTCGTCTACCTCAAACATATGATGACCAAACTTTACCTCATATCGTATTTTGTCAATTATAGGTCTTTCACATAAGGCTAAGAGCGACTCAGCCTCTTCCTTAGAAATTTCTTTTTCCCATTCAAACCTTGTCAAACCATCCTTGGAGGATTTTCCCTTGACCGTTATATAACCCTTATCATTTTTTAGTCTTATACGTACCGTTCGCTCTTCGTGAGTATTTAAAAACCCTTGCTTTATCACATAGCTATTCGAAGCTTCTTTTTTGAATAGTTCGGATGTTACTAAAAACTTACGCTCAATTTCTTCGGTCACCATAGACATTTTTAAAAGCATTTAATGCCTAAATTTACAGTATGATCGACGATTTACCAATAAGAAAGATAATTCATATTGATATGGATGCCTTTTATGCATCGGTAGAACAAATGGATCATCCTGAACTTAAAGGTCAACCAATTGCTGTTGGTGGCGGTAGTAAAAGAGGTGTCATTAGTGCCGCAAGCTATGAAGCCCGAAAATACGGGGTAAAAAGTGCCATGTCTGGGCGATTGGCCGAAAAGCTTTGTCCTAATTTAATATTTGTTAAACATCGTTTTGACCGTTACAAGGAAATCTCTGATCGCATAAGGCATATTTTCTTTGATTATACCGATTTGGTAGAGCCTCTATCCTTAGATGAAGCCTATCTCGATGTCACTGAAAACAAAATAGGGTTTCCTAGCGCTACTTTGATTGCAAAGAAAATAAGGCAACGCATTTTTGATGAGATTGGGCTCACGGCTTCTGCTGGTATCTCGATTAACAAATTCGTTGCTAAGGTAGCGAGTGATTATAATAAGCCCAATGGGCAAAAAACCATAAATCCAGAAGATGTTATAACGTTTTTGGAAGATTTGGACATCAGAAAGTTTTATGGTGTAGGCAAGGTAACTGCTGAAAAAATGTATCAAAAAGGCATTTTTACGGGCAAGGATTTAAAATCCAAAAGTCTAGAATACTTAGACGAGAATTTTGGTAAATCTGGCCGTTACTATTACAACGTGGTACGCGGTATACATAACAGCGAAGTAAAACCTAATCGCATAAGAAAGTCTTTAGCTGCTGAGCGCACCTTTAGCGAAAATCTGTCTTCCGAAATATTTATGTTAGAAAAACTGGATCATATTGCTGAAGAGGTCTCCAAACGATTGGATAAAAGCAAGGTTGCCGGGAAAACAGTAACACTAAAGATAAAGTATAGCGACTTCACCCTTCAAACACGAAGCAAAACCTTACCTTATTACATCAGTGATAAGACCATAATTCTTGAAACCGCAAAAGATTTATTGTATCAAGATAAGCTCAGTAATTCGGTACGGCTTTTAGGCATTTCCTTATCGAATCTAAATACGGATTCTAAAAAAACTAAACCCCTGGAAAAAGAGCAAAAATCTGTTAGCGTACAGTTAAAGTTTGATTTTTAAGCTTCCGAATTTTTTAAGTTTAAAGAACTAACACAAACAATCAAGGCATGAAATTCTACAATCTGATCATCATTTTACTTTTAATTACAGCACTAAGCTCCTGCAAAGAAAAAGACGTAAAGGAAGAAAAAACAGCAAAACCAGAAACAAAAATCGAACCTAAAGAAGGGGTTCAACCTTTTGCCGAAGCGATCTTCTCTCAATTTACCAATATCAGGGATTTTACAATGACTACCGATGAAAATGAAGCTTACTTTACATTGCAAAGTCCAGCTCGGGAGCTATCGGTTATCATGAGAATTGAAAAGCACGATGGCGCCTGGCAGAACCCTGAAATTTCTAGTTTTTCAGGAACCTATACCGACTTAGAACCCTTTTTGTCTCCCGATAATTTAAAGCTTTTTTTTGTGTCTAACAGACCCGTTTCTATAGATAGCACAAACACCAAAGACATGGATATTTGGTATGTAGAACGCACTACAAAAACGGACGCTTGGTCAGAACCCAAAAGCATAGGGGCTCCTATTAATACTACTGGTGATGAATTTTATCCAGCGGTCGCCCGCAATGGCAATCTCTATTTTACCACAATAAAGAAGGCTTTAGAATCTGCCGATGATATCTTTATGAGTACCTGGGAAAACGGTGCGTATTCTGAACCTAAAATCTTGGGTGAAGGCGTCAATACCAAAGGTGCCGAGTACAATGCCTTTATCACACCAGATGAGTCCTATATTATTTTTGGTGGCTGGCGACGACCAGACGGTTTAGGCTCTGGCGATATGTACATCAGTAAACATATAAATGGAGAATGGAGTCCAGCAGAAAATCTTGGTGATAAGATCAATTCCAAATACATGGAGTTTTGCCCTTTCGTACTTAATGAAACGCTTTATTTTACGAGCCGACGTAGTAGTGTGACCTCTAAAGAAGGCGGTTTTACAACTACAGAGGATTTAATGTCTGAGATGGATAAATATGAGAATGGTTTAAGTCGAATATACGCTATCGATTTTAAAAACTACAACTCTCAATCTCAGTAACACGTAGTGTATTGACCATACCTCTGTCTTTTATAGGCATAGCGGCCAAACTAATCAGCATATCACCTACTTCGAGATAGCCTTTCTTACAGGCAATAGCATTAACATCTTCTATGGTTTCATCGGTACTTACAAACCGGTCGTAGTAAAATGCCTCGACGCCCCAAAGCAAGCTCAATTGCGTTAAAATACGCGCATTAGAGGTAAACACTAATATATGTGCCTTTGGCCTCCAAGCCGATATTTGAAATGCAGTATAGCCACTATTGGTCAGCGTAGAAATAGCCTTAGCATTAATTTCATTGGCCATATTTGCCGCGTGATAACAAATCGATTTAGTAATATAGCGTTTTGTGCGTATATGAGGTGGTGAT
Organism: Winogradskyella sp.; assembly: GCF_965228925.1. Taxonomy (GTDB): domain Bacteria; phylum Bacteroidota; class Bacteroidia; order Flavobacteriales; family Flavobacteriaceae; genus Winogradskyella. The sequence continues at coordinate 685,607 of NZ_OZ245845.1, forward strand.
TGCGGCACCTCAATTAACGGAGAGTCTTCCACACTGCGAATAATATTCGCCATCTGTTTTATGACTTGTACCGGATATTGGCCAACAGAGGTTTCTCCCGAAAGCATTACGGCATCAGCACCATCCATAACAGAATTGGCAACGTCATTGACCTCAGCACGCGTTGGAGTCAAACTTGTTATCATGGTCTCCATCATTTGAGTGGCAATAATGACAGGAATTCTGGCGCGTTTTGCTCTTAATACCAATTGCTTCTGGATAAGTGGAACTTCCTCCGCAGGAATCTCTACACCCAAGTCACCACGAGCCACCATTAAACCATCACAATAGGCGACAATTTTATCAATATTCTCAACAGCTTCGGGTTTTTCTATCTTAGCTATGATTGGAATTTTATGGTCGCTATGTTCCTTTATTAACTCTTCTAATTGCATTAAATCCTCGGCATGCCTCACAAAAGATAAGGCAATCCAATCAACACGCTGTCCAATAGCAAAAATAGCATCGTCAATATCTTTCTCGGTTAAGGCGGGTTGAGAAATGTTCGTGTTTGGCAGATTAACCCCTTTTTTAGATTTTAAGGGGCCACCTTGAAGCACTTTTGCTTTTACCTCAGATGTTCCATCTGTAGAAACAACTTCAAAAATGAGCTTTCCGTCATCCAACAAAATGCGTTCACCCGGCTTGGCATCCTGAGGAAAGTTCTCATAAGTCATATAAACGCGTTCCTTAGTGCCCTCAAATCGTTCCCCTGTAGCAAAAATAATTTCATCATCTACGTTAACGATGACATCACCTTTCATAGTTCCCACACGTAATTTCGGTCCTTGTAGATCTGCTAAAATAGAAGCATTATAGCCGTACTCGGCATTCAGCTCCCTTATCATTTTAATGCGCTCTTCAACATCTTTATAATCTGCATGAGAAAAATTGATCCTAAATACATTAGCCCCTTCCTCTAACATAGCCTTTAAAATGTCTTTATTGCTCGTTGCAGGACCCAAAGTGGCTACTATTTTTGTTTTTTTATTTGACATCAATTAAAAAATTAAATGGTCTTTAGATTTTATTTGTGATGGATTAACCGAGTAACTGGTTATAATCTGCGGAATGCTCTGCAGTTTATTCAAAATTAATTTATCGTTTATATTCTGTATCTCATCAGAGATTTTAATAAAATAATCTACCTTTTTGTATTCCGGAACTAGGTTAAATGTTTTTAATACTTTTTCATTAGATTGAAACAAGCCTGTACTGTAAAGACTGTCTTCTTCCTTTTTACAGACATTAGATACCAAATTCCAAGTTACGTATTGCGAGGCATTATTCCATTCAAAAATACTGTACGAAGACTTTAAATATTCAAAATCCAAATCGTCTGATTTACGCTTTAAATTAAGCCCTAAACTTTGGTTGAGTAAGTAAGCCAAACGGTAGTCTTGTAGCCCACAATGAATAGCTATGAGTTTGTAGGTATCGTCATAAAAATCATCAACTACAAGTTTATGTAAAGCCATACAGTTATAACTTTGAGCAGTAAATATAGTATAATAATGGGTGGATTATGTCAACTTTTGGTTAATCTTCGCCTACAAAACTTACGAAAACGTTGTAGTACATGAGATTTAAAAATAAAACTACAGACCCGATTAGATATGCTTTGCGATTTGTTTCTGAAAGGCAAAAAACGCACGCTTCGATGCTTTCTCTTCTGCTTTCTTTTTAGAGGTTGCTCTTGCCTTGGCGACCACTTTGTCATTGATGCTGAGCTTGACAGAGAAATGCTTTAATTCGTCATTTCCCGTATCTTCGTAGACCTCATAATCAAAGGTGTTTTTTTCTTTTTGGCACCATTCTATAAGCAAACTCTTATAGCTAATCACCTTACCTTCTAGAGTCTCGATATCCACATGAGGATTAATAACGCGTTTGTATAGAAATCTTTCGCAAGTCTTAAAGCCTTTATCTAAATAAATAGCGCCTACTAAAGCTTCGAATAGATTGCCGTGAATATTATTTCCGAAGTTAGATTTAGGGATTCTGCTTTGCACTAAATCTATAAGGTTCAATTCTTTACCTAACTCATTGAGGTGTTCTCTACTGACTACCTTAGAACGCATTTTTGTGAGATAGCCTTCATCACCATGAGGTACTTGCTCATAGAGGTAGGCCGCAATCACTGAACTAATCATAGCATCGCCAACAAATTCTAAGCGCTCATAATTAATAGGATTACCTTTTTTATCCTTTATATTCATGGAGCGATGTGTAAAGGCTTTGATGTAGAGTGATTGAGATTTAGGTTTAAAACCGAGTATTTTTTTTAGTTGTAAAAAAAAATTCCCGTCTTCTTGAGAACGGGAATTCTTTAATATGTTACGAATGAAATGCATTCGGGATTTAGTCTAGCTTTTTAAATAATACACAAGCGTTATGACCGCCAAATCCAAATGTATTACTCATTGCGACTTTAATATCTCGTTTCTGAGCTTTATTGAGCGTTAAATTCAATTCTGGGTCTATATTCTCATCAACCGTTTCGTGATTAATTGTCGGTGGTATGATACCATTTTCCAAAGCCATGATAGAAGCAATGGCCTCAATGGCACCTGCGGCTCCCAACAAATGGCCCGTCATAGACTTCGTAGAATTAATGTTGATATTCTTAGCATGGCTGCCAAATACTTCGGATATAGCTTTTAATTCGGCAACATCACCTAATGGTGTCGATGTGCCGTGCGTATTAATATGATCTACATCTTCTGGATTTAAACCAGCATTTTCTAAACAATTCTTCATTACTGCAACAACACCTATTCCATCAGGATGTGGCGCTGTCATGTGATAAGCGTCAGAAGACAATCCACCACCGATTACCTCGGCATAGATTTTAGCTCCTCTAGCTTTAGCATGTTCGTATTCCTCAAGGATAATAGCACCTGCACCTTCACCTAATACAAAACCATCGCGATTAGCATCAAATGGTCTCGAAGCAGTCTCAGGACTATCATTTCTTGTAGACATGGCGTGCATAGCATTAAAACCTCCCATACCTGCAATGGTCACGGCAGCTTCACTTCCTCCAGTAATAATAACATCACAATGCCCTAAACGAATATTATTTAGTGCATCGATCAAAGAGTTCGCAGATGAGGCACAAGCCGAAACTGTTGTATAATTTGGCCCCATAAAGCCATGCTTTATAGAAATATTTCCAGGTGCAATATCTGCAATCATTTTTGGGATAAAGAATGGGTTGAATCTTGGAGTTCCATCTCCTTTTGCATAATTAAGGACTTCTTCCTGAAAGGTTTCAAGACCACCGATTCCAGCTCCCCAAATGACTCCTACTCTGTACTTATTTATTGTATCTAGATCTAAATTCGCATCTGCGATAGCTTCGTCTGAAGCCACCATAGCATATTGCGAAAATTTATCCATTTTACGTGCTAACTTTCTATCAATAAAGTCAGTAACATTGAAATTTTTTATTTCACAAGCGAACTGCGTTTTGAACTTTTCAGCATCAAAATGCGTAATTGGGGCAGCACCACTTTTGCCATTAACAAGACCATCCCAATATTCATCTTTGGTATTGCCAATTGGTGTAAGTGCACCTAAACCAGTAACTACTACTCGCTTTAATTCCATAAAAATAAAGTCTTATTTTGCTTCTTCTATATAAGAGATAGCTTGACCAACTGTTGCAATGTTTTCAGCTTGATCGTCTGGGATTTGAATATCAAATTCCTTTTCAAATTCCATGATTAATTCTACAGTATCCAATGAATCTGCACCTAAGTCGTTAGTGAAGCTCGCTTCAGTTACAACTTCGTTTTCATCAACACCTAATTTGTCTACGATAATCGCTTTTACTCTTGATGCAATGTCTGACATAATCTTTTAATTTTAAGTTTTAATTAGACCGCAAAAATAAAAAACTTTATTTTAAAAATCATCTTTACCGATAAAATGTGGCTTTAAATGGCAAAAAACGACAGATGTATGTTTTATTTGCGTCTAATTGTAAATTATTATTCTTTTTTTTGTTTTGAATAATAAACCATATATCTGTATATGAAGCGTGTTGTAATTTTTGCGTCCGGAAGTGGATCAAATGCTGAAAATTTAATTAAGTTTTTTCAAAACAGTGATAATGCGTCTGTTATTCAGGTTTTGACTAACAATCCTCATGCCAAAGTATTAGAGCGTTGTAAAACATTAAAAGTAAGTGCTTTATCCTTTAATAGAACAGCGTTTTCTAGGTCAGACGATGTCCTTAATATTCTAAAAGCCTCACAACCCGATTTAATTGTCTTGGCTGGGTTTCTTTGGAAGTTTCCTGAGTTTATTCTAAATGAATTCGATAATAAAGTCATTAATATTCATCCCGCCCTTTTACCAAAATACGGGGGCAAAGGGATGTATGGCATGCATGTCCATAATGCTGTAGTAGCCAATAAAGAAAGTGAAACAGGGATTACCATTCACTATGTTAATGAAAATTATGACGAAGGCGCTATCATTTTTCAAGCAAAGTGCGAGGTTTTACCTATGGATTCTGCAGACGATGTTGCCGCAAAAATTCACAAACTGGAGATGGAACATTTTCCTAAGGTTGTAGAAGAACTTTTAAATTCTTAATGATACTATGGCAGAAATTATAGATTTAAGTCAATATATTTATGAAGGAATGCCCGTTTTTAAGGATTTACCACAAGTAAAAATGTCTATTCATAATACGCATGAAGAATGGGATGGTGACTTAGAAGCAACCACAAAGACTCCTGCTGTATACAAATTAGAATTAGGTGAGCATACGGGCACCCATGTCGATGCCTTAAATCATATGGCTAGAGCATATAAAGAACAGTCTATTGATAAGATGCCTTTATCTATGTTTTATACAGAGGGTATTTGCTTAGACCTTTCTCATAAAACATTTAAGGAATTAATTGAAATAGAAGATTTAAAAGAGGCTTGCGAAAAACAAAATCTCAATATCTTAGAAAATGATACTGTACTCATTTATACCGACCACTATAGAAAAGCTTTTGGAACTGAAAATTGGAATAAAGGCCCTGGCATCAGTGCACAGGCCACTAGATGGTTAGGAAACCAAAGGATAGCAGCTTTTGGTGTTGAGATGATGTCCCCCGGAGTTCCCGGAATATCAAATAAAGAAGTACACCATATTTGTGGAGAATTAGGATTCACGCACTATGAAAATATGGTAAATCTGCATCAATTAATTGGAAGGGGTCGATTTCGTTTTATTGCCCTACCCCTCAAAATCAAGGGAGGAACGGGTTCGCCTGTGAGGGCAGTTGCTGTTTTTGAAAATTAGTAATTAATACGATGGCTAAAAAGAAAAAGAAGTATTATACGGTTTGGAAAGGGCACAACACGGGCGTATTTGAGTCTTGGGATGACTGTAAAGCCCAGATCAAAGATTTTAAAGGTGCCCAATACAAGTCCTTTTCAACATTTGAAGCCGCCAAAAAAGCGTATAGAGAAGGTCCTAAACATTATATTGGAACATCTAAAGTCTTCAAAAGTGAGCTTTCTGATGAACAACTCAAAAAAATAGGACAACCTAACCTCAACTCTATTTGTGTTGATGCTGCTGTAGGTGGTAACCCAGGTAAAATGGAATACAGGGGAGTGGACACCAAAACCAAAAAGCAACTTTTTATCCAAGGTCCTTTTGAAGAGGGTACTAATAATATAGGAGAGTTCTTAGCCATAGTTCACGGCTTGGCGTTTTTAAAACAGCGGCAAAGCAATCGCATTATTTATACGGACTCAAAAACAGCCATGAGTTGGGTGCGAAAAAAAACATGCAATTCAAAACTAGAGCGTACCGAAAACAACAAACCTTTATTTGAATTGGTTGACCGCGCGGTAAAGTGGCTTAACAGCAATTCCTATACTACTGTTATTGTTAAATGGGAAACCAAAGCCTGGGGCGAAATACCAGCTGATTTTGGAAGAAAATAACCTTGGCCATATGTTATTTTATTAGGAATATATTTTATGTACTTTTGCACCTTAATTTAATCTTGCTTTAATGGGTAAATTAGTGATTGTTGGAACCTTAGCTTTTGATGCTATAGAAACCCCTTTTGGTAAAACCGACAAAATTCTTGGTGGCGCAGCCACTTTTATTGGCTTGGCCGCATCTCAGTTTAATATAAATTCTGCTGCTGTTTCTATTGTGGGAGATGACTTTCCTCAAGACTATTTAGATCTTCTGTCCAATAGAGGTGTTAATCTTGAGGGTGTTGAAATTGTAAAAGGCGGTAAAACCTTTTTTTGGAGTGGTCGATACCATAACGACATGAACTCTCGTGACACACTTGTTACCGAATTAAATACACTTGCTGATTTTGACCCTGTTGTTCCTGAGGACTACCGTGATGCTGAAGTGGTAATGCTTGGGAATTTGCACCCAGCCGTACAAATGAGTGTCTTAAATCAAATGACCACAAAACCTAAAATGGTAATTTTAGATACCATGAATTTTTGGATGGACAGTGCGTTAGAAGATTTACATAAGGTGATGCAACATATCGATGTGATTACCATTAACGATGAGGAGGCTAGACAATTAACAGGTGAATATTCATTGGTCAATGCAGCCAGCAAGATTCACAAAATGGGGCCTCAATTTGTAGTTATAAAAAAAGGAGAACACGGTGCCTTATTGTTTAATGAGGATAATGTATTCTATGCTCCAGCACTACCACTAAGAGAAGTCTTTGATCCGACTGGAGCTGGAGATACGTTTGCAGGAGGTTTTTCTGGATACTTGGCACGAACAGAAGATTATTCATTTGAAAATATGAAAAATGCCATTATATACGGATCCACACTAGCTTCTTTTTGTGTCGAAAAGTTTGGTACTGAACGTATGGTAGATTTAAAGGCTGATGAAATTCGTAAGCGCTTGCAACAATTTAAAAATTTAACACAGTTCGACATAAGACTAACTTAAACCGACGCGCTTCTGAATAAGCGCGTTTTTTTATTACATAACATGAGTGATGCTATAAAACATGAGTGCGGTATTGCACTTATAAGATTATTAAAACCGTTAGACTATTATAAGAAAAAATACGGAAGCGCATTTTATGGAGTCAATAAAATGTATCTCATGATGGAAAAGCAGCACAACCGCGGACAAGATGGTGCCGGTTTTGCCAGTATAAAATTGGATACAAATGCAGGTGAGCGTTACATAAGTCGAATTCGATCTATTGCACAACAACCTATACAAGATATTTTCTCTCAAATAAATGAGCGCATTAATCATGAGATGACTAATCATCCAGAATACAAAAATGACGTTGCCCTTCAGAAAAGACACATTCCTTATGTTGGTGAATTGTTGTTGGGCCATGTGCGTTATGGTACATTTGGAAAAAACAGCGTTGAAAGTGTACACCCTTTTTTAAGGCAAAACAATTGGATGCACAGAAACCTAATTGTGGCGGGCAACTTTAATATGACCAATGTTAATGAGCTTTTTAATAATTTGGTTGATATCGGTCAGCATCCCAAGGAAAAGGCAGATACCATTACTGTTATGGAAAAAATAGGCCACTTCTTAGATGACGCTGTTGCCAAAATCTATAAAGACTTAAAGAAAGAGGGGTATTCTAAACGAGAATGTTCGCCTCTCATTGCCGAACGGTTGAAATTGAGTAAAATTTTAAAACGTGCGGCCAAAAACTGGGATGGTGGCTATGCTATGGCGGGGTTGTTAGGCCATGGAGATTCATTTGTCTTGAGGGATCCCGCGGGCATCAGACCTGCCTATTATTATAAAGACGATGAAGTTGTCGTCGTTGCTTCAGAACGTCCTGTTATTCAGACCGTTTTCAACGTCCCTTTTGAGGAGGTTATAGAACTGGAACCTGGACATGCCATTATCACGAAAAAGTCTGGCTTAACAGAGATTAAGGAAATACTTTCCCCCTTGGAAAGAAAAGCATGTTCATTTGAACGCATCTATTTTTCTAGAGGAAGTGATGCTGAAATTTATAAAGAACGAAAAGAGCTTGGCAGATTATTAATGCCCAAAGTGCTTGAAGCGATTGAAGACGATACCCAAAACACGGTTTTTTCTTATATCCCAAATACCGCAGAAACTTCTTTTTTCGGCATGATAGATACGGTTGAGGAGCATCTTAACCATAAAAAGACCCAAACCATACTCCGAGGGCGACGAGAATTATCTGCGGAGAACGTCGAAGACATATTATCCGAAAGACCTCGTATTGAAAAAATTGCTATTAAAGATGTTAAGCTAAGAACCTTTATTACCGAAGACAGTAGCAGAGATGATTTGGTCGCTCACGTTTATGATGTCACCTATGGGGTTATAAAGCCAACTGATAATTTGGTAATTATTGACGATAGTATTGTAAGAGGAACAACCCTCAAGAAGAGCATTATTAAAATGATGGACCGGCTTAATCCAAAAAAAATAATCGTAGTCTCTTCAGCACCACAAATACGCTACCCTGACTGCTATGGCATAGACATGGCCAATCTTGAGAGTTTGGTCGCTTTTAGAGCAGCTTTAGAATTGTTAAAAGACAATGATCAATACCACATCGTTGAAGAGGTCTATCAGAAATGTCTCGATCAAGTTGACTTAAAGGATAAAAACGTCATCAACTATGTCAAGGAAATTTATAATAATTTCACCGATGAAGAGCTATCCGATAAAATCGCTGAACTATTAAGTGATGATACTGTTAATGCTGAGGTTAAAATCATCTTTCAACCTGTGGAAAATCTTCATAAAGCTTGTCCTAAAAATTTAGGGGATTGGTATTTTACGGGTAATTATCCAACGGATGGAGGAAACAGGGTCGTCAATAGAGCCTTTATAAATTTCTACCAAGGAAACAAGGAGCGAGCATACTAAATATGCATCAAATTGGCGTTTAATCCGAAAAATTGTGCATTTTACCCAAGAAAAATGCATTTCATCCAATATATGTACCTTTTTAACAAATAACATTTACATTGGTATCACCATAACATAAGTAGGTTAAGTTCATGGTAGATTTGGGGCAAAAAAAGGTGAACAGTGTTCACCTTTTTTTATTGACCTAATTTAAAGTTATCATTTAAGTAAAACCTTCTTTTGCATCATCGTTTTAAGTTAACATAGGTTAACAAATGTAATGGTTTCCACGCTTAGACTAATATATAGGTCGTTTGTCCAATAAATTTAACGGTTAAATTAATGTAAACTTATATTTGAATCACCATAACATAAGTAGGTTAAGTTTATGGTAGATTTGGGGCAAAAAAGGTGAACTTTCTGTTCACCTTTTTTCATTTTCAATTCTCACGAAAGTGGGCATCCCAAACTTTATAATCACAAAAAAAATCCAAGCACAATACTTGGATTTTAATTTTCTATAAAAGGTGTTCTTTACACTTACTTTGCCTCTGCATAACGACGCTCCACTTCGTTCCAGTTAATGACCTTAAAGAACGCATCAATATAATCTGGGCGTCTGTTTTGATAGTTTAAATAATAAGCATGCTCCCATACATCAAGACCAAGAATTGGAGTTCCACCACAGGTTACACCTGGCATTAGCGGATTGTCTTGATTTGGGGTAGAACATACTTCCACTTTCCCACCTTTGTGAACACATAGCCATGCCCAACCTGATCCAAACTGAGTTGCTGCCGCTTTAGAGAAGGCTTCAACAAAAGCGTCCTTAGAGCCAAATTCTGCTTCAATGGCATCCTTTAACTCACCAGATAAATAACCTCTATCTTCAGGATTTAGCACATCCCAAAACAATGAATGGTTGTAAAATCCTCCCCCATTATTTCTTACACCCGAGTTATTCATATCTAAGTTGGTCAAAATAGCTTCGATAGACTTTCCTTCTAAATCAGTTCCTTCAATTGCCGCATTAAGTTTTGTAGTATAACCATTGTGATGCTTAGAGTGATGTATTTCCATTGTGCGTGCATCAATATGTGGTTCTAAAGCATCGTATGCATATTTTAATTTAGGTAATTCAAAAGCCATAGTTTTATGTTTTTAAGTATTAGTAATTTAACTTTAACAAATTTACGATTTTGAGAATAAGATGTTCTAAATTAATTATTAAGATTGCCTATTTTGGTATAAAATTTTTCTTTTGCAGTCTTCCACTTTTAAAATATACAATGCGTCCGCTGGTAGTGGCAAAACCTTTACACTAGCAAAGTCTTATATTAAACTACTCATCCTATCTAAAAACTATGAGCAGTTTAAGCATATACTGGCTATTACTTTTACCAACAAAGCTGTAGGTGAAATGAAAGCCCGCATTATAGCTATGCTTCAATCGTTCTCTCAAGAAAAGAGTCTCAATGAGCCTCATGCCATGTTCAGTGCTATTTGTGAAGAACTTTCCATTTCGCCCGAACATCTTCACCGCAAATCCAAGCAGATACTAAAACATATTATACATAACTATGGCGCCTTCGATATCTCAACTATTGACGGGTTTACGCATAGAGTGATTAGAACCTTTGCACACGATTTAAAGCTTCCTGTAAATTTTGAAGTTGAATTAGAAGAAGAGCGTCTGTTGAATGAAGCTGTCGATAGCCTCATTTCAAAAGCTGGTAGTGAAGATGCATTAACCAATGTCCTAATTGAGTTTGCCATAGAGAAAGCCGATGACGACAAGAGCTGGGATATTAGTTACGATTTCAAGAAAATTGCTAAACTATTAGTGAGCGAAAACGATTTGCTAGCTGTTGAGACTCTAAAGCATAAAACCATTGCAGACTTCAAGGCCTTAAAATCTAATTTAATAGAAGACAGCACTGCATTAGAAAATGATATCGCAACAATTGCAGAGGATACTTTAGCATTAATAGACGAATGCGGTTTAGAACATAATGATTTTAATCGAAAGTCCTTACCTAATTATTTTAAGAACTTAAAACAAAAGAATTTTAATGCACGATTTGATGCAGCATGGCAAAACGATTTAGTAGAAGGCCACTCTATTTATCCAAAACGTGTTGTGGAATCTGTGGCTTCTACAATTGAAGATATACAGCCGCGATTAGCCAATGCTTTTACGAAGACTAAGGTTAAAATCTTTGAACTTAAGCTAAAGAAGGCAATTTATAAGAATTTAACCCCGATTTCGGTATTAAATGCCATTCAAAATGAATTGCGTCATATTAAGGAAGCGCAGAATAAAATGCTAATTTCTGAATTCAATACTATTATAAGTAGTGAAATCAAAAATCAGCCAACCCCATTTATTTATGAGCGCTTGGGTGAAAAATTTAAGCATTTCTTTATTGACGAGTTTCAGGACACCTCGCAAATGCAGTGGGAAAACCTGGTACCACTGTTAGATAATGCGCTCTCTGCTTCAAATGGTTCAGCCATGTTGGTTGGCGATGCTAAACAAGCCATTTACAGATGGCGGGGAGGTGTAGCGGAACAATTTATCAATCTTTACAATCGAACAAAAAATCCATTTCAGGTCGAAGCTGAAATATTGACACTTGATACTAATTACCGAAGCACAAGAGATATTATACACTTTAACAATGGATTTTTTCGATTCCTAAGTGAAAATTACTTTAGTCATATTGATTATTCAGATTTATATAAGACTGCCGAACAAAAAGCCCAGAAAGATGATGGAGGCTTTGTAAATATTGAATTCTTGGATATTTCTAGGGAAGACGACGACAACGAAAGGTACGCCGAAGCGGTTTACCATACAATTCTTAAGTGTTATGAAGCTGGATATGCAGCCCATGATATTTGTGTGATCGTTAGAAAACGAAAACAAGGTATCGCCATTGCCAATTATCTCAGCCAAAAAGCCATTAAAATCACCTCATCAGAAACCTTATTATTAAAGAATTCTGACAAAGTAAATTTTATTGATTCTTTTTTAAGGTTATTGCTCCAACCTCATAATGATAGTTTAAAAATTAATGTACTTCTATTCTTGGCTGAACGATATCATGTTAAAGACAAACATTCATTTTTTGAAACACACCTTAGGTCGCATGCAGGAGACTTCTTTCAAAGCCTAGAAAGTCTTGATATTTTTGTGAATAAGAATCGACTTTTGGGGTTACCACTCTATGATTTGATTGAAGAACTCATTAGAACCTTTAATCTTCAAAACACGTCTGATGCTTTCCTTGAATTTTACTTGGATATCGTCTTAGAGTTTACTCAAAAACAACATTCAGATTTAAGTGCATTTCTTGCTTATTTTGAAAAGGAAAAAGACCGTCTCAGTGTGGTCTCACCTGATTATGTTAATGCTGTTCAAATCATGACCATTCACAAATGTAAGGGCTTGGAATTTCCCATCGTTATATTTCCTTTTGCCGATCTCAATATTTATAGGGAATTAGAACCTAAAATTTGGTTTCCTCTCGATGAAATGAACTACAACGGTTTTGAAACATTGTTGCTTAATTACAATAAAGATATTGAACATTTCGGCGAGACTGGTCGTGCTATCTATCATAGCCACCAATCTCAATTAGAGCTCGATAATATTAATTTATTGTACGTAACACTAACAAGAGCGATTGAGGGGCTTTACATTATTTCTAAATATGATATAGACTCTAAAGGAAACGTAAATAGCAATACCTATTCGGGCATGTTGATCTCCTACCTAAAGTCCATGGAACTATGGTCTGATGATAAATCATCGTATAGTTTTGGAACATTTAATTTTGACACGGACAACTCGGAGCAAGACCTTGATTCAAAGCCTCTCAATCTCATTTCGGTGCCTAAAGAAGCTCATAATTTAAGTCTTATTACCAAGGCTGGTCAACTGTGGGATACCAAACAAGAAAAGGCTATTGAACGCGGTAACATGGTTCACCTTATCTTGTCTAAAATCAAAATCCCTCAAGATGTTGATTTTGCACTTAGTGATCTTATACAATCTGGCGATATTACAAAAATGGAAGAACTGGAACTTAGGACTTTAGTTATGGATACCATTCAACATGCAATGCTCAGTCCTTATTTTTCGGATAACTATGACATCTATAACGAAAGGGATATTATTACAAAATCTGGCAAAATTCTAAGACCTGACCGCATTAATATAAACGCAAACAATGAGGTTGTCATTATAGACTATAAAACTGGTGAGCAAAAGACCTACTATAAATCACAGCTTAACAATTACGCCTCAGTCTTAGAAGAAATGAATTATAAAATTATCCATAAATACATCGTTTATGTAAATGATACCATTGATGTGGTTGAAGTGTAATTTATAGATAGTATCTTTGCCCGACGACTAAAAACCAAACGACATGTACGGCAATATAAAAACACATTTGCAACAAGAAATCGAGAGTATTAAGGACGCAGGACTTTTTAAAGAAGAGCGCATTATCACCTCGCCTCAAGGCGCTGAAATCACCTTAAATACGGGTCAAAAAGTACTTAACTTTTGTGCTAATAATTATCTGGGATTATCATCCCATCCTGAAGTCATACAGGCTGCAAAAGACACTTTAGATTCCCACGGTTTTGGGATGTCTTCTGTGCGATTTATATGTGGTACCCAAGATATCCACAAAGAACTCGAGCAAAAGATCGCTGATTTTTATGGCACAGAAGACACCATTTTATACGCTGCGGCCTTTGATGCCAATGGAGGTGTTTTTGAGCCTTTATTAACCAAAGAAGATGCTATTATATCAGATTCCCTAAACCATGCCTCAATTATTGATGGTGTTAGGCTTTGTAAAGCTGCAAGGTATCGTTATAACAATAACGATATGGAAGATTTAGAAAAGCAACTCATTACCGCCAATGACAATGGGGCACGTTTTAAAATTATTGTTACGGATGGTGTGTTTTCTATGGACGGTTTAGTGGCTCCCTTGGATAAAATCTGCGATTTGGCAGACAAGTACGATGCCATGGTGATGATAGATGAGTGTCACGCTACGGGATTTATTGGTGAAACAGGTATTGGTACACTTGAAGAAAAAGGCGTTTTGGGAAGAATAGATATCATCACCGGTACCTTAGGGAAAGCTATGGGTGGTGCTATGGGTGGTTATACCACTGCTAAAAAAGAAATCATCGAAATTTTGCGCCAGCGTTCTAGGCCTTATCTCTTTTCAAACTCCTTGGCGCCAGCCATTGTAGGGGCTTCTATCAAAGTTTTTGACATGCTCAAAAATGACACTGCGCTACGAGACAAAGTGGAATGGAATACTTCATACTTCAAAAAAGGAATGAAAACAGCAGGTTTTGATGTTATTGACGGTGACTCGGCCATTGTCCCCGTGATGTTATACGACGCCAAATTATCACAAACTATGGCCAATATGCTTCTTGAAGAAGGGGTTTATGTGATCGGTTTCTTTTATCCTGTAGTGCCTAAAGATAAAGCCCGTATTCGCGTTCAGCTATCCGCCGCTCATACTAAAGAACAACTGGATAAAGCGATAAATGCATTTGTTAAAGTTGGCAAAAAACTAGAAATAATTTAAAATCGTTACAAACTCACTATTTTAGGGCGTTATAACAATATTTTTATATATTTGTCTTTGTTAATAATTTTTAACAACTTACATTTGCCAACAATTAACACTTAAAATTAAAATTAATTAGAATATGAAAAATCTAAGCAGATTACTTTTTGTCGCAGTGCTTCTCGTAAGTTTCAGCACTACATATGGTCAAGACAAGAACAATCCATGGGCTATAACACTTGGAGTAAACGCAGTTGACCCATATCCTGTAGGAGAAGATGCACCACAAGGTGACTATTTTGACGAGTTCTTCAATGCTACAGACCACTGGAATATCTTTCCTTCAGTATCTTCTATTGCTGTCTCAAGATACCTAAGCGATGGTTTCACATTTACTGCCGTTGGATCTGTAAATAGAATAGATAAATTCGGTACTAATTTCGATCCTAGAACAGGTGAAGAAACAACAAATAAGGTAAATGATTTGACATATTATGCTGTTGATGGTAGAGTGTCTTACAGCTTTATGAATTTAATCAAATCTAAATCAGTTGACCCATACTTAGGTGTTGGTGGTGGTTACACTTGGTTAGACGAAATAGGAGCTGGTACACTTAACGGTACCTTAGGTTTAACATATTGGTTCTCAGAAAAACTTGGTATTAATGTTAATACAACTTACAAGCACGCTTTTGAGGATTATTTACCAAAGCACTTTCAACACACCGCTGGTTTAACTTTTAAATTCGGTGGTACAGATACTGATGGAGATGGCATCTACGATCAAGATGACGCTTGTCCTGAAGAAGCTGGTTTAGAAATCTTTAATGGTTGTCCTGATTCTGATAATGATGGTATCCAAGATTCTAAAGATGATTGTCCTAACGAAGCTGGTTTAGCTGAACTTAATGGATGTCCTGATAGCGATGGTGATGGTATTGCAGACAAAGACGATCAATGTCCAAATACTGCTGGTTTAGCATCATTAGCGGGTTGCCCTGATACTGACGGTGACGGTATCGCTGATAAAGATGATAACTGTCCTAACGAAGCTGGTCCTTCAGCTAACAACGGTTGCCCTTGGCCAGATACTGATGGTGATGGTATCTTAGACAAAGACGATCAATGTCCTAATGAAGCTGGTGAAGCTGCTAACAATGGTTGTCCAATCGTTAACCCAACTCAAGAAGTTATCGATGAATTAAATAGCTATGCTAGAACAATCTTATTCGATACTGGTAGAGCATCTTTCAAAGAAGAAACTGATCAAGTATTACAAGCTATGGTCGCGATCTTTAAGCAATATCCAAAAGCTGATTTTGCTATCGAAGGCCATACAGATTCAGTAGGTTCTAAGAAATCTAACCAAGCATTATCTGAAAGAAGAGCTAACGCAGTTAGAGATTACTTAATTGCTAACGGTATCGATGCTGATAGATTAACTGCTACTGGTTACGGTGAAGACAATCCTATCGCTGACAACAAAACAAGAGCAGGTAGAAAAGAAAACAGACGTGTAGAAGTTAAGCTTAAGAGCTAATCAACTTCAAAATATATAGAAAAACGCTCCGAAATTCGGAGCGTTTTTTATTTTTATAGAATGAGTAGTTTTATAAAAACGGTATTGTTAGACCTTCAACAAAAAGGCTTAAATCTTGAAGATTTATACTTTATCCTACCTAGTCAACGCGCCGGTGTTTTTTTAAAGCATCATCTATCCCAAATTATAGATAAACCCATTTTTGCCCCTCATATTTTAAGCATTGAAACCTTTGTAGAAGAGTTATCTGGGTTACAAAGCTTATCTAATACCGATCTCTTGTTTTGGCTTTACAAGTCCTACTTAAGCCATACCAAACGAGAAGATCAAGACCCTTTTGAATCCTTTGCTAGTTGGGCTCAAATTTTATTACAAGACTTCAATGAAATAGACCGTTATAACACCAATCAAGATGCTATTTTTGATTACCTCAAAGCGATTAAGGAACTTAATCATTGGTCCTTAGAAGCGGAGCAAACCCATTTAGTTAAGAGCCATTTAAAATTCTGGCAGAACCTGAAAGACTATTACCATATATTTACGGGGGAATTGCTTCAAAATAAAAAAGGTTATCAAGGGCTTATCTACCGAGAAGCTACTGAAAACTTAGAAGCTTACATCGAAAATAACTCCAATAAGACACATATCTTCTTAGGCTTTAACGCCCTAAATACTTGTGAATCTTTAATTATACAGGGACTACTTCAAAGTGATCTTGCTCATATTTATTGGGATACTGATGAAGCCTTTGTGAATGATGATATTCACGATGCTGGATTGTTTATCAGAACACATAAAGCCCAATGGAATTATTTTAAAAAACACCCTTTTAATTGGATAACATCGCACTACAGCGATAAGAAACATATTGAAGCTATAGGCATTCCTAAATTTGTTGGACAAGCAAAATATATTGGCCAGTTACTGCAAGAGCTAAGCTCAGAATCTAAAGATTTAAAAAGTGTTGCAGTCGTATTAGGAGAAGAAAACTTATTAATACCACTACTTAACTCAATACCAAAAGCTATAACCCAAATTAACGTCACTATGGGTCTGCCCTTAAGGTTTGTTCCTTTAGCATCGTTATTTGAGCAACTACTCTCCGTTCACAAAAACAATCCAGAAAAGTACTATTTCAAAGCAGTCATAGATATTATGTCCCATCCTTCTATCTATAGTCTATTTGAAACTGCGACGGGGAATATTTCTAGTCATATCATCGACTATATTCAAAGTAATAATCTGGTTTACACCACAGTTACTCAGTTAAAAAAAATAGCCCCAACACCAATACACCCAATTATTACTATTTTGTTTAACTCTTGGGAAAATGACCCAAAAACTGCGCTCGCCAATTGCACTGAACTTATCTTACATATAAAAGGTAACCTCATAGCTCATAAACAGATAAACAGTTTAGAACTAGAGTATCTGTATCGCTTTAATACACTCTTTAATAAAGTATCGGAGCTTAATGATAATTATCAATACCTTAATTCTATCGAGAGTTTGCATCGCGTTTATAAAGATTTATTAACGACTGAAACATTAGACTTTAAAGGCGAGCCTTTAGAAGGGCTTCAAATTATGGGTATGTTAGAATCTCGAGTATTGGATTTTGAAACTGTTATCATAAGTTCGGTAAATGAAGGGATACTCCCCTCTGGTAAAACGAATAACTCATTTATTCCTTTTGACGTAAAATTAGAGAACAACCTACCAACGTTTAAAGAAAAAGATGCCGTTTATACCTATCATTTTTATAGGCTTATACAACGTGCTAAAAATGTATACCTTCTCTATAATACTGAAATTGATGCGCTCAAAGGTGGGGAAAAAAGTAGATTTATTACCCAAATAGATATTGAAGGGATTCATAACATAAAACACACGATTAGCTCTCCAAATGTCCCTATTATTGAAAAAAAATTACAGCACATCCCTAAAACTGGTTCCATCCTAGATAGGCTAAAAGCACTTTCAGATAAGGGATTCTCCCCGTCATCATTGACAAATTACATTAGAAATCCCATAGATTTTTACTATGAAAAAATACTCGGTATTGAAGAGTTTAAGGAGGTAGAAGAAAACATTGCCGCAAATACCTTAGGCTCAGCAATACACAACACTTTAGAAGAGCTATACAAACCTTTAGAAGGAGCGCTTTTAACACTCGAGCATCTTGAAAGCTTTAAAACTAGAGTTGATCTTATAATTGCCAAATACTTCAAAGACTTATACAAGGACGGTGATTTTAGCTCTGGCAAAAACCTCATCATTTTTGAAATTGCTAAGCGCTATATCATAAACTTCATCCATTTTGAAATGGAAGCTATAAAAGCAGGTAATACCATTAAAATTTTGGCGATTGAAGCTGATGAAACTGTAGAACTTCAAATAGAAGGCTTAGATTTTCCCATTAAACTTACGGGTAAAGTTGATAGAATTGACAGGTTTAATGGAATGACCAGAATCATTGATTACAAATCGGGAAAGGTTGAACAGAATAAAGTAGAAATTGTAAACTGGGATGCTATTACGACTGATTATGACAAATACAGTAAATCCTTCCAAGTCTTGTGTTATGCCTATATGACGCATCAAAAGAAGACCATTCAATTACCTGTTGAAGCCGGTATTATCTCCTTCAAAAATTTAGGACCTGGCTTCCTAAAGTTTGGAAAAAAAGAATCTACCTATAGCAGAAGCAAAAATCAACAAATTGATGAGGATACACTAAAGAATTTCGAAATTGAGCTCCATAAGCTTATCCTTGAGATATGCAATCCAAATATAGATTTTATTGAAAAAGAACTGAACTAATGCAAATAAATAAAAATCTCATCCTTAACCGGACTGATAAAAAGCCCATATTGATCGATACATTTTATTCCGAACATAGCCTCAAACAACCGCTTATCATTTTTTGTCATGGTTATAAAGGTTTTAAGGATTGGGGAGCCTGGAATCTGATGGCTAAAAGCCTTAGCAGCGCTGGTTTTTGTTTCGTAAAGTTCAACTTCTCTCATAATGGTGGCACTATGGAAAACCCTATTGATTTTCCAGATTTAGAGGCTTTCGGCCATAATAATTACTCTAAAGAGCTCGATGACCTGGGTGATGTCATAGATTGGATTCAAAATACATTTAAAGACCATCCAAGTGTCGATGTCAATCATATGACCCTAATAGGTCATAGTCGCGGTGGAGGTATAACAATATTAAAAGCATCCGAAGATTCTAGGATCACCAACCTTGTGACTTTGGCCAGCGTGTGCGACTTCGGAAAACGCACGGCAACAACTGGAGGTTTGGAAACTTGGAAAAAGGATGGTGTTAAATATGTACTTAATGGTAGAACCAAACAGCAAATGCCACATTACTACCAGTTTTACGAAGATTTTAAAGTCAATGAAGCACGCCTTCATATTGAATCTGCCGAAAAACGACTTCAAATACCACATTTAATCATCCACGGAGACCATGATACTTCTGTTAAAGTTGATGAAGCTTATGCGCTTCATCAGTGGAATTCCGAAAGTGAGCTCAAAATTATAGAAGGTGCTGATCACGTATTTAATACAAAGCACCCCTGGGATTCACATGTTCTGTCCAATGAACTGCAGTCCGTTGTAAACTCAACACTGCAATTTTTAAAGGATTAGGCCATTTAAAACAGTCGCATAATAAAGTAGGGCTAAGATGTATCACCCCAAAAATTATCCTTCAGTATTTTGGGGACGACCTCTTTGCGATAATTACGGCTTAAGGGTATTTTGTAAGACCCTATTTGAAGCTCGTGTTTGGCGAAACCCTCTATTTTATTAATGGCAACCACATACGACTTATGTACTCTAATAAACAGCTCTGAATCCAATTTTTCTTCAACATTCTTTAAAAATAGTAAGGTAATATACTTTCGCTTTTTAGTCTGAATAATCACATAGTTCTGCATGGCTTTTACAAACAAAATGTCATCATAATAAATCTTCTCAAACTTCCCATCACATTTTATGAAAAAACAAGGTTCTTCGTCGTTACTTCCATTCCAAGTTTCATTTTGCCTCAATAAGTCATACTGCTTTTTAGCCTTCGTAATAGCACTAAAAAAACGATTAAAGGAAATTGGTTTTAATAAGTAGTCCAAGACATTTAAATCAAACCCTTCTATGGCATAATTTGGAAATGCTGTGGTCAAAATGGTTATTGGGGGGTTATGATTGGATTTAAGATATTCTATACCATTCATTAGAGGCATTTGAACATCTAAAAACAAAACATCAACATCTTTTTCTGATAAGATATCGGGGATATCTAGTGCAGATACACCAGTACCAACGCAATTTAAATAATCAATTTGATCTATATAATTTGTGATACATTCTCTTGCAAGAGGTTCGTCGTCAATAACTATACAATTCATACAGATAGTTTTTTATATGCTTTACTCATCGCTCTATCTAGCTCCAATCGCAGATTTACCATATAGAGATCCTTAGTCTTCTTAATGATCAAAGTGTGTCTATTCGGATATAATATATCTAATCGTCGCTTTACATTTTTCAGTCCAAGACCCCCATAAGCAACCCCGTCAGGTAAACTATGGGGCATATCAAAATTAGCAGTATTACTCAATTTCAAATTGAATATGTAGTCTTCTATATCAACATTAAAAGTAATCCGCTTTTTTGACATAGTGTTACTAGATAGGTGCTTGAAAGCATTCTCCGTAAAAGGAATCAATATAAAAGGAGCGACTCTTAGATCTTCGTCCACTAATTTGGGCACATTCCATTCCATCTCAAAGTCATCATTTTGCCTTAAACTTTCTAATTCCACAAAACTCTCTATATAGGCCAATTCATTCTTCAGCGGAATCTTATTGCTGTTGCACTCATACAACTGGTATCTTAAAAGCCCTGAAAACTTGACTAAAGATTCCGACGCCATTTCAGGGTTTTTATCGATTAACACGAATATTGAGTTTATGGTATTAAACAAGAAATGTGGGTTGAACTGTGACTTTAAAAATTTGAGTTCAGTTTCTAGTTTTTCTTTTTCTAACACCCGTTGGCGTTTTTGAGAGGCTAACCAATTCTTTGCGAGTTTAATGCTCATCCCTAGAGTCATGGCAGAAATACAAGATGGCATGGCATTTTTCTTAAAAATAGAGATCACAGATGGTGGCGATATATTAAAAAGCTCATAGGTGGAAACTCCCGCAACCGAACCAGCTACATAATAAGTGCCTGTAATACATAAAGCCATTAAAATAATAATGCCTACCACAGCTATAAAGAACTTGAAATACTTGAGCTTTTCTAGATACTTGGGAATCAGAACATATAATGTAAAATATATACCTATGGCCTGAAAAATAACATAACCCAAGTATTTAATCACTGAATGTGGCAAACTAAACGAGGCAATCACCTCAATAGCATCTCCCATATATACCGTCCACCAAGCAAAATGATAGACCGCCCAAAACACCACATGATGGATTTTATAGCGCTCCAAAACCGTTAATAAGTCTTTTAATCTACTTGCAATCATTCCTACATAGTCTATAGAATTAACAAGATACAATGTCGAGCGCTCTAATTCAAGTGCATTCCATTTAACTTGCTATCAGGTGTTTTTTTATTGATAACATACACGATTTACCCCATAATTATATTTAAAGACCACAAAACCGTTCATTCAAACCCCTTGTAAATAGAATTGAGCCCTTCATCATAATAGTTTTCTAAAACCTTATCAATATTGGTTCTTGGGCTAAATCTCTATTTAAAATGAAATCAATAGCCACCACTCTTTTAATCTTATTTACTCTATTTAATCCTCTTGCTGCACAAATCTCAGGTTCAATCACCGACGAAGGAGGCTTGCCTATTGCATATGCAAACGTGATGCTCCATGACAGTTCTAATGACACCATACGTTCTAGGGCCATAACGGACGAGAGTGGGAATTTTAAACTTGAATTTTCAGAACTAGGCAGCTATATTCTAAAAGTAAATCTACTGTCCTACAAACCATGGGCGTCCCAACCATTTCTAATCGCTTCATCATCATTCAGCAAAGTGTTTCCATCAATCATTTTGGAAGAAGAGGTTACACAATTAGATGATGTTGTAATTACCTCCAAAAAGAGACTCGTTGAACGTACCAATGAAGGCAGTATAATTAATGTGAAAGAAAGTGTCTTGACCAATGGGAGCAGTGTTCTTCAAGTATTAGAACGTTCCCCCGGTGTCATTTTAGATCGAAGAAATAATAGCTTCTCGCTTAATGGTAAGGAGGGCACTCTGGTGATGATTAATGGCAAAGCGCAACGCATTCCTGTAGCTGATTTAATGATTATGCTCAACAGTATGAGTGCCGATAATCTTGAGAAAATCGAATTACTGACCAATCCTTCCGCTAGACATGATGTGGATGGAAATGCAGGTGTTATCAATATTGTGCTTTCAAAAAATGAAGCCTTAGGTTGGAGAAGTTCTGTCGTTTTAAGTGGCGGCTATGGTGAAGGCCCTAAACAAACCTCAAGCCTTTCTATGAATTATGGTAGTGAAAAATCTCTGGTGTTTGGCTCCTACAGTTTTTCCTATAATGATGCTTCGGACGGTTGGAGGGGCGAAGGCGTCACGGACCTTCCAGTTTTAGGCGGTAATACAGATATCATTTTCACCAGTAATACGCAACGCATAGATCGCAATCACAACATCAATTTTGGCTATGAATACCAACTATCTAAGTCCTCAATTTTAGGAACTAGCCTCTTATATAATTATTCCAAACCTATGGTCTTAACCAATAATAGAGGCCTATATAATTTCGTTACAGACCCTTTTCTAGATGCTCGAATAGCCTTAAGTGGAAGTGGCAAGAGAACTAATCTTTCCTCATCATTGTTCTTTGAAAATACTACGGGTCAAGAACATAAGGAAAGTACGTTTTCTGTGACTACAGATTACATCAGATACAATAGTGATACACCCAATACCGTACGAAGCGATTATTTTGACGACAATGGTATCCCTTATCAACCAGATAGTGAAATTTATAATACGGGTAATCGTGGTTTCACTAATACCTCCATTAACCTTGGTGTTTTAGGGATGACCTACAGAAGAAAATTTAATGAAAAACTAGCTTTGGAAGGTGGTCTGAAAGGTTCCTATTCTGAAACTAAAAATGACGCGAAAATTGAAATACAACAAGGAGACAACTTCATAGAAGATGAACGTTTTGTTAGTAAAAACGCTACTAAAGAGAACATAGGTGCTGTTTATAGCTTGGCGGATTACGCGTTTTCTGATACATTCAAAACACAATTAGGATTAAGATACGAACATTGGACGCAAGACTTTGATGATGACACTTTAGATCGAAGTTTTGGCAAATTATTTCCATCATTGTTTTTAACTTATAACCTTTCGGAAACCAAAACCCTCAACTTTGCCTTTACAAAACGCATTACAAGACCTAATTTTACCGATTTGGCATCCTTTTTAAGCTATAATGGACCGACATCTGTTTTTAGTGGGAATCCACAATTATTACCAGCCATTACGGATAATGTTTCATTCACCTATGCTCATAAATCATTTAGTCTATCTTTAGTGGCCTCTAACGAAAAAAATCCTATTGCAAGGTTTCAAATTACTAGAAATCCACAGAGTACGGTTGCGGTTATAGTACCGGTCAACTTAGATTATCAAAGAAGTTTAGATTTACAATCCAATATCCCTTGGAGAATTAATGATTGGTGGAGCGCAAATTTCAATAGCACCATAGGAATTAGGGAGTTTAAGCTGTTGCATACGGATGAAAAAGTGACTCACAATTACATGCATTACAACTTTAACGCCAGTCAGACGATGCAATTTTCTGATGACTTATCCTTAGAGCTATCAGGCTGGTTCACTTCAAGACATTATAACGGAAGTACCGTTATAGATGGTTTTGGCACTTTAAATGGTGGTTTAAAAAAAACATTCAGTAATGGTAGTAGTCTGCAATTTTCAGTGGCAGATATTCTGCAGAGTTTTGATATTCGCGCAGAAGTTGGTACGCTTACTAGAGAAGCTTTTGGTGATGAATTCTTAGTGAATTACAGTTCGGAATCTGGCCGTTCTCGAATATATAATTTGAGCTTCACCTACCCTTTTGGTAATAAAAAAGTGAAAGATGCTAATACCAGATCTGGAGCTGACTCTGAAAAATCGAGGATATAGAAAAAGCATGACCACATACACGGCTTAAAATGCACACTCGAAAATGCGATTATTAAATTCTGGTCATTTTCTGTATTAATTTGGTCGTTCTAAAGCTTACTTCCCTAAATAACTTTGTATTGGATAAAAACAAAGTAATATGGAAACCAAGTATCTTACATTTAAGCACTTCATTGTGATTATTTTATTGATGAGCTTCAATAGTTATTCACAACATAAAACAACAACTTCCCAAACCTCAGCGATTGTACTAACAGAAGATGTTAGGGTCATTGAAACATTGGAGGATTTCACGGCATACCTGTTGGTGAATTCACTGATTGAACATAAAAAGTTCAATTACAGAAGGCTATTAAGAGCATCTCGACAGAACCCCAAAATGATTGTTATAGATGCTTCATTGACTATAAGCAGTACAGACCTTCTTAAAGTATTTAAAAAAGCGGCGAAAAAAGCTGACGAATTAGCCGTCTTTAAATCGGTTTTATTTAGGAAAATACCGCTGTTAGAAGCTACTGTCAGCGATTACCAACTCGAGCGTATATACAAAAGCTTTAGAGCCTCAACCTTTAATGGTTATTTAGACGAAGTACGATTAGCATTAGGAACCAATCATTGAATTGAGCTCAAAAAAATGACCAAATTCAATGCTAAAACGCACAATCTTAAATTTTGGTCATTTACGCTTTGATTTTGGTTAACCATGAAGAGGCTATCGGAAATACATTTGTACCATCAAATATTAATAACAAGAAAAAATTATTATAAAATGAAAACACTACATCTAAACACAAGTAAATTAGTAAAACAAGTAGGACTACTTGTTGCACTAATCGTAGTTGCAATCCTTGCGGTTGCAATGACCAGAAACGAAGAAAAAACCGAAACAACTGCAACTATTGCTCAGGCCTTACCCGTAGAAGTGGCCTTCCCAGTATTTGAAAAAATTACGGAATGGGACGAATATACAGGCCGATTTGAGGCCAGCAACCGTGTAGAGGTAAGAGCGCGCGTCAGTGGATACATTGAAAATGTCAGCTTTAAGGACGGACAATCCGTTAACAAAGGTGATGTGTTATTTACCATTGACCAAAGACCGTTTAAAATTGCTTTAAGCCAAGCCCGAGCTAGCTATGGACAAGCTCAGGCAAGACTCACAATTGCACAAGATAACTTTGACCGTGTGAAATCATTACGCGAATCTGGAGCGGTTTCAGTAGAAGAATACGACAGCAGAAAACAAGCCTTAGCAGGTGCTAAAGCAACTTTACAATTGGCACAAGCATCAGTAGATAACGCTAAGTTAAATCTTGAATTTACGAAAGTAAAAGCACCTATCTCTGGTCGCGTAAGCCGAGATATGGTAAATGAAGGTAATCTGATCGACGGCGGTTCTTCGAACTCAACCTTGTTAACAACCATCGTTGCCACCAGCCCTATACATTTTTACTTTAAGGGCAGCGAATCAGACTACCTAAAATATTCACGCCTAGCCCAAAGTGGAGAACGCGCATCGTCTCGATCAACTGCAAATCCAGTGTTATTAAAATTACAAGACGAAGCGGACTATACGCATAAGGCCGTTATGGATTTTGTAGATAATGAAATCGATAGAAGCACAGGAACCATTGAAGGTAGAGCAACTTTAGAAAATAAAGATGGACTTATAGAACCAGGAATGTTTGGTAAAGCCAGATTATTAGGAAGCGCCGAACATGAGGCCATTATGATCCCTGAAGAAATCATAGGAACTAATCAATCTGTAAGATTCGTATATGTCCTCACAGAAGACCATACGGTTACTACTAAAAATGTAGAACTTGGACCACTACATACTAACGGTCTACGTATAATCCGAAAAGGTCTGAACCCTGATGATAAACTCATCACGAATAACATTCAAAAGATTCGACCTGGAGTCGCTGTTAGTCCTATTGAAACTTCTCTAAGCCAGGAGAATAACACGCTTGCCCTCCATGACGTAGAGTAACAAACAAAAACATATGGTGTCCTTTTTTCCTCTCTCTGTTAACTTCGATTAATAGCAAAAAAGAGAGAGGCCAGGATACCCTTTTCCAACATTAAAACATTAGAAATCATGAAATTTAGTCACACATTTATTAAAAGACCCATTTTTGCAGCGGTACTTAGTATCCTGATCATCATTGTGGGTGGATTGGCCTACGTATCTTTGCCAGTATCTCAGTTCCCAGATGTAGCACCACCAACTATTGAAGTGGTAGCAACATATCCAGGAGCCAATGCACAAACACTTTCTGAAACTGTTGCAACACCATTAGAGAAAGAAATCAATGGTGTTGAGGACATGATCTATATGACCTCACAATCTGCTGCCGATGGCAGAGTTACTTTGCAAGTCGCTTTCGAATTAGGAACAGACCTAGATAAGGCACAAGTTCAAGTACAGAACCGTGTCGCTATTGCAGAACCAAGATTACCAGAATCCGTCAGACGATTAGGTATTACTACTAAGAAAATTTCACCAGATATTTTATTGGTGGTAAATATGTACTCCCCTAATAAAACTTATGATCAAACTTATATTGGTAACTACGCCACCTTACAACTAAAGGACGAATTAGCTCGTATTAAAGGTATTGGAGATATTCAGTTGTTTGGAGCTGCAGAATACGCGATGCGCATATGGTTAGATCCAGATCGCATTGCCAATTTAGATATGACTGCCGGTGAAGTATTGACAGCACTTCGTGGGCAAAACGTTCAAATAGCAAGTGGAACTTTAAACACTTTACCCTCAGGAAGTCAATCTGCTTTTGAAATCAACATTCAAACTCAAGGAAAACTAATTACTACTGAAGAATTTGAGAACATTATCATTAAGTCAGGAGACAATGGGCGTATCGTTCAATTAAAAGACGTTGGTCGTGTAGAATTAGGCGCACAAAACTATGCGACTAAAGGCTATTTGGGTAAAGACCCAGCTATCGCCATGCCTATATTCCAACAACCTGGAGGGAATGCCTTAGAAACCGCAGCTGAGATTCAAGCCAAAATGGTGGAACTGTCTAAAAACTTCCCTGAAGATTTAGAATATAAAATCGCTTACAATCCCACAGAATTTGTTCAAAAATCTGTTGACGAAGTGTACAAAACCATTTTTGAAGCCATCATTCTTGTCGTATTCGTCATCCTATTGTTCTTACAGTCATGGAGAGCCGCCATTATACCAATACTCGCCATTCCTGTATCGCTTATTGGAACATTTGCCGTTATGCAAGCTTTAGGTTTTTCACTAAATAATTTAACCTTATTTGGACTTGTCTTAGCGATCGGTATTGTCGTTGATGATGCCATCGTTGTCGTAGAAAATATGGAGCGTTACTTGGCACAAGGTTTATCACCTAAAGACGCTGCGCGTAAAACAATGGATGAAGTTGGTGGGGCCTTAGTAGCTATTGGATTAGTACTCATAGCCGTATTTATCCCAACAACTTTTCTAGAAGGGATTTCAGGACAATTCTACAAGCAATTTGGGTTAACCATCGCTGTAGCCACTGCCATTTCGGTATTCGTGTCATTGACCTTAAGTCCTGCAATGGCAGCCTTACTAATGAAGCACGAAACTCATGACCCCAATAAAAAGACACCACTATTGGTAAGACCTTTTAAGTTTCTAGGCGATGGGTTCAACCGTTTCATGGAAAACTTATCTAACCGTTACGGCAATAGTGTTCGTAAACTGGTTAGAACAAGCGCCATGGTCATGGTCGTTTATGGTGGACTCATTGCTTTTACAGGATTTGAATTCAATCGTGTAGCTTCCGGATTTGTTCCAGCCATGGACCAACAATATTTTATCACAGCCATTCAGTTACCACCTGGATCATCATTATCCAGAACGGATAAAGTGGTCAATGAAGCTTTAGATGTACTGTTAGAAGTTGATGGCGTAGAAACCGCGGTATCGTTTACAGGATTCGATGGAGCTTCCTTTACCAACGCTTCTAATGCCGCTGCCATATTTGTAACTCTTGAAGACTTTGATGTCAGAACAGAAAAAGGCATCGGATATAATGATCTATTGGCGACACTTCGTGGAAAAATGGCTCAGGTAGATGACGCTTTTGTGGTCGTCATTCCACCACCATCTGTAAGAGGTATTGGTAATGCAGGAGGATTTAGAATGATGGTACAAGACAGAGCTAATCTCGGTACAGACGAATTGATCAACGCCACCTACGCATTGGCTGCAGCAGCAAATCAAGACCCTGCATTAAATAGTGTGTTTACCTTTTTTAATAACCAAACCCCACAACTTTATTTAGATATCGATCGCGTTAAAGCAGAACAATTAGGTATTGATGTCGCTGATGTTTTTCAATCTTTAGAAGTGTATTTAGGATCAGCATTCGTCAACGAATTCAACTACCTAGGTAGAACTTATCAAGTGACCGCTCAAGCCGATGCACCAAACCGATTAACACCAGATGATATTTCTAGAATTAAGGTAAGAAACAATCAAGGCGAAATGGTCCCGCTTGGTACCATAAGTACTCAAAAAGATATTGCAGGCCCCAATAGAATTCCCAGGTTTAATTTATACCCATCAGCATCATTGGTTGGTGATATCGCCCCTGGTTTTAGTACTGGACAAGCGCTAGACCGCATGGAAGCCTTAGCAGCAGAAGTTTTACCTCAAGGTATTTCTTTTGAATGGACAGAAATGGCTTACCAACAAAAACAAACAGGTAATACCGCTTTTATCGCATTCTTATTAGCCGTCGTTTTTGTATTCTTATTATTGGCCGCCCAATTTGAGAGCCTAGTGCTACCTTTAGCCGTCATCTTTATCGTTCCAATGGTATTATTGTCTGCAATGCTAGGAATTGACTTGGCGGGATTAGATAATAATATCATGGTTCAAATTGGACTCGTAGTACTCGTAGGTCTCGCTAGTAAAAATGCCATTCTGATTGTGGAATTTGCCAAACAATTAGAAGACCAAGGCAAGGACTTAAGAACAGCAGTCATTGAAGCTTCAAAACTGCGATTACGACCTATCTTAATGACAGCAATGGCATTCATCTTAGGTGTAGTACCTTTAGCCATTGCGACAGGTGCAGGTGCTGAACTAAGAGTGTCTTTAGGTATAGCTGTATTTAGCGGAATGCTTGGTGTGACCTTATTCGGAATCTTTTTAACACCAGTATTTTATTACTTGGGAAGACGTTTAACTTCAAAAAAGTCAAACACAACTAATTCTGAACCTAAAGAAGTTGAAATTATCTCTCAACACATCCAAACCGTATAGATATTAGATTTTGATCATTTAAAGGGTGCTTTGGGTTAGCCAATAACACCCTTTTGTTTTGAAATTTGTACTAAGAAATTAAAACTTAGAAATTATGGAAACAACATTTTACAATATTGGAATTATTGGTTCAGGAGCTATTGGCGGGTTATTAGGCAAATACTGGGCAAAAGCAGGACATAATATAATGTTTAGCTCTAGAAATCCCGAAAAACTAAAAAAATTAGCAGAAGATGCTGGGGAAAACGCCCAAACAGGTTCGGTTGAGGAAGCTGCTGCTTTCGGCGATATCATCCTTTTAGCTGTGAATTATAAAACTATTGATCAAGCCTTGGAAAAAATAGAAACACATCTAGATGACAAAATAGTTATAGACGCCACTAATCCGTTGATTAAAACCGAAAGTGGATATGCTAGACCAATACCTAAAAACATCACCGCTGGTGAGTGGATGCAAAATAGATTACCCAAAACAAACATAATAAAATCTTTTACCACATTATGGTCTAAATATTTGGAAACAGAGTCAAATCGAAAAGATGGTCTATTGATTATGCCACTCTCTGGAGATCATAGTGCGCATAAGCTAAAAGTAACACGTTTAATTAAAGAAACGGGATTTCAACCATACGATTTAGGAAATTTATCCCGCTCAAAACTTCAAGATCCTGAGAGTCCTATTTGGAATAAACCTTTGCGCCTGAAGGAATTTGAAATGGCCATTGCGTCATATTAGATTTTGGTCATTTAAAGAGTGGTATTGGTTAACAGCCAATACCCTTTTAGACCGAAATTTGTATCAACAAACAAAAACATAGAAATCATGAGACATCTAACACTAATAACCATACTATCCCTAATATTGGTTTCCTGTGGAATTACCAAAAGGGATTTTGAAGTCAACCCCAACGTTGGCATTAACGACACCTATTTACAGAACATTTCTCAAGATTCTGTATTCAAAACTACAAGTACTGAAACCATTACAGCGTGGTGGAGCGAATTTAACGATCCTATTTTGGATACATTAATTCAAAAAGCAAGACAGCACAATCTAGATATTAATGCTGCCATTGCTAACTTTTATGCCTCTAGAGCACTGGTTAAAGAAACAAAACTCGATAGATTACCAACGGTTACAGCCAATGGTAATGTCACCAGAACACGGTTAGGAGAAAACATCTTTGTGCCTGGAGCCAATCCAACCTTCACCACCTATAACTCTAGTTTTGATGCCTTCTGGGAAGCCGATGTATTTGGTCGTGTATCGAATAGAATTAAAGGGACTTTGGCCAATCAGCAATTGGCTATGAACGACCTTCAAGGCGTGTATGTTAGTATTTTTGCTGAAGTCGCTAGAAATTATATCGAATTACGAGGGGCACAATATCAATTAGATATTGCCGATCGTAATCTTAAAGGACAACAGGACACCTATGACTTGACGGTTCGTTTATCTGAGGCTGGAACCAGCAATCAATTAGATGTATCGCGAGCCTTAGCACAATTGGAAAATACAAGAGCTACGATTCCGCCATTAAAAGCGAGAATTGAAGCCTTAAAGAATAGCATCAGTGTATTGATTGGAGAGGCCCCTGGGAATCTAGATAATGCTATCATTAACAAAAAACCATTACCTAGTCTTCCAGAAAGTGTGGCTATAGGCAATGTGACTGACTTATTACGAAGACGTCCAGACGTCAAGCGTGCTGAGGCCGAATTACAAGTTCAGATTGCGAAGTATAATATTACCGTCGCTGAATTGTATCCAAATATCAGATTTGGTGGCTCCATAGGATTTTCAGCGGTTAACTTTTCAAACTTTGGAAATAATGAGTCTTTTACTTGGAGCATTTTCCCAAGCATCAGTTGGGCGGCTTTTAATCTTGGACGCGTAAAACAACAGATTAAAAAAGAGGATGCCTTAACCTTAGCACTGTTGCAACACTACGAAAAAACCGTTTTGGAAGCCTTGGAAGAAATCAGTACCGCAATGACCAATTATACCAATGAATTGGAGCGAAGAGAAACGTTGAGAAAATCCTCTTTAGCGAGTGCCAAAGCCACTGATATCGCCAGAAAACGTTTTAATGCAGGTTTAGATAGTTTTATCGATTACCTCAGCGCAGATAATACATTACTATTAGCAGAAAATAGATTAGCTGCAAGTGAAATTGCTTCGGCCACATCCTTAATAGCCATCTACAAAGCTTTAGGTGGTGGCTGGGAAGTCGTATCAGAAGACGAATTGAACAGACAATTTGAAACTATGAAATTGGCGGAATCCAAATAACAACTCAAAATATCTAATGAAGTTATCTCAAAACCTTGAATACTGTCATTCTGAGCGAAGTCGAAGAATCTTAAGCTACTTATAAGACATTTCGACTGCTTCGCACTGTGCTTTCAATCAAAATATATTTTGCTTTCAACCAATGCTCAATGTGACAGATAAAAATTGTGTAGGCTTTGAGATAACTTTCAAATCAACAGTATAAAATTGATTTAGTGTTGGATGGAAACGGCGGCAATTCAGTAATGAAGGTCGCTGTTTTTATTGGAAAAAACATTATCTTTTAAGGGTGAAAATAGACGGTATCTACACTTTATCCACTATTAAGGAGTACTTTGACTTTATCAATTTCGAGTGCCCAATTTTTAACGGATTTGCCATTGGCCGATTAGAAGATTCTGCGAAGGTGATTCCACAAAAAATGCCACCTTATCGAAAACGATTCTATAAAATCATGCTTATTCTGAGCGGTGAAATTGATATGCACAACAATCAAAATACAGGGCATCTTCAAAATAACACCTTGTTTTTTTCAGGTGAAGGCCATATTCAATCTTGGGAAAGTATTGCACCTATGACTGGCTTCATCATCTATTTTACCTCGGATTTCTATTCAGTAGTGCATAAAAAGAATAAACTACATTCCGATTTTCCGTTTTTTACCCAAAATGCCTCAATGAGCATTAGCATCACGCCACAAGAAAGCGAACATCTGAAGCACACTTGTGAGAACATCATCATGATGTCAGAACAAGATTTACCTAATAAGGAAGATATTTTTAGATCCTATCTCAACATCTTACTGTTAGAATCTAAAAACCTATATGAAGCAAAGTTGGGGACGCAAGACGTATCCCAAGATTCCGACAAACGGATTCTTAGGGATTTTCAATCACTTATTGAACAGCAATATGGCACGGAAAAAGAGAATGTACTTAAATCCGTAAAGGAATTTGCAAACCAGTTGTCCATTCATCCTACGCACTTAAATTATGTGGTAAAAAGCTTAACTGGAAATACAGCTTTACAACTTATTCATAATAGAAAACTTCAAGAGGCAAAGTCCTTATTACTTCAAACCTCTAAAACAGTTAGCGAAGTTGCTTACGATTTACACTTTGATAATCCTACCCATTTTGTGCGTTTTGTAAAGAATAAAACCGGCAAAACACCCCGTCAACTGCGCAATACTTAAAAGTGGTCATCTCTTCTTTGTTTTTGGTTGAGTTAACAGCTAATAACAGCCTTAATTTTACATCATATTAATTAAGGATCATTAAAAGAAAATAACCATGAAAAAATTAAAAACATCCTTTATTGTTTGGATAGCCATCTATCCTGCGATAACAGCAATACTATTGGTTTTTGGAACATATCTAAATCACTTACCCATTTTGCTTCGTACCTTTATTTTGACCATAATCTTAGTTCCTTTAATGGTATATATTTTAATTCCGTTTTGGACCAAAGTATTTAACAGCGTTAAGTCAGGTAAATAATAATCACAAATAATTTTAAATATTAAAATCATGCCTAAAAAATCGAGAATAAACCCCGTACATATATCAAAAGACCAATGGCTAAAACAACAAAACCCACCAAAAGGTGTCCTAGAAGGTCATGCCTATGGCGCCGATGTCGTCGTTATACGATATGCTGTTGATAAGGTTGGAGAAGGGCCAAATCTACACATGCACCCTTACGATGAAATCTTTCATATTCTAGAAGGAACTGCAGAATTTACTGTTGGAGACAAGCAGTTTATTGCCAAAGAAGGAGATTTGGTCATTGGACCCGCAAATATTCCCCATGCCTATAAAAATGTAGGGCCTGGCAGACTAGATTCTCTAGACATTCATCTTAATAACGAATGGATTCAATACGATTTGCCGCGAGAAGGTGAAACATTGAGTGCTGAAGAGTTGTCATAATTTTAGATTGTTGCTTTTGTTGAATATTGATTTTCAAAAAATAAAATCTACTATTAACTCTAAAAGTTTAAATTTAAGACTAAATTAGATTCTATTGAATAACCTAAGATCTGAAATAAAAAGATTATCTCAGGGAACTGAAGAAGAGATTACAGAGATCTATGATAAGCTAACTTTAGTTTTATTTGAAAAGGGAGAATTTCTTCTGAAGCAGAATCATATTTGCAATCAATATTTTTTTATCGAGAGTGGTTCTGTGCGGTTATACTATTGGAAAAATGACAAAGAATACACCGTTTGGTTAGGAACAGAAGGTCAAATATTTACAGAATTAGATAGTTATCTCAATCAAACTCCAGCTCTAGTTTCTATCGAAAGTATGGAGAAGTCGCAAGTTTATGTAATTACAAAAGAAAAAAGTAATGCCTTAGCAAGAAAATCTAGCGCATATAACACCCTTCTTCGCCGCACTGTAGAGGAAGCTTTTGCGAATATGAGCAGAAACATTATTTCTTTTCAAAGTGAAGATGCTACAGAACGCTATTTAAGAGTTGAAGCAGAAAAAAATTGGTTAAACAAGTATCCCTTAAAATACATTTCTAGTTTTATTGGAGTTACACAAAGTTCGCTAAGTAGATTAAGAGCAAAAAGAGATTAATTTTTTGTCCTATGGCAAAAAATAGAAATTATGTTAAGTATAATTTTGTTGAACAAAAACTACTTAAAATGATAACAACTATGCTCTTAACAATAGGTATGAGCCTATTTATTAGTTTGTTGGTCCTAAATGCGAAGCTTCCAACAAAGATTCAATATGTTGAAGAAGTAACGATAAATGCCCCTATTCATTCTATTTATGATGCTGTTAGGTATCAAGAGCAATTAATGGCGTGGTCAGCTTGGCCGAAAGCAACCAAATCACAATGCGCAGTAAAAAATGTTGATGGTAAATTAGGAGCTCAAACGGTCTATCTTAAAAATGGAAAACAGTTTGGCTACCAAGAAGTAACAGACTTACAAGACAATGAAAAAGTGAGTTTCTATTTAACAAGTAAGGCACCATTTGAACAAGACACTAGATTGCATTTTTATTTTCAAGAAAGAGATAACAATAATACCAATGTTATGCTTTACTTTGATAACACCCTAAAAAGACCCAGTCATATATTTCCTCATATATTGGGGATTATAAAATGGACCCATGGCATGCATTTAAAAGATTTAGCCGGATTAAAAAAATACGTTGAAAATAAAGCATGACATCTTACGAAGGGCAACAAACGATAAAACAACTTGAAAAACGAAAAGGTGGCTATTATTATTTAAAAATAGAAGCCTCAATAGTTGAGCAGTTTCCCCACAAAAGAAAAACCAGATTGATTTGTGAAATTGATCAAATTGTATCTTATAGATGTGGCCTTAACCATCTAGGCGATGGTAATTTTTTTATTATTCTTGCTAGTAAATATCTGAAGACACTTGATAAAAAGCTTGGAGATGTTATTGATTATATCATAAAAGTAGATCCAGATCAATTAGGAGTTGATATTCCGGAAGTATTGCAAGTTCTTTTAGACCAAGATGAAGAGGCAAAATCGAAATTTAGTACATTAACAGATGGAAAAAAAAGGAGTTTGATTTACGCCATATTAAAAATCAAGGATATTGATAAACAAGTAAAAACGATATTGCATTTCTTGTTTGAAAAAACTGGTAAAAGATCATAAATAATAAGTGTCTTTTCCTACCACTTAAAGAAAATAGAAGACTCCTATAATCCTTATTCATAAATCATTGACGTTATTATTCCTTGATGTATAAGTATATGGAATATGCTTAAAACAGTAGTTTTAGACATTATCAAAGACTTTTGTTTGTATCTTCAATTATCATCTCGATTTATTAATATTCTAATAACTGCTCTATACTACTCCACTGAGGCAATAGTCTCAATCTCTCAAATGCCCCATCCTCTGCTATCATATTTCTGCCTTCCCACGCCCTCCAAATCAGGACTTTTAGAATTTTAAAGCTTAAGTCGTCAAATGTATCTTTATCTGTCATTGCAAGTGCTACGGCGGCTTGGTATAATTGATCATTAGAAACATTCCCATACGATTTTATAGCTTTTGTGAGATAGGCTCGCGCCGAATCCGCTTGATGCGTATTTAGCATTTTCTTAAATGTTTTTAGGTTCTCCTGTGCCTCCAAATAAGCGATTTTAGCCATGTCTTTGGCTTCAGAAATGGTAGGTGACTTGTAACTAAAGCCATGATAAATAGCGTACACTTCAACGGGTTCTGCCAAGCCTAAATGATAGCGTCTTTGATTCACAAGGGCTGCATCAATAATAGGGTAAGGTGCCTTATCTGACATGCTCGAACCATAGGTTTGTTTTTGCCACAGATCCCTAGCGATGCGATCGCTCAATTCGGCATAGTGATTGGGATTACAATCCCCTTTATCAACGCAAGCCTTTATAAGCGACAAACACTTTTTTTTGTAAAATACATTAGGATGATGTTGTGGTATGGCCCAAGCTAGCTTAGAACCGTCTTCACCTACCATAGTATTACCGGGCCATCCGTATTGCCCAACAATACTATCTAATCTATTCCCATTTATGATCCATTGCTCAATAACCGATTGAAAGAGACTATCGTTTTGGACTTTTGTAATCTTATCTCCAAAGGACCTAACCTGCGCTTCGTAACGCCTTAACACGTTTTGATCCTCAGACCACATGTGCTCAAGAGCTAGCAGAACTTCAGGGTTTGAAATATGATCGCGATAGGTTTTGGCATTGGAATTTATTTTGTTCACAAAGCCGTCCCATCTTTTATCAGGTTTTAAAGTGTCCAGTTCACGCAAGGAGTGTAGCAATTCAATATCTCTCATACCTGCTTCGACGGCGCGTTCAAAAGCCATAAATGCCTTATCAAGGCTTCCGTTTGGAGCGTAAATAGTAGCACAGAATAAGTAGTTTTCCCAATTCTTTTTTGGCATGAGCTCTGAAGCTTCAAATAATTTATCTGCTGCCTCGATGGAAGGTCCATCACCCATCAATTGATAAGCTTCGACAATTTTATCTACCCATTCAGAATTAAAATAAGTTGTTCGAGATTCTGAGGACGCACTATCTGCTTTGCGTTTTTTAGAATTACAGCTTATGCAAGAACAAAATAGAATTAAACATACACTGGCCTTAATTAATCGTCTTGTTTTCATTGGATTGATTTTTTGACAAATTAAGTGAAACGCCTTTAGAGAAAATTGAACGAAATTGGTGTAACTACAATTTTATATAGTCCTTTGGTCTATATCCCGTCATTGCCCTAAATGTTCTGGTGAAGTGGCTCTGATCCGAAAAACCACAGAGATATGCAATCTCGGTTAAAGAATAGCGATTTGTTCTTAGATATTCTGTTGCCCTTGCCACTTTTAATTGCCTCCTGTATACACCGTAAGTACACTGAAAATAGGTTCTAAAGTATTTTGAGATATTGGTCGGATGAATATTTGATATATTGGACAGTTCTTCTAAGGATATATGCTCGTCCCATCGGTCATTTAATACTTCTTTTATTTTGTGCATCCAATCAGGAACTTTTTCCAAGTCATAACCGTTTAATGCCTGTTCTATAAATTCTGTAAAGATCATAAATGAAGCCTCATTCGAATCATCATCTCGAATGGACAACTCCCTTAGTAATTTGAGAAAAGTAAGACTGGGTAAACGACTTTTATGTACAGCTTGTTCCAAATCACTCTCCGTATAGTCATACTTCTTAAGAAAGTCTTTCTCTATTTCTACACTAATGTGTTTTGATGGGAATTCGATATAGTCGTTCTTATGTGGCTCAAAGGCATGGTAAAAATTGATGGACCCCATGGTTCTTAACTCAGACCCGTAACCTTTATGCTCTACATTCCTTCCATAAAGCACAAAACTCAACATGGCATTCTCATGAAAATGCCAAATACCCGTATCGACGGAAGAGGCATATTCCGTAGTTCCAATAGATAGTCCTTCGTACTCGGTAGTTTTATACTGGGGCGCTAAAAACTCTCCTTTTCTTAAGGCAATAGGAGGTCTTATATCAGATAATACATCTTTCATGTGTCAATTATAGAGCAATTGGTTGTCAGTTATTAGGACGATTAAATACTGACTATAGTTACACTGTCATTAAAAAAGTAATGACAACTTTCCGCTCCGAATACCTGAACTTGCTTTTTTTGCTCCTAGTTATTCCCTATTTTAATACAGTGAAAACTAATACCAGCTACTATAAAGATATTGTTTCATTACTTAAGGGGTTGAAGACCGTAACTCCTTTGAGTTCTGATTTTCACATTCATAAATTTTCAGATACACCAAATACTTGGATTAAGGAGACCAGCATTTTTAGAAGCAATACCTATTCTATTATTCTATTGACTAAAGGTGAAGCCAAATATAAAATTGGACTGTCCGAATATCACATCACCAGTGGCAGCCTTTACTTTCAGGCACCGCAACATTTGCGCTATTATAATCGCCTCTCGGATTGGGAAGGTTACGTAATCGTTTTTATGGACCCTTTTTTTGAGAACCATCCCACTCTAAAACAGTTGGTCACCCAATTTGAAGGTTTTAAGATTATTTCAAACGTGGTAATACCATTGGAAGCAGGTTTGTTGTCTGAAACAGAGGCTATGTTTGAACATCTCTACAGGATCAGTTACTCCAATAGTGTTATGCGCTTCGAAAAAGCAAAGGCCCTTTTGGAACTTATTCTACTGCAATCCAAAGAGCACTACCAGCGTCTCTACCAAAATCAAAATACATCCAAACAGCATCGTATTGTAAAACAATTTGAACAGATTGTTGAAGAACACTTATACCAATTAACCCATGGTGACATAGAACGGCAGCTCAGCATTTCTGAAATTGCTGAACGGATTAACATCAATGCCACCTATTTGGGGGAAGTCCTTAAAAAAGTAACTGGAAAGACACCAAAAGAAATCCTTTCGGACCGCATCATCCTCGAAGCGCGATCATTGCTCAACAACACAGACATGGCCATCAATGAAGTGGCCTACCTCTTACAGTTTCAGGATCCTTCAAATTTCACAAAGTTCTTTAAGTTAAAAACTGGTATTTCTCCATCAAAATATCGTAAATAATGTACTTGTTATTTGAAAAACTGGAATTTTTACCATTTCTTCTTAATTCTTCACCATAAAAACGCATGGCATTCGTTAGACATTTGTACTGTAATTAAAAACACAGTATATCATGAAAACGAATAACACATTTAAACTCGGAGATTTTGAAATTAATAGAATAGGTTTTGGTACCATGCGCGCTAGCACTGGTACTGGGATTTGGGGAGATACCCTAGATAAAACCAAGGCTATTAAAGTGATTAGAACAGCCATTGAAAATGGTGTCAACTTTATCGATACTGCTGATTCTTATGGGCCTTACACCTCAGAATTAGTCGTACAAGAAGCCCTTAGACCATTTGGGGATCAGGTTATGCTTGCTACAAAAGGCGGGGCCGTAAAATACAAACCGGGCGCCGTGATGGCCAATGGACATCCTTATTATTTGCGCACCGCTATTGAGGGAAGCTTAAAACGATTGGAAAGAGACACTATTGATATGTATTTTTTGCATCGTGTTGATCCCAACATTCCCATCGAAGAGTCAGTAGGTGCCTTAGCGCAGTTTCAAAAAGAAGGTAAAATCAAACATATCGGTATTTCGAATGTAACGCTCGAACTTTTAGAACGTGCACAAGCTGTAGCCAAAATCGATGCTGTTCAAAATGCCTTTAGTTTAAAGGACCAACGCTATAGATCTGTAGTAGATAAAACCTCTTCGGAAAATATCGCATTCATCGCCCATACGCCAGTGGCTAGAAATGCTTGGGATGTATCTGAAATTGAAATGGCACAACAACATGGGCAAACCATCAATCAAATGTCATTAAAATGGTTGTTAGATTATGCCCCAAATGTCATTTCGATTCCTGGAACGTCATCGGAAAAGCACCTCAAGGAAAATTTGGCTTCCTACAATTTAATAGCTCAACGCTCATGAAAAAGCTGAAACCCCTATTGATTATCTGGATAGCCATCTATCCAGCCATCACAGGAATACTTTTAGTGTTTGGTGATATCCTAAACCAACTTCCGGTTACAATAAGGACCTTAGTATTAACCTTGATATTGGTGCCCTTAATGGTCTATGTTCTGGTTCCTTTTTGGACCAAAGTATTCAAATAACCATAGTTTAAAACGACTTCAAAGCTTTGAGGTCGTTTTTTTAGTTATCTTTAAACAAATCCTAAATGCCAACCACTTGATAGCATTCTTTAAGTCCAATATATTTCCAATCCTACTCGTCAATTTTATTGGGATATTGGGCTATAGTTTGGTCATTCCAATACTCATTTTTATAGTTACCGATTTTGGTGGAAACGGTTTTATTTATGGTATTCTTGGTGCCACATACCCCCTTTTTCAGTTTATTGGTGCACCCATTTTGGGTCGTCTATCGGATCGCATTGGAAGAAAAAAAGTATTGATCATTTCGCAAATAGGCACCTTCTTGGCTTGGTCTTTATTTCTTTTGGCTTTTATGTTGCCAGAAATCCAATTATGGGAACAAAACAATGCTGTTACAGGACAGTATATCATGACCTTACCATTGATCATTATTTTTCTGGCGCGCATTTTTGATGGCTTTACAGGTGGCAATATTTCAGTAGCCAATGCTTATATGTCCGATATTTCCACGGATGAAGATCGCAATCGAAATTTCGGAAAGATGGGAGCATCTACAAGTTTGGGCTTTGTTATTGGCCCTGCATTTTCCGGTTTGCTGGCAAGCACCTTACTCGGTGAAATCCTACCATTATTATTAGCGGCTCTAATTTCTTTAGTTGCCATATTCGTTATCAATTTTCGACTTAAAGAAAGTGTCCCCTGTATCGTAGATACCAAAGGCGTGTCGTTTAAAAATATCCGTCGCTTTTTTCAAGTGGAACATAAAGATTGTTATACAGAAGGAAGTGAAGAAACGCAACTAGAATCAGGAAAGGGTTTTAAGCAAGTCGTAAAGATTAAAGGCGTACCGGTTTTATATGCCATTTACTTCTTCACCTTCTTTGCTTTTAGTTTGTTTTATGCCGGCCTGCCTATTTATGCAAGCCGTATACTTGACTGGTCGGCCATTGATCTGGGAGTTTTCTTGGCCTATTCGAGTCTAATAATGATCCTTGTTCAAGGCCCATTATTAACTGTACTTTCAAAACGAATGCCTAGTCAATCCCTAGTCATTATTGGTGCGTCGTTACTGGCCTTGAGTTTTGTTTTATTGTCTTATAAAAACTTATTTGTTTTATATGGCGCTAACACCTTATTATCACTTGGTAATGGTTTAATGTGGCCGAGTTTTTTAGCAATGTTATCGGGATTGGGTAGTAAAAGAACGCAAGGGGCTATTCAAGGTTATGGTACATCCATGGGGAGTTTTGCCAGTATGTTTGGCCTAATCATCGGCGGTATGCTCTTTGAAAAAGTTGACACCATGGTTTTTATGTTTGGTGCGGTCATCTTTTTTATTATTGTTGTATTGATGTTCTTCAATCAACATAATAAAACGGTTCCGATAAGGACTTTACAGCCCTCCTCATAGCAGTTGGTTATGTCATCAGTCTTCTTATATGGAATTTTTTTCCATTTTAGGTCAATGTATTCAAAATGATCATGTGGTTATGAATAGATTTTCACTACCTACTTCAACTTTCAGTTTTAAATTATAATTTTGGTCCATCAAAGTCAAAAGGAGACTATTCGGTAATTTAAGATTGAATAAAAATTCATTTATAACAATGAGAACCAAAGATGAAAATAAATTAATGGCCATATTCGATGCTACAGTGCGTCTGACTGCAACAGTTGGAATTGCCGGATTGAAAATGTCTTTGATAGCAAAAGAGGCGGAAATAGCGGCTGGTACTATATATCTTTATTACAAAAACAAGAAAGACCTCTTAAACGCAGTTTATAAAAATTTGAAATCCGAAGGTATATTTTCCGTAATGGGAAAAATTGAGCATCTTCCTATTCAAGTTCAACTTTTTAGACTATGGGAAGTTGCATTTGAATACCATGTTGCTAATAACAATAAAGCGGTTTTCATAGAACAGTTCGAGTTGTCCCCCCTGATATCGTTAGAAAACAAAACGCTAGAAGAGGATAGCATGTCCTATTTGCATAAAACCTTAGAAGAAGCAAAGAAAAAAGGCATAGTTAAACCAATAGATAATGATATAATCATTGCTTTAATTCTTGGCTTTATGAAGCATTTAGCAGCTCGGGCCACTAAGGAAGTGATAGATGCCAATGAAGAAGTGAAACATCTCTGCTATGCCATGTGTTGGAATGCCATTCGCGAAAACGATAATGAATAATTATTCATTTTAGATTTTTTTGAGTATATTTAACCATGTTTTGTAGATAATCGTTATACATCGATTCGAAAAAACGAATAGATATCGATACGTCTCTAACCATTGTTCAATACTTACATTAAATACCATCTAAAATGAAATCTCACCCAATTCTCTTCCTTTTAATTCTATTTGTATTATCAAGTTTTTCACCACAAGTAAATGTTGATAAAGACACTCAAATACTCATGTCGGCCAAGATCGTATCGAATGAAGCATCCGTTAACATCTTATTTTTTACAGATGGTTCTTACAGTCTACAGAAACTTAAAAATGGCGCAGAAACCTATTCTAAGTCTTTAATGTTATCAGAATCTGAGTTAAAGTCATTAGAAAAACTCATTGCTAAAGCAAAACCGCTTGTACTTAGAGCAACTTATACCTGCACCGAAAAAACAGTAAATAAGACTAACGCAACCCTTTATTATTTTGGTAAGTCTAACAAAACCATCATTGTTAACAATGATTGTCGAAGTAATAAAAAGCTCAATACTATAAGAGCCTTTGTTGAGCGTATTTTGGAAGAAGGCTCCTAAGTTTAAAAACATGGTTAAAAGCATCCTATAAATAACTATCTCGGTTAATTGATACAACTATGAAAAAGTCATTAGTCAGAATTGCATCCATGCTTTGGCCTAATGGGGTTACGTCTTTTGCCTACTATCAATTAACTAATCCCCAGGTTCGTAAACTACGTGAGAATGAATTATCTACGCTTAATACGGCAGATCAATCAATCCTTAAATTCAAAGGCTTTGATATTCAACTCTATATCTGGATAGGTGGCGCTAAATCTATATTACTCATTCATGGCTGGGAGGGCCAAGCAGGAAATTTTTCGGACTTGATTAAGGTATTAATAGAACGCGATTATACCGTCTATGCTTTTGATGGTCCTTCCCATGGATTCAGTAGTAAAGGAAAGACCAGTTTGTTTGAATTTACAGAGCTGGTTGGTTTACTTATTAAAAAATATAAAGTCAAGAACTTGGTAAGTCATTCATTTGGAGGTGTAGCAACAACTTATGCCTTATATCAAAACCCTGAAATTGCAATAGATAAATATGTATTGTTAACAACACCCGATAAATTCATCGAACGCATAGATGATGTTTGCCATATGGTAGGCATCAATGACAACATAAAAAAGCGTCTTGTAGAGCGACTCGAAAATGAAACCGGTCTAAGCGTTCTAAATCTAAATGTTAGTGACTTCGTAAAATCTATACATGTAAATCAAGCATTAATCATTCATGATAAAGATGATAAAGTGATACCGATACAACGCTCACGCAATGTTCATAAAAATTGGTCTGCGTCCATGTTTATGCAAATAGACGGAACAGGTCATTTTAGGATATTGAGAACACCATCCGTAATTAATGATACTATACAATTCTTAAAGAATTGATCACGTGCAAATCTTATTCGCCACTATCAAACAAATTGAGCTGGTTATTTATAGCCTTCGAAAAACCATGTAAACTTCGGCCGCCATATTTATGGGAATCTTTGTTTTCCTTTTTTACAATAGCATCAAAATTTTGACTAGGCTCAAAATTGGCCTCAGCCAGTTGAGCTAGCTTTGATAATTTCTCGATCGCTCTTAACTTATCAGTACGATTGATTTTGGCAATTTCAACAGCAGATTTCAAAGTTGTTATGGTTTCATCATACACCTCCAAAGGAATAGGAAATGGTTTCGCATTTTTTGCACCATGAGCAAAAGAAAAACGCGCTGGGTCTCTAAAACGAGATGGTGTTCCATTAATAACTTCACTAACTAATGTAAGCGACTGAAGGGTTCGCGGTCCTAGTCCTTTTAATAAAAGTAAATCTTCAAATTTTGTGGTTTGCGCTTCCTGTGCTAACCACAAAATACTTCCCAATCGTTTTATGTCGATGTCTTTGGCTTTAACATCACAATAGGATGGCACTAATAAGTGCGGTAGTTCTTTTAGTATTTTATCAGGTTGCTCTTTCGCGATATCCAATATACTTTGCTGAGTAGGTCTGGCCCTCTTATCTACAAGATTGATGATTGTTTCTTCATTTAAACCGCAAATCGCTGTATGTGGTTCTTCTACGAATGATTGTATATTTTCAGAATGCCAATGATAACGTCTCGCTCGTTTGGTTTTGGTGTGCATTCCTTGCTGGATGACTGACCAATGGCCTTCATCGCTTATGATAA
Source organism: Winogradskyella sp. (assembly GCF_965228925.1). GTDB lineage: Bacteria > Bacteroidota > Bacteroidia > Flavobacteriales > Flavobacteriaceae > Winogradskyella. The sequence continues at coordinate 730,143 of NZ_OZ245845.1, forward strand.
AGCTGTGTAAATATAAGTTGAACCCATCTTGAACAGCTGTATTATCAACTTTGGCAGATAATTTACTGGCCCTTGAAAGGTCATTGCCATTTAAACCTGTTTTATTACCTACTTCTACTAACTCTTGCGGTGTTTTGAGCGATTCTTTTCCTTTACCGCCACATACATAGAGACCAAGCTCTTTACTAACTGGATTTATGGTTTGTTTTAAAGCGCTCATTACGGCAGTCGTAGCTCCTGATGAATTCCAATCCATTCCTATAACCGAAGCAAAGCTTTGAAACCAAAAAGGATTGGATAGTCTTGCTAAAAAGTCTTCTTTACCATTTTGAAGAACAATGGCCTCTACCATCGGTAATGCAAGCTGTTTCATCCGAGCAAACAACCAACTGGGAATAGTTCCACCCATTAGTGCCAAATCCGCATTACCTGATTTCTTCATTTTACTCGACAATAGACATTTAAGTTTATTTCATTTTAACAACAACTTGTGTTTGTACCGAATTTATTTAATGTAGAATCGTTAAGCCATCTACTTTATTTTAATTCTTCGTCAACTCTAACAAATACAAAACGGCAACAGACCCATAAGGCGCCCAATCTTCTGCAAGATATTGCATTTCTTCCTTTAAATTTTGATCGTCTTGTATATTGTAAATAGTTTTTACTGCTTTTTTTAAATGAAAATCATCCAAAGGGACGATGTTTTCTCTTTGTAATGTGAAAAGCAAAATCATGTCTATGGTCCAGTTGCCAATACCTTTAATGTTGATTAAAAGTTCTCGCACATCTGTATCGCTTAAGTCTTGCCAACTTGTTTTTTCTAATTTATGCGCTTCCCAATAGGAACACAAATTCATTAAGGCGTTATACTTTTGGCTAGACATATTTATAAACTTGAAGCCTTCTTCTCTAATAGAAAAGAGGTTGTAATGCGTAATCCTTTCACCATTTATTAATTCTTTTAGTCGTTTATATCTCATCGCTTTTCCGCGATAACGTATTTGCATATCTAGAATACAGCTCACCAAATCTTCAAACACATCACCTGACCATTGCAAGGTCGGTATAGAAATCCGAGAAGTTATTTTATTGAGATGCGGATCTACTTTTCTAAGGTGCTGAATAGCTTTTTGCATATATGACAAATTACTAGAAAAACTTTGAAATCTTTATCTGAAATAAATCATCTTCTCTAAAGGCAAAGAGTAACTCTTCTTCCGATACATTACCAAATACCCTAGCTTCAATGGCAATTTTCCAACTTTCGCCTATTCTTCGACTGCCCTCAAAACTATACAAATACGTGCTTCTTGAAACATCAAAGATGCCACCAGTGATAAACTCTGTGCTTTGAACGTCATTGAAGGCAACGCGGGTACCTACAAAAATATCGTTATCGAACCCTGAAAAGGTCAATTCTTTTCGCTCATCAAAAAGGTATTCTGAAACGATACCTACGTCTATCCCTGAGGATTTTATGTCACTAAAGGTATATTCAAATCCCGCAGTGAAAGCGAAAAAATCAAGATCATCGGAAGTTCTGTAAATACTTTCCAATTTTAGAAGCCAAGCGTCTTTAGTAAATTGGACATCGAGCCCTGTTTGATTGATTACCGGATAGCTTAATCGCAAACCCGTTTGTGGATCGAACCCTAAAAATTGAGGTTCTCTTGCGATCCCATAAAAATTTGAGACCCCAACATCAAAACTTCCTAAGTAGTGCGACCATCGAAACGCAAAGGAAGGTGACCACTCTTCAGCATAGTTTTCAAAAGGAATATCGTCGCGTTCTAAGACATCAGGAAATCTAAATCGCCCTTCCGCGCCTGGAAACTGCCTTCGTCTCGCATAGGGTAAATAGTACAATTCAAAAGTCCCAAAATTGAAGTTCTTTGTCAATTGTATCATGGGTTGTCCCAATTTATCTTCACCGTCTACACCCTCAACTTGGTCCGTTTGATTGATAATATCTACCAAGTGGTTAGATTCTGTAACGCCCCAAAACACAATATTTGATCCTACAAGGACACTCCAACCCTTACCTTTATATCTGTAAAACAGCTCTCGGATATCCACATGTGAGCGTTGGTCATCGTGCTGTGCCAGACGACCGAACAACTTGGCTCCAAATTGATGTTTTCCGTTAGTGCTCTCCACTGACAATTCAGGAATTAAAGCACCAGAGGTGAACAACTGCTCTTGTCCTGCATATAATCCTTCATTAAAAAATAGTCGTTGTTCTAATTCTAACTCAGTACTAAAATCAGACTCCCATTTTTTGTCGTCCTGGGCCAGCAAGCACTTTTGTGAACAAAAAAATATTAAAAAAAGGATGACCCCTGATGTTTTTTGCTTCATTGGAAATTGAAAATTAGTTTCTTAGACTCGATTGACTAAAATCATCATCGGTGAGACCTGTCTTGAATTCGTGGTTCGTAAACCTTAAACTGGTCTTCTTGCCGTTTTGGTGGTTGGTCATTTCCAACTCATCTGGCCTCCAATGCTTTCCCAAGTATTGTTTTTGATTCTTATACACAAGCGTCTTAAGCCTAGCGCCTTTACGGTCAAAATATTCGATTTTCTCAAAACGATGATCTTTATCGATATTCATGTACACCAGTCGTTTAGAATAACCACTTCCCGAATATAGTGGTACTTGTTCTACTACGGCTATCTTGTTCCCATCAAGCGTGGTTTCTTCAACAAACTTATGAGTGTATTTTTCGACTTCAAAAGACGTTAAATCTTCAAAGGAAAACTCACTTCCTACAAAAGGCCCTGACTTATTGGAAGATGAAATGCGCTTAACACGGTTAATTGAAGGTAAAAATAACCATTGGTCATCATCGCCCTTGCGATGTGTAAATGTCAAAGTCTTGGTTCCCCTTACATCTTTTGGGCTATTGAATTCAATCATGGATTTATCGCCATCAGTTGCAACTTCGAGTATTTGGCTTTTCATGTAGCGCTTACTCACTTGACCTTGTTTGTTGGTTAAAATCATTTCTAGTTCAACTTCTTCGCTTTCATAGCCTTTGTCATTGTCTTTACTTTGTTGTGCAAGCGCACGTCCTTTGTTATCAATGTTTGATGTTGGGTGTATCGCAAATACAAATGCGATTGTTAAAAAAATTGTTTTCATAATCATGCTGTTTTACTTGTTAAAATATTATATGTTACATTCTTCTTCCTTTTCAGAAGCAAGACCGCTGGTAGGGTTACCAAAACAACCAACAGTGCTGCCAGAATTACGATAGTGGTAATAGATGCTAATGCCGCATTCAATAAAAATGAAGATTGAGCAAGCACTACGAATCCGACACATAGAATTAATGTGGTGGATACAATGGCTTTACCTACGGTAGAGAAACTATATTCTATGGCCCCTCTAGTGTCAAGACCCATTTCGCGCTTTGCCCTTAAGTATTTGGAAATAAAATGTACGGTATCGTCGACAATGATCCCTAGGGTCATACCAAATACAGCCGTCATGCCCAAATTGACATAACCCAGATAGAAGTACCAGATACCAAAGCCGATAATGGCTGGTGCCATATTTGGTATCATACTTACCAAACCATATTTTAAGCTGCGGAAACTCAATATGAGTATTAGGGTTATCAACAGTGCAGATATCAATGATCCGGAAACCAGGCTCTTAAGTTGACGTTCTGATAAATAGGCAAATATCAATGGTTGACTTGTGCCTGTAGCGTGCATATATTCAGGCGTGTTGTCCTTGAGCCAGTTTTCCATTTTTTTGGTAAAACCAATCATCTCGCTACTCGATAAATCTTTTAAAGTAAGTGTGAATCGCGTTTCTGATTTATCGACATTCACTTGATTGTTTAAGTCCAACCCGTAGGGCAGTGATAATTCGTACAACAAAAGATATTGCGCAGCTTCTTGTTGTGACTTCGGGATGCCATAGAAGGAGGCATCATCACCGTGCATTGCTTTATTGATTTTCTTGGATACTTCAGAAAACGAACTTACATGTATGACTTCTGGTTGTGCTTTTGCAAAAGCAGCAAAATCCTCTAATTTCTGAAGATAAACCGGGTCATTGATTTTTTCGGCCTCACCAGCGCCAATGGAAAACTCTAATGAATAAATTCCCGTAAGGTTATTGTTTATGAATTCTGAATCTGTTCTAAAGGAAATGGATTCATCAAAATATTCTAAATACTCATCGTTGAGTTCGTTTTTCATCATGAAAACAGAACCGACTGCTATAAGAATTATAGAACCAATGAGTATCGGTTTACGTTGTGCTACAACAAAATCGCCAAATTTTGTGTAGAAACTAGACGTTTTCAAATCGGTTTCTGAAACTGCCTTGACTTTCATAGGGAAAATAGCAAGTAGTGCAGGTAGCATAGTCAGGGCAAAAACCAGCGCAAAGAACATACCCATGGCCGAGATATTTCCAAAGTCTGCAAATGGTGGAACATCTCCTGTATTTAACGACAAAAATCCAATAATGGTAGTGACACTTGTGATAAAAACTGGAACTGTATTGAGGCGAAGACTCTCTACAATAGCTTCTTTTTTAGTTTGGCCTTTGCGCATTTGCTGAATAACCGTAATGAGAATATGGATACAATCGGCAATAGCAAGTGTACTAATTACAATAGGTGTGTTTGCTGAAACTGAGGTCAAATCTATACCTAAAATACCAGCCATGCCCAATGCACAGGAAATAGAGAAAAACACGACCAATATCGCGCTTATGGTGCCCGAGACAGAACGTGTAGTCACGTACATCATAATTAAGAAAATAAGGAATACAAGCGGTATTAAAGTTTGACCATCGCTCTGCGCCGACTCGCTAAAGGCATTACTCAACATCATATTACCAGACATATAGGTCTGCAAATTGGGATGCACCTTGGACCAATCATTCACTACACCTCTAATGTAAGTAACGGCTTCGCTAAGTGCTGCAGGATCTGATGGCAGTTTTGTGGAAATATTGATGCCAGTAATGTTAGCTTTTTCGTTGATTAGCCTATTGTAAAGCAAAGGTTCTGCGAGCGCAACTTTCTTAATGTTTGCTATATTGGCCGGACTTAGATCATTAATATCACCCACTAAATCAGAAACATATAAGTCGTCACCATCAGCTCTCGTATATTGATAATTGGTGATAGCGTCTACACGAAAAGAATAGGGTGTTTGCCAGGCACTATCTACTAAAGTCTTTAGAGCCGTAAGATTTTCTTTCGTAAAAATATTACCATCCTTGGCTTCTATGGCAATAAGAATGTTGTCATCCTTGGAGTAAACATTTTCTAATGCCTCAAAAGCCTGAAGCTGTGGGTTCTCTTTACTGAAAAACACCTTAGAATCTGCATTAAAACCCAATGTACTAAAACCATAACCACATAGAACCATTGTAACTATGGATAAGACTAATACTAGCCATTTTCGCTTAACGACCCAATTGGCATAACGTATATTGAACCTGTTAATTTTTGATGTTTTGTTTTCTTGTTTCATTTTTTTGGTTTTTATTAATAATGACTAACAGTCACTTTTGGTTTAAAAAAAAAGGTTACGGCGCTTGAGCTATGATGCTCTGTTTCCTCTGCCAGTTTTATCGTATATGCACTTACTGGATATTCCTTGCCTTTGAGTCTATTCATAGTTAAAAGTTCTAAAGTGAAGTGCTCTTTTATTGTTTTCTCATTTTTAACCGCGGATGTGCTTATGATACAGTCCGTATTATAGAAATGGCATTGGGAAAGTAATCTGGAGGCCGTATTTAAAACGTCACCGTGATACACCAAGTGCTTAACTTCTTTTCCTATTTCGCTCTTGACCACTTCCCCATAATGGATGGCACATTTAAATGTTGGCTGAACATTATAGGTATCGTAGAAAGTGCTATTATTTTCAATTAAATAAGCTTTATAGTCCGTAAAGAGTTGTAATGCCTTTAAATCTGCATTTTTATAATCTGGCTCCCAGATAATGACCACTTCGTCACCTACATATTGGTATATTTCAAAGGATGATAGCTCAACTAACTCGTTCAGCATACGAAAGCAATCACGTAACAAATTGGCATACTTTCGTTCACCCAAATCTTCCGCTAGACGAGTAGCGCCATTCAAGTCAATAAACATAAAACCCCGTTCAACAAGCTTCGGTTTTAAAGAACTACCCATGGACTGTGATATTAATCGAAATACATTCCCTGAACGACGCTCTAGATTTGAAATAAAAAACATAAGAATGCTAGTCAACCCAAAAAAGAATACCAGTGGGACAAAAAAGGAATTGTCAATGCTCGCCACTGTCGATGCATAGACGTCGTCTACATTTTTCAATTTGAAATGAACACTGAATAATACAATATTACTGCCAATAAAGAATAATAACGATACTGAAGTTACTGTGATAAACCTCAACATATTAGAATAACCCCATTTTAGTAAACGATCACCAAGTTGCCTATAGGTTATGCTAAGAATGCATATGATCATGAGCGCCCCATTTGTGATTGCCACAAACTCATAAAAACTAAGCTCTTCAATGATTTGGCGCTTAATTACTGAGGCGTCAATAAGTAACCACATCACATAATATATGTTGGTAGCAATAATTGCTATGATGGATAGAATAATATGGTTACGTAGGGCTTTCATTTGTTATTCAAATAGTGCTTTATGAAAGAAGGCATTCATCGGTTGAAGCTTTAGGTATACGTCTTCAACTACATCTGCCAAGTTATGCTTTATAAGCGCTTCCTTATTGGGTATAATGCTAGCAGTGATGTTTTTATATTTTAGTAGCTCTGCGTACTTATGCGCTTTATCATAGCCCCGTGGTACGTTCTTTAATTTTTGATCATCTTCAGCAAGTCCACCAAAAAAGCTTATAAATTCTTTAGAATTAACTGCATTGTATAATAAAGATCCCTCATAGTGTATAGTAGCTCTAACCTCATCTAATATCTCTTTTTGAGGACGCCATAAGCCACCACCAATAAACGATTCAAAAGGACTAAATGAAAAGAATAGCCTTGCATAGCCATCATTTTTAGTCATAGGCGAAAACGCAAAGTGGTCTTTGTAAATAGGTAAATCCGGATGGAACATACGATTATTATTGATGCGCATGATGACGTTTTTGGGTTCGAATTGCTCAAAATGCTTATCGTGCTGAGATAACCGCTCTAACATTAAAGCCACTTCTTCCAGCCAATAGCTCTTGGCTTTGTTGTAAGATGACTTGTTGGCATCCATCCATTCCTTTGAGTTGTTTTTAGTAAGATTTTCTAAAAAAGTGAAAATGTATATCTTTCTATTCATAATTAACTTTTTAAATAATGACTATTAGTCACTTTTTATTAAAAAAATTTATATAGTCATTCCGTCCACAAAAACGTCAACATAAGAATGCATTAACTCCTCTATTGATAGGTTGTGTTCATGTGATAGGAATGCCCTTTTAGACTCCAAGAACTGCATCATTCCCATACATGTTCCCCAACATATGTAATTCATCAGTAAAGCGTTCAAATCTCTTTTGAAAAAACCTTCAGCTTTCTGCCGCTCAATATGTTCAACGAAAAATTCTGAAACACCTTTACTAGCCTTTTTATGTGACTCTGAATTTGTCTTAAACTCTGGACGCTCTAGGTATACTATCAATTCGAAGTATCGCGCATAATCAATGCTGTAATGATAACTCGACATTATTATGGCCTTGGTTTGTTGAGGACCCTTAGGGCTATTACGCTCACTCATCTTAAAATAATTAAGCAACTGATGAAGTGCTTTAGTGGCAACTTCGGCTAGAACATCGTCTTTGCTCTGAAAATATTTGTAAACGGTTCCTTTAGCAATACTTAGGTAATCCACAACCTTATCGATAGTAAAATCATTGACACCAACATTCTGCAAAACAATATCCGCAGCGTTAATAATTTGTTCTTTCCTTAATATAGATTTTGTATGTTTCAATGGTTATGCTCTATAATGACCCTTAGTCATTTTTTACAAATGTACATTAAAAAATTTCTTTGTTCAATAATTTTTAACATAAATTAAACAAAATATCGAACAGCTTGGCTTAAAAGTAAGCCTATACACAAAGAATTTTGCGGTATTAAAAAAATAACTTTCCAAAATTGATTTGACGCTTCATCATGTGAAGTCTTTTAATAAGAACTATATAAGGATTCAAATACATACCAAAACCACAAGTTTAAATTTTGGTCATTTCTGATGTGATTCTGGTTAACCACAAGGTGATTTCTCAAAGTAATTTTACAGTGAATTTAAAACTATAGAACTCATGAAAAATGAATATAACCCATTCGAAAACCATTCACTTCTGTATATCATAGTATCAGAACTGGTCTTTTTACATGAGACCAAAAGAATAATAGACTCCTTGGCAAATCAGTTAAAGCTCGTTTACAACAAAACTAGAACAGGCTATAAAAATCTATTGAAAAACCAATGGGTTGAAGCATCCATAATGCTTAGCGGCCTAATGACTGTTTCTACATTAATATTACTAGTAGCATATAAACTGGTAATGATTTTTTGACGCATAATATGTGCAATAAGACCTATTGGGTTTTGGTCAGTCTCTAAATATTTTGTTTAACTTTAAGCCATGGCCAAAAAAGAAATCCCTGTATTTGAAACAAGTAACGATATCCACGAAGCCACTGGTTTTGATCATCGTAGCCATATTCCAGGATTCGACATTTTTACGATGGAATCCCTTGAGCCATCAGCACGGCGATGCATGCCCCCATACCGACAAGGGTATTATCAAATAGGAATTTTAAGCGAGTCTGCTGGTGCAAGAATTAATTTAAATACGAACGAGGTAGATTTAGAGCAGTTTCCCTTGTGGTTTGTAGTGCCCGGTCAGGTATTTTCTTGGGTTCGCGATCCAGAGACCAAAGGCATTCATATCCAATTCCGAAAAGAGTTTATTTCTCAGTCCATACCCAAATTAACCGAAACATTTCCCTTTTTAAAGATTACGGAGAATTGTGTGTTTTTAATGACCCCTGAGGAGCAAAAATCCTTGGAAACGGATATGACACGTATGCTTTCCGTGTTTCAAAACCCCCATCCTTATCAAGAAAAAATGTTAGAGGGTATGTTGGTGTCATTATTGTACAACTGCAAATCGGTTTATGAACGATTTAAGACCAAAGAGAGTCATTTGTCGCGTAAGCAAGCTTTGTCCCAACAATTTCAGCAACTGGTGGATAAATTATACATCGACTCTAAAAATGTAAGTGACTATGCTTCACAATTGAATGTCACACCCAACTATCTCACAACGGTGATCAAGGAGGTCACAGGGAAAACAGCCAAGGATGTTATTCAACAGCGAGTGTTTTTAGAGAGTAAAACCATGTTGTCCTTTACATCATTAGATATTGCTGAAATAGCCTATCAGCTCAACTTTCAAGAACCTACACACTTCACGCGTTTCTTTAAAAAATATAGTGGGACCACACCCAATAAATTCCGCCAAGCTTTATAGCTTAGTTTTTTGCCATTTTCCGTTAAAAACTGGTTATTTTTTTAACCAAAGTCACCCGAACTTTGTATTGAACTTTAAAAGTGATGTGATATGAAAACGGATAAAATCGCACTTATTACCGAAACGGGTAACGGATTGTCGCGCAAATTCGCAGAAATCTTAAGCGCTGAGCATTACAGTGTGGTTATCGCAGCAAAAGGAAGTGCCTATAATGAATTAACAAAACTCAACTTAGATGGCATTGAAGTGTTAGATATTGATTTAACACAAACCGCTGGTGTCGTTCAGCTTTATTCCTATTTAAAAACGGCATACGGAAAGCTCGATATTTTAATTAACAACGCCGAAGTCGCCAACGGTTTTGGCCAAAAAATAACCGAACTGGATATTAACGAGGTGAAAGCACTTTACAATGAGAATTTGTTTTCGGTGATGAATACCATTAAACACTTAGTGAGCTTACTCAATAAAAGTGATAATCCCCGTATTATTAATATCACCAGTGGGTTGGGTGATATTAACAAAATGAAAGCTGATGACTTCTGCTATAAGGATTATAAAATGATCGCCTATGCCACAGCGAAATCCGCATTAGATATGCTGACTGTTATTTTAGATAAAGAATTAGCACCAAATAATATCAAAGTAGAGCGTTTCGATCCCGTGCGCATCGAAAATTGCACACATAATAGCGTGGATCTTTGTAAAGGGGTAGAGCGTGAATTTATAGAACTCTTGCAGCCTAAAACCCTTGTGTATTAATCTTAGAAAATTGCGCTACCCCAAAAATAAAAACACCTGAACAAAAGTTCAGGTGTTCTGCTTGATGTGGAGCATATCGGAGTAACTGCGTTGATCCGAAAAAACTTAACTTCTGCAAATAGAACACCTCGCATCATATATGATGCTGGTGTTTTCATTTAGAAAAACTTCGAAAAATTTCGCCTTTCTCTAAATGAAAACACCTGAACAAAAGTTCAGGTGTTCTGCTTGATGTGGAGCATATCGGAGTCGAACCGATGACCTCTACGCTGCCAGCGTAGCGCTCTAGCCAGCTGAGCTAATGCCCCAAAAAAATATGTGCTTGCAAAAATAAACTTTATTCCGATAAATACTAAACTTAATACAATAACTTCACAAGAAGCACACTAATGCATAAAAGTGAAACCACAAAAACAATAAAAGCTACGAGATAAAACAATAACTCATAAACATAAGGCTTAGATTTAATCTTTTCCAAATAAAAATTTGAGGTCATGAATTTGTAATGGTGTAACCAACAAATAATGCCTCCATAAGTAAAAATGACTGCTACTATAAAATACCCTTTCACAATCTATTTGACAAAAAAACAGTTGCAATGTTACGCCATGTCAACGATTTCAAAAAAGTAGGGATTATTTAAGTCCACTCAGTACTAAAACTGGGATATTGGAGCTATGGAAGTCCTTCTTTAAAATAATATCATCTTCCCATAACTTAGAGAAAAATCCGCGATGACGTCTTACCACACATAATAAATCCGGACTGTGATTCTTATAGTGCTCCAAAACCGCCTGAAAAGTCGTTGGGCTTTCGGCCATCGTCGTATTGGTGATCATTTCTTTAAGTTCGTCGTTTAACTCAAAATCGCCCGAGTTATGATAAGAGGTTTTGACCAACAAAATGTTGAGGACCGCCTTAAATTGATCTTTGATGCTTTGTAATGGCTTCAATACGCCTTCTTTTCTTATGATGGTCGATTTCACTGCCAAAAGCATTTTAACAATAGGCTTATAGACATAAGCTTCGGGTACAATCAAGGCAGGAATTTGCGTACGCTTTACAATCTTACCCGAAGTCTTACCCAAATACACCTCATCCTTAATGGAGTTCGTACGCGGTTCTAAAATAATTAAATCAACATTGAGGGCTTCACATACCTTTTCTATGGTATCGACGAGTTTCCCTTTAAAGGTTTTGGTAATCACCTCAACGCCTTTAGTATCTATAGAAGCCACATGCGACTCGAGGAATGCCATAGATTCGCGCTCAAGAATATGATCGACCTTAATCATGGTTCCTGCTTTGGTGTAAACATTATATATTTGAATAACATATAATTTTGCACCAAATGCCTTTGCAAAGTCAACCGCATATTGCAAATGCGATTGTGCGTTTTTGGATGAGCCAACAGGAACTAAAATCGTTTTCATAATTTAAATGTATTATTAAAATAAATTGTTATGTAAACAACGCTTTAAAAGAGCAGAAATAGTATCTGCTAAATGCGCATTATGGGCTTAAGGGCAAAAGTACACATTATAAATGATACGAAAAGGGAATTTAGAAGATATAGAATCAATCATGGATTTAACCAAGGCTTGTGCCAAAGCCATGATAGCTCAAGGCATCTATCAATGGAATGACTATTATCCCAATGCCCAGGCTTTTGAAACGGATGTTAAGCGAGATGAACTGTACGTGCTAGACATAGACGGACAAGTCAAGGGTACTATTGTGATTTCTACATTTATGGACGAGGTTTATAGTCCAGCGAAATGGCTCACTGAAAACAAAAACAACATCTATATTCATCGTGTCGCCATACATCCCGAACTACAGGGCCAAGGTTATGCACGAGGGCTGATGGATTTTGCCGAACAATTCGCTATAGATAATGGCTATAGTTCCATAAGATTAGACACCTTTTCCCAGAACAAAAGAAACCAAAAGTTTTACGAACTTCGCGGCTATAAACGATTAGGAGATATTTACTTCCCTAAACAGAGTGAATACCCTTTTTATTGTTACGAATTGGTCCTTTGAGCACAACTAGCATCACCTTAAAACACATCAATAAACTAGCTATACCAGCTTTAATTTCTGGTGTATCCGAGCCTATTTTATCATTGACGGATGCCGCGATTATCGGTAATATGGATTATGATGCTACCGAATCCCTAGCAGCTGTTGGGATTGTTACCACATTTTTATCCATGCTCATTTGGGTATTAGGACAAACACGGAGCGCCATTTCCTCGATTGTGTCACAGTATTTGGGAGCCGATAAACTGAGTGAAGTTAAGAACCTTCCTGCGCAAGCCATGTTTATCATCACCTCATTGAGCGTTTTAATCATATTGGCAACCTATCCGTTTGCCGCCCAGATTTTTAAACTCTATAACGCTTCGGATCTCATTCTCAACTACAGTGTGGATTATTACCAAATCCGCGTCTTTGGCTTTCCGTTTACCTTATTTACTATAGCGGTTTTCGGCACCTTTAGAGGGCTTCAAAACACCTATCACCCCATGCTTATTGCCATTTCAGGAGCCATAGCCAATATCGTGCTCGATATTGCTTTGGTTTATGGCATTGAGGGATTTATTCCTGCCATGCATATCAAGGGCGCAGCTTATGCCAGCGTTATTGCACAAGTTATTATGGCGTTGCTTTCCGTGTACTATATGCTTAAAAAAACAGATATCCCTTTATTGGTCAGATTTCCGTTCAATCCAGAAATTAAGCGTTTTATATTGATGATTGTCAATCTATTCATCAGAACCATAGCGCTAAACGTGGCTCTATACTTCGGCACGAGCTATGCCACAAAATATGGAACAACCTATATTGCGGCATACACCATCGCCATTAATCTCTGGTTTTTGGGTGCCTTTCTTATTGATGGTTATGCAAGCGCTGGTAATATCTTGTCGGGCAAACTGTTCGGAGCTAAAAACTATGGCAGCCTTATCGCATTAAGTAATAAACTCATAAGGTATGGTGTTGTTGTAGGCCTAATCATTGGTGGTATTGGCGCGCTACTTTACCATCCCATAGGACGCATCTTTACAGACGACAAGGCCGTTTTAGATGAGTTTTACAAGGTGTTCTGGATCATTTTGGCCATGCAACCTTTATGTGCTTTGGCCTTTATTTTTGACGGTGTTTTTAAAGGCTTGGGCATGATGCAATACCTTAGAAATGTTCTATTATTTTCAACACTATTGGTATTTATTCCTGTGATTTTTTGGACCGATCTCATGGACTATAAATTGTATGGCGTCTTTATCGCATTTACACTGTGGATCATTGCTCGTGGACTACCACTAATCATAAAATTCAGAAAAACATTTAAATCCCTTGCCCAAAACACGTAAATTTGGCCCATAAATCGATAGTTAAGTATAAAAGCATTGATTAGAGCACTTATTTACGTATTACAAGAGGTTGATATAGACCAAAAACTAAAGGACGCGCCAGATGACAGCTATGCTATTGGTGTTTTCATTGGTAAGCTCTTACCATTTGTAGTATTGGTCATTATCGCCTATGCGATTTACAGATATAATAAAAACAGAATAAAAGACGAATAAGGTGGGAAATACACTCTTTTTAGTTTTAGCAATTGTACTAATTATCATCTACTTTTACAATAGAAATAGAAGACGTTAATGAGCAACATACGCATTACAAAACAATTTTCATTTGAAGCTGGGCACGCGCTTTATGGTTATGACGGTAAGTGTAAAAACTTACATGGCCACAGCTATCACTTGTATGTAACTGTGATTGGTACTCCAATTGCGGATACTACAAATGTGAAGTTTGGTATGGTGATCGATTTTGGAGATTTGAAAAAAATTGTGAAAGACGAAATCGTCGACGTTTTTGACCATGCCATGATTTTCAATAAAAACACACCACATCTGGAGTTAGCTAATGATTTAAAAAATCGTGGTCATCATATCATTTTAGTGGATTATCAGCCTACCACAGAAATGATGATCATTGACTTTGCGGAAAAAATAAAACGACGCTTACCAAACAACATAAAATTGCATTCCTTAAAACTTCGAGAAACGGCTACCAGTTTTGCTGAGTGGTATGCCAGTGACAATGAGTAACAATCACCACATAGAAATACCCTCTGGAAAAAAGATTTATTTTGCTTCAGATAATCATCTTGGGGCTCCAACTATGGCAGCCTCTAGACCTCGTGAAAAGAAATTTGTGTCTTGGTTAGATGAGATTAAAGAAGATGCTGCCGCCATCTTTTTGATCGGTGATTTATTCGATTTTTGGTTTGAATATAAAACCGTGGTTCCAAAAGGTTTTACCCGAACTCTCGGTAAGTTAGCGGAAATTAGCGATTCGGGTATTCCCATTTATTATTTTGTGGGTAATCATGATTTATGGATGAATGGCTATTTTGAAGACGAATTGGGTATTCCTGTATACCATAAACCACAGGAATTTACATGTTCTGTAGCGACTGAGGCCCTCGAAACCGCTTCCGTCACTTCCAAAGCCCCAGTGACCAGCACCTCTTTTTTTATTGGGCATGGTGATGGCCTAGGCCCTGGTGATAAAGGCTATAAACGCATGAAAAAAGTCTTTACCAATCCTTTTTTTAAATGGCTCTTCCGTTGGTTACATCCGGATATTGGTGTTAGAATTGCCCAATACTTGTCCGTAAAGAACAAGCTGATTTCTGGTGACGACGATGCCACATTTTTGGGTGAGGACAACGAATGGTTAGCGGTTTACAGCAAACGCAAGCTCCAAGAAAAACATCGCGACTTTTTTATTTTTGGCCATCGACACTTACCCTTAGAAATTGAGCTTAGCGATACTTCAAAGTATATCAACTTAGGCGATTGGATTTCCTACTATACCTATGGTGTTTTTGATGGGGACGAGTTTCAGCTTAAAGCCTACTAAACCTTTACTTCTTCGTAATGATCTTCTATATCTTGCTGTAAATCCAATTCCCGTAAGGGTTTATTTCTAAGGCCCATAACTATAACGACTAAAAGGGTAACCGTGCCACCAAGGACGACGGCCAAAGGTGCACCGAAAATCTTAGCTGCAATACCACTCTCTAATGCACCTAGCTCATTTGACGATCCTACGAACATGGAATTGACGGCACCAACACGTCCTCGCATTTCGTCTGGAGTCTTCAACTGTAAGATGGTTTGGCGTACCACCATCGAGATCCCATCAAAAACACCAGAAAAGAATAAGGCCACTACACTAAGCCACATTAATTTTGAAGCTCCAAAAATGATCATACAGATCCCAAATCCAAAAACAGAAACCAGTAATTTTTTACCCGTATTTTTTGTAATGGGAATATATGTCGTGGCAAGCATCATAACAATACTACCCGAAGACAATGCGGCATTTAAAATACCAAACCCCTTCGGTCCAGCATCTAGAATATCTTTTGCAAATACTGCAAAAATCGCCACAGCACCGCCAAATAAAACGGCAATCATATCTAGTGTCAGTGCGCCTAAAATTACCTTATCGTTAAACACAAACTTAATTCCAGACTTTAAACTCTCTTTTATAGATTCGTTGGTGGCTTTATTTAAAATAGGTTTCTGCGTGATTTGTAAAACCAATGCCAAGGCTATCATCACCAATAGAAATATAATACCTAGGGTGTAGTGCACTCCTATCCATGCAATTAAAAATCCGCCGCATAAGGCCCCAAACACATTAGCTCCCTTCCAAGTACTGCTGCTCCAAGTCGCGGCATTAGGATACACAGCTTTCGGAACGAGCAAAGCGATCAATGAAAATATGGTCGGTCCAAAAAAAGCTCTGAGTACGCCCCCAAAAAATACCAATCCGTAAATGCCAAATAGAATGCTGTTGGTTTCCCAAGTTGATTCAACAGTTTCAGAAGTCAACCAGAATAAGCCAAAGCTGATCAAAGAGAACAGAGCAATACAAAGCGTGAATAAATTGCGCTTTTCCTTTTTATCAACAATGTATCCTGCAAAAGGTGCTAGGAAAAAGGCTGGTAGAAACTCGCAAAGTCCAATGATCCCTAGCGATAACGGATTTTCTGTTAAGGCATAGACTTGCCATTCAATCACAACAAATTGCATCGACCAACCAAACACAAGGGCAAATCGCAACAATAGGAAAATATTGAATTCCTTAAATCGTAGTGCTGCGTATGGATCGTTTTTTGTCAAAAAATTTAAGCTTTAATATCTTTTAATTTCAATTGCAAACTCACCGTACCATTCCAATGATTTTCGTCAATGGTATAGGCCATCTCAAAAGGACGCTGGTTCTTGATCAAGTTAATTTTATCGCCTAAACCAAAGCCTATACATACCAGTTGGTCGGCAAAAGACTGTGTTGCCGTAAATCGCAGATGCTTATCATCTTCTCCAACACATTTTCCCCAACCCGTGTCTTTTACATGCTGTGTCATAAACACAGGAGTCATATTTCCTGGGCCAAAGGGACCAAACTGTCTAAGAATTCGAAACAATTTGTGATCGATTTGATTGAGGTCGATTTGCATGTCCACCTTTAATTCTGGTGTCAATAATTTTGGGTCGATGGTTGCCTTTACCACACTCTCGAATTTGGCCTTAAACGCTTCATAATTTTCGGGCAGCAAGGTTAAACCCGCTGCATATTTGTGGCCTCCAAACTGCTCGATGTATTCCGAACAGGCTTCCAAAGCATTGTATACATCAAACCCTTTGACCGAACGTGCCGAGGCTGCTAGTCGATCGCCACTTTTTGTAAATACCAAGGTAGGTCTGTAATAGGTTTCCGTTAAGCGCGATGCCACAATTCCAATGACGCCCTTATGCCAGTTCTCATCGTAAACCACAGTGGTAAATCGGTCTTGTTCGTTATGGTCTATAATCTGGATCAAGGCTTCCTCCGTAATCTGCTTATCTGCTTCTCGGCGGTCTGAATTAAACTGGTCGATATCCACCGCATACTCGGCAGCAAGGTTAAAATCCGTTTCTGTCAAGAGCGTGACGGCATGATTCCCATGTTTCATTCGTCCCGCAGCATTGATGCGCGGTGCTATGATGAAGACCACATCGGTAATGGTCAATTGTTCTTTCTTTACTCCAGCAATAATGGCCTTCATACCTGATCGAGGATGACTATTAATGACCTGTAAGCCAAAATAAGCCAGTGCTCTATTTTCACCTACAATAGGTACAATATCCGCACCAATGGCCGTAGCTACCAAATCGAGATAATCTACTAAATCCTCAATGGCCAGTCCCACTTTACTGCCCAAAGCTGTGACGAGCTTAAACCCTACTCCGCAGCCACAAAGCTCCTTAAACGGATAGTCACAATCCTGACGTTTTGGATCTAAAACAGCTTCTGCATCAGGTAATTCGTCTCCAGGCCTATGGTGGTCGCAAATGATAAAATCGATCCCCTTTTCTTTGGCATAGGTCACCTTATCAATAGCCTTAATCCCACAGTCTAAGGCAATGATTAAAGAAAAGTCGTTGTCGTGAGCAAAATCAATGCCCTTATATGAGATGCCATAACCTTCATCATAACGATCAGGAATATAGGTTGCAATGTTACCGGTTCGTGTTTTTAAATAAGACGATACTAAAGCCACAGATGTGGTACCATCCACATCATAATCCCCATACACTAAAATATTTTCATTTTGAAGAAGCGCAGTTTCGATTCTAGCGACCGCTTTATCCATGTCTTTCATTAAGAAGGGATCGTGCAAATCATCCAAACTCGGTCTAAAGAAGGCTTTAGCGGCATCATAAGTATCAATACCGCGTTGCAACAATAATGTGGCAACAATAGCATCAACCTGAAGGGCTTTTTGTAAAGCTTCAACTTTCGAAGGTTCTGGTTTTGGCTTCAGTATCCAACGCATTAATTAATCAATTTTCCTTTTAACATTTCTCTCTTTGAACTTAGCCACTCATCGCGTAAAATGCTTAATAAAATGGCATCACTTCTCCCATTGCTATTCGGACTGGGAAGGGCTTTCCTAAACCTTCCTTCTACGGTACATCCAACACTTTTCATGGCTGCTATACTTCTTAAATTTTCTTCATAAGCTCCAAGGCCTATGTGGTACATTTCCATCGTATTAAAAGCAAAATCAAACATTAAAAATTTGCAGTGCTTATTTAACCCTGTTCCTTGAAACTTTTTCCCATACCAGGTATACCCTAATCTAGTGTTTTTTAGATCTAAGCTAATCTTACAAAACCGCGTACATCCGGCAACTTCATTTGTTCTTTTATCTACTACTAAAAAAGGATATTCATTTTTATCTTTTCGGGCCTCTATGGCTGACTTAATATATGACCTTAGGTTTTCTAATCCATTTCCTTTAATAAAGGAGTAGTCCCATATATTAGGTTCATTTGCAATATCCAACAGGTCATTTACATGAGCTAATTTTAAAGGCTTCAAACAAACGACATGATCTTCTAGTATGTAATCTGTAGAAAAATCAAACATTCCGCTTTGTCCCTATGTGATAGACAATATTTGTTTTTACCTCCGCAAAACGTTTGAACATTTCCATAACGCCACAATACTTGTCTACCGAGAGGTTAACGGCACGCTCGCATTTCTTCTTGTTTAAGTCAGTCCCGTAAAAATGGTATTCTACTTCAACCGTATGGTAGTATCTGGGATGCTCATCAGTGAGTTCTCCAACCACTTCAATTTTAAAATCATCAATAGCTTCATTCATTTTATCCAAGATGGAAATGACATCTAAAGCAGAACAACCCGCTAAAGAAGACAACATCATAGCTTTAGGTGACAAGCCATAGCGCTCATCCTGACCTTCAATATCAGTATCCATGATGACGGTTTTACCACTTGGATTATCCGATTCAAAGGTTAATCCCCCTTTCCAATGTGTTACAATTTTATCTGCCATTTTTAAAGTTTAAAAGTTAGAAGTACTTAAAGTCCCTAAAGTTAATAAGTAAAAAATAGATAATGTATATTAAACTTAAGTTTGTATTGACCATGGACTTTAAGTACTTTAGACACTCAAAACTTTAAGCACTTAAAAATGGCATTAGTAACACCTTTATCTCCAGAACACGATTTAGAAACCAAAGAATTGGCCGAATTCTTTAATGAAACCTTGGGGTTTTGTCCAAATTCGGTTTTAACCATGCAGCGCAGACCTGCCATTAGTAAGGCCTTTATCAATTTAAATAAGGCGGTGATGGCCAACGAAGGCCGCGTGACTTCGGCATTAAAACGTATGATTGCTTGGGTGAGTAGTAATTCTACAGGGTGTCGATATTGCCAGGCTCATGCGATAAGAGCGGCTGAACGCTATGGCGCCGAACAAGAACAATTGGATAATATATGGGATTATAGAACACATCCTGCCTTTTCTGAAGCCGAACGTGCGGCTTTAGATTTTAGCCTCGCAGCCTCTTTGGTACCAAATGCCGTAGATGCCGATATTAAAAAACGTTTATACGAACATTGGGATGAAGGCGAAATTGTTGAGATGTTGGGTGTCATTTCTTTATTTGGGTATTTGAACCGTTGGAACGATTCTATGGGTACCGATATTGAAACTGGGGCAGTTGAAAGTGCGGACCAATACTTAGGCAAGCACGGTTGGGAAAAAGGAAAGCATAATGGTAGTCAATATTAATAAGCCGTATATGCGCCTCAAATATTGTCCTTTATTACTACTAATCCTCATCTTTTTTTCGGGCTGTAAGTCCGATTCCAATACCAAAAAAGACGATGCGTTCACCTTTATAGAACGCAACGGCTATACCGTTAACAGCTACAATGGTCTCAACTACTATTACCTTAATAAAACCAAAGCCTTAATGGATGGTTATTATGTTGTAGGTAATGAAGTTACCAAGTGGGAGGAATTTGAATTTAAGAAAGGGCTGTTAAACGGTGACTATATTATTTTTCATCCAAATGGTGAGATGTCTTCGCATTCAAAATATAGCAATGGGAAACTACAAGGTGAAGAATTAATCTATACACCCTTAGGTAAGTTATCCAAGAAAAATAATTACAGAAATGATGTTTTGGATGGCACTCAATACAGTTATTATGACAATGGCAAAGTACGGTCTGAAGCAAAGTATGAAGACGGCGAACGTATAGAGACCTTAACGTTTAATATCCTTGGGCATATTGTGTCTCAATCTTTTATCAAAGACAGTAGAACAATCACTCAGAATTTAAGAGAGGGAAAGTTATATTCGGAAAAGGTATCGTCTAATTATGATGCTTATGAAACCATGAAGTTCTTTAACGAAGATGGTAGTACAAAAATGTATCTGCAAAGAATTGAAGAAAATGATAGGTTTTATATTCTTGAGCTTAATGACGATGGAAAGGAAATAAAACGAGTCGATGTAAAAGCCAACCCAGAAGAAGCTGCTAAGTACTTTAGTTTGTTTTAAAAAATTATACGATTCCTTAAGTATCAAGAAGCTGTCTCAAAAGTACAATTTTGTCACCTTGGACTGTTTCAAGGCTTCATAAAACACTGAAAAACAACATAATGAAATTCTGAAACAAGTTCAGAATGACAGCTATTATTGGTTTTGAGATAGCTTCTTACATTTACGTACTATACTCACTCAACCTAAGCGTTCACTCATTCTCTATTTTAGGTCATCGCTTTCAACTATACATTTGATGCAACCAACATTTGTACTTATGTATAAGACCTCATTTAAAATACATCTTTTCCTTTTTTTATTTCCGCTTCTAAGCCTAGCACAAGAAGGAATTATAACAGGAACCCTTACAACAGATTCGGACGGATTGCCACTTCCCGGAGCCTCAATTACGATAAAAGGTACATCTTATGGTGTGCAAACCGATTTTGACGGAAAGTATACTATTAAATGCCATGTGGGAGATGTCTTGGTCATCAGTTATATAGGTATGACTCCCAAAGAAATCACAGTCACCCCTAACATGTTTGGTAAAACGCAGCAAAACCAAGTAAAACTGATTCCTGTGAAGCCTATAGAAAATGAGGCCTATAATGAGGCCTTAAATTCCATAGAAAAGCAAAATTTTAAAACCCCTGCCATTGATGATGCTAAGCATAATTATAACAAAAAAGATATTAACGCACTTTCGCGCATAAAAGCTATAAATATCGATTCAGAGGAGGTAGACCTCACTTATTTTAGTCCTGATATTTATTTTGAAGTCGGTACAAATTCTAACTTGAGTTTTCAGTTTGTTAAAAACAATAATCTCCCTGAATTACAAAGGTCTTTTAGTCAAGGAGCTGCTGAAAATGGTTCCCTTGTATTTCTTGGACCAGAAACAGGAAACCCCCTCTCTTATGGGCCACATCTCAGTACTTTAGAGTACGACGGAACCGATTATAGTTTCGATACTAATGGTAAACTCGTCCCGATAGGCTCAGGTAATGGCAGCCCTGCTAATGCGTATACAAATTCCATATTAAGCACCGCTATTAATAGGCTTACTAATGTCTATTTTAACCTTGGCACCGATCTTTGGACAGCTGGTATCGATTACAGTCATAAAAATACAGAGGATAATTTTGGTCGCAATCGCAATAAGAGAGATGATCTTATATTAAATTTTGACAATAAGCATCACTACAAGCGTAAATTGACTTGGATAAGCTTAGCCAAATACAGCAAATCGGTTAATAACCAACCCAATATTAATGGATTTACTAATAATCTACTCTTAAATACTTGGATAACTCCGGTATCGTTTTCCAACGCACAAGGCTCTGTTCTTGCAGACCAGAGTCAACGTAGTTTTAGCCCAACCAACTATAACAATCCCAACTGGTTATTTCGAAACAATAGAAACTCTGATACTAATGAATTGTTTGTGCTAAGTCTGCAAAACAAGTTTGAAATCACTGATGATTTGGATTTTGACAGTCAGTTGAATTATAAAACCAATCATAATGAGCAGCAATTTGGATTGGTCACCAATACCGTTGGCTTTGAAAATGGTTATTTAAGCAAGAAAAATATCAAACACCACAGTTTTAATGCATCGCTAGACTTAAGCTATGAAAAACACTTAGGCAAGTATCACATTGAAGCGCGTTCTATTACAAGATTTAGAAACGAGCATTTAGACTACCTGTTTAATGAATACGAGGGCTTTGACGCCTTTTCCTTCTCAAACCCAGATACTACCACTTCAATAAGCAATCGAATTAACAGAAACGTATTACAACTCAACCAGGTTATCGGTTTGTCCTATTCTGGGGATACCGAAATCAGATTTAACAATACAACCTATATCTCATCGATCCAGAAAAATATGTTGTTCTTACCGGCTTCGACCTTAAAGATCGATTTGAATGATTTTTTACACGTCTATGACTTTCACGATATTATATTAAGTGCTCACAGTGCTTTTGGCATTAATGAGATGCCATTGTTCTACAATAATCAAAGTCATAATAGCCTACAATTATTACCTACTGAAAGTCTAAGTTATACGAGTAATATTGACTTGTTCATCAATGAGAATATCGCCCTTGAAGAAAAGCATGATTATGCCTTTAATCTCGATTTAGGGTTTTACTTTTTAAATTCAAGTTGGGACTTCCTAGCAAGTTATTTTAGTTCAACAACTGAAGGCAGTGTATTCCCGGTTTTAGAGGATGGTGCGTTTCAACTTCAAAATATTGCTGATATAACCAACAGAGGTCTAGAGTTACAATTAGAAGTCTCAAAATCGTTTGAAAAACTACACTGGAATAGCTCACTGAGCTTTATGACCAATAGCAATGAAGTTAAAAAATTGAACAGCGACCAAAATCGCATTCCAATTGCAGGTTTTCAAAATGTTTCTAAAAATCTTATTGTGGGCGAATCTGCTGGAGTTATTGTGGGTTCGGCCTATGCACGAGACACTAACAATAACATCATCATTGATGCCGACGGGTTTCCAGTAGTTGATGCAGAACAACAAATCATCGGAGACCCCATTCCAGATTTTACACTAGGATTTTCAAATCGCTTGAGATGGAAAAACTTAGAGTTTACATTCACTTTCGATTATCAAAAAGGGGGAGATGTGTGGAACGGTACACAAAATGTCCTCAACTATTTTGGCACTTCGCAACAATCGGCCGACCAAAGGGGTATTACAGATTTTATCTTCGCTGGGGTCGATGCGCAAGGTAACAGCAATACCATTCCCGTAGATTTTTACAATCCTGAAAATGGTATCGAAAACAACCGATTTGTGCGCTATGGGTTTAGTGGTGTGGCAGAAGACGCCATTGAAGATGCCAGCTATCTCAACCTGAGAACTGTAGAGCTGTCCTATGATTTTGCTAATAACGACTACGATACCTTTTTTAGAAAATTTGAGATCGGCATCTATGCACATAACCTTTTTACGATAACCAAATACAGAGGAGCCTCTCCTTATGCATCACTTTTTGATACGAATTCTGGGCATAACCTCAACTTTTTCAATACACCATTAATCTCTGAGATTGGGGTTAAAGCCAACATAAAAATATAATTGCTATGAGACGACACATTCTACATTATACTAAACTTCTAATGGTCATCAGTTTTTGTCTTTTGACCTTAGTATCCTTCAAAGCTTATAAAGCACTTCATAATCCATTAGAGAAAATCTATACGCAGACCGATAGACCTTTCTATTTCCCTGGCGAAACCATTTGGTTTAAATCTTATATAGTAGATACTGATCATACCATTTCTACCATTAGTGATATTATGCATGCCGAATTGATTTCACCAAAAGGAGCCATCGTTAAATCTTTACGGTTAAATGTAAAGCAGGGCTATACCTATGGGCAATTTGATATTAATAAAGATTGGGTCGGTGGTATTTATACCCTGAAGTGTTATACCAATTGGATGAACAATTACGGGGATGACAGCTTTTTCACGAAAAAAATTACAGTGCAAAAAATCGTAAAGCCCAAACTTTTGCTCAACCTGAAATTTGAAAAAGAAGGCTATGGAAAGTCATCTAAAGTCATCTCAAATTTTGAGGTCAAAGACTTAAAAAACAATCCCATCGCCAATACCAAAGTGACCTATAAGGTCAGTGTAAAAGGAACGCCTATCATTAATGACGTTGTAATAACGGATAAAGATGGTAAAGCCAAACCTACCTTTAATCTGCCTGATAATTTAGAAACAGCAGATGTGGTTTTAAATGTTTTGGTCGAACATAAAGGCACAACAGAATCCATATCCAGAGCGGTGCCCGTAGTTTTAAACACTATTGATCTTCAATTTTTGCCTGAGAGTGGAAAAATTGTGGCAGGTACGACCAATGCAGTCGCCTTTAAAGCCCTCAATGAATTTGGAAAACCGGTAGATCTTAAGGGAGAAATTCTATCCGATGCCAATGTGGTGGTAGCCGATTTTGAAAGCTTTCATGATGGCATGGGTAGCTTTAGTTTTAATCCCAAAATAGGGAAATCCTATTATGCTAGAATTACTGAGCCATTTATGTCAGAAGCGCCCATACCACTCCCTAAGGTTTATGAAAATGGTGTGCGGTTTTCCGTTTCTACCGATAGTCTAAACACGCAGCTGGATATTTTTTCGACCTACGCCACAGCATTATTTCTAGAAGTATCAAACGCTACTGGTACACTTCTAAAAAAGAAGGTGGGAAATCAAAAAAAGGTGGTGTTGACAACTAGAGATTTACCTATCGGCATTACTAAATTCAGTATTAAAAATGAGTACGGTAGCACTTTTGCAGAGCGCTTAGTGTTTTTAAATCCTCACAAAAAACTCAATATCAACTTATCTCTAGACAAAGACATTTATGATACCAGAGAAAAAGTAAAACTCACCGTAAAAACCTTTGACCATCAAAAAAACCCTATTCCGGCAAACCTATCCATAGCCGTTGCGGACAACAAGTTATTATCCTTTGCAGATGACAAACAGGACCATATTTTATCCTATTTATTGGTGTCATCAGAACTAAAAGGTAAGCTCCACAAACCTGAGTTCTATCTCAATCCTAAGGAACAAAAATCTGAGAAAGCCATGGATTACGTGATGCTCACCCATGGTTGGCGAGATTATATCCAAACACCAACCGTTACCCATAAAAATGCACAATTTCTCCCCGAAAAAAGTGCTTTACAAACTGGTGTCGTTTTAGACAAAAAAGGGAAACCAACCCAAGCCCATTTACTGCTTTTTGACAATAAAGGAAATAAGGTTTTAGTTTTTGATACCGAAGAAGATGGGTCATTTGCTTTTAAGTTTAACAAAGATTACATCCTCACATTATTGGCTTACAAAGACAATGGCGATCGTGTTACCATTGAAAAAACCGAGCTAAAAAAAGCGAACTATAACCATCAGACCAAAACAAAGCATCCTGAAAACAACGATGGTTTTAAAACCTTTAAGAAAAATGAAAAACCCTTAAAAGAAAAAATTAAGCAGAAAGCTCTAGTCTCTATAGGTCTAGGCGAGGATAAGAATAATCTGGATGAGGTGGTTGTGGTTGGCTACAGCATGACCAGAAAAGCCCTTCTCACAGGATCCGTATCTGTTGTAACCGCAGAAGATATCTCTGTAAATGGTAATTCCATAATAAATGCATTAGCCGGAGAAGTTGCAGGTGTCAAAGTCACCAATGCATCAGGGCAACCGGGAAATGCGCCCATAGTAAGGATTAGAGGTTTTGGCTCAAGGTCTGGTAATAACCAACCTTTAGTTGTGGTCGATGGTGTCCCCTATGAGCAATCGGCTTTAGGGGATATCAATCCTCA
Source organism: Winogradskyella sp. (assembly GCF_965228925.1). Lineage (GTDB taxonomy): Bacteria > Bacteroidota > Bacteroidia > Flavobacteriales > Flavobacteriaceae > Winogradskyella. Next base: position 756,238 of record NZ_OZ245845.1, read on the forward strand.
ACAGGTAGAAAATGTTACCGTATTAAAAGATGCTGCAGCAACAAGTATTTATGGATCCAGAGGCGCTAATGGCGTTATCCTTATTAGTACAAAACACGGAGCTAATTATTACGGAAGCGGTGCCGTAAAACGACTTAATAATAAAAAATATAACAATTACGCCGTTAAACAATTTTACAACTATAGCCCTATCTATACAGATACACCAAGACATTTCTATATGCCGAAATATGACGGAGCTCAATTACCCGAAGAACGAACGGATTTTAGACAAACCATATATTGGAACCCCGTAGTTCAAACCAATAGCGATGGGATTGCAGAGCTTGAATTTTATAACTCTGATGCCGTGACTTCATTTCACATTACAGCAGAAGGCATTGGTTTTAATGGTCTCGTCGGTAAATCGGACACCTTATACGCCACAAAGAAGCTATTAAATGTCGACTTTAAAACACCTAATTATATGGTACTAAATGATACCATAGCATTACCTATTACCATTACAAACGAAACTACAAAAGCTATAAAAGCGAACTTAAAAATTCAGTTACCAAAGCACTTAAAATTAGTGTCATCTTTTGACAAAGTCGTGCGTATTGATCCCGAAAGCGCTATAACAAGACCAATAAAAGTCATTCCGATAGAAAAAGGGGAAGATTTGGAAATCTCTGTTTTAGCAACATCTGAAAATTATAGAGACCTCGTAAAGAAGAAGGTAACGGTTTTAAGCCCTTATTTTCCAACATCACTGTCCTTATCAGGCTCAAACGCAGAAAGCTTTGAGTTTGAAATTAACCATGCTGTCAAAAACACCATAAAGACAGAATTCAATATTTACACGGATATTGTTGGAGATGTTATGGACGGTATTGAGTCTTTAATACGTCAACCCTATGGTTGTTTTGAACAAACCTCATCGACAACCTACCCTAATATTATGGTCTTAAAATACCTCAAGGAATCAGGCAAAAGTAATCCACAAATTGAAGCTAAAGCCTTAGATTTTATCAAAAAAGGCTATAAACGACTGGTGAGTTTTGAAACTTCGGAAGGTGGATTTGAATGGTTTGGACACACACCTCCGCACGAAACCTTAACCGCTTACGGAATTTTGGAGTTTACCGAAATGAAAGACGTCTATAATGGCGTGAGTGATAAAATGATCACCAGAACTGTAGATTGGTTATTAAGTAGAAAAGATGGCAAAGGTGGTTTTAAAAAGAGTACTAAAGGTTATGATAGTTTTGCAAGTTCGCCAACAGATGTTGCTAACGCCTATATTGTTTACACCTTAAGTGAAGCAGGTATTGACGCAGACCTTAAGTTAGAATATAATACTGCTTATAGCGACGCTGTAAAAAGCAAGGACACCTATAAAATGGCACTACTAGCCATGGCAAGTAGCAACTTAAATAAGGGTGACAACTTTGATAGTCTTATCAACATGATAGAAGAAAATATAGAGCGCTACGGTTTTAAAAACCTACCGGTAGACAATACCATTACGAGATCTTATGGCAACTCAAAACAAATTGAAACTGCTGCCCTTGCGGTATTAGCACTAATGGATGATAAAAATGAAAATGTAGCCTTGGTCGCCAAAGGAATTGATTATTTGGTAAAGCAGCGTAGAAACAATCGTTTTGGTTCTACACAGGCTACGGCTATGGCCCTTAAAGTACTTATTAATTACACTAAAAAACAAAAGCAAAAAATAATTGACAACAATGATGCGATTACCTTAGTCATTAACGGTAAATCCATAAGCAAAAAATTGCAACGCTCAGATGATGGCAAAATTACCATTAGCGATTTTGAATCTTATCTTAAATCGGGCAGACAAACTATCGTTGTCAAATTCAATAACCCAAAAGTAACTTTCCCCTATAATTTAAATATCCATTGGGACAGTACCTTACCGGATAGTTCTAAGGCTTGTCCTTTACAACTCAGCACCACCATAGCTGAAAACAACTATGCTGTTGGTGATAATGTAAGCTTTACTATTTCTGTATCTAATACAAAAGTAGAGCCTTTGGGTATGATTACCGCTATTATCGGCATTCCGTCCGGAGCGACTCCACAACCTTGGCAATTAAAAAAGATACTTGAAGAACATCAAGCAGCTTATTATGAGGTGTTTGACAATTATTTAGTGTTCTATTGGAGAACGTTTAAAGCCTCAGAAACCAAAACTCTCAGGTTAGACTTAAAAGCCGATATTTCCGGCAATTATCAAGCTCCTGCTAGCACCGCTTATCTCTATTATGGCGATGAAAACAAGGCCTGGATTGCTGGGAATACACTTAAGATTGCTGATTAGAGTATTAAGTTCACCTACAATAACTATAACAAAACCTTACCAGAAATGGTGAGGTTTTTTACTACTTAGATAAAAATAATTACCTTTTTCTGTTATACATTCTACGTCCATAACGTTATTAAAGTAGGATGACCAAATTAGAGTTTAAAAATACTGTTTTTGTTTTGTCAGAAAAGCTATTTCCTATGGTTTCGAGGATTTTAGGCTCTGATGAAAAGGCAGAAGATGCCATACAAGAGATAATGATTAAGATCTGGCAAAAGAGGTCAAAACTCAAAAATCATCCAAATATTAGTGGCTTTGTTTTTTTAACTGCTCGTAATTATTGCTTAGATGTTCTCAGGAAAAATAAAATTGAACCATCTGGCTGTGCAAGTCATCTGAGAATTATAACATCCAAAGATGAAAACAATCTAGAGTGGCAGGATCTTAACAGAATTGTATTAGAAATTTTAAAAACTTTACCTGTGCAACAAAAAGAAGTTTTTCTAATGAGAGATATAGATGGTTATGATTTTATAGAAATTGCCTCAGCATTAAATATCAAACAAGCCCATGCGCGAGTTTTAATTTCTAGGGCAAGAAAACAAATAGGTAGCGTACTTCTAAAAACATATGATTATGAAAAAGGAGCATATTAAAGATATTTTTGATAGATATAAAAACGGACAAACCTCTTTAGAGGAAGAAGAGTTTTTACTTAAAAACTCATGTGACTTAGATTTTCCGTTATCAGATTGGATAATTCATGAGAAACAAAATAAAACAAAAGCAACAGAAGATTTCAATGACCAACTTTGGGCATCTTTTAACAAAAAAATAAAACCAAAAAATAGTTTAGCAAAAAGAACCTTGATTGCCGCTGCCGCAGTGGTATTATTTTTTGCAGTATACAAAATAAATCAGCAAGAACAGACTCAAAGTCTCTGGGAAAAAGAGGCTTTATTAATACAAGCCAAAAGTATGTTTTCGGAATCTGAACAAAAAACAAATCAAGAAATCGTTTTTGAAGATGATTTGATAACCATATATACTACAACAGAATAAATGTAAACCCTTAAAAGTAAATACTATGAAAAAAATTGCATTCGCATTAACTTTAATAGCTTTAGTAATTAGCTTCAGCATTTTTGCACAAAAAAATAATACGACAACCCTGCGAGTAGAGGTTAAGGAAGATAAAAAACCATTAATCTATGTTAATGGGAAAAAATTTGATTTCTCAATGGATATATTAGACCAAAGTAAAATAGAATCAGTTAATGTTTTAAAAGGAGATGAAGCTAAAGCATTATACAACACATCTAATGGAGTGATTTTAATTACTACAAAAGCCAATAATAAAATGAGCTTTTCTGTAAAAGAAGAAAAGAATAAAAATCTAAAAAAACCAGTTGTAATTATTGATGGAAAAATATCTGACCGAGGAGAATTAGATAAACTAGAAGGAGAACAAATAGAAAAAATGGAGGTTTTAAAGGGTGAAAAGGCTATAGAAAAATACAATGCGCCTAATGGTGTAATTGTTATAACTACGAAAAAGGACTAGTTATTATCCTAAATAAAATCTAAAGTTTAAACCTCGTGAATTAGCGAGGTTTTTTATTTTAATATAGTTTTTATTATTTCTTGTAAAACCGGAATTATATCTGCTTCAAACCACGGGTTTTTGGCACGCCAAAACCGATTGGTGGGTGACGGATGTGGAATGGGAAAATACTTTGGCAAATAACTTTTGTAATCGCCAACACGCTCCGTTAAGTTTTTTTTATCTTCTAAATAATAGTTCTGCGCATAGGCCCCAATTAGAATGACCATTTCCAAATTTGGCATGCCATTGAATAATAGTGTGTGCCATTGTGGTGCACATTCGGGTCGCGGTGGTAAATCTCCGGTCTTAGCTTTACCCGGATAACAAAAGCCCATGGGGACGATGGCAAAGTTCTCGGTATTGTAAAATTGTTCGTCTGTAACATTCAACCATTGTCTTAATTTTTTACCACTTTGGTCGTCCCAGGGAATACCAGATGCATGGACTTTAGTTCCCGGCGCTTGCCCAACAATAACGATTTTAGAGTTGGGGTGTGCCGTGACTACAGGTCGTGGGCCTAAAGGTAAATGCCCTTTACAAATGGTGCATTGACTGATGTCTTTCAACAATTCTTGCATTGGTCTACTATTAAAAATACTTATAATTTGAGGTGACTAAATCTATTATTCATATAAATTCAAGTCTTTATGTACTCGGCATAAAATCATTCTTAGAACGGGAAAGTTTGAAACAACGGCTATTGGGTTTGGCACACTAAAACTACGTTTTAAGCCGAGGAATCAAACTATCTAAAAGTAAGCCAAAAAAGGCTGCAACTGCCATTTGTGAGCCAAAAATTCCAGAAATTATATCCTTGAGCGTTTCAGAATAATTAAAAAGTGCTTTTTGCGTCTCTGGAGCATTTATGTATTCTGGTATTCCAAATGCCATTAATAAGGTAAAGCCTATAATAGAGACATTTCGCATATCGGTTAAGTCACTTTTAGCCGTAATTTTAACACCGATTCCTATGATCATGCCAAATAGAACACAGTATAATCCACCCATAATTGGAGTAGAAATGGTGCTTAAAAAAGATCCAAAAAAGGGAATGAGTCCAAGAACTATCAACAAAAGTCCTCCCAAGAAAGTAATCTTTCTTGAGGCCACTTTAGAAATCCCTATTAAGCCAATATTTTCGCTATAAGACGTCGTAGGGTTAGCACCTATTAGACCTGCAATAAAACAGCCAATCCCTTCAAACAATATACCTCGGTTAATTTTTTTATCCGATAATTTTGTGGAGCCAGTCTCTTCATCCTCATATTCAGCAATTTCTGCAACTGCATTATAATCGCCTAAAGATTCGAAAGTGGAAACAAAGTAAGCAATGATAATTATCAATGTATAGGTAAAACTAAATTTTGGGGTTCCCCAAGTAAAAAAAGGAAAGCTGCTTCTCAAAACATCAAAATTAAGATTATGCAGCGGTATTGTTGCTGGGTGCTCTTCATGAAAAACCCCTAAAACACTTAACAACACACTTAAAAAATAAGCTATTAAAATTGATGTTAAGATGGATAGTGAACTAATGATATAAAACCTTTTTTTAGGGTTTGAAAAAGGCTTTCCATACGAAAAGAAAAAAATCAAAACTATAGTAAAAATTGCAATAGGCCAATAAGTACTTGCTTGACTGGTCGCTACACTAAAAACAGATAGGCCAATCATCATAACTACTGGGCCAATAACCGTAGGAGTTAACAATCTCTGAATTCTACCTGCTAATCCTAAAAATCCTATGATGACTTGAAAAAGCGAACCCAGAATAATAGCACCCATGATATATTGCAGTGCATCTTTAGGTGTTTCATGACCTTGCGATATTATTAAAAGTATTGAAGGTATAAAAGCAAATGAACTCCCTTGAATAATGGGTAGCTTATTACCAAAATAGGATTGTAGTGCAGTGGCAATCCCCATGGCTAATAATACATTAGAAATTAACAACGCTGTTTCTCCAGCAGTCAGTCCAAGTTGTGAAGCTATGATTGCTGGCACAGCAACTGTTCCACCAAGCATCGTAAGTATATGTTGAAAAGCATATACAATTGCTTTTTTAAAAGGAGGTCTATCTTCTATTTTATAGTGCAACTCAGCCATTATTACTTTTATTTTTTACCCCCAACGACAATCACAATTTCTCCTTTCGGCGGCTTATGTGTATAATGTTCTAAAACTGCTTTGACCGTTCCTCTAATGGTTTCTTCGTAGAGTTTGGTCAACTCTCTAGAAACGGCAATAGGCCGCTCTTCCCCAAAATACGCACAGAAATTTCCTAAAGTTTTGATCAACTTATGCGGACTTTCGTAAAAAATCATGGTTCGGGTTTCTTCAGCTAATAGTTGTAGTCGGGTTTGGCGTCCTTTTTTTACAGGCAAAAAGCCCTCAAACACAAATTTATCGTTCGGTAGGCCACTATTGACCAATGCCGGTACAAAGGCGGTAGCTCCTGGCAGGCATTCCACGGCAATATCATGTTCTACACAAGCTCTTACCAACAGAAAACCAGGGTCTGAAATGGCCGGAGTGCCAGCATCGCTAATCACTGCAATCGTCAGTCCTGATTTTAATTTCTCGATTAAGCCCTCTACAATTTTATGCTCATTGTGCATATGATGGCTTTGCATCGGTGTAGAAATTTCAAAATGTTTTAAGAGTTTTCCTGAGGTTCTAGTGTCTTCGGCTAAGATTAAATCTACGGTCTTTAAAACCTCAACGGCTCTAAAGGTTATATCCTTTAAATTCCCAATTGGTGTGGGCACCAAAAATAACTTCATGTTGACCTGCTTATAACTCAAATTTACAATCTTTTGTAGTTCTTTACGCAACCATTCAGAAAATTCTGTATCTTCTGATAAATACCAACTCATGCTAAAATCAATCTGTTTTTGTCTCTTTTTGGGTCTAAATTTGGGCTTGTTATCAGCCCAAACAACAGATCTATCCATTGCCATTGAAGCGCAGGACTTGGACGGAAATACCATATCCCAGGTTGACATTTATGAGGATTTTCAGTATGTCATCACAATCTCCAACTCTGGTAATGCGGTGAATAATGCTACTATTTCTATAGCATTTGACGACGAGTTAAGCATCATATCTTCTAGCTCCCAAAATAATAATAACGGGGCATCCGATATTAGCAATATTGCGATCACTGCAAATGTAGTAACGGCCTCCATTGAAAATATGCCCAATAACGCGAGTGTTGAGCTATTGGTCTTAGTGACTGCACCCACCAACCTCGGTGGCATAGCGGCTAACGGTACGGTGAATCCTCCTCCAGGAACAACAGACACCAATACTGGTAATAATCAATCTATCATTTCAATCGACGTATTAGACGTTGTTATTGATTTTGTGGTATCACATACCCAAATTCAACCTACTCCAGGAACCGCCATAAATGATTGGGGAGACGAGGTGACCTATCAATTTACCGTTACAAATAATAGTGCTATCGATTTCCCCATCGACAGTATTGACGGGAAATTACTACTCTCATCGACTTTTGATAATGGTCAACCTATTGCAGAATTTGTCTCACTCGATTGTATTGGGGCCACTAATGGTACCTTATGCCCAGACTTAAGCAACCTTAATAGCATGTCGAGTGTTATTGACGCATCAAATATCACGGCTGCCCCGTCTATTTTTAGTTTATTACAAAGTTTTGAAGTCACGTCTGGTGGCAGCATCACTTTTGAATTGGTGTATCGCTATTCTAATATTTCATGCTCGCCAAATCCGGCGCCCATTACTGTTGAGAGTGTTATCGTTATAGGTCTTAATCATGAAAACCTATCCTCCAGCAACTCTAATAATGTGACTACCAATTTAATCAATGCGGAACTTTGCCCTCTAACCGATATATGCATTGAGACCGTACAGGTGGATCCTGAAGTTTCCGAACCCCTACAATATGATTCAAATATTACTTTAGTAACCACAGTGTGTAATAATGGGCCTTCCGAAGCACCTATTCGTTTCTTTCTTCAAAATCTAACCCCTACAATTCCTTGGAGTATCATCTCACTTAATTGTATTGAAACCACTGGGCCTGTTGCCTGCGACGACTTCACATTATCGGATAATGGTCAAATCTGGGTAAGTAGTAATTTTCTCTTACAACCAAATACAACTATAACTATAGAAACAATACTTCAGTTTGCCGAGCCCCCTTGCAGCACGACCCAAAATGCCGTTCAAGCCATTGTTAGGGGTGCCGTTAACATTTTAAACTCTCAGCTCGTCGATACCGATCCCACTAATGATTTATCCACCAATAACCTAAACTTGCCCCCTGCAGAGTTGTGTGATGAGAACAGCCTATCTGATCTTCAGGTAACAAAAACCCAAATCAGTCCAGTCTTACCAACAGGTAGCACCGCAGGTGATACTGCTCAATGGGGAGAAGTGGTCTATGAGATTACGGTGACCAACGTTGGTGAAACAGATGAAGCTATTCTTATACAAGACCACATGCCAGTCCCTAGTTCGGATGATGCACCCATTCTCGCGACTTTGACTAACCTTGAATGTACCGGAACTACAGGTAACGCCTCTTGTCTGCCTATTAATAATGCCTACATCGGAGTGCCTTTTGACGGAGTGACTGAAGATGGTAGTTTTGATACCTTTTGGGAAATTCTTGCAGAAGACAATTGGTTACTTCCCGCCAATAGCTCCGTATCTTTTACCGTGACCATCGATTGGCAACCAGAATGCGCTACCCAGGAACTCTTCGGTTTTAATTTCGTACGCGTCAACTTTGCGAATAACGCCAATGAAGTTAGTTTTTCTAATAATGTCGCCTTTGTTAAAACCTTTTTTGCCCCTTGCATTGATTTAATTGTACAAACCTATCCAGAATTTACTCAGGTTGATACAGGCGGTTCCTTCGACTGGATTGTAGATGTGAGTAATAGTACAACAAGTGCCAGCGCTATTGATGTCCTTTTTGAAAATACCTTAAACCCGGTTTTTACAGTTTCTGGAACCCCAAATTGTACAGTTTCAGCAGGTAGTGCGACATGTATTTCAAGTTTTAATGTCGATGGTAATATTATAAGTGGTACCATCCCGATGATGGAGCCTGGTTCTACGATTAGCATTCGCATTCCTGTGACGGCACCAGATTTTGGTGGCGCCTTTAATAATGTGGCACAGGCATTCCCAAATCCAGAGGACAATGAAGAATTGACACCAGATACGAATATCTCTATTAATAGTGTACAGATAGTTTCGCCCGTTCTCGATAAATTTTTTCTGCCAGACACCATTTTTGAAGGTGATGAAAGCGAATTGATCTTTACGATTTTTAATGTGGCTTCCAGCCCTACGCAAAATGGTATTTCATTTACGGACAATCTGCCGGCAGGGCTTACCCTAACCTCAGCACCCGCTTGGGTTGAAGCTAATGGCTGTACAGCCACATTTAGCGGTAATATGGGTGACACCTTTGTGGGCGTATCGGATCTTACGTTTCCCGATGCTGTTGAAAGCTGCACCTTTTCTGTCATGGTAACTTCGGATACTGCAGGAATCTATTTAAACAATTCTCAAAATATAAGCGATACCAATAATTTAGATACCTCTCAGACGAGTGCCAGTTTAAATGTCATTGTAGACACTTCTAACGTTGACATTGCCATTTTAAAATCGGTAGAACCGACCGAGGCTATTGTAGGCGAACAAGTGATTTTTACCATCACAGCTATGAATATGGGCACGACTCTAGGCACGGCCATTGAGATCATTGACCTGCTACCCACAGGTTATGAATTTATATCAGCCACCACCAGTTCGGGCACTTTTGATGCGAATGAGTTTAGCTGGTCGCTACCTAGTTTAGCGCCTGGTATTTCCGAATCCTTGAGCTTATCTGTAAGTGTGATTTCTTCAAATGACTTAGACAATCTTGCGATGCTAAATAGTCTCAATGAAGTGGATAGAGACCCTTCAAATAATGAAGATAGTGCTGGGGTTGAAATTTCAAATTGTTTGGCTATTCCTCAAGGGATTTCACCCAATGGAGACAGAGAAAATGATGTTTTAACCATTCCTTGTATTGAAAGCTATCCAGATAACGTGATTAAAATTTTCAATCGCTATGGTACACAAATATACGAGGCCAATAACTATATGAATTCTTGGGACGGAAAGGCCAATATGGGATTCCCCAATTCATCAGATCCGCTACCAGTAGGGACGTACTTTTATATTTTAGAAATCAATGGTTTTGAACGACCATTACAGGGCTATATTTACATCAACTATTAACTAGTCCCTAATATATTTCCCTAAAAAGTAAGATGGAAAAATTAAAATTAAACCAATAAGAGATGCCCCTAAAATATCATCACCTGCATAATGATGGGCTAAAGTTGCCAAAACCAAATCAAAGAAAAAACCAGCGTAGGCCCATTCTGTAAGCCATTTACTGCCTCTCCATAAAATCATTACTACGCCCAAAACTTTTAAAACAGCTAAGGGGATAACAATATAAGTGGGATAGTTAAAACTTTCAAAGAAGCCTTTTACCATCTCGGTTTTAGTAAAATACATGGTCGCAGAAAACAACATAGTGCCACAAAGCATGGCTGTGGTTATCCAGTAAATAAGCTTCTTAAGTCGCATGGATTAATTGAATTTCCCTTCTACTATCTCGATAAAGCGCGCTTCGTACTCCTCTTTACCTTCCCATTGATTGTAGTCTGGCTTAACCATATCATTAATGAGCTTTTGTGCTTCAGCTAAAGAATCCGTTGTATTAATTTGAGAAATAACACGGTCGTAATCTTCATTCTTCCCTTCGAATAAATGCTTAATAAAGGCTAATTTATCGTTCAGTCCGATTTGTAAGGCCTTACCCTTTAATTGATCGTTCAACGACTTTTTTGCCTGGGCAGCTTCACGTTTTTTTGCCTCTTCTATAGGTTCAAATTCTGGTATTTCTGCAAAATCGGAGCTTATGGTCTCAAACTCTATTGTTGTTGGCTTTTCTTGTGTGACGGCTTCTTCAATCATGACATCGACTTGTCGCGTTTCACCTGGCATTTGCGCCACCATATCTTTAATCTTTTCCATCACAGGTTCCATAATACCATCATCTTCTACCTCATCTACATTGACATAGGTCTTGTTCCCTATTTCAATATTATCGCTCACTTTATTGTTAAACGCCGTATCCAACATATCGAAAAACGAAGAATCATTTCCTATCGTTGGCATATCATTTTCAAAATTCTCTTGAGCAAACTTTAAAACCGTTAATTTTTCATATAGTTGTGCTACCTCTTCGTGCATTCGGTTCACATCCTCCTTGCCAGTAAGTTTTAGAATCCTATGCGCAATGCTTATTAATTCTGATTCTAATTTCTTTTTCATGTGATCTGTTTTAATTATTTAAGTAAAGTCACATGTAACATCTTTAACCTACTTATATCTTCTTGAAAATAAATAGTAGATGTTTCATCTTAATTACTTTTGATTTTTAATATTTTTGATTGACCTTTATACAAACGAATTATTACTACGTTTTAGTGCTAAAATTACGAAATGTTTCTTGAAAATACGGTAAATCATAAAGAACAATTTGGGTGGATTGAAGTGATTTGTGGATCGATGTTCTCTGGTAAAACCGAAGAGCTCATTAGACGATTAAAACGCGCACAATTTGCCAGACAAAAAGTTGAAATTTTTAAACCTGCTGTTGATGTTCGTTATGATGACGATATGGTAGTCTCCCACGATGCTAATGAAATTCGTTCTACCCCCGTACCCGCGGCTGCTAATATTCCTATTTTGGCAGATGGCTGTGATGTGGTTGGTATTGATGAAGCCCAGTTTTTTGATGATGAAATTGTACGGGTCTGTAACGACCTTGCCAATAAAGGCATCCGCGTCATCGTTGCTGGCTTGGATATGGATTTTAAAGGCAACCCTTTTGGACCTATGCCTTACCTTATGGCCACAGCAGAATATGTCACCAAAGTCCACGCCATTTGCACTAAAACGGGGAATCTGGCACAATACAGTTATAGAAAAGCCAAAAGTGATGATTTGGTCCTGCTTGGTGAAGTCGATGAGTATGAGCCCTTAAGTAGAGCCGCTTTCTATAAAAGTATGCTGCGCGACAAAGTAAGGCAAATGAAGGTGAGAGATGCCGAAGAGATTAAAGCAAAAGAAAAAAAACCGGATGCCAAAAGCTAATGAAACTGTTTTAGAAATTGATTTAGGTGCCTTAACCCACAACTTCAATTATTTAAAATCAAAATTACTGCCAAACACGAAGTTTTTGGCGGTGGTAAAGGCCTTTGCTTATGGTTCTGATTCGGTTGAAATTGCAAAGCATCTCGAGACGCTAAAGGTCGATTATTTCGCAGTAGCCTATACTAGAGAAGGCGTTTTATTAAGAGAGGTTGGCATAAGCACTCCTATTTTGGTGTTACACCCTCAACCCATCAACTTTAAGACCATCATTGAGCGTTGTTTAGAACCCAGTATGTATAATGCAAAGGTTCTGAATGAATTTATCAAAGTTGCAGAAGCAGAACAACAAAACGATTATCCCGTACACATAAAGTTTAATACGGGTCTAAATCGATTAGGGTTTTGGGAAAGTGATGTCGATTATGTGCTTTCAAAACTAAAGGCGACCAAGGCAATTAAGGCTAGGTCCATTTTTTCGCATTTAGCTGCAAGTGAAGATCTGAATGAAGTAGAGTTTACAAATCGCCAGATTGAAAGTTTTAAAGCAACCGCCAAAGCATTTAAAGATCAACTCAATGACCCATGGTTACACATGTGTAACACATCGGGTGTTATCAACTACCCTGAGGCGCATTTGGACATGGTGCGCTGTGGTATTGGACTTTATGGTTTTGGAAATTCTGCAGAAGAAGACAAAACCCTAAAACCTATAGCTCGCCTTAAATCCGTTATTTCACAAATCCATATGATCGAGAAAGACGAAACTGTTGGCTACAACAGAGCTTATAAAGCCAAAGGATTCGAAAAAACAGCAACGATTCCCATAGGTCATGCCGATGGCATAGGGAGACAATATGGAAATGAAAAAGGCTTCGTAGTTATAAATGGCCAAAAAGCACCTATTATTGGAAATGTATGTATGGATATGATTATGGTAAATATCACACATATTGATTGTAACGAAGGGGATGAAGTCATTGTTTTTGATGCCGAACATAAGGCGTCGGATTTGGCAGAAGCGGCTCATACCATTTCTTACGAGATTATCACGGCCATCTCGCAACGTGTTAAGCGTGAATTCTACAATTAAGCTTTGTTAAGATTTTAACATATTGGATTTTTAGTTATTTTAGTAATCTATTAATCTAAACACTAACTAATTATGTTAAAAGAATTTAAGGAATTTGCAATGAAAGGCAATTTAGTCGACATTGCTGTTGCATTTGTTATGGGTGCTGCTTTTAATAAAGTAGTGACCTCTTTTACAGGTGGTATTGTTTCACCTCTTATTGGACTTATTTTTAAGTCTGATTTTAAAGACCAAAAATGGATTATAAATGAGGGTACGAAAAATGACGCAGGAGAAATAGTTGGTGAAGTTGCTGTAATGTGGGGAGATTTTGCTACTAATGTCATTGATTTTATTATTGTTGCATTTGTGATGTTCATGGTCATAAAAGGTGTCAATAAAATGAAGAAGAAAGAAGAGCCAGCTCCTGAAGCACCGGCAGGACCATCTGAAATTGATTTACTAATCGAAATCAGAGATTCACTTAAGAAATAATTAAATATAGCGCCACCGCTACATTACATATTAGTACTAACCAAACCCAGATGTAAAGTCTGGGTTTTTCTTTTAACTATGCGGTTAAATAATTAACAATTTGTTTTTTATTGTTAAATCACTTTATTTTATTTCAAAGAAGGTGTCCTTTTTGTTTAATTTTGCACGATAATTATTTAAAAATTAAAAATGAGAGTAGCTGTAGTAGGAGCAACAGGTCTTGTCGGAAATGTGATGCTTAAGGTCTTAGAGGAACGCAATTTCCCAGTAGATGAATTATTAGTAGTAGCTTCAGAACGATCCGTAGGCAAAAAAATAAGCTTTAAAGGTGAAGAGCTTGAAGTCATGAGTATTCCAACCGCTATTGAAAAACGCCCAGATATCGCTCTGTTTTCTGCTGGTGGTAGTACGTCATTAGAATGGGCTCCGAAGTTTGCAGAAGTGGGCACTACGGTGATCGACAATTCGTCCGCTTGGAGAATGGACTTGTCCAAAAAACTGGTAGTTCCGGAAATTAACGCCACACAGCTCTCTAAAGAGGATAAGATTATTGCCAACCCAAATTGTTCAACCATTCAAATGGTGATGGCATTGGCTCCACTTCATAAACAATATAAAATAAAGCGTATTGTTGTGTCTACCTACCAGTCGGTTTCAGGAACCGGTGTCAAAGCTGTAGAACAATTAGAAAATGAAATTGCTGGCAAAAAAGGAGACATGGCTTACCATTATCCAATTCATAAAAACGCCATTCCGCATTGTGATATTTTTGAAGACAACGGTTATACCAAAGAAGAAATGAAACTGGTACGTGAAACTCAAAAAATTCTAGATGATAGAACCATTGCTGTAACGGCGACGGCTGTTAGAATCCCTACTGCTGGTGGACATAGCGAGGCCGTAAACGTCGAGTTTGAAAATGACTTTGACCTCAATGAGGTTCGCAAAATCCTTAGCGAAACTGATGGGGTTACTGTTCAAGATAACTTAGAGGTCAATGTGTATCCAATGCCTATGTACGCCAATGGCAAGGACGATGTTTTTGTAGGGCGAATTCGAAGAGATGGATCTCAACCTAACACGCTTAATCTATGGATTGTCAGTGATAATCTTAGAAAAGGGGCAGCGACAAATACCGTTCAAATTGCTGAGTATCTTGTAAATAATGCCTTAGCTTAATAAGATATCCTAATCATTCATTGCAACAGTAGTTTTTTTATTTCGACCAATCATGTGAATTATTCGTTGTTATTATTTAATAGCGACTAACGCATTTACCCTAAGTTTTAAGACATATTTGACGACGTTATTTTTGTTTAATACTTATCTTTGGATTTAATAATGTATATATCTGAAGATTCTATTATGAAAAAATTACTGCTCATTACCATTGCTCTAAGTATTTTTGTTTCCTGTAAAAAAGAAGCAGAAAAAGTGAACCCAATTACTGTAGATTATCCCGAAACCAAAAAAGTGGATACGGTAGATACATATTTTGATGTTGCTGTAGCAGATCCTTATCGTTGGTTAGAAGACGACCGAAGTGCTGAAACCGAGGCTTGGGTAAAATCCCAAAATGAAGTCACCTTTGGCTATTTAGATAATATTCCTTATCGTGAAGAACTAAAAGACCGTTTGACCAAACTTTGGAATTACGAAAAAATCGGAGCGCCTTTTATAGAAGGGGATTATACCTATTTTTACAAGAATGATGGCTTACAAAATCAATATGTCATCTACCGCTATAAAAATGATGCAGATCCTTCGACTGCCGAAGTATTTCTAGACCCAAATACATTTGCTGAGGACGGCACCATCTCTCTTGGTGGCACAAGTTTTTCTAAAGACGGCAAAACTTTGGCCTATGCCATCTCGGAAGGTGGTAGTGACTGGAGAAAAATTCTCATCATGAATGCAGAAACCAAGGAGATTATCGAAGATACATTGGTCGATATTAAGTTCAGTGGAATGTCTTGGTACAAAAACGAAGGGTTTTATTATTCGAGCTACGACAAGCCCAAGGGAAGTGAATTATCCGCCAAAACTGATCAGCATAAGGTGTATTATCACAAGTTAGGTACTAAGCAATCTGAAGATGCCTTAATCTATGGGGGAACTCCAGAAGAAAAACACCGTTACATTTATGGGGGCGTAACAGAAGATGATCGCTATTTAGTTATTACACCGAGAGTATCAACCTCTGGCAATAAACTATACATTAAGGATTTAACGGTGCCTAATGCGCCTTTAGTTGAAATTTTAGGCCATACCGATTCAGATTCTAATATCATGGAAAATGTAGGGTCTAAGTTATATATTATGACCAATCTCGACGCGCCAAACAGACGTGTTGTGACTGTAGATGCCTCTCATCCAAGTCCAGAAAACTGGAAAGACTTTATCCCAGAAACCGAGAATGTCTTATCACCCTCAACAGGTGGTGGTTCGTTTTTTGCAAAGTATATGGTCGATGCCGTATCTAAGGTTTTACAATACGATTACGACGGAAAACTCATTAGAGAAATCGAATTACCTGGAGTAGGTAGCGCTAATGGTTTTGGAGCTAAAAAAGACGATAAGGAATTGTACTATTCATTTACCAATTATGTCACCCCAGGAAGTATCTATAAATACAATATTGCAGAAGGCACTTCAGAACTGTTCCGTAAGCCTAGTATTGATTTTAATCCCGAAGATTACGAAAGCACTCAAATCTTTTATACCTCTAAAGATGGTACAAAAGTACCTATGATCATAACGCATAAAAAAGGATTGGAGCTCAATGGCAAAAACCCAACGATTCTTTATGGTTATGGTGGGTTCAATATCCCATTAACGCCGAGTTTTAGCATTGCAAATGCTGTATGGATGGAACAAGGAGGTATTTATGCCGTGGCAAATCTTCGCGGTGGTGGTGAATATGGTAAAGCTTGGCATGATGCCGGTACCCAAATGAAAAAGCAAAATGTCTTCGATGATTTTATCGCCGCTGGTGAGTATTTAATTGACAACAAGTATACTTCATCAGATTATTTGGCCATAAGAGGTGGCTCAAATGGTGGTTTATTGGTCGGTGCAACCATGACCCAACGTCCAGACTTAATGAAAGTTGCCCTACCAGCTGTAGGTGTATTAGACATGTTGCGTTACCATACCTTTACGGCAGGTGCAGGTTGGGCTTATGATTACGGAACTGCTCAGGACAGTAAAGAAATGTTCGAATATCTTAAGAACTACTCACCTGTTCATAATGTCAAAGAAGGTGTAGAATATCCTGCCACAATGGTGACCACCGGAGATCACGATGACAGAGTAGTCCCCGCCCATAGTTTTAAATTTGCCGCAGAGTTACAAAGCAAACAAGCTGGTAATAACCCAACATTGATAAGAATAGAGACCGATGCTGGCCATGGTGCTGGTACTCCAGTAAGCAAAACCATTGAACAATACGCCGATATTTATGGGTTTACCCTGTATAATATGGGATTTGACATATTACCGAGTAAAACTAAAGAAAAAGTAAAGGGGTAACAGAGCTCCTTAGCTATTGATTAATATAGCTAATACTTTGACGCTTATACAACTTAAGGAAAGACAATAATAGGTCTTTTCAGCAATTGCTTTAATACTATAAGTAGTACATCGGCATGTTTCCCTAATGATGCATAGTGCTTTTGGACAAGATGTATGATTAGGGAACTGGATGCCTTTATCTATCGATAAACTCTGTTTTAGAGGACAGCGATTTTCGACTTTATATTGTAAAGCATTTCTTTCTTTTAAGCTGCAACCCCTTCAATTAGGTCAATCATCCTTTTTATTTGATTATAAACGATTTAATAAAAAAAACTTAGATTTACATCTACTTTTGTAAAAAGTAGGGTTTTCCTCAACTCACTTGTTTTATTAGTGTGCATTAACCATTATATGAATAAAAAATTTATTCTTGGTTTATTTTTGGTCTCTCTTATACTACTTCATTGTTGTAGTGGTACGGATGACAGTACCCCAGCTTTAACGACCGAAACCACAACTGACACTGTCACAATAACTCAAAATTCTGAAGTTGACATTTTCATCTTTGCCAATGATTTAAATATTCCTCAAAGCGGGACTTTAGCAATCAGTACACCATCGTTGGGATCAGCACAAATTCAGGATAATGATACACCTAATAACCCTAGTGACGATTATGTAGTTTATAGCGCTAACCCAAATAGGGTTGGTGAGGATGCATTTCAATATACGATTTGCGACAGTTCTAACAACTGCTATACCGAAACCATATCCGTTACTATTACGTCCCTATCTGTCGTAAATGTTTTCGAAAATGATACGCCACACGAAACACTTTCGGCCTATAACTTTTTTCAAGGGGACTTAAAAGACCTCAACCCTACATTTGGTGTTATTCCATACGATTTACTTACACCCTTATTCTCTGATTATGCAAAAAAGCAACGCTTCATTTGGATGCCCAATGGCGTTAGCGCTAATTATATTGATGACTATTCCCCTCTGCAATTTCCTGAAGGAACTATTCTAATCAAAAACTTCTTTTACAATAACGTACAACCAAATAATTCTACCAGAATTATTGAAACTCGATTGATGTACAAAAAAGCTACTGAGTGGGATTTTGCCAATTATGTATGGAACGATGACCAAACCGAAGCTTTTTTCACCAATCAAGGAAGCACAGTGAATATAAGTTGGCTTGAAGGAGAAAGCATTAAGATCACAGATTATCGCATTCCCTCGAGAGCTGAGTGTTTTACTTGTCATAATCAGCTCGATGATCCAACGCCTATAGGTTTAAGACCGCAAAACATAAATAAAGATTACAATTACGATACTGGACTTGCTAATCAGTTGCGCGAACTTAGAACCCTTGGCTATTTAGATTCCCAAATCCCAAGTAATATCGACACCGTTGTCGCTTGGGATGATGAAACGCAACCACTCGAAGCACGCGTGCGCTCTTATTTAGATATTAACTGTGCACATTGCCATTCTGACGACGGTCATTGCAATTACAGGCCTATGCGATTTGAATTTGAGCTTACCGAAAACCCTGAAAATATCGGTGTATGTGTTGAGCCTGAAACTCAATTTATACCAAATTCTTATATTGTAAAGCCCAATGATACAGATCTGTCTATATTATTTTACAGAATCAGTACTACAGAGGAGTCTTTTAGAATGCCATTATTGGGTCGAACCATAAACCACGATGAAGGTATTGAACTTATAGAAGAATGGATTGCTTCATTAACTAACTGTGATTAAAATCAAAACTATGAAAAAAATTACGCTGCTACTAATTACTGCTCTATTTACTGGCTTAGCCTGTAATGCGCAGTATTCCTTTAACCCCATTGTAGGCCCTACCAATGTCGCTCAGGGTTCCCCTGTTACTATAAGCCTAAATGATGTTGCAAATACTGCTGGTGCTGCTGCGTCTTCGACCGGTGCATACAGTTCCTTTTCTGTTTCTGTAGATTGGGCAGAAGGTGCCGGAACCCCATGGTCTGTAGAAGCCGATTTGACTTTTATTACTTCGGCAGGTTCAATAACTATAGATCCTCCTACAAGTGGAAGTGCCAACTCAACAGCGAGCACAACCCTAACTTTCGAAGGAAATTTGGCCGGTCTTTACAATCCCACTGCAGATGGCTATATAGATTTAGTCTTAAATCAAAGTTATGGCGGGTCTAGCGCCGATTGGTCAAATATTGTAGTGACCCTTTTTGAGGCGCCCACTTGTCCTACACCCGCTAATCTCAATGCGATTAGTATTGCTGAAACTTCGGCTGAAATGCAATGGACAGAGCTAGGTTCCGCGACACAATGGAATATTGAATGGGGAAGCGCTGGCTTTACACCCGGTACGGGGACTAGTGTTTTCGGCCATACATCTACCACATATAACCTCACCGGATTGACGCAAGGAGACGCTTACGATTTCTATGTACAGGCTGATTGTGGAGGTGGAGATCTATCAGATTTTGAAGGTCCCTTTAATTTTAGAACGAGTTTTCCTGGTGGAAGTTGTGCTACTGCAATAGCTTTAAACGTCGAAGCAGACTGTAGTTCGGCTACACCGACAACTTTTAACTTTGGTTCAGCAGCAGACATAGATGCCAGCAATGAAAACCCATCATGCGATGCCCTTGCAAACTATGGCTACTTTGTTAGTTTTACTGCGCCTGCCATTGGTTCAGTAGTTGTTTATTTCAGTGGTTTAGCAGACAATATTGGACTAGAAGTATATGATGCTTGTGGTGGCAACGCAGTATCTGCTTGTACTAATAATTTATTCGATGCAGGTGATAACTCAGGTCAAATCACTGGATTGACTCCTGGTGCTACGTATTATGCTGTTGTTTGGAGAGATCAACAAAGCGGTACTGCAGATATTTGTATAGAAGAAGGGTCTAGTTGCCCGGATCCAAGTAATTTAGATGCTAGTTCAATTAATTTAGATTCGGCAACATTGACTTGGACTGAAAATGGAATTGCATCAGAATGGAACTTAGAATGGGGTACTACCGGTTTTTCCCCAGGTTCTGGTACTATGGTTAATGGAATCACCTCAACAAGTTATAATTTAACAGGACTGACGTCGGACACAACTTATGATTTTTATGTAGAATCCGTTTGTGCCGGAGAGACCTCCAATTTCACTGGTCCTTTTACATTTACGACACAGGCTCCTTCCAGAATTAACTTTAGTCAGGTTCCAATTGCTGTCAGTGGATGGGACTTAGCAGTAGTCGATATGAATGGTGACTTTTTAGATGATATTGTTGGGGTCTCAGACACTAACGTTAATATTCAACAGCAGAATCCTGATGGGACCTTTACAAATATCAACATTACTACCCCAGATGCCGATTATTTGCCAAGCTGGAGTATGGCTGCGGCAGATTATGACGCCAATGGAAAAACAGACTTATTGTATGGGGCAGGTAGTGGGGTAACCTTTATGAGGGCTAGTAATGATGGTTCGAGTTTTACTGAACAATCAACCACACAATACGTGTTCTCACAGCGTTCTAACTTTGTAGATATCAATAATGATGGTCATTTAGATGCCTTTGTATGTCATGATGTTGAGCCCAATGTTTACTTTATTAATGATGGTACAGGTAATTTGACTTTTTACCAATCGGACGTTACACCTGGTGCACCTTATGAGCTTGGTAATTTTCTCACTGGTGGCGATTACGGATCTATTTGGATCGATTATAATAATGATGGAAACATAGATTTATTTGTTGCTAAATGTGGTGGTTCAACCGAGAGACGAACTAACATCATGTACACCAATAATGGTGATGGTACCTTTACCGAAAATGCAGCCGCTATTGGACTAGCCGACCCTATGCAAACCTGGTCATCTGCTTGGGGTGATTTTGATAATGATGGGGACATGGATGTGTTTGTTGGTGCAAGTTCTGGAAGCCATAAGTTAATGATGAATAGAGGCTTCTCTGATGATGGTAACCCAAATAATGATTACACATTTTCGGATGTTACTCTAAATGCTGGTATATCTGCACCTACAGGATGGGAAAGTTCTGTGCATGATATTGATAATGATGGAAATTTAGACATTATTAGTAATGGGTCCATTATGTATGGAAAAGGAGATATGACCTTTGAAGGTGTTGACCAAAATCAATTGGACTATAAGAACGGTAGTTTTGGCGACTTAAATAATGATGGTTATATCGATGCTTATTTTAGCGGCAATATCTATTATAACCAGAAAAATAGCAATAACAACTGGGTTAAAATAAATACCACGGGAATGGGGCATGTGACTCCTAATTATAGTAATAGAAATGGAATCGGTGCACGAGTAGTCCTTACAACACCATCTGGCACGCAAATCCGCGATGTTAGAAGTGGAGAAGGCTTTGAGTTTATGAGTTCATTGAACACCCATTTTGGAATTGGTACGGACAACTCTATTTCAAAAATTACGGTGTATTGGCCATCAGGTGAAATTGATGAGATTACCAACCCAGCCATTAATACCACCCATACTATAGTTGAAGGCACGGCTCCGCTTAGTATTGCCGATGAGACCTTAGCTAATGTTAAACTTTATCCAAACCCTGTTAATGATGTATTAATCATCCAAACCCCTGCTGATTTAACAGAAAAAATAGCCACGGTTTTTGATATTACCGGCAAGCGTGTGTATAATCAAAAATTAACCAATAATAGGCTCGATGTTTCAAGTCTTCAAGGAGGCTTATACGTCTTGAGAATAGAGTCTGATGGAAAAAGTATAAGACGAAAGTTCATTAAGAAATAAACTTTAAACCCAAAATTCACACTAAAACCGTTTGAGACATCAAGCGGTTTTTTTATGGTATTTTTGCACATGCTTCAAATAAAAAATCTCTCTTTTGGTTACACTGAAACAGAAGTGCTGAGTCAACTCGATTTTACGGTTGGCGTTGGCGAAAATCTCGCCATCATTGGAGAAAGTGGTTCTGGAAAAAGTACATTGCTCAAGTTGATCTATGGAGAATACGATCTAGAACAAGGCGAAATCTTTTGGAAAGACACCAAAATACTTGGTCCAAAATTCAACTTGGTGATTGGTTATGATTTTATGAAGTATGTCTCGCAAGAGTTTGACTTAATGCCTTACATATCCGTTGAAGATAACATCGGTAAGTTCTTATCGCGTTTTTACCCAGAGGAAAAAGAAAAGCGCACTAAAGAACTCGTTAAAGTTGTTGAATTAGAGGCCTTTGCCAAGACCAAAGTCAAAAACCTAAGTGGTGGTCAGAAACAACGTGTGGCGATAGCGAGGGCATTGGCAAAAGCTCCTGAAATTTTATTATTGGATGAACCCTTTAGCCATATTGATAATTTTAAAAAGCAATCTTTAAGACGAAGCGTCTTTAATTATTTGAAGCAAAATGGAATTACATGCATTGTAGCCAGCCATGATAAAAATGACGTGCTTGGTTTTGCAGATGAGATGATTGTACTTCACCACCAAAAAATCATTGCAAAAGACACCCCAGATAACTTATATAATACCCCTAAAAGCCCATTGATTGCGGCTTTCTTTGGTGAGTTTTCCCTAATTAATGATAAGATATATTACGCGCATCAGTTAAAAATTGTAGAGCAGTCCGATTTTAAAGCAACAGTAAAGCGGTCTTATTTTAATGGACAAACCTGGTTGATTGAGGCCCGTTTTAATGAACAAGCCCTATTTATTGAGCACCACAATGCTTTAGAAAATGGATCTCCCATACATTTTGATATTATAGCATAGGGCTATTTATCAAACATCTTTAGCAGTGCCGGTAAATAAAAGATATCCGTGATCAAGGCAATGGCAACGGTAACAGCGCATAGAATACCAAAATCACTGACCGATGGTGTGGCACTAGACGCTATAATTAAAAAACCACCAACTAAAGCAATAGTTGTTGAAAACAAGGCACTACCCGTGTAATGCATGGCATTGTCCATTCGAGATTCTGGTGAGCCCGTTATGGTTTTACTGCGTCGGTATTTATAGACCAAATGTATGGTGTCGTCCATGGCGATCCCCAACATGATTGGAGTAATCATAGCTGTTGATACATCCAAAGGTATGTCCAGCAGACTCATAAATATAGCTAACAATGCCAAAGGCAAAATATTAGGGATTAACACCAAGAGCGTCGTTCTGATGCGCTTAATAAAAATCAACAAGCATAAAAACGCGACAAAAAAGGCCGCGAAGAACGACTTAAACTGTGTTTCTAATATAAACTTGTTAAGCTGGGCAAATACCACGGCAAACCCATTGATTTTTAAACTGTACTTGCTCGTGTCGAATGACGATTGAAAGGCCAGCTCTATATCTTCCAAAACCTGCTCCAATTCTGACGTTTTCATTTCACTTAGTGTCAACGTAAATCCTGCTATACTCAAGTCCTCAGAAAACAGCTTAAAAAAATTATTATCCCTATTGTCTATTAGAGCCAATGTGTTTTTAACTTTCGCTTCCGACAGATTGGATTGAAACAAGAGCGGTGTCCTTTTTTCTAAAAAGGATTTAAAGTTGACTATGGAAACCGGGTTAGAAATAAATACGTTGTTTTCGAGTTGTGCTTGAAAATCTTCTAACTTCTTCACGATAGCTTTGGTTAAAAGCGTATCGCCATTTTTTGAAGAGATATTAAGCTGCAATCGGTTACTGCCGCCAAGTTCAACTTCGACGGTTCGCAAATCGTGCTTAGCGACGCCTTCGGCCAATAGGTCTCGCGAATTGGTATCGATCTTTACTTTAAAAACAGAATATAACCCAAATAATAATACTGCGGTAAAACCAAAAATAATGGACCGCTTATAGCGTGTAGTCACATGGTTCAGCCAGTTGATAGCCCCGGTTTGACTTAGTTGCTTTATGCTTAAAAGTGGCTTGGCTTTTTCAAAATTAAGGTTCATAAAACTAAAGCCAATAATCGTAATCACATAGACCAAAATAAAGCTGAATATCAAACCTATACAGGTAAATACCCCCATATTCTTAAAAGCTGGTAAGGGTGATAAATACAAGGCAAAATAACCGACAAATGTAGTTAAGGTTGTATAAAAACAGGGCGTGAAACTCTTTATAATAGTATAGGCCAAAAGCTCGACTTTAGTCAAGGATTTGTTTTTAAGTCCTTCTTTATGGTAGATATTAATAATATGAACGGCATCACTAACACTATACACCATCAAAATGGTGGGGATGAGCATAGAAATCATATTTAAGGCATAGCCCAAGGAAGTTATAAGCCCAAATAGCAATGATACTGGTACCGCAACAGATAATAATGAAATAATAAGATAGCGCTTGCTTGGTAATAAAAAGAGCAACATAACTGTGATGACCAGAACAGTTAATATCCCAAAAACGAGACTTTCCTTGTAAATGCCTTTGCTGTACGCTTCATTAAGTACTGGAGGTCCTGTAAGGTAGTAATTAGAATAGTCTTTTTCAATCACCGAGCGTATCTCTCCAGCAATATCCTGACGTTTTTCTTCTATCGTAGGCGTCGGATTCATCTGTATATAAAAAAACTGACTCTTGTAATCTTTTGTGACTAATTGCCCTGTCACATTTGGCAGTTTTGAGAAGAGATTTTTTAAGCCTTTTTCACTTCGCTTTGGGCTGTATAAATCATTAAAGACGATTTTGTCATTGCCATAAATAGGGTATTTAGCCTTTGCTAAACTAAAGGTCGTCTTTACATAGGGCAAGGCTTCAATGTCCTTATGCAATTGCTTTAATGCATTGACTTCGGCTTCACCAATAGCATTATCTACTGGAAGCATTACGATATAAATTTCATCAGACCCAAAAGTCTCCTGAAAATCTATATAGGCTTTATAGCTAGGATCATCATCTAAAAACCATATACCAAGCGAATTATCCACACTTAATTTATTGACCGTTTGATAGCCCGAAAATCCCACAGCTACTGCAAGAACGATGATAATTGCAAACCTGAACTTAACAATAGCCGATATGATGGTTTTTAATCCTTCCATTAGGGTGCAAAAGCTATGGCTCCAAATTGGCCATGATGCGATAAACTGATATTAAAATCTTTAGTGTTGTATTGTATGGTCGGAATTCCATACTCACGCTTTACAAATCTGAGGTCATTTTTATCACAATGCAATTGTTGTGATACAAAAGATAAGGCTTTATCTCGTAAAACTCTGCTTTGTGCACAAGGAGAGGTGGCATTAAGTTCAATGACCTTAGATGTCGTGTGCCGTCGCTCAATAGATGCTTCCGACACCATGTATCTTGAAGTCATTCTTGTCTTTACATAGCAGATAAAGGTCCTATATCTTACCACACCTCCATCTTCAAGCGAGTACTCAAAGGCCTTAGGATTATAAAATCGGCTAGGATACAATTGGGTATACAATTTATAGGCCGCTTCCTTCATGCTCCAAAGTCGCCAAACCATGACGTCAGGCTCCTCAGAACATTCTATAAGATTTTGCTCTTTTACAGTGCATATTTTATCGAGATACCTCGGGCGCTTCCAGTTAGATTGCTTGCTTGCAAGCTCCATGTCAATAATATCATTGCCAACTATCAAGGCTTTAGTTTTTGCGTCACAATATCCATGGCTGATTTAACGTCTAACATTTGCTCCATATCTTCATTTTCTAACCGAATGTCGAACGCATCTTCAATGTCTAATATAATATCGACCAGATTGGCAGAATTTATTTTTAAATCATTGACAAAATCGGTGTCTTCAGACAAGTTCTTGAAGGCCTCCTCGTCTTGTACATAAGGGGCAATAATAGGTTTTAATTTGGCAATGAGTTCTTCGTTAGTCATGGTAGTTCTTTGAGTAACAAAGTTACACCATAAATCGCTTAAATAAAACACAAGCATTTACATCACCAAAGCCAAAACTCGCTTTTGCTAGTATATCGAAATTGAGCTCTAAGGTTTTAAGCGGAATGTTGTCTTTAGTAACTAAACGTTCTATGTCTGGATGTAAATCTTCACAATTCAAGTTAGGTGCAATAAACTGTTCTTTAAGCTGAATAACACTCGCCACGCACTCTATGGCTCCAGCGGCCGCCAAACAATGACCAACAAGAGACTTGGTAGAATTAATATAGGGAAAGTCAATGCCACTTCGCTGTAATGCTTTGGTCCAATTTTCAATTTCTAAGGTATCCTTGGCTGTCGCCGTTAAATGGCCATTTACGACGTCGATAGCCTTCGCCTCTACCTCAGCATTTCTTATAGCATTTTTAATGCAGTGCTGAACGGCCTCAGGATTAGGTGCTGTTAAAGTTCCTCCATTACGCTGGCCACCTGAATTAATGGCGCCACCTAACACCTCAGCATAAATAGTGGCACCGCGTTCCACTGCACTGTCTAGCGACTCTAGAACCAAAGCTCCGGCGCCACTTCCGGGCACAAAACCTGAAGCAGAAGCGCTCATAGGTCGCGAGCCTTTTTCGGGCTGATCATTATGTTTATAGGTCATCACGCGCATGGCATCAAAGCCACCCCAAACATAAGGCCCATGATCACTACAACTACCAACAATCATGCGTTTGGCCTTAGCATTTTTAATATGTTCAAAACCCATAAGTAGGGCTTCAGTACCTGTAGAACAGGCCGACGAGTTTGTCGTTACCTGATTTCCTAAGCCTAGCATCCCACTTAAATAAGCACTTACACCACTGGCCATAGTTTGCAGCACTACTGTACTACCTAAGCGTCTCACAAGGCCCTCATCTAACTTGTAAATGGCTTCTCTAAACTTTTCAACACCCGATGTTCCTGTACCAAAAATGAGACCTGTATCATAATCGACATCACTGTCTGGTTTCATATCAAAACCGGCATCGCGCCATGCATCGATACCTGCAATACAGCCATACAGGATGCCAGAACTGTTAAAGCCTCGTAACTGTAAATCGGTAAAATACTGTGATTTTAGGGCTTCAGAAATGTTTGGAATACCTCCAATCTGACACGAAAAATTGAGATCCTTCAGATTTTGATGAAACGAAATGCCCGATTTACCTGTTTTAAGAGCATCGGTAAACTCAGAAACGTCAACACCATTTGGTGCTACGACGCCTAGGCCTGTTATGACGACTCTGTTTTTCATGTTTTCAAAATCAATAAATTTGAAATTTAAATGTCACACTGAGCTTGTCGAAGTGCTTTCGAAGACCATACTCATTGAATTCTATTCCCATATTCTTTATAGTTTTTAGAAAATTCAATTAAGTCATCCCAATTTTCATCAATTAATGCTTTCTTTTTCCTCCGAGACCACCCTTTAATTTGCTTTTCAATTTTAATAGCTTCTGAAGGATTTGTACACTTTACAAACCATTTTAATTCTACAGGTAATCTTGAGCTCGTATAATTAAATTTCTCACTTCCAGACTTATGTTGTATTAACCTTCGGTCTAAATCATTAGTCATACCTGTGTAATATGAATGATCAGAACATAGCAATATATATATACATAATAATATTTCATCGAAATTGATAATGCTTCGACAGGCTCAGCATGACAACGTAATCATTATTTGGGTTTATACTAAATTACGTAATCTAGGATTAGTTACACCCCTAATGAGCTACGCTCGGTATCTTCAATTAAAACTATTGCTTTAATTTCGATAATCCTCAAGGGGACATTTCAAATTTTCAACATCCCTGAGATTAAACCTCTTGCTACCAATTCTTCATTCGTATTGTACATTCTGACCTTGCACTTCAGCTTATTAAAACGAAATACGTCTTTGTCTGATTTTACTGTAACTTTCTCGCCTGGCAATACAGGCAAATAGAAATCCATTTGATGTGATGTCAGTGCTATTTGCGGCTGTTGATCATCCTGTATCTCATCCTTCATTAAATAGATCCCCAAACATACCAAACCGATTTGTGCCATACATTCCGTTAATATAACGCCTGGCGTTAGAGGATTGCCCTTAAAGTGTCCTCGATAAAAAAATGCATCCTTCCGAAATGTATAGTGTCCTGTAACGCCATGTTCTGAAATTGCATCAATACCATCAACAAATAGAAATGGTTCTTGGTACGGAAGTAAGGCTATGATTTCTGATGTATTCATATTATCTTAAGTGTTCCCCACCATCTACTGGGATTATGGTTCCGGTAATCCAAGATGCCTCATCCTTTGTCAGTAAGTACACAGCATTAGCCACATCTTCTGGAATCGTTAAACGGCCATTTGGATTGCGTTTTAAACTGTGGGCAATAATAGCGTCACTTCCTGGTATTAATCGTAAAGACGCCGTATCAGTAACTCCAGCCTGAATACAATTGGCTTTAATGCCGAAAGGCGCAAACTCTAGGGCAATGCTTCTAGTAATAGCCTCTAAACTCACCTTAGCTGCCGAAACCGCCGCATAGTTATGCCAAGCTTTGGTATTTCCCTCACTTGTAAAACTTAGTATTCTCGCATCCTTTGAAAATAGACCGGCTCCAAATACCCCTTTGGTCCAGTCGTATAAGCTCAGCGCCATGGCATTTAAAGTAATCTCAAAATCATCACGCTTTAATTCTTTGTGATCCTCAGAGATCATAGGTTTTAAATTGCCCTTGGCAATACTATGCACCATCACTTTTACTTTATGCCCTTCGCCTAAAACAGCTCTTAACTCTTCGATAACACCTTGCTGCTTTTCTGGTTTGGTAAGATCGATATTAAAGGATTTAAATTGAATATTATTCTGCTTTATCGCATCAAATGCTTTGGTAATTGCTTCTTCTTGTAGTCTTGGGCTACGATGTACAATGCAAATATTTAAGCCATGCTCAGCAAGCTTTCTGGCCGTAGCCAAGCCTAAGCCACTGCTACCGCCTAATATTAATGCCCATAAATTTTTATCCTTGAATTCTTTCATTTTTTTATTTCATAGGTCAGCTCAACCATACCATCATTAAAAGCGGTTACATCCCTTAAATGCAGCTCCTTTTCCATATTTATAAAATCGAAAAACAACAAACCATCGCCCAAAACAACTGGAATAAATGTAATGACAATCTCATCTATTAAATCTTCCTTTAGAAATGATTTAGCGAGTTTAGAGCCCCCAACCATCCAAATATTTTGGAATTTTGAATCTAGCTCCTCTTTTATCAAGGTTTCTAAACCTCCAGAATAAAAACTGATACTCGCTTTTTCTGTTTTTAACGGCCTATTTGTGACGACAAATACAGGCTTTTCACCATAAGGCCAGCCCAGTTTTAAGGCATGTTCATAAGTCTTGGAGCCCATGACATAACAATCGACAGATTTTAAAAACTGTTCGATATCATCTTCTGAAAGCGTTTTACCTTCACGATAAGTGTCCTTTGAGTGCATCCATGATACATCTTCGTCCTTTTTGGCAATAAAACCATCTAGACTCGAAACCATATGTAAAGTTACCTTAGCCATTTTTAATACTTATATTTATATCATAAACTACCATTCTAACAATAGGCGTTGCGCAGAAAAACCTGGACCAAAGCTCAGCATTAAACCTTTTTCCCCTTTAACTATATTTTTATCCATAAATCGTTCTAAAACATAAAGTACGGTAGCACTGCTCATATTTCCATAGAGGCGCAATACGTCTTTGGTATCTGCTATAGTCTTTCCTAAATCTCCAAATAACTCCTCTACAGTCTGAACTATTTTTTTGCCTCCCGGATGAAATACCAAATGATCGATATCGGCAATGCTTAAACCGTTACGCTTTAAAAAGGGATGAATAATCTTGGGGAAATGCTCTGCTATGGTTTGCGGTACGGACTGATCTAACACCATTTGCAATCCTGAATTCCTCAATTTAAACCCCATCATATGCTCTGCCTCATAAAAATGATACATGGCTTCATCTTTTATTTCAGGCCCTGATTCGTCATACGATGATAATATAACACTAGCACAACCATCACCAAAAATAGCAGCACTGACAATGTTTACCATGGAGTAATCGTCTAACTGAAACGTAGCCGTTGGAGATTCTACCGCAATGACTACGGCGCGCTTATTGGGGTTTGCCTTTAAAAAATTCTTGGCATATAGAATTCCTGAGACACCCGCAGCACAGCCCATTTCTGTTACTGGTAGTCGCACAATATCCTGCTTCATTTTTAGCTTATTGATCAAATAGGCGTCTAGTGAAGGAATCATAATACCTGTACAAGATACGGTAATGATATAATCGATATCGGTAGGTTGGAGATTGGCTTTATCTAAGGCCTTTAACAAGGATTGTTCGGCAATTTTAATACACTCTCGTGTATAGATATCATTTTTCTCTTCAAAAGAGGTCTTCAAAAATACCTCTTCCGCATCCATAATGGAGTAGCGCCTGTCTACTGCTGCATTTTCAAATATTTTTAATACTTTTCTTTTAAAGCGCTCATCTTGACCCTCTAGCCATAGTTCTACATAAGGTAAAATATCCTTGGTTTCTCTGGTATATTGTGGAAGTTGCTTTGCAACCGATGTGATTCGTACCGCCATTTAGGTTCTTATTAGCCATTGGTAGCGGAAGGCCCATTTCCAACGGATTTGTGATTTGAGTTGTAATTGTTGTGATATTGACTCCAATTCCCGGCGCTTAAATGCTCTTGAAATAGAGGTTAGCCCATCTTTGACTATCATCTGATTTGAGATGGTCAAGCTCAACAACTTAAACAATACGTAAGCTACATTACTTCTGTGTAAATCATTAATAACAATCCCCAAGTTGGCACTATTTGAAATAGTTCTTAATAATGAAAGAATCTCTTGTTCATTAAAATGATGCAAAAACAAGGTAGACAAGGCGATGTCATAGTTCATCGTCTGAAACCCTTCAGAAAAAATATCGCATTTTTCAAACGTTATTTCATCGTATGTTCTCGACAATTCAATGGCATAATCAATAGCATCTTGATTGGCATCTATTCCTATAAGCTTAAACTTATACTGATGCTTTTTCCCAAAGTCCGCGACCCATCTTAACATATCACCATGGCCACAGCCCAAGTCAATAATTGTATATGTTCTATCTTTTGGATGTCCAGCAAGTAATTGCTCAATACCATTGAGTGTCACCCTATTGCCACCCAACCATCTATTAATCTTACCGAGTTTATCGAGCGTATCTCTGAGTAATTCACCTTTCATGGAAAAATCATCCATGATTTCGGTGGCATCACTTCTATATGTGGTATCAATAAATAAGCCCATTACATTTTGATTGGTTTGCCGTGTGTCATTCTTATAATATGGGGCACTAAAAAAGGAAGCCTTCTTAAAAGTACGAGTAATTTTGGTGCTAACCAATCTTGTCTGAATAAATACGCAATGCCATGCCCAACCCTAAGTCTAAGTCCAAATGTTCTATTCCATCTTTTTGTATAGGCATCCTCCAATTTCAACCTTGAGTCTATATCTTTATTGAGATACCTAATAATCAAATCTGATGCTAATTTTGCGCTTTGTATAGCCATGCCCATGCCATTGCCACACAAAGGATGGATCATACCTGCAGAATCCCCGCACATGATCATGTGATTTTCGATGGGGTTCTTAGTCTCAAAAGAAATCTGACTAATCGTTAATGGCTTTTGAAATTCTAATGTCGATGAGGAAAAAATAGTTTTTAAGGCTTTATTCTTAAAGAGGACCGCTTCCTGAAACTGTTCTATGTTCTTATATCTTTTAAAGGATTCGTAATTGGTGATATAGCATAGATTGATATGGTCATTCTCTACTTTAGACACACCGCAATAGCCACCTTTAAAATTATGAAGCGCTACTTTGGTCTCATCAAATGGGCCCGATACATGGACTTTAATACCCAAATAAGGAGATTTTCTTTTTATAAAGGCCCGATTGAATTGCACATCTAAATTAGAACGTTTCCCAAAGGCGCCAATGACTATTTTAGAGTTATACGCTTTAGCAGCTTTGGTCTTCACTTGGAAATTATCGTCTTGAAACTTTACATCTACAACCATATCCTGAAGCACTAAAACACCGATTTTTTGGGCCAAATTATATAGTCGAAAGTCCATTTCGTAGCGGCTTATCCCGAAACCACCTAAAGGAAGAGTCGCCTGTATCTTCTTGTTATTATGTGTGGTAAGTTCAAATTCCGTAATTCGTTTTGCTCCAAACTCAAAAGGATTAAACCCTAGAAATTCTAGATAGGGAAGTACTTCGTTAGACACATATTCTCCACAGACTTTGTGCCTAGGGTATCCATGTTTTTCAATGATTAAAACTCTGAAGTTAGATTTAGCTAAATGAATGGCAGCGGTTAAGCCTGCTAAGCCACCTCCAATTACTATCACATCAAAATTAGACCGATTCATTGCATCTCCTGAAAATAGGTCACCTGAATTTTTACCGTTTTGCCCATCACAAAACTTCCACCACCTACATCAAAGTCTCGCCTGTTTATTTTAAATGAAGAGGTGATTTTGTAGGTCTCATCTACACTTTGAACGGTCACAGGAATTGTGATTTGCTTCGTTTTCCCCTTAATGCTAAGATCTGCTTTTACGCTATATACCGTGTCTGATGTTTTTGAAATTGAGATGCTCCTTAGCGTAATATAGGCATGATTTTCAATATCAAAATAATCGTCTTTAAGTAAATGCTCATCTCGGCTTTCAATACCAGTTTTAATTGAAGACACCGCAATCTTACCCGAAATATTGGTCAATTCCGATTCCGGATTAAACTCGGCAATAATATCAAAGGTATTGAAATGGCCGTCGACATTTACGCCCAAGTTTTTTATAACAAAATCTATGGAAGACGCATTTTGGCTATAGCCAAAGCTGGTGCATATAGTTAATAGTATAACTTTGAAAAAGCGGAGCATAGCTAATTTTTATAGGTGAAGTTACGACAGTTTTTATAGGGATTAAAGGGATTGGTTCTTTTTTAAAGAATTTTTGTGATTGTCATTTGTTGTTCCCTAAAGATCACTGTGTCCCCTACGGATTTGGAGACCAATAGTTTTGCTATAGGTGTTGCCATTGAGATGGCATAGAATGTATCGGTACCAGCCTTTAGTTCACCTAGACTTAGTCCTAAAAAGTAATGGGATGTTGAGGTAAAAACAATACTTCCCAATGCAACGGTATTTAACTCTGTTTCAGGGTCAATTCTATTTAAAAGCTCCTGCTGTTTTTGAATTTCCGCGAGTTGTCTCCCTGCCTTTTCCCGTTCTATTTGGAGCATTGCCCTTCCCGTTTCGTGCTTATCGCCAGCTGTGCTCTTGGTTTCGGTCTCTAAAGCGTTTTGAATATCAGAAATTGTTTTCTCAATCACTTCTAAACGCGCATTGAGCATATCGCAGCATTGATTATAGAGGTTTAACTTTAAGTGCATTGCATCAAGTTTGCTAAATCCCTCCCAACAGTACTTCCAATGGCGACTCCCATACCACCTAAACGCACACCACAGAAGACATTGCTACTCAAGGGCTTTACTATTGGGCGCTTTTGATCTCCAACTCCCATAATACCGGACCAGCGATGCTCAATTTCAAAATGAGTATCTGGTAAAATGGTGGATCTTAAAAGTTCTTCCAGTTTATTTTGTATAAGTTCTGTTTCTCCAAATTCTGTTGTCTCTTCACCTTTAAAGTCCAAATTCCGACCACCACCAAATAACAATCTTTCATCTATATTTCTGAAATAATAATAGCCCTTATCTAAATGAAAGGTCCCTTTTATATGAAGGTTATCTATGGGTTTTGTAATGAGTACTTGGGCACGTGCAGGTTTAACATGTTCATTTATGAGTTGGCCAGCAAAACCATTAGTAGCCACAAAAACCTTCTTCGATGTTAAGCTGAAATTGGTCGTATTTATATGAACCTTATGAGAGCCTTCCTCAATGGATGTCACATGACAATTGTTCAATATGTTTATTCCGGATGTGGAGACCTTATTCAAAAGTGCCTGCATCATTTTTCCGGTATCGATCTGCCCTTCAAACTTATTATACCCTATCTTTTTGAGACTATTTTTGAATCCAAATTGGTTGTCTTCAAAAGAAAATACACAGTCTTTAAATAGTGGCCAAAATAGTTTATTAATAGCATCCTTATGAGCATTGCACTGTTCGTATAAGGCCTTATCGTCTTTTAAAAACAACTCGTAACCACCATGTTGCCTATAGGCTATAGGCTTATCCCCTAAAGTATGTCTCAATAGTCTTAAGCCATTAATGCGCTTGGACACAAGTTCTAAGACATCTTCTTCCGAATGGGTTTTTAAATCCTCAATGATTTCACTTAAACTGCCAAAGCACGCAAAACCTGCATTTTTTGTACTTGCCCCTTGTGGCAGCATCCCCTTTTCAAGGACTACTATTTTTGACTGTGGGTATTGTTGCCGCAACTCTAAAGCGCAACTCAGTCCAACAATGCCACTGCCAACAATGGTGAAATCAATGTCGGTAATCCAAGTTTTTATATCCCAGTACGATAAATTCATGGCAAAAAAAAGCTCCTAAATTTTAGGAGCCTTAATTTATAAATTAATGGTTAATCCACAATAATTTTCCTAGCTGCCTTTCGAGGGCCTTCAGAAAGTTGTAGCACATAAACACCTGATTGTGCATTATTCAATCTTATGACTTCCTCAAATCTACTGATGCTAGAATATTCTTTTCTGTATATCGCCCTTCCTCTTATATCATAAACCTCTACGCGAATAGCTTCACCAGATCTTGGGTCAAATCCTATAGTAAAGGCTCCATTATTGGGGTTAGGATAAATGCTGAGATTATCAATACCAAATTCTTCGATGGATAAAGGATCTGTAATAGCGAAGGCACTCGATGCCGCATAAAAAATATTGTCGGCCGCCTCGACAAGAACTATGGCATTATTTGTATTGGGGATATCCGGAACTGTTATTGTCGCGGTACCCGTATTGGGAACCCCAGAAGCTAAGGTTGTAAAGGATAATCCACCATTAGTCGTAAAACGGATATTAACGGTTTGGCAGTTAATGGCACCCGTATTCGTCTGACCGACCACCCATGACACTTCTTGACTCGAATTGGCAGGCCAAGATGCTGGAGTATTAACCGTAAATGGGGTTGAAAATAATTGTACCGTGACGACCATATCGTCTGAACCTGTGGCACCGCCACCAAGTTCATTGTCCCTTACAGTTAATGAAAAGTTCATGGTTCTACCTACAGAGGGAACGACTTCCCAAGTGGTTGCTAACGACCCAGATAAAACGGTATTTAGAGCTGGCATATAGCGATCTGGCGAAGTCGTTGGGTCTAATGACCTAAACAGAGGGCCACCGCTATTCGTAGGTTGGGGAGGCATTGTTGCAGGGCTCGCATCGGTTTGCTCCCAGCAATACGTTAAGCCAGAAGCGGTATCTGCGTCTGTTGCAGATCCCCTAAGGACAAATGCCGTGGATACTGGAATGGTGAAATCCGAACCCGCATCTACCACTGGTGCTACATTATTTGTAGCACTGCCTACAAAGCAGGTACTGCTGTTTCCTGTAAAAACATTGGCCCACATTTCTCTTAAATTCTCCCCATGAAAATAATCATCACTGTTATTTTGGACATTAGGAGCACAAATACCTGCATAGCCCATAATGGTCGAAGCACTACCGGGTTCTACGGAAACACCGGACCTTTGGCAACTATTATTTTGTGTGTGGTTACCGCCAAATTGATGACCTAGTTCATGAGCCACATAGTCCACATCAAAAGCATCACCTACTGGAGAAGGTAAGCCCGTAACGCCTCTCGCTTTTGATCCTGGCACACATGGAGAACGCAATTGAGCAATACCCCCACCGCCCGTACTAAACACATGGCCTACATCGTAATTGGCAGAACCTATAAAAATTGGAGCACCAGCCGTATCAAGTGTGGTTTGGTTTTGACCTAGCATTACAGGCCCATTATTGTTTGTATAGGGATCCGTATTGGGATCTAAGAAAATAACATTCGGATTATTGGCAATAATGACCATGGTCACCCCTAAGTCCCTTTCATAAATACCGTTAACTCTAGTCATTGTAACATTCATTGCTGCTAACACGTCTGGTACCGTTCCACCGTGAAATTGGGCGTACTCCCCTGTACAAGCAAGTGCTAAACGATAGGTTCTCAGTGTTCCATCATTGGCGTTTCGCAAGGCACTAAATACTTCATCGGACATACCACTTTCATAAGGACTGTATTCTGTTTCACAGATAAATGCTGGCCTTGGTCCGTCTTCGTTGGAATTAATAAATGCAATACAGGTTTTTTTATCCTCAGTGTATGGTTCTATAAAAACGGTTTTACCATCCGATAGTACCATCCCACTCAATCCTTTCTGTGGGGACATACTAAATCTCAATATTGCGGTCGGATTATCGATGCCCTTGCCTACAAAAGATCGTATCTCAGGAAACTGATTTTGCAATTCCGCCTCCATAACTGAGGCCTCTTGTACTAAAAAAGACGCTAACTTACCTTCCTGATTGGGAAATTGCACAACCACACCTTGACGCTTACCAACTAAATGACGTTGAGGCACATTGATGAGTTGTTGCTTTAACCGATCAATATTAATATCTATTAATGTGGAATACTTAGGCTTGGCTTTATAAAAGCCAATGTTCTTTTGAGGAATGTCGCTAGATGCTTTGATGGACCATGTCGTTTCTGTTTTCTGAGCAGTACTCTGTGGCACGAAACATACAGTCAATAACAACCCCAAAAAGAACTGTAGGTATT
This sequence comes from Winogradskyella sp., assembly GCF_965228925.1. Lineage (GTDB taxonomy): Bacteria > Bacteroidota > Bacteroidia > Flavobacteriales > Flavobacteriaceae > Winogradskyella. The sequence continues at coordinate 793,252 of NZ_OZ245845.1, forward strand.
TGTTTTTCATAGTTCTTCTTTGATTTTTTTTACAAAGGTACTGGTTATGTGAGGATTTCACAACAAACATCACAAACCTTTGATATATTCACAATTAAATGCCTATAACATGAATAAACTGTCGATGTTTATAAGATAATCTTACACCACAACGCATAAAAAAAGCGACCTTTATTGGTCGCTTTTTCTATTTAATCTTCAAGCTCTTCTTTAATCTTAAAGTCTTCCATAAACTTGGTCGTGTAATTCCCTGCTAAATAATCGGGATGTTCCATAAGTTGTCTATGAAAAGGAATGGTTGTTTTTATACCTTCAATGACGAACTCATCTAGAGCGCGTTTCATTTTATTAATGGCTTCTTCACGAGTTTGCGCTGTTGTAATTAACTTGGCAATCATTGAGTCATAATTAGGCGGTATACTATAACCCGCATAAACATGGGTATCTAGACGAACGCCATGACCTCCAGGGGCATGAAGTGTTGTTATTTTTCCTGGTGAAGGTCTAAAATCATTGAAGGGATCTTCAGCGTTTATTCTACATTCAATTGAATGCAAATTTGGTGTATAATTTTTACCAGAGATGGGCACACCTGCAGCCACTAATATTTGTTCTCTAATAAGGTCAAAATCTATAACTTGCTCGGTTATGGGATGCTCTACTTGAATACGCGTATTCATCTCCATAAAGTAGAAATTTCTGTGTTTGTCTACTAGAAACTCTACAGTACCCGCACCTTCATAATTTATAAATTCGGCCGCTTTAACTGCCGCTTTTCCCATTTTATCTCTCAAAGCATCTGTCATAAAAGGAGAGGGTACCTCTTCTGTAAGCTTTTGATGACGTCTTTGTACAGAACAGTCCCTTTCGGACAAATGACAAGCCCTTCCGCTAGAATCTCCTACCACTTGGATTTCAATATGTCTTGGTTCTTCAATGAGTTTCTCCATATACATATCGTCATTGCCAAACGCCGCTTTTGACTCTTGTCTGGCAGAATCCCAAGCAGGTTTAAGGTCTTCTTTTTTCCAAACGGCACGCATCCCTTTTCCTCCTCCACCTGCAGTAGCTTTTAACATCACTGGGTAGCCCACTTCTTCGGCAAGTTTTTCACATTCCTCATAGTCTCCTATAATGCCATCGCTTCCTGGTACACAAGGCACTCCTGCAGCTTTCATCGTCGCTTTAGCCGTAGCTTTGTCACCCATTTTAGCGATCATCTCCTCTGAGGCGCCTATGAATTTTATACCGTGTTCTTCGCAAATCTTAGAGAATTTGGCATTTTCAGACAGGAATCCATATCCTGGATGAATAGCATCCGCATTCGTAATTTCTGCAGCTGCTATAATATTTGAAATCTTTAAGTACGATTCATTACTTGGAGCTGGACCAATACAAACGGCTTCATCCGCAAACTTAACGTGAAGGCTGTCAGCATCAGCTGTTGAATATACTGCAACAGTTTTAATGCCCATTTCTTTACAGGTTCTAATAACACGCAGTGCTATTTCACCTCTATTAGCGATTAGTATCTTTTTAAACATAACTTTTCTTTTAAAAATTCAATTTCCAAGCACCAAATTCCAATAATTGGGTTTGGGATTTGTAGATTGGAATTTTCAATTGTTATGATGGATCAACCAAAAATAACGGTTGGTCAAACTCGACTGGGGAAGAATCGTCAACTAAAACCTTAACGATCTTACCTGATACTTCAGATTCGATTTCGTTAAATAGCTTCATAGCCTCGATAACACATAGGACATCACCTTCCTTAACTTCTGTGCCTACTTCAACAAAAACAGGTTTGTCTGGTGATGGCTTACGATAGAATGTGCCTATGATAGGTGATTTTACGGTAACATATTTAGAATCATCACTTGCTGGAGCTGAGGCAGCCGGCGCTTCTGGCGTTGGAGCGGCAACTGGCGCTGGAGCCTGTTGCTGAACAACTGGTGCAGCAGCTTGAACAGGTACTTGCTGAACAATCGTAGTATCGCTATCAGAACCCGTTCTGATGGTAATTTTAACATCATCCATTTCTAACTTAACTTCACTCGCGCCAGATTTGGCTACAAATTTTATTAAGTTCTGAATTTCTTTTAAATCCATAGTATTTAGATATTTGTGTTAGTTAGTGCTTAATTAGGGTTATAGGCCCATTTAAAATAAATCGAGCCCCAAGTAAATCCACCTCCAAAGGCGGCAAAAATCAAATTATCACCTTTCTTTAGTTGTGATTCGTAGTCGTAAAGTAATAACGGTAAAGTAGCAGAAGTTGTATTACCATACTTCTCAATATTCATCATTACTTTTTCATCTTCTAGATGAATACGCTGTGCTGTGGCATCTATAATTCTCTTATTGGCCTGATGCGCTACTAGCCAAGAGATATCATTATTGGTAAGGTTGTTTCTTTTTAGTATCCGTTCTGCGACATCTGCCATGTTAAAAACGGCATTTTTAAATACGGTTCGACCATCTTGAAACACAAAATGTTTGCCTTCATCAAAAGCTTCTTGTGTTATAGGATAAGATGAGCCCCCATACGTAGCCTGCAAAAATTCCCGGCCCTCGCCGTTACTTCTTAAAAGTTCGTCTTGTAAACCAAGCCCTTCCTCATTGGGTTCGAATAAAACAGCACCAGCACCATCGCCAAAAATAATGCAGGTCGCCCTATCCTTGTAATTGATGAATGATGAGTTCTTATCGGCTCCTATGAGTAGTATTTTTTTATAACGACCAGATTCAATGTAGGCTGCCGCCGTTGACATCCCAAAAAGAAAACTAGAACAGGCTGCTTCTAAGTCATAAGAAAAGGCATTTACAGCTCCTATTTGTGTTGCAGTATAAGCAGCCGTTGAAGCCGCCTTCATATCTGGAGTTGCCGTGCAAACTATGACTAATTCTATATCTTTAGGATCTAGGCCTTTTTTATCTATTAAATCTTGAGCTGCCTTAATGGCTAAAAATGATGTGCCTTTTCCTTCTTCTTTAAGAATCCTACGCTCTTTGATTCCTGTACGCGTCGTAATCCATTCGTCGTTTGTGTCTACCATGGTCTCTAGTACTTTGTTCGATAGTACAAAGTCTGGAAGATAGCCTCCGACACCTGTAATTGCCGCTGTAATCTTACCCATTATTAGCTTTTAGATTAATTAAAAGTATTTAAAAATGACAAAAAACAATGATTTTCAGTGCGTTTTTATCATTTTTTGGCAAATAATTATGCAAATTAAGTAGTTTTTGACCTATTCAAAAAATTTAAACAAAAAAAAACGCTCACTGGTGAGCGTTTTATACTATGCGCGCATAATAGTTATGCTAGGTTTTCTTCTTCAGCGGAATTATCTATTAGGACTTGGCCTCTGTAATATAGCTTTCCTTCATGCCAATGCGCTCTGTGATACAAGTGCGGCTCACCAGTCGTAGGGCAAGTTGCTATTTGAGGTACAGAAGCTTTATAGTGTGTTCTTCTTTTATCTCTTCTTGTTCTAGATATTTTACGTTTTGGATGTGCCATTTTAAATGTTATTTATCCGTTAATAGTTTTTTTAAATTATTCCAACGAGGATCGATATCCTCAGATGCTTTTTCATCGTTCTGTTCACTCGGACTCAATTCTTCTAATTTTGAGAGGATATCGGATTTTAACGTTCCATCTTCAATACCTGGATGGACCCGTTTTGCCGGAACTGCTAATATGATGAGCTCGTAAATATACTGGGCAATATTAATCTCGTATTCCCCGTGCGGTATAATTAAGATATCTTCATTATCGTCATTATAGGTTTCCCCAAACTTAACCACCAACTTAAATTCATCTCCAATTTGCTGATTATAGGGTTCGTTAGTGAGGTCACAATTCACATTAACATATCCTGACGCCTTAAAAAACAACTCCAATAGTGTTGCTTTTTTGATGAGTTTTAAATCGATTTTTACATCAACTTCATTAAACTCTTCATATTCAAAATTATGAAAGAACGTATTGTCAATAGTATAATCAAAATCGTGCTCCCCTACTTTTAATCCAACGAATTGGATCGTATATTCTTTTAATGCCTTCATTACCACACTCATTTTGAGCCTGCAAATATATAAAATTTTACTTATTTAACGGCCAGATATCAACAAATTTTGTTCATATCTATTTCGACGCTTTTTTCAAAGGATTCTTGGTATAAAAACTATAGTCTAGTCGATTCCTGTATATTTTAATCGCCGCGTAAATAGCTTGAACAAATGAATTTTCATTAGCCTCTCCTTTTCCTGCTATTTCGTAGGCTGTACCATGATCTGGCGAAGTTCTTACTTTATCAAGACCGGCCGTATAATTTACACCTCCACCAAATGATATGGTTTTAAAAGGTATCAACCCTTGATCGTGATAAGAGGCAATCACAGCATCAAAGCTCTTGTAGCTGTTGGAACCAAAAAAACTATCCGCCGAATAAGGTCCGTATACCAAACTACCTTCCTGTCTTATTTTTTCTAATGTTGGTCTCAAAACAACATCGTCTTCCTTTCCAATAACCCCATTATCGCCGGCATGCGGATTAATTGCCAATACAGCGACCTTAGGTTTACTAATACCAAAGTCTTGTTTTAGTGATTTGGTGACTGTCTCTATTTTTTCCCTTATCAATGCTTCTGTAATATGATTGGCCGCCTCTTTCAGAGGTACATGATCCGTCAAAAGCCCTACGCGTAAGCCCTCAGTTACCATAAACATAAGGCTCTTTCCGTTTAAAACCTTTGCCAAATAATCGGTATGGCCCGGAAAATTAAACGTATCTGATTGAATATTATGTTTGTTTATAGGAGCTGTTACCAAAACATCTATAGTCCCAGCTTTAAGGGCCTTGGTGGCTGCCTCGAGCGATTTAATGGCATATTCTCCTATTTTTTTGTCTTCCTTACCAAACTCAATTTTAACCGGTTCTTTCCAAACGTTAACTACGTTAACTTTACCATGCACCAACTTTTGTGGATCATTGATGTTAAAAAAATTGATCTTACTCTTAAAATGGTTCTTAAAAAACTGCATGATCTTTCCTGACGCAAAAATAACGGGCGTGCTTAACTCAAGTGATCTGGGATCCTCGTAAGCTTTGATGATAATTTCTGGCCCAATGCCATTAAGATCGCCTACGGAAATACCAACAACAACTTTTTCTTCTTTCTTCATGCCTATAAATAGTTATCCTATTTTTATATTAAAATCTATAATTGTATCTGCTTGTGTGCTTAACTTTGCAGTGCAAATTTAACCAAATAAAGTAGATTTAATGTTTACAGGTATTATAGAAGATCTAGGAACGGTGCAAAAACTAGCAAAGGAAAACGGTAATCTCCATTTAACCTTGAGCACTTCCATTACCCATGAGTTAAAAGTTGATCAAAGTGTGGCCCATAATGGTGTTTGCCTTACTGTGGTACTTATTGATAATAACAACTATGTTGTAACGGCCATTCAGGAAACCTTAGATAAAACAAACTTAAGTGCACTTAAAGAAGGAGACACCGTAAATATTGAACGGGCCATGAAACTAGGCGATCGTCTTGATGGGCATATCGTGCAAGGCCATGTCGATCAAACTGCAGAATGTATTGCTATAAAAGAAGAAGACGGCAGTTGGTTATTTACCTTCGAATACGATACTGGCTTTAACAATATTACAATAGAGAAAGGTTCAATTACCGTAAATGGGGTTAGTCTTACTGTGGTTAATTCTAAAATAAATCAATTTTCCGTGGCAATCATCCCCTACACTTATCAACATACCACATTTAATGCCCTAAAAGTAGGAGATAAGGTCAATCTAGAATTTGATGTGATCGGTAAATATGTAAAGCGGCTTAATGAGCTAAGGCACTAAATTGTTTTCCTTGAGATTTTGTAAGTTCTGTAAATTCCAAGAATTAAAGCTAGCAAAAATAGTATCAAAATTCCGTCATCAATAGGCAGTCCCGGCAATGGGGGTGTTGGGGGAGGAGGTGTAGGTCCCTGAGCCATGGATACAAAACTCACGAAGAAAAATAAGATTGAGGCTAACATATTTTTACTCTGCATGCTACAATTAAAGGTGTAAAAGTATAAAAAAAACCGACCTAACAAAATAAATCTAAGTAAAAAAACGTCTTTAAACGGCAAATATTGTCGACGAACTACTTAAAATGGGTTCAAATTGGGGAAGATATGCACATTCCTAAACTACATTTAACGTAAAAATAATATTAATTTTTAAGTTGCCAATGTGCAATCCACCACAAAAAACACAGATTATGGTCTTTTGTGCCTTATTTTACTGGCTTAAATTAGAAAAGTGTCTATATTTTTTATAACGTCGGTCTACATAGTCTTGAATATTGTCTAAAGTATGACCTATGCTGTCATCTTTATCTTGAAATAACTTAGAGAACCTACTTTCCAAACTTAAGTAGTCTTTAATTTTCATGGACGGTTTTTTAGAGTCTAGTTGAAAAGGACTTTCCTTTCCAGGATCATTTCTATACAGCAACCACTGCCCTGAATCTACTAGTGCTTTATGATACTTTTGAGGTGTCTTTATGTTAATGCCATGGGATGCCGAATGACAATATGCAATTATAATTGAAGGGCCATCAAAACGCTCCGCTTCAATAAATGCTTTTAAGGTTTGTGCTTTGTCTGCTCCTATGGCTACTGACGCGACATATACATCATCATAATTCATAGCTAAAAAGCCTAGGTCTTTTTTTTGTTTTTGCTTGCCGTTAAACCCGAATTTAGCCGAAGCTCCAAAAGGTGTGGCCTTTGAAACTTGACCGCCCGTATTGGCATAACCCTCATTGTCTAAAACCAAAATATTGATGTTCTTTCCAGAAGATAAGACATGGTCTAAACCTCCATAGCCTATATCGTAGGCCCAGCCATCTCCACCAACACACCAAACACTCTTTTTAACCAAACTGTCTGCAATTTTTAATAATTCCATAGCTTGGTGAGACCCAATCGCTTTAAGCGCGCCTTTTAATTGTTCTACGTTTTGTCTTTGTTTTAAAATCTCCTGTTCGGTATGCTGCTTCGCACTCCATATATCATGAGCCAGATCAAAATCAAGTTCAGCGAATAGTGTCTTTAGCATCTTTTTAGCTTTCTGCTCTTGTTGGTCTAAGGACAAACAAAAACCAAGACCAAATTCGGCGTTATCTTCGAATAGGGAGTTTGACCAAGCGGGACCTTTGCCATTAGCATTTTTTGCCCAGGGCGTTGTTGGTAAAGCTCCACCAAAAATGGAGCTCGATCCTGTAGCGTTCGCTACTAATAGTCTGTCACCAAACAACTGTGACAACAATTTTAGGTAAGGCGCCTCACCACAACCGAGCTCTCCCTTTGAATACTTAAACAAGGGCTCTTGCAATTGCTGTTGGCTCAAATTTGTGTTGTCAATTCTATGTCTGTCAAATTCGGGTATGGCATCAAAATAATCCCAATGCGTTTTATTGACTTCAAAAGTGCCCACTGATTGCGATGCCTTCAGTGCAGCTTCAGGGCAGGCCTCAATACAATGGTCACAACTGTTGCAATGGTCGGGATTAATCTGAATGGAGAAGAGCTCATCTTTAAAATCAATAGATGGGATTGTGGCAAAAGCGTCGGGCGCAGCTTCTAAATAAGAATCATCAAACACTTTCATTCGCAGCGCCGCTTGAGGACAGACCATAGAACAGGCTCCACATTGTATACAAGCTTCAGGGTGCCATTCTGGTATAAAATCGGCATGTTCTGGTGTGTCTAGAATAGAGGTGTTTGTTGGGTATGTCCCATCAACGGGTACATCACTCACCTTAATGGTATTTTGATTGGTGTTGAGCAGTTTTTCGATAAAACCAATCGGCGTATTGATTTCGGGAGAATCTTCTATCGGAAGATGATCAGTCTCATTTAAGCAGTCGACCTTAAGTATACGATGAGACACATCCTTGCGCCACGCTGACGATCCAAAGCGTTCGGTCAAACAATAAAAACAGGCATCGAGCGCTGAGATTTTAAAATTCTCTAATGCGTAATTGGTTTTAAGATCGTTAAGATTAACGATATACAACGACAGCTCCTTTTCTATGATTTGCTGTTGTGTTCTTTTCTTAAGTGATTTCCAGAATAACTCAGGCGAAAGCTCTGAATTAACCAATAGTTTTCCATTGGTTTTTATACGTTGTAAAGCACTATCGTTTTCGATAAAACCTGAATTTTCACAAGTAATAACATCAGCCCCCGCTATCAAATATGGCGCTTTAATGAGTTGGTCAGCAAAACGTATATGCCTTACTTGTCGCGACTGTGTTTTCTTATAATCAATCTCCGTGTAGAATTGTACAAAACTAGAGGATTCGTTTCCTAAAATAGAAATCAACCCTGTAGCTTCGCTTTCCTCATTATTATTGGGTTTATAGCCGTAAGATATCATCTGAAACGCTTTAAGCTTAAGTTTAAAATTGCTTTTTGGCAAACTCAAATGGGTGATATCATCTTCAATGCCGACCGTGAAATTATGTAACGGTCTTTCTTGTTTTAGGTTTTGAAAAATAGCATTGACCATTGAAGGTGTAAATGCTTTAGAAGATAAGCCATAACGTCCACCTATAACTTTGGGAAGATGGGCTATCTCCGCATTCTGAAATGCTTGTGTCAAGGCGTGTAATACATCCAGATATAAGGGTTCGCCGGCAGATCCCACTTCCTTGGTTCTATCTAATACAGCGATGGCTTTCACCGTTTTTGGTAAGGCTTCTAATACATGCTTTTTGCTAAATGGGCGAAACAACCTGACCTTAATAAGTCCATACTTTTCACCTTTTTTATTCAAATCATCAATGGTTGCTGAGATGGTTTCCACAGAAGACGCCATGGAAATGATAAGCTGTTCGGCTTCTGGATGCCCATAATATTCGAAGATGCGATAGGCTCTTCCGGTCAGCTTCGCAAAGTCATCCATTTTCGATTGTACGATTTCTGGACATACATCGTAGTATTTGTTAGTGGCTTCCCGTGATTCAAAAAACACATCTGGCCCTTGGGAACTCCCTCTCAAAACAGGGTTATCAGGATTTAATGCTCTATTTCTATGGTCATCAATGTCTTTATAGTCCATCATGTTAAGAATCATCTCATCACTAAGGTTTTCTATCTTGGATATCTCGTGAGAGGTCCTAAACCCGTCAAAAAAATGAACGAATGGTACTCTGGATGCCAAGGTTGCCGCTTGGGCAATGAGTGCAAAGTCTTGAGCTTCTTGTACAGAGGCGCTTCCTAAAAATGCATATCCGGATTGGCGGCAGGCCATAACATCGCTATGGTCCCCAAAAATCGAAAGGGCATGCGCCGCTATACTTCTGGTGGCAACATGTATGACATTAGGGGTTAACTCCCCAGCAATTTTATACATATTAGGAAGCATAAGCAGCAAGCCTTGAGATGCGGTGAAGGTTGTAGAAAGCGAACCGGTTTGCAATGCGCCATGCATGGCTCCTGCCACTCCGGCTTCACTTTGCATTTCTATGACACTAGGTACAGCACCAAAAACATTTGCTCGTTCTTTAGCACTCCATTCCTCGACCAACTCAGACATCTCGGATGCTGGTGTTATAGGATAAATGGCACAAAGGTCATTGGTTTTATAGGCTACTTTGGCTACAGCTTGATTGGCGTTGGTTATGCTATGAGTCGGAAGTGTCATGACTAAAGATGAGATCATAAAAAAAGGCCACTCTATGTTGAGTAGCCTTTTTTAAATTGAGAACTACTCCTTTACAATTTCGATTGAAACTGGTGTTGGATTGTTAATCATGTCAAATACAGGTGAGAATTTTGCAAATTTTTCCAATTCTTCGACCGATGCGTCTGATTTTACTTTTAAGGTAAATGTAATACCATCGAATCCCATACGAACTTCAGGATCCAAGCCTAAAAATCCATGTAAGTCGGCATTGCCCTTTAGAGAAGACGAAGCACTCTCAATGTTAACTCCATTGGCCGCTGCATGGTACACCATAGCTCCTGTTAAGCAAGATCCTAGTGAGTGCAATAATACTTCTGGTGGTGTTGCTGCCTCATCTTTTCCTAATAGCACTTGCGGGTGGCTACATTCCATAGTGAAGGTTTCCTCACGCGACGTGTCTTCAGCTCCTACACCGTAGAATCCTTTAATACTAGATACGCAATGTCCACCATCAATCCAGTTGTTTTTAGCTCTAAATTGAAATTTAGCTAATTCTGGATTGCCTTGAACGGCTTCAATAGTTTCTACTAATTGATCGACGTTTACTCCGTTTTTTACATTTGCTGTTGTAATCATTGTTTTAAGATTTAAATTTAATAATTGATTTTGTTTGGCAAGTATAATGCGATTGCCGTGCCAAAACATATAAGTTTTTGACAATCAATTATTTAACAACAAATCCAATACTAGTTTTACTTACTAAAATTCGTAATTAAACGATATTTCGTTAGTGATTTACGATATTTCGTAAGCGATAGGTGTTCTAAACAGGGCGAACGATGCCCAATACCTTAATTTTTGAAGCTAGAGTTGTTGGCTTTATTTGAAGTAATTCGGCAGCACCGTCTTTACCGGATATTTTCCAGCGCGTTTGCTTTAGGGCCTTCAGGATATTTTCCTTTTCTAGTTTCGCCCATTCAGAGGTAGTGTATATTTTTTCTTGAGCTATCTGTTGGGGCACTGATTTATCTTCTGTTTCCTTTGGAATAATATGCTGCCAATTAACCTGTCCGTTTTGCGAAATAATAATGGCCCTTTCAATAAGGTTTTGCAATTCCCTAACATTACCTGGCCACGAATAGGACATTAAAAGCTGTTTCTCTGCATCTGACAATGCTGATATTGGCTTATTCAATTTTTTGGAGAATTGTGTTATCATTTCCTCTGCAATCAGAAAAATGTCGTTGCCTCTTAGTCGTAAAGGAGGCACGACAATCGGGAATACATTTAATCTATAATATAGGTCTTCCCTAAATTTTCCTTCTGTAGCATGCTGCAATAAATCCCTGTGGGTCGCTGCTATAATCCGAACGTCGACTTTTAATGTTTCAGAACTACCGACCGGTTCAAACTCTCCTTCTTGTATGACCCGTAGCAGTTTGGGTTGTAAATCAATGGGCATCTCACCTATTTCATCTAGAAAAATAGTGCCATTATCAGCCAACAAAAAACGGCCTTTGCGGTCTGCTGTTGCACCGGTAAACGCTCCTTTTTTGTGTCCAAATAATTCACTTTCAATCAGATTAGCAGGGATAGCGCCGCAATTTATTCTAACTAAAGGTTGATCGCTTCGATGGCTTGTTTTATGAATGGCCCTGGCCACCAATTCTTTACCCGTCCCTGTTTCACCATTAATAAGCACGGTAGCATTGGTGGTAGCAACTTGCTCAATGAGATTAAGCACATTGCGCATACTTTGGTCTTCTGCAATAATGCCATAGGTATTGGTCAGCTCCTGTATCTCCTTTTCTAAGTATTGCGTTTGCTTAGTCAAGAAACTAATCTGGTTCTCGGCCTCAAGGCGCTCTTCAATGTTTCGGAGAATGAGCGTATAAAATGTATCGGCGTGATTGCCATACTTACTTATAGTGCCTTCGTTGAGTGTTTCCTTCTCGTCAGAACCGATAACCCGCACTATATCCGGTAAATAATTATTAACGGATGTCTTATGGCTTAGTTCGTCCTTTACGAGTTGTTCAATTAGCACTGCACTCTCACTGTCAAAAAAGTATAAGACATTGCGCTGCAAGACATCCTTGTTTTGCAATAGCTTATTCGCGGAAGGGTTGGTGAGCACGATTCTAAAATTACTATCGAACATAATAATAGCATCCATCGCACCTTCAATAAGACCTTTCATTTTAGAGTTTGCCAGCTCTAGAGCTTCTTTTGAATTCGCTAAGTTTTCCTGAATCACATTAATGTCTCTGTGTCGCTTTATTAAAACAGCAAGCATTCCAAGGGAGAAGTCAGGATCTGAGGCTATGACTTCAAGAAAACTATCGCGTTCAATTTTTAAAACTTTTGATCGTTCCAAAGCCGTTACCGAAGCCGATCGACGTTCTTCGTCGATGAGTGCATATTCCCCAAAACAATCGCCACTATCCATAGTGTTAAACACGTAATTCCCCTCATGAACCTTAACGCTGCCTTCCATAATGATGTACATGGACTCTCCCAAATCCCCTTTTTTAAAGATGGTCTCATTTTTTTGGTAACTGACGTTGTGTGCACTTTGGCACAAATGCGTTAGCGACGATTTAGAAACTTCGGAAAAAAAAGGGACCTGAGCCAAAAACTCAACATAGGTACTAGCTTCTTTTTTTGACATAAGCACTTAAAGATAGTCCTGTTAAAGATATTAATAATTGTAGCACGGCAAAAACCATTTTATCTGCATGCAAATTTTATTTAAATTTGAGTGTCATAACCCTACGGACCAACATGTCTAAAAAAAGACTCCTTGCTGCTATAATGTTCACAGACATTGAGGGCTATACCTCTCTAATGAGTCATAGTGAGGAGAACGCCTTAAGCATTCGTGAGCGCCACCGAAGCACGTTTGAAAATACCACTGCCGCTTATAATGGTGAGATTGTCCAGTATTTTGGTGACGGCACTTTAAGTATTTTTACCAGTGCCCTCGAGGCCGTACAGTGTGCCATTGAGTTACAAATGGCTTTTCTTCAAGAACCCAAAATTCCCATACGCATTGGTATTCATATGGGCGACATCTTATATACCAACGATGATATTGTAGGGGATGCGGTTAATATTGCCTCTAGAATTGAGTCTTGCGCAGTTTCCGGGAGTGTTCTTATTTCGGACAAAGTACATGATCAGATTAGAAACCATCGCGAGATCAAGGCAAAGTTTATAGATGCCTACGAACTAAAAAACGTAGAGCACGCCATGCCTTTGTTTGCTATCGCTAACGATGGATTGGTGGTGCCCAAGCGTGAAGACATTAAAGGAAAACTAAAAAACACCACTAAAGACAAAGGCAAGAGACACCTCAGCAAAACTTCCTTCCTCATTTATGCTTTAAGCTTAGTTGTTATAGCGCTTTCCGTTTTTGCATTCTTTCATTTTAATAAAACCCATATCGTTTCTAAGGACCTTTCCATTGCCGTTTTACCCTTTGATAATTTGAGTGATGATCGCGAGTCCGTTTTTTTTAGTGATGGCATTACCGAAGATATTTTAACGCAGCTGTCTAAACTCAAAGAATTGCATGTTATCTCAAGAACATCGGTGATGCAATATCGTGGCAGCAAAAAAACGATTCCGGAAATTGCTAAAGAATTGGGAGTGTCGTACATATTAGAAGGCAGTATAAGAACCTATAATGATGATATTAGAATTACGGCTCAGCTGATTGATGCTTCAACGGATGAACATATTTGGTCTGAAAACTATGATAGAAAACTGACCAATGTTTTTGATATACAAACCGAGGTGTCCAATAAAATTGCCGACGCGCTTCAGGTTAATTTATCCTTTGAGGAAGAGCAAAATCTTAAAATTGTCTCCACGCAAAATATTGAAGCTTATAAACGCTATGTAGAGGGTAGAAAAGAGGCTGACAAACGGACTAAGGAAAGTATCGCCAACAGCATCTTACTTTATAAGGATGCTATCGCCATAGACCCTGACTATGCGGTAGCTTATGCTGAAATTGCCAACTCCATCTATTTGGAAACCTATTACTCCGGAAGAGACCCTCAGGAAGCGGCCGAACTAGCGAATTCTTATTTAGACCAAGCCGAACAAATTAATGATAAGGTATCGCGCATATATACGGTACGAGGTTTAATCAATAATACCTACAGAAACTATGAGGTGGCAGAAGCCAATTTTAAAAAGGCTATTGCCCTTTCCCCTAACGACCTCACTGCAAGACGCCAATACGCGACCTTTTTTATTTATACGGGGCAACCTAAAAAACAATTGCAGCAAGCCGAAATCGCTTATCGCTTAGATCCCTTGTCGTTTTCTACGGGGATTAGTTATTTTGAGGCGCTCTTGTCTAATAAAGAATATGAGCGTGCCAAAAAACTTTTGGAAACGATTGAAAGCAGAGCAACGGACCATAATCCTTTCGTCATTAATCGATCCTATTTTAGGATGTACATGGACCAAAAGCATTATAAGGACGCCATCCCTTATTTAGAGCAAATTGCAAAAAAGCAAAGTGCTTACCATCGTTTTTTGGGCTATTGCTATGTGAAAACGGGGGACACCTTGGGCGCCTATCGAGCGATAGATGCTATAAAAAAGAGGTCTTATGCCAGTGAAAAAAATCACCAATTGGCCGTCGTCTTTGCAGGTCTAAAACAAACGGATAGCGTGCTCTTTTACTTAGATACCATAAGAAACAAGCAATCCAGACGGTTGAAAAGAGAAAACGAAAGTTTTTTTGGTTATCTGCAGGAGGATGAGCGGTATCAACAGATCTTGGAGATGCATGGGATGTAGAAAAGTGAAAACCAGTTTAATTAATGTTGAAACAGTTTTTGTTCTGTGTTTCCACCTTGAGTACTGAAAACCCTGCAAATAAAGGGTTTTTTGATTTATCTAGCCAACATTTCATAAAAAGATAATCCTCATTAAAATTTTAAAAATGCGAAAAGGGTAGTTTCTCAATAAGCCCTTACGTTCTTAATTTAGTTGCTTCACTAAAACGTTTAATAATTTCATCTATTCTTACTAAAAGTTCTTCTAAAATTATCTTTTTAGGATGTTTCAAATCTTTATCGCCCATGTAATCCTTGATTAACTCTTTTAGTGTTTCAAAAAATGGTAATTCTTTTTCGGGGAACTCAAAATAACTCTTTTTATATCTATCAGCAAGAGCGTTGCTAAAGACAAGCAAATTTTTATTTTTTAATGCTATGATTTTCTTAAAAAAGGCAACTGGATCAATAAACTCAAAAAGGCAGTTTTCAGAATTTAGAACCTCAACAAAGAAGTTATCAACTACAACTAATTCCTTTTCTATAATATTAAAAATTTTATTCATTTTAGTGCTTTTTTCATCACTTCTTTTTTGATTATGAAATTCGAAAATCTTACTTTCTATTGCATTTAGTTTTTCCTCTTTTTTAAAGTGTTGTATGTGGTCCATCTGAGTAAGGTTCACATCTGAAATATTTTTTGATATACCTAATCCTTTTATTAAACGAGAAACTAATTCTTCTTCTGATAAGTTCAAAGATCCTATTTCTATATGATACTTTAGGTTATTGTAAATAGACTGATAATTATACATGTTATATTTGCCACCTTCTGCAAATTCTAAAACTTTTGAAATAGCAGTATCTAAATCATCATTCTCAAGAAGTCTAAAATTATAACCCATCAATGTATTATATACTCTATCTTCTTCTGTACTGTCTTTATTACCATATCTTTTACTAATTTCACCTTTTAATTTTTCTTCATCGAGATAGCCAGATAATACAAACTCAAAAATTGTATCAGAAAATACAAACATGCTTTTATCATTTTGAGTATTCAAGTATTTTTCGGTGAATCGCTCTTTATAGCTTTTTACTTTTTTTTCTTTAGTTTTTCTTTTAACTATCGGTGAACCCATATAACCATCAACAATTTCATCTAAATCAACATATAGAATGGCATTTTTAATACCTTTTTTATCTTTTAGATGTGAAACAGTTAACTCCCCACTCTTAAACTCGTTACTAATTATTGCCGTAAAAAAAAGCATATTTTCAATAGCTATTTCATTTTCATCTTTATAGTACTTATATAAAAGGCTGATGTTTTCTAGGTAAAAGCCAAATGTTCTCAAATTTTGAATATCATGTTTTTTAAAAAATTGGATTATGATATTTTTCTTTTTATTTAAAAAGTTACAGAACTCACTATCAGAATGCGCTTTAACATAGCTATCAAATATTTCATCGTAATCAGCATTATACTTTAAAACTCTACCTATTACTTTTTCCTTGACTTTGTTATAAACCTTCTTCTTAATTTCGGCTTCATCTGCACATATTATGACCTTTAGATTCTTGTGTTCAGTGTAATCATTTATCAACCCTAGAACTTCTTTTAAAGGCAGTTGACACCTTTCTAAATCATCAAAACACAAAACAAGTTTAGATAAATCAAGGTTTAAATCAATACCTCTTGTTAAATCTGCTAATTGAGTACCGCCACCCAAAATGTTTCCAATTGCATTTGCACCGTTTCGTAAAAATTTGAGCGAATTTTTGATAAACTCATTTTCCAACTTATCCGCAAATGGCATAACCTTACTTAATAAAATACTTTCAATCTCCCTAACATCACTAATTCCATTCAGAGATACATACACTGGCTTAAATTCCATTTTAGCAGCCTTTTTTTCAAGTATATTTTTCCACAGATACGTTTTGCCACTTCCCCATCTTCCACTAATTAATAAAGCGTAGTTTGTTTTTTCTTTATTTAGATAATCTTCAAATATTGATTCGATTTTTTTTGATTCCATACACTAATTATTGAACTATAAAAATATAGTAACTGCCTGAAACAAAACAAATAACTGTAGCAGAAAATCAATAATAGTTGAAAGGTGTTACGGTTAACCAAAAAAGGGCAACATAAAAATTAATTGGAGTGTGCAACGTATTGCATGAGGTATTGAAAAAGTTTACAGCACCTTTTTATTGAAAATAGTTACTATTACAAATTGACTAGTTATAATCGTCATATATTTTGTTGTTTTACTAAAGGCCTTAAAAGACCTATTAGATTCAACACCATCGTGTAAGCCCCTCTAAATTAATTACGTTATGGTTGTTTTAAAATTAAGATATTTTTCTTCGGGGATATCAGAATTTATTCTTTTGTCGAAACAAGCAATTCCCTAACATCTACATCTAAAGCCTTTGCTACTTGGAATAAATTTTCGATTCTTGGTTGCATATCATTCCTACACCATTTTGAAATGGTGGTTCTATTCATTTCTAATTGATCTGCCAACCAATTATTTGTTTTCCCTTTTTCTGCCAAAACCGCTTTTATACGGTTATAAACCTTTTTGTCCATATAATATGATATGACTTTAATTCAAAAATATCAACTTTATTTTATATGTTATTAGCATTATTTTATGCTTTAAAGTATTTATTTAAATATTTTTAATAACTTTGTTATGCTTTTAAAGCATATTATTAACCTATTAAGATTTTTTTTGAATACTTAAAGCTATAATTATGAGCATCCGTTACACCAAAGCCGACCTCGAGCAGGTCGTTTTTACCCAACTCGAAAACCTTAATGCCATGCACGATCTCTTGAGCATTATGAAACACCAAAACGAACTGTTGGAAAAAGCCAACAAAAAATTAAAGGATGAGATTACGGACTTTAAACAGAAGATGTATCCCACGCGACACAGGCGGTAGGGCAAAAAAGAGGTTCAGAAAAGTGATTAGTCTTTGTCATTCAGAGTCCTGACCGTAAGTGTCAGGGCGAACCTGCCTGCCTGTCCTCCCTGCCGACCGTCTAGGCAGGGCAGGCAGGGAATCTTATTCAATTAATAACCAGCACATTATAATTTGATCAGATTCTTCATTTCATTCAGAATGACACTTTTTGAAAGGTCTTTTTTAACCAAAGTGTGGTCTCACTGGGGCCTACTTCGACCTACTTCACAAGGCGCTTGCTCGAAACATTGTATCTGATAGTTAACTTTGACAAAACAATAACAACGCGAACATCCGAAACAGGAAACTAATTAGTATCTTTTGGTCTTAAGACTATACTAATTAAGACCTTATGCTTCGGCGTACCTATTTTATGCTCTTACTAGTGCTATTACCGTACATGGTATATAGTCAGACTATTCATCCGTCTTTAACAGACTCCATTATTTCCATCTCTAGCAGTGATGATGTCCTCGATCGCTTAGAGGCATTTTTTAAGACTAAGAACCTCTTCGAGGATTTACCTGAAAATTCAGAACAATATAGGCTTAAATCATTGAATACCCTAACGGATTATTTAATTAGGAATTATAGAATAGATAGTGCTATAGTGGTCAACGACATGGCACTAAAAATCCAAGTTGAAAGCCATCTGGAGTTGATGGTCGAGACCTATAACAATGCTGCCCAAACCCATTTTAGTAGATCCTATGACAATGAGGGGTATAAGTGGAGTACAAAAGCCTTGGAACTCGCCAATCGTGTTCGCGATACTTTGGGAAAAATGGTTGCACTAAACGATATGGGCATGATCTCATGGAAAAATAAAAATTTAGAACGGGCAAAAACATATCTTGAAGAAAGTCTCAGCCTTAGCGAAAAACAACCTGTTCAATTTCAACCCACCATTCTGTCTAATTTAGGTTTGGTATATGTTGCTGATGGCATGTATTCAGAGGCCATTGCTCTGTTTAAAAAAGCCCTTCAGCAGAATACTGATCATGACCCATATAAACAATTAGGGCTTACTTACAACAATTTAGGTTATGCCTATGATGAAAAAGGGGATTTAGAATTGGCGCTCAGATACTATGATGAGGCTTACAGTATTTCTAAAAGCAATAAGGATATCGAGACTCAGGTCCTTACTTTGGGTAATTTAGCGCGAATCCATCGCAAAAAAAAGCAGTTTACAAGGTCTAGGGAATATTTAGATATGGCCCTAAAAATTCTTGAAGACGCCGGTTCTGCAGAAGGCTATGC
This sequence comes from Winogradskyella sp., assembly GCF_965228925.1. Taxonomy (GTDB): domain Bacteria; phylum Bacteroidota; class Bacteroidia; order Flavobacteriales; family Flavobacteriaceae; genus Winogradskyella. The sequence continues at coordinate 811,997 of NZ_OZ245845.1, forward strand.
CAATATTTATATGAAGTATTATAAGTTTTATGAAGACCTTGGCCAATATGAGCGGGCCATTGCTAATCTTAAATTATTTCATAAATGGCGCGATTCTGTTAGGCTCGCAAAAGATGCGACAAAATTAAAGGAGCTGCAATATACACAGGAGCGCATGGAGCGGCAAAATGAAATATTAAGCCTGACTCAAGAAAATCTCATTCAGCAAAATAATCTTAACCAAAAAAACAGAACCCTAAGAACTTTTGTAATCGTGAGTCTCATTGTTATTTTACTCATTGTCGTATTAGGATTTATCTATTACCGGCGCTCAGAAATAAGAAAACAAAATTTAGTGTTTGATGCTATTGCGAAAACTGAAATTGAAGAACAGCATCGCATCGCTAGAGACTTGCACGACAGCATTGGTGCTATGCTTGTTTCTCTTAAGAATTACTTATCCCTATTTAAACCAAGTGAGGACAATGAAGAGCATTTAAAGGAAGTCAATGGCATACTCTCTAAGACTATTGAAGAAACTAGAAGAATCTCTCATAATATGATGCCCGAAGAACTTGTTAAGTTTGGTCTAGTGTCGGCCATAGAGAATATTTTGGACACTATCGTATTGAGTTCTAATATTGAAGTTGTTTTTGAGCATGATATACAGGGGGACCATATTGACAAATCTAAAGAACTTCATATTTATAGAATTGTTCAAGAACTCATACAGAATACCATTAAACATTCAAACTCTAATTATCTTAAAGTGGCTGTAAAAGGAGATGACAAACAATTTTTCTTAAATATAGCGGATAACGGTATCGGTTTTGATTATGACAAAGTGAATACTGAAGGTTATGGCCTGAGGAATATTCAATCGCGCGTCAATTATCTAAAAGGTAAAATGATAGTGAAGAGTGCCATAGGAAAAGGAACGCGTTTCAGGCTTCAAATTCCTATTTAATCCTTCTTATTTAGTACATATCTAATAAAATGCTCATCCCCTGATTTTACGTCCTTATCTTTTACAAAACCAAGACGCAACAAGCCTTTTATTCGTGTTCTGGTAGGGGGAAATAGCACTTGAATTGAACTTATACCAAGTTCGCCAAAAGCCTTATCTATTATTCTTTTATATAAAACTTTGCCTATACCCCAATAGTCTGGATGTAATACTAAAGCCAAGTCCGCTTCCCCATTATCTGGTTGTATGCCACCCCAACCCGCAAACTTGTTATCGATGACAAAAGCCCATGGGCCAAAACCATGTGTTTTCCACATCTGCGCCTTAGCACTGACAAATCTATCGCAATCCGTTTCATTAAAATCCCCTTTTAACAAGGGCATTTGTCTTCGTACCAATGCATTGTTCATGAGATCAATGATATGTGATTTTTCTACCTCTTCTAAGCTCTTAAATTCAATTTTCATAGTCTATTTTGTATTAACAGCCCTATCTAGAGGCTGTCTTAATTGGCCTTATGCCCTGTTGTAAATCATAGGTTCTTTTTTCGGCTTAGGCCTTATTAAGTTTTATAGTTATGGGTTAAAAATTGCTTTGCCCATGATGCAATGGTCTTATGATGTGCGCTCCAGGAATGAAAAGCATCCCATGCCCATTGTTTACATAGATCAAAATGCAATTCTGCAATATCATTATCCCAAATGTCGAATATTGTGAGTCCGAGAAAAGACTCAGGCCCTTTGATGGGTTTTATGATCTTATGTAACTTATTAAACTGTGCAAATTTCGTTTTAATCTCTGCGGACATTGCTAAATCAAATCCAGCCTCAAACGTACAGTACAGACTGACCAAATGAATTCCGACAGAATTAACCGCTTTTTGATTAGATAATAATCCGGGATGTTGAATGGCGTAGGCATCTACCGTAAAATGATGGCCTTTATGATACCTAAGATCTGTGTACTCTTTATTCAATACCTCATTAAACATTTCATAACAGCCCGGAGATGCCAACATATATTTGTGGCACTCGCCGTCCAAATTCAATGCCTTAGCGCCACAAGAGAAGCAATTTATATAATCTGTTTCCACAACAAAATACTATTAACTTCTAAAGATAAGGGCTTCTAATGTTACCTTTTATAAGCATATTACAATCACCACCGATTTTAACCTTATCCTCTAAGGGTTTTATGATAAGCTGGCCGCCTCTTTCTGAAGCTTGTTTAACTATTATACTATTCTTATTTAACTTCTCTTGCATAAAATGACCCAAAACAGAATGTATAGAACCCGTAACCGGGTCTTCATTAATACCTATCCAAGGACAAAATGAACGAAGGACGTAATCGTAGGATTTGTTTAGTGCCTTTGACATAACCACCACTTCTTTAATCGTGTTAGTCGCTCTGATGAGATCATCGAAGTTTGGCCGTATGGATTGCACCTCATGCTCATCTCTAAGTTCAATGAATACCGATTCTAGTGCCTTACAATAGAAGTATGAAAGGTGGCTTTTAATACCAAGCGCAGTATTTATTTTAGGCAAGGTTGCTGTTTTTTCTAGTTCGAATTTTGGGTATTCAACAAAAGTGATCTCCTCTTCAAATGCACATATAATTTCTAAATCTTCTATCGTTTTGAATGTGATCTTATTGGTGTTTTGATATTGACTAAACAACACATAAGCGGCACCAAGTGTTCCATGGCCACAGGCTTCAATTTCGCCGGTTTTGGTGAAATAGCGGATGTTATAAACATCTTGGTCACGAGATTTATATAAAAATACACTTACTGGCATATTCATTTCAGCTGCCAATACTTCCATACGTTCATTAGGGATGGATGACTCCAGGATATAAATGGGTGTTGGGTTACCTTTAAGGTGTTTAGAACAAAACGTATTGACAAGAAAGAAGTTAGCTTTTTTCATGTCACATTTTTTTTTGTATGTCGGTATAAAGTAGCAAACGACTTAAGGATAAACAACTATACTTGAATGTTGTACCAATTACACATTTAGAGTATTGATCATTTAACAGAAATAAAAGTATTATAAAGTAACAAAAGTATTTCTAATATAACTTAATCCTTTGAGGCTTTAATTGAAAACGGAATGTGCTTTCTAACCCTGGAATGATGGTTAAAATCATCATCAACAGAATAGGCTAAAATTAGCCAATAGCTTGTGTTCGTTTTATGCACAAAATCATTGCGGTCTTTTGAGTCCATCGGAATGCTAAAATCAACACGTGTATAGGCATCGCGTTCCACCCCATTTTCGAGACGTATATGGTTTGCCCCGCCGTTATTTTCATCTTTTACGGGATTGCCAGGACCCCTTACAAAGAGATCCGTACTGGAGAACTTGCCATTAATCCCATTGAAAAGCAATAAATCGCTTCCTTCTATAGCATTTTTGTGATTAAACCCTACTCCAACCCATCCATTGGTAGGGGCTTCTAGAGTACATTTTAATGCCTCACCGACCACTTGATACGTGAAACGGATTCCCGAGACTTCCTTGGTTTGCTGACCATAACACCAAGTAAAGGCGCACATTAGACCGTTTAATACAACAATTTGCTTTAAAGTCATCATTTAAAAATAAATTTTGGGAAAGCCCGCTATGGCACAGCGGGCTTAATCCTACTTTAACCAACTAATTTAGCCTCTCTTTTATATAGCCGCAGCATTAAAGGATAAGGCCATCACATTCTTATATATTCAAAGTAATGCAAATTAGTGCTATTCTCCATACCTGTTTTCTGGTAATCAACAGATTGACCGTATTCCTTTGCCTAAATTTTCTAGTCATAAAAAAGGAGGTTCATAGTATCAAAACTATAAACCCCCGAAACAACCATCTCCAAATTAACTACTAAACTCAAGATAGTCTTGCCTTACTATTAATCATTTCTTTAGGTCTTGGACTACGGCGTAGGCGTGAGTCTTAAATACGGTTTAACCGCCTTGTAACCCTTCGGAAACAACGCATCTGCCTCTTCGTTACTTACCGAAGGCAAGATGACCATATCTTCACCATATTCCCAATTGGCGGGTGTCGCCAGAGCTTTGTATTCGGTCATTTGTAAAGAATCAATGACCCTTAAAATCTCATAGAAGTTTCTTCCTGTTGAGGCTGGATACGCTAAGATTAACTTAACCTGTTTCTTAGGATTAATGATAAAAACACTTCTTACCGTCATCGTAGCATCTTCATTGGGATGTATCATGCCATAAAGCTGGGATACCACTCTTTTAGAATCGTCAATTATCGGAAAATTAACCTCTGTATTTTGAGTTTCATTGATGTCTTTAATCCATGCCATATGAGCGTCTAAATCGTCCACACTTAGCGCTAAGACCTTGACATTTCTCTCTAAAAACTCTTCTTTAAAGTTGGCTAAAGTCCCTAATTCGGTGGTGCACACCGGTGTAAAATCCGCTGGGTGAGAGAATAAGACGCCCCAAGCGTCTCCTAACCATTCATAAAAATTAATGGAGCCTTGTGTTGTTTCGGCATCAAAATTTGGGGCAATATCCCCTAGTCTTAAATTGTTCATCATTGATTGCTTTTAAGTTTAAATCTCGTTTAGCCCAGTCTCTTATTTCTAAGACTATTGATGGACTAATACGAGTCAAATGTATGAACAGACAAGACAATTAAAATGACTGAGAATTACCAAAACGATAATTACCAGTTTTCTGGTATAAGCCTTAAATAAGGCCTTTTTGGATGGCGTATTTCACCAGTCCAGCAGTATTTTTAAGCCCTAACTTCAATAGAATGTTCTTTCTATGGGATTCTACGGTATGTGTGCTTAAAAAAAGCTTTTCAGCAATTTCGTTAGTGGTGTATTGATCGGCAATAAGCTTGATGATCTCTTTTTCCCTAGCGGAAATATTGGTGGAGGGTACATTACCTTTTAAAGTATTCATGATGATGTTTACCGTATCGGGAGTATGATAAGATCCGGTGGTATAAACTGTATTAATGGCCTCCATTAATTTTGCTTTTTCAGCATCTTTCGGTAAATAGCCGTCAGCGCCATTTGCAAATATGTTTTTTATGAATTGTGGTGAAGCATGCATGGTCAGTACCAAAATCTTTGGTTTATGCTTCTGTTTTTTAAGAACCCTCATCGTATCAAAGCCATCCATCCTAGGCATCTCAATATCCAATAACAACACATCAACAGCGTGTTCTGCCAAAATCTCTAAGACCTCCTTGCCATCCTTTGCCTCGCCTACCAGCTCTATGCGGTCTTCCTTATCTAGCAAGGCGTATAAGCCTTGACGAAAAATAGTATGATCGTCTGCTATTACTACTTTGATCATTTTAAAAGTGGAATTTTAATGTTAATGGTGGTGCCTTTTCCTAGATAGGAATCAACGGTCATTGTGCCGTCCATCAGTTTTACTCTAGATTCTATAGACTTTAAACCGATGCCATCAGTGGTTTTAACATCCTTTTCAAAACCGATACCATTGTCCTCAACCATAAGGTCTAGATGCTTTCCATGATTGTTGAGATAGATATTTAACTCTGTAGCCTTGGCATGTTTCAAAACATTTTGAACAATCTCCTGAAAAATTCGATAGACGTTGAGCTGTACGGCCTCATCGAGTTCCACTTCCATATTATGAGGATAGAACTGTGCTATAAGATCGGAACCCTTTATCGTATCGATATAAGACTCAATGGCACTGACCAGTCCAAATTTAATAAGTTCACTAGGCATTAAGTTGTGCGATATTTTGCGAACTTGATCAGAAGAGGAGCTCAACAATTCAATGGATTTATCAATATCGTCATTGAAGGTTTCGTTATTGTAGTCCAGATTTTCAAGGCTAGTCTTTGCAATGGCCAATAAGCCCCCAACACTGTCATGAAGATCTTGTGCTATTCGTTTTCGCTCTTTTAGTTGGGTTTCTGAAATCGCATAAATAATATCCTTTTGTTTTTTGTTATTGGCCCTATTTCTGGCCACAATGAGTACTGTAGAAAAAAGGAAGAATCCGGTTAATAGCACTATGGTCAGTAGCCTAATACGGCTCTCTTGTTTGACGAGTTCGGCTTCATTTTTAATTTTGTCAGAGGAGAGGGCTAATATTTCCTTTTCTTTTCGTTCTGATTCATATTTAATATTGAGTTCACCGATATCCTTCAAATGATTTTCGTTGATCACGCTATCGTTATATTTTTCGTATAGCTTTCTGTAGTCCAAGGATGAATCGAATCTATCTAATTGCTCAGTAGCCTCCGAAAGCCCCAGATAATTATCCCTTATTATTGACTTTTCATTTAAGGTTTTAGCGATACTCAAACTGGCATTATACTTTTGAAGCGCCCTTCTGAAGTTTCGTTTTTTAGCGTATATACTGCCAATATTATGCGTGGTGATCGCTAATGAGGACTGGTCATTAAGTGTCTTGGCAAGGTCGTAGCTTTCTTCATAATATCTCAAAGCCAGATCTAGATTGTATAATTGCTCATATAAAGTCCCGATATTACCCATATTTCTGGCGACGGCGTATTTATCATCTAGTTGGCGCGCAATCTCTACAGCCTCCTTATAGGCTGTTATCGCCTTCTCATACTGATTGGTGTTTTTATAGACAATTCCTAGATTCCCCAAATTATAGGCCAATCCGCGTTTAACATCCAGTTTTTTGCATAGTTCTATGGACCTGTTCAGATACTTTTCAGCTTCCTCCCAATTTTCAATCCTTAAGTAAGATATGGCGATATTATTATAGACCTTAGCCCTACCCATGTCGTCATTGATACTATCTGCAATGACTTCCGCTTCCATGTGAGTCATAATAGATTTGGAATAATCACTCTCATAATAATGGGCGGTTCCTTTAATGGAATATAAATCTATTAGGTCTCTTGATGTTAAATAATGCTTTGATGCCAAGGCCTTATTACTGTAATGATAGACACTATCATACAGATGTTCGAACAAAAAGTATTCAGCAAGGTGCTTGTTGACTACAATTTTTAAACTATCCGCATCGTCTCTTTGTGCCAAGGAAATTGCTGCATCCAGATAGGTTTTCGCTTTACTTAAATCGGAGCGTTGTATACGTTCAAAGAGCTTTATATTTAGATTGAATTGCTCGTCAACTTGCGTCGTTTGTTCTAATTCAAGTTTTAAACTGTCAATAACTTTTTTGTTCTGAGTAGAGGCGCTATAACTACCTAAGAGGAAGAATACTATGAGAATAATGGTTTTATTCATGTTAGCTTGTACTTAGACCCAATTAATATACGGAATTGAAGCGTTATAATTGATATTTTAAAGTGTCTTAACATTTGAAGTGTTATTTTCAATGTCCTTTATATGCTTCCTGATGTTCGCAAATATCAATTTTATAAAACAGGGTGGGCTTTCCATCTTCCAATCGACGTTCTATGAAATGCATCCCGATGCGTTCCGCAACTTTCTGAGAGCTAATATTAGCTTCATCATTTGCTGCGAGCAAATAATCAAAACCCAATTTGTTTGAGGCATAATTGATTATGGCCCTAGCAGATTCCGAGGCAATTCCTTGGCCCGTATATGCTTTCAATAAGGCATAAATCAACTGAGGTTGAGCTTCTTCAAAAAAGTGCCATAACCCAGTATATCCTACGACTTGATGATTTTCTTTCAAGGTAATTTTCCAAAGTCCATAGTTATGGTTTTTAAAAAGTAGCCTATTTTGGTTCATGATATCTTCAGCATCTTTCAGCGAAATGCTCATATCATCCCACAAATACTTTTTAACAAAGTCTGTGTTATTGAGTTTTAGAAATAACATACTGTCTTTGACATCAAAAGGAATTAGTCTGAATCGTTTAGTTTGTAGTTCTAAATTCATGGTTAATTATATTTGATCATTCCTGGTGAATCATATGCTCTTATTTTAAATCCAAACTTTTTATAGAATTTAATAGTGCCTTTAGCAGCAAATAATCCGATAGAACAATTTGGACTTACTTCTGTTTCTATAAAATGATTAATACAACCCATAATTCTCTTTCCAATGCCCAAGTTTCTGTGGTCTTTATGAACAATGATGTCTTGGATATATAAATAAATACCACCATCTCCTATTACCCTTCCCATACCCACAATATCCTTTTCTTTTTTGGCAATTACCGTAAAGATGTCATTGTTAATTGCCTTTGCAATACTCATATCATCAAGACTAATCCAATTGGTCTGACCTCTTAGAAATTGATATTCGTTTAAGGTAAGTTTCCGATATTCAATACTTATATTTTGGAGTTGGCCCATGAGTATCCTAAGTGTTTTTTGCAAAATTATTATGAGTTGTTAGTATGGTTTTAACCTTAAAAGAGTAAAAGAAAAAATACCAGAAAACAGTGATATTTAAAATTAATACACCCAAGGTTTTTTAATCTTTAATCCTGAGGGATTGACTACTTTCCCTTCTTAAAAAGACCTCTCTAACTTAGATAAAATTGATAGCTGATAGAGCGCATGGCGAATCCATAGCTTTATGAGGTTATGGTAGCATATCCGTAACTCTGTAATGAGCTTGTAACAATCCACTTTCAAATTGACGAGACGAAACCAATTTAAGGCCCTGTTCGGGAATACCTTCTGCAAATAGTCGCTTGCCACTACCAAGAAGTATAGGCACAATAGATATAACCATTTCGTCAAATTGTCGAAGTTCTAAAATCTGATTAAGGATTTGTGACCCTCCATCACAAAAAATGTTCTTGCCCTTTTTAGATTTTAATTCTGTAATCAAAACTTCTAAATCCGCATTATAAAAATTAAGGCTGCCTTTAGATGCTCTTTCTTGTCTAGTTATGACATAGCATTCTTTATCCAAATGTGGAAAATCATAGCCCTGATCAATGATCCAGTCGTAGGTTCTTCGCCCTACAATAACCGTGTCAATAGTCTTAATAAAATCATTGTAACCATAATCCTCGCCTTCTTGTTGCACCAAACTTAGAAAGCTTAAATCATCATTAGGTTTGGCAATGTACCCATCTAAAGAACAGGAAATATATAGAATTAACTTTCTATTTGACATGTGTACTCTTAAAAGATTACTCTTTAATAATTTTAAAAGTTCTTTTTTCTCCGCTTATATCCATTAATTGCAGAATATACATCCCTGCAGGATATCGGTTCCCCAATTCAAAACTATCATCGATATCCAATGTGCCACGCGTAATAAACTGTCCTTGTAAGCTATATAATTCATAGGCTTCTATAGATAGTGAAGCCCTTATGGTTACTTTTCCGGATGTAGGGTTGGGATAAATTGAAAACCGTTCTTCGGCTGGGGGTTCTGGTGTTGATAGTATGCCACTGTCCCATTTAAAAATGACAGCATTAGCAGAACCAATCCACAAATTATCATCCTCATCTACGGTATGTCCGACACCACCCAGATCCCGCGGTTCTGCAAACACAACCGTTTCTTCTAATTCCCAAGAAGCCCCATTGTCGTTAGAAACTATCAAATAAGTTTCGAACCGCTCACTGTAGTCTGGGCTCCCATGAACAATAGCATAAAGCGTGTTGTCATTTAGTTTCCCAAATCCAGAGATCGTGCTGATTCCTAAATCTATCTTATCTAATATTGCACTTGAAAAATTAGATGCTTCCCATGTTTCCGCACTATCGTTAGAATAGTAATAGGCGTTATCCGAGAATTTCATCATGGCATTACCTTCTTCATCCATCAACAGACCCCGGATAAAACCATCGTTAATAAAGACCTGTTGCCATGTGCCATTAGTTTTTTTGAATAGTAAGGATTCTACTCTCGCAAAAATGTCATTTCCGACATAAAACAGGTCGAAAACTGAGGCAGGCATGGGAGTGCCATTAGCAATCACTTCATAGTTTTGCTCGTTTTGAGCATTTGGGTAGTACAAGAGTGCATTCAAATCTGTATCGTAAACCAGCACCGATAATTGCCCATTTTGAAAGTGGACATCCAATACCCTCTTTTCAAGATCGGTGAAAAGGCTAGACCAAGTGTTTGCCCCATTATTGCTGTAATGTAGTTCTCCAAAAATATCAACAAGTGCCACTTCAGCATCCTCATTATCAATTCTTATAAATGCCCCGGGAAACTGATATTGGCTGTTTAATGGCATATCCAATTCCTGCCAACTTAGTCCGTTGTGTTTTAGTAGCGATTGTCCATATAATGCTGCATAAGTAATGCCATTATCTGAGGACATTTCAGTGACATCTGGATAGCCTTTTTGCAGGCTTTGCCAGGTTTCGCCTTTGTCCGAAGAAAATAATATATTTCCTGATGCCCCAGAAATAATACCATTATCTCCATTAAAGTTCATGACTAAATTAGGAACCTTAGCAAAAAAGGGTTCTGTTCCCCGGTCCAGAGGTATTTCTGTCCATGTTGCACCAGCGTTGTAGGTTTTAAATATACTTTGCGCCTCATCAAAAATATCTTTGGTTCCTAAGACAACGCCTTCTTCAGCACTAAACCAATGCATATCGCGTATAACCAAACTGTTACCGGGTATCGATCCCGGTAAATTTAAAGTACTCCAATTAGTACCGTCATCAATCGATCTGTGAATTCTGTCTGCGGGAGCTATAAAATTTCGGTTGCGAAACATCAAATACCAACTTAAGCCCATAATTTGAATATCCACATAGTGATGGTCACTCTCTGCAAAGCTTATTTCGGTCCATGTCTGCCCTCCATCAAAAGTTCGTCTTAAAAATGGACGGTAAACACCTATGTTTAGAAGAATGTCATCTACCTCATAGCCCATGACGAAACCTTCCAATTCATTGATGAATTTTACGCTGCTATATCTGATATATGGTGCAGTAGAATTACTCCATTGCAACTCAACCCAGGTGTCACCTCCATCTGTCGTTTTAAATAACTTCTCTGCAGTCCCTACGGCATAACCCACATCCTCTGAAGGAAAGTGAATACCTGTAAAGTAGCTACTGCTGACATATTGGGTATTAGGATTTAGGGATAGCACCTCCTGCCAATCTGCTCCTGCATTGGTCGTTTTAAAAATACGCCCTTCGTTGATCATCCACCATTTGTTATCGTCTAACATAAAAATGTCCATATGGCGATAAGGTGCTGAAATTCCTGTCGGTCCTTCTTTATACAAAACATCCGATGGTAGATCAGGCATATCGCTCAATTCTTGGGTCACCTTATTTAAGGCTTTAACGTCATGACCAAAGAGATAAAAGTAATCACTGCCCTCTGGAGATTTAACAAAGAATTTCCCGTTTCTTGTCTCAGACGGATAGCTGAGCTCCCAACTGTATTGCGCAAATGCATCTTGAGACACAAAACTTACCAATATAGATACAAGGTACAACTGCCGAATAGACATTTTGATTCCCCAGAACACTTTTTGAACATGGTAATTTGTTTTCATTTGATTTAGGAATTGTTTTTAATGTATTGATTAAATTCTAAATAGTAAAACTGTTTAACAAACAACTAACTAATTGATTAAGAACTATTCAACGGTTGAATTTTTAGTTGTATCTTTTTCATTTAGAGGTCAATGGTTACGAATTTCATTTCAAATGTCCCCCTTACGACGTCTATAACATCTTGTGTATCTCTTATAACACTAGGATTCACTTGGATATGATATAAACTCCCTGTAAACGAACCACTGATGGTGTTGTTTGAAATATCGGTAATGCTAATCTCAACTTCATCGACCCCAACCCCAGAGTAAAAGCACAAAACATCAGGAGCCTCACATTGGGGTTGCAATGCTTTAATCGAAGCATCGACCCATGTTAAACTGCCCTCAACCCCAGTTAATGAATAAGGCAGACTAAGGTTATCTAGATCTACGCCGTTCATCCTAAGGGTAATAATGCCATCATCGCTGGGTATTCCATCAACATTGGCTTGAAGCAGCAACGTCTGATCGGTACGGTTGTAAACATTAATGTCGTTATTGGGTCCCCCATCGAATACGTTTTGCTCATAGGTGACAGAAACACCATTCATCTCACCAGAAATAAACCCTTGTGAAGGCGTGGGTACACCTCCATCATCTTCTGAGCAGCTAAAAACAAGGCAGCAAAAAAACAGTAACGAAAAGATATATTTTGTGTTCATCATTTTCAGCAGGTTAAATTGTTCGTATTTAAAGTTTTATACGACAAAAATAGTGTAGCACTTCAACTTGGACATCACCGTTAAAATGTAAATTGAGTAATCCCTGTTTTCTGGTATAAGGGAGATTCTTAATTGAAATATCTTCACCGAATCGTTTGCAAGATTTAAAGAAAAAGACCTTGGGATTATTAGTTTTTAGGCTATGGTGAATGGTTTCTCTTCTTGCAAAAAATGACCATTCTAAGCTAAATTAGGGTCTTCTTTCTATACGTTTTTAGGAAACCCTAGGTTTTGACCCTTAAATTTTAGGAACAGGTAATAGATGCTATTAGGTAATTATTAGAATACCTGAATTCAGTGAGGTTTTAAATAATTAGTATGACTAGTTTTGTTAAGATTTTAGCCGCGATATGTAGCTCAATTATTCCCTTGAAGAATCCTAGTATTTTGTTAAAGTTTAAAATTTTCCATGGGCGTTTGATGAATTATTTTAAATTTGACCAATCGTTCAAAATAAAAAATGAGCCCTAGAACCAAAAAGCAACTTGACGCTCATAGAGCCGCTAGACATAATGAAATCCTCTTAATAGCACTGCGCTTATTTGCCGCAAAGGGTTATTTCAATACTTCTATAAATGACATTGCTAAAGCAGCCCAGATATCGAAAGGATTACTTTATAGTTATTTTGATAACAAGGAGCAATTGTTAAATGCAGCCATTCAGTATGCCTTGACTGAAGCAACAAGGCTCAATACCGAACAAGATATGGGAGGCTCAGATCCAAAAGAAAAATTCTCGAAGACTATCGACACTTTTTTTGTGATGTTAACCGACAAAAAAGAGTTATGGTCATTAATAGTGTCTCTAGCTATACACGTTGGAAACATCCCTTCAGTGCATAGCATCATTTCAGATACCTACAAGGGTATAGGTATAAAACTCAAACAAGTTCTAGAGGATCTTAGCGTTGAAAACCCCGAAGAGGAAGCTCTGAAACTTAGTGCACTCTTAGACGGCATTGGTATACAATACCTCATATTTGGAGAAGAATTTCCGCTTGATAGGATTAAAGGTAACATAATTAAGACTTACGTCGAGTGAATTAAACTAAATCAAAGTTAAAAAATAGAACTATGAAGGCAATTAGGATAGGCGATATAGCACCAGATTTTAAGGCTCAGACTACTGTGGGTGAGCTCTGTTTTCACGAATGGTTGGAAGATTCATGGGGGATTTTGCTTTCCTTTCCCTCAGATTTTACACCAGTGTGTACTACCGAAATGGGCACGCTTGCCGAATATGAGATTGAGTTTACCGCAAGACATACCAAAGTAATTGCCTTAAGTATAGATCATCTCGAAACTCACAAAAAATGGGTCAATGATATTAATGAACTCTACAATGTGGACATCGAGTTTCCTATAATTGCAGATGAGGACCGCTCCATTTCCCAACGATATGGTATGATTCATTCTAACGACACCACAAATGCCACCGTTAGAAGTCTCTTTATCATAGACCCTAAGAAGAAGGTTAGACTTATATTGACCTATCCCGTATCTACCGGATGGAATTTTTACGAAATCATTAGGGTTTTAGACTCCCTGCAACTAACGGCACATCAACATTTAGCAACGCCGGCTAATTGGGAGCTAGGAGATGATTTGGTGATTTTGCCCTCGATTTCCAATACAGAGGCTGTAGCCTTATTTCCCAATGGTATTAAAGAAATAAAACCGTACTTACGATTAACCCCACAAGTCTTTGATGACGATCATTTAGTAGCGTCCTTTTAAGCTGCGATTGGCTTAATTAAAAGCTATAGTTAAAAAGTCTCGGCGGTATTTCATTACAGTCTTAAGGTGAGCCTTAACAGTTTCATATCACCGAGTAAACGAGTGGGGAGCTCCAACGTTTGTTCCCTTCGCGTTTCACAGAAAACAGTTAATCTCTCTTTTACTACTTACTGGTTAAAGTTCTAGCCATTCCCCATCCTAGTTTTGTCAACAAGAATATTTCAACCTGTTTTACGATCTGTTTCGATTGAATTATTAAAAGTTCGAGCTTAAATCGGCACAAATAAATCGATCGGAAATAATTGGAAACCATTGAAATAAATTAAAATCATAATTAATCAATAAACGAATGGAAAATTTATTAGACAAAAAAGTCAACGGTTTTGTAATCGAGGACATTACATCAACCATCAAAGCAATTCAAGAAAGTCCTTCAATCGCCAAATTCGAATTTCGTGTTCGAAATAAATGGGTCTCCGCAGGACACAATCAGTCAACTGTCAAGGACTTTTACGGTGGAGGTCAAGAAGATGAATCGAGAGAAAAAGCATGGGTTTTCGACAATGGGGAACCACCAATTCTTTTAGGTAAAAATGAGGGTGCAAATCCTGTTGAATATTTACTGTCTGCGCTTTCAGGATGCATGACGACGACCATAGCACTTCACGCAGCAGCAAATGGAATTCATATCGATAGCATTGAATCTAAATTTGAAGGGCATCTAGACGTTCAAGGCTTCCTAGGGCTTAATGAACAGATAAGAAATGGGTATCAGGACATAAGAGTCAACTTTAAAATTAAAGGGGATCTCAGTGAAGAACAGGAAAAACAACTTTTGGACTTTGCCTATAAATCGCCTGTTTTTGATGTGGTCACCAATAAAGTCCCTGTTGAAGTAAACGTGTCGTTAAACTAGGAATCTGCATAAAAAGCATTAGTCAAAAACATAAAAAATTAAATACATACTATGAAATTTAAAATAAACAAAAGATACCGACTCTTACTCACATTAATCTGTGGTATAATCACATTTGTGGGATGCTCAGACGATGATAACGAGACCAATAATAGAACGGAAACACTTAGTGATGTCATAACAGTACCATTTTTTATTCAAAACGATACTGGCAATACTCCTACCAATCCGAATGAGTTGATATACGAAATTCGGGAAAATGAGCCTATTGTGGATACTGACGGTAATCATATGTCCTTTGGCGAATTTAGCACCGTCGAAGGGAGCATCACTGTAACTTGTTTAAGAAATGGGGTAGACATTGATGTTACACTATCTGGACTAGTCCCACATGGTGTATATACGCTTTGGCACGTTACCTTTAACGAAGGAGGGATTGACCCAACACAAGACATGCTCAATATTAGAGGTATTGGTGCTATAGGCGCTGGTGATGGTTTAGATAATTTCTTTATAGCCTCCCCGAATGGAACCGCAAATATATCAGCCTTTAGCCCAACCCCTAGCAATTTATCGATGATCGGCGATATAAAAGATTGTCCCCTATATAATGAGGAAGAATGGCATATTGTCGGTTCTTATCATTTGGATGGAAAGACATACGGCCCTGATCTTGGGCCAGACGGAACTGTTGTTGAGCAGTTTGCTTTTGTCTTTACGAATTAATCAATCAAAACGGATGATGGTCTTAGGCCTCATCCGTTTTTTTTAAACGTATTTATTTCAAACTATTGAAAACTTCATCTTTAAGATAAAACTATGAACATCTATAAAGAACTTATTCATAACATGTTCGATAATGATCTTACTATGGTCCATTTTGAACAATTAAAAGCAACTAAAGACCGTCCTAATATCTGGTGCTTTATCAATCAGGAATGGGCGTCTAGTCATGGACTTAGACCTCTAATTAAGGCTATGAACTCTGGGAAAAACCTAAACATTGTCATCATGGCCCATGATAGCTATACCTATACAACATCTGCAAGCGAAATTGACTTGGGAGCCATAGCCATGACCTTTCCTAAGGTTTATGTGGCATCGGTAGCACTAATGGCAAATAAGGCCCAGACGAAGGCCGCTTTTGACGAGGCTGTTAGCTATAAAGGCACTTCCATTATTTTGGCCTATGAATTTATACCTGAAAGCGACTTTGATGCGGAACGTCAGGAGCAACTAACCCAAGCCATTGTTAATTCCGGACAATGGTTGTTATACAGGAATAATCCAGAATTAGCACAAAAAAATTTCAATAGCTTTAAGTTAGATTCAGAGCCCCCGAGCATCAGTATAAAAGCATATATTAACCTTAAAGATCCTTTTGTTGAGCTTTTAGGTAACGATTTTTTAGATTATGAGCACAAGATTAAAACACAACAAAAAAAGGTCGACCGCAGGTTCGACAAACATCTTGCGCTTTCGTCCATAGCCTATATCAATAGGTCAAAATTGTTGCAGAATGGACGCATTAGAAGAACTATGTTTCCGAAAAAGTAGGTACCTTGAATTATAGAACGTCAACTAAACACAACCCAATGTTTAATGGACATAAAATATCGGGGCCAATGGAGCAGATTAAAATTAAATCGAAGGATACATTCGTTTCAATAATAGAATTTGGATGTGCCAATCCCAAAGCCCTACTTATTATAGCCTCAGCAACTGGGGTAAAGCAAGGGTATTACCATAAATTTGCGCAGTTCATAGCGTCTCATGAAATTATTGTTATCACCTTCGACTATACAGGTATAGGAAGGTCATTAAATGGACCGATTAAAGCACTGCGCAACAATGCACAAGATTGGGGACAATTCGATTTAGACGGTGTTATCAATTATGCCATTAACCGCTATCCTGATTTAAGAAAAAGTATCATTGGGCATAGTATCGGTGGGCAACTGATAGGGCTATCAAAGGCGTCGTTACAATTGGATAAGGTTATCTTGGTGGCCGCTCAATCAGGTTATTGGAGGTTTTGGAGGGGTTTTGCTAAGGTCAAAATGTGGTTCAACTGGTATCTGCTGTTTCCAGCTCTTATCAACTTATTTGGGTTCTTCCCTGGTAAAAAACTAGGCGTTATGGAAAACCTCCCTAAAGAAGTAACCAAACAATGGTCTAAATGGGGCAGGCATAAAGATTATTTATTATCCGAAATTCCGGTAGAACAAACCGTCTACCATAAGCTCAGCTCAGATTTTACCGCATATAGCATTGACGATGATCGCTTCGCTCCAAAAAAAGCTGTGGACTGGATGTGTGACGTATATGTAAACGCCAAGTTTAAGCGCATTCATCTGGATCCGAAAGATTTCAATACCAATAGCATTGGTCATTTTGGAATTTTCAGGGAACGATTTAAGGAAAGCTTGTGGATCTTTTTATTAGATGAGGTTATGGCAATCACTGAAGCATCTAAATAGAATCTGTCTCTCCTAATTTTATAGTAAGCTTGTGACCGATATCGGTATTAAATTATCTTCTTAGAAAATCGCTTCTTAAAATACTTCGCAACGTTAGGTATGATGTCATAAAGACGTTTTTACCACTATGGTCTAAGGCATTTTATCAGTTAATGTAGAGCGGATACTAGACACTAGTTTTCTCTCCAAATGTATGTTTTATAGGTTTGTTTTAAATCAATATTATCTTCTAAAAAGAAATCCTGAATGATGGATGCGTAGGCCTTGTTTTTCTTCAAATTTTGAAAGGTGTGATTATCGTTAACAAGTAATAACTCTGAATTTGGTAATAAGGCGTTTAAATATAGACAGGAACGGTAGTCTGCAACATGATCAAATCGTGCAGATAGTAGCAATACCTTACCCTCAAATTTCCTAATTCCGTTTTCATTGAAACTGTTTTCAACGACTCGTGGGTTACCACTTTGATCGACCAGTATCTCTTCTGCTATATAGTAACTGTTCTCCAAATCTGGATAGAAGCCTGATGGTAATTCTAAAATAGCTTTTAGTGGATAAAAAAACTCAGCAATACGAACCTTAATCGGAAAACCAGAATCTGAATCTAAGTAATTTGAAATCGCCTCAATTTGATAATCAATTATCATTTTGTTTATAGTTGTTGTGTCTTTTTCATAGAGACGGTCAATTAATTGAACACGTGCAGAATCAATTTCAGATAACGCAACGAAAAAATTCTGGCGTTGAAACAAACTTGCGATAGTTTTTCTCTTGAAATAAGCTTCATTCAGAATTTCCTTCAGTTTTTTATTAGAGGCAGGGTACTTGGTTAAGAAGTCTCTGTTAAAATTATCATGAACGATTCCTAGTGAGTTCTCTACTACCGGATTTACACTTGCTCCGATGAAAACTTTTTTTACTTTAGACTCTGGAAACATGGATAAATATTCGGTGATTAAAAAGGCCCCACCAGACTGCCCATACAAATATATCTCAGACACATCATCGAGAACAGAGTCGATAATTGTTTCAATGTCATTTATATATTGGAAAGATTGAAATGCTCGAAAACGCAATTCCCGTTTATTAGACAGGTTCGTTGAATTTACTCTTTCAATTAAGCCTTTATTGAAGGCTCGAGGAATGATGCCTAATACATTAAACCCTTCGCCGAACAAGTCAGCTTTTATTTTATCCATTTGTCCCTTTCTAACATAAAACTGTTGCGCATCCGCAACGACAATTACGGTCGGTTTTTGAGGATCGACATTTGAAGAATGTTCAAAACTTAGTTCAAATGTCCCTAAATCCGGATCATTATAATCAACAGGGACTTCAATAGTTTGACAAAAAACGACTTGAAAAGACCATAAAAAGACGTATATAAGTATGCGATTCATATTTTAAAATTAATAAATTAGTTAAGTTTTAGGTATGGATATTTATATATGTACTTTCTAAATAGTAGATATCCAAATAAGGCCATTGCTTCGACCATAAGGAGTAAATAGGGAATTCCCAGAATAGCATTAGCTAAGAACTGTGTCTCTAACAATAGCCATTCTTCAAGAAAAAGACCAGCAAACAGATAAACAAAAATGAAGGGTAATATAAAATACCCTAGAAATGATAAAATCTTTCTTTTACTGTTAATAGATGTAAAACAAAGCCAAAGTGGCGGAATAGTAAATAACCATATACCCAAATTGGTGAGCCAGAAAGCCATTGTATTGTCGAAACCAAAAAGAATCCCGGAAGCAAATTGCTCATCATTGGCACCCATTAAGGCAAATAGAATCCGGTTGACAGGGAAATTAGCCATGATTAAAGCAAAACCTAAATGCTTTTGGATAATGCTCCCCTTTTTCAACTTAAAAAAACCAACCCACATCATCGCAAATGTGAATAAAGGTCCAATGTAGGTTGGTAAGATCCATAGTGGGTTGTTTTCCTGACAACCAGGACATAGACTAAAGGAATTAAAGGTCTTTTCCCCAAAGCATCCGCAAACCATCGCAGCGGAAAAATGATGGGCAAACTCATGCGAGGTGCCCATTAAAATAGTCAGGGATAAAAAGGCTGTTAAATGCTTAACATATTTGGAAAATGCCATGTTTAAAACACTTACATAAAATGCCTAAAGGCCTTTTATCTTATACCGTAGCCCTAAACGGAATACGCGATTCCTCACCGATCTGTAATCCAGATTACTGACCTCCAACAGCCCGTGGTCATAGCTGAAACTAAGGCTAAATTGGTCGTTAAATTGGTATCCAGCTCCAATAGTACCTGCTAAATCAAAGGATTTATAGTCGTCCATAACACTGCTTTCGGTAGAATTTCCTTCAAACTCAGTAGTACGGTTCGCGCCCACCAAAAAAGAAGGAAGAACCCCGCCATGCACAAAGAGTTTTGGTCTTATATTGTACTGCAATTCCAAAGGAATATCTATATAACTTAAGCGTGTTTTAGTGGAGAATACCGAACTGGTTTCGGTCTCGCTTCCCTTGGTACTAAACCTTAACCCACCAGTAGCTAATAGCTTTTGGTTGATTTCTTTACTGGCATGCGCACCTACAAAAAAGCCTGGAATCGCCTTTTGGGATTCTCTATTGTCACTGGCACTTTGTTGTTGAACAGCCGATGAGGTCGTTTGTTCTGAAGCTTCATTAGAACGGTAATCGCCATAATCCCCATTGTACTCCTCCCCGACAGATTGATTGGCCATATTACCACCGGCTTCTAAATAAAAGGGGTCAAAAAAACCTGCACAGCCTTGGTTGAATACCATAATTCCTAAAAGCATAAAAGCTTTGAATACGTTGTTTGTTGTTTTCATTTTTTCGTTTTTAATTGAATGAAGTTTGTTGATTTAAATGATCTCTATGTCATTAACTATGAAATCATTATCTGGGCGCAAATGTATTTATGGAGACGTCTATGGACATACCCATTTTCTGGTATCTATGAGATTACTATTTACTAGTGAAAAGTGTTAACCCGATGGTTTTTAGTTTTGTATAATAAATAAGGGACGTCAAATTAAATCGCATTAATGGCGATTCTATTAGGGTTCATCAAAAACACAGAACAAATGAATCAGTTTATCATGGGTACATATGGATTTTTACTGGCCCTACTTATTTCGGTTCCAGAACAGGATCAAGTTAAAGAATTAACAGACTATATCTCCGGAGGACAACTTGTCATATACTATCGGTCTTCCTATGTCACTGATAACACCGCCAGCTCTATAACCTATATCGATTTCTGCCCAAACGGCCGTTATCGCTATTTTTACGAAGGGTCTTATACCGTTAAGGGTACACAAAACACCTCCAACAGAAATAACAGAACTAATGGTGCCGGTGTCGCGGAAAATGAAGGGGATTGGTCGGTGCTTAAATATGAAGACCATTTCTATCTCGAAATTATCGATTATTTAGGAAAGAAGACTTACTATCTTATAAATATCGGTAACCTCATGACCGGAAGTTGGAAGCAAGGGAATACAAGCTATGCCTTTGCCACGAACCAAGCTAATTGCGAGTAGTCTTTGTCGAGCTGAAAATAGATTGAACTTTTCAGAGCAGATATAATGATCTAATCATTACTTTCCATAATTAATCTTATCACACTAAGAGTCAGATATCTCAATAACTAACCAGATTGAAGAAATCTTCCAAACTAATTAGTGATAGTCATTTTCAAGACCCCTTCAAAATTATTTTTTAAAAGGGTTTGGCTTTTATATTTATCCTGCATGTAAGATGACTTTTTTTAAAAGTAAACGCTAAAATATAGTGTTTCCAGAAGATTGCAGAATTTCCCATTTTTTTGGTTTTTCTAGTTTTAGCAAAACATCACCTCTGACAAATCTAGGCGAAAAGCCCTAAACACAAGAGATTGCCTTAAAAATAAGCTCCAATACGCCCTCGAATTATAATAATTTTTTTTGACATGAAACTAAGGTTTTACCTTAGAAATTCTAAGGCAAAACCTTAGTTTTTTTTCGTTTCACTAGCCTAACTTTATAGTCGTATTGATATACTTAAATCAAAGCATATCAATCGGATATTTAATTTCCTTACCCCGTATATAATAATCTAAATAAACAACAGATGAAACGAACCGTCTTTATGTTATGCCAGATAGTTTTCATGACTCTGG
This sequence comes from Winogradskyella sp., assembly GCF_965228925.1. Taxonomy (GTDB): domain Bacteria; phylum Bacteroidota; class Bacteroidia; order Flavobacteriales; family Flavobacteriaceae; genus Winogradskyella. The sequence continues at coordinate 833,443 of NZ_OZ245845.1, forward strand.
CTTCCATTTTGGTGGCCCAAGAACTACCAAACATTGTTCCTCCCTCACCCGAAGCCTCGTCTTTGGGCAAGTTTTCGGAAGTGCCCATTTCGCACTACACAGGTGTGCCGAATATTTCTGTGCCCATCGCCTCCTATAGTGTTGGGGGCAGAACCTTCCCAGTGGGTATCAGCTACCATTCTAGAGGTATCCAAGTGGAGGAAATCGCATCTAGGATCGGCCTGGGCTGGGCACTCAATGCCGGTGGGCAGATCACCAGACAGCAAAGGGATAAACCAGATGATTCTAATTATGGTATTTTTGGGAATGCTTTTCGTAATGGTTTTACAGACCCAACACATTTTGAAAACCCAAGTGCCTATGACCAATTGTGCACATACCTAAATGGAATTATCACACCGGAATTCGATAGACATCCCGATATCTTCAATATTCAAGCGGGTGGGTTATCTACTAAGTTCATTTTTGATTTTCTTGGGGATGATAAGCCCTTGCTTCAAAAATACGATGATATTATCGTTAATGAGGTCAGGCAAGGCGTTAACGGTAAAATAGTCGCATTCACGGTTGTGGACCAATCAGGTTATAAATATTGGTTCGGAATCTCAAAGGATGGCTTAAGAACTGCCCGTGATGAGGACCAAACACAAACCGACTACAGGTTTTTCCCCGATCAGTCCTATGAACAAAATGGCCATCAAGCCCAAATAAGTCAGGTATTTAACACATGGCACTTAATGGACATTGAAAGTCCAAACGGTGATATGGCCAGTTTCTATTATGATATGGAAGAAACATATTTGTTCAGAAGGTCCTTTGATGAATTCCGCGTCGGTCATGAAACCGATCCCATATTGCCAAGTCCTGAACTATCTTCTTACATAAACCATTCTTCCCTTGTAAGAACACATCAGTATCAACTTCGGGAAATCCGGTATAACTATAGTGGCGCGAGTTATGAAAGCATTGTTTTTGAATCCACTGATCCTAGATCGGACTTAAAGACGAATGCCTGGCCATCAAATGCCAAAGAGTTGGACGCCATTAAGACCTATAATAGAAACGGTGTTCTTATAAAGACCCATCAGCTTACCCAATCGTACATGAACAGTACGGATACGGGCAATTACCATAGTTTGTTTGTGTCATTGGATAATAGCTCATCCAAACGTTTAGTATTGGATGCCATAACGGAGATAGGACGGGATGGCAGTGCCAAACCACCCCATGCGTTTACCTATAATCCTCAGACTTTACCAAACCGTTTTTCGAATTCACAAGACCTTTGGGGCTATTACAATGGAGCTGACAATGGGCAGTACCTCTCCTTTACCGAAGGGCTGCGACAGATAGATACGATCAGGGCTCAAGCTGGGATGTTAGAAAAGATTACCTATCCCACAGGTGGGAGTACACGCTTTACCTATGAGCATAACCGAGGGATCAAGGGCAATGAATACGATGGTATATGGTTTCCAAGGGTGAATCCTATAACATATAGGAGTGAAGGTCTGTCATCCATAAGTGGCAATACCTATTATAACGGCGATGCCTATGTCAGGGAATTTGATGTCGGTGTCGTTTCCCAATTGGTAACTTTCACTACCAACCTTCCCAATAACCAGAATACCGAATGTGCAGACCCAGGGGCACCAAGTTGCGAATTTTCGATGCTATTGGAGCGCATCACCGGTGATGGCGTTGTTGCCGAAACCTTTATCCTAAATGGGGGTACCCAACAGTTTTTTCTATCACCGAGTAGATACCGTCTTACAGTGAATCCAGACGATAATAACTGGCAATTGCCACCTTATGGCCAAGGTGTCGATCCGGCGCAATACACCTTTGTGGTAAGTTTGACATGGGAAGAGCAGGTCACGGCCGAATCGGAAATATTCTATACCTCAGGCAAGCGTATCAAGATGATCGAATATCTGGACGGTGATGATACGGTCGTTTCAAAAAAAGAGTATAGTTACAGGACTGAAAACGGCAACGAATCGGGTATTGTTTTAGGGATTCCCAACTTTTTGCCAAAGCATCCAATCTTTGGACCTAATGGTGGGTTATTGCCAGGGCCTGCCTCACCAGGCGGTATATTTAAAACCTACCAGGGCAATACCACAGGATATAGCCGGGTAACCGAATATTATGGTGAGGCATCGCGCAATATTGGGAAGACGGTCTATAATTTCACGAATATTAAGGATTCTGGAGACCACCTTTCATTTCCAAGTACGCCACCAACGGACAACGAATGGTTACGGGGCATGCCCTATAAAATAGCACACTACAAAAATGACGGCAACAACGACTATAAGAAGGTCAAGGAAAATCGAAGCCAATACAGTTATGGGGGTATTATTTTTAATGAAGATATCTATGCGCAAAACCTGCTACCAGCAGATTTTATTTATACCCCACAATCCTTACGAAAAGATTGCGGGACCTATCCAGACCCGAGTCTAAATATTTATTATGAAAAGACGGATACTCATTTTAGGATACCCTTTATCCATGTATATGCCGTTGATCTTACTCCGAATATAGTCGACCCACCAACGTATCAGTATAAGATATACCATTATACGGGTGGAACGGTAGACCGATGGTTTTCCAGTGAAATACTATATGACGATAATGAAAATGAGACCTTGGTCACTGAGGCTAGAACTGGTTATAACTACAGTAACCACTACCAACCGGTAAAGGTCACCACAGTTACCAGCGATGGCCTCCCCATGATAGAGACCATGTCCTATCCGCATGACTTGGTAGGCTCGTTGCCCACACAAGCGGAAAACGATATCGCGCAAGATCTGATCGACCAAAACCGTTTCGTCCCACTGGAGACAAGAACCTATAAGGATCTGAACAACGATGGTTTGCCGGGCTTTGGCATTACGGATGAATTGCTAAGTACCACCAAGACCCAATACGATTGGTTTAATACCGGCACTATTTTAGAACCCAAGACCGTTTTGACGAGTAAAGCCAATGATCCTTTAGAAGCCCGAATCCATTTTGAGTTGTACAACAGTACGGGTGATATTTTGCAAGTCTCAAAGACTGATGGTGTAAGTATCGTCTATATCTGGGGCTATGATCAGACCCTGCCCGTGGCCAAGATAGAAAACGCCACCTATACAGCCATTACGGCCTTGTCTTCATTTAGTGGTGGTATCCTATTACCTGGAGCGTTGAGCCCAGCTCAAGAAGCGGAACTAAGAGGCTTACCAAACGCCATAGTGACCACTTACACCTATGAAGAAGGGGTCGGGCTAAAGACGGCTACCGATGCCAGGGGCCATGATATCACCTATAATTATGACACCTTTAACCGTCTTGTCAATATTGTTGATGAGGATGGTTATCTGGTCAGCGAAAACGAGTACAATTATAAGCTTAGTTCTGGCACACAAAACTATATAAAGAACACGACCTATTTGGTGGAGACCACCGATGGCATCAATCATGCTATTACGGGTAATCCTCTCACCGATGATGACAAGGTGGAGAATATAACTTATTTTGACGGTCTGGCTAGAGGTTTACAAAACATCATCAAACAGGCCGGTGGACAGAAGCAGGATATCGTCACCTCCATGGGCTATGACGAGTATGGACGTCAGTTAAGGGAATATCTGCCCTATTCAAGAACAATCAGTTCATTGGACTTTGACATAAACCTGTTGCCCGATGCCAATGGTAATATTTCTGCTTTGAATGCACAATATATGGCCAAATATGCCGATGACCTTACGGGAACGGTGAATCCTTACAGCGAAAAGGTACAGGAGGCCTCGCCATTGGGCAGGGTGCTAGAACAGGCTGCTCCAGGGAGCGACTGGGCCGTGGGCAACGGGCATACCATTATGTTCGAGTACCTCACCAACACATACGATCCTAACAACCCAGCAAATCCCAATAACGACAATGTTATCCATTTTGATGTACAGCACCCGACCGAAAGCAATGTTTTGAACACCGAAAAGACTACACTAGTTTATGTGGAGCATTATCCGGCCAATGAGTTGTATAAGACGGTGACCAAAGACGAAAACTGGACTTCGGGCAGAGACCATACCGCAGAGGAGTTTACCAACAAGCAGGGCCAAGTGGTGCTGAAGCGTGCGTTCAATAACAACCAAGCGCACGACACTTACTATGTCTATGACGATTTTGGCAACCTTACCTATGTGTTGCCACCCGAGGCCTCGGACGATATTCTTATGCAAGATGTCGCTGGTCGCGTGGCCTCGCTGACGAATTATTCATGGGTAGACCTAGCGAACGTGGACAGTGAATTTGCCGAGGAGTATAGTCGTAGGTTGCAGGACTACGAGAACGCCGATATCCTCAATGCCGATATCGAGAACGCCTATGGCGGACAGGGCGGCTTTACGGTTACCACCCTAGAGGGCAGCGAAGAGGTCACCCTGAGCATCAATTTCTCGGCCACGGATGCGCTGGAACTTAAAAGCGGTGAGCTGGTCTCTCTAGATGCCTATGGTAACCATAGCGATACCGAACTTGGCCGCATTACGGGACCGGGCTATAGATATACCTTCTATATCACCAAGAACGCCATATACATCAGCGGTAGCGGCAGGCTTAATGGCATCAACGAGGTCTTTAATAGCAATACCACCTTAGCCTATGAGTACAGCTATCTATGGCCCAATTTTGTGGATATCAACAGGGATTTCGCGGTAGCACACGAAAGCGAGGTATTGGCCCACGCCAAGGATACCGAACAGGATCCATTGAACGTCTATCTAGAGAACTCTTATGGAGGCCGTGGCGGTCTCAACCTTACCGTAGATGAAAACGACAATATGGTACTGAGCTTTAACATCAGCAGTACTACAGGCCTGAGTCTTAGGGAGGGCGTCGCCGTCAGCTTGGATGCCAAGCGCCGTTTTACCGACAGGTATCTGGGAAGACTTAGTGCGCCGGGTTATAGTTACGATCTGGAACTGAAGGACAATAGCATCGTGGTCACCGGTACGGGTAGCGGGGTCTCCTATGGGGGAACACTGTTTCCCAACCCACCCGATCAGGATGATCCCATCATAAGAACGGAGGTCATCGAGGGGCTCTGCTATATCTACCATTACGATTACCGAAACCGTCTTATCGAAAAGAAGATTCCGGGCAAGGGTTGGGAATATATCGTTTACGACAAATTGGATCGGCCATTGTTGACCCAAGATGCGAGGCAACGCTTGAACAACGAATGGTTGTTTACGAAATACGATGTGCTAGGGCGCGCTACCTATACCGGACAGTATGGCTATGCCCCACTGGGCAGCGAGGACAATTCTGGGCGCTTAGAACTACAGACCACGGCAAATAGCCAAACACTACTCTACGAGACCAAGACCGTGTCGGCGCAGACCATTAACGGCAGTACGGTACACTATACCAATGACAGTTTCCCCGATGCAACTGATCTGGACTTGTTGACCATTACCTATTATGATGATTACAGCAATACACATCTGGATACGACAGAGCTGATCAAGCAATCTGGGGATATGGTCTATGACGAGGCCATAGATACCAACGCCAAGCTATTGACCACGGCCTCCAATATCCGTGTGTTGGGTACGGATGATTGGATTACCTCAGTCAGCTATTACGATGCCGACGATATGCCCATCTATATAGCCAGCAAGAACGCCTATTTGAATACCTCGGACGTAGTGATCACCGATTATGATTTTGTGGGTAAGGTCATTACCACCGAGAGTACGCATACCAAGGACAGTAATACACCTATAGTGATCGAGGACAGTTATAGTTACGACCATGCCCAGCGCCTGCGTACCCAAACCCAGACCATTAATGGTAGTGAGGCAGAGCAGATCGTTAAGAATAACTACGATGAATATGGGCAATTGGCAAATAAGGATGTTGGTGGCGCTATGGGAGGTAACGGTTTACAGACCGTAGACTATAACTATAACATTAGGGGATGGCTAAAAAGTGTTAACGATGGGCTCACCAACGGTACGGACCTGTTTGGTTACAGACTTAATTATAACATTACAGAACAGGTTGGGGCTACCGCGCTTTTTAACGGTAACATTGCCGAGATGTATTGGACCAACAAGGTGGTGGATGGCAGTACACAATCTCAGGCTTATGATTATAAGTATGACGCCCTTAACCGATTGACTGCGGCGAATTACCATTTGCTCAATAGCGGTGCTACCAACGACTATAGCTTAAATAATGTGGCCTATGATAAAAACGGCAACATTACTGTACTAAAGCGAACAGGATTGGTTGAGGCTGTGGACGGTACGGTGTATTTCGATATCATCGATGATCTCAGCTATACCTATGACACCTATAGCAATACCTTGTTGATGGTACACGACAATGCTGTGGACAAGGGCTTTAAGGACGATAATGACCCCAACAATACCGAGGATTATTTATATGACATTAATGGGTCGCTAAAGAAAGATGGCAACAAGAGCATCTTGGATATTACCTATAACCATTTGAATCTGCCCATGGTAGTTACTATAGATAATGGAACGGCCAATGGTACCATTAGCTATACCTATGATGCTATGGGTATAAAACTGTCCAAACGCATCGTAGAATACCCCACGGCAACCACCAGGACCACCAAAACCACAGATTACGTCGGCGCTTATATCTATGAAAAAACGGGCGGCTATTCGTTTGATGGTCAGTTTTGGCAGGGTGCTGAAGTAGACCGTGGTATAAGGCTTATAACTACGCTTGAAGGTTATATGCAACCGGATCATACGGGCAACGGTTTTGATTATGTTTATAACCTAACGGACCATTTGGGCAATATTCGTGTCACCTATCTCGATAAAAACCAAAATAATGCCAATGCGGTAGACTTGGAGATCGTAGAATTAAACTCCTATTATCCTTATGGGATGGCCATGGAATACGAAAATAATGTTGTATCTTCCTACACGAATAGTATGGCAAGAAAATTTAAATATAATGGTATTGAACATGAAGAATCCTTGGGACTCGATCTTTATGAAATGGACGTTCGCCATTATGATGCTGCCATTGCACGATGGACAGGCATTGACCCTGTGACGCACCACTCTATGAGTACCTATTTGGCCTTTGACGGCAATCCTATATATTGGGCAGACCCCTCAGGTGCAGATAGCGAAAGTGATTGGGAATCTACAGTTGCGGCATGGAATGCTGAATACGAGGCTTGGGAAAATGGGGCTAGCCTAAGAGACGTTTGGGGAAGTGGTAATATCTCATCCAGGAATAGTTCTTCTAATAGCAAAGTATCAGATAATGGTTCTACATGGAAAGCGACAGCAAATGATGATGGTTCTGTATCTTATTTGGCTCAAGAGGGAGCTACTGTGCAATCATTCGTCGATCAATATGGGGTAACTTACAAGCAAGCTAAGGAATTGTTGAACGGTAATGAGCACAATATTCAGGCTGGTGTTACCAGTGTTTCTGGTCAAGATGTTTATGATATGAATCCGTATGATTTAGATGAGAAAAGTGAAGTCCTAAAATTGCAGAATTCTAGAAATAAGCAAGCTAACCTAGACCAAATTGCTTTTGCATTTCGCTATGATGTTTCGCCTGAACATAAGTTTATAATCACAGACTATTTTAGTATTGCTAAAAATGCACCATCTAGTGCAACAATAGAAGTTAGTGGTACTTTAAATATTAATGGTTCATCCATAAAGGTATGGGGTGAGTTTAGAATAATTTCAGAACGAAATGCTTCATTCTTCGGATGTAAAACAGGTGGGTGTTATTCTGTGCCCTATGCTTATGCGACTAGAGGTAATACTCTAGTAAATACAGGGGATAGAGGAAATCAATATGCTTCTTATCGGATTACTTCTTATCTTTATTTTGATGGAAAACGAGGAAATACTAAAGGTTACAAAGAAAATTGGTACCATGCATTAGTTACCAATAGAAAAGATGGAGAAACTCTGGCGAATTACTTGGAAAGAAAATAATAAATAAACAGAACATGATAAACAGAATTTTGAAATATAATAAACAGAACATAATGTCGAGATTCTTTATTCTTTATTCTTTGCTATTGACTTCTTGCTATAGTAACAGAAATTTAGAAACTGAAGTATACAATTGTCTCGATTCAAAAATCAATGAAAGATCTGTAGGTAAATCTAAAGAATTTTTTAACTATTTGAAAGAATTACAACAGGCCTTCATAGATAATAATTATCTTCAAGATTTAACCAAAGATAGTTATTTAAGTTTCTTAAAAAAATTGTATAATAATGAAACTCTAGCAGGTGAAGCCTTCAAGAATATTGATGGTCAGGTTTCTGCTGATTTTAGATTTAATTTAGGCACAATGTTTGTTTATTATAAAAACTGCCACCGAGGTTTAGAGATAACAAATGCTCAAACAATAGCAAAATTAAATTCTAAGTTAGAGATTTATGATGATTTAGAATCAAAAGGTTTCGATGATTACAAATCATTTGAACGGTTAATAGATAATACTGATTTTCGGAGCGAAAAAGATAAACAAATGCTATTATCTTTGATTTATATCTCAGTTTATACGAAATCAAGGTAAGTGATAGCTGGGAATTTAATTCTTGCAATAATTAGAGTTAAACCACTAAACCACAGACAAAATCTGTGGTTTTTGATTTTTTACTAATTACCTTTTTAGATATTGAGATTATTGAGTTAAACCACTATTATCCCTATGGGATAACCTAGGAATACGAAAATAATGTCGTATCTTCCTACACGAATAGTATGGCAAGAAAATTTAAGTATAACGGTATTGAACATGAAGAATCCTTGGGATGGATCTTTATGGAATGGACGTCCGCCATTATGACGCTGCCATTGCGCGATGGACAGGCATTGACCCTGTGACTCACCACTCTATGAGCACCTATTTGGCTTTTGATGGTAACCCTGTGTATTGGGCAGACCCTTCAGGTGCAGACAGTGAAAATGATTGGGAGTCTACGGTTGCCGCATGGAATGCAGAATATGAGGCTTGGGAAAATGGAGCTAGCCTTAGAGACGTTTGGGGAAGTGGTAATATCTCATCCAGGAATAGTTCTTCTAATAACAAAGCATCAAGTAAGAACTCTACGTGGAAGCCAGTGGTAAATGATGACGGTACTGTATCATACATTGCAGGAGCTTCTAGCAGTGCTGAGACTTTAGCGTTTCAATATGGATTAAGCCAAGAAGATGCCGAAGCTATTACTGGAACAACTGGAAGTACTGAGATTATAGAAGGTACAGTTATCTCAGGAGAAACGGTAAGTGAAGTTACTGGCAATGAGGTATTGAAATTGTATGATTGGTCCAATACTCAAAAGAATTTGGATCAAACCATGTTTGCCGCTCATCACGCAAGATCTAAAGGTGAGAATGTTTTTATCATGATGAGGTATTTTGATATATCAGATAAACCTTTACTTCCTGTAAGGCTAGACGGTTATATAAATGTAGATGGAAGTGATGTAAGAGTAGTATCAGAATTATTCGTACATAGTCTCCAAGGATCATCAGTCATGGGGATTGAACGCAAAAATAAACGTTATATTTCTTATGCTTATGATGTTAAAACAACTTTGAATGTTAAATACGTCAAAGGAACAGCAATGGGTTCGTATGGTAACCAAGCAAATTATAAGGTTAATTCTTATTTGAATTTAGAGGCTGGTCTTAAACGATTGTCTTACTCTATTTTTACTACACGTTCTGAGGACTTGAAGAAATTTGTAAAGTATTTTGAAAGAAAATTTTAACTATAAAATTATGAGAACATTATTTGTATATTTTTTAATAACTCTTTTATTTTCATGTAAATCAAATCAAAGTCAAGATGAAGATGCAAACCAAGGTCTAAAAGATGATTTTTTTGATTGCTTAATTTCTAAATTAGATGAAATGCCAAGTGGCGATTCTACAGAATTTTTCAAATATCTTAAGCAAATGGAAAACTTGGCTCTTAGTGAAAATTACCTAATTGAGCCTACAAAAATAGGATATATTAATTTTTTTAAAGAGCTGTATTCTGACAATATTAAGGCAGAAACATTATTAAAAAAATTAGACAAACAAATTCCTAATTTTTCTAATTATGGTTTAACAGGTGTTCTTTTTCGGAATAAAAAATGTCTATTAGATTTAATACAATCTAATCCTGACTCTAAATTTTTAGTAGATAGAATCAATTATTTTGAAAAATTGGAGCATAGTAGCTTTAAAGATTATGATTCATTTATGAGCTATATAAAATTGATTGACTTTAAAAATGAAAAAGATAGGTTGTTACTTTTTTGTTTACTGTATAATTTTATGTATTTAAGTACTACTGGGTAGTGTCACAAATAGGTGCTTATCATATATACCAGAGGTATAAAGCAAGAACGGGCCTTGACGCTGAATCTTTATGAAATGGATGTCCGCCATTATGACGCTGCCATTGCCTGATGGACCGGTATAGACCCGGTAACGCACCACTCTATGAGTACCTATTTTGCTTTTGATGGTAACCCTGTGTATTGGGCAGACCCTTCAGGTGCAGACAGTGAAAATGATTGGGAGTCTACGGTTGCCGCATGGAATACCGAATACGAGGCCCTGGGAAATGGTTAACCTAAGAGATGTTTGGGGAAGTGGTAATATCTCATTCAGGAATAGTTCTTCTAATAACAAAGGAAAAGAACTAAACTACAATCCTAATTTTAGGCTGTTGGATGTTAATTTAGAAATTTCTGATGAAATTATACGAGCGAGTTTATATGTGGACTTTAGTGAAGATTGGATGTCAACAAAGTTAATTCTACTCAAAGATAGCAATACTTTATTCGAAATAGATGTTGACAGATCAATGACTGGTAACGAATTCTTTATGGATAATTACAAAGATATTTGTGTTAAAGATAATTTTATAGTTATCAAAACGCAGGAACAGTCAGATAGTCACAATAATGTACTCAATATAGATAAATCAACTGCGAATTTGTATAATAGTTCGGATTAGATACCAACATCCTAGTTCCTTAAATTGTCAAAAGGATAAAAAACCTGTCTCCTGAAAACCCAAGCTATAGACATGATTGTTTTATGAGAGTTGAACTGGGCTTTAATAACCGATGGCAGGTCAAAAAAAGCACGCTAGTTAAAATAAAAATGCCTTTCAATCTCTTGAAAGACTTTTCCACTACGTGGTCTCACCTGGGCTCATCTCAACTATGCTCGATACAGGCTTCTCATCCTAGATTTGCCTCGCTATGCTCAACAAAAAAACCTTTGCTATCGCAAAGACTTTTCCACTGCCTGGTCTCACCAGGGCTTACTTCGACGGTGCTCAGCATAAACATTTCGATCCCGATAGCTATCGGGACTCAATGCAACGCTTCTCACCCTGGATTTGCCTAGCTATGCTCAACAAAAAAAGCCTTTGCTATCGCAAAGACTTTTCCACTACGTGGTCTCACCAGGGCTCATCTCGACTCCGCTCGATACAGGCTTCTCTCCCTGAATTTGCCGCGCTCCGCGCAACAAAAAAAGCCTTTGCTATCGCAAAGACTTTTCCACTACGTGGTCTCACCAGGGCTCGAACCTGGGACCCTCTGATTATGAGTCAGATGCTCTAACCAACTGAGCTATGAGACCTATTGGACGATACCAATCACTTTATTTCTAAAGAGTCTGCAATATTACTATATATTTTAAAACCCTACAAGAATTTTAATCCCTAATGTCTTGGCAAAGCTCCACCAGAACACCATTTGAAGACTTTGGGTGTAAAAATGCGATCAACTTATTATCCGCACCCGTTTTTGGCACTTTATGAATCATTTGAAATCCACTATCTGTTAAGCGCTTAATCTCTTCTTCAATGTCATCGACTGCAAAAGCGATATGGTGAATCCCCTCACCCTTTTTTTCTATAAACTTGGCAATTGGGCTATCGGCATTAGTGGCTTGAAGCAATTCGATTTTGTTAGGTCCACACATAAAAAAGGAGGTTTTTACACCTTCACTTTCAACAGCTTCGATTTTGTAATGCGCCTCTCCAAACAAAGCCTTAAATACATCGTTAGACCTTTCTATATCTTTTACCGCTATCCCTATATGTTCTATTTTTTTCATCTTTAGTGCTCCGCAAAAACGGAATATCTTTTTAGTTAATACTCAATTTCGTTGACCAAATAACGTAAATCTTAAGTTCTAAAACTATGATTTTTGTTATCTAAAAATACCATAATCCTTAAATATCAGCTACTTTTGCAAAATGGAAAGCAACAGACAAAAAAAAATAGCGGGACTATTACAACAAGATTTAGCCGAAGTACTGCAACATGCGGCATCTTCAGGCGGGCTCAAAGGTGTCATTATTTCTGTATCTAAGGTGAATGTTACTGTAGACCTGTCCATTGCTAAGGTGTATTTGAGCATTTTTCCTAACAAAGAGGCCCAAGGTCTACTAGAAGGCATAAGATCTAATACACCATTAATTAGGCACGAGCTGTCGCAACGTACACGCCATCAACTCCGACGTATGCCACAATTAGAATTCTTTATTGACGACTCCCTAGAATATATAGATGGTATAGAGCGTTCTCTTAAAGGTGGAGATAATCCTCTCGACAACACCGATCTTTTGGATAAGCGCAAAAAATCTTAAGTGAACTTTCCTCTATATATAGCTAAACGTTATCTGTTTTCTAAAAGCAGTAGCAACGCTATAAATATTATGACCTTAATCGCTTCTGTAGGCGTGATTATTGCTTCAGCGGCTTTATATATTGTACTTTCCGTTTTTGCTGGTCTTAAAGATTACAGTCTTCAATTCTCGTCTTTTGTAGATCCCGATTTAAAACTATTGCCATCCCAAGGCAAGTCGTTTATGTTTACTGAAGACGATCAAACCAAGCTAAACGCCATCGATGGTATTGTCTTCTATTCTGAAATTATTGAAGAACGCATCATCATAAAATCCGAAAACAAGAACCTTCTGGCCACCTTAAAAGGCGTAGATTCCGACTTCTTGAACGTCACCAATATGGATTCTATGATCACTAAGGGGAATTGGATTTCACCAGAAAGCAACGATGTGGTCTCAGGTTGGGGAATTTCGAATAATCTGTCCTTCGGCATTCTGGATTTTAGAAAAGCCCTATCACTCTATGTCCCTAAACCTGGTAAGGGACAATTGAGTTCCATAAAGGGAGCCTATAATGCCGTCTACGTCAATAATGTGGGGTTGTTTGACATTAATGAAGAACTCAATGCCGAATATGTGTTTTCGGATATTGCTCTGGCCAAACAATTACTCAATTATAAAGAGCATCAAATTAGCGCCTTAGAATTAAAACTGGATCCCGATGTACATGAGAATCAGGTGAGAGAGGCTATTAATGCTTCGTTTAACCATCAGTTTATTATCAAAAATAGAGAGCAACTCAACGATGCCTTATTCAAAATGTTGAATACTGAAAATCTGGCCATTTATCTCATCTTTACCTTGGTAATTATTATTGCGCTGTTTAATGTCATCGGTGCCATCATTATGATGATTTTAGATAAAAAGAAATCCCTAAATACCTTGTTTAACTTAGGGACAGAACCAAAAACCATTAAATCTATTTTCTTTTGGCAAGGTAGTTTAATGACTATGGTTAGTGGTTTAATGGGTGTGACTATTGGGCTTCTGATTGTTTTTCTGCAGCAGTCTTTTGATTTAGTCATGCTCACTCCAGAACTGGCTTATCCTGTGCGCTTAAATGTGTTTAATATCATTCTAGTTTTGGCAACCATTTTTGCTCTGGGAATCATCGCCTCGCGTATAGCCTCACAGCGTATCACAAAAAAATTAATCCGTTCCTAAGCAAATTGGTAATCGGCAAATTTTTCTAGAACCTCATCAAAAGTATCAAAGACGTCTCTTGAATCATCACTAGTCACCATCTTCATTCTGTACTCCTTAAAATTAGGAATCCCCTTAAAATAGTTTGTGTAATGTCTTCTGGTTTCAAAAACGCCCAGTTTTTCACCTTTCCAATCGATAGACATTTGTAAATGGCGCCTTGCGGCTTCCACACGTTCTGGCATGGCGATAGGTGGCAGGTGTTCTCCAGTTTCAAAATAGTGTTTTACTTGCTTAAAAAACCATGGGTTACCAATGGAAGCTCTTCCAATCATAGCCCCATCCAATCCATAGCGATCCCGCATTTCCACAGCACGTTCGGGTGTATTAACATCACCATTTCCAAATACTGGTATATGCATTCTAGGATTATTTTTTACCGCTGCAATGGGTTTCCAATCGGCATTACCTTTATACATCTGGGCTCTGGTTCTACCGTGAATGGCTATTGATTTGATGCCTACGTCCTGCAAACGTTCTGCCACTTCAACAATTTTTATAGAGTCGTGATCCCACCCTAGGCGCGTCTTCACCGTTACGGGCAAATTGGTGCGCTTTACCATTTCGGCAGTCAGCTTTTCCATGAGACAGATGTCTTTTAAAATCCCTGCACCTGCACCTTTAGATACCACTTTTTTTACCGGACAACCAAAATTGATGTCTATGATGTCTGGATTGGACCTTTCAACAATATCAATAGTTTGAAGCATACTGTCCATATTAGCTCCAAAAATCTGAATGCCAACAGGTCGCTCTTTCTCATAGATATCGAGCTTCATAACGCTCTTAGCCGCATTGCGAATGAGGCCCTCGCTAGACACAAACTCCGTATAAACGACATCGGCTCCCTGCTCCTTGCACAAAGCACGGAACGGAGGATCACTCACATCTTCCATCGGTGCTAAGAGTAAAGGAAACTCACCTAATTCTATGTTGTCTATTTTTACCAAGCTGAAAAATTTGATGCAAAGCTAAGACTTTTTAAGGTATTTACTGTTTAAAACCCATAAACCATAACACCCAAGAACCAACTCTCCAAAGGTTCCAAAGAGATAAGCCTCAGAAGGTAAGCCATCCATAATGGTGCTTAATAGTCTCCCAACAGCTAAAGCCAACATAAAAACAGTATTAGAAATCAATGCTGGTTTGAGGTATGTTGACCTTAAAATTCCTAAAATCCATAGTATTGAAAACCCAAAATATAGGCCCATAATAGCTTTAGAAAAGTTTTGCTCGTCAATAGTATTAAGATCGATATCTAAAAACGCTCCTATATCAAATCCATAAACTATGGCAGCAGGTATGACTACGATTACCGAAATAATCAAATGGATTTTGGTAATAATAGCTTTTTTACTGATTGGAATCTGAGTTTAGAATTTTACGGTTGTGTCTATTGTTTCTTCTCCCCGTTTCACTGTAATCGGAGCCTCGTCACCTTTATCAAAAACGGATAATGCTCTCATATAGCTCATCATATCCGTAACTGTACTATCTCCTAATTTAATGACGATATCTCCTTTTTGCAAGCCAGCGTTAAATGCCGGCGTCTCTTCCCTAGTACCGTCAATACGCATGCCTTTGCCATCAAATAAATAATCGGGAACAACACCTAAACCCACTTTGAACCTTGGAGTTTCTTCGCTTTCATTTTTTGTTTTTCTAAACGCTAATTCACCATTATCATCTAAATCGGAAATAATCGTATAGATATAATCCGAAATAAGATCCATCCCTTCATAATTTAACTTATCTGCATCGTCATCGGGTTTGTGATAATCTTCGTGTTGCCCTGTGAAAAATTGTAGCACAGGCACATCGATTAAATAGAATGACGTATGATCACTTGGGCCTACGCCACTTTCGTGCTCAACCAATTTGAATGCGTCGTTATTTGATTTTATGGTTTGCTTAAAAATCGGTGAAGTTCCCGTACCATAAACGGCCAAAGTACTATCTGCCTTTAGGCGACCTACCATATCCATATTAATCATATAGTTTATGGATTCTGCACTGATTGTCGGGTTTTTAGAAAAGAAATTAGAGCCTAATAAGCCCATTTCTTCCCCAGAAAACGCCAAAAACATATAGTTGTTATTGTCCTTAATTTTTGCGGTATCATTTTTAACTTTTAATCGGCTTGCCAAATTGAGCATCACCGCTACGCCGCTGGCGTTATCATCGGCCCCGTTGTGGACGGCTTTTTCTTTTCCTCTATATAGTGAACCTTCACCCCCATAACCCAAATGATCATAATGTGCCCCGATAACAACCGTAGTTTTAGCACTATTATCTATGTACCCAATAACATTACGGCCTGTAATTGTACTATCTGAATTCTTAGTAAACTCGACCTCCTTGTGCGGGTCTGTTTTTGGCTTAAATGAAAATGGTTGCAGAAAATCCTCAGTGCCTTTTGGTTGCAATCCTATTTCTTTAAAACGTTTAACAATATATTTGGAAGCTTTAACCTCGCCTTCTGTCCCTGTCTGGCGACCTTCTAATTTATCATCAGCCAAAAAAACTACATCTTCTTTAATTTTGTTCTCTATTACTTCCGCTTCTTTTTTACAGGAAAAGAGACCCGTCAAAAGAAACAAAAACACTATTTTTTTCATCGGTATATCTTATTTTTGCGCAAAATTAGGCATTAAAAGCCACTTATATAAGCCTTTGACATGAAGAAATTAGCTTTAATTCTTGTTTTATTAATATCGTTTTCATCTTGCAAAAATGAAACTTCTAAGTCTACGGAAACGATCTCCGACAGTCCATTAGATGCATCAACAATCGAAAACTCGTTAATATATCCCGAGGAAAAAAACTTTAAATCACTTCGCCAAGTCACATTTGGTGGAGATAATGCTGAGGCCTATTGGAGTTTTGATGACCAACAACTGGTATTTCAGTCTAACAACCCCAAATGGAACGTGAACTGTGATCAAATGTTTTTGATGAACGCCACTGAAACGCTTATCGATAGTATTGCGCCACCTATGATAAGTACCGGAAAAGGAAGAACGACCTGTTCTTATTTTTTGCCAGACAATAAACATATCATTTACGCGTCAACACACCTTGCTGATGAAAAATGCCCTGAAGTTCCAACTAAAGAAAACGGAAAATATATTTGGCCCATCTATGAGAGTTATGACATTTTTGTGGCCGATTTAGAGGGTAATATCGTGAAGCAATTGACCAATGAGCTTGGATATGATGCTGAACCTACGGTGTCTCCCAAAGGAGATAAAATTGTGTTTACCTCGACCCGAAGTGGCGATTTAGAGCTCTATACCATGAACATTGATGGCACCGATGTAAAACAAATTACAGATGAATTAGGCTATGACGGCGGTGCGTTTTTTTCACCTGATGGTACTCAAATTATCTTTAGGGCATCGCGACCAAAAACTGAGAAAGACATAAAAGAATATAAGGAGCTATTATCTAGAGGCTTGGTAGAGCCTAGTGATATGGAATTGTTTATTTGTAATGCTGATGGATCCGATTTGCGTCAACTTACATTTTTAGGCAATGCTAATTGGAGCCCATTCTTTCATCCAAGCGGAAAAAAGGTTCTGTTCTCTTCGAATTTTGAAAGTGAAATCGGTTTCCCTTTTAACTTATACATAATCGATACTGACGGTAAAAATCTCAAGCGCGTAACTCATGGTAATACATTTGAAGCCTTTCCGGTATTTTCAAATGATGGTAAGTATCTTGTGTTTTCCTCAAATCGCAACAACGGTGGTACTAGAGACACTAATCTTTTTATTGCAGAATGGCAGGATTAATTTAAATCTTTTAATCTTTCGCGCTCTTCAGCATCCGTCGTTCGCTCATTGGTGTTGAGTTTGGTGTTTCCAAAGTTATACCTGAAGCCTATTCTTATAATCCTATTGTCTATGTCGTCGAATCTCCTGCTAGATTGATTAAGATAACCAATAGACGATTCATAATCCTGGAAATTAAATATATCATCCACGGCTAAGGATATGACCCCTTTTTTATTAAAAATAGATTTTGAGATACTCAGTTCAGAGACGAGTCGATCTTCCATTATTTCAAATTGCTGTAAGTTTTTACCAACCCAAGTCAAGGTTAAGTTAACATTGAGACTTTGATCCTTAAGCAGTGTCCAACTATTTTGAAGAATACTGTAATTGGACCATTGATCTAATTCCACAAACCCCTCGCCAAAATTAGCCTCCTCAGAAATATTATAAAAAGAGGTCACTGCGGCTAAAAACCACCGATCAGTAATATAGTTTTCAAATGCAAAATCAAAACCGTAATCTACTTTTTTATCTAAATTGACAGGAGTAAAAGCTACAATATTGGTTTGGTTATCTTGCCTTGGTAGTTCCACAATATTACCATCATAATTCATGTAATAGGCTTCAATGGTGAAATGTTCTAAAAAGTTAAGCCCAATCACATAATGATCTAAATACGTTGGAATTAAATTAGGATTGCCCAATACAACCGTATTTTCGTTCAAGAAAAACGTAAAGGGGTTTAAATCGGTGTAGCTTGGTCTACCAATACTTCGCTTATAATTGCCTTTAAGACTGACGTCTTCAGACAATTGATATGAAACACTTGCATTAGGAAACCAATTGAGATAATCTTGGGTATTGGTTTCGTTCAATGCCACCGATTCTCCTTCTATATTGGTTTGCTCTGCCCTTAATCCGATATTCAAGTCCCACTTATCCCATGACTTACTGTAATTGGTATAGGCGGCAAATACCTTTTCGTCATATTTGAAGACATCCGTATTATCCGCATTCGGAACCTCCTGACCATTAATGATATCCGTTCTTGTGATATCACTATCTGTGTTTACATTAGAAAATTTTGCTCCAGCTTCAAAGCTTGACGTCTCGTCAATTGGTAAATTGTAATCTATTTTGCCCGTAATAATCTGTGTATCCTGATTGGCCAAGGTATTGAATTCGGAATCCTCATCGAATTGTTCATCTTGAAATACATTTTGATCTCGCCCATAGTCGTAAATCGTATAATGGGTGTTGAAAGTCAGACTAGACGCATCTTTAAAATCATGTCTAAATATGATATCTGAACCAATATTATACTTCTCATCCCGAGATAAATTGTCAGCCGTAAAGCTCGATAAGAAGTTTTGGCTAGCGTCAAAAATATTGGTATTATTCCTTATTTGATATTTAAAATAGGGTGTATATAGGGCTGTACTCGTTAGGCTTAAGGTATTTCTATCGTCAATATAATAGTCAAAATTAAGATTGAGGTTGTGGGTTTCGGACCACGTGTTTCTATTGATATTAGATTGCCATATTTGGTCAATAGCATTAGTAGTATCTAAAAAATTTACCATTTCGTCCTGATCTCTGTTAATCTTCTGACTGGTATAGCTATAGTTAAGGTTGAGATTAATTTTGTTGTTTTTAAAATAGTGACTTGTACCGACATTATATCTAGGAAATACACCTTGGGTATAATTTGTTAATACACTACCTCTATAGCCTGTTATCAAGTTTTTACTCATTATAATATTGATAACCGATCCACTATCGGCGTCATAACTTGCTGGAGGATTGGTAATCACCTCAACGGATTGAATACTATTAGCTGGCGCGCTTTCTAAGAGCTGTATTAACTCTTCAGAGGTTAACTGGACTCTGCGGTCATTAATAAATACGGTCGCTGGTGCACTTTTGATATTTATACTACCTTCACTTACTATGACCCCAGGGGTACTCTTTAAAACACTTAAGGTATTTCCTTCGACTAAAGCCGTATTTTCAACATTGAAAATTAATCGGTCTGGTTTGCGAGTAATGGTTGGCTTTTTTGCAACAATAGTAACTTCATCGAGATTTTCAGATGCTTCAACAAGTTGAATTGTTTTTAAGTCTAAGTTACCGGTAAGCACTATTTTTTGCTCGAATTTCTCTAAGCCAATAAAACTAATTTCAATAAAGTAAGTCCCTTCTTCTAGGTTGACAAGATTAAAATAACCATCATCATCCGTAGCCGTTCCGAGTAAAAATTCTTTGTCTTCTCCTTCGTAAATGATCACATTGGCTAGTGCAATGGGATTACGATCTACATCGACGACTTTTCCCAAAATAGAAAAATTCTGCGCAAAAGTGTTAAGAGTCAGCACAAAAAGAACTGCGCTGATAAAAGACCGTTGGAGACCAATCATTAGTTAGGTTTGTAGTGCAATATAAAGATAGTTTTTTAATTTATACTATGGTTTTTCTGTAGTTCATCGAGGTTTAAATATGGCTTTTGATGCCACAAAGCATAAGAAATAAATTATATTTGCACCCAAATTCTTGGCTTAGAAAACGATAGATGAAGAACATTCGCAATTTTTGTATAATAGCACATATCGATCACGGAAAAAGTACACTTGCTGACCGATTATTGGATTTTACAGGCTCTGTTACGGATAGAGAAAAACAGGACCAGTTATTAGACAATATGGATTTGGAACGTGAAAGAGGCATTACTATAAAATCTCATGCCATCCAGATGGAATATGTGTATGAAGGAGAAGACTATATTTTGAATCTTATAGACACTCCTGGCCATGTGGACTTTTCGTACGAAGTGTCGCGGTCTATTGCTGCCTGCGAAGGTGCACTTCTAATTGTTGATGCCGCTCAGAGCATTCAGGCACAGACGATTTCTAACCTGTACTTAGCATTAGAAAACGATCTGGAAATTATTCCTGTTTTAAATAAAATTGATTTACCAAGTGCCAACCCTGAAGAGGTTACTGATGATATTGTAGATTTATTGGGTTGTGATCCTGAAGAAGTCATTCCTGCCAGTGGGAAAACTGGTCTCGGTGTTGAAAACGTTTTAGCAGCTATTATAGAACGGATTCCAGCTCCAGAAGGTGACCCTAATGAACCTTTGCAAGCCCTGATATTCGATTCGGTTTATAATCCTTTTAGAGGTGTTGAAACCTATTTTAGGGTAATTAACGGCTCTATTAGAAAAGGGCAAAACATTAAATTCATTAATACTGGAAAGACCTATTTTGCCGATGAAGTCGGTACTTTAAAACTAAAGCAAGTGCCTAAGCAAGACATAAAAGCTGGTGATGTAGGTTACTTAATTACTGGTATTAAAGATGCTCGGGAGGTAAAAGTTGGTGACACCATTACCGATGCTAAAACACCGACCACCAATGCTATTGAAGGCTTTGAAGACGTAAAACCTATGGTATTTGCTGGGATTTATCCTGTGGATACTGAGGACTATGAAGAACTACGTGCCTCGATGGAAAAACTTCAACTTAATGATGCGTCTTTGGTATTTCAACCTGAAAGTTCAGCAGCCTTGGGATTCGGATTCCGCTGTGGCTTTTTAGGAATGCTACATTTAGAGATTATCCAAGAGCGTTTGGAGCGCGAGTTCGATATGACAGTGATTACGACGGTACCAAACGTGAGTTATTATGCGTTTACCAATAAAAATCCTGATGATATTGTCATCGTCAATAATCCTTCGGATTTACCTGAACCTTCAACCCTAAATCGTGTTGAAGAACCTTATATTAAAGCCACCATCATTACTAAATCGGATTTTGTTGGTCCAGTAATGAGTCTATGTATAGAAAAGCGAGGGCAAATTACCAATCAAACCTATTTAACAACTGAACGTGTCGAGTTGAGCTTTGATATGCCTTTGGCAGAAATTGTTTTTGATTTTTATGATCGATTAAAAACCGTATCTAAGGGCTACGCCTCCTTCGATTACTCTCCAATAGGTATGCGCGCTTCAAAATTGGTACGTGTTGATATACTGTTGAACAGTCAGACCGTAGATGCGCTTTCCGCACTTGTACACGCGGATAATGCCTATACGATTGGTAAAAAAATGACCGAAAAACTCAAAGAGCTTATTCCGAGACAGCAGTTTGACATTCCTGTACAGGCAGCTATTGGGGCAAAGATTATAGCCAGAGAAACCATTAAAGCCCTTCGTAAAGATGTTACCGCTAAATGCTATGGTGGTGATATTTCCCGTAAGCGTAAACTTTTAGAAAAACAGAAAAAAGGTAAAAAACGTATGCGCCAAGTTGGTAATGTCGAAATACCACAGCAGGCGTTCATGGCTGTTTTAAAGCTTAACGACTAGTTATTAAATTTTTGTAATTCAATAAAGACGCTTTTAGTATCTTTAGCTTTTGTCATCACAATATATTTTTGATGAGATTAGCCTCTATCACCTTTTTTTTCTCTTTTATTCTTTTAGAGGTTGCTGCCCAGTTACCTGAAAAAAAGTATTTGTTCAAAACCATTACCACAGAAGACGGGCTTTCTAACAATATTATTTATGATATAGTTCAAGACCATAAAGGTTTTATTTGGATTGCAACGGATAATGGCCTCAATAAGTACAACGGATATTGGTGTAAAACCTATTACAATATTGCTGCAGATAGTTTATCACTTACGTCTAACGTAGTAAGGTCATTGGCACAAGATAACTCTGGTAATTTATGGGTCGGAACTAAGGAAGGACTTTTAAAACATAATAATGCTGGTGCACCGTTTAAACGGTTCCGATTAGACATGAATTCGAAATTTGACAATATTGAAGTCATGGAGTTAGAAATCGATGCCGAAAATCATCTGTGGTTTAGCACTCAGGGCGCTTTAGGTTTTGTTGATTTAAAGGAAAAAGAACAGCATATTCAAAAAGTTGATTTTAGAAGTGTAAGCCTTACCAATGGAAGTGATTCTGTTATTCATTCTAATTCTATAACGGGAGAATTAGGCTTTGTTGATACACACACTAAAGAAGTGCTAAAGCGTGTCTTTGATTCCGCATTAGTACGGCAAAAAGTTTACTTTGGTAAATATTCGAACCAACTATGGTTGCCCCATAATTTTAGCGCCGATTTAGATTCAAATTTATATCATCAACTGCCTGAATTGCCCAATAATCTATTACCTAGTGCTTTTCTAGAAGTTAACGACAGTAAATTGTGGATAGGAACTGATGGTGGTTTGTTTGAGTATGATTATAAGACAAAGACATTATATCGTATTCCCTTGGGCGCATCTACATTAACACAGCAAATAAGATGCTTTTTCCAAGACAATACCGGTGGCATTTGGGTTGGCACGCTTGGAGGGATTTATCACTACGATTCCTATAGAAAATCGTTTGACCATTCTAAATTGAGGGAAACTAATAATGATGTCGTAATGGGTATACTAGCAGATGGTCATACCATATATGCGAGTACACTAGGTGATGGGTTGTATGTTAAATCTGAAGACTCTGAGCTATTCCATAAATTAACTCTGCCTCCTAATTATCCTAGTGAAGGATTGTTCATTTGGTCTATTTGTAAAATCCCAGATAGCCAATACCCGTTATGGATGGCTACAAATGCAGGGATTATAGGCTATAATGAGAAAGACAATACCATTACAAAACTTCCACTCCCTCTCGTAGACAACATATTTAAAGAGTCTTTTACAATTTTAAACTCAAACAGTGATTATTTCTGGGTCGCATCCCATAAGGGTATTCATAAAATTAAAAAGTTAGATGCCACTATCGTAAAGTCCATTTCCTTAGCTAATTACTTTGAACATTCAGGTATTCAAAAAATAGTTGAACATAATGGACTTATTTATATTGCATCTGAAGGCGAAGGACTTGTTGCTTATAATCCCAAAATCGATACTATAGTTTCAATAAAAGGAAAAAATGGAAGTGATTTTAATCGGTCGATTTGGGACTTATACAGTTCAAAAGATGTATTATGGCTAGGCACTAACGAAGGGCTTTATCGTCTTGATGCTTCAAATACATTCATTGAACCTGCACATGTAAATAATCAAATTGTTTATAGCATCATCGAAGATCAAGGACATGTATTGTGGTTAGGAACGGACAAGGGTATTATGTCTTATGATCCGATGGACCAGTCGGCAATGTTCTATAATCAAAAACATCGTCTTAAGAATTTAGAGTTCAATAGAAAATCTGTCGTTTCTACCTCTGATGGAAAACTGTGGTTTGGTGGTATAAATGGTATTACGTCTTTTTATCCTCAGGACATCAAAGAAAAAAATCCCAATAAGCCATTACTGTATATTAGTGAACTCGACGCAATCACATCCGATACCATAGAAAAAATAAGTGCATTACAAAAGGACATCGTAATTCCTTGGGAAAAGAATACCATTGAGATTTCGTATATAGGGCTTAATTATACCAATCCACCCTTAAATAAGTTTCGTTATCAAATGCTTGGATATGACCCGAATTGGGTGGAAACAAATGCCCCTAAAAACGCGCGCTATGTGAGGTTGCCTGTGGGCGATTACACATTTAAAGTTCAAGGGGCTAATAGTGATGGTGTATGGAATGAAACTGGAGCTGAGCTACATATAGAAATTAAACCACCATGGTGGAGGACTTACGAAGCTTATGCCTTATATGTTCTGTCATTTATGGGCATTGTTTATCTCGTTATTCAGTTAAAAAAATACCGCAAAAGAATAACCATTGTCGAACGCGAAAAAGCAGAAATCGCTAAGAAAGTCGAACAGGAATATATCAGCTTAAATAACAAGTCGAAAGTCTATCTTGACCTTCTAAAATTTATCAAATCAGACGGAAATTATCTTGAATTTGTTACTGATGACAAAACAATAATCGACAGAAATAAACTTAAAGATGTATTAAATGAATTGCCTCCAAATTTTGTTCGAGTCCACCGGTCGTATGTCGTCAATAAGAACTACATAGTTTCCCAAAATAGCACCACAGTTTATTTAGATTCAAATATTGAAATTCCACGTTCAAGAACCTTTAAGTCTAACCTTGCTTAAAATAACGTGTTAAACATGTTGTTTTTTAAGTCAGTCGTCACATTCTATTCGCTTCAACCCTTGTAAATACTAGCTTTATTGGAGAATTTTAAATTTCTCCACTATGAAAACAAAACTATGCTTTGGCATTGCATTGTGCCTTACAATTTCAATGTATTCTCAAAATGTATGGACAGGAACTGAAGACGATTTATGGTCTAATGAAAATAATTGGTCGGGTACAGTTCCAACCGCAACAGAAGATGTACTGATTCCAACCGGATTTGTAGTTACTTTAGACACACCTGCTAATATCCGTTCTATTGAAGTTCAGGGAAACTCTACGCTAAACGTCACTGAAACGCTCACTATCGCTGTTGATTCAGAATTCGAAGATAATGTTGTGGTTAACTGGACTTCTGGAGATCTCATAGGACCAGGAATTTTATTAAACAGTGGAACTATTAACTTATCATTTCCTAGCTTCGACCTTAGCGGTTCTGTAGTACTAAACAACCCTGGTGAGATCAATCTTTCTGGAGGCGGCAATATTCTTATTGGTACGAACAGTGTTCTCAATAATTCTGGTACAGGAATTATTGATTTTCAATCTCCCGGATCTGAAATCACAAATACTGGACTTCCACCTAATACCTTAAATAATTTTGGAACGATAAAGGTCTCTCTCCCAATGCCAATGGATGCTGTAATAATTGGTGGTCAATTGATAAATACTGACGGGGTATTTCAAGTTGACTCTGGTACATTAAACATTAACACCGATGCCACCAATTTTATGGGTGGCGAATTTAATGTAGCAGCGAATGCTACTATGAATTGGAATGGATCCATTGACGCCATAGGTACATTTACGGGTGTGGTTACTGGAGCATTGAATTGGGTTGGTGACTTTGCGGTAGCTATGTCAGCCGTATTTAATTTTACAGGCAGTAATGCCATTAGCAATACAGGCGGCGATTTAACTGGAGGAGGAACGCTTACCAACATAAGTACAATCAACTTAACAACTGGTAATTTGGCGATAGAAGATGGTACAACTTTAAATAATGATGGTATTATTAATTTATTAAACGGGAGCGACCTATTAATTGATGCTGATGGTACTATTAACAATAACCCTTCAGGACAACTGTTCTTGTTGGATAATGGTTGTAATATCGCTTCCCAAGCTATTGTTGACAACACAAGAGTATTGATTAATCAGGGTACCATAACAATGGCTCCTTCACTTAGCACAGATGCTTGTGTAATTTCAATAAACATGACTAATGATGATGGAACTATTGACGTCGACAATGGCACATTGAATTTAAATTACAATGGTATAACACTAAATTCTGGAACCTATAACGTCGATACCAACGGTGTGCTTGCTTGGGCGTTTCCTTTAAACATAACTGGTGATTTAACCGGAAACTTAGATGGCAATTTGTTTTGGAATGACGACATCATGGTATTGGGTTCCGCAGCATTCAATTTTGCAGGAAATGGTTCAATATCATGGAACAGTGGAAATATTGAAGGTGGCGGGACACTCACAAATGAAAACTTAATCATAAAAACCGCAGGTGGAACAAAGCGTATTAGCAACGGTTCTACATTAACCAACAATGGCGAATTAAGACAAATTGTTGGGGGTACCATTTCGATTGCTACCAATTCAACATTAAATAATAATCCTGGCGGTATTATTGACTTGCAAGCCTCCACTTCTGGATTTAGTAATTTCGGAGTTTCCCCAAATACGTTTAATAACGCTGGTACCTTGCTGAGTAATGCTGCATCGGGAAGTACGATTATTAGCGTTCAACTCAGTAACTCTGGCACCATTGATGTTGTTCAAAATATACTAACCATTAATGGGTCTGGTACATTAACCAATGAGGCTTCAGGTGTTATAAAAGGTACAGGAACTCTAACATTAACAAGTGACCCTTCTGATTTTATTAATAATGGTACATTCGCACCAGGCGCTTCACCAGGAATACTGTCTCTTGTGAATGAGTACACGTCAAGCGCTTCTTCAGTTTTGCAGGTAGAACTAAACGGTACCGACCAAGGTATTAACTACGATCTCCTTACTATCGACGGCGATGCCAATCTCGATGGAACTATTGACATTATTCTTGGCTTTGCGCCCTCCATTAATGATGAATTTGTGGTGTTAAATACACCTGGCCCCGGAGATACCATAGATCAATGCGATTTGCCCACATCATTAATCGCTTCTTTTGGTGGGTTCGACTATGAATTTGACATCGAGTGCCGCAATAACGAAGAATTGGTCTTAACCGTAACTAACCAAACATTAGCTGTTTCTGATGAAGATGAACTGGTAATTGAGCTTTACCCTAATCCAACCAAAGATTTTGTGTCTATTACCAATACCACAGTAGATAGGGTCGTAATCTACGACATCAATGGCCGTGAAGTCCTAGAAACCACTAAAACTCATTTTTCAATTGAACATCTAGAAAATGGCATTTATTTTTTTAGGGTAGAACACCATAATCAGGCGGCCATAAAAAAAGTAGTTAAGCACTAATTAGAACATATTTGGTTAGATATACGGTCTAATCATATTTAGTGGAGAAGGCTCGGTTGTCAACAACCGAGCTTTTTTGTAATTTTCTTTAGTGAAAAATTGCTTACATAGAGATATCAAACGTTTTATTACGGCAATTGCATTATTCATTCCTTTTTATGTAAGTACTCAAAACCTCGAGAGTTCTTATTTTTTTAAATCTATAACGACGGAACAAGGCTTATCCAATAATGTGGTTTTCGATATTCATCAGGATAAGGACGGCTATATTTGGATTGCTACGAATAATGGGCTAAACAAGTATGATGGGTATGCCATGACGATCTATTTTCACACTTCAAAGGATAGCACTTCGATTTCTTCGAACGTCATTAGATCCATTGTAGAAGATGAACAAGGACAGTTATGGTTCGGTACAAAAAATGGACTTAATCGTTTTAATGAAAAAACACAATCTTTTGAAAAACCAACGTACCTTAAAGGTGCTTCTATTGCAAATTGGGAGGTCATGTCAATGCATCTCGATCGCTCAGGACATATATGGATGAATGCCTCTAACCATATTGTTGTTTTCGACCCTAAAACTTCTGAGGCCAACATCGTTTACACTTCTAAGAACATGTTAGGCTTAACCCTGGCAAATCAAATTATATGGGCGAGCGATGATAAGGGCAATATCTTTTCTTACGACATCAAATCTAAGGTTTTAACAAAAAGAGAAGAAGCCTTTAATCACAGTGCTGTTCACTATGGCGACCAATCCAAATCCTTATGGGTGCCTTACAATTTTGAAGCTGATTCGGATTCTCATGGGTTGAAGTATTTACCCCAATTACCTAATCATATCAATCCAAAGTATTTACTAGAGATCGATACTCAAAAATCTTGGATAGGCACTAATAATGGTTTATTTGAATATGACTCTGACAAAAAATCCTTATCCAAAATTTATCTAGGAAATTCCACATTAATCAACCAAATTCGAAGTTTATATAAAGATAATGCTGGCGGGATTTGGGTAGGAACCCTTGGAGGTGTCTTTCATTATGACCCATATCGAAAAGTCTTCAAGCACCATGACGTTGTTGAAGAATTGGATGATATTATTATGGGACTTCACGCAGACAAGGATGGCATATATGCTAATGCTTTAGGTAAAGGGCTTTACTTTAGACCTAATGACATGAGAGAGTTCAAAGAAATTATTTTGCCAAAAGCATTTCCGCAACAAGGCCTGTTTATTTGGGACATGGAAACAGTTTCTGAAAGTAGTTTTCCGCTTTGGATGGCCACCAATAATGGGTTACTATGCCTGGACCCGAAAACCTCAGTTTATAAAAAGGTCCTTATTCCACTCACAGAAAATGATGAAGAGGTGTCTTTTACTTTACTTGACACCGATATGCCTTTTCTATGGGTTGCATCACACAGAGGTATTCATAAAGTCGATAAAAAACAAGGCGAATTATTAGCGTCTTTTCCATTGGATGTCGAAATAAAATACCCTGGTATTCAGAAAATAATTGCTTTGGATGGTTCCATTTTTATCGCCACAGAAAGCCAAGGGTTATTTAGGTTTGATATAAGCTCACAGGGCATTTCTAAACTATATTTAAAAGGCAATACACAAGAATTCGTCTCACCTATTTGGGATTTGTATGTTTCAGAAAATATGCTTTGGATTGGTACTAATGACGGTTTATATAAACTTGACATAAAAGACATGTTTATAGAGCCTGTTATAGAGGATAATCAAGTGGTTTTTAGTATTACAGAAGATACCTCCGGAACATTTTGGTTGGGCTCTGATAAAGGCATTAAAAGTTATGATCCAGACAACGAAAAAACAAAATACTACACTACAATTGACGGGTTAAAGAATGCTGAATTTAATAGAAAATCAGTCATTAAAGACGCTTCGAATAACATCTGGTTGGGTGGTGCCAAAGGCATCACGACATTTAATCCTGAGCTGATTAAAAAAGATAATCCAAATAGGCCGTATGTACATATAACTGATTTACGCATAGCGACTTCGGATTCTACATTTTCTATTCCAGATTTTAACGGCGACATCACATTACCATGGCAACACAACACGATTGAGCTTGACTATGTGGGACTTAATTATACCAATCCACCTCAGAATAGCTATAGGTATATCATGGAAGGTCGCGACCCAAATTGGGTTACAGCCAATAAGCCCAACACGGCTCGATACGTAAAGCTGCCTGTTGGCAATTATACATTTAAGGTGAATGCCGCCAATAGCGATGGTATATGGAATACAGAGGGCGATTTTTTAGAAATTACGATTAGACCCCCATACTGGAGAACTAAAACAGCTTACTTACTCTATATATTATCTTTTTTAGGACTTGTTTGGCTATTTAAGCGATTAAAAACATATCGCAAGCGAATTTCTCAAGTGGAACAAGAAAAAGCGGTTATTGCTAAAAAAGTCGAACAAGAATTTATCCTATTAAATAACAAAACCAAAGTCTACCTTAAAGATTTAAAGTATATCAAAGCCGCAGGCAATTATCTGGAATTTTATACGCTAGATAAAACACTTATTGATCGCAATAAACTGAAACTTTTAGAAGCGCAATTACCACCAAATTTTATTAGAACACATCGCTCTTATATCGTTAACAAAAACTACATTATTTCGGCTAATAGTGCTTCGGTTTTTATAAAACCGGATGTTGAAACTCCGTTATCTCGAAGCTTTAAAGGCAGCCTTAAATAGTAAGGCTTACCATCCACTTTATTTTTTTTACCATTCGTCACATTTTACAGGTGCCTATTGGTTTTCGAAATAATTTTATCTGAAATCAAAATCCACATATTATGATTTCTAACACCGTTATTTATCCATTTAGGTTTCCTTAAGAAATAGAATATGGTTAGCTACTCTTAGCCATAATATGTGGATAGTCCTTGCTTAGTAAACTAGGCAAGGACTTATTAAAAACATTTCAATTTCTAATACTATAGTTATGACAACAAAATTACCCTTGCTCGTCTTTTTATTTGCCTCGTTAGTTTCCTCTTCTCAGATTATCTGGACCGGTGGTGGTGGAGACATCAACTGGAACACTGCTAACAATTGGAGTTCCACTACAATTCCAACGGCAATGGATAATGTTGAAATCCCAGCCGGTTTTACTGTGACAATTATGGGTGTGGCCTCCTGTCAATCCTTAGAGCTTAAGGGTAGTGCTATTCTTAACATAGACGGTGGCAGCTTCTTTAGCAATCAACCTTCATTTTTTGAGACGGGAACAACGGTTAATTGGGCCAGTGGGTCCATTGATTGCCCGCTTTTGGTCAACCAAGGCACTATGAACTTAACATCAGGTGGGGACAAATCCTTTGTTAGCTCATCTATTGTAAACAACAACGGCACCATTAATATCTCAGGCTCTGGCGATTTATTCCTTCAAGATAATACGGTTCTCAATAACGAGTTTGACGGAATTATTGATATGGGCGCAGATGATGGTGATATTGATAACCTTGCTGGACTTTCTATCTTAAATAATGAGGGTCTTATTAGAAGAAGTACGTCCTCTGGGGAAGCGCGAATAGAGACCATCGAATTCAATAATAATGGTGGTATTATACAAGTCGATAGCGGTACCTTGGGCATTACAGGTTTTGGTGATAAAAACTTTACAGGAGGTTCTTATGTTGTTTCTGCAGGTACGGTTTTAGATTGGGACACCGCTATTACCGTTTCAGGGTTTTTGATGGGGACTGTTGAAGGTGATTTAAATTGGAGTAGCACTATTGAGGTTCCTGTATCAGCCACTTTTAATTTTACTGGAGGAGGCAACTTTAATTGGACCAGCGGCAATTTGGAAGGTGGTGGAATATTAACCAATGAAAGCACCATTAATTTAACGGGGACTCCAAATAAACCTATTCAAGATAATACAACCCTAAACAATAATGGAACCTTAAATATTATAGGTTCTGGAGATCTATCCATTCAAAGCGATAGTGTTTTAAACAACAGTGCTTCGGGTATTATCGATATGCAAACCAATGGTGGTAACATTATGCAATCCGTTGGTGTGGGTACGCTAAATAACTCAGGGTTTATACAGCGCACAAGTTCTACCGGAGACGCTCAAATCAGTTGCACGTTCAACAATAACAATGGTACTATCCAGGTAGAAAGTGGCACACTAACGCTCATTACAAATGACAAAAGCTTAACAGACGGCATTTATAATGTATTTGCAGGAGCTGTCATGGACTGGGATACTGATATGACCTTATTCGGGGTTTTAAGTGGAACGGTAGACGGCGAGCTCAACTGGAATGATATCCTCGATGTTCCTGTTTCCACTACGCTCAATTTTTCAGGGTCTGGTACTATTAACTGGATGGTAGGAAGTCTAGATGGCGGTGGTGTTTTAACCAACCAAAGCACCATTAATTTAACCACGACAGGAGCTAAAATTATTCAAGGCGATACGACATTTAACAATGCCGGAATAATTAACATTACAAGCGGCGGTGACGTGTTAATCAATCAGGGTATTATAAACAATCAAGCTTCGGGTATTATCGATATGCAATTCAATGAAGGAAATATTACCCGCTCTGCTGGTACTTCTAATGTTTTAAATAACTCAGGATTGATCCGGCGAACAACCACAACTGGTACGGCACGAATACTAATTGAACTAAACAATTCAGGAACTATTGACGTACAATCGGGTATATTAGATATTGGAAATAATTCCTTTCCGTTTTTTAACCTTATAAATGGCGTCATAAAGGGTGTTGGCGAAGTAGAACTTCCCCTTACCTCTAATTATACCAATGATGGTACTTTTGCGCCTGGTGCGTCACCAGGAACTTTGAATGTTGATGGTGACTACGAGTCTACAGCCAACGCTGTTTTGGACATAGAACTCGACGGATTAGCTCAAGGCACGCAATATGATCTCTTAGCAATAACAGGGAACGCAGATTTCAATGGCGCCCTTCAGGTTACCTTAAATTTTGATGCTGATATCAATGATGAATTTATTATCGCCACGACCACAGGAACCATTAATTCTTGTAATCTTCCTGCCATGGTATCAGCAGATTTTGGCGGGTTTACTTACGACTTCAGTGTGACCTGCCGAAATAACAATGAACTTGTGCTTAGCGTAACTAATGAAACCCTTTCCACAGGTGGATTTGAATTAAATCCGATTGCGGTTTACCCTAATCCAACACGCGGTTATGTTTTTGTCAATAGCTCTGAGATTTCAAAAATTACCCTTTATGATATAAACGGTAGAGAAATTCTTGAAACACGTTCTAGCGAATTAGATATTCAATACCTAAAAAACGGAATTTACCTATTGGAAATCACTGATCCTAATGGAAAGCAAGTCATTAAAAAAATCGTTAAATACTAATGATGCACGGCAACTAAATCATTAAGCGGCTAAGGCTCAATAATCTAACATTTATTGAGCTTTTACGTTGTTAGCTGTTTCCCCAGATAAACCAATCTACTCTTTGAGTCGATTTCTTTTTCTACATCATCGTCTAAAGATGGAATAATATGTATGACATCTTTACTTGTTTTTAGAAACAACGGAATTTGATCTTTGTCGGACTTTATATGCTCTAAAGTCGTATTGTAAGATTCCAAATCTTTGACCGCGACTTCTCGTATGTCAGGATAGTTTTCCGAAACCTGTATGAGGTTATTAAAATCGTCCGATAAGGTAAAAACACCATCCTCAGGAGAAATAGAGCCATTTTCCAATTCGGCTTTAGACGCTAATCTAAAAGAACCATTTTCACCAAACTGTGCTCCAAATTTTTCAACTGCATAGCGATTAATATCCGCATTTCCGGTTAACGCCAATAAATAACCTATATCGCTAAACTCAATATTATCCTTGATAGTGTCCGAATAGATGTTTTCTGTATGAGCTTCAATACCCATTTTCTCAGCTTCATTGACATTATTTTGATTACTATCTACCAAAACCACATGCCGTCCATTATCAATTAAATATTGGGCGACCAAACGCGATACTTTAGAGGCTCCAATAATTAAAATCCCTTCAGATTTAGTTAAGAACACACCCGAGATTTTCGCAAATATCCGTGCTGTTGTGGCATTCAACAAAACCGTTCCTAAAACAATCATAAATACCAAGGGCGTTATAAATTCTGCACCAGCCACATCTTCGGCCCTAAGCTTGCTTCCAAAAAGCGATGCAATACCGGCGGCCACAATCCCTCGCGGTCCCACCCAACTGATAAACATTTTTTCGTTCATCTTTAGTTTTGAGCCTTGTGCGCTAAAAAATACAGCCAAAGGTCTAATGACCAATACAACTGCTAAAAACAACCATAAGGTTTCCCAACCATAAAGTAGCCTTAAATCCTGATAATTTATATTGGCCGCTAACAGTATAAAGAGTATAGAAATAAGTAGAACACTTAATGACTCTTTAAAATAGAGTAGTTCTTTGATATTATCTAGCTTACTATTACCAATAACCATACCCATGACCACAACAGCCAATAAACCCGACTCGTGGGCAAAAATTTCAGATTCTATAAAAACTAAAAGCACCACAGATAACGAGACCACATTTAATAAATAATGCGGAATAAACTTTTTATTGATAGCAAAAACTAAAGCGTGGGCAAAAGTAAATCCGAAAGCAGTTCCAGAAAGAACAATCTTACCAAATTGAATAAGTGCTGTTTTTGTAAAGCCTACTTCTCCTCCAACAGATATAAACTCAAACACCAAAACCGCTACTAAAGCTCCTATGGGATCAATTAAAATACCTTCCCACTTTAAAACCGCTGATACGTCGCGTTTTAAAGGGATGTTTCTTAAAATTGGTGTTATAACTGTGGGCCCTGTAACGATTATTAATCCGGAAAATAAAAAACATAAGTCCCAAGTGAGACCAAATAGATAGCGGGCTAAAACGGCCGCTCCAAAAAAAGTAACTGCTGCACCAAGCGTTATTAATTTGGTGATTACTGGACCTACATTCCTGATTTCGCTTCGCTTTAAGGTTAATCCGCCTTCAAAAAGAATAATACTAATGGCTAGGGACACAAAGTAAAACAGGCCTTCACCAGGAAATAAACCTTTTTTGCCGTTCCAAATGGGCTCTATCCACTTTGAGCCGTCGTCAGTTATAAATTCGGCAGCGATAGGACCAACAAGCAAACCGATTAGAATTAAAGGCAAAATAGCTGGAATCTTAAATTTCCATGCGACCCATTGCGCCAAAATTCCAAGAATTATAATACCTGCTAATTCAACCATGTTTCAGTTTTTTAAACATTTCGAAAATAGCTTTTTTTTTACAACCCAAAAAATCCTAATAAAATCATAAGGAGGAGGAGGTATTACAAGCTAATTTGGTAAATTGCGCGTCTATGCAATTGCTCCCTATAAACGCAGGAAATTTTAAGCTCGATGGTGGCGCTATGTTTGGTGTAGTTCCTAAGTCTTTATGGCAACGTACCAATCCGGCCGATGCTAATAACATGATTGATATTGCTGCACGCTGTTTGCTTATCGAAGATGGAGATCGCTTGATACTCATCGATACTGGTATGGGCAACAAACAAAGTGATAAGTTCTATGGGTATTACTTTCTTTGGGGTAACGATACCATTGATAAATCACTCGCTAAATATGGCTTCCATAGGGATGATGTTACCGATGTATTTATGACCCATCTACATTTCGATCACTGTGGCGGTAGCATTCAATGGAACAAGGATAGAACAGGTTATGAACCCGCTTTTAAGAATGCCCATTTTTGGAGCAATGCTGACCATTGGGAATGGGCAACAAAACCGAACAGAAGAGAAAAGGCATCATTTTTGAAAGAAAACATTTTACCTATGGAAGATAGTGGCCAACTGAAGTTTGTGTCTCTTCCTGAGCATAGAATTTTAAAAAATTCTGAGTTAGGGTTTGATATTTTTTTTGCCGATGGACATACGGATAAACAAATGATACCAATGATTAATTATAAAGGAAAAACCATTTGCTTTATGGCCGACTTGTTACCTACTGTTGGTCATTTGCCATTACCATTTGTTATGGGGTACGATACAAGACCTTTGTTAACATTGGATGAAAAAGAGGTGTTTTTAAATATGGCCGCAGACCATAATTTTTATCTCTTCTTAGAACACGATGCCCATAATGAGATCATTACGGTAAAACATACCGAAAAGGGCGTTAGGCTCAACGACACTTATACTTGTAACGAAATATTTAGTTAAACATTAAACACTTACCATATGAAATTTAACAATAAACATTTGTTATACTTGTTTTCTACCCTGCTATTACTGGGTTGTGGCACGGCTAACATTATATCTACACCTATTGAAAATATTGACACCTCGCCTTTAAAAGTTACTGATTTAACAGAAGCTGAGAAGAAAAATTGGGGACACTTGGATTTAGAGCGAGATACCGTTCCCGGTATGGCAGTCGATAGAGCCTACGAAGAAATTATTAAGGGGAAGAAAGGTAAGAAGGTCATTGTAGCGGTTATCGATTCTGGGATCGACATTGACCACGAAGACTTGGACGATGTTATCTGGACGAATAAGAAAGAAGTGCCTAATAACGGAAAAGATGATGATAAAAACGGTTATGTAGATGACATTCATGGCTGGAATTTTTTAGGCGATACTCATGACGAACAATTAGAATACGTGCGTATGCTGGCCAATAAGGAAACCTCCAACCCAAGGTATGCCGAAGCCCAAAAATTGCATGAGGAAGAATATAATAAGTATTCAGACAGAAAAACCCAATACGACCAAATAGCACAAGTGATTAACAATGCTCATGAAACCTTAAAGACGACATTGGGCAAAGACGATTACACGATGGCCGAGGTCAATAAGATAGAATCTGATGATCAAAATGTAAAACAAGCGATTCAAATCGCAAATAATGTCGGTGCTAATGACTTATCTATGGCTGAGGCTGTAAAAGAGATTAAGAATATTCAAGAACAGGTTAATGAGCGTCTTAATTATCATCTCAATATCGATTTCTCGGGTAGAAAAACATCGGATGATATCAATGATTTATCTGATACGGGCTATGGAAATGGCAATGTGAAGCACGTAAAAAAGTCTGAAGCCCATGGCACCCATGTCGCGGGTATTATCGCTGCTGAACGCAACAATGGTAAAGGCGCAAACGGAGTTGCCAATAATGTGGAGATTATGGCATTGCGTGTTATACCCAATGGCGATGAATATGACAAGGACGTTGCTTTAGCCATTCGCTATGCAGTTGATAATGGGGCAAAAGTAATTAACGGCAGTTTCGGAAAATCATTTTCACCCCATTCAGCATGGGTTAGGGATGCTATAAAATATGCCTCAGATAATGATGTTGTGTTTGTACATGCCGCAGGAAATGATAGTAACAATGTCGATGTTGAGCCCAACTTCCCAGATGATAATGTGAATTTTGTCGAGATATCAGACACTTATATTAGAGTAGGTTCTTTAACTCAAAAATACGGTTCTAAAATGGTCTCAGGGTTTTCTAATTATGGACAAAAAAATGTCGATATTTTTGCCCCGGGTTCGGCTGTATATTCTACAACTCCAGAAAATGAATACGACTTTAAAAATGGAACGTCTATGGCTGCACCAGGTGTTGCCGGTATCGCTGCTTTAGTGCGTTCACAATATCCTAAGCTTAGTGCAGCTCAAGTAAAACAAGTCATTTTGGATTCTGGTTTACCATTAACCACTAAAGTGGTCGTGGCTGGAGACGCATCTGATGTAAAGCCCTTCGCGGATTTGTCAAAATCTGGTAGAATCGCTAATGCTTTCAATGCACTAATTATGGCCTCAAAAATTAGGTAATATGAAACATATTCTATTAAGTTTATTTAGTCTGGTCTTTGTATTGTCTTGTGCTGCAAAAGAAACCTCTCCTGAGAATAGTGTTCAATCCAACGTTGTTTCAGCTAAAGGATATTGGCAACAACATGCGGATTACACCATGGAAATTAACATGGATGTCAACACGTTTCAATATAAAGGCAAGCAAAAATTAGTCTACACCAATAATTCTCCAGACGTATTAAATAGGGTGTATTACCATTTATATTTTAATGCCTTTCAACCTGGAAGTGAAATGGATGTGCGTTCGCGCACTATCCAAGATCCAGATCCTAGAGTCGGTGATCGCATTAGTAAACTTCTGCCCCATGAAATTGGATATATTAAGGTTAATTCCTTAAAACAAAATGGAAAAGCGGTTGCTCACGAAACTGTAGGTACGGTCTTAGAAGTACAATTGAATCAACCGATTCAGCCTGGTGAAAAGGTGACTTTTAATATGGATTTTGATGCTCAAGTACCTGTTCAAATTCGTCGTTCTGGTAGAAACAATAAAGAAGGTGTGGCACTATCTATGACTCAATGGTATCCTAAATTAGCAGAATATGATGATGAGGGCTGGCATGCCGACCCCTATATAGGGCGCGAATTTTATGGCGTTTGGGGAAATTTTGATATTAAATTGACTATTGACGAAAATTATGTTGTTGGTGGTACCGGTTACCTGCAAGGAGCACCTAAAGTAAGATCAGGAAAAAAGACACTTCACTTTAAAGCACCTAAAGTACATGACTTTACATGGGCTGCAGATCCTGATTTTATTCACGATACCTTAGAAATGCCCAATGGTCCTGATTTACATTTTTATTATAAAAAGACCCTAGAACCTCAATATCTCGAGAATTGGAAAAAATTACAAGCAGATACCGCTAAACTAATGACCTACTTCAGCGAAAACATTGGTCAATATCCCTATGACCAATATTCAGTGATTCAAGGTGGTGACGGAGGTATGGAATACGCTATGTGTACATTGGTTACTGGTCAGCGCAATTATGGAAGTTTGTTGGGGGTTACAGCTCATGAGATGGCTCATACCTGGTTTCAATTTTTATTGGCCACCAATGAAGCTAAACACGAATGGATGGACGAAGGTTTCACGGTATATATATCGAGTTTGGCTGAAAATGAGCTAAGAGAAAACAAGCTAAAAAACCCGCAGTCGCGATCTTACATGAGTTATATTGGTGTTGCTAATTCTGGTTACGAACAACCTTTAACCACCCATGCTGACCGCTATAAATACAATCAAGTTTATGGAGCCGCGGCGTATAGTAAAGGAGCAGTATTTATGACGCAATTAGGTTATGTAATTGGTGAAGACAATTTGAAGAAAACCATAAAAAGATTCTTTAAGGATTTTGCGTTTAAGCATCCCAAACCTATGGATATTATAAGAACCGCCGAACGCATTACCGACCTTGAGCTCGATTGGTACTTAATCGATTTTGCCCAAACGACCAATACTATAGACTATGGTGTGAAATCCGTTGAAGGTGATACGGTTACACTTGAACGTATAGGTTTGATGCCAATGCCTATAGACCTTTCGGTGACTTATACGGACGGCTCAAAGGAAGACTTTTATATTCCGCTACAGATGATGCGTGGCGAAAAACCAACTTCAGCAACTATAATTGATGATTGGGCTTGGGCCATGCCTTCTTATACGTTTAGCGCCAATAAAACTGTAAAGTCTGTTGAAATAGATCCATCTCAGATGATGGCCGATGTCAATCGCGATAATAATACTTTTACAAAAGAATAAAAGCAAAAAGGCCACAGTTTAACTACTGTGGCTTTTTTAATACCACTTCTCATTCTTATACATGGTTTTTCTAGAAACACGCTCTCTGTTATACAGTAGTAAATGGGTTTGGTCGAGTTGTTTGTTTCTATATCCAAATAAGTGAAATATCGACTTAGTTAAAAAGCGTGCTACCGTTAGATTGGCTTTAAGAATCCCTTCTGCTTTATTATACCACGTAATTCCAGGTAAAAAGGTAAGTAATTCGTCTGCTTTTATGTTTCTCAGAAATTCCGAAAGTTTTAGAAAGAACCTCGGTATATGTCTAATAATAAAAAAACCGTCACTTCCTGTTTTTTGATATAAGGGCATAAACAACTTCGCTGTATACTGAGCGTGTATGGGTTGATCGTCGGAATTTGCCAAATGTGTTCCTTTTTTTATATACTGAAAGCTTACAAAACCATTTAACATCTTAAAGTCTTCGTTGGGTTTTATATCATACTTATAAATAACTTCGAAGGTGGTGCTGATGTCTTTGGTAGCCAATTTTAACACGTTTTGATACCATTTCACTTTTTTTTGATCTGGCTGTTTTAGTAGTCCTGCATGCCCAAGAGCCAAGAAAATAAAGGCCTCACAGTTTTTTATGGCTGCGGGGTCTTCATGCTGACCAGATTCAAAACCTAATGACACGTAGCCTAAGGTATTTAGATAACTTAAAAGTGGGCCATCAAGATACTCCTCAATGCCTAAAACCACCGGAATACCAAAACATGTTGAGAATTTTCGATTAATCATAGCATCGTTAATCGTAATAAATGGCAATGTTTTACTCGATGTGGTATGGAGGTCAATGAAATAAATCGGTTGGTCAGTAGAAGCCAATAAGCCATCAATAAACTTGAATAGATCCCTTTGTTCCAGCAATTCATTTTTAGGGTTTTCTTGATGTTTTAAGTCCTCTAAATGTTTTGAGGTCCAAACGCGATTTAAGTCTTGGGCAATAAAACGTTTGTTGGCTTTAAGCGCTTTTATATTGCCATAAACACCTATAATTTCACCTGAAACTTCATCTTCATTCAATACTGATAATACAGAATTTAACGCATTAACACCTGCAAATTCATTGCCGTGTATGCCTGCAAAGAATACAATTGTCGCTCCTGGTGTCTTGCCTCTAATATGATGAAAAACTCGGTTCGGCCTATCTATAGATGTTATGTGATGACTTAGATGTACTTGCATAGCTTATAGATCACTTGAGGTTAAAATACCCAGTAATTCTTTGTTTCTGACCACAGGAAGGCAATTTATTCCATTTGAATCCATTAAGCGCTTAGCCTCCTCTAATGGGGCTTCTTGAGAAATTGTAATCAAATCCTTTGTCATGACATCCTTAACACGTAAATGTAATTCTCTGTCGCCAAGCTTAATCAAATCCGTCCAGGTTAATAGGCCGGTTAGTTCTTTTTTCTTATTTATTACAGGTAAATGATGAATGTTTTTCCATTTCATGATATGGCTTACCAATTCTAAGCTGTCATTTTGATCCACCAAGAGTATCTTGGTATTCATATTATGTTTTACGATTCGACTAACATCTATCCTTAAATTATCATTAGGATCGAAGAGCTCCCATTGATCTACAGTTTTGTCGCCAAATTGATGCTTATACATATAAGCGGTTATGTTCTGTAGCGATTCGAAATTGGTCTTGTTTTTTTGAAGATTTCTGTAATTATCCACCATCCACTGTGACCCATTTTTTGATTTGGCACGTCGCTCAATAATTGAAAGGTATTTAACAATATCCTCAGCATTAATATTTGCTTTTTCCAAACCTTTCTTTGCAATTGGAATACATTCATTTAAGATGATGTTTCTTGCCGATACCAATTCACCCTTCCATTTAAACTGAGTTTCCATCCCATTCCGCGCTGCTTTAAAGAAGTTGTTTTTAATATCTTTAAAGTCCATTTTCTTGTGAATCTCCTTGTAATGCTCTGGTTGGCCTAACATTAAACCAACCCAAAATACCATATTAGCAATTTCATCTGTTAAGGTTGGCCCTGATGGTATATAACGGCACTCTATTCGTAAGTGTGGTTTTCCCCCACCAACACCATAACATACGCGATTCCACTTATAAACTGTACCATTATGTAACTGTAGTGCTCTGAGCTTTGGAATTTCACCACGCTCCAGTTTTTCTAGGCTATCATCGTGCTCATCTGAAGACAACAAGCTTCTAAATCTAGAAATATGATCCCTAAAAATATCGGTAACCGTCCCCTTTTCCCAATCTGCACCAAAACTTACACGCGATTGCTTTTCTTTATGAATAAATGAATTTGCTCTCGTATCAATGCTCTGAGTGAATAACGCAATCCTAGTTTCCGCCCATAGTTCTCTTCCGAACAAAACTGGGGAATTGGCACAGCTGCTTAACACCGGACCTGCAATAGCCTGTGCCCAGTTATACTTTTCTACAAACTCATCTGGGTGAATCTGTAAATGGGTTTGAAAGCTGGTATTGCAGGCTTCTAACATCACATTGTCGTGTATTAGATTTAGCTCATCAACCCCTTTAATATGAATACTGAAGCACTCACGTCTTGATGCCTTTAGAGCATTATTAAGGACGTGATACCTAGGCATATCCGTCATATAGTTTTCGGCAATATGCTTTAATCTCAGCGTCGGCAAAATTCCTGTCAATACCACTTTAGAATTGTGGATTTTAGCCCCGTGCACTGCTTTTTCCAGTAGTGCCATAAGTTGTTGTTGCAGCACCGAAAAGCAATCGCCTTTTAATAGTAATGGATCAGAATTAATCTCTAGGTTATACCTCCCAATCTCAGTTGTAAAATGGTCGTCATTAATCGCTTCTAGAACATCTAGATTATTATTGTTGGGAAAGTACTGGTCTGTTGTTACACAAAATTCCTGCTCAGCACCAATTCTTATGGGTTCTTTCTCAATTAAATCCTTATTAAGCATCATATCTAAAGCTTCAAGATCCTTTATGAGATAATGAATATACGATGCCTTGTCTTTTGGGCTTTTAAGTTGTTTTACATCTAAATGTCCCATAATTAAAGCCAAGTATTGGTTATTCTATGTAAGGTACTCTAAATTACAAGCTTAAAACATGATTTTTATCACCTAAACCCTATAAGGTCACTATCGACGCAGTGTGTCGTGGTTTTTCTAGTAAAAAAGAAAACACTAGAAATCTTTCATCTAAAATATCACAAATGTGTAATTTTACAAAACTGACTTAACCGAGCACTAGTCTTCGTTTAAAATGTTTTATTATATGGAGGGTATCGACGAAAAAATTACCGCTATTATCAATCAATTTCATCTTAACAATTTTTCGTTTTCTAAGCGCATTGGAGTAACTGGCACAACTGTGGATAGTATCGTCAATGGTCGCCCTCAAAAAGATGGTACACGCAAAAAAACAAAACCCGGTTACGATGTTTTGACTGCTATTATAGATACCTTTGATATTAATCCCGATTTTTTGTTTGGGAAAAGTTCTACTATGTTAAAATCTGATGTTTCAAACAATCAAACATATTCTGGAATGCCTCAGGTCATTGCAGTCAATGAAATTGGTGAAGAAAATGTCGTTTATGTTCCTGTGCAAGCCAGAGCGGGATATTTAGATGGCTATGGCGACCCTGAATATATAGAATCGCTTCCGTCATTTCATATGCCACATCTCACCAATGGTACCTATCGTTGTTTTGAAGTCGAAGGGAATTCAATGGCTCGAACATTTTTTGATGGCGACCTCGTGTTTGGTAAATATGTTGAAGATCTAAGAGATGTAAATGATGGACGTGTTTATGTTATTGTGAGTAAAACTGAAGGAGTTGTATTAAAACGTGTTATCAACAGCATAGAAGAGCGCCAGAAACTCATTTTAAAAAGTGATAACAAGGACGGTAACTATCCTACGTATACCATAAATGCCCAAGATATTGAGGAGCTGTGGTCCGTTACTATGTATGCTTCTAAACAAATGCCAGAACCTATGGATATTTATGATCGTCTCAACGAACTAGAGCATAAAATTGTAGATTTAGAAGGTGAACTACAACGTAGAACATTAAATTAACCAAGACATATCCAATAGCTGATGTCATTTAAATACAGCAAAAAAGACAAGCTAAAAAGTAAAAAACACATTGAGCAATTGTTTAATGACGGTAAAGCGGTGACGGTCTACCCTTTAAGACTTATCTATCTCGAAGCTGAATTCAATGATGGATCTATTATAAAAACTGGGGTTTCGGTAAGTAAGCGCCTTCATAAAACAGCGGTTTCCAGAAATAGAATCAAACGATTGCTAAGAGAAGCATACAGGCTTAATAAGCCTATATACTTTAACAATAGTTCAACATCTTATGCGTTTATGATTTTATACCTTAGCAAAGATGGAACAACTTTTGAGGAACTTAACAACAAGATGAAATTGTTGTTTAAGAAATTCTTGGATAAAAAGTCAAAAAATGAAAAAACTTCTCCGTAAAAAATTAATAATACCAGCTTTAGCTGTCGTTATCTTTTTTGGTACAACCGCTTTTAAAAATGATTTTTTTGAGATTGCTAAACAGATCGAAATTTTTACCACATTGTTTAAAGAACTCAACATGAATTATGTTGATGATACTAATCCTGGTGATTTAATGGATACTGCCATTAAAAGCATGCTAAACGATCTGGATCCCTATACCCAATTTTATAACGAACAGGATGTCGAGGCCTCTCGAATAAACAATGCTGGAGACTATACGGGCATAGGTGCTAAAGTATTAACCTTAAAGGATAAGTTGGTTATTGTAGAGCCTTATAAAAACTATGCAGCGGATAAAGCCGGTTTAAAAGCCGGAGACGAAATCATAAAAGTGGATAATGTCATCGTAGCCGATTTTAAAGATGATGCAGCCAATCTTCTACAAGGCGCAGCTGGCACTGAGGTGAACATTACCTATAAACGTCAAGGTAAAACCAATTCAGTAAAAATCATAAGGGAATCCTTAGAGATTAAAGCAGTGCCGCATTATTCTATGGTAGATGAAAAAACAGGTTATATCGTTCTTAGAAAGTTCAACGAAAAAGCCTCTGCGGAAACGCTCGGG
The DNA here is from genome assembly GCF_965228925.1 of Winogradskyella sp. Classification (GTDB taxonomy): domain Bacteria; phylum Bacteroidota; class Bacteroidia; order Flavobacteriales; family Flavobacteriaceae; genus Winogradskyella. The sequence goes on from NZ_OZ245845.1 coordinate 877,640, forward strand.
GCCTTGAGGGCTTTAAAAAATAAAGGGGCTACACAACTTATTCTCGATTTAAGAGGAAATCCAGGCGGTTTGTTGAATGAAGCCGTAAATGTGACTAATCTTTTTGTACCGAAAAATCAGTTGGTGGTAACCACAAAATCCAAAGTCAAAAAATACAACAAGACTTATTACACGAAACGTGACGCTATTGATACGGAAATACCACTGGTCGTATTAATTGATGGACGCAGCGCTTCGGCTAGTGAAATCGTTTCAGGAGCCTTACAGGATGTGGACAGAGCTGTCGTTGTAGGTGCACGTAGTTTCGGAAAAGGTTTGGTACAACGACCAAAACCTTTAACCTATGGTACACAAATGAAGATTACTATTTCTCGATATTACACACCTTCTGGTCGTTGTATACAGGCCTTGGATTATTGGAATCGTGACGAAAACGGAAAAGCCACCCGTGTTAAAAAAGAAAACTATAATGCATTTAAAACAAGAAACGGACGTACTGTTTTTGATGGAGGAGGCGTGCAGCCAGATATAGAAGTCGAATCCTCTAAGCAAACCCCAATTACTAAAGCCATTTTAAATGAAAACCTGGTATTTAACTTTGCTACAGACTATTACTATAGTAATAATGTCCAAGATTTAAAAGGGTTTCAACTATCAGAAACAGATTTTAAAGCATTTAAGAATTATTTAAAAACAACAGGATTTAATTTTGAAACTAAGACTGAAACCGCCTTTAACGATGCCATGGCTGTCGCAGAAGAAGAGGAGCTAGAAAGTATCGTAAATTCAGAGTATCATAACTTATCAGCGGCCATTCAAGCTTATAAATCCAATGCCATTGATGGTAATAAAGTACAGTTAAAGTCGTTATTAACAGACGAGATTATAAAGCGTTATTTTTATAGTGAAGGTTTATACACCTATTATACAGCAAATAATCCTGAGATTAAAAAAGCCCTTAGCGTCCTTAATAATCCTAGACAATACGCAAGTATTTTGAGATAAAACATAAATTTATCTATATTTATAACTATAGAATTTTTCCAGTTATAAGAAAATTCAACACTAATGAAGTCCCTACTCATTGTCATATACCTAGGTTTTCAGCTTGCTTTTGCTCAAAAAGAAATTAAGCATCAGGTATACTTTTTGACTGATGAATACGAAATTCCTGAAACAGAAGAGAGTCGACTGCTTTTATTTTTGTCTGAAATAGAAAATATGGATATTGAAAAAATCTCTATTTATGGCTTCTGTGATGACCGAGGAAGTGACTCCTACAATTTAGTTTTGTCTCAACAGCGTGCTGATGCCATTAAGGAAGTTTTTTCGAACAACGAATTTGACGAATCTGTGATTACCAATGTTGATGGTAAAGGTGAAATTCTTCTCAATGTTATCAATGACAATGACCTCTATAGAATCAGAGGTTTAAATCGTAAAGTAGAGATTATAGTGCAGCCCTATGATCCTCCTAGGGCAAAAATAGAGCCGCCCGCAAAGGAAAGCACCGAAGAATTATTGAAAGGGGAACTAAAAGAAGGTGATAAAATTCAACTGGAAAATATCCTATTCCGAACCGGCTATAGTTACCTCACCAAAGAATCTAAAACGGTTTTGGATGACATCGCAAAAATACTTGTAAAACGCACCGATATATACTTTACGATTGAAGGACACGTTTGTTGCACCCATGGTACAAGAGATGCGATAGATCGAAAAACTAAAAAACGTAATTTATCCTTAGCTAGAGCTAAAACGGTTTACGATTATTTAGCCGACAAAGGTGTGAAACGTTACCGTATGAAATTTGTTGGCCAAAAAAGAAAATTTCCGTTGGGTGGTGAACCTGAATTGGATAGACGTGTTGAAATCCTAGTGACCCGAATTATCCAACCTAAAAATTAGGATTTAATCATATTAACATGTGGAATACCATCTTCTAAGTATTCCTCTCCTTCAGCTTTAAATCCAATATTACCATAGAATTTTTTCAAATAGGTTTGTGCTGAAATTCGAATAGTATCTGTATTGTAGTATTGCTTTATAGCTTTGATTGAGGCATTCATAATATCATAACCGTACTTATGCTGACGTTCACTTTCCCTTACAACGACTCTACCAATACTCGTTTCATCAAAATAATCACCAGGTTTAAACACACGCGTGTAGGCCACTAGTTTATCAACCTTATATCCAAGAACATGTAAAGCCTTTTGGTCTTTACCATCTATATCTTGATAGACACAATCTTGTTCCACAACAAAAACCTCGCTGCGAAGTTGTAGGAGATCGTAGAGTTCTCTTTTAGTTAATTGCCGAAAATCTTTTACAGTTATTTCTAACAAGACAAAGGAATTTTATCGACGCGCCTTTGATGACGACCACCTTCAAAATCGGTAGTTAAGAAGACATCCACCATTTTTATAGCTTGTGGAATAGACGTAAAACGTGCTGGAATACAAATAATATTAGCATTATTATGTTGTCTTGTCAATTCCGTAATCTCACTGGTCCAGCATACCCCAGCTCTTACATTCGGATATTTATTGGCCGTCATGGCCACACCATTGGCACTACCGCAAATTAGAATACCACAATCGACTTTAGTATCATTAACATCGCTCGCCACAGGATGCACAAAATCTGGGTAATCCACACTATCTAAAGTATCGGTACCATAATTGGTAATAGTATACCCTTTAGCTTCTAAATGTTTTACAATAGCTGCTTTATATTCAGGACCTGCGTGATCGTTACCGATAGATATAGTCATGTTGAAACGTGTTTAATTAATAATGCAAAATTACGAATAATTAAATCTGGTTAATAGTATTATGGACGACATGTTAATAAGTGTTTGCAAGTATTGAAAATTTTAATTTGGTTTATTCAGATTATTTTGCAAACCAGAATTAAAATTGGATTTCAAAATTTATTAATCACTTTTTTCAAGGAACTTATTCATAGCTCTTATAGACAAAATTAACAGGGATTGCTTATAAAATTATGAGTCAATTCTATTAACATCAGTTATCAACAGTTGTTTACAATAATTTTACTTTTCTTATTTATCAAGCAGTTAGATGTAAACTTAATGTTAACTAAACCGTAATAAACTGTAAAATTCAAGTTTTCAAAACAATTTTCTAAAAAGTTATGCCAATTATTAACAGCCTATAATAAACATCATTTAGTTTTTAAAATTTAAAAAGAAAAATGATAATAATTTATAAGGTTGTGGATAACTAAATTATGATGACATTTTATAATTATGATGGCTGGGATATCAAAGACTGAAGTAAACTCTAAGTTCATTATTGAATAAGTTTTGAATATGCATAAATAATGGTTATGTAAACTATAAAAAGAATTAATTATTATTTAATCTATTCTTGTAGGAAAATACGGTATTTAAGTGTAGCTTGCATTCTATGTTAATAGAATAAACGTTAAAGTGTAAGTTGATATGAAAAAATTTCTACTCATAAGTTTTCTTATCCCTTTTTTAAGTTTTGGCCAGGTGCAGATAGGCCAAGATATTGATGCTGAAACTGCAGATAATGAATTTGGTTTTTCTGTAAGTTTATCATCTGACGGCAATATAGTTGCCATTGGAGCTACTTATAATTCAGGTAGTGCAAGTGCTTCAGGTCATGTTCGGGTCTTTGAGAATATTTCTGGTGTTTGGACTCAGATAGGTCAAGATATCGATGGAGAAGCAGAGAATGATCTATCGGGATGGTCAGTCAAGTTATCTGCGGATGGTAATATTGTAGCAATAGGTTCAAGCCTAAACGATGGAAATGGAGATAGCTCTGGTCATGTAAGAGTTTACGAAAACTTGTCGGGAGTGTGGACCCAAATAGGTCAGGATATCGATGGTGAAGCGGAAGGTGATCAATCAGGTTGGTCACTATCATTGTCATCAGATGGTTCAATTCTTGCTGTAGGAGCCACTAGAAACGATGGAAATGGGGAGCGTTCTGGTCATGTAAGAGTTTACGAAAACCTATCTGGTGTTTGGACCCAAATAGGTCAAGATATTGATGGTGAGGCTGCTTTTGACTGGCTAGGTTATTCAGTTAGCTTATCAAGTAACGGTTCTGTTCTAGCTACGGGTGCTATTTTTAATAGTGGAAATGGCGATAGCTCAGGTCATGTAAGAGTTTATGAAAACCTATCTGGTGTTTGGACTCAAATAGGTCAGGATATCGATGGTGAAGCTGAGGGTGATTTTTTTGGCCGCTCATTGAGTTTATCATCTAATGGTAATATTGTTGCGATTGGTGGACCACAAAATGATGGAAATGGCGATAACTCTGGTCATGTAAGAGTTTATGAAAACGTATCTGGTGTTTGGACTCAAATAGGTCAAGATATCGATGGTGAAGGTGAGATTGATTTATCAGGTTACTCTGTTAGCTTATCATCAGATGGTAATATTGTAGCAATAGCAGCACCATTTAATAATGGAAATGGAATGGATTCAGGCCATGTTCGTATTTATGAAAATCAATCTGGTGTTTGGACCCAAATAGGACAAGATATTGACGGTGAGGCAGCTGGAGATTTATCAGGAAGTGCTGTGAGTTTATCTTCTGATGGCAGTATAGTGGCTATAGGTGCAAATGTAAATCAAGGAAGTGGTCTATTTGCTGGTCATGTAAGGGTATTCAATCTTTCAAATGTCCTGACAACAGCAGATAGAGCGAATTTAGAATTTGATGTTTATCCCAACCCAACTAAAGATCAATTCACTATTCAACTTGATAATCCTTCAGATTTACAAAGTATCAATATTTATAACCCCCTTGGTCAGTTGGTGTTAAGCGCAAAAGAAGTGACAGTTGATATTTCTAAATTCACATCAGGGCTTTATACAGTTGAAGTGTTAACCACTAATGGTAAAGACTCTAAGAAATTAATCATTCAGTAACTACAATACAATCGTGAAAAAACTTTACATATTAATTGTGTTGATTCCATCTATAAGCTTTGGCCAAGTTCAAATAGGCCAGGATATTGATGGCGAGGCTGCGTCAAACACATCTGGTAATTCAATTAAATTATCTTCAGATGGTAGCACAATTGCTATTGGAGCAATGTCTAATTTTGAAAATGGTAATAATTCAGGTCATATAAGAATATATGAGGATTTGTCTGGTATATGGACTCAGATAGGTCAAGATATTGATGGTGATTTTTCAGGTGATTTTTTTGGGCGCTCAATAGGCTTATCTTCAGATGGGAATATAGTAGCTGCAGGTGCTACTCAGAATGATTTTAACTCAACTGGAGTCGGTTATGTAAGGATATATCAAAACCTATCCGGTGTATGGACACAAATAGGTCAGGACATTCAAGGTACTAACACAGTTGACCTTTTTGGTTCGTCAGTAAGCTTATCATCAGACGGTTCTATCATAGCGGTAAGTGCTCCACATGATTCTACAAACGGATTCAGAGCTGGTCAAGTAAAAGTATATGAGAATCAAGCAAGTAATTGGGTACAAATAGGACAAGATATTAACGGTGAAGTAGCTGGTGATAATGCAGGTTGGTCCTTAAGTTTGTCTTCGGATGGTTCAATTTTAGCCGTTAGTTCTATATTTAACGCTAATAACGGTAGCAATTCGGGTCATGTACGTGTCTTCGAAAATCAAAGTGGAAACTGGATTCAAATTGGAAACAGTATTAATGGCGAAGCTGCTAACGATATATCAGGAAATTCAGTTGCTCTTTCTTCTGATGGCTCATTTTTAGCTATTGGATCTCCTGGAAATGACGGAAATGGAGATGATTCAGGTCATGTACGTATTTATGAAAATCAAAGTGGAAGTTGGATACAAGTTGGAAATAACATAAATGGTGAAGCAGAATTTGATCAATCGGGTTTTTCAGTAAGTTTATCTTCAGATGGCTCTATTGTTGCTATAGGCTCTCCATTCAATAACGGTAATGGTAATAGTTCAGGTCATGTTCGTATTTATGAAAACCAATTTGGTGTATGGACTCAAATAGGCAGCGATATAGATGGTGAAGCCTCAGGTGATAATTCAGGAAGCTCAGTTAGCTTATCCTCTAATGGCTCTATTATTGCTATTTCAGGTCCTAACAATGACGGCAATGGTGGGGGATCAGGTCACGTACGAGTTTATGATTTAAGTACATTGTTATCAATACAAGGTCAAAATATTTATGACTTTGGTATATACCCCAACCCAGCTAAAAACCAATTCACCATTCAATTAGAAAATTCATCAGACTTACAAAAGATCAATATTTACAACAACCTAGGTCAGTTGGTCTTATCATCAAAAGAAACAACGGTTTATACATCACAACTAACTTCAGGGCTCTATATAGTTAAGTTAGAAACAGCAAATGGAAAAGGCTCTAAAAAATTAATTATAGAATAGATTCACTAAAAAATGTCTGACTAAAGCAATGTAATTTTACATTGCTTTTTTTATTATTTAACGCTAACTAAACATTATTAAATTTTAATAGTGTAGTTTTGTGCAAAACTTAATGGCTCTTCTTCACTCAAATTAAGTTAAATATAGACGTCATTACAAACAGACGTGGCAATCACAATCTCTCTAAGAAAGATATTTGGTAACACTCTGAATGACCTATGAAAATGAATAAAATTAAATGACAAGAAAAAGAAAAAAGAAATCTAAAAACAACAAGATTTCTAACCTTACAAATACAATCTTAAGTATACTAAAGAAAGAGCGTAATAAATCCTTTAACTATAAACAAATTGCAGCGATACTTGGTGTTAATGATGCCAGTAGCCGTAACCAAATTATAAAAACTTTAGCCAAATTAGCGGCTAAACAAGAAATAGAACAGGTCGATCGTGGCAAATTTAAGGCCATTGTGACTGCCGAGTATTATACGGGTATTTTAGATATATCCTCTAAAGGTAGTGGCTATGTGATTAGTGATGATTTTGAAGAGGATGTGTTTATTGCCTCTAATAACATTAATAGAGCTTTTGATGGTGATGAGGTCGAATTTTATGCGTACAAACGCAGAAAACGCGGTAGAATAGAAGGTGAAATTACCACTATTTTAAATCGTGCCAAGAGCGAGTATGTTGGTACGATTCAAATCCAAGATAAAAAGAACTACGCCTTTGTTATACCGGATAGTAGCAAGATGTATAAAGACATTTTTGTACCCATTAACAAAACTAAAAAAGCAGAAGATGGCGATAAGGTTTTGGTTACACTGACCGACTGGCCAGACCATGCGGATTCACCTTATGGCAAAGTGGTTGAGGTCCTTGGAAAGCCAGGCGAGCACAGTACAGAGATTCATTCCATTTTAGCAGAATATGGTTTACCACATGAGTTCCCCTATGAGGTAGAGCAATTTGCTAACCAATTAGATACTTCAATTACGGAAGAGGAAATTGCGAAGCGTCGCGATATGCGACAAGATTTAACCTTCACCATAGATCCTAAGGATGCCAAGGATTTTGATGATGCCCTATCGCTTACTGTTCTGGATAATGGCTTATACGAAATAGGTATTCATATTGCCGATGTATCGCATTACCTTGAACCAGGAACAGTTTTAGACGATGAAGCTTACGAACGGGCCACATCGATTTACTTGGTCGATCGTGTGGTTCCCATGCTTCCCGAGATTCTATCGAATGGTGCTTGCTCGCTTAGACCACATGAAGAAAAATACACCTTTTCGGCGGTCTTTCAGATGAATGATCAATGTGAGATAAAACACCAATGGTTTGGTAGAACGGTGACCTATTCTGATACCCGTTTTGCCTATGAAGAAGCCCAAGCTATTATAGAACAAAACCCTGACTTTGCCATTCCTACGAAAGCAGGAATCTCTTCTTTAAATACTACAATTCCAGAAAACGTATCCTTAACAAGTAAAGCCTATAATACCAAACCAGAAATTGCTGAGGCCATTTTAATTTTAGATCGATTAGCTAAAAAGATGCGAGCAAAGCGTATGCGTACGGGAGCGATTTCTTTCGATAAGGTGGAGGTAAAATTTAACTTAGATGAAAATGCTAACCCGACAGGAGTCTTCTTTAAAACGAGTAAAGATGCCAATAAGCTTATTGAAGAGTTTATGCTTTTGGCCAATAGAAAAGTATCAGAGTTTATAGGTAAACAAAATCCTAAAAAGACGTTTGTATACCGGGTACATGACGAACCTGATGAAGCTAAATTAGCGCAATTACAGACGGTCGTAGGGCGTTTTGGTCATAAATTGACATTTACAGATCGCAATACTATTGCATCCTCATTAAACAACTTACTCAAGAATGTTGTCGGTAAAAAGGAACAGAATTTGGTGGATACATTAGCGATTCGCACCATGGCTAAGGCTGAATATACTACTCATAATATCGGGCACTATGGCTTGGCTTTTGATTATTACAGCCATTTTACGTCACCTATTCGGCGTTATCCTGATGTGATGGCACATCGCCTATTACAGCATTATTTAGATGGAGGAAAATCAGCCAATGAAGCCGTTTACGAAGAAAAGTGTAAACATTCAAGTAATATGGAATACTTAGCTACCAAGGCAGAGCGCGATTCCATAAAATACATGCAGATCCGTTTTATGCAAGACCATCAGGATGAAGAGTTCTTAGGAGTGATTTCAGGGGTTACCGATTGGGGCATCTATGTCGAAATTATCTCCAACAAATGCGAAGGTATGGTAAGTCTTAGGGATATGACTGATGATACCTACGATTTTGATCAAACACATTATGCCATGATTGGTCGAAATACCCATAGCATGTATCAGTTGGGAGATGAGGTCATCGTTAAAGTGAAGGCTACGGATTTAGTAAAAAAACATTTGGACTTCTACTTACTTGGAAAGGCAAATACAGAAGATTAAATTTGTAATTTAGATAACCATCAAAATTTGACTATGATACTTACAACGACAAATTCTATTGAAGGCTTTAAAATCATAGATTATTTAGGCATTGTTACAGGTGTGGCATTAAATGAAGAAACCATGAGTGCTAGTTTTAGCATGTCTAAATACATGAAAAAAATTCAAAGTAGTGTAGATAGCGTAAAAGAAACAGCATTTCAAAGACTTCAAGAAAATGCAAGACAATTAAATGCTAATGCCGTCGTTGGTATAAAAGTTGAGGTAGAATTAACAACCCATAATTATCCTATGGTTTCCGTAACGGGAACTGCGGTAAAGGTTGCTACATAACTTAAAAACATAATTAGTCCATGAAAAACATACTTTTTTTACTTGTTATACTATTGAGTATTAACATTAGTGCTCAACAAACTATTGAAAAGACGGTTGGAGAATTTAAGACCTTGAAAGTTTTTGATTTAATCAACGTAAAAATGAAGAAATCTGATGAGAACAAGGTCATCATCTCTGGAAAAAACCGTAAAGACGTTCAGGTCATCAATAAAAACGGAAAGCTTAAAATTAGGATGAAGCTAGAAGAAAGTTATGATGGCAATGATACTGTTATTATACTTCATTATACGTCTGTGGAGGTTATAGATGCCAATGAAGGTGCCAATGTAAAGGTTGAGGATCCCATAGAACAATTCGAAATTGATTTCAAAACCCAAGAAGGAGGTGCAATCACAGCAGAATTAAAAACGAGCTATGCTAATTTTAGAGCAGTAACAGGTGGCATTATTAATGTTTCTGGAAGCTCTAAAAACCAAGATATCTCTATCTATACAGGTGGGGTTTTTAATGGTGAAGAACTTCAAACAGAGAAAACAGAAGTAAGTATCAATGCGGGAGGTGAGGCTTATGTAAATGCTTCAGAAAAAGTCGAGGTCAGAATAAAAGCTGGTGGCGATGTATTCATTTATGGTGACCCTAAAGTTGTAGACGAAAATCGTGTCTTAGGAGGTAGAATAAAACGTATGTAATTTCCTTTCAGTTTGTTACTTTTGTGTAAACCGCAAGTTTACATGTTAGATGACATCTTAACAGCTATTCCCTTCGGAATTATTTTAGCCTTTACCATTGGTCCTGTCTTCTTTGTGCTATTGGAAACTAGTGCCACAAAAGGCTTTACCAGTGCCTTAGTGTTTGACTTAGGTGTGATTCTGGCTGACATTGTCTTTATTGCTCTCATTTTTATGAGTACGGACACCCTACTCGATAAAATAAAGGATGATCCTAAATTATTGGTTTTTGGTGGTGTTTTACTCATTGTTTATGGTATCATTTCATTTATTAAAATCTCTAAATCATTCCGCTCTATTGTTAGGGAGCATCATAAAATAGAATTACCAAAGAAAGATTATGGGAAGCTTTTTGTAAAGGGCTTTTTACTGAATTTTATAAACATCGGTGTACTTTTAGGCTGGTTGGGATTCATTGTCATTGGCACGTCTATTACAACCTCCGAAAACGGTGTTTTCGTTTTTATTGTGACTATGTTGATGTCCTACTTTTTATGTGATCTTTTTAAGATAGCCGCGGCCAAACGTTTAAAGAGTAAATTAACGCCAAGACGCATTTTTAAAACCAAGAAAATCGTTGCCTTGGTAATTCTGGGCTTTGGTATTTTACTTTTGTCTCAAGGGCTTTTCCCCGAATTGTATGAAAAAGGCAAGGAGCAGATTGATAAGGTGAATCCAATACGTTAAATGTTTAAAAAAATAGCCGTAATACTTACCCTGCTTTGCTTATGGAGTTCAAGTGCTCAATTTGAATGGACACCGGCAAAAGTGATATTGAAAACAGGAGAATCATTTAGGGGATTGGTGAAGTTCCCAAAGCATTTAAGCGGTATTATAACCATAGGAAGTTCAAAATTCAAATTCAAGAAAAACAGAAAATCTAAAGTTAGAAAGTTGGGTCATGACACCGTTTATGAAGTAATATTTGGCGATGAAGATTTTACAACAGTTCATTTTAAATATGTCCCAGTGAGTAAGAATAGATTTATTTTAATGGAAGAAATAATATATGGTAGGGTGAGCTTATTTGCAAGAACAGTTTTAACAACATATACTGAACGTTCACCTTTCGGTTCGGAATTCGATAGGACTATTTATTATGATGATATAGACTATTATTTTAAAAGAGATACAGAAGATATAGCCACTCATATTAACAATGTTCCCACCAATGCAATATTTAGACGTGTGGCAAAAAAATATTTTGCTGATTGTGAGAAAATAGTTGGGTACTTAGAAGATGAGCTATATAAACTAAAAGACCTTATAGAACTAGTAGAAGATTATAATCTGCTTTGTGATTAATTAAAACTTTAAATTAAAAAACCCTCAACTTAGGTTGAAGGTTTTTCCGAGGTGTCGAGCGGATTCGAACCGCTGTAGATGGTGTTGCAGACCACTGCCTAGCCACTCGGCCACGACACCTTATTGAGAGGGCAAATATATAAATTATATACGTTTTACCCTATATAGGCTTAGTTTTTTCGTTGTTCAGAAAGTTCAATAGTTACCATTTCAACGTCACCACCAATTGGTGGATTAATTTTGCTTACGGAAACCGAGGCTTCTTTAACCAAGCGATCTTCACTAAAAATTCTATCGAGAATACGTTGGGCCACTGTTTCCAGTAGTTTTGAAGGTACAGCCATTTCTTCTCTTACAACCTTGTTTAAAAACACATAATCCACAGTATCGCTTAATGCATCGGTTTGAGCTGAAGTTGTAAGGTCGGCTTCTACAATGACATCAACCCTATAGTCACTACCAATAATGGTTTCTTCCTTTAAACACCCATGATGTGCATACATCCGAATATTTTCAACTTTAATGATTCCCATATCGCAAAAATAATACTAGAGATGTCACTTCGAGCGAATTTCTGAAAGAAATTCACTTGCCTGTGCAAAGAGTGGTCACTGAGCGAAGTCGAAGTGTTAATTCGTGAAGAAATCAAATATATTGCTGATAGCACTAGTTTTGGCCTTAAAGAATTCGGTATAAGTGCACTGTTTACAGGTCACGGAAGTAAACTTCTTGTTTTGTACATCGAATATTTTAGAGAGCGTGCCGCCTGTAGCTCTCATTTCGCTAATTTCATAGGTGGTATTGCTGCATTTTGGACATCTGTAATTCATAATTTTTTAGTTTTGATTAATGGTATTCTATAGGTGTTGCATAGTGCATTAATGTTACAATTTGTGTAATTTTACTAATTCAAAAAGAATTAAAAAAACAAGTATAAATGGCTGATGAAAAAGGCTATACCGAAGATAACATTCAAGCACTTGATGGGATGCAACATGTTAGAATGCGTCCACAAATGTACTTTGAGAGATGCTTTAAAGAGCAAACATTAAACGCTGTTATTTTTGAGTCCTTATGTCATGCGCTCGATGAATATTATGATAATTTATGTTCAAATATTCAAGTTGAACTTTATGAAACGGCTTTTAAAATCACTTATAAATCAGGAATGTCTCTTGAATTGATAAAGAATGAAGATTTTACAAGAGCAGAAGCAATAATGACCAAAATAGGGGCATGTAGCAATATGAAAAAACACCTCCATGTTGGACACCGTTATTGTAATATAGGAATGGCATCTGTAAATGCTGCATCAGAAGTATGCAGACTAAAAACAGTTTCAAATCATAAAAAAGGTATTTTTGTCTTCGAAAAAGGAAAAACGAACACTAAACTTTTGATGAATGATGTTCAAGAAGAAAATAGCACTGAATTGTATTTCAAACTTGATATGACCATTTTTAAAGGGCTGAAATTCACTTATGATGGTATCAGAGCAGAAATTGAAAGCATACAATCCGATTTCAAAGGTTTAGATTTTAAATTATTTAGCCATATTAAATAGTTCTGTATTTATTTAAAAATCAATATGTCAGAAGAAACAAAACCACTCAATTTTATAGAGCACATTATTGAAGAGGATTTAGCCAATGGATTGTCCAAGGAGAAATTGCGTTTTCGCTTTCCTCCGGAGCCTAACGGCTACTTGCACATTGGTCATACGAAAGCTATAGGTATTAGCTTTGGATTGGGTGAAAAATACAATGCTCCGGTCAACCTAAGATTTGACGATACCAATCCTGCAAAAGAAGAACAGGAGTATGTAGATGCTATAAAACGGGATATCGCATGGCTTGGCTACAAATGGGCGAATGAGTTGTATTCTTCGGATTATTTTGACAAATTGTATGATTGGGCCGTACGGTTGATTAAGGACGGTAAAGCTTATGTTGATAGCCAATCGTCTGAGACAATGGCAGAGCAAAAAGGGACACCGACGCAACCTGGAACCAACAGCCCATTTAGAGACAGGAGCATAGAAGAGAACTTGGATTTATTTCAACGTATGAAAGCAGGGGAGTTCCCTGCTGGGACACATGTATTGCGTGCTAAAATCGATATGGAGGACCCCAATATGCTGATGCGCGACCCTATTATGTATCGCATACTTTATGCGCATCATCACAGAACAGGTGATGAGTGGTGCATATATCCCATGTACGATTGGACACATGGTGAGAGCGATTATATTGAACAGATTTCCCACTCGCTATGCTCATTAGAATTTAAGCCACATAGAAAACTATATAATTGGTTTAGGGACCATGTTTATGAGTATGATAAAGATCGGCTGCCATTACCTCCTAAACAACGTGAATTTGCACGTCTTAACTTAAGCTATACCATAATGAGCAAGCGTAAACTGTTGCGTTTGGTCAATGATGGCGTAGTGAATGGTTGGGACGATCCGCGTATGCCAACTATTTCGGGTTTACGTCGCAGAGGCTACACCCCAAATTCTATTCGACAGTTTATTGAAAAAGTAGGTGTGGCTAAGCGCGAAAATGTTATTGACGTATCCTTGCTAGAGTTTTGTATTCGGGAAGACTTGAATAAAACAGCCAATCGCGTCATGGCGATTTTAGACCCTGTCAAAGTGGTGATTACCAATTATCCTGAAGGAAAAGAAGAATGGCTTGAAGCCGAAAACAACCAAGAAGATGTAGAGGCTGGTTTTAGAAAAGTACCCTTTTCCAGAGACATTTATATTGAAAAAGAAGACTTTAAGGAGGAAGCAGGAAATAAGTTCTTTAGGTTGAAATTAGGTGGTGAAGTACGGTTAAAGAATGCCTATATCATTAAGGCCAATAGTGTGGTTAAGAATGATCACGGTGAAATCCTAGAAATTCATTGTACCTATGATACAGATACATCCAAGAAAGTAAAAGGGACATTACATTGGGTATCCATAAAACATGCCATGACTGCTGAGGTAAGAGAATACGATCGCCTATTTATGCATGAGGCTCCTGACAGTGATAAGGATAAAGACTTTATTGAATTCCTAAACCCAAATTCATTAACTATCAAGACAGGCCATTTGGAACCTAGTTTAGCAGATGTTAATGCAGGTGACAGGTTTCAGTTTCAGCGCTTGGGCTACTTTGTGGTTGATGAAGATTCTAGGCCTGACCAATTGGTATTTAATAAAACGGTTGGTTTACGCGATAGTTGGACCAAACAAACGCATACTAAGGGTAGTCAAAGTGCATCCAAGCCTCAAAATAATAACCAGAACAAACCGAAGCAACCACAACAAAAACGATCAGCTATAAGTGTTATTCAACAATTAGGTAAAAAGTACACGAATTTACCCGTAGAGAAACAAGCTAAGGCTAAAACCGAAATTCAAACGCTTGCCAATGAGGTGTCTTATGAAGAATTAGAGCCTTTATTTGGTACTGCTGTAAAAAAAGCAGGCACACGTATTGCCGTAATGATTTCGTTAAAAGAACTGCTTAAAAATGGCTTGGAACGCAATGAAGCGATCAATGCGTTTATTACAAAAGCGTCAGAGGATAAGAACGAATTATTGGTTGCCGAAGCGCAGTCTCTTTTATCTTAGGCATTTAATTGTTGTGTTTTGAAAACTTTTACGACAAAACACATATGAAGTCATTACTCATCCTATTAATTACCCTAAGCTCGGTATTCGTGTTTTCACAAAACATGACCAATGAAAAGCTCGATAACATTTACACCTCTATTAGCGACTCTATACAAGGCAGGTCAGGAGCCTGGCAATTTTATGTTAAGGAGGTACAACTGATTTCTATAACGGATAGTATCCATAACAGAATGCGTATTATATCACCTATAATGGATTCTAATGCATTGACGGACGATTTAATTAAAGCAGCCATGATTGCCAATTTTCACACCGCTCTGGATGTAAAATATGCGGTGACTGATGGTATCTTGTGGTCGGTTTTTATTCATCCTTTAAAAGAATTATCGGAGCACCAAGTTAAAGATGCGGTAAGTCAGGTTTATAATGCCCATATTAATTTCGGAACTACCTTTGCGAGTACAGGTTTGTCCTTTCCATTTAGTCAGCCTTCAGAAGAGAAGATAAGAAAAGAGCCAAAATCAAGCTTAAAAAAGAAGAAAATTTAGGGACTATTCATTGCATTTTAATACAGTCTATAAACCTCTAACAAACACTTAGAGGTTTTTTTGTACTTTTAAATCATACTAACTATAAATCATGCAATATTATGGAAATGAATATTTTGGCCATCGTCGTGGCTGCAATTGTACCCTTAATCGTCGGAGCTATTTGGTATAATCCAAAAGTATTAGGTACCGCCTGGATGAAAGCTTCCGGTATGACTGAAGAAAAGATGAAAGGTGGAAACATAGCCGTTATATTTGGGATAACACTAGTGCTATCGATTTTGTTAGCTATGACTGTAAACGGAATGGTGATTCATCAGATTGCAGCTTCCCAAATGGTATATCCAGATATGGAGGCCGAAACGTATAAGGCATTTATGGCCGAATTTGGAAATGCCCACCGTAATTTTCGACATGGAGCACTTCACGGAGCCATAGGCGCCCTATTTTTTGTGTTGCCAGTATTGGGAATAAATGCACTTTTTGAAAGAAAGGGGTGGAAATATATTCTTGTTAACGTTGGCTATTGGGTGGTGACCTTAGCCATTATGGGAGCCATTTTATGTGGTTGGAAATAACAAAAAAGCCTTGAATTTCAAGGCTTTTTTATACTGTACTTTTTATTAACTCTCACTGTCTTTTTTGGCTTTTTTCATGGCTTCACCAATCTGGTTGCTAGCCGTAAAACTCGCCACCATGTCGTTGAGCATATTACTACCGGCCTGTGGGGAGTTAGGCAACAATATTAAGTTGCTATTAGTCTCTTGACCTATAGACTGTAAAGTATCATAATGCTGAGTTACAACGATAAGCGCAGAAGCTTCTTGCGAGTTAATGCCTACTTTGTTTAAAACTTCAACCGACTCTTCCAAACCACGAGCAATTTCGCGACGTTGATCAGCAATACCCTGACCTTGTAAACGCTTACTTTCGGCTTCAGCTTTAGCTTTTTCAACGATAAGGATTCGAGCCGCATCACCTTCAAACTGAGCGGCAATCTTTTCGCGCTCGGAGGCATTAATGCGGTTCATTGCT
The DNA here is from genome assembly GCF_965228925.1 of Winogradskyella sp. GTDB lineage: Bacteria > Bacteroidota > Bacteroidia > Flavobacteriales > Flavobacteriaceae > Winogradskyella. Next base: position 894,127 of record NZ_OZ245845.1, read on the forward strand.
GCTTTAACCTGTGCATCAGGATCAATATCCGTAACTAAGGTTTTAATGATGTCGTAACCATATTCTAACATGTACTCCTGTAGTTCGCGCTTAACAGCAATGGCAATATCATCTTTCTTCACAAAGACATCGTCCAATTTCATTTTAGGGACTTCGGCACGCACCACGTCAAATACAAATGAAGTGATTTGATCATGCGGATATTCTAACTTATAAAAAGCATCATAGACTTTATCGCGAATCACTTTATATTGTACAGAAACTTTTAGTTTTACGAATACATCGTCTAAAGTCTTAGTTTCTATGAGCACATCCAGCTGCTGAATTTTTAAGCTGAGACGACCAGCGATTCTATCAACTAAAGGAATCTTTATTTGCAGACCAGAATGTCGAATACTTTGATATCTACCGAAACGTTCTATGACCGCAGCCGTTTGCTGTTTTACAATAAAGAACAAGGAAATAAAAACAATTAAACCAAAAAATATAATCGGAATTAAAACAAATTGACCCATAACAAGTTTTTTAAAAGGTTAGTGAATACGAAATACTAAATGTAAGTATTATTAAATTATTTTACTTAGGTTTGCCGTAATTAGCTCTTAAATCTCATGAAAAAACCCAATTACCTACCATTAGTAGCTTTTTGTATGCTCTTCGTTACATTTAGCTATGCTCAGCACAAACGTTATACCATTAAGAATGGCTTTGCTCTAGGGGGAGGGATAACCCAATACGATATCATAAGCGATAATCTAAACACTACTGCTGGCAGCGGTTGGCTAATTAATGCCTCAACCACTGCCGATATACCGCACAAGTGGTATAACATAAGTTTTGGAATGCAACTGTCTGAAAACACGATTGAAATTGATGGGGGGTTATCCGATGATGGGGTTGCGTTTACGGAAAAACAACTCGAGTACAAGCTGTTTGCTGCACAATTATCAATGTTACTACATGCCAAGGTGATTAGAAACTTATTAACCATCGATTTTGGTCCCATGCTACAATACAATGGCAAATTGGAGTTACAAGACGATAATCCAGACAACCTGTTTTTGAGAGTTAACGAAGATATCTTTGCAGCCCAGGAGTTGGAAGATATTTCCCAATTTAACGTCAATGGCGCCATTGGAGCAACGTTAGGCTTTCAATTTATAAAATTCCGAGCCCAATATATCTATGGTTTTACCAATATATTAAACAAGCTCAATGATAAAGACCTTTCCAGAGAAAATTTTAAAGGTAATCAGAGTATGCTAACCTTTGCGGCTTTAATCACCTTTTGAATTTAGTGTCATTACGAATCGTGCTAAAAGCGTGATGTAGGAATCTGCTAATTTCATAAGATGACCAAGTCCTTCTTGTCCAATTCCTTGTCATAACAGGTTACATGGTTTTCACTAGGGCATCGATACGTCTTACAGTTTCGTTTTTACCAATTAAAAACATAATTTCAAAAACATCAGGTCCTTGAAGCGCACCAACTAAGGCCAAGCGCAAAGGCATCATCACTTTTCCAAAGCCAATATTGTTTTCGGTAATCCAACCTTTTAACTTGGACTGAAGATTCTGAACGGTAAACTCTCGAGTAACAGAAACGATGTCAATGACTTTCTGCATCAACTCAATCGTACCTTCTTTTAGCGCTTTTTTAGAGGCTTTGTCGTCGTAAGTTTCGGGGGCAACAAAGAAGAAATGACTCAAGTTCCAAAACTCATGGATAAAGGTGGCACGTTCTTTAACCAATCCAACAACCAAAGCGATATAGTTAACATCAATATCAGTCAGTTCAGCTCGACTAGATTTGAATTGTTCTGCCAAGTCCAAGTCCAATTGCTGCTGCATGTAGTGGTGGTTGAACCATTGTGTTTTATCGGGATCAAAACGTGCACCAGCTTTATTGACGCGTTCTAAATCAAAAGCGTTGACGAGCTCTTCCACACTAAATATTTCTTGCTCCGTGCCAGGATTCCAGCCTAGAAAGGCCAAGAAATTTACAACAGCTTCAGGGAAATACCCATCTTCCTTATAGCCTCTAGAGGTTTCATTTGTTTTTGGGTCTGTCCAAGCCATTGGAAATACAGGAAACCCTAGTTTATCACCATCACGCTTGCTTAACTTCCCTTTTCCAGTGGGTTTAAGGATTAATGGCAAATGTGCAAATTGCGGCGTTTCCCAACCAAAGGCATCATATAGTAATTGATGTAAAGCTAAAGATGGCAACCATTCTTCACCACGGATAACATGTGTAATTTCCATCAAATGATCATCCACAATATTAGCCAGGTGATAAGTCGGCATACCATCACTTTTAAATAGGACCTTATCGTCTAACACGTTGGTATCTATAGAGATATCACCACGAATGATGTCTTTTAAATGCAAAGTCTCATCCTGAGGTGATTTAAAGCGAACCACATAAGGCTCACCAGCATCAAGTTTAGTTTTGGTGTCTTCTCCTGAAAGCACTAACGAATTCACTAAGCGACCCTTCTCACGATTGTGCCAATTGTAGATAAAGGTTTTGCCTTTAGCTTCGTGGTCTTTTCTATGAGCGTCTAATTGCTCGGGCGTATCAAAGGCGTAATAGGCTTTACCTTCGCTAATCAATTGGTCCGCATACTGTTTGTATAAATGCTTACGTTCGCTTTGTCTGTAAGGACCAAACGTTTCATTTGTTCCTGGCCCTTCATCAAAAGGAATGCCGCACCAGTTTAAGGCGGCGACAATATAGTCTTCAGCACCTTCGACATAGCGGTTTTGGTCTGTGTCTTCAATTCTTAACACAAAATCACCACCATATTTTTTGGCAAATAAATAGTTGAATAATGCGGTTCTTACTCCACCAATATGCAAAGGCCCTGTTGGACTAGGCGCAAAGCGCACACGTACGTTTTTAGACATTTCTGTAATTCAAGTGATTTGTCATTCCGAACTTGTTTCAGAATCTAGCGCAAAGATAGAATTATAGGATTGAAGTAAGAAGTACGAAGTTAGAAGTTTTTGTAAACTGAAAACTTAAACTGGCAACTAAGAAAGAATCATTTCCCTAGGCACACGCTTATTCATAATCTTAAACCAAATTGGTGGCACCATAGCCAAAACCATGGAAGTGGGGTAACCAAAAGGCATTTGTGGACTTTCGTCATGACAATCCAAGATTTGATACTTTTTAGAAGACTTGTAGTGATGGTCGCTATGGCGGGTTAGCTCGTATAAGACGATGCGTCCAATGACATGATTAGAATTCCAAGAATGCATTTCTTTAACACGCTCGTAACGGCCAGATTTGGTCTTTAGTCGCAATAAACCATAATGCTCAATATAATTCACGGTTTCTAGAAGTATAAAACCGACGATACCGGCAAAAAAAGCAAAGCGTAATGCGTTTGTTCCAAACAATAACCCAATTGATATCAAATATCCAGTTTGGAATATCGTATACCATAGCATGTCGTTTTTAATTGAGAAGAACGATTGGTTGCTATTTTTCAATAATTTCTTTTGGATACGCCAAGCGTTCAGGTATTGCCGAATTGTTGAAGTGAACCAAAATGAATACACCGATTGATTATAGCGTGCTGTAGCAGGATCTTCTGGTGTGGCGGCATGTAGATGATGCCCATAATTATGTTCTATATAAAAATGCATGTAGAATGAAGGTAAAAGCAAAGCCTTACCTATAAAGCGTTCGTTCGTGGTTTGTCGGTGCCCCAATTCGTGGCCTACATTTATGCCATTTACTCCGAGCACAATCCCAATCGAAAAGATCAGCCCCACAAACTCATATGTCGCTAAACTTTCATTTGTAACGATAAATAAAGCGTAGACAACTAAGCCAAAGACAATCGGTAAGTTAAGGTACAACAACCAATCAAAGACTTTACGCTTTAATTTGCTATCAGCTTCTTCGGGCTCAAGATTTCTAGTATCCACAGGAAAAATCAGCTCCAAAATAGGAATACATACAAAAGCAAATATAGGCGTAGCCCAAACCCAATAGCCCTTAAGGTACAACCCGAGAAATGCCATTATAGGAATTGAAAAAGCGGCTAAATATTTTAAATCTTTCATGTTTTTGTCGTTCCTGCGTGTCACACTGAGCTTGTCGAAGTGTAGGCAGGAATCTATTTAATGTTTTTTGAGGGTTCTTGTCGTTAAACGATGTACTATAAAAATGACGACTTTAACGCACCATTCCTCTAAATTAACAGAATCTTACCAAAATTAAGGAAATGACAATTAAAATAAAATTGTAGATTAGTCAGTTAGAATAGTACAACGCTGTCATTTTGAGCAATTTTGAGACCATAAAACACAAGCTTCAAGAGTTCATTAGGAAATTTTATACCAATGAACTGCTAAAAGGAGCCATCTTGTTTTTTGCAACAGGGCTACTATATTTTATAGTGACCTTGTTTGTAGAATACATGCTATGGCTTAACCCAACAGCTAGAACAGTTTTGTTTTGGACCTTTATTGCTGTTGAGCTGGGTTTGTTTATAAAGTTTATAGCTATTCCTTTGGCACATTTATTCAACTTGCGCCAAGGCATTAATTACGAAACCGCCTCTCGATTAATAGGTAATCATTTTCCTGAGGTTAATGATAAGTTGCTTAATGTGTTGCAGCTCAAAGAAAACTCGGCACAGTCCGATTTACTATTGGCAAGTATAGAGCAGAAGTCAAAAGAATTAAAACCTATCCCGTTTAAATCAGCGATTAACTTCAAGTCTAATACGAAGTATCTAAAATATGCGGCGATTCCTGTTGTTATAATAGCATTGTCATTTATCACTGGCAAAATCAATTGGTTTAGTGACAGTTACGAACGTGTGGTAAATTATAAAACAGCTTATGAACCTCCAGCACCGTTTCAATTTTTTGTGCTTAATGAGTCGCTACAAGCCATTGAAGGTAAGGATTTTAAGCTGAAGGTGTCCACTGCTGGCGATGTAATTCCGGAGAGTGCCCAGATTCAATTTAATGGGCAGTCCTATTACCTTCAGCAGATAGCACCAGGAGAATTTCAATATACCTTTAATTTACCTAGGGAGCGCATTGAGTTTTCACTGTCGGCTAATGATGTCAGCTCAAAAACTTATGAGTTGCAAGTACTTAATACACCTAATTTAGTAAATTTTGAAATGGTTTTGGATTACCCGTCTTACACCAAAAAGCAAGATGAAGTATTGCGAAGCACAGGATCAGCTGTAATTCCTGAAGGCACAAAAGTTACTTGGAGAGCAGAGACAAAATCAACAAACGAAGTTCATATTTATGCGACGGACACTTTGAATTTTACACAAAGTGAAGGAGGGAATTTTGAAGCGACTAAACGACTTTATAGCAATTATAATTACAGCATTTCTACGAGTAATGACCATCTTAAGGATTATGAAAATCTGTCTTATAGCATCAGTGTTGTCAAGGATTTAAGTCCAGAGTTGGAAATTAAGGTTCAAAAAGACACACTCGATCAACAGAGCTTGTATTTTTATGGACAGGCTAGTGATGATTTCGGATTAACACGATTGAACTTGGTTTATTATCCAGCAGAAGACGAAACAAAGAAGGTAGTGGCACCAATAGCCATTTCAAAATCGAACTTTAGTGAGTTTGTCAGTGCCTTTCCCAATCAGTTTAATCTCGATGAAGGGGTGAGTTACCAGTTGTATTTTGAGGTTTTTGACAATGATGCATTGCATAATTATAAGCGCACAAAAAGTAGTGTGTTTAATTACCGAAAATTGACCAATGAAGAAGAAGAGCAAAAACAATTGCAGGAGCAGAACGAGACGATTAAGGATATAGGTAAGACCTTCGAAAAGTTACAAGAACAGGATAAGAAGCTCGAAGAGTTTTCTAAAACGCAAAAAGAAAAACCTGAACTCAATTTTAATGATAAAAAGAAATTTGAAGATTTTTTGAAGCGTCAAAAGCAACAGGAGCAATTGATGAAGAACTTCAATAAGAAGCTTCAGGATAATTTGGAAGAATTTCAAGACGAGAAGAAAGAAGATCAATTTAAAGAAGATCTAAAAGAGCGTCTCAAGGAGAATGAAGAGCAGCTGAAGAAAGATGAAAAACTATTGGAAGAGCTCGAGGAATTAAAGGACAAAATCAATAAAGAAGAGTTTACTCAAAAGCTGGATGAACTAGCCAAGCAAAACAAAAATAAAAAACGTAGCATGAAACAGCTCTTGGAGCTGACAAAACGTTTTTATGTAATGAAAAAAGCTGAAAAAATCTCTAATCAGCTTGATGACCTATCCAAAAAACAAGAAGAACTCTCTAATAAAGATAAAGAGAACACAAAAAGTAAGCAGGAAGAACTCAATAAAGCGTTTGAAAAGCTTCAAAAGGATATTGAAGAGTTAAAACAAGAAGACAGGCGTCTTCAGAAACCTATGAACGTACCAGTTGATGAGTTTTTGGAAGACGGCGTCAAGTACGATCAAAAAGAGGCCACAGAGGCCTTGGAAAAGAAGGAACAAAGCGAAGAGGAAAAGAACGCCCAAGGAGCTCAAGAGCAGCAGCAAAAAGCGCAAGAAAAACAAAAGAAGGCGGCCAAGAAGATGAAAGAAATGAGTGAGAAGATGATGTCTATGCTTGGCGGAGGTGGCGGAGGCGGTAGCCAAATGCAAGAAGATGTGGATATGTTGCGGCAGATATTAGAGAACCTATTGTTGTATTCCTTCGATCAGGAAGCACTTATGAATACCTTTGAACGCATCGATATCGATAATAATAAATACGGCAAGTATATCATAGAACAAAGTAACCTCAGAGAGCATTTTGAACATATAGACGATAGCCTCTTTGCGTTATCCTTGAGACAACCTAAGATTTCAGAACGTGTTAATTCTCAGATAACGGAAGTCTACTTTAATATAGACAAAGCTTTAGGGCAACTTACGGAAAATAGAATTTATCAAGGGGTATCATCTCAGCAATATGCTATAACTGCCACTAATGAATTGGCAAGCTTTTTAAGCGATGTGTTGGATAATATGGAAATGTCCATGAATGCTACGCCGGGGTCTGGAAGCGGTGAAAGTGGTCCACAATTGCCTGATATTATTATGAGTCAAGAGGAACTCAATAAGCAAATGGAAGAAGGGGTTAAGAAGAGTCAAGAGGGCCAGGAAGGGAAGGAAGGTGAAGAAGGGAAACAACCTGGCGAAGAAGGTCAAGAAGGCCAAGAAGGCAATGAGGGACAGGAAGGTGAGGGCCAACAACAGGGCGAACAGGGACAGCAAGGTCAGGAAGGACAGGAAGGACAGAATGGTGAAAATGGCAATCAACAGGGTAATGGAGGACAAGATGGACAAGAAGGTGAAGGCAATGAAAATGGAACGGATAACAGTAGCAAAGACGGAAAGAACGGAAAGAATGGAAAGGATGGAAAGGATGTAAGGAACGGTGCAGAGGGTAACGAAGATAGTAAGGATGGTTATGGAGAAGGCGGAAATGAGGAGCAAAATGCCGAGCTATATAAAATTTATCAACGTCAACAACAACTACGACAGGCTTTAGAAGATCGCATGGTAAAAGAGGGGAAAATAGAATCAGCAGGTCAGTTGATTAAGCAAATGGAGGATATAGAGCTCGATTTATTGAATTATGGGTTTACCAATCAGACCTTGCAAAAGATGATGGATTTACAGCATCAGTTGTTAAAGCTGGAGAATGCCACCTTTATGCAAGGACAGGATACTAAGCGAGAGTCAGAAACGAACGAGAAGGATTTTGATATTGCTAATCCCAGTCAAATACCTACGGTTAAGCAATATTTCAATACCACGGAAATTTTAAATCGTCAAGCCTTACCTTTGCAGAATCATTATAAGAAGAAGATTCAAGAGTATTTTAAAAAGACGAATGATTAATTTCCATTACGAAACCGATTTTGAATTAGAAGGACCTGATCTAATTTCATTATGGATTTCTAATACGATTACGGAAGAGCATTGTCGGGAGGGTGAGATTAATTATATCTTCTGTTCGGACGACTATCTTCATAAAATCAATCTTGAATTCTTAAATCACGACACCTTGACGGACATCATTAGCTTTGACTACTCGGTAGGAAAAGAACTACATGGTGATATTTATATTTCAGTTGATCGTGTCAAGGAAAACACAACTGAATTTGGGACCTCTTTTCAAGACGAATTGGCAAGAGTTATGATTCATGGCATTTTACATTACTGTGGCTACAAGGACAAGTCGCAAGAGGATGCTAAACTGATGAGGCGTAAGGAGGACTACTACTTAAACAAGCGTTAGCGATTGAAGCTATTTCGGCGTATATTTGCAAACTGAAAATTTGAAATGATAATAGTGTTCCACGTGGAACACTACATGGTGGTGTCGAGAGCATTTGCCACCAAAATTTGAATTGGTCATTGGGCTTTCGAAGTGACCTAGCGAAAGATATGTTTAACGAGGTTTATGATGTTATTGTTGTTGGTGCTGGCCATGCTGGAAGTGAGGCTGCGGCTGCGGCTGCCAATATGGGAAGTAAGACCTTATTGATTACAATGAACCTCCAAAACATTGCGCAGATGTCTTGTAACCCTGCCATGGGCGGCATTGCAAAAGGACAAATTGTTAGGGAGATTGATGCCTTGGGCGGCTATAGTGGTATTGTGTCTGACACGTCTTCCATTCAGTTTAAAATGCTGAATAAATCTAAGGGACCGGCGATGTGGAGCCCAAGGGTGCAATCTGACAGAATGCGTTTTGCTGAGGATTGGAGATTGCTTTTGGAGAATACGCCTAATCTTGATTTTTATCAGGAAATGGTTTCAGGGCTGCTTATTGAAAGGGATAAGGTGATTGGTGTAAAAACATCTTTGGGAATTGAGGTCAAGGCGAAAACCGTTGTTCTGACCAATGGCACTTTTTTGAATGGGCTTATTCATATAGGGGATAAAAATTTTGGTGGAGGAAGAGCTGGTGAAAGAGCCGCAACAGGAATTACAGAGGAGCTTATAGCAATTGGATTTGATTCGGGGAGGATGAAAACAGGTACACCACCGAGGGTAGATGGACGATCCTTAGATTATACTGTTATGATTGAACAGCCTGGAGATGACAACCCGGAAAAGTTTTCCTATTTAGATATTACCCAACCCTTGAAGGAACAGCGGTCTTGTCATATGACGTACACAAGTCCAGAGGTTCACGATTTACTTCGCGAGGGCTTTGATCGTTCTCCGATGTTTAATGGTAGGATAAAAAGCGTAGGGCCTAGATATTGCCCATCGATTGAAGATAAGATCAATCGCTTTGCAGACAAAGAGAGGCATCAATTATTTGTGGAGCCAGAAGGCTGGAATACCGTTGAGGTATATGTGAATGGTTTTTCGACCTCATTACCAGAAGACGTTCAGTACAACGCACTGCGGTCCGTAAAAGGGTTTGAGAATGTTAAGTTCTTTAGACCAGGTTATGCTATTGAATACGATTATTTTCCGCCCACACAATTAAAGCACACGTTAGAAACCAAGTTAGTGGATGGCTTATTCTTTGCGGGGCAAATTAATGGAACCACCGGCTATGAGGAAGCGGCTTCTCAAGGATTAATGGCAGGTATTAATGCGAGCCTTAAAGTTCAGGAAAAAGCACCGTTTACATTAAAAAGAGATGAGGCCTACATAGGTGTTTTGATTGATGATTTGATCACCAAAGGTACTGAAGAGCCGTATCGCATGTTTACTTCAAGAGCGGAATACAGAACTTTGCTACGTCAGGATAATGCCGATTTTAGATTGACCCCGAAAGGATTTGACTTGGGCTTGGCGTCTGAAAAACGCCTAAGACGTATGGAACAAAAGCAGTCTAAGTCTGATGCATTTGTGCAGTTTTTTAAGGATACAAGTGTAAAACCAGAAGAAATTAATCCGATTTTAGAGTCTAAGAATTCCGCTAAAGTGAAGCAGCAGGACAAAATGTTTAAGCTGTACGCAAGACCAAATATCACTATAGATGATATGCGAAAAGTAGGGGCCGTGGACCAGTATATTTTGGATAATGCTTTGGATACGGAGGTGATAGAGCAAACGGAAATACAGGTGAAATATGCCGGCTACATCGAAAAGGAAAAGAACAATGCTGACAAATTAAATCGTCTCGAAAATGTAAAGATTCCATTGAATTTCGATTATTCCAAATTGAAATCTATGAGCATGGAGGCAAGGCAAAAGTTGACGGAAATTCAGCCGGTCACGATATCACAAGCATCTCGAATCAGTGGCGTATCTCCTAATGATATTTCGGTTTTATTAGTGTATTTGGGAAGATAAGACTCAGATGTTCCACGTGGAACATTTGGTGGCTTCGAGAGCCTCAGCCACCAAAAACTAGTCGTTGAGGCTCTCGAAATGGCCTACTAATGAAAGACAAAAAAACTACATACCTTACTGCTAAAGACCATTCTGTTTCTGGTGAAGAATTCCAGTTACTATATAATAGAGACCTGGATATGTTAGAAACATTTCCACAACCCAAGGCAGAAAAACTTTCAGACTATTATAAGAGCGAAGACTATATTTCACATACGGACAGCAAACGAAATCTATTAGAGCGTGTTTATCATTTGGTCCGCAAGATGTCTTTAAGACGAAAATTGAAATTGATTAATGCGTTCAACGCCGAGCAAAAATCTCTGTTGGATATTGGATGTGGAACCGGTGATTTTTTAGAAACCGCATTAAAAGACGAGTGGAACATTACAGGAATTGAACCAGAAGAAAAGGCCAGACAAATTGCAAATTCAAAAACTGATAATGCCGTTTTTGGGATAGAACATCTAAAAAATTTAGAAGCACATAGTTTTGATGTGATTTCCCTTTGGCACGTACTCGAGCATTTGCCAAATTTAGAAATGCAAATAAAGTTGTTTAAACAGGTATTGAAACCTAATGGGACTTTGGTCATTGCCGTGCCAAATTTTAAAAGCTATGATGCCGAGCACTATAAAGAATTTTGGGCTGCATATGATGTGCCAAGACACTTATGGCATTTTTCTAAAACAGCGATTTCAGAACTGTTCATTAAAGAAGGTCTAGCGCTACAGAAAGTCTTACCATTGCGTTTTGATGCTTATTATGTGAGCTTACTTTCAGAAAAGTACAAATCGGGTTTTATGAACCCCATTAAAGCATTTTGGATCGGCATGCGCTCAAATCTAAAAGCAAAACGCTCTAAAGAGTATTCATCCCTTATTTACGTCCTTAAATACGCAAATACCTAATATAAAAGCCGTGACTTGGTGATTTGAGCTTAAGGTGGGCAAGTACAAGTGCAAAAAAAGAAATGCCCTTAAAACGCTTCATTTGAGCATATTTTTTATAAATTTTCATTATCATTAATACATAAAACCATAGATATTATAAATAGTTGAAATTTTAACAAAATCGCAACTGAACTTTTATACATTTGCAAAAATTTAATTAAGAACAATCATGAAGAAATTAATCATTGTATTAATAATTTTAGTAGGATATACATCTTGTGAGCAGCAACAAAAAATTGCCTTCATTGATAACGGAAAAGTTATCAACGACTATCAAATGAAAATTGACATTGAAGAACAATTCAAGATCAAGGACGAGGATTTTAAGAAAAGAATGGACAGTATTGGCAAAGCATTTCAAATAGAGGCTCAGGCTTTTCAGATGGCTGCACAAAACTTATCTCAGAAGAAGCAGCAGGAAAAATATCAAGAATTAGGGCAAAAGCAACAGGTACTGCAACAACAGTTTCAATACGAGCAACAACTCATTCAGCAAGAATTTAATACAGAAATCGATTCTGTTATCTCAAAGGTCAATGCTTTTGTAGAAGATTATGGAAAAAAGAACGGTTATGCTTTTATTCTTGGCAAGAATCAAGCGGGTAGTGTAATCTATGGTGAAGAGACAAAGGATATAACTGAAGCTGTGACTAAAGCCATTAACGATGCCTATGGTAAAAAAGGCAGCGACGACTCAAAAGAAGAAAATAGTTCAGAAAAGGAAGCGTCTTCAGAAGAGTAAAGTTTGAATTACGTATAAATCCAAGCCAAGCTTATGCTTGGCTTTTTTTGTGTAATAAGCGCGTCAACTTAATCGATAAATCTGTAAGAATAATCTTAGAGTTGCCATTGCGCTCAATGTGATAAATAGCGTCTTGGAGCTCGTCAGAAATGTCAATAATATTAGAATCATGCACAAAAGGCGCAAACTTTTCGAGCTTAAAACTTTCAGATTTCGGTTCCAAATACACTAAATCCTCGGCGCTATAATTGAAAAGTAAGGCCTGTCTAAAATAATTGAGACAAAAGCCTAAAAATTTCTTCTGGGTTTCGCGACCGGTTTTGGCAACCTCTTCAGACCAAGAAATTAAATCGTGTATGGCACTTTTGTTGCCTTTGGCCTTAAATGCAGATCTTACCCAAAGCACAAACCACTTTTCAAACAGAATGTCTTCACTGTCTTGATATATAAGGTCACAGGCCTTATTATAATTGCCGTTAGCCTGGTGCGCAATTTTAGTAGCGACCGCTTTCTCAATATGATAATTCTTCACCAATGCCTCAGAAATAGCCTCTTCGGCCAAAGGTGGAAAATGTAAAATCTGACAACGGGAGCGAATAGTGCTGATAATCTGTTCTTCGTCTTCCGCTATTAAAATAAAAATTGTTTTTTCAGGTGGTTCTTCAATAAGCTTTAAAAGTTTGTTAGCTGCAGCTGTATTCATCTTTTCAGCCATCCATATCAGCATTACCTTATAGCCGCCTTCATAGGACTTAAGCGATAAGGATTTTACAATTTCTAGAGCTTCATCCACACCGATTTGCCCCTGCTTATTATCCACTCCAAGAAGCTTATACCAATCAAAGAGGTTGCCATAAGGTTGTTGTTCTATAAGTTGTCGCCATTCTTCCAAGTAAAAGCTAGAAACAGGCTTACTCTTAACCTTATCGCTCGTAGTTACCGGAAAAGCAAAATGTAAGTCTGGATGCGATAGGGTTTTAAATTTTATATTGCAAGCGTCATTACCGCCTGTATTTTCGCCATTGCTATTACCGCAAAGCAGATATTGTGCATAGGCAAGAGCCATTGGTAAAGTTCCAGACCCCTCTGGACCAACGAACAACTGCGCATGTGCAATCCGTCCAGAATCAACACTTTTGGTAAGGTGGTTTTTGATATGTTTCTGACCTAAAATCTCTGAGAATAACATAAGGCAAATATACTCATGTTTTTAACATTCTTTTGCAATGTTATCACCACAAATCCTTATATTTTTATGTAGAAATAAATAACCACGTCACTTATAAATGGCACAAAATGCCCTATTATTTATTCCTGATATTTCGGGATTTACAGAGTTTGTTCATCACACAGAAATTACGCATAGTCAGCATATAATTTCTGAGCTTTTAGAGCTATTATTAGATGCCAATACCATTGGATTACAACTAGCTGAAATTGAGGGCGACGCACTTTTTATGTACAAACTTGTGGATACTCCAAGCAAGGCCTTGATTGAGCAACAAATTGAGACCATGTACTTGGCATTTTCTAAACATATCAATTTGTACGAACACCAGCGCATTTGTCATTGTGGTGCATGTTCTTCAGCCTATAATCTAAAACTAAAATTCATCGTACACTTTGGTGAGATTGATTTCATAAAAGTAAGAAACGCCAAAAAGCCTTATGGGAGCCCCGTTATCCAGATACATAGATTATTAAAAAATGACATTGACATTAAGGAATATGCACTCATCACTAAAGCTGTTTTTGAGTCTGAGGACCAAATAAATACGATAACAACCATCTATGATTTTGGTGAAATCACCTATAGTTATATCGATCTAGAACCTCTTAAACTTCAACTTCCAGAAGCGTCGCTTATACCAGACAATGTTCCTAAACATAAAATTTACAGCACTATCGAGCTATTTAATATGCCCATACTAGACCTGTATGAAGTGATTAGTAATTTCGACTATCGATTGCTTTGGGTCAAAGGTATTGATGAGTTGGAATACGAAAAAAATAAAGTCAACCGCGCTGGATTAAAGCATAGGTGTATCATCAACAAAAATCAGGAAGTCATACAGACCACCATATCAAAAAAGGTAGCAAGTAATAAATTGGTCTATGGTGAGTCTACGGACGCTATTCCTTTTACCAAAAAGCTAAGTGTCTACTATATTTTGGAGGAAAAACAAGACGAAAAAACAGAAATGACTATTGAGATTTTTGCAGATCTTAAACCCCTAGGGTTGCTAATGAGACCATTGCTCAAAAAAAATTTCAAAAAAGTTGTATCAGAAAACTTTAAAGCACTTATTTTGCTAATCGATTCAGGATTCCGTTTAGACCAAAAAAACAATTATAATGAAGACCATTAACGATTTTAATTTTAAAGATAAAAAAGCATTAATCCGTGTAGATTTTAATGTTCCATTAAATGACAATTTCGAAGTTACCGATGCCACAAGAATAGTATCTGCAAAACCGTCTATTATTAAAGTATTGGAAGATGGAGGTAGTTGTGTATTAATGTCGCATTTAGGACGTCCAAAAGGAGCTCAGGATGAGTTTTCATTAAGACATATTATATCAAAAATCGAGGATATATTGGGTGTTGAGGTAAAATTTGCCAGTGATTGTATTGGAGCAGAAGCCGAAGAAAAAGCCAATGCCCTACAATCTGGTGAGATTTTATTGTTGGAGAATTTACGCTTTCATCAGGAAGAAAAAAAGGGAGATAAAGATTTTGCCGAGCAATTGGCAAAACTGGGCGACATTTATGTAAATGATGCCTTTGGAACAGCGCACAGGGCACATGCCTCTACGACGATAGTAGCGCAATTTTTCCCACAAACAAAGTGTTTCGGTCACTTATTGGCTAAAGAAATTGAGAGTATCGATAAGGTATTGAATAACAGCGAAAAGCCAGTTTTAGCCGTACTTGGAGGCGCCAAGGTATCTTCAAAAATAACAGTTATTGAAAACATATTAGACAAGGTAGACGACTTGATTATTGGAGGAGGAATGACATTTACCTTTATTAAAGCACAAGGCGGAAACATTGGAGATTCTATCTGCGAAGATGACAAGATGGAATTGGCTTTGGATATTTTAAAACAAGCTGAGGCTAAAGGCGTAAATATCCATTTGCCGGTAGATGTCGTTGCTGCCGATGGGTTTAGTAACGATGCCGACACACAAGTTGTGGATGTTAAACATATTCCTGAGGGTTGGCAAGGTCTAGACGCAGGTCCAAAATCATTAAAAATCTTTGATACGGTTGTTAACCAGTCGAAAACCATCCTTTGGAATGGGCCACTCGGTGTTTTTGAAATGGAAAGTTTTGCCAAAGGAACCATCGCTTTAGGAGATTCAATTGCCAATGCCACGAAAGATGGGGCGTTTTCTCTTGTTGGTGGTGGTGATTCTGTAGCTGCAGTTAAGCAATTTGGTTTTGAAGATAAAGTCAGTTACGTAAGTACGGGAGGTGGTGCCATGCTTGAAAGCTTAGAAGGAAAGACCTTACCTGGTATTGCGGCTATTTTAGACTAAGACGGTCTAAAAAAATACTATTTTTAGAGTTATAAGCGTTAGGCATAATAGACCTACTTAGATATTCATGCGTTATAAATTTATCATATCACTCATTAGCCTTGTGATGGTTAGTTTTAGTTTTTCACAAACCAAAACAGACACAATAACAAAGCAAAAAAAAGTCAAAGATACTCTGATTGATGGCAAATCGATAGGTCATGATAAGGTGATTCCTGCTGAAATAGATTCACTTGGCATTAAAAACCTAGAAGATTTACCAGAAGCTGCCGAGTTAGACCAAAAGTGGTTAGAGGAACTGTATAGCAATTCACTATTCGATACGATTTATAAATCGGTCACCGAATTAACTTACGAGCCTGTTGATTTTCCCGAACTTCCAACCGATACCTTAAAGGCAAGATTAGAACGTTTAAATGCTAAAACACCTTTTAACGTTGCCTATAATCCATCTCTGGAAAGCGTCATAAAACGTTACCTAAAACACCGGCGTAAGTCCTTAGAGCGTTTAATGGGACTTAGCCATTTTTACTTTCCTATGTTTGAGCAGGAGTTTGATAATTACAACATTCCATTGGAGATGAAGTATTTATCTATTGTAGAGTCTGCACTCAAACCAAGAGCGAGATCTCGGGTAGGAGCCACAGGACTATGGCAATTTATGTTTATTACTGGTAAGGAGCACAATCTGGACGTGAGTAGTTATGTAGATGAGCGCAGCGATCCTATAAAATCAACTACCGCAGCAGCCAAGTATCTGTCTAAACTCTACAAAATTTTTGGCGATTGGGACTTGGCTCTTGCCGCGTACAATTCAGGACCGGGCAATGTTAATAAAGCCATTAGACGTTCTGGGGGTTATCAAAATTATTGGAATATTCGCCCGTTTTTACCAAGAGAAACCGCAGGTTATGTTCCGGCGTTTTTAGCAACGATGTATATTTTTGAATATGCAGAGGAGCATGGTTTTAAACCAGAGCGACCACCTTTTCAACATATTCAGACGGATACGGTACATGTAAAACAGATGATTACCTTAGATCAGGTTGCTGAAACTACTGGAGTGAATATTGAAGAACTTCAATTTTTAAACCCTTCCTATAAGTTAGATATTATCCCTAAAGTTGAGGGTAAAACCTATGTGCTGCGTTTACCCAGGGAAGCCATAGGGATTTTTACGTCTAACGAAGATAAAATTTACGCCTTTGCCAAGGCTGAATTCGATAAACGCGAAAAACCATTGCCACAATTATTCAATACGGACACCCAGATAAGATATCGGGTTAGAAGTGGTGATTACTTGGGCAAAATAGCGAGACGTTACGGAGTGCGAGTCAGTCAAATAAAGCGATGGAATGGTCTTAGAAGTAACAATTTAAGGATAGGTCAACGCTTAACCATTTATCCAAGAAATCCTGTTATGCCATCTCAACCCAAAACCACGAAAAAGCAGGTAAGCACAAAGGGCAAAAAGACCTATAAAGTAAAATCTGGTGACTCACTTTGGAGTATTGCACAAAAATTTTCTGGAGTTTCTGTGCAAAATCTTAAAGATTGGAACGATATTAGTGGTAACAAACTCAAAGTAGGAATGACACTTGTTGTGTCTGAGTAGTAAACCAACAAAACTTAAATTTATGAGAACCTTATACGCATTATTGTTTTGTGTGCTTGTAATGGCATGCGATAATAAAAAAGATGGCGACAAAACGACCTATCTTCCGGCTTCAAATGGAAATTTAAATAGTATTTCGGTGGTGATTGATAATGAACTTTGGGAAGGCAGTGTGGGCGAAAGCATTAGAACTGTGTTTGCGGCACCACTTAATGGACTTCCCGTCGATGAGCCAATGTTTAAGTTGCGCCAGATTCCACCACAAGTTTTTGACGGTTTTGCAACGCGAAGTAGAATTGTACTTAAAATAGAAAAAGGAAACTTAGAACCAACTACTAAAATTGCCAACAATGCTTTTGCCAAACCGCAAACAGTTGCTGTAATAGGGGGCAAAACAAACAAAGACATAATTGAACAGTTAAAAGAAAGCAGGGATAAGATTATTGATGCTTTTAACAAGGAGGAAGTAAAAGAGAAGCAAAGACGTATCAACCTGTCTTTACTTAAGGATGAAGATATGGAAAATCAATTAGGTTTTACGATTAATATTCCTTCAGCATATCGAATAAGCAAGGCTACCGAAGATTTTTTCTGGATAAGAAAGAACTTGAGTAACACCAAGACCATAGAACTCATGATTTATGAAGTACCGATCGACAGTATTTCGAAAAGTGATAGTACTATTGTAGATATAGTTAACGTAAGAAATAAAATAACCAAAACACAAATTCCAGGCGAAGATGGTATTTACATGAAGGTTCAAGATGCTTTTGCACCCGCAATGTTTGAAACGATTATTGATAATAAACCCGCTTACGAAGTAAGAGGACTTTGGCAGATGGAAGGCTTTACAATGGGAGGACCCTTTATCACTTATGCTATTGAAGATAAGGTCAACAAACGCTATCTCATAGGAGACGGTTATGTGTACGCTCCATCGCTTAGAAAAAGTGAGTATGTTTTTGAACTGGAGTCGATTATTAAATCAATTACAATAAAATAACAAAAAAAGCCAACTGAACTAGTTGGCTTTTTTGTTATCAATAAGAAATTTTATTCTTTGTCTTTGCTATCGTTAGGGTCTTCTTTACTGGCATCTTTAAATTCTTTAATACCACTTCCTAAACCCCGCATTAATTCGGGAATCTTTCTTCCACCAAACAACAATAAAACTACAACGATTATCAGTATTATTTGTGGAGCTCCAATTGCTAATGGGACAATGCTTAAACTCATAATTTTAAATTTAGAATACAAAGTTAGTAATTATACTTTAATTATAGCGTTGTAAACCTAACTTTAGCGCCTATTGGCAATGCTATTTCACTATTTTAACTAATTTTGTTTCAATGGTAGAAGATAAAAAAAAAGAAAAGAAATTTACTAAAAAGTTACTCCACAAGTATCGTTTGGTGATACTGAATGAGGATACCTTCGAAGAGCGTTTTGCCATTAAACTAACACGTCTTAATGTCTTTGTGTTAACATCGCTTTCGGCCATATTTTTAATATTTTTAACTACCTTAATAATAGCGTTTACACCCTTACGAGAGTATATTCCCGGCTATTCTTCTACCAAGCTAAAAAAAGAGGCCACACTTCTAAACTATAAGACAGACTCTCTAGTGCAAGAGTTAGAGCTTAACAAACGGTATTACGCTTCCATCCGAAAGGTGTTAACCGGAGATGTAGCTGCAGTCGATTTTAATAGAGACTCTGTTATCGAAGCAGCGAAAAACGATTTGAACATTCTGCAGGTGACTACGAATAGAGAAGATTCCTTATTGAGGGAAAAAGTAGAAAAAGAAGACAAATATAACCTGTTTGAAGAATTGGCAGATCAGAATAATTATGTTCTTTTTCCTCCGGTAAATGGCACTATTTCCGAAGGCTATAATATTGAGGACAAGCACTTTGCTGTAGATGTGGTCGTAGCAACAAATACACCAGTAAAAGCTACAGCTGATGGTACTGTAATATTTGCAGAATGGACTGTAGAAACAGGCTATGTGGTGATTATTGAGCACAATCAAGAGTTGATTTCTGTGTATAAACACAATTCTGCTATAACCAAGTCTCAAGGTGATTTAGTTAAGGCAGGCGAAGTTATTGCCATGTCTGGGAATACAGGCGAATTCAGTACAGGACCACACCTTCACTTCGAATTGTGGAGCAATGGCTATCCTGTAAACCCTATTAATTTTATCGATTTTCAGTAATGCCATCGATTAAAGCAGCACTTTCAAAACCTTTCGCTAATTACATAGCCAAGCGCATAAGAAAATGGGCTTCTAAACCTATTGAAACACAGGAGCGTGTATTTCAAAATCTTATAAAAGAAGGCAAATATACCGTATTTGGGAATGATCATAACTTTAGCGAAATAGAGACTTACCTAGATTTTAAAGCACAGGTCCCTATTCGGGATTACGAAGCATTAAGACCTTATGTAGAACGCGTTGTTGCAGGCGAAGAAGATATACTTTGGAAGGGCAAACCCATATATTTTGCCAAAACTTCAGGGACAACTTCTGGGGCAAAGTACATTCCCATTACCAAAGAAAGTATGCCAACGCATGTTGAGGCCGCCAGAAATGCTATTCTACTCTACATTTATGAGACA
The DNA here is from genome assembly GCF_965228925.1 of Winogradskyella sp. GTDB lineage: Bacteria > Bacteroidota > Bacteroidia > Flavobacteriales > Flavobacteriaceae > Winogradskyella. Next base: position 913,961 of record NZ_OZ245845.1, read on the forward strand.
GGAAACTCAAAGTTTGTAGATGGTAAAATGATTTTTCTTCAAGGAAGCCCAATTCTCGACAAAAAGAATGGTATTAAACTAGGGCGTTTATCGGGTATCGTAGCCCACTATGTCCCTAAATATCTTCAAAAAAACAGAATGCCTAGTTTAGAAACCAATTGCATAGAAGATTGGGAGACTAAAGTTAACGCTATTGTCGATGAGACCATAGGTGAAAATATGACCATTATATCAGGCATTCCATCTTGGGTACAGATGTACTTTGAAAAACTTATTGAAAAGAAGCAGAAGAAAGTAGGAGAGATTTTTAAAAACTTCAACCTATTTATTTTTGGTGGTGTAAATTATGAACCCTATCGTGCAAAATTTGAAAATTTGATTGGCCGACAAGTAGACAGCATAGAGTTGTATCCCGCAAGTGAAGGGTTTTTTGCTTTTCAGGATAAACAGAATGAAAAAGGAATGCTACTTCAGCTAGATTCAGGTATTTTTTATGAGTTTGTAGAAGCCGCACACTTTTTTGAAGACAATCCCGAACGCATAACCATCGAGGATGTGAAGCTCGGTGTTAATTATGTTATGATTATTTCTACTACAGCCGGTCTCTGGGCTTATAATATTGGTGATACCGTAGAGTTTACATCACTTGAACCTTATAGAGTTATTGTTAGCGGGCGCATAAAACACTTTATTTCCGCTTTTGGAGAACATGTTATAGGAAAAGAGGTAGAACAGGCGTTAAATGAAGCTATTAAAAGCACCAGCGTCACCGTGAATGAGTTTACGGTGGCTCCTCAAATTAATCCTAAAGAAGGTTTACCGTATCATGAATGGCTCGTAGAGTTTGAAAATGAACCCGAAGATGAATCAAAATTTATCCAAGATTTGGAGGACTCTCTCCAGCAGCAAAACAGTTATTATTTTGACCTAATTGAAGGCAAAGTATTGAGACCTTTAATAATTACGAAAATTAAAAAAGAAGGTTTTCAAGCTTATATGAAATCCATAGGAAAACTTGGAGGGCAGAATAAAATCCCAAGATTGGCCAATGATCGAAAAATTGCTGATAAAATGTACGAGCTTCAATTAACTAAATAAGGCTATATTTGCAGGTTAAAATAGTGTATGAGCAAGACTAATAAAAGACACGAAAGAACAAGAGCTCAAGAAAGCTCAAGTGCTATAGAGCGCATGTACATAACGATGCGTCATCTATTTAATCGTGGGTTTTACAAACCGATGGGTGTTTCTGGAGAGACTTTGCGAGAAGCATTGTTATTGTTACGCCCAGAAATATATGGTTCAATTGCGGAGGAAAAAGCTGAATTAGAAGGCTTATTATATGTCATCGATCGATTACCGCAAGGTATTGAGGAATGTACTTTCATCAATCTAACCAGTGATGAAGGTTATGCCAATTCGCACTTTAAGCCTATCATTCCGCCAAAGCGGAGACGTAACTGTTATCGCATTGACGATGAACAGATGAATATTGAAATCACCAGAGGACGTTCAGAAATCTATGATATTCTGACCCATCTTACATTTTTGTTTGTTGAGTCCCATAAAATCAGTAAGCGTGTTCTTATTGACGAAGAAGGTTCAACTATAAGAGATTGGCAGAAGTTGGAAAATGCCGTTAATTCGTCTAAAAAACTGACGCAAAAAGAACGTGAAATCGCAATTACGCATACCGCAAATATTTTAGGCAGAACCTTTAATGAACTTACAGAGGCTTATCCAAAATTTGCAACTTCAAATCAGCCTGAGCGTTTATTGCATATCGTATATTGGTTAGGAAAATTAGCTATTGGAGAGGTGGTTAACAACACCAAACGAACCATTACCTTTAGCCCTGTTTTAAGAGAACGGATTGGACACCATATTCATGGCGAGATTTGGGCTGATAACATAAAAGCCGTGATGCATAAGTACGGATTATTAGAACGACCAATTCATATCATCAGTGCCAATATGCATAGCGTTATGAATTCCATTTTTGCTAAAGGGACATTAAAAGGAGCTGACGCTAAAAAAGATATTTTCGAGGTTTTCGAATCACTGAGTAATCCAAATAATAGCACAATTCGCAATAAGGTCGAAAAATCTGCGTTGCAGAACGGAATGATCTATGTAAAAGATACTTCAGGAACCAACATTGACGTACAAATTTTTGACACCGATAAAATAGATTTTTCCACAACTGATTTTGAATATACGCAGTCAAACAAGAATGAAAAAGCCGTTATTTTTGTGATGGATTATGCGTTTGGAGAACAAGCATACGAGACTTTGGACGAATTTTTAAAGCCTATAAAAGCTAGCGGTAAGAAAGTACACTTAGATGTAAAATCGATATCAATTATGGGTAAAGCGGGCATTCTTGAAGGGGGCAAAGGTGACGTTATGATTCCTTCTGCCCATATATTTGAGGGCACTGCAGATAATTATCCCTTTAAAAACGAGCTAAGTAAAAACGATTTATTAGATTGCGGCGTCGATGTATATGAAGGCACCATGATAACGGTTTTAGGCACTTCTTTGCAGAATAAAGAAATTCTAAAGTTTTTTAAAAATTCTACTTGGAATGTCATAGGGCTAGAAATGGAAGGTGCTCATTACCAAAAAGCCATACAGGCCTCGTCTAAAGTAAGAGGGAGCATCAATGAAGATGTAAAAGTAAGATATGCCTATTATGCAAGTGATAATCCTCTTGAAACAGGCAGTACCTTAGCCTCTGGAGGCCTAGGAACATCCGGCGTTAGACCAACATATGCCATAACAAAAAAAATACTAGAACAAATATTTAATTCTTAAAACATGAGTGATAAAAACTCCCAAGAATCACAAAATCAAATTGAAGAAGTCGATTTAGGACAGTTATTTAATGCTATTGGCAGGCTTTTTGAAAAGTTGTTTGCTTTTATTGCAAAGATTATTAGTGGTCTTTTTTCGGTATTGATATATGCTTTAAAGCCTTTAGTGAATAATTTTAAAACTATTGCCATAGTCTTAATGGTTTCTGCTCTGATCGGTTATTCAATGGAAAGATTTCAAAGTCCGGTATATGTATCAGACATGTTGGTCAGGCCTTATTACGATTCTAAGTATCAACTTGCTAACAATGTAGATTACTTTAACGCATTAATATCCTCACAAAATTACGGAGAATTGTCCTTTATTTTTGAAATTGATAGCTTAACTACAGCGAAGCAATTACTTGAATTTGAAATGGAGATTGGCCCAGAAACTCAGAATGATTTAGTAAAAGAATATGATGATTATATAAAGTCTTTGGATAGCACATTATCAGTAAATGTTACTTATGAAGATTTTATTGAAAATAGGGACATACTTGCAGGGAGTATATTCTCTATTAAGGCAAAAGCGACGAGTAGTGATATTTTTCCAAGTTTGGAGCAAGGTTTTATAAAAACCTTTAAGAATGAATACTCTATAAAGCTTAAAGAAAGAACAGATTCAATTCGGAATGTTCAGAAACAGATATATCTTCAAGAATTAAAAAGAGTACAGGATTTACAGAAAACATACTTAGATATTAAAACAAGTGAGTCCGAAAAAGATGCAGTAAGATTAGGGGTTGGAGGAACAATACCCTTAGTACAAGAAAAAACCGAAACCAAAGAATACGAAATTTTTCAAGAGGAGCTGAAAATTAGAAAATCATTGAGAATGCTTGAAGAAGAGGCATTGGAAGAAAGTGAATATTATGATATATTATCTAGTTTTGAGGAAGTAGGAACATTAGAAAGAGATGTATATGATAATTATACATTTGTTTTCCCGGTGTTAGCCATGGCGATAATGATGTTAGTCCATTTCTTGTTAAAGGCATTTAAATTTATCAAGGAATATGAATAATATCCGATTCATACTAATTACTGGAGGGGCGGGTTTCATAGGTTCAAACTTTATTTCATTTTTGCTTAAAAAATACCAAGATATTAGCATTGTTAATTTAGATAAGCTTACCTACGCAGGTGAGCTTTCTAATTTAAAGGAGCTCGAGGATAATAAGAATTATACCTTTGTTAAGGGTGATATTTGTGATGTAGCACTTGTAAACGAATTATTCAAAACACACAATTTCTCTGGTGTTATTCATTTTGCAGCTGAGTCTCACGTCGATAACTCCATAGCAAATCCAGATGCGTTTATAAATACAAACGTCCATGGTACTTTTAATTTGCTTAATACAGCAAAAAATCATTGGATGGATGCCCCATTTTCATTTAAGCCTGGTTGCGAGAACAATAGATTTCATCATATATCTACAGATGAGGTGTATGGTACACTCGGTAAAACAGGGCTCTTTTCTGAGGATACGCCTTATGCGCCTAATAGCCCGTATAGTGCCTCAAAAGCATCATCAGATTTTATTGTCAGGAGTTATTATCATACCTATGGCATGAATGTGGTTACCACAAATTGTAGCAATAATTATGGGCCAAAACAACATAATGAAAAATTAATTCCTACTATAATAAGAAAGGCAATAAATGGTGAAAACATTCCTATTTATGGCGATGGGAAAAACGTAAGGGATTGGCTTTATGTCGAAGATCATTGTAGCGGGATTGATTTGGTTTATCAAAAAGGGCGATCAGGAGAAACCTATAATATTGGAGGAAAAAACGAAAGAGATAATTTATATATCGCACATAAAATCTGTGGTCTCTTAGACGAACTAAGACCAAAACTCAGTAAATATGCCGAACAAATTACATTTGTAACGGATAGACCAGGTCATGATTTTAGATATGCCATTGATGCCTCAAAGATTGAGAATGAATTGGGCTGGCAAGCAAAAGAGAATTTTGAAACAGGAATTGTAAAAACAGTTAACTGGTATTTAAATAAGTACGAAAATCGATGAAGGGAATTGTTTTAGCAGGAGGTTCTGGAACTCGGCTGCATCCAATTACATTAGCCGTAAGTAAGCAGCTCATGCCAATTTATGATAAGCCAATGATTTATTATCCCATATCTACACTAATGTGGTCTGGGATAAAGGATATACTTATTATTTCTACACCTCAAGACTTGCCATTGTTTCAGAAATTATTGGGTGATGGTACAAAGTACGGCTGCAGCTTTCAATATGCTGTACAAGAGTCTCCCAACGGATTGGCAGAAGCATTTATAATTGGAGAAAGCTTTATTGGCAAAGATAAAGTTGCTTTAATACTCGGGGATAACATATTTTATGGTACTGGTCTGTCGGACTTGCTTCAGCAAAACAATGATCCGGACGGAGGCATAATATATGCATATCATGTTCATGATCCAGAACGTTATGGAGTCGTTGAGTTTGATAAGAATGGGGTGGCTGTTTCAATAGAGGAAAAACCCTCTAAACCCAAATCTAATTTTGCCGTTCCTGGAATTTACTTTTATGATAATTCAGTAGTGGAAATTGCAAAAAACATTAAACCAAGTAAAAGGGGTGAATTAGAAATTACGGATATTAATAAGACATACTTAGAACAGGGCAGACTTAATGTTAGCGTTTTAGATAAAGGAACAGCCTGGTTAGACACAGGGACATTTAATTCATTAATGCAAGCCTCACAATTTGTTCAAGTAATAGAAGAGCGCCAAGGTCTTAAAATTGGAGCAATTGAAGAAGCAGCTTATAAAATGGGATTTATTGATGAAGTCCAGTTCAGAAAAGTTGCAGAAGCCTTAACCAAGAGTGGTTATGGCAAACACCTTTTGAGTTTACTTTCTGAGTAATATGATAGTTAAAGAGACAGCATTAGAGGGTTGTTACATTATTCAACCTCGGGTTTTTGAAGATAAGCGAGGCTATTTTATCGAAAGCTTCAATAAGAAGGCATTTCAAGAAGCTACGGGCTTAGAGGTGGATTTCGTTCAAGATAACGAATCTCAATCTTCAAAAGGTGTATTAAGAGGGCTACATTATCAAAGGGGTGAGTATGCCCAAGCTAAACTGGTCAGAGTTGTAAAAGGCAAGGTACTCGATATAGCTGTAGATTTAAGGGAAAATTCTGAAACATTTGGAAAGCATGTCTCTATCGAATTATCAGAAGAAAATAAACAACAGCTTTTTGTTCCAAGAGGTTTTGCACATGGCTTTGTGGTCTTATCAGCTACAGCTCTTTTTTCTTACAAATGCGACAATTATTATAACGTAAATGCCGAAAGTGGTATCATTTATAATGATCCATATCTTAATATCGATTGGCGACTACCTAAAGATCAAATTGTGATATCAGATAAAGATATGGTACTTCCTAATTTGAAAAGTGCTGTGCTATGATAAATGTTCTAGTAACCGGGGGTAATGGTCAGTTAGCTAAAAATCTGAAGGATATCGATAAAAATTTTCAAGGCTTAAATTTAATTTACAAGTCAGTTGAAGAGCTAGATATAACTAAGATTGAAGATTTAAAGGCTAGTCTAAGTGAAGTCAAAGTTCAGTATTGTATTAACTGTGCGGCATATACGGCTGTCGACCAGGCCGAAAAAGAGCAAAGTGCTGCCTATGCCATTAATGAATTAGCAGTAGCTAATATGGCTGATATTTGCAATAGTCTTGGGATTGTGTTAATACATATTTCGACGGATTTTGTCTTTGACGGTTACAAGTCTTATCCATATAATGAAGATGATCAAACAAACCCTCAAGGAATATATGGGTGGTCAAAAAGAAAGGGTGAAATAGCAATTATAGAACGAATGACAGACTATTTTATTTTGAGGACGTCGTGGTTATATTCAGAACATAACTCAAACTTTATGAAGACTATGATTAGTTTGTCAAAGACAAGAGATGAATTAGGAGTCGTTGATGACCAAATAGGAACTCCCACGTACGCTAAGGATTTGGCTGATTTGATTCTAAAGATAATCAACACTAAGGATAAAAGGTATGGTATATATCATTACAGTAATGAAGGTGTTGCAAGTTGGTACGATTTTGCCATGGCCATCTTCGACGAAACAGGAAAGCATATAAAATTACTGTCCATAAAAACAAAAGATTATCCTACTTTGGCCGAAAGACCAAGGTTTAGTGTACTAGATAAGTCTAAGATTAAAAAAACCCTTAATATTGAAATCCCATATTGGCGTAATAGCCTTAAACAAGCCCTAATTAACTTAGATAAAATTCAAAAATAAATAAGAAATGCATCTTTTAGATGTGGTAAGAGATTTCAATTGCGGAACGAGTTAAAAGATGACAGTTATTTCCAAACCCAAGGCTTTAGGATGGAAGCACACAACAAGCTTAAGTAATGAAATAAAAGGAATATATGACCGATAAAGCACAAAATAAAGCATTAAAAATTGCCATTGAAGCTTCCCTGAAAGCTGGTGAGGCCATAATGCAAGTTTACAATACTGAGTTCGATATTGAACTAAAAGAGGACCAATCTCCATTAACTATTGCCGATAAAAATGCAAATGATATCATAAACGCATTTTTAAAGCCAACGAATATCCCTATCATAAGTGAAGAAAATAAACAAATAGATTATAATATACGAAAGTCTTGGCGCACTTGTTGGATTGTAGACCCGGTAGATGGGACTAAAGAGTTTATTAAACGAAACGGTGAATTTACGGTTAATATAGCCTTAGTTGACAATGGCAAGCCCAGACTTGGCGTTATATATGTACCAGCTAATAAGATACTTTACTTTGGTGATGTAGGAAACAAGAAAGCATTTAAAGCACAATTAGTAGAACATAACACACCTTATGAACAAGCCTTAAAAAAAGGAGAACCACTTTCTCCAAAACGTAAGAGTAGCAAAATAGAAGTGGTAGGTAGTAGATCTCATATGAATGATGAAACTCTAGCTTTTGTCGATAAGCTTAAAATGCAAGGCGAAGAGGTTTCGATAGTTTCTAAAGGAAGCTCCTTAAAATTTTGTTTAGTAGCCGAAGGCGGTGCCGACATTTACCCAAGGTTTGCACCTACTATGGAATGGGATACAGCAGCGGGACAAGCCATCTGCAATGCAGTAGATGTCAAAGTTATCTCAAAAGAAACAGAAAAACCACTAGTGTATAATAAAGAGAATCTACTTAATCCGTGGTTTGTAGTTTCTTAGAACTAAAACTATGCCTACTTATAGAAAAGAATCACATATAAGGAGTATTCTTAAAGGGATTTCTTGGCGTATCATTGCGACCACAGATACTATAGCGGTTGTATTGCTAATTACTTGTATCTATGGAAATTGTAGTATAGAAAATGCCATTAAAATTGGGACCCTAGAGTTTGCGATAAAGCTTCTGGTCTATTATTTACACGAGCGTATTTGGCAAAATATATTAGAGCGAAAAACGGTAAATAAAAAACAAACACTTCACAAGACCATATCTTGGAGAATTATAGCGACAACTATGACGTTTTTAATTTCGGGAACTATTCTCGAAGCATTTGACGACATATCATTGTTTATTGCGCTAACAGAATTATTTACGAAATTTGCGCTCTATTATTTGCACGAAAGATTATGGCTAAAGCTTCCATTAGGGAAAGTAAGGCAGTTCTTTTTTGGTAAAAAAAATTAATATGACAAAACACCTTACACCCCATAGTTATAAAATCTCAAAAAAGGATAGAGTAGCTGCCAATAATCACAATTCATTTCTTTTATGGTTTACGGGATTATCAGGTTCTGGTAAGTCGACTATAGCGAATATGGTAGAACAGGAACTTCACAAAATTGGAGTAAAAACGTACAGCTTAGATGGAGATAATATTAGAAAAGGAATAAACGATGATCTGTCATTTTCCCCAAAAGATAGAACCGAAAATATCAGAAGAATTGCTGAGGTATCCAACTTAATGATAGATGCGGGTTTGGTTGTATTAGCTGCGTTTGTATCACCCTACAAAAAAGACCGAGATAATATTAGAACTATCGTCAAAGATGTTAACTTTGTCGAGATATATATCAATACAAGCCTAAAAGAGTGCGAGCGTAGGGATGTCAAGGGCTTATACAAAAAAGCAAGAGCGGGCGAAATTCAGAATATGACAGGAATATCTGCCCCTTATGAAGCTCCAGTAAATCCCCATATTGAAATAAAAACTGAAACAGAGTCTGTTGAAGACGCTGTGGCAAGAATAATTGATTATATAACGCCAAAACTTAAACTCCAGGATGAGTAAGTATTATTTAAACTATTTAGATGAGTTAGAAAGTGAAGCTATATTTGTGTTACGCGAAGTATGGGCACAGTTTGACAACCCGGTAATATTATTTTCTGGAGGAAAAGATTCAATACTCGTTACACATTTAGCTAAGAAAGCATTTTATCCGGCCAAGATTCCATTTCCATTAATGCATGTAGATACAGGTCATAATTTTCCGGAAACGATAAAGTTTAGAGACGACATCATAAAAGAACTTGGCGCTCAACTTATAGTTGGGTCCGTTCAGGAGTCTATAGATCAAGGCCGTGTAGCAGAAGAAAAAGGCAAAAATGCTACGCGTAATGCACTTCAAATCACAACCCTTCTCGACGCTATTGAGGCCAATAAGATTGACTGTGCTATTGGTGGTGGCAGACGAGACGAAGAAAAAGCAAGGGCTAAGGAACGCTTTTTTTCACATAGAGATGATTTTGGACAGTGGGATCCTAAAAACCAAAGACCAGAGCTTTGGAATATTTTTAACGGAAAGCATTTTGAGGGAGAGCATTTTAGGGCTTTTCCAATAAGTAACTGGACAGAAATGGACGTGTGGAATTATATCAAACGTGAGAACATCTCTATTCCGTCCCTTTATTTTGCACACGATAGAGAAGTCGTATGGAGACAAAATAGTTGGATACCTAATTCTGAATTCTTAATGTTAGAAGACCATGAAGAGATAGTAACCAAAAAAGTTCGCTTTAGAACTTTGGGTGATATTACTATAACTGGAGGTATAGAATCTGAGGCTGACACTTTAGAGAAAATCGCCAATGAGGTTTCTGGTATGCGACAGACAGAACGCGGGAATAGAAGTGATGACAAACGCTCAGAATCAGCGATGGAAGATAGAAAAAGAGAAGGATATTTTTAAGGAAATAATAAACAATGACAAATAATAATCAACTGTTAAGATTTACTACTGCCGGAAGTGTGGATGACGGAAAAAGTACTTTGATTGGACGTTTATTGTATGATTCCAAATCCATTTTCGAAGATCAATTACAGGCTATTGAAGACACAAGTAAGAAAAAGGGACATGATGGCGTTGATTTAGCGCTTTTTACGGATGGTTTAAGAGATGAAAGAGAACAAGGCATAACCATCGATGTGGCATACAGATATTTTACGACCCCAAAGCGTAAATTTATAATTGCTGATACACCAGGTCACATTCAGTACACTAGAAATATGGTTACGGGGGCTTCTACGGCGAATGCGGCTATCATTCTTGTAGATGCAAGACATGGAGTTATAGAACAAACAAAACGTCATTCTTTTATTGCATCGCTCCTTCAAATTCCGCACGTTATAGTCTGTATTAATAAAATGGATTTAGTCGATTTTTCGGAAGAAGCCTATAATAATGTGATCGATCAGTTTGAAGAATTCTCGTCTAAAATGTTGGTAAAAGATGTACGCTTCATTCCAATTAGCGCGTTATTAGGAGATAATGTGGTTAACAGATCCGATAATATGAAATGGTATCAAGGTGCGCCTTTATTGCATACTCTTGAGACGATGCATATTAGTAGTGATATAAATAAAGTAGATGCCAGGTTTCCCGTACAAACGGTTATACGACCTCAAAGCGATGATGACAATAGGGATTATAGGGGTTATGCAGGACGGGTTGCAAGTGGTGTTTTTAGACAAGGAGATGAGATTACAGTAATGCCCTCTGGTTTTACGAGTAAAATAAAATCCATTGATACCTTCGAAGGGAAGCGGGATGAAGTATTTGCGCCAATGTCCGTATCAATTTCGTTAGAAGATGATATTGATATCAGTAGAGGTGATATGATCGTAAGGTCAAATAACAAACCCGAAGCAACGCAAGACATTGAAGTGATGTTGTGCTGGTTGCATAATAACCCAGCTAGACCAAGGGCAAAATATAGTATTAGGCATACAAGTAATGACCAAAAGGCAATGATTAAAGAAATCATTTATAAGATTAATATTGAGACCTTAGAAAGAAATACCGAAGACAGCAATCTTGGTATGAATGATATTTCTAAGGTTAAGATAAGAACGACAAAACCTTTAATGATTGACCCCTATAGAGAAAACAGGACTACAGGTAGTATAATTTTAATTGACGACGCAACAAACGAAACCGTTGCTGCGGGGATGATTGTGTAAATGCTTATGATCAGTCTTATTAACCAATTTTTTAGATGTTATAATCGCTAAAGATTTATAATAAACAAAAGAAATAATTTAAAAATTTGAACAATAAGTCAGACTTTATAAAATCATCTTTTTTTTATTCTGTAGGGATCATTGGCTCTAAAGTCGTCTTTTTCATACTTGTGCCAATTTTTTCTTTTTTTTTATCGAAACAAGAACTTGGCGAATACGATTTAATCCTTGTTTCCATTACTTTAATTACTCCTCTTATAACCCTACAGGTCTCAGATGCCGTATATCGTTTTTTGATTCAAAAAGAGGATAAAAAATCAAGGAAAATAATTATTTCTACCGGCTTAATGGTTATTGCAGTTGGTTGTCTTGCTTTTCTATTGGCCGTCTCTATTTTAAATCGATTTTTACATTATCAATTAATTTTTGAGTTTTCATTGCTTCAACTTACATTTTGTGGTTTTTTCTTTTTTCAACAAGTAACGAGAGGATTGAAGACTAACCAGTGGTATGCGCTTATGGGAGTAATTAATTCTTTGTTAGTCATTGCACTTTCATTGGTAACATTGATAGTTTTTGAAATGGGTCTTAAAGGAGTTCTTTTTTCATTGATAATTTCTCAATTTGCCTCAATAGCCATAGTTATGTTTATGGGAGGAATTACTGCTTATATTACTCCTAGTTTTGTTGACTTCAAAATAGCCAAAAAGTTAGTCACCTATTCTTGGCCATTATTACCCAATGCCATTAGCTGGTGGTTAATCGATTTAGGGAATAGGTATGTAATTTTATTTTTTTTAAGCGAAGAGTACAATGGTATTTTTGCGATAGCTTCGAGATATGCAGGAATCGTTGCCTTAGTGAATTCTGTGTTTATCTTGACATGGCAAGATTTTATCATTTCGGATAAAGAAACCCATGAGGATAGTAAGAGCAAAGCCTCTGAAATTTTTAAAAGGTTTTTCATTTTTGAATTGTCATTCATTACCGTATTAGCGGCATTATCTAAGTATATAATTCAGTTTACTACAGACTCAGATTTTCATATTGCTAGCGACTATTTGCCTATTTTACTATTGTCTGCAGGGTTTTCTGCATTTTGTGCCTATTTTGGGGCTTTCTATTTAAAAAGCAAGGATACCTTTGGGGTGTTTTCAACAACGATAATTGGAGGCATAGTAAATATTATTATTGGTGTATCCTTTATCAATCAAATAGGGTTATATGCTGTTGCCATAGGCTCTTTGATTGGATTTATAACGACATTTCTGTTACGGCTGAACGCGTTCAAACTAGTAATAAATTACAAGGTTTTTGCGTTACTACTTATATTTTGCTTTGCTGTAATACTACTAAAAAAGATGGACAATATTTACGTTTCAATAGGGTCGATAATAATCAGCATTATTGTTTTTATTGTTGTTAATAAGTCACTCATATTAAAAGCTACAAAAAGAACAACTAATTGATTATATCATACTTTTGTATAATTGTAAAAACCCTAATATAATCACATAAATACTTACTATCCCGAGAAGGAATGAAATACGCACTTTTTGAACACAAACAGAATAATCTTGGCCTGGTTAATATCGGAGATCACATACAAAGCTGTGCAGCAGAACAATTTCTGCCATCAGTGGACTTTTATGTCGAGCGAGACGCTTTAAATAGGAAAGAATATGATAAGGCAAAAATCATTATGAACGGTTGGTTTACGGACGCACCACATAATTGGCCGCCGAACCCCAATTTAATCCCGCTTTTCATTTCTTTTCATATGCAGCCTAGAAGCGCAGAAATAATTTTATCAAAAAAAGAAAATGTAGACTACTTAAAATCTCATGCTCCCATAGGTTGCAGGGACTATAAAACTTTAGAAATTCTGCAGTCTCATGGTATCGAATCTTATTTTAGCTTTTGTTTGACAACGACCTTAGATGAAAAGTATAAATCCAAAACACAAACAGATAAGATTTATTTGGTAGATCCTCTTTATAATTATGACATAGGAATGATTAAAAGAGTGAACTTTTTCGATTTAATAAAGAAATTTCCATTTAAGAAGCTCGGTAAAATAAAAGACTATGTTAAGCCAAAGGCAAAATTAGATGAATTTGTGCCTGACGAAATCATACAAAAGGCTTCTGTGATAAAGCATTATGTCAGTGCAGAAAACGACAATGCAGCGCTCTATAAAGAAGCAAAAGACTTGTTAGGTAAATATGCGGAGGCAAAATTGGTGATTACATCTAGAATTCACTGTGCTCTACCTTGCTTAGCTCTAGGGACACCAGTTTTGTTTGTTATGGAGGGTCTTGTAGATGAAAAATTGCACATGTCTAGATTTAGGGGAATATTAGACCATATAAATGTATTGACCAAACAACCCAAAGAAGAATTCAACAAACTTTTCGGTAAGGAAATGAATATATTCCATCCAAATGAAATAGATTGGGATAACCCACCGAAAAACCCAGAAAGCTTCAGAGACCTCTCTAACAGATTAAAGGAAAGATGTAAGGAATTTATTTCAAAGGCGAACGATTAGTAACATTATTTTGAAGGTCAAAAAAAGATTATTACTGCTCATCACAATAGCTATTTTGGCTATTATAGTGGGTAGTTTTAATACGACTATTCTCCCTGACAAATATTTCAATGATGCCAATTTAATTGCTAACGACCCCTATAATGAAAAAGGATTAGTGGGTAGCTACTCTTTTTCAATGTGGTTTTATGATGTTTTGGGCTTAAATAAGATTCCCTTCCCATTAGTCTCTTTGATTCAATTAATCATAATCTTTGTGATTATAAAAAGATTAGGGATTCCTAAAAATTTTGGCAAGCTTACCTTAAGAAATTCGGTGGTCTGGGTAAGCCTACTTTTGTTTTCTGTCTATCTTTCAATGCCCTCCAAAGAATTCATTAATTTCATTTACATAAGCCTCATCTGCGGTGTATTAATTTCGTCTAGAATTAAACTGAGAAAAAAGGTCATATTTGTTTGTCTGTTATTGTTATTTTTTAGCTTTTGGTTTAGGCCGTATTATTTGCTAGTGCCTTTTTTAGGGATAGGTTTGTACTTTTTAAGTAGACTTGAATTCAAGAGCAGAACTGTCAGCAATATCTTTTGGGGCATAATGATTGCTTGCTTTTTTTCATTTAGCTATGGATTCATCAAAGGTGAGTTTATGTCAGAAAGCTCTAGGGAAAAACTTAATAAGAGAAGGATGGGGCGAGAAGACTCTCAAACAATGATTGTATCTCCTGTTGAAACAGACACTGCAATAGGTGAGGGCGTCGGTATCTTTTATGGCTTTTTTTCCGTTAACTTACCCTTAAATGGCTTAAAATTTTTTTATAAGCCCCAGGTAGTAGCTTTTGTAATTTGGCAATCATTAATGTTTATACTTTTGGTCTATTTCTACAGTAAATGCATGAGGAACAGACAAAAATATAGACAGGAGGAATGGCTTTTTCATTTTGTGTTTGCTTATCTCATAACCCAAGGTGTTTTTGAGCCCGACCTAGGTTCTGCTATAAAACATAAGTTAGGTGTTTTTCCAATTATTTATTTAGCATTTTATTTTGATCAAAATATGATAAGCGAATACAAAAAACGATATAAATATGTACTTAAGGACAAAGTGGAAAATCACTGATAAAAATACATATAAGTTATATTATGAATACGCTTTGGGAGTACTGGCTGGAGTTTTGGTCTTTAGGGTTTATGCCACTCCGTTGATTTTTCTATTTATACTATTAAGTGTACTATTTTATAATCAAATTAAATATTCAAGAAAAAGTCTACTACCCATATTTATCATAAGCCTTCCTTTACTATTGAACATTGTGTTTATTTGGAATAATGATAGTTTATACGAAGGGATAAAGCAACTTGAAAAATATTCTACCTGTTTGTTTTTTCCGTTATTGTTATTGTTTCAACCATTCAAAATTTCTATTAACAAAGTCTTTAGGGCCTACTCTATTGTTTTTACCTCTATACTTGTTGTTTGTTTTTTTTTACATTTTCTTACACAATACGATTTATTCGTAAAATACATCAACGGGGAACTGGTATGGCAGATGGGTTATAATTTTGCATTAAGCATGGAGCTGCATGCGCCTGCATTGAATATGCACGTTGCTTTTTTAGTAATCGTTAATCTATACCTACTATTGAGCTATTATTTAAAGAAGAAATCATCTAAGCTTTTAGCTTTTAGAGTTATTATCTTTCTTGTATCTGTCCTAATTCTGTTATTCATTAATACGCGTATAGCAATCGTTAATGCTTTTATTGGAATTGTATTAGTGTCCTCATTGGTTATTTATAATCATATGCCAAAAAAGAAGGCTTTAAAAATCATATCTTTAATTACAGGCACCATAATAGTCATATCCTTAAGTTTTATTTTATTGTTTCCGTATGTTATAAAAAAGTACTCAAAGCTCACGTTTAAACATATGGATAAAATAGGTCAATTAGATACATTTGAAAATCCGGAGGCAGAGGTTTATAGCGCTCTGGTAACAAGGGTGAGTATCTGGAAAACAACCGTAGACGTCATTTCGTCGAACGTGATCTTCGGAGTAGGCTGTGCTGATGGAAAAAAGGAATTAATTAAGGCTTATAAACAGACAAATCAGAAGTTTTTGGCGAAGTACGAATTTCCAGTTCATAATCAATATCTCGATTTTTTCTTAAAATTTGGGATATTCGGGTTTTTAGCGGTTAACCTCTATATATTTTATCCATTATATATTTTTAAAAAGGGTAGGAAGCCTTATGTGTTATTTTTCTTCATACTTTTTTTTACATCTAACCTTACGGATGATTTTTTAGTGAGATACGATGGAATAGTTTTTAGTGCCTTGTGGGTAAGTATATTTAGTAATAACGCCTTTTCTTCAAGAGAGATAAATGAGGGATAATTGTTCAAGGTTTTTTTCAAAATCAAACTTCTTATCGGCAATTAATCTTCCATTTTCACCGAAAGAAGCCCTTAATTTTTGATCCTTAAGTTGGTTAATGTAATGAACGCAATCATCAACTGTGTCAAATAAGAAACCGTTAACACCGTGCTCTACTACATCCTTATTTCCTATTATATTGGTTGCAACTATAGGTTTTTTCAAGGTCATTGCCTCTATCAAAGAGATTGGCAGCCCTTCCCAAAGCGATGTTTGCAAGTAAATATCAATGTTGTTTAGGTAGCGAAGACCAACTTCTCTGTTTGGGAACCATCCTGTAACTTCTATGTTATCTGCATCAATAGTACTATTTAGTTCACCATCACCGATCCAGATAAAGTTTAACTCTTTTAACCTTTCGGCTATTTCATTAAACATTTTTGGGTTTCGGGCAAAGGTAATTCGTCCTAGAATACCCACTGTAAGCGTTCGATTACTAAATGATTCGAGATGCTTTGTAATGTTGGGAAGATTTACACCATTTCTTACCAGAATAGACTTTCCAAACTTATTTGAATATTCTAATTCCGTATCTCCGCAAGCTATTGTCGTTCCGCCCGAAAGTTTTTTCATAGAATATTCAATAAGCCAATACATTTTACGCTGAAACTTAGATATGTCTTTTCTTAAAAAAGCGTAACCATGAGGTGTATAATAGAGTTTAACTCGAGAATTGGCATATAAGATATACGACAGTCTGCCAATGACTCCAGCCTTTGATGAATGCAAATGGATTATATCTGGTTCTACAGATTTTATTATTTTATAGAACCTGTATATGGCAACGGAGTCTAAAATAGGTGAAATACTCTTTTTAATGGGAATTTTAATTAACTCAATATTTTCATTGATATCCTGTGCAATTTTATCTGGGATTATTTCATTTCTCTTGTCGCTAAATGCTATGTAAGTTTTAATATCTTGTCTATCCCCGAAATAGTGTGATAAGTCTACAAAATAGCTATAAATTCCACCGCCCAATGCTTCAACTAAGTGTAAAACTTTTATTTTTCCCATTCAATGTTTTTTGTTTGTTCAAAGTTAGCCAAAATAAGAATATACCTAATTGATTATGTTTTCAGGAAGCTATTTTTTTAAACAAATTTTTGCGATCAGTTTTTATTAAAATAATTAAACCCTTATATTAACTAATTGCTTGTTTATTTTCATTCAATGATAAAAATCGTATTATATTTGAGCCAGTATTTTGCAATACTACAAAACCTTACAAAGTATTAAATTTTGAGTGTGCTTAACCATAGTCGGTATTCGGTCTATCTAAGACCTTTTTCATATTTAATCGATTTATGTATCATAAACGGATTGGCTGTTTTTTATTTGTTAGACAGGAAAGATCCTTTGATTTTTTGTGCTTTTATTACTTTTGGTTGGTTTTTTTTGTCTATATACTCAAAGTTTTATGAAGTCTACAGATATACCCGCCCAGTTAATATTCTGTCCTTCATAGTCAAGCAGTGTATTCTATTTTTGCTTTTTGTTTTTGCTTTTTTCGGACTTTATCACGAACTCAATATTTACTCCATTACAATAATTAAATATACATTGTTGTGTTTTATTGCAATTGGGGCATTAAAATTTACGGTATATTATTTATTGCAGAAATACCGTGTGTCTTTTGGAGGAAATTATAGAACAACAGTAATTTTAGGTCAGAACAAAAAGACACTCGCCCTAGAAAATTTCTTTACTAAAAAGCCTGAATATGGCTATTTGCACAAAAAAACGTTCAAGTTCAAAAACAATAAAGATTCAATCAACGATTGTTTTAGTTATATTCTAGACGAAGGGATTGATGAAATATATTGCTCCATTTCTGAGCTTTCAAATTCTCAAATTGCTGATATTGTTGATTTTGCAGATAACAATCTTAAAATTTTAAAATTTATCCCTGATAGCAAAGAGATATATTCAAAAAAATTAAAGTACGAGTATTATGATTACATACCCGTATTAACCTTAAGAACAATGCCCTTAGAGGATTCTGCAAATATGATTATAAAACGCACTTTTGATATCTTGTTTTCTAGTGTTGTCATTGTTTTTATCCTATCTTGGTTAACCCCCTTAATCGCAATATTGATCAAAATAGAATCCAAAGGACCAGTATTTTTCAAGCAATCGAGGAATGGATTTAATTATAGAGAGTTCGATTGCTACAAGTTTAGGTCAATGACCCCTAATCAAACAGCAAATTTACATCAGGCTACAAGAGGAGACCAACGTGTCACTAAGGTCGGTAGATTTATAAGAAAAACAAGTATTGACGAACTACCCCAGTTTTTCAATGTACTTTTTGGCGATATGTCCGTGGTGGGCCCTAGGCCTCATATGGTGAGCCATACCAATATGTATGCTAAGAAGATCGATAAATTTATGGTAAGGCATTTTGTTAAGCCAGGTATAACGGGCTTGGCCCAAATCAGTGGTTTTAGAGGCGAAGTAGAAACCGATAAAGATATTATTGGCCGCGTAAAGTATGATATATTTTATATTGAAAACTGGTCTTTACTACTCGATATTAAAATCATATTTCAAACCTTTATCAATGCTGTAAAAGGCGAAGATAAAGCCTATTAGACTAGAGTTCTTTTTTTAGTTTATTAAGCTGCGATCCGAAATCAAAACGTTTGTAAGCTCTTTCTTGAATATTTTTTTTAACCTCTAGACTTGTCTCTGTTTTACCAATTGATTTAACCACCCTATTTAGGTGGTCATAGTTTCCTGCTTCTGCTATCCAACCTAATTTGTTGTCACTAATGATAGTTTCGCCTTCACCGCCACCAAAATATAACATAGGCAAACCCAATTTGGCATATTCAAAAATTTTAGAAGGAACAGAGCCATATATTCTATTGAGTAGAGGAATTATAGCGAGGTCATAGTTTTGTAATTCTTGGTGTAATACATTCCTATCAACTCTTCCATGGAAAAAAACAGGAAGTTGTTGCTGTGATTCGATAAATGATTTTAAATCGGCTTCTTCGGCACCAGAACCATAAATATGTAATTCAATATTGTCGTAGTTTAGGTTTTGGCAAAGCCTTAAAATGCCTTGGGCTACGCCCAAAAGCCCCGCATAGACAATTCTCAGCGTTTTATGGTCAGAAGAAGATACTGTTACATCCTTAAGTTCAATATCGGGATAATTGCGATACAGAAACAATTCTGGTTTTGTAGTAATTTTATCAATATGGGTTAATATTTCGTTGCTTTGACCTAAAATAAGACCCGCATTTTTATAGTTGTAAACCTCTAGTCGTTTTAGTAGGTTATAGCTAAAATTTTTCCTCAGGGCGCCTAGTTCGTATCCGGCGCTTGGCCATAAATCGCTAACATTGAGTATCAATTTTCGCTTTTTTGATTTTAAAAAGAACACACAGGTAAAAGCAACAATTAACGGAGGCGACTGTACAATGACTTTCTTGGGTATTTTGTTCCAAATAAAAAACCAAACTAAGCTTATACTATAAGATAGCATGGCAAAGAGACGCAGAAATTTGTTTTTAGATTTACTAGCATATAACCAAAGTCGACTAACAAGAATACCATTTTCTACAGCTTTAGATTTGAGCTTCCCTCTATAGCCACTAAAGATTTTCCCCGTTGGGTAATTGGGTAAAGGAGTTACAACATGCACGTTGTAGCCAGACTTTAGGCCATCTGCCAAATGAAATATTCGGTTAGATGCCGCACCAATTTCAGGCGGAAAATAACTTGTAATAATCATTAAGTCTAGCTTTGGCTTAACTGACATAAGATGTAAACTGTTTTAGTTTTCCTGATGTCGTTCGATCTAGTGCATCAACGCGTTCAAAAACTATAGAAATACCTGGCTCTAAATACTGTTCCATGGCTTTAGTAATAATATTTTTTTTATCGAATGATAGTTCTTGTCGGCTGACAAATTTAATGATAAAAGTATCTTGAGCGACCTGTTCGATAATAAACTCCGATACATTGCCATCATTTTCAATAACACTTTTAGTAATGTAATAGAAGGTTAGGCCTGCTGCTTTTTTACCACTAGGCAGAATCGCTATATCGTTTGTTCGGCCGATAAGTTTTTCTAAAATGGGTTTTCGCAACGTGCTTCGGGTATCCATTACAGCAATATCACCGATATCATATCTTATAAAAGGATGTGCTTTGTTGTAGAGTGATGTAATTACAACCCTCCCTTCTTCACCGTAGGGTAATACATTGTTTTTTTCGTCTAATATTTCGACATATAAGGTCTCACTATTAATCTGCCACAATCCTTTAGTATTCTGAAAGGCAATCAAATCTAATTCTGATGCCCCATATTCATTCACTACGGGCAAACCGAACTGTTCTTCTAGTAAGGCTTTATCATCATCAAATAGCATTTCGGATGTAACGATAGTGACTTTAAGGCTTGGGCAAATCGTTTTCAAAATGATCCCTTGTCGTTTAAGATACTTTGCAAACTGGACGATAGCACTGGTATAACCGTTTATATATTCAAATTTTGTAGTGCTGAATGTCTTTAAGGCTTTTGCAAAAGCCGCGTCACTTAAATCAAAAACCGAAAACCGATAGCGATTACTAAACCAATCCTTTAAGCGTTCTTTGTAGTATCCCTTTTTATCTAATGGAATGCCGTAAAATCGAGCTTGTTTTGACCTGTTAAAATCTATGTTATACCATGAAAACCGATTCATAATTTCTGCCCAAGTTAGTGCATGGCACCACTTATCTTTAGCAAAAATAAAGGGGTCACCAGAACTACCAGAGGTTTTATTTATATAGATATGTTTGGGATTATAGCTCTCACTTAGGCGCTTTTCTAAAGGTTGCTGTAAATGCCGTTTAGTCATTACAGGAATGGAATTCCAATCGTTAACATCAATGGCACCAGCAAAAGATTTATAAAACGTATTATGAGCCAAGTGAAACGAAATGATTTCTGTTTTTCGTTCGGCAATGTAGTTGGCAAACTCCACCTCATTCTGGGCTTGAATATTAGATAAGGTCAATTTGGCTTTGTTGATATCAAAGCCATTTATTTTCAAGGAAAAATCGAATAACTGCAAGATTTTTAAGGCCAAAAAAGGTTTCCGTAAATTAATTCTTTTTTCAAATCAAAACCAATTATTTTTGCCCAAAGAAAATTTAATCATGAATATTTTAGTACTTGGCTCTGGAGGTAGAGAGCACACCTTTGCTTGGAAAATTGCACAAAGCCATCGTTGTAAAAATCTTTTTGTAGCTCCTGGAAATTCTGGAACTGCAACTATTGCCACTAATTTAAATATTTCAGTGACCGATTTTGAAGCTATTAAAAATGCGGTCATAAAAAATGCTATAGATTTAGTCGTAGTTGGTCCCGAAGACCCCTTGGTACAAGGTATCCATGATTATTTTCTTCAAGATGAAGACTTGAAAAAAGTCTCGGTAATAGGACCTCAAAAGGCAGCAGCGGAATTAGAAGGGAGTAAGGAATTTGCTAAAGAATTTATGAAGCGCCATAATATACCGACAGCAGCATATCAAAGTTTTACAAAAGAGAACCTAGAAGAAGGGTATAAGTTTTTGGAAACCCTATCATCGCCATTTGTATTAAAAGCAGATGGGCTAGCTGCAGGTAAGGGGGTTCTTATTATTCATGATATAGATGAGGCAAAAGCCGAATTAAAACACATGTTAGTAGATGCCAAATTTGGCAATGCAAGTGCTAAAGTGGTTATTGAGGAGTTTTTAGATGGTATAGAGTTAAGCTGTTTTGTGCTAACCGATGGTAAAGATTATAAGATACTACCTACGGCAAAAGATTATAAGCGCATAGGTGAAGGCGATACGGGGTTAAACACAGGTGGTATGGGAGCTGTATCTCCTGTTCCTTTTGCTTCAAATGAGTTTTTAGATAAAATAGAACATCAAATTGTTAAGCCGACCGTTGAAGGTTTAAAAAAAGATGAGTTGCCCTATGTCGGGTTTATTTTTATAGGCTTGATAAAAGTTGGGAACAATCCCAAAGTGATTGAATATAATGTAAGAATGGGTGACCCAGAGACCGAAGTCGTTTTACCAAGGTTAAAGACCGATTTGGTCGAAGTTTTTAAAGCCATGTCAAATCAAACATTATCAGAAATTGAACTGCAAATAGATGAGCGTGCAGCAACGACCATTGTGCTTGTTTCTGGCGGTTATCCAGAGGGGTATGAAAAGGGTATGGAAATTTTTGGTTTGGATGAGGTTAAGGCATCTATTGTTTTTCACGCAGGCGCTCAATCGCAGGATGGAAAAATAGTAACCTCAGGAGGACGCGTAATGGCCATTACCTCTTATGGTAAAGATTATGAAGAGGCCATAAAAAAATCTTATCAGAGCATAAATGTACTATACTTTGATAAGATGTATTATCGTAAGGATATTGGTTTTGATCTCTAAGTCCTAAAGATAAGAGTGCGCAGTTACACTTTTATCTTCTTCGTTATTGGCATTATACTTAGCCAATTGCATCATCCAGTATACAAAAGCGACTAGGCCAATTAATAAGAAAATCCATGACATAACATTAGCACCAAACCAATTCTCCAATTCAAATGCTCTTAAGGCATCAAAGGGTGCAAATAGATAGTCAACAAATAAATCTTGTATTCCGTAAAAGAAATCTTTCATAACTTTATAAATTTACTCGTAAAGTGAGTTTTAAATTTTAACGATACAATACCAACCAGCTGTCCAAAATAGGTGTCCAATACTTGGATATAGTGCCGGTTCGATTGCAAAAATACAAAAACAGTAAATGATTACAAGCATTTTTAGCAAATCTAAACCTATAAATCTAATTATAGTTTCAGTTTTTATTGTTCTCGTTTTTATCATCTCTAATTTTGGTCTTTTATTCAATGACTTAAACGAAACCTCAAAGTCTTTGATTAAGCTATTGGCCGTGGTATTTTCTCTGTTACTGCTAGATTTTATAATTTCAAAAAACAACCTTACTAAGAAGAATAGTTATGCTATTATGACTTTTGGATTATTATTTGGGATGTTTCCAGAAGCCTTAAAGTATTCCGATTTAATATTTGCGAATGTATTTGTGCTTTTTGCCATAAGGCGCTTAGTGAGCTTGCATTCTAATCTTCATATTAAGAAAAAACTATTCGACGCAGGTTTTTGGATGATGTTGGCCACCTTGTTTTACTTTTGGGCCATTTTATTTTTTGCTTTGATTATTGTGGCGTTGATATACCATTCTAAAAATGATATTAAAAACACTATTATTCCTTTTGTTGGATTAGTGACGGTTATTCTTCTGCTTATGGCCTATAACATAAGTGTTCATGATACTTATGTAAGGCCTACGGATTTTGAGCGTTACGCCAGCCTAGATTTTACCGCTTATAATCGTATAGATCATATATTAAAATTTACGATTCTTTTTACATCCTTAATCTGGGTTCTTATCTATTTTTTCAGAATTTTGACAGATAAGAACAAAAAATTAAGACCTTCTTTTTTCCTAGTAGCATGGGCATCTGTTATCGCTGTTTTGGTAGCGTTAATTGCGCCAATTAAAAACGGAAGTGAATTTATTTTTCTGTTTGCACCTTTTGCTGTCATCATGGCAAATTATATAGAGTTTGTTTCGGACAGTTGGTTTAAGGAAGTTTTTATATCCTTGTTTATAATTGCACCAATATTAAGTTTATTGCTGTAATTTATTACCAAAAGCTAGGTCTCCTGCATCACCTAGTCCAGGAATAATATAGCCTTTACTATTTAGGGTATCATCAATAGCAGCGATCCAAAGATGTGCTTTTGCCCCCAATTCTTTAGAGACATAATCAACACCCTGTTGCGCACCAATGACACTTACCAAGTGCACTTCTTTTGGAGTGCCAAATGGTTTTAGCGCTTCAAAAGTAGCAATCATAGATTGCCCCGTAGCTAACATGGGATCGGCTAGTATTAATGTTTTATTTTCTAAGCTTGGGCAAGCCAAATACTCTACTATGATTTCAAAACTCTCAGGATTGTGCTTGTGTTGTCTATAGGCCGAAATAAAGGCATTTTCAGCGGCATCAAAATAGTTGAGCAAACCATTGTGTAGTGGAACACCAGCTCTTAGTATAGAACACAAGACGATATCTTTTTTGTGTAAAACGGTTGGGGACATACCTAGAGGAGTTTCTATTTGGTGGGTTTCAAAATTTAAGGACTTGCTCAATTCATACCCTAATATTTCACCAATGCGCTCAATATTTCTTCTAAAACGCATACTATCGTTTTGGATGTTTTTATCCCTGATTTCAGAAATAAATGAGTTTAAAATCGAAGGGTTTTCGGAGAGATTATGAATATGCATAGATTGACTTTTAGTTCAATGGCTAAGTTAATAATTCAAAGTATATTTGCATATTCTAAAATTTGATTCTCATATGTTTTCAGAAAAAGCCAATACGATATTTCAGGATGTTATTAAAACGTATAAAGTTTTAAATACGGTAGATCAGCCTTTTACCAATAAGTATGACAAGAATGACGATGTAATCGCACATTTATTATATAGAAAGTGTTGGATCGATACGGTGCAATGGGCTTATGAAGATATCATTAGAGATCCAAATATAGACCCTGTTGCGGCATTAAAACTCAAAAGAATGATAGATGCTTCTAATCAGGATAGAACAGATACGGTAGAGTTTATTGATAGCTATTTCTTGGATAAATACAAAGATGTAGCTGTAAAAAGTGACGCCAAGATAAATTCTGAAAGCCCCGCTTGGGCCATTGATCGTCTGTCGATCCTAGCACTTAAGATTTATCACATGCATCTTGAAACTACAAGGGACGATGCCTCAGAAGCACATAAAGCGGCTTGCCAAAAGAAACTCGATGTTTTACTGGAGCAGCGTGTGGATTTAAGCTCAGCAATTGACGACTTACTTAATGATATTGCCAATGGTGATAAGTACATGAAAGTTTATAAGCAAATGAAGATGTACAACGATGAAGAGCTTAATCCGGTTTTAAGAGGTCAGAAATAGCTTGTCATCCTAAAGCTTTACACTGAACACCAAGCCTTCCGAAGTTTTGTAAGGCGGACAGGCGGTCTAAGTGTTGTTTCGGGATCTCATATTCTGAAGTAAATGCCAAACCCAAAACATATATTGGTTATTAGATTCTCGGCTATGGGCGATGTAGCCATGACGGTACCTGTGTTAAGGGCTTTAACCGAGCAATATCCTAATTTAAAAATAACTGTAGTCTCGAGAGCATTTTTCGAGACGTTCTTTAAGGATCTAAAAAATGTTGATTTTTACTCAGCAGATTTAAAAGGAACGCACAAAGGAATTTTAGGACTTTATAAGCTATCCAAGGCCCTAAAAACATTAAATTTTGATGCTGTTGCAGATCTACACAATGTATTGCGAAGTAATATCTTAAAATTCTTTTTTCTCGGTAAGACAGTCCTACAAATTGATAAAGGCAGAGCCGAAAAAAAAGCATTGACTTCAGGACAATTATTTAAGCAATTAAAAACTACACATCAGCGCTATGCTGAGGTATTTGAGCGATTGGGCTACGCCATTGACCTATCCCAACCATTATTCCCCGAAAAAGTTGAACTGAGCTCGAAGCTAAAAGGCTTTATCGCTAATGTTAAACACAAAACTGTTGGAATTGCACCATTTGCTGCCCATAAAAGTAAAATGTATCCATTAGATCAAATGGAGGAGCTTATTGTTGAACTTTCTAAGGACTACAATATTATTTTGTTTGGAGGTGGTAAAAATGAAGTCGAGTTTTTGAGTGCTATCGAAGACAAGTATAGCAAGGTGCATTCTGTTGCAGGGAAATTAAATCTGGACGAAGAATTAACCTTGATTTCTAATCTTGACCTCATGCTTTCCATGGATTCTGGTAATGGACATTTGGCAGCTATGCTCGGCGTAAAGGTTATAACCATTTGGGGTGTAACACATCCTTATGCTGGTTTTGCACCCTTTAATCAGCCTGATGATTATGCCTTGGTTGCAGATAGAGCGCAATATCCCTTAGTACCAACATCAATTTACGGCAATAAGTACCCTGATGGTTATGAAGCAGCAGCAGGAAGTATTTCTGTTAAGACAATAGTCTCAAAAGTTAAGTTCGTTATTCGAGATGTAGAATAAATGCATTATAGCTAAGACCTAAACGCCAATACTTAATTTACACATCATCATAATCTACAACAATTGTAGAGGATGTTGGGTGTGCTTGACACGTCAATACTAAGCCTTCGGCCACTTCGCTATCGGTTAAGATATTGTTTTGTCGCATAGTAGCCTCACCTTCTGTTAGTCTGGCGATACAGCTACTGCAAATGCCGCCTTGGCAAGAATATGGGGCGTCAATGTCTTGTTTCAGTGCGGCCTCTAGGATGGATTGGTCTTGGGGCATTTCAAACTCAAACGCTTCGTCATCAACAACAACTTTAATCTTTGTATGACCATTGAGTGTTTCGGTAGCCGTATTGTTGTCGGTTTCGGTAGGTACAGAAAACAATTCAAACAAAATGTCCTTTTCCTTTATGTTGTTTTCTAGCAATACATCTTTAACCGCATGGATCATCGGTTCTGGTCCGCAGAGGTAAAACTTTTCAATAGTCACCCCTTTGTATTTATTCTTTACTATAAGATTGACCGTACTTTTTTCGATACGACCAAAAAGTGCGTTGTCTTCTTGGGTTTGACTATAAATAAAATGAATATGGAATCTATTTCCGTAGGTGTCTTTAAGTTCGAACAACTCTTTAATAAACATAGCATCCGCTAAGGTCTTATTACCATAAACCAATATAAAATTGCTAAAGGGCTCAACTTCTAAAAGCGTTTTTGCGATACTCAGTATTGGGGTAATGCCACTACCCGCAGCAAAAGCAGCAATGGTTCGTGTTCTGGCTTTATTAGCTTCAAGCGTAAAACGGCCATTAGGCTCAGCGACTTCGAGGGTATGTCCTGCTTGTAGTTTCTCATTGGCAAAAACAGAAAATGTGCCTCCTTCAACAGCTTTAACACCAACAGTAATGTCTCCACTATTTGGCGAAGAGCAAATGGAATAATCCCTGCGGATGTCTTCACCATTAATCGCTGTTTTTAAGGTAATATACTGGCCAGCCTTGAAGCTAAAATTAGCTTTGAGCTGTTCTGGAATATCAAAAGTTATGGCAACAGATTTATCAGTTACTTGATCGATAGACTTTATGGTAAGTTCATGAAATTGCGACATGGCAAAATTTTTTTTTGCAAAAATAAGGAATCTGATAGCGACCACACAGGTTTAAATAACCGACTACACTTAATATTTTCTTAAATTCATGAGTGTTAAAAAATACCTAAGCTTTTTATGCATAAGAAAATTATGTATATTTTTACAGCACTAAATCAATAGCAATGAGTAATTCAAAATTATATAAAGGTAGCCTAAATACTATTATTTTAAAGTTGCTAAAGGATTATGATAAAATGTATGGCTATGAAATAACCCAAAAAGTAAAAGAAATTACAAGGGGGGAGCTCAATATCACTGAAGGCGCCTTATACCCTGCTCTTCATAAATTAGAAGCAGATGGTCTTCTTGATGTTGAGGTGGCGAAAGTAGATAATCGGCTAAGAAAATATTATAAACTTACTGAAATCGGAACGAAAGCGACTATAATAAAACTCGAAGAACTGGCAGAATATATGAAGACCATGCAAGCTTTGGTTAACCCTAAATTAGTATAATGAAATTAAATACAGATCATATTCAGCGTATCGATGATTATCTTAAAGCTAAAGGTATTAGGTATTGGGATATAAGGCTCGAAATGACCGATCATCTGGCCTGCAAAATAGAAGATTATAAAGGGAGTTGTGATTTTAAATCGCTTTTTAATCAGACACTTTCTGAGTTGGGATGGGATAAAAATTTGAAATGGTACCAAGACAAAAGACTAAAATCCATAAACGCAAAAATTAGGAGGAAGTACTTCAAAAATTTTATAGAGCTTTTTACCAATTTGAGATACTTATCATTTGTTGTTGTTTTTTCCTTTGCTTATTACTTAGTTTTCAATATTTTTTCAAGTAAAACGTTTGGTGTAATTAGTTTAATGCTATTTGGGTTGCCTGTTTTGTATTTTACCGTGCACTATGCCTACATGAATCTCAAATTTAAGAAATCGGGTTATTTGCTCTATGGTTATTTCTACATCATTTTTTCGGTACTAATTTCAAATTTATTCTATCAATTACCTAGACCTGGGGGATATATAGATGTATCTCTAGCCACTCAACAAAGTATAGTATTTTTTACAACGCTATTTAATGTACTTTTTATGGTTTCTGGAATTTTTATTTATAAGGAAACTGCTAATCAATATAGAGCTTTACAAGATAAGTGGATGTTTGGATAAGCACAATGCTGGGAATAAGCTTAAATCATAAAAAAGAATACATTCTGTAACAAATAGCATATAATTTATACTAACCCAACACAAAAACTAACCATTAGCTATGATAAAGCATTTTATTGATTTAGAATGGAAGCAATACTTCCGTTCTTCCTATTGGCAAAAAAGTTTAGGCCTCAATATTCTCTTGGTGTTTTTTGCACTTTATTTTATCGTCATATTCTTAGGCCTTGGATTTGGTTTGCTTCCTATCCTCAAAAAATTGTATCCAGAACAAGACCCTTTTGTTGTCGCCAATAGCTTTATGTTTTTCTGGATTATCGCAGATTTATTGATGCGTTTCTTTTTGCAGAAATTGCCCGTAATGAGTGTTAAGCCCTTACTCATATTACCTATTAAGAGATCTAAAGTAGTTAACTATGTATTGGGGAAATCAGCGCTGTCATTTTTTAACTTTTTGCCGCTATTTGCCATTATTCCGTTTAGCATAATGCTTATGTCAGATGGTCATGCAACCTCCACGATTGTAACGTGGATGTTTACCATGATTGTTTTAGTATTGAGCATCAATTTTTTCAATTTTATTGTTGAGGCTCTATCTGCAAAAACAGACCTGTCTTTTTTACCATTAATTGCAATTATTGGGACGCTGTATGCCTTGGATTATTTTAATATTCTGCCCGTAAAAACAGCAGTTGGCGAAGCACTAATAGCCATTGCAAATAATCCTATATTTATTTTGATCCCAATCGGTTTTTTAGGGCTTTGTTATTGGTATAATTTTAGACTATTAAATCAAAAGCTCTTTTTGGATAGTTCGTTGAAGTCAAAGGTACAAGAAGTAAAGGTTGCTGATTTATCTTGGACCAAGCGCTTTGGTAATATCGCACCCTTTATGCAACTTGATTTAAAACTGATTTGGAGAAACAAACGCACAAAATCTTCGGTTTTTATCATGGTCATAGGTTTGGTATATGGTTTGTTTTTCTACCCACAACCCATGTATAGAGACATGGTTTGGTTATTTCCTTTCATAGGCATATTTGTAACAGGGATTTTCTTAATTAATTTCGGACAGTTTATTCCAGCTTGGGACAGTGGTTACTATAAAATGTTGATGAGCCAAAACATTAAGTACGAACAGTATCTGAGATCAAAGTTTATTTTGATGATACTTAGTGTAGGCATAATGTTCGTATTGAGTATACCTTATGTATATTTTGGTTGGAAAATACTCATTGCTCATTTCGCTGCTGCGATTTATAACATAGGAGTTAATTCGCATGTGATGCTTTTTGGAGGTTCTTTCAACAGAAAAAAAATTGATCTCAACCAGCGTGCAGCGTTCAACTATCAAGGTACGGGCGCCGTACAATGGATAATTGGCCTACCCTTAATGTTATTGCCAATGGGGATTTTTGCCTTAGTCAACTGGCTCATAGGTTTTGAAGCTGGTATAACCATACTCATCTTAATGGGTGTGGTTGGTATTGTACTACACAAAAAATTGATGAAAATGATTACCCAGCGTTATTTAGATTCAAAATATAAAATGATTGACGCCTTCAGTCAAGATAATTAATACATGTAAGATTATAATTATGATATATACAAAAGACCTTTCAAAATCATATAATGGAACCACAGTGCTTAATATAGAAGAACTGAGTATTCCTAAAGGACAAAGCTTTGGTTTGGTTGGTAACAATGGTGCCGGAAAGACCACCTATTTTAGTTTGTTATTGGATTTAATCAAACCTACCTCAGGGAATGTTACCAATAATAGTGTGGTTGTTGACCAAAGTGAAGATTGGAAACCTTTTACGTCATCATTTATAGATGAAAGTTTTCTAATAGGCTACTTAACGCCAGATGAATATTTTTATTTCATCGGCGATTTGCGGGGGCAGAACAAAGCAGATGTAGACGCCCTAACGTCCCAGTTCGAGGATTTTTTTAATGGCGAAATCCTTGGGAAAAAGAAATACCTTAGAGACCTGAGTAAGGGAAACCAAAAGAAAGTGGGTATCGTAGCGGCGCTTATTGGTAATCCGGACGTCATAATTTTAGACGAACCTTTCGCTAATCTGGATCCGACAACACAAATACGCTTAAAGAAAATCCTTAAGGACTTAGCAGAAAAACAAGGGGTTACCATCTTAATTTCGAGCCATGACCTCATGCATGTCACTGATGTCTGTGAACGTATTGTAGTCTTAGAAAAGGGAGATATTGTCAAGGACTTAGAAACCAATCCTACAACCTTAAAAGAATTAGAAGCACATTTTGCTAGTAATGTGAGTGCTTCTAATGAGGAAGAATAAAAGGGCCCAAAATTTATTATTAAAGCTCGTGATTTAAATATTCACGGGCTTTTTTTATGGACTAAAACCTTGTAATTCCTCGAAAAACAGTTTAATAACATCGAAAATTGAAAAAGATGTTTAATTTTACCACTTAGCACACTAAAACCCCGATAGTTTAGTTATCTATAAATCAAATAGAACCCAGATTGAAAATCAAGATTAAGCACATATTATCTCTCTTTTTAATAGCGATTATTGTTCAAGGTTGTTCGCGAAAAAAAGATACTTTCATTAATAGAAATTTTCATGCTTTAGGGACTGAATACAACATTCTATATAATGGCGATATTGCCCTAGAACGAGGCAGGCTTGCAGTGAACGATGCATTTACAGAAAACTTCTGGGAATTATTGCCTGTAGAACGCATGAAGGTTAGCGATGACGTTTTTCTCCCAGATCAATCCAAAAATGCTGATTTTGAACGTGCTGAAGAAAAAGCCATTAAAGCCATTCAGAAGCATGGAATGAACATTGATGGTAAAGAAAGAAATCCGCAAATAGACGAAGCCTATTTGTTGTTGGGTAAAGCGCGCTATTTTGATCAGCGTTTTGTCCCTGCGCTGGCCGCATTTAATAATATTCTTAACAAGTATCCGACAAGCGATAAGATCAATCAGGTAAAGATTTGGCGCGAAAAAACCAATATGCGTTTAAATAACGATGAGGTAGCCATAAAACGATTGAAACGCCTGTTAAAAGAGGAAGAAGGCGTCATTGAGGGGCAGGACTTAGCAGATGCTACAGCAGCATTAGCACAAGCTTATATCAATATAAAATCTAAAGATAGTGCCATGGCACTACTAGGGATTGCGGCCGAAAATACCAAAGTAAAGCACGAAAAAGCACGCTACCATTTTATTAGAGGGCAGCTTTATAATGAGTTTAAGGAAAAAGACAGTGCCAATATGGAGTTTGATGCCATTATTGATATGCATAGAAAAATTCCAAGGGCATTTTATATTAATGCGCACCTTGAGAAATCCTATAATTTTGATGCTTTAGACGGTGACGGAGTGGCCTTTGAGGAATACCTTACAGAATTAGAAGAAAACAGGGAAAATAGACCTTTTCTCGATAAGATTTATTATCGTATTGCCGAATATCATCGTAACAATGCCTCAGATAGTTTAGCCGAAGCCTATTACAATAAATCCCTTAGAAAGACCTCTTCAGATAAGTACTTAAGAGCACTCATCTATGAAACATTGGGTAACATGTATTTTGATCGCAATAGCTACAAAACTGCTGGAGCTTATTACGACAGTACCATGACCGCTATGATTCCAAACTCTAAACCATTTAGAATTATTAAAAGAAAGCGCGAAAACTTAAACGATGTGATTTACTATGAAGGCATTGCTCAAGTTAATGACAGCATATTGTATATGGTAAGCCTTCCAAAAGAAGAACAATTGGCAATTTATACCAAATATGCTGAAGAACTAAAGGCTAAAGCCATAGAGGAAGAAAAGCGCAAAGAAGAGCAATTAGAAAGACAAGAAGCCAGAAGTAATAATGCCCAACTAAGTAATAATGTTCAGACATCAAGGGCGAATCCCGGTGCTTTACCAGGAGAGTTTGCTAGTAAAAGTCGAAGTGCCATACCAGGCATAGGCACTTCAAGTAACTTTTATTTCTATAATCCAACCACTGTTGCTTATGGAAAAAACGAATTTTTAAAAATTTGGGGAGATCGTAAACTTCAGGATAATTGGAGGTTGTCAGATCAGCGTGCAGGTATAAAAAATCGTGATGAAAAGGAAAGTGTCTCCAAGATCACTGGAGAGGAGGAGCGCTATAATCCTGAGACGTATCTAGCGACGCTTCCATCGGATCCAGTTGTGATTGATAGTATAGCTAAAGAGCGCAACTTTGCCTATTACCAATTGGGGATTATTTATAAAGAAAAATTTAGAGAGCTCGAGTTATCCAAATCCCGTTTTGAGAATTTATTAAAGAATTCACCTGAAGAGCGATTGATTTTACCTTCAAAATATAACCTGTATAAGATTTACACTGAACTTGGACTATTGAAGAAGGCAGAGATTGTCAAAGAACAAATTATAGCGGATTATCCAGATTCGCGCTATGCAGAGATCTTGTTGAACCCGCAATCTGAATTATCTAAAGATGCCAATAGCCCAGAGGTGATATATAAAAATCTTTACAAAAAATTCGATAATCAGGATTATGCTGCTGTTATTGCTGAAGCCGAGGTTCAGATTAAACGTTTAGAAGGCGATGACTTTGTTCCCAAGTTCGAAATTCTTAAGGCCTCCGCTAAAGGCCGTCTCTATGGCTTTGAAGCTTATAAGGAAGGTATTAACTATATTGCCTTAACTTATGCAAACACGGAAGAAGGCAAAAAGGCGGAAGAGCTCTTACAAAATGCTATTCCGGTGTTGGCGAAGAAGGAATTTATCTCTGACGATCAACCCAAGCATTTTAATGTGGTATACCAATTTGAAAATGGTTCGGGCGAAGATATTGATGCTTTCATCAAGATTTTAGACGAAGAAATCGAGAAGAAAATAACGTATTTTGATTTAAGTACTTCAAAAGATGTATATGATGAAAGCACAACATTTGTCGTCGTGCATGGCTTAACGAGTATACAAGGAGCTAGCGGATTTGCACAATTATTGGTGTCTGACGAAAAAGACAAACGCGGAAGACCTGTAAAGCCAAAAATCACCAAGGACTATTTTGCGATATCATCACCTAACTATGCTATTATTCAACGTCATAAAAATTTAAACGCATATCTAAAATTAGAGTAAATTAAAAACCAAATCAACAATGTTTTCCTCAGACAACAAGAAACCTAAACAAGACAAAATCATGGAAACAAGTACACAACAGAATATCATAGCACAAGGCACTAAAATAGTAGGTGATATAGCGAGTCAAGGCCCTTTTAGAATAGATGGAACCGTTGAAGGCAATGTTAAAACTTCGGGTAAAATCGTCATTGGTAAGTCAGGATTTATAAAAGGGACATTGCAAGGGGAAAATGCAGATTTTGAAGGCAAGTTTTCCGGAAAGCTCATTTTATCAGGGACATTGTCTTTAAAGTCTACGGCGCATATTGAAGGTGAAGTTCATACGACCAAGTTGGCTGTAGAGCCAGGTGCGACATTTAATGCCACTTGTAGTATGAAAGGTACCGTAAAAGCATTACCTAATGAGCCTATCAAACCAAAGCAACCAGAACAGCAAACCGCCCAAAAACCAGAAAGACAGGCTTAATTCTTATGCCCGTTTTTCGGGCATGGCCATTCAAATGTTCGCGATTATTGGTGTTGGCACCTATGCGGGTGTAAAGCTGGATGAATCATACCCCAATAAACACAATCTATACACAGTAATTTTGTCTTTATTATCTGTGGTTATATCAATTGTTTTTGTAATAAGACGTATTATTGCAGCTTCAAAAGACAATTAGATGGAAGCATTTAAGAAAAGACAGACATCATTCATACTGCAGTTATTGGGGCTTACTGGGATTTTGTTTGCAATTCACAGCTATCTGCTGCATCATTTTGCTTCTGAGATGGATTTCTTTTTCCCTATTTGGCAGATTTACGGCTTTCACTTTGTCATTACATTGATTTTGTATTCGGTTATCAATTATAGGTACTCTTCTGGGAAAACCGATATTTTTAATATATTCATGGTAATGACCTTTTCTAAGATGATACTGGCCATTCTTTTTTTATTGCCTCTCATTTTATCAGATGTTAAAAACAAACAACCCGATGTTTTTAACTTTTTTATCCCTTATTTTTTGTACCTATTTTTTGAGGTTTTTGCACTGACAAAATTTCTTCAAAAACAATAATTCCTATAAGTCTTTAACAGTCTTAAAATCGGGGATTTTTACAGATTAAAATGCTTTGAAAATTATAGCAAAATTATTGTTTGTCAATTCATTTAATGTGCGTACATTTGCACCGAATTTAAAACAAGGTATTTTAAAGCCACAAAGAATGACATTAAACACCTTAAAGCGCACAGTATTTACAGTTCTGTTTTTATCGGTATTTAGTTTTGGTTTTGCCGAGGATGCTAAAGAAGAAGGAGAAGATAAGGAATTCGACGCAAAGTCAATGATTATGCATCACGTTAAGGATGCTTACGGTATGCATATCTTAACCTTGAATGAAGGTAAAGAAGATGAAAAGCATATTACAATTCCATTGCCGGTAATTCTTTGGACAGACAACGGATTAACCACATTTATGTCTTCTGAATTTCATCACGATTATCATGGTCACGAAGTGGTTGAGAAGAACGGGGGCAAGTTTATTAATGTACACGAAAAAATATACCAACTTAACGATGGGGAAACGGCAGTAAAATTAGACGAAGAAGGACATCCTACTAATGCTGTAATGCCTTTGGATTTCTCAATTACGAGAAACGTGTTTATGATGTGGGTTTCTGTAGCCGTTTTAATCTTAATTTTCTTTTCGGCAGCGAGACGCTATAAAAAATCAGAAGATAACGTACCTTCTGGTATTGCAAGTTTTGTTGAGCCCTTAGTTGTGTTTGTCAGAGACGAAATTGCTAAACCGATGATTGGTGAACACAAGTACAAAAGATACATGCCCTACCTATTAACGGTGTTCTTCTTTATTTGGCTCAACAACATTTTTGGTTTGATTCCGATTTTAAATGGAGCTAATCTCAGTGGTAATATTGCCTTTACCATGGTATTAGCGGTATTCACATTTATCATTACGACCTTTAGCGGCAATAAAAACTACTGGCAGCATATTTTTTGGATGCCAGGAGTTCCTGTTCCGATGAAGATATTTTTAATGCCTATAGAGATTATAGGGATTTTCACAAAGCCAATTTCGCTAATGATTCGTTTGTTCGCTAACATTACGGCGGGCCACATTATCATTTTAGCACTAATGTCTTTGATATTTATTTTTAAATCTGTTGCTGTTGCACCAGTATCGGTAGCGTTCTCATTGTTTATTGGGATTATCGAGATTGTGGTTACAGCAATACAAGCATATATATTTACGGTGTTGTCGGCCTTATATTTTGGAATGGCAACAGAAGAAGCACATCATTAATTAATTTAAATTTTATATTATGACTATTACTGGAATTGCAGCTATTGGAGCTGGTTTAGCGGCTATCGGAGCTGGTGTAGGTATTGGTAAAATTGGAGGATCTGCCATGGAAGCTATGGCACGTCAACCAGAAATGCACGGTAAGATTCAATCTTCTGCATTGATTTTAGCAGCCTTCGTAGAAGCGGTAGCGTTATTCGGCGTTGTAGCAGCCTTAATCGTATAATTATGATTAAAACGAATTACAGAAGTAACGGTTGGTTGCTTCTGTAATTTTTAAAATTTAAATTGAAAGAATTATAACACATGGATTTAATTAAACCTGGATTTGGATTGGTATTTTGGACGGTTATCACCTTCCTAATATTACTGTTTTTATTGAGAAAATTTGCTTGGAAGCCAATTCTTGGTGCCGTTAGTGAAAGAGAAGAAGGTATTAAGGATGCCCTGGCTTCTGCTGAGAATGCACGTAAGGAAATGGAAAACCTTCAGGCAGATAATGAGCGCATTTTACAAGAGGCACGTGCAGAGCGCGAAGCAATGCTAAAAGATGCTCGTGAGATAAGAGAGCAGACCATTGCTAAAGCTGAGACAGAAGCACAGGAAAAAGCAAGTAAGATCATTGAAAAGGCACAGGCAGCAATAGAAAGTGAAAAGAAAGCGGCCATGGCAGAATTAAAAAGTCATGTAGCAGGTTTATCAATAGATATTGCAGAAAAAGTAGTGCGTGGTGAATTATCTAACAAAGACAAGCAATTAAAATTGGTTGAAGATATGTTAGGTGAAACGACATTAAACTAATAATTGATGGCAGAATCTAGAGCAGCAATACGTTATGCCAAAGCGGTTCTTAGCTTGGCTACTGAAAATAAAGTGGCTGAAGATGTCAATGCTGACATGAAGCAAATCGCATCGGCAATTGCGGAGAATAGTGATTTAAGCGCTATGCTTCAGAGCCCAGTCGTACGGTCAGCAGATAAAAAGGCGGTGTTAACATCAGCCTTTATGGCTGTTACTTCGGCAACATCAAACCTCATAGACACGCTAATTGCTAACAAGCGTATTGCTTTACTGGGGGATGTGGCCAATAAGTACAATCAACTATATGATCAGCTAAGAGACACTCAAATCGCTAAAGTAACCTCAGCAACCCCTTTGACTAAAGAACTTGAGAAAAAGGTATTGGCTAAAGTAAAGGAGCTAACAGGGAAAGCTACTGAAATTGAAAATATAGTAGATGAATCCATTATGGGTGGTTTTATATTACGTGTAGGCGATTTACAGTACGATGCAAGTATCGCAAACAAATTGAATAAATTAAAGAGAGAATTTACATTAAACTAATAGCTAAAGTTTATAGCTAAAGACTAAAATAAAATGGCAGAAGTAAAACCAGCTGAAATATCAGCAATCTTAAAACAACAACTTTCAGGTTTTGAAGCAGGTGCTTCATTAGACGAAGTAGGAACAGTATTAACTGTTGGTGATGGTATTGTACGTGCTTACGGACTTTCTAACGCGCAATATGGAGAGCTTGTAGAGTTCGAAGGTGGACTAGAAGGTATTGTACTTAACCTTGAAGAAGATAATGTTGGTATCGTATTATTAGGACCTTCAAAAGAAATTAAAGAAGGCGCTACAGTGAAGCGTACCAATCGCATTGCCTCTATCAAAATCGGTGAAGAAATGGTTGGTCGTGTTGTTGATACACTTGGTAACCCAATAGATGGTAAAGGCCCAATAGGTGGAGATTTATACGAAATGCCACTAGAGCGCAAAGCTCCTGGGGTTATCTTCCGTCAGCCCGTAGATGAGCCCTTACAAACCGGAATTAAGTCTATAGATGCTATGATTCCAGTAGGTAGAGGTCAACGAGAGTTAGTGATTGGAGATCGACAAACTGGTAAAACAACCGTTTGTATTGATACCATTTTAAATCAGAAAGAGTTTTACGATGCAGGTGAGCCTGTATTCTGTGTATATGTTGCTGTAGGTCAAAAAGCGTCAACAGTAGCAAACATAGCAAAAACATTAGAAGATAAAGGCGCTTTAGCTTATACGGTGATTGTTGCGGCGAATGCATCAGATCCAGCTCCAATGCAAGTTTATGCGCCGTTTGCAGGTGCAGCTATTGGTGAGTACTTTAGAGATACTGGTCGTCCTGCATTAATCGTTTATGATGACTTATCTAAACAAGCTGTGGCTTATCGTGAGGTATCGTTATTATTACGTCGTCCACCAGGACGTGAGGCTTATCCAGGTGACGTTTTCTATTTGCACTCAAGACTTTTAGAACGCGCGGCTAAAATTATCGAAGACGATGATATCGCTAAGAATATGAACGATTTACCAGACTCATTGAGACCAATGGTAAAAGGAGGAGGCTCTTTAACGGCATTACCAATTATCGAAACACAAGCGGGTGACGTATCGGCTTATATCCCAACCAACGTAATTTCTATTACTGATGGTCAGATATTCTTAGAGTCAGACTTATTTAACTCGGGTGTTCGTCCTGCGATTAACGTAGGTATTTCTGTATCACGTGTAGGGGGTTCTGCTCAGATAAAGTCCATGAAGAAAGTTGCAGGTACCTTAAAATTAGACCAAGCACAATTCCGTGAATTAGAAGCATTCGCTAAGTTTGGTTCTGACCTTGATGCAGCAACCTTAAACGTTATTGAAAAAGGAAGGCGCAACGTTGAAATCTTAAAACAAGCGCAAAATGATCCGTTTACAGTTGAAGATCAGGTAGCTATCATCTATGCAGGTTCTAAGAATTTATTGAGAGATGTACCTGTTAATAAAGTAAAAGAGTTTGAAAGAGATTATATCGAATTCTTGAATGCTAAGCACAGAGATGCTTTAGATACGCTTAAAGCAGGTAAATTAACCGATGAGGTTATCGATACCTTAACAAGTGTCGCTAAAGATCTTTCGGCCAAGTTTACGGCTTAATTATTAATTAGCGTCATCCTGAAATAGGCATGTGCCGAAATTGTTTCAGTATTTCAGGATCTCAAATAAGATGTATAAAGATTCTGAATTAAATTCAGAATGACAAATAATAGAAATGGCAAACTTAAAGGAAATACGTAATAGAATATCTACGGTATCTTCAACAATGCAGATTACCAGTGCCATGAAGATGGTTTCTGCTGCGAAGTTAAAGAAGGCTCAAGATGCTATTACAGCAATGCGTCCTTATTCTAATAAGTTAACGGAATTGCTTCAAAGTCTTAGCGCAACTCTAGACGCCGATAGTGGAAGTAAATTTGCTGAGCAAAGAGAGGTGAAAAAGGTACTTTTAGTCGCTATATCGTCAAATAGAGGTTTGGCAGGAGCCTTTAACTCAAACATTATTAAACAGGTTAGAGTGCTCTTATCAGACTATAAGGATCAAGAGGTTTCAATTTTAACTATTGGTAAGAAAGTTAACGATGCTTTTGGCAAAAAAGAAACCATCATCGCCAATAAGAGTGAGGTTTTCGACGACCTTACTTATGACAATGTCGCTGATATTGCCCAAATGATTATGGACCAGTTCGTTGAAGGGAATTTTGATAAAGTTGAATTAGTTTACAACAGCTTCAAAAATGCGGCGACACAAATCGTAATGACAGAACAATTTTTACCTATAGTTCCTGTTGAAAGTGATGCCAATGTGAATTTAGACTATATCTTCGAACCTTCTAAGCAAGAAATCGTAGAAACCTTAATTCCAAAGTCATTAAAAACGCAATTGTTTAAGGCGATTAGAGATTCATTTGCTTCAGAACACGGAGCGCGTATGACGGCGATGCACAAGGCGACAGATAATGCCACAGAGTTAAGAGATCAATTGAAATTAACCTATAACAAAGCAAGACAGGCGGCTATTACTAATGAAATCTTAGAGATTGTTGGTGGTGCAGAAGCCCTTAATAGTTAGTGTTTATAATAGTTATAACGTATTAAACCCAACTTTATAGTTGGGTTTTTTTTTGACATCAAAGCATCCTACCTGATGTCGTTCATCGATTAAAAGCTAAAAAAATCGATTAAATAGAATATTTTTATAAATTGCTTCTCCAAATTTTAACCTACTTATAATGAAAAAGCTAAAACAGGCGAGCTACGCCATTGTTTTTGGCCTCACATTGTCATTGGTGTTTCAATGTGCCAGTTCAAAAACAACAGCCACTACATTTGAAGAACAACCCCCTTTCACCGTAAAACCTGTCACCTTTCAAGAATGGTATGCAGGTATTAAGGTTGGCGGTACTGGTATAAATCTCTTTATTCCAATTTCCGACCTTGATGAAGGCGTTGTTTTTGACGAGGTTTATTTCAGAAATTTAAAAGGAAAACTCATTGAGAAAGAAAGAGCGTATATCGCCGTTTTAAAGCACCCATCACGCCGTTATGTATTTAGAATGGCCGACAAGCCTGTGGACTATCCATTTGATCTTGATGATGATGAGTGCGTCTTAAGCTATGTTGAAGACGGTCAAACAAAATATTACAAAATAAAAACGCTTAATGAAGTTGCTGGAACTTACTATGAGAACGGACCTCCTTCAATTTATGCAATGACCGACTCAAACGGTATGGCAACCTTAGATGAAGATGATGAAGATAAGTAGATGTTGCACACTTAAAATAGAGCCTTGCTTTTTAGTGAGGCTTTTTTATTTTCTAAACATCAAAGAGCCAGTAATATTTAATATTTTTGAGACTTACAAGAACTACAAAGATTGAGCGGATTAAGATCTCTTTTTAAGCAAACGTTTATTTATGGTATTGCTACGGTACTACCTAGAATGTTAAGCTTCCTGTTGGTACCGCTATATACAAGTGAAGCCGTTCTTGCAAACCCTTCTGAATATGGAAAAGTATCGGTTATTTTTTCGTATTTCGTATTATTTAATGTGATTTTGGCTTATGGTATGGAGACCGCTTTTTTTCGCTTTTTTAATAAGGAAGAAGATAAAGCCAAAGTCGTCAGTACAGCAACGCTATCATTAGTGGTCTCATCAATCGGCTTTTTTTTACTCGCACTTATATTTCAGAATCAAATAGCCAATGTCATTGCCATAGATGTTAAATACATCAATTTGGTGATTTGGATATTGCTTTTAGATGCTTTGGTCATTATTCCTTTTGCCTGGTTAAGAGCTAATGAAAAGCCCATGCGATATGCGGTTATTAAAATACTGAATGTCGCAGTTAATATTGGTCTCAACCTTTTCTTCTTGCTGGCATTAAAGCAATTAGCTCAAGAATCTGGATTATTTGAACGTATTTACAAGACTAATTTCGAGATCAGCTATATTTTTATTGCCAATCTCGTCGCTAGTGCCATTACTTTATTGGCGATGCTTTCCTTCTATACAAAAATCAAGTATCGATTCGATAAACAGTTATGGCAACAGATGTTACGTTATGCTTTTCCGGTGTTAATAGCAGGTGTGGCATTCTCAATAAATGAAACGTTCGATAGAATATTACTTAAAGAATTATTACCGGCAGATATTGCCGAAAACGACATAGGCATGTATTCGGCCTGTTATAAGTTAGCTTTATTTATGACCCTTTTTGCAACGGCCTACCGCTTGGGCATAGAACCCTTTTTTTTCAGTCATGCCAAGGCCAAAAACCCACAGAAAAATTATGCCAATATTTTAGAGTTCTTTGTGGCTTTGGGGTCTATCATATTATTAGCAGTGGTTGTGTTTGTAGATGCATTAAAACCCCTTATTATTAGAAGTGAAGCCTACTGGGATGCGATGTGGATTGTACCCATAATTTTATTGGCCAATTTTTGTTTGGGGATTTACCATAACCTGTCGGTTTGGTATAAGATAACAGATAGGACAAAGTTTGGTGCTTACATTTCTGTTGTCGGGGCTATAATTACGTTGGTTATTAATTTCATTTTTATTGAAGCCTACAGTTATAAGGCATCTGCTGTAGCAACATTAGTAGCTTATGCAAGTATGATGTTATTATCGTTTTATTTCGGAAGAAGATACTATCCCATTCCCTATAATCTCAAAAAAATAGGGCTGTACCTATTGATTTCCATTGGCTTTTCAATGTTATCTTTTTATAAATATCGAGGTGTTTATATTGTAGGTATTGCGATGTTAATCGTATTTTTGGGACTCGTTATGCTCTTGGAAAAGAACCAACTGAGAAACGTCTTTAAAAAGGTAAAAACATGAAGATTAAAATTATAAATAAATCCAGGCACGATTTACCACATTACGAAACCATAGCCTCAGCTGGTATGGATTTGAGAGCCAGCTTAACCGAATCTAGAGTTCTAAAACCTTTAGAACGCACCATTGTAGGTACAGGGTTATTTATTGAGTTACCGATAGGTTATGAAGCCCAAGTAAGACCTAGAAGTGGCTTAGCGGCAAAAAAAGGTATAACGGTCTTAAATGCCCCAGGAACCATTGACGCCGATTATAGAGGGGAAATAGGCGTCATTCTCGTAAATCTTTCTAAAGAAGATTTTATCATTCAGAATGGTGAACGTATCGCACAACTCGTCATAGCTAAACACGAACGTGCGGAATGGGAAGAAACAAAGGAGCTTTCAGAGACAGAGAGAGGTGAAGGCGGTTTTGGAAGCACAGGAACCAAATGATTTTAGAACGACGATTGACGATATAAGAATTGTCCCCTTGAGGATTATCGAAATTAAAGAATCTACAAACCAACTATAAATAAGACTTATGAAAATAATAGTACCTATGGCAGGACGTGGCTCTCGCCTCAGACCACACAGTTTAACCGTACCCAAACCACTAATCCCAGTCGCGGGTCAACCCATTGTACATCGATTAGTAAAAGACATTGCTAAAGTATTAAAACAACCAATTGAAGAAATCGCATTTGTTTTAGGGGATCCTGCATTCTTCGGTGATGATGTTGTAGAAAGCTTAAGGCAGTTGGCTCAAGAATTAGGGGCCAAACCATCTATTTATAGACAAGATCAACCTTTAGGCACGGGTCATGCCATTATGAGTGCAAAACCATCCTTATCAGGTCCGGCGGTTATTGCTTATGCAGATACATTGATACGAGCAGAATTTGATTTAGATCCATTTGCAGATAGTGTGATCTGGACTAAGCAGGTAGACAATCCAGAAGCTTACGGCGTGGTAAAATTGGATGCGAATGAGCACATTATAGAACTCGTTGAAAAACCGACGGAGTTTGTAAGCGACCAAGCGGTAATCGGTATTTACTACTTTAAGGATGTTGCAGTTTTAAAAGAGAAGCTTCAAGAAGTTTTAGATGAGAACGTCATGAATGGTGGTGAATATCAGATCAATGACGGTATTAAGCGCATGATGGCTGATGGCAAGGTATTTAAAACAGGTACTGTTGATGAATGGATGGATTGCGGGAATAAAAATGTGACCTTAGAAACAAATGCCAAAATGCTAGGCTTTTTACAATCTGATAATGAAGAGCAATTAGTTGATGATTCTGTAGTATTAGAGAACTCAACTATTATTCCACCTTGTTTTATTGATGCTGGAACGGTGTTGCGCAATACATCGGTTGGTCCTTACGTTTCTATTGGCAAGGATTGCATTATTGAAGATTCAAGCGTTAAAAATAGCTTAATTCAAAACCAAACTCGTATCAAAAACGCTAATTTAGAGGAAGCAATGATTGGTAACTATGTTAACTATGATGGTGGCTTTACAAAAATTAGTATAGGCGATTATTCGGTTTTGGAATAAAAATTGCCTGTCATTCCTGAGGAGGCAGGAATCTCTTTTCATGAAAAATGTAATATATATATCAATAATCGTTTTTGGAATAATTTTTATTCTACAACCCTCTTATGCCCAAGTCGATTTTAATAAACGTCCAGATGACGACTTAGGCAATGTAAAGGACGAATTTCAAGAACATTTTTTTGAAGCTTTAAAGCAAAAAGGAATAGAAAATTATGAAAGAGCTGTAGAAGCCCTACATAAATGCTTAAATCTCGATAGTAAAAAACCAGTGATTTACTTCGAGCTTGGTAAAAATTATAATAAACTCAAAAACTTCGGAGCGGCAGAGGAACACCTTAAAACGGCCATCCGAATGCAACCC
Organism: Winogradskyella sp.; assembly: GCF_965228925.1. Lineage (GTDB taxonomy): Bacteria > Bacteroidota > Bacteroidia > Flavobacteriales > Flavobacteriaceae > Winogradskyella. The sequence continues at coordinate 958,280 of NZ_OZ245845.1, forward strand.
GATAACGAATGGTTTTTAGATGAGCTCTATGATGTGTATTATCAGCAAGATGATATTAATAATGCCATTAAAACCATTAAGCAACTGGTAAAATACCATCCAGATTATAAAGAAGATTTAGCGGCATTATATGTAAGGGAAAAACGTTATAAGCAAGCTCTGGATTTATTAGACGAACTCGATGAAGAGCTGGGGGTAAGTGAGGCTAGGGATGCTATGCGAAATGATATCTATAGCATTACGGGCAACGCCGATGATCGTATAGACAATTTGGAGCAACGCATAGCCAATAACCCAAATAATGAAGAAAACCATTTAAAGCTAATTTATAGATATAGCCAGACAGGTAATAAAAAGAAAGCCTATAAGGTAGCTCAAAATCTTTTAAAGATAAAACCAGAGTCTAAGTTTGTGCATTTGGCTCTCTATAAGTTTTATCTCGAAGACGGTAAGGTTGAAGATGCCATTGCTTCTGTGAAAATTGCACTGACAAGTCCAGAAATTAATGCAGATGCCAAAGCTAAAGTTTTAAAGGACTTTGTGGCTTTTGTGTCCAGACATCCAGAGTATGAAAGTGAATTAATCGCTATTACAGCTGAGGTTGATGAGCAAAAGGATGCGCAAACTTATAGTGATCTAGGACGATACTATCTCAAAGTAGGCGATAAATCAAAGGCCTTGACTAATTTTAAAGCGGCTCTAAAGCAGACTCCGAATGATTTTAAGCTAATTAAGGATGTTTTACTTTTACAATTAGATGTTGAAGATTATGACGCCGTTGTAACCGGAAGTGAAGAAGCCTTAGAATTGTATCCTGCGCAGCCCATTTTATATTTGGTTAATGGAGTTGCAAATAATAAACAAAGCAGCCATAAAAAGGCCATTGATAGTTTAGAAATGGGGTTGGATTTTTTAATAGATGATCCAAATATGGAGGCAGATTTTTATTCAGAATTAAGTCTGGCCTACAAAGCCCTAAATAATATTAGTAAATCTGAAACGTTTGCTAAAAAAGCACAAGCTATAAAAGCCCAACAATAGATGACTTTTAATCAAATAATGAAGCACTACAACATAGTTGTAACGTTTGTATTAATGACACTACTGATCAATTGTAAATCGGCCAAAAGCGTTATGGCTTCAGGTGAGGCTAGTGATAAGCTTTCTGCAAAACAGGTGATTAAGCAGCACGAAAAAAATGATGCGGATTTCAAGACGATGCAGGCTAAAGTACGAATCGATTTGAGTCAAGGCGAAAAAGAACAAGGTGCGACGTTTAATTTAAGAATAGAGAAAGACAAAGTGATTTGGCTTAGTGCACCATTAGGTTTGGCACGTATGATGATAACCCCAGATAAAGTCCGGTTTTATAACAAACAGGATAACGAATACTTTGATGGGGATTACAAGTTGCTCAGTGATTTTGTCGGTGTAGATTTAGACTATTCAAAGGTTCAGAATATCTTGCTTGGTCAGGCGATTTATAATCTAAAGGATGAGCCACATTCCATCTCGGTCAATGAAAACTCTTATGCTTTGCAACCTAAAGACCAGAATGCACTTTTGGAGCTGTTTTATTTAATTAACCCATCACATTTTAAGATGGATAGTTTACAGCTATTTCAGCAATTAAAAAGGCGTATTCTTCAGGTGGATTATAAATCCTATCAAGAAGTGGATCAGCAAGTATTACCCAAGCATATTAGGATTATAGCAGTAGAAGATGCCGATGAGGTGGCGATAACCATGGAGTTTAAATCCACATCCTTAAATGGTGATCTGCGTTTTCCGTTTAAGATACCTTCTGGTTATAAAGAAATAGTCATTAAATAGTATATTGTCATTTCGACTGCCTGTGCTGAGCCTTTCGACTGCGCTCAAGACAGGCTAAATTCGAAGTAAGTGAAGAATGAACGACGAAAAATCTCATAAAATTAGAATCATGAAAAGCCGCATTTATGCGTTGTTTATTTTGGCGGCATTATTCTCGTCAAACATCTTATTAGGACAAAGTGACAAACAGAAAAAGCTTGAGGCACAGCGCCAACAAATCCTTAGGGAAATGAAGCAGTTTAGGGCTTTATTGTTCGACAAGGAAAAAGAAGAAAAATCTGAGATTACCTTAATCGAGGATTTAAATTACAAGGTCAATAAGAGAAAAAACCTAATTAGAATCACCAACGAACAGGCCAATTTACTGACAAGAGAAATTAATGCCAACCAAAAGGAAATCACAAGTTTAAGGGAACAGTTAAAAGAACTTAAAGAGGACTATGCCGCTATGGTTGTTAAATCGTATAAAAGCAAGTCAGAGCAGAGCAAAGTGATGTTTTTGCTGTCTTCAAGTAATTTTAAACAGGCCTATAAACGGTTACAGTATATTAGGCAATATGCAAATTATCAAAAAGAGCAAGGCGAAGCTATAAAGGCCAAAACCCAAGAGCTCCAAGAGCTTAATTTACAACTCTCAAAACAAAAGAAGGATAAACAAAAGCTTATTGAAGAGAATAGAATTGCTAAGCGTGAGCTTGAAAAGGAGCTTAAGGAGCGTGAAACCTTGATGGCTTCTATAAAAGCCGATATGAGCAAGTTTGCAGCTCAGATTAAGAAAAAGAAACAAGAAGCGGATCGATTAGATAGAGAAATTAACCGCTTAATTAGAGAAGCCATAGCGGCTTCTAATAAAAAAGCGGGAAAGAAAACATCGACTGGAAAATTCGTCCTGACTCCAGAGTCTAAAAAACTAGCTTCAAATTTTGAGGCCAATAAGGGCAAATTAGGCTGGCCAGTATCACGTGGGGTTATTAAAGGCAAATTTGGCAAAAGACGTTCGTTGACTGATGCTTCCGTAACAAATAATTATAAGAGCATACAGATTGCAACAGAAACCAACGCTGAGGTTAAGGCCGTATTTAATGGCGAGGTCTCTGAAATCTTAATCGTTAAAAATGGTAACCCTGCCGTATTGATTAGACACGGAAATTACCTGACGATTTATATGAATCTTTCTAAGGTCTATGTAAAGAAAGGAGACAAAGTTTCTACAAGTCAGGTCATTGGGCAAGTGTTCACCAATAAAATCAGAGGAGAGACCCTCCTTGGCTTTAGAATTAATAAAAACAACCAAGTGCTTAATCCTGAATCTTGGCTTGCCAAACATTAAACCCTTACAACAACATAACCATTGCGCGTTTTTCTATAATGCCTGCCATTAAAGAAATAATAGCGTTTTCCATTAACTCTAACGATTTTGTATTGTCTCGGTAGTTTTTTAATCACAGTTACAGAAGCAGGTTGTGTTACCACAACACGTTTAGCACAAGAGCTAAAGCTTAATGCAAAAACAAAAACAAGGGTGTAGACTAAATATCTCATCATAAATAAATTCGGTTCTATGATAAGACTTAACGAATTTGAAAAGGTTTAATTAGAACTGTCATTCCGTCCCGATAGCTATCGGGATTGATGCGGAATCTTATTGATATAAGAAGTTATAATATGAGATTCCTGCCCGCGCACTTCGACAAGCTCAGTGTGACACGCAGGAACGACAAAGGAAATTACTCAAAAATCGCTTTTAACTCCGTAGCGTCAGATGGGTTGAGCTTTCCTGCCAAAACTAAACTCAACTGTTTACGACGCAAGGCAGCATCGTAGCGCTCTTTTTCTAATTCGGTTTCAGGGATGAGTTCAGGGACTTTTACAGGCCTTCCGGTTTCATCAACGGCGACAAAGGTGTAAATGGCTTCATTGGCCTTAATACATTCGCCAGACTCGCGGTCTTCGATCCAAACGTCCATATAAACTTCCATAGATGAGGTAAAGGCACGTGATACTTTAGCTTCTATAGTCACCACGCTTCCCAAAGGCACAGACCTGTTAAAGGCCACATGATTTACGGAAGCGGTAACCACGATACGGCGTGAGTGTCGTCTTGCAGCGATACTAGCCGCGCGATCCATACGTGCTAATAATTCACCACCAAAGAGATTATTTATAGGATTGGTTTCACTAGGTAAAACTAAATCCGTTACAACAGTTTTAGACTGAAATGCGGTTCTGGGTTGCATAAATCCTTAAAATTTGTGCAAAGATAAGTCGATTTTAGATGGTAGCCCCAGGATTTTAGATTTATATAAGATTTCAATAATGTCTCACTGAGCACAGCCGAAGCAATTCGAAGTGGATAGAAAAAATAAATGGATAAGAGATGTTTAATCTAGCTTCTTGATCAACAGCCAAGCATCTTTGTTATGCTCGCGACGGATTTTATAGAGGGCACGATGGGCTTCGAGTCTAGTTTCAAAACTGGCGTAGACCACTTCGTGTAAACCATAGCGGTTTTTGCCAATTTTTCTAGCTTTATAACCTTTGGCTCTAAGTTGATCTACTTTTTTGTCTGAATTCGCCTCAATCCTAAAAGCACCAGCAACAATATGATAATTCCCCGTTTGTTTTTCTAGGGATAGGGTCGCTGCGGGTAATGGATTGCTAATAACAAAGGTAGCCTCTTGCACTTTGGCATCCAGTTGTGCGTTTGCTTCTTCTTGCGCTAACTCATTATGGTTTTCGATCGTATTACTATAATAGTTAAAGCCAAAATAAGTTCCTAAACCTAACACAATAACTGCAGCTGCAGCATATTTTAACCAATTGGTATTAGAACGTCTCTCGGGGGTAAAAGCAATAGGAGCAGCAGCTTCGATGGCTTCAACTTCCTCCTTATAAGTTTCACGTTTAACCGTTGAAGATGTAAAATGCGACAGTCCAAAAGCATCCGTTAAATAATTGATATGGCTAGATGGGTTAAATACCATTTTGCCTTCTCGGTTCAATATGAGCTCACCTATATGTTCTAGCTGGATGGTTTCCCCTTCAATCAGATAGGATTTAATAGCCTTAACCTGTTTTGAAATCTTAGCATTGGCGGCCGCATAAGGAATCTTTTCTATCTCAGCGATATAATTAGCTAATAAGCCATCATTATTTTGCAGTTGCTCATTAAAAGACAGTACTTTTTTAGGCGGATAAAACGTATGTGTGGTCTCATGAACTTTGGCCGAAACACGATTGGTCAAAAAGGCACCAAAATGGGGTACCGTCACACAATCGTAACGGTATAAAAGATCGCTAATATAGGTTTCTAACTGCATAGTAAGACAAAGTTAAAAATTTTTGAAAGTGAACGAAGTTTAGGGGTGTTTAGTTATTAACATCGAAAAAATTTAGTTTCTTGTAGACTTTAAATCAGTGTAATACGAATGACAGATCAACAATTAATTTATGCCTTAGCCTTGCAACATGTTCCCAAAATAGGGGCTACTACGGCCAAAAAATTAATTAATCATTGTGGTTCGGCTGAAGCGGTTTTAAAAGAAAAGAGGGCTCATCTTTTAAAGATTGATGGGGTAGGCACATTGACTATAAAAGGGCTTTTTGACCGTAGCCATCTCAAAGAGGCTGAGAATGAGCTAAAATTCATAAGAGATCATCATGTGGTAGTTCACTATTTTGCAGATGACAGCTATCCTGAAAAACTAAAACATTGTATCGACGGTCCCATACTGTTATTTCAAACAGGTCATATCAACTTAAGGCAACAGCCTATTATCAGTATTGTCGGCACCCGAAAAATAACGACAAATGGAGCCGCGTTTTGCGAAAATTTAGTGGAAACTTTAGCGCCATTCAATCCCGTTATTGTATCTGGCTTTGCCTATGGCACGGATATTACAGCGCAAAAAGCAGCCGTAAAACACAATTTGCAAACCATTGGTTGCCTAGCACATGGCTTTAACCAGATTTATCCTAAAGCGCATAAAAAGTACATGGCTGATATTGAGAAGTACGGAGGGTTTTACACTGACTTTTGGAGTACCGATGTATTCGATAGAAATAATTTCTTAAAACGAAACCGCATTATTGCTGGCTTAAGCGAAGCAACTGTAGTCATAGAATCTGCAGAAAAAGGCGGAAGTTTGGTAACTGCTGATATTGCCAATTCCTATAATCGCGAGGTTTTTGCGGTGCCTGGTCGAACAACGGACAGCCAGAGTATAGGTTGTAATAACTTGATTAAGTTTCAGAAAGCGCATTTATTATCCCATCCTATGGACATTCCATATATAATGAATTGGCAACTAGAAGAAGACGAAAAGCCAGCTGTACAAAAGCAACTCTTTGTTGAATTAGATGCCAATGAAAAGGTAATCTATAATTACCTGAAAGAAAATAACAAGCAATTGCTCGATGTCATTGCTTTAGACTGCAACATGCCGACCTACAAACTTGCAGGACTCTTACTCAATATGGAACTCAAAGGTGTCGTTAGGCCCTTACCTGGGAAGTTGTTTGAGCTTATTTAATTTTTTTGATTTCCTTAATGATAAGCGTAATACATGCTAACATAATTATCATTGCAGTGTAGGCGATCCAATCCAAGGGATGGTCACCAACCCACCTTGAAATAATCAATAATAGCATGGCTGCTGCGGTAAAAAGTGGACTTATTAATTCCTTTTTCATAATTAAAGTTCTAGTTCTAATACCCTACCTTTGCCCTCACTCGCTTTAAAACAGCATCCGCCACAACCTCAGCTTTAGCGGCGCCTTTGGCTAAAGCCGCATCAATTTCGTTAAGGTTGTCCATAAAATAGTTATAGCGCTGTCTAGGCTCGGCAAAACGCTCTAAAATTAATTCGTATAAGGCTTGTTTAGCATGACCATAACCATAGTTACCACCTTCGTAATTGGCTTTCATTTCAGTAATCTGCTCATCAGAAGCTAGCAGTTTATATATAGCAAAGCAATTACAGGTGCTCCAATCTTTAGGATCTTCGAGCGGAGTACTATCGGTTTGGATAGACATAATTTGCTTACGCAATTTCTTTTCTGGTAAAAAGATGTCAATAATATTACCTTTGCTTTTACTCATTTTAGCCCCATCTGTACCAGGAATAAGCATGGTATCTTTTTGTATATCAGCTTTTGGCAACACGAAGGTTTCACCTCTCATTTTGGCATGGAATCGTGAGGCCACATCTCGTGTCATTTCTATATGTTGTTCCTGATCTTTCCCAACAGGGATAATGTCGGCATCATAGAGCAAAATATCCGCGGCCATTAGCATAGGATAAGTAAATAAGCCCCCATTAACATCATCTAATCGATCCGCTTTATCCTTAAAACTATGGGCCAATTCTAAACGTGTAAAAGGAAAGAAACAATTGAGATACCAAGCTAACTCGGTGACTTGCGGTACGTCACTTTGCCTGTAAAACACGCTGTTTTCTATATCTAATCCAAAGGCTAACCACGTTGCTGCCGTAGAATAGGTATTGTTACGAAGTATTTCGGCATCTTTAATCTGTGTTAAAGAATGCAGATCCGCAATAAATAAATACGAGTCATTGGCCGCATCTTTTGCTTTTTCTATTGCGGGTAAAATAGCACCTAAAATATTACCTAGATGAGGTGTGCCTGTACTTTGAATGCCTGTGAGTATCCTTGCCATAAATATGACCACGCTTTAAGCGTGGTATCTTAGATTTAATTAAACCTTATTCTCAATAGGACAGCAAAGATAATTTTTTTAGTAGAACTATTTACTTAGTTTTGGTGCCATGGCCATATTAAAGTATCCGTTTTGGGTTTTATATCGCATTTGGTTTTATGTTTTGGTAGCCTTACCAATTATAGTACTATTCCCCATTTTATTACTATCCATATCTAGGGACAAATGGTATCCCCATTTTTTTAAGTTAGCGCGGTTTTGGGCAAGGTTTATTTTGGTCGGTATGGGCTTTAATTATAAAGTGATGAAGGAAGAAACACCAGACCCGAAGAAAAGCTATATGTTTATTGCCAACCATACCTCTATGACCGATATTATGCTGATGCTGGTCTCCGTTAAAAATCCTTTTGTCTTCGTCGGGAAAAAAGAATTGGCCAAGATTCCTTTGTTTGGCTATTTTTATAAACGCACCTGTATTTTAGTAGATCGCAGTAGTGCTAGGAGCAGACAAGCCGTATTTATAAGAGCGCAAAGGCGATTAAAACAAGGCTTGAGTATTTGTATTTTCCCAGAAGGTGGTGTGCCCGAAGAAGATGTGATATTGGATGACTTCAAAGATGGCGCATTTCGTTTGGCTATAAATCATCAAATTCCTGTAGTTCCTATGACTTTTTACGATAATAAAAAACGATTTTCATACACGTTTTTTAGTGGTGGGCCGGGAAGAATGAGATCTAAAATCCATAAATTCTTACCGACAAAAGGCTTGGAGATTAAGGATACCAAATCGCTAAACGAAGAAGCGAGAGCCGTAATTTTAGAAGCATTAAAAATCAGTTTATAGTTCATAAAAAAAGCTACCCCAACCACGAGTAGCTTTTATCATCATTGCATTCATCATTGCTTTCTGTTCGCAATAACTCAACCTAATTTAAATTTAACCTAAAACTTAAAACTTAGTCCTGTATACACTCCAATAAAAAATGGTCTAAAATTACCCGATGTATTATTGAAGGTGTTTATTTGGTACTTGAACTGAGGTTCAAGATTAATATTCCACTGTTTAGACAAGCTATAGTCCAACCCTAAACCAAAGTTGGCACTAAAACTTGTAGAATTGATATTGCTGGCTTCACCAACTAAGGTTGATGTCCCATCAATATCCGCATATATTTCGTTCTGATTTAAGAAAAATGTACTAAACCCACCTATGACATTGAGTCCAAATTTACGATCCACTAAACGATATTCTAACTCTAATGGCACCTCAATAAATCCGAAACGCTGATCTATATTTCCTGGCGTTTTGGTATTAAAAAGCTCAGGTGACGTACTACTGTTAAATACATTTGCACTCATAAAAGTGATATTCCCCAATTCGGTTTTGGGAGTGATATTTCCCATTTGGGATTGTTCTCCTCCTTCTACTCCTCGTGAAGCAAAGTCACCACCAGCAAAGGCAAGAACATCAGCAGTAGTTTGGTTTAAGTTAACACGGTTAACACCGGCTCTAATTTTTAATCGTTTAGACACGGCATAAGTCCCGGTAATACCATAACTCATATTGATATCACCGCTCTTTGAGTTTTCGTTAAACTGAGCGTCTATGGACGACCCCTGCCCTAGAGAACTAAAATAAACAGGCGCAACATTGGGCGCAATGCTCCACCTGTTTTGTTCATCTTCTTTCTCTTTTTCATCCATATGCTGTTGAGCCGCTATAGCGGTCTCGATAGATTCTTTGTTTGGATCTTCTTGCAGTGCGGTTTCCTTTTCCTTTTCTAAGTCGGTGTCAGCATTCACAACCTTACTGTTTTGTTGATTTGTCTCCGGTATACTATTGCCATCGGTAACTGCTGTGTTATCGTTTTTAATGGTCTCTTTAATGACCGATTTGGCTGTTGGATTGTCTAATATGGTCGCTTTCGTTTGTGTGTCTTCCAAGGACGTGTTATCAGCGACTTTAGCATCGGCATTCTTATTGCTTATGGTCTTAGGATTATGCGCTGTTTCTGTTAATGAGCGCTTTTCGTCGATTTTAGACCTATTTGCAATAGCGTTGGTTTTAGGGTCTTGGTTTTTGAATGCGTCATTGGTATTCAAACGCCTCTTTTCAGTAGCAACAGCATCGTTATCTTCAGTAGTGTTATCTGAACCGACTAATTCATGGCCATCAGCATTCGTTTTGATCGGATCTTGATTAGTATTTGAAGGATTGGTAGTATCCTCAATGGTGGATTCGTTGGTGTCTTTATGATCAACGACTTCAGTATCTGTAGAAATTTCTGGATCGTTGTTAAATATAGAACTACCAACTGTGAGCATTAGGGCAATTACAGCAGCAACACCACCAATTTGCCACCAAAGCGCAATAACCCTGCGTTTCTTCTTTTTCTTAGGTAGGCTTTCACTAATGCGATCCCAAACAGCATCCTGAGGTGTTGCTTCGAAATCCTTAAACTTTTCTTGAAAAAGCCTGTCTATATTTTTGTTTTCGTTCATTATAATAATGACTGCGAATTTAAATTCGCTTTATAATCTTCTATTTTGTTCTTTAAAATCACCCTAGCTCTTGCTAAATTAGATTTTGAAGTTCCAGTAGAAATATTAATTAATTCACTTATTTCTACATGCGAATAGCCATCCAAGACATACAAATTGAAAACCAATCGATAGCGGTCTGGCAGTTCTTGAATGATTTGCAATAAAAAATCAATGCTCAGATTATCATCATTAATATCTACAGAGACGTCTTCGATATGTTCTTCATTTACAATATCATAAACTCCCACATGATCCCTATAGCGTTGCAGTGATGTATTAATTGCAATTCGCTTTAACCAACCTTCAAAAGAACCTTTATTGTTATACTGATTTATTTTACTAAATACAGTTAAAAATGCATCATGCAGATTATCCTCTGCTTCAGCATAGTTTTTAGAATACTTAAGGCAAAGCGAAAATAATTTACTTGCGTAGAGCTTGTATAATTGGCTTTGAGCTTCAGCATCTTGTTTTATACAATTTTTTATGAGTTGTTCTAAACTCACATTTTAGTAGAATTAATTAATAGTCTTTCAGTTTTGAGTGTTCCCTAAAGATCGTCCTGTTGAGACAGGGACTTCGACAATATGATATTGGTCTAATCCAGTTGTATGATCTTCACCTTGAAAAAATTTGAACACATAAGTATCTGTGCTCGTTACCGTAAAATCAAAACTAACGGTCACCTCACCAGCGTTTCCGGTACAATTGGCGTTTCCATCAGCATAAACTGTATTGACGACAGCAATCGTTCGTTCATTACCTTCAATTTCGTAAAGAAAATCATTAAACGCATAGCAAGAAGTCGGTTTCACATAACTTACGTCAATGGCATAAGTTTCTCCATGAACAAATTGGTCAGGCATATCGACATTGGTAATAGGCATGACTTCAAGACTAAAGCTAGGTGCAGCACCATCATCCAATGAACAAGCATTCAACACAAGGGTCAATAAAACTAATAAAAAGCTATACTTTTTCATAAGATTATATAATCAATTCGCTTAATAGATGCAGAAAATGCTAAAGGGTTGCGTCTAAAAACAAAAAAATCCTGATTTTTTCAGGATTTTTTTATTGAAGGTTGTTATTGGTCCTCATTAATTAGGGTTCTAACTTTTTCTTCCAATTCATCCATAAGGTCAGGATTGTCTTTTATTAAAGATTTTACAGCGTCACGGCCTTGGCCTAATTTTGTGTCTTCATAACTAAACCAGGACCCACTTTTTTTGACGATATCGTGTTCGACAGCTAAATCCAAGACCTCTCCCACCTTTGAGATGCCTTCACCGTACATAATATCAAATTCGGCCGTTCTGAACGGAGGGGCAACTTTGTTTTTTACAACTTTAATCCTTGTCTTATTACCCATAACATTGCTATTGCTATCCTTAATTTGTGTAGAACGTCTTATGTCTAAGCGCACAGAAGCGTAAAATTTAAGAGCATTACCACCAGTAGTCGTTTCTGGATTACCAAACATCACCCCAATCTTTTCACGCAATTGATTAATAAAGATCATGGTACAATTGGTTTTACTGATAGACGCTGTTAGTTTTCTCAAAGCTTGGGACATAAGGCGTGCATGAAGCCCCATTTTAGAATCTCCCATTTCACCTTCAATTTCACTCTTTGGAGTTAAGGCAGCAACCGAATCCACAACGATAATATCAATAGCGCCAGAACGTATCAGATTATCGGCAATTTCTAAGGCTTGCTCTCCATTGTCCGGTTGAGAAATAATGAGATTCTCCAAATCCACCCCTAATTTTTCGGCATAAAAACGATCAAAGGCATGTTCTGCATCAATAAACGCAGCAATACCACCAGCTTTTTGGGCTTCTGCAATAGCATGTAGGGTCAATGTGGTCTTACCAGAAGACTCAGGACCATAAATTTCTATGACGCGTCCTCGCGGATAGCCTCCAACACCCAAAGCAATATCTAAACCTAAAGAACCAGAAGAAATCGCATCAATATCTTCGATGGCCTGATCACTCATTTTCATTACAGTTCCCTTGCCGTAGGCTTTATCTAATTTGTCTAAAGTTAATTTTAAGGCTTTTAATTTTGCATCTTTTTCGCTACTCATCTCTTTCTATATTGTTAATTATAATGGATATCAAAAATACCACTTATTTTATTTTTTTCAATTGATGACGCAACCATTTTACACTTTTTACATCTATTAAATGAAAAAGGAAAAAATTGCTATGATTATCTTTTAAAGAGTTCAAATGCATATTGACTTTTTAATATTTAAAGTTTAGTGAAATGCAAAGCGCAGCGGCTGCTAGTAAAAACATCAGTCGCAGCGCTAAAGCAAAAACTTTTTCAGTTAGTTTTAAGTTAGTGGTTAGTTAAAAAAGCACCTTGGAAGATTCAAGGTGCTTTTTTAATTCAAATTCACCAAAAAGAATACCTTTGCATCAAAATACATCGAAACTTTAGTGCAGATGTACCTTATCTTTAACCTTAAAATTAGTATAGCATGCAACTGTACAATAATTTAAGTGCTAAAGAAAGAGCGGAACTCATTGAAAAAGCGGGAAAAGAACGCTTAACGATCTCTTTCTATAAGTACGCCAAAATCGGAAATACCGAAATTTTCAGAAATCACATGTATTTGGCTTGGGAGCCCTTAGATGTTCTGGGTAGAATCTATATAGCCACAGAAGGTATTAATGCCCAGTTATCTGTCCCTGCTGAAAACTTTGATGCCTTTAAGAATCATCTCGATACCATTACTTTCCTTGAGAATGTAAGATTAAATATCGCCATAGAACACGATAATTATGCGTTTTTAAAACTTAAAGTAAAAGTGCGCCATAAAATAGTGGCCGATGGTCTCAATGACAACACCTTCGATGTGACCAATAAAGGCGTTCACGTTGGTGCTGAGCAATTTAATGCGCTTATCGAAGACCCCGATACAGTTCTTGTGGACATGCGTAACCACTACGAAAGTGAAATAGGGCATTTTAAAAACGCCATTACACCAGATGTTGACACCTTTAGAGAATCTTTGGATTTAATAGAAGAAGATTTAAGAGCACATAAAGAAGACAAGAACTTGGTCATGTATTGTACCGGTGGTATACGTTGTGAAAAGGCAAGTGCCTATTATAAGCATAAAGGCTTTAAAAATGTATACCAGTTAGAAGGAGGGATTATAAATTATGCAAGACAGGTAGAAGCCAAAGGCCTAGAAAACAAATTTATTGGAAAGAATTTTGTTTTTGACCAACGTCGCTCAGAGCGCATCAGTGATGATGTAATTGCAAATTGTCACCAATGCGGAAAGCCTGCCGATACGCATACCAATTGTGCTAATGAAGCCTGCCATTTATTGTTTATCCAATGTGATGAATGCAAGGAAAAAATGGAAAACTGTTGTTCAACACAATGTCAGGAAATTATCCACCTACCTTATGAAGAGCAGAAGGCATTGCGAAAAGGACAAGGCAATAGTAACGATATCTTTAAAAAAGGAAGAGCGGATCACTTGCCCTTCAAAAAGGATTTGAGAAATATATTTGAGACGACTAAACAAACGGATTGAATTCTGGCCCAGTTAATTTTAGCTGGGCTTTTTTGATTTCTGCTTATAGGTATCTATTTTATTCCAATAATAGCTAAAGAAATAATAGTATCTTTACTCTCTAATAAATTACGAATCCTTTATCTAAACGATATAGTTTAGATTACATATATAACTTTTTATGGCTTGTAACAGTTGCGCAACTGGTAAAGACGGTCAACCAAAAGGATGTAAAAACAATGGGACTTGCGGTACAGATAGCTGCAATAAACTCACGGTTTTTGACTGGTTAGCCAATATGTCCCTTCCAAATGGACAAGAACCTTTTATGGGAATTGAGGTGCGTTTTAAAAATGGAAGGAAACAGTACTACAAAAACACAGAAAAACTAACACTTAGCATAGGCGATATTGTTGCTACTCAGGCAAAATCGGGACATGATGTTGGAATGGTCACTTTAACAGGTGAATTGGTCCGCGTACAGATGAAACGAAAGAAAATCGATATTGAAGATGCTGAGAATGTATTAAAAATCTATCGCAAGGCTTCACAGAAAGACATAGATATCTGGTCAAAATCACGAGATAAGGAAGAACCCATGAAGGTCAAGGCACGTCAATTTGCTATTGACTTAAACTTAAAGATGAAAATCTCGGATATTGAATATCAAGGGGACGGTAGCAAAGCGACCTTCTATTACACAGCCGAAGAACGGGTCGATTTTAGAGAACTCATCAAGGTTTTTGCTCGTGAGTTTAGAACGCGCATAGAAATGCGTCAAGTGGGCTTTAGGCAAGAAGCAGCCCGACTAGGAGGTATTGGATCTTGTGGACGGGAATTATGTTGTTCTACATGGTTGACCGATTTTAGATCGGTAAGCACTTCTGCAGCAAGATATCAGCAGTTATCGTTAAATCCACTAAAACTAGCAGGTCAATGCGGAAAGCTAAAATGCTGTTTGAATTATGAATTAGACGCTTACTTGGATGCGCTTAAAGATTTTCCTAAAAATGACACAAAGCTTTATACGGAGAAGGGTGTAGCAGTTTGTCAAAAGACCGATATTTTTAAAGGATTGATGTGGTATGCCTATGAAGGCGAATGGATGAATTGGCATGTGATTACTACAGATCAAGCCAACGAGATCATTGCTAAAAACAAGAAAAAAGAAAAAGTCATAAGCCTCGAAGAGTATGCCGTAGAACATATCTTAGACACTAAAACTGAATTTGAGAACGTTGTAGGTCAGGATAGTTTAACACGTTTCGATAGTCCAAAATCAAAAAAGAAACGTAAAAACAATAGGAATCGAAACAAAAACCGAAACAGAAACCGCAATCAAAAACAAAATGCAAAAAAGAACTAGTTGGTCACTATGGGCGCTTGTTAGTCTACTATTAATAACAAGTTGTGATTCCAATGCGGTGTATGATGACTATAAATCGGTTCCGAATAAATGGCATAAAGACTCTATCGCAAGTTTTAATTTCAAAGCTCCAGATACCATTGACAATTATAATCTTTATGTTAATCTAAGAAATACAAATGATTATCAGTTCAGTAATTTGTTTCTTATTGTAGAATTAAATTACCCAAACGGGAAAGCCGTTACAGACACTTTAGAGTACAAAATGGCAGCTCCAAATGGAGAGCTTTTAGGATCGGGCTTCTCGGATATTAAGGAAAATAAGCTGTGGTATAGAGGGTATAAATCGCTATTTAAGTTCAGTGAGCATGGAGAATATCTGGTTAATATTCAACATGCTATGCGAAAAAATGGGGACGTCAATGGTGTCACTAATTTAGAAGGTATAACGGATATAGGGTTTAGAGTAGAAAAGGTTCAATAACGAGTAGTATGGCAAAAAAGAAAACAAAACAGACCAAATCTGAAGTCGTAGATTTTTCAAAGTACATAAGATGGTTTTGGATGCTCTTTACAGGAGGGATTCTGGCCATAATCTTATTATTCCTTTTAGCATCCTGGGGACTTTTGGGGGAAATGCCAGATCATACAAGACTGGAGAATCCCGAAACTAACCTCGCCACAGAGATTATCTCTTCGGATGGTAAAACACTGGGCAAGTTTTACTTTAATGATAATAGAACACCAGTGGGCTATGAGGATTTACCAAAGATTTTGGTAGATGCTTTAATAGCAACCGAAGATATTCGTTTTTATGACCATTCAGGAATCGATGGCAGAGGAACCTTAAGAGCTTTTTCTAAACTCGGAAGCGGTGGTGGTGCCAGTACTATCTCACAACAATTAGCAAAGCAACTATTTACGGACCAAGTTTCGAAGAATAAGATAGAAAGAGGTCTTCAGAAAGTTAGAGAATGGATTATTGCCATAAGGTTAGAGCGTCAATACACCAAAGAAGAAATTATTGCTCAGTATTTCAATATCTATGATTTCGGGAATAACGGGGATGGGATTCGGTCGGCATCAAGAATCTATTTTGGCAAGGAGCCTAAGGATTTAGATTTGAAAGAGTCCGCTATGCTTGTGGGGATGTTTAAAAATTCGGCACTTTATAACCCCAGGAGAAACCCTGTTGGTGTCAAAAATAGACGTAATGTCGTTTTGGCGCAGATGTATAAGTACGATTATATCACTGAAGAAGTCAAAGACTCATTACAAGCTACAGAATTAGACTTAAACTACACTCCAGAGTCCCATCGTGAAGGGATAGCCACCTATTTTAGAGAATACCTGAGAGGATTTATGAAAGAATGGGCCAATGACGAGAAGAACAGAAAACCTGATGGGACTAAATACGATTTGTACAGCGATGGCTTAAAAGTGTTTACCACCATAGATTCGCGCATGCAACAGTATGCAGAGGATGCTGTGGCATTGCACATGCCGAGGTTGCAGGCGGAATTTGATCATCAAAATACCCCAAAACGAAATCCAACAGCACCGTTCTTAGAACTCGACAAATCTGAAATAGACAAGCTTCTAAAAGATGGTATGCGCAGAGGTGAGCGCTGGCGAATTTTAAAAAATCAGGGAAAATCAGCTAAAGAAATAGAAGCGTCCTTTTACGAACCCGTTGAGATGACAGTCTTTAAATGGATTGATGGTAAGGCAGGCGAGGTAGATACAGTAATGAAGCCTATTGATTCTATGCGTTATTATAAGTCATTTTTACATCCAAGCATGATGTCTATGGATCCTTTAACAGGACACGTAAAAGCTTGGGTGGGCGGCATGAATTACAAGCATTTTCAATACGATATGGTAAAGCAAGGTAAGCGCCAGGTAGGGTCGACCTTTAAACCATTTGTATATGCTACAGCAATAGATCAATTGCAGGTATCACCATGCGACTCATTTCCTAGAACGCCCATCACTATAGAAGCCAATAAATTTGGTAATCCAGAATCTTGGACCACTAAAAATTCTGATGGTAACTATTCGGGTATCCAAACATTGAAGGATGCTTTGGCAAGTTCTACAAACACCATTACGGCGCGGTTAATGAATGAGATTGGCCCACAACCCGTGGTGGATATGGCCAAGAATCTAGGCGTGGAACAGGATATATTGGCAGTACCAGCTATTGCACTTGGTACGGCTGATATCAGTGTTTACGAGATGGTAGCGGCCTACTCGACATTTGCTAATAAAGGGGTTTATAATAAACCCGTGATGGTAACACGTATTGAGGATAAAAACGGAACAGTATTGTACCAAGTAGCGCCAGAGAGTAAAGATGTGCTTAGTGAGGAAGTTGCTTATGTGGCTGTTAACCTTATGGAAGGAGTTACTAATGCCGGATCGGGTAGAAGATTGCGCCATAAATGGGCTACGGATGCCGTCTACAAAGAAATTATTACGGGCTATCCTTACGAGTTCGATAATCCCATAGCAGGAAAAACGGGGACGACGCAAAACCAAAGTGACGGTTGGTTTATGGGCATGGTACCGAATTTGGTTACTGGAGTTTGGGTTGGTGCCGAAGACCGCGCTGCTCATTTTAGAACTATTACCTATGGTCAAGGGGCTTCGATGGCCTTACCTATATGGGCCTTATATATGAAAGCTTGTTACGCTGATGAAACTTTAGATGTGTCTAAAGGCGAATTTGAAGAACCTGAAGAGCTTTCCATTAATGTGGATTGCGAAGCCGTAGATGAAGGTGATCTTGGAGCAGATTCAAAAACTAAGGATGACGATAATGTCGATATAGACTTCTAATTCTATCATACCATTTATCCATATAATTAGGCTTATTTTAGTATGAAATTTGCTTAGTCTTTTGTATTTTTCAGAAGATAATTTTCCACTTTATGATAAATAAAAAAGTAGCTGGAGTTACGGAAGCACTTCAAGGGGTAAAGGACAACATGACCTTTATGTTTGGAGGATTTGGCTTGTCTGGTATTCCTGAAAATGCTATTGCAGAATTGGTAAAACGCAATATAAAAGGACTCACCTGTGTCTCTAATAATGCTGGTGTCGATGATTTTGGTTTGGGCTTGCTTTTGCAGCAGAAACAAATAAAGAAAATGATATCGTCTTATGTTGGAGAAAACGATGAGTTTGAACGCCAAATGCTTTCGGGTGAGTTGGAGGTTGAACTAATTCCCCAGGGCACCTTAGCTGAACGGGCTAGAGCGGCGCAAGCGGGCTTTCCGGCATTTTATACACCTGCAGGCTATGGTACTGAGGTAGCTGAAGGCAAAGAAACGAGAGAATTTAACGGAAAAATGTATGTGTTAGAACATGCTTTTAAGGCCGATTTTGGATTCATTAAGGCATGGAAAGGAGATGCAGCAGGAAACCTTATATTTAAGGGTACAGCCAGAAATTTTAATCCGAATATGTGCGGTGCTGCGGCTATTACGGTAGCAGAGGTAGAAGAATTGGTGCCGATAGGAGAATTAGACCCCAATCAAATTCATATCCCTGGAATTTTTGTGCAACGGATTTTTCAAGGGGCACACTACGAAAAACGTATAGAGCAACGAACTGTTAGACAACGAAGTTAAAAATTTAAAGTACTTAAAGTGCGCTTAAATATAGACTTTAAATACTTTAGGCACTTTTTGACTTAAAACTAAATGTAATGTTAGATAAAAACGGAATAGCAAAGCGCATAGCTAAAGAAGTAAAAGATGGGTATTATGTCAATCTAGGCATAGGGATACCGACCTTGGTCGCCAATTTTGTGAGAGAAGATATTGAGGTGGAATTTCAAAGTGAGAATGGCGTTTTGGGTATGGGGCCATTTCCTTTTGAAGGTGAAGAAGATGCCGATATTATTAATGCTGGTAAACAGACCATAACAACTTTACCCGGAGCGTCCTTTTTCGATTCTGCTATGAGTTTTTCAATGATAAGAGGGCAGCATGTAGATTTAACCATATTAGGAGCTATGGAAGTTGCTGAGAATGGTGATATTGCCAACTGGAAGATTCCCGGAAAAATGGTTAAGGGTATGGGTGGTGCGATGGATTTGGTAGCTAGTGCCGAAAATATCATTGTCGCTATGATGCACACCAACCGGGCAGGCGCGTCTAAGCTCCTTAAGCGATGTTCTTTACCCTTAACAGGTGTTGGATGTGTAAAAAAGATAGTCACCAATATGGCCGTTGTTGAGATAACTCCTGAAGGATTTAAACTTTTAGAACGTGCTCCAGGTGTTTCAGTAGAAGATATCGAAAATGCCACAGAGGGCCATTTAATTATAGAAGGGGATATACCGGAGATGGAATTATAACGCCGAGTTTTACTTTATATGATCTAGCCACATTTAAGATGTGGTTTTTTTGTAGGAAAAATAGACGAATAAGACTACAAATGTTAAAAATAAATGCATTTCATCGATTTTTAAAGCGTTACAGCAGATAAATTGAAATATTATGCCATATTAGCAATCCCAAATCAAAAACTAGATTAACCCAGATTTGCCATAAACTTAATGTATTGATTTTTGCCCCAAATCTACCTAAACCTTAACTTATGAAAGTCAAATCAAATCTACCAGAACCTACTTTAAATGAAAGTGTTTTTCTTTCGAACCTAAAAGATATGGCACGTGTCATTTCAGGTGTTTTAAAGTTAACAAAGAAAATATTCATGCTTTAATCCTTGTGGTTAGCATGAATGTTTTTTTAAATTAATTTAAAGTAAAACGGCCTTTTAATTTAGTATCTGAGCTTCCACCAACAAAGACTTCAAAATCCCCTGGCTCAATAATAAATTTACCATCGTTGTTGTAAAAACCAAGTTCTGCTTTTGTCAGTTTAAAGTCTATTCTTTTAGTTTCACCTTTCTTTAGGCTAATAAGTTCAAACCCTTTTAGCTCTTTAACCGGCCTAACAAGACTACCAACTAAGTCTCTGATATAAAGTTGTACAACTTCTTTACCATCGTAATTTCCAATATTGGATACCGTCACCGATAAATTGACATCATCCTTAATCGTATTGCCAGAACTTTCAATAGATAAGTCCGAATAGTCAAAAGTTGTATAGCTTAAGCCATGACCAAAAGGATATAAGGGTGAATTCTTCTGGTCTATATAATGCGACCAAAAGACATTACCCTCTCTGTTAGATGCTCTTCCTGTATTCAGATAATTATAGTAGATAGGAATTTGACCGACGTTTCGCGGAAATGTCATCGGTAGTTTTCCACTAGGGTTATAGTCGCCATATAAGACTTGTGCAATGGCATTACCCGCTTGAGTACCGAGTTGCCACCCCTCTAAAATTGTAGGAATATGTTCTGCGGCCCATTCAATAGTTAGAGGTCGACCATTTTGTAAGACTAAAACAATGTTTTTATTAACCTTATAGACCGCTTCTAGGAGTTCCTGCTGTAAGCCAGGCAAGTCAAGCTCCGTTCGACTTCTTCCCTCACCCGTTTGAAATCCATGTTCGCCTAAAACCATAACTACGACATCAGCCTGCTCAGCAGCATTTACGGCATCTTCCATGCCTGCTCTGTCTGTCGTATTGATTTTTACTTCTTGAATAAACGCCGTATTGCCGATAACAAGGTCCACTCCTTTTTTATAAGTAATTTCATTACCATCGTAGGCTTTCATACCTTCTAAAATAGATACTGCCGTATGATCATCCGAAGCTATTCGCCAACTGCCTAAAGGACTATTTTTATCATTGGCCAAAGGTCCAATAAGTGCAATGTTTTGCCCTTCTTTTTTTAAAGGTAATAGATTGTTGTCATTTTTAAGTAAGACTATAGATTTCTTCGCCATATCCAAAACAGCATCGTGATGGGATTGTTGACCTATTAATTTCTTTTCATTGTCTTTGTTACAATATTTGTAGGGATTATCAAAAAGACCTAATTCAAACTTTACTTTTAGAATTCTACCTGCCGCTTCATTGATGATGCTTTCATCAACGATACCTTCTTCAACTAGTTTTACAAGCTCTCTTATGTAAACATGGCCTTCCATATCCATATCAGAACCTGCCGTTGAAGCGATTTCAGCAGCCTCTCTTTTGTCTTTGGCGCGCCCCCAGTAAATGATTTCGTTGATAGAAGCCCAATCAGAGACTACAAAACCTTTAAAATTCCACTCCCCTTTCAGAATATCACGTTGCAAGTACTTGCTTCCGCTAACGGGTTCTCCATTAAGGTCATTAAAGGAATTCATAAATGTTTTTACATCTTTTTCGGCAGCTGCTTTAAAGGGAGGTAGCACGGTATTGTATAGTTTTGAAATACTCATGTCTACGGTGTTATATTCTCTGCCGGCTTCAGCAAAACCATAAGCGGCAAAGTGTTTTGCAGTAGCCGCAATGGTATGGGGTTGACTTAAGTCGTTTCCTTGAAAGCCCTTAACTCTTGCAGCAGCAATTTTACTACCCAAATAGGGATCTTCTCCACCCCCTTCCATAACACGTCCCCAACGCGGATCTCTTGATATATCGACCATGGGTGCAAAGGTCCAATTGATACCAGCAGCCGAGGCTTCAACGGCAGCAACCCTTGCCGATTTCTCTATCGCCTCCAAATCCCAACTCGCTGATTCCGCTAAAGGAATGGGGCTCAATGTTTTATAGCCATGAATGACGTCAAAACCTATAATAAGGGGTATTCCAAGCCTTGTTTCTTCTACGGCTATTTGCTGTACCTTTCTCACATTATCAACACCCCTCACGCTGAGCATCGCTCCGACCCATCCTTTTCTAAGGTGTTCGTATTTAGTTTTAGCATCGCCTTCTTCTGGCACTGGACCCGTTACCTCCCAGAAGCCATTGTAAAGGTTCATTTGCCCTACTTTTTCTTCGAGCGTCATTATGGCAAGAAGTGAATCGACTTTGTGGTCTAACATGTCATCGTTATTATTTAGTCTTAGATCATTTTTTGTACTGTATGTAAATGCAGAAACAAGAATAATACATAAGGAGCTTAAAACTATTTTATTAATTCTAGATATCATAATTACAGGCCTTTTGGTATGGCATCGATTAGTTTTTTGGTATATGCTTTTTCAGGAAATGCGTATATATTGTCAGCATCACCAATTTCTTCAATTTTTCCTTTATTCATGACCAATAACTGATCGGCCATATATTTTACAACCGCCAAGTCATGAGAAATGAAGATATATGTAAATCCGAATTGGGATTTTAAGTCATTTAACAAGTTTAATACCTGAGCCTGAACAGAAATATCGAGTGCAGAGACCGACTCATCGCAAACAATAAGTTTAGGCTCAAGCGCAATGGTTCTGGCGATGCCTACACGCTGGCGTTGTCCACCTGAAAACTCGTGTGGATACTTATAAAAAGCAGAATCGTCTAGACCAACGTTTTTCAGAAGTTCCATAACTTTAGCTTTGCGTTCTGTATCAGTATTGCAAATATGGTGTACTTTCATGGGCTCCATAATGGCATTGCCCACTGTTAACCTCGGGTTGAGAGAGGCGTATGGATCTTGAAAAATGATCTGAATATCCTTACGCAGTCGACGTAATTCACTTTTATTTAATGCGGTAATGTCTTTACCTTTATATATTATGATTCCAGAAGTCGCTTTATCCAACTGAAGTATGGCATTACCTAATGTCGATTTTCCGCACCCGGATTCACCAACCAGACCCATAGTTTCCCCAGGAAATATTTTAAAACTTACGCCATCTACGGCATTAAAGGGCATATTTTTAGAGAATAATCCTGTTTTTTTTAGATATGCTTTTTCGACATCAATAACTTCAAGAAGGGGAGGTTTCGCATAGAGTTTTTTATGATGTATTGTACGATCTTCCTCAGAAATTATGGATTGGTCCATCCTATCTTCCATAAAATCTTTGATGGTGGGAAGCTTTTTTAATCTATATGCTGTAGAAGGCCTGGCTCCAATTAATGCTTTGGTATAGCTGTGTTGAGGGTGATTAAAAATGGTCAAAGTATCTCCTTGCTCTACGATTTCTCCTTTGTACATCACTAAAACCCGATCTGCAAATTCTGAGACTAAGGACAAGTCATGAGAAATAAACAAAATACTCATTTTAGTTGTTTTTTGAATGTCCTTTAGTAGCTCTAAGATGTCTTTCTGTACCGTAACATCGAGTGCCGTCGTGGGTTCGTCGGCAATCAGAAGTTTGGGTTGGCAAGCTATGGCCATAGCAATCATAACACGTTGCTTTTGTCCACCAGAAATTTCATGCGGATAGGATCTAAAAATCCGATTGGGATTGGGTAGTTTTACTCTATCGAAAAGTGACAGTACTTCGGTTTTAATTTCTGATTTTGACAACTGGGAGTGTTGTTTTAAAATCTCTTCAACTTGTTTCCCGCATCGCATAGATGGGTTTAAAGAACTCATGGGTTCTTGAAAGATCATAGCGATATCGTTTCCCCTAATCTTTTTAAAATCCTTATTTGAAAGCCTTAACAAATCTTTGCCTTCAAAAAAAATGGAACCCAACGCAGTTTTAGACATAGGTTTTGGCAATAAACCCATTAAGGCCAAGGAGGATATAGATTTGCCAGAACCAGATTCCCCTACAATGGCCACAATCTCATTAGTATTAATAGAATAAGATATAGACTTGATAATTGATTGCTCTTCGGTCTCATTTTTAAATGAGATTGAGAGGGTTTCAACGGCGAGTAAACGATGATCAAGCATACGTAAAAATAGTTAAAATCAACTATCAAACGCGGTTTAGGGCCTTATTTCTAAAAAAAATTCATAAGATTTTAAGAACACATAATAATTTGAAAAATAGATAATTAGATATTTGAGGGCATACATATGATTGCATTTCATCGAATTTTTATGCACTTAATCCGTTTTTTAACATAATTTATAATATATTAGCGCTCACAAAATTCATTGAAAGCCCCAAACAAATGAAAAAAATTATCCTACCCTTAACCGCTTTGTTATTTGTGTTATCGCAATTTATCGAGGCGCAAGACCAATTCTCAAGAATTACAATTACTAATCCAACTCCTCAAGTTCAATATCTTTTAGCAGAACGCGGTATAGATTTAAGATGCGGTGCCTCTCACGACCATAATCACAATAGCTTAACCATAGATATATCTGATACCGACCGTAATGTTTTGGATCAATTAGGCGTAGCTTATACTATTAGAATAAGCAATATGCAGGAGTTTTATAACCAAAGAGCTGTAAATAATCTACCTCAAGCCATTATGGCGGCGCAGTTAGAAGATGCACAAACACGAGCGGCGCAAGATGCGGAGTTACTGATGCGAGGATCTATATCTAGTCAAATATTGGACAATTATCTACAATATGACGAACTCGATGAAAAGGATTGGACCAAACCCTTAAATTGGGAACTTGGCTCTATGGGAGGATGCTACACCATTTCTGAGATGGAAGCAGAATTAGACCAGATGAGAACCTATTCCCAAACAAATGGTTTAGATATCGTTTCTGTGAAGCAGGACGCTTCCCCAACAGGACAGACTACATGGGGTAATCCGGCAAGTAGTATCACCAACAATGGCCTTACCTATTCAGGTCAAGGTACGAGCCGTTGGGATCCACGAACAATTTATTACGTCCGAATTACGGGTAATGAAAGTTCAACAGCCGAAGGTACAAGACCTCAAATGTTATTTACTTCAATGATTCACTCAAGAGAGGTAAGTGCATTAATGGGGAATATGTATTTTATGTGGTACCTCATAGAAAACTATAATACCGATCCTGCCATTAAAGAATTGGTAGACAATAACGAACTGTATTTTGTACCAGTGGTCAATCCTGACGGTCTGCGATGGAATGAGCATGTGAATTCATCAGGTGGTGGGATGCAACGAAAAAACTTGAGACCTAACACAGGAGGTACAGGAAATACCTCTGTGAATAGAGGTGTTGATTTAAATAGGAATTTTGATTATTTCTGGGGAAGTGCAGGAACCGGCTCTTCAAATACTCCAACCAGTGATTCTTATAGAGGACCCACTGCTGCTTCTGAGCCAGAAACCCAAATTATGGTCGATTTTATTTTGGCAAGAAATTTTAAAACGGGTATTTGGAATCATTCATTTGCCAACTCAATTCCGCATCCCTATGGAGGGAATCCAAGCTTTGTATCTGGTCGGGAAGATGAAATGCACGAAATGCATGCAGACATGACCAAATATAACAGATACGTATCTGGCGCCACCATATTTACGCCTGCCAATGGTATTGCCGATGACTGGATGCTTGGTGGAAGTATGGATACCAATGGTTCCGTAGGATCTGGACAAAACATATTGGCAACGACACCAGAACATGGAGGTACAGGATTTTGGCCTACTCCTACAGATATTATGCCAATTGCCAAGCGCTCTATGCGTATTTCTTTAATGGGAGCCTATCACGGTGGTAAGTATGCAAAATTTCACGATTTAACCCAAAGTGATATATCAAGCTTATCTCCAACCTTGGATTTTGCCATAGAAAGAATAGGCCAAACGGCCAGTGATTTTACCTTATCGGTAACACCGGTATCCGCTAACATTACCAATATTGTATCCCCGTCAACCCAGTCTGGAATGACGGTTTTAGAGCAGCGCAATGTCACGGCTTCTATGACTTTAGACCCAAGCATTCAACCTAATGACGTCATTGAATACAAGATACAACTCTCTAATGATGTTGGTGTATTTTATGAGATTAATATTGAAAAGTATTATCAACCGACATTACTGTTTTCTCATAGCCCAGATACCGATGGATTAACAGGCTGGACTAATAGTGGATGGAATAATACAACTGCGGATGCTTATTCTGGCAGTAATTCGTTGCGTACAGGATCTTATGCTAACAATGCTACTGAAACATTGACGACTTCTAGTAGTTATGATTTGTCAAGCTCTAGCGAAGTTTTAGTTCAATTTTATGCCAAATGGGATATTGAAAGAAATTTTGATTTTGTTGAACTACAAGCGTCTACCAATGGAAGTACATGGGTCAATTTAAATGGAAAATATAGCAAACCAGAGTCGTCATCGAGTACGAATGACCATGATGCAAAAGGGACTTCTGATGAAGCATTTCAAGGCAATACTGCCTCTGGGCATATTTATGACGGTGACCGTATGGATAAGTGGGTCATGGAAGAAATTGTCATAGATGGTACTAATAATGCGTCTATTTTTGGGGCTTCTAATGTGTCTTTCAGATTTAGATTGCGATCAGATTCTGGAAATGCATTTGAAAACTACTCGGCTAATGCCGAAGGGTTCTACTTAGATGACTTTAAAATTATAAGTATACAAATTCCATGTGCAACTACGGTGCCTACTGGCTTAGCGGCAAACAATATCACCTCTTCTGATGCAGATATCAGCTGGGATAATATTCCTTCTGCGACTTATGACATTAGATACCGTCAAACAGGAACGTCGACATGGACTGAGGTTTCAGATTTATCTACCAATAGTTACGCCATTTCTGGTCTTAGCGAAACGACGGAGTACGAAGTTCAGGTGAGAACTAGATGTACGTCTTCGACTTCGGCTTATACCAGTTCTGTAACATTTACAACAATAGTTTTTGTACCCTGTACAGGTACAGTAATCACATCATTCCCTTATACGGAAACCTTGGATTCTGGTATTGGGGATTGGACACAAGACTCAGGAGATGATGGGGATTGGATATCTTTTAGCGGTGCATCTCCATCACCTAATACAGGCCCTTCTGACGATATTACTGGAGGTGGTAATTATCTTTATATAGAGGCGTCTGCTAATGGTACGGCGGGAGAGATCGGTGCTAATGCCACAGCAATGCTAACAAGTCCATGCTTTGTCTTGTCTGATCCTGATTACAGTTATTTTACGTTCAACTATCATATGTATGGTGCTAACACAGGATCATTAGTCGTAGAGATCTCAACGGATAATGGAGGTAACTGGACTACTGTATTCTCACAATCTGGAGACTTAGGAGATGCATGGAATGTCCATAATATGGACCTGGCTGCCTATATAGGACAAACTGTTAAATTAAGATTTACGGGTACAACCGGTGGTGGATTTGCAAGTGATATAGCTATTGACGACATGAGAATAGGCAGTAGCGCCGTATATTGCGACTCTCAAGCGACTGATACTAATTTATTCTTAGGGATAGCAGGTGTACAATTAAACACAATAAATAATACATCTACGGCACAGTTATACACCGATTATACGTCAATTTCCACAACCCTTTCTAGAAATACCACTTACAATATTACCCTAACACCAGATTATAATGTTGCCACTACTAATGCCGTTGGATATGCCGTTTGGATAGATTACAATAGAGATGGTGATTTTGATGATAGTGGAGAACAAGTTTTCACCCAGTCACCGGTAACTGGCGGTGGTTCTGTGAACGGTAATATTACAATTCCAAGTAGCGTGATAACAGGAAACACAAGGATGCGAGTATCGTTAGAGTTTAATACAATACCTGGTTCTCCTTGTGGTGACTTCCAGTATGGAGAAGTAGAGGATTATACCTTGTATCTCTTCAATGGACTCGTATATCAAGGTGGTAGCTGGACACCGAATAATCCTAGTGCATCAACAGGCGCAGAGGATGCCTTAATTTTAGATGGTACTTTTAATGCGACAAGCAACTTTAGTATCAATAATATGACGATTAGTTCAGGGGCGACATTAAATTTAAATAAAGCCAATGCCATTACAGCAAATGGTAATATTACCAATAATGGTACATTCGTCTTAGATTCGGATTCGAATGAATTTTCAAGTCTTATGGTTAATGGTACAGTAACAGGTAGTATTGATTATAATAGATACGCAAATTCTAATGCTGGGGGTAATGATTTAATTGCTCCTCCAGTGAGTGGACAATTGTTTACGGATTTCTTGTCTAACAATACTAATATTCATTCAAATGCGGGACAGACATTGTACTTGTTCGGTCCTTTTGAGAAACCAACTAACGAATACCAAATATTTACAGCTGGTGAAGTGGCTACCTTAGATGCCGGTACTGGATATAGAGTAGCTTCTACGGATAATGGCACCTTTACATTTTCTGGAATCGTTAGTACCGGAAATGTCGACATTCCAATTTTAAAATCAGGACCTAATTATGATAAATGGAACCTTATAGGGAATCCTTATACAACCTATATTACATTGTCAGATTTCTTAGCGGCAAATATTTCGGAATTGGACATATTTAGCGCCGCCATATATGGCTATGATGCAGATAATTCTAATGGTAGCAATTGGACCATTTGGAACCAAGCCTATTCCGATGCAAACCCAGGTACCTTAATAGCACCTGGACAAGGTTTCTTTGTGTCATCAAAGGATGGTGGTGCTACGATTTCGTTTACACCATCAATGCGAGCTATTGGAACATCTGATGATTTTATCGCCGGACGAAATACAAGTACGATTGGGCACTCTATTTTAAAGATGACGACAGCTACAAATATATTTGAAACAGAGCTTTATTTAAATGATAATACCACTTTGGGATTAGATATAGGCTATGATGCTGAGTATTTTGGCGGAGCCCCTTCTGGTTTCTCAATTTATTCTGAGTTAGTCGAGGATAACCAAGGTAAGGATATGGCCATACAAGCGATAAGCCATAGTGATGCCAATGAGTCTACGATCATTCCTTTAGGAGTTAATGCTGCACAAGGGCAAGAGATAGTCATTAGTTTGGAGAGTACCAATGTGACCCAAGATATTTATTTAGAGGATACTCAAACGAATGCAATAACACATTTAAATACCTCTGATTATACGTTCAATCCAACCACGGATTTAGTGGGTACGGGACGATTCTATCTAAGATTCGGACAGCAAGCACTATCTACAGATACTCCTGAACTTGATAGGCTTCAGATATACAGCGATGCGGATTTACAGCAGATTGTAATCCGAGGCTTGTTGACCGAAGAAACGGATGTAACGCTATTCGACATTCAAGGTAGAGCCATATTGCGAAAAGAACTCATCTTGAACAATGTAGTAAATACCATAAATACATCTCATCTTATGAGAGGGGTTTACTTAGTGCAACTGAATAATGGAGCGTCTACAATTACTGAAAAGCTGATTGTAAGATAAATAGCATAATGACAATGACAAAAAAGCTCAGAAATTTTCTGGGCTTTTTTGTTTTTATATGCCATAAGTAAATGCATTCTTACTTTCAGTTACGGTTTTTCCGCACTTTTTTGGTTTTGTGTGCAATAGTTATTAACACGCTCTATTTCTTGTTAAAATTTAGTTAATTTAAAACTAGGAAAGCTATTAATTAATCTATTAACCTCAACATTTATGAGAATTAAAGCACTGCTGCTCATCGCAATGATGACAGCAACGGCCACCTTGTGGTCTCAAAGTAAGGTATTTTGGCAAAAACAAACTTCTAATGCCAGTTTACTATCGAAAACAAGTCATCAATCATTAAAAGAATTTCAAACCTTTAGTTTGAATGTCAATGCACTAAGGCAGGCCTTGAATGGCGTTGCCCAACGGAATGATTTTTCCGTTTCATCGAATACCATTTTATCCTTTCCAAATGCTGAAGGGAAGTTACAGCGTTTCTCTGTTAAAGAGGCCTCGGTAATGCATCCTGATTTACAGTCGCGATTTCCCGATATCAGATCTTATGTCGGTCAGGGATTAGACGATGCTTCATCTGTTATAAGATTCAGCTTGTCGCCATACGGGTTTAGTGGCATGATTCTATCCACTAATGGCAATAATACATTTATAGAACAGGTAGCTCGGGGATCTGACAACTATATCGCATTTAACAGGAAAAACAGAATCGATTATCACAACAATTTTGAGTGTGAAGTAACTGAACAAATGAACCGTAAGGTCACATCAGGTTTTGTGATGAAAAATGCAGATGATGCCGTTCTTAGAACGTATAGAATTGCGGTATCTGCTACAGGAGAATATACACAATACCATGGTGGCACTAAGGCCCAAGCACTGGCAGCCATTAATACCACAATGACACGAGTTAATGGTATTTTTGAAGTGGACTTTAATGTGACTATGATTTTAATAGCCAATACGGACGATGTCATTTATACCAGTACGGCAACCGATCCTTATGGCAATACCACAAGTGGATATAATTCCCAATTACAAAATACACTAACCAGTGTGATTGGTGAAGCGAATTACGATATTGGTCATTTATTTGCAAACCTTCAGAATAATGGAAATGCAGGATGTATAGGCTGTGTTTGTGTGAATGGTCAGAAAGGAAGTGGATGGTCCTCTTTAACCATCCCAGAAGGGGACCCGTTTGACGTGGATTATGTTTCTCACGAAATAGGACATCAGTTTGGGGCCAACCATACTTGGACATTTGGTGGCAATGAAGGTACCAATGTACAGATGGAACCCGGTAGTGGTTCGACAATCATGGGCTATGCTGGTATTACTGGAGGTACGGATGTTCAAAACAACAGTGATCCCTATTTTCATGCGGCTTCTATTGAACAGATTACAAATTATATTAAAACAACAAATTGTCAAACCAATACAAATACGGGGAATAATGTCCCTAATGTCAATGCTGGTGCCAACTATACCATTCCTAGAGGAACACCTTTTGTATTAGAAGGTTCTGCTACAGATGCTGATGCAGGTGATGTATTAACGTATTGTTGGGAACAGTACGACGAAAATAATGCGTCTACGACAAACCCAAGTGTAAATGCCACATCAGGAGTAGCGTTTAGGTCATTTAATCCAACGACCGATACGAAGCGTTATTTTCCGAGGTTAGAAACCATTAAAGCAGGTGCAACATCATGGCAATGGGAAGCGGTTCCTAATGTGGCGAGAAGCCTAAACTTTAGATTGACGGTTAGAGATAATGTTGCAGGTGGAGGCACAAATAACAGTGATGATATGGTCGTTACTGTAAATGGTACCGCTGGACCTTTTGTAGTGAACACACCAAATACTAATGTGACCTGGAATGCAGGTACGGCACAAAGCGTGAGTTGGGATGTGGCTGGCACCACTGGAAATGGAATAAATGCTGCTACAGTCGACATTTTGTTATCCACAGATGGCGGGGATACCTATCCCATAACCATTGCTTCTGGAGTAGCCAATGATGGCTCTCACGATATCATAGTACCGAACAATCAAGGGAACCAGAATAGAATCATGGTTAGGGGATCTAACAACATATTCTTTGATATTTCGAATACGAATTTTACAATTGGCGCGCCAGTCGTTTGTAATGCTGATGTTCCCACTGGTTTAGCGGCTTCAAATGTAGCAGAAACCAGTGCGACACTAAGTTGGGATGCGATACCTGGAGCCACATACGATTTAAGATATAGACAAACGGGAACATCCACTTGGACAACGATTGCTGTAACGGGTATTTCTTCAGACGTTACGGGTTTAACGGCTTTAACGCCATATGAAGCTCAGGTCAGAAGTAAATGTTCAGGCGGCTCTAACTCAGCCTATAGCGCCTCAGTGAATTTTACAACTACCGATGTTCAATTAAACTATTGTGATTCGGCGAGTACAAATGTCAATGACGAATTTATTAGTCGTGTACAATTGAATACGATTGATAATAGTTCTGGAGCTCAATTTTACTCAGATTTTACCAATATATCTACAACGCTTACTAAAGATACGCAATACACTATTACCATTACGCCAACATGGACGGGTACTTTATATAATGAGGGTTATGGTGTTTGGATAGATTATAATAGAGATGGCGATTTTACAGATGCTGGAGAAGAAGTATTTACTTTAGCACCAAGTCAAACTACACCAGTCAGTGGAAGTTTTACAATTCCCTCAGGAGCTGTTGAGAATTCTACCAGAATGCGTGTTACAATGCGCTATAATCAAATACCCGGACCTTGTGATAATTTTACTTATGGAGAGGTTGAAGATTATACAGTGATCATAGAAGGTAATGCACCAGATACTGAAGCTCCAGTCATTACCTTAAATGGGGCATCTACTATAAATTTAGAGTTGGGTGATCCCTATACAGAATTGGGTGCTACCGCGACAGATAATGTCGATGGAGATTTGACCTCGAGTATTGTTGTTGGTGGCGACGTGGTAAATACAAGTGTTGTTGGGTCTTATCAGGTAACCTATAATGTAAGTGATGCGGCTGGTAATGCAGCAACAGAGGTGATTAGAACAGTTAATGTCAACGCCGATACAACCCCGCCAGTGATTACCTTAATTGGCGCATCGACCATCAACTTAAATGTTGGAGAGACCTACAATGAATTAGGAGCCACAGCAACAGATAATTTTGATGGGGATATTAGTGCTAATATTGTTATTACGGGTACGGTTAATACTGCAGTTGCAGGAACTTATTTTGTAAATTATAACGTTAGCGATTCATCTGGAAATGCCGCAACTCAAGTGACAAGAACCGTCAATGTAGCTCCGGATACAACACCACCAGTCATTACTTTAACAGGTGCCTCAACCATCAACTTGAATGTAGGCGATACTTATACCGAACAAGGAGCAACGGCTACTGATAATTTGGATGGTGATATTAGTGCTAATATTGTTATTGGTGGTTCAGTTGATACCAATACCGCAGGAGTTTACCAAGTCACGTATAATGTGAGTGATGCTGCCGGCAATGCCGCGACGGAAGTTGTTAGAACGGTTAATGTCAGCGCCGATACTACGCCACCAGTCATTACCTTAATTGGTGCATCGACCATTAATTTAACCGTGGGTGATACCTATACGGAACAAGGGGCGACTGCGACGGATAATTTAGATGGCGACCTCACTGCCAATATCGTTATTGGAGGGTCCGTCAATACCAATACGGCTGGTGTTTACCAGATTACTTATAATGTGAGTGATGCTGCAGGCAATGCGGCTACGGAGGTGATTAGAACGGTTAACGTTTCAGATCCATCTTCTGGATGTTCAGGTGGAATTTCCACTTACCCTTATACCGAAGGTTTTGAAGGCTCAATTGGGGCATGGACACAATCAACCGCAGATGATTTAAATTGGTTGGTAAATTCTGGAATAACCCAATCTAATAACACTGGACCATCTTCTGCCGTGGAAGGCTCAAGTTATATTTATGTTGAAGCTTCTATTAACGGTACAGGCTATCCAGACAAGAGAGCAATCATTACCTCTCCTTGTTTTGATTTAGGCGGATTAACAAATCCAGAATTTAGCTTCCAATACCATATGTTTGGAGCAGCGGATATGGGTTCTATCGATCTAGAGATCTCTGATGATGACGGTAGTACTTGGACGAGTATCTGGAACCAAACAGGAAATCAAGGTAACCAATGGTTGACTGTAAATTTAGATTTATCAGCTTATGCAGGTGGTAATGTTCAAGTAAGATTCAATCGCTTTGTAGGCAGTACTTGGCAAGCTGATATTGCTATTGATGATGTACAATTGTTAGAGCCGGCAGCACCGACCTGTGATGATGGGATTCAAAATGGTGATGAAACCGGTGTCGATTGTGGTGGGTCTTTCTGTGCACCTTGTAGCACGTCTAACGTCATCCTTAATGAAGGCTTCTTTGAAACAGGTCTCGATGGATGGATTGATGGAGGTAGCGATTGTGCTAGAGTACAATCGGCAAATTCCTTTGAAGGGCTTTGGTCAGTGCGAATTAGAGACAATTCTGGCGTAGCTTCGTCAATGACCTTAAACAACATAGACGTCACGCCTTACAGCTCAGTTGAAGTTGATTTTTATTTCTATGTCTTTAGCATGGAGAACGGTGAGGATTTCTGGTTGCGCTTCTTTGATGGTTCAGTTTGGAATACCGTACAAACCTGGACTAGAGGTGTAGATATTGATAATAACACCTTCTACAATGCCACAGTAACGATTACACCTGCACAGTACAACTTTGCGGTTAGTTCTGGATTTAGATTCCAGTGTGATGCTTCCGGAAACCAAGATCAAATATTTATTGATCAAGTGACTATTACAGGAATTTCAAGTGGTTCACGCGGTAGTAAGGATAAGTTAGAAATTGTAGGCTATGGAGATTCACCTGAAATTTCGGAATTGGATATCAACGTGTATCCAAATCCGGTAAAAGGAAACATTCTAAATGTTGAGGTTTCTAGCCTAGATGTGTTCGACTACAGAATTGTAAATATTCAAGGGCGTACAGTAGCTCGTGGCACTTCCGAAGGTAAAATAGACGTTTCTCAACTCAAAGGAGGTCTATATTTCATTGAAGTGAATGACGGTGATGAAATGATCACTAAGAAGTTTATTAAGAACTGATTAAATAGTAAAGTCCTTTGAAAAAACCCAGAAGTTAAGCTTCTGGGTTTTTTTATATATGTTTAATCTCACTATCATGAAGTAGCGTATCACCTCTAAGCCGCAATAGCACTTGTGCTACGGCAATGGTATCTTTTTCGCAGTAGCTGACAATACGGTCTATATCATTCTCCTCATAGTAAACGTGATAAACTTCGCTTCCGTCAATATCGTCTTTTGGGGAAGGAATACCCAAAACATGGGTGAGTAGTTTTAGAGAGGTATAGGTTTTATAATCACCGAATTTCCAGAGTTCTAAAGTATCTAAATGTGGTACCTCCCAAGGTTTTTTGCCGAAAAGATTCAATTTATAAGGTAATGCTATGCCATGAATAATCATTCTCCTAGCGATATAAGGAAAATCGAACTCCTTACCATTATGGGCACATAATAAATGCTTGCTATGGCTAAAATGAGAAATAACCAGATTTTTAAAGTCTTTTAAGATGTTTACTTCGTCGCCATGGAACGAGGTTACTCTATAAGTTCTCATATCACCATCCATATTAAAGTAGCCCACAGAAATACAGATAATTTTACCAAACTCGGCCCAAATGCCTGCTCTAGGGTAAAATTCTTCAGCCGTAAACTCGTCCTTACGCTGGTATTTAGACTTCGCCTCCCAAAGTCCTTGTTTGTCCGTATCTAAATCAAGAAACGCTTTGGTTTCAGGAACGGTTTCAATGTCTAAAAATAGTATATCTTCTAGGTTGAGTTTAGAAATCATAATCCTAACATTTCATAAGCTTCTTCTATATAAAGGGTAATATCATTGGTAAACTTACCGATTCCAGCATCTGGTGATTTTTGGTGGCCTAGCCTGATAATGATTACATTGTCCTCAGGCTGAATGATGACGTACTGCCCTAAATGACCGCGCATCATCTTAAAGTTTTTACCACCGACATCCTTCATCCACCACCCATAGCCATATTCTGGACTTTCCGGAAAACGAGGAGTAATGGCTTTTGCCACAAAGGCCGAATCTAAAAGTTGTTGACCATTCCATTTCCCATGGTCCTTAAATAGTTTTCCAAAACGGGCAAAATCTTTGGCATTGCCAGCAATACAGCAGTAAGCTTTTACCAAATCATGGCCATCGCTATCCACTTGCCAAAGCACATCATTTTCACTTCCCAAAGGTTTCCAAAAGCTTTCTTCTAGATATTTGTATAATTTTTTACCTGTTGCTTTTTCAATGACCATTGCTAACATTTGTGTATCCCCGCTAGCATATTTAAAGGCTTGTCCAGGGTCGTTTACAACCTTAAGGCCATTAGAGACTTTTGCTAAGTCATCATCAAAATAGGCACGTGTCGTTATTGATAATGGTGAGTAATAGGCTTCATCCCAATCTGTACCAGAGGCCATACTGCTCAAATCCCCAACCGTTGTTTTTGATGCTTTCCCTTCACAGAAATCAGGTAGAAAGTCGCAGATAGGTTGATCTAAACTTTTAATATAACCATCCTGAATAGCTTTAAACATCATTCCTGACACATAACTCTTTGCCATTGAGAAGGAGTTGGACTTTGAATTTTCCCCAAAACCATCATAGTACTCCTCAAACCAAATACTATCATTTTTTATAATGACGTATGCAATGGTCCCCCAATCGTTATTAGCTTTTTGTAAGGCTTCGGTTGGTTTTACCGAGTTATAGGCCTTGTGATTTGGCCAAGGTTGTGGACGCTCACTGGCTTCGATTCTTCGGTTATCAAAATACTTGTAATCTTCTAAAAAGGCAGTCGTGTGTCCATTCATGTAAATGGTACGAACGGCTTTTAGGAGATAATCCGTATCTGTAATGTATAACACTACAATGAGTAGCCCTAGCAGGATGATAAGGTATTTAAATAGCTTTTTTAGAAATTTCATTGTTATCGTTTGTTAATGATGTCTTGCGTTTCTTCAACTTTTCTTTATAAAAACGCTTATCTGCGATATAAAGTGTTTTATTAAAAGTAGCAATTATATGCTGTTTGTCGTCAACCAGACTCATGGTCTTAAGAATATCCGTTTCCTTTTTTTCGTCGACCTTCTGTTTTATGGTTTCAATTTCGGCTTTAGTAAAACTAAACTCACCATAAATAGTAGATTTCGCAGGTTTTCTATAACGCGCTTCTACCGCCTTATCCCAAACAACATAGTCATTGCCTAAGATTTGAAGCAGCTGAATCATATAAATAGGATCTGTTGCAGCTAGCATGCTTCCTCCAAAAATGCTTCCTGCATAATTTCGATTTTTCCAGTTAAGTCGAAGACGAATTTTCACATAATGCAAATCATCGCTCACCTCAATCAACTTAGCGGTTGTTCTGCGGTACATCGGAGACCAATTAAAGCCATATTTATATATGGTAGACACCTTAAAAAAGCGCTTTAGAAATTCTGTGCCCGATTTATACATCAAAAAAGGGTTTGCTGTTTGTACTCACTTTCATGATTGAGCAGCCATTGTTTTCTGTGTAAGCCACCAGCATATCCGGTTAAGCTACCATCACTTCCTATAACCCTGTGGCAAGGTACAATGATCCATAGTGGATTTTTTCCGTTGGCGCTTGCCACAGCTCTAATAGCTTTAACATCGCCCAATTGTTTTGATAGGTCCAGATACGATATGGTTTTACCGTAGGGAATTTGCTGGAGTAAGTTCCATACCTTTTTTTGAAAGACTGTGCCTTCAGGATTTAAGTTGAGATCAAACGATTTTAATTGATTATTAAAGTAAGCCTTAAGCTGTGTGGTGCAGTCTAAAAGCGACTCCGGAATCACCGTCGATAGTTCTACGTTAGTATCTAATATAGAGACAGACGATATGCCATTGGTGTCACCAACAATTTTAGCATGTCCAAGAGGAGTTTCGATATAGCAGGTATCCATTAATTTTCGGGATTATCATTTTCTATTAACCCAAGACGTTTTGCCCTGGCTTCCCAGCTCTTTCTGGCAAGTAATTGTAAATCGGACACGTTATCACTCTCGTCCATAATTTCTAATCCAAGGAGGGTTTCAATAACGTCCTCCATAGTGACCAATCCGCTTACCGAACCGTATTCATCGACCACTAGAGCCATGTGGTTTCTGCTTTCTACTAATTCTTCAAAAAGGGTGGGTATGGCTAGGCTCCGGTTAACAATAATAATACTTCGTTTAATTTCTGATAGCAACTTGGACTTACGGCCTAGTGCCATCTCCTTAAAAACTTCGTCTTTTAGAACCAAACCGGTAATATTATCAGGGTCCTCGGTATAAACGGGAATGCGCGAAAAACGAATATTTTGGTTGGCAATAAAAAAGTCCTCAATGGTGGTATTTTCGTTTTCGGTTTTCATCACCGTACGTGGTGTCATAATATCTTTGGCCTGCACATCTTTAAACGTTAGAAGGTTTTTAATGACTTTACTTTCGCTCTCTTGAAATACACCTTCTTCTTGAGCAATATCGGCCATAGCATGGAAGTCCTCACGACTTAAAACACTGCCATGGTGGCCTTTCCCAAAGAGTTTTGTAAAGAGTCGCATAAGCCATAAGACACCGGTCCATTTGCATATAAAGATTAAAACATTTAAAGCTTTGGTAGAAAAGTTCGCTAACTGTTTCCAATAGGTAGCACCAATGGTTTTAGGGATAATTTCTGAAGCCACTAAAATAAGTATGGTCATTATCGTAGATACCAAGCCTACCATAATATCTTCCGTAAACTCTATACCCAATAGACTTCGTTTTGTGCTGCCATAAAGCTCAGCATATGCTACTTTTGCTTGTACACCAACTAGAATAGCACCAACGGTATGTGCAATAGTGTTGAGGGTAAGTATGGCAATCAAAGGCCTATCGACATCTTTTTTTAAATCTTCTAAATCATTGGCGTAAGCTTTGCCTTCATTCTTCTTTACATTGATAAATGTGGGTGTGATACTCAGTAAAACAGCCTCTAAAATGGAACATAAAAATGAAAAGAAAATGGAAATGACAGCGTAAAAAATGAGTAAGCCCATTAATGTATTGAAGTTTTGTTGTTACGAAGTTACAAAATGAATACTTAAATTAGATTTCATATATTTAAATATGAAAAATAAACTGACGATTCTTTTTGTAGTTGTATCTCTAGTGACATGGTCTCAGACCAAAGGAAAAATAACGTATAAAGTCTCCATCGATAAGAGTACTATAGAAGAGCCATATGAAAACCCTGAAAATACAGATGCTAGAAATGAAGCTCTGGAGATGCTTCATGAATCCCAGCCTGTGGAGAGTTATTTAGTGTTTAATGATAGTATTTCGCTTTATTATGTAGAGGATAATAAGGAAGTGCCAAAGTTTGAAAATATAGATGGCGCTATATCTATTAATCCGACAGGAATTAATTTTAATCATGGTATGGCAGGTGGGGATAGACTTTTTTATACAGATTGGAGCCGCAATTATAACATTAGTACTTTCGAAATATGGGGCGAAAAGAAGCGTGTAAAAGTAGACTCAATGGACTGGACAATTACTAATGAAACTAAAGAGATTAAAGGCTACTTGTGTAAAAAAGCCATAAAGGATTCGGATGAAAAAAGAGTAGCTTGGTTTACCGAAGACCTCCCGGTTAAGCATGGGCCAAGAGGTTTTAATGGTCTTCCAGGGTTGATCCTAGAGTTCTATAATAACAAACATTACTTTGTTGTAAAGGAAATAGAATTTAATCATCCAGAAGTTAAAGATATTATTGAACCAAAAGAAGGGCCACTAATTACTAAAGAAGAGTTAAGAAAATTAGCTGGAGATCCGTTTGGAAAAGATTAGAAAATCAAAAAGCCTTAACCTAATAATATAGGTTAAGGCTTTTTGATTTTAGGTGCCCTTAATTTTTTGCAGCACGTTTTGCTGCTCTAGCTGCTTGTTCTGCTTCGCGTTTAGCCCTTTCCAATTCGCGCTCTGCACGCTCTAATTCACGTTTGGCTTTTGCTACGGCGCGCTCACTTTCTTTTTTAGCATCTGTACCAGAAATAAAGTGCTTTAAATCCTTACCAAGTGCATTGATTTTTTCGGTATACCCTTTTGATGCTAAATCTGTATCCAAATACATTCTTAAGTGGCCCTTAGTTAATTTACACTCAAAGATGTCATTCCCATTTTTACTGTCTGACCATAAATAGGTGTTACCTTTTACGCTAAGATTATCTTTTCCCAATGCCTCTATTAATATGGCCTTCACACCTTCGTTTTTTGATTGATGATAACGCGCTCTAAACTTGTACTCATCGTCTGAAACAGACACGGATACCGAACTGTTATGTATTTCGTTATCGTCATGCTCCACAGACACGGATTGTGATGTTCTTGAAATGGTCTTTGAGTTTGAAGTTTTAGGTGGCGTGGGTGGCTCAGGTGTGGTCTGTGCACTAAGGCTAAATGTTAAACAGAATGCAGTGATTAACACAACACAGACTGTTGTTTTTACATCAATTATTCTGATGCTTCCATTGACGTTTTTTGACTTTTTGAAATTCATAATAATTCGCTTTTAATGATTGTACAAGGCAAATGTAGACGACAACATCTGTAGAAAAAAGAAAATGCCAGGCGTTAACCCAGCATTAACCAAGGCGTGAAATTCTATTAACTCTGGCTGTCACCTTGAGCATTGGTTAAGATAAAATATATTTTATTGAAAGCACCTTGCAGAGAAAGTCGAAAGGTAATTTGTTCTTGTCTCTTAATAAGGTTTCGACTGTGCTTACGCTAAAGTTTCAGCGACACGCGTGCGCTCAACCTGACATTAACTTACTTTAAATTCTAAACCTACATTTCTAATGCTTTCTATAGCTATTGAGGGGTCTAGTTTAAAATATTTTCTGAGACGGCTTATAAAAACATCCATACTGCGGCCAGAGAAGAAATCATCATTTTCCCAAACGGCTTTCAAGATATCTTCGCGCTTTAGTAGTTGATTCTTATGGTTGTACAAGAATAAAATAAGCTCAGCTTCCTTATGTGTCAATTGTTTTTTGAAATCCCCGCAAATAAGCTCACATCTTTGCGTGTTGAATGTGTAAGTACCGATATCTATATTGGCCTCTTGAATTGATATACTAGCTGTTTTTTCGGTTCGTTTAAGGATATTATTTAGCCTAAGGACTAATTCATCGGCTTCAAAGGGTTTTACGATATAATCGTCTGCACCGAGCTTTAAGCCTTTAATTTTATCTTCCTTTAGTTTTCGGGCAGTGAGAAAGATAAACGGTGTTTCTGGTGCGATATCAATAACTTTTTCTGCCAAGGTAAAACCATCCATTTTTGGCATCATAACATCAAAAACACAAATATTAAAATGTTTCTTTTGGAACAGTTCTAATGCCTCCTTGCCATCTTTAGCCCAAGTAATAGTGAACCCCGAGATTTCTAAATATTGCTTTAGGATGTTCCCAAAATCTAGATCATCTTCAGCTAGTAAAATATGTTTCATAGAATACATTATTAATGAAAAGGGATAGTTAGTGTAAAAATAGTGCCTTTGCCCTCTTTGCTTTCAACACTAATCTGCCCATGGTGGGCTTTTACGATTTGATTGGTATAATACAAACCAAGACCGAGACCTTTAACATCGTGAACCTCAGTATTTCCTGCTCTAAAAAATTTATCGAACACCTGTTTTTTATCCTTATTAGAAATACCAATGCCATAGTCTTTAATGGAGATGTTCAATGCCGACGTACTGTTCACCATACAGTCTATGATGACATCACCATCAGAATATTTCACAGCATTTTCAAGGATGTTTAAAAGCGCTGTGGTCATATAAAATTTGTCGAGCTTCACCTTTTGGTTTTGTATTGAAAAATTTCTATTTAACCTAATAGCCTTAGATTTCTGTGACAACATAAAATCATCTAATACAGTATTTACATAGGCTTCTATATCCACCAATTCCTTGTTGAGCTGAATTTCTTGATAGCCCAAACTATTGTTCAGTACCTGGTCGATTAGTTGTTGTAAGCGTTTATTTTGACGTTCAATAGTCTGTATGGTATTGTCAACGATTTGTGGTTGCTGTTTTATGTCGTCTTTCTTTAGCATCTTCGTCGCAAGCGTTAAAGTCGCTAAAGGGGTTTTAAGCTCGTGCGTCATATTATTGACAAAATCGGTTTTAATATCTGCAATTTTCTTCTGGGTGATAAGGTTTTTTATGGAATAGTAAAGCAGCACCAGAACTAATGCAAAAATGAAGATTGAAAGCACCAAAATACCCGACATTCGCCTTAAAACTTCCTGTTCCCAGCCATCAATATTAAAGTAATCTTGGGTTACGACCTGAAATTCAAAGTTTATGGTTTTTTGCAGCCCATCTTCTACATAATCGCGTTCTGTGTCAGTTGTTGTTTGTGAGTTATTAATGCCATAGGCGCTATTGATATCAAAATTGTCCCCTATGAGATGTAGTGATTGCTCTTTTGTCGACTTAAAAAACAAAGTGTCGTTGGCCACAGAGTCTAATAAAACAATCGATTTTAGCCGTTTTTGAAATTTTACGGGATGAGATACCCCTTGTTCCTTAAAAGTATTCTGATATAATTCTATGTAGCGCGAATTAATAGCATCTCGTGTTTTAGCGAAGTCACTTAAAAATGCAGGTTTTTGTAATAGCCCTCGTTTATAATCGATAATTTGATTAATAACCAAATCACCAATGGTTTCGTAAATAGAATCTATTTCCGCGATGTTGTCGTCAAAGCGGAAAATACTGCGCTTGGTTTCTTCAATGAATGCATCTTTTTCGAGTTTATAGGTGTTATTAATAAGATACGCCTGAATACCGGATAGGGCCATAAGCCCTAGAATTGATGCAGTAATTAAAATGTTGATTTTTCTTTTCATATGCTGCTGTAAGTTAAGCATAAAACAGAGTTTACAGTTTTGGGGTGAATTGATTTTCTTGATTGATGAAGCTTACCGTAAACTCTGCTTTTAAGTTAGGACTATCATCTAAAACGTCTCTTAGTATTCCAGTTGTACGCTTTAGTTCTTTGGTCTCTTTCCGTAATTTGATTGTTGTTTAAAGTTCTCATTGTTTTTTGATTTTAGATACTGAAACCGCACTTCGATACTTCGGCTCTGCTAAGAACAGGCAGGCTCAATGTGACAGTTCAGGACATGTTGATGATGGTACAAATCTAAAATCAAGATGCGATACAAAAAAGAAAATGAGCGAGGTTAACCTAGCGTTAACCTAAAGTATAATAGAAATACCAGAAAAGACAAGGCTTAGAGCCCATACTGTAAATCGGTATTAACCATTATAAATATATAATCGGCATTTGGTCCTCTTCGTTTTTTCCTCTTTTAAAGACTTTAAGGATACATTTTGAATTTGTATTTGTTAGGACCCTATACATTAATGAAAACAGTTGTCTTATTTTATGAGAACTTTTACACTTAATACATGAAAAACATATAAATTATACATATAAAATTCAATGTTTTAAATTGGTGTCTCAGTATTATTTACGACTACTATTTCTATGCTTTTTTGGTTCAGGTCAATGTTGTTATGCCCAAATATTTAATGAGGTCTCAGAACCATTATTATTTCAGAAGAGTCTTGCGGAGAAAATCTATTTGCAAATAGACAATGCCTTATATCAAACGGGTGAAACAGTCTGGTTTAAGGCTATAGTTTCTAAGTCCCATGATCATAGTTGGTCTGACATCAGTAAAATTCTGCATGTCGAGCTAATCGATGCTAATGATAACATTATTGCTCATCAGTTATTAAAATTAAACGATGGTTTGGCTCATGGTTCATTTGTCCTTGAGAAAAGTTATAAGCCTGGTAAATATAGAATTAGAGCCTATACACATTGGAACAGAAACTTCGAAAAGGATTTTATTTTTTTGCAACCCATAGAGGTCGTCGATTTAAAGAAAGACACATTAAGCCAAAAACCAATAATCAATATGATTGTTGGTACGGGAGATTATAAGTCTTTACAGGCAGATATCAATCCGAAGGTAGTCAATCGTGATTTTAAAGGAAAATTAAGGCTGTTTATAGATACGGAAAAACGTCTTGATACCCTAACCTTAGAGGCAACTGAGGATGATACCTATAAATTAGAGTACAGACTTCCTGATGATGCCATAAGAGCAGAATTGAAGTTCAGTACCGTTACAAAATCTAGGATTAAGAAAGAGGAAACCGATTTTTATATCGAAACAGTAATCATTGACAAAGACCATCTAGATATTCAATTTTTTCCTGAAGGTGGCCACCTTGTCGATGGACTTCTCAGTACGGTAGCTTTTAAAGCTATAGATTATAATGGGTTGGGTCATAGAGTAGAAGGAACAATTAAAGATAATTTTGGCAATACGATAACCACATTTAGCAGTAACGACTTGGGTATGGGGACCTTTAAACTTTTACCTGAGCCAAATGCCTTGCATTATGCGGAAATTATCAAAGGGAACCTTAGTTATAAGTATCAGTTACCCATGGCAAGACCTAATGGCAGCGTCATGACATTGGTGAGCTTGCGCGACGAGTTGCGATTGTCTATTGTATCTCATAATCAGACGTCAGAAACCCTTAGCATTAAGACCTCATCAAGAGGTGTCCAATACCAGAACTTTAGTTTTGAGCTAAAAGATACAATTACGACATCCATACCAAAAGCCTCATTGCCGGAAGGCGTCATAAAAATCAGTGTGCTGAATGACAAAAATCAAACCATTTGTGAACGCTTGGTTTTTAATAATAGGCCAGATCAAAGATTAAAGGTACATATGGTTTCGGATAAAATAGTGTATGCGCAACGTGAAGCGGTACGCCTAGCACTTACCATAGACAGCATGCAAACCAAGACACCAATGAGCCTTTCGGTTTTAGTGTTAGGTAAAAGTCGAGCTGAAACTTCCAGAAGCTATAAACCCAATATTCTGGCGTCTATATTACTGAATTCAGAACTAAAGGGCTTTATTGAACATCCCAATTACTATTTTGATAAATCAAACAGAAGCCGACATGTAGATTTGGATGCTATGATGTTAACCCAAGGTTGGCGGGATTACAAGTATCAAAAAGAGGCATCCATAACAACGTTTAAACATGATCCAGAAACAAATCTTGTATTATCTGGGACCATTGGTGAATATTTCAACCCAAACAAGCGCCCTAAAAAACC
Source organism: Winogradskyella sp. (assembly GCF_965228925.1). Lineage (GTDB taxonomy): Bacteria > Bacteroidota > Bacteroidia > Flavobacteriales > Flavobacteriaceae > Winogradskyella. Next base: position 1,002,855 of record NZ_OZ245845.1, read on the forward strand.
TATGAATTTGAACCTAATGATAAAAAACGATATACCGCAATTTTACAGCTTGGAAGTTCCCTCGAGTGGCAGGTATAGTTTTCAACTGGATGATATCTACAAGCCCAAATCCGAATTTTTTATGCAAGTGGTCGATAATGGGGGAAAAGCAGTAGACTTTAAAATTAACCTGGATAAAAAATGGCGTCCAGAAATACAAAAGCAAAGCAAAAGATCATTTTCGATACCGAGCTCTATAAAAACTAATTTTACTGAACAAATGCAGGTCGTTGATCAGATTAAGCAAAACTATGAAACGACCTTCAACACCATTGCTTTAGAAGAAGTTAATATAAAGGGCTATAAATTAACTCCGGCGCGAGAAGCATTTATGAAAAGACATGGGGAACCTACAAAAGTATTAGAGGGTAGTGACTTAAATAAAAATCCCCCAAAATGGAACTCGGGGCTTTTAAGTGTCATCAGGGCTCAATTTCCAAATGAGATCATGATCATAAATGAAGGACCACCAAACAATCAATTTCTAAGAGCTGTGGTGAGGGGAACCGAAAGAGGAGGAGGCTTTACTTATGTGTTGGTTGACAATATTCCTTTGTCATTAGAAGAATATAGATTTGTTGAAAGTATGCCAGTCGATGAAATTGAGAGTATAGATATTTTAGAATCACCGAAGAATAAAAATAAATATTGTGACCAAGTGTTAAGAACAATCATTTGTCCTACTTATGTAGCCTTAATTAATATCTACACTAAATCTGGTAATGGTATCTTTGGAATGGTCAAGCCTAAAGGTTTTAGAATCAATAAGATTGAAGGATTTTCTGAGACTGCTGAGTTTTATGCGCCAAAATATGAAAATCTATCAAGTCAAGATTGGGTAATCCCAGACCATAGAAGTGTTATACATTGGTCACCAGATGTTGAACTTAACGAAGAAGGCAGGGCTATTTTAGAGTTCTATAATGACGACCATGTTGGGGAGGTATCAGTGATTATTGAAGCCATTTCTAAAAATGGTAAAATGGGGTATATCGAGAAAACCTATAAAGTCAAGGAAGCTGAACGCTAAAGGTTCAATTTCTTATCATGTTCGAAATGACAAGTCCGCTGTTAGGTTTAAAATAACTTCTAAGTATTTAGAACTCTTACTATATCTTTGGCGATCCTTCGATTCCCTCCGACTCCCTGTCCGCCGTACAAGACTTCGGAAGGCGAGGCGCTAAGGGGCCAACGCTCAGGATGACAGTTTTTCAGCAATATTCAAAGTTGCTATCGGTATTTACAATAACTTCACCACATCTTTTGCAAAATATGAGGCTATAATATCAGCCCCAGCACGCTTAATAGAGGTGATTTGCTCTAACATCACAGCATCATGGTCTAACCATCCTTTTTCGGCTGCTGCTTTAAGCATGGCATACTCGCCAGAGACTTGATATACGGCAATGGGGATGTCAAAACTATTTCTAATATCACGCACAATGTCCAAATAGCTCAGGCCTGGTTTAACCATTACGATATCTGCCCCCTCATTAATATCCATTTCGGTTTCCCTAATGGCTTCCTCTCTATTGGCGAAATCCATCTGATAGGTCTTTTTATCTTTTGGGACATTGACCAGATCCACAGGCGCAGAGTCTAGCGCATCTCTAAAAGGCCCATAAAATGCGGACGCATATTTTGCGGAATAGCTCATAATGCCAACATCTATTAAATTAGACTGGTCCAAAGCTTCCCTAATCCCTAAAATACGGCCATCCATCATGTCACTGGGGGCTACAAAATCGGCACCAGCTTCGGCATGGGATATACTCATTTCGGCTAATACTTCAACAGTGGCGTCATTAATGATTTTTCCGTTTTCAACAATGCCATCATGACCATAAGACGAAAAAGGGTCCAAGGCCACATCAGTCATCACTAACATATCTGGACAAACCTCCTTAACCGTTTTTATGGCGCGTTGCATCAGTCCGTCAGGATTTAAGGCTTCAGTTCCTTTATTATCTTTTAAAGTATCGTTGACTTTTACAAAAAGCAACACCGATTTTAAACCTAAACTCCATAACAATTTTACTTCATCTTGAAGCAAATCTAAACTGTAGCGGTAGTAATTGGGCATCGAGGCAATTTCTTCTTTTACACCTTTGCCTTCTACCACAAAAAGAGGGACTAAGAAATCATTAGAAGAGATGGAGGTCTCTCTTACCAAACTTCTAATAGCGTCATTAGTTCTAAGGCGTCTATGTCTTCGTATTGGAAACATGTTTTTGGCTTTGCTAATTATCGTTATTTTTATGAAACACAAAATTAACCATTAATAACCATTCTATATTGCCAAATCTATTTAATGCCCTAAACTTTCAGTTTCCATGGCGAAATTACCAAGATAAACTTCTAAAGAATTTCGATGCTCATATTGAGGATCATCATTTTCATGTGATTGCACCTCCAGGTTCTGGAAAGACGATTTTAGGAATCGAAATATTAAGACGCATTGGCCAAAAGGCATTAGTACTTGCGCCAGCACTCACCATTAGAGACCAATGGCAAGATCGATTGCAGACATTTTTCACGGATGACAAGCCGTTTGAAGACGTGTCGTTAGACATAAAACAACCGAGTACCGTCACATTTTCTACATATCAGTCATTACACTCCTTTTATAAATCGTTTGAAAATGAAGCGAAATTTCTAGACTTTTTTAAGATACATGAAATTGACACTCTTGTTTTGGATGAAGCACATCATTTAAAAAATACGTGGTGGACGTGCTTAATGGCATTAAAAAAGAGTAATCCATACTTTATAGTTGCGCTTACGGCTACACCGCCTTATGACAGTAGCAGATTGGAAGTTAACAAGTATTTTTCGCTTTGCGGAGAAGTTGATGATGAGATTTCTGTTCCAGATTTGATTAGAGAAAAAGATTTAAGTCCGCATCAGGATTTTGTGTATTTATCTAAGCCTTATGATTCCGAACTCAATTACATCTCAACCTACAGGGATAATATTTCTCAATTTAAATCTCGCATTTTAGATGATGAGCGTTTTATTAGGCTTTTGGAACAACACCGATTGTATGAAGATCCATTGCAACATACAGATATATTATATTCTAATACGGCATTTTTTTCATCAATTTTAATCACGCTAAATGCTATTGGAATACCAACGGATAGAGACAAATTAGAACTTCTAGGTATTCGCAAATCTGACCGTATACAATTACCTGATTTAAACAATGAATGGTTCGAAATTTTATTGCAAAACCTCTTAGTCACGGATCGTGAAAACTTAGAGCAGCATGAAGATTATCTTCTTGAATTAGAAAAAGAGCTCAGAAAACTCCATGTTTTCGAAAAAAATAGAATCAATTTATCAGGTAATGAGACCCTCTACAAATCGCTTGCCTTTAGTCCAAGCAAACTAGAGAGTATTGTTGAGATTGTCAATGCCGAACGCTTGGCACTTGGTGAAGCACTGAGCTGTGTTGTATTAACAGATTATGTGAGAAAAGAATTTTTAAATACATCAAGTGAAGATACCGTGTCGATTGATAAAATTGGTGTGTTACCCATATTTCATTACATCAGAACAAGTTCTCCAAATAATAAGGATTTAGCAGTACTCACAGGAACGATTGTTATTGTTCACCATTCAATAATTCATGCTGTAAGTGCTTATAGTGGAGGCGAGTCCTATGTTTATGTGCCTTTAAAAAGCGACAATGATTTTGTTTTGGTTAAGGCTTCAAATAAATCGAGTAAGGCTATAGTAGGCATTATTACCAGATTGTTTGAAGACGGCATTATTAAAGTATTGATTGGTACAAAAGCCCTATTGGGTGAAGGTTGGGATGCACCTTCTATAAATAGCCTAATATTGGCCTCGTTTGTCGGTTCTTTTGTGTCTTCCAACCAAATGCGAGGTAGAGCCATTAGGAGGGATGCCAACAAGCCTAAAAAGATCAGTAATATATGGCATTTGGCTTGTATTGATCCAACGGATAAATATGGTGGAAAAGAAATCGAATTATTAAAGCGTCGGTTTGAAGCGTTTGTAGGTATAACCAACACCAAAATACCTTTTATAACCGATGGTTTTGAGCGCCTGGGAATTCCCGAAAAAATTGATGCTGCTGAGGTCGATAGCTTAAATACCATGACTATTGAGCGCTCAGGAAAACGAAACGACATTAATATTCAGTGGAAAAATTCTATAGGAAGCGGCAGCAAATTAACGCGCCAGTTGCAACTTCAGGATTTTAAAACACCTGAGTTTAAAGCACAACGTGAGGTTTATTTTTCTAAAGCTTCATCATTGGTTTTAATAGAAATTGGATTAATCTTGTTTACCTTCTTTTTCGGAACAATTGCAGCAGCTTTAAGTATATCGGTGAATAAGGATTTACTTGCGGTTATAAAATTTATAGGTCTAATTATCGCTGTATTTTTTGGTTATAAATTATATAAAGCAACTATTTATTATTTGCGTCATGGCTTTTTACATAAGCGTCTCAAACAAATGGGTTTAGTGATTTTAGAAACTATGGATGATATGCGTATTTTAAATACTAAAAGAAGTTTAGTAACAGTAGACTCTGAAGAAATACATAATGGTGTCGTAACCTGCAGTTTGAAAGGAGCAAGTAATTACGAAGAAGCCTTTTTCCTAAAAACACTCACTGAATTACTAGAACCTATAGAATCTCCGAGATATATTATTGTTGGGACCAACTTTTTTAAGAAGGGACTTAATATCGAGAATTTTTATCCTGTTCCAGAAGTCTTTGGAAAAAACAAAAAAGACGCTCAGTTATTCTATAAGTATTGGTTGCGATTTATGGGAATGGGTAAATTAGTGTTCACGCGCCAACCTGAAGGCAGACGCATTATGCTCAAGGCAAGATTGTTTCATCATACTAATGAGTTAAAGGGCAATCTCGATGATGTGACTGTTTGGAAGTAATTCAAACCCAATCGACAGGATGCTTTAGTACCTTAAGTAATCGTTCCTCTTCGCTACCCTCTTTGGGATGGTGATCGTAAACCCATTGCACATGGGGTGGTAAGCTCATTAAAATACTCTCTATACGACCATTAGTTTTTAAACCAAACAAGGTGCCTTTATCGTGTACAAGATTGAACTCTACATAACGACCACGTCTAATCTCTTGCCAATCCCTCTGCTCTTGAGAATACGGTAAATCTTTTCGTCTTTCGACAATGGGCACATAGGCTTCAAGAAAGCTATCTCCAACTTCGGTAACAAAGTCGTACCAGTTTTGCATACTCATATCATCGGTCTTCTTGCAATAGTCAAAAAATAAACCTCCGATACCGCGGGCTTCATGTCTATGGGAATTATGGAAATAGTCATCGCACCTTGCCTTATAATTAGGGTAGAATTCTGGGTGGTGCTTATCACATGCCGTTTTACAGACGTGATGAAAATGTTTAGCATCTTCATCAAACAAATAGTAAGGGGTTAGATCTTGTCCCCCGCCAAACCATTGATCGACAATATGTCCTTGTCGATCATACATTTCAAAATAACGCCAGTTGGCATGTACAGTGGGCACCATAGGATTTTTTGGATGCAAGACTAAACTTAAACCGCAGGCAAAGAAATCGGCATCTTTAACACCAAAATAAGTTTGCATACTTTCAGGTAATTTGCCATGTACACCAGAAATATTCACACCACCTTTTTCAAACACATTACCATTTTCAATAACACGTGTTCTTCCACCACCACCTTCTTGGCGTTTCCAAATATCTTGATGAAATTTTTCCTTGCCATCAATGGCTTCTAGCTTAGACGTAATTGTATCCTGAAGCTCGTTTATGTAATTGAAAAATTTATCTTTCATCAATGTGATTCAGCGCTCAAATTAAAGGGTTTTTATATCCCATATGAATGGTGCAAAATTACGATAATAAACCAAATTAGAAGTGAATTTATCACAGTAAGTTGCCTTGTGCCGGTATTTTCATTTATTCAAAAAACCGTATTTTTATTAAAGCTGTTAATCGAGAAGGTGTATCTATGTCTGTTCTTAAGATTTCGTATTGTGTCATATTCTGTTTTTCATTGCTGACGTGTTGGTCGCAGGACAAAATTTATAAAAAGGCAGAACTAGATCGGCTTTATGAAGATCTTAGGGCAAATCTAAATCGTAGTGATTCCATCTTAAATAAGATTGATGGTGCTATAGCTTCCATATCTAAAATTGAAAATGACACTATTGCCGGTGACCTTTATCATAAGTTTGCCAACTTAAGGCTCGATATGGGCCATTGGGATAGTATTTCTCGGGGCATACATCAAAAAGGTTACGATAGGATCGAAGCCTCGGGGGATTTTTGCAAACTAGCGGTAAGCCAGTTTAATCTAACGCGATTTGCCTTGTTCCGAGACAGTTCAAACTTACTTGAGTTAGCGAATCATGGTTTAGACATAGCCGAACAATGTGGCGACTTAAAACAAATTGCCCATGCACAGTCTTTTGTCGGAGCTGCTTATATAAATTCCGCAGATTATAAAAATGCGCTAGTCAATCTTTTAGAATCTGAAAAAAACTACAGCTCAATTGATGATTCCTTGGGCATCGCCATGGTTAATCTAGATCTGGCCATTGTTTATTCTAATTTGCAAGAAGGGATGAGGTCTATTGAAGCCACAAAAAAAGCGGCCTTTATTTACAAAAATGCCAATAGGGATATCAACTATGCGGTAGCACTTATAGATATGTGTTCTTCGTATTTAGATATTAAGGAGACGGATAGTGTTATGAAATACTTACCGATTGCGCATAAAATAGTTGAAAATAGACATCAGCTTGCCAATGCTTATGTGTATCAACATTATGGTAATTTAAATATTCAATTGGGTAAGTTCGATAAGGCCATAGCAGATTTAAAAAAAGGATTAGAGGTCAATAAAAATATTGATGATAGCGGTTTAAATGCCAATCTATACAATTTCTTGGTTGGCGCCTATAACGGTAAGAATGATAAGGATTTGGCCTTTGTATATGCGCTAAAATCAGATTCTGCATCAGACATTATCGGTGGAAGTTACGAAAAGCTGAATAGTTTGTTGACCTTGGCTAAAGCCAGTTATAACGTTAATGAAAACAAACAAAGTTACAATGCGTTCTTAGAATATATTGAATTGAAGGATAGTGTTTTAGGTGAAGAAAAACTTAAGGAAGTTGCGGCCTTAGAAAAATTTTATGAGGCCGAAAAGCGTGAAAACCAAATTAAAATTCAGCAACAAGAGAACGATTTACTGTCTACCAAGAACAGAGCCGCAAATAACCGAAATATTGCTTTACTTGTTTCTCTATTACTGCTAGGAGCATTGGCCTATGCCTTAATTAATAAGTTTAGGTTGCGAGCCACCAAACAAAAAGCCATTACCAAGGTAAAGGAACTGGAGAACGATAACCTCAGTCAAAAAATTGAATACCAAAAGCGTGAATTGACCTCTAAAGCCTTGCATATAGCCCAGAAAAACGAGATGCTAAATGAGCTCAAAAAGGACTTGAGCAACCTTAGAAAAGACAATAATAGCAGTAACGTGAATCATCTTATAAATAAACTGCACATTGACAAACAAATTGACGATAACTGGGAGCAGTTTACAACACAGTTTATGGAGATGAATCCTGATTTTTTTAAAAATATCACAAAGCTCTACAGTAATTTAACAAAAAACGATATTCGGTTAATTGCCTTATTAAAGATGAAGTATGATTCTAATTCAATTGCGTCATTGTTAAATATATCGACCGAAGGCGTTAAAAAGGCGAGATATAGACTTCGGAAAAAACTAGAGCTTTCTTCTAAGGATGATTTAGAAAAGCACATCATGAGTTTTTAACGCTTTCTGTCTTAGGATTTGAGCTTATACAATTCGTATAGTTCCATATCTAAAGGAACTTCGCCTGGAGGAGTAAAGGCTTTGTTTAATGTTTTTTGCCAGACAAAACCATTTTTTGTAGCCACTTTCATACTTGCTATATTGTCTTTATTGACAATAATTTGAAGGGTTTCGAGTCCCAAATCACTAAAAGCATAGGCGGATAAGGCCTTAATGGCACTAGAGATAAGCCCCTTCCCTTCAAAGGTATGGCCGATACAATAGGCAAATTCGCCTTGTTTTTTATCCCAGTCCAATTCCTTGATATAAATGAGCCCTGCTAGCGATCTGCTTTCAGAATGTTTAAGCGTATAAAGGAACTCTTCTTTCAGTTCAAATTGCTTCACTTTCTTCTCCACAAACAATTGAGACAACGTGGGCGTTAAATTTTGCTCCAAAGTTTTTGGGAAATAACGCTTAAATCGGTCTTCGTTCGATACCATAAGGTTACAGATCTTCCAAGCATCACCACCATGAACAGGATTAATTTCAAAATCTTTAAATGTTGCTATCATTAGCTCAATTCTATTTTGTCAAAAGGTTCAAAACCAATCTCCTCATCGTCATCAAATAAGAGATCAACAGCGATGACAGATGCAGAAGTAACACTTAGAGGCAGTACGAGAATAACACCAACCACTGGAATTAATAGCATTAGTAAAAATCCAATACCATTGCCTATGGCCAAACCGCGATGTTGCCTGATAAAAGCCACACTTTCTTTATACTTAAAATGACGTTCTAATGTATAGTCCATATTCGCAAATCCTGCATAATACGCTTGTACTAAAAACAGTAATGCCGTTGAAAAAATATTCACAACAGGGATAAACTTTAGCAATAAAATAGGTAAGGTATATAGCAGTTCTTTAACTAGGTTTCTAAGCCCGATTCTAATACCTCGGACAAGCTGTTTAGAAAAATTAGTATTCACATAATTCTGAGCAGGTTTTCCGGTAAAATAAGCTTCAATTTTTTCGGAAACTGGGCTCATAAAAGGTGAAGAGAGCGCCATTATGATGTGTTTGTACATAATTAGCCCTATAGCGAAAATAATAATACCGCTAATAAATGTAGAAATGGCTGTAAAAGTGGCTTTGCCAAATTCCCATATCCATATTTGGGCGATCCATTCGCCTAGGTTGTCAGACAAACCATAAGCTGAAACAAAAATTAGTAGAAAAACAACAAGGCTTATAATAATGGGAATGACAAAGTACTTCCATAATTTCAGTTTTGAAATTAGGGCATAAGCACCTGAATACACCTGAAGCCCTCTAAATATGTCCCTTATCATTTTTTATTCTTTGATTAATAATAATCTACAAACAAGACGCCTTAACAGCATATCTGTTACGCCAAAAACATTAAACCTTTACGACTGATATTCTTTTACGGCGTCTATAAAGGCTTTGGCATTATCCAATGGAATATTGGGTAAAATACCATGACCTAAATTTACGATGTATTTATCTTTTCCGAAAGCGTTAATCATCTCATGCACCATCTTTTTAATTTCAGAAGGAGGAGAGAACAGTCGTGAAGGATCAAAATTACCCTGAAGTGTGATGTGTCCTCCTGTTAAATAGCGTGCATTACGTGGCGAGCATGTCCAATCGATGCCTAAGGCTGAAGCATTGGATTTTGCCATCTCACCAAGGGCGAACCAGCAGCCTTTTCCAAACGCAATGACTGGTGCGTGATCCTTTAAAGCTTCAATAATTTGATTAATGTATTGCCATGAAAACTCTTGGTAATCCACAGGTGATAGCATACCTCCCCAAGAATCAAAAATCTGTACAGCATTACAACCTGCCTTCACTTTTGCCTTAAGATAAGCTATGGTCGTATCTGTAATTTTTTGCAAGAGTTGATGTGCGGCTACAGGCTGCGTAAAACAAAACTCCTTGGCCTTATCAAAGTTTTTACTGCCTTGTCCTTGAACACAATAACATAAAATAGTCCAAGGTGAACCTGCAAAGCCAATTAAAGGAATCTCATTGTTGAGCAGCTCTTTGGTGGCCTTTATAGCTTGCATGACATAGTCTAGTTCTACATGTACGTCGGGGATGATAACATTATTCACATCCTTTTGGGAGCGTACAGGATTAGGTAGGTAAGGCCCAAAATTTGGTTTCATCTCAACCTCAATATTCATGGCTTGCGGAATCACCAAGATATCAGAGAATAGAATGGCTGCATCCATACCGTATCGACGGATAGGCTGTACCGTAATTTCACTGGCTAATTCTGGGGTGCGACAACGTGTAAAGAAATCATATTTGGCCTTTATTTCCATAAATTCTGGCAAATAGCGACCTGCTTGGCGCATCATCCATACTGGTGGACGCTCTACCGTTTCTCCTTTTAGTGCTCTTAAGTATAAGTCGTTTTTTATCATCTTAGTCATTAGCTATTGGCCGTTTGCCTTTATCTATGTTTTATTCTATTAATTAAACTGTTAATCATTTTCGCTTCTTTATCTAAAAGTGAGAAAATGGTTTCTAAATCTTCTTGTTTAATAAATCCTAGTTCTTCAGAAATAATCAGTTGTGTTTCAACTTCGAAAAGTGATCCCATGGCTATTTCGAGAAATCTCTTAAATTCAATTTCACTATGTCTACTACAGCCCTCAGCAATATTTGAAGGTATGGAAATAGAGGCTCTGGTTAATTGGCTTTTTAAGCCAAATTTTTCTTCAGAAGGGAGTTGTTGAGATAATAAATATACTTGCTTAACAATTTCAATCCCATTTTTCCAAATTTCAAGTTGCTTAAAATTTCTCATTCTTTTTGGGTTTTGCGAATAGCCAAAGGCTAAAAGCTAATGCACATAATGCTCATTCACCAACTCAATCACACTTTCAACAGTGGGTACTTTAGCAACCCTCACATCTTCAAAATACGACTTAGCAGCTTTAGCTGTGGTTTCACCAATACAAAAGGCAATGCCTGTAGCCTTGTTTTGCTTTAAAAAGCTCTCTACTGTAGATGGACTGTAAAACATAACTCCATCTAAATGGCCTTCCACCTTATCCGCATCAAACTTGGTTTGATAGGCTTCAATTTCGTTAACCACGAGATTATTTTCGCTTAGGATATTTGGTAAATCGTCTAGTCGTAAGTCACTACAAAAATATGTCACTTGCTTTCCTTCAAGGTTTTCAGCCAAGTAGTGGGCTAGTTTTTTAGCGTTAGCCTCAGTATGTGTTACTTTTCCAATGCGTTTTTCTATCATGCGTTTGGTGCGACGTCCTACACAGTAAATATTTTTGAATTGTAATTCAGGAGCTGAAAAGTTAGTCAATAAGGCTTCAACGGCATTTTTACTGGTAATAATGACATGCTCAATCTCATTTCTAACGATACTTTTGGAAAGCCTGTTCAGGCTAATTTTAATCGCATCATTGCTTTCTGCGACGACATCATTATGAAACAATAATAACTGATCATCCGTCAACTTTTTGGTCGAATAGATGTTAGTGGCCTTATCGCTACGTTGCAATTGGTCAATGAGGGTTTTTCCGCCTTTACTGATGACATAGTTCGCACAGAATTCTGCTAAATCATGGTGCTTGCCTAAAGGGACCACCTTGGATACTTCAACTTTTTTGGTGCCATCCTTGCTCAGAAGAATCCCTTTAAAATTAATCTCTTCATTTTTAATGAATGCCAGAGCTCCTATCGGTGCCGTACAACCACCTTCAAGAAGATTTAGGAATTTGCGCTCAATAGACGTGCAAATCTCGGTTTCTTCATGATTGATCTCCGCACAAATGGCTCTGGTCGCTTCGTCGTTTTCTAAAGCAGTAATCATTATAGCACCTTGCGCTGGTGCCGGAATCATCCAATGCAGGTTGATAGCATTTTCTGGTCTTATGTTGAGTCGTCCAATACCAGCAGCGGCAAAAATAGCTCCATTCCAGTCGGTATGATCTTCTAGTTTTTGAAGCCTGGAGTTAACATTGCCACGCAAACCAACAACCGTATGTGTGGGATAACGATTAAGCCATTGTGCACGACGTCTTAAACTACCCGTAGCAATAACGGCATCTCTAGCTGAGAGAAATTCTTCATTTTTTTTAAAAACCAGTATATCATTAACGTTACCGCGTTTTAAGACAGCAGCTTGTACAATACCTTTTGGCAATATAGTAGGGACATCTTTAAGCGAATGCACAGCAATGTCAATGTCTTCATTGAGCATAGCGATGTCTAAGGTTTTCGTAAAAATCCCTGTAATGCCAAGTTCATATAGTGGTTTATCGAGCACTAAGTCTCCCGTAGATTTTACCGGGACTAAAACCGTTTGATGACCTAAACGTTCAAGTTGCGATTGCACCGTTTTTGCTTGCCACATAGCCAATTGGCTATCGCGTGTGCCAATGCGAATGATTTTAGGCATTGTCTATAGTTTCTAACTGGAAGATTTTTTTGATAAGTTCTATGCTTTCGTCCGAAGAACCATCTGCCCTGAGATGGTGAGCAAATTGGTTGGTGATTTTCTGAATAATATTATTGGTAATCAATTCGGCTTGATCCTCGTTAAAATCTGCTATCTTTTTACGCTGTGTATTTAATTCAGAAGTTTTGAAACCATTCAATTTATGCTTTATGGCCTGAATGGTCGGGACGAATTTAAGCGTATCTAACCAAGCATTAAACTCAGACATAATTTCATCAATAATGGCCTCGGCAGCTGGTATAAAGGATTTGCGTTTTTCTAAAGTATCATCGGTGATTTTGGCTAAATCATCTAGGTGCACCAAAGTAACGTTTGAAAGCTCGGTAATATCTTCATTGACATTCTTTGGAATGGAAAGGTCTAAAACCAATAGTGGCTTTTTGGTTGTGATAAGCGATTTAAAAACTGTTGGGTTTAAAGCGCCCGTAGCGACAATAAGAATATCAGAATTATTGATTTCGTCTTCGAGTAGATGATAGTCTTTTACTAAGAGATTAAATTTTCCAGCAACTTCTTCAGCTTTGGTTTTAGTTCTATTGATCAGTGTGATATGAGAGTTCTGCGTATGTTTTACTAGATTTTCGCAGGTATTTCGTCCTATTTTACCCGTACCAAAGAGCAGAATATTTTTTTCTGAAATAGCTTCAACGTTATTCATAATGTACTGTACTGAAGCAAAAGATACCGAAGTCGCACCTGAAGATAACTCTGTTTCATTTTTTATGCGCTTACTGGCCTGAATCACAGAATTGACCAAACGCTCTGTAAAAGAATTGAGTAAGCCTACTTTTTTAGACTTACGAGCCGCAAATTTCAGTTGACTAATGATTTCGAAGTCACCAAGGATCTGACTGTCTAAACCAGAACCTACACGAAACATATGATGAATGGCTTCTTTACCCTTGTGAATGTAAGCTACCTCCTGAAATTCTTCCACAGTACCCATGGTGTTTTCGCAGAGCAAATGAATGAGTTGGTAGGGGTGTTCGGCAAAGCCGTAAAGTTCTGTACGATTACAGGTAGAAATCACTACCAGACTATCGATAGCATTGGCTTTAGCCTGAAGCAGTAAATTTTGTTTTTCTACATCTCCCAAACTAAAATGGCCACGCACCTCGGCATCAGCTTTTTCATAGCTGAGACCAATAGCATAGAAGTATGTTATTCTTTTATCCTGCATTTCTTTATCCATAAAACAACTGAATGTTGCTTTATCCTGAAAAGATTATCTAATTACGGAGCAAAAATAATTTTGTTGTTTAAAAAAAAATAACGCTGGAAGAACTTAAAGTGTCGTTTCTGGTTTTTTAGGTAAATTTTAGAACAAAATATGATTTATGTCATATTTTTGTAGTAAAATCAAGGGTTCTTATACTATTTGTTTAGAATGAATCTAAATAAGAAAGAAATGAATTTGGAAAAAATAACTTCAAAAAGTGTCGCTAGAGGTACTTTTGACGAAACCTTTATTGAAGACAGCTTTTTTGTATTAACCACTAAGAACGATACCGATGTTGTAGAAATTCTTGAGCGCGAGATTGATAGCACCTATATCCAATTTCATTTTTGTACTAAAGGTTCGGCAGACTTTGTGTTCAATCAAGGCCATTATACACTTAATATCAAAGAGGAAACCTCTTTACTCTTATACAACCCACAACGCGATTTACCTATTCATTTAGAATTACAACCTCACTCCTGGTTGGTATCTTTTGTAATGTCGATTAAGAAGTTCCATAGCTTGTTTTCCCAAGATGCCAATTATGTGACCTTTCTTTCTGAGGAGAACAAAAACAAAAAATATTATACCGATGGAAAAATTAATCCATCGATGGCTGTGGTTTTAAACCAGCTTATTAGTTTTAGTCTTAATAATTCTATTAAACCTCTTTATTTTAAAGGAAAAGTATATGAACTACTAAGTCTTTATTTTAACAGAAATGAAGATGCGGATATAGAACAATGTCCGTTTTTGGTCGATGAGGTTAATGTGGCTAAGCTTAAAAAAGCCAAAGATATTGTCATTGCACAAATGGCTGAACCTCCTAGCCTTAAAGATCTGGCACAACAGGTCGACTTAAGCCTTAAAAAACTGAAAGAAGGCTTTAAGCAAATCTATGGGGACACCGTGTATGGTTTTTTGTTTGACTACAAAATGGAAGTGGCGCGCAAACTGCTGGAATCTGGAGATTATAATGTCAATGAGGTAGGCCTCAGAGTTGGTTATAGTACAGCTAGCCATTTTATCGCCGCTTTTAAAAAGAAATTCGGGACGACGCCGAAGAAGTATATGTTAAGTGATAACTAAAAAGCCTTTGGGTTTTATAACCTTCAATTAAGAGTACTTTGTTTATGATGCTTAACCTTTCTAAAAACTATTGGTTTCTTGTAGCATTGGTGGCTGACCTAACCTTAAAAAAGCAGTTTAGTTGAAGCGCAAAAATTAGCGTTTCCAGAAGATTATAGAATTTCCCGTTTTTTCATATCTGCTAGTTTGCAAAAAATGTTAACACTTACAAGTTAGTCCTTTGGTCTATATTAAATAGGGTTATCCAAAACAGAAGCTGTCATATAATTTTTTATGGCAATTACGAATTAATAATGGAAGTTAGCAGAGATTATTATTTACACAGTAATTTTAAGATAAATGAGTAGATAGGTAGGGTAATGTTCCAGAATGGAGCTTTTGTGGATTGATAGTTTTTAATTATTGAAAATCAATACATTAATATAAGAATAGGTTTTGTTTTAGAAGCCTATTCTTGTTCTTTGAAATTTATACCCCAGCTGCCGTAGCAGTAGACGTTACATTTTATATGGGTGAAATGTTCTTTACAGCAGCAGAAGCGTCTGCCAAACAGAAAAAAGCAGCTCTCGAAACGTCAAGATATAAAGTTGAGGGTTTTAATCCTTTTTCGTTATCGGATTGGAAAAGTTTAGGTAGATTTATTAATCTAGGATCATTAACGACATGATTCATATCAAAATTTTATAAATAGAACAGGTTTGTGCCCACAAGCTCGTTCTTGTTCTTTGATATATACAAATTGAAGGCTTCAAAAAGGATAAGTCTTCAGTTTCACTTATTTAGTTTTTTACTAATATAATGGATTAAGTAAGTTTTTTTGCCAATTAGTAATATCAAATTTGTCGACTATTCTATTGTTTTTCCCTACAACATAAGCCATCCTTGAACAGTACTTGCCCCTAAATTTATTGTATATATCTTTGTTGAGTTTGTTATTCATATCTAATTGAATACCATTAGTACTATCCCTTATATTATAATCTAGTCTTATAATATTTATGGTATCGCCGAATTTGCTCCTAATATCATAATAAGCTTTAGTTGACGCTTTATCTCCGCCGCAACCACAAGAATTAGCAATTATTGTGGCTTTGTCGTATAACTTATGGGACGAAATTAAATTACCTTCTATAGAAACCGCTTCAAAACTTGGTGCGATCACCCCTATTTGTATGCCAATTTTATCCTTAAAGTTTTTCTCTTTTATAAGCGTTATTAATTCTCCATTATTACTGATGTCTTTAAATTTATAATAATGATTGCCTAATTTTAGGTATTCCTTTTTATTGTAAAAATCCTTTGGGTCTAATGTGGCTTTTTCATTTCCGTTGGTTTCTAACAAAACAATTTGCGGTCTAGCATTATAGGTAAAATTTGAGGAGCTAACGTAATCAATTAAACCAATTTTGAAATCATTTTCCCCAAGTTGAAATTTGGCTGTTAAATACTCACTCTTACCATATTGAATATAATCATTTACTAATCCGATTTGAACCCAAGAAGAGTCAGTTACAATTGAAATACCATTTGAAATGTTATAATGCACTTTTATCAATTCCTCATTTGGGGTCCAATTTATAGGCTTGATAAAACGTATGGAATCATCAAGGAAACTTTTGTTGTTATTTTCATCGATGATAAAAACGTCTTTGTCTTCCAGCTTTCCTGTTATGATGTCTATGTAGTTTCTTTTTTCGGCCTTTAAATCTGTTATGATTTGTGCCCTTTTGATTTTTGAAAGATGATCGGGGTATTCGATTTTATAGGGAAATGAATCATTGTCTTTTTCAAAATAAAGGTCGGATGAGGCAAAGTAAAATAAACCAGAGCCTTTATGCTTCTTAGTCCTAATTAGTAGTGTATCCTGGTCGGTGGTATAAGAATAATTGTTCACATTATTTCTTTTACATCCAAGAAAAAGAAATGATAGAAAACTAACTAGAAGTATTGGTTTCAAGTGATTGGTTTAAAAAATTAACGCAATCTTCCGGAAAATATTTTTCAATGGTATAAAGAAAGATATGACGGTAATCAAAAAATCAATAATCATAATAC
Organism: Winogradskyella sp.; assembly: GCF_965228925.1. Lineage (GTDB taxonomy): Bacteria > Bacteroidota > Bacteroidia > Flavobacteriales > Flavobacteriaceae > Winogradskyella. The sequence continues at coordinate 1,019,611 of NZ_OZ245845.1, forward strand.
CCATCATAACCGCCACGAGCACTCGGTGTAACACGTTTTCGGTCCTTATAGATGGCTAGATTTATAATCTCTTGGTATTGGTCTTCTAATTCTATGGTCTCGTCTACAGTGGTCCCATAATTATCGGACTTGTTGTAATAATCCACTACTAATTGCTTAGGGTCTTTAGACTTAATAAACGAGATATAATGCAGCACTTCGGACTTGCCAGAATACTCATCATCCTTATCGATCTTAAAGAAATACATCACAGCATCCTTGCCTTTTTCGGTTTTAAAGTCACGGGTCATAAGATAAGTTATCGAGTCTTTTTCTTTCTCATAATCGGCATAGGCCAATAATTTCGATTTGGCAAATTGCTGTTGACTAATATTGAGCGCTTTGATCTTGTTGGTCAGCTTTGCCTTATCGAGTTCCTCTATAAGCTTATACTGATTCTCTTCGTCGTTAACTAATTTTTCTATGAGTTGCTGAGGAATAGTTTCCTTATTTTTAGCCAACAACATATAGTACCTTACCAATGCGGACGTTTCGTCGACATTCAGCATTTTTTCAAAGAAATCTTGTGCCGAGCGTTCTTTCCGATACGGAAATATCAAGTCGACATAGGTGGATAAATCACTGGAATACGAATTGTAGTTATAGCCTGTATTACTGAGGCTTCGTTTGACTTCAATCTTACCGTCATTGATGATTTGATTCTTGTATTTACTATAGGTCTTGGTCTTTATAAGACTACTATCCCGTAGACGTGCCAATAAACTGTACAGCGGTTGTTTGTATTCGTTAATGGTGCTGTACTGAAGAATTTTGGGATACAATGTGGCCTTCAGTTCTAAAGAATCTTTACGGTAATAGTTATAAAAAATGCCACCGATACCCCCTAAAGGTAAATCGCGCTCCATCAGATCCATAGCCAAATCGAAATTCTCCTTTTTGTTAGAGCGGAACAAAGCATTCAGGATAGCGGATTGGCTTTGAGGGTCAGAATAGCTATCGTAGTACAGCTGCTTAATAAAATCGAGATGATTCTTTAGGTCAATATCTATAAGCTGACCTACCAAATAGGATTTTATATGCAAGCGTTCCTTATCAAATTCGAAATCCTTTAGTACAGAAACAATATCCCGACTATGATAGGTCTTGAATTTAATAAGACTATAAGATTCTAAGATAAGACTGTCGTTGTCCCTAAGTGCTTTAAAGAACTGTCGGGTCTTATCCTTAAGAACGTCCTTACCCATTAGGGTATCTATTGGTGTAAAGGACTTATAAAATTCGGTAACAAATTGAGATGGTCCACTTATGGAATCTATCAGGGCTCTAAGTTCAAAAAGGACACCTTTTTTTAAGATGTTTTTTACCATGACCTGTTTGGCACTATTAGAATCTGTATAGGTGAAACTGTAATAATGGACATCGTCTTTTTTTGATTTGGAGCGATTCCCTATGTTGAATTTCTTTTCAGGAGTATAGTAAGAGGTGCCATAATGTGTTTTCTGTTCTAGGCCTTGCCATAAACTATCGACATTATGATACATTTGAAGGTCGTGAAATTTTGTTCTCGAAATTTCTATTTGTTCATTGGCTTTTGTGGCGTAAATCGTCGATTTTGTTTGCTCCTCGTAATCCTTAGTATCATTATTATTAGCATACATACCATAACCATAAGGATTTGGTATTGGTGCTTTAGCGTTGGTAAGTACCGAAAAATGCAAGGTGGTATCGATAACTTTTTCAAAGTCAGAATAGGCCGTTGTATGAAACTTAAACGAATTGAAAAAGTCTGTTTTTTCGGTGTCCATAGTGCCGACATAACCTAAGAGGTAATAGCTTCCATCTTTTACGATAGTTTTTAAATGCAGATTCTTTCCAGAAGCCGAATCTAACACGGCACGCGACTCGTAGGTTTTATAAATACCTTTTTTAAACCCACCTTCGGCTTCTTCAAGCTTGTAATTTTTATAAAGGGCGTGGTGAAAATATTTCGCTTCAAAGCTATCTTCTTCTATGTAATCCAAATCGTGTAAAGACGCTTCTTCAACAAAATAATAAGCACCATTTTTATAGCCTTCCAATAACTTATTTCCTTTATTGTGCATATTACTCGTGATGTGATAGCTCGGAAAATTCACTTCAAACTTTTTGTTTGGAGAAACAAAGGTGGTGCTCGTATTGGATGGGCTTTTAAGGTAATGGAATTAAATAGTCTAGCTTCGTGCTTTAATACAAAATCACTGCGGCCAGCATATTTTATGATGATAATCTCAAGCGGCGTTTGGTATATATGATACTTTTGAAATTCTCCCTTTTTGGTTTTATTGACAATACTTAGACCCGGATAGGGATCGTTCAAAGCCTCTTTTTTTACAATATCGCCAGGAATATCTTCGTACAACAAGTCATCAATATCCTGTAGCGTCATATTGTCTTTTTCGTTGGGGAGATATGTAAAACGGCTTATTCTATTCACTGTTAAATAGGCGCCATTGGTCATATCAGGATCTAAATAGTATTTCTGACCTGCATAAGAGAATTCGCGCAGTTCGTCATAAGAATTGAGCCCTAAAAATCCATCCGGTGTTTTATGTACTTTCAATTCAGGTGCTACAAAAAGACTATCGAGCTTTGTTTTTTCGCTTTTGCTGTAGTTGGTCTGCTCTGAGGTCAAGGCTTTAACTGTGTAACCGCGTTGGCGTAGCATATTAATCATACCTTTATCGCCGGGTAGATGCGCAGCGCCCACACCTGCAAATACAGATCGATTAGGCATGAGGTCTACTAAAGAATTGACCATATTTTCATTGCGAATAAATAGCATGTGCTCTCTATAAAATTCTGTATTGACACCGGCCCCAATCGAATCTAAAAGATCTAAGTTTCTATCGCGATAGAGGTTTTCTTGAATCAGATAAGGGTTCTCCTTAGCATACAATTTTTGAAGCCAAGGATCTAAGTCCTTTTTGTTCGCATTATAGGCTGCTTTAGTGGTTAAATAGCGCGATTCAGCCAAATCTTCCAAGCCGTATATCGGTTTGCCGTTCTTTTTACCAGCCTGATAAATAAACATATCCAGATAGGTTTCTTCCTCAAAGTTATCGGCAGCATTATTTTTTCTGTACAAATACGCATTAACCGCTCCATTGTCCATGCGTACCGATGCTCTTATGGCCATCTCCTCGGGATGTGTCAACTTAAAAAGATTGGTGTAAAATCCGCTTCGGTAGTTGTTGTAAAATGCCAGTTCATTAAGCATCATATCATAATTAAACCCTGGCCAAGTCGTAGGGTCAGACTCCAAAGCAATGCATTCGCTTTCGTTTAAGGCTTTATAAAACACATCATCTAAACGGAAAGCTACTTTTTTACTCACGTGCATGGTGCCATAGAGATAGGATGGTTCTTGTAGGCCGTTACCAGAAATTTCCCAGAGTAAGCTCTGATATTTTTGTTGGGCAAAGCAAGTCAGTGCTATTGTATATATGAGGATGCTAAGAGTTTTTTTCATTTTATGCTGAACTTGTTTCAGTATCTCATCCGCGCAAGCGGAAATCTTTAGAGTCAAATCTTTAATTAGTCTGTGTTCTATAAAACATCAGGACTGGTAAAGATATTTAAATCGTTGAAATTGTCATAGACTATACCTAAAACTCGTTGAAAAACGCATATTATGGATATTCTATGTTAAAATAATAACACAAAAAAGCTGAAAATATGATTTAGGATGCCATTATAAATAAAACCAATACTGAACATGACAAGGGATTAGCAAAAGCGTCGTATTTTTGTTTTTTGAAAAAGAAAACTATGTCAAAAGGAATTTTATTAGTCAATTTAGGCTCACCTGATAGTCCTAACCCTAAAGATGTTAAAAAGTATTTGGGGGAATTTTTAATGGACGAACGCGTTATTGATGTGCCCCTTTGGGCTCGAAATCTTTTAGTAAAAGGCATTATTTTAAATACGCGGCCAAAGGCTTCCGCAAAGGCTTATCAGAAGATTTGGTGGGAAGAAGGGTCGCCCCTCATTGTATTGTCAGAACGCCTCCAAGAAAAAGTGCAGCAAAATGTCAATTTTCCAGTGGCCTTGGCGATGCGTTATGGCAGCATGACCCTAAAAAAAGGGCTTCAGGAATTGGTGGATAAAGGCTGTACCGAAATAATGACCATTCCACTCTATCCTCAATTTGCGATGGCTACAACAGAAACTATCGATGTCAAGGTCGATGAATTGGTGGCGGCACATTTTCCAAATGTAAACATCACCAGAACACCTGCTTTTTACCATCGTAAAGACTACATCGATGTACTCTCAAAGAGCATCGCTGAAAAATTAGAAGGGCTGGATTATGAGCATATTCTGTTCAGTTATCATGGGGTTCCCGAAAGGCACATTCGTAAAAGCGACATCTCTAATGGCAACTGTAAGATGAATGGTAAATGTTGCTTTAAAAAGGGGAGTCCCCAGCATGAATTTTGTTACCGTCACCAATGTGAGATAACCACCATCAATGTGGCCAAAAAACTAGGCTTAAAAAACGGCACCTACTCTACGACATTTCAGTCAAGGCTTGGTTTTGATCCATGGTTAAAACCTTATACGGACCGAACCATTGAACGTATGGGTAAGGCAGGCATAAAAAAGATGGCCATTGTTACCCCGGCTTTCGTTAGCGATTGTTTAGAAACCCTAGAGGAAATCGCTATGGAAGGAGAAGAAATTTTTCACGAAGTTGGTGGTGAGCAGTTTACGGTAATCCCTTGTCTTAATGACCGCGATGACTTTGCACAGGTACTTTCTAACATGATTGAAGAATGGGTGGGTAATGGCCAGCCTAGTCAAAGTAGTTTGGCTACCACGGCTGAAAAAAACCTGTAGCTGTTTAATGGCTAAAGTATCCTCACAAGATTTAGGTACTGAACCTATTGGAAAACTGCTTATCAAGCAAGCAGTACCGGCATCAATAGGTATTTTGGTAATGTCCTTAAACATTCTGGTCGATACGATTTTTGTGGGGAACTGGATTGGCCCTACGGCAATTGCAGCGATTAACGTCGTGCTTCCGGTGTCTTTTTTCATTGCAGCACTGGGGATGGCTATAGGTATCGGTGGTTCTTCAATTATTTCTAGAGCCTTGGGTGCCGATAATCGTAAAAAAGCATTGACCACTTTCGGTAATCAAATTACATTAACCCTTTTGCTAACCGTTTCTTTGGTTATTCCAGGCCTTTATTTTGTAGATAGCATTATACCTGCTTTTGGAGGTAAGGGAGCCATTTTTGAACCTGCTAAGATCTATTATGTGATTGTGCTTTATGGTATTCCGTTCTTGGCTCTGTGTATGATGGGAAATACGGTGATTCGGGCCGAAGGAAAACCGAAGTTTGCCATGTATGCTATGATGATTCCCTCTGTCGGGAATTTGTTATTGGATTATATTTTTATTAAGGTTTTTGGTTTTGGAATGCATGGAGCAGCTTGGGCCACAACGGGCTCTTATGTATTGTGCTTGGCCTTTATTATGTGGTTTTTCTTTTCTAAAAACTCAGAATTACATATTACGGAATGTTTTTACAGGCTTCAACTCCCTATTGTAAAAGAAATTGGAAGTTTGGGTTTTGTCACCTTATCACGACAAGCTATTGTTAGTGTCACATACCTGTTAATGAATAATATTTTGTTTGATTTGGGTGGCGAAACGTCCGTCACCGCTTATGCCATTGTTGGGAGGATGCTGATGTTTGCTTTATTTCCAGTCTATGGCATCACCCAAGGATTTCTCCCTATTGCTGGGTTTAACTATGGTGCCGAAAAATACAGGCGGGTAAGGGAAACCATCATGACAGCCATCAAATATGGTGTGGCCTTAGCGGCTATTATATTTGTATTTCTCATGGTATTTCCTGAGTCCATTACAGGATTATTTACACAAGATGTTGAAGTACTAAAAGAAACACCACCGGCCATGCGCTGGGTATTCGCAGCCACGCCAATTATTGGCATACAGTTAATTGGTGCTGCGTATTTTCAGGCTATAGGTAAAGCGACTCCAGCCTTGTTGTTAACCTTATTGCGCCAAGGCTTATTCTTTATACCATTAATATTTATTTTACCTTCATTTTATGGAGAATTAGGTGTTTGGATGGCATTCCCTATTTCAGATATTCTGGCAACCATCGTTACGACCTACTTTTTGCATCGGGAAGTAAAGTTAAATTTATTGCCAAAAGAACGAGTGTGATTTTTAATCCGTAATTTTAGAATTCTATAACTAACCTTAAATTCATTATGAAGTTTTTCTCTACCCTAGCAGCGCTTCTGCTCTCATTTTTCAGTTTAAATTTAGAATCTCAAAATTTTCAAGAATCAGATTATGGGGCATTGGAGTATCGTCTTCTAGGACCATTTAGAGGAGGCCGCAGTGCAGCAGTTACAGGGGTGCCGAATCAACCGAACCTCTATTATTTTGGCTCAACAGGCGGTGGTATTTGGAAAACGACCAATGGCGGACGTCAATGGGAAAATATATCGGATGGCTACTTTGGAGGAAGTATAGGTGCCATAGCGGTATCTAAGAGTGATCCCAACGTTATTTACGTTGGTGGAGGTGAGAAAACCGTCAGAGGGAATGTATCTTCAGGTTATGGCATTTGGAAGAGTGTAGATGCCGGTAAAACATGGGCCGCTTCAGGATTACCAAAATCAAGACATATACCACGCATTGCGATTCACCCTACGAATCCTGACATTGTCTATGCTGGTGTTTTAGGTAATATTTATAAACCAACTCAAGAGCGAGGTGTTTACAAGAGCATGGATGGAGGTAAGACTTGGAAAAAGACGCTTTTCTCCAATGAACATGCAGGTGTTGTGGATTTAATTATGGACCCAACCAATCCAAGAATACTATATGCCTCCACATGGAGAGTACAGCGTACACCGTATAGCTTAAGCTCGGGCGGTGAAGGTTCTGCTCTATGGAAAAGTACAGATAGTGGCGAAACCTGGACAGAGATTTCGACCAAAAAAGGATTCCCAGAAGGTATCTTAGGAATTATAGGAGTTACTGTGTCTCCAGTTAATAACCAACGTATTTGGGCTATTGTGGAAAATAAGGATAAAGGGGGCTTATACAGAAGTGAAGATGGTGGCGATACATGGACACAAGTCAATAGCGAGCGAAAATTACGCCAACGCGCTTGGTACTATACACGCGTTTATGCAGATACCGAAGACATCAATACCGTTTATGTTTTAAATGTTCGTTATCATAAAAGTACCAATGGCGGAAAAACGTTTAGTACCTACAATGCCCCTCATGGAGACCATCACGATTTGTGGATTGCTCCAGAAAATCCACATCGCATGATTATAGGTGACGATGGTGGTGCGCAAGTAACCTACGATGGTGGTGACACCTGGAGTACCTATCACAACCAACCTACATCTCAGTTTTATCGCGTTACGACGGATAATGCCTTTCCCTACCGCATCTATGTGGCGCAACAGGATAATTCAACCATAAGAATTCCGCATCGTACAGATGGTTGGTCTATAGATGAGGACGATTGGGAAAGTACTGCTGGTGGTGAATCAGCACATATTGCGATTGACCCAGAAGATAATGATATTGTATATGGTGGAAGTTATGATGGGTTTTTAACACGCGTTAACCACAAAACAGGAACTGTTCGGGCGATTAATGTGTGGCCAGATAATCCTATGGGACATGGCGCCGAGGGCATGAAGTATCGTTTTCAATGGAATTTTCCAATTATATTTTCCAAACACAATCCTAATCGGTTGTACACCTTCTCGCAGCATGTTCATGTCACTGAAAATGAAGGCCAATCGTGGGATATTATTAGTCCTGATTTGACGCGTAACGATCCGGAAAAGTTAAAATCTTCAGGTGGACCGATTACACAGGATAACACCTCGGTGGAATATTATTGTACCATATTTGCGGCTCAGGAATCCCCATTAAAGGAGGGCTTGCTTTGGGTAGGAAGTGATGATGGCCTCATTCATGTCACACAAGATGGAGGTAAAACTTGGGACAATGTGACTCCCAAGGGGATGCCAGAATGGATGATGATCAACAGTATAGAACCGAGCGCTTTCGACGCTGGGACCTGTTATGTGGCAGGCACCAAGTATAAAACAGGGGACTTTGCGCCTTATCTATACAAGACATCAGATTACGGAAAGACTTGGAAGAAAATTACTAGTGGTATTAACGAGGAGCATTTTACAAGGGCGCTAAGGGAGGATCCAAAGCGTCAAGGATTATTGTATGCCGGTACGGAAACAGGGATGTATATTTCGTTTAATGATGGAAAAGATTGGAAGCCTTTTCAACTCAACTTACCCATTGTGCCCATTACAGATTTAACGATAAAAGATAATAACCTTATTGTTGCGACACAAGGACGAAGCCTTTGGATCATTGATGATTTAACGGTTGTACATCAATTGTATGATGCAGATTTCAGCAAAAATGTGCTATTCAAACCTAAGGACACCTACAGAATGCGTGGTGGCAGCAGAAAAGGAAGTAAAACGACGGGAACTAATCACCCCAATGGGGTTATTACCTATTTTAATTTGAAAGATTATAAGGAAGGTGATAAAGTGTCCTTAACTTATTTTGATACCAAGGGGGATACCATCAAGACCTTTTCAACCAAGGATAAAAAGAATAAGTTGACCATTAAAGAAGGCGCTAATCAATTTGTTTGGAATATGACTTATGATGGTGCGGAACGCTTGAAGGGTATGATTTTATGGTGGGCAAGTTTGGATGGCCCAAGAGCGATTCCAGGACAGTATAGAGTTAGCTTGAACGTTGAGCCAAAATCAGACGATTCTACCACATCGAGTACCACGCCTTCCAAAGTCTCGTACGGCGGACAGGCGGTCGAGATGTCCCAAACCTTTACCATTTTAGCAGATCCAAGGGCAGAAAGTACATTGGCTGATATGCAAAAGCAGTTTAAGTTCATAAAAGATGTGAATAAAACTATGGATGAAGCCCATAAGTCCATTAAGAAAATTAGAAAAATAAATGCGCAACTTGGAGCCTTTCAAAAGCAGTATAAAGATGATGAGAGCGTGAAAGATTTGGTAGAGAAAGCAAAAACATTAGAAGAACAACTGTTTGATATTGAAAAAGCGCTGTACCAAACCAAGAATAGAAGCGGTCAGGACCCATTAAATTTCCCTATTAGGCTGACTAATAAGTTGGGTCATTTAAATTCTTTGGTCCGCATGGGTGACTTTGCTCCAACAGAACAGGATATAGCCGTAAAGAATGAGTTAACAGGGAAGATTGAAGAACAACTCAAAGCATTTAATACACTATTAAATGATGAGGTAAGAGCCTTTAATGTTGCATTTAATGAAAAACAGTTGAATTATTTGTTTGTTGAGGAGTAAATCTAATTTGTCATGCTGTCCCGATAGCTATCGGGATTTTTCAGCATCTCATAAACATGAATATAGACCCTGAAACAAGTTCAGGGTGACAACGTAAAATAACCAATGGAATACAATTATATAAAATCCCTCCACCTCATTTTTGTGATTACCTGGTTTGCCGGGCTATTTTATATTCCAAGGCTATTTGTCTATCAAATCGAGGCCTTTCATAAACCATCTCCGGAAAAGGAAATTTTAGGCAAGCAGTTAAAGCTTATGGCCAAGCGCTTATGGTACATCATCACCTGGCCATCCGCTATATTAGCCACCGTATTTGCAGTTTGGTTAATCATTTTAAGACCAGTTTGGCTTGAGCAAGGTTGGATGCATGTCAAACTTGCATTTGTACTGCTATTATTCATCTATCATTATAAAACCCATGTGTATTATAAGCAATTGCAAAATGATAAGGTTAAAGTGACGTCGAACTATATGCGTATTTGGAATGAAGGCGCCACCTTTATTCTATTTGCCGTGGTATTTTTGGCCATTTTAAAAAATGCCATCAATTGGATTTATGGCGTGATTGGCATCATTGTATTAGGAATTCTTTTGATGCTTGGGTTTAGACTTTATAAAAATATCCGTGCTAAAAACCCCGAAGCCTAGCCGAAAATTCCAATCTCTAAATTCCAAATTACAATAAAACCCTTTTGGAATTTGTGTTTTATGATTTGGAGTTTGTAAGTAGTCTTTGGTTTGATTATTGCTATATTTAAAGCATTATTAGGCTGATGAGAATTAAAAAATTGTCCTTAAGATCCCGAATATTTATCGCCATGATTCTTTTGGTGCTATTAGCGTCCATTTTAATAGCGGCAGTCACCATTTATCAATACAACGAAGAGGCTAGGGATTATCATAAAGAACGTCTAGAGCGAAAGGAAAAAGCGATACGGAAGAGCATCGATTTTACCATTCAGGAAACGACATACCCTGTCACCACTGAGAATATTCCCTTAATTTTTAAGGATGCTATTTTCGATATTGATGCCATACACAATCTTCAAATTAATTTGTACGACCTGGAGGGGCAGCTTTTAAAAAGCTCTAAGCGGACCATTCAACGCGATACCACGGAACTATGTTTAGATGCTGAAGTTTTGAATGTGTTATCCAATACATTAGATCATCGTTATGTCCTTAAAAAAGCAGAAAATGGGCAAACATTTCAATCGTCATATTCTTACATCACGGATGAAAAGTTTAAGAACTTGGCGATTCTTAATTTACCTTATTTAGAGAATGATGATTTTCTAAACAAAGAGTTGAATGAGTTTCTGTTGCGCTTAGGATATGCCTATGTGGCTATGATATTAGCGGCAATTGTCTTTGCCTATTTTATCTCTAAATACATTACAAAGTCCTTAAAAACGATTAGTAATAAGATGAATGAAACGCGGTTGGAAAAGCGCAATAAGAAGATTCAAATAGAAACCTCCAGTGAAGAAATAGAAGCCTTAGTCAACTCCTATAATAGTATGATCGATGAATTAGAGGCTAGTGCGGTAAAATTGGCGACCAGTGAGCGTGAACAGGCCTGGAGAGAAATGGCCAAACAGGTGGCTCATGAGATTAAAAACCCTTTAACGCCCATGCGTTTGAGTGTTCAGAGCTTTCAGCGAAAATTTAATCCGAATGATGAAAGCATTCATCAGAAAGTTAATGAATATAGCAATACATTGATTCAGCAGATAGACACCATGAGTTCCATAGCGTCAGCCTTTTCGAATTTTGCCAAGATGCCTGCCCAACAGAGCGAAGAACTCGATGTGGTTTACATCGTAAGATTGGCCTTGGATATTTTTAACGAGCATTATATTTCGTTTGAAGCCGAAGACAAAGAAGTCATTGCTAAATTTGATCGTACCCAATTAATTAGGGTAGTCACCAATCTTGTGATGAATGGTATACAGGCCATGCCCAAAGACAAGATAGATCCTAAAATCGATGTGCGCGTTTTTGTAGAAGGGGCTCAGGTAAAGATTACCGTTGAGGATAATGGATCTGGTATTTCTGAAGAGACAAAGTCCAAAATATTCGAACCTAAATTTACCACAAAGACCAGCGGAATGGGATTGGGTCTGGCCATGGTAAAAAATATTGTGGAAACTTTTGATGGAAGTATTACCTTTACGTCAAAAGAAGGCAAGGGAACAACGTTTACAGTTGCATTTCCAAAGAAATAAAAGATTCATATGGCTTACGAAAACATACTATCGGACTATCAAAATGGGATAACGACCATTACTATTAATAGGCCCAAAAAGTTAAACGCGTTAAACAAGGCTACGATTCAAGAATTGCACGATGCTTTCGATGCGGCCAATAAAGATGTCGACACTAAGGTTATAATAATTACAGGAAGTGGTGAAAAAGCCTTTGTTGCTGGTGCCGACATTAGCGAATTTGCAGATTTTAGTGTAGAAGAGGGCGGGCAGCTAGCGGTACAAGGTCAAGCGCTGCTCTTTGACTTCGTAGAAAATTTGGACACTCCCGTTATTGCTGCTGTTAACGGATTTGCTCTTGGTGGTGGTTTAGAGTTAGCGATGTCTTGCCATTTTAGGATAGCGAGTGCCAACGCCAGAATGGGGCTTCCAGAGACGTCTTTAGGGGTCATTCCAGGTTATGGGGGTACACAGCGTTTACCTCAACTGGTCGGAAAAGGCCGAGCCATGGAAATGATAATGACTGCCGGGATGATTGATGCTAATCAGGCCTTGAGCTATGGTTTGGTCAATCATGTTGTAGAACAGGCCGAACTACTACCTCTATGTGAAAAAATTGCAGGCAAAATTATGCGTAATTCATCCGTCGCCATTGCCGAAGCCATAAGATCTGTCAATGCGAGCTACAAAGATGGTATCAATGGGTTTGCTATTGAAATAGAATCTTTTGGAAACTGTTTTGGGACAGAAGACTTTGCAGAAGGCACTTCAGCATTTTTAGAAAAACGCAAGGCCGATTTTCCGGGTAAATAAAGTTAAGAGAGTTCCTTATCCCACGTTTGTATTATGGTACCTTCCATCTACGATAACATGAATTAGATAAAAAGGACCAAAGCATATGATACCTAACAATAAAATGGGGCTCAAAACCAATACTAAAAGATGTTGCTTTTTCATGATTTTATTTTTTTACAAAGTTCACGGCTTTTTAAATCACTGAAAAGAAGTATTTTAACAAATTAGTATGCCATATTAACCGCTTTATTTTGGATAAATACTTGAAAATCCCACTATTTTTTTGAATCACAAGGTGATTTTGTGTTGATAAATTAAAACATATGTTTTAATTTATGAGATTATTTTATTTGTAATTTTACAAATAAAATTTTAATATGTTTAATAAAAAGGTGATTAAGGGTCGTGGCGCCCAACGCAATGTTCATAATCGTTTTTTTGAGTTGTCCCATGAGATGCGGGATGATTTTTTGGAGTTTTGCGAAAAAGAGGGTGAAGTCGCAGACAAAAACAAAACCTTATATCTTAATGTCTTCCCTAAAACCATTGTCAATAAGGTCACTAGTCCGGATGTTGGCATGGCCTATTCTATGAACATGTACCAAGGCTGTGAGCATGGTTGCATCTATTGCTATGCGCGTAATAGCCATGAATACTGGGGTTTTAGTGCAGGTCTGGATTTTGAACGACGGATTTTGGTAAAAAAAAGTGCCCCTCAACTCTTGGAGGCATTTTTGAAAAAGAAAAACTGGAAAGCACACCCTATTGTAATGTCTGGTAATACGGACTGTTATCAACCGGCTGAACAGAAGTTTCAACTAACAAGACAATGTTTACAAGTGTTTTTGAAGTATAAACATCCAACAGCAATCATTACTAAAAATGCATTAATTCTAAGGGATTTGGACCTATTGAAGGAACTGGCAAAAGATCAATTGATTGCGGTCAACGTATCTATAACCTCTTTGTCAGAAGATACAAGACGCATATTGGAACCTAGAACAGCCACCATTAAAAGGCGTCTTCAAGTGGTAAAGGAATTAAGCGGAAATGGCATTCCAGTCAATGTGATGTTGGCTCCAATAATTCCGTCTATAAATAGCCATGAAATTTTACCAATGGCTAAGGCTGTGTCCCAAACAGGTGCTTTAAGTATAGCGCATACCGTGGTAAGACTAAATGGGGCCATTGGCGAAATCTTTACCGATTGGATTAGAAAGACTTTACCAGATAGAGCAGATAAGGTACTGCATCAAATAGAAAATTGCCATGGAGGTAAATTAAACGAAAGTAGGTTTGGCCTTAGAATGCGTGGCGAGGGTCAAATCGCGAAGCAAATCAACGATTTAGTGGCATTGGCTAGACTAAAGTATTTTAAGCATAAGGCCATGCCAAAACTCAATACGGATTTGTATGAGCAATACAGAGACGGGCAGATGAAATTATTTTAATAAAAAAGTGGGCCTAAAAGCCCACTTTAATACTAATAAATAACTAAATATATAAACAATCAATTTATATTCTAAAATGTTCTACATAAACGCGATCATTAGTCCTCATAACTACGGTATAGTCACCAGGTAACCTATGGTCTAATTGGTACACTCTATTTAGGACCTTTCCTCCTTTTATAGTTTCTGTGTGAAACAGTTCATCTTCGAAGTAAAGCTCAACTTTCATTTCTTTAGCGTCTAATGCTAACTTTGAGATAAAAACTTTGGAGTTTTCAGCTCTAAATACCGGTTTAAAAAACGTTTCTTTCGCAGTGTCAATAAAAGATACAAGGCTATTCTTTACTTCTACCGTATTGATTTCTATCTCATAAGCTCTGGAGACTTCAACAAAATAGACGCCATCATTTAACTGAGAGAAATTCAAGAAATCTTTAATGCTTCTATTGTGATCAATTTCTCCTTTATAGATCACATTACCTGATTCATCCTTCACCGATATATATTTGCCTTTTTTTACGTCGTAAGATGTAGGTAAATTGCTAGTTGTCTCGCTTGCGTAGCCTGTATATGTTCCCAACATTACCGCTACTACTAAAATGTTTCTAACTATTTTTTTCATTGTTTTCAATTTTTTGGGTTAAACTGATTTAACACTGCAAAGATATCTTGGAACTTAGAGCTGAAAAACAAGGATTTTGGCATATTTATGTTCTAAATTAACCAAATATTCATGTATGACATAATATAATGTTAAAATAGCATATATTAATGATAATTGTATATAGGTTTTGCTTTTTATTTACGACTAACTTTGTATTAATAGGATAATGATGAGTACTAGAAAACCTACTTTAGAAAAGATAAGTCCTGAGTTTGGAAGTTCCATGCGTGTCATTAAGCATGAATCGGACATTGGAGAGAAAAAACCCTTTTGGCATTTTCACCCGGAGATCGAACTGGTCTATGTAAATAAGGGCAAAGGGAAGCGTCATATAGGCAACCATTTGTCTTACTTTAATAATAGTCAATTGTTATTAATTGGTTCTAATTTGCCTCATAATGGGTTTACAGATAGGCTGACGGTGAACGGCACAGAAACTATCGTTCAATTTCGGCCCGAATTTTTGGGTGAGAATTTCTTCAATATTCCAGAGATGGACCGGATTAGCGATTTATTCGAAAGGGCCAAGAGCGGCATTTTATTCGGTATTCCAACAAAGAAGAAGTTGGGTAAGAAAATAGAAAAACTGTCAGAGAAAGAAGGTTTTAAAAAGATATTGGTTCTTTTAGAGATATTGCACAGTTTGGCAAAGTCAGAGGATTATACGATTTTGAATGCTGACGGCTACACCTTTGAGACCGAGCCTCAAGATAGCGCCAAGATCGATAAGATTTTTAATCATATTAATGACAACTTTAGGGACCATATAAGTTTGGACGAGATTGCCGATAAGGTAAGTATGACGGTTCCTGCCTTTTGTAGATACTTTAAAAAAGTAACCGGCAAGACATTTACAAAACTGGTTAACGAATATCGTGTAGTGCATGCCACGAAGCTCTTGTCCGAAAGTCAAATGAGTATTACCGATATAAGTTACGAATGTGGATTTAATAATTTTTCACATTTCAATAAGGTGTTTAAAGAATTTACTGGGAAAAGTGCCTCGAAGTATAGAAGTGAGCTAAAACTTATGGTCCAATAGAAATCATAACATCATGGATAAAAAGATTGATATTGCTATAGAATACTATTATAAAAGAGGGCAACATATTTTGAATAAAGTAAATTCCAAGTCCAACATCACTGCAGATGAGCTTATTAAATATGGTGAGGAAATGGCTATTATTGAATACAAGCTTACGGCTTTAGAAATAGCAAAGGAGAACTAGTTATTTATGGCCTTCCCATTCTGCAAAAAATTGCTTTAAAAAACCATTCATATAGTTATGCCGTTCTTGAGCAATTCTCTTTGCTGTTTTTGTATGCATTTGGTCTTTCAACAGTAACAGTTTCTCGTAAAAATGGTTGATGGTTGGGGCTTTTGAGGCTTTATATTCAGCTTTGGTCATATTAAGGTTGGGTAGTATGTCAGGATTGTAAAGCGCTCTGTTTTTAAAGCCACCGTAATTAAAACACCGAGCAATACCAATAGCACCAATGGCATCTAAACGATCTGCATCTTGTACTACCTCCATTTCCTTTGAGTTGAAAGAGGTGTTTAAATCAAAGGAGTTCTTGAAGGACATATTCTCAATAATCTGCGATACATGCTCAATAATTTCACTATCCACATTTTGTTTTAGGAGAAATGTACTTGCTTTTCTTGGGCCAATAGTTTCATCCCCGTTGTGGAATTTCGGGTCCGCTATATCATGCAATAATGCAGCTAATTCAACGACTAAATCGTCTACATTTTCAGTTTTTGCGATAAGCTTGGCATTATTGTACACCCTTTGCGTATGAAACCAATCATGACCACCTTCTGCATTTTTTAAGGCGTCTTTTACAAAAACTATGGTATTTTGTATAAGCGTTTCATTAGTCATGTGTTAATACTGCTTTTAACTTGGGCTTCCACAAGATTTAAGAGTTCCAATTTATCATCGTAAAGGTCAACCTGTAAAGGTTTATGAACTGTGAATGTGATGTTGGCACCTAAGCCCATTGGGAATTTACCATATCTCAAGGTTTTCCAGGAATTATTAATACTAATGGGTACAATTAAAGCGTTAGGCGCATACGTCATCATGGTTAATAAGCCTTTTGTTTTAAAAGGTTTTGGTCGACCGTCGCGGCTTCGCGTTCCTTCGGGAAAAATAACAGCGGCCCATTTGTTTTTTGCGATGCGTTTTGCAAAATCTTTGATAGCTTCAATAGACGATACGGCATCCCTTCGATCAATAAGTACAGAACCACCATGGCGCAAATTATAAGAGACACTAGGTATACCTTTACCCAATTCTTTTTTGCTAATAAACTTTACATGATGTTTTCTCAAATACCAAATTAAAGGCGGGATATCGTACATACTCTGATGATTGGCTACCAAGATGAGAGGTACACCTTTTTCTATGGTGTATGGATTTTTAAAAGAAAAGGTCGTGCCTAATAGATTAAGGCAGCGCATTAAAAAAAACTGTAACCAATCCACACTGATTTTATGCGCTTGGTATCCAAAGCTATTTTTGCAAAACCATTGAATAGGGTGGAAAATAACTAGGGTTAAACCAAAGCAGATAAAATATAAAACCGTAAGCGGATAGGCTAGTAATTTTTGCATGTTGCAAAGTTAGAAAACCTATTCAAAGTCGGCATCAAAAAGTGTTATTTCATAGATGCCGAGTTGATTCTCTGAGCGGAATTCCCAATGGGATATTTTATTTATATAGTCGCTAATACTTACACCATCTTTGATGACTACAATACTATCTAAACTCCAATCCTCAGTGAAATAATCTTGATCAAGAGGAGCTACAGGGCAATCTTTAGCACAATTTCCACCTCGTTGTAGGATATCAAATTGTAATGTATTGTTTGGGGCAATGAATTCATCAAAAAAAGTATCATATTCGTCATTTTCATTTATTCTAAAGGCCTTAACAAGTAGATCTGACTCAGTGGCGTTAGTAATACTTAAATCATACCCATAATAGTAATCACATGAGCTGAGGGCCAGTAAAATCAATATTGAATTAAGACTAAAGATTTTTTTCATAGCTGTTTTTAAAGGTTAGATGCATAAATAAACTAATGGTTGCGCCGTAAAACAAAAAAACCACGACTTAAGTCGTGGTTTAGTTTTAAAAACTTTAGGGTCATTGCGAACTTAGTGAAGCAATCTGCTTGAATTATAAAATAACATAATGAGATTGCCACATCCTTTGTCCTCGTAATGACAAACGATTAACAATGCTCATTATAAGCATCCATAAGGTTTTCTGCAATTAATTCCGCTGGTCTCCCTTCAATGTGGTGGCGTTCTAACATGTGTACCAATTCGCCATCTTTAAACAAAGCCATGCTCGGGGAGCTTGGGGGAAATGGAATCATATATTCTCTTGCTTTGTCCGTAGCTTCTCTGTCTACGCCTGCAAAAACGGTCACCAAATTATTAGGGCGTTTTGCATTTTGTAAACTCATACGGGCGCCAGGTCTTGCATTTGCCGCAGCACAGCCACAAACCGAATTTACAACCACTAAAGTTGTACCTTCCTTGGCAAGGGCGTTATCAACAGCCTCTGTAGTATGTAATTCTTCAAAACCAACGTTGGTTAAATCTTCGCGCATTGGTTTTACTAATTCTGCTGGATACATATATTTTCTTTTTAATTAACACTTTTGTTCCGATCCCGATAGCTATCGGGACAATCAGAATACAAAGATACGCAAAAATGGCAGCTAGTCATCCGTAAGTAGTAAGCAGTATGTATGGTAGTATTTAGATTTTCTATCGTAACAAAATTGATAAATTTAGACTAACAAATAGTATATTTGATTTTCACTAAAAATAATAAAAGAATAGATGAGTTTTGCAAAGTGGATCGGTGGTGCAATAGGTTGGTCTTTTGGTGGGCCCATTGGGGCTATTATTGGTATAGCCTTGGGTAGTTTTGTTGATAATTTGGCTGGCGAAGGCACACCATTATTGGGGGAACGTCAGACAGGGCGATCTCGACGACGCGATCCTTATCGTCAACGTCCAAAACAAACCAGAAGAGATCAAAAACCCCAAACGAGGTCGGGTGATTTTGAGGTGAGCCTGCTTATTTTGGCTTCCATAATCATTAAGGCCGATGGCAAGCAAGACCAGCGTGAGTTGGATTATGTCCGTCAGCAGTTTAGAAATATGTACGGTAAAGAAAGAGCCAATCATGCTTTCGAGTTATTTAAGCGTATCTCTAAACAAAATATATCGATGCGTAAGGTGTGCTTACAGATCAAGCAAATGATGGATCATGCATCGCGCTTGCAATTGCTTCATTTTTTATTCGGAATCGCAAAGGCTGATGGTCATGTTGCAGAGGTCGAAATACGACAAATCTATACCATGTCGGGCTATTTGGGCATCAGCAATAAAGATTTTGAAAGTATAAAGGCCATGTTCTACGATATGACTAACAATGCTTATAAGATTCTTGAAATCGACAAATCCGTTTCCGATGATGAGGTGAAACGAGCATATCGCAAAATGGCCAAAAAATACCATCCAGATCGTGTAGGGCACTTAGGAAAGGAGCACCAAGAAGGCGCGGAGGAAAAATTTAGACAGGTGCAAGAGGCCTATGAGCATATTCAAAACGAGAGAGGTTTTAAATAAGGTAAGCAGTTTTCAGTCGCAAGTTTATCGTCCAAACTTCAAACATCATGTCTATGTTATTCAGAGGGAATCCCGAAAGCTTTTAGGACGACTCAAGAATTTTATTTAAAAATTCTAGGTGACCTTTTTGTAAAATGACCATTAATAGATAAACTACTCTTATGAGCGACGACAATATAATGGGACTTTTTAAAGAAGGTCAACGCGAAAAAGCATTTAAAGCCTTATACAGGCTCTATCCGAGAATTGAAAAACTGGTGCTCTCCAAAGGAGGCACAAAAGCAGATGCTGGTGATGTATTTCAGGAAGCATTGATCATTCTTCACAGAAATCTCCAAAAATCAGATTTCAAACTCACATCTTCATTTTACACTTACCTCTACTCGGTGTCTCGATTTATTTGGAAAGACGCTCAAAAGCAATTTTCAAAGCAAGAATTACACAATCTAGAAAGTGAACAAGTCTCTATACTTGACGCTGTTTTAGAAGAACGGAAATATAGATTGGCAGAACATGCATTTCGCGAATTAGGAGAACGATGTCAGCAACTACTTCGATGGTTTTACATTAAGAAAAAGACTTTTAAAGCTATTGCAGAACTCATGCAATTTAAAAGTGAAAAAAGTGCAAAAAACCAGAAGTATAAATGCTTGCAAAAAGCAAAAGACATCTACAGAACACAACTTAAAACCGTTCAATCTTAATTCGAAAACATTATGGAAGAGACGATAAACATAATAAACGCTTATCTCAATAAAGAGCTCACAGAATCTGAAATTTTTGCTTTTGAACAACGATTGCAAACGGATTCAGAATTTAACAATAGTTTTGAAGAACATGTATCAATCTTAAAAGGCATGGAGCGTGTTGAATTGCTCAAGGAGATTGATAAAGCTAGAAGAGCATTTATAAAGAGCAAATGGTTGAAGTACGTAATTATTACTGCTACAATATTATTTATGGCTCTAATGATTTGGCTGTTAGTTTTTAAAAATGAGAATGGGGCTAAAAATGAACTAGAGGAATCATTAAGTTTTAAAACTGAGTTGACTCAGAGCTTTAAAGTATCAGCGGATTCGATCATAACTATTACTGGGGAAAAAGGAACACAACTTACAATTAATCCAGATGACTTAGAGTTTGATTCTGGTAAGGATTTTAATGGCAAAAATCTCACAATTGAATTAATGGAACTCACCAACAAACAAGATTTATTGCTAGCTAATGCACAAACAATATCTAATGGTAAATGGCTGATTTCTGGAGGGGTATTTAAGATTGATATAAAATCGAACACAACATCTTTAAGATTAAAAGAGGGCAAAACTATTAGTGCTGTATTTCCTAAGAACACAAAAGAAGAAAACATGCTGATTTTTTATGGAGATAGGACAGAAAAAGGTGATTTAAATTGGAAACCGACAGAAATCGAATTAAAGAATAAAGAGCAATTTGTCATCTTTTGTAAAGACACACTTATTTTGAATGAGATTCGAACAAGAGCTTTTGGTGGTGTTGAAACGTATCAGTCATTCTTGAAATTAGACACATTAGGCTTTTTGAGCAGTCGTGAAGTTGTTAGCAAATTTCCTGAAATTGAAAATAACCAAACTCAGAAAGATACATTAATTGTCTACCAAGAGCTAGAAGAGTTTGGTGAGGTTTATGTTTATAAAACCTCAATAATTAAAAAAGATAGCGTAGTAAAGCTTATGCGCAAAAATTATAGTGATAGCATACTAACAATTTACGATTCAAAAAGAATTAATGATAACTATTCTAAACAAATGGCATTTTACGAGTCTATTAATATCTCTAAATTAGGGTGGATCAACATAGATCAATACTCTAAAATTGAAGACAAGATAAAAGTCAACATAGAAACCAATCTTAATTTTAACTTCAATATTTATGCTGATGAAGCCTATAAGGGAGATACCGTATGGCATCAGACATACCTTGTAGATATGAAGAGCAATACCATTTTAAATATCTATACGAGTTCAATAGACATACCTCGAGGAAAGGCTTTTACACTTGTTTCTTTTTGTATCGTTGATAATACATTTTATGTGTGTCGCAAAGCCATAAAGTATTCTGAAGACCATAACGACTTATTCTTGGAATACAAGAAGCGAAATAAAAATCAGATTAAATCACTTTTAAAATTATAATTATCTAAAAAAACCTTGATTACTTCAAGCTCGCAGCCACTTTCTTGACATAAGCAGATGCGGCGGCAGAAGCACTTGCCGGATTATCTATTTGGCTAGTCACTATAGCGACAAGCTGATTATCGTCTTTGGCCTTTAAATCATAAATCGTTGTTTCCAAAATATAAACTTTAGAGGTCGTGGTGGTTATGGTCTCAGGCACATAATTTCCTAGAGTCCTCATAGACATGGGGTGACGGTAGTAGGTGTAAAATCCACCATAATATCTCGGATAGTACCCATAGTAGTTGCCTCCTTCGTAATAGCCCCCTTCTCTTTGTACTCTGGTTTCTTCTTGATAATCTTTCATCACAGTGAGTACAACACCATCAAAGCCTTCAGCATCCAATAGCTTCTTAATTTTTCCCTTATTGCTTTCAGAAGGTTCTTCGTTAGGATTCATATCCCCAAATTTTGCATAACTGGCTGTGGCTTTATATCCATTAGATGTCATTTGCTTTACAATCTCATTCTCGAAAGCTAACCGGGCTTGTGTGTTAGACGACCGTGCAACGACAAGGAAGTTTCTGTTTTTTACGTCAGAAACGCTGTCGCTTTTCCAAGAATCCAAAACTTTTACACTTGAACAATGCTGTAATGTCATCACGGCCATTAGGCAGCATAAAATAGGGGTAATTTTTTTCATTTTAGTTGGTTTAATATCCTATAAAAATAAAGTAATTTGATTTATAGACCAAACGAAATGAAAGTGTTAAGATGAAAAGTAGTAAAATGTTTGATGATTGACACAATAATTTTTAGGCAAGTCTAAAAATATATTTATATTTGCAAAAAAAACATATATAATGAGACTTGTATTAGCTTGCTTTTTATTTGCTGTTAATTTAATAGTGGCGCAGGAGCAAAATGTGAAGGGCTTTGTAAATTTTGGTGAGGAAACGGTGCCCTATGCCTCCTTAAAGTTTATGAATGCTTCTAAGGTGTATACTGCATATTCTGATAAAGAAGGCCAGTTCGCATTACAGATTCCTTATGGGGAATACGAGCTTCAAGTTAATGCTTTGGGCTATCAGCCAAAAGACAGGATTATTACAATCTCTTCAACAAATGCGTCTAACCTTATTATTTTGTTGGTTGAAGATTTACTGGGCTTAGAAGAGGTCGTAGTGAGTGCCACAAGGAACCGTGTTAATAAAAAAGAAGCACCCATTGTTGTCAATACTTTAGGGGAAAAGCTCATTACTGCGACACAGGCGCTTGCCGTTTCTGAAAGCTTAAATTTCTCTCCTGGAGTGCGTGTGGAGAATAATTGTCAGAATTGTGGTTTTACACAAGTTAGGCTTAATGGACTGGATGGTAGCTATTCGCAAATCTTAGTTAACAGTCGCGCAGTATTCAGTGCCTTAAATAGTGTTTATGGATTGGAACAAATCCCGACACAGATTATCGACAGGGTAGAAATTGTAAGAAGTGGTGGTTCTGCACTTTTTGGATCTAATGCGATTGCGGGAACCGTCAATATTATTACCAAAGATCCCGTATTGAATACTTGGGAAGTCGGTAGTTATTTGGGGCTTATAGATGGCGACACACCAGATCGTGTATTGAATTTTAACGCCTCCTTGGTGTCGGATGATTTAAGAAGTGGAGCCACATTTTATGGCTTTCATAGAAATAGAGATGAGTGGGATGCCAATGACGATGGTTTTACGGAAATCGTGGAACTAAAGAATACAACCTTTGGTACGAAACTGTATTACAAACCCACGGACAGAAGCCGCGTTACAGTGGATGCCACCGTACTCAACGAATACCGTCGTGGTGGAGACCGTTTGGATTTGCCTCCTCATCTTACGGATATTACAGAGGAACTGACGCATAATACGATAATGGGAGGTGTAAGTTATGATTTTAACAATGCCAAGAACACCAACTATTATTCCATTTACAGCTCTGTGCAATATACGGATAGAGATAGTTACTACGGCGGATTGGGCGGCGGGAGAACAGCTCAGGATAGCTTAACGGCTTTAAATGCTTATGGCATTACTACAGATTTAGCCGTTGCGAGCGGTTTCCAATTTACAAAGCAGTTTAAGCGTGATGTGCTCACCTCGGGCGTTGAGTATAATATCAGCAGTACCGATGATAATATTATTGGTTACAATAGACGTGTGGATCAGGATGTTAATGCTTTAGGTGTATATGCCCAATACGAATGGAAACCTAGTAAGGCATTTTCTGCTTTAATAGGATCTCGCGTGGATCATATCAATGTAGACGGCATCTATACTGTTGGTGATATTTCAAGAGATGTGGATATTTCACAAACCACTTTAAATCCTAGATTAACATTGTCTTATCAACTGACCGAAGATATAAAGCTTAGAGGAGGCTATGCCAGAGGATTTAGGGCGCCTCAGGCCTTTAATGAGGACCTCCATATTTCCTCTGTTGGTGGCGAACCGCAATTTGTAATTCTTTCCAATGATTTGGAAGCTGAATTTTCTAATGCTTTTACAGGATCGTTTAATTATACCAAAACCTTTGGTAGGACACAAACCAATTTCTTAGTTGAAGGCTTCTACACTAGTCTCGAAGATCCATTTACCTTGGTCAGTACAGGAGCGCAATTGCCAAATGGGTCTATTGTAGAAGAAGTACGAAATGGGGAAGGCGCTACCGTGTATGGCGCCAATTTTGAATTTGGTGTCTCGCCATCCAAAAAATGGTTATTTCAGCTAGGGGGTACCTTGCAGCGTACAGCGTATGACGAAGCTCAAATTTTGTTTGAAGCAGATGGTAGTAACCCAAATGAAAGCGATATATTAATTAGTGAATTTACCCGAAACCCGAACGTTTATGGTTATTTAAATACCAATTGGACACCAAATGACACCTACAGTGTTTCAATAACCGGAACTTACACAGGGCAGATGATTGTACCACGCGTCATTAGTGACTCGGGATTTTTGAGTTTAAATGAAAGCGAGGCCTTTTTCGATTTAAATCTTAACGCCCAAGCACACTTTGACGTATCCAAAGATTTTAAGTTAACTTTAAATGCTGGGGTAAAGAACATGTTTAATAGTTTTCAGGATGATTTTGAAGTGGGCCCCACAAGAGATTCGGATTATGTATATGGACCAGCACTGCCGAGAACATTCTTTTTAGGAATTAAAATAGGAAAAATGCATTGATGAGATCATTAGTAATCATAGCGTTAATTGGATTTTTCTTTTTAGGTTTTGTACCAAAAGAAAAAGTAAACTGGTTGTCTTTTGGGGAGTTAGAAACCGCTTTAACAGAAAAACCCAAAAAAGTGATTGTGCATTTTTATGCGGATTGGTGTGTCTACTGCAAAAAAATGGAAGAGGCCGTTTATACAAAACCCGATATTATTGAAGTCTTAAATGCGGATTATTATGCGGTGAGTTTCAATGTAGAATCGAAGGATAGTATTCACTTTGGAGGCCAGACCTTTGTGAATCTCAATGCTGGGAAAAAGCGAACGGCTTTTCATCAAATACCAGAGTTCCTTGCAGGACGAAAAGATAGAGACTTAGAGTTACCGGCGACCGTCATTTTGGATAAGGATTTTAATATAGAAAAGCGGTTTTATCAATATATTCCGCCTAAGGAAATGCTCACAATTTTAAAGCAACTCTAGCATGTTAACCACATTAACAGAAGAAAACTATTTAAAGGCCATTTATCACATTAGCCAATCTTCAAAAGCAGGTGTAAGTACCAATGCTATTGCTAAGAAGGTCGATGCCAAGGCCTCATCTGTAACGGATATGCTAAAAAAACTAGCGGATAAAGATCTCATCACTTATATCAAGTATAAAGGAGTCAATCTAACAGAAAGAGGGCGATTAACAGCGATTGATATTGTTAGGAAGCATCGACTTTGGGAAGTGTTTTTGGTGGATAAACTCAATTTTTCTTGGGATGAGGTCCATGATGTGGCCGAACAGTTAGAACATATAAAATCCCAAAAACTGATTAATGAACTAGATGCATTTTTAGACTTCCCGACCCACGATCCTCATGGTGATCCCATTCCTGATAAGCACGGACAAATTCAACGAACGGAAAAGATAATACTTTCTAAGGCTATGGTTGGTATGACTTACACCTGTGTGGGTGTTATAGATTCTTCATCAAATTTTTTAAAGTATTTGGATAAACATCAAATCGGGCTCGGTACGGAAATACAGGTGGTGGACAAAGAAGACTTTGATCAATCCATGACCTTCATCATCCATGACAAAACTATGGTGATGTCTAAACCGATTACCAGCAATATTTATGTAAAAAAACTATAATTCTATGGACAGCATTATACACTACTTTGAAACTATTGATCCTGTGTTAGGCGCATTATATGCCTCTTTATTTACTTGGATCCTAACGGCAGCAGGTGCATTTTTAGTTTTCTTTTTTAAAGGTATGAATCGTGCCTTACTAGATGGCATGCTCGGTTTTACCGGAGGTGTTATGGTAGCCGCCAGTTTTTGGAGTTTGCTGGCCCCAGGGATAGAAATGAGTGATGGCGAAGGTTTTGCAAAAGTTGTACCGGCTGTTGTTGGGTTTGCACTAGGCGCCCTGTTCATATTTGGACTCGATAAGGTCTTACCACATCTCCACATTAATTTTAAGGAAGACGAAAAAGAAGGTGTTAAAACACCGTGGCGACGTACGACGCTTTTGGTATTGGCGATCACCTTGCACAATATACCAGAGGGGTTGGCCGTAGGTGTGTTGTTTGGAGGTGTTGCAGCAGGTGTGCCCGAAGCCACAATTGGCGGTGCTGTAGCACTGGCATTAGGAATAGGAATTCAGAATTTTCCAGAAGGACTTGCAGTTTCTATGCCGCTAAGGAGACATGGCGTGAGTAAATTTAAAAGCTTTTGGTATGGTCAGATGTCTGCAATTGTTGAGCCTATTGCAGCAGTTGTAGGCGCCTTGGCCGTTACCTTTTTTCAGCCCATTTTACCTTATGCCCTAGCCTTTGCAGCCGGTGCTATGATCTTTGTGGTGGTAGAAGAAGTGATTCCCGAAACACAGCGCGATAAATACACGGATATAGCGACCCTAGGTTTTATTGGAGGTTTTATTATTATGATGACTTTGGACGTAGGACTTGGCTAGATCTTTAGAGGCCATACTGAAAGTACTATGCCCGACTATTTTTTAGTATCTTTAAAAGGCTATTAACTATGTCATGCTAGGTCGTACCCTTTTTTTGATGCTCTCACTATCTACAGGGATTATGTTTGCCCAAGATGCTGAGCATGACATCTTGGATTCTGATAAAAGAGATCATATAGAAAGCTTATTAAAACGTGCAGATGAGTTTTATAAAACGAACCTAGATAGTGCACTTTTTTATATTAATGAGGCAAAGATTAATGTTGGCCCTTACTCAGATGTCGAATTAAAGGCGAAAATATTATTATACCAATCAAAATATCTTCTGTATAAGAGAGCGTATGGTGGAATCATTCCTTTGTTACAACCCAATATTCAAAATCGGAAGCTATTAAGTAATGAAATTCTAGGAAGAACCTATAAGGATATCGGCCATGCTTATAAACAAGAATGGATTCCAGATAGTGCTTTAGTAAACTACATAAAAGCCTTAAAGTGTTTTGAAAAGACACAGAATAAAAGGGATATTTCGCTTACCTATTTGGCATTTGCACTAGTCTACGGGAAAATTGGCAATACAGAACTTGCAGAGTCTTTTGCTAATAAATCTATGGAATACTCAACAAATTCTAAGATTTTAGAAATGCATGAAAAGCAAATAAAGAATCTTAAACGACACAGTGCGTATGACAAATCTTTGGAATTTTCTCTAGATATCGCAAAAATAGCTAAGGAAAGAAATGACCTTCGCCTATTAGTTGTAGCCTATTCAGACATAAGGAATGATTATTTTAGATTGCAAAATTATGACAAAGCACTAGAGTTTGGAGAGAAGGAATTAGCCCTTAGAAAACAAACAAAGTTTAATTCGCTTATCGCCAACAATCTCTATTTTATTGGTAAGGCTCACTTGCATAAAGCCAATTATAAAAAGGCGTCTTATTATTTTGATGAAGCACTTTCAAAAGAACCTAATGATAGCTTAAAACTGAGTATATACAAAGGTTTGAAAACGGTCTATGTTAATACTAGCAATACATCTAAGGCATTAAGTTTTATGGAACAATATGATGCTCTTAAAGACTCCATAAATCTTAGCAAAACAAAAACGTCCATCGCAGAAATTACATCCAAATACAACGATGAACAGCAGAAGCAAGAAATAAAAACACTCAATCTAGAAAATGAGGCCAGAGCAGAACAAATTGCTAACCAACGTTTGACGCTTTTTGGCGGGCTAGCTGTTAGTAGCTTGCTACTATTTTTAGGATTACTAATGTATAGAAATTATAGGGCTAAACAACAATTGAGTTATTCTCAGCTCAATTTCAAATTATTGCAAACCCAGCTCAATCCCCATTTTATGTTTAATGCCTTAAATGAAATAAATCTCAATTTAAATTCAGGCAATAAAGAGGAAACCTCCAATCATTTGGTGGCATACAGTAAGTTAATGCGACTGATACTAGAAGGATCCGATCGCGATTTTATAGCAGTAGAAGATGATATTGCGTTAATCTCTAAGTTCTTACATCTGCAGCAATTGGTACATGATAAAAGCTTTAAGTTTGAGACCATAGTCGATAAAGATTTGGATACCGAAATAAGCCAAATTCCTCCCATGCTTGTACAACCTTTCGTGGAAAACGCTATTTTACATGGTGTTAAAGGTGTTGTTGACGGTAAAGTAGAAGTTCATTATATGGGAAGCCAAAACAGCATACATATTCTTATTAAGGATAATGGTAAAGGCTTTGATAGAACAGATTCTAAGTTTGGAAAACAATTGCACCAATCCATGGGGACTAATATTATTGAGCAGCGTATTAGGAATTATAAGAAATTGTATAATTATGATATCGAAATTGAAACGATTTCTAATGAAGGGGATGGAACTGAAGTGAGAATTACACTGCCTATTAAGTAAAGCGATTATGTCATATACATGTATCATCATAGAAGATAATGAAAAGCAGAATAATGCGAATAAGATGATATTGAAAGATTACGTGTCTAGTATTGATCAGGTGTTTAGTCTAAACGACGCTAAATCGAAATTGCAAAACGCGAATTATGATTTAATTATAGCCGATATTGAGCTCGGTGATGGTGTTGTATTTGATGCATTGAGTACATCTCATCTTAATGAGGCCAAGATTATTTTTACAACATCGCATAGTGAATATGCTGTTGAGGCTTTTAAATTTAGTGCATTAAGCTACCTTCTAAAACCTTATACCAATAAGGATTTAAGACAAGAAGTTGAGAAAACACTAGAGGTGATTAAGCAGCAGAATTATCATAAACAGCTCGAAGTGTTTTTTCATAATCTTAAATCACAACGAGAGACTAAGCGCATCGTATTAAAGAATCACGATTTAATTCATGTGGTCGATTTAAAGGATATTTACTACGCTCAGGCCGATAATAATTATACACACTTTTTCTGTGAAGGGAGAAAGAAAATATTGGTTTCTAAATCTTTAAAAACATTTGAAGAGCAATTAAGTAAGGAGGATTTCTTTAGATGCCATCATTCATATCTCATCAACTTAAACAAAATTAAGGCCCTCCATAAGTCGGCAGATGCTGTTATTCTAGATGATGACTCTACAATTCCTGTGGCGACTAGAAAGAAAAATCGCTTGCAGGATTTGCTAAAGATGTAGCAATTACCATTAAATTTCACGCACTTACAAGCAGATGTTACTCATCTAGTAATTCTCTCAATTTTAAGCTTCTATTAAAGATATCTTTAAGAGATAACTTTTAAATATAGAGGATCATGAAAACAAAAATTACATTATTAATTTTTTATTTAATATTTCAATATAATGGACAGTCACAAGTCGAGGTCATCGAGCATTGTGTCACCCAAAGTTCATTACTGCCATCTGGTACAGTATCTGTAATAGATGATTCTGTTCTTAATGGTAATCCCAATATGACAGTAGTACTTCAAAAAATCCGATTAGAAGAAAATGGCGATGAGGTCAATAATCCAGGGAATATTTCTTTAGATTACGATAGTGTTTTGGGCCGTTGGGTGATTTTGGATGAAGATGGTTCGCAACTTGTTTCTGGTGCCTGTTATAATTTGGCTATTGTTGGGCCGGGAGAAGACTTTGCGTTCGACGTAAAATGTGATGCAGGTTCAATAGACCCTACATTTACAAATACATGCATTATCGACAACCCAGAAATCAACGATGATTTCAGTGCGAGATGTATGTATTCCTCGGTAAGGGATTCAGATAACATTATAAACGACCTAGATTACGACCTATATTATAATTATGCTTCACCAGGAAGCTGGATTTTATGGACTTTAATAGGTCAATTATTTCCGGTAAATGCGAGATTTAATCTTATATGCAACCCTGTTGGAATGACGTATTTTGAGCATATCAGTGATTTTGGAAATACTGATCGCGTCATCGTTTCTGCTCAGATTTTTTCGCTATGGACCGTGTTAACACATCCCCTTTTAGACAATAATCCAGGGGCTAAAATTTTTGTATCTCACAGAAGGGAACCTTCTACAGATTTCTTTGTAGATTCAAATTCTGTGAAGTATAATGCCTCAACAGGGAACTGGCAAATTCATTGGGAACTCGAGACATTAACTTCGGGCGACTTAACGTTTCCTACCAATAGATTTTGGGATATTTTTATTTTAGATGACACCTTAAGTGCAAACGATCGTAACACATCTCTAACAAAGGCTTACCCTAATCCTACCGATAGTGTATTCCACATAGAGTGCCAGAAACAAATCTCTGAAGTAATTCTATATAACAACCTAGGTCAAGCGCTTGAAACTATTAATGGGAAGGACAGGCAACACTTGGCAATAGACATTTCAAAATATTCCGAGGGAACTTACTTTGCTAAGGTTATAATTAAAGACCAAATAGAAACAATACAGCTCGTTAAAAATTAAAACGTAGTCATAAGTTAAGAACCACCACAACTGTCATTGCCACTATCCCGATAGCTATCGGGATTGGTGCTTATCGTATTTTTAGTTTTTTCTATTAGTAATACTCTGAATAATTGCTTTTAATGTAAATAATAGAAGGATTTCAATCCCCAAATAGAATACGCCGTGAATGATGGTTAAATGGAAAGTGGACATAAACCCAATAGCAGAAAGCACAAGGAAAAAAATGACCAATAAGCCTGAAATCAAATCTTTAAGAAAAGTTGTCTTAGAGGATTTATAGTCGAAAAAATACCCGATTAATATTAGAATTAATGACATCCACAACCATCGTTACCGCATGCCTTAGAATGGGTTGCTTTTTTAGGCTTCCAAAAGAACTTTCTATAGAGAAAAACCAGTGCTGAGCCTAAGGCTACAAAAACCAATATATTTTGAATAAGCGTGTTCATCTATTTTAAGATTTGAAAAGCAATTAAAGCTATAAGATACGCAATTCCACTCATAATAACAAGCTGATAGATAGGCCATTTCCAAGAGTTAGTCTCGCGTTTTACTATTGCTAAGGTACTCATGCACTGCATAGCAAAGGCATAAAATAGCAAAAGCGATATACCAGAGGGCAATGTAAATACTTTGCTACCATCACTATGCACTTCTTTGGCCATTCTGTTTTTTATGGTAGACATCGCCTCGTCTTCATCGTCAATCTCATTAGCACTACCAATACTATAAATGGTAGCTAAGGTCCCAACAAAAACCTCTCTTGCGGCAAATGAGGTCACCAGTCCTATACCGACTTTCCAATCGTAACCTAAAGGGCGTATTGCAGGTTCTATAGTCTTCCCAATAATCCCTATATACGAATGCTCAAGTTGATGCTCAGCAATTTTATCGTTTAAAACCTCTTGGGAAGCATTTGGGTTTGCTTGTTGAACTATAGTTTGGGCATTATTGAATTGCTCTCCAGGGCCATAAGAAGCCAAAAACCATAGCACTATAGAAATAGCTAGAATGATTTTACCCGCTTCAAAAACAAAGGTTTTAGTTTTCTCTAAGACAGTTATACCTACATTTTTAAGAAGCGGTAATTTGTAATTAGGCATTTCTATAACAAAGAACGACTTGCTTTTAATTTTTAAAATCTTACTCAGCAAATAGGCCGATCCCACTGCGGCACCAAAACCGATGAGATAAAGGAGCATTAAGGTTAAGGCCTGATAGCTCAACCCTAAAAATCGGCCTTCGGGAATGACCAGTGCGATGATGATTAAATAGACAGGGAGCCGTGCTGAGCATGTCATAAAAGGCGTAACCAGAATAGTAATTAAGCGCTCTTTCCAACTTTCAATGTTTCGCGTTGCCATAACAGCAGGAATCGCGCAGGCGGTTCCAGAAATTAAAGGGACAACACTTTTACCGCTTAAACCGAATCGACGCATCACTCGGTCCATTAAAAAGACGACCCTACTCATATAACCACTTTCTTCGAGAATAGATATGAAAAGAAAGAGAAAGGCGATCTGTGGAATAAAAATAACGATACCTCCAAGTCCAGGGATAACGCCTTCTGCAATCAAGTCTGTAAACGCTCCGGCTGGTAAGCTGCGTTGCGCCCACTCACTTATAGATACAAAGGTATTATCGATAAAATCCATTGGGACTTGCGCCCAGTCGTAAATCGCCTGAAAAATCAACAATAAGATCAAGCCAAAAATAACATAGCCCCAAACCTTATGGGTTAAGATTCGATCGAGCCGTATTCTTAGGTCTTTAGCAGACTCAAGGTCAATAGTTTGCCCTTTTTTTAAGACGTTATTTATAAATTGGTAGCGCTTTATGGTTTCTTTTTGTTGTAAGCGTTTTAAATCTGCCTTTGACTTGGTTTTAAAATCTGAAACTGCTTCAATCGTTTGTCTATCAATTTTACCAAAGTTGACATCTTGGGTAATCACTAACCACAGTTTGTATAATAATTGATTGGGAAATGCTTTTTGAAGACCTTCAAAATAGTCCTTATCAATAGATGTGGCATTCATGCAAGGTGTGGCAGACAGCGTTTTGTAATTAGTGATGAGCTCCTTTAGTTCACTAATTCCAGTATTTTTTCTGGTGCTGATTAACGCAATTTTAGTGTTAAGCTGCGTTTCTAAATAAGGAATATCCAATGAAATCCCTTTATAAGCCATGCGGTCTGACATGTTGATCACCAAAATTGTTGGAATCTCTAAATCCTTAATTTGGGTGAATAGTAGAAGATTTCGTTTTAGATTTTCAACATCAGTAACGACTACAGCAACATCAGGGAAATCCTTATCATTTTTATTGAGGAGCAATTCAATAACCACATTCTCATCTAATGACGATGCATTAAGGCTATAGGTGCCTGGTAAGTCAATGATATGCGCCTTAAGGCCTCGCGGGAGCTTACAGACGCCTTCTTTTTTATCGACCGTAATCCCTGGATAGTTGCCTACTTTCTGATTAAGCCCCGTTAAGGCATTAAAAACCGAAGTCTTTCCGGTATTTGGATTTCCGATTAAGGCAACATTGATCTGCTTACTCATCTGCAAACTCGATTAAAATATGAACGGCCGTTTCTTTTCTAATGGCTAGATGCGATCCGTTAATGTTGAGGTACATAGGATCTGCAAAAGGCGCCACCTGAACCAATTCTACCGTATTACCGGGTAAGCAGCCCATCTCCAACAACTTTAGTGGGATGTGGATTGAGGATACATCAGTAATAATACCTTGTTGTCCGCGTTTTAAATCAGCTAATGTCAACCTTATCCTTATTTAGATTCATTTTAAAGAAGCAAAAATACGCTAAATTATTAATTGCTTAAAACGCTTTGTAAAGAATTTAAGATTCGTCTTTTAAGGTTTCGATATCGTTCAGAAGTCTTTCGATATCCTCAGGTAGTGTGCCGTCATAAAACCCTCTAATTTGGCGTTTTTTATCGATGAGCATAAAATTTTCGGTATGGATCATATCGTATTCATCGCCATTACCGTCGGTTTTTACAGCTAAATAACTCTTTCTGGCCAGTTCATAAATATGCTTCTTATCTCCAGTGACCAAATTCCATTTACGATCAATCACCCCTTTTTCTGTAGCATATTTTTTTAGTTGGGCCACACTGTCAATCTTAGGAGTAACAGAATGCGATAATAGCATAACATCATCATCACTAATAATCTCCTTCTGAATTTGGTACATATGGTCCGTCATAATCGGACAAATGGTTTGGCAGGTTGTAAAGAAAAAATCAGCCACATATATTTTATCCTTATAGGTCTCTTGGGTAACCGTTTCCCCATTTTGATTGATTAAACTAAAATCGGCAATGGTGTGGTATTTCATTTGGTGTTGAATGGTACTATCTACCAATGCTTCGCTCACCATGGCAGGTTGATAAATCGGTAAAGGCTTTTTAACATTTAGGATATTATATATAAGCGCTATGATGATGAGACACAGTATGGAGAAAAAAATACCAAAGTTTTTATATCGCTTAAAAAACGAAAGAAAGGACATAGATATGAGCTTAAAATTTTGAAATGCAAAGGTACAATTCAAGTCCTTCTTCTAGAATCTTTTTAACACAAATATGTCGGTGGAATCCTTTGATACATAAATGATTGTTAAAAATAAATCGATAAAAAATACATTTGTTTTCTAAATGCCTTGAAAACCTTACTTTTGTCAATCGAAATTTGAACATGACTACATGGAATTTGTAATTAAGATATCCCAATTCTTATTGAGTTTATCGCTCCTCATCGTATTGCACGAGTTGGGACACTTTATACCGGCCAAAGCATTTAAGACCAAAGTGGAGAAGTTTTATCTCTTTTTTGATGTCAAATATTCGCTTTTCAAAAAGAAAATAGGTGAAACGGTCTACGGTATAGGTTGGTTGCCATTAGGCGGCTATGTAAAGATTGCTGGAATGATTGACGAAAGTATGGATAAGGAGCAAATGGCACAACCACCGCAACCTTGGGAGTTTCGTTCTAAACCGGCTTGGCAGCGCTTAATCATTATGCTTGGTGGTGTAACGGTTAATTTTATTTTGGCCTATGTGATTTTTGTATTTGTATCCTTTATTTATGGGGACACGGATATAAAGATCGATAGTCTTAAAGGAGGGTATTTGATAGAAAATCCTGTGCTTTTGGATGCAGGGTTTAAGACAGGCGATAAGGTACTGG
The DNA here is from genome assembly GCF_965228925.1 of Winogradskyella sp. Classification (GTDB taxonomy): domain Bacteria; phylum Bacteroidota; class Bacteroidia; order Flavobacteriales; family Flavobacteriaceae; genus Winogradskyella. The sequence continues at coordinate 1,054,318 of NZ_OZ245845.1, forward strand.
CCATTAATGATCAAAAGATAGAAAAGGATTCTGAAATTGGACAGTACATCATTGGTGCAGAGCAAATGACTATAGAAAGAAATGGCCAGGAAACGGTTATCGATTTACCTGAAAACTTTTTAGGACAATTGTCTGATGAAGGTAGTAAGAACTTATTTCGCTATCGCTATCCGTTTATCGTTGAATCCGTACCGGATTCTTCAGCTAATGCCTCAGTAGATATACAACCTGATGACGTTATTTTGGGTATAGCAGGCAAAAAACTTGAGTATTTTGATCTCTTTGAAGGGGAGTTGCAAAACTACAAAGGACAGACCGTTACTGCTGAGATATTGCGAGATGATCAAACTATAACTAGAGATATTAAAGTTACTGACCAAGGGAAGTTGGGCATTTTTAGACTTATTGACGCCAAGCGTTTCACGGATCTTGGTTATTACGAAGTGACTAGAAGGGAATATGCATTTGGTGAGAGCTTTGCGGCCGGTGCTACCAAATTCAAATCGACATTGGTCAATTATTGGTCCCAGTTAAAAGCTATATTTAATCCGAGTACAGGTGCATACAAAGGACTCGGCGGTTTTAAGGCGATTTATGATATTTTCCCTGATTTTTGGAGCTGGGAAGCCTTTTGGAAGTTAACAGCCTTCCTATCGATTATGTTGGCGGTTTTAAACCTCTTACCAATTCCTGCCTTGGATGGAGGCCACGTTATGTTTTTATTGTACGAAATGGTTTCTGGTCGCAAGCCAAGCGAAAAGTTTTTGGAGCGCGCACAAATCATTGGTTTCTTTATCCTTATTGCCTTGGTATTATTCGCCAATGGTAATGATATTTTTAAGGCCGTAACACGCTAAACAATTTTAGGAGTAGGACTCAAAAAATTGAGTTTTCATATTGTAGAGATTAAAAAATAATTTATATTTGCGCTCGCTAATGCGAAAACATACTTTCCTCAGTAGCTCAGTTGGTTAGAGCATCTGACTGTTAATCAGAGGGTCACTGGTTCGAGCCCAGTCTGAGGAGCAAATAAAGCCACTAAATCTAGTGGCTTTTTGTTTTTAATACATATTATACGGCCTTATAGTTCAAGGGATAGAACAAGAGTTTCCTAAACTTTAGATCCAGGTTCGAGTCCTGGTAAGGTCACAAGACATGGCAAGACAAGAAACGTCGTATTGCGTATCAGTTACCATGTGTGTCATGCTGATCGCTACACCTTCCAAAGTCTTGTACGACAAATAGGTAGCCGAAGTGAGCCCGCCCGATCCCGATAGCTATCGGGACTGCGGAATTATATTAGGGCTGCACGAAGTACAGCCCTAATTTTAATTGTTGTTATAGTATTGGATATCTTTTTAGGGGCCACTCAAGGCAGTAATGAACTTCTTTCTTGTTGGTCTTACTGAGTTCCTTAGGTCTGGGTGATGAAACAGTTTTGCCAAAGTATTTGGATGCAAGGCGCAAAAAAGTGAGACACGGTTTTTGCTATTAGGTTGATAGTATGTTAGCAATTGTTGTAAGTATAAATAATTAGTGTCTATTTTTTAAATGGGGTCTAATTAAATCGACCCCAATCTTAAATTACCAGTACCAAAACCAACCTGAATGAGATCTGGAACATGCCGCTAACATGCCGTTTGACATCGTAATTTGCCTTCCCCCTCCAGGACAACAAGGAGTAGTTCCGTCACCAAAAGGAGAGGGTCCCCCAGTAATTGCACAACCCGCATCAACAGATATTGAATCACCACCAACAATGGCTTTTTGATCTTCGTTACTCAATTTTTGAGCACCTTTTACATTCAATAAATCTTTCATAATTAATCATCATTTAAATTTATGTGTCCCGTGAACACTTATAGACACTCACGGTTTGTGTCTACCTCTTGACAGAAATGCTTTTGAGCATTTGTTTTAAGGTTTATGTGTAATGGCTGTAAAAGACGGTTTAAACTTTTGAAACGGTCTCTAGTGTTACCTCAGCAATAACTTAAATATGCCTCAAAGCGGATCACAGACGCCATTACTACATTTTCCAATAGTGCTGCCGATGCAGCATTTACGACCATTAGAACCACTATCACAAGGCCCCCATCGACAAGCAGGGTTACCACCTAAAATGGATTGTTGTTCAGCTTTTGTTAAAATGCTTCCTAAATTTTTTAGATTTTTCATAATCAATACTTTAAATTTATATTTACCGCGAACACTTAAAGACACTCACGGTTTGTGTCTATGTTTTGGACAGCTCTAGGGATATTTTAGACTGCGCGAGAATGTCTTCTTCAATGTCCTCGATAAAGTGCAATAGGTCCGTTCGCTCGTATGCCTTTGAAAATGCTCTATCGTTGAGGTATAGCGCAGGGGTAAAATGTATGTTGTTGGCTTTGCACCATTGTGCCTGTGTTCTTAAAATGGTATCGTAGGATTTAATGCCTTCGCTATTATGATCTGCTAACCATTTCGTTAAATCGGCATCGTCTTTGTATACCTCATGTAGTGCCTTTAGACAGGCTATTTCGCCTTCATCCTGATATATTCTTAGTAACTCCGAGGTTATTTTATAGAGTTGAGTGTTTTGCTGATCAACATCAACATGAAAGCGTATGGTGACATTAATTTTATGATGTGGTGCCTTGAGCAGGTGTTCAATATCCTGATGCGCCTTTTTACAGTAATAACATAATGGACTTGTCACCAAAGTAAGCTTTATAGGTGCTTGTTTAGGGCCTAAAACAATTTCATTTTTTATAGAAGTCGTTGTTGTTAATGCTTGACTGTCGTCGTACGATGCTTTAAACAAAGCGTAGTTGCGTTTAAACTTATAATGTTCAACTTCCAGCTTTTCTAAGTTAATGTTCTTCTTTAGTATAGGCCTAAACAAGTTCCATAGTACTGATGTTATAAGAAGACTCAGTACAAAAACGCTGAGGTTTTCCGCTTTAAATACAAGAAGATCTGAAACATGATAACTAATTAGTGCCAATAAGAATTGTGCAGTTAGAATACTGGTGATACCCAAACATAATGGGCACCATTTTTTTATCACCTTGTATTGATAATAAACAGAGTATATGACAAAAGGAAATGCCAATAGCGATACTATTGGCATGATAACAAAATCGTCCATTTTGTTAGCGAAAAGAATAACCCAACATAAACAGAAGCAACAGAATGTTACAATACTCACATCACTCAATTTTAAAAACCCAAAAAGCGTTGCGCCTTTAGAATTTAATACGGCGTCACAGCTTGTTTTTTCTGAAAGATTACAAAAGCTATTTGTTGCAGAGGAATGCATACCAGATGCATGATGAACTATAGAGATGCTAAGGACTAATCCTAAACTACTAAGCAAGAAATGATAGAAGGCAAAAGTATTTTGGTAATCATAACTAATGTAAGCAAGTAATAGAAGGCTAGATATTGCTGCAAGCCCCTTTGCAATAGTAATCACACGGTTGCTTTCTTCGTGTTCTACACGTTCATCTTTTTCAATGACTAAAACAATACCTGTCCACTGGTTTAAAAACGCTTCTGTAGATAAGGTGCTTCTTCCAGTATCTCCACCAGTTATTTTAAAGACCTCTTTTTTCTTTTCGACTAAAACTAAATGGTCGTTACCGGCTATTGTTATTTGAGCAATAAAACATTTAGGAAGTTGGGGCAACGTTTCTTTTTCAATAGGAAGACGTAGGGCTAAACTGGGTATTTGAAAATGTTCCAACACGCCAGTAAGTGCATGTAAGCTTGGATACGAAGGATGACTGAGTAACTGTAATTTTAGCTCCGCATCATTGACGATAATTCCCGTCTTGGATAAAAGTTTTCTAAGCATATTAAAAAGTTGTTCTCGCATAGTGTTTAGCTTACCAATGTGTTGTTTGCTATAACAATATGCCTCATAACTTGAGCTTTTGCAATAGTCAATTCATATACGTCATACTTTAATTCATATGTAGATTCTTATTTTTAAAATGTGTATTTAGAATAAAAAAACCTACTCAACCTTAATAGTTGAATAGGTTTAAATAAAGTATCCGAATCCTAGTGCCAGGATAGACTATTGCAAAAATAAAGTAAAGTCTATAGAATAAGATTCATAGTCACAGTTATCTATAAGACTTGAATAGGGCCTCACCAATATTAAGTTGTTATAATCGCCCACATTTCTACCGGTAATTCTGCTTCGCATAGTAATACAACTATTGGTGACATGAGAATACGCATCGTTGAATACATCTGAAGTCATTGGATGTGCCGTAGAGGCCACATTGGTAATTTGGACATCGTTTGATTCGAAACCATTGGGAAATATAATCTCTAAACAGTTTTCATCTAAAAGTAGTCTTAAATAATTACAAAATGGGGTTGTACACGAGTTGTCTCCTATGGGCGGTTCGGGATGTCCCATACCACCAGGTCGAGGTGTACAAACTAGAGAACTGCTATAATGTTCAAAGCGTTCCTGAAAAACCTCCTTAAAACGAGTATCACTGATGTCAGCCCCCAATAAATCTTCAAAAGTAATTCTACTGTTAAGTGTACCAACACCAGTACTGGCATTAAGGACTTCGATAAATTGCTCCTGAGCGTCCTGATTTGTAGTTATGGCTTGGGCCGTTAAAAAAGCAGCCCATTCCATACTGTTTTCGAGGGATTGCCCTGATGTCATGGTAGCTTGCTTTTGGCTCACAGTTAATTTGACAGAGTCATTACCTTTAACCTGTTCATGATCTTCTGTAGTGCTTTCTTTGGTGCACGACCAACCGATTATGAATACCACTAATAAAACATAAATTTTCTTCATAATATTTAAATTTTTTAAAAGAAGTACTTGTTTTTTTTACAGTGATACAATAGTGTTTTCACAACCGTGGTTCTTTTTTTTACAACTGTCAATCATTTATTCATTTATGCATTAAGATTTAAATATTTGACGTATAGCGGTATCTTTCCGTCGCGCCGATACAGGAATCTTAATATCTGAAGACATAATTAACATGCCTTTTTTATGATATTTTAAAACATGCCTTCTATTGACTACGTAAGACTGATGGCATCTTATAAATTCTATTTCCGTTAAAATCTCTTGAATTTTTTTAATGGATTTTGAAACCATAATTCTTTCCTCCGTTGTCGTGTGAATTGTTGTATAATTTCCTGCAGATTTACAATAAATAATATCTTCTTCATAGACGGCATGTACAAAATCAGCAGTCTTTAGAATAACACGCTTTTTTAAAGCTCCATTAAAATAATCGTTAGAAACCTCTATTAATTTCTCAATATTGCCCAAATCTTTATGCCGCATAATGGCTTTTGATACAGCATGGCTTAATTCCTCGTCATCTATAGGTTTAAGGATATAATCTAAGGCACCGACTTTAATGGCTTTAATGGCATGATGGTCGAAACCTGTAATAAAAATAACATCAAACGCCTTATGTGTTGTCCGTGTCAAAATATCAAAACCCGTTCCGTCAGATAGATGAATATCTAAAAAGATCAAATCGGGTTTTATTCTATGGATGAGGTCTAGACTCTTTTTAACACTTTCTGCTTCTCCCACAATCATCACATCATTTGCAAATTGATCTGTAATATATGCTCTTATGCAATCCCGTAAATATATCTCGTCTTCTACAATAATTGCTTTAATCATTTTGAGTAGATTTATATGGCACTATAAACTTCACTTCAACACCTTTAGTGGCATTTAGAGCTGTTTTTGTATTGGTTATTTTTAGTTTTGATTTCGTTGTTTTATAAAGGAAATTCGAAATCAATCTTATGGAGTGGGATGGGTTTAAATCATCTATGGACTGTTTTAGACCTGCACCATTATCTGTAATGGAACACCATAGTAATTTGTCTTCCAATGTAAATTGGATATTGATTTTACCCTTATAATCTATCCCTAAAAACCCATGCTCTATGCTGTTTTCTACAAAGGGTTGTATGAGCATCGGTGGGATGTATATCTCATCATCTTCTTTCAATTGAAAAAAATCGATTCGATAGCTAAACTTTTCAGGAAAACGGAGCAGTTGTAAATCTAGGTATTTCTTCAGCAACTCTATTTCCTTTTGCAGTATGACATAATTCTGCATAGAGTTCTCCAAAATTAATCGTAATAAACGCGAGAACTTGATGAGATATGTCGTCACCTCTTGTTTATTTCGTTTAATATGATCTTGAATAATACTCAAAATATTAAAGGTAAAGTGCGGATTCATTTGGGAACTCAATAAGCGCTGTTGCATATAGAGCTGTTGCCGTTCATATTTTACACTTCTTCTGTAATATAACAAATAGGCGATGATTAAAATAGAGCTAGCGACAATTAGCAAGATCACATTTCTGGTTTGAAGTTTTAGGTTTTTAAGTTCAGTCTCTTGCCGCTGCTTGGCATATAGCCGTTGCTTTGCATAAGAAGCCTGAAGGGCCATCAACTCTTCATTTATCTTAGTTTCATGAGCATTGTATTGTATATCCATCATTTTATCAAATAATACAATAGCTTTGTCTAAGTCATTATTCTTGAGGTAATCTAATCTCATATTGAGTTTACCTGTAAAAGCAAATTGATTGGAATCTGAGCTAGAATTAAGATAAATCTGGGCAGAGTCTAAAAATACCTCTGCGTTTTTTATATCCTTAAGCTCGATGTAAGCTTCGGCAATATTAGCGTAGCTGTAATTCATATCGTAATCGTAATACCTAAGACCTTCTCGCTTTTTAATATAGGATAACTCTTTTTTATAGAGATCTATGGCCTCGTAAAAGTCACCATCGAAAAACTTAAGCACGCCATAAGTATGGTAAATGTTTCTATTGGTTTCATTACTGTTTTTATCGTGTATGAGATTATTTATAATGGTATAGGCCTGTTGAGGATCTTTTGGGTGTATTTTCTTTGCTATGGACAATGTAATTGTGCCTTCCATGTTCTCATTGTTTGAGAGCTTTGCCTCTTTTAGAGCTTTTTCGTAATACAACGATTCTTTAGTATCGTTTCCTAGAATACTGTACATCTGACCAATAAAAAAATAGGCATATTCTAGATAAATCTGAGTCTTATGGGCATTTTGTATGTTAATATACTTATCAGCTGCACTTTTGGCGTTAGAATACCGCTCTAGCTGTAAATCTGCTTCCCAAGCATTCCTAAAATACTTGAAACTGTTTTCTAAAATAGTCGTACTATCAATTAAGGCTATGGCTTTTTGAAAATAATGAGAGGCTGAGTCTAGAGTTTTATTGTTTTTGTAGTACAAGCCTATCAAATAATCGTTTTTGATTCTTAAGGTGTCAGGAACTGCGTTCAAAGACTGTATGATTTTATCAGAATCAAAAGCAATAACGTAAAGATTAGAATCAATGGCTTTTTGCTGTAACTCAATAAGCTTTTCTACGGTGCGATGATGGTCTTTTTGTGAATTGCTTTTTGAGCAACTAAAAATGAAGCTTCCCAAAACAAATAGTAGAATATATGATTTTGACATAAGCAGAATTCATAAAATAAATAGGTTGGGGGTCGTTTCAGCAACTTTAAAGCAATATACAGAGTATTTTGTGAAATTTAAACCTTTTAAGTTTTAATCTGTAGTAGTTTTTAGAAGATGATCCCCTCGCAATTTAGATGGCTTAAGTGACTGAGAAGATGAGTTGATGGTTTGAGGGTAACCATCTGAACAGCAGAATTATATAACCTTAAAGACTCTTTGCAATAATGACGAAGAGAAAAAGCACCGAGATAAGAGGGGTTGCCATCGCGATACACCAATAATTTTGAAATCTCGAAGCGGTATATCATGTATTATTAGTCGGTTCTAATTTTCAATTGGACTATTAAAAATGCTTTGGTTTAATATCAAAACATCGATTTTTAGCATCCGTTGAGATAAAAAGTACTTTATCGAAAATACCTTGCAAACAAGAAAAAGTAGTTTGGATTGTCGTAGCTGTGTATTTTATTTCTATTTTTCGAAAACTAATTATAATCATCACCCAATGACAAGTTTTTACACGCCGATTTCTGCAAAAATTCCGGAAAATTTCACTAAGCCTACACGGTCATTTACAAAACACGTATGGTTATCTATCTTTGGATTATTGTTTTTTATTGTCATGTATTTGGTCCTAATGATTTGGTTTGGGAGGTTGGCCTATCATATCTTCGTTGATGCCAATGAATTTGGTGGCCACTTTTTAAAATACGTTTTGGCAATAGGCTTTGGGTTCTTGTCATTGTTCATGGCTAAATCCTTAATACTTTTTAATAAAAGAGAAAAAGACCCTACGATTAGATATATAACTAAAGAAGAAGAGCCTTTACTATTTGATTTTTTGTACAATCTATCTGATGAAGCTGGAGCTCCAAGACCACATAAAGTATTTCTATCGAACAGGGTTAATGCCAGTGTTTCTTATGATCTATCGCTTATTAACCTCATATTTCCATCTAAAAAAAATCTAGAAATAGGATTAGGCCTAGTCAACATTCTCAATTTAGGCGAATTTAAAGCGGTTCTTGCCCACGAGTTTGGTCATTTTGCGCAGCGTTCAATGCTTTTAGGGAGGTATGTCTATATCGCACAGCAAATTGCTCATAAAATTGTAAATAAGCGAGACATTTTTGATTCCTTTTTATCGGGTTTATCAGGATTTGATTTGAGGATAGCTTGGGTAGGTTGGATTTTATCAATCTTGGTTTGGTCTATTCGTTCCATAATAGAAATATTTTTTAGTATAGTTGTGGTAGCAGAAAGAGCGCTGTCTCGAGAAATGGAATTTCAAGCAGACCTTGTTGCTGTTTCACTCACAGGAAGTGACGCCCTCATTCACGCATTATATAAACTGCAAATCGCAGATGAAGCCTATCAGAATGCTTTGGATGAAATGAATCTTCAGCTTAGAGATAAAAGGGCGGTGGATGATATGTTTGCACTTCAGTCTAACTATGTTGAGAAAATGGCTAAAGTGCTGGACAAACCGACGTATGGAAAGTCGCCAAGCGTACCAGAAACCAATCCTGAGAACCACAGAATTTTCACATCGAGAAAGTATAATCCACCACAAATGTGGTCTACACATCCAGCAGATATTGATAGAGAAAATAACGCGAAAAGGATCTATATATCAGAACCAATTGATAATCGATCATCATGGGATTTATTCTCTGATTCAAAAAAGTATAGAGAAGAAATGACTGATATGCTGATAAAAACAGCTAAGACTAAGACCACTGACTTAGAAATTGACATAGCTATTGCGCAGCAGGATAAAAGGCATTTTAATTGGTTATTTTTAGATTCAAAATACCATTCAGCATTCCTACACAGGTTTCCTTTTTTAAATTTTGATACGGTTGAAGAGATATTTGAAGCTGATGAGGACTTTGTAATAACAGAACAATCATTTGAAACATTATATCCAAAAACGTTAAACGAAGATGTAAATCTCTTAAATGAACTATTAGAAGAGCGAGAAGCATTAACAATTAGTAAAAATGAATCAGTAACTCTCGAAAAACGAGTGATTTGGCATCGTGGAAATCAGATAAAAAGACGTGATATTGACGAAGTTATTGCATCTATCGAAAAAGAAGAAAAAGAATTAAGAACCAAATTAAAAGCGCATGACAAACGTTGCAGATTAGTTCATGTTAAAGCAGCCGAAAAGCTAAATGCCGAATGGGTATATTATTTAAAAAAGTTAACAGCATTAACACATTATGCAGAGCATTCTATAACCAATATAAACGACGTCGCCAGAAAATATAACAATACCTTAAGCATAGCGCTTGCCGATGGAAAAGTATCATCATCTGAGCTTGTAGAAATTATGAATGTGTGCAATGATTATCATAATGTTTTAAGACGAATTTACAAACACCCAGACAGTATACAATTGAGTTCTGAACTTCTCAAGAACATGAAAATTGAGTCCTATAAATCCTCTTTTGAAGAATTCAAACTGCCACCTCCTTCAAAAGAGAATATAAATGACTGGACTCAGGTGGTTGCAAGTTGGGCAAATTCGGCAATAGAATCTCTGCAAAACTTAAGAAATGAAGCTTTAGAGTTGCTTTTAGAAACCGAAGATAAAATTAAGACCGCCTATCTAAACTCTGGAAGTCTAACGGGTAGCCCAGAGAAAATAGTCACGGTTTTAGAATATGATAAAAGAACGCCTGGTACGGAACGTAAAATACAACGTAAATTAGGATTTTGGGATCGGTTTTTTATTGGTGACGGAATCGTTCCTTCGGTGATGAAATTTGCTGTTGCAGGAGGAATTCTATTTGCTTCTCTCTATTATGGGTCCTATTCGCAAAAATTACCAGTATATCTATACAATGGTTTAAACACCTATGTAGATGTTTCTGTGGATAATGCAACCTACATTGTACCACCAAAATCAAATGTAGACCTTAAACTTAGCTATGGCAAAGATTATACAATTGTTACAAAAACTAGAGATGGTCACATAATAGAAAATATAGATGTTAGTGCGGATGAACATTCGTCTTATATCTATAATGTAGGCGCAGCAGCAACTTTTGTGTCTTATCCTGTTTATTATGGTTATGAGGGAGACTACTCAACAGACTTTCTGGGCGCAAAACGTTGGTTTCCGGCCAAAGGCGATCATGTATTAGAAGAACCGCCAAGTTCAATATCCACCTCATCATCTAGTAGTGGTGCAAAAAGAGATGTTGTACAGGTTTATAATGATATGCCAAGTAATTTACTATCTATTGTTGAAGATCCCAAGGAGCAGAATAATATGATTATAGCTCATAGCCTATGGGATCCTCCTTATTCAGAAGATATTACCTCTTGGTTGCACCATTTAAATCAGGTTGAAAATGGTTTAGACATCGTTTCGAAACGTTTGGAAATCTACCCAGATGAATTAGAAAGCATGAGAGCTAGTCAGGATTTGGCGGATTCTATTTCAAAAGTTAGTATATGTGAAAAGCACACCCATTTGTCCGAAAACAATCCAGATAATGCAAATTATTATTATTTAGCCACAAGATGTATAGAAGATGAAAAAGCTAAAAATACAGCGTTTATAAAAGGTTATGAGAGGTGGCCCGATCATGACTGGCTGGCCTATGCATCATCAGGGGTTTATGCAGAAAACGAAAAATGGAACAAAGCTATGGATGCTTTTAAAGTTGTCATAGAAAAAAACAAAGGTTTGGCTAATATCGTAGGCGCGGATATGTTACGAGTCAACCGAATTGTAAACGCTATGGGAAGTGATTATGAATTTCCATTAATGAATGAAGATATCGCATATTATCAAGCTTTGGAAACAGGAAATATAGATGGTGGTGAATTAAATCAAAATTATGTTTTTTACTTAATTAATGAAGGTAAACTTGAAGAGGCCTTTGAACTGTCAAAACAATTTCCAGAATCTGAGGCTTATTTTCTAAGGCTTTTGGCAGCGTCAGAGGATAGTGCAGATAAAGTGAAAGATAGACTCCAACAATTTGATGCCATGGACGGTATAAACCTAAATTCAGTATGGTGTACCATTGGGTTAAACATTAAAAAGAATGAATCCTATTCTGAGTATTTAGAATTTTTTAAGCCTTTTGATTTTGAAAATGGTTTTATGGAAAAATTGATAGATTATGTGAAAAGTAAAAACATAGCGGCTATAGAAAACCATGTCAAGGACTTGGGCATAAGATGGAAAGCCGAAGCATATTTAATGGCTGTAGTAGCATGGAATTATAATATTCCGCAAAAATGGAAGTCTATAATTGATAAAGGGTTGTATGCCAATGAAAAGCCATACTTAAATCTTTAAATGGCTATGTTTATGTAGGCTTAAGAAGTGACACTAAGTACCAATGTCGGTTGTAGTATTAATTTATATAATGCCCTAAATGGTCTTATGTTTTTTTTAAGCTTCATAAGCATCACCTCAGACATAGCGCCCAATGGATCACGGTGTTACCATTACCAATCCTAGGCACTACTGAATCGTCTACAGCGAATGGCTAACTGTCAGTGATGACATATCTAAATCATGACTAAACTCAATTCTTAAACTTTATTTGTTTGAATTTTGCATGGATATCTTTTTCGAGTTTTATATCAAAGGTATACTGTTTCTGAGTTATTGTGTCTTTTAGAACGAGTTCCATCTCAGTGCCATAAGAGGTGACCTGATGGTATTGTAAGTGTTTAGATTTTGGCCATGTTTTATATAGTTTTGACACTTTTTTTGAAAACTTATCCGAACAGTCTTGGGTTCTGAAGTCAGTTAACCTCTTTTTGTTGGACAATACGTCTATAAGCGCACCTAGCCTATCGTATTTGAGTTTGTTCGGTAAACCCCATTTATTTTTGTCTCCTTTGCCAGTTGTGTTTACCTCTTCCTCTCCCTTAGTGTCATCGGCAAATTCTCCAGGAATTAAAGAAGCAATATCAAAGCCAAAGCCCAGCTTAGTGACCTGTCGTAGCATATTTTCATCCTCCCCAGTGGTATTGTTATTTGAGGCATAAATGAGATATTGCTCTTTATCTTTTATGGCAAAGTTAAAAGCGACAAAACCCAACATGCCTCCACCTGCTGAGCCGTGATAATTCATAGGGATTTCAGGGATGTACTTATAGGTTTTAGCGAGTTTTCTGAAGGTCGGATTCGTTTTTTCAAGCGTATACATGTACTTGGCTCCTAAGTAGATGTCCATAAGTGTTCCTGCGAGTCCGCCATTGCCCTTAATAGCGCCAGGATTTCTTGGCCAGTATACCGGACTATTTTCCTCACCGTAAGTATATTTACTATAGCCAACAGCTACATTCTCCTTTTTCCACAATGGGCTATCGTAAAAATCCGCTGTCTTGGTTTTAGCAGGCTTTAAAATATACTCATGAATAAGGTCCTCAAATGATTTTTTAGTAACATTCTCTGCTAAAATAGCCAACAGTGTATATCCTGCATTTGAATAACCATCACTGGTTCCCGGCTTAAATCTAAGCTCTGCACTAAAAATAGCATCTAAGTTTTCTGCCCTGGTCATTGGGAATAAATCATTAGGGTATCCTAAGTCTCGATATTTCTTTTTGACATCATCATTCACCAAATCTTGATATTCTACGATACCAGATGTGTGATTAATCACTTGTCCAATAGTGATATCTTTTTTGTCTTCGGGAACATTTTTAAAGTACTTGGAGATTTTGTCATTGGTGTTGAGCTTACCTTCAGATTCCAACAAAAAAATAAGTGCCATGGTATAATCTTTAACGATGGAGCCATACAGATAAATCGTATTGGGATTACTTTTAATAGCTTTTTCTTTATTTGAATACCCGATGCTTTTTTGAAATAAAATGCTGTCCTTCTCCATAAGAAGAAACCCACCATACATACCTTCTTTTTCGAGCCCATCAATTAAGGACTCTAGTTGATTCAGGTTTTTCGTTGTATAGGTTTTAGTTGTGTTCTCAGCTAAAGATGTATCATTGTTTGGGTTCTGACCGCAGCTGAATAAACAAACTAAAAAAGTGATGAGATAGATGATTGATGAATACTTCATGAGTTGATATAATTTTGTTAATAATTTTTAAAGTTAGTTTTGGATGCCTACTTTTAGTTGAAATGAATGTCCTTTTAATGTCTTTTTTATGAAATCGCAAATACTAATATCGAAGTCGGTGACACTGTTAGAAGATGAAAACATTCTCATCATCTATAAGAAGGGAAATGTTGTGACTTGTCATTTAGAGCCACAGCTTACAGCCATTTTATTAAAACTGGTTCATAACAAAAATACCTTGGTCTCTAAAGAAGATTTTATTGCGTCCGTTTGGGAGGCTAATGTTTTTGTTGGACAAACGGCTTTAAGAAAAAACATCTATAAGCTCAGAAACTTAATAAAAAACAACTGTCTTGAAGATGAGTTGACTATTGTGACCATACCCAAAAAAGGGTATAAGCTATTAATTGCAGAAGACAAGGGTAAAATGTTTGCCATTGGAAAGAAGCAATGGACTGCGGGACTCATTTATATATCTATTGCGGCAATGTTACTATTGCTTTTTACACATGGATATACAGTTGAAGAAGATATTATCATTCAGGCACCTTCGTCCGAAATGGAGATAAGTTCAAATTAAATACCTAGTATCTGTTTAAGAGGTTTGTAAGCCTATTGTGGGTATATCTTCTTTAATTCATTTAGCATAACTTCTGTCATACCATCTAGTGAATAATGGTGTTGCCAATGCCAATCCTTTCGCGCTACTGAATCGTCGATAGAGGATGGCCAACTGTCCGCAATAGCTTGTCTAAAATCGGGTTGGTAAGTAATACTAAAATCTGGTAAATGTCTTTTTATGCTTTCGTAAATCTGTTGAGGTGTAAACGAAATAGCCGCTAAATTATAGGCGGATCTAATAGTTATAGCCTCACTCGGAGCCTGCATTAAATCGATGGTCGCTTTAATAGCGTCGTCCATAAACATCATAGGTAACATGGTGTCTTTTGAAAGAAAGCATTCATAGGTGCCGTGCTTAAGCGCTTCGTGATAGATGTCTACGGCATAATCCGTCGTGCCACCTCCAGGCATGGTTTTATGGCTTATGATACCCGGATAACGAATACTTCTTACATCCACACCATATTTTTTATGATAGTATTCGCACCAGCGTTCCCCAACTTGTTTAGTAATGCCATAGACCGTTGTAGGCTCGCAAACGGTATGTTGAGGCGTGTATTCCCTAGGCGTTGTTGGTCCGAAAACCGCAATACTACTTGGCCAATACACCTTTTTAATCGTACCACCCTTAGCCAAATTAAGTACATGAAACAACGAATTCATGTTGAGATCCCAGGCTTCCATAGGGTACTTTTCACCAGTGGCACTCAACAAAGCTGCCATTAAATAAATGGTGTCTATATTGTGGTGCTTACAACAATCTTTAATCGCATTAAAATTTTTGGCGTCAATAATTTCAAAAGGACCAGAATTGACCAAATCTAATTTTCTGGTGTTGATATCACTAGCAATCACATTGTCTACACCATGAATCTCCCTGAGTTTCGTGGTTAGTTCGGAGCCAATTTGTCCACAGGCGCCAATAATCAATAGTTTAGAAGGCATATCGTTTAATTATAGCATCATCAAAAATAACAAGAATTTGGCCGTGTAAAAATTAAAATTTTCAAAAAAACGGCATTATTATTAAAAATTTGACAATCTTTATTTTTGCCATATACTAAGTGCCCAAAATTATAGTTTACCTATATTTACAATCAAATTGAAGCGTAAATGAAAATTGCATGTATCCTTTTAAATCTATCATTGCTTCTATTGGTAAGTTGCGGAGAAGATAATAAGCCATCAACCATAAATGATGATACTTCAGCTACGGACCAAAAAAAGGCGATTACAGCTAAGGCCATCGAGGATTTTAAATTTACGGATTACGTACTGAGCTCTAATGGAGAACAGGTGGTTGTCAACTGGGATAAATACCAAGAGTTGGCAATTCAGGTCAGCTATTTAAAAAAAGCAGATCTATCATTTTTTAATGGGGATAAGGCCCTTCTGAAAGGGTTTATAGATACTTTAAAGCTCGAAATTCCAGATACGCTGCAGACCAATCCCATTATATCCAGAACGACCATTATTGAAACGACACTTCTGCGATTAAATGAAAACCTGACCTTAGATAATATCGATTACAGTCTTAAACTACAAAGTGTTGAGGAGGTATTAATCGCTTTTTCCAACCTCAATTATCAAATCAACAAAAAATTGGAGAAGGATATTTACAGCCAGATTGAGTCAGAATATTAAACCAATGATGTCTTAAAGTTTTGTTAAGTTGTAACAATTGCTACGACTAATCGGTCTTATTAATAACGAGAACAAATCTAATTAACTAAAAATCATATGATGAAAACCAATCTTAGGCGCGTCCTTGCGCTATCAGGTTTGGTGCTCTTTGCTATTGTAGGATGTAAAGACGACGCCAAAAAAGACACTGCTCTTGCAGGAGAAAAAATTCCAGGTATTATATTGGAAAACATGGACAAAAGCGTGAGTCCAAAAGAAGATTTTTACAAATACGTTAATGGGAAATGGTTAGAGACCAATACCATTCCAGATGATGAAACCCGTTGGGGCGGCTTTGGTGTACTCCGCAAATCGACCCGTCAAGATGTTTTGAACATACTAAATACCTCGAAGGAATTAGGAACTTATAAAGAGGGGTCAGATCAGCAGAAAGCCCTATTAATTTTCGAGTCCGAGTTAGATACCCTAGCCCGTAATGAAGCAGGCATTAAGCCTTTGCAACCTTTACTAGATAAAATAGGCAGTATCCAAAACCTAGGCGATATGCAAACGATTTTTGCATCGACACTTGGTGTGTCTGCACCATTTGCAGGTATTGGAGCTAATCCAGATCTTAATGATAGTAGTATGAATACCGCTTGGGTGTTTCCAGGTGGATTAGGATTACAGCGCGATTATTATTTAGACCAAGATGACAAGACCAAAGAAATCAGAGGCCAATATGTAGACCATGTAGCGCGCATGCTTCAGTATATTAATTATTCAGAAGCTGACGCCCGTACGGCTGCAGAAAAAATCTTGGCAATGGAAACACAATTGGCGGAACCACGTCTAGACAAGGTGGCGAGCAGGGATATAAGAAATTTTAACAATCCAACATCTGTAGCGGATTTACAAACCATGGCGCCATCTGTTAATTGGCAAAAGTTTATGGATGATATGGGTATTGAAAAGAAGGTAGATACGCTATTGGTCATGCAGCCAAAGTATATGAAAGCCTTGGATGCCTTCTTAACGTCGACACCGATTGCGGATATTAAAACCCTAATGGAGTGGAGTACTTTAAATAATGCCGCGGGCTTCTTAACCACAGAATTAGAAAAGGCCAATTGGGATTTTTACGGAAAAACATTGAATGGGGCTAAAAAAATGCGTCCTGCTAACGAGCGCGCCCTTGGTACCGTAGATGGTAGTGTTGGTGAAGCCGTAGGTCAACTCTATGTACAAGCAAAATTTCCACCAGAGGCTAAGGATAAGGCTGAAAAAATGATTGGGAATGTGATTAAGGCTTTCCAAGCGCGTATTACCAATTTGGATTGGATGAGCGAAACGACAAAGGAAAAGGCCATAGAGAAATTAGATAAGTTTACGGTGAAGATTGCCTATCCGGATGAGTGGGAAGACTATTCGGAGTTACAAGTTAAGGAAGGTAATTCTTATGCTGATAACATGTTAGCTGTAGGAGCTTGGGCACAAAAGAAAAACCTGAGTGATATTAATGAGCCTGTAGATAAAAGTAAATGGGGTATGCCACCACAAATGGTAAATGCTTACTTTAATCCATTAAACAATGAGATTGTATTTCCAGCGGCCATATTACAACCGCCATTCTACAACTACACAGCCGATGAAGCGGTTAATTATGGAGGCATTGGAGCGGTGATTGGTCATGAGATTTCCCATGCCTTTGATGATTCTGGAGCACGATTTGATGCCGATGGTAATGTCAATAACTGGTGGACACCAGAGGATCTGGCCGAATTCGAAAAACGAGGAAAAGCCTTAGCGGATCAGTATTCCGCAATTGAAGTATTGGATTCTGTCTATGTCAATGGACCATTTACTCTAGGTGAAAATATAGGGGACCTCGGAGGTGTACTAGGGGCTTATGATGGGCTACAGTTGTATTTTGAAGAAAACGGAAGACCAGAGGATATTGATGGATTCACGGCAGAACAACGTTTCTTTATGTCTTGGGCCACCGTTTGGAGAACCTTAATCCGGGACGAAGCCTTAAGAACACAGATTAATACAGATCCACATTCACCGGGTCATATTAGAGCTACGCAACCCTTAAAGAATGTTGATGCGTTTTATGAAGCCTTCGATATTAAAGAAGGTGACGGCATGTATTTGCCACCAGAAGATCGCGTGCGTATATGGTAGTGAGAAGAATTTAAACAAAAAATGCGGCCTTTAAAGCCGCATTTTTTTTGTTGAAATATCTTCTTCTATTAGTTCTTAGTTGTAGCAGCAGCTTGCTGTGCTTTCTGGCTCTCTAAAGCCTGTCTACTTACTTTTGCCAAATTAAAATTAGGATCGATGGCCAAGGCATCGTTCATCAGCTTTATAGAGGCATCAATATTAGCCGCTTTATCTTCAGTAAAGGTCAATAAACCTTTTAAGCATAATAACGCCGCTTTCATAGACGTTTCGTAAGGTTGCTGCGTTTCATAAAAAGCACGCTTCATGTCATCCTTTACATTCGCTAAACCATATTCAATATTTGTTTTGGCCCCAGCTAAATCGTTGATCTGAATTTTCATATCAGCCATTTCATAGGCGAGGTAAACATTAGGACTACGTGTAAATAATATTTCGTAGTGCTCTAAAGCGAGTTTTGGCTGATTCAGATTTTTAAGGGACAAAGCCTTAACTTCAACGTTCATATCAGAATCAGTAGCGTTTTTGTCGACTCCAATCGTATTTAATGCTTGCATATATTTACCCTCAGAAAGGTATAAATAAGCGAGCGTATCTTGTCTTTCTACCGACGGGTCTAAAATATTTAAGTGCGTAATGGCATTGATGATCCCCTGAACATCACCTTGTTTTTTCATTTGCTTATAATAAGCTTCGTAGTGCGTTTTCAGGTCTCCATTAGTCTGTGCCAAAACACTCAGCGAGAACAGCATCATAACTGCAATTGTAATCTGTTTCATTAGTTCTAAATTTTAAAGGGCTAAATCTATAAAAATTAAAGGGATTAGGTCTTAAAAAACTATTAATTTCTATAGCCCATGTTCAAAGTTGTAATTCAAAAGTCGTTCCAGTTCTGAACTGTCGATAATTTTTCCTATACTTTTTTCAGATAAATTGAAGGTTGGCAATTCTAAATCATGGGTTTTGCAGTAGGCCGAATAGTACTCTTTTTTTGATGGATGCTGAGGAAAAACGGCATTTAGTCTGAGATTCCAAAGGTTGTTTTTGACTATAGCTGAAATAATCGCTATACAATCACTTTTATGGATAAGATTTATGGGGGCTTCAGGATTTGAGATATGCTGCCTTCCCGAAAGATAGCGCGCGGGGTGTCTTTTTGCATCAAACAGACCGCCAAAACGAATAATAGTGGTATTAAAGCTTTTGTGGTCTCGAAGCATATTTTCGATGGCTATAAGCTGTTTGGCACTATTCGAAATTCCGTTTGGCCTAGTATTGTGATCAATTATGGGGAAATGAGTGTCGTCTTTAAATACAGAGGTCGAACTGACATAGAGCACCTTGGGGATGTTGTGTGCTTTAATCGCTAAGATGAAATGCTGTAGTTCGGCTACATGGTTTTTGCTGGGATCTTTTCTTAGGCCTGGTGGAATATTAATAATCACGATGTCACTACCAGATAGAAATTCGGTGTAATTCCCCATAAGGCCTTCGTTGTCTAAGCGAATCAAAAAACCGTCGATACCTGCTTGGGCTAACAGGTCAAGCTTGTCTTTAGATGTTGTGGATCCTTTCACCTTATACCCATGGGAGATCAAGGTTTTAGCAAGGGGAAGCCCCAACCAACCACAACCTATAATGCTAATTTGTGTCTCCAAATTACCCTGAAAATTTAAGCCTTAAAAATACGTAACAATAGCTTAAAATACTTCGATTTTGCTAAACGATTAATTTTCAGTAACTTTAAGATTCACACTAAAAATAAAACGTCATGGGGATAAAAAGTTTTCAAGGGTCGCGTAAGCAGCAGCAAAATACGACGCAGCCCATAGCATTAAAAGTTAAGGACTATATGACAACGAACCTTGTAACGTTTAGACCTGATCAATCGGTGCAAGAAGTGGTGGAGTCGTTGATAAAATATAAGATTTCTGGTGGGCCAGTGGTTAATGATAAACGCGAATTGGTTGGCGTTATTTCTGAAGGGGATTGTCTAAAGCAACTGAGTGAAAGTCGCTACTATAATATGCCGTTGGCACATGACAATGTGGAAAAACGTATGGCAAGGAATGTCGAAACCATTGATGGCAATATGGACGTTTTTGACGCTGCCAATAAGTTTCTTAATTCGAAGCGCAGGCGTTTCCCCATCGTTGAGAATGGTAAATTGGTAGGTCAGATCAGCCAAAAAGATATTTTAAAAGCCGCTTTGCAGCTAAAAGGAGTCAACTGGAATAGTACTACCAAAGGTTAGCCATTCCTTGTTGATACACTATTTTTAGGAAATGTTTGACGTAAGTCTGTAATCAAGAGCTTCTGCTGTGCTGTACTTTCTAGGGCGGCGATTTTCGAATAGGGATATTCTGGTATAGGCTCACTTAGTGATTTCCATTTAGCAATGCCAGCTAATGTGATATATTCACCAATTTCGATAACTCCTTCTTGATATCGTAATGTTTTTTTGAAGCCTAACCAATTTTTTATTTTTATATCATGGTCGTTCAATAAGGCTTTAAATTCCGGCGACGGATCAGCAGAAGAACTTATTCTTTCTATTTTATCCTTAGTTAAAAAGCAATTGTAGTTCTTAGGATTTGTTGTGGGCTTGACAATGACTAAATCGCCATTGCATTCTAGAAAGAATTCTTGAAAACGTTCAACCTCAATCAAGGTGTTCCAACCCGATTGTTTACCATTGCTGCCGTATTGTTCAATCTTTAGTTGATATAACACGCATTCGCGCTGCGTACAGGGAGAACGCAATGGTGTTTTGACATGAAGCGCTTTACCATATAGCTTCGATAATTCGTCCGTTTTTAGGTTTGGAACAGAACTAAATGGGATTCTTGATAAAGACCTTGTGAATATCGCCTTTTTACTGAATAAGACGGTTCCTAAAACAACAATAATACCGACGGAAACCAACAAGAGAAAAGAAGTAGGAGACATAAGGATTGGCATATATTTAAAACTATAATAAAGAGAACAATTAATCATCTCGTTTTACCAAAGCATAGTAATCGCCTTCTAAAGGCAAATACCCTTGGTCATAAACAAAGTAATAGATAGTGCCTGCTTTCGTGGTATAAATACTTGTAAAATAATTAAAGTCGAATCCCTTTTCAATAAGCTTGGCTCTGGAGCATTTGGTCTTTTGCTTGGGGTTTAAGACTTCTAATATCCTATAGTTTTTTCGCAGGCGATTATTAATGTTTCGTATTAGATTTTTAGAGTCTTTGTTAATACGGTTGTTGTGTGCATTTCTGCAACCATCACTACAAAACTTTTTATCTATTCTACCAATAATTTTAGTGCCACATTCCGGGCATTGTCGTTGCATAATAATTAGTTTAGAATCGGAATGTAAGCTGCCCAGGGACCAACCTCCACTTTATACTGTTTTGCCATAACACGACCTATTTGGGCCATATGCGCCAGATCGTGGGTCACCCAAGTCGCCAGTAATTGTGATGCTGTCACTTCTCCAAAATCGGGATGCAGGCCTGTAAGTGCTAACTGAGATTCTGATAAATGAAGCGACTTAAGAACGGCGAGATTGTCTTGTCGTAAAGTCTCAAATTCATCGAGCAGTTGTGTTATGGATTTACCTTTTGATGCTTCAAACTGGGCAAATCTATCAAAAGGTGTGAAGGTTTTGTTTGTAGAGGTACTGAGTATGATTTTTAGTCGGGGTATCCAGTCGGTTTTTTCACCGTGAATCAGATGACCAACGATATCATAGGGGCTCCAAGTGCCGTCGCCTTCATTGTTATAAAGCCATGGCTCGGATAGCTGTCCTAACAAGGACTTTAAGGTTTTTGGCGTTTGCTCTAAAACTTCTAGAGCTTCTGTAAATTGGTACCTCATAAGCAACAAGGTACAAAATAATCACTACAAATGTTTACAGCGATTTTAAGAGAATTAATGTGTTGGTCTGGTTGACATTTTCAAAAAGCTCTACCTTATAAATCTTGGTTTTAAGATAATTGACAAGCTGCTGTATGGTTGTGCGCTTGGCATCTTTGACCGCGGCGTTAAAGAGGATATCGCCTTTAGAGGATTTTAAGCACAAAACGTGATTCCAAAAGGTTTCGGACAAAAATTGCTCAGGAACTGATAAATCGATAAAAAGATCGATGATGATGAGATCGAATTGTGCTTTGTGTGACTTTACAAATTCAAAGGCATCCATGCACAGGATCTGTAACTGATCATCTTCAGAAATCCCAAATTCCTTATCAGCGATGTCTATGATGACCGGATCGATCTCTACAGCAGTGATGGACTTGGTATATTTAAAATCATCTCTAAGTGTGGCAATAACAGAGCCACCTCCCATGCCTAAAACTAAAATGGAGTTAACCTTTTGTAGTGTCACCTGTTCTATACCGGATTTTAGAATTTTTTGAAGTGAGCCATAGCTGTAGTTGGCATGCTTGGAGTTGAGGTGTTTTTTACCATTGTGCCAGGTGATTTCTAAGGGGCCACTATATGTTGAGGCGATGGTTTTGGTTATGGGCAGAATATAACTGAGTAGCTTTTTCGATTTCAATTAGTGTTTTGTTTAGTAATTTTTAATTAACGTGAGTTCGATATAAAAGTTTTATTTAAATTCTGATGATTACTTAATATTTTATATCAGGTTGAGCGCAGTCGAAACCTATTTAGAAACGTTTCTAAGCATATTTCCAATTTAGAGTATTTAGACAATTTATCAAAAGCCACAAAACATCTTAATAAATTTCTTACA
Organism: Winogradskyella sp.; assembly: GCF_965228925.1. GTDB lineage: Bacteria > Bacteroidota > Bacteroidia > Flavobacteriales > Flavobacteriaceae > Winogradskyella. Next base: position 1,077,072 of record NZ_OZ245845.1, read on the forward strand.
TTTGCACAGCGAAACGTGCTTAAGGGATGTATGTTTTGCACTAATTCTTGATTGACGTAACACCCTTAATAATAACTACATATACGAAGCGCCCAGTTTTGGGTGCTTTTTTTCCCGGCCAATTTTTTGCAATCCTAACCTCCGTAAACGATGTCCTCTCCGTTTGAAACTACCTTTCTCACGCGGGTTGTACTTTCTTTGGAAAACTCCCTAATCCACATGGCTCCATCTTTGTCAATAAGTCCTCCACAGGGCGACCACGCCTAGGGGAGAAACCTTGGTTACGGTTTTAGGGCTTACTTTTTTCGAGTTCCAACCATTGTGCATAAGACATAACCATGCTTCCTCGTTCGGGACTATAGCTTCCTGGGAGTTTACCGATAAATTCTAAATAATGACCATCAGGGTCGGTAAAGTAAATAGCAATGGCGGGAATATTGGCAAAGACCATAGGCTGTTCGGAGCCGTCATTTAAAAAGTTCCAGAAATTCAGCTTATGGGATTTGAGGAAATCAATGGATTCGTTCAAAATCCAGTCCCAATCACATTCAAAGGCAAAATGCCTGATATCAATCTCGTCTTTTGGTTTTTCCCAAAGGCCTAAAAAGGCCTGTCTTGGCTTATCGCCAATCCAAAATAAAGCCGCTCTTCGTTCTTCCTCATATAAAAATTGCTTTAACCCCAAGATATTGGTGTAGAATGCTTTGGAACGTTCGAGATCTTCAACAAACAAATGGGTTTCAAATAGACCTTTGATCATTGTGTTTTTATTAAAAGTATTGGTTATGATGCGTAACTAAGTTAAGGTTTAAAGTCAGCAATACGTAAAACTATCTTTTCTTTTTTTCGCTTAGCGTAATGGTAAGCTTATGTTTTTGTTGTTTCACTTCAATTTCCTTTCCGATCTCAAAGCCAAGGGCTTTAAGCCAACGACCTTCAAGCCGAATTTCGGGAACCCTGACATAATTCCATTCCCGTGCTTGGTGTTTTTGATAGATTTTTAGCTTTCTATATTGGGCCATATGTTTTGAGTTCACTAAATCTAATATCGATAAATTATTTTTATCTCGTGTTCGGAATAGTGAACATGAAAGAAAAACAGAATTTAAAAAACTTAAAATCAAGCAGTTAACTAAATAAAAAACCTTAACCAAAAGGTCTTTGCTTTCGATTGTGAGATAAGTCGAACACAATTATATAGGATTGAAAAGGGCAAAACAAATCCGCGTTTATTGACTTTGATAAAAATCGCAGCTGGATTAGGAGTATCACTATATGAACTTCTAAAAACACGTTAATTTGATCTCGATTTGCAATTTGCCACAAACTAGATTAAAAATGGAATGTCGTACCTTCAACGTGTTAAGAGGGATTAGGGCGCTTAATAGAAATAGTCCCAAATAACTTTAGGGATTATCCTTAAACTAAAAGCACCTCGATTGAGGTACTTTTTTATCGAATTACCTTTTATAAAACAGGAATTTTTTTTTCAAATTACGTAGTTCTACGTATATATCTGTGATAGTGAAACCTTAATTTTGTTTTTACCCTAACCCCTTTATTAAGCAATGTTCAGTTCTTTTTTAAAGAGAATAAATAAAATCTTCAGTTCAAAAAAGGATAAGTACTATCAAGAAGTCTACTCGGAAGATGATATAAAAGAGAACTATAGCAACAAGTACATCTACCATAGAATAAAGCTATCTCTCAAAGATAAGACACCCAAGGTTTCGCATCGTCCTATATGTCCATTGGACAAAAGTAGTTTTGATCAAATCAATGTGAGCGAACTCAATAAGAATTTTGGGAGAGCAAGAGCGAAATTTTGTGTTCAGCTAGGGGAGAGAAAGGTAAAAGTACATGTCTACAAGAACGTTTATGCTGGGTTTAAGACTTCCGTAACGGCACATTTTTACAAAAAGAAAATATTCAATCTTAGATATGACTTTAAAATAGAGGACAAAAATGACTATATCGCTATAGCCGATCTTATTGGGTTAAAGTATTTAAATGGCGAGCCTATTGAATTTGAAAGCGAATATCTGGTGGACGAGAATAATGTCGTCTTGTCATTTACCAACGAGTTTAGCCTGATTCTCAATTACCATAACAATTCAGAGATATATACTTATATAGAACATCTAGTAGACCTCGATGAGGCTGAGAAGAAAAATAAAGTCTATGATCGTTACAAAAAGCTCTACAGGAAATTATAAAAACACACTAGTTCAACCTCTTAAATGTTACAGATTTCGTATCTTTAAAAGATGTTAGTTTTCTTAATGTCTTCAGTTGTTTTTGCAATATTTGCTGTGCTTGCTGATCGAGCCGACAATAATTCTATGTATAAGGGCGATTAACGATAATCTATTCTATAACTGCAAAGTTGATTTTGATCATACGCAATAAAGAAGTATATATCACTTTACACTAAAAAGCCACAACAAAAAAGTAGCCTAATGAATAAGTTAGAAAGACGTTTAAAGGGATATTATAAATACAAAAAAAGGCTAAGAAACTATAATCTTACTGGTTCAGCTCAGTATAGGCTTAAGACAACGGGCAAACCATGTAGTTGTTTTATGTGCAGCCCTAGCAAAACAGAAGAAAAGCCAAAATATAAAGCCTCAAAGCATAAAGACCATCATTCTATTATTCATTGATGGTAATGAAGTTTCTATTTCATATATGGTTAGTTTCTAAATAATCGATTCTAAAAGAATGATTTGGACATCAGTTTTTTCCATTAAACTCCCAAAACTGTTTACTATTTCTTTAAAACCTCAGTTAAGAACTAAAGTTATTGTTTCTGCTTCCCCCAAGCCAAAACTTTAACCCCCTTAGAATAGTGGACTCTATCCGGTTTGCGGTCTTTAAAAAGCCCAGCAAATCTTGGATAGTTCAATTCTAAATGGTCGATGTTAATCGTGTTGATCGGCCATTCCAGATGGTGGATATCAAAGGCATTAATGACGTCTTTAGTATCTTGAAAAAGGGCGTAGCGTTCGGTCAACCATAAATCCAGTTCCGTTTTTTCGGTAGTCTTTTCACCAATGGTGTAGGCGATATGTAGATGGTCATTAAACTCAGAATTTGATGATTTGTATATACCTTCTGGTCGACTCATTTTTGAAAACCGATACGGCAATCCCGAAAGGCTTTTGGCTATTTTACAAGACAAGGAGGTGCCGCCTTCTATACTCAAAAAGTAAACTCCAGCTTTTCCATTGGATCTCACATAGGTTCTTATATTGATTTCGTCAAAGTTGGAAATTGGTGGAAACGCAGGAAGGTATCTCGGTCGAATCTTTTCCATGGTAAAGGCCACCACGGACACCCAAGGCTTGCCGTTAAAAAGGTCAATCTCCAATGCTTGAGGGACAAAGGGTTGAAGTAAGGACAAGTCCACCTGATAATGAAGAAAGATGGCATTGTTCCACTCCTGGTAATAAGCCCAAGGGTTGCTTGGCATGTTCCAAGGGCGATGCGCTGTGGTATGTAAGATCTCCTTTATAGTCATTTTTTAATGAGTTACAACTCTTAAACTACCTCTTTTTTACTTTTATTGAAATTACGATAAAGTCTACTGTCTAGGGAACTATATACAATTCTAAACTAAAAAGATATAGTTCTCATAATCAACAAACAATATAAAACAAAGATTATGAGTAAAAAAGAAACCGTCAACGAGCATGACGAGCTAATCAAGAAAGAGAATGTTTTGATTCTAAGTGGAATGATTTAAAAGTTGAATATGAATGGTAAAAATGTTGAAAAAAAAGACTATCAACAATAAATTGTTATTAAAACTGTTGATAGAATTATATAATCACGAATGTGTAAAAATATTTTTTACTACATTTGTTTCAGTAGAGACCCTGATCGGATTCGAACCGATAATTAATCCCGTGCAAAGGAAGTGCCTTAACCATTTGGCTACAGGGTCTGTAAAAAAATTAAAACCTCCAAATATTGGGGGTTTTTTATGTTGTACTAATATCTATCTGAGCCTCTCTTATTAAGATTGTCTCTACCATATTAGTGAATGTTCTATTGTCTTGCTGAGCCAGATACTGTATTTTTTCAATCACGTCATTTCTAAGGCGGAGTGCCTTTATTGATGTTTTTGTTGAGCTATTTTTTCCTACCATATACCTTAGTTTTAGTTGAGAACTAATTTAACAACATATAGTCTATGTAATACAAAATACATTGTGACATTATTAACAATTTTTCAACAAAATTAAACTAATTGTCACAATTCTCAATAGAATCTATCAATAATTATATAAATATTTGATAATCAATTATATAAATATAATCAAGGTATGAACGAATTTAAATAGAGTATTGAATTTATTAAAAATTTAACGTAACATTTTGCTTGTTTTATCGTTTTTTTGATTAAATTGTTGCATCTTTGCACGCCTAAAAAGAAAACCCTTAATTAAAACAACACAATCAAATAACTAATCTTAAGAAATTAATAACGGTGGGAGAAACAAAAGAAATAATAGGCAGGAATTTAAAAGCTATCCGAGAAAGGATGGGTTTTAGTCAGGATAGTTTGGCTGATGCTCTTGGAATTGCAAGAAGTAATATAGCTAATTTCGAATCTGGACGAAGAATGATACCTCTTGTTCATATTCCTAAGCTTGCTGCGCTCCTTGGGATTAAGCCCAATGACCTTTTAGTAAAGGACGAATCTCAAATAGAATTGAATGAGGTTTTTGCCTTTAAGGCAGATAATATAACCAAAGATGATTTAAAATCTATTTCTGATTTTAAGAAAATAGTTTCTAATTATTTGGAATTAGTGGATAAGAGCAATTTGTAATGAGGGCAAAAGATAGAGAGTTAACATTAGGGCTTATAAAGAAAGCAAGAGAGTTCAAGAAAGACAAGCTTGGACTTTCTTATGATGAACCAATAAATATAAAAGAGGCTCTTCATAAACTCAATGTTTTGGCTGTTTTTAGACCAATGTCGAAAAGTTTTTCGGGAATGGCATTAAAAGTAGATAACCGTAAGTTTATGTTAATCAACAGTGAAAATAGTATAGGGAGACAAAATTTTACTGTATGCCATGAATTATATCATTTATTTATTCAAGAAAACTTTTCCTCAATGATTTGTGATGTAGGTTCATTTAATAAAAGAAAAAATCCAACTGAATTTAAGGCGGATTTTTTTGCTGCGCAGCTTTTGATGCCAAGATTTGGAATAATAGATTTAATACCGCCTGATGAACTAAGAGAGGATCAGATTACTGAATTAACATTATTAAGGATAGAATCCCATTTTAAGTGCTCAAGGAAAGCCTTGTTGCATACTTTAAAGCTAATGAATTTTATAACTGAAAAGTCCTTTGATAAGTTTTTGTTAAATATAGTTCATGGTGCTCAGAAGTATGGCTTTGATACGTATTTATATAAAAAATCTGATGCACAAAGAGTTATTGGAGATTATAACCAACATGCTTGGGCAGCTTATGGGAATAGAAAAATATCTTATACAAAATTAGCTAACTACATGTTGGAAATAGGAATAGATATAGAAGATTCAATTGATGAAAATGTTGCCAGCTTATGATTTTTAATGATGAAGACATTTTTAAGGATATATTAATCGATTGTGATGTCTTTAGACATTTACATTATTTAGGTTATCTGTCGCAGGTGTCTGCATCACTTTCATCGAATTTCATAATGTTGGATGTTGTTGAGGCAGAGTTGACCATTTCGGAAAGGTTTGTTTCAGTGGTAAGCAAATATGTTGAAGAGGGGGTTATATTCAAGCAAAATATGTCAATTAAAGATATAAATATTGTCACAGAGCATTTTAACTTTTTATCTAATAATGTTGGGGCTGGGGAGTCTGCATGTATGAGCGTGGCTCGTTTTAATGATAATGTTATTGGAAGTAGCAACCTTTCAGATATAAGTCGATATTGCTTTCAGCATCAAATCTCTTTTTTAACAACTCTTGATTTACTGTTTATAGCAGTTGAAGGCGGTAAACTTAACATAGGTCAATTCAATGAGGGGGTACAAAACCTTATAGCTGGAAATTATAGAATCCCTAATTATTGTTATGATGATTATAAAAGGGAAAATCCTACATTGTATGAAGTGTATAAACTACTTTTTGAATCTCAGGTTCAACAAGATAGTTAAGTTCATTGAAAAGTAAGAATCTGATTTGATTTTTTGAATAATTCTGCAAGAAGCTCACTCTGGGTATATCGCTGAATTAGTGGCAATAGATAGGCGAATTAGACAACTTACAAATCAAAAAAGGGATTTTCATAATCCGAAATTAAACTTCGCTTATTGGTGTAAACTTCTATATAGCTCCCCCTACTTACAAAGCATTAGTCATTTACAAACGACTACAAACATTTACAAACGAAATTAAATAGTTAACTACCGACTAGTTTTTGCAAACCCACTCATCTTTGCCTTGTTGAATCATCGGAATGTTATGACGATTTAGCATCAAATAAAAAGATCCTGAAACGAGTTCAGGATTACGTATTAACTGTTTAACCCGTCTGCCACAAAAGCAGACATAAAATTTTAGAACACATGAATGCATTAAGAAACAAAGTACAGTTGATTGGCCACCTAGGTAAGGATCCAGAAATCATCAATTTAGAATCGGGCAAGACCCTAGCCAAATTTTCTTTAGCGACCAACGAGAGCTATAAAAATGCGCAAGGTGAAAAAGTCACTGATACCCAATGGCACAACATCATCGCCTGGGGCAAAACTGCTGAGATTATTGAGAAGTTTGTCAATAAGGGCAAGGAAGTAGCGATAGAAGGCAAATTGACCACACGCTCCTGGGAAGATAAAGACGGTATGAAGCGTTATACCACAGAGGTGGTTTGTAATGAGCTATTGATGCTGAGTAAGTAAAACCATAAGATTGCACTGACTTGGAAAATAAGTCGATTAAAGGCCATCTCTTTTTGAGGTGGCTTTTTTTGATACTACTAATTAAGCATTTGATACAAGTGTCTAGACAATAATTTAACGCGCTTAAAACTTTCGTTAGATTTTGAAGTCTATGAGTCTACTATAGATATATAGGATAGAGAGGTCGGTTTTGACAAGTTAACCTAGTTTATAAGTAATACAACAAAATTCAATAATTATTCCACATCTATTCATTAAAATTCATATATTTATGTATTCCCTTAATTAATTTCAAGCAATTTAGATTTTTATCTAAACATCCATCGTAAAGCCGTATTTAAAAATTAAGCAAAATGCATATAAATACTATGCAAAAGCCAAGATCTAAAAGCATAGAGGCCTTATTAGAGAAAATTCAAGGTAGAGTATTTCAAACGGACGAAAATAAGATCAAGAAACCGGATGATATGGTGATTTCGAAAGCCGAATGGCAAAAATTTCTGAATAGAACCAAGGTTGATGACCTGTATTTTGATCTTGATATTATTGATGAATAGCCTCATCTAACACTTAAATTTACAATCCATTATTACTATGCCTTTTAGTCACGAATCGGAACTGAAAAAACTTTCACAGCCTATCCAAAAGTGGATAGCAAAGCAAAAATGGTCACAATTTAGAGATATTCAACGCTATGCTATTGAACAATTAATTGATGCTAACTCTGAAGAAGATCTGGTTTTACATGCCAATACTGCAGGAGGGAAAACCCTAGCTGCATTTTTACCACTATTGAGTAAGATCTATGGCGATGATGGCAATACATCTGATAAAGGCTATGCTATTATATATATAGCACCAACCAGAGCATTGATCAATCAGTTTATTGATATCAATCACGATTTGGGACGTATATGTAGAGCACCCTATCTGAATGATGTGGAAATCAATGGCTGGATGGGGGAAATCCCTGTAGCACAAAAGAACAGATCCTGGGAAAATCCATCAGGGATTCTGATCATAACCCCCGAATCGTTCGAATCTATTCTCATCAGAAAAACAGCCAGTCAGATTGAAAAGGCGTTTAGTAATGTCAAGGCCATTATCATAGACGAGCTGCATTTTTATTTTGATAGCCCCAGGGGTTCTCAACTGATCTCATTATGTACACGAGTAGATCATATCATAAAAAGAAAGGTCATGCGAATCGCGCTTTCCGCAACACTGGGTGATGGTAGTGAGAAGGACATAAAACAGATTCATGATTTCCTGAGGCCACATACGGTCAACACAAGACCTGCTTTTATAGATAAAAGTTTAAAACAGGTATTTAAGATACACCTCAGTACCTCCAGGTTAAAGAAGTATATCAGTCAGGATGAAGCCAATGAAGAGATTAGCAGGGCTCTGGACGAAAGGTTTAAAAAGGTCTGCAATGGACTGATCTTTACAAACTCGCGATCAGATTCCAATATTTTTACACACAAACTTAGAGCACAAAAAGGGAATCTGTTAAGGAAAGACCAGCTAAAAAAATGCATACGGGTCAATGAAGTTGAGCATATAGAACCATTAATCAATGAGCTATGGAATAAAGATCGGGAAGAGCGTCATAGATATTGGTCCCACTTTAGCTCTTTAAATAAAGCAGAACGTGAGGCTTCGGAAAAACGAATGCGCATGGGGCCAGGTGTTTTAGTGGCTACCACTACTCTTGAGCTGGGTATTGATGTGGGTACGGTAAATGATGTTGCACAGATTGGCCCGGGATACTCTGTGGCTTCTATGCGGCAACGCCTGGGGAGAGCCGGAAGAATACTCAGCCAGAATAGCAATCCCAACTTTTACATTTACCTGAAAGAGCTGGAAAATACAGATGAAAAATTACTAGAATCCTTTTACTTCTCTACATTTCAAACCATAGCTCAAATCGTATTGTTGAGGGACGGAAAGTTCGAATCGCCGGAATTCAATACTCTGGACCTCTCCACATTTGTACAACAGTGCCTGTCTTTAGTATATCAGAACAGATTTAATGGTATTACTAAAGATGAATTGTTCGAACAGCTGGTAAAGGAAGGTCCGTTTAGGGATTTTGATAAAAAACTCTTTGGGGCGAAAAACGAGATCACTGTATTTAACGCCATCATCAACAGGTTGAAAAAGAAACACAGCCCTTTATTGGATGAAGATGAGGCAGATGGAGAAATTTTCCTCACGGCACTGGGAAGAGATAAGGTTTTGGGGACAACATTTATGACTGCCTTTACCGTAAGCAGTGAGTATGAACTGAGGTCAGAATCCAAATCCGTAGGTACCATATCAATGAGAAGTAACTATGCCGTTGGTGATATTGTCATCTTTGCTGGTAAGTCCTACGAGATCTTAGGTATAGATCACAGGCGAAGGGTCATCGAAAGCAGGTATAAGGTTACCAAAGGGAGGCCCGCATACTTTTTTGGTAATGCACCTTCACCTTCGGAAGCTGTGATCAATAAGATGAAAACCCTATACAACTATGGCTCATGGACTGCTTTAAAGGCACTGATCAAAGAAACAGTTAACGATTGCGATGCCGCCACACTCAATAATATAGAGACGGGATTTAAGATCTATAAAGCCCAAAAATTTGAATACCGGGGCAGGGCATATAGCCTTCAGGAATTGAATATCGTACAATACGAAAATGATCTGGTATGGTTTCCGTGGGTAGGGCACGATGTGTTGTTTGGACTATCAGCAGTTTTGAGAACTTTTGACAAGATCGTATCTATTATTGGTGCGGTGATCATTATTCAGGATACCAGTATAGATGTGTTCTTAGAAACACTTGAAGCCATTAATGACGAATTTCCCGAAACCGATAAGATGATTTGGAACACCGTTACAGGTCCGGTAGGGAAGTACGACTATTATCTAACACCTTCGTTGTGGCGTAAAGCAAAAAAGACCACTTTACCATCTATAGCGATGCTTAAGCATCATTTTGATCAAATTCATAATGCCATTAAAACGTTTTAAAGAGCTCTTATGAATTTAGAATTACTTAATCAATTGTCACCGGCTTTTTCAGTAAAGCTATTGTATCTGGATAAAGACCTGTCAGAATTAGACGATTACCATTCACAGATATGGAATGCTAAAACCCTGGCTTTGGCCAGAGATATCAATCAGAAAGCACTCGACTTTATCATCAATAATCGGCCGAAGAGCAAGAAATCTTTAATATCTAAAGACGATATGACTATAATCTATTCGGGGCTGATCGATATTGATAATCCGAATGATGAAGATACTTCCATAGCAGTTGATGCCTATGAAACAGCATTAGAAAGTAACAATATTCATAGAAATTACATACATGTTACTGCGATCTCATTAAAAGAGTACAAGGTGGCCAGTTGGGTGAGAGGTAAAGATTTTAGAACATCAGATGTCAGTAAAAATTCAAGCTTTGTTGACCGGATCAATCGTTTGGTGATCCTATGCCTGTATCCGCCTTACCTTTTTATCTTTTCGGACAAAAGCCGATTGGCAGATGCAATAAGGGATGATATTATAGAGAAGTCGAGTGACATCTTAACATTACCTTTCTTTAGCGTTAAAGATACCCTGTTGGAGTATGCCTTTGCCAATGGAGAAGCCTATCAGATATGGATGAAAGGGCTTCACAGGAGTATAGTAAGTAAGCCTGATGCCAAGAATTTAATAGGCCAGGACCTTAGGCAGGCATTAGATCCGTTGGGCGATCAAAGCTTTACCTATACCTCTATTTTATCAAAGCTAGGTGAAAGCAGTACGTCTAATAAGGTTCTCAAAGATTTTTTGAGGCTCCAAAATCGTAAAAGCTTTTCCATAGGATTTTCCAAAGGCAAGAAGAATATTTGGATGACCAAGTGTAGAGACCTGTACGATTTTGTAAATAGGGTACGTTTGTTGGTCAAGCTTCTGACAAATGTAGACCCTCAGTACAGTGCCATGGCCAATTTGAATCAACGTTTGGAAGACCTTAAAGAAATGCGCGAGGGATTGAATTTTCTCAGCATACCAGTATCTACAGCCGAGTTGGAAAATGTGAAAACGCCTTTTGAGATCTCCTACAATTCGGATTTTGCAGAAGTTTTTACAGGCCATAATGAATTGCGGATGGATATGGAAGAATGGATCAGAAATGGGGAACTGGTCTTAAACAAATCGCAAGCCTCTGAGTTCAGTTGGGGTGTGGATGTGATTTTTGACGGACAGCAAGTAGCTGACTTTAATTTATCCATTAAAAAATCGGATGAAGAACGCCTGATGAGTGAAATTCAGGACCTGACCATAGCTGAGGATATCAATGAAGCACTTTATGAAGGGTATGAAATTTTTGAAAGAGTAATCGATTATTTGAGGCACAAGGGACCATTTACGGTTCGTTTTGAAAGCGGGCATGTATTGCAGGGTAACAATCTCTATAAGCCCAATTATAATGATGTATTTTACAATCTAAAAGGTTGGGAGTTTTTTAAACTGAAGGACTGGGACGTTGATAAGGAAAAACCAAAAGATTTTATTAAGGTCTTACAATCAAAGTCCAAAACGGTTAAGAAGATTAATACCAGCAGAAGCCTTTTTAGTTACTTTATAAAGCATGTTGCTGCACTAGTAAGCCCAAGTTCACCGGATGTGGAATGGTATTGCATGTGTCATGATGGCGCCAATGAGATTGCCGATTTTCTATATATAGAACCAAAGAATAGACGTTTGGATTTAATCCATGTCAAGGGCGCCAGTAGCAATTCATCGACCAGAAAAGTATCTATCACAGCTTATGAGGTCGTGTGTCAGCAGGCTGTAAAAAACCTAAGGCATTTCGACCTGGATATTTTGATCAAAGAGCGTTTTGGCAACATCCTAAAAGACCGTGATAAAATTGAGGAAGCCGGATTGTTTATGACCTCATCACAAGCTCCGGATGTTGTGGATGCCAACTGTACGCCTTTTATGAACGGTTTGATCGAAATGCATGAATCCAAATTCCCAATCAGAAATAAAAATGTGGTCGTATTTCAACCCCATATCAGAAAAACATTGTGGGATCAGGAAGAAAAAAAATTCAATACCACTTCGGCTATTGATGATAGCCTTAGGAAAGCGCTAATGTTGTCGACCATCATATACGAAACTCAAATCGCCTGTATAAAACAACACGTTAATTTTAAGATTTGGGGAGATGATGATGAATAAATAAGATATCAAGAATAAAATTAACACAAAAAAAGGTAAAAATCGAATACTTTTTTTAGCTATCTATGTATCCGTTATTTATAATTATTCATTTGAACCAAGTGAAAAGTTGTTTTAGTTGTAATACTTAAAACTATAGATAACCTAACATTACTCTCTATTTCAATACTCAAAGGCATTCTTCTACTAAGGACTTATCAAAATTTTATTGCATAATATAAATTCAAGTATTACAATCTGAGCAATAATTTTATTTCCTCTATTTCATTTTTGACTTAAAAAATATTATTTATTCTTTTTATTGTTGAAGACGTTAATAAAGGCTAGAAAGTAAAATATGGGTCAAAGCACAACATCATCGCCTGGGGCAAAACTGCTGAGATTATTGAGAAGTTTGTCAATAAGGGCAAGGAAGTAGCGATAGAAGGCAAATTGACCACACGCTCCTGGGAAGATAAAACGGTATGAAGCGTTATACCACAGAGGTAGTCTGTAGCGAGCTTTTGATGCTGAGTAAATGAGAATCATTAAATCTAAAAATGAAAAGAGTTGCTTGTCCTGCAGCTCTTTTTTTACAGGTAGCTTTTTCATCTCTTTTATTTTATAAGTGATGAATATATGGTTTGAGTTAAAACCTTTAACTAATTAATTTAATATATTAGGGCTTGATACAACAACGCAACACCCTAATGGTTGACATCGACACACTTGTAAAACAATTTCAGAATAGAGATCAAGTGGCTTTTAAGCAGCTTTATGGGATGTATAGTAAGAGTATACATGGTGTCGTTTACAATATTGTTAAGGATACTGTCATTGCCGAGGAGTTAATGCAAGATGTCTTTATAAAAGCATGGCAAAAAGCAGATACTTATGCTCCTAGTAAAGGACGATTTTTCACATGGATTTTAAACATCGCAAGAAATGCCGCTATAGATAAAACAAGATCTAAGGCATTTAAGCAATCCAGACAAAACTACGATGCCGATAATTTCGTAGATATCATAACAAGCAATGATAACTTAGATCGTAGTACGGATGCGATCGGAATTAGAAAGTTTGTCACTAACCTCGGCCAAAAATGTAAAGAAATCATTGAGCTGCTTTATTTTAAAGGGTTTACCCAAAAAGAAGCATCAGACGAATTGAATATGCCCATTGGCACCATCAAAACAAGAAATAGAAACTGTATTCAACAATTAAGGGATATGGTCTTATAATATGGATATAAAAGCATACATAGCATCTGGTATTTTAGAGCTATACGTAGCCGGCCAACTTTCTGAGAAAGAAAATCAGGAAGTCTATGAACTGATCCAACAATATCCTGAAATTTTACAAGAAGTTTTAGAGATCGAAGCCGCAGTGGTAAAACTGACGGCTTCGGTATCACCACATGCTATAGATTTTGAGTCTTTTAAAGGTAAGCTTGAAGGTACAGACACCAAGGTGGTAGATCTTAAACCTAGAAAACCGAATTGGATTTCCTATACAGGATGGGCCGCTTCTATTTTACTCATTGGGGGCTTATTATGGACCTTGAATACCAAGACCCAACTAGAGGAGGAATTACAAACGGTCTTTACGGAGAAGCAGTACCTCGAAATACAGATTGAGGAGGCTAGGGATAATCTAGCAGCCACTAAAACCTTATTGGATGCCATACGCGATAAGGATATTATTGCTGTACCGTTGGGAGGCCAAGGGGATTACGTATCTTCTTATGCCAAAGTCTACTGGAATAAGGCCGATAACACTATTTATTTGGATGGTGAAGGCTTACCAAATGCACCAGAAGGTAAAGTATGGCAAGTCTGGTCTTTAACCTTAAACCCATTAACACCTACAAGTTTAGGGACGATCGATGACTTCAATACTGATGACAATAAGATTTTTGCCATTGCCAATACCAACGAAAGCCAAGCTTTTGGAATTACTTTAGAACCTGAAGGTGGTAGCGAAAGCCCAACTATGGAACAACTTTACACGCTTGGTGTTGTTAGTAGTACTCCTTAATTATACAAGATATAATTCATCATAAAAAACACCCAGACATTATCGTCTGGGCGTTTCGTCTAACAAAAAAACTCAAAAAACATCATGATGTCTCACGATACCGATGAACTGTAATCGGCAGTTCATCTTTCTTGCTAGCGACCTATCAACTTAACTTAATTTGCTTCCCTTTAAATGTTGACGCCCTAAAAATTATAGGTTATAGTAGCCTAGATAAAAAATGATGTGTTCACGATCACAGAAACAAATTATAAGTCTAAGCGCCTTCTAAAGGCTGATTGAGTTCGTTGAGTACCAAACCTTTAATGTTTTGAGCTTTTACAATGGCTGAAAAACAACTCAACAAAAGCAACATTAAAATAAGTTGCCTTATAATTACAGTTGTTTGATTTTTGGCGCCATGGTAGGTCCGAGTTCATAAAGACTGGCCAACAACTCGCTTTTTAGTTCCTTTACCTTATCGGTTTTGCCTGCTGCTTTATAGATTTCAGCAATATGGTATAACACATCTGGTTCTGAGGTTTGTCCATCGACATAGTTCTCTATAATCGTGTTTGCCATCTCTAAGTCGCCATTTTTAAAGTAACTCCAGGCCAGCAAATCGTAAGACTGTGGGGTTGGTCTGTTTTCAACCTCCAATTGGGCCATCTCCAAAGCATGCTTTGGTAATACGAGTTCATCGGTGTACACCAAAACATTGTAGGTGTTGTACATGGCGCCATAGTGCTTGTTTTTTACAGCATCTTTATAGCGTTCCAAAGCTTCAGTCTTTAAAGCCAAATCATTTTTAAATTCGGCAATGTCCGCTTTTAACAATTCATAATCTGGAGACTTGTAATACGATGAAATATGGTCTAAAATTCTTAGGGCTTCATCGGGGTTATTTTCATACGAGTACAAAATCCAAGCGATACCCTTTTTGGCATAAGCATCGTTTGGATCAAGTTCCAAAGCCTTTAAATAATAACGATAGGACTTTTCGATCTCACCCGCATGCCCATAAAAATCAGCAAGATTGGTGTACGACCATTGCCTGATTCCTTTTAAGTTTGAGGATTCAGCAATCGCTGTGGCTTTTTCCATTTGTACAATGGCATTTTCCAAATGACCATTATGGTCACTCCACTTCGCTAAACGAATCAAGTAATCAAAATCGGATTCATTTTTAATTTGCATTAAGTAGGTCTCAGCGGCCAAATCATTGCCCAATTCCAAATACACATCGAAGAGCATCTTTTGAGTGCCATTTAACTTTTCGCCATTAGCTTCTGCTTCTTTTAACAACGTTAAGGCCTCCTTAAATCGGTGCTGAGAAATATAGTTGGATGCCAAACTTTTGAGATAAGAAGGGAATGTTCTATTGGTCATGTCAATAGCGTGCAAAAGATCTTCTTCTGCCTTAATGAGATAAGACACCGCTCCGGTGGCATTAAAAATTTGGGTGTAAGCGCTAGCGCGTTTTGCTAGGTATGGAAATTGTTCTGGATTATTTTGTAGTTTATTCGTCCAGAGCTGGGCATTAGCTAATAATTCTGATGTATTTAGCGTTGTCGCTAAATAACTGCTATAATCTGATAGTTCTGTAACTTTTGGAGTATTACAACCGAAATATAATAAACCAATAAGTAAAGGGAAAACATACTTGAGTTTCATAATGTTATGGGTTTTTTGTTTTTAGGATAATCCTGAAGTAAGGTAGAAGGTACCTTACTTCAGAATTCGGGATAAGATTTAGTAGATTACCAAGGTGAAGCTAAGTATGGGAATGATGTTAAAAATGCTTTGTCGTTGGCATCGACATGGTCATCGGATAAGCCAGGATTCTCTGTAAAATCCTCTCCACCGAAAATTAAAAGTAATTCCACCGTAATCACATCATCGGCTAAAGCTCTTCCTGTTAAGACATTGGTGCCATCAAAAAAGGTGGTCGTGCCATCTAAAGAAACATTTAAGACATCTGTTGCCAATAGACCGGTAAAGCCAGCGGCATCCAATCCTAAAGCATTGGCATCTCCTGGGTTTCCATACGCTGGACTCAGGGCTTCCAAATTATTTTGAAACATGGTTTGGAAAGCAGCATTTTGCTGTGATGGAATGGTAGTGTTAAAGGCATCTTTCATACCTGAAGACACAAAAACCGTGTTTACTGCCGGACGTCCCATCTGATCTTGTTGCACATAGGTTCCTGAAAAATCCGGTCCTGTAGGATTATTAGTATTATCATCATCATTACTGCAGTTGTATGCAACCATTGACATAATCATAGCCACTGTAAAAAGTTTTACATTATTGAATTTCATGATTTTTTAATTTTGAATTGTTATTGTTTTCTTTTAGATTCTACCCAAGTATTTATTGTTCCTGAACCACCAATCATAGATTTTGGCACTTCAACAACTATGGACAATACATTAGAACCAGCGAAAGTATCGGTACCTGGATCGTTAAAGCTTGATGCATTACCACCTATAATTTGTCCATATTGTGCAAAGTCCATAAAAAAAGGATCATCCCTTGGGCCGGCAAAGGCCATGATTCCGCCTGAAGATTCTACAATAGCAGACTGTCCATATGGCGTGATATCAACATCAACTTGATTGATGGCGTTACTGGCAATGGTGCTGTTCAGTCCTGTTTGACCTGGTGCTGTTGGGCCAAAAACATACATCTTGCCATCCCTTGCTATGGCTTGAATAACCAAATCTTCAACATGGTCCCCTGTATTGTCAATGTTAAACTCAATCAATACATTTTCGTCAAAAGCTGCATTTTGAGTGTCGCTACCAGCTCCTAAAAGCCCTTGTACATTGGCCACAAATGCAATGTTTGAAGTGTTTTCACCTTGAAAGGCATAAAAATCAGTGATATCACTTGTACCACCTTGTACAGCAGGTGCATCGATGTGATCTGCTGCAATTGCAATGAACGAGGCAATACTTAAAAGTGCCGTTGCAATTAAAATTTTGTTTTTTTTCATAATTCTGAGATTTTGTTAATTATTGTGTCTCTATGGCTACCTACGAAAAAATGGTCGGGGTGGTTTTATATTAGTTTTTTTATGTAAAGTGTTAACACGATTTAGAAGAAACAGGATAGGGAAGGTTGGTCAATAATCAGACAGCAAATTGACCATAAACTCCTGGGAAGATAAAGACGGGATAAAGTGTTACACTACTGAAGTGATAGTAGACGAGTTATTGATGTTGAGTAGATAACAATTCTATTTCAGGAGGTTTGTGCCAGACCTACTGAAACATTTGTGAGGGACTTATTATTATGTATTTATAATTAGGTGGCCATTTTGTGCTCAAATATATGCCGAAACCCCAAAAGAATTATTATATGATATAAAAGCTTTTACTGGTGCGATATAATTAACTTGGAAAATTCAAGAATAATAACCATAGCAACAATAACTAGCTTTTTCGAGAATGATTTAAATTTATATTTTTTTACCATAACGTTATTTATTTACCAATCTTCAATTACACGATTACCTTTCAACCAACTCATTTCTACGTCTTCCATAAACCATAAAAAAGCTTCGATATCGGAAACTTGCCAGTCTTCAAACTCCTTTATACTTTGAAATAGACTTTCTGCATTATTTGTATTGGGTTCTGTTAAAAGTTGATTCATCTTATCAATAAGATTCAAGGGCTTTTTAGGACATCTTGTTAGGTATTCGTAAAACCATTTATGATAGGGAAAGAAGATCCGGTTATAAGCAAGTATTAATCGTCCTGCGAAAAGAACAAGTTGTGATGCGGCTCTATGTTTTGTATAAAAATTATTATGCCTTTCAGCTTCTCCCATTAACCAGTTCTGAATAAATGCCATAGAATAAAACGTTTTCAATTTTTCAGTTCTTAAGTTTTCGGGATACTCAACAATTTTATTTACAATGTCTTGAAGACCTTCAATTTTGGAAAAACCAATTATTGCGCTATCAAAGGCAGCTCTTGTAGGTTCATTTCCTTTGTTTAGGACTTGATGAAGAAATTCCTCATTTATTATTTTTCCATCAACAAATCCATTGGGATAGTTGGTTAAATCTTTTCTATTGATGAATAAATCATTTGTCTGTAATCTCTTAGCATATTCTTCATCAGTAGCTATCATAATAAAATCAACATCAGAATCTGTACGAGCACACCCTTTTGCCACAGAACCTCCAATAATTAATGCCTTAAATCGAGGGTCTTTTTTATATTCTTTAACTAAACTATTGATGCCGTTCTGATGATGGGGTCTTATATTATGTTTCATACTAAATTGCTTTAATCATTATTTTTTTGTTTGGTGTAACCCAGCTGTTCAAACAACGTAGCTGATTGCTTAAGGTATCTAGGTTTATTTGTTTCCTCTAACCAAGCTTTTCCAACATTTTCATTATTATATAACTTTGAATCTCCCCAATCTTCTATGCCGTCAATTCTCAAACGATTCCAATCTTCATTAATAAAAGCAATAGCCTTAATATTTCTACTGTAACAGAATGAAAAGAAATCTACGAACCACTTATCCCATATGTCTTTATCATTTGAATTGATACCTAAAACAGGATTTGACTCCGCTATCATAACAGGTTTCTTTATAGTTTTTGCAAAGTCGAGTACCACATTTGTTTCTTTATGATTAAAGATATCATCATAAGGTTGAAAAAAAACTGAAATGCCCACCCAATCAACATAGTCATCTCCTGGATACCATTCTGATAATGGATAACTTTTGTAGGTAGGTGCAGCATAAGAGTGCCATACGTAAGCTACATTTTTCACACCTTCTGATCGCATTAAATCAACAATATGCTTGTAAGCTGCTACATATTCAGATGGCTCAAACTCATTGTGAGGGCCATCGAACTCATAACCTAGTCTTAAATAAATTGGCTTATTAATACTTTTAGCCCAATCACTGTATTTTTTTATAATATGATCATATTCTCCATTTATTGTTTTTTTTGCAACTCCCCATTTACCAACCATCCACATAGCGCTATGCATAACCATATTGTCAAATTTACTGGCTAAAAAACCATGATATTGTGTATCGCCAGATATAGTAGTCCATTTACTTGAGAACCCTGCAAATTCTGTTACTGCCCAATAAGCAGACCATCCACCAGGATAGTTTTTATAATTGGTGAAAGCACGATAATCATTTATGTTGGTTAAAGACTGACCTAAAATTAATAACGTTTTATCTTCGGTCGGTACATATTTGGTTTTTTCATATTGATAGATATATTCAGAATTAATTGTAGTGTCAATTTTAGAAATCATTTTATGAATAGTTTGTTCATTTTTTCTAACATTATTAGAAATCGTATTGGCACAATTTTGAAAGCTCACACTTAATAGTATTGTTAACATGAATAAACTCATCAGTTTTAGACTTAATTTAGGATAATCCTTTGAATTATTTTTATTGCAATTATTAAGCTTCATTAGGCGATTTTTTAATATATCGAAATTAAAAAAAGTAATACTCTAGGATTTGGTGTAGTTAAATAAAAAAGTCCTAAAACTAAGAATGAGACAAAAATTAATGTAGTTGTATATAATTCGGCAATTACACCAATTTAAACTACTCTGAAAGTATTTTAAGAGCAAATTCTAGAACTTCATCTTTTTGTTTTTTGATACCATTTATAGTTTTATTTACAGTATGATCGGGAACGACGCCCACGCCATGAAATCTTTCTCCATCTTGATCTAATACCTTAACACCTGTCCAAGGAATAGATATATTACCGTAAAGAAAAATTGAATTGGTATTTCCTGTAGATCCTGCTGTACGAGAGCCAACAATTTGTGCCAGATTGTAATGAGAAACAATATTTAAAAAAGTCTCAGCATAGCTAATAGCACTGGCATCTGTGATAAAAATCTTTTTAGAAGGAATATAAGGTTCTAAGGGCGCTAGTTGATATGACTCTGTTTTTACATATTTGACTTTTTCTTGGTTCGGATATGAAATTTGAGCTGATATAGAAGATATAGGAAGAAGGGTGTCTTTTGTAAAATGACGAACAATTTCCATAGTTTTCCATTGTGGATACCCTCTTAAATCAAAAATGAGACCATTGGATTTAGAAATTTCATTAAGATTATTTTTAATAAAATCCCAGGATGTTCTCGTTAAGTCGATATATTTAATCCCCTTCTTTATTTCAAAATATGATTCGCTTGTAGTCTTTTCTTTTAACTTTTCAAAGTCATCCTCTGAAAGCGTTTTTGTAAAAGAAAATACGCTGCTATCTTCCTTTAAGATGATGGAAATAGTATCATCTTTTTTTCCTTGTAAAGCTTCATAGGTACCTTTGTAATATTGTCTTTCATCGTTAGCTCCTGAAGATTGTTGCATAATGTAAGTCCAAAAATCTGAAGCATCTTTACCATTAATTGATTTTATAACTTGACCAGGATGAACGGATTTTATAGTATCGCTAACTGCTGTAATAACCATTTGTTTTTCTATCCATTCAAAAGAAAAAGGAGGATAGTAATCAGGCTCATTCGTGTAGACTCCTATATGACTATCTCTAAGTTTTGTTACCATTCTTTTTAGTGTTAGAATGTGATCTCTTTTGTTCTTATCGGTATTATTTCTTTTAATTGCAATACTCAGTTCTTTATCCCAATCCACATCTACAATGTCAAAATAAGGGTAGAAGTGTTGAAAGACATTCCAGACTTTTATAATATTAGCTAATCGTACATTTGCATTATCAAGAAGTAATTCTGATGATGTTATTGATTTTAGTTCATCTGTCAGGTTTATCCAAGCTTTATTCGATTTCATAGCCTCTTTCGAAGACAATACAAGGGGGAAAGTAACACTTGTGTTTTGCGATAATTTCTTTGTTATTATTTTCGGATTGGGTAAAACCGGTGAGTAAAGAGGGTCTATAAGTTCTTGATTACCCATGTTTCTGCTAATTGAAAGAAAACCATTGCTACTTTGATTGTCATTTGTAATCTCAAACTTTTGATTTGGGCCAAACGTTTTCCAATGCTCCTTTAGTTTTACATTAGAAAAGTTTTCTTCTATGATGGTTTGTGATATCTTATCATCTTCAACAGTCGTAAGCCTTATGTCATCAATACTCATATGGCCTGTTTGTCCAACAGAATAAACATAAAGTACGGCTCTCTCTATATTTGTAGGAATCTTAGTTTTAACTTTAACCGTTACCCATTGTCCACGCGTTCCTTCAAAAGTTTTACTGGTGATTTCTTTCCATTGCTGATCTTTTTGCTTTATTCTCAATCTTAAAAAAGCTGCGCCTAGGTAACGTGGGCCAATCTTGATTTTTGCTTGAGCAACAACTTCTTTTGATTGTATTTGAGATACGTCTAAATTACGCCATACAGCACTAAAGTCATTTGAACTATTAGGAAGTACCAAGGCATTTCTATTGATTCTAGCACTTTTATAATTGGGGCCAATTTTCCCTTCTCCATTACCAATATGTTGCCAATAGATGGCATTTTTTGAGTTTAGACTATCTATATACGGATATTCTATTTGTTTTTTTGAGAACGAAATAAATGGCGTCCACTGAAAAAGGTCACTTACTTCTAGTTCTTCTTTTTTTTCGAGAAGTTGTTTGCATGCATAAACGCCGAATAAATCCCAATCTAAAGAGGCAGCTTCGTCACTTGGATAAAAGTATTTCGCGTACCCATATGTTTTAGCAAAATCTACAATTTGTTTTGTTTGACGATCTTCAGATGTCTCACAACTTAACGTTATTAGAAAAAGACTTAACCAAATGATTTTTTGACTTGTTTGAAAAAGATATTTTAAACGATTCATTTTATTTTCTGATATAAATTTTAGCAAGAAGAAATAGCTTTCTGTTGTTTAACTATTTCTGTTAAAATGGCATTCGCTCGTTCAGTAATACTGAGCCAAATAAATACTGGTAGAACGTTTAATGTAAAATGCGTTTTAATGCATTTTTACATAGTGTTGACAATAGTTTTTTGTTTATTTAATTAGTAAAGCGGCAGTTGTTTGGTCAATGAAAAAAATTCCATCAAACTGATTGGGAATAACAAATCTTGGCCAAAAACTATAATCAAAGCTTACATGATTTGCGAATCTCACCGGAACAGGTTTATCTAACCATATTTCACTGTTGTTTAATGGCAAGTATAAATTGGGTTTATTTATTTCAATAGCAATTTGATGCAGTACTTCTTCGATGGTACCTTCCGGGCTTTCGAATAGTGGACTTTCTATCAATTCTTTGTACGAATAGGTTTTGAAGGCACTATATGTCCCCGTAAAGGTGGATAGACCAAAGGACTTGAAGTCCTCCTTGTATTTTTTTGCAAGAAAAGACCCCATTGATTTACCACTATGCATGTTGTATTCGTTTACTGGACACTCTCCCCGTGAAATATGAACGTCGTGTGCCCATACAATCACTTTACCTTTTGGTTGAATATTTTCCAAATACCAAGATAAGTTCTCTGCCATGGCTTCATCTCGATATAGCATCTGTCCATTGTGTAATCCTTCCTGAAAAAACTGTACAATAAGTTTAACGTATTGAATACCATATAGAACTTTATTTCTTTCTTGGTTCGTTTTGGTTTGCGCCAGCCAGTTTTCTTTCTTTGCGCTTATTCTATCAAAGATCACTCGAGCATCGTCAATCCAACCTTGTTTCTGAAGTGTATCTTGCACGAAAAATATATTTTTTGCATGCGCTCTTAACTTGGTAAGCGAGGGCTCTATTTCATCAAATAAATCGGCATCTTGAATTTTCAAGAAATTTTCCAAACTTTCGATTGAGGGGTTTACATCTTGAATATCAAATCCAATGAATGAGACCATATCATCAGGGTTCTTCTGATTGAATTCTTTTAACCATTCTATCATGTCGACAACTTCTTGCCTCGCCCATACACCAAACATTCCAGACATACTTTTTATAGTATCTCCTTCGCCTGATTTGATGTACTCATCTACCTGCCTCACAATCAGCTGATGATCTTCAATAGCAAACACTCTGAATCCCATCTCTTCAACAGCAAACTGTAAAAGTTTATGCTTTAGTGTGAAGAACTCGTGTGTGCCATGGGTTGATTCTCCAAGTGCTACTATTCGACTATTTCCTATCGCCTCTTTAAAAAATTGAAGTTCATTAATATCTTCTGAGAATAATTCTTTTTTGGGCAAAGCGGATCCAAAACTATGAACTTGCTTTCTGAACCAGTTTTTTTCATCTTTGGTGAAAGCCTTTTCTACTCTAAGTTCTCTGGTCGATATTCCGTCAACCAATAATTCCAGATCATCAACCCAAAGCGCTCCTTCTCCGTTGAAATTAACTAATGCATAAACCAGTTTTGCATTATTAGGAATCTTCATGGAGACAGAGAGTGACGTCCAATCAAATGATCCAGTAAATTTTTCGCTAGATGCTTCTTTTGTGAGATAATCACTCCCCGCGGAATCTTCGTATGCGTAACTAATGGAAATACTACCCTCTTTTTTTAGGTCTTTCCCTTTAATATACGCATTTAGTTGAATATCTTTTCCCCTTAAATCAAAGACTTCCATGGCGTATCGGTATGACTCCGATTCGCATTTGTCTTTACACATGGCACTCAAACTGTAGTTGCCATCTTTTATAGTTGTACTATCAATCCTAAATTGTGATGTGCTCCAAATGGTTGACTCCCAGCCCCAAGGTCTTTGTTCCTCTACACTTTTCTTTTCAAAAGAAAAGTTCAAGGGTTGCTGAGCAATTATTACTTCTGTCAAAAAGGAAAACATGACTAAAAAAAATAGAGCTGTACGTATCATAAGATTGCTTTCTTAATTATTGCAAACATGTTTTATTAATTAATCATAGATTTTTACTGTGTTAGCCAATTGCGAATGCATTTCAAACGGTTAAATAGTTTGTTATTTTAGATAAAGTTATCCTTTGTAATATATTCATTAAAAAAAGGGTTGTCCCAAAATAATTTATGGGATGAATAATTGAGAATAAGACTAAGCATACATTGAGAATTTCCCTAGAAGAAAGATTTTTTTGAGTTTGTTTTCTTAACAAGCCTAAATTTATTGTCTTAGTTTGACTTAAATCTTCTCGATACTTTTCTTAAACTGATTAGGTGTGATTCCTTCTATATCTTTAAAAACCCTAAAAAAGGTAGATTTAGAATTAAAACCACATTCTTTTGCAAGCCCTACCAAATCATAATTCGTTATCTTATTTTTTCTAACAATTAACTTAAATTCCTCTACTCTTAAAAGATTTAAATAATCCTTAAATACAGGGTATTCTTTAATGCGAATATATTCCGTTAACTCCCTTTTTGTAATGTTGCAAATTTGTGTAAACTTTTGCACGTTTAATTTGGAGTCTTTAAATAATTTCTCACCAATTAATTGATCCTGGATGATATTTTCAATTTGCTGAAAACTTTTATTTAGTGAATTATCCCCATTCAAATTGAGCTTTTTTGTCGCATCTATTTTGTGAAGCTTGATTTTATTATTTGCATGCCTTAGTTCATTTAAGCACTGAATACAAGTTATAAGAAACCAAAGCGCAATTGATGGTCCTAATACATATGGTATTCCAACCTCAGATGGTGTTTGCGGAAACGAATAACATTTTATTCCTATTAAAGCTAATGCAATCATTACAGCCGAAATTGACCATATTTTTCCAAAGAATTTACTCTTAAACATGACTGATGCAAACAATAACATAGCCAATGCGGTAAGTACGTCTATACTAAACTGTAAACTCAGTTGAAGAGAATCTATAGTTTTTATTAAGGTGTTTAAAAATTCAATGTTATCCAATTTTGAAACTTCACTTTGGTAAACTTCTAAGTAACCGTTAAATGTTAATTGGGCATTAAACATTACCATATACATTATGCCAACCACAAAAATAAATATCGCCGCAATTTTAGTAAGAATACTTTCTTTATTTAAGCTTATTAACTTGTGAATGGCTATTCCAGTTAAAGAGAACGATATACCAAATAAACTAGCAAAAAGAAAATTTAAATAAATAGGGAGCTTAACTATTATTAATAGTAGAAAAATTAAATTACTTATAATTCCTGCAAAGCTCCCTATTTTAATCCATTGATAGGATACATTTCTTGAATGTTTCATAATATTAAACCTAATATGTATTTGTATTAGGTTAGGCTCCTTTACCAAACATGATAAGAATGATTTCAACGGGTTCATCAAAGTCATTCCACCATTTATGATGTACATTAGCCGGAATGAAAACGGTGTTCCCCTCTGATACCGTGATTGGCTCGCCATCAACAATGCCTTCAGCTTTTCCACTAATTACCACACCCATCATAGGAAAAGGCATCGCTTGTTCTCTAGCATCCTCACGTACCCTTTCGCCAGGTAAAATATTGTACCATAACGTACGAAGCCCTTTTTCATAATAGAAAATTGTTGCACTACCACCATGAGCCCTACGGGTAGCATCAGGCCTAAATGGGATAACTTCTGGAAAACCCTTTGTCCAAAAATGAAATGAAAAAGCATTTAGTTTACCATCTTCTTCTTCAGTTGGTTTAAATCCTTCCATTTCATAGACATCAAGTGGTGCATAGTCAGTTGAAAATGCTTTTGCTTGTGCAGTAAGGGCATTCATCTCTCCATTGTATATTGCTCTTAATGCTGAAACTTCTGCCCTATAAACATAAGTTGCAGCTTTTGGCAGGCCTTCTTCTAATAGAACTTCCCATTTTTTTTCGCCTACTTCTTTTCCTGTTATAGTAACCGTCCATTCACTATTAATTTCTGGCACTTTAATACCCACAATACGTTTTTCTGTGGCATGTCTATCACTTTTAAAATCCTGCACATAAGATTTTATGATAGATTCGACTTCTTTTTTTAATTCAACCGAATTTTCTTCAATTATTTCAGCTTGAGTTTTAAAATTCCTAGGTCCTTGTGCAAATGTATATATTGAGAATACACTTGCTAAAATTGTGTAAATTACTGTTTTTGTTTTCATGATTTTTTATGTTTTTATTTTGTCCAATAGCTTTTATTGAACAACACAAAGGAATTTTAAAAACCATGAAAAAACTTATGTTTTGTCTGTATTGTTGGGAACTTGCAGGTTTTAGTTGCGAATTTGCGTCATTTTAAAAATTTGTTTCATGTAATTGCTTGAAACAGGTATTTCGTCTTCATAATTAACGAGTTGAACACTTGCATTTCTAGTCTTAGAATTTTTAATTTTTACATAATTAATATTTATCAAATATTGTCTATGACACTTGAAAATCGGTGATAAAGGATTAACCAATTGATCCTCTATATTTTTTAAACTGCAACGAAATAATATTTTCTTTCTCTCATTACCAGTAAATAAATGAATATCTACATAATTATTATCACTTTTGATATAAAGAATTTCATTAATATTCAACTCCAAAGAGTTTCCATTTGAGGCTACAATTTTATAGACTTCATTAGACGCTATAAGGGTGAAGCTTTTAGAATTAACATAACTATAAATCCCTAAAACAAAAAAAGTAACAATGAGTCCTATTCCAGTTATTCTACCTATAACATTAATGTATTCTGAAAAAGTAAAATCATTAAAACTCGACAAGAAACTTTTGTAAAGAAACATAACGCCGCTTACAAAAAATATAATCAATGTATACCATAAGAGTCCCTTACCTATGTTCCAATTTTTAAAAAACCGTTTTAAAAGATAAGGAATGATAAATTCTATAAAATATATGGATGAGGAAAATACCAAACCCATACTTAAAATTATAAAGTCATAATACCATAAACCTCCTGAATAAATATTAAAGGGCTTAAAAATGATTATAAATAAACTACCTATTATACCTATTAAAAATATGTTGAGAAGATTCTTTAAGTTGGCTTTTGGTCTGGGTAAGGGTGTCTTTAAATATTTAATCATTCCTCTAATTTAATTTTTTTCTTTTGACTAATCCAATTTGAATCAATGATTAAAACAAATGAATAATAGTGGCTATGATAATCCAAAATTAAATTTTGTAATTGTCTTCAATAAGCTTACAAATAAGGATGAATAAAAGCATAATCAAAGCAGGTAAAGGTAAATGACGGTTTAAAAAAGTCTCAAATATTACTATGGGACAAAATCACTGAGTACTAATCCTTAAATTATTCACATTAATCAAGACGTTCTATACTTTTTTTGAACTGATTTGGTGTCACTCCTTCTATGTCTTTGAATACCCGAAAGAAAGTTGATTTGGAATTGAAGCCACATTCTTTAGCAAGTCCAACCAAGTTGTAATTTTTTAATTCATTCCCTCTTACTAGGGACTTAAATTCATCAACCCTTAAGCGATTTATATAATCATTAAAAACAGCGCTTTCTTTAACTCTTAGATACTCCATCAATTCTTTTTTCGAAATATTCAATATTTGAGCACATTTTTCGACATTCAATTTAGAGTCTTTGAACATTTTGTCGTTAATCAGTTGTGCTTGAATAATTTCGGTTATATCGGCTATACGATTATTAAGATCGTGATTAAATGAAATATCCCGTGGGGAAAAGAGTTTTTTAAAAATATGTGATTCACTCAGAGCATATAAGAACAACACGTAGCCTAGAAGGTAGAAATATGAAAAAGCAATTGGTATAAACTCCCCGATTAAAACTGCAAAATTTCCTAAAGTAAAATAGCTTTTATGATTAAAACTTGCGGATAGAGACTGTTCGTTTACTAAAGTTGTAAATACTTTCCATATTGGCATTTGTAGTAAAAAGAAATACAAGGAATAAAATAGGAACATAACTTTTTTATAAGCTCTTGGTAATAATCCCCTTTTAATTCTATTTCGTAATTCATATCTCGTTACAAAAAAATAGTAACTGAATACTATAAAAATTGTTATTTGAGATAAAGAGAATATCCATTTTTTATAAGAATTGTATGCGTCTTTTAGAATAAACTCAAACAACAATACTGTTAAAAAGTATACTAATGGAATCCCGAGATGCTTTAGAGTAAATTTATTAGAAATTGTCTTTCTATGAGAAATGTAAAATAGATATAATAAAGGTGCTACAAAAATTGATTTTCCAGGTCCTATAAAAAGAAAATATAATCCGTTGTTCTCCCACAGTTCTTGATAAACATTTTGGAAAAACCATAAGCCCAAAATTAGGCATAAGAACGCCAGTATAATTCTCGTGTTGTCAGAACTAAAGACAAAGTGAATAACGGCTACAAGAATTAATTGTAGACCAAGTAAAAATTTAATTCCGTCTAAGAAAGTGTCTATAACATTATGATTTTGCGTAAAAATAGAAATAACATCCATTTATATTAATCATTAAGAATTCCATGCAGCATTTATGTTTGGTTTTTATGTCCCAAATTTAATTACAGGACTTCTGCAATCTTTATTCCAACTAGAATTACTCTAAATTGATGCTCATAAAATAACTCAAAGACGACATCTATGAAATATGCTATATGCACTGAAAATTTAAAATTTTCATATAGTAAAACAAAGCGCGAAATTAACAACCTTAGCATAGAAGTACCTCAAAACTCTATTTACGGTTTTTTAGGGCCTAATGGATCGGGTAAAACGACAACCATTAAGCTAATACTAGGGTTATTAAAAAATAAGGATAATAATATTTATTACAACGATGTGGATTTTAAATCCAATAAAATTGAATGTCTGTCCAATGTAGGGGCGCTTATAGAAACTCCATCACTATATGAACATCTAAGTGCTAGAGATAATCTAAGGATTAATGCT
Organism: Winogradskyella sp.; assembly: GCF_965228925.1. Lineage (GTDB taxonomy): Bacteria > Bacteroidota > Bacteroidia > Flavobacteriales > Flavobacteriaceae > Winogradskyella. The sequence continues at coordinate 1,106,048 of NZ_OZ245845.1, forward strand.
CGCTATAGAAGAAACATAAAGGAGGCTCGCATTAATGAAGTCTTAGATATAGTTAGTCTTAAACATGTGGCACGTAAAAAAGTAAAAACTTTCTCACTTGGCATGAAGCAGAGGCTAGGCATTGCTCTTGCCTTATTATCTGAACCAAGTATCCTAATTTTAGATGAGCCAACTAATGGTCTTGACCCTAATGGGATTCATGAAATTAGGAATTTGATTATTGATATTAATAAAAGGCTGAACACGACAATCTTAATATCAAGTCACTTATTAAGTGAGATTGAAAAATTATGCACTTATGTTGGCATTCTAAATAATGGAGAATTATTATTTCAAGATAAAGTAAGTGTTTTAAAGAAAAGTCAAAGTAGAAATATAGTAATTGAAGTTGAGACTGACAACATCAATAAAGTACATAAATCACTAAAATCTCAAAATATCGATAGTACAATAGTTGAAAATAAAAACTTAAATATAGCCTTGAAACGTAAGTCAGAAATCCCTGATCTAATTAATAAACTCATTTTAGGCGGCGCCACTATTTATCAAGTAAAAATTAAGAATAGCCTTGAAGATTTATTTTTAACACTAACAAATGACTGACATTTATGGACATTTATAATTACTACATCATCAATATTAAAAATGAGGTTTTAAAACTCAAAAATACTTTTGCCATTTGGCTATGCCTTCTAGGTGGTGCTTTTATTCCAGCTATTTATTTCATTTACTATACATATAAGTACGAGACTTTAATTCCTGTGGGAAATCAAAACCCATGGGATAAATTCCTCACGGATCAAATAATGTCATCGGCTTCATTATTAATACCTCTATATATTGTTCTCATCACTAGTCTTATTATTCAGATAGAGCATAAATCGGGGGCAATAAAATTTCTTTTCACACAACCAGTTCCAAAATGGTCTATTTATTTTGGTAAGCTTACAATAGTTGTCGTAACTGTAGTTGCGACATATGTCATATTTGTTTTATTGATGATAGTTTCTGGGTATTTAGTTGGAATTATTCACAAAGAATTAATGTTTTTAGAATACAGACCAAATTTAGAATTTCCCATTAAATTACTGTTTAGGTCATTTATTGCTTGCCTTGGAATTATAGGAATACAGTTTTGGATAAGTTTTAGATTCAAGAATTTCATTATTCCTCTAGGAGCGGGAATGATTCTTGTGATTACGGGATTAATAATATTTCAGGCAGAAGAAGCCTTGTACTTTCCATATGCTTATAATAGACTTAGCCTATTTGCGCTATCTCAAGAGTCTGGTGTGTATTATTGGTTTCCTCATTTTAGCTTATATAGTTTTATGTATTTCATTCTATTTTCTGTATATGGCTATTTTAATATAAACAAAATGGATATAAAATAACTACAACTCATCTTATTCGCTATTAATCTTGAGTTAAACAGACCAATGAAGTCAATTAAAAACCATCTCTTTTTGAGGTGGCTTTTTTATGTAATGGATTGGGTTACCGAATTATCTGTTATTTTTAAAATTGCACCCTGTTTTGCACCCTTTAATTACATCTCAAATTTTATTAATTTGCTGAGAAAATACCATTGATGCTTAAAAACATAGGACTCGCTATAATTTTAGTCTTTTTCTTTATTGTTGGTGCTGCCCAAAGCAAGATAGATTCTCTAAAAACAGCACTAGAAACAACGACTGATGCCGTGTTACAATTAGAGCTACTGGATAATTTGACGGAGGAATTGGTTAGAATTAGTAGCGACAAACAAGTGCCTTATCTAGAACAGTACATGACGCTTGCCAAGGCCTTAGAGGAATATGATCTCATGGCGTCCAAATCTCGTTTTTTAATTCAATATTATATTTATAAGAATAAAAATGCTATTGCCCGCAAGTTGTGTGATTCGTTACTAGGTTATAAATCAAATTTTACAAAGAAAAGCTCAGAAGCCCATTTGCTACTAAAACGTGCTGCAACACTTTATGATGATGAAGAATTAGATAGTGCGATAAAAGATTACGACAGGGCTTCGGAACTATTTTTAAAAGGGAATGACTCTATCTTTGCAGCTGACGCTTTGTTTTTTGGCGGTCAAGCGGCCACGGATGCTAATAAATTTATGCAGGCCATTCGTAAATACGAAAAGGCATCAAAACTATATGAGGCCTTGGGTGATGACGAGTATGCCATCCTAGCAGGTGCTGAATTAACATCACTATATAGCAATAATGGATTTGTTGAAAAGAGTATTGAAGAACGCGAACGTCTTATAAAAAAGGCTACCGCCAATCGTGATTTCTCTTCACTTGTGCAACTTACTGGTCAAAACATTACGGCCCATTATAAGCTTAAGGATTATGAAAAGATGTCGGCAAGTATTGATCTTTTCCTTCAACTTAAAGACAGTCTGAAGAATAGCGTTCAATATAAGTATCTCGACGTATTTGCACTTAACTATAAATTGATACACGCTAGTGAAACGGGCAACATAGAAGACGCTAAGGTGTACTTGGATACACTCTTAGAGAAAACCCAAGGGGATAAAGTAACCAATTATCTCAAAACAGATGTTTTGGTTGGAAAAGCAGCGTATTATGAGTTGGTCAATGACCAAAGGGCGCTTATTCCAATTTTAGAAGACTTAGCAAGCATAAAAAGTACCGATAGGTTAAGCGCGCAAACAAAAGCTAGGGATAAACTGGCGGATATCTATAAAAGTAAAAGGCAATTTGAAAAAGCTCTAAGGCTCAAAGACGTTAATGCTAAGATTAAAGATTCTATATATAACGCGCAAAAAACAAATGCATTTTTGTATTACCAATCCCAATTCGAAGCAGAACAAAAACAACACGAGCTTATAGCACAAGATGCAAAAATTAAACAACTAGAAGCCGAACAAAACTTGGCAACAAATAAACGCAATACGCTAATTGCGGGAGTTATGTCGGTTTTTATCATTGTTGTCGCCTTTTTCTATTTTAGAAACCGTCAAAAGATCAAAGAGCAGGCTTACCAAAATATTTTGCTAAATAATAAAGTAGCAACGAAGACAGAAGAAATCAACGAATTGTTGACAGAAACCATACAACATATAAAATCCAAAGAGCGTATAGCCGAAAACCTTCAAAAACTATCCAACGCTAACGAAGGTATTACCTTAAAGAGCATTATTGCCGACTTAAAAGCCAGTAAAGCTGATAATGCCAAGTTGATGCTCATCAAACAAAATATTGAACAGGCCAATTTTGAATTCATCAAAAAACTGAAGGCCTTACATCCAGAACTTACCAAAACGGATGTGGAAATTTGTTCATTAATACGGATCGGTTTAAGCCGTAAAGAGGTCGCCAATCTTAGGAATACCTCCATGGAAGCTATAAAATCTTCGCGTTTCCGTTTAAAAAAGAAACTCAATCTTTCAGCAGAAACAAGTTTGGATGATTATATTAATACACTGTAATTCAGTTAATTATAATCTTGCACCCTTACTTGCACCCCTAGTCTATTAGGTCTTTTAATCGTCTAATTATACATTTGATAATGACCTCAAATAATTCGCTGATTGTAATCCACGCTTGAAGACAAAAATAGATAGTCATAATAACAAGATCAATTTAGGTACAGCAAGAACGTTGAATTGTCTTCGCCTGATGAAATACCAATCAGAGGTTTTAGAACAGCATTTGGAAGTGCTCGAAAAATTAAAAGAAAAAATTAAAACGATCCGATGATGATAGGAAAATCCTCACCTGATAGAACCCTATTCGACCCCATAATTATATTTTAAGGTGCTCTTATGCCCTATTAGTGACAAATATAAAGGTTGTAAATAGTATTGTAATTGACTTGTAGTAAGTTAGTATTGGGATTTAAAGCTTTCATAAACTAGGTCAATTAAAGCCATCTCTTCAAGAGGTGGCTTTTTTTGATACTTCGCAAGTACGATGTCAGATATTGAGCCAATACGTTAGTTTTAAAACGACACCTCTGTTTTGATTAATGAAGTTGCCATCATAATTATCGGAATAAACTATAAACAAATCGCACATGGAGTTGTAGCGCCATTGTATTCTTGAATTAATATTAACAGAATCACTTTGGGAATTATACTGGGAAAATGTAGTCCAAAACAAATTATTTGCAAAATTGACTTCAAATTTTGGTATAATCAAATGAAGTTTTTCCTGACCATATACATCACCTAATTGTACATTATTAAATGAGTAATTGACTCCAAAATTTATCCATGGCGCAAATCTATATTCTAAAGATTGTGTAAGGCTTAGTTTTGTGCCCGTGTAAAAAGAACCATAAGTTAAATTAGTTCCGCTTCTAAAATCTTTTCTTAGGTCTGTTGTATAGTTGAAATAGGCTTCCATAAATTTATATTGTCCTATTGGCAAAAAATTAATTGAATCTATCAGTCTTGTGGGTGTAAAAAGATTGATGCCTATATGCTTTACTCCAATTAGGAAAAATCCGGTTGAAGACAATAAGGCATTATACTCTAAGGAAAACTCTCGGTCCATTTTACCTCTCCCTAAGCCATTAGAAATAAATGACGCTAGCCTTATACTTTGTTGATTAAACCAACTTTTAACTTTTGGCCTAAATAGATATGAAATTTGAGGGTTGAGTCGCCAGAACCCTATTTTCTCAGGTAATTCTGTTTCTGCGTTAAAATGATTAAGGCGAGGAACAAATCCTAAGTCAGATTGATAACCTTGGCCAACTCTATAAAATCCTGCACTTGTAATGATCTTACCATTGTTGTAAGAAAAATGTCCTCCAAGAAACGTGTCATCGTCTGCGGTATTACCATTGGTGAATGATTTGTGAAAAATGCCCTTAACAGAAAGGAAACCATTGTTAGAAAGATATTCGGTTTCTATCCCAGCTGTTCTATTATAGGAGTATGGATCATTATCTCTTTTAGATGTGGAAACTCTATTCGTTAAGAGCCCCTTAATTGTAGATCGGCCAAAAATATTTTTTTGAAAAGCACCTACAAAGTAATTATTAGGTAAGAACATATTATCCCTATCTGTTTGTACATTTAAAACACCAACCCTTAATGACTCAGTAAGGTTGCCAGTAAGCCTTGCACCACCTATTATTGTTATTGGTTTACCCGAATCGTCAAGGCCTATTCTTCTCGAAAAAAAAGGTGAAATTCCAGATGTGCCAAAAGAGGTGAATAAATCGGAATTTTCTAGGAAAAAGTTACGTCGTTCTGGGAAAAAAATATCAAACCTTGTAAGATTGATAACTTGTTGGTCAACATCAACATTTGAAAAGTCTGGGTTAAGCGTTAAATCTAAATTTAAAGATGAGGATAAGGCAATTTTAGCGTCTCCTCCAAAATCTATAATTGTCGCATTGTTTGTACCCGTTTCATTGTTCGTTATATGGTTGATTGCACTATAGGGTATCAATGAAATGTTTGAAGTTTTAGATTTTGGCAATTCCTCAAAAGTCATTTCACCAAAGTACCCCATATCTTGTGCATCAAAGTTAATGGGGACTTTAGACCAAGTTGAGAAATGGTTGTTTTGCATATCAGCTCTTACAAAATTGATGCCCCAAACCTTATTGGTGCTGTTAAATCTTAAGCTTTTAAATGGAATAGCTATTTCTGCAGTCCAGAAATTCTCATAGACTTTTGCTGATGAATACCATTTGTTGTCCCAATTTGAATCGGTATTGGTATGCCCGCCTTGTGCTGACAATAGCCCTTCAAATTGTGCAGATCCAGAATTGACACCAAAAATGAACCCGTTACTTTTTCTATTGATAGGGTCTAGAAGAATTATCACGGAATCACTTAGCCAATTAGCTTCGGGACTGTCCCTTTTTAAAGACAAAGTTGTAGTATTAGCTTTGTCTTGATAAGTCTTAAATGAAAAATAAAGGTAAGTATCATCAAAAGTGATTTTTACTTCGGTCTTTATTTTTGCCTTTCCAGTTTCTAGTGGCCATTGATTAAAAAACGGTTCGGTTGATGGTGTAGTTGACCAAACAGATTCTTCCAAATTGCCATCAATCATTATCTTTTCAGTAGTCTTATACAGATGGTATTTGGATGGTGTAATCTCAGGTAATGTTTTATGTTGGGAATTTAATGCTGAATACAAAAAAAGCAATAATGCTGTGAGAAGAGATTTGTTGTTCATGAGATTGAAATTGCAATGAACGAGACAAAGTATTTGATATTTGTCGCTATCACAACTGTCTTATATAGTCTACGTTTATAACAATACTGAAAACACAAGCATTGTATTAAATACTAACCAACATAAAATTGAATAATATCTGCCTTAGCTATTAGTGCACGATTTAATAAAGCGCTATATAGGCGATAAATTGAGTTTTGTGTATTGCTTATAGTGTTGTTTGTATAAAATGCAGTTGCTTGCCAAGTCAATTAAGTATTTTGTTCAAAAATGAATAGAACTCGATTGATGAGCTTTGTTCTACTATTGAAACAGTGCTATAACGACTCTGAAGAGGAAAAGGCGGTTAAAAAACTATAAATTGAAAGTCGAACCAAAGACGTCGGTTTTAACAAAATCTAATTAAATTAGAGGGTAATCCCAGATACAAGTAATGAACTTTAGATTGATTACAAATAGATTATTTCAAATACATGTCTTGTACTGGATTGCTTTTCTACTGTTCTTTTCATTGATTTGGGGGACATATGACCATAGTTATTATAGAAACTTTATGATACAGTTTCTGAGTCTTCCTGCAAGATTGCTTTTGGTTTATGTGACTTTATTTATTTTGATTCCTAAGTTCTTTTTAAATAAAGAATACATGAAGTTCATCATGTGCTTTTGCCTATTGTTATTAGTATCTGCGATGGTACAACGAGGTGTAATGATATTTATAGTAGAAGGGCGTTATTTACCCTACAGAAGCCAAAATTATTTTAAAGTAACAGAGTTGATGAATACCGTACTAGATGTCAACTTAGCACTAATTATTCCTTTCATTTATACCTTATATCAATTTTGGAACAGGTCTCAAAAAGAGGCTGAGCTTCTAAAAAAGGAGAATCGAGAACTGGTGAAAGACAAATCAAAAGCATTTATTTATTTAAAAAAAGGGAAAGCGCTACAGAAGGTACTTTTAAATGATATTATTTTCATTGAAAGCCTCAAAAACTATGTTAGAGTAAAGACGAAAGATAAAGAAATCACTGGTTATGGAAGTATTTCTGCTATGGAAGAACTATTGCCAAAAGAGCATTTTATCAGAGTACACAGGTCCTTTATAGTATCCGTAGAGTACATAACGTCATTTTCACCAACACAAATTGATTTAGGAGGAATCGTTATACCAATAGGTAGGAAATTTAAAGAAAGCGTGAAGGAAAAACTAGGGTATTATTAATCGATAAAAGACAGTAATTAATAGCAGGAAACGTACAGAACTGTTGGAACTAAAAAAAGGGGTAAGGTTTTAGAGCCGACAGTAGTGCACAAGCCTCCTTGATTTCTCAAGGCATTCTTTGTTAGAACTTAAAGACAACGAAAAAGTGTGAGTAGTAAAGCATTTCTAACATTGGCATTGTAAAGGTCTATTGGATTGCGCATACCATATTTATCAAAGGGTTTAGTTCTTAGGCCCAATTATGGTACTTGTCCATAGTTTTGTCCATGTGTTTTAGAGTGTGTTTTATACTTTAATTCAGAAAATCCGTGATTTTAATTTAAATTAGTAGTTCCCTTCTAATTTTTGCTTGACCCTTCTAAATCCAGTACCATGGTGTTGAGAAAAAATAAAGTGCTGAGTATCCTTTTCTTTATAATTTGCACCACATTTTGTGCACAGACCAGTCCAGAAGATTATATAAAGGTTATCGAGTCTACAGTTGATGACGATCTTAAGTACAAGGCTCTAGACAGTCTCATTTTCGCATTAAAATGGGACGAAAACCCCAAGCAATACGCCAATTATACGGAGGTCTATATAGATTTGGCTATCGAAAGAAACAACTTTAAAGATGCCATACATGCAGCTACCTTTGCGTTTTCTGCCATCAACAATCAGCTGGGTGAGCCAGCGCGCGCTTTAAAGATGCTCAATAAGGTGGAGGCGTATAAAGACCAAGTGGATGATACAGAAGTCGTGGGAACGATATACCTTAAAAAAGGAGGCGCCTATTATAATGGTAAAGATTTTTCAAAAGCCGTTGTAAACTATACCAAGGCTACTGAAATATTCACGGCACAAGATTCAATTTTTGAAGCTGATGCCATCTTTTTTAGAGGGCAAGCACAATTTGCTATGGGTAACTATGTAGATGCTGTCAATGATTTTGATGTGGCTTACCAGTTCTATGAGAATCTCGGTGATGAACAATATATGTTTTATACTAAAGCTAATATTATAAGTGCTTATGGTATTAATGGGTTTCACTCTAAAACCATTGAAGAGCGCAATAAACTAATTGATAAAAAGCTATCGATAAACTACCACGACGGCTTAGCCGTGGATTATTATAACCAGTCGATCAACTATGGGAGAGTAAATGATTTAGAGGCTCAGGAAGCTTGCTTGCTTAAGGCCTTAAAGTATTTGGACTCTAATAAAAATCATCACAATCCTGAGGGCGAGTTTGTCATGGTGCATTCGGCCTTGGCCAGTTTTTATATGAAAACTGAAGATTTGGACAAAGCAAAAACATATTTAGATAAAGCTGAAACTAAGGCCATGGCTTTTAAGGAAATGACGTTTTTTAAATTAGCATTTGTTGAAGCAAAAGCCAAATATTTATTTCTTACGGGCGATTTAGAAGCTTCTGAGCAATTGGCACTTAGAGCATTGGAGCAAACAGAAACTTGGAAGCGGACCTCGCTGATTATTTATCTCAATACCTTGTTGTATGAGATCAATACCGCAAAAGGGAGTTATAAAGATGCACTTAAGTATTTTGAAGCTAAGACCAAAATCCAAGATTCTATTTTTAGCAAAGAAAAAACCAACGCATTTTCATATTACCAAACCCTCTACGAAACCGAACGCAAAGAAAAGGAAATCGCCACTCAAGATGCCAACATTAAAATTTTAGAACAAGAAAAGTCTATAGAACAAGAAAAAACAAGAACACTCATCATTCTTTTAGCTTTTCTAATTGCTGTAACTGTTGGGGTCATCTATGTGTTTAAACAACGCGCCCGGCAGTTAAAAGAGACATTAGTATTTCATAAAAAGGAATTGACAGCCTACACCAAAGAACTTCTTAAAAAAAGTAGGGAGCACGATATTTTAAAAGATGAGTTGATGGCGCTTAAAAAAGAACAGCTAGACGATAATAAATTAGAGAAACTACAGGATTTAATATCTTCTAAAATTCTTACCACTGAAGATTGGAAGGAATTTAAACTAAAATTCGAAAAAGTCTATCCTAGTTTCTTAATTAAGGCAAGATTGAATAACGAACTTACCAATGCCGATGAACGTTTACTGACCTTAGAAAAATTAAATCTAAAAACATCAGAAATTGCTGATGTACTTGGGGTGTCTTCCGATAGTGTTATAAAAAATCGCTATCGTTTAAGGAAAAAACTAGGGCTGTCTAAAAACACACCAATTACAGAGATTGCTAAGGCATAACAAGATGTCCATGTGTTTGTCCATCCCTATTATTAGGCCCTTAAGCATAATTAAATTTACTTCGCTCTATCTATTATTCGCAATGCGTTAAGTGGGTGCCAGTAGGTTAACTTTAGTTTAGGGATTAAAATTAATTGGCCTATTGATGAATAGCAGCAAGCGCGACCTTGGTTAAGCGTCGCGCTTGTTTTTTGCTAAAATTTAAATGACCTGTTACTTCACTATTAAGGTGTATTGTGGTGTCGGATTTAAAGGACAGAAGTATACGTATTCGCCTTTAGTTAAGGTCGTAACATTCGATGTTCCTTTCGAATTATTGTCTACGGCTTTTGTAACGTATGCCGTTTTGATGTGTGCGTCTGGATTGGATTTTGGAGCCAAAACAAAACCGACTTGGTGCCCAACATTGTTGTTCGAAATTTCGAAAATATAAGCGCCTTCTTCAAGCGTTATAGTCTTTTGAGTAAACGCCCCTTTGGTTTGTTCTAAAGATACAACAGTAGCTTTGGCGTCCTTCATCATCGCTTCTTTTTTCATGCTATCTTGGGCATTACCAGTTAAGGTAAAACTTAAAATAATAACTAGGATTGAAATGATTTTTTTCATAATTTAAATATTTAAAAATTGTTTAATAATTTGGTTTTTAATATATTAGATTAACTAATTAATAGGTTTAAGTCACATAGTTTTGTAAGCGAGACCATTTGTTTGGGATTAGTATAAATTGTCTCCTTGCCTAAAAAAACTATATGTGAGCACGGAACCCTAAGTCCGTGCTCTTTTAGACTTAAACAGGTTGCCCTTCTAATGGTTGTGCCACCGGAAAGTCCACAGGAACTTGTGTTGTGCTGTGGATGTAGTTGGAAATGGTTTTATCACCTACCAATGAAATCGTATCGATTAAATTGGCTTTGGTATAACCAGCGTTAAAAAAGTTCTCTAAAACAGCGTCATCGGTACGACCTCTATTTTCGGTGATATTTCTAGCCAATCGTGCCAAAGCATCTAGCTTCGTGTTCACAGTAGAATAACCAGCTCTTAATTCTAAGATTTGCTCATCGGTAAAACCGTTCATTTTTCCTATGGCCGTGTGGGCAGAAAGACAATAGATACAATCGTTAACCTGGCTCACGGCTAAGTTGACCACTTCTTTTTCTTTTGCTGATAAAGAGGTTTTAGCGTTGGCAAAGTTTAAATAGTTTTCTAAGGCTGTATCACTATGTGCATAAGTGGCATATAGATTTGGTACAAAACCAAGGGCTTTGTTGAGGTTGTCGAATATCGCTTGATTGTTAGCGCTTACGTCTTCTCTTGTTGGTACATTGAATGTGCTCATAATTTTTAATGTTTTAGTGGTTTAAATTTTATGTGTTTGATATTGATTTTTTGGTCGGTACAAAGTTGCGACCTATAGGGTTCCTTTAAAATGATTATTATTCCCTTTGGCTTGTCATTTTTTCCCTATTGGCTAATGTGAGGTTTCTCGGCATCACAATAGTAATCGTGAATGTGCTTATGTTCGCAATGTGTTTTGGGAATAATGGTATTTATGATTCGCTTTGGACTTCTTCTGAATATTTCTATAAGATTAAATATAGATTTGTTTTTTACTTTCATCTTTTCTCTGTTTTATATTACAGTGCAAAGATGGAGAAGACCCTTATGGTATAAAATGAAAAATTTGCCCTTTGGCTTGTCAATTTTTCCTAAGCTATTGGTTTGAGTTGTTTTTTAAAGTCAGATGGAGATTGGGAAGTGTGTTTTTTAAAAAGTCGACTGAGGTGCGAGGCATCTTCAAAGCCAACTTCGTATGCAATTTCTTTAGCCGTTTTATCGGTATATATAAGAAGACGTTTTGCCTCTAAGATAATACGCTCGTGAATAATTTGAAGCGGACTTCGATTCAATTTAGCAAAATTGTTAGAGAGTGTTTTTGGTGATTTAAACAATTGTTCGGCATAAAAGGCAACGCTATGCTCTCTTTTAAAATGTTGTTCTACCAGAAAATTAAACGAACGTAGTAAATCTACTTTACTACTTTTGGCTGTTTCTGTAAGACCATCTTTGGCTTTTAAGAGACGCGTACTTTTAATGATAAAACGCGCCATGAGCATGCGCAACATTTCGGCCTGAATATTATCTTTAGTATGGAGCTCGTCTATAAATACCTCGTGCAATAATTCAAATTTGCGTTGTTCCACCTCATCCAAATGAATTATGGGAATGTTGGAATTGCCAAAGAAGAGTATACCGACGCAGCTTACTTCATGGTCGTGATCTTTAATACAATAAAACTCGCGGTTAAATTGATAAATCACAACCTCACTTGGCTGAATGATTTGTAAATACTGAATAGGGGTAAGTGCTAAGATACTGTTGGGTTCTACAATGACAGGAACACTATCTATAACCACTTCAACAGGTCGGGTTTTTGTCCAAATAAAGGTGTATAATTCTGTTTGCTTTGGTTGAATAAATTGCTCTAAGAGGGTTTCATTTTCTATTTTGAAAACGGCACTGGTCGTAAATTCCTTAAACTGTAATTGCATAGCAGCTTAGTCTTGGTCGTAAAGCATTCATTACATAGCCTTTCAACTTTCTACAGTAGCGGTCTTAAGGTTTGCCAAATATTGATGTACTTGACTCATAGCCATAGACCCTTTACCATCAGCATACATTGAGATCTTTTCCTTGATGTTCAACTCATGAGTTACTTTGAACATTGGTGCTGATGAAGTAAAAAGTCTGATTTTTACAGCCCTATTTTATAGGTCATTCTCAAAGTTGCGAGGCAATAGTATTTAGTTTTTCAGCAGGGTCTTTGTTTCAACAAAATCACCACCGGATTCATATATTTGAATGAAATAAGTTCCAGGATCAAGATCGGACAAGTCGAGTCGCTCAAAATCAGAACTAAATACCTTTACACGCTGTCCAAGGGAATTAAATACGTCAATATGGATAATATTAGACGTATCCCCTTGAGTGTAAATCCATCCGTTGGTTGGATTTGGGTACAACGCTATTTCATCCATTGAATCAGTTTTAAACTCATCCTTGTTCAATTGACTTTTATTTCCAAGTGGGTTGATATACACACTATTTAACTGATCGATACAATTATCAGGACTACCACTACATGCTCTAAGTGTGTATCCTTCCAATCCATTGATGCGCGTATTGTCTGTTTCAAATTGCAATTCGGGGTTTTCACTGTCATCTAAGAATTCAATTTTGAGATGTACCAATAAGGAATTAGTAGTGGTTATATTATTTGTAAAGTAACTCTCTGATAACATTTGTTCCCAACTAAAGGCAAAGCTACCACTAGCATTATCTAAAGTTTTACTAGGTATTTGATAATAAGGTAAATAGACCTCTGGTGAGATTTCGTGCTGTTGACCTAATACGTATGTTTTTGTTGGAAAGGTGAGTTCAAACTTGTTATTGACCACAATATTTTCTCCAAAGGCATCAGTATTGTAATTAAAATACAATACACCGTCCCCAAGTTTAAGATCTTCACTACCGGAAATTTGGATGTCGGCTTCATAATAGCTTGTGGCTCCATCTTGAGTGATATTCTCATTGATAATTTGATAGTAAATGGTGGGTGCAACTATTGGGGTGGTACTTCTTATGGTAGGAAATTGCTCTCCTCTTAGGTAATTGTTTAGTAAATTATTGAAGTCGCTTAGTACGCTTACTTGGCCATCAAAATCTAGGTCTTCATTTAAATATCCAGTCAAACCAGCTTTTGAATGAAATTCTTTTTGGTCAATAATATCGGCTTGTCCGTTTCCATCAGTATCAAAGACATACATTCCATAAGAACCACTATCTAGAAGTGTTACGGCATAATCGTCCCCTTGGACATCGGATGAGCTTACACTAAGATCTAAAGATGTGGTTGTTGCATTTAGTGCAATAGCATTTTTGCTCATAATACCTAGGTGATTACGATGGTTGATAACCACGTGATAGTTACCCGCCGTTGCATAAAATTCTAAGGCCGAGCTACCGTCTGCAGCCACTACATCTCCATCTCTTTGTAACAAAGCCGATTTGCTTTCCACAATCAACGTTTTGTCAGTTTTATCCCTCAATTCTACCCAGACCCAATCTACAATAGCATCACTTCCTGTAGTAGTAAAGATCGAAGCATTACAGGTTATGGCATCTGCATACGGACTCGTGGTTGGAATATAGCCAGCAACACGTAAATCGTCACGCATTAATGACGCCTCCCCTGGATTAGGATTTATAGCCGCTCCCTGAAGAAACACCTTTGTAGCAAGACTTACAGGAGAAAATACTTCAAATACCAACTCAAAGCGATTGTCGTAATAGCCTGCGTCTAAGTTTACCAAATACTCACCTGTTCTTAGGTTATGAAATACCCCTAGGTGCTTGTCTAATAGGTAAATGTCTTTTGAGGTGGGAATATTTATCAACTCATCGATTTTAATGCTCACTTGTCCCTGGGTATTGGTTTGTATCCCCAAGGGCAATCTTCGATCGGTATTCAGATCGCTCACCCCTTGTACGTCACATAAGTAAGCATCCAAGATCCAGAAGATGTCTTCATTATTTGTTTGGTACCGTTGAGTGTCATAACCGCTGTCATAGCCATCCGTTGCATTTGGATCTGCACCGACTAATAGTTTTCGATTATATCCTGCTACTGAATTGAACTCAAGCCTTATTTTTTCTCTGGTATCTACCTCGGTAGGTGGGCCTGGGTCAGTTGCCGCTGGTCTTAAGAAAACCGAATCATTACCTTCCCTTTTGAATTCACGCTGCCCGTTGTTAAAGACAATTTCACCGTCTGTGTAGGCCATCACAAAGAAAGCCTGTCCCACCGGAATGAATCGTCGGGGCACATTAGGAGAAGGAACTCCCACAAAAGGGTTTGTATTGAATGGGTCTGCCTCTTCTCCGGCAAGACCATTATAGCTAGCATAGCCCCCAATATAAGCAGCGGTGTTATGGGATGCTCCACCCAGATGATCCCAGAAATAGAGCGTCCCATCCAATACCGATGCGTTATCAGCGATAAATTGATTAGCATCTATGGCCGAAGGATAGGGGTTGCCAATCAGGTAATGGTTCCCAGCCTCAACCGTCAGGGTGTACTCTCCATTGTTGGGTAGGCCTTCGAAGACATAGTTTTGCGTATCTGTATACGGATCGGTGTGGATTTTCACTCCTTTCATGGTATATCCCTCTCCAACATTTAAACGTCCATTTTCTCCCACAGGCATCCAGTTGGAATATTCGCCGGGAAGATTGGATAATGTATAAATCCAAAAATCTGCAATGGAAATCGGGTCGGTAGTATCATCACCATTATAACCTCCGATAAAACTCATGGTTTGAGGATCATTTGAGGCGGTACCATCCAACATGACTTCAGCAACTGAGTAATCCTCATGAGACGAAGAGGACACGGGCACTACGGGAGAACACCAGTAATTATACATATACAAGCTTCTTGTTCCCTGTTGATCTATTTGTAGACTTCCCATGCTTGTAGGGTCCAAGAAACTTCCTTCTCCCTGAATCAATTGCGATTCCCCCACCAGATCCAACGTTCCATCAATTTTCAGGTAGTGAGTTACGTTAAGAGAATGCCCTGTGTTTTCTTCGGGCAGGGTCGCGGTATCGTTGGGATCGGTAATGCTCAGTATATTGGAGTCGACCAAAAGCCCCAAAAGGGTGAGGTCTCTGTCTGGCGAAGTCACATTATGGCTGGTCTCTACAATATTCCATTCTATAGGAGTGCTGCCATCAATGGCGGTACCATTTGGAAAGCTCCAGTCATTGCCGTGTAACCAAGTAGCAGCATCGTCCCAATCACCATTAGCAGTGGATGTATAAGGCAGGGGAGCCGTAGTTGCTGTTGTGAATATGGGATTTCCGTTTAAAGTACCGTTTCGTCCATTACCAGAACTGTCCAATGTATCACCATCTAATTGGTAATAGCCCAAGAGGTTATTCCAATCCAATCCTGGTATCTCCTGATTGGTTGTCACACCCTCAATACCAGTAGGAGTTACAGTGTTATTCTCCCTGATTTCCTGATTCATCATCTCACGAATCTGTTGTTCAGTTAAAGCCACATCCCATAGGCGTACCTCATCAATAAATCCATTAAAATCTTGGCCTAAAAAACTGGCTCCTATTTCAAGCTGATGACGATTTGTACTAAAATAGTTAATTCTATCCATAGATCGTGATTCAATAAGAACACCATCAACATAGAGCCTTGCGAGCGTAGGCGCACCCGTATCGTCAAAGGTGACCGCAACATGGTGCCAAGTGTTTGCTGTAACACGATGGGTAGCAGTCATAGTATTAAATCCACCATCAATCCATCTAAGCGTGAGAAAATTTGATTGTACAAATAATCGGAAGCCTCTAAATCCCCACCAGGAAGAAAAGTTGCTAATAATATTTCTTTCGCTGTGGTCTGAGTTTGGTGTTCTGTTTAAAAACCAAGCTTCTATCGTAAATTCGGATCCGTTTCTGCCTAGATCGAATTCCGCTATAGTATTGTCAAATGAAACATGATCGACAGACCCATCCAAATCAATTTGGGCAGTTATGGTTGTCGATATAAAAAGATAGGCTAGGATTGAAAGTAGTAGTGTTTTTTTCATTGACTTAAGGTTGTTTAAATAAGATGCGACTAAAATTATGAGGCATTAAACGAAAAAAAAATAAGTAGTACTACGGATTAAAATAGTAACGCTACCTATTGTTTAAAATGCTGAAAAAGACTAGGTAGTAGGTTAAAATGCTTGTTGATCGAATTACTAATAGAAAAATAAAAACGGTTAAGACTATATAGCAATTTGGTATTTGTCTTAGCGCATAAAAGAGGAAAAGGTTTATGTCTAGAGATAATGGGTTATAATTTCTACGGTATATTTGCTAGCGATGTCCTCGATAAACTTTGTAAAGTTCATATCTGCATCATGGGTTGAAGTATCTGAAATGCTTCTTATAATACCAAGAGGAATCTTATAGTTATGATATCAGCCCATCAACTTTCAACAGTGGCTGTCTTAAGGTTTGCCAAATATTGATGTACTTGACTCACAGCCATAGACCCTTCACCAACGGCAGAAGCAACACGTTTTACAGACCCTTTTCGCACATCCCCCACCGCAAAAAAGCCTGGGATATTGGTCTCAAGCGACTGTGGTTTTTCACGCCTGTAAATGGGGCATTGCAATAAGTTTTCTGGATTTACCATAGCTCCTGTATGTATAAAACCGCGTTCGTCCGTATCAATAAGACCTTCGAGCCATTCCGTACAGGGTTTTGCTCCTATAAAGGTGAACAAATTGGTAATAGTCATGGGAGTTCTATCTCCCTCAGAAGTCGTTAATACCACTGATTTAAGATGATGCTCGCCATGCAATTCCGTGACTTGAGTTTGTTTGTGAACAAAAATATTTTCTGCGGCTTCAATACGCTGTACGAGATAATCGCTCATTTTTGCACCGAGATCGTTACCTCTGATAATGACGTGAACTTCTTTGGCATGGTCTGCGATAAACAAAGCGGCTTGTCCAGCAGAATTTCCACCACCAACAACACCAACCAATTCATTCTTGCATGAGGAGGCGTTCATACCCGTTGCAGAGTAGTACACGCCACTGCCTTCATAGTGTTCGATATTAGAAATTGGCAACTGTCTATAATTGGCACCTGTAGCTGCAATGATAGCGCGCGATTTCACAACCTTATTATTAGAAGCGTATAAGGTGTAGTAATCACCATTGTGCTCTACGCGTTCCGCCCTATGAGGAATGGAAATATTACATCCAAACTTCTGGGCTTGTACATAAGCTTTATTGGCAAGATCCGTACCGGAAATTCCGGTGGGAAAACCTAGGTAGTTTTCAATTTTAGAGCTTTTACCAGCTTGACCGCCTGGAGCATTACTATCTATGGTCACTACCGAAAGTCCTTCGGAAGCCGCATATACACTGGCCGCCAAACCTGCCGGACCGGCTCCAATAACCAATACATCGAATACTTCATCACCAAAATCCATTAAAACGCCAGTATATTCGGCCAGTTTTTCAAGAGTTGGGTCCTTGCAAATCTCGCCCTCTGCACTTATAAAAATTGGTAAATCCTCTTGAGTTAAATCGAAATTCTCTAATAACTCAAGGGCTTCTTCTGAAGTTTCGGTATCTAAGAAGTTATACCAGATATGGTTTTTTTCCATAAAATCCCTAAGCTGATAGGTGATCTTGGAATTACTTGAGCCAATCAGCTTCATCCCACCAATGAAATCGCTCATCATGCTTTCCTTACGTTGAATAAAAGCACTCAATAAAATATCACTGATATCCACATATTTAGCGATGGCTTTCTTTAATTGGTCTGGTTTAATGCGCAAAACCGCTGTGCCTTTAGCCCCATAACCGTTTACCTGAGCGCTTCTATTTGATAGCATACTACTATCACCAGTAAACTCATTTTTTTGATGCCTTACAACAATTTCATCATTGTTATAACGGTTTTTAATGCAGATTTCACCATCGAGAACAACGTAAAAATCGTATTGCAAATCACCTATGGCAAAAACGACGGTTTCTTCTTCAAAGTGTTCGATGGTACCATAGGGTTTGAGATGCTCTATTTGGCGTTGGGTTAGTTCTGGAAATCTTGGATCTGTCATTTGTGGTTTTAATAGGTATTAATCAATTTGTGCTCATAACACCACAACCATTTTTCGCCTGGTTCTGCAGAAGCGATCACATGGTGTTTTGTAGCCATGGCGTGTTTACTGGCATGCTTATTTGGAGAACTATCGCAACAAAGGGTAGTACCACAGGTTTGACATGTGCGCAGATGTACCCAAGAGGCATTGGTTTTGACGCACTCATCACATTGCAATGCATTGGGTGTCTTAACTTCTAAAATTGAAGATAAATGTGTACAGGTTTTTTGTTTTAGTCCCATATAAGTATGCTAAAAAAGAGCTACTTAAAGATACTAATTATTTTATCGATGGAGATGATTTTAAAACCAAAAAAAAGCAGTGGGAATGTTATGCTACTTTTTTCAATAAATCAAAGCAAGGACATTTTTTACAGCGTTTGTGTTCTGCTTTTTTATATTTCTTACAGCATTTGGACTTGACCTTACCTAAGCCATCAAAACCTGATGTTTGAAGTACTTTGATACGTTCTTTCTTAAGCTTTTTGTCTTTCTTTTTACTCATTGAAGTCAAAACAATGGCGCAAAAATAACTATTTTTATTTATTCTAAATAAATTTTAACACTTGATATAAAAAAACAGGTGTAAGATATAACCCTACACCTGTTCTTTATAGCGTTTTTTGTGTGCTTATTCGGCTGGTGTATCTGCGGCAGAGACTACAGCTAGCTGTTGTATGTCTCTATCAAATAAATAAAGACCGCCTTTGTCGTCTCCAATCATATTAACTTTATCTAAAATTGTTCTTGCCGTGGCTTCTTCCTCTATTTGTTCTGCGACATACCACTGTAAGAAATTGTGTGTGGCATAATCCTTTTCTTGCAGGGATATATGAACTAATTCATTAATACTTTCCGAAACAAAAATTTCATGTTTTAAAAGTTTTTCGAACATTTCCTGGAAAGAATTAAAGGTCACATTTGGTGCATTTAGTTCAGAAATATGGGCATGCCCACCGCGCTCGTTCACGAATTTTACCAGTTTAAGCATGTGTTCCCTTTCCTCATCGGATTGATCGTACATAAAGTTAGAAATACCTTCTAGACCTTTTACCTCGGCCCAAACGGCCATAGCCAAATACACTTGCGATGATTCGGCCTCTATTCTTATTTGTTGGTTTAATGCTGCTTCTATTGTTTTTGATAACATAATTTCAATTTTTTACAAAAATAATGACTAAAACCTTAAAATCGAGTTAATGGCCTTTCAATAGTCTTATTCATATTTAATCTAATTTGAAGTTGACTTAAATCTCCTTGGATTCGTAATTACCGATTGCAGCTCTTAATTTTTTCTGCATGCGCTCACGGAGTTTTAAAGGTTTTAAGACTTCAATGCTCTCACCAAAACCGAGAATTAAGCGTTCTAATTCAAAATTCACCTGCACCAAAATATTAAAGATCACACCATCATCCGTATGTTTTATAACACGTTGGGAGGAATGAAATGGTTTTGTAATGACGTAAGGGGCATTGTACTTATCAATCCAAAATTCTATACGCTGTGCTTTAGCGTTAGATACCGTCACCCCAACGACATCTTTGTAATACACATCTCCATTAATATCGTGATCTATATAATTTTGATTACTCAACGTGGTTATCTTGGACATTCTATCTAAAGCTAAAGTGATAAATTTTTCTTTGTGGGCCGCTAATAAGAACCACCGATTGTTAAATTCTTTCAATAATTGTGGATGGACAATCATAGTACTTGGTTGTCGAGCCTTAAAGGATTGATATGTTATTTCGACCACGTTTCTATTCTGAATGGCTTCATAAATAGTATCGATATATTCTAGGCCTTTGAGCTGCTCATTTTTGTCCAAATGTATAATGGCGCGTTTGTCTTTTTGTGAAGCATATACCGAATCTTCAAGTCTTTGGAGGACACCATCCATTTCTTTGAACAAGGAGAAATCTTTAAACTGACGTAACACCTGAATGGCTTCATTCATAATCTTTACATCTTTATCAGTTACTGGAATGTTAATGATGCTATAATCAGGATCTTCATACTTATAATACTTTCGATCATACACTATGATGGGGGCATTGTAACCCAATTTATCACTGCGCATCATTTGTATATCGAGTTGTACGGTCCGTTTGCTGACATCGACATCTTTTCCTTCGTATTCGTAAAGGGCATCGGAGCATGCTTCTATCAAATCATTGAGTGTCCATTGTCTATAATGATTCTGAAGACATTTGTCAATGGTCTTGTAGCGGATTAAGGCGTTTTTGTTGATGGGCATCTTGCAAAAATTTTCTTGAATTTAGAATAAAATATTTAGTACGCAAAACTATTGCGTATTTTAAAATGAGATTTGTCTGGGAATAAAAAATAAAATGAGTAAACAAAAATTAAAAAATATTGCACAAGGTTTGTTGAGTTCTTTTTTAAGCAGAAACAACGATGTAAATGGCTATTGGGGCATTGGGAAAATTTACGCCTTAATGCTACAAAAGAATACCAATGGTGTTGTTATCGATTTAATTGAAAAAACCATAGTGCCAAATAGTGATGAATTTATTTACAGAATCTCAAAATATTCAGAGAAGTTAATGAACCAATTGAGAGCCCAAAGTATGGACGAAGCTTTTTTAAAGAGCGCAAAACTTAATTTAGCATGTAGCGATTTAAACCTAAACAGATTTTATCTAAATACATTAATCTGTAAACTTGTAATTACGGATAAAAACAATAGAAACCATATAGTTAAAAAAGAGGTGTTGTGTAGAAAACACAACCCAAAGTCAGAATTAAAAAGAGGATAAACATATGACAACTAAAATACTCAATAAGCTCAAAGCAATAGAGCACGATAAACATATAGATATATTATTCGCTGTAGAATCAGGTAGCAGAGCTTGGGGCTTTGCCTCCCCAGATTCTGATTACGATATACGGTTTGTGTATAAACATAAAAAAGAGTGGTATCTCAACCTTTGGGAACCAACGGACACCATACAATTTATGACTGAAGATGATCTGGACGGCTCTGGCTGGGATTTGCGAAAAGCATTACGTCTACTTGCAAAATCAAATGCGTCTTTTAGCGGTTGGCTATTTTCACCAATAGTGTATCGCGCAAATGAGGATTTTTTAAGCGCTATAAAAAAAGTAGCAAACGCTAACTTTAATCCTGTTTCTGGATTTTATCATTTTCATAGTATGAATAAAAACTTTGAAGATACTTTGGGTGCTTCCACAATGACCTTAAAGGGTTTCTTTTATGCCATACGTACTGCGCTTTGCGCCAATTGGATCTATAAAAACAAGAGCATACCTCCTGTATTATTCAGAGAAATGTATTCCTTGATAGACTCAAACTATCATTCAAAACTAGATGAATTAATAGTATTGAAGAGTAAGCGCATAGAAAAAAGTAACGATCACGTTGCCCCAGATTTAATACATTTGGTTAGGGATGTTATAAATGAAAACAATAACGTGAAAAATCAATTGGTGCATAAAAAACCAAACCCAAATGATTTTAATAGCTTGTTTATAAAAACATTGCAATCATGACATTAGAAACATTGAAGTCATCAGGGCATATTATTTTCGAGTGTATTAGTGGTAGTCGTGCTTATGGATTGGATACACCTTCGTCAGATACAGATATAAGAGGTGTATTCATTCTTCCTAAGTCAACTTTTTACAGTTTAGATTATGTCGGTCAAGTAAGTAATGAAACTAATGATATTGTTTACTACGAGCTAAGAAAATTCATGGAGCTTTGTGCTAAGAATAACCCAAATATATTGGAGTTACTCAATGTGCCAGAGCGTTGTATTTTATATAAGCATCCTATTTTTGATACCATTAAAATAGAATTGTTTTTGTCAAAACTTTGTAAGAACACTTTTGCCAATTATGCTTTTACGCAAATTAAAAAAGCACGAGGTCTGAATAAAAAAATTGTCAATCCCATGGAGAAAGAACGTAGATCTGTCGAAGATTTCTGTTTGGTTTTAGTTGGTAAAAAATCAATGCCTTTAAAACAATTCTTATATGAAAATGGTTTAAAAAGTAAACATTGTGGATTGGCTAAGGTTACAAAAATAAAAGATTGTTATCATCTATTCTATAATGTATCATTAAATTATAAAGGTATTGCTAGACCAGGCGCTAATGAGGTGTGTTTAAGTTCTATTCCTAAGGAAGAACCTCCTATTGCCATGCTCTATTTTAACTTAGATGGTTATTCATCATATTGCAAAAAGCATAAAGCCTATTGGACTTGGGTAAATGAACGCAACGAGGAACGTTATAAAAGTAATACGTCTCACGACAAAAATTATGATGCTAAAAACATGATGCACACCTTTAGATTATTGCATATGGCCAAAGAAATTGGGGAAATGGGAAAAATAAATGTGAAACGATCTGATAGAGATTATTTGTTGGCTATAAAAAATGCTGAATTTGATTATGATGATTTGGTAGCCAAGGCAAAAAACGCAAAGGAAGAACTTGAAATTATTTTTAATAAATCCTCACTTCCTGAGAAGCCAGACTTAGAAGCTGTTAATAGTGTATTATTCAGTATAAGACATAAATTCTACAATCAGAATTTTGAAAATTGAAAAATTTATTCCAATATTTGCCGCTGTATAAATTAAAGAAAACCTATATGAATCTATTAACATCACATAAAAAGGACGCAAATCTGCGCTGTTGTCGGTATTTATAGATTAGGTATACAGTATAAAGTTTAGTAAAAGCGTCCAAAAAAATAAATTTGGGCGCTTTTTTTGTGAAACTCAATTTTGAAACCCCATTTAACGAATTCAAAATTGTAAGCTGAGCTAATCCCGATAAAAAATTGGGATCTAAGAATAAAAATTTTTCAATGCCAAGACGCGGTGTATTGATTAACTACATAGCAGGCCATCAAGGACTTATAAATCTGAAGGAATTCGGACAAGGCTTCTATGGTCTAAAATCAACATAAATAATTGATTTTCAATAAATTAAATCGATTATTTATTTGGAAGTTTCAAAAATTCCATTTTATATTTGCAGCGTAAAATTAACTATTCGATGTCTTAGTATTGGTTACTGAGCGCAGTCGAAGTAAAAACGAAGTAATATGTTTCATAGTAAAACAATTAAAAGTATGACGAGAGCACTAGGTGCTTTGTTATACACGCTTCGTGACATCTTTCCAGATAAATAGAGATCTATTTTTATCATACAAAGAGTCCGAAGCCCTAAGTTTCGGACTTTTTTGTATGCCTAATTTAAAATTATATAGGCAGCAAAACTTCTGAAAAAATGGATCATTACCCTAATCAAGGGAGGTTGAATAGAAAGTCATTGTTCATGCAATTGTACTTTCTCAAATAAACAGTAAACGCCAAACGAAGATATGATTACATATAATTTAAAAACATGTATTGAAGATTTAAGTGGCTTTACATAGATCATCATCTGGTAAAGAAATTTAAAATGAAAACTAATTGGAACACTCAGAACACGCGAATAAGACAAGGAGCTTATCTCGCATTAGTAGAACGCATATATAACGAAGACAATAAACCAACACGTTACAATGGGTCGATGGAATCCATGCTTCGCGAATTCTTTTCTAAGACTAGTAAAAAGAAATATGTATGGAAACGAAGAACATTCAAGAACCTATTGGTGCACATGTACAATCAAAAGTGTTATGCATTGTTGAGAAAGTACAATTACGTTACTGTTTTACACAACATCAGTGCTTTTGGAAACCTCATCTTGAGAGACATTGAACAATGGGAAAATGTCTACAGCACCCAAGAGGAGCAGTTAAATGCATTAATAAGACACTGCTTTACGCTTTATGATACACCTAAGTTTTTGGAGCCGGCATTTTATGGCAGTGAAAAAAAGTATATGCTTTGGTATGTGCAGTTAGGACGAGGAAAAAGTGTAAAAAGTTTGGCCAATATGCCTGTAGTACTTACCAGTAGAATGGCGCACGCATTTAGAAATGCACCTGCTTTTCTATCGGTAAACGAAGCTTTACGATATGCCCAAGCTGTAGGTTTTGGAGCTTCAACTAAGGTTGCAAAATTCATAGCGCTTTCAAGATTGTCCATCATTAGAGAGGATCAGGAAACGTTTTGGGCAAGCGTTGTTCAATTCTTTTCAAAAGAAGACGATTTAAATGTGAGCGAACTAGATGGCATTGTAGACTATCTGACACACAAGCATCGTGAGGATTCATCTTTTTCAATGAAAAACAGGACTTACGGCGCACTTTTAAATCAGTCGCAAGAATGGCATCGTCTGGTTTATCAACAAGAACGAGGTCAGCGATATGCTTGGAATACATCAGGAATTAAGCCTTTGTATGTAGAAGAGGTTGTCGATAACAAAACGATTGTTTATAAGACCGAAGAGCTTCTTAATTCGGACGCGCTTTTTGATGAAGGTCAAGCTATGCAGCACTGTGTTTCAGAATATGATGATGACTGCGAAGAAGGACGATGTTCAATCTTTTCGTTGCGACAAGAGGTTGAAGGAGAGCCAATGAAGCGTTTGGTAACCCTAGAAATAGAATTACCAAGCTATGAGATCGTTCAGGCCAAAGCCAAATGTAATCAAGAGCCTGATAGTAAATCCATGGAGTTAATCAGCCACTGGATTAATAACTCCCAGGTGAGGCGCAAAGCTGAAATAGAGCATGGGCAGCCCTATCAACCGCAACAACGTGTTGAACAACCCGTTCATGCCAGAGCTTATGAAGTAAGACAAAACCCTGTATTTAGCAGGGATTCAGTCTATATCATATGGCTAATTATAAAGCTTTTGTTATTAATAGCGAAAGCAATGAGTATGTAAATCCGAAGGTGTATTCTAAGTAATACACCTTCTTTAAAACAAATAAAAAATAGAAATCATGGGATTAACCATTGCAGATGCCTATTATTTAAAAGCAAAAGGGGCATCATGCGGTTTTTTTAGCGATTGGGATGAGGTATGCGAAAATCTAAATTATGCATTGTCATATGATGAGACGCATTGCCCTTCTTTAATGTTGCTTGGTGAGATTTATGCATCAAATATGATAATGTATGATAAAGCCTATGAGTGTTTCGACAAAGTCATTTCCATAGACCCTAAAAATATTGAGGTATATGGTACATATGTCAAATATCTTATTTGGGCCAATGAAGTTGAGCGTGCAGAAAAGCTTTTAGTTTTTGCATTAACACTTAAAGAAATTGATAAGGCATACCTGCTTTGGTTGTCTTCATATCTGGAGGATGTGAGGGGTAACTATAAAGTGAGCTTAAAATTCTTAAAAGAAGCAAAAAAATATTGTTATAGTGATGCTTATTTCAGTTTTATGCAAAATGAAGAAAAGCGCATCAAGAAAAAGATAGAGCTAGAAAAACCAAAAAAGAAAAAGTCTTCTAATTCTGATAAAAAGAAAAAGAAGAAGAAAAAAAAGAAATAAAGAATTAAAGAGAAACTGATATGAGACGACAAGAATTATTAAAGCGGTTCTTAACAAATACCGATAAAACAGGTCGATTTATAGTTAGTAGTAAGATTACAGGAATTACCTATTTTGTCGAACCCATTGACCATGGAAAACCTAATACACTTTGGGGGGACTATGATCCAGCAACCCAAAAATTTACAGGGGATTATGGAAACAAATCAATTGGTGCTGTAAAAGAGAAGGACTCTTTAATTACAGAAGAAAACGGATTCATTAACATTTTAACTTTCAAAGGAAGCCCTTTAGGCGAAATAGATCGGAGAGACAAAATGTATGAATCTAATCAATAGTTAACTACATAGTGAGCCAACACGTGTTGGCTCACTATTAAAAGATATAGAAAACATGAATTTAACAAGAAACATATACTTTACGTCTGATCATCACTTTGGTCATACGAATATTATAAAGTTCACCAACCGGCCGTTCGAAACGGTTGAAGAGATGGACGAAGAGCTTATAAAGCGCTGGAATAGCCGGATCAATAAACATGACAAAGTTTATCATTTAGGTGACTTCGGCCTCTGTAAGGCTGAACGTATGCGAGAGATTTTAGAGCAACTAAATGGTCAAATCTTTTTAATACGAGGTAACCATGAAGGGGCCGCTTTAGCAAACCCTAACCGGTTTGAATGGGTTAAGGATTACTTTGAGCTCAATGTTAATGATGCGGATGCACCCAATGGCAAGCAAAAGATTATTCTCTTGCACTATGCCATGCGTGTTTGGCGCTCTAGTTTTAGAGGCACTTGGCATCTCTACGGCCATTCGCACGGTAGTTTACCAGATGACCCCAATAGTAATAGCTTTGATGTCGGTGTTGATTGCCACGATTTTTACCCTATTACTTACGATGAAGTCAAAGCCATTATGAGTCGAAAGACTTGGGAACCACCATTTAAATAATTAACATTCCTGCATCTGCAGGAATCTAAAACTACTAAGAAATGAATTATAAGAATAACATAATTATTATTGATTTAGAAGCCACTTGTTGGAATGGAAAAGTTCCAGAAGGGCAAGTCAATGAGGTTATAGAAATAGGTATTTGTGTCTTAGACACAGCTACCGGATTAATAACTCAAAACGAAGGAATATTAATTAAACCCACACGCTCAGAAGTTAGTCCCTTTTGTACAGAACTAACAACTATTACTCAAGAATTGTTAGACGCTGAAGGTATCTCTTTTAAAGAAGCTTGTGCTAAACTAAGAGAAGATTACAATGCCCATTATTACACTTGGGCAAGCTATGGAGCTTATGATCTCAAGATGATGAAAAAACAATGTCATATCAGAGGTGTTGACTATCCTTTATCTCAGAATCATATTAACGTAAAGACATTGTTTTCTGAAACAAGAGGACTACGTAAAAAAGTAGGAATGAATGGAGCCTTAAACATTCTAAATATTCCTTTAGAAGGAACACATCATAGAGGAGTGGATGATGCTAAAAACATCGCGAAGATTCTACATTGGTGCATAACAAATAAAGCATAGTCCATATAATTTAGACAAAAATAATATGGAAAGGATTATAATAAACTTAGATAAAGCCCCATCAGAACGATGGCATTGGCTGAAGGATTATAAAAAGGAAACCAATAACCTACTAAAATACTATTTAGAAGATTTGAGCAGTGCTGGTATTTTTGAAACCTATATAGACACTTATAAAACACTGTTTATTAGCGAAGATTACCAAGAAGAGATTGCATGTGTTTCGCAATACAGTGATTTTTCAGAAAATCAGGTGCTCATAACGAATCTCTACTACGATGCCTTAAAATTTGTATTTGGCTGCACCTCATTCTGTGTGACGAATCAAAAAGAGAAGCTTCATGCTAGGAATTTGGATTGGTGGTCGGAGAATAATATTTTGGGGGAATTTACCAAGCTATTCGATTTCCAAAGGAATGGAGAAACAAGATATTCCTTGGTAAGTTGGCCCGGTTTTATCGGAGCCTTATCTGGCGTGAAACCCGGGAAGTTTTCTATTACATTGAATGCCGTATTGAGTAATGAAGCGCCACAATTTGCCATTCCTATTACATTCCTCATTAGAGATGTTTTAGAAAACGCTGAAACATTTGATCAGGCTGTTAAAATGCTTTCTGAAACTTCAATCGCTTCCGATTGTTTACTAATGGTTGTTGGGACAAATGATGGTGAAAGTGTTGTTATAGAACGTACACCAACCGCATTCAAGTGGCGTCATCCCGAAAATGGTCAGTTGATTGTTACCAATGAATATTTAGCATTGACAGACAACAAACAAACTAACGATACACTTCAGCTTACGGCATCAGGAAGGCATAGACGTGTACAGGAATTGCTTAATGATAAAACGCCAAGTTCTATTAATGACTATTTTGATGTACTTTCAGATGATGAGGTCAAAATGGGAATTACAGTTCAGCAAATGATTTTTGATCCCGCTAATGGGGACATTTATTTAAAGATATAGCAATACATAATTATTAATAAAACAAAACAAAATACGATGAGTTACATAATGGTAGATATAGAATCTGACGGCCCAATTCCTGGAGATTATTCCATGATTTCTTTTGGTGCCGTCTTAGTGAATAATGAATTAGATACAACATTTTATGGCAAACTAAAGCCTATATCCAATAATTGGATAAGTGAAGCTTTAGCTGTTTCAGGACATACTAGAGAAGAAACGATGAGTTTTCCAGAAGCAAAAAATGTAATGTTAGATTTTAAGGATTGGATACAAGCAAATTCAAAAGGAAGACCAATATTTATCAGTGATAATAATGGTTTTGATTGGATGTTTATATGTTGGTACTTTCATCATTTTATTGGCGAAAATCCGTTTGGGCATTCTTCCAGAAGGCTGGCCGATCTTTTTTGTGGATTGCAAAAAGACACCTTCGCAAAATGGAAACATTTAAGAAAAACGGCGCATACGCATAACCCGGTTGAAGATGCCATGGGAAATGCAGAAGTGCTATTACTTATGAAAAATGAGATGGATTTAAAAATTAGTCTAAAATGAAAATGAAATAGTTTAATATTAAATCTATTTTACTATTATAATTCTTATTGAATGTCACTGTGCTGTAAAGGCTTCAATTTCATGGATAACTGCCTTACCTGTCTCTTTTAGCTGCTCATATTGATCAATCATCATATCAAATTGAAAAGCGGCCAAATTGATAACATTTCTATAAGCGGGTAATGCGCTATAGGCTTTAAAGGTGTCTATATATTCCGATTGTGGAATTGCTATTTTGCTTAAAGAATCTTGAGGTATAAATGCAGAGGCTAAAACCAGTGTTCTGTCAAACTGCGTTGATATGTGCGCTTCTTGAGTTAAAATGTAGTCATTATAGCTCTTTTCATTCTCGGCAATACCTTCTATTAAGCCGTGATATTGAATCAATAAAGAATCTAATACCGTATTGTTGATTTTTCCGAAGGAACCTGAATTTTTTAAAGACTCATAACCATCGGTTTTGGCTTTAAAATAAAAGTCTGCAAAAGCAATTCCACTAGCCATCATCACATACAAATTCTCGCCCTCCTTTTTGGTAAGCATGGCCATTCTTGCTTTTTTACATAAATCCGCGAATTGTTTTCGAGAAACACTGATGGTATCTAATTCGCGCAGGTCTTCTTGTGTATGAGACCTGATCTTTAATAAGTATTCATTTAAAATTTGATTTTCTTTTTTGACCTCATTCCAATTGTTGATCTGCAAGGCAATGAGTATACCAATCACCACTAACAGAATTTCTCCTATCGCATATTTTAAATAGTTACTAGTCTTCCCTTTTTCGATGAGTTGAAATCTTACTTTTCTGAAAATTTTCATTGGTCTATAGGTTTGGTTGCTAACGCGTTTTTCTTCTTTCTCCGTAAAAACTTAAATGTCCACTTTAGGCCAAAGAAGGGATGTAAGACTGAAATTCGTCTGATAATCAATTCGTAAATAGTATAACATCCAGCAAATGTTGCCATTACAATCAATGGAAAAGACAGATATACGGGGAGCTTAAGAGGTAAGATATAAGCCGAAGCACCATAAAGCACGATCATGTGAATGATGTAAACCGGATAAGCTGCAGTACTCAAATAGGATAGTATTTTACTGGGTTTGTTTAAGTGCTTATAACAAAATCCGAATACTGCAAAAATCCAACTGTTCGATTCTATCACCATTAAATACGCTGGGGCTTCTGTTGCAAAAACCGTAAATCTTATGGTAAAAAGTATAGCTGCAATAGCGAGGTATAACCAGCGCCATTTTAAAACATTTTGCCAGAAGGATGTTCCGATATACATAAAGAAGAATCCAAAGAAAAAGCATAAGAACCCTAACACAAATCCATGCCAGGTCTCAGCATACAATGAAAAAGGTATTGGCTTAAGGATTAATGCTTCGGTAATAAAGAAAACATTTACAATAAACGGAGTCAATGGATATGCCATCAATTTCTGAATGAAAAGGTTCAATTTATTGTTCTCATTTTTCTTCAATAATAAGAATACTGGCAGCAACAATAGAACATACAGAAATATATTTCCAAGGAACCATAAATGACCCATATGTGGATAATAATCCAATGCCATGTTGTAATACTTTTGGAATACAAAGATGTGAAGCGGCGTTATAGCGACTATTCCAAATAAAAATGGCACCAGTATTCTTTTAGAGCGTTCTGCGATGAGTTGAAGCCAGTTTCTTTTTCTCATGGCGAAGAATAAGCCCATACCAGAAACATAAAATAGGATAGGGATTCTCCATACATTCAACAAAGTCATGGGTTGCCAAAGATCTGTTGATAATTCGTCACTTCTAATAAAGGCCAAAAACATAGCCCAAGGTTGGAATACAATTGCAATATGATAGATTAATAACAATCCTATCGCAATCACTCTTAGCCAATCTATATCATATCTTCTTTCCATTGTTTTAAGGTTTAGTCAATTATAAAATCACTGTAGCATCATTGCAATGACAGGTCTAGCTGCTTCCAATTTCTCAAGATCCAAATTGAATCCCATGGGCTCTAATTGCACAATCATCATCTCATAGATGGGTTTCATTTGAGCAAAATCTCCCATAACCGTTTCTCTAGGAGTAGCCCCATAGTTGTTTTTAATGGTTTTATCAGCTTTGGCATCGATTAACAACTGTACAATTTCTATTCTTCCAAAAAATGCAGCTGTGTGTAATGCTGTTGCACCGTCATTATTTTTAATCGATAAATCTGCATTGGCATTGATTAAAGCACTTGCAATGTCTACTTTGTTAAAAGTCGAAGCTGTAATTAAGGGGGAGGAACCGCTCATGGCGTCTTTTTTATTCAAATCACTTCCCGCTTTGATATGTTGTTTTACAACTTCCATATTCTCAGAGAGAATGGCGGCGTGAATATCCATTGAGGGTTTTTCAATAGAAGTAGATGCTTTAGTTGTTGACGTTTGAGTTTCGTTTTGTTTACAGGCTCCTATAAGCATAAATAGCATTAGCGATAAGCAAATAAGTGTCTTGAATTTAATTGAATTTTTCATGATTAAAATGTTTTTGATTTTTGTTCGATACAAATATCCGCCAAGTCGTGAAGCAAGTATAAACAGTGATGAATCAATATATATGAAGTTTGAAGCGGGGGTATAAATTATGATGCTTCAATATAAATTATGATGCAAGCTCATGATGCAAACCAGAAAAACAGTGTATTTTACTTTAAGTTTCAAGAAAATATTTAACTTGTTTTTTTTCTGATGTTTTATGTCTAAAACTTCTTCTTCTAACGGCTTTTTAAAACAAGCAAAGGAATTTGTGTTGGATGAAATTTCCAATGAACAGTTTGGAGTTTCAGAATTGGCGAATGTCATGAACATGAGTCGGTCCAGTCTATTGAGGAAGATCAAAAAACAAACCGATTTATCGGCGAGTCAGTTTATAAGAAATATTAGATTAGACAGGGCAAAGGCATTACTTGCAGAAACGGAGCTGACGGTTTCGGAAATCTCTTTCGAAGTTGGTTTTAGCAATACATCATACTTCATTAAATGCTATAGAGAATACTTTGGTCATCCACCTGGGGAGTCCAGACAAATGATTAATGAAGAAGATTCAGAAGAACTAGGGTCGCTTCCTCCGGAATCTGAAAATCATGAAGCAAAACAATCTTTTTTCCGATTGCACCTTAATAAAGTGATTGCGGCAATAGCAATTATTGTGATTGCTGTTATCAGTTATCATTTTGGAACGAAGGATGCTAATACCGATCATACTACTTTTGATAAAACAATAGCTGTGCTTCCGTTTAAAAATATGAGTGTGGATTCTTCGAATTTGTATTTCGTTAATGGTCTTATGGAAGCCTCATTAAATAAACTTCAAAAAATTGAGGACTTAAGAGTAGTAAGTAGAACATCTGTAGAAAAATATAGAGCTTCAAAAATGTCTATTACGGACATTGCTAAAGAATTAAATGTAAAATACATAGTGGAGGGAAGCGGACAAAAGAATAATAATGAGGTGTTATTAAATATACAGTTGATCGATGCAGAAAAAGATACACCTTTATGGACTGAGCAGTACAATTATAAATTAAACAACATTTTTGAGCTTCAAAATACAGTTGCCAAAAAAGTGGCTTTTGCTATAGAAGCCAATATTACCCCAAACGAATTAGCCAGAATAGACAAAGCACCAACCGAAAATATTGCCGCTTACGATATGTTTTTAAAGGGCTATGAAATAAGTCAAAATAGAACTTCTGAAAACTTGTTGGAAGCTATAGAGTTTTATGATAAAGCGACTGCATTAGACCCAGAATTTGCATTAGCTTATGCCCAAAAAGCAATAGCGTATTATTACTTGGATCAATTTAAGATTGAAAAGAAATATATTGATAAACTTAATGAAAATGCAGATAAGGCCTTATTGTACGACTCAAAATCAGATATTAGCCTAATTGCGAAGGCCTTATATTATATATCAACATTTGATTTTGATTTAGCCATTCCACATCTTGAAAAAGCCTTAGAGTACAATCCTAATTCTTCAGTTGTGGTGCTCATCCTGTCAGATTTGTATGCACGAGCAGTTCCAAATACCGCTAAGTACTTAAAATATGCTCTAAAAGGTATTCAACTAGATATTGAGGCCAATGATTCTATTGGCAAAAGTTATATTTACTTACACTTGAGTAATGCGCTTATACAGTCCGGATTTGTTGATAAAGCTGTAGAGAATATCGATAAATCTATCGATTTTTATCCTGATAACCCGCATGCACCTTACCTGAAACATTTTATTGAATATGCCAAATACAGAAATATCGAAAAAACAACAGAATTGATGCTTACCGAATGGCAGAAGGATACAACGCGATTAGATGTTTTAAATGAAGTAGCCAAACTGTATTATTACCAAGAAAATTATAAAGAAGCTTATAAATACTACGATATATACAATACTATAAAGTCAGAACGGCAAATAGATTTATACCCACATGAAGACTTAAAAATTGCCATATGCTATGAAAACATGGGCTTTAAAGAAGAAGCAAAGCAGTTTTATGATAGCTATGCAACGTATTGCGAAAATGATAGTTCAATTTATCAACCAGCAAGTCTGGCTATTAAGCATATATATGATGGTAATTATGACGAAGGTATCGCCCAATTTAAGGTGTTTTCTAACAAAAGTAATTTTCAATATTGGATGGTAGTATTTCTAGAACAAGATCCTTTAATTAAAAAAATACAAGCGCACCCTGAATACCAAAAGACCGTAACTAGTATAAAGGATAAATTTTGGGAAGATCATAAAGGTATCAAGCAGATGCTGGAGGACAATGGTTTACTTTAAATTATAATACTACGCAAAAAGAGTACGTTTTAGCGTATTTATATTTGTCAAAGAAATAAAAAGTATATATTTACACTGCAAAATGGAAAGACAACAAATACATAAACAACCGATGTCGCGCTTTAATGAGTGTGGCGATTATAGATGGGCAGTCATTTTACTGAGTACCATTACAGGACGTTTTGTATCTATTTTTAAGTGTTGAATATGATTTAAATATTATTAAAACCATTATATAAAACGTCCGACTTAAAAGTTGGGCGTTTTTTTTGGTTGAAACTTAAGTTTTAAGAGCTTACAAAGCGAAATAAAACGTATTAGTTGAAATCATCCCTCTAAAAAAGAGGGATCTAAACACAAAAACTTTGAAAATATTTTGAAGCTATAAAAACATAACATAGAAGCTAAATAAACAGTGAAACAATTGGGAGACAGACTATTGTAAACATGTTAGAAATCTGTAGTAATACGGACAGGAATTCTATTATCTAAAAATAACATAACTAACTGATAATCAATAAATTAAATTCAAATTTTTCTTGTGTAATTCAAAAAATCATTTCATATTTGCACCGGCTTGTACTGAGCTTGTCGAAGTATCGAAATAATTAAAAAACAAATGACAAACTATTTACAACATAGTATTCAAATAAGTCTCTGGATATGCGCGCCGAAATATATGGCCGTAGTAGAGAATGATGAAAGATTTACAATATATACTAGGAAGGTTATGGATACATAGATCAATGTATTCATAGATATAAAGAAAGCGCCTTCCGTAAAACGAGGCGCTTTTTTTATGGTGTTCTTTAAAACAATAGAGATTGACTCGTGGCTCAGTAGGTTAGAGCACCTGTCTTTTAAACAGGGGATCGTGGGTTCGATTCCCACCGGGTCAACATAGGGGAAGGGCAATCAGATAGGTGACTGAAGCAATCTTGAAAATTGTTGAGCTTTAATAGGCCTTGTGAGTTCGATTCACACTCCTTCCGCAAAACTGGGAGAATAACAATGGCTGTTTACTCGCTTTGGAAGCGAGAGGTTGTAGGTTCGAGTCCTGCCTCTCAGACTAGATTAACAAATGGAGAGTAGACAAATATTGGTTTGTTGTGCTTACCTGCTAAGTAAGTCTGCTTAAAGGCAGTAAGAGTTCGATTCTCTTACTCTCCGCAACAATTATGGGGATGTAGTTTAACGAGCCAAAACCGTGGGTTTGCAACCCGCAGAACGGAGTGCAAGTCTCCGCATGCTCCACAAAGGATAGTGTAGCTCAATGGTAGAGCGTGGACCTGTTAAGTCCTTGGTTATAGGTTCGAACCCTATCACTATCTCAAAAGACAAGGTGGCTGAATGGTTAAGGCATTGGTCTGCAACACCAACATCTATGAGTTCGAATCTCATCCTTGTCTCAAGGATAGAAACATTTTAAACCTGTTTAAAAATGTAGACATCCAATTTGGGATTTGATGAGAAGGCGCAGCAATCTCATCCTTGTCTCAAAAATGGGAATGCGTCAACGTTGGAGAGTTGATCCAGTCTGTAAAACTGGCGCGAAAGCTAAATAGGTTCGAATCCTATTATTCCCACAATAAGCATCTATGGTGTAATTGGCAACATAGTAGATTTCCAATCTATAGCTTCGAGTTCAAACCTCGATAGATGCTCATCATAAAACACGCTTATAGTGTAATTGGTAGCATTTGAGTCTCCAAAACTTAAGGTTAAGGTTCGAGTCCTTATAGGCGTGCAACATACATCTATGGTGTAATGGAAAGCACTAAAGATTTCTAATCTTTCAGTCTAGGTTCGAATCCTGGTAGATGTACAAAACTGGTTCATTGGGGTAATGGTTATCCTTCCCGACTGTCTCTCGGGAGAAACGAGTTCGATTCTCGTATGAACCGCAAAAGGCTCTATTAGCATAGTGGATTAGTGCATCCGACTTTCTATCGGAAGACAAGGGTTCGATTCCCTTATAGAGTACAAATTGAGGCATAGCTCAGTGGAAGAGCATCACGCTTACATCGTGAGGG
The DNA here is from genome assembly GCF_965228925.1 of Winogradskyella sp. Taxonomy (GTDB): domain Bacteria; phylum Bacteroidota; class Bacteroidia; order Flavobacteriales; family Flavobacteriaceae; genus Winogradskyella. The sequence continues at coordinate 1,141,812 of NZ_OZ245845.1, forward strand.
TCGTAGGTTCGAATCCTGCTGCCTCAACATATTGAGATGTAGCTTAATCTGGTAGAGCATCGCTCTCATAAGGCGAAAGGTTCAGGTTCGATCCCTGACATCTCAACACATGCAGGAATAGCCGAATTGGTATAGGCACCAGATTTAGAATCTGGAATTTGAGAGTTCGAGCCTCTCTTCCTGTACAGGACGTTGCGTTAAGAAAATGTCTATTAGACATTTTTAGCAAACGTGCCAGATGGTGCGTAGGCAACTTAAGCTTCGCTGGCCAAACTGGAAAAGGCATCAGTTTTAAGCGCTGTGATTTCTTGGTTCGAATCCAAGGCGAAGTACAATTTAAGCTTATGGTGTAATGCTTCGACTGCGCTCAGCACAAGTAAATGTACTCTGGGCGCTGTACTGAGCCTGTCGAAGTATTCGAGTCCTATTAAGCTTGCAATATTAACTCATGATGTAAATGGTAAGCATACAGGAATTTGACTCCTGAGGTATAGGTTCAAGTCCTATTGGGTTATCAGACTCTGACATAGCTTATCCCGATAGCTATCGGGAGGTAAAGTGCAAACCTGATATGTTTGTGGATAATGGCCTGTACTGAGCCTGTCGAAGTATTCAAGTCCTTTTGTCAGAACTAATTATGGTGGTTTTAGCTTATTTGGTAAAGTACCTCACTGTGAATGAGGAGAACAGAGTTCGAATCTCGGAATCACCCAAAATGGAGCAATAGCAAAGCAGGTCTATGCGTCTGGTTGAAGCCCAGAAGATACTGGTTCGAGTCCAGTTTGTTCCACAATATTGGAATATAGTTTAATGGATAAAATCCTTGGCTACGGACCAAGAGATGCGAGTTCGAATCTTGCTATTCCAACGTTTAAATAATTGTATAACTAAAAAATGAGGAAATCGTGAAACTAACACAGCAAAAATGGAGGAACATGAGCGGTAAGGTGTTTGATGAACCAATTACAAAACTTGTAAAAGAAGCTATCGTGAGAGAGCAAAAGGCAGGGCATCGCTTAAAGATTTGTGTAGGCTCGGATTCACAAGCCTATCAGGATCATATCGCTTATGCGACAGTGGTCGTGGTACTGCGTGAGGGTAAAGGTGGTTTTATGTTTATCCGAAACCTTAAGGGCAACACAAAGATTGGGATTAAAGAACGTATGCTTAAAGAGGTGGCGATGTCGATAGAAGTGGCTTATGCTATCTGTAATATTCTGGAAGCTTATAATGTGGAACTTGAAGTCCATGCCGACATTAATACAGATCCAAAATTTCAATCTAACGTAGCCCTTAAAGACGCTATGGGTTACATACTAGGAATGGGCTTTGTATTTAAGGCCAAACCTGAGGCTTTTGCAAGTTCGTACTGTGCGGACAAAGCCGTATAAAGAACTTCACTTTAGAATAGGGTCCTATTCTTTGTTAGGGAATTCTGCCGGGTTCCATTCGTCTGGAGCCTGGTGGAAATCTAAATTATTAAAAACAGAAAATGAGGATAAAATGTACTTTTTAATACAATCAAATATTTACTCCGATCCAGATCATGGAAGGATTTATGATGCGTTAGATGAATTAAACTATTCGTACGAAACCATTATTGTTACAAAGGAAACTAAGAAAATAGGGTTAAAAACGAATAGGAAAAATGTTTTTGTGTATGGTTCGGTAACCCTGGCACGTTTGGCCTTGAAATGCACAGATTGGTATCCAGGGTCATTTTATAGCAACAATCATTTGTTTGAGACTTATTCAAAGCAGTATAAAGAAAATGTATTAAACTACGATTTTGAAGTAGTTAAATTAAATGATAAAATCGATTGGGATAATAATGAGGAACTCTTTATCAAACCCTTAAGAAACGCCAAAGTATTTACAGGAAAAGTGTTCGACAAGTATGAATGGGAAGAGTTTAAACATGAAGCATTAGCTTGTAGAAGGTCTGAATATTTTAACGAAAAAACTCTTGTCCAAATATCAAAACCTCAAGTCGTTTTTAAAGAAGCTCGCCTTTGGATAGTAGGAAGGCAAATTGTTGATGCGGGTTATTACAGATTTAATGCCAATACGCTTTTTGAGCAGAATGTGGCTAAAGAAGGAATAGAATTGGCAAAGCAAATGATTTCCGTTTTTAATGTTGCCGAAGCCTTTGTAATGGATATAGGTTTAACGTCTAATGGTTGGAAAATAATTGAAGTAAACTGTATTAACAGTTCAGGATTTTATCCTAACACTAATGTAAAATCCATTTTTAAGGCACTAAATCTATACTTGTCAAAAGGTTGACTAACAATTCATCTTTTGAAAATAGGGTGGTGCAAACGAATTTAAATTAAGAAACTATGAACACAAAATACATAGCATTGTCACCTATTTATAGTACGGATTCTAACTTAATAAGTCAGGCTACATATAACAAGGATGATTTAAGAAGTATACGTTGCTTAAAATGGGATGTACCTTTTGACGAGCGTAAAAATATAATCGGTGTTTATGGTGAAGATTTCTTTACCACACATGTTGCAGGCCAATGTGGTCTTCATTTATGTAATGTAGATGACCATTGGTTGGCTACTGTGCCGAATCAATACTTGAAGCGAACCGTAACTCGCCAAAAGTTAAAAGATGTGTCGGTAGAGGACAGTTTTATTAAACCGGTAGAGGCGAAGTATTTTAAAGCTGGAATTTACAAAACAAAAGAAGCTATTAATGGCTTTAATAATTTAGATAAAGATCAATATGTGTATATCAGCACTGTGGTTGAATGGGATTGTGAAGTACGTACGTTTGTTCAGGATGATGAAATAAAAACACAATCCACATATCTCAAGGATGGGCAATATTATATTGATACCCATATTCCAAAAGATAGAGATGGTTTTAAAAAGTTTACTAATGCATTTTTAAACGATCCAGAAGTGAAGCTTCCAAAAGCCATTGTTATAGACTTTGGATACATCAAAGGTTTTGGATGGGCTCTAATTGAAGCAAACCCTGTATATAGCTCAGGAATTTATGCTTGCGACCCACTAAAAGTCTTAGAAGTTTTAATAAAAAGTTGTGAAAACTAAAATAATTTTTTACTACGCAAAAAGACTGCGCAATAGCGCAAAACATTTGCAGAGTAATTGATAAAAAGTCTTTGGAATCAGACTTTAAAGTAGTGCTCTGCCAGACCAAGACGCTGGCAGAGCTCATAAAAAACAAAACGTTCATTGACATAAAAAATAATACCTTCTTAAAAGTTTGTCATTCTGAACTCTTGCACTGAGTGTAGTCGAAGTGTGTTTCAGAATCTGAAATAAATTCAGATTGACAGTTTTTTAGAAGGTAACGGGCGGCTTATCGTCCTTAGATAAACTTGGTAACAAGGATAAATCTGTTTGTAGGCACTGCAAATGGAGACTGCTTTTACGCGAAAGCAGTGCAGGTAAGCAAGCAACTCACATAAGTTACTATTTGCAGGGGGCAACCGCTGACGCAGATGAGAACTTATAGCCGACAGTAATTAGGCTTGAGATGGAGACATCAACAGGAAAAGTTGTAGTAATGGGTTACGTTGAGGTTATCCAGCCTAGCGGAGCGCATTGCAGTATTAAAGTGACCCGATAAGAAATTATTCGGTGACTTAACCTACCGTGTGCTGGGAGGCATGCAAGGAAAAGGTTGGTATTCTGTAGGCAAAAATCTACGGAGCCATTTTCGAAGCCCTTTTCCTAGGTCATGAGATATAGTCTAATTAAGGACGCTGTACATCCAATACAGAGGTTGGAATTTTTTCCATATCGCTTAACGCAAAAGACTTCGAACGTTACAGCAGCTAGTAGTTGCCTAAACCCATTGTAATATATGGGACAGTAAAGGCCGCAAACCTTTACTGTGTAGTGAACATTCTAATAGGCCGCCTCAGAGAGAGGACGTCTATGAATGGTGAGGGAGCCAACCCTTGTAACTGCAAAGCGTGGCGCAAAGCCACTATGCAGGCCAAGTCTAAGTTGCTGAACAGCTGTAACGTAATTAGGCATCGGATAAGTACGCAATGCTCTAAGCAATGAGCGGCGTGTGGAAAATTAGGGAAAGGCTACGGCTATAATCCTAAGAAAGCTTATCCTAAAGCGAAGGTATTCTCAGAACGCTTTTTAAAATATTAATACCTCTTTAGCTTAAAGGGAAGAGTTGTGTAACGATTTTACGTTAAGAAATTGTCTATTAGACAATTTTAGTAAAATGCGAGTTAGCGCGCTGGTAAAATCGTAGGCACGGAGTGATAGGATGATGTGGTTGGTGGCGAGCCTGCCAATGACTAGATTTTGCAGAAGCACCGAAATACACAGGATGTAAAGTAGGGAAGCGCATTTGGAGCCTATCTGTTCACTTTTGTGAAAGTACCAGTTCGAAATGCTTAGCATTGGCTTCGCCGAATTTTAATTTGGCAAGCAGATTTTAAATTTCATGAACACTTTTAAGCAAATAGAAATTCAGTGAATAATCTGGTAAGGGGTACAACGTTCTTTAGCATAAAATGGTCCAGTAGCTCAGAGGATAGAGCAGCGAAAATACTTTTCGCTTTCGGCACAAAAAAGTTCCTGTAAAGATTCAAAATCCGCGGGTCGTGGGTTCGAATCCCACCTGGATCACACACATATTACTGACACAGAAAGTTCCTATGATTAGTTAATTCTCCACCATTATTACTTTCCGTTAGTAAAACTATTGAAACATAAAACGTTCCTATAATGCTGGTTCGACTCCGGCGCTCGTAAGAGTAAGAGGATTAGATTACGTTTCGTTTCAGCAAAAGACACAAAGCGTTCCTATATCTGGTTCGATTCCAGAGCTCGTAAGAGCTTGTGGTTAATTTACGCTTCGTCTAAAAGACAAATAGAGTTCCTATAAATTACGGTCATCACTCCCGCAAAAGGGGGTATGAAAAACTACTCTTCGTCTTTAAAAATAATAGGTAAAAGGTGTTCCTATAATCAATTGACTTTTAATCAACAAATACGCCTCACTTATTTAAATTTAAAAAATTATGAATACATTAAAATTATTTAACGCTGTTATAGCGAAACCATCAAATGAAAAGCCATACATCTCAGATGAAGGCTATATCATAGCTCCAAATGCACTTTGGGCAAAAGACAGAATCATTGCGTTTTTAAAAGCTGAAAAGCTCAATGGTAATGATCTTAATAAGACGTTTCACAAGTCATGGAGCAAAATCAAGAACAGTACTAGATATCAATTGTATGTTGATCAAATTGAACATTATTTGTCCACATACGGTAGCGACTTTCAGGAAGATATTTATATTCCCGAAGAAGTCTTGAATATTCCAAATGTTAAGCTTAATTATAAGGTCATCAACGCATATACATCAGATGAGATGGCACAAAAATGCTTGGCATTGTTAAAATCTGGTATTGCTTTAAAGGAAGATACTGTAGACACATTGATCATGGTATTAATGGATGAACTAAGCTATACCTTTAATGGAAAAGAAAACATTAAAAACAAGGAAGCTATTGTAAAGTTAGCCGAGTTCTATAATGTTTACCCAGAAAATCCTGTTGAATTTTTCAGATACATTATCTATAGAGCAACAGATACTACTCTGTTGATTAAAAATGATACGTTGATCGAATTAATTAAAAGCAGTTCTTACAACCCAACGCAAGCGTTTAATAGTTTTGGATTGGAAAAACTTGCTGAAATTTTTAATCGTTTCAAGCCTTTGTTTTTAGCCTTTAAAAACAGAGCGCCAAAAACAGTTAATAAAATTAGCAAGCTGTCTAAAACCTATCACAAGCCTTTGGTGTCTAATCCTTTAAATGATGTGACAAATACGTTGTTAACGGATAAGGACATGCACTGGTTAGATAATGCAACGCCATTTGCATTATTTAAAGCATTATCTGCATGTTATACCAGAGCTCAAGGTCAAGATGCTTTTTTATACCGAATTAGAAATGGTAAATCTTGGGTGACATCTGATGGTATGACTAATGTTGGTAGAAAAAACATGCTTGCAAATCTTTTAAAGAAGAACAAAGCTGGTAAATATAAAAAGACCGTTATAGAGAATCCTTTGTATAAAGAGAATTACCAATTCTTAATGGGTTATTTGAAGCAGCGTTTTGATTTAGCAGGTAAACGTCTATTCTTCCCAGAGGATATAACCTATGCCTTACCAACATCAGAAAAAATGTATGTAGGTAACATTCCTACAGGAACACGTTTTTATGGTAAAAAGTTAGCTGTAGGTATTTATTGGGAGGATGCTTGGGGAGCACGAGATCTGGATTTGTCTGGTTTAAATATTGCAGGCAAAATCGGTTGGAATGCTACCTATAACCAGCAAAAAGGAAACCTTATGTATTCGGGAGACATTACATCTGCACCAAATGGAGCGGTGGAATATTTATACGCTAACAAAGGCTTAAATGTCCCTACCTTAGTACAAAATAACGTATACAATGGAACAGCTGATTGCGGTTATAAAATCGTTATTGGTAAGGGTAGTTCTGTTTCTAAAGACTATATGATGGATCCAAACAAAGTGTTTGCGGACATTAAATGCGAATCGGTACAGAAGCAGACTATTTTAGGGCTATTGGTTCCAAAAAAGAATAAGCAGTGTTTCGTCTTGTTAAATTTTGGCGCAGGACATAACAGAGTGTCTGGAAATTCTGAAGTATCAAACTTGGCGACAAAAGCATTGTATCAGCAATGGAACGAACCATTATCATTTGATAGTTTGGTTAAAGCTTTAGGCGCAGAGATTACTAATTACAAAGATGAGGCAGACTTTGACTTTTCTTTAGAGAATTTGGAAAAAGATAGCTTCTTAAAGCTATTTGAATAAAGAAAAACCCAGTAAAGATTTTTTTTACCGGGTTTTTCAATTAAAAAATAATCTACGCAAAAAGATTGCGTAATTTCATAAAATATTTGCTTTGTCATTCCGACAGAGCGTATGCGACGAGGAATCTCATAAGAGTATAAAGTTGAATTTAAAAAGATTCCCACTTTGGTGGGACATGCACATGAAAACAAAAATCACAGGACACGATTTAATCGCTTTAGGGTACAGACAAGGTAAGTGGATGAAGGAGGCCATTGCTCATATCAATGACAATGCCTTAGAAGGTGAAGCTTTAACCACCTATTTGGAGCAGTTTAAGTCACCAGATCCAATAGCATTGCATCATAAGCCTATTGAATTTTCCATCAATATAAAAGCAGAGAATGAACTTGAAGAAGACAATGTCTCTAAAGTCATTAACTCTATGCAAACCTTGATGAAAACACCAACTTTGGTCGATGGTGCTATCATGCCAGATGCCTGTCCTACAGGTCCTGACGGTACCATTCCTGTTGGTGGCGTGGCTGTGGCCCAAAGTGCCATTCACCCGGGTATGCATAGTTCGGATATCTGCTGTTCGGTAATGCTGACCGATTTTGGGAAAGCAGATCCTAAAGCTATTTTAGACGCTGCGCACGCCAATACACATTTTGGACCAGGTGGTCGTGATAGAAATTCGCAATTTAGATTTCCAAAGGCTTTATTAGAAGCATTTGAAGACAATGTTTTATTGAATGATAAGGAGATGGTGAAAATTGCAAGATCACATCTAGGAACTCAGGGTGATGGTAACCACTTCTTATTTGTTGGACGATCTAAAAAGACAGGAAATACGATGATGGTGACCCATCATGGGTCGAGAGGTCCAGGTGCCAGATTGTATAAGAAAGGCATGCAGATTGCGGAACGTTTTAGACGTGATTTATCACCTGATACAAAAAAGCAAAATGCATGGATTCCTTTTGATACTGAAGAAGGACAACAGTACTGGAGTGCTTTGCAGACCATGAGACAATGGACCAAAACCAATCATGAAGTGATTCATAATGCGGTAGCAGAGACTTTAGATATCGAGATAGAAGATAGATATTGGAACGAACATAACTTTGTCTTTAGGGATGGGGATTTGTTTTACCATGCTAAAGGCGCAACGCCATTAGACCCTAAGTTTATGCCAGACATTATGGGGCCGCGATTGATTCCTTTAAATATGGCTGAACCCGTGTTAATTGTTGAGGGTGCTACAACCAAAACCAATTTAGGGTTTGCACCACATGGTGCGGGTAGAAATGTAAGTAGAACCCAACATAGAAATAGTAAGACAGGGAGTGTCATGCAGATTTTTAAAGAAGAAACACGTGGATTAGACGTTAGATTTTTCTCTAAGGAAATTGATATTACCGAGTTACCATCCGCTTATAAAAACGCCAAAGCCGTTAGGGCACAGATGGAAGACTATGGTTTAGGGCAAGTGATTGATGAGGTGATGCCATATGGTTGTATTATGGCGGGAGATTGGCAGAAAAATGCGCCTTGGAAAATCCGTAGAGAGAAGAGAAGACGCCATAGAAGATAATTGATAGGTGTTGGAGCAAGTTTAGTTTGATAAGTTTTAATATTGATTTGTCATGCTGAACTTGTTTCAGCATCTCATTATATTTAAATTATGAAAAGGTCTTACCATAATTACTGGGTTTACATATTAACCAATAAACCAAATGGAACGCTTTACATTGGAGTTACTGGTGGTATTGATGATAGAATGGAAAGACATATTAAAAATGAAGGCAGCAAGTTTACTTCAAAATATAAACTTAAAATTCTGGTTTACTATGAAGAGTTTAAATATATAAATGAGGCCATTGCAAGAGAAAAGCAGTTAAAAAATTGGCACAGACAGTGGAAAATAAATTTAATTGAAAAAGAGAACCCTAATTGGGAAAATCTTTGGAAACCATTAGACCCTGAAACAACACTTCGACTGCGCTCAGTGTGACAATTCAGTGTGACAAGGAGAAAGTAAACTGACTTTGGTTGGTCTGCTTTTCAAACAACATTACAAATGGAAAATCAATATGTGAGATACCCTTCTGGAATATCAGAAGAAAAGCTTTCAAAACGTTTGGGGCTATATTGGGATAAAGATATTCAGGATTGGGAATTGATAGTTTCAGATTCTGGTCGAATAAGAGACTTTATTAAAGTCTATCAAAACGAATTAGATAACGATGACGACAAATTTACTTTAATGGCGTTAATCGTATCCTCTTTTGATGATATTGCTCCTAATTTTGATAAGGACAATTCTCAACTTTGGGATGTCTGTAAAACTATTTTAAAAAAAGAATGTTACTTACACTATGCTACAATAGTTTATTGGTGTTTACTAGAAAATGAGCCAGGCAATGTATTTCCAATATCGTTATTAATGAGAGATGTGTGGGAAGAGGTGAAATATAACTTTATATAATCTAGTAAAATGTCCAATAACAGAAACCGAGGAAAAAACAGTAATGACGATACGCTTTTTGGCTCTGAAGAGAATCAACTAAAGCTAAAAGAAGCCGTTTCTGACATGCATTACTTGCTCTCCAGAGGTTATGCTGAAAAATCATCCCTACAATTGGTGGGGAATAGGCATCGACTCAATGTAAGACAGCAACAGGCGGTGCAAGGGATGAGTGCCTCAAGGCAACAAGTCGAACATCGGCAGTCGACTTATATTCCTTTTGACAATATTGCCACAGCACCTATAATTATTGATGGCTTTAATCTATTGATCATCTTAGAAAGTGCACTTTCTGGAGCTTATCTGTTTAAAGGCTTAGATCAGGCCTATCGTGATTTGTCGGGTGTTCATGGCACCTACAAGCGTGTGCAGCAAACCGAGACCGCTTTGCTACGCGTTGGGAATCTTCTAAAAGATAACCCAGTTACTTGGATCTTTGATCAGCCAGTCTCTAATAGTGGACGACTTAAAACCATGCTCAGGGAACTAGCCGAACAGCATGGTTTTGATTGGACTATCATTCTAGATCATAACCCAGACAAGCTTTTGGCTGAAAGTGAGGCCATCGTTGTGAGTTCTGACGCTTGGATTTTGGATCGGGCTAAACACTGGTTAAATCTTGGCGCTTATATCATAGAACATGATATAAAAGCAACCACTATTGTTTCGGCCAGATAACCTAATGAAACAAAAAACCGCAATGGAAGCCATCGCGGTTTTTCTCTCATAATTAAAAACCCTACTTTTTAACCAATTCAAAACTAAAATTTACTTTAACGTCGTTTGACAACTTTTTGGCAACGATTTTTGGGATATCAATATCAAAATCAGAAGCCAATACTGTAAAACTCCCCAATAACATAATCTTATCCCTTACCGATGTTATGGTTAATGGAATATCCATTAATTCCTTAGTAACGCCATGAAAGGTCAAGGACCCATTAACCGTGGTGGCGTTATCCGTTTTACTCAAATAATCTAAACTAAAATCTTTTATTTTTCCTTTAAAGGTAGCCTTGGGATACTGATCGGATTCGGCATAATTTTCATTAAAATGCTCTTCCATTAAGGCATTTTTAAATCTAAACCCTTTGACCAAAGCCAAAGCGGCAAATTCACCATTCGCTGTATTTAATATAGCAGTTACAGATTGGTTTTTGGCAGCGACTTCCTCAAACGAAGGTACCGAGGCTTCAAAGGTCAATACCCCTGTTTTGGTTAAGTATTTGTTTTGTCCTATTGCACTTATACTAACAAATAGGAGTGTTATAAATGTGATTTTCATGTCGTTATTTTTAATTTCAATTTTTTAGTTTAATGGCTATAATAGCAGAGCATTATTCTGCCAAAAGCCCATTATGGGTTTAGTTTTCCAATAGACCTTCTTCTTGCCACTGAATAACTAGGTCTATTAAGTTTTGAGGTAAACGCGGTCCACCTAATGGCATCACAAAACCAATATCGGTCGTAGATATGCGCGCAATAAGGTCTCTGTTTTCGACAGCGTCCCTTACATTTTCAAATGTTGTTAAAGGCATTGGCGCTCCATTTACAGGCGGATTACTATGGCATAGAATACAATTAGTGTCAATAATTGCTTTTATGTTATCATCGTAAGTCACAACGTCTTCAATGATAATGTCTTCCGTTAAATCATCTTCGTTGTTATACGAGCAACTAGCAAAACATGCAATAACTAAAAAGTAGATGAGGTATTTCGATTTCATAATTTTAACTTTTAGAATACACGACTTAGATTAAAACCAAAATAGATGTTGCCATCACTCCAGTCTCCTGTGGCTTGCCCTAAAAACCCATTGGTGTTCATAGCTTGAGCATTTGTGAAGTGCATTTGGAACACATGTCCCCCAGTTTCTAGATCAAAACCAATAGATAATGGATTCTTAAAAGGTGAACCTGCAGCCCGGTTTAAATGCCAACCATAATCCATGTTTATAGACCAGCGTTTACCGAGTTTTTGCCGTCCACCAAAACCTATGGCATATTGTGAGTTGTGCTGCTCGCCGTAAGCCACAAAATTGTCATGAAAGAATGTTGGGGCGACTTCCAATGACAATTTTGAACTTACTTTTTTGGAAATAAGCAGTTGTGCTGTATATCCAAGGCGATCCCTAAATTCCAATTTTGGTAAATTTTCTTTTTCTAATGCGGTGTTTACTAATATTGAATTATAGGCAACTATAGTGAATGGAAATCCATTGTCCTTTTGTCTGACTAGTCTGTATTTTGCTGAGGCCTCATATATTTTCTGAAAAGAACTTCGAGATACACCAATATTTATCGCATCCGTAATACCATAAACAAAGTTGATTCTGGTTACGGCATCGTCAAGTCCAAAAAAGGTATCAAATCCGTTTTCTATGCTCCCAAACCTATGGGCGACAATGAGTGTTAATTCCTTTTTAGCAACAAGTTTGGTAGATTCAAAATTGACGATTTTTAAGCCTTTAAATGCTGCTGTAGCATATTGCTCTCCAACAGAATCTGTGTCAATCTCGCTTAACAGATCGTCTTCCTGAGCACTTAAAATTAGGCATACAAATAGCATTAGAAATAGTTGTATATATCTCATTTCTTTAAAAATTATTAGATGTCGTGGTATTTATTCTCTTATACTAGAGCAGCTGTTTATTGCTTTATAAACCGTTTGGTTTCTTCACCATTATCTGAAGAAATCTTCACTAAATAGAGACCGTTATTCCAAGTAGAAACATCAATTTTAGACACTTCACTAAGCGATATGGATTGTACTAGAACTTGCTTGCCAAGCATGTCGTAGACTTGTAATGTTCCGTTTGAGTTTTGGCCTTGTAACTGAATATTTAGAGTAGTATTTGATGGATTGGGGTAGAGCTCAAATCGATTTTGTTGCTCAAAACTATTGATACTCAAGGTGCTCCAAAAAGCGACGCCGTCTTGTGAACCGTTTCCGGTATACTCAAAAGGAGGCGCTACATTTATAAAAGTACCGCTATCCCATATGCCTTTGGCCACTGCCACGGACTCTCTCTGATGATTAGCACTTCCCCATTGTATATAGTCTTCCATAGCCGTTGCAGACCCAAAACTATTAGTGTTATACAATCCGAATTCACCGTCGGCCACAGCAAAGTTTATGGAGCTACTGATATTAATTTCCTCGCCTGGTGCTAGGCTTGTAGTAGTGGTCATAGAACTTACCTGTGCATAAGCTGGGAAATTGCAAAACCAATAGTTAGAGATAGGCACCGTTGTAGAACTATAATTTTTAAGTGAAACTGAGTTTGTGGCTGGGTCTAGCTTAGAGATTCTAACACTTCGGAATGTAATCCATTGGTCAGCGCCGTTTTGAGACCCTGTTCCGCTGTAGGCAAAAGGTGGTGCTAAATCAATAAACGTATTTGCGACCCAAATCCCTTTGGCTACAGCTACAGATTCTCTTTGATGATTGGCACTTCCCCATTGCATGTAATCTTCCATAGCAGCAGATGATCCAAAACTGTTAGTGTTGTAAAGTCCAAACTCACCATCTGCTACTGCAAAATTTATGGAACTGGCAATATTTACCTCTTCGCCTGGATCTAAACTCGCTACAGAAGTCATAGAACTTACCTGCGCATAAGCCGGGAAATTACAAAACCAGTATCCTGAAATTGGAACGTTGGACGTGCCATAGTTTTTGAGTGTTACAGAATTAGACGCTGGATCCAATTTTGCAATTCTCACTTGGGCATTTAGACTGCTCAAACAAATTAAAGCTAATGCTAATAATGCGGTTGTTTTTAATTGGTAATTCTTTTTCATGATGTTTTATAGTTTTTGATGTTATTTTTGGTTAGTAATAATACATTGGTCGAGTTTTACCTGTTCTAATAAGTCATCGTACCCAATAACTCGCCCTTTTATTTTAACGTTATCGTTTTTGTCTAGCGCTGTTTCTATCTGCTCAGAGAATTGGCAAAATACCTTGTCATCAATGGTAATAGTATTGGTATTTATGTCTGAAATTAGTCCGCTAACTTCAATGGTTTTATTTAAGAACTTTTGTTCTGCCGTTATTGAATTATCAGCGAATAGTTCTGAGATTTCTGAAGATAACACAGTAAATTCAGCTGTTTCACGCTCAATATCCCTATGATCTTGATAGATATAGTTGTAGCCAATAATCACAGCAATTATTAAGACAATTAAAAAGCCAATCCATTTACGCATAGTTCTAAAATTTAGTTGCAGCCATTTATATATTGTAACCTGTCGTCGTTGCCGACGATGAGATTTATTTCGGTATCATCACTACAGTTTTTAATTTCCTGTAGTATCCAATTATTGTTGCATAATGGCAATGCAGGTACATCAATGATTATTTCTAAATTATTTCCTGTCCCACTCGCTGTCCAAGTGCCGAATACTGTTGTTGTATTCCAGAACACGGACATGGTACCATCAGAAAAGAAATTAAAATCGTAACCCTCATAAGCATCATCATAATCTGTAGCATCGCGCTTTAATCGGTTGACATTCCAGTCCGTGCAATCAATTAAAAGGGCTTCTATTTCTGAAGTTGTACAGTTATCACAATCATCATCACTAAAATCATAATCATCATCTTCATCACACAGGTTAATCGCATTTATGATAGCGGTTTCAAGCTCATTAAAGTTGTTGATATTGGTTTCAGAATTGTCTGCGCGAATTACAGTAATAGGAAAGTCAATAGTGACAATGGTATTCTCATTGATATTCTGGACAAAATCAAAGAGTTGATTGTCATTTTCAAGAATTATGGTTTCTAACAACTCATTATCAGGATTAAAAATTGGTGCTTCAATAGGATACTGAAAATCGACACACTCAATATCATCATCTTCAATATTTTCACCATTACAGGTATTGGCGATATCATTAAACTCTGTTAAGCTGTTGATAAGGACTTCTGAAAAATCCGCCAAAACAATGGTGATTGGAAAATCAATGCTTAAAGTATCGGTATCAGAATCCGACGCATCAAACACACATTCAATTACAGCATAATCCTCTTGAGAAGTTACGGTTATTTCTACGCCATTAACGTTAACCGTATATGGAAAAGCAACATCAAAACAATTGGCTTTATCTACAATATTATCAAGTGAACCGTCATTGGACGTTGTTCGTTCTATTAAGTCAGCGATATTAGAATTAGGACTTAAGACTTCATCTTCAGGGGTCTCAATCAATTCCGTTTCTTCTTCCCGACAAGATGAGAAAACGATAGTGCTAATAATAAATAATAAAATTGCTGTTTTTAGTTTCATGATGGCTATTTTTTTAGTGCCATTTAATATATAACAACTCACTTTTAAAAACTACTGAAACTTTTTTAAAAAAAATATTTCAATACCTTTATCAAAACGATTGACTCTTGCCTAAAAACCTAACTGAGAATATCTGTGAAGAAGTTGTATTTGAGCGTATTTATAATAAATACTCAGATGATGTGCATAATTTTTTATATTACAAATACGGTGCACAATTTAATCCTAGGGATAAGGCTCAGGAGGCCTTCATAAAATTATGGGATAATTGCAAGCAGATTACTTTCACCAAAGCCAAATCATTCCTATTTACTGTAGCTAATAATATGATGTTGAATGAAATTAAACATCAGAAGGTCGTTTTAAATCATCAGAAGACTAAGGCCAAGCATTACACTAACGAAACGCCAGAATTTATTTTGGAGCAAGACCAATATTTAGAGAAGTATAACAAGGTGCTGTCTGGCTTAAAGGAAGAACAGCGCGTGGCCTTTTTATTAAATAAGGTCGAAGGGAAAAAGCATAGTGAAATAGCTGATATGCTAGGAGTGACACAAAAGGTTGTGGAGTACAGAGTTTATAGTGCTTTTAATATTTTGAAAAAAGAACTTGAAAATTTTAAAATAAAATAATCAGGAGAAATACCACTTAAGTTGTTTTATAATTAAGGAGATAGTTTATGGCAGAAGATGATTTATTAAAAAAATGGTTAAATGACGAACTTACAGATGCTGAGAAAGAGGCGTTTCGTAAGCGGGAAGACTATGCTTTAAACCAAGAGATTATAGAGAAGGCCAAACACTTTAAGGCCTCTCAATTTTCGAGGGTTGATGATTTTGAAAGCTTTAAAAGCAAGTATCAAGAAAGCAGGACATCAAAGTCTACCAACTGGATAAAACCATTGTTAAGAATTGCTGCTGTTATCGTAGTTTCTTTAGGTATTTATGCTACATTTTTTAATAATGACTTAGTGGAAGAACGAACCTTGGCAAGTGAGAAAACTAGTATTAGTTTGCCAGATTTATCCCAAGTTACGTTAAATGCAGAAACCCAAATTACTTATAATGCGGACGATTGGAGCTCTAAGAGGCAACTCAACTTAAAAGGCGAAGCTTATTTTAAGGTCGCCAAGGGGAAGACGTTCGATGTCATTACTGAAAAAGGAACAGTAACTGTTGTAGGTACTGAATTTAATGTAAAGGCAAGAGTCAATTATTTTGAGGTCATTTGCTACGAAGGTATTGTAAAAGTGTCTTCAGATTCTATTACGAGGCAGCTATTGGCTGGTGATACGTATCGGATTATGAATGATGTGTTTAGTGAAGATAAAACCAATGCTGTTGCACCACAGTGGACCAATAATAGAAGTCGCTTCAAGTCGGTTCCGTTAAAAGAAGTTATCCATGAGTTAGAACGTCAGTTTAATATTAAAGTTACCTTCAAAGATGTCAATACAGCGCGTTTATTCACAGGTAGTTTTTCGCATAGTCATCTCGAAAATGCGCTCGCTGCCATCACCCAACCTATGAATTTAAATTACAACATTAGTTCATCCAACCAAGTGCTAATTCATGGCAAAACAGATTAAGCGGTATAGTATCGCATTACTTTTTAGTTTCATGTTTTCATTTCAGGCACAATCACAAGAAACTGGGAACAAAAAACCACTGTCTGAAATTCTGAGTACTATAGAGAAGCGTTTTAACATTCAGTTTAATTATGCTGAGGATGTAATTTCCAACATTATCATAACGGTGCCATCCGAATCTTTATCCCTAGAAGAAACCCTTAATTATTTGGAGTTAGAAACTGAGCTTTTATTTAGGATTACAGAAGATAATATGGTTTTGGTTATTACCGATGATTCTCAAATTAGCTTACAGCAATTGTCAGAAGTCATGGTATCTGGCTATATTGTTAAAGGGATTAATAAGTTAAGTAATGGATCGTTCGAAATCGATGTTTCTGACTTTGATATCCTTCCGGGTTTAATCGATACAGATGTCCTGCAGGCCGTACAGGCCTTTCCGGGAATTCAAAGCATCAATGAAACCGTTTCAAACATCAATATAAGAGGAGGCTCTCATGACCAAAATTTAATACTTTGGGACAATATTAAAATGTACCAATCGGGACATTTTTTCGGATTGATTTCGATGTTTAATCCTCAGATTACACAACGTGTTTCTTTAACTAAAAATGGTTCAGCAACAGAATTCACAGATGGCGTTTCTGGGACCATTTCCATGGAAACTGAAAAGGATATTAATAAAACGTTTAATGGGAATATTGGCCTGGACTTTATTGATGCAAACGGTTTTGTAGATGTACCAATTGGTGAAAAATCATCTTTGCAGGTTGCTGCCAGAACCTCAATAAGTGATTTTACCGAAACCCCTACTTATAACAACTTTTTTGAACGTATTTCTCAGGACACAGAAGTAGAGAGTAACACCATGAGCATTGTAAATTCGGATAAAGCTTTTGACTTTTATGATGCTTCTTTACGATGGATTTATCAAATCAATGATAATGAAGAACTGCGTGTTAATTTTATAAATGTCGCCAACGAACTGGTATTTAATGAAAGTACAACGACTAATGCCTTTGAAGATTCAAGGGAAAGTAGTTTAACTCAAAATAGTATTGCAGGAGCCATTGCATACTCTAGAATTTGGAGCGATAAATGGCAAACGATTTTTGAAGGCTATGAAACAGATTATAAGTTAAAATCCATAAATGCCAATATTTTGGATGCGCAACGATTTTTGCAAGAAAACAAAGTATCGGAAACGAGTTTAAAACTAAAAGCTAATTATAGAATCAATAGCAGATTGCAGCTACTTAGCGGGTATCATTTTGTTGAGACCGAGGTGACCAACCTCGATGATGTAGATGTACCTCGTTTTAGACTGTTGGTTTCTGAAGTGGTGCGCACCCATGGCGTTTTTTCACAAATATCCTTTAGGTCTAAAGATAGAAATACGAGGATGTCATCAGGATTGCGATACAATTACATTGATAAATTTAGTAAGCATCTTTTAGAACCTAGATTGAGTTTTTACCATAAATTTTTGAATTATTTTTCTTTGGAAGTCTTGGGTGAATTTAAACATCAAAATACCTCCCAGGTTATTAATTTTCAAAACGATTTTTTGGGAATTGAAAAGCGGAGATGGCAGTTATCTAACGATAGCGATATTCCCGTTATACGAAGTCGCCAAGTATCGATGGGTTTATCGTATAATAAAAGTGGATGGTTGATTAGTGCAGAAGGCTATTACAAAAAAATAAAAGGGATAACGACCCAAAGTCAAGGATTTCAGAATCAATACGAGTTTGCAAGGACAAGCGGATCCAATGAGGTTAAAGGGATAGACTTTATAATCAGAAAACGTTTAAAAAACTTCAATTCATGGCTGAGCTACTCTTATATGAATAGCGATTATGCGTTTGAGGATTTACCAGAGACCAACTTTCCCAGTAATTTTGATATCACACATTCTATGAACTTTGGTATTAATTATACTTCGGATAGACTAAAAGTTTCAACTGGACTAAATTGGAATTCTGGTAGACCGGTAACACGACCTGTTGAAGGTAACGAAATAGTTGATGGGGACATCAATTATGAAGCAACAAATGCTTCCGAACTTAGAGATTATTTTAGAGTAGACATTTCTGCTTTGTACGATTTTAAAATTGGTGCTAAAACGAATGCCAACATAGGGCTTTCGGTATGGAATCTTTTAGATCGGGATAATGTTATCAATAGCTTTTATCGTATTAATAATGCCACGGTAACAGAAGTAGAACAGGGTTCGCTGGGTATAACACCGAATATGGTATTTAGGGTTAATTTTTAAGTTCAAAAGAAAATCTCTTGTGCTAAGCGAAAGGTGTTGGCATGAGCATTGACGATTGTTTTAATGTCTGGGGAATAGCCTCCTCCCATGCTACACATTACAGGGATGTCGGCATTTTTACAAGTTTGTAGCACAAAGCGGTCGCGTTCTTTACAGCCTTCTATAGTCATGCCCAGTTTTCCTAATTTATCGGAGGAAATGACATCGACACCACACAAATAATAAATAAAATCGGGTTGTTGCGCATTGATGAGTTTTGGTAGGGTCTTCTTTAGAATATTAAGGTAAGTTTTGTCTGTGGTATCATTCTCTAAGGGAATATCTAAATCACTTTTTTCTTTTTTAAAGGGATAGTTACTCTTGCCATGCATGGAAAAGGTAAATACAGAGGGGTCATTTTGAAAAATTTCGGCCGTCCCATTACCTTGATGTACATCTAAATCTACAATAAGTAGTTTTTTGGCTAAACCGTTATTTTGAAGATAACGGGTGCCGATGGCTTGGTCATTCAATAAACAAAAAGCTTCTCCGCGATTGGTATAGGCATGATGCGTGCCTCCAGCAATATTCATAGCAATACCATATTTTAGAGCAAATTCAGAGGCCTTCATGGTGCCATCGGCGATGATTACCTCACGCTCTACTAAAACTTCACTCAAAGGAAACCCTATTTTACGAGCAGCACGCTGATCTAAGGTAATATTCACCAAATCGTAATAATATTCGGGTTCATGAACGGCTAATACGTATTTGTCATTGGGCTTTTCTGGTTCAAAAAAATTAGTAGCCGTACAAGTACCTTCGTGACGCAGTTGTTGTGGTAATAGCTCGTACTTCTCCATCGGAAAACGATGGCCTTCTGGAAGCGGATGTTTATAAATAGGATGGTATGCTATTTTGAGCATTTAATTTAAGAAAAGGATATACTTATGCGATCCACGATACAAAAATATCCAATATTGCTAGACAAAAGCTCATATTTTTTATAATTAAAAATATGAGCTTTGCGTAAGAGTGTAGTTTCTAGATAGCGTAAATAGCTATTCTTATGTTTCGTTAGATGATGTGATCTAATTCGTAGCTATTGATTTTTCTTCAAAAATAAATGCACCATTATTGGCAATACCTTCAATAAATAAGGTGATTGGGACTTCTGGTTTTTCAATTTTTAAAGACACAAAGCCATTGGCATCCACTTTAAGATTTGGTCTCCAGTCTATGGTGCCATAATGCTTATAAAAATCATCATTATAATACCTGTATTTTGGTGTATAGAACTTTTTTTGCTCACTAAAGGTCAATGGAAACTCGTAAGCTCTTGATTTTTTACCCAAAAAGCGAGGATGATCAGGGCTTTTGGTGTAAATTTTTATAACGCCTTGTTGCGGTAAAAAGCCACCACCGAGATTGCCTCCGCCAAAATTGAATCTTTCACCAATACCAAATCTATTAATTACAATGTAATCGATATTACCCATAAGGAATCGCGTTAGCGGCGTGGTATCAAATAATAACATGTCATCTAAGACGAATACCGCACTACCTCCACCATTGGTGTTAGGAAATCGCGCTCTAAGTCCCTGAAAGTCATCACCTACAATTAAGCCTTGCTGTGCTAAAAAGTTACTTAAAAATGTATATGAATTTTCTACACTTTGATCAACCACATAGACTCTGCCGTTTGTTCTCGTACTTAATTCGTTTCGTCGTTGCATTGTGGGGCTAAGTCGTGATTTTACAATGACTTCTTCCAACATTTCAATGTTTCTTGAGGGTTTAATCATCACATTGCCGTCCATAGTCATTGGAGCTTCTTCCTTAGCCGTGTTTTCATCATAAGGCATCCCTTGGTCAGTATTGCGCAATGATGGGATATTACTAGGAAAGAACTGTAAATACAAAGAAGCTGGTCGAAGCCTTTTTCTATTATTATTAATGATGTTCGACATTTTCAGTGTATTATCCTCTTCAGGGAATAGGTTTTCTAACCAGTAATTGGTTTTGCCTTTTTCTGACTCTGAAACCTTGAAATGATCATTTCTATCTAAATAATACATGACGTAGTTGGGCTCTCCATTATCATTAAGCTCTTTCGAGGTAAAGTTGGCCTTGACGCTAATACCTTTTTCAAACGGATAAGCATAGGTGTTCGAATTATTAAAGATATTGTTCCAGTCATAGCTACTCCAGCCTTGAGTGATAAGCAGGTTGTCGAGTTCCAATTTTTTGTCTTCGTTGACTTCTGTAAAGTAATACCGCGCCTGTTCTATATATCCTTTAACATAGGGCTGAAGTAAGGTTTGCGATATTATGTTTTGATGACTGTTGTAAGATTTTGTGTCTTGCGGCAATACCGATACACTTAAATTATTAAACTCATAGGGAGCAATATCCTTATAATTAAACTTCAATTTAATAGAATCCTTTTGCTGCTGCACAACAACATTTCGAGATTTTAATATATCTAAGCCTTGGTAATTGAAAAACAAGCGTTCAACGATTGGCTGATTGGTTTCATTAAATAATGTAAAAACATTCATGCCAGATGGAAGTGCGCTTAATTCAAAGGCCTTTATCACTGTCGTTTCAGAATCAAATACAACATCGATAACGTCAATTTTTTTTCCGTTGTGTATGGCCAAGGAATAGGGTTTCGTTTTTATTTGTGCCAAACTTTCGGCATTTGTGACCAAGGCTACAATGGCCTTGTTTCTATGCTTTACTACAGATAGGGTTACACCAATAGGCTCCACAGTTTCATTGAGTCTAAAGTTGTACGCTTTATCCAAATGATTAATTTTAATAGTGTAGTTATTATTGGATTTGGCTTTTAGCAAAAATCGGCCGATACCAAGATGGTTGACTTGAAACTCGGTGATGAGCTGGTTGTTTTTGTCAAAAACTTGGCCTTTAGCCTCAGGAATACCAAGGCCATTGTAATCTTTAATGACAACACCGACACTATTGACTACATTATTTAGAAGATGACCTCCTTCGGGCAAGAATTGGGCATCTATACCGTCTGACATCACTACTGATTTCACAGACTGATTAGCGTTTGGATCAATCACTTTTATGGATTCTATGTGATAACCCCGTTCATTAAAATTACGCATCCAATTCGTGTAAGCCTTAAATGTGTATTGCCCTGAAGAAAAGGTAGAATCTAGTGGGAAGACATTTGATGCCACACCATTCTCAACCTTTAATAGTGCTTTTTTAATGCTTTTTTTGTTTCCGTCTTCAATCGTTACATAGAGATTCGACGTGTACTTGGACGGTTTTTTACTTTGTTTGTCAAATACATAAGCCGTAAAACCAATATCTTCTCCTTTAATGTAAGTGGATTTGTTGAGATGGACATACACCACTTCCCGTGGCGCTTCGGTGTAATCTTCGTAGGCACTGTAAATTTTAGAATCTTCCTGAGCATTGAGGAGGAACAAATTGCACAGTAAAACAACGAAAATAATTTTTGGATTGCGAAAAATAAAATGTGTATTCATAGCGATGGATTTTTCTTTAAGATACAAAAAAGCCATGCTATATCTAAGGACTTTAACTTTAGTTTAAGTCAAAAGTCCTCTCCTCAAAAACAAAAGCGCCATCATTAGCAATACCTTCAATAAATAAAGTAATAGGGACTTTTGGTTTTGCGATTTTTATGGTTGCAATTCCATTTGGGTCAACCGATAGATTAGGTTTCCAATCGACAACGCCATAGTGTTTATAGAAATCATCATCATTATATCTATATTTTGGGGCATAGTAGGTTTTTTGCTTGCTAAATGTTAAAGGAAAGGCATAGGGCTTAGAGGTTTTTCCTGAAGTGCGGAATGGACTTGAATATTTGGTATATATTTTAATCACACCCGCAGGACTGCGCATACCATCACCCAGACCAAATCTATTGATCTCTATATAGTCTACATTAGATAGAAATAGTTCCTCAATTCGAGAAAAATCTATAACAAGTATATCATTTAGATAATAATTGACCCCTGCAATTACAGTTTCTGCCAAAAAAGGATCTGTTATGAGCTCTGCAGTAGCAACGCCAGCGACTCCTGTAGACGTCGTATTTGGGCCGCTCGTACTTCTTCGAAGGTTCCAAGCATGAAATTTCAGATAGTTTAATAGGGTCACATATGAGTTTTCATCCGCTTCACTAACCACCCTTATTTTGCTAAATTTTTGATTACCCAATTTGCTTTGACGTTCTCTTCTTTTGAGGGATGAACTGGCTTTTACAATGACTTCACCCAATCGTTGTTCGCCGTCTAAGGGTTCAATCATTACATTACTATAGCTGTTCATATTTTCTAAATCTTCACTTGTACTTGGGGCTGTTATTAAATCAGAAACGGAGGGAGTGCTCATGCGCAATTTCGGAATTTTTCGGGGGAAAAATTGAAGATAGAGTTGCGCAGGTCTTAGCACATTCTTGCTTGTAATTTCTGATAACTTAATGGTGTAATTTTCCTCAGGGAATAAACGTTTTATGACATAACTCTTTTGATCTACATTGGCTTCCGCTACTAAAAAGCCTTCGTCGTTGAAATGGTACATGATATTATTAGGACGCCCTTTATCGTTAAGGTTATTGGCAGAATAGTTAGCTTTTATTATAATGCCCTTCTCAAAATTATAAGACAGCTCAGGAGCCCCCTTAAATATCATTCCCCAATCATAGCTGCTCCAGCCTTGAGTAATGAGAAGATTATCGAGTTCGAATTTTTTTCTTTCATCGATATCAGTAAAATAATATTTAGCATTTTGGATATGGCCCTTGACATATGGCTGTAAATAGTTATAACTAATGATACTATGCGCACTTTGGTATGACTTGGTCTCTTTAGGTAGTATGGAAGCGCTTAAATGATGCGACATACTCGAGTCAATAGCTTTAAATTTAAGCCTAATGGCAATAGAGTCTCTTGATTTGGTAAGCTTTGTTTCAGTGTCGGATTGTATAGTTGATAAGCCCTGATAATTAAATATTAAGCGTTCGGCAAGGGGCTGATTATTTTCATTAAAAAGTGTCAGTATATGAATCCCAGGGTCACTGTCGAGTTCAATAATCTTTGTCACAACGGGTTGATCATTAAAATAAATGTCCATCAGATCCGCGGTATTACCATTATGCAATACCAAGGAATAGCGCTTGTCCTTAATTGTTTCTAAAGTACTGGCATTGGTAACCGCCGAAACAAAAAATTTATTCCTTAGGCGTTTAACTGACAGTATAATGCCCTTTTTCTGGATGTTTAAGTCTTGATTAAGGACAATAACGGTGTCGTACCCGTCTAGTCTTACCCGATAGTTTTGATTGGCATCCGCAACCATAGCAAATCGTCCAATACCCAATAGGTTGGTTTTAAAAGCGGTAATAATAGTACCATTTTTATCGATGACCTCACCCTTAGCGTAAGGGATGCCACGTCCCTTTTTGTCTTTTATAACCACGCCTATCGTATTTTCTACACCATGCAATACATGACCACTCTCTGGTAAAAATTGAGCATCAATATTACTTTCTATGGCGTTTACGACAGGTTTCGCTACAATTTGATCCTTAATTATTATAGGCGACGTAAAATAATTGTGCTCATTAAAATTATTCATCCAGTTGGTATAGGCCTTAATATGGTAATTGCCTTTGGAGAATAGGGAATCTATTTCAAACGTATTCGAGGCCACCCCATCTTGTACTTCTATGAGTTTTTGTTTTATGATGTTTTGCGTGGCGTCTTCTAAAGTAACATATAGATTAGAGGTTACTACTGAAGGCTTTTTGTCATTTTTATCCAAGACATAGGCCGTAAAACCTAGGGTCTCACCGATGATGTAGGTCGATTTATTTAGGTGTAAATACACCACTTCACGAGGGGCTTCAGTATAGTCTTCATAAGCTTCTAAAATATCCAGTTCTTCTTGGGACGACATGGAAAGACTAAAAAGTAAAAGGAAACAAAACCTAATTTTGGTAAGAAAAGGTATAAAAGATGTATGCATAGTTGTTGGTATTCACTATAAAAATATTGAAAAACCCGGCAATAAAGAAGAACTTTAATACGAGTTTAATATATTAATCCTACGTTTCTAAGGAATTTGCTATCATTATTTCGTATGAAGCATACTTGTTTGAAATTTCCTTTATAATTTTTAAAGCGGTGTTAATTCTGTTTCTTTCACTATAGGTCGCGCCTAATCTACCAAAGAAAAGACTGATGACACCTATAAAAAAGTTAGATTTCGTCTCAAGCGCATCGATATCTAAAGACGGAATAGTTTTGATATAGTTCAATATGAACTCCTCCTTGATATGCTGAAGCAAATAGCTTTTTAGGCTTTCGTTGAATTGGGCAAATGCTTCTATTTCTGGCGTATTGCCACCAGTACGGATAAGGCGTTCTGCTTGGGCCTGTATATCTTTGATCTGCCTGAGTATTGAAGGCGCTGACACTAACTAATCTTTAAGCCATTAGCAACGCCGTCTATACTTGGATTTACAAAGACTAAGTTACCGCCTTCATCTTCGGTCATTAAGATCATACCCTGACTTTCGACGCCTCTCAACTTACGCGGTGCTAAATTCACTAGTACCGTCACGCGTTTACCGATGACCTCCTCGGGTTTAAAGCTTTCGGCAATTCCGGAAACTATAGTTCTGGTATCTATACCCGTATCAACTTTTAAAACCAAGAGCTTTTTTGTCTTGGGCATTTTTTCGGCTTCGAGTATGGTACCAACTCTGATATCTAATTTTGTAAAGTCATCGAAGGTAATCTCTGCTTTTTGAGGCTCAACACTTTTCTTGGCCGCTTCATTGGCTTTTTTGTTAGCCACCAGTTTATCGAGTTGCTTTTGGATCTCAGAATCTTCAATTTTCGAAAAGAGCAATTCGGGTTTTCCAGATTGTATAGCATGCCCTGAAGGTAAAAGTGTATCTTTTATGGCGATGTCACTCCAACTATTGGCTTCAGACTTTAAAATACCTTTTAACTTGTTAGATGTAAATGGTAAAAACGGCTCAGATAACACAGCTAAGGCCGAAGCTATTTGCAAAGCGATAAACATTACGGTCTTGGTACGGTCTTCATCCGTTTTAATAGTTTTCCAAGGTTCCTCATCCGCCAAGTACTTATTGCCAAGCCGAGCCAAATTCATTAATTCTTGGCTGCCTTCCCTAAAACGATAGCGTTCTATAGAACTCGAGATTACAGCAGGATAAGCTTTTAATGCAGCTAGGGTATCTTTATCTACATTATTGTAATCTGAGGGTTTTGGAACAATACCATCATAGTATTTGTTGGTTAAAACCACCACACGATTAATGAAGTTCCCAAAAATGGCGACAAGTTCATTATTATTTCTGGCCTGAAAGTCTTTCCAGGTAAAATCGTTATCCTTTGTTTCTGGGGCATTTGCCGTTAAAGCATAGCGTAAGACATCTTGTTGATTGGGAAAATCTACGAGATACTCTGGTAACCAAACGGCCCAATTTTTAGAAGTCGATAATTTATTGCTCTCCAAATTTAAAAACTCATTAGCTGGGACATTTTCTGGTAAAATATATGAGCCTTCCGCCTTTAGCATGGATGGGAAAATAATACAGTGGAACACAATATTATCCTTACCGATGAAGTGTACGAGTTTAGTGTCCTTATCTTTCCAATAATCCTCCCAGTTTTTACCTTCGCGCTCGGCCCATTCCTTTGTTGAAGAGATGTACCCGATTGGCGCATCAAACCAAACGTAAAGTACTTTGCCTTCCCCACCTTCTACTGGTACAGGAATTCCCCAGTCCAAATCTCTCGTCACAGCTCTTGGGCGTAAGCCATCGTCAATCCACGATTTGACCTGCCCATACACATTAGGCTTCCAGTCTTTCTTGTGGCCTTTTAGAATCCATTCTTTTAAAAACTCCTCGTGTTTATTTAAGGGTAAAAACCAATGTTTGGTTTTCTTTAAGGTCGGGGTATTGCCTGTAATTGCGGATTTAGGATTAATTAAATCCGTCGCATTATGGCTTGTACCACAGTTTTCACATTGGTCTCCATAAGCTTCTTCATAACCGCATTTAGGGCAGGTGCCGATAACAAAACGATCTGCCAGAAATTGATTGGCTTCGGCATCGTATAATTGCTCCGAGACTTCCTCCACAAATTCGTTTTTGTTGTATAAAGTTTTAAAAAATTCAGATGCGGTATCGTGATGAATCTTCGCAGAGGTACGTGAGTAATTGTCAAACGAAATACCAAAATCTTCAAAGGACTCCTTAATAATGGCATGATATTTATCTACAATATCCTGTGGGCTGACGCCCTCTTTTTTTGCTTTTAAGGTTATAGGAACTCCATGTTCGTCACTTCCACAGATAAACGCCACATCATTACCCGTTAATCGCAAATATCTCGCATAAATATCGGCAGGTACATAAACACCAGCCAAGTGGCCAATATGAATGGGGCCATTGGTGTATGGTAAAGCCGCTGTAATGGTATATCGTTTAGACATGATTTCAATATTTTGAAAGCTACAAAAGTACATAATATAACAACAGTTCTAAAAAAAATGTACATTTACAAAAAGCAGTTTTCATGATTTTGAGAAGTCTAGTTTTACTTATAATCCTTACAATTAATTTTGGGTTAAATCATCAGCTCTATGCTCAAAATGAAAATGATAATTCTTCCAAAATGATAACAGATTTGATTCAACCACCATATCTAAAAGCAGGAGATACTGTAGCCATCGTCGCACCTTCTGGAATTCTGAAAAACCGAGAGCGCGAAGTGCAACAGGCCAAGGATTTGCTAAAAAGCTGGGGTTTGTATGCTATAGTAGGTAAGCACGTGTTTAGTAAGGCGAATCATTTTGCAGGTACGGACGATGAACGCTGCGAGGATCTTCAAGGGGCTATGGATGATCCTAAAATTAGTGCTATTTGGTGTGCAAGAGGAGGTTACGGAACCGTGAGAATTTTAGATAAATTGGATTATACCAAATTCAAGGAAAATCCGAAATGGATCATAGGCTATAGTGATATTACCGCTTTGCACAATCAGTTGCACAACCAAGGTTTTGAATCTTTACATGCGCTGATGTGCGTGAGTTTGACTAAAGATTTAAGTGAGGTCGAAACCTCTGTAGAGACATTTAAGTCAGCTTTATTTGGTAAACCTACAGGTTATACATTAGAAGGTACTACTTATAATAGAGTGGGTGAGGCTTCTGGTCAACTCGTAGGAGGGAATCTCACAATGCTACACACCATGTTAGGCTCTAAAGAGAGTATAGATACCTCAGGAAAAATATTATTTATAGAAGAGATTGGGGAGTATAAATACCATATAGACCGTATGCTACAAAGCATGAAGCGCGCTGGCTATTTCAATGATTTGAAAGGTTTGATCGTTGGTGATATGACCAAACTAAGAAAAAATACGACCCTTTGGGGGACTTCAGTAGAACAGCTTATTCTAGATGCCCTATCTGAATACGACTTCCCGATTGCCTTTAATATGCGAGCTGGGCATGAAAAGGATAATAGAGCTTTAGTTTTGGGCAGAACTATAAAACTCGAGGTTGGTAAGACCGCATCTTCAATCATTTTTACCGAATAAATTCATATTCGATTTTGTTCATTCGTCCTAATGAACGTGTTAATGTAAAAAAGTATGACAACCATGAAAATTACAAATAATGGTGTTTTTGGAATATTGGGAAGTATGCCGAGACTATTTTCACTGTCGAGATATTGATATAAAACATATGACATTGCTATAGATACAATTGAAATAGCGATTAAGGCTCTTTTAAATAAACTCTTTAAGGTTTTTTTTCTTTCTTGATTATGGTCGATAGAGGACATGAGATTATTGATAAATTGATCTGATGTTTCTACAGTACTCTTTTGAATGATCTTTTTTAACTGTTCTTCTTTCATAATAAATGTTTTATATCATCACCCAGTAGTTGTCTGAGTTGAAAATTTAAATTTTCCCTTCCACGATGCAGGTCAACTTTAATCTTAGATGTTTTGAATTTAGTAATCTCCTCTATTTCCTTTATGCTCAGTTCGCATAAATAAAATAGTCTTAGAACTAATGCCTCATCTGGTCGCAGTAAGCTTAGAGCTTTGTTGATATAGTGCTTTTGGTCTTTTTCCATCAGAGGGTCACGATCATTAAAGGGCAACATAACATCGCTGTAGTTATCTTTATCTATAGATAGACTTACTTTCTGTCTTTTTAAGGCATTATAGGACGTGTTTACCACAATTCTGTACAACCATGTCGAAAAGGAAGATTTAAACTTAAAAGTCTTTAAATTATTAAATACTTTAATAAAGACATCTTGAAGCACATCTTCCGCAAGTGTTTTATTTTTCAAAATAGAACAGGCGAGAGAAAGTGACACATCTTTGTACTTGTAGACTAATTGTCTAAAAGCATTAGAGTCACCTTCTATCACCTTACGAATTAAATCGTACTCTTCGTTGTGGCTTTTAGTCCTCAAGTTTTTTTCTAATGAAATGTGCAGCTACTAAACCTGCTGCTCCAAAAATTAAAATCGTTCCCCAAACCAAGAGGTCCGTGGTGTCTTCGGTTAAGTCTATTGAAGTAAATATTGAAGATACAAGCAACCCGATTCCCAATCCAAAAACAATACAACCAATATCTAGGTATTTGTATTTTACAGCTCTATTCTCAAGATAGATACCTTGTTTTATCATTTCCTTTTTTATCAAATACGTATATCTGGCAATGATAAAGACTACTGATATGAACCCTAATGCTATGGCTGCAAATCCGATGGCTTCGTTAAAATCTTTCATAATTATTGATTTAAAAATGTTCTCCTAAAAGGTCCTCTAATTTTTCTAAAAAAGGAAATAAATTATCTGAATTTGTAAACATTACAAATCCATAGTTTTGCTCGGGAATAAACATGGTATATGCTTGAAAATCTTGATTATTGCCAGTGTGTAAATGCATGAGCCCATTCGATGTAGGTTTTTGTGCAAATCCAAGGCCCCATCCCGTTTGGCCTGTTTCTTTCAGTAGTGTGTTGTCCTCTCTAAAATGGTTGTGTTCTTTCAACATTTCATCTCTTGTCGCTTTCGTAATGTTTTTTGGATTCATCATCTCAATAAGGAACATGGCATAGTCTTCGGCATTGGAATGCAAACTAAAGCCTGGCCCTACTTTTTTAAATCTATTAATATTTGGATTTACTTGACCTTTTATGTGACCATTGGCAACAGAACTTTCATATTTTGAATCCCAGGTGTATAAGGTTCTGTCCATACCAATAGGCAATGCCGCCTCTTTAATAAATAGAGCATCTAGCTTTGATCCCCAATCTATACCGAGCTTTAAGCTAAACGCAGCTCCCAAATGCTGATAGGCTTCACCAGAATACGAAAAATCTGTACCAGGCTTAAAGGCAATCTTTATAGGCTCACCCTTTACCCAATTAGGAATACCTGTACCATGAGATAAAATGATCCTAGGGGTTAAGATTTTGTAATAGTCTAGAGATGTATCTTCAACTGTACCCTCTTGAAAAATAGGCTCTAAATAGGGATAGATCGGCTGGTCTAAATCTATTTGACCTTTTTCAGCCATTTTCATTAAAAAATAAGCAAATAGCGGCTTAGAAAGTGAGGCCCCTTCAAAAATAGTCCGTTTGGTTACAGGATCTTTAGTTTTTAGATTCTTAACACCAAAAGTATTGTGATAGGCTATTTTATCATCATTTACAATGGCTATAGAAAGGCCTGGTAATTCTAAAGAGTCCATGGTCTTTTCTATATATTCATTTAATGCTTTAGACGAAATGGTATTGCCGTTTGGAACTTTAATTAATGTAGAGTTTTCTTGCCCAAAAACAGATACCGTTAAGATTATAGCTAAGGCTATAATGTATGATTTTACAGTGTTCATTTTTTGATTTTTTAATGTTTATGAATGTGTTTTTTGTGAATTCACATCCATTGGACAAAACCACAAAAAGAAAGGTTACAAAATAATTTTGTCCAGAAGCTTTAATATTGAATATCTTTAGGGTCGAAGTGACTTAAACCATTATCTATCAGCTATGGCCTTTTACGATCTCACTAAAGAAGAACGAAATAAATTGGTTAAAAAAATTAATCAAGAGATTGAAGCTGATTTGTCTTTAGATCAAAACAGAAGTCTAATAAACTATTTTTCAGACGAAGACACTTACATCCGTAAGACCGGATATTTAGCCATTGGTAAAATCTTCTATGCGCGTCCTGAATTACAGTCCAGAATAGTTTCAACATTGAAAGCTCTCTTTCAGTCGGATAATGAACTCATACGACAAACCGTCATTAATGCAGCAGGAGAAATAGGGAAATTTCATTTTGATAAGGTTCAAGCGTTTATGGATAAAGGTTTGTTCGATGATCACCATCGCGTAAGAAATGCAGTTATTGGTTCCATCAAAAAAATGGGCGAGCGCAATCCAGAACCTGTTTTAGCTTGGGCAAAGTCTTATTTAAAGCATCCAGATAAAGAAATTAGGCGTGAGATTTGCCATGGTATTGAACTAAGGGGGCGTACCCATCCGCAAGATATTTTACCTTTACTTAAACAATTAGAACATGATGAAACCAAGCGTGTAACTGACACACTGATTCATGTGCTAGGTCAAATCGCTTACAAAAAAGGCTGCCTGCAAACAGTGGTTACACATTTAAATACGTGGCAAAATAAAGACTTAGTACAAAAAGCTTTGGATGAGATTGTTGATGTACATGAGCGCTATAAAAAATTTGCAGTATTAAGTCAACAAGAGGCTATTGCTTATATTGATGCCAATTATGAAAACAAAAATTGAATTTGATAGTTATTATTTTATTTTTTTAAATTCAAATATTTTCCCCTCCTGATTTACGGTAAAACCCATAGTTTGGTTGTCTTCATTTCGCAAGAATTTAAATGAAGCACTAACAGCTTTCAAGATAAAAACATCCTTATCCGATGGCGTTAGCGTCGCATCATGTTCTGGTGCTTTAGGGTCACTAAGAATTAATGTGTTATCGAAAAGTTTTATTTGGAATGTCCTAGATATTTCTTCGCTTTGCAATTCGTAAATACCAATATAATCTTTCAACAATGCTTTTGAAACCTCTTTTTTACTAAATATTTCAATAGGTTTATTTAAAAGGATACTTGCCACATAGTTTGCAAGCTCCTCTGTTCGGTCAAATTTTGTATTTGCCAAGATGCATACAAAAATATCTTCATGAGGTAAATACAAACCATAGGTTGTAAATCCGAATAAATTACCACCATGTTGTATTGTAGGACTTCCTTGAAGGTTTTTAAGAAAAAATCCGTAGCCATATCCTGTGCCTTCTCCTGAGGCTATAGTTTTTTCGGATGTTAATTGTTGAACTACAAAATCAGAAATAACAGTTTTGTTTACCAGTGCTCTATTCCAAATAAACAAGTCATTTATAGTAGATACAATTCCGCCAGGAGCATACAATGCAGACCCAACTATCTCAGGTCCAGGAAATAGTATGCCGTTTTTACTATTGTAACCTACGGGAATTCTTTTCTTTTTGATGGTTTCATTATACCAAAGTCCTGTTGAGGTCATACCTAAAGGTTCAAAAATGTAGATTTTAAGGTATTCTTTTAAAGATAAACCTGTTGTTTTTTCTAGGGCAGCACCTAATAAAGGATAATTAGAATTACTATAACTCCACTTTTCCCCTGGTCTAAAAATGAGTGGTTCATCTTTGTAATAATTTATTAATTGTTGAGGCGTATGTTCCTTAGCGAGTAAGTGAAACTCGCTTTCGTCGACATCGAAGTATTCTGGAATCCCGGAAGTTTGAGATAATAAATGATGAATGGTAATTGGATACGCTTTTGTTGGATAATACGGTACATATTTTTGAATGGTATCTGTAAGCGCCATTTTCCCCTGTTCAATCAATTGTAATATAGCGGCTGAAACAAATTGTTTGCTCATCGATCCAATTTGAAATACCATATCGGTTTTTAATTTTCGCTTTGGTTTTAGCGATGCCAATCCGTAAGCTTTCTCAAAAATGACCTTTCCTTTTTTGGCAACTAATACTGTTGCGCCTGGTTCGTTTTTTGGATATTCTTCGGTAAGAAATTGATCAATGGTTTTTATATGTTCAGCTTCATTTTGAGCTTGACAAACACTAGTAGATACTGCGATGAGAAGTATTATGAATTTTTTCATAGGTTACTTTTAAAATAATAGATTAGTTTTTTAATTGATTTTGACCCAATTGGTAGTTTGCCCATGCTCATGCAAAAGCATTGATTTATAACCAAAAGTTATTTGGGTATTGAAGTTTTCTAGATAAAAGACAGTCTCACTTTCGGCATGTAATTTCTGTTCGCCATAACCATTGTTGAGAAATAGTGTGTTGTCCTTTAATGTAATATCTATGCTTTTCTTTCCATTTAATTTATAAATACCAGAGTACTCATTTAAAATAGAATCGTCTGCATGGATTTCTTTTCTGAGTTTCCAATTGTCATAAGGTAAATTGAACAAGATTGATGAAACCCCCATACCAATAGACCACACATTCTGATTGTAATTTCCAAAGTTGTTCAACAAAACAATTATAGCGTCTTCTTTCGGATAATAAATAAGTTCCGACATAAATCCTGGATAACCCCCCGAGTGCTTTATATAGTTTTTGCCTGAAAAAACTCCGATTTCCCATCCATAACCGTAATTATTCAAGTTAGGTGTAAAGGCCTGTTTCCATGTTTTCCTTTTAAGAATTTTTTGTTCTGAAACAGCTTTTGCCCATCTAAACAAATCAGTGGAGGTGCTATAAATACTTCCCGCAGAATATGCAAAGGTAGAATCGTAGTGTTTGTAGGGTTTGATATGGTCCTTGGTCCAAAATTGATAACCTTGAGCTCTCGCTGAATTTGGTAAGTTAATGAAATCAAACCCTGAGTCATGCATTTCAAGTGGATTGAAAACAATGTCTCTCACCACCGCTTCGTAAGGTTTTCCAACTATTTTTTCAATAATTAACCCCAATAAAAAATAGGCCGAATTGTTGTAACTGTAATATTGTCCCGGTTCAAAATCTAATGGTTTATTTTTAAAATGGTCAAGAACGAATGTCTTGGGAATAGGATAATTTACTATTAATGAATCTTCTTCACCAACATCAACTGTGTAATTGTATATGCCAGAAGTATGATTCAATAAATGGGATATTTTAATTTTAGAGCCATTTGGGTAATCGGGAAAATAGGAGCGTAGATTATCGTTTAAAGAAAGCCTTCCTTCATCGTGTAGTTTTAGAATTATGGCTGCCGTAATGGTTTTGGTGATTGATAAAATTGGAAACCTTGTTTTGGGCGTATTTTTTTGCTTGGTACTAAAATTCCTAAAACCATAACCTTTATTTAAAAGGATTTTTCCTTTATGGTATATCAATGCGGTTCCATTAAATCGATAGGCTTTATTGGCAGAAGAAAGATAGCTATCTATTTTCTCAATTTTGATATTTCTGAAGTCCTTGTTCTGTCCTTTACAAGGTAAAATCAAAAACACATACAGTAAAGCGGACACCAATTGAATCTTCATCATTGTATTAATTTTAAAGACAAATAAAGTGATGCAGGCCACATCATTCCACTCAAATCTAGATTTGAATAGTATTTAGACTACCGTTTTAAATGTTTTTGTTGAAATTCTTTTGGGGAAAGATTGGTCATTGCTTTAAAGGTTCTTTGAAATGTAGCTTGAGAGTTAAAACCACATTCAAGGGCAATACCTGTAATGGTTAAATGATTGGAATCTTTGTCTAATAAACGTTGTTTAAACTCTTCGATTCTAAACGTATTTATATATTCATTAAATGTTTTTCCGATATGCTGGTTGAGGACGGCCGAAATGGTCTTTTGTGGAATCTCTGTAAGTTTAACAACATCATTAAGTTTAAGAGAAGGATTTAAATACAATTGATCATCCCTCATTAACTGCTCTAAAACCGTTGTTGTTTTTTTTACGGTTTCTTCGGAAATATCTTTTCTATTTGCAGTTTGTCTGTAGGTATTAAAGCTAATGATGTAACCATTAATGCCGAGCCAGTAGACCAATACAATTAAAGGAATGTAAACAGGATACCAGCCAACGGCATCTAATAGTGTATTTGAAAATGCAGGCGTTATATAAGGTACTAAATGAAGCAACCATATTACAGCGAACAAAGTAAAACCTATGGAGAATCGTTTGGCCCAAATCGTAATCACACTACTCTTTTCATGACGTGAAATTAATTTAAGGGCAAGAAATGTATAGACACTCAATGAGATCCACCTTGGAATGTCAATATAGACATTATAAGTATCAATAAAATTGCCCCATTGTTCGTTGCTACCAGAATTAATCCAACCAAAATAGCCGCCAACAATAAAAATCAACGCCGCTAAATACGGAATCAAGTCGAGCAGAATAGTGTAAAAATGTGGATAATCTTTTCTATGTATTTTAAACTCTGGATTAAGCAGCGATTTCACATAAAAATAAATCAATGGTCCAACAGGCATAACAATAACCAAAGGGATGATGGCCTCTAGAATTGCCCACAGAATAGAGTCAGTTCTTACAGTTTCTAAAAAATAGATGTTTAAACAAGCCAGTGAGATCAAAAGGATAATGCTAGCAAGTAGTTTATTGGCCTTTTTATTGATTTTTAGTCTGAATAATAGTACAGATGTTATAATGCCTTGAAGGGTTCCAAGTAGGATAATGATATTCAGAAAATTACTCATTAAGCTTATACAATAAGGTGCCCATTTTATTTGACTAAATGGATAAACTCTATTGTGTAAATTTAGCTTAATTTGCTACAACCTCTTCTAAAACTTTGTTGGATAATTCTTTTCCATCTTTGTCGATGATAACAAACCAAACATTTGTAGTACATTTTCTGTTGATATCGGTGTTGTTTTCACAGTTTTGAGTGGTACCTTTAATTCTATAGCCATCGGCTGTGATTTCGGCAATATAACCATAGTCATTATAAAATTTCCCATAGCATCTTACCTTTTTTATCGGTTTTAATAACAAATATATCGTAGTTGCCTTCACCATAAGAACTTGTGGATCCAATAATTAAATAACCGTCTTCTGTGGCTAATATTGAACTTGCTTTGTCATAACTGCTTCCCCCAAATTGTTTGGACCAGATTTCGTTGCCATTGGGATAGTTCGCAGTCAATAATATTTGTGAAGAGCTGCCATCTCGAGAACCTATAGTAGTTACATTAATAGATCCATCTGCTGTTTCTGTTTTTGGTTGAAATTTTAAATTGGTTTTCTTTTTAAAACTTATGTTTTTTGCACGATCATAGTTTAACTTCATTTCAATTACGCGGTCAAAAAGATCCCTGTAAACTTTTAAATAATAACTATCACCTGCCAGTAAATCGTCTCTATTAAAAATTAAAACGTCTCTCTTATTTCTTTCACTAGATAATTTTAATTCTATAGAATTATCAGAATTTTGTGAGATTTCAAAGCTTATATCGAGTTCTGTATTATGGTAGATTCCAACTAGGGCTTCCAAATCCGTAAATGATGCAGATGGAATGGATGTTTTGTTATAAGTCGATGCATCTCCTGAAGCATAGTATATCATCATCTTATCATCATAAAACCGTACTTTTTCTTTTGAGTCATTAGTAAAATAATAGGTGTTATCATTTTCCTTTGTGAGTTCTAATTTTAAATATTTGCCTTGTCGGAAGAAAATTTTACCATCTTCGTCCACAATTCTAGTTAGAAAACCACTTTTCGTATAATACTGACCTAAAATATTTAAGTTTTCTGTCTTGGCATTAGCTTCAAAGTACTTGGCATCATAAGTTATTTTAGTCTTTTGTTTTGGTAATATTAATGTTGCGATTTCATCTGCTAAGAGGTCACTTCTAACGTTTCCGTTATTACCCAAAATAAAAATAGATAGCTTATCTTCCGGGAAACGAAGTGCAATGGCATTATAGGCATCTGTTACGCCATCATGATAAACAGTTGTTCTTCCTAATCGGCTATCTAATTTTAAACCAAAACCGTAAGTTTTTATGTCACTATTTGGTATTGGATTTTGACTCTTAATTAATAATTCATCATTGTTTTTATTTGCATTTTGTACGGCTAGTTCGAATTTTAATTGATCTCTTAATGTAGTGTACAAAAATCCCTCGCCTGCTGTTTTTGTGACTGAAATTGAATGAAATAATTCACCATAGCCCCAATCCGAATAAGGTGCAGCTTTATTTGGAATAACTCCCATATATCGTTTTATAAATGAGGTTTCGTTCATGCCTAAACCTTGAAAAAAGCTGTCCGAATAGTCAGTAAATTTTTGGCCACTCACCTTTTCAATGATTTTTGCAAGAATGATATATCCTGAATTGCTGTATGAAAATCTAGAGCCTGGTTCAAAGCCAAGATCTTCCTGTTTTTCTAATAACCCCATAACGTCGTCATTGTCTAGCCCGACACGTTTCCACCACACATCGCCTTCCAATCCATATAATTCTACGTAATCTCTTATGCCACTAGTATGATTAATAACATGGCGAATTTTTATTTCATCTTGTACATTTTTATATAAGCTAGGGAGGTATTTTCTAATATCGTCTTCTATGGTTATTTTACCTTCCATTTCTAATTGTAAGATCATTAAGGCCGTAAACTGTTTAGCAGTTGATGCTATATTAGATCTTGTTTTTTCATTCATTTTCACTTGATGTTCAAGATTTGCAAGTCCGCGATATGCCTCATAAACGATTTCGCCATCTTTTACAATGCCAACCATTACTCCAGGACCTTTATCTGTGAATTTTGAATTGATCAAATTATCAATTTGATCTACCGGGATTTGTGCATTGGTTGTAATTACTAATGAATACGTGAGTAATACTAGAATTTTTTTCATGACGTGAATTATTTACAACAAATGTCTAGCTAAAAACCTTACTAAACGCTTCAAATCTCGATTTGAGACCTGTTTTAGGATAAGTTTTCGATATAATCTTTCGGCGATAGGGATGTACTTTTCTTAAATGCTCTATTAAAAGTCGCCTTACTGTTAAACCCTGAATCTAGAGCGATTCCCAATAAGGTGGTGCGTGTATGTTCGCCTTTATTCAGTTTTTCCTTAACAGCCTCTATTCTGTAATGGTTGATAAAGTCGTTAAAGTTCATGTTAAAACCAGAATTTACAGTAGAGGATACCGTTTTTGTAGTAATGTTGAGTTCTTTTGCTACATCAGAAAGTGTTAAACGTGGATTTTCAAAGAGACGTTTTTCAGTCATGAGTTCAGACAATTTTGCTTTCCACGCTGATTGGTCTTTTTCTATAGTTTTTGAATTTCCAATGAATGCTATAGGCTCTGTGTCATCATCAATAAAGACATTAACAGATTGCAACTTTTCCCCTTCTAGTGCAATTTGTTTTATCACATTGCTATAACCCGTAATGGCGATATAATAAAAAATAATTGAAAATGCGATGTAGTACCAAAACTGACTTCCGAAATTTCCCCATTCTGGGTTTATGATAAAAAATAAAACACGAAGAATCTGTAAACCCAAGAAGGCAATCATAAAGTTTCTGATCCACTTAAATAAAATGGATTCGGCATAACTCACTTTCTCAAAAAGTAACTTTCTATAGTTGGAATAGTACCTTAAACTCAGTATTAGATAAGATACCATAGAAATTAATCCTGCCACTTGATACCAATCCGCTAAATCTTTATCTCTTTCATCTGCGTAGAAATAATAGTCATCTAGAATAAGTTTATCTGTAATAAAAACGACCAAGCTATAAATGGCATAAAGAACGGCCGGCATAAAATGCCAATAATCTTTTCGAGATAGTTTAAAACTAATATTTAATAAGCTTTTTGTGTAAAAATAGACCACTGGACCAATCAATAGCACTTGCATAAATGGCACAAAGAACATTATTTCTCTTGTAACCCCACCAGAATACCAACCCGCATAGCCTAGCATGAAGGGTGTGATATACATCGCATAGAGAAATAGTAATATACTCAGCCATTGACTTGCCTTATTATTATAAATAATACCTTTTCTCAGCAGTAGCGCCGAAAATACAATCCCATGAAAAAAGAAAACCAGCAATAATGAACTATAATCATTAAAACTAAAAGGAAAGTCGAATTTTATATTGATGATATTAAAGGTAGCGTTCACTACTTAAATGTAATACTATTTTTCTAATTTTAAAGCTATGGCACAACATAATGATCTTGGTAAAAAGGGTGAGCAACTAGCGGTCAATTTTTTGCTAGAAAACAAGTATACTATTGTTGAACGCAATTACCGTTTTGATAAAGCAGAAATTGATATCATTGCCAAAAAGAATGATGTTTTAGCTATAGTAGAAGTAAAAACAAGGTCTACCACAGATTTTGGCAACCCTCAAGACTTTGTAAAACCTAAACAGATTAAAAATATAGTTAAAGTCGTAGATCAATATGTTATTGAGAACAATTTAGATGTTGAAGTACGATTCGATATAATTGCTATTGTAAAAAAGCCTGGGAGGTTCGAAATAGAACATTTAGAGAATGCCTATTATCACTTCTAGAGATAAATATTTGTAACAATAATCAAAAGACTGTAAAACAAGACATTCACTATTTTATCCTTAGCATCTAGGGATAAAAACCGCTTCATTTCTTTTTTGAGTACATTGAATGTTAAAACGGTGCTGACAAAAACCACACCTAAACCAATAAACCAATAAAGAGACTCTGGATAAGGTAATGTAGCATTTGTTATTAAAAAAATTACAAGCAGGACACCGGCAATTAGAACGCGTTTTTCGTTAGAGGGATTTAGATTATTTCTCAACACTATAGTCTTAGTCTTTGATACGATTAGGGCAATAACTGCGGTCAAAAAAACTAGTGTAAATATCATCTCTTTTTCAATCTTTAATTAAGTTAAATGTAACTATTCTTTTAGATAAAATAAAAACTAAGGGGTATTAACTTCAAAAATGTTTATAAAAATTCATTTCGTCTATATAATGCCACACATTATCGGGTAACATCGGACGAACGTTTCTACCCGCTTTTATTTCTTGTCTTATAAACGTCGAAGACAGCTCCATTATTGGCGCAGAAATGTTAAAAATTTTAGGATGGTCGTTAAATCTCGTGTCAATTTTTCCCTCTGACAGTCTAGGGTACACATAGATGTTATAATTTTCTAGGATAAGTTCGTAGTTTTTCCACTTATGAAAGCTCTTTAAATTATCCTCGCCCATAATCAAGGCAAACTCATGCTCACCAAACTTTTCATGTAAATAGGTGAGTGTGTCTATGGTGTAATTGGGTTGTTTTAATCCGAACTCAATATCACTTGGGCGCAGTTTGGTATAATCTTTTGTAGCACGATACACCATCTCCAATCGCTGGTGATTGTCTAACATGCTACTTTTTTTCTTAAATGGACTTTGGGGTGTTACGACGAACCAAACCTGATCTAAATCACTGTGTTCCGCCATGTGGTTCGCTATGGTTAAGTGTCCAACATGTATGGGATTAAATGTGCCAAAATAGAGTCCAACTTTCATAGCTATTCATTTATAAAATCAGAAACCAGCTGATAAGCCTGTTCTAAGGCATGCTCTAAATCGGAGTTAACGACAATCACATCAAAAAGTGGGGCGGTAGCCAATTCAGCGGGTGCTTTTGCCACACGCATATTAATTTTATCTTCGCTTTCCTCGCCGCGTTCCTTCAATCGCCTAACGAGTTCATTTAAATCGGGCGGTTTTACGAAAACGGCTAGGGTTTGGTCAGGGAATTTCCGCTTTATACGCAATCCTCCAGAGACGTCAATATCAAAGATAACATGTTTGCCCTTAGCCCATATGCGCTCTACCTCTTTCTTTAAGGTGCCATAAAAGTTATCTCTATAGACCTCTTCCCATTCCAAGAATTCGTCAGCCTTAATTTTGTTCTTAAACTCTTTAAGAGATAGATAGTAATAGTCCTTACCATGTTGTTCATTTCCCCGTTTTTCTCTAGAGGTTGCAGAAATAGAAAACTCTAGATTTAGTTCGTCTTGCTTTAATAAATAGCGCACGATGGTTGTTTTTCCCGACCCTGAAGGTGCGGAAAATACGATGAGCTTACCTTGTTTTGATGTTTCTTTTGACACTAAGCGGCGGTTTTAACTAGAGTACATTTAATAATTGTTCCTTAATTTTTTCAAGCTCATCTTTCATTTGTACAACTAATTTCTGCATAGGCGCATAATTGGATTTTGAACCTATAGTATTTATTTCCCTACCGATTTCCTGTGAGATAAAACCTAGCTTTTTTCCATTGGAGTCTTCAGAATTTAGAGCTTTGATAAAATAATCCAAATGATTGTCCAATCTTACTTTTTCTTCGGTAATGTCAAATTTCTCTATATAGTAAACGAGTTCTTGCTCAAAACGATTGTCATCTACTTTCTCCTTTATTTCGGCTATACCTTTTTCTAATCTGGCCCTTACACCTGCAATGCGCTCTGGATCCATAACAATAACCTCTTCGAGCAATTGTCTTATATTGGCAACCCGTTCTATGAAATCCTGCTTTAAAATTTGACCTTCATCTTTTCTATAAGCCACAATTTTTGAAATAGTTCCATCAATGCCTTTGGCTATGATAGTCCACTCTTCTTCATCAATGTCGTCACGCTCTGTAGTAACGGCATCTGGCAAACGAACGGCCATTTTTAGCAATTCTGTCGTATCACCATCGACAACTTCTTTAAGTTGTTTTATATACTCTTTAACTACGGTTTTATTGATTTTTGAGGTGGTGTCCTCACCTGTAATTTCTACATACAGTGAAAAATCAACTTTACCACGAACCAAATGCTTGGCAATACCCTTTCTAATGTCTAGTTCTTTGGCGCGATACATTGAAGGCATTCTGGCATTGACGTCTAAGTTTTTACTATTCAGAGATTTTAATTCTATAGATATTTTTTTGGTAGGGAGCTGTAAAACAGACTTCCCATAACCTGTCATAGATTGTATCATTAATACGATGCGATTAAAGTTGCGCAAAGGTACAAAATTGCGCTGGTATAAAATCATAGCTAAAAAAGCTTGAGATGTTATGCGCCCATACTCTTTTCTCTAACTTTGCTATTCAGTTATAAGTTAGAAAAATGTACAAAAAACAATTTGAAATTCGTTGGAGTGATGTTGATGCTAATGGACATTTAGCCAACTCTGCCTATACCAATTTTATGAGTCATGCAAGAATGTCCTTTTTCGAGGAACATGGTTTTTCTATGCCAGAAATAAAAAAACATGGCGTTGGCCCGGTAGTATTTTATGAACACACCTACTATTTTAAAGAATCTTTCATAGGAGAACCTATTACGGTTGCTACTGAGATTTCTGGGTTGAGCGAAGATGGCATGCTCTTTAAGTTTGAGCATAATTTGTATAATAAGAAAGGGGATAATCTGGCTTTTTCTGAAATTCTGGGGGCTTGGATAGATACAACGGAGCGAAAATTAACAAGGCTTCCAAATCCATTATTGGAGTTGGCACAAAAGTTTCCCAAGTCTAAAGACTTTAAGATACTTACAAAAGAGGATACGCGAAAACATGGTATAAGACCAAAACCATTAGATATGTAGTACTATTTAAATGGCTGATGCTGTTTAAAAGATTTTATTTGTACGTTCTTTACAAACGGCTTTAAAATTTGATTTGGCAGATAGTGTTTGTGTTTACAATAACAGGTCAAGGTTTTTGGTTGTGCGCCTAAGGTACTTTTCATTTCAGAAGCCGTTCTCCCTAAATTAATCTGACTGGATTTAGTTGCGATACCTATCCTTACATAGTCGTTTAAGATTCTAGGGTAAATGGCATAGGTTTTATTGTTGGAGTAATCAATACCTATAAAATGTGCATCAAGGTGATCTCCATTTCGCATGGCAGAGAGGAATCCTACCAGCTTATCTTCTAAGAAATACCCTTTTACAATAAACTTATTTTTATAGGTATTTTTAAGATGTACGTATGTGTCGAGGTTTAAAATCTGGGCATTAAAATCTGCATTGTCAATAGTGTTTTGATATAATGCTTGAAGCTTATTTTTGTGAGCTTTTATATCTTCTTCATTAAAAAACTTAGCATCCAAAGCTTCACTTTTAGCATCAGCCCGATTGGCCTTTACTCTATATTTGGATTTCAATGCATTGATGTAATCGTTAAAGGACTGCCATTCTGGTTTCAGATAAATAATCATATTGGGTTCCACATGCATAGAAGCGTAATCAAATGATTTTAGATGATCTGTAACATAGAGTGATTCGTCTTCAAAATCCTTAATAAAAATAGTGTGGAGCCGCTTGCACCTGTACAATCGCTTTACAGCTTTGGCAATCCCAGTAAAAGTTTCAACTTTTGGAGCACCTTGTTTTAAAAATGTACCGTATTCACCACTTAAAAAAACATTACCGCAAAACAAGACCCTTATATTATTGTTACAAAACATATTATTAACGATACGCCTTAATTTTGGAGACATCCTAATATTCTTGGTAATGGTTTCTATTCCAATGGTCACCAATTGCGTGTAAGCAAAAGCTATAACGTCATTCGCTTTTAGAATAAAAATATAGTTAAATTCAATATCTGTGTTGGCCGCCTCAAAAGCCTTTAAAAACTCGGGAGAATAGTAAATATTCGAAGTACAGTTAAGACGTTCCCAATAGTTTTCTGGGATCTCATCTGTCGCCTTAAATATTTTAGATGTTAGAGACAAATTATTGTACTTTCTTTGGTTTTAAAGACACTAAATATACACCTGTAAAAATGAGAAGCATAGCTAGGATTTTAAAGGTATCTATAAAATCGGCTCCCATAGTGAGTGCAAAAAGACCAGCAATTACGGGTTGAAGGTAAATAAAAATACCCACCGTTGACGCTTTTAGTTTACTGAGGGCAAATGGATTTAACAGATAGGTGCCAAAGGTTGCGCCAATGACTACAAATGAAACAGAGAACGTAATATAAGGGGTAAAACTCTCCCATTTCACGCTCTGTAGTTCGCTATACCCAAATGGGATTAGCATAATCAACCCAAATAAAAATAACCATTTTATAAATGTTAGCGGATTGTATTTTTCCGTTAATTTCTTTACTAGTA
This sequence comes from Winogradskyella sp., assembly GCF_965228925.1. Lineage (GTDB taxonomy): Bacteria > Bacteroidota > Bacteroidia > Flavobacteriales > Flavobacteriaceae > Winogradskyella. The sequence continues at coordinate 1,185,617 of NZ_OZ245845.1, forward strand.
TAACATAAATACTATAAGAGATAGCATTTAAAAAGATCATGAGATTCCCAAGAGCAACATTATCAGCGGCTCTGGCAGATTTTCCATAAATCGTTAAAACTAAGGCGCCAATTAAACCCAGTACAACACCTAATATTTTGAGCTTGGTTACACGTTCGTTTAAAATAATAGCCGATAAGACCAAGATGATGATAGGCACAATGACCATAATAGCTGATGCATGGATGGGAGTGGTGTATTCTAAGCCCTTGAGAAAAAAGAGCATATTGACAACCACCCCAAAGACTGCGGCTACAAAGAGTTTAATGTAATCTTTTTTCTCAATTTTTTGTTGAGGTAAGAAAATACTTATTAACCAAAACAGCGCTGTAGCCCCAATAACCCTCAATAATACAAACCCTGAGGGTTTAATGAAGTTTCCGTTCATTACGACCTTTGCGAAGGTATAATTCAGACCGTATAAAAGCTGAACCGCAAAAAGAGCTATAAGTGCAACCCTACGACTATACATGTATCGCTTTTTTAGCCGCTTCTACTGTTTTTTTAGAATTGCCAATAAAAATATGATCATTAAAAAGTATAACAGGGCGCTTTAAAAATGTATAATGTTCTAAAATATAATTTTTATAGTCTTCGTCTGAAAGGTTTTTGTTTTTTAAGTCGAGCGATTTATAGAGTCTTGCACGTTTGCTAAACAAACTTTCATAGCTGTCCGTAAGTGCTCTCATTTCTTCAATTTGACCGACAGTGATAGCCTCGTTTTTTATATCCTGAAGCTTAAAATCATTAGGTAAATTAAGCTCGTTTATAATTTTCATGCAGGTGTTGCATGTACTCAAATAATATATTTTTGCCATATTCAAATTGGATTGGATTTAAGACTGCAAAGTAACCGTATTTAAAACGAAAAATAATTACATTTAAGAAAAATATAATTCTATGGAATATTATTCTATTGCCACGATTCTAATTGTGCTTTCAGCTATTTTTGGGTACATCAATGTACGTTTTTTAAAGCTTCCAATCACCATAGGTCTCATGCTTATCACTATTATTTTCACCATGGTTTTGGTAGGGATTGCACAGTTTGATGATACACTTTTGCTCAGAGAAAAAGCATTTATCAATAGTATAGATTTTGAGACGGTTTTACTAGACATTATGTTGAGCTTTTTGTTGTTTGCGGGTGCGTTGCATACCAATTTTGATCAGCTTAGAGTTCAAAGAGGACCTATATTAGCTTTTGCTACCCTTGGTGTTCTTGTATCTACTTTCTTGGTCGGGATTATTATGTTTTATCTTCTGCGTTGGATGGGATTAGAAGTGACCTTTATAAATTGTCTATTGTTTGGTGCTTTAATATCTCCTACAGACCCAATAGCAGTTTTGGGCATATTGAAGAAAGCAGGTGCACCTAAAAAATTGGAAACAAAAATTGTTGGCGAATCCCTCTTTAATGATGGTGTTGGTGTGGTCGTATTCTTAACGATTTTTGCCATAGCTGCTAAACCAAACGCATCCGTAGAATTTTCGGATATTGCGACCCTTTTTGGTCAGGAAGTTATTGGTGGTGTAGCCTTAGGTTTGTTTTTAGGATGGATTACGTATCGATTAATGAAATCCATAGACAATTATGAAATTGAGGTCATTTTAACCATATCTGCCGTGATGGGAGGCACCATGTTAGCCCATAAATTCCATTTATCTGCTCCGCTTGCTATGGTCACTGCGGGATTAATTGTAGGTAACGATACTGTTCGTCAAACAGCGATGTCTGAGACTACAGAGGCTTATGTTGACAAGTTCTGGGAATTGGTGGATGTACTTTTAAACACCATTTTATTTATAATGATTGGTATGGAAATGTTAGTATTGACTTTAGAAGGCAAGTATATTTATGCTGGCCTATTGGCTATCCCAATCATTTTAATGTGTAGATATATGTCCTTGTGGTTACCCATTAAATTCTTTGCAAAGCGATTGGATTTTGTACCTAAGACGAATTTGATTATGACTTGGGGAGGTTTACGTGGAGGCATATCTATTGCTTTGGCCTTGAGTTTAACGAAAGATATGCATAGAGAACTATTCTTGGTGATAACTTATATTGTGGTCATTGTGTCTATTTTGGGACAGGGTTTAACCGTAGAACCTATAATTAAGCGACTGACAAAAAAAACTAACTAGTAAAGTTTTAAGTAGGGTTCCGCTTCATCAAACGGAATTACAAACTCTGTATAACCTTGGTCGTAAGATGCGACTTCGTAAATATTGTAGAGTAAAACCAAGCCATCATCACTATAACCCATATTTTCTGGGAGCTGAAATGGCTCTCCAAAGAAAAAATCTTCCATGTTTATTGGGTCTTTTTCCTTTGTTTTTGATTTTATAAAATAGGTTTTCGCAAGATTCTTAAAATCGTCTTTATTTTTAATAATATCGACGTAATCGAGAATTTCGCCAGTTCTAGCATTGAGATTTAAGAACTTAATTTTATCATTACCATGAGCACCTCCTTGAAATTCATAGGTGCTTATGGCAATACTTATGACAGCGTCGGATTGATAGGTTTTTTCTGTTTCGATATGTAACTCCCAAACAGGTTCTGATGCTTCAGGAAAGTCTTTTTTAAATTCTAGGTATTCTGAGTTGAAGTCCTCTAAGACAGCCTCTAACTTTGTTTTCTTGGTGGCTTCGCCAAGCGAAGTAATTATAGATTCTTCAATTTTAAAGTTTATGATTTTGCTCAATTCGCTTTGTCCTATGGCCTTATCGATGTTGGCAGATATTTGTGCTTCATAAGTTTGGTCGATGGAAGTCGTCTTAAATGTTACTGGTTTAAATTCAGTTTCACAAGAATTAAGAAGGTAAAAAAAGATAAAAATGAATTTAAAACGTTTCATAAGGTTAGATTTTGTTAATGATTCAATAAAGGTATTGCACAGATTTGAATACAACGAATTATCAGTTAAATTTGTTGCTCTAAAAAATGCCTTTATGTAAAGTTTATTTCTATGAGACGTCTAAGGCATTCTAATATGTTTAAAATATGAAATGTGCCGATGAAAATTTAATTTTTTAGGTGTTTCATTTTAAGTAAAATAAATTTTAAATAGATGAAGTTCAATACAAAAACCATACATGGAGGTCAAGAGCACGACCCAGCTTACGGATCGGTAATGCCGCCAATTTATCAAACGTCTACTTATGCCCAATCAACGCCAGGAGGGCATAAAGGCTATGAGTATTCTAGGACACATAATCCTACGCGTAATGCACTTGAAAATGCCTTGGCAAGTATAGAAAATGGAAACTATGGACTGGCATTTGGATCTGGGTTGGCTGCTATAGATGCGGTATTGAAGTTGTTACAACCTGGTGATGAAGTCGTTTCCACCAACGATTTGTATGGGGGTACTTATAGGCTTTTCACGAAAATATATGAAGAGTTTGGAATAAAGTTTCATTTCATCGGAATGGAGAATGCTAATAAGATAGAACAGTATGTTACTCCAGATACCAAGTTAATTTGGGTGGAGACACCAACCAACCCGATGATGAATGTTATAGACATTGTAGCTGTTTCTGAGATTGCAGAAAAGAATAATATTTTACTGGCCGTAGATAACACTTTTGCTACCCCGTATCTACAACAGCCCTTAGATTTGGGCGCCGATATTGTGATGCATTCCGCAACAAAGTATTTAGGAGGGCATAGTGATGTTGTTATGGGGGCATTAGTTGTAAAAGATAAAGATTTAGCGGATAAGCTCTATTTTATCCAAAATGCAAGTGGTGCAATTTGTGGCCCACAAGATTCCTTTTTGGTTTTAAGGGGGATAAAGACCTTGCATATACGAATGCAAAGACATTGTGAAAACGGTAAAGCAGTTGCGGAGTATTTGGCAACTCACCCAAAGATAGAAAAGGTGTATTGGCCTGGTTTTGAAAGTCACCCTAACCACGAAATTGCAAAATCGCAAATGAAAGATTTTGGAGGTATGGTATCTTTCACAACTAAAGGTAATGACTATGAAGAAGCTATTAGAATTGTAGAAAACCTCAAAATTTTTACACTTGCCGAATCCTTGGGGGGTGTTGAATCTTTAGCAGGACATCCTGCTAGTATGACGCATGCAAGTATTCCAAAAGAAGAACGCGAAAAAACAGGAGTTGTAGATTCCTTGATACGCCTTAGCGTTGGGATAGAAGATGAAGAGGATTTGATAGCCGATCTAAAACAAGCCATTGGATAAGTATTAAAAAAAGAAAAGACCGATTTTTTTAAATCGGTCTTTTTTATATGTCTTGAAATTAGTTTAATCTAGATAGTAGATATAGCCAAAATTTAGCCATAAATTCCAATCATTGGCTTTATTGGATGGCAACTTATGATTTAACCCATCTACAAAATCATCAAAATAGTATTGCCATCTTAGTTCTACAAACAGGTCTGATAAGATGGTAAGCTTATAACGTGTTCCAACACTGGCAACCACAGACCAGGTAGAGCCTGAATCTGCACTGATAAAGGGATCTCCGCCAGAAGCATCATCCCAAAAGCTATAAAAATTATTGTTATTCAGGCTATTACCATCACCATAGGTTGTCTCTACGGATGGATTAAAGGACACATAATGTACTCCGAGAGCCGCAAACGGTGCAAATGAGTAGGCGCCAGCAGAAAAAGCTCTGATACTTCTCGGGAAATACTCCAATTGCATACCAACATCCCAGTTTTGAGCTTCGCCAGAATGAGCTCTTAGTCGATCTGCGTTGTCACTAGTTCGGGCATCTTCTACCCATTTCCCAAAATGATTAAGGGTTGTTTTATTCCAAGAAATTTCACTTCTTAACTTAAAGTGGTCGTTGAAATATGTATCTGTAGTATAACAATTACAATCGGCACGGTAGGCAAAATTTATATAGTGTACAATACCTAAAGCAATACCAGTATTGCCCGAATTTGTTTCAAAATCGCTTCGGACACCAAAATCAGATTGAAACGCAACAGCACCAACAAACGCACCTATTTCGTGGGAGAAGCCCAATTGGGCAGATGTTGTTTGTATCGATAATACAAAGACAAACAACAAAAGTAGTTTTTTAACGTGTTTTGCCATATTGGGGATAAGATTAAATTGTTGCCGAACAAATATATAAAAACTCGACGAACTACCAAATAAAACGGACAAAATGCATATTTCTTATTGAGCAGAGAATTTTACCACAATTCTGAAATAATTAAAAAATAATTGAGAATATAAAAAAAATAAGCCGTTATTTTTACAGATAATGTATATTTGCACCCTACAAACCACAATTTCTTAACAATTTTTTATATGAAAGATAAAATTGATGCTTTTTTAGATCTTGTAAGAAAGCGAAATGGACATGAACCTGAGTTTTTACAGGCTGTTCAAGAGGTAGCTGAAACAGTTATACCTTATATCGTTAAGCATGATATATACCATGGTAAAAACATTCTTTTAAGAATGGTAGAGCCAGAGCGCTTAATATCATTTAGAGTTAGTTGGGTAGATGACTCTGGCGAAATACAAGTGAATAGGGGCTATAGGGTACAAATGAATTCTGCTATTGGTCCCTATAAAGGTGGACTACGCTTCCATCCTACGGTAAATGCAAGTATTCTTAAGTTTTTGGCTTTTGAACAGGTCTTTAAAAACAGCTTAACAACATTACCTATGGGAGGCGGAAAAGGAGGTTCTGATTTTGATCCTAAAGGAAAATCTGATAATGAAGTGATGCGTTTTTGCCATGCATTTATGACAGAGCTGTACAGACATATTGGGCATAACACAGATGTTCCTGCAGGTGATATAGGCGTGGGCGCTAGAGAGATTGGGTATATGTTTGGGATGTATAAGAAATTGAACAATACATTTACAGGTGTTTTAACAGGAAAAGGCCAATCTTGGGGAGGCTCTTTGATTAGACCTGAAGCGACAGGATATGGTAATGTATATTTTGCCGATAATATGTTAAAGACTAAAAATGATTCTTTTGAAGGAAAGAACGTTGTGATTTCAGGATCAGGTAATGTGGCACAGTTTGCTGCGGAGAAAGCTATCGAATTAGGGGCTAAAGTACTGACCTTATCAGACTCTGGCGGTTATATTTTAGACGAGGAAGGTATAGATACCGAAAAATTACATTTTGTTATGGAATTAAAGAATGTAAGAAGAGGTCGTATTAAAGAGTATGTTGAGAAGTATCCTAACGCCACTTATGTCGCAGGCAAAAGACCTTGGTCCGTAAAATGTGATATCGCTTTGCCTTGTGCTACTCAAAATGAACTTAATGGAGAAGAGGCCAAACAATTAGTGGAAAATGGTTGTAAGTGTGTCTCAGAAGGAGCCAATATGCCGTCTACTCCTGAGGCTATTCATGAGTTCCAAAAGGCGCGCATATTGTTCGCGCCAGGAAAAGCATCTAACGCCGGTGGTGTTGCGACTTCGGGATTAGAGATGAGTCAAAATTCGTTGCGTTTAAGCTGGACGAGAGAAGAAGTTGATGCAAGATTAAAAGATATCATGGCAGATATACATGACGCTTGTGTAGAATATGGTAAAAATGACGACGGCTCTATAGATTACATCAAAGGGGCTAATATTGCAGGTTTTGTAAAGGTAGCAGACGCTATGTTGGCGCAAGGCGTTGTATAAACGTTTTAAGAATAATAGAGACTAAGCCTTCATTATTTTATGAAGGCTTTTTTATTGGCTTAGTATATTATTAAAGCTATATTATCGTTACTATTAATATATTTGACAAAACAATTCTCTTGATGAACAAAATGAGTTTTAAGGTCTTGCTCCTTTCATTTGCCTTTTCTTTTTTTCTTAAGGGCTACGCTCAAGACTTTTCAGCACTATGGCAGGCACATTATTCTTATAACGATATTGTCGATGTTGTGAACGGTAATAATAAAATTTATGCCGCAGCGCAAAATGCAATTTTTGAATATGATAGTTTATCAGGTGAATTGAAAACAATTACGACTGTCGACGGTTTGTCGGGTGAGCAAATAACCACCATTTATTACAGTGAGGCTTTTCAATCTTTATTAATAGGTTATGAGACAGGTTTAATTGAGATTTATTTTGAAACCGATGCATCAGTGCTATCGGTTGTGGATATTTTAGAAAAAGAAAACATCACTCCCGCGAATAAACGAATTAATGACTTTTATGAGCATGAAGGCTTAGTTTATATTTCTACGGATTTTGGAATTTCAGTGTATGATTTAGAGCGATTAGAATTTGGCGATACCTTTTTTTTGGGAAACGGCGGGGTTCAGATCAATGTAAATCAAGTGACCATTCTAAATGGCGAAATTTTTGCCGCGTGTGGCGATAATAATGGACTTAAGAAAGCAGATTTAAATAACCCAAATCTTATTGATTTTTCACAGTGGCAAACGCTATTACTTGGCAATTTTGGCTTTGTTGATACCATATCGGATAAAGTTTATACCATAGGATTTAATAGAGACCTGATAGAAATAGATGGAGCCATTGTTAATACCTTGTTTAATTTTCCTTCGAATCCCTTGGATACCCAAATATCAGGATTTAATTATATCGTCACTACAGTGAATCTTGTTTATGTTTACGATCAAAACTTAACATTAGTCAATAGTTTTCAGCCAACAGATGAATTCGATACTGATTTTACTTCGGCAACACGAGTAGAAAATGACATTTATATAGGAACGACTGGGTTTGGAGTTTTAAGAACTTCCGATTCGGGAAACTTAGACTATCAAGAGGTAAAACCCAATGGTCCCTTATTTAATGAGGTATTTAGACTAGATGCTGAAACTGGAGTCGTCTGGACAAGCTTTGGGGATTATACCGAATCGTTCAATCCCGCGCCATTCAGGAGAAGGGGTTTAAGTTACTATATTGATGAGGTATGGGAAAGTATACCTTTTGATAGTGTTTTGGGGGCAAAAAATCTAGCAGAGATAGCCATAAATCCATTTAACCCCAATCAAGTGTTTATAAACTCTTGTCAGGATGGCATATTAGAGATTAATGATTTTGAACCTACAATTTTATATAATCAAGATAATAGTGGCCTTGAATCTTTGATACTTCCTGGTGCGCCAAATTTCGTTAGTATTAGACTTTCAACGTCTATCTTTGATAGAAATGGCGTTCTATGGTCATTGACATCACGGGCACCGAACCCTTTAAAATCTTACGATCCCAATACAGGTAATTGGCAGGGCTTTGATTTTTCTACTATAATTAATGATGCCCTGACAGACGAGTTAGGTTTTTATGACATTGCTATTGACAATAGCGGAACCAAATGGATAGGTGGATTTTCTAATGGGCTTTACGCATTCAACGAAAATATAGGGAATGAGCCTCTTAGAAATATAGTCTCAGAAGAACAGAACCTGCCCTTCACTAGGGTAACTGCATTAGCTGTGGATAATAGAAATCAGCTCTGGGTTGGTACTTTTTTGGGTTTAAGAGTTCTATTTAACACTTCGGGGTTTTATGATGATCCCAATCCTACCTTAAGTTCAATCATAGTATTAGAGGATGGTATTCCACAAGAATTATTAGCTGGAGAAACAATTTCGGATATAGAGGTGGATGGTTCAAATAATAAGTGGGTAGGAACGGTAGATTCAGGGGTTTTTTATTTTTCACCAGATGGGCAAAATACCATTTTTCACTTTACAACTGATAATTCTCCCTTGCCTTCAAATCGTATTAATGATATTTCTATAGATTCTGATGATGGGACTGTTTACATAGCGACAGTTGCGGGAATGTTGGCTTTTAGAGCAGGAGGGTCAAAACCCGAGGAGACTCTAGAGGATGCTTTTGTATATCCTAATCCTGTGCGGCCTGAATACAACATATTAGGATTTAATGACCTAAACGATATCAATAAGGGTATCAAGATAAGCGGTCTTACCGAAAGGGTTAATATTAAAATTACCGATATAGAAGGTAATTTAGTTGCTGAAGCACAATCTAATATCAACTTAAGGTCTTCTACTGCCAACTATAATTTTGCTATCGATGGAGGTACCGCAATTTGGAATGGTAAAAACCTAGCAAATGCCATAGTACGGACAGGTGTTTATTTAGTGATGATTTCGGACTTGGATTCGTTTGAAACCAAAGTGCTTAAGGTCCTTATTGTCCGTTAGATATGCTAACAAGAAATAATAGTATTGTCCTTTCCAAACTTAAATACAAGGATAACGATCTTATTGTAAAGTGTTACACGCAACAAAGAGGTGTGGTAAGCTATATATTACGTGGGGTTTTAAAGTCTAAAAAAAGCCAAAAAAAAGCCATTTATTTTCAAGCTTTATCCCAACTTCAAATTGAGGAGAATTATAAACCAAACCGATCACTTCAAAATATAAAGGAGGTGAAATTTAACTATATATACAAGAGTCTCCACAACAATATTTATAAGAGTGCCATTGTTTTGTTTTTATCAGAAATTCTTTCATCTGTGCTTAGAGAAGAGGAAAAGAACGATGCGCTTTACAACTATATAGAAACAGCCTTGCAATACTTAGATAGTGAGGACCAGTATTCAAATTTTCACTTGCTGTTTTTGTTAAGACTTACGCGATATTTAGGATTTCAACCAGAAAATCATAACACAGACTATCCCTATTTCAATTTAGAATCTGGAATTTTTGAAGTGACTCCCTCTGGAATTTATTCCATTACAGGTGAAAATTTAACATTGCTAAAACAATTGTTGGGCATAAATTTTGATGCTATTCATATTATAAAAATTAATGCAAAGCGAAGACAGGAATTTTTAAATATGTTATTGTATTATTTTGAGTTACATTTGGATGGTTTTAAAAAACCAAAATCATTGCAAGTGCTTAATGATGTATTTCATTAAGCAATTTTTTACGAAGAGATTTTAATGAAGATGTGCATGAAAATGAAATGTAATATCATTTTTAGTGTTGTTTTGTTTCTTCTTTTACAGCTATCGTTTTCCCAAACCATTACTGTTTTAGAAAAAGGCGTTAATGAGCCTATTCCAGGTGTTGCTTTGTACAATTTAAAGAAGACCAAGTACGTCGTAACGGATAGTGTTGGAAAGGCCAGCCTCGATAAATTCAACGCTCGTGAAATCATATTTTTTCAGAATTTGTTGTATGAAAAACTGCAACTCAGAAAGTTTGAAATTGCTGAAAATAATTACACGATTTATTTAACTCCCAAAATAGAAGGGCTCGATCAAATCGTAATTTCAGTCTCCAAATTTGAACAGAGTAAACGCGATATTCCCCAGTCTGTAGTTAGCCTGAATGCCAAAGATATAGTATTGACTAACCCCCAGACAAGTGCTGATTTACTGGACAATTCGGGGAACATATTTATACAAAAAAGCCAGATGGGAGGAGGTAGTCCGATGATCCGTGGTTTTTCGACAAACAGGTTATTGATAACTGTTGATGGCGTAAGAATGAACAATGCTATATTTAGAGGGGGAAATCTTCAAAATGTCATATCTATTGACCCATTATCCATTCAAAACGTAGAGGTTACTTTGGGTGCCGGATCTGTGGTTTATGGAAGTGATGCCATTGGTGGCGTTATGAGTTTTTACACCAAAAAACCGCAGTTGTCTTACAAGGACGAATTGCTTGTAAATGGCAATGCTTTGCTAAGGTATAGTACGGCTAATAGGGAAAAAACAGGACACTTTGATTTAAATCTTGGCTATAAGAAATGGGGTTTTTTAACTAATGTAAGCTATACGGATTTCGATGATTTAAGAATGGGGAGTCATGGTCCTGATGCGTATTTGAGACCGGAATATGTTATAAGACAGAATGGCGAAGACATTATCGTACCTAATGACGACCCTCAGGTTCAAAAACCTACGGCTTATAGTCAAATCAATTTGATGCAAAAGGTGCATTATGAGCCCTCCGATAACCTCAAATTTGATATGGGTTTGTACTTTACGACAACTTCAGATTACCCCAGATATGATCGTTTGTTGCGTCCTCGTGGAGAAACGCTTCGTTCGGCAGAATGGGAATATGGACCGCAGCAATGGTTAATGACAAACTTGCAAGTCACGAAAATGAGCAGTAGCTCTAATTTGTACGACAAAATTCAAGCTACTGTCGCCTATCAAAATTTTAAAGAGAGCAGAAGGGACAGAGACTTTCAGTCGCCATTGAGAGAAGTCAGGGAAGAAAATGTTGATGTGATGTCCTTTAATTTAGATTTAGAAAAAAAGCTGAGCCCTAAAACAAGCTTTTCTTATGGCTTAGAATACCTCTACAATACCGTTGGGTCAGAAGGGCAAGAAGAAAATATAGACACAAATACAACCGCTCAAAATGTAACGCGTTACCCTAACGGTGCTACATGGCAATCCTTTGCAGCCTATACGAGTTTTAAGTATAAACCCCATTCAAAATTTGTTTTTCAATCGGGCTTAAGATACAATCAGGTTATTGCGAATGCCGATTTTACAGAGAATAATGCCTTTTTAAATTTGCCTTTTAATGATACGAAAGTAAATACAGGAGCACTAACAGGAACTGCTGGAATTATATGGTCTCCCAGCGATATGATTCAGTGGAAGTTAAATGCTTCGACAGCATTTAGAGCTCCTAATATAGATGATATTGGAAAAGTATTTGATTCAGAACCAGGGTCTGTTGTGGTACCAAATAATGACTTAAAGGCAGAGTATGCCTATGGTGGTGAGCTAGGATTGAGATTGAATTTTGATAATAAGGTTATGATAGATATGGCAACATATTACACCTTTTTAGATAATGCTTTAATACGAAGGGATTTTGAGTTAAATGGTGATACCGAAATCATTTATGATGGAGAACTGAGCACTGTACAGGCCATTCAAAATGCTTCAAAAGCCTGGATATATGGTTTTGAGGTTGGTCTAGAGGCTAATCTCTCTAAAAACTTAAAATTGCGCTCACAATACAATGTTATTGGGGGAACCGAAGACAATGATGGTGTTGAAGTGCCGGTGCGGCATGTGGCCCCCTATTTTGGAAGGACCCATTTAATTTGGGAAAAAAACAACCTATTATTTGATGCCTTTTTAGTTTACAACAATGAATTATCATTTAATCAACTCGCCCCTTCAGAACTCTCTAAAGACTATCTATATGCTAGGGATTCGAACGGAAACCCTTATGCCCCATCGTGGCATACCATTAACTTTAGAACACAATACTATTGGGGGGATAAATTTACGTTGACCGCAAGTTTGGAAAACATAACCGATCAGCGTTACAGACCTTACTCATCTGGTATTGCCGCTGCTGGGCGGAATTTGATTTTATCCTTTAAGTATGCACTATAAAAAAAGGGGACATAAAGGCAAAATGAGGGCTAAGTAGTTCTTTTTCTAGGGGTCGGATTAACTAATAACCGACCGTAAAGAGGTATTAAAACTATCTAATAAACAGTTGGTTGGTCGCTTCAAATTATGAGCAAAATGTTATATTTAAGATTGTGAATCTACAAAAAACATATACCGTCGATGAAGCGCAAAAAAAGCTAGAAAGGTATTGTGCTTACCAAGAAAGGTGTCATAAAGAGGTAAAAGCTAAATTGTTAGAAATGCGTATGATTCCGGAAGCGATAGATCAAATCATAGTACATCTTATTGGACATAATTATCTGAATGAAGAACGTTTTGCCAAGACATTTGTAAGAGGGAAATTTAGAATAAAAAAATGGGGAAAAAATCGATTGGTCAGCGAATTAAAGCACAGAGACATCTCAAGGTATGCTATTGAAAGCGCTTTAAAAGAAATCGATGAAACAGAATACGATTTAACCTTAGACAATCTGATTAAGAAGCGCTTAGGGCAAGTCAAAGAAAACAATGTTTACAGGAAAAAGAGAAAAGTAGCAGATTACGCATTATACCGAGGGTGGGAGTCGCACCTGGTCTACGAAAAATTAAAACAGTATATATAAAAAAAGCCTTTTCAGTCCCGAAAATTATCGAAAGAAAAGGCCTATTTGCTTATTGGTGTATGGTCTATAAATTAAACGTTGCCCCTAAGTTTATAGTGAATTGATTATGCAATTCTTCAGCTGGGGACAGATTATCGTTGTATTTGGCAAATGGTGTATTGAGCTCTGTATAAATACCAAAGCCTTCTGAGAAAAAGTAACGTGCACCCAAATGACCTCCAAAATTTTTAAGACCCAAATTTAGACCGGGATACAAATCAAAATTATCATCGATATTCAAAACATTACCAATATTAGCATTAAAGCGTGCCTTAAAATCGAAGCGATCCCCAAAATCGGCTTCTAGAGCATCTTCCACACCAAGTAAATATGTTGATGTTAGACCTATGGAAATATTCTCACCTATACCATAATCATAAGATACATTAATACCTGTACCATTATCTTGAAAATTAGCACCAACTTGAAATTTCTGGTCTCCTTTTCCTTCAAATGCTTGGGAGTAGCCTAGACTTACAAACAATAAGGCTGCTATTAAAACGATTTTTTTCATGATTTGAGTTTTAAAAATGAGGGCAAATATACAAATTGAATTCAATTTGTATTAAAAAATCTAGGCAAAACGATTGGTGTTGGTAATGGCCTTTTCGTTTTTCCAGTCAATCCATTTTTGTCCTCTAAACCGACGCATTAAATTATCGTAGTTACGCATCAAGAAGATATTATATAAGGCCTTGCCGAAGTTTTTAGGGTTTCTGGCAATAGCCCTTAGGCTCATAGAAAACCCAGGTGTTAAATACCGCATATAGTGCCAATAGCCTTCTGGCATGTAGAGTACTTCCCCGTGATTTAGATTGCAAACCCAACCTTTGGCATGTTGTAGCGCAGGCCATTTTTCAAAATCAGGATTGTAAAAGTCGATGTCCTCTCTTGTAATTAAAGAATGCGGTACTTTATATAAATATTTGTTCTGTTTTTGATCAAACAAGATGCATTGTTTTTTACCTTCAAAATGAAAATGGAAAATGTTAGCCAAGTCGATATCATAATGCATAAATGTATAGGAGTCTCTACCGCCAAAGAAAAGCATAGGTAAACCTTTCATGAGGCGCAAGCCAAAATCGGGATAATTAAAATCATTTTGTAATTCTGGGACTTCCTTTAATATATTCCACAAGAAGATTCTGTATTTGGTAGGTTCACGCTTTAGCAAATCGACATAATCACTCATTTTCATAGTCGCGTGCGCCTCATTAAACCCCTCTTTATAATCGACTGGCCTATCGTCATAAAGCGGAACCGTTTTGTCACCGGCAATGGTTTTCATGTAGTCTAAACTCCATTTGGAATGGGCAGGCCAATCCTCAATAAAACGTTCTATGACTACAGGTTTCTGAGGTTTAAAGTAATGCTTTATAAAATCAGCTTTGCTGATGGTTTCAACACGAGGTATGTCTTGAAGGTTCAATTGCAATGGTTAAGCCTTTAGTGCGCCAAAGTTAATAAAACGTTACCAAAGTTTAGTTATTGTTAAGCGTAATTACTTTAGTGCTTTTGCTTTTAGTTTGGCTTCTTCGTTACGTTCAATTTTGTGATCTGGTCGAGACCATTTTGGTTTTTCGCCCAATGATTGGTATTGAGAGTCCTCAGCTTCGACGGTTGTGGGCTGCATTTTTTTGATAAATGGCTTCTGTGGATTCAGTCCTAAGAGCTTAAACATTTCCATATCCTCATTGACATCTGGATTAGGTGTTGTCAATAATTTATCACCTGCAAAAATAGAATTTGCACCGGCAAAGAAACACATCGCTTGGCCTTCTCTGGTCATTTGTGTTCTCCCCGCACTTAAACGCACTTGAGTCTCAGGAATAACAATACGTGTGGTGGCAACCATGCGTACCATATCCCAGATGGAGACAGGCTCTTGGTCTTCTAAAGGAGTACCTTCTACAGAGACAAGTGCATTAATAGGAACGGATTCTGGCTGTGGGTTTAGCGTCGATAAAGCCACTAACATCCCAGCGCGATCTTCAACCTTTTCACCCATACCAATAATACCACCTGAACAAACTGTAACATTGGTTTTACGGACATTATCAATAGTCTCCAAACGATCTTCATAGCCTCTTGTCGAAATGATTTCTTTATAATAATCTTCCGAAGAATCCAAGTTGTGATTGTAGGCATACAATCCAGCTTCTGCCAAACGCTGAGCTTGATTTTCGGTAACCATCCCTAAGGTGCAGCACACTTCCATATCTAGCTTATTGATGGTGCGGACCATTTCCAATACCTGATCAAACTCTGGCCCATCCTTGACATTTCGCCAAGCCGCTCCCATACAAACTCTCGAGCTCCCCGAAGCTTTCGCACGCAGGGCTTGCGCCTTGACCTGTTGAACACTCATAAGATCGTTACCTTCAATATCGGTATGATAACGCGCTGCCTGTGGGCAATACCCACAATCTTCAGGGCAACCACCGGTTTTGATGGAAAGTAAAGTGCTTACCTGAACGGTATTGGGGTCATGGTGTTTTCTATGAATCGTCGCTGCCTCGTAAAGCAGTTCCATTAAGGGCTTGTTGTATATCTCTAGTATTTCGTCTTTGGTCCAGTTGTGTCTAACTTCGCTCATATGAATTGATGTCTTAGTAAAACAAAAATAGCTATAACCATTTAGATTCGCGTTCTGTTGCATCTAAAATATCAATATTTAATAAAGATGCCAATTCATGAGCTTTTTTAAAGGCGTCTTCTTTATCATAAGTCACATAAGCTGTAATCTTTTGGTTTCTATTGTAGAATAAATTCAGTTTTATAATGTCATTTGAGACGTTTGCTTCTGCGGATCTTGCTCTAAGGGTTGTCGTTTCCGTAGTTTTAAAAACGGATATGTATTCCACATCATCTGGAAGTGGTTTCCACTTACCAAAATTCAATCCAAATATGGACTTGATGTTTCGGTATTGCATTTTATCAAAATCTATTTCAGAGCCTTCTTTAAGAAGCAAGTATACACCTATGCCAATACTAATAAAGCCACCAAGGCTGGTCACCAGTAAATAGACACCCACAGTTATTGCAGCATAACCAAGTATTAATTCCCATAAGGGAAGGGGTCTTTTAAAAGTAAACGTGTTCACAACAGTATGAAATTAAAAAGCCCATTGATAGCAATGGGCTTAATTTTAGAAATTAGTCTTCAGACGTCTCAATTTCGGCATCATCCGCATCTATCTCCTTTTTGTCTTTACCCTTTAAATACTCAGGTAAATCCATACCAGCCATATTAAACATTTCCTGTAGCGGAGGTACGGCTTTGTACATACCGGAGATAAAGTTCGAAGTAGACGATTTGCCGTCTGCACTATTACCATTTTCCCAAACGGTAACTTTATCGATTTTAATGTTTTTAATGGCTTCGGCCTGAGTCTTCACCAATTCTGGTAATTTATCAGCAATTAAAAGCAATACGGCATCTTTAGAATTATTGCCTGCAGCTTTTACAATCTCGTCTAAACCAGCAGCTTGCTTGGTTAAAACTTCATAGAGCCCTTTGGCTTCAGCTTGAGCTTTAAACAATATCGCATCAGCTTCACCTTTAGCACGTCTTCTAATGCGCTCAGCTTCAGCTTCGGCATCGATCTCAGCTTTCTTTTTAGCGATTTCGGTTGGGACAATAACATCGGCCATTTGCGATGATCTTTCACGTTCGGCCCTTGCCGATTCAGCTTGTTGCTCTGCAGCATAAGACTCTTCCAAAGCTTTTGCAGCTTGTACTTTTTCTGATGCTATGGCGACGCGCTCTGCTTCAGCTTCGCGCTGACGACGCAGGGAATCGGAGTTAGCTACCGAAATTTTAGCGGTGTTTTCACCTTCAACTGCTTTTGCGTTTGCAGCAGCAACTTGTGTTTTTTCATCTTGTACAGCATTGGCTTCACCAATGGCACCGTCCCTGTTTTTCTCAGCTACGGATTTACGTGCCGCATTAATGGCATGTGCTGCTGCTTCCTTACCTAGGGCTTCGATGTAGCCAGACTCATCAACAATATCCGTAATGTTTACGTTGATTAATTTTAAACCAACTTTCTTTAATTCTGATTCAACAGATTGCGAAATATTAGTTAAGAACTTATCGCGATCCGAATTAATTTCTTCAATATCCATTGAAGCCACAACTAAACGCAATTGACCAAAAATGATTTCTTTTGCTAACTCTTGAATGTCTTGTAATCCAAGACCGAGTAAACGCTCTGCCGCATTTTGCATGACACCAGGTTCGGTTGAGACACCAATAGTAAAACGCGATGGCACATTGACACGAATATTTTGCTTGGAAAGCGCATTCACCAGATTAACTTCAATTGAAATCGGTGTTAAATCCAAATATTCATAATCCTGAATTACCGGCATAATAAAGGCTGCACCACCATGAATACATTTCGCGGATTTTCCACCACCAACTTTACCATAAACAACAAGGATACGATCTGAAGGACAGCGTTTATAACGTCTTATCAACACGATTAGGATGAGTACAATAATTAGGGCTGAAAAAATGAGGACCATAGGACCTCCAATGCCCTCCATAATGTTTTCTTGAATAAGTAATGTCATGGAATTAGGATTTTAATGGTTAATATGTTTTTGATTTAAGTGTTTTAACTATTTAATAAATGGTTTCCACCACTATCTAGTTCTTGAGCTTTAGTATCTAAAGGTTCAATAGGTTTGCGTGTATGGTCTACAATGAGAATACCGTTAGACGTCACATCAACTACCTTTATAATAGTGCCTGATTTTAAATCGGTCATGGCGTCCGTTAATGCATCGAGCTCTCTCATGGTACCTTGAACATTAACACTTACCTTTCCCATACGACTGCGATCGGCTCCAATGGTCAAATACACCTCACCAACAGCATCGATGGCATTATCATAATTAAGTGTGCCACTATCGACGAGCTTACCCATGAAATAAAACAGAGAAGCTACGACAATCATCATCAACAGGCCACAAACCGTAGAAATAACCAAGGTCAATGGCGTTGAAAGCCCAGCATCGAGACATGCAATGCCACTCCAGCCAAAAATGGTAAAAAAGCTAACGACATTTTTGAAAGTTAGAAATTGAAAACCGATACCAGAATCACCATCAATATCCGAATCAACATCGCCCATATCGTCGGCATCGCCACCAACAAAAGCCAAGATCATGACGATAATAAAAACCAAAGACGCTACTATGGCTATTGACCAATAGATTTTAGGTAGCAATTCTAAATTTGAAAACCAGTCTAGCATAATTTAGTGAGTTAACGATTAAACAATAGTTTTACTTTCATAAATATCTCATTTTGAAAGTATGACAGACACAGCGTTACCACCAAATCCGACGGCATTAATCATTATTTTTGAAATCTTTTTTGGAGTCGGTTGATCCAAATAAGGAATGTCAATAAATTCTTGATGGTTAAGCATAAGTATGGCCATTTCTATACTGAGCATTCCGGAAGCTCCAAGACTATGACCGATCTGTATTTTGTTAGTAGTTAAAGCAGGAATTTTGTTACAAAAAATCTGTTTTATCGCATTATATTCTGCTAAATCTCCTTTTATGGTGCCTGGTGTGTGCGTTATAATAATGTCAATATCATCAGGATTGGTCTCCCCTAAAGCCATAGCCATAGAACGTTGAAAACAGTCCGCATTGGTAGACAATGAGGCATTGTGTTCTAATAATTCCGTGCCATACCCAAAGCCTTGGATAATGGCTAAGGCATTATTGGTTTTTCCTTGCTCTAAACAAGCCATGGCTGCAGCTTCGGATAAAATCATAGTATTTTCCGTTTTCTCTAAATCTAGAGCTTTACATGGAAAAGTATCGTTTTTGCGTGCATAAATCTTTAAGGCCTGCATTTGTGCAATGGTAAATGGAGTTAAAGGGGCCTCGGTACCACCAACGAGAAACTTACGGCACATGCCTGAGTTGAGCCAAGCCATACCATTTAATAGGGCATGCAAGGCCGTAGAACAGGTGATGGAATGCGAAATCTCAGGACCTTTAGTCTGTAAGTCGTGTGCCACCCAAGAGGAAATGTTACCAAGTGTTGTGGTCGGTGAGCTCAGCGTTTCTGCCGTATTGCTATTTAAAAAACTTTCGTAATATTTCTCAAACAAGCCTGTGGCGCCTCGAGAGGACCCTATATTGATTCCAAAATTATCATTAGTGGGCCAGCCAGCTTGCTTTACGGTGTGCCTTGCCACAAAAATGCCATATAAAACGGAATTGTCGAGCTGTTTATATTTAGGATTTGAACGTCTAAGCGTATCGATTTGCTGTTTAATATCGGCGGGTAATTCTGCCATGAGCCTTCCATTTTTTTCGATAAAAAAATGGGGTTTGGAAACGTAGTTGTTCCAAATCGTGTCTTTATTAAGACCTAAAGGCGAAATGGATGCTATTGCGGTTATAGAGATGGGTTGATGCATATGTGTATCATGCTGAACTCCTGTCTGCCTACAAGCAGGCGTTTCAGCATCGCTTTGTAAAAATTATGTGACCCTAAAACATCCCGATTTTGATAGCTGTCGGGACTGTCGGCACAGGGTGATGTTTAATTAGGACAAAAGTAGTGTATAAACGTTATTTTAAAAACCAACTTCAGCTATTTATGACTAAATTGTAACATAATGAAAGTAGAGGGGACTTACATGTAAAAATCAATCGGTATTATGGAAGAACACAGACCAAAAAGTTGGTTGTCTAGAAATTGGGGCTGGGTCCTTGGTGGCGGCTGTCTCACTTTGATTATTATCGTTATTGCGTTCGTCGGAAGTATTTTCTTTGGGGTCTCCAAGATGTTTACGTCTTCCACACCTTATAAGTATGCCATGGAGCAAACAACGACAAATGACGAGGTCGTCAGTTTACTCGGCGAGCCCATTGAAAGTGATGGGATAATGCAAGGGAATATTAGTTTAAAAAACGATGATGGAGAAGCGGATTTTACAATCCCGATTAAAGGACCTAAGGGTGGCGCAAGTATTGTGGTGGTGGCAACCAAAAACAATGGCGAATGGATCTATGAAGCCCTTTATGTTCAGATTAAAGACACTAAAGAAGAGATAAATCTTTTAGACAAGGTTTTAGAGGGTAATTAGGGCAAATAAAATTTTTGCCCTAATTACTTATTTAGAATTTTAAATAGATCTGATAGCCTACTTGTATTTCGCTATAGCCGTTAGTTTCCCATTCGGAGGTATTCGTGTAACGATACCTAAAGAAAAACTTATTGTCACTATCCGCTGAAGGTGTGTAAAAAGCTCCAAGTTCATAACGCTGCAACCATCTTTGATCTTCTAGAGCAGATTGTCTACCATTTGGATCATCTAAGAAGTTGTCTGCCGAATATACCGTAAAAAATTCTTCGTTATCTGGTACTATGGTTCTGAATGGCCTGAAACGTAGATAAGCACCAAAACGTTCTTCCGGACGAATTCTAACGATGACATCTGGATATAAGCGAATCATATTGACATCCTTTTCTAGTTGTCTAATGGTTGCTTCTGCATTTTCGTCTGTAGGGTTTGGAACATCATCGACAACTTTAACTCTTCCATAATGCACGCCCCCATTAAGCTCTACACGCGTTTTTATTAGTGGAAAATCAAAAGATGCAATATTGAGATCCACGCCAACAGAAACATTTTCAAAACGTATTAAATCTAAATAGGTGATATAATTATCTGTCTGAGGTTCGTTATTGACAAAACTTTCCGTTTTAAGTACCTGTAATTCGCGATCTTCTTCATTGAGTTTAGCCCAAGTTAGATTAAATATCGCATAATTGGCAAAGCCAACATTTGAACTTCTACCTGTTCCTAAGGGCATGCGTTTTGTCCATAAAGGCACTTGTTTTTCTACCTCAAACTGTACCAAACCATTGGGTTCATTTTCCTTAAATCCATTAAAATCAGTAAAAACTTTAGCGTTTAAAATCTTAGATGATTTTTCTTTTTTAAGTTCTACTTGTTTCTCATCATTTGGATCATGCAGAGGTAATTTAACGACTTGGTTTTTTGGGCTAAAATCTAAGCGATCATTTTGATGACGCTGAATGTATAACTCAATGACATTGGTTAGCGGTAATGAAAATACTTTTTCGCTTCCTTCAAAGGCATATAGATCATAATTGTCAAGATCCGCAAAGTCTGTTTTTGAACTAAAACCAATTGGGAATTCATTTTCAAACTTTAATTCTTTGCCTAATACGTTTTTTAATAGTTCCTTGACATAAGGCTCATCATAGAAATAGATTATTGCGGTATCCAAGCTTATATCTCTGTAATACTTTTTCCTGTAGTCCCTAATGGAATTAACAAGGGCAATTTTATCAATACTAGGAAGAATAATTTCACCTGTAACTGTGATATGTTCGATAAAACCACTGTTAATATCAATTTCAATATTACTAACTTTAAAATCCCAAAGAGGCACTTTGGTCAATTTACTATGATTATCAGCAAGAAAAAAGTTAATCTTATTTTGATATGACCTCATTCTTGAAGAGAAGAAAGATTTGTCAGATTCTTTATTCTCAATGTAAGATTTTAAAGTGTTTATGTAGGTTTGATTAAATTGAATTTTGTCTTCAATTAGTGCTTTAGATTTCGCATATTTATCTTCTTTTTTTGACAGGTAACTTATACTATTGGCATTAATCCGTTTGTTTTCGGCTTTTAGAATGTCCATTTCTTTTTTGTTTTCTGCTATATCATTTTCAATGGCCGTTTTTTGTTTTTCGTAATTCTCTATTTCGGAATTACGATTAGATATTAACTCTTTATAAGAGTCGATCTCTTTTGATAAGCTTTTGTGACATTTTTCATTTGCGATTTTATAATTTTTCAGCTTAATGTACTGATTGGCAAAACTTTCATTTCCATTCCCTTCAGCAAAATTGGAAAACTCATATATATTATAGAGTTGCTTTATTTTTTTTGCAATGTGTTTTTTAAAAAGGACTCTCGCTCTTCTTCTTTTTCCTTTTTTTAAGTTTTGGTAGTATTGAACAAATTCTCCTAAGAAAGACTTTTTATATACGGTTATCTCATCACCTGTAATATTATTTTGATTTGGGTCTGGGCATGTGGATGTCGTCGTATTTGGATTATTTTCTTCTTTATAATTTTTATCTTCTTTTTTTAGCGCCGCTACGCTACAATTTTTACTTATTTTGGAATAGATGTCTTCAGGTTCTTTATTATCTCTTGTTAACCTATGATTTACCTTTTCTGGCTCGCAATGTTCTTTTGATAAGAAATTCATGAACTCATCAAGGTTAATGGTTGCATATTTGCCGGTTAGCTTTAATTTTATAGGTTTATCAGAACCTTGAAAAAATGTTCCTTTGCTCTGTTCTTCATAACTGTATATTAACTTCCTAATTATTTTGGATTGCCTGTCAAAATAATCATCAGTATCAAGTCCATTAATTGTTTTTTTAGTAATTGTTACCATGTCGTTATATTTCAATATTCCGGCCACGGGTTCTGTATCATATTCAAAGGCTGTTACGACTAAAGCATTGAAAAACTGATATATATTCCTAACATTTTGTATTGCTTCATTTCTTTTATTGAGTTGAGTAGCTAGTTTTTCATTGGATTTTTCCTCATCTTCTTTTTTTTCTTCGTCAGTATTTTTAAGTGGTGCAAGGATGGATTTAAATATTTCATATTCTTTTTTAGATTCATCCATGTCAACAATACTGTTGATGGCATCCACTAAATGACGTCTAAATGAATTTTCAGTAAAGGGAAAAACCTTAAAGGTAATGTCCTTGTCTTCATCATTTTCGCCTTTAGTTTTAAGGGTTTCGTTCTTCTCGTTTTTTAACGTGAATGTGATACTTTTTGGGTCTTCTGCGGAAGCATAAATTAATATAGTTTCCGTTTTATCGTCTTTGGTTACAGAATAATTATAAGGCTGCAGTTGCTTTTGGGCGTTAATACCAAACGCAACAAATAATAGGATTAGAGTTATTTTAAGCTTCATGGGATTAGTTGTGTTTGGTTAGGTTTAGTTCTAAATGGCGCGATTCATTATTTTCATTGAACACAAAAACTCCTGTTAAATTATTATCAGTTAATGAAAAAGAATCATTTTCGGTGTTCATTACCGACGATAAATTATTAGCTTCTCTGTCCATGATATGGCCGCTTACCTGATTTGAAGTGTTGAAATTTCCCCTGATTTGAACAATGTTATCCTCGGAAGTATTATGAATAAAAAAACGAAATTGCCCTTCAAAATCTATAAATCCAGTACAGGTAAGGCTTCTTACAAAAGTTGGTTGTGAAACCTCATCTGAAGTAGGGATTAAAATGTTAAGCTCGCCCGTATAAAGACCATTGAGGTTATGGTCTAATGCTTCATTATTAAAGTTGATAATTGAAGCAATTAAATTATTATCAGAAAATAAATTGTCTGACATTTCGAGCGTAATAGAATCAGACAAAATATTGGGGGAGATAGGATCAAACATGTCACTTTTAATAAAGGAAATATTTTCGAAATTCTGATTCATATCCTTAAAGGCAAATACCGCATACTTGCCTGAAAAATCTCCATTACTAATATTTTTTAAGTTTAGTGTGTTTGAATAAGGAACAATCGATTCACGGTTTTCGGATAGCTGGGAAAAATTAAAACTGATTCTGTTAGGGATATTAAAAGAATAAGTTTTCGCCTTTAGTTCAGGTACTTCGTAGTTGTCTTGCTCACAAGATATTGACAATAAACAAATGCCAATACCTAATAATAAGGCATAGGGGTGACTTTTACTCATAGTTAGGTTGGTTAGAGTTAACAAAAAATTTTCAATAAACACTTCCGGGGTGGAAGTCGGGTCAACAAGAACTAGAATAATCCTTAAGGGGAATTACTTAAAGTTATGAAAAAACTGATACGAGGAAAAAAAATGTATTAAAAATCAATAATTATACGATGTCAAGGCTCTTTTCTATGGTAAAATACACCTTTTTCAACTCTTCATCCGTAATGATATATGGCGGTTGAATGTAAATAGTATTGCCTAATGGACGCAAAAACACACCATTTTTCATAAAGAAAGCCAGCAATTTATCACGTAAATCACCATAACGATTGGCCTTGGTGTTGAGGTCAATGGCCAAAATAACACCGATACTTCGAGTCGATTTTACTTTTGGATGTACTTGAATTTGCTTTTCAAAAGCCTTATGTGATTCTGAAATGCGTTGGATATTATTTTGAATGGCTTCCGTTTGCAACAAGTCTATACTCGCCAAAGCCGCAGCACAAGCCATGGGATTGGCAGAATAGGTATGGCAATGCATAAAGCCTTGCCCAATGGAATCGCCTAAAAACGCCTGATAAATTGTTTCGGTACATGAGGTTATTGCCATTGGGACCAGTCCGCCTGTTAAGGCTTTGCTTAAACAAATAATATCGGGTTTTGTCTCGACATAATCAGAAGCAAAGTAGCTTCCAGTTTTTCCAAAACCGGTCATCACTTCGTCGGCTATGGTTAAAATACCATGGGCTTTACAGCATTTTAGAATCTGGTTAAGCCCATCCGCATTGTGAATTTTCATCCCAGCAGCCCCTTGTACCAAAGGTTCATAAACAAATCCAGCAACAGCTTCTGAAGCTATAATAGCCTTTAATTGCGATAAGATAGCGTCGGTGTTCTTCCCATCAGGTACAGGAATACGTTTAATAGCCATTAAGACATCTTCGAATGGGCCGTTATAAACCGACAATCCAGAGACCGACATGGCCCCAAAGGTATCGCCGTGAAATCCATTTTCAAAGGCAATAAATGTCGACCGTTTTTCACCCTTATTGAAATGGTATTGCAAGGCCATTTTTATGGCAGCTTCCACAGCGGTAGAACCATTGTCGTTAAAAAAAATACGATTTTGACCCTCCGGTAGAATTTTAATTAGGACTTCCGAGAGTTTCACCGCAGGTTCGTGGGTGAAGTCGCTAAACATAATTTGGTCTAGTCGCTGCATCTGGAGATGTACCTGTTCTATGATATAGGGATGACAATGCCCGTACATACAGGTATACCAAGAGGAAATGGCATCGATATAGTCATTGCCTTCTTCGTCTGTTAATATACAACCCTTAGCTTTGATTATGGCCAAACTTTCAGGATGGGTCTGGTGCTGCTTTAGCGGATGCCAAAGGTGTTTTTTATCGCGTTCTTTTAAACTCATATAATTTAGTCATTCCTGCGTGATCACTGAGCGCCATGCCTTCCAAAATCTAGTGCGGCGGACAGGTAGTCGAAGTGAAAACAGGAATCTATTTCTTTTTACATTCTATATATCAGTATTCAGCATAAAGCATCTTTTTTGCCTACTGCCAATTGACATTTGGAGTTTACTATTTGTTATTTTAGATTTTTCGAAAAAATCTTTGCATATTCTTTAATGACATTTTGATCAAAGTAGGGTTCGTCTTCGATTCTTCCTATCACCTTAACTCCTGTCATTTTTTCAATAATAGATTCCGTAGACTTATGCTCATCCCCACTATAAATGACGGAAACATCAAACCCTTTATCTTTTAATGTGTTAATAGTTAAAAGACTGTGATTAATACTGCCTAAATAATGCCGCGATACTACAATGACTTTGTCCTGGGGTTGAATAAGATCTAAAATGGTCTCAGAGTCATTTAAGGGGACTAATAAGCCACCGGCACCTTCAATAACGAGATGGTTTTTAGTCTCTGGCCGTTGAACCCGTTCTAAATTTATTTCAAGTCCGTCTATTGCTGCTGCACCATGTGGGCTCATAGGTGTTTTAAGGGCATAACTGTTGGGATGAAACACAGAGGTCTTATTAGACACCAGCCGTTTTACCTTATGGGTGTCGCTATTATTCAAATCACCGGCTTGTACGGGTTTAAAATAATCGGCTTGTAAGGCCTCAACTAAAATGGCAGAGGCGATTGTTTTTCCCACATCCGTGGATATTCCAGTTACAAAAAAGGTTTTCATTTAATGGGGAATTCGGTTTTACAATCTTCGCATTTATATTGGTAACGGGTACTAAAGGGTAATGTTCCTGAGATAAAACCAACTAGAAAAAAGAACAATGATTTAAAACTCGTAATTGTAGAATACATCTCAATATGTTGACTTCCACAATTTGGACAAACAATGGCTTTTCCTTCATCGTTAATCGAATATTTTCGAATTGAATTTAAAACAGCTTTTGCTTTTTGTACGTCTTTAGAGCGTACCTTTAGTTTAACACCACCAATAGCATTAGAAACCAGTGGGTCTGTATCAATAGTGATATTATCTCTTAAAAATACGTCAATACCATCTGCCTCGAGCCGACCTTTTACAATTTGCGCTTCGGATGAATATTGGAATCTAGCTATGGTTACAAAAGTCTTGTTCATAAATTTCCATTATGAGATGCTGAAACTAGTTCAGCATGACTGCGACACAAAGGTAGCCAACAGGCTCAAGACTTCCGAAATTTCTGCTTTAGAATTATAGCTGTGTAGACAAAATCTTAGACGTTCTTTTCCCTCCGGGACCGTAGGCGATAGAATAGGCTTTACATCAAAGCCTTTGTAATGAAGTTGTTGGGCAATTTTTTTGATGCGTTCGTTTCCAGATATAATACAAGAGTGTATGGCAGATTGGCTATTGATGAATGCATGGGAAAGCTGCTGCCTGATGATTTCAGCTTCGAAAAATTTAATACGTTCTCTAAGTTTTTGTATTTGGTCGGTGCTTTTCAATGCATCATAAGCCATGAGCATTGTCGCTAAAGCATGTGGGGGCAAAGCCGTCGTATATATAAAAGAACGAGAAAAATTGATAAGGTAATCTTTTAAACCTTTTGGGCCTAAGATTGCTGCCCCATGACAACCCAAAGCTTTGCCAAAAGTGATAATTCTAACAAAAATATCAGACTCCAAACCTAATGCTTGTACCAAACCCATATTAAAAATACCAACAGCATGGGCTTCGTCCACTATAAGATGGGCATTGTAGGTTTTACTCATCTGAGACATTGTTTTCAGATCAGGAGAATCACCATCCATTGAGAAAACCGATTCTGTAACAACATAAATTTCCGCATTGTCATGCTGAACTCGTTTCAGCATCTCTGCTAAATCTTCTAAATCATTGTGCTTAAACTTATAGGATTTGGCATTGCTCATGGTGATGCCATCTCTTATAGAGGCATGGACCAGTTCATCATAAAGTATAATATCACCTCGTTGGGGAATAGATGATAATAAACCAATATTAGCATCATATCCCGAATTACAGATCAATACCGTTTTACTATTGTGGATGGCGCAAAGTTGCGTTTCGACTTCGGTATAGAGTTGATGGTTTCCTGATAATAGGCGTGAGCCCGTAGCACCATTTTGTTTGAGGCCATGTTTTACTAAATAGCGATGGGAGGCATCAAAGATGCCTTGAGACTTGGAAAAACCTAAATAGTCATTTGAAGAAAAGTCGACTAAGTTATTGGATTGCCCAAGCTTTCGAAATGCGTTATTAGCTATACGTTCTTCTAGTTTTTTATCGAGTTTTTTAGGGAGCATGAATTCAAAAATACGAAGAGGATATTGTTTAGTAAAATTTCTTTTTTCGATAAAAAATTATCGCTTTTCAATGTTATTATTCTAGATGGTTTTATCTCTACATAATCTCTACAGAAGTGAATTAAGATATAAAGCGTTCTTTTGAAGACACTGTAAATAAAAGCATCGGGGAACTCTTTCCTTGAGACATTATAACCTGTTAAAAATCACGATTGGTTGAAAATGAAATATTCTGTAATTTTAGTAAAAACGAATAGTTATCATGCAGATTTCCTTAAGATTAGTATTTGGGATTTTAGTCGTACTAAATAGTTGCTATTCAATTTCTCAAAACGATACCCAAAAATTAGCAGATACTACAAAGTTTAATGCTTTATTTAAAGAAGCTAAAGAAAGCGTGGGTAAAGATACTCAAATGGCTATTGAACAGCTTAAAGCTTCCTTAGAAATAGAAAACCTATCTACATTCTGTCCAGATTGTGAAATGAAAGCTCTAGCACTTTATGGCAATATTTATTATAGAAACCATCAATTAGACTCTGCCAAACTAATTTATACAAGATTAAAAGATGTAGCCACATCTAATGATCATAAAAAGTATTTGTCGATGAGCCTCAATAATTTGGGAAGCTGTAATAATGCTCAGGGCAATTATGCAGAAGCAATTTCGCTATATAGAAGCGCTGTTGAAATAAAAAGGGAAATTAAGGATACACTAGGTGTGGCAAGAGGATTATTCAATTTAGGCTCTAACTTAATTAAGTTTGGTGATTTTGATAGTGGCTTGGAATACTTGCTCGAATCTAAAGATTTGCGTAAGCAACTTAAGGATACTTCAGGAGTATCCACCGCATTAAATTCAATTGGTGTACTTTATAAAAGGCAAAATGACTATGACAACGCACTCTTATATTTTGAAGATGCTTTAAAAATGAGCGAACTTCAAAAAAACCATAAAGTATCCGTAAGGATTTTGAGTAGTATTGGTAGTGTATATGAGGCTAAAAGAGATTACGAAAAAGCATTGCAATACTACGAAAAAGGGCTAGCGTATAGCGAAACAGAAGGGTTTAAATTCGGACTTGCCTTAACGCTTCTTAATTCTGGTAATGTGCTATTGGAAATGAATGCGTTTAAAAAAGCTAAAGAACGTCTTTTAAAAGGCTATGAAATAGCCAAAGAAATCAAGCGAAATTATTTTATTACCTCAGCATTACATAAACTAGGCTGGTGCTATTATAACGAAGGTGATATTAATAAAGCTGTTGATTACACAAAGCGGGCTATTACTTCTGCTAAAGCGTCAAATGATTTGGCTGTGCTTCGGGATGCATATGAAAAACTGGCTTTGATTTACGAATCCCAACGTAAACATAAAGAGGCCTTAGGCCTATGGAAAAACCATTTTGTGCTAAAAGACTCCTTACTTAACGAAGACAATATAAGAAGTGTTGCAGAGGTTGAGAAAAAACATGAGATAGCGCAGGAAAAATTAAAACATCAAGGTGAAATAGCTCTAAAAGAAAACCAAGTAAAAT
Source organism: Winogradskyella sp. (assembly GCF_965228925.1). Classification (GTDB taxonomy): domain Bacteria; phylum Bacteroidota; class Bacteroidia; order Flavobacteriales; family Flavobacteriaceae; genus Winogradskyella. The sequence goes on from NZ_OZ245845.1 coordinate 1,214,793, forward strand.
TACTTGAAAAAGAAGAAGAACTAAAGTCAAAAACAATTTGGGCCTTGAGTTTTGGAATTCTTCTAATTGCATTATTGAGCTTTTTTGTGTGGAAAAATCAAGCACAAAAACTAAAACTCAATCGTAATCAAAAACTGATATTTGAAACTCAACTGCAAAATGTAACATTAGAAAAAGAGCGTATGGCATTGGAAGTTGAAGTTAAGTCTAAAGAATTAAATGGTTTCGCTTTAAACATTCTACAACGTATTAACTTTATTGATCAACTTAGAGGAACCATAAAATCATTAAAAAAAGAAGGTTCCAATTTGGGCAATGAAAAGTTAGAATTAATTGATATAAAACTGAGAGAGACCCAATCTTTTGAAAAGGATAAAGAGATTTTTAAAATGAAATTAGACCGCGAACAAGCAACTTTTTTCAGAAATATGGAAGCAAAATATCCAGAGTTAACTAAAGATGAAATTCGCTTAGCGGCACTTTTAAGAATTGATTTTTCGTCAAAAGAGGTAGCCGCCATACTTAATATAGAATCTAAGAGTGTAGACATGAAAAGGTATCGCTTGCGAAAAAAGTTAAACCTAGACAATACTACCAATCTCAATGATTTCTTAAAGCTTATTTAGTTAGGTTTTAAAGCCTCTTTATGATATACCACTACGTTTTCAAATTTTCTCAAATTTCTCTTCAAGAATTTATACATGTAGATATCGTGTAGAGATTAAAAGATTGAGCTTCATCCATATATACTATACATTTATTATTTAGTATATAACCCCTTAGCTCATGAAAAATAAAATACACTTTTTGCTATTGGTAGTAACAAGCTTAAGTATTAATGCTCAAACGTCACCAAACATTCCATTTGTTAGGTTATCTGAATCTAATGACCCAGACACTATTGAAGAAGGTATAGCTTGTTTTACGAATTCAACCAATGAATATCATGACAATTCATTTTATAGATTTTATGATTTGCAACGTTATGTAGATAGCAATATCATCGATCCCGGAACATTTATGGTAACCAATCTTGAGTTTGCCCAGTCTGCAGCAGAAGATGACACATTACTTACCTATTTTGTGGGAACCATAGACAGAAACGACTACTTTGACGATTATTATGGATATGATGCTTTTCCAAATAGTATTATAGAGTTAAGTCACTTAACAATTCTAGCAAGTGGCAATCATGTGGTGAGATCTTCAGATAATAATAGTTTAGTTAATATTCCAATAAGCCCACTGACTTTCAATACAGATGAGGTTGTGTATTATGCGATTTTAGTAGGTTCTGGAGAATTAGACTCACATTTTTTCTCGATGGGAGGTAATTCTTTTGGAGGTAGCACCCTCAGTTACTTTAATAGTTCAGGAACCTGTGATTTGAGTGATATTAATGATTCTGATCCTAATTCGACATCCGATGTTACTCTTGTTATTCCGGGGAGTGGTGCTTTTTTCAGGGCGATCATGAATATTTATGGAATATCTAATCCTTCTGCAATAGGACCACCACCCAACGATATTTGTGAAATGGCTACTACATTAACAGTTGGGACTTCTTTTGAGGATAATCCAATGGATTTTGCAACACTCAATGCAACACAAGATGGTGGTGGATGCAATGATGGTAGCGCATTGCCTGTAAGCAGTGAGATATGGGTGCAAACAACAATACCGCCTGAAGGTCATCTAGTAGTTGAAACAGGTCCAGATGTATTGACAGGCAATACAAATTTTGTTTCAGGCATGGATGCTTGGCTAGGATCGTCTTGCGATATTTTAACGCAATTACCAGGATGTGGGATATCCAATTATAGTTTACACGATTTTTCATCTATTATCATTGAAGGTACACCAGGAGAAACAGTTTATGTAAGGGTCTTTGGGAATTTCGTAGTGCCATTTTCCATCTCTGCGTATAATCCTCCTGTGCCAACCAATATGATATGTGAAAATGCAGAATCGTTGACTGTAGGCGCAACTTTTGATGACCAGAATGTTGATAGTTCTTTTCTTTGGACCGATATTAATGGGCTATGGTTCAGTTTTATAGCTCCGTTAGACGGTAATGTCACTATTGAAACTGGACCAGATTCAACAGGGCTTATAGCTGCAAATACTTCAATTGCAGTAGTATCGGGTTCTTGTACAAATTTTGCATTTATTGGATCAGACCTTAATAGCGGGAACTTTAACTTTTCAAGATTAGATTTAACTGGCTTAACACCTGGTGAGAGTTACTTTGTTATTGTTAATGATGCGTTCTCAACCTTTAGGGCACCATTTTCAGTATCAGTTTACAATGAAACCTTAGGTATTGATGAAACGGCTTTCAATAATTTCGATTACTATCCTAACCCTGTAGGCCAGACACTAAATTTTGACACAACAGAGCATATAGATCAAGTCACTGTACATAATCTTTTAGGTCAAGAAATGATGAATTTAAGATCTAAGGATAGTACATCTATTACAGCAATGAATTTCTCCGGTTTATCAAATGGGATATACCTTGTTAAGGTTTCAATAGGCAATCAATTTAAAGTAATTAAGGTTGTTAAAGAGTGATAAAAGAACAAACTTAACTGGTATTTAAAATAGATTTTTCAGCTATTTGATTCTAAGGGATAACAATGGTAAATATGTGCCTTTAACGATGCCTATTAGCCAGTAATGGTGGCGGTTCACCTGTAAACGGATTCCAACGACTAATAGTTTTAGCTTCCATACCTGCAGCACACATCACGGCTCTATCTCCATAACGCTCGCGCATGTTGTCCATAGCTTGTGCCAAATTGAGATGCATCTCGTTGTCTTCAAATAAATTGATTTGATGACCGCCTTCTACTAAATGGCTAAAACGAACCCCAATTAACCGCACTAATAATCTGCGATTGTATAATTTTTTAAATAGCCCAAGTACAACAGGAATAATATTATGGTCCATGGCACTATAAGGAATACGTTGTTGCAGAGTATAGGTTTGGAAGTCCGAATAACGAATTTTAAAAGTCACACAAGCCGTTAGTTTATTCCCTCTTCGCAATTGATAAGCTAAGTTTTCTGCCATCGCAATGACCAAACCTTTTAGCTTATGGATATTTGTGGTGTCTTGTCCAAAAGTGCGTTCTGTGGAAATGGATTTACGCTCGTGATATTGAATGACAGGGCTGTTGTCTATACCATTTGCTTTTTTCCAAATGGAGAGTCCATTTTTACCGAGGACTTTGTACATCAGCTCCATAGGCATGTCTTGAACGGTCTGGATGCGCTTTACGCCCAGATCGCATAATGCTTTATAAGTCACATGGCCAACCATAGGGATTTTTTTTACCGATAAGGGGGCTAGAAAAGGTTTTTCAGTCCCTGTCATAATGTGTATTTGGTTATTGGGTTTTGCTTCTCCTGTGGCTATTTTTGAAACGGTTTTATTGATGGATAGTCCAAATGAAATGGGTAACCCGGTTTCTTTAATAATGCGTTGGCGCAACTCTAAAGCCAATTTATGGCAACCAAAGAATTTATCCATACCGGTCAGATCTAGATAGAACTCATCAATAGATGTTTTTTCATAAAGTGGAACGGTTTCTTTTATAACGTCTGTAACATTTTGTGAAAACTTAGTATAAATACCTGAGTTACCTCTAAGTACGATGGCTTCTGGACAAAGCTGTTTTGCCATGCGCATGGGCATCGCAGAGTGTATGCCAAATTTTCGCGCTTCATAACTGCAAGATGCCACAACGCCTCTATCGCTAGTACCGCCAATAAGTACAGGTTTATCATTAAGACGACTATCGAGGAGACGTTCGCAAGACACAAAAAAAGTGTCTAAATCCATATGTACTATAGCACGACTGTTAATCATAATATTAATTATAGGGTTAGTTCGAGTGGTGATTTTTAGAATTAAAATGATAAAAATTAACGTATCGAGAACTTTTAAGCAAACAGACTTCTCGATCGTTCTACTGAGCCTGTCGAAGTACATCTCGACGTTTACGTCTCGAGCTGCCTCAACGACCACAGTCGGGACACTCGAAGTGACATTTTAAACACGGTTCATATTTTTTAGGTCTTTAAAACTTTTCTTCTTTTGAAATGTCGGATTTAACGATTTTATAGCATAACGTGGATCTTCAATAATAGCCGCACGTTCCATACGTGAAACTTCGATATTGACACAGTCGAATTCTACCATAACCTTTCCGGTGATTTCATAGATTCCGTGACCTCTAAATGGGTATTTGGCAGCAACAGGAGGAAAGTGGACTGTATCTATAAAATCGCCATCATAGTCCAAAAATGTACCGAAATACATACGCTTACCATTAGAAGTACTGGTATTTTTCGTGGTTATTAAATAGCCTTTAATACTTATGTATTTATCTTTAAAGGCTAATAAATGCCTAGCACGCATCTTACCAGGACGAGGTTGCTCTAAAAGATAAAAAGGGTTGCATAGCGGAAAGCCTAACAATTCTATCTCATCAAAAGCATTTTCTAAGTCCGTATGGGATAGCTCAGGTGTTTTATAATTTATTTTTTCTGTCTTAAATAAGGTCATTATATGCTCTTGCACTACCGTTTTACTAATCTTTAAATGCGCTTCCCAGAGCAGTTCTCGCTTATTAATTTTCGCAAACCTGAAGGCATTGATTTTTATTAAAATACTAATCTGTTCTATAGAAATAGGCACGCGTTCTATAAAATCATCAAGGGACTTGAATTTACCATTCTTAAGACGTTCTATAAGTATACGTTCAATAGTTTTAGACTCTAAAGATTGTAAAAACATAAGGCCAAGAAAGATGGTTTTGCCCTTTATTATGGCCTCTTTAGAACTGTTGTTTACACAAGGGGATTCGATATTTCCACCGTGCATTCTGGCTTCGTGTACGTAGAGCTCTGTTCGATAAAACCCGCCAAAGTTATTGATAGTGGCAGTCATATATTCTAGAGGATAATAGGCCTTTAAGAATAGACTTTGATAACTTTCTACGGCGTATGAGGCAGAATGTCCTTTTGCAAAAGCATAACCGGCAAAACTTTCGATTTGTCGCCATACATCGGCAACAAATTCATAGGGTTTTCCATCATTTCTGCAGTTATCAAAGAACTGTTGTTTTACCTTTAAGAATTCATCACGCGACCGAAACTTACCAGACATACCACGACGTAGCATGTCGGCTTCGCCGAGCGTAAGACCACCAAAATAGTGGGCAACTTTGATGACATCTTCCTGATAGACCATAACACCATAAGTATCTGGCATAAGATTGGCTAATACTGGATGCGCTTCTCGCCGTTTTTCAGGATAGCGATAACGCAATATATATTGACGCATCATACCGCTCTTGGCTACTCCAGGACGAATTACAGAGCTTGCAGCGACTAGGCCCAAATAATCATTGACTTGTAGCTTTTTTAAAAGCATGCGCATAGCAGGAGATTCCACATAGAAACACCCAATGGCCTTGGCATTTTTTAAAAGGTATTTTATGCGTTTATCTGCTTTAAAGCGCTTAATATCATGAATGTCGAGCTTTGGCTGATTAGGGTGGTTATAAGCCACAATATTTACAGCATCTTTAATTTTTCCTAAGCCGCGTTGACTTAAGATATCAAATTTATAGAGTCCTATATCTTCGGCTGCAATCATATCAAATTGTGTCGTGGGGAATCCTTTTGGGGGCATAAAAGTGGCACCGTAGTAATGGATAGATTTCTCAGAAATTAAAATGCCTCCTGCATGAATTCCCAAATAGTTAGGAAACCCTTCGATATATCGACTGTACTTGAGCACGAGCAGTGATAGTCGGTCTAATTTATTGACATTAAACTTGCCTGCTGTAAGTTTATCTATTTCAGCTTTTGGTAATCCGAACACCTTGCCCAACTCTCTTACTGAAGCTCTGAATTTAAAGGTATTATAAACCGTTAAAAGTGCAGTATGCTTAAAACTTTTGAAGATAAATTGTGTAATGTCTTCTCGGTCTTTCCACGAAAAATCAATATCAAAATCTGGGGGATTCTGCCTAAAAAGATTAATGAAACGTTCAAAGTACAGATCTAATTCTATCGGATCAACATCCGTGATCCTTAACAAGTAAGCGATGATACTATTGGCGCCACTGCCACGACCCACATAAAAGTACCCTTTGCTTCTAGCATATTCTAAGATTTTCCAATTGATTAAAAAATAGGATACAAAGCCTTTTTGTTTAATAATGCTGAGTTCCTTTTCAATACGCTTATAGATTTTAGGATCAACGTCATCCCCATAACGGTATGAAATCCCTTGGTAGGTAAGCTGCTCTAACAATTCATAGTCTGAGGCTTCATTATCGGTAAACGCTTTTTGATTTTTAGGTTCAGTACTTTTAAAATCGAAACGTATTGTACAATGGTCTAAAAGCTTTTGGGTGTTACTGATGAGTGTTGGGAATTCTGAATAGATGTCGCATAGTTCATCATAAGGCAACATAATATCATTTTCATTACCTTCTTCAGATTTTGGCAGTTTGCTCAATAATGTATTGTTGTCGATGGCACGCAGTAAACGATGAGTATTAAATCCTTTTTTATTTTGAAAGGATACTGTTTTTAAGATGACTAGTTTTTCTCGATGTTTATTCCATTTTGAAAATTTTAGTTGATTGAGGTCTTTGGGCGAAATCCCTAAAAATTCATTAGTTTTTAGTTCAAAATCTTTCCCTTTTTGATAAGGGTAAATCACAAAACAATCTTCTAGAGCTTCATCAAGTCGCTCGGGAATTTTTAAATCTTGATGATGAAGAAATTTAGATAAATACTGATTTATATTTTGAAACCCATTATTGTTTTTAGCAATAAGAATAAATGCCTGCTGTACTTTATTTCTAAAATCGACGCCAAGAACAGGTTTTATCTTATAGGTCTCAGAAAGTCTTACAATATCTAAACATGCTGAGGTGGTATTAATATCCGTAAGTGCTAAGGTCTGCACACCATTTTCTGAAGCAATAGCAAGTAAGCGCTCGGGTTTTACAGTACCGTATCGCAGGCTGTAATATGTGTGACAATTTAAATACATAGGGGTTCTGACAAAATTAGCTATTATATGTAGTTATTGTTGCTTATATTTGTAGCAAATACTGTTAAAATTAAGTTCAAATGAAACCGATTCACATTAACATAAGACACCTAAGAGCCTTGAAAAAACATTCCCAAGAGCGCTTTGCCGATGATTTAGGCTGGACGCGTTCCATGGTAGGCTCTTATGAAGAAGGGCGAAGTGAGCCACCAATTGACCGTTTAGTAGACTTGTCTAATTATTTCAATATTCCTATTGATATTTTGGTGCGTAAAGATTTGCGCAAAGCCAAGGATACCTCATTTATTGAAGTGGGGAATAAACGCGTATTGTTTCCGATAACTGTTAATGAAAATAATGAGGACCTTATCGAAATTGTACCTGCAAAAGCTTCAGCGGGATATTTGTCGGGTTACGATGATCCAGAGTATATAGAACAGCTTCAAAAAATTAAATTACCTTTTCTGCCTACAGGGACGCATAGAGCCTTCCCAATAAAAGGCGATTCTATGTTGCCTGTTAAGGATGGTGCTTTTGTAGTTGCCAAATTTGTCGAAGATATGAATGAAGTTAAAAATGGAAGAACTTACATTGTTTTAACAAAAGATGACGGTCTGGTGTATAAGCGCATTTACATGACTGAGAAAAATGCAGATAGCTTACTGTTGAGCTCTGACAATAAATCGTACCAACCCTATTTAGTACCTAAAAGCAATATCCTAGAGCTTTGGGAGTTTACCTGTTGTATCAATACCCAGGAGTATGATGAAAAAGAACTAAAGCTCAGTAGTATTATGACCATGTTTCAAGAATTAAAAGTAGAGCTGGAAGCTGTAAAACAGATGTAGTAGCAGGTATGAAACAGACTATAAAATGGGGAATTATTGGTTGCGGTAATGTGACTGAAGTGAAAAGTGGACCTGCCTACAAAATGACCGAAGGTTTTGAATTGGTAGCCGTAATGCGACGCAACTTGGAATTGGCAAAAGATTACGCGCAAAGACATGGTGTAGATAAGTACTTTAACCATGCTGATGACTTAATTAATAATGATGAAGTGGATGCCGTTTATATAGCCACACCGCCAGACACGCATAGCCATTACGCATTAAAAGTGGCAGAAGCAGGGAAGATATGCTGTATAGAAAAACCAATGGCACCGAGCTATGAAGAATGCCTAGCTATAAATGCAGCATTTGAAAAACAAAATCTACCCTTATTTGTCGCCTACTATCGAAGATCATTGCCAAGGTTTAACAAAGTTAAATCCTTATTAAAAGAGAAAGCCATAGGCGATATAAGACATATCTATTGGTATTTAAGTCGTACGGCAAGTGATTTGGACAAATCCAAGGCCTATAACTGGCGAACAGATGCTAAGATTGCGTCTGCAGGTTACTTTGATGACTTGGCCAGTCATGGATTAGATTTATTTATCTATTTATTGGGCGAAATAGAAGAGGCTAAAGGTATTGCTCTAAACCAACAAAATCTGTATTCGGCCAAGGACGCGATTTCGGGTTCATGGCTCCATAAATCAGGTGCTCTCGGATCGGCATCTTGGAATTTTGGGGCCTATAAAAGAGAAGACAGGGTAAGGATAATAGGGAGTGAGGGGGAGCTTAGTTTTTCAGTATTTTTAGAAAAACCGATTCAACTAGAGGTATCTAATGAGCAAAAAGAATTTTGGATTGAAAACCCTAAGCATATTCAACAGTTTCATGTCGAAAATATGAGTAAGCACCTGGGGTTGAATTTTCAACACCCTTCCACCGGCCTTACAGCAACACATACAGCTTGGGTAATGGATAAGATTTTAGGCAAAATTTAATTGAAATAAAGTGTTTAGGAGTTTCGATTCATCTAAAAGTACTTAAATTCGTGATACAATGACCTCTAATGAATTATAGGAATTATTTCATAGCCTGTTTTCTAGTTTGTCTTAACTGTAAAGACAAGACCGTTCCCTATGAGGATGATTCCAATACCTTATTTACCACTATTCCATCGACACATTCAAATGTAGACTTTGAAAATAAAATTGAAGAAACGGTAGATTTTAATTTTTTAAAATACAGCTATATATACAACGGTGGCGGAGTTGCCGTGGGAGATATTAATAATGATGGTTTAGAGGACCTTTATTTTACATCGAACCAAAACACTAACAAATTATATTTAAACAAGGGTCATTTCGTCTTTGAAGATATCACTGATAGTGCTGGAGTTAAAGATGATAAGGGTTGGTCTACTGGGGTGACCATGATAGATATCAATAATGATGGCTGGCTAGATATCTACGTTTGTAAATCGGCATCTTTAAATGACAGAAGCTTAAGACAGAATCAACTTTTTATCAATCAAAAGAATAATACCTTTAAGGAAGAAGCTGTAAAATATGGACTAAAAGAGTACAGTTTTTCTACCCAAGCCTATTTTTTTGACTATGACAAAGATGGGGATCTCGATATGTATTTGGTGAACCATAGTACGGATGCTAACAGCAAGACTTTAATTCTCGACCCTCAACAACAGGCAAGCTTAAAAACGGATAGTAGAGATATGCTATTTAAGAATGATAATGGAACCTATAAAAATGTTTCTAAAACTTCAGGTATATCTTCGGAAAAAGCCTGGAGTTTAAGTGCTTCAATAGGCGACTTTAATAACGATTCGTGGCCAGATATCTATGTGGCTAATGATTTTTTAGAACCCGATTTTTTATATATCAATAATAAAAATGGGGGGTTTACCAATAGGGTTCTAGAGGCTTTTAAGCACATTCCGAATAATAGTATGGGCTCGGATTTTGCGGATATTAATAATGATTTACTACCAGATCTTATTGTTCTGGATATGTTGGCTGCAGATAGAAAACGCGGTAAGGAAAATATGGCATCGATGAATACCGCTAAATTTAATCGTATGGTTAAAAACGGCTATCATCATCAATATATGTCTAATATGTTACAGCTCAACAATGGGAATGACACATTTAGTGATATAGGCCAATTATCGGGAATTGCAAAAACGGATTGGAGTTGGGCGCCTTTAATTGCAGATTTTAATAGCGATGGCTTTAATGATGTTTTTGTCACCAATGGTATAGAAAAGGATTTAACCAATCAGGATTTTAGAACGGCCATGCGCGGTAAAGATTTAGACTATGATAACGAAGAAACCTTAAAAGAAGCACTCAAACTAATACCCTCAGAAAAACTGCCCAACTATATGTTTATAAACCAAGGGGATTATACGTTTAAGGATAGCTCAGTTGATCTGGGTTTTGGTGCAAACGTAAATTCCAACGGAGCGACCTATGCCGATTTAGACAATGATGGGGATTTGGATTTGGTATTAAACAATCAATCTGATAAGGCTTTGATATATAGAAACAACTCGGTGGGCAATTATGTAAAGGTAAAATTGCAAGGCCAAAATCAAAATGTAAATGGTATCGGTGCCAAGGTCGAGGTGTATACAGCAAATAATAAGCAATTAAAAGAGGTCTATGTGAGTAGAGGTTATCAATCATCTGTAAGCCATCATCTCAACTTCGGATTAGGAGCATCGGAAAAAATTGATAGTCTAAGAATTATTTGGAATGATAATAAAACACAAGTATTAACCAATGTCGAAGCAAATAGTGAGGTAAACTTGGTGCATGCTGAGGCGAAAGCTAGAAGTATAATTACTAATCATAAAGACCAATTATTTACATCCATACCGGTTTCTGGCTTAGGGATAGATTATAAACATACATCGGTTGATTATGATGACTACAGCTTGCAGTTGCTGTTGCCTCAGAAGCAATCTACAATAGGCCATGCTTTGCAAGTTGCTGACGTGAATAATGATGGCTTAGATGATATTTTTGTAGGTAATACTATGGGCTATGCTTCTGAGTTGTACATTCAGAATGAGCAAGGGATTTTTAAGCAAACAAATCAAAAATTATTCGAAGGCGATAAGGCTTACAATGATAATAATGCCTTGTTTTTTGACGCTGATAATGATAAGGATTTGGATTTATATGTCGCTTCAGGTAATTACAGTCAAGACCAAAATAACCCTTTACTTCAAGATCGATTATATCTCAATGATGGAAAAGGGAACTTCTTTAAAGGCACTTTGCCAGAACTATTAACTATAACAAAGGCCATAGCAGCTGGGGACTTTGATAACGATGGGGATTTGGATGTCTTTGTAGGTGGACGCCTTATCCCAGGAAAATACCCAAAAGCACCGAATTCGTATTTATTGGAAAATAGAAATGGCAACTTTGTAGATATAAGTCGGGAAAAAGCTCAAGGTTTAAAAGCACTCGGTTTGGTCAATGATGCCGTATTTTCGGATTATGATGCCGATGGGGATCTAGATTTAATCGTTGTGGGAGCGTGGATGCCGGTGACATTTTTCAATAATCATGAAGGTATTTTTACAAAAGACGATTCAGCTACCAGTACAAAAACGGGATGGTTTCAGACCATAAAAACTATGGACTACGATAGCGATGGTGATGATGATTATTTTGTTGGAAATTTTGGCGAAAACAATAAGTTTCATCCCACGGAAGACCAACCACTTCACATTTATGCCAATTATTTTGATGATAATGAGAGTTACGATATAGCGCTGAGCAAAGCCTCTAATGGAGAGTTGTTTCCTGTTCGCGGTAAAGAATGCTCTTCACAACAAACGCCATTTCTCAATGAAAAGATAGGCACCTTTAGTGAGTTTGCCAATTCAAGTATTACGGAGATATATGGCGAAGCTACTATTGAAACGGCATTGCATTTAGAAGCAACTAGCTTTAGGTCTTATTACATAGAGAATAAAGGTAAAGGAACTATTGAATTTATTCCACTGCCTAAAGAAGCACAATTCGGCCCTACATTAGACTTTGAATTTATTGATATTAATGGAGACGAGATAATAGAAATTATAGGTGTTGGTAGTATTTATGATGCCGAAGTCGAGACCATCCGTTATGATGCCTCTAATGGATTTACTGTTACGAAAAAGCTTGGGGATTTTTCAACTTATAAAGACTTAGTTAATATCTCTAACAAGGAAGTTAAAGCGATTGAAAGTATTATCATAAAAGGGCAATTACATCTGTTAATAATGAATGCTAATGATGAGCTAAGTCTATTGAAGATTAAATAAAAAAACCACAAAACATAAAGCTATGTGGTTTTTTAATAAGAGTGTTATTTGCTCGGGTTTTTAGCAATTATTGCAAAATTTATTTTTTAATGAACTTAATGATTTCACTTCCAATATTGGCATCTAATTTTAAAAAATAAACACCAGAATTTAAAAAGCTACAATCAATTGTGTTGTTATCTAAAATTTGGCCATTAGTAATGACTCTACCGTTTAATGAAATTATTGTATATGAATTTATCATATCCCTATTAGAGGAAGTGACTTGAATTTCTGTAATAGCAGGATTAGGATAAATACTAAAATTTTTACTTTCAAATTCTTGAGTGGAAAGTGTTTGCTGTAAAGCTGAGAACGCATTTGCCCTACCAGCACCATAAAATTGATCCCAACCAGGTGTATCTTCACTATCGCCCACTTGATCATCAGCTGAATCCCTAAGAATAGATCTGATTTGGTCTACCGTTAAATTAGAATCTAATGCTAACATTAATGAGGCAATACCGGCAACTAGAGGTGCTGCTTGAGAAGTTCCTCCCCAATAAATATTGTAGTTGATATTTGAGGTATGCGATAAGCCGTAAGTGAAATTTCCAGGCGCAATTAAATCGATGTGCCCACCATAATTGCTACCACTAGTAGGATCCCAGAAAAAAGGTGCTGATCTTGTGTCATCAGGATCGGTAGAGCCAACAGCAATGGTATTTGTGTAGGCTGCAGGGTAATAGGGCACAAAACTATTAAAATTCATCATACAGGCAAAAATGGAAACATTATTAGTGTAAGCATAATTAGCAGCATCTTCCATAGCACTAGAATATCCTGATCCACCAACCGACATATTTAAAATTTTAGCACCATTATCCACAGCGTAGTACATAGCTGCGATCCACCACGAGTAAAACCCGGAGTTACTACTATCCAAAATTTTAAGAGGCATCAATTTACTTTGCCAATTGACTCCAGCATAACCCATACTATTATCGGTATTTGCAAAAATAATACCTGAGACGTTGGTGCCATGACCATGATCATCAGTAGGATCATTGTCGCTGTTAGCAAAATCCCAACCATCATTGTCATCAATAAAGCCATTATTGTCACTATCATTTCCGTTTAAAGTTTCATTTGGGTTAGTCCAAAGCCTACCTGCAAATTCAGGATGCTGCATTCTTATACCAGAATCTAAGACAGCAATGATCATATTGGGATCTCCTGTAGTTAAATCCCAAGCGAGTTCCATGTCTACATCGGCATCGACTGTACTCGTGGCTAAAGTAAAATTCCCATCATTTTTTAAACCCCATTGTCGACCAAAGTGAGTATCATTAGGAATTGTTTCAAAAGGTGAACTCATTTTACCACCTCCGTAACCAATATAATCTGGTTCAACATAACTAAATAGCTGGGTGTTTTTAAGCTGATTTATAATCTGATTGATGGGTATTTGGTTTTCAAAAGCGAAAACCAAAGGTCTATTGTTTAATTTATCAAATTTCGAAGGATGTCCGTCTAACGTTTCAATAGAACTTAGTTGGAAATTTGAAAATAAAAAGTTTAAAGCATCTAAATTTCTAATTTCATTTACAGTATTAATACTTGTATTGTTGTTAAAAGAGAGAATAATACGATCATTAGCAAACTCGGTGGTTTGAGCACCACTAATAAATACACCTAGAAACACTAATAGAGAGAGTAAATTGATTTTCATAAGCTCAAAGATTTTGTTGTTTTTTATAATATATAGTTGAAATTAGAAAATGTCATCAATAATTATTCCAAGGTAAGCTTTTGAGGTTAAGTCATGTATTAGTGTAACCAAGTTTAAAAGTTAAATTACACGCTTGCACTAGTTAAATAAAAAACCGCCTCAAGTAAGCTTGAAGCGGTTCTAAAAATTTTAAAATATAAAGAGTCTCGTCTAATCAGCTAAAATAATTAGCTTATTGTCTTTCATTTCAATAGTACCAGAATTTATTTTTATGGTTAACACTTTGTTGTCATCATAATGAGGAACGACATCAGCGTGCAATTCGTCAAAAACTAAGTGACTTTGCGTATGTGTTTTAACTCTAATGGTACCTTCCTTTAAAATTGAAACAATAGGAGCATGATCTTTAAGCATCTCAAACTCACCATTAACTCCAGGTACAACAACAGAGTCTACTTCCGAACTAAATAAAGTGGCTTCTGGTGATACAATCTCTAAATACATGTTTTCTAAGTTATGAGTGATGAGTTATTGGTTATGAGTACTCTGAACTCTGAACTGATAACTCTGAACTTGTTTTTACGCTTCTGCAAGCATTTTCTCTCCTGCTTCAATAGCTTCTTCAATAGATCCTTTAAGGTTAAATGCTGCTTCTGGTAAATGATCTAATTCACCATCCATAATCATGTTAAATCCTTTAATCGTTTCCTTGATATCTACTAATACACCAGGTATACCGGTAAATTGTTCCGCTACGTGGAAAGGCTGTGACAAGAAACGTTGTACACGTCTTGCTCTAGATACAGCCAATTTATCTTCCTCAGATAATTCTTCCATACCAAGGATGGCAATAATATCTTGTAATTCTTTATAGCGTTGTAATAACTCTTTTACACGTTGTGCACAATCGTAGTGCTCATCGCCAAGAATCTCGGCAGTTAAGATACGTGATGTAGAATCTAATGGGTCTACCGCAGGATAAATACCAAGCTCGGCAATCTTACGAGAAAGTACTGTAGTTGCATCTAAGTGGGCAAAGGTTGTAGCAGGTGCCGGATCCGTTAAGTCATCCGCAGGTACATAAACCGCTTGTACAGATGTAATCGACCCTTTTTTAGTAGAAGTAATACGCTCTTGCATCGCACCCATCTCAGTAGCTAGAGTAGGTTGGTAACCTACCGCCGAAGGCATACGACCAAGAAGTGCAGATACTTCAGAACCTGCTTGTGTAAAACGGAAGATATTATCTACGAAGAATAATACATCCTTACCTTGACCATCTCCTGCACCATCACGGAAGTACTCAGCAATAGTTAAACCAGATAATGCCACACGAGCACGAGCTCCTGGAGGCTCATTCATCTGTCCAAAAACGAAAGTAGCCTTAGATTCTTTCATAGCAGCTTTATCTACTTTTTTAAGATCCCATCCACCTTCTTCCATCGAATGCATAAAATCATCACCGTACTTGATAATGCCAGACTCTAACATCTCACGAAGTAAATCGTTTCCTTCACGAGTTCTTTCTCCAACACCAGCAAATACAGAAAGACCACCGTGACCTTTTGCTATATTGTTAATGAGCTCCTGAATCAATACGGTTTTACCAACACCAGCACCACCAAATAAACCAATTTTACCACCTTTGGCATAAGGCTCAATTAAGTCGATAACTTTAATACCAGTAAATAAAACTTCTGTAGACGTTGATAGCTCTTCAAATTTAGGAGCTTGTCGGTGAATCGGTAATCCGGCTTCACCAGCTTTAGGTAAGTCACCCAATCCGTCAATAGCATCTCCAATAACGTTAAAAAGACGTCCGTAAACATCCTCACCAATTGGCATTTGGATAGGTGCACCAGTTGCATGAACTTCGGTTCCTCTACTCAAACCATCAGAAGAGTCCATAGCGATAGTACGAACCGTATCTTCACCGATGTGGGATTGTACTTCTAATACTAAGGTTGAACCATCTTGGTTTTTAATTTCTAGTGAATCATAAATCTTTGGAAGTTCTGTTCCTGCAGCGAATTCTACATCGATAACTGGACCTACAATTTGTGCAACTTTACCTGTAACTTTCGACATTACTTATATGTTTTTGTTTTGCAATAATTTAAATATGAAAAAACAGCTTACCCAATCAAGTTGAGTACGTGCGTTTTTCGCGCTGCAAAGATAGAGTTATTATTTAAAAAATTAAGCCTTTTTTAAATAAAAAAAACACGCTTCTCAGAAGCGTGTTTTTCTTTGAAATATCTATGATTTTCTATTGTAATGAAGCGGCATAATTTGTTGGCAAACTACTTGCTTCTGGGGTGCTCCCAGATTCTATGAAGTTGGAGCCAAAAGCATTATCAATTGCTACTAAAAATTCTCTTGCCATTAGGCCATAACCTCTCGAAGTTAAGTGTATACCATCAAGACTAACCAGGCCACCAAATACTAATTCGGTAGAAAGCGTATAGTTATCATAAGGATAGCCAGAAACAGAGGCTTGTTCTAATACGGCCCTTAAATCTGCTACAGCTAAATTAGGGTTTGCATCTGCAACGGCTATAATGGTTGCGTTATATGCTGCAGTCGCGTTGGCAATAGCGGTTTGTTCTTCGGGTGTGAGTGACCATCTGTCTTCTAAAGGTATTTGAGTACCAAAACCTTGTGGAATTAAAGACGATAAGGGTAATACAAACAAATCTTCGGCTGTTGCCTGTCTATATTGAGGAATACCGGCAAAAGCAGGGTTAATTGCTCCTAAGTCGGTTAAACTTTCATCAATAATAACCATGGCGTTTCCTTCTCCTTCAAAGAAATTGATGGTTCTTCTGGCAACTTCTTCGGCTGTAAATAAACCGCTACCCTCTAACGCTGCAAGTGCTTGTTGAAGCCCACCATTGTATGCTGCATAACCTTGATTTAAGGCATTTGCAGTGGCGGCATCTAACGGAACAGGATTGTAAGGTACTGTTGTAAAATGCGAAAGGCTTGTAATATCCGGTACTGTTGTTGCAACGCCTTTAGCACCATTTTGAGTTAAGGCTGTAACCATAGTTGAAAATGCTTGTGCAAATACATTGGGATCAGTTATATCATTACTGCCATAGGTTGAAGGGTCAATATTTCCTGTTTGATCAACACCTGTACCTCCAGATGTTGCATACTGTAAAATGTCATTCCCACCTATTTCAGATAAAGTAAAAAATGTTGGGTTTTGAGCTAAGGCATCCTGCAAGACTGTTGATGTAGGGCTAGATGCGATTCTTGTGTAATAAGGATTAAATGCTGCGTATCCCGGTGTTACCAAGTGAAAACTTTTGGCTCCAGGAATTCCAAAATTATTAAAATCACTTCCAATATTATTTCCTGCTTCAGTAGTGATAGGAGGTACTGATGCACCTTGACTTGTTAAAAATACATCTAAGGGTACTGGTCCTGCGCCCCCAAAAACTAATCTGTAACCGGTAGCTGGAGTACCGCCAGCTAATATTCCACCAGTATTGTCATCCATTAGAGGTTGTGTAAAAGCGCCGCCACCTGCCATTGCAAACTGTTCTGAAAGTAGTAAGGGGAACGAGTTTTCTTGCCCTGCTCTAAATAAACCTCCATCAGTAAATCCAGCCGTAAATGAGGCGCCTAAAGCTACATAGTTTGAAAAGTCAGCAGTACCAGCAGTAAGATCTGGAAACACTACAGTAACTTCTTCATTATTATTTCTGTCTCTTAATTCATCTAATGGATCATTCTCACAAGAGATAAAGCCTAATGTAAGTATTGATAAAACTATATACTTAATATTTTTCATTGCTTAATTTTTTAAAGATTATTGATAGTTAAAGACACATAGTATTGAGAGCCTATTAAACCTGTACCAAATGCAGTAAAATATTCATCTGCCAATAGGTTGGTTGCTCCTACTTTAATAGTTGATTTTAAACTAGGGACTCTGAAGTTAACCTGAGCATCTAAAACATTAAAGGCAGGAACTTCACCATTACCAAAAGAGGCTTCCCAGAAGTAATTGTCACTCCAACGCCACGCTACATTAAAGCCAAGATTTTTGATTAATTCTGTTTTACCAAAACTTAATTTTACTTTGTGTTCTGGTGTATTAAAGTTGGTTTGAAAATCGGGATTTCCTTCAACATCAAAATCCAATCTTGCCCAAGTATAATTAGCACTTAAATCGAAGCCATCGAATACTTTAGTAGATACAGAAACTGCCGCACCATAGGAATTTACAGTTTCTTCAGTATTAGTGTATGTTTGATAACCTACCACATCTCCATTTTGTAATGCAGCTAGTGCCAATTGAGTTTGAGGATCCGTTAAACTTATTGAACCATCACCATCAGGGTCTACATTACCATACAAGGGGGCAACAACATTTTCGTTTGCTAAAAAGTCGTTATAGGTACTGTAATAGGCTGAGCCGTCAATAATGAAGTCATCAATTTTACCACGGTAACCAACCTCGAACGAGCTCACTTGCTCAGGATCCACAAAATTTGAGTTACCAACCTGAATATCTCCAGGATCTTGACTGTCTATAAAAGCACTCACCGAATTTCCAGAGAAAGAATTGATATATGCACTGTTTCCTTGTTGCGTAATAACTGCTGGTTGTCCCAAGTTATCCTGAGCAGCTTGACTAACAGCTATATCTCTTTCATAGCGACTTCCAATATCTGTTGCACCACCAATTAATGTTCCTGCATTGGTTTGTAAACCTATGTATAATGCTTGAGTATCAGGATTTCTAAAACCTGTTTGAAACGATGCTCTAAAATTATGATTTTTGTTGACTGTTAAACCTGCGGAAATTCGTGGCGAGAAGAATCCATCGAACAATTCTGATTTGTCGTATCTAATTGATCCCGTTAATTTTAATTCTAAATTCTCATTTAATTCTAGCGAACGTTGTAATTGCGTATAAACACCTAATTCTGAATAGGTAATTGGTCCATTGGCATCGGCATAAATCGTACCAAACGAATTTAATCTATAAGTTCTGTAAGAACTACCAACTTGAACTTCTGCAAAATCGAAGGTTTCGCCAAAGTTATAATTAGCATCACCATGATATATTTTGGAGTTATCTCTAAATCCTGCCCCTGTTAGGAAACTAGTATCGGAAGTAACTTGATCTAGTAAATTTTGAAATTCCTGTGAATTTTCATCTGGCCGTCCAGTTTCAGCAACAGCTCTTGCTGCAGCATGAGCTTGAGCATCTGGAACACCGCTTAAGATAGCCCCTGCATAAGTTTGAATGTATTCGCCATACCACTGCGCATGAGGTTTCCAAGCGTTTAATAAGTTTGGCCCTAAAACATCCATCACGTAAGTGTCACCAGCTTTATCTGAGGTAACATAACCTCTTACAAAGAAATTATCGTTTCTAACTTCAATTTTGTGCTGTTGCAAAGAGAAACCTTCAATTCTGTAGCGTTGAGCTCCTTGATAAATGGTGGAACCAGTACCTACTTTACCGACATATTGAATCTCGAAGTCATCGCCCCAGGGACGGAAATATAAGCCCCAATCGGCTTTTATACTTTCAGCATCGTAGTCAGTTAATTGCGATTCTAAATAACCTGTTCTACTAACAAATGTATCTTCTTCGATAAATCCAATACCTGATAACTCACGAATATCTGCGGTAACTTCATCTCCATACACATTGACACCATTATAATTTATGTTTGATTCTCTTGTTCCGCCGCGTAAGTTTTTATCATCGATATTGGTTGCAAACCAGTCCGTACCTTTTAAATAGCCGAAGTTGACTTTTGCAGCGAATTTATCACTGAATTTGTGAGCCATGCTAATGCCTATATCAGTGTATTCATTATCGCCTGCAGCCTCCTGAGATGTAATACCTTGCTTTATATAGCCTCTGATACCTTGATGATCAAAAGGGTTTTTACTTCTCATAAATAAAATACCATTAAAGGCATTGGCTCCATAAAGTGCCGAAGATGCACCTGGAAGAATTTCTACACTCTGCACATCGGTTTCAACCATACCTAATAAATTTCCAAGTGGGAAGTTAAGGGCAGGTGCCGAGTTATCCATACCATCTACCAACTGCATAAAACGCGTATTGGCAAAAGTTGCAAATCCTCGGGTGTTAATGGATTTGAAGGTTAAACTATTTGTATTAATGTCAATACCCTTTAAATTTTCGAGACCGCCATAAAAATCAGCTGATGCCGTATTTTTTACTTCTTTTAGACCAAATCTCTCAACAGTTACTGGGGATTCAAAGATACGTTCTGGAGTTCTTGAAGCTGAAATAACGACTTCATCGAGCGTGTTGCCTTCTTTTAGCGTCACATCAATCGTTTGATCGCTCGATGTAATCTCAATGGTTTGTGCCTCAAACCCAGCGTAACTTACACGTATAGAAAAAGGCGGATCTTGCTCGACAGTTAGGATATAGTTACCGTCAAAATCCGAAACTGCACCGGTGCTGGTTCCAACCACTATAATATTTGCACCAGGCAGGGGTAGCCCTGTATCATCAGTAATTTTACCTTTTATTGTGGTCTGGGCAAAAGACGCCACGCAAAAAAGCATTGCATAAAGCTTTAAGATTGTCTTCATTTTAGAGAATTAGTTATAATTTATTAGATGAGCAATTTAATTAAATATATGAAAATTAGGTAAGAAATTCTTAAAAAATTATGCATGCATAAGAATTTTTAGGAAAATAAGGGTCGTATAATTGTCAAATTGGCAAATAACGTGTCAAAACTCAGATATTAGCCACAAAATTTTATGCACTTAGGATAAGCCTAACAACCATATATTCTGATAAGTACCAAAGAAAAATGCCTTACATTGATAAGGCACTTCTTTTAACACTCCATTTAAGGAGATAAACACGATATAGTTCTTCTTATTCTACGGTTACGGATTTTGCTAAATTTCTTGGCTGATCCACATTTTTACCTAGCATTACCGCGATATGATAAGACAATAGTTGTAATGGTATTGTTGTCAACAATGGTGTTAAACATTCTATGGTTTCAGGAACTTCTATGACATGATCTGCCAATGCCTTAACACTTTTATCACCCTTAGTGACAATACCAATAATTTTACCTTTTCTAGATTTTATTTCTTGGATATTGCTCACTACTTTTTCATAATGCCCTTTTTTAGTGGCTATGACAACAACGGGCATTTGCTCATCTATTAATGCTATAGGGCCGTGCTTCATTTCTGCGGCTGGATAACCTTCAGCATGTATATAGGAAATCTCTTTAAGTTTTAATGCGCCCTCCAATGCCACAGGGAAGTTAAAGCCACGTCCAAGGTACAAGAAGTTTGTAGCTCCTTTGTAGATATCAGAAATGGTCTGGACATAAGCGTCCGATTTTAAGGCCTCTTCTACTTTTCCCGGTATGAGTTCCAGTTCTATAAGATGGTGTCTAAACTCTGAGCTAGAAATCTTTCCCTTAGCCCTGGCTAAACGCAACGCCATCAATGTGAGTACAGTAATCTGAGTCGTAAACGCTTTTGTAGAGGCTACTCCAATTTCGGGACCAGCATGGGTATAAGCACCAGCATCCGTTTCTCTAGCAATAGAGGACCCTACCACATTACAAACTCCAAATACAAAGGCTCCTTTTGACTTAGCCAGTTTAATAGCCGCTAAAGTATCAGCGGTTTCACCAGACTGGGAAATTGCTATGACGATATCTTTTTCTGTTATGACTGGATTTCTATATCTAAATTCAGAGGCATACTCGACCTCAACGGGAATTCGAGCTAAATCCTCAAAGATATACTCTGAAACCAAACCAGCGTGCCATGATGTTCCACAGGCTACAACAATAATGCGATCGGCAGCCAAGAACTTCTTCATGTTATCTTCCACTCCAGAGAGCTTTACCATGGCTTCTTTACTACGTAATCTACCCCTGAAGGTGTCTAGTATAGCCTCAGGTTGCTCGTAGATTTCTTTTAACATAAAATGATCATAACCCCCTTTTTCAATCTGCTCGAGGTTGAGTTGAAGCTCTTGTATGTAAGGATCAACAAGGGCATCGTTCTTAATTTTTCGGATTTTGACCTCTTTCCCTCTCCTTACAATTGCCATTTCCTCGTCTTCTAGATATATGGCATTTTTTGTAAATTCTATAAAAGGAGAAGCATCACTAGCAATAAAGAATTCATCCTCACCGATACCGATGGCCAAAGGGCTTCCTAATCTGGCGACTACAATCTCATTGGGTTTGTTTTTGTCAAAAACTGCAATAGCATAAGCTCCAACTACTTGGTTCAAAGCAATTTGAACGGCTTTACCCAGTTTGGTGTCTTCATTCTTTTTAACGTCCTCGATGAGATTGACCAGAACTTCGGTGTCAGTGTCCGATTTAAACGTATATCCACGCTTTGAGAGCTCTTTTTTTAGGGCGTCATAATTTTCTATAATCCCATTGTGGATGATCACTAAATCACCAGAATTTGAATAATGTGGATGAGAATTTATATCATTAGGCACACCATGGGTTGCCCAGCGTGTATGACCTATACCCAAAGAACCTATAGTAGAAATTTCATGTTCTAATTTTTCCTTTAGGTCAGAAACTTTTCCTTTGGTTTTAGAAAGTTTAATATCGCTTCCGTCGAAAAGTGCAATACCAGCACTATCATAACCGCGATATTCTAATCTTTGAAGTCCTTTAATTATTATAGGATAGGCCTCTCGATGGCCAATGTATCCAACAATTCCGCACATAGGCTAATTTTTAGTTATTTGGTTCGGTATAATATATTTCCAAATATACTTTTTTACTTTCATCTGCAGTAGTATTACCATGCAAAACTGTACCTCTTGGTGTCATTACTGAACTTGTAGGTGCTGTAACATCAGCATCGTCTGTGGTCTGCACTGCTCGCTGCAATAGCTGACCTTCTAAATTCACATTTAGGGAAACAGCTAAACCTAATTCTACGTTAGTCGAATCACTTAACAATAGATTTTTGATATGCTCCGTTATTCTAAATTTGTACTTAATCCCGTCTCCGGTGGGCTCGTCGTCAACGCGCTGCAAGGGCCCAAGGTGATTAGTTTTTGATAATAAAGGCAAAGTCGTATTGGTAATATCATTGAAAAAATCTTCCAAAACCGTCCTATTGTCGGCATCGTATAAATACAGGCGTTCTGGCTCGCCACCATCAACCATATCTTGATCGACATAAAACACGAGGTTAGCTTCATTAACCAGACGTTTGGATCTCACAAAATTACCATCGGCATCTGTTTCTACAAAATCGTTTTTCCAGGTTTCAAATGTATTCATCGTCGCATCGTCATCATCTAAATCTTCACCGTTAAACAATTTTATCTTGGCAATAGATCCCTCGCCACCTTTAAGGAATAATCTCTCATCGCCAGTACTAGGGTCGCCCTCTGCAATAGGTTGATTAAAACTATTATCAAAGAAGTTAATACTATTGCCAGTAAATCTCATCTCAAATGTAGCTTGTTCGGTTTGGTCTTCATCATCGACTGTAGATACTGATAGTCTTGTGTAATAAATCGTAATATTTGTAGAAAGAGAGCTCATGTCAAGAAAAAGAAAGCTGCCACTGTCATTTATGGGTTCTGCTTTAAAATAAAGTCCTCTAAAATATTCCAAGAAATTATTTTCATTACTAAGCACGGCCTCTCCTTCTTGATCAATAATAGCCCCTTGCCAAAAAGAAGGTTCTAGCATAATTCTAATACCTGGCGGTAGTCTCGTAAGGCTAGCTTCTTCTTCTTCGTCCTCGGGCTCAGGACCTCTTAATACATAACCTTCTTCGCTGATCTCTATGGTATTATCAACAACAACCATGTTGCCGTCATCATCATAGTCCACAAAAGTGAGCTCTTCAGCTTCTAAAGAAGCATCAGGAATCATTTCGGAAGCCGAAGCCGATTTATTGGAGAAATAATCTTGACTTTCATTAAATTCACCATTTGGATCAAAATCTCTAATAAAATAGCTACTCCTAAAAAGGCGCAATTCTATAGGGTCTCTCCCAATTACGGAGTCGATATCGAAAATGATGTTATCATCTTCATCTATATCTGTAACAGTAGAGGAGTAAGGAATGTACAAGGCTACTGAGTCTATGACGACTTCATCGCCAAAATCTGGCGCATAGCTCGAAAGGGTTAGTTGCGTTACAAAATCAGATTCTGTTCGTCCATATACATCGTCGTACAATCCAAGTGTGTTAATGGTTAATCCATTAGTTTGCACAGGCTCCAGAGGATTGCTGTAGGTAATTACCTCTGTGAATTCAGGATCGGTTTCACTTAGCCTGAGAATATCAAAATTTGTGGCAACATCATCGTTTATGGCATCTGATTCTAATGTCGAAAATTCAGTAGTACAGGCGACAAAACTTAGTACTATGAGTGCAACTACTACAATTTGGGGGTAGATCTTATTTATTTTCATAGGTTATGTTAACCGTTAAGGACTTTGTTTTTATAAAACTCTGTGTAAGGATCGGCAAACTCTTCAATAGCATGAAAATCTAAAACAGGTTTTGTCAATTCATCGATATAGCTGTCTAATGCTTTTGGTAAAGTCGCAGACCCTCTTATTACGGCATCAGAGTTATCTATAGCAATTTTCATTAGATTAATGTAATCAGGGTTTTCTAATAATTTAATGGCATCTTCATCTAAACCATCAAATTTGACCTTATCTATCATTCCTTTATCTAACGTACCATCAAAGTTTTGATTGTATATGGAAGTCACAATTTTACTTTCCGTAAATAAAGGTTCTGTTTTGTAGAACTCTTTTAAGTACAACGGCAGTAATGACGCTAGCCAACCGTTTACATGTATAATGTCTGGAGCCCAATTAAGCTTTTTCACCGTTTCTATAACACCTTTTGCGAAGAAAATAGCACGTTCGTCATTATCTGAAAACAGCTTCCCATCCTCATCGGTTAGTGTGGCTTTGCGCTTAAAGTATTCTTCATTATCAATAAAATAAACTTGGATGCGCTCTTTTGGGATTGATGCCACCTTAATAATCAAAGGCATATCTAAATCATTGATCACTAAATTGATCCCAGATAGCCTAATGACTTCGTGCAATTGGTGCCTTCTTTCATTGATATTACCAAAACGAGGCATAAATATACGTATCTGACCTCCTTGCTTATTTACCATTCTTGGCGCCTCAAATGACATTGAAGAAATCTCCGTTTCTGGCAAATATGGAACAACCTCAGAGGATACATATAATATTCGTTTATCTTTCATAAATCTGCTCCTTTAGAAAATTAAGAGTAAAAAACATGCAAAATTACAAAAATTTGTGCAGATTGCCAGTAAAATATTATGTTTGCACGCATTTTTATTTGTTACTGTCTTGAAAGTTTTTCACCATAAATCCGAATTATCCGA
This sequence comes from Winogradskyella sp., assembly GCF_965228925.1. Lineage (GTDB taxonomy): Bacteria > Bacteroidota > Bacteroidia > Flavobacteriales > Flavobacteriaceae > Winogradskyella. Next base: position 1,240,179 of record NZ_OZ245845.1, read on the forward strand.
TCATATAAATCTATTAAAGGGAGATGGCAAATCCTTGGGATTTGTGCCCACTATGGGAGCGCTACATGAAGGCCATTTAGCCTTGGTAAAAGCGGGATTGAGTACTAATGATTTTGTAGTAGTAAGCATTTTTGTTAATCCGACGCAGTTTGATAATCAACAGGATCTCGTCAAATATCCTAGAACTTTGGATGATGATGTGGCGTTACTAAAGACCTTGAGCGAATCGACCATCATGGTTTATGCGCCTACTGTAGAGGACCTGTATGGCGATAAGGTATTATCGGAGTCTTTTAATTTTGGGGGATTGGAACATGAGATGGAAGGCGCTTTTAGAGCGGGGCATTTTGACGGAGTCGGGACTGTAGTAAAACGGCTCTTTGAAGCCGTCAAGCCAGATAACGCTTATTTTGGGGAGAAGGACTTTCAGCAATTACAAATTATTAAAAAACTTGTGTCCTCTTATAGCATTCCTGTTGAGGTCATTGGCTGTCCTATTCATAGAGCACCTGATGGTCTGGCGATGAGCTCTCGAAATACAAGACTGACAAAAGAACATAGGGAAGCGGCTCCATTTATCTATAAAACCTTAAAATCTGCCAAAACTAAGTTTGGCACAAAAAGTGCTAAAACAGTCTCGGAATGGGTGGTGAAGCAATTTAAAAAACAATCGCTTTTAAAGCTTGAGTATTTTATTATTGCCGATACGGAAACCTTAAAGCCAATAAAACGTAAATCAACAAAAAAAACATATAGAGCATTTATAGCTGTATACGCAGGAGATATAAGACTCATAGACAATATCGCCTTAAATTAATTATCTTTGCCTCATGCAAATTCAAGTTGTAAAATCTAAGATACATCGCGTTAAATGTACAGGTGCAGACCTTAATTATATCGGTAGTATAACTATTGATGAAGATTTAATGGATGCTGCAAATATCATTCAAGGAGAGAAGGTTCAGATTGTGAATAACAACAATGGTGAACGTTTAGAAACCTATTGTATTCCCGGACCTCGCAATAGTGGTGAAATAACCCTAAATGGTGCCGCAGCACGTAAGGTTGCGGTTGGTGATGTTTTAATTTTAATTACTTATGCCTTTATGGATATCGAAGAAGCTAAAGGGTTTAAACCCGCTTTGGTTTTTCCGGATGAGGCGACCAATCTTCTAAAATAATTTTTTTGAGCAATCCAAAATCCATCCTAAAAGTTGTTTTGCCTTTACTATTAGGAGTAGCGCTGGTTTGGTACTCATTATCACAAATCTCAGTTTCAAAGCTCGTTCAATATTTTAAAGATGCTAATTACTTATGGATTGCCCTAGGAGTAAGTTTTGGGGTCTTAAGCCATGCCTCCCGAGCATTCCGTTGGTTGTTTATGGCAGAACCCTTGGGTTATAAGCCCAAGTTTATAAATAGCTTTATGGCTGTATATTCTGCTTACCTTATTAACTTTACCATTCCTAGAGCAGGTGAGGTTGCCAGGGCCTCTATTCTTACCAATTATGAAGAGGTTCCTTTCGATAAAGGTTTCGGAACTATTATTGCAGAAAGAGTAGCAGATACCATAATGTTATTGATCATTATTGGTATTGCCCTCGTTTTAGAGTTTGAATACATTTATAAATTTTTCATTGACAAGTTTAATACAACCACGTTGATTATTGGTGCAGCTACTTTAGCACTGGTAATTCTCGGCATATATTTCTTTATAAAACGAAACACATCAAAATTTGCCGTAAAGGTTAAAAACTTTGTTAATGGGCTCATTGAAGGCGCCTTTAGTATTTTTAGAATGAAAAAAAAGTGGGCTTTTATTTTTCATACGGTGTTTATCTGGGTGATGTATTTGTCCATGTTTTATGTAACGACATTGGCATTACCAGAATTGCATAATATCTCTCTTGCTGCGGTTTTAATAGGTTTTATTTTTGCTAGCTTTAGTATTGCGGCTACCAATGGTGGTATTGGTTCCTTTCCTGAAGCCATTGTTATAGCTTTCTTATTGTTCAACATGCCCGAAGATCCAAGTAGGGCTTTTGGTTGGATCATGTGGTCTACACAAACCTTGGTCATTATAATCTTAGGGGGCTTATCTTTAATATACCTGCCAATCTACAACAGAAATAGAGCTAGGATATAGAAATATTTTTTACCTTGCTTTAACTTTTAATTCCACCTACAACATGAAGCATTTCTACGCGTCAATCACTTTGTTTTTTTTAGCGATTAATCTTCAGGCGCAAGCTATATATGAAACGATAGATTCCTATAAACTTGATGGCAGACGTGAACTAAAAATTCAGTTGCCTCGAAACTATGATTCTGAATCTGAGCGCAGTTACCCTTTAGTTATTGTATTAGATGGGGATTATCTGTTTGAACCCGTAGCTGGCAACATAGATTACCAAGCGTATTGGGAAGATATCCCAGATTGTATTGTTGTTGGGGTTAAGCAAGATGCAACTCGAGAAACGGACTTTTATTACGATGATACCACATATTTCCCGGCAAAGGAGGGGGCGGATTTTTACGAATTTTTAAGTGGTGAGCTAATACCCTTCATAGAGGACAAGTATAAAGTATCAAATTTTAAGGTCATTATTGGGCACGACTTAGGGGCAAATTTCATTAATTATTATCTTTTTAAGGATCAACCTCTGTTTAGGGCTTATGTGAGCTTAAGCCCAGATTTAGCGCCAGAGATGATTAACAGATTGCATGAGCGTTTACCTACTGTAGCCCAAGAAACATTTTACTATATGGCTACTGCCGATGCAGACATCAGAGCATTAAGAACTGATATTTTAGAGTGTGATGCCAAATTGAAGACCATTGAAAACTCAAATTTGAATTATAAGTTCGACGATTTTGAAGATGCTAATCATTATTCACTTGTCGGAAGGGGGATTCCAAAGGCCTTAAATGAAATATTTACCTTATACAAACCTATAAACGGCAAGGAATACAAAGAAAAAATTCTCACCTATGAAGGGTCACCTTACGATTACTTGGTTAAAAAATACGAAAACATAGCGTATTTCTATGGTTTCGAAAAAGAACTGATAGAAAATGATATCAGAGCTATAGCAGCGGCTTGTAAAAAACGAGATGACCTTGAGTCCTTAGAAAAATTGGCTAAATTGGTTAAAAAGGAGTTTCCTAAATCCATGTTGAGCGCTTATTATATGGGGATGTTCTACGAAAAAGAAGGGAATCTCAAAAAAGCCTTATTGCGCTACAAAGCAGGACTGCTTATGGAACCTTCGCAGTATATTGATAAAGAAATTATGCTCGAAAAGATGTACGAAGTTCAAGACGCGATGGACAATTAGTTGTATTTCATCGAAAAAAATTTACAACTTAACGATATTTTAGTATGTTTGGTATCCCAAAGCTAAACCTACTTACAAATGAGAAAAACTATTCTACTAGTTTTGGCATATGTGCTTTGTATGCCATTGTTTGCTCAAATTAGATACGATGAAATACGTTCATCAAAATTAAATGCAGTAAGGAAGTTAAAGATTAAACTCCCCAAAAATTACGACCCTTCTTCGACACTAAAGTATCCTCTAATTATTGTTTTCGATGGGGATTATCTGTTCGAGCCCATAGCAGGTCAGGTAGATTTTCAAACTTATTTTGACGATATGCCAAGCTCTATTATCGTTGGAGTAGTGCAAGGTAGTGAAAGGCGTTACGATGGCTATTGCGATGAAGTTACCGGATTGCCAAAAGAGTCCGGTCTGCGTTTTCACGACTTTGTTGCTGAAGAACTCATGCCCTATTTAGATGAAGCCTACAATACTAGTAAGTTTAGGGTAGCCGTAGGTCACGATTTGATGGGTAACTTTATTAATTCATATTTATTTAAAAAAGATCCACTTTTTAACGCCTATGTATGTATCAGTCCGGATCTATCTGGAACTGTAAGGGATTATTTAGGAAAGCGCTTAGAGTTTTTTAAGGACGATATCTTTTATTATATGGCCACATCAGACAAGGATTTACCTTATATAAGAGAAGCCGTATTAAATGCCAATTCACAAATATCGCAAGTCAAAAACCAATACCTCACCTATTATTTTGATGATTTCAATAACGACACGCACTATACACTCGTCAATAGTGCAATTGCGCGATCGTTCGACAAAATTTTTGAATTGTACAAACCACTTCGCGAAAAGGAACTAGAGGAAAAGGTATTACCCTATGAAGGTACTTTAGATCAATATTTGGTGGATAGGTATAAGAGAATTGAGGAGTTGTTTGGTATTAAAAAACCTATAACGGAAGAAGAGTTTGAAAAAGTAGTTAAGGTGGCCGAACAAAGAAATGATTTGGAATCCTTGGAGAAAATAGGAAAATTGGCTAAGAAATTAAATCCAGAGTCATTATTAGGGACCTATTATCTAGCACAGCACTCTGAAAAGATTGGTAAGAACAAAAAAGCAAAAAAATTATACGAATCGGCATTAACCTTAAATGATGTAAGTCATATTGATAGAGATTTTATTTTTTCTAAAATCGACGAGCTTACTATTGTTGATGCAGATGAAGAGGGAGAGGAGGAAGATGATGAAGATAACTAAGAAAAAACCCCTATCTACCGACTACTTCTTTGAAGCTTTGTTTAAAAAAGTACGAACGTTTTTGTTTGCCAATATCCCTATGAAATTGGCTGCAATAAAAATTTTTGCTCTAGCAAATTGGTTTAAAGACATCAATTAAAATTGTATTAATTTAGCGGTTCTAAAAATCCTTTTCCAAGCTTTTGGGTTTGTAAATAGAACATGGCTAAAGTAAAAACAAGCTTTTTTTGTCAAAATTGTGGTGCTCAATATGCTAAATGGCAAGGGCAATGCACGTCCTGTAAACAATGGAACACCATTGTTGAAGAAGTCATACAAAAGCCAGTGAAAAACGATTGGGAGTTATCGTCTTCCAATACAAGGCGCATTTCAAAACCTCTAAAAATAAGTGAAATTGACACTGCTCTCGAAACCAGATTAGATGTACAAGATATCGAGTTTAATCGTGTGTTAGGTGGGGGAATGGTACAAGGGGCCGTGACCCTTTTGGGTGGTGAACCAGGTATAGGGAAAAGTACGCTTTTGCTTCAAATGGCATTAGAATTGCAACACAAAACATTATATGTATCCGGAGAGGAAAGCCAGAAACAAATAAAAATGCGCGCAGAGCGTATACATCCTCAAAGCAATAACTGTTATATCCTAACCGAAACAAAAACGCAAAACATCTTTAAGCAAATAGAACGGTTAGAGCCAGATGTCGTTATTATTGATTCTATTCAGACCTTGCACAGTGATTATATTGAGTCTTCCGCTGGGAGTATCTCACAAATTAAAGCCTGCACTTCGGAGCTTATTAAATTTGCCAAAGAAACGGCCACACCTGTATTATTAATTGGTCACATTACTAAAGATGGTCATATTGCAGGCCCTAAAATCCTAGAACATATGGTCGATACCGTTTTACAGTTTGAAGGTGACCGTAATCATGTATTTAGGATTCTTAGAGCTCATAAAAATCGTTTTGGATCAACCAATGAGTTGGGTATCTACGAAATGCAGGGCTCCGGTTTAAGAGCGATCTCCAATCCATCAGAAATTTTAATCTCCGAAAAAGATGGCGAACTCTCGGGGAATGCGATTGCTGCGACATTAGAAGGGTTAAGACCACTAATGATAGAGGTACAGGCCTTGGTAAGTACAGCTGTTTATGGTACACCTCAGCGTTCTGCCACTGGTTTTAATGTCAAACGGCTAAATATGCTTTTGGCCGTTCTAGAAAAGCGTGCTGGTTTCCGTTTAGGAGCCAAGGATGTTTTCTTAAATATTACTGGAGGTATTACGGTAGATGATCCTGCAATTGATTTGGCGGTTGTTGCCTCAATTTTATCCTCTAATGAAGATACAGCGCTTCCAAATGACGTTTGCTTTGCCGCTGAAGTGGGCTTATCTGGAGAAATAAGACCGGTACAACGCGTGGATCAGCGCATATTGGAGGCAGAAAAACTTGGGTTCTCGACAATTTTTGTCTCTAAATACAATAAGTTTACCCCAAAGGACAGGTCTATTAAGATCCAATTGATTTCCAAAATCGAGGATTTGGTCAATTTCTTGGTTTAACGACCTAGAAATGAAATACCCTTAATCGATTATTCGGGTATTTTGTGTCTAAAAATCATACTTCAACGACTTTCCCATCTTTTTATCGAATAAGAAATGCCAATTTCTTGGGACAATCTAGTATTGTATTGTAATTGATAAACAAACAGTTACAACAATCTCCCTCAAAGTATAATCCATTTGCTAAAAATTTAATTGTAGTACATAGTTCAACTAGGACCAAACATCCATTAAACCTTAAACTATGAAAACACTACTACTTAAAAAAAGACACATTTTATTGTTAATACTTATAGCATTTTGCTATAATACAAGGATTTACGCTCAGGGGGCATCTGGCGTTACTTCTGATGGCAAGCAAAGCTTTACTATCGCTTTTAATAGCTTAGATGGGTCAAATGTTACAAGAGAACTTCAACTTAGTTTTAGCGAAATGACTTCAGATGGTTTTGACGAAGGCTATGAGATTAAGAATTTAGAGGTCTTAGCAGATGATCTTAATCTTATTTTAGATAATGAGCTTATGTTGGCGCAGGCTTACGGCCCTATTAACGAGGACAAAGTTGTACCATTGGTCTTACAAAGTACAGGCAATTACAACTTTACAATACAACTGACGGCAATGGAAAACATGGGGGATCAAAGTATACGTTTAAGGGATAATTTTACAGGAGATTATTTTGATCTAAGGGGCTATGAAGCCTTTGAATTTGCATCGGATGAGGGTGTATTTCTAGGTAGATTTGAGATTTTCTTCAAAACAGCAACTTTGTCACAAACAGACTTTGAATCTGAAAATATCGCTATCCGTTATGTAAATAACACAAATACAATAGCCATTTCAAACCCAAACAATAAAGATGTAAAGCGCATTGAAATTTTCAATGTCTCAGGTAAAAAAGTGTACGGTAACAATACAATGAATAATGAGCGTTTCATTAATTATAAAGTTAACCATTTATTGACAGGCATATACATCATAAGATTGGTTGCCGACAATAATACGGCGTTGTCCAAAAAAGTATTCATCAAGTAATATATTTAAGTTAGTAATTAAAAGGTCATTCACTAGTATTTATGAATGGCCTTTTTTAGGTCAAAACAACTTATTGTATATCTTTAGAAACTATTAATTAATAAAAGATACGATTTACTTTCGTGTTTAAACCCCTTTAATTCTTAATTCATGGAAGACCCTAACTTTGATTTTTTAAGATCAAAATTCCATATTTCAAAAGAAACCTTTGAGATTTTAGAACGACTGTCATCTTACAAAGAAATAAAACAAGGTGAGATATTGGTAGAACAAGGTTCCAAAAGTAACAACATTGCTTTTTTAAGCTCGGGTTTGATCAGGGCCTATTTGGTACTAGAATCTGGCAAAGAGATTACAAAAAATCTTTATAGCGACTTTAGTTTTGTGGGGCCTTTTTCCTCGATATTAAAGAATGAAGGGTCATTACTAACCCACAAAGCTTTAACGGATTCTATTTTGTACGAAATAGATTTTAAAGGCTTTGTCGCACATACCAAGACCAATATTGAATTGAGTAATCTCTATAACAGAGTTTTAGAAGATCTATTTATTTTTTATGAGAAAAAATATTTAGATCACATTTCGTTGAATGCTACGGAACGTTATCAAATCTTAAAAAAGCGAATACCGAATATAGATAATCTCATCCCTCAATATCAGATAGCATCTTATCTCAATATTACCGCAGTTCAGCTGAGCAGAATAAAAAAAGACTTGCCAGATTAACATATGTTAATCAATTAAAGAATAATTCAACATACATTTACTCTCAAGATTAATTTTATTAACCAGAGATTAATTAATGGCCCTAACAGGAAAAAGCAAGCGATAGTCGTTTGCTTTTTTTTATGATATAAAGCGTCCTTTAGTAAGAAATTATTAATTTCGCGGTTCGATAAGAAGTTTGATGATATGAGTATAAAGTTCCCTGAATATAAAGGACTTAACTTGCCAAAAGTGGCCAAAGAAATAGGCGACTATTGGGAAGAACATAGCATATTCGAAAAGAGTGTCTCCACCAGAGAAGGAAAAGACCCTTATGTGTTTTTTGAAGGACCCCCATCTGCCAATGGATTACCCGGAGTTCACCATGTTTTAGCGCGTGCTATAAAGGATATTTTTCCACGTTACAAAACCATGAAAGGCTTTCAGGTAAAGCGAAAGGCTGGCTGGGATACCCATGGTTTACCTATAGAACTTGGTGTTGAGAAAGAGTTGGGTATCACTAAAGAAGATATTGGCACTAAAATTTCGATTGAAGACTACAATGAGGCCTGCAAAAAAGCCGTGATGCGCTATACGGATATCTGGAATGACCTCACCAAAAAAATGGGTTATTGGGTGGATATGGACAATCCATATATTACCTATAAGTCTAAATACATGGAATCTGTTTGGTGGTTACTAAAGCAGATTTACGATAAAGATCTATTGTACAAGGGGTATACCATTCAACCGTATTCACCAAAAGCTGGAACTGGTTTAAGTTCGCACGAGTTGAATCAACCGGGAACCTATCAAGATGTAACGGATACTACCGTAGTCGCACAGTTTAAGGCTAATGCTGACACCTTACCAGCGTTTTTACAGAATGAAGGGGAGATATACTTTTTGGCTTGGACGACCACACCTTGGACACTTCCAAGTAACACGGCCTTAACCGTTGGCCCTAAGATTGACTATGTATTGGTAGAAACTTATAATCAATATACCTTCCAGCCAATGAATGTCGTCTTGGCTAAAAATTTGGTAGGTAAGCAATTTTCAGGAAAGTATGACCAAGTTGAAAACAAAAATCAACTACTAGATTATAATTCTGGTGATAAGAAGATTCCTTTTTATGTAGTTAAAGAATTTAAAGGCAAGGACTTGGTAGGAATCACTTACGAACAACTTTTAGATTATGCTTTGCCGAATGACCATCCAGAGAACGCTTTTAGAGTGATATCTGGAGATTTCGTAACTACCGAAGATGGTACAGGTATTGTACATACAGCGCCAACTTTTGGCGCGGATGATGCCTTAGTGGCAAAACAAGCCAAACCAGAAGTGCCACCAATGTTGGTGAAAGACGATAATGGCAATTTGGTTCCTCTTGTGGATTTACAAGGACGTTTTAGACCAGAAATGGGTGAGTTTGCAGGCAAGTACGTAAAGAATGAATATTATGAAGATGGTCAGGCCCCAGAAAAGTCGGTGGATGTTGAGCTCGCTATTAAACTAAAGACTGAAAACAAAGCCTTTAAGGTAGAGAAGTACAAGCATAGTTACCCAAACTGTTGGAGAACAGATAAGCCTATCCTTTACTATCCTTTAGACTCGTGGTTTATAAAAGCAACTGCCGTAAAAGATAGAATGCATGAGCTGAATACGTCCATTAATTGGAAACCAAAATCCACGGGTGAAGGCCGTTTTGGAAACTGGTTGGCCAATGCCAATGATTGGAATTTATCACGCTCACGCTTTTGGGGAATTCCACTACCAATTTGGCGAACTGAAGACGGAAAAGAACAGTTATGTATCGGTTCGGTTGAAGAACTAAAATCTGAAATGGTTAAATCCGTTGAAGCTGGTTTCATGACTAAAGCTATTTTTTCTGATTTTGAAGTCGGTAATATGAGTGAGGCTAACTATGAGAAAATAGACTTGCATAAGAATATCGTGGATCAAATCACTTTGGTGTCACCATCTGGTCAGCCGATGAAACGCGAAAGCGATTTGATCGATGTATGGTTCGATTCGGGTTCTATGCCCTATGCTCAATGGCATTATCCGTTTGAGAACAAAGACCTCATAGATGAGAATAAAGCCTTCCCAGCAGACTTTATTGCTGAGGGTGTTGATCAGACGCGTGGGTGGTTTTATACCCTACATGCCATAGCCACTATGGTTTTTGATTCTGTGGCCTATAAAAATGTCGTTTCTAATGGATTGGTTTTAGACAAGAATGCACAGAAAATGTCTAAGCGTCTAGGTAATGCCGTCGATCCTTTTGAAACCTTAGCCAATCATGGTGCTGATGCCACACGCTGGTACATGATCAGCAATGCGAATCCGTGGGACAACCTTAAGTTTGATATCGAAGGTGTTGAGGAAGTTAAACGCAAATTCTTCGGAACTTTATATAATACATACTCCTTCTTTTCGCTGTATACCAATTTAGATGAATTTAATTATTCGGAGGCTGATGTTCCTTTAAATGAAAGACCAGAGCTCGACCGTTGGATATTGTCAGAATTGAATACCCTTATCGAAAAAGTGGATAGGTTTTATGCAGATTACGAACCAACTAGAGCCGCTAGAGCGATTTCGAACTTTACCCAAGATTATTTGAGTAATTGGTATGTGCGCTTAAGTAGAAGACGTTTCTGGAAAGGAGATTATCAAACTGATAAAATTTCAGCATATCAAACCCTGTATACCTGCATGTTGACTATCGCAAAGCTCGGTGCTCCAGTTGCTCCATTTTTTATGGATAGGCTGTATTTGGATTTAAATTCGGTCACTAAAAAGGAGGATTATGAGAGTGTACACTTGGCTGAATTTCCTAAAGCGGATACATCTGCAATAGACAAGATTTTAGAACGAAAAATGGAGAATGCTCAAACAATATCTTCCTTGGTATTATCGTTGAGAGCAAAGGAGAAGATTAAAGTGCGTCAGCCTTTGCAGAAAATAATGATCCCTGTTGACAACGATCAGCAAAAGGGAGAAATTGAAGCCGTTTCTGCCTTAATAAAACACGAAGTCAATGTAAAGGAAATTGAACTTTTAGAGGATGCTTCGGATATACTGGTCAAACAGATAAAACCAAATTTTAAGGTTTTAGGCCCTCGATTTGGAAAAGACATGAAGCTGATTTCTAATGTTATAAGAACATTTTCGGCCGAAGACATCAAAAAAATCGAGCAAAAAGGCACTTTAGACGTTGAAATTAACGGAAAAAATATTACATTGGGTATAGATGACGTTGAGATAACGTCTCAAGATATAGAAGGTTGGCTTGTTGCTAATGAAGGCGCACTAACTGTAGCACTCGATGTAACAATAACAGAGAAATTACGCGAAGAAGGTATTGCACGTGAGCTCGTAAACCGTATTCAAAATTTGCGTAAGGATTCAGGATTTGAAGTTACAGATCGTATCGATGTACAGCTTCAGAGCGATAAGCAAGTTTCGGCAGCAATAGCCTCAAATGAAGCCTATATTAAGTCCGAAACCTTAACAGAAAATTTAAAAATTATTGATAATTTAAGTGATGGTATAGAAATTGCTTTTGATGAAGTCAATACCAAACTATTTATACAAAAACACTAAACCTATGGCAACAGACACAAAAAATAGATATTCGGATAAAGACTTAGAAAATTTCAGAGTTTTAATTCAAGAAAAAATCGATAAAGCTGAGCACGATCTAGAATTAATAAAAAGTGCTTATATGAATGACCATAATAATGGTACGGATGATACGTCGCCCACATTCAAAGCTTTTGAAGAAGGCAGTGCTACTATGAGTAAGGAAGCAAATTCTGCATTGGCCATACGACAGGAAAAGTTTATTCGCGATCTTAAGAATGCCATGATTAGAATTGAGAATAAGACCTACGGTGTATGCAGAGTAACAGGCAAGCTTATAAATCCGGAACGTCTTAAGCTTGTGCCTCACGCCACATTGAGCATAGAAGCTAAGAATATGCAGAAATAAATGCTTATACATAGAATCATAAAGCCTTGGAACATAAGCTTCAAGGCTTTTTTGTTGCTCTTTTGTTTTGGACTAACTTTTGGTAACGCTCAGAATACTTTAATAAAAGAGATTGAGGCTAATGCTATTGAAACGATTATCATAAAAGGGAATCAGATTTTTAATGTTTCAGTAGTAAGTACCGAAACCGATTATATTACAATTTTGTCAATATTAGATGGGGAATACCAGAATAATTATCAGATCGCTACGAAATTAGATCAAAATGAGCTTATCCTGAGCTTGGAATATATGTCTTTTGAAGACATCCCAGATGATAAAAGGAATGCCCACAAGGTGATTGCGGCCGAGCTTAAGCTTCAAATACCCAATAACCTCAATCTGAATATTTTTAGTGATATAGGATCTGTAATTGCCAAAGGAAGTTATAATACACTTTCTATTGAATTAGTACAAGGATATTGCACAGCTGATGCACTATCAAAAAGTGCGACTATAAATACCATAGAAGGAGACATAAACGTTATAACAGATGATGCAGTCATAAGAACAGCGTCTAAAAATGGTAAAGTCAGTACCGAAAGCTTAAATTCGTCAGAATATCAGTGGAACTTAACTTCCATTAATGGGGATATTACTGTGATTAAAAAGGAATAATCATTTACATTTGCCCAAAATTATTTAATGTCCCTAAAGAAAGCTTCAGTTGTAATTATTCTTATTTTACTTATTGACCAAATCAGTAAAATCTATATTAAGACACATTTTGTGCTAGAGGATGAACCAATAAAGGTTTTTTCTTGGTTCGAAATCACTTTTCTCGAAAATGATGGTATGGCTTGGGGAGCAAAATTGAGTGATTTCTTTACATTTATTTCAGATAAATCAGCAAAACTCATTTTAACAATCTTTAGAATTGTAGCAGTTACTGGTATAGGATTTTGGCTCGTAGATGTTACAAAAAAGAAGAAATCCAAAACATTGATTTTTGCCATAGCTATCATTTTTGCAGGTGCTTTGGGTAATATTATTGATTCGGTTTTTTATGGAGTGCTGTTTAGCGATAGTGACATGCAAGTAGCGACATTTTTGCCAGAAGGTGGAGGTTACGCTAAAGTATTTCATGGTAAAGTTGTAGATATGCTTCACTTTCCAATATGGAGTGGCGTATTACCTGAATGGCTACCTTTTTTTGGGGGTAAATATTTTTCGTTTTTTGATCCTGTGTTCAATATAGCTGATGTAGCGATAAGTACAGGCATTGGAATTTTGATTGTGTTCAATAAAAAAGCGTTTAAAGACAGCTCTAAAATTGAAACACACGATTTGGAGTCACACAATAATCCAGCTTAACATCCGCTTCAGAAGCTGTAATAGTTTCATCCTCTGCTTCAAAAAGAGAGAGCCCTATTTTTATAGTTTCAGGCCTACACTCAGCCAAAAACCGATCATAAAAACCTTTGCCATAACCGACTCTATTCCCGTGTTTGTCAAAGGCTAATAGGGGGACAAAAACGACATCGATTTGAGAGGGTATAATAGCAATACCATCAACAGGCTCAGGAATATTGTAGGCATTTTTTTTAATTGTTGTGCTATCGGTAAGCAGGTAATGCGACATACTGCAATCTTCGAAATTACTTTTAGAAACGACAATGTTTTTATCCTTCCCAGATAGAATACTTAAAATATAGGCCGTATTAATTTCCTTTTGCTCCTCAATAGTTAAAAAGAGATGATAGACTAACTTATCCCAAATATTGAGTTGCAATAACTGGTTGGCAATAGCAAGACTGTCATCCTCTATGTTTTGCAATGGCAGTACTTTTCTAAGCGACTTATATTTCTTTCTGATCTCGGATTTGGTCACAATTTTAGCTTTGTAGAAATATGAAATATGGCATCACCTTGATAAATGATTGGTGATTCGTTGACATTAAAAATATAACCGTTATTTGGCGCTTTTACAAAATGGTTGAAGCTTCCATAGGGATCTGTAATATGACCCAGAACATCACCTTTTTTCACTTGCGTATTTACAGAAATATTAGATTTAAACATCCCGGAATGGCTGGCTCTAATCCATTTACTACCAATTATGGTAGTACAGTTTTTTTTAGGCTTTGAGGCCTTAAATTTCCGATTTAACATTCCCAAATGGTGTAAAACGCGTTTTGTACCGTTAACACCGGTATTGGTTATTGTATGGTCGATATGAAATGATTTTCCGCCTTCAAACAATAGCATGGGGATCCCTAGTTTATAGCATGAATATCTAAACGATTTGTTTAAGTTCTTAGCGTAATACACAAAAGGTGCACCAAAGATTTGAGCTAATTCATCTAACACAATTTCGTTTTTGACGATACGTATTTGAGCAGCATTGAACCGGTCGGCTCCACCAGTATGAAAATCTAAAATTAAGTCGGCATGAGGCACAATTTCTGTCATGAGCTTGTGGGCTACCCTACTTGCCAATGAACCATTTTGTCCTCCGGGAAAAACACGGTTGAGGTCCCTGCCATCGGGAAACTCCCTGTCCATGTGAATGAATCCAAAAACATTAATCACAGGAATACAGATAATGGTTCCTTTTTTTGGTTTGTTAATGCCTTTTGCTATAATCTGTCTTACGATTTCGACACCATTAACTTCATCCCCATGTATTCCAGCAGTTATTAATACTGTTGGACCAGGTTTTTTAGAACGCTCAATAATTACAGGGACGTCAATAGTATTTTGGGTATGTAATTTGGCCACATTAAAACTTACTTTCGCACTTTTACCCAAGGCTACTTTTTCTCCTAAAATATGTAATACTTCTTTTTCGCTCATATACATTTCCCGCGAAAGCGGGAATCTCATTTTTTTAATCTAATTCATCTTCTATTGCGTTCTATGAAGGTAACAATTGCTCTTGCTATATTCTTTTGTGTAGCCCTTTCAATACCTTCTAAACCAGGAGTAGAATTAACTTCCATAATCAACGGTCCTCGACTCGATTGCAACATATCCACGCCACATACAGGTAACTTTAAAGCACGTGCCGCTTTTATCGCCAACTTTAATTCATCTTCAGTAAGCCTAATTAAATTGGCACTCCCGCCGCGATGTAAATTAGAACGAAACTCTCCTTCTCGGCCTTGGCGCTTCATTGCTCCAACGACTTGGCCATCGACAATAAGGGCTCTTAAATCGGCACCTTTGGCTTCGGCAATATATTCTTGCACAAGGGCTCGAGCTTGTAAGCCATTAAAAGCTTCCAAAACGGACTCTGCGGCATTTTTAGATTCTGCTAACACAACACCTAACCCCTGAGTGCCTTCGAGTAATTTTATGATGACTGGTGGGCCACCAACGTGGTTCAAGACCTCTTCAACATCTCTAGAGTAATTAGTGAATACAGTTTTAGGCATGCCAATTCCAGCTTTAGATAAACGTTGAAAACTTCTCAGCTTATCCCTGCTTCGTATAATAGCATCAGAGGTTACCGTTGTAAAAATGTTCATCATTTCGAACTGCCTCACCACAGCACAACCAAAAAAAGTCACCGATGCCCCAACTCTAGGAACAATAGCATCTACATAATCTAGGTACCGATCTTTATAGTATATGGTCGGTTTCTCTCTTTCAATGATAATATCACACTTAAGGGGGTCAATGACCTCCATGTCATGCCCTCTGTTTTCACCTTCTTCGACAAGACGTTTTGTAGAATATAGATTTTCATTTCGGGAGAGTATAACGATATTCATAATAATACTTAAAAAGTCTAAAGTTAAAAAGTATTTAGAGTTCATCAAACTTAATAGACTCATAACTTAAGACCCGTATAACTTATAACTTTTATTTACCTTTGATTTAATGTCAGAAACCTCGTTAGAAATACAAATAAAAACCTTACCGCAGCAACCAGGAGTCTATCAGTATTATGATGCTGACAATACCTTAATCTATGTGGGTAAGGCCAAGGATATAAAGAAGCGCGTAAGTAGTTATTTTACAAAGCATCACGACTATGGAAAAACCAGAGTTCTAGTGAGAAATATAGCGTCGGTGAAGCACATAGTCGTCGCTACGGAAAATGATGCGCTCTTGCTAGAAAACAATCTTATAAAAAAGTATCAACCTAAGTATAATGTTATGCTTAAGGACGATAAATCCTATCCTTGGATTTGCATTAAAAAAGAGCGTTTCCCAAGAGTGTTTTCCACACGACGTGTTATTAAGGACGGTTCGGAATATTTTGGGCCTTATACCAGTATGAAAACGGTAAGAACGCTTTTAGATTTAATCAAGGGTTTATATCATTTGCGTACCTGTAATTATGATTTGTCTGAGGCTAAAATAGAAGCGGGAAAGTATAAGGTGTGTTTAGAATTTCATTTAGGGAATTGTAATGGGGCTTGTGAAGGTCGAGAAACGGAGGACGCCTATCATAGTAATATAAAAGCTATTCGAGAAATTCTAAAAGGAAATTTTAAGGACTCTTTACAACAGTTTAGAGCTCAAATGAAGCATTATGCTGAAGCCATGCACTTCGAAGACGCTCAAAAAATAAAGGAAAAGCTCGAAATTTTAGAGAACTACCAGGCTAAATCAACTATCGTTAATCCAAAGATCAGCAATGTTGATGTGTTCTCCATTGTTAGTGATGAGACCTATGCTTATATTAATTTCTTGCAATTGAGTTATGGGTCCATTATTAGATCTCATACGCTAGAACTAAAAAAGAAGTTACAAGAAACCGATAAAGAACTATTGGAAATCGCCATAACCGAAATACGACAACGTTTCAATTCTAATTCCAAGGAAATTTATGTCCCGTTTAAGGTGGACCTGGGAGAAAGTATTAAGGTGAGTATTCCGAAACTTGGCGATAAAAAAAGTATTGTTGATTTGTCTAAGCGCAATGCCATGTACTATCGTATGGACAAACTCAAACAGATTAAAATTGTAGATCCAGATCGACATGCCAATCGCATCATGGCGCAGATGAAAGCAGATTTGCGTCTGTCCGAAGAACCAAGACACATAGAATGCTTTGACAACTCAAATATACAAGGAACGAATCCTGTAGCAGCTTGCGTGGTTTTTAAAAATGGAAAGCCAAGTAAGAAGGATTATCGCCATTTTAATATAAAAACCGTTGAGGGTCCAGATGATTTTGCCTCTATGGAAGAGGTCGTGCACAGGCGCTATAAGCGCTTATTGGAGGAAGACCAGCCCTTACCTCAGCTCATAATTATAGATGGTGGTAAAGGGCAATTATCGTCGGCACTAAAGAGCCTTGATATTTTAGGGTTGAGACAAAAAATTGCAATTATCGGAATTGCTAAACGTTTAGAAGAATTATTCTATCCGGATGATCCAATTCCATTATATTTAAATAAAAAAAGTGAAACCTTAAAAATTATTCAGCAGCTGCGTAATGAAGCCCATCGATTTGGTATCGAACACCATAGAAATCGCAGGAGTAAAAGCGCTTTAACGACCGAACTGGAAAATATACCAGGGGTAGGTGAGCAAACAATCGTTGACTTAATGAAGCAATTTAAGACCGTTAAGCGCATTGCCAATGCCAAATTAGACGAGCTCGAGGCGGTAGTTGGAGTCTCAAGAGCCAATAAAGTATATAATTATTATCATAAAGAATAAATTGAACTTGTCCCGAACATATGATTTAAAGTGGAATTATTTAGCCCTAATTTTCCTCTTATCTTTTTTAGTGGTTAATACCTATGGAGTACACGCCCAAAAGAAAAAGGAACCTAAAGTGGGTCTAGTTCTTAGTGGTGGAGGTGCAAAAGGCTTTGCTCATATTGGGGCCTTAAAAGTGATAGATAGTTTAGGCTTGAAGATAGATTACGTAGCAGGGACTAGTATGGGGGCCATTATCGGCTCGTTATATGCGACTGGCTATTCAGGTCAGCAGTTGGAGGATATATTCAATACCATCGATTTTGATGAACTGATTAATGATGAATTTCCAAGGTCATCAAAACCGTTTTACGAGCGTAAAAATGCTGAAAAATATGCCGTGAGCCTTCCTTTTGATAACTTTAAAATCAATTTGCCTTCAGGATTATCGCGTGGGCAAAACGTATATAATTTACTCTACCAGTTAATGCTGCCAGTAAGTGATATTAGAAGTTTTGATAAATTACCAATTCCTTTTTTCTGCATTGCCACCAATATAGAAACAGGTGAATCTATCGTAATGGATAAGGGAAGTCTAGCAGAAGCTGTTACCGCTAGTGGCGCTTTACCCTCTTTGTTTCGACCAGTAACGATTAATGATACCATTTTACTCGACGGCGGAGTCACCAATAATTTTCCAGTTGAAGAACTCAGAGCTAAAGGGATGGATGTCATTATTGGTGTCGATGTGCAAGACGCTCTTAAGGACAGAGAATCTTTAAAGTCGGCCCCAGAGATCTTAGTTCAAATCAATAATTTTAGGACGATCAATGCCATGAAGAGTAAAGTCCCACTAACCGATATTTACATTAAACCAGATATTACGGATTTTTCTGTTATTTCTTTTGATGAAGGAAGAGATATCATCGCAAATGGAGAAGCTGCAGCTAGGGCAAACATATCGCAATTGTTGAATGTAAAAAGTCAACAAATTACCCCTTTAAATCGACCTGAGCTTCATGTTTTGGATAGCATAAAAATAAATGCCATAAATATTAGTGGTAACGAGAGATACACAAGGTCTTATCTTTTAGGAAAGCTCAAATTCAAAAATGACGAAAAAATCAGCTACAAGGATTTTAAAGAAGGCGTTAATAACCTAATTGCTACTAATAATTTTGAGGCATTTAGATACCGGTTAGAACCTGATGAAGAGCGCGCAGAATATGATTTAATAGGGGACATTAGAGAGTCAGAAGCCTCAACGTTTTTAAAACTTGGGGTGCACTATGATGGTTTATATAAAAGTGCTGCATTGGCAAATATTACCAAGAAAAGGTTATTGTTCAATAACGATATAGCATCATTAGATGTTATTTTGGGGGATAATTCCAGATACAATTTTGACTATTTCATAGACAAAGGATTCTACTTAAGTATAGGTGTAAAATCACGTTTTAATCAATTTAATAAAAATGTGAATCCCTTATTGGCGCTTGACGAAGATTCTCCTTTGCTAAGCGGATTAAATAAAATTGATGTAGAACTTACGGATTTTACAAATCAGATTTACTTACAAACCATTTTTAGAAGAGACTTTGCGCTAAGAGTAGGAGCCGAGCATAAACGGCTTAAAATAACGTCTGAGACCATTATAGATGATGGTCAAGAAGATGAGTTTACCTTCGATAATACAGATTATTTTAGCCTATTCGGAAATTTGATTTTTGACGATTATGATAATCCATATTTTCCTAAATCTGGTTTTTATTTTAATGGAGACTTCCATTTATATCTCAATGCCTCCGATTTCAATGCTGACTTTGATCAATTCTCAATTGCAAAGGCTGATATAGGATATGCATTTAGTTTTTCGGATAATGTTGCCCTCAAAACCGAAACCAGCGGTGGTTTTAAGATTGGGGATAACTCTACTACGGCTTTGGGATTTGGTTTAGGAGGCTATGCCAATAATTTTATCAATAACTTTTACTCGTTTTATGGTTACGACTATTTAGAGCTTTCTGGAGATAGTTTTGTTAAAGCAACCTTTACGCTAGATTATGAAATATTTAAGAAGCACCACATTCTTTTAGCGGCTAATTACGCCAATATAGCAGATGGTATTTTTGAAACTGGAGAATGGTTTTCATCACCAGATTTTAGCGGTTATGCCCTAGGGTATTCCCTAGAAACTTTTCTTGGTCCCCTGGAAGCCAAATATACCTACTCACCAGATACTGGAAATGCGTATTGGTTTTTTAATCTAGGGTTCTGGTTTTGATCACCTAATTAATTAATAAGCGCTTGTTTCATAATTTTACGGAAATTTTAGATATTTGTAGAGATATGAAACCATTCTGGTCAGATATTAAACTTCATTTGCACTTCCTTATCAAAAGGAATCCAGAATAATTTTGCATTTTTTGTACCTTTAAACAGCATAGGCTTTTTGCCATGCCGTTGTGTCGTTTTATCAACTTTTAAACCATAAAAAAATGCCATTTTATCATAAATTAGGAAAGATTCCACCAAAACGCCATACACAATTCAAAAAACCAAATGGGGGTTTTTATTACGAGCAATTGTTTGGAACCATCGGGTTTGACGGTATGTCAACCAACAGCTATCACGAGCAGCGCCCAACCCAGGTAAAAGCCATAAATAAACAGTATAGCATTGCTCCCAAAGTAGCAAAAGCCAATAATATGCAGTCTTATCGTTTTCACGGGTTTAAAGTCACGCCTGAAAATGATTATCTAGACAGCAGAAAGGTGGTTTTGACCAATAGCGATTGTAACATTATACTGGCTGCTCCAAAACAATCGACAGCAAATTATTTTTATAAAAATACTGATGCTGATGAATTGATTTTTATCCATAAGGGTTCTGGAAAACTGAGAACACATCTCGGGAATCTAGATTTCAAATATGGAGATTATCTTTTAGTACCAAGAGGTATTATTTATAAAATAGACTTTGACACAGAGGATAATCGCTTGTTTATTGTAGAGTCGTATAGGCCAATATATACTCCTAAGCGTTATCGCAATTGGTTTGGACAGCTTTTAGAGCATTCACCGTTTTGCGAACGCGATTTACGACAACCTCAAGAATTAGAAACGTATAATGAATCGGGTGATTTTTTAATAAAAATCAAAAAACAAGATGAGATCATAGAAATGGTATATGCTTCTCATCCTTTCGATGTGGTTGGTTATGACGGTTACAATTATCCCTATGCGTTTTCGATCCATGATTTTGAACCTATAACAGGTCGTGTACATCAACCGCCACCGGTACATCAGACATTTGAAACCGATGCATTCGTCGTATGTAGTTTTGTGCCTAGGCTATATGATTATCACCCTTTAGCAGTTCCAGCGCCCTATAACCACAGTAATATTGATAGTGATGAGGTCTTGTATTATGTAGATGGGGATTTTATGAGCAGAAATGATATTGACGCTGGCCATATATCCTTGCACCCTGCAGGTATTCCACATGGGCCACACCCTGGAGCTATGGAGCGCAGTATCGGTAAGGTAAAAACGGATGAACTCGCCGTGATGGTCGATACGTTTAAACCATTAAAAGTCACCGAAGAGGCTTTAAAAATTGCTGATGAAGCGTATTATAAATCTTGGTTAGAATAGATGGTCATTCCTGCGACCGCGTGCCGCCTAAAGCTTTGCCTACTTCGCCGAAGTAGTATGCTACGAAGGCTGAAAAGCGGTGGCGCAAAGCAGGAATCCAGTGATGACAAATTAAAAACACAAATTTAGATTCCTGCGAAAGCAGGAATGATAAAAAAAGAAACAATGGCTAAAGAAGTAAAGTCCGTTAATTACGGTTTAGAGAAAATATTTGAAGGGGCACAAGATTTCCTGCCTCTTTTAGGAACCGATTATGTAGAGTTTTATGTCGGTAATGCCAAACAGTCTGCACATTTTTATAAAACGGCGTTTGGCTTCCAATCCTATGCTTATAAAGGTTTGGAAACAGGATCTAAAGATCATGTGAGTTATGTTTTAAAACAAGATAAGATACGCTTGGTCCTCACAACGCCACTCAATAGTCAATCACCAATAAACAATCACATTGTGAAACATGGTGATGGAGTTAAAGTGATTGCCTTATGGGTCGATGACGCACGTAAGTCTTACGAAGAAACTACAAAGCGTGGTGCAAAATCCTACATGGAACCTGTTGTGGAAAAAGATGAATTTGGTGAGGTTGTGAGAGCAGGTATCTACACGTATGGGGAAACTGTTCATATGTTTGTAGAGCGTAAAAACTACAATGGGGTCTTTATGCCTGGATTTGTAGAATGGAAAAGTGATTATAATCCGGAATCTGTTGGTCTAAAGTATATAGACCATATGGTAGGCAATGTAGGTTGGGGACAAATGAACACATGGGTGAAATGGTATGAAGATGTTATGGGATTTGTAAATTTCTTATCCTTTGATGACAAACAAATTCATACGGAATATTCGGCTTTGATGAGTAAAGTGATGAGTAATGGCAACGGGCGTATTAAGTTTCCAATTAATGAACCCGCAAAAGCCGCTAAAAAGTCACAGATAGAAGAGTATTTAGATTTTTATGAAGGTTCAGGTGTTCAGCACATAGCCGTTGCAACCGATGATATTATTAAAACGGTGTCGCAATTAAAAGCCCGTGGGGTTGAGTTTTTACCACCTCCGCCACAAGCCTATTACGATATGATTCCCGATCGACTGGGTGTTCATATGGACATGATGAAAGAAGATATTGCAGAGCTTCAGAAGTTGTCTATTTTGGTAGATGCGGATGAGGAAGGTTATTTGCTTCAAATTTTCACGAAACCTGTTGAAGATCGACCAACATTATTCTTCGAGATCATTCAGCGTATGGGAGCTCAAGGTTTTGGAGCAGGTAATTTCAAAGCCTTATTCGAATCTATAGAGCGTGAGCAAGCAAAACGAGGCACTTTATAAATTTTAAGCGCGTTTAGAACTTAGGGACTAAACGCGCTAATATAATCAGCTCTAAATTCGCAATACAAAACATAAATAAACGTTGTCAATGTCTTGGTTGGCGCTACTTTAATGTTGATAAATACTAAAAATATGAGCAATAATCGATAAATTTTAGATTAGAACAGAGGTTTTTGCTTGTGTTTCAGGGTTTTAATAGATTTGGAACAGTAATTGTATTTAAGAGAATAGTAACATGAATATTACGTTACATTAATTAAATTTACAACCTGTAGCCTATGAAATATTTATTTACCATATTAATTTTCTTCGTTGGACTTGAAGCTTCCAATGTTCAAAAGGATGCGGCCTTTCAATCTGGTGAGTGGTTTAAATTTAGAATGAGTTATAGTGGCTGGTTTAAAGCTGGTGAAGCCACGCTAAAAGTTGAAGAAAAAAAATTAAAGGGAAAGCCTGTTTTTCATGTCGTAGGTAAAGGAAAAACTACAGGAGCCGTAAACCTCTTTTTCAAAGTCAGGGATCGCTATGAAAGTTATTTCGATATAAAAACGGGTGCACCCTATAAGTTTATTAGAAAGATTGACGAAGGAGGTCATACTAAAGATATAGAGATAGAGTTTGATCACAAAGAACAAAAGGCCACTGTTAATAACAAAAAGCACAAAAAAATTAAGACCATAGCTACTGAGAAAGATGTCCAGGATATGGTCTCCATGTACTATTATCTCAGAAATAGTATTGATACATCATCTTTAGAAATAGGGGATGAAATAATGACCAATATGTTTTTTGATGAAGAAAACTATGGATTTAAACTCAAATACTTAGGAAAAGAAACTATAAAAGTCGATATCAACGGTTCTAGAGTTCGGGTAAAATCGCTAAAATTTAGACCTTATGTAATGGCCGGTCGAGTTTTTAAGGAAGAAGAGAGTCTAACATTATGGGTGAGTGCCGACAAAAATAAAATTCCATTAAAGATAAAAGCAGATTTAGCAGTAGGGTCATTGCGTGCTGATTTAGTTCAATTTAAAGGTTTAAAGCATTACTTTCCCATAATATTTGATAATTAATTTATGCCAGACCAATCAAATTACGATGATATTATAAAAGCGCTTCAAGAGAAGTATACTCAAATAGACCAAGATACAGACGACCACCTATACGGCTTGCTTTACAGCAAGCCGATTACGTATTGGGACTATATACAAACGGACGCCTTGTTAAATCTTCAGATTCAACGCACTACACTTCCTGATGAAATGGTATTTATAGCCTATCATCAAATAAATGAACTTATTTTTAAGATGATCCTTTGGGAAATTTCCCAAGTTGCCGAAAAGGACAACTTAGACGTCATCTTTTTTGAAAGTAAAATTATGCGGATTAGCCGTTATTTTGATATGCTTACGACATCCTTTAATATTATGCGAGAGGGAATGGAAGTAGAGCAATATATGAAGTTTAGGTACACCTTGACTCCGGCAAGCGGTTTTCAAAGTGCGCAATATAGATTTATAGAATTTGCATCTACTGAATTAATAAATCTTATTGATTACAGATTTAGAAAAAACATCGATAGAAATACGCCATATACACATGCTTTTGAGCACTTGTATTGGCAAGCCGCAGGAAAAGATCATAAAACAGGAAAAAAATCCACGCTTTTAGTTAATTTTGAAGCGCGTTATAAAGACGAGTTTTTAAGATTTATGGAAGCTTATAATACCAAAAATCTTTGGACGCGTTTTAAAGAATTGCCAAAGAAAGATCAGGAAGATCAGGATTTGGTAAAAGCCATGCGCCATTTTGACTATACGGTTAATGTCACTTGGGTCATGGCACATTATAATGCTGCAAAGCATTATATAGAAAGCGGTATTGGGGATGGCGAGGCTACAGGAGGAAGTGATTGGAAAAAGTATATGCATCCAAAATATCAAAGACGCATATTCTTTCCGGATTTATGGACGGAAGAGGAATTAGAAAATTGGGGAAATAACATATAATTAGCACCGTTGATGCACATAAGACGATTATTAGCCTTTACCGTTTTTATGGTATTGTTTTTTGCATGTAAAGAAGACCGTCCAGTAGTTGAGGTTAAAAAGGACATCGCAGAGAAGGTAGAAGAAAAAAAAGTTATAGAATTTGGTTTTGACCAAAGTCAGTACGAATTCAAACGAGATACCATTAAGAAAGGGGATACTTTTGGAATCATTCTAGAGCGCCATAATATCGGTTATCCAAAAATCTTTCAAATTGCCGAAAAAGCAAAGGATACCTTTGATATAGCAACAAAACTTCAGGTAGGTAAGCCTTATACCTTATTGTATTCTAAAGATAATACCAATGATAGTATTCAAAAACCTATAACTTTTATTTATCAGCAAAACCTAGAAGATTATGTCGTAATTGATTTTAAGGATTCTATTCAAGCTTACACTAAGACAAAACCTATAACCTACGTTGAAAAAACGGCGACAGGAATTATAGAAAACAATATCTCCGAAACTTTAGAAAATAAGGGCTTAAGTCAAGTTTTAGCCTATAAAATGGCAGATGATATATATGCTTGGACTATAGATTTTAGACGGCTTATGCCAGGAGACCGATTTAAAGTAATTTATACGGATAAGTACATAAATGATACGATTTATGCCGGTGTTCATGATGTTAAAGCCGCCTATTTTGAACATAATGGGGACTCGCTTTATGCCTTTCAATTTGAAACGGATGCTATAAAGGGTGTTAAGGATTATTTTAATGAAAAGGCAAAAAATTTGCGCCGTGCTTTCTTAAAAATGCCTGTGAAGTTTGGTAGATTATCCTCGCGCTATAACCTTAAAAGACGCATTGCTTACTATGGTAACAAAATAAGGCCACACAAAGGAACTGATTTTGCGGCTCCTGTTGGCACTCCCATTATGGCAACCGCGAACGGAACCGTTATCGAATCTACAAGGCGCGGCGGAAATGGTAAATATGTCAAAATAAGACACAATGCGACTTACACCACGCAATATTTGCATATGAAAGCCCAAAATGTAAAAAAGGGACAGTTTGTTAAACAAGGAGATATTATTGGTTGGGTTGGCATGACCGGAAATACGGCAGGCCCACATGTATGCTATCGATTTTGGAAAAACGGAAGACAAGTTGATCCATTCAAGCAAAAACTTCCAGAAGCAGAGCCCATATCAGATAGTCTGAAAATAAAATATTTAGAATACATTAAACCTGTTAAACAAAGGCTGGATAATATTTTCTTTTTAGAAACAGAGCCAAAGGAAACAGAAAATACGATAACCGCAGACCCTATTTCAGATATACAATAATGGCACTTAAATCTATTAATCCGACGACAACAACATCTTGGAAAAAGTTACAATCGCATTTTGAAAGCATAAAAGGTGTACACCTAAAAGATCTTTTCGAGGCGAAGCCTAATAGAGCCAAAGACTTAACGGTGAAATGGGATGATTTTTATGTAGATTTTTCAAAAAATAGAATCACTGGCGACACCTTAAACCTACTTTTTGAATTAGCAAATGAAGTCGATTTAAAGGATGCGATTTCAAAATATTTTGGTGGGGATATCATAAATGCCACTGAGGGAAGAGCAGTGTTGCATACGGCACTGAGAGCTTCAGAAACTGCTGAAGTTGTTGTAGATGGAAACAACGTTATACCAGAGGTTTTTCAAGTTAAGCAAAAGATTAAAGAATTTACCGAGGCTATAGTTACTGGAAATCATAAAGGTTCTACCGGTAAAGCCATTACCGATATTGTAAATATTGGAATAGGAGGTTCCGATCTCGGACCGGCCATGGTCGTGGATGCACTTCAGTACTACAAAAATCATTTAAATACACATTTTGTTAGTAATGTTGATGGGGATCATTATAATGAAATCATCAAGGACTTAAATCCGGAGACGACACTTTTTGTCATCGTTTCTAAAACCTTTACAACCCAAGAAACCTTGTCAAATGCGAATTCAATAAGGGCTTGGTTTTTAGAGTCGCTACCACAAGAAGCCATCTCAAAACATTTTGTAGCGGTTTCAACAAATATTGAGAGTGTTAAAGCCTTTGGTATTGATGAAGCTAATATTTTTCCAATGAAGGATTGGGTCGGTGGTCGTTTTTCATTATGGAGCGCTGTGGGCTTATCCATTAGTTTGTCCGTAGGCTATGAAAACTTCGAAAGTTTACTATGGGGCGCTCATAAAATGGATGAGCATTTTAAACATACGGATTTTAAGGAGAATATCCCTGTAATTTCGGCCTTATTAACTGTATGGTACAACAACTTCTTTAATGCCGAAAGTGAGGCTATTATACCCTATACACAATATTTAAATCAGTTCGCGACATATTTGCAGCAAGGTATTATGGAAAGCAATGGGAAGTATGTAGACAGAACAGGAAAAGTCATAAATTATCAAACAGGAACAATCATTTGGGGAGAGCCAGGAACGAATTCCCAACATGCGTTTTTTCAATTAATTCACCAGGGGACTAAATTAATTCCAGCAGATTTCATAGGCTTTATAGAGCCACTTCACGGCGACCGAACGCATCATGATAAGTTAATGTCCAATTACTTTGCACAAACCGAAGCTTTAATGAACGGTAAAACAGAAGCTGAAGTATTATCAGAATTAAAGCATCAGTCCCTATCGGAAGAAGACAAAGACAAATTACTTCCTTTTAAGATATTTGAAGGTAATAAACCAACAACCTCCATTTTAATTAAGAAGTTAACTCCAGAAAGTTTAGGAAAACTTATTGCTATGTACGAACATAAAATATTTGTTCAAGGTATAGTATGGAATATCTATAGTTACGATCAATTTGGTGTAGAATTAGGCAAACAACTTGCAAAATCTATTCTCAACGAGCTGAATTCTGACTCAAATTCCTCAAATCACGACGCTTCTACTCAAAATTTAATAGATTTTTATAGAGAAAATCACTAAGAATTGTTAAAAATTTTCTGAAAAGTAAATTATGCGTGCATAAAAATTGCTAAAAGTATAATTAACTTGGCATTGTTAAATTTCTTAACATTTTGATAATGTTATAACCAATTTGATACGTAATTTTGCGCCAACAACAGAAACCAATTAACTTAAATTTTATATGAAAAAATTTAATCAATTTTTATTAGCAGCTGTAATGATGCTATTCACTACAGTAGCTTTTGCTCAAGCGACTATTACTGGTACGGTAGTAGATGCGGAGACGAGTTCACCCTTACCCGGTGCTAACGTCTTAGAGAAGGGAACATCTAATGGTGTTACTGCCGATTTTGACGGTAATTTCACTATTACTACAAATTCCACTTCTGGTGAGATTGTAATTTCATATGTAGGTTTTAAGCCTATGACAATTGCATTTAATGGTGACGCCAACCTTGGAAACATTACTTTAAGTCCTGATAGCCTTGATGAGGTTGTTGTTATTGGGTCTGGGGTAATTGACCTTGCTGAAGACAGAAAAACACCTGTCGCTGTGTCTACTATTAGAAAAGATGAAATTCAATTAAAAGGTGTCGGTAACGTTGAGGTTACGGAAATCCTTAAAAGCACACCTTC
The DNA here is from genome assembly GCF_965228925.1 of Winogradskyella sp. Classification (GTDB taxonomy): domain Bacteria; phylum Bacteroidota; class Bacteroidia; order Flavobacteriales; family Flavobacteriaceae; genus Winogradskyella. The sequence goes on from NZ_OZ245845.1 coordinate 1,268,302, forward strand.
TGTTTTCGTATCGCCAGGTGGTGGTGGTTTTGGTGACAGTGCTCTATTTGTTAGAGGTTTTGATGACACCAACACTGCAGTATTATTAAACGGACAGCCTATTAACGCTCAGGAAGACGGTAGAGTATTCTGGTCTAACTGGCAAGGTGTATCTGACATAGCAAATGCTATGCAGGTACAGCGTGGTTTGGGTGCTTCAAAATTAGCAATCTCATCCGTTGGTGGTACTGTGAACATCGTTATGAAGGCCGCTGAAAAGCAACAAGGTGGCTCTGTACGTTTTCTTTCTGGTAACGACAGTTATTTTAAAACAACTGCCGAATATAATACTGGAGTTAATGACAAAGGATGGGCCTTCTCATTCTTGGTAGACCACTGGCAAGCGCACAGAAGCTGGGCACGTGGTACATTTGGTCAAGGGCAAAACTACTTCTTTGCTGTAGGTTATAAACCGAATGACAATCACGCCTTTAACTTCTTAATCACAGGTGCTCCTCAATATCACGGTCAACGTTGGTCACAAAGTGAATCGACTATAGATCGCGATCCAAAATTCAACCAGCACTGGGGATTCACTGAAAGTGCGGTTAATGGTCAGTATACATCAGAAATAGATTCTGAAAGACGTAATTTTTACCACAAGCCAGTTATCAACTTAAACTGGGACTGGACCATAAGCGATAAATCTAGCCTTTCTACCGTATTATATGCCTCGTTTGGACGTGGTGGTGGAACGGGCCCTAGAGGTGAGGGACGTATAAGAACTGATGATGGACAAGTTGATTACTTTGCTATAGAGCAAGCCAATGAGGCCATAGGTGTTTCTATGGGCGGTGATGATGGTCCTGGTTACATTCGAAGAGCGTCTATGAATAACCATGCCTGGTATGGAATCGTATCGAACTTTAATACCGAATTAAGCGAAAACTTATCATTTAATGTAGGTACGGATTTAAGATATTACGTAGGGGATCACTTTAGACAAATTGTTGACTTATATGGTTTACAAGGCTGGGAAGAAGATGGTGTGACTTATACTGAGACTTTTGAAGCGGATCCTTGGGCAGCATTATTTAATTTTGCCGATGAAGAAGACCGTATCGATTACGACTATTCAGAAACTATTACTTACCAAGGGGTATTTACGCAATTGGAATATTCAACAGATAAATTCTCTACCTTTATTCAAGGAGCAGTGTCTAATCAATCGTATGTAAGAGAAGGAAGACACGTTTCTTATTCTGATGCAGATCGCGGTGAATCCGATAAGTTAAACAAGATTGGATTTAACTTAAAGGGTGGTGTAGCTTACACCTTGGACGATGCTAATAAATTCTTCTTTAATGCAGGGTATTACTCGAGACAACCCTTTTTAGATAATGTCTTTGAACAAATTAGACGTAGCAATGATCTTGTAAGCCCAGAAGTGGATAACGAGGATATTACTGGTTTTGAAGCGGGGTACCAATTTAAGATAGGAGATAACTTTACAGCTTCAGCTAACTTTTATCATACAACATGGGAAAATAGAGTTCTTGTCGGAGGTGGCGGAATAGAAATTATTGATGGTCAAGAAGTAGAAGTTAGCTTCTTTGAAAGAGGTATTAACCAAAAACATATTGGTGCAGAATTAGATTTCATATTTCGTCCAGTAACCTGGTTGCGAATAAATGGATATTTATCAGCAGGTAGTTGGAAGTTTGAAGGATCTAGTACCTCTGACATATTCAATGAGGATACAGGTGATTTAATTACCTCAAGTACCGCGGAAAACAGAGATGGTGTAAGAGTTCCGGGAATTGCGCAAACTACTGCAGGTTTATCGGCAAGTGCAAATATTATAGAAGGCTTATCTGTAGATGGTGGCTTCAACTATTTTGATAATATTTATCAGCACGAATTTTTTGCAGATATTCAAACTAAGGACGTTGGTAAACTTGATGCTTACATCTTAACTGATTTTGGTTTAACCTATACCTATAAGTTAGGAAATAATGACTCATTAGTATTGAGAGGAAACGTATTTAATGCTTTCGATGAAGTGGTATTAAGTAATACAGACAGATTCGGATTCTTTAATACTGATGGTAGAACTTATAACGTAAGTTTAAGATACAACTTCTAGTACATTAGAAGTATTTAAATAGGACAAAAAAGCAGCCTGATGGCTGCTTTTTTTTATGTCTTATCTCGTTAAGAAAATTACTCTTCCCAACGTACCGATTCCATAAGACGTTTAATGTCTTTTTTTAGATATTCTGAAGCTGGGTATATAGAGTCGTAATTGGGCTTTGCATAGAAATACAAAGATCCACTCAAAAAATGGTTAATACTGTCTGTGACATAAAACTGGGATTGAGAGGCCGCGTCACCTCCTATTTCGTAGAACATACCATATACCTTATGCTCATGGTTTTCGTAAGGGTTATAAGAGATCTCATCGGCTTTAATCGTGTGTTTTTGAGTAAGGTTTTGCGCATCGCGAAGTAGACTATCCAAGTTATTATCTCTAACTTCCTTGTAGGTAAGATATATCGTAGCTTTGAGAGATGGGTATTTTACGTCGACTCCTTTAGTTTTACCCGATGTTTTTACGTTCGGGATAGGCGCTGATAAGGTGTTCTTCTCAAAAGTAAATGGAAGTGGAACTACAGTTTTTTTGTAAATAGCCTTTGGATATTCTAATCTTAAATAGCCCTTGGGCTTAGGTAGTGGATCATCTCCACAACCTAATAAGAAGAGACTCAATATAGGTGCGATTAGGCGCTTCATAGATTTGTATTCAATAAAGTAAGCTTGATCTGTTTTATACGCTTGCGCTCAAGAGCTTCAATAGTAAAAACGTAATTTTTGAAATTTATTTTACTTCCTACCCTTGGAAAACCACCAGAAATTTCCAAAACAAAACCAGCGAGTGTTTCGGCTTCACCTTTACGGTTTTCAAAATCCTCGGTTTCATCTTCTATGCCTATAATTTTATAGACATCTTTTAGGGGTGTTTTGCCTTCAAAACTATAGTTATAATCATCGAGTTTGGTGTAAATGAGATCATCATCATCATATTCATCACTGATGTCGCCTACAATTTCTTCAATGACATCTTCAAGTGAGACAAGCCCCGAAGTGCCACCATATTCATCAACGACGACAGCAAGGTGAACTTTCTTAGTTTGAAATTCCACCATGAGGTCATCTAACTTTTTATTTTCTGGTACAAAGAAGGGTTCTCGCAAAAGACGTGTCCAATCGAATGTTTGCTTGTTTAAATGCGGTAGTAGATCTTTGACGTAAAGTATCCCTTTAATGGTATCAATGCTTTCTTCATAAACAGGAATCCTCGAGTATCCTTTGTCAACGATTTCTTCTAAAATAGCTTCAAATGGGGTCTCTATATTGAGCGCGAATAAATCCATACGTGGTCGCATCACTTGTTTTGTATCCGTATTGCCAAAAGAAACAATCCCTTGAAGTAGTTTTTGTTCTTCTTGGGTCGTATCGTTATCGTCTGTTAATTCTAAGGCCTGTGACAACTGATCAACACTGAGATTGGATCGCTGCTTTCCAAACCGGTCTTCGATTTTTAGCGTCCCATAACGCATTGGGAGACTAATCGGAGAAAACACAACATCTAATATTTTCAATGGTCTGGCCATAAACGACGAAAACTTTACACTGTTTCTACTGGCGTAAATCTTTGGTATAATCTCCCCGAAAAGTAAAATCAAAAATGTGGCAGAAACCACTTCTAATAAAAACCGTACTATCGTATTGGTGATATCACTAAAAAGCGTTTCGCCTATATAGGCAAATAACAGTACTATGGCGATATTGATAAAATTGTTAGCCACCAAAATGGTCGCTAATATTTTTTTAGGCCGCTCAAGTAACGATGCAATAATTTGCATGGCTGAGGATTTATTCTCAATACCTTCGTCGATGTTAGATTTTGTCAATGAAAAGAGTGCAACTTCAGCTCCAGAAATCAATGCTGAACAGACCAGTAGTATAAATAGCAATACGACACTCGTAATAAATGAAGTATTGGAAACTAATATATTTGAAAATAAAACCGAGGGTTCAGGATCCAAGATATGAATATATTAAATTAGAATGGTAAGTCGTCGTCGTCATCAGCTTCAGGTACAACAGGATTTTGAGTAGGTTGTTGCGGTTGAGCAGGCTGATAGGTTGTAGAAGGCTGCCCTTGCTGCTGTTCGTTCTTGTTGGTCAAGAATGTAAAGTCGGTACACTGTATCTCAGTTGAGTAACGTTCCATACCCTTATCATCTGTCCACTTTCTGGTTTTAATACGCCCCTCTATATAGACTTTGTCTCCTTTGCTAAGGTACTTTTCACAAATTTCTGCGGCTTTATTTCTTACAACGATATTATGCCATTCTGTATTAGAAACACGCTCATTAGTCGTCTTGTTGGTGTAGGTTTCATTAGTCGCCAACGGAAATCTACCTACGCAATTTCTATCATCGAAATAGTGCATTTTTACTTCATCTCCCAAATGCCCGATTAACATGACTTTATTTAACGTTCCTGACATAATAAAATTGATTTAGCCTACAAAGGTAGTTATTTTGAAATCCTATCTTTAAAATTAATAAAAAATTGTGAGTTCTAGAGCTTGTTAAAATTAAAGGTATTAATAAAGTCGCCTATAAGAACGGGAGTAGGATAAGACTTTAATCGATGAATTGAAATAGCTTCTTTAGGGAGCTCATCGGTCTCTATAATCCAAAATTTTGTATGAAGATGTTGGTGGGACAATTTATGAACGATATCGTCTTGGTTATAAAGTGAATGTTCAAAGGCAATATCCTTTAAAATACTATTTTGAATATCCAAATAATGAAATTCCTCTGAGGATAAGCTTCTATTGGACTCTATTAATGGGAACTGGAAAAGATTTTGCCAAATACCTTTGCCGATACGCTTCTCGATTATGGTGTTTTTATGTTTATCAACGCATACCAAAAAATTAAAATATTTAGTAGTGACTTTGGTTTTCTTCAATTTAACAGGAAGCTGGTCTATTAAGTTCTTTTGTAGGGCTGTGCAACTATCGTTCAACGGACAAACCATACAATAGGGGTTCTTGGGTTTACAATGTGTTGCTCCAAATTCCATAATGGCCTGATTAAAAACTGCAGGTCGTTCTCTGTCTATAAGCGAAGTTGCAAGCGTTTTGAAAGCTTTAATTCCGGCCGTTGAATTTATCGGTGTATCGATTCCAAAATAACGCGCTAGTACGCGATAGACGTTGCCATCAACTACTGCGGCAACCTCATTGAACGCTATGGAAGCAATAGCGCTTGCCGTATAATCACCAATACCTTTTAATTTAATGAGATCTTTATAGTTATCGGGAAAAACACCCTTGAGTTCAAAAGCTATATGTTTAGCCGTGCTATGCAAATTTCGCGCTCTCGAATAGTAACCAAGTCCTTGCCAGAGCTTTAAAACCTCTTGTTCTGAGGCATTTGCAAGGTCAAAAATGGTTGGGTAAGCCTTAACAAAAGATTCATAATAAGGCAACCCTTGTTTAACTTGAGTTTGCTGTAAAATGATTTCGGACAGCCAAATATGATATGGATTTCTGGTATTTCTCCAAGGTAAACTTCTCTTATTTACTGAATACCAGTCAATTAGTTCGTTCTTAAAATTCATTCACTTTTTCAATGCTAGCACAAAATTAATTCTTTATTGCGTTAAATTTTAATTAATTACGCTTGAAATATTGAAATTAAATTACCTATATTTGCATCCCTTAGAATTTATAGTAACCCTAAAACTAATAACAATGACAAAAGCCGATTTAGTAGCTAAGATATCTGATAAGTTAGGTATGGAGAAAGGTGACGTTCAAGCTACAGTAGAAACCTTTATGGAAGAAGTAAAATCATCTCTTGAGAGTGGTGATAATGTATATTTAAGAGGTTTCGGAAGTTTCATTATTAAAACCAGAGCTGAAAAAACAGGTCGTAACATTTCTAAAAATACGACGATTAAAATTCCAGCTCACAACATACCAGCTTTTAAACCAGCTAAAGTGTTTTTAGAAGGTGTAAAATCTAATGTTGAAGTTAACTAAGACTTTAAAAAAATATTAATTAAAAAAAGCATTATTAATTATGCCAAGTGGTAAAAAAAGAAAAAGACACAAGGTAGCGACGCATAAGCGTAAAAAACGTAGACGCGCTAATCGTCACAAAAAGAAATAAGCTGGGGAAAAGTAGTTTTAAGACTACTTTTTTCAGTTTTAAAAAGCGTTCTTTGATATAAAATTAGATGTATATAATAGAGTACATCATAATTTGTTGGATCATCCGATAAACTATCGGAATCCTGTGTCAAATAATTTAGTAAAATCCATCTTGACGTTTGTTGTCAAGATATAAATTAACATTATGAACAAGGAATTAATCGTAAGATCGAGTTCAGATATTGTTGATTTTGCCTTATTAAAAGATGGAAAACTTATTGAATTACACAAAGATGAAGAGGACAACAACTTTGCGGTCGGTGATATATTTATTGCCAAAATACGTAAAGTTATTCCTGGTCTAAATGCCGCATTTGTTAATGTAGGTTACGAAAAAGATGGTTTTTTACACTATCATGATCTTGGACCAAAACTCCCTTCACTTTTAAAATTCATTAAACGTGTAAGCACAGGGAAATTAAGAGATTATAGACTCAAAGACTTTCCATTTGAAAAGGATTTAGATAAGCATGGCGCGGTTGCCAATGCCTTAAAATCCAATCAATCGATTTTAGTACAAGTCGTAAAAGAACCCATTTCCACGAAGGGGCCACGCATTAGTTCAGAATTGTCTATTGCTGGTAGATACATTGTCTTGGTGCCATTCTCTAACCGTATTTCAATTTCACAAAAAATCGAAACACAAGAAGAGAAAGACCGATTAAAAAGACTCGTAAAAAGTATCACGCCCAAGGGATTTGGGGTAATTATTCGTACTGTAGCAGAAGGCAAAAAAGTTGCCGAGCTCGATAATGATTTACAGAACTTGCTGGCAAGATGGACAGCAATGTGTAAAAAGTTGTACAAAGCCCATCACCCGACAAAAGTACTGGGAGAAATGAATAAAGCGTCCTCGATTTTAAGGGATATTTTTAACGATTCATTCTCTGGTATCGTGGTAGATGACGAAGAATTGTACATACAAGTAAAAGATTATGTGCAGCAAATTGCACCAAAAAAAGAGTCTATTGTAAAGTATTACAAAAACGGAATTCCGATTTTTGAAAAATTTGGTATTGAACGCCAAATAAAAACATCGTTCGGGAAAACTGTTTCCATGGCTAGAGGCGCTTATCTGGTTATAGAGCATACCGAAGCTATGCATGTTATAGATGTTAATAGCGGTAACCGTTCTAATAAAGAAAAAAGCCAAGAAGATACGGCTTTAGAAGTTAACCTTATCTCTGCCACTGAAATTGCCAGACAATTGCGCTTGCGCGATATGGGCGGTATCATCGTTATCGATTTTATCGATATGGGAAGAGCAGAAAACCGTAAAAAACTTTACAATCATCTCCGCGATGAGATGAAAGACGACAAAGCAAAGCACAAAATATTGCCGCCGAGTAAGTTTGGTTTAGTGCAAATTACCAGACAACGCGTTAGGCCAGAGCGCAATATTAAAACCAAAGAAGAGAACCCTAATCTTGCAGGAGGTGATGAAATAGAAGCACCAATTAAAGTGGTACAGCGCATAAAACAAGATTTAGAGCGACTTCTTAAAAAAGACTATAAAAAGATAACGTTGAACGCACATCCTTTTATAGCGGCCTTTCTCACCAAAGGGTATCCATCGATTCGTACAAAGTGGTTCTTTGAACATAAAAAATGGGTAAAAGTCTTACCTAGAGATGCTTACACTTATCTTGAATATCATTTTTTTGATAAAGATGGTAACGAAATCAAATAATATCTATTAGAAAAAAGCCCAATTGTCCCGATAACTATCGGGATTCAATTGGGCTTTTTGTTTTATTACTACAAATATTAAGGCGCCGGATTAGGAATCTCAGCATGAACTGTGTTTATAGCGTCCATTACTTCTTTGGAAAGCGAAATATGTATACTATCAATATTTTCTCCAAGCTGTTCTAAATTGGTAGCTCCTATAATATTACTAGTTAAGAATGGTCTTTCATTCACAAAAGCCAATGCCATTTGGGCCAAAGTCATACCGTGATCTTCAGCAATCTTTAAATAGCGTTTAGTGGCTTCAGTGGCTTGTTCTCCACTATAACGCGCAAATCGTGGAAACAATTTTAAACGTGCATTATCGGCGGCCGTCCCTTTAATGTACTTTCCAGATAAAACCCCAAAAGCCATAGGTGAATAAGCCAAGAGCCCAATATTCTCCCGATGTGCAATTTCAGCCAGTGCCCCCTCAAAAGGTCTACACAATAGTGAATAAGCATTTTGTATGGTGATCATTCGAGGTAAATTGTTGTATTTAGCTTCCTCCAAATAGCGCATTGTACCCCAAGCCCCTTCATTAGAAATACCAATATGTCTTATTTTACCCGATTTAATAATCTCGTCTAGATGATGAAGAATTTCATTAAAGTTATCTTCCCAAGGATCGCTAGGATTATGAACATAATCTCGCATGCCGAATAACTGCGTTTGACGTTCAGGCCAGTGCAACTGGTACAGGTCAATATAATCGGTTTGTAAACGTTTTAAGCTATTATCGACGGCTTCGTTTAAGGCATGTTTGCTAAATCCTGTAGTTCTGATATGAGCCGTATAATCACCAGGTCCCGCGATTTTAGTTGCCAAAACAACCTTGTCTCTATTCCCAGTTTTAGTAAACCAATTCCCAATAATACGTTCGGTATCTGCGTAAGTAGCAGCTGTGGCCGGTACAGGGTAGAGTTCGGCCACATCAAAAAAGTTAACCCCTTTATCTAAAGCCATATCCATTTGAGCAAAACCTTCGTCTTGTGTGTTTTGGTTGCCCCAGGTCATGGTGCCAAGACAAATTTTACTAACTTTTATATCGGTGTTGGGTAGTGTGGTGTATTTCATAACATTTCCTACGAAAGCAGGAATCTTTTAAATTAAACTATAGTTTCATAATGAGATTCCTGCCTACGCAGGAATGACAATTATATATCATTCAATAATTTCGAAATCTCATCGAGTTTTGGTGTCAAAATCACTTCGATTCGTCTATTTTTTGCTTTGCCAGCAGCGGTGTCATTGGTAGCCACTGGGGCATATTCACCACGTCCAGCAGCAGTTAGATTCTCAGGGTTTATGGAGGCATTTTCTCTTAAGATGTTGACAATGGCGGTGGCACGTTTGGTGGATAAATCCCAATTGCCATTTAACTGTGAGCTGCCTTTATATGGAACATTATCCGTATGCCCTTCGATCAAAATAGCGACATCAGGATTTTCTGCTAATACATTACCTAATTGCTGAACGGCTTTACGGCCTTCTGTGCCTACAGACCAGCTTCCAGATTTGAATAAGAGTTTGTTTTCCATAGATACATATACTTTTCCGTCCCTTTGTTCAACAGTTAGTCCTTTCCCTTCAAAATTCGTTAAAGCTTTTGAGATGGCATCCTTAAGGGTACGCATATTGGCATCTTTTGCAGCGATAACACTTTCGAGTTCGGCAACGCGTTTAGAACGATTGTCTAACTCTTTCTTAAGGTTTTCCAGACGTTCGCTTTCGGCAGCAAGGGCTTGTTCCTTAGCTTCGAGCTTTGCCAAAAGCTCCCTGTTCTTTTTAGAATTTTTTGCAATTTCAGCAGAACTGTTTTTTTCTAGAGCGTCGTATGAGGCTTTTAAATTATTGAGATTGGTTTTGGCAGCAGCATAGTCCGAACGCAATTGATCTCTTTCTTTTACCGCATCGTCGTAGGCTGATTGTAGACTGTTGAGGTCATTAGTTAATTTGGTTTTATCGGCCGTAAGCGATTCAAGATCGTCGGTCAATTGCCTATTCTCCTTTTTAAGATTAGCATATTTATCTTCAAGATCGGTATAGATTTTTTTGGATACACATGACGTTAGTGTAAATAAAGCAACGGCTATTAATAAATTTTTTTTAATCATTTTTAAAGTTTTTAGGTCATTTTTACACCCCTCGAGGGGACAATTTAAATATGGGACTATAATATTAAATATCGAGTTCTAATAAAATGGGGCAATGGTCACTATGCACGGCCTCGGTTAGTATAACGCTGCGTTTAATGTTTTCTTGTAAAGGTTCGCTAACCATAGCATAATCCAATCTCCAACCCTTATTATTTGCTCTGGCATTGGCGCGATAGCTCCACCATGAGAATTCCTGTTTTTCGGGATGTAAGTATCTAAAACTATCGATGAAGCCACTATCGATAAAGTGGCCGAGCCATTCGCGTTCTTCGGGCAAATACCCAGAAACGCCTTTCATTTTAGGATTGTGGATATCGATAGGTTCGTGGCAAATGTTATAATCTCCACAGACCACGAGGTTTGGTTTTTCTTTACGAAGATTATTCAAATAGGCATGGATAAGATCCATATACTCAAATTTATGAGCTAATCTGGCATCGTTGGTGCCTGAAGGTAAATACATGCTCATAATGGAAACGTCATCATAATCTACCCTAAGATTTCTACCTTCAAAATCCATGGATGCTATACCGGTGCCAAATTCAATATGTTTGGGCTCACTTTTACACAAGACAGCGACACCACTATAGCCTTTTTTCTGAGCGCTAAACCAATAATTGTATTCGTAGCCCGCATCCGCAAATAGCTGTAAATCGAGCTGCTCCTTTAGAGCTTTGATTTCTTGTAAGCAGATAACATCTGGATTTGAGGCTTTTAACCATTCCATGAAGCCCTTATTTATGGCGGCTCTAATACCATTGACGTTATAGGATGCGATGTTCATAATTTAAATCGGTTGAATTATTTTTGCCAAAGGCCAATTAAGGGTCTAAATTAAATAATAAGCTACTTTTACACTATTAATTTGAGCCTATTTTAACAATAAAATATTTCAAGTTTTAAGTAGTTATTATTCTACATGAAACATCAATTACTAATTTTAAATCTAATCGTAGAAAATTTTAAAGATGTTCCATCTGACCGATTTAAAAAAATAAGGATCTGCAGATGAAAAAAGCGCTATTTCTATTCCTATTATGTATTTCTTTTTGGGGTTATGCTCAAGAGAAAACTAGTAATTATAGAAAAAAGCGTTTTGCGGTAAAGGATTCCATTCAGATTGATTCGGTCAGTATTAATTCTTCAAAATTTTTAGTGAAAACTAAAGAAGGGCAGGTACTGGATTCGACATTATACTCCATAGACTATGCTAAAGCCCTTTTAAAGTTTAAGCAACCTATTCCTATAGATACCATACAAATAGAGTACTTACGATATCCAGACTTCTTAACTAAGGTGTACCAACAATTAGATGATAAGGTGATTGTTGATCGCTCCTCTGGAGCCCAAGCTTTATACAAACTCCAAAACACCAAAAAGCGAAATGCATTTACACCTTTTGAAGGTTTAACTACTTCTGGTAGTATCTCTAGAGGGGTGACTATTGGGAATAATCAGAATTCTGTTTTAAACAGTGAATTGGATTTGCAGATTTCTGGAAAGTTAAGCGACAAAGTATCATTAAGAGCATCGATACAAGATGCCAATATTCCTTTGCAAGAAAGCGGTTACTCGCAGCGTTTAGATGAATTTGATCAAGTGTTTATCGAGCTATTTAGCGATAATTGGAACATTCGGGCAGGAGACATCGATTTGATAAATACCAATAGTTACTTTGCCAATTTTTCAAAGCGTGTCCAGGGCTTATTAGTCAATGCCAACCTTAGTGAAAAAACGACGGTGTTTGCCTCTGGTGCCTTGGTACGAGGTCAATTTACCACAACGCAGTTTACCGCACAAGAGGGTAATCAAGGACCATATAAATTAAGAGGCCCCAATAATGAATTGTTTGTGCTTGTCGTTTCTGGGAGTGAAACGGTGTACGTTAATGGGATTCCTTTAGAGCGTGGTGAGAATAGGGATTACATTATTGACTACAATGCAGGTGAGATTATTTTTAATTCGACGTATCCGATTACTTCAGAAATGCGTATTACCGTGGATTACCAGTTTAGTGAGCGTAACTATTCGCGTTTTACGGTCTTTGGTGGTGGATCATTTAAGACGGAAAAGCTGAGTTTAAATGTTTCCGTGTATTCCGAAAGTGATGCTAAAAACCAACCACTACAACAAAATTTATCAGCAGAGCAAACACAGGTTTTAGCAGATGCTGGCGATGATACGCGTCTCATGGTGGCCTCTTCCGCAACAGAAGAGTCATTCTCGGAAAACAGGATTCTTTACCGAAAAGAAATCATCGACGATGAGGAAGTGTTTGTGTTTTCCCAAAATCCGGATGACGAATTGTTCAGTGTTAGTTTTACATTAGTAGGTGCTAATCAAGGCAATTATGTACTTATTAATGACGATGCGGTAAGTAATATTTTTGAATACGTTCCTCCAGTTGGTGGAGTCCCTCAGGGCGACTACGCCCCCATTTCACAATTAGTGGCACCAGAGCGTTTGCAAATTGCGGTTTTAAATGGGCGCTATCAGCCTGGAGATAAGACCAATGTGTTTTTTGAGCTTGCTGGAAGTAAAAACGATCTTAACCTATTCTCGAGTATCGATGATGACGATAATGATGGTTTTGCAGGAAAATTAAGTGTCAACCAAAAGTTGATAAAAACCGATAGCCTTTGGAATTTATCTGCTTTAATTGATACGGATTTCATTCAAGAGAATTTTAGAACCATTCAGCGCTTATATAGAGCGGAATTTATTCGTGATTGGAATTTAGAGGATAATAGGGATGACCAAGGGAATAATATTATTGGCAATCAACTGTTGCTGACCTCAGGATTGCAACTATCCCATGCCAAAAAAGGAACGGCTTCATATAGTTTTGAGTATTTGGATTACGCCAGTAATTTTAATGGGAGTCGACATAACGCCTCAGCCAATTTGCAACTGGGTAATGTGAATATCTTCTCGAATACTAGTTTTTTAAATAGTGAAAGCACTGTAAATCGTTCCACTTTTTTAAGATCGTTTAATCGCGCTGTTTTTGCTAAAAATAACAAATGGATAGGCGCAAAGTTTGCTGTTGAAGACAACGAACAAACTGTTATTGCAACAGACTCATTGACGCCATTAAGCCAAAAATTCACAGCTTATGAGGCCTTCGTAGGTATAGGAGATAGTACTAAGGTCTATACTGAAATAGGTTATATAAGACGTTTTAATGATAGTCTGCGAAACAATCTGGTAGAACGTGTCAATGCCTCTAATACCTATTACTTGAAATCGCGATTGATTCAAAATAAAAACACGAATCTACAGTTGTTTGTCAATTTTAGGGACTTAAAGGCAGAGGACAATACCTCCGAAGATGAGCAAAGTTTGAACAGCCGATTAAACTACAACCAGAAATTATTCAACAATCTCATTCTATGGAATACTAGTTTTGAGACCAATTCGGGAACTCTACCACAACAAGATTTTACTTATGTGGAGGTGGAAGCGGGCCAAGGTACCTACACTTGGATCGATTACAATGAGAACGGGATACAGGAACTTAACGAATTTGAGATTGCTCAGTTTGCGGATCAAGGCAATTATATCAGAGTCTTATTGCCCAATCAGGTGTTTGTGAGAACCCATCAAAACCGATTGAGCCAAACGCTAACGATTAATCCAATTCAGTGGAGCAAATCCAAGAATAAGACCAAAAAGTTCTTCTCACACTTTTACAACCAGACCTCATATTTAATTGATAGAAAAGTACGACGCGAGGGTAACAATTTTAATCTCAACCCTTTCGAAGGTGATGAAGACAACCAATTGGCCTTAAATAATAGTGTGCGAAATGTGTTATTCTATAACAGAGGAAAACAGCGCTACACGACGTCTTATACGTTTTTAACCAATACAAGCCGCAGTTTATTGTCCATTGGTTTTCAAGAAAATGTGCTGACCAATCATCAATTGAACTTTAACCATAAGTTTGCCAAAAATTGGCTTATCAATGCCTTGGCTAGTTTTGGAACCGATGAGAGTATAAGTGAAAACTTTGCGACTAGAAATTTTAATATTGAAGAGGAACGCTTTCAGCCAAAATTATCCTATCTGTTTAGTGAGAATGCGCAGTTCGATGTGTTTTACCAATACACTTCTAAGAACAATACCATTGGTAGCTTGGAATCTTTGGCACAGCAAAATTATGGCTTGTCCTTTACCTATAATAAAGCGGCAAAAATTGCCTTGACCGGTGAATTTAATGTTTTTCAAAACAGCTTTGAAGGCGACCCTAACACACCTGTGGCCTATCAAATGTTAGAGGGTTTGCAGCCAGGCCAAAACTTTACATGGAGCTTATTAGCGCAAAAAAAATTGACCAAGTTCTTGGACCTTAACCTCAATTATTTTGGAAGAAAGACAGAGACCTCACAAGTCATCCATACAGGGACCATTCAGTTAAAGGCGTATTTCTAAAATTAAGAGCTTTCTTACGCAACCATTTTCTAGTTTTTGTATCTGATAGGTATACCAATTAATGAAACAAACTATGAAAATGAAAACAATAGGCCTTACACTTTTGGCCATTTTAGCAACAGCATCTATTAGCGCACAAGACCGCACAGAAGATGAAAAGGATAAGGTTTTTGATACTAAGCATGAGGTACGTCTAGGAGTGATAAAACTACTAGCAGGCCCTATTTTTGAAGGAGGTTATGAGTATATTATAGATTCCAATCAAGGTGTTGGGGCCTACGTACTGGCAAATTTTGATTCTAGTAACGATTGGTTTGAAAATTACTCTTTAACGCCATATTATCGCATGTATTTTCAGACTAAGGAAGACTATGGCGCTAAAGGCTTTTTTGTAGAGGGGTTTACATCGTTCTTTTCTAGTGATTTTGATTTGGAAGATTCCTTATTCGGTGACGCTAATAATGAAGATGTATTTGATATTTCCATCGGACTTTCGGTAGGAAAAAAATGGATTAATACCACTGGCTTTGTGTTTGAAGCTAAATTTGGAGCAGGGAGAAATTTGTTAGGTAATGCGGACGTTGATGCTCTTATTAAGTTTGATTTTTATATTGGTTATAGATTTTGAAGTAATTAAAAAAAAGCCTGAGTGATGACAACTCAGGCTTTTTTTGATATTCAATTGCTTTGTATTATCACATACGCATCAACCAATGCTTGACATCGACTTCCTGTTTAATGAGGTCTCTCAGTGCTTCAATCTTTACACGTTTTTGCTCCATGGTATCCCTGTGACGTATGGTTACGGTATTGTTTTCAATACTTTCACCATCAACCGTAATACAAAATGGCGTTCCAGCAGCATCTTGTCGTCTATAACGCCTACCGACAGCATCTTTTTCATCGTAGGCCACATTAAATTCCCATTTAAGCTCTTCCACAATGTCCTTAGCCATAGTTGTTAAGGCTTCATCTTTTCTCACTAAAGGAAGAATTGCTGCCTTTGTCGGGGCTAGTACGGCGGGTAATTTTAGAACATCGCGTTTGGTTCCGTCTTCTAAAGTTTCTTCGACTAAAGAATTAGAGAATACCGCCAAAAACATACGGTCTAAACCAATAGAAGTTTCTAATACATAAGGGGTATAACTGGCGTTTTCTTCATGATCGAAATATTGTAATTTTTTGCCAGAGTATTCTTCGTGCTGGCTCAAATCGAAATCAGTCCGTGAGTGGATGCCTTCTAATTCCTTAAATCCAAAAGGAAAGTTAAACTCAATATCTGTCGCGGCATCTGCGTAATGGGCCAACTTTTCGTGATCATGAAAGCGATAGTTGTCATCTCCCATACCTAAAGACTTGTGCCATTTTAAACGGGTCTCTTTCCAATAGTCAAACCATTCCTTTTGTGTACCTGGTTTAATGAAGAACTGCATTTCCATCTGTTCAAACTCACGCATTCTAAAAATGAATTGTCTGGCAACAATTTCGTTCCTAAAGGCTTTACCAGTTTGGGCGATACCAAACGGAATCTTCATACGACCTGTCTTTTGTACGTTGAGGAAATTGACAAAAATACCTTGAGCCGTTTCTGGTCTTAAATACACCGTTGTAGAGCTATCTGCCGATGCCCCCAACTGTGTGCCGAACATAAGATTAAACTGTTTAACCTCAGTCCAGTTTTTACTTCCAGAAACTGGGCATGCAATTTCTAAATCCAATATAAGTTGCCTAAAACCTGCGAGATCATTGTCTTCCTGCACTCTGGTTAGTTCGGCCGTAATCTCATCGATTTGTTTTTGACGACGTAAGACATTGCCGTTGGTAGACCTAAATTCACTTTCGTCAAAAGCATCGCCAAAACGCTTCTTTGCTTTTGCAATATCCTTATTTATTTTCTGCTGAATTTTTTCTCTAAAATCTTCTACCAAAACATCAGCTCTATAGCGCTTTTTAGAGTCCTTATTATCAATCAAAGGGTCATTAAAAGCATCGACGTGACCTGAGGCTTTCCACGTTGTTGGATGCATAAAAATGGCCGCATCGATACCTACAATATTATCGTGCATTTGTACCATTGCTTTCCACCAATAGTCTCTAATGTTTTTCTTTAACTCAGCTCCGTTTTGTGCGTAGTCATAAACGGCACTTAAACCGTCATAGATTTCACTACTTTGAAATACGTAACCATACTCTTTTGCATGAGCGATTACTTTTTTGAATTTGTCCTCGTTTGCCATGCTGCAAAAATAAAAAACCGCTCAAATTAATAGAGCGGTTTCACAAAATTTATAAAATGAATTTATTTTAGTTGAATGCTAGTGCTTCCTAATTTTCTGTTCTCGTGGAAGACATTTACGAAATAGACTCCTTTTTTTAGTGGCCGATCTTCTTTGTAAGTAGCCACCGTAGAACAAATATTTAAATCTTTATTGTCAAAATTAATGATTTCTTTCTTGCTGTAAATCAATGAAGAATTGTCAAAAAACACCTCTCCTTTATCCGCAATAATATTATTGTCAGGACTCACAATTTGGATGTAAATTTCTTTTTTGCCTTTTTCCGTCAAAGGATTTTCCGTAAGATGGATACAGACATCCATGGCATTAACACGTCTTGCCCTAAGTGTGGATCTCTTTTTTGAGTTATTGATCTTAAACGTTTCTACCGCTATTCCATTGGCTTTTAAAATGGCAGCTTCATCTATAGTTTTGTTTAAAGCGTCATTAGCCTCTTCTAAGGCATTTATGGCCAAAGTCTTTTGTTCTATAGTATTCATGGCATAGCGCTTCTCTTTCTGTAATTTTAGATTAGCAGAATTAAGAGAGTCTATGGTAGCCAAAAGCACCTTGCCCTTAGTCTTTAATACCAAAAGTTGGCTTTTAAATCGGGTGATTATTGATAAGTCACTTTTTAATAATCTTAAAGAATCTAAAGCCGTTTTAGTTTCTAATTTTGCTTCTTGGAGCTGCGAAGACATAAGATCATAATCTTGGCTCAGTTCATCATAACTTGTTAACATTTCTGATAGCTCTTTTTCTATCAAAATCTTTTCTTGTTTTAGGAATTCTTCGTAGGATTTAATGGATTTGTAGTTTGTAAAACTATAAATTCCCAAAACTGTTAAAACGACCAATAAAGAACTTATAATTAATCTGTAGTTAAATAATTGAGGGTTAACTATCATCATTAATTTACTTAGTTGACACGAAATTAGAGTATATTGAAGTGCATTTTTATTTTATTCGATTAAGTGGTAAAAAATTTGTTAAACTTATTCTTTCCAAAAGTCTGTGAAGCGTGTAATAATGTTTTGACAGATAATGAGTTAGTGGTATGTTTATCCTGTAGGCATCAATTACCCGTAACTCACTTTCACTTTGATCGTTCTAAAACCGTTGAAAAGATCCTTTACGGACGTGTAAAACTCGAAAATGCGACAGCGCTGTTGCATTTTTCAAAGAAAGGGATCGTTCAGCAATTACTACACAACTTAAAATATAGAAGGCATGAGCATATTAGTAGTTTTTTGGGTAAATGGTTAGCGGCTGAGTTATGCGCTGTAAATACTTATAATGATGTTGATGTGGTCGTCCCGGTACCTTTGTACAAAACCAAGTTACGAAAACGTGGATACAACCAAGTAGCGAAATTTGGAAAAGAAATTGCCAAAGCACTGCATACCGAGTATAATGATGGGGTGCTTATTAAAACGAAACCTACAAAAACTAAAGTATTTAAGGGGAGATTATCGCGATGGAATGACGATGGTGCTGTATTTGCCATTTCGGAAGATACAGCGCTTCAAGGAAAACATATTCTTTTAGTCGATGACATTATTACGACTGGTGCTACAGTTGAAGCTTGTGCCAAAGAATTGTTGAAGATTGATAATATTAAGTTAAGTCTTGCAACTATGGCAATTGCCGATTGATTTTTTCGTTTGTAAATTTTAAAATTGTTTCTTTGTGCAAAATTGTTTTGAGTTAATGCCATTAGTTGTATTGAGATTTTTGAAAGTTGTTTTTCTGGCTTTAATTTTGGCCAGTTGTGCCAATCGTGGTTCACCTCAAGGGGGTGAAAAAGATGAAGATCCCCCTGTGATTATAGACGAAGATCCTCAGAATTTTTCAACTAATTTTAAAGGCGGGGAAATCAGAATTTATTTTGATGAATATGTCAAAATAAACGATTTAAGGAAACAACTAATTATTTCGCCACCCATGGATACGGATCCTTTAATTGTGCCTATGGGTGCCGCAAGCAAGTATATTTCCATAAAAATAAAAGATACACTAAAAGACAATACAACCTATGCTTTTAATTTTGGTGAGAGCATCGTAGATAATAATGAAGGTAATCCCTATCCCTATTATCGCTACGTGTTCTCTACGGGTGATGCTATTGATTCTTTATCTGTAAAAGGATATGTAGAAGATGCTTTGCTCAAGGAGCCTGATACATTTATTTCGGTTATGCTATACGAGGTAGATTCGACATATACAGATTCTATTGTATATAAACAAAAGCCTAGATATATTACCAATACGCTCGATAGTGTGACAACCTTCAGTATCGATAATATCAAAGCAGGGACCTATAAGCTTATTGCCCTCAAGGATAAGAATTCAAACTATCAGTTTAATCAAAAAGATGATAAAATCGCATTTTATGAGAATCATATTTCTGTTCCGACAAGCGCAGAATATAAATTGACGCTCTTTAAGGAAGATGTGAATTTTAAAGCAATTAAACCAAAACAAGATGGAGCCTCAAGGATTATGTTTCCTTATGAAGGGAGCTATGAGGCTATGAGAATAAAAGTACTAGGAGATGTGCCAGAAGGTTATGCGACACGAATAACTAAGGATACAGAAAAGGATACCTTATACTATTGGTATAAACCAAAATTTGAGGTTGATACGACGTTTTTTATTGTTAGCAATGAAAAATATGTAGATACCTTTAAACATCGCTTTAGAAAATTAGATGCAGATTCTTTAGAAATAAAATTAATTACAAGAGGGACATTAAGTCCTGAAACGGATTTTACAATTGAAGGTAATATACCATTTACAAAGATTGATACCTCAAAAATAAAATTGATAAACGGAGATTCTCTAGCAATAAGTTATAAGGTAGAGTATGATACTATATTTAACAGGTATAAATTTCCTGTAGAAAAAGAGGAAGGCCAGAAGTACTTTTTTAAAATGCTTCCTGGAGCATTCACCGACTTTTACGAAGGGACAAACAAAGATACCTTAAACTATACTTTCAGAACGAAGAACAAATCTGAATATGGAAATATTCGCGTCAACTTGATTAATGCTAAGTTTCCATTAATTGTACAGTTAGTCGATGATAAGGGTGATGTTTTGTATGAGCATTATACGGAGGAGTCTCCCATTGTTGATTTTACGGATTTGACTCCTAAACAATATTTCCTTCGGGTCATTTATGACACTAATGGTAACCGAAAGTACGATACGGGCAATTATTTATTGGGAATTCAACCTGAGCGCGTGAGTTATGCTCCCAAGGATCAAGTTCCTGAGGTACGGGCGAGTTTTGATCAAGTTATTGAGTTTACACTTCTAGATTAAAGCTGTCGCGATCCTTTAAAAAACCAAGTTTTTCCCTATATCTATTAATGTGGTCTTTTTCTAGAGTGACGATGTCAATAGCTTCCCTGTTCTCTGGAATAGTATCGATTCTATTCCCTAGAACATCATAGGCTGCCGAATGTCCTGTATATTCATAATTATTGCCATCTAAGCCTACACGATTAACGCCTATACAATAACTCATGTTTTCAATGGCACGGGCTTTAAGTAAGTTATCCCATGCACTTATCCTTATTTTTGGCCAATTGGCCACATAGATTAAAAGATCATAGTCTTCACTATTTCTAGCCCATACAGGGAAACGCAAGTCGTAACAAATTAAAGGGCAGATTTTCCAGCCCTTGTAATCAAAAACCACCTTTTTTTCACCTGCCTTATAGACCTTGTGTTCGCCAGCCAGTGTAAATGTATGCCTTTTATCATAAGATGTTACTTGTCCGGAGGGCTCTACAAATACAAGGCGATTGTAATAATGCTTGTTTTCGGTAACTACCAAACTTCCGGTAATTGCCATTTGCTTTTCTTTGGCTAACTGTTTTAACCAATGTATGGTTTCACCATTCATAGTTTCGGCAACCGAAGTGGCATTCATCGTAAAACCAGAAGTAAACATTTCGGGTAAAACAATAAGGTCGGCACCTTTTATCGTATGCACCTTTTGTTCAATATTTTTTCGATTTGCCTCAGGGTTTTCCCAGATTAATTCGGTTTGTATAATGGCAACAGTTAGGGTTTTGCTCATGAGTTATAGTTTGCGTTTTGCTTTTTCTACTTTTTCTGTGAGTTTTTCAATTTTTTCGAGCCATTTACTTTCATCTATGGGAGATAATTTTCCCTTCTTCTTAAGCTTTCCGTACTTCTTCTGTGCTTTTGCCAGTTTATCCTGTGCCTTTTTGTAATTGCCTTTAAGTTTTTGTTCTTTTCGTAGGGCTTTCTCGACTCTTTTTTGCTCTTTTTCGGCCTTTTTTACTTCTTTTTCAAGCTTTTTGGCCTTCTTTTCCTTTTTTCTTTCCGCTTTTCTTGCTTTTTCTTCGAGCTTCATTTTATCAGAAGCCATTGTAGCTTCCTTTAAGATGGTAGATCGTTTTTCAGCATTTAGCCTGTCTGTTACATCCTCACCATTAAGAAAAATTCGCTCTTTTTTAACCTCATAAATCCTTCCGTCCTTTTCGACTTTTTGAGCAAAAGAGCATAATGAAAATGCAACGAACAAGATTGTCATAAAAAATTTCATACTATTTGTTTTAATTCAATCTTGAGACACAGAAAAGTACAAAAAGTAACTCAAATTCTACACAAAATCTCTGCTGCTTTAATCAAAGTCTCGTCGGTTTTTGCGAAACAGAAGCGCAACACCTTATCATCTTTACCATCTTCATTAAAAACAGACAGTGGAATGGAGGCAATCTTAAAATCCTTGGTCAATCGCTTGGCAAAATCTACGTCGTGCTCATCCGTAATGTTCGAATAATCCAACACTTGGAAATAAGTACCTTGTGATGGTCTATATTTAAAACGGGATTCTGAGATTAAATTCAGGAACAAATCACGCTTTTGCTGAAAAAATGTATTGAGACTTAGATATGTTTTGGGGTCCTGCATGTAATCTGCTATGCCTTTTTGGGCAGGGTGGTTGACAGAGAAAACATTAAATTGGTGCACTTTTCTGAATTCAGACATTAAGGGTTCAGGAGCGCAACAATAGCCAATTTTCCAACCCGTATTATGAAAAGTTTTACCAAAAGACGCCGTAATAAAGCTTCGTTGCTTTAAGCTACTAAACAGGCAAATACTTTGATGTCGCGTCTCATCAAAAACGATATGCTCATACACTTCATCACTGAGTACGATAATATTGGTGTCATGAGTTAATTTTTGAAGTTGTAACATATCTTCTTTAGACCAAATCGTCCCACTCGGATTATGAGGGGAATTAATAATGATCATTTTGGTCTCACTAGAAACCTTCGAGGACACTTCATTCCAGTCAATTTTATAGTCTGGTGCCGATAATTGAATGGGTATGGCTTTGCCACCATTGACTTCGATTGCTGGCTGATAACAATCGTAGGCAGGTTTAAAAATGATGACTTCATCACTTGGTCTTATAAATGCTGAAATAATGGTATAAATGGCTTGGGTAGCACCAGCTGTTACCGTGATTTCTTTTTCAGGATGATAAGTGTGGTTGTATAATAATTCGTATTTATTGGAAATGGCTAATCTCAGATCCAGGTTTCCCGCCATGGGTGCATACTGGTTATAACCGTTATTCATGGCGTTGCTTACCAAGTCGTTCAACTTTTGTGAACTGGGATAGTTGGGGTACCCCTGAGATAAGTTCAGGGCATTATGCTCTCTTGCTAGGGCGCTCATCACCGTAAAAATCGTGGTACCTACATGAGGAAGTTTTGAATTATAAACCATACCGAAATATACTATAAGTTGAAGTTAAATCAAGCTGAAAATAAATAAAACGTTTCATAAAGGTTAATTGTAATTTAAATCGTGTCCAAAACATATAAAACTGTAATAATATGGTAATAATGACATAAAATACTCGGAGAAGGATTTCATTTAATTTGATGGATTAACTAATCCAACTAAAAGATGAAAAAAAACTACATTATTGCAGCACTATTATTCTTCGTTGCATTTTTAGGTTCTTCGCAAGAAGGAAACATTCAAGGTGTTATTACAGACGAGCAAGGTATTTTTGTGCCTTATGCAACGATTTCGGTTGCTAATTCAAAAAAGGGAACTGTATCTGATTCTGAAGGTAGATTTTTATTGTTAGAAGTACCTGTGGGAAAACAGACATTAACTATTCGATATTTAGGTTATGCAGATCAAAATATTGAAGTAGATGTCATTGAAAATACAACAATAGAAGTAAAAGTCGTTTTAGAACAACATTCAGAGACATTAGACAGTGTAATACTCACAGGTTTTATAGGTGGTCAGGCCAAGGCATTAAACACTCAAAAGAACAAGCAGAATATTACCAATGTAGTTTCTGCAGACCAAGTAGGTAAATTTCCGGATGCTAATATCGGGGATGCTGTTAAGCGCATACCAGGTATTACCATGCAAGTAGATCAAGGTGAAGCTAGAAATATAATTATTAGAGGTTTAGCTCCACAATTAAACTCTGTGACTTTAAACGGCTCTAGAATCCCATCAGCCGAAGGTGATAACCGTAATGTACAGATGGATTTAATTCCAGCTGATATGATTCAACAAATTGAAGTTAATAAAGCAGTTACACCTGATATGGATGGCGATGCTATAGGTGGTTCTGTAAATTTAATAACACGAAGCGCACCAGAAGGATTTAGATTATCAGCAACTGCAGGTACAGGTGTTAATTTTATTACTGATAAAAGAATACTTAACGGAACATTATTATATGGCGATAGAAGTAAGAACGGAAAATTTGGTTGGATGTTTGCTGGATCTATCAATGACAATGATTTTGGTTCTGATAATATTGAATTTGAATGGGCTAACGAAGCCGAAGACCCAATTTCTGGTGAAGATGTAGAAGTAGCTCCGTATGTAAGTGAGCACGACATAAGAACATATATTGTACAACGTGTTAGGAGAAGTTTTTCAGCAAATTTTGATTACAGATTTGATGCGAACAATGCTATTTATTTAAAAACAATGTATAACTGGCGAGATGATCGCGAGAATCGCTATAGACTTCGTTATAGAGCTATAGAACCGACAACAATTACCAATGGTGTTGGTTCAAATTTTCAAGGAGAAATTAGAAGACAAACAAAAGGGGGTATAGATAATGACAGAAATCAAAACACCCGTTTAGAGGATCAGCGTATGCAAAACTACACGCTTGGCGGTGAGCATTTACTTGGAAAGGTAAAATTTGATTGGTTAGCATCTTATGCAAGTGCTTCTGAAGAGCGTTTAAATGAGCGTTATATTTCTTATGAATTGGAAGAAGGTTTAGATGGAGAGCCCGTAGCATTTGATGTTGACCTTAGAGATTCGGAATTTCCTGTAATTGTACCTGCTAATACAGATGACGCAGCATTAGACAGGTATTCATTGAGAGAAATAACCGAAGAAAACCAATTCACAGAAGAAGAGGATATCAACTTTTTTGCTAATGTAGAATTGCCGTCAGATTTCTTCGGAAAAGGAGATGGCTTTATAAAGGCCGGTCTAAGGGCAAGACTTAAGAGTAAAATTAGAGATAATGACTTTACTGAGTTTGAACCATTGTCTGGGAATTTTGATTTTGATGCCATACCGCGCACCAATCAAACGGATCCCGATTACTTAGCTGGTGGCCAGTATGTTGCTGGAAATTATGCTTCTCCTAATTTTTTAGGGCGATTAAATTTGAATAATTCAGGATTATTCGATGCTACTTCACTTCCAGAAGAATTTTTGTCACAAAATTTTGATATTACCGAAGATGTATTTGCTGGGTATGTCATGGCCAATCAAAAGCTATCTGAAAAATTTTCAGTTTTGGCAGGTGTTAGAATAGAAAACACATCAATAGACACAGAAGGTAATGAAGTCAGCTTTGACGAAGATAGTGATTTTGAATCGTCAACTGTTATAAGAGATGATAACTCATATACTAATGTTTTACCGAGTATTCATTTAAAATATGATTTAAATAGAAAAACAGTCTTAAGATTAGCTTGGACCAATACCCTAGCGAGACCTGATTATCAAGACCTTGTTCCATTTAGAAACATTATTAATGAAGATGAAGAAATAGAATTAGGTAATCCAGGTTTAGAGGCAACAACTGCAATGAATTTTGACTTAATGGCAGAGTATTATTTTGATAACGTTGGTATTATATCAGGTGGTGTGTTCTATAAGGACATTCAAGATTTTATTTATGTATCACAGACTATCGCTGCGGATAATAATGATTTAGGGCCAGGTACTGCAGGATACAATGTATTTCAACCTTTAAATGGCGATGCTGCGGAGGTGTTGGGTTTTGAATTAGCATTCCAACGTCAGTTAGACTTTCTACCCGGCTTCGCTAAAAACTTCAACATTTACTTAAACTATACTTACTTGGATTCAAGTACGGAAGGCGTGGCTGATCAAGCTGGAGAATTAAGAGATGGCTTAGGTTTACCAGGGACTGCACCAAATATGTTTAATGGTTCATTAGCCTATAACGATAAAAAGTTCAATATTCGTTTATCAGCCAATTACTCTGATGCTTATGTCGACGAAATTGGTGGGGATGCTTTTACTGACCGTTTCTACGATGAGCAGTTTTTCTTAGATTTTAATTTAAACTTTGCAATTAATGATAATCTAAGAATATATGCTGACTTGAATAACATTACAGACCAACCACTTCGTTATTTCCAAGGTGTAAGAAGCAGAACTATGCAAGCGGAGTATTACGGAAGACGTTTAACTTTTGGATTGAAATATGATTTATTTAAAAGAAAGTAAATACAGTTTTGTTGTCATTTTAATCACAGTTGTCTTGACCTCTTGTGGTCATCAACTGCCAGAAATTAAAGCAACTGCGGTTACAGAAATGACGCCTCACGATACGGATGATCCAGCCATTTGGATTAACAGAGAAGACCCTGAAAAGAGCGTTGTTTTTGGTACGGATAAGGATGAGGTTAATGGTGGTGTTTATGCTTTTGATTTGGACGGAAAGATTATAGAAGAGAAATCAATAAAAGCCTTGGGTTACCCCAATAATGTCGATGTTTCATACGGGTTTAAGTTAAATGATTCCATCACAGTTGATGTAATGGCATTTACGGAAAGGGTCAAAAATCAAATACGATTATATGCCGTTCCCGATATGAAAATGTTAGATAATGGCGGCTTTAAGGTTTTTGAAGATGAGACTGATATTATTAATCGAAGGCCAATGGGTATTGCATTTTATAAAAATGCGGAAGACAGGAAAATATATATTATCGTAAGCAGGAAACAGGGGCCTTTTAAAAACTACTTGTATCAATATCAATTGGTTTCCGATAGCTTAGGGATTAGAACGGATTTAGTAAGAAAATTTGGTGAATTCAGTGGTAAGAAGGAAATTGAAGCTATAGCAGTTGACAATGAGTTAGGGCATATTTATTACGCTGATGAGGACCATTGTATTAGAAAGTATCATGCTGATCCCAAAAAGGGGGATAATGAGTTAGCATGTTTTGGTGCTGATCACTTTAGGCGAGATATAGAAGGTATAGCCATTGCTAAATACTCTAATGATTCGGGATTTTTAATTGTCTCAAATCAACAAGCGCATAGCTTTTGTGTGTTCGACCGAAAGACCAATGAGTTTATCAAGGAGATAAATCTTGGAACTGTAGAAACCGATGGTTGCGAAGTGACTACTCAAGCCCTAGGAAATAGATTTCCCAATGGCCTATTTGTGTCCATGACCGATTCCAAAGAATTTTTATTTCACGATCTAGGAAGTCTTAATCTAAAGTAGATTAACCTTCATAATTATTTAAGTTAATTGAGCCCTTTCTAGAAATAGAAAGGGTTTGTTTTTACAGGCAATTATAATAACCCTCTAGCGTTCTTATGTATATGAAAAGAACACTACTCCTTATCGCATTGATTCTAATTTTTGCTTGTAAATCCGAATTCAAAAAAGATGTGATGACAACTGAAAATAGGGATATCCATAAAAACGATGTGCCAGCGGGTCCGTTCTTGGATTCTTTAAAACTCGGTATCAGTTTTACTCCAAAAGGTGAATACAGCTCAATTCTAGATATAATTAGGACCGACAGA
This sequence comes from Winogradskyella sp., assembly GCF_965228925.1. GTDB lineage: Bacteria > Bacteroidota > Bacteroidia > Flavobacteriales > Flavobacteriaceae > Winogradskyella. The sequence goes on from NZ_OZ245845.1 coordinate 1,295,301, forward strand.
CGCTATTTTTTGAATTTATACGCTACTAATTCAACAAAAGCTGTAGACTCGGCATCAAGATACCTGTATTCAAAATTGTTAAATGATATTGTTCCACATTGGTATGGTACAACTTGGGATTTTAATGGGCATACAGACATTCCAAATCATGGGGAGATCGCCTGTGGTTATTTTGTGTCTACGACCCTGAAGCATTTAGGACTTAACCTCAATCGTTATAAAATGGCTCAAGCCGCTGGTTTGGATGAAGCCAAGCTTCTACAGCCTAGACAGGAGCTTAAGCTATATGCCAACCTTACTTTTGAGCAACTAAAAAATAAAGTTAACAGTGTTTATAACGATGGCATTTATTTTGTCGGATTGGATAATCATGTGGGTTATGTGCTCATAAAAGATAAAACGCTTTACTTTTTACACTCAAGTTATTGCGATGATAAAGTGGTTATAGAACTTGCGGAAACATCACTGTGCTTTGACTCTAATATTTATGTTTTTGCTGAAATTACCACCAATACAACTCTTATTAAGAAATGGATTCATAATGAGAGGCTCAATATGTCTAGTAATTAACCAGATATTACTTTCTTTTCTATCTTTATGGCCATTCTAAATTAAACACTATGAAAGTCTTAAAAATTATCATCTTTTTTATTGTATTACAAGTTTCTGCCCAACAAGGTGGTATGTGGATCCCTTCACTTTTAGAAGGTCTGAACGAAGATGAAATGCGCAGCTTAGGAAGCAAGCTGACAGCCAAAGATATTTACGACGTCAATAATTCTAGCCTTAAGGATGCCATTGGTCATTTTAATGGAGGCTGTACAAGTGAAGTGATTTCTCCAAAGGGGCTTTTGTTGACCAATCACCATTGTGGATTCAGTCAAATACAGTCACATTCATCTTTAGAGAACGATTACTTAAAGAATGGTTTTTGGGCCATGTCTTTAAAAGAGGAGATTCCTAATGAAGGCTTGTTTGTAGAATTTATAGTTAGGATCGAAGATGTTTCAGAGGCGATGTTGGCCAATGTAACGGATACTATGACACCTCGCGAAAAACAATCACAGATAGATAAAAACAGAAATGGGGTTGAAAAAGATGTAAAAAAAGAATTTTGGCAAGGGATTAAAATAAGACCTTTTTATAAGGGCAATCAGTATTTTTTGTTTGTGACAGAACGTTTTGAAGATGTACGTTTGGTTGGTGCTCCTCCTAGCAGTATAGGTAAGTTTGGTAGTGATACTGATAATTGGGTCTGGCCAAGACATACAGGGGATTTTTCCATTTTCAGAATTTATGCCGATAAGAATAACAGACCAGCAAAGTACAGTAAAGACAATGTGCCTTATAAACCTAAGCACTTTCTACCTGTATCTTTAGATGGTATTGAAGAAGGGGATTTTACGATGGTGTTTGGTTTCCCGGGACGAACCAATGAATACCTCCCTGCTGTGGCTGTTGAACAAATCACACAAAAAGTAAACCCTTCTAATATCGCTATAAGAGAAGCTGCATTAAAAGTCATAGATGCTAAGATGAAAGCGGATGATCAAATTAGAATTCAGTATGCCTCTAAGCAAGCCAGAATTGCAAATGCTTGGAAAAAGTGGATTGGTGAGAATCTAGGTATTGAAAAGAGTGGAGCCATAGACATTAAACGTCAATTTGAAGCAGAATTTACGAAGGCATTAAAAGCGCAAGGCAAGGAAAATGATTATGGCATACTGTTGCCAGAATTCGATAGACTTTATAAAGAATTTGAAGACATTAATGTAAAACGAGGAAAATTTATTGAAGTCTTTTTAAGGACCAATGAGCTCATGCAAATGATGCTGCGTTTAGCTCAACTCGAAATGTCAGTAGGTCGTGGAGAAGAGGCCTTCAATGAGGAGCGTGAGAGAATGATCAATCGTTTAAAAGGAATTCATAAAAATTATAATGTTGAGGTGGACAAAGGGGTTTTTGAAGCTGTTATGCCTTTGTTTATGCCAGATAAGGTTGATGTGTCTATTTATGAAAGCACTAGTTTTACGGATTTGGATAAAGCATTAGAAGCTCTAGAAGGCGATTCCGAGAGTGTCGTTGCAAAATTGAATTCTGATAGGGCTTACCAATATGCTAAGCCTATTATTATGCAATTTTATACCAACTATGAGCCCGAATTTCAGCGTCTGAATACCGAAATAAATGCACTTCAAACAACATATATGAAAGCCTTAATGGAAGTGATGCCAGGCGAACGCTATTTTCCCGATGCCAATAGTACCTTACGTGTCACCTATGGCAAGGTGAATGGTTATGCACCAAGGGATGCCGTTTATTATAATCCGGTGACCTATTTAGATGGTGTTATCGAAAAATATGTGCCTGGGGATTACGAGTTCGATGTACCGCAGAAATTAAGGGATTTGTATAATGCCAAGGACTATGGTGTTTATGCAGATAAAAATGGGAAATTGCCTATATGCTTTTTGGGCACTAACCACACTACAGGAGGAAATTCGGGGAGTCCCGCTATTGATGCCCAAGGAAATTTGGTGGGCTTAAATTTTGATCGTGTTTGGGAAGGGACTATGAGTGACATTTATTACGACCCTGAAATATGTCGGAATATTATGGTCGATTTGCGTTATGTACTTTTTATTATTGATAAGTATGCAGGTGCAAAACATCTTATTAAAGAGATGAAATTGGTGCATCCGAAAAGTTAACTTACAGTATACAGTAACAGGTTTTTAATTTTAAGATGTCACTTCGAGTGTCACGCCATAGGCATGATGTATCGAGAACTAGTTAAGGCTTACGTATAATGACTTCTCGATAGCTCTGCTGAGCATAGCCGAAGTACAATTTTCTATCTACTCCGACAAGCTCAGTATGACAGAAAATCACTCGGAGTGACAACTGGATAAAAAACATCTATTTCTTTAAAATATCACTCACAATCTTTAAATGATGCTTGGTGTGTACTTCAATAAATCTTATGGCTTGGGCTTTATTAAGTTGGCCAAAATAAGGATGTTCAAAATTGGTGTTCTCATCTAATGTGTTGAGCGTATTAATGTTTGCTTTGGCTTCTTCCAATTGTGTATAAATGTCTTCTGTAAGAATGACTTCTGGAGGTCTGACCACTTTGGGTGATTGTGCACGTCCTCGCGGAATATAACCGGCAGTTAAAGACATGACCCGTGCTGCATTTACAGAGCTAGAATAGTCATTTGGGTTAGATGTTTCTAAAGCTTCAGTGATTCTATTAATTGTTTTTAAAGTATGATCGAGCTGCCAGGCGACATCAACTTTTGAAACTTCAAGGTTTTTTCGGTCTCTGTATTGAATAGCATTTTCTATTTCAACTAGCAAAGGCTCCAATACTTTTGGGTCGTCTTGATTCATTTTAACTTTAGAGTATATAAACATCGAAATTACAAAGAGACTTGTAATAATTAGAATTCTTTTTTTCATCATTTAGCTTCTTTGGTGCTTTGTGAAACCTTGCATCACTTTTCCCATAATACGAATTTTACCCCATCTTGGCGTCATTCGTAAATTATAAACCAAAAATTTGGTCAAAAACCCGGGCAATACAGTAGACTTCTTTCCTATGGCATTTATAATGGGTATGGCAATATCTTTAGGTTTTAATGCTTTAGACATCTTCATGTCTGCTCGAGCTGAGAATCCAGTTTCAACCGGACCTGGTGCCGCACATAATACATCAATACCCTCAGATTTTAATTCAATCGAAAGTGCTTCGCCTAAAGATTGTACATAGGCTTTTGTCGCTGCATAATTGGCAGCATTGGGCACACCCTGAAACGCTACCATGGAGCTTAAAAAGACAATAGCTCCCTTTTTTGATTGACTTTTAAACGCATTGACAAAATGGTGTGTCAAAATCAATAAGGCTTTGCAATTGAGATTAAGCATGTTCATTTCATCGTCTAGATTAGAATTGATAAACTTACCTGATGTTCCAAACCCCGCATTTAGGATGACGATACCTAAGTTCAAATGTTCAGTTTCCTCAATTAAATGTATAACATCATGTTCTAACGATAAATCACCAGCAATCGTGACCACATCAATGTTGTATGTCTCAGTAAGATGTTCTTTTAGTGCGTCTAATAAACGTTTTCTTCTGCCAGTAATGACCAGATTAAAACCTGCCTCGCCCAATTTAAGTGCTAGTTCCTTACCTATTCCAGAAGTTGCACCGGTGATGAGGGACCAAGTTCCATAATTTCCTTTTAGACGCTTTATGGTGTGTTGTTTTAGTTTCATTTTGATTTAATTTTAAAGAGCCTCACCTGGGTGAGGCTCATGGTTTCAGTCACAAATGCACAACTTTACTATTAATCAATTTTAAAACTGAAACCTATATCCGAAGTCAGGGAAAAACCCAATCTGATTAACTTGATCAACATTATTGGTTAATCTGTTATAGCGTCTTACAAATACATTTTCATTATTGGTCACATTTTGAAGATCGACATAAAACTGATGGGATTGTTTTTTGGTCTTGCTATTAAACTTAACCCCGAATTTAAAGTCCCATCGAAAGTAGTCATCAAATTGTTCGCTAAATGCTATATCTTCTAGTAAGACTTCAAAACCTGCTTGTTGCGAAGCTTCAAGGTCCACTGGCGTAAAATAGCGACCACCTGCAAAGGAAATACGTGTATCAAAGAATAACTGGTTTCGCTTTGCTTTACCGATATAAATTTCACGTCCAGCCAGTAAATTCAAGACATAGCCATTGTTAAATGGTGTATTGCGCTCAATACCGTCGCTACCTTCATATTTACTTTCGAAAATAGATGTGGTCAATAGCCCATAATACCCATCACTAAAGAACTTTTCTACGGTCAATTCCAATCCTTGATTATAACCTACACCTTCATTTACCAAGGATACTCTGTCATTATCAAAATCAAAATCAGTGCCTTCGGTCAGTGAAGAATAACTCGACGGAAATGCTTCCACGGCTGCATTACTGATGTCTTGGTAATACACTTCTAGTTTAGCCCTCCAACTTCTCGCTATTTTAACATCATAACCTATAACATAATGTGCACTTCTTGTAAATTCTAAGTCGCGATTCGTTTGAATTAATTCTCCATTCACATCTTCGTTTAAGAAAAGTAAGGGTAATGGCACATTTTGGTAATGAATACCATAGCCAAAGTTGAGGCTATGCTTCGCTGCAATTTTATAATTTATCGCAGCTCTGGGACCTATAGCAAATTGCTCATTGAGGTTACTGTATTGAGAATGCAAACCGGCATTGAGGGTCAATTTTTCCGTTAATCTAAACTGACCTTGAAGGTAAGGTTGGATAAGATTGAAGGTTTCGTCCGTATCTCTAAATGTAAATAAGTCAGGGTCACCATCTCCGTCGTTATCTCCTTGTTCTGTTCGGTCTCTTAATAAAGATTCTATTCCAAAATTTTCGTAGACAACACCAGCTCTTAAGGTTATTTTTCGATTGAGTTTTGTATTAAACAGTGTTGACAGTGCAAATCGGTTTTGTGTATCATCAACATCAGTAAATCTAATCACGCGTTCCTCAGGAGTGTCTTTATCAATAAACCGATCAGCTTTAAACGTATTGGTAGACGTCGATAGCGATGCAATCGATTTTAAATAACTTTTCTTTCCAATATTGATGCGGTGTTTTAAGCCTACAACGCCAAAACCTGATTCTACGAAGGCATTTTCATCTTCTGCAGCAAAGAGATCATCCTCATCAATATCGTCCCCAAGAAATTCAATATCAGAATTTCCAAGAATTCCAAAGAGGCTTAAATTACCAAGTTTTCCATTGCCAAAATCTACATTAAACGAGATGTCGCTATAATTTGGAGTAGCAGCTGTTCCTCCTGCACCAGCACCTATAAGTCCAACCAGAGAATATCTTGCTGCCACCAAAAACGACCCCTCCTTTTTACCTAAGGGACCTTCGGCCATGGCTTCAACACCAGTAAAGATTCCCATTTGAGCTGTATACTCATAGGTGTCCTTGTTCCCTTTTCTAAAACCCAGATCAAAGACACCTCCCAAAGCATTACCATATTCAGCAGGGAATGCTGAGGTTAAAAAATCAGAATTTTTAAGCATGTTGGTATTTAATGCAGAAACGGGGCCACCAGTCGTTCCAAGTGTAGAATAGTGATTGGGACTAGGAATTGGGATTCCTTCCAATCTCCACAACAGACCTGTTGGCGAATTTCCCCTTACTACGATATCGTTTCTACTATCATCTGGTGCTGAGACTCCTGCGAAATTAGCGGCCAATCGACCTACATCACTTCGGCCCCCAGAGAAACGATTGACTTCTTCCAAACTAAATTGACGCGCAGAAACCACCGCTAATTTGTTGATAGATCGGTCTTTATTCGTTTCTGGTGTGAGTACTACTGCATCTAACTGATCGAAGGCCTCTATGAGGCTTATATTAACGACAGCATCTTTCCCCGTAGTGACTACAATATTAGGGATGGTTACAGTTTCAAAACCGATATAACTTATTCTTATAGTCTGTCTTCCAATAGGTACATTTTCTATAATATAGTACCCGTTGTCATCGGTAATGGCCCCCATGGATGCTTGGGTATCTAACAGTTCTACCGTAGCACCAAAAAGTGGAATTTCAGATTGTTTGTCTATAACTTTGCCTTTAATAATTCCGGTTTGGGCAAAACTAAATGCACTGGATAAAGCAAAAAGAAGAAATAAGGTTTTCATTGGTTTTTTATTTGTTTACTCAAAACTCTTCAGATATCATTAAAGATGAAAGACAATAGTTTTTAACTGTTGAATTTAGTCCTGAAGTGTCATATACTTTAGTTTGAAGACGAGTTAACAGATCAAAGGGGTTTACCGACAATTGAATGTTAAATCCTGACAATTGATTGGAATATTTAACAGCCCAGTTGTTGTTGATACCATCTATTAATTGAGTATAGTATCTTTGATTACTATTTAAAGCGTTTTGAAGTCGATTATGATGATAAGTAAAGGTTATTTAAAGAAGATAGGACTTAGGTTTCTCGTTATAAATATCGTTTTTCTGACTATAAAGCTTTTTGTTGAGAAAGACCCTAACGAAAGCTACCTCAATAATACCACGATATTCTATTACATTTCGACTTTTGTTCTGTTTATGACCACTTGGGAGGTGAATGATTGGCTCATAAAGAAGAGTAAAAACCTAGATCAAAACAATGAGCTCGTTACAAACATCGTTATTTTCTTCTTGACGATTTCGTTTGTTTTATCCCTAGCTGCGATTATTTACTATTTGGGCATTTTTGAATTTGAATCTATTTGTCAAATAGAAACGGATGAGCCTTGGAAAGCGTTTAAGATAGATATGTTTAGAGCATTAGGTTTAGCTTCGGTATTTTCGGTGTTTAACCAATTCTATTGGGTGTATAAGGACAAAAGGACTCTCGAATTATCCTTACTAGAACTTAAAAAAGAAATAACAACATCTAAATACAATTCGCTTAAAAGTCAGATCAGCCCGCATTTTTTATTTAATAGCTTAAATACGTTAACATCCTTAATGTATGAGGATAGGGATTTAGCCTCAGATTTTGTGACCCGTTTGGCGACTTGCTACCGCTATATTTTAGATAATAGAGAAGAGGATTTAGTTAGTTTAGATAAAGAATTACAGTTTTTAGATTCCTTTATTTTCATGATGAAAGTAAGGCACAACGAAGCTATTTACATTAATACCGCCATTAATATAAAGACTAATACGGTACTCATTCCTACATTATCTTTGCAGATGCTAGTCGAAAATGCCTTAAAACATAATTACTATTCCAAAGAACAGCCCATAACTATAGATATTCAGGTTAAGGACAACCGCTTAGTCGTTAAAAATAATATCAGAAAGCGAATCGATTCAGAGACCTCTACAAAATTGGGCTTGGCCAATATTAAAAAGCGCTATGCCTTTTACACCAATAAGGATGTGATTGTTGATGAAGAAAACAATACCTTTAAAGTGAGTATGCCATTATTGAATAAAGGTGACGTTAATATTAAAGATTTAACCGTAGCTTAACTAATGAAAGCTGTAATAATAGAAGACGAAGATATTGCCTCTAGACGATTAAGACATTTAATTGAAGCTTTAGCTCCAGAGTGTGAGATATTGACACAACTTTCTTCGGTTGAAAGTGGCCTAAAGTGGTTTGCCGAAAACGAACTACCAGACCTTATATTTTTAGATATACAGTTAAATGATGGTTATGGTTTTGATATTATAGATCAATTACCTAAGCACCCGCCCATTATATTTACCACGGCTTATAATGAGTATGCGATTCGTGGTTTTAAGTACAACGGATTAGACTACTTGTTAAAACCTATTGATAAAAATGAGTTAAAAAAGGCATTGGAGAAATACACTAATATTATTGATAGCAGACCACATAATGGTGCCGATATCGATGCCATTAGACAATTGTTTGCCAAGGAATTCAAAAAGCGTTTTATGGTAAAAATTGGCAATCAATTTAGTACTTATAAGGTTGGAGATATCGCTTATTTTATGGCAGATGAAGGCGTTATATTTTTGTATACCAATAAGGGCCAAAAATGCCCCATTGAGTATACCATCGATCAGCTTGAAGACATTTTAGATCCTATCCAATTTTTTAGAATCAATAGAAAATATATGGTGTCGGTGAATGCGGTTGAAGAAATTCACAGCTATTTTAACTCTAGATTGTTGCTGAAATTGAATCCACAACAAGAGGAACAAATCATTGTGTCCAGAGAACGTACCACCAACTTTAAGAAGTGGTTGGATATGTAAGTAAATTACCAAAAACGAGCCATTAATAGTTTTTACCCGTGTTGATATACATCATAACGTCATTAATGCAGGTCTTAAGATTGTTTTTGATTTCATGTGCCCAAAACCGAAATACCGTATAGCCCATCTCTCGTAATTGTTGATTGACTTCTCTGTCGCGTTGCATATTGCGTTCAATTTTAGGAATCCAAAAATCTTTGTTGGTTTTCAGTTTAACCTTGCGCTCGTCCCAATTATAGCCATGCCAGTACGCACCATCAATAAATACGGCAAGCTTATATTTCATAATACTCACATCCGGGCGACCAGGTAATTGCTTGCTGTCTACACGATAGCGTACATTTTTTCTCCAAAGCGCTTTGCGAAATAATAACTCGGGCTTGGTATTCTTAGCACGAATTTTACCCATGATTTTAGAGCGCTTTTTTGTGGTGTAGAAACCAGCGTCTTCACTAAAACGCGGGACTTTTATTTTCTCTTCTTTGTATGGCATACACTTAGAAGATACGAATTATTTAAATTATAAATTTGTCAGTTCGAGTGTCACGCCTAAGGCTTGATGTATCGAGAACTTACTTAAATATAATAACTTCTCGATACAATTTTTTCGTTCCTCAAAAATCACTCGAAGTGACAATAAAGAAGTGAATTATGTAAAACAAAAATCCCAAACATTGCTGCTTGGGATTAATAATTTCTGTTTGAGATTCTTCGCTTTCGTTCTGAATGACAATTAATATCTGTAGTATTCAGGCTTAAAAGGGCCTTCAACTGTTACTCCAATATATTCAGCTTGGTCTTGCTTTAATTCAGTCAACTCAACACCGATTTTTTCTAGGTGCAGTTTGGCTACCTTTTCATCCAAGTGCTTTGGTAACATGTACACTTTGTTTTCGTACTTGTCAGAATGGTTCCAAAGCTCTATTTGTGCTAAGGTTTGATTAGTAAATGAGTTGCTCATTACAAAACTTGGATGCCCTGTTGCTAAACCTAAATTCACCAAACGCCCTTCGGCCAAAACGATAATATCTTTTCCGTCGAGGGTGTATTTGTCAACTTGTGGTTTGATGGTGTTTTTAGTATCACCATAATTTTCATTTAACCACGCCATCTGGATTTCATTATCAAAGTGACCAATATTACACACAATCGCTTTGTCTTTCATCGCCTTAAAGTGCTCCGCTCTTACGATATCTTTATTACCAGTAGTGGTAATGACAATATCCGAATTGCCCACAACAGTTTCTAAACGTTTTACTTCATAGCCATCCATTGCCGCTTGTAATGCACAGATGGGATCGATTTCAGTAACGGTTACAATGCTACCAGCACCTTTAAACGAGGCAGCAGTTCCTTTACCAACATCACCATATCCACACACGGTAACACGCTTGCCAGCTAACATAATATCAGTTGCTCTTCTTATAGCATCTACGGCAGACTCTTTACAACCGTATTTATTATCGAACTTACTCTTGGTCACAGAATCATTAACATTAATAGCTGGTAATGGTAAGGTTCCTTTTTCAACACGTTCGTATAGTCTATGAACTCCTGTGGTTGTTTCTTCAGAAAGGCCTTTAATACCCTCTACTAATTCAGGATATTTATCTAATACCATGTTGGTTAAATCACCACCATCATCCAGAATCATATTTAGTGGTTGTCTGTCTTCTCCAAAGAACAAAGTTTGCTCTATACACCAGTCAAACTCTTCTTCTGTCATGTCTTTCCATGCATATACTGCGGTTCCAGCAGCAGCAATAGCAGCAGCAGCTTGATCTTGTGTAGAGAAAATATTACAAGAACTCCAAGTCACTTCAGCTCCTAAAGCTTGTAAGGTTTCAATCAAAACAGCAGTTTGAATGGTCATGTGCAAACAACCAGCAATTCGAGCACCTTTTAAGGGTTGCTCATTTTTGTATTCTTCGCGCAAGCTCATTAAACCTGGCATCTCGGCCTCAGCTAGCTCAATTTCTTTTCTTCCCCAAGCCGCAAGCGACATGTCTTTTACTTTGTTAGGTACGTAAGCCGTAGTTTTTGTACTCATATAGATTGTCTTATTTTTATATATAAACTAACCTTTGGCTTTATGGCTTAAATAACTAAATTCGCTAAATCAAAAAAGTACCAAATTCGCCTAAGGCGATGCAAAGGTAATCAATAGGTTTTAAATATTAAATGCCACTGTATAAATCCATTACCGTAAATTCACAAACAACTGTTAAAATCTGGAAGATTGAAGAAAGTTATGAGGAACTAATAGCTCCTCTAGATTTAAAACCCCAAAGTTTAGAACGTGTTCAAGGGATGAAAAGCGAGTTGCATCAACGCGGTTTTCTCAGTGTAAGACATTTGCTTAGGGCATTTGGTTACACTGACCAAGAGTTGTTTTATGATGATTATGGTAAACCGCATCTTAAAGATGGAAACTATATTTCTATTACGCATTCATTCACATTTTCTGGTGTCATTATAAGTGATAAGGAAGTTGGGATAGACATCGAAAAGCAGCGTGATAAAATTGGCATTATTGCTAAGAAATTTGTGGATTATGAATTTAATTATTTGAATAGTACGGCAGAAAACTACATTAGAAAGCTGACGGTGATTTGGGGAATCAAGGAGTCGCTTTATAAACTATTTGCGACGCCAGGGATGTTGTTTAGGGAGCATTTTTTAGTTATCCCATTTATGCTTCAGGATGGTGAAACGATAGCCTGGATTGATTATAATGACAAAAAATATAGGTATAATACGGCCTTTTTAGAGTTCGATGGGTTTACCTGCGCTTATGTTGTCCCTAATGAGTAGCATCTATCAACATATATTGGACTCGGTTTCAAAATCTGAAAAACTTTTAGCGGTTTTGATAGATCCTGATAAAATGCAAGTTGATCAAGTTCCTGAATTTATGTCTAAGGCCAATCAATCCATAGCAACACATGTTTTTGTTGGTGGCAGTGAAGTTAAAGAAGGACTAACAGAAGCTTTAGTGGTTAAAATTAAGAAGCATACAAATCTTCCGGTAATTTTATTTCCCGGAGATGTCGTTCAGGTTAATGATAAAGCGGATGGGATTTTGTTTTTATCCTTAATTTCGGGGAGGAATCCAGACTACCTCATAGGAAAGCATGTAGAGGCCGTATCAAAACTAAAAATCACAAACTTGGAGGTATTACCAACGGGTTATATGCTTATTGAAAATGGAAGGCAGACTTCAGTAGAACGTATTAGCCAAACGACGCCTATTAAACGCGAAGCCATTAAAACCATAATAGATACAGCAAAAGCTGGGGAGTTGTTAGGTATGAAGCTAATTTATTTGGAAGCAGGTAGCGGAGCGACCCACCCCATAGAGCCTGAAATCATACGAAAAGTAAAGCAAGAGTTGTGTGTTCCTTTGATCATCGGAGGTGGAATTAGATCTAAACAAGAACTGGAATCGGCATTTAACGCGGGTGCTGACCTAGTGGTTATTGGTACTGCTTTTGAAAATAATAACGATTTCTTTAACCAATTAAAAACCGGTCGCTGAGGAGTTCAGTGAGGCTCTAGAACTGCCTAAGCGACCATAATTATATAAAATGTGACTTTGAGAACCTTAGTCACCAAGATAAAAAAATGAGAATATCAGTTGAACTAACATTATCGCCACTTCAGGATGATTACGAAACACCCATTATCAATTTTATTAAAAGATTGAGAGACTCTGGATTTACTGTACTTGAGAACCCATTGAGTACCCAGATTTATGGTGACTATGATGAATTAATGCCATTTTTGACTCAAGAAATAAAGCGCTCGTTTAATGAGGTCGATGTTTCGGTATTGCAAATGAAAATTGTAAAAACGGATCGAAGTGATTATGAGCCAGATTTTTGATTTTCTATTTGGTCAGTATGCAGCATCGAAAACAATAGACATTGTTCTTGAGATTGTTGCTATAATATTTGGATTCTTATCGGTTTGGTTTTCTAAACGGAATAAGGTCTTAGTATTTCCGACAGGAATGATAAGCACTGCCATATTTGTGTATTTATTGCTTAAATGGGAGTTACTAGGGGATATGATGATTAATGGATATTACTTTATAATGAGTGTTTATGGTTGGTTTATTTGGACCCGTAAAGTAGATGAAACGCATGTCACACCAATATCAATAACCACCATAAAGGAAAGAAGAATTAGTGTATTGATTTTTTTAGCGACACTATTATTTGTATATATTGTTTACAAAACTTTTGACAAATGGAATGGTTGGGTTGCTTATGTAGATACAATAACTACAGCCATCTTTTTTGTAGGAATGTGGTTAATGGCAAGGCGTAAAATTGAAAATTGGATATTCTGGATTATTGGTGATATCATATCAGTACCTTTGTATCTGTACAAAGGATTTGCATTTACAAGTTTTCAGTATTTAGGTTTTACTATCATAGCCATTTATGGATACTTAGCATGGAAGAAACACTTAAACAGCAACCTTCAGACTGCATAAAAGTCGTTTTATTTGGTCCAGAATCTACTGGTAAAACAACATTATCAAGACAGTTGGCCAGGTATTATAATTCGGTTTGGGTACCGGAGTATGCACGTGAATATCTTCAAAATAAATGGAATAATGAGCGTAAAACCTGTGAGCCAGAAGATTTATTACCTATCGCTTATGGGCAAATGAAATTGGAAAATGAATTAGCCCAGAAAACAAATTCTGTTTTGATTTGCGATACGGATTTGTTAGAAACAAAAGTCTACAGTGAAGCCTATTATTTGGGGACCTGTGACCCGATTTTAGAGGCACATGCTCTAGAAAATTCTTATGATCTCTATTTTTTGACCTATATTGACACGCCTTGGGAAAAAGACGATTTAAGAGATAAACCCAATGAAAGAGAACATATGTTTAGAGCCTTCGAAAATGCGTTGATTGCCCATAACAGACCTTATGTGTTATTAAAAGGGAATAAAAAAGAACGGTTGGAAATAGCGGTTAAACATATCGATAACCTACTTAATAAAAAGAAATGAGCTTTACAGAAAACGACCTCAAACAAATTGAAGCTAAAGGATTGACTTTAAAGCAAGTTGAGTCCCAAATAGAATTGTTTAAATCGGGAATTCCCTTTATGAATATTTCGGAGGCAGCAACCAAAGGGAGCGGTATTGTTGGGCTGAACGATGAACTGATTGATGCTACTATAGACCATTTTGAAGAGCATAAGAACAACTTATCGCTCTTAAAATTTGTTCCAGCATCGGGTGCAGCCACCAGAATGTTCAAGTTTTTGTTTAAGTTTTTAAAGGAATACAACCCTCAAAAAGAGTCTCTAAACGCCTTTATTAATAAGAATAATTTTAGAGACTTGGCACTATTTTTAGTAGGTCTAGAGAAGTTTCCGTTCTATGAGCAAGTTATAGAAAACCTTGGGTCAAGAGGGATTGATTTTAGTAGTTTATCAGAGGAAGATAAGGTTTTACATTTCGTTAAAACCATGTTGGACGAAGATCAGCTCAATTTTGGGAACTCCCCAAAAGGATTATTGCCATTTCATAAATATAAAAGCAATCATATTTCTACAGCTTTTGAAGAGCATTTGTACGAAGCGGCCCTATATGCTTCTGACGAAAATGAAGCAGAACTTCATTTTACCATATCCGAAAAATACAAGGATAAATTTGATGAAGAGTTTAAGCGTATTGAGGAGTATGTAGAAGAGAATACTGGGGTGTCTTTTAATATTTCATTTTCCTATCAGCACGAATCTACAGATACCATTGCTGTGACTCCAAAAGATGAACCTTTTAGAAATGATGATGGAACACTCTTATTTAGACCCTCAGGCCATGGGGCTTTGTTAAAGAATTTGAATGCGCTCGAAGCCGATATCATATTCATTAAAAATATTGACAATGTTGTTGTAAAGCAGTATAAGCAAGAAATGGTGATGTATAAAAAAGTGCTGGCTGGAATTTTGCTTAGACTTCAGGAAAAGGCTTTTGAGTACATGCATGTGTTGGATAAAACAAATATATCGGAAGAAGAGTTTGTCCAGATCGAGAGCTTTCTCGTCGATGATATGGACATAAAGATTTCGAGAGAGTATCACAAGTATTTGGACAAGTATAAAATCGAATATTTACGGGAAAAACTCGATAGGCCGATTCGTATTTGCGGTATGGTTAAAAATGAAGGTGAACCTGGAGGTGGACCGTTTTGGGTACGAGATTTATATGGCAATGAATCCTTACAGATTGTGGAGTCAGCACAAATCAACTTAAAGAATAAAAAGCAGAAAGACATCTTAACAAATGCGACACATTTTAATCCTGTAGATCTGGTTTGTGGCGTTAAGAATTACAAAGGGGAAAAGTTTAATCTCGAAGACTTTGTAGACCATGATGCTGCTTTTATTACCATGAAGACCAAAGTCGGAAAGGATCTAAAAGCCCTTGAATTACCTGGACTTTGGAACGGAAGTATGGCCAATTGGACTACTATTTTTGTAGAAGTACCTATTATTACCTTTAATCCTGTAAAAACTGTAAACGATTTACTAAAGGCGCCACATCAAATTCATTAGTTGTGCAGATTGAAGTCTTAAAATCGGAATTGACTTATAAAGCAGTACGAAGTTCTGGAAGCGGTGGACAAAATGTCAATAAGGTTGCCTCTAAAGTGGTCTTGTATTTTGACTTAGAAAACTCCAAAGCGTTTTCTGATGAAAAAAAGCAACGCTTAAAATCGTTTTTCAAAAATAGATTGAATAAGCAAGGGATATTGATTCTAGATTCTGACGAAAGTCGAAGTCAGTTTAGGAATAAAGCCTTGGTCACCCAACGCTTTCTAGGACTCATTGAAGAAGGCTTAAAAGAGGATAAGGAACGCAAACCAACGAAGATCCCAAGGGCTGTAAAGCAAAAGCGATTAGAAACTAAGCGCAAAAACTCAGAAAAGAAAGCGTATCGCAAAAAGCCCAATATTGATTAAAACGTTATGCTGTCACTTCGAGCGATTTCATTCCAATAGCTTTCGGGATCGAAATCGTACTTCGACTTGTGCCACACTGAGCCTGTCGAAGTGCTCAGCAGAACTATTGGGAAGTTTTAGACTGTAGGTTCTAAAAGTTCTCGATACATCCCGACGTTCACAGTCGGGACACCTGTCTGCCGAGCAGGTAGGCTCGAACTGACATTTCAAGTTCAATTAAAAGAATTCATCAATAATCATTTGCCATTAGTAATTTGTAGTTTATCTTTGCGCCGTTCTCAAAAAGGGGTGCTTTTTTTAGTATTCAGTTTTCGGTACTCAGTAGGCAGTTTCTGCTGCTAACTGCATACTGTGACTGCATACTTAAGGGGCTGAGATCATACCCATTGAACCTAGAACAGGTAATGCTGTTTAGGAAGCGAGCGTCAAGAAAATGTCTTGTGGTTCCTGAGCTTGTCGAAGGACTGATATTTTCGGCGCGTGCGATTAGGTCATCAATGTTGGTTTATACTTCAGAATCTGATAGGACTTAATCGATAGCCATAAAGAGATTCAGAGTCAATAACCAACGTTCCTAGTCACACACGTCCAAAGCTCAATTATTATTTTATTAACCAAGAATAATAACCTCTTTTTATTCGATTATAATTTATTTAATCGTGATGAAAAATTTATTCAACAATCTCTCAAAAAAAACCAGGCAGAGATTATCACTATTCATTTTTTTATTAAGTCTGAGTTCTATTTACGGGCAAGAAAAACAACAAGATTCCATTAAGGTAGAAAAGCTAGACGAAGTTTTGGTAAAATCGGTTCGCGTAGACGCCAAATCACCAATTACACACACCAATGTGTCCAAAAAGGAAATCGCCAAACGCAATTTGGGTCAAGACGTTCCTATTTTACTTAATTTTTTGCCTTCAGTTGTTACGACCAGTGATGCCGGTGCAGGTGTCGGTTATACAGGGATTAGAGTCAGAGGGGTAAGCTCACAATCTACTAATATGACCATCAATGGAATTCCGTATAATGACGCAGAATCCTTAGGTACCTTTTGGGTAAACTTAGGTGATTTCGCATCATCTATAGAAAGTCTACAGCTACAACGTGGTGTAGGGACATCTACTAATGGTTCTGGAGCATTTGGAGCGAGTATCAATATTCTTACAGATGCTGTTTCGCAAGAGGCTACTGGTGAAATTTCCAATTCCTTTGGGAGTTTCAATACCAGAAAGCACACCGTTAAGTTCAGTACAGGACTGATGAATGATCATTTCGAAATTGCAGGAAGATTATCCAACATTTCATCAGATGGCTATATCGATAGAGCATCGGCGGATTTAAAATCCTATTTCTTGCAAGGCGCTTATATAGACGATAATACACTTATCAAAGCTGTAGTATTTGGCGGTAATGAAGTCACTTACCAAGCATGGAATGGTATTACTGCCGAACAACTTAGAGAAGATCGCACGTTTAATCCTTCAGGTGAATATACTGATGATGAAGGAAATACACGGTTTTACGATAATGAAGTCGATAATTATAGTCAGGACCATTATCAATTACATTGGAACCAACGCTACAATAATAACTGGTCTACAACCTTAGGTTTAAACTATACTTACGGTCGCGGTTATTTTGAACAGTTTAGAGAAGATGACGATTTTTCGACCTATGGTTTTGAAGAATTAACGGTTAATGGTGAAACGGTTAATACCACTGATTTGATTCGCCGTCGCTGGTTAGATAATGATTTTTATGTTATTAATGCCAGTGCCAATTATAAGAACAATGATATCGATATGATTTTTGGGGGCTCATTTAGTCATTATGATGGAGATCACTTTGGTGAGGTGATTTGGGCAGAATTTGCGAGTCAGAGCGAGATAAGAGATCGTTATTATGATGGTAATGCGAAAAAGAATGAATTTTCAACATTTGCAAAAGCAAATTATAAGCTAAATGAGCGCATTCAATTATATGGTGATTTACAATTGCGCAACGTCAACTATGAAACTTCAGGAATCAACTCAAATCTTACAAATTTTAATGTTGACGAGAATTATACATTTTTTAATCCAAAAGCTGGGATTACTTACGCCTTAAATGATAATAATGATTTCTATTTTTCATATGCACGAGCTAACAGAGAACCTAGCCGAGACGAATTTGAAAATAATCCAGATATTGAGCCAGAACAACTCAATGATTTTGAATTAGGTTGGCGACATAGAAAAGGAAATTTCAGCTTCAGTGCTAATGGTTATGTAATGCTCTATAATGAACAGCTAGTACTTACAGGTGAAATTAATGACGTAGGCGCACAATTGAGGGATAACAGTGGTGAAAGTTATCGACTAGGCCTAGAATTAGAAGCTGTAATACCTGTTACTCCTAAGTTAACTTTACAACCTAATTTAACATTAAGCACAAATAAGAACCAAGAGACCATAGTTTCGATTGATGGCGAATTCCAAAACCTGGGTAGCACGGACATTGCGTTTTCACCCGACATAATTGCAGCCAATGCCATTGTATTTCAACCGATTCGGAGCCTACAAATGTCCTTGTTAAGTAAATATGTAGGGGAGCAATTTATGGGTAATACTGAAAATCCAGAATCGAAATTAGACAGTTTCTTTGTCAACGATTTTAATGTAACCTATACCTTGTCATTCGGAGGAAGCGAGGAATCTCAAAAAAGGCCATTCTTTAAATCTGCTGTTTTTACGGGATTAGTCAATAATATTTTTAATGAAAAATATGTGTCTAACGGGTATTTTGGATCCTTCGATTTTGATGATTCAAGTAGTCCAACAGGAATCACAACGGGGTTTTTCTCTGGGTTCTATCCACAGGCGACAACAAACTTCCTATTGGGATTAACGCTTAATTTTTGATTCGTAAAGCATTAAATCAATATAATACCAAGGGTTTCGAGATGAAGCCCTTGGTATAGCTTTAATTTATAACTAAATATTGCTCATTGCCTAGGTTATCCACTCTATAGGGTTTTAATGTACAGGGGCTCGAGTTTCCATCAAAACCTTGACCAGTGAGTAAACTGTATTGGTTGGGAGCATCTTCACAACCAGATTCTACGATACCTCCACCAATATCAGTGAGGGTAGAACATGCAGCTGGTGGGCGACTCGGATCTGCTGCATCCCAAGCTAAAAGCGTAGAAGAGTTTAAACGCCATAACCAGATGCCACTATTGCCTTGTCCTGCAACATAAACGCCATTACCAGGGAATTGTAATTGATTAAATTGAGGTAAATTGGTATTGACTGTGAGATTAACCCCAGCATCAAATAAAAAGTTACAATTAGGATTGTTATTATCATCTCCACTGCATGAAACGAGGATAAAAGAGAGGATAATTAAGAGCTTTTTCATCATATTTTTTGTGGTTCAATTTACGATTATTTCAGCTATGCCGTAAATATTTTGTATATTTGCAATGTAATCTCGTTGACGCGAGATTTTTTCTTTGTCCCGACTCAAGTGCTGAACAATGTCGAAGCATGTTTCGGGATCTTTTTTAAATAGCACAACTGAGATTACGAGTATTAAACGAATGAATTATGAGTAAAGTATCTTATTACACAGCAGAGGGATTAAAAAAATTAAGAGAAGAATTAAATCACCTTAAAGACGTTGAGCGCCCTAAAGCGTCTCAAGCGATAGCCGAGGCTAGGGATAAAGGAGATTTAAGCGAAAATGCAGAATATGATGCGGCTAAAGAGGCACAAGGCATGTTAGAGATGAAGATTTCTAAAATGGAAGAAACTTTGGCAAATGCTAGAGTTATTGACGAATCCCAGTTAGATACCTCAAAAGTATTAGCCCTATCTATCGTGAAAATTAAGAATCAGACCAATGGCATGGAAATGACCTATACCCTAGTCGCTGAAAGTGAAGCAGATTTAGCTGCAGGGAAGATTTCTGTAAACTCACCTATCGGTAAGGGTTTATTGGGTAAATCCGTTGGTGATACGGCAGAAATACAAGTACCAAATGGAACTATGAAATTTGATATTTTAGAGATTTCTAGGTAACCGTATGTTTACTTTAGAAAAATCCGTGACATATAAGAAGATTGAAGATTCCTTTTAAGGAATCTTTTTATCTTTATGGGATATTCAAATTCTTCACGCTATGGCTACGTTATTTACAAAAATTATTAGTGGTGAGATCCCATCATATAAAGTTGCGGAAACCGAAGCGTTTTTTGCATTTTTAGATATCAACCCAAACTCAAAGGGTCATACCCTATGTGTTCCGAAAAAGGAAGTTGATAAGATATTTGATTTAGACGAACCTACGTACTTAGGTTTGATGAAGTTTTCTAGGGATGTGGCCTTAGCCATTGAAAAAGCAGTGCCCTGCGAACGCGTAGGAATGTCCGTCATTGGACTTGAAGTACCTCATGTACATGTGCACTTAATTCCCCTGCATACTATGGAGAATGCGCGTTTTACCCATAAGGTAGCGCTAGAGGCTGAAGAGTTTAAAACGATTGCCTCAAAGATTGCGGAACACTTTAAACCGTAGCTTAAGCTATTTTTAGTGCAATCTGGATTGTGGTTCCTTTTCCGATTTCAGAATGAAGCACTTTGATTTTACCTTTATGGTAGTCTTCTATAATACGTTTGGCCAGTGACAAACCAAGCCCCCAGCCACGCTTTTTAGTGGTGAATCCAGGCTCAAAAATCTTGGCAAATTGATGTTTGGCTATCCCTTTACCCGTATCCGATACTTTGATAGATACTTGTTTATCCGACTGTGCAATCTGAAGTTTTAAATGACCTTTGCCTTTCATGGCATCAATGGCATTTTTAACCAAATTCTCAATGGTCCAACTGTAAAGTTGAGGGTTGAGTCTAACAGGTATTTCCGCATCTGGACTTTCTATTTCAAAATCTATCAGTTTTGAGGATCGTGACTTTAAATACGTATAAGACGATTTAGTGGCTTCAACAATATCTATCATTTCTAAGGTAGGCGCTGATCCAATTTTGCTAAATCGGTCGGTTATGGTTTGCAAGCGATCAATGTCTTTTTCAATTTCAGAAATATACTCCGGATTAATATTCTCGGTTTTTAAAATCTCTGTCCAACCCACAAGAGATGATAAAGGGGTGCCTATCTGATGTGCGGTTTCTTTGGCCATACCAGTCCAAAGCTTATTCTGTTCGGCATTTTTGGAACTACGGTAAAAAAAGTAAACGACGGCCGCAAAGAGAATAATAATTAATAAAAGTGCAAGCGGATAGTATTTTAGTTTATTGAGTAAAGGGGAATTGCCATAATATAAGGTCTGACCTAAGTCTTCCATAATTAAAGGCTCATTTTGTTTTTCGAACTTAGAAATCAGATCAATTTTATGCGCTTTTACATATTCTAAATCAATTTTTTCATTTTGAGCTATAGCAAAATTGCTGTTTTCTTTCAATCTGTTTTTACCAAAAATATTTCTTGAGTTGATAACAGTGTTGTCCTTACCAACTAATAACATTGGTGTTGTAATTGTAGTGTCTATAACTATATATTCAGCGACTTCATTGATTTCAATATTTTCGCTAGATGAATTAATGTTCCTCGCAAATTCTGTGTAAGCAATAGTCCAGCTTTTCATTTTTGAGCGCTCTTCAGCTTTAAATTTTTGAAAAAAGGAATAGGTATTCCATAGAATCAAAGACACAATAGTAAATGAGGAAAGAATAATAATCCAACGGATTACATTACGGTTAGAGCTAATGGCCATCAGTTAGTGCAATTTCTTTTTAAATATAATGTAAAACTGTTAATAATATTGTCTTAATAGCGATGCAAAACACTTTCATCAGCAAACCAATATAATTATATTTGTTGAATATCAGTTGACTAGATGATTTCATTAAATCCCAAAGACCTTTCTACAGGTAAACTACATGGTTATTTGCTCAGCGCTGTAGCGCCAAGGCCTATTGCTTTTGCAAGTACGATTGACCTAAATGGCAATCCAAATTTATCGCCTTTTAGTTTTTTTAATGTGTTTAGTGCTAGGCCACCTATTATGATATTCTCGCCTGCGAGACGTGTTAGGGACAATACAACTAAGCATACCTTACAAAATGTAGAAGCGGTTAAGGAAGTGGTGATTAATATCGTTAATTACGATATTGTACACCAAATGTCTTTGAGTAGTACCGAATACCCCGAGGGCGTTAATGAATTTGAAAAAGCGGGATTGACCATGCTACCGTCAGAAGCGGTAAAGCCGTTTAGAGTAGCCGAGTCTCCAGTTCAATTTGAATGTAAGGTCAATGATATTATTAAACTAGGAACAGAAGGTGGTGCCGGGAATTTGGTGATTTGCGAAGTCGTAAGGTTACATATCTCGGATGAGGTTATGAACACTGACGGTACGATTAACCAAGAAGCTTTAGATGTTGTAGCTAGAGCTGGTGGTAGTTATTACAGTAGAGCCAAAAAAGGCTTTTTCGAAATTCCAAAGCCTTTAAGAACCATGGGTATAGGGGTTGACGCTTTACCAGATCATGTGAAGAATAGTATGATACTAACAGGAAATAATCTTGGTATGTTGGCTAATGTAGATGTGCTACCCTCTCAGGAAGAGGTCGATCAGTTCGTCATGGATATTAGTGAACGCTATCCGGAAATTAAAACGGCTTCACATAGAAAAAAGCATAAGTTGGCCCAGAATTATTTAAGTTTTGGAGACGTAGAAAGTGCTTGGAAGTTATTACTTTCGTAACCTAGAAATTTAGCACCGGAAAGGAAATTTCTGTAAAGGAACACAGTTTTGGTTTTAGAGTAAACCCCAGCATATTAAAATCTCGACTATCGAGTAGAGAACAACATTAAATTAAATTATAGATTAAGCAACAATGGAAGTACAAGGACGTATTAAGGTGATTGGAGAGACACAAACTTTTGGAAATAACGGCTTTAGAAAAAGGGAAGTCGTGGTAACCACCGAAGAGCAATATCCACAGCATCTCATGATAGAGTTTATCCAAGATAAAACGGATTTACTGAATAACTATCAGGTTAGTCAACAGGTTAAAATAAGTATAAATCTAAGAGGACGAGAGTGGGTTAATCCGCAAGGAGAAACAAAATATTTTAATTCTATCCAAGGATGGAGAATAGAAGCCTTGCAGCCCGAAGCGCCCAGTGGTGATATGCCTCCGGTACCACCTGCAGAAGCTTTTGAGCCCGTTAGTGATTTAAACGAAGACGATCATGATGATCTGCCCTTCTAAGTAGAACATTTAACAATTATATAAAAGGACTTGTTTTTATTTAAAACAAGTCCTTTTTAATTTTAAAAGAAAAAGTCCTGATGGTTAGTCAGGACTTAGTATTGTGGTTTTAGGTTTCGATCTTTACAAACAAACTTAAAAAAAAGCAATGATGAACAAAAAATTTATTTTATAAAGACCTATTCAAATATCAATAAAATTCTTATACTTTCAAAACAAAGGGCCCTATTTAACAGTAAAATTCGCTAAAAAGCTTGATTTATGTACTTTTTAACCCAAAAAATAGCATTTCCTGATGTCTCAGAAGCTACATCTGAGGGGCTTTTAGCTGTTGGTGGTGATTTATCTACTGAACGACTGCTGCATGCTTATGCCAATGGGATTTTTCCTTGGTTCGAAGATGAGGAACCGCTATTGTGGTGGTCGCCAGATCCAAGGTTTGTACTTTTTCCAAAAGATTTGAAGGTATCAAGGAGTATGGCACAACTACTGAAGAAAGACCTTTTTAAAGTTACAGTAAATAAAAGTTTTGAATCTGTTATAGAACAATGTGCCATTACCAAGCGTGAAGGGCAACAAGGGACTTGGATTACTGAGGATATGAAGCGTGCTTACACTAAACTGTATCAATTGGGCTATGCAAAATCCGTCGAAGTTTGGCTAGATAGAGCCTTGGTAGGAGGCTTGTATGGTGTAGACTTAGGGAATGGTGTGTTTTGCGGAGAAAGTATGTTCGCTAATGTAAGCAATGCCAGTAAGGTTGGATTCGTCCATTTGGTTCAGAATTCTAATTATAACTTAATTGATTGCCAGATCTATACGAAACATTTGGAAACCCTAGGCGCGAGACATATTTCGAGACAAGAATTTCTAAAATACCTTTAGATTTTGAGTATAGCAGATGTCAAGAGAAATAATCTTTCTTCCGTCTTAATATTAAAGGCTTCGAAGCGATATTCCAAACCCAACTGAAGTTTCAATGTCTCAGAAATTAACCAGCCGATCTGGGACGTGGTTCTATGGTCAAGTTCAGGCTTTATCTTCGCACCAATACTCAGCAAACCTTCCATGGAGGTGATTAAATAAGCTTCGCCTACGTCGAGCTTTTCACCATTTAGTGGAAAATCTAAAGCCAACCGATAACGACTTCTAAAAATTGTGAGTTCATCTAAAATGCGCTGCTCGAATCTAACACGATGCCCGAATCGTAGGGCTTGATTACTTTTTGTATAATTAAATTGCTGGGTTAAGCGCAATTCGTTACTTCCGCCATCAATGGATGCTCTCAACCGATATTGTACACCTAAACTAAGTGCATTGTTATAATCTAGATTTAAGGTAGAAAAATGAACAAAGTCCAGTTGTCTGTTTTCAAAACTAAGGGCATCGTCTTGATACATATAATAGCGAGAACGCAGGGCAAAATTAAACTTATAATGACTGGAAAATCGTTTGTTTAAAGCAAAACCGCTTTCGCCTAAACCTTCAAAATTAGATTGCGCTGATGATTGAATGCCTACAAAACATGTGAAGACATATAGCAAGTATCTAGTATAAGACATGCTCGTAGGACGTCTGATTTACAATTCTGAAACTTATGAAGGTCCCTTCGCTATCGAATTCAAATTCTCTCAATTCGCGCTGTTTATCAACTTTGACTTCCGCAATGATTTCAAATTTAGGTGCAATACTGGTTTTTTGAGATAATATTTGGTTGACGAATTCAGAGGATTCAAATTGTGGATTGAAAATATATTGCTTTTGGACTTTGATCAACTTGTGTTTTTTAAAAGAGGACTTAAAATAGTTTTTAATAGTGACTCTTTTTTCCTCATCTAGAGCTTTGAATTTAGTTAGGACCTCTAAGTCCTCAATGATACCTTCATTAGAAAATTCCAAGCTATAGCGTTTACCCTTGTATTTAAATTTGGCCTCAAAACTGTGTTTCTGTCCATCGGTTTCTTTATAAAAATTGATGCGCTTACAATGTTTTGGAAGTGTTTCGATAACCTTTTGGGCGGCTACAGGAAACTCGGATAGCAATATCCGTTCTTCCTTTTCGTTTTTGGTTTGGCTTAGAGCGAGCTGTCCAAAGCACAATAAAATAAGTAATACATCTAGTCGCATTGGTCCTAAACTATAAGGTTATACTTCATTATACCTAAAACAAGAAACTTCATGGTCATTCACTATCCCAGTGGCCTGCATAAATGCATATACGACGGTTGTACCTACAAATTTAAATCCTCGCTTTTTTAAATCTTTACTTATGGCATCACTCAAGGGTGTATTGGCCGGTGCATCTCTATGATCTTTTAAGGCGTTTTTTATAGGTTTTCCATCTACATAAGCCCAGATGTATTCAGAAAAACTCCCAAATTCTTTCTGTACTTCAATAAAAGCCTGAGCATTGGTTATTGTGGCCTTTATTTTGAGTTTGTTTCTTATTATTCCTGAATTTTGAAGAAGTTCCTCATATTTGTCGTCGCCATAATTTGCAATGGTCTTATAGTTAAAACTGTCAAGAGCTTTTCTAAAGTTTTCACGCTTTCTCAAAATGGTTATCCAACTTAACCCAGCTTGGAAAGTTTCAAGAATTAGGAATTCAAATAAGGTATGGTCATCATAAACAGGAACCCCCCATTCCTCATCATGATACTTAATATAAAGAGGATCATCTTTGGGCCAAGCACATCTTTGAACATCTCCGTTTTTCATTTTATGAAAGGTTTTTTATCATAATTCTACTAAGGTAACATATGTCACATAATTTATGACAAAACAAAGCTAATTTTGTAGTATGGAAGTATTAGAAAACACAATGATAAACGACACCATCGCCCAAAGCTTGGAGCATTCAATGACTTATGACAATTACAGAACCTTGGTCTCAAACTTAGTTGAAGAAAAATCAACAACAGGACATGATAAGACGGAGGCCTTAATAAATTATACGATGTTGAATGACAGGCGTATGAAGCGTTGGGATAAAACTGTAAAGCTTACTGAAGCAGCTATTGAAAAGATAAAAGCTTTTGATAAAAAAGTCACATGGCTGGTGCTAACAGAGAGTTGGTGTGGGGATGCCGCACATATAATGCCCGTCATAGATATGGTGGCGAAGCTCAATGACCAAATAGACTATAAAATAGTCTTAAGGGATGATAACGACAAATTGATGGATCAATTTTTGACCAATGGAGGTAGAGCCATCCCAAAGTTAATAATGGTTGATAATGAAACCAATGAAGTTCTTAATACCTTTGGACCTAGGCCAACAGTGGCAACTGAAATGGTAAATGCCTATAAAACTGAACATGGCAAATTAACACCAGAGTTTAAAGAAGACTTACAACGATGGTACAATAAGGACAAAGGGCAATCCACAGTTGAAGATTTGGTCAATCTTTTGAGTTAAGTTATTGGTGGCTGAGCCTGTCTGTAGACAGGCGTAGTCGATCAATTTTTCCCTTTAAATAGGAAGGTGATCGTACCAATCTGCTCTTTTTTACTTGAGGCATCAAAATGAACATCTTTAGCATATTCTAAGGCGCGGTCCGTTAAGCAAGCATTATTTGAATTTGATGAGCCATTAATAAAGGCATCAATGACCTCGCCATTGCCGTTCACGGTGATGCTAACGACAATTTTACCGCCTTTTTCGCAAAGGTACCTTGGAATATCATAATTCTGCATAGTCCTACCCGTAAGGGAATAGGTCAATGTACTCTTAGATTTCGCATGTTCATCGGCGATCTTTTTATTTTCTAATCGCTTATTAAGTTCCTCTTGAAGCTTTTTATAGGATTCAGTATCTTCTGAATTTAGCGCATAAGCGTTGCTGTTAGCATAAGATTTATTGATGTTAGTTTCCTCTTGGACATCGTCAGCTTTGGCATCTTCCAAGGCTTTGGTGGTGCGCTCAAAATCATTGGCACTTACAGTCTTAAAATTCCGCATTAACTCTTTGAATTCTTGATCTTCGTTAAATGCCTTATTGGTTGCGGTTCCATTTAAGGCTTCGAGTATTTCTTGCTCTTCCTCCGTTAACTCTGGTTCAGGTTCGATCTCATAATAACTTTCCGTAATGAGATTCCCTTTTTGTTTTAATTGAATACTAAACATAGCAAGCACCACAGTTCCTGTGAGAAGAAATGTGATAATAGCGGCTTTATATTGTTCAATGAGTTTCAAAATATACCGATATTTCTAGCATTTAGATATACGAATATAATAATGAAAAAGTTTAGATGCCCCTCATAACCTCATGTTAAATATGTGTTTTAAGGGAGATTAGCCAAGAATTCCTCGGGGCTTAGCGCATCTTCGACTCTAAAATCTCCGATACGTGTGCGTCGTAATTCAGATAAATGTGCACCAGAATTTAGTGCTTTTCCGAAGTCATGAGCCAAAGAACGGATATATGTGCCTTTGCTACAGACTACTCTAAATTTTAACTCTAAACCTGTACTGAGTGTGTCGCGCTGAGCTTGTTGAAGCGCAGTCGAAGCACCTGTGCTGAGCACAGTCGAAGCATCAATGTTGGTAATTTCAAATTCAGAGATTTCGACTTGTCGCGATTTGATGTCCACATGTTCTCCAGCTCTTGCAAATTCATACAAGCGTTTCCCCTCTTTTTTTATGGCGGAAAACACTGGTGGGAATTGTTCAATAGTACCTACAAATTGTTTTGCAGTTTCATGAATCAAGTCCTCCGTAATATGATTTGTCGGGAAAGTAGCATCAATATCGGTTTCCAAATCGTAAGAAGGCGTCGTACTACCTAAAACAAAAGTACCTGTATATGCTTTTTCCTGACCTTGAAAGGTATTGATCTGTTTGGTCATTTTGCCCGTACAAATTACGAGTAAGCCTGTTGCTAAAGGATCTAAGGTTCCCGCATGACCAACCTTGATTTTTTTGATAGCGAATGCTTTTCGGATGGCCCAACGTAATTTATTCACGGCTTGAAAAGAGGTCCAGTGCAGCGGTTTGTCTATAAGTAAGACTTGGCCATTTTTAAAATCCTCTAAGGTTTTCATGAGGCAAACGACCAAATAATAGCTATTAGACCAACGACAATACAATAGATAGCAAAATAGGTCAGCTTACTTTGCTTTACAAGTGCTATCATCCATTTACAGGCAAACAAACCTGCAATAAACGCTGCAACGAAGCCAATACTTAAAGTCGTAAAGTTGGTGCTTTCATAAGTAATCTCGCCACTTAAAACGTCCTTGGCTATTTTTCCAAAAATCAGCGGGACCACCATTAAAAATGAAAATCGGGCCGCTTTGGTTTTATCATTTCCTAGAAGCACAGAGGTAGAAATCGTAGCACCTGAGCGCGAAATTCCAGGTAGCATGGCGATCGCTTGTGAAATTCCGATAACAAAGGCATTGCTATAGGAGACACTTTTATCCGTGTCTTTGGCTCTATCTGCCAAGAATAAGAGGATAGCCGTCACAATAAGCATAAATCCTACGAGCATAATATTGCCGCCAAACAGCTGCTCTAATTGGTCTTCAAAAAAGAGCCCAACAACTACAGCAGGTAACATGGATATGGCGATCTTCATTAAAAATTGTAAGTCTTCATTCCATTCAAATTTTAGAATACCTTTTATAATTTGAATAATGTCTTGTCTAAAAATAACGATAGTGCTCAACGCCGTAGCGAAATGAAGAACCACTGTAAACAAGAGACTTTCTTTGGGTACAGAATTATCACCAAGAATGGCTTTTCCTAATTCAAGGTGGCCACTAGAAGACACTGGTAAAAATTCGGTAAGGCCCTGTACAATGCCTAAGATAATCGCATCAATAATTTCCATAAGGGCAAATATTACACTTCAAATGTCAAATTCCAAATAGAACGATTTGGTATTTACGATTTAGTTTTTGGGTTTTTTGTCTTTATCAGGATTGAGAAGAATGGCGTAGACCTGAATGCCAAAACCAATTAACACTAAGGTTGGCGCTAAACGAATACGTCTCCAACTAAATACATCTGGATTCCAAACATTAGGATCATCACTTCCGCCACCAGCCATTAAGATGAAGCCGATAACAATACATGCCAAGCCAATAAGCATGAACTTATAGTTTTTCTTTCCGAAGATAAATTCTGCCTTTGACTGCTCTTTGCGTTTTTTTTCTCCCACGTTGTTATATTAAGTCCTACGAAGCTTTAGCGAAGTAGGATTAGTTTTCAAATTCCGTAAAGATTATGTCATCGCCTAAGGCCATTTGGGAAATATGCTCTGAGGTAATGCCACCAATTACTTTTGCTAAGTGCAAAGTAACGGTTTTATTTAAAACTTTTGTCTTAAGGGAATCTAAATTTAAACCGCGTTCCAATCCGCGGTTGATATAATAGAAATCTGTGCCATCATCATGGAAAACAATATCCTTAACACCACCTTCGGTAATTTTAGTGATTTTAACAGCAATAACTTCGCAGTCTTCGGGCTTGGTGTTTTGGATGATGCAGGATTTTAGGAGTAGCATACAGGCGATAATTACTAATAAACCAATACCTGTGGAGATAACTTTAGTTTTCATGGTTGGTAGTTTTAAGATAAACGAAAAGTCAACCCTAAATATTATTTGATGATTTCAAGTTTGCCGTAAGGCAGAAACGGTTGGTTGAGAAGTCCAATGGCGTAGGTTATCCTTATAGTGTCATTTTCCTGAATATAGATTAAATTTTCGTTAGAAAATTTATTTTCTGTACTGAACCAATGACGGCTATTCACAGCTTTTAACCCTACGACATTATCATTGTCAATTACTGATCTATGTATAACTTCAAAATGTTCTTCAATACTATTTTTTGCGTAGATTTTATTGAGATAAAATGCGGTTTGATCTTTAACCATTCCTACATAGAGTGCGGAAACGAATCCAAAAAAAACACCATAGGCAAAGCTCTTGGCAATTTTTATAAAATTGTCTTTTTCTTGTGAATGTCTCAAAACAAAGCCCATAACAATGAGCAATACAATACAAAAGATAATAATGTAACTAATAAGACTTAATTCAAATTTGTTTAAATCATCATAATCTTTAAAAAAGAAGTCCAGTAAACTCAGGAGCCCAATATAAATCATGGGTAAAGCGAGTAATTTTTCTATTGAAAACTTCATTGCACCTAGTAATACAACTGATCCGTCTTTAAATTCAAGAAGCGTTGTGTAGCGATAAAGGTGCTAATCCAAGTAATAACGATGCCCAAAACGAAGACGCCGGCAAAAAGGCCGATAATCATTACCGTGTTTCTGAGGAGCTCTAATTCAGGGAAAGTACGATCTAAGTAATAGAGGACTATTGCCATACCGATCAAGGCCACCACAGCGCCAATAATACCAAGTTGAATGCTCTTCCAAACAAAAGGTTTTCTAATAAAGCTTTTGGTGGCACCAACCATTTGCATGGTCTTAATAATAAATCGTTTAGAGTATACCGCTAATCGAATGGAACTATTGATCAACAACACAGCAATTAAAGTAAAAAGTCCACTAATAATTAATACCCAAAAACTAATCTTATTGACATTATCATTCATTAACTCCACCAAATCATTGTCGTATCGTATTTCTTCAATAAAGGATTTATTGCTTAAGTCATCCGATATTTCACTCAGCTTTTCGGTCGTAACATAATCGGCTTTTAAATACACATCAATAGAATTTTGAAGTGGATTATACCCCACAAAATCCATAAAATCTTCACCAGTTTCGGTTTTCATCAGTTCAGCAGCTTCTTCTTTAGAGACATAGACAGCTTCCTTAGAGTAGTCTGCCATGGCCAAGGTTTTTTTAAGTTGATTGACTTCAACTTCTTTAGCGGTATCATTTAAGTAGATGGTCATGACGACTTGTTCCTTAAAATGATCGGCTACTTTTTTAGAATTGATGACCAATAAGCCTAAACAGCCTAGGAGAAATAAGACCAAAGCAATGCTGATTACAACAGAAACATAAGATGAAATTAGTTTTCGCTTTTGGTATTTGTCAAAAGATGAAGCCATATAGAACGGATTAATGCTGTAAAAATAGTAAAGTAATATCTAACCACTTATCCTTAAATAAACAAAAACTTATGATAATTATTGTTATTTGATTTTACGGGGTAGGTGTGCTCATGATGAAAACTTTCAAAACTCAACTGGAGCATTGTGTTTTTAGAGAAGGGGATTTTTCAGTAACTAAAAATTCAACCGAACGCATTCTCTCAACCGGACTAATCTTTCACATACCAAGAAGTATCTATGACTCATTTGAGCTTTCCGTAAAAGCAGCGTGCCACTATTTTTAACTTCAAAATTTTAAAAAAACATAGTACAATGAAAGCGTTTCTAGTTACAATCATTATTTCATTATTAGCTCTGAGTTCAACAGCCCAAATAGCAGGAAATCAACTCTATGGAAAGAACTCACACCATAATTATAACATAATTTCAAATACAGAACCCAAAATAGTTGCTTCCGAAAAAAATGTAACATTCACAGTAGACGTTTTGATGAATGCTAAGCCCGATTTTTTCAAAGTTGTATTAGGTGCACATCAGGAGGGAAAAACGGTAATAGAGTGTAATGATAAGATAAATGAAAGAATCGAAGGTTTAAAAAAGAGTCTAAAACGTCTCAATATCACTGAGAAAGATATATACGTTGACTTTATTACACAGAATAAGATTTATGATTATCAACTAAATCAAAATGTAGCTGAACAGATTGATATGGGCTATGAGATTAAGAAGAACATAATCATAGAATTTAACGATATAAGCATTTTTGATGAGCTTGTATCTATAAGTGCTTCACACAGTATTTTTGATATTATAAAAGTAGATTACTTCAACACGGATCAGGTTAAGATCTACGATCAACTTTTTGAAGCTTGTCTAAAAGTTGTAGACCGTAAAAAGAATATGTATGAGAAATACATGGATTTAACGCTCAGCAAGCGTTTTAGTATTGTGTCGGAAAATAGTTCATGTATAATGCCAAAGATCCAATACAGAGATTATAAAGCCTTTGAAGCATCAGATGTTTCTACTTATAATACATACAATAAAATGGTTAAAAAAGATTTGAGGAAGCGTGCTACTTTCTTCTATGAAGGCACAGATATATCGAGGTTTGATCACACTATAAACCCTGAAATGGTTGATATTCCAATTCAATATGCACTTAGACTTAAGCTCTCATTTAGGATAAATGAATAGATTTTGACTTAGTAACAACGAAAGAGGATTCTCTTTTGTTGTCATTAAAATTAACGTATTCTTTCATTGTCATAATTACAAGGTTTAGTTTTTAATTGTGTTGCAATACCACTAAATTTGCGCTCATTATTGTCATGACGAGGGCAAAACGTCCCAAGCAATCCCCTATTTAAAGGAAATTGCCACATCGGGCCTTTGGCTTGACTCGCGGTGACACATACAGGATATTGTAAATTATGAAATACAACTTTAACACCATAGAAAAAAAGTGGCAAGACTACTGGGCAAAAAACGAGACCTTTAAGGCCTCTAATGAGAGTGATAAGCCCAAATACTATGTCTTGGACATGTTTCCTTATCCAAGTGGTGCAGGTTTGCACGTAGGTCATCCCCTAGGCTATATTGCTAGCGATATCTATGCGCGTTACAAGCGTCACAAGGGTTTTAATGTATTGCACCCACAGGGTTATGATAGTTTTGGTTTGCCTGCGGAACAGTATGCTATTCAGACAGGGCAGCATCCAGCAGTAACCACCGAGGCTAATATTAAAACCTATCGTAGACAATTAGACCAAATTGGGTTTTCGTTTGATTGGAGCCGTGAGGTACGTACGTCAAATCCAGACTATTACAAATGGACCCAGTGGATTTTTATCCAGTTGTTCGAATCCTGGTATAATAATGATACTCACAAAGCAGAACATATTGATACCCTTGTCAAAGTTTTTGAAGCTGAAGGCAATCATAATGTCAATGCCGCTTGCGATGATGATACGGAAACCTTTACGGCAGATGAATGGAATGCCTATTCTGAAGGTGAAAAACAACATATCCTTTTAAAATACCGACTCACCTATTTGGCAGAAACCGAAGTCAACTGGTGTCCGGCACTCGGCACGGTCTTGGCCAATGACGAAATCGTCAATGGGGTATCGGAGCGTGGAGGTCATCCTGTAATTCGCAAAAAAATGACCCAATGGAGCATGCGTATTTCAGCTTATGCAGAACGCTTATTGCAAGGTTTAGAAACGATTGACTGGACGGATGCTTTAAAAGATATTCAAAGAAACTGGATTGGTAAATCCGTAGGGGCCTCAGTAACCTTTAATGTGGTGTCTGAGGCTCTCGAAGACACTAACAGCGAGGACACTTCGAGTGCCTCAGTGTCCAAACATACTATAGACGTCTTCACCACCAGACCAGACACCATTTTTGGGGTATCCTTTATGACTTTGGCACCAGAGCACGAGTTGGTGTCCCAAATCACTACCGAAGCCCAAAAAGCTGAGGTTGAGGCCTATATAGAAGCTACAGCCAAGCGCAGCGAACGCGATCGAATGGCGGATGTCAAAACCATTTCTGGAGTCTTTACAGGAGCCTATGCCGAGCATCCATTTACCAAAGAACCTATTCCGATTTGGATTGGTGATTATGTTTTAGCGAGTTATGGCACCGGAGCAGTAATGGCAGTACCATGTGGTGACCAGCGCGATTATGATTTTGCAAAGCATTTTGATATCCCAATTCCAAATATTTTTGAAGGCGTCGATATTTCTGAAGAAGCCTTTGCCGATAAAGACAAAACTATTATTGCCAATAGCGATTTCATCAATGGCATGAATTATAAAAAGGCGACCAAACGTGTCATTTACGAATTGGAACAAATCGGCCAAGGCCAAGGGAAGACCAATTACCGCTTAAGGGACGCCGTCTTCTCAAGACAGCGGTATTGGGGAGAACCTTTTCCAGTGTATTACAAAAATGGTCTGCCACAAATGATCAATGAAAAATACTTGCCCTTAACGCTTCCAGAGGTGGAGAAATACCTGCCGACAGAAACTGGCGAACCACCATTAGGTAATGCTAAGGTTTGGGCTTGGGATACCAATCAGTGTGCAGTGGTCAGTAATCAGTTAATCGATAATGAAACAGTGTTCCCAATAGAGCTGAACACCATGCCGGGCTGGGCAGGAAGTTCACAGTATTTTAACCGTTATATGGATCCTCATAATGACAAAGAAATCTTTTCTCAAGAGGCGATTAATTACTGGCAGCAGGTAGACTTGTATATTGGAGGAAGCGAACATGCCACAGGGCACTTGTTATACTCGCGGTTCTGGCAAAAGTTTATGTTCGATAAAGGCTTGGTGCCTGTTGACGAATATGCCAAAAAATTAATCAATCAAGGCATGATTTTGGGGACGAGTGCAATAGCGCACAGAATTTCAGGAACGAATCAATATGTGTCTAATGGATTAAAGAATGATCATAGTGTCGAAGAAATTAGAGTTGATGTAAATCTTGTAAATTCTTCAGACGAAGTTGATATTGAATCACTAAAAAACTGGCAACCTCAATTCAAAGATGCTGAATTTATCTTGGAAGATGGCAAATTTATTGTGGGAAGAGAGGTTGAGAAAATGTCGAAACGTTGGTACAATGTGGTCAATCCTGATGAAATTTGTGAACAGTATGGCGCTGACAGTTTGAGACTCTACGAAATGTTCCTTGGGCCCTTAGAGCAATACAAACCTTGGAATACGGCAGGGATTACAGGAGTGCATGGCTTCCTTAAAAAATTGTGGAAACTCTATAATGATGACAATGGGTCTAAAGTCACAGATGCAGAACCGAACAAAGACAACTTAAAAACCCTGCATAAAACCATCAAGAAAGTCGAAGAGGATATAGAGAACTTCTCGTTTAATACCTCGGTATCCACCTTTATGATTGCGGTTAATGAGTTAACAGCTCAAAAGTGTACGAGTCGGTCCATCTTAGAGCCCTTATTGATTCTGATTTCTCCTTATGCACCACATATTGCAGAAGAACTATGGGAACAATTAGGGTACTCAGTATCTATTGCCACAGCTCCTTTCCCTAAGTTTGAAGAAAAGCATTTGGTGGAGAGCTCTAAGAATTACCCCATTTCCTTTAACGGGAAGATGCGTTTTACCTTAGAGTTGCCATTGGATATGAGTAAGGAAGATATTGAGAAAACGGTTTTAGCTTACGAAAAAACCCAAGAACAATTGCAAGGCCGCACCCCTAAAAAAGTTATTGTGGTGCCAGGTAAGATTGTTAATATTGTTGGTTAAATCCATAAATTTATGAAGAAAGTATTTGTTTTAATAAGTTGTGTTTTACTTTTAATTTCCTGTTCCAGTGATGATAGCAATGGTGTTGATAGCATCGTAGGACAATGGCAAATGATAGAGCGTTTTGAATCTAATGTTCAGGTTGAAGTTGGGTGTTCACAATATTACTATACAGAATTCATGAGTAATAATGAGCTTGGCGGAGGCTATATAGATTTTAGTACGACACCTATGGAATGTGCAACAGTTACATTTGAATTGTTACGATGGAGAAAGTCGGGTAATAACTACGAGATTTATGTTGATCCAAGTGATATCATCTCAGTAGCCTATTTTGAAGGCGATAATTTGGTGATCGAACCGAATTCGGCAGATTCTAGATGGGTTTACCAAAGGTTGTAGCGCTATTTAGATATTTATTATACTCAAGAGCATAGCATGAATTATTAGTGATGATACAAAAGCTAAGTAGAAACAATAAAATAGGACTGTTTTTCTTTTTAGCTTTTATCATAAGCATGTCGCTCATTTGGACATTCGAAGAGCGTTTTGATAAACAGCGATGGAAAAATCAACCTGACAGTCGTTACCAAATGATCGATGATCTTATTGAATCGCAATTGCTTATGGGTACTACCAAAGCTCAAGTTATATCCTTATTGGGTGAGCCTACTTCAAGTTCTCAAACCGATAAGGATAGTTTTATCTACAATATAGGAGACCCGCCCAGCTTTTTTAATTCGCGTAAAGAACATCTGCTCATCATTTTTGTGGACCAGAAGGTGGATGAAGTGACTTTGGCTTACGAGTAATGAGAGACTTCTCGATAGTTCTGCTGAGCGCAGTCGAAGTACATCCCGACGGTAGGCGTCGGGACATTCGAAGTGACACTAGCCTGTTAGTAGAATGTCAGTTTGAGTGTCACGCCAAAGGCGTGATGTATCGAGAACTTATTAGATTGAAAAACACGCTTTTCACTTTATCGAAACTATAGTACTTACGTCTATTGCTGTATTTCTTTGAAAATGAAGTATTTGTTGAGGAATTCATAAAATAAAAACTTCAAAATAATAAATCCATAAAAATGACTTTAAATTAAATCTCAAATTTGGATAGTTGACATTTTTAATAGTATTTCACAGTGCTATTAATCTCAATAATCTACTAAATCTGAAATGGGCTTAATTAGTTTTAGCCTGTTTCATTTAGTAGATGTTCAATTAAAAATCTATTAAATGAAAATTGGAGTCCCAAAAGAAATCAAGAACAACGAAAACAGAGTTGGTATGACACCGGCTGGAGTGTTCGAACTTATCAAAAACAATCACACCGTTTATGTGCAAAAAAGTGCTGGTTTAGGCAGTGGCTTCTTTGATGAAGACTATGAAGATGTCGGAGCAACTATACTAGATTCTATTGAAGAGGTCTACGGGTCTGCAGATATGATTGTAAAAGTCAAAGAACCAATTGCTGAAGAGTACGATTTAATTAAACCGCATCATGTGGTCTTTACCTATTTCCACTTTGCATCGAGCGAACCTCTAACGAGAGCAATGCTCAATAGTGAAGCCGTATGTATTGCTTACGAAACAGTTGAAGACGAAGATGGCTCCTTACCACTACTAACACCGATGTCTGAGGTGGCCGGACGTATGGCTATTCAACAGGGCGCGAAGTATTTGGAAAAACCGATTAAGGGTCGTGGTGTATTATTAGGAGGCGTACCGGGTGTACCTCCGGGAAAAGTGTTGGTACTTGGTGCCGGAACGGTAGGTATCCAAGCCGCTAAAATGGCAGCAGGTCTTGGAGCGCATGTGACTATTATGGATATTAAT
Source organism: Winogradskyella sp. (assembly GCF_965228925.1). GTDB lineage: Bacteria > Bacteroidota > Bacteroidia > Flavobacteriales > Flavobacteriaceae > Winogradskyella. The sequence goes on from NZ_OZ245845.1 coordinate 1,332,566, forward strand.
ATGAAGCAATTGCGTTACGTTAATGATGTTATGCCCAATCATGTGGTGACTGAATTTTCAAGTGAGTTCAATATTAGAAATAGAATTAAAGATCACGATTTAATTGTGGGTGGCGTCTTAATCAAAGGAGCCAAAGCACCAAAATTAATTACCAGAGAGATGCTTAAGGATATGCGTCCAGGAACTGTCATCGTAGACGTGGCAGTAGATCAGGGCGGTTGTATTGAAACCACCAAAGCCACCACACACGAAGATCCAACCTATATTATTGACGATGTGGTTCACTACTGTGTGGCCAATATGCCAGGAGCTGTACCTTATACATCGACCTTAGCTTTAACCAATGTGACTTTGCCTTATGTATTGCGACTGGCAAACCAAGGCTGGGAAGTGGCTTGTGCAAAGGATGCATCATTGCGAAAGGGTCTTAATATTGTTAAAGGTAAAATTGTATACGAAGAAATCGCAGATGCTTTTAATTGGTCTGTAGATGCCATGTAATTGTTAACATACTGACAATATTTCCTATTCTTTTTTTGGCTTACTTTTTGCTAATTTTATTAGTGTAAAACTTTTAAAATTTAAAGTTATGATGGGATATTATGTGCTCGCTGGAGTCCTTTTCTTAGTGAGTTCTTATGTGAGCAACAAGTTAAAGAGTAAGTTTCAGCACTATTCAAAGATTAGTCTGCGAAACGGGATGAGTGGGAGAGAAATCGCTGAAAAGATGTTATCGGATCATGGTATATATGATGTGGAAGTCATTTCTACACCAGGTCAATTAACCGATCATTATAATCCAAAAAATAAAACGGTTAATCTTAGCGAAGCAGTTTATAACCAAAGAAATGCTGCAGCTGCGGCAGTAGCTGCCCATGAAGTGGGTCATGCCGTACAACACGCAAAAGCTTACAGTTGGTTAGAAATGCGTTCGGCCATAGTTCCTGCCGTTGGCGTAAGTAGTAAATTATCTAATATTGTACTTATGTTAGGGCTGGTGCTATCAGCAACAGGCAGTGCCTTTGGTCTTGGTATCTTTCTATTGGGGATTGTATTATTTGGGGTAACCACGGCATTTACCTTCATAACCTTACCTGTTGAATACGATGCCAGTAAAAGAGCTTTGGTTTGGCTGAAGACTAAAAACATGGTGACACAGCAAGAATATAAAGGTTCTGAAGATGCCTTAAAATGGGCCGCAAGAACCTATTTGGTAGCCGCACTAGGCTCTCTGGCGACACTCTTGTACTTTGTGATGATGTACATGAACAGAAGATAAAATTGAAAAAAACATGTAGGAATAGCCCTGAATTTCAGGGCTATTTTTATGGTTTATATATGGAAAATACTTACATTTAAATTCTAAACTGATCAAATTATGATAGAAAACGAATTACCAGATCAACTACCAGAAAAAGTAATGGTAAGTAGTCTAACGGAAATAGAACGCGCTGCGTTTTATAGAAAAACCTATGCACATGTAGCGGGTGGTGTATTGGTATTTATACTTTTTGAATACTTGTTATTACAAAGTGATACTGTAGTAGAGTTTATGCTCTCCATGACTGAGGGTTATAAGTGGTTATTAATGTTAGGTGGCTTTATGTTGGCGACCAATTATGCCGAGAGTATGGCCTTAAGAACCACGGATAAAAACAAACAATACCTTGCCTATGGCATATACATTTTCTTTGAAGCCCTAATTTTTGTGCCACTCATTTATATTGCAGCTTTTTACATGGATTCGGGTCTTGAAATTCTCAATCAGGCGGCAATCGTGACACTGGCCTTGTTTACAGGTCTATCTGCTGTGGTATTGGTTACGAAAAAAGACTTTTCTTATTTAAGAACTGGATTGATGGTTGGCTTTTTTATCGCCATAGGCTTAATCGTTGCCGGAACACTATTTGGGTTTAATCTAGGATTGTGGTTTTCCGTTGGCATGTGCCTCTTGGCTGGTGGTGCCATTCTATACCAAACTTCAAACCTGGTCAATAAATATGGTGTTGAGGATTATATCCCAGCGGCATTAGGCTTATTCGCATCTTTAATGCTATTGTTCTGGTATATACTCAGAATCTTTATGTCTAGGGATTAGCTTATTAGAAACTAAATAAAACAACAAAAGCCCTGAGAAATTAGGGCTTTTGTTGTATTTCATAACAGGTTATTTCGTTTTCTTTTTTGGGAATTTTAATTCCTAATTCCTTAGCAATGTAGATAACGCTTTCAAGCTGGTCAGACAGCTTTAAACCTTCATATTCGCCTTTTAATGGATTGCCAACATTTTTTTTCAGGATTTCATCAACGTAGTTAGGCGACTCGACGACGTATTCTCTCACCTTTTTACCATTTTTATAATAGTTGAAGTCGAACGATAAGTCCACATCACCAACTGAACAGGTAAAGATTTCATAGGTTTCAGCCAGATGTTCAATGCGTTGAGAAACAGCCTCAGAATACCATAACGAATAAAAGAAATTATCCATTATATGAATCCAATTATCATCCCTAGACATATAAATATGATTTTCTGTCCCATGAAATTCGTTGTTTAAATTGACTTCGCTTCTGATTTCAAAATTAAAGAGGGATAGAATTTCAATGTCCGTTTTTCTGCTGATGCCTTTTAAGAAGATGAAATACGGACAACAGGGTATTCCATTTATAATCTTCATCCTCTATATCTTAATCTGCCTATTGATTTGTTGTTGAAGCGAAATAAAGGTTTCGGTACGCGATACGCCTTTAATACCTTGAATTTGGGTGTTGAGTAAATGCATTAAATGTTCATTATCCTTAGAAAGGATTTTTATAAAAATACTCCACTCCCCGGTGGTGTAATGACATTCAATGACTTCTGGTACACGTTGCAATTGCTTTACGGCTTCAGGATTACTCACCGCTTTGTCTAAATAAACACCCACAAAAGCCATGGTGGTATAGCCTAGAACTTTTGGGTTAATGATAAATTTTGAACCTGATAGAAGGCCCGACTTTTCGAGTTTTTTAAGTCTTTGGTGAATAGCAGCTCCAGAAATACCGACATTTCTGGCAATCTCTAATATCGGAGTTCTGGCATCTTCCATTAGAGCTCTTAGTATTTTTTTGTCTATACCATCAATATATATGCCTTTGTCGCTAACTTTCATCGCTTAGTCGTTTTCATTTCCAAGAAATGGAAATCTTTTTGTGATAACTTGAAATATAAAAATAGTAAAACGATTTCAAATTAAAACCTTATAAGGCCAGAAATGGTGCTGATTTAAAGATTAAGTGGGTTATAGCCCAAATACGGCACTTTTTTTTCATTAAACGACACCCCGTAGCTTTTTAATTCCTCAAGAATAGGCGTATAGACTTCTCTAGAAATAGGAATCTGAACACCGGGGCTGGTAATTTTACCATTTAAAATATCTAAAGTGGCCATCGCTACGGGCAAGCCTACGGTTTTCGCCATGGCCGTATAGGTCTGATCTTCACCGACCACAACCATCGTCGCATCAATTTGGCGCTTTTCTCCGTCGAGTTCGTAACCAAATTTATGATACATGACGATCATGTCCTTGTCATCTTCGTCGAGGGTCCAGCTGTCCATCAAGATTTTCTGAAGTATTTGTGCAGGCGTCGCTTTGTCCAGCCCTACCATTTTATTAGGATTAAAGATATCGAGTTCTAAAAATTTATCCCAAACGATATCGTCTTGATCGATCTTTAAGGCATGTCTAAATTTTAATTCTACAGAATCTGTAGGGCTATAGGGTAAAAACGCATTGACGAAGTCACGATAGCTCATATTGATACTATCATCAATCGTATAACTATCATCCGTCATCCCCAATTGTACAAAAACATGCCAAGCCCTACTAAAGCCTACACGCCTCATCGTACCCCGATATAAGGTCCTCGCGTGGTCTAAGCCGTAGACATGCTGATATTTTAAAGAGTCTCTATTAGCATAAGCCTCAAAGCGTCCATAACCATCAATATCCAGAAATTCGGTACGTCTAAATAAACGGTCGTACGGAATGTACTTAAATTGATTCTCCTGTAAAAACTTTGCTGCACCGCCTTGACCTGCAACCACAACATTTCTGGGATTCCAAGTAAACTTATAATTCCAAAGGTTATCATCACTCTCTGGAGCAACAAGACCACCTGTAAAGGATTCGAACAAGATCATTTTACCACCGTGATCTCTAATGCGATCAATAACTTGCATGGCACTCATATGATCAATGCCTGGATCGACACCAATTTCGTTCATAAAGATTAAATCATGAGCCTTGGCATCAGCATCTAAGGCTTGCATCTCTTTACTCACATAAGATGCGGTTACCATGTGCTTTTTATAAGTTATACAGTCCTTAGCAACTTCGATATGAAAGCGAGCCGGTAGCATAGAAACCACAATATCTGCATTTTTAACGGCAGACGTTCGAGATTCAGCATTAAAGACGTCTAAATGAATAATCTCAACCTTAGAATGGTCACCGACAAGTTTTCTCGCATTTTCAATATTGAGGTCACCTATTGTAATTTGAAGATTTTCAGATTCTGATTTATCCAACAAATACTTAATGAGGTAAGAAGACGATTTTCCTGCACCGATAATTAAAATCTTTCGCATAGTGGCTATATATGACTAATTTTGTAAGCACGAATGTAATAAATACAGGAAGTAAAAGAAACATAAATACGGTTTTACTTATGAACAAAAAATTGCTTGTCTCGGGTGCCATTTTAGGGGCGTTAGGTATCGTTCTGGGAGCCTTTGCTGCACATGGTTTAAAGGAATTAGTGGATGCAGATGCCATAAAATCATTTGAGACCGGAGTGCGTTATCAAATATACCATGCGTTTTTTCTTCTAATTCTAGGAGGAACTTCTTTTTTGAAGCTTAAAACCAAAAAAGTTATACTGTACTTGGTCATCTTAGGCGTAGTATTCTTTTCTGGATCTATCTATGGCCTGGCTACAAATGAACTTTCGAGTTTTGATTTCAAGACCATTGCCATGATAACACCCCTAGGAGGATTGTTGCTTATTATAGCGTGGCTTGTGATGTTAGTCGGTATTATAAGAAATAAGGTCGATTAATGCCATTTAGCCATGAGTTTTTAAAATAAAGTTATAATTTTGTCCCTTTAAACAACACAAAAATTATGGTAAACCATACCTCTTCAACGAAAACGATTTCGTTAGAAAAATATGGCATTAAAGATGCCCAAATTCACTATCAATTAGCACCCAAAGAACTTCAGGCCATTACTGTAGAAAAAGGAATGGGAAAAGAGACTTTAAATGGCACTTTGGCAATTAATACAGGAAAGTTTACAGGACGTTCGCCAGAGGATCGCTTTTTGGTAAAAGACGATTACACCAAAGATCGTATTTGGTGGGGAACATCCAATAAGGCCATTGCACCAGAACATTTCGATTTTTTGCAATCTGAGATTGAAAAGTACCTCAGTGGTAAAGAAGTATTTGTAAGAGATGGTTACGTTTGTGCAGATCCTAACTATAAAATGAATGTGAGGACGGTAACCGAATACCCTTGGTCTAATATGTTCATTTATAATATGTTTTTAAGACCAACCGATGAGGAACTAAACAATTTTGAAGAAGAATGGTTGGTACTTTGTGCTCCGGGCTACGAATGTCCAAATCATGAAGCGCATGGTTTAAGACAAGGCAATTTCTCGATATTGAACTTTACTAAGAAAATCGCGCTTGTCGCAGGTTCTGCCTACACGGGTGAAATGAAGAAGGGTATTTTTACGGCTTTGAACTTTATTTTGCCAGTTGAGAAAAACGTATTGCCAATGCACTGCTCCGCTAACGTCGGTGAGAATGGTGAAACTGCTATCTTTTTTGGTTTATCAGGAACAGGAAAAACGACTTTATCCACCGATCCGGATCGCCAACTCATCGGAGATGATGAGCATGGATGGACCGCAGAGAATACCATTTTTAATTTTGAGGGTGGTTGTTATGCCAAGGTTATTGATCTTTCTGAAGAAAAGGAACCAGATATTTACAGAGCCATCAGGCCTGGTGCTATCTTAGAGAATGTTATTTTTAAGGCTAATGGTGAAGTCGATTATTTTGATAGTTCTATTACCCAAAACACACGTGTTAGTTACCCCATTTATCATATCGATAATATTAAAACACCATCATATGCTGCCAATCCAAAGAATATTTTCTTTTTAACAGCTGATGCTTTTGGTGTTTTGCCTCCGATATCTAAATTAACTCCAGCTCAGGCGGCCTATCATTTTATTTCTGGTTATACCGCAAAAGTCGCGGGTACTGAGGCAGGAGTGGTTGAACCACAGCCGTCATTTTCGGCTTGTTTTGGGGCACCATTTATGCCTTTGCACCCCGCAGAATATGCCGATATGTTGAGTAAAAAGATGAAAGAAGCAGGGGTTAACGTATGGTTGGTGAATACGGGTTGGACAGGCGGCCCTTATGGTGTAGGAACGCGAATGAAGTTAAAATACACCAGAGCCATGATTACAGCAGCATTGAGCGGTCAGTTAGGGAATTACACTTACGAAGATTATCATATACATTCGGTCTTTGGTGTGGCACAGCCAAGAACTTGCCCTGGTGTACCGACAGCAGTATTGAGTCCGAGAGCGACATGGAATGATGACAAGGCATATTATGATATGGCATTTAAGTTATCGAATGCCTTTAGGGAAAACTTCAAACAATTTGAATCTGATGCTTCGGAAGAAATAAGACGCGGCGGTCCACAACGCTACGGCTATTAGACCATAAATACATTAATAAAAAAAGCGATTCTATTTAGAATCGCTTTTTTGTTTTATTATCGTTTAGTCAATTACTTTCCTTTGTTCACGGCATCGATATACTTTTGTAATGCCATAGTCATCGATGGGGTTTCGGGTGTTGGTGCCGCGATATCAACACGTAAGCCTTTTTCTTTTACCGCTTTTACAGTGGTATTGCCAAATACCGCAATACGCGTGTCGTTTTGCTTAAAGTCTGGGAAATTATGGAATAAAGACTCAATACCAGAAGGGCTAAAAAACACTAAAATATCGTAGTAAACATCAGCCAAATCTGACAAATCACTGATAACCGTTTTATAGAAGGTGGCCTGTTTCCAGTTCACTCCTAAATTATCTAAAGTTTCAGGGATCACTGGTTTTACCTTATCTGTTGTAGGTAACAAAAACGCTTCGTCCTTATATTTTTTGATTAAGGGAGTAAGATCGGCAAAGGTACGCTTACCAACATAGATTTTACGCTTTCTGTATACCACATACTTCTGTAAGTAGTAAGCAACAGCTTCAGACTGGCAGAAATACTTCATCGTGTCTGGCACTTTAAAACGCATTTCGTCGGCTACTCTAAAGAAATGATCTACAGAATTTCTACTGGTTAAAATAATCGCAGTGAACTTGCTAAGATCGATTTTTTGCTGTCTAATTTCTTTTGCTGAAACACCTTCTACATGAATAAAAGGTCTAAAGTCAACTTTAACTTTTTGTTTTTCCTGTAAGTCAAAGTACGGAGAGTTCTCTATTTTAGGCTCTGGTTGTGATACTAAAATCGTTTTCACTTTCATACGTAAACCTCTTTGTTTTAAACGTTATACTCCCTAATTACCTTATATAAAAGCACATAAGGCGCGATTTCGAGAGCGCAAAGATACAACAAAAAATAGAAAAAATTGGGATTTATTATTTTTTGATAGTTTTTAAACGAAGTTGCAAAGCCAATGAGATTTATTAAGCAAATCAAAGTAAAAGATGCAATTATGATAATTTTTGAATAATTCGAGGTGTATAATAACAAGAGGTTGGCCGCTAAGAAGACGAAACCTGAGTAGTTAAGGAATGTAATTTTTTGAAATAAATAACCATCTACAATGCTATCTATTTCAAAAAGACTACCGATAAGCCGTTCTAATAAGGTCTTGATAAGTACAACAACTGCAACCGCAAAAAAAAGTTTTAAGAAAAAAACCAACTCGAATTTTAAGGGAGAAACAAACGTGGAATAACTAAAATAGATAAATATACTTGCAGAAAAAGCTAGGTTGAGAAATAGGAAGCCATCAAAAGGATCTATGAATTTTTGATCTTTGCTATAGATCTTTAAATACTTAGAATTTCCGATAACAAACAAAAAATCATTAAAGCGCAATGTATTTAAATACTTAGCGATAGTAATAGCAATCAGCCCTAAGATTGTAAATATGGTAAACCACTCGTAAGTAATAAAGTTCCGCATAATTGCTAATTTATAAAGAAAATAAAGGGTAACATAATTAAAATCTTAATAATCCTATAACAGTTTATAATCCATTAAAAACTTTACATTTGCTGGAAATTCTATCAGCAACGTCATCGTTTGCCATAAAAGTTTATCAATGTCCAACGCACTTGTCATCATTCCAACATATAACGAAATTGAGAACATAGATGCTATACTCAGGGCCGTGTTTTCTCAAGAGAAAGCCTTCCACGTTTTGGTAGTTGATGACAATTCTCCTGACCTCACTGCAGGAAAGGTTAAGGACTTACAGACCGAGTTTCCTGACCGACTCTTTTTATTACAGCGTCATAAAAAAGAAGGATTAGGTATGGCGTATCTCTCGGGATTTAAATGGGCATTAGAAAGGAGTTATGACTATATTTTTGAAATGGATGCCGATTTTTCGCATAACCCGGATGATCTCATTAAGCTTTATACGGCCTGCCATGAAACTGGCGCCGATGTATCCGTAGGATCTAGGTATGTTAAGGGGATCACTGTTGTCAATTGGCCATTGTCTAGAATATTATTGTCTTATGGGGCTTCCATATATGTGCGTTTTATTACTGGAATGAAAGTAAAAGACGCTACCGCAGGATTTATATGCTATAAAAGAGCCGTACTAGAAGCCATAGATTTGAATAAGGTAAGATTTATTGGTTATGCGTTTCAAATTGAAATGAAATTTAAAGCTTATAAAAAAGGGTTTCAAATTGTAGAAATTCCTGTTATTTTTAAGGATAGAATTAAAGGAAAATCAAAAATGAGCGGAAGTATAATTTCTGAAGCTATTTTTGGTGTGATTAGTTTAAAATTAAAAAGCTTATTTGCCAAGTCATAAAAACATGAAAGGACATACCCTCATTAAAAATGCCAAGATAGTTAACGAAGGTAAAACTGTTGAAGGAGATATTCTCATAGAGAACGACATTATAAAGGAAATAGATACATCAATTAGCGTAAAATCTGCCGATATGACGGTGATTGACGTAGAAGGCAACTATGTGTTGCCTGGTATAATTGACGATCAGGTACATTTTAGAGAACCAGGATTGACCCATAAGGCGAATATCGAAACCGAATCTAAAGCCGCTTTAGCTGGTGGTATTACGTCGTTTATAGAAATGCCCAATACCAATCCGCAAACGACAACGGTCGAAAAATTAGAAGAAAAATTTGCCATAGCGTCGAAATCATCTTATGCCAATTATTCTTTTATGTTTGGCGGGACAAATGATAATTTGGATGAGATTCTTAAAGTGGATTCTAAAACGGTTGCTGGATTGAAATTATTTTTGGGATCCTCTACAGGTAATATGTTGGTTGATGACCCTAAAGTCCTCGAAAAGATTTTTTCTAGTACAGATATGGTCATTTCGGTGCATTGCGAAGATGAAGGGACTATAAGAGAAAACTTAGCCAAATATAAGGCCGAATACGGGGATGATATTCCTATGGAAATGCATCCCATCATAAGGAGTGAAGAAGCTTGCTACTTGTCATCATCAAAAGCTATTGAGCTCGCTAAGAAAACAGGTGCAAGATTACATGTCTTTCATTTATCCACAGGAAAAGAAACCCATTTGTTTACCAATAAAATTCCTTTAAAAGAAAAGAAGATTACCTCCGAGGTTTGTATTCATCATTTATGGTTTTCGGATGAAGATTATGCCAAAAAGGGAAGTCATATTAAATGGAACCCAGCTGTAAAGACCTCTAAAGATAGAGCACAGCTTCTTGAGGCACTATTGGATGATCGGATTGATGTTATCGCCACAGACCATGCCCCGCATACTATTGAGGAGAAGCGTAATCCTTATACAAGTGCGCCTTCCGGTGGACCCTTAGTGCAACATGCTTTGGTCGCTTTGCTAGAGATGCATCATCAAGGAAAGATTTCTATCGAAAAAATCGTAGAAAAGGCCTGTCACAATCCAGCTATATTATTTGATGTTGAAAAGAGAGGCTATGTCAAAGAAGGCTATTTTGCTGATTTGGTTATTGTAGATTTAAAAAGCCCTTGGAGCGTAAACAAAAGCAATATTTTATATAAATGTGGCTGGTCTCCTTTTGAAGGCAATACCTTTAAAAGCAGAATAACGCATACCTTTATAAATGGTCAGTTAGTATATAACAATTTTAAGGTTCTAGGCGTTAAAGCAGGACGACGATTAACTTTTACTAGATAATGAAACGTATCTGTAGTATATCATTGGGATTACTGTTGCTCTTTTGTGCCTGTGATCATAAGGTCAAGCCCAAGAAGCCTGAAAAACTGATTCCAAAACATCAGATGGAAAAGATTCTATATGATCTTTATATCGTTAATTCTGCAAAGGGTATCAACAGAAAACTACTAGAAAAAAACAACGTCATACCTGAGACTTATATATTGACCAAGTATGGCATAGATAGTTTGCAATTTGTTCAGAGTAACGACTATTATGCTTTTGATTCTGAAGCCTACAAAACGATTATTGATAATGTAAAAACCAGACTTCAAGATGAAAAAGAATATTTTGAAGACTTACAAAAAAAGGAAGGCCAAGCTGCAAAACGACGTCGAGATTCAGTCACTAAGCTTAATCGTGAAAAAAGGGATTCCATTCAAAAAGCCATGAAAAAGGAAGTGGACAGTATTAATGCTTCTCCTTTAAGTCCTTAAGATATAATTGGCAAACCTCATTAATAGATTGGTCAATAGGTTTAAATGCAAAGCCTAAAGCATCTTTAAGCTTCGAGTTATCATATTTCGAAATGCTTATAGCGGATTTGGCAGACTGTTTAGACAAGCGACGCCGCGTTCTAAATAGTTTATGTTTTAACCAGTCTAGTCGCCAAGCTATTTGGAGCAACCATGGTTTGGCTTCTTTTTTTGGAGGTGTCACATTCAGTGCATTTGCTACTTTATATTGAAAATCTTTAAAGCTCAGGTTTTCGGAGATTAAAATAAAGCGCTCATTTTTAATATCGCTTGTCATGAGTTGTATCATGGCATTAACAACATCAAAGACATCGACATAACCAACAATACCCTTAACATAGTAGCGCATACCGTTATGGATTTGTCTAAATAAATTACCACTGCTTCCTCCGCTCCAATAACCAGCACCAAGAATAATTCCAGGGTTTACCACAACAGCGTCAATACCTTCTTGTGTGCCCCGCCAGACTTCGAGTTCTGCACCATATTTGGTAATGGCATAAACACTATTATCGTCCTCGGGATTCCAAGCGGTTTGCTCATCAATGAGTTTTTCTCTGTTTTCATGATGCCCAACGGCCGCAATAGAACTGACATAGCACAGTTTTTTAACGGAGTGGCTAATACATAAATTGACAATATTAGCCGTACCCTTAATATTTACTTTACGCAGCTCATAGTATTTATCGGGTTCGAAAGAAACAAATGCGGCACAATGATAAACATACGTGATGCCTCTAAAGGCATTTTGTAATTTGGGAATATCATTAATATCTGCTTCCACCCATTCTATGGTTTTAAAAAGCGTTTCTGCGTCATGAGAAAAATAGGAAAAAACATGAGCGACGCGTTTTAAGGTCTTTTCTCGTCTATAAGTAGCCCGCACCGCCTGGCCTTCACTGACTAACTTAAAGAGCAAATGCGCACCGACTAATCCTGTTCCTCCTGTAACTAATATCATCTCTTAATCATGATTAAATAAAATAAGGCTACGCTCAGTAACCGAAGTAAAATTACGTTAAAATTGTCTTTTGTCTTTTAAAGTGGAAACATATCTTTGCTGACATCTAATTACAGACCTTTTACAATGAGCAAGAATTTTGTTGAAGAATTGCAATGGCGAGGCATGCTGCATCAGAGTATGCCAGGAGTAGAAGACCATTTATCGGAAGCGATGCGAAGTGCTTATGTGGGTTTTGACCCCACAGCAGATTCTTTACATATAGGCAATTTGGTGCCTATTATGCTGCTTGCACATTATCAGCGTTGTGGGCATAAACCAGTGGCCCTGGTCGGTGGTGCCACAGGAATGATAGGAGACCCTTCTGGGAAATCGAACGAACGCAATCTTCTGGACGAAAACGCCTTGCGTCATAATCAAGAGGCCATCAAAAAACAGTTGTCACATTTCTTGGATTTTGAAAGTAGTGATGCCAATGCAGCAGTTTTGGTGAACAACTACGATTGGATGAAGGAATTCTCGTTTTTGGAATTTATTAGGGATGTAGGCAAACATATCACTGTAAATTATATGATGGCTAAGGACTCTGTAAAAAACCGAATTTCTGGGGAATCCTCTAATGACGGAATGAGTTTTACTGAGTTTACCTATCAGCTGGTACAGGGTTATGACTTTTTGCATTTGTACAAAGAGCATAACTGTACCATTCAAATGGGAGGAAGCGATCAATGGGGGAATATCACCACTGGGACGGAACTCATTAGGCGTATTGGCAACGGAAAAGGTTTTGCCATCACCTGTCCGCTGATTACGAAAAGTGATGGTTCTAAATTTGGAAAATCTGAAGGCGGTAACATTTGGTTGGATGCCAAAAGAACATCTCCCTATAAATTCTATCAGTATTGGTTGAATTCTAGCGACGAAGATGCAGAGAAGTACATAAAGATTTTTACATTCTTAGATGAGGCCGAAATCGATGACCTTGTATCTCAACATGCCGAAGCACCTCACTTAAGAGTGCTCCAAAAGCGATTAGCTGAAGAAATTACTACAATGGTTCACTCAAAGGAAGATTTTGAAAATGCGGAAAAAGCGTCCAATATCTTGTTTAGCAAATCCTTTAAGGACGATATAAAGACCTTAGACGAAGCGACCTTCTTAGATGTTTTTGAAGGAGTGCCTCAATTCCATATGTCCAGGTCCGAATTTGATGAAGGCCTAGATATGATAGGTGCCTTATCCGCTAAAACTCAATTTTTAAAGTCTAATGGTGAAGCCCGTCGCGCCTTAAAAGAAAATTCAATAGCCGTAAATAAAGAAAAGGTAAAAGAAGACTACCAATTATCTTCCGACGATTTAATAAACGATAGATATGTTATCTTAAATAAGGGTAGAAAGAATACCTATATTATCAAAATGGTATAAAAAAAGTGCCCAAAATTGCTTTTGGGCACATCTAACCAATCAATCATAAGGCTAAAATTAATTCTTCTTTTTCATAGAATTAACCAAACTTCATAGCCTCCCAATTTAAGTCGGCTTGTTTCTGTAAACCTTTCACATTTTTTTTAAGCCATTTTTTCAACGTGTTATTTCCCCAAGAATTATAGAATAAATAGAGCTTTCCATCCCGGATTTCAAAAGTTTTAGGGTTGATATCTACTTTCTTGGAACTTACGGCTATGGCATAGGCACAATAACCACCATATTGGGGGACATATTTCGTAGGATCGCCTAAAAACGTATCCAAATTTTCTTGAGAACTGAACTTAAATTTTACACCATCATATGTGGTGGAAAATTGTTTTAGACCTTCCTTAGCGTCGTTGTTAAAGTAAGCAACAACATCGTAGCCTTTAGCCACAAAACCTCCTTTGGTATTATAATCAAGGGTTTGAAAAAAAATAGATGTGGTAGCGAATAGCCAGATTAGAAAAATAGATTTCATAAAAGATATTTCTAATCTAAGTCGAAGAATTTGCAAGGTCTTACAAAGCCATTAAATTACAGCCGCGTATATCGGAATGATCGAATCTACCAATCACCTCGAATTGGCCATCCTCATAAACTTTTCCTAAGTCTTGCGTTGCTATAAAAGCGCAGGAATTGATATTGGCTAAGTCAATCACATTAATACCACCGGTTTTATTAGGTTCTTGCAACGAAAACGGATCTTCAGGGTCTCTAGTGATAATTTTTAGCCACGGTGGACAATCAAAAACACCATGACCTTTTGAATAGGCTTGGCTTAAAAGCTCTGTCATACCATATTCGCTATGAATTTGATCGATTCCAAAACTAGAGCTTAGGATGTCGTGTAGTTCTTGTCTAATGATTTCCTTTCGCCGTCCTTTCATACCGCCAGTTTCCATAACAATGGTATGGTTTAAATTAAATTGAAACTGTTCTGCCAAATCCAATAAGGCGAAGGATACACCAATCAATAGTGTTTTTTGCTTTTTGTCTTCAAGCCGTTGCATAGTTTTTGCTAAATCATTGAGATTATTGAGGAAAAAACCACTTTCTACATGCTTGGATTTTATAATTAAATCATTTACCATATAAATGAGCGAAGAACCTTCGCGTTCTAAATAGGATGGCAGCAAAGCCAAAACCACATAATCTTCAATAGGGCCATAAAAATGTCGGAAACCGTTTAAATAACTCTTTTCATAAAGATTAATATCCATAACATGGTGCTTACTTGTCTTACTTCCTGTCGTCCCAGAACTGGTAAATAATTTTTCAATAGGCTTATTTTCACTTAAAACGTGATGGCTCTTAAAGAATTGGATAGGTAAGAATGGAATATCAGTGATGGATTTTACATCAGAAGGATGTTTGTACAATAAGTCACAAAACGAACGATATACGGAATTGTTTTCAAACTGAAACCTAAAGATATCCAGTGCCAAAGCTTCAAACGCAGTATTGGTATTTATGTTGAAAATAGCATCTTTAGAAATCATCTTGCAAAAGTATTGAAAATAAAAAAGCGCAACTAAAATTTAGTCGCGCTTTAAATATGTAGTTATCGATGGTTATCTAATCACTAATTTCTTAGTGGTAGAAGCATCATTTTGAGTGATTTTTACAATGTAAATACCTGCTCTAAGATCAGAAACGCTTAGTGTATTATTAGTAAGCATCTCATTTTTTACTTGCTTACCGAGAATATCAAATACTTGTACGTTGATGGCATCACTATTAGGAGATTCTATAGTCACAAATCCAGTATCTGTTGGGTTCGGATATATAGAGAATGTTACTGCATTTACATTACCAGTTGAGAGGGTCGAATCATTCTCACTATTTGGAGAAAATAATGCACCGCCATTTCCAACTATTGTCGAGTGATCAACGAAAGCACCAGTGAAGTCAGGACTGCGACCTATGGATTGGTTATTACCTGCGCTTCCATAAACTTCTACAATGATGTCTACGGCAATGTTGTTAGTTAAAGTAATAGTATCTCCACCGTTATTAAGACCAAGTGCACCAGTAGAAGCGGTTTGAACTAATCCACTGATTCCGGTAGGTGTTCCACCACCAAACACAGTAATGAAAGAGTTTCCTGGTAAAATTGTTCCAGCAGGGAAAGTATGTCTTAAAGTGGCGCCATCTGATAATGTATAATCAGAAAGGTCAATACTAGAAGAACTTGTGTTATATATTTCAACAAATTCATCATCACTGAAATCCGCAGTACCGTCTCCATTGGCATCTCCTTCGCCGTTAGCATTATTACTAGGATCCGCATTTATTTCATTTATAACTAAGGATACAGGATCACATTGAGAAGAAGGCACAGTGCCAGAAAGCATAGTACCATCACAATCTCCACCATTGAGCGTAATACTCCATGCATCGCCTTCACCTAAACCAGAAAGGGTAATAGTACCATCGGCTGTTAAGGCAGGATCATCTCCACCAACAGTAGCACCTGGTGCACTAACGGAAACAATAGTATTATCAACACCTGTATAAGGGATGTTAATAGTAACATTATCGTTATTATCTCCAGAAGTATTAGTTGCACAAGTATATGTTGCCGCTTGCAGTGAAACATCACAAGTTGCACAATCTGAAGTAGGTCTGGCTCCTAAACTTGGGCAGCTACCAAAAGCACCAATACTTACATTAGATAAACTCCATGACGAAAAAGATCCGTCTGAATCTAAATATTGTATACCGATAAAAACATCTGTTCCAGAAGCACCAGAAATATCAATACTGTAGGATCCAGCATCAGCAATGGTTTGCGCAGAAGTCCAAGTGGCACTATCAGGACAAAGGCTAGAATAGTCACTTGTGTACTGAATATTTAATTCTGTACCATCAAAATTTTCAGCAGCATCAAAGATTAATGATAAATCACTTACACCAGACATGTCTAAGGGACCAAAAATTAACCACGTGTTAGATTCTTCCATACATCCGCCACCACAAAAACCATTCATTGTATAAGTTCCTGAAGACTCAGTCCATTCGTCCATATCAGAATTAGTGACAACAGATACAGATTCAAATAATTCTGGTCCACCACTAATATCGAAACAAGTACTTGGAGCAGGATCACATTCAGCAGCAGGGACAGTTCCTGATAAAGTGACTCCATCGCAATCACCGCCTTCTAAAGTGACATCCCATGCATCACCCTCAGAAAGTCCTGTAATTGTTATGGTTCCATCTGGTGTGCCTGAAGGATCATCACCTCCTACAACACCACTAGAAGTCGTTGTAACATTCATTATACCAGCATTAGAGCCCGTATATGGAATATTAATAGTAACGGTGTCATTGTTATCTCCTACGGTATTTGAGGTACAAGTATAGGTGGCTGCGCTTAATGAAACTCCACAGGTGGAGTCGTTCATTATTTCGTTCCAAGTTGTAGAAACTCTTACCCCATCAATGAGTATGTTAGGGATATTACTAGATTGACGAAAAGCAATAGCATTTATAGCAGTACCAGTACCTCCTGTGTTAGTGGCCTCAGGAGTCATAGGCTCCGTCGGTGTAACAGCACTTAGTACATATAAATTTGAAATGCCAGTAGCAATCTCATATGAGAAAACTAGCAGATAAGTAGTATTTAAACTATATGCGGTAGTTCCATAGGTCAATGTTGAACTATCGGTGCCGATACCGAATAAAACATCTCCCATACCGTTATCTTGAGCACCAACTCTGGCTCTAAATCCACTTGAATTAAAATGCATAAAGTAATTACCACTTCCTACAGAGGTAAGATTAACAAGAGCACTACCATAAACTGTTCCTGTAGTAATTTCAGTGAATGCCCTATTAACATCTTGTGAGTTTGATCCAGTTAAAGTGACATGACCACCAACTCCAGATGAAGGATAATCAGTCATGCTTAAACTTGTAGGCGCTGCTACATAAGCAACTGCAGATGTTCCAGAGTGGCTGTTCCAATTGCCACTACTCACAGCAGTTAAATCACCGCCTGAATTTCCATAATCAAAATCTTCTGATAGTACCTGTGCATAGGTAAAAGAAGTCATTAATATGGTTAAGGCTAAAAAGTAAAGTTTTTTCATAATCGGTTTTTAAAAAATTAGAGTATAAATATACTAACAATTGATGAGTATCAAAGGAGGTTTTTATTAACAACAGACTTCTTTACAATATGTTAACATGATGCTTCTAAAAACCTTAGATTTTGCCAGTCGGTGTTGCAATGTTAGAGAATTGTTATCAATTTTTGCAAAATGCATACATATAGAGATATATTTTATCTTTACGCAAGCTTAAAATTATCTTAACAGTGAAAAAAAAGGATATTAAGATATTATTGGTTGATGATGAGCCAGATATCTTAGAAATTGTAGGTTATAATTTGTCTTCGGAGGGCTATCAGGTTATAACAGGCGAAAATGGTCTTGAAGCCATTGAAAAAGCAAAAAAATACAAACCACATTTAATAATTCTCGATGTCATGATGCCCGAAATGGATGGTATCGAAGCTTGTGAGCGCATACGTCAGGATTCCAAACTCAACAGTACCATTATTACCTTTTTAACCGCTAGAGGAGAAGATTATTCACAGGTAGCTGGTTTTGAAGCTGGAGCTGATGATTATATTACCAAACCTATAAAGCCTAAGGTTTTGGTTAGTAAGGTTAAAGCATTATTACGACGACTCAAAGAAACCGAGAATACTAACGAATCGATTAAAATAGGAGACCTAATAATAAACAGGGAAGAATATAAGATTACCAAAAAAGGCGAAGAAATTATCTTACCGAGAAAAGAGTTCGAATTATTATCTTTGTTGGCAACAAAGCCTGGTAAAGTTTTTAAGCGCGAGGAAATTTTGGACAAAGTTTGGGGTAATGAAGTTGTTGTAGGAGGCCGAACCATAGATGTACATATTAGAAAACTTCGCGAAAAGATTGGAGATAAATCCTTTAAAACTGTCAAAGGCGTTGGTTACAAGTTTGTTGACTAATGCAGAAAAAGACGCTTAAAAAGACATATAAGTTCGCCATAAGAACATCGTTATATGTTACGATTTTTACAACACTCCTTGTGAGTGTTTTTTTGTATTATTATCATACATTCAATTGGCAAATCATAGTATTTCCATTGATATGCTTCCCCTTGTGTTTCGTAATTATTCAATATAGAGTAGAGCGCTTTATTTATAGACGTGTTAAGAAAATATACGATGACCTAACACTTTTGGAATCTACGAGTTTAAGAAAACAGCCCATTACAACAGATATGGGTACTCTGACTAAAGAGATTGACAAATACGCTAGGGATAGAAAAATTGAAATTGAGACCCTAAAAATTAGGGAAGAGTATCGTAAGGAGTTTTTAGGGAATGTATCTCATGAGCTAAAAACCCCCCTTTTTACCGTACAAGGTTATATAGATACCTTATTAGATGGTGGAATCGATGATGAGAAAATTAGGAAAAAGTACTTAAATAGAGCAAGTAAAGGCGTAGAGCGTCTCACCTATATCATAAAGGATTTAGATATGATTACAAAGCTCGAAGTGGGTGACCTCAGACTCGATAAAGAGACCTTTGATATTGTGAAGTTGGTCGAAAATGTTTTTGAGCTTTTTGAAATGAAAGCGGCAAAAAAACAGATCACACTAACCTTTGATATGGACTATCTAGAACCTATTATGGTCTATGCGGATAAGGAACGTATACAGCAAGTGCTCACGAATTTAATTGTAAATTCCATTAAATACGGGAGAAAAAAGGGAACTACGGAAGTGAGCATAGAAAATCTCATAAAAAATAAAGCTATCATAAGAGTTACGGATAATGGAGAGGGCATTAAGGAGGAGAATTTAACGCGCTTATTTGAGCGTTTTTACAGAGTAGACAAGAGCGGTTCTCGAAAAGAAGGAGGCTCCGGTCTGGGATTATCTATAGTAAAACATATTATTGAAGCCCACGACGAAAAAATGTATGTCGAAAGTGAATTGGGCGTTGGAAGCGAATTTTCCTTTACCTTAGAAAAGACGGAATAGCTTTTTGAAATTAACGTTGTATTCCATTGAAGTAAACCCCTTATAATCATTTACTCTAGACAACATTTGTATTGTAAAGTCCTTTTGTTTGCAGCACGGCGCTATCCCTTCTGTGTCTAATTTCTCCGCTAAATATTCTTGTTCAAACTGACCGGGAGTGGGAATGAAAAAGGCCTTTTTTTCGAGCTTAGCATAATCCATTATTGAGGTATAGCCAGATCTGCTTATTATAAGTTCACTTTCATTAATAGCAACCTCAAGTTCCTTACTGGTCATATAATTATAGGTGGTGATATCACCGTTTTCGGTTTTGTTTTGATCCTCTTTAACTCGACCTTTTACAAAGCAAACAGTGCCTTCATAGGCCTCTAATTCTTCAAGTAATTTTTCTTCCAAAAAGGTACGTTGAGGCTCTGGTCCAGACAGCACAACTAAAAGATTGTATTTAGTAGGGCGATCTAATTTTTTGAATCGGCTTAAAGGACCTAAATATTTTACTGAGGATTGAAAGCCTTCAGGATGCCCCAAATCTCCACTTAAATTGTTAGTGCCAATATGGTCAGGAACCCAGCACTCATCAAATTTCATGATGATTTTTTGATGCAGTTTACTGCTTAACCAAGTCGTATTTCCGCTCAATACCCTTAGCTGGTGGGTTATAAATACGGATGGAATAGACTTGTGCCTTATGCCGAAACGATTGTCTGAAATAATGCCAGCGATGTTTTCGGTTTTTATAAAAGCTTCAATGGATTTCTTTTCTTTTTTTATGGTTTTTAAAAGATGTGGGGAATCCTTAATGAGCTTAAGTTTAAAACTGCTCGCTTTTTTTGAATAGGTAATATTATAAGACGGCAGTGTTAGAGATCTAAGGTTGGGAAACTCTTTGTTTAATAACTCTAAGGCCACACCATCACTAGCGATTATGGGTTCAAAATCATGTTCTAATAACGCATTAATAATGGGTATACACCGTGTTGCATGTCCCAATCCCCAATTTAATGGGGCGACTAAAATTTTTTTTCTATGCTGAACTTGCATGTGCAGGATTGATTTCAGTATTTCAATATCTTTTATTTAAGATCACATAAAAATAACGCCTGCAAAAATAAACCTAAAATGTTTCCTTAATTTTACCAAATTATTAATTGTACATAGAAATCATTAACATTAGGTGGGAAGTAAAAATAAACTCAAACGATTTAAAGAAAATGAAACTTTTGCAAATGTATTTCAGCCAACTCGAGAAGAATTGATAGGCGGTGATTATGCATTAAAAGGTAAATGGCGAGAAGCTATTTTCAAAAATGAAAATCCTGTAGTGTTAGAGTTGGGCTGTGGTAAGGGCGAATATACCGTTGGTTTAGCAAAACGTTACCCGGATAAAAACTTCATAGGTGTTGACATAAAAGGGGCGCGTTTTTGGCGGGGTGCTAAAACAGCTTTAGAAGACGAGATGTCTAATGCGATGTTTGTGAGAACTCAAATTGAACTCATTGAATACGTTTTTGAGGACAATGAAGTCGATGAAATCTGGATTACGTTTCCTGACCCTCAAATAAAATATAAACGAACTAAACATCGACTCACCAACCTTCAGTTTTTGGAGCGTTATAAAAAGGTTCTAAAGCCAAATGGTTTGATGCACTTAAAAACCGATAGCGAATTTATGCATGGCTATACACTGGGTTTGCTCCATGGTTTAGGTTATGAGGTGTTGTATGCTAATCACAATGTGTATAAACTAGAAGGTAGCCCTGAAGAAGTCACGGAAATACAAACATTTTATGAGAAACAGTATTTAGAGAATGACAAAGCAATTACGTATATTAGATTCAAAATCAACTAAGGATTGAGTATTACAGTCGTTTTTTTTCTCGGGCTTTTTGTCTCGCTCATTGGTGTTATTCCGCCAGGACTACTAAATATGACAGCAGCCAAGATAAGCTTAAAAGAAGGCCCAGGAAGGGGTATTACATTTTCGTCTGGTGTGTGCTTAATTGTTTTTGTGCAAACTTATGTCGCAGCTATTTTCTCTAGATACCTGTCCAATAGACCAGATATAGTTGAAATTCTGCAACGTGTGGCTTTTGTCATCTTTGTATTGATTACTATTTATTTTTTGGTTATTGCCAGAAACCAGAAAGAAGCAAAAGTTGAGACCGACATTAAGAGTAAGCAAAGTCGTTTTTTTCATGGGATGTTTTTATCAGCACTTAATGTCTTTCCTATTCCTTACCAAGCTTATATGACCATTACATTGGCCTCATTCGGTTGGATGGATTTTGAACGAACCACCATTGTGACCTATGTGACCGGAGCAGCTATGGGAACCTTTGTTATGCTCTATTTTTATATTTTCTTTTTTGATAAAATTAAGGATAAGACCTTTACCTCACAGAAAAGCATGAATTACAGTATAGGCATCATCACAGGGATTGTCGCTTTAGTCACCTTTATTAATATTTTAAGAGAATTGTAATGAAGCCAGAAACGTTAGGGTTTTTTGAAAAAGTTTATGAGGTTGCGCGCCGCATTCCCTATGGTCGGGTTACAAGTTATGGTGCTATCGCCAAATATTTAGGGGCCACAAAGAGTGCGCGAATTGTGGGTTATGCTATGAATGGTTCTGGAGGAAAAGATGTACCGGCACATCGTGTGGTGAACAGAAAGGGATTGTTGACTGGCAAACATCATTTTGAAGGGACAAATCTGATGCAGCAACTTCTGGAAAATGAAGGTATTAAAGTGATAGACAACCAAATTCAGAATTTAGAAGCTGTATTTTGGGATCCTTCCAAAGAATTGCGATAAAGGCAACTATTACAAAACTAAATCTACGTATTATTCAATTCAATTTTAGCCCTTCAAAATCTAAAGGTTTTACAGTATCTTTGCATTTAGAATAAATCTAGATAAGATAGTGAAACTCAATAAACAAGATATATTACATGCGCTTAAGACCATTACGGTTCCTGGTGAAGGGGAGAATATGGTAGATAGTGGTGCTGTAACCAATGTGGTCACCTTTGCTGATGAGGTGATCGTGGATGTTACCATTAAGAATCCAAGTTTACAGGCGCGCAAAAAGACAGAGGTCGAGATCCTACAGACGATTCATCGAGACGTTTATGAAAAGGCTAAGATTACGGTAAATATCAAAGTGGATGCACCTGTGAGCAAACCCAAGAATGAGATTAAAGGAAAACCGATTCCAGGCATTCAAAATATTATTGCTGTAGCTTCTGGAAAAGGAGGTGTAGGGAAATCTACCGTTACCGCTAATTTAGCCGTGACTTTAGCCAAAATGGGATTCAAAGTGGGGGTCTTAGATGCTGATATTTATGGACCGTCCATTCCTATTATGTTCGATGTAGCCAATGAGCGTCCGTTATCAGTAAATATTGGCGGAAAATCTAAGATGAAACCCATTGAAAATTATGGGGTTAAAGTACTATCTATAGGCTTTTTTACAAGACCGGACCAAGCTGTGATTTGGAGAGGGCCAATGGCTTCAAAAGCATTAAATCAAATGATTTTTGATGCTGCTTGGGGAGAGTTGGATTTTCTTTTACTCGATCTACCTCCTGGGACGGGTGATATCCATTTAAGTATCATGCAAGCGATGCCAATTACTGGAGCGGTTGTTGTGAGTACACCTCAAAATGTAGCCTTAGCTGATGCTAAGAAGGGAGTGGCTATGTTCCAACAAGACAGTATTAATGTCCCTGTTTTAGGTATTATTGAGAATATGGCCTACTTTACACCAGAGGAATTGCCAGAACATAAGTATTATATCTTTGGAAAAGAAGGCGCTAAATATTTGGCAGAAGATTTAGAGGTGCCATTTCTTGGCGAAGTGCCTTTAGTGCAGAGTGTAAGAGAAGCAGGAGATGTGGGTAGACCGGCTGCTTTGCAAACGGCAACACCAATTGAGGACGTTTTTGAAGAGCTGACCAGAAATATCGTTCAGCAAGTGGTGTACAGAAACGAAAACTTACCTGCTACGGAAGCAATAAAAATTACAACAATGGCAGGTTGCTCTGCCGTAAATAAAAAGTAAATGAGCGCAGAAGAACTTAAATTAAACGTAGAGAAAGCACTAGACGAAATCCGTCCTTTTTTGCAAAGTGATGGGGGTGATATTAACCTACTGTCCATCGATGATGGTAAATTAGTCAAGGTGCAGCTTGTCGGTGCTTGTACATCGTGCAGCGTCAACCAGATGACCTTAAAATCTGGGGTAGAAATGACGATTAAGAAGTATGCACCACAAATAGAACGTGTTATTAATGTAGAATAGTGGATGTGACTTTTGTCACATTTTACTTGAAATTGCATTAGTAGTTTTGTTTCCAATTCTCAATTCATGATTACAACCGATATACTCATCATAGGTGCTGGACCCACTGGTCTTTTTACTGTTTTTGAAGCAGGGCTTTTAAAATTAAAATGTCATTTAATCGATGCGTTACCACAACCAGGCGGACAATGCTCCGAGATTTATCCCAAGAAACCGATATACGATATACCTGCATATCCAGAGATTTTAGCTGGAGACTTAACAGAGAAACTTCTGGAACAATGCAAGCAGTTTGAACCAGGTTTTACGCTGGGAGAACGTGCCGATACAATTGAAAAACAAGAAGACGGGACCTTTATTGTCACCACGAATAAAGGCACAAAACACCAAGCGCCTGTCGTGGCTATAGCAGGCGGATTAGGAAGTTTTGAGCCACGAAAGCCCTTAATTGACAATATTGGGGATTACGAAGAAAAGGGTGTGGAGTACATGATTAAGGAACCCGAAATGTACCGCGATAAAAGGGTAGTCATAGCTGGAGGCGGTGATTCTGCGTTAGACTGGACGATCTTTTTAGCTGATGTCGCCTCAAGTGTAACTTTAATACACAGGCGCAATGAGTTTAGAGGACATTTGGATTCTGTAGAAAAAGTACAAGAACTTAAAAACGCAGGAAAAATTAATTTGGTAACTCCAGCAGAGATTACGGCGATTAATGGTGATGGGAAGGTTGAAAGTGTCGAAGTGACCAAAAAAGATGAAGCGCCTTATCTTACAGAAACGGACCACTTCATCCCATTGTTCGGTTTATCGCCCAAACTTGGGCCTATAGCCAATTGGGGATTAGAGATTGAAAAAAACGCTATTAAAGTGAATAATGCCTTAGATTACCAAACCAATATTCCTGGTATTTTTGCTATTGGCGATGTCAACACCTATCCAGGAAAATTAAAATTGATCCTTTGTGGGTTTCACGAAGCTACTTTAATGTGTCAGGCTGCTTATAAAATAATTCATCCTGGAAAACGCTATGTCCTAAAATATACCACAGTTTCAGGGGTAGACGGTTTTGATGGAACAAGAAAAGAAGCGCCAAAAGCGGTGGTTAAGGCAATTCAGTAAATAGTAAAAAGGGAATAGTTTTTAGTAACTGGGTATATGGCTGTTCAAAGATTTGAAGATTTATTAGTATGGCAAAAGTCTCAAGATTTGGCAGTTAACATTTATAAGACTTTTAGAGATACGAAGGACTTTTCTTTTAGAGATCAAATACGAAGGGCTGCTATTTCTATTTCCAATAATATTGCAGAAGGATTTGAAAGAAATTCAAATGCTGATTTTTCGAGGTTTTTATATATTGCTTTGTCTTCAAATAGTGAAGTGAGGTCAATGTTATATTTGTCAAAAAAATTAGGATTTACAGATAAAGATGATGCAAGTGAACTGATCGACAGAACTAATGAGATTTCAAAAATGTTGCATGGACTGATTAAATCTATTAAAACTAACTACTAATTACTATTTCCTAATTACTGCGTATGAACGATTCAGACATAAACATCACCATAATCGATCGCGATGGCGTAACCCACAAGGTTGAAGCACCAACGGATATGGCCATGAATTTAATGGAAGTGGTGCGCTCGTATGAGTTGGCCCCAGAAGGTACGATTGGAGTCTGTGGTGGTATGGCCATGTGTGCCTCCTGTCAGTGTTATGTGCTAAGTGATACCGAATTGCCTGAAATGCAAGATGATGAAGAGGCGATGCTATCAGAGGCATTTTATGTAAAGGACAATTCGCGTTTAGGTTGCCAGATCCACATGACCCCAGATATGGAAGGCTTGGAGGTAGAGCTGGCACCTGAGAGTTAATCTATTATTATTTTTTTAAAAGACTTTCCTTTGTTTGTCTCTATAATTACAACATACGTGCCCTTGGATAGGTCTGACGTATCGATAAAAGGTACTGTTGTGGTTAATATCTGCTGACCTAAACCATTACATAAAGTAACCTTTTTTAATTCTAAGCCTCTATCTAGTCGAATGGATAGTTTTCCTTTTGTCGGATTTGGATATAACGCAAATTGTGATGCTAGAAATTCATTGGTTGATAGTGCTTGCGATAAGTCGTAAACCTCCACCTTTCCGCAAGCATTAACTGTACCATTATCATAAAATGCCGCACCGATGGCCAATTTGCTGCCATCGCTTGATAGGCTAATACTTTTGCCAAAATAATAAGGCGGGTCACTAATGGTTGCCCCAACTTGATTCCATGAATTGGATACTTCATCATAGTAAAGTACACGAACATGACCTGTTCCAGTACCTACGGCTACAATAGAACCGTTTGAAGATAAACTAACGCAAGTGCCAAAACTACGTTCAGGAGTTACAGGATCAATGTCTTGGCCAATCTGATTCCATGAATCAGAGACTTCACTATAGCTAAAGATACGTATATGTCCAAGTGATAGGTTAAGACCAGTTCCACCATCGTTGTGAGGTGCACCAATGGCGACGTGAGTTCCATCGGATGAG
Source organism: Winogradskyella sp. (assembly GCF_965228925.1). Taxonomy (GTDB): domain Bacteria; phylum Bacteroidota; class Bacteroidia; order Flavobacteriales; family Flavobacteriaceae; genus Winogradskyella. The sequence goes on from NZ_OZ245845.1 coordinate 1,358,893, forward strand.
AGACTAACACTCCATCCCGACTCATCATTGGGGTTTTCTCCAATAATTGTATTACCAACCTGTATCCAAGTATTGGCTATATTTTTATAAATTTTGACATGGCCAAAATTATTAGGATTATTAACACCACCTTCAAATGCTCCAATAGCAATAATAGAGCCATTATCAGATAAACTTACGCTTCGGCCAAATCCGTAATAATCTTGAATACCATCAATGTCATCACCAATTTGTTGCCAAGTATTTGTTGTTTCATGGTACATGTAAATCCTTGTGTGCCCAGCACGGAAGATGGATCCACCCAAATTATTGTTTGGGGCACCAATGGCAATAATATTTCCATCTGAGGATAAATCGATACTAAACCCTGAAGCGTCACCACTTGACTCTCCATGAATATCCTGTCCCATTTGAACCCAGATATTAGATGTATTGTTATAGTTATAAATACGCACGTGACCTGATAATAATCCGCTGCCATCATTACCTGTAGCCCCTATAGCTACTATAGTACCGTCATTTGATAAACTTACAGAATACCCAGATAAATCACCTGCTGCTTCGCCATCTATATCCTGACCTACTTGCGTCCAAACACCAAATTCATTTTTATAAATACGAACATGGCCAGATTCAGCACCATTATCATCGTTACCAGTAGCTCCAACGGCTACTGTTGTTCCATCAGAAGATAGACTAACGGCGTTATTGGCATAGGTACTGTAATATCCAGGTCCTCCAGAATAATCTAAGGAAGATTCGCCAAAAATATCTTGACCTATTTGGGTTTGAGAAAAAAGTCCTACTGATGATAAGAATAAGACTAGTGCATAAATTTTCATGGATAAAAGGTTGTTTTATTCTTTAAAGGTCTATAGGATTAAAACCTTAAACAATAAGTACTACCACGAATAAACTGCGTACTAATACTTATGAACTTATGTCATTTAAGTATCAGATTTATTTAACTGATTAAAATATTGAGTTTTACAGTTAAAGACTTCTTCACTATAAAATATTTAAGGCTTAGAGGTAGAGCTGGCACCAGAATCTTAGAACGCTATTCGGTCTTATAGTCAATCAAAGATCTAGGCCCTTCAAGTAGTACCCTAACAATTTTCAAGACCCCATCATCTGTTGTAGCAATTTGCCATTTAATTAGCGAAATTTTTCCACCTTCAATTTCCAGGCCTGTTATGCTTCGCGGATGCACACAGCTCCCATCATTAAAAAAGGCGATATCGCCGGGTTCTGGAAAGCGCGGTCTATGCGTATGACCAGCAATGGTAAGGAGATTATTATGGTCCACAATCCATTTCTTGGTTCTGCGTTCTACCTTAATGAGTTCTTTGTAATTTTTTGCGGGACTGGTAGGGTCGGCAATACCCATTACATTTAAAGGTTTCCAAAGAATGCGCACCAAGAAACGACTCCATTTCCAAAATAGATAATTCCACCAATCAGCTTGATGACCATGACATAAGAACAATTCCTGGCCCGTTTCAGAATGTTTTAAAACTATGCCTTCGTGATATTTAATATCACAGAACAATTCTACGTCTTCACCAATTTTTGGGTCAAAGTAAGTGGATAGGTGCTTTTCCACATAATCTGCATGGCGATAGACCATGTCGTGGTTGCCCCATATCATATGCAAACGCCCTTCATCATGAAATTGTTTCATGAGGAGATATACATTTTTATGGGCATTGAGGATAGATTCAAACGACAGATTTTCCCAGAGTTCATCGCCATCACCAAGTTCACAATAACTAAAGCCTTCATTGTAATAATGCTTCAGGGCATGAAAATAGATGTTTCTATTATTGGCAAAATCGTCTGCAAAACTATTGTCGCCACGATGGCAGTCGCTGAACAAAATAAACTTTGACCTGTCATTAAACGGAATGCGTTGGGCATTCTTATAAGCGCGATCTAATCTCGATTTTGAAGACATAAATCGAATTTACACAAATTATTCCATTAAAATATCTAAGGCCAACGGAAGTAATTGCGTAACTAATGTTGAATAGGCTAACTCTGATGGATGTAAATTATCGGGTGCAAGAAGCTCTGGATTTGTTAGGCCAGCAAAGATTAAATTCTGAGCATCTATAAAACCATAATCGTTTTCCAAACAGTAGTTCTGAATGTAGGTGTTATATTCTGTAAGTTCTTCGGTTATAGTTGGCCCACCAAACGCTTGTCCAAAGCCCGTATTGGCATAATCTGGAATCGTGATAATGATGACATTAGCCTTATTTCCGCGCGCTAAGGTCGTAGCAGTATTGACAAGCTCTGGAAAATCTTCCTCAAACCATGAGAACGGCCTGTTCTGAAATTGATTGTTAACGCCAATTAATAAGGTCACTAAATCATAATTATTCGTCAGGGTTTCAGTGGCGATACCATCAATGAGATTCATTGTATTCCATCCTGTCTCGGCGATAACCTTGAGGTTAAAGATATCCTGGGTATTGAAACGCGTCTTTAAACTGTCCTTTAATTGTACGGGGTAGCCACAGGTTTCACAAACGCCTTCGCCTTTGGTATAGCTATCGCCTAGGGACAACATATTAAAAGTCCTTGGAATTGGAGGTGCATCGGTGTCATCAGGTTGACAGGCAAAGCAGATGATTCCCAATAGTACAATGAGCGCCTTCTTTTTCATAATTGTAAAGATACGACATCTCTAAAAACAAAAACATCGCTTTAAAAGCGATGCTTATATCTATGGCAGTGTAAACGGTTTATTTAAAAGCGTTCAAGCCTGTAATGTCGAGTCCAGTAATTAAAAGATGGATGTCGTGCGTACCTTCATAGGTAATGACACTTTCTAAGTTCATCATATGACGCATAATGCTATATTCACCAGTAATACCCATGCCTCCTAGGATTTGCCTTGCTTCTCTGGCAATGTTAATGGCCATTTCCACATTGTTGCGTTTCGCCATTGAGATCTGTGCAGATGAGGCTCTATTTTCATTTTTTAATTGTCCAAGACGGAATGCTAAAAGCTGGGCTTTGGTGATTTCCGTAATCATTTCTGCTAGTTTCTTTTGTTGAAGTTGAAAAGCGGCAATGGGTTTACCAAACTGAATACGTTCTTTGGCATAGCGTAAGGCCGTATCATAACAATCCATTGCTGCGCCAATGGCTCCCCAAGCGATACCGTACCGCGCTGAATCTAGACAGCCTAATGGAGCTCCTAAACCAGATTTGTTGGGTAGCAAGTTGTCTTTTGGTACTTTAACATCTTGGAAGATAAGCTCTCCAGTAGCTGAAGCTCTTAATGACCATTTATTATGGGTTTCCGGTGTTGAAAAACCTTCCATACCACGTTCTACTATCAAACCATGGATACGCCCCTCTTCATTTTTGGCCCAAACTACAGCAATATCGCAAAAAGGGGAATTACTAATCCAAAGTTTGGCACCATTTAGAAGATAATGACCTCCCATATCTTTATAATTGGTCGTCATACCTCCGGGATTACTACCATGATCGGGCTCAGTTAAGCCAAAAGAACCCATCCATTCTCCCGAAGCTAATTTTGGAAGGTATTTTTGGCGCTGTTCTTCAGACCCGTATTTCCAAATGGGGTACATCACTAAAGAGGATTGTACGGAAGCTGTACTACGGACCCCAGAATCACCGCGTTCTATTTCTTGCATAATTAAACCATAAGAAATTTGGTCTAAACCAGCTCCGCCATACGTTTCTGGGATATAGGGGCCAAAGGCTCCAATTTCTGCTAAGCCTCCTAGTATTGATTTAGGAAACTCTGCCTTCTGTGCGGCTTCTTCTATAATTGGTGAAACATCGCGCTTCACCCATTCTCTTGCGGCATCTCGCACTAATTTATGTTCTTCAGATAATAATTCGTCTAAATTATAATAATCTGGGGCTTCGAATAAATCTGGTTTCATTATCAAATGGTTTTAATATTTTGCAATTAAATCGTAACGGGCCACTAGGATTGTATTAAAATGCCCATTACGGGTTCAAAAGTAACGAAAACGTTTTCATTGCCCAACGAATCATTACATTTTCAAATAAAAATCTTTGGTGAGATTAATGTAAGCCTCAGTGTATTGATGTCTTTTGGTTTCAATAATTAATTCATCCTTCTGAATCTCAGTTTTATGAAATGAAAATTCGATGAGGCTGCGTTTAATTTCCGAATGAGGATGTCCTTTTATATGGAGGATGCGGTTTGGAAACAGTCCTGTTTTTGAAGCTAAATCCATAAAGTGGGCTTCTTCTTTTTTGGGAATCACCACAGAAAATAATCCGCTTTCAGAGAGCAAATTAGCGACAGCAAAAATTAAATGCTCAAAAGGCATAGCATCATTAAAACGTGCCAAATCCCTCGCCGTATCGGCTGTTTTATAATCTTCAGAATAGAATGGCGGATTACAAATAATGAGATCAAAGGTGTCATCTATTTCCTCAACAAACTCTAAAAGAGACGCATGGTAACAAAATAAGCGATCATTCCATGGAGAATTTTCAAAATTCTCAGCGCATTGCTCATAAGCATCAGCATCAATTTCGATAGCTTCTATCTGTTGGGCATCACTTTTTTGGGCGAGCATTAATGACAAAACTCCAGTACCAGCACCAATATCTAAAATGGAAAAAGGATGATTCCTAATAGATGTCCAAGCCCCAAGCAATACAGCATCTGTGCCTATTTTCATGGCACAGCGATCTTGGCTGACGGTGAATTGTTTGAATTTAAATGGCTTTTTCATTTTTGTCATGCTGAATTTATTTCAGCATCTCAAAGATCCGTTTGGCAAAGATTCTGAAACAAGTTCAGAATGACAAGTTTTACTAAAGATATAAATCAATCAACCCTTCTGGAGTGTTGACTTCAATACACTTATTTTCCCGATCGACCTTAACAATAAATTCGTCATTCATGGGGATAAGGATCTCTACGCCATTCCTATCCACTTCAAATAAGGCCTGTGCTGTAGAATCGTTAATCGCTTTGATAAGACCAACATCGCCATAGTTGATGTCTTTGATATTGAACCCGATGACTTCGTGATAATAAAACTTGTTGCCCTCTAATTTAGGGAGTAACTCTAAAGGTAAATACAGCTCGGATTTTAATAGGGCTTCCGCGTCAACTTCAGTATCTATATCTTCGAACTTAATGCGTAACAAATCGGATTTATGCAATTGCGAAGATTCAATAAAAAATGGGACGAGATGGCCTCTTAAGTCAATAAAAATAGCCTCTAAATTATCGTAAAGCTCGGGCTGGTCGGTATCTAGTTTAGCTAGGAGTTCACCCTTAAAGCTATACTTTTTTACAATCGTACCTAAATAAAAGCAATCTTCTTTTTTCATGACAAATTATTGATTGGTCTCCCCGTCCCGATAGCTATCGGGATGTTTCAGGATTTCATTATTGGCGTAAGATCATGCTCAAAGCAGGATTTGTTCAATCACGCATTTTGACGACGCAAAATACAATTTCACAAAAAAACCCAGACACGTAGGTCTGGGTTAAACGTCTTAAAAATAAATAGTTTATTCTTCTTCGTTAGAAGCAGTAACCTCTTCGGCAACTTCTTCAACTACTGGCGCAGCTGCTGCGATACGCGCTTCATTAACCGCTTTTTCAGCTTCTAATGCTTGAGCTTTAGCTTCGGCATCTGCTTTAGATAAACCATCAGCTTTTGCTTGAATTTTGGCTGCTTTTTCTTCTAACCAAGCGTTGAATTTTGCTTCCGCTTGTTCTTCAGTCAAAGCGCCTTTTGCAACACCACCAGCTAAATGCTTTTTCAATAAAGCTCCTTTGTAAGATAGAATAGCTCTAGCTGTATCGGTAGGTTGTGCACCATTTTGTAACCATTTTACAGCTCCGTCAACATCTAAATCAATGGTTGCAGGATTGGTGTTTGGGTTGTAAGCACCTAGTTTTTCTAAGTATTTACCATCTCTTTTAGCGCGAGAGTCCGCTGCGACGATCCAGTAATAAGGTTTTCCTTTTTTACCGTGTCTTTGTAATCTAATTTTAACAGGCATAATAATTAATTAGTGAGGTTCTCGACCTCTGTTATTAATGAGTGCCTTTCTGACATTTTATGTAAGGTCATTAAGGCGGGCGCAAAGATAGTGTAATTTTTTAATTATTAGACTTTTTTGTTGTTTTTAACTGAAAGATTTACACATTAACCAAAAGAAGAAATTCATTTGAGCCTAGTATCAAAAAATATTATACTTTTGGAAATCTTGTTTCGTTATAATAGAAACGAAGATCAATTAGTATAGATGCAATGAAAAAACTAATCCTCTTTTCCTTTATTATTTTAACACTGTTGGGCTGTGGTGACGAAGTTCGATTTAATACGCCAGCGATGCAGGCCAATCGCGAAGGTGTCACTTGGAGAGCAGACTATTTTGCGGCAGATATCGATTTTGGTGGATTCCTTATAGAAGGAGGGTCTGGACCTGAGGTGTTGCAGTTGGTTACACCTACTGATGGGCCAGGAGTTTATAGTTTGGGAAATGGTAGTAGTGCCGTTGCTATATTTAGGGATTTTGATGGGACGGTTTATTCCACAAACAACATCCCTGATCCAAGTGTTACGATATATCCAGTAGAAGGAACCATCAATGTTCAGGAAGTTGATACCGGCGCCAACCCTATTGTTATTAGTGGGGAATTTAATTTTACAGCGTTTTCAGCAGATGGACTTCGATCGGTCAATTTTATTGGCGGTGTCTTTAATCGTATTCCTCTTGATGGCGGTTTAGAGGTCATTACTACAAATTAGTACAATCTTCAATTAGAATACTATCGGCACTGTATTAAAACAGTGCTTTTTTGTTTACAACTGTTTATAACTTTAGTTTATTAAAGTACTGAGATTTCTTATTTTTAAAGTTCCGATTTTTTACATCAAAAACACTTTATGTATTTAATATTTGATACTGAAACCACGGGTTTGCCAAAGCGTTGGGATGCCCCTATTACAGATACAGAGAACTGGCCTAGAGCTATTCAAATCGCATGGCAGTTACACGACGCTATGGGGAATTGTATTGAACATCAAGACTATTTAATACAGCCAGAAGGGTTTAATATTCCCTATGATGCCGAAAAGGTTCATGGTATTTCGACCGAATTGGCACAAGAGCAGGGTGTGCCTTTGGCAACGGTTTTAGATAAGTTCAACAAGGCTTTATCCAAGACCAAATTTGTGGTTGGTCAAAACGTAAAGTTCGATTTAAACATCATGGGCGCTGAGTTTGTGCGTGAGGCAATTGCCAATCCGCTCCAAGAATTACCAGTTTTGGATACCTGTACAGAGCATACAGCAACCTTGTGTAAAATACCGGGTGGACGTGGAGGCAAATTCAAGTTGCCCACATTAACGGAATTACACGAGTTTTTGTTCGATCAACCCTTTGCTGAAGCGCATAATGCTACAGCGGATGTTGAAGCGACGACACGTTGCTTTTTGGAATTAATCCGAAGAAAAGAGTACACTAAAGAAGAACTTGATGTACAGCCCGATTATTTCGAGAGGTTTTCTGAAGAACATCCCAACGAAATTCAACTCATAGGGCTTAAACATATCAATCTAAAGCGCGAAAGCGCCAAGATTAATGAACGACTTCGAAAAGAGCAATCTACGGAACCCGTTGCCACCGAAATAAATAAGGCCGCAGCATCGAAATTGGCAGATGTAGATTTTGTGCATCTTCATAATCATTCCCAATTTTCGATACTACAATCGACAATCAGTATTAGTGATTTGGTTACAGCGGCAGTGAAAGAAGATATGCCGGCAGTGGCCTTGACGGATCACGGGAATATGATGGGAGCCTTTCATTTTGTACAGGCTGTTTCTAACCATAATAAGTCGGTCAAGGCGCAACATGCGGAAGCCGAAGCCAATGGAGAAGAGAAGAAAGGTCAAGTCATTAAACCCATTATTGGTTGTGAGTTTTTTGTTTGCGAAAACCATCAGGATAGAACCCGAAAGGATAATGGCTATCAAATTGTACTCTTGGCAAAGAACAAAAAGGGCTATCACCATTTGGCCAAGCTGTCTTCGGTTGCATTTACTGAAGGTTTTTACTACGTGCCGCGAATTGATAAAGCTCTCATTGAGCGCTATAAGGAAGACCTTATTTGTTTAACTGGAAATCTCTATGGCGAAGTCCCAAGTAAGGTTCTGAATGTCGGGGAAAACCAAGCTGAAGAAGCCTTGCTGTGGTGGAAAGCTACCTTTGGTGAGGACTTGTATATTGAGTTAATGCGTCATAATCAGGAGGATGAAAATCGTGTCAATCAAGTCCTAATACAGTTTGCAAGGAAACACGATGTAAAATTGGTCGCCACCAATAATACCTATTATGTAGAGCAAGACAATGCCAATGCCCATGATATTCTACTCTGTGTTAAAGATGGTGAAAAGCAAGCCACACCCATAGGCCGTGGTCGAGGTTATCGTTATGGCTTACCCAACCAAGAATACTATTTTAAGTCCTCGGAAGAGATGAAGGCCTTATTTAGGGATGTTCCGGAAGCCATTATTAATACGCAAGAGGTTGTTGATAAAATTGAACCTTTTGAATTGGCCCGTGATGTATTATTGCCAGCCTTTGATATCCCTAACGAATTTAAAGACGAACGCGATGAAGATGATGGGGGAAAGCGTGGCGAAAATGCCTATCTGAGGCATTTAACCTACGAAGGTGCCAAAAAGCGTTATGGAGAGATTACTGCAGAAATAAAAGAACGCCTCGATTTTGAGCTGAGTGTTATTGAAAATACAGGATATCCGGGTTATTTTTTAATTGTCGAAGATTTTATTCGCGAAGCGCGAAATATGGATGTGTCTGTAGGGCCAGGTCGTGGCTCGGCTGCAGGTTCTGTAGTTGCCTATTGCCTTTGGATTACCAATATAGATCCTATAAAATACGATTTGCTATTTGAGCGTTTTCTGAATCCAGACCGTGTGAGTATGCCGGATATCGATATCGATTTTGATGATGAAGGACGTGGACGGGTTATGCAGTATGTGATTGATAAATATGGCGCGAATCAAGTGGCACAGATTATTACCTATGGTACAATGGCGGCCAAGTCCTCCATTAGGGATACGGCTCGCGTTTTAGACCTACCGCTTAACGAAGCTGACCATATTGCCAAGTTGATTCCGAATATGTCCAAACTTGGGAAAATTTTTGGCAAGAGTGAAAAGGAGCTCGCCCAAAAATTTAGACAGGAAGAACTGGAAAAAGTCAACCAGTTACTCAATATTTCAGAAGGTGAGGATTTACAGGCAGAAACGGTAAACCAGGCTAGGGTCTTAGAAGGTTCGGTGCGTAATACAGGGATTCATGCCTGTGGGGTTATCATTACACCTGGTGATATTACGAATTATGTGCCTGTTGCTACGGCTAAGGATTCCGATTTATATGTCACCCAATTTGATAACTCTGTTGTAGAAAGTGCAGGCTTGTTAAAAATGGATTTCTTAGGCTTAAAGACCTTGACTTTAATAAAGGATACCGTAAAAATTGTAAAAGCTAAGCATGGCATTCAACTCGATCCGGAAAACTTTCCCTTAGATGACGAAAAAACCTATGAGCTTTTCCAGAGAGGTGAGACCGTCGGGATTTTTCAGTACGAATCTCCGGGGATGCAAAAACATATGAAACATTTAAAGCCTACGGTTTTTGATGATTTAATCGCTATGAACGCACTTTATCGTCCAGGGCCTATGGAATATATTCCAAGTTTCATTAATCGTAAGCACGGTAAGGAAGAGATCCTCTACGATTTACCCGAGATGGAGGAATACCTCAAGGAAACCTATGGGATTACCGTATATCAAGAGCAGGTGATGTTGCTGTCCCAAAAGCTAGCAGATTTCACCAAGGGTGAAGCGGATGTACTCCGTAAGGCGATGGGTAAAAAGCAGAAAGCGGTTTTGGATAAGATGAAGCCTAAATTCATCGATCAGGCAGCAGCCAAGGGGATGGATAAGGATAAATTAGAAAAGATATGGAAAGATTGGGAGGCCTTTGCGAGTTATGCGTTTAACAAATCGCATTCCACCTGTTATGCCTGGATTGCATATCAGACTGCCTATTTAAAAGCGCACTACCCTGCAGAATATATGGCAGCCGTATTGTCTAACAATATGAGTGATATAAAACAGGTCACTTTCTTTATGGAAGAGTGCAAGCGTATGCGTTTATCCGTTTTAGGACCGGATGTCAATGAGAGTTACTATAAGTTTTCCGTAAATAAAGACAATGCTGTACGCTTTGGAATGGGAGCTATTAAAGGTGTAGGCCATGGTGCTGTTAAGACCATTGTTGAAAACAGGAAGGAAGATGGGCATTATAAGTCCATTTTCGATTTGGCAAAGCGCGTGGACCTAAGGGCTGCTAACAAAAAATCCTTCGAAGGTTTGGCTAATGCCGGAGGTTTTGATTGTTTTAAAGAGACCCATCGCGCACAGTATTTTTCGCACGACGGGGATAATGTTACGTTTTTGGAGAAAGCCATGCGTTATGGTTCTAAATATCAAGATAATGAAAATTCGGCTCAGGTGAGTTTATTCGGCAATACTAGCGAAGTCCAGATTCCAGAGCCCCAAGTACCACCATGCGAGGAGTGGGGTACCATGGAAAAATTGTCGAGGGAAAGAGAAGTGGTCGGGATTTATATTTCGGGCCATCCACTCGATGATTTTAAGATTGAAATGAAAACCTTTTGCAACGGTACGGTTTCGGTATTTAATGATTTGCAAACTATAGTCAATAGGGAAGTCACCTTTGGAGGTGTGGTAACGGATATACAACATCGCGTCAGTAAACAAGGGAAAGGCTGGGCTGCATTTACCATAGAAGATTATACCGATAGTTATGAGTTTAGAGTCTTCGGTGAGGACTATCTAAAATTTAGGCATTTCTTGGTACAGAATTCTTTTGTGTATGTGCGGGCCTTTGTCAAAGAGGGCTGGGTGAATCGTGATACGGGGCAAAAAGGAGAACCGCGTATTCAGTTCAATAATTTTCAATTGCTACACGATGTGATGGATACCTATGCAAAAAAACTGTCCATTCAATTAAATATTGAGGATTTGGCACAGGATAAGATTGTTGAATTACAGGATATGTTTCGATTGCACCAGGGTAACCATGCCCTGAATTTTGTGGTGTACGACAATGAAGATAAGTTAAAGCTGAACATGCCAAGCCGAAAACAAAAAGTCAAAATTTCTCAAGAATTATTATACGAGTTAGGAGAAATGGACGTGATGTATAAGTTGAATTAAGACGGCTGGTTTTAAGTTATTTCAAGGTGGGTTTTTAAGTGCTCTACAATGAACTTATCCCAAGTCTTGGAGCAAACTTCATAGCATTGTAATTCCGGAGTCAAACCAACTTGATGAAAATCGATTAGGGTTTGGTCGCCATCTTGAGTAATCGACCAGTGTAGGACATGACCAATCCATTCTTTGTTAAACTCAGGTTCACCGTCTATACATTTCCATATGAGTTCGGAGTGTGGAGTAAACTCCAGAATTTTAAAGGTCCACCAATAGCCATTTTCGAAATGAATGGTAAACTGACCTCCTTGTTTTTGAAGGGATGCACTTGTTTTGGACCACCATAAATGAATGTTTTCGGTTAGTGCCCTAAAAGCAGTCTCAGCGGTTGAAGTCACTTTAATTTGCTGTCGGTAATCCAAGTGTGAAAGGTTATTATTAGTGCTAAGCATCTTTATTCTTATTTAAGTAGTTATCTAGATTATCTAGAGAATCATCCCAGAATTGGGAGTAGAATTGCATCCATTTATTAATGGCCTTAAGCGGTTTAGGATCCGCAAAACAAAAACGGTTACGGCCTTCTTCCGTCATGCTGACTAATCCAGCATCATTGAGTATTTTAATATGCTTGGTCACCCCTTGCCGACTCATATCGAATTGATCGGAAATTTGAGTAATGGAAAGTGCTGAGGTGGCGATGACCAAGGCGTGAAATATCTCACGCCTTGTCGGATCTGCAATCGCTTTAAATAGTTTGGTGATATTATCCTGCATTCACTTCTTCTTTTAAATATACCGTTAGTAAGTTTATGCAATTGTCCCAACCACCGTTAAAGCTATTAAACATTTCAATGGCGGTCTCACCAGCATAGTTTTCAATGCCCGAATGCTCTAAATATAGTTTTGTGCCATTTTCTATGGATTCTAGTGTCCAGGAAACTGTCGTTTCTACTTTGGTATCAGCAACAATCCATGTATAGACTAATCTATAGGGATTGGCTTCTTTTACAGTACCACTTATGGTTGTACAGCCCTTCTCATTAGGGGCTGAAGTAAAAAGGTATTGGTACCCTTTTTCGGCTTTAAAGTCAGCTTGAATAAACCAAGCTGAAATTTCTTCGGCCTTTGTAATCGCTTTCCAAACCTGATCGATGGCATGGTGAAATACTTTTTCTTTTGTGATTGTTTTAGTCATAATGTTCGTTTTCTTTGGTTCACCGAAGCTTTGCCTATTTCGTCGAAGTACTTGCTACGAAGGCTGAAAGCGAGGATGAATAGATTTATATGCAACTTTACGGTTGCTAATATAGTTAAAAATTTTTAATAAGCAACTATTTGGTTGCATAATTTATTTTGAGTGTCCTTTTTGATCCTGATTCCGATAGCTATCGGGACTATGGCAACTCTTGGAGCCATAGGGCTACGTTCAAAAAAGTATATATTTAGCCAATGTATCTATAGTCAAATCAAATACTGCCTTCGTAAGGTTTGGCATTTTTTTTGACTAATATTGCATATTAAACAGAAGTAGAATACATAAAACTTATATATTATGGCATTAGAAATAACAGATGCAACGTTTGAAGAAACGGTATTAAAAAGTGATAAGCCAGTTATGGTGGATTTTTGGGCGGCTTGGTGTGGGCCATGTCGTATGGTAGGACCTATCATTGACGAAATAAGCAGTGAGTACGAAGGTAAGGCCGTTGTTGGAAAGGTTGATGTGGACGCCAATCAAGAATTTGCTGCTAAGTACGGTGTTAGAAACATCCCTACGGTATTGGTATTCCAAAATGGTGAAGTTGTGGGACGTCAAGTTGGTGTAGCACCAAAAAATGCTTATGCAGACGCCATCGACGCGCTATTATAATAGACTCTCTAAAAGAAATGATAAAAGGTTTGCCATTACGGCAAACCTTTTTTAGTTTGTACTCGTAATAGTTTTGGCGTTACCCTCTTTCGCTTTAGGCTTCAGAGTGTCGCGCTTTCCACTATATCTTTTTTGCTTTTGGCTTTGCATTAGCCCTAGTTACCAAACAAAAAAGGATGCCGTTGCAATCGCTAACGCACTTATCAATGGCAATTGCGTAATATTCTAGTTTTAGAATGCTACGTTTGCGTTTTTGAAACAGAGAATTAAAATAAGTAGAAGTTCCTTCCCTCTGGGAAGGTTAGGATGGGCCTTTATGGATATACAATTAGAACTTAATAAAGCAGGGGGTTTTAAAAACCTAGAGTTATTGGCAAGGCAAGTGGTCGAAGGCTTTATTGCTGGGATGCACAAAAGCCCTTTTCATGGATTTTCGGCAGAATTTGCCGAACATAAGATTTACAATCAAGGAGAGAGTACCAAACACATCGATTGGAAGCTCTTTGCCAAAACGGATCGTTTATATACCAAGCGCTATGATGAGGAAACGAATTTGAGATGTCATTTGATATTGGACAATAGCGCCTCTATGCACTATCCCAAATCTGCTGGGACCTCTATAGACAACTTAAATAAATCTGCCTTTTCGGCTTTGGCCTGTGCCTCGCTCATGCATATTTTAAAAAAACAACGCGATGCGGTTGGACTAAGTATTTATAGTGACAACTATGATTTTTATGCCCCTGAAAAAGGCAGCGAGCGACATCATCAGATGTTGTTGAGTAAGCTCAGTGACGCGGTTGTATCCAAACCCGATTCCAAGACCACAGAAACCTATACATATTTACACCAAATTGCCGAGAAAATCCATCGACGATCTTTAATCTTTGTATTTAGCGATATGTTCCAGACCTCAGAACGCGATGAGAAACTGTTTGAAGCCCTTCGTCATTTAAAGCATAATAAACATGAGGTGATATTGTTTCATGTATTTGATAAATCCAAGGAACTGAACTTTGATTTTGACAATAGACCCAAGCGGTTTATCGATGTTGAAACAGGAGAGCATATCAATTTGTATCCAGATACGATCAAGGAGAACTATGAAAATGCCGTACGTGACTATTTCGATAATTTACGATTAAAATGTGGTCAATACCGTATAAAATATGTAGAGGCCGACATTAGGCAAGGCTTTAATCATATTTTGACGACCTATATGATAGAGCGCCAAAAATTTGTTTGAGCGTGTTAAGATTTTTTTCTTTTTTGTTTGCGGAATTAAAAATGCAGTGTATATTTGCCCTCGCTATAATGCAACGGTCTGGTAGTTCAGTTGGTTAGAATATCTGCCTGTCACGCAGGGGGTCGCGGGTTCGAGTCCCGTCCAGACCGCAGAGTAAGAAATCCTTTTCACGCTAGTGAAAGGGATTTTTTTATGGTCAGAACTCAAACTAGTTTGAATCCCGTCCAGACCGCAAAATTAACACTTAATCACTTAGAAATCAATATGATAACTAAGTGATTTTTTTATTCTATAACGATTTCAGTACAATGTTCGTATAATTAATTGATATTGAGATGATTGTCTGTCTTCTTTCAAATTCTTTAAACGGTTGATTTGTCAATAATAATAAGAGGATACTAATTTGGTATTAGGGGGGTGTCTTAACATTTTTAATAATCGTTACCGCAATAAAATAAATCAAAATCACTGTATTTTTTAAAGGAATCATTACAAAAATCGTTAAAGATTATGAGGTAGTGACATGTAACTTACTAATATTCTGAAAGTAAGATGGGGGTATAAACAGTCTTGCATAGACGCTTGCTAGAGTAATTTCTGATAGCTTCTTTTGCCCACAATTATGTTTACAATAAATTGTATAAATTTAAGATTCAAAATGTAACTGAGCACATTACCTTTATTATCTACTAAACAGATGAAACATATATTAAGGCAACATATCGAAGAAATTATTAGTCTTACTGATGAGGAATTCGATTTTGTATTAAGCCATTTTGAACCTTTAAAAAAAAGAAAACATCAATATTTAGTGCAAGAAGGTGAAATCGTAAAAAAAGAGTTTTGGATAACCAAAGGATGCGTAAAAAGCTACTTTCTTGATGAAAACGGCAAAGAGCATATTTTACGTTTTGCTATGGAGCATTGGTGGATTACAGACTATGAATCTTTTGTAAAACAAATTCCTTCAAAAATATATATTGATTGTTTAGAAGATTGTGAGTTTTTGTATATCTCCTTTGAAAACAGAGATAAGCTCACCGCTCAAATGCATAAAATGGAGCGTTTTTGGGCTAAAAAAAGTAAGTTTGGTCGCATTGCGCTACAAAGAAGAATACTCTCACTTTTAAAAAATTCAGCCAAAGAACGATATGATTTACTGCTGGAACAATACCCTCTGCTTTTTCAAAGAGTACCTAAAAAGCTAATAGCTTCCTACTTGGGAGTTTCGAGAGAGACATTAAGTAGGCTAGGGCCATAATTTAGTTTCCAAATTATTATTCCTCAACAATGTGATTTACATCACTACAAATTAGTGATATTTCTCCTCAAAAAAACATGTAATTCACCCCAATTTTGTTCCGAATTTAAAAAGAAATAATAATGGAACGAATATCATTTACGGAAATCCCTCAACAAATAATTGGAAAATTACTTGATTTAGAAAATGTCATCAACAATTCGGGAATTAATTTGAAATTGTTAGAATTAATGCGTTTAAGGGTTGCCCAAATCAATGGATGCGCTTATTGTGTTGATATGCATCATAAAGAACTAAAAAGCCTTGATGAAACAGACCTTCGGCTATCCTCACTACTAGTTTGGGAAGAGACTAATTATTTTTCTGACAAAGAAAAAGCCGTTTTACATTTTGCCGAGATTCTCACAAGACTGAACGGAAAGCCAGTTTCAGACAACGATTATGAAGTCATTAAAAATCATTTTAAAAATAACGAAATCGTAATTTTAACCTTGGCAATTGCCCAGATAAACACGTGGACACGGCTAATGAAAACTTTTCAAATTGAACCAGGAAATTATAAAGTAAGCAGATAAGTACTGCTTTCGGTATAGTATAAGAGCAATAACGGTTTGAGTTCCTCTCAAGCCGTTATTTAATTTATATAAAGTATACGATTATCTTGAGTAGTCTCTAAAAATCTATTACTACTAATGTCACTGAAAGTGTTATGGTAAATGTGATATACATCACTATAATGTAGTGACTTAAGTCCTTTTTATCCTTTTCTATTCATCACAACTTTGTAGTCTAAATTTTAAACTATAAAGACATGAAAACAATCGAAAAAAACACAGATTTCGGAATTTTAGTTCTTAGGGTATTAGTTGCTGGACTTCTAATATTTCACGGAATTGACAACTTTTTAAGTGGATATTCATTCATTAAAAGTATGATGGCTCAATCTGGCTTGCCAGAATTTATGAGCTATGGGGCATTTATTGGTGAAATTATTGCACCCATATTGATAATCTTAGGATATAAGGTACGCCTTGCTTCCCTATTTGTTGCCCTAACAATGCTAATTGCTATTCTCACAACACATGCTGAGGAAATACTTGCACTCAACCAATTTGGTGGGTGGGCAATTGAACTACAGGCATTTTATTTATTTGGTGCTCTCGCGATTTTCTTTACTGGTAGTGGAAAATATGCTTTCAGCAATAAGAAAGCATTAAGCATTGGATAAATGTTACATTTTAGAAGCATAACTTTTTCTAGAAAGTTAACTATTCTAATAGTGATGTTTAGTGCTATTGGTCTTCCGGCACAAATTGAAAATATACCAATCAATGAGGAGGTCATTGTAGATAGACTTTACGCTGGCCTCCTTTCTAATAACGATCTTTCTGTTAATACCAACAATCTTGAGAACATTTCTTCTGTTCAATTTGGCACTAGAGTGCGCACAATATTGATACCAGGAATATTTCAGATAAGAGCATTTGGTGTTTTTAAAAAATCTGGAAGTAATGAAACTCAATTTTTTAAAAGCTATGAAGGTATTTTTACGCCTAATGAAAATACATCCATTCATTTCGGTGTTATGGCAACACCAACTACTGAATTAAGACCAAATCCTACGACATGGGAAAGCCAAATAGAAACCAACGCCGAAAAGACTATTATTGGCGGAAGGACTGGGATAAAAGTAAATTACAACTTCAGTAAAAATTTAATTATAAGTTATGGTTTACATAACCATGATGATAATGTTGGGCAACATTTAAAAGTACGATATAAACAGTTTACTTTTTCTTCTTTTATAGAACGACATCATCTATTTTTCGTAGCAAAATGGAAGTTCAACCAAGGTAGTATTTTAACTACTACTTCTAAAGAAAAAGTAGCTTTTTCTTCTGTAATTCCAATGGGGTCAGACTATAAGATATATGCTGATTTAGAACATGATAAACAACTACAAAAGCTGTCCTATTTAGAGCTAGGTTTAAGAAAGCTCTTTTCTAACGATGGTCTCATAAAAGGTTTTATTTCCGTTAGCTACAATAATCAATCAAAAAGTATACAGGGAGGCCTCTTCCTTCATATTTAATGTGACATATATCACACCAAAGTAGTGACATACATCCTTAGAATTATTTAGCATCCACAAGAACTTTGTCCTATTAATTTAAAAGTATAAAAAATGCCTTATGTAAACATCAAAGTTACCGACGAACAGGTAACCAAAGCACAAAAACGTCAGCTGATTGAAGGCACAACGCAGTTGTTGGTAGACGTATTAAACAAGAACCCAAAAACCACACATGTGGTTATTGAAGAAATCCCTATTGATAATTGGGGAGTTGATGCAAAACAATATTCAAATTCAAACAAATTTAAATCATGAAAAACAAAACCGTAATTATTACAGGAGCCTCAACAGGCATAGGAAAAGCCATTGCTGCTTACTTTATTAACAGAGAGAGTAACGTCGTAATGAACTCTTCAAACGAGGATAATTTAAAGAAAGCCTATAAACGGTTTGGCTCACCTGCTAACGCCATTTATTTTGCAGGAGATATTAGCAATCAAAGTACAGGAAAAAAATTAGTGCGATTAGCTAAGGAAACATTCAATTCAGTAGATGTACTCGTTAACAATGCTGGGGTATTTGCACCAAAATCATTTTTGGATGTACAGGAAGCCGACTTAGAGTTCTATTGGAATATTAACCTCAAAGGTACCTATTTTACATCTCAAGCAGCAATAGCTGAAATGCTGAAACAGCAAGGCGGTTCTATAATTAATATCGGAACTGTATTGGTAGACCATGCTATTGGTGGTTTTCCGGCAACGGCACCTATAGCTAGCAAAGGTGCAATTCATTCGTTAACAAGACAATTGGCAGCAGAATTTGGCAAGAACAACATTAAAGTAAATACCATTGCCCCTGGGATTGTTAGAAGCCCATTGCAAGGAAAAATGGGTATTGAAGATGCAGACAGTTTAGCGGGGTTACATTTATTAAACCGTATAGGAGAAGCAGATGAAATTGCTGAGGCCGCATATTATTTAGCATCATCTGAATTTATTACTGGAGAAACTATTAATGTGGCGGGAGGTCACACCGTTGGACACAACATTTAAAAATCAAGAATTATGTATAAAGTGAATATCAAAAAAATCGAACAGTTACTTACAAATTACTTTGAGGGCATCTTTTATGGTGATGTAGAAAAGTTGGAAGATTGCTTTACAAGTAATGCCATTATCTATGGAGATATCAATGGAGAGCCCTACAAAAAAAGTAGAGCAGAGTATGTGGAAGGTGTTGAAAACAGACAAAGTCCTAATGAACTCAAAGAGCCTTTTAAAATGGAAATCATTGGTGTAGATGTTATTGGAAATGTTGCCATGGCAAAGGTGCATTTACCAATGCTAGGCTACAATTATTACGATTATCTATCTCTAACTAAAATTGAGAATGACTGGAGAATTGTAAACAAGATTTTTTCAAATGTGGCATAGAAGTCTGTCGCAATAATCAATGTAAATCGTCATCATAATTGAATCAACTATAATGAAACGGAAACTATTTAAATCTCTTAAGGTAATTCTGCTGGTCTTATCATTTTTAATATTGGTAATTACACTAGGTATAATTTGGCCAACTTCAACTCTCTCTGTTCCAAAAAAATACGATACAGTGCTTATAAAGTCAATTAGTATCATTGATGTAAAAACCGGAAATATTCTGGAGAACAGAAATGTTTTAATTGAAGAGGATAGAATTAAAACTATAGATAGTTTAGACATTGTAGTTGATGATGACGATGCATTACTAATTGATGGGACAGGTAAATATCTAATCCCAGGTTTATGGGATATGCATACACATTCAAATCAGCATTCTCCGTGGTTACACCACCCACTTTATATTGCTAATGGCGTTACAGGTATTAGAGATATGTCAGGGCAATTAAATCGCAAGGATAGTTATTGGGTTGGTAGCAAAGAACGCCTTCTGTGGAATGCTGAATTGAATGCTCATAAAAGAGTAATGCCGCGATATGTATTGCAAAGCAGTTATCAAATAGACGGGGCATCGAGTGTGCCAAATGGGTTTCCTGACTTTTTTAAGCTCGAAAATCCGGAACAAGTAGATTCCCTGCTGCAATTTTATAAAAACGAACAGGTAGATTTTATCAAAATTTATCAGCAAATACCCGTTGATTCTTATAGAAGATTAGCCAGAAGAGCGCAAGACTATGGACTACATATTGCAGGACACAAGCCTATGTTCTTAAGTCTAGAGGAGGCTGTGAATCTAGGACAGCGTAGTTTTGAGCACGGACGTATATTTTTATTCGAATCCTTTCCTGAAGCTGACAGTTTAAAACATCCTAAAAATTGGAAAACGAATTTTTCTAAATATAAAAGAAAGCTCATAGTGAACTATGATCCAGAGTTAGCCTCAGAACTCATGCATCTCATGCGATCTAAAAATGCTTATTGGGTACCAACATTGCAAACGTTAAAGTTTGAGGCAAATGCGCATCGTATGTCATTTCGGGAAAATGCAAACTTGAAATACATTACAGCCGTTAGGAAGAAGTTATGGTGGGATTTTGATTTGAAGAATAATACAAGAAGAAATCAAGCAATGGGTCTTTCACGATTGAGTGCTCTTTTTTATGAGGCTTCAAAGGCGCAAGTTAAGCTAGCTCACGACATTGGAGTGCCAATTATGGCAGGTACTGACGTCACAGACTCTTACACATTTGCTGGTTTTAGTTTGCATGAAGAATTAATTGATTTAACAAAATGTGGACTTACCAATATTGAAGCTTTACAAAGTGCGACTATTGTTCCTGCTCAATATGCAAAAAAGGAACATTATTATGGCAGTATAGAAGAAGGGAAGATTGCTGATTTGGTAATCCTAAATCATAATCCATTAGAGCATATTTCTAATACTAGCAAAATTCATGGTGTTATTATGGATGGTCTTTATTACGATTCCAAAAAAATAGAAGACCTCAAGACATTTACAGAATCGGCAGCTTCAAGTTTTCATATGAATATTAAGGCATTATACAGTCTTATTGACAGCCCATTAATTAGAGTACAGTTTGCAGACTAATAGCAGTGGTAAGATGATCTGAACTAGAAATCAGGCTGATAAAACTGTTCTTAAAACATCACAGTAGATTCTACTGTTCTATAACAGAAAAAACAAATGATTAATAAATTATTTAAACTCATAGTTCTGACACTATGCTATTCTTTTACTGGTCAAATTACTAGTCAGACTATAGTAGCAAATATTGAAGATATTAACACCAATCTTAATAGCGAAGAAAACGACAACTCACCATAGAATTAACCCTATTTCTTCAGGCCTACTGCTAAATAAACAATCATAAACTATGCCTTCTATTTTGAGTAGCATTATGACATAGTGTAACCTTTTGCAATTTTTAGAGTATTTATAATAAAGACCAAAGATAAAAATTGAAAGACCTGACCGACGAACAACTAATGGTGCTCATTAATAATGGCGATTTGCAAAGGATGCACGATTTATTCGAAAGGTATAATATCAGAATATATAATTTCTGTCTAAAATTAACACGTAATAAAACGGTTAGCGAAGATCTTACGCAAGAGACCTTTTACAAGGTGATTAAGCATCGCAAATCGTTCAATAAGAAATCTTTTGCGGCATGGATATTTACTATAGCAAGAAACTTGTGTAATGACCATTTCAAAAAGGTAAAATTAAGTCCATTAGATATGTATGCCATAGAAGCTAATTTTGATAACAAAGGTCATAGCGACGAGGAAAAAAAAGAAAATATGGACCATTTAAAGAGTGTATTAAATAAACTGAGCAATGTCGATAAGCAACTGATAGTCTTAAGCCGCTTTGAAAGACTAAAGTACAGAGAGATTGCAGATATAATGAAGATGAGTGAGTCGGCCATAAAAACTCGAATTCATAGGGCACTACACCAATTGAGACTTCATTATTTTAAATCTAGCGAAAATGCGTAATTGTAAAGACATAGAATATAAAATTATAGAATATATCGATGGCACGCTCAGTGCATCAGATGTAGAAATGGTAAAGCAACATCTTATTACTTGCGACAATTGTAAAAAAATGGAGCAGCAGTATCGATTGCTTTTTGAAACTATTGATAGTGAAGCTGTAGAATACCCAACCCCAGCGTTAAAAGATGCTTTTGAAGCAGCTTTAAGTCAGGAAGCATCAACGCCAGGATATACGAATTTAAAAAGACAAACTAAAACGCTACCGCCGGCTTTTCAAACTATTTATAAAGTTGCTGCAATTTTGGCCTTAATGTTAAGCAGTTATTGGTTTGGAAATTATAATTCTAACAAAGCATACATTCCAGAATTGGCGCATTTAAAAAATGAAAAACAAGAATTAAAACGTATCGCTGCGCTTTCCTTATTTGAAAGCGAATCGGCAAGCAAACGTATTCAGGCTGTGAAATTTTCTCAAGAATTGAAAGGCCCAGATGATGCTATTTTAAAAGCTCTGATTGGAGAAATGCTCAACGATAAAATGGTAAATGTGCGTCTCGCTTCTGCGCGAGCGCTTCAAAGATTTTCAGAATATAAGATCGTTAAAGACGCTTATATAGAAGCTCTAAGAACAGAAAACAATACGAGTATGCAAATTGAGCTAATAGAAATATTAGCTCACGTAAAGGAAAAGCGTGCCATTCCACAGATGAAACAATTGCTCGATGATGAAAACACACCTATTTTTATCAAAGATCAGCTAAAAGCAGAATTACAAAATTTAATTTGAAACCGATGAAATCACATAAAATAATTGCGCTATGGAGTATCCTATTTTGCATCGCCTCTAGCTTTTCGCAAGACTATGTACATTCCTTAGCAACTATTGATAAAGTTGAGATCGTATCTCGAGCCTCAGTGATTTTAAAGACACATGACGATCCTAGTTTTTTAATTTCTAGTAAAGACAATAAACGCCTAGCGAAAAAAGGTAAAGGCTTAAAGTCCATCTTTGGTAAAGACAATACGGGTTTTAATGTATTTGTAGAACAAAACAATGGCACACTCAAGGTCGAAAGTTTTCAACCGAGAACGGCTAACACGTTCATTGTTTATCTACCAAAAACGATGAAGGTCTATGTGGAAAATCTATTAAATAATGATGTTAGTATTTCTGGCTTTACTAGCGAAATTGAGGCCAAGGTAGATAATGGAGATATTAAAATTAAAAATGTAAATGGTCCTGTCATTGTCGAAAACGCTAGAGGACATACAGAAATAATCTTTAATGAGGTGAGTCAAAGTTCTCCTATGTCTATAATAAATTCCCATGGAGACATTGATATTACGTTACCATCAGACACAAATGCCGATATTGAAGTATCCGCTCCGAGGGGCGAATTATACACAGACTTTAATCTTGTTGCCATAGAAAATTATAATAAGGATGATGGCGAACGTATGGATTCAAGATATATTAAAAGTAAATTGAATGAAGGCGGTGTTAGCATAAGTATCTTGTCATCAAGAGGCAATGTATATCTAAGAAAACAATAATCTAAAACACTTTTCTGAACAAAATTTTTAAAGAATACTTAGGTATTCACAGCATACTATTGTCAAATTTTAAACCAAAAAACTCAAATTATGAATGCAAATACGACTAAAACTTTCTGGCGCACTATAAACAGTTGCTCATACTTTTTAAAGGGTGTAAGGGGCAAAATGAGCACATTACTAGTTCTTTTATTAGGGGCAATTAATTTCATTTATGCTCAAGATAGTAGTGATACAGATGCGCTCTTTAAACCCTATAATAATAGTGATACGCCTGGTATTGCCGTTTCAGTTCTTAAGCACGGTAAAGTCATTTATCAAAATGGATTTGGTATGGCCAATCTGGAATATAGAATTCCAATTACAGAGCACACAAAATTTCATGTCGCCTCATTATCCAAACAATTTACGGCCTTTATGATTTTGAGTCTGCAGGATGAAGGTTTATTGTCCATCGATGATGATGTTAGAACGTATATTCCGGAGTTACCCGATTATGGCAACACTATAACCATCAATCATTTATTAACCCATTCGAGCGGCCTAAGAGACCAATGGCGACTTTTGGAATTGGCCGGTTGGCGTTTGGATGACGTCATCAAAACCGAACAGATTTTCAAACTCATAACCAATCAAAAAGCACTCAATTTTGTACCTGGTGATAATTTTAAGTACTCTAATTCTGGATATACCTTATTGGCGATTATTGTAGAACGAATTACTAAGACATCATTTGCTGATTATGCAAAACAACTCATATTCGACCCCTTGGATATGAAGGATAGCTTTTTTTATGATGATCACGAAGAAATGATGAGCAACAGGGCCTATTCCTATAAAAGAGTCGATCAAAAACTTAAAAAGAGCAATTTAAATTTTGCAACTGTAGGTCCTACAAGTCTATTCACAACCATTGAAGACATGAACAAATGGGCAAATAACTTTAGAACTAGAACCATAGGCAACAAAGCTATTTTTAAGGCGATGAACCAAAAAGCTAAAAAGAATGACGGATCGGTTTCGAGCTATGCAAAAGGGCAATTCGTAAGAAATCACAAGGGGTTTAAAATGATTTATCATTCTGGATCGGATGCAGGTTACCGCTGCTATTTTGCAAGGTTTCCAGAGCTTGGTTATCAGTTTATACTTTTTGCGAATGCGTCCTACATTAGTTCTTATGATGAAATCTATAAGCTGATTGACCATTTTTTACAAGACCAATATCCTAAGAATGACAATGACCAACCATCAGACAAACCCTTTGAGTATGACGATGATATCTTTGTAAATCTTTCAAATGCTGAAATGAAACCGTTTGAAGGGCGCTATTTTGATCGTGAAGAAAAGCAATACTGGGAGGTTAAAATCCAAAATGATACGCTCTATTGTAAAGGTGGTGTTTTACCAGAAGACATCAAATTGTATCCTGTAGGTAAAACAAACTTCAAGATAAAAGGCACACCTTATGATATCTCCGTGAATTTCATAGAAAACGATTATCAGGAACCTGTGCTTGAGTTTAGAATTCCTGATGTGATGTGGTTGTGGCTTGTAAGAGAGAAAACCGTAAATACTTCAGATTATTTGGGAAGTTATTACAATGAAGAATTAAATACGCAGTATGACCTTGTAGAAAAGGATAATACCCTGTGCTTAACACATCAAAAATTGGATGATATAAAAATCCTGCAGATCAATGAAGCCTATTTTAGCTCTAATAATCGGAACTTCTCAAACATAAGGTTCAAAAGAAACGACTTAGGAAAAGTCACCGAATTTTCAGTATCTAATGGAAGTATAAAAAACATTACATTTTCGCGAAAATGATAAACAGCACTTTCTCAAAGTCTTCATTTGACTTTCGCTAAAATCAATGGTTAAAAACACACAGGTCTTGCAAGTTTAATTTTTTACTCTATATTTGTAGAGCAATATCTATGAAAATAGTATGAAAAAATTAACAGTGGCAGAAGAGGAATTAATGAAGTATTTATGGGAAATCGGTCCCTGTTACTTCGGGGATTTAAAAGATAAGTACCCCGAACCAAAACCGGCAACCACGACAATTAATACCTTAATAAAACGATTAATCGATAAGAAATACATACGATACAAGCTCAATGGGCATAGTAGAAAGTACTACGCGATGATTAAAAAGGAACGGTATTTTTCCACGCATGTGAAAGGGCTGATTTCAAATTATTTCAATAATTCGATCGAACAGTTTGCGTCTTTTTTTACAAGGGAGTTGGAGATTTCGGATGAGGATTTAAAGAAACTTAAGAAGGTGGTGGATGAAAAAATAAAATCGAATCCAAATGATTGAGTATATCATCGAGTTTGTTATCGTCTCCTTGCTGAGTTATCTGGGATGTCGTTTATTGATCAACTACTGTTTAAATCATAAAATAAATCGGTTTTGGTTGCTGTTCTGTCTTTGCTTTTCTGTTTTAATACCCCTAATACATATAAAGATTGCCACTGATAGTACTATTGGGGCTATTAATTTAGATCAGGTGGTCAACGGGGCCAATGTAGAGGGGTTAGTCAGTGATGTCTCCAAAACTGATAGTGGAATACGACCATTGTACCTATTGATCCTCGCGCTTTATCTTGTCGTTGTCTTAGTATTACTATTTAGGTTCTATTTTAATATTAAAATCTTATTGAACAAAAAAAACAATGCTGAGTCAGTAAATTATAAGGGGACTGCTATTTATCTGTTAGACGAAACTATAAAACCCTTTACATTTTTGAATTTCATTTTTATGAGTAAAGTCGACTGGACCAATCATAAGAACAAAGATGAATTAATCAATCATGAGCTTTATCATAAAAACTTTAAGCACTCGCACGATATTTTATTTATAGAATTACTTAAGGCTGTGTTCTGGTTTAATCCGGTATTGTATGCCTATAAATTACTCATCTTATCCAATCACGAATATGAAGTAGATAAGGCGATTATTTCTGGTGGATTTGATCCTAAGTCTTATACGCACATCTTAATTGATTACACCTTTAAACCAAAAACAAAAAACTACAATTTATCCAGTGGTTTTTCCCTATCCTTAATTAAAAATAGAATTCATATGATTTCAAAATTTAAGCAAAACACCTCGTCTTTTAAACACTATCTCGCGATGAGTTCTTTGATAGTTTTATTATTTCTTTCATCGGCATTTACGCTGGACACCTCAGGATATTTCTTAGCGGAAAAAATCGCATATTCTCAAAAAGAACACAAGTTGTATTTACAGGGCGATCGTATAGAAGTTAACTTTCAGGGGAATGATATTTCAGGTAGAGGATCCTTCTCATTTTTAGGTAAAGTAGACTATTTAGAGATCGATAACCAAACAATAGAGCGTGATATCACTATAAACGTAGCTGGTAAAAAATGTTTAATTAACCAAATAGTAGATCAAGAGGTCCTATCTGGCTTGGGCCTTGATGACCAGGCAAAAGCCTTTCAAGTTAAAACAGTTGCGGAATGATAAGAGTCTTTTTGTCGGTGCTTCTTACGTGTTCTGTTTTTTTAATAAGTCATAGTCAAGTCTCAGATAGTTTAGCTATTAGCGGCACTTTATTATGGGATAAAGAGGGTATTTCAGGGTTCCCAAATACGTTAAAGGTTACAGACGTGGCTGATAATACCCATGTAAAAAATGTCACTGTTGACAGTTTAGGACACTTTAAAACACAATTAACAAAAGGTAAATACCGGTTAGAACCGTTGCGCAGTTACCATTGGCAGGGCGAAGATATCGTTCGAATTGACATGATCAATACGCAACACCAATTTGAGGTTTCAAGTAGACAACCCAAATCTGATATTGTTTTAACCTTAAGGACAATCAATAAGCCACAACGCATTCCGGATCAGGGCATACTTCACAAGTTTAACACCGATGCTGCAAAGGATATCAATGCTTTTGTGCAGGCTTATATGTCCTATTATGAAGTGCCAGGGGCTTCTTTGGCCATTATCAAAAATGGGGAAGTTGTTTTTCATAATCATTATGGGGTGAAAAACAGCGCTACCAATGAAGAGGTCAATGCTGAAACGTTGTTCGAAGCTGGTTCTATAACAAAGACCGTACTGGCCTTTATCGCTATGCGAATTTATGAAAAAGGGCTTCTTGATTTGGACCAACCCTTATACCAATATCAAAGCTTTGAAGATATTAGCCATGATGATCGCTATAAGAAAATTACAGCGCGTATGGTATTAAGTCATCGCACCGGATTTCCTAACTGGGCAAGAGGTAAATTTGATTTAAAATTCGAACCAGGGACCAAGTTTGGTTATTCGGGTGAAGCCTTTGAATATTTGAAAAGGGTATTGGAAGCTATGACGGATAAGCCCATGTCTGAGCTGATTAAAGACGAATTCTTAAATCCCTTAGAACTCGAAGATATTTATTTTAAAGGGAGCGAATTTGAGATAGGACTGGCGGCCAACGGCCATAAGTTTGGTGGTGATGTGTCTGAAAAACGCGACATAAAGTCTCCCATGATGGCGTTCAGTATGGTTACAAATGCTTTGGCTTTTGCACAATTCGCTTTGGCCCTAAGAAATCGAAAAGGTCTCAAGGCGGATACCTATAACGAATTATTTAAAATCCACTCAACAAGAGACGACGGCACGCACTGGAGTCTCGGCTTTAGAATAGAGGAAACGAAGTTCGGCCGGAGGTATGGCCATAGCGGAAGTACAAATCCAGGTTTTATAGGTAATTATGTGTACTATGATGCCTTGGATATGGGGTACGTGGTCATAACCAATAGCCAAACGGGAGGCTGGTTGTCTTTACCATTGCTAACACAGTTCTTAATCACAGGAAAGGATAACCCCTAGAGGAATTAGAATTATGAGGTCATAGCAAGGAATTCTCCTTGATTTTAGGATTAACATCAATTCTAAAACATCTTAGTCCTTAAATGAGAGCGTCATGTCTTGGATTTTTCCGCCGCGAAGTACCTTCAGCGTAAAGGAGTTTTGATTAAGAAACCCTTCGCGCATACTTTCCGTCGAGTCAGATGCCACCTGATTGAGTTGTTCAAAGATATCACTTGTAAGCGGATAGTCATTAACCGCTATGATAATATCACCACCCAATATTAAATCTTCTCCATCGATAACCGTTTTTTCAAAGCCTCCTCGCAATCCGGCGAAGTCGGCCGGAGAAAAGCGTACGACGGATTCTACAAGTAAGCCCCCTTTAATTGGTACATTCAGTAACCATGCGGTTTTTGCATTTAGAAAATAGCCATTAATACCTGTCCAGCGCCGTTTGCCATCAACAACGATGTTTTTTGCCAAATTGATAGTCGCTGCAAAGCCTAAACCTTGAAATCCACCTGATTCGGTGATAATATAGCTAGAGATGCCAATAACTTCACCATCGAGATTGAACATGGGCCCTCCTGAATTGCCTTGATTGATGGAGGCATCCGTTTGAAAAAATTCATTTAGCGTAAACCCAGAGGTTCTCGTTTTTTGCTCTTGCCGTCCACTAATATGGCCTACGGATAGTGAGTGTTCTAAGCCATAAGGCGCACCGACAATGATAATTTGATCACCAACAGACACTTGGTCAGAATCTCCCAGTTCAGCCACCTTATAGGCTTTGGGCATCCAGGATAATTTAATAAGCGCCAAGTCTGCCATAGGCGCAGACCGAATAACTTTGGCCAATATTTCTTCTCCGTTTAAAAAGCGCACTGTGATTTTTTCGGCGTCATTGACCACGTGTGCTGCTGTGAGAATCTCACCCTCGTCCGAAATTAAGACTCCAGATCCTAGACCTTCATCCGTTGCCATTTGAAGATTGTCTTTCAAGACCTTAGTCTCGGTGAGTATGGTAACCACCGATGGGTTAACCTCTTTATAGAGTTCGGCTATGCTTTGGGAGTGTCCAGTAAGTAGCACTAAGTTGAGGGCTAAGAGTAGGGTTAGTTTTTTCATTGCTTTAATATTTCAATTCATCCATTTTTTTAATTGTGGGGCCTTAGCTTTACTGACGACGATTTGTTCGTCTGGTTGCGGGGCAATGTTTAAAATCAACTTTCCATTAAAGTAGAGTTGTAAGTTTTCAATTGCTTTTTTCTGAACAATAAACTGTCTATTGGCCCTAAAGAATTGGTCAGGGTCCAACTGTGCTTCAATATCTTCTAACTTTTCCTCAATGATATAGCCTTTTTTATCAAAAGATGTGGCTTTAACGATTCCGGTATCAATAGTGAAATAAGCAATATCATTGACACTTAGCGGTACTAAAGTGTCGCGCTGTTGTACTAAATAAGTGGCCTTGTAGCTTTTCTTTTCGGTGTTGAGCATCTGCAGCATCTGCTGAAATTGTTCGTTGACTGGGACCTGTTGTTTGGTAGATTTATACTTGGCTATAGCTTCCTTTAACTCATCCTCGTCAATCGGCTTTAATAGGTAATCCACACTATTCACTTTAAAGGCTTTAACCGCATATTCATCATAAGCCGTCGTAAATATGACGGGAACATCAACCTTTACGGTATCGAAGATTTCGAAGGAAATACCATCTGCCAAATGAATGTCAAAAAAGGCCAGCTCGATATCATGAGCTTCCGAAAAATAGTCCACCGCCCCAGAAACCGTATCAATAATCGTATCGACATGAATGGAGGCATCCACTTCTGATAGGAGAATTTTCAAATTTTCGGCAGCGGCTTTTTCATCTTCTATAATAAGGACTCTCATACTAATGGTATTTTTACGCTAAAGTGGGTGTCATCTTTTAAAATCTCAATGTTTTTATCCATCTGTAATTTAAATCTGGTATTTAGGTTGCTTAAACCTGTATTGGTACTTTCGATGTGTCCCGTTCTTTTCTGCAATTTATTTTTTATAACCAACCAGCCGCCTTCATCAAATACATCGACATAAAGCGGTTTATCATTTGAAATCTCGTTGTGTTTTACGGCATTCTCCATGAGTAACTGCAAGGCCAAGGTCGGGAGCTTCTTTTGAAGCAATGCGTCGTTGATATGGATGTTTACATTAAAATTGTCGCGATAGCGTTCCTTGATGAGATGCACATAGCTCTCTAAAAACTTCAGTTCTTCTTTCACCGTGACCAGATCCTGATCTTTGCTTTGTAATATGTATCGGTATAAAAAAGAGAGCTTATTAATAAATTTTCCAGCTGCTTTTTGATCCTCTCTTACCAATAAACTCAAGGAGTTAAGTGAGTTGAATAAAAAATGGGGATTGACCTGATTCCTCAATGCGGCCAATTCGTTCTGAAGACTTTGCTGTTTCAGACGTTCTTTTTCAATAACATCGAGTTTGGATTGGTTATTAAGCAAAATGGCTCTACTAATAATTAAAAGCATGACCATAACAAAAAAGTAAACGAAAGCATTAAGTCGTGGGTTAATAGAATAGTCGTTAAAACTATAGATGAGATCATTGACCAGCGTAAAGGACAGTACCCATACCAATAAGATCAATAGATTTAGGCCAAGGTAGGCCCAAACGCGATGTTTAACACGTAACTTTTGCAACCAAAGTAAATTGAATTTTAGGACGATATAACTAAACCCAAAAAGCATAACAATCCTAAAAATGGTATCTTCTACAGAGACTTCTAGAAGACTATTCATCACTGGGCCTTCACTTCCAAATAAGAAAATGATTCTTGGGATGTTGACCAGAAGCGAAAAGCTGGTAGCGATGATAAGAATGAGTCTGTTGGTTGTCATTTTAGATGGAAAAAGGCTTGCTTGGCAAGCCTTTAAATTTATGAATTCTAGTTTTTATTCTTATGTCTTTCTTTCATTTTCTGCTGCATTTTTTCTTGGGTTTCCAGATATAGGGCATATTGCTCTTTTGAAAGTAAGGCATTCATTTCTTCGTTCTTATTTTTAAGAATAGCTTTATACGCTTTGTACTTTGCCAGCCGTCCTTTATCACTGTCTTTTAAATCCATCATTTGCTTCGCGTAGCGCTTGGTGATGTCTTCAAACGTTGGTTTTTGCACCTCGGATAAATCCAAGGTATCAAAATAGGCTTCGAGCTGTTCTTTTAGTTGCGCTTTTTGGGCTTCAGTTAATGGACGTTCTTGGCCTCTGGCAGTCGTTATACCAATTAAGGCTATAGCGACTAAGATTAAAATAGGTTTTATAGTTTTCATTTTTTATAATTTGTTTATAATTAGTCTTCAATTTCACCAACCACTTTATAGGCTTTGCCTCCCACGGTTTTTACTTTTTTATAGAGCGTGGCATTGTGTTGATAGTAGGTCTCGCCATCGATTTTCACCTTTTCCGCTTCATCGGGCAATTCGTAAACAATGGCATTTAATGGGGGTTGTACAACCTTATACTGTTCACCATCCTTAACGTAAAAATTTCCTAGGTAATAGTAGTAAATATCGGTTCCGACAACCACTTGTTTATAGCCTTCAGGTAAGGAGGTGATGCTAATACCCACAGGTGGATTTACTACGATGTAAGAGCCGTTATAGTATCTGTAATACAAGCCAGCGTAATAATGATATCTTAAGCCTCCAAAACGTACCACAACGGTTCTTGTAGGTAAGGTTCGCACAACCCTTACACTTGGTATAGGACGTGTGTAAACCACTTTTGGTGTTGTTCTTACCACGGTTCTTGGTGTTCTGATGACGACACGTTGCGCATTGAGCTTTTCAGAAATAAAAAATAGTCCTAGAATACTGAGTATCGCTACTGATTTTGATGTTTTCATGTTTTCTTCGTTTTAATGATTATGATTCAAAGGTATAGTGAAGAATAGCGCGCATTGAAAAATTTAAAGTGAGACGTCCAAAGACCTTAGTGAACCATCTCATATGTTAAGTTGAAATGTTCTCCGGTAGAGAAAAATTGACATAAAGCTTGTAAATGTTTGGGAGTGTATTTACATTTGCCACCAGATTAAAAGTTATCACTTTTAGAGTGATCATTATATAAAAATGTTGTGTTGTCTAGGAGCAATCCTAGAGTAGTTGTAAGTTATCCAATAATCTCAATCCCGATAGCTATCGGGACTATCGAGAGGATACTTGCCAATGAAAGGCTTTCCTTTTTCCCTTGTTCTACGAAGCTTTAGCGAAGTAGAACTTTACAGGTAAATCGGGATGCTTTTTTGTTTTACAAGCCTATTAGATATACCTTAGGCTACTGCCTATCGCATCAATGGACGCAAAACTTTGCCTATGCCATTCAGGTGAAATGGTGGTATTTCGCGCTAGTCACTTTAATGATGTTTCTGATATTTTCGCTCACCGTACTGTCCCAGATTTTAAAAGTAGTACAGACCAAAGTGGTCGATTCTTTGAGATACGAATAACGATTACTATTAAAAAATGCGAAGAAATTGAAACTAAAAATTTGGAGTTTTCAACAGGATTTGAACAATAAAAATGCATTTAATCGGTGTTTAAACGCATTTCATCGATGATTCTTTTGGTTATGAATCAAATCCTTATATATTTGTTAGCTCTTGTAAGCCCTCAAATTCAACTTTCAAGATTTTTATTAATCCATTAGACATTTACTAAAACGTCCCTCGTTTTATTTTAGTACAATTTAGGTTAAGAACCTACAATAGTTAATTATCCATTTACCTCCCTCAAGATGTAACGAAAAATCGTTACGGCATTTAATATTGACTGTTAATAAACCCTAAATTGATACTTTTATGAAAACCCTAAAAATTACTCTTGCTTTAGTAGCTATTGCCATGTTAACTGTATCTGGTGTAGAATCTGATAAGGCCATTGCGGACAACGAGCCGACTTACAAGACAAAATCAACAAACGTGAATTTATTAGCTCATAATAAGGCTAAGATGAAAACGCCAACTAGAGGCTAATCGGAATAATATCACTGTTTTTAATATCAGTAGTCCTTATCTTTTGGTAAGGACTTTCTCTGTTATTATTGCCAGAAAATAGGTAAGATGATATTTTATTTTAACTTTGATTATTCATATAAGCAAAGTATTGAAATCAAAAGCTTTCATCACAGCATTACTAATTCTTTTGGCATTTATTTGCTCTGCTCAGTCCGAAAAAGATCAAATATTATTAAAGGATATTGAGCGTTTGATAGATTCTTCTAAGAATCAAGATTATGAAGAATATAAACGTTTTCAGTTTGCAAATGAAGCTAATTCGCTCGCAAGAAAGCTGAATAATGATTCCATTTATTTAAATACAAACTTAAACATAGTTGACTTTTATTTTTATGATGAAGATTTTGAAGGATATATTAAAACTAATCATAAGATAATAACGCTTTCAAAAAAACTCAATGATTCTCTTTCCTTGGGATTTGCCCATTATGCAATAGGATATTCATACTCAATAAAAAAAGTAAGTGATAGTGCCTATTATTATTATTCAAAGGCTGCTAAAATATTCGATAGAATCAATAACATGCCTCAACTTTCATATAGTCTAGGTAGTTTATCTGTGATTCAACTAGATGGGAAAGATTATTTTGGTGCAGACGAAAATGCCGTTCGAGCACTAAACGTATTGGAAAAAGTTAAAGAAACGGATGATATTCTTGATCAGAAATGGATTCTTTATAATACATTAGGAAGTGTTGCAAATTCGCTTAAGGATTATGATAAAGCATTAGAATATCATAATAAAGCCTTTAGTGTTGCAAAAAAAATGAAAGATGATTATAACAATGGTCTTTACACCTTAAATAATATTGCCTACGTCAAGAGGGAACAAGGTAATCATTTAGAGGCAGAGAAAATTTTTAGAGATGTAGCCGAAAGAAAAGGACTTTACAATGATGATCCTTCATTTTATGCTTTAATATTAGAAAATCTAGCTTACACAAAATACTTAACTGGGTTATATGAAAAAGAGAATATTCTTAATCTTTTTGATAGGTCGTACACCATCAGTGATAGTTTGAATGATAAGATCACTCTGACAGGTACTGTTATTAGTTTAGCAAAATTTCATGATGGTGTTGGTGAAAAAAGTCTAGCAGAAAAATATGCGAAAGAGGCGTATGATTTGGCAAAAGATATTGAATCTAATCAGATTTATTTAGAATCAATGCAGCTATTATCGAAATTAAAGTTAGGGGAAGAAGGGAAAGAATATTTATATGAATATATAAAGGTAAGCGATAGTCTCCTTCAAGTTGAGCGAAATGTCAGAAATAAATTCGCACGTATTGAGTTAGAGACCGATGAATTAGAAGCCGAAAACGAGCAAATCTCCAAAGAAAACTTCTATCTGGCCCTATTATCAGGAGGTTTATTGCTGGCCGCCATATTAACCTATCTCTTTATCTCCCAACGTGCTAAGAATAGAAAGCTTAAACTTATCCAGGTACAGCAAAAAGCCAATGAGGATATTTATAACTTAATGCTGAGCCAACAGGATAAAGTAGACGAAGCCAGAACTCAGGAAAAGAAGCGCATCTCCGAAGAACTACACGATGGTGTTTTGGGCCGTCTTTTTGGTACGCGTCTCAGTTTGGATAGCATTAATTTTAAGGACGGAAAAGAAGCTATGATGACTCGGGCTAATTATATAGGTCAACTTAAAACCATAGAAGAAGACATCCGTAAAATTTCCCATGAATTAAACACCGATTTTGTGTCGGGTTCGGGCTTTATGGACATTGTTTCGGAGCTTATTGAGAATCAAACACAGGCTTATGGCTTAGAATACGACTTTAATTATACGGATGATATCAGTTGGGATTCGGTATCCAATAAAACTAAAATCAACATTTACAGGATTATACAAGAATCCATGCAAAATATCTACAAACACGCCAACGCAAAAGCCATAAAAATTAGTATTTCACTAGAAAAAAACGTATTTTGCTTAGACATCATTGATGATGGAGAGGGATTTGATACATCGAAGAGTAAGAAAGGTATTGGTTTAAAAAATATGACCTCTCGTGTTGAGGACATTAACGGAAAAATCGCCTTCACCTCTCAGCCTGGCCACGGTACAACGGTTAATGTTAAGATCCCCTATGCAAGCTAATCGACATGAAATGTGCCCTAAACTATCTTTAATTGTTGAAGGTAATTTATGGGCCATTCCACCTGTTTGACAGCGAGATAGGTTAGTCAATACGATTTAGAATATAAAAACGGATGAAGCATATAAACATTTTAATGGTTGATGATCACCCCATAATCATTGAGGGCTATCAAAATGTATTAATGGCAACCAAAGACGAGGACCAAACCTTGCTGATAGATACGGCTAACAACTGTGATACAGCGCAGCTTATGATTAACAGAGCTTCAAAAGGAACGCCTTACGATGTCTGCTTTTTTGATATCAGCTTGCCACCGTCGGAAGATGGTAGATACGCCTCAGGAGAAGACTTGGCACTTTTGGCCAAAAAAGTGCTGCCAGACGCCAAAATTATTATCCTGACGATGTTTAATGAATCCTTTAGAATTCACAATATCATCAAAGAAATAAATCCGGATGGATTTCTGATAAAGAGCGATTTAACCTCGATGGAATTGGCTGATGCTTTTCAGCAAATCCTAAAATACCCGCCTTATTACAGCAGTACGGTGAGTAACTATGTAAAAAAGACCATTACCAGCGAAATCTATGTCGATGATGTCAACCGGAAAATTCTTCACCTGTTATCCCAAGGTATCAAAACAAAGAGTCTAAGCGAATATATCCCCTTATCGACGAGTGCCATTGAAAAACGCAAAAAGCAACTCAAATTACTCTTTTCTGTAACCGACGGTAAGGATGAATCCTTGTTACAGGAAGCGCGTGAGAAAGGTTATTTATAAAAAAGGGCGAAAAAATCAACATATTTTACAGTCAAAAAAAACGCTTGTAGCACTTGCTATTGCTGGAAATTACGGTTTTTCCGCATCAAGTTTGCGGTTTTACCGTAAGAAAAAAATAATGCATTGGCTTACATTTACACAAGTCAACAAGAATTAATTAATCCCTCTTAAGTAATTGTTGAGTTAATAGCAAGAAAAATTAAACCTAGTTGTACTTTGCAACTAGGTTTTTTTCTTGCTTTATCTTTTGGGTTTAGAACCAATTGCCTTGATGCTCAGAGAGCTTTACAATAAAAAAACCGAGGAATATAATAGCGACAATAAACTTTAAAAATGTCGAGGCAATAAATCCTAAAAAGGATCCGAAGGCAGCTTTTAAGGCCTTTCCTATATCATTTCTGTGAATCATCTCACCGACCAAAGCGCCTACAAAAGGGCCGATAATAATACCGAAAGGAATTGGCGATAGCAATCCTATGAGCAAGCCCAGAGTTGTGCCAATCATTCCCGCCTTGCTGCCACCAAAACGTTTGGTGCCTATAGCTGGGATGATGTAATCCAAAACATATATAAATAGTGCTATGATGAGCGTAACGATTAAAAATGTCTGGCTTAATTGTATGCCTTCCGTAAAATGCAGTACTAAAAACCCGGCCCAACTGGTTAAGGGGCCAGGAATGACAGGTAGAAAACTACCCAATATGCCCAATAACATTAGAAGCAGAGCCAAAATGATTAAAAATAGTTCCATATAAATAATATAAGTACCGATATGACGCAAGAAGTCAACTAAAGTTACGTTTTAGTAATAATTGCTCTTTAATTTGTCGAATACCAGCATTCCTGCTATTTTAAAGAAAATTTATGTATGAATTATAGTATTGCAATTCTTGTTGTTTTAAACGGATGCCTCTTTTTACAGTCTCAAAACTCAAAGCGTCTTGGGGATGAACTCTACGCTGTAGGCAACTATTCTAAAGCGATAGAGCTCTATAAAACGGTAGAAGATTTAGATAGTGTATATGACGAAATTGCTAAGGCATACCTAGCCATAGGCAACTATGGTGAAGCACTATTCTATTATGAAAAAGCTCTAAAAGCAGATCCCGACAATGGTCTTATAAGCTATGAATATGCTAAGTTATTGGTAAGAACTAAAAAGTATGATAAGGCCAAACTGCTTTTCAATAATTTAGTTTCGAGAGATAGTATAAATCCTAATTATCACTATGAGTTGGGAGTTGTATTAGAAAAGTTAAATGATAGTACAGCGTTCGAGGCATTTAAAAAAACATACAACTTAGATCAGACCCATCAAAAAGCCATATTTAAAATGGCAAAACGTCATATTTTTAAGCGACGCTTTAAAGAAGCGCATAACATCATTGATATTGGTCTCGAGTCCTACGCTGAAAACGTGGATCTTATCAGTCTAAAAGCTCAGGCTTATTACTTTCAGGATTATCATACCCATTCGGTAGTATGGTTCAATAAGCTACTAGACTTAGATGAAACATCTGAATTTATACATGAAAAATTGAGTATTAGTTATGCTCAGAATTCAGATTACCAAGACGCCATTTATCATAGAAAAGAAGCATTGAAGTTTAATCCGTCCGATGCTAACGCCATGTATGTTATTGGTGCTTATTACCAACGATTGGGTGATTTTGAAAAAGCAGAAGAGTATATGTCAAAGGCATTAAACATTTTGGATGTTTCATTATCTCATGAATACCAACAATTAGGTAGTGTATTAAATCGACAGAAGAAATATGATGAAGCTATAAAAGCATTTCAGAAATCATTAAAAGAAGACCCATCAAACATCAGTTCGGAGTTTTTTATACTTAGGACAAAAGATGCGTATTATGCCGATCTCGATACCAAGATAAAGTTATATGAGAACTTCATTAAAAATAAACCGGATAGCCCATTTAAAGTATATGCCGAGCAAAGACTTAAGCTGTTAAAAGAAGAAAAATTCATTGAAGAAAACTGAAATCTAAAAATATCGTACATTTCGCTATCAGAAATGTGCTAATGAACCGAATAGCTTGTCTTTTTTTAATTGTTCTTTTAACGTCTTGCAATTATTTTGAAAAGCAAAGAGTTAATGCAGACGATTTGTTAGAGGAACAGTTGCGAACCTTCAATTGGAATGAAGTCGATATGTATCCGAGATTTAGCAATTGTGATTCCATTATTGAAAAAGAAGCCGGTAAAATTTGCTTTCAAAATACGCTTTTATCCCATGTTAATAGTTATTTAGCAGCTCAAAACATTGTTGTTTCGGAGGACGTAAATGACACCATATGGTTACAACTCATTATTGATAATAAAGGGGTTTTGAATATAGAAAACATCACCCTAAAGCCAGAAACTCAATTCCAAATTCCTGAAATTGATAGCTTACTACGCCAAAGTTTGAAACAGGTGCCAAAAATAGAAGCGGCAACGCGACGAAGTCAATATGTAACCACCGCTTTTGAATTACCCGTCATTGTGAAAATTAATTAAAACGTATGGTGAGCTTTTGCATCAACCGCAGTACTTCAACATACAGCCAAATAAGCGTGGCCAAAAGTCCCCAAGTGGCAATCCACTCTTTATATTTTGGGGCTTTGTTCTTGTAGCGCTCTATATAATCAAAATCCAAAAGCAAAGCAAAAGACGCTACAATAGCAGCCAAGATATTAAACCCGATAGCGAACCAACTAGTACCCCAGATATAGGGCCTAATACCAAAGAAGCTCAATATTAATGATATGATATAAACGACTAGAATACTCACGGTTGCCGTAATAATGACACTTCGTAATTTTTTGGTGACTATGATAATCCTTAGTTGATATAGAATGAGCATTACAAAAAACGTCACAATGGTTACTCCTATAGCTTGGTAGGGTAATTCGGGGAAATTGCGATGTGCATAGGACGAAAACCCTCCTAGAAAAAATCCCTTAGCGATGACATATAAGGGTACTAAAATGTGAGCCCAATGTTGCTTGAAGGAAATTAATACGCTAATGATAACAGACCCTAACATGCCTCCTAGTGTAAACCATCGCATAGACGTACCAGCCTCGTTGAGTTTCCAAAGATAAACCGTAATGACCGCAATCACTAAAATTCCGAGCATGGATTTTATAAAGATACCTAGGACCGACATGGTTCGGGTTGAGGCTTTGCCGTCATCCCAAAAGTAGCCGTTAAAAACAGGGTTAGAGGTTTTAAAAT
Source organism: Winogradskyella sp. (assembly GCF_965228925.1). Classification (GTDB taxonomy): domain Bacteria; phylum Bacteroidota; class Bacteroidia; order Flavobacteriales; family Flavobacteriaceae; genus Winogradskyella. The sequence continues at coordinate 1,398,241 of NZ_OZ245845.1, forward strand.
TCCTTAAGCTCATTGCTATAAATTGAATTTATAACCAATGGCGATATCTGTAGAAAAGTTGCCTTGATTGTCGAGCAAAAGTGCGAATAGCTCACCGTAAATAATGGTGATAAAACTATTATCTCCAACTTTAATATCAGAACCTACTCCAAAAATAAAAGGGATATCGAATGCTGTATCACTGGAATCAATTTCCATATCATTTTCATCTGCAAAAGTAACGTTAGAAAAATTTAAGGTGGCTAATTTCACCTGACCATAAATCGAGAAGCTTTCCTTATTGATGAATCGATAACGATAACCTATAGAGAGTTCGGTTGTACTATATGGAAAATCGTCACTGTCGAACGTATGCCTTGCTTGTAAAAAACCAGAATGCCTAGGAAGCACATTAGCTTCAAAAATTTCTAATTCAGCACCGACCATTGCTGTGTTTTTGTTATCTGGATTGCCAACAAAAGGATTGTTGGTAATGCCACCAGAAAACCCTAATCTAAACTGAACGCTGCGCTCTGAAGACACAACATTATAGTTGGAATCCACGGAAGCATTGTAGGCATCTAGATAATTTCTCAAACTGTATAGTGTTAATTTTAGTTTGTCTGTAGACATGCCGTTGGTAAGATTACTCAAGGTCGATTTATACTCTTCCTGATAGTCGTTATTGCTACCTTTTGTATTCTTTAACTCTATGACGCTGCCATCTTCGCTACGTACAAAATAACGGTACTTGCCATCGATAATATTCCAGAGTAGATCTAATTGACCGTCTATTTCGGTGTTCAGTTCTAAAGTCTCTCCATTAACGGTGTAGGTTTGTTGGCTGTAGTTAAGTTGAAAAACAAAACATACAAAAAGTAACAAGATGATTTTTTTCATTTTATGCTAGGATTTGGTTTTAGTAAAACTACCAAAAATATATGAAAATACCCTTATCTTTTGAAGACTCTACCTTTCCAGCTATAGGACTTAAACCAAGACAATGCTACAATGTAAACACTAAAAAAAGGATACAAAACACTGGCGTAGATATACGACAGCAATATACTTTCTTGCCCTAAAAAACGTGCCGTCTTAAATAATAATAGAAAATCAATAGCAAATTTTATCACAAATAATGCGATGGCTATTCTAAGTTCCATAAGACCTGTCAGTACTGCGAATGGTACCGCCACACAAACAAGATTAGCTAAAAAGACGACCAGCCCCACCATTTTAGAAAATCCATTAGGGTTACGACTTGTTTTCGAAGCCCAACGCAATCGCTGTTGTATTAATTGGCTGATATAATCTACAGGGCTTGTCAAGACTATGGCATTATTGGATTTTAAATAAGCCACCTTTTTAGCGTTCAATTGTTTGAGCTTTTCTAACAAAAAAATATCATCACCGCTTGCAATATCCGAATTACCCGTAAACCCATTGGAATTTTTAAAGGCCGTTTTTTGATACGCAAAGTTAGCGCCATTACTAAGAAAAGGTAATTTAAGCCCAAAGCCTCCAATAGTGGCTCCTTGCAGACTTAAAAAATCAAGCGCTTGAAACCGATTAAAAAATGAATGATTTTGGGTATAACTTACAGGAGCTACAATACAATTTGGGTGCCGTGTCTGAATATATTCATCAAAAGTATCCAACCAATATGTTGGTACGATACAATCCGCATCTGTAGTGATGATCCATTCGTTTTTGGAAAGTGCAATGGCAGTGCTAATAGCGTCTTTTTTAGGCGAATTAGACATGCGCTTGTTTTTGATGATTGATAGGTTTTGAGCAGAACTAGCCATGACCTTATGAATCATCTCAACAGATTGGTCACTAGAATCGTCGTCAACCAAGATAACTTCAAATAGGTCTTTAGGGTAGTTTAAGCTTAAAATGGAATCGAGCAGTTTTGGTAGGTGTTTTGCTTCGTTTCGAAAGGGAATAACAACCGAAAACTTGGTTTTGGCTTTTAAATCCTGAAGTCTAAACGTTTTGATCTTGTCAAAGCCAAAGCTGAGACTGCCGATGAGCATCAGATAAATCACAATGATGATTATGGCTATTGTAACAATCATGCTTCGATTTTAGGAAGTTTAAAATTCAATACAAAATAACTTCCAAACAGACTGGGAATAGCAAAGTTCAACACCCACATGATGGTGATAACCGATAAAATGGTAAGCTCATTGACCTGTACATAACCAAATAAGAAAACGGCAACACTTCCTTTGACCACCACATCAAAAATAGAAATAGATGGTATAATTGAAGCTAAGAGGTATAGACTTGTAATAACGACCATAGCTTTTGAATAATCCACATCAACACCAAAAATGGTGAGTAAGTAATACAATTGAAATGAAAAAATTAAATAACGAATCAATGACAATAGCAGGTTGACCGCATGGGTTTTAAGAGCCATCTGTTTAATATAGGCTAATATTCTAGCAATGGAATAACCTTTAATACTAAATGCTTTGTGCTTAATTCCAAAAGCGGCAAACAAACCTATAACAATTAAAATAAACACAAATCGAGCGACCTGATAATAATCGACATCAATTTGATAGCGATTGACAAATAGGATAAGTCCGATGATACCCAAACTAGTGGTTATGGCCATCTGTGCCATATTGCCCAAGAGATTTATCAAAATAATACGTTTTCTAAACGGCTTCGCATAATAAATGGCTTTTGCACCATAATCACCAATACGATTTGGTGTTATGAGGGAAGCGGTTAATCCACCTAAGCTTTGCTCTAAAGCCTTTTTAAATGATATTTGTGTAATCGTATTTACTAAATACTTCCATTTTAAGATTTCAAAAAACCAATTAAAAATGCTTAAAATGATCAAAAAAAGGATGTTTTTGGGCGAAAATGTCTTATTCTCTTTTAAAAATGCTAAAAAATCACTGAAGCGCAGATGCTCGTTTTCGGCCAGTTTTGAATAAATAAAATAAAAAGCACCAACAACAATGGATAACTTAATAAGTACAACAAAGAATTGCTTAGTTTTGTATGGGATGCTATACAACATGCTGCAAATTAAATCAAAAACTCATACATGAAGTACCATTATAGACTTTACCTCTTCATTTTAATGGCCTTTTTTATGACTTTGCCCGGTTACGGGCAATTTAAAGCAACCAGTAAATGGAAAGCACTTTTTGCGGTAGGGGTTAATTATCCCACTACAGATGGCTTTGTGGACGGCACCTATGCGAAGCCTATTAATTTTCCAACAGTAAATATTGGGATACAGCATATGTTTAAGCGCACTTATGGTGTGAAGTTAGATTATGGCTTTAATCGTTTTAGAAATGATGATGGATCACCAGAATTTAAGGTCAACTATTCGCGTATCAACGTGCAATTTGTTTTGGATCCTACAGAATACTTTGGGTTCCTGCCACGGCGATTCCGAACGATACTGCATGCAGGGCCTGGGTACAGTTTTACGACGCCATTAGGAAGTTTAGGGGATAATAAACAATCGTATTTAAATATTTTGGGAGGACTGGAGGTCCACTACGCCATAAACGAAAAAGTATCAATTTATACCGATGTGGCTTATATTTATGGGTTGACCTCATTAGACGATTATGATCCGGTGCTTAGTGGCTTGGGAGCGTTTAATGGTAGTGTGTTTAATGTCACTTTTGGATTGGCAGTGTCCTTAAGTGGCTGCCAATATTGTGATTAAGTATATCGAATAATCCAATGTGCAATTCATCAATAAATGGAATAGAATTTGAGGCTACTGGAGTCATGTATGAATCCTTAAATTTAAAAAGTATGGTTTTAAAAAGATCCAAAGCCCATCCAAAACTTAGGAGTTTATTGTTCTTGGTATGCCCTGTGTCCTTAGTGTGCAGTTTTAGTTTCGCTCAAGAAAGCGACGTAAAAACAAAATCTAAGGAACCCGCCATAGAAGGTGTAGAAATTGTTGAAAATATTGAAATATCTAGCGATCAAGAACTAGAATATATCCCTTTTGCTGTCGTAGATCATGTCCCTTATCCTTCAGAATGTAAGGGTATGGAAACAAAAGACGATAAGAGAAAATGTGCGGTTGAATTTATTCAGCAACATACGCTCAAAAAGTTCGATACAAGTTTGGGAACAACGCTGGGATTATCACCTGGGAAGAAACGAATATTTGCTAGGTTTAAGTTTGACAAGTCTGGTAAAGTCATTGATGTAGAAGCGCGCGGACCACATCCTGAAATTGAAAAAGAGGCTGTAAGAATTATAAAACTATTGCCTGATTTTATTCCAGGAGAACATCAAGGCGAGAAGGTTGATGTAAGCTATTCATTACCAATGACGTTCTTCATCTATGAAAATGAAAGGAAGAACTAAAAAAGACAGTGTGTTACTCGCTTTCTGCTGGGCATATAAGGATATTAAATGAGTAAGGAAAAAATTATATTAGGAATAGATCCAGGAACGACCATTATGGGTTTTGGTCTTATCAGAGTGGTGGGCAAGACCATGACTTTTATGCAACTCAACGAACTGCATTTAAAAAAGTATGATGACCATTATTTGAAACTAAAACTCATTTTTGAGCGTACTGTAGAACTCATCGATACGTATCACCCAGATGAAATTGCCATTGAAGCTCCTTTTTTTGGAAAAAATGTACAAAGTATGCTAAAGCTGGGAAGAGCCCAAGGTGTTGCTATGGCCGCTGGCTTGTCTCGAGAAGTACCGATTACGGAGTATTCACCTAAGAAAATAAAAATGGCCATAACAGGTAATGGTAATGCGAGTAAAGAACAGGTGGCCAAGATGTTACAAAGCCTTTTAAAACTTAAAGAACTGCCTGTAAATTTAGATTCGACCGATGGTTTGGCTGCGGCGGTCTGTCACTTTTACAATCAAGGTAAGGTTGAGCTTGGTAAAAGCTACTCAGGCTGGGCCGCTTTTGTAAAGCAAAATGAGGATAGGGTGAAAAAATAGTCCATTCGTTAATTTGTGATTCCTGCCTTGGCAGGAATCTATTCATTATGAAATATTTCAAGTTTCTTCTTATATGTATAGTCATTAATTCATGCTCAAGTTTTATGAGTGATGAAGAGTTGCAAATACGGTTTGATGAGGCGTACAAAAGCAAAGATTGGGAGAAGTCTAAAGCTCTAATTGATGAAGTTATAGAGCGTCATCCAGATAGTGTAGAAATATATTTAACAAGAGCTATTTTGAGTTCTAATTTAAAACGTAAAAATCAGAGAGAGATAACTTCGGATCTTACTATATATTTAGATAGCTTTCCTGACAATTACGTTGTTAAGACACTTCGCTTTCAATCCAATTATTTAGATTCAAAATTTGATGAAGCACTAGAAGAAATAGATCAAATAATAGCCAAAAAAGGAAGAAATCCTTATTTATTGGCGTGGAAAGGTAATATTGCATTTGCAGCAAAGAAGTATGACATAGCATTAGACAGTTACAATCAAAGGTTAAAGTTATCAGGATCTTATGAAGATTTAAGAAATACATACTACTACAGAATATTTTCAAAGTATTTTTCAGGAAATAAAGAAGGCGCTAGTTGGGATTGTGCTTTTTTACCCGATAGAGGTTTTAAAGAAGATCGTGAATTAATGCAACGAATAGAAGAAGATAAATTGGTTTTTGAAGAACTAACGAATTTTATAGTTCCGTCATCATCACTTAACAGCATCGAAGAAGCCTTAAACAATTATTGTTATGATATTGATATTTTTCAGGGAGAACGCCTGCATAGGTCCAAACTGATTGATCAGTTTTTCTATTTAGAAAAGGTTGACGATTTAAAAGAATTATTAAAAAATCCGGATGAAGTCTATGCCTTAAACCTCAGTGATTCTAATCTTAAAGAATTGCCGACAGAACTATTTGAGTTTAAAAATCTAGAGTACTTAAATCTGTCATCAAATAGATTCAGAGACAATGAAAAACTATTTGATGACCTTTCTAAGTTTCCCAATTTGATTTTTCTAGAACTGAATAGATGCTATTTAAGACGATTGCCAGACAATATTTCCAAGCTAAAAAACCTTATGATGCTTAGTCTAACCTTCAATGACTTTAGAAAAATCAATGAACATATTGGTGAACTTTCAATGCTGAAGTATTTAGATTTAGGGGCAAATGGAAAATTGAGAGAATTACCTGCGTCTATTGGAAATTTAAGGTGTTTGCAAATGTTAGATATTTCGCCGAATGGCCTAAATGGACTGAGAGATGAATTGGCCAATTGTAGCGAATTGATTAGTATCGTTGGTAATGCAGGCACTATTAAAAGATTACCAAAAGATATAGGTCGCTTAATCAATCTCAGGCATCTTAATTTAGGATCAAATCGAATTAAGGAGCTTCCAGAATCCTTTGGTGAATTGGTGGGTCTGGAAGATTTGTCCCTAGGTAGTAATGATCTTCGGGTACTGCCAAAATCATTTTCACAATTAAAGAATCTGGATTTCTGCGGTCTAGCCTATAACAGATTTAATGATTTCCCAGAGGAAGTTCTGGGTTTAGAAAACATCTTGACCTTGTGGTTACACAATAATGCGTTTAAAGCTATTCCTGATGATATCGCGGAACTTCCAAAGCTTAAATATTTGTTAGTGGACCACCAGATTATTACAGATGAAAACATTGAATCCTTAAAGCGTATTAATCCAGAGTTGAAAATTTCGCGTCATGATACGCGCAGATATGTAAGAGGACCAAAACGTAAAAACTAAATGGCTGGTATCTATATTCATATTCCCTTTTGCAAACAAGCTTGCCATTATTGCGATTTTCATTTTTCGACTTCGCTAAAGAAGAAAGACGAACTCATTCGATCACTTGCGAAAGAACTGGAGCTTCGTAAGGAGGAATTCAATACGACTTTAGTTGAAACGATTTACTTTGGCGGAGGTACACCAAGCATCTTATCTAATGACGAATTGCAGTTTTTAATGGATGCGATTTATGCTAACTATCAAGTTTCGGAGCATCCCGAAATTACTTTAGAAGCCAATCCAGATGATTTGTCTAAACATCGAATCATCGAATTATCTAAAAGTCCAATTAACCGCTTATCCATCGGTATTCAATCGTTTTTTGAAACCGATTTAAAGCTGATGAATCGCGCCCACAATGCCAAAGAAGCTAAAGCCTGTTTGGCGGAGGCTACGACGTACTTTGATAATATTTCGCTCGATCTAATCTATGGGATTCCCGGGGCGTCCGATGCGCAGTGGCTAGAAAATATTGATACTGCACTTAGTTTTAATATACCACATATATCGAGCTATGCCTTAACGGTAGAACCTAAAACAGCACTGGCGGCATTTATTAAAAAGGGTATTATTGCCGATGTTAATGACGCTCAGGCTTCCGAGCAATTTTACCTTTTAAAGGATCGACTGGAAGCTGAGGATTATGTGCATTATGAATTGTCTAATTTTGGTAAGACAGGTTATTTTAGCAAGAATAATTCGGCTTATTGGCAAGGGAAATCCTATTTGGGGATTGGCCCTTCAGCGCATTCATTTAATGGGAAACAACGCGCTTGGAATGTAAAAAATAACACCAAATACATAAAATCTATTCAAGAGCATACCTTGCCCATGGAGATAGAAACTCTCACCAAAACCGATCGCTATAACGAGTATATTATGACAGGCTTGCGTACCATTTGGGGGGTATCTTTGGTTAAGGTTGAAAACGATTTTGGTACTGTTTTTAAAACCTATCTTTTGGAGCAAGCGACTATTTTTATTAACCAACATTTGTTGTATATTGATGGAGAGCATTTGCGGGTCACTAAGAAAGGTCAATTTCTAAGTGATGGCATTGCCTCGGAGTTATTTATCCTGAACTAGTTTCAGGATCTATAGAATTGAAACTAAATCATTATTAGGACCAAAATCTATATTTAAATCTTCTATGCAAGAGGGATTTACTTATAGTCTTTCCAACAAAAACAAAACAGTATTATATGTTGGTGGGTCAAAGTTTTTAAAAGATAGAGTTGCACTTCATAAGGAGGGTAAGGCTACTAAGTTTACAAAAAGATATAATGTTAACGAGTTAGTGTATTTCGAAGAATACGCTGATTTTCATGAGGCTTTTGCTAGAGAAAAGCAAATTAAACAGTGGAAAAGAGAATGGAAATGGAATCTGATTAAAGCTATGAATCCTGACTTAAAAGACTTATATTTCGATTTATAACACGACAAAAATTAATAAGATACTGAAACAAGTTCAGCATAAATGATAGCCCAAATACAATACAATTCTAAAAAACTAAAAATAGATTTATCGCAACCTTTGGATATTTCAATTGCTACAAGAGCTGATAAGCCTAATGTTAATGCTTGGTATATTGGTCCACCCAAAATAGAGCCCGAAGTTTTTGATAATGGTGTTATAAGTGTGGCTGAAGGTGCTCCGGTTAATTTTAATACCATCACTTTTAATCCGCATTCACATGGCACCCATACCGAAACCGTTGGTCATATCACTGAGGAGAGGTATTCTATTAACAAGTACCTAAAACAATTTTTTTTCTTGGCTGAAGTCGTTACGGTTGCTCCAGAGAAATTTGGTGAGGATTATGTCATTTCAGCAAAACAACTTCAATTTGCGATAGGAAATAAAAAGCGCGACGCGTTGGTGATTAGGACCATTCCTAATACCAAAGACAAGAAATGGCGACAGTATTCGCATACCAATTGGACCTATTTTCAAGAAGATGCTATTAAACTGCTGGTAAGAAAAGGGGTTAAACATTTATTGATCGATCTGCCAAGTGTAGATCGAGAAGAGGATGGAGGTGAACTGAAAGGGCATCATACGTTTTGGAATACCCAAGGAAAAATAAGAAAAGACGCAACAATAACAGAATTAATTTACGTTTCTAACAAGATTAAAGATGGGACTTACATGCTCAATCTTCAAATAGCTTCGTTTGAAAATGACGCTACACCGAGCAAACCCATACTCTATAAATTAATAGAATAACACCTTGTGACGACGAGCTACCTTCAGGGGTCATATTAAATATGGAAACATTTTTTATAATTATCATTAGTATTCTGGTAACCTTAGGATTGGTTACTCTAGTAAGACAGTGGAAAGTCAAAAAGAAAACCAATGAACAGTCTATTGTTTTATTGGATAAAATAAAGCGCGTCTGCAAGTTTATCACAGTTGAAGGTGATTTTGCCGAAATCTATCATTACGAAGACGTTAAGGAGAAATTTTTAAAGTTAATTTCGAGTAAAAAGAAAGCTTTGGTGGTGATTAATGCCAAGGCCCATGTCGGATTTGATCTGAGCAAAGTACAGATGTCGTCAGATCTAAATTCTAAAACCGTTGTTTTATCGCATTTTCCGCAACCTGAAGTCTTGTCCATAGAGAGTAATATCAACTATTACGATAAGCAGGATGGCATGTTTAATAAGTTCGATGCCTCAGACCTTACAGAACTGCATGCACAGGCAAAAGAACATATTAGAGATAAAATCCCTGAAAGTGGCTTGTATAATGTGGCAAAACAAGAAGCTTTAGAAGCCATACTATTGATTGAAAACTTAGTCGAGACTATTGGTTGGACCTTAGATTACTCCGCCTTAAAAATTGAAGCTGGAGCGCATAAAAAGTTATTAGAATAGAATGATCGTCCCGTATAATAAAAAACGCTTAAAATTAAATCTCTATCTAGCTGTGGTTTGGTTGATGCTAGGTGTTTTTCAAATGTTCTTAATGAAGGATCAACCCTGGCTAGGCTTGGGTTGGATAGCTTTATCTATGATCTATCTGGCTATTTTTATGTATCGAAAAAAAAATCACTACATCACTATTAGTCCAGAGTTTGTTAAACAAAATTGGCCATTTGGTAAGAAACTTAAGGTGGTGGAAATAGTAGATATCAGGTACTTCTCTCAAGATTATATAGTTAAAACAAACTCAGAAGAGCTAAGAATCAATACCAACCTAATAGACGAGGCATCGCTTGATGCTTTAAAAGATATGTTGTTGAACATCAATGTTAATAAAAAATGAGCGCTGATAATAAAAGGCTTTCAAAATTCTTTAAAGATAATTGGGTCATTACCTTGTTTTCGACCATGTTTGGTGTTATTGCGGGTTTGTATCTCACCGACTATTATGAGGATCAACAACTCAACAGATCAAAGCTTAGTGCTTTGGAAATGGTAAAACAGGAGATCGCCAACAATAAAGAAACACTTTCAACCTATGATTCGATTTGCAGATCCATATATGATAAATCGTCCTATGTGTTTTCAAAAATGAATACAAATAAAGAAATTTTTGTATCCAAGGATTCTGTTGAGGTGTTTAAAAGTAAGTCTGATGGGATAATTGAAGATTTAGAATTCGAATCAAGCTCAACATATACCGATAAACTACGGGTTAGAGGAGATATGAATATGTTTGTGGGGTCTAAATTGGCCTTAGTAGATTTAAATGATGTGATTTGGAAATCTTATAAGCAAACCAATTACGTCAATGTGACGGACTTTAGTTGTATCACGTCGATTGAGGAGCTTTATCAGTTTCAAACGAAAAATAATGCAACCAATAGCGATTGGATGGATTATTTAATGCAGGGCCATTTTTTACGGGGCGAAGAGGAGTTGGCCGAATTTATGTTTAAGTGGGTCAAAGCTTTAGAGATGAACGAAATCCTCCTCAATGCCTATAACAATATAGAAGTGATATTTGAAGATTGTAAATAGAAATGAACATTGAAGATTACAGAAATTACTGCATGTCTAAAAGGGAAGTAACAGAACATTTTCCTTTTGATAATGATACCCTTGTTTTTAAGGTGTGCAACAAAATGTTTGCCTTGGCTTCATTAAAACGCTGGGAAGAAGGGGATGCATTTATTAATTTAAAATGCAATCCCGAGTATGCGCAAGAACTAAGGGCGGACTACGATAGTATAAAGCCCGGTTACCATATGCATAAGCAGCAATGGAATAGTGTCTATATACACACGGGAGAGTTACCACCAAAACTCATCTTGGAACTGATAGACCATTCCTACGATATGGTCGTTAAAGGTTTACCGAAAAAAGTGCGGGATACTTTAAAATAACTAAAAAGCCATTCATCTACACTTAACTACCATTCATCTACACTTAATTTCAAATAAGCGAAAATTAAATAAAGAAATTTTGTTTTTCGCCTATTTTGCATTACCCCTTAATTAATAAGTATAACGATGAAAAACCTTAAGATTTTATTAATAGAAGATGATATGATTGAAGTCATGAAGCTTAAAAGAGCAACAGCATCATTAGAACTCAATCATCATATTTCTGAAGCCAATAATGGTGAAGATGCCCTGAAATTGCTAGAACAAAAAGACAATTTGCCAGATATTATTTTATTAGACCTAAATATGCCGAAAATTAATGGGATAGAATTTCTCAAAATACTGAAGGCAGATGAAAGATTGAGATATATTCCTACTATTATTTTAACCACATCAAATAACCAGCGTGATTTATTGGAATGCTTTAAGATAGGAATTGCTGGTTACATACTAAAACCCTTAAAATATGAGGATTACGTTTCTAAAATTGAAAAATTATTTGCATATTGGAGCGTCAATGAATTAATTACCGTATAAATGAAGGGAATCATCTTTACAGAATTTTTAGAACTCGTAGAAGAAAAGTTTGGTTTAACAATGGTTGATAAAATTATCAGTCAATCCGAGTTAGATTCGGGAGGCATTTATACCTCCGTTGGGACTTATGAGTTTTCTGAGATGTTACAACTTATTACACATCTTAGTAACAATACAGATATTTCTGTCGATGATTTATTAATGGTGTATTCAGAGCATTTGTTCGCTGCATTGATTAAGTCACATCCAGATTTGGTCAGTCATTACAAAGACCCCATGGATTTGCTGGCGTCTATAGAAAATCATATTCATGTTGAGGTTAAAAAGATTTACCCCGAAGCCCAATTACCGACCTTTGACTTAGAGGAACGAACGGAAACAAAAATGGTGTTGATCTACAAATCTGATAAAGCGTTATATGTACTTGGAAAAGGCCTAATGTTAGAAACGTTCAAACTTTTTAAAGTACCTGTAGATATCACTTTTGAAAAGCTAAATGAAGAGGGCACAGAGGTGCGATTTGTTATCAACAAACGCTAATGAATGAGTCAAGAAGAAGTAGACATCCTAAAAAGGGCCTTAGCGCGCGAACGTGCAGCTAGAAAGGCGGCTGAAAAGATTCTGGAGGAAAAATCAGCAGAACTTTTCGAAGTCAATAAAAAACTTGAAGAATCTCATGCCGAGCTCACAGTACTTTACAATAAAACATCTTCGCAACTTCAAGGGGTCTTTGAAAATATTGTAGACGCCTACGTCATCATGGATTTGTGGGGAAATATTCTTAAAATGAATGAAGCTGCTGTTGCCTTGTTGGATTTTAAGACGGTTCATGATGAAGCAAATCTAATTACCCTAGTAGACCCAAAAGAAGTAGATAAAGTAGAGCCCGCGTTTAAACAACTCTTTGAAGAAGGCTCGATTACTGATTTTAAAATAAAAATTCGAACCCAACAGAACGTTTCAAAATATGTGCATATCAATGCCAGTATCATCTATGAGGATGGTAGGGCGGTTGCTGCACAAGGTATTGTAAGGGATATCACATTAGAAAATGAATACCAGCGTGCTATTGAGACAGAACGCGAAAAGTATGTAGGTATCATAGCCAATATGAATCTCGGCTTGGTTGAAGTTAATAACGACGATGTTATTCAGATGGTCAATCAAAGTTTTGTGGAAATGTCTGGTTATAATAAAGACGAACTCATAGGAAGCAAAGGGGGTGAGCTTCTTATAGCTGACAAGTCTTCTACAATTATTCAAAAAGAGAATCAGAAGCGCCAAAATGGGGAGTCTAATTCCTATGAATTGGTTGTAAAAAACAAAGCTGGTGACATAAGGCATTGGCTTATTAGTGGCGCACCAAACTATGACCTTAAAGGAAACGTTACAGGGTCTATCGGGATACATTTAGATATTACAGCGCTAAAGAATCTCGAGTTCCAAAAAGAAAAGCTGCTTCAAAAGCTTGAAAAGAGTAATGATGAGTTACAAGAATATGCACATATCGTATCGCACGATTTAAAATCTCCATTGCGAAGTATTGATGCTTTGGTGAGTTGGTTAAAGGAAGATAATAAGGATAAATTAGATGCGACAAGTCGTCAAAATCTAGATCTTATTCAAACGACCTTGGAAAAAATGGAACAATTGATTTCTGATGTTTTAAACTATTCCAGTGTTTCGGTAGATAATAGCGAAAACGTGGAGGTCAATCTTCATACTATTGTAGAAGACTTAATCCAAATATTATATATACCAGATCATATAACAGTAAGTATAGTCAAGAAGCTACCAAGGGTTTATGGCGATAAAACCAAACTACAACAGCTATTTCAAAACCTTATAGGTAATGCCATTAAATTTATTGATAAAGACGAAGGAAAAGTTGAAGTTTCAGTAAAGGATTTACCTAATTACTATGAGTTTTCCGTTAGTGATAATGGTATTGGTATAGATAAGCAGTTTTATGATAAGATTTTTAAGATTTTTCATTCACTAAATAAAAGCAAAGATTCTTCAGGGATTGGATTGTCAATAGTTAAAAAGATTGTTAATCTCCATGATGGCCAAATCTGGTTGGAGAGTGAACTGGGTAAAGGAACAACGTTTTACTTCACCTTAAAAAAGCAAAAATGAAAACAGTACAGCTGAAAAAAGAAACTAATACAGAGTGGCAATATGTGTCCGAGGCTAGAGAACTTAACGAACCTTTGGTACTAGTATTCGGGAATAGATACTTGTTAGAAGATGAAACGATTTACGATGAAGTGCGAAAAAAATTTCCGGACGGACATATTGTTTTTGGGTCAACAAGTGGGGATATAACGGCAGATTATGTCAGCGATGATAGCATAACCATTACGGCTATAGAATTTGAAAGAACGGCTTTTGAAATTAAAACAAGTAATGTCTTAAATTCAGATTTAGATAGTTTTAAAACAGGAAAAGACTTGGTAAATCAGTTCGCTAAGGAGGGTCTAAAACATGTTTTTGTAGTGTCTGAAGGAAGCTTTATAAACGGGAGTGAACTCACGAAAGGTATGAATGATGCCACTGACGAGGCTTTATTGATAACCGGAGGGCTTTGTGGGGATGCAGCACGCTTTGAGAAAACTTTGGCTGCCTATAACGAAAATCCCAAACCAGGTGAAATTGTAGCCATAGGGTTTTATGGGGATACTTTTGAAGCCTCTTTTGCCATACATGGCGGTTGGACGCCCTTTGGACCAGAACGTATCGTGACGAAGTCCGAGTCTAATGTATTATACGAGTTAGATGACCAACCGGCTTTGGATCTTTATAAGAAGTACCTAGGGGATAAATCTAAAGAGCTCCCTGGCGCGGCGCTCTTATACCCATTAAATGTAAAGTCCGAAGATGAACAACAATCTTTTGTCCGAACGATTTTAAATATCGATGAAGAAAAAAACACAATGATTCTTGCTGGCGATATTCCTGAGAATTCTAAGGTGCAATTAATGATGACTAATGTAGACAATATTGCAAATGCATCAGAACTGGCCGCAAAGCAAGCATTAGAAAAAAGACGTTCCCAACCACAATTGGCTTTATTAGTGAGTTGTATCGGAAGAAAACTGGTTCTAGATCAACGTGTTGAAGAAGAGATCGAAGAAGTGGTGTCGATCATAGGCACAGAGACTACGGTTTGTGGATTTTACTCGTATGGTGAAATAGCCCCATTTAATTTGGAGATTAATTGCCAACTTCACAACCAAACCATGACCATAACGTTAATAAGTGAATGATGAATTCCCTTTTAAAACGTCAAATAAGAAAATACCTTACCGAGGATCTAAAATCTAATACAGACTTAGAACAGTTTTTAGATGCGGTAGATAGGTCTTATACAAATTTCAATGAGCAGTTTGCCATGCAACAGCGTGCAATGACCATTAGTTCGGAAGAGCTATTCAATGCAAATCAGCAGTTAAAGAGTGAAGCAAACGCCCAAAAAGAGGTGATTGATAAATTGAAACATGTCATTGAAACCCTGAAGTTTTATAATTTACCAGAACATCAAGAGACCGATAACATGGATTTGGATGGTTCTAAGTTGGTAGATTTTATTGATAATCAAACCAAGGAGATTGTAGCTATAAATAAGCAAAGGGAAAAACTATTAGATGAATTGGCTTATCAAAACCAAGAGTTAAGTGATTATGCCCATATGGTATCTCACGACCTAAAGTCTCCATTGCGCAGTATAGATACGTTAACGGCTTGGTTAAAAGAAGATTATAAGGATAAATTAGATAAAAAAGGACAAGACAATCTAAATCTCATTAGAAGTAGCGTTGAAAAAATGGATACACTTATCAATGGTATTTTAGATTACTCTACCATTGGTAAGACCAGCTTTGAGGTCTATGATGTAGATACCAATATCCTCATTGATGATGTTCTAAAGATGATTGAAGTACCAAATCATATAGATATCATTAAACCCAAATTGCCCACGATTAAAGGCGATAAATACAGGCTTCAGCAACTATTTCAAAATTTAATTAGTAATGCAATTGCTTATAATGATAAAGAAAAGGGGAAGATTGAAATAGGGGTTTCTGATGAAGATAACCATTGGCAGTTTTATATAAAAGACAATGGAAAGGGTATTGATGAGGTATACTTTGAAAAGATTTTTAAAACCTTCCAAAAATTGGAAAACAATCAAGAATCTACAGGTATTGGTTTGTCAATTGTAAAAAAGATCGTTGATCTCTACGGTGGCAAAATTTGGTTAACATCAGATTTAGGAAAGGGGACCACCTTTTATTTTACCTTAAAAAAACAGCCTCATGGAGCAACCTAATTTATCGTATATAGAAAGCATGTCCGGTGGCGATAAGGTCTTTGAACAAAAACTCATAGACATCATACAAAAAGAATTTCCGGAAGAAAAGCAGGTTTACTATGACAATATCGCAGCCAATAATTTTAAAGCAGCGGCGGAAAACGTACATAAACTTAAACATAAAATTAGTATTTTAGGTCTCGTAAAGAGTTATGAAGTTGCTGTAAATTATGAGCATCATCTCATAGAAGGAAGCAAAGAAGGACAAGATGCGTTTGAAGCTATTTTACAAAACATGACTGATTTTTTAAAGACCCTATAAGCCTATTTTATGAATTGCATTATTATTGATGACGAAGCCACAGCAAGAGCTATTATTGAACAATTATGTAGCAATGTACCAAGCTTAACTGTTTTAGAGGAGTTTCCCAATGCAATTCAGGCCATTAAGTACCTAAACCAGAATCCCGTCGATCTTATCTTTTTGGATATTCATATGCCTGATTTTACGGGCTTCGATTTTATTGAGACCATCAAGAATCCACCAAAAATTGTATTAACGACATCAGATGCCAATTTTGCTATTCAAGCCTTTGAATATGACTGTATCGTAGACTATTTGGTAAAGCCAATCACACCAGAGCGCTTTCAAAAGGCTATTCTAAAAGCAGAATCTTCACCTGTTAGCGCATCTCCTAGTTCAGATGCTTCAGAATCTGTTGAGACGACTTCGGGTAACGATTTGTATGTCAATATTGATAGACGATTAATCAAGATTGATATTCCAAGCATTTACTTGGTTGAAGCCAAAGGGGATTATATTTTGATAAAGACCGAAGATAAAAACTACACCGTACACTCAACACTAAAAAAAATAGAAGAGAAATTACCAGACAGTCTATTTTTAAAAATTCATCGTTCTTATATTATCAATGTGCAGAAGATTATCGATATAGAAGACAATAGTGTTCTGATTAAAAAGGATGTAATTCCTGTGAGCCGATCCAACCGCCCCGAGTTAATGAAGCGCCTCAATTTGTTATAAAAAACCCACTGTCATTCTGAGGGAAGACTAATCAAGCATTTTTATCTATCTATATACAATTCATCGGTTTAATACCGTTATCTAACGCTTCAATGTGTTTAATCAACGAATTTCAAGGTCTTTACAGAAATAGTCTATCTATCTTTGAATCAGATTCATGAGTAGGTTTAAAGATTGAATTCATAGCGCAGCAAGGCAGTAGAGTTTTCTACTGCCTTTTTTTAACCGGCTTTAGAACATCAAAAAACCATTCGTCGACACTAAACGGTGTCTTAACGTTAGTCATCTCAGGTCAATCGAAAATCCCTAAAAAAGCTGCAACGACATGGTAGATTTGTTTCAGAATTTAAAATGAAACCATATGAAAACCCAACTTTACACTTTAAAAAAGCAACTATTTCTAATCGTAGTATTAGTGATCAGTTTTAATAGTATCGCACAAGAGGATATTCCTTTTAATTGCGATTATAACGCTTACTTGTTTCAGTTTAATGATGTTTATGCTGTAGATTTAGCCTCTGGTAACTCCTATTTGGTATATGAAAACGTCACCGAAGCGTCTATCAATGCCGCCGCCTATAATCCTGCAGATGGATTTATTTGGGGCTCACTAAAAGGTTCTAAAGACATTGTGAGAATAGGTAAGAATTTTACAACGTCAATTCACTATGTACCGGAACTTCCAAATTACAATCGTTATATTGGTGGGATTAGTGCGGAAGGCATGTACTACTTAAAAGGAAGTGGTACAACGTACTTTAAGATTGATTTAGACCCCGAGTCACCAAATTATGTACAACACAACGCAACGGAGACTTTGTCTCTAAATATAAATATTCATGATTGGGCTTTCAATGCTGTAGATGGGCAGTTATATACCGTAGAAAAGAACTCCAACAAATTATATAGAATTAATCCTGATAATGGTCAGGTAACATCCCTGGGTATTGTACCAATCTTAGATGGTAACAATTATACCTATGGTGCTGTGTATTTTGATGCTGATGGACGTTTTTATATTTCCGCTAATCAGACAGGAACCATTTACGTGATTCAAAATGTACAAACAGTGAACACGTCTGCAGATATGGATTCTAACTTATTTGCATTCGGACCGTCTAGTTCTAGTAATGATGGTGCACGTTGCCCAACGGCTCCAGTACCTCAAGAAATTTGTGATAATGGAATCGATGATGATGGTGATGGTTTAATCGATTGTGAAGACCCTTCATGTTCTGGTTATGGATCTTGCGACGTGATTGAGCCGCCGACTTCTGGAGGTAATGATGGAGGGTTGGAAAGTAATAATCGCTTATCTGAGCAAATTAACCAACGCAACTTCAACAGAGCCAAAACCGGTTATACCTTCGATAGATCGATGGCACCAAAAGTAAAGCGCAAGTTAAGCTATGCACAGCCTAAGAACAATAACAATTTTAGTTTGCAAGACTTTATACCTTTGGAGGTTATTGGAGAAACAGAAGCTATTGAATCTACCCCAGCGGACTTGGTCAATATTACCAATGCTACTGAAATCTATGCCGTAGATTATATGAACTTGGGTACACCAATAGCAACTATTTTAGCATTGAAAACCGAAGACGGTGTCTATGAACATACCAAGTATATCTGTGATCGTTTATTGGGGGCAGAGTTAATTTCGGTAAATACCATAACGATTAATGAGCAGGCCTTTATCAAGTCAATCATTAAAAATGTGGATGGTACTTACGAATTTGTATTGAGCTTATCGGCTAAAGTGGTCAATAATGACGAGAACTTTGCGATAGAAAGCCACTGGAATCTAGATCAGTATGAAGATAATACGACCTTCTATAATTTTCAGATATGGGCCAATACAGTAGATGATTTATATCTATTAGGTGAAGAGGTGTTGAATTTATTGGATATAGAAAAGCCCATTACCGAGTACAACAACTCAACAGCACCAACGGTATTTGTAAGAAAAGGACAATATGTTAATGGAGGTTTGGATTTACAGATCGTCAATACCAATGGCACTGAGTCTATAACATTAGACGCAGGATATAGAACTACGGAAACAACAACATTTAATACACTCAATTCTACCATAGACTTGAACGGCAACTACATCACCAATCTCACCGTGGAGACAGGACGTTTGTTTGATATAGGATTTAGGATTGGTGATGGCATTGCCACACCAGATGATCTGTTTATGTCTGATGGGCCTTGGGGTATTGATGACTCTCAAGAGGGTACAACCGTTGGACTCTATAATGTGACCGAGAACGACTTTGATTTTGAGGCTACGGATTACCCTATAGAGCGCAATGTCGCATTAAGAGCAACAACCAATACCTATGTGGCAGCATACAGAGCGTTGACACCACGTTTTAAAGCGGTAGACCTCACCGGTTACAATAGCTTGAAGCTCAGTGCATCGGGTACGGGTAACTTAGAGATTGCTTTTGTAAAGCAAAGCATTACGAACTGGGAGGATCAGTATAAAATGACGATTGCATTGAACAATACACCGCAAGAGTTTGTATTGCCGCTGGCCGATTTTATGAGTGCTAATGACATAGATCCTGTATTGGATGATGTCGTGACTATCGTCTTTACGATGGCCTCTGAAGATGGTACGATGAGTTCTAAAATGATGAATTTAGACAACTTAAGATTGTCACAAGACAGTGCCTTATCCATCGATGAGTTCGATACGGCAACCAATACCTTAGGTGCTTATCCTAATCCGATGAGTTCACAAGCTACCATAACTTTTAGTATGGCACAAAATGAAACGGTTCAGTTTGTAGTCTATGACCAGTTAGGCAAGCAAGTGTATAACACAACCTATGACGCTGTAGCAGGTAAAAACAGTATTACCTTTAATAGAGGTCATTTAAGCACAGGCTTATACTTCTGTAAAATTGGTAGTACTCAGCAAGAGTTTAACCCCTTAAAACTGATTATTAATTAACCCTAATTATTGACTAACTTGGTAAAGGCAAAAGCGAACGCTTTTGCCTTTTTTTTGTTATTCAGACACCGAGTAGAGCGAGATGGAAGCATCTAGAAGTTTTTACCTTTTGTTTTTATATAAGCCAATCAAAAAAGCACATAAAACCATTCATCGAAGCTAAAAAGCTGCCTATCTACATTAGTCTAATGTCAATCGAAAATAAAAAAAGAAGCGCTTTGTAAGGCCTAGTTTTACAGTATAAAAACAAGAAATCATGAAAATTAAATTACTACTTTTTTGTTCGATAGTAACAATAGCAATTTCAGCTCAGAATTATCAATTTCTGGGCGACTTTACATCAAACGGAACACCGTTGTACTTAGAAAACCCCGGTGATACCGTTTCTGGAGAAACATTACAAATGATTGATAACTCGCTTCCAGAGAGTTATCCAGTACCAGACTACAATCCACATTATATTTCCTCTGGATACGATACAGATGTGCAACTTGATAGCATGGCAGATGTTTGGGTCACCTTTGTGAGTGAAGGCGCAGGATATAGAAATGTATTGGGTTTCTATACTTATGATATTAATAATCCGCCAACTACGGCCCCGCAACCAGAAGATATTACTATTATTTTCCCCAATGCATCTGCTTTATATAGTGGAGGTGGCTTACAGGCTGGAGACAAGGTAAAGCTTGGTACATTTTCTGCAGGCACAGGAATAGGTTGGGTGTTACTGGCAAATGCTTGGAGTTCATCTACAAGTAGCGTAGGTTATGGTCATTGGCAGTTATATTCTAATCCAGATTATAATCCAGAATCAGAAGAATCCTTACGGTATCATAATGTCCTTTTAAATGACCCAGATAACGAACGCATTATTTTAGGTTTTGAAGATATAAGAAGAGACTATGCGTCTTGTGATAACGATTTTAACGATGCCATTTTCTATGTCACGGCCAATCCTTATACGGCTTTAAGAACAGTAAATTATGCTGATGTTAGTAGCGCAACCGATGTTACCTCAGGGAATGATGGTGGATTGGAGAGTAATGGTGACCTGGCAAGCTTAATAGCCAAGAGAAACTTTAACCGTACAAAAACAAATAGTGTACGCAATCAAAAAAATAAACAATCCAAGTTTTTAAGACTTCAGGGCTTATCGTCCAAAACTTCAAATGTGCAAGGGCTAGAATCTTATTTACCAGAAACAGGTATGTATGGTAACGAAACGGCCTATATCTCCAGTCCAGAAGATTTAATTGGTATTACCAATGCTACGGAAGTGTTTTCACTCGATATGTACAACGAGAGTACTAGAGTTTCTGCGGTTTTGGCAACTGCAACACAAAGCGCAGTTTACGATCACTCTAAGGTGATTTGCGATAGACTTAACAGCTCTAGCTTAGAAGATGTAAGAACTGTAAAGGTTCGAGGACACCAAATCATTAGTGCAAAAATTTTAAGAGCCACAGGTGAAATGGAATATACCCTAAGTTTTTCTGTAAAATTAGGAGATGGGCAGAATGAATTATTCAGTTTTTGGAATATAGAGCAATATCCTGAAGGGGATTACTACAATTTTCAGATTTGGGGCAGCTCATTATCACAGGTCTTTTCTATTGGGAATCATATTATTGATACACTTACTGAAGAAAAACCTCTGGTAAGTACTACAGTTAACGATGTTATACCCATGGTTTTTGTAAAATCAGGGACCTACAGTCAAGGTGAACTTCAACTTAATATCATAAACAAAATCAATGCAACAGCCTTAAATTTTAATGCTAATATCGCTCCAACAGAAACCACAGCCTATTATAGCGACTCACAGACAATAGCACTGTCTGGAGATTGGAACGAAAGCATTACTATAGCAACAGGCAGTTTGTTTGATGTTGGTTTTTCGCTTCAAGTAGCAGGTTTTGGACAGCAAGATGCTTTGTATTTAGCCGATGGTCCTTGGGGCGTAGATTATAACGCACACTACGCCGAGATCCATAGTTTTAATGTCGCTATCGAACCAATAAGTTACGATGATGAACTTTACGAGGTTGAACGTCAGCCTACAGTTTCAGGGATGGTTACCGGGAATGTAAATCTATTCAGACATGTACTGCCAGGCGACCAAACCTTAGACGTCACCAATTTTGAAGCGATTCAGTTCTATATGACCAGCGATACGCCTATTGAAGTAGTGCTTATGCCAGAACATTTAGAGGATTGGAATAACCGTCTACGCTATACCATACCAGCGAATATTGAAACTACTTTTTATAGCATTTCCTTTGATGAATTTGTAAATGCTAATGGACAAAGTGGAACAATTGCGGATGTTAAAACAATCGTGTTTTCGGTAATTGGCGATTATGCGAATTCCATACCGTTTAACTTGGGAGTTTCGGAAGTGGCTTTTAGTACAAACCAGAGTTTAGGTATTCATACCTTTGGAGTTGAAGACCCTACCTTGGGCGCTTACCCCAATCCTATGAGATCTCAAACCACCTTGACCTTTAGGATGGCACAAAATGAAACGGTTCAGTTTGTGGTCTACGACCAGTTAGGGAAACAAGTATACCATAAAAGCTATGATGCCGTAGCAGGTAAGAACAGTATGACCTTTAATAAAGGTCATTTAAGCACAGGTTTATACTTCTGTAAAATTGGTAGTGCTCAGCATGAGTTTGATGCCTTAAAACTGATTATTAATTAACCTTTTTAATAGCAATTTGATAAAGGCAAAAGCGCACGCTTTTGCCTTTTGTTTTTATGTCATTCAGAGCGGCTTGTTCAACGTAACTTCTCGGCTGTCGTAGCCAAAGCTACTATAGCGAAGGAAGCTAGTGAAGTTAAAAAGCGAAACATCTCTCCATTATTTGGAACCCTCAATTTATATAGATTCATCGGTCACTTCGACTGGCTCAGTGCAATGCATTCTTCCCTCTGAATGACACTACATTTTCATTGGGCTTAAATTGTTATCTTGATCTGCATTGTCATTCAGAGCGCAGCGAAGAATCTAAGGTTTTTTTAGTTTAAATAAGATTCATCGGTCATCCTTCCCTCTGAATGACATCTATTTTTATTTAATGGGTTGCTTTAATAGGTGCTATGCTGTCATTCAGAGCGGCTTGTTCAACGTAACTTCTCGGCTGCCGTAGCCAAAGCTACTAAAGCGAAGGAAGCTAGTGAAGTTGAAAGCGAAGAATCTAGAATTTCATTATATTAAAATAATGAAAACTAAAGGCTCACATAATTATTATGTCTACATCCTCACCAACAGAACTAAGTCCGTATTGTATACTGGTGTCACAAACAACCTTATAGAGCGACTACATTTTCATTCAAATCCACTTCCGTTTTCCAAGTCATTTACTGCTAAGTACAAATGTTTTTATTTGATTTATTACGAACACTTTTTTGAAATTGATGATGCCATCAAAAGGGAAAAACAGATTAAAGGTAAAAGCAGAGTCAAAAAAGAATCGATAATTAACGAATTCAATCCCGGTTGGACTTTCTTGAATGATACGATTTGATATGAGATTCATCGGTCACTTCGACGCGCTCAGTGCAACGCATACTTCCCTCTGAATGACACTACATTTTCATTGGGCTTAAATTGTTATCTTGATCTATATTGTCATTCAGAGCGCAGCGAAGAATCTCAGAGCTTTTTTATTTGAAATGGGATTCATCGGTCACTTCTACTGGCTCAATACAACACATGCTTCCATCTGAATGACCGGAGTTAAATTGTCATTTTGAGCGGCTTGTTCAACGTAACTTCTCGGCTGCCGTAGCCAAAGCTACTATAGCGAAGGAAGCTAGTGAAGTTGAAAGCAAAGAATCTCCTATGTCATTCAGACACAAACATGGGGAAGTGGAACAATCTCTTTGGTATTAAGACCTTCATTTTATACAGATTCATCAGTCACTTCGACTGGCTTATTGCAACGCATACTTCCTTCTTAATGACAGATAACCTTAACCTTTTGCTTTTGTGATACTTTAGATAATGTTTTCTTTATGAACTTTTTTATCATTAAGATATGGATCGATTCATTGGAGAAATAATTATTTCAATTTTTAAAAACTGCTTCTTTCCAAAAACACCCATTTAAATCGTAATCCAATCTCCGTAAAGGTAAACCCAGCCGCTGTAGCAGACGCAATATTACTATGTGTACCATAGATGTTCAATAAACTACGCTCAGAGAATTTATAACCAAAAGCCCCTTGTATACGGTAAGCTGTTTGTTTCGGGTCGTCTTCAATAAACTGGTAGCCAAAGGCTCCCGTAAGGTTATAAAACCATTCCTTTGGTTTGGCAACTGCTTCATCTTTAATCAAATTGATAAAGACTTCGTAAGCATTAAAACGCTCTGGGCTAAAGTAAATGGTTGGCAGCTGGTCCTTAAAGGTGATGTATTGGTAATTCACCCCAACTTTTAAGCCTGGTTTTGGCAAGATGTTATAATAGAGCGAGGTAAATAACAGGTTTCTAGTGTTGTTATCACTTTGTGTGGTATGCATCAGTTGCGTATACCAACCCAAGTTAAAGTTGGTGCTTAAATTATAGTTGGCGTAATAATTATTCTGTACCAACTCTCTATCCAATAGGTCCGCATTAAAGCTCTCCACTTGACGCTTGTAACCGACATCCAAGGTTTGCAATTTAAAGGCTTTAATATTCATCGATAGATCCGTTAATAGTTGGGTGTAATCCGTTGTTTCAGCGCTTGCAGTCGTTAGTCCAGCTGTACCTCTAAAAGTGATATTTGGGACGATTTGGTAAGCTAATCCTAAGGATAAGCTGTTGGAGTTAGCCGTATTATCGGTCACCGTATTGTTGGTGTTTCTGTAGCTATAATTGCCTAAAAGGCTCAGTTTTGTCGATAAGGGATAGCTTATAGCAGTACTAAACATATAGGCTTTGTTATCGCCATTATCAAAGGTGTGAGCTACTTTACTGTCGAGCTGAGGCGAAAACTTTACATCCAATTGCTCAATAAAGTTGACCGCATCCTTTTGATTATTGTAAAACCTTAAGGTATTCTCGGCTGAGGTATAGGCCTCGTCATATCTTCCCAAAGCTTTTAAGACATTGGCTTTGCCCAAGTTGCCATCAAAAGAGGTACTATCATTGGCTAAGATTTGGTTGTAATCCGCCAAGCTCTGCTTAAAGTTACTCTTGTAAATATTTAAAGTCGCTCTTAAGGCCAAGACCCAATTTTGGTTGGGGTAATCGGTAATCAGTTGCTCGATTAAGCGTGTTGCTGCTTTGTACTTTTTAGTCCAGATCAGAGCTTGTATATAACGTTCAGTGGTTTGCTGCGCGACTGTGGCTTCAGTGGTTTCCGTTAAACGGTTATAAGCTTCAGTGCTTAAAGCTAAGGCTTGCTTTTCTTTTCCGTTTAAATGCGCAACCAATGCCAATCCGTTTAAAGCTAAAGTTTTATGTTCTGCTTGTTCTGCTAATCTTTTGTATATGGCTTCAGCCTTATCCAATTGTTCCCAGATCAAATAGAGATTGGCTAAGTTCAATAAAGTGTCTTTATCATCCCCAAACAATTCGAGATTCTTGGTTAAAAGGGCTTCAGCGCTTTCGTATTGCTGTGCTTGTTGGTTTTGGTAAGCATACCCTAAGTAGATATACTTTTTAGAGGTCATAGCATTTGGATTACCTGGTGAAACCTCCAAGGCTTTGTTCACATAAGTTAAGGCTTCTTCATATGCCTTAAGATTAGAGAGTGTATTCGCATAACCTAATAATGCAGCAAAACTGTTTGGGTCTTCACTCACTAAAGCCGCATAATAGGTTTTGGCTTCCCTGAAGTTAGCGTTCCATAATAAGGACTCGCCATAATTCAACTTTACTTCAAAATCATTAGGGTAATCCTTTAAAAGTTCAGTAAACAATTTTTGAGCAGCCTCGGCTTTACCATTCAATCCAATAGCGCGACCGTAGCACAGTCTTGCTGTTTTGTTATTAGGATAGTCCTTTAATATGATTGTAAAGAATTGTTCCGCTTTGGCGTACTGTCCAGATTCTAAATAGCTAAATCCTTCTTGCATGTTTTGCGCTGTTGCATTGCATACAACGACTAAAAAGCTCATACAAATTATTGATTTTAGGGTCTTCATGATTGTTACATTTTAACTACTTGCAAGTTACGGACAGGTAGTGCTTCATTCATCTACAGTAAACTGCCATCCGTCGAAATAGAACGCTCATACATGGAATTACGCCAGATATTTACGTCAGAATTGAACGAATAACAATTAAAAAACAATAAAATTATGGCACTTACAATTACAGAATACAACGGAATATTATTAGTAGAAGGAACCATCAATACTACTACAGTAAAAAATCTTAAATCCCACTGCGAAACTTTATTAAGAACATGTGGTGAAGCAACGATTGATATCCAACAAATCACTTATATCGATGTGAACGGTTTGTTAGCCTTACGCGAATTATATGAGTACGCAAAACAAACACATACAGCATTCTTTATTGTTGGAGATGGCTGCAAAGAGATCTATGATGAATTTAGACTAGCCGCATAACCAATTGCTTTAAAACAGAAATACCATGCAAACCTTAGCCCTTTTAAAATCGAGAAAATTAACGCCAGAACAATTCTTTATGTTGAGTGTGTTGATCGTCAATGGTGGTAACTACCTGTACAATCTTATATTAGGACGTGTATTGGGTCCAGCGCAGTTTGCTGATGCCGCAGTGCTCATTACCTTTTTATTGGTGTTGTCGTTTATTGCCATGACTTTTCAGTTGGTTACGGCAAAGTTCTCAGTGCTTTTTGAAGAAGCTACCTTTAAAAGTTTTATCGCTAAAGTGTACAAGCAAGCTTTAGTTGTCGGTATCTTTTTAGGCGTGCTGATCATTGGCTTTGCTTCACAATTACAGGCGGTGTTTCATACTTCATCTTCCGATATGTTTGTGATATTTGGCTGTGGTGTACCATTATACTTTTTAATGAGCGTTAATCGTGGTAGCTATCAAGGTAAAAAGGCCTATAAGTCCTTATCCATCACTTATCAAGGAGAAATGTTGAGCCGTTTGCTCATCACACTTGGTATTATCCTACTATTCGATATTAAGTCGTCTTGGGTGATTGCTATGGGGATTTTATTATCCTTTGGCTTTGGATTGTTTCCATTTAAAGTGAAGCAACTTAACTTTAAAACGGTATGGCCTTTAGAGAAGACCTATAGCAGGCAAATAAAGCATTTCTTTTTGCTCACAGCTTTTTACGAGCTGACACAGATTATCATAAATAACAGCGACATTTTATTGGTCAAGCATTATTTTGAATCTTACGAAGCTGGTTTATATGCCTCTTTGGCTTTGATAGGACGTATTGTATACTTTATAGCATGGATGTTTGTAATGCTGCTTTTACCAGCCGTGGTGGAGTTACAAAAAGAAGGTAAGGCCACCGCATCTGTATTGTTTAAATATGTCGGTTATATCGCAGCAATTGCTTCGGTTATCGTATTGGTGTGTTTAGCCTGTCCGGAATTAATTATAAAACTATTATTTGGTGAGGCCTACATAAGCATGGCGCCTTTGTTATGGAAATATGCTATAGCAACGTCTATGTTTGCCATCTCAAATATATTTGCGTATTACTATTTGTCTTTAGATCAGTATGTACCGGTGATCATCTCAGGTGTTTTTGGAATGTTACAGGTTGCTTTAGTCGTGTTTTTTCACGATAGTTTAGCGCAAGTGGTGCACATGCAAATTGTAGCTATGGCCTTATTATTAGGGATTCAATTGAGTTTCTTTTTATTTGGCAATAAGTTTCAAAGCGCCTTGTCATTCTGAGCAAAGCGAAGAATCTCAAAATAAAGAATTCATATTAAGAGAGATTCATCGGTCACTTCGACGCGCTCAGTGCAACGCATACTTCCTTCTGAATGACAAAGTATTTACATTAGAGTAAAATTGTCATTCAAACACACTGCAAAGCGAAGTGGGAGAATCTAAAATCTATACATTATTACCATTCACCGACACTAAAAAGCAATCCATCTAAAGCCACCGGATTTTATAGCATTTAAACCCCAAATTTGTAGAGTAAATAATAAAAAAATAGTATCATGAAATTAGCAATCGTAACAGCATATCCACCAAGTAAAGTCACTTTAAATGAATATGCCTACCATTTAGTAAAACAGTTTAGACAACAACAAGAGGTCACTGAATTGATCTTGCTAACGGATAAAACCGAAGGAGAAAAAGATTTGGAATTTACAGAGGCAGGCTGTAAGATCACCGTAAAAGAATGCTGGAGCTTTAATAGCTATAAGAACATAATGTCAGTAACAAGAGCGATTAACCAAACGAAGCCAGACTCCGTATTATTCAACCTTCAGTTTATGAAGTTTGGAGATAAGAAAGTCGCTGCAGCTTTAGGTTTAATGTTACCATTGGTATGTCGATTAAAGAAGATTCCTAATGTGGTGTTATTACACAATATTTTAGAAGAGGTCGATTTAGGAAGTGCTGGTTTTACTTCTAATAAATTGATGCAAAAGATTTATGGATTTATCGGTGCGACATTAACTAAGTTGATTTTGCAAGCAGATACCGTAGCGGTAACCATGCAGAAGTATGTCGATATTTTAGGAGCTAAATACGGTGCTAAAAATGTAAAGTTGATCCCGCACGGCACATTTGAAATACCTCAGGAACCAGATTACAGTTTACCAAAAGGGCCATTGCAGATCATGACCTTCGGAAAATTTGGAACGTATAAAAAAGTAGAGGGTATGATCGAAGCAGTTGAGATGGTCCGCCAATCAACAGGATTAGATTTAGAAGTTGTAATCGCTGGAACAGACAATCCTAATGTACCAGGTTATTTAGAAGGTGTTAAAGCACAGTATAAGCATATACCTCAAGTTCGATTCACGGGTTATGTTGAAGAAGAAGACGTACCAGTCATCTTTAACGAAAGTGCTGTGGTTGTCTTTCCTTATACGTCTACCACCGGAAGTTCAGGTGTGTTGCATCAAGCAGGAAGTTATGGCAAAGCCGTTGTGATGCCAGATTTAGGAGATTTGGCCTTATTGGTACAAGATGAAGGTTACAAAGGGGAGTTTTTTGAACCCACTAGTGTTGAAAGCTTGGCATTAGCTATAGAAGCCTTAGTGACTAATGAAGCACATCGCTTAACTATTGCAAAAGCAAATTATAAAGCAGCTACGGCACATCCCATGTCTCAAATCGCTGAAATGTATATAGAAACGTTTAAACAAATTATGGACCGAAAGCGCGTTGTTAAACCCTTAATTAATAAAAAGACGCATGAAGCTATTCTTTAGTTGAGATATACTTGAGAGAAGGTTTCTTACCCCCACTTTCGTCTATAAATCCAAAATGCTTTTGCGCATTTTGGCGCCAAGGAAGTCGTCCCACGACTTCCTTTGGTATTTCAGAGAAATCGTAAAGCGTCCACGACATAAACTGGATATCATGGCCTGAAAACGCCTTTTGCATGGCTTGATGGTAGTCTGCCTGATCATCCTCTGAATTTCCAAAAGGGTTCCAAAAACCACTATAAGACGACCTTCCATATTCGGTTATCACAACAGACTTGTCTTTAACCTTAGCTTTTAATGTGTTATACTTATCTAAGAATTGATCTTCTTGGTCATAGTAATGAAAAGACACAAAGTCTAACTGGTCTTTAAGTAATTCTGCAGGTTCTGGATGAGACCAACCTATAGTTATAGGGTGATTAGGATCTTGAGACCTTACAAAGCGGACCATCTGATCTAACCAAGCTAAGACTAAATCTTCACCGCGATTTTCAAAATCTAGATTAGGTTCGTTTTTTATATCCCAACCTAATAAGGCCTTATGGGCTTTTAAGGCATTGACAACAGATTTGGCATGGCGTTGCGTTAAGGTCCAATCGCGTACAGAATAATCCCCATAGAAGTCAAAAAGTGTGATCAAAACTTTGAGGTGTTGTGCTTCAGCCATATCTAAAACCTTGTTTAGTTTTTCTAGTTTCGCTTTTGAAACACTCGATTTTCCAAAGTCCTCATAAGGCACAAAAATCCGGATACTATTCAACCCCGTATTTTTTATGATTTCAAAATCGGTGCTGATGATAGCCTCGTTAAAATGATCTCCATACATGTCCCAAGGGGTAGCTTGCGGGTAATAATTGATGCCCTTTATATCGGAGACTGTTAGCGGATTGATCTCTTGTTCTGTGGAATAAGGCAAACTTTCTATACGCACCATATGTCGTATGCGCCAAAACCCATCTTCTAAGAGTAAGGTGACCCTATAGGTGGATTTTTCATAGACTTCAGCAACCAGCTTTTCACTATTGAAGATTCTTTTATATTCGATAACCCCATTATCTGTTAGCACGGCAAGCTGTCCGTCTTCACTAAAAAATTCTAGGTTTGGATGATGTGCTAATGTGGTAGCTTCTATAAAGGTGTTGTTCTCCGAATTCATCGAAACAATGCGTTGAATGTTCTCCCGAGCACTTTCAGTATAAAAATCATCTACACCTTCCATAGAGTTGGTCATATAAGCAACATGCCTTACATACCAGGCATCTAGATAATCATCTTCTATAGCTTTGAGGTTTTCCTTATCCATAGGACGTCCTTCATTGGCTAAAGGAGTCCAAGTAAGCTCAGGCAAATATTGATCAGCTTGGTGCACTTCCGTATGGAGTATTGTACTGCGATCAGCGCCAGTGTTGAGGTAAGTAAAAATAGCGGCAATACCATAAATCACTAAAGCGGTGATAAGTACATAGCTTAATAGAATAACACCTCGCAATATGGCTTTGTTGTAACTATTCATAACGGATATCTGCGAATGATTTTGTGATACCTGCAGCTTCAATATCTAGCTTATAGCGACCTTTTGGGTAACGATCTTTGTTTAATTTGAACTTGGCGAAGCCATCAATACTTTGTTCAATCATCTGATGTTCAATAGTGGCATCTTTGTAAATCTTTAGTGTCACATGGAGTCCATTAGGAATATATTGATTCATAAAACTCTGTAGCGGGCCAACCGTTATTGTCCTATGGTCTTCAGAAAAAGAGACCTCAAAATCAGTAATGGCCTGTTCATAATTTAAAGTAATGACCTCGCTATTGGCCATCCCTTCAATATAGGCTTTAACTGTCCATTGGTCTTCATGGTCTGGATGTACTAGTTTTGCTGTGGCTATGCCGTCTATAGTTGTACCAGAAGTTTCCTCTTTATAACCCGATGTATTAGTGATGAAAAACGTGACGAAGGTACCATCGCTCACTACATTGTTAAAACGGTCTTTTATAATGGAGGTCTTAAAGGTGGTCATCTGGTTCCCATCGGCATAATTGTGAATACGATTCGCCGAGATCGTAAAGTCGGTTGGTATGGCAGGTACGATATTGACATCAAACTCTTTTGAATTAAGGCCTAAACACTCAGAATTGATGAGCATACGACCGCTTTTTTCATAGGCATACAAGTTTTTATAGCCAATACCATATTTTGTGTATATATTGTCACGTTTCTGGGTTTCTAAAAACTGATGTTTTACAGTGACTTTGGTACTGTCGATGAGTGGATTATCTAGGTCATCTGTAGGGATGGTAACCAACATGGTGTAATCAGTATCACCAGCCTCAATACTCGGCGGCCCAATATAGGTTTCTATGGCATGTATATCGTTTTTTGGTAATATGCTGATGTGTCCAGAGTTTCGTTTGGAATCCGAGTGTAATTCCCAATTCAATATACCTGACTTGTCGGACAAGATATTTGGGATCTCAAATTTTAGTGAATTGTCAATTTCAGGTTTTAAAATCAGCGACCCATAGCTATTTGAACAATATAAAAATACATCAGAACTACCTGTAAAAGTAAACACTAAGGTAATGGCATCTCCTGCGGTATAAACGCTCGATTCATTAATCAAGGTATAGTTATGATTCGAATCATCTTGTTTGCTTTTGAAACCAGTGATAAGGATTACTACAGTAATTAACGCTATATAAAGAGGTTTAAATGACATTAGTTGGGATTGCCAATATAAGTATTGACATCTAGTTTTACGAATTTATAGTTGGAATGATTTATGATCTGCAATTCCTGATGAGAATGATTAACGATCCTGTTGGATACAATTTTATTGGAAATCGATGCATTAGGTAAGCCGTTAACATAACAATTGCGCATATCATTACTAATAATTTTTAGTGTATTGTTTTTTAGGATGGGGTATTGAAACGATTGTTTTCGTTGTTGGCGAATGCCATCTTTTACAAACATATGATCTACCCATACCAAGTCTTTGTTTTCGTTATAATAGGACACCAGTAGTTGTGGAATCGTCACCTCTTCGGTACCGCTATTAAATAGGGAACCAGAGATATGGTTACGGTCTATTTCGGCAATAGAGAGTGTTGTAGTTTTGTATAAATCTGAACCTGAAACATTACCAGCAACTTGGAGATTAAATTTTGTAGGTTGCTCTTGGAACTCAACCGGTGTAAATTCATCAGGGTTAAAGGTTTTGGGGATGGAATCCTTAGTCTTGGACCAAGCGATACCTTCAAAATTAATTCTGAATGCACTCACTTCCTTGGGCATCAACTTGTGCTTTACATGGTATTTTGCGTTATAGGTGGCCAGTGCTTTATTAGCATCGTTATATAAAGTGCCTTTTAAAACCACATCGGCAGGAACATTATCTATATTTTGAATTTCGCCAACAATAGCATAGCTCTTATTAAACTTAACGAGTTTAGCCGTTAGAATTTCTAAAACGGGTTGCTTTAAAACGTCTTCGTGATAGGTTTGTTCGGTTGTGATTCTTCGACGTCCCTGATTAAAGTAATTCGTTTTATTACTTGTATAAAGTTGGTCTGGTGGTAAATCGGCTGTAATATCTTCGGGTTCTAAATACCATTTTCCATTGACCTTAGTGAGCGACCTGTAGTAAGTCTT
Organism: Winogradskyella sp.; assembly: GCF_965228925.1. GTDB lineage: Bacteria > Bacteroidota > Bacteroidia > Flavobacteriales > Flavobacteriaceae > Winogradskyella. Next base: position 1,431,207 of record NZ_OZ245845.1, read on the forward strand.
GTGTATTTTTTCTAAAGGTGTAATCCAATAGGTGTTGACTTTTACACTAGCGAGGTTGTCCAATTGACTTATAATTTCTGTAGTGATAGCATCTAGTTTTGCATACGAGCTTAATAAACCATCCGTCACAGAAACTTCTAACATGTATTGTGCAATAGTCATTTCACTTTCGGGATTGATTAGGCTGTGTGCCTTTTCAAATTCTTTAAAATCCAAGGCGTCATAATAGGCTAAAATGGCATTTTCTGGCGAATGATGCGATTCATTTTTGATATAGAATTGATAAATCCCAAAACCGACAATAAGGGCTAAAATGATGGACCATATATGTGTAAATTTTAAAAGACCTTTTGAAAACTCAGAATAGTTGTTCTGAAAATTAAAGTAAACAGGTAGTGGTTTAATTTTTGTTTTTAAACTACGAATTAAAAAGGCTTGTATGTTCAGAATAAATGCTATTAATACCGTGAGAAAAGGTATAGTTCCCCATAATAATTTTTGCCAGGTGCCAACATCATCTTTTGGTAGTATGGATGATAATGGGGGAACATTTAGCTTCTCCCACACCATGATGTTGTTTTCAAGTTGCCTTAGTCGCTGCCAACCACAGAAATACAATATAGGATCATAAAACTTGTCATTAGAAAAAATATATTTCAGATTGTACTTCTCTGGAGTCGTTAAGAATTGCTGTAAGGAACCAATACCTTCAACGCCTTTAAATTTCGAATTTTCTAAGCGCTCAATAGGTCTAGTTGTCAACTCGGGCAATCGCCTTGCCGAATGGTAATTACCATCTACGGACATGGCATTGGTTTGTGCGGATAGCCATGCCATCTGATCGCCAAAACCTAAAGTCATATAGCGCCATTGATCGTGTTGGTCTTGGTTGAGGAAGTTGACAATGGGCAACATTTTTATTTTCTGTGGCTGCGAAGGTTTAAAATAGCCAAGGCTCATCGTAAAGATGGTCATAAAAAGAAACAGACTAGCCAAAATGCCACCAGCGATCCGATGGTAAACAGCACCAAATCGAGACTGTATTAATGTCTTTAAATCGCCTTCTACAAATCGGTAGGTGAATTCACCAAATAAGGGCAAAGCCATGATTGAAGCCCAAAGGGTAAAACGATCTAAGGTTAATATATTAAAAGCTGTTTCACCTAATGCTAATCTTGGAATCGGTGTAGTGCCGCCAGTTCCAAGTATAAATAATATAGTTATGGATAAGCCAAAGAATAGATAGCGCTTGCTATAAAATCTATAAAATATATAGGGTAGTAGAATCAATAAAACGCCCCAAGGAATTAAAAAGAAAACAAGTCCGGATGAGGTGACTTCTAAGAAGTTGTCCCTTGAACCGTGAGGTATAGGTACCTGTGTAATAGGATTGTTTTTAGAATTTATCCAGTACGGTAGTATGCAAACTATAATGATTATAAGTGAGAACAATCCAAATCCAACAATGCGTTTAAATAGCTTTAAAAAGCTGCCGATAAAAAGCTTAATGGTAACTGCTTTAATGGATTTTACTTGCTCACTGGCATGATCCATAGTCACCATTCCTATTAATGGAAAAATAAAGAATACCATTCCAAAAATTGGAGTGACATGATGGGAGGTTACCGTAACCGCTATTAAAGAAAGGGATGTAGCCAGATAACGCCATTTCCCAGTTTTTAACCAGAGATAGATTTCCGGTAGCGCATGCATGAGTACGGATATACCTATGATACTCGGAAGTTGTCCAAAAATATGTAGGGTCTCAACAAATGAAGATGAAAACACTGCCAAAATTGCCGCATATCCTGCAACGGTTCTGTTTGAGGACAGCAATAACGCAAATCGGTAGACACCAGTAATGAACAGAATAATCCCGATAAGCGCGACACTAAATAAACCAAACTTAAGTCCTCCTATAAAAGAAAGGGCTGCTATAGATTGATGTACTAATGGTGGATAACTCATAACCGTAAATCCCGTATACCATTTATAGTTCCAAGGCTCAAACCAACTATTGGCATAGTGGTCAGCAAAAAATAAATGAATTAGTGCATCATAGGTCGTTTCTAAAGTGAAGAATATAGAAGTCCCATGAAAAGCAATACCAATTAAAAGTGCAGTAATTAAATATTTGTTTGAGGCATTTTTCATTTAAATCATTGAGAATGTATTCAATACTGTAAAGATATATAATTTAAATACGGATACTGATTTTAATCAACTACAGTAATCTACCATTCGTCGACACTTACTGCCGCGCTTATCTAAATTAAAAATTTTGGGAGGTCTTCTCAAGTACTTTTGAATTGTAAATAATCACAAAACCCAATTATTATGAAAGTTTTAGCCATAGATGACCAACAATTAGTATTACTTCCGTTACAGAAGCGTTTAACAGATTTGGGATACGATGTAAAGATTGAAACAAATGCACAAAAAGGTTTAGAGGCGTTTAATGCTTTTAATCCAGATCTAGTCATAGTCGATATTAATATGCCAAATATATCAGGTTTCGATGTTATCACTCATATTAGGATTACAGAGTCATCAGATACACCAATAATGATTTTGTCTGGTAACACGCTTGATGATAATATCACTAAGGCTTTTGAATTGGGCGTAAATGATTATATGAAAAAACCTTTGAGTCTTAATGAAATTTGTGCCAGAGTAAAACGATTGATAGGTGCACCAGTATTAAGTACAGCAGTGAAGGTAGAAAATAATGTCATAATTCAGCAACGGTGTGTTGGAGTGGTTATTCCATGCTACAATGAAGAAGAACGTTTGTTAAGTGACGAATTTCTAAGCTTTGTAAATGAAAATTCGGGCTATCATTTATGTTTCGTAAATGATGGCAGTAAAGACAATACGTTAGAGGTTTTGCAAAATTTACAGAAAGGGAGAGAAGACTTTATTACGGTTTACGATTGTGAGAAGAATGGTGGTAAAGCAGAAGCTGTAAGGCTTGGGATGTTACATATGGCACAAAAAGAAGATTTGGATTATATAGGCTTTTTAGATGCAGATTTATCTACGGATTTAGCTGATTTTGATGACTTGGTAAAAACCATAGAAAGTTCTGATTTTAAAATCGTCAGTGGATCTCGTATTGCAAGAATGGGGGCCAATATTACCAAAGAATCCGCTAGAAAAATAATCAGCTTAACCATAAACTTTATCATAAGAAAAATCCTTTCTATGGATTTTAAGGATACACAATGTGGTGCTAAAATTTTCCATAAAGATGTTATTGACATTGCATTCAAAAAGAAGTTTGTCACCCAGTGGATTTTTGATGTGGAGATTTTTAAGAGAATGACGATTCATTTTGGTCTTAAAAAAGCAAAAGCGATGCTTTGTGAACAACCGCTTAAACGATGGATACACGCAGATGGTTCTAAGCTATCTATGAAAGATTCTATAAAAATTGTGATGCAGTTAGCTCAAATAGCTTGGGTATATAGAAGCAAAAAAAAAGTATCGAATTATGGGGTTAATCACGAACTAGAAATAGTTTAAAAGCGTAATGAATTTAAAGATGAATATTGGCATAATTATCATATTTTCTAATAATGCAGCAGACATAAATGCCAGAGCTTTTGTTGAGAGTATTAAGTCGACAAATTATATTAAAATGTGTTTTGTCGATAACGAAAGTAAGGACGAAACGCTCGACAAATTATTAGAGATCAAGGAGGCTTGCGAAGACAAAGTCGCTGTAGTGCAGATAAAAAAGAAGGTGGGTCGAGAGTCAGCAAAACGGGCAGGAGCCAGATTCATGTTTAACGATTTTGATTTAAAGCATATAGGTTTTATAGATACGCATAGTTTAATGGAACACAACTATAATATCAATGAAATGCTAAACGCCTTGTGTGTGGAAAGAGATAAAATCATTGCATTTAATAACGAGAATAAACGCAAACAGCATATAAAATCGACTTTATTTAAAAGTATTTTTTCAGTCCTTGATTATTTTAAATCTCAGGATTCAAACAAGAACAATATACAGCAGTCAATATTTTAAAATTAGATTATGAAAGCATATCCAATAAAATTCAGGCCCATATTAAAGGAGAAAATCTGGGGAGGTGAAAAACTGTCCAAGGTTTTAAATAAAAAAACGACATCTAAAACCGTAGGTGAAAGCTGGGAAATATCTGGAGTAGAAGGAAATATTTCTGTGGTGTCTAATGGTCTTTATAAAGGGAAATCGCTAAATGACTTAATAAGAGGTTTTAAAGGAGAATTTCTTGGGAATAAGATCATCTCAACTTTTGGTGAAAGCTTTCCTTTACTCATTAAATTTTTAGATGCAAAAACAAACTTATCCGTTCAGGTTCATCCCGATGATAAGATGGCAAAAGTACAGCACAACTCATTTGGTAAAACAGAGATGTGGTACATTATGGATAGCGAAAAGGATGCTGAAATTGTGTTGGGATTAAAAAATACGTTGACCAATACCGATGTTTTGAAGCATATTAATGCAACCAATGTTGATAATGTATTCAATAAGGAGAAGGTAGAACAAGGAGACAGTTATTTTATACCTGCAGGAAAAATACATGCAATTGGTGCAGGGGTTTTAGCGGCCGAGATTCAACAAACAAGTGATATCACATATCGTGTTTATGATTGGGATAGAGTAGATGATAAAGGTCAGAAACGAGAGTTACATACTGATTTGGCCCAGAGGGCTACGAAAGCCTTTAAATCTAATGGTAAGTGTCAATATAACTTAAAAGATAACGCTACGAGTAACTTAGTGGATTGTGATTTTTTTACTACCAATATCTTTAATGTAAATGGACTAAATCAGAGAGCTTATTCAGCTATGGATTCATTTAAAATATTTATGTGTGTTGAAGGAGCAGCTAGAGTGACGATTGATGACCACAGTGAGTTTGTAGCTAAGGGAGAAACTATTTTAGTACCCGCAAATTGTGAATCGGTAGTTTTTAATTCTCAAGGCGCAAAGTTTCTAGAAGTGTATATAGATTCCAAGAATTCAAAATCTAGAAACATAGCATCTTAATAGTTGTAAGATTTGGTATAGATTAAAACTGTTTGTTCAAAACAATAAAGCCATCTGAAATGTCAATACAACCCTAAGAACTTTTCTTACATTCTGTCTGTTTTGAAATGTGTTGTTTATCGAAAAAAAGAACAATCCGTTTCAAATCAACTTGTCAAAATGGTCATTTATCGAATTTCTGGGAACTCCAGAATAATATGTCGGATATTGAAGACATCCCTCGCAATATTAATAGCACCAAATTTACTGATTAATAGCCCTCGATTTATTATTAATGATTTAACACATTATGTATTATGGATTTACAAATTACCAGCTACAACAATCGTTTTCAGATTAAAGGGACACTTAACAAATTAAGCCTTAAGACCTTCAACGCACATTTCGCCAACATTTTCGATGAATTGGATGATATTCTTTTAGATATTGAAAGTGTGGAAAGTATCGATAGAGCCGGAGTCATGGCTTTGGCAAGATTACACAACGAATCCATTAATAAATCGAAAAAGCTATCTATAGTTGGTCTTGGATGTAAAGAATTGTACGATCATTTTAAGAATCAGGAGCATGCCACAGTAGTAGCGGCTTAGTTTCAGATTAGATTATAAATATAATATAATAGTGTTTCCGACTAGTATTCTTCCTGACAGTTGAATACTCTCGGAAGCACTTTTATTTTTCAAGATGTTAGCAAGACATATCCGCTACAATCTTCCACGCTCCGTTGATTTTTTTGAAAATGATAATAAAAACGCCGTTGGCATCCCCAATCTCGCGCTTTAAGTGATACTCACCCATAACCCAGTAATTATCGCCTTCAATCCTTGAGATATCATTAATCACAAAACTCAAAGTGCCACTTTCAGCTTTTGTCGGATAATTGCGCTCATATCTGGCCAGTGTATTGTCCCAACCAAGCGTTAAGCCATTGGGGCCATAAAACTTTAAATCGTTGCTTTTCCAGTAGCCTTCCATAAATCCTTCTAGGTCGTGATTGTTCCATGCGGCTTCTTGTTTCTGCATGACAAGTCTAATACCTGCCTCCGCCGCATTATTTCCTGTGATTTCGGTACCGGAGTTATCGGTTATATCTGTACGCACACTGATACAACTTGTTAATAGGACGAAAAGCAATAGTCCGAATATAGGTTTCATAAGACTGAATTTAAATTCAATCTTAAAAATAAGGACAATTCGTTAAAGTATTCCCTTTTGCTTCTTTAAAAAAGCATCCGCTTGATGTTGCATCAACTCTCTTGCCTTTTTTCGCTTGTAGTTCATCACCTCTTCTTCATCGGCAATCTCGGTATAGACCTTATTGTTAATGTCATTATCGGTTTTTACAAGAAGTCTACGTTCGGCGACCTGCTGCATAGTCCAACTTTCTACCACCGTTTCCTGATCCTGGAGCTTAAAATCGTACGCTCCCTTTGGGGATAAAAGTTTAGCAATGATTGGAGAGGTTTCAATGGCCAAAAACAGCAAGAATATAAAGAAAGAGGGTAGCCAGGGTAACTCACCCAAGGCATTGACGCGTGCCATTAAACCATCAAAATTATCAATAACAGGTTGGGACTCGGCTACATTGGCTTTATAAGCACCTTGAAGCGTAATGATTTCGTTTTCTATTGCCGAAATCTTGGCTTTGTTGTCTGTTTTCAGCTGTTGTAGTTCTGCTAATGCAGCATCGTGTTTTTCACGCTTTTCTTTATAAACAGGTCCCTTGCCTAACTTCATGGTGCCAGCAGTACCTTCGGCTTCCGTAATATAGGTGTCATAAAGGGCATTCACTTCGGCTTCCTTGGTGTCAATTTGAGACTGTAAGCCCACTATTTGATTTTCTAATTCGGCAATTTTAGGGTTAAACTGCTCGGCAATTTGATTTTGATTAGCTAAGGTTAATTCGTTTTTCTGTTCGAGAAGGACCTGGTTGATTTCCTTTTCAAAAATTTTGAGTTCCAAGGGTTTCGATATCACAATGGCTATGATTACGGCTAGAAAAATCCGTGGAGTGGCCTGAAGGATTTCATCTAAAACATTATCGCGTTTCTTGATGGTAGAGACTATATAGCGATCCAGATTAAAGATGAGCAAGCCCCAAATCAGTCCAAAGAAAATAGAGGTGTATAAATTATCGAAAACAGTATAAAGGGCATAACTAGAGGCAATGGTAGCCATTAAAGCAGTAAAAAACACTGTGGCGCCTATACCAGCGTATTTGTTTTGCTCACCAATAGAACAGTCGTTTAGAATATCGGTATCAGCTCCAGAACATAAAATGAAGAATTGCTTTAACATAAGCAGAGGTTTTGATTGATAGTATATTAGAACGCAAAAACTTTAGTTTTGTTACATAAATAAATAAAAAAGCCTCAAAGGAGATGAGGCTTTAACTTAAATATAACGAAGGGATTTAATTCCTTTTCTTGTCTTTCACTTCGATGACTATGGGGAGTTTTGAAATATAAACCACGGGCTGCTTAGTATCCGTTTTTGTAGCTCTTAAGTTCAATTCAGGATTCTTTTTAAGCAGTGCAATAGCCTTATCGGAAGAAATCTGTTTAGAATCGTAATAGAATATAGCATTAGTTTTGGCCATCTTTATCACAAAATCTAAGGGTGATGGTGTTGGTGGTGGCGGAGGAGGAGGCGGTACTTGAGCAAGCTCTGCCTTTGGAATCTCAATCTCTTCTACTTCGACAACTTCGCCATCCTTAGTTTTCATTTTTAGTTTTTTAGCTTTCTCAGGATACTTTTCCTTGTACACCTTGGCACGTCTTTTTAGTTGCTTCTTTTCTTCAGCGCTTAATGCCTTTGCTGGTACTTCGGCTTCATCTACCCTAGAAATCGCTTTGATTTTTACAGGTTTAGGTGGTTGCGGAGGTTTTATGGCCTTAACCTCCTTGACTTTGACTTTTGGCGGTTCAGGAACTGATGGCGCTGGTGGCGGCTCAGGAAAATCTGGAAATGGCTCAGCATTTTTTCGTTGCGTTTCTGACATTAGGCCATAGATATACTTAAGCTTTTCGACATCTTTCATTTGGATACGAATATTTCCGCCACTGGCGATCATATCATTATAATGTCTAGCGATCTTATTATAAGTCGAAATCTGTTCCTTTGTGGCCTTCTCCTGTGCAGAAACACGATTCACAATGGCGAAGGGCGTATTACCCTTGGCTCTATTTATGATTTGATTAGGTGTTACAATACGATAAAAGCCATAAGCTTGAAGTGAGTTGTAGATAAACCAGACTTCTTTGTTAGAAATCTCCGTTGCCGAACTCACATGGATATTCATGATTTTATTTCGTACTTCAGGCGTAATATCCTGATGTATTTGATTAAATGCACTCATAAAAGTCTTTTTAGTCGCTTTAATGCCATCTATGACATAAGAATCATTATCTAAAATTTTTAATTCAATGCTTCGGGCATAGACATGATTCTTTTGAGGCTTGGATAGTTTTACGAGATAATGCCCGTCTTTATCCTTCTGAGTGGTCATGTCCGTACGTTTCCCTTTGTTGTTTTTAGCAATGGCTTTTGCCGCTTCAGGTGTGATTTTTTCCCCATCGAGATAAAAGGACGCACCTAGTTGTTCCATTTCTATAATATATTCTAAAAATGAAGGGTTATAGAACTCTTGAGTGTCTTCAAAGTTGGGTCCGCCTTTAGATTTTGATTTTGGGGGTGTAGTGCGCTGCTCTGCCGGAACAGGTGGGGCGGGTAAAATCTTATAGCTTTCTAATTCGTCTTTTGTGAATTGATTGTAAAGCTTATCTGCCTGAGCTTTTAAAATTTTAAGTTCTGCATTGTTGGTCTGTGAGCCTTTGAGATAAAGTGCTACAGCCTTTGCATACTTTTCGGTGAGTTCCCTATAGTCTGATACAGCATATTCCTTAAAGTGCTTTTTAAAACCCTGTTTCGTGTATAAATGAAACTGAAAAGGTTGTGGAAACTTTTGACTTCTAGCATTTTTATAAACTTTAGATCCATTATAATGTACAAAATCGCTCAGTTTGTAATTGTCCAGAGCAGCATTAGGGACGTACTTGCCATCGATCCATATCGCAAATTCTTTTTCGTTTTTCCAAGACTTTAACTGTGCTGGTGTTGGTTTTTTTGGTTCAACTTTAGATAAATTCGTACTCGGCAAAACGGGATATGGCGTAACGGATTTGCGCTGGGCGTCCGTCATAATATCGTAAATCGCTACAATTCTTCTATAAGATGTATTGTCGATATGACGCGTTTTTTCAAAGTTCTTAATCCACGCTTTATATTCTTGCATCATGGATTCCGTAGCGCCGTCAGAATACTTTATTTTAGATATGTCATCGTCTGACTGTTGGTAATCCATGTCAGTAAGATCTTTCTCTATATATTCTTTTTCGGCAAAACCGTAGAATAGCATAGCAAAAATTGGCAAAAGTAAAATGGTACTCAACCATATTCTAGTTTTTGATGTGTGTGTTTTCATAACTGTAAATCGTTTTTTGAATGATGAATAATTGATGGCACTCGAGAGTTGATAATTCCGAGTGTCCCGATAACTATCGGAAGATGAAAATTGTAACAATATAGTTTGGTAGCTTTTGGTGTCCGTACCTTCGTTTAACACAGCTTCGTCAGCTAAAAACTCATGATTGAGTTTTACATGGTGCTTTAAAATGTAAACTAAGGGATGGAACCAAAATAAGATTTGCAAAAGCTCTAAAATGATAATGTCTAAACTGTGTAGCTGTTTGGCGTGTGTCTCTTCATGCAATAAGACCTCTCTTGGGATAATAGCGCTTTCAAACTTCGATTGATTCAAAAAGATATACCTAAAGAATGAATGCGGGATACGATACGCTTTCAACAAGACATAAATGAAGGAACCTTGAGCGACCTTTTTATTTTTTGCAATGGTAGTATAGAGTTTAACCAGATTAATGACAAAACGTGTGCTAAAGAGTAAAACACCAAACCCATAAAGATACCAAAGGATAGTTTCTAGGTCTATTGCAGGTGCCTCTTCAATAGAAGCCTGTGTAAGTGTAGATGTAATTGGGATATAAGAAGGAGCTGTTTCTAGGTCTAGGACTACTGGTTCTATATAATAGGTAATACTTAACAGCGGAATGATTAAGGAACCGGCAAAAGCAGCTAGTAGATAAAAGCGTTTAAATCGATGCATTTTTTGCTTTTCAAGTAGAAGCACATAGACCAACCAAAACACGAACAAGCATGCCGAAAATTTTAAAACATATACTCCCATGGCTACTTCCTTTTAATTTCGTTGTCAATTATAGATTTAAGCTCTTCCAACTCTGCTTTGGTCAAATCCGTTTTTCTTGTAAAGAATGATGCAAATTGTGAAGCGCTATCATTAAAGAAGGTCTTTATTAAACCATTAACATGTTTAGAAAAGTAATCCTCTTTTTTTACTAAGGGATAGTACTCTCTAGACTTGCCATAGGTCTTATAGGCGACAAACCCTTTGCCTATCATGCGCTTTAACAAGGTGGCTACTGTGGTGGTGGCAGGTTTGGGTTCTGGATAGGCCTCTAAAAGGTCTTTCATAAAAGCTTTATCGAATTTCCAGAGATATTGCATCAATTGTTCTTCGGTTTTGGAGAGTTCCATGTTCTACAATATTAGAATTAACTCTACAAATGTAGAATAAAAAATCAAATAAACAAAATCAAAGATAAAATCTTAGGCTTTTTTAGTCGTGAAACGCAGAGAATTCTAGGTCTTCAGTTCAGTAAAATACTTGTAAAACCAAGGTATAGTTTCGATACCTTTTAAGTAATTCCAAATCCCAAAATGCTCATTGGGCGAATGGATGGCATCGCTATCTAAGCCAAAGCCCATTAAAATAGTCTTGCTTTTCAATTCTTGTTCAAACAAGGATACAATAGGAATACTACCCCCACTACGTTGTGGTATAGGGGTTTTGCCAAAAGTCTCTTCGTAGGCTTTAGACGCCGCCTGATAACCAATACTATCTATTGGGGTAACATAAGCTTGTCCACCGTGATGTGGCATTACCTTGACCTTAACACCCTTTGGGGCAATACGTTCAAAATGGGATTTAAATAACTGTGTAATCTCGTCCCAATCTTGGTGCGGAACCAAACGCATGGAAATCTTTGCAAAAGCCTTGCTGGCAATCACGGTTTTTGCGCCTTCGCCAATATAGCCTCCCCAAATACCATTCACATCCAATGTTGGGCGAATAGAGTTACGCTCATTAGTAGTATAGCCTTCTTCTCCATAAACCGCTTCGATATCCAAAGCCTTTTTATAGGCGTCTAATGAGAATGGGGCCTTGGCCATTTCAGCACGTTCCGCATCAGAAAGTACTTCCACTTGGTCATAAAACCCTGGAATGGTGATATGCTTGTTTTCGTCATGTAGTGAGGCTATCATTTTGGTCAATACATTTACAGGGTTGGCAACAGCACCACCATACAATCCAGAATGCAAATCACGATTAGGACCAGTGACTTCAACCTCGACATAGCTCAAGCCTCGCAACCCGGTCGTAATAGATGGGACATCTTTAGCAATCATACCAGTATCTGAAATGAGGATCACATCATTTTTAAGTTTGTCTCTATTATTGGCAAGAAAAGGTGCTAAATTCTCACTACCGACTTCTTCTTCGCCTTCAATCATAAATTTGACATTACATGGTAAGACATCGTGCTTGGTCATATATTCCAAGGCCTTAACATGCATGTACATTTGTCCTTTATCGTCACAAGCACCTCGGGCAAAGATGGCACCATCTGGATGTAAATCCGTGGTTTGAATAACAGGCTCAAAAGGTGGCGAATGCCATAAATCTAAGGGATCAGGTGGCTGCACATCGTAGTGTCCGTAAACTAGAACCGTCGGCAAATTGGGATCGATTATTTTTTCACCGTATACTATGGGATAACCATCCGTTTCACAAATTTCCACATGGTCACAACCAGCATCTTTTAAACTGTTTTTAACAGCATCTGCGGTTTTGAGCATATCGTCTTTATAGGTGGAATCGGCACTAATGGAAGGGATTCTTAAAAGGGCGATGAGCTCATCAATAAAGCGTTGTTGATGAGTGTTGATATAGGACTTTATGTTTTGCATAATAGGACAGTTTCTAACAAAAATAATAAAAACAAATACGAATATTTCTTAAGCACTTGCTATTTGAATATTGAAACTATTGTGTATATTTGCACTCCTTTTGCAGGCGTGGTGGAATTGGTAGACACGCTAGACTTAGGATCTAGTGCCGCGAGGTGTGCGAGTTCGAGTCTCGCCGCCTGTACAATAAGACAAAGCTTCAGATTATTACTGAGGCTTTTTTTTGTGTTTTAGTTTAATTATAAGAAAGCGAGACGAGAAGCCTGTGCTGAGCAAGGTCGAAGTAAGTCTCGCCGCCTGTACAGAGATAAGCTTCAGTATTAGTACTGGGGCTTTTTTTATGGTATGTAGTATTCGGGTATGACATAATAGGCGAGACGAGAAGCGTCGCATTGAGCTTAGTCGAAATGTTTATGCTGAGCGAAGTCGAAGTAAGTCTCGCCGCCTGTACAATAAGACAAAGCTTCAGATTATTACTGAGGCTTTTTTATTTAAGGTTTGATTAAACCTTCACGATTTAGAACCAGTGCTAAGGTTTTACAAGAAAATCCCAAAAGTTATAAACATATTTATAACTTTACGCATATCACCCTATCACTAGTTAATATATTACCCCATGCGAAAAATTAGTTCTCTTTTCGTCTTATTGAGTTGTATCCTTGTATTTGGGCAAGACCCATCACTTGAGCAGTCCGTAAATAATCTCGAGCAACATATTAAAGCGTCACAAAATGGTGAAAAGCTTAAGTTAATGGACAGCCTTTGTAGGCTTGTTGAATACAATGGGAACTTACGTTTCGATTCCATCACCAAAGCCACTATAGCTTATGCCTACAAGTTAGACTCCACTCAAATGGCCATTCGCCATACCTCAAACCTCATTTTTTATTATGCCAATCGTGCTAGTAACGCTGAGGAAGGCGTCAAGCTATTTAAAGATTTTGAACAACGAAATTTAGATACGGATAACTACGGCCTTATGGGCAGACTGTATACCAATGCAGCGGATAGCTATTATTTTTCAGGGCAGACGGAACAATCTATTGGTTTGTACGATAAAGCAGAGGCTTTGGCGTTAAAGGCCAATGACTCATCCTCTTATGCATTAGCAAGATCCTATAAATCCGGGGCCTATGCAGTAAAAGGTAACTATGCCATAGCTTCTAAACTACTTTTAGAAACTTCAGACTACTTTCAAAAAGCACGAGATACCTTTAATTTGCTCTTTGTAAGAAATGAACTGGCCACATTATATACGAAAATAGGTTTTGATGATGAAGCCAAAAAAGAACGTGACGAAATTATTGCCATTGCCAAGCACCAGCGCAATTTTAATTCACTCGTTCCTAATTTGTACAATGCCTCATTAGAAGCGAGTTTTAAAGGCAATCAAGCGGCAAGAATCGTATATCTCAAAGAAGCTTATGGCTATGTTACGGATCCCGACTATAGCTTATCCTTAGAACCTGTAATTACTTATGCCTTGTTAGGGGCCTATGCCGTAACAGATAGTTTGAGTAAAGCCAAGGTGTTTTATGATAAGGTGCAAAAGGACTTTGCCCCACTAAGCCCAATTCCCTATGAAAGCTTGTATAGAACAGCATTAGCGGATTATTATATAGCAACTAAGGCATATAACAAGGCTTTAAAGGAAGGCGAGTGGGTGATTGATAAACATAAGCAAACTAAGAACTTCTGGGGGAAATTTAAGATGGATGAACGACTTTCTAACATATACAAAGCGCTTGGAAATATTGAAAAATCCCATGAACACTATGTGGATTTTGTAACCCTAAGAGATTCTATTAATAGTGTCAAAAAAGTAAATGGTCTGTCTTATTATCAAACCCTCTATGAAACCGAAAAACGGGATTTCACGATAACAGCCCAAAATTCTGAGATTGCGCTGTTGGACAAACAAAACAAAATCAAACAGCAATGGATGTTGTTTGGAGGTTTGGGCTTAGTGCTTTTATTCACAATTATCTATTTACTGCGTTCCAGAAACTTCTCGAGAAAGGAGAAAATAAATCAAGAGTTGTTTTCACAAGAATTGATAAAGACGCAAGAAGACCAGCGCACACAGGTGGCTAGGGATCTTCACGATAGTGTTGGTCAGAAATTGATGTTGCTCACCAAAAAAGTAAAATCTTTTGAGAATAATGATATCGATAATCTGGCAAAAACTACGCTGAGTGAGCTAAGAGGGATTTCCAGAGGGCTTTACCCCGCCACCTTCGAGAAAATAGGGGTTACTGCAAGTATAGAATCCATGATCAACGAGGTCGATGCTAATACCGATTTATTCTTCACCATTGATATCGCAAATATCGATGATGTACTATCTCAAAAAGATGCGCTACATTTATACCGTATTATCCAAGAAGTTCTGAACAATACCGTAAAACATGCCAAAGCCAAATCGGTTTCGGTCCTTATTTCAAAAACAGAAGATGTTATTGAAACGACGATTAAGGATAATGGAATCGGTTTCGAGTTTAACGAAAAACGCCATGCTACCTCGAGTTTAGGCATGAAAACCTTGATAGAACGTGCTAAAATAATTAAATCGAAGTTGTCTTTCGATAGTGCTAAAAATAAAGGTACAACGATGCAACTTATTACCCCCGTTTAAGATGATAAAAAAAGAAGATATTTCATTCATATTAGCAGATGACCACCCCATGCTTTTAAAAGGTTTACACGACGAGCTAACCTTACATAACTATGCTATAATTGGGCAAGCCACTAATGGGATGCAGGCTTTGGAACTGATTTTAAAGCTCAAACCGACGATCGCATTTTTAGATATCGATATGCCTTTACTAACGGGCTTCGAAGTGGTAAGAATGGCCAAGGATAAAGGCACGTCAACTAAATTTATTATTCTGTCCTATCATAAAGAAATCGATTATATTACCAAAGCAAAAGCACTACAACTCAATGGTTATTTGCTTAAGGAAGATAGTTTTTTTGAAATTGAACGTTGTATCGATGCTGTTCTCAACGGTGAGATCTATTTCAGCAGTTCTTTTGATAGTTTTGCCATTGAGAACGCTTCGGACGAGCTCAAAAAATTAAAACTGTTGACGCCTTCAGAGATTACTATTTTAAAACTCATTGCCCAAGGAAATACCAACACAGAATTATCCGAAACTTTGGGAGTTTCTGTCAGAACGGTTGAAAAACACCGTAGTAATATTGTCCATAAATTAGAGATAGAGGGCGGGACCAATGCCGTTATTAATTGGACCTTAAAGCACAAAGATGTCATTGTAAATCTCTGATAATCAAACTCTTTTATTATTATGTGTGCTTAACTACGTGTAAGCACGTAGTCTATACGTGCCTGCGCTTATAAAGTACGTGTATTCTCGTATTTCAAGGTTTTTTACCTCATTCTAACTTGCACCCATTAACCTTTAATTACACCCCGTTATGCAAACTTATTATTTGCCGGGAGTGATTTTTAATAAATCACTTTCTTCTTTTTGTAAAAGATTGAAATTAGCTGGTGCAATAATTATTTTTT
Source organism: Winogradskyella sp. (assembly GCF_965228925.1). Lineage (GTDB taxonomy): Bacteria > Bacteroidota > Bacteroidia > Flavobacteriales > Flavobacteriaceae > Winogradskyella. The sequence goes on from NZ_OZ245845.1 coordinate 1,446,908, forward strand.
CAGCTTTTCAATTACAAGCACAGACCTTTACAGTTACTAAAGCCGATGATACCGATGACGGTGTTTGTGATGCTGCCGACTGTTCCTTACGAGAGGCTTTAAAAGCAGCCTACCAAGCAAATGGAGACAATATTATCAACTTTGCCTCTCCTTATTTTGATACGCCTAGAACTATTACACTGACCTTGGGTCAACTTGAGATTGGTCCACCATCTGGAGGACATGGAGGCGATTATATTATTAATGGACCGGGTCAAGACCTATTAACCATCGATGGGAATCTACAGCACAGAGTGTTTTATGCTGGTTTCGGACATATAGATGTTGAAATCAATAACTTAACTATAGCTAACGGAAAACCCGACCAGCCGGGAACTGCTAATGATAGCCAGCCTTACCCACAATGGGGAGGAGGGATTATGAAATTAGGTGGTGACCCAGGTTCGTATTGTCGATTGATTAATGTTACTATAGAAAATTGTGAAGCACTTAGAGGAGGAGCGGTTTCATCTTATGGTGGTAATATGTATCTCGATGGCGTAACATTACGAAACAATACTTCTACTGGATACGGTTCAGCGATTGAAGAGGAAGGACGAATTTTCGAGATCAAGAATTCTGCGATCTATGGCAATTCAGGAAGCGCGCCCATACGGATGCATGCGAGCATTGCCAATGTTGACTTCAAAATGGAGAATACTACGATTAGCGGAAATAGTACACCAGCTGGTGGTTCGGCGATTGAGTTTATTACCACTGGAGGATATTCACAAACACTTAATATGAATAGCAATACCATTACCAATAATACATCTGGGAGTGATGGTGAAGCTGGCGCTGCCATTACGTTTTCTGCCAATAATCTTATTGATGGGACCATAGATAATTCCATTCTTTCAGGAAATTTGGCCAATGGCTCACCTTCAGATATTGGTAATGATAGCTTCACTCCAGATAGCGGAAACAATCTTATTGGTGCCGGTGCAACTCAAATTAATGCGACAAGCAACATTTTTAATGTCAACGATCCATTATTAGCACCACTAGCAGATAATGGTGGTAATACGCTTAGTCACTTACCATATGGAAATAGCCCAGCACTTAATGCCGGTTTTACGAGCCTTACAACCGATCAGGTAGGCAATGCCAGAGGTATTTTTGGTACTGATGATATTGGTGCCATAGAATTACCATCCGTAGGAAGCTATGTAGTAACTAAAACAGAAGATACTAATGATGGGGTTTGTGATGGTGATTGTTCGTTAAGAGAAGCATTTATAGCAGCGAATAACGATCCAGGTACAGACGTTATTGAGTTCTCATCATTATTCAATTCGCCTCAGACGATTACTGTTAGAGCACCCGAATATCAAGATCCGAACAACACTTCGTCTCCAATACTTTTTGGCCAGATGGAAGTAGGTGCAGCAGGTGGGTTTGGAGGATCATTGATTATTAAAGGACCTGGTCAAGACCTCTTAACTATCGATGGTAATAATGCTACGAGAGTATTCTATAACGGATTTGCACATTTGAATTTAACTATAAGCGATTTAACCATTGTTAATGGTAATTCAGCAACCATACAAGGGCCTTATAATACCTATGGAGGCGGTATCCTGTTGCTAGGTACCAATACAACGACTTTGACCAATGTGACTATTGGGTCTTGTACTTCGGATAACGGTGGTGCTATCTCCTCGTGGACAGGCACCATCAATCTTAATGGTGTTACCCTAAGTGAGAATAGTGCCAGCTATGGTGCCGCTATAGAAAGTGAAGCAGGAACATTAAATATCAATAATTCAGCAATTATTAATAACTCAGGAGCTGAGGCACTTAAAGTTTGGGCTTCAAATTCGTCCTCAGGTCAAGCCTTCATTGTAAATAATTCCACGATCAGTGGTAATACTGCACCAATTGGAGGCTCTGCGATAGAAACACGTACAAATTCAGGACGCAAAACTACTATGCTCATCACCAATAGTACCATAACCAATAATGTAACTGAAGCAGCTGGTAGTTCAGCAGCGATAAGCCATCAAGGTACGCTTAATGCAACAACATGGACAGTACATAATTCCATTATTTCAGGAAATACGGCAGAAGGTGCTCCTGCAGATGTAGTATTTCACGATTTCGAAGCAGGAAGTAGTTATAATATCATAGGCACTGGAACAGCAATAACCGATGGTACTAATAATAATATTATTGGTGTAGATGATCCGTTATTATTGCCATTAGCAGATAATGGGGGAAATACCTTAAGTCACTCATTTTTTAATACAAGTCCAGCGTATAACAATGGAATAGCTTTAGACTCATATAAGGTTATGGATTTTAGTGGAGCAACAACCATTACCTCCATAGAAGATACCCTATTTGGGAACGACCCTAATTACTGTGATCTGTATGTCTTTGTAGCACCTGCAACGGCACGATATGAGTTTACCTTTAGCGGAACTACGGAATATTTAGGTAATGATGCGGATCCGGACAATCCTAGAGAAGGTATTTCAATATATCTATGGGATGACAATCTTGTTGCTAATAGTGGCTTTTTTTCAGACAGACCAGAATATCTAGGGCATACCAATAGGAATAATGATGGCTCGTATTATGATGACGGTGGCGGAAGTCAATTCTTTGACCTAGTCGCTGGTGAAACCTATCTGTTTTATGTATCTACTTATTTTAATAATAGTTTAGTGACCTATGACGGAGAGCTAAGGGTTGTTGATTCAGGCATAGCACTTAATGATCAGGTTGGTAATCTAAGAAATTATAACGATCAAGGCTATGATATTGGTGCTATAGAGTTACAATCAGATAGTAATGTACCACCTATATTCAGAGCACGTGTATTCTTGCAGGGTGCCGCAATAGACCCAGTTCAAGCTGATGGAGAAGAGAATTTAATGCGCGATGATTTAAGAGTTGCGGGTATGATACCTACGACTAGCCCTTATTCAGATGGTCTTACCTGTGATAGTAGTGTCTTTGGAGATATAGATGATGAAAGCATTGTAGATTGGGTATTTGTGGAGTTACGCGATAAAGATAATAGTGCACAGGTCGTATACTCGCGATCTGCATTATTAAACAGAGATGGCTTCATTGTAGATGTCGATGGGCAAGCTAACTTAAGGCCTACTGCTTTGGCCGGCGATTACTATGTCGCCATTAAGCACCGTAACCATATAGGGGTTATCACAGCAGCTCCTGTTACCCTAAGTGGTACAACAACTTTAATTGACTTTACCGACCCTATTAATGTAGAAGGGGGTACCAATTCGGTAGTGTTATTACCAAATACATTGCACGGAATGTACACTGGGGATTATGATGGTAATGCACAGATCCAAAATACAGATGCTAGTGCAGTAATCCAATTAATCGGTAGCTCAGGTTATAATGAAGCCGATATGGATATCAATACTCAGGTACAAAATACTGATGTCAATGCCCTGATAAACCCCAATATCGGGCGTGGACAGCAGTTTAACAGACCTAGTATTGCTTCCGATTCACAATCCTCGAATGTAACCTTGGCCTTTGCCAACGCCCAAATTACCAATGATGGTACAGACGATTTCTATGAAGCTGATATCATGATATCCAGCACATCGGACTTCTATGTGGGCTCGGGCCAGGTATACTTAGATTATAATACGGCAGCCTTTGGTGATAATGTATCGACCAATAGTACTTTAGAGTACAGCCAACCGGACGGGTCCATTTTAGGCCATTCTTGGCCTGGAGTTCCTTTTCCAACACCGGCCTATAAGGATTTTGTTCATAACGATAATACCACGTCAAGGGTATCATTGTCTTTCCAACAGAATATAGCCTTAGTAGGATTGGAGACAGCGACGGAGTTAGTAGTGACGACTACTCCTAAGGTCTTATTCCATATCAAGATACGCTATGCCGATGTGAATGAAGATGCCAATATTTGTTTCTATAGCGATGGGGTATTCCAGGACCAGTTCTTTACAGCCTGCGGTGGGACAACGACAGCAGATTGTACGAATACACCCGGAGTACAGATTATGGATGATACTTATGACTGCTCGCAGTCGGCGCCAAGCACTTTGACTATAGCAGAGGTAGAGAACGATACCTTATTGCTATATCCAAATCCAGTAAAAACAAGCTTTTATATCAAAGGTTTAAAGACAATAGGAGCCGTACGTGTCTATGATATCAATGGGAGACTTATCCTACAGATGGATAATGTGGAAGGAGAGCAAGCCATAGATATGAGTGCCCATGAAGATGGTATTTATCTAGTTGAGGTGACTACAGAAAATCTATCGGTGACCAAACGTCTGATTAAAAAAAGTAATTAAGCCTTACCCCTTAAGTATAAAATAATTATGAAAGTAAAAATAGTTATAATGGTATTAGTGGTGATGTGCATGTATGATGTATATGCCCAAGATATCACCTTCTCCTTTGCCAATACACAGATTACCAATGACGGTACAGATGATTTTTACGAAGCGGATATCTTCATAACAAGTACCTCGGACTTTTATGTGGGTTCGGGCCAATTATATCTGGACTATAATACTGCAGCCTTTGGGGAGAACATATCGGCCAATGGCAATATAGAGTATAGTCAACCTATAGGCTCGATTATAGGCTATGAATTTCCGGGATTTCCCTTTCCAACGCCGGCCTACAAGGACTTTGTGCAGAACGATAATACCAATTCGAGGGTGTCACTATCCTTCCAACAGAATGTGGCCTTGGTTGGTTTAGAATTTGTTCCTGAAATAGAGGTGACGGCTACCCCGAACCTATTGTTTCATATTAAGATAAAATATGTTGATTCTAGCGAAGATGCCGGTATTTGTTTTTACAGCGATGGCGTGTTCCAGGATCAGTTCTTTACGGCCTGTGGCGGAACAAATATTGCAGATTGTACGAACAGTCCTGGGACTCAAATCACCAATGATAGCTATGATTGTTCGGGAGCATCTCTGATCATGGGTTACGTTTATAATAACGGGTGGACACCTTCAGACCCCAATGGGGTAGCGACCAGTGCCGATGATATCCTTATCGAAGCGGGTGAAGCGACCATCAACACGGATACGGATTGTAATAACATGACTGTAGAAGCTGGTGCTGGATTGACCATTACTAATGGTATAACACTAACGGCCGCTTCGGGTGTGCTTTTGGAATCGACCTCTACGTCCTATTCGAGTTTGATCTCGGATGGTACCTTAACAGGGACTATTGCCTACGAGCGCCATGTTAACCAAACGGCAGCCTCTGGAGGTAACGATCTGGTAAGCCCACCTGTTTCGGGACAAATCTTTACAGACTTTTTGGCGAACAACACCAATATCGTTTCTAATGCGGGTAATACCTTATACCTGTTTGGGCCATTCGACAAGGTCTCGGGCAGCTATGTTACCTATTCCAATACAGAATCTGCGACCTTGGACTCGGGAACGGGGTACAGGGCGGCAACGACGGATAATTCGACCTTACGCTTTGAAGGGACGGTTAACCAAGGGGACGTCAACCAAGCCGTATTTAATATTGGCCCGAGCTACAGCGAATGGAACCTTATTGGTAATCCCTATCCGAGCTACCTTAATGTTCAAGACTTTTTGAACGACAGCAACAATATGGGCGCACTCGATGTGAACAATGTGGGGATTTACGGCTATGACGGTGACGCCTCCGATGGTTGGGTGATCTACAACCTGAACACCACGGATGCCAATACAGTGATCGCTCCTGGTCAGGGCTTTTTTGTGGCGGTCGGCAGTGATGCGACTATCGCCTTTACACCAAGTATGAGAAGGCACGGTAATAGTGATGACTTTATAGCCGGAAGGCCTATGGATACCAATCAGTACCTAAAACTAGAGTTAAACAGCAGCAATGGGGACCGTTCGGCGACCGATTTTTATTTCAACGCCAACTCCACCAATGGCCTTGACCTTGGCTATGATGCTGCTGTTTTTGGGAACCTTGCCGGTGCATTCGGCCTTTACTCTCGCCTGTTGACTAACGATACAGGTATCGATTTTGCCATTCAGTCGCTGCCACAAGAGGTATTGAGTAATGGTAGCTTGGTTCCCTTAGGGATCAATGCCAGCCAGGCAGTACAACTGACTGTAGGCATAGACAGTTCGAACTTGCCTGCGAACGTTGATGTCTATCTTCTCGATACTCAGGCCAATACAACAACGCATTTAAATACGGAAGATTATGTAATGACGCCAGTCGAGAACCTTAATGGGACAGGACGTTTTTATATCAGTTTTGGCGAGCAGACTCTTGGCATATCCGATACTGATTTTAATAGCTTAAAGATTTTTACGGTGAATGCTAGGAACATCTTGGCCATAAGTGGACGGGTAGACCATAATACAACTGCCAAATTATACGATATCAATGGAAGGCTGGTAGCGCGCAAAGTTATAGAGGCAGGAACTCAGTACAACACTGTGGACATTATGGGATTAGGAACGGGAATATATATCTTACAATTGTCTAATAGTGCAGTAAGCCGCGCACAGAAAATAAGTATTGATTAGTACATGAAAAAGAAAGATAAAGACAAGATGACGCGCAAGGAGGCCATAATCAGGATGGGCAAGTATACCGCCTTAACGGCTATCGGGACATTTATGATTTTATCGCCTATGAAGGCGCAATCGGCATCACCACCAGATCCCGGAGGTAATCCCTTCGATTGAGCTATAGAAGAAAAAAAATGAAAATGATGTAAGTTTTTATAAGCAATTATTTAGAGGGACCCCTTTAACTAAACCAAAGATTCTTCATTAAATTAATAGCAGAAGAGGCACAAAACTGTTGAGTTTTAAAGGGGTGATTTTCATCAGCAGTAGTGCGATAACCTCCTTAAATAATTAAGGAGGTTTTTTTCTTTGGAACCTTTAAAAGAGATTCACCTTAGTCTGCAAAACTATTTTTTAGTATTTAATAATGGATTTGGTCAATTGCCCTTTGTCACTTTTAATCGTCAATAGATAAAAGCCCTTTGCCAACGCACTGAGATCTATGTGTTCTAAATCTTCGGATTTTTTTAGGATGAGATGACCAGTGGTGTCGTATACAGCGATGTGTTGCATTTGGTACTGGAAACCACTGTTTGCCAAATTTATAAATAAGATGTCATGAGTAGGGTTGGGATAGATCTGTATAGATTGTTCAAGTGCAACACTACCAATGGACAGCAAATCCGTATCGGCGACTAAGGCTACCCAGTCATTAGTGTCTGGAGCGGTCAAAGAGTTTGTTATAGCTGTTGGAGCGGTCAGACTGCCTCCAGTTCTAGGGTTGAACCAAACGACGGACCAGTTGCCAGAGGGTAAGCTAATATCAGTGGTACCTCCATCAGGTCTGTAAACCACATAAATGTCATTAGGTTTTGCGAATACATAATCCTCGTTGTCATTCGTAACACTATCCATAGATTGCATCTCTAGTAAATAGTCTTGTAAATAGGTATTAAAGAAGTCTAGGGCGATGCTCGCATGAGTGTATTTGGTATCTCTCGATCTATGGTCTTGAGCGGTGAGGTCGGTCTCTCCAGTACCATAGCCATAGTAATACTCAACCCCAGCTCCACCAGCCATTAAGGTACCCCATAATACGCGATGTCTTACAAGATGGTTATCATTGGGGTCTTGATCTACTCCAGTATCCGCATTGCCTTGCTCATCATTGGCAACCACCCATTTTTTACCAGCTAGAGCTGAATTATCAACCCAGGTTTTTACCATAGCATGTGTGCTAGCCTTGTCTATTTGTATCGACGCTCCTGTAAGTGCAGAATTATTACCTAGTAATGGCGTATAATGTTCATCTTGATCATTGGGGTAGGTGTGTAAGACAATAAGGTGATTATAAGGGTCTATACTTTCGATATAGTTTGATGTGGCAATAGCCACAGCATCAGTAAGTGTTGTTTCTTCCGTAATATTCCAGTTGAGCGCCAAATGATGACTGTATCTAGCAATCAATTCGCGATAATATAATTTCCGTTCCCTGCCAAAGGTATTATTATCCATCATATTATCATTTTCCGTTTCCATGGTTTTAAAGTGCATAAATAAGCCCTTCTTGTCAGCATATTCAAAGATGTGCTCCCATTGGGCCAATTTAGAGACATCAAAACGGTCCTTATGAACCCCTAATTCCCACTGCTGATTGTCGTTATAGTTATTATAGGTGTCCTCCGGTACATTTAAGAGGTGCGGGAATACGTTGTCATCATCGCCATGCAAGCTTAAGGTTAAAAAAGAAAAGGCGTTAACGCCTTTGTCCGATAGGTAACTCAAGACTCCTAACAATTCAGTGCCTTTACCGTTATCCCAAGTGTAACTAGAGGCATCATTGGCGTCATAATCCTGTTGGTGTGGGTTCCAGCTTTTTCTGCGATTGCCACGATTGGGTGTATTATCAAAGTCCTCATAAGCTAAGGTGTTTTCTGGGGCGTCGGCACCAGCCTTTACAAACCAATTGCCGTTTGGCACTGCTGGATTGGTGCCAGAATATCTTAAATAGTGTTCCCCGACATATACGGTCCTTCCGCGAAGGGGGCTTCTATGGTCTCTTCCAGATTTGAGACTTTCAGCGATTTCAAAGTTTCCGATCTGTCCATTCATAAAACCGGCACCGGTTCCACCACCATCCATAGCGACATCGGTCCCTGTGGTAAATGTGGCATTCCAATTCCAACTTCCAGTACGATCCGGAGCAAAGTGCACTTTCCATACGTTTCCAGAATCACAACTGGTATCCGCGGGGTTTTCGCAACCTGAGTAGTAGCCGGGCACGACAAAAGTTGTGTTTGTATCGCTGTGCGTAAATGTTACGTCTAAGCGATAGTCTGTGAAAGGGTTGGTCATTGCGGTTTCTGAACTGTTCGGACCTTCAAACGATAGTGTCACTTTATGCCATCGTTGTAATTCACCACTAAGGGTCTGTGCAAAATGCAGACCTTGCCATAGCATGAAAATGATAAGTAGTTTCGTTTTCATAATACATTGTTTTAGGTTAAGTATATGGGGTCCGGTTGATTTAACTACGTCAAAATTGGGTATGGAGTATGACTACAAGTCTTAATTTTCGATGAACCGCTTTAATTTTTAACATATAGCTCAGAGGATGACAACAATAGTTGAAATCATCTCGTATCGTCTATATATTCAGTTCTTGATGTGTTTTGATACTTGGCCCTCATTTCTGTGTTGCGTTAAATGGGTTTGAGAATAGCATCGCACTAATCGAATCACATCATATACCAATGAATTAGGAGGTAACAAATGGTTAACAAATTGGAATTTTTAGATTTTGTTGTTGTGAAAGACTAGATCATGAAACGTACAAATATTAAGGGAATTACGACCATGATTCTCGTCCAAAGCGTCCTTATTACAAGGCTTATGTCATTATGCGATTATAGAATATCCAATACAGGGAGCTAAAGGACGTCGTTTATAATTTCAAAATTGATTAATTTAGCGAGACAAACCCTCTTACCCCTGACCTGTTGCAACGTATTATTCCTTATTTATGTTTGCTCTTATCTTTTTTGGGCATCGCCCAAGAACAGGACACTACATTTCTTACTTTAAAGAACAATCTCGATAGGGCCACAAGTAACACCGAAAAAGTGAAAGCCCTAATGGCCTTAGGGGAATATCGAATAGAATATGATATAAAAGAAGCTGAAGACTATTTGTCAGAGGCGCGACAACTCGCAGAATTGGGTGACGGTGAAACTGCAGATTTAGCCTTTGTTTATAATCAGTTAGGAGTCGTCAATAGAAGAAAAGCCTTGTATGGGGATGCTATTGAGCTCTACTTGAAATCCAAGGATATCTATGAAAAAATAAACGATACCAGCAAGGTAGCAGATGTCATTCATAATATTGGGATGGTTTATCGCTATCAGGAACAAGACAGTGTCGCTGCTGAGAATTTTAAAGAGGCTATTCGTCTAAACGGACAAATGAAAGACACCTTCGGATTAGCCGCCGCCTTTAATATGCTGGGCGTATCCTACAGAAGGATGAACCAATTAGATTCTGCCTTGGTTAACTATAGCATCGCCCGCAATCTTTTTGTAAAGCTCGATAGTAAAGATGATATAAGACGAGTAGATAATAATATTGCGGTTGTGTATTCCATTACTGGACAATATGAAAAATCCTTGCCCATAAAGTTGGCCAATCTTGAATATAATAAAAGACAGGGTAAGAAAATGTCCATGTGCATTGGATATCATGGGCTCTCAAAAGAGTATTCGCGATTAGGAAACCCAGAAAAGGCCAAATTGTATGCGGATTCTTCATTGCAAATAGCTCTTAAAGAAGGCTATAGAGAAAGGATTACTAGTGCTTATGTAAGACGAAGTGCGGTACATAGAGATATGAAGAATTTTGAGCAGGCCTACCAAGATTATCGCTACTACAAAAAATATTCGGACTCCATATATGGTCTAGAATCTGCCGAACGTATTAAGGAACTAGAGCTACAGTACGAAACTCAAAAAGAAAAAAATCGACTCGAAATTTTATCCGAAGAACGAAAAGATAAGGTACGTTTATATACCTACTTATTCATTGCGGCCATACTTGTTGGTGGTTTGGTGGGCTACTTATTGTGGCGTAACTATACGGCGCGTGTCCGAATAGTGGCTGATAAATTAGAGAAAGAAAGACTTACCAAAGAATTGTTGGATGAAAAAGTAAAGGTATCCGAGGCGGAACTGAAATTTTTGGTGGCGGATAATACCATGCGTCTCCAATTTGTTAGGGAACTGTCTAATCGCATTAAAGAGAATAAAAAAGCAGCTGATTCAAATGAAATTCAACAGTTCGCCAATTCATTAATATTACAATTAGAACAACAAATTGGGACTGAAAGTAAATTGACCTTACTTCAGGAGCGCATTGAAGAGGTCAATAGGGGGTTTCATGAAAAACTCATCAAATTATATCCGGATTTATCAAAAACAGAGCGCGAGGTTTGTGCCCTGTCCCGACTAAATTTATCCATTAAAGAGATTTCCACCATACGAAATGCTTCAGTCGATGCCACTAAAATGGTAAGGCACCGTATTAGAAAAAAGCTCGATATACCAAAGGATACAGAGCTCGAAACCTTTATCCAAAGTCTTTAGAATTAAAGACGTTACTTTTTGTTACCACCAAAATTTCTAATCTGGGGGGATGATGATTATACTTGTTTAAATAGTTAAAAAAGGATGTTGTAATCAAAGCAGTTAAATGCATCATACATTCTTAGTTGTCTTCAGTAATCATTGTTAACTGAAGCTGTATAAACAATAACTGTCATCATAATTTACCTTACCCATGACAACGCTAAGCCTTATCTCAGCAGAAGTATATCTTAAAATACAAACTGTTCTACGCCTCAAAAAAATTAAAGGGTCACTATTAGAGCGTTTACTTTTTCTTTCTGTCTTTTGTTTGACTTCAATTTACGGTCAAGATCAGTATCATAACATCGATGAACAACTAAAGCAATATAAAACTGACCAAGAAAAACAAGTTTTTTTAGATTCTGTCACTAGACATATGGTCAGGACAAATGATACCTTAAAGATTAAATACCTAAAGCAATTAATACATCTTGCGCGACAGCTTGAGGATTATGATATGGTGGCCCGCAAGAGCAGACATATTCTTGCTGATTTAAACTGGCGAGGCCAACAAGACTCTGCCATCGCCATGGCCAATCAATTACTTGCTGAAAAGGATAAGTTCAAAGATCCTGTCTCGGCAGCACATTTATATTTAAAAAGGGCTGCTCCTCTTTATTTTCAAGGGAAATACCTAAAAGCTATCGAAGACTATGAAAAGGCCGCCACTATTTTCGAGGCCAATAATATCCCCCTATTTGCAGCCGACGGCTACTTTTTTGCATCACAGGTCTACAAGGATAAGCACGACTTTGTGCCTGCGGTGACCCATATGAAAAAGGCCATGCGCTTATATGAAGTAGGTGGGGATAGTACCTATGTACAATACGTTACGGAAGGCTTAACCGATTTGTACGATCGTAATGATCTATTTGAAAAGTCATACGGAGAGCGGCAGCGACTATTAAAAAAATATAGAGGAAAGCTCTCGCCCTCAATGCTAGCGATAAACTATTATGCCATAGCCCGGTATCATAAGGAACAAGGGGACAAAGCACTTCAAAAAGTGTATTTGGATTCATCCTATGCCGAAGTTTCAAAAATTGACGACCCCTCCATTCCTCAGGAGCATGTCGCTTCTTTGGCCATGACCTTTTGTAATGCCTATGTTAAATACTATCTCGAGCAGAATAATTTAGCAGAAGCAGAGACTTATCTTAAGAAAGCGGAGAGCTATTTTAAAAAGACCCTGTCTCAAGACTTTTATGAAGTCAGAATGTCTATGTATCGTGCCCTCGTGCTTGAGAAAAAGGGGCGTATTAACGGTGCAAAACACCTATATGAACAAGTACTGGAGAGAGGTTTAGAAATTGATAATCTCAGTTATCGTTTGGACGCTCAACAACAGTTGGCTAACATTTTAGAAAAGCAAGGCGATTTTAAGAGCGCCAATGAATTTCGTAAAAACCACCAGCAACTAAAAGATTCCTTAAATGGTGTAAAACAGACCAACACCCTCTTATTGTTACAAACGGAGTTCGAAACCGAACGTCATCAAAAAGAACTGGCGCAGCGCACGGCAGACCTCAAAAGTCTGGAGTTAGAACAATACAAAACGGAAAAAGAAAAAAATAGACTCGAAATCCTATCTGAACAACGACAGGACAAGGTGCGACTATATACCATTTTATTAATACTTGCCTTAATGATTGGTACGCTGGTAGGCTATTTGATATGGAAGAATTATAAAGCTAGGGTTCGTATTGTTGCCGACCAATTAGAAAAGGAAAAACTTAAGAAGGTTCTGTTAGATGAGCAAGTAAAGGTATCTGAGGCAGAATTGAAATTTTTGGTAGCGGACAATGCTATGCGGCTGCAATTTGTCAAGGAGCTCTCTAAAAAAATTAAGGAAAATAAAAGGGCGACGAACTCAAATGAAGTTCATAAGTTCGCCAATTCACTGATTTTACAATTAGAACAACAGATTGGAACTGAGAGCAAGCTGTCCTTAATTCAGGAGCGTATTGAAGAGGTCAATAGGAGTTTTCATGAAAAACTTATTAAATCATTTCCAGACTTAACAAAAACGGAGCGCGAGGTTTGTGCCCTGTCCCGACTCGATTTATCCATTAAGGAGATTTCTACCATACGCAATGCTTCCGTCGATGCCACCAAAATGGCAAGGCACCGCATTAGAAAAAAAATGGGTATTTCTAAAGATATAGGGTTAGAGACCTTTATCCAAAGTCTTTAAAATCAGCACTGTTACTTTTTGTTACCATTAAAATTTCTCAGTTGAGGGTTCTATAGTTAAACTTGCGTAGTACCTAAGTGAAAGGATGTTTTATGAAAGGTGACATGCTGAGTTAAACATCTTTTGAGACACGCTTGAAAGGGAAGAAAAATACAATGGGCCCAAACTATGCTTACCGTTTTCTAATACACATCTTCTTTTTCATATGCAACCATCATTAAACGAACATATGAAAACAATAATCACCATAATAATCCACCTTACCCATGAAAAAGCTCACCCCAATCCTAGTAAATTTATGGACCAAAACATATAAGGTTCAATACAATAGAAGCATCATAAGACTATTGACAGGCTTATTATGTTTGGCCCCTTTTATGAGTTATGGGCAAACGACTTGGTATTTAGACAATGTGGTTTTTGATGATGGTTCTGTGGCGGCGGGGTCATTTGATTACAATCCACTTGGAGGCGTAGTACAGTATACAAATATTAGCATCACATCGGGCATAAGTAGTATTTATGGCATAGGAAGATTTGACACCGTGGCAGCATTTTCAACCGATCCCACAACCGTACAATTTTTTGAGCAGTCTTCATCCAATTATACGGGCGCCCCTACGATGGTACTCAATTTTAACCAATCCCTGGTTATCGGAAGTGGTATTATAAATCTAACGGGATTTACGGGGACTTGTACTAATGCCAACTGTAATGGTATCGTTAATCCTATTTCTTTTACAGCGAGCGGTAGAATAAGAACAAATGTCCCGCCTACAGCGGTATGCCAAGATATTACCGTAGCCTTGGATGCCAATGGTAATGCCAGTATCACCCCAGAGATGATAGATGGTGGATCTACCGATGATATTGCGGGATTCTCATTACTATCAACAAATTTTTTAAATTTTACCTGCGCAGACTTAGGTGCCAATACCATTACCTTAACCATTCTGGACTTTAATGGTGCTAGTGATAGCTGTGAGGCTATCGTCACGGTCGAGGATATTTCTCCACCAGTGTTTTCACCGATACTTCCAATTACTGTAAATAATGATTTAGGAAGCTGTGGTGCCAATGTCACGGTACCTGTCCCCTCTGTTAGTGATAACTGTTCGTTTACATTAACTAATAGTTTTAACAATACTTCAGATGCTTCAGGCTTTTATCCTATAGGGACTACCGTATTAGTTTGGACAGCAACGGATCCTTCCGGAAACACCACCCGCCGTTCACAGTTTATAAATATCAATGATGCAGAACCAGCTAGTGTGACTTGTCCGGCTGATGTCGTTGTAACGAACGATTCGGGCTTGTGCACAGCTATGGTCGCCGTGCCTCAGCCTGTTGCAACAGACAATTGCCCATTTACACTTATTGATAACAGTTTTAATGGTACTGCAGATGCTTCCGGTGAGTATCCTGTTGGGACAACGGTCGTGAATTGGTCATTAGTAGAAGCTTCAGGAACTATTATAAACTGTACACAGAGTGTTACAGTGAATGATACAGAAGTGCCTACGATTACCTGTTCCTCTGATATCATCATAACTAATGATGCAGGATTATGTAGTGCCTCGGTGATAGTACCTCCACCAACTACTGCAGATAATTGTTCCGTAGCCTCCGTAACCAACGACTTCAATGATACTAATGATGCCTCAGGTAACTATCCTGCAGGAACAACTTTGGTGACATGGACGGTTACAGACACCTCAGGGAATACAAATACCTGTACCCAAGCAATTCTAGTTGGCGATCTTGAAGTTCCAAGTATAGACTGTTCTGGAGCTTATACGATAAACGGGTTTTCAAGTGATGAAATGGGCGTATGCAGTGCCTGGGTTACTGTCCCTGAACCTGTAGTTTCTGATAACTGCTCTGTGGCATCTGTAACAAACGATTTTAATAATACTTCGGATGCCTCAGGAATCTATCCTTTGGGCGTTACTACAGTAGTCTGGACTGTAACCGATGCTTTAGGAAGTAGCAATACCTGTATGCAAACAATAACCGTAAATGACACTGAGGCACCTCTTATTAGTTGTTCTGCAGATATCACAATGAGTAACACTTTAGGACAATGTGGTGCTTTGGTTTCGGTGCCTTTACCCACCGTTACCGACAATTGTAGTTTTACATTGACTAACGATTTTACCAATAGCGATGATGCTTCTACAGTATACCCCATTGGCACTACATTGGTCACTTGGACCGCTACTGATCCATCAGGAAACACAAATACCTGTACTCAAAACATTACAGTAAACGATACAGAAAATCCAACCATTAGTTGTCCAGATCTCACGGTTGGTACAGACATGGGTATGTGCAATGCTATTGTGACTGTGCCTGCACCCACAGTGTCTGATAATTGTTCCGTAGCATCATTCACAAACGATTTTAATAATAGTTCAGATGCTTCAGGAACCTATACTTCAGGAACGACTGTGGTTATCTGGACAGTTACAGACACTGCGGGAAATATAAATACCTGTACTCAGAATATTATAGTCAATGATACTGAACCACCAACGATTACCTGTCCAGCGGATATTGATGTAAATACAGAACCAGGGTTATGTGGTGCAACCATTACTGTGCCACAACCAACGTTTTCAGACAATTGTCCGAGCGTGACAATCACGAACGATTTCACTAATACTTCCGATGCTTCTGGAACTTATCCCGGGGGTATTACAACCGTAACTTGGACGGCAACCGATGCTGCTGGTAATACGACCGCATGTACACAACAAATCTTTGTCGATGATATTGAGCTCCCGATAGTGAGCTGCTCCGCAGTTAATGTCAACGTACCTGCAGGACAGTGTAGCGCCATGGTCACCGTACCTGCACCCACTGTTTCAGATAATTGTTCCATAAGTTCTGTTACAAACGAATTTAATGGTACTTCAGATGCTTCCGGAATTTATAATGTTGGCACTACCGTATTTAGATGGGTAGTTGTGGATTCTAGAGGTTGGACCACTTACTGTAATCAAAGTGTAACGGTAACAGAATCCATACCGCCATCCATATTATGTCCAGATGATATTACTGTAAGTTGTGCTCAAGTCGTAAACTATAACCCTCCGTCTGCAACAGAGAATTGTGGTTTTCAGACGGTACCAACATCAGTACCTAACTTTACACTGTTAGGCACTTTTGGCAACAGTACCTATTTTGTGTCTAATTTCCAAGCTCACAGTGGAGCAACAGTATTTTCATTAGCTGCTGATAATGGATATGACTTAGTGACCATTAATACCGCAGAAGAAAATGCCTATATCGTACAAGCACTCCGTAGTGCGGGTATAGGGGGTATTTTTCTAGGATATAATGACCTACAAACTGAAGGCACCTTTGTATGGCAAAGTGGGCAACCTAGTTTTTATGAAAATTGGGAAGAAGGGCAACCTGAGGATGACAGTTTTAATAGTAACGCAGCGGAAGACTATGTACGATTACTACCATTTACAGGAACATGGTATGATGTAATCGACGACACTTCTGCACATATAGTTATTGAATTTCACGACTACAGTAATGGAATGCCTATTCAGGTTGCAGGCTTACCTTCGGGTTCCTTTTTTACCAAGACTACGGTAAATACCTTTTACAGCAAAGATGCTAGTGGTAATGAGAGTACTTGTGCTGTTACAGTTACAGTAGAAGATACCGAAGGACCAACTATGAGTTGTCCAGCAGATATTGCGGTCAATGCCGATGTAAATAGTTGTAGTGCTGCAGTAAATATTCCAATACCAAATATGATTACAGATGTTTGTGGTGCAACACTTATTCCTAGTACGGGTAAGGTGTCGTATAATTTCAGTGCCATAGCATTAATAGATACACCTGCTACCTTATATAATGCCACAACAACCTTAGAAGATGTCCAATTAAATATCACCTATAACGGTGATCATGATGGATTAACAGAAAATTTTGTTTTAGTAGGTCCTGATAGTGTAACACTTTTAAATGAGAGTGAAGGTGAGAATTGCCAAACAACTACACGTACTGTTGTAATACCAACAGCAACCTGGAATACTTGGGTCACTACTTATGGAGCGAACCTAACATTTACCTTGTTAGCAAATCCTGATGTCAATGAAGAGGTATGCTTTAAGAATGTCGATGATTTTTTTCGGATAGATGCTGTCAATCAAGGCGTTTTAGCTTTAACCAATGACTTTAATAATAGTCCAGATGCTTCGGATGTGTATCCAATTGGGACAACAACTATCACTTGGACGATTACCGATTTAGCTGAAAATAGCACCACTTGTACGCAAAATATCACCGTCACAGAAACAGAACCACCTGTCATTTCTTGCCCAGGCAACATTACGGTAAATACAGATCCTGATTTATGTAGTGCGGTAGTGACATACAATGCACCAACAGTTACCGACAATTGTACGACCAATAGCTTACAAAATGTCCTCAATAATTTTAACCAAAATAACCAGCAGATTACAAGTCTAATTCCCAATGCCTATAATTTTGATCTGGATGTTGGTGTCAACAGTTACTATATTGATGATGGTGGTGGTGATATGTATGATGATGGGAATTTTATAACAACAGATATCAATCCATCGTCCATTTATTATTCAGATAATACCATTGTTAGGGCTTCATCATTTGGAACTAACGGCGTATTTTTCACACGTAAAGTTGACCATATGTGGCTCTTGGCTGCTGACCTAGACAATGTGAATACCTTCGATATCACAGGTAATTTAGGTGCAGATGGTTCTGGACTGGCGGACGGTTTCACGGCAACCATTATGGTAGAAGGAGTCAATTATAATCTGTTTGTAAAACGTGTTCGAGAAGATACTACTGTGAATAATGATAGTGATCCTTCAGTCAATCATCTGATTATTATTCCAGAAAATGCGAATGCAGCTCAAAACTTTGCAACCGATACCGATGATAATCAACATCAAGTAACGGGACTTTTGGGAACCACGCGATTGTACTATCTATTATTTGCGTCAGATAATAGCGGACTTGTTGATAATAACACCATGGAAGCCATTGCTACAAGTTTTATAACAAATACATTCTCTTTTCCAGGAACTATTGTGCAAACAGCTGGACTAGCCAGTGGTAGTGCTTTCCCTGTAGGAGCAACAACCAATACCTTTATAGCCACGGATGAAAGCGGCAATAGTAGTACCTGTTCCTTTACAGTGACGGTCAATGACACTTCTGGTAACTGTAATGTTCTGGTTTCGCCAAAGGTATATCTGCAAGGCAGTTCCCTAAATTCTACGATTGCATCCGACGGACTGATGCGTGATGATTTAAGAGCGGGTAATTATATACCATTAAACACACCATATACGGACAATACTTCCATTAATAGTTCAGTACTCAACGTTACTGGCGCAGATGCCATTGTTGATTGGGTCTGGGTAGAACTTCGTGATGCCAATACAAATACCACCGTTATTGACGGAAAATCAGCCCTTTTGCAACGTGATGGGGATGTGGTGGCCTTGGATGGTTCATCGGCTGTGATGTTCGGTCAGTTGGCAGGAAACTACCATGTGGTCATCAAACACCGTAATCATTTAGGGATTATGAGCAGCAGCGCCATTGCATTGAGCAGTACCACTACTATTGTCGATTTTAGCAATGGCAGTACAACCACCTTTGGTAGCGATGCACAGACCACCTCGGGACTGCCCAATGGTACTTTTGCCCTGTGGGTAGGGGATTCTAATGGGGATGCGGTGATACAATATGTTGGTGGTATACAGGATACCCCAGGCATCCTTGCCGAGGTGCTGAATGATAATGGTAATTTCCTTAGCCTACCCACTTTTGTAACTACAGGCTATTCTAATCGTGACATCAATATGGATGGCAATATTCAGTATGTGGGTGGAAATTCGGAACTCCCTTTTATCCTGCAGAATGTCTTAGACGATCCCCGTAATTTCTTAAACCTAAGTACCTGGCCTATTAATGCGCAACTGCCTACAACTACGGTTAGGGCTATGCAATTGAGAAACCAATTTGAACGCTCCAAATTCTAATGTATATCTAATGAACTTAAAATGTAATTATAGCTTGATACCACTTCTTAGTCAAGCGAATCTCTTAAAGAGATGTCCTGAATTGGCAACACTTCATTTGATATCACTAAAATGGCAAGGCGCTGTACTAGAAAAACGCTTAAAACTCTTAAAAGTATGAGCTCGAGATTGCTATATAAAACATTGAAAATCAGCGCTGTTACTTTTTGTTACCGCTAAAATTTCACAGTTGATCGTTCTAATAAGTATACTTGCGTAGTTAGAAACAAAGAGATGTTTTATGCACTTTAATAATGCAGCGTTAAAACAGCTTTTTCTTAACACCTTGGAAGAAAAAAGTAAGTTGTCCCCTCAGCCTTCCCTAACGGCAATTGGCAAACTACCATGACTTCTTCAGGTTTAATATCCCTTATTTAAAGTTGATGACATTAATAGCTACTACAAAAACTGACCTTACCCATGACAAAATTACCCCTTACCTCTGCCAACTTATGTGCCAAAACATATAGGGTCCAATACAGTATAAATATAAAATGGCTATGGATTGGGCTATTGATTTTTGCCTTTACAAAGACCTCTGCTCAGACGACTTATTATTTAGATAATGTGGTGTTTAATGATGGATCCATAGCGACAGGATCTTTTGATTATAATCCTTTAGGAGGTGCGGTACAGTATACGAATATCAATATTTTTGTGAGCAATAGTTCTATTTATGGAACTGCAACGTTTACAACGGTACGTCCGTTTTCAGTAGATCCTACGAATGCTCAATTTTTCACTGCATCTTCAGGTATTTCTACGAATGCTCCAGTTTTAAGTTTAAATTTCAACCCTGGCTTAAATACGACTAATAATGCAAATCTAACAGGGTTTACGGGGATTTGTACCACAGGTGACTGTAATTTTATAATCAATCCCATTACGCCTATAACAAGTGGAACTGTTCGAGCCAATACGCCTCCAAATGCTGTATGTTCAAATTTTACTGTTTCATTGGATGCCGCAGGTAATGCTAGTATAAATGCCTCCGACATCGATGGAGGGTCTACGGATGACATTGCTGGTTTTATACTGTCTATAGATAAAAGTAGTTTCACTTGTTCTGATTTAGGATCCAATACGGTGACCTTAACGGTAACTGATGCCAACGGTGCTACTGACAGTTGTCAGGCTACGGTCACTGTAGAGGATAATATAGCTCCGGTATTTGAAGGATTTTCTAGCGATGTAGTCATTGACGCTGGTATGTGTGGTGCTAATGTAACAGCATCTGTAACGTTTAGCGATAACTGTTCTTCATTTACTTTAACTAATGATTATACAGGGACCTCGGATGCTTCTGGATTTTATCCTGTAGGAACCACAGTAGTAATTTGGACAGCCACGGATACTTCTGGAAATTCAGTAAACCGCGCACAATTTATAAATGTTGAAGATGTTGAACCGGCAAGTGTCACTTGCCCATCAGATGTCATCGTCAATAATGATACAGGTTTATGCAGTGCTATGGTTTCGGTTCCTGCTCCAACGGTTGTGGATAATTGCCCAGTGACACTTTCCAATAGTTTCAATGGTACTGCAGATGCTTCTGGTGTCTATCCAATCGGAACAACCGTGGTGAACTGGTCAGTTTTAGAGACATCAGGTGACCTTACTTTCTGTAGTCAAAGTATAACAGTCAATGATATCGAAGCCCCTACGATTACCTGTTCCTCTGATATCTTTATAACTAATGATGTAGGATTATGTAGTGCCTCGGTTACTATACCTCCACCAACAGTTACAGATAATTGTCCAAATGTTACAATTACCAACGACTTTAACAATAGCTCTGATGCGTCAGGAACTTATCCGATCGGAACTACAACCGTTACTTGGACCGTTACAGATCCTGGGGGAAATACAGACACATGTACCCAAACTATTGCAGTGAACGATACGGAAGGGCCGTCTGTAAGCTGCTCAGATACAAGTTTTGATTGTGCCCAAGTTGTCAATTATACAATTCCTGCAACAACAGATAATTGTGGTCTACCTGAAGTGCCGCTCTCCATTCCAAACACGACAATTCTTGGCACTTTTGGGAACAGTACCTACTTTATTGACTCTAGAAATCTTTCGGCGTCATTCGCATTTGCGGTAGGTGAAGGCTCGGACTATGATTTGGTGACCATCAATTCCCCAGAAGAAAACGAGTATCTGAGGCAGCAATTAGTCAATCTTGGGCTGAATGCTTTCCTGATCGGTTACAACGATATTGATAACGAGGGGAGTTTTGTATGGCAAAGTGGACAACCTGCCACTTATGAGAACTGGCTAAATGGTAATCCTGATAGTGCTACTGGTGACGAAGATTATGTGTTTATGTTTTCAGACGGTATGTGGGTTGATGGAGGAGGAAATGGTGTAATACGCCTTATCTATGAAGTTCATGACTACAGTACAGGAGCTATTCTAGCCTCTGGATTAACTCCAGGTTCGCTCTTTGCGGAAACCACAGTAAATACATTTTTCAGTAAGGATATCTATGGTAATATTACGACCTGTACTGAGACGATTACTATCAATGATACACAAGCACCTGATATCACGAACTGTGATGATATTATGGTCAATATTGATCCCGGAACCTGTGTGGCGACGGTAGCCGCTCCAACAGCGACTGACAATTGTGTTGTGGCCAGCTTTGTCAATAATCTCAATAATAACCCAGGAAATGCAAATACCTATCCCGTAGGAACCACGGTACTCACATGGACTGCCATGGACTTTGCCGGGAACATGAGTAGTTGTATGCAGACCATAACCGTCACTGAAAATGATATACCAGAGATCACTGGATGTCCAGCGGATAGCAATCTCTTAAACTGTCCTCAAGTTTACGACTATACTATACCCACAACCACCGATTGTAGTTTCCCAGCAGTGCCTATTTCGATACCAGACTTTGCATTTTTGGGAAGACTAGGTAACAGCACTTATTTTGTTTCAAACACACCAATGACACCACCTCAGGCCTATGCTATGGCCCAGACCAATGGCTATGATCTGGTAACGATAAACTCTCAAACGGAAAATGCGTTTTTAAGTCAACTAGCGCCTACTGGAAGTATCCTTTTGGGCTATAATGATATTGATACCGAGGGTACGTTTACATGGCAAAGCAGGCAACCTAACTTCTATGAGAATTGGGATACTGGGCAGCCTAGTGGTAGTGCCGCAGATGTGGATTATGTGCAGTCTTTGAATGGTAATTGGAGTGATATTGGCCCAACGACTAACATAAGTGTTGTCCTAGAATTTCATGATTACACTGGCGGACAGCCCATACAAGTATCTGGTTTACCTCCAGGCGCTCTATTTACCAGTACCACGACCAATACCTTTTTTAGCAAGGATAGTTCAGGAAATTCAAATACCTGTTCATTTACCGTGAATATTCAGGAAGATACGACACCACCATCGGTGTTTTGTCCGAATGATGTTACCGTCAATTGCCCTCAAATTGTAAGCTATGGCAATACTGCGTCTTCAGATAATTGTAGCTTTCCCACCGTCCCCACAACAGTACCAAATTTTACATTGTTGGGGACGTTTCGCAACAGTACCTATTTTGTATCTAACAATACCTTAACAGCTCCTCAAGCGTTTGCATTGGCCTCTGGTAATGGTTATGATTTGGTGACAGTTAACTCGGCCGATGAGAATACGTTTTTGGTGGATGCGATGCGTACCATAGATATTAGCAATATCTTTTTAGGCTATAACGATATACAGACTGAAGGTGATTTTGTTTGGCAAAGCGGGCAACCTAACTTTTACGAGAATTGGACCCCCAATAATCCGGATTCATCTTTTGGCAACGAAGATTATGTAGAGCTTTCTTCTGATGGCCGATGGTATGATCGGGAGACCTTAACTTTGAGTTATGTGGTTCTTGAGTTTCATGATTACAGCAACGGGAAAACCACTCAGGTCACGGGGTTTCCTTCAGGCTCTCTATTTACACAAACTACGGTAAACACCTTTTACGCTAAAGATGCCGGCGGTAATATAAATACCTGTGCTGTCACGGTTACGGTAGAAGATGCCAATCCACCAATGATGACCTGCCCTGCCGACATTAGCGTCAATGCAGATGCAAACGCCTGTAGCGCTTCTGTTACTGTTCCCATACCTAATATGTTAGCGGATGACTGCGGGGCAACCTTGATCCCTAGTACATCCAAAGTGCTCTACAATTTTGACCTAAACGGTGATCTGATCGATACACCAGCGACGCTTAACAATATAAGCACCACTCTTGAAGATGTTATTCTAAGAGTGGCCTTTAAAGGCGATCATAATGGTAGCTCCGAGAGCTTTGTGCTTACGGGCCCAGATATGGTGACACTATTGGATGTAAATGATCAAGACCCCGGATGTTCTATTAAAGAATACACTATTACAGTTCCAACGGCAACTTGGAACACTTGGGAGAGTACCTATGGATCAAGCCTCACCTTTACCTTATTAGCCGATCAAGATGTAGATGATAATCAGTGTGGACAGGCTAGTGAAAATTTCTTTCAAATTGAAGCTGTTAACCAAGGCAACGTATATCCGCCAACTAATGACTTTAACAACACGACGGATGCTTCTGGTACTTATCCTGTTGGTACAACAACAATAACTTGGACCATTACAGATTTAGCGGGAAATACAGGGACTTGCACGCAGAGTATCACGGTAAATGAAACAGAGGCACCTGTGATGTCATGTCCGAGTGCTATTGCGGTAAACACAGATTCTGGTCTATGTAGCGCTACAGTCACCTTCGATAAGCCAACAGTGACTGACAATTGTACCGAGTTTACCAATTCGTTACAGAATGTGCTTAACAATTTTAATCAGAAGAACCTACAGCTCACTAGCCTTATTCCAAATGCCTATAATTTTTTAATGGATGGCAGCGGAGATGTTAATTCAGATCGAATAGAGGATGGCGGAATTGATATGTATGATGATGGAAATTTTATTGGAACTGACCTCAATGCTGGCCCCATCAATTACTCAGATAATACGGTCATCACTTCTACGGCCTTTGGCGCCAATGGGACTTTCTTTACCCGTAAAGTAGATAATATGTGGCTCTTGGGGGCAGACCTGGATAATGTGAACAGCTTTGATATTACAGGTAATTTGGGAGCGGATAGCTCTGGAGCAGCTGATGGATTCACGGCCTCTATTACGGTAGGTAATACGACCTATAACATATTCGTAAAGCGTGTCCGAGAGGATCTTTCAGGAGCAGATAGTGATCCTTCGGTCAACCATTTGATCATCATTCCAGAGAATGCAAACGCTACGCAAAATTTTTCTGCGGATACCGATGATGACCAGCATCAGGTGACCGGACTTTCGGGAACTACCAGATTGTACTACCTCTTATTTGCTTCTGAAAACAGTGGTTTGGTAGATAATACAGCTATGGAAGCCATAGCGACCAGCTTCGTCACCAATATGTTTACCATATCAGGCACTATTGAACAAACCGAAGGTTTAGCTAGTGGCAGTACCTTCCCCGTAGGAACAACGACCAACACCTTTGTCGCTACGGATGCCAGTGGTAACACAGATACCTGTTCCTTTACCGTGACGGTGACTGATCCTTCGGGTAACTGTAATGTACTTGTCTCTCCAAAAGTATACCTGCAGGGCAGTACCTTGAACTCTACGGTGACATCCGATGGACTGATGCGTGATGATCTAAGAACAGGTAATCATATACCATTAAATACCCCATATACGGACAATACTTCAATTAACGGTTCAGTACTTAATGTTACTGGCGCAGATGCCATAGTCGATTGGGTTTGGGTAGAGCTTCGTGATGCCAATGCCAATACGGTCATTGTTGAAGGAAAATCAGCGCTTCTGCAACGCGACGGCGATGTGGTGGCTTTGGATGGTTTATCGGCGCTGATGTTCGGTCAACTCGCAGGTAGCTACTATGTCGTCATCAAACACCGTAACCATTTGGGGATTATGAGCAGTGCTACAATTGCATTAAGCAGTACGACTACGTTAGTTGACTTTACTAATGGTAGTACCGTGACCTTTGGTAACAACGCCCAGACCACCTTGGGGCTGTCCAATGGCACCTTTGCTATGTGGGTAGGGGATTCTAATGGGGATACTGTGGTACAATATGTCGGTGGCATACAGGATACCCCTGGCATCCTTGCTGAGGTGCTCAATGATAATGGTAACTTTTTGAACCTGCCCACCTTTGTAGCTACGGGCTATTCTAATCGCGACGTCAATATGGATGGCAATATTCAGTATGCTGGTGGAAATTCGGAACTCCCATTTATTCTGCAGAACGTCTTGGATGACCCTCGTAATTTCTTGAATCTCAGTACCTGGCCTATCAATGCACAATTGCCAAATAATAATGATAGAGCTATGCAACTTAGAAACCAATTTGAATCCTCTAAATACTAACCATTATGATCCCTACCCCTAAACGATTTTTGGAATTTTTTGCGACACTAAAGAAACGGGTGCCTAGCATAATTACAGGGCTAATTTTGATGATATGTAACCTAAGTTATGCGCAACAAACCACCTGGTATTTAGATGGTGTCACCTTGGATTCTGGTGGTACCATAAGTGGGTCCTTCGACTTTGATACCACGCAAAATACCTATTCAAATGTTAACGTAAGCATCGAAAACAGTACCAACTACGGCATGATCAATTTTACTGTGGTATCACCATTATTAAGTACTGATTTTAATGATACGTTTGTTCAACTCATTCCATCAAGTAATGGCGACTTAACTGGACAGGCCAGCTTATTTCTTGAATTCAGCCAATCCTTAACCATAGGTAGTGGGAACATTGGTGTTTCAATAGGTAATCTTTCACTATTGGGCGCTTGCTTTGATAACATCTGTAATGGAATCACTGATCCTAATGAATTTATAACCAGTGGACGTGTTACCTCAGACCCACCTCCCTCAGCAGTTTGCCAAAATATCACCGTCAATCTAGATAGTGTCGGAAATGCCAGCATTAGTTCTACAGATATAGACGGGGGTTCTACTGATGATCAACTGGGGTATACGCTATCATTGAATCAAACTGATTTTACTTGTGCAGATCTAGGTCCAAATACTGTGACCTTCACCATAACAGATAGTAATGGATCTATAAATAGTTGTACCGCTACGGTCACGGTGGTGGATAATACAGCTCCTGATATATTTTGTACGGCAGATATTAGCACTAATGTGGATTTGGGTTTGTGCACGGCATCGGTCACTGTGCCCGCTCCAACAACTTCGGACAACTGCCCGAATACCAACATTACGAACGATTTTAATAATACCGCAGATGCCTCTGGTAACTATCCAATAGGTACAACTACAGTAATTTGGACTATAACAGATGCTGCTGGAAATAGTAATACCTGCAACCAAAATATTACGGTAAATGATATGGAATTACCGAACGTCACGTGTCCCGCAGATGTAAGTATTGCTTGTCCGCAAATAGTTGATTATAGCGCTCCAACAACCTCTGATAATTGTGGATTTTTAGAAGTGCCTAATTCCATTCCCAATACGATACTTCTCGGAACTTTCGGTGGTAGCACCTACTTTGTAGACACGAGAGACCTGCAAGCATCTGTTGCTTTTAGTACAGGTGTAGCCAGCGGTTATGATTTGGTAAGTATTAACTCACCAGAGGAGAATGCGTTTTTAAGTCAGCAGGCCGCTGACTTGGGGATCACCATACCTTTGCTTCTTGGCTATAATGATATCGACAACGAAGGGACCTTTGTCTGGCAAAGCGGCCAACCTGCTAATTACGAAAATTGGGAACCTGGTGATCCAAGTGGTGGTGTAATCGATGAGGATTATGTGTTATTTTTTAATGGGGAGTGGTTTGATATTACTGGAAATGGGATTTCAAGAATTGTATATGAAGTTCATGATTACAGCACAGGTCCTGTCCAAGTTACTGGATTGCCTTCTGGGTCTTTGATTAATAGTACTACGGCAAATACCTTTTTCAGCAAAGATCTTGCTGGAAATATAAATACTTGCACCCAGACTATTACGGTTACAGATACGGAAGCACCTACTATTAGTAGTTGTCCTGCAGATATTACGGTCGATAATGATGCAGGTCAATGCAGTGCTTTGGTCACGGTTCCAGTACCAACGGTAACGGATAATTGTTCATTTACCATCACTAACGACTTTAACAATAGCGCTGATGCTTCAGGAGAATATCCTATAGGCGCTACCTTAGTGACTTGGACGGCCACCGATCCCTCAGGAAACTCAAGCAGCTGTGAAACTATTGTTAGAGTAAATGGTCAAGATACCTCAGTACCAAGCATCTCTGCATGTATAGATGCCACCGTCACTGCTTCAGTGAACGCAAATAATGCTATGGTAAATGTTCTTACACCGACTTTACAAGATAATTGTGGTCTGATACCCATCCCAACGACTAATAGAGTACCATACAATTTTTCATCTGGTAGACTGGTTGATACGTTTACCACATTACCTAATCTATCAAGGGCAGCAGAGGACGTTACATTAGAGGTGACCTTCAGTGGAGATCATGATAATTTTCAAGGATTTGAAGCTTTTATATTACGAGGTCCTGATAATTCAACGGCATTGCTGATATGGTCTATAGATGATGATTGTATCGTTACGAAACGTGATGCCGTAATTCCTGTAGCGACTTGGAATTCTTGGATTGACACTTTTGGAACCGAACTTACATTTTATGTGTTTCGTAACTCCGACGTAGGAGAGAGTCAATGTTCGTTCTTACCAAATACGAATTTCTTCCAGATTAGCGCTCCAGACTTTGGCAATATAGCTTTAGCCAACGATTACAATAATACTAGCGACGCATCCGGTACGTATCCTTTGGGGACAACAGTGGTAACATGGACAGCCACAGATGCTGCAGGGAATAGTGCGAGCTGTACACAGACTATTACGGTCAATGAGGCCTTAACGCCAACCATAACCTGTCCACAAGACATTACGGTCAATGTCGATCCCGGTATGTGTAATGCTATGGTCACGGTTCCTATTCCTAATCCCTCATCAGATAATCCGCCTTACACTATAACCAATGATTTTACAGGTACTGAAGATGCCTCAGGGACATATCCCATTGGGAAAACACTCGTGATCTGGACTGCTATAGATCCTTCAAACAATAGCATCACTTGTACGCAAACCATAACGGTTACAGAGTCGACACTACCATCTATTTTCTGTCCTTCGGATATTAACCAATCTTGTCCGCAAGAGGTAAATTATGCACTACCAGCCACATTCGATTGTGCCTTTTTACCGGTACCTATGTCCGTTCCCGGATTTACCTTGGTAGGCACTTTTGGCGATAGCACCTACTTTATATCGAATGCTCCTATGACCGGACCAGCAGCATTTGCCATGGCCGAAGCTAACAACTATGATTTGGCAACCATCAACTCGGCTGAAGAGAACTTATACTTAGAGCAAACACTATCTTCTCAAGTGCTAATTGGATATAATGACCTGACTTCAGAAGGCAATTTTGAATGGCAAAGCCAACAACCCAACAATTATGAAAACTGGGAATTAGGGGACCCATTTGGTGATGATAGAGATTATACCTTGTTTGCTTATGGAATATGGTATGATACAATTGCGACCATACAGTTTCCTGTGTTGATCGAATTCCATGATTACTCTAATGGGCGCCCTATTCAAGTCGCCGGTTTACCCTCAGGAGCTTTATTCACGGAAGGTAGTACGGTAAATACGTTTTTTAGTAAGGATTTAATTGGTAATACCAACACCTGTTCTTTTACGGTGTCTATAAATGATACGAGTGCCCCTCAAATCATCTGCTCCAATGATATATCTATAAATGCAGATGCTAATGCCTGTGAAGCCAATGTTACGATTCCCCAACCGACATTTTCAGATGATTGCGGTGCAACACTTATTCCCTCAACCTCTAACATCCCGTACAATTTTGGTGGTATTGGTAATAGTTTAACCAATACGCCAGCTACATTAACTAATATGTCAACGGCCGCAAAAGATGTTGCGATAAGGGTCTCTTTTAGTGGAGAGCATCGTAGTTCAGCCGAGAACTTTATACTTACCGGCCCCGATGATGTGGTATTACTTGATGCTCCAGGGGTACTTCCTCAAGGCACACTTACTCAGAGAAATATTGTAATTCCTCAGAACACCTGGAATTCATGGATCTCAACTTATGGGGCAGATCTCACATTTACCTTGTTGGCGGCAATTAATGTAAGGCCACTTCAACCTTTGGTAAATCAGCCAACGGATTTCTATAGGCTTGAAGTGATGACTCTCGGTAACGTATTTACACCAACCAACGACTTTAATAATACCGCAGATGCCTCAGGGATATACCCTGTAGGGACTACAACCATAACTTGGTCTATTGCTGATTTAACAGGCAATATCGGTACCTGTACGCAATTAGTGACGGTTAATGATACTCAGGTACCCAACATCACATGCCCAAGTGATATTGCGGTAGATGTTGATAGTGGGCTTTGTAGTGCCACTGTCAATTATGTGATGCCAACGGCTACGGATAACTGTTCTTTTTTTACAAATTCTTTAGAGAATGTACTCAATAACCTAAACGTAAGTAGTCAACAAGTCACTAATCAAATACCTAACGTTGCCGATTTTGTAATGGATGGTCCGGGTGGTGTTAACGGAACCTATATTTCAGACGGAGGTAATGGTATGTTTTATATCAGTAACCGAATAGGTACAGATTTGAATGCAGGTCCTATTAACTATTCTGATAACACGGTAATAGCCTCGGCTGCCTTTGGAGCTAATGGACGCTTTTTTACTCGAAAAGTAGAGAATTTATGGCTTCTGGCTGCAGATCTGGATAATGTCAATACATTCGATATCACCGGATTTCTAGGAGCGTTTTCAGGTATAGGTACCGTTGATGGTTTTAGCTCTACCATAACAGTAAGTAATGCTAACTACAGCATCTTTGTTAAGCGTGTGCTTGATGATCCAACCAATTCAGTTTTTGGGTTTTCAATTCCTTCAATTAATCATCTCATTATTATCCCAGAAAATAACAATGCAAGCCAGAACTTTTCGCCAGACACCTTCGATGATCAGCATCAAGTAACAGGTCTGGCTGGCACCAATAGAATGTATTACCTGCTCTTTGGTTCTGAAAATAGCGGGCTTGTAGATAACATGTCCATGGAAACTATCGCTACGAGCTTTATCAATACGATATTAGCCGTTCCTGGGACCCTTCAACAAACCGAAGGCTTAGTTAGTGGTAGTGCATTCCCCGTGGGAACCACCACCAATACCTTTGTTGCTACTGACAAAAGTGGCAATACAAGTACCTGTTCCTTTACTGTCACCATAAGTGATCCTTCTGGGAATTGTAATGTACTTGTCTCCCCAAAAGTATACCTGCAAGGCAGTACGCTCAATTCTACGGTCGCTTCTGATGGGCTTATGCGTGATGACCTAAGGACAGGCAATTATATTCCATTAAACACACCATACTCAGATAATACGTCGATTAGCAGTTCTGTACTTAATGTTACTGGTGCAGATGCTATTGTGGATTGGATTTGGGTAGAGCTCCGAGACGCAACGACCAATACGACCATCATAGATGCTAAGTCGGCACTCTTGCAACGTGATGGCGATGTAGTAGCCTTGGACGGGACATCACCATTAATGTTCAGTCAACTCGCAGGGAACTATTATGTGGTGATTAAACACCGCAACCATTTGGGGATCATGAGCAGTAGTCCGATTACCTTGGGCAGCACGACCACTATTGTCGATTTTAGCAATGGTAGTAGAGCCACCTTTGGTTCCAATGCACAGACTACTTTAGGATTACCTAATGGCACCTTCGCCATGTGGGTCGGGGATACCAATGGGGATGAAGTCGTTCAATATGTTGGTGGTATACAAGATACCCCAGGTATTTTGTCTGAGGTACTCAACGATAATGGCAACTTTTTGAACCTACCCACCTTTGTGGCTGCGGGCTATTCTAATCGTGATGTGAATATGGATGGCAATATTCAGTATGCCGGTGTAAATTCAGAATTACCCTTTATCCTACAGAATGTGTTTGATGATCCCGGTAATTTCTTAAATCTCAGCACCTGGCCTATCAATGCGGAGTTGCCAAATAATAACGATAGAGCTATGCAGCTTAGAAACCAGTTTGAACGCTCTAAATACTAAGTAACCTCCATGAAATTAAATGGTAATCATATCGTAAAGTCATTTCTAAAGGCGCTAAATTTAAAAGGCATCATGGCTGTGCTTGTCGTGCTATGCAGTGCATTCAACTATGCACCAGAAGCCAACGGCGACTTAAGTCATCGTTCTTTTGATAATGAAACAGCAGAAACCATTGGTTTCTCGAATTTCGATTCAAAACTCACTAAACCAATGTCTAGCATTGCTAAAGCTATGCCGATGCCATCGATTACTTGCCCATCTGATATTACGGTGAGTTGTCCCCAGTCCGTCACTTATAATAGTCCCACAACGTCTAGTACTATCGGTTTCCCTGTTGTGCCTTCATCTGTGCTTGGTTTTACCTTATTAGGGACTTTTGGTAACAGTACCTATTTTCTTTCGAATGTCGCCATGACCGGTCCACAAACTTTTGCCATGGCCCAAGCCAATAATTATGATTTGGTGACTATTAATTCTTTAGAAGAAAATCTACAGCTAATGGCTTTACTTGGATCCACTCCAATATATATTGGTTTAAATGATTTACAAACCGACGGTTCGTTTGTTTGGCAGAGTGGACAACCGAGTTTTCTAGAGCTTTC
This sequence comes from Winogradskyella sp., assembly GCF_965228925.1. Classification (GTDB taxonomy): domain Bacteria; phylum Bacteroidota; class Bacteroidia; order Flavobacteriales; family Flavobacteriaceae; genus Winogradskyella. The sequence goes on from NZ_OZ245845.1 coordinate 1,479,301, forward strand.
GTATGGTATGGGTCCAAATGATTATGTATTCTTTCTTAATGGAAATTGGATAGATTTTTCAGGGACTGCTTTATTTCAAACGGTCATTGAATTTCATGATTATAGTGGGGGGCAACCCATTCAGGTGACAGGGCTTCCATCAGGTTCATTTATAGACGCAGGCACAACGGTTACAAATACTTTTTTTAGTAAAGATATTATGGGTAATAGCAATACCTGTACCCAAAGTATAACGGTTAATGATACAGAAGCTCCGAGTATAACCTGTCCAGCGGATAGAATTGTGGATAAAGATCCAGGACAATGCAGTGCAACCATAAGCATACCACAACCCGTCTTTTCAGATAACTGCCTGAGTGCGACCATCACGAATGATTTTAACAACACATCGGATGCTTCAGGCACCTATCCATTAGGATCTACTATAGTGACATGGACCGCAACAGATGCAGCTGGCAATGAAAATACCTGTATCCAAACGATTACGGTAAATGATGCTGAGGTCCCCACTATAACTTGTACGCCTGATATTAGTACCAATGTGGATTCAGGCTTGTGCACGGCTACGATCACGGTACCCGCACCGAGCTTTTCAGACAATTGCCCGAATACAACCATCACCAATGATTTTAATAACACGTCAGATGCCTCTGGTAGCTATCCCGTAGGAGCCACCTCAGTGGTATGGACCGTTAGAGATGCAGCTGGTAATGAAAATACCTGTACCCAAACGATTACAGTTAATGATGCTGAGGCCCCCACCATAACTTGTGCATCGGATATTAGTACCGATGTGGATTCGGGCTTGTGTACGGCAATGATCACGGTACCCGCACCGACCTTTTCAGACAATTGCCCGAATGCAACCATCACGAATGATTTTAATAACACTGTGGATGCTTCTGGCATCTATTCAGAAGGGACTACTACGGTTATATGGACCGTTAGAGATGCCACTGGAAATGAAAATACCTGTACCCAAACGATTACCGTAAATGATACGGAATCGCCAACTATATCTTGTCCTGCAGCTGTAACGATTAGTTGTCCACAAGTCGTGAATTATAGCGCCCCAACAACTTCAGATAATTGTGGCTTTCTAGCAGTGCCTAATGCCATTCCAAATACGATATTGCTAGGCACTTTTGGAAACAGCACCTACTTTGTGGATACGAGAGACTTGCAAACATCGCTTGCCTTTACTACTGGTGAAGCGAGTGCTTATGATTTAGTAACTATCAACTCATCAGAGGAGAATGTGTTCCTAAGCCAACAAGCTGCTAATTTAGGCATTACTACACCCTTACTTCTTGGTTATAATGATATTAATACCGAAGGGACCTTTGTGTGGCAAAGTGGACAAGCTGCTACTTATGAAAGTTGGGAACCTGGCGATCCAAGCGGTGGTGTGATCGATGAGGATTATGTCTTAGCTTTTAATGGGGAGTGGTTTGATATTACTGGGAATAGCCTTGCTCGAATTGTATATGAAGTTCATGATTACAGCGCAGGTCCTATCCAAGTTACTGGATTACCTTCGGGATCTCTTGTTTCTAGTACCACTACAAATACCTTTTTTAGTAAAGATCTTGCAGGAAATATAAATACCTGTTCTCAAACCATTACGGTCAATGATACTGAAAGCCCTACCATCAGCTGTTCAGCCGATATCAATGTCAATACAGACTCAGGGATATGCAGTGCTACGGTGACCGTACCTGCACCTACGTTTTCAGACAATTGTCCGAATGTGACCATTACAAATGACTTTAATGACACTTCGGATGCTTCAGGATCTTATCCAGTAGGTTCAACGATGGTGAGATGGACAGCCACAGATGCTTCGGGAAATACAACATCCTGCACGCAAGAAGTGATTGTAAATGATCAGGAGTTACCATCAATTACCTGTCCAGATGATATCGCTGTAAACGTAGATGCAATAACCTGTACAGATGCGAGGGTAACAGTACCCGCACCAACTTTTTCAGACAATTGCCCTAATGCCACAATCACCAATGATTTTAATAATACCGCCGATGCTTCAGGCACCTACCCCTCAGGGACCACTGTGGTCATATGGACTGTTAGAGATGCTGCTGGAAATGAAAATACCTGTACCCAAAATATTACGGTCAATGATATCGAACCTCCTACCATAAGCTGTTCGGCCGATATTAATACGAACGTGGATTCGGGCCTGTGCACAGCAATGGTAACTGTGCCTGCACCAACAACTTCGGATAACTGTTCTAATGTCACTATTACCAACGATTTTAATAATACCGCGAATGCGTCAGGTACTTACCCTACAGGAGTGACGACCATTACGTGGACGGCTACAGATGCCTCGGGCAATAGCGGTCAATGTACACAACAAATCACAGTAACAGCATCAGCTCCAGCCATAAATTGCCCATCCGATATTACTGTAGCCTGCCCCCAAACGGTCAATTATGCCAACCCAACCATCTCTGGCGTTTGCAATTTTCCAGTTGTGCCCACTTCGGTACCTGGGTTCACGGTATTGGGGACCTTTGGCAACAGTACCTATTTTATATCCAATACCCCAATGCAAGGTTCGGCGGCCTTTGCCATGGCGCAAACCAACAACTACGATTTGGTGACCATCAATTCTTTAGCTGAAAATCAACAGCTAGCGTCATTACTTGGTTCTACCACTGTATTCATTGGTTATAATGATGTTCAAACCGAAGGAACATTTGCATGGCAGAGTGGGCAACCTCATTCTTTTGAGAGTTGGGCACCTGGGCAACCTTCATCATTTTTTGCATCTCGTCTTGACTATGTCAGTTTTACTTCTGGACTTTGGTATACCGATTTTTTCAGTACAACTTATCGAGTGCTTCTTGAATTCCATGATTACAGCATTGGCCAACCTATTCAAGTGTCGGGACTCCCGTCGGGTTCTGTTATTGGGACAACGACCACCAACAGCTTTTTTGCTGAAGATGTATTTGGTAATACCTATAACTGTTCGTTTGACATCACTGTAGACGATACTGCTGCTCTTGTAATGAGCTGTGCCTCTGACGTCTCTGTGAGTGCTGCTAATGCTTGCAACACAAGTGTCACGGTGCCTGCACCGAGCATTACATACCCTTGTTCTTATCTGCTATCCAATGACTTTACAAACACCGCGGATGCTTCTGGAACCTATCCCGTTGGTACAACCCTAGTGACTTGGACAGCAACCGACCTTGCAGGAGGTAATAGCGTGTCCTGCTTACAACGTGTTATTGTGACGTCTACGGAAACTGAAGCACCTACAATGACCTGTCCTGAGAATATGACGCTAAGCTGTCCACAGGTCGTCAATTATACAAGCCCCACTACGGCAGATAACTGTGGTTTTCCAATTGTGCCTACATCAGTCTCAGGATTTAATCTGCTGGGAACCTTTGGGGATAGCACCTATTTTATATCAGATACAGCTATGACGGGTCCAGAAGCTTTTGCCATGGCAACAGCAAATGATTATGATTTGGTCACCATTAATTCCTTAGCAGAGAATGATCAACTGCGCGCATTAATCAATAACACCACCAGAGTCTTTATTGGTTATAATGATATACAAACTGAAGGGACCTTTGTTTGGCAAAGTGGACAGCCTAATAATTTTGAAAATTGGGCAGTGGCTCATCCAAGTAATGCGTCTGGTGCCCATGATTATGTGGTGTTTTTAGATGGCTTTTGGTTCGATGAGCTTAATACCGAACAAGCATTTACTGTCATTGAATTTCATGACTACAGTAGCGGACGTCCTATCCAAGTAACAGGACTTCCTTCTGGGGCTGTCTTTAGCAACACGACTACAAATACGTTTTATAGCCGAGATACCTCAGGAAATACTAATACCTGTGCGCTTACGGTAACTATTACTGGAACTACAACATTCAGTTGCTCATCAGATATTGTTGTCAGTGCGGATACCAATGCTTGCAATGCCAATGTCAATGTCTCTGCACCTACATTGGTAAATGCATCCTGTGGGGCATCATTAATACCTACGACGTTTAAGGTGCCCTATAATTTTGTTGTGAGTGATAGGTCCCGTACATTAGTTGATACACCGGCGGTTCTCCCTAATTTACTAACAGCTACAAACGATGTTGTACTTAGGGTTACATTTAGTGGTGATCATAATGACGGGCAGACTTTGGAAGACTTTAGGCTTTTAGGGCCCGACAATATAGAATTACTGGATTATATAAGTTCTGCGAGTTGTACTGTGACGGAACGTTTAGTAACGGTACCCATGGCTACTTGGAACTCCTGGATTTCTACCTATGGCTCTGATTTGACATTTACCCTTCCTGCCAATGCATCCGTTGATAAAGACGTATGCGATAAAAATTCCAATTTCTTTCAGATTGATGCTATTTCTTTAGGGGATGTCATCCTTACAAATAATCATACAGGGACGTCCGACGCCTCTGGAATATACCCTTTAGGTACTACTCCAGTAACCTGGACCTTCACAGACCTTAGAGGTTTCGGTGATACATGTGTACAGACGGTTACGGTTACAGAGTCAGAAACCCCCAACATATCTTGCCCTGCTAATATTACAGTAGATGTAGATAGTGGCCTTTGTACTGCCGTTGTCAACTATAGCCTGCCAACGGTGACGGATAATTGTACGCCCTTTACCAATACCCTACAAAATGTACTCGACAATTTTAATAAGCAAAATCAACAGCTAACCAGCCTTATTCCCAATGCCTTCAATTTTAATATGGATGGGACGAATGGCGTTAATGGCAATGCTATTGCTGATGGAGGTATACTTTCAGATATCGCCGGAGGTTTAGACATGTACGATGGAGGCAACCGTATAGGAACTAATCTCAATGCTGGTCCTATTAACTATTCGGATAACGTCATTACAGCCTCGACAGCCTTCGGTTCTAATGGTGCCTATGTGACACGTAAAGTTGAGGATATGTGGCTATTAGCTGCGGATTTGGACAATGTGAACAGTTTTGATATTACCGGGGATCTCGGTGCCAATAGTGAGGGACTTGCTAATGGTTTTAGCTCTCTAATTTCCGTAAACGGAAATAGCTATCATCTTTTTGTAAAGCGCGTTAGGGATAAAGTGGAACCTCCATTTTTTGAAAGGGATCCTTCGGTGAACCATTTGATCATTATTCCTGAGAATACCAATGCCACACAGAATTTTTCAACGGATACTAACAGTGATCAACATCAGGTAACAGGACTTTCTGGAACCAACAGATTGTATTACCTGTTATTTGCTTCCGATAATAGTGGTTTGGTGGACAACACTGCCATGGAAACCATTGCCATGAGCTTTATTTCCAACATACTCACGACCAGTGGTACCCTACAACAAACAGCAGGCCTGGCCAGTGGCAGTGCCTTTCCTGTGGGAACGACCACCAATACCTTTATGGCCACCGATGTGAGTGGCAACCAAAGTGCTTGTTCCTTTACGGTTACTGTTAATGATCCCTTGGGGAACTGTACCGTCCTAGTGTCACCCAAGGTCTATCTACAGGGCAGTACCATAAATTCTACTATTGCGACCGACGGCTTAATGCGTGATGACTTAAGGGTTGGTAATTATATTCCACTAAATACTCCTTATACGGATAATACGTCCATTAATAGCTCGGTACTTAACGTTACTGGAGCAAATGCTATTGTGGACTGGGTTTGGGTAGAGCTTCGCGATGCGACGACCAATACCACCATAATTGAAGCAAAATCGGCACTATTACAGCGTGATGGGGATGTCGTCGGTTTAGACGGTACTTCAGCATTATTATTGAACCAGCCCCCAGGAAATTACTATATCGCCATTAAACACCGCAATCACTTAGGGATCATGAGTAACAGTGCCATAAGCTTAAATGGTACGACCACTACTGTTGTGGACTTTAGTAATGGCAGTACGACGACCTTTGGCAGCAATGCACAGACCACCTTGGGGCTGCCCAATGGCAGTTTTGCCATGTGGGTAGGTGATGTGAACGGTGATGATATCATATTATATGTCGGAGGCTTGCAGGATACCTCGCGTATCCTTTCTGAGGTCCTTAACGATAGCGGTAACATCCTTAACCTGCCCACCTATGTATCTAACGGTTATTCTAATGGGGACATCGACATGAACGGTGACATCCAATATGCTGGTGGCAATGCCGAACCACCGTTTATCCTGCAGAACGTGCTGGGCAACCCTAGCAATTTCCTGAATCTGAGTACTTGGCCGGTCAATGCGCAGTTACCAAGTACCCTAAGCAAGGCGATGCAACTTCGAAACCAGTTTGAACACTCCAAACATTAACAGAAATGAATATCAAATTACATATAAACAATAACCTTAAACCTTTTTTTACAATGAAAACAACTACTCTTAACCGATTTATGTCTGTGCTGCTCGTCATTCTATCTTGTAGCCTAGGCGCACAGAACTACAACTTTACCTTAGTGGACAATGGTAACTACAGCTATACCATTGCTGCGGAGTCCCTTTTCGACTCAGGGGGTTTTGCGCCCGTTACGCAGTCCTATGGCTTTGTACTGGTGGTTCCCGATGGCGTAACCATAACTCTCAATGAAGTACTTCCCTCCGGGACATCAGAAACAGTAACCCCAATACCTGGGTCTAACGTTGCCGGTATTGATCCGTCCATGTCGGATAAGGATCTCTTCTTAGTTACCACGGATACTGCTGGTAGGACAATAAGTGCCCATGCCAATGCTGCGGTGATCCCCTTGGTAACCCTTACGGTAAACGGTAATCCTACCAGTGGGGAGATCCGATTGCTTTCCAACAGTTCCACGCTGGCCAGTGCACCAGCCATAAATGGGTCGCTTGATGCCTTCTTTCAGATAGATATTACCGATGATAGCACGGTCAACTTTACCAACGAGTACAATATGTTGGGCAGTACGGCAGCCATCAACTTCGGTACCCTGTCCATCGATGATGCCGAGATTGGCCCCAATAGTTTAGTGCTGTACCCCAATCCTGCAGACCAAGAGATTAACATCAGGTCAAAGGGACTGATGATAGAGACCGTAGAGATTTTTGAGCTCAACGGCAAACGCGTGATAAAGGTGGATAGGCCTTTGGGTGCGATCGATGTAAGCCAATTGGAATCGGCCACCTATCTGGTGATCATACAAACGGATAAAGGAAATACGATCAAAAAACTCGTAAAGGAATGATTGATAGTCCCGATAGCTATCGGGACCGGTAACGTTCGGTCCGATGGATGAAAGCCAAAGGACCGAAGACTGGACTAGCACCTTATATATCCTGACGCTCTAGAACAAACATATACTAGCCTTTTAGACAACGACTTAAAACAACGCTTAAGAATGAAAATTAAACAACAATCAAGACCTTATATGCTGTTTATACTGCTACTGGGTCATTTAGGTTTTGCCCAGAACTACAACTTCGATCTGGTGCAGAACAGTACCTACAATTTTACCGTTTCTGCCGTGGCACAGTTCGACTCGGGGGGCTTTGCGCCTATTACCCAGTCCTATGGCTTTACGCTAGTCGTCCCCGATGGGATAACCATCACTGTTGATACGGTCCTTCCTACGGGGACAACAGAAAACATAAACCTCATACCAGGGGATACCCCGTTTGTAGTAGGTATTGACCCGACGATGGCCGATAAGGAACTGTACCTGATCACCACGGATACCCAAGGTAGGACGATCAGTGCCCATGCCAATGGTGCGGTTATTCCCTTGGTGACCCTAACGGTCAATGGCGCCCCGACCTCGGGAGAGATCAGGATTCTGGACAATAACTCCACCCTAGCAAATGGACTTGGCGTTGCACTTGATACGTTCTTCCAAGTAGATGTTGTCGACGATAGTACTGTGAGCTTCAATAACGAGTTCAATGTTCTGGGCAGTACCCCTGCGGTGAGCTTTGCCATGTCGACGACCTACAGCTACAACAACGGTTGGTCACCCTCAGACCCTAATGGGGTGGCCACGGCTTCGGACGATATCAATATCGTTGCGGGCAATGCGACCATATCGACCGATACCAATTGTGACGATATTAGTGTTGCTGCGGGTGCTGGGCTCACCATTAACAATGGGATCACCCTAACCACAGCCTCGGGTATGGTCTTGGCTTCGACATCAACCGCTTATTCGAGCCTAATTCTTAATGGTACGGTAACGGGGACCATCACCTACCAACGCCACGTGAACAGTGCGGCCACGGGCGGCCAAGCTACGGGTGGCAATGACCTTATCAGTCCACCTTTACCGGGGCAGACCTTTGGGGCCTTTAGGGCGGCCAACGCTAATATACTATCGGGAAACATAGCCGGCAATCCCGCATTTCTTTTTGGGCCCTTTAACAATACTTCCGGGGTTTATGAAAATTACAGCAGCTTTAATGATGCCAATATATTAACTGCTGGTGTCGGTTATCGGACCGGCTCAACCGACAATGGCACCTTCAGTTTTACAGGTGCTGCACAGAACGGCAATATAGATGTGGCCGTTGACAATACGGCAACAAATCCTTGGCATCTTATAGGAAATCCGTACCCGAGCTATTTAAGGGTACAGGACTTTTTGAACGAAGCGCTCAATGCGGGATTGATCAACGAGAACGCAGTCGGTATCTACGGCTATGACGGCAGTGCCACTGACGGTTGGACAATTTATAACCTAGCCACCACTGATGGTACGACAGCCATCGCGCCAGGACAGGGCTTCTTTATCCTTGCCGAGGCTGCGGGTAACATACGCTTTACCCCTGTGATGCGTACCGCGGGGACGACGGACGATTTTATAGCGGGAAGGACTGCAAACAATGGCTTAAAGTATATGGAGCTAAAGCTTCAATCTACCTCTGATAGCCGTACGGCGGACTTCTATTTTGGTGACAATATTTCATTAGGGCTGGATCCTGGCTATGATGCCGAGGTCTTTGGTCCTGGGGACCATAGCTTGTCATTGTACTCGCATTTGGTGGATAACGATCAGGGCATTGATTTTGCGATCCAGGCCCTGCCCATGGATATACTGTCGAATGGTACAGTACCCTTGGGGATCCATGCGAACATGGGTGAGCAGTTGACGCTCAGCCTATCGGAAGCGGATTTGCCTGATGGTACGGAGGTGTACCTACTGGACAGCCAGGAGAACACATCAACCCACCTAAACACGATGGACTTTACGATAACGCCGATTGAAGATCTTAATGGAACGGGACGTTTTTACATCAACTTTTCACAGCAAGCGCTCGGCCTACCGGAAAATGACTTGAGCACTCTTCAGGTATTTACATTGGACGACACAGTGGTCATCAGGGGTGAGATACATGAGCAGACCAAGGCCACCTTGTATGATATGAACGGAAGGTTGGTTTTGACCAAGACATTTGAGCCAAGGAGCCATAACAATGCGATAAGCACAGCAGGCTTGTCCGCTGGGGTTTATATGGTGCGATTGCACAATGTTCAAGGGCAGTACATTAAAAAGCTAATCATAGATTAAAGAGATATATGGCAAGAGACGATAACAAAGCGATGACACGCAAAGCAGCACTCGGAAAAATGGGAAGATATGCGGCCCTAACGGCCTTAGGAACCTTTGTGGTCCTATCACCGATGCAGGCGCAATCTTCATCACCTCCCGACCCCGGGGGGAACCCATTTGATTAAGATACTGGTTAATCCAAAAAGGTATGGTCCCATTTTATGAAGCTAGATTAATAACGAAATCCCCGATCATACCTTTTGGATGACCGAGATAAACCCCAAAGACTATATGATTGATAGCAGAAAACACGAGACTAATAGACAATTAAAGGGGTAAGGTTCTAGTCTATGGTATTGTGTTATAACCTCCTTAAGTAATTAAGGAGGTTTTTTTATTAATAATTTTATGGTCTTGTAAGACAGGTTGATGCTTAAGTCTTAAAATGATAGCATCACTTCTAAAAGTTGATCATGGGATTGGCTCCTTTTTTGCTGGCCACTAAGCTTCCAATTTTACAGGCAAAATCGAGGGCTTTCGAAGCTGTTTTACCTTTTAATAGTTGGTCGATTATACCCGCAAGAAAGGAATCTCCAGCACCAACGGTATCTGCTACATGTACCTTATAGCCCTCATGCTCATAAAAGCTACCGTTCTTATACAGTAATGCGCCATTGGCCCCGCGTGTTACACAAATTGTATCTGTGGATGTAGCTTCCGCAATATAGGAGATAGCATCTGTCAATACTAAGTTCTTTTGACCCAAATTTTCGCAAATAAGCAGTAGTTCCTCATCATTAAACTTTGTAAAATCTGATTGCCGCATAAGGTCTTCAACAACATCAAACTGATAATGCGGTGCTCTTAAATTCACATCAAAAATTTTATAGCTGGCTTCTGGAAGAAGCTGGAGCAATGAGGATTTAGAAGCTTGGGATCTACAGGATAGACTTCCAAATATAAACGCCTCTGATGCTTTAACAGCTTCAAGGGCCGTGGTATTGACTTCGATAAAATCCCAAGCGCAGGGTTTGACAATGTCATACGACGCATTCCCTAAATCGTCTAACGTGACTTTTACCTCGCTGGTGTCATGTATGGTGTCGATCTGGATGTTTTTGGAAGCGAGATGGTGTTGTCTTATAAATTGCAAGATTTCAGTCCCTAAGTAATCATCTCCAATTCTACTTATGAGATCCACCGAATTTCCTAAAGATTGAAGCCTAAAGCTCACATTGAGAGGTGCTCCGCCAATACTACGATGCGTAGGAAATACATCGAAAAGGACTTCTCCAAAACAGACAATCCGTTTGTTCATAATCTACTTCACTGTGTAAGTTCTTTTGTCTTTACCAACACCTGTTATGGTTAAGGACTTCCATTGCTTTGGAAGAATAGGATTCTTTTGTTCAATGCCATTTTCGGTAAGATGCAAGCCTCCAAACCCAAATAATACCGTTTGTAACATGCCACCGGCACCTGTGGCAAAATAGGGTAAGTCTGCAGTTGCCGTTTCGGATAATGCTCCGAAAGGAGGTCTTTTATTAGGTTCATAAGAGTCTTTAAACAGTCTAAAGGCATTTTCTGCATCACCCAAGCGTGCATAAATAACCGCAAAAGCTGATTTTCCCATCGCCGGACCTTCTTTGGCCAGTTTTGGTTCGTAGTATTTTAGGTCTTTAAGAATGGTTGTACGGTCATTAATGATATTTAGAGGGAACGATAACAAGTTGACATCGGCTTGTTTTATAATATCGCCATTATACTTACTGTGCTCCATAGTCGTGCCGTCGGGAAAACGATAGAGCTTTATATTTTCAGCAACGCTTTTCCATGAGTCGTTTTCGGCTTCACCTAATGTTTTAGCGGCCAAGTTAGCAAATTGCAGTGCTGTTATAGCGGCACCATTGGTAAACGCATTATCATCAACATTAGGGGCAAATTCATTGGCGCCAACAACATTTTTAATGCTGTAACTCCCATCATCATTTTTTGTGACGCGACTTACCCAGTAATCCGCGACTGCCTTCAGCATGGGGAATCCCCGCTCTTTTAGCCATTGTTTGTCTTTGGTAACACGGTAATAATTCCAGAAGGCTATACCAACATCAGCGGTAATATGATGTTCAAAAGTACCTGTCAGTGCCCAGGCAGGAGTGGATTCTTCGCCTGTGTCATCGCTTTCCCAGGGAAACATAGCCCCTTTATATCCAAAGTTTATGGCTTTTTGTTTAGCCTTATCCAGTCTATCCGAACGGTAATTGACCAAGGATCGTGCAATATCTTGATTGAGTAATAATAACGGGGGAAACATCCAAAGTTCGGTATCCCAAAAAATATGACCGTTATAGTTTTGTGAAGACAATCCCATAGGTGCGATACTCAGATTGTTGTCTCCACGGCCAAAAGCATACAGGTGATATAGGGCCAAACGTACATCTTGCTGCGACTGTAAGTCGCCTTCAATGATAATATCACCTTGCCATAAATTGTCCCAAAGGGCTTTATGTTGTCTTAATAAATCATTGCGTGGTGTTAAAAGATTAAAAATCACAAAACGCTCGGACTCACTTTGTGGGTCATGAAAATCTTGGGTTGTCGCTTGTGCAGCGGTCCATGCAAAGGCCAAATCCTCACCTTTTTTGACGTCTTTTTCAAATGATAACTGATTATTGTATTCAGAGATTTTATGATGCACTAACTCTGGACGCTGGTGTTCTCTAGTACTATTGATATCGTGCCAAATAAATGTTCCCGATGCGGCAACAAGGTGTCTGCCCAGCCTGCTTTTGGCAACGGTTTGCAATATGGGCATGGTAGTTTCTAAATCGCGAAGCACTCTAAACGTACTCAATGGATCTTGGTATTCTTCAGGGGTTTCAATAGATGCAGTGGCCTTCATGACCATATCTTTTTTTGCAGTAATTTTTATATCCAAATAACCGGAATAGGCCACATTTCGTAAGGCATACATCGTGTATTCAATAGAGGCCTTGTCCTTGAAGTCAAAGCGTGTTGTAAACGCGGCCTCTTTCATATTGAGGGTTTGCTCCCAATTGGATATGTTGTCATCGGTTACGGTCTCACCATCAATGGTGATTTTCATATTTTGGAAGTTGATCCCCTTTAAAATGCGACTTACACCAAGCGGTGACTCTTTATCATAGACATTGTTGAGAATAATTTGCTCCGTTTTAAGTACTTTTTCTGAAGGTAATATCCCCAAGTGGCCATTAGCCACGACAATTCCTGTATAATTTGTGCTTTGATTTGTTGAAATGTGCCAACCATCATTTTGAGCCGAAATAGTTTGTGCTAAACTCATAAAGATTAATAAAAAATAATTGAAGGTTTTCATAGTTGGTGTGCTTTAAAAAATTAATTTAAAGTAGACGTAATCCTGAATGGGTGTCAAAAAACCGCATTCGATCTATATCAACACCAATATTGAAGGTATCTCCTACTTGGTAGACATGGTCAGAATTACTTCTAAAACAATAGCGTTGTTTAGGATTGCCTTTGAATCTGAAATATACAAAACTTTCGCTTCCTATCGGCTCTACAGTTTCTACTGCAATGCTCATATTATCGGATAGTCTTTTGTTTTTTTCAATGGCTTTATCATAGATATACTCAGGTCTAAAGCCAAAAGTGATATCTTTTCCTTCAAAAGCGCGCATATCTGGTTCAATATCTTTTGGTATAGAGAATTTTAAATCATCTGAAATGAATAGGGTGTCTTTTTCGATGACTATTTTGCCATCAATAAAGTTCATCGAAGGGCTACCTATAAAGCTTGCCACGAATTTGTTTGCGGGGTTATTGAAAAGATTCATAGGCGTGTCGAACTGCATAACATTCCCATCTTTGAGAACCACGATACGATCTCCCATAGTCATAGCTTCAATTTGGTCATGGGTGACATATATAATTGTAGCCTGTAGATCGCGGTGTAATTTCTTGATTTCTGCCCGCATTTGGACCCTAAGTGCCGCATCGAGATTTGAAAGTGGTTCGTCGAATAAGAACACCTTTGGGTCCCTCACGATGGAACGCCCTATAGCGACGCGTTGACGCTGACCTCCAGACATGTCTTTTGGTCTTCGGTCTAACAGATGGGTAATGTCTAGTATTTTAGCGGCTTCTTCGACTTTTTCCTTGATCTCATTTTTTGGGACTTTTCTGAGTTTAAGTCCAAATGCCATATTCTCAAAAACCGTCATATGAGGGTACAAGGCATAATTTTGAAATACCATGGCAATATCCCTATCTTTTGGGGAGAGTTCATTCACTCTGAGACCATCAATTTCAAGGTCCCCTTCCGTAATGTCTTCCAAGCCAGCGACCATTCGTAATAATGTTGATTTACCGCATCCTGAAGGTCCCACAAGTACAATGAACTCTTTATCTTTTATTTCGAGATTGGCATCTTTTATCGTGGCCGTTTCCGCCTTAGGATATACTTTCTTTAAATGTTTTATACTAATATTTGCCATGTGTTAACCTTTTAGTCCAGAGCTTGATACACCTTGTACAAAGTATCTTTGGAATATGATGAATATTGCGAGTGTCGGTAAAGAGATCATTATGGTCCCTGCCATTAGCAATGGCCAATCCGTTAAAAGTTCGTGTCTTAAACTTGCCATACCTAAGGGTAGGGTATACATGTCTTCGGTATAAGAGACGATGACAGGCCATAAAAATTCGTTCCAAGATCCTTGAAATGTATATATGGCTACGGCTGCAAGCGCAGGTTTTGAAATGGGAATAAAGATTTGCCAGAATATTCTAAAGTAACTACAACCATCGATTAGCGCGGCCTGTTCCAAATCTTTTGGAATCGTCTCAAAAAATTGTTTCATCAAGAAAATATTAGTAACCCCGACTAATCCAGGAAGTATTAAACCTCCGTAACTGTTAATCATTGATAGTTCATTCAATACAATGAATTTCGGAACCAATAGAATAATGCCGGGAATCATTAAACTGCTTAATAGTAAGGTAAAAATGAGTTTTCGTCCTGGGAATTCTAAGCGCGCAAAGGTAAAGCCGGCTAAAGCCGCAAAGAATACGTTTGATATGGTCTGAATAGTCGTGATAAAGACGCTATTAAATAACCATTTCCCGAAAGGTAAATCTTTCCATACGTTTTTGTAATTGTCTAGGGTAAAATCCGAAGGAATGATCTCTATAGGCCAGTCAAAGACATTTTTGTCGGCATTAAAGGAGATGCTCAAAGAAAATAGAAAGGGCCCAATGTATATAAGCGTCATAATACCCAAAATCCCAAGGAACACTATTTTTTGAAGTTTAATCGCTTTCATTTACCAAATGGATTTAAGGGTTTTAATGGCTATGTTTTTGAATACTGTTGCCTTTCCTTCAGAGAATAAGACAATCTCATTAGCATTGTCAATTGGAAATACGCGATCCGTGATCATGGTCTCACCATCATTTACAAAAACTTCAACTACAGAGTGGTCCACATAAATTTTGAAGCGAATCGTATCGCTTTCGGCGTGCACTGGGGCAGTTTCAACACTAGGAAACGCCTCGTTAAAATCTGTGATTCCAGAATGAGATCTATCTATAAACACGCTCTTGCTATGAGGGTCATAGCCAATTTTTGTGTGGTGTTCTCCATTGCCTAAAACGTCCATACCTGCTTTAACTATGCCTTTAGGGATTTCAAACTCCGCAATAAAAGCCTTGCTGTTTAATGGAATTTTAAATTGATCCTCTACAACGACATCATCCTTGTTCCAAGTTTGATCAATGAGGTGGTTCATGGCCTTGTTTGGAATGTTTCCGACCAAGTGAAGCTCATCATCAATATACTTTAAACGAAGTTCTCTTGGTAGCGACATGGCTCCCCTCCAGTTGGTGGTAGGCGTGTCTTTGGTATAAACGTGGCAGCCTAACCATGCCATCATAGTGACATAGTCTTCGGTATTAGTGTGGGCAAAAGTGATACCAGCATAAAAATCCTTTCCGAAGTCTAAGTATCTTGGGTAGTTGAGCGGATCAGGAATAAAGGTTTCACCATCAAACGCACCAATAAAATACTGCATAGCATAAAATCCATGGCCTTGTGGGTGACCAGCCGATACGCTTAATACCCATTTTGTGCTGTCCCCAATTTTAAGAGGGAAGAGATCAGGGCATTCCCAAACACTACTGGTATCGCCTAGAGGTCCAAATCGTGAAACTTCAGTCCAATGCTTTAAATCTTTGGATTTATAGAATGCAATTTGATGCTGATCGGCCAGACTTATTAGCATTATCCAGTTGGCACCGTGTTTAATGATTTTGGGGTCTCTAAATTCTTTGGATCTTATGTCCAATACAGGATTACCTTTATAATGTTCAAACGAATAGCCATCGTCATGACTGACCGCTAAACTTTGATGCTGCGCTATATTTTGGATATTGTTGTTCGCATCCAATTCATATTCAAAAGAGGTATAAGCAGCAATCATACAGTCTTTAGAGTTGCACAGGCCGGAATCATTATTGGTGTCGATAGCTGTCGTGCCAGAAAAAATCATATGTTCTGTCATATTTATAGCCACATCATGTTCTTTCCAATGGATAAGGTCTTTGCTGGTCGCATGACCCCAACTCATATTTCCCCATTGTGTCCCCTTTGGATTGTACTGGTAATACATGTGATACGAGCCTTTATGAAAAATGAGGCCATTAGGATCGTTGAACCAGTTAACTTTAGAGGTATAATGGTATTGTGGTCTGTGCAATTCCTTATAGTGTTCTTGGCTTGCTACTGCCACGTTGTCTTCGGATTGAAGCCTATTCGATTTATCCTTGTCCGATTGGCATGCGAACGAAAGAACGATCAGAAAAAAAACGTCGATATGTTTATGCGGTTTAATAAGCATCAGGGGGAAAGTATTTTTTCTGAACGGCAGTGACTGTAAAGATGAGTAATGCCAGCACCACTGCGGATGCCGCACCAAAACCAAATCTGAAATATTTAAATGAGTTTTGATAGACAAAATAAGACATCGTTGTGGAGGCATTGTCAGGGCCGCCACTGCTCATAACAAAAATTTGATCGAATACTTGAAAACAGCCTATTAAACTCATAACAACAACGAAGTAGGTCACTGGTCTTACCATGGGCACTGTAATTTTCCAAAATTGTTTCCATTGACTTGCGCCATCTATTTTGGCGGCTTCATATAGACTTGCAGGAATATTTTGTAATCCAGCTAGAAAAGACACCATAAAATAGCCTGATGTCGTCCAAACATTAAGCATCATAATGGCGGGAAGTACGGTTGAAGGATTCGTTAACCAGTCGATGTTGGATTCTACACCGGCACCATTGAGCAAGTAATTCAATAATCCGGGCTTTGAATAAATCCAAACAAAGATAATTGAGGTCACTACGGATGAGGTAATCGCTGGAATATAAAATGCAGTTCTAAAAAAGGCTCTCCCTCTTAGCTTTTGATTCATAATGAAGGCTAGGAAAAGCGATAAAAAAGTTTGTGTAGGGACAACACCTATGGTATAAATAATAGTATTCTTTATGGCTTTTACAAAAACTTCATCCTGAAACAATTCAATGTAATTTCCCAAGCCAACAAAGGGTTTGTCAGGAATGAGTAAATTCCAGTCATAAAAACTCACAACAAAGGCAAAACCAATGGGGAAAAACACAAAAATGCTTAGCAATAATAGCGGAAATGCTAAAAAGGTATAGGCCCAAAGGCGTTGTTCGTATTTAGGATGTTTAAATCTCATCTTAGGGTTTTAGTTTATACTTTTCTAATCGTTTTGCCAGTTTGGTGAGTACGTCTTTTGGAGCTTCTCCTTTATAAAAAATGGCTTGCATTGCGGCTTGACTTTCGTCATACCATCGTTCTTGCATAGGTATTTGATAGAGTTTGGCGTATGCAACACTATTAAGAAATACGCTATAAATAGAATCTTGATAAAAGCCATTTTCTAAGGCAACGCTCTTTCGAGTCGGTAAGGCAATGCCCGATGAGGTCCATAGGCGCATGCCGTCTTTACCCGCTAAATAAGAAAACATCTTCCAAGCGTCACTGAGATATTTGGTATCCTTGGGCATCACATAGGCGTTGGTAAAAGCCACCGTACCTTTGACTTTGCCTTGGGGTAACTCAGTCACATTGTATTTTAGATCCGGATAACTTTCTTTAAGATAGGGAATCATCCAAGAACCAGAAATTGCCATGGCTACTTGCTGACGACCAAAGACATCTCCATTCCAACCTGCACCGACATCTGAAGGGATTGTGGCCATACCATCCTTATATAAGGATGTATAAAATTCTACAGCCTCTATAAAAGGTGCTTCTCCAATTTTAATCTCGTTTTGATCAGATAAGATTTCCGCCTTATTTTGGAAGGCAAATGGCATAACCATATCCATTGATGCTTCCACGACAAATCCATATTGATCAATTTTTCCATCGTTATCTCTGTCTTTCGTCAGAATTTTGGCATAGCTACGCAATTCTTCCCAATTTTTTGGTGGGGCACTAATACCCGCTTCTTCAAGCATTTCGGTATTGTAGAATAATACGTAAGCGTTAAAATCCTTACCAAAGCCATAATAACTGTCATTATATTTAAAAGCATCTTTAAATATTGGGAAAAAATCATCTATATCGAAATTCGGTGTGGCTTCCAACAAGGAATCTAAGGGATAAAGCACATCGAAACTCATGTAGGCTGGTGAGGTGTCACCTTTAAGCCAAAACAAATCGGGTGACTTACCGGTACCTAACATAAGTTGTAATTTTTCGGTGTAATTTCCAGGAATAGGCTGATATTTATAGATAACATCCTCATGGACCTTACTAAAAGCATCTAAACTTTCTCTAACCAACCGCTCTTCAGTAGGACTGGATTGCCAGCTCGAAAAACGCATCCCCGTAGAATGGTCACCACAAGAAAAGACCAAAATCGTTATAAGCGCTATAAAAACTGTTTTATGAGTCATAGGTCTAAAGAAAATTACTCAAAATTAGAGGTTTTAGTTTTTAAACAATACATCTATTTTAGCCTTCTGTAAATCAATTTTTGCAGTTAAATGAATTAATAGTTACATTTAGGGGTAAAATACAGCTATATGCAGCCTGTTTATCAAAAATTGTCTATCGATTCACCGATTCGTTCATTTGCCAACTTTTGGGTTATGGCAAATCGTTTTGATGTGCATTGGCACTATCACCCAGAAGTTGAAATCTGTTATGTCAAATCTGGAGAAGGGCAAAGAATTATAGGGGATAGTGTTAATCAATTTGTAAAAGATGACTTGGTGTTATTAGGGTCGAATCTTCCTCATACATGGGTGACAAGTGACGCTTTCAACAGTCAAAATACAAACATGGAAGTCTATGTTGTACAATTTAACATAGAAACCTTGCTCAACATTGATAGTAAGGCATTTTCCCATATCAAAAAGCTGTTGAGCGATGCTCAAAGAGGGATCAGTTTTAAAGGTAGCAAAAGGATTAAAAAACGACTTCTGAAAATTAATAAGGCTGTTACAGATTACCAAAAAGTGATCACATTGTTTAACTTACTTAATGAAATGGCAGCATCTGAAAAGAAGGAATATTTAGCCTCGCCTTTTTACTCGTTAGAAAATAATCATAAATCTGAAGTTCAGATATCTAAGGTATGTGATTTTATATATAAGAATTATAGAGAGCAAATCTCTGTGAGTCAATTGGCAGAGCTCGTGGATATGAATATAACATCTTTCTGTAGATTTTTTAAGCGCAATACTGGTAAAACCTGCGTAAATTTTATAAATGACTTAAGAATTAATTACGCTGCGAGCTTGCTCTTAAATTCTAAGCGAAAAATATTTGAAGTTGCTTTTGATTCGGGTTTTCAAAGCCTCACACATTTCAATAAAACCTTTAAAAAAATCATGGACAAAACCCCTGCAGTCTATCAATTAGAATTTGCAAATGCTAGAAAACATAACTAGACTATTGGTCGAGTCGATTTTCTAACAATTAATTGTGTTGGAACGGTTACGGTCTTTTTCTCCGATTCCTTGACGTTGCCATTTAATTCGTCTAAAAGAAGTTCAAAAGCATGACGACCAATATCATGTCCCGATTGATCAATAGTAGTTAGGCCAGGATGGGTGACTTGTGACAAAAACCAATTGCTAAATCCAATAACAGAAACCTGTTCGGGAATCTTGATGTTTAATTCGTTTAGTCTGGTTAGCACACCAACGGCCACCATATCCGTAAAAGAAAAAATGGCATCCAAGTCCGGATGGTCTTTCAATATATTGTCCGTCAATTCATAACCATCCTCAAAGGATAGGTTGGCACTTTCGTAAACCAGACTTTTGTCGTAGGAGATATTATTTTTTAAAAGGGCGTCTTTGTAACCTTTCATTCGGTCGATAGTGGTCTGAGGTTTTAAAGGGCCTCTTATATGGGCAATTTTGGTGCACCCGGTTTTGATTAAATGCTCTGTTGCGATTTTTGCAGCATTGTGGTCATCTATAATGACTTTTGAGCAGTTTAAAATTTTCGAAATTTTATCATACAAGACAATAGGTACACCCAATTCCATGGCACTTTTTATGTGGTTGAAATTTACGGTATTGTCCGAAAGCGATATGAGGATACCGTCCACATTTTTTTCGATTAAAATATCGATTTGTTTTTGTTCCAATTCGTAGGACTCATCAGATTCTAAAACGATAACCACATAGCCATTTTTTTTGGCGGTTTCCACGACCGCTTGAATGATATTAGAAAAAAACTCATGAACAATTGCTGGGACAATAAGCCCAATGATATAAGATTTGTTAGACCTTAAACTTTGAGCAAAAGAATTTGGAGAGTATTTCACGGATCTGGCCATCTCTAAAACCCTTTGCTTTGTCTTTGAGCTTACATCGGGATAATCTTTGAGTGCTTTAGATACAGTAGAAATTGAAATATTCAGTGCTTCGGCTATTTCTTTTAGTGTTGTCTTTATCATTAGTGGTAAATGGATATAAAATTAAGCATTTAATGTATAGATGACTTCATCAAATTTGCCTTTGCATAAATATATTTTTGCATCAAATGCTCAAAAGAGAAATTTTAAAAGTAAAAATAGGACCATATTTAACTTTTTTTTAAAGTTTAAAAAACATTTTCGAAAACGTTTTCGGTGGTTTTTTGTTAGGTTTTGATTCGTTTTTTTTGTTCGACTATCAAAAAAACATATCATTGTTTGCGATATTAACAATATTTTAATAAGAATATGATAATATCGAAAATTACTGAGCTAACTAATTGAATTCTAAAATATGAAACAACAATCCTTTCAAAAATTTATTATTGGGGTTATGATGTTCTTCGGAGGACTTGTATATGCCCAAACCGTTACCGGGACGGTAAGCGATGCCACCGGTCCTTTGCCTGGGGTCAATATTATTGTAAAGGGCACAACAAATGGAACGCAAACCGGCTTCGAAGGTGATTATCAACTCGATAATTTATCCACCGATGATGTTATCGTTTACAGCTACGTTGGCTATGTGACTCAAGAAGTCATTTACACAGGTCAAACAGAAATCAATATAACTCTAGAAGAGGACTCTGCGCAACTAGATGAAGTGGTCTTGGTTGGTTATGGTTCAGTTCGTAAAAAAGATGCTACAGGAGCTGTGGCATCCGTAAAACCTGAAGACTTTAACAAGGGTGTGCAGGTGTCAGCAGATCAATTAATACAAGGGCGAGTCGCTGGTGTCAATGTCACCACAGCTTCTGGTGAGCCTGGTGCTGGTGCAAGTATTAATATTAGAGGTGCTTCGTCCATTAGATCGGGTAATGGCCCTTTAATCGTAGTTGATGGGGTTCCCTTATCTGGAGGATCGACAAGTGCAGGTGCAGATGCAGGTATTGGAACAAGTGCTGCGAGAAACCCATTAAACTTTATTAATCCAGCGGATATTGCAAGTATGGACATCTTAAAAGACGCCTCGGCAACAGCTATTTATGGATCGCGAGGTGCCAATGGTGTTATTTTGATTACAACAAAAAGAGGTCGCGCTGGTGAAGGTAAATTGTCTTACTCCACAACATTTGCTACCTCTACAATTACTAATGAATACGATTTATTAAACGGTGACCAATATGTCAATGCAAGAATTGGCTT
This sequence comes from Winogradskyella sp., assembly GCF_965228925.1. Classification (GTDB taxonomy): domain Bacteria; phylum Bacteroidota; class Bacteroidia; order Flavobacteriales; family Flavobacteriaceae; genus Winogradskyella. The sequence continues at coordinate 1,500,997 of NZ_OZ245845.1, forward strand.
AGATGGTGGTGTGGCCTCGGACTATGACCTTGGTGCTAGAGTCAATGCCTTTGATGAAATCATTAGAACTGGTAATGCGCAAACACACGATTTAAGTTATACAGGAGGTTCAGACACAGGTGATTATCGTTTTGCACTTGGTTATTTTAAGCAAGAAGGTATTATAGAAAATTCAGGTTTAGAGCGTATAACAGGAAACGTTACTTTAAACCAACGCTTTTTTGAAGATCGTTTAAAGTTGTCGGCAAAAGTGATTTTGTCTTCAAACCGAGATAATGCTGCGGCAATCGCTGATAACATCGGTGCAGAAGGCGATTTAATATCATCAGCATTACGATGGAATCCGACGCGACCATTTAGAAATGATGACGGATCTTATGTTCAGATCAGTAATAACCAAAGAAATCCTTTGGCACTGTTAGATTATTACTATGATGTCACAGAGACTACAAGAGCGTTTGCAAACATGTCTGCCGAGCTTAAGATTGTAGAAGGATTGACTTATAAGTTTAATATTGGTTTGGATAGGTCATTATCAACACGAAGAATAGGACAATCCCGTTTGTTGGGTGTTGACGGTGTAAGTGGTTTAGGTAGAGCAGATGTTGTGACTTATGAATCAGAGAGTACCTTATTTGAGCATACCTTTAATTATAAAAAGGAGTTGTCTGAGAATTTGAATTTAGATGCCGTAGTCGGTTATTCTTACCAAAATTTTAAGGATTTAGGACAAACGACAGTGGCACAGGGCTTTGCTGAAGGTTTAAATGATGAGCGTTTTTATGTAGAGAATACGAATTTTGCGACATCTTTCCCGCTTGCCTTACAAGATAGTTTTAGTACTCCAGAATCAGAGCTACAATCCTTTTTTGGTAGAGTGAACCTAAATCTCTACGATAAGTTTTTGGTTACAGCAACATTAAGAGCGGATGGTGCGAGTAATTTTGTGGGGAGTAATCAATACGGATACTTTCCTTCTGCGGCTTTTGCATGGCAATTGCACAAAGAAGATTTTATACCTGAAGCCTTTGATGATTTAAAACTTAGAGTAGGTTGGGGTATTACAGGTAACAGAGAATTCCCGAATGGTCTAGCACAAAATCAGGCTAATCCTGGTGGTGGTGTAGAACAAACTGGAAACGCTGTGGCACAAAGTATCATTGGTAACCCAGATTTAAAATGGGAAACAACAACACAGTATAATCTTGGTTTGGATTTCGCCTTTTTGGATAATAGACTTAGAGGTAGTATCGATTATTTCTACAAGCAAACAGACGATTTATTATTCCGTTTTAGAACGGTTCAACCTGCACCAGATGCCTTTACATGGCAAAACTTAACCGAGCTGCAAGTTGTAAACTCGGGTGTAGAGTTAGCCTTGGACGCCATTATTATAGACAATGAAGACTTTAGATTAAATGCTAATGTCAATGTCAGCTTCTTAGAAAACCGTGTTGAGAATGTAGCAGCTGAAGGTTTCGAAGCTGGTATTAGAACAGGTAATATTACGGGACAGGGCTTATCGAACGAAAGTGCACAGTTATTATTTGATGATCAGCCACTTTATGCGTTTTATTTGCCTATCTTTGAAGGATTCGACAGTAACGGTAATTCCGTTTTTAGAGATGTAAATGGCGATGGTGTCGGGGAAGCGAGTCTTCAAGCACCGGGTCAAGGTGACCGTACCTTTGTTGGAGATCCTAATCCAGATGTTTTAGTCGGTTTTCAGACCAACATGACCTATAAAAATTGGGATTTATCCATTATAATGAACGGCGCCTTTGGGCATCAGATATATGACAATACCGCTACAGCATTATTTAATGCAGGTGCTCTGTCGGGTGGAGGTAATGTCACTAGTGATATCGTTGGTAATGGAGAAGCTTCAGACAATCCAGTAACGGTATCCACACGTTATTTATACGATGCCGATTTCATGAGGCTATCTAACCTAACCCTAGGTTATAACTTTAATCCAGACTCATTGCCAGAATGGATATCGAGTGCTAGATTATTCTTTACTGGACAAAATTTATTCGTAATTACAGGTTATGACGGATTTGACCCAGAAGTTAATATTAGTAAAGAAGTAGATGACGTACCATCATTCGGTATCGATTTTACATCGTATCCAAGGGCAAGGACATTTTCACTTGGTTTAAGTGTTAATTTTTAAAAAAAATTGAATATGAGAAATATAGTTAAATTTATTTTAGGGGTGTTCGTAATTGCTAACATTAATTCGTGCACCGATTTAGATGAAGAGTTAACGGACTCTTTGCAGACGGATGAGGCGATTGCAAATGGAGTGTTAAATGCGCAAAGTGCGCTTAATGCGAGTTTGCAGGGGCTTGATGAGTTCCAGTTTCAAGATAAGATTTGGTCTTTACAAGAGATGAGTTCTGATATTATTGCAGGACCAACTAGAGGTACGGACTGGTTTGATGGCGGTGCTTGGCAATCTATGAGTAATCATTCGTGGAGCTCTACGCACCCACATATAGATAATGCATGGAGGTCGATTTTAAGTGGGCTGTTTAATGCCAACAGTGTTTTGGAATTTAGTCCTTCACCCGCGCAAGAGGCCCAAGGTCTTTTTTATAGAGCCTTTTATGTGTTTAGCGCCTTAGATTTGTTTGGCCAAGTGCCATTCAGAGAAGTAGGAAGTGATTTAAGTGATTTACCAATAGTACTGCAACGAGGAGATGCTATTGATTTAGTCATTGCTGATTTAGAAGCGAGTTTAGCTAATATCCCAGATGCAAGCTATGTGAATCCTAATGGTGATGTTTATGCGACTAAAAATGCAGCACATACCTTATTGGCAAAGGCCTATTTAAATAGAGCAGTGTATAAAGCAACGGGAGCAGATGGTTCGGCCATGGCAGGACCTTACACTTTTGATTCTGCGGATATGACTCAGGTCATTCAAAATTGTAATGCTGTTGCTAACTCAGGCTTTTACAACTATAATGCGAATTATTTTGACAATTTTTCGCCAACTAATGACACTGACTCTAGTGAGCTTATTTTTGGAGGTGCCAATACAGGTGACCGTTCTGGGCCAATATTCAGACGTTGGTTCATGACCATGCACTACAATCAAAATCCTAGTGGTTGGAATGGTTTTGTGGCGCTTACGGATTTATACAATCTTTTCGATGACGATGACCTAAGAAGACAACAAGATTTAGACCATTTAGTGGACAATGGTGCAGGCTACAATGCAGGTTTTTTAATTGGACCTCAATTTGCAATAGACGGAACGCCGATTTTTATTCGTAACTCTACGGACCAGGTTGTATTTACGGAGGATTTTTCTTTGACCAACTCAGCAGAAAATCAAGGTATCAGAGCGGTGAAGTATCTGCCTGACTTTTCAAGAGACGGTCAGAACCCTGCGAACAACGATTACGTTATTTTTAGATATGCAGATGTGAGATTGATGAAGGCCGAGGCGATGCTAAGAGGTGGTACGGATTCAGGAGGTGAAAGTGCGGATCAGATTATCAACGAACTTAGAACGGCCAGAAATGCTGGTGGTTCAATTACTGGGGCAACATTAAATGATGTTTTAGACGAAAGAGCAAGAGAATTATATTGGGAAGGTTGGAGACGTAATGACCAGATTAGATTTAATACATTTTTAGGAACGTGGCAGGAAAAACCAAGTGCCTCAAGTTCTGAACGCTTGTTATTCCCAATACCGGTAGATGCATTAGCTACCAACCCGAACTTACGTCAAAATCCAGGATACTAAACTGAGCAAAAAGAAGTGTTAATTAATTGATTGGTTTTATTATTTGAGCAACGAAAAAGAGGTACAGTTACGTACCTCTTTTTTAAATATTAGATATCTTTAAGCGCTTAAATTCATAACGATTTGAAAAGATTTTGCATTTATTTTATAATCATCTTCTCGGTAACCTCATGTGAAGAAAATAAGTCCTCTGATATAAATGAGGATGTGCGTTTGTTTACCTTACTTGATAGTCAACATACCGGTATTGATTTCGAGAATAAGATTTGGAATTCCAAAGATTATAACATCTTCAAGTACAGAAATTTTTATAATGGCGGTGGCGTTGGTTTAGGTGATATTAATAATGATGGTCTTCCGGATATTTTTTTAACAGCCAATCTGGGAAAAAATAAACTGTATTTAAACAAAGGAAATTTTGTTTTTGAGGACATCTCCGAATCTGCAGGGATTGGCGGTACAAATACCTGGTCTACAGGGGTCGTTATGGTCGATATCAATAATGATAAGCTACTGGATATTTATGTGTGTAACGCAGGAAATGTGGATGGCGATAATTTGAAGAATGAGCTTTTTATTAATAATGGTGATCTCACCTTTACCGAAAACGCTGAGGCCTATAATCTCGATGAGAGCGGACTCACTACCCACGCCTCATTTTTTGACTACGATAAAGATGGCGATCTTGATTTATACTTACTCAATAATAGCTTTATCCCAGTCAATTCATTAAACTATAATAATAAAAGAGAGCTTAGGGATGAAGATTGGGATGTGCCAAATATGTTGAAGGGAGGTGGTGATAAACTGCTGAGAAATGATAATAACAAATTTGTTGATGTCAGTGAAGCGGCTAATATTTATGGAAGTTTAATTGGTTTTGGACTAGGTGTTACGGTAAGTGATGTCAATAATGACAATTACCCAGACATCTACGTTTCTAATGATTTTTATGAGCGGGATTATTTATATATCAACAATGCGGATGGTACGTTTAGAGAGTCCTTAAAAGATTGGGCTAACCATTTGAGTCAATCTTCCATGGGTGCCGATATCGCCGATATAAATAATGATGGTTTATTGGATGTGTTCGTGACGGATATGCTACCAGAACCAAGTCAGCGTCTCAAAGAGATGACCTTGTTCGAAAACTATGACCTCTATAACCGAAAGTTAGGACTGGACTTCTATCATCAGTACATGCAGAATTCACTTCAATTTAACCTAGGGAATGGCCATTTTTCTGAAATTGCCAATTTTAGTGATGTAGGCAAAACAGACTGGAGTTGGGGGGCATTGATTTTTGACATGGATAATGATGGCTATAAAGATATTTATGTCTGCAATGGCATTTATAACGACTTGACCAATCAGGATTTTATGAATTTTTTTGCTAATGATATTATACAAAAGCAAGTGGTTACTGGTAAAAAAGAAAAGGTACAATCTATCATTGATAAAATGCCCAGTACTGCGATTAGAAACTATGCTTTTAGAAATAACCAAAACTTGACGTTTACCAATAAAGCGGAGGATTGGGGTTTTGGTACTGAAAGTTTTTCAAATGGAGCGGCCTATGGTGATTTGGATAATGATGGCGACTTGGATTTAGTCATTAATAATGTCAATCAAGAGGTTTTCGTTTACAAAAACAATTCCGAAGCATTATCTCAGAATAATTATGTTAGTATTAAATTAAATGGCGCTGAGACTAACACATATGGTGTTGGTGCTAAAATTCAATTGTTTTATAGCGATGGTATTATCACAAGGGAAGTTTACCCGTCTAGAGGTTTTCAGTCTTCTATAAATTACGTTCAGACTATAGGTCTTGGTGATAAGACTCTAGATTCTTTGGTTGTGCTTTGGCCAGACGGTAAATCGCAATCCATGACGCTGGATAAAATCAACCAAACCGTTACTTTGGATTATAAGGATGCCAAACTAGTACCCAAGGAGATTCGCAATAGTCCAAGCACCTATTTTGATGCTGTAAAGGCCGATCTCGTAAAGCACGATGAGAATACAAATCATATCGATTTTAATTATGAAGGTTTAATAAGGAAAATGCTCTCTCGTGAAGGCCCAACCTTGAGTGTTGGGGATCTCAATGGGGATCAATTAGAAGATGTTTTTGTTGGTGGTGCTAAAAATCAAGAAGCACAGATATATCTTCAGACGCGACAAGGGCGTTTAAAATTACAGGCCAATACGAGCCTAAGTGATGACGCTTCGTTTGAAGATACAGCCTCTACGTTTTTAGATGTGGATGCAGATGGCGATCTCGACCTCATTGTAGGCTCTGGAGGTAACGAACTTTACGAATCAAAAACCTATAGGGTGAGACTTTACATTAATAATGGAAAGGGTAACTTCACGCCATCTGAAAACAAACTACCAATTTTTAACAATAATACGGCCGTTATTTGTGCCTTCGATTTTGATGCTGATGGAGACAAGGATTTGTTTGTTGGTGGAAGATCTGTAGTAGCCGTTTATGGCATCAACGCCAAACATCAATTATGGCAGAATAATGGTGATGGTACCTTCACCGATGTGACTAATGCGAAAGCTTATGCATTTAAAGACCTCGGTATGGTGACAGGTGCTCAGGTTATCGATATAGACAATGATGATCTTGCGGATTTAGTCATCAGTAGAGAATGGGATGCGCCCATAATCTTTAAGAGCAACGGAAAGCAACTAAGCGCTTACAAAACAAATTTAGGTGATTATAAGGGCTGGTGGAATAGCCTTTTAGTGGTTGATCTCGATGGCGATGGTCGCGACGATATTGTTTTGGGGAACGATGGCCTAAATGTTCCCTATAAACCCACCAATGAGAAGCCCATAAAAATGTATGTCAATGATTTTGATAATAATGGGACTATCGAACAAATTTTCACCGAGACCATTGACCAAAAAGATTATCCAATTATTATTAAGCACGAACTGACCAATCAAATTGTGTCGTTGAAAAAAGAAAATCTCAAATTTTCGGAGTATGCCGTAAAGTCAATTTCCGAATTATTTCCTAAGGACAGATTAGATCAGTCCCTAGTAAAGAGCGTCACAACTTCTGAAAGCCTTGTGGCTTACAATAAGGGTAATGGTCAATTTGATATACAAGTACTACCTGCGCCTGTTCAATTCTCTTCGGTAAACGCCATTGCAACTTTAGATATTAATAAAGATGGGAATAAAGATCTTGTTCTTGGGGGGAACGAGTACGCCTATAAGCCTCAATATGCTCGACTGGATGCCAGTTTTGGTCATGTTCTCCTGGCTAAAGATACACAAGGTTTTGAAGTTTTAAAACCTGAAGTTTCTGGGTTTTTTGTACGCGGCGAGATTAAGGCGATTAAGCAAATAAGGCTTAATGGTCAATTATATCTCTTGGCGGTTGTCAATAATGAAGAACCAAAACTATTTAAACTTAATGAATAAGCTAGTTTATAAATATAGTGGGTTGTTTTGTCTGTTGATGCTCTTGGTTAATTGTGAAAAGAACAATAATCAACTTTTCCAGATAGAAAAGCCAACGGACTCTGGCTTAGATTTTAGTAATACCTTAAAGGATACGATTGGCCAAAATATACTAGACTACCTTTATTATTACAATGGTGGGGGAGTTGCTATTGGCGACATTAATAATGACGGGCTCTCCGACGTGTTTTTTGTGTCAAATCAAAACAAAAACAAGCTCTATTTGAATAAAGGTAATCTTAAGTTTGAAGACATCTCCCAAGCTGCACAGATTGAGGGGAAAAGTACCTGGAATACCGGGGTGAGCATGGCCGATATTAATGGGGATGGGTTTTTGGACATATATGTCTGCGCCGTTGTTGGTACCAATGGATTTATAGGCCATAATGAGTTATTCATTAATAACGGGGACAACACCTTTACAGAACGATCTGGGGCTTATGGTTTAGATTTTACAAATTATTCCTCAAAGGCGACCTTTTTCGATTACGATCTCGATGGGGATTTGGACATGTATTTACTCAATCATGCCATTCATACACAGGAGTCTTACGGTAAATCTAATATAAGAGCGAATCGCAATGACTTAAGTGGTGATAAACTACTCAGAAACGATGGGAACCGCTTTACGGATGTCAGCGAAGCTGCTGGTATTTTTGGAGGTCCTAATGGTTATGGTCTAGATGTCTCAGTTTCCGATTTTAATAATGACGGTTTTCCAGATTTATACATTAGCAACGATTTTCACGAGGACGACTATTACTATCTAAATAATGGAGATGGTACTTTTAAGGAAGAGCTAAAAGCGGCTTTTGGTCATGTGAGCAAATTCTCTATGGGTAATGATGTGGCAGATATTAATAATGACGGTTATGCGGATATTATAAGTTTGGACATGTTGCCAGAAGATGAAATGGTACTAAAATCATCCGCTGGTGATGACAATGTGCAACTTCAAAAACTTCGTACAGAAACCTTTGGTTACCACTATCAGTACAGCCGAAATATGCTTCAGATTAATGGACCTAGTCATCGGTTTACCGAGACAGCATTGTTAAGCGGAATTGCTGCAACAGATTGGAGTTGGAGCGCTTTAATTGCTGATTATAACAACGATGGTCATCAGGATTTGTTTATATCCAATGGGATACCCAAACGCCCAAATGATCTCGACTATATCAATTATATCTCCGATAGTCAAATCAGTAAAAAACTGAGTACGACCAATTTTATAGACAAAGAAGCCTTAGACTTAATGCCGGCAGGACAGCTTAAAAACTATTATTTTGAAGGTGAAAAGGGGATCCGTTTTAATCCTGTATCTGATTTTGCTGACCATCAGGCGTCCTTTTCGACGGGTGCGGCATATGGCGATTTAGATAATGATGGCGATCTTGACTTAATAGTAAATAATATCAATCAAAGTGCATTTCTCTATAACAACCAGACTGCCCAAACTAATTTTTGTAACATAGCATTGCGATATACAGACAAAAACCTATTCGGCATTGGTGCAAAAGTGACCTTATATCTTGGCGAAAAAGAATTAGTGCGAGAATTATTTCCTCAGCGTGGGTTTCAGTCCTCGTCAGACCCGAGACTTCATTTTGGTTTAGGAAAAAATAGCACTATTGATTCTCTAAAGATCCTTTGGCCAGATAAAACGGAACAGTTTATCATTTCACCCAAAGCTAATACACTTCTAACCATAAGCTATGAAGGAGAAGCTGCAAAATCGATATCAAAGAATTTAGAAGACGCCAGCACCGACTTGGTATTTGCAAGAGTGGATTCGTTGTTAAATACACCCCTTGTGCATATTGAAAATGATTATACAGACTTTAATAGGCACAAATTATTACATTACAAGCTTTCGGATCGAGGACCGGCACTTGCCATAGGAGATGTTGATAATAATGGCTTAGATGATATTTATCTGGGAAGTTCTAAAAATCAGCAAGACCAGCTCTATCTTCAAACTCAAGATGGTTTTAATAAAGTAAAAGATAGTTTGTTTAATACTATGGCGATTAATGAATCCGTAAGTGCACAAATTGCTGATGTCAATAATGATGGTCATAAGGACATCATAATCGGTCATGGCGGTGGTGAGTTTTTCGGAAATTCTGAGGTGCTAAATAATACTATTCTAAGGCTTAATACGACTTTAGAATCCACCCAACTTTCAGATGACTTTGAGGATACAGCAGTCATAAAAACAGCCGATTTTGATAATGATGGGGATACGGATCTATTTGTTGGCAATGCGACGCGATCTAATGATTTCGGCTTTATACCAGAAAGCTATATTTTAGTAAATGATGGCGGTAGCTTTTCTAAACAGTCTTTAGGAGAATTAGGAATGGTAAGAGATGCTATTTGGACAGATTTTAATGGTGATGAAGCCTTAGATCTTATCGTTGTCGGAGAATGGATGCACCCTTCATTTTTGGTTCAGGATGGTGAAAAATTCAAGGACGTATCTTCTGATTATGGGATGAATGCATTAAACGGCTTATGGCGCTGTATTTCTTCTTTTGACATCGATAATGACGGTGATGAGGATTACGTGTTAGGAAATTGGGGCGAGAACTCAAAGTTCCAAGCAAGTCCAGATGCACCTATGTTGATGTATTATGCCGATTTCGACAATAATTCTAAGACTGAGACGATTATTGCTACAAAAAAGGATAACCAGTATTACCCCTTAGATGGTTTGGACAGATTGAGTAATCAGTTAAGTACATTTTTTAAAAAGAAGTATAACTCTTATAAAGACTTTGCTGGGCAAACCATAGAACAAGTGCTAGGTAAAGATCATATAGAAAGCGCTAAATTATTTAAAGTGCATACCCTTCAATCAGGCTATCTTATAAATGATAACGGGTCTTATAGATTTATGCCTTTTGAAGAAAATCTACAGGTGGCACCTATAAATAGTATGACAAAGGTTGAGAGTAAAAAAGGGAAAGGATTACTTTTAGCAGGAAATTATAAAGGAGTCATACCCTACCATGGGAAACTTGGTGGCTTTAAAGGAGCACTCATTTTAGACAGTGACACTATTGTTGTCGGTGATGAGCTTGGCTTGGATTTTTATGATAAAGTCATTAATCAGTTGGGGGTCATTAAAATTAATAATAAAGACTATTTAATAGCAGTAGTACATAATGGAACAGTTCAGTTTTATGAGATTAAGTAAAGTTGTATTAGTAATTACGATTTTATATTTAGGATGGAGTTGTGCATCTCCAAAGGCGGAAGATGTCATTGTAACTCAAGACGATTACTTTAGTGCAGTAGACAAGGTCACGCAGATAATGATTCACGATATATTCTCGCCTCCAGTAGCCAGCAGGATATACGTTTATCCAAACATTGCGAGCTACGAAATTATGGCGCTTCAAAATAAATCTTACAATTCTTTGGTAGGGCAAGTTGAAGGCTTAACAACAATACCAGCGCCTAAGGATACCAATGTAAATACACAACTTTCTGCGCTTATAGCCCATATGGAGGTCAGTAGAACTTTAATATTTTCTGAAGATAAATTAGAGCAGTTTAGGGATAGTCTCTATGGCGTATGGGCATCTAAGAATGAGGCACAATTTGAGGCCTCAAAAGCCTATGCATTGGAAGTCGCTTCGCATATGAAAGATTGGATAGACAAAGATAATTATAGCCAAACCCGGACGATGCCAAAGTTCAATGTAGATGCCTCTGAAGCGTCACGCTGGCAACCTACTCCTCCAGCTTATATGGACGGCATCGAACCCCACTGGAATAAAATAAGAACATTAAGTATTGACTCTGCTTCACAGTTTAAACCAAAATCGCACCCAAAATTCGCTTTAGACAAGGGCTCTGATTTTCATAATGAACTTATGGAAGTTTACAATGTGACTAACAATATTACAGCCGAAGGAGATGATTCTGAAGAAATAGAAATTGCCCAGTTTTGGGATTGTAATCCTTATGTGTCAGTCACTAGAGGCCACTTTATGTTTGCGACAAAGAAGATTACACCAGGAGCACATTGGATAGGGATTACCAAGATTGCAAGTCAAAAGGCAAATATATCGTTTGACGAAACGATTTATGCCTTTACGAAAACATCGATAGGTATTTTTGATGCATTTATAAGCTGCTGGGATGAAAAGTATAGAAGTAACCTCATTAGACCAGAAACACTGATCAATCAACATATTGACGAAAAGTGGAAGCCTATTTTACAGACACCACCTTTTCCTGAATACACAAGTGGACATTCCGTTGTTTCCGGCTCGGCTTCTACAGTATTAACCTCCATATTTGGGGATAATTTTCAATTTGATGATGATACAGAAGTTGCGTTTGGATTGCCTATACGATCGTTTGAATCATTTAATAAAGCAGCAGAAGAAGCGGCAATTAGCCGATTATATGGAGGTATTCACTATATGGCTGCCATCGATGATGGTTTGCTCCAAGGGCGAAATGTTGGGAAGTGGGTTACAAATAGTTTAAAAATGAAAAACTAATTACCTATGAACAAAAAAATACTTTATGTTATAACTGGTGTTCTTGTAATGCTTGCAGCATGGTATTTTTTTGTTAAAGACTATGACTATCAGATTACTTTTAAGTCTAATAATCCGAAAGGCTTTGTTTACAATAATATAAAAACATGGAATAACAATAGACCGGTTAAAGATACTATGGTTAAAACCATTAGTAGCATTCCATTTAGTGAAATACAGCAAAAATACTATCCCGCCAAAGATTCTACGATTAATATCAAATGGAAACTAGACAAAATCAACGATTCTCTTACAAAAATTATAGGGTATTTTAAAAGTGACCATGGTGGTCCCCTGCTCAGAACACAGCTCTTGTTTTCCACTCCGGATTTTGTGAAGCAAAGTCTTGATTTTGCCAAGGGGTTGAACAGGCGCATTAAATCGAGGTCCAAGTTGTATAAGCTATCTGACGTCGATACGATTATGGTGCCTTCAAAACAATATGTCTATGTCATCTGTGATGCAACGCTTCAGACGAAGGCAAAATCTATGATTGCTAATAATGGCTATATATTGCAGTACCTTAAGAAGAATAATTTAGAATTAGCAGACTTTCCTTTTGTAGACATACAATCTTGGAACAAACAAACAGATAGTATTCGTTTTAAATTCTGTTTCCCTATTAAGACGGTCCATCAGAGCCAAGAATCCGACATCAAATTTGAGGAACGTAAGCAATATAAGGCTTTACGCATACGATTTAATGGCAATTACAGTAAATCGCATATGGCATGGTATGCCTTTAATGATTATTTCGAAGCTAATCATAGCTCAGAACAACAAATATTGCCGACGGAAATCTTCTTAGACGATCCTAACCAAGGAGGTGAAGATATTCAATGGCGCGCCGATATTGTCTTACCCCTAAACCAAATCGATCAATGATAGGTGATAAATTGACATATCATTCAAATTACCGTAAGGTCACGGATAAAATTATGAGTAGGCTCAACAAGGAGTTAACAACTAAAGCATGTGTTTGTATTGCTGTTGGTGGTGAATCGGGGAGTGGAAAAACATCTTTAGCACACGCCCTTCATCTCGATATTGAAAAAAAGCTATCCTTAAAGGGGTTCTTGTTCCATGCCGACGATTACTTTATACGGCCACCAAAGGATAATCACAATAAGAGATTAGAAGATATAGGTAATGTCGGGGTAGAAGAGGTGAATCTCGATGTATTAGATGAACACATTAGAATGTTTATCAATAAAGCGGACCTCATTGAAAAACCCCTAATAAATTATAATGAAAACTATATCTCTAAAGAAATCATTCAGCCAAGTGACTATGATTTTTGCATTGTTGAGGGCACCTATGTCATGCTTTTACAAGAGCCGCATTTTAAAGTTTTTATAAAAAAAACCTATAAAGATACTATGGCAAATCGTCAAAGGCGTGCCAGAGATTTGATTAATGCCTTTAATGAAAATGTATTGGAAATAGAACATCATATTATCAAAGCGCATTCAAAATTGGCAAATATGATTGTCAGTGATAATGGCATTGAGTAACAAAATAATCCGACATGATGAAATATAAAGTTATCGTATTAGCAGCCTTGTGTATCTTGTTAAATTGTCAATCAGGCGAAAATTCATCAAAGCACAGCCCTATATACCAATCTGAAAGCTTTGAAATTTATAAGGATAAGGTGGTGCAAGGTGAAAACATAGCAGAAGTTGTTTCACCAATACACTTAAAATCTAACTATCGAAGTCCTGCAAGTACGACCTTTTCCAGGTTGGTAAAATTTAAGTTTTCCATCAATGAAAAGGATAATGAATTGGCACCTGGAGCCGATCATTGGTTGATTATTGGAGATGACCAGCACGAGTCGGAAGTGGTGACTTTTGGAGCTAACCCCCAACCGATACCCGATCAGCCCAATACCTATTTGTCAACGAATTATGAATTCACTTTTAAGGTCGATGTATCCCCCGTACTAAAACAGTTTGAGGAAAAGGGATTTTATGAAGCTTTCAATGGTACAAAAGTGGCTAAAGCGGATTTTAAAGGGTTTTATATTGCTGGCGGTTCAGAACCTTTGACATGGGATTTCGTGAATTTAGATAGTCAAGGTTTAAAATTACAACCAACTGACGATAAGCATATTTACAGTATTACCGTGACCTTGAATCCCTATAATGAAGCAGAAGCTCAGGATAAGGCATGGAACCTATCGGAGGACATATCCAACCGTCCACAGTATGTTTCGCAGCAGCCCATAGTCGATGCCCTGTTCAATCTCTCTTTAGAAGAAGCTATCAAGAATATTGAGCCAGATAGTACCTTGAGAACTGGCGCAAAATGGGGTGGTGTTTGGACACGCGATGTAAGCTATTCGATTTTGTTGGCCTTTGCATATCATGAGCCAGAAGTCGCAAAAATTAGCTTACGTAAAAAAGTGAGACGCGGTCGCATCATTCAAGATACAGGTTCGGGCGGTGCTTGGCCCGTGTCGTCGGATAGGACGACTTGGTGTTTAGCAGCTTGGGAGATTTACAAGGTGACTGGAGATAAAGACTGGTTAGATGAGGTGTATCCGATCATTAAGAACACCTTGGAAGACGATTATAAAACCATTTACGATGAGCGCTTCGGACTGTATTCGGGAGAATCGTCGTTTTTGGATTGGCGAGAACAAACCTATCCGAAATGGATGGATAATCGAGATATTTATGTGTCGCACAATTTGGGAACCAATGTCGTGCATTATCAAGCACATCGGATTTTGGCAGAAATGGCCAAGTTAAAAGGTGAAGATGCTACGATTTTCAATGAACGTGCCGACCATATAAAAAAGGGTATTAATGACCATTTATGGTTACAAGACCAAGGGTATTATGCACAGTTTATGTATGGTCGTGAGGACCTGATGTTATCCCCGCGGTATGAGGCACTGGGTGAAGCCTTAGCAATTTTGTTTGGGGTAGCCGATGCTGAAAAAGCTGCTTCAATTATTTCAAAATCACCGTTGACCGAATTTGGTGCCACCTGTATTTATCCTCAGATCCCAGATATTCCACCCTATCACAACAACGGCATTTGGCCCTTTGTACAATCCTATTGGAATTGGGCTGCTGCAAAAACTGGGAATGAAGCCGTCTTAAATCACGGTTTGGCCAGTGTGTATCGCGCCGCAGGCTTGTTTTTGACGAATTATGAAAATATGGTGGCCGAAACCGGTGACTTTTTAGGAACAGAAATCAATTCGCATCGTATGCTTTGGAGCATGGCGGGCAATTTGGCGATGGTACATCGCGTGTTTATGGGTATGGAATTTACCACGGATGGTTTGGCGTTTAATCCTGTTATACCAAGTGCTTACGGTGGTGAACGTAGCTTGTCTAATTTCAAATATCGAGATGCCATTCTAAATATTACGGTTAGCGGTCATGGCACAAAAATTAAATCGGTAATGATCGATGGTAAAACTGTAGATAAAGCATTTATAGCAAGCGATGCCAGTGGCACGCACGAGATCGTCATCGAAATGGCCAATAATGACTTTCCCAATAAAGGCATCAATAGTGTTGAGAATCACTTTACTCCAACAACGGTGCTGGCGAAAAAAGAAGGGGATTTTGTGACATGGCAAGCGATTAAGGAGGCAAAGGCATACCGCATTTACAAAAATGGAAATTTCGTGAAAACGACAACCGATACAGCATTTAAAAACGATGAAGAAGGCTATGCCTCGTATATGATCAGTGCAGTTGACGAGAAAGGCTATGAAGGTTTTGCGAGCGAACCCGTGATTTTTGCAAATGATGTTCTGACCATTGAAGCAGAACGTTTTGCGGCAGCGTCTACCTTGCCATATAGTAATTTTTCGGGCAATGGCTTTGTAGAACTCACCTTGAATAAGAACAGAGAACTCGACTTTACTTTTGAAGTCGAAAAAGCGGGTACCTATATATTGGATTTTAAATACGCAAATGGTAGTGGACGCTGGAATACCAATAACAAGTGCGCAATTCGGAGTTTGACCGTCAATAATCAGTACGAAGGCGTCGTCGTCATGCCCCAACGGGGTAAAGATGAGTGGTCAGACTGGGGCTTTTCTAATGTCCATCAAGTGCAGTTAAAGGCTGGTACCAATACTGTGAAAGTACATTTTGAGGATTGGAATAATAATATGAATGTCGACGTTAATACGGCTATGCTCGATTATCTCCGCCTGATCTTTATCAAATAGTAAAACTAACTAACTAAATTATAAATAAGATGAAACTAACCAAACCAAGATTATCCTTTTGGCAAATATTCAACATGAATGTTGGCTTTCTAGGCATTCAATACAGTTTCGGATTACAGCAAACGGCAATTAATCCTATTTTTCTATATCTAGGTGCACCGGAAGATATGCTACCAATTTTAAACATTGCTGGACCAGTAACGGGATTGATAATCCAACCTATTATTGGAGCAATGTCAGATAAAACTTGGTCTGCAAGATGGGGAAGGCGTAAACCGTATTTTTTGATTGGAGCGTTACTGGGAAGTTTGTGTTTATTTGCATTTCCGAATAGTCCGGTACTGTGGTTTGCTGTCGGTCTCTTATGGATTTTGGATGTGGGTAATAACATGGCTATGGAACCCTATCGTGCTTTCGTTGGCGATAAGCTACCCGAAAAACAACTGAGTTTAGGGTTTCAAATGCAAAGTCTATTTGTAGGTGCAGGGATTTTATTAGCAAACGGATCTATCATTTTATTTCAGAAATGGTTTGGTGGTGATGTTGAAGTGGCGGGAAAAATTCCTCAATGGCTGTATTATTCGTTTTATATTGGTGGTATTTTGTCCATTAGTACCATTTTATGGTCGGTCTTAAAAACTCCTGAAATCCCACCTTCAGATGAAGAATTAGCTGAGATTAATCATAGTAAAAGTTTAGGATTGGCGCATCGTATAAGAGAACCGTTCAACGAAATTGTTGGCGCTATTAAAGACATGCCTAAGTTTTTGTGGAGAATTGCCGGCGTGTATTTATTTCAATGGTATGCCTTGTTTATTTATTGGCAATTTGTCACACCTTTATTCAAACAAACGTTGAACTTTTCAACTTCTGAAGCAGCAGCTCAAGCCGCAAAAATGAATACAACTTACAACGTTGTGACCATGCTTGTCGCCTTGGCATTAGTGCCCTTAACCTTAAGGTTTGGAAACAAAAAAATCTATGCCTATAGTCTTGTGGGTACTGCGATAGCTTTGTTTTCAATACCAAATATTCAAGATCCAAATCTGGTCTTGATACCTATGGTATTATTTGGAATTGGTTGGGCCGCAATGATGGGAATTCCCTATACCATGGTGTCTAAGGCAGTTCCTCAAGACAGACGCGGTGTATATATGGGAATTTTAAACATGATGATCGTAGTGCCTATGGGAATCCAAACACTAACTTTTGGCCCTATTTATAAGTATCTATTAGGTGGAAATGCAGTTAATGCCATGCTATTTGCCGGGACATTTTTTGTTATTGCGGCATTTTTAGCTATGAGATTAAAAGAACCAAAGTCTTCAGTTGATGAAGAAGAAATTGCAGTGCCTCCGGGAGGACATTAATCAAATAGGTGACATATGAAAAATCTAGGTATAAAAATTTCTATCTATCTCAATTATTTTGTCTTTGCTATTTTATTAAATAGTGTCGGGATTGTTATAGAAAAATCTATTGACGTCTACGAGGTTACTGAATCTCAAGCTTCGGTCTTAGAAGCGTTCAAGGATTTGCCAATCGCCATAGTGTCGTTTTTAATTGCATCCTTTTTACCAAGATATGGCTATAAAAGAGCCATGCTTACGGGATTGGCCATTGTGTTTTTTGGCTGCTTATACATGGTATTCGGTAACAGCTTCTTTCATACCAAAATACTGTTTTTATCTATCGGCGTTAGTTTTGCCTTGATAAAACTATCGGTGTATTCTTTAATAGGGGTTCTTACTGAAACAAAAAAAGAACATTCGTCCTTAATGAGTTCAATAGAAGGATTTTTTATGGTAGGCATTGCTTTGGCTTATTTCTTATTCCCAGCATTTTATTCCGATACCAATGAAAATGCTTGGCTCAATGTGTATTACGTATTGATGGTACTTATTTTAGCATCCTTTATCTTTTTATTTTTTTCAAAGCTCAATTATCAGATAGAGGCTACCGGTTCCAGCTTAGTGGAAGATTTAAGAGAATCTGGAAAATTAATTGTGGTACCTCTAGTGCTGGTATTCATCGTTTCGGCATTTCTATTTGTAATGATCGAACAAGGGATTATGACGTGGCTACCGACGTTTAATAAACAAATCTTCAATTTTAACTCGGTATTGAGTGTGCAAATGGCCAGTATTTTAGCTCTTTCATTAGCTTTAGGCCGCTTTATAGCGGGATTTTTGACCAAGTATATTAAATGGGTGTATTTAGTGATTCTATGTGTCATTATATCAGGGGCGATATTGGTAATTGTGTTACCGCAACTTAAAGTTGATGTGGCTAATGTATCCGAAATTTCTAGTATAAGCGATGTGCCTATGTTAGGGTTTATCCTTCCGATTATAGGATTGTTTATTGCGCCAATTTATCCGCTTTTAAACTCATCCGTTTTAAGTTCCCTGTCAAAGAACCTACATGCGCCAATGTCTGGACTAATCATTATTTTCTCGGCTTTGGGAGGAACCTTAGGATCGCGAATTGTAGGTGAATTGTTTGAACATATTGGAGGAGCGAATGCCTTTTACTTTTTACTGATACCGATGGTCTTATTGATTGTTTTTGTATTGGTTATTGATAAAATGTCTAAGAACAAAGTCGAGGTGTCGTTATGATGTTTAAACTTCACATACAGGAGACCCTTCAAGCGCTATTAGCCCAAGAAGATACCGATGGGGATAAAAAAATAACCATCGAAGACAAGGGACCAAAACGGTTTAGGCTTAGAAGTGAAGAAGGAGAAGAGCTTGTTGTTCAAGGGACCTATCACCTGTCCAATTTGTTACAAGAACTCGTTATCCAAAAACTTCAAGGGGAATCTATAGCCCATATAGAACGCTCTAAGATTGAAGAACGACCAGCTCACCGGATTTCAAGAATGATTAAGGAGCATTATTGGAATGGTTTGACACGGCGTATGGACAAAACAGGCATTTCGGCTTTGGTATCAGATACCAAAAATGACAGTTTGACGGCAGAGGTCCTTCCAGTTTATGTGCCTGCCTCAGACGATCTTGCTATGACGTACTATAAATCGCTAGAAGCCGATTTTCCTATTAAAGCGGTGGCGCTACCTGAGCAAATAACTCCCGAGTTCGTAAAATCTATAAACGATAAGCCAGGGATATTAAGTTTAAAATTAGAAGCTGTAGATGACCAAATTCAAGGAGTGCCATTTGTTGTACCCGGTGGACGGTTTAACGAAATGTATGGTTGGGATTCTTACTTCGAATCCATTGGTTTGCTTTGTGACGGCCGTGTGGATTTAGCCAAAGCTATGGCTGATAATTTTCAATATCAAATTGAACACTATGGCAAAATCTTAAATGCTAACCGAAGCTACTACTTAACACGCACACAACCGCCATTATATTCTAGTTTAATTTATAAGGTGTTTAAAGCTACAAAGGATAAGGAATGGTTAGCAAGTCATCTCAAAACGGCCATTAAAGAATATGAGACCGTTTGGATGGTTCAGGGGAAACGCCTGACCAGTAATGGACTTAATAGATATTTAGCTGAAGGCATTGGGATAACACCAGAAGCAGAAGAAGGGCATTATGATGCCGTTTTAAAACCATATGCTGACGCACAAGGCCTTACAATTGCTGAGTATTCTGAAGCCTATCAAGAAGGACGTATGAAAAATGAGGAACTTGATACCTATTTCATACACGATAGAAGTTTACGTGAAAGTGGTCATGATACCTCTTGGCGATTAGATGATGTCTGTGCCGATTTAAATACGGTTGCACTCAATAGCTTACTCTATAAATACGAATTGGATTTTGCTTATATAACAGACACTTACTTTAATGGTGTATTCGAGGGCTATGACGGGTCATATTGGTGGACAGTAGCGGACGAAAGAAGAGAACGCATGCATAAATACATGTGGAATGAAGAATATGGCCAATATTTTGACTACAATTTTGTAAAGCAAGAACAGACCTTATTTGAAAGTGCGTCAAATTATTTTCCCCTCTGGGCTGGTTTAGTAAGCAAAGATGACGCGAAGTTAATGATAGACTCATTAATGAATCGGCTTAAAGAAAAAGGCGGTATTGCAGGAACATCGAGAACCATGAATGCAAATTTGCCGAAAAATGCGATTCAGCGTCAATGGGACTATCCAAATGGTTGGGCGCCACATCAAATGTTAATTTGGGAAGGACTGAAAATTCAAGGATATACTAATGAACTCCAAGAATTAGTCTACCGATGGCTCTATATGATTACCAGAAATGCGGTAGATTATAACGGTACTATTCCTGAGAAGTACGATGTCGTGGCGGCTACTCATAAAGTGTTTGCCGAATATGGAAATGTTGGTACGGAGTTCGAGTATATTACTCAAGAAGGTTTTGGTTGGATGAATGCCTCATATCAGTATGGCTTATCCATTTTAAAGGATGAATTTGTAGAAGCGCTTAACCAACTTAAAAATCCAGAAGAGCTCTTTTAATGGATTCATTAAAGCTTATACTATCGCGGAAGCGCTACTTTTCGGTAGTATGGGTTTTTTGTTCATTGAATATCATGTTTGGGACTTGGATACTTTACATTCCGCAGGTAAAGCAGAAGTTAGTGCTTAATGATTCGCAAATTGGATTTGCCATGTTTTGTTTGGCATTAGGTGTCCTGTGTTTTATTCCTTTGGTGCCCATCATATCCAAAAAAATAGGGATAGGTAAAAGCACGTTTTTCGGGATATGCGTTTTTAGCATGGTTTTTTTAATTCCAGTAGTAGCCCATACCTATATTTTACTATGTGCAGCTTTATTTATGGTAGGTATGTTTTCTGGATTTACAGATGTGACCATGAATACTTTAGTTTCTGAGCTCGAAAAAAGAGATGAGGTCAACTTTATGTCTGCTGCACATGGGTTTTTTAGTCTAGGAGGTGCTATAGGTGCCCTTTTAGGAACATTTTTAATGGTATATATAGAAGTCCCATTATTTCATTTGAGCCTAATGGCGATTATAGTAGTAGTAACCAACCTGATACTAGTATCCCAATATTTTAAAATCAGGGAAACTGAAACTAGAAAGTCTGAAGATAAATTACCATTAAAGTCATTTAGACCTTTAGTGGTCTTAGCACTTTTGGCTATGATAGTTATGGGTAATGAAGGTGCTATTGAGCATTGGAGCTCAATCTATTTCACTGAAGTCATTGCCGTGGCATCAGACAATATGGTTGGCTTGGGCTTTACCGTATTTTCAATAATGATGACGGTAGGGCGATTTTTTGGCGATGGTATTAGTGAAAAAATAGGTTCAGTCCGAATCATTGTACTAGGTTGTTCCCTTGCAGCTTTAGGATACGTATTTGTGCTACTGAGTCATTTAATTTTAAGTGCTATAGGTTTCGGAATTATTGGTTTAGGATTGTCTGTTGTCATTCCAGAATTGCTAAGAGTAGCAGGAAAAACAGAACATATTTCAGCTTCGAAAAGCATTTCGTTCGTTTCTGGGGTGGGTTTTGTCGGATTTTTAGTTGGTCCCATCATTTTAGGCTATATTTCTGATTATTTTGATTTACAAATTAGCTTTTCCTTTTTACTAGTGTTAATCCTATTAGCAGTAGTGTTAACACGACTTAAATTAAATTCAAAAACAAGTTGATCATATCATGTCCATGAAACGAAGAGATTTTGCAAAAAATATGGCTTTAACGGTTGGCGCTGTTGGAACAGCGTCTATTTTAACGGCCTGTAATGACGAAAAAGAACCTATAAAAAGTAGTAATGGAACTCAAGGTCATATTCACGAAGTTTCGCCTGAAGTATCTGAGGCGATGTACAAAAAAGCATTAGAAATTACCAAGAAAAAAATACGTGGCGGTGATAGCGAACCATTCTTCAAGAAACCATTCATAGATGCCGCTTTCAGTGCTAATATATTCCTTTGGGATACTTGCTTTATGTGCTGTTTTGCGAAGTATCACTTAGATGAGCTTCCCGTATATCAGGCTTTAGATAATTTTTATGACCGTATGGAAGACGACGGTTACATTTGTAGAGAATATCGACAAACAGGTGAGCCACTTTGGCCAAAAACACATCCTGTTTCTATAAATCCACCGTTATTGGCCTTTGCAGAAATCGAAATATTTAAGGTCGATAACAATATAGAGCGAATTAAAAAGGTATATCCTATTCTTAAAAAGAATTTTCAGTTTCATGTGGACAATTACATGATGGAGGATAATTTATTCTGTGGTGATACCCTTGGTATGGGCATGGATAATATTCCTAGATACCCTAGAGATTGGAAACCAACGGTGGGTAATGGAATGACACATCATGAAATAGGAGAAAAACTAAATGCCATGAGCGCCACAGCCGAAGAGAAACTCAATACCTTTATTGTAGATTATATGGAATCTATAAGTGGAGTTTGGAATAAGCAAGGTCGGCTAGTAGACTTTTCAGCTCAAATGGCGATGTACGCCATGCAATTAAAAGAAATGGCTGAAAGGATAGGAAAAACCGAAGACATTCCAGAGTTTGAGGCTATTCATAAAACAATAGCCAAAGCTATTAATGACAAGTGTTGGAATGAGGAGGATGGGTTTTATTACGATTTAGCTTTTGATAAACACATGCCTAGACGCCACATAGGGGCATATTGGACCCTTTTAGGAAAGGTAGTTCCTGACGATAAGCTAGAGCGCTTTTTGGCTCATCTTACTGATAAAAACGAATTTGACCGGATCATGCCTTTACCTGCACTTTCAGCGGCGGATCCAGATTATGTAGGTTGGGGCGACTATTGGCTTGGTGGTGTTTGGGCGCCTACGACGTATATGGTACTGAGGGGGTTATCTGCTTACGGAAAAGAAAATTTAGCAAGAGCCATCGCCAAAAAAACCTATGCCAATGTGGCCACTGTATTTGAAGCCACAGATACCTTTTGGGAAAATTATGCACCAGACTTAGTGTCTTACGGATTACCAGCAAAAAAGGACTTTTGCGGTTGGACAGGCTTGTATCCAATAGCCATGTATAATGAATATATAAAAAACCTCTAGTCTTAAATGTATAACAGAGCACATCAAAAAAAGCAATTAAAAAGCATCCAAAAATTCGATATAGTAGTCATTGGCGGAGGTGCTAGCGGGCTGGGTATTGCTGTTGATGCAGCATCGAGAGGATTTAAGGTCGCACTTTTTGAAGCTTATGACTTTGCTAAAGGCACCTCGAGCCGAAGTACAAAACTAGTCCATGGCGGAGTGCGTTATTTGGCCCAAGGCAATATAAAATTGGTCAAAGATGCTCTAAAAGAACGCGGACTCATTGAAAAGAATGTCAATCATTTGTTCAAGAGGCAAACCTTCCTCATTCCCAATTATGCGCACTGGGACAAATATTACTATGGCATAGGGCTGAAAGTCTATGATTGGCTTTCAAGCAATTTATCTATCGGGAAATCTAGGATTGTTTCGACTGATGAAGCTTCGGATCACATTCAGGAATTAAAAGTCGAAGGACTTACAGGAGGTGTCACCTATTTAGATGGTCAGTTTGATGATGCGCGGTTGGCACTCAATTTAGCGCAGACAGCAATAGAACAAGGAGCAACTGTTTTGAAC
The DNA here is from genome assembly GCF_965228925.1 of Winogradskyella sp. Taxonomy (GTDB): domain Bacteria; phylum Bacteroidota; class Bacteroidia; order Flavobacteriales; family Flavobacteriaceae; genus Winogradskyella. Next base: position 1,524,606 of record NZ_OZ245845.1, read on the forward strand.
TACTTTAAGGTCACTGATTTTGTAAAAAATGAAGACGGCCAAATAGAAGGTGTTGAGGTATTAGATACCGAAACCTACGAAACTATTAGGGTTAATTCTAAAGTCGTTGTTAATGCTACTGGTGTGTTTTCAAACAAGATTTTGAAGTTGGCCGGGCGAAAGAAAAAGAGTTTAAAAGTGGTGCCTAGTCAAGGGATTCATTTGGTATTCGACCGCTCATTTTTAAAGGGAAATACCGCATTAATGGTGCCTAAAACCAGTGATGGTCGCGTTTTGTTTGCCATACCTTGGCATAATAAAGTGTTAGTGGGCACGACCGACACACCTATAAAGAAACCTAAATTTGAACCTCGAGCATTCAAGGAAGAAATAGACTTTATACTGGCTACCATGGCTGAGTATTTCACTAAAGCACCAACTAGAAAGGATGTATTATCTGTTTTTGCAGGGTTGCGACCTTTGGTGGCGCCAGAAGGTGATAAGAGTAATACCAAAGAGATTTCTCGCAGCCATCAAATTATACATTCAGAAAGTGGGTTGCTCACCATTGTAGGGGGAAAGTGGACCACCTATAGAGAGATGAGTGAAGATGTTCTAAACGAAGCCATCAAGGTGCATCAGCTTAATGAAATAGAAGCAAAAACAGAAACGCTAAAGATTCATGGCAGTATTCCAGAAGAGAATAAAAATGCTATTCCTAAAGATTTATGGTACTATGGAAACGACGCTATCGAACTTCAATCATTTATAGCGTCTAATCCAGATTATGAAACACGCCTTCATCCTAATTATAAGTTTCAAAAAGGACAAGTTTATTGGGCGATACAGCATGAAATGGCACGAACTGTTGAGGATTTTTTAGCGAGGAGAATACGATTGCTTTTTATTGATGCCAAAGCTGCCATTGCCTGTTCTGAAATTGTAGCGGACATCCTTCAGGCTGAACTCAAAACATCAGACGATTGGAGAGATCGGCAAGTCGAAGATTTTAAGAACTTGGCCGAAGGCTATTTAATTCAAAACCATGACTAAAGATATTATAATTGCCTTAGACCAAGGCACGACGTCTAGTAGGACTATAGCCTATGATAAGGAAGGCGATGAGGTCACTTCGGCACAGCAAAGTTTTGAGCAGCTCTTTCCAGATAATGGATGGGTTGAGCACAATCCAGAGGTTATATGGCAATCACAATACAAAACGATTGAGCAAGTGCTCGCACAAGGTATAACTGTAGGGCAAATTGCTGGCATTGGCATCACCAACCAACGGGAGACCACAATCGTTTGGGATCGTACTACAGGACAGCCAATATATAATGCTATCGTATGGCAAGACCGAAGAACGGCATTGTTTTGTGATGGATTAAAATCACAAGGCCATTCAGATGTCATTCAAAACAAGACAGGCCTTATTATAGATGCCTATTTTTCAGCATCCAAAATTCGATGGATTTTAGATCATGTTGAAGGCGCAAGAGGTCTAGCCCAAAAGGGAGATTTATGTTTTGGAACTGTAGATACTTGGTTGATTTACAAACTAACTGAAGGACGCGTTTTTGTTACTGATGTCAGTAATGCATCGAGAACCATGCTCTTCAATATTCATGATTTATCATGGGACGAAGAATTGCTGAACATCTTTGATATTCCAAAAGCAATGCTTCCCGAAGTTAAGTCCTCTTCAGAAATTTATGGTTACACAAATTTATTTGGATCTAAGATACCTATTGCGGGTATTGCTGGCGACCAGCAAGCAGCGCTCTTTGGTCAATTGTGTACCAAAAAAGGGATGGTTAAAAACACCTATGGTACAGGCTGTTTTCTTTTGATGAATACAGGAAAAAAACCTGTACTATCGCAAAATCAGTTGTTAACAACGATAGCATGGCAAATTAATGGAAAAACACAATATGCTTTAGAAGGCAGTGTTTTTGTAGGTGGCGCTGCTGTACAATGGTTACGAGATGGTTTAAATATTATAGATGATGCCAAAGCTATTGAAGCGCTAGCTAAGGAGGTGGACGATAGCAATGGTCTAGTCGTGGTACCAGCTTTTACGGGTTTAGGCGCACCATATTGGGATCCCTATGCTAGAGGCAGTATTATGGGTATTACACGGGCTACTACCAAAGCCCATATAGCCAGAGCAACACTAGAAGGTATTGCCCTTCAGGTATATGACATTGTAAAGGCTATGGAAAATGATGCCAATATGCACATTAAGGGCTTACGTGTCGACGGTGGTGCCTCCGCCAATAATTTACTATTACAGATACAGTCCGATATTTTCAATTGTGAAGTCGTAAGGCCTAAGAATCTCGAGACCACAGCTCTAGGTGCCGCTTATTTAGCAGGTTTAGCTGTAGGCCTATACCAGAGTAAAAAGCAACTGCGAAAACAGTGGGAGGCGGATCAGGTAGTTACACCAAATACTGACAGTTCAAAGCAACAACAATTAATCAACCAATGGCATAAGGCTGTTAAACGAAGCAAAAACTGGTTGGAGTGAGATGCTTATTTTAATATGAGTTCGACGTAAGAATTGCGTATAAATATGCCTCAAACTCTTAATTTTCAGATGTTTGTCATTTCGACGGAGCGAGGTACAAGCGGCGAGAAATCTTTAGATTCAGCATAGCTAAACCGTAAGGTTCAGCGCAGCTAGATCTCAGGATAATGAGATTCCTCCTCATATTTCGTTCGGAATGACAAGGTTCTTATCTTTTATTAACTATTTTATAATTAGGTGTATATATTTATAAATTATCGAACTCAAGTTAATTATAAAAGTTAGTTTTTAAAACCTAAATCGCCTTAAGGGCAAGGCATAGGCTTTTCCGTTGGTTTCATTAATGTCTATACAACCTTCTTGCTTTGTTGGAACGGGTTTGTAGGCCATAATGCCTTCACCCACGACTTCAGAATTTCTATAGGCATGTATACAAAGGCGTCTAATGGCATGTAGCGCCACATAAGTAGTCATTTCTTCAGATATTGGTGTTTCATTTTCTATGGCCTCATTGAAGTTTTTCATTATGGTTTCGTTTTCTTCCTTAGTCTTTTTTAGAATGCGACCAAAAACGGGCTCAATGTCTTTAGGCTTTAAATCGTCTAAAACCTCAGCGTTCGCAGCTTTCATCACCAAATTCCCAAAGTTAGAAATGCCTTTTTTTAAGACATCCTGCTCTTTAAGCTCAAGAACTTCACTCGCAAATTTATCTATAAACTGCGGTGCATTCACCTCAGTGGCGCTAGGCGAATCTTCAGTTTTTGGTAAAATAACATCTGCAATTCTATTCAAGAACAGCGCTTGCTCCTCTGAAAAAAATGTTGGAATCCAATTGGCTTTTTCTTCTGCACAGCTTTCTAGTAAGCCAAAAACTGTAGGCGTTACTAAAAGCATTCCTAAAGAACCACCCAACCCTTTTATTGCTTCTCTTCTTTTCATAATTCAGCACTATTTATAGATTACCTTTTTTAAGCTCATTAACGGCATAGTTAGCTGCTCTTGCAGTTAAAGCCATATAGGTTAGTGATGGGTTTTGACACGCCGAAGATGTCATCGCAGCACCATCAGTAACAAATACATTTTTTACGCTATGTACTTGGTTATACTTATTTAAAACAGAGGTTTTGGGGTCTTTGCCCATACGAGCTGTACCCATTTCATGAATGCCTAAACCAGGAGCGCCAATGTCATCCATGGGGCGAATATCCTTAAAGCCTGCTTTGTCTAACATTTCCATGGCTTGCGTAATCATGTCTTTTCGCATTTGCAACTCATTGTCTTTAAATTCGGCATCAAAGGTAACCGTTGGTAAGCCCCATTTATCCGTATTAGTATAGTCTAAAAACATTTTATTTTCATGATAGGGTAAAGTTTCCCCAAAGCCCATTAAGCCCATACTCCAATCACCGGGTTTTAAAATGGCAGCTTTTAAGTCTTTACCATGACTAAGTTCCCGAATACTATCGGACCAATCTTCTCTACTTGCGCCACCTTGATAACCATAACCTCTTAAAAAGTTATTTTGATTGGTAGGACCTCCTAGATTTCTAAATCTTGGGATATATATGCCATTCGGCCGCCGCCCAGAGTAGTATTTGTCGTTAAAACCATCATATTTCCCAAAGGCACCAGCCTTAAAATGATGATCCATGACATTGTGACCCAATTCTCCAGAATCATTACCCATGCCTTCTGGAAATCTATCCGATTTTGAGTTTAATAAAATATAGGTGGAGGCAATGGCTGAGGCGCACAAGAAAACGATTTTGGCTTTGAATTCATGGGTTTCGTTGGTTTCTGCATCGATTATTTTTACCCCAGTAGCTTTTTTTGCGTCTTTATCGTACACAACTTCATAAACAATAGAGTTTGGACGCAAGGTCATATTTCCGGTGGCTTCGGCAGCGGGTAAGGTCGAAGAGTTACTACTAAAATACGCGCCAAATGGACAACCTCTCATGCATCGATTTCTATATTGACAATTGACACGCCCTTTTCCCGGTTTTGTACCCTCCGTAATATGTGCTGTTCTGCCAATGGTGAGTAATCTATCTTCATAATTTTGAGCGATACTCTCTTTTAAATGATTTTCAACACAATTAAGCTCCATAGGCTTTAGAAACTTACCATCTGGTAGTTGCGCTAACCCCAAATTTTGGCCACTAACACCGATGTATTCTTCAACATAATCGTACCAGGGCGCTATATCCTTGTAACGGATCGGCCAATCTACGGCGATCCCTTCTCGAGCATTGGCAGTAAAATCAATGTCGCTTAGTCGATAACTTTGTCGTCCCCACATAAGGGAGCGTCCACCAACGTGATAGCCGCGTATCCAATCAAAGCGTTTAATTTCATTATAGGGATGTTCTAGGTCATCGACAAAAAAATGGCTATGGGCTTTTTCAGTGGTGTAACCCGTTCTATGCTGTTTTTCTTGTCGCTTTATATCGGCTTGGGTGGGTAAACCACCGTTAGGCATATCCCAAGGATCTAAATTTGCCGTGGTATAATCGGTAGGGTGATTCACCATTCTACCACGTTCTAGAACTAGTGTTTTCAATCCTTTTTCACATAATTCCTTTGCGGCCCATCCACCAGAAATACCAGTTCCTACGACTATGGCATCATACTCGTTTATTTGTGTCATAATAATTCGGTTGCTGTCTTGCAGAGTTTTATTGCTTAATAACTCTAAATTGAGATTATTAATTTACTATAATTTTTGTAATTATTTTAAAATAAACAGTGAAAAAAAGGTGCTTGGGTAGGATATTCTTAAAAAACGATTTAAGTTTATGTGATTTTTAAACTCTCAGGCTTAAAATTTGATTAATAACCTTACTTTCTACAATGAAAAGACTTCACTTAATTTCTTTAACTACGCTGTTATTTATTCTGACGAGTTGTGGTGATAAGCAAAATCAAAAAGAAAAAATAAAAGTTGCAGAAGATGTACCTAAACTGAAATTGTCATTGGCGCAGTGGTCCTTACATAAAGAGATTGAAACGGGGCAACTAGATCCATTCGATTTCCCCAGAGTCGCTAAAGAACTGGGTTTTGATGCCGTTGAATGGGTAAATCAGATCTATAAAAAAGAAATGGATAGTTTGGGTTTTGATGCTGTCATCAAACGATGGAAAGAAGAGAGCGAAAAATATGGCATAAAGAATGTATTGATCATGGTGGATCATGCCGGCGATTTATCACATTCAGATAAAGACAAACGCGATGAAGCTGTTGAAATGCACAAGAAATATGTGGATGCTGCTGAATATTTAGGATGTCATGCTATTCGTGTCAACACTTTTGGGACATACAATGCTGAGGCGTGGGTCGAGGCCACTTATGACGGGTTAAAGCGATTATCTGAATATGCCAAAACAAAGAACATTAATGTGCTGGCGGAGAATCATGGCTGGTTCTCTTCAGATCCTAGATTGTTAATACCCCTAATTGAAAGCATTGGATTAGACAATTGTGGTACCCTTGCCGACTTTGGTAATTGGTGCATTAAAAGGAAAACCGATGAGAATTGGGGGGAATGTGCCGAAGAATATCCTGATAAGTATGAAGGGTTTGAAAGATTAATGACCAAAGCTCAGGCGGTTAGTGCCAAGGCCTATGAATTCGATAAAAATGGAAATGAGACCACTTTAGATTTTGAGAAGTTCAGCCATATTATAAAAAATAGTGGGTACCAAGGCTACATTAGCGTTGAGTATGAGAACGAAACTTTAAGTGAACGCGAAGGCATTTTGGCGACAAAAAACTTGTTATTAAAACACTTTAATTGAAATTATTATGAAAGCAACGACGTCTGTAAAATTGTCGATAATGATGTTTCTCGAATTTTTTATTTGGGGTGGTTGGTTTGTGACGATGGGATCTTTTCTCGGAAATAATTTAAGTGCAACTGGAGCAGAAACGGCAATGGCATATTCAACACAATCTTGGGGAGCAATTATCGCCCCTTTTATTATTGGGTTAATTGCAGATCGCTTTTTTAACGCAGAAAAGATTTTAGGCTTATTACATATCATTGGCGCAATTTTGATGTATCTGATGTCCCAGACTTCAGATTTTTCTGGTTTTTATCCTTATGTTTTAGGATATATGATTGCTTATATGCCAACTTTGGCTTTGGTCAATTCGGTATCCTTTAATCAAATGAATGACCCTGAAAAGCAATTTCCTTATGTAAGGGTTTGGGGAACTGTTGGTTGGATTGTTGCCGGATTAGTGATTAGCTTTGTCTTTAAATGGGACGCCATCGACAATATTCAAAAAGGGATGTTGTCCAATACATTTTTAATGGTTGCTGTTGCCTCAGGTATTTTAGGGATTTTTAGTTTTACACTGCCAAAAACGCCTCCAAGCATTTCAAAGGGTGAAAACGTTAGGCTTTTTGATATTTTAGGGCTAGATGCCCTAAAGTTGTTAAAAGACCGAAACTTTTTGGTGTTCTTTTTGTCCTCTGTTTTAATATGTATTCCTTTGGCGTTCTATTATCAGAATATAAGTCCGTTTTTAACTGAATATAAAGTAGAGAATTCTACAGCTTGGGCGTCTTTAGGTCAAGTTTCGGAGGTGCTCTTTATGTTGCTGTTACCATTTTTCTTCAAAAAATTTGGGTTTAAGAAGACTATTCTGTTCGGAATGTTAGCCTGGGGAATTAGATACTTGTTATTTGCCTATGGAAATTCAGGGGACTTGTTCTTTATGATCGTTTTGGGCATTGCATTACATGGCATCTGTTATGATTTCTTCTTTGTATCGGGTCAGATTTATACAGATTCTAAAGCAGGTGAAAAAGTAAAAAGTGCTGCTCAAGGCCTCATAACTTTGGCAACCTATGGTATAGGTATGTTAGTTGGTTTTTGGGTTGCAGGACAAATTGTAGATAAAAATTTGATAAGCGAGGGGTTGCACAATTGGAAGAATATTTGGGTATTCCCCGCCATTTTTGCAGTAGTTGTTTTAGTGATTTTTGCTGTGTTATTTAAAGATGAAAAGGTAGAATATAAAGATTAGTAATTGGCATGAGCAAGAAAATTAGACTTGGGGTTTTAGGTGGAGGAAGCGATTCTCTAATAGGTGTGCTACATCGCGTCGCATCAACAATGTATGATCGTTTTGAATTAATCGGAGGTGCATTCAGTTCATCTCTTGATGACAGTATAAAATTCGCGCATCAACTCGGGATGTCGACAGCACAAGTTTATAAAGATTTAGACACATTAATTGAAGAAGAACTAAAGCTTCCAGAAGAAAAGAGAATGGAAGTGGTATCTATATTGACGCCAAATTTTCTGCATTTTCCAATGGCTAAAAAGTTATTGGAAAATGGATTCAACGTCATCTGTGAAAAACCAATGACAACAACTTATGACGAAGCAAAAATTTTGCATCAAACCTTGACAAAGGCAAAAACTATTTTTGCTGTGACGTATACATATACAGGTTATCCAATGGTGCGTCAAATGCGCCAAATGATTGCTGAAGGTGCCATTGGTCATATTCAGAAAATGGATGCCCAATATTATCAAGGTTGGATTAATCCCATCATTCACGATAAAGAAAAACGAAAATCTACGTGGCGACTAGACCCTGAAAAATCGGGAATCAGTTGTTGTATAGGTGACATTGGCACACATGCTTTTGATATGTTAGAGTATGTATCTGGCTTAAGGGTAAGCACCATATTAGCCGATCTTAATTATTTATATGCCGATAATCAAATGGACATCGACGGCACCGTTTTACTGCGTTGCCAAAATGAAGTAAAAGGTGTTCTAAGAGCTAGTCAGATTGCGACCGGTGAAGAAAATAATTTTACCGTACAGATTTATGGGGATAAAGCCGGATTAAAATGGGAACAAGAAAATCCTAATTATTTATACCTGATGGAAGAAGGTAAACCTTTACAGGTGTTAAAACCTGGGCACGCTTATAACAGTGCGCTATCTTTAGATGGGACAAAGCTTCCGCCAGGGCATCCTGAAGGTATATTTGATGCCATGGGTAATATTTATAAAGGTGTCGCCAAAGCCATAAGAAATGAAGACTATGACCATGCTGAATACCCAACGATACTAGATGGTATTAGAGGCATGAAATTTATTGAGAAAGCCATAGAATCTCACAAAAATGGAAACGTCTGGGTTAGTCTTGATTAATTCATGGCCTATGCTACCTCATATAAAACGATAATAAATGAAAACAATAAAAGGACCTGCAGTTTTTTTAGCGCAGTTTGTTGATAATGAGAAACCATTTAATTCTTTAGATGGAATTTGTAAATGGGCAAGCGACTTGGGCTATAAAGGTGTTCAAATTCCAACATGGGAAAGTAGCTTAATCGACTTAGATAAAGCGGCAGAGAGTAAAACCTATTGTGACGAGTTAAAGGGCAGAATTGCGTCTTATGGATTAGAAATAACGGAGCTTTCTACACACTTACAAGGACAGTTGGTAGCTGTGCATTCGGCTTACGACGTCATGTTCGATAATTTTGCACCAGAAGCCTATAAAAATAACCCTAAGGCGAGAACCGAATGGGCTGTGCAACAAGTTAAGAATGCTGCAAAGGCGAGTGCGCATTTGGGTTTAAAAACGCACGCTACATTTTCAGGGGCTTTACTTTGGCATACAATGCATCCTTGGCCACAGCGCCCAAACGGACTAGTGGAAATGGGTTTTGAAGAGCTCGCAAAACGATGGTTACCCATTTTGAATTATTTCGACGAGTGTGGTGTTGATGTGTGTTATGAAATTCATCCAGGAGAAGACTTACACGATGGCGTTACGTTCGAACGCTTTTTAGAGGCAACAAATAACCATAAAAGGGTTAACATATTATATGACCCATCGCACTTTGTTTTACAGCAATTGGATTATATAGCCTATATAGATCATTACCATCAATTTATAAAATCATTTCATGTTAAAGATGCTGAATTTAACCCCACAGGGAAAAAAGGGGTGTTTGGTGGCTATTCCGATTGGATTGATCGCGCAGGTAGATATCGTTCTTTGGGCGATGGACAAATAGATTTTAAAACGATATTTTCTAAGCTCACGCAATACGGTTGTGATGTTTGGGCTGTTATGGAGTGGGAATGCTGTATTAAGAGCCCAGAGCAAGGTGCAAGGGAAGGCGCTACGTTTATACAAGATCATATTATTGAGGCTACTGAAAAAAGATTCGATGATTTTGCTGGGGATGACATTGATGAGCAAAAACTAAAAGACATACTTAATTTATAGATGATGAGGATTAATCATTCGTTTTGTTCAGTCTTGATCCTAATGCTATTGATTTTAGCTTGTCAAAATGTGGAGCAAAAAGCACAGGTGGAAGTAGCCGCTAAAGTCGAACCAACACAACCCGAGGAGACTGAAATTTGGGAACCCAAACCGCCAAGCGTAAAACCATATAGTAAAGGCGGAGCACCATCAGATGCGATTATTTTGTTTGATGGCTCTAATTTTGATGAATGGATGTCTAGTAAGGATAGCACAGCCGTAAAATGGGTTTTAAATGACGACGGAAGTATGACTGTAAAGGATAAAACGGGCGATATTCAAACAAAGAAAAATTTTGGTAGCATACAGTTACATTTAGAATGGCGTTCTAATCCCGAGAATAAAGCTACGAATCAAAATAGAAGTAATAGTGGTGTGTTTTTGCAGAATAGGTATGAGGTTCAAATTTTGGATAACAACGACAACCCCACTTATGTCAATGGTCAAGTCGCTTCTATTTATAAACAGTCCATTCCGTTAGCTATGGCCTCTGTCACGACAGGTGAATGGAATAGTTATGATATTATTTTTCATGCGCCGGAGTTTAATAATGATGGCGATAAAACCAAATCAGGCACTATTACAGTACTGCATAATGGCGTTTTGGTTCAAGATCATTTTGAATTGCAGGGAACAACTGAGTACATTGGCTGGCCTAAAAATGAGGCTCACGGAAAAGCACCAATAAAACTGCAGGATCATAATGATCAAAGTGGAGTGAGTTTCAGAAATGTTTGGGTAAGAGAGTTGGATTAGTTTATAGGATCTAGTTAAAGGTTAAAGTAAAGCCCTTGCAGTTACTCTAGTTTCTATAGAGCTTTATCATCTTGCTATGTCATTCCGCACTTGATGCGGAATCCACTATACTATCATATTTTTGATTCCTACCTTGTTCCTCCGCTAAAGCTTCAGCGAACGCGGACGCAGGAATGACAATAAACACTAATCAAGAATTTGATTCGATCATTAAAACCATGTATTTCCGATGCATAGTGGTTTATTTATATCGTCTTAGCTGCCCTTCCCAAGGTTGTAAAACCGTTGAGGAATTGTTTTCAAGATAGTTTGAGACGAGCAATTCGGTTTTATCAAGCCCTAGAGTGTCATTATTTATAGGTTGTACATCATCGCTAAAATTTAACAGAATAATATAGTGTTCTTCCGCATTCCATCTTTTGTAAATATAAAGGTGCTCATCTTGCTCATTTAGACATTCATAATCCCCATAAACCATAACTTTATTGGCCTTTCTAAATAAGATCATTTTTCGATAAAAGTTCAAAATGGAATTGGGGTCGTTTTCTTGTGCAGCGACATTGATGGTTTTGTAATTTTCATTTACAGGTAACCAAGGTTCGCCTTCTGAAAAATCAGCATTTCTAGAACTATCCCATTGCATAGGTGTTCTGGCATTATCGCGACTTTGTCGATGTACAATTTTTAAGAAGTCGTCCATGTTTTTACCTTGGGCTTTAGCGGTATGCCAAGCCCCAAGCGTTTCGACATCATTATAATGGCTAATATCCGGATAGGCAACATTGGTCATTCCGATTTCGTCACCCTGATAAATATAAACGGTGCCTCTTAAAGTGAACAATAAAAGCGATAACAGTTTTGCAGATAATTCATGATAATTTGTGGCATTACCAAAGCGACTCACTATTCTAGAAAAATCGTGATTACCCAGAAAAATACTTCCCCAACCATGATCTTTTAATTTCATATCCCAATCACCGAACACTTTTTTAAATCGCGGCAGAGATATATCGATAGGGTCGTATTTTCCTCCGAGGCCATTGTCTATAAACATATGGTCAAAATGAAAGATCATATGGAGCTCGTCGCGGTCTTCATGAACATAATCTAAGCCATTGTCGAGATCAATTCCCGGGCCTTCACCAACGGTCATGACATCGTATTTTGATAATACTTTGTTGTTAAGCTCATTGAGATAGTCATGGATTTTTGGACCATTGGCATAATACTGTTTTATGATATTGCCAAAATCTTCCGATCCATTGGTGTTGGGAAACTCGGTTTGTTTTGATATTAAGGAAATGACATCCATACGAAAGCCATCAACGCCTGTTTGACACCAAAATTCGACAATATCATGAATTTCAGCTCGTACCTTAGGGTTTTCCCAGTTTAAATCGGGCTGCTTTTTTGTAAAGAAATGCAAATAATAATCGTTCGTCGTTGTTTCTTTTTGCCAGGCAGACCCACTAAAAAAAGAAAGCCAGTTGTTTGGAGGGCCTCCATCTTTTTCGGGTTCCCAAAAATAATAATCGCGATATGGACTGTTTTTAGACGATTTAGATTCTAAAAACCAAGGATGCTCATCAGAGCTGTGATTAAGGACGAGATCCATAACGAGTTTCAATCCTTTGTCGTGCATGCTCTGGAGAAGTTGGTCAAAAGCATCGGCGCCACCAAAATCCTCAGAAATCTTACGATAATCTGAAATATCATAACCGTTGTCATCATTGGGGGATTCATAGACCGGACAAAGCCAAATAATATCGACACCAATGGATTTGATATAATCTAACTTTTCAATAATACCGTAAATATCCCCTACGCCATTTCCAGTAGTATCTTTAAAGGATCTAGGATAAATTTGATAAACTATGCCTTCTTTCCACCAAGTTCTTTTCATGATTAAGGGGTCTATAAATTGTTCAGAAAATGATATAGGTGCCAATGACTAAAATTGAAATGATAATACCACAAATAATGGTGTATTTCCAAGGTTTTACGTCAACGGCATCAGTAATTATTGGGGTGTAAGTATCCGTCTTAGGTTTAAGCTTACTCGTTATCAGCATCACTAAAATATTAAATACAAACAAGAACCCCATAACATGCAAGTAATGCGGATAGGCTTCAGCTTTTATAGTACTTAATTGATCAGGGTCATTAATACCATTGGCGATAGCTTCACTGACTGCGGCATCTCTAAAGTATGGCTCTATAATAATAAGACTTATGAGATATAAGGCGACGCCGGCAATTAAAACGATTTTTGCACCAAGCGCAGGGACTTTCTTTGTAAATACACCAACAAGAACAACGGCTAAAATAGGAACGCTCAAACTCCCTAGCGATTGCTGAATATAGCTAAATAAGCCATCAGGGGCGTATACAATAAATGGAGCGATAAGCATGGAGACGGCTGCGACGATTAATCCAAAACGTTTACCCGCTTTTACGGTTTGCTTTTCGCTGGCGTTTTTGTTGAAGTACATTTTGTATAAATCAAAACCAAACAGTGTAGCACTACTATTGAGTAAACTGTTAAACGAACTCAGTACAGCACCAAATAGAACAGCTGCAAAAAAACCAACAAAAGCATTTGGCAATACTTTTTTAACCAGTGCAGGATAGGCCTCATCAGGATTGCCTAAATTTTCCCCAAAAATATGCCAGGCCAAAATACCCGGGACGACAACCACTATGGGAATTATGAATTTTACCAAAGCCGCCAACAGCATCCCTTTTTGACCTTCTTTAAGGCTTTTAGCGGCAAAAACCCGTTGTAAAATGGATTGATTAGTGCCCCAATAATAAATTTGGGCGAGCATCATACCCGTAAACAAGGTCCCAAAAGGTATTGAGGAATCTACGGCGCCTTGCATTTCAAATTTATCGGGATTATCGTTCCATAATATAGATAAGCCTTCACTGATACTCCCATCTCCGACTAATGACAGTCCGAAAATTGGGATAAGTAAGCCACCAATTAACAAACCAATGGCATTGATTAAATCAGAAACAGCGACAGCCTTTAGACCACCATAAATAGCATAAATAACACCAATGATTCCAATACTCCACACACAAAGCCAAATCACTTTCCATTCTGCAATATTGAGGACTTGAGGTAAATCGAACATCGTACTAAATGCTAAAGATCCTGAATACAAAATCGTTGGTAATAATACGATAGCATAGGCCGCTAAAAATAAGAGCGATAGTAAGGCTTTAGTTTGTTTGTCGAAGCGGGTTTCAATAAACTCTGGTATGGTTGTAATGCCAGATCGCATGTATTTTGGCAAGAGAAAAATAGCACCAAAAATAATAGCAACAGCTGCTAATGTTTCCCAAGCCATAACCATTAAACCTTCTTTAAAGGCAGCACCGTTAAGCCCTACGATTTGTTCAGCAGAAAGATTGGTGAGCAAAAGAGAGCCGGCGATGGTAATCGCCCCTAGACTTCGGCCTGCAAGGTAAAAACCTTCTGCTGAGGTCTCATCTGTTTTTCGAGTGGCATACCAAGCTATAATGGCCACCAAGGCAGTGAAACCAACAAAAGAAATTATGGATAGCATTGAAGTAAAATGTTAGTTAGTGTGAATAAACTTCAATATATAAAAATACTCACAACTAAAACTTTTATTAGGCTAAGAAGCGCCTTCTAGTTAACGAAAACGTTTTCGGTGCTAAATGATTTCATTATGATCATTATTTACAGTGTATTATTCATAAATAATTAATTTTAAAATGAGATTTATGAGAATTACGAAATAGACTTAGAAAGAACAACTGTTATGGAAGGAAACGGAGTAATGCTAAATGCTTATCCAGATAGTATAGGAGACAACTTATCCGATACGCTTAAAATACTCGCTTTACCAGCGTTTAAAGATCTGTTTTCCTTGTTTTATGTATTACCAACCTTCTTTAATAGCGATTTAGATCGCGGCTTTTCCATCATAGATTATGACCTTAACCAAGAATTAGTTTCCGAAAACGACTTAAAGACCATCAAGGAGCTGGCCATAGACCTTAAATTTGATATTGTATTGAATCATCTTTCAGTCGCTTCACCTCAGTTTAAGGATTTGTTGGCCCATGGTGAAGCATCTACGTATAAGGATTTTTTCATCAATTGGAATACCTTTTGGAAAGGCCACGGTACTATGAATGACGATGGGATCATTATTCCTCAAAAAGACTTTCTCGATAAACTATTTATGCGGAAAGCAGGCCTGCCCATTCTTAAAGTGCAATTTCCTGATGGTTCAGAGCAACCGTATTGGAACACATTTTATCAGAAGGTCAGTTTTTCAAAAACCGAAGGCCAAAAGACATACCTAGGTCAAATGGATGTTAATGCAGAATCCCCAATGGTATGGGACTTTTATGAGGAGGTATTGACAAAACTAAAAGGCTATGGTTGCAAAATTCTAAGACTGGATGCTTTTGCCTATTTGCATAAAGCGGTTGGGGCATCTAACTTTTTTAATACACCAGGGACATGGGATTACCTAGACCGGATTAATAAAATGGCGGAAAAGCATCACATAACCCTGTTGCCAGAAATTCATGCGGAATATGGTTCTGGACTGCACAAAGAAGTCGCAGAAAAAGGCTATATGATTTATGATTTTTTCCTTCCGGGATTGCTTATACATGCGCTTGAGTTTAAGACCAATGAACCTTTGCTTCAATGGACTAAAGAAATACTAGACCATGGTTATAAGACGGTAAATATGTTGGGCTGCCATGATGGTATTCCGGTATTGGATTTAAAAGGAAAGGAGATCAATGGGGATTATCATGAAGGGTTGTTGTCCGATGAAGCCATAGAAGCTGTTATGGATATTGTCATTGATCGCGGTGGAAAAGTCAAAAATCTCTATGGCCCTAACGGTGAAAAGATATCTTACTACCAAGTGAATGCCACCTTTTTTAGTGCCTTGGGAGAAAACGAAAAGAAATTGTTATTGGCCAGAGCTCTCCAATTATTTATGCCAGGGACTCCTCAAATATGGTATCTCGACCTTTTTGCAGGTACCAATGATTATGACGCTGTACAGCGTGCCGGAGAAGGCGGGCATAAAGATATCAACAGAACTAATTTAACGATTAAGGATATTGAAAGTCAACTGCAAAAACCAATTGTTCAGAAGCAGTTAGACTTAATTAGATTGCGAAATACATCAAAAGCGTTTCTTGGCAACCTTACCATTGTCGAAAAGGAAACACATACTATTAATTTACGTTGGGATTATGGCCAACATTTTGCGCAACTCAGCGCGGATCTTAATGAGGCGAGTTTTGTGATTTCATATTCAAAAGATGGTGAGGCACTTAAGTTATATTCATAATTTACCAAGTAGGTGAGCAGCAATTTATTCCTCAATGATCCCTAAGTTCTCTTTGGCGCATGGGCATACGGTCTATCGTAAAAAACAGTTTTTCGGAATCCAGTACGTCGTGTGCTTCCAGCTTTACACCGCCATCTAATCCAATAAGCACGGTTTTGAATTCATGGCCTTCGGAATTATACTTATCATACGACGTAGAGTCCATAATCCAATCGGTGTTGTTTGAGCCTATAATTCTATATTGTTTAGGGTGCAGTCTATAAATAATTAGTTTTCGCTCGTTTAGTGGTGCGGGCTCATCTAGTAATTCTAATTGAAGTTTCACCAAACCTGAAGTCTCATCTTCAGAAATAATAAGGAGGATGCGATGCTTCCACTGGTGTTTTTCTAGGTCTTGCGCCTTAACAGAAATACATAGTGACAGTAATAAGAATAGCAGTTGATACTTCATGTCAAAGAATTAAAATTTAAAGTTAATAAAAAAAGAGCCTCTCATCGAGAAGCTCTTTTTGCTCAAATAACACTTAATAATTAAAGCTTGACTAACTTAGTGGTCATTGTTTGGTTATTGTCGTTTTCAACTCTTACGATATACATTCCCGTATTAAGACTAGAAATATCAAAGGTGTCTGTTCGTGTAAAATCACCGCTGTAGGCTTTTATCAATTTACCTGTGAGATCATAGATTTCAACATCCGAAACATTGGTGTTAACACTAAATGATGTGCGCGAAGGATTTGGATAAATTGTAAAAGTACTGAAGGTTTCATCGTCTACACTAAGAACGCTTGAAGGTTGATTTCCGAAGATTCTGAACTCCCCAGGTGCTAGCGAAAGAAATGGAGTACCATTGGCAATCGTTGTTGTTCCCGTTGGATCCATGAGGTCGTACCAAGTACTTGTCACACCATTTGGAAAATTGGTGAATATGTTTTGAGTCGTAACGTCAAAATTAGCATACACAATAACATTTCTTAACTGGGTCGTAGGAATAGACGTATCGAAAATATCAATCCTTGGGGTAAAATCGCCAGAGGTTATGGCATAGTCACCTTCAAAAACGGGCTCTTCAATTTTCAACTTATGCATTTTTGACCAATCCTCATAGATTTGACTCCTTAGTGCATCACTTAGCCAATTTTCTGCCCATTGTGGTTGTGGTTTTGTAGCTAGTTTACAACCATCATCACCAATGGAAACCGTAGTACCGTCACCACAGGTCCATATAGAATTATCCATGCCCAAATCCCCAAAATGCCAGATCATTTTTGGCCCAGGAATTAAAACAGAAATAGCACCAAGTGCAGACATTCGCGACAATGCTGTATTTAAGTTTTGAACATTATGTGAGGCGTTAGAACTATTACCAAAAGTGACATTGTTATACATAAGACGCTCTTCATCATGACTTTCGGCGTACCCAAGTAAGCGTGGCTCCGAAAATCCTCTGCTCACGTGTCCCATTCTATTGAAATTCTTATTGCCACCTTGTCCCATGGTCAATTCATTGTACTCGCTAGTCAATTTACCCCACATCATCACTCCTAAACCTTCATTTACTCTGTGGTTGGCCCATTGTTGTTCTTCGTTATCTGGGCCAAGGTGCTCAAAAATTGTGTAGTGGGTTGGGTCTAAAGACCAAGCGTAATCTGTATATTCCTTTAAGACATCAACCCGATCTTGTTGGTAGCTATCGGTACATCCACCAGGTGAACCTGGGCCACAATTATTGGTAAATCCTTTGGTAAGGTCCCAACGGAAACCATCAATTTTAAAGTCTTCAATCCAATGTTTAATCACACGCTTTACGTAGTTTTTAACTCTATCATTTTGATGGTTGTAATCGTAACCTACATTGTAGTCATGCTGGGGTACTGTATGGAAATAAGGATTATCGGATGTTGGATCGCCAAAACCATTACCATCTGAGTCACTCATCCACATTCTTACCATTGGCGAACGCCCAAAAGCATGGTTGAGAACAACATCTAAAATAACGGCGATACCGTTTTGATGGCAAAGATCAATGAGCTCGCGAAGTTTATCTTCGGTGCCATAAAATTTATCAAGTGCCATATGGTATGAGGTGTTATAACCCCAACTCTCGTTACCTTCAAACTCCATAACTGGCATTAAATGAATGGCATTGATATTTAAGTTTTTGAAATAGTCAATCCTATCGATCAAGTCTTGGTAGTTTCTATCCGCATCAAAGTCGCGAACGAGGACTTCGTAAACGATGAGGTCTTCTTTTTTAGGCTTATTAAAATTTTGAACTTGCCAATTATAGGGAGTTTGTCCCGTTTGAAGTATAGTAACCTCAAATTCAGCTCTGTCAGGGAACGCCGGTAAATTAGGATAGGTCGATGTAGGGATGAACGGGTCATCAAAAGATGACAATATTAACGTGGAGTAAGGATCAGCAGCTTTCACTAATGTTGGAGAGTTAGCTGGTGGGGTTTCATCGACTACCCAATACTGATAGGTGTTTAATTCCCCTGGCGTCAAGTTGGTAAGCTCCAAGAAAAATTTTGTGGAGTTCGGCGTATTATCCTTAATCATGGCATAGGTATTGTCTGGAGAATAGTCGTTAAAACTACCAGCAACGTAAACATAGTCCTTTAAAGGGGCATCCAATACCAAGGTAGCTCTTGTAGGATCGTTGTCGTCGTAATTAATACCATCGACAAGATCGGCTGGTATAGTTTGTGGACTTATGTTAGGATTTAACAAGGCGGTAATCCCTAATACCCGAGTATCTGGTCCTTGCGACACTTCCAATGCAAAAGAGGTGGTTTCGGTAACGTTATTCGCCGTATAGCTATAAGATGCCGTATTGGACTGTGTGTCTACGGTAACACCGTTAGCTTTGAGTACATAGTTTGCATTACCACAGGTATTAGATGCGTCAATGGTAACATTGTCTCCAGAACTAATAATAAACGAATTTTCTAAAGGTGCATCTAAAAATACGGAAAATGAAGATTCCCCGACTTCAACCAAAATGTCTTGAGATTTTTTGTCCCCAGTACCATTTTGAGCTTTGATTAAAAAACCAATGCGCCCAATATTACTGCGCTGAAAATAACCGTTTGGATTCAAGGTGATTGTATAAGTATCTGGCCCAATGTTGTAAGTTAATTGACTAGCAGGGTTCGAATTGTTCCAAGACCCATTAAATGGGGAATCCATCTGGTTGGCATCATTTTCATCAAAAGACCAAGACCATAAAAAGAGTTCGTTATTGGTGACGCCCCAAGCGGCTTCATCAATACTACTGCCTAAAAATGTTATGGTAATATCGTCGCTATCAGAGAATGAGCAGGGATCTACTTCAAATTGCACCGTTTGCTGCTGGGCAGTAGCGACTAGAGCAGCAAATATTGCGATAACTAGTGTAATTTTTTTCATAGTTTTAATTTTTAAATAAAAAGGCTGTTTAATCTAAACAGCCTTTTTTGAATATAACAATATGTATTAGTTAGGAATAATAACGTATCTACCGTCTAAGTCATTGAACCATACATCGTATGAGCCAGTTGGACCGGTAAATGGGAAGTTATCTCCACCGCCGGCCAAATTAGCTTGGCCATAGAGTTCACTAGAACCTGTATAGCGCCAAACACCATTACCCCAATCATCGTTTGGACGAATCAAGAATTCATCACCATTGGTAAAGTTAACACCAAAGGCATACCATAAGTGCGGGTTGTTAGCATCTTGGGTGAGTTCAATTTCGTCACCGTCTCCCCAGCCGCCAATCGCTTGACCTATAACACCAATAGTATTATAAAGCGGAGCGGAAGATGCATCGAAAGGTGTTACCGTAAAGCTTCCACCTTCACCAACAACGGTAAAATCATAGGTGTAATAACCTGCAGCAGAAACATTGAATGTTCCAGGATCAGAACCTCCTCCAGGGTTAACAGCTAAAGTAGAACCATCATTGGTACCCCATTGTGGTTGCCACTGTCCTAGAACTTCTAAAAGTTTGAAGGCACCAGCATTGAAGTAGCCTGTGTAAACATAGTTGTTAGGAACATCTTGATTTCTGAAGATCGCTGTATTATTGTTATTGTTGTTCCAGCCTGGAGTTGTGGCATCACCCACTAAATAGAGGGCTGGAAAGCTTACTGAGTAAGGTGTGATACTAATAGTCACTGTTTCACTTACACGTTCTAATACATCGTTATTAGAATTAGTAGTCGTTGCTCTAATTCTTATATCCACATCACCAGCCGTATCGGCCATAAGCCCAAGCCCTAATGCTACTGCATTAAGATCAGAGTGCGTTAACTCGAGTGATTGAATGTCAGTTCCGCTACCAATATTTACAATTGTTGCGAAATCAGTACCCGCTAAGGCCGATTCTACAACATAATCAACACTTCCTATAGCTTCTGGTAAAGCATCTGCCCATTGCATATCTAAAACAACGTCATCTACAGAGTCTATGGATAGCACAAAACTATCACTATTTGAAGGTGCTGTTATGGTAATACCTTCAGTAGGATAAGCGGTAACAGTATAAGCGACTGAATTACTTATTGAACCTCCCGCTAGAGCTCTTATATAAACATCTAAGTTGTCAAAATTTGTAGTTCCGGTTGAATTAATTGCGGAATTTAAATCCATAACACTTATTGAAAATGAATTTGTACTAGAACTTCCTAAGGTTATTGGACTCGTAAAATCAGTACTGATATCCATTTCTATATCATAGCTTGCACTACCGGTAACGGCATCACTCCAGGTTACTGTAAAGGCAGGGTTATCTGGAAGACCGAAATTTAAGAGTACATTAGAAGCTGAGGATTGTTCTAAAATAAACCCAGCTTCAGGTTCTATAATATTTACTGTCTCATCTTCATCACAGGCTAAGACTATGGTCGCCAGTGCCAGAATGAAGATTCCTATAAATCTATTTAATTTATTTTTCATAGTCATTTATTTTAAAGGTTTAGGGGAATCATGATATAATCTCCAGTCAGGTCATTAAACCAAACTTCGTAATCATCTTCAACAACAACAGGGATAGTATCACTACCCTCAGTAGCGCGACCAGAGAAAGCAGTTGTACCAGCCCAAGTTGACCCTGTGTTGGTAGAGAATTGCAATTCACCAGGGACTAAGCTTACGCTATTAATGTACCATATATGGGTATCAAAAGAAGATTGCGTCATTGCAGTACCTCCAGAAACACCTGAACCCTGTAGAGTCATACTTGTAAAATCTGTAGCCCCACTAGCATTAAAAGGTACTATGGAGTAAGTCGATGCACCAAAGTCAATAGTAAAGGTGTAAAAACCATCGGCCTCAACTCCAAAGCGACCTGGATCCCCACCATCAACACCTGGAGGGTTACCAGCAATACCACCAGCAGTTTCTATAGGGTCACTACCATCGGGATATGAGCTGCCCCACTGAGGTTGCCATTGCCCTCTTACTTCGAGAACTTTAAAGCGACCGTCTGTTAGAGCACCTCCACCTTTCGTAAAGAATCCTGTATAGGTGTATAGATTACTATCGGTACCATCCCTAAATAAAGGAGGATTGTTATTATTGTTATTCCAGTCCGCCATCGTACCATTACCTACAATGTAATAATCCTCGAAAGTATAGTTGAAGAATGGTACGACAACAAAACTAATAACATTGGAAGTCACAGCAAGTTCGTTTTGGACACCCAAGGATGCAATCACTCTAGCATATATGGTGCCTTCGACTAATGGATTAAGACCTATAGCACCTGCAGAGCTATTAAGTTGGCTCATCGACATAGTAACCGTACTTGTACCAAGAGTACTCGTCGCTTCTATAGGGTTTGAAAAATCAGCGGCAGATGAAAACTCAACAGAATAGCCTTCTGCAACAGCTTGATTAAAATCTCCGTTGTTCCAATTGAAGGTCACCCCTGGGTTATCAGGATTGGAACCGTCAATCACAATGAGATTTATATTCAAGTCCTCAAGAACAATCGGAGTCGATTCTTCCGCAAAAAATTCGGGATCTGGGCCATCACATGATGACACCCCAAGGCCGACGAGAAGACTAACGACAATTAAGTATTTAAAATATTTTAATGTTTTCATAATTATTAAACTTGTTTAGTATCCTGTGTTTTGCTCTAAATTGGTATTAACACTTAGATCCGTTTCTGGAATTGGCATAAGATCTCTAAAGGCCTCTGTAGTTGTACCTTGTTGTACATTCCCTTTCCATTGCCAGATACCACTATCTGAGAATTGATTAAAGCGAATTAAATCGGTACGTCTGTGTGCCTCCCAGTATAATTCTCTTGAGCGTTCGTCAAGTATAAAATCCAAAGTCAAATCAGAAGCATTAATGTTTCCTGAAGTATTGCCATAAGCGCGTTCTCTTAGTTCATTAATGTAACCAACGGCTGTACCCATGTCACCACCAGCACCACGCGCCACAATTTCAGCATACATTAAATAAGCATCAGCTAATCTAAACATTGGGAAGTCGATATCAACATGATCTCCAGAAGGATCAGAACCAGGATTACCATCTACATCGACATTGCGATATTTAAAAATACCATAACCGTCTGTGAAAGTACTCACATCCATAACGTCTTTGTTTTGACCATCTGTCCATATTAAAGCTCTACCATCAGCAGAGTTAGCTTCACCAGGGAAACGCTCAACGAAATTAGGTAAGGTTCTAACACCAAACCAACCTCCACTGGCAATTCCGAAGAAGGGACCTGCCACATCATTCATAGTTCCACCTACTGGAGCATGCGTTAAGAACGTCATACCACCAAAAACTTGAGTTCTTAGACCATCAAAAGGAATGGTAAAAATAACCTCGTTCTGAGCACCGTTGGAATCATTATCCGCTAAGAACGAATAAAAATAAGGTGTATCTGGTATAATGTAACCAGAACTAATCACATTATTAACATAGGTAAGGGCATCACTATATCGTGCAGAGCCAGTGTAAACTTCAGCATTTAGGTAAAGTTTAGCTAATAGCATCCAAGCTGCCGCACGGTCGGCACGACCATAATCATTTTGTCTTGGATCAACCATGGTGTTTAAAATATCCAGTAATTCACTTTCTACAAATGCGAATAAATCTGCGCGTTGTATTTGTGGCGGTAAAAAAGCACCAATGGGATCATTCTCAGTGACAAATGGTGGATTTCCAAATAAATCCAACAAATGCCAATAAGAGAGGGCTCTCATAAAGCGGGTCTCCGCTCTGAATACCTGAATTTCGGCTCTTAAATCAGCATCAACGCCTCTACCATCTAATTTAGCATCAGTCGTTTGACGCAAAAATTCGTTGGTTAAAGCTACCTGATACATGAGTCGTGTGTACATGGTTCTGATAAATTCATTACCTGATGTCCAGACTTGCTTATGTAAATCTTGAATGGTACCATCATTCCAAGCAATCAAGGCCTCATCCGACGTTAATTGCTGCATTTTCCAGTATAAACGTAAATAATTGGAAAACCCTTCATCTAAACCTGCTAAGTCAGGTTGTCCAGCAGGACCTTGCTGACCACTTAAAGAAATACCTGCATAAATCTTAGCCAAAAACTCTCTGTAAGCTTCCGGATCTTCAAAAGCGGCTTCAGCCGTAAGGCGCTCATCTTCTGGTTCTAAGTTGAGTCTATCTTCGCAAGAGTTCATAAAGAACACCAACGTAAACAGCACCAGAACCGTTTTAATCGTTCTTTTCATCATAGCTTTGTTATTTATATTAATTTTTCTCATTTTTTTCTAGAATGTAAAGTTTAATCCTAATACAATATCCCGCGTTCTAGGATAGAAGTTTCGTTCTCTTCCATCGCCAATTTCTGGGTCAAGTCCGTCATATTCTGTAATAACGAAGAGGTTAGTTCCTGTTAAGGACGCTCTTAGTGTTACTTTTTCGAAAGGAATGGTATAGCCCAACGAAATGTTGTCTAGTCTCACAAAGTCTGCACGCTCTATATAATAATCAGAGAAGAGCTGTTGATTTTGAAAACCTGTGTCCAAAAAGCTTGCATTACCATTAGCCAAATAACCTGGTTGATTGGTAATAGCATTAAGGTTACCCGTATCTGAAGCGTTATTATTGTAGACATAATTCCCGAAACTTCCTCTAAAAGTGAAATTCAAGTCAAAATCCTTGTAGCGGAAGTTATTCGTCCAACCTATAAAGGCGTCTGGTGTCGCTTTTTTATAAGGTTGTCTATCAGCTTCTGTAATTTGGTTATCACCATTGACATCGACATACGCGCCTTCAATCGGGTTGCCATCATTGTCATAAACTTGACGGAACACGAAGAATGTTGTAGGGTCAAAGCCTGGCTTTAAAATTTGAATATTGTTACCTACACCACCATTGATGTCTCCGGTATTAATAAAGAAATTAGGATCATCACTCAAACTAAGTTTCGTAATTTCTTGATCTTGAAACGTCACATTAAAATTAGAATCCCAACTAAAGTTGTCATTTTGAACGATAAGTCCGTTTAACGCAATTTCTATACCTCTACTTGTCAATTCCCCAACATTCGTGGTCAATAAATCCGTTAAATTTGATCCTGCTGGAACAGGTACTGTAGCTAAGAGATTATTAGTTTCTCTATAATAAGCATCAATACTTCCTGACAGTCGGTTATTGAAAAATCCAAAGTCAAGACCAACGTTATATTGGTCGGTTTCCTCCCAAGTTAGGTTTTCATCGAAACCTTCAGGTCTTAAAGTTCTTATGAAAATAGGGTCGCCATTGACCGTAGTTCCGAATTGAATATTGGCCTGATTGTTAATGGATGGCGTATATAATCCGAGGAAGCCATAGTTAAGATCACCCAACTCTTGGTTACCAGTTACACCATATCCACCTCTAAGTTTTAAATTAGAGAAGAAAGAGTCTTCCATCCAAGCTTCATTTGTAATTTTCCAACCGACATTAATACCAGGGAAATAACCCACACGGTTATCTTCACTAAAACGCGATGAAGCATCTCGTCTGATGATTGCGGAAATTAAATAGCGATCAGAGATATCAAAACTTGCTCTAGCAAAATAAGATAACAAGTTGTTTCTTCGAATTGTGGTGTCATCAAGAATCTCAGGACCTTGAACGTTATCGACATCCGATCTTACATAGAATTCTTGGAAAGCATGACCAGCAGTTAAATCAATTTCTGTATCTAAGGATTCAATGTTGGTTTTATAATTTAATAAGAAATCTAAAGAGGTGTTTCTATTTAAACCTTGGGAAGTTCCGTTAAAGTCAAATTCCCCATCTACATTAGGATTTGCAGGAGCAAATCTAAATCCGTCGTTTTCTGCATAGTCAATTCCCGTACTAACGGTCAATTTTAAATCCTTTAAAAACCAGAATTTATAATCAAGCACAAAGTTACCTATAAAACGTTGAACCGTCTGGCGATCCTCGACGTTCTCCAGTGTGAAAACAGGATTGATAGGAGGTAAACTACCAGCCGTAAAATACTGTGTAAAGTTACCGTCAGCGTCTCGAACTGGCTGCGTAGGGTCAAATCGTACAGCAGCTCCGATAGCGCCTTGATCGGCATATCTAAATTCGTCTTGTGTTCCTCTAGCCACGACCGTTATCTTTAAGTCGTTATCTAAGAAACGATGTTCGAAAGAGGTGTTAAAACCGGTACGCTCATACAAATCGTTGATTAACGGTCCCTGTTGTGACGCATGGTTGAAATTCACACGGAAATTAAAATTTTCGTAACCTTTGGTAGCCGTTATGTTATGAATAGCGCCTACAGCAGTTCTGTAAATAGCATCCTGCCAATCGGTATTTGCATTGCCAAAGGTAGAGGTATCACCACCGTTTTCTGTAACCACATTTCGGTATTGGGCTGCGCTCAATACATCTAAGGTGTTAGCCACGCGGCGTGTAGAAGCTTGTAAGCTATATTCGAATTGTAAAGGTTGGTTTGCACGACCTTTTTTAGTGGTAATTAAAATAACACCATTGGAAGCACGAGATCCATAAATCGCAGTAGCTGATGCATCTTTAAGCACGACAAAATCTTCGATATCAGCAGGGTTAATGGCATTTAAGGCATTTCGTGTACCTTGAGCACCACCACGTTGGTCGATTGGTAAACCGTCCACAACAATTAACGGATCGTTTGATGCCGTTAACGAAGCGCCACCACGAATTCTAATCTCACCACCTTCACCGGCAGCACCACCACCTGTAGTTACACGTACACCTGCGGCTTTACCAGCAATAAGTTGTTGAGGAGCGACGATTGCACCGCGGTTAAAATCCTCATCACCGACCTTTTCCACAGCACCTGTGGCATCTTGCTTGGTCGTAGAACCATAACCGATAAGTACTACCTCGTCTAATTGCGCTGCATCTTCTTCGAGTGCAACATCGATCGTAGTTTGTCCATCAAAAATAATTTCTTGGGTTCTGTACCCCACATAAGAAACCACTATGATTTCTCCTTGTTCGACTTCTATGGAGTATTTACCATCAAAATCTGTTGATGCACCTCTAGAAGTCCCCTTTACCACGATATTAACACCTGGTAAAGGCATAGCGTCTGCCTTGTCTGTAACCGTACCTGTAACCGTTGTTTGAGCTAATAGGGTTGCAGGTATCATAATTAAACAGAGTAATACAGCATTTAAGAATGTTTTCATACAATAATTTTAAATTAATTGCTTAGTTAATTGATCTATATTTTCACTTCTCGGGTTAAATCTATGTAAAATTTATGTTAAAATCTGTGACGAAAATCACGAAAACGTTTTCGTGTTAAAAACTTTTTGAAGATTAATCATAGCATCTTAAATTTAGCAAAAAAATGAGATATTGTCAATTTACCGCTGTTAAAATTGTGAAGTCAAAAATTCCGCTTATGTTAAATTTGACTTATATTCGTTAATTATCTGTCTAGTGTTAAGCGAATATGAAGCGAAAAATAACCCTCAAACAAATTGCTAAGGAACTTGATGTTTCTATTTCTACAGTATCTAAAGCCTTGAGAAACAGCCCGGAAATTAGTGATGATACCAAGCAAAAAGTTCAGGCCTTTGCCAAATTATACAACTACAGGCCCAATAATATTGCATTAAGTCTCAAAAACCGCAAAACCAATACTATTGGCATTATCATACCTGAAATTGTACACCATTTCTTTTCAAAGGTAATTCGTGGTGTAGAATTGGTGGCCAATAATAGAGGGTATAACGTCATTGTAGGCTTGTCGAATGAGTCGTTTTCGAAGGAGGTCATAAATATGGAAATGCTAGCCAACGGTAGTATCGATGGATTTATTTTATCGATTTCTAAAGAAACACAACAACTACAAGATTTTCATCATTTTAATGAGACGATGAGCCAAGGTATGCCCATAGTGATGTTCGATCGCGTTGTGTCCGAAATTAAGTGCGATAAAGTTATTGTGGATGATTTAAACGGTGCCAAAAATGCCGTAGAAAAACTAGTGCACAATGGCTGTAAAGCGATTGCTCTGATTACAACTAAAGATTACGTCAGTGTTGGTAAATTGCGAACGCAAGGTTATCTCGAAGCTTTGCAAGATCATAAAATAATGCCTAAGGCAGAGCTTATCCTTAAGATCGATGATACCTTAGACTTTGAATCGCGCTTAGATACCCTTGAGCAGGAGATCGAACAGCTTTTTAAATCCAATAAGGATATAGATGGTGTTTTTGCCGTTAATGAACTTTATGCGCTTTCAGCGATGAAAGTAGCTCGAAAGCTGGGTTTAAATATACCCGATGATATACAGGTTATCGGCTTTACGGATGGGGTCTTATCCAAACACGCTACACCAAGCTTAACGACGGTTAGCCAGCATGCGCAGCAGATGGGGGAACGTGCAGCAGACCTGCTTATCGAC
Organism: Winogradskyella sp.; assembly: GCF_965228925.1. GTDB lineage: Bacteria > Bacteroidota > Bacteroidia > Flavobacteriales > Flavobacteriaceae > Winogradskyella. The sequence goes on from NZ_OZ245845.1 coordinate 1,552,427, forward strand.
AAATTGGAGAATGAAATTGATACTGAAGAAGAAGAATTTCAAACCATCATTATTGCCACGGATTTGGTAGAACGCGAATCCACCAAATAGAAATTTAACATTGCCATTTTAAAATCTTTTATATCTTTATCGCCGAAATCAAAACTTATATTTTCACTTCTTTACATAGGTTTTGATAAGCGTTGCTTGTCAGAATAGTATTAATTTAAACATACTATTATGCAAAAGCGTAGATTAAGTTTCTGGGAAATCTGGAACCTAAGTTTCGGTTTTTTGGGAGTTCAAATGGGTTTTGCCCTTCAAAATGCTAACGCTAGTAGAATACTCCAAATTTTTGGTGCTGATGTCCATGAGCTGTCTTGGTTTTGGATCGTTGCTCCATTAACAGGATTGATTGTTCAGCCTATAATTGGGCATTACAGCGATAAGACATGGACAAGACTTGGTAGACGTAGGCCTTATTTTTTGGTAGGCGCGATTTTAGCTTCTATCGGTCTAATCTTAATGCCAAATTCGGATATGTTCACAGCTTACATGCCTGCACTTTGGGTAGGAGCTGGGATGTTAATGATAATGGATGCTTCGTTTAACGTCGCCATGGAGCCATTTAGAGCCTTGGTGGCAGATGTTTTACCATCTGATCAAAGAACCTTAGGCTTTAGTGTGCAAACCATTTTAATTGGAGTAGGAGCGGTAATAGGTTCTTGGCTGCCTTATGTATTGGCAAATTGGTTTGGTGTAGCCAATGAGGCTGCAGTTGGGGAAGTTCCATTAAATTTATTATGGTCATTCTTTATAGGAGCTGCAGTATTGATTGGAAGTATTTTAGTAACGGTGACTACAACGAAAGAGTATTCGCCGGAAGAAATGGCTTTAATTCATGCTGCTTCGGGAGAAGAAGTTGAGGAAGAAGAGTCATCAAGTTTGATGAATATTTTTACTGACTTTGCTAAAATGCCCGATACTATGCGTCAATTGGCATGGGTACAATTCTTTTCTTGGTTTGGACTTTTTGGGATGTGGGTTTTTGCTACACCAGCGATTGCCTCTCATATATATGGTCTAGATATAACAGATACCCATAGTAAAGGATTTCAAGATGCTGGAGATTGGGTCGGTATTTTATTTGGTGTTTATAATGCAGTTTCGGCAGTATATGCCTTTTTCCTGCCCGCAATAGCAAAAAAGGTTGGGCGTAAGAAAACACATTCTATATCGCTTGTTATTGGTGCAATAGGATTATTATCTTTGTATGTCTTACCCGATAAAAATTGGCTTATCCTTTCAATGGTTGGAGTTGGAATCGCATGGGCGAGTATACTTGCTATGCCTTATGCAATATTAGCAGGTTCTATACCTGCCCGAAAAATGGGCGTTTATATGGGGATTTTCAATTTTTTCATTGTATTACCTCAGATTTTGAATGCCCTAGTAGGTGGTCCTATGGTAAAGTATCTCTACAATGACAAGCCCATTTTTGCATTAGTGTTAAGTGGAGTGTCATTTATTATTGCAGCGCTCCTAGTTTCTAGAGTAAAAGATGTTGATGATGAGGCAGTAGCCTCTATAGATAATTAAGTTTAAATGACTAAAAAAGGCTTTATATTCGATTTGGACGGTGTCATTGTAGATACCGCTAAATACCACTTTTTGGCGTGGAAGAAACTAGCAAATAGTCTAGATATAGACTTTACCGAAGAGGAAAACGAACAACTTAAAGGTGTTAGTCGTGTTAAATCTTTGGAGAAGATTCTGTCTTGGGGAAATAAAACGATTTCTGAAGATCAATTTAAGGCATTGATGGCTGAGAAAAATGAAGATTATCTCAACCATATTTCAAAAATGGATGAAGACGAAATTTTACCAGATGTCCCAAGAGTACTCCAACTTCTAAAGATGAAAGAGCAAGCCATCTCATTAGGTTCGGCAAGTAAGAATGCCAGAGCTATATTAGATCGCGTTAATTTAAAAGCGTCATTCCATGCTATCGTAGATGGCAATGACGTAACTAAAGCCAAACCAGATCCAGAGGTCTTTTTAATCGCAGCAAAACAATTGGAGGTAAAACCAGAAGATTGTATTGTTTTTGAAGACTCTGTTGCTGGAGTCGAGGCGGCAAATGTAGCCAATATGATATCTATTGGTATTGGCAGTACGGATGTCTTAGGACACGCAAAATATGTGTTCAAGGATTTTACTGAAATCTCGGATGAGTTTATAACATCATTAATTGAAAATTAAAACTTAGAAGGCCTAATCCGGTCTTCAAATTAAAATATACATGAATTTAGATTATATCATACCCAATGATTGGTCGATCTTAGAAGAAGGATTTGATCCAGACAATGTAAAAGCTTCAGAAAGCTTATTCAGTATTGGAAACGGTGCCATGGGGCAACGTGCAAATTTCGAAGAAAGATATTCAGGACCTACTTTTCAAGGCAGTTATATTGCCGGAGTTTACTATCCAGATAAAACGCGAGTGGGCTGGTGGAAAAATGGCTATCCAGAGTATTTTGCAAAAGTACTCAATGCGCCAAACTGGATAGGAATCAATGTGTTTATCAATGATGAAGCACTAGATCTTCACACCTGTAAAAAGGTGGAAAACTTTAAAAGAGAACTCAATATGAAAGAAGGTTGGTTGTCTAGAAGTTTTGTGGCAACGCTTCAAAATGATATTCAGATAGAAGTCTTGGTAAAGCGTTTTCTGAGCTTGGATATTGACGAATTAGGGGCTATTAATTATTCAGTTAAGCCTTTGAACTCTGATGCAACGATATCCTACAGGCCTTACATAGATAGTGGAATTACCAACGAAGACACCAATTGGGACGATAAGTTTTGGGATACCTTAAATGTAAGTCACGAAAACAATCAGGCATTTATCCAGGCCAAAACCATGAAGACGGATTTCTACACCTGTACGTTCATGGAATCCCAAGTATTTATTGATGGGAAATCCGTGATCATAGAACCGAATATTAGTGCGGATTCTAATAGTGCTGCATTTAGTTATAGCTATAGCGTTAAACAAAATGAGACCTATACCTTGCATAAATTTGGTGGTTATACTGTTGATAGAAACCACGATAAATACGAACTGGTCACTGCGGCAAAGCAAGTTTTAGAGAAAGCTAAGGCCTCTGGTTTTGAAGCTTTGCTAGACAATCAGAAAAGAGCATGGGCAAAGATTTGGGATATGGCGGATATCACCATTGATGGTGATGTGAAGGCGCAGCAAGGCATTCGATTTAATATATTTCATTTAAACCAAACTTATTTAGGAACCGATGCCCGATTAAACATTGGACCCAAAGGGTTTACTGGCGAAAAATATGGAGGCAGTACGTACTGGGATACCGAAGCCTATTGCATTCCATTTTATATGGCGACGAAAGATCAGAGTGTCGCTAGAAACTTATTGACCTACAGGTATAAGCATTTGGAAAAAGCCATTGAAAATGCCGAAAAACTGGGCTTTACTAACGGAGCAGCATTATATCCAATGGTCACAATGAACGGTGAAGAATGTCATAATGAGTGGGAAATTACCTTTGAGGAAATTCATAGAAATGGCGCTATTGCGTTTGCTATTTTCAATTACCATCGTTATACAGGTGATTATAGTTATGTTCCGGAAATGGGGCTTGAGGTGCTTATCGCTATTGCACGTTTTTGGCATCAAAGGGCAACATTCTCCACAGATAAAAATAAGTATGTCATACTTGGTGTCACGGGGCCTAATGAATATGAAAATAATGTCAATAACAATTGGTATACCAACTACATCGCGCAGTGGTGTATCAATTATACTATTGAGAATATTGCACGTGTACAATCAGATTATGCTACAGATTACACACGTGTTATGCACAAAGCTAAATTATCGAAAGCTGAAATTAGTGATTGGCAAAAGGTGGCCGATAATATGTTCTTTCCATATTCAGAAAAACACAAGGTCTATCTGCAACAAGATGGTTTCTTAGATAAGGAATTAATTACGGTTTCCGATTTGGATAAATCACAGCGACCTATCAACCAAAAATGGTCGTGGGATAGAATCTTGCGGTCTCCTTATATAAAGCAAGCCGATACGCTGCAAGGGTTTTATTTCTTTGAGGATCACTTCAGTATCGACGAACTGGAACGTCATTTTGATTTTTATGAACCTTTTACGGTTCATGAGAGCTCATTGTCACCTTGCGTACACAGTATTCAGGCCGCTAAATTAGATCGAATGGAACAGGCTTACACCTTCTATTTAAGAACATCGCGATTGGATTTAGATGACTATAACCATGAGGTTCATGAGGGCTTGCATATTACATCGATGGCAGGGACATGGATGAGCATCGTCGAGGGCTTTGGAGGTATGCGCATTAAGAATAATACACTGAGCTTTGAACCAAAAATTCCAAAACAATGGGAAGCGTATTCCTTCAAGGTGAATTTTAGACATCAAATCATTAAGGTCAATGTATGTCAGGGCCATACACACTTCGAATTGGAAGGCGATAAGGATTTACAAATTATGGTGAATGGAAAATCGATATGGATTTCGCCAAATAATTTAGTGACCGTATAGCGTGATGGACGACTCCAAATCAAGAACATTAAAATATTAGTAATATGAAACATTTATTTAGAGTTCTAAGCGTATTTCTATTCGTTTTTGCGATGTCTTGTAAAGAACAACCATCAAACACTGGTGAGGAGGCTTCTAACGAACCAGTGGTGGAAGCTAATGATATTGAAAAAGTAGAGCCACCCCATTGGTGGATCGGATTTAAAAACCAAAACCTACAGCTTTTGGTCAAGCATCCAAATATTGGCGGGGCGACACCAGAGATTTCACATTCAGGAATAGCACTAGTTAAAGTGCATACTGCGGATAGTCCTAACTATTTGTTCTTGGATTTAGAAGTTTCGGAAGCGGCTAAGCCAGGTAAATTCAATATTGTGTTTAAGCAAGCAGATGGAACGGAGCTGACACAAACTTATGAGTTGAAGGATCGCGAAAAGTCTGCTGAAGATTATGTTGGTTTCAATAGTTCTGATGCGATCTATTTAATTACTCCAGATCGCTTTGTTAATGGTATTACCACCAATGACACACCATTGGGTATCGAGGGAAAACCAACAATGTTAGAACGAACTATAGATAGAACAGATGATTATGCAAGACATGGTGGAGACATCGTTGGCGTTACTAATCATATAGATTATATCCATGACTTAGGGTTTACGGCCGTTTGGCCACAGCCGCTTCTTACTAATGATATGAAACAAGGGTCGTATCATGGTTATGCTGTGACAGATTTATATGAGATTGATCCGCGTTTCGGAACACTAGACGAATATAAAGACTTATCTACCAAGCTTAAGGAAAAAGGTATGAAGCTTATTATGGATCAAGTAGCAAACCATTGTGGCTTATACCATTGGTGGATGCAAGATTTACCATTTAAAGACTGGGTAAATCTTCAGAAAAACTATGAGGAAAACATTGAAAATTGGGGCAATGCCTATACCATCAACTCTAATCACAGGCGTACAACCAATCAAGATATTTATGCTTCGGAAGCCGATAGAAAAGGCAATAACGAGGGGTGGTTTGTCGCCGCTATGCCCGATTTAAATCAGCGTAATCCCTTTATGGCTAAATATATCATTCAGAATAGTATATGGTGGATTGAAACGGCGCAGTTAGATGGTATTCGTCAAGACACTTATCCCTATCCAGATAAAGATTTTATGAGTGATTGGGCCGGAGCTATTATGACCGAATATCCTAACTTTAGTATTGTAGGAGAAGAATGGAGTTACAACCCATTATTAATTGGCTATTGGCAAGAAGGCGCCAATAACAAAGATGGTTACGATTCAAATCTAAGGTCCACAATGGATTTTGCGATGCAGCGCAAAGTTGTTGAGGGTCTTAATGAAAAAGAATCATGGGATAAAGGCTTAGTGAAAATTTATGAAGGTTTAGCTAACGATTTTCATTATCCAAGCCCAAAAGACATTTTGATATTTCCGGATAACCATGATATGAGTCGTATTTTCACGCAATTGGATGGCGATATAGAAAACACCAAAATGGCATTAGCGACCTATGCTATGATGCCTAGAATCATCCAGATGTATTATGGTACTGAAATCTTGATGAATGATTTTGAAAAACCAGGGGATCATGGCCTTGTAAGAACGGATTTTCCAGGCGGCTGGCAAGGCGATGCTGTCAATGCTTTTTCAGGTGAAGGTCTTACTGAAGCACAAAAGGACATGCAGTCTTTTGTAACAAAACTGTTTAATTACAGAAAAAACAGCAAGGCTATACACGATGGTAAAACCGTGCACTTTGCACCATTTAGCGGTACCTACTTTATGTATAGAACATTAGGTGATGAAACCGTTGTTTTAATCCTGAACAAGAATGAAGACATTATCACGATAGATCTCAATTATCAGGAGGAAATGGGATTAAAAGGTAAAACGCTTAAGAATATCATAACTGGCGAAACTGTAAAATGGGGAGACGTCATGGATTTAAAATCTAAGGGAGTTACCATACTTACTACAAAACTTTAGTCATGAAAAAAGGGATATTTATTTTAGGGTTTTGCATCGCGTTTTTTTCGTGTAAAAATGAAAAAACAAAAGACATTCCAGATGAGAAAGATACTTTAAGTCTCGCTTACAACGTAGAGCCTGTTAATGGAGCTAAACTATATGGTGGACAACTCATGCGAATTGATAGCTTTCCATCAAAATATATCACACCAAGACCAGTGGATGTTTGGTTGCCAAAAGGTTACACAGAAGACAAAACATATGCGGTCCTGTATATGCACGATGGACAAATGCTATTCGATAGCACAGCGACGTGGAATAAACAAGAATGGAAAGTTGATGAATGGGCAAGTCGACTTATGGATGAAACCAAGACCAAAGACTTTATTGTTGTCGCTGTTCACAATATTGCAAAGATTCGTTGGCAAGATTTATTTCCTCAAAAAGCCTTTGACTATATCGATGATACTGTAAAAGATTCTCTGGTAGACATTGCAGGTAAAGGGAATATAAAACTCAATGGTGATAATTACCTAAAGTGCATAGTGAAGGAAATTAAACCCTTTATCGATAAAAAATATGCGGTGCTTACAGACCCATCAAATACCTATGTTATGGGGTCTAGTATGGGGGGCTTAATGTCCATGTATGCCATTTCTGAATATCCTGATGTTTTTGGAGGTGCAGGATGCCTTTCAACACATTGGGTAGGTGCCAGACCTGTAGATGACAATCCTTATCCAGAGGCCATATTTAAATATATGAGCGATAATTTTCCTAAGGCAGGAAACCATAAAGTCTATTTTGATTATGGGAACAAAACCTTAGATCAGTATTATCCCCAATATGCGCCTAGAGTCGATGCGATTTTAAAGGAAAAAGGATTTACAGATGTGAATTCTAAAAACCTATTCTTTGAAGATACAGAGCATTCTGAAAATTCATGGAATCAAAGGTTAGATCAACCCTTACAATTTTTATTGGGTAAAGATTAATAGCAAATCTCGGACCTCATAGAGAGTTATATGTTCTATGAGGTCTTTAAAGTCTTAAAATGAAAAAAACGATTCTCTATATAGCATATGTGCTGTTTGCGACTTCGGTAACAGCTCAGAATTACGAACGTACATTTGAGTCTTTTTCTAGAACAGAAGATGGAGCGCCACGTGTAAAAGTAGATGATGGGACTTATATTTTTTTAGCCTATTCCCCTGAAATTGTCGAAGTCACTTTTCTGCCAAATGGAGAACAATGGGATAAAGATTCACATGCCGTTATCCTAAAACCTGATGTTTCAAATTTTGAAGTTACCGAAAGAGGGGAAGACATAGTATTGAGAACAAGTGGAGATCTCTATATTACAATAGATAAAAGTCCATTTCAAATCTCGTATTATTATAAGGAAAAACTAATACTTTCCGAGAAGCGTGGCTACTATAAGAGTCAGCACGACCCCATGGATTTGGTAAAGGACAATGTTGTCGCCAATGAAACCGAAAAGATAGAGTTTAATCTAACCGATGACGAAGTTTTATACGGTGGCGGCGCCAGAGCCTTAGGAATGAACCGACGCGGCTATCGTTTACCATTATTCAATAGGGCACATTATGGCTATCAAACCCATAGTGAGCTAATGAATTACACTATGCCCATTGTTGTATCGTCAAACCAATATATGATTCATTTTGATAACGCCCCCATAGGGTATTTAGACCTTGATAGTAAAAAGGATAATACATTAACCTACGAAACTATTTCTGGTCGTAAAACCTATCAAGTTATCGTCGGTGATACATGGTACGACCTTATCGATAACTACACAAATTTAACAGGAAAGCAGCCTCTGTTACCGCGTTGGGCACTTGGGAATTTTTCGAGTCGCTTTGGCTATCATACCCAAGAGGAAACGGTGAATACAATTAAAAAATTTAGAGAATACAATATTCCTGTAGATGCCATAATACTCGATTTATATTGGTTTGGGAAAACCATTAAAGAGACCATGGGCAATCTTGAGTTCTTGAGGGATTCGTTTCCTAATCCGAAGCAAATGGTAGCGGATTTAAGAGCTAAGGATGTTGAAACCATACTTATAACTGAGCCTTTTATCCTAACAACATCCAATCGATGGGATGAGGCGGTAGAAAAAAATATCCTAGCAAAGGATACTCTAGGTAAACCTGCAACCTATGACTTTTATTTTGGCAATACCGGAATCATCGACATTTATGATGACAAAGGTTATAATTGGTTCAAGGATATCTATAAAGATTTAACAGATTTTGGCATCACCGGATTTTGGGGGGATTTAGGAGAACCCGAAGTGCATCCTAACTGGGTGCAGCATGCCACAGGATCGGCTGATGAGGTCCACAATATCTATGGACATGATTGGGCAGGACTCGTTTATGAAGCAAGCTTAGAAGCCAATCCTAACCAAAGACCATTTATTCTGATGCGAGCAGGTTATTCAGGGTCTCAGCGCTATGGCTTAGTGCCTTGGACAGGAGATGTGAGCCGTAGTTGGGGAGGATTTCAACCACAACCAGAAATTTCCTTGCAAATGGGTATGCAAGGTATTGCCTATATGCATAGTGATTTGGGCGGATTTGCAGGTGCTAACCTAGATGATGAATTATATGTACGGTGGTTGCAGTATGGGGCGTTTCAACCTATTTACAGACCACATGCAAATGAAGAGGTGGCGAGTGAACCCGTTTATAGAAGTGAAAAAGCGAAGCGACTAGCCAGCTATGCCATACAAATGCGCTATCGACTTTTGCCTTACAATTACAATTTAATGGCCATTAACCATATGGAAGGTGCGCCTTTGATGCGACCCTTATTTTTTGAAGAGCCAAAGAACAAAGACTTGTTTACCTATTCAAAAACCTATTTATGGGGTCAGGATATTTTGGTGTCACCGGTTTTAGAAGCGGGTAAAAAAGAGCAGGAGGTCTACTTTCCTAAAGGCTCTAATTGGTTCGATATAGAATCTGATGAGATCATAGAAGGTGGTCAAACAAAAACGGTGAAGCTCAATGAAGCTTTTATTCCGGTATATGTTCGCGCTGGTGCTTTTATACCACTTGCAAAAGCCATGCAATCCACAAAAGATTACGATGATAGTCTCATTCAATTGCAGTATTATCACGATAGTACAGTGCTAGAATCCGAACGTGAATTTTATTTCGATGACGGACAAACTGTAGATGCTGTTGAAAAAGAAGCCTATCAAATGCTGGAATTTGAAGCGGAAATAGAAGGGCGTTGGTTAGAAATAGATTTAGAAGCAGAAACAGGTAAAAACTATTCGGCAGAAACGAAAACCATAGAATTGACCATTCATAATATTGAAACACAACCCAAGCGAATAAAAGTGGATAAGGAGAAGGTGAATGGCACTTATAATTCAAAGTATAGAACCTTAACACTTAACATTACTTGGGATACGTCAGAAGAGAAAGAAATACGAATTAAACTCGGTAAATAGAATGTCAGGCTGAGCGCACGCGTGTCGCCATAGCTTTTCAGCCGTCGTAGCCTTTTGCTACTATGGCGAAGTCGGCTAGCGTAAGCACAGTCGAAGCCTCATTATATATAATAAACATGAATAGAAATCTTATATCCACAATTGCACTCATGCTAATATTTACCGTGGCATGCAAAAATGATCCAAAAGACACCACTATAGCTACTGCCAAAACTGAAGAAATAAAGTCAGAAATGAAGAAAAAAGAAGTTGTTTATCAGGTTTTTACACGACTGTTCGGAAATACCAATACGACCAACAAACCTTGGGGTACACTTGAAGAAAATGGTGTTGGAAAGTTCAATGATTTTACGGATAAAGCGCTTTCTGAAATTAAGGACTTAGGCGTTACACACATTTGGTATACGGGTGTGCCACACCACGATGTTATTACCGACTACACTAAATATGGGATTTCTAATGACGATCCGGATATTGTAAAAGGTAGAGCAGGCTCTCCTTATGCGGTGAAGGACTATTATAATGTTAATCCAGATTTAGCAGAAAATGTAGAGAATAGACTCCAAGAGTTCGAAGCTTTGATAGAACGTACGCACAAAGCAGGACTTAAAGTCATAACCGATATTGTGCCCAACCATGTGGCAAGGAATTATCAAAGTTTAACTAATCCAGAAGGCACAAGCGATTTTGGTGAGGAAGATGACAAAACGATAACTTATAGTGTAAATAACAACTTTTATTATAATCCTGGAGAAGCTTTTGAAGTGCCTGTCTGGAAAAACGATTACCAACCTTTAGGAGGTGAAAACCATCCATTGGCGGATAGCAAATTTGATGAAGTCCCAGCAAAATGGACGGGTAATGGATCAAGAGCATCACAACCCGATATGTACGATTGGTATGAGACGGTGAAAGTTAATTATGGTATTAGTCCTGAAGGAAAAAAAGATTTTGACGAGTTGCCCGAAGGTTTTGAAAATGAAGATTACAAAAAGCATTATGAGTTCTGGAAGGATAAAACGGTACCAAGCTCGTGGGTGAAATTTAAGGACATTGCACTCTATTGGACGGCCAAAGGCGTAGATGGTTTTCGATTTGATATGGCGGAAATGGTACCCGTAGAGTTTTGGAGTTACATGAATTCGCATATTAAAATGAAAAATCCAGATGCATTTTTATTGGCGGAAGTGTATCAACCACATTTGTATCGCGATTACATCAAGAAAGGAAAAATGGATTATCTGTACGATAAAGTACAATTGTACGACACTTTAAAACATGTAATGCAAGGTCATGGTAAAACGGATCACATCCCGCCAATTCTAGATGAGCTGAGCGATATAGAACACCACATGCTCCACTTTTTGGAGAACCATGATGAACAGCGCATCGCTAGCCCGGATTTTGCAGGTGATGCTTTAAAAGGAAAACCGGCTATGGTTGTTTCAGCGACATCAACAACAGCACCAACTATGGTATATTTTGGTCAGGAGTTTGGTGAGCCGGGAGCCGAGGACTTAGGATTTGGAGATCCAACACGTACGACAATTTTCGACTATGGTTCAGTGCCTAGTATGGTACGTTGGGTCAATAACAAAAACTTTGATGGAGGTCAATCGACCAAAGAGGAATTAGAGTTGCGCGACTTTTATAAGCGTTTGCTCAATTTTACCATTAACAGTTCTGCATTAATGGGTAACTATCAAGATATTCACCTGTATAATCAGCAAAACACCGAATGGTATAATGACAAAGTATTGAGTTTTGTGCGTTGGTCAGATGATGAACAGTTAATAATGGTTTCAAACTTTAATGCCCAAAACACCTATGGTTTTGAGCTGCAGCTACCGGAAGATCTGGTCAATCAACTGAAGCTTCAGGATGGTGAATATAAAGTAGAAGACCAGTTGTATAATACCTACAGTTCTACCTTAAAAGTAGAGAATGGAAAGGCTCAGGTGCGTATAGATATTAAACCTTTAGAGTCGTTTATTTTAAGAATTGAAAAAGAATAATGTCACTTCGAGTGCTACGCCTTTCTCAGTCTTATAAGGCGGGCAGACAGTCCAGAAGTTTCATCTAACAACAAACAGATATGAAAAAAACAGTCACATTAATGATGCTTTGCTTTATGCTTACAAACTGCAAAAATAACCCGTCAAAAGAAGAAGTTGATGCCAATGTTGTAAAGCCTACAAGTTCTGTAGATACACCATTTGTCTGGGAAGGTGCTAATCTGTATTTTTTGCTAACGGACCGTTTTAATAATGGAGATCCATCTAACGATATTAATTTCGATAGAACTAAGAAAACAGGTAAGCTTCGAGGTTTTGAAGGTGGTGATATAAAAGGTGTTACTCAAAAAATTAAGGAAGGCTATTTTACGGATTTGGGCATCAATGCCATTTGGATGACTCCGATTGTAGAACAAATTCATGGAGGTACAGATGAAGGTACAGGAGTGACTTATGCATTCCATGGCTATTGGGCTAAGGACTGGACCAATATCGATCCCAATTATGGAACCAAAGAGGATTTGCATGAGCTGGTTAAGGAAGCCCATGCAAAGGGCATTCGGATAGTTCTGGACGCCGTTATTAATCACACGGGTCCAGTGACAGAAAAAGATCCTGTTTGGCCTAAGGAATGGGTGCGTACCGATAAACAATGTTCGTACGACAATTACGAAAATACTGTCAGCTGTACTCTAGTAGCCAATCTACCGGATATCAAAACCGAAAGCAATGACAATGTAGAGTTACCGCCACAATTGGTAGAAAAATGGAAAGCCGAAGGTCGCTATGAGCAAGAAGTCCAGGAATTAGATACATTTTTTGAAAGAACAGGTCATCCGAGAGCACCGCGATTTTATATCATGAAGTGGTTAACCGATTACATCACCGAATTTGGTGTAGATGGCTATCGTGTCGATACCGTAAAACATACCGAAGAATATGTATGGCAGGAATTCAAAAAAGAATGCGATTACGCTTTTGCTCAATTCAAGAAAAATAACCCTGAAAAAGTAGTTGATGACAATAATTTCTATTTAGTTGGTGAAGTGTACAATTATAACATTAGTGGAGGCCAATTATTTGACTTTGGCGATAAAAAAGTCAACTATTTTGACCCACCAAGTTTTCAAAGCTTAATCAATTTTGAATTTAAGTGGAACGCCAAACAAATGGGTTATGAGGATATGTTTAAGAAATACCACGAGCTTTTATCTACGGATTTAAAGGATTTTGGAACCTTAAATTATCTGAGTTCTCATGACGATGGAAGCCCCTATGACGCCTCACGCAAAAAACCATTTGAGACCGCTAATAGATTATTATTATCTCCAGGAACCTCTCAAGTGTATTACGGTGACGAATCTGCACGACCCTTAGTCATCGAAGGGACTGAAGGAGATGCGACATTGCGGTCTTTTATGAATTGGGGTGAGATTGAAAGCAACAACGAGACAAAAGATGTGTTAGCCCATTGGCAAAAATTAGGGCGGTTTAGAGCAAAGCATCCCGCCATAGGTGCTGGAACACATCAAATGATTACTCAAAAACCTTATGCATTTTACCGAAGTCTGCAAAAAGGCGATTATAAAGATCATGTAGTCATCGGTTTAGAACTGGACAAAGGAGAAAAAACTTTAGATGTATCTAAGGTCTTTGAGAATGGGGATGTGTTACACGATGCTTACTCAAATCAAGATATCACAGTTGCCGATGGAAAAGTGGTTATTAATTCGGCGTATGATATTGTTTTATTAGAGAAGAAATAATAAAGGTCTTTTCTAGTTAATCACTGAGGTTTTTTGCTTTTCCAAGCTCTTGCAGATTGCAGACAGACGGGTACAAGTTAACAAGTCTCAGTAGTGCAATTTATGCAGACAACTTTTAAACTAATAGTATCATCGTTGACTGTTTGTTAGGGTTGTGTGCTAAAGTAGAATTGAATAAGCTACCATAGTCATAACAAACTATTTGAAATACAGGATTTTACTAGTGAGTTTTGTTAAGAAGTAAAATAGGGTCCATAGTCCTGTTATATAGTAGTAATTTTTTTGAAATTTCCTGTAACAAACTGTATGTAAGGTAGTCTTACATAAAACGACTATTTCAAATATTCGTAACTTTGCATTAGTTATTGAGTGATACTATGGATATAAACGACCAAATAGAATCCCCTTTCATCATAAAAGTTAGTTTTAATAAACTATTTAATGAGTACGAAAATCTCATCGCTTCAGACAATGATTACGTGACTACTAATGCGCGTAGGGTACTGAAGATTGCAGAGGATAATCCTGTATTGCGAGAGGGCTTTAGTGATTTAACTTTTTTAGATACCTATAAGTCCGAGATCAATGATATTTTACATGATGCTTTTAATCCCTTGTTAACGCGCAACGAAATAAAGTTAGCAACGGTTCCTTTCCAAAACCATGTATTTAAAACTTCAGAAAGGTTCGATTCTATTTTAGAAACTGTAGGGTCTGATTTTGAGCTTAAGGTAAAGAATATGCCTTTAGATCAAAGTTATATCATAGCTTGTGCTATAATTTTAAAGGCCTGTTATGGTTACGACCTCAATTTTAAGCGTCCTTTCTTTTACGAAATCCCAGATGCCAATGGCATTATGCGTTATTATAAGATATTGTATAACGCAGATTTTATGGAAATCAATCCTAGGGAAAATGCCCAACCCATAACACAAGAGGATTTTGATGAGCTATTAGATAATTTCGAGAATATTGATCTTTGGAAAGAGAAGTTCCCAGCTGATAGTTATGAATTTAAAGGGTTTATAATATCCAATATTTTCGACGTTACCGATGACCAATCCATTTCAAATATTAAATCCTCTCTGATTGGTGAAGATAAGCGCAACGATGAGAGTTTTATGGAAGGATTTTATGAAATTTTCCGCTCCTTATTCGGGTTTAAGAATCTAGAGGTTGGCTTTTCGATTTATAATCAAGAAGAGAGCACTTTTGAGCGCGTTTATGGCGTAGGAATGAATAGCTTCTTATTAAACAACCAAGATGCGCTATCCTGTGGAGATGCGCTTTGTGAGTGGTCTTATAATAGACTCATCAGCGAAAAAAATTATTTCTCGGTGTCTGACGTCGATAGGGCTTATAAGCATTCTAAAGGTCATGCCCCTCATGTCAAAGTTCTACATGATCAGGGTTATAAGAGTGCCATTTTTGCTCCAATTGCAAGCGATGAAGGGCTCATGGGTATTTTAGAGATCGTTTCTAAAGAGCCCAAAGTTTTAAACAGCATAAATGCCAACAAGCTAGTAGATGTGATGCCGTTTATTATATCGGCTGTTGAACGTTCAAAAAATGATGAGGTAAACCTTATCGAAGCCATTATTCAAAAAGAATGTACATCGATACACCCAAGTGTGCATTGGAGGTTTGAGAAAGAAGCGCGAAACTTTATTAAAGACGAGCTGAATGGTAAGGAGCCAACCTTTAACAAAATTGCATTCGAAAACATTTATCCGCTCTATGGGCAGATAGATATAAAAGGATCTTCCGAAGCGCGAAACTGGGCAACCAAGGAAGATTTAACCATGCAATTGAAAACCATAAAACGCATTTTAGAAAAAGCATCACAACAAGAAGAGCTACCGATTTATGATCAATATATCTATCAGATAGATGAATTTTTATCTGGACTCAAGAATTCTTTTCAAGTCGATAGCGAACATCAAATTTCTGCTTTCTTTAAGGATGATATGGAATCTGTATTAGGCCATTTATCTAAAAATAGAGCGTTGCAGTCTTTAATAGAGGATTATTACGAGAGTATTAATGACGAATTAAATGTACTATATCACCATAGAAAAAACTACGATGATACCATTGCTCTAATCAATAGAGAGATGGCGGCGCTGTTGGATCAGAAGCAAGTTGGTGCTCAGGCCATGTACCCTCACTATTTTGAACGCTTTAAAACAGATGGCGTAGAGCACAATATGTACATCGGTGAGTCGATTACCAAAGAGAATAGCTTTAATCCAATATATCTCTACAATCTTAGATTG
This sequence comes from Winogradskyella sp., assembly GCF_965228925.1. GTDB lineage: Bacteria > Bacteroidota > Bacteroidia > Flavobacteriales > Flavobacteriaceae > Winogradskyella. The sequence continues at coordinate 1,568,553 of NZ_OZ245845.1, forward strand.
TGGCAATTACAGGTCATGGTAGAAATGGAGAACGCTTACTACCAGATGCAGTCCGAATTTCCTGTAGCATTAGACGTGGCTTCTATGATTTTGGTGTTCAACCAACCATTATCTATTAGTTTTAGAATGGACGAAAAGCACTTTGATGTGGATGGGACTTATAATGCACGCTACGAAATCGTAAAAAAACGAGTAGATAAAGCTTATATCAAAGGTACCACCGAACGTGTGACTCAAAAGGGAAAAATCACTATTGTCTATTCCCAAAAAGAAGACGAAAGAGAGTATTTGCGATACATTCAATTTTTACAATCCAAGAAGTATTTGGATGAGGATGTTGAGATTGTTGAGCTAGAAGATCTTCAAGCAGTAACGGGTTTAAAAGCGCTACGAGTGAGTGTGCTTTATCATAAGGACAAAGATGATAAAGCCTTCTATACTTACGATGATTTAATGAAAGAAATCAAGTCCTAAAGAAGCGACGCCGTTTCAACAATAGCTTTAACATTATTTTCTGCACCAGAAAACTGAAATGCTATCGCAAAGGCGATCACGCTTATGATGATGCCTATCGCAAAGACGGTATACGTCAGTCGCAGGAGGCTATATTTTCTATTAAGTACCAATCCCAAAAAGTATAAATCTTTGGTTAGGGACCCATAAAGGTATTCTTTATCCTTCATCATTTCTTGCATGGCCCATTCAAATTCCGGTAGACTCATCTTATGAAAATTCCCAAAAAATAACAGGTTCACCTTTTTATTAGCAACATCTTCTTTGGTAAATTTCCCGCTGGTAACGTTTGGTCTTGTTGCAAGTACGGATAATATAATGGACACCACAGTAGAAGCAGCAAAAATTGCCGTAGGCCAGATTAAATAGGTGTTAGATGGGTTGTCTAATTTGGATACTAAATTCGATAGTACCAAAGAAATGATAATAGCATTGACGGACAATAAAATATTGGCCTTAGTGTCTGCAATATCACTTAGTGTAATATGATTCCTTAAAGCCACTCTAAACATGGTTTCAATACCACGATCAGGTAGATCCAATTTCTCTTTCTTAAAGTTGAGTTCTGCTTTTTTCTGTTTCAGCTTTTCGCCGTCAGCTTTAATCTTATTTTGACTTTGAAGCAGGCTGGCTAAATTTTTACTTTTCCGACCTTGCCATTTGCGGGTTGCCAGATCAGTATTGAAACTATGACTTGTTAGGAACTTAATATTCTCTTGCAGCCAATCGGCCTTAGAAACTTTTTTATCCATGGTTAATTCCCATTCTTTTCGCAACAATGCAGCGTAATCACTGTAATTTTTACTGGAAAGATGGGCGCAGTCAGCATCTCTAATATAACCTTCAAGTTCATTTTTAGGTTCATGGTTCATTTCGGTAGCCAAAATAAGATTAGTTATGGCCTTTATATTTTCGTCAGAAACCTTGTGTGATTTTAAAAAATCAGAAGCAATACCTGCACCTACTTTTTCATGGCCTTCAATGGTTTTGGTAAATCCTGAATCGTGAAACCAAGCCGCAAGAATCAATTGTTGTTTTTCGATTTCGCTTATAGCACTATCTTCAGTAAGCTCTTTAATTTTATTGACGACCCGTTGGGTATGTGCTAGATTGTGATATACAAATGAGGGGTCTAAATTTTCATTCAAATGTGAGGTTATGAACTTCTCTGCTTCAAGGATGATATTTTCCATATACTAAAACTATGAGCCTAATTTAAGAATAATTTATAACCTTTTTCAATTCCTAAATTGGTAACTTAGCCAATGAGTGGCTTGATAAGATATTAGACTCTTTTTCGACTTAAGGCTTAGACGTAGCAAACCCGATTTAATTACCGTACTGAAACTAGATTTTAAAATTTTGATGGGACTTTATGAAATTGAACATTGAAGATACCTTTACTAGAGAATTGCCTTCGGATGCAAATATCGAGAATTCGAGACGACAAGTATTTGAGGCTATGCATTCCTATGTTAAGCCCAAAGTTCCGTCAGATCCAAAATTGATTCATGCATCTTTAGAAATGGCCAAGGCAATTGGCTTAGGCGAAAAAGATAGCAAATCCCAAGACTTTTTAAATATTTTCTCAGGATCTGAGATTTATCCTGAAACCCAACCCTATGCGATGGCTTATGCTGGCCATCAGTTTGGCAATTGGGCAGGCCAACTTGGCGATGGTAGGGCCATAAACCTATTTGAAGTTGTACACGACCAAAAACGTTGGGCTTTACAACTAAAAGGAGCAGGTGAGACACCTTACTCAAGACAGGGCGATGGCTTAGCAGTTTTAAGATCTTCCATACGTGAATATTTGTGTAGCGAAGCTATGTTTCATTTAGGTATCCCTACAACCCGAGCCTTAAGTCTTATGTTATCTGGTGATGACGTACTAAGAGATATGCTTTACGATGGCAATGCAGCCTACGAGAAAGGAGCTATTGTTTGTAGGGTGGCACCAACGTTTATCCGCTTCGGAAACTTTGAGTTGTTCGCTGCAAGACAGGATTATAAAAATCTAAAACGACTTGTGGATTATACGATAAAGTATTTCTATCCAGAACTAGGAGAACCTTCCAAAGCGACTTACATAAAACTTTTCGGAGAAGTTGCCAATAGAACTTTAGATATGATTATCCATTGGCAGCGTGTTGGTTTTGTCCATGGGGTAATGAATACCGATAACATGTCCATCTTAGGGCTGACGATAGATTATGGGCCCTATGGCTGGCTCGAAGGCTTTGATTTTGGTTGGACGCCAAATACGACTGATAGACAAAACAAGCGTTATCGCTATGGTAATCAACCCAATATTGGACTTTGGAATTTATTGCAACTGGCCAATGCGCTTTATCCATTGGTAGAAGAAGCAGAACCCTTTGAATCCATTTTGAAGCAATATCAAACCGATTTCGAGACCAAATCCTTAGAGATGATGAGATCAAAGCTAGGTCTAATGATTGAAGACAAGAGTGACGTTCATCTAATTAAAGATTTAGAGGATTGCCTATTACTCTCAGAAACAGACATGACTCTATTTTTTAGGTTGTTGTCTAATTATTTAAGAGGTGACGAAGAGCGTGGATTGAAAACGATAAATGAAGCATTTTATAACCCGACTGAGATTTCGGACGCTACAGCTGAACAATGGAAAGTTTGGTTTAAGTCTTACGACCAAAGGTTACAAAAAGAACAACTAACAGATCAAGAACGTCGAGCGTATATGAACAGGGTCAACCCAAAATATGTGCTTAGAAATTACATGGCACAATTAGCTATAGATGAAGCAGATAAGGGCAATTATCATCTAATTGATGAGTTGTTTGGGTTGTTTAAAAAACCCTATGACGAGCAACCAGAATTCCAAAAATGGTTTGCTAAGCGACCAGAGTGGGCAAGACATAAGGTGGGATGTTCAATGTTGTCTTGCAGTTCTTGACATTAAAGTATGATATATGAAAGCTATATGGAATAATAAAGTCATTGCAGAAAGTAATGATACGGTCGTTGTAGAAGGAAATCACTATTTCCCTCACGAAAGTATAAATAAGGAATTTTTTAAACCAAGTGACACACATACCGTTTGCCCTTGGAAAGGGACAGCATCGTATTACACTGTTGAGGTCGATGGACAGCAGAATACTGATGCCGCCTGGTACTACCCTGAAGTATCAGAATTGGCAAAAGGAATTAAGAACCATGTGGCTTTTTGGCGTGGCGTAATAGTTGAAAATTAAATCTAATGTTGTTTCGGGCCCGCCTGTCGGCAGACGGGTGTCCTTGCTATAAATGTGGGGACTGCATCGAGAACTAATATTCGTATAATGAAAAGTACCAAACTAAAAATAACCAATCGAAAAGGCTTAACCCTTAATGCCCAACTCGAACTGCCAGCCAATCAAAAACCCAACTACTATGCTATTTTCGCGCACTGCTTCACGTGCAGTAGTAGCTTAAGCGCGGTACGGCATATTAGCAGATCGCTAGCACAAGACGGTTTTGCTATTGTGCGTTTTGATTTTACAGGTCTAGGGCGTAGTGAAGGCCAATTTGCAGACAGCCATTTTTCCGCAAACATTGATGATTTGTTAGATGTCCATGCTTATATGGCAGAACATTATGAGGCACCAAGTTTATTGGTGGGGCATTCTTTGGGAGGCGCTGCAGTACTCGTTGCTGCTTCAAAATTAGATGCTGTTAAAGCGGTCGCCACAGTTGGTGCTCCGGCTACGGTAACTCATGTAAAGCACTTATTTTCTCATGGTATAGATGACATCGAAGAGAACGGAGAGGCAGAAGTGAATATAGGTGGACGGCCTTTTAAAATCAATAAAGACTTTGTAGATGAGTTCGATAAAACCGACTTACCCACAATTGTAAGGAAGTTAAGAAAGCCATTGCTTATTATGCATTCCCCATTCGATAAAATTGTCGGGATTGAAAATGCAGAACAATTATATAAAACAGCTTTTCATCCAAAGAGTTTTATAACCTTGGACAATGCCGATCATTTATTGACAGAAGAAAACGATAGCCAGTATGTTGGTGAAGTCATTGGTACATGGGCAAAGCGTTATTTTCCTAAAGTCGAAAATAGAATGTTAAGCACAGAAGGAGAGCAATTGGTGGGTCATTTAAATATAGTTGAAGATAATTTTACGACCTCGATTCAGACCAAAAATCACACCTTAATAGCTGACGAACCCATCGATATTGGCGGTAGTGATTTTGGACCTTCGCCCTACGAATATCTTAATGCTGCGCTAGCTGCTTGCACGGTAATGACCTTAAAGATGTACGCAGAGCGCAAACAATGGGATTTACAGGAAGTCTTTGTGTATATATCACATTCCAGAAAGCACAGTGATGATTTGCAAGTCGATGTCGATAAGCCAAAATACTTAGATCATATTAGTAAAAAACTAAAATTTGTTGGTAACTTAGATGCTAGTCAAAAAGAAAGGCTCAAAGAAATAGCTTCACGTTGTCCAGTACATAGAACATTGGAGAGCGAAGTCATCTTCGAAACACAAATAATACAAGAATAATAGTGCAAATTGCTTTATCTAACCCAATCACAACAAAACGGTTTCTAAATATTAGAAATCGAACCGAACTAATTTGTCAATCTTTACAGCCAGAGGACGTATCCGTACAACCTGTAGACTTTGTATCCCCTCCAAAGTGGCATTTGGCGCATACGACTTGGTTTTTTGAAGAATTTGTCTTAGCTCGAAACAAATCTGATTACAAGCGTTTTAATGAAGACTATGCCTTTTACTTTAATAGTTACTACAACAATGTAGGAGAACGTGTTATAAGAGCCAACCGCGGTTTAATGACTAGGCCAACGCTTGAAGATATTTTGAATTACAGAACTCACGTCAACCAAAATATGGCTCAATATCTGGAAAGTGAAGTTGATAAAGAGGTTTGTAACGTTATTGAAATAGGTTTACAGCACGAGCAACAGCATCAGGAGCTCTTGATTTACGATATTAAATACATACTTGGGCATCAGCTTTCATTTCCGACCTTAGACTTTGAAATACAACTAAGGCCAGAACATCAAAACCAAGGCTTCGTTAAAATAAATGAAGGTGTCTATGAAATAGGTCATAAGGAAGATTGTTTTTGTTGGGATAATGAATTGGGAAACCATAAAGTATATCTTCATGATTTCGAAATCTCAGACCGATTGGTCACCAATTTGGAGTTTATTGAATTTATTGATTCTGGGGGTTATGAGGACTTTAATTTATGGCATGCCGATGGATGGGACTGGATTAAAAACAACGGTGTAAGTGCGCCAATGTATTGGCATAAAGTAAATGACAAATGGATGTGTTATAGCCTTAACGGTTTTAAGGAAGTCGAAGCCCATCTTCCGGTGAGTCATGTCTCATTTTATGAGGCCTTTGCCTATGCACAATGGAAAGGCATGCGTTTACCTACAGAGTTTGAGTGGGAAATAGCCTCTCAATATTTGGACTATGGCCAACTTTGGGAATGGACCAATAGTGCCTATTTACCTTACCCTAATTATAAGAAAGCCGAAGGTGCTATCGGCGAGTATAATGGCAAATTTATGGTCAACACTATGGTGATGCGTGGAGCCTCTATAGCCTCTCCCAAAGGACATTGTAGACCGACCTATAGAAACTTTTTTGCGCCAGACAACAGATGGCAATTTTCAGGAATAAGACTCGCAAAATAGTATGATAGATATATTTGCACAAGATGTGCTTAAAGGCTTATCGGCCAAGAACAAATACTTGTCCTCAAAATATTTTTACGATGATAATGGCAGTCGCATCTTTCAGGAAATTATGAATATGCCTGAATACTATCTCACAGATGCCGAGTTCGAAATCTTATCAATGCAATCCAAGCAAATTGTAGAGGCCTTACAGTTTTCCCAGCCGTTCAATATTGTAGAACTTGGTGCGGGGGATGGGTTTAAGACCTTTAAGTTGTTGGAGTACTTAAGCAATAACAAAATTGATTTCAATTATGTGCCAATAGATATCTCAAGAGAAGCTATCGATGCTTTAACTCAAAGGCTCAAAGCGCGTTTGCCAAACATGAGTGTAAAACCACAAGTCGGCGACTATTTTGAAATTTTAAAGCAAAATAAGAAAAGTGATTTTCCTAGCTTGCTATTATTCCTGGGAAGTAATATAGGCAACTACCAAGAAGATAAAGCCATTGAACTATTAAGGCTTTTCAATGAGAATATGAAAGTCAACGATAAGCTGCTTGTTGGTTTCGACTTAAAAAAGAACCCCATTACGATTCATAATGCGTATTATGATAAACACGGCATTACAAAGCGCTTTAATTTAAACTTGCTCCTAAGAATCAACCGAGAATTGGATGCCGATTTTAAGATTGATGATTTCGATTTTTATTGCCACTACAACCCATTATCTGGCGAAGTAAGGAGTTATATAGTCAGTTTAAGGCAACAAGACGTTGTGTTGAAGACATTAAATACAACCATCAGTTTTGACTATAATGAACTGATTTGGACCGAACTTTCTAAAAAATACAATTTAGAGGAAATCGGTGAATTGGCCTTAGCATCAAACTACAAAACGGTAAACAATTTTTTGGACTGTAAACATTATTTTACCGATAGTCTTTGGGAAAAGGTCTAAACTTAAAGTAAGAGCGTCCATTATTTTACGAGTCCAGATGATTTTTATGAGGTCTGAAGCTTTGGCAACATGGTTTCATTTTTCTCATGGAGTGATTCCATATCACTGAGAATGACGTTGAGTAATTTTAGAACTTCCAAGATATAAGGCCCTTTATTTAGCATTACACATTCGGCCTTAATTGAGTTGGCAGCGTCCGTAATTTCAGAACGCGAAGGAAGCCCTTTTTTAGCAAAATTTTCAAGTACTTGGGTCGCCCAGACTACTGGAATATGAGCTGCAGCGCAAATGGATAAGATTTCCTCTTGGATTTTTCCGATGTTATTCCAGCCCGTTTCCACGGCCAAATCACCGCGTGCAATCATGACTCCGATATGTTTAACTTTCATAGCGGTCAATAGAATATTGGGTAAATTATGGAATGCCGCTCGTGTCTCGATTTTTAGAATAATGCTTAAAGTATTGATAACATTAAGACGTTTCAATTCAGTGAGTAACTCATCGACATCCTCAGAAGAATTGACAAAGGAAAAGTTGACGATATCCGCATGCTGAGCTACAAATTCAAGGTCGATTTTATCTTTAGGGGTTAAGCCGTGTATGCCCAATTGCGTATCGGGGAAATTCATTCCCTTTTCGGCCTTGAGCTTAGAACCTTGAAGTTTAGCTCGTGTAATAAGCACATCGAATGAATCGGTATTAAGCGCAATAATTTTTCCTTCTATTTTCCCATCATCAAACAAAATGCGATCTCCATGTTTTATGAAGTCAAAAACCTTAGGGAGTTGACAGGAAATACGTGCTGCTTTTAAAGTATTTCCATCATCGTCATAACTGGCAGGGACTCCTAAATGGGGCTCCTTAGTGATGATGAGCGTATCCCCTTCTTTTAAAATTAGAGCTTGTTCTACAGCCGGTAATTCCCCAACAGTTAATAGTTTTGTTTCATCGTTCGAAGCGGTCAAGACCATACCTGTGGACAAATAAGAGGTTTCATAACAATGCGCGACGGCATAATCGTCTAATAGCTCAACAATCTTTACGCTTCGCGATTTATGCCGTGTGTCAATAAAGGCGTAGTGCTCGCCTAGCTTTAAACTTGCGAGTCCTGACTTTGATACGGGTAAACAGTTATTTTCAGAATCCACTTTTAAAACGTCGACCAAAACAATTTTGGCGGGTTGTATAATTTGACCAATATCATCGCGCTCTGGACTGAATTTGCGGACTTGCGGTCCAGGAACAATGGCCCCAGTTCTAATTTTAGGTCCAGCGAGATCCATAGCAATTTTCACTTTTTTAGATTGCTGCTTAGAAGCTTTCTTTACATTTTGGATAATGCGCTCCCAAATGGCAATGTCATCATGGGCACAGTTAATGCGTGCACAATTCATACCTTCTTTAACCATCTGATATACCAAGTCATAATCAAAAGCAGCTTGTGTAGGCAAAGTGACCATAATACGCACGCGGCGACCTTTTGACCGAAACCCAAGAAGTTCTTTAGTGTGTTTATTGAGTAAACGCTTTCCGTTTTTTAACGAAAGTCCTGCTTTTCCTAAGGCCTTAGGATCTTCTTGTTTTAAACTGTAAAGTAGTTTTAATGCTTTTAACAGACTGGCTCTAATATGTGCTTCGGCATTTCCAAAACGCGTGATGCCAAGGTTGCGTAACTTCTTTTGTGTAGCTCGCAAATCGTACTTTCTAAAGGTCTGATAGTGTATTAAGTTCCTCGAGCTTTTTCGATAATCGGGATGCGCCGCATCTAAAGTAGGTTCAAAATTTACTTCCTCAACCTCCATGGCTTCTAAGATAGCGTTCAGCTGATCAATGATAGAATCGATTTTTTTAATATTGGTTTTTGTCATTGGTATACGCAAATAAAAAGTATCTAAATTTAAGTGCTTTGGTTATGATGTATATTATCTACAGGTTAAATTGTTTGAGATGTTATCCCGCGCTATAAACTAAAGACCTTGTATACTTACTTTTTTTGGACACTGTAAAATATATAAGAGCTTCTGTAAAATGTATACGTTAAAAAGCAGTGCCCTAGGTAATTTTGTACCGTAAAATTAATAAAATAGAAAATGAAAACTACAGCATTAATAACAGGAGCTTCGAGTGGTATAGGTAAAGAACTAGCAAGAATTCATGCTGAAAAAGGAGGAAACCTCATTATTGCGGCAAGACGGCAAGAGAAGTTAGATGAGCTTAAAACTGAATTAGAGGAGAAATTCAATGCTAAAGTAACAACAATAGTCAAGGACTTGAGCAAACCAAATGCAGCTAAGGAATTATATAACGAAGTCAGCAAATTAAATAGTAACGTCGACTATCTCATCAACAATGCAGGGTTTGGTCTAAGAGGCAAGTTTCATGAATTGTCTTGGGAACGCCAACAACAGATGATTAATCTTAATATGGTCGCATTAACAGAATTAATGTATTTGTTTTTGCCTGAAATGATAAAACGTAATAATGGCAAAATATTAAATACATCATCAACAGCGAGCTTTATGCCGGGGCCATTACAAGCTATATATTTTGCTACCAAGTCGTATGTTACATTTTTAAGTAATGCCGTTGCGGAAGAATTAAGTGATACCAATGTAACGGTCACTAATTTAATGCCTGGAGCAACAGAAACAGAATTTGGCAAAACTTCCGGAATGGATGAGACAGGCTTATTTGAAAAAACAGTCACTGCGCGTTCTGTGGCTGAGGATGGCTATAACGCCATGTTGAAAGGTAAGTTAGACGTGGTTTCAGGATTAACATTTGGTCAAAATCTTATGATGAAGGCCATTCCTTTTACACCAAAAAAGGTCTTACTCAGACAAATAAGACAAATGCAAGAAGTAAATTAATTATATTAATAATCACTAAAAAACATAAAAAAATGGGCAAAACAATTTTAGTTACGGGAGCAAGCTCTGGTATAGGGAAAGCAACGGCTGAGCATTTTCAGCAAAAAGGATGGAATGTAGTAGCCACTATGAGAAATATCAATGATGGATCAGATTTAGCACAGTTGGACAATGTTCTAGTAACACGTTTAGATGTTACAGATGACGCCTCTATTAAAAGTGCCATAAACGCCTCTATTGAGAATTTTGGAACTATAGATGTATTAGTTAATAATGCAGGTTATGGCGCGGGTGGACCTTTTGAGGCGATATCGATGGAAAAAATAAGACGCCAGTTCGATGTCAATGTCTTTGGACTTTTAGCAACCACTCAGGCAGTTTTACCAACCATGCGTCAGCAAAAATCTGGTACAATCGTCAATATTTCTTCGATTGGAGGAAGGGTAACATTACCCATGTTTAGCATGTACCATGGCACAAAGTGGGCTGTAGAAGGGATTACAGAGAGTTTACAATATGAATTAGAACCAGTAGGGATTAAACTAAGAATCGTCGAGCCAGGAGCTATCGCAACGGATTTTGCTGGGCGTTCGCTAGATTTTAATAATGATGAAAGTCTTACAGAATATCAAGGTGTTGTCAATGCCTTAATGAGTGCTATGCCCGAAATGGTTGGAAATGCAAGCCCTGCAAGCAAAGTAGCACAAGTTATTGACGAAGCCATTCATGGGGATCAATTGCGATATCTTGTAGGTGAAGATGCAGAGCAAATGATGCAAGCCAGAAACACCATGTCTGATGGAGAATATTTGCAGATGAACAAGGAGCGATTTGGTTTAAACTAAGATTATAAATTACTGAAGCAGGTAAAAGATTGTCTTTTGCCTGTTTCGTGGTATTAAGTATACATCTGATGAATGAAATTATACAAGTAAAATCAATTACTGAAGCCAGTAAATTATTTGGTTTACCATCACCTAAACACCCTCTAGTAAACCTAGTTTGGGCTAAGGACATGCCTGATTTTAGTCCGTATTTTGGAATTAAATACAACATGGATCTGTTTGCGATTTCATTAAAGGATGGCGTAGAAGGCTCATTGGGATATGGGCGCAACAGTTACGACTTTACGGATGGGACTATGGTGTTTTCTAAACCCAATCAAGTATTGTCCGTAGAGGAAAAAACGATTTCTAGTGATGCCAAAGGCTGGATGTTGGCCTTTCATCCAGATTTAATTCGTAAATCGGTATTGGGTAAAACCATAAGCCAATATAACTTCTTTGATTATGAAGTGCATGAAGCTTTGCACCTATCCGATGATGAAAAAGCAACGCTTACGGATTTGGTAAAAAAGATAGAAACCGAGATCAATCAGAATATCGATAAACACAGCCAGAAACTCATTATCTCGACCATTGAGTTAATTCTAGATTATTGCAATCGTTTTTATGATCGACAGTTTTATGTGCGAACTAATTTGCACCAGGATCATGTCACAGAGTTTGAGAGTTTTTTAAAAGGCTATTTCAACTCGGAAAAGCCTATGGAATTAGGATTGCCTTCGGTAAAGTATTGTGGTGAGCAACTTCATATGTCCTCCAATTATTTAAGCGATTTACTAAAGAAAGAAACAGGTAAAAGTGCTAAGGATCATATTTATGCCTTTGTAATAAATAGAGCTAAGAATAGGTTGTTGGGCAGTACAGCATCGATTAGTGAGATTGCTTACGATTTAGGTTTTGAGTATCCACAGCATTTCAGTAAACTCTTTAAAAAACAAACTGGGATGAGCCCGGCGAAATATCGCATTCAAAATTGATACCATGAAAAAGGTGATTATAACTGGTGCTACAGGAATGGTCGGAAGTATTGTACTTCAGCATTGTTTACAAAGTGATGAAATCGAGACCGTGGTTTCAGTTGTTCGTCGAGCATCTCACATCAAGCATAGGAAACTAAGGGAGATCGAGCATAACGACTTCTTAAATTATGAAGTGATTAAAAATGTCTTTAAAGGAATAGACATTGCTTACTTCTGTATTGGGGCTTATACCGGCGCTGTTCCAGATGCTAAGTTTAAGGAGATTACGGTTGATTATACAAAGGCTTTTGTCAATGCACTCAAAAGCGAAAGTCCACAAGCGAGGTTTTGTTTTTTAAGTGGTGCTGGAGCTGATCGAACAGAAAAAAGTCGCACTTCTTTTGCACGTTATAAAGGGATGGCCGAAAATTTTATGGCCAATTCAGGTTTAGAGTTTTATAGTTTTCGTCCAGCCTATATTTATCCAGTTAAAAAAAGAAAAGAGCCCAATCTCATGTACACCATAAGTCGTAGCTTATATCCTATGATTAAACTTTTTGGAACAAATGCATCCATTAAATCTACAGAATTAGGGGCGGCCATGTTTAAGGTAGGACTGGTTGGCGCTGAGAAATCATTTTTAGAGAATGCAGCCATTTTGAAGGTACTTCAATGAAAAAAATAAAGAAAATATTAAAGGGTATGTTATTATCAATTTTAGGATTAGTAGGAATGCTTGTTATCGCTTATGTACTATTCGTTAATTTTTATCCAAGTTTTGGAGGTGACGTTTCCAAAGAAAGACAAGCAAACTATCAATCGTCAGAGCAATTTGAGAACGGAAAATTTGTCAATAAAAAGGATGTGCCCAAAGACCCGAGCTTTGCTGAAATGTTGAAGATCGCAAGAAAGTTTTTCTTCGAAAAAGTGGAAAACGGAAGGCCAAATAAAGCATTAGCCATCCAAAATATAGATTCTATTTCAGTAGCAAATTACGATAATGGAACACGACTGATTTGGTTTGGACACTCGGCATTTCTCTTGCAAATGGATGGTAAAAACATCCTCATAGACCCCATGCTTGGCGAGGTGCCCGCACCACATCCTTGGCTTGGTGCTAAGCGTTTTAATAAAACATTACCTATTGAAATCGAACAATTACCAAAGATAGATGCTGTAATTATCTCACATGACCACTATGACCACTTAGATTACGAGTCTATAAAACGGCTAAAGTCCAAAGTGGAGCATTATTTTGTGCCTCTTGGAGTTGGGGTGCACCTAGAAGCCTGGGACATAGATACCGACAAAATAGATGAATTGGATTGGTGGCAAGAAACCGAATATAAAGATATCCAATTGGTATGCACACCAGCACAGCATTTTTCAGGAAGAAAGTTTAGTAATGGTCAGAACACTTTGTGGAGTTCTTGGGTCATCAAGTCAGATAGCAAAAGTTTATTTTTTAGTGGGGATAGTGGCTATGGGCCGCATTTTAAACAAATCGGGGAAACCTACGGACCTTTTGATTTTGCCATGATGGAATGTGGTCAATATAATAAGATGTGGCCAGATATACATATGTTCCCAGAGGAGACGGCACAAGCAGGAGTTGACGTGCAAGCAAAAGCTATGATGCCCATACATTGGGGGGCATTTAAGTTGGCATTGCATTCATGGACTGACCCCATAGAACGCGTGAGGAAGAAAGCAGAAGAGTTGCGATTGCCTGTAACAGCCCCAATGATAGGTGAGTCCATTGATGTGGGTAGTCCGAATACGAATAATACCATTTGGTGGTAGAACATTTTTTGTGTTAGAAAAAAACAGTAACTTTATTAGCTACATAACTAATCTCAATAAATGAAGTTCAGGAATAGTCTCCCTCTAATTATATTTCTATTTATAATAAATTCTTGTGCGACTTACAAGGCACAGTATAATGACGAACATCAACAACAAGCGCCACCCGATAAAGACGTTAAGCATACCTTCTATTTAATTGGAGATGCAGGAAACTCTAAGCTTGGTCAAACAGATAAAGCCATACTGGCATTTGGTAAGGAGCTTGAAAAAGCTTCAAAAAATAGTACAGCAATTTTTTTAGGTGATAATATTTACGAAAAAGGCCTGCCAAAAGCATCTTCAAGTGAGTATGAATTGGCAAAGCATAGGCTACAAGTACAAATAGATGCTGTTAAAAACTTTAAAGGTGAAACGATTTTTATAGCAGGTAATCATGATTGGTATGCTGGGGTAAAAGGCTTAAAACGACAAGAAAAATTTGTTGAAGATGCTTTGGGGAAGGATACCTTTTTACCAGAAAATGGTTGTTCTATCGATAAAATTCATATTGCAGAAGACATAGAATTAATCCTTGTGGATACCCATTGGTATGTTACCAATTGGGACAAACATCCAACAATAAATGACGATTGTGATATCAAGACGAGGAGCGATTTTTTGGATGAATTTGATAGCCTTATCAAAAAGGCTAGAGGTAAGACAACTATAGTTGCACTGCACCATCCCATGTATACCAATGGCTCTCATGGCGGTCAATTTACATTTGGGAGTCATATGTCACCTGCACCAATACTGGGAACACTTAAGAATGTGATTAGAAAAACAAGTGGTGTTGCCAATGTTGATCTTCAACATCCAAGATATAATGAGCTCAAGAAACATCTTGTGACTTTGGCTCAAGTCAACGAAAAAGTAATTTTTGTTTCAGGGCACGACCATAATTTACAATACATAATAGAAGATAATTTACATCAAATTGTATCTGGTTCTGGCTCTAAAACCTCTGGAGTAAGAAATGTAGGAAACGGTAAGTTTGGATATGGCACTCAAGGGTATGCGAAGTTGATTGTATATGAAGACGGCTCATCCCATGTGTCGTTTTACTCGGCTGAGGATGAAAAAGAAGTATTTCAATCTGAGGTATTTTCAGAGTACATTGACCATACCAATGGGGATTTTAAAACCAATTTACCGACGCATTCTTCAGCTTCTATATACAGCGAAGAAGAAACCGAGATTAGTGGTTTTGGAGCGTTTTTATGGGGGAAGCGTTACAGACAATACTATAGCACCAAGGTTAAAGCACCTAACGTTATGTTAGATACGTTGTTTGGAGGTTTAAAACCAGTTCGAAAAGGCGGTGGCAATCAGTCAAAATCGTTACGTCTCGAAGATAAGAACGGTGCACAATATGTGATGCGCGCACTAAGAAAACAGGCCTTACAATATTTACAGGCCGTAGTTTTTAAAGACCAATATATCGAGGGCCAGTTCGATGATACTGAGACCGAAGCACTCATTTTAGATGTTTTTACGGGTGCACATCCTTACGCGCCTTTTGTGGTTGGTGACTTGGCAGATGCTATTGGAGTATATCATACAAATCCGGTGCTGTATTACGTACCTAAACAAAAAACCTTGGGTAAGTACAATGAGGACTTTGGTGACGAGCTTTATATGATCGAAGAACATACGTCTGAAGGTCATAGTGATCAGGCGAGTTTTGGATATCAGGATAAATTGCTAAGCACCAATGACATGATGGAGAAAATTCATAAGGATGAAGATATTGTCGTTGATGAAGCTGCTTACATAAAAGCCAGATTATTCGATATGTTGATTGGAGATTGGGATAGGCACCAAGATCAATGGCGATGGATAGAGTTTAAGGAAAACGGTAAAAAAGTGTACCGCCCTATGCCTAGGGATCGCGATCAGGCGTTTTCAAGAATGTCGGACGGTTTTTTATTGGGTGCAGCGGTAAAATTAATACCAACAGCACGTTTGTTACGAAATTATTCTGATGACCTTGAAGATGTAAAGGGCGTCAATCTTGAGCCTTATCCATTGGATATGGAAATTATTGCCCAATCTGAAAAGGCTGTTTGGGATGCAGAGGTAAAGCATATACAAGACAATATCACTGACGAGAGTATTGAAAAGGCATTTTTAAATATACCTGAAGAGATTAGGGATGAAACCATTGAGGAGATCAAAAGAACATTGAAGGCGAGACGGGCCAATCTACAGAAAATTTCTGATCGCTACTTTGCCCTCATTAATAGATTTGCAGTGATAAAGGGTACAAATAAAGACGATTGGTTTGATGTAGAGCGCTTGCCCGATGGTAAGACCAAAGTCACGGCCTATAGAATAAAGGATGGTGAGAAAAAAGACATTTTCCACCAACGCACATACAACCACGATGATACCAAAGAAATCTGGATTTATGCCTTAGATGACGATGATGTTTTAGAGGTGTTTGGAGATGGTAAGCAATTGATAAAAGTACGGCTAGTAGGTGGTCAAAACAACGACACCTACAACATTAAAAACGGAAAGCGTGTTGCCTATTATGACTATAAATCAAAAAAGAATACTGTTGTAACGAATAAAGGCAAGAAAAAATTCTCCGATACTTATGATACGAATGTTTATGACTACAAAAAATTAAAGAATAATACCGTCCAGATATTACCAAGTTTTGGAGCCAATCCTGATGATGGATTAAGAATAGGGGCTAATACTGTTTGGACCAATTATGGATTTGAAAGAAACCCGTTTACCTCACAACATACATTATCTGCAGCTTACTACTTTGCAACTAGTGGTTTTGATTTTAACTATACTGGGGAATTTGCGAATATATTTCCCAAGGTCAATTTTGGGATGGAAGCCCATTTCAATAGCCCTAACTTTGCGGTTAACTTTTTTGGTTTTGGAAATGAAACACCAAACCCAGAAGCCGATGAAAACGATGGTCTAGATGTAGATAGAGACTTTAATAGGGTTAAAATAAGAACCTTAAGATTTACCCCGTCTTTAGTTTGGCGTGGGAAAACAGGTGGAGTTTTGAAATTCGGACTTACTTACGAAAGTAATGAGGTAGAACGAACAGAAGGTCGATTCATAGAACAATTACCAGCAGACGATGCTGTTTTCGATATGCAAGATTTTTATGGTGTAGACGCCAAGTATCAATATGTTAATAAAGATGACGACGCCTTTCCAACTTTAGGCTTCCAAATAGCATTGCAGGCTGGCTATAGGAACAATGTGGATACAGAAAAAGGGTTTGGTTATTTCATTCCAGAGCTGGGCTTTGATTATAAGCTAGTTCCTAGTGGCCAATTAGTCTTAGCAACTAACTTTCGAGGCCATATCAATTTAGGTGACGATTTTGAGTTTTATCAAGGAGCTACTTTGGGAGCTAGGACGGGGCTTAGAGGTTACAGATTTCAACGCTTTACAGGAAAAACAGCTTTCTCACAGTCTACCGATGTACGCTGGAACTTTGGTAGCTTAAAAACAGGATTATTGCCAATATATATAGGGGTTTATGGCGGTGTAGATTATGGACGTGTTTGGCTAGAAAATGATGACTCCGATAAATGGAACAACTCTGTTGGTGGTGGTTTCTTTGTTAATATGGCCAAGATGTTAACGGCCAACTTGTCGGCCTTTAATAGTAGTGATGGCCTACGTTTGGCCTTCCAATTGGGATTTGGTTTTTAATATACGTCCTATCTTTGATAACCAATACAAGTATATCTTGCAATATTGACTAATTTTTTTGCGTTAATATCCTTTTCCTAGTTTTGTTATCATGCTAAAAACCATTCAGATTATTGCTTTATTGCAAGGCCTCTTTTTATTATTTATTCTCTTTCAACGGAGGCAAGACTATAAAAAAATAGATTTTTGGCTTTTACTTGGGTGTATAGTCTCTGTTATATTATATGCCATTGGCGATGACGACTATAACTTATTTGTAAATGATGTTGATTGGTTTCTGTTTCATGATACATTAATTATTACGTTTTTCTTTTTATTCGTTCGCTATTATAAATCTGGAAAAGAGGCATTTTATAAAAAGGATATCTGGTTTTTTACACCGTATTTACTAACCGTCGGATTTAAAACTTTAAATACTTATATCCCGATAGAAGAAGGCTTAGTCCTAGGAATAATGCATGGTATTGTTGAGTTGCTATTTTTAGGGATGTTAGTATATACGATCTATGATATTATAAAAAAGAAAAAAGAAAAATGGCTACTGGCCTTTATTATTCCACTGACCATTATTTTTACCATAGATGAATTGATGTTTTTTATAACAAAGTCCTATGATTCACCTTTCTTTTTAGATAGCTATGGTATTATTCTTGCCGCTGTTTTCTTGTTTTATTATGTACTGTATAAGCTTATTATTGCACCTCAGGACGTACTCCCAAAATCTAATGATGCTAAGTATAAGACCTCTAGTTTAAATGCTAAAAACATTGAGAGCTACAAATCGCATTTACTACATTTAATGACTGAGGAAATGGTGTTCAAAAACAATAAAATAACGGTTAACGATGTGGCTAGTCAAATGAATATCCCTAGACAACATTTGTCTGAAATCCTGAATGTCCACATGGAAATCTCGTTCCAAGATTTGTTAAATAAATACCGCGTCGAAGAATTTATAGCATGTTTGCAAAACGAGGCCTATAAAAACTACACACTTTTAGGTATTGCTAATGAGGTGGGGTTTAGTTCAAAATCATCCTTTAATACCACCTTTAAAAAGTTAAAAGGCGTCACACCAAGTCAGTATAAAAAACAGTTGGTCTGATAATTTCGTTCCAGTTTCAATTTTCTTTTCAGGTCATAAAACCACTATAAAACGTGTAAAATACGTATTCTGAACCTTATGGGCTGTAATCTTTGATTTAATTTAAATCACTGATTATCAATGGTTAAAATATATATTTCGATAAAATCGTACGAAATACGTATTCTGAACCAACTTCATTTTTGACCTGTGCAAAGCCCACTTACTTTTGACTTGATGTTAAAGTTCAATCCTTTAAAAATGGAGAAATTCAAGTCATATATTACACCGAGAAATCTATTGATTTTCAACCTGATTTTAATTATTCTCTTTTTTCTTTTTGGCTGTGTAATTGATGAAGAGGAAGATTTTTTCGATGCTATAACTGCAATAGAAAATATCATCTCACCTCTACCAAAATATGCGCCAGTGCCAGATAATAATGACATGACGCCTGAAAAGATAGCGTTGGGCAAGCAGTTGTTTTGGGATCCAATTCTATCCGGTAGTAAAGATGTGGCTTGTGCAACATGCCATCACCCGAATAAAGGTTATGCAGATGCTCTTGATTTATCAATAGGTGTCAGTGGTATAGGACTTTCAGAACAACGCATTGGTAATGTTATTGCAGGTAGAAATGCACATACAATAGTCAATACTGCGTTTAATGGTATTACGACGAACGGCGAAGTAGACCCCTTAGATTCTCCTATGTTTTGGGATAATAGAGCAAAGAGCTTAGAAGAACAAGCACTACTTCCATTACTTTCAAAGGAAGAAATGCGAGGTGGATGCATGCCAGAAGACGAACTTTACGATACCATTATAGGTCGATTGGACGCAATTCCCCGATATAAAATGGCATTTCAAGATGCTTTTCGTACAGATGTAATAACAACAGATAGAATTGCCAAAGCCATAGCATCCTTTGAAAGAACACTAATAGCCACAAATAGTCCTTTTGATAGATATATGAGAGGCGATACATCAGCAATGACGGACCAACAAGTTAAGGGGATGAACGCTTTTGTAAATATTGGTTGTGCAGAATGTCATAGTGGACCAATGTTCTCAGATTTTCAGTTACATACATTGGGTATACCAGACAATCCCAAATTGTTAGAAACAGATGAAGGTACGGGAACATATGCCTTTAGAACTCCCACGTTAAGAAATCTATCATTAACTGCTCCTTACATGCATAATGGCATGCTCACTTCACTTAAAGAAGTCATGGATTTTTACGATGAGATTTCAGAAGGCGACGATGATATTATCAATACTAACCTAAACATAAATACTATTGATCCGCTAGCGAAGGCTTTAGATATGGACGATCGTGTTGCCGATGCAATTATAGCTTTTATGGAAGCGCTTAATGACCCCAATTTTGATAAAACAATTCCCAAAACTGTACCGAGCGGTTTACCCGTTGGTGGAAACATAAATGATTAAAATGATATGAGAAGATTTAGTATTGCTGTAATTGTCTTGTGCAATTTTCTGGCAGAGGCACAGCAGCCTTTAACAGCGAATGAACAACGCCATAAAAACACTGGCGATGTTTTCGTTGTAGCACTGCCAGCATTAGCGCTAAGTTCTACGTTTATTTGGAAAGATGGACAAAAAGGCACTTATCAATTTACAAAGGCTTTGGCTAGCACAGTTGCCTTTTCTTATGCACTAAAATTCGCCACAAATAAAGAACGCCCAAACGGTGAAAATAATTACAGTTTTCCATCAGCACATACCTCAGTGGCATTTGCTAGTGCAGCCTTTGTGCAAAAACGCTATGGATGGGAGTACGGAATTCCAGCTTATGCGATAGCGGGCTATGTCGGCTATACAAGAATAAAAGCTAATAAACACGATGGTTGGGATGTGCTTGCAGGAGCGGTTATTGGGACTGGTATGAGTTATTTATTTACAAAACCCTATAACAAAGACAAGAAATTTCAAGTGGTTTCTGGTTTTATAAATAATACACCGACACTTGGATTTACATATAAATTTTAAAATTATGGCACTACAAGAAGAATTAAAAGCGCAAGGCAATTTTTTATTTAAAAATAGAAGCTATCTACCATTAATAGTTTTAGGGATAGGACTCTTGGTTTTTATACACAAGGAGTATAATGAAATTGAAACACCCAATACTTGGCTTTCCGAAGGTTTCGAATTTCTATCCCTTTGTATCAGCTTAGTGGGGTTGACAATTCGAATTTTTACAGTCGGTCACACACCCAAAAACACATCTGGAAGAAATACAAAAGACGGGCAAATAGCGGATGAGCTCAATACAACAGGAATGTATTCAATGGTTCGTCATCCCTTATATCTAGGGAACTTTTTTATGTGGTTTGGGGTAGCAATGCTTACAGAAAACTTTTGGTTTATTATCGCTTTTGTGTTGTTTTATGTCTCTTACTATATGCGAATTATGTACGCTGAAGAGAGTTTTCTTCGCACAAGATTTGGGTCAATTTACATGGAATGGGCAGAAACAGTACCAGCATTTATTCCAACATTAAAAAACTACAAGGCACCTAAATATCCATTTAGCATCAAAAAAGTATTAAAAAAAGAAAAAAATGGGTTTTGTGCTGTCTTTTTGCTCTTTTGGGTATTTGATGCAGTTGGCAGACTTTGCCAAAAAGAACCTTTTGAATCCGAAATGAAATTTTGGTTCTATAGTGCCATCACTGCAACAATTATATATTTCATTTTAAAAATAATGAAAAAGCGGAATATGCTGAATGAACCACATCGATGATTCTACTTATTATTAAAAACACCATTCTCTTATACACTTAACTAATAGATTTTATATGAAAAAAATATTGATTTTTATTGTCTTATGTACAACTTGGTCAGGCTTTGCACAAGATAAATTTACGATTAGCGGAACATTGAAGGACCAAGCCAATGGCGAGACCCTATTAGGTGCAACTATTTTGCTGAAAGGCACAACCATAGGAACCACTACTAACGAATATGGTTTTTATTCGCTAACGGCGCCCCAAGGTAACTATACCTTAGTCATTTCGTATTTAGGTTATAAAACCATTGAGGAGCAAATTGTATTAGACAAAAACCTAAAGTTCAATTCCGAGTTGGAAGAGGACGCGGGGCAATTGGACGAAGTTGTCATTACTGCCGAGGAATCCAAAAAAGTAAATCTGCGTACACCGCAAATGAGTGTGGCGAAACTATCGAGTCAAACCATTAAGCAAATACCAGCCGTAATGGGTGAAGTAGATGTGATTAAATCGCTTCAATTGCTACCGGGTGTTTCCAATGCGGGTGAAGGTGCTTCAGGGTTCAATGTTCGTGGTGGTGCCGAAGACCAGAATTTGGTATTGCTCGACGAAGCCATTATTTACAATGCCTCACATTTGTTTGGTTTCTTTTCAGTATTTAATACAGACGCTATTAAGGACATTAAATTATACAAAGGAGGCATCCCGGCGCGTTTTGGTGGACGAGCCTCTTCAGTTCTTGATATTCGTCAGAAAGATGGTAATAGCAAAGATTTTAAACTCTCTGGAGGTATTGGTGCTATATCTAGCAGATTGGCTGCCGAGGGTCCGACGTTTAAGGGTAAAGGGTCGTTTTTGTTGGCAGGACGTGCGTCTTACGCCAACATTTTTTTGGCATTGGCGGGTAACGAAAACCGCGCTGGGTTTTATGACCTTAATTTAAAGACCAATTATGAGTTGAACGGGAAAAACAAACTCTACCTTTCTGGTTATTTTGGAAATGATAATTTTGAATTATCCAATTTCTTTACCAACTCTTATGGGAATCTATCAGGAAATTTACGGTGGAACCATATTTTCAATGACAAGTTGTTTTCAAACTTATCCTTGATTTATAGCCGTTATAACTATGCGCTTGAGATTAATTCCGAAGGTATTGATTGGAAATCAGACATCGACAATTACAATCTTAAATACGACCTTGGTTATTACATCAATGATAAGTTTAAATTAGATTTTGGGGCCAGTGGTATTTACTACAATTTCAACCCAGGTGAGTTAAATCCATTAGACGAAACTTCTGGTATTAACCCTCTAAAATTAGACGATAAATTTGCTTTCGAAACTGGTATCTATGCTGGTTTGGAGCACAAGATTTCAGATAAACTTACAGCACAATATGGATTGCGCTACAGCTATTTCAACCGCATTGGAAAACAAACCCTTAACAACTATGAGAATGGGTTGCCAGTTGTCTATAATCAACAATTGGATATTTACGAACGTGCTGATCCCATAAGCGAGACCCAATTCGGTAGTGGAAAGAGCATTGCTGACTTCGGAAACTTTGAACCTCGTTTTGCATTGTCCTATCAACTCAATGAGAAATCTTCTGTTAAGGTAAGTTACAATCGTATGGCGCAATACCTGCACCTCATTTCTAATACCACTTCTGCAACACCACTAGATGTTTGGGCTCCAAGTGGTAAGTTTTTAAAGCCGCAGATTGCCGATCAATTTGCCCTGGGTTATTTCAGGAATTTTAGGGACAATATGTTTTCTATAGAAGCAGAAGCGTATTATAAAACCATTGACAACCGTGTAGATTATATTGATGGGGCGGATCTTATTGCCCAAAATACCATAGAAACTGAAATCCTCATAGGCGAGTCCAGAGCTTATGGATTGGAATTGTTACTACGCAAAAATAAGGGTAGTTTTACAGGATGGTTGGCCTATACACTCTCAAAATCCGAGCAACGAACGCCCGGTGGCGCAGCAGGAGGTTTGGGTATTAATAATGGTAACTGGTATAGTACACCTTGGGATAGAACCCATGATATATCCTTTACAGGAACCTACAAACTCAATGATAAATGGCGCTTTGGGAGCAATTTCGTTTTTCAAACAGGACGACCAGTGACCTATCCCAATGGACAGTTTCAGTACAACGGATTGTCTATTCCAACCTTTTCTGAGCGCAATGCAGACCGATTGCCGACGTATCACAGATTGGATATTTCGGCGACGCTCACACCTTGGAAAAATAAAGATCGAAAGTGGCAAGGCGAATGGGTATTTGGCATTTATAATATCTACAATCGCAGAAATGCGGCTTCAATAACATTTGGACAAAATGTGGATACCGGTGTAAACGAAGCAACACGTACCGCTATTTTCGGCATAATCCCATCTATTTCTTACAACTTTAAATTTTAGAACAATGAACAGAACATACAAACATATAGCCTTAGTTTTTATATTAATTGGTTTTTTGAACTCGTGTACAGACACGGTGGATGTGGATGTCCCGAATGGTGGTGCCAGATTGGTGGTAGAGGCTTCCATTAATTGGGAAAAAGGCACTTCGGGACAAAAACAGACCATTAAGCTAAGTGCGTCTACCGCTTTCTTTGATAATAATCCAGATGTACCAGTATTAGGCGCTTTGGTTACTGTGACAAAAAATGACGACGGCATGCAATTTATATTCGAAGATCAGAGCAACGGGGATTACATTACCAATAGCTTTGAACCCGAAGTTGATCAATCCTATACCCTAGAAATCCTTTATAATGGACAAATCTACACGGCAACCGAAACCTTAATGTCGGTTACGGATATTAATGATATAGAACAAACTATTGAAGGAGGTGGCGATGAGGAAGAGATTCAAATTAAAGTATTTTTTGACGATCCAGCGGGTATTGAAAACTATTATTTAGGTGAATTTAATTCGTCTGTAAACCCGCTACTCACTTTAACAGCTTTAAGTGACCAGTTTACAGATGGCAACGAAAATTTTATTGAATTTGACAATGAGGAATTGACTCCTGAAGCAACGGTAGATATAAATATTTACGGTATTTCCGAAGCATACTATAATTATATCGATATTCTTATTGAACAATCAGGCGAAAATGATGGGCCATTTCAAACCACACCAGTGCAATTAAGAGGTAATTGCTTCAATCAAAATAATCCAGATGAAGAAGTTTTGGGTTATTTCAGATTGGGTGAAGTGGTAAGGACAACCTATACGATTCAATAATTTTTTCAGCGCTATTGGGTGTCAATCCTCTATTTTAAGGTTATTAGTTTCGGTCTTAAAAGTGCTTAATCGATCTTAAAACTATAGAGGTTGCCGCCATCAATACCCTGATATTCATCAGCGATGTATAAGGTGCTGTCATTTTTAAAGGCAACACTTTCTTTTTGCGAATCATAAGAGAATGAATAACGCTTCATTTTCGATTCAAAGAAGTTATTCGTATTGAGCTCAGAAAACACAAAAACTGCATTATCCGTGAGAATGGCCATTTTATTCCCTTTGGCGTTTATATCTGCTGAAGTGACCCAACAATCAGAGGCCTCACAGGTGTTAAATGTAGCTATATATTTGGCCTCGTAATTACCTTTTTTTGCTGGTAAGGAATATAGATTGGTCCTCCCATAATCTTTTGGTGAGCGACTTTTAGTAAACAAGTATAAACTGTCCTTATAAAAGAAAAAAGCTTCACAATCAAAATGGCGTTTGTGTTTCTTTGGAGGAAACTTTTTCTGTTCTGGGTATTTAAACTTTATAACTTCAGGTTTTAGGGATGTTTTACTTGAGGCAATAGAATCTGCGGAAATCTTTAAAATGGAAAGTCTTTTACTGTCATTGTCATTATTGCCGAAATTACCGATATAAAGATTGCCACTTGGGTCCATGGTTAGATCTTCCCAGTCCCTATTCTTAGCTTTTATTTTTATGGTTTTAGAGATATTGCCAGAACCATCAATACCATAAAGTAGTGGTTTGTTGCCACTATCGTTTACCATCCAGATGACGCGGTTGGATTGATCAATGGCAATGCCAGAAACTTCATTAAGCGTCACGGGTAAATCGGCAATAACGTTTAGATTACCAGTTTGGCAGCCACTGATTAAAAACAGGAGGCCTATAAGTCTTTTAAGATACATTGTGGTTTCAGGCTTTAATACATCGTCTCAATAAGCACAAAGGTATCCTAAAATTAGGAAAAGTGATGACTTTTAATAATCCATTAGGATTATTATTGATGATCCCAATCTCCTAATTTATAATCAGTTTTTTAGTCATTTTTTCACCTATCGTTTCAATACTTATAACATAAGCTCCAGACTGCAACCCATTTACGGCAATCTCTTGCCTTGATGAATTCATTTTCAATGCTTTGGAAAGCACTCTTCTACCTTGTATATCATAAATTGTTGCTTCTGTCGGTTCATTTATTGGACCTGAAATAACCACAGTCTGTGTTGAAGGCTTATTAAACACATGTAGTTGGTCTAATATAGAATTACTCGACGAAAGTGTTGTGTTTGTAAAGGATAGATAGAACCTTCCAATAGGATTGACTGCACTATTAAGAGTTGCGACATAATCGGTCGTATTTAACAATGTAAAGGTCTGTTCTTGACGATCTTCTAAATAGACTTCGACAGTGTCTGGAAGTGTATTTTCCAAGATGCTTATTTGAATTTGTTCTCCAGAATTGGCGTTTAGTCCTAATGGAATTTCAATAGCATTAAAATCGTTGTCTCCTAAAGATTGAATGTGCATCGGTAGACCTGTATTATCTTCGACTAAATATGAAAACACTCCAAATGCCGGTGCATTACCACCCCAAACTTCAGCATCATAGCCTTTGTCTAGTCCCAGACTTGCTTCTGGAGTAAAGTAAAAATTAGTCTGATAATTTTCAGCATTTTGACTTAATTGAAGCTCTAAGAAATAAGAATTATCAGGTGTTGTTCTCCCCGCAATGAAATCATCGGATTGTCCTTTTCTTCGCATTGAAGGGTTAAAGGTAACCGTACCACCAGCGACTTCAGAAGTGACAAAGAAGCCCTGCCCTGGGGCAATTAAGGTATTTGGGTTCATCGTTGAGAACGCCTGATTCCAAACTACCCAACCATTACTGGCATTACCGTCATAACCATAGACAGCGGCATTACTGGCACCAAACTGCGAAATATTAACACTTAAAAAGTCTTCTAAACTTATATACGAGGGATAGGGGTTACCAATTAAATTCCATTCCTGAAATGAAGGGCCAGAATTAATTATTGGTATCTGGATAATTCCTGCGTTTACCAATCCGCTAAAAGTAAATGTGTCGGCGTCCGTAGATGCTGCTCGGTATCCAGTACCAGCACTTAAACTCGATGTTTCGGTGTTTGCATAAATGTCATAAGCTCCTGTTGTTTTATTAAATGGGCCAAACAAATAAAGTGTGTTAGCCCCATTACTAACAATATTGGAATTATTAGTAATAAAATCATTAAATGCCTCTCCAGAGAGCGGAGGAGCAATGAGATCATTAGCATCAGATTCTCCAACCGCAGCGGTATTGTTAACGTGTCTTTTGTAAACGATATTACCTGAAATGCCTCCATTTGGAATGAAACTAGAATACGAACTAGAATTAGAATCAAACTCTAGGCTACCATCTGACGATACATCGCCATGCGTCGTTAGTGAAGCGCCTGGATTAGCTGTAAACGTTGCGCCAGAATCAATGTTTAAGTGATAAGTCTCTATATCAGAAGCCAGAGTATAAGTACCATTCATAATTCTAACATTCTCGTCTGCAGTCGTTTCGTCAGGAGCATAAGGGGTCCAATTACTATTCTCATAAATCAGTTCATTTCTTGGAACTCCTAGATTAATAATCTCAGTATCAGTGTTATTATAAGTAATCGTAAGTATGGCATTTTTATCGTAAACACCACCATTATAAGAAACACTAATATCATGAGTATCACCAGCACCCAATAGTTTAAAGGGGACATCGCCTGAATTAATTATAAAATCGCTGGCATCTGTTCCTGATAGCGCATAAGATTTTAAAATATCCCCTACATTTCCACCATTGCTATTTAGGCTAATGGTTTTCGTCTCTCCAATTGCAAAACTTTCATCTGAATTAGCAGAAAGACTACTCGCGGCACTTGCGGTACCTGCAGGGTCATCCTGTCCATAGAATTCCATGTTAAGTTGATTGCCACCACCTTGATTTGGTGAGCCTCCCGTGACATATAACCCATTACCAGAAACAATACCTTGTGTTCCATGTCTTTTGTGTACAAGATTATCACCAGTCGACCAAGATTCGACAACAGGGTCATAGATCTCTGTGACATCAAAAGCATCGCTACCTGTAGCAGGTTCTCCTCCGGCAACAATTAGTTTATTTTTAAAATTAGCAACAATAGCACCCGCTCTAGGCGTCGGTAAGTTTCTGCTATTAGAAAGTGTGCTCCAACTTTCTGTAGTAAAATCATAAACATCTACCTCGGCTATTAATGGTGCAAAAACACCACCCATTCCTCCAGAAAGCCTTCCAGAAGCGGCATATAATTTACCATCGATAACCGCAGCGTGGAAATGATCCCTCGATCTTGGGGCATCAGTAAGTACTGTCCATATTCCTGTACTTGGATCATATTCGTCAAACCAACTAACGTAACCACCATCATGCCCATCGGTATTACCTCCAACAATGTAGAATTTGTTATTATAGACCACTAGCCCGGCAGACCCTCTTTTTCTTGAAGCTGGAATTTCTGGGCCTTGTATCCACTCTTGTGAAGCAGGGTTGAACATCCATATATAATCAGCTGGAACTTCATTTGGGAAATCATTGGTTCTAAATGCGCCAATGACCCAAATTAATCCTTCAAATTCAACGGCTTGGAAATGGTTAAACTCATGAGGTGCAGAATTAGGTAATGAATTCCATGAGTCTGTGCTGTAGTCATAAACATCTAAAGTTTGTGCGCTTTCTCTTCCACCGAATAGATAGAACTTATCACCAGCTTGAACGAACGAACATTCATGTCTTGCGGTATAATTTTCGTCTTCATTCTTATCATTCCAAAGGTTATTCTGAGCCGTAATGGTCCAGGTAAAATCTTGAGTGATATCTTCTGACCCAGGTTTTGTTATAGTGACGGTTACTAAATGAATACCGTCATTGTTTGTGCCACCAGTTAAAGCTGATGCATCAACAGTACCTATGATTTGTCCATTAGTAGGTTCTACACTTAAACCTGATGGTTGATTGCTCATGCTGTAGGTGACATTAGCATTTGGATCACCACCACTCGCTGAAATGACTAAGGTACTCAAATCACCAACTTGATTGTTTTGATTGGAAATAGGGTCTAAGACCAATTGTGGAAATTCGTCCTCTACCGTCAACCATCTTGTAGTTTTTGATGGCCCACCAATACCGTCTACACCACCATTTGCCACTATTAATCGATGGCCAAACACCTTTGCAGCAGGTGCCAGTAAATTTTCTGGCAATTCGCATAACTCCGACCAGGTATTTGTTGCAATATCATATTGTGTGACATCGTCATAGAAAAAACTAGAACCTGTTCTACCTCCAGCAATAATAATTTTACCATTATGAACGGCCGTACCGGGCTCGAAGTGAGAGCGGGCGGTTGGCAAATTCTGTAAAGTGCTCCAAGTGTCCGTATCTGGATTGTATACTTCTAATAAATTAGTATCTAGAACTTCAGACTCGTTGTCATGACCTGTTTGCCCACCAATGGCATATATCAAACCGTTAAAACTTGCTGCACTCAAGTGGTTTCTGGCATTTGGAAGTGCTGCCGCTGGTACCCACCCTAAACCTTGATTATTGACATCTAAAACATAATGTTCATCGACATCAGTAACCCTATCTGGAAGTAAGCCCCCAAAGACATGAATTTTGCCATCATTATATGCCGCTGCACCAGAACCTCTTGGTGCTGGTATTGAAGGACCAGTGCTCCATGTATCCGTTAAGGTGTCATATATTTGAACAGCATCTGTCGCCACTCCTGGATGACTCCCGGCAAAGCCAGCAATAATCCAAACATCAGTGCCAACAACGGCAATACCCATATGGGTAACGGGAATTGGCATTGGTGTACCATAACTCCAGGAATCTGTATTCGTATCATAAATTTCAGTAGCACCAGTAATGACTAAGCTCTCCACAAATCCAGCAAACACATATAATTTATCGCCTATCTTGGCACTTTGTGCTTCTATTTTTCCTAAATCAGAATCCGCTAAAGCATTCCATTGACAAGATCCGGGTGTTTGAACAGTGATGTCAATCGTATCCGTATCAGTCGCATTGGCATCATCGGTAACAGTAAGTGTTACGGTATATGTCCCGTCTTGCGTAAACGTGTAATTTGGGTTGATGCCAGTAGCTGTATCTCCATTGCCAAAATCCCATGCGTAACTTACGATATTGTTGTTATCGTCGGTTGAATTGCTACCTGAAAAAACAACATCCAAAGGTGCTGCACCTGAGGTTGGGTTGGCTGAAATTACAGCATTAGGAGGCAAATTGACATTGGCCGCAAATCCAATGATTTCAATAGCATTGATTAGGGGATTTTCGACATTGTGCTCAAAACGAATATTTAACTCATTATCATTTACAGTAACAGGATAAGACAGCATAGCTGCTACTTGATGACCGTAGGTTGCTACTAAATCTAAGTCATTCTCAACTAAGTTACCTTCTAGAAGAATATCATAGACTCTTTCGCCGACTTGATCTGTCCCTTCATAATTATTGCCGACATAGAGATTAACGGTATAATTGCCATTTGAAATTGGTATGGTAAATTCCATTTCAGGATCAGGGCCGTCATCCCAACGCTCATAATTAAAAAGTCCATTGAAGGTGGTTTCGTCAATATAGCTTGGAATAGAACTATGTCGATTGGCATATACAAATGACGTTGAAGCGATTCGACCTGTATTAACAGCATAGGACGTTCCATTATAGGCCCCTTCATCTGGATTTGACTCCCAATCGGGACCACTATCAGTACTGCTAACGATTGACGGGCTCCCAGCACTGATACGTACCAAAGGTGTTTCATTGGCTACTTCAGCAACAAGGCTAACTTGTATGGGGCCATTGGTACCATTATGAATTATCTCCAAAATCGCTGATTTAGTTCCAATAGTAGTATCCGGATCAAAAGCGATCGGAATCAAAACTTCCGACTGTGGGCCTATAGAGATAGGGAGACTTAAATTAGAGCTAAATAGGTTGGCGTTTGTTCCCGTGAAATTAAGTTGTGTTATTTGAATAGGGCCGGTAGCCGGATTCCCGATATTTTTGACATCTAAATTCAGCTCATTAACACTACTTGTGGTACTCGATTGACCAAAATCTACCATGCTAGCCATAGCTTCTAATTGAAGTCCGGAATCTTCTGTAATATCAATATAATCCCAAGTCGCTGTATAGCTGCTGCCAGAACTGCCCGAAGTACCAATGATTCCTACGGCTAGTCCTATGGTATCATTTGGGTCTAAAAAACTTGTTGGCAATGACATCGGAGAACCCAATGCTATGACGTTTATACCATTATCGAGGGAATAATATATCTGTGCAGAGTTTAAGCTCGGATTGACCGATATATATAAGTCTACACCAGTTGCAAGAAGTAGATTTGCAACATCGTAAGTTGATGTTGAACTAATGCCATTGTCTTCCAAGACAATTTCAAAACCATAGGTCGTATCTCCATTTGTGATACCGTCCATTAAGGCAACTTTCAGGTAGTTGTCTTGATCTCCGTTTCCAATAAAGATACCATAGGATTGCGTATCTAAAGGGTTAGAGCCATTAAAAGGGGTTTCAATTTTACTGTAAACTGTGAAAGGGTTTGAATTGGAGTCCACATTAATACCAAATTGAAAAGCATTTTCTTGCGTGTTGGTACTGTTTAGCGCATCTCCAGATGAGACGGCGTCAACAGTTGCTTTACCACCAGCACCACCAAAGGATAGGCTGTTTGAGTCAAATTGATTGAGATAATCTGTACTACCTGATGGGTCTAACTGCAATCCCGTAAATCCTAATCCAAAAAATCCAGTACCCGGATCGTTATTCCAAAACGGATAGTTTACAGGTAAATTAGTTCCAAGTCCATTCTGTGGATCGATTGCAAAGGCATCTACGACATCTAAGATGCCATCGTTATCATCATCGGGATCGAGCAAATCTGAAATAAAATCACCATCATAATCGTTGGGTTGACTTCCACCTGAGCAATGGTTGGTGCCATTGCTAATTTCGTCATCATTAGTAAATCCATCATTATCATAATCTTCGCTACCAACATACTCTGGGTCACCAGGAAGGAAACAGTCGCCAAAATCGGCCGGCTCAAAAATAGTAATGTCGTTTGCACCATAGGTAACTACCCAAATCGTACCAGCATAGTCATGAGAATCGTCTAAGGCAATTAAATCTAAAGGGATACTCCCAAAACCATTGAGAAATCCATTGTTTTGCGATAATAAGGTAACACCATCCGTATCAAATTCATAGCGATTAATATTTCCATTAAATGAGGCCGTAAGTATATCGCCTTGCATCGCACCACCAAAGTTGGTTGCTGTATACTCACAAATACCATTTGTTGAGGAAGAGACAATATCTAAAATATTAACATCCGAACTGGATAATGATCTATCATAATTGCCTTGTCTTGAATCATTAGGGAAATCGGACATAGTAAAGCCAGAAGCATTAAAATACCCTCTTACCCCACTGATGAGTGTGGACCAGTCGTAAGCACCGTTTTCGACCCAATTTGAACCATTATATTCATATTTATAGACTCTGGCTTTATCGGGGAAAGCTCTTATAGGGACAGGATGCCCACCATAGTAAGTATTGTTAGCATCACTTGTTGTGCCTACATAATGTAAAGCATCACCAAGCGAAGCACCATTTTCTATATTAAATTCATTCGTAACATAGTCACCAGCACCAGGATCGTATGATGTGGTATTATGTGTCCCTTTTAGATTGTCACTGCTGTCATAGATTAAAGGCGCACCGCCCCATCCGCCGTTAGGACCATTGTCTGACGTAAAAACCCTACCATTATCTGTTATAACAACATCATAAGCGTTTCTAAAACCAGGTGCAAAAATTTGGACAGGTCCCCCAGCTTCTGGAAAGGTTTGATTAAGTCCATTATTTCCTCCAAAAGGATCACCTAAATCGATAGTAGCATTGTACATAGGATGAGAAGCATCATAAGGAAAACTAGCGTGCGTATTGTCAATATCCTGTCGTTCAGGGTCATTTAAAGAAGGTAGATCATAAATATAGGGGGTGTTACCAGTTCTTGGATCTAAATAAGGGCCACCGTTAGTTGCTTCCATTTGCTCCAGTTGCGTAAGATTAACGATCAACAAGGCGCCGCTTAAGTAGTATTCGGATGAACCAGCGAAATTATTACTAGGAGCTCCTTGATTGGTATTACCACCAACTTGTATGAGTAAATATGTGGTGCCACCATCAACGAATACATCCAATCCGTTTGTTGAGTGATTTTCTTCACATCTGGGAAGTCCACGGACCAAATCAACTTTTTCCCAAGCACTACCATTCCATGTAAGACGTGATAATACTCCAGAATTTGTATCTAGATTAACATCGTTTCCTGCACTACCACCACCACCGATTCGAGAATCTGATGAGGTGACGTACAAAATAGGATTACTAGCTGTTCCGGCTGTCAATATACCCGTAATCTGCCTCGCTTGCGTAGAATTATTTGTACCGTCGTCATTGTGATTTGGGGTGTTGTTCTTTATTAGTGTAATCTGATTTGAACTAAGTATAGTATAGGTTCCTTCGCCTGGCGCAGCAGTATCTCTTTCAATATCGTACTCCCAGATGATACCATCTTGCTGTGCTACGTAGAGTTTGTTGTTTGGCCCAAAATCTAAAGATGTTGGATTAGTAATATTGGTACCTACTAGACCAGAAGAGTTAAAACTGATGGATTGGGCTTGAATAAATGAATGACAAGCTATGAAAATGGTGAATCCAATGCTCTTAAATTTCAAAATTCGTGACATCATAATAAAAATTCCTTCGTTAATAAATTGACAGAATTGTTATATACGGGCCAACGATGAGCAAAAAATTAGAGCGTGTTGGGGTAAGGAACAATTTGCTTAAAGGGTGCCTAAAATTCAAAAGATAAATTGAAAAAACCTCTAAATCAAAGTTGTTTAGCGCCTTTTTTCGATGAATAACATGCGCTGAAACATAATCTCGATGAGGTGCAAAGTTTGTTTATTTAAGGGTTTAAATTGTTCAACGTTTTACAGGGGTATTTAACCAGAATTCTACTACTAAGTCAAAACAAATATCACAAGCAATTGCATATTTATTGCATATTTGTGGAGTAATAATTACATTGAGTCATCATACTTTTTTAGTCATTGACCAAACAAAAAAATATTTTAGTTATAGGTGGCGGAGCAGCCGGATTTTTTGCAGCTATTAATATCGCCGAACACTATCCCAAATTATCTGTTGCAATTCTAGAACGCGGAAAGCAGGGACTGCAAAAGGTGAGGATTTCTGGTGGCGGACGTTGTAATGTGACGCATGCTGAGTTTATACCATCAGAATTGGTTAAAAACTATCCAAGAGGAGAGAAAGAACTCTTAGGCCCATTTCACAGTTTCATGACAGGCGATACCATTACTTGGTTTGAAGAACGCGGCGTGGCACTTAAAATTGAAGAAGATGGCAGAATGTTCCCAGTGTCAAACACTTCGCAAACCATTATAGACTGTTTTTTGCATGAAGCTAAAAAACATCATGTGGACTTACTGTACAATCATGTCGTTAAAGCCATTAATATAGAAGATAATGGATTTTTAGTAGAGACTTCCCAAGGGTGTATAGCGTGTGAAAAGTTAGTTGTCGCTACGGGGAGTAACCCGAAAATTTGGAACCTACTTGAGAATTTAGGGCACAGGATTGTGCCTCCAGTACCATCACTTTTTACTTTTGATATTAAGGATGAGCGCATAAAAGACATTCCGGGCGTCGTGGCAAAAGACGTGGAAGTTAAAGTTTTGGGTACACATTTAGTTTCAGAAGGCCCCTTGCTGATTACACATGTCGGTATGAGTGCACCAGCAATTTTAAAACTCTCTGCATTTGGAGCCGTTGAATTGGCCAAAATGAATTATAATTTCAAAATTGAAGTCAATTTTATAAGACAAAATCATGAAGATTGTTTATCTTTTTTGATGGAGATGAAACAACTATCACCAAAGAAAACAATATTCAATACGGTACAATTTGGGTTGCCAAAACGCTTGTGGAAACGCCTTGTTGCATCCAGTGGAATTGCGAAATCCATGAATTGGGCAGATTGTAGCAAATCCTTTTTGATCGCATTGACCAAACAACTAACAAAAGCTGTATTCCATGTTACAGGGAAAAGCACCTTCAAAGAAGAGTTTGTGACTGCTGGTGGTGTGGATTTAAAAGATATCAACTTTAAGACTTTTGAGAGTAAAATCATTCCAAATTTATATTTCGCTGGAGAAGTCATTAATGTCGATGCCGTTACGGGTGGTTTTAACTTTCAGAATGCTTGGACGGGTGCTTATATTGTATCACAATCAATTACAAAATAATGACAACTTATATCGCATTATTAAGAGGCATTAATGTCGGTGGGCATAAAAAAGTGCCAATGGCAGAACTTAGAGAATTGTTGTCCCAATCTGGTCTAGAAGCCGTAAAAACCTATATTCAGAGTGGTAATGTGGTATTTCAATCGCCTATAGCCGATTCTAAAGTTTTGGAAACGAGAATTAAGACCGCAATTTTAGACCATTTTGGTTTTGAAGTTTCCGTTTTGGTAAGAACAAGAGACCAACTGCTTAAAATATTTGAGGACAGCCCCTTCTCAGACGACAAAAAAGAGCATAGTTATTTTGCTATACTATCAGATATTCCTGATCAGGATTTAGTAAAAGAAGCCTGCAAAAAAGTCTATGATAATGAAGAATATGCTATTGTCAATGACGGCTTATATTTTTATTGTGCCAAAGGCTATGGTAATGCAAAATTCAATTTGAGTTTTTTTGAAAGAAAATTAAAGGTCAGCGCCACTGCCAGAAATTATAAAACAATGCTAAAGTTGTTGTCAATGAGTGCAGAAGACTAAATCTGAAATTTCCATAGTCATCTCAATATTAAAAATAAAAGGTTGCATAGCTACTCGTCTGTAGTTTTTCCTCTCCACCAAGTGGCAATTGCAGATCCCGTAATATTCATCATAGGGCCAAAAATAGCAGGAGCAAGACCTACTGTTGCTACTTTACCCATTTGTAGGGCTAGTCCAGACGCCAGTCCACCATTTTGCATACCTACCTCAAGTGCAATGGTACGACAATCTTTTTCTTTAAGGCGCAATAGTTTTGCAGCAAAATAACCAAGTGTATAGCCAAACATATTCTGTAAAAAACAGGCCAGTATTAATAGCAAACCGACTTCAATTAGGCTGTCACGACCTGCGGCGGTTATTATTACTATAATTATAGCTATCCCTAACATAGAGATGAACGAAAGCATCTTTTCTAGCGCATCCCTTTTTCCGTTGGCCAGTACTTTAAATACATAGGAAGCAATAACTGGTAGTGCCCCAAAGATTATGAGGTCTTTTAATAAGTGTATTCCAAATTGTGAGAAGTCAATAGCTTCTGTTAAATAGCCTAGAAAGTTTTTAAGAACAATAATAACTATATATGATGTCATTTCAATAATACGACCTTTTCGACTTTTCTTTGCATTTAAAAAAAGATTAAAAATAAGACCAGCACAAATAGGTAAAATTACCATATTGAAAATGCCCAACATCATATTCCAAAAATCTATCTCAACCATTTCGCCAGCAAATAGTTGCATTAATAAAGGTGTCATCAAAGGCGATAATAGGGTAGCGAAAGCGGTCAATGTTACTGACAGTGCAAGGTTAGCTCTTGCAAGAAATGACATCACATTAGAAGCCATCCCGCTTGGTGATGATCCTACTAAAATGAGGCCGGCAGCTATTTCGGGCGAAAAGTTAAACATAGTAGCTACAAAAATTCCCATAACTGGCATTATGGTAAACTGACATAGGACTCCAGCAATAACGCCTTTTGGCATTTTTATGACACCTACAAAATCATTTAGGCTCATTTGAGAACCCATACCAAACATAATGATTTGCAATAAAGGAACAATTAACAAACTGAATTCAAAATCACCAGCACTCAAAAAATACTCAGGATAATACATCGCAATAGTTACAGAAGCAAAAATCCATAAGGAATAAGAGAAACCTTTAAGGAGCGGAAACCATCGTACCGCTAAAGCAATCATTACAAAACCAATAACAAGGAAAAGCCCAGAATGTGGAACTAATTCCATAACATGCATTAGTATAAAAATGATAAAGGAAACGATACCGAGAACCAAAAAAATATAACCAGGCTTGTTTGAGGTGGAATTATTTATCATTGCATATAATATTACAAAAGATAT
Organism: Winogradskyella sp.; assembly: GCF_965228925.1. Taxonomy (GTDB): domain Bacteria; phylum Bacteroidota; class Bacteroidia; order Flavobacteriales; family Flavobacteriaceae; genus Winogradskyella. The sequence goes on from NZ_OZ245845.1 coordinate 1,605,424, forward strand.
ATAGCTAAAGTTAACTAGTAAATTTAGACTGTTATCTTTTAAATATGAAAGATGTATGAACCATAAAAATAAAAAATAATTTTGGCCTTAAAATATATACAGACTAAGAAAGCGAGCTATTTTGAAGTTGTTGATATTATTGCTTAAAACACAAACCCATCATTGATGAATTTATGTACTTTTGCAACCATGACAGAGAACGATTTTATTCTTAAATCCTTCAATTCAAACCTAGAAGCTGGATCAGTAAAATGGTCGTCTCCGAGTAATATTGCCTTGGTTAAGTATTGGGGAAAACGCGAACCGCAAATTCCAGAAAACCCATCTATTAGTTTTACACTTTCTAACTGTAAAACCATCACTGAGGTCACCTATACCAAAAAAGAAGGAAGTGATTTTAGCTTCGACATCTATTTTGAAGGTGAAAAAAATGAAGCTTTTAAGCCAAAAATTCAGACGTTTTTTGAGCGTATAGAAGCCTATGTTCCTTTTTTAAGAGATTATCACTTTAAAATTGAAACCTCCAATACATTTCCACATAGTTCAGGTATTGCCTCCTCAGCGTCTGGTATGAGTGCACTAGCTTTGTGTTTAACAAGTATTGAGGAATATTTAGGTGCAGATTATACGAGTGACTATTTCTTAAAAAAATCGTCGTTCTTAGCAAGGTTAGGCTCGGGAAGTGCCTGTAGAAGTGTTGAAGGTGAATTAGTGGTTTGGGGACAAAATGAAAGTATGGAGAGTTCCGATTTGTACGGGATAAAGTTTAATGGCGACCTGCATTCCAACTTTAAAAATTATCAGGATACCATCCTTTTGGTGGATAAAGGGGAAAAGCAAGTGAGTAGTACCCTTGGTCATCAATTGATGCATGGTCATCCCTTCGCGAAGGAACGTTTTAAACAAGCGCATCATCATTTGGCACAATTAAAAGCGGTTTTTGCTTCTGGTGATTTAGAGAATTTTGTAAAAATTGTTGAAAGTGAAGCCCTAACGTTGCATGCTATGATGATGACCAGTGAGCCTTACTTTATATTAATGAAGCCAAATACGCTTGAGATTATAAATAAAATCTGGACGTATAGAAAAGCGACCGGCTCTCAAGTTTGTTTTACGCTAGATGCAGGCGCAAATGTGCATGTATTATATCCAGAGAATGAGAAGGATGATGTGCTGCAATTTATTAAACGAGATTTAGCCGTGTATTGCCAAAACAAACAATATCTCCTTGATTGTGTAGGTAAAGGCGCACAATTGATCAAAAATTAACTTAGGCTTAGTGTTTGACTGTAAACCATATAGCATTATAATCCGTATATTTGCAAGAGAAAATAGCACAACTTAAAATGAAAGGACCTCTTTTTTATTCTAAAATTTTGCTCTTTGGAGAGTATGGTATCATTAAAGACTCTAAAGGATTGTCTATACCATATAACTTTTACAATGGCGCTTTAAAGGTCGATGAACATCCCTCACAAGAGGCTATAAAATCTAATGAAAGTCTTAAGCGTTTTGCCGCTTATCTTGGAAATCTAGACAAGAATTTGGTGTCTTTCGATATTGAGAAGTTACGAAGTGATGTTGATGCTGGTATGTACTTCGATTCTTCGATTCCACAAGGTTATGGAGTCGGTAGTAGCGGTGCTTTAGTGGCAGCAATCTATGACAAGTATGCTTCAGATAAGATTACGGTATTGGAAAATCTAACCCGAGAAAAGTTGTTACGATTAAAGGCTATTTTTGCTGAGATGGAATCGTTTTTCCATGGTAAATCTTCGGGTTTAGATCCATTAAACAGTTATTTAAGTCTTCCTATCCTAATCAATTCTAAGGATAATATTGAAGCAACTGGAATTCCATCACAAAAAACCGAAGGTAAAGGGGCCGTATTTTTATTAGACAGTGGTATTGTTGGTGAAACAGCACCAATGGTTGGCATTTTTATGGAGAATATGAAGAATGAAGGTTTTAGAAGTATGCTAAAGGAGCAATTTATTAAGCATACAGATGCCTGTGTTGAGGATTTTCTAAAAGGAGATATAAAATCACTGTTTAGAAACACTAAGCAACTATCTAAGGTGGTATTAAACAATTTTAAGCCGATGATTCCAAAGCAGTTTCATGAGCTTTGGAAAAAAGGCATTGAAACTAATGACTACTATTTGAAGCTCTGTGGTTCAGGTGGTGGTGGTTATATTTTGGGTTTTACCGAAGATATAGATAGGGCCAAGGCTGCCTTGAAAGGCCAAAAATTAGAGGTTGTTTACAATTTTTAATTCTAAAAATATGACATTAAACCTCACAAGTATAGACTTTGTGAGGTTTTTTAATTCTACTATATGCTATCCAGACGGCAGAAACACATTCTACTCAAATTTTTCAGCCTCTTTTCGGTAGTACGCGGGTACAACATTCTTGTTGTAGTCATTGCACAGTATTTAGCCTCCATATACATTTTTGCGCCAGAAAAACCATTGGGTGCTGTGCTTTTTGATATCAATCTGCTCATGTTGGTTTTAGCCTCTTCGGCCACCATAGCTGCTGGATACATCATCAATAATTTTTACGACTCGGAGAAAGATCTCATTAATAGGCCCAGAAAAACGATGTTAGATCGTTTGGTGAGTCAAAATACCAAGCTGTCGTTCTATTTTGTCCTTAATTTTTTGGCTGTAGTCTTCGCCAGTTATGTGTCATTTAGAGCGGTTATATTTTTTGCGATTTATATTTTTGCGATATGGTTGTATTCACATCGTTTAAAAAAACAACCCATTACTGGAAACTTGGTGTCTGCAATTTTAACCGTAACGCCTTTTTTTGCCATTTTTATCTACTACAAAAATTTTGAACTCGTCATTTTTGCACATGCTATATTCTTATTTCTATTAGTGTCTATGCGCGAATTGACTAAAGACTTAGAGAATATCAAAGGGGATTTGGCACTCGATTATAAAACAGTTCCTGTAGTATATGGCGAAAAAATGTCGAAGCTAATGCTCACTATATTGGCGATCTTGACTATAATAGCTGGTATCATACTGATTCTGTTTTTTAAAATAGGACACATGTATTATTTCTTTTACTTAAGTGTAATGTTACTAGCTCTTTTTCTACTTATAGTGTGGAAATCGAATAAGAAAATGCACTATCTCATACTTCATAATATTTTGAAGTTTATCATAGTGGCTGGTGTATTTTCTATTTTATTAATTGATGTATCAGTTGTATTAAACCGTTTATAAATGAATACCACCTTAAAAATAGCCATGGCACAAATTGCTCCAGTCTGGTTAGATAAAAAAGCAACACTTAATAAGATTGAAAACGCTATTAAAGAAGCCGCAGAAGGGCAATGTGAACTCGTCGTATTTGGGGAAGCCTTATTACCTGGTTATCCATTCTGGTTAGCTTTAACTGGAGGTGCCGAATGGAATACCACTGTAAACAAAGAATTACATGCGCATTATGTTAGTAATTCAATTTGTATTGAAAAAGGAGAATTAAGTTCTGTTTGCGAATTGGCAAAAGAACACCATATAGCCATATATCTAGGTATTATGGAACGGCCATTAGATAGAGGAGGGCATAGCATCTATGCCTCTTTGGTTTATATCAATGAAGATGGAGCGATAAAATCCGTGCACAGAAAACTTCAGCCCACCTATGACGAACGCTTAACATGGGCGCCAGGCGATGGCAATGGTCTACAAGTACATCCATTAAAGGCGTTTACCGTTGGTGGCCTTAATTGTTGGGAAAATTGGATGCCATTACCCAGAACGGCTTTATATGGACAGGGCGAAAATTTGCATATTGCTGTGTGGCCAGGAAGTGATCATAATACCAAAGATATTACGCGCTTTATAGCGAGAGAATCGCGTTCTTACGTCGTATCGGTATCGAGCTTAATGTCTAAAACAGACTTCCCAGAACATACACCACATTTAGAGGCGATTCTTAAAAATGCGCCCGAAACTTTAGCCAATGGCGGGAGTTGTATCGCAGGACCAGATGGTGAATGGATTGTAGCGCCCGTCTTGCACAAAGAAGGGTTGATCATACAAACTATAGATTTTAATCGCGTTCTGGAAGAGCGTCAGAATTTTGATCCTGTTGGTCATTATTCGAGACCAGATGTTACTAAACTTACCGTTAACAGGGAGCGACAAACTACTGTGGAAATAAATAGTTAATGTTAACTATTGTTATACCTTTGCAAAAAATTTAAGGTATGAGCAGACAACAAGGTGGTAGAGGCAAAAAAAAGTTTTCAGGAAGAGGCGGTGCTCCCATTAAAAAACAATCACAACCCAAACGTTCATCGCATTCCGATGAGATTCGTCTAAACAAATACATTGCTAATTCAGGGATATGCTCACGTCGAGAAGCCGATGAGAACATTGCCATAGGTTTGGTGACGGTCAATGGAAAGGTCATTACCGAAATGGGTTATAAAGTAAAGTCTTCGGACGAGGTTCGTTTTGATGGACAGCGTATCACCCCAGAAGCCAAAGTTTATGTATTGTTGAATAAACCCAAAGGGTTTGCTACCACTACTGCCGAAGGAAAGGGACGAACTGTGATGGATTTGGTGGCCAATGCTACGACAGCTAATATAAAACCCATTGGACGATTGGGGCGCAATTCTTTGGGATTGTTACTGTTTACCAATGACGAAAAGGTGGTTCAAAAATTCACCAATTCAAAGCACGGCGTGGCACGTTTGTTTCAAGTTGAATTAGATAGAAACTTAAAATTCGAGGATCTCAAAAAAATACAGGAGGGTTTTAAAGTTGATGGCAAGTTAATTACAGTAGAAGAGGTTAGCTATATAGAAGGGGAGTCCAAAAACAATATAGGAATTAAAATAAAAAATACGGGAAATTCTATCCTTAGAACAATTTTTGAAACACTTAAGTACGATTTGGTAAAGATAGACTGTGTGGCCATTGCGCACTTAACCAAAAAAGATATTCCGAGAGGTCATTGGAAGCATTTAACAAAGCAAGAGGTTAATACTTTAAAAATGCTGTGAGAGGATGATCAATTTTCAAAACTGTTTTAAAACTTAAGCTTTGTTTTGAGGTTATAAAAATCAGTTTAAATACATATATATCCGATAAAACGCTATTTTTCTCATAAAAAAGCTTATATTTCGAATCCAAATCAACTCAACTTAGCATGAAATCTTTGGTTCGTTATGTTAGCTTAGCCACCTTATTGACATGTGTATTATCTTTTGGTCAACACAATAAATTAGATTCGGATAAAGATAATACATCACTCACTTCACTCTCAGAATCCTTACCAAAAATCTCTGTAGATTCAACTGTAACTGAGATTACGGCTCATGTTGATGCCATGATTAAATGGATGTTAGAAGAGCATTATAAATCGAAATACGTACCTATACTCATCTATGCAGAAAAGGGACTTTATTTAGCGAAAAAAAGTGGAAATCCCGAACATATTCACAATATGAGATCTGTAGTTGGGAATACACTTATCCGAGTAAAAGATACAATAAAAGCCAAAAATTTATTTCTAAAATCGCTTCGTGATGCTGAAAAGGTCGGTGACAGTGCTCTCATATTGAAGTATAAGGGTAATATGGCCAATATCTATTACTTTACAGATGGATATAAGGAGAAAACTATTAATATCTATTTAGAAAGTCTTGAAATAGCAAGAAAACTGAAGGATACAACTAAGTTATTTATTTTACATCACAATCTATCGCGAGCCTTTAATGAGACAAAAAAGCCTAGACGCAGTGCTTATCATATAGAGAAAACCGAACACTATTTAAATGCTTTAGATAATCCACCACATTATCAAGCTAGTCATCATCATAATAAAGGCCGAATGCTTCTTTTGTTAAACGACCCAGATGAAGCAATAATAAATTTTAAAAAGACCATTTCTATTTGTAAAAATACGGCATATACAGAAGCCTTAATTGAAGGTTATGAAGGCTATAAAGATGCATTAGAAATGAAGAAAGATTATAAAGGGGTATATGAGATTAGTAAGATCCTAGAAGTTTACGAAGAGGAGAGAAGCAAAGATGAGGCAAAAAATATTATTGAATCCGTGGGCGCTAAATTAGAGGTCGAACGATTTAAAGAGCAAATCAAACTAAAAGAGTTAGAGAAAGAATTGCTGCAAGAGCAAGCAGAAAGTAAGACGCTTTTGCTTTTTATTTCTATGGCTATTCTAGTTTTTATTTCAATAATTTTAGTTCAAACCTACAGATCCAATATTAAGCGTAAACGACTGATTATAAATTTAGAAGATAAAAATCTAAAATATTTGGAGGCTAAAAGACATAGTGATGAACTTACAAAGGCAAAGACAAAATTTTTCGCAACTGTAAGTCACGAATTAAGAACTCCGCTTTACGGTGTCATAGGTCTAAGTTCAATCTTATTAGAAAACAATGAGCTTGAGAAACACGAAAATGATTTAAAATCCTTGAAGTTCTCCGCTAATTATCTCTTAGCATTGATCAATGATTTGCTTCATATTAATAAAATTGAAACCAATACATCTAAAGAGGAAGAGTCTAATTTTGATATTAGAGAACTAACATCCACAATAATATCCTCTTTTGAGTATATCCGTGTCCAACACCAAAATACAATTACAATTAATATCCCTGAAAGCATTCCTATAATGTTAAAAGGGAATTCTGTAAAGCTCTCACAAATTCTTATGAATTTAATTGGTAATGCTTGTAAATTTACCGAGAAAGGGTGTATAACGCTAGATATAAAGAAGCTTGAACAAGATGATAAATCAGTGTTGCTAGAGTTTGTTGTGAGCGATACAGGTCCTGGTGTAGAAAAAACGAAGTTGTCTGAAATTTTCGATGAATTTACACAGATAGATTCTATGTCTGCAAATTATCAAGGAACAGGTTTAGGCTTACCAATTGTTAAAAAACTAATAGATCAAGCTGGTGGAACTATTGATGTAGAGAGTGAACTGGGTATTGGTACAACTTTTACCTTTAAATTAAAGTTTGTAATTTCTAATGTTGCAATAAATAATAAGACCGCACCAATATTAGATTTTAAGCAATTATCTAATAAACACATCTTGATCGTAGAAGATAATCGTATCAATCAAACAGTTACAAAACGGATATTAGAAAATGAAAATGTTAGGTGTACAATTGCTCAGAACGGGGAAGAAGCTGTAAGTCTGGTGAAAATAAATACATATGATTTGATATTAATGGATATCAATATGCCAGTAAAAAATGGAATTGAAGCATCTACTGAAATTAGAACGTTTAATAGTAATGTCCCAATTATTGCTTTGACAGCTGTAGAAATTGAAGAACAGAAGTACAAAATTTTTAAAAGCGGAATGAATGATATCATATTAAAGCCTTATGATATTGATTTATTTAAGAAAACCATAATCAAGAACCTTTTAAATAACGAAAGGAATGATTTTAAGAAAACGGCTCAAGACCTATTTTGATACCTCTACAGTATACGTGGAAATCAAGTCGCTGCCGATATAAAAGTGAATATCGTAAAATCCGGTTTTATCAAACAGGTGTTCTAACTCTAAGGTAGTATTGTCTATAGAAATCGATGATGGAGGTGTTTTTCGAGTCCCAAACCCATTGTCGAGCAAGAGTTTTATAGTTTCTTTTTTTATGGGGGCTTTAAGTTCGTATTTAAAACTTACGCTCTCATCCTTTTTAATGTTGTGATGCATTTGCAATGGTGCCTCGTGAAGTTCAAGGTGTTTATACGCATTACCATAAATGACAGGAGCTCCCAGAAAGTCATTAAAAGACGGGATGTTATCCTCCAAAAGCCACCATTTAGAATCAATAGGAAAATGATTCACGGCGAACAGTCTAGGGTCGGCGAGAAAGAACCCATCGTTATAGTTAAAATAGAACCTATTGGTTTTAGGATTGGGAATACCGCTTGCCCAAGTAGGGTCGCAGAGATACCATTTGCCGTTCAATTTTACAGCGTTCCAGGAATGATTGGGTAAGTCAAGCGTTTCGATATTAGTAGTACTGACACGGCCGTACCCTTGAACAATTTCGCATTCTATATTGGCGAAATCAGCCAAAGATTTTACCAAATAGGCATATCCTGTACAAATGGTACGCTTTTTTTTAAGCAACTTCTTAAAGAGTTTCTGCCTAAACTTAGTGTTCCATACATCGAGCTTTAAGCTATCGTCTTTAAATCGCTGCCGTTTGCGATTATTTTTAAGGTACAGGCCATAGTCATTAGCAATATTGGCACAGACCCATCGATAAATAGCCCTAAAGCGTTCGACATCCGTTGTTAAATCTGCTGTAAGCTTGTGCGCCAACTGAGGTAGATTTCTCAGTCCTTCTTTGTCATACGATAAGGTGATACGATCGGCCTTTTTAAAATCGATGTGATCAAAATCGGAAACCTGAGCATTTAAGTAACCAACACATAAAAACAACAATAAGCTATGTAAAGATTTGTGCAAAGTCTCTATTTACTGCTTTCGTCGTTTGGTTTTATAAGGCGTATTGGTGTCTAAGTCGCCAATCATTTCTACCATATCTGGCGTTAACTCTAATTTTATATAGTTAGTCTTATCGTCTATTGTTAGTTTTTGAGTTTCATAACCCAAGTAACTGAAGATTAAAACATCTCCGGTTTTTAATTTTTTTGGAAATGTAAATTCACCATTTCCGTCAGTGACGACACCTATTCTTGTGCCCTCTAAAGTAATATTAGCTCCAGGTAATGGTCCATCTTCATTAGCAACGAATCCTGTAATGGTTCTTTCGTTAGTTTGGCTATATGAAGGATTAAATGCAAATAAAGCCATCATTAAAACAACCATAAAGCCATAGGTTTTATAAGTCGCTTGTCTATTAGAATTCTGTAATTTCATAATATTTGAGTTTGTTGTCACAAAGATAAATGCTTTGGTTAAAGATATAAAATAAGCATGAGTTAACGTGAGCCTTCAATGAGTAAAGTACGATCTTCGGTGAGTTTGAAGAAGTGAATAAAGTGCGATTAAAATTAATATAGAATTAATATTACTAATTAATTCCTTTGTATATTAGTATCAATCAACCTACATATAAAATGAAAGATAATCGTAAACGTGTTATTGTAGATTTCAAAAAACTGACACCAGAAATTTTAGCAATGCTAGTAAATAAATATCCTGATGGCTATGATGATGATCATATCATTACCTTTAGAAATGCCAAGAATGAGGTTATTGATGCTGTCGAAGTCACTACCAAAGACACAAAATACTTGGTAAAAGTAAGTACCAAGTTGGCGGCAACGATGGAGAACTACGATGAAGATGATTATGAGGAAATTGAGGGGAACGACCCTGAAACGGTGCAACCTCCTGTAGATTTAGAAGACTAAACCTTTAAGGGTTTTTTTAATACAACTTCCCAAATAAATATTGAGAATACAACGAGGTATTCTAATCCGATGACCCATAAGTTTTCAGACTTATCGGAAGTTCCTATCCCTAAATAAGCCAAGTAGCTCAAAATGATAGCGACACTCCAAACGAGTGGATATCTGTAATTGGTGAATATACAAAGCAGTACCAAAGTGCCTATATACCATGGATGAACCGTAGTGCTTAAAAACAGATAGCAGCTAAAAGCAATGAGTATGGAAGCGGTTAATTTGGGGATGCTATTGTTCTGTTTGAAAAAAGAAAACCCTAAAATTATCAGTGCAGAAATAATAGGTAATACTTTAGTAATTATGGCTATTTCATTATAACCCGTAATAGCATACCCAATTGCTCTGACGATGTAATAAATACTGGCATTAAACTCAAAATCTCCAAACCAAAGCCCAACGGTTTTAGAGTAGTTGTTGAAGAATTCCATGGAGAAAAAGGGGAGGAAAAGGATTATTACAGTCATGATTACAATGACATAAAATCCTACCAATTTTGTCATTCCTGCGAAAGCAGGAATCCACTCGTTTAAATGACTAGTATTAACTTGATTATCGTAATGAGATTTCTCGACTTCCTGATCGCCGTACAAGACTTTGGAAGACGTGGCGCTCGAAATGACAGACCGTTTGTTGAAAAACCAAAAAAATAGGGGTAGAAACATGAGTGGAATCAACTTTACAGATATAGAGCACGCCATTAGAACCGCAGCCCATTTCCATCGTCCCGAATGCAACAGGTATAAAGACCAAACCAAAAAGAAAATCATGACACCTTCAAAGTGTAGATTTCCCGAAAATTCTATGATGATAAAAGGATTAAGAATATACCAGAAAATTCTATGAGAAGGCAATTTTAGGCACTCGAGGAGCTTTTTTCCGAAGTATAGCGTCCCCATATCTGCAGCAATGATAATGAGCCTCATGCCTATCACTGAGCTTAATATACTTTGACCGGGAAATAGATTTCCAAGTACAAAGCACAGTTGATTTAAAGGGGGATAATTGGTAAAATGCATGGCGCTTAGTTCACCCATGCCATTGTATAATTCTCTCGCATGGGCAATAGGAAGTTCACCATTGAGGATAAAGGCATTGGGTGTGTGGAGATAGGGGTTAAATCCCTCAAGAATCATGCTGCCATCCCATATAAAGCGATAAAAATCTTGGGATAAATTGGGAATTGCAAATAGAAACAATAATCGGAATAGAATAGCTGAAATGATCATAATTCTAGGGCCTGTGCTGAGCGCAGTCGAAGTATAAAATCCCGAAGTCTTAATGATTTGATAGGCAAAAACAAACAGTGCCACATACAAAAGGATGAGTTTTAAAGCTTCTGTACGTTCTAAACTATAAGCAAACCATAGATATAGAATACAACTGATGAGTATATAAGCTATGGTTGATTTTTTGTATTTAAAGATGTTGGATAGTCCGAGCATGAATTCAAAAGTACATGAATTTTTTAGTTTGAAAATTTAGCATTGGTCAAATGAAAAAAATTCATGAACTAACGACTATATAAATATTATCATATCTTTATTCTTGTCAGTTCGAGTGGATTTCAAAGGAATTAAATGAATTTGAAATTTGTATCGAGAACAAGATTAAGACTTCTCGATACGATTTTATCTCGTTCCTCGACAAAATCACTCGAAGTGACAGGAAAGTATAATTGTTGAGAAAAGTAATAGATTAATCTATGAGCCATTCCATTTATTTTAATCTTCTTATCCATAGTGATAAGTTTAGTGTTTATCGAGCGGTATCCGAACCTGAACACCTCGCGAATTGGTGGCCTCTAAAATGTACAGGAATTCCGAAGGAGGGAGAGAAATACAATTTTAATTTTACGGATGACTACGACTGGTATGCCGAGGTGAAAAGTGTTAAGCATGGAGAGCATATCCACTACAAAATGACAAAATCTGATGCCGATTGGGATCCAACCACTTTTGGCTTTGATTTAGAGGAGAAAGACAATGGTATTTATCTTCAATTCTTTCATAAGGATTGGGTAGAAAGCAATACGAATTTTAAGCATTCATCCTTTTGTTGGGCCATGTTACTAAAAGGACTAAAAGACTATTTGGAAAAAGGAATCATTGTACCCTTTAAGGATAGAGAATGATACTTATACTTTAGACCTTAAGGACTTAAAGAATACATAGCCGAAGCCAATACAAAGCATAAGGTGGAATGGGAATAGTCCAAAGTCACCACCTTGGTCACCAACGATAAAGGCACTGTATAAACCAAAGGCAAAATAAAGCGTCAGAAGGCCTTCGATAATGACATTTGATGACATCTTTTTTCTGAGGTATTTGTTGTTCTTCCAGTTGTCCTTAAATTTTCGGATATTGAATTTTGGCGTTCTTACAAATTCACTTTTTTTGCCGACGTGCCCTTCAATAACGGCGATGGAATTATGCAACGAAAAGCCCATAGCTATAGAAAAGAAGGTAAAGAACATGCCGATATAACCAAAGAACTTTCTGTAGCCACTACCATAGATGTTACGGTACATAAACCAATAGCACACAAAGAAAATAATAGTGCTCATAATAAAGAAGCTCATCACATAAAAATAATCTCTTAAATGTGCGTATTCGTTCTTGATATAGAGCATGGGGATACTTAAAACGGCAACAACAAAAATGCTTAGAAACATAGAGCTGTTGAGTAGATGAAGCAACCCGTGGACCTTGGTCTTAATAGAAATATTCTTTGACTTAACAACGCGCCAAAGCATTTTTCTAAAGTTTTCAGCCCCACCTTTGTTCCACCGAAATTGCTGTGATCGTGCTGCACTAATTACTATCGGTAATTCTGCAGGTGTTTCTACGTCTTCAAGATATTTAAACTTCCAATTTTTAAGCTGTGCTCTGTAACTTAAGTCCAAGTCTTCAGTAAGTGTATCGCCTTCCCAATTACCCGCATCAATAATACACTCTTTTCGCCATACACCAGCAGTTCCATTAAAGTTGATAAAGTGCCCTTTGCTATTGCGTCCGACTTGTTCTAATGTAAAATGGGCGTCCAACGCAAAGGCTTGAATTCTGGTCAATAAGGAATAGTTTCTGTTGATGTGGCCCCAACGCGTTTGAACAACACCGATTTCCTCATTTTTAAAATAGGGAACGGTGCGCTTTAACCAATTGGGTTGAGGTAAGAAATCGGCATCGAAAATAGCGATAAACTCACCTGTGGCAATTTTTAATCCTTCTTTTAGCGCACCAGCTTTAAAACCAGCACGATTGGTCCTGGTAATGTGCTTAATGTCTAGGCCAGTAGCGGCTAATTTTTCAATGTGCGCCTTTGTTGTATGTACAGTTTCGTCAGTGGAATCGTCTAAAACCTGAATTTCCAATTTGTCTTTGGGATAATCTAACAATGCGATATTATCCAACAAACGTTCCATGACGTACATTTCGTTAAATACAGGAAGTTGTACGGTAACAAAGGGAACTTCATCAGGATTGTTTAAATCGAATGTGTCGCATTTATCTCTTATTTTCTTTGAAGACAGGTAATTATATAGCAAATTCAATTGCGCCAATGCATACATGAAAATAAGCACAATGGCTATGGTATAAATAATAATGACTAAATACTGTAAATAAATCACTTAAAGCTGTATTTAAATATCCATGTCAGGATTTTTATGCCTGCAAATATAGCACCTTTTATGGTTCCTGAAACTTTTGAGACGCCTATTCTATTTCGATAGTTTACGGGAATTTCCCTGTAACTCAATTTTTGCTTAAGGGCTTTTAACTGCATTTCTACCGTCCATCCATAAGTCTTATCCTCCATTTTAAGACCCAATAATTTGTCGTACTTAATGGCTCTAAAGGGCCCTAGATCCGTAAATGTAGACCTAAAAAAGAGCTTCATTAAAGCTGTGGCCAACCAGTTGCCAAAAATTTGCGACCCTGTCATGGATCCATTTTCTCGTAATTCTTTGACACGTGCTCCAATGACAAGGTCAACATGCTCTTCAATGATAGGCTGTACGATTTTGATCAATTCTTCAGGGTAATCGCTATAATCTCCATCTAAGAATACGACAATATCTGGTTTATCCTTTTGCTGGGCAATATGGTCCATACCCTTCAAGCAAGCATAGCCATAACCCTTTCTTGGTTCTTTTAAAACCGTAGCACCAGCTTTCCGTGCCCTATCCTCTGTTTGGTCGGTTGAATTATTGCTTACAACAATGATTTCGTCAACTAATTCTGGAATATCATTTATAACCAGAGCAATAGAATCCTCCTCGTTAAAGGCAGGAATGATGACTTTAATTTTCGTCATTAACTTTTTAAATCTGATAAATTATTTTCTTTCTTAAATGACTTTAAGTCCGTCCATTCCTTAATGCGTTTCCCATTTTCGTATTTTATGGCAGAATATAGTTTTTCATTTTTATATTTAAGGCAATAGCCATTTTTTCGATTATTGCTCAGCTGGCATTTATGATTGATTTTTTCATTTTCGTCATAAAACAACCACCAGTTTTGTTTTTTACCATCAACAAAATGACCTTCGGACGTCCTTTTACCATTTGCGCTGTAAAATTGCCAATAGCTGGTGGATTTTCCTAATTTGAAGGCGCCATCTTTTTCCAGTTGACCATTATTGTGATAGAATTTCCAATATCCATTTTCTTTGTCATTTACAAAATGACCTGCTTTGGCGAGTTGACCGTTGCTATGATAAAATCGCCAAAAGTTTGACGCTTTCCCATATTTATAATGGCCTTTATTAGCGAGCTTGCCATTAGGGTGAAACGCTTTCCAATAATGCGTTTTTTGTCCATTTTTATAAAGCCCTTCTTCTTTTAATTGTTTGTTGGAATGATAGAATCTCCAATAGCCCGTTCGTTTGTCATTGTCGTAATGACCTTCCTCAGAAAGCGTATTGTTCTTGTAGATTTTCCAGTAACCTGATTTTAACCCTTCGGTGTAGCGCCCTTGTTTTATAAGATGACCATCGGCATTATAAAATTTCCAATAGCCAACCCTTTTATCATTTTTAAAATTACCTACTTCAGAAAGCTGTCCGTTGTTGTGATAGAATTTCCAGTAATCGATTTTCTGATTATTTTCGATCCAACCTTCGGAATGCAAACCGCCATTTTGCGCCACCGCTGAAGCTTTAGGCGACATGCGGTCAGATGCATTTTTTTGGTAGCGCTTTTGTCCAAAAGCAAAGGTCGATACTAAAAGGAAAACAATAATTAATCGCATTAATTTTGATTTATAAATACTGTTGAAAGTATTTTGCGCTTAGTTTTTTATGCACTGGCGCAATGGAATTTGTCCGATAATTAATGCCTTAGACGTTATTGTCGTTAAGAACTAACAATAAGTTTTATTTAATATGACTGCAAATAGAAGCTATGTGCGCCGTTTCGGTTCCACAACAGCCTCCATAAACCGATAGTTTAGGTAGGTGACGTTTTATTTTAGAGTACCATCGGCCAAGCTCCAATACGTCTCTTCTATCTAAAGAAGTAGCTTCGTCGAGTTCAGCATGACTTTTGCAAGACGCATTAGCACGAATGCCCTGGATTCTATATTTCCACTCAGAATCGACAAGTATTTGATTAAAGAAATGGGATGGATGGGCACAATTGATCATGTAATATAGAGGGTAGCTGTCAGTCTCGGAATCAATTTTGTTAATGGCTTTGCTCAAGGATTCGCCACTCGGTAAGGATCCATGGGTTTCGACGGTAAAAGAGATGACTACAGGAATATTTGATGTCATTGCAGCTTGAGTTATTCCCAGTGCTTCAGGAATATTAGTCATAGTCAGTGCGGTCGTAAGATCTGCTCCAGCCTTTTTAAAGGCATCGACTTGTAATGAATGATACGTCTTCGCCGTTTCAACAGACATTATTTTATTTACCTCATAAGTATCATGCCTAGGGCCAATTTGTCCACTTATTAAAATTGTCTTTATATCATTATTATACTTGGCCTTGATACCTTCTAATAGGCTTATGGCTTTTTGATTGACCTCAATAAGATCATTTTCATTATAGCCAAGCGTATAACCCCAATCTTTATTGGCTCGCCAAGTTGGGCTCTCTAAAATAAATCCCATTTTGTTTTTTTTGGCGATGTCCAAATAGTCGTAATAATAGCTTTTTAAGGTTGTCGTGTAACTAGGTTTATCCAATAATACAAATGCTGCAAAGTGCGGTAAGTTGATCTTTTTGTTATAGATAAGATCGGTCTCTAAACCACCATCGGTGAGGATGGTGGTTGTATTTATGGTCTGTTTTAGAGATGCCGTCATTTTATGATTTTGCCTTATTAATATCCTTAAAGCTTAACATTTCGATAATCTTAGATGATGCCCCGTCATAGAAACCAGTATCGTGTTCGTAACCTTTAGGATTTTTAAAGGATCCAAAAATGATGTCGAATATGGGAAGATCAGAATAGTTATGCTTATGGATACCTTTTGCATGGTGTACCGTATGACTCTCTGGTCTTTGAATAATGTAACCCAACCATTGCGGTGTTTTTATATTGGTGTGTTGAAAAATGCCTAAAAACATGGTTGTAAGCAGCATTATGGTCACAGCCTGAGGAGTAACACCTATTAATAGCGCTAAACAGATGCTTCCTAAGAATGTAAATCCAATCATGTCAAAAAGGCTAAAGTAAAAAGCGCCATAGGTATCCATTCGTTCAGAACTATGGTGCATTTGATGAAATACACGCCATAGAAAATCAGATTTGTGTAAAGCACGGTGCCAGATAAATACACCAAACTCGTACACTAATACGGCAAAAATACCTCCGCCAATATTCCCTAAACCGGTGAGATCAAAGAGTTGGTACTGAGATAAAAAGGGATCGGTTAAAAGTGGTAGGTAAGATGACAAGAAAAAGAAAACAGCGAAAGAGGTTAAACCTTTTAGTTTCCAGTTTTTGACTTTTGGTAATACTTTAGCTGGGAATAAGGCCTCCCAGATAATTAATAGCGCATATATTGCTAAGGCAATTAGTGAAATGGGGTCTAATAAAATTTCGATAGGTGTCGGCATAATTAATTTAATTTTGATTAATGAAATTTGCGTTTACCTATATGACGTAAGTTATAGACTTACAATGTAAGTTGACGAAAAAATTTGAAAGGGAATAAACTTACAACGACCAATTGATGTCATATTCAGGCTGGTACATACAGTAAGTTCCTGTCTTAATTGATTTTGATAAATGTTTTCCTAATTCAGGGTGAAGCGCATCGATTTTTTTTATTGAACTTCGAATGCGCCATGTGACCGCAGAACGCGCTTTTTCGATGGTAGAGCCTACTTTTCTGGCCTTGCCAGATAGACCTATCGCATTAGAAAGGTACTCGAGAATGGAGTCGTATTCTTCTCTGAGAGCGGTAATGCTATGTGTATTGTTCATAGCTTCAGCTTCCTCAATCTCTTGTTGTAATTCTTTAATTCTATTATGATATTGTAGCTTGGCTTTTTGGTCTATAGATTCAGAATTATTGCTTTCATCAATGCCAGATCCCATTAAATCCAAACAGTGAAATTCTTTATTGGGTTCATTCAAAAATTTATAGATGTCATGAAATCCTTTGGCATCTTTAACATTAGCCACGCTACCTTTATATGAAATCGTCCAGAAATTACCGTTTAAGATAAATGAGGCTTCGGGACTTGTTGCAACAATATTAGAACTAGACGCATTATGTAGGTTTTTTTCTGAGCGAAGAAAATCGACCATTTGATATAAATAGTTTTTTCCTTTATAAGGATTTACAATTATAAGCCAATCAAGAGCCTCTTCCTCCAACGGTTTTTTGCCCGAATAGACAAAAGTTTTAAATTGTTCTAAGTAAATCTTCCAGCATCTTCGGACATTTTCGTAGTCCTTAAGCTGCAAATATGAGGCAGCAATAAAAGCTGGAAAATCAGTCCACGCATCATAGTCTACTTTTTTACTTAGCTCAATGCTTTTTTTGAAGTCACCAATTTCTAAATAATAAATGGCGCCATGAGCATAATAATGATCCGTATGTAGAGGGTTGAGCTTAGTGGCTTTTTCATAGAGCGCAACAGCTTCGTTGGCATATCCTAGGAACATTAACGAAAAGGCAACCCTTAGCAAATGCCCAGCATCATTGGCATTCATACGTAAAGATTTCCTTAAGAAATGCTCGGCTTTTTCGAATTCTCCTAAATACACATAAGTTCTTCCTAGAACGCCTAGGGCAATGTAATCGTTGGGGTCGCTTTCGATGGCCCTTAAAGCAAATTCGTGAGCGCCTTTTTGACTAATTTCCCATCTATCCCATAATAAACAAGACCAAAAATTGAAATAACTCAATGACAATCCGGTGTAAGCAAGCGAAAAGTTGGAATCTATTTCAATAGCTTTATTAAAATATGCTCTTGCTTCAATATCACTCTTAGCGGTACCTTGCTTCAAAATATTCATGCCTAACAGATAGTTTTCATAAGCATGTAGATCTACAGCGTTCTTTTTATAGGAATAGGATAATAAATTGTAGTCTATTTTTTCTTGCAAAAGAGACACAATGTGTTGCACAATATCATCTTGTGTCTCTAATAGTGAATCTAAAGTCTCATTATACTGGTTAGCATAAATGACACTTTTGTCATCAGCTTTTACAAGTTGTATAGAAATTCTAAGAGCTGTATTGTGATAACGGACGCTACCAAAGATTAGATAGTCTGCACCCAATTGTTCTATTTCGAACTCATTAGCCGTATCCTTTATCTGTTGGGTTGAGTATGATGAAATTACGGAAAGCCCGATGAATTTGGAAAAATTCGTAATAAGATCTTCTGTAAAACCAAGAAATAAATTCTCAATTCTTATATCATCGCCACTTACCTGAAAAGGTAAAACAGCAATTGAAATGCTCTTGTTTTTTTGAATATTTTCCAAACCTCATGACTTCAATAGGTCTAAATTAATAATTAAAAATGATAATCATGAATTACTTCTGATTTACAAGTTCCATGAGGTCTACATCATTCCCTAATAAAACTTCTGTTGGATTAATACGTCCTTTCATGCTATCATTCTCTAATTTTAACACGCCTCTAGGACAAACCGCGGCACAAATACCACAACCCACACAACTTGAACGTACAATGTTTTCACCTTTTTGGGCATAATGTCTTACGTCAATTCCCATTTCACAACTGTTAGAACAGTTACCGCACGAGATACATTGTCCACCATTGGTAGTAATCCTGAATTTTGAAAATAAACGTTGTTGGAATCCTAGAATCGCTGCCATAGGGCAACCAAAACGACACCAAGCTCTGCTTCCTAAAATCGGATAGAACCCTGTGCCAATAACCCCAGAAAAAATAGAACCAATGTAGATGCCATAAGCCGATCTTAGGTCGCCAGCTTTAATGTAAAACAACTCATTGGTAGTACCTGTAAAATGCATAATGAGCAAAAGCGCAATAACAGTAAAGAATCCTATGGCGCCATACTTAGCGTCCTTACCTAATTCCTGTCGTTTAAAGTACATAACTCCCGCAAAGACTATGGTAAGAAAAGCGATGACTAAAGTGATAAATAGCCCTCTTGTTAACCAAAAATTGTTGCTGTTATAACCCAAATAGGTGTAAACCATTGCCGTTGTCATAACTACAGAAAATACCAACACCAGGTGAATCAACCAACGTTCTAATTTCCAAGCTGATAGTTTTTTGGACGATAAGTGCCTAAAAGAGTCTCCTGCAGTTTCTGCCAAACCACCGCAACCGCAAACCCAAGAACAGTACCAACGTTTACCAAATTTATAGGTGAGGATAGGTGTAATGACAAAGATGGACAAAATTCCGAATAGGACTAAAGCTAAGCCAATATTGCCATTAGATAAAAACCCTTTAACGGACCATTCGTCAAAAATGTAGTAGTTAAGCGGCCAAATACTTTTTAAGTCATAATAGGGTAAATCGTTATTCATAACATACATGAACTCAGGAATCAAAAAGGCAAAACCTAACTGAAAGAACATGACCGATACCGTTCTTATTTGTTGATAACGGTTATGTCTATATTTCAACATAAACTTATAGCCAAAGGCTAAAATAGCAATGGTATAGAGGGTGCCGTATACAAACCATTGGCTGGCATTTCTGCCACTTAATAATTGACTTAAGGGATCGAAAAGACTTATTAAACCTGTGTTCTCAGCTCCATCCTTACCAAGACCTAAATATTGTGGATAGAAGTATAATACAATATAAAATGTGGTTAAAATAATACCTGCGGCCCAACCCCAAAAGCCTCTCGACGATATAGATTTAAACCATTGACCATCATTCTTAATACCTTCTAGCTTATTTAAATAAGCATTCCTAGAGTAGATGACCGTACCAATAACAATTAAACCTAATGCTAAGGTCAAGAATAACCCTTCATTTGGAAAATTAGTGTTGAAAAGTGCTAAAGTCAATATGAATAGTCCAATAATTCCTATGCCCAAGGCGATTTTTTGTGTTGTGGTAATGTCTAGAGCATCTGGTCTGGCTAATGACATGCTATGATTTAATTTGTTGCTCATTTCTTTTAGTTTTGGGCACTGAGGTTCTCGAAGTGCAAATATTGGTAGCTTCGAGAGCTTCAGCTTCCTGTTTAATTAATCAATTTATATAACTATACGGTTTGTAATTGGTTGTTGTAGGCCGTTAAAATGTCTTTTTCAAATCGCGAATAGAACTCAGGGTCGAAATTAGCTTCCGAGAGATGGTTCATCACATAGTCCATATCGCGTTTTTCTGTCAACCACCTGTCAAAAGTTTCATGTCGCATTCGAATACCAAAGGTGTTAATGCCCAAGAATTCATTCGTGTTTTTATCAAAGGCTACGGTAATGCACTTCGTATCATCACTGTGTTTCCAATGAAAGTGTGCTTCACTGTCTTTTTTAATGCGTTCACTAAATACCCAACCATAAGTTTGATATTCAATGTCCATAAATTTTGCTGAATTAAACCAATGTCCCGGATTGTAGGGTATACGATTACCACAAATGGTCTGCGCTAAAGCTTCACCCATCATTCGACCTGTGTACCAAACCGCCTCTATGGGTCTTCGATTGCCGATAGCTTCATGCTGTTCGGCACAATCCCCAATGGCATAAACATCTGGAATATTAGTTTCGAGATAGCGGTTCACTTTTACACCACGACCAGTTTCTATTTCGGAATCCTTTAGAAAATCGATGTTAGGTGAAACACCAGCTGTTAATCCCACAACTTGACATGGGATTTCTTCCCCAGTTTCCTCAATTATTACCGATTTTACTTTTCCGTTTTCATCGGATTTGATTTCCCTTAAGTTGGTTGAAAGGCGCAAATCAATATGGTGATTTCTAATGTGTCTATTAATCATGGCACTTTCGCCTTCTGGCAATACGCCATTCCAAAAGCTAGATTCGCGTACTAAAAAGGTAACGGGAATACTTCTGCTGTTCAGCATTTCGGCAAGTTCTATACCGATTAAACCACCACCAACAATAACGGCGCGTTGGCACACTTCTTTGTTTGGTGCATATTTTTCAAGGTTTTCTAAGTCTTGTTTATGGTACATTCCCATAACGCCATCCAAGTTTTGCCCTGGCCATCCAAATTTATTAGGCTTACTTCCCGTAGCGATAACCAACTTATCGTAAGTCATAGTTTCGCCATTTGTAAAATGAAGTGCTTTAGAATTGGTGTCTACCTTTTCTACATAACCTGTCTTAAGGTCTATTCGATTCTTTTCCCAAAACCAATTTTCGTAAGGTTGGGTATGCTCAAATTTCATATGACCCATATAGACATACATCAATGCAGTGCGGGAGAAAAAGTATTCGGTTTCAGCAGAAATAATAGTGATTTTTTTATCTGAAAGTTTTCTAATATGCCTAGCTAAGGTAACTCCAGAAATACCATTACCGATAATAACAATGTGTTCCATAATTTTTGCCCGAGAAGCCGGGTAACTTTTGATTGTTAGTGATTGGTCTGTCGCACTTAAAGGTAAGAACTTAATGAGCGTTTTCAATTTAGAAAGAATTTAAATTAACAAGTTCCCTGTAAGGTTTTTGGCTAAAATAAGACGCTGAAAATCTTTTAAAATTCTTGTAAGTCGATCATTTTATGTGCGACCTAAGTGCCGTTAATCAAAATTTTAAACGATGAAACCATACGCATTTTTAATAGCCTTCCTTTTGGCATTGACGAGTAATGCTCAAGATCTAAACAGCTTCTTTACAAAGACGAATACCTTTTTAACTGCCCATGTTAAAAACGGACGAGTAGATTATAAAACCATACACAAGGATCCTTCATCCCTAAACGAACTTCTTAATATTGCGAAAGGGATTTCGGTAGACGTTTCGGATGCAAAAGCGTATCAAGCGTTTTGGATCAATGCTTACAATCTTTCCGTTATTAAAGGTATTATAGATCATTATCCAACAAAGTCGCCGCTTGACCATAAAGGGTTTTTCGATAAAACAACCTATAGTCTATCGGGTAGAAATATTACACTAAACGATATTGAACATAAGCTACTCAGAGCACAATTTAACGATGCGAGATTTCATTTCGTACTGGTTTGTGGTGCTGTTGGCTGTCCTCCACTGATTAGTGAAGCCTATATGCCCAAGACTTTAAATGAGCAGTTAGAAACCCAAACCAAAATTGCCTTAAATGGAACTTTTTTAAAGGTCAATACTAAAAAGAAAAAAGTGGAGGCTTCAGAAATTATGAAGTGGTACAAAGAAGACTTTACTATGAATGGTAAGAGTGAAATCGACTTTATAAATACATACAGAACAGAAAAAATTCCAGACGGTTATAAACTGAGCTACTTCACTTACAATTGGAATCTAAACAAACAATAAAACTAAATAAACAACCAAATTATAAAACAATGAAAAAGATAAGCATATTAATGATCGCTCTATTAGTCTCTTTAATTGGATTTTCTCAAGAAGATGAAGACACGCAGCGAAGTGTTATACAAGAATTTACGCCTTCAATATTATTGAAAAAAGGGCAATGGGACATCAAATGGTTTAATAACCTGTATACAGAAACCAAGGACTTATTCGGGCCAAACGGAGATGAACAGGATATTCCTAGAAATACCTTCTTTACCTCGACAGTCGATATTTTTACAGGAATCTCGGATAGTAGACGTGTAAATATCGGATTATTATTAGAGTTTCGTTCTAACGTCATTGGCGGGCGAGACGCCTTAGATGTATTTTCTTTTGATGGAGAAGCAGGTACCGCACGTTCTGGGTTCACCTCTTTTGCACCGGCTATAAAATTTAATCCGTTTAAAAATATCGGAAATTTCACGATACAGACTGCATTTCATATTCCCCTAGTAGATAACGAAACTGAACAGGGTGTATTTTTAGATCAATCAGGCTTTATATTTCAGAATCGGTTTTTCTATGATTATAGTTTTGCTGGTGGTGATTGGCAGTTGTTTACTGAACTAAATACAGAATACAATTTTGGGGATCAGGATAGCTTTGCCTATAATAGCCTACGTTTAACACCAGGTGTGTTTTTAAGCTATTTTCCAAGTTCTAAATTTACAATACTGGCTTTGGTTCAGCATTTACAATTAATTTCATTTGGTGGAAATGACCAAGGTTTTAATGATTTTAGCCAAGATGCTACTATCCTAGGAGGTGGCGCCAAGTACCAACTAACAGACGAACTTAATATAGAGTTTTTATATTCAAATTTTGTAAGAGGAAACGATACAGGTTTGGGGCAAACATTTAATATAGGTTTAAGAGCATTATTCTAGGATTTATATAAATTAGGCGTTTATAATGCGTGCTTATGCGAATTTTTAAACGTCTAATTCTCTATGTATCGCTCATAGCATTATCAGCTTGCAGCAATGGACAAGAGGAAAAAATCAACGGAGTCAGTTTCGTGGCTTCACCTAACAAAGCTAATCAATCCCATGTCACACCAGTAGTAAAAATTAATGCTAATTATGCTGCCGTTATGCCATTCGGGTTTATCAAAAATCTAGAACATCCCAATATTATCCATAATACGGATAGACAATGGTTTGGGGAGACGAGAGCAGGAGCAAAGCAGTATATCGAAGAGCTGCGTAAACAAAATATTAAGATTATGGTGAAACCTCAGATTTGGGTGTGGAGAGGTGAGTTTACAGGTGATATTATGATGACATCAGAAACCGATTGGCAAACTTTAGAAGACTCATATACGAGCTTTATTCTCGAATATGCTGAATTGGCTGAGGAAACCAAAGCAGAAATCCTTTGCATAGGCACTGAGCTGGAATTATTTGTAAAGTACAGGCCAGAGTATTGGACGCGCCTCATTAAAGACATTAGAAGCAAATACAGCGGTAAGCTTACCTATGCTGCTAATTGGGATGAATTTAGGCGTACACCATTTTGGGATCAACTGGATTTCATCGGAGTGGATGCCTATTTTCCAGTCAGTGAAGAACAAACACCGACATTTGAAAGATGCATGGAAGGCTGGAAAACTCATAAAGCTATTATTAGTAAGTTGGCAGAAGCGCATAAAAAACCAGTTCTTTTTACAGAATATGGTTATCGAAGTGTCGATTATGCTGGTAAAGCGCCTTGGGTGTCCGATCGCAGCATGGATCAAGTGAATCTTGAAGCACAAGTCAACACGACAAGAGCCCTTTATGAAACGTTTTGGAACGAAGATTGGTTTGCAGGCGGTTTTATCTGGAAATGGTTTATTGCCTATGACAAAGTTGGAGGAGAAGATAACCCCATGTTTACACCTCAAAACAAACCTGTAGAGGACGTGATTAAAACATATT
This sequence comes from Winogradskyella sp., assembly GCF_965228925.1. Taxonomy (GTDB): domain Bacteria; phylum Bacteroidota; class Bacteroidia; order Flavobacteriales; family Flavobacteriaceae; genus Winogradskyella. The sequence goes on from NZ_OZ245845.1 coordinate 1,629,764, forward strand.
ATAAACAAAGCGAATGAAAAGAATAGTCATAATAGCACTTTTAGCTTTAACCAACAGTTGTGTAAAGAACGAAAGTGTACCCATTGTGTTTGAAGAACTGATCGTACTGGCCAATGATTTGGAGGGCAATCTGTATCAGACCGATGCTATACATGCTTTTGCTGCTAACGACATGTCCAATAATGACCATGTCAATATTTTTGCTGTGGTAGAGGATGGTGCTACCGACATAAAGTTCTATGAAAGTGATTACCCCAATATAGATGCGCAAGATTTCTATAGTTATAGGTTGATGGAGATTCAGCCAACGTTAACCGTCGATGCTAAAGTCAAAGAATTTAGGCATACCTTTCTTAGGGATGAATGGATTATTATGACCTATAAGCATGAAGGTAAAATAAAATTATCTAGCCCAATTAGGATTAATAACCTTTTTCAGCAGACACAATACATTGCGGATATTGGTATTAATCAAGAACAAAGTGGTATGCCTATATTCGATTGGAATGTCCAGTCTTATGATGATAACGCTTTTTTCTTTGAAATAATGAAGGGTGATACCAGCGAAGTCCTTTCCCTGACATTTACTAACGAGAGCAAGTTTCAATATTTTAATTTAGCTAACGTTACCCTTAACCTTTCTACAGCATCACCACCAGATTTAGTGATAGGGAATGATTATGAGTTTATGGTTTTAGATGTAGGTCTAGACCATTGGATTAATACGGTTTACCACTACAACTTCATCGCTGAGTAATAAAGCTCGAGATTTTCGTAAGGTTACGTATGAGCTACGACAAAGCTTAGGAATAACCATTTCATGAAGCGAATCTTAATCATAATCAGCTTGTTATTGGCGTCATGTTCATCTGATGATACGAACAGTTCTCTAGTAGATAATTCGCTCTCATCATATATTGAGGGTAAAGCTTTTGAGCCCGGAGCTGTTATTGCTTGTTCTGGTAATGATATGGTTAATTCTAATAATGTTGAGATTTATTTTTTTCCAGAAAGCACTTCAGATAATTTTAAACTCTTTCAAACAAATTCGAGCAACCTAGACCCAAATAATTACGCTAATTACGAAGCGTTAGAGATTGCGGATACTCCTTTTTTTAATGGATTTCTTAGAAAATTTGTAGGTTTTTTTGATACTGAGCGTTGGGTGATCGTGTCCTATGAGCTTGACAATGAAATTAAGCTATCTAATCCCATTCGAATTAAACAATTAACCCAGCCCACCTTGTTTTCTGATGCCATAATGATTAATCAGGAGCAATCGCTGATGCCGATGTTTAGCTGGACTATAAACTCTGAAGCTGACAACGCTATATTTTTTCAGGTGGTGTCTACAACAGATGATGATTTAATCTCAGGGACTTACACTTTTGAAAACCAATTTCAATATTATAATACGTCTAATGTTGTACTAAATATTACTGATGGGATACCACCAAATCTAATTTCTGGAGAGACCTATAAATTCACGGTTATGGATGTGAGCGAGGATAATTGGGTTAATCAATTATTTATGACGCAATTTACGGTAGAATGAAAAAGTTGTTGATTATATCTATACTAATCTTTACCGGCGTATATAGTCAAGCCCAAACAGTTACAACAATTGAGATTGAAGGCAATAAACGTACACGCACACGATTTCTTAAGCGATTGGCATTTGTAAAGGAAGGAAGTGTTTTAGATACTGTTCGTGTGGCATCGGATGAAAGACGTTTTAGACTATTACCGTCGGTAGCGAGTGCTTCCTCAAAGATTGAAGAACTAGCTGATGGCAATTATAAAATCACCTATACTGTTGTTGAAAATTTCGCCATCATCCCTGGATTAAATGTGTCTCAAGATGTCAATGACGATTTAGCGTATAGGGTTTCACTTTTTGATTTTAATCTTTTTGGGCAGAACCAGATTCTAGGTGGTTTTTACAGCCGAAACGTGTTCGATTCTTATGGATTCTTCTGGGAAGCGCCTAACCTAATAACCCGGAAATGGGGAATCGGAGTAAATTATCAGAATAATGTACTTCAAGAACCTATATTTCTCGACGATGAAAGCGATGTGAATTACAAATTCGATAGCCAGGCTTTTGAGTTTAGGGTATTTTACGAACATAATTTCAATAATCGCTTTGAGCTAGGGCTTAATATTGCCAAGGAGGACTACGATTTTTTAAATGGTGAACGGCCATCTGATATTCCGGAAGAGCTTAGTTTAAATCGCTTGTCTATCGTAGGAGAGTATGAATATAATAATATTACCAATGAGTTTCAATATGTAGAGGGCTTTCGGAGTATATTCACCTTTAATGTGACTGCTTCTGCGGACGGTGATACGGATTTTTTAAAGAATTCTTTTGTCGGGAGAAATGATTTCGAATATTTTAAGCGCATAGGCGAAGGAGGTAATTGGGCGAATAGATTGCGCCTAGGTTATGCGACCAACACAAGCTCACCTTTTGCACCATTTGCATTAGACAATCAATTAAATATTAGGGGTGTGGGGAATGTGGTTGATCGCGGCACCGCTTCAGTGGTGCTAAATACAGAGTACAGACAGACGCTATATGAAAAGGGTTGGTTCGCATTACAGGGAAACGCTTTTATTGATGCTGGAACATGGCAAGATCCTGGTGGGGAATTCTCAGATTTAATTGAAGGGACAAATGCCAGCTTGTTCTCGGGTCTGGGCCTGCGTTTTATACATAAACGAATCTTTAACGCTGTTTTCCGTATCGATTATGGATTCAGTCTAGGAAAAAAAGCTGACAGTGGAATTGTATTTGGAATAGGTCAGTACTTTTAGTGAGACTCAAAACAAACAAGAGCTTTGCTCGCAGTTTATTTTGCAAGTCGAACTAATCCCGCAGAAGTGCGGGATCTTATATCAAGTATATTGAGACTGATTAAATAGGACTGACGTTAAACATCTGTTGAGCTTTGCTCGCAGTTTGTTTTGTAAGTCGAACTCATCCCGCAGAAGTGCGGGATCCTATATCAAGTATATTGAGACTGATTGAATAGGATTGATGTTAAACACCTGTTGAGCTTTGCTCGCAGTTTGTTTTGTAAGTCGAACTCATCCCGCAGAAGTGCGGGATCCTATGTTAAGTATATCGATTTTATTTAGAGAAAAACTAATAAAAATTATTCAAAAATTTTATGCTAAATACCGATGCTAGTTAATCACTTACGATCCATGTTTTTTTTGTTCTGTGTCTTTATGGCCTTAGGGACGCATGCACAAGAATATGTCGTAGCGGATCTCAAAGTTCAAGGTAACAAGAAGCTAAAATCATCTTTTGTAAAAAAAATAGCATTTATAAAGCCTGGTGTGGCTTTAGATTCTTCGGTTATAGAAGAAGATATTAGATTATTAAAACGCCTACCTTCAATTGCCCATGCCTATTATCAGGTGTTTCCGGCTGAAGAACCCAACGAATACAACGTGTTTTACAATATTGAAGAAAACTTTACGATTATTCCTTCTGCCAATGTCTATACCACAAACGATGACGAATTTGCCTATCGTTTAGGTTTGTACGAGTTCAATTTATTCGGGCAAAATATGGCTTTCGGAGGCTTTTACCAAAAAGATATTTTTGATTCTTATGCCATTAACCTAAGGGCTCCTTTTTTATTTTCCAGAAAGTTGGGGCTCGCCATTAACTATCAAAACCTGACAACGCAAGAACCCGTATTTTTTGATAATACTACGTCAGACTATCGCTATAATAATGAATCGATTGAGTTACTGGGGCTTTATCAATTGAACTTTACAAATCGAGTGGAATTAGGAATTAGCTTTTTTACGGAGGACTATGAGTACCTATTCGGTGCCACCAACCCCAATGTACCACAGGAGCTGGTGGTGGATAAATTGCTTTATAAGGTTATTTATGAATACAATAATCTCAATTATGATTATCAATACGTCGAAGGCTTTAGAAGTATCTTTAACTTTCAATATGTACATTCGAGAAATGACCAGATGTTACCTGATTTTATAATTGGCTGGAATGACTTTCAGTTTTTCAAGCGTTTTGGTAAACGCGGAAATTGGGCTAATCGCTTGCGATTGGGTGTCGCTTCTAATGAAGATACACCATTTGCGCCCTTTGCGGTAGATAACAATTTAAACATTAGAGGCGTAGGGAACCTTATTGATCGTGGTACCGCCGCTATTGTCCTTAATACGGAGTACAGGCACACCCTATATGAAAAAGACTGGTTTGCGTTGCAGGGTAACGCTTTTATCGATGCAGGGAGTTGGCGAAATCCCGGTGGTGACTTCGGTGACTTTGCCGATTCACAAAATTTAAGAGTTTATCCAGGCTTAGGATTGCGATTTATTCACAAAAGAATCTTTAATGCCATTTTTAGAATTGACTATGGAGTGGGTATAACACAAGACTCTACTCAGGGCTTCGTCTTCGGTATTGGTCAGTACTTTTAGTGAGACTCAAAACAAACAAGAGCTGTGCTCGCAGTTTGTTTTGTAAGTCGAACTAATCCCGCAGAAGTGCGGGATCTCCTTTCGATTCTTTCCATGTTAACTACATAAGAAGGTGTCATCGATTTTCTATGGAGTTGCGCTCGCAGTTTGTTTTGCAAGTCGAACTCATCCCGCAGTAGTACGGAATCTCATTTCCAGTATATTAGTATTGATCAAATTCGAATCTACATGAATTTGTGTAATTTAAACGCTAAATATTTTGTGGTTCCATATTTTCGATTTAAATTTGCGTTATAATTACGCAAAAAAATTGTGGGTTATATAAAAATATAAGATGAAAACGGTAACATTATATAGACCAATTGGTGAAAAAGAGTTAGCTCTAATTGCTGAAAGTGGATTTAAAGCATTTCCACCGCGATTAGAGTGGCAACCTATTTTTTATCCGGTTCTAAATGAGGCCTACGCCTGTGAAATCGCGTCTAAGTGGAATACCAATGATGAATTCGGAAACTATTTGGGCTTTGTTACAAAGTTTGATGTTTTAGAAGAAACGTTTTTAAAGTACAAGGTCGAAAATGTTGGCGGAAAACATCATAATGAATTATGGGTTCCTGCTGAAGATTTAGAGCATTTCAATCAAGCCATTGTAAACAGGATTAAAATTATTAAGGTGTTCGTTGGTCCACAATTTAAGAGATTTACCGATGAGTTGTTGATTGACGAATTAAGATATGAATCATCAATCTATGAAACTCGAGTGAATTGTTTTCTTGAGACAAAGTCTAGAAGAATAGTGTCCTTTTCCTCCTTTGATAATAACGACGAATTTCGAGAAGAGGAAAATGATGAAGAAGAGGAATACAAATTAGATTTTGAAATACTGCGAAATCAAGCTGGCTTAATTGATTCAGTTGATGACGCTGTTACATTTATAATTGAAAAGTGTTTGACTGCTAATAAAATTAAAGAGATTAAAGATGAAACTCCTTTAAACCCTATAGAAAAGAGCATTAGATATCATTTCGGTTTAAATATGTTTCTGAGAAATCTATTCTCTAGAATGAAAAATGAAAGACTTAAGAAGTCCATAAATTCATATGAAACATTTTCAAATAATTATGGGGAATTCGGAGAAGGCGTTATAACTAATGCTTTATGGAGAAGATTGCATAATTGTGAATTACAAAATTCATCAAATAGAAATCAGGTAGAAAAGATTAAAGCCCAAATAGATAGCCTTTACGATGATTTTTTTAAGCAAAAGGGGTTAGTAAGGGGTAAGATCACTTTTGAGCAATATGATGACATAGAAAATGAATTGAGAACATATTATGAGAGTAACAATATTTCTGATTTAAACGAGCGTGTGAAGTTATTATCGTACGGTTTTAGTGAAGGCGAAATACAAGAATACTTATCTGTGAGTGATGATGACGATAACTCTTTTTGGGAAAACCACTTTCGTAAAGCTGCTATTCTTGCCAAAGTTCAAGACTATGAAAAGGAAACCTATACAAGGTTACGAGATGATTATATAGAAACGGTAAGCGTAGTAGATAAGCTCATTGAATTAAACAATTTAAACAATGAAAATTAGTCTTATTCAAGGTGATATCACTAAAATTAAAGTCGACGCCATAGTCAATGCAGCAAACTCATCGTTGTTAGGAGGTGGAGGTGTAGACGGAGCTATTCATCGTGCAGGTGGGTCGGCTATACTCGACGAATGCCGAGCCATAAGAAACCGACAGGGGAAATGTAAAACGGGAGAAGCAGTGATTACTACGGCTGGTAATTTACCAGCAATGAAAGTGATTCACACCGTTGGACCTGTTTACAATGGGGGTCATCGATTGGAAAAAGAAAAGCAACTTTTGGCCAATTGTTATAGCAATAGTCTAAAACTAGCTGAGGTCAATAATTTAAAATCAATCGCATTTCCAAACATTAGTACTGGGATTTACCGGTTTCCAAAAGAACTAGCGGCGGAGGTTGCTATTGCTGCAGTTACAAGCTATGAAAGCGACATCGTAGAAGATGTGATTTTTGTCTGCTTCGATGATGAGAATTATCAGATATATAAACAACAACTAAAATGACGTCTCCATGTCGGCATATCAATACTTAGAGCAAAAACGATTTGTGATGAATAGTGAAGAAAGAAAACATAGGGCAAGACAAACACTCGAAATCATTGAAAAAGGATACTATTTCGATACAAATAGACAAAGAATTTTGATCGAAAAAGACATTCAAAATGCTGTAAATGGGTCTTTTTATTTAAATCAAGAGGATCTGAAAGGTTTGAGAACACTAGAAATGAATCCTACGGATTTTAAGACTATTATTGAAATTACTTCAGAAGATTCTTTGAGTGCTATTTTAAGGTTGAATGCCCAAGGGGTAAAGGACATCATGTGCCTTAATTTCGCTTCTGCAAAGAAGCCGGGCGGCGGGTTTTTAAATGGTGCTTTATCTCAAGAAGAAAGTTTGACTATGTCTTCGGGTTTATATCCTACATTAAAAGCAAATTTTGAGTTCTATGAATTACATAGAAAAATGAAATCTTGTATGTACACAGATGCAATGATATACAGTCCGAACGTTCCCGTTTTTAGAAATAACAATGGGGACTTAATTGAGAATTATAGCAAAACAACATTTATAACCTGTGCCGCTGTAAACGCTGGGATTGTTAGGTTCGAAGAACCTAGGAAAGTTAGTTATATCCCTGCAATAATGCAGCAAAGAATCCATAATGTTTTGGCTTTGGCGAAGCATCAGAAACATGAAAATTTAATATTAGGCGCTTGGGGTTGTGGTGTGTTTCAAAATGATCCTAATATGATAGCTGAACTATTTTTTGAGGCTTTAAACGAAAGCTTTAAAGATCAGTTTAGAAAAGTAGTATTCGCCATTTATTCGAAGAATGAAAAGTTCATTCGGGCATTTAAAACTGTATTTGAAAATTAAAAAATGACACTAAATATAAAATCATACAAAGAACAATTAGCTACATGGCCAAAGCAAGGGCATCATATTATGGCACAATACGATGATGAGAAAATCATTGTATACCAGTCGTATCGCCCAGACATAGGGAATTTTGCAGCCCAAAACCAATATTTTGGTGGTGATTTTAGTCTAAATCGCATGACATGGATAAAACCTAATTTCTTGTGGATGATGTATCGCAATGGTTGGGCAACAAAAGTAGGTCAAGAGGTCTGTTTGGCTATTCATCTCAAGCGTGATGCTTTTGAGCGTTATCTAAAACAAGCCGTGTATTCGAGCTATCAATCCGATTTGTATCCTACAAGGGAAGCTTGGCAAGAACAGGTTCAGAATTCCGCTATACGATTGCAATGGGATCCAGATCATGATCCTTATGGGGCAAAACTAGAGCGACGTGCCATACAAATTGGGATTAGAGGTAAGGAAGTTGAGAAGTACGCCAAAGATGATATTCTAGAAATAGAGGATATCACGCCTTTTGTAAAAGAACAATACAAGCATGTGTTGTATAAAGCGTTAGACCATTTAATGATTCCAGAAGAGCATCCCTTGGTATTTAAGAATGAGGATTTAAACAAACAATTACGATTACAATGAAAACATCGAATATACATGCAGCCTTATTTGGTTTGGCCGTTGGCGATGCTTTAGGTGTGCCCGTAGAGTTCAAGTCACGGGACTATCTAAAGCGTTTTCCGGTTACAGATATGCAAGAGTTTGGTACTCATCATCAACCAAAAGGGACTTGGAGTGATGACAGTTCCTTGGCTTTTTGTTTAGCTCATAGTCTGCTTCAAGGTTTTGACTTGAAAGATATAGCCTTAAGATTTACGCAATGGGCATTTTCAGGTTTTTGGACACCTCATGGAAAAGTTTTTGATATTGGAATACAAACTCGAAGCTCAATATATACGCTACAAAAAATACTTAATCAAGAAGATTATGAAGCATTAGAACTATTAAAGTATGAAGCAGATGAGTATACCAACGGAAATGGTTCATTAATGCGGATATTACCACTTTTATTTCATATTAAGGATAAAAACATAAAAGAACAATTTGAAATAATATGGAAAGTTTCTGCATTAACTCATGGACATATTAGAAGTGCAATATCCTGTTTGGTTTATTTAGTTTTTGCCGAGAAAATCATAATAGGTTACTCCATGAAAGAAGCCTATGTTTTGACTCAAAAAGAGATAAAACGATTCTTTATATCAGAAAAAATAGCAGATTATGAAGTGACTAAATTCTCTAGGTTAATTTATAGTGATATCTCAAAGCTGAATGAAAATGAAATTAGTTCAAGTGGTTATGTGCTAGATACTTTAGAAGCAGGTTTTTGGTGCTTACTAACGTCTAGCACTTATAAAGAAACCGTTTTAAAAGCAGTGAATTTAGGAAGTGATACGGATACCACAGGTGCCATAGCAGGAGGTTTGGCAGGATTGATTTATGGATATAATGCTATTCCAGAACATTGGTTAAATGTTTTAGCAAGGAAGGAAGACATCGTAAAATTATGCGATAAACTCACAAAGAAATTATGACACTAAAAATACACGGTTATTCCACCGCATTATTTGCAACTTGGTACTTTATCGAGGAGCTGGGTCTGCTATTTGATGCAGGTGATGGCTTAACATCCCATATGCTTGGCAAAACGGGGAAGATAAGGCATGTCTTTATTTCTCATGCGGATAGAGATCATTTAGGTGGATTGTTGCAATTCAACCAAATGTTCGCTCATAGGCGCCCAGTTATCTATTATCCAAAAGACGCCAACTCGTTTCGCTTTCTCGAAGAATTTACAGGACGATTCGATCCCCATACGTCCGGAACGTTGTGGAATCCTTTAGAAGATGGTAATATGATCAAAATTAAAGCAAACTATAAGGTTCAGAGCTTCGAAAATAAACATATAGATGTACCAGGCCAATTAAAGAGCCTGTCCTATAAAGTCATTGAAACCAAGAATAAGTTGAAGTCGGAGTTTTTAAGCTTATCCCCAAAAGACATCGTGGCTTTAAAGAAAGAGAAAGGAGAGAATTATATCAATGAAGAACAGCATAGAAATGTATTAATCTATTCAGGAGATACACCGGTTTTTGATTATTCAAAGTTTGATCATTGTGAATTGTTAATTCATGAAGCCACATTTCTAAAGAAAGAAGAGCTAGAGAAAGGAAATGATAAAAACAAGCATAGTTCACTAGAAGAAGTCATGGAAATGGTTGCGAATATTTCTATTGAACAATTGATTTTGGGACACTTTTCATCCCGATATGATCAGGACGTTATTGATAAAGAAATAAAAAAGTTAATTGAGTACTATAATATCAAAATTCCAGTATTTAGGCTGCCAATTGGGAAGGCAGAAAGAGATATTTTAAAAGGACAACCTTTAAACTAATGAATAAATGACTATTGAAGATAGATTTGAAGGGTGCATTTTATGTGGAGCTATAGGAGATGCTTGGGGAAGTGCGTATGAAGGTGCCGATCAAAATTTAGAGGATGATTTGTATTATCCATTCGGTATACCTGATGAAATTCAAAAAGTTTGGAGGATTACAGACGATACGCAACTGACCTTGGCAACTATAGACGCTATTACTAATAATGATAAGCTTAAGGCTGAAAATATTGCTGAGGAAATTCTGAAGTTATATAGAACAAAGAAGATAAGAGGGTTAGGAGCGAGTACCTTAAAAGCCTTAGAAGAACTAAATTTTGGAGGCCACTGGAGTCAGGTTGGTAGAAAAGGAGAATACGCTGCTGGAAATGGTGCAGCAATGCGTATTGCACCATTGGCTTTTTTGCCGAACATATCTGACGAACTGATCAGGGAAATTTGTTCCATAACCCATCAGAATGATGAAGCATATATAGGAGCATTAAGTATTGTTAAAGCAATTCGTTTAATTATAGATAATAAATGGACTGGAAAGGAAAATTTGATAAGGCTTATTGTTGAGGGAATTCCAGATTCTAGAGTTAGAGATCGTCTAATTCTGATAGATACCTTAAACGAACTGAATGATATCTGTGGTCTAGGAAACTCAGCTTATGTGGTTGATTCGGTGCCATTAGCTATAGCATTTGCAAGTAGAATTAAAGATTTGGGGGTGAAAGATATGTTTCAGTCAATAATTAATGCAGGAGGTGATACAGATACCAATTGCGCTCTTGCAGGGCAAATAGTAGGAGCCCTAGTGGGAATAAAAGGTATTCCAGAAGAACTAAAGATAAAGTTAGGGGAATTAGAAGACTATGACTGGATCATTTCTAATATTGAAAAATTTAAAAATGAACGAAACAAATAAAAAACGAATCAGCAAATTTCTCAGTTTGGTGTTACGACACCAACCAGAACATATTGGTCTGAACTTAGATAAAAATGGTTGGGCCAAGGTTAATGAACTCATTGAGAAATCGAAAACAAAGCATATCCTTTTTTCATTCCCTGAATTAGAAGCCATTGTTGTCACTAATGACAAACAGCGTTTTGCCTTTAATGCGGATAAAACAAAAATCAGAGCAAATCAAGGCCATTCTCTTATGACGATAGATTTACAATTAGAAGCCATTCAACCACCAGAATTTTTGTATCACGGTACGGTCGCTAAGTTTATTGATTCTATTAGAACTACAGGACTAGAAAAACGCAGTCGACAACATGTACATCTCAGTGAGGATCGGGATACAGCAACAAAAGTTGGAAGCCGACGCGGTTTGCCCATAATTTTAAGTATAAAATCTTTAGAAATGCATAACAAAGGGCATGAATTTTATCGCTCCGAGAATAACGTGTGGCTCACAGACCATGTACCCGTTGCGTTTATAGAATTTCAATAAGATGAAAAAAATAGAATTACATCCACAAGTGTTTGTGATAGAGGATTTCCTCTCTACTAAAGCATGTGCGGATTATATAGAAAAGGCCGAATTACAAACTTTTGAAGCCGCTAAAATTAATATGCAGGGCCAACAAGTCATGAATAAAATGGTACGTAACAACGATCGATTGCTATTCTTTGATGACAACTTGGCCGAGGAACTATGGCTAAAATTAAAACCTTTTGTGCCTGCTTCATTTGGTAGGAGTAAGGCCATAGGTCTTAATGAGATGTTTAGGATTTACAGATACGATGTTGGTCAGCGCTTTAAGATGCACAGAGATGGTAGCTACGAACGTAACGCCACCGAGTTTAGTGTGTTGTCGTTTTTGATTTATTTAAACGAGGATTTCGAAGGTGGCGAGACCGAATTTAGAAGAATTACGACAGTGAAGCCAAAAACAGGGATGGCATTGTTATTTCATCATCCGATGCGGCACGAAGGTAAAGAGATACAATCAGGTACAAAGTATGTACTTCGTACCGATGTTATGTATAAATTGGTTAAAGAATGAAAGCTATAAAAGAAATAATCAACGAGGGTCTACAAAGGCAGCGAAGAAATAATATCACTTTTTTAACTGGTGCTGGGATCTCTTCGGCTAGTGGTATACCGACATACAGAGGTGTTGACGGTATTTGGATTAAAGGGACTAAGTTTTATAAGCCCGAATCTTTTGGAACATTTATGCATTTTCACCATCATCCTAAAGAGGTTTGGCAGTATACTTTTTTTAGAAAGAAGATGTTTGCTGAGGCCACTCCCAATTCAGCACATTACGACTTAGTAGATATTGAAAAACTACTTCAAGAGCGGTTTCATTTAATAACACAAAACATTGATTATTTACATCAGAGAGCAGGCTCAAAGAACATTTACGAGATCCATGGGAATTTGAGGGAGATGCGATGTTCTGATGAGTGTTCAAAAGCGGTGTATAGTATGCCTGAAGAAATTCCGCTAAAAGCCCATGACGAGGATTTAACATCAGATGAAATGGGACTTTTGGTTTGTCCTAAATGTGGTGAAATCACTAGACCAAATATCTTGTGGTTTGATGAGTGTTATAATGAGAGAAATTTTAAATTAGACACGACGCTTCGAATTGCAAAAAATACAAGTCTATTAATGATTTTAGGAAGCTCGGGCGCTACAAATTTGCCGAATAAATTAGTGCAACAGACCTTGCGATATGGAGGTTTTGTGATTGATGTTAACTTAGAAGATAATATGTTCACAGAGAATTTTAAGGATAAAAAAAATTATCACTCTTATAGAGCAACCGTTTCCGAATTTTTAAAAGTCTTTAATGAAGAGTTGGAAAGATATGAAACAGCATAGAACGATAGCCATAGGCGATATCCATGGAGGACTAAGAGCCTTGACCCAAATATTAGAACGTGCTCAAGTCACAGAAGATGATACCCTTATTTTTTTAGGGGACTATGTGGATGGTTGGAGCGAATCGGCCCAGGTTATCGAGCGCTTAATGGCATTGTCTAAAACCAATACATGTATCTTTATAAAGGGCAATCATGATGTGTGGTGCGAACATTGGTTAGCCGATGGGACTATTAATGACGTTTGGTATCTGCACGGGGGCAAAGAAACGATTGCTAGTTATGAGGGCTTTAGTGAAGACCAAAAACGAACACATCTCAACTTTTTTGAATATATGCCTTTATATCATTTAGACGATGATAAACGCCTATTTCTTCATGCCGGCTTTACCTCTATGCATGGTGTAGAAAGAGAGGTCCGTCGAGAGACCTTTTACTACGACAGAACCCTTTGGGAAATGGCTTTGATTATGGACAAGCGCATCGCAAAAAATTCAGAATTATATCCTAACCGGTTAAAGCACTATAAGGAAATTTATATCGGTCATACACCCACACTCAATTATCGCAGATACGAGCCTATGAATGCCATTAATGTTTGGAATGTAGATACAGGCGCCGCTTTTACGGGAAGATTATCGGCTATAGATATCGATACAAAAGCGATTTTTCAGAGCGATATGTTACCCGATTTATATCCGAACGAAAAAGGACGAAATAGATAACAAGGGTTTTAATACGAACTATAGCGCAAGCTCTAGTCCCTATACTTTTTATCCATTAAAGGGGAATTAATCCAGTATTGATTTTTTTCTGGAAAATCGTTTAAAATAGATTCTTTGATTGGTGAGTTTTTGTCCATGATACTTAGACTGTCAGATAGCGGCTTATTTTCATTAACCTTTTGAACAAAGAATTCCCTAAATTGATCTCCTTTGAGCGTTTTTGCTCTGTAGATTTCTCTTCTTGATGTATCTCTTATGTTTTTAAGTTTATAGCTGAGTTCATCAATGTTTTCCGAATTAATATCTATCGGCGATCCGTCGAAATTCTTTACTGTAACTTTCACTACTCTTGGAGTTTCTCTTTCCGCAGAAATGGTTCTTAGATTTTTATCCCCTAATTTAAATTTAAAGTTTTTTGCCTTCAGAGTTCTGTAGTCTAGATAATCTACTGTATTGTTAAACGTGATATAAAAAGCCTGTTCTGCTTTATCAAATTGTACTTTTTCCTCTCTTAGTTCAAAGGCTTCACCAATTACAAATGAATTGTTGAACGTTATATAATTGAGGTACATTTTGTCATTTTGCCTGGCATATTCTAAGCTCACATTATATAAGGCTTTCTTTGAATCTGGTGGATGAACTTTATAATTAAATCTATGAATTGAATAATCTACAAGAGAGATGTATATAGACCCTTGTACATATTCATTGTTAAAGCTACGAGCAGTTTTTAGACCGTAAAGACTTTTATCGTGAGGTTTAGCATTCTTGAATTTTATGACTATTAAGGGTTCATTGTTTAAGAATACGATTTTGCCCTTTCTAAATTGGTGTAGCTCGGGAAAATCTATCTTTAGGTTATACACATAAGAGAATGTGCTAAAATTATAATTGCGTATGGGATTGTGTATGTTTAATATTGTATGTTCATTGCCGCCACGGGGTAAAATTTGAGAATGTTTTATATACTTAGTTATACCGTCATAAGCTTTAGTTAGCGATGGATCTATGGTAAAATCCTCGTTTTGATTAAAACTATAAATTGCAGTAGAAACGGTGTTTTCCGCTAAAGAGTTTGTATATATACCTTGGTCAAAAGTTTCTAAAATAGCTTCATTTAAATTATGAAATTTGTTGTCAAGTAATTGATAGTCCCTGTAATAACCAATATAAGAATGGGGTTGGTGACTAAGATTTTTAGGAATTCGACTAATAGCTCTTAATACGATGTCCTTAGCAGATAGTTTTCTGCTGTTTTTAATCAAATTTTTAGGGATGAAATTAACACCCTTTACTTTGGTTCTTGAGCTGATAAAAACAGGGTCTAAGGCTTCTATTTGGGTCTTTATTTTAATAATATTTATCCCCTTTATGTTCAATTCATTTAGAAGAATTTCTTTGGCTTCATATCCAATAGAGGTGATTAAAATAATAGCATCTCTATAGGCTAAGGGAATTCTAAATTCACCATTGTAGTCTGCGATGATACCCTGATTAGAATCCTTTATTCGAATTGTAGCATAGGATACAGGTTCTGAAGTCTCAATGTCAATGACTTTGGCTAGGATCTGTCCCGAGTTCTGTGAAAAAATAAGTTGAAAGGAAAAAAAATTGAATACGATGCAGACAATAAATATTCTCATAATTTATGGATAGATAACAATATAAAACTATAACGGGGTTATATAAGTTACATATATAGTATTGAAATTTAGTTAAATGTATATTAAACTAATTAGGTATTTCGAAGCGATAGGCTTAATCATTTATTTCCACATGAAAGTGAGCGGAATACTCAAATTATATCTGAGTTATTTTTGTGGGATTTTTAAATAAGTTATTTTCGCTTTTCTAATTTTAAAATGTTCATATGAAAAAACTAACTTACCCTATACTTTTACTAGTTTTAGTATTTGCATGTAGCTCCGATAGCGATTCAGCTAGCCCAAATAATAATGATGATGGTGGTAATGAGATTGAATTACCTGTTATAACCACGCAAAACCCAAGCATCGATTTTTTAGAAATTAGATTTAATGGTACCATTGTTTCTGAAGGTGATGGGATATTTACTAGAGGATTTTGTTGGGCAGAAAATACAAATCCTACTATTGCCGATTCCTTTCAAGACGCTAGTGGAAGTGGTTTGGGGCCTTACTTTACAGATGTAGGTATTTTTGGTGTTTTTGAACCAGGTGAAACTTATAATGTAAGAGCTTATGCGGGTGCAAATGCTAATGGTGAAATGGTATATGGCAATAATGTTAGTTTTACCATGCCCGAAAAGTATGTGGTAAATTTAGATATAGCAAGAAATATTGAAGCGACTAGAGCAGAGATTATGGCAGAAGTTGAAAGTTTAGACCCAGCGACTTCTAGTGTTGTGGAAAAAGGCTTTGTTTACCATACCTCAAGCAATGTAGACATAAATAATGGTATTGTTGTCGATAATTCGAGTACTGATTTAGGCGAATTTCAAGAAGCGTTAGAAAACTTAGCAATTGCTCAAGACTACTATTTAATAGCCTATGCTTACGATGGTATTGAATATTTCTACAGTGACGTCGTACCTTTTAGTACTATGGGTGCAGTTGGCGCTTCTGGGGGCTACGTCTTTTTTGATAAAGGGGAAATGACTGATGGGTGGAGATACTTGGAAGCCGCACCTGAGGACTTAGTTTATAGTGGAAGCACTCAAATAAAGTGGGGGTGTACAGGGACTAATATAGCACTTACTTCAAGGGATCTTGGTACTGGTTTAGAGAATACAAACAGAATCGTACAAGGATGTGCAGCAGCAAATTGTGCAGCAAGATTGTGCGATAATTATGTTGTGAACAATGTTGATGATTGGTTTTTGCCTTCCTTAGATGAGATGATTTATTTAGATAGCAGTTTAAGCTCACTTATTGTTTTGGGCAATAGTATAGATCAGGTACATTGGACAAGCACCCAGTACACTAGTAGTCAGGCACGTAATTATAATTCCTATTTAAGTTTTGCGCCGGGATTCGGAGTGTCCAAATCTAATGATTGTTTTGTGAGGCCAGTAAGACGTTTTTAGTCTCATCTATAGATTTTAAAAAAAACACCTCGACTTGTTACAAGTCGAGGTGTTTTTTTTAATTAATTACATGAACTAATGTTCTTCTTATAATAAGCCAACATCTCATCTGCAGTAGCGCCAAACCAACGTTTTACATAAATGGCCCAAAAGTGATATTGTAATTTCCATATGCCCACTTTTTTATAGAGTCGGGCAGAGGTTCGTATTTTTTTATTAATCACAACAAACTCCCTCCTTTTGTAAAGCTCATTAATTAAGATGTTATCTTCATAGATAATATAGTTTTCATCATAGCCACCAATTTCTTCAAATAGCGCTTTGGTAATAAACTGGCTTTGATCCCCACCTCTACAGGCACGCCAAGAAAATTGGGTAAGCCAGCTGGCCAAGCGCAACCACCAATGTTTACTATTAAACTGCATTCTAAAACAGCCGGCATTATTGCCCTTTTTCACTTCATTAATAATCAGTTCATCAAAGTTCTTTGGGGGAAAGGCATCAGCATGTAAAAAATAAAGAATACTTCCCTGAGCATGTTTAGCGCCAAAGTTCATTTGCCTAGCACGACCTTTTGGCGAATCGAGCAAAACTACTTTTGATTGATTCGCCAATCCTGAACAAGTTTCAGGATCTTTCATCATTTTAGAAACTGATAAACGACTTACCTTACCACTATTTTTGTCTAATATCTTATGGCTAAGAGCATTATTGGCAACTTCGTGATAGTTCTGTTGAGGGTTGTCGACACGCCATTTTTCAACATTTTCAAAATCGCTCAAAGTGACGAATTTTGAAACTATATCTTGTGTGCCATCTCTACTGCCTCCATCAACTACAACGATATTACTAATATTCTGCTGGGTCGAATTTTTTGATAAGTGTTCGAGCAGGTCACCAATCATTTCGGCTTCGTTCAATACAGGAATTACTATACTTATCATGGCTAATCTGGTAGTTTGAGGCGGAGGTTAATTATTTAGGCTCCAATCATAAGTCTTAAAACTCTTTTTGGCGTTGTTTGAAATGCTGACTTCGGTATATTGATTTAGAAAATCAATCAAGCTGCCATTAGTCTTAAAGTCCTTGGCAAACCACTTAAAAATCTTGGATAGCTCTAGATTGTTTTCTGAAATTTCATTTTTTGAAGTGTCAGATAGAAATGCTTTTGTGGCATTCGTCAATTGTACCTCGAGATTGTCAGCCGTAAATGCTTCGTTAAGTAATATGGGGCAGGATTCCGATGCACATACAATAGCAAAATGAATCCTGGGTTCGTTCATTTTACGTAAAATTTTATGTTCAATATCATTGAGGTTTAACCACTTATCCCCAAACTCCCACAGACGTTGATCCCATGGGTCTTTAATGTCCTTAATACTGCTTATCGGGTAATTTCGAAGAATCAAATCAACAGTTAAGGCGTTGTAAGCATTAATCCAGTAGGCTAATTGTTGTTCTTTTGACCACGAGTCATCAGGAGTATTGTGTAATAGGATGTCTATATAAACATCGAATTCAGTTGAGCCTTTAATACCTAGATAATCTACTTTGCCATCATTAGAGACATATGTATTTAGTATGCTATTCCAGCGATTATGAGTTAATGGCATTAAATCTTCAACTTGTTTAGGAGGATCGGGAGGTGGAGGTAAAGTGATTTGTTCTGCCTCTGTTTCGGTTTTTTCAGACAGTGATTGCTGTGTAGGTTCACCAACTTCTGCAGTCTTAACGGTTTTGGTCGTATCATTTGCATTTGCAACCGCTTTGGTTTGCTCGGGTCGACTTTCAATCAACTGTTTTGTACCGCTGCAAGAAACAACTAAAAACACGATTACAATTAAAAAAATGGATTTCATTTCTTAATGGGGTATAATTCCTGACCTAAAAAATCCTTGGGGAAATTTTCGTCACCTTCAAAGCCAAGCTCAATATCCCTGCCATCGTGAGGGATGTAATTGGTTTTAAAAATGTAGTCCCAAAGACTCAATGTTAGTCCGAAATTAACGCCATACCTTACATGCTCTGGTAAATCCTTGGCATGATGCCAGATGTGCATTTTTGGGTTGTTAAACAGGTACTTTAAAACACCGTAATCCCAACCTAAATTGGCGTGATTTAAATGACCAATAGCGATAGCAAAGAAGTAAACAATGGCTACATCTTGCGAGCTGTAATTGGCAATAATGGCCAGAGGAATATATCGAATGGAATTATAAACCACAGGCTCCATCCAATGGTAGCGTAAATGCGCTGCAAACCCCATTTCTTTGACGGAGTGGTGAACCTTGTGGAAATTCCACAAAAAGGGGACACGGTGCAGAAGCCGATGCGTATTCCATTGAACAAAGTCATTGACCAAGAAAAAAATAAGCAAGCCTAGCCATTTGGGTAAATCGGTGGAATCAAATAATTGAAAACTCGATAGAGATAAACCTAAAACGCCCAAAGCGTCATTTAGCAATTCTGCGACCGTATTGGACAGGGCAATTAAGACAATGAGATTCAACACAAAGAAATTGAAAAACATATAGAAGGTATCTAACCAAAAGTCCTTTCTAAACAAGGCTTGTCCTTTTCTCCACGGAAAGGCAATTTCGAGTAACCAAACCGCAATTGAGATGACTATAAGGCCATAGAAATAATTATCCCAGTGGTTAAGATCAATCAATTCGTATTTGAGATAGTTCCAATAACCAGAATAGGAATTCTTTATGATGTCTATATACTTTTCCAAAAGATTAGAACTTTAGTTTCAATAGTTGCTTTCTCATATTACCTTGACCTAAAATATATACAATATTCTCTGATTTAGTGGCTTTTTCAGCCCTAAATATGATTTCTGAATCGGCATTGGAGAATATAATATTCGGTGTAATTCCACCGTGTGGATTTACGGTGATATTGTAAAAATTAGTTTTTTTAGGCCGCCTATCTTGTTTTACAACTAATTTACCTTTTTTCTTATCAATCAAAGCATTAATAAGAATATTGATTTCGTTGTTAGCAAAAAATGTAAAGGTCGATGAGTCTCGTTTATTGGACTTAGACGTGATTTTTTCAGTTCGCCTTAACCTTAAAATAGTGTCCCATTTCAGATTTCCGTCTTTATCAATTTTTCCAACTAAGATATCATCAAAAACTTTATAAATAGAACTAATAGGACTCGTGGTTATAAAATCGGCAAATCCAGAAAATGAATGCGAGGCAATAGGCAAACCGCTAGGTAAAGTGGCTCTCCGCTTTATATAGAATTGCCCTATGATGTATGTTTCTAAATCGTCGTTTATAAAAATATCTTTAATATCTATACCCCTGTTCTCTTTGAAGAATCCTGAAAAGTACGTTTTAGCATTTTCATTTTGAAAACGACTTTGTTCGGAAGACCTTAGCTCAAAAGTATTTAGATTTATGCTGTAGTAGGTAAAGCCTCTATAACCGCCTTTTTCTACATTAGAGTAAATTCCACTTATAATCAAATGATTATTCTTTATTCTAGAATTGATAAGTTCGTAACTATTATCAGGAATTTTTATTTTTAAAGAACGCGTTTTACTTCCATCCGTTTCTATCAATTTGTAATAATTATCTTCCGCAGAATTATTCACTTGAAAAAGCGTGTAGGTTTTATCATTTGCCTGTTGGGTATTTAGAAAGTTGATATTCTCGAATAATTTGGACTCATCAGGAATAACCTTAAAAGTGGTTATGGGTTGTAAAGCTTTTGAAAAGACCTTGACTATGGCATAGATCGTTTTGCCTTCCAAAACTGGGAAACTCAAAGCAATATCGGATGATGCTTCGAGTTGAATAAAATAATCACTTTTTAAAGCTTTGAAGATATATGGATTATCGTCTTTGTTTACTTCATAAAGTACTATTCGTGAGGTTTCCTTTGTTGTTAAATCAACACCATTAAGTACCAAAGACATGATTTTACCCTCTTTTTCCTTTAGGAAAACAAAACACTTACCATTGTAAGTAAAAACCTTTAAGATGTCGGTGCCATCTTTGGTATTAATCTCGAGACGTTCCTGGTAGTTGAGATTTTCATAGAATTCTACGTAATAATTTCTCAAGGAACCGTTAACCATATGAGGCCTTATAGACACGAAATTACCCAATGAATCACTTGCCGAAAGTTCGCCTTTATCGATAAGAAATTGACGGTCCTTAATAACGTCACCTTTACCTATTCCTTGACAAAACCCTGAAAGAGAAATGAAGCATACTATAATAACGACAAATGATAATCTCATAAGTTGCAATATAGTCATTACCTAAGTTATGGCCTAGCAACAACCACCGCCATCGTAGTGCCAAGTAGACTCACTAATAAAGATATCATCTCTACCTAAACTGGCTAGAGCTGCTGCCGTTTTATCGCAAACCGCTAGGGGCTGATTTTTTAATAAAATATGACCTTTTTTGTCATCTACATAATCGTCGTCACCAAAATAAATAGCCGCTTTACCCGTAAAAATACAAGGTCCATCTTCTGGCATTTGGTCTTTTATGGCGGCGACCTCAATAGACTCGATATAGATGAGTTCGTCAGTATTGTAGTGTTTAGGATCTAAAATTCTATAGGGTTTACGCGCTCTAATTTCGATAGTCCCAAAACCGGCGTCGGTCAGCATTTTTACGTATTCGGCTATCGGCAAACTTCCACTTAAACATAAGGCACGTAATCGGTCATCGTTGCGCAATTCATCATTCATGGGTTGCTCACATGTTGGGTCGCTCATTACTAATCTACCATGAGGTTTTAGGACACGGTACATTTCTGCAATAGCTTTCTTTAAATCATCTGCTTTAAAAATATTGAACAAACAATTTTGAGCCGCAACGTCAATGCTATTATCTTCAACAGGAAGATTCATAGCGTCACCTTTTTTCAGTTCCACAAACTCACTTTTAAACCAAGGATTCAATGCTTCGGCTTCCTTGAAGTTTTGGCGTGACGCCTGCAGCATTTCATCAACAACATCAACACCTATAACGCCTCCTTTTTGGCGATTAAAATAGGAAAACTGCAACAATTCCATACCACCACCAACACCAACATATAACATTTTTGGGTTATTGGTTAAGTCCCGCGCATGAACCGTAGAGCCACAACCGTAATTCATTTCCTGCATAATTTTCGGAATCTTTAACCCAGGTAATTCCCAAATGGGGTTAGTAGTACAGCATAGGCCAACATCTGGCGTTAAGGCCGCTTCCTTATATAAATCGTGGGTAGCTTCTAAGTAATTATCCATTGGTTTTTATTTTTAATGGTGGCTGAGGTTCTCGAAGCCACTATAACATATTATAATGTTTTTATTAATTCTTTAAATATGGTAATCATATGTGGTTCTGCCTTAGCAGCCATAGCAATGATTTCTGTAATATCTATAGGCTCTAAATGATCTGGGTCGCATTCATCGGTTAAAACTGACACTGCTGCCGCTTTTAATTTTAAATGATTCGCCACAATAATTTCTGGAACGGTACTCATACCTACAGCATCCGCACCAATAATTTTGAGCATCCTGTACTCAGCTCTAGTTTCTAACTGAGGGCCGACCACACTAGCGTAAACGCCCTTATGAAGTGTGATACCATTAGTTTTGGCAATGGATTCGAATCTGGTATTGATTTCAGGATCGTATGGTGCACTCATGTCCGTAAACCGCTCTCCTAATTGCTCAACACCTTTAAAAGCCAATGGAGAACTACCCTGTAGGTTGATATGGTCATCAATTAACATCAATTCACCCTTTTTGAAATTTAAGTTAATAGCCCCCGCAGCATTAGAAACTAAAAGTGTCTTAATGCCTAATTTTTCCATTATTCTAACGGGAAAAGTCACATCTTGAAGCGTATAGCCTTCATACACATGAAAACGTCCTTGCATCACCACCACTTTTTTACCTTCTAGATTTCCGTAGATGAGTTTACCTTTGTGGAATTCTACGGTTGCGGTAGGAAAATTGGGAATGTGATTGTAACTGGCTTCGGCCAAAATTTCGATTTCGCTAATCAACTGTCCTAATCCAGTGCCAAGTATAATACCAACTTCTGGATTGTCAAACCCCTTATTTATTAGGTACTTCGTGCTTTCTTCAATAAATTTAATCATTAAGCTGCTGTATTTTTTCTTGTAACTTTTGGTTGTTTTTGTAAAAGTCAGAAGCAATTAAATCTTCATAAGTGTCGATGTCATTCAAGGTATCCAAGATGTCAACTTTCTTATGATTTGCATATAATTGCTTGAGGGTGACCTCTAAAAGATGCGATTGGCTCCAAGGTTTATCCAAGAAGATGGAGGGTTCTAGCTTGGATAGTCCAACAAGGTAATAGCCACCATCTTCTGCTGGACCAAAGACAACATCATTTTCATTTAAGGCTTTAATGCCTTTTTCGATATGCGTTTCATTAATATCTGGCAGGTCCGAGCCAATAAGGACAATCTTTTTATAACCTGCTTCAAAACCATCCTTAAAGGCGTTAAGCATGCGTTCCCCCAAATCCTGGCCTTGCTGAACGGCTTTGTATTCGTTTGGCCATTTGGAGTCAATAATCGCATTAGAAAAATAAATACGCTTATCGATGTTTAATTTAGAAGTGGCGAGTTCGGTAATTTTTACCAATTCTGAGTAGACTTCAAAAGCGCCATAATCTCCTATGGTTTTTGCCAGTCTGGTCTTTACGGTACCTAATTTTATATTCTTAACAAATACAATTACAAGGGCTTCAGTCATATATTTTATTGCCTTTTAAAAGCCATGGGCTCCATTCATTAGAAAATGCGTGTACGTCTTCTGTAGGTTCGTTATTAATGTCGTAGACTGCAAAGTCGTTGTTTTTCCATTCAAAAATACCACCAAATAAATTGTAAACGTTGGTATAGCCCTCTTTTTTTAATTGCTCTGCAATATCTTCTGAACGAATACCCAAAGAGCAATACACGACGATCTTTGAAGATTTGTCTGCGATGGTCTCGATGACCTTTGTAATATCAAAGAAATCGTACCCAACATGAATGGCATTCTCTAAATGGCTGGTATTGTATTCTTTCAACTCTCTAGAATCTAAAAGAATGGCCTCAGTATCTTGTTGCGCTAAAGCTTCCACAGTTATATAGGGTATGCTTTCCGTATTGTGTAGTTTTAATAATTCTGAAACAGAATTTTGAGCCTTTACAGTATGAGTAAAGCATAGAAGACCGATGACTATGAGATGTCTCATATGCCTTCGAAATAACCACTGTTTATTTGTTTTGACTATTGACTGCATACTGCTACTGCTTACTTTTTATGCGACCGTTCCTTGGCAACTACTTCCAGCGCCAGCCGTGCAGCCATAGCAATGCTGTGAAATCACAATATTTCTTCCTTCGAGTAAGTCTTCGTTATATTCTGAGATGTGTTTTGCCTTACTATTGACGGGTAATTCTAGCATCTGATTAAAATCACAGTCATATAAATAGCCATCCCAACTTACGGAAAGTGTATTGGTACACATTACATTGGCCACCGCCGCAGGGTTGTAAGCGTCGACCAACTGATACATATAATCTTCGTAGTTTTCTGAAGCGATCAGATAATCCAGAAAACGACTGATGGGTAGATTGGTAATGGCAAATAAATTGTGAAATTGAATCCCAAAATCTTCCATTAACGCTTTCTTAAAATCCTTTTCCATTGAGGCTTGGTCTCCCGGTAAGAATGCTCCTGATGGATTGTATACCAAA
Organism: Winogradskyella sp.; assembly: GCF_965228925.1. Taxonomy (GTDB): domain Bacteria; phylum Bacteroidota; class Bacteroidia; order Flavobacteriales; family Flavobacteriaceae; genus Winogradskyella. Next base: position 1,654,022 of record NZ_OZ245845.1, read on the forward strand.
TCTAATCGCAAATCACTATCTGGCATACCATAACCCACAGTATTTAACTCTTGTAGTGCCTTAATCGACTTGTCAAAAACGCCGTCACCACGCTGTTTGTCTGTTTTTCCTCTTGTCCAATGCGGCATTGAGCTTACGACATGGACATTGTGTTTTTTGAAGAATTCAGGTAAATCGTAATATTTTTTATTGGCCCGAATTATTGTCAAATTAGATCTGACAATAAAGTCTTTAATGCCAGCTTTGGCGGCTTCTTCAACAAACCATCTAAAATCAGGATTCATCTCTGGTGCTCCTCCAGTTAAATCAAGCGTATGAGCTCCAGTATTTTTTATAACCTCCAAGCACTGTTGCATGGTTGCTCTGGTCATTATTTCTTTTCTGTCTGGACCTGCATCGACGTGGCAATGCTCGCAAACTTGATTGCACATATAGCCCACATTGATCTGAAGAATTTCGAGCTTTTTAGCTTTAAGCGGAAATTGATTGGTTTCGGCAATTTTAGTGGCAAATGTTGGGAGTTCACCATTTTGAAAAATGCCGTTAGAGAGTATTTCGAGTTGTCTATTACTATTTGCTAGTTCGCTTTCGCGTTTCTTTAAGGACTTAGTAGCCATTAAATGTTGTTTTAAGGGGTTTAACCATCAAGTTTATTGACCTTATTCATCATTTGCACACCATGCACTAAGGTGGCTCCACTTTTTATAGCAGCGCCTACATGAATGGCTTCCATCATTTCTTCCTTGGTCACGCCACGTTGCAGTCCATCTTTAGTATAGGCATCAATACAATAAGGACACTGTTCTGTGTGTGCCACCGCTAAGGCAATGAGTGATTTTTCGCGAGCCGTTAAGGCACCTTCTTCAAATACTTTTCCATAATAATCAAAGAACTTATTGCCAAGTTCTTCACTCCACTCCGTTATGTTGCCAAACTTTCTTAAATCCGCTGGGTCGTAATAGGTTTTAGACATATATTGTAGTTATAAATTTTACGAAAAATCAATATAGTACTTTTTGTCGAAGTTAATTCTTAAAGATTACAGAAAAATAAAAATTATTAAAACTTCCGATCTGGACTAAAGGGAGCTAAGTCCAGTGATGATTTTTTGTTTGAAATAATCTCTGAAACCACTAAACCCGTAGCGGTTCCCATACTCCAACCCATCATGGCATGACCAGCGGCAATAGTAAGGTTTTTGCATTTGTATGATTTTCCTATGTACGGAAGCCCATCTGGTGATACCGGGCGCAATCCACATGCCGCGTTGTCTTTTTCGTTTTTGGTGAGTTGAATACTTGGATAATAGCGCTTAGCAGCTTTAGCAATCGCTTCAACTCTGATCTTATTGATATGATGATTAATACCTGCAATCTCCATAGTGCCAGCAAATCTTGTAAAACCATGCATAGGGGTCACAGCGGCCTTTGCTTCGGATAAAATGGCTGGAATTGTAATTCCCATTTTTTGTTTACTGTCAATACGATAACCTTTTCCTGCTTGAAGCAATAGTTTTAGCCCTATTTTTTTACTTAAAACAGGACTCCATGAACCGGCAGCAAGGACAATTTCATCAGCATTAAGCCTTTGTTTTTGGGTTTTTATGGCGGTAATGATTTCATTTTTAAGTGTAAGATCTTCAACCTTTTCATTAGCAAAAAAAGTGACGCCTACATGAGTTAAGTAGGCTTTCATTTCGGTCATAAACTCATGCGGCGTAGAGTGGTGATCACATTTAAAGTAGGCTGCTCCGATAGCATTGATGTCAATATTGGGTTCTAAAGCTTTTATCTCGTTAGGAGAAACCGCTCTTGCTTCCAACCCCAGATTTTTGGCCATCTCCACCATTTTTAATTCTTCATCGAGTAATTTTTGGGTCTGGCAGAGCATCAATAAGCCTTTTTTATCGTATTGTGCTGTGAAGTTTTCGGATATTTTTATGTCTTCATAAAGCTGCTGACTCAATAGGGAGATATCCCGTATCACTGGAGCGGAGTTTTTAACATGAGTTATATTGCAAGACTTATTGAAGGCCCAAGCCCATTTTAATAAATCCTTATCTAATCGAGGTTTAATATATAACGGGCTAGAGGGCTTAAACATCCATTTTAAACCTTTTTTCATAACTCCTGGTGCCGATAATGGGATAATATGACTAGGGGATAAATAACCGGCATTGACATAAGATGCTCCAGAATCTAGATTGGATTGGTCAATAATAGTAACCTGGTGACCTTCTTTACGAAGATAATAGGCTGAACATAAGCCGATAATACCACCACCGATTATAATGACGCTTTTTTGCATTTATCTTAACCAAAAAAAATAGATGTTTAGATAGTTAAAGATAGAACACTTTATCATTTTGTATTAAAAAACCCGAACTTATGTTCGGGTTTTAGGTTAATAGCACATTAACTTAGGCCACACATTTGGAAATATTTTCAAACGTATTGGCTTTAACTTTAAATATAGGTTTCAAGAATCTTGCCAATTGATCGAATTCTATTAAAAAAGCATCATGTCCATGAATGGATTTAATTTCATTAATTGTCACATTCTCTTTAACGCCCTTTAATTCCACATAAGTCGTCCAGTTTTCTTCGGGCTTAAAGAATAAATCCGAATTAATAGTCACAATATGTACACAAGCATTGATTTTTGAAGCGACCTCTAAAAAATCACCTCTGCCTTCACAGATATCAATAGTTCTCAATATTTGGTTCATCATTTTATATGCCGACAAACTAAAGCGATTGGTTAAGGTATCTCCATGGTGATTTAACCAAGATTCAATATTGAATAGTGTTGTATCTTTTTTAGTGCGATGAAACTTCTGCGTTAAAGATTCTGGTGTGCGATATAAGGTCATAGCATGCATTCTGGCATCTGCCAAAGGTGCACTCGAATGGTTTAATATCGCATCTTGGATATGGCAATTGGCAATTAACCAATCTGTGGATTTCCAATCTGTGGCGACGGGAATTAAATGTTCGATGAGGTTTGGCTTTAAAGCCGCTAATTCCCAGGCAATACCTCCACCTACAGAACCTCCAATAACTGCAAATAGTTTTGTGATTTTCAACAGATCTAAACCCCGTGCAAATAGTTGGGCAATATCTCTCGCTGTAAAATCTTTGTAGTGCTCTATTAAGTTCTCAATTGCATTATCATAACCATTACCAGGAATATTGAATGCTAAAATGGTATATTCAGTGGTGTCTATACATTTATGTTCTCCAATTAAATCGTTCCACCAGCCGTTATCTCCAATAACATTAGAGTTGCCAGTAAGTGCATGATTCACTAGTACAATCGGTGCTTTTCCAAGCGCCACGCCAAAGGTCTGGTAGGACAACGCTATATCGGTCGTCCTACCACTTTGGGTTTCGTAGTTTAAAATATTTAAATATTGTAGTGCACTCATTTTAAATGGTTATGGAATGTTGTATTCTTTTTCTACAGCAATAGAAATTGGCGTACGGTTCTGAAGATTATCCTTTACAGGGCAACGATCTTCTACGATTTGTAGCCACTTGGTTAAGGTTCCTATATCTGCATCGGTATCTGGGAGGAGATGCAGTTTTATGTTTTTAAATCCCGCACGTTCTTTATCGGATGTTCCTAAGAAACGATCGGGGTTGAGTTCTCCATTAACTTCGATTTTTAGACTATTTAGCGTAAAGCCCAATTCTCTGGCCACAACATGGCCCACAACGTTGACACAACCTGCAAAACCTGCTAGGATATATTCTACGGGATTTGGATAATCATCTGTGCCTCCAAGGTCTTCTGGTTCATCGACCGTCAAAGTAAATTGTCTTGTATTTCCTATAAATTTTGTTTCGGAAGAGCTCTCTCCTGAAACACTGAATTGTAAATGACTCATTGTTTTGATTTTTTAAATTTTAAAATCGTTAGACAGATGCCTTGTATTAAGGCACCTGTTCTAAACTAACAACACAAATAAAGACTAATTCTGAAGCGCTTTTTGCTGTTTTACAACGGCAAAGGCCTCTTTTAAATCAGCTTTTAAATCGTCAATATTTTCAATGCCTACAGAAAGACGAATGAGATCCTTAGTCACTCCTGTACTTTCCTGTGCCTCATCACTTAATTGCTGGTGTGTGGTACTTGCGGGATGTATAATTAGTGACTTGGTATCTCCAATATTTGCCAATAGTGAGAATAACTTGGTGGTATCCGCAATAGTTTTGGCAGCCTCATAGCCGCCATCGACACCAAAAGTGACTATACCGCTTTGGCCATTGGGCAAGTATTTCTCAGCAAGGCTTTTATAGGCGCTAGTTTCTAGGCCTGGATAATTGACCCAATTCACTTCGGGTTGTTCTTGTAGCCATTTGGCCAATTCCAGTGCATTTTCACTGTGCTTCTTAATGCGTAACTCCAAAGTTTCAAGGCCTTGAATGATTTGAAAGGCATTAAATGGGCTTAAAGCTCCTCCATAATCCCTCAGTCCCTCAATTCTTACTTTAGCAATAAATGCTGCAGCCTCTAAAGCTTCACTGTATACTAAGCCGTGATAGCCTGGTGAAGGTTCGGTAAATTCTGGGAATTTTCCGTTGGTCCAATCAAAGGTGCCAGCATCGATAATCACTCCGCCTAATGCGGTTCCATTACCGTTGATGTACTTCGTTAAGGAGTGGATAACGATATTGGCGCCGTATGCTATTGGATTGAGTAAATATGGGGTGGCTACCGTGTTGTCCACAATTAGTGGCACTTTGAACGTTTTAGCTTCTTTAGAAATGGCTTCAATGTCTAAAACATCCAGTTTTGGATTACCGAGTGATTCAATAAAGAATGCTCTGGTGTTTTCTTGGGCGGCTTTGTTAAAATTTTCTGGATTAGAGGGGTCCACAAAGGTTGTGGTAATACCATGTCTCGGCAGCGTGACGCTCAACAAATTGTAGGTGCCTCCATACAAGCTATTGGACGCTACGATATGATCACCTGCTTTTAACAAGGTAAGCAATGAGGTCGCAATTGCTGAGGTGCCAGAGGCTGTAACCACGGCAGCAATTCCTCCTTCTAAAGCTGCCAAACGCTGCTCTAGAATATCATTTGTAGGATTGTTAATTCTGGTATAAATATTACCAGTTTCGGCCAGCGCAAAAAGATTGGCGGCGTGATCGGAGTCATTAAACACATAAGCTGTTGATTGATAAATCGGAACAGCTCTTGTGCCCCCGTTGTTTTGAACATCATGTCCTGCGTGCAACGCTTTCGTTGCAAATTTTTGTGTACTCATTTTTCTAGTTTTTTGAGTTAAAATAAATTAAACCAAAAGTCAAATAAGCCTCTTGTGGGAAGCGTACTTATTAGAAAAATGTTATAAAGAATGTGCTAATTACAGATGAGTAATTAGTCTTTAGTTATCTATCCGAACTTGCAAAAAATGACCTGCGCGTTCAAGTAGAATTTAGCACCTTCTCAGTAACTCTAAGGGTTGCTAAGGCTTCAATGGGTCTATTCCCTCCACCTTTCTTGATAACATTTCAGTAAGTGTTTTGAACTTTCTCTCTACAAATATTGCATCACAAAAATTTAAAATCCAAATTTATTTTTGGTTTTATACTTTTTTTATGAAATCCGAAGAATTTTTGTGTAAAAATTAATAAATCCTAAAATATCTCAGCGAATTAGGTTAAGTTTTGTTTCGATTTAAGTACTTGGCTTTGATGATTTCACTAACAGATGTATTCTCTATTTTACTCTCCAGCCACGAAATAATGTCGAGATAAAGAAACGATCGGCGCTCGTAAGGATGGTCTTCATGAACTTTAAGTCGCTCAGCCAGTTCTTTGAAGGCATTTTTTAAGTCATGGGGATAGATATCTTGTAAGCCGCGGATAAATTTTATCATTTCTTTTTGTACTTCATGCAGATCATTCATCTTGATTAAAAACTTGTAGGTACTACGTAAAAGGGCTTCAAGATGATAATCCAGTCCGGCTTCATAGTGCGCCACAAGATTTAATACTCTTGAGAAGCACAGCAGATCTTCGCGCATGGATAGGGATTTGTTAGAAATAATCTTGTCGAGATATTTTATGCAAGCCTTGTTATTGCCAGAGCCAAACTCTAAACTTGCAAATTTGTAGTAAAATATCATTTTATGGTGAGGATCTATTCGGTCTTGAAACAACTTGAGCTCTTCTTCAATTTTTGGAATAAGTTTTAAGCCGTCTTCAAAACTACCATCAATAAAGTGTTGATTAATACTGTGGAAATTGGTATACAGAAAAACCAAGGTCGAAACGTTTTCGTCTTTAATGAATTTTGGATGGCTGACCGTTGCTTTGAAATCGTCTAATTTTTCAACAAATTTTGATTTATTTCTTAGAAAAAATATAGACTCTAGCAGGTAGTTATTCCCTTTTAGAAAAAATACGGGATTAACATTGATCATCTGTGGGTATTGGTAAAATAAATCTACCCATTTTGATGCATATCTATAAGAATTTAGGAAATCTTGTAACAAAAAGTTATACCAAAGATGTGCTTTGCAGTACCAAAGTTTTTCTCTAAAGCCTAATGTTTTGTTTTTGATATTAGGGAGTCTATCATTAAAATACTTGCTGACGTCCTTTGCCTCATCTTCATTTTTTACATAACCCGTTTTAAGAATAATACTATAGAGTTGAAGAGACAGGTTAGACAGCTTACTAGCGATGACATTTTGCGAACTCAAATCCCTCGCTTGTATGGCCAGTTCATCCGCTCTTGTACTTATACTTCTTGTAATATACTGGGATTCGATTATTTTTTCCAGCTCTACGATTTCAAAAGCCATATTTTTTTCTTCATTCACAATTGCTAGTTCCTTGGCTTTGTCTAATATTTTCAAGCTTTGTTTGTATAAACCTTTATGATATAAAATGGACGCAAAATCGAGTTGTTCTCTAATTTGAGAACGTACATTTTGATGCGAAGGATTGAGTTTAAGGCTTATTAAAATTTGCTTGTATAAATGGGCTTTGACGTTGGCAAGCTGTTGTTTTTTGACAATTCCGCTTTTTAAGATAGTAGCCTCATTATAGACTTTAGCTTTATCAAGAAGATTAAATAAATTCAGGAATTTAGAATCCGCGTTGACACCTAATCTCCCCACATAGAGTTTAAATTGGCGTTTCTCTGATTTAGTCAGGGATTTTACCAGTGAAAATAGGTTATCTTTTTGGCCTTTAGTTGTCAATGAGAAATAGGTTTATATACTTGAAAATCAAATTATTAACTTGTAAATTTGGTTTTGGGCATCGTAAAAACAAAACACTGCTTCAATTTTTGAGAATTTCAAGGTATAAATTCGTAAGACAATACTAATCTATATTTTGATAAATGGCAAATACCAATATTCAAATTTTTGACACGACCCTCCGAGATGGCGAGCAAGTGCCAGGCTGTAAGCTCAATACAGAGCAGAAGGTGGTTATTGCGGAGCAGTTAGATGCGCTTGGGGTTGATGTTATTGAAGCCGGTTTTCCAGTATCTAGCCCAGGTGATTTTAAGTCGGTCGAGGCTATTTCTAAGATTGTTAAGAACGCTACGGTATGTGGATTAACACGCTCTGTAGAAAATGATATTAAAGTGGCGGCCGATGCATTGAAGTATGCGGTTAAACCCAGAATTCATACAGGCATCGGAACTTCGGATTCTCATATCGTTCACAAGTTTAAAACCACACGAGAAGACATTTTAGAACGCGCTTATGCTGCGGTGAAATATGCAAAGTCTTTTGTTGAGGACGTTGAGTTCTATGCTGAAGATGCCGGTAGAACAGATAATGATTATTTGGCACGCGTATGCGAAGTGGCTATTAAAGCCGGTGCCACGGTTTTAAATATCCCAGATACCACAGGCTATTGTTTGCCAAGTGAATATGGGGCTAAAATGAAGTACCTTAAAGAAAATGTAAAGGGAATTGAAAAAGCCATTTTATCCTGCCATTGCCATAATGATCTCGGTTTGGCCACCGCCAATTCCATTGAAGGGGTTATTAATGGGGCGCGACAGATCGAATGTACGATAAATGGCATTGGGGAGCGTGCTGGTAATACAGCTTTAGAAGAAGTGGTCATGGTATTAAAACAACATCCTTATCTCAAATTAGATACCAATATTAATACGTCTATGCTCTACGGTATGAGCCAATTGGTCAGTGATAGTATGGGTATTTATACGCAGCCAAACAAGGCTATTGTTGGTGCTAATGCTTTTGCACATAGTTCAGGGATTCATCAGGATGGGGTCATTAAAAATCGGGAGACTTACGAAATCATAGATCCCAAGGATGTCGGCGTTACGGAATCTGCCATCGTCTTAACCGCAAGAAGTGGTCGTGCTGCTTTGGCCTATAGAGCAAAGAAGGTGGGTTACGATTTAACCAAGTTGCAACTCGATGAAGTTTACGCTAACTTTTTGAACTTTGCAGATAAAAAGAAGGAGATCGATGATAATGATATCCATCAAATCATCGAAACGAGTAAGGTTTATCAACAAATTATTTCAGCTTAGATGGGCAAAAAAACATTATTCGATAAAGTCTGGGATTCGCATGTCGTCAGCAGTATAGAAAATGGCCCTCAGATATTATATATTGATAGGCATTTAATACACGAAGTTACGAGTCCGCAAGCTTTCAATGAATTGGAAAATCGCGGAATTCCTATTTTTAGGCCAGACCAGATTGTGGCGACGGCAGACCATAATACACCGACGCTCAATCAAGATCAGCCGATTAAAGATGCCTTGTCGAGAAAACAATTAGAACAACTTTCAGAAAACTGTAAGAAAAACAATATTACATTATATGAGTTAGGCCATAAATATAATGGAATTGTGCATGTAATGGCTCCAGAACTAGGGATTACACAACCTGGTATTACTATGGTTTGTGGTGACAGTCATACGTCTACCCATGGTGCTTTTGGAGCCATTGCTTTTGGTATTGGGACCAGTCAAGTGGCTCAAGTTTTTGCGAGTCAATGCTTATTGCTCAAAAAACCTAAAAGTCTTAGGGTAAGTGTAAATGGAAAGTTGAAAAAAGGAGTTTTGCCAAAGGATGTCATTCTTTACATTATTTCGAAATTGGGCACTAACGCTGGTACGGGATACTTTTGTGAATATGCCGGATCCGTTTTTGAGGACATGAGTATGGAAGGTCGTATGACCGTATGCAATATGAGCATAGAAATGGGCGCCCGTGGCGGTATGATTGCACCAGACGAAAAAACGTTTGAATATATCAAAGACAGGGAATTTGCACCCAAGGGTGAGGATTTCGAAAAGAAAGTGGCGTATTGGAAAACACTTCCAACGGATGAAGGTGCTGTATTCGATAAAGAATACACTTTTGATGCGGAGGATATAGAACCTATGGTGACCTATGGAACAAATCCAGGTATGGGCATAAAAATAACCGAAGCTATTCCTTTAGAAGATAATCCGTCGTTTCAAAAATCTTTGAATTATATGGATTTTAAGGCTGGCGAACGCTTAATTGATAAGCCGATTAACTATGTCTTTATAGGAAGTTGTACCAATTCTAGGATCGAAGATTTTAGGGTAGCCGCCAATTATATCAAGGGAAAGCAAAAAGCCGACAATGTTACAGCTTGGTTAGTGCCAGGGAGTAAGCAGGTCGAAGCCCAAATCATAAAAGAAGGGCTTAAGGCGATTTTTGACGAAGCTGGTTTTGAATTGCGACAGCCGGGCTGCTCTGCATGTTTGGCCATGAATGACGATAAAATACCACAGGGAGAGTATTGCGTGTCTACGTCAAATAGAAATTTCGAAGGCCGCCAAGGACAAGGGTCGCGAACCATACTTGCCAGTCCATTAGTAGCTGCCGCCACGGCAGTTGAGGGTAAAATAATAGATATCACAAAACATTTAAATTAATGGAAAAGTTTAAAACCTTAAAATCTACAGCGATTCCGTTAAACATAGAGAATGTAGATACGGATCAGATTATACCGGCACGGTTTTTAAAAGCGACGGATAAAAAAGGCTTTGGTGACAATGTGTTTAGAGATTGGCGATTTAATAAGGATGGTTCCGTCAATGAGAGTTTTGTTTTAAATAACCCACAATTCCAAGGGGGTATTCTAGTAGCCGGTAATAACTTTGGGTGTGGATCTAGTAGAGAGCATGCGGCTTGGGCGATAGCAGGTTATGGTTTTAAAGTCGTGGTGTCTAGTTTTTTTGCAGATATCTTCAAAGGTAATGCCCTTAATAATGGGTTGCTTCCAGTACAAGTATCAGAACAGTTTTTAAGTGACCTATTTAACGAAATTGAGTCTAACCCAAAGACCATCGTCGAAGTGAATTTAGAAAATCAAAGCATTGCGGTTGAGGGTAAAGGGCTTTCAGAAACGTTTGAAATAGATGCCTACAAAAAAACCTGTCTCATCAATGGATATGATGATATAGACTATCTAATTAATAATAAAGAATTAATTGAAGCTTTCGAAGCTCAAAAAACATACTAACTAAAAATGAAACTAAATATAGCAGTTCTACCAGGAGATGGTATTGGTCCAGAGGTGACTAACCAAGCCGTAAAAGCTTTAAAAGCTATTGCCTCGGAATTCAACCATAATTTTTCATTCACCACAGCAGATGTTGGTGCCATAGCTATAGATAAGCATAATGCCCCATTACCAGATGCGACCTTGGATATCTGCAAATCTACTGATGCCATTTTGTTTGGCGCTATCGGTCATCCGAAATACGATAACGATCCGTCAGCTAAAGTAAGACCAGAACAGGGTTTGCTTAAACTGAGAAAAGAATTGGGCTTATTCGCCAATATTAGACCGGTTAAAGCCTATCAAACCTTATTGGATAAGTCGCCTTTAAAGAAGCATATTATTGAAGGTACGGACATCAGTATTTATAGAGAGCTCACTGGTGGTATTTATTTCGGGGAAAAACAATTGAGTGATGACGGGAATATAGCGTCCGATCTCTGTACTTATTCTAGAGAAGAGATAGAGCGCATCGCCCATTTAGCCTTTAAGGCCGCCGAGAATAGAAATCATAAAGTCACTTTAGTAGATAAAGCCAATGTTCTTGAGAGTTCAAGATTGTGGAGACGCGTGGTAACAGAAATAGCGCAGCAGTATCCGGACGTTGAGCTGGACTTTTTGTTTGTAGATAATGCTGCGATGCAGATGATACTTAACCCGAAGCAATTCGATGTCATATTAACCGAGAATATGTTTGGAGATATTATTAGTGATGAGGCTAGTGTTATCGGAGGTTCTATAGGATTGTTGGCCTCTGCGTCAGTTGGCGAAAAGCATGCCATGTTCGAGCCTATACATGGATCATATCCACAGGCTACAGGAAAAGGAATAGCCAATCCTATAGCTTCTATATTGTCAGCAGCCATGTTGCTAGAGCATTTTGAATTGTTTAGTGAAGCCGAATTGCTAAGATTGGCTGTAGAGAAATCATTGAAATTGGATATTTCTACACCAGATGTGAATACAAAATACGATAACGTTACGACGAACAGAGTAGGGGAATTTATTGAGGATTTTATCTACAACCCAAACGATAAAAATATTAATTTTACTAATATTCATTTGGGACAATCCACAATTATATAATATTGACAATATAAATGCCGACGCAACCTAAGCTCACAAGATTTAATCAAAATGTACTGGCAAAGTATCAGATATATAACAGTATATTCCTAACATTACCGTTTGATACAATTACAAGAACAGGGACACTTTTACCATTATTTCATGCTACCTGTAAGAGAGGATATGAGAAAAAAGACGATCCTACGACTATCGTTGAAACGTTCTTTAAAAAATATCAGGCCAGAAGGTCGCCAGCGAGTCAAATAGATTTATTATTCAGATTCATTCAATATATAGAGCGACAAGTGGTATTATTTGATGCTGTTGAAGATGCTGCCTTTCCTATCGTCAATAATATGGATGGTATAGGAACGCTAAGGAGTTTAAAGGAATCGGTTAAAAAGGAGAACAAACTAGATTTGCTTAAAACATATTTAGAAGAATTTAAAGTCCGAATTGTTCTTACGGCACATCCAACTCAGTTTTACCCTGGATCCGTCCTAGGAATTATTACAGAGTTGACCGAAGCCATTCGAGAAAATGATTTGTTAAGAATCAATGAACTCATGGCACAGTTGGGTAAGACCCCTTTCTTTAAGCATAAAAAGCCTACGCCTTATGATGAAGCAGTGAGTCTAATATGGTATTTAGAGAATGTTTTTTACAAGTCCTTTGGTACGATCTACGACTATATACAGCAGAATATCTTTGATGGTGAACATGTTGAGAATGATATTGTAAATATCGGATTTTGGCCTGGTGGGGATAGAGATGGAAATCCTTTTGTTACACCTGAGATTACGCTCGATGTTGCCGATAGGTTACATATAACAGTCATTAAAAATTACTATAGAGATACGCGTCGTTTGAGGCGAAAACTAACTTTTGTAGATGTTGAAGAAAAGATCATAGCTTTAGAAAATGAGCTTTGGAAAATCATTACGAATAAAAAGTCAAATCTTACGGTTGAGAATTTCAGTGCTGAAATGACAGCAATTAAAGATTTGTTGGTTAACAAACATCAGTCCCTATATGTTAATGATGTTAATAGTCTTATCAATAAAATTCATCTTTTCGGTTTCCATTTTGCCTATTTAGACATTCGCCAAGACAGTCGAAAGCACGCGCAATTTTTTAATGATATGGTGAAGGCTTTGATTGCGAGTGATAGTTCTATTTTTCCTGATAATTATTTTGATTTATCTGAAAAAGCGCAAATTGATATACTCTCTAAAGTGAGCGGTCAGGTAGATTTGTCTTTAATCAAAGATGAAGAGACTTTAAAAGCCTTAAATACGATAAAAGCCATCAAGACCATCCAGCATAAATATGGTGAAAAAGCTGCCAATCGTTACATCATTAGTAACAATCAGACCACGCTTAATGTGATGCAATTGTTTGCGATGTTAAAACTGGTTGCCTTTCAAGATGAATTAACCGTAGATATCGGCCCACTTTTTGAAACCATAACGGATTTAGAAAATGCTCCCGACGTTATGGAAGCGCTTTACACCAATCCAGATTATGCGGCACATTTAAAATCGCGGGGCAATAAGCAGACCATTATGCTTGGTTTTAGCGATGGTACCAAAGATGGTGGCTATTTAATGGCAAACTGGGCTATTTATAAAGCAAAAGAGAATCTTACCTCGGTGTCAAGAAAGTATGGAATCAAAGTCATTTTCTTTGATGGCCGTGGTGGACCACCAGCCAGAGGCGGTGGAAAAACACATAATTTCTATGCGTCGCTAGGGCCAACAATTGAAGATGAAGAAGTACAATTGACCATACAAGGGCAAACCATTAGCTCTAACTTCGGCACACTAGAATCGTCGCAGTACAATCTCGAACAATTAATAAGTTCTGGTATTCAAAACAGTATTAGTGAAAATGATTTAAAAATGCTTCCTGAGAATAGGGCAGTTATGGATGATTTGTCGGAGCGCAGCTATAAAGCCTATTCAGATTTTAAAGCGCATCCAAAATTCATTTCCTATTTGGAGCATATGAGTACATTGAAATACTATGCTAAGACAAATATAGGAAGTCGACCATCTAAAAGAGGTAAGTCCGAAGGCCTTATTTTTTCAGATTTAAGAGCTATACCTTTTGTGGGCTCTTGGAGCCAGTTGAAACAAAATGTGCCCGGCTTTTTTGGTGTAGGAACAGCGCTGAAACATTATGAGGATACGGGGCAGTTCGAAAAAGTACAAACCTTGTATAAAACCTCTAGTTTCTTTAAAACATTAATTGGAAATAGTATGATGTCCTTGTCAAAATCCTTTTTTGATTTAACGAGGTATATGGCAGAAGATGCTGAGTATGGCGAATTTTGGACACTTATTTATAATGAGTATGAAACCACAAAGCGCTTGATCTTAAAGTTAACAGGATATAACGAATTAATGCAGGAGGAACCTGCTGGTAAGGCGTCTATTGCCGTTAGGGAATCTATAGTATTACCCTTGTTAACTATACAGCAATATGCTTTAAAAAAGATTCAAGATTTAGAAAAATCTGGGGTTAAGGCTGATGATGAGCAAATGAAAGTTTTTGCCAATATGGTAACCAGATCATTATTTGGAAATATTAATGCTAGTCGTAATTCAGCTTAAGTTATTCATAATTTGTAAAATACAAAACCTCTGAAGACAGTCTTCAGAGGTTTTTTTCTAACTAAAACTAAATTTTTACAGCATCAATTTTAAAACTTTTAGTTCCGTTATTATTTAATGTGCACCTTGCTTCAATAAATAAAACCTTCCTAACTAACTAGTAGCTAAGAAGGTTTTTGTTTAACAATTAAAATTTATAGATTAAGTGCATGGAGAATCCATGTTTTGGTCTAATCTTCTTCTGCTAATCCTCCTCCTTCTCCTCTGTTACGTTTTCCTGGATAAGCAAGAGTACCATGTTCAGAAAGGTCTAATCCTCTCTCTTCTACTTCTTTACTTACACGTAGTCCAAGCGTTTTCTTTAATGTGAATAGTATAATCCAAGATAATCCGACTGCCCATACAGCATAAGCTAAGGCACCAATAAATTGTGCTCCAAGCTGAGCAGCACCGCCACCATTAAATAAACCAATGCCAGTCTCGCCATCTACGCCCCAAAGCCCTATGACAAGAGTTCCCCAGACGCCAACTACGCCATGTACAGAAGCTGCTCCAATAGCGTCGTCAATCTTAAGTTTCTTTTCAATGAATTCAATGGAGAACACTACTAGGATACCGCCAATTAGTCCGGCTAAGGCACCACCACCATAGGTCATATTACCACAACCAGCGGTGATACTCACTAAACCTGCTAAAACTCCATTCAAGGTTTGTGCTAGGTGCGGTTTTCCATACCATATCCAAGTCGTGATTAAAGCTCCTAAACCACCGGCTGCAGCGGCTAAATTTGTTACTAGTACTACATTAGAGGCACCAATGGCGTCGGCTCCACCCCAAGCTAATTGAGAACCACCATTAAATCCAAACCACCCTAACCAAAGTATAAATACACCAAGTGTCGCTAAGATTTGGTTATGACCAGGAATAGGTAAAACTTTTCCATCAACAAATTTTCCAATACGTGGACCCACTAATACAGCAGCAACTAATGCAGCCCAACCACCGACGGAGTGAACAATTGAAGATCCGGCGAAATCAATGAATTCTGCTGGCATAATACCGTCCGTGTTGTTTAACCAACCGCCATTCCATTCCCATCCACCAGCAATAGGGTATATCAATGCTGTCATCACTACGGAGAATATGACGTAAGTCGAGTACTTCGTTCTACCAGCAATAGCTCCCGAAACTATAGTTGCAGCTGTGGCGGCAAACATCGTTTGAAAGAATAAGTCGGCACCTTCACCCTGGAATAAACCACTCCAAAAGAACCATCCGTTAGACGAGTCACCATACATTAATGAGTAACCAATAATCCAGTAGGTCAGTGAGCCTACACAGATATCCAGTAAGTTTTTCATGGCAATGTTAACCGCGTTCTTAGAACGCGTCATACCCGATTCTACAAGGGTAAATCCTGCCTGCATAAAGAACACTAAAATACCAGATAGCAACATCCATAGCATTCCTAAATCTCCGTTTATCGCCGATATAGCATCCTCAATATCTTTAGTGGTTGCAGGAACGGTATCTTGCAAAGCGATAAGATTCGGTAAAATAGTTAAAAAGTTATCAGTCATAATAGTTATATTTTATTAGTTAGTTTTTAATTAAAACTTATAGATAGCAGCTAATAAAAAGGACCCAAGGCTCTTTGTGGCTGCTAAATCATTGTCTATAAAGGCGTCGTCAGAAGCACTGTCAAATCTGATTTCAGGTTTAATGATTAAGTCCTCTTCTATGGTGATGTTGCCCGTTAAAGTGGCGGCGAATACACTAGAATCCGCTACGCCTGTTCCTATGGCACCAAAATTTTCGTCTTCAGCAAAGTATTCTCCTCTAAAACCAATAGCAAAAGTCTCGGAAACAGTGTATTGTGGGTATAAAGCAGCACCCATAAATCCTCCCGCATCATCTTCTAAGCTTAGATAAGCCGCATTGATTCCTAAGAAAAACTCGTCAGTTATATTAAAACCTCCTGTATAGTCGATTTCAAAGAAATTAGGGTCGTACAACACATTTAAGTACTGGTCTTTATAGCCCAATTGTGCTCCAGCGGCATAATCTCCTGTTGGATTAAACTCGGTAAGGTCTGTGTTGTTGAATACACCAACCATAATGCTAAAGTCTTCAGAAACTGCAAAATCCGCTTTTAACCCCGTATGACTAAAAGGCCCATAGGAAAACAGATAAGACGTACTATAGTTAAAGTTGGGAACCGGCGAAATCACCTCATAACCTAAGAAGGTATTAAAGTTACCAAAGGTTAAAGTGACGCTTTCGCTCACATTCCAGTAGGCATAGAGTTGATTTACGATGTTACCAGTGCCTGAAATAGAGGCATCACCGTCATCATCAATTTGAATTGTGCCGTACATAGGTGATGCAAATATGGCATCCGTACCTCTTGGTCCAAATACTAAGTCTGCAACAAATCCAATTTTCTCACCTTCATATGAGGCGATGAGATTAGCCATACCTAGCGCAAAACCAGGAAGGTTGGCAAATGATGATCCTGGCGCAATGGCATTTTCGTCATTTGGTGCAGTAAAATTGGCTCTATAATAGGCATCAATGCTACCACTAAAACTAAATGACTTTTTTTCTTCTTTTTCTTCTTCTTGGGCAAATAAACTAAAAGCCAAAAAGAACATTAATAGCGTAGAAATTCTTTTCATAATTCTGCATGTTTAAAAGTTAGTTAGTAGCCAAAACTATTTTATTTTATCTAATACCCCTAAAAAAATAGGGGTACAAATGTAATTTTTATGAATATCTTATTTTATACCCTTTAAAATTTAGGGTTAAATTATTTTTAAGCTGTTTTTTATAAAATTAATAATCAAGAAATTCAATAATTGTCAGAATTTTAACCATTAAATTGAATTATTTTCATTCAAATGTATTTTTCGCAAACGTTTTCGTAATAATTAATAGTTTTTGGTAAAAATATTTTTATTGGATTTTTATCAATTTATAGCTCTATTATTGAAGATTTTTCAGTAAAAACGAGCATAATTATCGATTTGGAAAAAGTGATTTGGCTTTTTTTCAAATAGAATTCTTGAGTATATATTAGTGATATAATAAGGATTGAAAAACCCTCAAAATTTTAGGAATTATGCTGAAGAAACAAGGTCTTTATTTACCAGAATTTGAACATGACAATTGTGGTGCAGGATTTATTTGTAGTCTAACCGGAAAACGTTCTAATGATATTATTCATAAAGCGCTCGAGATTTTAGTGAAATTAGAGCATCGCGGCGCGGTAAGTGCCGATGGTGTTACAGGAGATGGTGCTGGTATTTTAATTGATATCCCACATAACTTTTTCAAGATATTTTGCGAATTTGAGTTGCCGGAGGCTGGTCAGTATGCCGTGAGTAATGTGTTTTTACCAAGAAAAGAAAACCAGCGCCAATACTGCATCGATGTTTTTGAGACCGAGATCAAAAATCAAGGATTGCAACTCATCGGTTGGAGAGACGTGCCGGTCAATAGTGCAATTTTAGGAGACATCGCTAAAACAACAGAACCTTTTGTAAAACAAATATTTATTGGCAAGTCTAATGGCGAGCAATCGGATAGGGAGTTTAACCTAAAACTATTCGCGGCACGGAAAATAACAGAGCATACCATATATAATTCAAGATTATCGGAATCCCAGTTTTTTTACTTGCCAAGCCTTTCTACAAAAGTCATCATATTTAAAGGACTTCTAAAACCCGAGCATATCAACGAATATTATTTAGATTTATTCAACTCGGCATTAGATACCCGATTGGCCTTGGTGCATCAGCGCTTTTCAACCAATACATTTCCAACATGGGATTTGGCACAGCCCTTTAGATACATATGTCATAATGGTGAGATTAATACATTAAGGGGAAATGTGTCTAGAATGTTTTCGCGAGAGGAAATTATGGAGAGCGATGCCTTTGGTGATGATATTAAAAGAATTTTGCCAACGGTTTTAAAAGGAAAATCCGATTCAGCAACCTTAGATATGGTAGTGGAACTACTGCTAATGACAGGTCGTTCCTTGCCAGAAGCCATGATGATGTTGGTGCCAGAAGCTTGGGAGAAAAATCCAAATATGTCAGATGCTAAACGCGCCTTCTATGAATACAACTCCTGTGTTATGGAACCTTGGGATGGTCCTGCATCTATTCCATTTACCGATGGTAATTATATAGGTGCCGTTTTAGATCGAAACGGATTACGTCCTTCACGATACACGGTGACTAAAAGCGGAAATGTCATTATGTCTTCAGAGACGGGTGTTGTGGATATTAAGCCCGAAAACGTAGAGTATCACGGACGCCTAGAGCCTGGGAAGATGTTTTTGGTAGATATGAATGAAGGCCGAATCGTCAATGATGAAGAAATAAAGGAAAAGATTGCCTCCAAATATCCGTATCGACAATGGCTCGATGAAAATTTAATTCACCTTAAAGATATTTCAGCCAAAAAAGGGCCTATTTTATATGATGAGATCGCTCTGAAGAAGCGCGAAATTGTTTTTGGTTATACCCAAGAAGACTTAAATACCATTATAAGACCCATGGCACAATTGGGAAAAGAACCGATTGGATCTATGGGAAGCGATACGCCAATAGCGGTGTTATCGGAGCGACCACAATTGGTCTATAACTACTTTAAGCAGCTGTTTGCTCAGGTGACCAATCCGCCATTGGATGGAATTCGAGAAGAGTTGATTACGGACATCAGCTTAACATTGGGCAGTGATGTCAATCTATTCGCTATCAATGCTGAACATTGCAAGAAACTGAAAATCCAAAATCCAGTGATTTCAAAGCACGATTTGGATAAAATCAGAAATTACGATTCCAATCCGGATTTTAAGGTCACCTCGATTTCAATGTTGTATGAGGTCAATAGAGGTTTGAATGAATTGGAAGTCGCTCTTGATAACTTAGTGACTAAAGCTTCAAAAGCCGTGGATCAAGGTACTAATATTATTATCCTTTCCGATCGCTATGTGGACGAAAACCATGCGCCAATTCCGGCATTATTGGCATGTTCTTATGTGAATCATGCATTGCACAAACTAGGCAAGCGCTCTCGGGTTAGTTTAATTATCGAATCTGCCGAACCTCGTGAAGTCCATCATTTTGCCTTACTCTTTGGTTTTGGAGCCAGTGCCGTTAATCCGTATATCGTCAATGAGATTGTTCAAGAGCAGATTAATACCAATGATGTTACCGATTTAGAATATCTCACAGCCATTAAAAATTATAATAAGGCTATTGGTAAAGGGATTTTAAAGGTGATGAATAAGATTGGAATTTCAACCTTAAATTCTTACCGCGCATCACAATTATTTGAATGTATTGGTATCAATACCGCTACGGTCGACAAATACTTTCCCAATACACCAACGCGTATACAAGGTATTGGTTTACGGGAGATTGAGCAGGAAATTGTAAAACGCCATAGAAGGGCCTTTCAGGTAAACGATACCACTGTGGATATTGAAATTGGTGGTGATTATAGATGGCGACGTGGACAGGAAAAACACATGTTCAATCCGTTGACAGTGGCTAAATTACAAGAAGCGGTTAGAACCAATAAAGCCACGACTTATAAGGAATACTCTAAATTGGTGAACGACCAATCCAAGCATCTAATGACCATTAGAGGCTTATTTGAATTTGATCAGTTTGACCCCATTCCACTTGAAGAAGTCGAGTCTTGGACCGAAATCGTTAAACGTTTTAAAACAGGGGCCATGTCTTACGGTTCCATTAGTAAGGAAGCGCATGAAAATTTAGCTGTAGCCATGAATAGAATTGGTGGGAAATCCAATTCGGGTGAAGGAGGTGAAGATCAAGAACGTTTTTACAAAAGTTCGCAAGGGGATTGGCGAAACTCAGCCATTAAGCAAATCGCTTCTGGTCGATTTGGCGTCACATCCAACTATTTAACGAATGCCAATGAGATTCAGATCAAAATAGCACAAGGGGCGAAGCCAGGTGAAGGTGGGCAATTGCCAGGCCCTAAAGTTAATCGCGAAATTGCCAAAACACGAAATTCAACCCCTTATGTCGGTTTGATTTCACCACCACCACATCACGATATTTATTCCATTGAGGATTTATCCCAACTGATATACGATGCAAAATCTGCGAATAGAGAGGCGCGAATCAACGTAAAATTGGTCTCTGAAGTTGGCGTCGGAACTGTGGCCGCGGGTGTGGCCAAAGCCAAAGCCGATGTGATTCTGATTTCAGGTTTTGACGGCGGAACAGGAGCATCTCCATTAACTTCTCTGCGCCATGCAGGCTTACCTTGGGAACTAGGTATAGCAGAAGCTCAACAAACCTTGGTGATGAACGATTTACGTAATCGTGTGGTTTTAGAATGTGATGGCCAATTAAAAACTGGTCGCGATGTCGCCATTGCTTGTTTATTGGGCGCAGAGGAGTTTGGATTTGCCACAGCGCCTTTGGTCGCTTCAGGATGTATTATGATGCGCGTATGCCACTTAAATACCTGCCCTGTAGGTATCG
The DNA here is from genome assembly GCF_965228925.1 of Winogradskyella sp. Taxonomy (GTDB): domain Bacteria; phylum Bacteroidota; class Bacteroidia; order Flavobacteriales; family Flavobacteriaceae; genus Winogradskyella. The sequence continues at coordinate 1,674,791 of NZ_OZ245845.1, forward strand.
CTACCCAAAATCCAGAACTGCGAAAGAAATTCAAAGGGAAACCAGAGCATGTCGTAAATTATATGTATTTCGTTGCTCAAGAATTACGCGAGATTATGGCCAAACTTGGCTTTAGAACGGTTAATGAAATGGTAGGTCAGGTACATAAACTCAATCGTAACAAAGCTATTGAACATTATAAAGCCTCTGGTATTGATTTAACACCTATTCTTCATAAAGTTGAGGTTGCAGAGGATGTTAAACTCTATAATACCGAAAACCAAGCCCACCATTTAGAAACTCATTTGGATTTTCAAATTATAAGTCAAGCGCACCAAGCACTCTTTAGAAGACAACGCACCCATTTAGATTTGCCCATTACCAATATGGATAGGGCAGTTGGAGCCATAGTGAGCAATGAAATTTCAAAAATTTATGGTGCCAAAGGTTTACCAGAAGATACCATTAACATCGATTTTAAGGGTTCGGCAGGCCAAAGCTTTGGAGCCTTTACCACTAAAGGAGTGCGTATGACCGTTCATGGCAATACCAACGATTATTTGGGGAAAGGCCTATCCGGTGGAAAGCTGATTATTAAAGTCCCTGTTGAGAGCACCATTGTACCCGAAAATAATATCATTACGGGTAATGTAACCCTTTATGGTGCCACAAGTGGTGAAGTTTATATTAACGGTAAAGCAGGGGAGCGTTTTTGCGTAAGAAACTCTGGGGCCAAAGCCGTTGTTGAAGGTATTGGGGACCATGGTTGTGAGTATATGACAGGTGGGGTAGCCGTGATTTTAGGATCCGTAGGTCGTAATTTTGGTGCAGGTATGAGTGGTGGTATTGCCTATGTGTTAGATGTAGATAACACCTTTGAATCCTTATGTAATTCGGCCGAACTAAATATTGATCCAGTAGACCATGTTGAAGATCAGGTGCAATTGGAACAGCTGGTTGAAAATCATTTTATCGCAACGAGAAGCCCATTAGCAAGACGACTTTTGGATGATTGGAAAAACTACCTTCCAAAGTTTAAAAAAGTACTGCCGGAAGAATACCGACAGGCCTTATTACGATTAGAACAAGAACAATTAGAAATAGCTTAAGTCATGGGAAAGATAACAGGATTTTTAGAATTTGAGCGACAGAACGAACAGTATATAGCGCCAAAAAAGCGCATTAAGAATTATAAAGAGTTTACCATTCCGCTAGAGGAAGACAAGCTTAAAGACCAAGGCGCACGCTGTATGGACTGTGGTATTCCGTTTTGCCATAGCGGTTGTCCGCTTGGGAATTTAATACCCGATTTTAACGATAAGGTCTATAAAGGCAAATGGAAGGAAGCCGCAGAGATTTTACATAAAACCAATAATTTTCCAGAGTTTACAGGACGTTTGTGTCCAGCACCTTGCGAGGAAGCTTGTGTGTTAGGTATTAATGAAGATCCTGTAACCATTGAGAACATTGAGAAGAATATTGTGGAGACCGCTTTTGAAGAGGGTTGGATTACAGCCCAACCTCCAAAGGTAAGAACAGGGAAATCTGTTGCGGTTGTAGGTTCAGGGCCAGCAGGATTAGCGGCAGCGCAACAACTCAATAGGGCAGGGCATAGTGTGACTGTGTTTGAGCGTGACGCCAAAGTCGGTGGCTTATTGCGCTATGGTATTCCGGATTTTAAAATGGAAAAGCATGTGATTGATAGACGACTTAAAGTATTGGAAGAAGAAGGCATCACCTTTAAAACCAATGCGCATGTCGGAGCTAATGTGGATGCCAATCAATTGAAAGCCGATTTTGATGCTGTTGTACTCTGTGGTGGTGCTACGGTAAGACGGAGTATCCCCATTCCCGGTTCGGACTTAAAAGGTGTGACCCAAGCCATGGATTTCTTAAAATTGAATAACCAATACGTCGATGGCCTGGTGGATTTTGAAGCCGTCATTTCAGCAGAAGATAAGCATGTTATTGTCATTGGTGGTGGTGATACCGGCAGTGATTGTATCGGGACTTCTAATCGTCATGGCGCTAAATCGGTGACCAATTTTGAAATTTTAGACCGACCTACTGAAGGCCGACCAGCACATCAACCTTGGCCCTATTGGCCGATGAAGTTACGAACGAGTTCGTCGCATAAGGAAGGTGTGGAGCGTTTCTTTAGTATTTCCACTAAGGAATTTTTAGGCGATGGCAAAGGGAACCTTAAAGGTTTAAAAACCGTTGAGGTCGAATGGTTATTTAAAGAAGGCGAGCGTCCACAATTGAAAGAGATTGCAGGTACTGAGAAAGAATGGGAATGTGATTTAGCCTTACTGGCCTTAGGTTTTACAGGCTCTGAAAAAACCTTAGCGGAGCAATTTGGATTGGAAATGGATTTTAGAACCAACATCCAAGCCACCACCAAAGACTATGCGACCAATGTACCGGGTGTTTTTGTGGCTGGTGATATGCGCCGCGGACAATCGTTGATTGTTTGGGCTATTTCCGAAGGGCGCCAGGCCGCACATCATGTGGATGCCTATTTAATGGGCGAATCACATTTACCATTAAAAGACGATAGTGATCTGCCACGTGTATAAAATAACCAACTCAACCACTACTAGTTTTTGTGATTAGGGTTAGGGCTATCAATTCTAGTAGATTTAAGAAGCACCTGAGAGGGTGCTTTTTTGTTAAAGCTATTTATGCCCAAAAAGAACCAAAAACGTGAGTCTTGCGTTATTTCTGATAGTCCTGCAAACACCCAAAACCTATTACCAAATATCCAATGCCTATCAATAAAAAGGACAGACGTTATGTCCATCCTTTTACAACTCAATTTGTATTTTAATCTTGCCCTGAGCTTGTCGAAGGGTTATTGTTTTACAATTGTTTAAGTTTAAAAAATAATCCATCAACTATTCTGTGCCATTACCGGTTTAATTTTTAAGCTACAATAGTGGAAAAATCTTCTTTCTTTTCCTTATTAATTCTTTAGGAAAAACTTCTTCTGTTTTATCAAAAACAAGACAAGATAAGTCTATTACTCTATCTTCATGTGTATATATTCTCGTAAAATGATACATTCCAAAATACAAAAAATCAATTCTCTTATCGTACTTAGGCGGGGATAAATTAAGTTCTATTTTTTCTATGTTATCATTATTAAACTTAATTAACTCTGACTTCGTCTTGTAGATATAACTTTTATCATTATTAACTTTAAAATTAACAGATTTGCTTTTTTGCCGATGGTTAAAATATAATATTATAAGAGGTGTTGCAAAGAATAAGATCCATGCTGATATAACGGCTATGAAAACTATTGATAATACCGAAGCACTCTCTGTTTTACTATTGTAAATCAAAATCAAAAAAGCTGTCAAAATATGCGCTAGAAAAGTAATCAAGAGACTTTTGTACAAGTACTTCCAGTTTGCTTTTTTATCAAATTTATACTTTTCTCCCATAAACTATAATTATTACCCCCTTGCTGGCGCTCGTTTGCAACGAGTGTGCAAATCGACTAAGCCATAAAACCGACATCATCAATTTCTAATATTGCATGGTCGTTTTGGAAGTTCCTAATGCTAGAGTATTTCCAATCTATTTCATTGGTGACAAATGTCTGCAATTAAGGCAATTTAATTTTTCTACTCATCGCTTAAAATTACAAAAGCTTCTACATTCTGTAAAAGCTTTTGTATCTTATTGTTACCGTCACTCGTCACAGACGAGCGCTAGCGGGGGGACTCAATCACTAATCGCCAAGTATGAACAACCATAAATCATAGACCTAAAATCCCAAGTTCTCCGAAATTATCAGGACTAAGTCTATATAATCTATTTACTCTTTGAAGAAAACTTTGCAAATCCAAAATACCGCTACTTATACTTATTGTGCTAATATTATCGTTATATTTGAATAATGGACGTTTGGACAGTCATAGGAATCATATCTTCACTTTTGGGAATTTTATCGTACTTAAAGAATAATACTTCTCTACTATCCCTTTTTAAAAAAAACTGATTGTAATGTGTTTTTTAATGTGTGTTTTAGTCTGATGTTCACATATTTAATTGTTAATAATTACATTACATCTATCTATTCAAAACAATCACCAACCTTTACACCAAAAAAAGGACAGACGTTATGTCTATCCTTTTGTGAGTATTTGAGTTTATGTAAGTGCGAATTGTAAATCCGCACTATCTGATCAGCTTATTAGCTATTCTTTACATAGTTTAGCTTCCATCACTTGTTCAATTTCTTCAAACTTCAAAGTAGATTTGTAATAGAAACATTTTTTTTAATCTTTATTAGCTCAACCAGAATTCCACCAAGTGAGTTTATCATTTTTTGTGTTTCGGATAATTCAGCTTTAGAGTCGTCATATTTGACCACGTAATTGCAATCGTCAATCCAGCTAATTATTGCGTATTGAGGTTCATTCGGATACCCAGCATTCTTAAGTTCTTCGGGCAGCTCTTAAATAGTTTCTATTTGTTTATTACCTTCACGCATAATTTTATAATTTAACTCTACTGGCTCAGAAATGGTGGCTGTAAAACTTCCTTCCTTAAAATCTTCGCAAGATAACTTTTGCCCGAAAGAACTTACGCAAAACATGCTCAGGAAAATGAATATTATATTTTTCATAGCGCTCTAAAAATTATTGTTATACCAGATACAATTAAAATGAATATCCCAAGAAAATATCTAGGTTGAGTGGCTAAAATAAACTTTTTATCCTCCCTCTTTAACCTTTTTCTTCTTTTTAGTTCATATTCTAGCCAAACCAAGCCAATAGAAATTAAACTAAAACCGAATATTATATTGAGCCAATCCATTTTATATTTATTTTAATCTTCGACAGTAGTTTCAGAACCTGTACTGCTATCATCACTTGAATACTTTTTTTGTATCTCTTTTATTAAATGATCTGTAATTTCAGAAAGTGATATTTCAACTCCTTTAATGACAGAATTGATGACATCACCCCCGCTACCGTCTTTTGTTAGTTGCTCCATTGCCTTATCAGACAATTTGCCAAATACCATTTGTGACCCATTTTCAATTACAATATTACCGAAACTTTTTCCTTCCGTAAGGTCAAGGGTTATATTTATACCTGTTCCAATCCCACTAATTAATTCTCCTGCTCCAATTATTTCTGGTTGGCCAGTGACTACACCAAAATATGTTATGTAATCACCTGTCGTTTCGAGATTTTCTGCAGCGTCCCTCGCTATTTCTTTTCCTGTATCAATTGTATTAGAACCTATTTCATTAATTGATTCTGACATTACATGTGCATCCTGAATTTTGTTAACATTAATATTTCCAACAGAAACATTACTCTTTTCTTGACCTGTTCTATGTGCTTCAATTCTATTTCCTATAGCTTTATGCAATTTGCTTTGGGAACCTGAATTTTTAGATTGCCAATCTTGATATTTTTGCATTAAATACAGCGGTACTCAATGCTCTATTAATTCTGCTCCTTCAAGTTCAGTACCCATTCCAAGTTTATTCTCTTGAAATGCATATGTTGAATTATAAGTAAAATCCTCAGCTAAAGGATCAATTGTCAAAAATCTACCAATTGCCGCATCGTAATTTCTATATCTAAATGATATCCAATTTAAGCCCAACTCGTCGTTTAATTCCTGTCCTTGATAAGTCTTTAACCTGCTCGCTACTGAGTTCACATTCGCACTCACCACGTCATTATATCCCTTATGCTTCAGGCCAAAAGGATAGTAGTTATTTTTCTCGATGATTTCTGAACTGGCATCTATGTCACCATTTTGGTCGGAGTCGGCATAGGTCAATCTTATATTTCCCAAATGGTCCTTATATTGATACACATATTTTTAAGGTGGATGTTTTTGTGCACTTGATGATGGCGGTTCCACCGAGCCCTCTGGATGCGAAAATAGCTTTAGTACGTTGTTCTCGTAGATAAAGTTGCCTGCATATTCTGTTGTCGTACCTGCCACTATCTTTTTCTGTTTAACACCTGTCGCATCGAAATGATAACCAAGCGCCAATTTGAAACATCATAAGTTAACCATGCCTTATTTTATAAGGTTTAACAGAAGTTTGTATATGTCAAAGAACAAGAACAGGTTCACAGATGCAAACCTGCTCTGTTTATAAAAATTTGATTTTCAATAACTAAAAACTGTCAATCCACAAAAGTGCCATTTTGAAACTCTACCCTACATTACCTAGCTTAGTTATAATTTATTTTCTGAACTTTCAATAATTTAATCTTTCCTTGATTATTTTTAAACATATACATATAACTGATACCGAAATGCGTTCTATTGTCATAATTTACATTCCGCTTTTTCTCTTTTATTAATTCAGCAAAAAATATTCCGCCCTGTTCTTCAGTAAAGTATATTTTAAGTTTGGCACACTTTTTTTTATTCAAATCCAGGAGCGTCTTATCTATTGTATTCTTCTTTTTATCATTATTGACAATATCATAGTCTGATAGCTCAATATCATTTTCTGAGAGTTGTTCCTTAAACATTTTACCCATTTTAGAAAAAACTATCAATTCATCAGAAACATGATATTTCCTAGGATTACTCGTATAAGAACTATACTCATTGGAATTGATGATTATTTCAAGGGCGTCTTTGTATTGTACCATTTGCTCCGATATCACAAACGGCAAAATCAAATAGCACAGTGTGATTACATTTTTCATATTTAAAATCTAATATTTGTTGATCTTCTAACTATTCTGCCACGCCTATTAGTGGTATGATATCTAAATCTAAGAGATGAATTACCTGGTACTGCACCTCGATTAACTCCTGGTGGGCCAAATGCTCTTGCTCTATTTGTAGCTTGATAACTTGTCCTTTGTCCATATGGTCTTGCACCTGCATTAGCTGGATTATTGTCAAGCTCTTGTCTATAAACATTAACTCTATCAACTACAGGTCCTGTATCTGTACTTCCAGGTCTAATTGGATCAATATGTGAACCACCAGCAGCTGTATGTCTAAACTCATGGAAAGCAGTCATTCCTACGCCTAAAGTCCTATCATTTAATTCAGCAGGTGTTCCATTAATAAAACTGGTTATTTGACTATCTCCCAACCATATTTCATTTCCGCCGTGAGGTGTCGCAGAATCATTAGGTGTTATACCAATATCGGTAACACCGTTTCCATCAATATAACTAATTAAATCTGCTCTTGCAGATGCACTACCATTTTCAATAGCATTACCGTTTGCATCAATAGTAGTTGATATAATAGGGTCACCATTAGCGTCTGTCGCATAGGTCATTACACCGGTATTGGCATCAACATTTAAGGTTAGTCCTGTTTGCTGTTGCCAATCGTTTACTAATTGTTGTTGGTAATTAGTGTTGTTGGCATTATCATAAATGGCAACTCGTGTTACACTTATACTATCACCAGCTATTTCTCTATATTTTATAGGATTGTTTATAGTAAACGCATAAGATGAATGACTTTCATATTTTTCTGCAAACCTATCTATCTTTCCAAATCTGCCCAAAGCAGGGTCGTAATCTCTCCATTGGTAAGCATAAGTATCTTTTCCAAGCTCATCTTCAAACTCTTGTCCCTGATACTTATATTTTGAAGCTTGCGAATTCACATTAGCAGAAACCACGTCATTATACCCTCTATGCTTCAAACCAAAGGGATAGTAGTTATGCTCCTCGATGATTTCTAAAGTCCCATCATTATCAAAATAATTCAATCTAATATTCCCCAGATGGTCCTTGTATTGATAGACATAAGTAGGGGCTCCCGTTTTGGAACTTGGGGCTGGCGGCTCCAGATAACCCTCGGGGTTAGACAACATCTTAAAGACATTATTCTCGTAGATAATCTTACCCGCATAGTCCGTTGTGGTTCCCGTACTCACGATCTTCTTTTGTTTTACACCTGTGGCATCGTAAATATACTCAATATTACCGCCTGTTGATTTCCATTAACTAGTTTACTAAATTATCCCTATTACCCAACACCTTAAAAGAAAAAAGGACAGACGTTATGTCCATCCTTTTGTTACTAAAATTATATTTTAATTTATTGTTTTACAATTATTTAAGTTTAAAGATTAATCCGTCAACTGTTCTGTGCCATTACCGCTTTTAGTCATATCAATAATAATGCTACCTTCCATATTAGTATAGATTTTGTTATCCGAAAATACTTTTATTTTATAACTATTAATTGAAGAATCCATAAGGATAGCTTTATATCTCCTATCACTTTTCAAACGCGCAGAAATTACTTCGCTGCGAGGGGTATGAATAATACTATTTTTAGAATCGAAAAAGTATGTTTTTACAGACGTACTATCATTGAAAAACAAAAACATATTTTCTGTCTTTTCGACATATACTTTTTTGTTTTCATTTACGGAGTCTAAAAAATTCGTTATATCATTTTGATTACCATCAAATGAACAAATATACTCACCATTAGAGTCAAAAGTCATATTGCTTTTACAATTAATAACAAAGATTGTAATCAACAATAAAAAAATCAGATTCTTTAATTTTCTCATAATTAGTTTTTTCTATTATAATATGGGTTTTTGGTTCCTTTAACCGGTGAAGGTTTATACGGAATTATTCCGCTTGTATCTTCCATTGTATCTACCTTGTCGAAATTAAAATGTTTAGTTCCTGATTTCTGGAGAATATTTTGAACACTTTTTCCATCTTTTGTTTTTAATATAACTACAGCAAAATGTCTTTCATTAGTGAGTATTGCTAAGGCATAATTTTCGATATCTGTTTGAACTTTAGGGTCCTTTAATGCACCGACAATTTGAGCATCCGAAAGGCCATTTTGTCTCATTTGTTGTATAAAAGTCTTCTTTGCCTCATTTCTCGCACTTGGCATAGCTCTACTGTCGGATTTGTCTATTCTAAAATGAATAATAGCCCCTATTTTAGTTTCACTTTCGGTAACAGAATCATAATCGGTTTTAAGGTCATCAGCTAAATCTTCAATATTATTATGGTTCTCACCTGTATTATATTGGTCTCTTGTATCTGAACAATTACTACCACCTGCAAAGTTAGCACAATTCCAATCATCTTGCTTCTGTGCAACGGTATTCATTGCAGTGTTTATAACTGATACTTCCTCCAATTGCCCCAAACCTAAAGATGTACCCTCACTTATAGCTAAATTTCTTAATTCAGGATGAGCATATAGAATATCCTTGACACTAATTCCTAGTTGAGTACTTAAAGAACTTAAGTCATCACCCCCCTCAGCTGTAAAATTTAATGAATAAATATAGTTTCCATTTGTATCATATCCACCTGTAATATTGACGACCCACATTCCATTGGGATCAATATACGAAAGAGGGTTATTAGCTGCATAAGTAAAAGTTGACGAATAATAATAAAACTCACTCATAGGATCCAAATTCATCCACCTACCTAAACTTGCATCATAGTTCCTAGCACCATAATCATGCCAATCTAAACTATTTCCGTTAACGTCATCATCTTGAAGTTCTTTCCCATTATATTTAAACTTCTGCGCCACACTATTCACATTCGCAGACACCACGTCATTATACCCCTTATGCTGTAACCCAAAAGGATAATAGTTGTTCTCCTCGATGATTTCGGTACTACTGTCAATACTACCGCTCTTATCGCTATCCGAGTATGTCAATCTTATATTTCCCAAATGATCCTTGTATTGATAGGCATACTTGTATTCCGAACCCCGTTTTGCGTTTCCGGCAGGCGGCTCCGCATAGCCGTCGGGATACGAGAACATTTTTAGCGTCCCGTTCTCATAGATAAAGTTCCCCGCATAGTCTGTTGTTGTTCCCGTACTCACGATCTTTTTTTGTTTTACCCCTGTGGCGTCGTAAATATACTGAATATTCCCCCCGGAAAGTGTCACTTGGGTCGGCAAATCGAGGTGGTTGTACAAAATATTCGACGAAATGCCCTTGTTGAGATCCGTCAGCATATTGCCGTTGGCATCATAGGTGTACTCCGTGGTTAGGTTAGCCCCATCTTTAAAGCCAAAGTTGTCCTCCCCGTTGTCCAAGACCTTCTTTAAGCGGTTGCTCTTGGTCTCGTAAGTGTAGACCAGATTGTCCATATCCCCAAAGGCCGTCGCTGCGGCGTTTTCGTGCCCGTTTCTCTGCAGAGCGGTAATGTTCCCGTTTTTATCATAGTCAATATTGGACACGGAATACCTGTTGGGCTGGTTACCGCTACCGGTGTTAAAGACCCCTGCGGTAAACCTGTTGAGCGCATCGTACTCGTAACGGTACCGTCTCAGTAGATTGTCGCTTGCGGTCTTCCATGCGGTCTCGGCAATGTTGCCGTTGTAGAGCAGGGTACCCCCGTGGTCCTGCGTATTGTAGTTGATCTTAAAGCCAAAGAGGTCGCTGCCAAGACTGGCCGGGTCGTTGATGGTCCTTAACCAGCCCCTCACGTTATAATCGTAGTCCACCTGTTGCAACCTAGTGGTATTCTGCTTGCCGCCCACGCCCTTACTAGTCAACTGCCCCAGATCGTCATAAGTATTGGCGGCAAGGACCTCATCCAGGGCAGCACTGTTGATCTTCTGTCTGTGGTCCAAAAGCCTATTGGTATGGTCATAAGTAAACCTATCCACGATCGTGATCGTATTATATCCAATTCTCGCATGGGTCGCCGTGGTTTCGGTGACCGTGCCATCAAAGCTAAGATCGCTCTTTACCTTGTCCGTGGTCTTTATGTAATCGTTATTTGAGTAGACGTAGATGGGCCTTGACTTATCGTCATAATAGGTCACCGTGGTGATCCAGTCGTCGGTACCCAACACCCTGACCTTACTGCCCGTGGCCAAGCCCTTTACATTGGTCTCGGGCGTTACCCCATAGGCCGTATCGGAGCTACCACCGGCCAAGTCAAAAGTATAGTTGTCGTAATAGTTGATGGTATAGATCTCCGAGATATTGGTGGTCGGGTAACCGTTGTTGCTGTAGTAAATGGTCGTCCCTGCCAATGTGGAGGCATTGCCCAGTTTGGTCACATGGGTAGTGGTCACAGCATTGGCGGCATTCTGTAATGCCGTTCTGGTGCTGCCGCTGGTGATATAGCCCGTGTAGGCCACCCGACCGAACACATCGTACTTGGTAAACAGCCACCTGGTCTGGGCCCCAAGGTTGGCATCCCGGGTCAATATCGGTTGGTCCAGTATGTTATAGACGATATACTCCCAGCCCTTGCCGGGGATCTTCTTTTCCACCAATCGGTTGTGCTCATCATATTTATACTGGTAGCACAGTTCGCTGAGTTCGGTGGCATCGGGCTTGTCCACATGGGCCTCCGCCTTGGGGGGCAGCACAAAGCTCAGGTTGCCAAAGTCGTCATAGGCATAATAGGTGTCATGCGCCACCCCGTTGTCGTAGGTACGCTTCAATACCACCCAGCCCTGCTTGTCCTTGAACTCCTCGGTGGTATGGTCCTTGGTAGCGGTCCCCGGATGGTTCTCGTCCCTGGTGACGGTCTTGATAAGCTCGTGCACCGCATAGTGGCCACCGGTGCTCAGTGTCGGTACATAGGTCACCACTCCATTGGTCGTGTTCTTTGACAGGGCAACGTCATAGCGCCGTACCTCGGTGGCTGAGGTATTGGTAAGATAGTCCATCTCGATCTCATGGCCATTGCCAAGTTTCCAGTCCTTGCCCGGTGCGGCCTGTTTCATTACCCTGTTCAAGGGGGAATTATCGAACTCCTTTTCCGAATAGGGGTTGATGTCCACCGTGGTCATCCCGGGGAAGTCATCGTCGTAGGCCGAGGCATCATAATGGTCCAGCACCTTGGTCAGGGCATCGGACCTGTAGCTACCGATGTTTGTCGTTGCACTGTAGGGCAGGTACTCCCTGACCATCCTACCGTACGGATCGTACTCTATCGGGGTAATGATGTCCTCGCTGTTGCCCCCGGCCCTGATGGCCACCGACTGCTTGGCCCGCCCCAGCCCGTCAAAGTAATTGATGGCCTCGATCTTCTCACCGTTGGTCAGTGTAGTGATGTCCGTGGTGGCCGTCCTCGGGGTGATGTTGTGCACGTAGTTAAGGGCCGTTACCACCACGGGCGTCGGTGGGTTTACCGTCACGGCCATATTGTCCAATACCACATCATTACGATCCTTAAAGGCCACATCGCCCAAACCCAGTACGTTCCACTGTACGATGGCAAAATAGTCCGTTCCAGAGCTGCTGGTACTCATGACGATGCCCCCGGTGACCTCCCAGACGCCCCCCGGCCTCGAGTTGCCGTCGTTAAAGGTATAGGTATAGTTAATACCCAGCTCCACCGGATCGGGACCCGAAAGGTGCTGTGCGTGGCCTATGGTACAAAAAACAAATAGTAACAATGTACCGAACGAGATTAAAACGTTTTGCTTCATGAGTTGATGGATTTAATATGTTGTGTGTTTTATAAGCCAATTGAATGTATGGGCAACCTTTGGTTAACCAAAACAACTCCATTAGGGCATAAAATTAGGTATCCCTTTTTTCAAAAAGCTATACGTTTTGAATAGAAATACTATGCAAAACGCCTAGTGCTAGGTCATAAAAAAAAGCTATAATACGCGCTTGTATTGTAGCTTTTATTTTTAAAAGTCTTTTGTAATAGACTATAGGATTTATTACATTTTCAAGGAAACTTAGCCCTTATTTCATCCAAACACAAATTACCAATACTTCCTATATGGGTATGCTGTTTTCCTAAGTCTGGTTGATAGGTGTTGTTTTGAACTTGATGACCAATGGTTTGGTAGGCTTCTCTAAACGATAGACCATCAACAACGAGATTATTGATACTGTCTACCGTAAAGAGATACTTGTATTTCTCATCATTGAGATCAATATCCTTAACGCTAATTTGTTGAATGGCATAATTAAAAATATCGAGAATGTCTTTCACATCTTCCAAGGCATTGATCATGTTTTCTTTTAACAACTGAAAATCACGGTGGTAACCACTTGGTAAATTATTGGTAATAAGCAGCATCTCCGTATGTAAGGCTTGAATCTGATTACACTTACCTCTAATCAATTCAAACACATCAGGATTCTTTTTGTGTGGCATTATGCTACTTCCTGTGGTGAGTTCGTCAGGGAAACCGATAAACCCAAAATTTTGGCTCATATATAAACAGATATCCATCGCAAAGCGGGCCATCGTATTGCACAAACCACCTAAGGCATTTGCTATAGAACGTTCACTTTTGCCTCGACTTAATTGTGCCGCAACAACATTGTATTTTAAAGTAGAGAAACCGAGTTCTTCAGTAGTGATATCGCGATCAATAGGAAATGAACTGCCATAACCGGCCGCAGATCCCAAAGGATTTTGATCTACAATTTTGAACACCGCATTAAGTAGAAAGACATCGTCAATCAATAACTCGGCATACGCCGAAAACCATAAACCAAAGGATGAGGGCATGGCTACTTGTAGATGCGTATAACCAGGTAATAATTGACCCTTATGGGTTTCGGCTAAGCTTAAAAGGGTTTCAAAAAACACTTTAACCTTATCGTTGATTTGCTTCAAATTATCTTTATAGTAAAGCTGTAGAGCCACTAAAACCTGGTCGTTTCGCGATCGTGCCGTGTGGATTTTTTTACCGACCTCGCCTAAGGTTTTGGTGAGTTCAAATTCAATTTTAGAATGCACATCTTCAAAAGTGTCTTCAATTACAAAATCTTCTTTGTCTACAGATGTTGAGATGGCCGTTAAGCCCGATTTAAGTTGTGCTAGTTCTTCAGAGGTTAAAATGCCTATGGATTCTAACATGACGGCATGTGCTAAGGATGCTTGTACGTCATATTTGGCGATGTGTAAATCAATTTCTCTGTCGTTACCAACAGTAAATTGTTCTATTTTTTTATCGATTGAATAGCCTTTGTCCCAGAGTTTCATAGTTTTATTTTTTTAAAGCAGGAAATCGAAGATTCAGCGTAGCTAATCTCTGCTTTCTTTTTTAGTTAGACTTTCTCTTTTTGTCATTCCTGCGACCGCGTGTCGCCTAAAGCTTTAGCGGTGGCGCAAGGCAGGAATCTAATTCTTATTTACTTATTTTTTTAATAATTTCATTCCTCTCTGCACTTCGACAAGCTCAGTGTGACAGCTTGTTTCTACAACACCTTCTCCAACAATTCAATATAAATTTTAATGCCTTCCTTAATTTCGGACAAATAAATAAATTCATCTGCCGTATGAGAACGCTTACTGTCACCAGGTCCTAGTTTTAACGACGGACAGCTCAAGGCCGCTTGATCGGATAAGGTCGGAGAACCATAAGTCTCTCTACCCAACGCGATACCTGCCTTTACCAAATCATGATGCACAGGTATCGATGAGGAGTTGAGCCTTAAACTTCGCGGTTCTATACTTGAACATGGTGATTTCTTTTTGAGTATGGCTGCAATCTCGGCATTGGTATATTTATCATTAACACGGACGTCAATCACTAAATCCACTTCAGAGGGTACTGCATTATGTTGTTTGCCTGCATTGATTTGGGTGACCGTCATTTTTACATCACCAAGTACGGGCGATTTTTTATCAAACTTAAATTCTTGAAACCATTTTAGCACATCAACGGTATTGTAAATCGCATTATCAGCATTGGGATGTGCCGCATGACTGGCTGTGCCCTTGACTTTAGCATCAAAGACCACCAAACCTTTTTCGGCGATAGCTAAATCCATCAAGGTAGGTTCACCCACGATGGCCACATCAATTTCTGGAATCACCGATAGCATACTATTTAGACCATCTGGCCCACTACTTTCTTCCTCAGCCGAAGCTACTATCACTAAGTTGTAGTCGAGATTTTTCTTTTTGTAAAAATAGGTAAATGTCACCAAGAGCGATACCAAACAACCGCCAGCATCATTACTGCCTAAACCGTATAGCTTACCATCCTCAACAATGGCCTTAAACGGGTCCTTAGTATAGCCATTATTGGGCTTTACCGTATCGTGATGCGAATTAAGAAGTAGCGTCTGTTTGTCTTTATTAAAGTACTTATTGGTCGCCCAAATATTATTTTTTTGTCGTTGGTAAGGGATATTATGCGTTGTAAACCATTGTTCGATAAGCAAAGCGGTTTGTGCTTCTTCCGAAGAGAAGGATGGTGTCTCTATGAGTTGCTTTAACAAAGCAATGGCTTCTGTAGTCAGTGTCTTTATCATTTTTGAATAGTTGTATAAATGGATTTTGAATCAAATAACATATCAGGTTTTCCGATACAAACTTTACTTACGTTGTGGTTAACGGCATTAAAACAGTTGGTCAATTTAGGTAACATTCCATCAGCAATAATATTTTGTTCAATGAGGGTTTGGTAAGTTTCCGTATTAATCCGTTCAATAACAGAATTGTCATCGGTGACATTTTCTAAAACCCCATTTTTTTCAAAACAATAATACAACTCCGTTTCGAATGTCTTTGCAAAACCAATGGCCAATTCTGAAGCGATGGTATCGGCATTGGTATTGAGTAATTGCCCATTTTCATCATGTGTGATGGCACAAAAAACAGGGGTTATACGGTTGACTAATAGCAGTTCTAAAGCACTGGTGTCAACGGTTTTGATATCACCAACAAAACCAAAATCAATAGGGATTGTTGGTCTTTTGTTAGAAACAATCGTATTGCCGTCTGCACCTGTAAACCCGATGGCATTGCAGTGATGTGCTTGTAACTGTGCAACAATGGACTTGTTGATTTTTCCAGCGTAAACCATAGTAATGATGTCTAAAGTGTCTGAATCTGTAATCCGTCTGCCCTCGTACATTCGTACTGGAACACGCATCTGATTGGCTAATTTTGAAGCCAATTTGCCTCCACCATGCACCAAAACTTTAGGGCCTTCTAATTGGGCGAATTGCTCCAAAAAGTTGGATAAGGCTTTTTGATCATCAATAATGTTTCCGCCGATTTTTATGATTTTTAGTGTTTTCATATTCCTCTTTCGTCAAGCTGAACTCGTTTCAGCTTCTCATTATTTTTATCATTATTATTTGATGCTGAAATAAATTCAGCATGACGTTCATCATAAATTTTCTAATATCCGTTTCAATACCACCTGTGCGGCAAACGTTCTATTATTAGCCTGCTCGATAACTACAGATTGCTCACTGTCCAAAACAGCATCTTCAACCACAACATTTCGTCTTACAGGCAGACAATGCATAAATTTAGCATTGCCCAACTTGGCTTTGGTCATCATCCATTTAGGGTTTTCAATCAAAACTTTTCCATAATCTTTATAACTGCTCCAATTTTTTACATAAACAAAATCAGCATCTTTTAATGCGGCTTCTTGATTGTAATTGATCCTAGTATTTTTAGTGATTTCAGGATTAAGTTCGTAACCTTCAGGATGCGTGATTTCAAAATTCACACCTAATTGTTGTATCATCGTTACAAAGGAATTGGCAACAGCATGTGGTAGAGCCTTTGGATGTGGCGCCCAAGACAACACCACTTTTTGTGTTTTCTTTTTTGATAATTCTGAAATGGTCATAGCATCCGCTAAAGCTTGCAAAGGATGTGCTGTTGAACTTTCCATATTGATTATGGGAACCGTTGCATAGCTTCTGAAGCTATTAAGTATGATTTCCAATTCATCTTTTGCTTTGTCAACCAGACTGGGAAAAGCCCTCACGGCAATAATGTCTGCATATTGCGAAATCACTTTAGCCGCTTCTTTGATATGCTCCGAAGTACTCATATTCATTATAGCTCCGTCTTCAAATTCTAAATTCCAGGCCTTATCAATATTTAAAATCATCACATTCATACCTAGGTTTTTTGCCGCTTTTTCGGTGCTTAATCGTGTTCTTAAGCTCGAATTGAAAAATAACATGACTAAGGTTTTATTCTTGCCTAATTCGGAATATTCAAAAGGATTCATTTTTATTAAAATGGCTTCTTTTATGATGTCTGAAAGACTAGATATGTCCTTTATGCTTGTGTAGTTTTTCATATTAATTTTCCACGCAAGTGGGAATTTTGTCAATTAAATCTTATTTTTTTAAGCGCAACACCCCTATGAGCTACGCTCGGCACCTTCAATTAAAGCTATCGCTTTAATTTCGATAATCCTCGCGGGGACAACTCACTGAGATACATTATACTATTGTCCCCTTGAGGGGACTTTAGGGGTGTCATATATATCTTTTAAACTAGTTTTTTCATGATTCAGCTCTTTTCGTAAGGCTTCAAAAAGCCTGTCGATATGTACTTCTTTTATCGTCAACGGCGGAAGAATTCGAATGAGATTCGGATGTTTTGCACTTCCCGTAAATATATGATGCTCAAAAATCAGTTGTTTTCGTAATTCTGAAATCGGAAAATCAAATTCCAAACCTAACATTAATCCTCTGCCTTTGATAGCTTTTAGCTTTGGAAGCTGTTTTGCCTTTTCAAGAAAATACTTAGAGATTTCTGTGGCATTTTGCATTAGATTCTCACTTTCAATGGTATTTAATACAGATAGGGTAGCGGCACAAGCTAAATGATTACCTCCAAATGTTGTCCCCAATAAGCCGAATGACGCTTTTATCGACGGATGAATTAAAATACCTCCCACAGGAAATCCATTGCCCATGCCTTTGGCCATTGAGATAATGTCTGGTGTGATACCGTGCTTCTGAAAAGCAAAAAAATCACCTGTTCTTCCAAAACCGGATTGTACTTCGTCAGCAATCAAAACCGTATTGTGTTGTTGGCAAAGGACTTCTAAGCCTTTGTAAAAATCGGTGGTGCTTTGGTCTAATCCACCAACCCCTTGTATGCATTCAATGATCACCGCACAGGTCTCGTTACGTTTTAAAATAGATGCTACGGTGTCCAAATCACCAAGCTCTACGAAGTCTACCTTTTGTTGTGCATTAAGTGGTGCTACGATTTTTGGATTATCAGTGGCGGCTACCGCAGCTGATGTTCTCCCGTGAAATGAATTTTTAAAGGCTAGTATTTTCGCCTTAGCATTATGAAAAGAAGCCAGTTTCAAGGCGTTTTCATTGGCTTCTGCACCAGAATTACACAAGAACAATTGATAGCCTTTACATCCCGATAGCGCTTCTAATTTTTCTGCTAATTCAAGCTGTAAAGGGTTTTTTATAGAGTTGCTATAAAACCCCATTTTTTCAACTTGATCAGAAATCGCAGATACGTATTTAGGGTGTGAGTGCCCTATGGATATCACGGCATGTCCTCCATAGAGATCGAGATATTCTGTACCCTCGCTATCATAGACAAAAACATCCTTAGCGCTGGTAGGCGTTACATCATACAAAGGATAAACATCAAACAAACTCATATCTGTTCTTCTTTAATATTGTTGATTTTCTTAAACGATGCGACCATTCCCTGAATTAAAGATGAACTCAAGCCTTTGTGTTCCATTTCGTTTAAACCTTCAATGGTACAACCCATGGGTGTCGTTACTTTATCGATTTCTTCTTCGGGATGGTTACCTGTTGTGATTAATAAATTGGCAGCGCCTTCACTGGTATACATGGCTAATTCTTGGGCTTCTTTGGCATCAAAACCTAATTGTATGGCTGCTTGTGTGGTCGCTCTCATCAAACGCATCCAAAAGGCAATCCCACTGGCGCAGACAACAGTTGCCGCTTGCATTTGTGATTCTGGAATAGCTAAGGTATGACCCAACCTATTGAAAATAGCTTGTGCTACTTTAATGCGTTTTTTACCCTTTTCGTTGCTACACAAGCAAGTCATGGATTTACCCACAGCAATGGCTGTGTTTGGCATGGCTCTAATAATAAAATTGTCAATACCCACCTGCGCTTCAATCTTTGGAATGGTAAAGCCAGTAATGGTCGAAATCAACACATGATTTTCGGTAAGGTAAGGTTTTACGGTGTCAAGAATAGCTTCGAAATGTGCGGGTTGTACCGCAAATATGAGTATATCGGATTGCTTCACGGCTTCAACATTGTCTGATGTTAAGATGACATTTTTATAACCTTCAAACTCCCTAATTTCGTTTAGGTTTCTTTTGGTAAGGTACAAGGTGGTTATGGCATCCGTCGTGATTAATCCTTTAGCAATGGATTTTCCTAAGTTTCCTGTTCCTATGATTGCGATTTTCATATGTTTTATTTTGTCATTCCTGTGTCCACGTTCGCTGAAGCTTTAGCAGAGGCGCAAGACAGGAATCTTTTTTATTTGTTTTTCATTTTTATGATGAGATTCCTGCCAGCACTTCGACAAGCTCAGTGTGACAGGCAGGAATGACAGTTCATTAAAAATAATTTGCTTTAAGATTCAATCCTTCGGTTTCATCAAAACCAAACATTAAGTTCATATTCTGGATGGCTTGCCCAGACGCCCCTTTAAGTAAATTATCTATAATACTTGTAATTAATAATTTGTTCTTATGCTTATGCAAATGGATGATACATTTATTGGTATTAACGACCTGCTTTAAATGGAGGTTATCATCTGAAATAAACGTAAATGCAGCATCTTTGTAATAAGTTTTATAAAGTGTCTCAACCGCTTCTAAACTTCCCTCATAGTTGGTGTAAACCGTTGCAAAAATACCTCTAGAAAAGTTCCCGCGATTGGGCATGAAATATATCTCCGATTCAAAGCTGTTTTGAAGTTGTTCAACGGTTTGCTCAATTTCCCCTAAATGTTGATGTGTAAAGGGCTTGTAATAGGAAAAATTATTATCACGCCAAGTAAAGTGTGTGGTTTTCGATAAGGAGGTTCCAGCTCCAGTGGCACCAGTCACGGCATTGATATGGATATCATCCGTTATGAGCTTAGCTTGGACCAATGGCAACAACGCCAACTGAATCGCTGTCGCAAAACATCCAGGATTTGCCACATAATTAGCGTTTTTAATTGTTTCTTTTTGTAATTCAGGTAAGCCATAAATAAATACTTTCTCTTCAAAAAGTTGATCAGCCTCCAACCTAAAATCGTTACTCAAATCAATAATTTTTGTGATCTCTGAAAAGCTATGTTGTTCCAGAAATGCTTTAGAATTTCCATGACCTAAGCATAAAAACGCGACATCGACATTCTGGTTAATTTGGTCTGTAAATTCCAGTTCGGTTGTACCCACCAAATCCTGATGTACCTTGTATACCTTGTTGCCTGCATTTGATGTGCTAAATACAAAATCTATAGACGCTTGCTTATGATTGAGCAACAATCTCACCAACTCACCAGCCGTATAACCAGCGCCTCCTATGATACCTACTTTAATCATGATTTTGAATTTACTTGTTGATAGATTCTATTTTGATTGCCATTAATCTTAATGAAGCCTTTAGCGTCTTCAGCCGTCCAACCTTTGTTCTCTTCGCCGTAACTTCCAAATTTTGCATTCATTAAATCGTTAGGCGAAGCGGCGCCATCAATCGTAAAATGATAAGGTTTTAAGGTTACAAACACGCTTCCAGTTACTTTAGATTGGCTATTCTGAAGGTAGGCTTCTATATCTCGCATGACAGGATCTAAATATTGGCCTTCATGTAAGTGCATACCGTAAAAACTAGACAAGTAGTCCTTATGCTGCAATTGCCATTTGGTTAAGGTGTGTTTCTCCAATAAGTGGTGGGCCTTTATCGTAATTAAGGCTGTGGCTGCTTCGAAACCCACACGACCTTTGATACCGATAATGGTATCGCCCACATGAATATCTCGACCTATCGCATATTTTGAAGCAATGTCATTTAAATACGCAATACAATGCTGAGGTTTATCAATTTTGCCATTAACGGCGATGAGCTCACCCTTATTGAAATTGAGCACTATTTTTTGTTCACCATCTTTCTTTAATTGGGATGGATAAGCCGAATCTGGTAATGGTTTTTCTGATGTCAACGTTTCATCCCCGCCAACACTTGTGCCCCAAAGCCCTTTGTTAACAGAATATTTGGCCTTTTCCCAAGACATGTCTATACCGTTTGCTT
The DNA here is from genome assembly GCF_965228925.1 of Winogradskyella sp. Lineage (GTDB taxonomy): Bacteria > Bacteroidota > Bacteroidia > Flavobacteriales > Flavobacteriaceae > Winogradskyella. Next base: position 1,695,768 of record NZ_OZ245845.1, read on the forward strand.
TGAGATAGTCGATTTCTTCTTGTCGGGTTAGTTGGCCATCTCTAATAGGTGTGATGATTTCAATTTCTGGTGCTAACGTTTGAAAAATCATGTCAAAACGGACCTGGTCATTTCCCGCTCCTGTACTGCCATGGGCTATATACTTAGCGTTAATACTTTTTGTGTATTGAATAATCTCAATGGCTTGAATAATTCGCTCAGCACTGACGGATAAAGGATAAGTGTTGTTCTTGAGTACGTTACCAAATATTAAATACTTAATTACCTTATCATAATAGTTGGTTATGGCATCAATATTTTTATAAGTCGAGACCCCCATTTTGTAAGCATTTGCTTCAATGGTTTTGACTTCCTTTTCGGTAAAGCCTCCGGTATTAACACTAACCGCATGTACATCATAACCAGCCTTGCTTAAACTGACCGCACAGTAAGACGTATCCAATCCTCCACTATAGGCAATAACTAATTTCTTCATTTTCTATCTTTTTTTAAGAACATGGATTGTTTTATGTTTTTCAATCTTGTCCATACTTTTTTATCGTAATTGTGCTTTGATGTTTTTTCATCGACCTGTTTAGTTGGATCATAAAGCATGCCTGTACACAAGCACATTTTTTGTTCGGTGCGTTGCAATACATCATAGTTTTTACAGGTTTGACAGCCCTTCCAAAACGATTGGTCATCCGTAAGCTCTGAGAAGGTCACAGGTTTGTAGCCCAATTCACTATTCATTTTCATAACGGCTAATCCTGTAGTAATACTAAAGACCTTTGAATCTGGGAATTTAGTTCTCGAGTGTTCAAAGATGACCTTCTTTATTTTTTTGGCTAATCCTTGTTTTCTAAAATCTGGATGGACGATTAGTCCAGAATTAGCCACAAATTTGCCGTGACTCCAAGCTTCGATATAGCAAAACCCCGCGAATCGATCCCCTTCCAAGGCGATAACAGCGTTACCATTCTCCATCTTACCGATAATGTAATCAGGTTGGCGTTTGGCAATACCTGTGCCTCTAACTTGAGCAGCTTCTTCAATGGTTTTGCAGATAACATCTGCATAAACAGAATGTGATTTATCAGCAATAACAATTTTCATTGCAATTGTGTTTTAAATTAAAAATATTGTTTGATTTTTTTGAGAGTAGAACCGGACACACCTAAGTTCCAAAAATAGAAGCGTACCCTTACGGGCGACGGAAAACAGGACGTAACCTTCTGCTGTTGTTAATAAGAACAACAGTACTGAACATTAATATGAAGGTTATCGCTAACAAAATGAATGTTTTGTGCTTTTAAACTTAGTATAAAAGTAGAAATATATTTTTAACCACCTACCTTTTAAGGTCTTAATTTCTAATAATTGTGATATTCATAAAATAACCGAAGCTATTTTATGAATATCTAAATGAATACCTATAAAATGTAATCCGTGCTTACAAAGTTCGACGCTTTAGAGTCGAGTAAATCCTTTAAAATGGCATTATTATAGTCATTATCCTTTGATGCCACAAAGGTTCTGATTGAAAACGAGCGAAGCGCATCATGGACACTCAAAGTGGCTACAGCTGAATCTTTACGTCCGGTAAACGGATACACATCGGGTCCTCTTTGACAAGAACTGTTGAGGTTAACACGACATACCAAATTGACAAGCGTGTCGATTAATGGCGCTAAAGTCTTCGTGTCTTTTCCAAACAGGCTGACTTGCTGCCCGTAATTTGAAGCTGCCATATCATCTAAGGGTTCTTCAATATCTGAAAAAGGGATGACAGGAATGACTGGTCCAAATTGTTCTTCTTCGTACACACGCATGGCCTTGGTCACAGGATATAATACGGCAGGGAAGATGTAGTTGTCTGTTGTTTCTCCACCTTTTGCATTAATGATTTTTGCACCTTTTGCTTTGGCGTCATCAATCAATTCTTGAATATAGGCTGGTTTATCTGGCTCAGGTAATGGGGTTAGTTTAGCACCATCATCCCAAGGGTTTCCGAACTTCAGGGCGTCAACAGCTTCAGAGAACCGTTTGTTGAATTCGTTCACAATGTCTTCGTGGACATATAATACTTTAAGGGCCGTACACCGTTGCCCATTGAATGATGTTGTTCCAGCTATACATTCACTAATCGCTAAATCTAAATCCGCATCTTTTAAAACAATAGCTGGATTTTTGGCTTCCAATCCTAAAACCATTCTTAAGCGATTACTTTTTGGATGATGATCTTGAAGTGCGTTCGCTGATTTACTATTACCTATTAAGGCTAATACATCAACGCGTCCATCTTGCATAATAGGAGTAGCGACCGTACGACCTCGTCCAAAAAGAATATTGACCACACCTTTTGGGAAGCTATTTTGAAAGGCCTCCAATAAGGGGGACAGCAATAACACCCCAAACTTGGCAGGTTTAAATATAGTAGTGTTTCCCATCATTAGTGCTGGAATCAACAAAGCAAAGGTTTCATTTAATGGATAATTATAAGGACCTAAGCACAGTACTACTCCAAGTGGTCCACGTCTAATATGGGCATGGACACCACTTTCTTTGTGAAACTTGGCACTATTGCGGTCGAGTTGTTTATAATCTTCAATGGTATCGTAAATGTAATCGACGGTTCTATCAAATTCTTTTTGGGAGTCGGGTAGGTTCTTACCGATTTCCCACATGAGCAGCTTAACCACTTCATCGCGTTTGGTTTTCATTTGTTCTACGAACTTTTCCATACAAGCCACACGGTCAGCGACCTTCATGGTTGGCCATAAGCCTTGTCCTTTGTCATAGGCTTTATATGCAGCATCTAAAGCGAGCAGGGCTTCTTTCTTTGTTAGCGTTGGAATGCTTCCCAATAGTGTAGGCTTGTAATCTTCGGTGGAAGAAATTGTAGAATACACGTCTGCTGTTGCACCGTTCCATGTGATCAATTCACCATTGAGTAAATAGGTAGGCTGATGTGTGAGTTCTTTAATTTGAAATTCTTGAGGGATCTCATTATGTTTCATAATAAGTTGTTTTTTATGAGAGCAAGTGTTGTTTTAATTGCTCATAATTTGAAATTAAAATACTTTGCTTTTCAAGAGGCAATATCGCTTCAATTTGAGACGGTATAGGCATTTTTTCTGCAATAGCTTTTGGCATTACAGGCAAAAACTTAATCGGGTGGGCGGTTTCTAAAAACACACCTTGTGCCTTATTGGTTTTTAAATAATCTCTTAATGCCAAATAACCTATAGCACCATGTGGGTCAGCTATATAGTTATGTTTATCATTTAAATAATTAATAGCATTTACAGTTTCTGAATCTGTATAGCTATAACCGGATAAATTATTCTTCAAAGCTTCGAAATCGTGATGGTGCAATGTTTCGATACGAATAAAATTACTGGGTGCGCCAACATCCATGGCATTAGAAATCGTTGCGACCGAAGACTTTGTTTTATAATCGCCTGTCTCCAAATATTCAGGGACAACATTATTAGCATTGGTACCTGTCACAAAGTGGTCTACAGGTAATCCTAATGATTGGGCCATCATTCCTGCACAAATATTTCCGTAGTTACCACTCGGTACTGAAAAAACCAGTTTTTCGGATTTATGTTTTAAAGCTTTGTAAGCAAAAAAGTAGTAGAACATTTGTGGTAACCATCTGGCTATATTGATGGAGTTGGCTGAAGTTAAGGTGCGTTTTCCTTTAAAATCTTCGTCTAAAAAGGCACGCTTTACCATATCTTGGCAATCGTCAAAAACACCATCGACTTCCAAAGCGGTAATATTTTGCCCCAATGTTGTTAATTGCTTTTCTTGTATCTCACTGACCTTTCCACTGGGATATAAAATCACGACGTCGACACCTTCGACACCCAAAAAGCCACTGGCTACTGCGCCTCCTGTGTCACCAGAGGTCGCTACCAAAACGGTAACATGTTCATGACTATCATTTTGCTTGTTAAAATACCCTAAGCACCTTGCCATAAAGCGTGCACCAACATCTTTAAAGGCCATAGTTGGCCCATGATATAACTCTAGGGAGGCAATAGCCTTATCCAATTCCACAACTGGAAACTCGAAACTCAATACATCCGCAAGGATGGCTTTTAAATCAGTTTCAGGGATTTCGCTACCTACAAACTGCTTGATAGCTTCGTAAGCAATCGTGACATGATCTAAGGTATCAATAGTCCCAAAAAATGAATCAGGAAGTTTGTTGATGTCCTTTGGGAAGTATAAGCCTTTATCGGGTGCCAAACCTCTTACGACCGCTTCTTGAAACGATACTTCTGGTGCCTTATGATTTAAACTAAAATAGATCATATGAGTCTTGCTCCTGTTTTACTAATGTTAGACACATAAATTATATAATCGATTCCTGATTTTTCATAAATAGTATTCATGGCTTCAGCAACCTGTTTAGCTGCAAACATACCTTTGCTCAAAGCAAATATGGAGGGCCCAGAACCAGAGATGCCAACACCTAAGGCACCAGCATTCATTGCCGCCTCTTTAACATTGGTAAAATGAGGGATGAGCAGCTTGCGTTCAGGTTCGGCAACGTAGTCGATAAGAGAACGGCCAATCAAATCAAAATCGCGAGCGTATAATCCGCTGATGAGGCCGCCAACGTTGGCCCATTGCGCTATTGCTGTTTTTACAGGAATAGATTTTGGCACGACTTTGCGAGCTTCTTCGGTTTTTATTTCAATTTGAGGATGAATAATAGTGGCCACCAATTCTGATGGGGTGGGGATGGACACAATATCCAATGGGTCATAACTTCTCACCAAAATAAAGCCTCCATAAATACAAGCGGCGACATTATCAGCGATAGCGGAACCACATGCTGTGACTTCGCCTTGCATGGCAAACTTGGTCAGTTGAAGATTGTCGTATTTTGATTCTAATAACTGGTTAACAGCGTAGGCAGTACCCGCTGCACTGGCGGCACTACTTCCCAATCCACTTCCTGGCTTAAAATTCTTATGGATTTTAATATCCAAGCCGAAATCAACTTGACTGTCTTCAAGCATTAGCCTGGCTACGACTCCAACCACATTTTTATCAGCTTCAAAAGGAAGATCTGCACCATGGATTTCAGTAATCCTAATAGCTTTGGTAGCGGTTTTAGTGAACACCATGTCATCGCCCAACTCACTTAGCGCAAAGCCCATGGCATCATAGCCACAAGATACATTGGCTACGGTTGCTGGTGCAAAGACTTTAATTTGGTTCATACGCTAGTTTTTTCCTAAGGTAATAATATCCGCAAACAAACCCGACGCCGTCACTTCTGCTCCAGCACCTGCCCCTTTAATGATCAGGGGCTGTTCGGGGTACCTATTGGTGAAGAATAGTACGATATTATCTTTGCCCTTTAAATTATAAAACGGATGGTCTTTATCCACCTCTTTTAGTCCTACTTTAGCTTTTCCATTATTAAATTCGGCCACGTATTTTAATTGGCAATTGTTTTTTTCGGCAGAAGCATATAATTCTTCAAAATGCGCAGACTTGGTCTTTAGGGTCTTATAGAAATCGGAAACGGAATCAGCTTTAAGGCTTTCTTCGGGTAAAAACGATGCATTTTCAATATCGTCTAAATCTATTTTAAATCCGGCTTCCCTGGCGAGAATCAAAATCTTTCGAGCGACATCGACGCCACTCAAGTCAATTCTTGGGTCAGGTTCGGTATAGCCTTCGTCTTGAGCTTGTTTTACAACATCATGGAAGCTCTTTTCTTCATTAAAATGATTGAAGATGAAGTTTAAACTACCCGATAGTACGGCTTGTATGGACACCACTTCATCACCTGAATTGATCAAATTATTTAGCGTGCTTATGACAGGTAAACCTGCACCCACATTCGTTTCAAACAGAAAAGCAGCACCATATTTTTTGGATAGCTCCTTTAGTCCTTTATACGAATTGTATGATGATGAACAGGCTATTTTATTGCAGGCAATCACTGAAATACTCTGTTCTAAATAATCTGAATAGGTATTTGCCACTTCCGAATTGGCTGTGATATCAATAAAAATACTATTGCTTAAATTGAGTGTTTTTACCGTTTCGAAAAATGTGTCATGAGTTCTATCGATGCCAGATGCGATTTGTGATTTCCAATCACTTAGATCAATACCGTTGGTATCGAAAACCATCTTTTTAGAATTACTAATACCAACCACTCTAATATTGAGTAAAAGATGATCTCTTAAATAGGCTTGCTGCTTCTTGATTTGTTCCAATAATATACCGCCAACATTACCCAATCCCACAATAAATAGGTTTAAGGTCTTTATTTGTTTTTCAAAAAATATGTTATGCAGTGAAACAAGCGCCTTTTTAATGTCTTTATGGGCAATAACCGCTGAGATGTTACGTTCTGAAGCGCCTTGTGCAATCGCTCTAACATTGACATTGTTTTGTCCTAATGCTCTAAACATTCGACCGCTAATGCCTTGGTGGTTTTTCATATTATCACCGACCACGGCTACAATGGCTAAATCTATTTCTACAAATAAAGGCTTGATTTTTTTTAATGAAATCTCGTAAGTAAACTCATCATCAACAACTTGTTTTGCCTTTTTGGCGTCATTACTAAAAACTCCCACACAAATAGAGTGTTCTGAGGACGCTTGGGTAATCAGAACCACGTTGATTTGGTTAATGGAAAGCACTGAGAACAATCGTTTTGAAAACCCTGGTACACCAACCATACCATTACCTTCTAAAGTGAGTAGGGCAATATTCTCTACATGGCTGATGCCTTTTACGGGACCATTTTTACTTTGAGGTATTTTAGAAATCAAGGTGCCTTCAGCTTCAGGATCAAATGTATTTTTGATGCATATAGGAGTACTTTTGTAAAGTGTGGGTTGTACCGTAGGGGGATACAACACTTTGGCTCCAAAATGGGAGAGTTCCATAGCTTCCTGATACGAAATCTCTTCGATTGGAAACGCTTGCTTTACCAATTTTGGATTCGCTGTAAACATACCACTAACATCTGTCCAAATTTCTAATACTGATGCATCGACAGCCGCGGCAATTAAGGCAGCCGTATAATCCGACCCTCCTCTTCCTAAAGTGGTTGTATCATTTGTATCGTCTCGCGATACAAAGCCTGGAAGCAGGGTGATGTTTTCTGTAGATGCACTAAAATAATCTTTAATATTCTTACGGGTTATGTCAACCTTAACATTGGCTTGTGTATGATTAGAATCGGTAATGATTAACTCCCGACTATCTTTTAAAGCCGATGCCTTTACATGTTCTTTTAAAGCTTCAGAAATAATATAAGAGGATAAGAGTTCGCCATAGCTTAAAATCTTATCTTTTGTTTTATCTGAAAACTCGTTAATTAAATAAATCCCTTGGAGTAGATCCTTCAGTGTTCTCAATTGGTCTTTGACCCTTAATATCACAAGCTCACTTTTCTTTTTAGGAAGTAAAAGCTTAATGGTTTTAATATGTCTTGCTTTTATAGCGTCAAAGCAATCTTCATAGCTGAGGTCTTTTCGCGTGGCTAACTCGCCGGCGTTTAATAAGGCATCGGTAATGCCTCCAAAGGCAGATACAACAACAGCAATGTTGTCTTTTTGCGCTTCGTTTTTAACGATATTGATAACCTTGGTTATATTTTCTGCATTGGCAACAGATGTGCCGCCAAACTTAAGTACTTTCACTTAATCTATTTTTTTAGCAATTATATTAAAAATTGAAATAAATCGGGCTTGTCATTGAGGTAATCTCCAAAAAAGTTATGAAGTTTCATTTTGGTGATAAGAGGTTGTAAATCATCAGGTGATTTTAGTTGTAATCCAACAACGGCAACATCATTTTCGCGATTTACCTTTTTGGTGTATTCAAAATGTGTTATATCATCTTCAGGGCCTAAAATAGTGGTTACAAATTCACGTAAGGCGCCTGCGCGCTGCGGGAACTTGATAATAAAATAATGCTTGAGTTTGGCATAGAGTAGAGCACGCTCTTTAATCTCAGCAGTACGAGTAATGTCGTTATTACTACCACTGACCACGCAAACCACATTTTTATCTTTTATGTCCTCACCGTATTGTTCCAAAGCAGAAAGACTTAAGGCCCCAGCGGGCTCAACGACAATAGCGTCTTTGTTATATAAGTCTAAAATAGTTTGGCATATTTTACCTTCGTCTACGACCGCAATAGCATCTAAGGTCTCTTTGCAAATTGCAAAATTTAAATCCCCAACACGTTTTACAGCAGCACCATCGACAAAGTTCTCGATAGATTTTAAAGTGGTATTTCTGCCATTCTGAATCGATGTTTGCATAGACGGAGCACCTTTAGGCTCTACACCAATAATCTTAGTTTCGGGTGAAAGCGCGCGGAACACACTTGATAGTCCTGCGGATAAGCCACCGCCACCAACCGGAACAAAAACATAATGGATGGGTTGTGCTTTAGCTTGATTTATAATTTCTAGCCCGACTGTTGCTTGGCCTTCAATCACCTTTTCATCATTAAAGGGATGGATAAAGGTTTTGCTAAGGCGCTCGCATTGTTCCATAGCGGCATGATAAGCATCATCAAAAGTGTCTCCTACCAGAACCACATCGATATAGTCTTCACCAAACATCTTTACCTGTTCTATTTTTTGGTTTGGAGTTGGTGACGGCATAAAAATCGTCCCCTTTATTTTCAGAAGCTTGCAAGAAATAGCTACGCCTTGTGCATGATTACCAGCACTGGCACAAACGATTTCATTTTCAATCTGAGATGGACTCAAGGAAGCTATTTTGTTATAGGCGCCTCTAATTTTATAGGATCGTACGACTTGTAAATCCTCTCTCTTGAAATAGATGTTAGCGCCAAAGTGTTTGGAATAGCGGTTGTTTTTAACCAAAGGCGTCACCGAGGCAATACCTTTTAGCTTTTCTGCTGCCATTTCAACAGCTTTCAGTGTTGGCTTATATGTAGCGGTTGTATGGTCCATAGAATTGAATTCGCCTCTGAATTCTAAAATGATATCATCTACTTACACTAATACAGAATCTTGGACTTCAGCTGTTTTAATGGTTTTCATGGCGGTCATAGCTGCACGTAAACGTTGACCAACCGCTTCAATAGGATGGTTTCGAATAGCATCGTTTACTGCTATAAGCTCTACATTATCAACCCCATTTGAGGTTGCATAGGGTTTACCAATGACCGATGTGTCTACAGAAGCCATAAAGTCTTTTAATAGTGGCTTACAAGCATGATCAAACAAATAACAACCATATTCTGCCGTATCAGAAATAACACGGTTCATTTCGAATAGTTTCTTTCTGGCAATGGTATTGGCAATTAATGGTAATTCGTGCAAGGATTCGTAATAAGCAGAATCTTCTATAATACCTGCGCTTACCATCGTTTCAAAGGCTAATTCAACTCCCGACTTTACGAAGGCGACCAGTAATAGGCCATTATCAAAGTATTCTTGCTCACTGATATGGTCTGTTGTTAATGCCGTTTTCTCAAAGGCCGTTTCCCCTGTAGCCGCTCTCCAGGTCAATAGATTAACATCGTCATTGGCCCAATCTTCCATCATGGTTTTAGAAAAATGACCAGAGATAATATCATCCATATGTTTTTCAAACAAAGGACGCATGATGCCTTTTAGTTCTTCTGATAATTCAAAGGCTTTGATTTTCGCAGGATTTGAAAGCCGATCCATCATATTGGTTATACCGCCGTGTTTTAAAGCTTCGGTAATGGTTTCCCAACCAAACTGAATGAGCTTCGCCGCGTAGCCAGGTTCAATGCCTTCTTCGACCATTTTATCAAAACTTAGAATCGCACCGGTTTGTAACAAGCCGCACAAAATAGTTTGCTCTCCCATAAGATCTGATTTTACCTCGGCAATAAATGAGGACTCTAAAACGCCAGCTCTATGGCCACCAGTAGCTACAGCATAGGCCTTAGCCTGTGCCCAACCTTTACCTTCAGGGTCATTTTCTGGATGTACGGCCGTTAGCGTAGGTACTCCAAAACCACGCTTGTATTCTTCACGAACTTCAGTTCCTGGACACTTTGGCGCGACCATAATCACAGTTAAGTCTTCGCGGATTTTAGTGCCTTCCTCCACAATGTTAAAACCATGAGAATAGCTCAACGTTGCACCTTTTTTCATTAGTGGCATTACCGCTTTAATTACGTTGGTATGCTGTTTATCCGGTGTTAAGTTTAACACCAAATCTGCATCCGGAATTAATTCGTCATAAGTACCTACTGTAAATCCATTGGAAGTTGCATTTTTATAAGAGGCGCGTTGTTCGTCAATAGCTTGCTGACGCAATGCATAGGAAATGTCCAATCCAGAATCTCTCATATTCAAACCTTGGTTAAGGCCTTGGGCCCCACAACCTACAATCACAATTTTTTTTCCTTTTAGGGCATTGACTCCATCTTCAAACTCTGAAGCGTCCATAAATCGACATTTTCCTAATTGCTCTAATTGTTCTCTTAATGATAATGTGTTAAAATAATTTGACATTGTCTTATGTTTTTAATGTTGAAATGCGGCTAGCATTTGTGATATTTTCATTTCGTTTTTAGTGACAGCAATGCGTCCAGAACGTACAAATTGCATGATGCCAAAGGCACTTAGTTCCCGATGCAAAAGATCAATTTCCTGTTTTCTTCCCGATTTTTCCAAAACAAAAAATTCCTTGTTTACCGTAACGATTCTGGCATTACTTTCCTTAATTATATTTTGAATCTGACGTTCTTCGAATAGTAAGTCCGACTTTATTTTAAACATGGCCGATATTTGATAGATGGTTTCTTCATCGGTATGATAATAGGCCTTTATGACTTCAACCTGACGTTCCAATTGCCCAATGATTTTTTTCATTTGATCTTCGGTAATATCCACAACCAAAGTAAATCGAGACACCCCTTCAATTTCCGATCTTGAGGTGTTTAGGCTCTCTATGTTGATATGTCTTCGTTGGAATATCGCAGAAATCCGGTTCAATAAACCAATGTTATTTTCAGTGTAAATGGATACTGTAAAATGTTTGATGTCTTTTTCCATAACTATTCTAATCTTATATCAGAAACCGAAGCCCCAGAGGGAATCATCGGAAATACATTATCTTCTTTTTCGACACATACTTCTAAGAAATATGGCTCCTTACTGGCTATCATTTCTTCAACGGCGCTAGCCAATTCTCCGCGTTTAGTGACACGCTTCGCATTTAAATAGTAACCTTTGGCAATCGCTACAAAATCTGGATTGACCATTTCGGTCGAGGCATAGCGCTTATCAAAGAATAGTTGCTGCCATTGTCTTACCATACCCAGAAAATCGTTGTTCAATACCACCACTTTTACAGCAGCTTTGGTCTGGAAAATAGTCCCAAGCTCTTGAATGGTCATTTGATAACCGCCATCACCACAAATGGAGATGACTTCGCGGTGTGGTGCGGCCATTTTTGCACCAATGGCTGCAGGTAAACCAAAGCCCATAGTCCCAAGTCCACCAGAGGTAATATTACTTTTGGTCGTGTTGAATTCTGCATAACGACAGGCAATCATTTGATGCTGCCCGACATCACTAACTATAGCGGCTTCGCCTTTGGTTTGTTTATTAATTTCTTTTAAGACTTCACCCATCGTCAAACCTTCTTTGGTGGGGTGTAAATCGTCTTTAATGACCTTTTCAAACTCAATTTTATAGAGATCTTTGAATCTTTGACGCCAGTCTTGGTGCGAATTTGCATTCAATAAAGGCAAAAGGTTCTTTAAACTCTGTTTGGCATCCCCTAAGACGGCCACATCCGTTTTTACATTTTTATCGACTTCCGCGGGATCAATTTCAAAGTGTATGATTTTGGCTTGCTTGGCATAGGTGGCTAGGTTGCCTGTTACACGATCATCGAATCGCATGCCGATGGCAATTAAAACATCACATTCGTTAGTGAGGACATTGGGCGCGTAATTGCCATGCATGCCTACCATACCCACATTTAAAGGATGAGATGTAGGAATAGCTGAAGCTCCCAGAATGGTCCATGCTGAAGGTAAACCAGCCTTTTCAATAACGGCTTTAAACTCTTCTTCTGCCTTACCGAGTATGACTCCTTGTCCCCAAACGACTAATGGTTTTTTAGCGTTGTTGATGAGTTCTGCTGCTTTTTTTAAGGATGCATCATCAGTTTCTGGAATGGGTTTATAGCTTCTGATACCTTGGCACTTTTCGTATTTAAAATCGAATTCTTCAAACTGGGCGTCTTTGGTAATATCAATAAGCACCGGTCCTGGTCTTCCGCTTTTGGCGATGTAAAAAGCCTTGGCTATCACTTCCGGTATTTCTGAAGCCTCGGTAATCTGATGGTTCCATTTAGTAATCGGTGTTGAAATACCGACAATATCGGTTTCCTGAAAAGCATCGCTTCCCAATAAATGTGAGGGCACTTGTCCCGTAATGCAAACCATAGGCGTAGAGTCTATCTGTGCATCGGCGATACCTGTAATTAAATTGGTAGCGCCTGGTCCAGAAGTCGCTATAGCCACGCCAACATCACCTGAAATCCTTGCATAGCCTTGAGCTGCATGCGTTGCGCCTTGTTCGTGTCTTGTCAACACATGATGGATTTTATCCTGATATTTATAAAGCTCATCATAGACCGGCATAATCGCCCCGCCAGGATAGCCATAAAGGACTTTAACACCCTCTTCGAGTAGGCATCTCACAATAGCTTCGCTTCCAGAGATGCGTTCAGTCGTTGCAGTATTTTGAATCGGATTTTGTATGGTTTGTGTTCCTTTCATTTCATTTGTATTTTGAAATCCTTCGATGCTTCGACTGCCTGCCCGCCGTACAATACTTTACTTTGGTAGGCGCGGCGCTCAGCACAAGCAAGCTCAGGATGACAATTTCTAGTAATCGTATGCCATCTAAAACTCATCCGTTACGCAACCTTTGGATGCGGAGGATACCGTTTTTGCATATTTATATAAAACACCGCGTTTAAACTTTAAATCTGGTGCCTGCCAATTCTGGCGTCTCTTTTGTAATTCTTCTTCAGAAACTTCAACAGATATGGTGTTGGTTTCTGCATCAATAGTGATGATATCTCCGTCTTCTACAAAGGCAATGGTACCGCCTTCTTGAGCCTCTGGGGTGATATGCCCCACGACAAATCCATGCGTTCCGCCCGAGAACCTTCCGTCCGTAATAAGTGCGACGTCTTTCCCAAGGCCAGCTCCCATGATGGCTGCTGTAGGTTTCAACATTTCGGGCATGCCAGGGCCTCCTTTAGGGCCTTCATAACGAATCACCACAACATCTCCTTTTTCTACTTTTCCATCCCTTATACCGTCATTAGCGGCGTACTCTCCTTCAAAGACTTTAGCCTTTCCCTTAAAACTCAAGCCTTCTTTTCCGGTAATTTTTGCGACACTGCCATCTACAGCTAAATTGCCATAGAGCATTCTTAAGTGTCCTGAGATTTTAATCGGTTGTTCAATAGGCTTAATCACGTCTTGACCTTCGGTTAAGTCCTCAACGTCCAGTAAATTTTCTGCTAAGGTTTTTCCTGTGACCGTCAAGCAATCCCCATGCAGTAATCCTTTTTTAAGTAGGTATTTTAAAACCGCAGGAATCCCTCCAATCGCATGAACATCTTCCATCAAGTATTTGCCGCTAGGCTTTAAATCTGCCAAAAAAGGCGTGTTATCACTAATCGCCTGAAAATCCTCAAGTGTAAAATCAATCTGGGCCGCTCTGGCAATGGCCAAAAAGTGTAGCACTGCATTGGTAGAACCTCCTAATATCGTTACCAACCGAATGGCATTTTCCAAGGATTTTCGTGTGATAATATCTGACGGCTTAATGTCTTTTTCCAATAAAACACGCATGGCTTCGCCTGCACGAATGGACTCTTGCTTCTTCTCAGTACTCAATGCGGGATTAGATGAGTTAAAAGGTAGTGCCATGCCCAAAGCCTCTATAGACGAGGCCATTGTATTGGCCGTATACATACCACCACAGGCCCCAGCCCCTGGACAGGCCTTTTCCACGATATTTTGATATTCATTTTCTGTCATGGTACCTGCGACCTTGCTTCCCCAAGCTTCGAATGCCGAAACTACATCTAGTTTCTTTCCATTATGGCAACCAGAGTCAATAGTTCCACCATAGACTAAAATGGATGGGCGATTCAAGCGAATCATGGCCAAGAGTGCGCCTGGCATATTTTTATCACAACCGACCACGGTAACGAGTCCATCATAACTCATGGCTTGTACGACGGTTTCCATGGAATCGGCTATAATATCTCGCGATGGCAAGGAATAACGCATTCCTGGCGTTCCCATGGAGATGCCATCACTGACGCCGATAGTATTGAAAATCAAGCCTACGACATCTTCATTCTGTGTTCCTTCTTTAACCAGTTTGGCCAGATCGTTCAAATGCATATTGCAAGGATTGCCTTCATACCCTGTACTGGCGATACCCACAATAGGTTTATTAAAATCCTCCTTGGTCAAGCCGATAGCATGCAACATGGCCTGTGCTGCTGGCTGCGTTGGGTCTTGAGTAACCGTTTTGCTGTATTTGTTTAGTGGATTCATACGGCTTTTGAAAGATTTGTGGTACGTTCTCCTAAAACTTCTTGTTTGTACAAATGCATTAACTTAAAACCTAAAGTGCTTTCCCATGGTTTTGGAAAGTTATAGTCATCTATCGATTTTAAGCCTACCACTTCTGCAGCGGTACCCGTAAAAAAGGCGTTGTCGGCTTGTTTCATCTCATCTAATGAAAAGTGTCGCTCTTCAACAGGAATACCAACTTCATTGCACAATTCTATAATTGTGGTACGCGTGATGCCGGGCATAATATGACCTTTAGGTGGTGTATATAGTTTGCCATCTTTTTCAATAAATACATTGGCTCCTGAACATTCGGCAACGTTGTTGTTCATATCCAATAATATGGCCTCGTCATGACCTGATGCACTGGCTTCATTTCTTGCTAAAATGGAGTTGATGTAATGCCCTGTGACCTTAGCATCTACAAAACAGGATTTAGGATTAGGTCTTTGAAAGGAAGAGGTTCTGACTTTTAAGAGTTGATCGCCCATTAATTTCCCCCATTCCCAGCATTGAATGATTAAGTTGGATTCTTGTGAAGATCCTAGCCCCATATTTGCTCCAGTTGTTATGATCGGCCTGATATAAGCATCCTCAAGACCATTAAGCTCTAATAATTTGTAAGTAATGTCAGTGAGTTCGTCAATGGTATACGGACATGGGATATGCATCACTTCAGTACCGTACTGTAGACGTTTATAATGCTCAGTGGCTTTAAAGATTCGAGTACCCGTTTTTGTTTTGTAGGCTCTAATGCCTTCAAATACCCCATTGCCATAGTGTAAGGTCTGACTATAGATATCGCCAGAAGCGGTTTTTGGATGTATATAATCTCCGTTGTAATATATGATGCTATTCGCGTTGTAATACATGTTATTTCCTTATATACTACCGAAATTAAAGGATTGCCATAGCTTAGTCACATCGACTTCGGCGTATAGCTTAAAATCAATAACTAATAAAATGAATTAAGTATTTGATAATCAGCATTATGGGTAATTGAAAATACAATACCCAAAGTGAATTATTAATGTGAATAGTGCTGATTTTGAGCTTAAAAAGGTTCAAATTGGGTCTTGGGAGCCAAAAAACAGTTTATTTGAATTGGGTCAATAGTGATAGTGCCTCCAGGATTCATACATAGGGTCTTCCTTTGGAAACCACTACTGCAAATGCAAAACCACGCTACTTGCGTAGCTCGTTCTTTTTGTTTTAACGGCTTTAAAGCCAGCTTTACGCCTTATAAACAAAAAAACCCACTTAAATTAAGTGGGTTTTGCGCTTGATGTGGTGCCTCCAGGAATCGAACCAGGGACACAAGGATTTTCAGTCCTTTGCTCTACCAACTGAGCTAAGGCACCAGTTACATTCTTAAGCGGAATTTTTCGGCCGAAGCAATACTATTGCGAAGGCGGATGCAAATATAAATTCATTTTTAGGATTACCAAAAAGAAATTTGTAAAATTTGATTTTATAAATTTGCGCTATAGACTGGCTTATGAACCTTATTATAGATGTTGGAAATACCTTTGTAAAGTTTGCTGTTTTTAAAAACAGCACCCTTATACACAAAGTCAGTTTTGAGCTTAAAGCGTTTAAAAAACACTATGCGGTATTGCGGCAGGAGTTTCCCGAATTAAAAGCCGCGATTATAGCTTCTGTAGGCCGTTTGTCTGAAAGGCAAATCGAAATGATTGCTAATGATCTAGATGTGTTAGAACTGGATTATAACACAAGGCTTCCTTTTAAAAACCATTATAAAACTCCAAAAACACTAGGCGTTGATCGTATAGCCCTTGCCAGTGCTTCGGTCCATCAATTCCCCGATAATAATGTATTGATTATTGATGCCGGGACCTGTATTACCTATGACTTCGTAACTTCTGAAAATGAGTACCTGGGCGGGGCGATTTCTCCAGGAATTCGATTGCGTTATGAAGCCCTTCATAATTTAACGGCCAACTTGCCGTTATTAGAAAAAGACCAACCAAAAGGCATTATTGGCGACACCACGGAAACCTCTATACACTCAGGTGTGGTGGTCGGGGCTGTTAAAGAAATTGATGGTGTTATCGCTCAATATAAAGCGGAACACCAAGATTTAACAGTTATTTTAACAGGTGGCGATGCCAATTTTTTGTCAAACCAATTAAAAAATAGCATATTTGCGAATTCAAATTTTCTATTAGAGGGTTTGAATTTTATTCTGGAATTTAATTCGAAGTAATGATAAGACAAATCATTGTAATTTGTATTGCAATATTTAGCCTTAGTGCGTTTTCTCAACAAGGAACTGCGTCCCCGTATTCTTTTTATGGTATTGGAAGCCTTAAATTTAAAGGCACTGTTGAAAACCGCTCTATGGGGGGTATTAGTGTGTATTTAGATAGTATCCATATTAATTTGAGGAATCCTGCCGCTTATGTTGGCAAAAATATTGAAGCGGTCCCGTTCGATAATGAGAGTAGGCCTGTAAAATTTGCGGTCGCTGGTACCGCATCCTCGTCCACCTTAAAAAGTAATTCTGGTGAAGCAGAAGCCAATAGTTCAATTTTTGACTATATTGCTATGTCTGTACCGGTTGGAAAGTTTGGCTTTGGCTTTGGCTTGTTGCCATTTACCTCTGTGGGCTATCAGCTAGACGATATTAATGATAACGACGAAATTAGTAATCGTTTTAGGGGAGAAGGAGGTGTTAATAGGGTGTTTGCCGGTTTTGGCTATCAGATTACCGATAAACTTAGTGCCGGTGTGGATATTAATTATAACTTTGGTAACATACAGAATTCTGCCATTGCATTTGCTTACACCCCAGAAGGTGAATTGGTTGAATTTCAAACGAGGGAAGATAATCGATCGGACTTAAGTGGTTTGAACTTAAATTTTGGTTTGGCCTATAAAACCATGATCTCCGACCGTTTAGAGCTTTCGGCAACAGCAACATACGCCCCAAAAAGTGAGCTATCATCAGAAAATGAGCGTTCATTTTCTACCATTATAGTGAATACCACTACCAATTTTGAGCTCCCTATCAATACATCGGAAGTTGATCTAGAGGCTCAGAATTTAAGAAATACGAAACTCACGTTGCCATCGCGATTTTCGATTGGTGCTGGCTTGGGAAAACCAAGGTCTTGGTTTGTAGGTGCGGAATATACTTTACAAACAACAAGTGATTTTTCTAATCCGGTGTTTACAAATACGGTGACACGCTATGAAAATTCGTCCCAAATTTCCTTGGGAGGCTTCTTTATTCCAAGATATGATGCCTTTTCTGGATATTTTAAGCGTGTGGTATATAGAGCTGGATTTAACTATTCTAATACAGGTTTGGTCATAAAAGATCAACCTATTAATGAGTTTGGCATATCTTTTGGTTTAGGATTACCAGTTGGGAACCGAGGTTTATTTTCAAACGCCAATATTGGTGTAGAATATGGCCAGCGCGGAACAACTAACGAAAACTTAATCAAAGAGAATTTTATAAACTTTAACTTAAGTTTATCTTTGAACTCTAGATGGTTTAGACAACAGAAGTACAACTAACAAAAATAATTAATAACATGAAGACGAAAATAACCATAGTATTAGCAGCTCTTTTTGTGGGTCTTAATATGAGTTATGCCCAGCAAGATGAAGAGTGTATGAATAATCTATCAATTTTTGATAGTTATGTTAAGAGCAAGAAATACGACGATGCATATGAACCATGGAAAATTGTGCGTAACAAATGTCCAAGATTCAATAGAGCGATTTATGCACATGGTGAAAAGATATTGATGCATAAGATTAAAAATTCTTCGGGAGCAGATCAAGTAGCACATATCAATGATTTAATGTTGCTTTATGATCAAAGTAGAGAAAACTTTAAGTCTAAATATGATCTTGGTGAAATCTTGGAGGATAAAGCGAACTTGGCTTACAAATACAAGAAAGAGTTAGGCAAGAGTAATCAAGAACTCTATGATAAGTTTAATGAGGCCTATACTAAAGATGCCAAAAACTTTACAAATCCCAAAGCTTTGTATACCTATTTCTCACTAGCGGTAGATTTGTTCGATGCCGGTAAAATGCCAGCTCAGGACATGTTTGATAAATACGATGATGTTAATGAAATCATTGAAGGTATCGTTGAAACCAATACGGTGAAACTTAACAAGTATGCAGCTAAGGAAGAGGCAGGAGAAACCTTAAGCAAAAAAGATGCTAAGCGCAAATCGAGTTATGAGTCATATATCGATGCCTTCGACACTAAGATTATACCAAGTATGGATAAAAAGTTAGGGGATAGAGCGACTTGTGACGTTTTAATACCCTTATACCAAAAGAGTTTTGAGGAAAAGAAAAATGATAAGGTTTGGTTGCAACGTGCTATGAATCGTATGTATGCTAAAGGATGTAAGGAAGACCCTTTGTTTTTAAAGTTAGTAGAGCAGAAAAATAGTATCCAGCCTACAGCAGATACGGCCTATTATTTATATCTGTTAACAGGTGAGCAAAAGTATTTTGACCAAACGTTAGAATTACAGCCAGACCCTCTAAAAAAGGCAAAGCTTTATAAAAAGTTGGCTAATGAATTAAAATCAAAAGGAAGTTATGGTAAGGCCAGACAGTATTATATGGAGTCCATGAAGTTGAATCCATCTGACGGGTCACCTTATATAGCCATTGCTGCCATGTATGCAAAGAGTGCCAATAATTGTGGGGATACCAATTTTAATAAGCGCGCTGTATTTTGGTTAGCAGCGAGTACAGCGGAAAAAGCTGGTAGGATTGATGGCCGTCTAAAATCTGCAGCCTCAAAATCTGCTGCCAGTTATAGAGCTAGTGCCCCTTCAAAATCGGATATTTTTACTGCAGGGAACTCAGGGCAAACCATTAAAATTGGTTGTTGGATAGGTCGCTCGGTAACCGTGCCAAGTATTTAATGACAATTAAACATTTATATATAGTAAGAAACACAGTCACAGCATTTGTTGTGACTTTGTTTTTTTCATGTGAAAATGACTTTGGCGATGTTCAAAAAATTGGAGTGCTCCAAAACCAACCTATTGGAGAAGCGAAGCAAATCGATTTAAAATATACTGAACTTATTGAGGATACTGTTCATCTGAAGGCCAACCTCATAAGCCCTAAAATGTTAGACTATTCTAACCGAGATTTTTCGTTTTCAGAATTTCCAGAAGGGATTTTATTAAAAGTTTATGATGACGATGGCAAAATAACGACCATTACATCCCGCTATGCTATTTTTTATTCAGATACGGATATTATAGATTTAAGAGATGATGTCACCATTACCACGCACAGTGGCGAGGTCTTGAAGACAAATCAGTTATATTATAACGAAAAGTTAGAATGGGTCTTCACGAATCAACCTTGGGTCTTTACACAAGCCTCAGGAACAAAGTACGGTGTTGGTTTTGATTCGGATAAAGACTTTAAGAACTTTGAGATGTTAGAAATGGGCGGAGACTTCGAACTTGATAATTAACTATCTTTGTAGCATTAATATAGTTATAACTAACGGATGAAAATCTTAAAAATCTTTCAATACGCCTACATTGTCTTTGCTATCTTATTTCTTTGGGATGCCATATCTAATTGGACAGTGGATAGAAATCGATCTTACATGTCCCTGTTCTTTGTCGCGCTTGCCTTATTTATGTTCTTTTTCAGAAAGCGATTCACTAAAAAGTTTCAGGACAGAAATAAAGAATAGCCCATGGCTGTTGACATAGTCATTATTATTATCACACTTATCCTGTCCGCTTTTTTTTCAGGGATGGAGATTGCTTACGTGTCTTCCAATAAAATCCATATAGAACTCGAAAAAAAGCAGGAGGGTTTTTTAGGGAAAATATTAACCAAGTTAACGGCTAAGCCATCAAAATATATTGCAACCATGCTTATAGGCAATAATATTGCCTTGGTTATTTATGGCCTTAAAATGGGTGATGTGTTGGTGACATGGTTTCAGTCGATGTTGCCTTTGGATAATACAACATTGACTTATTTGCTAACCGATTTTCAGTTACTGACTAAAACGGTTATTTCGACCTTAGTCATACTGATAACGGCCGAATTTTTACCTAAGGTGTTCTTTCAAATTTATGCCAATACCTTACTCAAAGTGCTAGCGCTTCCTACTTATATATTTTATGTAGTGTTTACTTGGATTTCGGATTTGGTGCTTTGGATTTCCGATGCCGTATTAAAATATGTGTTTAAAGCCAAAGGAGAAGATGTGGCTTTGGCCATGACCAAGGTAGAACTTGGTAATTATATCAGCGAACAGATGGAGTCGTTTGAAGATCATGAAGAGGTTGATAGTGAAATTCAAATATTTCAGAATGCCCTTGAATTTTCTGATGTAAAGGCCAGAGAGGTTATGGTACCCAGAACTGAAATTACCGCGGTAGACATCTCTGAGTCCATAGAAAACCTAAGACAATTGTTTATTGAGACGGGCCACACTAAGATTCTGGTATACAAAGACACTATTGATGATATACTTGGTTATGTGCATGCTTTTGAATTGTTTAAGAAGCCAGAGCATATTAAGTCTGTTATTATTCCAGTAAGTTTTGTGCCAGAAACGATTCTTATCAAAGATGTCCTTAATATTCTGACTAAAAAACGCCAAAGTATTGCTGTAGTCATTGATGAATACGGTGGTACTTCGGGAATTATGTCTGTTGAGGATATCATAGAAGAGCTGTTTGGCGAGATAGAGGACGAGCATGATACACTCGATATGACAGAAGAGCAAATCGACGAAAGTACCTATAGATTTTCTGCCCGATTGGAAGTCGATTATATCAACGAAGCTTATAAATTAAATCTTCCGGAAAGTGAAACTTATGAGACTTTGGGCGGATTGATTGTCAATAAAACTGAAGGCATTCCACAAGAAAACGAAGCGATTCAAATCGAGAATTTTAAGTTTACCATTGAAGAAGTATCCTCCACAAAAATAGATATCGTACAGCTTAAAATACTCGAAGCGGATTAACACTTAAATTGCTTACAAAAACTGGGCTTCCACTTTTATAATTTCGTAGAAAACACTATTTTCGCGAACTTATTTACATGAAATAATAGACTATGGCAATTTTAAATAAAATCAGACAGCGTTCACTTATCCTCATATTGGTAATTGCACTGGCCTTATTCGCTTTTGTGATTCAAGGAGTGATTGATAATCCCAACGCGTTTTCAGATACCCAAGGCGTCATCGCTACGGTCAATGGTAAGGACATTGAAAGAATTGATTTTCAACAAAAGGTAAAGAATTATCAAGACAGGGTTGGTGGAAGAATTTCATCGACGCAGGCCATGAATGCGATTTATAACCAAGAGCTTC
This sequence comes from Winogradskyella sp., assembly GCF_965228925.1. Taxonomy (GTDB): domain Bacteria; phylum Bacteroidota; class Bacteroidia; order Flavobacteriales; family Flavobacteriaceae; genus Winogradskyella. Next base: position 1,717,747 of record NZ_OZ245845.1, read on the forward strand.
GTAAGATTATTATGGAGAGCCAATATGAAACTTTAGGCCTATCCGTTGAGAAAGACGAAATGCGCGATTTGCTTAAGAATAGTGTGCAGTCATATCCTGAGTTTCAAGATGAGAACGGCAACTTCGACGTGAACCGTTTAAATGCGTTTATAGCGAATCTAAAAGACCTTAATGGTGAAGCTGCACCACTTGGAAACTCTTTGGTCAATTATGAAAGTTGGGCCATTTATGAAGATAATATTGCGTCTAATGCCATACAACAATCGTATTATAATTTAATTAAAGCAGGTGTAGGTACGACCATAGCAGAGGCCGAAGATGACTACTTAGCAGATGCTAAGAATGTAGATATTCGTTTTGTACAAATCCCTTACACGACCATAGCAGATAGTCTTGTAGAAGTGACAAGTGCTGATGTTAAGGCTTACATGAAAGATCATGAAGATCAATTTAAAGCGGATGCCAGCAGGGAAGTCGTTTATGTAGAGTTTAAAGAAGAAGCTTCGGTTGCAGATGAGGATGCTATAAAGGCAGAGCTGTTAAAGTTAAAAGGGGACACAGCAGAGTACAATGAGAGTAGTGGGAATACCGACACCATCCCTGGATTCGATACAGTTAAGGATGTGGAAGCCTTTATTAATTCGAATTCTGATGTTAAGTACGACGATTCCTTTTTGAGAGTAGCACAATTGCCTGCAGTTGCAAAGGATAGTTTGACGGCCTTAGAAGCAGGTCAGTACTATGGGCCGTATAAAGATGGTGAGTATTTTAAACTGTCTAAAATGATAGCTGTAGAGCAGATGCCAGATACTGTTAATGTCAGACATATTTTAGTGCCGTTTGTGGGTGGTCAAAGAGCAGATGCATCGGTTACCAAAACACCCGAAGAGGCTAAAAAGACGGCTGATAGTATTTTGGCTCAGATAAAAGCAGGGACTAAGTTTATGGACTTGTTAGAGCTATCTTCTGATAAGGTAAGTAACGAGAAGGATGGTGAAATTGAATTTGCATACAATGCGGGTATGGCACCAGAATTTAAAGCATTTTCCTTCGAAAATAAAGTAGGGGATATCGATGTAGTGGGCACCTCTTTTGGGTATCATATTATTGAGATTTTAGAGCAAAAGAGTATGAACTCTGCTTACAAAATAGGGACATTAGCAAGAAAGATAGAGCCATCTGACCAAACGCTACAAGATGTGTTTAATAAGATGTCCAAGTTCGAAATAGCCGCTAAAGATGGCGATTTCCAAGAATTGGCAAAAGAACGCGAACTCACGGTAAAACCAATTACCTTTAAGGAATTGGACGAAAATATTCCTGGATTAGGAGCTCAAAGACAAGTGGTACGTTGGGCATTTGAAGATGGAACTGATGTTGGAGACTACAAAAATTTCCCGATTTCAGGCTTCGGATTTATCGTTGCTAAACTGGTAGAAAAGAAGGAAGAAGGTCCAATGAGTGTAGAGGACGCCTCCATCACTGCTGCCCCAGAAATTAGAAAAGAAAAGAAAGCGAAAATGATTCGCGAAAAGATTACGGCAACTACCATTGATGACATTGCTAAGAACCAAGGGCAAAGTCCAAGAACGGCCGCTGCGTTGACCTTAAAGAATACGACACTTGCTGGTGCTGGTGCAGAACCAATGGTCATTGGTGCGGCATTTGGTTTAGAACAAGGGAAAATTTCAAAACCTATTGATGGTGAGAAAGGTGTTTATGTGATTGAAGTTACCAAAGTGACCGATGCTACAGCCTTAGATAACTACACGCCAATTATCAATAGATTGAATACTGCGCTTAGAAATTCTGTTCAGACTAAAGTATATCAAGCTTTAGAGGAAGCGGCAGACATTGAAGATAATAGAGCCAAAACAGTCTACTAAAGTAGTATAGATAGTATAGATGAAGGCTTTGCAGAAATGCAAGGCCTTTTTTAGTTGAGTACCATCTCTTGGTACGGAATGATGGTTGTAAACCCTTTGGATGTAAAATAATCTGTAGGATCAGTTGCTGAAGTCGCTAAAACAAAATCACCGCCCCAAGCTCCCAAACTTTTAATGGTTCCGTCAAAATCACTAAACCATCTCGATTGTATAGGGATTTGCTGAATTAAATGGGCAATTATAGCTTCGTGTTCAGTGACCAAATGTTCAAAGTCCGAAAGTGATGTTGAAGCTATGATGGATTCTGTGAGACGACTGATCGTATTTACCGTAGACGTATCGACGCTCCTAAGGGCTTTATAAGCTTTAATGCCATCTCTGCTATTTTGTTTTTGGTTGAGGTAAACAAAGTATAAGTGGTTTTTAAAAGAGGGATTAAAAACAACTGGTTCAACTAATCTTTGTTTTGGGTCGTTTAATTGATATGTAATGGGCGTACTGTTTTGAGCACAAGCAATATCGTAACCGCTTCCTCCAAAAGTTTTCTGTAATAAGCTATAGGCGTCGATTTCTAACCAATTGGCTAAATTATTAATTAAGGTCGATGAAGTACCTAGGCCCCATTTTCTATTAAAATCTTGGTGTGTGGTAATGTTATAGCCTTGGTTGTTCTTTAAAAACGTTGGATTTAGATCTTTTGCTACTTTAAGAATTTGGAGTAACCGATCGGCAGTCGCATAGTCAATTTGAATATTTGTATTGTGAGCCACGCCTTCCAAAGCCTTGTGCGGCGGACAGGTCGTCGAAGCAGATTTTAGGATCTCTCCATCATTTATGATGAAGGTGTCTTCAAACCAAATTTCACCCTTTTCGTTATGGCTTCTCCAAGTTATCGTATTAGAACTGTTTTCTTCAATACTTAAGCTTTGACCATATGTCGTTGGAAGGGCTAATGCTTTGGCACCATCAAGTACGACATACTCTCCAGATATGAGTAGTTTACCATTGCTTCTAAAAGTTTTTTTCAATGTGTTGTCTTCGAGAGTACTTCGAGTTCCCTCAGTCCCCACCTCGGGCAACGTCATATCTGTTGAAGTTTTGGATTTCCTGGTGGCTGAGGTTCTCGATTTATTGGTGGCTGAGGTTCTCGAAGCCACCTTGTCTCTGTAAGCCAATGATAATTCGGGCAACTTGTGTAAGTTATTATTTATCAAAGCCTCTTTTTTAGCTCTACTCCAACCTTGAATTTGTTTTTCTCTATTAAAGGCATCATCAATTCTTTGAAATTCTTCAAGATACATTAGGGTTACAGGGAGTCTCTTTTTAGTATGATTAGCACCTTTACCATCATGATGCTCATTTATTCGTTTTTCAATGTCGACTGTACTCCCAGTATAGTATGAACCATCATTGCATTCTAATATGTAAACGTATCCTTTGGGCATAATCATTAACAGTGGCGACTTCGAGAGTGCTTCGACAAGCTCAGCATGACACTTCGGCCGCCAGAATAAATTAGTCTTTTCTCAAATTTTCAATAGCTTCAACAACAGCACTGTGGGTAACCACGTTGGTTTTAAACTGCTCGATTAACCTATGTTTTTCTTGGGGTGTCGCCTCAAACTGATTGAGGATATTCATTAGGTGCATTTTCATGTGGCCTTCTTGAATACCTGTTGTGGTAAGCGATTTAACAGCTGCAAAGTTTTGGGCCAAGCCAGCAACCGCCGCAATTTGCATCAAATCCTTAGCCGAGGGTTTTTCGAGCATTTCAAGAGAAAACTTAACCAGTGGATGTAAACTGGTGAGACCGCCAACAGTACCTAGAGCCAATGGAATCTCAATCCAAAATTTAAAAAGGCCATCGTCAATAGAACAATGAGTTAAGCTCGTATAGGTGCCGTCTTTTGAGGCATAGGCATGTACTCCAGCTTCAACGGCCCTAAAATCATTGCCAGTTGCCAAAACAACAGCATCAATACCATTCATAATACCCTTGTTGTGTGTCACCGCTCTGTAAGGTTCAATTTCAGCGATATTGATGGCTTGTTTAAAATTTTTAGCAAAGCGTTCTGGATCAGAAATATCTTTACTCCTTAGTTCAGAGATTGGGCAAGAGACTTCAGCTTTTACTAAACAATTCGGGACGTAGTTAGATAAAATACTCATCACCATCTCTAAATCGCCAGGTAGTGATTGTTCAGCTTCGCTTTTGAAGGTTTTAGCAAATGCTTCAAGGCACGAATTAATGAAATTCGCTCCCATGGCGTCAAGGGTTTCAAACGTTGCGTGCAGTTGATAGTAATGCGCCAAGTCCTGTGACTTGTTTTTTAATTCAATATCTAAAATACCACCGCCTCTACGCTCCATACTTTTAGTAATATCAGAAGTAGCGGTGAATAGCTTAGGTTTAATGCGCTCAAAAAAACATTGAAGGTCTTTAAAATCGCCATTGTAGGTAAAATGAACCTGACCAATTTTTTCAGTTGAAAGAACTTCGGCTTTAAATCCACCACGATCTAACCAAAATTTAGCCGCTTTACTGGCAGCAGCCACTACAGAACTTTCTTCAATGGCCATCGGTATGGTGTAAAGCTTATCATTTATCAAAAAGTTAGGAGCTACACCTAAGGGTAAATAATAGTTGGTGATGGTGTTTTCTATAAACTCATCATGTAATTTTTGAAGTTTTTTATCCGTATTCCAGTACTGCTTTACAAGCGTCCTAGCCGCTTCTTTATCTGAAAAATAAGTGTCTAAAAGCCATTCAATCTTTTCGGATTTTGAAAGTTTGGAAAAGCCAGAAATAGCGTTTGGCATAAGGTCATCAGTTTAAAAAAGCAAAGATACTTAAGGAATGGCATAAAATAGGTGCACAAACCATTATTATTGCCGATTTACTGTTAATATTAGCTATTTTTTGCATAATTTTTAGTAAACTTGGCATTGCTTTATCAAACTATGAACGACGTAAAAATGAGATTCTTCATTGCAATTATTGGGTTTTTAACCACTTCTTTAATTTATTGTCAAAACCAACAGATAACACTCGAAGATATTTGGAGCGGTGCTTTTAGGACCGAAGGCATGCAGGCCTTACATTCCATGAAAAACGGAAAGCAGTATTCGGTACTAAATTTCGATAGGCAAAATAGAGCATCCACTATCGATATTTACGATTATAAAACTTTAGAAAAAGTAAAAACCTTGGTCTCTTCTGCGGATATCGCAGACATTCAAGGTTTTTTTGATTATACCTTTAGCGATGATGAATCCAAAGTGGTATTGACCACAAACGAAGAGCCCGTCTACAGACGTTCTCGATTGGGGGAATATTATGTGTACGATATTGCTACTAAAAAACTGACTAAAGTTTCAGACGATTTAGTTCAAGAGCCCACTTTATCTCCAGATGGGACCAAAATTGCCTATGGTTTTGAGAATAATCTCTATGTTAAGGATTTGAGCTTGGGTGATGTCAAGCAGATTACTTTTGATGGTGAAAAAAATAAAATCATCAACGGGATCACTGATTGGGTTTATGAAGAAGAGTTCAGTTTTGTTAGAGCCTTTGATTGGAACGCCGATAGTAATTTAATCGCTTTTATCCGATTTGATGAAACTGATGTTCCTGAATTTTCAATGGATGTATTTGGGTCGGGCTTATACCAAACACAACAGGTGTTTAAATATCCTAAAGCAGGGGAGGAGAATTCGAAAGTGTCATTGCATCTCTATGATCTAAATTCTGAAAAGCTTCAGGAAATCAAAGTGGACAAAGCGTATCAGGATTTTTATATTCCAAGATTACGATGGACCAAAGATGCTCAAGTACTCAGCGCTCAATATATGAATCGCCATCAGAATGAATTGGACCTTTGGATGATTAATACCCAAACCATGACTTCAGACTTGGTTTTGGCGGAAAAAGATAAGGCCTATATCGATGTGACATTCGATTTAACCTTTTTAAAAGATGATAGTTTTATCTGGACCAGTGAGAAAGATGGATTTAACCATATTTACCATTACTCAAAAGACGGTGAACTCATTAACCAAGTGACTCAAGGAGATTGGGAAGTCACGGATTATTATGGGTTTAATGAAAAAGAGAAGACCATTTATTACCAGTCTGTAGAGAACGGCTCCATCAATAGGGATGTGTATTCCATAAAACTAAATGGCAAGAATAAAAAGCGATTAACAAAAACAGAGGGCACTAACCGCGCTTCGTTTAGTGCCGATTTCACCTATTTTATCAACACGCATTCTAGTGCAACGACTCCACCAGAATATACTTTAAATAGTGCTAAATCAGGAAATCTCGTAACGAGTATTAAGGACAATGACCGACTGGCTCAGAAGGTAGGGAACTATATAACGTCCAAAAAAGAGTTTAGTACCATTTCTGTAAATGGTAATGATTTGAACATGTGGATGATTAAACCAGCAGATTTTGATGAGAACAAAGTCTATCCATTATTTATGTATCAGTATTCTGGTCCTGGTTCGCAATCTGTAGCCAATCGCTGGAATGGCGCCAATGACTATTGGTATCAAATGTTGGCGCAACAAGGTTATGTAGTGGTTTGTATTGATGGTAGAGGTACAGGTTATAAAGGAGCAGCATTTAAAAAAGTGACACAAAATGAATTGGGAAAATATGAGGTGGAGGATCAAATTACTGCTGCTAAAAAATTAGGAGCCTTGCCTTATATTGACGAATCGCGCATAGGCATCTGGGGGTGGAGTTATGGTGGTTTTATGAGTAGTAATGCCTTGTTTAAAGGTAATGATGTATTCAAAATGGCCATTGCAGTGGCACCAGTGACCAGTTGGAGGTTTTACGATACCATCTACACCGAGCGTTACATGACGACTCCTCAAGAAAATCCAAGTGGTTACGATGAGAATTCACCTATAAATCACGTCGATAAATTAAAAGGGGATTTCTTACTGATTCACGGTTCGGGTGACGATAATGTGCATTTGCAAAATACCATGCGCATGGTTGAAGCTTTAGTACAAGCCGACAAGCAGTTTGAATGGATGATTTATCCTGATAAAAACCATGGGATTTACGGAGGAAATACAAGATTGCATCTTTATAAAAAGATGACCAATTTTATCAACAGCACTTTAGGGGATAAGCGCAAAGAAGATGATAAGGAAGACAAGGAAACCGCTAAGATTAAAGGTTAATTAATAAAAATAACTAACTAAATTATATCATATGTCAGATTCAGTTTTAGCTAATCAGAAGAAACTATTTGGACATCCAGTAGGATTGTACATCTTATTTTTAACAGAAATGTGGGAACGCTTTTCCTACTATGGAATGCGTGCCATATTGGTATTATATCTTGTTGCCGAGACCGCATCGGATAATCCAGGTTTGGGCTGGGCTAATGATAGTGCTATTGCATTATATGGTTGGTACACGATGTTTGTATATGTTGCTTCAATCCCAGGTGGAATAATAGCTGATAAATTGCTAGGACAGCGAAAATCTGTTTATGTTGGAGGACTTCTGTTAGTTGCTGGACACAGTGTACTTGCCATAGAGCAGATGTGGGCATTCTATACCGGTCTTATTCTTATAGTCATGGGTGTTGGAATGTTAAAGCCTAATATTTCTACTATGGTAGGTGGACTCTATCCAAAAAACGAACAGAACAAACGCGATATGGGCTTCTATATTTTCTACATGGGAATCAATTTAGGTGCTGCTGCCGCTGCTATTGCAGTTGGCTATGTCGGGGAGAATATTGGCTGGCATTGGGGCTTTGGAATGGCTGGTGTAGGAATGTTAATCGGACAGTTAACTTATGCATTTGGGCAAAAGCATATTAAACATGTTGGTAATCTTGTTTTAGATGACAGAGATGATAGTGAGAAAAAAGGGAAAAACCTTTTAACAGCCATTTTTCAAAGTAAGAACTCCATAATTGGTTTTCTAATTACTGCACTATTAGGACTAGTTGTTTGGTTTGGATACGGATCTTGGGACTACGGGCTTTTGATTATCGGTTTAGCATTTGCCGTTGGTGTTGGTATTGTGGTCTACAATGACGGTAATAAAGTAGAGAAAGATCGAATCTTAGTTACATATTTATCTTTTTTAATAATAATTATTTTTTGGGGGGCATTTGAGCAAGCAGGTGGTCTAATGAATGTTTATGCTAAGCAAAAAACGAATTTGGCACTTACTAGTAACTTCAGCGTTCCAGCAAGTTGGTTTCAGTCCGTTAATGCCATTTTTATATTAATTTTTGCAACCATAGTAGGAAGTTTTTGGGTTTGGTGGAAGAATAGAAAAAAAGAATCATCATCATTATTTAAAATGGCTATCGGAGTAGTCATAATGGGATGGGGCTTCTTTTTTATGTCTGTTGCTAGTAAGGAAGTGGGCTATGATGCGGCAGGAGAAGTTATTGCCAAATCTGGTATGCAATGGCTTGTATTAGCCTATTTGTTCCATACCTTGGGCGAACTCTGTACTTCACCTGTAGCTTTATCGTTTATTACGAAACTCGCTCCTGAGCGATGGATGGCTTTTATGATGGGCGCTTATTTTGCTGCTACAGGATTGGGCAATAAGGTAGCTGGTTTACTTGGTGAATCGGCTTCAGAATTAGGAGAGTTTACCATCTTTACAGGTATTGCGGTATTTTGTACCATATTTGGCTTATTAGTGATTGCCATATTAAAACCATTAAAACGATTGACGCACGGTGCTGAAGATCTTGAAGGAAAAGATAATGACGAAACGGAAGGTTTTGAATTAGCAGATCCGGATATCAATAACTAACATCAATATAAGATACCCTTACAGATGACTATTTGTAAGGGTATTTCTTCACTAACTAAATACGATTAATATTTATGAATAAGTCATCAGAAGATTTTTTCGCAACCAAGGTTATGGGACATCCAGCGGGTCTGTTTGTCCTCTTTTTTACAGAAATGTGGGAACGTTTTTCTTACTATGGCATGCGTGCCATTCTAGTAATCTTTTTAACAGGGCTCTTAACAGGAGATAATCCAGGGTGGGGCTGGGATAAACCTGCAGCACTGTCCTTGTTAGGAACATATACAATGTTTGTGTATTTGACACCAATAGTTGGTGGATGGCTAGCGGACAATAAAATAGGCTATCGTATGGCTGTTGTCATTGGTGCCTTATTAATGACCTTGGGGCATGCATCAATGGCCATTGAGACTCCAACATTCCTGTACATTGGTATTACCCTATTAATTCTTGGAAATGGCTTCTTTAAACCCAATATGACCTCTATAATTTCCAAAATGTACGAAGGTCATGACGATAAGAAGGATGGGGCTTACAACATCTTTTACATGGGTGTAAATGCTGGGGCTTTTTTAGGAATTTTATTATGTGGATGGCTTGGTGAGAATGTAAGCTGGAGTTATGGCTTTGGATTGGCAGGAATATTCATGTTTTTAGGGATGGTACAATTTTACTATGCACAACCCTTATTTGGTAATGTTGGTGATAAACCGAAAAATGAAAAAGTAGATTTGATAGATAATCTTGTAGATAATGTTAACTCCACTAAAGAAAAAATTACAGGTAAATTGAATAAATTTCTGACTATTGACTATGTGTTAATAGGTGTATTTATTATTTCAGCATTAATTTTTATAATTAACGATCCACTTAGTAAGATTGGTAAAAATGATATATTGAATTTTACTATTGCTGGAATGACGGATTCTTTGTTTTTTGCTTTACTAGCTGCCCTAGTTTTTATCTTGATATTGGTAATAAGGATTCCACGATATGAAAGAATCGTAAGGGATCGAATGATTGCTTTTACTATTTTCTGTATTTTCACCATTTTCTTTTGGGCCGCTTTTGAACAGGCGGCAGGTTCAATGCCTTTATATACTAGAGATTATACTGATAGAGTGTTGGAGGGAAATGCAGCATTGACGTTTAAAATCATTGATTTGATTGTAACCGTAGTCCCTATTATAATTATAACCTATGTGTTAATAAGTTTATTTGGAAAGACTTTTAAAAGAATAAGTTTATCAAATATAGTATTGGCTCTTAGTTTTGTCATTATATGGGCACTGGTCATTTATAAGCTCTATATTAATTTTAGTACTGAGGCAAAAGAGGTAGAGATCACATGGTTTGCAATATTAAATTCTTTATATATAATCATTTTTGCACCGCTTTTCACTAAGTGGTGGGATAGTAAATACAACCCGCCTGCTTCCGTAAAGTATGCTTTAGGTTTAATCGTAATGGCCCTTGGTTTTGGTTTACTTGCTTTTGCTGCTAGAAATGTTCCACTTGGCGCAGAAAGTGCAAAATTAAGTATGGCTTGGTTGGTATTTGCCTATTTGTTGCATACTTTAGGTGAATTGTGTTTATCACCAATGGGACTGTCTTATTTGAGCAAGTTAGTGCCAGCAAGAATGGTGGCCTTTATGTTTGGTGTTTACTACTTAGCCATCGCTATCGGTAATAAAATGGCACATTATGTCGGAGGAGACATAGAAAAGATAACCAAAGAAGATGGCTTATCCTATTTCTTTTTGATTTTTACAATTGTACCTATAGGACTCGGGCTAGTGTCCCTAGCATTGCATCCTTTATTAAAGCGTTTAATGCATGGCGTCCGTTAACATATACCGTTAAAATAGCTTAAAAAGTCCCATATTTGGGGCTTTTTTTGTAAGTTCGACATCATATTTGCAACAAATCGGACATGAAATGAGGAATACACAGGGCAATTAAATGTACGGTAATACTTTAATAACGAATTACACTTGACCTTGTTGAAAAATAAAATCTACAAATGAAAAAGGTAAAACTAATTATCGCTTTGATGGCTTTTGGGACACTGATATCATTCCAAAACTCCAATGAAGCGTTCGAAAAAGAAATTAATTGGGTTACGATTGAAGAGGCTATTGAGCTACAGAAAAAAGCGCCCAAAAAGATTATCATGGATGTCTATACCAGTTGGTGTGGGCCGTGTAAATTACTCGATAAGAACACCTTTCATAATGAGGATGTGGTCGACTATATCAATGAACATTACTACGCCGTTAAATTCAATGCTGAAGGGAACGACTCCGTGACTTATAAGGACCAAACTTTTAGTAACCCAGGGTATGATCCGGCAAAGGCCAAACGACGTAATAGTCCACATGAGTTTACAAGATATTTAAGGGTGAGCGCTTATCCGACTATGGTATTTTTTGATGAAGAGGCCAACTACATCACTCCAATTAAAGGGTACTTAAAACCACAGCAAATTGAATTGTATTTAAAGCTGTTTAAGACCGATAAGTACAAGGAGATGGATACCCAAGAAAAGTTTAATGAGTACTATAAGTCCTTTAAGCCTACTTTTAAGGAATAACCGTATTAACGTAATATAAAAGCTCCCTTTTCATTGGTATAGTGGAAAGGGATTTTTTTATACCTACACGTGGTTTTCCAGCGTTCGACATAACTTTTAAAATTACTCGCATCTGCGATAATGCCCTTTGGGGACATACTGTCAATAAGACGATTGAGGTTGATTTTTGGGGAATCGCGGAGTAAAACAAAATCGGGTTTAAAACGCAAACCTTTGTAAGTCCCTAGACTATCAATAATCAAAATAGTCGTATTATTAAACTGATAGAAGTGCTCTAAACTATCGACGGTTACCGTATGAATCATTTCACCTACTTTATAGTTTCTTATAATATGGTCTGTAGCTTGTTTTGCCGAATCTAAATTGTGATATACCCTGAGCCTATCATGATGTTTTTGTCCTATAATGGTAAAACGACTTTTGTTGAAGATGATAAAAGCGTCATTTGGCCTTTTGAATTTGTTGTAAACAAAAGTACTCTGAAAACCAATAATACTGATGAGACTTATAGCGATCCACTTAAAGGCCTTTGTTTTATGAGCTCGAAGCATACAGAAAACTAGGATATAGGAACAAATAACCTGAGTTAAGGTAAAGGGAATGTCCCTCAATAAAAAAGATTCAAACTGAGCGACCCAAGCAATAAATTCATTTAAACTGGTAATGGTGAAACTGTAAGCACTCACAATGGTAGGATGGCATAGATTCATGAGGGCTAAGACGATGATCAACAATCCAAAGCCTAGGATAAGTCCCAAAAAAGGAATCACGACCAAATTGGAAATAAAAAACAGCCCTGGAAATTGGTGAAAGTAGAATAAGCTGATGGGCGCAACACCGATTTGGGCTGCTAAAGTCACCGTAAAGATTTGCCAGGGTTTATCCAAAATCCAGTATTTGGGCTTCCAGATGTTATATAGAATGGGCTGAAAACTAACAATACCCAATACCGCTAAATAGCTCATTTGAAAACCGACCTCGAATAAAAATCGAGGCTTAAAAAGGAGAATAAAGAATGCTGATATAGCTAAAGTGTTATAAATATTGGTCGGCCGTTTTAAATGCATAGCAATGCTGATGATACTAAACATGGTGACTGCTCTGGTCACTGATGGGGATAGACCAGCAATAACGGCAAATGCCCATAGCAGAATGACGATGATTAAAGGCCTTAGAATATAGCCATGCTTAAAATAGAGTAAAGGCTTAAAAATCACGTTGAGAATAAGCAGTAGAATGCCAACGTGTAAACCTGAAACCGCAAGAATATGAATGGTGCCAGAGTTCACATAGTTGTTGTAGGTACTTTTATCAATGCTTTGTCTTTGGCCTAATAGTAAAGCGTTAATGATACTTAAGATTTCATTTTTAAAACCAGCTCTAATCAGTTGATCATTAATAGTTGCTCTTAGCCGATCTGCAAACCCGTAAATGGATGTTGCGTGATCCGATATACTATGTAATTCACTTACTTTGAGATAGAGTTGATGATATACCTGCTTTAGTTCTAAATAGTTGCTGTAATCGAATTGATAGGGATTTAAGGGGTTTTGAATGCTTTGGAATTCGGCGGAGGTGAACAAGATGGCATCGACAGGCAGTGTCTGTACTGTAGAATCGCGCCTAATATTAATAAGAACTTGTCCAGACGCTGTTTTTTGATTTACCGATAGCAGAGAAGCCATGTATTTGTCATTATAAGTATCCGATTTTAGGCGCGTAGTTATTTTAAAGGTTATTGGATACGATGTTTTTTCAAGATTGATGTTGGTATAATGTTGGGGCCGTAACTTTTCATTATGAATTTGATAAGTATTCATACCGGCCGCCATCATAGCGGCATAAACGATTATGGAGAAGAACGGAGTTCGATTTATCTTTTTTCTAAGTACTAGCCAATAGAAAGTGGTTATGACTAGTAATCCAATACTAAGATAGTGTGTAACATCAAAATTTGGCTTGAAGTAATGCGCTGTAACAATGCCCATCACAAGGCATAATACGAATTTTATAAGCGGAAAGTTTAGTAGCATTATGGCATTGGGGCGGCTACTAAATATACTAAAAAGAAATTACTTTATAGGATAAAGATTACAAAACACGTCGTGCCTGTACATAGGCAAAATACCAGTACTTTTCGGCTAAAGACGAAATGATAACACCCTTGCTGGTGGAGGCATGGATAAATTCAACATGACCAGCACGTACATGGGTCACAATACCGACGTGGTTAACCTTTCGGCTGTTTTTTCTAGTGGCGAAAAAGACCAGATCACCAACAGTAATGTCCTTAAGGTCTACCCAGTTGCCATAGCTGGATAGATCTCTTGTGGTTCTAGGTATGGAAATGTCATTATCTGTAAAAGCGGTATATACCAAACCAGAGCAGTCCATACCGCGTTTGGTAGTGCCCCCATACTTATAACGCGTCCCATTGAATTGTTTTGCGGTTTTAACAATAGCCTCAGCTGCTTTAGAAGGCTTAGAGGTCGTATTGACTTCTATCGGAGGCGTTTCCTTTTTTTTAGAGCTGTAGTTTTTTTTGGATTTGCAACTGCAGATCAGTAAAATTAAAAGTAGATAGGGTAATAGGTGTTTCATTTAAATTTTTGGGCTTAGAAATTTAATTAGTTGAATTTTTCACTGTGTTATAAACTAATTTAGCGGCTTTTGCACTGGCGCCTTTACCTCCCAGTTTTTCTTCTAATTCATAGTAGTCCAAAAACAATTGTTCACGTTTTTTTTCGTCTAAAATTGCTGTAAGTTCCTTTTTTAACTGCGTTTTGTTGAGATCACTTTGTATAAGTTCGGTGACCACTTCGCGATCCATAATGAGATTGACTAAAGAAATAAACTTTAAGGTAATGATACGTTTGGCGATGTGATACGAAATAGCATTAGCTTTATAACACACGACTTGTGGAACCTTATACAGCGCAGTTTCTAAAGTGGCTGTGCCAGAGGTGACCAAAGCGGCATTAGAAATACTGAGTAAATCGTAGGTTTTATTAGAAATAAAGCTCACATTGTTTTGCTTTATAAAAGGCTCATAAAATTCGTAATCTTGGCTTGGCGCTCCAGCGATGACAAATTGATAATCTTCAAAGTCGTCGACTAGACTTAGCATTACGCCGAGCATCTTAGAGATTTCTTGCTTGCGACTACCGGGTAATAAAGCAATAATAGGTTTGGCACCGAGTTGATAGGTTTGTCTAAAAGCATTCTCGTCAATTAAGGGACGGTCTGCAATGGCATCGATTAAAGGATGGCCAACAAAATGCACGTCGTAATTGTATCTTTTGTAGAAGGCCTTTTCAAATGGAAGGATGCAGTACATGGCGTCGATATCACGCTTTATCTTTTCAACGCGGCTGGCCCTAGAAGCCCAGACTTGTGGTGAAATATAATAGTGCGTTTTAAAATGCTGTGCCTTTGCCCATTTTGCTATTCTTAAATTAAAACCGGAGTTGTCTATGAAAATAATAGCATCAGGTTGAAACGCTTCAATATCGTTCTTACATAACTTGATGTGGCCTGAAATTTTTCTAAGGTTAAATAGAACTTCAACAAACCCCATAAACTGGCGCTCTTTGTAGTGCATGACCAATTCTCCACCTACAGCCTGCATTAAGTCGCCTCCCCAGAACCTGATATTGGCCTTATCATCGCATTGAATTAAGGCCTTCATCAAATTTGAACCGTGCAAATCGCCCGAAGCTTCACCAGCAATGATATAATAGTTCATCTAGTTGAAAAATTTAATGACCATTGTCGCAATAAACACTAATAATGTCGCTATCAGAACCCCTCTTGCTCTGTGGTCTTGATTCTTTTTTAGAAATAGGAAAAATGCACCAAGGTTTAATAGGGCGCCAATACTCATCAATTTTGTAATAAAGCCCTCATTAATGGCTTGCCGTATCACTTCTCCCCAATCATCTGATTTGCCAAAAATCTGAATGGCAAAGACCAAGCCAAATCCTGTTGCAATTAGGCCAACAATAAAACCAATTAATATCTCTTTTTTCATATGTATGTTAGGTCTGCGTAGAAGTCGTTTTAATTTAATGTCCAGGTATTTAATTGTTGAATGGTATGATGCGCCGTTAAATCAAACTGAACAGGTACAATAGATACATAACCATTGGCCAGGGCCCATTCGTCAGTATCCTCACCGTTGTCCATATTCACAAATTTCCCCGCCAACCAATAATAATCACGCCCCATGGGATTGGTCCGCTTATCAAATTTTTCCACCCAAGTAGCACGGGCCTGTCGACATACTTTAATGCCTTTGATATCCTTTTTGTCTAGATTGGGTAAATTGACATTCAATACGACCCCATCAGGTAAGCCGTGTTCTAAAACTTGTCTGGTAATGGTTTCAACATAAGATTTGCAATGCTCAAAATTGGCATTCCAATTGTAATCCAATAGCGAAAACCCTATGGCCGGAATGCCTTCGATTCCAGCTTCTAAAGCCGCACTCATAGTACCTGAATAAATGACGTTAATTGACGAGTTGGAACCGTGATTAATTCCAGAAACGCAGATATCGGGTTTTTTGTTCAGGATTTCACGCACAGCGAGTTTTACACAGTCCGCAGGTGTACCAGAACAGCTGTATTCAGGTTGTTTGCCATCGATATTGACGTTCTCCAAATAAAGGGTAGCATTGACCGTAATAGCGTGTCCCATACCGCTTTGAGGACTATCTGGTGCTACAACCACAACGTCTCCAATGCTGTTCATAACGCTAATTAGGGTCCTTATGCCAGGTGCCGTTATCCCATCATCGTTCGTGACTAAAATTAAAGGGCGTTTGGCCATAGTACATTAGGTTTTGAATAGCGTAAAAATACTAAAAAGCGTAAGAATTATAAGTATTTGTACCTTTAACAAAAAATTAGTGCCTTGATTTTTTATGGCATGGTTTTTTCTTCTATTTTAGTAAATTATAGAAACCTACTTAGTTGAAATTCAAAAAAATTGAAAATGAAAGGGAATTATAAATTTTTACTTCTGGCATTGCTCATCGCATTTGCCTCATGTAGTTTTACGAGCAAAACATTCGACGACCCAGATAAAGATAAGTTGTTAATTCAATTAATTACTTATGTACTAGATAATGGGCATTTTGATCCGCAAGATCTTAACGATGATTTTTCTGCTCATGTTTTTGAGGATTATTTAAATCAATTGGATCCTTTTAAACGTTATTTCTACGCTTCGGACATTAAGGAATTTGAGGCTTATAAAAATGAGTTGGACGACCAAATAAAGGCTTATGATGTGTCGTTTTTTAACTTGACGCACGAGCGTTTATTACAGCGTATCGAAGAGTCAAAAAAGATTTATGCCGAAATTTTGGATAAACCTTTTGACTTTTCAAAACAGGAGAGTTATTCAGCAGATTATGAAAGTCTGACTTATGTTAAAAACAAACGCGAAATGAAAGAGCGCTGGAGACAACAGCTTAAGTTTTCGACGATTGCCAATTATGACGATGCTATCTCACAACGTGATTCTAATATAGAAAATGGGAGTCTTCCGGAAAGTGTATTGTCTGCTCAAAACGAAAAACCGAGTAGTAATGGTGACAAATCGCTTGCTGAATTAGAAAAAGAGGCAAGAGATGTGACCAAACGTTCATTGGATGAGCTCTACGATTTTATTGATGACAGGCAGCGTAAGGATTGGTTCTCTGTTTATGTAAATGCCATAGTAGAGGAATTCGATCCACACACCTTTTACTTTGCTCCAGAGGATAAAGATCGTTTTGATGTGGCCATGTCGGGCAATTTTGAGGGTATAGGTGCACGTTTACAAAAACGAATGGACGCTATCATGGTTAATGAAATTATCAGTGGCGGTCCAGCTTGGAGAGCCAATGAACTAGAGGTTGGAGATCAAATCCTAAAGGTAAGACAAGCACAAGAAGAAGAGTCCGTAAATATTGTTGGGATGCGACTCGATGACGCCATTAAACTGATTAAAGGGCCTAAAGGAACTACTGTAGTTTTAACTCTAAAGAAAGTCGATGGGACTATCGAGGATATTTCAATTACGAGAGATATCGTTGAACTCGAAGAAACCTATGCCAAATCCTCTACTGTTATAAAGGATGACAAAATATTTGGCGTGATCAATCTTCCAAAATTTTATGTGGACTTTGAAAATTACAACAAGCGTAATGCGGCTTCAGATATCAAGCAAGAAATCATCCGACTTAAGCAAGAAGGCATCGAAGGCTTAGTTTTAGACCTTAGAAATAATGGTGGTGGTTCTCTGCAGACTGTTGTGGATATTGCAGGATTATTCATTGAGGAAGGCCCCATCGTACAGGTAAGGGAAACGGGTCAGCCCAAAGAAGTATTAAAAGATAGGGACAAATCTATTATTTGGGACGGTCCACTGGTCATCATGGTGAACGAACTATCCGCTTCGGCTTCAGAGATTCTAGCGGCGGCGATGCAAGATTACAAACGTGCCATCGTTATTGGAAGTAAACAAACCTATGGTAAAGGAACCGTTCAAAATGTATTGGATTTAAACAGATTAGTCCGCAATAACTCCAATGGGGATTTGGGAGCACTTAAATTCACGACCCAAAAATTCTATAGAGTTAATGGTGGTTCAACACAATTAGAGGGCGTAAAAAGTGATGTGATAGTACCTGACCGCTATAGTTATATTGATATTGGTGAGAAGGATCAAGAAAACCCATTGCCTTGGGATAAAATCGATGCTGTAGATTATGAGCTATGGGGTAATTATTTTGATTACGATACCACTATTGAGCGAAGTAAAGCGCGCATGGCAGCTAATGAACAATTAAAACTAATAGATGCCAATGCCAAATGGGTAAAGAAAATCAGAGATCGCGAAATGTATTCTTTAAATTACGATGCGTATAAGAAGCAAATGGAACTTAATGAAGAAGAGGCCAAGCGCTTTGAAAAACTATCTGAATACCAAACGAACTTGACGTTTAACTCTTTGCCCTATGAAATTGAGCTCATGGAGCAGGACTCTGTCTTAAAAGAAAAACGCGATCGTTGGCACCAAAGTTTGGCTAAAGATGTCTACATAGAAGAGGCTTTAAATGTACTTAACGATCTTAAAATGACTTATGCCATTAAGAATAAAGTAGCAAATGTGAAGAATTGATTTGATGATTTGCATTGTCTCCTTGAGGGGACTTTAGGGGTGTTCATTATAGATTTTATGCATTAACAAATTGCTCTGACTCACAACTAAATGTCAAGAAATAACAACTCACTTACAAGCTTAGCGCTTCAAAAGTTTAAAAAAAACTTTTGGGGCGTTTTTAGTTTGGGGATTATTTGTTGTATTGGTCTAGTTTCGATTTTCGCTTATCTTTTTGCGCCAGATGCGTCAAAAAACGCCAATCAGATGCATTTGTCCATACATTCCAAATCCCCGGGATTTGAAGTGCAAATGCTTACCATTCCTTCAGGAATAGCATCCGATCAAAACGTTTTGTCCAAATTCTTTTTTGGAAAAGAAAGTACGGATACAGAAGTTCCCATCCAGTCCCACAAAGTCATTGACGGTAAACTTAGCTATGTAGAATATGCCGGTGATGGTTTAGAAGGTCTAGAGAAGCAAGTGGATTTAAATCGTTTTCCTAACGCTGATTATAAAAGCTATATAGCAAGCCGTAGCTTTCTTTTTGGTACAGATAAATACGGAAGAGATTATCTCAGCCGAATTTTAATCGGTTCGCGGATCTCGTTTTTTATTGGTTTTGTTGCGGTGTTTATTTCCTTAATCGTTGGTTTATTAATGGGAAGTATAGCCGGATATTATGGGGGTAAGATCGATGCCCTTATTATGTGGATTATCAATATTACATGGTCTATTCCTACGCTATTGCTTGTCATTGCTATTACCTTGGCTTTAGGAAAGGGGTTTTGGCAGGTCTTTATAGCGGTTGGCTTAACGATGTGGGTCGAGGTTGCCAGAGTGGTCAGAGGACAAATTATAAGTGCCAAGGAAATGCAATATGTAACGGCTGCTAGAGCTTTAGGTTATGGGGATTATAGAATTGTGACACGACATATTTTGCCTAATATTTTTGGGCCATTAATCGTTATTTCGGCGGCTAATTTTGCAGCAGCCATTTTGATAGAAAGTGGGTTGAGCTTTTTAGGGATAGGAGCACAACCACCTATGGCAAGTTGGGGTGCTATGATAAAAGATCATTATAACTATATTATTCTGGGTAAGCCTTACTTGGCACTAATTCCAGGAATTTGTATCATGCTTTTGGTCATGGCTTTTATGTTGGTGGGTAATGCCTTACGGGATGCTCTGGATGTAAAGGTTTAGTGGTGTTTATTGATTTCTCAAATGCGCAATCTCCTTATTTGTCGCTTCAATAAAATCCAAAACAGCATCTTGTCCCATTTTTTTAGTCGAAGAGGTAATAAAATAAGGAGGTAATTCTTCCCAGGTGTTTAGTAAGACTTTACAATAGTCATTGACATGTTTTTCAATAGCATTGGGTTTTAGTTTATCTGCTTTGGTAAAAATGATACCAAACGGAATCTCACTTTCACCCAAATATTGCATAAATTCTAAGTCGATATGCTGAGGGTCGTGCCTAATATCCACTAAAACAAAGGCGGAAACTAATTGTCTGCGCTGCTCAAAATAGTTGGTAATAAATTTCTGAAAGGTTTGCTTTGAAGATTTTGAAACTCTGGCGTAGCCATAACCAGGCAGGTCAACGAGATACCAATTATTATTGATTATGAAGTGATTGATAAGCTGTGTTTTGCCTGGGCGACCAGAAGTTTTTGCCAAACTCTTTCGATTGGTCAGCATATTGATCAATGAGGATTTTCCGACATTACTTCTACCGATAAAGGCGTATTCGGGGAAAGCGTGCTTAGGGCATTTTGCCACGTCAGAATTGCTCATTACAAATTCGGCGGATGTTATCTTCATCTTTAGTTACTGCTAATCCTGATAGGTGTCAGGAAGTAATCTTATTTGAGGTTGTAGTATAATTTTATTGAGTTAAAACTTCGATTTCGACTTCAGCTTCAATTTCAAAATCCTTTTTTTTCGAGCCAGGCACTCAGGATAATATTAAATTCATCAGGATGCTCCATCATAGCAGCATGGCCACATTTATCGATCCAAAACAAGTCGGAATTCGGTAAAAGCTCATGAAACTCCTCGGCCACCTCAGGAGGCGTCACAGTATCATTTTTTCCCCAAATAATACAGGTTGGGGTATGCATTTTCGGTAAGTCATTAGCCATATTATGTCTAATAGCACTTTTGGCAATGGCTAAGGTCTTAACCAGCTTATTTCTGTCATTGACGGTTTCGTAAACTTCATCCACTATTTCTTTTGTAGCTACGGCAGGGTCATAAAATACATCTTGAGCTTTCTTTTTAATCACCTCATAGTCACTGCGCTTAGTGTAACCACCTCCCATAGCACTTTCATAAAGCCCTGAGCTTCCAGTTATAATCAGTGCTTTTACTTTTTCCGGGTATAATTTTGTATGGTACAGGCCTATATGTCCGCCAAGGGAATTGCCTAAAAGAATAACATCATCAAAGCCTTTAAAATTAATAAAATCCTTGAGGTAGTTAGCAAAACTTTTAACATTGGTTTTGATAAGGGACATGGTGTAGATGGGTAATTCAGGAATAATAACTTTATAGCCATTATTGCCAAAATGATTGGTGACTGAATCAAAGTTACTCAGTCCGCCCATCAAACCATGGAGCACTATGATTGGTGTGCCTTCTCCTACTTCAATATATCTATAATCCTTTTCTTTTTTTAAAAGGTGTGCCATCTATAAAGTTAGTGCTTTGTGTTAAAACAAAAGTACATGATTTTTTTCATTTACAAATTCATGGAACAAAATGAAAAAAATACATGAACTAACGCAGTGCCTGTCTGCCGACAAAGGCAGGCTTACTGATGTAAAAATAGATTTTGTAGCGCTTAGAACCAAAATTTATTTTTTGCGGAAGACATATAATTAAATCCTTTTTAAAACAAACAGAATAATTGGCTTTCGATGTTTCTGATTTGCTATAAACAATCTGTGTTTAGTCCCGTTATAATACTTGTACTAGGGTCTTTTATGTAACCGTTTTAATGAATTCAAACGAGGTTACGGTATTAAAAACCAAAACTTATCAACAAAAGTGGGAAATGGTGGTAAAATGTGGTAAATTTTTCAATATATTTGAATCTCAATCGTTAAAGTGGGAAATCGGGGAATTTGAATTCTTTTATAGGAACATACGAGTGCAAGGCTGATGCCAAGGGTAGGTTGATGATTCCAGCTGTTTTAAAAAAGCAATTGTCTGCGGCTTTGCAAGATGGTTTTGTGCTAAAGCGGGCGGTTTTTCAACCTTGTTTAGAATTATATCCTATGTCCGAATGGAATGCATTGATGACTAAGGTGAATAAACTAAATCGGTTTAAGAAGAAGAACAATGATTTTATAAGACGTTTCACGGCAGGTGTAAAAGTGGTAGAGGTAGATAACGCAGGTCGATTATTAATTCCTAAGGATTTGATAGGTTTTTCAGGGATTACAAAAGATGTGGTTTTGGCTTCTGCGGTGAATATTATTGAAGTCTGGGATAAAGAGAAATACGAACAGGCCATTGATGATGCTGCTTCAGACTTTGCCGATTTGGCAGAAGAAGTCATGGGACAAGACGATGATGACCATGGAATATCATAATGCCGTTCTGCTCAAGGAAACAGTTGATGGTTTAAATATAAGGCCTGATGGAGTTTATGTAGATGTCACTTTTGGTGGAGGTGGTCATAGCAGAGCGATTTTATCGCGATTAGGACCAAACGGTAAACTATTTGCCTTTGACCAAGACAAGGATGCATTGGCCAATACCATTGAAGACGATCGGTTTGTTCTCATTAATGAGAATTTCAGATATATAAAAAGGTTCTTAAGATTTTATGGTGTAAAGGCGGTTGATGGTGTTTTGGCCGATTTTGGAGTCTCATCGCATCAGTTTGACATTGCCGAGCGCGGATTTTCAACACGCTTCGAAGCAAAATTAGATATGCGCATGAATCAGGACAGCAAGCTGTCCGCATTTGAGGTTATTAATGAATATGAAGAAGGACAGCTAAGAGCGGTTTTACTGCAATATGGGGAGTTAAGACAAGCTCCAGTCATGGCAAGGGTCATCGTGTCGGAGCGAAAAATAGCGCCCATTGAAACGACCCAGCAGTTAAAATTGGTTTTAAAACCATTTCTCAACCATAGAAAAGAAAATAAAGTGCTTGCGCAAATCTATCAGGCTATACGAATTGAAGTCAATCAAGAGATAGAAGTGTTAAAGGAGTTGCTATTGCAGATGCCAGAAGTACTGAAGGTGGGGGGCAGATTGAGTTTTATTTCCTATCACTCATTGGAGGATAGGCTGGTGAAACGCTTTATCAGAAATGGGATGTTTGAAGGTGAACCCGAACGCGATGTCTTCGGGAATTTTGAAGTGCCGTTAAAAAAAGTTGGTGGATTGGTGGTGCCATCGGAAACGGAAATAAAAATGAATAGTAGAGCACGAAGTGCAAAACTTCGGATAGCCGAGAGAATATAAAAAGCCCATCCTTAATCCTTCCCAGAGGGAAGGAAACCTTAATGGAATTGGGTTTTATGTAATAATTAAATAAAGATTCCCGAATTGGCGGGAACTAAAACTAACAATTTTAACCAATTCTTCCCTTTGGGAAGATGCCCGATAGGGCAGATGGGCCATATGAAGAAAAGTATCTACAGCATATTACGTGGAAAATTTTTGATCAGTGATGATTCGTTTAAAAATTGGCGCATCATCATTTTCATTTCATTTCTAGCGGTCATTATGATTGCGAGCTCTCATAGTGCAGATAAAAAAGTGCATGAGATTGCCAGATTGACGAATGAAGTAAAAGAGCTAAGATCGGCCTTTGTCGATGGACGTTCAAAACTGATGCGTTTAAAAATGGAGTCGTCCATCATCAATAAGGTAGCGGAAAAGAATATTCAAATATCCGAGATCCCACCTACCAAAATTAGAGTAGCATCACAACAACAATAAACTTTGGCAACAACAGAAACCAACATATTAAACAGATTGTACTTTGTCGCAGGCTGCATGTTTGTCTTTGCGCTTGCCGTGGTTTTTAAGTTGTGTACGATTCAGTTTGTTCAAGGAGATGAATATCGAGCACTAGCCCAAAAAAGGACGGTTAAGGATTTTGATATTGAACCTAATCGGGGTAATGTCTATTCCGCAGACGGCAGTCTTTTAGCGACATCCATTCCGAAATACGATATTAGAATTGACGCTATTCAAGCCAAAGATGCTGTGTTTGAGGAACACATTAGTGGTTTAGCGGATTCACTATCCATTTATAAAGGAAAATCAGCTTCCTATTACAAGGATATCATCAGAAAAGCTCGCAGAAACAAAAACAGATATTTCCTATTAGCAAGAAATATCAGTTATTCAGATTATATACGGATGCGCAACTTCCCCTTATTAAATCTTGGTGCTATAAAGGGAGGGCTGATCGTAGAGCAGACCACGAGACGCGAACATCCTATGGGTGAAATTGCCGCACGATCTATTGGTTATGAACGCATAGATGAAAACAATTATGCCACTAGAGTTGGTATTGATGGAGCCTTTGGCGAAAAGTACTTACGGGGTGTTAAAGGAAAGCGCTTAAAGCAAAAGATCGGTAACGGACAGTGGAAACCTATTGCGGATTTTGATCAAGTAGAACCGCAAGATGGTTATGATGTCTTCACGACCATTGATGTTAATATTCAAGATATAGCGCATCATTCACTCTTGGGTCAGCTCGAAAAATATGAAGCAGAGCATGGTTGTGTGGTCGTCATGGACGTTAAGACTGGTGAGATTAGAGCCATTTCAAATCTAGCCAAAACCTCAAAGGGTACTTACTATGAACGTCTTAATTATGCGGTAGGGGAGAGTCATGAACCGGGTTCGACGTTTAAGACTATGGCCTTGATGGCAGCTTTAGAGGATAAAGTTATTGATACGTCGACTGTCATTGATACAAAGAATGGTACTAAATATTTCTATGGCAGAACCATAAGTGATTCGCGTACGGGTGGTTTTGGTAAGATTTCTGCAGCTAAGGCACTGGAGCTCTCATCAAATATCGGTTTAGCCACAATCATTGATGAGCATTATTCAAAAAAACCGGAGAAGTTTTTAGACAGGCTTAGTGAGTGGAAGCTGGACCAAACACTTGGTGTTTCCATCATCGGTGAAGGAAAACCAGATATCCCTAGGCCAGGAGCGCCCAATTGGAGTAAGAATGCCTTACCATCCATAGCTTATGGATACAATTTAACCATGACTCCTTTGCAAACTTTGGCGTTTTACAATGCTATCGCAAATAATGGTGAGCTAATAAAACCGCGATTTATTAGGTCTGTTAAGGCTTTTGATAAAGACATTGAGGTTTTTGAAAAACAGGTCTTAGTGGATCAAATCTGTTCGGATAAGACATTAGCTCAAATTAAGGATATTCTTAAGAATGTGGTGATTAGAGGTACTGGAAAACGGATGTACTCTGAAACCTTTTCTATGGCAGGAAAAACAGGTACAGCTAGAACGGACTATGCCAATTACGAGGAATGGAAAAAGGATAAAAAATACATCTCCTCATTTGCGGGTTATTTTCCTGTAGACAACCCTAAATACTCATGTATCGTAGTGATTCATAAACCGAGTACTAAAGTAGGCTATTATGGTGCTGATGTTTCTGGACCCGTATTTAAGCGAATTGCACAAAAAATATATATCGATACGCCAATTATAGACCGGGTTGAGACGCTTGACTTCGATAATAATTTGGTGAATCAAGATTTTGAAAGCTATTACGAGAATGCCCAAAAATATAAACAGTTAATGCCTGGTGTAGTGGGTATGTCAGCAATGGATGCCATTGCATTACTCGAAAATCTTGAAGTCGATGTCAAAGTGAAGTTAAGAGGTACTGGCACCATAACATCGCAATCTGTTGAAAGGCATCAGAAGTTAAAACCCAATCAAACCATTGTCTTACTAGCCTCATGAAAATTTTAAAAGACATACTATATAAGGTGACTATCAATGCTGTGGTGGGGAGCACTGGTATTACGGTAAACAAAATTGAATTTGATTCTAGAGAAATAGAATCTAATGATGTGTTTGTCGCGATCTCAGGAACGCTTACTGATGGTCATAAATTTATTGACAAAGCTATTGAAGCGGGGGCAAATGCCATTATTTGTGAGACACTCCCAGAGGTTCTCGAAGATGGTATTACCTATGTAGAAGTTGCCAATTCTAATCAGGCCTTGGCCTATATGGCTGCCAATTATTATGAACATCCATCAGGAAATTTAAAATTAGTAGGGGTTACAGGAACTAATGGAAAAACCACGGTAACAAGCCTGTTGTATCAGCTTTTTAAGAAGGCTGGGTATAAAGTCGGATTGCTGTCTACCGTAAAGATAATGGTAGATAATACCATCTATAAGGCAACACATACCACACCTGATTCCTTAACGATTAACAAGTACCTCAAGCTTATGAATGATGAAGGTGTAGAGTTCTGTTTTATGGAAGCAAGTTCGCACGGTATTCATCAGAGTAGAACGGAGGGGCTTAAGTTTACAGGGGGGATCTTCACTAACCTCTCTCACGACCATTTAGACTATCATGAGACATTTGCGGAATATAGAAATGTAAAAAAATCGTTTTTCGATGATTTGCCTAAGGATGCATTTGCCCTGTCCAATATGGATGATAAGAATGGATTGGTGATGCTTCAAAATACACAAGCTAAAAAATTCACATATGCTTTAAAGAATTATGCGGATTATAGAGCACAAATCTTAGAAAACGAGTTTGGGGGTTTACTCCTGAAAGTCAATGATAATGAATTGTGGACCCGTTTAATAGGTAGTTTTAACGCCTATAACATCTTGGCCATTTATGGAGCGGCAGAATTATTAGGATTAGATAAAGATGAAATCCTAAGATTAATTAGTGAGCTCGATAATGTTTCAGGGCGCTTTCAATACTTCATATCAGACGATAAGATTACGGCTATCGTTGACTATGCCCACACTCCAGATGCTCTAAAAAATGTTTTGGAGACTATAAATAGTATTCGTACTAAAAACGAAGAGTTAATAACAGTTGTAGGCTGCGGTGGAGATCGCGATAAAACAAAACGTCCGAAGATGGCCCATATCGCATCGGCATTGAGCACAAAGGTCATTTTCACAAGTGATAATCCGCGAAGTGAGGAGCCTCAAGCCATAATAGAAGATATGGAAAAAGGGGTAGAACCTCAAAATTTCAAAAAGACCTTATCGATAACCGATAGAAGACAAGCGATTAAAACGGCTTGTCAGATGGCAGATTCAAAAGATATTATTCTCATCGCGGGAAAAGGGCATGAAACCTATCAGGAGATTAAGGGGGAACGCTTTGATTTTGACGATTATAAAACCGTACAAGAATTCTTAAAACAATTACAAAAGTAGATGCTGTATTACTTATTTGAATATCTCGAACAACAATTCCAGTTTCCTGGAGCATCACTATTTGGGTTCTTAACCTTTAGAGCTGCTATGGCCATTATTTTGTCGTTGTTGGTGTCAACCATTTACGGTAAGCGTATCATTAGCTTTTTACGCAAACAGCAAGTTGGTGAAACCATTAGAGATCTTGGTTTAGAAGGGCAGGTTGAGAAAGCGGGAACACCGACTATGGGTGGAATTATTATCATTTTAGCCACTCTACTGCCTGTACTGCTATTGGCAAAACTCGAAAACATTTACATCATACTATTGATCGTTACGACTTTGTGGATGGGAACAATCGGATTTATCGATGATTACATCAAAAAATTTAAAAACGATAAACAAGGTCTTAAAGGCAAATTTAAAGTGCTTGGCCAAGTAGGTTTAGGACTTATTGTGGGATTGACATTGTATTTCCATGATGATGTCACTATAAAGGAAGAATTACCCATTGAGCAGCAGCGTGTTTTATTAGCTGAAAACCCCAATTTACCTGAGGCTCAGCTTTTCGATGATGCTATAAAATCCACAAAAACAACCATTCCTTTTGTAAAGAATAACGAGTTCGATTATTCAGATATTATCACTTGGATAAGTCCAGATTTAGAAACCTATGCTTGGATCATTTTTGTCTTGGTGAGCATCATTATCGTTACTGCAGTTTCTAATGGGGCTAATCTCACCGATGGTATCGATGGTCTAGCTGCAGGAACATCTGCTATAGTTGTACTGACTTTGGGCATTTTTGCTTGGGTTTCTGGTAATATCATCTTCTCAAAGTATCTGGATATCATGTATATCCCTCAGGTAGAAGAAATCACGATATATATAGCAGCATTTGTAGGGGCACTTATAGGGTTTTTATGGTACAACGCCTATCCGGCACAGGTGTTTATGGGAGATACGGGAAGTTTAACCATTGGTGGAATCATTGCTGTAATTGCCATTGCCGTTAGAAAGGAATGGTTAATTCCTTTAATGTGCGGCATATTCCTAGCCGAAAACTTATCGGTGATGATGCAGGTGAGCTATTTCAAATATACGAGGAAGAAATATGGAGAAGGCAGGCGAATTTTTAAAATGTCACCGCTGCATCATCATTATCAAAAATTAGGGTATCACGAGAGTAAGATTGTAACACGATTTTGGATTGTTGGCATTTTGTTGGCCATCATATCAATTGTTACGCTGAAGATAAGATAAAATGGCTTTGTCATTCCTGCGAAAGCAGGAATCCATAGAGGACAAAATAGTAAATAGATTCCTGCCTTCGCAGGAATGACAGAGAAGACAGATGAAGGATAAAGGTATTAACGGGAAGAGTGAGAAGTCCTTCCCTTCTGGGGAAGGATTTAGGAAGGGGCTTTTAGTTTGTCTTGGAGGTGGAGAAAGTGGAGTTGGGACTGCACTCTTGGGAAAAGCAAAGGGGTTTGAAGTTTTTGTGTCCGACAACGGAAAAATTAAGAAACCCTATAAGGACGTTCTTTTAAATAATGAGATTGAATTTGAAGATGAGCAACATACGGAATCAAAGATTCTTAATGCTGATATCGTCATGAAAAGCCCTGGGATTCCAGATAAGGTGACTTTGGTTAAACAAATTCGAGAAGCTGGAATTAAAGTGGTTTCCGAAATTGAATTTGCTTCGCAATATACGAAAGCTACACTCGTGGCTATAACCGGTAGCAACGGTAAAACGACAACGGCAACCTTGACGCACCATTTGCTTAAGCAAGGATTAGATACAGGTTTAGCAGGCAATATTGGGGATAGTTTTGCCAAGCAGATTCTTGATGAAGATCATGAGAACTATGTGCTTGAAGTGAGCAGTTTTCAGCTTGATGATATTCACAGTTTTAAACCAAAGGTTGCGATTTTAACCAATATTACACCAGATCATTTAGACCGCTACGATTATAAGTTTGAAAACTATATCGCTTCCAAATTTAGAATTGTAGAAAACCAAACCGAGTCGGACTATTTCATTTACGATGCCGATGATGAGGTCATTTCCGAATGGTTGGAGCATCATCAAATTCAATCCAAAAAACTACCCTTTTCACTAACAAAGGTTATTGAAGAGGGCGCTTATTTAAACAATAAAGAAATAATAATAACAATAGATAACAACAAAATAATTATGCCTACAGAAAACATAACATTAGAAGGTAAGCACAACATTAAAAACGCAATGGCAGCTTCTACTGTGGCACACTTACTTAAAATTAGAAAACAAACCATACGAGAGAGTTTGGAAAATTTCCAAGGAGTAGAACACAGATTAGAGCATGTGCTTAAAATTAACAAGGTGCAATATATCAATGACTCAAAAGCAACAAATGTCAATGCCACATACTTTGCCTTAGAAAGTATGGACGCGCCTACCATTTGGATTGTTGGAGGCGTCGACAAAGGCAATGATTACAACGAACTATTTCCGTTTGTAAACGAAAAGGTAAAGGCTATTGTCTGCCTAGGAGTGGACAATAAGAAGCTGTTTGAAGCTTTTTCAAATATGGTCGATATTATTGTTGAAACACAATACATGAGTGAAGCTGTTAAAATAGCTTATAAGGTAGCAGATGCAGGGGATAACGTATTACTGTCTCCGGCGTGTGCAAGTTTCGATTTATTTGAAAATTATGAGGATCGCGGACGTCAATTTAAAGATGCCGTGCGTAATTTATAAATAGTAAACCATGGTGGCTGAGATTCTCGGAGTCACCATAATAGTTAAATGGCTTCGTGAGCCTCAGCTATCAATATAAAGGGGATGCAAAACATATTTTCACAGATAAAAGGAGATCGGGCTATTTGGGCAATAGCAACGCTATTGGCTATTTTTTCTTTTTTGCCTGTGTATAGTGCGGCCAGTAATCTGGCAGATTATGGAGAGAGCGGCAATACCTTTTCCTTTTTTGTAAAGCACTTTGTGCATTTATCACTAGGATTCGCTATCATGTTTGCGGTCCACAAAATTCCATACCGTTATTTTAAGGGGCTTTCCATGATATTGATTCCTGTGGTTTTGGTATTGTTATTAATCACGATCTTACAAGGCTCTACCAATGCTGAAGGGACCAATACTAGTCGATGGATTAATATACCTGTAGTCAATATGTCGTTCCAAACCTCAACATTGGCTGGAGTCGTATTAATGGTGTATGTGGCGAGATATCTATCCAAGATAAGAGATAAATCAATCGCATTCAATGAAACGATTTTACCACTATGGGTACCCGTATTTCTCGTTTTAATCTTGATTTTACCTGCCAATTTCTCAACGACAGCCATCATTTTTACAATGGTAATGATGTTGGCATTCATCGGTGGCTATCCCATTAAATACCTGATGATTATTATTGGAACCGGTATCATATCTCTAGTGGTGTTTGTTTTGGTGGCAAAGGCCTTTCCAGAGGCCATGCCCAACCGCGTTGATACCTGGATGAGTAGAATTGAAAATTTTGCAAATGCTGAAGATACAGAAGCAGATTACCAAATAGAACGCTCTAAAACTGCCATTGCATCAGGCGGCATCTTTGGTCTTGGTCCCGGAAAAAGCCCGACTAAATATTTGTTGCCGCAGTCGTCGTCAGACTTCATTTTTGCCATTATTATTGAGGAGTATGGATTGGTGGGAGGTTTATTCCTTTTGGTGCTATATTCTTGGTTGTTGTTTAGGATTGTCATAGTATCTCAAAAATCAGATACAATATTTGGGAGATTGTTGGTGCTCGGCGTTGGGCTGCCCATTGTTTTTCAAGCTTTAATTAATATGGCTGTGGCCGTAGAGTTATTTCCCGTAACAGGGCAAACATTGCCATTAATCAGTAGCGGGGGAACATCCATTTGGATGACCTGTTTGGCTATAGGAATCATATTAAGTGTAAGTGCAAAACGTCAAGAGATTAAAGAGAACGAGATTTTTGAAGGAGATAACCCATTGGATATACTGAGTGAAACCATTTAAGTTAAAAGTGTCTAAAGTGAAAAAATATTTAGAGTTGAATTAAAATCTAAAGAACTGCTCCCTTGAGGATTATCGAAATTAAAGCAATAGCTTTAATTGAAGATACCGAGCGTAGTTCATTAGGGGTGTTATAAGCGAAAATTTAAAATTGGAGACTAACAAAACATATCGATTTATTCTATCCGGTGGTGGAACGGGAGGTCATATTTATCCTGCTATTGCCATTGCCGATGAGCTAAAGTCGCGGTATCCTGATGCTGAGTTTCTATTTGTTGGTGCATCAGATCGGATGGAAATGGACAAAGTACCCCAAGCAGGCTACAAAATTGAAGGTTTATGGATTTCTGGAATTCAAAGAAAACTCACGTTACGGAATTTAATGTTTCCTATTAAGCTTTTAGCAAGTCTCTTAAGGTCTAGAAAAATAATTAAGGCCTTCAAACCAGATGTCGTTATAGGAACCGGTGGTTTTGCTAGTGGGCCTTTATTGCAAGTAGCGACATCAAAACAGATTCCGAGCCTTATACAAGAGCAAAACTCCTATCCGGGCATAACAAATAAATTACTTGGGAAACGGGTAGCTACCATTTGTGTGGCCTATGAAGGCTTGGAGGCGTTTTTTCCAAAAGAAAAAATAAGATTGACGGGCAATCCTATTAGAAAGGATTTGCTCGAGATAAAAGATAAGCACATCGAAGGAAAAGATGCGTTTGCATTGATTCATAGTAAGCATACTTTATTGGTGTTGGGAGGTAGTTTGGGGGCAAAGCGAATCAATGAACTCGTTGCATCTCAGCTCGAATTTTTTGAAGCGCAGAATGTACAGTTGATATGGCAATGTGGTAAACTGTATTACGATCAATACAAAGGCTTCAATGAACTAAAACATGTTCAGGTACATGCGTTTTTAAATCGTATGGATATGGCCTATGCCGCTGCAGATATGATTATATCTCGAGCGGGGGCTATTTCAGTATCGGAGCTATGTATAGTGGGGAAGCCTACCATTTTTATTCCGTCACCAAATGTGGCTGAAGATCACCAGACGAAAAATGCCATAGCAGTTGCTGACAAGAATGCCGCTATTTTAATACGAGAAAAGGATTTGGAATCTGAATTTCAAAATCAGTTTTCCGAATTGATAGCTAACGATGAAAAAAGAAAAACACTGAGTCATAATATTGAAGCCTTAGCCTTAGTAGATGCTACCAATGCCATCGTCAATGAAGTTGAAAAATTATTGAAAAATTAAGTGAATATTAAAGCTGTAAATAACGTTTATTTTATTGGTATCGGAGGTATCGGTATGAGTGCGCTCGCACGTTATTTTGTAGCAGAAGGAAAGGATGTGGCAGGCTATGATAAGACACCTTCGGATATTACAAAAGGTCTACAAGAATTAGGAATTTATATCCACTTCAACGATAACATTATTGAAATTGACCCAAAATATTTAGATAAGAACAACACCTTAGTAGTTTATACACCTGCCATCCCGAAGGCCCATTCCGAGCTCAACTATTTTAGAACTCATAATTTTGGGGTATATAAACGGTCTGAAGTTCTTGGAGAAATCACAAAACAAACGACCTGCCTAGCGGTTGCTGGAACTCATGGAAAGACGACCACTACTAGTATTTTGGGCCATTTACTCAATGAATGTGATGTGCCAGTTACAGCATTCTTAGGCGGTATTAGTGAGAATTACAACTCCAACTTAATAATAAACGGCACCGAAGTCACGGTTGTGGAAGCAGATGAGTTTGACCGTTCGTTTTTAACCTTATCACCAGACTTAGCCTGTGTCACCTCTATGGATGCCGATCATTTGGATATTTATGGGGATAGCTCGACCTTAATAAAAACCTTTACGGAGTTTTCGGAATGTATCAAACCCGATGGAAAACTTTTTGTAAAAAATGGATTGCCACTTAAGGGTGTAACCTATGGTCTAGAGGACGATTCGGATTATAGTGGAAAGCATATTAGAATAGAAAATGGGAATTATGTGTTTGACCTGCAAACACCTAACGCATTGTATAAAGATTTTCAATTTAACCTACCTGGTAGACATAATTTGTCGAATGCAATAATTGCCTTGGCGATGGCTGTTGACTATGGTTGCCCTTACAACCAGCTCGCCAAGGCCTTAGCATCCTATAAAGGAGTTAAGCGAAGATTTACATATCAGATTAAGACCAGTGATTTTGTCTTTGTAGATGACTATGCCCATCATCCGGAAGAAATAAACGCGGTGTATCAGGCCGTAAAGGAAATGTATCCTGAGAAAAGAGTTCTTGCCATTTTTCAACCACACTTATACAGTCGCACTAGGGATTTTATTGATGAATTTGCGGTAAGTCTTTCAAAATTTGATGAAGTATTGTTGCTCGATATTTATCCTGCGCGGGAATTACCTATTGAAGGAGTTACGTCCCAAAGATTGTTAGAAAAGATTGATAATTCAAATAAAAAATTGGTTTCAAAATCAGCCTTAATTGATGAAATCAAGCAATCCAATGCCCAAGTTGTATTGACCCTTGGTGCGGGCGATATAGGAGATGAAGTAAAATATATAAAAGAAGCGTTTAGCGTTGCGAATTAATTATAACTACATAAAAGTCATAGGTTTGCTGCTCCTAGTGGGTGTCTTATTCGCGTTTTCGAAATATAGGAATGACCATAGAAAAGTAGCAAAACCAAATATTGAATTCTTAGGCGAAAACAAATTGTTTATTACGGAAGTCACTGTTAGTAAATTGTTAATACAAAATCAACAGACTGTTACGGGACAATCCAAAGAAATTATAGATTTGAACGAGTTAGAAACCGCCCTAAATTCTAATCCGATGATAAAGAAAGCAGAAGTGTTTATGTCCATAAACGGTGAGCTTTCGGCAGAAATTGAACAAAAACGACCTATTGCTAGAGTTCATACAAATGCGTCATATTATATCGATGATGAGGGTTCATATATGCCTTTGTCATCTAATTATGCAGCGAGAGTACCATTAGTTACTGGTAATATTAAGAAGAATAATCTCGAAACGGTTTTTCAATTTGCTAAAGTCGTTGATGAGGATGACTTCTTAAAAAAGCATGTCATTGAAATTCGTCAGAATGACGATAAAACCATTGATTTTAAAATTCGGAAAAGTGATTTTACAGTTCATTTAGGAACTCTAGAAAAGCTAGAAAAGAAGATAAATAATTTTAAAGCTTTTTATCAAAAGGCTTTAAAGGATAATATTTTAAATAAATACAAGCTTGTAAATCTCAAGTTTGATAAACAAGTCATTTGCACCAAAACATAAACTATGGACAAACAGAACATTTCGGTGGGTTTAGATATAGGAACCACAAAAATTGTGGCCATGATTGGTCGCAAAAACGAGTATGGTAAATTAGAGATTTTAGGTGTTGGGAAGTCTAAGAGTCTTGGTGTACACCGTGGTGTAGTCAATAATATCACGCAGACCATTCAGTCTATTCAACAAGCTGTACAGGAAGCTGAAGCAGCGGCTTCCGAACAAATAGAGGATGTTACAGTGGGTATAGCAGGTCAGCATATCCGCAGTTTACAACATAGTGATTATATCACTAGGCCAAATTCAGAACTGGTTATTGATGAATCCGATATTGATCGCTTAATCAATCAAGTCCATAAATTGGTGATGTTGCCTGGTGAAGAAATTATCCATGTTTTGCCCCAAGAGTTTAAAGTGGATGGTCAGGCAGAAATTAAAGAACCTATAGGTATGTACGGTGGGCGATTAGAAGCTAATTTTCATGTCGTTGTGGGTCAAGTATCCTCTATCAGGAATATTGGAAGATGTGTAAAGAGTGCTGGCTTACAATTGGAAGGGATCACTTTAGAGCCTTTGGCATCTGCTAATGCGGTTTTAAGTCAAGAAGAAAAAGAAGCTGGAGTAGCATTAATTGATATAGGCGGTGGTACAACAGATTTAGCGGTCTTTAAAGATGGTATTATTCGCCATACCGCTGTTATTCCATTTGGAGGAAATGTTATAACAGAAGATATAAAAGAAGGTTGCTCTATTATAGAAAAACAAGCAGAACTGCTAAAAATAAAATTTGGTTCGGCATGGCCAGGTGAAAATAAGGATAATGAGATTGTTTCTATTCCTGGATTACGTGGAAGAGAGCCCAAAGAGATTACTCTAAAAAACTTGTCTAAAATAATCCATGCTAGAGTGGTAGAAATTATAGAGCAGGTTTATGTCGAAATAAAGAATTACGGACATGAAGAACAAAAGAAAAAACTAATTGCAGGTATTGTATTGACTGGAGGAGGAAGCCAATTGAAGCATTTAAAACAGTTGGTGGAATACATTACCGGAATGGATACTAGAATAGGGTATCCTAATGAGCATTTGGCAGGTGATAGTGATGACGATATTGCAAGTCCCTTATATGCTACAGCTGTTGGTTTGGTGATGGATGGCCTTAAGCGACAAGAACGTAAAAAAGCGGAAGAAGTAGAGGAAGATCAGAATACTGAAGTAGAGCAGACAAATGCATCTGCAGAAGATATTGTAACAGAAGCACCTAGGAAAGAACGCCGTTCGTTTTTAGATAAGCTGACAGAACGTGTCAAAGAATTTTTAGATAACGCAGAGTAGATAATTAATTAATCAAGAACTATATAAAATCCCATAATCTCAAAAAGTATGAGTAATAGCAACGAATTTGGAAACATCTCATTTGATTTGCCCAAGAATCAATCCAATGTTATTAAAGTTATTGGTGTTGGTGGAGGCGGAAGTAATGCCATCAATCACATGTTTCAACAAGGTATTAAAGGCGTTGATTTTGTGATTTGTAATACTGATGCTCAGGCACTTCAAAATAGTGGTGTCCCAAACAAAATTCAACTTGGAGTCAACTTAACCGAAGGTCTAGGGGCAGGGGCCAATCCAGATGTTGGAGAGCAAGCTGCGGTAGAGAGTTTAGAAGATATTAGAAGAATGTTGGATACCAATACAAAAATGGTATTTATTACAGCCGGAATGGGTGGAGGTACAGGTACTGGTGCAGCTCCTATAATCGCGAAGATGTCAAAAGAACTGGATATTCTTACTGTGGGTATCGTGACTATTCCGTTTCAGTTTGAGGGTAAAATGCGTAATGAGCAGGCACAGCGTGGTATAGAGAATTTGAGACAACACGTAGACTCCTTAATCGTCATCAATAATAATAAGCTTAGGGAAGTATATGGAAACCTTGGATTCAAGGCTGGTTTTTCAAAAGCAGATGAGGTGTTATCGACGGCATCTAGAGGTATTGCAGAAGTCATCACGCATCACTATACTCAAAACATTGACTTGCGAGATGCTAAAACTGTTTTGAGTAATAGTGGCACAGCCATAATGGGATCGGCTACAGCTTCAGGTCAAACCAGAGCGCAAGAAGCAATTATGAAGGCTTTAGATTCACCATTGTTAAATGACAACAAAATCACTGGAGCCAAAAACGTATTGTTGCTTATCGTTTCTGGCTCACAAGAGATTACTATTGATGAGATTGGAGAAATTAATGATCATATTCAGAATGAAGCGGGCCACGGGGCTAATATCATTATGGGTGTGGGTGAGGATGAGTCTTTACAAGAGGCCATAGCTGTAACTATTATAGCGACAGGCTTTAATATCGATCAGCAAAATGAAATATCTAATACAGAAACTAAGAAAGTAATTCACGCTTTGGAAGAGGATGTTGTCGAAGAGGTCAATACTCAAGAGAAGGAGCCTGCGATTATTACTCCAGATATTGTATTGGAAGAAAAAAAGGAGGATCCTATAGTACGCCATACATTGATTGATGAAGATGATATTGAGCCGGAGGCTACAACTGATATGGATTTGATACCGACTACGGAACTGCTCAGAAATATGACCGTGGTTTACGATGAGGTTTTGGATACAACATCGAACATGGAAGTTGATACGGACGAATTCGTTATTACACCGATTGAAAATAAGGCAGAGGCTCTAGACATAGAGCCCGAAGAGCAAATCACCTTAACCTTTGATTTACCATTGTCCAATAAAGAACCAGAAGCGATTGAAGAACCAGAATCTGGTGAAGAGCAAATGTTTTTTAGCCTAGATGAAGAGGTAAAAGACATGAAGGTAAATGAACCCGTTGAGATTATTTCAGTGACCGAAGTCAATGAAGAAGGTGAGAAGCGTTATGCTTTAGATGATTTTGAGACCTATGAATCATCTATAAATGCAGGTGGTAAAGAGGTAGAGGTTAAAGAGGAAATTGTTTTTGAAAAGAAAATCCTTCCTGCTGAAGAACCTGAAGAGGTGGTTGAAGACGAGATAGACCCTATGAATAGTCCTATTTCTGAACTTATAAAGGCACGTGCCAATGAACGTAGAAAGCATATGAAGGATTTTAATTATAAGTTTAATACGGCTAAGATCGATGAAATAGAAAAAGAACCTGCTTACAAGAGACAAGGTGTTAATTTAGAGGATGCGCAGCATTCATCAGAGACCAACGCTTCAAGACTATCCGTCGGAACAGATGATAATGACGACATTCAGTTGCGAAGTAACAATTCATTTTTACACGACAACGTAGATTAATAGCAAGTTTAAGTTAAGTGTTTACTCACTCTTGTCAAGCCCAAAAGGTCCCTCAAACATTTTGGGCTTTTTGTTTGCATGATATTGTATTTTGGGCTTAACTTTTTTAGTATCTTCGCAGTTCAATTCAATTAACACAAAGATGAGCTTACAAAAGGACATCATGGTAGCTATGAAAACAGCCATGAAAGAAAAGGATCAGGTGGCTTTAGAAGCTTTAAGAGCTATTAAATCAGCGATATTACTGGCAAAAACGGCTTCTGGCGGTAGTGAAGAGTTAACAGAAGAAGAAGAGCTAAAATTACTTCAGAAATTAGTAAAACAGCGTAAAGATAGCGCCGCTATTTATTTAGAACAAGATAGAAAAGATTTGGCCCTACCAGAAATTGACCAAGCAGAAGTGATTAGTCAGTTTTTACCGGAAGCTTTAAGTGAGGAAGAAATTGAAAAAGTGGTGGTGATGACCATTGACGAGATTGGTGCTGAGGGCATGAAAGATATGGGCAAGGTGATGGGCATTGTCAATAAAGAATTGGCTGGAAGAGCGGATGGAAAAACCATCTCTACTATTGTTAAAGCAAAATTAATGCAATAAGATACCAATAAAGGCTGCGTAGTTCAACTGGATAGAATATCAGATTTCGGCTCTGAGGGTTGGGGGTTCGAATCCCTCCGCGGTCACGAATAAATAGTTCAATAAGAAAAAACGCCAAGCTTGCTTGAGCGTTTTTTTGTTTGACCTATTTTGAAAGCGGAGCGTTTTTAGGGAATAATAAATCCCTCCGCGGTCACTAGTTATAAAAATCATACGGTCAACGTATGATTTTTTATTTTATACTATATTTGACCATGATCTACCTCCAGGAGACCCAATCATCCCCAATGAATCCTACTTTAAAGACCTTGCTCTTAGTTATCTTTTTTGTGGGTATGGCAATTGTAGTTCTCAGCAGGTTTTATGTTTTTTTCGAACAATTATATGCTTCTAAATATAAAAAGCCGTTTTTTCTTAATCTTTTGATTGTTAAAAAGGAATTATCCAAAAAGCAATTGAGAATTCTTGAGAAAGAGTTTAGCTTCTACAATAAGCTTAATGAAAAGGAAAGAGAAATATTTAGGCATCGACTAGCATCATTTATAAAAAGCAAACGTTTTATTGAAAGGGATGGACTTGCTATTAATGATGACATAAAAACTCTGGTTGGAGCTACAGCAGTAATGCTGACTTTCGGTTTTAGGAATTATAAGATTGATTTAATTGATAAAATTATTATTTATCCAAAAGTCTATTATTCAAATCTAAATGAAACCTATCACAAGGGGGAAACTAACCCTATGCTAAAAGCAGTCGTTTTCTCTTGGGAAGATTTTCATCACGGCTATCACATTGGGGATGACAACCTAAATCTCGGTATACATGAGTTTGGGCATGCGATACACTTAAACGCCTTTAGTAGTGACGATATAAGTAGTGTTATCTTTAAAGATGGCTTTGGTGAAATTATAGCGTACTTAGAAAATAACCCTATCGTTAGGCAAGATTTAATTTCGTCAAAGTATTTTAGAGCTTATGCTTATACCAATCACTATGAGTTTTTTGCTGTTATTTTAGAGAATTTTATAGAAACTCCTAGTGAATTCAAGCAGAGGTTTCCAGAGCTTTACAGGCATATGCGGCAAATGCTTAATTTTAGATTTGCAGGATACTGATGTATTAGAAATAAGCATTATTTTTGATCAATAAAACTAAATACCCCGATGAAAAAAATATTGGTAACCGGAGGCGCCGGATTTGTTGGATCTCATCTTTGCGAGCGATTGCTCAATGAGGGCAATGAGGTGATCTGCTTGGATAATTATTTTACGGGCTCTAAACGCAATATTGAGCATTTAATGGATCACCATTATTTTGAATTGGTACGCCATGATATTACCAATCCTTATATGGTAGAGGTAGACGAAATTTACAATTTAGCATGCCCAGCTTCACCCGTTCATTATCAATATAATCCAATAAAAACGGTCAAAACTTCGGTTATGGGAGCGATTAATATGTTAGGATTAGCCAAACGTGTTAAAGCTAAGATATTACAGGCCTCAACAAGCGAAGTTTATGGGGACCCTAACGTACACCCACAACCAGAAACGTATTGGGGAAATGTTAACCCTATTGGTCTTCGGTCTTGTTATGATGAAGGGAAGCGCTGTGCAGAGACCTTATTTATGGACTATCATAATCAGAATAAAGTCGACATAAAGATTATCCGAATTTTTAATACTTATGGTCCAAAAATGCATCCAAAAGATGGCCGGGTAGTATCTAATTTTATTGTTCAAGCCTTAAAAGGCGACGACATTACTATTTTTGGTGATGGTACCCAGACCAGAAGCTTTCAATATGTCGATGATTTAATTGAAGGTACTGTACGTATGATGAACTCTCGGGATGGCTTTATAGGGCCTGTGAATATTGGTAATCCAACCGAATTTACAATGTTGCAATTGGCTGATGAAGTTATTGAGTTAACGGGATCAAATTCTAAAATCACTTATTTGCCATTACCTAAGGATGACCCTATGCAACGCAAGCCAGATATTAGTTTGGCTAAGCAAGAACTAGATGGTTGGGAACCAAAAGTGAATCTGCGAGAGGGTTTAAACAGTACTATAGAATATTTTGATAAACTACTAAGTGAAGCTTAAATGTTAGTGCTTGTCACGCTTAATACAATATAAGTTATAAAAAAGGCTCTTCATTTGAAGAGCCTTTTCCTTATTATTTTTATAGTACTTTCTTTATAATGCAAATATAGCTTGTATATGTGTTTGGTAATGGTTATTATCAAATCCACTGTCTGCATGATCCAAGGCGAATTTTCCGATAACTTGTGCTCTGATACCAAAAGTTTGTCTTCTATTTAACCAAACTAGAACGCCTCCACCTAAGTTAAGCGATACATTAGTTTCATCGATATTAAAGAAGCCAACACCGGCATTACCGTAGAAGTCTATCCAATCTGTATTTGGGAAAATATGCTTGCCAAAATAATACTTAGCATGGGTATCAAACGAAAGATAAGTGAAATCTTCTTGTAAAACGGCCCCATCGATCTCATCTCCTTCGGCAAAAGAGTTAAGCGTAAAAGACTGCTCAATCGATAATCCAGATGTCCAAGCCACTTCAACAGCTAATGAAATAGGGATATTTATGGCCCAATCAGTAATACCTCCAACGGGAGATCGTGTACCTTGGCTGTTTATAGCGTTTAATCCAACACTGGCAAACCACTCTTTATCATTATTACTCGCTTGTCCAAAAGAACTAAGATAAAGGGCTAACAAAACGGTAAGTAAAAATAATTTTCTCATGAAAGTTGTTTATTTGAAATCAAAGTTAAACTTTATAGTTTATAAAACAAATAAAGAGGTAAGGTAATATATTGCAATATTAAAAAAAAATAATTAATTCTTAAAGATGGACCTAATTACCTCAGAAATACGGGTTCTGTCATTCAGCACTGCTTTCCTGTATGCTCTATTAGAAAGGAAAAAGAGCATACGTTTCGATAAAACACCTACCAAGTCAGTCAGCTTTAAGAGTTTATTCCAAAATTTATAAAATTTAAGGTGTTTTAGTTTAAACAGATAAAACTTGGTTAAGTGATTTATTTGTGGATGAAGTACCTCCAGATCTTTAAAAAAGAGCGCTGAAATATAGATATACTTATTTACTAGTCTATCAGAACTATCAATTATATAATTATGTCGCCGCAATAGAATTATGAAGTCGTATACTGATCTTATGTTTAAAGTATTGTATAAACTTCCTTGGTCAGCAATTTGATAATTTAATATGTTATGTCGTACCAAGTGATTCAGCGATGGTATGTTAATGCCGTTTAATTCTTGTTTTTTGAGCAGTATATGGGATGTTGTTAAAATCCTGTCTTTATAAGAAACAAATAATCTTCTATGTAACTCTACAGCACCGATATGTAATGAGGTTTTTAATCTTGGTAAATGTTTATGCTCAAAAAATTGACTGCCTAAAGTTTCAGTAATAGGTTCGTAACCATTATTTTTTAAAAGGTTAAAGGCCATTTCTATATGATTGTTATCAATAAGAATGTCAATGTCACCAACCATACGCTCTGCAATATCATGATAAAAATCACCTACTAATAAGGCGGTACCTTTTAAAAGAACATAGTCGATATTATGGGAGTTAAAGAGTTCAGTCAGTAGATGAACTTGTTCTATAATAGCAAGATTTCTGTTTCTATTAAGTGATGTGATTTCTTTCAGATAACTATTGAGTTCATCGGGTAAAAGATGCAGGATTTTTTTTGATTTAAGGCGACAGTAAATAGCAGGCAATACTAAATGTTTACTGCCTTCAACAACGATATTGTCCCAATCAAATTTAGGATCGGACAAGGTCATCTCCAGTTCTGTATTTGAAGATTCAAAACTAAGGATATCCGCAATATGCTGGTATGTGATAGCTAGATTAGCCATTGCCTATCAATTAATCACTTTAATTAAATTAATAACAGCGGTTATCAAAAACTTTTAAAAACGGTTGTTATTTTTTTAATGACACTTTCGGTGTCACTATAGGTTAGTTTGTAAAAATAGATACTTTTTAACCAATCTAAAAATTGCTTTGCATGGTGAGGTTCTGAGGATATCCAAGAATCTGGAATAAGTGTTTCTAGAAGCTCTTTTACAGAGAGATCTTCTAATGTTGTGTCGGCGTCTTTATCGTAATTAACCTTAATTATAGCTTTACAGGGATAGCTATATAAGGTCGGTATATCACGAGGAATGTATTTAAGTTGCCCTTTAGTTTTATTAAATAGTACGCTTGGGATAGTGTCAAAATGATCAACTATTGGCTTAAGGGTATTAAAAGCTCCTTCTTTTATCGATATGGCCGAAGGGTTATAGTAGATATGACCATTTTTTGACAATACTGGAGAAACGTCATCTGCAACTAATTCAAAACCATGAGAGGAGAGTATAGCACAAAGGGTGCTTTTCCCTTTACCCGATTGTCCGATGAATACTATCGAATTCTTGCCATCTGAAATGGTAGAACCATGAAAAGTACCTAACCAATCGGATTCTTGCTTGCCATGTACTATTGATAACAATTGCATTACAAATTTTCCTTGCAAAAGATGATAATCGCGTTTGGGTACAGCTGTAACTAATTCTTTATCCTTAAATAAGCATAGTAAGTCTTCATCCAGATAGATATCAAAAACCGTCTGGACTTTAGTTTTTTTCGAGACTTCAAGATAAGCTATGGCAGGATGAATTATTCTTTTAACTAAGTCCGAATCGTAATTAATTTCAATAGTTTTATCTCGAAAATGGTAGTGCGCTTGGATATGGCTTTTTGAGCTATCGAATTTTAGTTTTGGGGCAGTATATGCTTTATTTGCTGCATTACAATTTTCCAAATATAGCTCGAGACTTTTAACAATTTCAGCTGTATCGGAAACTATATCCTCTTCAGTTATAAGTGAATTGAAGGTGTCAATAGAACTTGCATTCAAATAGTGGTCTAAAAGTAATTTGAATTCATGTTCTACAATACTGTAGTTATTGGATTTGGAGTACCACAATAGCCAGAATTCACCAAACTGGCACTGATATGTTGGTGCTAAATCCTGATTCAAACTTTTCTAAAAATTAATCCAAAGGATTTCCTCCAGGATCTGGTGGTGAGCCTGCTTGTGCATTAAGAGGGTTTAAAATCACGAAAGTACCTACAGCAGTTAATGCAGCATACTTGCCCATTTTTTTTAGAGCGTCTTTACGTGTTAGTTTATCAGTAGAGTTGTCTTTTTTCATGGCCAAGCCTAGATTTGGTTCAAAAATAATAAAATAATTTATTTAACAATGTAAATATAATAAGGATTATTAAAAATATCTTGTTCATAAATTTTTGAGTGCGCTTTTCATCAATTGCATCAAAATTTGTAACTGTGAAAAACGCACTCAAAACTATGAATTAGTACAGGGTGTTAAGGTAAAATAACTTTCTCAACCCTGCTTTGGCCATCATCAGATAATTCTATTATGTAAATTCCAGTAGTAAAAGAAGACATATCGATACGTTGTAGGTTGGCATTCATATCTAAGGTTTTCGTTCTTACTAGACGTCCTTGCAAATCGTAAACATTTGCCTGAGTAGTATTAGCCAAATATCCAGAGATGTTTATAGTTTTAGAATTTTGGTCTGTATAAATATCTATAGCGTCAAAATTATGTTCTGCTGTTGACAGAGCACTATCTGTAAATCTAAGGAAGAAACGTCCAACACCCGTTAAGTTTGAAGCTGGAGTTAGTACATAGTTGCCAGAGTTTAAAAGTGTTGATATACCAGCATCATTATCATCAAGATAGACTTCTATATTTGGTGGTAACGAAAATAGGGTCATACTGAACGTTAGTTCTTCTCCTACATTTGCATTTACTCCAAGTGGAATCGTAACATCGGAAAGGTCTGTTAGGCCGACAGCTTGTAAAGCCATAGGAATACCTGTATTGTCTTGTACCAAATGAGAATATATGGCAAAACTTGGCGCTGAGCCACCAAAGATAGTGGCGTCATAACCAGGATCTAAACCTAAAGAGGCATTGGCGTCAAAATAGACTTCCGTATTGTAGGTGCTGTTGGCAGTGCTGATATGGATGTCGGCAAAGGTTAAAGTGTTATTAGTTCTTCCCACAATAAAGTCATCACTGGTTCCGGATGAACGCATGGCTGCCGTAAATTCAACATCGTGAGCAAGAACATCAGCTGCATCTGCTGCTACGAAGAAGCCTTGACCTGGCGCAAAGAGTTTGCCATCGTCATTGGCAAGGGTAATCACATTCCAGCCGTTTGAGGCATCCCCATCATAACCATAAATACCAGAAGCGCTCTCTAACAAGCTTATATTTGATACACCAGCAGCCACTTCATGTTCCAAAAAGGATTGCATATTGACATAAGAAGGATATGGGTTACCAATTAAATTCCAGTCCGCAAAACTAGCTCCTGTATCTTCTATATTAAAAGATACTGTTCCGCTGAGAGGAGATCCAGTAAAAGTAAGCGTTGTCCCTGCATTCGTAGCGACTCTGTAGCCTCGTCCCGCATCTAAGGTAGTCGAAGTAGCACTCGTGAAATTAACATAGTCGGATACGGATTTGTCAAAAGGTGCAAAAGCATAAGTCGTCGTCGCCATACCATCATTAAGGAGATCAGCAGCATTAGTGCTAGATAATAAAAAGTCCGCCCAAGATTCCCCAGGTAATGGCGAAGCTATTAAATCATTGCCATTAGTACTAGAATTTACAAACCTATTGTAAATAACGTTTCCACTGCCAGTATAGCTGTCC
Organism: Winogradskyella sp.; assembly: GCF_965228925.1. GTDB lineage: Bacteria > Bacteroidota > Bacteroidia > Flavobacteriales > Flavobacteriaceae > Winogradskyella. The sequence goes on from NZ_OZ245845.1 coordinate 1,762,657, forward strand.
GGGATATAGCTCGAAAAGCTTGTTGATGCTGATTGTAAGGTTATATCACCACTATTATCCGTAACGCCATCAACAATTAAAGAGTTTCCAGGTGTTATGTTTACCGCACCACCGGATTCTACTAGCAAAGACTTAATAGTGACATTGCCCGCAATATCTAGGTTAGCGCCACTTTTTACGGTAACATCACTGCTTGCTAAATCATCTCTTAGCGTTAAAACACCTCCCTCAATAACTGTGGCTCCTGTATAAGTACAAGCACTCATATATTCTACTCTAGTGGTTGGCTGTGTGACGTTTAATTCGTCTTTCCCGATAACTACTGGCACACTGCCCGTAATATCACCATTAACAATAACTTCTCCTGAAGTATCTAAACTGGCTATTCTGAGGTCGGTGACTGTGCCCCCTATCCCAAGATTGCCCAATATAAATTTACCGGTACTTCTTGTTGTGATCCAGGCAGGGTTGGGGCCCATCACATCTGCAAATACAATATCGATTTCAAGCGTTTGATCTACAGTAGCATCCGATAATACCCAACTTGGTGCCCCACCAAAGTCAAATAGTTCTACTTCATTGCCAATAATTGTGTAAGCTGTACTACCACTAAAAAACAAGCGCCATTGATGCGCTGCACCTCCGGTAGCATCATTGTTACTTGTGGTGCTTCCTGCACCTTTCCACTCTAATTGCCCATAAAAATAACCACCAGACCAGTTTGCAGGATCGGTCCAATCACCAGACCCAGTCCATTCGGTAAACTGACCTTGAACGGTAGTTGAATATAGTAACAAACCTATTATAAATAATAAGGATTTTTTAAAAGCGTAAAAATGTTTCATATAGGTAGGTATTTGATTTATAAGATTAAATGTAACAACTTTTTAAACTAAATAACAGCGAAATCGTTTTCGTGTTAATAAATTGTTGACTCAAAGTTAATTAAAAATGATTTATTACTTAAAATTATAAAAAAAACGCATTCTGAGAAAGAATGCGTTTTTTGAATAGAATTAAATCTTCAATAACTATCTAATAATAAGCTTTTGCGATATGCTTTGAGCGTCATTTTGCAACTGTACTATGTAGACTCCAGAACTAAACTGATTAGCCTCAATATGTTGCTGTCTTTTAGAAGTATCTAGTACTTGGGTGCGCACCAATCGTCCTTGCAAATCGAAGACGCTCGCTGTAGTTGCTTGCTGCAAGACGCCAGAAATGACAATTGTCTTATTATTGGTATAAATACTTAAGTCATTAAGGCCGAGGTCGGAGGTAGATAAAGTGCTAACAGAAAAATTTAAGTAGAATCGGCCTGCACCATTTAAGTCTGTACTTGGTGTTAGTATATAATCGTTATTGTTTAATAGTGTTATGGTATTAGAGACGTTATCTTCTAAATACACATTGACATTGCTTGGTAAGGTGGTTTCGCTAATACTAAATGTTAACTGCTCACCTTGGTTAGCGTTCACGCCTAAAGGTATGGTAACGTTGTTGTAATCCATGTCACCCAAAGCTTGTAAGGCTATTGGTAAGCCTGTATGGTCTTGTACTAAATGAGAGTAAAGGGCGAAATCTGGAGCATCTCCTCCCCAAATTACAGCGTCATAACCTGAATCTAACCCTTGGCTGGCGTCAGCATCAAAATAAAATTCCGTACTGTAGTTGTTAGTTGTAGTAGATGCATTTAATTTAAGGAACGTTAACATGCTGCTATTTCTTCCGACAATAAAATCGTCGGATGTGCTTGCTGCTCTCATAGCTGGGGTAAATTCAATATCATGGGCACTTACCTGAGCGGCATCGGCTGCGACAAAGAAGCCCTGTCCTGGTGCCATAAACCGACCACTAGAATTAGCAAGCGTAATAACTTCCCATCCATTTGAGGCATCTCCATCATAACCATAAATCCCTGATAAGGCGTCTAACAAGTCAATATTTCTTTCACCTGAGGTCTGCGTACTCACCACATGCGTTAAAAATGTGTCGATATTAATAAACGAAGGATATGGATTGCCTAAAAGATTCCATGGTCCAAACGTCAGATCGGTTCCAATTGTAATATCTTTAAAAACGGTGCTCGTATTGACTGTTCCAGTAAAGGTTAGGGCCCCACCATCTGTGGTTGCTGCTCTATATGCATCGGCAGCATCTAAGGTCGTAGCGGCATTAGTTGTGGTATCGAAGTTTTCATAAGCACCGGTATTATTATTGAAGGGTGCAAAAGCTCTTGTAGAACCAGAAGCCAATAAATTAGCATTGGCACCATCAAAGGCTCCAAAGGTTTGGCCCGTAAGAGGAGCAGATATGAGATCATTATCATTATTGGTAGCGTCATTGGTAAATGAGTTTACCGCTCTGTTGTAACTAACTGTGCCAGAAATTGAACCATCTAAGATTAAGCTTGAGTATGATGAAGATGTGGAATTAAGTGTCATACCTTCGATATTATCAATAGTCAGTGTTGCTCCAGAATCAATAGTTAGACCTGATCCTGGTTTTAGGACAACAGTATTAACACTTGTGTCGACTGTTATGTTTGTGCTACCTGATACTATAACAATATCATCGGATATAGTTGAGACACCATTCGGGTTACTTGGCTTCCAATCTCCATCATATCTAAATTCGTTCTCGGAGGTGCTAGGGGTAGTATCTGCTACATTAGCAGAAGTAATTGTCCAACTCGACGCTTGCCATGTAGTAGAAGGTGAATCCATTATGTCATTGCGCACAGCTCTGCTATTTTCATATTCCCAAGTTTCACCAGTGCCATCGACGCCAATTTCTCCATATACATCAAACAAGGTTCCACTTGGATAAGTTCCTGAATACATACCAAATGGATCATCACCATTTACTGCAAATCCCCCATTTATTTCATCTGGACTAAAGCCGTAAGCAGAGGTAAAATTGGTTCCACTAGAAGCTATAACCAAATAACATCCTGCTGCCAATATACCTGAGTCCAGCTGTTCAGTATTACCGTTTGTAGCTGTCGCTGCGTCATTTACAAATCTAGATATATATACTGGAGTAATAGAAAAATCGATATCTGTAGTCCCATTATTATAAATTTCAACGAAACGTGCATTAGCATTGTCAGTTGGATCTGCAATTTCTGTGATAATTAAAGTAGGTAGAGCAAAAGGTGACTCAGATAAGTCAGTAGCTGTAGTCCAATTATCATCACTATCATCTTCAGAGTAGTATACAAATAATCTAAAGTGATAAGTCGTTCCGTTTGTCAATCCAGTAATTGTAGTAGAAGTTCCTGTTCCATTGTAAACCACATAATTCGTGTCGTCAGATCCTATTAAATTTGAGGATTGTTCGAATAAATCATTAGTATTGCTTCTAGCTGACCAATCGGTATTTGCAGATAAAGAAGAACCGTCAATTAGACCATCTAGATTAGCTTCAGACACGTTAGCTTCCACTGCAGAACCCTCGCGTGCTATAACTACAACTCTATCCCAGTAAGTGCCTTGAGTTGTTGTAGGATTTATCCAGTTCAAAGTTATCTCCGCATCACCTGAAGTAGATCCAGCTCCAGACAGGTTTTCTAAGTCTGCAGATTGGTTTCCACCATCTACCTCTGAAGAAAAATTATCATCATCGTTATTTCCTGAAACCTCCTCATAACTGTAAGCATAAACGTAATAAGTTGTTCCTTCGGTCAACCCTGTGACCACAATATCACCATCGGCATCTGTAATTTGATTGGCTACACAGTAGGCATTATCAGTTAAAGAAGTATCTGTAGCAAAAGTACCAGAACCATAGGTAAGGCTGGCCGTATAATCCTCTCCGTCTTGTCCGCTTAAGGAAAGATCTATACCGCTAGGACCTTCAGATAGGAAAATAAGTACTCCACTCCACTCCGTATTAAAAGTACCCGTAGGACGATTCCAAGTGATGTTCATTTTGTCGGAAGTAGCTTCTACGATTTGAAGGCTTGTTGGGGCTTGTGGGCCTGAAGCAACTGCACCATCAGCAGTAATGGAAAAATCATCAACCGCTAAACCATTATCTGCTCCACTATCATTTGTTGCAGTCCAACGTAAACCATAAGTGGCACCATTGGCGATACTTAGACCTGTCAAGTTTATAGTAACCGTTCTTGAGTTACTAATAGTCCCATTGGTACCACTAGCAATACCATCGAAATCTTCGGCATCGATAGTTGCGTTACCACTCAAAACACCAGTACCTTCTAAATTTAAGTCTGAGGTGTTTACATATCGATATTGCTCATAATTAAATGAAATATCTAAATCTGTAATAGTGTTTCCAGTATTATTAGTAAATGCAACTTCAAAAGAGAAAGTAGTAGAACTAGACCTAAGAACCCCAAAACTTTTTTCTGCAGGGCTTCCTGTTGGGTGGTATGCATAAAACCCTCCGCCAGTGCCTGTTCCAGTGCCTATGCCTTCATAGTCATTTGGCGAAACACTCCAGCCAGTGGGCGTTGACCCTAAGGTACCATCGTATGTGCTAAAGTCTTGATTATCAGTTTGTGGTAAGGACGTTACCGAAATCTGTCCGAAACTCAGACAACTAATTAAAATTGTAAACAAAAAGGGGTAAAAATGTTTCATATATAGTTAAAAAAAATTACAAATCAATAAAATCAAATACGCTTAAGGTTTTGATAATAAGGACAACAAATATAGCAAATCAATATGTGTTCTTTACATTTATATATTAACAAAGGGTTAATATTACAAGGAAAGTGTGTTTTTTAAACCCTTGTTGATTAGGTGATTAAAAGGATTTGACAAAAAAAGCACATCCTTAAGATGTACTTTTTTTAGCCTATTTTATTGATAATAACCTTACTTTAGTACGATTTTCTGTGTTTTATGGGCATTTTCGCTCGTTATATCAACTATAAAAACACCGGTTGGTAATTCTGAGAGGTCAATTCTTTGGCTAGAGGTATTTTCTTTTAAGACCATATTTTTAACAAGTCGACCTTGAAGGTCATATAATCGAAGCTGTGAGGCTTTGAAGAGTTGACCTTTTACGATAAGCGCTCTGTGCTCTTGATTTGTGAATATCCGTAATTGATCTAAAGCAGTATCGTTAAGGCTTAAGGCCTGATTGACAAAGTGCAAATAAAAACGACCTTTGTCAATAATGGCATTATCTAGCGTTACCTCATAGCTATCATTGTTCAATAAGGTCATCGTTTCTGTTAAATTATCCTCGAGATATATATTAATACCATTTGGCAATGTGGATTCTAGAATTGAAAATGTCACGGGTTCATTTGGGCTAGCATTTACCCCTAATGGAACGATAATGTCAGAAACTTCGTTACTCTGTAAGGCCTGTACAGCCATAGCTTTCCCTTGGTCATTTTCTACTAAATAAGAATGTACTGAAAATACGGCGGGAGTGCCGTTCCAAACGGAAGCATCATAACCTAAATCCAGACCTGTACTTGCATTATCATTAAAATACACGTCCGTATGGAAATGCGCTGTTGAATTACTCAATTTAAGTTTTAAATAGACTAAAGGACTGGAAGATCTACCTGCAATAAAATCATCTGATGTACCAGTCATTCTCATACTTGGTGTAAATCTAAAAACACCAGTGGTTTCCGCATTGATGAAGAAGCCTTGTCCGGGAGCCATAATGGTCGATCCGTCGGTGGTTGCCAAATTATAAATAGTCCAGCCGTCTGTAGCGGCACCATCATAACCGTAAATACCTACTGCATTTTCATCAAAGCGATTCCTATTTGTAGTTTCGTTTAAAATGGCTTGTACATTAATATAGCTGGGATAGGGGTTGCCAATTAAATTCCAGTTGGTTGCACCACCACTTGTAACATTGACTTCCACAACGCCCGTTTCGACATTGCCACTAAAAACATAATCTCCATTATCTGTAGACCCCGTGCGGTAACCAGTCCCTGCTACTAAAGGATCAGTATTATTAGCAGGAGTGTAATTGATATAGGTGTTAGTAGATGCGTCAAATGGACCAAATAAAAAGGCAGGGTTACCACCAATAGTTCCCGATAATATGTTGGTGTTGGCAGCACTTAAATCACCAAAGGTCTGTCCTTGCAAAGGAGTACTTATAAGATCATTATTTCCAGTTGCCGTACCACTGCCACTGGCTGAATTGACATGTCTATAGTAATTAACAGTACCATTTATGGTACCATCTAGGATAAGGCTGGAAAAGGCAATACTTGAGGATTCTAAATCTAAGCTATTAGCAATATCTAGGGTGACTCCACTATTAACGCTAATGCTAGCAGCAGGATTAACTGTAATACTTTCGCATTGTGTTGAACTAGAAAATACAGCGTTACCTCGTATAATTTCTATGGGGTTGGCCAAAGTAGCTATACCATTTGGATCGGATGGCGACCAGCCATCATCATAGACATAGGTTGTGTCTGGGAGCACCGTGACGGTATAATCCTCGATCTCCCCATCAGTGGAACCATCGCAAGGCCCATTTGTAGGAATAGTAGTAGGAAAGTATTGACACAATATACGCAATCTGGTATCCCCTAAAGCAGCATCAACAGGAACTGAAATGCTTAAAGGACTGTTAGAAGTTGGACCGTTTTCGGTATCTTCCGCTTCACCCAAATCATAGGTTTCACCCATATCATCAAAATCACCATCTCTGTTCCAATCAATCCAAGCATAACTATAAACTCTAAAGTTGCCAGCTGTATCAAGGTTTACAGTTAAATCTTCAGATTCCCCTCTGGTGACACTTGTGGATTGCGATGTAAAGTCATCATAGCCAGATCCCACTCCAGTGCTATTGTTGATATCTCCAAAGTCGACAAGTGTAATTGAAGTTCCGAAAAAAGTGTCACCGGTGACGGTACAATAATCAGCAGTAATACTTATGGGGACACCGGCACTCCAAGCCGTTCCTTTTCTCGTAAAAATTTCGAATTGATAGGTGTTGCCAATCGAAATGTTGGTGATATCGACACCACTGCCTATGCCATTAAAGACCACAAATTCGCCAGTGATGATTTCCGTACCATCTCCAAATACACTATTGGCAGTATAAGTGCTTCCGTCTCCTGTAGGTATTGCTGTAACGGCACTTCCCTCTTTAGCAACAACCAAAATATCATCATAACAAGTACTTAATGCCCAATTTAAATTAATAGTATTTCCATCATTATTGACCGACGCATTAGTGACGTCTTCGGGAATTGTACACGGTGGGATTTCAATAACGGAAACATCGTCCAAAAACCAGTTATCCCCATCGTTTTGTTCCATAACAAAAGCAATGTAAACAATGCCACTGTAGGCAGAAAGATCTACGGTTTTTTCATTAAATGTATTACCCAACTCGGGTTCGGTATAGGTTTGAACGGTTGTAAAACTAGAGATGTCCGTTGCAGACGTTTGAGAAACTCTTATACTATATTCGGTGTTAAAATCTATAGTAAACTGTTCTCTGGCAAAGAAACGCAACTGTGTTTGTGCTGTTCCTAAATCTATAGCTGGTGTTACCAACCAGTCTTGGGCATTTCCACCAGTGACCACTTCAAATTCTACGAAGGCTGAAGTAGTACCAGAGTTAGATATCAGTGTTGAGGTGGTCCAATCATTAGTAGTTCCTAAATTGTTTGTGCCTCTAAAAGTTGACCAACAATCGGGAGGAAAGGTGCCTTCAAATCCTTCATTAAAAGGTAGCGTAAAAGCAGTACTGCAATCTGGGGTTCCCGTGACTTCTATGTCGTCGATGCGTTGACGTTCACCACCGCCATTATTGGTCATAGTGACACGAAGTTCAATAGTTGCACCAGATAAACCAGATTCACTGCTGACAGTAAGGTCGTAATCGTTTGAGATACTTCCATTTGTTGAGGCTGTGGTCCATGTTCCTGAATCAATACGGTATTCTATTAACACCGTATCTGTGCCTTCTAGATTGTTTCCGCCGGTGCCATTAGATTCAGTAACGTTAATTGTAAAACCTACATTTGTAAAACCTGAAATAGGAATTACGGGCGAAAACCAAGTGGCCTGGGTATCTAAATCTCTTCCTTCAAACAATTCGTTTCCACCAACTGTAAGGACACCAAAATAATCATTAGTTTCGGTGAGGTTGACGTTGCTTACGTCGATGGTCCAATCAACACCAGATACATCGATCGTTGGGCTACTTCCACCAGGCCCAATAGCTCCTTTTCCGGCTTGTCCTGTAAAGTCTTCTAAATAAATGGAGGTTTGGCTAAATCCTGTAAAACATAAGAGGAATAATCCAAGGGGTAATAAAATCTTTTTCATTGGTCTTAATCTTTTTTTTGAATACTAATTCAATCACAAAATTATTTTCCGACTCAAGCAAGCCCCGATTTATTCGATGGAGTATAGCGTTTGGTTAGATGAATGCAACAAAAGACTAGACCAACAAAAAAATCAATTGCTTTGTCAGTTTATAACAATGAAAATGGATAATGAATACGAGGATTCTTCGTATGGCTATTAAGAAAGGACCATACAGAATTTAGGAATTTTCAATGTTATTATTTAAGGGTTAATCGTTGTATAGGACACATACATTAAGAAATAGTCACAAGAATTAATGAATGCCTTTGTCTTATTGTTCTATGTTTCTGGTTTCATAAGGGGTAATTTTAAGTATTTGTATAAGTATAGCAAGATTCCTTACATCTTTATATGCATTAGAAAAGATAAAAGGAAAAAGAAAATCAAAAATATTAGGGGTTAAAAGGGTGGCAATATGTTCTAAACTATTGCTGGAGAGTGTATTGTAATTTAGAGACTTTCGTCCTTTTTTCATAATCAGTAATTACAATAATTTACATTAGCTTTAATGTATGGCTGTGATTATAAAAAGATTAGGGACACACAAATATAATAAATTTAATAGTTAGTTTCCTACTGTTTTTTTACCTGTTAAAAAATAAGGTAGAATAAAAGGGGTATAATCTCTTCAGATGCGCTATTTATTTTAGATTTGTATAGTTTAAATACTACCATTTAGTTCAAATGTTTTCGCCAAAATATGAACTTATATAAGCGTAGGGAATAAAGATTATTGTTAATGCTTACACTTCTGAATAACTCAAAAAGTGTTACTAAAGGTTATGTCTTATTAAAAGTTTTTGCATGAGTAAAGTTGCATTTATAACAGGGGTTACCGGTCAAGATGGTGCCTATTTGAGTGAATTTTTATTAAAAAAAGGATATCAAGTGCATGGATTAAAGCGTCGATCTTCATTGTTTAATACCAATAGGGTTGATCATTTGTATCAAGATCCTCATGTAGATAATAGAAATTTCTTCCTGCATTATGGAGATATGACGGATAGTACAAATCTTATTAGGTTAATAAAGCAGATTCAACCTGATGAAATCTATAATTTGGCGGCTATGAGTCATGTGGCTGTGTCATTTGAAATACCTGAATATACAGGTGATACTGATGGACTTGGAGCCCTTCGGGTTTTGGATGCTGTTCGCCTATTGGGTTTAGAAAAGAAAACCCGCATTTATCAGGCTTCCACCTCTGAACTGTATGGTAAGGTACAGGAAGTACCGCAATCGGAAACGACACCATTTTATCCGAGATCGCCTTATGCTGTTGCTAAGATGTATGCTTACTGGATTACTGTAAATTATCGCGAAGCCTATAACATGTATGCCTGCAATGGTATTCTATTTAATCATGAATCACCTATACGAGGTGAAACATTCGTAACTAGAAAAATTACTAGAGCTGTGGCGCGTATTGCCTTGGGTCTTCAAGACAAATTTTATTTAGGGAATTTGGATGCGCAGAGGGATTGGGGTCATGCTAAGGACTATGTTCGTATGATGTGGATGATACTTCAGGCCGAAAAACCTGAAGATTGGGTTATTGCTACAGGTAAAACCACGAAAATCAGGGACTTTGTTAAAATGAGTTTTGCTGAAGTAGGCATAGAATTGGAATTTAAGGGTCAGGGTGAAAATGAAAAAGCCTACATTTTTGAGTGTAACCATCCGGATTATCAGTTAGATATAGGTAAAGAGGTCTTGGCTGTAGATTCGCGTTATTTTAGACCGACTGAAGTAGATGTATTAATTGGGGATGCGACAAAGGCCAAAGAAAAGTTAGGCTGGGAATGTAAGTATGACTTGGTTGACCTTGTTAAGGATATGATGCAAAGTGATCTCCAATTAATGAGAGCACAGCAATATCTTGAAGAAGGTGGCTTTAAAACCATGAATTATTTTGAGTAATATTTTACAGAAGTCGTCAAAAATATACGTTGCAGGACATCGCGGTATGGTAGGCTCTGCCGTATGTAGAGCGCTCAAAGCGAAGGGTTATACAAACATATTGGGTAAAACCAGTAAGGAATTGGACTTGAGAAATCAGCAAGGGGTTTATGATTTTGTCAATCAAGAACGACCAGATATTATTGTTGATGCTGCAGCTAGGGTAGGTGGAATATTGGCGAATAATGACAATCCGTATTCATTTTTAATGGAGAATTTGCAAATACAGAACAATCTTATTGATGCGGCACATAAATTTGAGGTTAAGAAATTTATTTTCTTAGGAAGTTCTTGCATTTACCCAAAATTTGCTCCTCAGCCTCTAAAGGAGGAGTATTTATTAACGGATAGTTTAGAGCCAACAAATGAGTGGTATGCTATTGCAAAAATAGCGGGAGTTAAAGCTTGCCAAGCCATTAGAAAACAATACGGGAAGGATTTTGTGAGTTTAATGCCAACGAATCTGTATGGGCCACATGATAATTTTGATTTAAAAAGTTCGCACGTGTTACCTGCAATGATCAGGAAGTTTCATGAAGCTAAAGAAAACAATAATGCTCCTGTAGAATTATGGGGCAGTGGAACTCCAATGCGCGAATTTTTACATGTTGATGATTTGGCGCAAGCCGTATTATTTACTGTGGAGAATGTGTTGCCAGAGTATTTGTACAATGTTGGTACAGGGACTGATGTCACCATAAAAGAACTTGCAGAAACCATTCAAAATATTGTTGGTCACAGAGGAGAAATTGTTTGGGATACCACTAAACCTGATGGAACACCTAGAAAATTAATGGATAGTTCTAAGATGCTCTCTTTGGGATGGAAACCAAATATATCTCTAAATGGAGGAATAGAAATGACTTATGATTGGTTTATTAATAATCAAAGGCTAATTTTTAGTTAGTTTCCTACTGTTTTTTATCTGTTAAAAAATAAGGTAGAATAAAAGTGATTTAGTCTTTTCAGATTAGCTAATTGTTTTAGATTTGCGAAATAACTTTTTTCCATTGAATACTATTAAGTCTAAAGTCCAAAAGGGAGTTTGTTGGAACTTATAAAAAAAGAAATTGTTCTGAAAGATGGAAAATAGGAAAGAAACTAAAAGGATTTAAGAAATTGTTTTTGGATTTTAAAGAGATTTAAGAAAAAGTTGAGATCATTGTCTTTTTTAGTGGCTCATGATGAATTTAAAAATTTAGATAAATTCTTCAACTTTTATGAAGGAAACAATATCAAACGGTTCTTAAACAATTTAAAATGTTGAGATTTTTTTGCTCTTGGATGATTTCTCAAATTACAATGTTTTTCCTTCAAAAAAACTGTAAGTATTTTTCATTTGATAAGCCTATTAAAGAAATCGTTTCCGAGAAATTGTTGTAATGAATGTATAAGAGGTTTTAATACATAAAATATTTCATACTCATAAAGAATATCAGCTTCAAAAATATTCAATATATGGCTTGAAAAATATCTGTTAAGTGATATGGCCCTACTAATAAACGTTTTTTATTAAAACAAACATTGCTAAAACATATAAAAAAATTATTAAGGATTAAAAATTAATCATGAAAATATTTAAGGACAAAGTGTTGTTAATAACAGGAGGAACAGGTTCTTTTGGGAACGCCGTTTTAAATAGATTTTTAAATACTGATATAAAAGAAATTCGCATTTTTTCAAGAGATGAAAAAAAACAACACGACATGAGGATGAGTCTTAACAACCCAAAAGTAAAGTTTTATATTGGAAATGTTAGGGATTACAAAAGCTTAGATAACGCTATGACTGGTGTAGACTTTGTTTTTCAAGCTGCAGCATTAAAACAAGTACCATCATGCGAATTTTTCCCCATTGAAGCGACCATGACTAATGTCATCGGCACAGAAAATGTTATAAAAGCAGCAGTTGCAAATAATGTCAAAAAGATTATATGCTTAAGTACAGACAAAGCCGCCTATCCAATAAATGCGATGGGTATGACAAAAGCACTAATGGAAAAAGTGGCCATAGCAGAATCTCGAAACTTAGACCCAAAAAAAACGACTATTTGTTTAACTAGATATGGAAATGTTATGGCCTCCAGAGGTTCTGTGATTCCTTTATTTATTGAACAAATAAAAGCGGGAAAGCCCCTTACAATTACCGACCCTAAAATGACTCGTTATTTAATGTCTTTAGACGATGCTGTAGATTTAGTTATTTATGCGTTTCAGCATGGTCAACAAGGGGATTTGTTTGTACAGAAATCACCTGCTTCTACCATTGAAACTTTAGCAAAAGCACTATTGCAATTGTTTGAAGCTAATAATGACATAAAAATTATTGGGACAAGACATGGTGAAAAACTCTATGAAACCCTTTGTACAAGAGAGGAAATGGCAAAGTCTATGAATATTCCTGGATTTTATAGAATCCCTTCAGACAACAGAGACTTAAATTATTCCATGTATTTTTCAGAAGGAGATGTAAAAACGTCTGAAATTACAGATTACAACTCTCATAATACACAAAGATTGGATATAGAAGGTACTAAAAAATTATTATTAACACTAAACTATATAAAAGAAGAAATTTCGTTATGGAAAAAAAGCTAAAAGTAATGACCATAGTAGGTACTAGACCAGAAATCATTAAGCTTAGCAGAGTGGTTCACGAATTGGATCTTTATACCAATCATATTTTAGTACATACTGGACAGAATTTTGATTATGAATTAAACGAAATTTTCTTTGAACAATTAGGGATAAGAAAACCTGATGTGTTTTTAAATGCTGCTGGTTCAAATGCAGCCGAAACTATTGGTAGAGTAATTATCAAATCTGATGAAGTTTTGGAAATACACAATCCTGATGCCATATTAATTTATGGAGACACCAATAGTTGCATGTCTGTTATATCTGCAAAACGAAAAAAAATACCTATTTTCCATATGGAAGCTGGAAACAGGTGTTTTGACCAAAGAGTACCAGAAGAGATTAATCGAAAGATTGTGGACCATCTAAGTGATATCAATATGCCATTGTCTGAGCATGCCAGAAAATATTTGGAACGAGAGGGTATAGCTCCCGAAACAATTATTAAAACAGGATCACCCATGAAAGAGGTACTGCAATATCATAAAGAAGCCATTGAAAATTCTAGAATTCTAGAACAGGAAGATTTAGAGAAAGGTAGTTATTTTATGGTGAGTATTCATAGAGAAGAAAATGTAGACTCTGAAGTGAATTTCAACAATCTTCTAACATCGCTCAATGAGATTTCGAAAAATTACCATAAAAAAGTAATCGTCTCCACTCATCCTAGAACAAGAATTAAATTAGAAAGCATTGGTTTTACGAATGAGAATCCATTAGTTGAATTTATGAAACCTTTTGGCTTTATCGATTATATAAAATTACAAATGAATGCATTTTGTGTGTTATCAGACAGTGGAACAATAACGGAAGAGTCTTCCATTCTTGGATTTCCTGCTATTACGATTCGCCAAGCTCATGAAAGACCAGAAGGAATGGATGAAGCTACTTTAATTATGAGCGGGTTAAAAACCGAAAGAATTATACAATCTATAGATATTGTTACAGGACATCATAAAACATTAGAAGCTATTAAAATTGTAGATGATTATGATGTAAAAAATGTATCTAAAAAAGTATTGAGAGTTATTTTATCTTATACAGATTATATTAACAGAACAGTATGGAAAAAGTAAATAAAAGCATTTTAATATTAGGTGCCACGGGTATGTTAGGACATGTCGTATATACGTATTTCCAAAAGCATACAAAGTATGAACTTTTTAATCTTGTTTATCGAAATAAATTAAATGAGAACTCAATTGTTTGTGACGTCACAAATAAATCTGAACTTGAAAAAAAAATATTAAAAATTAATCCGTCAATTATAATCAATTGTATTGGGGTGCTTATTAAGGGTTCTCAAAGCGATCCCTCGAATGCTATTTATTTAAATGCTTATTTACCACATAATCTTGTAAATATCTGTAATAGAATTAATGCCAAACTTATTCATGTGAGTACAGATTGTGTGTTTTCAGGAAAGAAAGGTAATTATTCTGAATATGACTTTAGAGACGCAGATGATATCTATGGCCGTAGTAAAAGCCTTGGGGAAGTTATTTCAGAACCACATCTAACATTAAGAACTTCAATAATTGGCCCTGAGATAAAAGCTAAAGGAGAGGGCTTGTTTCATTGGTTTATGAATCAAAAAAAAGAAATACATGGTTATGAAAAAGTTATGTGGGGCGGGGTGACAACTATAGAATTATCTAAAGCTATTGACTTCCATATTAAAAATGGAACCTATGGAATAATAAACATTACAAATAATCAAAAAATTTCAAAATTGGATTTGTTAAGATTATTGAATAAGTATTTCAATAAAAACCAAAAACTTAACATCATACCAAATGATTTAAAAGTGTCTGACAAATCATTAGTAACAATTCGTAAAAATATAAGATTTGAAGTCTCTTCTTACGAAAGTATGATTTCAGAATTGTATGAGTACTTCACAAGAAATCATAATCAATATAAAGATTATTATTTTGAATATTTTAATAGTATGCAATAGGCTAAGCTTTGATTTAAGAATTTCAAAAATCAAATAGTAATTTATAAAAGTTCTTTAATTGAGTAATAAATCACAAACTATAAATGGTATTTTTTGGAATTTAACTGAAAGGTTTGGTAACAAAATTATACGTTTTAGTTTAGGAATAGTTTTAGCAAGAATACTCTTGCCTGAAGACTATGGAATACTTGCTTTAACTTCAATTGTTATTTTATTTTCTGAGATTATTTCTGATGGGGGATATATGATGGTGTTAATCCAAAGAAAGGATAACACACAAATTGAATACTCAACGGTTTTTTGGTCAAAACTACTAGTAACCACAATTATCTTCTTTGTTATAATTATAGCATCACCATTTATAGCTGATTTTTATGAAACTCCAATTTTAAAAGATGTACTTAGAATAATATCTATCGCTTTAATTATTAATTGCTTATATAGTGTACACAAAACTATCTTAACTATTGCTCTTGATTTTAAAGGACAGGCAAAAATAATTTTAATTTCTACTATAATTGGTGGATTAACAGGAATTGTTTTTGCTTTATTAGGATATGGTGTTTGGTCATTAGTTTTTCAAACTCTTACTATAAGTGCTGTCCAGGCAGTCTTATTCTGGGTGTACTCTAAGTGGCAACCATCACTGAAGTATTCTTTCAATTTTATAAAAGAGATATATAACAATAGTTTTTATTTTTTATCATCAAATATTTTATTGCTTGTTTATAATAATATATATGTTGTATTAGTTGGTAAATTTTTTCCCAACTCTACTTTAGGATACTACACCAGATCTAAGCAGTTTGTCGAATTACCTCAACATACAACAAACTCAGTTATTGTAAAGGTATTGTTCCCCATATTTACGAGCAAAAAGAATGACAAAAAAGCATTACGTTCTAATACTATTGAGACTTTATCGTGGGTTACATATATTATGACACCAATTATGCTACTATTCATTATAAATTCTGATCAAATAATTATATTCTTTCTCACTAAAAAATGGATAGAAGCTTCAGATTTTTTAATTATCCTGTCAATCGCTGGTATTATAATGTCAATAAATGAAGTAATATTTAATGTATTTAATATTTTAGGTAAACCTTTAATAATTGCAAGAATGTCATTGTTTAAAATACTTTTTACAGGATTACTTATTTTATTAGTATGGGAATATGGTATTTTATTAACAACATCAATCATTATTATTGAGAACTTAATTGTTTTTATTATACTTTGTTTTATAATTAAGAAAGTCATAAACTTAAGTTTTTATGATATCGTAAAGTCTATTTATAAGGTTTTTGTGATAAATTTAGTTGCTTTTTTAGTAATATATTTTATAATCAACTATTTAGATATTATAGGCGTTAATTCACTTTTACATATAATAGTTACTTCTATAATTTATTTAACTTTAATATTTTTCTTATCAAAATTTTTTAAACTAAAACAATTATCATTCTTAAAAAGAATATCAAAATTTGGTTTATGAATTTATAATCATTAATTGTATTTTCTTTGAATGTTACGGATAACAAGTAACAAACGAATTCTGAAAAACAAGCTTAACGGAAACTTACTAGTAAACATGATATATCTCATTTTTGAATTAACTATATTCGCAGAAAATTAAGGATTAATGATAATTAATAAATTCTCAATCTTGTTTCTTAGTTAATTTATAATAATTTTCATTTAATATCTTTCATTCTAAAATTAAAAATTCGGTTAATATTGAAAATTTCAATTGATGGCATCTTTTAATCCTAAAGTTAGTATTATAATACCAGTCTATAACGGTTCCAACTTTTTGAGAGAGGCAATTGATAGTGCTTTAGCTCAGACTTATAGCAATATAGAAGTTATAGTTATAAATGATGGATCTAAGGATAATACGGAGGAAATTGCACTTTCTTATGGAAATAAAATAAGATATTTTACAAAGCCAAATGGTGGAGTTTCAACTGCATTAAACCTTGGCATATCTGAAATGAAAGGTGATTATTTCAGCTGGTTAAGTCATGATGATTTGTATTTGGAGAATAAAGTTAAGTCTCAAATACAGTTCATATCGAAATTGGAAAATAAAGAATGCTCAATCGTTTATGGAAACTGGCATTATATAGATCAAAATGGAAACAAATTAAAAGAGGTAAATCTTTCTGAAGATAAAAACAATCTCTTGTTAAGTCTGCTCATTTCTGCACCTCTTCATGGTTGTACTGTACTTATCCCAAAAAAATGTTTTGAAATTGAAGGTTTGTTTAAGACTAAACTAAAAAACACTCAGGATGTTGATCTTTTTTACAGATTTGCTCAAAAATTTGATTTCCATTTGTTACAAAATAACATGGTTGCTGGACGCATACATGGTAATCAAACTACCCATACTACTAACAAAAGACACATTCAAGAATCCAATCAATTCCTTATAAATTCTTTAAAAGAAGTAGGGATTGAAGATTTAAGTATTAATACAAATAAAGAACCTAAAGAAATAAAGAGTGTTTTATTAATGAACTGGAGTAATAGAGGATATAAAAGGGCATCACAATATTTGTTATCAACTTATGATTATAGCTCTAAAGAAATCCTTAAATCAAATTATAACTTAATTTATAAGTTATTTAAACGAAGAATTAACAACTTAAAAATAAAACTCACTTAGGTGCTTAATATTGTTTTAATTAAGTTTAGAAAGTTTACATGGCTTTTAAAAGGCATGTTACTTAGATTGTATTTGAATATTCTCGGATGTAAAGTCGGTAATAATCTTAAGTGCAAAAAGTGGCCCTTATTTAGGACAATACCTAAGAAAAATATTTTTATAGGGAATAATGTAAATATTGGCTATAGGATAACATTAGATATATCGCATTCAGGGAAATTGATTCTTGGAAATTCTGTTAACTTAACTCAAGATATAATTATAAGTTCTGCAGAAATGGTAACCATTGGTAATGACTGTTTAATTGCGGAGCATGTAAGTATTCGTGATGGAGATCATAAGTTTAGTAAAAATCTAAAAATTAACCAACAAGAGCTGTCAAAGAAAGCCATAAAAATAGGAACTGATGTGTGGATCGGTGCAGGTTCTAGAGTTTTGAAAGGAGCAATAATAGAAACAGGATGTATTATTGCTGCAAACAGTATTGTTTTAGAAAAAACAAAAACGGAAGAATTTAATATTTATGCAGGTTCGCCTATAAAACACATAGGTATAAGGCCTTAAAAACTATTTAAAGATTAGATAAAATTCATGAAGGTTTTGCATTGTATTAATAGACCCCAGATTGGCGGTATGGAGAGGCTTGTAATTGATCTAGCTTCGGAGCAAAAAAGCCTTGGTCTCGACGTTTTTATAATGCTAGATGTAATAGATGGCCATTATTTAGAAGATATTTTGAATCAAAACATACCCATATTAGAATCGGGTGTTAGAGGAGGGTTTGACGCAAATGCTAACACCTTTTACAAACTGAAAAAAGTATTCAATGGTTTTGAAATTATTCATCTTCATTCTTTTTCTCTACTCATAACTATTGCGGCCCTTAGTTCTTGGGCAAAAACTGTTTATACAATTCATGGATTGTCAAAAGGAGTAAGAAGGGAAAATTTGATAAAGTATTTTTTTAGAGAAAGTCTAAAAAAGATGTGCCTCAATAAGCTTAATTATTTTATTGCTAATTCCGAATCTACTCTATCAAAGGCAGAAATTCATTATGGTTTAAAAAATGTAAATAGAAAAGTAATATTAAATGGTGTTAAAATAGGACCGCTTTTGCCCTCAGCCGATTTTAAAATTCCTAAAGAAATATTTACTATAGGATTAGTTTCGAGATTTACACCAAGAAAGAGAATAGACAGATTGTTAAGTGCATTTGCAATTTTTAAAAAGAAAGGTTTTGAAGGACGTTTAATAATGGTTGGAGATGGTATTAATTTTAACAATATAAAACAACAAGTAGAGACAATGAAATTAGAGTCACACGTGGATATGGTTGGTTATAAAAGGAATGTTGATGACTATTACAAAAAATTTCATGTTTGTGTGCAGCCTTCAGACAATGAGGGTTTTGGTTTGGTAGCCGTCGAGGCCTATCTTCATGGTCTGCCGATGATAGCTTTTAAAGATTCTGGAGGTTTGGTGGAAGTAGTGAAACCTATAGAGCCAGATAATTTAGTGGAAGATGAAGAACATTTAGCAGAAAGGCTAGGTTTTTATTTTAGTAATCAGCACCTTATAGCAGATGCCGCAGATCAAAGAATGACTTATGCCAAAAATCACTTCAGTATTCATAGAATGGGAAAGGATTATTTAAAAGTATATAATGAACTAACTTAAGATGATGAAAGTACTTTGGCTTTCCCCAACTTTTAATCACTACAAAGCTAGATTTTTAAATCGTTTGGCGAATACAGATATAATCCTAACTGTTCTTACGGGAACAGGTAGATATGAGATGGGCGATAAGATTTTAGAGGCTAATTGGAACTTTGACGAAATTAAAGTTGATGTTCCGAAACAGTATTATGGAAGATCTAAGGTTGTAAGAGATAAATTAAATTCAATCTTTAAAGAATACGATTGGATAATGATTCCTGCTGAGAAAAAAAACATGCAACTGTTCTTATACGCCATAAGACTTAGGAAGTATAATAAAAACGTTAAACTATTCTCGTATAACCATCCTTTGCTAAAATCTGGAAATGGGAAGAGAGATTTATTGGATAGAATGGTAACTAAGTTTTTCTTTAAAGCCCTCGATCGCGTTATTTTTTATACTGAAAAAAGTTGTGAATGGGCAATTAAACAAAAACTAGTAGATGAAAAAAAAGCGTATTGGGCAAATAATACAATTGATTCAGCTGAGGTGGATATGTATTTAGAGCCTAGAATAGATGCACTTAATCCACCCAAAATGCTAATGATTGGTAGGTTGGTAAAATATAGGAGGCTAAATAAACTTTTTGAGTATTTCATAACTCTTAAAAAATATTATCCGTTTATAGAGCTTCATGTAATCGGCGATGGCCCTGAAAAAGATTCAATAATAAAGTTTCAAAAAGAAAATAAAGGTGTTTTCTATTATGGCGCATTAATAGCAGAAAAAGAAATTAGCTTAGTTATGAACAAAATAGATTACGTAATATCTGCTGGGCATACAGGTTTGTCTATTAATCATAGCTTCGCTTACAAAAAGCCTTACATTGCATTTAAAGACTATACAAATCATCCACCAGAATATGGCTATTTGGATAATCAGGTCAATAGTTTAATTTTAAGTGGTAATATTGATGCAGATTTAAAAATTTTGAGATTATATCTAACCAATAAAGAATTGTACTCTGAATTAGTTCAAGGAGTTATTGCTTCTAAATCACAATTAACAATTGATAATTGGGTAAATCAAATTCATAGAAGTTTACACTAATGAAAAGGATACTTTTTGTTGCGCCTTATCCACCACCTTTTTCGGGGCCAGAATCATCTGCTAAGCTTTTTTATGAGTCGAATATTCATGATTTTTTTAAAGTTGAATTGTTCGATACTAATTTTAGACACTCAAATTCAGATAAAGGTAAAATAGGGCTTAATGCTATAATCATTTTTTTTAAATTTATTTTTGGACTTACTAAGCGACTTTTTTTAAGAAAACCTCATGTTGTTTATTATTATGTTACAGCAACAAAGGTAGGTTGGCTGTTCAAGGATATATGGCTTATCCTAATTGCAAAATTGTTCCGAAAAAAAGTAGTGATTCACATGAGGGCAGGGCATTTTGATTATAATTTCTCAAGAATGAAAAGTTTTGAAAAATCTATAGTTATTAAAGTGTGTAAGCTTGTTGATTTAGGACTTGCACAATCTGAATCCTTAATGTATCAGTTCGATAAGATTTTAGATGCTAAGAAGGTCAAATATGTTTACAATATGATCGATACGGAAATATTTAAACCTTCTCTTAATCAAAAAAAACAACATGAAATTTTTTTTATGGGGCATTTATCTAAAGCTAAGGGTTATTATGATATAATTAAAGCTATGCCAGATATTATTGAGTCATTTCCTAATGTTGTTTTTACCTTTGCGGGAACCCGTTTGAATGAGGAAAGAAATGTTTTTAACGATTATACTAATAAAAGACCAATAGCAATAGAAAATAATCTAGAACAATCCGAAGCCGATGTAAAAGAAAAATTTGCAGATAATTACAATTATGTAGGCATAATTAATGAAGAGCAAAAAATTGAACAGTTTTCAAAGTCACAATTGTTCATTTTACCTTCATTTTCTGAAGGATTCTCTATGTCAGTGTTGGAAGCTATGGCAATGGGATTACCTGTTGTTACCACACCAGTGGGAGCCCTAGAGGATATAATAAAAGATAATTTTAATGGAGTTTTAGTGAAGCCTAACTCTCCAAATGATATTTCAAGAGCAGTGAAGAAAATATTAGGACATACACAGTTGATCGAGGAATATGGTAGAAACAATGTTCATCAAGTAAGTGAAAACTATTCTGTAAATGTTGTGGTTAAAGAATATGTCAAAATTTTTAATAACGTATTAAACCAGTTGTAGAGTGAAGGATTTAGTCGTTTTTTGTGACATTAAAGATTTCTTCGATAAAGTTGTTTCAGTGGAAACGCATACTGTTGGGCATACCAATTTACCAGAGTTTCAAAACAAATGGAGGAAGTCCTTATTTTTTGCCGCAAGAGAAGGTCTAAGAGAGACTTTTAAAAAATACCAATCTCTAAAATGGTACAATTCTCATATTGAGAAATATGCTACTTTCTTATTGGTGAAAAAGGATAATAAACTATATTTAAATTGTTCTATTCAATCACAGAAGAATAGTGATTTATTCATCGTTAATACAAATTTTTATGAAGTCGAAAGTGTAGATGCTTATAAAGGCATTACTGATGCTCCCAATCTTAAGGGTCCAAGCTTTTTAGACTACTTTAACCAATACTCGAGGCAGTTTGATTATCAATCGTTGGGCTTAAATAGACTTATAAAGGTGCCAAGTAGATATAGTTCTCCAAAAGATAAGGAATATGAAGAAGGACTGTTTATTTTTGGATTAGGAGGATATGCCTTTACTCACATTTTACCTGGCTTAAAAACGTTGCCTAGAATAGCCTGTGTTGATTATAAGGCAGAAAGATCAGCAATGTTCAAAGAAAGATTTAGTTTTAAGCATTCGCTGCTCCACCCATTTCAATCCAAGGATTTAATTGCTAGTGTAAAAAATCCTGTAGTTGTGATCGCAACATTTCACTCAGACCATGCGGCATTAGCCAAATGGATTTTTGACCTTAATCCAAATTCTAGAATATTTATAGAAAAACCTCCTACAGTGACTTACGAGGACTATTTATTGCTAAAAGAGGTTTTTGAGAAAAAAGGAAATGTAGAAATAGGATTCAATAGACGCCATATTCCTTTGAATAAAAAGATTAAATCAATTTTAAACAACAAGAAAGTATTCATTACATTTTCAATAAAAGAAGTCCTTATAAAAGATAATCATTGGTATAATTGGAACAATCAAGGGACAAGGCTTACAGGTAATGTGGTCCATTGGATAGATTTAGCAAATTATTGGATTAACAGTGAGCCAAAAACTATAGTTATGAATTTTTCTGACTCTAGCTTAGATGATTTTAATTTATCGATAAGTTATGAAAATGGCTCTCTTGCAAATATTACTTGCTCAGATAAGGGTAACTCCCTAAGAGGTGTTCAAGAACTAATAGAGTTAAGGTTTGGACAAGAAACGATATTAATAGAAGATGATTTAATATTCAAACATATAAGGAGTAATGGTAAGAAAACAGTAAAAAGGTTTTTAATTCGAAATAAAGGTCACAAGAATATGTATAAATCATTTCATGAGAACCTAAAAGATAATCTTTTTGAATATTCTTTAGATGATTTAAGAAGGACCTCTTTGGTAACCACCAAGTCTGCAGGAATGTTAATGGAAAAAAAGCACATATATAGGTTTGATTAATGAAGTTTTTAATTAGAAAGTTTATTCACCATTTGGGTAATTTATTGAGGTTTTTCCAAATCTCATTCTTAAGAGCATCAGGGGCTAAAATTGGTAAGAATACCATGATAAGTTTAGGTGCTAAGATCGACGTAAGACGAGGGCAAATTTCTATTGGGAGTAATTGCTTAATTACCCACGGTTGTTATATTTTATCCCATGATGGAGCGGCTCATGTCATTGACTCTGATGATGACGGAACAGGCTTTGTTACGATAGGGGATCATGTCTTTATTGGAGTGAATACTGTAGTAATGAGAAATGTTAGTATCGGTAATCATGCGATAATTGGTGCAGGTTCGGTGGTTAATAAAGATATACCAGAGGGCGCCATTGCTGCGGGTAATCCTGTTAGAATTTTAAAACAGTTGAAACCTCCATTTAAATCATTACCAAAGGTGCATAAGGATTTATCATGATTCTACTGCCAATTATTATATTATCTCTAATACTTTTTGTTAGAATACGAAAAGGGATGTTTGCGGCATTGTTACTAACCATATCTACAAAGTCCATAATGGATATTTTTTGGGATATCCAAGTAGGTCCTTTATCTATGTTGGCCATTCAGGGAGTATTATTGCCGATTGTTTTTTATGAATTATTTAGTAAGTTTCGATATTTGCCGCGTTATTGGAGGATGTCAGCTAAAATTTATATTGTTTCACTGTCTTTAGGGCTATTTTGGTCATTGGTGGTAGAACCTATAGGCGGACTTCAAACCCTTATTTTAAACGTCAATATTTTTTTAGCATTCTTAATTATACCTGTTTTGGTTAATTCTAAAAAGGAGCTCAACCAAGTTTTAATAGCAATTATGGTAGCAGGGATTTTTCCTATTTTGATTAGTTTATATCAATTTCAAACGGGTGTAGTTTTTCAAGAGCGTCAAACCGTTGGTCTGTCTAGATATGTAGGTTTTTATCATGATGCTTTTCCTGTAAGATTTTATGGTTTAATGACATTGATAGCTTTGTTGACTTACAACTATACCAATAAGTTGAGAAACATATTTTTAAAAGTAGCATTGGTTATGCTAACAATTGGGGCTTTGTTCTCTATATATTTAGTATTTAGTAAAGCGGGAGTTTTAATTTTAGGGTTATGGATTTTTTCACTTCTAGTTTTTTCAGATTCTAAGTTAAAACAGTTTTTTTCATTATTTTTTGCTTTAGCCGTCATTTTTTTCATAGTAGGTGATGCCTTTTCCGCTAACATTGAACAATTATTTAGTAAAGAGGTTGGTTACCAGTCTGGAGAAGTAAAAGATGCTAGATATACACTTGCAGGGAGAGGTTATATTTGGCAGGATTTTTGGCATTATTGGGCATCAGAACAAACTATATTCTTCCAATGGTTTGGTGATGGTATAAATCGCCCTACACATAATGAATATCTAAGAGTATTAATGGCAAATGGTATTATTGGAGTACTTTTTTTAGTGGTTTTTATTTTTAGGAAAATTAGAAAAACCTTTAAGATTCATAAGAACATCAGAGTTTTTGCAATAATGCTCATTGGTATGTACCTGATTGATAGTATTGGTTTGGTCCCTGGGGTGTATTATTATTATAATATATTAGTTTGGGGTATCTTTGGCATCTTATTAATGAAACCACAATTATTCTTAAAACAAAGTAAAATTTAAATGCAACAGCTTACACAAAAATTAGGTTCGGGAGATATGGTTATACAAGATGTACCCTATCCGCAACTTGGAAAAGGAATGGTCATTGTGAAAAATCATTATTCTATTATTAGCGCAGGGACTGAGGGATCAACAGTAGTTGCCGCAAGAAAAAGCCTAATTGGTAAAGCCAAAGAGCGTCCACAGCAGGTAAAACAAGTTGTCGATACCTTAAAAAAACAAGGGCCTGTACAAACTTACAGAGCCGTCATGAAAAAATTAGACGCTTATTCACCTTTGGGTTATAGTTGTGCAGGTGAAGTGATAGAAGTAGGCGAAGGCGTTACGGAATTTGAGGTTGGAGATAAAGTGGCTTGTGCTGGCGCAGGCTATGCCAATCATGCAGAGATTGTGTCAGTTCCTGTCAATTTATGCGTTAAATTAAAAAATGAAGCAGACCTCAAAGATGCAGCTTACAATACTGTAGGTGCGATCTCAATGCAAGGTGTACGACAAGCAGATCTCAGATTAGGAGAGTCTTGTGTAATAATTGGTCTTGGACTATTAGGTCAGTTGGCCGCTTTAATATTGAAAGCTTCTGGAGTAACTACAATAGGTGTAGATGTTTCTGAAGCTGCCGTAAAACAGGCTGTCGAAAATAAGGTGGTTGATCTGGGGCTAACCCGAAATGCTCCAGGCGCTGAAGCTCAAATCTTAGATGCCACTAATGGTCACGGTGCAGATGCTGTTATTATTGCCGCAGCAACCTCAAGTTTAGACCCTATAAATTTTGCCGGAGCAATAGCTCGAAAGAAAGGAAAAGTTGTTGTTTTGGGCGCCGTACCTACAGGTTTTGATCGCGACCCATATTGGTATAGAAAAGAACTAGAACTTAAAATGGCGTGTTCTTATGGCCCTGGGCGTTACGATCTTAATTATGAAGAAAAAGGCATCGATTATCCTTTGCCATATGTGCGTTGGACAGAAAAGAGAAACATGGAAGCTTTTCAAGATCTAATAGCTTCTAAACGCATTGATATCGGCTATCTTACCACACACGAATTTGAGTTCGATAATGCCAAAGCGGCTTTCGATCTAGTGGTCTCTAAATCTGAACCATTTACTGGGATTGCCTTAAAGTATGATACAGAAAGAAGTGTTTCAAAAGAAAAGATAGCAACATCAGAACATGAGAAATTAGGAAAGATAAATATTTCATTCATAGGCGCAGGAAGTTATGCTCAGGGTAATTTGTTGCCTAATATTCCTGAGTCTTCCGAAATTGGCCGTGTTGGGGTTTTAACCAATACAGGTACAACATCTAAACGCGTTGCAGAAAAATTCAAATTTCAATTTTGTGCAACTAAAGAAGAAGACGTTCTAGATGATAAGACCAACACCGTTTTTGTGGCAACACGTCATGATTCTCATGGCCCATTCGTTTTAAAAAGTCTGAAAGCCAACAAAAATGTATTTGTTGAAAAGCCACTTTGTTTATTAGAATCTGAATTAGATGGGATTATTGAGGCGCAGTCTGAAGCTAATAAAGCCGTTATGGTGGGATTTAACAGACGATTTTCACCATTGACTACTCAATTAAAGAAGGTGATTGGTGACAATCCTATGACAATGATATACAGAATTAATGCTGGTGCCATTCCGAAGGGTATCTGGATTCAAGATGCTGAAATTGGAGGCGGAAGAATCTTAGGTGAAGTCTGTCATTTCATTGACTATTTAACTTATCTCAGTGGTAGTTTGCCTATAAAGGTCTCAGCAGCAGCCCTTCTTGATGCCAATCAATTGAACGATACGCTGAATATTATGATTCAGTTTGAAAATGGTTCAAACGGTGTTATTGGTTATTACGCCAATGGGTCAAAATCTATGTCGAAAGAGTATGTTGAGGTGTTTTCAGCTGGAATGTCAGCAACTTTAAATGATTTTAAAGAACTTAAAATCTTCGGAAAAGGGAAACCAAAGAAAACCAAGATTCTCAACCAGAATAAAGGGCAAAAAGAAATGGTAACTGCCTTTATCGATGGTTTACTCAACAATGGACAAGCACCAATACCGTTTACCGAAATTGTGTCTGTAACAAAAGCATCTTTTAAAGTTTTAGAATCTATAAAACGTGGAGGAGAGCAAGTTGATATCTAAATTCAAAACGAGTTTTACACACTTAAAATCCTATTGCGAAGCCCAAGAGTTCAAAGGTTGGGATCCCTATGATGGTATGAATTCTAAAGTGTTTCAAGCCTTACCACTTAAGCATTGGGATTTAGCCAGATTGGCTTGGATCCAAGGTTTTAAAAGAAGTCCGATTAACTTCAGAAAATTGTTATTAGTACCTAAGGAGCACAATTCAAAAGGTGTTGCTTTACTACTTCTGGGCTATTGTAAACTTTATAATGCAGCGAAAGATGGGAATTCTGATTTTGGAACGGCCGAACAACTACTCAAGACCATTAATCACTTAACTGAGCTTTTGATCAACATGAAAGCTGAGGGCTACTCTGGGGCGTGCTGGGGCTATAATTTCGATTGGCAGGCGCGTCGTTTGTTTTTATTCAAGAAAAATACACCCACTGTCGTTGCCACGGCATTTTGTGTTGAAGCCTTAACTGAAAGCTATGAGATCACACAAGATCAAAAGGTTTTAGATATCGTTTTATCTGCTGCTAATTTCGTATTGAATGATTTGTCACGAACACCATATGAGAAGGGTTTTTTGTTTTCATATAGTGTTATTGATGGAAATAATACGGTAATTAACGCTTCGTTATTAGGTGCAAAAATCCTGAGTTTTGCGTATAAATATTCAAATAATGAAGTATATAAAACCCTTGCGTCACAGGCCATTGCAACAGGGTGTGCACTTCAGGAATCTGATGGCTCTTGGATATATGGATTATTGCCCGTTCAGTCTTGGAAGGACAGTTTTCATACCGGGTTCAATTTGGATGCTATCGAATCCTACCAACAAAATACTGGAGATCAGTCTTTTCAAAATTATATAGATAAAGGGTGGGCCTATTATACAGATAACTTTTTTGAGTCAGACGGGCAACCGAAATATTATCACAACAAGACTTATCCTATAGATATTCATTGTCCGGCGCAAATCATTGTTACCGCTTCAAAATTGAAGCAGTTTAAAAATCATCAACAACTATTGTCGAAAACTTTAGACTGGACCATTGATAACATGCAGGCTAAAAAAGGGTATTTTTACTACCAAATTAAGAAAGGAATGAGTTCGAAAATTTCTTATATGCGTTGGAGTAATGCATTTATGTTTAATGCTATGGCACATTATTACTTAGAATCTAATCAATAATTATGCAGTCTGAAGCCCTAAATAATGTCATAACCTACGCTCCAAATTCTAGAGATGAACTCATCGACTATGCCGTTGATAACAAGAAGATCTTGGTAGCAGTAAATGCAGAAAAAATATTACACGCTACAGATCAAAGCAGAGCAATTATTAACAGAAATCTCGGTTACCCTGATGGTATTGGTGCTGTTTGGGCACTTAGAAAAAAAGGGCATAAATCAACCGTGAAGATTCCTGGTTGCGAATTGTGGTTAGACCTGATTCAGAAACACCATAGAGACAAATCCTTTTATTTAGTTGGTGGAAAAGACGAGGTGATCAATGCTACTGTAGAGCAGTTAAAATCTGAGTTTGAAGGGATCAATATTTGTAACTTCAGGAATGGCTATCTCAAGACCGAGGAAGAGGAATACGCCTTAATAGAAGACGTTAAAAAGCATCGCCCGGATGTTGTTTTTGTTGCCATGGGATCGCCAAAGCAAGAATTGCTGATGGAGCGTATTCAAAAAGAACACAATGCCGTTTATCAGGGATTGGGCGGAAGCTTTGATGTCTATACAGGTAACGTCAAAAGGGCACCAAAATGGTGGGTCAAAAATAATTTAGAATGGACTTACCGACTGATTAATCAACCCTCTAGAATAAAAAGACAGATTCATTTATTGCGATTTTTTATTAATCTACATTTAAATAGATATTAAATAAATACCATGAGCTATAAAATAACCATTATTGCGGGTGCCAGACCAAATTTTATGAAAATTGCCCCAATTATTCACGCTATAGAAGACGCAAAACGTTTGGGTGAAGAACTGGACTACAGACTCGTACATACAGGTCAACATTACGATAAAAATATGTCAGGTAGTTTTTTTGAACAACTTCAGATTCCTGAACCTGATATTAATTTAGAATGCAGCGGTGGGACCCATGCAGAACAAACGGCGGCTATCTTAATTAGTTTTGAGAAGGAATTAGTGGCGCATCCAGCCGATTTAGTTTTGGTCGTAGGAGATGTTACCTCAACAATGGCATGTGCCTTAGTAGCCCAAAAATTGCATACTAAGGTCGCTCATGTTGAGGCGGGTATTAGATCGGGAGATTGGACCATGCCAGAGGAAATTAACCGGTTAGTTACCGATAGTATAACAAATTATTTCTTTACCACATCTGAATTGGCGAATTCAAATTTAAGAAATAGTGGTATTAATAAGGATCAGATATTCTATGTTGGCAATACAATGATTGATACCTTACTAAAACAAAGGCCAAACTTTAGGGCCCCTCAAATTTGGAATGAGCTAGGACTCCAGCCTAAGGCTTATATTGTTATGACCTTGCACCGCCCTGCTAATGTAGATGAAGAAGATCAGTTAAAGGCCATGATTGATGAGATCATTAATCATACCAGAGATTTACCTTTAGTTTTTCCCGTACATCCCAGAACAGCTAAAATACTAGAACGATTGGAAATCTCGCATCCCAGATTGTATACTGTAGAGCCCTTAAGCTATTTAGAGTTCAATTATTTGGTTGAGAATGCTAAAGCAGTAATTACAGACTCAGGTGGAATTACTGAAGAGACCTCCGTCATGAATGTGCCGTGTATGACTTTAAGAGACAATACAGAACGACCAGAAACAATGACTTTGGGCACTAACGAATTGGTGGGAACCAACCCAAAAGCTATGAGGCCCTATTTGGATCAACTTTTTGAGGGGCAATGGAAGACTTACAAACCCATACCGTTTTGGGATGGTAAAACGGCACAACGAATAGTATCACATATTGTGGATTTAACTGCGAATCAACACTAAAGTATTTACATTTCTACTAGGACATCTCGGACTTCAGTTAGAAATTTGTATATTGCCATCATTGCCTTCTAACCCCTAAGATGTTTTGAAAATCAAATCATATGATTGAAACATTACTTGAAGACTTTACCCCTGAAAACTACACTGCCGTATGGTTAATTTGTGCTGTTGCTCTAGCATTTATTATAGCCTATCGCACGTTTCCTACCATCCTTTATGTGGCTAAAACGAAGCAATTAATGGATGAACCCGATAGCCGAAGTATTCACTCTAATAAGACCCCTACGCTTGGTGGTATAGGTATATTTCTAAGCCTCATCGTTGTCATGACAATCGTTGGAGCCTTTTTAAATACGAAGGTTTTGTTATTGGTTATGGGTGGGTTAACCATTTTGTTTTTCCTCGGACTAAAGGATGACCTTACGGTACTCTCAGCAAGAAATAAGTTTATAGGGCAACTTTTTGCTGCCGCATTACTAATTATCTTTACGAATACCCGAATTATTAGTTTCTCAAAGATTCTAGATATCGATATACTTCCCTATTGGATATCTATTGGTTTTACTTTATTTGTATATATTCTTATTATTAATGCATATAATCTTATTGACGGTATTGATGGACTTGCTGGTACAATTGCCTTAAGTGTCAGCGGTATTTTTGTTTATCTATTTGTAAATGCTAATGATTTAAGTTTGGCTACCATTGCCATTGCGTTATGTGGTGCTTTGATAGCTTTTCTTCGGTTGAATTTCTCTAATAAAAACAAAATATTTATGGGGGACACAGGATCTATGATTGTAGGATTTCTGTTGGCTTTTTTCACTATTAGTTTTATTAACATGGCACAAGTTGATGAGACATCTGCCTATTATAGAGCGTCTCCCGCATTAGCATTCGCCTTGTTATTTTATCCATTGATAGATACGCTTAGAATATTCTTTATCAGAATCGTCATTCATAAGACAAGCCCATTTAAAGCAGACAAGAATCATATTCATCACCAATTTATTAGAATTGGTTATAACCATCTAATGACTACAATTTTAATTTCAGGGATTAATGTTATTATTATTTGTATCGCATTTAACCTTTTACACCTTACCTTGAATACACAAATATTATTATTACTGCTTTATGGGTCTGTATTATATTTATGTCCATTTTTATTTAAAAAGTACATGAGAGGGTAAAAATATTTTACATTCATTTGCTAAATAGAATCTTTACTTTTGCCAGTCCTTTAAATGCGGTTATATTTGCTTGACTTATAATTAATTTGAATGAAACTTAAATTTATTACTTTTTTTGTGTTGGTATTGTCAGTATCCTGTGCCTCTAAAAAAGAAGTGCTTTATATGCAAGATGCGTCAACTAATGGAACTGGAGCTATTAATTATGAGAGCTCTGCGATACAGCCTAATGATATTCTTAAAATAACGGTTGAAAGTCTTGTTCCAGAGGCTGCGTTGCCTTATAACAAAACTAGTACTCAAGGAATGCAGGTGCAAAATATTCAGGTTTTGCAATTAGATGGTTATTTGGTGTCTCTAAATAATACCATAGAGTTCCCAGTCTTAGGTGAAATATCGACTGCTGGCCTAACCACTGACCAACTGAACGATATTATCAAAGACAGATTAATTTCAGAGGGCCATTTGTCTAATCCAACAGTAAATGTAAGACTTATTAATGCCAAAGTGACTGTACTAGGAGAGGTTAATCGACCTGGTACTTATACATTTACAGAACAAAATATTACTATTCTTCAAGCCTTGGGTTACGCAGGGGATTTAACCATTAATGGAAAGCGCGAGGATATTCTCATTACACGCGAAGTCAATGGCATGCGGAAAGTTACGCATATTGATTTGACATCAACGGCTTTTATGAATGGGGAGTTTTATTTTATCAAACCGAACGATGTCATTATAGTCAATCCGAACGATCCAAGAGTTAAAAATGCAGGGTTTATCGGAGACGTTGGCACCATTTTAACCATTGCGTCTTTGGCGCTTAGTGTAACTATTTTACTGACAAGATAAGTACTTATGGAAAATCAGTTAAGCAATAATTTCGGGTTTAACGAGGAGGAAAACTTAGATTTGAAGCGAGAATTCCTGAGGTATTTTCGCTATTGGCCTTGGTTTGTTTTATCATTAGTTGTTACTCTTGTTAGTGCGTATGCGTATTCACGGTATTCTCCTCGTATTTATGAGACCTATTCAAAAATAAAAATTTTAGATGAATCCGAAGGCTTAGAGTTACCGACGTCTGCATTTATATTTAAGCGATCTAATATAAATTTAGAAAATGAGATAGAAATATTGACGTCTTACCTCATCATGAATCGTGTGGTTAGAACGTTAAATTTGAATACAAGTTTCTATGAAGAAGGTACGATTCAAACATCACAAGTTGATATACTCCCATTTGATTTTGAGCAGGTCATAATTCCGGATAGTATTAATAGGACGTTGTCTTATAAGATCGATATTTTGAATAATGGCGTTAGGATTACTAATTTAATAACGGAGAAGGAGTTTTCCTTTCCTACCTATTCTACCAAGGATAAAGCGCACCGTTTACCATTTAATGTTATAATTAACAGGGATCTTGAGCTATTGGTTAATAAGACTTATATTGTTTATTTTGAGCCTATTAAGAATGCGGCTTTAGGGCTTAAGTCTAGAATTCAAGTAGAAGCTATAGGTGAACAAAGCGATTTACTCAAATTGAGTATAAAGGGAGAAAGTCCCGAGCTTTCTGAACGCATTTTAACTTCTTTAATGGATGTGTTTAACAGAGATGGCATTAATGATAGGCAATTAGTCTCTAAGCGAACATTGAATTTTATTGATGAACGTTTTGTGTTTTTAGCTGAAGAGTTGGATTCTATAGAAATCGATCAAGAAGTATTTAAAGAGAAGAATAATATCATTGACATAGCTACTGACGCAGAATTAGGCTTACAACAAAGAGCCGAATCGGAAAACGAGTTTTTTAAGTTACAAAATCAGTTAGCGCTCTCTAAACTTTTAGAAAATTCTTTAAATGAGAATTCCGACTCGGATCTGCTACCTGCCAATATCGGAATAGATAATAATGGTATAAATGTGCTTATATCGGAATATAATCTTGCGGTCATTAACCGAGATAAGCTCAAGAATGGTGGTGGTAAGAATAATCCAGCAGTGGTACTTGCTAAAGAGCAAGTAATGGATTTAAAATCTAACATCAACAGGTCTTTAAGAAATTACACCAACCAATTGGAAGCATCTCTACAACAACTGAGGAGTAGAAACGAGAAATTTGCAGGAAGAGTATCCCAAATACCAGAACAAGAGCGTCTGTTCAAGTCTATTCAGAGACAACAGAAAATTAAGGAGAGTCTTTATTTGCTTTTGCTGCAGAAGCGAGAAGAAGCCGCGATCAATTTGGCTATCACCGAGCCATCCATTAAAGTGGTTGAACATGCCCTATCAGGCTCTGGACCTATTTCGCCTAAGCCTAATATCATTTATGCTGGGGCTTTACTTATGGGGCTGCTCATACCATTTGGAATTTTGTACCTCATGTTTATGTTAGATACCAAGTTGCATAGTAAAGAGGATATAACTAAAGTGTCTCCCGCTATTCCTGTAATAGGAGAAATTCCTAACCTAAAGAAAGCCAAAGATATCATTTTTAATGACCCAAATGACCGTTCCCCTCTTGCTGAGTCGTTTAGAATATTGAGCGCTAACGTAGACTATATTTTGCCGATTAGGGAAGGCGATAAAGGAAAGATAATTTATTGCACATCTACGATTAAAGGTGAAGGTAAAACTTATGTAAGTTTAAACTTGTCTCTAGCATTGTCAAGTATTAATAAGAAGGTACTGTTAATTGGAGCGGACTTAAGAAATCCGCAGATTCATACCCATATTTTGGAGGATAAACAAAAGCCAGGGCTTTCTAATTATTTGCACGATATTAATTATGATTGGAAAGACGCCTTAATTAGTGGTTTTGACAAGCATCCTAACCATCATATAATCCTATCTGGAAGTATACCACCTAATCCAGCCCATTTATTGACCAATGGACGGTTTAAAAAGCTTATTGAAGAAGCTAAAGAGGTTTACGACTATGTCGTGGTAGATACTGCGCCGACAATTTTAGTTACGGATACCATGTTAATTTCCCAATTGGCAGATGCAACTATATATTTGGCTAGAGCAAATTATACCGAAAAAAATCTATTGAAATTCTCTAAAGAACTCAATGAAACAGGCAAGCTTAAAAATATGGCTTATGTCATTAATAGTGTAGGAGCTAGTAAGTCATACGGCTACGGCTATAATTATGGCTATAATTATGGGTATGGAATGAAAAATAGCTAAGTAAGGCAAATATTAAAACCTCTTTTTCGCCTTTTTCACTTATGATATTTATCATAATTTCTGTCAGTTTTATGCACTAATTTTAAGAGTGAATTATAAAACTGATAGTCATGAGATATATTCCACCAATTTCCGAAATAATGACCCAAAACATCATTGCTCTTAATAGAGATGATGATTTAGAAACAGCAGAGGTACTTTTTAAACGTAATAAAATAAGACATATTCCAGTAGTTACTGGAGACGTTATCATTGGAATGCTCAGTTATTCCGATTTATTGCGAATTAGTTTTGCCGATGCTGTCTATGATACGGACGAAGATGTGGATACCTTAGTGTATAACATGTTCACAATTGATCAAGTGATGGTTAAAAATGTGGTTACAATACCCTCTACAGCAACTATTAAAGAGGTAGCCAAAATATTGTCTGAAAATGAATTTCATGCGCTACCAGTAGTGGATAATGGATGCCTAGTAGGCATAGTTACTACTACAGATTTAATAAATTATCTCTTGAAGCAATTATAAAAAAAAAAGCGCCGTGAGGTGCTTTTTTTTATGAGTTTGCTAAAGTTTTTAAATGTTCAATGGTTGAAGCGGGATGATCGCTTTTAAAAACATGACTGCCAGCTACAAAAGTATCGGCACCGGCTTCGACAAGTTTCTGAATATTCTTATCTGTGACCCCACCATCAATTTCTATTCTCGTTGCAAGACCCTGCTCGTTGATCATTTGACGTAGTTTTTTGATACGCTGATAAGTCACGGTTTCAAATTTTTGACCTCCAAATCCAGGATTGATCGACATTAATAAAACCATGTAGCACTCGGGAAGAATATCTTCTAAGACGTTGACAGGTGTGGTAATATTTAAAACAATACCAGCTTTACACCCTGCATCTTTGATTTGTCTTAAGGTTCTGTGCAAATGCACCGTAGATTCATAATGAACGGTGATAATATCTGCCCCAACTTTTGCAAATTCTTCAATATAACGTTCGGGCTTTTCGATCATTAAATGAACATCTAAAGGTTTTGTAGCATGTTTTTTGATAGCTGCAATTACTGGCATACCATAAGAAATATTAGGTACAAAATGGCCGTCCATAACGTCAATATGAAACCAGTCCGCTTCACTTTGGTTGACCATTTCGGTATCGCGTTGCAGATTCCCAAAATCTGCAGCTAACATCGAAGGTGCAATTAAGCATTTATTCATGAATTGTGTTTTAAAAAGTTGGTCGTTAAATGGATGAGTTTTTTGGCAGGTAAATAGTCCGCATTCTTAATCCAATTAAAGTACAAATATAACTTTTTCATGTCGGCATATTTCTGGAAAATCTCGAATTTTCCAGCATTATAATCGTTGAAGATTTTACCGTCAATCTCAGTGTCTAGTAGTTTAATGATGCCACTATGCCTTTTATCCTTCTGTATCTTCTCGAATAATACATCAACTTTTTGGGATTCGCCTTCTAAAATTTGAAAGAAGTGATTGTTTTTAAGAATTAATAAACCGGTAATATGCGCTTTTGTGTTATTGAGATTGACACTTTCAATTAATTCAGAAATCATATTTTGGTTTAACCCCTTAGCAAAGTTACTGATGTAACATATGGCTTTCATTGATGAAAAAAAGTGTTGGTTGATACTAATATAGAGTAAAAAAGTGAACCCACGGTAATCAGCCGTGGGTTCTTTCATCAATCAAAAAACGAACAGTTATGTTTTGTAACTGTTGTTACCTTTATTAGGTTGGTCGTTAAATATACAAAAAACTAACCTTATCCTAAATAGGTCTTTAATATTTTACTACGTGATGTATGCTTTAATCTACGAATTGCTTTTTCTTTTATCTGTCTTACACGCTCACGGGTTAAATCGAACGTCTCACCAATCTCCTCTAAAGTCATAGGATGTTGATTTCCCAATCCAAAATACAAACGAATGACATCTGCTTCACGAGGGGTTAATGTTTCTAAGGCACGCTCAATTTCTGTACGCAATGACTCATGTAATAAATCTTTATCTGGATTTGGCGATTCACCACTTCGTAATACATCGTACAAGTTAGAATCTTCACCTTCTACTAGAGGTGCGTCCATAGATACATGACGTCCAGAATTTTTCATAGACTCCTTAACATCGTTAATGGTCATGTCCAATTCTTTGGCAATCTCTTCGGCTGAAGGCGGACGCTCATGACTTTGCTCTAAAAAGGCAAAGGTTTTATTGATTTTGTTTATAGAACCAATTTTATTCAAAGGTAAGCGCACAATACGAGATTGTTCTGCCAATGCTTGTAAGATAGATTGACGAATCCACCATACCGCATAAGAGATAAATTTAAAACCACGAGTTTCATCAAAACGCTGCGCTGCCTTAATCAAGCCCAAATTCCCTTCATTGATTAAATCTGGTAAAGTTAAACCTTGATTTTGGTATTGCTTAGCAACAGAAACTACGAAACGTAAATTGGCTTTAGTAAGTTTTTCTAAAGCAACTTGATCACCAGCCTTTATGCGCTGTGCTAACTCAACTTCTTCATCCGCCGTAATTAAATCTACTTTTCCAATTTCTTGTAAATATTTGTCTAATGACGCGGTTTCACGGTTGGTTACCTGCTTTGTAATTTTAAGTTGTCTCATGTAATTTTAAGATTTGTGCAATTTTTGTAACAATAGGCTACTATTAGTATACGTACAAACACAAGAAAATGTTACAGAAAAAATAAAAAATAATTAAAGATCGCTTTTTTAAGCATAACAAAGCCTTGTCCAATTAAACAAGGCTTTGTTATATTTAGAGAACTATTTTTTATTGCTCCTCAAAAGTTTGAGCATCTCCAAAATAAGCTACTCTCGAATTGATTACTTGTGATGTACCAATGAAGTCATCCGAAGAAATAAAAGCAATAACGCTCATTTTAGAAGGATCTGCAACATTAGATGGTACACTTGTAGTAAATGTTCTGCTATAAATCATATCTGTAAGGTCGTTAGCAGAAATCGCGTCACCGGTAACGTTAGTTAAACTTTCTCTTAAAACATGATCATGCTCAAAGTTAACGATGGTACTTGCACCACCATAATAACTTGTATAGTTTTCTTGGTCGGCAAATAAATCATCTTCAAGGATAAACACAGTTAATTTAGTATTGTCAAAAGAAAACAATTCATTAAACTTCGCATCAACTTTGATAGTCATTGTATTACCGTCTAATTGAGGTGTTATAGCAAGACCTAGTTCTGCGTTAGAACATCTAGTAATACTTACGACTTGGTCTATATTATTAGGCTCTGGGAAAGTCCAGTCAGTACCTCTATTGATTTTAGAGGTAGGATAACCTCCAATATTGAAAGCGGCTTCAAGTTGACCGACTTCAGGACATCCGAAATCACTATCACTATGAATAGAAACCGTAAATGCTTGGTCAGTTTCAGCTTCAACAAGTTCTATGGCATACGATACTCTTGGACAGTAACCACACCAAGTACCTGTGAACTTTTCAATAAGAACATTTTTAGCAAAACGTGCCACATCTTCTGAAACATTTACGTCCAACATATTACTCATTATACTTTGATATGTTGCCGTAACTTCTAAGTCATCGCTATTTGTGGTGGTGTACGAATTTCCGCTTACACTATTTCCATTAACAGAAATAGAAGATTGACTCGTTAAGTCCATATTGTTATTTCCACGTACGATAAAGCTTACAGTATCCCCTGGGTAGATTCCACATTCGGTAGAACTAGAAATTTCAATCGTAATACTTGTGATGTCATTCCCATTTCCGTTGCCATTCCCGTTTCCATTGCCGTTTCCGTTTCCGTTTCCGTCACCATCACCCCCGTCGCTACTACAGGCGTTGAAAGACAAGGCCGCGGCCATAAATAAAAGGTTAAAAAAATGTCTCGTTTTCATGATTTTTTAGATAGTTTTTAAAGTTAATATGAAAAAAAATTAAAATAAGGGGTAATTTTTAATTTTCTGGTATTATTATTGCAATATATAAAAAAATGTTAAAATCTATGAAGCGCACAGTTTTTATTCTCCTTTTATTTCAATTATTCTTTCTAAATGCTCAAGAATTACCTGACATTTCCTTGAACAATACCGATGGGGAGTCCGTATCAATCAAAGAACTTACACAATCCGACAATATTAAAATATTGAGTTTTTGGGCAACTTGGTGTGTACCATGTATTAATGAATTGGATGCCATTAGCGATGTTTATGAAGAATGGCAAGAAGAAACCAACGTTGAGCTCATCGCAATTTCTACCGATGATGCAAGAACCAAAAAACGAGTGATTCCTATGATTAACGGAAAAGATTGGGAATATCAAATTTTAATAGATGATAATCAAGATCTTAAGCGTGCATTGAATATTAATGTCTTACCCTAC
Source organism: Winogradskyella sp. (assembly GCF_965228925.1). Lineage (GTDB taxonomy): Bacteria > Bacteroidota > Bacteroidia > Flavobacteriales > Flavobacteriaceae > Winogradskyella. Next base: position 1,801,212 of record NZ_OZ245845.1, read on the forward strand.
GTCGTTGTTGTTAAGAATGGCGAAATTATTCATACACGAACTGGCTATACCCCTGGTAGTGAAGAAGAGCTCTACGAAGTTGTAAAAGCCCATAGTAAATAACCTCCCTTTAGTTTAAAGCTAACCATAAATCTAACTAACACAATCCGTAAATGAAAAGACTAGTACAAGTATTAGTTTTTTGTTTCGTTATTAACCAAGTTTCCGCTCAACTCATTGATAATTTAAGAGTTGGATTAGAGTCTAACATGGCTTGGTATAACGACGACAAAAGAACTGGACCATTTTTTGATACCGAAAATCGAGACGGTGATGAACACTTAAGGTTTAATACCTATTTGAAATTAGACTATAACTTTTTAGAGAATTTTACAGCCACAGTACAAGTAGAATCTTATGAACCTTTGGCATTGCTGAATTATTCGCCAAATTTTGATGGTACCAATTTAGGTATTTACTCTTTGAACTATCAAGATTCTAAATTAGAGGTCAATGCAGGCCATTATTACGAACAATTCGGTAGTGGCCTTATCCTAAGAAATTGGGAAGACCGACAATTGGGAATTAACAATGCACTTTTAGGAGGAAGGATAAAATATACACCCTTTGATTTTTTAGCCCTTACCGCACTCTATGGACAACAGCGTGTTGGATTTGAAACGGCAGACAGTGATATTTACGGTTTTAATACTGAGATTGACGTCTCGTCAATTTTAAACCTAGAGGAGTCATCGATAAATCTTGGGTTTAGTTATGTGGGAAGAAATCAGGAAACTGATATCGAAGACCCTAATTTTGACGAATTGACCAACGCGTTCTCAGGTCGTATCGATTTCTCCAAGGGCAGCTTCTATGCCAATGCAGAATATGTTACAAAATCTGATGATGTTTTTGTGTTTGAAGGACAATTGCTTAATACTTCCGTAAATCCAGGTAATGCCTTGTTATTTAATACAGGGTTTTCCAAAAAAGGTTTTGGACTTGACGCTACATTTAGACGATTGGAAAATATGGGATTCTATTCCGAGCGAGAGAAAACAGGAAATGTCTTTTTGGAAAATAATATCAACTTCAACCCAGGGTTAACAAAACAGCACGATTATCTCTTGACTAATATTTTTGTTTACCAAGCGCAAGCTGAAGTTCGCTTTGTAGATCCTCAGGCTACTGAAGCCGGTGAGATCGGAGGACAAGTCGATATATTTTATAACATTAAGAAAGGGACTGCATTGGGAGGTAAGTACGGTACAAAATTAGCTTTTAATGCGTCTTATTGGGCTGGTCTCAAAGGAGACTATAATTTTGCTGATTTGTCCTATGATGTTGATTTTATGGGGTTCGGGGATAAATATTTTTCAGATATCAGCTTAGAAATAAGAAAAAAGTGGAATAAAAAGTGGAACTCTATTTTTTATTATGTCAACCAATATTACAATCAAAGAACTATTGAGGATAGACCGACAGGGGAGATCATTAAAACCAATATTATAGTTGGGGAGACATTCTATAAATTCGGAAGAATAGGTCAATCTGTGCGTTTAGAATTACAAAGACTATGGTCTAATTCGGATAATCACAATTGGGTAGGAGGAACACTAGAGTATAACCTAAGTCCAAGATTGGCATTTTATGTCAATGACATCTATAACAGTGGGGATGACAGCAGCACGTCCGAAAATCATTATTATAACTTTGGCGGAAGCTTTACCAAAGGCTCGACACGGGTCTCCCTAAATTACGGAAGGCAAAGAGCCGGTCTGGTATGTGTTGGAGGTGTCTGTCGATTTGTACCTGAAGCAACAGGGCTTTCGGCGAGTGTACTTATGAATTTTTAATTGTTAAGGTGTTATTCAAAATCAAGGGTTTGAGTGGCTTCAATTAATTGGAACAAGGCCTCAATTTTTGAATAGATTTTATTAAAAAAGGTCAGTTTTTCTTTTTCACCGGCCGTATTTAAAAGTTTTGAGCTTTGCAGTTGCTTGTTTAAAAAGGCTTCTGCCTGTCGACATGTTGCTTTATCAGAGCTTTGGTAATACGATAATATGGTAAAAGGCACAAATAGAGATTGCCTATGCGGTGTACTGACTAGAACACTATTGTTCATCAATAATAACTCATTGTAGTAAAAATAATAACTGTCGCTATTGGGCTTTACCTGGTCTGCAATAGAAACTATCAATTGCTTTAAATCACGGCAGAGTTGCAATGCCGTTCCATTTGTGACATGCCCTGCCTGATTATAAAAATGAATTTGCTTTAAGGTACTGTTAATTGTGGTAACATCCCAAATTTCGGTGGTATTCAAGTCCTTATATATGCTCCCCAGAGCCTTAGCTGATTCTAATGTGTCAACCCTTAGAGAAAAGGATTCAAAATCTCTTAAATCCATCGAAGAATCCAAAAGTTTTAACCATACATACATTTTAAACCGGCTAAGGAGATCGTTTTCCAAGGTATAAAATAGCGGAATGTCTTTAGCTGAATATAAAATATGACAATTCTTTTGGTTTAGAAGTGGTTGAAGCGACGCGAAAGAATCGTCGAAATACCTCTTCAACTCTTTTTCGCTATGTATGGGCTTGGTCTTTTGAACTGCAATAATATGTTTCTCTGTGTTTTCAAAGAGTTGGTCTAATGATAGATCATAATATTTAGCTAAAAGCACACTTTCATCGAGTGAGAATTTACTTTTTAGAGCTGTACGTCGGTGCGCGGCATCATAACTGATGTCTAAGGCAGTCGCTATGGCTTCGTTCAAAGAGGTTCCGGTGGGTAATTCGGATTGTAAGGTCTCTAGAAGTTGTTTTTGAAACATGTTTAAAGGTATTACTTATTTGTGATTATCACAAAAAATATTTTGGATTTACGTGATTACAACGATTTAAAATGTGATTATAGCAATATGTTTGAGTAATAATCCTAAAATTGAATATTATGGAACTACCAATTATTCCCGGAAGAGGCCTCGTCACAAGAACATCGACCAATATGCGTTTGGATTTTCTTAAAGCTAACAATATTGAAGCAAAGACCATCTCCAATACAACATTAGAACTTCAGGATATTCGAAACAATATTGAATCCTATATAGGGTCCACCGAAATTCCGCTCGGTATTGTAGGACCACTGTTATTTAATGATCGTGGAAAAAAGGAATTGGTGTATTGCTCAGCGGGTACTTTAGAAGGTGCTTTAGTGGCAAGTATGAACAGGGGAGCACGAGTCATTAGCAAGAGCTATGGCTTTATGGCAGATGTTAAATGGCAGAGAATGGTAAGGTCTCCCATGTTCATGTTTGTCAATGAAATGGAAGCGCGCATGTTTGATGATGTGGTTAAGGACTGGTTCGATGATATAAAGCGAATTGCAGAAGCACAATCTAACCACGCTAGTCTAATGAAAATAGAAGCTTTTAGGATTGACAAAGTGGTGCATCTTAAGTTCATTTACCGCACTGGGGATGCATCAGGTCAAAACATGACCACAACTTGTACTTGGCATGCAGTGCTATACATCGTTAAAAAGCTCAAAGAAGAAAAGCGTCTGACACCCCAAGACTTTGTCATTGAGGGAAATGGCGCCTCAGATAAAAAAGTATCGCAGTACAACATTGACTCAGGAAGAGGGATATACGTTACAGCCAAATGTAGCATTCCTGAAAAGGTTTTAAATAAAGTTTTAAGAACCACTTCAGATAAAATGATAGCCTGTTATAACGCTTCGAAAAAGCTGGCCAAAAAAGATGGTATGGTGGGATACAACATCAATGTGGCTAACGCCATAGCAGCAATTTTTGTGGCAACAGGGCAAGATTTGGCGTCCATCCACGAATCTGGAGTTGGCCTATTAGGTCTTAAGCGCAACAATAGTGGTCTTGAGGTAGAGCTCACTTTACCTAATTTGGTGATTGGCACCATAGGTGGGGGCACAGCTTTACCAAGACAAAAGCAGGCTTTGGAAATAATGAACTGTTACGGAAAAGATAAAGTCAACAGATTTGCTAAACTCATTGCTGGTTTTGCCCTGGGTCTTGAGTTGTCAACATTTGCAGCCATTGTAAGTGGTGAATTTGCAAAAGCACACGAAAAATTGGGAAGAAATAAACCTAAAGATTGGTTGTTATCATCCGAAATTAATCCAGATTTTATAAAGTCGAGCTTAAATGGTTTTTTTAGAGATAAGGATATTGAAACCATTGAAATTGTTGACGAAGCCCATGTAGATACTGGAATTCTTACCAATATAGCTTCTAAAACGACCACTAAAGTCACAGGGTTTATTCCCTTTAGGGTGGCCTACAGGCATTTTGCAAATACAAAAGCGCAAAAGGATATTCTTATTAAGTCCAAACCCATGGATATGGATGTCATAAAGGGATTGCATACTGTTGCGGCTTCCATAAATCCAGAATTGTCAGATTTAATAAAGAATACCTCGCAACATTTAGAGTACCATCAATGCCATCTAAAAGAAGTAGAAATCTATGATTTTCTACAGAAATCAAACTTTGAACATTACCCTTTTTTATTCGGAAAGCACATTGATCCTAATCGGGAAATATATATGCTAATGATCAATTTTATCGATAAGAATGAGATGCAAATAATGAATTCCGAAAATAATCCAGACCTATGGAATTCATCTCAAATCATTTCTGTAATTGAGGCCATTACCAAGTTTCATAAAATCGCAAAAGCACATCAATTTAGACATGTTCAAGACTTTAAACCATGGAATTCCAAAGCCTTGTATAAAAAGTTAATGTCTATTTTGATTAATGAGTGTTCAAGCGAAGAGAACCAATCCATACTTAAACGCTTGTACAACCAAATTCATTATTTAGAAGAAGAGGCACTGTCTATAAACATAGAGAAGACCATAATCCATAATGATTTTAATCCAAGGAATATTGCAGTTAAAAAAAATGACCTCCCAGTAATATATGATTGGGAGTTGGCGGTTAGAGATTTTCCCCATAGAGACATCGTGGAGTTTTTGAGTTTTGTTTTGCCTTTAAACTTCAAGAAGGAGACCTTTTATTTTTATCTCCAAGAGCACTTTCGGTTATATGATTCACCACATCCTTGGGAAACATGGTTAAAGACCTATAAATACACGTTGAAAGTGTATATAATAACCAGACTTTCTCTTTACGAAGTATCAGGTCTATTAATACCGTATGATTTCTCAAACCGCGTCTTAAATACAGCACTTAGAATGCTAAAATACTTGAATCATAATGGATAGTTTATCACATCATTTAGTAGTTGTTTTGTTGCCATTAATCCTATCCAATGTTTTACATCTGTTGGTGATTAAGAGCAACAGTTTTTCTTATTTAAAACATCCTATTTCTGACCAAAATTTTGGGACTAATAAGACTTGGAGAGGCTTCATTTTTGTTCCGATGACCAATGCACTCATTCTAAATATTGTGGATTTAACATTTAATTTGGGGCTAACCAATTCTTATGGTTTAGGTGCATTACTCGGGTTGGCTTATATGCTGTTTGAGCTACCAAACTCTTTTATAAAAAGACAATTGGGAATTCGACCAGGAGGCCAATCTAATTCCAATCCCATTCTTTTCTCATTAATTGATAAAACAGATTCAGCATTTGGGGTAAGCCTTATCTATTATGTATTGGGTTATGCCGATTTTAAGAGTGTATTACTCTTATTTATATGTAGTAGCGTAACACACGTATTAATGAGTAAGCTTCTTGTACAATTAAAATTAAAAACATCATTTTAACTTATGAAAAAAGAAAATATATATAACGTACCGAATTTCTTGAGTATGTATAGGCTAGTTACATTTCCCTTAATTCTATGGTTTATATATGACAGTAAAGAAAGTTTATTTGCCATGTTTTTATGTATCAACTTGATAACGGACATTCTAGATGGTCTAATAGCTCGAGTGTTTAATTTGAAAACTGAGTTTGGCGCCAAGCTCGATTCGCTTGCTGATAATGGCACCTTCATAGCAGCCTTTATAGGCCTATTTGTATTTAAGATGGATGACTTATCCGCGTCCATTTGGATGCTTTGGGTATTTATGGCCTGTTTTGCTCTAGGTTTGATGGTGTCCTTTATCAAGTTTAAGCAATATCCTAGTTTGCATTTATACACCACTAAAGTTGGCGGATATGTCCAAGGTATATTCATATTTGTTTTGTTCGCTTGGGGTTATGAGCCATATCTATTTTACTTGGCGATGATTATAGGGTACATTTCGCACATCGAGGAAATCACTATTCTTTTAATTTTAAAGCGGATGAAAAGCGATGCAAGAGGATTGTATTGGGTTTTAAGGGATAAAAGTTTTGCTTAAGTGTCTATGCTCTACAGATTTTATAAAAGGTCCGAGATCTTTCGCATGCTTATCATAGCACTTTTAGGAGTCGTTTTGGGATTTATAACTTATGAGCTTATTTACTACTTAAATCCTTTGTCTCCAAGGGCTACTTTAAGCTGGACTCTTGCATTTCTAATTGGTATATGGCGTCAACATGCCCTTCATAGACGATTTACATTCTTAAATCAGTCACCTTATTTTGAAAGTTTAATTAAAGCATACATTGCAGATATAGGCGTTTTAGTCATGAGTACATTGCTCAATTGGTGGTTGTCCGAAATTTTGGGCTTGAGTCATAGGTTGGTATGGTTCATTTGTCTTATAGTAGCATCCATGGCAAGTTTTGTATGTCTTAAGGGTTATGTTTTTAAAGTAAAGAGAGATTGATTCGTACATTTTAATTCAAGCAATTTATAGTACTAATACTTATTCAAAATCAAAGACTTCATGGTCTATTTCTATTCGGGTTCTTAGCTTTTTTATTTTTTGGTGCATACGGTTAAAAAATAGCGTGCGGTCTTTTTCGCCAGCATTGACCAATAATTTTGAAATACTCATTTGCTTTTGAAAGAATTCAAACATCAATTCGCAAGTAGGCTGATGTTCTATTTTAAAATAGCTTATAACTGTAAATGGCGTAAAAAATACTTTTTGTGTTGGTGTTTTTACCATTATAGTATTACTCATAGTATGGATATCATTGATGTATAGTTGATAACTCGATTTATTTTTTGAGCCAATTAAGGATTGTTTGATCGCCTGTTCCTCAACGTGATTGATAACATCTTCAATGTCATTGCAAATAAGAAGTGCTAGTTCTTTAGATAGCATACCAGCTTCATAATAATAAAGAACTTGCTGAAGTGAACCATTAATTGTTGTATTATTCCATATTTCGGTAATATTAATATCCTTATATACTTCGCCAAGTTTAAAAGCACTTTCTAGTAATGATTTGGGTATAGATTTAGCAAAATCATCAAATGTTATTTTCTCTTTGGTCATATTGGTATCCACATCTTTAAGCCATACATAGATTTTATAGCGAGATAGCCAAGAGTCTTTTAAGGTGTGAAACAATGGAATATCTTTAGCAGAATATATAATGGAAGAGTTTTTAAGTTTAGTAAGTGGGAAAACACTTTCGAAAGATTGCTTTAACCATATTTCCAAACCTTCTTGATTATGGATCGGAGGGGATAAATCAGTTAAAATGGTAGTCTTACTTCCAACTTCAAAGAGTTTATTTAATGATATTTTATAATGTTTTGCTAGAATAACACCTTCTTCCAAAGAGATGTTCGTTTTTCCATTAATTCTTCTATAAGCAGCATCATAACCAATATCCAATACACTGGCAATCTCTTCAACAAAGGACGTCTTCTTATCACTTTTTTCTTTTAAATAGTCAATAAATTGATCTTGCATTATTTGTAAGTATTTGAGTTGCTAATTTATTAAATCTGCAATTATTGCAAAAAATACTATAAATAATCTGCATATAGAATAAATAATTTTCAAAAAATGCAAAATAGATTTGTCGCATGAACAAAGATGAAACGAAACATCAATTACTATTAATCATCATAATCTAACTTTTGAACAGAGATAAAGGCTAGTAATTGAGTGTTGAGAATATCTGTAGGGGACTTTATTTAAAATCAATTCAATATAAAAATCATGAAAACAATCTTTAACAACAATCAAAGCCCTCCAAACCTTTTTAAAACTCACAATAGCATTACAAGATTTACTTCCATCTGTTTGGTAATTGCAGTTTTAAATCTATCAGTATCGTGCTCTTACTTTACCGTTAGAGATGTGGAAACTAGCGAAGAGATGATTATGCAACAAGTCAATGATTTTAATAGTTCAAGAAAATATGTCATTATTCATTTTGATAATGACTCATGGCATTTAGAGAATATGGTGCTTAATGATGATGAGCAAATTATTACTGGCAGCATTCAACCATTGACAGAAGCGCACCTCTACAAAAAATCTAGATCAAGTAAGAGGGTACATCGTTATAGTCATAAGAAACAAGATCCTCTTGATGAGTTACATTTTTTCTTAAAGACAGACCCTAATTTTAAAACTGGTGATAGGGTTACCATTCCCTTAGATGATATCGAAAAGATCTCATATAATGATAAGAATACAGGTAGAACTGTAGTGAATATTTTGGCTGGTACATTGGGTGTCGTTTTTGTTGGGATATTATTGTACGTGGCGTTAAAAAGCTCGTGCCCTTTTGTTTACATCAAAAATGGTGAATCCTATGTGTTTGCAGGTGAATTATATCCAGGTATAATAACTCCAAATCTTCAAGAGAATGATTATTTAGAATTACAAAGTTTTGAGCCTAAAAATGGATATTATACGCTCAAAGTTTCAAACCAATTAAAGGAAATTCAATATACAGATCTATTAGAACTACTTACCATAAAACATCCTAAGCATGTGGAGGTGTTATTAGATAGCAAGGGGAACATTCAAACGTTCCAAAAAGTTGAATCGCCAATAAATATTAAGAGTGAAAATGTTACAGATGTATTGGATTTTGCCCTAGAAAAAGATTACAATTCTTATATGTTTAATGCCTCAAAGACGACTGAGGAATCTACGAGAAGTATTGTTTTTGAATTTACTAAACCCGAGGAGATCCAAAATGCTAAACTATATCTGACGGCGAAGAATTCCATGTGGTTAGATTATGTTTTCGGTAAGTTTAATCAACAATTTGGTGATAAATACAATGAATTTCAAAATCAGCAACAAAGCGTAAAGAAGGATCAACTTAAGAAGTGGACCAATGGCCAGCATATTCCCCTTTCAGTATTTGTAAAAACTGAAATAGGTTGGCAACTAGTCGATAGAATTTCGACAGTTGGCCCATTAGCGATGAGAGATATAGTTGTGCCTTTAGATCTAAGTATTATTGATCAAGAAATTTTAGAGGTAAAACTTGAAACTGGTTTTATGTTTTGGGAAGTGGACTACGTGGGAATTGACTTTTCAGAGAATATTGATGTCTCCGTTTCAGAGATAAAACCAGATTCAGCAATTGACAAAAATGGAAAAGATGTTACAGGCTTATTGTCTACTGCAGACGAAACATATTTTGTACAGCCAGAGATAGGAGATGAAATGACGGTAAAGTTTAAATCAGATGTGTCTATCGATACCCTTTCTAGCACCACGGTTTACTTGAAAAATAGAGGTTATTACAATTATATAAGAACCTATAGTGGCAGCCCAAATATTGAAAAACTTAAAACTTTTAGAGAAGATCACACCTTTACAAAGTTTTCAGAGGAATCTTACTTCAACTTTATTAATTACAGTCTAAAGAATCTAGCTCAAAATGAATAATTCAGGTACAATAAATAGAGCCCTAATTGAAGTTTCAAATAATAATGAGGAACACAAATCGCAATTTCATGCGTATGCCTCCAATAAATTGTTAACTGGCTATAGATTAAAATGGTCTCATTTTAATCTAAAGATAGGTCTTTTGAAAATAATCATAGGACTTTATAGAAATCCTAAACATTGGATCGGTGCCTTTAGATATTTGGTGCAATTACGAAAGCAATTTCTTGGTGATTTTGAACTCAAAAAAATGGTAACAATCGATGGCAAATACTATATGGGGCTATATACACCTGGTTTTAATAATGAGATTTACAAAAGATTCATTAGTTCAGAGTTGAACCTTTTTAAAAAAAATAGAGTCATTCCCTTGAGATTTAATCATGTTTATGTGGCCGTTACCAAAAAATGCCCGTTACAATGTGATCACTGTTATGCTTGGGAAATGTTAAACCAAAAAGAGCAATTATCACCTGAGGATTTAAAATCTATCATTAATAAACTACAACGACTAGGAACTGCTCAGATACATTTAACAGGTGGCGAGCCATTAATTAAACCAGATCTTTTGCTGTCTTTATTGCGGTCAGCAGAAAATACTACAAATTTTTGGATCAATACATCTGGTTATAAACTCTCGACCGATAGAGCCAGAGCATTAAAAGAAGCCGGATTAACAGGCTTATTTATAAGTTTAGATCATTTTGAGGCTGAAGCACATAATGTATTTAGAAAGTATAAGGATGCTTTCTACTGGGCGATTGAAGGGGCGAAAAATGCAATAAGAAATGGTCTCGTGGTGGCTTTTTCACTCTGTTTACGTAATGACTTTGTTACTGAAGAAAATTTAATGACTTATATGGAATTGGCTAAGGAGTTAAAAGTTCCATTTGTTCAGTTTTTAGAGCCAAGAGATGTGGGTCACTATAGTGGTAAGGATGTATCATTAAGTATTGAAAAAATAAAACTGTTAGAATCCTTTTATGAAAGGATGAATTTTTCTAATATGCATTTAGACTTTCCTATTATTAATTATCACGGCTATTATCAGAGACGGCATGGCTGTTATGCAGGAGGGAATAGAAGCATGTATATAGATACAGATGGTAATTTAAACGCATGTCCATTTTGTCATACCAACTCAGGTAACATTTTGGATGATAATTTTGAATTTCAATTAAATGCAATGACATCTAAAGGTTGTCCAACGTATTAAATTTTATGGAAACTGTATTAAGCATACCATCAATACTCCTTTGGTTATTATTGCTTGTGGTGCTAACCTTTCGATATATTATTGTGGCTGGCCTACCTTATTTGTGGTTATTTGTTATAGGCAAGAATAAATACAAAACCAGAAAGCTACAAAAGGAAATACCAAATAAGGGTCAGATTGTAGAAGAAGTGAAATTTTCGTTGTTAACGATTTGTATATATAGTTGTGGAATATGGTTGTTTTTGTATTGGTTAAAACATGATTATACAAGAAACTATACAGATATAAATGAATATGGATGGGCTTACTTTTTTTTAAGCATAGTTGTTATGATTATTATGCACGATGCCTATTCCTATTGGACGCATCGGTTAATACATCATAAAATACTGTTCAAATATGTACACGCTTTACATCATAAATTTAAAAATCCAACACCTTGGAGTGCTTTTGCATTTCATCCATTAGAATCATTATTAACACTAGGTATAATACCAATAGTGATGTTTATAATCCCGTGGCATCATACGGCCTTGACAATATTTATCACATTAATAATTGTCTATGATACTTTTATTCATTTAGGGTATAATTTTGAACAACTTAAAGTCTTCAAATGGCAAAATACGCCTAAGGATCATGATGTTCACCACCGAAATTCTAAGTATAATTTTGGATTGTATTTTACCTATTGGGATAGATTAATGGGAACCTATTTTAAAGATTAAGTTTAAAGTATTATGAAAACTACAAGAAGCACTAAACGGTTCTCTTCTGGTCTAATTCTAGTTATGCTAATTCAGTCACGCTCTGTATATAGACAAACAGATAAAACACTGAAGGAATTAACAGAAGTAGATCAAAAAGTAAAGCTTGTAAAGAAAAGAAAAGCCCATCAAATTTTGATGGGCTTTATTTATGGGTGAAAAAACATTAATCTTCTTTTTGATCCTCTCTCGGTTTTCTATCGTCTCGTCGATGATCCCTATTACGATTATCTCGACCGCGATTATCTCTACGGTTGTTGTTACCACCGCGATGATTATTATCGCGCTTTGGACGTGGTTGCCAACCTTCAGGCTTTGGTAAGATAGCCTTACGAGATACTTTTTCTTTTCGGGTTTTTGGATCAATACCAAAATACTTTACATCAAAAACATCTCCCATATTCACCACATCGGAGACATTTTCGGTACGTTCCCAAGCCAATTCACTCACATGTAATAAGACTTCGTTTCCAGGTGCTTCCGTATATTCTACAACCGCACCAAAATCCAGCATTTTTATGACTTTGACTTCGTAAACGCTACCCACTTCGGGCTTAAACATCACAGCTTCGATAGTGGCAATCACCTTGTCTATACCAGCTTGATCGGTACCTAAAATCTCAACAATACCTTCTTCGGTCACTGGATCTTCATTGATAACGATGGTCGTATTGGTTTCTTTTTGTAGTTCTTGAATGACTTTTCCGCCAGAACCAATGACTGCACCGATAAACTCACCAGGAATAATCTTAGTGACTATTTTTGGTGCATGGGCCTTCACTTCTGCATTAGGCTCAGTAATAGTATCGGTTAATTTTTCAAGAATATGTAAACGACCCTCTCTGGCTTGTATTAAGGCCTTTACCAAGATTTCATAAGAAAGCCCTTTGATCTTAATATCCATTTGAGTGGCTGTAATACCATCGGCTGTTCCAGTCACTTTAAAGTCCATATCACCTAAATGATCCTCGTCTCCCAAAATATCGGAAAGGACCGCATACTTATCACCGTCAGATATCAGGCCCATTGCGATACCAGAAACAGGCTTTTTTAATTGAACACCAGCATCCATCATAGCCATAGTTCCCGAACAAACAGTCGCCATAGAAGACGAACCGTTAGACTCTAATACCTCAGAAACAACACGAACTGTATAAGGACAATCTTCAGGGACCATACCTTTTAAGGCACGTTGAGCCAAGTTACCATGACCTACCTCACGACGCGAAGTACCACGGATTGGCCTAGCTTCACCTGTTGAAAACGGTGGAAAATTATAATGTAAATAGAAACGTTCTTCTCCTTCATACGAAGGCATATCTATAATATTGGCATCTCTACTAGTACCAAGCGTTACTGTAGCAAGTGCTTGGGTTTCACCTCTTGTGAAAATTGCAGAACCATGTGTAGAAGGTAAGTAATCCACTTCACACCAGATTGGTCTTATTTCATCAGTTTTACGGCCATCTAAACGTAGACCTTCATCTAAAGTTAAGTTTCTAATGGCTTCCTTTTGAGCTTTAGCCACATACTTATGAATCAACTTTCCTAATTCATCTTGCTCTTCTTCACTGAAAGATTCAAAGACTTCTTCTTTAATTTCGCTAAAGGCCGCGCCACGTTCATGTTTAGCTGAACCTGCTTTTGCAATAGCATAGGTCTTGTCGTAAACCATCTCATGGATTTTCTTGGCCAAGTCTTCATCTTCAACTTCAGGCTCATATTCACGAGTTTCTTTTTTACCGAATGCTTCAGCTAATTTTAATTGCGCATCAATTTGAACCTTAATGGCCTCATGAGCTGCTTTAATGGCTTCTACCATTTCTTCTTCAGAAATCTCATCCATCTCACCTTCAACCATCATCACTGAATCTGCCGATGCTCCGATCATCATATCGATATCGGATTCCTCTAATTGAGCGAAAGTAGGGTTAATGATAAACTCACCATTAACTCGTGCTACTCTAACTTCAGAAATTGCCGTTTCAAAAGGAATATCTGATAATTGAATGGCTGCAGAAGCGGCTAAACCTGCCATAGCATCTGGCATTACTTCAGGATCATGAGACATCAGTTGAATCATCACCTGTGTTTCGGCATGGTAATCTTTTGGAAACAATGGACGAAGACAACGATCTACTAAACGCATGGTTAATACCTCACCATCACTCGGTCTGGCTTCTCTTTTAAAAAATCCACCAGGATAGCGTCCCGCTGCTGCGAATTTTTCTCTGTAATCTACAGTTAGTGGTAAAAAGTCAACATCAGCCTGGTGGTAGTTAGATACTATTGTACATAATAACATACATTTTCCTGATTGTACCACAACGCTTCCATGCGCCTGTTTGGCTAATTTTCCGGTTTCGATAGAAATCTCTCTACCATCACCGAGGTCAATGACCTCTTTGTAAGTTTTTGGAATCATAAAATTTTTATTCTCACTTTGGCATATCCATACCAAAGCTATGTTAAACAATGGTCGTTGTGTTGTTGTGTGTAGTTGTTGTTGTGACCAATGAAAAACCGTAGTTCCAAATTTTAATTGGAATCTTATCTGCTATTTTCAGTTCGAATTTTAGACGCTTTCGATTGCGTTATAATTAAATAAAAACCACGCTATAAGCGTGGTTCTCTCTTTATTTTCTTAATCCTAATTCTTTAACGATAGCACGATATCTTAAGATATCTTTCTTAGTTAAATAGTCTAGTAAAGCACGACGTTTACCTACTAATTTCACTAAGGAGCGCTCAGTATTGTAATCCTTGCGATTGTTCTTTAAGTGCTCAGTTAAGTGGTTAATTCTGTACGTAAATAACGCGATTTGTCCTTCAGCAGAACCGGTATCATTTTTTCCTTTACCGTGTTTTGTGAAGATTTCTTCTTTTTTTTCTTTTGATAAATACATTCTAATATTATTGTAAATGATTGTTATGTACTTTGAAAGGTTTTCTTTCAAGCGGCAAATATAATACTTTTTTGCGATTTGTTGTTTTTTTCGTAACTTTTAATCTGTATTACAATGTTTTAGTAAGGTACCCCTTAACTTATTAAGAGCTTTCGCCAATTAATCCTACAAATCTAAATAGGATGGAAGCCATTGACCCTAGTCGTAATTTCTCTAACGCTTATGATGTATTAGATCGTGTTTTTAACAACACCTACAATGGTATTGCGGTTGTTAGTTTAGAAGGCAATTGGTTAAAAGTTAACGATAGCGTGTGCGATTTGCTTGGTTATACGAGATGGGAGCTTTTTAATATGGATATCAATAATATCGTATTTGTAGAAGATCTTGGAGCCCATGAAGAGAAATACGAAAAATTGATTCATGGAAAAATCGATAAATATCGCGTTAAACAACGCTACTTCCACAAGGATGGTTCTCTAATATGGGTCTTGGTTTATGTGTCTTTGGTATACTTTAAAGAAGGTAGACCCCATATGATTTGGCAGTTTAATGATATCACCAAGCAAGAAAAGAATAAAGCAAAATTAAAAGCCATGTTGGAAGTTGCTAAGGAGCAAAATGAAAGATTATCGTCATTTGCAAATATTGTGACACATAACTTGAGATCGCACTCTGGAAATCTAAGTACGATTACAGAATTTTTAGAAGAAGATTTTCCTGATAAGCATCATAGTGAAAACTTTACATTATTAAAAAAAGCCGTTGAAAATTTACAGGAAACAGTCTCACATCTTACAGAAATAGCAAAAATTAAGGAGATTGAATCCTCTAAATTAGAGTCCCTTAACTTATACGATTATGTCGAAAAAGCGATGTTTAATATTATTGCCATGGCCCAAAATGCCAATGCCATCATATATAATGAAATTAATGAGGCATATAAGGTTAGGGGTGTGCCCGCTTATTTAGATAGTATCATACTCAACTTTCTTTCCAATGCCATTAAATACAGGTCTAAAAAAAGGACACCTGTTATAGAATTATCATCTCACATTCAAGATGATTTCATAGTCTTTAAAATTAAAGACAATGGACTGGGAATTGATATGAAAAAATATGGCGACAAACTATTTCAGATGTACAAGACCTTTCATTATAATGATGATGCCATAGGGATAGGCCTTTTCATTACTAAAAATCATATTGAATCTTTAGGGGGAAAAGTAGAAGTCGTTAGCGAAGTGGATGTAGGCACAGAGTTTTCAATTTATTTTAAAAGCGCCTGAATTAGTTGTCGTGATTAAACCTTTTTTAGCTGTTGTAGTCTTAACACTATATTAACAATAAAAAAGTAATCATGAAGAATTTAAGTTTTTTAAAAGCAGGTGTGTTAAGTCTTTTGGTTTTGGGTTTGGTCTTTACATCTTGTAGCGACGATAATGAAACCTTTGAAACTGAAGCGCAGTTGGCAGAAGATACTTCTGAAGTGGAACGTTCTGCCGAGATTGACCAAGTCGATACTATTTTAGGAGACCTTGTAATTGACGCATATGAAGGTCAAGAATTGAGCGAATCAGGGAGAGGCACTTATACAAGTGGTATTCCAGAATGTGTTACCATTACCATAGTCGCCGAGCAAGGCTATAGGGAAGTCACGTTAGATTTTGGTACTGAAGGTTGCATCATCAATGGGCATCTTATCCAAGGGCAAATCGTTTTCGATTATACTAGGGATACCGAAGCGCAACAAATAATGATCAACTATAATCTGGTCGATTTTTATTTTGATGCAAAACATATCATTGCAAGTCGTTCTATTTTAAAAGAGCGCTCCAATGACAATGGAAACCCACAATTTACGCACGATTTAAGTATAACGGTGATTTGGCCAAATGGTGTACAAGCCTCTAGGGAAGGTACAAGAATTAGAGAATGGGTAGAAGGTTTTGGCAGTGGGGTATTTAGCGATAATGTTTTTGAAATTACGGGCAATTGGACAGCCACTTTTGTCAATGGTAATACCCATACCTATGAGGTCATGATGCCATTAAGAAGAGAAGTTATATGCACGTATTTTGTGAGTGGCACTTTTGATGTACAACGTACTAACTTTGGTGGTCTTTTTGATTATGGTGAGGGTGATTGCGATAATCAAGCAACCTTTACGTTTAATAATGGCACAGAAGTTCCTATAACTCTAAATTAAGATAGTTAGTTGGTTTTAGTTTATTGGTGAAAGCGAGTCTTAGTTTACTACGTGTAATCGAAATAGGCTCGCTTTTTTATACTCTTAAAGGTTGATTTTTTATTAAATCGATATAAAGATTAATCTTATTCTTTAAATCTCTTCTATGCGCTATAAAATCCAAAAACCCATGTTCTAATAAAAACTCCGAAGTCTGGAAACCTTCGGGGAGTTCCTGTCCTGTAGTATCCCTTACAACTCTTGGACCCGCAAATCCGATAAGTGCGCCTGGTTCGGCTATATTAATATCTCCTAGCATAGCAAAAGAAGCCGTTGTTCCGCCCGTGGTCGGATCGGTACATAACGAAATATATGGAATCTTTGCTTCGGCCAATTGGGCTAATTTTGCAGACGTTTTCGCCAATTGCATTAGTGATAATGCAGCTTCCATCATACGCGCTCCGCCAGATTTGCTAATAATCATAAAAGGCGTATTATGCTTTAAGGCATAATCGGCAGCACGTGCTATTTTTTCACCAACAACACTACCCATAGATCCGCCAATAAAGCTAAAATCCATACAGGCGATGACCAAATCTTGACCGTTAGATTTACCAACCGCCGTGCGAACGGCATCCTTAAGATTAGTTTTGGTCTGGGCCGCTTTTAAACGATCAGGATATTTTTTGGTATCTACAAATTTTAACGGGTCTTTAGATGTAAGATTGGCATCTAATTCTTTAAACTCATTGTCATCGAAAAGAATTTCAAAATACTCTTTGCTCCCTATTCTTACATGATAACCATCTTCAGGGCTTACGTAGAAATTTTGTTCTAGTTCCTTAGTATCAATTATTTTTCCGGTAGGCGATTTGTACCAAAGTCCTTTGGGTGTATCTTTTTTTTCTTCTGTTGAGGTTTGAATTCCTTTGTCTTTTCTTTTAAACCAAGCCATATTTTTATACGATTTTGATTTTGCAACTGCAGATAGGTCGTAGTTGCCTGCAATTGATGTTTTAGTCAGTTAGTTGGGACAAAATTACTACTATTTAATTAAACTCAAAAGTAGTAGAGGTATGTAATTAGTAAAACAACAAACCTATCAAAACTCAGTATGATAGGTTTGCTAGGTTTTCAGTAACACTTGGCGTACGCTATAAGGTGTCTACATTATTTAGGTCTTCAAAAGCTTTTTTAAGTCTCTCTACGAAAGCTTGTTCCCCTTTTCTAAGCCAAACCCTAGGATCATAATATTTTTTATTTGGAGCATCATCTCCTTCGGGATTACCAATTTGGGTCTGTAAATAAGCACTCTTATCTTCTACATAATCTCTTACGCCACTTAAAAACGCCCACTGCATATCGGTGTCGATATTCATTTTGATAACACCATATCCAATAGCTTCTCTTATTTCTTCGACGGTAGACCCAGAACCACCATGGAATACAAAATCAATATGGTTATGGCCAACGTTGTATTTTTCTGTGATATATTCTTGGGAATTCTTTAAAATCTTTGGCGTCAATTTTACATTACCTGGTCTATAAACACCATGAACATTCCCAAAGGCAGCAGCGATGGTAAACTGATCGCTCACTTTGCTCAATTCTTCATAAGCATAGGCTACTTCTTCTGGCTGTGTATATAATTTCGAAGCGTCCACATCAGAATTATCCACACCATCTTCTTCACCACCTGTAATTCCTAACTCGATCTCCAAGGTCATGCCCATCTTACTCATACGGGCTAGATAGTCTTTACAGATTTCAATATTCTCTTTAAGTGGCTCCTCGGATAAATCAATCATATGAGAGCTATAGAGCGGCTTGCCTGTTTCTTCAAAGTGCTTTTCGCTTGCATCCAATAGCCCATCAATCCAAGGTAACAATTTCTTTGCACAGTGGTCCGTATGCAAAATTACAGGGACGCCATAGGCTTCAGCCATATGATGTACGTGCCTTGCACCAGCAATGCCACCAGCAATGGCACCTTTTTGGTCTTCATTTCCCAATCCTTTGCCGGCATTAAATTGCGCACCTCCATTTGAAAACTGAATAATAACAGGTGCGTTCAAGGACTTAGCGGTCTCTAAGACACCATTTATGGTATTGGACCCAATAACATTTACGGCTGGTAAAGCAAAGCCTTTTTCTTTTGCTAATTTGAAAATTTCCTGAACTTCTCTACCTGTTGCAACGCCAGGTTTAATATTGTGACTCATAATTTTTATGATTGAAAATTAGACTTCAAAAATACATAATTTTGAATATCTATTTGCCAGTTTTAGTAGATTAATAGCATATAGAATTTGCGAAAACGATATCGCCTTTCTCCATAAGTAATTTTTAAAACGGATAGTTGATTCCTATGTTATAAACCGCATTTCTGAAGTT
This sequence comes from Winogradskyella sp., assembly GCF_965228925.1. Lineage (GTDB taxonomy): Bacteria > Bacteroidota > Bacteroidia > Flavobacteriales > Flavobacteriaceae > Winogradskyella. The sequence goes on from NZ_OZ245845.1 coordinate 1,820,419, forward strand.
GTAATTTTTAAACCAACGGTTGCCTGGTGATAAAGAAGGTTCATAAGTCTTAAAACCGGTATCAAATCGAAGCACAAAAAAATCAAAGTCATATCGGAGTCCAAATCCAGAACCTATAGCAATATCTTGAAGAGAGTCAAAATTTGTGAATGTAGCACTGTCATCCTCTACGTTATCCAATACATTCCAGATATTACCAGCGTCAATAAAAAGCGCACCTCTTAAATCACCGAAAAGACCAAAGCGCTGCTCGGCACTTAAGTGAATTTTAAAGTTAGCTTCGTTAAACTCATTAGTAGTTGCTGAGCTTCCAGGACCAAGGTTATAGGCTGTCCAGGCCCTATTGTCGTTTGGTCCACCAGCAAAGAAACTCTCAGCAAAAGGAATACTGTTAGAATTGCCATAAGGAATGGCAATACCTGCATAACTTCTTAAGGCAAAAACATTTTTTTGTCCTAAATCAAAATACTTTATGTAATCAATTTCAGTTTTGAAGTATTGGGAAAAAGCAACACCAAAGACTTCGTAATTACCATCGTTGTTTCTTGAAGATCCAAATAATTCGGATAAGTTAGACAAAAGGTTCCCTGCAAGCTCAACACGCCACTTAAAAATTGAAAAACTGTTATCAAAAATATTAGCCCTTTTATCTTTTACATAATCAAAACTAGAAGAAAAGATGAGGTTGTTTTCCGTTAATCGTTGTTTGCGTTCTTCAATGTTGTTGACGGCGATAAAATCATCATCCCCAGGACTTAAACTTGTGTTTCCATCCAGAACATCGTCAATAAACTGATCAGCTTCATTAGGAATCGTTAAATCTTCATCCGATGGAATGTAACCAATATCTTGGGCGATATCATTCAGTCTGTCATAAGAGTTAGAATAGACACCAAAGTAGTTACTGGTGTTTAAATTTTTTACGAATTGTACATTAAATAACTCTAAGGCCTGTGTTACCGTTCTCGATGGTGACCAGTTATAGCTCAAAAGCCCAGACAGGGTTTGTTTATCTAAACCAATATTTTGCTGACTGGTAATGGAGAGGTTGATCGCTGTATTTGGCGACATATATTTTGGGATGATATTATCTGTATTAAAAGGTGTAAACAAACGCGGAATCGTCAATCTAATATTACCACCAAACTCATTGATGTCGAAAAAAGTTTCGTCATTGTCATTACCATCTTCAGAAGCTCCAATGGCAGCAATACCACTTAATTCTAAGGTTTCTGCACCTCTAAAAATGTTTCTGATTTTTAATCCAGGAGTAACCGAAAAACCGATGGTCTGAATATTACTCTGAGAGACATCCAAATCTAAGCTTAAAGCATATTTTTTCTTAGGTTCTAAATAAATATTTGCTGTTAACGTCGTATCATCAGCATTTTCTACATATTCAATACTTGGATATCTAAACATTTGTAAGTCATTGAGATATCGTGAGGTCCGACTGCGCGATATGTCGCTGTAAATATCTCCCTTATTGATAAATACAGCGTCGGTTAAGGCCTTTGGTCTAAACCTCAATTTGTTCTTACTGTATAAATTGTAGTCCTCGTAAGTCGTCGTGTCAGAAATAGTTTTAAAACGGTTCTCAAAGTTATCGTCCGTAAAGATATTGACCTCTTTAATTTTATAAACTTGAAATGGTTTTACCGACGTAGAGTCATCAGTTCTGATAACGCGATCAGCTATGATCAACTCGGTATTGACTTTTTGGGTGGTGCCAATTGTATCTGTTACAAATCTAATGTAATCTTGCCCAAAGTGATAAAAACCGTGATTGCGGAGATAGGTGTTAATCCGTTCGCGTTCGTTTTCAAAATTTTGTTCTTCGTATTGCTCTCCTTTCTTGATAAGCGATGCTTTACTAAAATCGCTGTATAAAGCATCTATCGCAGGACTGCTTATAATGGGTTTTAGAGAGTCTAATATGTAGGGTTTGTTTCTCGTCACTTTATATGTTACTTGTGCGCGCTTGTTGCTGTCCTTTTGTATGTCATAGCTCACTTCATTGTCAAACCAACCCTTGGTATAGTAATATTTTCTGAGCCTATTTACTGTTTTATTTGTTTTTTCTTCGTCGAGTATAGTGGGTGCTTCACCAGTTCGTTTTAACCAACTATTAAAGTTTTTTCGCGATTGTATTTCCCGATCAAATTGTTTTTTGGATAGTACTTTGGTTTTCCAGCGCACTTTAGAAGAATCGCTTAAGACTTTGGCTTGAAGAATAGAATCTATATTTGGTCTAGCCAGATTATAAACATGCAACCTCAAAGGAAAACCGAATAGGCCTTTCATCCCAAGATTGGTTTTTTGCACAATAAGATTATTGACGCGCTCTTCCTTGTTTACTTTATCATCTACGATAATGGTATTCTTTGTAATAAGGTGTTCGTTTGCTTTAACGCGTTTTACAACGTTGCAAGAGTTGAGAAGCACAACAAAAAACAATAACCCAAGCCTGTATATTATTTTGTGCTTTCTGAATAGTATTGTAAAGTGAACTTGCAAGCTTAAAAGATCTACGTTTTTTTGATATGGATTGCTTAAAACAAAAATTAGTCCAAAAAGGTTTACTTTGTAATAACGCTAACAAATGTAAAGACATTTTAATGTTATCAAAGAATCAAATAAAGTTAATTAAAAGTTTAGCCCAAAAAAAATACAGACAACAATTGGGCTTATTCATTGTTGAGGGAGTAAAAGGGATTCAGGAATTTTTAAGTTCGGATGTTGCACTTCATAGCTTGTATACCACCGAGTCCATTTTTGAGGTTCCCAAAGATGTGCTATTCGAAATCTCGGAAGCCGAGCTTAGAAAGATATCAGGGCTTAAGAATCCAAATAAGGCTTTGGCAATATTTTATGTACCAATGCCAAGAGCTATCGACAAGACTGCGTTAATTGTTGCATTAGATGCCATTAGAGATCCAGGAAATTTAGGGACGATTATAAGACTTTGCGATTGGTATGGCATCAAGGATTTGATATGTAGTAGCAACACGGTGGATTGTTTTAACCCTAAGGTGGTCCAGGCAACCATGGGCTCGCTCACTCGTGTCAATGTTGTTTATTTGAATTTAGATCATTTTATTTCAGATTATAAAGACATTGTATTTGGTACCTATATGCATGGGGATAATATCTACACTACGGCACTGCCAGATTCAGGGATTATCGTATTAGGAAATGAGGCCAATGGTATTTCTGAATCCATTAGTAAAACGGTGAGCAGGAGATTGACCATTCCACAATTTGGAACTCACAAAAAAACCGAAAGCCTTAATGTTGCTACTGCCACCGCAATTGTTTTAAGCGAATTTAGAAGGCAATCTATTGAAATGTAAAGTTGATAAAAATACCTCTAGTTTGCATTTTTGCGACATTACCAGTCCATGGACTGTTTGGGTCTGAATCTCTTACAATTTCATCATTAATGGCGAAAATGGCACGGATGGAAGGCGTAAATTTAAAATAGAGCAGATAGAGATCGATGCCGAAACCAATTTCGTAGAAATAGACATTTCTTTTCATTCTAAATTCACCGGCACTATTATCATCAGGATTTTCTTCATTACTGGATAGATTAATAGCTGTAGAAATTCCACCGATAATAAAGGGTTTAAAGTTATTGATACGCTTTGTAGACACCTTTAACAGTAAGGGAACATGGATGTATGTAGATTTCACTTCTCTCAATAAGTCAGAATCATTAAAATCCATACCCGCAAAATAACTCTCGTCATATCTTAGATTTCTCGTCGTGAAAAACACACCAGGTTCTAACCTTAGGTTCATATAATCATTAATACGCATATCACCAACAAGTCCTAAGTGAAACCCAAAAGTTTTATCTACTAAGATATCTTTTAAATCTTCGTTATAGTCAAACTTAAAATCGTATTGATTGAAGCCCAAGAAATAGCCCCATGACAAAAACTTCTGATCCAGATTGTCAATATTATTCGCCACTTTTTCTTTGGTAAACAGTTGAGCGGATACAGTTTGCAATGCCAATAAAAAGACTATAAAAACTATGATTTTCTTCATAATTAAGCTTTAGATGCTATATATATAGTGGCCACACCCATGGTTTGTGGCCTATCTTCGACTTTAATAAACCCAATTTTCCTTAAAATATTGTTCAGTGCTTCACCATAAGGAAATACGGAAGCAGATTCGCTGAGATAATTATAGGCAATCTTATCTTTAGAAAATAGTTTACCTATGGTAGGCAAAACAAATTTTGAATAGATATTATAACCGAATCTATAAATCGGATTGGTTGGGACCGAGGTTTCCAAAATCACAAAAGTACCGTCGGGTTTTAGAACTCTTAATATTTCTGCTAGGCCTTTTTCCAAGTTTTCGAAGTTTCTTACTCCAAAAGCTACAGTAATGGCATCAAAGGTGTCATTTTCAAATGGTAAATTTTCAGAATCGCCAACGACCATCGATATGGTATCCTCTAATTGTTTCGACGCTATTTTTTTTCTCCCTACCTCGAGCATACCTTGACTTATGTCTAAACCAATAATTTCCTTGGCCTTGGTAGCCTTAAGGTTGATTGCCAAATCACCTGTGCCTGTAGCAATGTCCAAGATGTTGTCGGGTTTCTTTTGAGAAACTATGTCGACGACCTTTTGTCTCCACTTGACATCAATACCGAAAGAAATAACACGATTAAGCCCGTCATATTCATTAGAAATGGTGTCGAACATTTCGGTCACTTGGGCTTTCTTGGAGGCATTACTATTCTTATAAGGTTTTATTTTTTCGGCCATTAAAAAAATTTTGGCAAATATAAGGATAACATATAAGTCCCTGAAGCTGTAATTGTTTAAAGTGTATTAAAGTTTTATTGAAAGGGATGAAGTGTGACCCTGAGGCTTTAAAACATATCTTTATTTTAAATGTGCTATGGGCTTCCCAACTTGGAAGTTCTTAGTATATTTGCATGTTTATTATGAACAATTCACGATGAAAATAATTATCGCAGGAGCAGGAGAGGTAGGATTTCATTTGGCAAAATTGTTATCCTACGAGTCGCAAGAAATTACCCTTATAGATACTAAAAAAGACAGTCTTTCTTACGCTGGGGAGCATTTGGATATTAAAACCATAAAAGGTGATGCGACATCTATCGCAATTCTTAGAGAAGCCCGCATAGAATCTGCAGCATTGTTCATCGCCGTCACATCATCCGAAACCACCAATATAACGGCTTCTGTACTTGCCAAGCAATTGGGCGCACAGCGAACCATTGCAAGAATTTCGAATACCGAATTTATTGAAGAAAAGGATACTATCGGGTTTTCGCAGTTTGGTATTGATGAACTTATTTCACCAGAGTCTTTGGCGGCTTCAGAAATAGAATTGTTACTCAACCAATATGGATTTAATGACACTTATGAGTTTGAAGACGGTGCGCTAACTATGTTGGGTTTGCGCTTGTCAAGGACGGCTACGTTTGTAGGCAAAACGGTGAGAGAGGCTGCCGAAATCTATTCGGAGTTGCATTTCATCCCCATAGCGATTCAGCGCTATGCCACGCAATACACCATAATTCCTAGAGGGGATACGCAGTTTAAAGAAGGCGATAAGGTGGTGTTTATGACCTCAAAAGGTGGCGATGCCGAATTGTTTGATTTATCGGGAAAAGTAAAAAGTCAGATTAAAAATGTAATGATTCTCGGTGGTAGTAAAATAGGATTTAAAACTGCGAGGGATTTGTGCAAGAGCAAGTTTAACGTCAAGTTGGTCGAAAGTAGAAAGACCATGGCTGAAGATCTTGCAGATCAACTTCCAAACGCTTTGGTCATCTGTGGTGATGGGAGAAATGTTGAAATTTTGGAGGAAGAAAATATTGCCGATATGGACGCCTTTATATCGGTTACAGGTAATTCCGAGACTAACATTATGTCCTGCTTATTAGCTAAATCTAAAGGTGTTAGGAAGACCATAGCTTTGGTTGAGAATATGGATTACTATCAGTTATCCCAATCCATTGGTGTAGATACACTGATTAATAAAAAGCTTTTGGCTGCTAATACGATATTTAGATATCTCAGAAAAGGTGAGGTAGTAGCCATGACCAAGCTCACCAATATGAATGCCGAACTTTTAGAGTTTGTCGTCAAACCCAATTCAAAAATTACGAATAAGATTATAAAGGATTTAGACTTTCCGAGGTCGGCAATTTTCGGTGGAGTGATACGTAATGGAACAGGTTTGATTCCCTTAGGGAGTTTTAAAATAGAAGCTGGTGACCGCGTAGTGGTCTGTTGTTTGCCGCGTTCGATTTCAGAAGTAGAAGCCTTTTTCGCCTAATCGCTATGAGGTCTCAAATACATCTCAATTACAAAATTATTTTCCATTTTTTTGGACTCTTACTCCTGTTTAATGGAGGCTTTATGCTATTGGCGACTTTAATAAGTCTAATTTATCGTGATGGGGTCACCTTTAATTTATTTTTAGCAAGCTTGGCGACCTTACTTATGGGTGCTGTTGCAATGTATGCGACTAAAAAGCACCGCAAGGAAATGAATAAGCGCGAAGGTTATATTGTGGTGGCCTTTGGTTGGATTGTCATGTCGCTGACAGGCACACTTCCCTATTTAGCAACAGAAGCTATACCGTCATTTACGGAGGCCTTCTTTGAGACCATGTCGGGCTATACCACTACAGGGGCAAGTATTCTTAATGATATAGAGGTTCTTCCTGAAGGGGTACTCTTTTGGAGGAGCATGACACACTGGATAGGCGGTATGGGAATCATTGTATTGGCCATAGCGATTCTTCCGTTGCTTGGTGTCGGGGGAATGCAGTTGTTTGCGGCAGAGGCACCAGGTCCTGGAGGTGATAAATTACATCCAAGAATCACCGATACCGCTAAGCGTTTATGGCTCATTTACTTTGGTTATACCATAGCAGAAACTATACTACTTCAGGTGGCGGGAATGTCCTTTTTTGATGCTATAAATCATGCCTTGAGTACCTTGTCAACTGGAGGATTTTCTACCAAGAATGCAAGTATAGCGCACTGGAATGACAATCCTGCTGTTCAGTATATTATCATGTTCTTTATGTTTTTGGCAGGAACCAATTTTGTCCTTAGTTATTACCTCTTTAAGGGCAATGTCACCAAAATTATAAAGGATGATGAATTTAAACTTTATTTTAAGTTTATAGTTGCATTTACCTGTGTAGCGGCATTTTTAATATACTTTAGAGCGGATGTGTCTCAGTCTTCGGTGGCGCACCCAATGGTTCTCGGTGAAGGGGAAAGTGCTATTAGACATGCGTTGTTTCAGGTTTTAGCCATTGTGACCACCACAGGTTTTGTTACCGCAGATTATACCATGTGGACCACCTTTTTAACGGTTTTCTTTTTTGGATTAATGTTTTTGGGAGGCTCTGCGGGTAGTACTTCTGGAGGTGTAAAAGTGGTGAGACACCTTATTCTAATCAAAAATGGCTTTCTAGAATTTAAGCGATCCTTGCATCCTAATGCCATTTTACCAGTTCGTTATAATACCAAGTCGGTGTCTAAAGACATTGTATTTAATGTCTTGGGCTTTTTTATATTGTATATGTTATCCTTTATTATTGGAGCCTTAGTATTTTCTATGTTTCAAATCGATTTTACCTCTGCCATCGGTCTTTCGGCTTCGAGTTTAGGGAATGTCGGACCGGCCCTTGGTGATTTTGGACCTGTCAATAACTACGCAGCATTACCGGCTTTAGGTAAGTGGTGGGCCTCGTTTATGATGTTACTCGGCAGGCTAGAGCTATTTACAGTATTGATCTTACTGACTCCTTTTTTCTGGAGAAATCGTTAGTCCGCAATATGTTTTTGATTTAAAGCGTTACTTTAGTATGTAGCAATACCCAAACGCATGTTAAAAGGTAAGCCAATATCCATTGTCTGTTTTTTCATTTCAATCTTAGCCATAACGTCTTGTGTTAAAGATGTAGATTTTGAACAGGCCGAAAATCTGACCCTGACTCCGGTAGTCGCCTCAAGTGTGGTTTATACCGATGTTGAGGCCTCTCGTTTTTCTGAAAATGGGATGGAATTAGAAGTCGTCAGAGACTCTATTACTAATATTGAGATATTTACGGAGCAATTTGTTATGGATAATTTGGTGCGGACAGAATTAATTCTTGAAACCACCAATACCATCAATCGTACTTTTGGTTTGCAGGTTGATTTTTTGGACGATTCAGAGACATTGCTAGATACCTTAACTTTTGAAGCTCAACCTTCGGCTGACGGTAATGAAGTCATTACTGAGACTACAGAGGTTTATGAAAATGAAAGGCTAGAAGCTCTTAAGCAAACCACAAAGATGGTTATCACCTTAATGCTTTTTCCCAGTACGGATGGTTCAACACTCAATGAAAATTCTACAGGTCGTATCATACTTAAGTCTAAAGGGCTATTTTATCTTAATGTAAGCCTGTAATGATGACGGGCAAAGGCTTGATTTTCATATTTATGATGCTCATAGGGTCGTATGTGTCATCCCAGAATAAACAACTATTGTTCGGCTTTAACGATATTCCACAATCGGTTTTAATCAATCCTAGTACCTCACTGGACAATGATTGGTTTGTTGGTATACCATTGCTTTCCCATGTCCATTTGGGTTTTGGGTCATCTGGGGTTAGTGCTTTCGATCTCTTTGCCGATGATGGCAGGGACTTTAACGATAAGCTCGGGAGTGTCATATTTCAATTAGAGCCTAATGACTTTTTTATGGCAACGCAACAGCTAGATGTTTTTTCTGGCGGGTTTGCCTTTGGCAGAGGCATCGAGAAGGATCGGTATTTATCTTTTGGAATGTACTTGGAAACAGATATTATTGCTTATCACCCAAAAGATTATGCCATTCTGGCTTACGAAGGTAATGCGTCTAATATCGGGAGACCTTTCGATATCAGTGACTTTAATGTGAGTGGTGAAATGATTTCGGTATGGCACATTGGAATTACCAAGAATGTCAATGAAAAGTTTACCCTTGGCGCAAGAGCTAAGATTTACTCTAGTATTTTTAATGTCAGCTCTACAAACAACAAAGGGACCTTTATCACACAAGAAGGGCAAAATAACTTACTGATCCACACTTTTGATATAGACTTTTCGTACTATTCGTCCGGTATAAAAAGTTTAGCAGATGATAACAATTCCGATTTATCCAATGATATTAAAACACTTCGAAGACGACTACTTTTTGGTGGGAATCTCGGCTTGGGTCTAGACTTTGGATTTACCTACCGCCCTTCTGAGCAATGGACCGTTGAGGCCAGCTTATTGGATTTGGGCTTTATAAGGCACTCAAAGGATTTGGACAACTATGTGGTTAACGGAAGCTATGTCTATGAAGGGATTAATCCACTGTTTCCCGAAGTACCTGACGGGCAAACGGCAGAGGACTATTGGAATGAAGTGGCCGATAATTTTGAAGAGTTGTTTGAAGTAGATAGCACGGCGACTAAATATACCACATGGCGCCCCACAAAATTAAATGCTGCCGTACGGTATAGTTTTGGTAAACATATATCTAAAGATTGTAATTGCCTTGCTGAGGATGGGGGCTATTTAAATGCTATTGGCGCACAATTATTTGCTATTAGAAGGCCTAAAGCACCGCAAATTGCTCTAACGGCCTATTACTATCGACGGATTTTTAATGGGCTACAACTTAAAGCGACCTATACGATGGATAGTTTTTCATTCACCAATGTAGGTCTGGGCATGTCTGCAGATTTAGGACCGCTAAATTTCTATCTTTTAGCCGATAATGTATTGGAGTATCAAAATTTGACCAAATCGCGAAGTGCTTCAGTACAATTTGGTCTTAATTTAGTGTTTGGAAGAAAATGAATACTATTTTAAGTTTTTAAAACTCAAAAAAAATCGATCATCTAAAATTCTTGAAGATAGTTTCTTAAATCTATACTCTCTTCTAAATTCATTTTCTTTTTAATTCTATAACGTGCAGCTTGTACGGATCTTGGATCAATATGCAATATTTTTGCAATTTCTTTAGTTTGCATGTACAGCTTTATAAATATACAATGTCTTAATTCTGTTTCAGATAAAACGGGATGTTTTTTAGTTAGCTTCTCTAAATAGCCTGTATGAATAGAGTTGAAATGGTTCAATAATTTTAACCAGTCATCGTCTTGCTCAATATTATAACCTATCTGGCGAATTAGATTTTTAATTTCTTTTTTCAAATTTGGAATATCTTCATTAATAGATTCCTCTAAGTTGTGTTTTGTTTCTTTTAAAAACTGTTGATTTTGAATAGAGTGTAAAGAATAACTCATTAACTCTTGGTTTTTATTAAAATTTATCTTTTTTAAATTTTTAACCTTTTTCTTTATGATATTATTATGCTTTCTAAGTCTGATCAGTATATAACTAAAAGTAAGAGTTAGGATAATTAATATGAATATGGCAGTTAAGAAGCCATATCTATAAGTCATTTTTTCTTTTTGAAGCAATTCAATTTTTAAATCTTTCTTTTCTAGGCTAAGTTTAGCTTCAAGTTCTTTAATTTTGATATCAAGGCCAATATTTTTTAGAGTTCTTTCCTTTAATAGACTAGGCAATATATTTGGGTCATTATTACCTATGAGTTCAAGATCAAAAATACAATCAACTGAAGTTTTTCGTCCCTGATGAACAGTCGCGGCTATAATGTTCAAACCTGGATTAAAATCTTCAGGATATAATAATATTTTGTGATATATAGCCTCAGTTTTGCCTTCTACTATAAGGCCAGATGCTTTAGTGGAATCTGTTACAATACCGTCGGGCATATTTTTTCTGGCAATTTCTTTTCCATTTAGGTAAACTACAGCACCGTCGTCCATTTTTAGATGTATCTCATATAAGAGAAATTCAAAAGGATTTTGAATACGAACTTCTTTCCTAAAATATTTTGTGATGTGTTTATTGCGTTCGTCTTCTCCATAATTAATAACAGTTCTAACAACAGAATCTCCATAACCTAGAGGAGACGGACCAATTTTCCATCCATCCATTAGACCTAGCTCCTTTTGCCAACCTTTTTTAGGTAGACTGTCTAAATCATAATACTTCCAATCATCTCCAGTACAAATAATCTTTGATTGAGCGTTAGAATTAGTATTCAGAAAAAAACCTAAGAGAATTAGAGTTAAGTATTTCAAAATAGAGTTGTGTTTATCAAATCCAATACAGAGTTGTATTTTTTTCGGAATTTTTTAATAGTTAATGTTAAAATATGAAAAATATACAATAATAGTACATTAATAGATGGTTTTTCGCATATAATAGTATCTATATAGTAGTTTAAGATTGACTTACACTTGGTTTAAGTAACTAATTTTATTAACAAAATTTTAACTAACCAATCAAATGTAAAACAAAGTGTATGGAAAATTTAAAAAACTACTTTTTATTCTTTCTTTTTCTTGTTTCAACCATGTCTTTTGCACAAAAGATAGTCGTAACTGGGAAAATTAGCACAAAAGAAGGTATCCCTTTACCTGGAGCAATAATTTTAGAGAAAGGAACAACCAATGGTGTACAGACAGACTTTAATGGTGAATTTTCTATAGATGTTTCTGAAGATGCCATCCTAGAAATTTCTTTTATTGGATTTAAATCACAAGAAATTAAGGCTTCAACTCAACCTATGGAAATAGTGCTAGAAGAAGATGTAAGTCGATTAGAAGAAGTTATCGTAACAGGATATAGTACACAAAAGAAGTCTCGGGTTACGGGTGCAGCTGAAAATTTAGAGGTTGATGCTGTTAAAACTGCTGCACGAGGTGCTTTACAAGAAAACCTTCAAGGGAATGTTTCAGGTGTTCAAGTCGTAGCAAGTTCTGGTCAACCTGGTGCAACGCCTAATGTTAGAATTAGAGGTGTAGGTTCTTTTGAAGGATCAGCACCCTTGTATGTTATTGATGGTTTGCAAACTAGGAGTGCAAGTACGATTGCATCCTTAAACCCTGATGATATTGAGTCTTTTACAGTCTTAAAAGATGCTGCTGCTACATCTATATATGGTGTTCGAGGTTCTAACGGTGTTATAGTGATCACAACTAAATCTGGGCTAAAAGGGGGTGTAAAAGTTTCTTATGGAGTGCAATCTGGCTTTTCATATGCAACTGCTGCACAGCGTTTTAAACCATTAAGTACTGAAGAATTTGGCGAGTTAATGACCGAAGGTGTTATAAATGCAGGCCTTGCTGATAACCAAACAGATGCTCTTACATATTTAACTGATAGAGGATTTAACCCAGATATTAGTACCGACTGGTATGATTTAAACACAAGAACAGCATTATATCAACAACATACGCTTTCTATTGGTGGCGGTGCAGAAAAAACGCAGTTTTTATTATCTGGTGGCTATTTTAATCAAGATGGTGTTATTCTTTCATCAGATTTTGAACGTATGAATGGACGTTTAAGAGTGGATCATCAATTTAATGACCGCATAGAAGCAACCGTATTTGTTACTTACAATAAAACAATTACAAATGATAGACCGAGTGGGGGGAGGTTTGCTAATCCTGTTCGTTCTATTTATAGGATACGGCCAGATATATCACCATTCAATGATGATGGTACTTATAATTTTACTTTTAATAGTACTCATAATCCATTGGCACAGGCCGAAGAAGTTATTCAAAGAGATATTAGACATACGGTGTTAGCATCAGCTAATGTGAGGTATAAAATAACTAATGATCTTACATTTGAATCTTTGATTAATATGAATCAAACATTTGAGGATGAATTTGAAAGACGTCCTGCTGGATTTGGTGATGCAAGACCTTTGGGGGAAGGATTTCAAGATTCCAACTTCTTGTTTAATTGGTTATTTAGAAATTTATTGAGATATAATAAAACCTGGGACGACCATAATTTGACCGCTTTTCTTGGTTATGAATTTCAAAAGACTAGAAATAAACTAACAGAACTTGAAACCCAAAATATACCGGATGGTTTTACGGATTTAGCTAATGGCACGGTTCCTACAGTGGCTTCGACAAGTAAGTTTATTAGTGGCTTAAATTCTGCATTTATTAATGCAGAATACGCTTACGGGAATAAATATTTACTTAGTGCATCGTTAAGGCGAGATGGTTCATCTGAATTTAGTGATGATAATAAGTATGGTGTTTTTTGGTCAGTAGGTATTGGTTGGAATATTGCTAAAGAAAAGTTTATGGATAATCAATCAGTATTTGATGATTTAAAGTTTAGAGCCAGCTACGGTGTTAATGGTAATGATGGTTTGGGAGGGGTTTTTAATTTATTTAGTGTTAATAACTATAATGAAGCTCCGGGAATTATATTTTCTAGTTTAGGTAACCCTGATTTAGTATGGGAGAAAAATAAACCTTTAAATATAGGTTTAGATTATGCTTTGTTTAACCGCAGAATTTCTGGTAGTATAGACTGGTATAATAGGGAGACCGTTGACTTGTTAAGGGGCCAGCCAGTATCTGCACTTAATGGTGATACAACATTGAGCGAAAATATTGGCTCAATGGAAAATACAGGTATAGAGCTAACCCTTACGACAAGAAATATAGTTTCTCCAGATGGTGAAGGTTTTAGCTGGACTACCAGTGCAAACTTTACAGCCAATAAGAATGAGGTTACAAAACTATCTCGGGATAATGAGCCTATAGAAGGAGCCACAAGTATAATAGCGGTAGGCGAAGATATTAATACGTTTTACCTGCCACTTTATGCTGGTGTAGACCCTGCAAATGGAAATGCTTTATGGTATACTGACGGAACACGAACAGAGGTGACCTCTAATTACAATAATGCAGAACAAGCTATTGTAGGTAAGGCTACACCAGACTTTTATGCAGGTTTTAGAAGTACTATGCAATATAAAAACTTCACATTAGATTTTCTGTTATATACGTCTTGGGGGGGATTACTTTATGATACTTGGGCAAGATTTACAAATTCAGACGGTTCAAGAAGGTTATCTACTACAGGTAATATAAATAGAGGGACTTATGAAAGACGTTGGCAGCAGCCAGGTGACGTTACTGATGTTCCTAGATTTGTGTACGGGAATACCCAATCTGGTTTATCCTCGCAATCATCATCGCGCTTTATTTATGATGGTTCGTATATAAGACTTAGAGATGTAACATTGTCTTATGATTTGGATAGTTCTTTACTAGACTACTTAAAATTAGATAGAGCACAGATTTTCCTAAAAGGCAATAACCTATGGACTTACATCAAAGATGATAGGTTAGAAAGGGATCCAGAGGCAGGTTTGGATGGTAGGCTTAATCAAGAAATCCCGATAGCCAAGACATTTTTTATAGGCTTAAACGTAACATTTTAATAATGAATACTATGAAAAGATTTACATATATAATAACAATTTTGGTTTTTGTAATTGCAACGAGTTGTGATGATACATTAGATCAAAGACTTTCTAGCTCTGTTGAAGTTGATGAAGCCATAGTAGATTTAAATTCTTTGAATTTAGCAACTAATGGTGCTTATAGTTTTTTAGCAAGTGCAAATAATTATGGTAGGACAGTACTTTTAGTGCCAGAAATTCTATCAGATAACGCTTTTATTAATGCATTTGATAATACTGGGAGATATTTAGATTACGATGCTTTTAATCTCAATGCCAATGATGGTAATGCTGATGGGACGTGGAATAACTTTTCAGACATCATAGCGACCACATCTATAGCTATTAGGGAAGCAAATGAATTAACATTTCCTGAGTCTGAGCAAGAAGATGCTAATCAGTATATTGGTGAGTTACATGCCTTAAGGGCATTAGCATTTCATAACTTTCAGTTATTTTTTGCTCAACCTTATAATTTTACTGCGGATGCATCTCATCTAGGGGTACCCATACCTGATTTTAGTTTGCTTGGTAATGGAGGTACAGTACAATCGCCAGCTAGAAATACAACAGCAGAAGTTTACAGCCAAATTATTAGTGATTTGCAAACAGCAATAGGACTAATGCGTGATAATGGACCAGAAGAACGTTTTGATGCCTATGCCGCAAGAGCTTTATTAGCAAGGGTGTATTTACATATGGAAGAATGGGAATTGGCGAGGGATCTAGCGACTGAGGTTATCAATGATAGTGGTACGGAATTACTTAATAATTCAGAATATGTGGCAAGCTGGGATGGTTTAGATGCAACAGATGAAACTTTAGCTACAATAGACTTTAATGCTACAGATAATTTGGGAAGTAACTCAATTACACATTTCTTTCTGGAGTATGAAGATGCATTTGCATCAGCTGATTTTGTAAGCCTATTTGAAGCTACCGACGTACGTTTAGAATTATATCCTGCGGATGGTAGTGTATTTTTGGTGCAGAAATATCCAAGCGCAGGCTTTAACGATGATAATATTCAGTATTTAAGGTTGTCAGAAACCTATCTGATTAAAGCAGAAGCTCACGCAAGATTAAATGAAAATACAGATGCACAGATGGCGTTAGACGCAATTAGACTACGTGCCGATCTTAATGCAGTCCCAAGCACTGAAATAGGTGGGGCATTAATAGACAAGATACTTGTTGAAAGAAGAAAAGAATTAGGTTTTGAAGGTTTTAGATTATTCGATCTAACACGTAACGGGCTAACGTATAATAAATTTAGACAAGATGCAGCTTCAGAATTGGTAAATGCCCCAGAAGATAGAACAATCCTTCCAATACCAATTGATGAAATGAATGTTAACCCAAATATGGTTCAAAATCCAGGATATTAAACGTATTAGTTATGAATAAATTAAAATATATAGCAGCATTATTTGTACTTACTTTGGCAATGGGCTGCGATACAAATGAACCAGATAGTATTTTACCATCTTCATTCGATTACATTGCGTTTGAAAATACTCAAATTACGACTAACGAAGCTAATGCAGAAACCGTTGTTACTAATTTGATTCTTTCTAGTTCAAATTTGAGTCAGGATAGAACCTTTCAATATACTTTAACCTTTCCTGAAGGGGAGCAACCAGCAGTTGAAGGCGTTGACTTTAGTTTACCATCCAATTTTGGAACTATAACTATGCCTGCAGGAGAGTCGCGCATTGAGGTAGCGCTATTACAGGTTATAAATAATGATGTGTCTTCAGGATCTAGATATGTGTCCTTTACACTTCAGGAAGTCGATGGCTTTCTTGGTGGCGAACCGGATGACAGGACCTATACTACTGTAGTAAGAATAGACGAAGACGATTTGTTTGAGTTTGGGTATACAAGTTTTGAGGAAGTTCCGACATTTGATGTATATGAAAGGTACCCAAAACCTTTTGAGGATACAGATCCATTACCAAATATACAAGATTCAGATCCTAATGCTATGAATCCTTATGTTACATGGACTAATACGACTAATGAACTTGGTTTTACAGCTGCTTACACCAATTCAGCAGATGACGATATTCAGAATGAAGAAATAGGAGTTTATAATAATACAGTTGCTAGCACTGAATTCCCAACAACATTTATAGACGGTAACCAAGCTTATGTAACTTCAGATTTAGATGGTTTATTAACATTAACTTTTGATGAAGTTGTAGGGCTTACACCTAATGTGCAAAATGCTATTATAGAAATTAAAGTATATTTTGAAGTTACAAGTTGGGAGTCTACTGATGGGATCGCAGTTTATTTTGAAACCGAAGATGGTTTAGGCGATCCTATTATTTCAATTTTTGATGATGATGTTGAAGATGCAGAAGGTGTTTGGCAAGAACTGCAAGTACCTATTCCTGAGGACAGATTGCAGACAGGTAGATTAATTGTTACCATGTTTAATGGAGCGAGTACGGAAGCTATTTTTTTAGATTACTTATCAATAAAAGGGATTTTATAATTTATTATTTGAGTTAGTTAGAAAATAGACTGATTTGTTCTAGTGAAAATCAGTCTATTTTATTACATGAGGATATCATTTTTTTGAGTTTATAGCTTCAATAACTTAGAATTTTCAAAAAAAATTTAAATTAGTCTAGCCTATATTTTTACTGGTGTTTTTTAAAGTTAAAGCCCTCAATTGTACGCTATAGTTGCAACACAGCGTGTAACATTTTTTGCTTGGTAGCGTCATATTGGTGTAACCAACAAAAAAATATATATCATGGAATTAGTATTATCTCAAGAATTAGAAACTTTACCAGAACCCCCTGCGGTATCTCGTAATACCACCAAAGGTCTGTTGAATTCTAATTACAAAACCATTGTGAAGGAAAATTATAGTAAGTCGAGCACGACATCTGTATTTGGAATAAGACAGCGTATCAAATCTTTTCAACTCAATAGAATTAACCATACAGCTGCGATCCTAAAACTGACTGTATTTGCTCTCGCCTTAATCGCCATATTCTAATCTAATAGGCCAACCTTTTTGAACCTTTAACTGCCACTTTGTAAGTGTCTTTTATGTGATTCGCAATATAAAATTTATGTTGCTTAGGATTTTATTTTCAATTTTCACTTAACACTTGAAGTTATGAGTGCGAGTTCAATGATGACCAGCATTAGAAATAATTTGAATTTATTATCTAATCGCAAAAAAGTAAAAAATAGACTGGGTCTAAAAAATAGGCTTGGGGGTTATGATTCTAATGCAAAAACGGAATATAATCTACCTAAGGCAACGACGAAAGAGCTTAATGCCATAGCGAAGCGTATAAGGGAAGAACATAAGATAAGAATGGCCAAAATAATAGTCGTCACGATACTCTTGTTTTTAGGTTTGGTAGTAGCTTTTGTTTACTCCACTAACGGTATTATAGAGCTCTTGACCTATTAGATTTATAAACAAAATTTGGTTTGGATGCTTTGGGCATCATAATAGAAAAAGCTATATCCTAAATTGAGGATATAGCTTTTCTTAATAGTCAGAGATTAGAATATTAACTCAATGCAACTTTAATGCGTCTAATCGCTTCCATAATCTGTTCTTGGGAAGCGGCGTAAGAGATTCTAATACAATTGGGGTTGCCAAAGGCTTCACCCGTAACAGTCGCTACGTTAGCTTCTTCCAATAAAAATAGTGCCATATCCGAAGCATTGTTGATCGTTTTTCCTTTAATGGTTTTTCCAAAATGCGCGGATACATTGGGGAAGACATAAAAAGCACCTTCAGGTTCATTAGTTTCAAATCCTTCCACCTCGTCGAGCAAACCTAAAATAAGCTGTCGTCGTTCTTTAAATTCATCTACCATATACTGTATCTGGGAAGGATCGGCTTCTAAAGCTGAAATCACAGCACGTTGTGCTATACAATTAGCGCCACTAGTGACTTGTCCCTGTATTTTGTTACAGGCTCGAGCAATCCAATCTGGTGCGCCGATATAGCCGATACGCCAACCGGTCATAGCAAAAGCTTTAGATACGCCATTTACGGTAATGGTTCTATGGTACATATCATCGAACTGCGCCATACTATAATGACCACCAATAAAATTGATGTGTTCGTAGATTTCATCAGAAACGACATAGATATTTGGATGCTCTTGTAGCACATCAGCGATGGCCCGTAATTCCTCTTTGCTATATACTGATCCGCTAGGATTGCAAGGCGAACTGTACCAAATCATTTTGGTTCTAGGTGTGATGGCGGCACTGAGTTGTTCGGCCGTCATTTTAAAGTCGTTTTTAATATCGGTCGTTACTTCAACCGGAACACCTTCATTGAGCTTTACAATATCACTATAACTCACCCAATATGGGCATGGTAATATCACTTCATCGCCCGCATTGAGCATTACCGAAGCAATATTAAACAAGGCTTGCTTAGCACCTGTGGAGACCACAATTTGAGCTCTAGAATAGGTTAACTTATTATCGCGCTTAAATTTGGTGATAATGGCATCCTTGAGTTCTACATAGCCGTCTACCGGTGTATAGCTATTGTAGTTGTCATTAACCGCTTTAATGGCGGCTTCTTTTACAAAGTCGGGCGTATTAAAATCGGGTTCACCCAAACTTAATCCAATAATATCTTTTCCTTCTGCTCTTAGTTCTCTGGCTTTTGCAGCCATAGCAAGGGTGGCTGATGTCGATAGACTATTAATTCTATCCGAAAGTTGGTTCATGAGTTAGTTATAATAGAATTATGCTTGCATTGCTGGCCGCATGCCCATTTCTTTTAAAAACCTGAAATGTGCAACGATAGCTTTTCTTGTAGTTTCGTATTCCTTGTATGGTAAATTAAACTCTTTAGCGGTTTGCTTTACGATTTTTGCAATTTTACCATAGTGAATATGGCTAATATGAGGAAATATATGATGCTCTACCTGATGATTTAAGCCTCCGGTATACCAGTTAACCAACCAGTTTTTAGCTCCAAAATTAACGGTGGTCTTTAATTGGTGGATAGCCCAAGTATTTTTCATGGTACCATCTTTTTCTGGTAAGTGCATTTCAGCTTCATCCATAACGTGTGCCAATTGAAATACAACGCTAAGAATCAAACCCGCTACATAATGCATAATAAAAAAGCCGATTAATACCTCATACCATGCGAGGTCTGTGAGCAATATGGGCAGAACAATCCACATAGAGAGATACACTAATTTGGATATGACAAGCTTACTCCAGTTAATAATCGGATTAGGCAATTTTCCATAGGATAATTTACGCTTCATATAGCGTTTCATTTGCTGAAAATCTGTGGTAATGGCCCAATTAATAGTCAGTAAACCGTAAAAAAAGATGGAGTAGTAATGTTGAAACCTATGGTGTTTATGCCATTTGGCATGCTTAGAGAAACGCAATATTCTTCCAGCTTCCAAATCTTCATCATGCCCGTGAATATTAGTATAGGTATGGTGTAACACATTATGCTGTACCTGCCAGTTGTAGACATTACCTGCCAGAATATATATGCTGCTGCCCATTAAACGATTTACCCATTCTTTATTTGAAAACGACCCATGGTTGCCATCATGCATCACATTCATGCCAACACCAGCCATACCAACCCCCATAACAAGAGTTAGGAGTATTTGCGCCCAAGTAGGGATATCTAATGTCAACAACAGAAAATAAGGCGTGAGGAACAAAGCAAACATCACCACGGTTTTTACCCAAAGTTGCCAATTGCCCGTACGTTTAATATTATTTTCTTTAAAATAGGTATTGACTCGTTTGTTCAACGTTCTAAAAAACTTTGCTGAATCGGCTCTTGAAAAGGATAGGGTCTGTTGTGCCATATATTCTTTATTTTAAGCTATGATATTAAGAGATTCCATTCTAAATAACGTGTCAAATATAGTAATAATTAAAATGACGCTTTAGGGATTAACATTAATTTATCGACATGAAAATAATGTACTTTTACAAAAAGAAAAAGGCATGGATATCATTCTAAAATATTTTCCAGATTTAAACGATACTCAGATTAATCAATTCGATGCACTTCAGGACTTATATAACGATTGGAATGCCAAAATTAATGTTGTATCCCGTAAGGATATCGATGAATTGTATTTAAGGCATGTTCTACATTCTTTAGGTATTGCTAAAGTGATTCAGTTCAGTGATAATTCCTCAATTTTAGATGTTGGAACGGGTGGCGGATTTCCTGGAATTCCCTTGGCCATTTTATTTCCAAATTGTCAGTTTCACCTAGTGGATAGTATTAATAAAAAGCTTAAGGTGATTAATGCCGTTTCGGAGGCTATTGGGTTGACGAATGTGAGAACTACCCATAGTCGGGTAGAAGCGATCGATGAAACCTACGATTTTATTGTTAGTAGAGCGGTAACAGCGATGCCAGAATTTACGAAATGGGTGAAAGGGAAAGTTGTCAAAAGACAAAGGAATGCGCTTAAAAATGGCATCCTCTATCTTAAAGGTGGGAACTTAACGGAAGAGCTAAGGTCTTATACTACGGTTAAAGCCTATCTGCTGTCGGATTATTTTGAAGAAGACTTCTTCGAAACTAAAAAAGTCATCTATTTACCCTTGAAGTATAAATAAAAAAGCACTTCGACTGAAGTGCTTTTTTATGGCATGCACTAAGCTGTGTTTAGTTGGCTAAAAACTTAGTGGTAAATGATGTGTTGTTATCTGTAGCAATATTCAAAATATAAAATCCTGAAGCCAAATCTACAGGAATGGATGTTCTATTACTAAGTGATACACTAGTATTAAATACGGTCTTGCCTGTAATGTCAATGACGCTTATGGTAGCTACTGTATTTATGTCTGAAAGCAATATGAGTTCATTGCGAACCGGATTTTCTTCAAGTTGAAAAACTACAGACGTATTGTCGGAAACTCCTAGAGGTGGGTTTAAAATTTCTGTCAGTGCAAAATTAACGTTAGCTTCGGTGAGTTCGACATGGCCTTCGTTATCGTCGGGTAGAAAGGTATTGTCGAATGGGGTATTGTTGGTGGTCGCCCGACCCGCTAAATCAATACTGTGAAACCAATTGATATCATCATCAGAGGTTTCTTCGGTTATTTCTAAGGCCAGTCCACTGACTGAAGGAATAAAATTAAACTTATCGATTTGAAGGGCATTTAAGAAATCATCTGCAGGTCCACCAGATCCGATATTGTCAGTTAATAAGGATAAGTCAAACAAACCACCAGGAGCCGCGTCAACACCATCAAAATTTGTGGTACCGGAGTTGGCTATAGATTCCACATTAGGAAATACGGGTGGGAATAGTGGTGCGAAAAAACGACTGACTTGCTGTGCCGTTCCCGCAGCAGGAGTCATATAGATCTCCACGTCCACATTAACAGTACCAATTACTCCAGTATCTACAGGAATGGTGGTGTCTACAATTGTAAATCCATTGGTAACAGGTGTCACACCATCCGCTGCAAAATAAGCACTGCCTATGCCGCTACCATTAATGATTGCGACATTCCTTGTATTTTGAGGAAATCCATTAGCTGTTAAAGCGTTTATGTCGTTTTCTAATATGGTTCTAAAGGGGTGTGGTATGGGTAAGGTGAGACTTGGATCAAATTCCACTGGGTCACCCATGAGTAGATGTGGCTCAAAATGATCGACTAAAAGCTGTCGTGCCGCCGGGGATTTTAAAAAGCTATCAATGAGTGGTTGCACTTCAGTAACTGGGCTTAGTGTATTATTGGCGAGATAATTTAGCTGATGCTGTAAACCAATAGGGACATTAGCTCCAAGATGCGGCGAATCAAAAGATATAAATAATCTCGTATCGGCATCAATAGTATTTGCTTCCATGTAGTTTAGTGCATATCTTGTAATAATTCCTCCCATACTCGGGCCGATAATCACATTTTGCTCAGGACTATTGGTCGCTTTGGCCGTATTGATGATATCTAAGAGTTCAACGAGTAGCATAGCATTGCGCTCTATAAAATCAGCACCGCCGTCGATGGTCGCACCATCAGCTCCACGCAAATAGACCGGGAAATTTAGAATAACCACATCAAAACCTTGTGCTCTTACTAGATCTGCTAGATTTTGAGCGCCTGAGCTTCCCGTAAAATCGAGTAAGCCATACAAGCCAGGAATATCTCTTGCGTCACCAGGATCAAAGCCATCCACAAAAATAATCGGCTTGTCTAAAATATTATCTGCGCTTAAAAATATCTGGTACTCACCCTCTCCGGGATAGTTCGTTGCTTCACCATAGGCCGATAAATCTGGCGTTATACCAGAAGTGAAGGCTGTTTGCCCTAGTATAAGGGCCGGTAAAAATAATAAGATAATAAAGTAATGTTTTTTCATATGACAAGATTTAAGTTTGTGAATTTAAAAATACAAAGTTTCCGAAGGCAAATACATTTTTTTAACGGTATTTCGTTGAAAAACAAAAAATCCTTAAAAGTTAGTAACTTCTAAGGATTTGTATTTCAGTTTATTATTGGGTTAACCCAAAAAAGGATATCTATAATCTGTTGGGGTCACAAAGGTTTCCTTAATCAATCTTGGGGATACCCAACGCAACAAGTTTTGGGCGCTTCCGGCTTTATCGTTTGTTCCGGATGCTCGTGCTCCACCAAAGGGTTGCTGACCTACAACGGCACCAGTAGGCTTGTCGTTAATGTAGAAGTTACCTGCCGAATTTTGTAAGGCTTTGGTCGCTTCATCAATGGCATAGCGATCCGTAGCCAAAACTGCACCAGTTAAGGCATATTCACTGGTCTCATCAACTAATTTTAAAGTGTCTGAATACGCATTATCTTCATATACGAATATAGTAATCACAGGGCCAAATAGCTCTGTACACATGGTCGTGTACTTTGGATTTGTGGTTACAATCACAGTGGGTTCTATAAAATACCCTTTAGTTTTATCGTATCCACCGCCAGCGATAATTTCTGCGTCTGCATCTGCCTTTGCAGCATCAATATAACTTGCTAATTTATCAAAAGAGCCTTCATGAATTACTGCGGTAATAAAATTCCCCATGTCTTCTGGCGAACCCATTTTGAACGATGCGATGTCCTCTAAGACATAGTTTTTTACATCAGACCAAATGCCTTTTGGAATATAGGCTCTGGATGCCGCACTACATTTTTGACCTTGAAATTCAAAAGCGCCTCGAGAGATGGCCGTAGCGACTTGTTTAGCATTGGCCGATTTATGCGCTATAATAAAATCTTTTCCGCCTGTTTCCCCTACAATTCTCGGATAGGTTTTATAGCTATGGATATTTTCGCCTATCTGTTTCCAAAGTTCCTTGAAAATAAAGGTAGAGCCCGTGAAATGTAAACCAGAAAAATCAGGACTAGCTAAAACCGTATTCGTTATCATTACAGGATCCCCAAAAACGACATTAATAACACCGTCTGGCACACCGGCCTCCTTAAACACATCCATAATCACTTTGGCAGAATAGATTTGACTGTCACTAGGTTTCCAAACCACAACATTACCCATTAAGGCCATACATGCTGGTAAATTTCCTGATATAGCCGTAAAATTAAAAGGGGTAACAGCATAGGTGAAACCTTCAAGTGGACGATACTCTACACGGTTCCAGGCATCGCTAGTGCTTTCAGGTTGTTCCATGTAAATATCCGTCATAAACTGCACGTTAAAACGCAAGAAATCTATAAACTCGCAGGCCGCATCAATTTCGGCTTGGTGAATAGTTTTGGATTGTGCAATCATTGTGGCCGCATTAATTTTAGCTCGGTACGGCCCAGCAATAAGTTCAGCTGCTTTAAGGAAAATAGCAGCACGTTGCTCCCAAGGCAATTGCGACCAATTTTTGCGTGCTTCCAAAGCGGTAGCAATAGCTTCTTCAACATGTTGTTGTTCTGCCAAATGATATTCGCCGACAATATGCTGATGATCGTGTGGTGGTGACATGGTTCTGGTAGTTCCAGTTTTTACATCTTTACCATTGATATATAAAGGCACTTCAACTTTACTGTTAAACATTGATTTGTACGTTTCTAATACGGCGCCACGTTCTGGAGAACCGGGTGCATAAGACTTTACAGGTTCGTTAACAGCGATTGGTACATTAAAGAATCCTTTTCCCATCTTTAAAAATTTTTAATGTTCCCGAGCTATCGGGAATCTGGTTGATATTTTAGAAATTATGAATAAGATTCCCAATTTTATGGGAATAAAATTTTGAAGTGCAAAGGTACAATAATTATGAGATATGGTTCATCTCAAACGTTATAGTTATGTGAAACTTGCCAGGCTTTTTTTTTGTAAGTTGCCACTTGAAATTTTTGAATATTACAATGCCAAATAATGATGCTTTTATTCTAACCCTTGCCTATCCTGAAACCATCGTATCACATGCTGAAGAGTGGTATTCCAAATTTTTGCGGTTTGCCTTTATTGGTAATAAGAAACATGTAAGAGCTGGTCATGCGGCATTGGTGTTAATTAATAAAAGTACAGGGGTATTAGAGTATCATGATTTTGGAAGGTATATCACCTCAGAACCTCATGGAAGAGTAAGAGGAAAAGAAACGGATTTTGAATTGGACTTTCCGTTGTTGGCAAAAATCGAAAATGACAGCATTCAAAATTTGGATGAGGTTTTAAAGTTTTTGGCAACACATCCAAAACTGACCCATGGTGATGGTCACTTGTACGCTTCAGTATGCAATGCGGTTAATTATGATTTGGCAAGAACTCATATTGATAGGATGCAAGCACAAGGTTTTATTAGATATGCCGCTTTTATAAAGGTTGCTTGTAATTGTGCACGCTTTGTAACCGATACCTTGATTGCATCGGTGACAGATTCTAAACTAAAAAAGGCATTGGAAAAGTCAAAGTGGTTCACGCCGAGTACCATTGGTAATGTGGTGATTGCCGATACAGAGGATTTTGTGCACTTAGTCTCTGAAGACGGTGAGATTAGCGAGTTTAATTCTACGGTAAGCAAAGAAAACAGACGTTTGTTTTTGGACACCTTAAAAGGCTATAGCCCGAGTTTGATAGGGACTTTAGAACCAAGACATAATGACGAGAAGGCCAACCATGCCCAATGGTTAAGTGGAATCGCAGCTGGTGCCTGGTTTGAGTTATATGATTTAGATCATAGATTTGAATACCGCTTCAGGCGCATTTCTCCTTATGGTCATATTGATTGTGACGCTGTTTTTAAAGTGAGTGATGAGAGCTTCGACATCGCTTTGGGTTATAGGTTTGTACATTATTCCAACTGTTTGTTCATCAATATAGAACAAGATACCAAGCTATACAGATTTGATTTTGTAAACAATTACACAGCAGATTGAGCGCCGTATCTTCTAAAGTCTTGTGTGCTGGATAGATAGTTGAAGTCTAATTAAGTGCAAATGGTGCACTTAGTTTAAATGAAGGAATATAGACTTTAAACTTACTAGCTTTGGTAAAATTAACCATGTTGTAGTGGCCTTGCATAGCGCCAAAAGGAGAGGTTAACAAACATCCCGAATTATAGGTGTGGGATTCACCAGGTTTTAAAACAGGTTTTTTCCCAATCACGCCTTCGCCTTCAATAACCTCTTCATTATTGAGTGCATCTAGGATTTTCCAATGGCGAGAGTTTAATTGAACGGAGTCTTTACTTTGGTTTTCGATAGTTACCTTATAACCAAAGGCAAAGTGCACTTTATAATTCTTATAAAATGTACCTTCGAAATTGGTCTCAACGGAAATTTTAATTCCGCTTGTAACTTGTTGTACCATAAGCTAAATGAGGATTGTATCTGCTAAAATAAAATAAATTTTCATTGAAGCCCTATTTTTTAGGTTAAGTCGTCGTTATTTTTAACATTTTTTCTTCAACAAAGGCTTCAAGCGTTTTAAAAAAGGCCAAAACATCTTCTTTTTCTAAGAGACTATTTATGGTTACCATCCTCACGAACTCCTGATTCTTAAAAGAACCGAACCCCACCATTAATTTAGAATTTTCGTATAGAGCTGTACATAAATCTTTAGCTGGGATGTCTTTGTAATTAAAGCATACAGAAATAGAATCCTCAAAACTATGTAAGCTATAATCATGATGGTTCTCAATATAGTCTCTAGCGATTTGTGCCATCTCAAACTGTTTATCCACAATTTTTTCCAGACCCAGTGTTCCAACAGATTTCCAAAGGGTCCAAACTTTTAAGGCATCATTACGCCGACCACACTGCATAGAGGTTTTACCCAGATTAAAATCATCGCTGTCGGTCTGGTATAGATAATCGGCTTCATTAGAGAAGGAGTGGTGCAATTGAGCCTTGTGTTGAGTCACTATAATAGAACAACTTAAAGGTGTGCCTAACATTTTATGCGCATTAATACTAAAGGAATCCGAAAGCTCTAGTTTATTGAGTAGATGGCTGTACTTTCTGCTAAAAATAACGCCTCCGCAATAGGCACCATCAACATGTAACCAAAGATGATGTTTTTTGCAAATCTTACTTATGGTTTCTACGTTATCGAATGCTCCAAGTACGGTAGTACCGGCTGTAGCATTAACAAAAAAAGGTGTATGACCTTTAGCGATATCGTCCTGAATGAGTTCCTCCAAATGTTCAATAAGCATTTCGCCTTTATCATTGGTATTGACTAACCGCACTTGATTTCTTCCCAATCCTGTTAAGGCCGCATTTTTTGATATGGAATAATGGGATGTTGCTGAGGTATAGAGTGTCATTTTAGACGAAAGACCTTCAGCTCTTATGGTTTCGTTCTTAGCATCTCTAGCCATAATCATGGCCATCATGTTACTCATGGACCCACCAGGGGCAAATGTGCCATCACTAGCATCGTGATAACCAGCTAAAGCACAAATATTTTTTAACACCTGTTTTTCGATGCCGACCTGAGGACCTGCAACCTTATAAGTGTACATACTGTTGTTGAACATAACAGCCAGCAAATCTCCCAAAGTCGCTTTACCAACTCTTCCTCCGAATAATTGATTAAAAAATGACTTGGATGCTGTTTTTGGAGTGCTTTTGATGATTTGTTTTAGTGTTGCTTTTAAATCGTCGTCAATTAAACCTTCAGCATTTAGGGATAAGTCCAATCTTTCATATAGCTCTGAAGTTGGAATGGGTTCTGCTACAGGCTGGTCAATTTCTGCCTTAAAAAGTGCATCGCATAGTTCTGAAAATATGGCAATATCGTTGTGCATCTAAAAAACTCAATTTGAAAGTGAAAGGTAAAAAGAAATTTAGTCTAATACTGAAAAAATCCTTACAGTATTAATTAGAAATATCCACCGAAGTCGTTTCACCGTAACCGATAAGTCTATCGAATCGCGCACCTAAATCCCTGTAATACACTAAGACCTTGTAATTGTTTTCGGTCTGCCAATAATCACCGCTAATGGCGCCTTCGTCCAATTCACCAGTGGCGCGATCGACAACGACATATTTATAATTGTAAAACCCTTGTTTAAGGCGAAAACTCACCTCGTATTTACCAGCTTCACGATTATAATTCATTTTCGTAAGAGGTTCTAAAGCAAAGGCATTGAAATTGCCATAGACATAAATATCTTTTCCTTCTAGTTCATTTTGTGCCAAGGAAAAATGGACCATAGTGTAATCGGCTTCTATATCCGTATTAAAGCGATCCGCTGCCGTGACTTGAAAGTTTCCATTGAGGTCCGGATTGTAGGTGTATGGTCGGCCACTTCTTGCTTCATTGGGATACAAGTAGCTTTGGTAGATATCTTTTAGGTCTATAAACTGTACGCCTACATTAGACGTACGAACGTCTTTGTTTTCAAACCAAAAGTATTCATTGCCACCCCAAAATGCAGACTCCGTGTCGTATCTATAAATAAGTTCGTTACCAAGCGTATACTGAGGTCTTAGATCTGAAATGGAGGTATTGAGATTATTATTCTGAATAATCAATGTCTTAATAGTTTCAAGGGGGTTATTAAAATTGATACTGCTAGTAGAAACTACTAAGTCGACGGACTGCACTTCATCAATTACTGTGACATCCCTTGAGCGTTTAACGCGCACCCCAACATTTACCAGATCTTCATAAATCATGAACTTTCTGCTAAACATAAGTTCATCGTATTCGTCATATATGGAAATCATATAATTACCGCTTTTTAACAAACCTCGCGTCTGTATATTCGGAATTTGTAGTTTGTAATGTGAGTAAACTTGATAAGTGTTAAAGGAGTTGTAATATTCTAATATACGCTGGTTATCTAAACCTCTTAGATATTCAGCTTTAACTAAAACAGAGGGCGTCCAGTCAAAATTGAAATGTTCAATGACATAATAGAAATCCTCTTCATTGGCGTTAAGGGCATCAAATTCCAAGATCAAAGGTTCACCGAGTCTTAGAATGGGCAATTGTCCCTGAGTTGTGTTACTTTTAAAGGTTATGGTTTTTATAAAATCTGGAGGGCTTACTTCAGTGACCTGAGCTATTAATAGCTCAGGTAGCATAAAAAGTAGAAGTATGCCAATAAATGTCTTTTTCATCTTGTGTTTATAAACATTGCTATAAATATAATCAAAATCCATGCCTTTGAATATTTAACTTGTTTATAATGACCATAAATAAAAAAGATGTATTAATAGGGATATATTACTTTTTTTTATCATAAGCATCACATTAATAAATGATTAAATCTTCATTTGTTTGAATTATTTTCTTAAATTTAGGCTATATTTATCCCAGACATTTCTTGTTGACTACATTTCATATCCTAAATCAAGAACCTACAAACTTCCCCTTAGAGTTGAGCTTCTAGTACTAGGTATTGTTTATTGTAAAAAATGTATTAATGAGAGGTAGCCTACTTTATGTTTTAAAATCTTTTCTGAAAGCATCCGATATTAAAATCGATAGTGACGAGTTAAAAATTCAACTGCTGTCACACCCGTCTTATCCGAGCCTGCATGCACTAACAGGTGTTCTAAATCATTTTGGTATTCCAAATGCCGCCGTTCGTCTACCAGTTGAACCTCAGATATTGAAGGAACTTACTCCGGTTTTTATTGCCCAGATACAATCGGAAAATTCCAAAGATCTGGTTATGGTTAGAAAACACGCTGAGGCCTACGAAATTACATATGAAGAAGGCCGTAAAGAAAACGTTTCAAAAGCGGAGTTTCTTCAAAAGTTTTTGGGTATTGTCGTTGTGGTGGAAAAAGAGAGCTCAGCTGTTGATACCGTCCCAAAGCAGAATTTTAAAGACTATATGCTTGTTTTTATTGTTCTTGCTTTGTTGTTCTTCCAATTTCTAGCACATCAACCAAGTTTTGGCTCCTCTGTATATCTGTTATTGTCTTTTTTTGGGGGTGTCATAAGTTTTGTAATATTTAAACAAGAGCAGGGGGAGGCCACTATTATCGGTGATGCATTCTGCAATTCATCTGATGAAAAAAAGGATTGTAATTCTGTATTAAATTCAAAAGGCGCCAATATTTTTAAGAATTTTAAGCTTAGTGATATTTGTATCATTTATTTCATTGGGTCTATGGTTTGTATTTATTTGTTTCAAATCCTTAATATATCCTATAGTTTACTGTATACCATAAGTTTCTTAGCACTTCCTGTAACGTTGTATTCTATTTACTATCAAAAGTTTATTGTTAAGAATTGGTGTGCCCTTTGTCTTGCTATTGTTGCGATATTATGGGCACAGGCAGGATCCGTTTTTTTAAATAGTGATTTCGAATTTTCAATTGGATTTAACGATGGGTTAATCGCACTGATAACATATTTATCAACTGTTTTTATATGGAATTACATCAGCAGGCTCATAAAATCCAGAAAGGAACTTTTTGATCTTAAAATCGAGAATTTAAGATTCAAGAAAAATTTCGATTTGTTTAAATCCGCTTTGTTAAGTTCTGATGCTGTTGATACTCATATTCCGATTAAAAATGAAATGAAGTTCGGTAATTCGGAATCCCAACTAAAAATAGTTGTAGTGACCAATCCCTTTTGCGGCCACTGTAAAGCAGTGCATACGCTGATAGAGGATATTCTTGAGAAGCACAATGAGGCAGTTGAGATTACGGTTAGATTTAATGTTAATATAGACCAAAAGGATAGTCAAGTGGTGGCCATTACCAGTCGTATTATAGAACTCTATGATGTTTCAGGTGATAAGACGTGCTTAAATGCGATGCACGATATCTATGGGGAATTGAAGGCAGAAGCATGGATTGAGAAGTGGGGAACATGCGAAAATCTTGATAAATCCCATGACATATTGCAAAAGAGTAGGGATTGGTGTAGCTCTAAGGCCTTAAATTTTACACCTGCGATCTTGATTAATGGTAGAGCTTACCCTAAGGCATACAATAGACCAGATTTAATTTATTTTATAGAAGAACTAGATGAAGACTTAGAAGAAGTTTTGGAATTACAAGATTCCATGGCATAATATATAATAAACAAAGCCCTCATAGAGGGCTTTGAGGTTTGAACAAAATTCTCTCGCAAAGAATAGACACACTGCTGTGAGTGTCTCTAAATGTTCACGGCTAAGATAAATTTAAAATTTTTAATTATGAAAAATTTGAAAAATTTAGGCCAAGCCCTAAGCAAAAATGAACAAAGACTGATTAATGGAGGAAGTGGAAAAGGATGTCTTAATCCTTACTTTAATAATGAGCCCACCTGTCTACCGGGTTATCATCCGCATCCTATCCACGGTATTTGTATTTGTTGTCAGGATCAATAATAAGTGAGAGGTAAGTTTTAGGTGTCTTAAAGCTTACCCTTTTTATTAAATAGATCGTTGGAAAGATTCCCTAAACATGTTCAAACTGAAGATCTAAGATTGATGAAACACGACTTTTATCAGTTAAAAAATGTGTTCAACAATTAAAATATGCTCTCGCGAGGAATAGACACAAACCTTGAGTGTCTCAAAATGATCGAGGCCTTAAATAATTCTTTAAAATTTTTGATTATGAAAAATGTATTGAAATTAGGAAAAGCTTTAAGTAAAGCCGAACAGAAAGAAATAGCTGGGGGCACAGGACGTCCGGGGCCTGGTTGGCTGTGTTGCGAATGGTGTCCAGATGGGTCCTGTTTAGATTGGGTACCTATCGGGGTGCAATGCCCCTTTGCTCCACCATGTAGCCCATAATAGTACTAACCTAGGCAGAGCATTTCTCTGCCTAGATTATTAGGTAAAACGTAGCATTACTTTAAACCACATAGTTACAAAATGAGCAATATTAAAAAATAGTCTAAAAATCTTTAAGTATGAAACATTTAAAAAAGCTAGGAAGAACTTTAAATATAAAAGAGCAACAACGTATTAATGGTGGTGGCAATCCACCAAATTGTTGTGCACGACATTTATGTTGGACCGTTGATTGTGCAGATGGAGATCCATGTATACTTGCGTGTGGAGCATTTATGAATCAGTCTGGAACCATGCTAAACGGTTATTGTTGTATTACTTAATGCTGTTTTATTAAAATAGGCCATAGAGCAGCTTTTGGCCTATTTTACTTTCAATTGATGTTAAAGAAGGCTAAAGAAAAAGACTCTTTAACAAGGCTTTTGTGAAATTTAATTCTATAGAAGCCATTTAATACATCAAAAAACGAAACAGCTCTCGCAAGATATAGACATAAACCTTGAGTGTCTTAAAATGATCAGGGCTTTTAATCATGTTTAAAAATTTAATTATGAAAAATTTAAAAAAAATAGGGAAGGCTTTAAGTAAAATAGAGCAAAAAGAGATTAATGGTGGATTCGGTGGGTGTGATATTGCGCCCCCTGGTTGCCCATGTATTGTACCCCCGAATCATCCTTGTTTAGGCGGAGGATCGTCTGGCGGAGGATCGACAGGTGTTTGTTTTGGTTTTCCTGGAACATTTCCTTGTGATTCAACTTGCCCAGATGGTTCAGCTCCTATTTGCGGATAATTTTTAAATCTTTAATTATGAATGTTGTTCTCTCGCAAGGCATAGACACAATCCCTGAGTGTCGTAAAACGATCAGGGCTTTTAAACAAATATTTTAAAACCTTTAATTATGAAGAATATATTGAAATTAGGAAAAGCTTTAAGTAAAATAGAGAAGAAAGAGATAAATGGTGGGGGTCCTCTTGAACCATTTTGTGGATGCAGCACAAATTATGCTGTTGTAACAGAAGATGGTCATTGTGTATTTCTCAGTTCGGCAGGTACTGATTGTTTTGGAACCGTTGTAAACGGTAGATGCTGTGCGTGATATATGATATCTTTTAGTAGTTGGCCTACATGGCGAACTACTTTTAATGAATTTGAAAAACTAAAAACTTTTCTCTCGCAGGATATAGACATAAACCTTGAGTGTCTTAAAATGATCAAGGCTTTTAATCATGTTTAAAACTTTTAGTTATGAAAAATTTAAAAAGAATAGGGAAGGCTTTAAGTAAAGCGGAACAAAAATTACTTCATGGAGGAAGCTCTAGCGGATGCTTTAGCGGACTATTTCTTACATCACAAAATGGTAATTGTTGTTCGTATAAATTAAATGGGGTTGTTATTAATGGTTATGTAGATGGCAATTCTTGTTGTGAAGGAACATGTTTTTAAACAGATTATACATTGATAATGAATTTTATTTAAACCAACAAGTTTAGGGTATCAAAGGTGATGTATCTCCTTAATACCCTTTGCTTTTTAATGACTAAAGTACGCTCTCGCAAGGCATAGACACAATCCTTGAGTGTCTCAAAATGATCAAGGCATTAATAATATTTAAATTTTTAATTATGAAAAATGTATTGAAATTAGGCAAAGCTTTAAATAAAGTAGAGCAAAAACAAATTGTAGGTGGTCTACTAAAAGGTCAGTGTAACACTGATAGTGATTGTTGTATTTATCCACATACTATTTCATATGGATATCTCTGTAATGGCGCAACTCCAAGCGGCCCTGGTATTTGTGTTCCAGGAATCTTTTTTGAAAATCCATGTGGATTATAAAGATTCAAAACTAAATAAGAATGATTTTGAATTAAAACATTCTCTCGCGGGGAATAGACGCGAACCCCGAGTGTCTTAAAACGATCGGGGCTTTTAATCATGTTTAAAATTTTTAATTATGAAAAATTTAAAAAAATTAGGGAAAGCTTTAAGCAAAGCAGAACAAAAGCATATTAATGGCGGGGATGGAAAACAGCCTTGTTCAGTTCCTACTATTTGTCAAGACAACTGTTTGCCAGGGGACTGTTGTTATGGTCTCAATAATGGTAATATCTTTTTTGGTGTTATTAAACCTAGTGGTTTATGTTGTTTGAGCTTCTGTGCACTTTAGAATAATTATAAAACAGGCCATCCAGAGGATGGCCTGTAATTCAACGATTGATAACGAAGAAAAAAGCAAAATAGAATTATCAGATAACCAAGTCAAGTCTAAAAACTAATCACAGCAGTGCAAATGGGATGATTGGTTACAGAAATGTTTTAACTCTCGTGATTGTATTCAATTTATTGGTAACGCCTTAATTTAAAAATATCGGAACGTTATAGCTTTAAATGTTATGATCTCGGCTGATTTATCACTACAAAAAGCACATGTAAGGGTGCTCTGATTTTTTATAAGTCAATTAGAACTATCTATTTGATATCCTCTCGCAAGGAATAGACACAATCCTCGAGTGTCTCAAAATGATCGAGGCTTTTAATCATGTTTAATTTTTTAACTATGAAAAATGCATTAAAATTAGGAAAAGCTTTAAGTAAAGTAGAGCTAAAAAGTATTAATGGTGGCGATAGCCCAGTATGTGGTTGTTGTACGTCGGATTATGTGCAAACAGGGCCCAGTGAGTGTCAGTGGACACCACGTGGTGGATTTGGAATATGTGCTGGAGTTATTGTTAATGGTGAATGCTGTCTTTCAAGCTTATAGTGCATAAGACGGCATGGATAGTTTCTTAAAATCAAAGACTATCCCTACCCATTTTATATTTCTATGACATTAAGAAAGAAAACAGGCTGCATTTTGCAGCCTGTTTTTGTCAAAATACACATTGAAGTTCCTCGATTTGATTTGATCGTTTTTTCTTCCACCCCACTTATTTAAAATGATTATAAATAAAAATGTTGCGTTAAATTGAAAATATATTTACGCTATAATTCGTAAATTTGCACGGATTTTTAAGATAACTAATCTTTAAGTATATGTCAAAAGACATCAGAATTAAAAAAGGTTTAGATATAAAGTTGGTTGGTGAAGCCGAAAAAAACACCGAAAATGCCATAATAAGCAACTTCTATGCTATCAGACCTGAAGATTTCCACAGTATTATCCCAAAACTTGTTGCAAAGGAAGGAACGCGCGTCAAAGCAGGTGAAACACTGTTTTACAATAAGGATAATGAGGCTATGAAGTTTGTATCTCCTGTATCTGGTGAAGTTACAGAGATTCAGCGTGGACCCAGACGTCGTATTGACGCTATAAAAATTACTGCAGATAAAGAACAATCTTATGCAGATCACGGTAAATTTGATTTATCAGCTGATGCGGATAAGATTAAGGCGCATTTATTAGCGTCAGGTTGTTGGTCTTTTATAAAGCAACGTCCTTACGATATAATAGCGAATGCTGACAGCGCACCTAAAGCTATTTTTATTTCCGGCTATGCCAGTGCACCTTTAGCTGCAGATTTAGATTTTACTTTAAAAGGAAAAGAGGCTGAACTGCAGGCTGCTGTAACGGCCTTATCAAAGTTGACTGAAGGTGGAATTCATATCTCAGTGGGGAGCACAAATTCTCCATTGGCTAATTTAGATCATGTAACTACTTACAAGGTCTCTGGCCCACACCCATCAGGTAATGTAGGGACTTTGATTAATAAGGTCAATCCAATCAATAAAGGAGAAGTCGTTTGGACCGTTAATGCACAAGACTTAGTCATTATCGGTGAGTTGTTATTAACGGGAAAATTCAATGCTGAGCGTATCGTAGCTTTAGCAGGATCTTCAGTGAAAAAACCTAGATATTTTAAAACGAAGATCGGGTCTGAGGTAGCAACGATGATCTATGATAATGGTGTTGAAAAAGATGGGAACGATCGCATTATTTCTGGTAATGTACTATCTGGAAAACAAATAGCACCAGATGGAAATTTAGATTATTATAGTAATGTTATTACTGTGATTCCTGAGGGTGACGATTATGAGTTTTTTGGTTGGAACAAGCCAATATTCAACAAGATTTCTACATCGAGAGCCTTAACTTTTTCTTGGCTAAACCCTAAGAAAAAATACGATTTAAATACTAACACTAATGGTGAGCATCGCGCGTTTGTAGTCACAGGAAACTATGAACAGGTATTTCCTTTAGACATCTATCCGATGCAGATTTTAAAAGCGTGTATGTATAAGGATTTAGATGAAATGGAAGCTTTAGGAATGTACGAAGTGGCACCTGAAGATTTCGCATTGACTGAATTTATTTGTGTGTCTAAACAACCACACCAGAAAATTATAAGAGAAGGCTTAGACTTAATGCTTAAAGAGATAGGATAATGGGTTTAAAACAGAATTTACACAATTTCAAGGAGAAGAATAAAGACAAAAAGTGGCTGCCTGGTTTTAATGCCCTTTTCACCTTCTTATATACGCCAAATGAGACCACACACGGTGGAACGCACATCAAAGCGGCGGATGATTTAAAGCGCACCATGAACACTGTAATCATGGCATTAGTGCCATGCTTAATATTCGGTATGTTTAACGCTGGTTATCAGCATTACCTAGCGCAAGGTTTAATCGAGTCGGCGGATGGTTTTTTAGGAGCATCGTTTTGGACTTGGGATAACTTTGTAATTGGACTTTGGAAAGTATTACCCTTAGTCATTGTATCTTATGGTGTCGGTTTAGCTGTTGAGTTTGTATTTGCCATCATTAAAGGACACGAGGTTGAAGAAGGCTACTTAGTTACAGGAATGTTAGTACCATTAATAGTGCCTGTCGATATTCCACTTTGGATGTTGTCTGTCGCCGTTATCTTTGGTGTTGTCATCGGAAAAGAAGTATTTGGCGGTACAGGAATGAATATCCTCAATCCAGCATTAACCATCCGTGCATTTTTATTCTTCGCCTATCCGACTTGGATGTCTGGTGATAAGGTTTGGGTGCATGGTGCAGTAGAACGTGATGCAGCGATAGCGGCAGGTGAAAATTTAGATGCTATCTCAGGCGAAACCCTTTTAGGTTATTATGCAAAGTCAGGACAAGAACTGACTATAGCAGGAACTGATACTGTAACCACTTATGGTGATCGTGCGGCAGAATTATACTCGTATTGGGATATGTTCTGGGGAATTATACCTGGATCCGTTGGCGAGACCTCAAAACTTCTAATTATACTAGGTGGTTTATTCTTAATATTCACCAAAATAGGAAGCTGGAGAATTATGTTGAGTACTGTAATTGGTGCATTGGTTATGGGCTTGATTTTTAATGGTGTTGTAGATGCGGGATGGATAGGTGAGACCAGCAAGTTTTACGGATTAATGAGTGTGCCGTTCTGGCAACATTTAATAATAGGTAGTATACTTTTTGGAGCAGTGTATATGGCGACCGATCCGGTGACCGCATCACAAACTAATAAGGGGAAATGGATTTATGGATTTTTAATTGGATTTATATCCATAATGATTCGCGTGTTTAACCCAGCATATCCAGAAGGTGTATTCTTAGCCATATTATTAATGAATGTGTTTGCACCAACCATAGACCATTATGTGGTTCAAGGTAATGTGAAGAAAAGAATGAAACGTTTAAAAGCTAAAGTGGCATAACGATGGAAAACAGAACAGATAAAAATTCATATACTGTAATTTTTGCCATAGGTATGGTGATAGTTGTAGGTGCTTTATTAGCTTATCTAGCATCATCATTAAAACCTAAAATCACGGAAAATCAACGTTTAGAGAAGCAACAGAATATTCTCTATGCTATGGGTATCAATGATAATGATGAAACCAGTGCGGTGTTTATTTCGACTGATAAAGCTCCTGAGGCCTTTGATAAAAATGTTGCCGATCAGATTGTGATTACGGTAGACGCTAACGGTAAAGTTATCAAAACACAAAGTCGTGATGAGTACTTCGAGGAGACCAAACAAGAACCTTATCTAATAGATGTAAAAAAGCAGCAGGCGAGTGCTAAAGATGGTGGAGAACGAAAGTTACCGCTCTTTGTTGGTGAGAATTCAGAAGGAAAGACCGTTTATGTTGCACCAATACGTGGAAAAGGGCTTTGGGATGCCATTTGGGGTTATGTAGCGATGGATGAGAATATGGTGGTGCAAGGGGCGTATTTTGATCATAAAGGGGAAACTCCAGGACTAGGAGCCAATATCAAGCAACGTTATTTTATGGATGATTTTATTGGCGAGCATTTATTGTCAAAATCTGGGGAATTTAAAGGAATTACAGTGGCTAAGGGTAATGCCGACCCAAAAAATAATGATAAAACGGATAATGAAGTAGATGCCATTGCAGGTGCTACCATTACAGGTGATGGTGTTACAGCCATGATCAAAAAAGATTTAAGATTGTATTTACCTTACTTTAATTCACTAAAAGGAAAATAAGCTATGGCAAAAGATAGTAGATTAATATTAGACCCGCTAACTGATAACAATCCAATTACCATTCAGGTATTGGGAATTTGTTCAGCTCTAGCAATTACGGCCGAACTTGAAGCATCGATCGTTATGTCCATATCCGTTTTATTCGTAATGGGTGTTGGTAACGTTGTGATTTCATTAATGCGAAATATCATTCCTTCAAAGATTAGAATTATTGCGCAACTCATTGTGGTAGCAACACTTGTAATCATTGTGGATTTGGTATTGAAAGCCTTTGCCTATGAACTAAGTAAAACGCTATCCGTATTCGTAGGTTTGATTATTACGAATTGTATTATTATGGGACGCTTTGAGGCTTTTGCCTTAGGAAATGGGCCATGGAGATCGTTTTTAGATGGTATCGGTAATGCCTTGGGCTATGGTATCATCCTCGTCATCGTCGGATTTTTCAGAGAATTATTAGGTTCTGGAACTTTATTAGGGATTCCAGTTTTAGGAGATCCTATAGAAAAAACAGGACTTTATTCCATTGGGTATGAAAACAACGGGTTTATGTTATTGTCACCGATGGCATTGATTGTTGTAGGCATCATTATTTGGGTACAAAGAACAAGAAATAAAGCATTAATCGAAGACTAAAATTAGTAAGCAGCTGGCGGTTGAAGTAAGCAGATACTGAAAAACTGACCACTAAATACTGAATACTGAAAACATATGGAACACGTAGAATTGTTTTTTAAATCGATATTCATAGATAACATGGTATTTGCGACATTCCTAGGAATGTGTTCTTACCTTGCGGTATCTAAAAAGGTGTCAACAGCAGTAGGTCTTGGTGCCGCTGTAATTTTTGTACTGGCAATTACAGTGCCATTGAACTGGTTATTGGATCAATATATATTACAACCGGGAGCATTGTCATGGCTAGGTGAGGAGTATGCGAGCTATGATTTGAGTTTCCTATCTTTTATAATGTTTATCGCAACTATAGCCACTATGGTACAATTGGTAGAAATAGTGGTTGAAAAATTCTCTCCTGCCCTATATAATTCATTAGGAATCTTTTTACCATTAATTGCTGTAAACTGTGCGATTTTGGGAGGCTCATTATTTATGCAGTCAAGAGAAATAGCGACCTTAGGATTAGCATTAAACTATGGTATTGGGTCTGGTATAGGTTGGTTCTTAGCGATTTTAGCTATTGCAGCCATAAGGGAAAAAATTAGATATAGTGCTGTACCTCCGGCTTTGAGAGGTCTCGGTATTACTTTTATTATAACAGGATTAATGGCTATCGGATTTATGAGTTTCGGCGGCATGTTAACCGGTGGTGATGACGGGGCAAAGCCAGAAGATAAGGCAGCTGCCATAGAAGTTATTGATGAAGACATTGAAAAAGAAGAAGCTACAACTAAGTCCGATTTAGAAATAGCACAAAATACAAACGAGTAATTGATGAGCATGATGATATTAGCCGCAAGTACAATTGGAACTATAATAGCAACTGTGGGCGCCTTTCTATTGGTAACCCTCTTGTTAGTCGCATTATTATTATTTGTAAAGCAAAAATTGTCACCATCTGGTCCGGTAAAGATTAAGATTAATGGTGAAAAAGAAATTGAAGTCGCTTCAGGTGGAACGTTATTATCAACACTGGGAAGCAATAAAGTGTTTTTACCATCAGCATGTGGTGGTGGTGGAACCTGTATTCAATGTGAGTGCCATGTACTTTCAGGTGGCGGTGAGGCCTTACCGACTGAGACTCCTCACTTTTCAAGAAAGGAACTACAACATGGTGCACGCTTGGCTTGTCAGGTAAAAGTGAAACAGGATATGGAAATTACCATTCCTGAAGAAGTCTTCGGTATTAAAAAATGGGAAGCAACAGTTGTACGTAATTATAATGTCGCTTCTTTCATCAAGGAATTTGTTGTTGAAATTCCTGAGGATATGAATTATAAAGCTGGTGGGTATATCCAGATTGAAATTCCACCATGTGAAATCAAATATTCAGATATTGATATTACGGCACACCCTGAAGAGCATGAAACTCCGGATAAGTTCCAAGCGGAATGGGACAAATTTGGTCTTTGGCCTTTGGTGATGAAAAATAATGAAACCGTTGAACGCGCATACTCTATGGCATCTTACCCAGCAGAAGGACGTGAAATTATGCTAAATGTTCGTATTGCCACGCCACCATGGGATCGCGCTAAGAATCAATGGATGAGTGTAAATCCAGGTGTAGCTTCATCTTATATTTTTGCTCAGAAACAAGGGGATAAAGTAACTATTTCTGGACCTTATGGTGAGTTCTTTATCAACGAATCTGAAAGTGAAATGCTTTATGTCGGTGGAGGTGCTGGGATGGCCCCAATGCGTTCGCACTTATACCACCTGTTTAAAACTTTAAAGACGGGTCGTAAAGTGACCTACTGGTATGGTGGACGTTCTAAAAGAGAGCTTTTTTATATCGAGCATTTTAGAGACTTAGAGAAAGACTTTCCTAACTTTAAGTTCTATATGGCCCTATCTGAGCCATTAGAAGAGGATAATTGGAAAGTGAAAAAAGATATTAATGATGAAGAGGGCGATGGATTTGTCGGTTTTATTCACAATTGTGTAATTGATAATTACTTAAACCATCATGAAGCACCTGAGGATATAGAATTATATTTCTGTGGACCACCATTGATGAACCAAGCTGTTCAGAAAATGGGTGAGGACTTTGGTATCCCGGATGAACATATTAGATTTGATGACTTTGGTGGATAAAACCAAAAATTTAAGAATAATAAAAGCCAACGTAGAAAACGTTGGCTTTTTTAGTATTAAGATCATATAATTGTTGATTGTTTAAGCCCTTAATTCATGGACCTACTTTAGAACTTTTTGAGATTGGCTATAATAAGAAAAACGATAGTCCCTAGTTGCTTTAACCGACTCAATTTTTAAGACTAAAATGTCCAACGGTTACACTACCATCAACAAACTCGACTCTAAACCAATAGTCGTTACTTGGCATTATAACATTATTAAATCTCCCATCCCATCTCAACCCGTTAGAAGGATTGAGCTCAGTAATGAGTTTACCATATCTGTCAAAAATTCGAATAGATTTATAAGAGTTTTCTACTAGGCCTTTAATTTGCCAATAATCGTTATCACCATCATCATTGGGTGTTAAAAACTTAGGATACCCTATAAGATATAATGTTTGCGAAATAGCAGGATGACATCGGTCAATATCTCTAGCATATACAGTTTGAATTCCGGATGCGACATTATAAAATGTGTATTGATTAGAGTTTCCAAAATAATCGATATCGTTTAGGGAAAATTCATAATTATCACTACCCTCCATTGTAATGACAATGGTATTGTTATTGTAGTCTAAGTCTGTATCGATGCTCAGAAATTCTGGTGCAGCAATTTCCGAAATAGTAAATGACTTAGAGATAGAACATTCAATGCCGTTTTGAGTGTTGTACACAATTAGCGAATAGCTACCTTCTGTATTGGTAGCGAATTCTTGAAGCGTAGAGATAATGTCCCCTTCACTGTTTAGCCATTCGAAGCGATCATTGCTGGGGTCGCCTAAGAGCGTAAATCCCTCTGAGCGACAAAATGTATAAGAGTCATCAATTTCAATGGTGAGGGCGTCATTTACAATAAGGTTTACAGGGCCAACACCAGAGCAGGCCACATCATCCGATTCTGCTCTGACCCAAAGCGTAGTTGAACTCGTTGTATAGTTTGGGTTAACGCTATTTTGAGAAGTTAAAGCATCTTCAAGATTAAGATAAAAGTCCAAAGTTGTAGAGCTGGGAAACCCTTGGGCAATGCTTATGGCGTTAGATATCTGATCTAAATCAAAGGTTCCATTGCCATCTCCGACGAGATTATCGGAGTTTTCGCAGGTGTAAAAATCGGGGATATCGGTAAGTTCTACAAAAACGGTATTGAGAAAAAATGAACTAATAGAATAGCATTCGTTATCATTAATGGCTCTAACAAAGATTTCTTGGTTTACGCTTGTATTTGTGTAATTGGTGGGATTATCAATCGGATTAGTATCTTCCTCGGCGTCATTAAGAGTTTCGTAGAAAATCAATTGTTCTGCTAGATCGGGGTCTGTAATACGTTCCCTAATATTAAACAAATTGAAGACAGAAATACCATCCGTGTCTGTATCACAGTTAATAAGTTCTTGGTCAGATAGTAAGTCCGGAAGCGCGTAAATCTGAATTTTTTTTGTCGTGGTTATCGGACGATTATTTACCGTTATGGTCACCGACACATCGTATACGCCACTATTGGCAAAGACATGGTTTGGAGTTATTTCATTTGAGGTGGTTCCGTCGCCAAAATCCCATTGGGCGGCAGTTATTGTTGCATAAGTATCTACTTCAAAAGGTAGTTCCTCGTTTAAGCACCTATTTTCGCTAAGAATTCTGGTTCTGAGATGAGATTGAATAAAGTTAGGAAGACCAAGTCTTACATTATCGGGGCTTAGATCGATGGAGTTATGGTCGTAAGTGGTAATAGCATTAGAAAATTGAGGATTAAATGCTGTGCCTAGAAAATTGGTGCCTTCTTCAGTGTTTTTTGGGAGTGCTCTATAGACCTTCCCGTTTTTGGCCAACTGAAGTGCGCCAGGAAAACCATCCCTAAATTGTTCGTAATGAACAGTGTAATACTCCTGGGGGCTTAGAATATTTAAATCGTATTCATAGATGAGATTGGAGTTATTATACCCTTCTGGAACAGCTACGGTTCCTTCTGCTACATTCAAGAACCCTTGCTTAACAACGGTGGCGAATAGGTATTCTGAGTCTCTTGAAAACGCCAAGCCATTGGCAGAAATGACCTCAAAGAATGTGAGTGATGTTAAAAGGTTTCTTCTATTACTTACAATCCCGGTTTCGTTATTAAAATCGAATATTAAGATATGATCCGTTAAGCTCGCTGGTAAGTAGTTGCTACAGGCTAGCCTCTGTCCATTAGGGGATAATACTAAAACACCTTCGGTAACTGCTCTAAAAGCGAGTCCATTAGATATAACTGTGTCTTCAATGGTTCCATCGGTGTTAACTTTAATGGCATTAAAAGATGTAAATTCGTTATCGACGTTTTTTCTTGTGGATATGACCCAAATAGATTGTCCATCCGCATGATGTACAGCGGATAGTTTACTCATGTTAGGTCTTGGAATAAGAGGGATGTTTTTCTGCGTGACGGCTCCTAAATTACCGTTAAGGTTCATGTCTACAATAGAGTAATGTAGGCCACCGAGACCCACTGTAAACACGTAGTACCGTCCCTGTATACCAGCAATTGGGATGATGATCGAGTTTTGCATGGCTTCTTCGTGTCCAAAAAGACCAGAGCCATTATCCATAATGACATGATTTTTATTCCAAATATCTATGCCATTGGTGTAAAACTGCAGGTCTCCACTAATGTCAGAAATGCTGGCGCATCCCGCTGTAGCAATCATGTCAGAATTTGAGAGAATATTAGGATCTTCGAGAGGAGCAAAGTTTAGACCGGCAAAGTCACCAAAATACCAATTTTCGGTTTCGGCATTTTGCGAATTAATACAATCCAGACCGAGCACTATAGTCAAAAGAGAAAATAACTTAGTGAATGACCAAATGTTTAAATGGATAAATTCTAGTTTCAAGATTAATTTGTCTTTCTTGAATTAAAGATTTGTAGAGTGGAAAACTCAGATAAGATCGCAATAAATTATGGTAATAAGGTAAGACCTTATAAGGTTTAACCAATCGTTTAAGTTATAGCTTTATGGATTGTTAATTTATAGAATAAGAACCCTCTAAATCTATAAGATTGTATTGCTGTAGTTTACGGTCCGCAATCAAAAATAGATACAAAAAAAGACCAGTTCATTGAACTGGTCTTTTAATTTTATTAAGTTAGATTTAATATTGTGTTTCGAGTGTCTGCTGTGATTGAAACCTAAATAAACTCGAGCAATCCATAATATCTTTTATGTGGTCTAATTCACATAAAGTAGAAACCACTTCGCTCAGTCCATTGAATAATATAGCTTTATCATTAAAATAGTCGGGTTTGTGACAAAAGTTTTTGCCCAAACGATAGCCACAACCCTTTAAAAAGGCAGCTTCAATTTGAAGAAGTTCTAAAGGCGAATAGCCATTGAATCGTCTACCTAAATTTTGATGTACCAGACCAACGTAATTCAATTTAACAGAACCATGCATGTCCGTCATGTGTTTCCAACTATCTTTATGGTCTAAGATATTGCCAACGGCACATTGGGAGCAATCCTCAGGGTTTAAAGTGTTATTATGAAATGCCGTATATAGTTTCTCTACGGCAGCATCAAATCGACTCGAAGTGTTCATTGGTCATTAATTTTCTTTTTCAATAATGAAGATAAGAAAAAATGATCACTTATACTCAATAATTAGAAATACAGCGGTCGTTTCACCAATATTTAACGCTTCGTGCCTAATAACGTCATCATTACTGAAACTGTAACCTGTTGGAATGTCTACCTCTCTCGAACCTGAATCATCTGTGATTCTAAATCTACCACCGC
The DNA here is from genome assembly GCF_965228925.1 of Winogradskyella sp. Classification (GTDB taxonomy): domain Bacteria; phylum Bacteroidota; class Bacteroidia; order Flavobacteriales; family Flavobacteriaceae; genus Winogradskyella. The sequence continues at coordinate 1,865,056 of NZ_OZ245845.1, forward strand.
TAAGTGCATATCCAAAGTGAGGCTTATGATAATGCTTCTCATGGCCTGTATTAGGAGGAAACGTACATTTGAGCACACGCACGTCTTTATTGTCTTCAAGGAGTTCGCAAACAGTTTCTCCTTCCCAACCAGCTTCAAGTGGGTCAGGCAGTGTTTCAGCATTTTTACAACTAAGACCTAGACTAAGAAGTACAAAAATTGATGTTTTTATAAGTTGGGGATAAATGCTGTTTTTAAACATTTGTTCCGTATTTAAAAGATTAATGGTAAAACAAACTGAAACATTAAAATTAGTAATCCTACCGAAATAAGATTCAAAATAATGCCCACACGCGCCATTTGATGAACTTTTACAAATCCGCTGGCAAAAACTATAGCATTAGGAGGTGTGGCCATAGGCAACATAAAGGCACAACTACTGGCAATGGTTACAGGGATAAGCAAATACAAAATGGGGATATCTAACCCTATGGCGATACCAGCAACCACTGGGGCTAAAACTGCGGTTAAAGCAACATTGCTCATTAATTCGGTCATGAAGAGCATGAGTATAATCAATAACGAAGCTGTTAGAATAATACTAATGTTGCTATCAGAAATCGCTGTAGCAACCATATCCACGATACCCGTAGAGGACATGCCTTTTGCCAAAGCTAAGCCGCCACCAAATAGAATTAAAACCCCCCAAGCTAAATTTTTGGTGTCTTGCCATTGCAGTATAAAATCACCTTGTCTTAAACGATGTGGAACCGCAAATAAAGCAATGGCACCTAAAATACTGATTATCGTATCTGTAAGCCCAAGATTTGGAAATATATGGTTGATTAAGGTTCTAAAAATCCATAAAAACACAATGACAGCAAACGTGTAGAGCACTTGCTTTTCCTTGGGCGAAATTTTACCAAGTTGTCTTAATTCATCGTTTATTAAAGATTTTGAAGCCGCAAATACCAAGCCTTTATTAGGGAACATTTTAATTAATATAAAGTAAATAATAGCGACTAATATCGCTGAAAACGGCAAACCCATTACTAACCAATTCAGAAATGAGATTTCGATATGATATTCGTTTTCTAACAAACCAATGAGTACAGAATTTGGTGGAGTCCCTATAATGGTGGCAATACCACCAGCATTTGCTGAGAAGGCAATACCAAGCATAACGCTTAGTGCAAAATTTTTGTCTTGCTTAGTAAAACCATCTTTGTCGTTTATGAGTAGGTTAATGACAGATAAAGCAATCGGTAACATCACAACGGTACTTGCTGTATTGCTAATCCACATACTCATAAAGGCCGTAGCCAGCATAAAACCAAGAATAACTTTATTAGGCGTGGTACCGGTAAGCTTGATAATGGTAAGCGCTATACGTTTATGCAGATTTACTTTTTCCAAAGCTAGGGCTAACACAAAACCTCCAAAGAATAAAAAGATAATTGGACTTCCATAATTGGCGCCAACTTCAGCCATTGGCATTACTTTAAATAGCGGAAATAATAGTAATGGTAACAATGCGGTCACGGATATGGAAACTGCCTCTGTAATCCACCAAACAATCATCCAGATAGCTGTTGCTAGCACTGTATCTGCGTTTTTTGAAATAAGTTCAAATGAAAATACTTGAAGGCCTATAAATAATAAGGGACCTAGAAATAGACCGATACGTCTCGAAAATGGATAGTTTGTCACAGGTTTAAATTTCAGTAATTAATTAGATTTTTAGGGCAATTATAAAATTCGAAACGCCTGCAACTGCCATACTCTCGTATTAGAAGTTTTAAATACTGATTTTTGAGAAAAATGTATTTAAAATATATCAATGCTTGTTTCATATCGGGTAAAAATAATTATTTCATACGAAACCCAAAGTAAATAGCGTTTAGAGTCTATGAAGAAACTCTTACTCGTTTTAGTCATTATAGTGGTGCTTATATTGGCTTTTCAATTGCAACCTGTTGAAAAAGCTGTAGACAAGGTTGTTGCGATAGTGGAAACGCCAAGTCTAATCAATAAGGACAGTCTAACCATAAAATCTAGGGTCAATGTTCCAGAAGGATATAAGCGTGTATCTTATCAAAAAGGTAGTTTCGAGGATTACTTACGCAGCTATAAGCTCAAACCTTTTGGAAGCAAGATTATAAACTATGATGATACCCCTTATTTCTGGCAAGGAGGACATATTGGTATATTAGAAATTCCAGTACCAAAAAACGGTTTGCAGCAATGCGCAGATGCACTCATAAGAATACGAAGCGAATACCTTTGGGATAATGATAGAAAAGATGACATAGGGTTCAATTTTACTTCCGGTCACTACTGCTCATGGCAGTCCTATGCCGAAGGCTATCGTCCTAAAATAAAAGGGAACAAGGTCAGTTTTCATAAAACGGCTAGCGAAGATCACTCAAAATCTAACTTCTATAAGTTTTTGAATCTTATCTATATGTATTCGGGGACCTTATCGCTATTCAATGAATTAGAATCCGTTAAGGCCAAGGACCTAAAGATTGGAGATATGCTGATTAAAGGTGGATCACCCGGACATATCGTGATGCTCTGTGATGAGGTGGTAAATGCCAAAGGTGATAAGTTGTTTCTGTTGTTTCAAGGAAATACGCCAGCCCAAAGTGTTCATTTGGTAAAGAATTTAGAAGATAGCACAACTTCTCCATGGTATCATCTAGAAGATGATGCTACAATTCCTGTCTCGAATTACACATTTGGAAGTGCAAAATTTGTACGATTTAAATAAGCTTCTTCGTATCTTTGTGGCATGGGTCAGCCATTAACGCCACAAGAATTGCATAACCTAGCCATGAATCACGTCGGGAAGGATTTGGAAGCGCGTGGTTTTGAATTTGTAGCGATTAACAGTAAGTTAAAACGCCATCCACAATTTGTCTGTATCGATAAGAACAATCAATACTTTTTCGTCGTGGTGAGAGCTGTAATGCTTCCCGAAAATCCTAATAATTATGACGTCATCTGGATGGAAACTTTTAAGAAGCACGCCTACGACAAAGATGCCAAGGTCTTATATGCTGGTGTTGGTTTAGGAAATCCAAACGGGGAAGGCCTACCTATTTATCTCAATGAAGAATACCTTATTGAATACAATGGCATACAAGTCATAGAAATGAATCTCAACTAATCATGAAGAAATTACTTCTAGTCCTAATAGCTATAGCATGCTTAGCTTGTAAGGAAGAAAAAAAGCAAGCAGAATTGGTTAAACTTTCTGGACCTGTTTTTGGAACAAGCTTCAACATTCAATATGCGCATAACGATAATTCAAATTTTGTGAATCAAATAGATAGTCTATTTGTGCGGGTTAATCAATCCCTGTCTACCTATATTCCAGATTCGGATATTTCTAGGATAAATAAAAATGAAGATGTTGATGTAGATGTACATTTTAGACGTGTATTTAAGGCATCGAAAGAGGTGTATCGATTTACGGAAGGCGCATTCGATCCTACTATTGGTAATGTGGTAAATGCATGGGACTTTGGAGCCGAAACCAATAAATTCTTAACGGATAGTACAACTATCGATAGTTTAATGCAGTTTGTTGGTTTAAATCGTATTGGTTTAGTAGGTGCTAAGCTTAAAAAGCCTACAAGTAGTTACTTAGAATTTAATGCCATTGCTAAGGGTTATGGTGTCGATGTCATTGCTGAGTTTTTAGAGAGCAAGGACATAGAAAATTATTTGGTTGAGATTGGCGGTGAGATACGGGTAAAAGGCACTAACATTGAAAAAAAATCCCTTTGGAAGGTAGGGCTCGACGAACCTCGTTTTGATGGTCAGCAATCGGTTTTTAAGGCTTTAGCTTTGAAGGATGAAGCCATGGCCACTTCAGGTACCTATAGAAAGTTTAAAATAGATGAAAATGGGAATCGCTATGCGCATATTATCAATACCAAAACAGGATATCCTACAAAGACCAATGTGTTAAGTGTATCGGTAATTGCACCAGATTGTATGACAGCTGATGCTTATGCTACAGCTTTTCAGGCTATGGGAATCGAAAAAGTGACTGCGTTTTTGAGCACACGTCCCGAGTTAAAAGCCTATTTTATCTATGAAAATGAAAACAAGGAATTAAAAACTCTAAGCTTAAATAACTTTCCTGAATAAATAAATGTGACTTTATTAAAAGTGCTGTGTCTTATAAATGCTATTGACCACAATTTATATCCCTTGGGCCGCACTTTTATTCGTTTTTAGTGCGGCTTCTTATTTTTTAACTAATGGAATAATCTCACCTAGGGCCAAGCGATACCTGTCGATGTCGTCAGATGATAATTGTGAGGTATAGTTCACCTCTTCAACCTTAAAACCAATAGAACGTAGTTTATCAAAGTAATCTCGGCCATAGATTCTAACATGATCGTACTGTCCAAAAATTTTGGCCCGTTCCGCTTTATCGGTGATGGAGTCGTCTTCAAAAGTGATATCGCGATTTAGATCTTGTGGGACTTGAAAGATGCCCCAACCATTAGGTTTCATAACACGGTAGAGTTCCTGCATGGCCTTTGTATCATCAGGTATATGCTCCAACACATGATTGCAAAAGACAACGTCATAGCTATTGTCTTCGAAAGGTAGATTACAAATATCGGCCTTAACATCTGCTATAGGCGATAACAAATCAGTTGTGGTATAGTCTAAATTCTTAAGTTCTCTAAAGCGTTTTAAAAAACACTGTTCTGGTGCAAAATGCAAGACTTTTAAAGGCTCTGAAAAGAAACTAGTTTCCTTCGTAAGATATAACCAAAATAGGCGATGCCTTTCCAGCGACAAGGTAGATGGCGACAATACATTGGGACGCTGTTCACCATAGCCATAGGGCAAAAATGTTCTAAAGCTTTTTCCGTCAATAGGATCGGTGTAATTTTTCCCTCTTAAAAAAAGTTCCAATAACGGCCTTATAAGGTAACTAAGCCTTATCAAAAAGGGTCTCGGAAATAGATTCAGGAGAAATTTAAAAATTTTTGACATATATGTTTTGTTGACACGAATAACACGAATGAGTACTAATTATTATAGAACTACTCTTTTGTAATTAAGATGGTCTTCGCCAAAATTAACAACTATTCCTAATTTAAGTTTGCTTGCTGCTAAATAATTTAAAGTTTGTTTGATATGGCTTGAATGTATGCCCTCTATTGCCTTGAGTTCAAGAATGATCTTATCATCTATTACAAAATCGGCATAATATTTTTTGCGAAGAAGTTTGTCTTTATAGTAGACATCATATTTTACTTCTCGCGCAAATGGAACTCCATTTGACTCTAACTCAATTTCGAGCGCATCAGCATAAACGCCTTCGCTAAAGCCTTTTCCTAAGGTGTTATGTACTTCCATACATAATCCTATAATAAAGTAGGATTCATTTTTATGAATTATGTTTGACATAGATTTAAATTTGGGGAATTAGTGATATTCGTGTCAATATATGACTATATAGTTTTCAAATTCTCATAAAGGCAGAGTTCGTTGAAAAATTTGAAAACTGATTTCAAGAGTAATTATTTATAATCTTCTCTTACAGGGTTGAAGACGTCGAGAATTTTACAAGCCGTAATGGCTTTACCACTATGTGGTGCATTAGAGGGAATCACCAAAACAGAACCTGGCTTATGAACTTTAGTGATTCCATTAATAGTCATTTCAAATTCCCCTTCAAGGATTTGGGACACCTGTTCGTGTATATGATGGTGCATAGGCAACTCCGCATTTGGTTCAACTTCCCAAAAAGCAAGTGTCATGGTATCTGTATGTAAGAATCGCGCTTTGTAGCCTTTAACAATTTCTCTGGGTTCAATATCTAAAATGCGTTTATCTATCATAATACTAGTGCATTCTGTCTAAATTCGTTTTCTTCATCAGAAGTGATTCCTAAAGCTTCGTGTACATAGGCAAAGGTCGATAGGATTTCCGGCTGACCGTTTACAATAGCGACATCGTGCTCAAAATGTACACTTGGTTTTCCATCTTGAGTAACGATGGTCCAACCATCTTTTAATTGTTTTACCTTATGCGTACCCATATTGATCATAGGCTCAATGGCGACAACCATGCCTTCAACAAACTTTTTGCCTCGACCACGCTTTCCGTAATTGGGCATTTCGGGATCTTCATGCATTTTACGCCCTATACCATGACCGACCAATTCACGAACCACACCATAGCCTTCGGCCTCGCAATGCTGCTGTATAGCATAACCGACGTCACCGACGCGATTGCCAATTCTCAATTGACGAATACCAACGTAAAGCGATGCTTTTGTAACGCTAATGAGCTTCCGAGTGGCCTCATCCACATTGCCTATTTCGAAAGTGTAGGCATGATCTCCGTAGAATCCATTCATTAAAGCGCCACAGTCTATGGAGACAATATCCCCATCTTCTAATGGTTTATCGGTAGGCAATCCATGGACTACCGCTTCGTTAACACTACAAAGTAAGGTAGACGGGCAATCGTATAGCCCTTTAAAACCAGGTAAGGCTCCGTGATCCCTTATAAATTCTTCCGCAATCATATCTAAGTGATTGGTGGTAACACCCTCTTTAACCTCTTTGGCAAGCATACCTAAAGTCTTAGATACAACGAGTGCGCTTTGGCGCATTAATTCAATTTCCTCACTGGTTTTTACAATAATCATGGCTTTCCTAATTGAGCCACAAAGATAGATAATTATAACTATTAATTAATTTTAGAAAAACATGATAAAAGACAGTTTTTTTCTACCTTTCCAGCAGTAAGTTTGCGAAATAAAATTTATGAAAATGTTCAAACCTGTAAGTGCCGAAGACGCCGTAAAAATTATAAAGTCGAACGACCGTGTTTATATCCAAGCTGCTGCTGCAGCCCCTCAAAAGTTAATCAATGCTATGACAGCGCGACATGAGGAGTTGCGAAACGTAGAAGTATGCCATTTACATATAGAGGGCGATGCGCCCTATGCAAATCCTGACCTGAAGGAGAGTTTTCACGTTAACTCGTTTTTCATAGGTAAAAACGTAAGACATACGCTAAAAGCCGGAAACGGCTCATATACTCCCGTTTTTTTAAGCGAATTACCGACACTTTTCCACAAGAATATCATTGATTTAGATGTTGTTTTAATTCATGTTTCAGCTCCTGATAAACACGGATATCTGTCATTAGGGGTGTCTGTTGAAGCTACTTTGGCCGCTATAGATAATGCGACAACTGTTATAGCCCAAGTCAATAAAAATATGCCCCGAACGCATGGCGCGGGGATTATTCACTATACCGAAATAGATTACTTTGTAGAGTGCGATGACGAAATACCTATGATTGGTATGACGGAGCCTACAGAAGTTGAAAGCAAAATAGGGGATTACGTTGCTGGTTTAATAGAAGATAGAAGTACCTTACAAATGGGTATTGGTAATATTCCTAATGCGGTTTTGTCACGTCTACATAATCATAAGGATTTAGGTTTGCATACCGAAATGTTTTCCGATGGAGTCATCGATCTCATTTTAAAAGATGTAATTAACGGAAATTATAAGAAGATCAACAGAGGACGCGCATTAACGACATTTTTAATTGGTTCAAAACGTTTGTACGATTATGTGGATGACAATCCATTTGTTGAAATGCGTGCTTCAAATTACACGAATAATGCCGCCTATATTAAACAAAACCCAAGGATGGTTGCGATCAACTCCGCTATTGAAGTTGATGTTACAGGTCAGGTATGTGCAGACTCCATAGGTGCTAATATGTATTCGGGTGTAGGTGGTCAAATGGATTTTATCCGTGGTGCATCATTGAGTAAAAAAGGAAAAGCCATAATAGCCTTGCCTTCTGTGACGCGTAAGGGCATTAGCAGAATAGTTCCTATTTTAAAACATGGAGCAGGTGTGGTGACAACACGAGCACATGTCCATTACGTGGTTACTGAATACGGCATTGCTAATTTATTTGGTAAGACCATAAAACAACGCGTTAAAGCCTTAGTCGATATCGCCCATCCAGATCACAGGGAGTCTATTGATAAGGCTTATTTTGAGTTGCTAAGTTGAGTTATTTAAACCAACCAAAAAGGCCACCTTTTTTAGGCCGCTTCATATTGGGTTCTTCATTGGTGATCATCTGGTAGATTTCTCCCCAGCCTAGGATACCGCCAATATTTCGATCGTCAATGAATAAGTCGGCGTGAATTTTACGACTTCTGCTGTAATCAAATTTTTCTTCTGGAAAACTAGCGTTAACAGCATAGAAATCAATGCCATTGTCTTTACAGAAATTAACGGCTTCTTGCAATTTAGTGCCACTCCTGTAAGTCCAAAGTATGAGCCTGTGCCCATCCTGTTGTAAACGTTTTAAGGTCTCAAATGCAAAAATTCGCGTCTTTCCAATTTTTGGATAAGCATCCTCGACAATTGTGCCATCAAAATCTACGGCTATAATTAATCTATCCTGAAAGTTCATGCTATCAATTCAATTAAGAGGCAAAGGTACAACAATGTGCCATTTAAACAAGGCTGTTTTGCGTCATTGCTTCAGGTTGTTCGACACCCATAAGCTTTAAGATTGTCGGTGCAATATCACCTAATATACCGTCTTTAATTGCTTTTAATTCTTTATCAATTAGTATAATAGGTACAGGGTTAGTCGTATGAGCTGTATGAGGCGTACCATCTGGATTGATCATCGTTTCACAATTCCCATGATCTGCAATTAAAATCGTAGTGTAATTATACTCAAGAGCTGTATTGACTACATCTTTTACGCACTCGTCTACAGCCTCACAGGCTTTAATAGCAGCTTCCATAACACCAGTGTGCCCCACCATATCGCCATTTGCAAAATTTAAGCATACAAAATCGGCCTCTCCTTTTTGTAATTCAGGAATTAAAGCATCGCGTAATTCATAGGCACTCATTTCGGGTTTTAGATCGTATGTTGCTACCTTAGGGGAGTTCCTCAAGATTCTTTTTTCACCTTTAAAGGGTTCCTCTTGACCTCCTGAAAAGAAAAAGGTAACATGTGGATACTTTTCGGTTTCTGCAATTCTAATTTGTTGCTTATTGTGTTTTTCTAAGACTTCGCCTAGTGTTTCGGATAGATTATCTTTATTAAAGACCACATTAATACCCCTAAAGTTATCGTCATAGTTGGTCATTGTCACATAATGAAGATTTAATTTATGCATATTGTATTCGTGAAAATCTTCTTGAGATAAGGCCTGCGTTAACTGGCGACCGCGATCTGTTCTAAAATTGAAGAAAATGACGACATCATTCTCATCAATTGTTGCTACAGGTTTATCCTCATGATCAATGATGACCAAAGGCTTTATAAACTCGTCGGTAACGTCTTCTTCGTAACTTTGCTGTATGGCTTTTAATACGTTGTTGGTTGTGGTCCCCTTGCCTTCAACAATAGCATCATAGGCTAGTTTAACACGTTCCCAACGCTTGTCTCTATCCATAGCGTAATAACGTCCAGTGACCGTTGCCAGTTGACCCGTAGTTTTACTTAAGTGTTCTTCTAAGTCTGAAATAAAGCCATAACCAGATTTTGGGTCTACGTCTCTTCCATCTGTAAAGGCATGAACAAAAACATCCTTTAAACCAAATTCGTTGGCGGCATCCAACAGACCAAATAAATGGTCGATATGTGAGTGTACACCTCCGTCGCTCACCAAGCCCAACAAATGCACATTTTTGTTATTCTTTTTTGCATAGTCAAAGGCTTCTTTCAGTACGTGTTCTTGTTGAAGGGTTTTATTTTTTACGGCTAGATTAATCTTTACCAGATCTTGATAGACTATTCGTCCTGCTCCAAGGTTCATATGCCCCACTTCGCTATTTCCCATTTGCCCTTCAGGTAAGCCCACATGTAGCCCATCAGTCCTTAAACTAGCATTTGGGTAATCGGTATATAGTGCATCTATAAATGGCGTTTTAGCATTATCGATAGCAGAAACTTTCGGATCTGGAGATTTGCCCCATCCGTCTAAGATCATTAGTATAACTTTCTTATTCATTGTTTTGAATTTAATACGTTCAAATATAAGGCATAGTATACTACAACTAATTCCTAATGTGAAAATTTTGAGGGTTATTTATAGTTTAAAATTTATCATACTGATTGTTAAATAGATATAAGAATTTGTGAAAGCCTTAACAGATTTGTTTTGAAAACGTTAAATGTATGTTATTTCATTTTTTAAAGTGTAACAATTTAAAACGAATGTCGTCTCTTTGATATAATCAAAAAACAATCAATTAATTTAAAATCTTTCATCATGAAAAAAACAGCCTTAATTTTAGCCTTAGCATTGGGCTTTTCAATTAGTAATTTAAATGCAACAAATGACATTGTAACTTCTGAGGTAAACGACGTAACTGTTGAAATCGTCGAAGTAAGTCCACTGTGCAAAGCCGTAGCCACAGGTAATACCGAACTTGTAAAGACTCTAATAGAACAGGGTGCTGATGTTAATGCCAAATCTAATGGTATGGCTCCCATTCATTATGCTGCTAAGTATAACCGAGTCGAAATGATTAAAACATTAATTACTGCTGGAGCCGATGTTCACAAAGCTTGCGACTTAGGGTTCACAGCATTAAACCATGCAGAACGCTCAAAAGCTAATGATGCGGCACAGTTCTTGAAGCGCTTTAAAAGAAAAACTGTCTAATTAAAGACAATTATTTGAGTTAGTTAATTGGAAATGCGTCTTAATTTTTAAGACGCATTTTTATATACTCTAATGGCTTCCCTAATTTTTTCTATACGATTTTCTGGATCTGGATGTGTACTTTGAAATTCAGGAACTCTATTTGGTCCTGCTGCGGCTTTTAGAATCTTCATAACGCCTATCATCTCTTCAGGATTATAACCTGCATCGATCATAAACTTTACACCTAAGGCATCACTTTCCAATTCATCACCTCTACCATTTTTTAAAAGTTGTCCTTGACCATATTGTTGAGCGACACCGCCCATATCAATGGCCGAGCTTCCCATAGCGATCACCTTCCAGAAATTGGCATTGGTAATACGTTCGTTAGAGTGTTTACCAAGGACATGACCAATTTCATGACCCAAGACCCCTGCAAGTTGATCTGGGTTTTCGAGTTTAGAAAATAAGGCGAAAGTTATAAATATTTGGCCTCCCGGTAATGCAAAAGCATTGATGGTACGTTCGTCTGCCAACAAATGAAATTCATATTTATAAGGCGTCTCTCTTGCAATGCTGCTATTAACAAGTTTATTGCCCACCTCGTCCACTAAGGCTTGGTAACGATTATCTGGATGCAAACCTCCATGTTGTTGGGCCATAGCTGGTGCACTTTGCAGCCCAATAGCAATCTCTTGTTCTGGTGACAAAGAAATGGCTTGTTTTTTGCCCGTATAAGGGTTGATTTCTTCTTGACTGCATTTTCTTATAAAGGCAAAGGCGATTACGGCCAGCGCAATTAGAATTCTAGCTTTAAAATTACGGCTTCTCATAATGATAGTCTTAGTGAGTTAAATTTACAAAAGTTTGACACAAGATGTTTTAAAAAGTCATCAGTTTTGCAGTCAAAATTTTAATGTTCTATTTTTATAAAAAGAAATAATGCTCATGAGCTATCAATTCAAAATAATTCCAAACACCGACTTAGACGTTGTGATTCCGCTTGTCTATGAATTGAACGAAGGCAAAATAAGTAGAAGTGTTTTAGAGTTACGCTTTAATGAAATGAGCCGACAGAATTACGAATGTGCCGTCATTCTGGATGATGAAGATGTCGTTGGAGTTTCTGGACTCTGGTTTTGTACGAGACATTACATCGGAAAGTCCGTAGAATTAGACCATGTTTATATAAAACCAGCGTATAGAAAGAAGGGGTTGGGGAAACAGTTTATGCATTGGATTAACAATTATGCGAAAGAAAAAGGATACCAGTCTATGGAGCTCAACACTTATGTGCAGAATTACCCTTCACACAAGTTTTACTATAATGAAGGCTACGAGATTTTAGGCTATCATTTTTTAAAACGGCTCTAATTTAGGTTCGATAGATCAGCGTTTGGTTTGATTTCGTAAGGTGCTTTGCCATATTCAAATACTCTAGCCTCTAGGTGACCTTTCAGGGTTAGTTGGCGGTCCTTTACCTCAATCCAACTGCCTTCTCTAAGACCAACTACAGGTTGTGTATTAAAAGCATGGAATTCTTTAAGGCGTGTCTCTCGAGTTTCTCCCATATGCGTACTATCTGGATTAGGGTCCAAATAATGAGGATTAATATTAAAAGGAATCAAACCGAGTGTTTTAAAACTTGGGGGATACACAATAGGCATATCGTTGGTTGTATTCATGGTGAGTCCACAAATGTTACTTCCTGCGCTGGTCCCCAAATAAGGTGTTCCGCTAGAGACGGCATCCTTAATTGCTGTTAAAACATCCATTTTATATAGTTGATTCACTAAGACAAAAGTATTTCCACCACCAGTAAAAATACCTTCTGCATTTTTTATTGCTGTTTTTGGATGATCAAATTCGTGAAGTCCTCTTATCGATTTTCCAATCTTCTCAAAAGCTTTGGATACATGTTTTGTGTAATCATCGTGCGATATGCCTCCAGGTCTTGCGTACGGAACAAATAAAATTTCGCTGGCTGACTTAAAATGACCTGTAAGTTCATCCAAAAGATATTCTAAGGGGCCACTGCCATGAAGTGTTGAGGTACTAGCAATTAGAATCGATTTCATTGTTGAATTGAATTGTTTTTGTAAATGTAATGCTATCTTCCAGAATAAATCAACCTAAAACGATAACTATTTAACAAAGATTTATCAGCTATTTTTTATGAGAAATGCAGAATATCAACGAAATTTATAGTAAGAAAAAACCAACATGAAGAATTTAATAGTAGTAATTTGTTGCTTTTTGGGTACTTGTATTTATGGGCAAGAGGTAGAAAGGGTCGCTGTGAACGGGAGGATTGTGGTCTCGATTGACGATAAGGAGGGAGTGACGGTTTTTAATACCTCGTCTAATAAAGGTACCGTTACGGATAAAAATGGCGATTTTAAAATTGATGTAGCACTCAATGATATCGTTGAGTTTGGAGCGCTCCAATTTGAGGATTTCAAAATAACAATCACAGAAGATGTTTTAAAGTCTAAGAAGCTTACAGTTATTCTCGTTGAAGAGGTTAATAAATTAGATGAGGTTGTGTTATTGCCCTTTGGTTTAACTGGAAATATTAATGCCGATCTAGAAAATGTAAGAACCTATAACGTAAGCTTGGACTATGTTTATTTTGGGCTGGATCACATTGAAGATTTTGAATTTTCCGCTGACTTTAAATCGAAGGTCGAAAATTTAGCTTTTAATGAGAACAACCCACGCGTTGAAAACATGCTCAATGTTGTGAATTTAGCTGGATTCATAGTAGGTCAGGTTGTTGATATGGATAATGATGACACCATGACTAATGAAGAAAAAGCCATTAATAAAACACCTTTTAAGGAAGCTTTAGACAAGTACAGTGTTAATTACATTCACATCAACTTTGATATTCCTTTAGAACAGGTGGAGGCTTTTATAGATTATGTCGAAGAAGAGGGTATTGATACTGAATTATTAAATAAGGATAAGGAGCTGCAGTTTTTAGAGCGTATATCACAATTAAGTAAATCTTTTTTAAAAGCTAAGCGTGGAGACGACTAAACGTATTTGTGGTCTTGTTGCTCTGTTTTCCATATGTATTTTACAAGCCCAACGAAAAGACATTAAAGGTCAACTTACAGCGGATGATGATGTTGAGGGCATTCATATTTTAAATAAAACAGCATCTAAATTTGCTATTTCTAATGCTGATGGCAGCTTTATCATACTTGCCAAAGCACAAGATACGTTGGTTATCTCGAGCTTAAAATACGAGAACAAAGAAATCGTCATCACTCAATTCCATGAAGATAATGAAACGGTATCAATACAATTGGTAGAGAAGGTCAATGCGCTCGATAAAGTTATTGTCGGGAAATTGCTAACAGGAAGCTTACAATCAGATCTCGAAAATTCAGATGCTAAAACAGACCTTAATTTTTATGATTTGGGGATTCCGGGTAATGTAAAGTTACCTTTAACGCAAAACGAACGAAAATTGCATGATGCCGATGGTGGTTCTTGGGGTGCACTAATGGGAGGACCGTTTGGTGGTGGCCTTGGTGTTAATGTCCATAAATTATTGAATAGGATAAGCGGACGAACTAAAAAGTTAAGAGCTATCGTAGAATTAGATGACCGAGATAAGTGTATAAATAGATTGCGAACTAATTACGAATCCATAATTTTTGAGAAAGACAGTTTAGCAGAAAATCTGAAAAACGAATTTTTTTTATTTTCCCAAGAAGATGAAAACTTTTTGAAGCTGTGTGAGCAGAATAATGATATAGAACTCTTGGTTTTTCTCCAGCAAAAACTTAAAGCTTACAGAAAGAACAGAGAATCTGAGGATAATGATTAATTTTGGAATACTTTTTGGATGGTTATACAATATTGTACTGTAATATATGAAATCTATATACGTTATCTTCTTTTTTTTGGTGGGCGCACTGTTAATGTCTAGTAGCGAGAAACATGAATACTATGTGAGTGTAACAGAAATAGGGTATTCGGAAAAAAATAAATCCGTTCAGATTATTAGTCAAATCTTCATCGATGATTTAGAGGAATTGTTGCGTGAGCGCTATGATGAAACAATTACACTAGATCCTGATAGTGACTCCATGACCATAGACGGTTATTTGAGACGCTATTTATCCGATAAATTAAATATTAGTATTAATGGTAAAAAGGTACAGTTTAATTTCTTAGGAAAAGAGTATAAAGATGATATCACTTACTGCTATTTAGAGATAGATAGTATTCCCAGTGTGGAGTCCATAGAGTTGACTAATAGAATTTTATTCGATGTTTTCACACAACAGCAAAACATAGTGAGATTTAAGATGAAGAATAAAAACAAGAGTTTTCTTTTAATAAGGGGTAATGACGAATGCATGTTAAACTTTGATTAAAAAAAAGTTTTACCACGCGTAAATTCCCTATTTTCGACAACATTTTAATAAACTTATATAGCAATGAGGACTCTAAAGTATTTTCTTTACTCTTTTTTATTTATGTCGTCAGCTGTTTTTGCTCAGAATGAAATAAAACCTGAGCGTAAGCCTGGCCACACTAACCAAAACAAATTCAAACAGTTATACGACGAATTTGCCACCCCAAATATGTTTAGAACCGGTTCTGGTGCCCCCGGACCGGCATACTACCAACAACAAGCAGACTATAAAATGGACATCGAAATTGATGATGTTAATGCAAGGCTCTATGGTGATGAAACGATAACTTACACGAATAACTCACCAGATGTGCTTACCTATCTTTGGGTTCAGCTCGACCAAAACATGCGTGCAAAAGATTCAAAAAGTCCCTTGATTAATGGTTCTGGGATTGGTCCTGCAACATCAGCTTCAAGAGCAGCAAGAACCTACTTGAAAGACCGTTTCGATGGCGGCTTTAATATAGAGCATGTAAAGGATACCAACGGAAAAGATCTGCCACACATTATTAATCGTACAATGATGCGTATTGAGCTGCCAGAACCAATGAAAACAGGCGATAAGTTTTCTTTCAAGATAAAGTGGTGGTATAATATCAATGACCATGTAAAAGATGGAGGACGTTCTGGTTATGAGTATTTTGAAGAGAATGATAACAGAATTTACGTAATGGCGCAGTTCTACCCACGCATGGCCGTTTATAATGATGTTGAAGGATGGCAAAATTCTCAGTTTTGGGGACGTGATGAGTTTGCATTACCATTTGGGGATTTTGATGTTAATATTACGGTACCAGCTGATCATATTCTTGACGGTACAGGGTATTTAACTAATCGCGAAGATGTCTTTACAAAAGATATGATGAAGCGTTATAAGCAAGCCAAGAAGTCATACGATACACCTGTAATGATCGTTACGGAAGAGGAAGCGCGACAAACGGAAAAAGCCAAAAGTAAAAAGAAGAAGACTTGGAAGTTATCTGCACAGATGGTTCGTGACTTTGGATTTGCAACATCGCGTAAATTTATATGGGATATGATGGCTGTTAAAATTGGTGATAAAGACGTTATGGCGGTATCCATGTATTCAAAGGAAGGTAATCCCTTATGGGAACAGTGGTCTACAAAAGCTGTGGCAAGTACGCTTAAATCCTATTCTCGAATGACCTTCGATTATCCTTATCACAAAGCGATCTCCGTTCATGCACCAATGGGTATGGAATATCCGATGATTTGTTACAATTTTGGTCGTCCAGACGAAAATGGTAATTATTCAGACAGAACAAAATACGGAATGATAAGTGTTATTATTCACGAGGTAGGCCACAACTTTTTTCCAATGATTGTTAATAGTGATGAGCGTCAATGGACCTGGATGGATGAAGGATTAAATACCTTTGTTCAATATGTGGCAGAGCAAGATTTTGGGCAGTGGTATCCTAGTGCTTTATCCCCTGGACAAGATAAGTATCCTTCGCGAAGAGGACCAGCTAAGAATATCGTGAGATATATGGGTGGCGATCAAGATTATATAGCTCCAATTATGACTAAAGGCCTTAATACCTATCAGTTTGGTAGTAATGCTTACAGCAAGCCAGCTACAGGTCTTAATATTTTAAGAGAGACCATTATGGGGCGTGAGCTTTTTGACTATTCCTTTAGGGAATATGCGAATCGTTGGATGTTTAAGCATCCAACACCAGAAGATTTTTTCCGTACCATGGAAGATGCGTCCGCAGTAGATTTAGATTGGTTCTGGAGAGGCTGGTTTTATACAACGGATTATACAGATATAGGCATAAAAGAGGTAAAGAAGTATGCGGTTACCAATAATCCTAATGAGGAAGGTAAGCAATTGGCAGAACGCTATAATATAGATCCTAATGCTTTGGTTTACTTTGTTGGTGAGGGTGAAGATGGTTATGACGACGCTATAAATAATGGAGTTGCCATGGAAGATATGCCGACAGTTAAAGAGTATATTATGGATAATTTTACTCCAGAACAACAAAAGAGTATGAAAAAGTCTCCTAAATATTTTTATCAAGTCACTTTTGATAAGCCAGGAGGTTTGGTCATGCCTTTAATAGTGGAGTATGAGTATGATGACGGTTCTAAAGAAAAAATTACTTATCCTGCTCAGATATGGAGATTAAACGACAAAGAAGTCAGTAGAGCTATTGCAACCGATAAGGAAATCGTAGCTATTACCGTAGATCCAGATCTAGAAACGGCAGACATAGATACTTCTAATAATGCTTGGCCAATGGAAGTAGAGGAAAATGATTTCGATAAGTTTAAAAATAAAGTGAAGAACTAATAACGATGTATCGATAGGACAAAGCCGACTTTGAAGAGTCGGCTTTTTTAGTCTAACTAATTTTTGAATTTCAAAGTTTTAATTCAGATAATGTTGCTAACTATCAATCACAAACTGATTATATTTGCAAGGTAATGCAACCGATATTATTATTCATAGGAGGAACCGAAATTGTTTTTATACTATTTGTCGTAGTATTGGTATTCGGTGCAGATAAATTACCTGAAGTAGCCAGAGGCTTAGGTAAAGGGATGCGTACTTTGAAGGATGCCACTAACGATATTAAGCACGAGGTCACCAAAAGTGCAAAGGAAAGTGATCTTGTGGATACGGATGCTGCCAAAGAAATTCAAGAGGAAATCAATAAAGTTAAGGACGATCTAGAAGATTTTACAGGTTCTGTAAAACGCAAAATGTAATTTATTTTTTTCTGCTTATCGTCAATCCATCTCTAATTGGAAGTACAACAGTTTCGACTCTATTGTCAGTTTTCAGTAGAGTATTATATTCCAAAACCGCTTTAGTAGAAACATCTTTTTTGTCCAATGGTTCTATGACTTTACCATGCCATAAAACATTATCTGATAAGATGATACCTCCAGAATTTAATTGGTCTATGATAAGATGAAAGTAGCGGCTATAATTGGGTTTGTCGGCATCTATAAAAACCAAATCAAAGCGCTTATCTAGCGTAGGAATAATGTCCAGTGCATGTCCCACATGTTGAATAATTCGTGATCCGAAACCAGACTTGTCGAAGTATTTTCTTTGAAAATCAACAAGTTCTTCATTGATGTCAATGGTGTGTAATTCTCCATTATCGGCCAAACCTTCTGCTAAACACAGGGTAGAATAGCCCGTGAAAGTTCCTAATTCTAAAATGGATTTAGGACATATAAGTTTGGATATCATACTTAGTACTCTACCTTGATATGGTCCGCTAAGCATAATAGGCTGTAATACTTTCTGATAAGTTTCGCGAGTTAATTGCTGCAGTAAATCGGGTTCTTGCTCAGAATGTGCAACAACATAATTGTCTAAAGCCTCAGGCAAGAAATACATAATCTATATAAGGATTGTTGAGATTGTTATTCAGCAGAGTCTTCTTCGGTTACGGGTTGCTGATTAGAGGGTTTGCCAATAAAAAATAGAATGGCACCCAACACAACTAAACCTATTTTTATTGCCCATGCAGGAGTTTCTCCTAATTCGTCAATCATTCCAAATAATCTAAGTGTTAGACCGAAATAGGGTAGGATAATTAAAGCTAATCCTATAATTATTGCATAAATACCAATTTTTCTCATGTTATAAATAGTTGATGATTTCGATTTTAAATATAGACATAAAATTTTTAGGCCTTTTATGACGTGATTCGGGTAATTAGCTCCTGTTTTGCTTGCTGGTCCTCACCGCACAACCATTGAATGACATTATCTTCCCAAATAGCATCGCGCTCTTGCTCTGAGATGATGTTTCGGTCCATGGCTAAATCTAAAATCTTTCCTGGATAGGAGGATTGTCTTGCACTTTCCATTTCACCTAAAGGGTAAGGATCGTCTAGGCCCATCAAGACTTGTTTACAACCTTGATTTTTGATGAGTAATTCTAAGGAACCTGTATCGTGTACTAAGGTATCGAAGAAAATATTTTTATGACCTACCGCTTTTCTTGGATGTCTTTGGCCTTCAAAGAGGTCTGGTCGTCCATCAAATCCTTGGATACGCCGACCGAGGTTTATTTGCGCTAATTGTCCACCATGGGCAAAGCAAACGCGCATATTTTTATACTTTTCGTAGTAACCATTAAGCGTTAAAAAGTGATATGCATCGGCACATTGCGCTAACATCCAGATGAGGTGAAAACGCCAAGAGGTATTTTCTAATTTTATAAACTTCTCGCCATCATAGGGATGAATTTCAACGGCAAGATTGTACTTGTCTGCCAGTTCGAAAATGGGTTCATTTTCCTCATCAAAGATACATCGCCAGGTCCCAATAGTATCCATATAGTGCGTCGGCAGGCATAAGAGTTGAAGTCCTAATTCTTCGACACAGCGCTCTATTTCCCAGCAGGCGCCGCGAACAAAACCTGGATGTACAACAAAACCACAGGTAAACCTGCTTGGATGGTCGTGTTGGATACGTGCATTAAAATCGTTCTGAAATCTTAAGGCTTGCTTCATCTCTTCCAGCCGTAGACCATTACCATAAAGTTGAGAAAGGTTTAAAACAACGGCATGGTCTATTTTAAAATGATCCATCCATGCTAATTTTTCATTCAAGAAAAAACTCGAGTCCGTGATGGGCCGGTTCCAATCTTTTTGAAGCATAAATTTACGGTCCTTATCTACCCAGAAAATACCCTTATCTCTCATGAAATCTGGAATCTCTTCAGGGTAGGGAAGTAGATGTGAGTGGCCGTTTATTCTTAGTTTTCTTTTTGCCATATGGATTTGTCATTGCGTGGCTTTAGCCGTAGCAATCTTTTAAGTTATAGTTAGATTCTTAGCTTTCAACGTTACTAAAGATATGTTGAAAAAGCCACTCTGAATGACAATTTATCTTCAAATTGAATCTTTTTTGGTGTTGCAATGATGACCTATCACTCCTTAGAAGTTCGACCCTCTATTTTATTGTAATATCTATCAAAAATTGCAGGCATGTCAGTTTCAATATTGGCCAAGGTAAATTCTTCTTCATATAATAAATTTCCATTCTCCTCAGAATACCATTGTAATTTGTCTTTTACACCTTCAGGTCTTGGATATTCGATGACTAAACCTACGGTATTTGCACCTCTTTGAGGAGAGTGTGGTACTTTAGGTGGTAAAAGAAAAATTTCTCCTTCTCTAATATGGATGTCTTTTGGTATGCCGTCGTCTATGACTTTTAAGGTAATATCACCTTCAACTTGGTAGAAAAACTCGGGAGTTTCATTATAATGATAGTCTCCTCTATCGTTAGGTCCACCAACCACCATGACAATGAAATCTCCATCTTTCCAAACAACTTTATTACCTACAGGTGGTTTTAGTAAATGACGGTTTTCTTCAATCCAGGCTTTGAAATTAATAGGAGGATATATTTTACTCATAACTCTATGTCTTGCGTCATTGCGAGAATTTAGCCTCAGCAATCCAATAATTTGAGAGATTACCTGGTCATACTTTCTCGTAATGACAAATTAATTGTTAGCTATAAAGTTACAAACTTTTTGTACGTCCACCATCAACAGGAAGGTTAATTCCGTTAATATATGAGGCTCGCGCACTGGCTAAAAAGGTAATGGCATCTGCCGTTTCCTCAGGTTGTGCAAAACGCTTTGCAGGAACCGTATTTTTCATGGCATCAGAAGCCTCTTCTTCCGATGTTCCGGTCTTCACAGATTTGTTTTTTATGATTTGGGCGAGGCGTTCCGTAGCCGTTGCACCTGGTAGTACATTATTGACAGTGATTCCGAATTTACCTAATTCGTTGGCTAAAGTTTTACTCCAATTGGCCACGGCTCCTCTTATAGTATTACTCACACCCAAGCCGTCAAGGGGCTGTTTTACAGAGGTTGAAATGACATTTATTATTCTACCATAACCTTCTGCTTTCATATAGGGTACCAAGGTTTGCACTAAGACGTGATTACATTTTAAGTGCTGTGTAAACGCTGCTTCAAAGGCCTCAACTTTAGCAGAAAAAATAGGCCCGCCAGCGGGACCTCCCGTGTTATTCACTAAAATATGAAAACCGTGATGGGCTTTGGTATAAGTTTCGACCTTTTGCCGCAGTTGATCAGGATTTGAAAAATCGGCGACAATATAATCGTGTGGGCGATGTTGCGGAAGCTCGGCTAGGACAGATTTTAGTTTATCCTCGTTGCGGGCAATTAGGGTCACAATGGCACCTTCTTCTGCCAATGCCAATGCTGTGGCTTTACCGATACCAGCCGTACTTCCACAAACTAGTGCATATTTATTATTGAGTTCTAAGTTCATCTACTTGGCCAGTTTAAAGCTGTTGAGAATGCGACTTCCAATCTGTACATAAGAATCGTATTCTGCTTCCGAAGATGAGAATGTAAGGACATAACCTTTATCATTGTAAACCAGTATGATTTGTTTAAATTTTAAGATCATGTCATTGCCAAAATCTGCAGACCATACAATGGCAGCAGCTTCTCGTCCTTCAACTTTAGCGCTTTCATGAGATAGGATTCTTGCACTCGGAATTTGCGCAATAATTTGGTCTATTGACAGCTTGGTATATGCTTGTAAGGTTAAATCCCTACCCCCTAAGTTTTCGGTTATAAGGTTTATATTTTCCCTAAATAAGTCGTCTCTCTGTGACTTCTCCTCCGATAACAACAAAAACTGCATATTGGGCTGGGGTTTTTGATCACTAGACACCCAATCTTTAGGGTAACTTATGGCATAGTCATCTTTTTTTAAGGTTTTCCAGTCGTCTTGCGCAAAAAGCGTGACGCCTGCAAATAGTAATACTAAGGTTAAGATTTTAACTTTCATGATGTTTAGATTTGTGATTTTCAGTATTAAAATAGTAAAGTTTATCTAATTTAAAGTGATTTCCAACAATCTATTTTCAGAATCAAGAAAAATCCAATCGTTTTCAATATCAGGAATACAGTCTATTATTTCTTCTCCTATAATGATCTTATCCCTTGAGATTTTTCCAAACTTTAATATGAGTCTGTAAACTTCCTGACCTGTCTTACCAAACCACGATTTAAGTTCAATTTTTGAATATTTTTTTATATAATCGATGTTGAAATTAACTTCATTTTCAGGATTGGTAACACCGTCACACCAGAGGTGTCTTAGGCTTAAATCTTTTTCCTTAGCAAAGGCTTGAGAAATTTTAAATTCTAAATGTGCATAAAATGTTCTAGTGAGCATATCAATACTTGATACAAACATTTTTAGGTTCGGTAAAAAATCGAAGCGCTTCAAAACCTCCTTCACGGCCTACCCCTGAAGCTTTTACACCTCCAAAAGGTGTGCGTAAATCACGCATCATCCACGTGTTAACCCAAACGATTCCTGCTTGAAGTTGACTGCTCATTCGCATCGTACGTTTTAAGTCATTGGTCCAAAGCGTCGCCGATAAACCGTATTTTACTTTATTAGCCATTTGCAAAACCTCTTCTTCGGTATGAAAAGGCATTAGCGTTACCACAGGTCCGAAAATTTCCTCTTGGTTGACGCGACATTCATCCGTTGGAACTTCGATGACAGTCGGTTCTAGGTAATAGCCGTTTTCGAAGTTTTTTAGGTTAACCTCTTGGCCTCCACATAAAACTTTACCGTCTTCTTCCTGAGCAATTCTTATATAATCTTTTACTTTTTCTAAGTGTGGTTGAGAGACCAAAGCACCAATATCTGTATCTGAATCTGAAGGATGGCCTACTTTTAAGCGCTTTACCCGTTCAACAAAATCGATTTTAAACTTGTCATAAATCGTAGCTTCCACAAAGATACGACTACCGCAGAGGCAGATTTGGCCTTGATTGGCAAAAGATGACCGAACGGTTGTATTTAACATATCGTCATAGTCACAATCCGCAAATATGATATTCGGGTTTTTTCCACCGAGCTCAAGAGACAGTTTTTTAAACATTGGGGCCGCCACTCTAGCAATATGGGCACCGGTAGCGGTACCGCCTGTAAAACTAATGGCTTTAATATCAGGATGTTCTACAATAGCCTGTCCCGTGGTGGATCCCAAACCATGAACAATATTTAGGACACCTTTGGGTAAACCAGCCTCGTTACATATATCACCCAATAAGTAAGCCGTCATTGGTGTGATTTCGCTGGGTTTTGCAACGACGCAATTCCCTGCTGCCAGTGCTGGAGCAATTTTCCAAGTAAACAAATAGAGTGGCAAATTCCAAGGGCTAATGCAACCCACCACTCCAATAGGTTGACGCAAGGTATAATTCATAGCATTGTGTCCAACGCTCTCGTGGCTTTCACTTGCAAATTGGGTGATGGCATTACCAAAAAAACGAAAATTACTCGCTGCTCTTGGGATGTCTACCGTTTTCGCCAAAGCCACTGGTTTGCCGTTGTCTTTGCTCTCAGCCTTTGCAAAACGGTCCAGTTGGTCTTCCAATAACTCAGAAATTCTTATAAGGACACGGCTACGTTCCTCTAAAGAGGTTTGCGACCACGACTTAAAGGCTGATTTGGCACTTTGATAGGCTTGCTCTACATCCTTGGTCGATGAGTTGGGGATTTGCCCATAAATCTCACCGTTGGAAGGATTGTAATTGTCGATCCATGCATTGGATATAGGATTCTGGAAATTGCCGTTGATGTAGTTTTGAATGGTCATTTTGCTCTAAGAATAAACAATAAATTATTCTGTTTCAATTTCTAATTCGGTTTTATAATTAGATTCAGGATCACGTCTACTAAGTTCATTATCTATCACTTCTAAAGCCTGATCTAAAATACGTTGAGCTGTTTTGTACCAACGTATTTTATAACGGCGATAAGTGTATGCTTGACGCATTAATACTTTAAATTCGGAATCTTTTTTTAAAAAATCAAAATCTTTTGGTACAAATCCTACGGTGATACTATAAGATTTTCCATTTACTTTTTCAGGAAATGGATACGGATAATGAAGTGTAAAGTCTGGTGCTTCAACATCATTTTTTAAGTTCATATCGTTATTTGCTGTAAAATGCTTTTGATAATATGGACTAAAAAAAAATTCTAAATCTGGGTAAAAAGGATTTGCTCGACTTAGCCTTGGAAAAATACTTTCGTAACAAGACGTTAGCTTTGTGCGAATAGTATCGTTTTGAATAATGGATAATCCTTCTTCTTTTATTCTATTGAATGCAGTGTTTACAGGATAGATGTATTCGTCTTTAGCTAACCAATAAAAATGAAAGGTTAAGCTGTCGTTATAGGGTTTGTTGCTTAGTAAAGCTTCATGGATTCTAAAATGTGATTCCAGACCTTTTTCAAGAAAAAACAAATCATTTAGAATATCACCTTTCATGCGGTATAATTCTACTTCTGCATGCTTTATTAAATCAATTTCTAAATCGCGTTTTTGATTTTGAGCACTTTTATTATTGATGCCTAATGCAATTAAAATACCAAAAACGACAAGTATAATTTCACCAATTGCATATAATAAATAACTGGTTAACTTATTCTTGTTGAAAAGTGACTTTCGGATATGTTTTAGAAAATGCATCATTTTACAAACCCAAAATTAGGTGGTTCGTGGTTTATACGCCATAACTTTAATTTCCACCACCAAGTCTGGATGTGGTAACTGGTGAACAGCCACAGTCGTTCTGGCTGGTCCAGTTTCTTTGTCAAAGAATTCGGCATAAGCTCTATTGTAATCCGCAAAATCATTCATGTTTACCAAAAAAGAAGTAACATCAACCACATCCTTCAATGAAGCGCCTACTTTAGCTAAGTTTTTGTCTATATTTTTAAGCACTTCTTGGGTTTGTGTGTAAGCATTCAGTTTTTTAGTTCCCATTTCGTCAATAACATCTACTCCTGCAATCGTATTATCGGCTCGTCTAGAGCTGGTACCGGAAACGAATATAAAATCACCCACTTGTTTTACATGTGGATATGCTCCTCTTGGTGTTACGTCTTTCATACAAAATAAGCCCATCCTGACCTTCCCAGAGGGAAGGAACTCTTACTCGGGCGAAATAAGAGTTTTGTTAATATGTTAATTTTAATTTGCCTTTTGTTCCCTTCTTTTGGAAGGGTTAGGGTAGGCCTCTATTTTAGTCCAGCAATTCTATCATCTTCTAAAATTGCTTCAGTTTCAGTTTTTACTTTATCTAAAATATCATTGATATCATCTTCTGTTGAAATCACACCATCAGATAACATGTTCAAAATGGCTTTGTCTTGGGCTCTTCCTCTTAGCATGGCTTCTCTATAACCTATGTGCTCGTTAAAGGTCACTAAACTATATTTTGAAGAATAATCTTCTGGGAATTCCTTTTCTAGTGCCATTTCGATCTTCCGTTTTTCTTGAAAAATTGGATTGGCCACATGGTCTTTCATCTCGTGAAAATTATCAATAGCCAAATCAGCAATCGCATCCGTGTCTTTTTTTCTGACCTTGTTATATTCTGAAAAAACGGCTTCCCAATCCCCTTCATATTGGTCCAAAACGCCATCGAAGACCACAACATCTTCAAAAGAAGCATTCATGCCTTGCCCATAAAACGGGACAATAGCATGTGCAGAATCACCCATTAATAAGGTGTTGCCTTTGTAATGCCAAGGCGAACACTTTACGGTTCCTAAAGGAGCTGTTGGATTTTCGAAAAAATCTTCAGCAAGATTTGGCATTAAGGCTAGGGCATCCGGGAATTCCTTTTCGAAGAATTCGGTTACAATTTCTGGCGTGGTGAGATTATTGAAATTGTATTCGCCCTCGTCATAACTTAAAAATAAAGTCACTGTAAAGCTGCCATCTAAATTAGGCAAAGCAATGACCATAAAATCGCCTCTTGGCCAAATATGTAGCGCATTCTTGTAGGTTTTATAGCTGCCATCTTCGTTTGGAAGGATGCTCAACTCTTTATAACCATGTGTGAGCCAGTGCTGGGAGAAACTGAAAAGGAACTTTCTTTCTAAAAAGTAACTTTGTCGCAATGCAGAACCTGCACCATCGGTGGCAATAATACAGTCGGCATCTTCTATGAACTCATGTTTGGTATTGTAATCTTGGAATCGCGCGGTGGTCTTTTCAAAATCTACGGATTGGCATTTTTTATTGAAATGAATGGTGACATTTTCGTGCTTTTCCGCTTCGGTGAGTAACAAGCCGTTAAGTTCTCCTCTCGATATGGAATTGATGTATTCGTAGTCGCGACCACTATAGTTAGATAAAAAGGTTTGCCCTTCTTTATCGTGAAGCATACGTCCATTCATAGGAATGCACAATGCTTTGACCTTATCTTCGATACCCACTAATTTCATGGCTTTATTGCCACGATCCGAGAAGGCCAAATTGATGGATCGACCCGCTGAAATGTCAGTAGTACGTAAATCTGGACGCATCTCATAAACGGCAACATTGTAACCGCGTTGCCCCAATCGCAGTGCCAAAAGACTTCCGCAAAGTCCGGCTCCGATAATTAATATGTTTTGTTGTTTCATATGTTGTCATCCTGAACTTGTTTCAGGATCTCATTTTCCCTTGATGCAATACCTCTCGACTGCCTATCCGCCGTACAAGACTTTGGAAGGCGTGGCGCTCGAGGTGACATTTAGTTATTATTTAATATTTCTTTTAATTTTTCAACCATTCGATAAACATCTTCAAATGAATTATATAAAGGCACAGGTGCACATCGTATCACGTCGGGTTCGCGCCAATCACTAATAACTCCAGCCTCAGTCAACTTATGGTGTAATGCTCTATCAGCATTTAAAACCTGAATGGATAACTGACAACCGCGCTCCTCGGGGTTTGAAGGGGTGATAATTCTAATGACATTCTCACCAAGTTGCTTCAATAAGAATTCAAAATAACTTGTAAGCTGTCTTGATTTCGCTGTAAGTCTTTCCATACCTACTTCATTAAATAGATCTAACGACGCTTTTATAGCAGCCATGGATAGAATAGGGGGATTGCTCAGTTGCCAGCCTTCAGCTCCAGGCAATACATCAAATTCATGACGCATATTAAATCGGGTGTCTTTATTATGGCTCCACCATCCAGTCAATCGGTTCAGGTCTTTACTGTAAGCATGGCGCTCGTGTACAAAGCAACCCGATAAACTTCCTGGTCCAGAATTCAAATACTTATAAGTGCACCAAATGGCAAAATCAGCACCGGAATCGTGTAAATCTAACTGGACGTTTCCTGCGCCATGGGCACAATCAAAACCAACTTTACAACCATAATGATGACCTAATGCTGTGATGCGTTTTAAATCAAAAAACTGGCCTGTGTAATAATTGACACCCCCAATCATAATTAGAGCAATTTCATGGCCGTGTGTTTGGAGGATTTGTTCTAAATCTTCGTAATGTAGTAGCTCTTCATTTGCTCTGGGTTTCCAAAGAATTAAACCTTCCTTATCATCATAACCATGATGGCGCAACTGCGATTCCACAGCGTATTTGTCCGAGGGAAAAGCGTCGCTTTCTATAACAATTTTATAACGATCCTTAGTAGGTTGATAAAACGACGCCATCATAAAGTGAAGATTGGCAGTCAACGAATTCATGGTCACCACTTCAATAGGTTTGGCACCGACTAACTTTGCGGTCGCTTCTGTTAAAAATTCATGATAGGGTAGCCAAGGATTTTTAGCATGTGTATGACCTTCAACACCCAGATTCGCCCAATCTTCTAACTCCTGATTGATATAATCTTTTGTGGATTTTGGTTGTAGTCCTAGAGAATTGCCACAAAGGTAAATCAGTTCATTTCCGTCTTTGTCTTTTGGAATGTGAAATTGCTGTCTGTAGCTCGATAGTTCGTCTAGCGCATCTTGTTGCTGAGCGTAATCTAGACCAAGTTTATAGTCGGACAATGCGAGATTGATTTTATCGGTTTGTAACAAAAATAAGGATTTAATAGCTAGCAGTAAAGACGTTTTTAAAGCACGGTGATTTTAGTTATCTTTAAAGAAAAAGATAAATCATGGGGAAAATAAAAGAATACAGCAATGGTGAAGTCACAGTAGTTTGGGAAGCGGAAAAATGCATCCATTCAGCCATGTGCGTCAAAGGATTACCAAATGTGTTTCAGCCTAATGAACGACCTTGGATCAAGGTCGACGCTGCTTCAACTGATGAACTGATTAATACTATCAAAAAATGTCCGTCTGGTGCACTTAGCTATTATATGACGAATAGTGCGGATAAGACTGCCGAAATCTTGGAAACAAAAGTGGAGGTCTTGGAAAACGGCCCGTTATTGGTGTATGGTACATTAAAAGTAACTCATAAGGATGGCACTGAAGAAACCAAAAACAGAACCACTGCTTTTTGTCGTTGCGGAGCGTCGCAGAATAAACCGTATTGCGATGGGGCACATGTAAAGGAAGATTTTAGGGGCTAACCTATGGATTTCAGTATTCGAAAATGAAATTACCAGAGCCCGCTTGGAAACTATCGGAAAAAGAAGTACTTCATGAGTTTTCTTTTCTACAGGATGTTTTCTATTTTCCTAAGTTCTCTAAATCTAAAATAAAAGATGAGTATTCTATTTCAACCAGAAAAGGGCATATTGAGTTTAATTGCTTAATATTCATGTTTGATGATGGTATACCATTTATTTGGGTGATAAATCATAACGAAGAACCGGATTACTCCGATACTTGGCCATCAAATTTTTATTGGATTCACGATTTTGATCCTACCAATGCGCTAAAGGAACTTATGGATAAAGGGCGTGACTTTATAAAGCCTTATGTTTCTGGCTGTGCGGAAATTTTACGGAATCATCCAGACATTCTTGAAGGAAAGTTCAGTTAAGACTATTTGTGCAAGATACTGCTATGCAGTGGTATTAATTCGACTAGATATTTTATGCTTCACTTATCGTTTGCATAAAATGAGTTTCAGATGCCGCTATGCAGTGGCATTGGTTCAACTAGATATTTTACCTTCGACTGCGTCTTGGTAAAATAAGTTTCACTAAAAAAAAGCGCTTTGTAAACAAAGCGCAGGTGAAAATATATAGACGCGTAAAGCGGAAAAGTATCATTTATAAGTCCTAAGTCGATATTAAGACGATATTCTTACACGTTATGTTACAAAAGTAATGCCAAAAAATAACTAAAGTGTTATTCTAATGTTATGTTGACGTCGGCAAAGTTTAAATTCCAGTTACCACCTTCTTGCTTGTGATCTATAGCAATCTTAATACCATTAAAGTCCTTAAAGTTTTCAAAGGTCGTTGTTAATGAAGGTTTTTCAGAATTTCCTTGTCTAAATACCCACTCCCTAATCATATACTTGTCATCAAAAAAGATGTCGTAGGCATCACCAGGTGTGTAGCCACCACCGTCACTTGGATAGGTTAAGGTGATCATTTGTAGCGAGTCCTTTTTTATAGGGGATACCATTTCCTTTAGTTCTGAAATGGTGGCCGATGTGTCCCAAACTAATTGAAAAGGAACCAAGAGCCAAAATTTATCATTAATAAATCCTTGGTCAGCACCAATATGAGCACTATCCATTTGACGTCTCGAATAGGCTACTTCAGTTTCTCCAACGATCATTTTCACCTTATCGTCCTTAGGTCTCCAAACCCACGAACGCCCTTTTCCTTTTATGGTATCACGATCGACTTTAAAAGTAAATCGCACTTCAGCTACATTTTTCCAATTTTCAAAACCGTGGGCATTGGCTATTTTTTCGGCTATGGTCAATTCTTTAGGAGTAGTCTCCTTGACACCTGTTTCTTTTTTTTCAGACTTACAGGAGCTGAGTAGCATTAGGCAAATAATCAATCTTGGAATATATCTCATTGTAAAAGAAGTTTTAATTTAGATGCAAAATTAACCAACGATGGAAGACAACGCTAATTATTTTACAGTTAATAAGGAGACGTGGAATAAAAAGGTCATTGTACATGCACAGAGCGAGATGTATAAGATGACGGCCTTTAAAGCAGGAGAAAGCTCTTTAATGCCTTATGAACTAAAAGCTCTAGGGGATGTGTCTGGGAAGTCCTTATTGCATTTGCAGTGCCATTTTGGGCAGGATACCTTGAGTTGGAGTCGAATGGGAGCGCAATGCGTAGGCGTCGATTTGAGTGATGAGGGCATAAAGTTGGCTGAGCAATTAAATGATGAACTGAAATTAGATGCTAAGTTTGTTTGTTGTAATGTCCTGGATACCTCAAAGCATGTTTCAAAAACCTTTGATATAGTCTTTACAAGTTATGGTGTTATAGGTTGGTTACCAGATTTAAAACCTTGGGCTAAAATGATTGCTGAGCGCCTAAAAGTTGGCGGTACATTTTATATGGTTGAGTTTCATCCTATTCTTTGGATGTTCGATTATATTGATGACCAACCCAAAATGAGATATCATTACAATCAAGACGAGGTCATTTATGAAGAATATGAAGGAACTTATGCCAATAATTCGGCTAAGATGGTGAGTAAGGAATATGGCTGGAATCACGGTTTAAGCGAAGTGATCAATGCCCTCATCGAAGCAGGATTACAAATCGACTATCTAAATGAATATGACGAAAGTCCGTATAACGTCTTTCCTGATTTGATAAAACAAGAGAATGGTATGTATATCATGAAAGATCAGTTGTTTCCTATGATCTTTGAGATAAAGGCATCGAAAAAATAGTTCTCGATATAATTTAGGCATTCTAAAATGAATGCCTAAATCACTCGAACTGACATTTATATTAATGCTCTTCTCCTTCTTTTAAGAGCTCTGGAAATCTGGCTTTAAACCGATTTAATCTTGGAATGGAAACCGCTCTGATATAGCGCTGGGTAGGATTGCGCTTTTCAAAGTCTTGATGATACGCCTCGGCAATCCAAAACTTTTGGAAAGGGTAAACTTCTGCGGCAATTTTGGTATCTAATTTTTTAGAAAGTGCGTCTTTCTTTTCTTCTATAATGTTCTTTTGCTCATCGTTCTGATAAAAAATGATGGAACGATATTGAGACCCTTTGTCTGGTCCTTGTCCATTGACCTGCGTGGGGTCTTGCGAGCCGAAATATACATCTACTAAAGATGAAAAACTAACGACCTTGGGATCGTAAATGACTTCCACAGCTTCGGCATGACCTGTTCTACCAGTATTGCTTTTCTCATAAGTTGGATTTTCCGTAAATCCTCCAGAATAGCCACTTATAACCTCATCAACACCTTTTACACTTTCGTAAATCGCTTCGACACACCAAAAACAACCACTTGCAAAATAAGCCCTAGCTTTTCCATTTTCTAAGGGGACTTCAACGGGATCCGAGTCGATGACTTTTTGTTGTTCTGGGCTGACTTGTGCCTGATTGTGGCAGCTTAATAATAAGCTAATACTTAAAATATAAAGTAACTTTTTCATTTATCCTGAATTTATTTCAGGATCTCATTATAAGGTACCCTGAAGTTTATTTTTCTTTTTCAATAGACGTGTAAAATTACAATTCCTTAAAATGAATTTCTTTAAAGTTTTATTAAATAAAAAAGCCTCCACAATTTGTGAAGGCTTAAATGCTATTTATATGGAGTTCATTACTTGCTTAACTTAGCAAATAGCTTGTCCATTTTAGCTTTTTCTTCCTCTGCAAGTGCAGCATCCACTAAGATACGGCCACTGTGTTCATCAGTAATTACTTTTTTACGAGAAGCGATTTCTACTTGTACTTGTGGCGGAATGGTAAAGAAAGAACCACCTGATGCACCGCGCTCAATAGCTACGACGGCTAAGCCATTCTTTACATTGTTTCTTATTCTGAGATACGCTTTTACTAAGCGCTCATCAATTTTCTTTTGAAATTCGTCCGATTTTTCTAATAAGGCTTCCTCTTCTTTTTCAGTTTCTTTGAGGATTTCGTTCAGTTCTCCCTTTTTGTGTTTTAAATGGGACTGACGATCTTTTAAACGGTCTTTAGTTTCAGAAATAACTTCTTTCTTCTGCTCTATTTGAGCTTTAAATTCTTTGATGTGCTTTTCAGCTAACTGAATTTCAAGTTCTTGGAACTCAATCTCTTTCGTCAAAGAATTGTATTCTCTGTTATTTCTAACATTATTTTGTTGTTCGCTGTATTTTTTTATTAAAGCTTTAGCCTCTTCAATTAAGTTCTTTTTGCCTTTGATTTCTTCATCAATAACTGCCAGGCTATCATTTAATTTCTCTAATCGCTTATTAAGTCCTTCAACTTCATCCTCTAAATCTCTAACTTCTAAAGGAAGTTCTCCTCTAACATTTCTAATTTCATCTACTCTAGAGTCAATTAACTGTAAATCGTAAAGCGCTCTTAAACGTTCTTCTACAGTAGCTTCAGCTTTTTTGGCCATAATTATAAATACTTTACCGGATTTGTATTTGTCTTTGATAAAATGATTGCAAAATTAGTAATTTTTTTCGAGAGATAGTCCACTAAAAATGATTTTGTGAACTGTTCACTTTCATAGTGCCCAATATCTGCTAATACAATAGCACTTTCGGCACTAAAAAAGTCATGGTATTTAAGGTCCGCAGTCACTAAAAGATCTGCGCCTGAAGCCTTTGCTGCTCCAATGGCAAAACTCCCTGAACCACCGAGAACGGCTATTTTTTTTATAGGTCTTTCTAATAGTTTTGAATGTCTGATACAAGGTGTATTCATTTTTACCTTAATATATTCTAGACACTTTTGTGCCTCCATAGGTTGTGTAAGCTCACCAATCATCCCCATACCAATATAGGGATTGGTATTGTCTAAAGTACTTATTTCATAAGCAATTTCCTCATAGGGATGTGCTTTAAATAAAGCTTTTACAACTTGAGACTCTAGATGTTTATTAAAGACCACAGAAACCGAAGTCTCATTTTCGGTATGTAGTGTTCCTATTTTACCGATGGAAGGCTTAGCATCTTCATTCCCCCTATACGTACCTTCGCCATCCGTGTTAAAACTACAAGAATCATAATTGCCTATATGGCCTGCGCCAGCCTCAAATAAGGAGGCCCTTAACACTTCCGCATGGTTTTTGGGAATATAGGTTTGGAGCTTTTTTATGGTGCCGGGCTGTGGAATTAGAATTTTTTTGTTTTTCAATCCTAGTTGATCACAAATAATAGAATTCACCCCTTCTAAGGCATTATCAAGAGCCGTATGAATGGAGAAGATGGCAATATGATGCTGAATGGCTTTTATCACGACACGTTCTACATAGCTTTTTCCGGTGAGTTTTTTTAAGCCTTTAAAAATAATAGGGTGGAAGCTAACGATAAGATTGCAGTTATTTTCAATAGCTTCATCTACAACAGATTCCAAAGTATCTAGTGTTACCAATACTCCTGATACCTCTTGATTTTTATCCCCCACCAAAAGTCCAACATTATCAAAATCTTCAGCATATGCTAATGGTGCTAGGTCGTGTAGTTGATTAATTACATCTTGTACGGTCATATATAGATATTTGTTTTCAAAAATAATATATTTTAGTGCTCGTGAAGTTGATCCGCATCATATTGTTTCCCATAGTGCCTATTTACTTTCTAGTAACCTGGATACGCAATTGGCTATATGACAAAGGCATTATGTCTTCAAGGTCATATGAAATTCCCATCATTTGTGTTGGTAATCTTAGTACAGGTGGTACAGGAAAGACACCTATGATCGAGTATTTAATTCGGTTGTTGAAGAATGAAAAAGCGGTGGCAACCTTAAGCCGAGGTTATAAGCGCATTACTGAAGGTTTCATTTTGGCAGATGATGATGCAACTGCCGACACTATTGGTGATGAACCCTACCAGTTTTTTAGAAAGTTTAAAGACATAAAAGTTGCTGTTGACGGCAATAGGCAAGATGGTATAGAGGCACTGCTGTCTTTAGAGGATGCGCCCGAGGTCATTTTATTAGATGACGCCTACCAACACAGAAGGGTGAGGGCTGGATTAAATATTTTATTGACCGCTTACTACAACCTTTACACCAATGATATTGTTCTACCTACTGGGAATTTAAGAGAACCAAGATCTGGCGCTAAACGTTCTGATATTATTATTGTGACTAAATGCCCAACACATATGTCTAAGGCCGAAAAAGTGAAGATAGCTTCTAAGTTAAGAGTGAGGCCAGAGCAAAAGTTATTTTTTAGTCATATTGACTACGGTAGAACTATTGTATCTAAACAAGGGGAATTAGCTATAGACACTTTACCCAAGTTCACATTGGTCACAGGTATTGCTAATGCCGCACCGCTGGTTAAGTTTTTAGAAGAAAAACAATTAAAATTTGACCATATCGAGTATCCTGATCATTATAGTTTTAAGCCCGGTGACATAGAGCTACTGTCTGAAAAAGGATTGATAATTACAACCGAAAAGGATTATGTAAGGTTGTCCGTTAATGAAGTTTTAGAGCCTAATTTGTATTACCTTCCTATAGAGGTCGTTGTTGATAAGCCTAATGATTTTGAAGATGCAATAAATAGGTTTGTCAATTAAAAGAAACTTGAAACAACTTCCTTACCCGAAAGCACATCGTATAGCTTACCTTCAAAGTCTTCTTGTTTAAACGGTTTAGAGATAATGTCGTTAAACCCAGCTTCACCGAACTCGTGCATTTTATCTTCTAGAGTTACTGCCGTCAATGCAAAAATAACCAAGTCTTTATCAAAAGTTCTGATAATTTTAGTGGCTTCTAGGCCACTGATACCTGGCATGTGAATATCCATTAATACCACATTGTAGACGGTAGACTTTACCTGTTCTACTGCGGCTTCACCATTATCGACAACATCGCAATAAAGTCCCATTTTATTGAGGATTTTTTTGGTAATCATCTGATTGATCTTGTTGTCCTCTACGACTAGAATTTTAACCTTACTTAAATCCAAATCTTCCATTTTATGAGGGGTTTTAGGTTCTTCTACTTTTGGCTTTTCGACGACTTTTTCAACTTTTTCTAAAGGAATTTCAAAGAAGAAGGTTGTGCCTTTACCGAGCTCACTCTTCAAATAGATTTTTCCTTTTAAAATTTTGATAAGTCCTTTTACAATAGATAAACCAAGACCAGTACCACCATACTTACGATTAATTTGTACAGAGCCTTGAGAGAAACTCTCAAACATCTCATCTTGTTTTTCTTTTGTAATACCTATGCCATTGTCCTCAATTTCAAAGCGCAGTCTGTACTTATCATTCTTTTGGTTAATCTTGTGCACTCTCACCCAGATGTCACCATCTTTTGTGAACTTAATAGCATTTCCAAGTAGATTAATTAAGATTTGGGAAATCTTTAATTGGTCACCATTAAAAGTTTCTGGTAACCCGTCTTCATAGTCGAAATGTAAATCTGTACCGTTGTCCTTTGCAGAATTGGAAAGTGCAGACATTACATTCTCAATTTTGTTTTTGAGGTTGAATGTTTCTGGATCGAGTTCAACCTTATTAGCTTCGATCTTATTGATTTGGAGAATATCGTTAATAAAAGTCAACAAATAATCACCAGAGAACTTCAGGGATTTCAAATGGGGAATCTGATGTTCTTTGGGCTTTTCGTCTAATAGCATGTTTGTAAGCCCAGTGACCGCATATAATGGTGTGCGGAGCTCATGGGTTACAGTTGACAAGAAGTTGGCTTTGGTTTTAGAGGCTAACTCGGCCTTTTCTTTGGCAACAATAAGCTCGTCATTTTTCTTGTGGAGCATATTGTTGGTCTTTAACCTTATGTTATTGTTTTTATACAACGACAAGGTCAAAAGCGATAAGATAGTAATGAGGGCAATACTCAAAATGGTTGTAATTCTTGTAAAATTGCTTTCGGCACTTACTTCTTCTATCTGCTCCTTTAGCTGTGCATTTTGAGCATCTTTATATTTACTTATCGATTGACTCGTAATACCCGGAGCCAAATTCTCACGTTTAACATCTAGTATCGAGTCGGATAATTTTATATGTCGCTTTATATACTCGTAAGAATTCTTGTAGTCACCACGTGCTTTATGAATATCGCTTAATGTAAGGTAGGCCTCATTTATATTTTCTGAAATGTTGTAGGCTTTTGCAATAGAAAGGCCCTCTTCGACTTGTGATAAAGCCAAGTCATCACTATTAAGTGCACTCGATACTTTACCTGTCTGTATTAATGCGCTGCTTAGACGACGTCTTTGCTCATACTTTTTGGATATAATAATGGTCTTTTCTAATTGGGCTTTAGCTTCCTCATAGCGCTTTAAGGCGATATAGGCTTTTGCCTCATTCAGGGTCACTTCCGATATATATTCTTCTAAGTTCTCCTGTTCAAAGAGATTTTTCGCTGAATTATAATATTCTAAAGCATCTTCATATTGTGCTTTTGTACTGTAAATAACACCTTGAATATTATAACTAATTGCAAGATTGGCGTAATCATCATTTTCGCGCTGGAGTTGAATGGCAGTATTAAGCGATACATAAGCTTTGTCTGTTTCGCCAACCAAGTATCTCACTTTGGCAATCTTAGTATGAATGACACCTTGGTTCTTTTTATCGTCGATTTTTTCGGCGATATTCAGCGCCTTGTCTAGATTTCCTAATGCATTGTAATAATCTCCGCGGTCACTTTCTAATTTAGCCTGATTAATACGTTCTTGTAATCGCATGGTTAGCATGTCCGTATCTTCAATTCCATCTTGTTGGGAGAAAATAAGACCACAAAAACAGGCTAAAAAGACAAATATGTAATATTTGATTCGGGACATTTCAGCTCACTTTATAAAACAAATATAATTATTTATTCGACAAAAGTGCTTTTTTATCCGATAAATTGCAAATTAAATCTAGAATTCTTGAGCTATATCCTGTCTCATTATCGTACCAGCCTACTATTTTCAGCATGTTTCCTATAACAGAAGTCATTTGAGCATCGAAAATACAGGAATGTGAATTCCCGACGATATCAATAGAAACAATCGGCGCTTCGGTATATTCCAAAATCCCCTTTAAATAGGACTCTGCCGCAGTTTTAAAGACCTTATTGACTTCTTCAATCGTTGTGTTCCGCTTTACATTGATCGTTATATCTGTTAATGAACCATTAGCCACAGGAACTCTTATGCCGCAACCTCCAATGACTTCAGATAGATCCGGAAAAATCTTAGTTAATGCCTTTGCTGCACCAGTCGTAGTTGGCACTATAGACTGACCTGCCGCCCTGGCACGTCTTAAATCGCGATGGGGTTGGTCGTGCAAGCTTTGATCGGTAGTGTAAGAATGGACTGTAGTAATATAGGCCTGCTCAATACCAAAATGGGCTTTAATTAGAGCCATCATTGGAGCCGCATTATTGGTCGTACATGATGCATTGGATATGATATCTTCTGAACCTTCAATAATAGCTTCATTAACACCGAACACAATGGTTTTTATACTTTCTTCTATTGCTGGAACTGATAAAATAACCTGCTTGGCTCCGTTATCTATATGGTGCCGAAGTTCTTGTCTGGTTTTGAATTTACCAGTTGCCTCAACCACAAAATCGGGTGCCGCCACCTTCCAGTTAATAGCTTTGGGATGCTGTTGATTAAATAAGGGAATGGCCTCATTATTTACGATAATATGTTGTTCGTCAAAAGAGACACTATCATTAAGAACACCATGAATACTATCGTATTTTAATAAATGGCTTAGCGTTTTAGTGTCTGCTAAATCATTTATGGCGACTATCTTTATTTGAGGATGTTGAAGCGCTAATCTAAAAATACGGCGACCAATTCTACCAAATCCATTTATGGCAACCTTAATCATTAATCAATATGTTTTTGCGCTTTGTAGGACGATCTCACGAGAGCACTACTTTCCACATGTCTAAAACCAAGTTCTAAACCTATGGCTTTATATTCCTTGAACTCATCAGGGTTAATAAAGCGTTTTACAGGCAAGTGCTTCTTACTCGGCTGGAGGTATTGACCGATGGTTACTACATCTACATCATTGTCCCTAAGGTCATGAAGCGTAGCAATAACTTCTTCTCGCGCTTCACCCAACCCCAGCATAATTCCAGACTTTGTTCTTCGCTGTCCTTGTTGCTTAAGATATTTTAAAACGCCCATACTACGATCATATTTAGCTTGGATTCTAACTTCTCGCGTTAAGCGCCTAACCGTTTCAATATTGTGGGATACCACTTCTGGTGCTACGTCAATAATTCTATCGATATGCTTTTCCACACCTTGAAAATCGGGGATTAAAGTTTCGAGTGTTGTTTCAGGATTCATTCTGCGAACGGCTTTCACAGTTTCGGCCCACATAATACTTCCCATATCCTTAAGGTCGTCTCTATCTACACTAGTTAAAACGGCATGTTTTATTTGCATGAGCTTTATCGATCGCGCTACTTTTTCTGGCTCGTCCCAATCCACAGTTTCTGGTCGTCCTGTTTTAACGCCGCAAAACCCGCAGGAACGCGTGCAAATATTACCCAAAATCATAAATGTAGCAGTACCTTCTCCCCAGCATTCCCCCATATTAGGGCAACTTCCAGAGGTGCAAATGGTATTCAGCTTATATTTGTCAACAAGACTTCTGAGTTCTGTGTATTTTTTGCCTGTTGGTAACTTAACGCGTAACCATTTTGGTTTACGTTCCGGTAAAATATTTGAAGCAACTTTCGTTTCCATGCATTTTCAATTTCAGTAAGCAAAGATACGAAGTAATTAATTAAAAATTTTCAGAGAATGCTGAGATACCAAACACTAAAACCTATCAAGAAAAGTATACCAGCCCATGATAAAATATGTAGTATTAAATTCGGTCTCCATGCTTTAGGAGTGTGCTTGCTAGACATTAATCTGTAGTTGATAATTGCATAGAAAGGAGCCGTAACAAAAGATAGAATTGTAGCTATTTTTATCAATAAGCCCATTTTCGATACAAAAGCAAAAAAGATGAGAATGGTACCAAATGCCAAGATCAAGACCCATAACAGATACCCTTTTTTAAAGCTTTTATTTTGAAGTATTTCTAAGGTTCTAGACATGGCTCTGGGCGAGGCATCTAATGTAGTTATTGTAGTGCTAAACATGGTTGTGAAAGCGGCAATTCCTATAATAATATACGCCCATTGACCTAAACTCTTGGTATATAAGTCTATCAACTGATTCGAAAATTCAGAGGCTTTGTCACTAAATGATTCTCCTGTATTAAACATAACAAAATACCCAAGACAGACAAAAGCAATGCCCAAAACGATGGCTCCCAGATAGCCAATGTTAAAGTCGAGCAATGCACTTTTCGGGGAAAATGAAGCCTCATCTTTTTTCTTTTCTATAGCCCAAATAGAATGCCATACCGAAATGTCAAGAGGAGCGGGCATCCAACCCATAAAGGCAATTAGGAATATGATGGCTTCCTTATTCTCAGGCCATATTTGCGTAAATCCAATGGGAGTGTCAAATTCTGCAAACGCAAAAATTACGGCCATTAAAGTACTAATGGTCAATGTGATAATGATGACCTTTATCAACTTGTCCAAAGTGCTATATTTCCCAAGGAATAAGATAAACAAGCAAACACAAAGTATTAAAATGGTCCATATTTCAACACTGCTGATACTTTCGATACCAAAATTCAAAATACTAATGTCTCCAAAAAGCGAATTGGCCAAACCGGCAGTTACGATAGTTACTGCAGTTTGGATGGTAAACATAGTCGCAAAGGTCAAAATAAAGTAAGCGATTAAGATACCTTTGCCTAATTTGTGGTAACCCTCCAATAAACTCTCGCCTGTAGCTGATGCATACCTTGGTCCATATTGAAAAAAAGGATATTTAAATAAATTTACCAATAGTAGTGCCCATAGTAAGCCCAATCCAAAATCCGCTCCTGCTCTTGTAGACTGAACCAAATGCGATACTCCGATTGCTGCACCAGCGAATAATAAGCCTGGGCCTAATTTTTTTAGTTGAGAAAACATTATGCTTTTGTGATAATAGCGGCTAATAGTTTTTTGGCCCTTAATAATTTCACTTTGATATTATT
Source organism: Winogradskyella sp. (assembly GCF_965228925.1). Classification (GTDB taxonomy): domain Bacteria; phylum Bacteroidota; class Bacteroidia; order Flavobacteriales; family Flavobacteriaceae; genus Winogradskyella. Next base: position 1,905,156 of record NZ_OZ245845.1, read on the forward strand.
AATGGGTTCTTTTAGCTCTTCGGATATTTCCTTATAACTTAGTTCTTGGAAATACCTTAGGTTAATGACTTCTTGGTAATGAGGCTTCAGTTTTTTTATATCTCTCAGTAGTTTGGCAAGATTCTGTTCTGTAATAATTTTGTCCTCTGGTGTAGGGGAGTCGTCAATAATCTCTAAATAATGCTCTTCATTGTCCTTTGAGGTATTTCGGATGGTCTTTTTTTGCTTTCTAACTAAATCGATATGAATATTCTTGGAAATAGCGATGAGCCAAGTTTTAAACTTAAAATCGTCGTTGTAGGTACTAATTTTGTCAAAAGCTTTAGAAAAGGTTTGAATCGTAATATCCTCGGCATCATTTTCATTTTGTGTGCGTTTTAATTGAAAGGTATACACATCATTCCAAAATGTATCTAAGAGAACATTGAACGCAAATTGATCATTTTGTTTGGCTTTGTTAATGACGTCTTTTATTTCCAATGCTTTGGTGTGGATATTAGATTAGCAATAAAGATACTTAATTGCGTACTAATTAAAAATAATTCTAGAAGAGGCGCCAAAAAGATAAGGTTAACGTCGTCGAGCTTTCTAGCCGTAAACCCAAAACTCAGTAATTGTACAACAAAACGCAACGCAAAAAGTAGTACAACCCATAACCAATCATAGCTTAGAGAAAGTAGTATAATACCTAAAACCCAAAATAACAATTGCGACAAATAAAACAAACCTAATACTAATTGATGCTTGGTCTTATAATATTTAGCCGTACTAATATGTCGGCGCTTTTGTAAAATCCAATCTTTAAATGAAGTTTTCGGTTCTGAAATGGTAAAACTCTCTTTAGAAACACAAATCTCTGTATTGGAATGGTTGGCGACTTCATTTATAAAGAGATCATCGTCTCCCGATTTTAGTGCCATATGTCCATTAAAACCGTTATTGTTGAAAAAGAGCTCTTTGCGATATGCCATATTTCGGCCTACCCCCATGTAAGGAAAGCCCAATTTGGCATATGAGAAGTATTGTAAAGCAGTGAGTACGGTTTCAAAACGTATCAATTGATTTAAAAAAGACAATCGTTTTTTAGCATGGGCACCATAGCCCAAAACAATGCTCTTTTTGCTGCTGAATTTACTGCTTAAATGCGCTAACCACTTTTTGGAGTTTGGTATGCAATCGGCATCTGTAAAGACTAAAAAATCGTTCTTAGATACCTTGATGCCTAGCGTTAGGGCATATTTTTTATTTCCCCAAAATGTTTCATTAGTTTTTACATCGACGATTTTAACGATGTCATTTTCAGCTTCAAACCGTTTCATGACTTCCAGCGTATGATCTGATGAGCCATCGTTGATCAATACGACTTCAAAGTTTGAATACTCTTGTTCTAAGATTGAAGGAAGGTTTTTTTCTAAATTTTTGGCCTCATTCTTAGCACATATAATAACGGATATAGGTGTATGCTTTTTTAGCCGTATATCTTCTGAGCTAATGGAAAACGAAAAAAAGAAAGTGAGATAATAAATGATCTGTATACCAACAATGACTGCAAAAAGAAAAAAGAGTATTGTTGTAAAGCTCATTAAAACCTATGAATGTTGAGGTTCTTTGCAGTCTTTAAATTGGTCCGGAGTTTTTCCACAAAAACCACAAGCTTCTCCCTCTCTATTGAGCATTGGATTTTGGCTAGCACAGGTGCCAGCAAATTCTCCATCTTTTTTTGCCCAAAGTTTTATGGCTATTCCTGCGATAGCTAGTGCTAACATACCAAGGGTAAGCAGTAGTAATTTCATATTTAATTATTAAATTTAATGCAAAGATAATGCTTTTACATTTATTTCTCCCCCTTATCGGCTTGTGACTTAATCCGTAATTCTTGTGTCACATGACTAATAAATATGTATTAACTAACTCATAAATTATTAATTATGAAAAAATTATTTGCTGAATTTTTCGGAACGTTTTGGCTTGTATTTGGGGGTTGTGGTAGCGCTATATTTGCTGCTGGAATTCCAGAATTAGGTATTGGTTTTGTAGGCGTATCATTGGCCTTTGGTTTAACTGTATTGACCATGGCTTATGCTGTTGGACATATTTCTGGTGCTCATTTTAATCCCGCGGTGTCCTTAGGCCTTTGGGCTGGTGGAAAATTTGAAGCTAAGGATTTAATTGGTTATATCTTGGTACAGGTTATTGGAGCTATTGCAGCTGCTGGAGTATTGTATCTCATTGTTTCGGGTAAACCTGAATTTGAAACTGTAGGAGGTTTTGCGGCCAATGGTTATGCTGAGCTTTCCCCTGAAGGCTATAGTATGATGTCAGCTCTTGTCGCCGAAATTGTATTAACAGCCTTTTTCTTATTGGTCATTTTGGGAAGCACTAATGCCAGAGCACCTAAAGGTTTTGCTCCTATTGCCATAGGTTTGGCATTGACTTTAATCCATCTTATCAGTATTCCGATTACGAATACGTCCGTTAACCCTGCGAGATCTTTGAGCCAAGCTATATTTGCTGATGGCAATTACATGTCACAAGTATGGTTATTTTGGGTGGCCCCAATTGCGGGCGCCATTTTAGGTGGGGTGATACACAAAGCCTTTTTTGAAAAAGAATAGCGTTAATTAAATTAGAGCAAAAAAATAGGCACTTCTAAGAGTGCCTATTTTGATTTATATCAAAGGTTCAATTATTCTTCTTTTAAAGAGATCTCAGCAACTTCAGTATTATTCTCATTAGGAGCGTCCCCATTTTTACCGATCTTAATACTCAAGGCCAGAGCATCTTCCATATATGGAATAGGCTTGAGCTTACGGTCGGATTTGTCAAGAATACCCAACTTAACCATTCTATCTTGTAATTCGGCCCAAATCTGATAGTGTTCATCTTCGGGTAATTGTGGTAATGTAACCACATCGATCATGGATGTTTTTTCAACAGGATTGATATAAGCGACGGTTTTTAAATCCTTAGCGCGTTCATTACCATTAATAATGTATTTTCTGGCATCGGGATTGTTCAATTTATTCAGTTCGATAGATAACTCCGTTAGCATTGTATTATTCTTTTCGATATCGCTTCTTAAGTCATAAATCTCTTCAACCACGACGTTGTTTTCATCGATCAAACCTTGATTTTTTTGATATAAGAAAAATGTCGTCGCCGCAAATAATACGGCAGCAGCAGTAGCCGCAATACTATACCAAGGCGTCTTTCTGTTTTGTACTAATTGAATAACCTTGGTGTCGTTAGTATCTTCTAAGGCATCTAAAATATTTCCTAATATATGATTAGGGACATCAACCGCGCCTGCCTTGGCAATCAATTCTAAATTACTCTGAAGTTTTTCATAAGCCTCTGCGGCCTCAGGATAATTATTGATAAAAAATTCTACTTCCTTAGTTTCTTCATAGGAAGTTTCACCTACTAGATATTTGTTAAGTAGGTTAGAATTTAAAAAGCTATGTAATTTTGTTTCCATATCAATGGCTTTATGGATTATAAACTTTTTTAAGTTCTCGTAATCCTATTTTTAATCTCGACTTTATAGTACCCAGAGGGATGTCTAACTCATCACTGGCCTCTTGTTGCGTCATACCCTGAAAAAACAAGGCATCGAGAACAATCTGGTACTTTTCTTCTAACCGCCCAACATGTTCTTTAATATCCAAAACATCTTGGTTTAAATTGCTCGACGGTAAGATATATACGTTAGAAGTGTCGATTTGGACTTCTTTCTGAAAACGATTATTAAAACTTCGTAATTTATCTATGGCTGTATTACGTGCTATTCTAAACAACCATGTAAATAATTTAGCCTTAGTAGAATCATATTTGTGCGCATTCTTCCATACCTTTATAAAGGTCTCCTGTAAGGCATCTTCGGCTATTTCTTCATTTATGGTAATTTTTAAAATCACACCATAAAGACTGCTCGAATAGTGTTCGTAAAGAAGATTTAAAGCGCGCTTATCACCTTTTTCAAGTAAATCGATTATTTTTTGTTCTGTTGAAGTAATGCTCAAAGTTTTAAAATCGTTTGGTTGATTGGTCTATGATTCGATTGCGGGTTTATAGATGTAAATATACTCAAATACAAGTTGCAGGCTTAATTTTATATGATATTCACTTCTGTTTCAATAGTAATATCAAAGATTCGTTTTATGGTTTTTTGGATTAACAGTGCCAATTCATGAATATCGCTTCCATTGGCGTCGCCATAATTAACCAAAACCAAGGCCTGTTTATTGTGTACCCCATAGTCATTAAAGCGTTTGCCTTTAAAACCAGCTTTTTCAATGAGCCAACCTGCCGGTACTTTTATCATCTCCTCAGAAACTTTATAAGATGGCACTTGAGGGAAACTGTTCTGTAATTTTTTGAATTGATCTATACTAATTACCGGATTTTTGAAAAAACTACCACTATTACCGATTTTTTTTGGATCTGGTAGTTTACTTTGTCTTATGGCAATAACGGCGTCTGATATGTCTTTAATAGTCGGTTTAACAATACCAGAATCGTTCAATTGCTGCTTTATAGCACCATAATCCATATGTAGTTTGTGATTCGTTTTTTCGAGCTCGAGGGTAACACTTGTAATGATATATTGTCCTTTTAATTCCTGTTTAAACACAGAATCTCTATACCCAAATTTACAGTCTGCCTTAGTAAATGTTCTTGTATCTTGGTTTTGGATATCGACAGCATCGCAACTCAAAAAAACGTCTTTAAGTTCTACACCATAGGCTCCAATGTTTTGAATAGGGGCAGTTCCGACATTGCCTGGAATCAATGAGAGGTTTTCAATACCGGCATAATTGTGCTTTAGGCACCAAAGTACAAATTCATGCCAATTCTCGCCGGCCATAGCTTTCACAATGACCTTATCGTCGGTTTCACTGATAATTTCAATGCCTTTAAGATTGATATGAAATACTAGGGCTTCAATATCTTTAGTAAGAAGCATATTGCTTCCACCACCAAGAATAAACAAAGGGTTACCGTGCTGTGCTGCCAAGTGATACTTCAGCGCTTCTATCGTAGAGATATCGCAAAACAAATGTGCTTTGACATCAATACCAAAGGTGTTGTACGATTTTAATGAAACATTTTTTCTCAGGGTCATTTAGTCCTTGTAAACTTTTAGAGCTTCTGTTAGTATTTTCACAGCGGTTTTTAAACGATCTTCGTTTAAAACATATGCAATTCTAATCTGGTTTAAACCAACACCTGGCGTGGAGTAGAAACCTGCAGCTGGAGCCACCATTACCGTACTATTTTCATAATCGAACGATTCTAATAGCCACTTAGCAAAATCATCTGAATTTTTTACTGGTAATTCGGCAATACAATAGAAAGCACCATTGGGTTTGGCTACTTTTACACCAGGGATACGCTCTAAGCCTTCAATAAGTGTATTTCTGCGTTTCACATATTCCTCCTTAACATCATCAAAATAACTCTGCGGCGTATCTAAAGCTGCCTCACTAGCAATTTGAGCTAATGTTGGTGGACTTAGCCGAGCTTGAGCAAATTTTAAGGCCGTACTTATAACATCTTTATTTTTTGAAACCAAATAGCCTATTCGCGCTCCACACATACTATAGCGTTTCGACACCGAATCGATAACAATAGCATGTTGCTCTAAGCCAGGTTCTTCGAGAATGGAGTAGTGCGAAATACCATCATAGACAAATTCTCTATAGACCTCGTCTGCAATCAAAAACAAATCGTGTTTTTTGACTATTGCCGCTAGTTTTTTGATTTCCTCTTTTGAATATAAATAGCCCGTTGGGTTTCCAGGATTACAAATGAGAATAGCTTTGGTTTTTGAGGTAATTAATTTTTCGAATTCCTCGATTGGCGGTAGTGCAAAATTGTTTTCAATCTTAGATATCACAGGAACAACATTGATGCCTGAGGCCGTTGAAAAGCCATTGTAATTGGCATAAAAAGGCTCTGGGATAATAATTTCATCATTTTGATCCATAATACTACCGAAGGCAAACAGTAAGGCTTCGCTACCTCCTGTAGTTACTATAATATCGTTATGCGAGACATCAATAGAATTGCGGTCGTAATATTTTGCAATTTTCTTTCTGTATGCTTCAGATCCTTCAGACCGTGAATAGGCCAAAACATCTAGGGTACTTGTTTTAATGGCCTCTAAGGCTAGAGGTGGGGTTTTTATATCCGGTTGACCTATGTTGAGATAATAAACGGTTTTTCCTTGTTTGTGAGCTTCTTCGGCAAAAGGTACCAATTTCCTTATAGGCGATTCAGGCATAGCAATACCCTTTTTTGAAATTTTTGGCATCGTTGTAATGTTTAGAATGCAAATTTCTGAAATTTCTTAAAGTTTATGTAAAAAATGATGTTTAAAATACCACATACCGCAAAGATTTGTAACTTGATTATTAAATCAATCAAATTTGAAACTACTTTTTAAGTACATACTCTTGCTTTTTTTGAGCTTAAACATTTGGCTATCAAATGCTCAGGGTAATTTCTTCCTTAAGAATGATGTCAGTAAAAAAATTAACTTTGAATTTGTCAGTAATCTCATTCTTATTCCTGTAGAGATCAATGGGGTTACCTTATCCTTCGTTTTAGATACTGGGGTTAGTAAGCCGATCCTGTTTAAGTTAACTGAAAATGATTCATTGAGCTTAAAAAATACGAAAACCTTTTATTTGCATGGCCTAGGTGGTGATGGCAAATTGGAAGCACTAAAGTCTAGTGGCAATAAATTTAGAATTGGTGATGTGACTGGGCAAAACATGGACCTTTATGTGGTTTTTGATAGCTCCATTGATTTTACACCAAGACTCGGTGTTTTGGTTCATGGCATTATTGGTTACGATGTTTTTAAGGATTTTATAGTAGAGATTAATTACAACTCTAAATATATAAGGCTTCATCACCCAAAAACGTTTAAACCCAAAACGTCGAAGAAATGGCGCAAGGTACCTATAGAGATTTATCGCAAAAAGCCTTACATAGATGCAGAGGTTATAATTAATGATGATGAGAAACCCGTTAAACTTCTTATAGATACGGGTAGTAGCGACGCCTTGTGGCTATTTGAAAATGAGGAGGGTCTTAAGCCCAATAAAGATATGTTCTTTATGGATTATTTAGGTAAGGGGCTTAGTGGGTCGGTTTATGGCAAAAGGTCTAAAGTTAAAACCTTTAAATTGAATGATTTTAATCTAGATCATGTTAATGTGGCCTATCCAGATACCCTCTCGATTGATTTGACAAGAGTCTACAAGGAAAGAAATGGGAGTTTAGGAGGTGATATATTAAAGCGATTTAATTTATTTTTTGACTATAGCAATCAGGAATTACACCTTAAAAAGAATAGTTTATTCAAGCATGCCTTTACCTATAACAATAGCGGTATCGTTTTGGAGTTCAATGGTACGCGGTTTGTAAGGGAGAAAATTAGATTACCTTCCTCGAGTAAGTATTCTAATTATAGCGGAACTAATAGTGCTGTACAAATAGATCTTTCCGTAGATTATAGGATTGCTTTAAAACCGATATACGAAATCGTTGAATTAAGGGAATCATCCAACGCTTTTGCTGCGGGGTTGAGGGTAGGTGATATTTTGATAAGTGTTAATGGAAAGGAGGTCTACGATTATAAGTTGCCCGAGGTCAACGCTGTTTTTCACGGTCGAACCGGGAAAAATATTAAACTAAAGGTGGAGCGTAATGGTGAAACAATGACATTTAAATTCAAACTAGATACGGCTTTTACAAAAAATGAGCCCTCAAATTGAGGGCTCATTAAAATACTTTAAAAGTACATGATATTTATTGCTCTATCATACTTTTTTCTTTCTTTTCTAAGACACTAGTTTTATTAGGGTCTACGACTAATCCTTTTATTTTAAGGGCTACTGTAGGCGTTTCAGCATTAGAAAAAACAGTGATTGTTTTTCTAATGGGGTTAACACGATTTGTATCGTATTTAACTTCGATTTCTCCAGTTTTACCAGGCATAATCGGTTTTTTAGGTTTTTTTGGTACTGTGCATCCACAAGTTGATTTTACATTAGATATGACCAAGGGAGCATTACCCGTATTTGTAAATTCGAACGTTCTTACTCCATCAGATCCTTTTTCTATGGTTCCGTAATCAATAACAGTGGTCTTGAACTCTATTTTGGCTACTTTCTTTTCTTGGGCAAAAGATCCTAAACTGACCAAACCTATAAATAAGATAGCTATTAAATTTTTCATCATTTTAGTTTTTTATTGATAGTCTCAAAACTACTTACTTTTTTATTCTCCTCAAAATTAATTAGATGTATTACATAGCATTTAACAGTATTTGGTGTTTTTAATCTATAATAACCACCTAATAATTTTTCAAAAAAAGAAATATAAGTACTTTTGTCAGTTACTTAGCAAAAACGATACCAAAATATGGAAATCCCGTCTAAATATAACGCCTTGTCAGTTGAGAAAAAGTGGTATGACTACTGGATGGAGCACAATTATTTTCACTCCACACCAGACGAAAGAGAAGCCTATACCATAGTCATTCCTCCTCCAAATGTAACGGGTGTACTTCACATGGGGCATATGCTAAATAATACCATTCAAGATGTGTTGATACGACGCGCGAGGCTATTAGGGAAAAATGCATGTTGGGTACCTGGAACGGATCATGCTTCTATCGCCACTGAGGCCAAAGTAGTCGCCAAATTAAAGGCGGAAGGCATCGATAAAAACGATCTAACTCGTGAGGAGTTTTTAGAGCATGCCTGGGAATGGAAAGAGGAATATGGCGGTGTTATTTTAGAGCAGCTTAAAAAGTTGGGCTGTTCTTGCGATTGGGAGCGTACAAAGTTTACTATGGATGACGACATGTCGGAGGCCGTTATTAAGGTCTTTGTCGATTTATATAACAAAGGCCTGATCTATCGCGGATACCGGATGGTAAACTGGGACCCTGAAGCTAAGACGACACTATCTGACGAAGAAGTAGAGTACATTGAAAAACAGGGTAAACTTTATTATGTCAATTACAAAATTGAAGGGTCTGATACTACCTTAACCATTGCGACAACACGTCCTGAGACGATTCTCGGAGATACAGCGATTTGTATCAATCCTGAGGATCCAAGACATCAAAGTTTAAAAGGTAAAAAAGCCATCGTCCCCATTTGTAATCGCGTCATTCCGATTATTGAAGACGACTATGTAGATGTGGAGTTTGGTACAGGTTGTTTAAAGGTAACACCGGCCCATGATGAAAATGATAAGGTTTTGGGGGATAAGCACGATCTTGAAGTTATTGATATTTTTAATGAAGATGCTACACTAAATAGTTACGGTTTACATTATGAAGGGCAGGATCGTTTTGTGGTGCGCAAGGCTATTGTAAAAGAGTTGGAGACCTTAGGACAAATAGATAAAATTGAAGATTATACCAATCGTGTCGGTATTTCTGAGCGTACAAAAGCCATTATTGAACCCAGGTTAAGTGACCAGTGGTTTTTGAAGATGGAAGATTTGGCTAAACCTGCAATAGATGCGGTTCTCAAGACGGATGAAGTAAAATTGTTTCCTAAGAAATTTGAAAATACCTATAGGCATTGGATGGAGAACATTCGCGATTGGAATATATCGCGCCAACTACTTTGGGGGCAGCAAATACCTGCTTATTACTACGGCGATGGGAAAGAAGATTTTGTGGTGGCAGAAACTTTGGAAGCAGCCCTTGAATTAGCTAAAGAGGAAACGGCAAATCCAGAACTTCAAACTTCAGATTTAAGACAAGATTCGGATGTCGTTGACACTTGGTTTAGTTCTTGGTTATGGCCCATGACTGTTTTTGATGGCATACGACACCCAGAAAATAAAGAAGTTGCCTATTACTACCCCACTAATGATTTGGTGACAGGTCCCGATATTCTCTTCTTTTGGGTAGCGCGTATGATTATTGCAGGCTATGAATATAGAGACGAGCGTCCTTTCGAAAATGTGTATTTAACGGGATTGGTAAGGGATAAGCAACGTCGCAAAATGAGTAAGCAGTTGGGGAACTCTCCAGATGCTCTTAAACTGATTGAAGAATATGGAGCGGACGGAGTTAGGGTTGGATTGCTTTTAAGTTCGGCAGCAGGGAACGATTTGATGTTTGATGAGGCGCTATGCCAACAAGGAAAGCAATTTGCCAATAAAATATGGAATGCCTTCAGATTGGTCAAAGGCTGGAATATAGATGATACGATACCGCAACCTAACTCTAGTAAAATAGCTATTGAATGGTTCGAATCTAAGTTTCAGAAAACCATGGCAGAGATAGAAGATCATTTTAGTAAGTATCGCCTAAGTGACGCACTTATGGCTACATATAAGCTGATTTGGGATGATTTTGCTTCATGGTTGTTAGAAATTGTAAAACCTGCCTATCAAAAGCCAATAGATAAAGTAACATACAATGAAGTGATAAGGCTATTTGAGAACAACTTAAGGATTCTTCATCCCTTTATGCCATTCTTAACTGAGGAGATTTGGCAATTTATTGAAGAGCGCTCATCAGAAGAGGCCTTAATTATATCAACTTGGCCAGAATATACCACAATTAATGAGGAGCTAATAGCTGAATTTGATTTTGCAGCTGAGGTGATTTCGGGTATTAGAAATATAAGAAAGCAAAAAAATATTGCCTTTAAAGAATCTATAGGTTTTTCAGTAGTAAACAATGAAAATATGAGCGGAACGTTTGACGAGGTTATTACCAAAATGGGTAATCTTGATAGTTTTGACTATGTTTCTGAAGCTGTTGAAGGGGCCTTGACGTATCGTGTTAAATCAAATGAATATTTTATTCCGATGGAGGGGAGTATCGATATTGAGGCTGAAATTAAAAAACTTACGGATGAGTTGAATTATACAGAAGGCTTTTTAAGATCTGTCCAGAAAAAGCTATCGAATGAACGTTTTGTCAACAATGCTCCAGAACAGGTAGTCGCTTCTGAAAAGAAAAAAGAAGCGGATGCCATAGCTAAAATTGAAACGATAAAAGCGAGCTTAGACAGTCTTAATTAGTTAAAATTTCCTAAAATTTTTGAGCCGACTTATGGCCATAAATCAATAAAACTTCAGATATTACCTACTACGAAAACGTTTTCTATAAATATTATTTATATATATCATAAAAAACATATATAAAAATATATGGGAAATGAGTATCATCTTTGCATAGCAAATCAATTAACATGCAATTATGATAAAAGTGTCTTTAGCAAAAGGCGATGGTATAGGTCCAGAAATCATGGACGCTACACTCAACATTCTTTCTGCAGCAGGAGCTGATATAACCTTCGAGGAAATCGAAGTTGGTGAAAAAGTATATTTGTCCGGCAATTCTACCGGCATATCCGATGAGGCCTGGGAAACCATTAGAAAAAACAAGGTCTTACTTAAAGCACCGATAACGACGCCTCAAGGTGGTGGTTATAAAAGTTTAAATGTAACTATGAGAAAAACCTTGGGTTTATACTCTAATGTAAGACCCTGCCGTAGTTTACATCCTTTTGTTACCACAAAGCATCCCGATATGGATGTGGTCATCATAAGAGAAAATGAAGAAGATTTATATGCTGGGATCGAGCATCAGCAAACCGACGAGGTGGTACAATGCTTAAAACTCATTAGTCGCCCTGGTTGCGAAAAAATTGTGACCTATGCTTTTGAGTACGCCAAAAAATACGGTAGAAAAAAGGTCACTTGCTTTACCAAAGACAACATAATGAAGCAAACCGATGGTCTTTTTCATCAAGTGTTTGATGAAGTGGCTTCGCGTTATCCAGAAATCATCAATGAACATTGGATCGTGGATATAGGAGCTGCACTACTAGCAGATTCTCCTGAAGATTTTGACGTTATTGTCATGCCTAACCTTTACGGTGATGTTATGTCAGATATTGCAGCACAAATTACAGGTTCAGTAGGTTTAGCAGGATCAGCTAATATAGGACAAGAATGTGCTATGTTTGAAGCTATTCACGGTTCTGCTCCGGACATTGCGGGTAAAAATATGGCTAACCCATCTGGTTTGATAAATGGTGCCGTAATGATGCTCAATCACATTGGTCAGAGTGATGTTGCCGAGAACATCCAGAATGCTTGGCTAAGAACTATTGAAGATGGAGTACATACCAATGATATTTACGACCCAGTCATGAGTACAAAGCGTGTGGGTACCAAGGAATTTGCGGAAGCTGTTATTGCAAACTTAGGTAAAAAGCCGAAGCAGCTACCAGAAGTAAGATTCGAAGATAGTACACCATTGATTTTACCTAAATATCAAAGAAAACCTTCAAAGAATAAAAAAGTTGTAGGAGTCGATTTATTCGTGGATTGGCATGGCTATGATGCCAATCTACTTGCGGAAAAATTGCAGCAACTCAATAACGATGAGCTGGAACTTTCAATGATTACCAACAGAGGTATTAAAGTTTGGCCAAATGGTTTTGAGGAAACCTTTTGTACAGATCATTGGAGATGCAGATATTCTGCAAAAGATGGGGAAGAATTGTCAAAAAGAAAAATTATAGAGGTATTACAAGCAGCTATGGATTATGGCATAGATGCGATTAAAACAGAAAACTTATACACGTTCGACGGAGTAAGGGGTTACTCTTTGGGGCAAGGACAGTAGGAAGTTTTCAAAACTTACATTCCAAGGAAAAAGATATTAATAGAGTTAGTTATGTAACCCTTGGAATGTAAGTTAAAAGTAAAAAGGCACCATGACATTGGTAGATTCAAGATTGGTAAATTTTTTCATAGGTTGTTACATACTAATTATTCTACTTCTGTGTATTGTTGTGCTTAGGTCACAGAGGAATCTTAAGAGTAAAATAGTCTGGTTAGTATTATTGTTGTTTTTACCTGTGCTTGGTGTCTTTTTTTATATCATGTCAATAACCTTTAAAACAAAGAACATATCCGAATTTTGATTAGTAGCTAAATTTCCGGAAAAAAGAGGCCGTCTAACTAAGGCGGTCTTTTTTATTACCACTCATTGATTTTGTTGCTATCTAACTTAACAAAAATAAAGAGTAAAATGGTGAAGCCCCAAAGTCCGGAACCACCGTAACTGAAAAATGGAAGTGGAATCCCGACTGTGGGTATTAACCCCATAACCATTCCGATATTAATGGTAAAATGCACAAAGAGGATAGAGGCGACCCCATAACCATATACACGACTGAATTGTGACTTCTGAGCCTCGGCCAGATATAAAATTCTTATGATGAGTAGCACAAATAAAATGACGACTGTACTACTGCCCAAAAATCCCCATTCTTCACCAACGGTACTAAAAATATAATCCGTTTCTTGTTCAGGAACAAACTTTCCAGTAGTTCGTGTACCTTGCATAAATCCCTTGCCTGTTAATCCGCCCGAGCTTATAGCTTGTTCAGATTGGATGAGGTTATAGGCCTCTCTTTTGCGCATTTGTTCTAATTTAACAGGATCTTTTTCTAATCTCAGAAAAATGGAAATCCTATTTTGTTGATGGACTTTTAAACCATGCTCATAGAACAATTTTACACCGTAAGAGAACCCAAGAGCTACTAATAAAACTACGACATATTGAAGTATTGAAGCGCGTTTCTTCTTTCTGAAAAAATAGCGTGAAACCAAAACTAGAGTCGTAGCTATTGCTGTAATCAAAATTCCATATTTTAAGGCGAGAACAGCCAAAGCAATGAATGACAAAGCAACAATAAGATAAACTTGTTGCAGCCCTTCTCTATAAAACACAAAGAAAAAGGCTAAATAAACTATAGTGCTACCGGCGTCATTTTGAAGTAAAATGAGCAAAGCGGGAACAAAAATGATTGCTGCAACACGTATTTGATCCTTCAAAGTTTGCATATTGGTTTGCAAATCACTTATATATTTGGCCACTGCCAACGCCGTGGCAAATTTGGCAAACTCACTGGGCTGAATGGTCATACTCCCAATACCGTACCAAGAGCGCGCACCATTAACATCCTTGCCAAAAACAAACAAACCGATTAACGATAAGATGGCTACCAAGTATATAATGCTGGCAAACCTTTCGTAAAATTTGGCTTCAAACGAAAGTATAAGAATAATTAATACAAAGGCCAGACCTATAAAAATAAGTTGCTTGCCATAAAGTTGTGAGGTGTCAAAATAGCTGGTGATATCTCCAATATGGGAGGCTGACAAGATATTAACATATCCAAAACCCACTAACAACAAAAACAAGATTATTGTAAGCCAGTCAAATTTAAACCGTCTTTGATTTTCTCTTAGCATTAATTTATGACTTCGGTATTTCGGCTTTCAGCTTTAAAAGATTTTGAAACGCTTTTTCATCAATAGCGTCGAGCGTTGTTTGCCGGTTGATGCCAAAAGGTTCGTTTGAGAAAGGCTTTTGGTACTCATGTTCTAGAGAGTAGCGTAATACAAAATTCTCCATATCCTTTCTCGTTATTTCACCTTTGATATAATACTCAATCATAAGGCTAGCCATTCTTCCTGCAAATCGACTCCCAAAATAGCCGTTCTCCACAAATACGGCTATAGCTATTTTAGGGTTATCCTTTGGAGCAAAGGCTACGAAGATCGAATGGTCTGTTAACTGGGTTTTTACACTGTCAATTATGGCAAAATTTTCGGCAGTACCTGTTTTACCACAAATGTCTATACCTTTTACACGAAGCATATCCGCAGTACCTTTGTTGTAAACATCAAACATACCTTGGATGACAGGTTCAAAATGTTGTTTGTCAATGGTTGTATATCTCGGGGTGGTAAATTGGTCAGGAATAGGTTCTCCTTCAATATTTTTGATAATATGCGGGGTGTAGAAGTAACCGCGATTGCCAATAGCAGCTGCCATATTAGCCAATTGGATAGGCGTGGCCAAAACTTCTCCTTGACCAATAGCATTAGATATGGTAAACGTGGTGTACCATCTATTTTTGCCATAGCCTCTATCATAAGTTCCTGCTGAAGGTACTTTTCCTGGTTGGCCTACAGAAAGATCATTGTTAAGGTAATTGCCCAAGCCAAAACTTTTTATGTGTTTGCTCCAATTGTCCATGCCCTCTGCTGGTGAATCGTATTTGTCAATAATTCGCCTGTAGACGTTTGCGAAATAGGCGTTACAAGATTCATAAATACCAATATTCATATTTGCGGGGCTTCTATGGACATGACAACCCATTTTTCTATTGCCATAACGATAACCCATCGCACAACTAAAACGTTCTTCGGTAGTCACTACACCTTCCTGAAGTGCTATAAGGGCATTCAGGGTTTTAAATGGTGATCCAGGTGGGTACATGGCTTGTAAACCTCTATCGAATAAAGGTTTTGCAATGCTGTCCTTAAAGAGCTTATTGAAGTTTTTCGAGCGGTCCCTTCCCACTAATAAATTGGGATTGTATGATGGTCCTGATACCATGGCTAAGATTTCGCCCGAACTAGGTTCAATGGCGACGATACCACCGCGCTTATTAGTCATTAGAAGTTCGCCATATGCTTGTAGTTTGGCATCTATGGTTATAGTGATATCTTTTCCAGGTACAGGTAGTGTGTCCCATTTCCCTTCTTTAAACGGGCCTATGTCTTTGTTAAATCTGTCCTTTTGGATGAATTTGATGCCTTTTACCCCTCGAAGTGTTTTTTCATAGGTTTTTTCAACACCTTGCTTACCAATAAGATCACCTAATCTGTAATAAGGCTGTTTTTTTATAATGGTGCGATTGACCTCTCCGATATCACCTAACACATTGGCCCCTATAGTCGTTTGATAAGACCTTAACGAACGTTTTTGAATGTAAAACCCAACATATTTCCACATTTTTTCCTGAAGTACAGCATAATCTGTTTTAGAAAGTTGTGGTACAAATGGGGAAGGCAATCTTGGAGAGTAATTATGAGCGCGCTCCAACTTTTTATCATAGTCTTCTCTAGATATTTTTAATAAGCTACAAAATTCATCTAACTCCTCATCTGATAAAGGTTCCACATCCCTAGGGATGACCATAACATCATACGACGGCTGATTAGCCACTAAAAGTTTGCCATTTCTATCATAAACATAGCCGCGCTTTGGATAGGTATATTCTTCTTTTATGGCGCTGTCTTCAAAAACGTCATACTCATAACCACCATATACCTGTAAATAGAATAAACGTGCTATAAAGATTAAACCGACAAGAGTAACGGTAGTTAAGAGTAAAAGTTTTCTCATTTCTTATTTCGACTAAACAAAATTACAATCAAGATACAAAGTATTATAGTGAAAATACTGGAGAATAACGTCTTTTTAAATATTAAAAGTATGTTGGAGATGTTAAAAACTTCTAGAGAAAAGAGGATAAGATGATGTATTAAAGTACCAAAGGTCACGTAGGTGAGAAGGCTCCCTAAATCTGTATTACTAAATTTAATGCTTTGGTGTTCATATAACATACCAAAAGATGTTTTTAAAAGTATCGGTCTGACATAAGCTAAGAAGACTGAAGCTGCTGCATGTACACCACCAGAATCTAGAAACATATCAATTGACATACCCAATAAAAAGCTCGATAGCAATAAAATCATTCTATCATCTCTTATGGGGAATAGAAAAATAAAAATGATATAGATATAAGGATTGACATATCCCAAAAAGTTAATATTACTGCAAATCACAACCTGTACCAAAAGCAAGGCGATAAATCGAACACTATTTATACCCAAAACACTATTCATTACTATCGTTTTCTAGGGATATGATTTCTGTTCTATCTAAATTTTCTAGGATGTAAATGGTACCGATATTTGTCATATCGTTGAACAACTTTACTTGTATCGTGTAGGTGTCACCACTCATATCTTTCTCAAAGCTCTCTACGACACCAATACCAATACCTTTGGGAAAAATTGAAGACTCCCCTCCAGTCTCTATGGTATCTCCAACTTTGACAGGAGCAAAAGTTGAAATATCTTCAAGTTGTGTATAATGCGGAGAACGGCCATCCCATTTTAAAGATCCTCTATGGTCAGTCAATTTTATCTTGGCATTAATTCTACTTTTTTTACTTAGAATAGAAAGTACTCTTGAATAATTTGCTGAGGTATTATCAATAATTCCAACAATACCTTTAGAAGTAATGACACCAAAATCTTCCTTAATACTGTCATTACGACCTTTGTTAATGGTAAGATAATTGTTGGTCATTGAATAGCTGTTTTTATAAACTTCTGCCGTTTTGACCCTATAAATTCTATCCGAATAAGTGGTGTCTATAGATGAATCACTAACCGAAACGTTTAAGTTGAGTAAAGCTTCTCGCAGTCGTTTATTTTCTTCGGCTAAGATCCTATTCTCTTTGTCTAGGCCAAAATAGCGGTCAATCGAATTTGAAAGACCATAGACACCTCCAGTAATGCTATTTGCAGAATTTATAAACTTACTTCTATGGTAAGAATGCGATTGGATGGTTAAAGCTAAAGCAACACTAAAAAGTAAAAAAAACAACAGAAAGGTTTTGTTTCGTATAACAAAATTGATGATTTGTTGCATTATTTACTTTTTATTTTATCAATACGCTTTTGTATTTTGATAAGTTTTTAAGAACAATTCCTGTGCCTCTCACTACAGCCCTTAAAGGGTCTTCGGCGATATAAACCGGTAAATCCGTCTTTTGTGATAAACGCTTATCCAAACCGCGAAGCATAGATCCACCACCAGCAAGATAAATACCTGTATTATAGATGTCCGCTGCTAACTCTGGGGGAGTTTGAGACAATGTTTCCATAACAGAATCTTCGATGCGAAGAATTGATTTGTCTAAAGCCTTAGCAATTTCTCTATAAGAAATCTGAACCTGTTTTGGTTTTCCGGTTAATAAATCCCTCCCTTGAACACTCATATCCTCAGGCGGTAATTCCAAATCCTCGGTTGCAGCCCCAATTTGAATCTTAATTTTTTCTGCTGTTCTGTCTCCAACATAAAGGTTGTGCTGCGTACGCATATAGTAGATGATATCGTTTGTAAAGACATCTCCAGCAACTTTTACGGACTTATCACAGACAATTCCGCCTAAAGCTATAACCGCAATTTCAGTAGTGCCACCACCAATATCTACAATCATATTTCCTTTAGGTTGCATGATGTCGACACCAATACCAATTGCTGCCGCCATAGGTTCATGGATTAAGTAGACTTCTTTACCATTAACCCGTTCACAAGATTCTTTTACGGCGCGCATTTCCACTTCTGTAATTCCTGAAGGAATACAGACAACCATACGTAATGCAGGATTAAAAAACTTCTTCTTTAACGCTGGGATATTTTTAATAAACAAACTAATCATTTGTTCTGAGGCGTCAAAATCGGCAATGACACCATCCTTTAAAGGTCTAATGGTTTTAATATTTTCGTGGGTTTTTCCTTGCATCATATTGGCTTCTTTACCAACTGCAATGATTTTTCCACTGATACGATCTCTTGCTACAATGGAGGGGTTATCCACCACAACCTTGTCGTTATGTATTATTAAGGTGTTTGCAGTTCCTAAATCTATCGCTATTTCTTCTGTCAGGAAATCAAAAAATCCCATGCGCTGTTCTGTAAATTAATTTGGGTTAAAAGTAATACGTAAAAGTAATAAATCCTGTAAAATAAACATCAGTTAAATTAATTATCTTCAATCCTACTTTTCTTAGGGTACGAATAGTAATTTCTACGTATGAGCAATCGCATTCAGGTGGTTGTTAATCAGTATATTAAAATAGTTTTTTTGTTTGTGTTAGCTGGCTAACATTTTTAGAAAATAGACGGCACTAATTTTAAGCAATCAAAAAAAGCATTTAAATAAAATGAAACAAAAATTACAATTTAAGACGATGGTAAGGGGAATTATGGCCTTATCATTATTGTTTGTAGGATGCCTAAGTGGTTTTGCGCAAGGTGCAACATTTACTAGTGTAGATCCTGCAACAGATGTATTAACGATTACCAATACGGGATCGTCAATGGTAAATGTCACTGATTACTGGTTATGTTTAGGGCCAGGGACCTATGTTAGAGTAGGTGCTGTAACTCCAATAAATGGTAATTACATGCTCATGGCAAATGAGTCGGTGACATTATCTTATGATGTTACAGAGTCTCAAGATGGTCTAAGTCTTTTTAGTACCAATAGTTTTGGTTCATCAGACCCTAATGTATTAGTGTCTTATGTACAATGGGGAGCCGCTAATCAGCCCAGAGTTGGGCAGGCAGTTACAGCAGGACGATGGGATGATGCCAATAACTTTGTAACCGGAAGTGGTCCTTATACCACTACTAATGGGGGTTCAGCTGCTGCTTGGGCCTCATGTGATGCAGAAGGTGGGGCCATTCAGATTGCGGGCACCACCGATACCTCAGCCACCATATGCGTTGGCGAAGGCATGGATGATCTCATCGCGGTAGAGTTTGTGGACATGAGCGTATTGTCTGGTGACAGTTCGACATGGGTCATTACAGATCAAGCAACAGGCGATATCTTGGGAACCCCAGCAGCAGGCCCTTTCAATTTAGAAGGCGCCCCAACGGGAATATGTGATATCTGGTACTTAAGATATACAGGAGATATAGGCTTGGGAAGCGCAACCAATGTGTCCGATTTATCGGGCTGTTTTGATTTGTCGAATCCGATTTCGGTATCGCGGAATGCGGTCAATGGTGGCGCTATTCAGATTGCAGGTACCACAGATACCTCAGCCACGATATGTGTTGGTGAAGGTGTAGATGATTTGATTGCTGTCGAATTTGTAGATATGGGCGTACTATCCGGTGACAGTTCGACTTGGGTGATTACGGACCAAGCGACAGGAAATATTTTAGGTGCTCCAGCAACGCAACCAGCAGGTGGCTTTAGTTTAGAAGGCGCACCAACAGGCATATGTGATATCTGGTACTTAAGATATACAGGAGATATAGGCTTGGGAAGCGCAACCAATGTGTCCGATTTATCGGGCTGTTTTGATTTGTCGAATCCGATTTCGGTATCACGGAATGCGGTCAATGGTGGCGCTATTCAGATTGCAGGTACCACAGATACCTCAGCCACGATATGTGTTGGTGAAGGCGTAGACGATTTGATTGCTGTCGAATTTGTAGATATGGGCGTACTATCCGGTGACAGTTCGACTTGGGTGATTACGGACCAAGCGACAGGAAATATTTTAGGTGCTCCAGCAACGCAACCAGTGGGTGGCTTTAGCTTAGAAGGCGCCCCAACGGGAATTTGTGATATTTGGTACTTAAGATATACAGGAGACATCGGTTTAGGTAGTGCAACTAACGTGGCCGATTTATCAGGTTGCTTTGATTTATCAAATCCGATTTCAGTATCGCGTAATGCGGTCAATGGAGGTGCTATTCAGATTGCGGGTACTACGGATACCACAGCCACGATATGTGTTGGTGAAGGCGTGGACGATTTGATCGCTGTCGAGTTTGTAGATATGGGTGTTTTATCCGGTGACAGCTCCACATGGGTGATTACGGATCAAGCTACAGGAAATATTTTAGGTGCTCCAGCAACGCAACCAGCAGGTGGCTTTAGTTTAGAAGGCGCCCCAACAGGCATCTGTGATATCTGGTACTTAAGATATACAGGAGATATCGGTTTAGGTAGTGCAACTAACGTGGCCGATTTATCAGGTTGCTTTGATTTATCAAATCCGATTTCTGTATCGCGTAATGCGGTCAATGGTGGAGCCATTCAGATTGCGGGCACTACGGATACCACAGCGACCATATGTGTTGGTGAAGGCGTGGACGATTTGATCGCGGTAGAATTTGTAGATATGGGTGTTTTATCCGGTGACAGTTCCACTTGGGTGATTACGGACCAAGCTACAGGAAATATTTTAGGCGCACCGGCAACGCAACCAGCAGGTGGCTTTAGTTTAGAAGGCGCCCCAACGGGCATCTGTGATATCTGGTACTTAAGATATACAGGAGATATAGGATTGGGAAGTGCAACCAATGTAGCGGATTTAAGTGGCTGTTTTGATTTATCAAATCCGATTTCTGTATCGCGTAATGCGGTCAATGGTGGAGCCATTCAGATTGCGGGCACTACGGATACCACAGCGACCATATGTGTTGGTGAAGGCGTGGACGATTTGATCGCGGTAGAATTTGTAGATATGGGTGTTTTATCCGGTGACAGTTCCACATGGGTGATTACGGACCAAGCGACAGGAAATATTTTAGGCGCACCAGCAACGCAACCTGTAGGTGGCTTTAGCTTAGAAGGCGCCCCAACGGGCATCTGTGATATCTGGTACTTAAGATATACCGGAGACATCGGTTTAGGTAGTGCAACTAACGTGGCCGATTTATCAGGTTGCTTTGATTTATCAAATCCGATTTCGGTATCGCGTAATGCGGTCAATGGTGGCGCTATTCAGATTGCAGGCACCATGGATACCTCAGCCACGATATGTGTTGGTGAAGGCGTGGACGATTTGATCGCGGTGGAGTTTGTAGATATGGGTGTACTATCAGGTGACAGTTCCACATGGGTGATTACAGACCAAGCGACAGGAAATATTTTAGGCGCCCCAGCAACGCAACCGGCAGGTGGCTTTAGTTTAGAAGGCGCACCAACGGGAATCTGTGATATCTGGTACTTAAGATATACAGGAGATATCGGTTTAGGTAGTGCAACTAACGTAGCGGATTTAAGTGGCTGCTTTGATCTATCGAACCCGATTTCGGTATCTCGGAATGCGGTTAATGGCGGCGAAATTCAGATCGCGGGAACCAACGATACAACAGCTTCGATTTGTGTGGGTGAAGGCGTGGATGATCTCATTGATGTAGAGTTTGTGGATATGAGCGTACTTTCTGGTGACAGCTCTACATGGGTCATTACAGATCAGGCTACGGGAGATATTTTGGGAACACCAGCAGCAGGACCATTCAACCTTGAAGGAGCACCAGCTGGGATATGTGATATTTGGTATTTAAGATACACAGGAGATATTGGCTTGGGTATGGCATCAAATGTGGCCGACCTATCAGGTTGCTTTGATTTATCGAATCCAATTTCAATAACACGTTTCACAGGTATGGATTGTATGACCTTATGTGATGCACAAGCTGGTGAAATCCAGATTGCAGGCACAACGGATACTTCAACCACGATATGCGTAGGTGAAGGTGTAGACGATTTAATCGCTGTAGAGTTTGTAGATATGAGTGTACTCTCAGGAGACAGCTCTACATGGGTCATCACGGACCAGGCGACAGGCGACATTTTAGGGACACCAGCAGCAGGACCGTTTAACTTAGAAGGTGCCCCGACAGGAGTGTGCGATATTTGGTATTTAAGATATACAGGTGACATTGGACTGGGAACAGCCACCAATGTAGCCGATTTATCAGGTTGCTTTGATCTGTCAAACCCAATTTCGGTATTGAGAAACGCAGTGAATGGAGGATCAATTCAGATTGCAGGAACCACAGATACATCAACAACAATTTGTGTGGGCGAAGGCGTGGATGATCTGATTGATGTAGAGTTTGTAGATATGAGCGTCTTATCCGGAGACAGTTCAACATGGGTCATTACAGATCAAGCAACTGGTAATATCTTAGGTACTCCAGCAGCAGGACCGTTTAACTTGGAAGGTGCTCCGACTGGGGTATGCGATATCTGGTACTTGAGATATACAGGAGATATTGGACTGGGAACAGCGACCAATGTAGCTGACTTATCTGGCTGTTTTGATTTGTCGAATCCGATTTCGGTATCGAGAAATGCAGTTAATGGAGGCGCTATTCAAATTGCGGGTACTACGGATACGACGGCTTCCATATGTGTCGGTGAAGGTGTTGATGATTTAATTGACGTTGAGTTTGTGGATGCTGGAGTTTTATCAGGTGATAGTTCTACTTGGGTCATCACTGACCAAGCCACAGGTGATATCTTGGGAGCACCAGCAACGGTACCACCAGGTGGATTTAGCTTAGAAGGCGCTCCAGCAGGTATTTGCGATATCTGGTACTTGAGATACACAGGCGATATTGGGTTGGGAACAGCTACCAATGTAGCCGATTTATCAGGCTGCTTCGATTTATCCAATCCAATTTCAGTTACGCGACTTACTGGAATGGACTGCGACGCTTTAAGCATTGATGATTTTGATACTGCATTCGATTTCAGCATATTTCCAAATCCTTCAAAAGATGTTGTGAACATCTCTTTCGGTGGGAATAGGATACTAGACTTAGAAATTCAAGTTATCGACATGCTCGGTAAGCAGGTTTATCGTGCTAATGCTACTAATGCAGATGATATGACGATTGATATCGGTAATCTGGAAAATGGTACTTACTTTATGAATATTACCGATGTAAGCTCAGGAAGTAGAATTGTTAAGCGGGTCATTAAAAACTAATTTTAGCTTTTATAAATGTTTGTTTAAATAAGAAAGAGCATCAGAATTCTGATGCTCTTTTTTTATTCATGGATTCTAAACTCTAATGTTTAAAATGACGTGTTCCTGTAAATACCATGGCAACATCATTTTCGTTGCAATACTTAATGCTTAATTCATCTTTGATGGAACCTCCAGGTTGAATAACAGCTTTAATACCAGCTTTATCGGCTATTTCCACACAGTCAGGAAACGGAAAAAAGGCATCACTGGCCATAACGGCTCCGTCTAAATCAAAATTAAATGACTTGGCTTTGTGTATAGCTTGATTAAGTGCATCTACACGACTTGTCTGTCCTGTGCCACTTGCGCATAATTGTTTGTTCTTAGCTAAAACAATAGTATTTGATTTGGTGTGTTTACACAATTTTGATGCGAAAATTAAATCCTCGAGCTCGTCTTGGGTAGGTGCTGAATTAGTAACGGTTTTTAAATCTTCAAGAGCATCCGTTTTAGCATCGCGTTCTTGTACCAAAGCACCGTTTAAACAAGTTCTTACCGTAGTTTTCGGAAGCTCTACATCATGAAGAACTAATAAGATTCTATTTTTCTTTCCCTTTAAAATCTCTAAAGCATCATCAGTAAATGAAGGGGCAATAACCACTTCACAGAATAATTTGTGAATTTCTTCAGCAGTATCCTTGTCAATTTCAGTATTACTAATTAAGATACCACCAAACGCCGAAACAGGATCACCCGCTAAGGCATCAATATAAGCTTGATGCACTGTTTTTCGCTGCGCAAATCCACATGCATTATTGTGTTTTAATATCGCGAAGGTTGGATCTTCATTTTTAAACTCTAGGATTAAATTAACAGCAGCATCAACGTCTAGTAAGTTGTTATAGCTTAATTCTTTACCGTGCAATTTGGTAAACATAGCATCAAAATCACCAAAGAAAAATCCTTTTTGATGTGGATTTTCTCCATAACGTAATACCTTGCCTTTAGTTTCGCTTATTTTAAGAGCAGCCTGCTCATGATTTTTATTAAAATAGTTAAAAATAGCGGTGTCGTAATGTGATGACACATTAAACGCTTTTGCTGCAAAGCGTTTTCTGTCATCTTCGGATGTTTCGCCATGTTTCGCCTCGAGTAACTCTAAAAATTCAGAATAATCTTCAACAGAAGATACACAAGTGACATCCGCGTAGTTTTTTGCTGCAGCTCTAATTAAAGAGATCCCTCCGATGTCAATCTTTTCAATGATATCTTGGTGACTTGCTCCCGAAGCCACTGTTTTTTCAAAAGGGTAGAGGTCAACAATGACCAAATCGATTTGAGGAATTTCAAACTCTGCCAATTCCGCAACATCACCATCGTTGCTCTGACGATTTAAAATACCGCCAAAAACTTTAGGGTGCAAGGTTTTTACGCGTCCCCCAAGAATTGAAGGATAGGAGGTAACGTCTTCAACAGGAGTGACGTCTATGCCCAAGTCTTTAATAAATTTTTCCGTTCCGCCAGTGGAATAAATAGTAACGTTGAGATCCTTGAGTTTTTTTACAATTGGTTCTAATCCATCCTTACTAAATACAGAAATTAGTGCCGAGGACATAGTTTTGGTGTTCATAATGTTGTGTTGTGATTTTGATGCTGCAAAAATAAAAGATTCAAGATGATAATCTTATCGGTCAACTCAGTTTCTTTAAGTTTTTTGTAACAATATATTGTTGAAAACGTCCTATGTTTAAATTGTTTTAAAACAACCTAGCCATGTTAGTCTATCTAAGAGTCTTTAAGGAAAGTTTTTCGTTTGCATTAAACGCCCTTAGAAACAATAAACTGCGTACGTTTCTATCACTTTTAGGGGTCACTGTTGGTATTTTTTCCATTATAGCGGTATTGGCAGCGGTCGACTCTTTAGACAGAGATATAAAAGAAAATCTTTCGGGTCTGGATAAGAATACCATGTATTTGACCAAGTACTCATTTGGCCCTACCGATGTTCCCCGATGGAAACGCGATAATTTTCCCCAAACGGAATACGATGACTATGAATTTGTGAGACGTAATATTCCTGACATAGAAGAGTCTGCCTATGTCATTTTTGGAGGCAATGAAACCATACGTTATCAAGCGGAGACCGTATCTAATGTGGAAGTAACTCCTATATCCCATGGCATTTACGTCATCGATGATTTAAAAGTGGAGCAGGGGAGGTTTTATTCAGAATTAGAATCAGATACAGGTGCGCCGGTTATAGTGATTGGTTCAGAACTCGCTGAAAACCTGTTTGATACATCGAATCCCATTGGCAAAGTCGTTCGGGTTTATGGCAGAAAATTAACCGTTATTGGAGTTCTTAAAAAGTATGGATCAACCTTAGGGGATTCGCCTGATGGGAAAGGATTTGTACCGGCAAATTTTGTCCGACGATTTAGAAATGGTGGTGTTGATGGTTTGCCAGGCGCTGTGGTTATAAAACCAAAAGCTGGGGTAGATATGGGCGCTTTTGAAAATGTATTGCGTCAAAAGTTTAGAGCCTACAGAGGACTTAAGGCAGATGAAGACGATGACTTCTTTATCAATAAACTTTCTGGATTGGTATCGTTTATAGATGCCATTATCGCTACCTTAAACCTTGTGGGTTGGGTGATTAGTGGTTTTTCGTTATTGGTTGGTGGTTTTGGTATTGCTAACATCATGTTTGTGAGTGTTAAGGAGCGTACCAATTTAATCGGCATCCAG
The DNA here is from genome assembly GCF_965228925.1 of Winogradskyella sp. Taxonomy (GTDB): domain Bacteria; phylum Bacteroidota; class Bacteroidia; order Flavobacteriales; family Flavobacteriaceae; genus Winogradskyella. Next base: position 1,931,352 of record NZ_OZ245845.1, read on the forward strand.
AAATCCCTTGGTGCCAAAAATCGCTTTATTCTGTTTCAGTTTTTGTTTGAAGCTGTGATATTAGCGGTTGTCGGTGGTTTTATAGGTCTGTTTTTTGTTTGGATAACCTCATTAATCATGAACGGGATTGTTGGAGAAGATTTCAGATTTATACTGTCTTTCGGTAATATGTTCTTAGGTTTTATCTTATCAAGTTTTATCGGATTGATCTCGGGTGTGATACCTGCATTTTCCGCATCGCGATTAGACCCTGTTGAAGCGATTAGAACAGGGATGTAAATACCTTGGTATATTTTAAGCTTTTTATAACCTTTTTTGTAAACTAAAGCCATTATCTTTAGGCGTCTAATATATGCCTTATGCTATTATATGTACGCTTACTGAAAGAGAGCTTCACATTTGCATTTAATGCCTTAAGAAATAATAAGCTCCGTACTTTCTTATCTTTATTAGGAGTAACTATAGGTATTTTCTCTATTATAGCTGTACTTGCGGCAGTGGATTCATTGGACAAACAGATTAAATCTCAACTGAGTTCCTTAGATAGCAATACCATGTATGTGGCCAATATTTCTTTTGGGCCTACGGAAGTGCCAAGGTGGACCTACGAAACCTTTGACGAGATTTCTTATAATGAATACAAGTTTCTAAAATCGGGTTTAAAGGATGCCGAACATGTGGCTTTTCAATTGTTTGTAAGACGCGAAAATATTAGATACGAATCTGAATTGGTCAGTAGTGTGAATACTGTAGTGGTTTCCAACGAGTTTACCGATATCCAATATTTAGAGTTTGACAAAGGTCGTTTTTATAATGAATCCGAATCTAATGCCGGTAAAGCTGTTGTTGTGATTGGTTCTGAGATCGCAAAATCACTATTTGGAAATTTAGAACCCATCGGAAAGAAAGTACGGCTTTATGGGCAAAAATTTACGGTGATTGGTGTGGTAAAAAAAGAAGGCTCGGGCCTCTTTGGTGATAGTAATGACATTTCGATTTTCTTACCTGCCAATTATGTTAGAAATCGTTTTGGGGACAATAACCGCAATTTCAAGAATATTGTCATTATAAAACCCAAAAAGGGAGTCGATATAGCAGGTTTAAAGGCAGATGTCACTCAGATTTTACGTAATAGGAGAGGCCTAAAACCCGAAGAAATTGATTCGTTCTTCATCAACATTATTTCTGGCTTACAAGATGCTATAGATAATATCATTGGTACTATGAATGTCATTGGTTGGGTCATTAGTGGTTTTTCGTTATTGGTGGGCGGATTTGGTATTGCGAACATTATGTTTGTGAGCGTTAAAGAGCGCACCAACCTCATTGGGATTCAAAAATCATTGGGAGCTAAAAATAGATTTATTTTGTTTCAATTCTTATTCGAAGCGGTAATATTGGCTCTTATTGGTGGTTTAATTGGGCTTGTGATGGTTTGGTGTGGAACGCTTATAGCTAATAACCTCATTGAAGATTTTGAGTTTGTTTTATCACCGAAAAATATGCTCCTAGGGTTTTCAATTTCTTCTTTTATCGGTTTAATATCTGGAATGATTCCAGCAATATCAGCGTCGAGATTAGATCCGGTCGAGGCCATCAGAACAGGTATGTAGTGCTATGAAATTGAAGCGGTTCCTAAAGTATTTCATAAGTGTTTCAACGGTCTTGATATTAGGATCTTTGATTTATCTTAGGTCAAATAATATCTTGGGCATTAATAAAACCGTCGCTTGGGCTTGGGATATTAGCAATCTTAATTATTGGATAATAATTATAACTTATACCTTATTTCTACTACTTATGCTAAGTATCGTAGTATTTTTCATCATAAGGCTAAAAGACAATTTTAGAAATAGGTCTAAATAATTTTAGCAACCTCCTTACAAACAAACTCCAAAAAGCGTTCATCGGACTCGGTAAAAGGATCGGGCGTATTAGAATCGATATCGATTTGGCCAATATTTTCACCGTTGATAAAAATAGGTACTACGATTTCGGCCTTTACGGTAATGCTGCAAGCAATGTAGTTATCTTGTGCCGAGACATCAGGGACTACAAAGTTTTGGTTGCTTACGGCAACTTGACCACAAATTCCCTTGCCGAAAGGAATAATAGTATGATCGGTAGGTTCGCCCACATAGGGCCCTAACTTCAGTTCGAGCTTATCTCCGTTCTTAAAATAAAAGCCCACCCAATTATAATAATCGATATGGGTTTCGAGCAGTTCACAAATCTTAAGAAGGCGGTCGTCCACACTTAAGCTATGTTGTGCAACAATATGTTTTATCTCAGGTTTAAGGGCTTCAAAGGTCATCATTGTATAAACTTTTGGTAAAAGTATTTAAATCGTTCAATTTTAAAATAGGGTTTTCATAAATTTAACAGCAAACTAAGACCATCTTTTTTTCTTGAGAGAACTTTTAACGAAATATAAATTGGTTATTCGTTTCATAATCACATTTTTAGTGGTTTATGGCGTATTAACTATTGCTCATTATCTCTATTTGAGTTTCTCGGATGGATCCAAGTTTTATCCTGATTATATGACCAACTTAGTAGCAAGACAAACCAATACCTTACTAAATACTGTTGGATATGACGCGGATATTTTGCCACATCCCGATGAAGCTTCAATGAAAGTGATTATTAACGGCAAGTCTGTCGCCAGGGTTATTGAGGGTTGTAACGCTTTAAGCATTATTATTTTGTTTTTATCATTTATAGTGGCTTTTGCTGGTAAGCTCAAAACAACCATTTTATATTGTTTTGCTGGTAGCATCATTATCTATGCCTTTAACTTAATTAGGATAGTTATATTATCAGCAGGCTTGTACCATTATCCTTGGCGAAGAGAACTTTTGCACAATGTTATTTTTCCAATGCTGATTTATGGCACTGTATTTTTACTTTGGATGATTTGGGTGAATCGATTTTCAAAATCAGTAAAAACAAATGCCTAAACTGACACGCTACATATTGGTCTTTATATTAATTCTTGTTTTAGCGGCCATAAGAGGGTTTGAAAACCATTTATTCTATGATCCCTATTTGACATTTTTTGAAAACGACTATTTATATATGGACAACCCTAGAAGGGAAGTCGTCAAATTAGTCTTTTTTACTAGTCTTAGATATTTGCTCAATACTTTAGCCTCTTTAGGGGTTTTGTATCTCATATTTAGTGATAAAATAATGATAAAGTTCTCCGTTTTACTTTATGCCATTGCTTATGTCTTATTGCTTATTCCGTTTTTATATTTTGTCATTAACCCAAAGCAGGAAGACTATTATTTGTTCTTTAATGTGAGACGCTTTTTAATTCAACCAATAGGCTTGATTCTACTATTGCCAGCCTTTTATTACTATAAATTGAACAGTTAAGGATTTTATAATTTCTAGGGTACTATGGGGAATTTTGTAACTTTGCATTATGAATTTGTCGCTTTTGCATAAAGGATTCTCAATCTTATTGGCACTCTTAGTATTAGTGTCTACGTTATCATTGTCGATTGAAAAGCATTTCTGTGCAGGGGTTTTGGTTGATGTGGCTGTATTTACTGAGATTGACCATTGTTGTGGTGATGTCAAAAACGAAAGCCTAAACGTCACAAAGAAGTCCTGTTGTGAAAATGAAATCGACATTGTTGAAGGTCAAGATGATCTTTCGATAAAGGTATCCGAAGACTTAGACACAATTCAGAAACAGGTGCTATTGGCCTACCTGTACACTTATGGTCAGCTCTATGAAAGTCTACCAAAGCTGATTATACCTCATAAAGATTATTCACCCCCTTTACTCACTGAAGATATTCAGGTCTTAGACGAGACTTACCTCATTTGAATATAGTATAACTTTTTTAAAGAGAGCGCATGACCATGTGCTTAAAGTAGTATACCTATAATCAAAACAAATGAAGTATTATATAATTATAATTTTTATGTGCTTATCGCATAGCATGATAGCACAAGAACAATTAAAAGGCATAGTCTTAGAATCGCGTGATGCTCAAGAGCTGCCTTTATCAGGCGCCAATGTCTATTGGCTGGGCTCGTCTATTGGTGCCATTACCAACGATGATGGTACCTTTTCGTTGCCCTATAAATTTTCGTTCAACAAGTTAGTGATAAGTTATGTGGGTTTTAAGACGGATACACTAACCGTTAATGAAAATAAGTTCATCAGGCATGTATTACAGGCCTCAGATGAACTAGAATCGGTTGAAGTTACTTACAAAAAATCAGCGACGTCAAAATCCTACTTAAAAGCTACTAATACCTTTACGGTTAGCGCTGATGAACTGTTAAAAGCAGCTTGCTGCAATTTGTCCGAGAGTTTTGAAACCAATCCCTCAATAGATGTCAATTTTGCGGATGCGGTATCAGGAACCAAGCAGATTAAAATGTTAGGCTTAAACTCACCATATATCTTAATTGCTACCGAAAATATTCCAGCAATTCGTGGGGCATCACAGGCTTATGGCTTAAGTTTTATCCCAGGGACTTGGGTAGAAAGTATACAGATCACAAAAGGAGCGGGGAGTGTGGTTAACGGCTTTGAAAGTATAACGGGACAAATCAATACGGAATTGGTAAAGCCTACAACAGACGACAACTTTTATCTCAACCTTTATGGCGCTTCAAGCGAACGGCTAGAATTAAATACACATTTTAATACCAAAGTATCCGAAAAATGGAATACGGGCTTTTATGTTCATGCTAACACGCACCAACAAAAACATGATGTTAATGACGACGGATTTTTGGATATGCCGCTTTTTAATCAGATTAACGTGATGAACCGATGGCAGTATACCAATCCAGAAAAAGGCGTGGTAAGTTTTATAAATGTGAGATATTTATATGATGAAAAACAAGCCGGACAACTAAATTTTGATCCAGATAATTTTGATCCTAGAACTACTATGCTGAGCGAAGTCGAAGCATGGGGAAGCGAGATTAATACGGAGCGTTTTGAAATGATGACAAAATTAGGTTATGTCAACCCGGAGCTTCCTTATCAAAGTTTGGGCTTTCAAACGGCTTTTAGCCATCATAGGCAAGACTCTTATTTTGGACTGAATATCTATGATATACAGCACAATAGTTTTTATTCAAATTTAATCTACAATAGTATTATTTCAGATTCGCGCCATAAGGTAAAAACGGGATTGAGCTTTACTTACGACCATTATGATGAATTGGTGAATACGGAAACTTTTGAACGCACCGAAAATTCTGTGGGTGCCTTTTTCGAGTACGCTTACGACAATTTAGATAAACTGACCATGACGGCAGGTTTACGCGTCGATCAGCATAATCGTTTGGGATTTTTTGTAACTCCAAGATTGCATGTGCGCTATACGCCATGGGAAAAATCAGCTTTGAGAGCCTCTATTGGGCGTGGTAAACGCAGTGCCAATATTTTTGCTGAGAATCAAAATCTGTTTGCGAGCTCCAGACAAATTAATATTCAAAATGCCGGAGGGAAAATCTACGGTCTTGACCCAGAAATTGCCTGGAATTATGGCATAAGTTATCTACAAGGCTTTAACCTGTTTGACCGAAAAGCCGATATCACCTTCGATTTTTACAGAACCGATTTTCAAAATCAAGTGGTAGTGGATTGGGAGAATCCTTTTGAAATTGACTTTTATAATCTCGAAGGCGATAGTTATGCCAATAGTTTTCAGCTGGAATTTAATTATAATGCGTTTCAAGGATTCGATTTAAGAACAGCCTATAAGTATTACAATATTAAAACGGATTACAACTCTGGACGATTAGAAAAACCGTTAATCCCTCAGAACCGTTTGTTCGCTAATGCGGCTTATGAGACTCAAGCAAAGGATAACGGAAGTCAGTGGAAGTTTGATGCGACCTATAATTGGCTGGACGCTCAACGTTTCCCGGGTACTGAGCTAAGTACACCAGAATTTCAATTGGATGACTATTCGCCAACGGTTGGAACCCTGAACCTGCAAGTTACCAAAGTGTTTTCCCCAAAATTTGAAGTATATTTAGGTGGCGAAAATGTGACCAATGTAAGGCAATCAGATCCTATAATTAGTCCGGATGATCCTTTTGGAGCCAATTTTGATAGTAATTTTGTATATGGACCCATTTTTGGAAGTCTCTATTATGCAGGATTGCGCTTTAGAATACAATAAAAAACGTCATTGCGAGGAAGAATGACTAAGCAATCTTTTAAATTAAGAGATTGCCACAACTTTTTCAAAGTCTCGCAATGACAAAAACAAAACAAAATGAAACAAATAATTTTAATTATCACAGTAGTAATTACAACAGTAAGCTTTGCACAGAACAAAAACGCTAAAGCCACGATGGAAGTCGACGGTGTTTGTGGCGAATGCAAAGTACGTATCGAGAAGGCAGCCATTAGAACCAAAGGTGTAAAGTCCGCGGTTTGGAATGTTGATACCCATGAGCTAAAACTCATTTATGATGAGCGAAAAACCGATTTAAAAACCATAGCGCAGAAGATAGCCGATGTAGGTCATGACACTAAGTATATAAAAGCTAATGATGAAGCTTATGGAAAAGTAGATGCCTGTTGCAAATATCGCGATGAGGAAGTGGTAAAAGCACATGAGCCAAAAAAGAAGAATTAATTATTTTTCCAATAGGCTATTATTTTATTAGCCATTTCTTGTAATTGTTTTGCCCAAGTAACCGTTTCCAAATAGGGTTTAATAAAGTTAACGGCCTCTTTTGTGTGTTTTAAAGAGTTTGCTTTGTCTAGGAAGTCCTTTGAATAAAATATGGCGAAGTTTAATAAGGTATTTGCTAAGTCCAAATCATAACGCTTAGGATTCTGCTCCGCTAGTTTTTTTCTAATATCCAGAGCTTCGAGATAATTTTTTTCGGCACCTTCAAGCTCATTGTTGTTACTTTGCAGAATGGCGAGGTTGTTGAGCGTTATTGCCACATGGGGCAGATAGGCATTTGGATTCTGCTCCGCGAGCTTTCTTCTAATATCCAGGGCTTCGAGATAATTTTTTTCGGCACCTTCAAGCACGTTGTTGTTCTTTTGCAGAATTGCAAGGTTGTTCAGTATCATTGCCACATCCGCCAGATAGGCATTTGGATTCTGATCCGCTAGTTTTCTATATGCATCAAGAGCTTCGAGATAATTTTTTTCGGCTCTTTCAAGCTCGTCGTTGTTACTTTGCAGAATGGCGAGGTTGTTGAGGGTCATTGCCACATAGGGCAGATAGGCATTTGGATTCTGCTCCGCTAGTTTTCTTCTAATATCCAAGGCTTCGAGATAATTTTTTTCGGCACCTTCAAGCTCGTTGTTGTTCTTTTGCAGAATGGCGAGGTTGTTGAGCGTACTTGCCACATAGGGCTGATAGGCATTGGGATGCTGCTCCGAGAGTTTTCTTCTAATATCCAGGGCTTCGCGATAATTTTTTTCAGCGCCTTCGAGCTCGTTGTTGTCGTTTTGTAGAACCGCCAGGTTGTTCAGTGTCATTGCTACTTCGGCCAGATAGGCATTTGGATTCTGCTCCGCTAGTTTTCTTCTAATATCCAAGGCTTCGAGATAATTTTTTTCGGCACCTTCAAGCTCGTTATTATCGCTTTGTAGGTTGGCGAGGTTGTTCAGCGTATTTGCCACATCCGCCAGATAGGCATTTGGATTCTGCTCCGCGAGTTTTCTTCTAATATCCAGGGCTTCGAGATAATTTTCTTCGGCACCTTCAAGCTCGTTGTTGTTCTTTTGCAAAATGGCGAGGTTGTTCAGCGTCATTGCCACATCGGTCAGATAGGCCTTTGGGTTCTGCTCCGCAAGTTTCCTATATGCATCAAGAGCTTCGAGATAATTTTTTTCTGCGTCTTCAATCTCGTTGTTATCGCTTTGTAGGTTGGCGAGGTTGTTCAGCGTATTTGCCACATAGGGCAGATAGGCATTTGGATTCTGCTCCGCGAGTTTTCTTCTAATATCCAGGGCTTCGAGATAATTTTTTTCGGCACCTTCAAGTTCGTTGTTGTCGCTTTGTAGAACGGCGAGGTTGTTGAGCGTACTTGCCACATAGGACAGATAGGCATTTGGATTCTGCTCCGCTAGTTTTCTTCTAATATCCAGGGCTTCGAGATAATTTTTTTCGGCACCTTCAAGCTCGTTGTTGTTCTTTTGCAAAATGGCGAGATTGTTCAGCGTACTTGCCACATAGGGCAGATAGGCATTTGGATTCTGCTCCGAGAGTTTTCTTCTAATATCTAATACTTTAGAATAATTGAATATGGCTTTTTTAATCTTTTTATGCTCAGCAAGAAAGTAGGCAAATTCAAATAGTGTGTTATGAGATTCATAAATATCAATGGCTTCTTGATAGTACTTATTCGCTAATGAAAACCAGTTTTTATCCTTTTCGATGACAACAGTTTGTGCCTTAACTAAGAATTTTTGGGAGAGTTCCTGTCGTCTTAGATTAGATTTTTCTAATTCTTGATATAAGGATTCTTCGTTTAAGATGTCATTGACCTCTTGATATTTACCTTGGTTAAACAATTCCTTAATCCTTTTAAGTTCTGAGTCTTCTTTAAATTCTTTGTTTTCTAAGGTTTTAGCAAGTGTTAATACGTCATTTACGAAGACTTCTAATCCCTTTTCCACACCTAAACGCTCTTTATTGATGTCTAGTTGCTTTAATTCCGCATTTCTAAGTAAGCGTTGTTTCCGTTCTAGAGTATTACCAGTAGCTTCTTTAACCTCCACTAGGTAGTCTTCTATTTCTAATTTTATTTGTTGTTCTTTTTCGTATAGTGCTTTTAGTTCAGTCTTAATATCATTGTAGTTTTTACTTGCTTTTAAACCTTTAGTATTAAAAGAGAAATTACTATTAAGCTGTTTTTCACTTTTTATCGTCTCAACTAAAGATTCCATTCTTTCATCAATACTATTTACTTTGTCATAAACACTGCTCACTTTTTCTTCTGTTCTATTAGCAATGTCTAGTAAGTCTTCTAGCTTTTGAATTAAAGGTTTATAAGTGCTTTCAAATTCTTCTAATAGGTCAATAACATTGTCTATCTTGATATTAATATCACTACTAAGTGTTGTTAAGATAGAAAGATAGTCAGTCTGTATAATGGCACGTATTCTATCATTGGACTTAAATTCTTCAGAAGCAAAAGCGCATACTAATTCATACCAATCAAAATGTTTGTTGCTTTCTTCCCATCCGTTATAAATAATATTTCTAAACTCCTTTGGAGGTCTAAGTCTCATAAGTTTAAACTCGTAGAAAAGAGAATCTTTTAAGACCTTGATAATTTCTGGCAGACGCTCTGTGATACTAATATTTTTCGAGTTTAACAGCTGCTCAAAGTTTTCGTCTAATTCGCTTTTTGGAAATTTAATATATGGCTTATTAAGCATCGCTAATTCAGACTTAATGTAAGTTCTAATGTCATTGAGGTCTTTATCCTTTTTTACATTTTCAGAAGCAATTAATGTAGCATTCAAGTACGCTCTTCTTACAGCCTTTTGGATATCATGGTTAGCTGGTTCCTTTAGGTTACTTCTTATTTTATTGAATAAGTGCTTGGTACTATTACAAATAAGATCATCAGCTCTGCTTCCAATGAAACTAGATACGATTGTTCCTACAACCGTCGAGGTTTGAAGTTGACTTAAAACTGCTGAAGAAATTACTGTAATTGGTTCCATATGAGGCGCTTACATTATGAGTAACTAAAACTAAGTATTTGTTACAGAATAACCAAATTAAGCATAATGCAACAGTCAGACTTTTCAATGAGGATATCTAGCTATAAAAAGGGCTGAAAACTTGATAATAACATAATTTTCGTCGAACTTTAATACCGTAAATAAATAATGAGTTATGAAGAACATATTGACGATTACAGTCGCACTTTTAACGGTGTTGTCTTGCAAAAATGAAAGCAATACACCTCAAACACAGGCAGGTTATGTACTTAGTGGAACCTTAAAAAATATTCCTGATAGTTCTATAGTGTATATTTCTGCTAATGATAAGATTATTGATTCAACTATGGTCATAAATGAGAACTTTAAGCTTGAAGGTGAGGTTAAAAACCCTACAAATGTATACCTCATGGTAAAAGGTACGAGGGATTATAAGGCGTTTTGGTTAGAAAATGAAGTGATGACCTTTAATGCTGAAAAGGGCAAGTTTAGGCAAGCTGAAATCTCGGGTTCAAAGACTCAGGAAATTGATAATATTTTAGATCACCGCTTAGAAAACGTTGAAAAACAATTGGACAGTATTGATAACCTTTATGAAGAGGGGATGTCTAAAGAAGAGATTAAAGCTTTGTCAGACCAATATGCCACGGTTGAGAAAAAAGAAATTCAGATTTATCAAGATTTTATAAAGGAGCATTCCAATTCTATAGTTAGCGCCCATATCTTAAATATATACGCCACAACTTGGGGTAAAGAAAAAGTTCAGGAATTATATGACAATTTCTCTGACGATATCAAGAATACTGGCTATGCCAAGGATATTTCAGAGTACTTACAATTGAATAATGAACCCGAAATCGGCGATACTTTTGTTGATTTTGACATGCAAGACACTGATGGAAATACCGTTAAATTATCTGATTTAAAGGGGAAAGCTGTGTTGTTAGAATTTTGGGCTTCTTGGTGTGGGCCTTGTCGTGCAGAGAATCCAAATTTGGTTAAGACTTACGAAGTTTATAATCCAAAGGGGTTTGAGATTTTTGCCGTATCGTTAGATGCAGATAGAGCATCTTGGTTGGCCGCCATCGAACAAGACAATCTACCATGGACCCATGTCAGTGATTTAAAGGCACAGAAAAATAAAGCGAGTTTAATTTACGGCATTAACGGTATACCAGATAATTTCTTAATAGATGAAGAAGGTAAAGTTATTGCCCGGAACCTAAGGGGTGAAAGGCTAAATGAAAAATTAGCAGAGGTTTTGCCTTAAGACTATGAAATGATTTACCATTCTAAAAAAGCCTTTGATTTTAATTAAAGGCTTTTTTTATAGGACTAACGTTTATTGATAGTTCTCAGAGCTTTTTTAATAATATAAGCGGTCTCTTTAGTTCGTGATTCTTTTTCCCATTGTCTGCATATAGCACTCACCCATTCAGGTTGTGATTTACTAGCATCATTGAGCCAATTACCAACAGAATCCCTAACGTATTTTGAGGTATCAGACTTTAGAGGCTCAATAAGGGCTAAGCCCTTTTCAGGATTGGTTTGAAATACTGCGATCTTTTTTACCCAAACACCTACGGGCCGCAAGGCTTCAACCGCAAAACGACGTATGTTTTCATCCTTGTCCTCTGTCCATTTTGATAATAAAGCTACAGATAGGTCTAAATGTTCTGTCATACGTTCTTTACTAGCGAAAATGACGACTTCTCTAACACCAAAGTGTGAGTCAGCTGCATAGGGTTTGATACCATTAATAAGGGTGCTGATGTCATCGTATTGTAGACTCTCAGCCCAGCATGCCCAACACCGTACAATGTCACTATGGTGACTGCGCAGCGTTTTATAAAACTCCAAATTACTGGTCAATTGCCCAAAAGTTTCTCCTATAACTTTAGTATTGCTATTGGCCGTAGGTTTTTTTTGCGCATTTACGGCCATATCAAAAGAATCATACCAATCCGTTTTTTGGTGTTCTTCTAAAACCAATTTTAGGAGTTGTAATTGGTCGGTGGCCAACCATTCCATCAAGTTTTTGGTTTCGATAAGCCCTTTGTTGAGATAGTCGATGACTTCTGGGTCTAAATCTTTAAAACTTCGAGCTCCTTTTCGGTTTTGTATATGTTCTGGGATCATTCTCCTTGTCTTATTTTAGAGTTGCCTTGAGCATTACGGAAATACTACAATCTTCTTATACCAGTAATTAATTTTTATATGTTCTAAGTTATAAAAATAATCGCTGTAAAATAAAAGCCCTTGACTTTTGTCAAAGGCTTATAAATTTGTCATCGACCTAAGCCGGTGTTTATTTATGGTAATTCGCCATGGTAACTGAGGTTCTCAAAGTTACATCATACCTGGCATTCCGCCTCCACCCATTGGTGGCATAGCTGGAGCATCCTCTTTAATGTCCACTAAGGCACACTCAGTCGTTAAGATCATACCTGCCACTGATGCTGCATTTTCTAAAGCGATACGCGTTACTTTCTTAGGATCAATAATCCCTTCTTTTAGCATATCCACATAAGCTTCATTCTTTGCATCGTAACCGAAATCTTTCTTACCTTCTAAAACTTTATTGATGACTACTGATCCTTCGCCACCAGCATTTTCAACAATAGTTCTCAAAGGAGACTCAATGGCTTTATTTACGATTTGTACGCCCGTCGTTTCATCCAAGTTTTCAGTTTCTAATTTTTCAAGTGTTTTCTTAGCTCTTACCAAAGCAACTCCACCACCGGCAACAATACCTTCTTCAACAGCAGCTCTGGTTGCATGTAAGGCATCATCAACACGGTCTTTCTTTTCCTTCATCTCAACTTCAGAAGCTGCACCAACATACAATACAGCAACACCACCGGCTAATTTTGCTAAACGCTCTTGAAGTTTTTCCTTGTCATAATCAGAAGTAGTGGTTTCTATCTGAGCTTTGATTTGATTCACTCTGGCCTTAATATCAGAAGATTTTCCGTTACCATTAACAATGGTAGTGTTATCCTTATCAATCATTACAGATTCGGCTGTACCCAACATAGAAAGGTCTGCATTTTCAAGAGAGAAACCTCTTTCTTCTGAAATAACCGTTCCACCAGTTAAGATGGCGATATCCTCTAGCATGGCTTTGCGTCGGTCACCAAATCCTGGAGCTTTAACGGCTGCAATTTTTAATCCACCACGTAATTTATTCACAACTAAAGTCGCTAAAGCTTGGCCTTCTACATCTTCTGCGATGATTAATAAAGGACGACCAGATTGTGCTACCGGTTCTAAAATGGGTAGGATTTCCTGTAAGTTAGAAATCTTTTTATCGAATAATAAGATATATGGGTTTTCTAAATCCGCGATCATTTTATCGGCATCTGTTACGAAATAAGGTGATAAATAACCTCTGTCAAACTGCATACCTTCAACCACATCCACATAGGTATCGGTACCTTTGGCTTCCTCAACGGTAATCACACCTTCTTTACCTACCTTACCAAATGCTTCAGCGATTAATTCGCCAATAGTCGTATCATTATTAGCGGAAATAGAAGCCACTTGCTGAATCTTCTCAGAAGAGTTCCCTACTTTCTTGGCTTGTTTTTCTAAATCAGCGGTAATTGAGCCTACGGCTTTATCGATGCCTCGTTTTAAATCCATAGGGTTAGCGCCAGCAGCTACATTTTTTAAGCCTTCTTTGACGATAGCTTGTGCTAAAACAGTTGCTGTTGTTGTACCGTCACCAGCTAAGTCGTTCGTTTTGGAAGCCACTTCTTTTACCATTTGCGCCCCCATGTTTTCTAACTCGTCTTCGAGCTCAATTTCTTTTGCTACAGATACCCCATCTTTTGTGACTTGAGGCGCACCAAATGATTTGCCTACGATAACATTACGACCTTTAGGACCTAATGTTACTTTTACTGCGTTTGCCAAAGCATCAACACCGCGTTTTAATCCGTCGCGTGCTTCAATATCGAATTTTATATCTTTTGCCATAATGAAAAATTTTGTTTAAAATTTTTAAATTTCAAAAAACCAATTTGCCAAATTCCAATTACGGAGTATAGCATTTCAATTTCATGATTTTGGAATTTGTTTTTTATTTTTTGGAGTTTGCAATTAAACAATTGCCAGAATGTCGCTTTCGCGCATGATTAAATAGTCTTTACCTTCAAGTTTCAATTCAGTACCTCCGTACTTTCCATACAATACGGTATCGCCCACTTTAACAGTTAAAGGTTCGTCTTTTTTTCCGTTGCCAACAGCAACAACAGTTCCCTTTTGCGGTTTTTCTTTTGCATTATCTGGAATTATAATACCTGAAGCTGTGGTTGTTTCAGCTTCCATCGGCTCTACAAGAACACGATCTGCTAAAGGTGTAATGTTTAAACTCATTCTATTTTAATTTTTAATAATTGATTATTGTATTAACGCTTTAGCGTTATTCGAAAATTATGCCAAGACAAAATGACTGACAAACTTTCAGAAATTCGCTCTAGCTATGGCAAATAAAAAAGCCAGTTCAAAAAAACTGGCTTTAATAAAATATCTTAACATTCAATTACTGTCCTATAGAATCATTGACAGTCGTAGTGTCATCTGATGTTGCAGGTGTTGTTATTGGTGTTTCTGTAGTTTCATTTTCATCTAATGCCGTCGATCCAACACTATTACCTCCATCTAGAGTTAAGTTAGACGCCAGGATTAAAACGATAAGCGCTGTTGCCAAAAACCAAGTACTCTTATCTAAGAAATCTCCCGTTTTCTTTACACCGCCCAACTGTTGGGTACCTCCACCACCAAAAGACGACGATAGACCACCACCTTTAGGATTTTGTACCATAATCACCGCAACTAATAAAAAAGCCACAACGACGATTAATATTAAAAATATACTAAATGCACTCATTTTATTTTGTGTTATTGTCTTTTAATTCTTCTACCCATTTTATTTGGTCTGCAAAGAAACTACTTTTTTCTGGATATTTCAAACTTAAAATTTTATAGGATTGAATGGCCTTGTCATAGTTTTTTTGCTCTAGATAAATACGTGCCAAAGTTTCGGTCATTAAGCTTTCTGAAACCTCATCGTCGTTATTAACCAATTTAGGCTTTGGAGTATGACCGGTGACGGGTTTTATCTTAGGGTTTTCAATAATGAATTTATCTATTAAATCTAATTTACTTTGGAGAGGCTGGCTTACATTGTCCTTAGATTCCTCTTTAATTTCAGTAGGCTCCTCCCGCACAATGGGCTTAAAGTTGGTAATCTTCAGCCATTCTGTAAAGGAATGATTTTCGTTTTTATCAAATTCAAGAGGTTTTCCAATATTGAGCTTCTCTTCAGGAGTTATATTATCGACATCAACAGCAATAATGGAATCTTCGATTTTAGGGGCTTCAGCATGAAGTGGTGGCTCTATCTTAGCCTTAAATAAGTTGGGATCCAGAACACCTTCTGTAGCTTTAATATGTTCCTTTAGAGCATCGTCAATGGTGACACTTTTATTGACAGAAATGTCATCTACGTCATTAACCTCCAGGGATTTTATATATTCGGAATTTTGTTTGATATGATCCGAAATTTCATTTTGGTGAAAGACCTCTGAAGTAATATAATCGAATAATACGCTTCGATCCGCTGTATGGGCAGCGGTCATTTTTAGGGTGTTATTGTACTTGTAGCTTTCTTTTTGTTTTAACCCTTTGAGATATAAAGCGCGTAATGGTTGAAAGTAGGGGAACTCATTGATCTTTTCAGCTAGAAGTTCGGTTTGGGCACTTGTAATAGCTTCAGGATGTTGTAATAGATATGTGAGTTCTTGGACTTGCATGGATTACCAATCTGCTAAAGAGTCATTAATAATATCTTGGGTCAAACGTTCAAAGATGACTTCATGGGCTTCGTCCTTTATGGCGCCTACCAATTGATCGGCCGCATCAAAATCGAAAAAGAAAGAGAAACGTCGTTCAAAATCTTTTTCTTCGTCTTTTGTATTTATATATCTTACGTTAACACTAATAGTTAATCGGTTTTGTGCCGCTGTGTTTTCAGCTGTAGCGGTCATGGGAGCAATTCGGTATTCCGTAATCTCTCCTTCATAGATTACTTCACCACCAGAATTGACCAGTTGGGCACTTGTTTGGTTGAGGATGATGTCCTGAAGGGCATTGGTGAATTGTATATCTAATCCGGGTTCGACCAAATCTGCATTATTCTGAAAAAAATTGACTTGAAACGTTTCAGGAGTTTCAGTTAAGCCTGTAAAAGAGTAATTCACTTTACAACTCGTTAGCAAAACACCTAAGAACAGTAATATGGTACATGTTTTGGACTTCATTTAATACGTGTTTGGTCGTTTCATAGTAATAAAAGCATAAATATAACCCGCATTATCCGCCACATCAAAGTCTACATTGATGAGCCGATAGCCCTGATAATGTTTGTCATTAATTAAATCCTCTGCCTCCTTGCGTATGGCTTCCGAACTGTTCGGTCTAAAGGACTTCCTTATCATAAATATTTCTACTGCCTTCATGTAATATTTTTATATGTCCCTAAAGATTTTTGGGCATTAACTTTATGTAAAACCTTAAAAATTAAAATTTCTTTTAGCAGAGGTCATAAACTTTTCTTAAAGGTCGTATTGTTTAATTTTTCGGTATAAGGTGCGTTCGCTAATACCTAGCTCAGCAGCGGCAAGCTTACGTTTGCCATTATGGCGCTCCAAAGATTTTTTAATCAATTCTAATTCTTTGTCGTGTAGAGATAAGGTCTCTTCTTCTTCGATTTCTTCGGCAAAATGGTACTTGTCTTCTACATCAACGGTGGTAGGTTCACTCGTTTCGGTATGTTGTGGAATCGATAATACCTCTAAATCATCAACCGCTGGCGTCGTTTCGAAACCGCCATTATCTGAATCCCCGTATATTTTTTGTATGAGATGCTCATTTTCCTTTTGTACGTCAGAGACGCTACCTTTTTTCATCAATTCCATGGTGAGCTTTTTGAGGTCGTTGAGATCACTTTTCATATCAAATAATACCTTGTAAAGAATCTCTCGTTCGCTACTAAAATCGCCTTCGGATTTAGCGTTATTGACAACCGCAGGTAAATTGCTGCCCGTATGTGGTAAATAATGCTGAAGTGTTACCGCATTAATTGTGCGGTTATGTTCTAAAACAGACACTTGTTCCGCCACGTTTCGAAGCTGACGAATATTGCCGTTCCATCGGTATTTTAGAAGTAACGCAATGGCATCATCTGTTAATTTGATGGTTGGCATCTTATATTTTAAAGCAAAATCACTGGCGAATTTTCTAAACAGTAAATGGATATCCTCCTTACGTTCTCTTAGAGCCGGTAAATTAATTTCGATAGTGCTTAAACGATAGTAAAGATCCTCTCTAAACTTTTCACGCTTAATGGCTTCGAACATATTGACGTTTGTAGCCGCTACGATTCTTACATTGGTTTTTTGAACTTTACTGGAGCCTACTTTTATAAATTCACCATTTTCCAAAACACGTAACAACCTTACTTGGGTGGTCAACGGTAATTCACCAACTTCATCTAAAAAAATAGTACCTCCATCGGCGACCTCGAAATAACCAGATCGTGTTTGTGTCGCACCAGTAAAGGCTCCCTTTTCATGACCAAACAATTCACTGTCAATAGTACCTTCAGGAATGGCGCCACAGTTTACCGCGATATATTTACCGTGCTTTCTATGCGATAACTGGTGTATAATTTTGGGAACGCTCTCTTTGCCCACACCACTTTCACCCGTTACCAATACCGAAATATCGGTAGCAGCCACCTGAATTGCCTTTTCAATAGCGCGGTTGAGTTTAGGGTCGTTCCCTATAATACCAAAACGTTGTTTTATCGCTTGTATGGATTCCATTATCTAATTGACGTAACTAAATCGCTCATTAATTTCAAACATGAGGTCGGCACCAAAGTCATAGGCGATATCACGTCTTTGAATACGTCCAGCAGAATTGTATTGCAAATCGAATGTGAATGTCTCCCCATTAAACGTAGCACCATTCCAGTTATTTGTAGAGTGGAATTGAGCGATTATTGGCCCTATTTCGTCCGAATAGTCATCCGCAAGGAAGCTTAAAAGGTAATTATCATTGTAAACAGCCCGTAAAGGATTGCTATTGTCGTCAAAATCGTAGCTATAATCACTATCCAATTCCCCTGTGCCAAGACTGCTATTAATGTTTCCAACGCCATTATAGGTAATGGTTTCGGTTTGTATAGAAAAACCACCATCAAAAGACTCTTTTTTGATGATGCGATCAAAACCATCAATGGTAAACACAGTTGATATGTTTGAGCCTTCTTCGGTTCGTGTAATGGTATTGTCACTGTACGTAAAATTATAAACGTAATCATCGAAATCATCTTCGAAGTAATCGTAGGTGATTTGCGAAATGACACCATTTGTATAGGTGATGATATATTCATTGGTCGTTATACCACTACTAGCATTTACAGAAATATCACTGATGATCTGACCATCGTTATTACGGGTATACACCTGATTTTCCGTTTCTGAAGGTGCACCTTCGATTTCAAAGATAATCGTGCTCGAAACTATCTTGTCATCAGAAATGTTGATGTCCGAATTTGTAATTGTACGAATGGGAATGCCCAAAAAGTTGATAGAGGTATCCGTGTCTAATTCATAGAGTGAAAGGGTTAAATCGCCACTTTCGCTACCTCCATCATCTCCGCCGCCATTATCTCCACCGCCTTGTTCGGTCAGGCCAGCATCTAAGGGTTCGTCATCACAAGCGGTAATCAAGGTTAAGATCAGTAAGGTAAATAATAATTTTTTCATTGATAGATTAGTTTTATTCATTGTTTTTGGAGTAGCCTACAGCTTCGCCGAGAAGTGTAGCACTTGTACAATCTAATATTTTTACATTGACAAAGTCTCCTGGTTTATAATGTTCCTTTGGAAATACAGCGACCATATTCTGACTGTTTCGCCCTGCCCAATGGGCATCTGATTTTCTAGAGGTTTTTTCGATCAAAATCTCCTGTGTTTTTCCAATATGTTGTTGCGCTCTATATAAGCTGTGTCTTCTTTGGAGTTCTTGTATTTCGTTAAGTCGTCTTTTCTTAACGTCGGCCGGGATATCGTCTTCCATTTTTCTGCCCGCTAAGGTGCCGGGACGCTCAGAATAGGCAAACATAAAACCATAGTCGTACTTTACATAGTCCATTAGGCTCAACGTGTCTTCATGATCTTCTTCAGTTTCTGTCGGGAATCCGGCGATCATATCCTGACTTATACCGACATCAGGAATAATTCTACGGATATTGTCAATCAATTCAAAATACTCTGCTCGCGTATGCAGACGGTTCATGGCGTTCAGAATACGATCACTTCCGCTTTGTACAGGAAGATGGATATAATTACAGATATTTTCGTAAGCCGCCATAGTCTCTATAACATCAATCGTCATGTCTTGAGGATTCGATGTGGAAAAGCGAAAACGCATTTTTGGTTGTGCCTTGGCACAAAGTTCAAGAAGCTTAGCAAAATTGACGGCGGTTGCCTTTTGCAATTCAGAAGCTTTGTCGAAATCTTTTTTTAAGCCACCTCCATACCATAAATAACTATCTACATTTTGTCCTAAAAGTGTCACTTCCTTATACCCCTTGGCCCATAAGTCATTAACTTCTTCTATAACACTCTGTGGGTCTCTACTGCGTTCTCTACCTCTAGTAAAAGGAACCACACAAAAGGTACACATATTGTCACAGCCTCTAGTGATAGAAACAAAAGCACTGACACCATTACTATTGAGTCTTACGGGCGAAATATCGCCGTAGGTTTCTTCTTTGGACAAAATAACATTAATGGCTTCTCGGCCTTCTTCAACTTCCTCTAAAAGATTAGGCAGGTCTTTATAGGCGTCTGGTCCAACAACTAAGTCTACAATTTTTTCCTCTTCCAAGAACTTGGTCTTTAGGCGCTCTGCCATACAACCTAAAACTCCAACCTTCATGCTAGGGTTTTTGTCTTTAATCGTATCGTAGTATTTTAAACGCTTTCTGACGGTTTGTTCAGCTTTGTCTCTAATAGAACAGGTATTGACCAAGACCAAATCCGCTTCCTCCAAACGCCGAGTAGTATTGTACCCTTGATCGGATAATATGGAAGCCACAATTTCACTGTCACTAAAGTTCATTTGACAACCATAGCTTTCAATAAATAGCTTTTTTTGATTGCCTTCTTTCTGATTTAATATGAGGGCTTCCCCCTGTTTGTTTTCGTCGATAATTTTTTCCATCCTAAATTATGTCGCCATTGCGAAACACCATACGTTGTATATAAACTCAATAAACATGCAAAGATAATATTATTTTGGGGATTGTGACAAAGTGTCAGCTATATAATTAATAAGGCGAAGTCTCAAAAAAAGAATTACATTTGAATGACTAACCAATTCGATTAGAAATGCATATTTCAGAAATCCAAAACCGTATAGAACACGCCAAAAGTTTAGATTTTGGGACAATTTTTAATGACGCTTTAGAGTTGTTTAAAAAAGTATGGGTACAGGGATTAGTCATTATCCTTTTAAATATGGTAATGGCCATACCAGTAGTTATGATAGTCTACATACCATTATTTTTCTTAGGGTTCATGACTGGCTTTTCCGGGGCCTATGACGCTTATGATTCTTACGGTTATTACGATTCGTATAGCGGACCTAGTTTTGGTCCATTGTTTTTTTTGATAATGGTCCCGCTATATTTATTTGCTATGGCCGCTTTAAGCACCATTGCCTTTGGTCTTCAAGCCGGATTTTATAGGATATGTAAGTTAAAGGATCTAGGAGAAATAGGAAGGGAAGATTATTTTTATTTTTTTAAAAAGCCTTACTTAGGTAAAACCATAAAACTTGGTTTGGCATATATTGGAATTTCGCTTTTAGCCACAATGCTATGTGTCTTACCAATTATTTATGCCTTTGTACCCTTGTTCTATATGTATGTCGTTTATGCCTTTAATCCTGAAAAATCGGTAACGGAAATAATTAATTTGAGTTTTGCCATTGGCAATAAGAAATGGCTAATTTCTTTTGGGCTTATACTTGTGACTGCGTTTTTGGCGATAATAGTTGGATTTTTGATGTGTATTATTGGAACCTATGTCACCCGATCATTTCTTACCTTGCCCACATATCTTATTTATAAGGAAGTGGTTGGTTTTGACAGTAACGATGAAAGTTTACAAACCGTAAACGATGTGAATTTTTAACGCAACCTTTCTAAATTTTTACGTCTTATAAGAAAAGCATAAAACATGAATTTTAAAAAATTAAGTCATCTCGTATTATTTACACTGTTCTTTTTGAATTTTCAGTGTTTTGATGATGATGGAAATACCGTATTACCAACCAATTGTGCTGCCTTGGCTATAATAGACAGTACCACGTTTCAAACTGGGGCCACTAGTCCCTATACTATTAATAGTGTTAGTATTATTGGCGATTGCATGTCTATAAGTATTTCCGCTACGGGATGCGATGGCATGTCTTGGGTAATGCAATTAATAGATTCTGGCGATGTACAAGAATCTGACCCACCACAACGCTCTATTAAATTGTTTTTAGTTAACAATGAGGCTTGTCTTGCCCAAATTAGTAAGGCACAAACCTTTGATTTGTCTACACTAAGGGTTGATGGAGTCAATGAAATCATTCTTAACCTTGATGGCTATGATGATCCCATTACTTATTCATATTAAATTTACGAGCGCCGTATAACATAACGAAAGCCTTACAATTTGTAAGGCTTTTTTTATTTATGAATTCATCAAAAGGACGTTAAAAATATGTGGTATTTATAACCAAATTAGGATTGTAACTTAATTTTCATATACATTTGTAACCT
This sequence comes from Winogradskyella sp., assembly GCF_965228925.1. Classification (GTDB taxonomy): domain Bacteria; phylum Bacteroidota; class Bacteroidia; order Flavobacteriales; family Flavobacteriaceae; genus Winogradskyella. The sequence goes on from NZ_OZ245845.1 coordinate 1,952,954, forward strand.
CAAAAAAATAAAGAATGCCGAAGAATCTAGTCATAGTTGAGTCACCTGCAAAGGCAAAAACCATAGAAAAATTTTTAGGAAAAGATTATAAAGTAGCCTCGAGCTTTGGACATATTTCTGATTTGCCTTCAAAGGAATTGGGAGTTGACGTCGATGGGGATTTTGAACCTAAATATAGGGTTTCTAAAGATAAGCGCGATGTTGTAAAAAAACTCAAGGAACTAGCAAAAAAAGCAGAAATCGTATGGCTAGCGAGTGATGAAGATAGAGAAGGAGAGGCCATTGCGTGGCATTTAGCTGAAGCTTTGGGTTTGGACAAGGAAAAAACGAAGCGTATCGTTTTTCATGAAATTACCAAAACAGCTATAAAAAAGGCAATTGAGAACCCTAGAAGTATCGATTACAATCTTGTAGATGCACAGCAGGCCAGACGTGTTCTTGACCGTATTGTGGGTTATGAACTATCTCCGGTATTATGGCGAAAGGTAAAAGGTGGTCTGTCTGCGGGTAGAGTACAGTCGGTTTCTGTACGCTTGATCGTAGAGCGCGAACGCGATATTCAAGACTTTAATCCAGTGGCATCTTATAGAATTGATGCCGAGTTTGTATCTGCTGAAGGCACATCGTTTAGAGCAAAACTACCTAAGAATTTTAATTCTGAGCAAGAGGCGCAAGATTTTTTAAATGCCAATAAAGCAGCTTGGTACCAAGTTTCGGATTTGCAAAAAAAACCAGCTCGTAAGTCACCAGCAGCTCCATTTACAACCTCGACATTACAGCAAGAAGCTTCAAGAAAGTTAGGGTTTTCGGTAAGTAGAACTATGAGTAATGCGCAACGTTTGTACGAAGCAGGTTTGATTACTTATATGAGAACAGATAGTGTTAACCTATCGGAAGAAGCGAGAAAAGGAGCGGAAAGCGAAATCATAACGGCGTTTGGTGCTGAATATAGTAATCCAAGAAACTATAAAGGTAAGTCTAAAGGTGCTCAAGAAGCACACGAAGCCATTAGACCAACTAGTTTTTCCAACCACACTGTCAATGTTGAACGCGACCAAGCAAGATTGTATGATTTGATTTGGAAACGTGCCATTGCTTCACAAATGAGTGATGCTAAATTAGAGCGTACCAACTTGAAGATTAAAATTAACGGAACACATCAGGTGACTGAACAATTTGTCGCCAACGGTGAAATTATAACATTCGATGGCTTTCTTAAAGTGTATTTAGAGGGTACGGATGACGAGCACGCTGAGAAAGAAGGCATATTACCACCTTTAGAAGTAGGAGAAAAATTAGACAATAAATATATTACGGCCACCCAACGTTTCACAAGACCTCCTTCGAGATATACAGAAGCATCTTTGGTGAAACAATTAGAGGAACTCGGAATAGGCCGTCCATCCACTTATGCACCGACAATTTCTACCATTCAAAATAGAAACTATATAGAAAAAGGAGCTAATGAAGGTGAAGAACGAAAGTATCAACAATTAATGCTCCAAAATGGGATTATTAATACCAAAGTACTTTCTGAAAAAGTAGGATCTAATAAAGGTAAACTAGTACCTACGGATACAGGAATGATTGTTACCGATTTCTTGGTTAACCATTTTGAAAATATTCTCGATTATAACTTTACCGCGAGGGTTGAGGAAAACTTTGATGATATTGCTGAAGGTAAGGAAGATTGGAGAGCTATGATGAAAGACTTTTATAAAGGCTTTCATCCCCAGGTTGAGGATGTTCAGGAAAATGCAGAGCGCGAATCAGGTGAGCGTATTCTTGGTGTTGATCCCAATACAGGCCGCCAAGTGAGCGTACGTTTAGGAAAGTTTGGTCCCATGGTTCAAGTGGGAACCGTTGATGATGAGGAAAAACCAAAGTTTGCCAGTTTATCGCCAGATCAACAGTTGAGTTCTATCACCTTTGAAGAGGCGATGGATTTATTTAAGCTGCCTAAGTCTTTGGGCCATTATAAAGATGATGAAGTGGAAGTGAATAATGGTCGCTTTGGTCCTTATGTTCGCTTTGGTAAAAAGTTTGTGTCGTTACCAAAGGGTGTTGACCCACTTAGTGTAGATTTGGAGGAAGCTATAGATTACATAAAAGAAAAGGAAAAAGCAGATGCTCCTATATATATGTATCAAGGATTAGAAGTTACCAAAGGTAAAGGACGTTTTGGACCATTTATAAAATGGAATAACATGTTTATTAATGTCAATAAAAAGTACGATTGGGATAATCTATCTGAGGGAGACATCGTCACTTTAATTGAGGATAAAATTCAAAAGGAGAAGGATAAGCTTATTCATGTTTGGGAAGATGAAGGCATTAGGGTAGAAAAGGCGAGATGGGGAAGGCACAATGTTATTAAGGGTAAACAGAAAGTTGAACTGGCCAAAACTGTAGATGTTTCTGAGATGACCCTAGAAGAAGCCAAAGCGATTCTTGAGAAAAATGCTCCTAAAAAGAAAACCAGAAAAAAAGCGACGACTAAAAAGAAATAATACTTATGAATTTTAATTTTCTAACGCCTGTTTCAGATGCGGTTTTAGCTCATAACGAACTAATAGCGCAACAAGCGCTAGGAAAAAAAATCAAAGTACATTCGCGACAACATGGAATTCCCGATTTAGATGATGTTCGGTTAGCGATCATTGGAGTTCAAGAACATAGAAATGATGTCAATTACATGGGAGCTGACATCAATTTCGATTCGATCAGAAAAACACTTTATGCACTATTTCCAGGAAATTGGAATACCACCATTGCAGATTTAGGGGATATTGAACCAGGCGAATCCGTTGAAGACACTTATTTTGCTATTAGGACGGCCATTACGGTTTTGGTTGAAAAAGGTATTATTCCTATAATCTTGGGTGGGAGTCAGGATTTAACCTATGCCAATTATCGTGCTTACGATACGGTCATGCCCATGGTCAATATTGTTAATATCGATACAAATTTTGATTTAGGGGATGCCAATTTACCGATTAGGAATACAAGTTATGTCGGTAAGATCATCGTTGAGGAACCTTATAATCTGTTTAACTATTCTACCATAGGATACCAGACCTATTTTAACTCCCAAGAGGAAATAGATCTCATGGAAAAGTTATATTTCGAGGCTTATCGTTTAGGAGAGATTTCTGGTGAGATACATAAGGTAGAACCCCTTTTGCGAGATGCACATATTGTATCTGTAGATTTAAAATCTATAAGGGCCGCTGAAGTTAGCGACAACCAAAAATATTCTCCGAATGGATTTTCGGGTAAGGAGATTTGTGCCATAACGCGTTATGCCGGGATAAGTAATAAGGTCTCTTCTTTTGGTATTTATGAGTATAAAAATTCAAAAAACGACAATGCCACGTCAATGTTGTTGGCGCAAATGATTTGGTATTTTATAGAGGGCGTGAATTGTAGGGTTAAGGATGACGATTTTGCAAACGAAAGAGAGTTTCAGAAGTTCAATGTGTTGGTAGACCAAGACGAACTTATTTTCTACAAAAGCCTAAAAACTGGGCGTTGGTGGATTGAAATTCCATTTTTGCCAGATGTTAATAATAAATTAAAAAAGCACACGTTATTACCTTGCATGCACACTGATTATGTAAGTGCTACTCAGGGAGAGGTCCCTGAAAGATGGTACAAAGCCTACAGGAAGAATAGCTTTTAAAAGTGACACTTCATCGATAATTTAACATTAAAAATATCGATGAAATGCATTTTTCAAGGACGAAATGCAAAAAAAATTAGAAAAAAGTTGTTTTTTCGAAAATATATAAATATGTTTACGACCTTAAAATTAAGGACGACTAATTTAACCTCGAGTTACTATGAATATTAAGAAACTTATTTTACTAAGCGCCGTATTGGTTTTGGTATCCAGTTGTAATTCTGGAGACCGTGGACAATTAGTAGGTGTTCAAGGTAAAAAATGGCACCCAGAAAAACCTTATGGTATGACGTTAGTTCCTGGTGGAGCTTTTATTATGGGTAAATCAGATGATGATATCGCTGGTGTTAAAGACGCTCCAACTAAAACAGCTACTGTACGCGCGTTTTATATGGATGAAACCGAAATAACCAATAGCGAGTACCGACAATTTGTCTTTTGGGTAAGAGATTCTATACTCCGACTCAAGCTAGCTGAAATGGCGGATTTGGAAGGAAAAACTCCAGGTAATGGTGATATAGGTGAATTTGCATACTTAGACTCCAATCCAGAGGAATTGAATGCCTACGAAAGCTATATGCAAAATACTTATGGTAACGAACAACGCAAAATCAATCGCGATGCTGATTTGATTTTTGATACGGACGACTATCCAGATGAATTATATGCTGAAGTCATGGATGGGATGTATCTACCATTAGAAGAATCTTATAATGGTCAACGCACTTGGGATGTTAAGCAGTTTAAGTTTCAATATACATATATGGATATTGCCAAAGCTGCTAAAGACAGAAGCTTAAGACGTTCTGAAGTCGTTGAACAAGAGGAAGTTGAGGTATATCCAGATACCACGGCATGGATAAGGGATTTTGCTTATTCTTATAACGAACCAATGCATAATGATTATTTTTGGCATGATGCTTATGGCGACTATCCAGTTGTTGGTGTGTCTTGGAAACAAGCGCAAGCCTTTTGTCAGTGGAGAACCTTATACCACAATGGCTATCAAAAAAGCAAAGGAAGACAACCTGTCAATTCTTACAGACTACCTTCAGAGGCAGAATGGGAATATGCCGCTCGAGGCGGACTTCAAGGCGCCTCTTACCCTTGGGGAGGACCGTATGCCAAAAACGACAGAGGATGCTTTATGGCTAACTTTAAGCCTTTGCGTGGAGACTATGCCGCAGACCAAGCACTTTATACTGTAGAGGCTGATGCTTACGATCCAAATGATTTCAATTTGTATAATATGGCTGGTAATGTTTCAGAATGGGTAAATGGGTCTTACGATCCTGCCTCATATGAGTATTCTTCAACCATCAATCCTAATGTGAACGATCCAGATAACTCTCGTAAAGTTGTGAGAGGTGGCTCTTGGAAAGATGTTTCTTATTTCCTACAAGTAAGTTCAAGAGATTATGAATACGCTGATTCTGCAAGAAGTTATATCGGCTTTAGAACCGTTCAGGACTATATGGGAACTGAGGTGACTAAAAACGCAGCAACGAATTAACAACATCAAACACAAATAACCCAAATTAAATTATAACCTACTTAAGTTGCACATTAACTTAAACTAAAAAACTAAACAATTATGGCACAGAAAGGTAAAATGACATTAACAAACATGATCTACGGATTAGGAGCAGCAATCGTAATCGTTGGAGCCTTATTTAAAATTCAGCACTGGCCTTACGGTTCGGAGATCTTAACCATAGGTATGATTGTTGAGGCATTGGTATTTACGTACTCTGCTTTCGAAAAACAACAAGCAGATTTAGATTGGTCTTTAGTATATCCAGAATTAGCCGGTGGACAAGCTTTAGGCAAAAAGAAAAAAGAAGAGCCAAAAGATCCAGAAGGCATATTATCTAAAAAATTAGACAATTTATTAAAAGAAGCGAAGATCGATGGAGAGCTTATGGCGAGCCTCGGTAATAGCATCAAAAATTTTGAAGGTGCTGCGAAGAACTTAAACCCAACGGTAGATTCTATGTCTGCGCAAAAGAAATATAGTGAAGAATTATCATTAGCTGCGGCGCAAATGGAGTCTTTAAATAGCCTTTATAAAGTACAGATGGAAAGCGCTAATCGTCAAGCGGCGATCAACGAAGAAGCTGTAGAAAATGCGACAAAGTTAAAAGAGCAAATGCAATCTTTGGCATCTAACCTGTCATCATTAAATGGTGTATACGGTGGAATGTTGTCTGCTATGAATAAGAACTAATTAGTTTTTAGAATCAATTTAATTAATTAACAACATTTAAAAACTAATTACAATGGCAGGAGGAAAATTATCTGCAAGGCAGAAAATGATCAACTTAATGTACTTGGTATTTATTGCTATGATGGCAATGAATATGTCCAAGGAAGTACTTTCCGCTTTTGGTTTGATGGATGCTAAATTCGCAGAATCAAATGTAGTTGCTACGGAAAAAAATGGAGCTTTATTAGCGGACTTAGAAAGAAAAGCTGATGAAAAGAAAGAAGAATTTGCCGTTCCTTTCAATAAGGCAACACAAGTAAACGCAGTTTCAGATAAATTTTACAAGTATATTGGAACATTAAAGCAAGATTTACTTAGGGAAGGAAATTATAAGGCAGATGAAAACGGTAAATTAGATTTCGAAGCCATGGATAAGACAGATATCCTAGACGAAATGTGGTTTACAGGTGATAGAGAAACAAAAAAAGGCCAAGAAGTTATCGCTAAGATAGAGCAATATAAAGCTGATATCAAAGAAATTCTAGGAACCGATGTTAAATACAAAAAAGCCATAGAGCGTTTGGATAAGCGTTTCTCTACTCAACAGGTAACAACAAAAGAAGGCATCAAGAAAAGTTGGTTAAATTATCATTTCCAAGGTTTCCCAGCGATTGCATCTTATACCAAGTTAACTGCTATGCAGAATGACGTCAAAATGACTGAGGCGAATATGTTTAACCTATTTTTAGGTAACTCATTAGATGAGGCCGTATCGCTTAAGAAGTATCAAGCTATTGTATTAGCGGATAAGTCTGCGTTCTTTGCTGGTGAAAAGTTTCAAGGTAAAGTGGTTCTTGGTAAATATGCCAATGTTACACCTACCAAATTATCGGTTCAAGGACAAGAAATCAATATATCAGAAGCGGTAGACTCTACAGGAGCAGCCACTTTAGACTTTAATGTTGGTAATGTTGGTGAGCATGAAATTGATGGTAAGTTTACCTTTTTAGAAGACGGAAAGCCATTAGAAATAGACATAAAAGGAAACTATGTGGTAGTACCAAGACCAAATTCTGCAACGATTTCTGCGGATAAAATGAATGTGGTCTATCGTGGTGTGGATAACCCAATGACGATTTCTTTTGCTGGTGTCCCTGATAACAAAGTTCAAGCAACTGGTACAGGATTATCTAAGGCTTCTGGACAAGGTAAATATATTATGAAGGCTCCTACTGGTAGAGAAGTAACCATTAATGTAACAGCTACATTAGACGATGGTTCTAAGGCTACCGATAGTAAAACGTTTAGAATTAAAGATATCCCTGCACCAACAGGAATGATCTCAGGTCAGACAGGTGTAGTAAAATTACCGAAGCGTAATGTAGAAGTTGGTACAGTAGGTGCTAAATTAGATGATTTCGTATTCGATTTACCTATCGAAACCACATCATTTAAGATTAAAGTACCTGGTCAGCCTACAGTTAATGTAGCGGGTACTAAAATGAACTCTCAAGCTAAAGCGGCAATCAAGAGAGCGCGTCGTGGGGATAACATTACCATTTTTGATATTAAAGCAAGGATAACAGGTAATGCCTCATACCGACTTAAAAATGTATCACCAGTTGTTGTTGAAGTCACCAACTAGTAAATAGATTTAAAGAATAAAACCCAAATTATAAGTAAGATGAAAATGAAGCGTTTTATATATGTAGGATTGGCAATTTTCGCAACACATAGTATGTTTGCGCAAGCCAACATCCTTAATGCAAAAATACCTGAAGAAATAGGTATGAAAACCGAAGCCGAATTACTTTTAGATAATGACAAACCTCTAGAGTACGGTTATGTAGGTGACAGAGACATCTTATTTTCAAAAATGATTTGGGAAAAAGTAGTCCTAGATGAGCGTGTCAATTTCCCGTTGTATTTTCCTGTTGAAGATAACTTAGGGGATGATCGTAAATCATTGTACAAGGTCTTAAAAGAGAATATGGACACTGGTATGATTCCTAAAGTATATGCGGATTCTTATTTTACCGAAGAGCGTACCTTGGAAGATTTAGAAGCATCATTGACCATGACTAGAATTACCGATGCTGGTATTGACTACATGAACGAAAATGGTGTGAGCGAAGCTGAATTACCAGAAGAGTATGTGATTCGTAGAGATATTGGTCCTGCGGATATTAATTCTTATTTAATTAAAGGCCTATGGTATTTTGATAAGCGCCAAGGCGAATTAAAGTATAGAATCTTAGGTATTGCACCAGCGGCACCAGACGTTAACTTTATTGATGATGAAAATTCGGAAAATAGTGAACCAATTCCTATGTTTTGGGTCTTTTATCCTGAAGTAAGGGAGCTGTTGCATGAGGCAAAAGCCTTTAACAACATGAATAGTGCGTCACCAATTTCTTTTGATCACCTATTGAACAGCCGTCGTTTTCACGGTTTAATTTACAAGGAAGAGAACGTCTACGGCGATAGAGAAGTTAAAGAATACATCGCTGAAAACGCCTTGATGCAGCTTTTAGAATCTGAGCGTATCAAAAACAAAATCAGAGATTTTGAACAAGATATGTGGAGTTACTAAAAGACTGTATAAAGAAATACATAAACGCTCGCCAATTGGTGAGCGTTTTTTTTTGTTACTGTCATTCTCAGCGAAATACAATAAAGTGAAGAATCTCATAATATTTAGATTCTTCAATCGCTAAGGGCTTTCTGAATGACAAAACCTTATGGTTTAATTACGACACATTTTGTAATAGAATCCTATAATTAGTTATTATTTTCGCAATGTGAAAGAAGTGGATTATATTATTGTAGGTTGTGGCTTGGCCAGTATTGCCTTTTGTGAACAATTGCGAGCCCATCGCAAATCGTTTGTCGTGTTTGATGATAACTCACAGCAAGCTTCAGTTGTCGCTGCCGGGCTGTATAATCCCGTCATCCTAAAGCGCTTTTCGGAGGTTTGGAAAGCTAAAGAGCAATTAGAAATCGCTTTGCCTGTTTACGAAAAAATTGAAAGGAATTTAGATGTAGTTATAGATTACAAGCTTCAATTATTAAGGCGATTTGCATCTGTAGAAGAGCAAAATCTCTGGTTTAATGCTTCCGATAAACCGCGTTTAGAGCCCTTTCTTTCAACCACACTGATAAAAAATAGCAACAACGCCGTTGACGCTCCTTATGGTTTTGGGGAGGTCTTGCACGCTGGGCGCCTTGATACAAAAACCCTTATCCATAGATATAAAGACTTCTTAAATACAATTAAAGTGTTACGAGATACCAAATTTATCCACGAGGATCTCATCATTAAAGCAGAGGTGCTTGAGTATTTGGATATAAAAGCAAAATATATTGTTTTTGCCGAAGGCTTTGGTATGAAAAGGAATCCGTTTTTTAACTATTTGCCTTTAAACGGTACCAAAGGCGAAGTTATAACCATTAAAGCACCAGAATTAAAGCTACAGGCCGCCATAAAGTCTTCAGTATTTATTATTCCTATTGGCAATGACCTTTATACGGTTGGATCCACCTATAATTGGGACGATAAATCCAATCGGCCGACAGCTGAAGCTAAGGACGAACTACTTTCAAAATTAAGAACATTTATAACCTGCGATTTTGAAGTTGTAGCACATATTGCTGGTATTAGACCTACGGTAAAAGATCGTAGACCTTTAGTAGGTATACACCCAGAATATCCTAATTTATATGTTTTAAACGGTCTAGGTACAAGAGGGGTAATGATTGCTCCCTATGTGGCGGATGAGTTGTATCGTTTTATAGAACAGGCACATCTGTTGGATGCCGAAATTGATATCCGTCGTTTTACTTCTTAACCAACGACTTATCGTAACTCATAAAAAGATTGATCCAAATATTTCTGGATAAGCGCATAATGATGGGCAAAAAACAGAGAAGGGTGAGTACGATACTAATGAAGGCAACGATCATAGATGATTCAAAGAGTATATAACTAATCACAAAAGCCGCAAGGGCAAAGGCGATACCAACGCCATAACTCACATACATTGAGCCATAGAAGAACGAAGGTTCCATTCTGTATTTGGTGCCACAATGCGAGCAATGATCGTTAATTTTAAGGGTGTCCGAAAGGATATATGGGTTTTTTACGGTGTACATGGATTCTTGGTGACATTTAGGGCAGGCACCAAACAGAATACTGTATAACTTCATTCCTTTTCTAATCATAACTAAAACCTTTATTTTTGCGTTTTTGTAACCATACAAAGGTAAATTTTTATGGTACTTAATACGGTAACAATTGTAACTTTATAACAATTGTAGGATTCAAAAATACTATGCTAAATATTCACAACTTATCGATTTCGTTTCAGGGAGACTATCTCTTTGAGGATATCACCTTTAAACTTGGGCTTGGAGATAGAATTGGCCTCATAGGTAAGAATGGGGCGGGGAAGTCCACAATGCTCAGAATTTTAGCTAAGGAGCAAGAAGCGGATACCGGACAAATCGCAACAGATAAGAATTTAAAGATCGGGTTTTTAAAACAGGACATTGATTTTGACTTTGGAAAAACGGTTTTAGAAGAATCTTACGAGGCCTTTAAGACCATCAAGGCCTGTGAGTCTCAACTTGAGGATATCAATATACAACTGGCAGAACGAACAGATTATGAAAGTGAATCCTATCATCAATTGATGGTAGATTTAAACGACATTCAACACCAGTATGAAATTTTAGGGGGATATAACTATCAGGGAGAAACAGAAAAAGTTCTGCAAGGCTTAGGATTTAAGCGGGAAGATTTTAACAAACTGACGGATACCTTCTCTGGTGGTTGGCGTATGCGTATTGAGCTCGCAAAATTATTACTTCAGAACAATGATTTATTGCTTTTGGATGAGCCTACCAACCATTTAGATATCGAATCCATAATTTGGTTAGAAGGCTTTTTAAAGAACTATAGTGGCGCTGTCGTTATCGTATCGCACGATAAGATGTTTTTAGATAATGTCACTAATCGGACGATTGAAATTTCTTTGGGTCGTATCTATGACTATAATAAACCCTATACCAAATTTTTGGCATTGCGCCAAGAGATGAAGGTGCAGCAACTAGCGGCTCATAAAAACCAAGAGAAACAGATACAACAAACAGAAAAGCTCATAGAGAAATTTAGGGCAAAGGCGTCTAAGGCTACTATGGCGCAATCCCTTATCAAGAAACTCGACCGTATGGAACGGATAGAGGTCGATGAAGATGATCATAGTGTTATGAGCTTGAATTTTCCGGTGTCCATTACACCAGGAAAAGTGGTTGTAGAATTAGAAAATGTCTCCAAAAACTATGGCGATTTGCAGGTCTTGAGACATGTAGACTTAAGTATTGCAAGAGATACCAAGACGGCCTTTGTCGGTCAAAATGGGCAAGGCAAATCGACCCTAGCGAAAATTATAGTTGGGGAAATCTCCTATCAGGGTCAGTTAAAACTAGGGCACAATGTACAGATCGGCTATTTTGCTCAAAATCAAGCCGAATATTTAGATGGTAACAAAACGGTTTTAGATACCATGATCGATGCGGCTAATGAGAGCAATAGAAGTAAGGTACGCGATATTTTGGGCTCGTTTTTGTTCCGTGGTGATGAGGTGGAAAAGTATGTGAAAGTCTTATCCGGTGGAGAACGCAATCGACTGGCTTTAGCCAAATTATTGTTACAGCCTTTGAATGTTTTAATTATGGATGAGCCGACGAATCATCTCGATATTAAGTCTAAAAATGTACTTAAGGAAGCCCTAAAAAAGTTTGAAGGGACCTTAATTTTGGTATCGCACGACAGGGACTTTCTCCAAGGTTTGGCGAATACAGTTTATGAATTTAAAGACCAGAATATTAAAGAATATTTAGGTGACATTGATTATTATCTAGAACAACGTAACCTAGAGAATTTAAGGGAAGCTGAAAAGCGAACGGTGTTAGAAAGTGCGCCTAAAACCAATGATAATAAGAAGCGCTACGAGGATCAGAAGAAATTAAAATCCTTAAATAATAAGTTGAGTAATATAGAGTCTAAAATCAACCAACTCGAAAAAGCCATTAAAAATGATGATGTGGCTTTGGCTACAAATTACGATGAAACTGTTTCGGATCCTAAATTCTTTGATAGTTACCAATCCAAAAAGCGCGACTTAGAAAAGCTCATGGATGACTGGGAAACCCTACAAGAACAAATAGAATCAATGCACTGATGGAAGAATATTTTTTCCAGTGTCCCTATTGTTGGGAGCAGATTTCTATGTTAGTAGATACTTCCCAAAATCTTCAAAGTTATGTGGAGGATTGTGAGATTTGTTGCAATCCCATTCAGGTATCGGTAGTTGTTGAAAACCGAGAAATCGCCCATTTTCAAGCAGAAAATTTAGAACAGTAGCAAAAAACGCAAAACACTGATAATTAGGATTTTACATTTTTAGCATGTGCATTTCGTCGAAAAAATTTGCACTTTAAGCGATTTGCCTTTATATTTATCCTAATTATTTGTGCCCCTACACAAAATCTGCTACTATGAAAACTATAAAACTAACCTTATTATGTTGCTTGCTTTCTGCATTTACATTTGCCGACGTATCACAAAGCGAAAAGGACGCCCTATTGGCGCTTTACAATGCCACTAATGGGGAATCTTGGAAAACATCTTGGGATGTTAATCAACCCGTTTCGGATTGGTATGGAGTGACGATCGAAAATGATAAAGTGGTATCCATAAGCTTAAGCTTTAATAATCTTAACGGTCAACTACCGAGTGACATATCCAACTTAAAATCTTTAAAACATCTCAACCTATCCTTCAATAGATTGCAAGGGCAGTTGCCAAAGGAACTTACTGGCATGACTAATTTAGAAGAATTAAAATTATTCTCTAATTATTTTAGCGGTACTATCCCTTCGGATATAGGTAATTTGACAAATCTTAAGGTGCTTGAGTTATATAACAATGACTTTTCTGGAGAGATTCCATCTTCATTGGGGAGTTTACTAAAACTAGAAATCTTAATCTTAAGCAGCAATCAACTTATGGGAAAATTGCCTGCTAGTATTTCTAATCTTAGATCTTTAAAAGTATTGAGCCTTTTTGATAATAATCTTTTAGGCACGGTACCATCTTCAATCGGTCAGTTGGCCCAATTAGAAGAGTTGGTCTTATCCAACAATGCGTTTTATGGCAATTTGCCGGGAGAGTTAGCACAGTTGTCTAATCTTAAAACCCTACTGTTAAGCAATAACGGTTTTAAGGGTAACTATGCGAGTTTAAAGGATAAGTTACCAAATATTGTAGATTTTGATTTAGATGAAGTGAATTTAAAAGGTGCTTTGGCGACATTAGATGCTGAAGACGATGACGATTAAATATATAGAGTTTTATTATATTGGTTTAAATGACGCTCAACTTGTTTTGGGCGTTATTTTTTTGCTTTAATGCTTGCTAGAATTAAAAAGGATTGTATATTTGCTGTCCAATATCGCGGGACGCTTCGACAAGCTCAGCGCGAGATTTGAAAAAATGGAATTATGTTATGAGTGAGATATTCAAATTTTAGCTTACTCATTAAAAATATATATCGCGGGATAGAGCAGTAGGTAGCTCGTCGGGCTCATAACCCGAAGGTCACAGGTTCGAGTCCTGTTCCCGCTACGAAGGAGCTCCTTGAGAAATCAAGGAGCTTTTATTTTGGAGTAAATTTAATGTTCACATTAAGATTTATGGAAAAATAAAGCCGTGCTGCGAAGCAGGCTGAGCTTCTTCGTACAAGCTTCCATTTAAGGTCCAACGAACGAAGTGAGTTAATCCTGTTCCCCTGCTACAGAGAAGCTTTTTGAGAAATCAAAGAGCTTTTCTTTTGGAGTAGATTTAATGTTTGCCAACTCCCTCTTATAACCATCTGTTAAGAGATTATATCTGTTATTTTTTGGTCTAGAATAGACTCTGCAAATTCCTATATTATTGATTTGTAGATCATTTAATTTCTGCTAATAGTAACATTATAATCATAGTTTTGGTTGCCCTCGAAATGCTCTGGGACAGCTACCACATTTAAATAAACTTCAGTCTCATTATTTTGAACCGTAACGGAACTTGAGCCGCTAAGCGAATCGTTCATATCGACATCTATATACCTGATCTCAGAATTACTGTCCTTTACAATGATTCTCGCTTCAAAATGACTGTTACCGCCCTCAGACCCAGTAGAATTCCCCTGTAAGGAAAAGGTATAGGTCACATTTCCCGAATTATTGATTTTGATAACATTGTAACTCCAGCCTCGAGGTTTTAAGTTATCAGGAGGTCCAAAAGAGCCATTAGCTTCTTCATCTGTCAGTTCATGGATGTATGGGTTTCTTTGATTGGGATCGCCTGCTAATTCCGCCTCTACCAATGCTATTGCTACTTGTTCTGAAGACATATAATCAAATCCACCAGTATTACGAGCAGACCAATCCGCAAAGTAGGTTCTGAAATTATCGGCACCAATCATGGCATAGAGGTACTCTTGTGGACTGAGATTTGTGTTTGTATAAAAACCACCAGTAATGACGTCAGGATTTACAGAAGCAACTTCAGTCAAGTAATACAATAACGTATGCATTCCATATTGCCTGACCTGAAAATACCAATCTATAGGATCACCTGGAGCGCCATTTTCAAAGCCATGCCATAACGCTAAGTGTGGGTTGGCTATAATGGTGCCAGCTTCAATAAAAGTATAGGGCATATTGGGTATGTTTTGTGCCATATACCATTGTGCAGAAGCCTCGACGTACCATTCTGAATCTCCCACATATTCAAACCCTGGGGAATTGGCACTGTATTGAAATATGTGAAAACCTTCATGGGAGATATTGCCATAATCGGTGTGCACACCGTCTGGTAAAGTTAAAAAGGGCATACCATAAACATCGGTACCCTGACCATTGGCCCAATAGTCTGGTAATTGTGTCTCATCTTCACCATGATGGATGTACACGTTATAAAAGTATCCAGCAGCAGGATTAGGAGGATCTTGCATATTGTACTCTTCTAGACAATCCTGTCTTACTTGATTCAGATAATCGAACATTATAGGGGTGTCATCGGCATGGTCAAATTCTGGGCTCCACCAGATAGCAAAAATGCCATTTGTAGCCACATTCAGGGTTTCTACTGAACCAAATTCAGTTTGAAAATCAAAATCAAGTTGAGTATTATTAGGCGTACTAGACCTATCGTCGGATGAACAACTTATTACTATAATAATTAGCAAAGTTATAAGAAATGACTTGAAGACCTTGTTTCTATTAGTTTCCATAAAATCCGGTTTGTTTAATAGTTAAAAAAATGACTCTTGATAAGACAAGATTATCTTATTACAAAGTATCGTGTGCGTCTTAAAAGGAGGCGATTTCTATAAATCTAACGGTACCGTATATATTTATTGTTTAATAATTCATTTGTAACCCATTTGTAACCCCATAAAATTGGGTAACAACTCAATTTTATGCAAAATATGACTACTTTGTAACATCATTAAATATCCCTTTAAGAATGAAAAAGCTAATTGCTTGCGCCTTATTAATTTGCTTTCAACATTTTAGTACTTCCCAAGAAAAAGAGGGCAATTCACAGAAAATAGAAATAGATACAACACTGTTAAGTCTTGAACATCAATTAGATACGGCAGATAACGATTCTTTAAAAGCACAGGCTTTATTCGACCTTGGTGTACACCATTGGAGTACAGACGCAGTTAGGTCAGAGCAATATCTAAACGAATCGGCAGATCTTTTAACGTCTCAAAACTCTATAAATCATAGACTATTGGGAGATGTTTATAAGTACTTGGCCGCACTATTGACCGAGAAAGGACAATTCGTTAAAGCCATGAGGATCTATATTCAGGCAAGAGAACAGTTAGAAAAAGTTAACGACTCTCTAGGTATAGCCAATCTATATCATAATATGAGCTTATTGCATGGTTTTCAGAATGAATTAAAAGAAGAGAGAAAGTTCCTGAGAAAAGCAATAGCTATTAATAAGGCATATAATGCCGAGGTTGGATTGGCCCATGACTATAAGGCACTCGGAAATAGCTATGCACTCGGAAACACAAACAGCCAAGAAGAATCCGATTCAGCACTGGTATATTTCGAGAAATCCAGGGTCATTTTTGAAAGACTAAAAGACACACTTGGATTTATGCGCTTAGATGGAAATGTCGCAGATTTTTACTTACAGCAAGCCAAGTATGATGAAAGTATAGTATTGTTTAAGAAATGTTTGGCAATCGCCGAAAAAAATAATATTCCAGTTTTTCAAATTATTTATCAATCTAAACTGGCATCAGCCTATTTAGAATCCAAAGATTACCAGAATGCTCGCATAAGTTGCAAAAAGTCTTTGGACATGGCCATAGATAACGATATTAAACAATGGATATCCAAAGGCTATCAAAAACAAAGTGAAATTTATAAGGCCATAGGCAATTACAGGGCAGCCTATGAAAGCTCTAGGCTTTACAAAATATATTCCGATTCGCTCTATAATAAAGACAATATCAAAAAAATTCAAGAATTAGAGTTAACCTATAATTTTAAAAAGGAAAAGCTCAGAGACAGTTTATTACTGGTAAATGAAAGAGAGTTGGCGGAATCTCAAGTCGAAATTCTTCAATCCAGAAACAAGATTCAATTTCAATGGATGCTTCTTATAGCCATTTTGCTATTAGGCGCAGGGGCTTTTTATTATTTCAATAGCCGGAAAAATAAACACAAGGCCATTATAGAACAAAATAAAAGATCCATGGCCGAAATGGAGAATGATATTCTCAATAAAGAAATAGAATACAAAAGGAAAGACGTTAAGCATTTGGCTATTGATATTGCCCAAAATAAAGAATGGGCAATGGTTTTAGCAGAAAAGCTAGCCAAAGTACGATTGGCTACTGGAAAAAAACGAACCAATGAGCTCAAAAGCCTTGAGGATGAAATAAAAAAGAAGATATATGTTGATAAAAGCACAGATTTACTTCATGAGGAAATAGAGAAATTGGGGAGTTCTTTTTTTGAAAAACTAAAAGGAGAATACCCAGATTTGACCAAAACAGATGTAAGATTATGTGCTTTAATACGTATGAATATGGATACCAAACAGATTGCTATGCTCCAAAACATTAATCCTTCTTCAGTAAAAATGAGCCGCAATAGACTCAGAAAAAAGTTAAATCTTATTCCAGAAGACAACTTAAATGTATTCTTAGAAAGCTATTAAAAAAAATGCTTAACTTCTTTATTAATGAGGGTTTCAAAAGGCTTGATGCAGCTTTGTAACCCATTTGTAACCCTTGCAAATTCTTTTTTTTAATAACAGGCTAGATACATTAGCAGCGGATACTTAATAGTCACAAGTAATCTTTAGTAATCTTTTAAAAAATCCCCTGTTTATGAAAAAGAATATTATGTTCTTCAAGGGTGCTTTTATTGCACCCTTTTTTGCAAAATACTTTTTTTACAGTCTTATTTTAGTGTTGCCATTGTTATGGTCTGGTAACATTAATGCTCAATGTACTGTAAGTGACAACATCAACATTCAACCTCCATTTAGTGATGGTTACGGCTTAACTTCGGCCTTTGGGCAAACCTTTACACCAAGTTGTTCCGGGCCTTTAACAAAATTATCACTATTTATCGATGCCAATGATGCAAATAGGAATGATGTCGGTGTTGTGATTCTTAGAGGAACTCCTACAAATCATACTGTCTTGCAAACGCTCTATAACTTGAATCTCCCCGCGGTAGATGATGACACTGGGGTCTATGAAATGAATATTAACACTAATGTATCGTTAACAGCGAACGAAACCTATACCGTTTATCTTGCGGTTGGGGCAGGAACGGCACGCGTTAAGCCCTTTGTTAGAACCGGTAACCCTTATTCCGGAGGTAACTTTTGGTATATAGAAGATTTGGCCAGTCCGGATCCAGATACTTCTAGTTGGACGTCCGAATCGAGCAGAGATTTAGCAATGAGAGTGCATATGGGACCAGATAACCCGCCTCAGTTAACATGTAACAATATAACCGTAGATCTGGGTGCAGATAACGCAGAATTTTTAAACCCTGATTTAATCTATAGCGCAACGGACGATGATGGTATTTATGTAGTCAATATAGATGGTACTACTGCTTATGACTGTACTCATATAGGAGATCATATTTTAACTGTTACTGTTGAAGATACTGGAGGAAATACGGCTAGTTGTACGGCTACCGTGACCGTCATAGAAGAAGGCCAACCCAATTTAAGTTGTCAGTCTACTCCGGTAGATGCCGTATTGGGCGAGAATAATCAGGCAAATGTAAGCTTAAGTAGTTTAATAAGTAGTGCGTCAGATAACTGTCCTAGTTTAAATAGATATCTAGGTGTTAAAGATTTTAGTGGAACCATAACGACCGGTTCTCAAACGGATCAACTCATACCAGGACTTACTTTTTATGTTGATGAATACGAATTTGAGGCGCCAGCTGATGGAGAGTATAAGTTTGTGTTTACAGGAACAAGTTATGTCAGTAGCACAGCTATTGATGCGATCATGGTTATCCTCTGGGATGGTGACCCGCAAGCGAATACAGGTCATTACCAACAGAGAACTAATTATATGGGCTATACCTTTAGAAGAGATAATGGAACGTATTTCGATACTTATAATGACGCAACGAGGTACTATACACTTTCTGAAGGACAAACCTATAAATTCTATGTTTTAGGAGCCAATGAAGATGCAACTGCAACCTATAGCGGTAAAGTGCTCATGAGAGCCCCTGGAGGCTCAGAACTTACATTAGATTATACATGTAGTGATATAGGAACGCATACCATAGACGTCGTTGTTGATGATGCCTCAGAAAATTATACCAGTTGTACTGCCACAGTTAATGTTGTAGACAACACACCTCCTGGGATTACTTGCCCTAGTAACCCTACAGTGGGGACAGACCCAGCACAGTGTTTCGCCACTGGCGTATTTGCAAGCTTGCCTACGGTTTCAGATAATTGCACGGCAACTGCATCGATTCAACTCGTACTTAAGTTGGAATCGGGTGACACGGTAATTAATCCAGATACATACCAGTTTCCTACAGGCCAAACAAGTGTAAGATGGGAAGCCACTGATGCTTCTGGTAATATGACAAGCTGTACTTCTACCGTGACAGTTACAGAAAGCACACCCGAACCCCCAACATTTGTAAGTGGATGTCAAAATATTAATACGGCAGGATCAGATCCTGGGCAATGTTATGCAACCAATGTCTTTCCAGCCTTGCCTACAGTTACAGATAATTGTACGCCAGCAGAATCGATTCAACTCGTACTAAAGTTAGCATCGAATGACCAGGTTATTGATCCATTCACATACCAGTTTCCTGTTGACACAGTAACAAATATAAAATGGGAAGCTACGGATGCTTCTGGTAATGTAGCATATTGTGCTAATAGGTATGTTTATGTATATGATCATGGAGCTCCGACGATGTCGTGCACTAATAGTGTAGATGCTGTATTGGATGGAAGTGGAAATGCCACAGTGTCGTTGAGTGACATCACCAACGGGTCGACGGATAATTGTGAAGAAGCATCAGATTTGGATACTTATGTAGGTGTATATGAGGTTAGTGGCGCAACGACCACAAGTTCGAATACAGATGCAATATTAAACAGCGCCAATACTTGGTATTATGCAGAACATCAATTTGTGGCACCAGTTACGGGGCAATATAGAGTTACTGCCAATGGAACCTCTTCTGATGGAGATGGAATAAGAGTGTATGCCTATAGTGTTGCTCCCACACCCAACACAGGATTCTTTCATCAAAGACCTGGGTTTATAGGGGAAGTGACCTTTACTGATGATGGAACTATAAATTATCCGGATAATACTAGAAATTTCAACTTAACTGGTGGAAACACCTATTATTTCACGATCAAGACTCGAGATCATAGTGAAACCTTAACGTATAATGTCAATTGGATGAGAGCGGCTACTGACCTCACTTATACCTGTAATGATATAGGAACTCATGATGTAAAGGTGTTCTTGGGAGATAGTAATCTTAATTACAATAGCTGTACTACAACAATAACGGTAAAAGATGAAACGGAACCAATAATTTCAGGATGTGCCGATATTACGGTAGGAACAGATTCAGGACTATGTTATGCAACGAATCCCTTCGGAACCTCAATTACGGTTACAGATAATTGTACACCTACTGAATCGATTCAATTAGAACTTAAATTGTCAGATGACTCGGTTATTGATCCAACTACATATCAGTTCCTTGTAGGTGAAACAGCTGTAAAATGGGTAGCCACTGATGCTTCTGGTAATGTATCAACAACTTGTAATATGCTCGTTACAGTAAATGATAATACGGGACCAGTAATTTCAGGATGTGCTAATGTTACGGTAGAACCAGATACTGATCAGTGTTATGCAACTAATGTGAGCATAGCTATACCTACGGCAACAGATAATTGTACACCTGATGCATCGATTCCAATAGAACTTAGATTGGCAGAAGGCCCAATTATTGATCCGACCTCATATCAATTTCCGATAGGCGATACGACTATAGAATGGCGAGCTACGGATGCTTCAGGTAATATGTCAAGTTGTACGGCGACCGTAACAGTTACAGATATAATCCAACCAACAATAGTTTGTAATCCTAACCCGGTAAATGCAGTATTAGACGGAAATAATGAGGCAAATGTGAGCTTAAGTAGTTTAATTAGTAGTACCTCAGACTGTTCCGCAACAAACACATATCTAGGTGTTATGGACTTTAGTGGAGCCACCACGGTTAATTCTGACGTGGATGTACTAGTGCCTGGATCTCCTTTTTATGTTGACGAGTACCAATTTGTGGCGCCAGCTGATGGAGAGTATAAGTTTGTATTTACCGGGACAAGCACTAGAGGTCCTTTTCCTGTCAATGCGATCAGTGTCATTGTTTGGGATAATAATGGCCCGCAAGTCAATGGAGGTCTTTATACACAGAGGAGTTCGTTTGTGGGCTTTACGAGTAGAAGAGATAATGGAACGCGTATTGACGGCGGAACGTTGTACTATAATCTTACTGGAGGAGAAACCTATAAATTCTATGTTTGCGGGGCAGACGTCACGGCAATTGCAACCTATAGTGGCAAAGTGCTTATGAAAGCGCCTAACGGTTTGAATTTTACATGTAGTGATGTAGGAACGCATACGATAGACGTCGTTGTCGATGATGCCTCAGAAAATTATAACAGTTGTACAGCTACAATTAATGTCGGTAGCATTCCAACGATTACATGTCCGGCTAATGTTATAGTGAATAATACAGATCCTGGACAATGTACCGCAACCAATGTCAGCTTAGGAACAGCTACTGCAACAGATAGCTGTGGATCGCCAGTAACTGCAGTCCCTCAGATTGGTGGAGTTACCATTGATCCCACTACCTATGCCTTCAATACAGGCAGGACCACAGTGACATGGGTGGCTACAGATGCTTTTGGGAATTCCAACACCTGCCAACAAAAGGTCTGGGTATATGATAATGAAGCCCCAAGCGGCGGATCATGTAACAATAGTTTAGATGTACAATTAGATGCCAATGGTGCGGGGAGCGTAGCTTTAAGTCAGCTACACACAGGGTTTACAGACAATTGTGCCAATACATTAAATACCTATGTACGTGCCATGGATTTCAATGGGGAGACGACTACGAGTAGTTCAGTTGACGATATCAGGGGAAATGGATCAGTACACTATTATGATCTTTATGAATTTACACCCTCTGTTTCGGGGCAGTATAAGTTTGCCTTTAATGGGACAACAACATCCCCTCCTGGTGAAACTCCTGTAAATGAACTGTATATGATTTTGTGGGATGCAGTCCCTCAAAGTACTGGGGCTTATTCTACAAGACCTGAATATTATGGCTATCAACCGAGATTTGAAGATGGGACCCCAAATAGTGAAGGAGATGAAGAAGTCTTTGCTTTACAAGCAGGAACAACCTATTACTTCTATATTTTAGGACTCAACCCAGAATCAACAATTACCTATAGTGGTCATGTGTTATTAACATCTGTAAATAGTTTAGATTATAACTGCAATGACATTGGATCATCCTATCAGGTGGATATAGCCATAGAGGACGACAGATTTAACTATGCTACATGCAGCGCAACGGTCAATGTAACATCGCCTGTTCTTACAGCTTCCTGCCAAGATATTACAGTGCAATTGGATGCTTCAGGAACAGCAACGGTTACTGCAGCCGATATCAATGCATCTACTATTGCGTGTAACGCCAACTCTGTTACTGCAGAATTAAAAGCAGTAGTGAGTCAACCTGTTTCGGGTACTCTCAATCTAAATGAGTCAGAACCTGGCCAATCATTTACGGCTACGACTACAGGTTGGCTTACTAAAATACGTATAAAAGTCTGGCAGGATTACAACAATAAAACCGTTTATTTTTATAATAGCAATAATGGGAGCGGAACTACGAGCTCTATAGGGACACCAGTTTACACGGAATCAGGGGTTTCACTAGCCGTCAATAATGGCGGATGGACAGAGATAACGCTCAGCACACCATTGCCAGTGGTAGAGGGCAATGCATATAGCTTTATTATTGGAGGTCTTACCCGAGTTTATCTTGATTTTAGTGATGCGTATGACGGAGGTGATCATCTTGACAATTATGGAAGAGTTATTTCCAATGTAGATATGGCATTCGAAGCCGAAATCGATTATGATGCAACCTTCGATACCAATGATATCGGTGTCAATACCGTACCATTATTATTGACCAATGCCAATGGTGATACCGCAGCGTGTACCGCTAATGTCACCGTCGAAGATACTCGTTTTGTAACCAAATGGGTAACTACACAAAACGGAGAAAGCATTACTATCCCAACGACAGGTGGCGGTTATAATTATACGGTACATTGGGGAGACAGCCAAAATACGGTTACTACAGGTATTACTGGCGATGCAACATTTACTTATGATCAACCAGGTACTTACACGGTATCGATTTCCGGTACATTCCCCAGGATTTATTTCAATTACGGAAATGGAAATGAAAAGATTCACACCATAGAACAATGGGGCGCTAACCCCTGGACATCCATGGAAAATGCCTTTGCGGGTTGTACCAACCTTCAAGTTATGGCAACGGATGCCCCGGATCTTAGCAATGCATCAAGCTTGAGTCAAATGTTTGCCGGTGCAACTAAATTAAATTCAGATTTAAGTCATTGGGATGTAAGCACTATAACAACTATGTATGCCATGTTTTATAATGCAGAGATCTTTAATCAGCCATTGAATAACTGGAACGTGAGTAATGTAACTAACATGGCTGCAATGTTCCAGGACGCAAAAGCCTTTAACCAACCCTTAGACAGTTGGAATGTGGGTTCAGTGCTGCGAATGGACTCAATGTTTCAAAGTGCTGAAGCCTTTAATCAGCCATTAAACAGTTGGAATGTGAGCAGTGTGAACGACATGGTCTCAATGTTTGAAGGAGCAAAAGCCTTTAATCAACCCATAGACAGTTGGAATGTAAGCTTGGTAACCGATATGGATTATATGTTTCGGGAAGCGGAAGTATTTAATCAATCCATAGACAGCTGGAATGTGAGCGCGGTTGTGGACATGATTCAGATGTTTAAGGATGCAAAAAACTTTAATCAGCCTTTAAACAGCTGGAATGTGAGCTCGGTAATATATATGGATGCTATGTTTGAAGGCGCTATAGCTTTTGATCAGCCGTTGAACAGCTGGAACGTGGGTTCGGTAGTCAACATGAGGGAAATGTTTAATGGTGCCACAAGCTTTAACCAACCATTGAACAGTTGGGATGTGAGCTCAGTAACCAATATGGCATATATGTTTAAAAACGCTGGTTTATTTAATCAACCCATGGGCAGTTGGAATGTGGGTTCAGTAGGAGACATGAGATCTATGTTTGAAGGCGCTACAGCCTTTGATCAGTCCTTGAACACTTGGAGTGTTGGATCGGTAACCAACATGAGTTCAATGTTTAATAGTGCAATAAGCTTTGATCAGTCATTGAACAGTTGGGATGTGAGCTCAGTAACCAACATGGCATCTATGTTTAAAAACGCTAGTTTATTTAATCAACAAATAGGCGGTTGGAGTGTCGGTGCAGTAACAGACATGACATCTATGTTTGATGGGGCACTTAGCTTCAATCAACCATTAAACAACTGGGATGTGAGTTCAGTTAGTGGTATGTCTTATATGTTTAATAGTGCTACAACCTTTAATCAAAAGTTGGACAACTGGAATGTGAGTTTAATAACCGACATGACTCAGATGTTTCAATTGGCAACTAGTTTCAACCAAGACATCAGCAACTGGAATGTGAGTGCAGTAACCAACATGGACAGCATGTTCGAAAATGCTTTAGCCTTCAATCAGCCTTTAAACACTTGGAATGTAAGTTCGGTCACTAACATGAACGAAATGTTTTCAGGAGCAACAGCTTTTGATCAGGAATTGGGCAATTGGGATTTAACTTCAGTAACCACAATGACATTCATGTTTAGTGGTGTAACCCTGTCTCTTTCCAATTACGATGCAACCCTAATTGGCTGGCAAACCGATAGTAGTGGTACCCCTGGCGATGCTACGGACGATGTGCCTAGTGGTATTACCTTCGATGGAGGTAGCAGCACGTACTGCCATTCCTTAGGGCATAGACAAGACCTTATAGATAATAAAGGATGGATGATTTCCGATGGCGGTTTGGAATGTACATCGCTTGCTTTCGTGACCAAATGGGTAACCACAGAAAATGCCGAAAGCATTACCATCCCAACAACTGGGAATGGTTATAATTACACGGTATTTTGGGGAGATAGTCAAAATACGGTTACTACAGGTATTACTGGTGATGCAACATTCACCTATGAACAACCAGGAACCTACACGGTATCAATTGTTGGTGAGTTTCCAAGGATTTATTTTAATGATGAAATTGGAGCAGAGAAACTTCATACCATTGAGCAATGGGGCTCTAATTCTTGGACATCTATGGAAGGCGCTTTTTATGGCTGCTCCAACCTTCAAATTACAGCTACAGATGCTCCAGATCTTAGTAATGTATCGGGTGCGAGACGAATGTTTAGAGGAGCAACAAATTTCAATTCAGATATAAGCCATTGGGATGTAAGTTCTATAACAGATATGAGTAGCATGTTTGCCTATGCAAGTACTTTTAATCAACCATTAAACAGTTGGAATGTGAGCAATGTGAGGGACATGGGTTTTATGTTTCAAAATGCAATTGCGTTTAATCAGCCCTTGAACAGTTGGAATGTTGGTTCGGTAACTAATATGCGTTCAATGTTTGATAATGCAAGTGTCTTCAATCAGCCTATAGGCAATTGGAATGTGGGTTCAGTGAACCGAATGGACAGTATGTTTGCAGATGCAGAAGCCTTTAATCAACCCTTGAACAGTTGGAATGTGGGCTCAGTCACTAACATGTCTTCTATGTTTAGTGGCGCAGATGTCTTTGATCAACCTATAGATAGTTGGAATGTAAGTTCGGTAACCTATATGCCTTACATGTTTTTTTCTGCAGCTGAGTTCGATCAACCATTAAACAGCTGGAATGTAAGTTCAGCAGTTGATATGTTCGGAATGTTTTTTTATGCGAGCAAATTCAATCAACCATTGAACAATTGGAATGTAGGTTCGGTAACCATTATGTCTTCTATGTTTTATGGTGCAACAAGCTTTAATCAACCATTGAATAGCTGGGATGTGAGTTCGGTTGGTGCTATGACTTTTATGTTTCAGGATGCAACAGCCTTTAATCAACCTTTGGATAGCTGGAATGTGAGTTCAGTAACCAACATGAATAGCATGTTCGAAAATGCGACTGCCTTCAATCAGCCATTGAACGGTTGGAATATGAGTTCGGTAAGCAACATGAATGAAATGTTTAAAGGCGCAACAGCTTTTGATCAGGAACTAAGCAATTGGGATTTAACTTCGGTAACTACGATGACACTCATGTTTGACGGTGCGGGATTGTCACGTTCCAATTACGATACCACCTTGATCGGCTGGCAAACCGATGATAGTGGCGCTCCTGGCGATGCTATGGACGATATCCCTAACGGCATTACCTTCGATGGAGGTAACAGCACATACTGCCTTTCAGCAGTGCAAAGACAAAAACTTATTGATGACGAAGGGTGGATCATTACCGATGGAGGGCCAGAATGTACATCGCTTGCTTTTATCACCACATGGTATATAGAAAATGCCAACGAAAGCATCACCATTCCAACAACAGAAGGAGGTTATAATTACACGGTAATTTGGGGAGACAACCAAAACTCCGTCTCGACGGGTCATACTGGCAATGCAACATTTACCTATGATCAGCCAGGTACCTATACAGTAACAATCATTGGTGCCTTCCCTAGGATTTTCTTCAATAACGGTGGAGATAAGGATAAGATACGTACAATAGAAAAATGGGGTCCTAATTCATGGACATCTATGGAAAATGCCTTTTATGGTTGCTCTAATCTTCAGATCAATGATACCAGTGCTCCTGATCTGAGTAATGTAATGAGTATGTCAGGGATGTTTAGAGGGGCAACAAATTTCAATTCAGATATAAGCCAATGGGATGTGAGCAATGTAACCATTATGTCTCTTATGTTTAAAGACGCAAGTTTATTTAATCAACAAATAGGCGGTTGGAGTGTAGGTGCAGTAACAAACATGTCATCTATGTTCGAAAATGCAGAAGCCTTCAATCAACCATTGAACAACTGGGATGTGAGTTCGGTAACTACAATGGCTTGGATGTTTAGGAGTGCAACAGCCTTTAATCAACCTTTAAATAGCTGGAATGTGAGCTCAGTAACCACCATGACCCAAATGTTCCAATTGGCAACAAATTTCAACCAACATCTAAGTAACTGGGATGTGACTGCAGTAACCAGCATGGACACCATGTTCGAAAGTGCAACTGCCTTCAATCAGCCATTAAACAGTTGGAATGTGAGTTCGGTCACTAACATGTCAACTATGTTTCAATCAGCAACAAATTTCAACCAAGATTTGAGCAACTGGAATGTGAGCAATGTTACCAATATGCAAAGTATGTTTAATAGTGCAACTGCCTTCAACCAACCATTAAGCAATTGGGATGTAAGTTCGGTAACTAATATGCGAAGCGTATTTTTTAATTGTACTGCCTTTGACCAGGATTTAAGCAATTGGGACATAAGCAGTGTATCGACTATGGAGTATATGTTTCAAGGTGTGACCTTGTCCATGGTCAATTACGACGCGACCCTTATTGGTTGGCATACCGATAGTAGCGGTATCCATGGAGATGGTGAAGACGATGTTCCATCTAACATTGAGTTCCATGGTGGTTTTAGCCAATACTGTAATTCAGAAACCCAAAGACAGGACCTTATTACGAGTAATTTCTGGAACATTACTGATGGAGGACTTAATTGTCCAACAACGATTTCGTTAAGTCCAAAGGTTTATCTGCAGGGTGCAAGTTTAAACCCAAATGCAAATGAAGGGAACTTAATGCGTGATGATCTAAGAGTTGCGGGCATGATGCCTGTGACCAGCCCTTATAGCGATGGCCTTACAATAGATAATTCAGTGCTTACGACCACAGATTCAAATGCCATTGTCGATTGGGTCTGGGTAGAGCTAAGAAATGAACTTACCAATACGACCATCATTGACAGTCAATCGGCATTGTTACAACGCGATGGCGATGTAGTGGATGTCGATGGGACCTCACCCGTAACATTTACACAATCGGCAGGGAATTATCACGTCGTGGTCAAGCACCGTAACCATATAGGAGTCATCACAGCCACGCCAGTTGCACTAAACAGTACAGCAACCTTAATTGACTTTACGAATCCTATTGGTGTAGAGGGTGGTACCAATTCGGTAGTGCTATTGGCCAATGGGTTATATGGAATGTACACGGGTGATTATGATGGCAATGCACAGATCCAAAACACAGATGCCAACGCCGTGGTCCAATTGATTGGTAGCTCTGGCTATGACGAGGCCGATATGGACATCAACACACAGGTACAGAATACAGATGTCAACGTCCTGATCAACCCCAACATAGGGCGTGGAGAGCAGTTCACTCGATCAGAAGAGTCACCTGCTGTACTATCAAGTGATATGACCATAGCTTTTGCCAATGCAGAGATCACCAACGATGGCACTGACGATTTCTATGAGGCGGACATCATGATATCGGGCACGACGGATTTCTATTTGGGCTCAGGCCAGGTATATATTGACTACAATACGGCAGCCTTTGGAGAGAACATCTCTGGCAATGGTGCAATTGAGTACAGCCAACCAGATGGGACCATCTTGGGGCATACATGGCCAGGATTTCCATTCCCGACCCCAGCCTACAAGGATTTTGTGGAGAACGACAATACCACGTCAAGGGTATCGTTGTCCTTCCAGCAGAACATAGCCTTGGTGGGCTTGGAGACAGCACCAGAGTTAGCGGTGACCAACACCCCCAAGATCTTGTTCCATATCAAGATACGCTATGCGGACGTGAACGAGGATGCGAATATCTGTTTCTACAGTGATGGGGTGTTCCAGGACCAGTTCTTTACGGCCTGTGGTGGAACAACCACAGCAGACTGTATTAATGCACCTGGGGCTCAAATCATCAATGATACCTATGACTGTTCGGAGTCTGTACCAAGTACTTTGAGCATAGTAGAAGCAGAGGCCGATGCCTTGTTGCTATATCCAAACCCGGTAAGCACAAGCTTCCATATCAAGGGCTTAAGGACAACGGGATTGGTACGTATCCATGACATCAAAGGACGACTTGTGCTACAGGTAAATGGAGTTGAAACAGACCAAGCGATAGACATGAGCCCTTTTGAGGATGGTACCTATCTGGTAGAGATCAGAACAGAGAATACATCGGTTATTAAGCGCCTTATCAAAAAAACTAATTAAGACTTATCCTTCAAATATAAGATGATTATGAAAATAAAAATAGTTATAATATTACTAGCGGTTGCATGTATGCATAATGTCCATGGCCAGAATATCACCTTTACATTTGCCAACGCCCAAATAACCAATGATGGGACTGACGATTTCTATGAGGCTGATATCATGATATCGAGCACGACAGGCTTTTATGTCGGCTCGGGCCAGCTGTATTTTGATTACAATCCAGCGGCATTTGGGACCAATATATCCACCAATGGCAATATAGAATACAGCCAGCCAGCAGGATCGATCATAGGCTATGAATTTCCAGGATTTCCATTCTCAACCCCAGCCTACAAGGATTTTGTCCAGAACGACAACACAAGTTCAAGGGTATCGCTGTCCTTCCAGCAGAACGTTGCCCTAGTAGGTTTGGAGTTTGCACCAGAGCTTGAGGTGGTATCTACGGCCAAAGTGCTGTTCCATATCAAGATACGCTATGCGGACGTTAACGAAGACGCCAATGTCTGCTTCTATAGCGATGGTGTTTTCCAGGACCAGTTCTTTACGGCCTGTGGCGGAACGAGCATTGCGGATTGTATCAATGCACCGGGCACGCAGATCACGGATGATACCTATGACTGTTCCGCATCGGTTCCAAGTACGCTGAGTATAGTTGAAGTGAGAGACGATGCCTTGTTGCTATATCCAAACCCAGTAAAAACAAGCTTTAATATCAATGGTTTAACTGAGACAGCAGCAGTGCGCATATATGATATCAAAGGACGACTTGTGCTACTCATGGACAATGTTGAAACAGGTCGTACCATAGACATGAGTCCTTATGGAGATGGTGTCTATCTGGTAGAGATCAGTATAGAAAATGCAATGGTCGTCAAACGTCTAATTAAAAAAAGTAATTAACCCTTACCCTTGAACTATAAAATGATTATGAAAATAAAAACAGCTATAATATTATTAACGATTGGATGTATGTATAATATTCATGCTCAGAACATTACACTAACCTTTGCCAATGCCGAGGTGACTAATGATGGAACTGACGATTTCTATGAGGCCGATATTATGCTCTCTTCGACGATAGATTTCTATGTCGGCTCAGGGCAAGTGTATATTGACTATAATACAGCAGCCTTTGGAGAGAATATAGCAGCCAATGCCAATATCGAATACACCCAACCAACAGGGTCTCTTATCGGTTATAGTTTCCCGAGTTTTCCTTTTCCGGTACCAACTCATAAAGATTTTATACAAATTGACAATACAACCTCTAGAGTGTCTTTATCATTTCAGCAGAATTTAGGAGTGGACGCTTTAGCACTTGCACCTAGTATTAATGTTACCACTACACCAAAAGTCTTGATGCATATCAAGATAAAGTACGTAGATGCCAATGCAAACGCAGGAATTTGCTTCTATAGTGATGGTGTGTTCCAAGACCAGTTTATTACGGCTTGTGGCGGTGCTCCTGTTACTGGTTTAGCGGACTGTACTAATGCACCAGGAGTAGTAATTACCAACGATACCTATGACTGTTCAGGAGCGTCACTAAATAGTACTTATATATACAACAACGGCTGGTCGCCATCGGACCCCAATGGGGTATCGACGGCCTCGGACGATATAGATATCGTAGCGGGCAGTGCGACGATATCGTCCGATACGTCCTGTGACAACATTACCGTACAAGCGGGAGCAGGAATAACGGTCAATAACGGAGTGACCCTCACTACAGCATCGGGCATGGTCATGGAGTCGACATCGACGAGTTATTCCAGTATTATCCTCAACGGTACGATAACGGGAACGGTGACCTACAGGCGCCACGTGAACCAGACGGCGTCCTCGGGAGGGAACGACCTCATATCCCCACCGGTATCGGGAGAGACCTTCGATAACCTATTGGCCTCAAACGGTAATATCGTAGCCAATGGTGATAGCTCACAGTACCTGTTCGGCCCTTTTGATAAAACCTCAGGGACCTACCAGACATACGCAAGTACCGAAACGGTGGCACTGACATCAGGTACGGGCTACAGGGCAGCGACAACGGACAATGGTACCTTGAATTTTAGCGGCAGTATAGACCAATCGAACGTCAATGTGGCGGTCTCAAACTCAGGGCCCAGTTACAGTGAATGGAACCTGATCGGGAACCCTTATGCCTCGTACCTCAACGTACAGGATTTCTTGAACAATGTGGCAAATGCGGCACTGTTGGACGAGGCCAATGTGGGGATCTATGGCTATGATGGGGACGCTTCGGACGGATGGACGGTCTACAACCTTAACACGACGGATGCGAACACGGTCATAACACCAGGACAGGGCTTCTTTGTTGCCGCAGAGAGCAACGGTACCATAGCCTTTACCCCGAGCATGCGAAGGCACGGCAACAGTGACGATTTCATAGCAGGGAGAAACGGTACCAACCATCACCTAAAGTTACAGTTGACCAGTGCCAATGACAGCTCAACAACGGACTTTTACTTTAATGACAGCTCGACCAATAGTTTGGACCCGGGCTATGATGCCGCGGTGTTTGGGAACACTGCTGATTCATTTGCCTTGTATTCCCAACTGTTAGGGAGCAATGAGGACGCGGATTTCGCGATCCAATCCCTGCCAAGGGGCATACTATTGAACGGTACCATGATACCCTTGGGGGTCAATGCCGATTCGGGGCAGCAGTTGGGCATTGATATAGATACCACAAACCTTCCGGATACAGTTGAAGTATATCTGATAGATACGGTCGAGAATGTCTCTGCACTATTGAATACAACGGCATACGTATTTACACCATCTGTAGAACTGAACGGAACGGGGCGGTTTTATTTGAGCTTTAGCAATACGGCACTATCCATAGATGATTCAGGCATAGACAAACTTAATGTACGTTTTGTGAAAGATAGGGACAGGATTGTGGTCATCGGCCAGCTGATGGCCGAAACCCGAGCAGAACTATACGATATCAATGGAAGGTTGGTAAAGACAATAGATTTGGACATGGCACATTACGAGAACACTATGTCCACAAGAGGTTTGGAAAGGGGTGTGTACATCTTTGTTGTTGATAAACAAGGACGATCAGAATCATATAAGGTGATTATCAACTAATTCTAATACGACTTGATTTGAAAACAGAAAAGGACCATCATATTACGAGGAAAGAGGCGATGAAAAAGTTTGGGAAGTATACGGCACTTACCGCACTGGGCACTTTTGTGATCCTCAATCCACTGAAGGCACAGTCATCGTCACCACCAGATCCTGGCGGCAGCCCTTTCGATTGAGCTAGGGATTAACATAAAATGACTGAATGAAAAAGAAATTAAAGAAATAATTCAGGGGTCAACCGAGAGGGAATGATGCACTGAATTATAACTTGCTATGATTAATAGCTGAATAAGCACAGGACTACTAATCTTTAAAGGGGTAAGATTTAAATAAGTAGTTGTGCTATAACCTCCTTAAGAAATTAAGGAGGTTTTTTGTATATAATTTCAAGTTCCTGAAGTCAGTTAATATGATAAAACTTCTGCAATTCTTTTAATAAAAGGTTCGACATTTTCTCTGTACGCTCTACGAAGGAGCTCCTTGAGAAATCAAGGAGCTTTTATTTTGGAGTAAATTTAATGTTCACATTAAGATTTATGGAAAAATAAAGCCGTACTTCGAAGCAGGCTGAGCTCCTTCGTACAAGCTTCCATTTAAGGTCCAACGAACGAAGTGAGTTAATCCTGCTTGCCTGCCAAAACGTAGTGAAGGCAGGTTCTCGCTACAATGTAGAACCTTCAGCCAATTTGGAAGAAGGTTTTTTGTTAAAGGATTTGATGTTGCTCTGTAAAGTTTAATATATTTACAATATAACCCTTATCCCTAAGTTAATGCGCTACGTATTAGTAATAATACTATTATTAAATACAATTATTTCTTATGGTCAAAAACAATCTCAAAATGAAGAGGCCAAAGAAGAAGGAGATACCCTTCTCATAGACTTACAGCAGCAATACAAAACGGCAAAATCAGATTCTGCTAGAGTCACTTCCTTAGTGGCATTGGCCGAATATGAAGTTTATAGAGAGTTTAGTGAAGCGGAAGACCATCTGCACACTGCAGTAGACATTGTTAATAACAACATAGATTTACTGGAAGGCGGGTACTTGGCTCCACCATATAGTATATTGGGGATTGTAAAACGACGACAAGGGGATTATGCAGGTGCTATGTCCTATTTTGTTAAAGCCAAAGAAACGTTTTTCAGAATAGGCGACTCTTCTAATGTGGCTAACATAATGCATAACATGGGCGTTTTATACCGGTTTATGGGTGAATATCCTAAGTCTATTGAGAGTTACAAAGCGGCAATATCCATATTAGAAACACTAAATTCGAATGAAAAAGGCATCGCAGCGGGCTATAATATGCTGGGGGTTTCTTATAGAAAGGTAAATCAGTTAGATTCAGCACTCTACTGCTATGAGAAAGCGAAATCTATTTTTAGGGATTTAGATCGGGAAGAGGATTTGCATCGTGTTAATGGAAACATGGCCGTGCTTTACAATGTTAAAAAGCAGTATCACAAAAGTCTCCAACTCAACTTAGAGAATTTAGCCTATTACACCAAGCTCGGGAATAAATCGTCCATGGCATCCACCAACTATAATGTATCGACGAGTTATTATAGGATGGAAGACTATCGCAATGCCATGATTTATGCCAAAGCCTCACTGGGGGTGGCCCAGGAAGAAGGACTAAAACAACGCGTATCCAAAGCCTATTACAGAATGTCCAATATTCAAAATAGTACCGGAGATTTTGAGCAAGCTTTAGCCAATTACAAATTGTTTAAGAAGCATTCAGATTCACTAATAAATGATGAAAACCTCAGAAAAATACAACGTCTCGAAATTCAAAGTGAATTTAGGCAAGAAAAATTAGTGGATAGCCTTCAATTGGTTAGAGAAAGGGAAGTTGCAGAAGCAAATTTAGAGGTGCTGGCCAAGAAAAAACGCGTGCAATTTCAATGGATGTTGATTGGACTTATATTATTTGCAGGACTGATCATCTATATCTATGTAAAGCAAAAAGCGAAACGGAGATATATGTCGCTTCAAAATAAATTATTGAGTACCGAAATTGAGCACAAGAAAAAAGACCTTACCAATTTTGCCATTAATATTTCCAAAAATCAGGAATGGGTAAAAGTATTGTCTGATAAACTCAATGATGTCAAAAGCGATTCAGAAGTAAAACACAATAAAGCGTTTAAAGAGCTTGAAAGTGAAATAAAGAATCACATGTGGATCGATGAGAGTACCAAGGAATTTTACAGCCAGATCGATACCTTGAGTTCGGCTTTCTACGAACGCCTGAAAAATAGCTTTGCCAATCTCACAAAAACCGATATTCGACTATGCTCTTTAATTAAGTTGAATATGGACAGTAAACAGATTGCCATACTGCAAAATATTAGTCCCTCTTCTGTAAAAATGAGCCGTTATCGCCTTAGAAAAAAGCTAAATCTCAATCCAGACCAAGACATCTATGCATTTTTGAGAGATTTTTAAAATACTGAAAATCAATTATTTAAAATCTTGTAGCCCTTTTGTAGCCCCTTGAAATTTCATCACAAGGGTAAGCTGAATATACATTTGAACTGTTGAATTTTTTAAACCCCTTTAAAATGAAAACAGTTCTTCAATATGGCCTGATGGTATTGATTTTTCTATCAGGAATCACAAAAGGAAATACACAATGTGGCGCGGGTAATACGATTATACAAAACCAAGCGAATACAACATCAATTTCAGCATTAGGCTACGGGCAGTCATTTACAAGTACTTGTACGGGACAAATTGACCGGTTTAAGGTCTGGGTGGATACGGCGCCTTCTGTACCTACAGGATCGGAAGTTGAAGTATCAATTTATCAAGGTGCTGTGAGTAGTGGTGGAACTACATTATTACAGACTTTTTCAACAGACTTTCCAAGTATCGGCAGGAATACCATTATACTGTCATCACCAATAAACGTTACTTCAGGAGAAGTCTATACATTCACTATTGAGGATGCTGAAATCATACGCTATGAATCATTTAGCGGTAGTCCACCATATTCTGAAGGTAGTGCACAAAGGTATACAGGAAGCAATTGGATTTCAGAAAGCGACGAAGATCTAAGATTCGAAATTGGTTATGTTGATTCAGAACCTCCAGTAGCTGTTTGTCAGGATTTTACAGCGAATTTAGATGCTTCAGGTAACTATATTGTGCAAATATCTGATATCGACGGAGGTTCTACAGATGATACAGGAATAACAAGTTATAGTGTTGAGCCATCCATGTTAACTTGTGATAATTTGGCAGGGGCTATTGTGGAATTGACGGTTCGGGATGATGCTGGTAATCAAAGTTCCTGCATGGCAAATGTAACACTCATCGATAATAACGATGCCTGTAGTGACTTCTTTGACGACGCCTTCGTAACGACTTGGGCAACTGATAATAATGGACCATCTGGTGACAATCAAATTACAATTCCAACAAATAATAGTGCAACCTATAGTTATGCAGTAGATTGGGGAGATGGTAATATTCAAACCAATATTACAGGAGATGTTACGCATACCTATGCTAGCTCGGGAACGTATACAGTAAAAATTAAAGGAGAGTTCCCTCAGTTATATTTCGCTAATTCGGGTGATTTACAAAAGATTTTATCAGTAGAAGAGTGGGGCTCAAATGCATGGGCAAGCATGAATCAGGCTTTTCGTGGATGTACTAATCTGGTTATTAATGCCACTGATACACCAGATCTTAGCAACGTAGTGGATATGTCGCGCATGTTTCAAAATACGAATATCGATGCTGGCCTAAATGCCTGGGATGTGAGTAATGTAGAGTCTTTTGCCTTTATGTTCGCAAACAATCCTAGTTTCAATGAAAACATCACTAGCTGGAATATAGGTGCTGCTCTTGATATGGAGCGTATGTTCTTAAATGCAACATCTTTTAATCAAAATCTTGGTAGTTGGAATGTTAGCAACGTCGCTAATTTTCAACTTATGCTTGAGAACTCAGGATTGTCCAGTTACAATTACGGTCTCATACTTATCGGATGGAGTACACTGCCAGAGCTTTTAGAAAACCAGACATTTTCAGTGGGTACGGTTCCGTATTGTTTGGGAGAGGAAGAACATGATTTCTTGACGGAGACAGTTGCCAATGGTGGAAAAGGTTGGACCATTACCGATGGTGGTTTAAATTGTTCTGATGCCTTCATTACCACTTGGAAAACAGATAACCCAGGAGTTGACCATGATTTAGCCATACGCATAGAAACAACAGGACCAGGCTATAATTATGCAGTGGATTGGGGTGATGGTAACATAAGTACTGGACATACAGGAAGTTTTATTTATAGTTATGCAGAAATAGGAACCTATACAGTTAAGATTATTGGAGATTTTCCACGAATACATTTCGGAGCGAATGATAGTAAAGAAAAGCTGGTGTCTGTAGAGCAATGGGGAACAAACTCATGGACGAGTATGGAAAGAGCTTTTAGCGGCTGTACCAATATGACCCTTAACGCAACAGATATCCAGATCTTAGCAATGTGACTGAGATGAGGTTTATGTTTTTTAATGCCAGTAGCTTTAATGGAGATCTAAGCGCTTGGGATGTGAGTAACGTTACCAATATGAGAAGTATGTTTCAAGGGGCTTCAAGCTTTAATAGTGATATTGGGAACTGGAATGTGAGTAACGTTGCCGAAATGAGAAGTATGTTTCATGATGCTGTTGCATTCGATCAGGACTTAGGCGCTTGGAACGTGAGCAATGTTACAAATATGGCAGCCATGTTTTCTGGAGCTGAGTTATTTGTGGATCATTATGATGCTTTATTAAATGGTTGGGCGAATCTTTCCTTGCAAAACAATGTCACGTTCAATGCAGGTAATAGTATGTACTGTGCAGGTGCAGCGGCACGCCAACAAATTATTGATGATTTTGGTTGGCAGATCCTTGATGATGGTGAGGATTGCAGTGATCCTTTTGAAAATGGATTGATTACCACATGGAACACAAATCTTGGGACGTCTACACAGACCATATCCATCATGATAGATGAAAACTTGACTTACTCCTATAACATCGACTGGGGTGATGGGCAGAGGGACTTGAATGTTACAGGTCATATAGATCATGTGTACGATGCCTTGGGAACTTATCAAATAAAAATAATTGGGGTCTTTCCTGCTGCAAGATTCGGTGATGGTTTCTCTACTAATAATGCTCAAAAATTACAGTCTGTAGATCAATGGGGAAACATACAATGGGAAACTATGAATTCAGCCTTTTCTGATTGTCGGAATATGAATGTATTGGCAACAGATGCTCCGGATCTGTCCAATGTCACTAATATGAGACGCATGTTCGAAGGTGCTTCCAGTCTTAATGCTGATCTAAACCATTGGGACGTAAGCAATGTGACGAATATGTCAGAGCTTTTTAATTATGCCACAGACTTCAACGGGGAGATTGGTAATTGGAACGTGAGTAATGTAACAAATATGAACCAAATGTTTGACGCGGCCCGAAATTTCAACAAGAATCTAAATAGTTGGAATGTGGGTAATGTCACTAGTATGAGGTCAATGTTTTATGAAGCCGAAGATTTTAATCAGGAGTTGGGCAACTGGAATGTGTCGAGCGTTACCGATATGACAGAAATGTTCAGTCTTGCATTGAAATTCAATCAGGACATTGGTGCTTGGGATGTTTCAAATGTGACTACAATGCAATTTATGTTTTCTTATGCCAGAGATTTCGACCAGAATATCGGTGATTGGAATGTGAGCAGTGTCAACAATTTTGGAAACATGTTCAACAATTCGGGTTTATCCATAGACAACTATGACGCCCTATTGATGGGATGGAGTAGTCTACCAAGTTTAATGCCTAATGAAAATTTTGATGCTGGTGATTCTAAATATTGCGCTGCCATTGCTGAGCGCCAATACATTATCGATACTTATGGTTGGACGATCAATGATCAAGGACAAGAATGTAATATCGAACAATTTGATAACGGTTTTATTACGACCTGGGAAACCACTACGCCTAATGAAGTTGTTATCATTCCGGTATCACCAAGCGATACCTACAATTACCATATCGATTGGGGCGATGGTAATACAACTTTTAATAGAACTGGGCTCGCCCTCCATATCTATGCCAACCCTGGCATACATACGGTCAGAATTATAGGTCAATTCCCTAGGATTTTGTTTGCAAATACAACACCAGAAAACAGAGCCAAACTCAAGTCTGTTGAACAGTGGGGTAATGTGAGATGGCAATCCATGGAAGCCGCTTTTTTCTTTTGCCAGAATCTAGAAGTTAATGCCACAGATGCTCCAGATTTAAGTCAGACCACTTCTCTCAACAGTATGTTTGTGGCGGCAACCTCGATGAATAGCGATTTTAGTTATTGGGATGTCAGTGCCATTACCGATATGGCTAGCATGTTTAGTGGTGCTTCAGCCTTCGATCAAGACCTAAGTGCTTGGGATATCAGTGCGCTTACAGATGCCACAAGTATGTTTGGTGGAGTTACGCTAAGCGTAGAAAATTATGATGCGCTGCTTTTAGGGTGGAGTACCTTAGACGAGGGTGAAACACAGATTCCCGTAGGAATCACTTTTAGTGCAGGAGATAGCAAATATTGTTTTGGACAACCTGCCAGAACTATCTTGACTTCTACCCCTTTTAATTGGGCAATTTCTGATGATGGTGCAGACTGTGGAACTAATTTTGACGATGGTTTTATCACTACTTGGAAAACGGATAATTCCGGAACATCAGGTAATACCCAAATCACGATTCCAACCTTTTCTCAAAATACTTACAATTACAGCGTCGATTGGGGCGATGGTAATTATAGCTTTAACCTCACTGAAGATTATACACATACTTACGATTCCGCTGGAACATATACAGTAAAGATCATTGGTGAATTCCCATTCATCCTGTTCAATAATCAAGGCGATAAAGATAAAATCCTCAGTGTAGAGCAGTGGGGAAATATTGAATGGTTCAACATGCAGTTTGCCTTTAGAGGTTGCTCTAACTTAGTGCTCAATGCCACCGATGCACCAAACTTAAGTAATGCTACCAGTATGTTTGGGATCTTTCAAAATGCAGTACTTGTTAATGGAGATTTAAACCACTGGGATGTGAGTTCCATAACCAATATGGGGGAAGCATTTAAAGGCGCATTAGCCTTTAATGGAAATGTTAGTAGTTGGGATGTAAGCAGTGTAGAGGACATGCAGCAAATGTTTGAAAATGCAACGGCTTTTGATCAGGATTTAGGCGCTTGGGATATTAGTAGTATTACCAATATGACAAACATGTTTGTAAATGTTACGTTATCTACTAACAATTATGACAGCCTGTTAAAAGGTTGGAGTATTTTAGATGTTGATGCTGGAGAAGCACAAATCCCTTCTAGTATTAGTTTTCATGGAGGTAATAGTATATCGTGCTACGATCAAAATGCAAAAGCAAATCTCCAAAGCATACATAATTGGACCATTACAGATGGAGGTTCTTGTAGTGCCGATCAGTTTGTTACAACTTGGAAAACTGACCAACCAGGAGGAAGTACGTCTGACAACCAAATACTTATAGATACACAAGGAAGTGGGCTCGATTTTGATATTGATTGGGGTGACGGTAATGTTGATATCGGAGTAACAGGAGATATTACACATACTTATGCTGTTCCAGGAACCTACACTGTCAGAATTTTAGGAGATTTCAGAATTATAGGAACTTCCTCTAATGATGCCGATAAGTTATTGACCATAGAACAATGGGGAAGCATGCAGTGGACGTCCATGCAAGCAGCCTTCAGGCATTGCGATAATGTAATCGTCAACGCGACCGATACTCCAGATTTAAGTCAAACAGATAATACATCATTCATGTTCTTAAACGCATTGTCGATGACAGGTGATTTAAGTGCTTGGAATGTGAGTACGATAACCAATATGGAAGGTATGTTTCAGAATGCAGGTGCTTTTAATAGCGATATAAGTAACTGGAATGTTTCTAATGTAACAACAATGAGTAGTATGTTCAGGAATGCGATTGCTTT
Organism: Winogradskyella sp.; assembly: GCF_965228925.1. GTDB lineage: Bacteria > Bacteroidota > Bacteroidia > Flavobacteriales > Flavobacteriaceae > Winogradskyella. The sequence goes on from NZ_OZ245845.1 coordinate 1,993,133, forward strand.
CCAACAAAATTTAGAAAACTGGGATATTACAAACATCACAACAATGGAAAACATGTTTACTGGTGTTAGTATATCAACCCCTAACTATGATGCAACATTAATAGGCTGGCAAAATGATAGCAGTGGTTCAGATGATGATGGTATTGATGATGTTCCGTCCAACATCATCTTTGATGGAGGCAATAGCATATATTGTTTTTCTGAAATAGAGTATCAGAATTTAACAGATACGTTTAATTGGACGATAACAGATGGTGGTTTTTGTTCAGATACAGACTTCTTTATAACAACCTGGAAAACGGATAACCCTGGGCCATCAGATTACAATCAGATTACCATTCCAACTGCTTCAGGCCTAGCTTATAGTTATATAATTGAATGGGGAGATGGCAATAGTGATACGAATGTTACAGGAGACATTACACATACGTATGCTACATCTGGAACCTATGAGGTACGAATTATAGGAAATTTTCCGCGAATTCGATTTAATGACGATGGAGACGACAGGAAAATATTATCAGTAGAACAATGGGGAACAATAATGTGGCAAAATATGGAAGATGCATTTCGCGGCTGTGAAAATCTTGTAATCAATGCGACAGATGCCCCCGATCTTTCAAATGTAACTAGTCTCCAAGCAATGTTTAGAGGATGTACTTCTATGAATAGTAACATCAATCACTGGGATACAAGTACGATTACAGACATGAAATCCATGTTTAGAGATGCCACCAGTTTTAACCAACCTCTAAACTTGTGGAATCTGAGTAATGTCACCGATATTGAAAGAATGTTTCAGGGTGCATCGGAATTTAACCAACCTCTGAACGATTGGAATGTGTCAAGTGTTACCAATATGGAACGTGTGTTCTGGGAAACAACAGATTTTAACCAACCTCTAAGCTTGTGGAATGTGAGTAATGTTACAACAATGGAAGCATTGTTTTTTGAAGCCTATGCATTTAATCAGGATTTGAGCAGTTGGAATGTGAGTAATGTCACTAATATGGATTCTACTTTTCAAGAGGCTGAAGCTTTCAATCAGGATTTGAGTGGTTGGAATGTAGGTAATGTTACCAATATGGATGAAATGTTTTTAGGAGCTTTGGTATTTAATCAACCTCTAAACAGCTGGGATGTCTCCAATGTAACAATAATCGGAGGGATGTTTCAACAAGCTGAAGCTTTTAACCAAGATCTTAATGATTGGAATACGTCTAGCATCACGGTAATGGAAGATGTATTTCAACAAGCTACTGCATTCAATGGAGATATAACAACTTGGGATACATCCAATGTAACGGACTTTAGGGATATGTTTTACCAAGCCACTAGTTTTAATAGGGACATTGGGAATTGGAACACTGGATCTGCCACAACCATGTCAAGTATGTTTGAAGGTGCTATGAGTTTTAATCAGGATTTAAGTAGCTGGGATACTAGTTCGGTGACATCTATGTTTTCAATGTTTGAAGACGCGGTTAGCTTTAACCAGAACATAGGTGGTTGGGATACGTCTAGTGTAGTTAATACAACGGATATGTTTAGAGGTGCTATAGCTTTCAATCAAGATATTGGTAATTGGGATTTAAGCAGTATAGATGAACATATGCATGATATGTTTTTAAGAGCAGGTTTATCCACAGATAATTATGATGCTACTCTAATAGGCTGGCATACTGATGAAAGTGGGGCCGCTGGAGATGGTGACGATGACGTACCTTCTAACGTTTATTTCCATGGCGGTAATAGTCAATATTGTAACTCAGAAGTAGAACGACAAGACTTAATCGATACACATGGCTGGACCATTATTGACGATGGATTCTTTTGCCCTGGAGTTTCATTTATCACTACTTGGGAAACCACAACAGCCAACGAGACTATAACTATCCCAACACTTCCAAGTGGAACATACAATTACACCGTAGATTGGGGTGATGGTAACATAACAACTAATGAAACAGGAGATGCTACACATCAATATACGATGTCAGGCATACATGTAGTTAGCATCACAGGAGATTTTCCAAGTATACACTTTAATAATTCAGAAGACAAGGACAAGATATTAACTGTCGAACAATGGGGTATAATCTCCTGGGAAACTATGAGCAGAGCCTTTTTAGGTTGTACTAACTTGGATGTGGTGGCTACCGATATTCCAGATTTATCCAATGTCTCGTCATTATCACAAATGTTTCAGTCTTGTAATACGCTTGTTGGGACTGTTGATTTTAACAATTGGGATACTAGTACTGTAAATGACATCTCTTCAATATTTGAAGGGGCATCAAACTTTAATCAACCGATCGGAAATTGGAATGTGAGCAATGTGCTCAATATGAGAGGTGCATTTAGAAGTGCAAATGATTTTAATCAGGATATCAGTTTATGGAATGTAGGTAATGTTACTAGCATGCGTGAAATGTTTAGAGCTGCATCCGATTTTAATCAAGACATCAGCAATTGGAATGTAAGCAGTGTGCAAACATTTGCTAGTATGTTTAGTGCGGCAAATGCGTTCAATCAGGATATCGGCGATTGGGATATTGGTGCAGCAACTAGCATTAGTCAAATGTTTAGAAATACGGGAAGCTTTGATCAGGACTTAGGAGATTGGGATATCACGAATGTGACAACCATGGAGAATATGTTTAACGGAGCGACATTGTCTACGGCTAACTACGATGCCACTTTAATAGGCTGGCAAACGGATGACAGCGGAGTTGCAGGAGATGGTGACGATGATGTGCCATCCAATGTCGAACTCCATGGTGGCAACAGTCAATATTGTGCATCAGAAACCCAAAGACAAGACTTGATAGATAACTATAGCTGGACGATTACTGATGATGGTCTTAATTGCCCTGCAACAATTGCGTTGAGTCCAAAAGTCTATTTACAAGGAGCGTCTTTAAATCCAATCATGGGTGAGGAAAACCTAATGCGCGACGATTTAAGAGCCAATGGCCTTATACCGCTTATATCACCCTACAGCGATGGGTTAATAGCAGATAGTTCAGTGTTCACGGTGGTGGGCACTGAAGCTATCCTCGATTGGGTCTGGGTAGAACTTAGAGATAAAGACGACAACAGCATTGTTGTGGATGGTCAATCGGCCTTCTTACAGCGTGATGGCGATGTTGTAGATGTCGACGGTATATCAGAACTGCGCTTTGCTCAACCAGCATCTAATTACTATGTCGTGGTGAACCACCGCAACCATATCGGTATCATAAGTAGTAATACCGTGTCTTTGGGCGGTATCGCAACAACGGTAGACCTATCCTCTGATCCCAGTTCTGTAGAAGGCGGCACCAATTCGGTAATCGCAGTATCAAATGGCAAGTACGGGATGTATACGGGTGATTTTGACGGCAATGCTCAGATCCAGAATACTGATGCCAATGCTGTGATCCAGTTAATTGGCGGTTCAGGTTATCAGGAGGCCGATATGGACATCAACACACAGATCCAGAACACGGATGTTAATTCACTTATCAATCCCAACATTGGAAGGGGTGAACAGTTCAGTAGAACCGCAGTTAGTACACTATCGACAGATGTCACCTTAAGTTTTGCCAATGCGCAGATTACCAATGACGGTACAGACGATTACTATGAGGCCGACATCATGATATCGGGCACTATGGACTTCTATGTAGGCTCGGGACAGGTGTATTTTGATTACAGCACAACGGCTTTTGGAGAGAACGTATCGGCCAACAACAATATCGAGTACAGCCAACCGGATGGTTCTATTCTGGGCTATGAGTTCCCGGGAGTGCCATTTGCGACACCGGCCTATAAGGATTTTGTCCAGAACGATAACACGACCTCACGGGTATCACTATCGTTCCAACAGAACGTGGCGCTAGTAGGTCTGGAATTTGCGCCGGAGGTTCAGATCACATCGGCCCCAAAGGTCTTATTCCATATCAAGATCCGCTATGTGGATGCCATGGAAGATCCAGGGATCTGCTTCTACAGCGATGGCGTGTTCCAGGACCAGTTCTTTACGGCCTGCGGTGGGACCAATATTGCGGACTGTACCAATGTACCGGGTACCCAGATTACCAATGATACCTACGACTGCTCAGGGGCTGCTTTAGGTACCTTGGGTATAGCGGATCTGGAAAGCGATACCATAACCTTGTATCCAAACCCGGCACAAGCGCGATTTGCGATAAGTGGCCTTAAGACATCCCATACCATAAGCGTCTACGATATCAATGGCAGGCTCATCCTGAAGGAGGAGCGGTCCGACGATAGACCGATAGATATGGGTGCTTACGATGATGGGGTGTATCTGGTACACATAAAGAACGACAATGGATCGGTAACCAAGCGCCTGATCAAGAAAAGCAATTAACCTTACCCAAAACCAAACAACGATGAAAAACTTTAAATATATTTTAGTTCTGGCCATCCTATGGACGAATGTTTCAGTTGGCCAGAATATCACCTTTACTTTTGCCAATGCCCAGATCACCAATGACGGTATGGACGATTTCTATGAGGCCGATATCATGATCGAGAGCGCGACGGACTTTTATGTGGGCTCGGGCCAACTGTATTTGGATTACAGTACGGCTGCCTTCGGGGAGAACATCTCGGCCAACGGCAATATCGAGTACGGCCGTCCGGCGGGTTCCATCATCGGCTACGAGTTCCCGGGCTTTCCGTTTCCGACCCCGGCCTATAAGGACTTTGTACAGAACGACAATACCAGCTCGAGGCTATCATTGTCGTTCCAACAGAACGTAGCCTTGGTAGGTCTGGAATTTGCACCGGAGATCCAAGTGACATCGACCCCAAAGGTATTGATGCACATCAAGATCCGCTATGTAGATGTCAATGCCGATCCGGGGATCTGCTTTTATAGCGAGGGTGTGTTCCAGGACCAGTTCTTTACGGCCTGCGGGGGTACCAATATTGCAGACTGTACCAATAGTCCCGGAACCCAGATTACCGATGATAGCTATGACTGCAGCGGAGCGTCTCTGAGTACGGTTTACATATATAATAACGGGTGGACGCCTTCGGATCCTAATGGTGGATCGACAAGTGCTGATGATATCCTTATTGAAGCTGGTGAAGCGACCATCAACACGGACACGGACTGTAATAACATGACTATTGAAGCTGGTGCCGGACTGACCGTTAATAATGGTATAACGCTCAATGCCGCTTCGGGCGTACGTTTAGAATCAATCTCGACGAGCTATTCCAGCCTAATCTCCGACGGCACCATCACCGGAACGGTCACTTATGAGCGCCACGTGAACCAAACAGCGTCACCGGGCGGTAACGATCTCATCACCCCACCCGTATCCGGACAAAGCTTTACAGACTTTTTGGCCAACAATAACAACATCGTATCTAATGCCGGGAATACCCTGTACCTATTCGGGCCTTTTGATAAGACATCGGGAAGTTATGTCACCTATGCCAATACGGAATCGGCAACATTGACCTCGGGGGTAGGCTATAGGGCGGCGACTACGGACAATGCCACGCTGAGCTTTGAAGGGACCGTCAACCAAGGCATCGTGAACCAAGCGGTATTCAATACGGGCCCGAACTTTAGTGCATGGAACCTTATGGGGAACCCCTATCCCTCGTACCTCAATGTCCAGAGTTTTTTAAACAACGCCAATAATATGGGTGTATTGGATGCAACCAATGTGGGCATCTATGGCTATGACGGGGATGCTTCGGACGGTTGGGTGATCTATAACCTGAACACCACCGACGCCAATACGGTCATTACTCCGGGACAGGGCTTTTTTGTAGCCGTTGGTAGCGATGCCTCGCTAGAATTCACGCCAAGCATGCGCCGCCATGGGGATAGTGATGACTTTATTGCTGGGAGAAATACGGATACGAACCAACATTTAAGATTACAGTTGGATAATTCCAGTGGGGAAATCTCAAGTACTGATTTTTATTTCAATAGTAATTCTACTGACGGATTGGACTTAGGTTATGATGCAGCGGTTTTCGGCAATGTGGCCAATGGGGATTTTGCTCTGTATTCGCATTTGGTCGAGAACGGTCAGGGCATAGATTTTGCGATTCAATCCCTGCCACAGGATATTTTGAATAGTGGTATGATTCCCATAGGGATTAATGCCAATTTAGGCGAACAATTGACCATTGGTATAGAGAGTTCGGGTCTGCCAGCGGACATTGATGTCTACCTGCTGGATACCCAAAACAATCAGTCGACACACTTAAATACAGAAGACTTTATCATCACCCCGATAGAAGACCTCAATGGAATAGGACGTTTTTATATATCCCTTTCGCAGCAGACCTTGGGAGCCTCCAATACGCAGTTAGATGTCCTTAAAATCTATACTGTAGGTGAGACCATTGTTATCAATGGTCCAGTGCAAGAGGATACACAGGCTAAGCTATATGATATCAATGGAAGAACGGTGCAGACCCAAAAGATAGAGGCTACAACGGACTACAATACCTTGTCTATATCCCAGTTACAATCGGGTGCATATATTATGGAATTAGCCAATAGTAGGGAGCGTCATACACAAAAGATTATCATTGAATAAAGGGATGTTAGAGAAAGATAAAATACCGATAACCCGGGAGGAGGCGATCCAAAATATGGGTAAGTATGCGGCATTAGCGGCATTGGGAACTATAGTTATACTTAATCCGCTTATGGCACAGTCGGCATCGCCTCCCGACCCTGGGGGGAATCCTTTTGATTGAGTACGTGATTAGGGTAAAAATGACTCCATAAAAAAGAAACTAAAACATAATTCAGGAATCATCCTAGAGGGAATGCGCTACTGAATTATAACGTTCTTCATTTATTAATAGCGAAGACGCACGGTACTGTTTTACTTAAAGGGGTTGAATGTAAATAAACAGTAGTGCGATAACCTCCTTAAGCAATTAAGGAGGTTTTTTAATGATAATTTTATGTGTTAGAGCTCAGATTTTAGGGTCAAACTTCTCTTATTCTTCTAACAAAAGATTCGACATTTGCTCTGTACGCTCTACGAAGGAGCTCCTTGAGAAATCAAGGAGCTTTTATTTTTCAGTTCATACGCAAAATTGTAAGCGTAATCTACCAAAAAGTATACGATATTCGAAAATTCGTATAAGGAAACGAGGTTACTTCCATCTGACCTTTGTCTTATAATTTTTAACATTAAAGAATAGACAAAAATGAAGACAAATCAATTTGGTAAAAAAGGTTGGACGCCTGATAGAATAAAAAAATTAAACGATAAAACATTCGTTGTTACAGGTACTACAAGCGGAACTGGTTTTGAAGCAACTAAAGTATTGCTTTCAAAAGGAGCAACGGTCGTAATGCTAAACAGAAACCCAAAGAAGGCCGTAAGCACAATTAAAACTTTAAAGCAAGAACTTGGAAATCAAATAGACGTTTTAACCATAAAAATGGATTTAGCAGCTCAAGCTTCTGTGAAAAAAGCGGCAGAAGAAGTATTAAAAACAGTTGCTCGAATTGATGCTCTAATTTGTAATGCAGCCATTGCCCAAGTACCTAAACAAACATTAACAGTAGACGGTTGGGAAAGTCAAATGGGAACGAATTACTACGGGAATTGGACATTACAAGCTTTATTGTTTCCACTTATTGAAAAATCAAAGGGACGAATCGTAACTGTGGGTAGTATGGGGTATAATATGGGAATTAAAACCATCAAATTTCATGATTTGAATTGGGATAAAGACTACACGCCTAATAATGCTTATAGCCAAAGTAAACTGGCACAAATCATGACTATTTATGAATTACAGGATAAATTGAAAGAAGCAGGTAGAACGGATGTTAAAGCCTTTGCTTGTCATCCTGGTTCTTCAAGAACCAATTTAATAAATACAAGTGGCAGTTTTATGATGAAGTTCATCTTTAATCTGATGAAATTATCCCCATTAACACAATCAGCTGAAAAAGGTGCATATCCACAATTGATGTGTGCAACAGAACCAAATTTAGACCAAAGCGGATTTTATGGTCCAACAGGAAGAAGCAATTGGGTAGGTCCAGTGGGAGCGCACAAAATAGAGTCTCATGCTAAAGATAAGTCAGTAGCTAAACAATTATGGGAAATTTCAGAAAAAGAAACAGGTGTAAAGTGGAATATCTAAATTTGTATCATGCGTCATTTTAAAACGTTATCATCATATTTAGATTATTTAGGAGTGCCGCGACCAGAGCATCCCATGTTGAGTATATTTAACTCAAAAGGTGATGGTTATTTACCTTGTCCAAGAGAAAGTTCACCACCAATTACCAATGATTGCTATTCCATTAGTTTTAAAAAATATGTAGAAGGAAATTTAAACTACGGACGAACAAAATATGATTTCACCAATGGCGCTTTAATTTTCATTGCGCCTAGACAAGTTCTACAATGGGATGATAGCGTAGTCTTTGAGCAAAAAGGTTTTTCAATAAATTTCCACGAAGATTTTTTGAAAGGAACAGAATTAGCCCAACAAATAAAAAAATACGGTTTCTTTTCTTATTCAATCAATGAAGCATTACATCTTTCACCAAAGGAAGAAAAGCAAATAGAATCTATTGTGGAAAACATTGAAATTGAATATCAAAACAACCAAGATGTCTTTAGTAAAGAAATAATTATTTCTCAATTGGACACACTTCTAAAATACGCCAATCGTTTTTATCAAAGACAATTTTTGAACAGGGAAGAAATATCCAACGACTTGTTAAGGAAATTTAATCAACACTTAACTGAATATTTTGAGTCTGGACAATTGCAAGAAAACGGCATTCCAAGCATTGAACAAATTGCAGATAAAATGTCGGTTTCCCAACGTTATTTGAGTGATACTTTAAAAAAAGAAACAGGTAAAACTACGACCGAGCATTTGCACTTGCTTTTAATAGATGAAGCAAAAAATATACTACTGCAACCTCATAAAAGTATTTCAGAAGTGGCCTATGAATTAGGGTTTGAATATCCACCTTATTTTTCGAGACTATTTAAAAAGAAAGAAGGTGTAAGTCCAACCGAGTACAGAGAAAAATATAAACTAAACTAAAATGGAACTATTAAAATTAGCCACAGCCAAATAAGACTCAAGCCCTATAAAGGTCCAAGTCTTAGAGGATTAACTTTTCCATATAAATACAGTGCGTGCCATCGATCTCATAAGGCGGTTTGTTTATTATTTTAAACCCAAATTTTTTATAAAGCTTAATACCTTCGTCTATATGAGCGGTAGTCAACAGAGAAAGCGAATGATAGTTGTTTTGCCGTGCGTAGTTTTCAACATAACGCAATAATTGATACCCTATTTTTAAGCCTCTCAGATGAGGTAATACGACCATGCCTCTTATTTGAAATGTATGTATTAGCTCCATACCTCCTATGGTTCCTGCTATTTCGCCTTCATGTTCAGCAATCCATATGGGGCCTTGGTTCAATCTCTTTTCTACACCTTTGGGCGATACGACCATCACGGCATAAGCGCCTTCAGTAAATAATTCTTGATAAGCTTTAAAAGAATCCGATAAAATGTTATGAATTAATTCAGCATCACTTTTTTTAGCCAAACGAATATGAATAGTATTTTCCATTTTTTAATATTAAAATACCCTTTCAACAAACCAAAATAAACCTACCAACGCGATCACTATCGACGCAGGAATTTGTATCCGTTGGCGATACCAGCTTTTGCGCCTAATGAACCATACTAATGCGGCAGCAGCAATTAATACCAACAACTGGCCCAACTCCACACCAATATTAAACGCCAATAATGAAGGTACTAAATTTCCTTTAGGTAATCCATATTCACCCAACACCGCTGCAAAACCTAAGCCGTGCAGTAAACCAAAGCCAAAAACAATGAGAGGGCGCCATTTGTTCGTTTTTTTAAACAGACAGTTTTCGACGGCTACCCATACGATGGACAGCGCAATAAGAGGTTCAACTATAGTGCTTGGGACTTGCACAATATCCAAAGCGGCAAGTGCCAAGGTGATGGTGTGGGCCAAGGTAAAAGCGGTGACTTGCCAAAGCAATGATCTAAAGATAAGACTGGAAAAAAAAAGTCCTAATACAAAGAGAATATGATCTAAGCCTTTGGGGACGATATGATCAATACCTGCCTTGATAAATAACAAAAATCTTTCTTGCCAGGGCATGGCTGCCAATCGACGCATCCGCTGACGTTTTAAGGCTGCTATGTATTCGGCTTTTATTTGCTGGTCTTGGAAGTCAAGTTGCCCCTGTTCGATTTCAAATAGAATAAGTTCGTCAGGAGTATGAGCAAAAACCACACTACTTGTACTTAGGAAGATACAAAAGATAAGCGTTTTAAGAAGCCTCATAAACATAGCAAGTATATTAATGCAAAGTGACTCGGACGCCCATGCCACTTTTCATATAGCTTTAAAGGACTTAGTCAGTTGTACCATCTAGCCCTCTCACTTTCAACAGCGCATCAATTTTTGGTTCACGTCCTCGAAATTGTTTGTAAAGTTCCATAGCTTCCTCAGTGGCACCTTTTTCATAAACATGTGTTCTCAACTTTGCTGCAAGTTCAGGATCAAACACATCTCCTGCTTCTTTAAAAGCTTCAAAACCGTCCGAATCGAGTACCGCAGAGTGAACATAACTATAGTATCCAGCAGCGTAACCGCTCGAAAAGATATGTGCAAAGTAAGTACTGCGATAGCGTGGTGCAATTTCGTCTATCAAACCAATTTTGGTCAGTGAAGCGGCTTCAAACGCATCAGCATCTTTGAGTTCGTCTTCAGCTTTAATGGTATGCCAATCCATATCCAATAAAGAGGCCGCTAGATATTCGGTGTTGGCAAAACCTTGATTGAATTTGGATGCCTTCAGCAATTTTTCAATTAATTGATCAGGAATGACTTCCCCAGTTTCATAATGCGTTGCGAACGATTTAAGGATTTCGGGTTCGCTAGCCCAGTGTTCCAGAATTTGTGCTGGGAATTCTGTAAAATCACGAGGGCCAGAAGTCCCTGCCATACTACCGTAAGTCACATTGGTTAAAATACCATGCATAGCATGACCAAATTCATGAAATAAGGTAGTAACGTTTTCAAAACTAAGTAATGATGGTGCATCGCCAACGGGCGCCGGGAAGTTACAGACGTTTACAACAACGGGCCGTTCTTTGCCATCAAGATTGGATTGTCCCTTAAAACTACTCATCCATGCGCCGCCGCGTTTATTGGAACGGGTAAAATAATCACCTATAAAAATGCCGAGATGGCTACCATCTTTATCTTTTACCTCCCATACCCGTGCATCGGGATGATACACATTAATATCAAAGAGCTCGGTATAGGTGACGCCCCATAATTTGTTAGTAGTTTCAAACACACCATTAAGGACATTATCCAGTGATAAGTAGGGCTTCAGTGCAGCTTCATCCAAATCATATTTGGCTTTACGAACTTTTTCTGAATACTGCCACCAGTCCCAAGCCGCTATCTTAAAATCCTGCCCTTCGGCAGCAACTACGGCTTGCATATCAGCAACTTCTACTTTGGCCCTTTCCAATGCAGGTTTCCATAGTTGTAATAATAAATCATAAACTTCAGCTGGGGTTTTTAGCATGCGCTCTTCAAGAACAAAATGAGCATAGGTTTCGTAACCCATTAATTGAGCACGCTCTGCACGCAATTTTGCTATTTTCGCGGCAATTGCTTTATTATCCGTTTTATTATCGTTATCACCACGTTGTACATAAGCCTTATATAACTTTTCACGTAGGTCCCGTCTATTGGATTCTGTCAGGAAAGGATACATGCTACTGCGATGTGGTGTAAATACATATTTATCTTTGTATTTTGCTTTGTCGTCTTCATTTTCCGCCTGTTCCATTTTTTGTGCCGCTGTTTCCGCTGCGGCAGCGATGATGCCATCGGACAGACCATCTAAGTCCGCTTTATCTAAAATGAGTTCAAAGCCATTAGTTTCAGCTAAGAGGTTCTGACCAAAAGCGGTGGTAAGCTCTGAAATTTTAGAATTGATTTCTGTAATCTGAGCTTTCTGTTCTTTATTCAGTAAGGCGCCACTGCGAACAAAGGACTTACGTCTGTCTTCCAAAAGTTTGCGTTGCTCACTCGTAAGTTCAAGGCTTTCACGTGCTTCCCAAATAGTTTCAACCCGATTAAACAGTGCTTCATTCAAGATTATTTTATCTCTATGAGCTGATAATAGTGGACTTAACTCACGCTGTAATTCTTGTAATTTCGGGTTGGTGTTTGAACCTGTTAAATTGTAAAAAACGCCTTGTACTTTAGAAAGCAACTTACCCGATCTTTCTAATTCTTCGAGTGTATTGGCAAAGGTAGGGGCCTCAGGGTTATTGACGATAGCATCAATTTCAGCAAGGTTGTCTTCCATTCCTTTTTTAAACGCAGGCATATAATGTTCATTGGTTATTTCATGAAAAGGAGGAACTTCAAAGGGGGTATCCCATTCTTGAAAAAATGGATTATCTGATACTTGCATTTCGGTAGGTTCTGTTTGGTTTTGACATGCACTTAAAAGTACAATGGTAGCAAAAAAAAGAAGTTTTTTCATTCTCGGATGTATTTATGATGTTGTGAATATAGGTGTTTAGGCATTCGAAACCAAAATTTTAGACCTTGACTTAAAACTTTCTTAATGAGCTTATCTGCTGTTTTAAGATATGTGTTCGCGGCCTTCAACCGACTGAATGAAACGGTTCTGAGTGTACCTTATGTTTTGATGTGTTGGTTTCTTATGGTTACTCTGCCCATGGATTGTAAGAACCAAAATTCCATAGATGACCTTCTGAACCTCAACAATTATGGCCTCGCCCCCTCCAGCCGTATTAGCTTGGAGATGATGTTCAAGCTTCTCTCATACTTCCGATAAAGAGTATTGATAGTCTTCTGTTTGATCTCTTTTTTTATGGTTACCCTGCTTAAGATGAATGGGCCAGATTAAACGGCGTTTGTTCATAACTCTAAATCTTTATTTTACTACATTTATGTAGATGAATTTAGATAGTAAGTTATTATTTTTCTTTAGTGCCCTTGGAGCATTCAATGGGATGTTGCTTAGTGTTTACTTTGGTTTTGTAATTAAAAACAGAAAAACATCCAATTATTTTCTTTCGTTTCTGTTTCTGGTTTTAAGTATAAGGGTCATTAAGTCGGTTTTTTATTATTTCAACCCGAAGTTATCTGAGATATATATTCAAGTAGGGCTTTCTGCCTGCGTTCTAATAGGTCCTTTTCTCTATCTATATATAAAGTCCCAGATGGATGACATGAAGACTAGGTTTTGGGTATTGCATATCGTCCCCATATTAGTTGGTATTATTGCATTAGGGATTGTTTTTCCTTACTGGTCCTATTATGAATTATGGTCGGGGAAAATTATTCATTTGATTTATTTCCAATGGTTTATATATATAGTGTTCACTACCTATGAGTTGAGAGCTGTTTTAAAACGCTTAATCACTAGAAATGATAAGAATAACAGTCTCGAAATTTGGCTTCTAAGTGTTTATTTTGGCATATTGAGTATATGGTTAGCTTATGCGACCAGTTCCTTTACCTCATATATTGTTGGGGCCATATCCTTTTCGTTTTTCCTATATCTCTTAATATTAATTTGGTTTTTAAAGTTAAATAAGGATAGGTTATTTTTTGAAACCAAAGGGAAGTATGAAAACAGAAAAGTAAAGAAAGACACCATAGAATCAATTATGGGGAACCTATCTACTATTGAGAAGAAAAAACTCTATCAAAACCCAAATATTAAACTCTCTGATGTCGCCTCCGAACTTAATGTAGTGCCCCATATACTTTCGCAAGTTTTGAATGAACATTTAGGGAAATCCTTCTCTGTTTTTATAAATGAATACAGGGTTGAAAAAGCAAAGAAAATGTTAGTGGAAAATGAGCTTTATACTATAGAAGGTATAGGCCTTGACAGTGGTTTTAAATCTAAATCTGCTTTTTTCAAAAGCTTTAAAACTATTACGGGAACCACACCAGCAAAGTATAGGGATAGCCATAGAGCGATATAGTCTCAATTTATAAATCAGAACTACTTAAGCGCTTCATAGTTGTTTTTATGGAAGATTTAACTGCATTTTTGAGTAAAATTTTCAAATGTATTAAACCCTAATTTATAAACTCTTATGCGTATAAAAATGACATCTACGACTATTGTTAAACCTATCTTTAAGGGTTACCGACTGTTTATAATAATGGCCTTGACGCTTTCCACTATACATTGCTGTAAGGGACAAAAAGAGCGTTCTGAGATCGATGAGACTTTGGATATAGAAAATTTTGTACACGAACAATTAGAGAAACACAAAATTCCTAGTATAGCAGTTGGTGTTGTTAAAGACGGAAAGGTGGTTTTTTCCAAAAGTTTTGGATATGCAAATGTTGCGCATAAAGTATTGGCCAATGAAAATACGGTATATCAATTAGGTTCCGTAACAAAGCTGTATACAGGTCATCTTCTGGCTAAACTTATGGAACAAGAGCGGATAGAACTCACAGATACATTGGGTAAGTTCTTTCCTAAACAGGTCAAGTTCCCAAAATCACCTACTGGCCAAGTGGTTACCATCAAAGACATGGCGACACATTCTTCTGAGTTTCCGAGATACCCTATTAATTTGGAAAGAGTGGACCCACATCCCATTAGAGGATATTCTAAAGACGCTATGTATAAGGGTATTAATGCGGTTTCTATAGATACCATTATTGGTACGCGATACAACTATTCAAATTTTGGCTATGGTGTTTTAGGAACGGCAATGGAAAATGTAATGCATAAAAGATTATCTGAATTAATGACAGAACACATCTTTTCTGAATATGATATGCATAGCTCATCCTTAGTGCTTACGGATCAAATACAAACCCGTTTGGCTACACCCTATTTAGAAGTGTCACCTTATAAAGAAACTGAACCTTGGAATATGGAAGCTTTATCCGGAGCAGGAAACCTATTTAGCTCAATTAAAGATGTTAATACATTTATGCTTCAATTGATGAAGGCTAATGCAGTTAATAACATACAGCAAAAGGCATATTTTAAGATTAATGATACCTGGAGTTACGGCTTGGGTTGTTTTATCGTGAATTCAGAAAAAAGACGCACAAAAGTCATATACCATGGTGGGGACATCGATGGATATGCTTCGTCATTATCGGTTTATCCAGAGCATCAGTTGGGCATTGCAATTTTAACCAATTGGGGTGAAGGGCAGGTTATTGGTGCGGTATTCGATGGGATATATGACATTGTTTTAGATGACTATTTAGGTAAAGTAGCTAAAGATTAAAATTAGGATTCTATAACATAGAAGGCCATTGGATTAGTTTTAAGGAAGCGATCCATTATCTCAATAAGAAAGACGAACGTATTTATGCTTCATCATTAGGCGTATATCAAATTATAAATGGTAAAATTACCTTATCCTGGTATCTTGCGGATTGAGTTTGACTTTTTTAGTTTTATAGATGGATTTTAAGGATAAGTAGTTAACCCTATTAATCTACCAAAATAGGTATAGACAGGCTCCTGCGACGATCAAATGAAAGGTTTCAATGAATTGAAGCTCTTTTTTCATCGAATCCACTGAATGTCCAAGTAAAATTTATATATTTAGGTACTCCCTTAGTTAATTATTAGCATTTTAGATTTTTAATGGAATTCAACCATGGCGTAATGTTCTATGCTGAATTCTCAATAACGGATAACTAATTATTATCATTTTGTATGATTTCGAAAGTTTAAAAAATTACCATGATTTCGAAGAGCTAGTATTTAAAATTCTGGTGCGCACAAATCCTTATAAGCTTGACTGGATAGATGGTGGGAGAGATAGAGGTAGGGATTTAGAAGCATATTACTACCTCAACCAAAAAAAATACAAAGTGTTGGTTGAGTGTAAATACTACTCAAACTCTGTTAATATTAGAGATATCAATGGGGCAGTTGATTGGGCCAAGGTATCAAGACCAGATCTTCTCTATTTCTGGACTGTACCTTATTTGACCCCTGATACTAAAGACTTTCTGAAGAGTTATTCTCAGAACTATGGGATTTCCATAGATTGGGAGGATGCAGCCAATATCAAGGAATTATCGCAAGCTCTACATCAAAACAGTATTGAAGCTTTTGAAAATTTAAGAAACAGGATAATAAACCATTTTAATGTATCCTCTTCTTATGAAACTTCTTTCGAATATGAATCAAGGATTCTGAAATCAGATCATTTCCTTATTGATCGGGTTGATCAAATGGGGTTATTGTTGAACGATGAATTCACAAAATTCTATATTCATGGGTTGTCAGGTTCTGGTAAGACCCAACTGGTAAAAAATGTTGCAAGAACGTTTCATAATAAAGGGTTTAAAGTCTTTTGGCACTCAATATTAATAGAGGATGATCCAAATATTCAGTTAAGCTCATTTTTAGATAGTCTTGCACAGTTTTTACTGGTAAATCACAAGGATTCTTCATTGATGCAATATTTGAAAGAATATGGTTATTTTTCAATTAACCCAATAGTTAATCTGATAACAGGTCAATTAAACGACCATACTCCCTTGATATTTATCGATGATTTCCATAAATGTAAAAGTGAAAACCTATTGCATCTATTGAATTATTGTATAAGCAATTGTAACAATAAATTTTTCTTTATCGCTTGGTATAACATTCTGAACACGAGTACTTTTTCCAATAAAGATTTGAAATATATCCGACTGGATGGGTTGAACAAAAAGTTTGTAGAAGAACTTTTGGTTTATACAAATGGAGATCGGCCAAGCCCAAATTATGTTAATAAACTAATAGATGAATACCAAGGTTTGCCATATTATGTTATTCTAAGCTCAACAAATATCTCGAATGGCAGTAAGGACTTTGAAATTGGGAAGCAGGGTATTTTTTTGCAATCCCTATTAAAAAGGCTCAGTAGGGATGAGCAATTGATTCTGAATATTTTATCGATTTCAAGAGACCCCATCAGAATTAATTCATTCCAAGATTCCAATTTAAAATTTGCATTGTTTGATTTGGTAAATAAAAAATTAGTAGGGATATCCGGTGACTCTTGTTATTTGCATGATTTGTTAAAGGCAGCATCAACGAGCTTTTTTTTCAATTCGAAAATAGAGGACAAGGTTGTAAAAACATTAAAGTTGGAAGCCAAATTCAACCCTGCGGTCATTATAGATTTGTTGCGGAAACAGCTTTTATGTAAAAACCATCTTGACGCATGGAATCTTTTAGAAGAGTATTTCAAGGTTCTTTTGAATGAAGGTTATGACCTATCATTACTTGATACAATCAACAAACTTCTACAAAATGAGGTCAACTTTATCAATCTGATTCTTCTAAAGATTTCGTTGCTAGAAAGACTTGGAGAATATAGAACAACTTTGGAATTGGTCCATTTGTTAAATGAATCAATTACTCCAGACGACGGTAAATTTGAGGACTGGATATATACAAAACTTCGAATTCTGTATTTCAATTCAAAATTTGACCTGGTCATTCAAATAATCACAAATTCAATTGATCAGATAAGGAAATTCAATGGAGAGATATATATTCAGATCATGTTCATACTTGGTAGATGCTATTACGTTAAGGGTGATTTGAATCTAGCATCTACAACGTATTTATTTGTCTTTTTTAAAAGCTTAAGAATAAATAAGTCAATAGTTTTAAAGTCTCTTCATCGTTTAGCAATGGTCGAAGAGGCTTTAGGCTTCGATGAAGATGCTCTCAGAACATTTCAAAAAATATCTGGTATAAAAGAGGGATTGACCAAAAAAAGAGAGTCTTATGCTCTTTATCGTATTGCGAAATGTCAAATGAAACTTGGCAAATATAGAGAGGCCCTAAAAAGCAATGAGAACAGTATAAAAATAAAGGAAAACCTTAATCATAAGCGCGGTTTGGTATTCAGCTATAAACTCAATGCCCGTATCTACTATTCATTAAGTGATTATGATAAGGCTTTGTATTGGGCAGAACGTTCCTATGCTTTAGCACAAACTATTAACATTGAAAAGGAAATTGTGTCATCTGGTGTCATTTTATCCGAAGTTATGTTATCTCAAAACATCACTAATCAGCAGCTCAAGGACATAATCAAAAAGATTGTATCTCTTTCTATTGAGTTTGGGCTTAATCACAGAATCAGAAAGCTAAAAAAACTGTTATCAAATTCTTCATTGGACATATTCAACTCCGAGATTCAGAAGATGAGTTCATATTTAGACAGTTATAATCAGAGCAACGATAATGAGGTCACCAAAAAAATAAAAGCTAATTTCTCGCAAAAGACTAGAGAAGATTTAGATAGGCTTCATTCTGGAAAAAGGCCGATAACCCCAATACTCTTGGCAGTTACTGACCTCAAAACTTAGCGAAGAAAATAGGTTGCAAATCATTTACGATTCTTCCCGCCCCTTTATCTTCTACCCAAAAATTGGCGACATTTGTACGATATTGAAATGGCATATCCCCAATGTTATCACAAAACATGACGGATTGATTATTTGTCATTGTTAATTGAGCATAGTTTTGACCGGTGCCATTTTCAATTACTGCAGATTCTACATAGGGCCATGCATAACCACCTCCATGTGGAGCGCAGTAGAGATTGCTATTACATTTATTTTCAGTTAAGTCTCTTAATGAAGAACAATTCTCCACTATGGGAATACTTGATTCAGGGGATAACATTATTGGGCATTCAAAACTTCTCGCATCTACATAGCCCCCCAATAATATTGTGTTTATGTCAAAAAAGCCCTCATGCGTTGAATTAAATATTTGTGTATGATTGTCATCAAACAAGTCGTCGAATATTAGTTCTCTTTGCCTAATTGTGAAAGCTTCATGAATTTTATAAATATCAAAATACTCCTTAGCAGGATTACCGATCAAATATTTGAAATCTTTAAAACTTGCATTAGTCTTGGTCTTATCTTCCCAATACTGACTTCTTTCAGTATAAAGTCCTGGAAGACTTTCTGAATCCCGTTTTACAGACGCGAATGATCCATGGAACAGACAATAAAAATCATCATTTCTGTCCTGAAGAATGGACACAAAGTGATTTCGTCTTTTAAAATCATCCAAATCAATTTTTTCATAGGATTTAATTATTTCTACAAGTCTCTCACAAAACGACTTTCTATTACCGTCCCAATTTCTAATTTTTGATAATATAACTCCGCAGCAGTTTGGGCGAAATTCTAAGGGAATTATAGGGTTTTCACTGGGTTCTAGCATGATTATACAGCCATAAGCAAATCCAGCGTTCCATCTCAACTGATTTCTTGTAAAGGTGAAATCTGGTAAGGCAACAACGTTTACATTGTCAAAGGAGATATTATTCTCTTGATAGCTTGAAAGTAGTTTTTGTAATCCAATAATGGCATTTTCCTTAGATAGAGCTGCAGTAACATCCTTGGTGCTTAAATCAATAAATTTATCAAGAGCATGCCTATATAAATCATTCATAATAATTAGTTATCCGTTATTCGGAAACCAATCATGACTTAAAGCGCTATTAAATTCCGGGGGTTTTTTAAGGTCAAAAGCTCTGTCTTTTTTCTTTCATTGACATGGGTGTAGATTTGTGTCACCATGATAGAACTATGGCCTAATAAATGTTGGATATATCTTATATCCGCATCTTCTTCCAATAACAACGTCGCGAATGAGTGTCTAAAGGTATGGGGGGTAATGTTCCGTTGAATCTTAGCATCTTTTGCTAGCCGTTTTACTAATAACCGGACAGACTGTTCCGATAGTGGATTGCCTAAACGATTAATAAACAAATAAGGGGATGTGTCTGAAGTTTTAAACATATTGAGATTAGCCTTTAAAGCATTTTTTGTGGCTAAATTGGTAATGGGGATGGTTCGCTCCTTATTGCCTTTACCTTGGATTTTAATTAAAGAAAAACCATGGGTCACATCCGAGGTCTTTAAAGCACACAATTCGGAAACTCTGATGCCAGAAGCAAATAGCAACTCAATGACGGCGATATTTCTTATAATTTCTTTGTAGGCGTAAGAGGACTTATTTGTAATGCTACGTTTAGACTCGTAAAGAATTTGTAAAATCCGAGTGATTTCCTTTACTGACAACACTTTAGGAAGTATGACATCATCTTTAATTTTTATGCGCACCTTTCTAAAAGGATTTCGTTCTATAAGGTCTTCAAATTCTAAATAAGCGAAGAATGTTTTTAATGTGGCAATTTTTCGTTTTATCGTTTTCTTCGAGAATTTGGATAGGTGAAGGAAATAGATTTTCAATTCCTCTTTGCCGATATCTAAAAGGTCAAAAGAGGAGTGAAAGTGTTTAAACTGCTTCAAATCCGTTAGGTACGCTTTAATGGTTTTGTCATTTAATTTCTTCTCAATTCTACAATGAAAGAGGAACGATTTAATATGGGTATTCATTTCTAGTGGGATTAGTTAAAGTTATGATTCATAAATCTTTCAATGTACTACTTATTTTTAGGTCACCCCATACATACTTTATCAAAGCAAATTTGGAGTCGAATAGAAATTATTTATATATTTACGTAGTCAACTACATAAATATGAAAGAAGATTTTGTAAAAACCCTAGATTATTTAGGTTTTGCCACTAGACTAAAGCGCATTAGCGATAAGCTCATTTTAGATGGTAGACGCCTTTATCGTACTTTGGGTTTAGAAATGGAGCCTAATTGGTTTCTCATATTTAAGCTACTTAATGAACATGGAAGCCTAACCATCAATCAAATCACAGAGAAGCTCAAGTTTTCGCACCCTTCGGTCATTACTATTATTAACAAAATGGAAGCTGTAGGGTATATTACCTCAAAAAAGAGTGATAGTGATCAAAGAAAGCGAGTGGTGCGATTGAGTCCAAAAGGAATTCAAAAACAAAAGGACTTCGAAGTGATTTGGGATGCCGCCACTCAGGGTATGACGTCCGCACTTTCTGGAATGAATGCGCTGGAATTTATCGATGAGCTAGAATCTAGGTTTTTGGATAAGGATTTTAAACAACGGGCGCTTGAATCCTATGAAAAAATACTCAAATAAAATGTTCGTCAAATTTTACCTCAGATTAAGGCTTTCTTTTTTGGCTATTGTAAGCCCCATGTTTTCCGCAGTTGGACAAAGCAATCAAGACGTACTGACAAAATTACAAGGGGTTTCGGAAGCCTCATCAAAGGTCATGAACTCCATTAGTATATTGTCTGATGTCTATGGTCCCAGATTCTTGGGAACGCCCAATTATTATAATGCGGTGACCTGGGCAGAAAACGAGTTAAAGTCTTGGGGCATCAACGAGGTCTATACCGCTTCATTCGATAACAGATATAAAGGCTGGACTGCCGAGCGGTTTTCCGTGGATATGATTTACCCATCTACAGCCTCACTTCAAGTCTATCCCATGGCATTTACGACATCGACCAAAGGCGTTCAAGAAGGTGAGGTCATCGCTATCAAAAAATTCAGTGATGTCTATGCATTAAAAGGGAAAATGCAGGATAAAATTATTTTGCTGGAAGGGTACTACAGACCTAATGCTAGTATATACGGACCGATGACAAAAACTTTTGGCGAGGCAATTCTAGATAAAGCGAGAGCAAATCCAGACCCCAATGACCTCATAATTGGCTATCATAGTCGCCGTTCAATTTTGGATGTTTTTGATTTTAGGAGTCGAACCAAAGAAGCACGGACACAATTTTTTAAATTTTGTAAATCAGAGGGCGTCTTAGCCATCATAGAGCCCAGTAATTCACCCTATGGTATTATACATGCGGATGGCAACACAAGTGTGCCCTCATTCCACAGGGAAAACGATATTGCTCCATTACCTACATTTTCAATGAGCAATGAACATTTCGGTCGTCTTATAAGACTGATGGATTTAGGGTATCTCCCTAAGCTAAGGATCGACTTAGAAACGACATTTTATATCAATCCTGAGTATAATATTAACCTCGTTGCAGATATACCTGGTAGAGACCCGATTTTAAAAGATGAATTGGTCATTATAGGTGCACACTTAGACAGTTGGCATGCAGGGACAGGAGCCGTCGATAACGCCTCCAATTGTGGGGTAGTGATGGAAGCCATGCGCTTAATACTGAACTCAAATCTTAAACCCAAGCGCACCATTAGAATGGTTTTATGGGGTGGTGAAGAACAGGTGTTTTCTGGATCATCACACTATGTCAATACGCATGTGGCCAATTTAAAAACGGGGGAGCCAAGAGATCAAAAGGATAAAATTTCTGCCTATTTGAATTTGGACAATGGTTCGGGAATGATTCGTGGCCTCTATTTAATGGGGAATGAAAAGGTAAAGCCCTATTTTGCGCAATACTTAGCCCCTTTTGAAGAGAGCCAGGCCTTAACCATTCAATATGCCAATCAAACGGATCACGAAATATTTGATTTTGTCAATGTTCCAGGTTTTCAGTTTATCCAAGATCCCTTGGATTATATATCTTTTATTCATCATACCAATATGGATGTGTTTGAATATGTTTCTAAAGATGCCGTCGTTTACAATTCAGTCTTATTAGCGTATTTGGCTTATCAGATAGCACAGGAAAAGCAATTATTGCCAAGAAATACCTATAGCTTTCAGACTCCGAGTATGGAAGGTAATACCACCTTTGAACTAGACGGTTTTACGGATGCAAAAAAAGTGTTTCTAGTAGGTAATTTTAACCAATGGAATATGATTAGTACTCCCTTATTAAAGACTGAAAAAGGTTGGATGACTAAAATAGAATTACCAAAAGGCAAATATGTTTATAAGTTTATAGTGGATGGT
Organism: Winogradskyella sp.; assembly: GCF_965228925.1. Classification (GTDB taxonomy): domain Bacteria; phylum Bacteroidota; class Bacteroidia; order Flavobacteriales; family Flavobacteriaceae; genus Winogradskyella. The sequence goes on from NZ_OZ245845.1 coordinate 2,016,033, forward strand.
TATTGGACAAACGACCCTAAAACACCAAAAAATGAATTGGTAAGAGATGGCCTTGGGCATGGTGGATTGACGGTAAAGCATGTTGATTAATGTTTACACTAATGGTATGTTAGGGATTTTGATTTTTTTTAAAATTCTTGAATTAAAGACTTCCTTTAAGGTACAATTACTCAGGGATTTCATCCTAAGAGTATACTGAAACAAAGTAGAATTGTTAGGTGGTAGGACAATCAATCAACCCTAAGATGGATAGTTTTTTATGTTAAAGGTTTTGATATTGCGCTGTAAAGTTTAATATCTTTACAAGTACTTTTATTCCCTACCCCTGTATGTTAGTTGCACGAAATCGACCTCTTTTGGTAAAACCATATGAGTTATATGTTTATGTCCTGATAGTTTTCTGCGGCCAACTCCTAATGGCGCAAAAAGAGATACAGCAATTTGTCGATGCCTTAGACCATGTAGAAACCAATTATTCAAAAGTCTATAAAGAATCTGAGCAAATAGCAGCCAATGAGGAAGATCTAACCAATTATACGCAGCAGTTATTGGCCAAAAGCCAAGAGCAAGAGGCCTTGACAAAAGAAATGGAAATGCTACGTAGCGACATAGATGCACAAAGTACCATCCCCATACTGCAGGAGTTGGCAAGTTCCAAGATTTTGACCTCTGAAGATTGGCAAAATTTTAAGTATAAATTCAGTTTGGTCTATCCAGATTTCTTCAAAAACATTACAGAAAAAGGCTTTCGGCCCACCACTATCAAAGAACGTCTACTGAGTTTTGAAAAGTTAAAACTAGATTCTAAAGAGATTGCCAATATATTGGAGATCTCGTTTGAAAGTATAATGCAAAGCCGCTATCGGCTTCGAAAAAAATGGGAGATTCCTAAAGAAATATCTGTTCTTGAATTTCTTAAGTTTAATATTCAATAATGGTATCACTCTTAGCTAAAGCACCAGCATATGTTTCGTACGTTTTGAATAGTATTTCATTCGTAAAGATGATTAGCTACAAAACCGAAGCTCACTTACGCAGTTTTTTGTTATCATTATATACAGGTAGATGTATAGTTTTATATGGTCTTGTACTTTTGTCATTTCATGGATTTGCACAAGAACAGAATAGAGATACTACCCTTATCCGTTTAAAATCTACCCTGGAGAATGCTCAAGATGATGATGAAAAACTAAAAGCCCTAATGACTTTAGGGGAATATCAAATTGAGTACAATATTAAGCAGGCCGAAACCTATTTAACACAAGCCCGCCAACTGGCTGAAGCTAACAAAGTCAAACTTGAAGACTTAGCATTTATCTATAACCAATTAGGAGTGGTCAACCGAAGAAAAGCAGCCTATGATATTGCTCTAGAGTTGTATCTAAAGTCCAAGGATATATATGAAAAGATAAAGGACACCAGTAATATGGCTGATGTCATCCATAATATAGGGTTGGTATATCGCTATCAGGAACAAGACAGTATCGCGGTTAAGAACTTTGAAGAAGCCATTCGTTTGAACAAGCGAATGAAAGATACATTTAGTTTAGCTGCAGCCTATAACATGATTGGTGTTTCGTATAGGAGAATGAAACAATTCGACTCTGCTTTAGTTAATTATGAAAGGGCCCGGAATCTTTTTGAGCTATTGGAAAGTGAAGAAGATGTCAGAGGCGTTGATAGCAATCTGGCAGTGGTCTATTCTAGAACTGGCCAATTCGATAAATCGTTGCCTATAAAATTAGCGAGTTTAGACTATTACAAAAGCCAAGGAAAAAAGATGTCTATATGCGTTGGGTATTATTCACTTTCAACGGAGTATTCTCGATTGGGTAGTCATGAAATAGCAAAGAAGTATGCTGACTCTTCATTACAAATTGCTTTAAATGAAGGATATAAAGAGAGAATTGCAACAGCCTATGTAAGGCGAAGTGCAGCTTACAGGGATATGAAAAACTTCGAAGAAGCCTATTCGGATTATCGCTTATTTAAGAAGTATTCAGATTCTGTTTATGGCCGGAAATCTGCAGAACGGATTAAGGAATTGGAACTACAGTATCAATTAGAAAAGGAACGTAATGAATTGGAAATTTTATCAGAGGAACGAAAGCATAAGATTCGATTATATATTTTCTTGTTCTTACTTGCCATTGTTGTAGGTGGTCTGGTGGGGTATTTACTTTGGAAAAACTACAAAGCGCGAGTCAGAATTGTAGCTGACCAATTGGAAAAGGAAAAACTCAAAAAAGAATTACTGGATGAAAAGGTAAAAGTATCAGAAGCCGAATTAAAGCTTTTAGCCGAGCAAATAGCAGCCAATGAGAAAGATCTAACGAATTACACACAACAGTTATTGGCCAAAAGCCAAGAACAAGAGGCCTTGACAAAAGAAATGGAAACGCTACGAAGCGACATGGGTACACAAATTACAATCCCTATACTTCAAGAATTAGCAAATTCCAAGATTCTGACCTCTGAAGATTGGCGAAATTTTAAGCACAAATTCAATTTAGTTTATCCAGATTTCTTCAAAAATATTACAGAAAATGGCTTTCAGCCCACCACTTCCGAAGAGCGTTTATTAAGTCTTGAAAAGCTAGAACTAGATTCTAAGGAGATTGCCAATATGTTGGGAATCTCGTTCGAAAGTGTCATGCAAAGCCGATACCGACTTCGTAAAAAGTGGGATGTTCCCAAGGATATTTCCATTCTTGAATTCCTTGGTACATAGTGACTTAGACCCTTAAAATAGTGGGTTTTAAGAAAATGTCGAGGTATTGTCGAGGTAAAAAAGAGCGCTAATTCGCACCTCTTATTTAATTTCACCGGCAGATTAATAGCTCTTAAATACCCCTTTGTAATGATATCTAATCTTCTACCTTATTTAATATGGGTGCAATATATTAAAGCCTGTATTTCATCACAAATCAACGTTCAATGGATTTTAAAAGGTCGAGTACAAGTGTCCCTTCATCGACTTTTAATAATGTTAAGTCTTTTTATGGGGCTTAGTACTGAAGCCCAAAAGGCCACTTGGTGTTTGGGTAATATTATCTTTAAGAGTGAAGCCACAGCATTCTCACAAGATGAGCAGATGACTATTGATGACCAACTAAAACAGTATAAAACGGATCAAGAAAAATTGGTCTTTTTAGATTCTGTTACTAAAAAAATGGTCAGAACAAATGATGAGCAAAAGATGAAGTACATAAAACAAACGGTAAACCTTGCACGACAGCTCGGAGATTATGACATGGTAGCTCGAAAGAGTCGATTCATTCTAAGCGATATGAACCGAAGAGGGCTACAAGACTCGGCCATAATCATGGCCAATGCCCTGATTAAAGAAAAGGAAAAGTTTAAAGACCCTACCTCTTTAGCCCATTTGTATTTAAAAAGAGGAGGCCTTTTATTTTCACAAACGAAACATAATGAAGCCATAGAGGATTATAACAGAGCAGCTGTTATTTTTGAAACCAATAATAAACCGCTTTTTGCTGCGGATGGTTATCATTTTGCGGGCAGTTGTTATATGAATACACATAACTATGCCACAGCAATTGCACAGCTTAAAAAGGCCTTACGATTATATGAACTAGGAGGGGATATAGATTATGTGCAACATGTCACCAATACTTTAATAGTGCTTTATGATCGTATTGGCCTTTATGACAAAGCATTGGATGAGCGAAAATTATTCCTTAAAAAAAATAAAGGTAAACTGACGCCGTATGCATCATCTTTTTGCTATATGTATATGGCGCAAAACTACTCAAAAAAGAAGCTCTTCGATGAGCAAAAAATATACTTGGACTCCGCTTATGCGGACCTTCTTGAGATCGATGACTTCGATATACAAAACTCTGTACCTGTATTGGCCTTTTACATTTGTCTTGGGCATGTCGTCTATTATCTTTCAATAGACCATATAGAAAATGCTGAGGTTTATTTAAGGAAAGCAGAAAACTACTGGCAAAAAATAGGAGCCAAAGAGCGCTTCGAAACAGCCCTATTTTTTCATAGGGCCAAAGTATTAGAACATAAGGGACAGACAATTTCCGCTGGAAATTTATATAAAAAGATACTTGATAAAGGATTTGAAATAGAGGACATTTGGCATCGTGTCAATGCTTTAGAAGGTCTAGCCGGAGTGTTAGACAAAGAAGGCGACTACAAAAATGCCAATAAGTGGCGTAAGGCACAACTAAAATTAAAAGATTCTTTGGGTAAGGTACAAAAAGAAAATACCCTTTTGCTATTACAAACCGAATTTGAAACCGAACGCCATCAAAAAGAACTGGCGCAGCGTACGGCAGAGGTAAAAAATTTGGAGTTAGAGCAAACTGTAGCCCGCAATAAACGCATAGTGCTCTTAATAGTACTATCGTTAGTAGTTGTAGTTGCGACAACGACGACCTATTTTATTTGGCAGCGTGCAAAACGCAAGCAGCAAAGACTGGCAGAGCAAATAGCTGCCAATGAGGGAGACCTAAGCAATTACACACAGCAATTATTGGCTAAAAGTCAGGAGCAAGAGGCCTTGATGAGAGAGATGGAAACGCTACGAAGCGATAGGGGTGCACAAAGTGCAATCCCAATACTTCAGGAGTTGGCAAGTTCCAAGATTTTGACCTCTGAAGATTGGCGAAATTTTAAGCATAAATTCAGTTTGGTCTATTCTGATTTTTTTAAAAACATTACAGCAAAAGGCTTTCAGCCCACCACATCCGAAGAGCGTCTATTGAGTTTGGAAAAGCTAGAACTGGATTCTAAAGAGATTGCTAATATGTTAGGGATCTCGTTTGAAAGTGTAATGCAAAGCCGCTATAGACTTCGAAAAAAATGGGAGGTCCCTAAGGATGTTTCTATTCTTGAATTTATTGGTACAGAGGAGCTTAAATCTTGAAACCAAATGGGTTTAAGGATGTTAGGGTATATCTCATTTTGTTCTGCAATGCCATGGAATTGTAGACAAAACGATTGATCAAAAAAAGTAATTAAACCCTTTTAGACAAACAGAACAGCTTTATTATAATTAATAACAGAAGACGCACCAAGATGCTGAGCTTTAGATGTGGTAAGTCAAAATTAGCGGTAGTGTACAGGCCCCCTCAAGCGATTATGCAGGTTTTATTTTATAACTGGCATGGGACTATAAATTTATAAATAGGTCACATAAACCAAATACAATATAGGCTTCATTTTTTTAGATATTTCATAAAACCCATGGTTTTGACAAAGCTAAAGTCTACGAAGGGTATTTGTTGCGTTTAAGAAATTCAGGATTAGACGTTAAAAACCTAGCCAGTATATAAGGGTATTTGTTTAAAAGTGGAATACAAAGCCGATATCGACTTCCTGAAAAATGAAATGGTCTTATGATATTATTGTTGTTTAATGTATTGATAAACAGCGTATTAAATTCTTTTAAAGATGAATTTTAAGAAAATGTCGAGGTATTGTCGAGGTTAAAAAAAGGGCAAATTCACGATGCCCATTTAATTTCACAGTCAGAATAAAACCCCTTTTTTATGAAATGTATTCTTCTGTCTTATGCTATATCGGTAAGACGTATCAAAACCCTAATCTCATCTCAAATTAATGTTCAACTGGCCTTAAAAGGTTTAGGACACCTAGTGCCTCCTCGGCTTTTAATCATCTTAGGCCTTATTATAGGCCTTAGTAGTGAAGCCCAACAGACCACTTGGTATCTGGACAACGTCACTTTTGATGGGGGTGGGATAGCTAAGGGATCCTTTGATTTTGATGCGACGACATCCAGCTATTCAAACATTAACATTAACCTTACTAACAGTCCCAACTATGGAACACTTAGTTTTACGACGGCAGCATCAGTTAGTACTAGTAGTGGTGTACAATTTTTCACTCAGGTTGCCTCTAATCAAACAGGTCTGCCAACACTAATTTTAGAATTTAGCCAGTCATTGGCAATTGGCAGCGGTAATATAGATATCACCCCAGGGATCATCTCATTTTTGGGCACCTGTAATAACGGTGATTGTCAAATAAGGCAAGCTCCCTTTGAGGATATCGTTACTGGACGTGTTACGACCGATCCTCCACCCATGGCAGTCTGTAGAAGCTCTTCTGGAGCATTGGATGCAACGGGTAATTTAAGCATTCTCCCCTCTGATATCGATAATGGATCTTCGGATGACGCTTTGGGATTTGTATTGTCCTTGGATAGGACCAATTTTACCTGTGCGAATATAGGCCCCAATACCGTTACCTTGACCATTACGGATTCCAATGGTTCCATAAACAGTTGCACGGCGACCTTTAACATACTTGATTTACAGAACCCAACCATCAGCTGTCCATCTGATATCACGGTAAACAACGATGCCGGACTATGTGGTGCCTCGATTACAGTGCCTTCACCCACTGTTGGGGATAATTGTTCGGTCGTATCCGTAACAAATAGCTTTACTAATTCCTCGGATGCTTCAGGTACTTATCCGGTGGGAACAACCTCTATGGTTTGGACTGTAACGGATGGCTCGGGCAGACAAAGCTCATGCACACAGCAGATTACCGTAGTTGATAATGAAACGCCGACCATCAACTGTCCGTCAGATATCAGTTTGTCTTGTCCGCAGACCGTTAACTATGCCTATCCAACAATCTCTGATAACTGTGGCTTTCCAACGGTGCCCACTTCGGTTCCAGGATTTTCGCTTTTGGGTAGTTTTGGGGATAGTACGTATTTTGTCTCCGATACTTTCATGACCGGACCAGAAGCCTTTGCCATGAGCCAGGCAAACGGCTATGACCTGTTGACGATCAATTCAAAAGCGGAGAACGAATATATAAGGTCCATTATACCAGTCGCCATACAATTGGGTTACAATGATCTAGTCACTGAGGGCTCCTTTGCATGGCAGAGTAGGCAGCCTATGTTCTATGAAAATTGGTCTGATGGTCAACCAAGCAGTACAGGAGATTCCAGAGATTATGTCCAAATGAGTCTTAACGGGAAATGGTCTAACGTAAGTGGCAGTAGTACTGCAAGAGTGGTCATCGAGTTCCATGATTACAGCACAGGTCGTCCCATTCAGGTGACGGGTTTCCCTCCAGGATCGCTATTTGTGGCCAATACTACTGTGAACACCTTCTTAGGAAAGGACACCTCAGGAAGAATCAGTACTTGCTCCTTTAGCGTTGGTATTAATGACACCACAGCTCCAAATATAAGCTGTTCGGCTATCACGGTCAATGCAGATGCCAATTCCTGTTTGGCATTGATTAACATTCCTATACCGACACCAAGTGATGCCTGTGGTGCTAACATCATCCCTATGACTCCAAAGACACCTTATAACTTTGATGCCAGTGGAGGGTTGATTAATACTCCAGCTATAATGAATAATGTACCAACGGCCACTGCAGATGTTGAACTAAGGGTCACCTTTAGTGGAGAACATGTGGGCTCAGGAGAAGGTTTTGTGTTAACAGGCCCTGATGATGGCATTCTATTAGATCTCGCAAGCCTATATTCGCGTTGTATTGAAGTACAGCGCAATATCACTATACCATCGGCCACATGGAATGCATGGATTGGTAGTTTTGGATCTGATCTGACATTTACTGTCTTGGCCAATCCGTCAGTAGATAATAATGTCTGTGAAAATGCCGATTTTTTTCGAATCGAGGCGATTTCTATGGGAACCCTTTCTTTGATCAATGATTTTAATGGCACTACCGATGCTTCGGGTAACTATCCACTTGGTGTGACTACAGTGACATGGACCGTTACGGATCTTTCGGGCAATAGCAGTAACTGTATCCAGACGGTTACGGTTAATGATATTACCGCACCAACACTCACATGTCCTGTGGATATCACGGTCGATTCATGCAATCCCATAGTCAACTATCCATTCCCCACAGTTACGGATGACTGTAGCCTATTTACCAATTCCCTTCAGAATGTGCTTAACAACTTTAACCAGAACAGTGGGCAGGTCACCAGCCTGATTCCAAATGCCTATAATTTTCAAATGGACGGTACCCTTGGTGTCAATGGAAATGGTATTAATGATGGAGGAGGGGATATGTATGATGATGGTAATCTAATAGGAACCGACCTTAATGCGGGTCCTATCAACTACTCCGATAATACGGTCATCACTTCTACAGCCTTTGGCTCCAATGGGGCCTTCTTTACCCGTAAGGTGAACAATATGTGGCTCCTGGCCGCTGATCTGGATAGTGTGACAAGCTTTAATATCTCTGGAGACCTAGGTGCTGATGGTGATGGATTGACAGATGGCTTTACGTCTACCATAACTGTTGGAGGCGTCAATTACAACCTATTTGTAAAGCGCGTACGGGAAAATACTGCTGTAAACAATGATAGTGATCCCTCAGTGAACCACTTGATCATCATCCCGGAGAACAGTAATGCCAGTCAGAACTTTTCTTTGAATACGAACAATAATCAGCACCAGGTGACCGGACTTTCGGGGACCACTAGACTCTATTACCTCTTATTTGCTTCTGCAAACAGTGGTTTGGTGGATAATAACACTATGGAGGCCATAGCGACCAGCTTTGTCACTAATATGTTTGTAATTCCAGGAACCTTACAACAGACCGTTGGTCTGCCCAGTGGCAGCACTTTTCCTATAGGGACGACCACAAATACCTTTGTGGCTACTGATGGTAATGGTAACCAAAATACCTGTTCCTTTAATGTGACTGTCAATGAAAGCCCGGTACTGGCAGTAAGCTGTCCATCCGATATCAGCCTAAGTTGCCCAAAGACAGTAACCTATAACACTCCAACAATTTCGGGTGGTTGTGGATTTCCGACGGTACCCACTTCGGTTTCAGGATTTACACTATTAGGTAGTTTTGAGGATAGCACTTACTTTATTTCGGATTCACCTATGTTTGCTCCTAATGCTTTTGCCATGGCTCAGGCCAATAACTATGACCTATTGACCATCAATTCGGCAGCAGAGAATGACTACATGAGATCAATCATCCCTGAAACCGTATTTCTTGGTTATAATGATTTGGTGACTGAGGGCACCTTTGTATGGCAGAGTGGACAACCTGCATTTTATGAGAATTGGAATGATGGTAATCCAATTATTAATGAAACAACAATCCCGTTTGACTATACGGTATTACTTCGTTCTAACGGGTTTTGGGGGAATGCTATAGGTACCAATGTGCCTTATAAAGTTGTAATTGAATTCCATGATTACAGTACAGGCCGCCCCATTCAGGTGGCGGGTCTCCCGTCAGGGTCGCTATTTACAGGCAATAATACCGTGAATACCTTCTTTGCTAAGGATATTGAAGGAACTAACATTACTTGCTCCTTTGCCGTAGGTATTGATGATGTCACAGCTCCCAACATGACTTGTTCGGATGATATTACGGTTAACGCAGATGCCAATGCTTGCTCAGCATCGGTCAACATTCCTATACCAACATTAAGTGATGCTTGCGGTTCTGTCTTGGTTCCCAAAAGCGCTAAGATTTACTATAACTCCAATGTAAGTGGTAATTTGATAGATACTATAGGGATCTTGAATAATGCTATTCCCGCTACTGAAGATGTGGTATTGGCTATTGTTTTTAGTGGGGATCACAACGGTATTGGAAAAAACTTTGTATTGAAGGGGCCTGATAATACAACTGTATTGGATGTCAATGCCGCTTCATGTACCCCCATGAAAAGAGTGGTGGATATACCTATGGCTACCTGGAACAATTGGGTTAGTACCTATGGTAGCAACTTGACCTTTACATCGGTAGCTAATCCAAATGTAAATGCTAATCTTTGTGGAAGAAGTACGAATTTCTTTCAAATAGAAGCACTTTCCATTGGGAATCTATTTTTGACCAATGATTATACCAATACGGCTGATGCCTCAGGGACTTATCCGGTTGGGACCACTCAGTTGCTATGGACGGCCACTGATCAAACAGGAAATAGTAGTAGCTGCACGCAGACGATCACTGTCAATGATACCGAAGCACCTACGATGTCTTGTCCAACCGATCTAATGGTCAATACCAATAATGGCCTTTGCACGGCAGTGGTCAACTACCCACTACCCACGGTAACCGATAATTGCACTTTATTTACCAATTCCCTGCAAAATGTATTGAACAATTTCAATCAAAGGAGTCCACAAGTCACCAGTTTGATCCCTAATGTAGCCAATTTTGTGATGGATGGGGCAAACGATGTCAACGGTACATATATAGATGATGGTGGTGCTGATATGTATGATGATGGTAATTTTATAGGAACCGACCTTAATGCTGGTCCTATCAACTATTCCGACAATACGGTGATTCCCTCTACAGCCTTTGGTACCAATGGGGCCTACTTTACGCGAAAGGTCGATAATATGTGGCTCTTGGCCGCGGATCTGGATAATGCTAATACGTTTGATATTACAGGGGAGTTGGGAGCTGATGGTGATGGGCTTGCCGATGGTTTTACCACGACCCTTTCAGTACCCAGTGTCGGCACCTTTAGTTTGTTTGTTAAACGTGTACGGGAAAATACCGCTGCAAACAATGATAGCGATCCTTCGGTCAATCATTTGATCATCATCCCGGAGAATGCTAATGCAACACAAAACTTTTCTTTGGACACGGATAATGACCAGCACCAAGTCACTGGGCTTAACGGTACGACACGATTGTACTATTTATTGTTTGCATCTGAAAACAGTGGTCTAGTGGACAATGCCAATATGGAAGCTATTGCGCTTAGTTTTATTACTAATATCTTATCGGTTTCGGGAACCTTGCAACAAACAGCAGGACTTCCTAGTGGCAGTGCCTTCCCTCTAGGGACGACCACCAATACCTTCTTGGCCACCGATGCCAATGGCAACCAAAATACCTGCTCCTTTTCGATTACCGTAAACAACCCCTTAGGGAACTGTAGTGTAAAAGTTTCCCCAAAAGTCTATCTACAGGGGAGTGCGCTCAATTCTACCATTGCCACGGATGGGCTTATGCGCGATGATCTGCGTACCAGCGTCCTTATTCCGTTACAGACGCCCTATACCGATACTTCGTCAATCAATAGTTCGGTACTGGGCATTACCGGTCCCGATGCCATCGTCGATTGGGTCTTTATAGAGCTTCGGGATGCAACGGCCAATACGACCATAATCGAATCACAATCGGCCCTGTTGCAGCGCGATGGGGACATCGTTGGGCTGGACGGCACTTCTCCTCTAAGCTTTAATGCAGCACCCGGCAATTACCATGTGGCGGTAAAGCACCGCAACCATATCGGTATCATCACGGCATCCCCACAAACCTTGGGTACCATAGCCACATTGGTCGACCTATCCTCGGATCCGGCAGCCGTAGAGGGCAACACCAATTCGGTGGTACTGTTATCCGGGGGTACATACGGAATGTATACGGGCGACTATGACGACAATGCCCAGGTCCAGAACACGGACGCGAATGCCGTTGTCCAGCTGATAGGTGGTTCGGGCTATGATGCGGCCGATATGGACATCAACACCCAGATACAGAATACGGACGTCAACGCCCTTATCAACCCCAATATAGGCCGTGGGGAGCAGTTCAATAGGGGTGGATCCTCAGAATTGCTGTCCAACAATGTAACCCTGGCCTTTGCCAATGCGCAGATTACCAATGACGGAATAGATAATTTTTACGAGGCCGATATCGTTATATCGAGCACGACGGACTTTTACGTGGGCTCGGGCCAGGTATACTTTGATTACAGTACGACAGCCTTTGGCGAAAATATATCGACCAATGGCAACATAGAATACAGCCAACCGGACGGTTCCATACTGGGCCATAGTTTCGGGGCCTTCTCGCCGGCCTACAAGGATTTTGTACAGAACGACAACACGACATCAAGGGTGTCCCTGTCCTTTCAGCAGAACATCGCCTTGGTGGGCTTGGAGACGGCACCCCAGATCCAGGTGAGCTCTACACCAAAGGTCCTGTTCCATATCAAGATCCGCTATACCAATGTCGGTGAGGATGCCAATATGTGCTTTTACAGTGATGGGGTGTTCCAGGACCAGTTCTTTACGGCCTGTGGCGGCACGGGCATAGCGGACTGCACCAATGCTCCTGGGACACAAATTACCGATGACACCTATGACTGTTCGGAAGCTGGTGTGGGTACGCTCGGTATAGGCACTAACCAAGAAGCTCTAATAACACTATATCCCAACCCGGCAGATACGAGCTTTAGCATACATGGCCTAAGGACGTCATACAGTGTGAAAGTGTATGACATCCAAGGTAGGTTGATCGTTCAGGAAGAAAGGGACGACAGCAGTCCGATCGATATGCATGATTATGATGAGGGGGTGTATCTGGTGGTGCTCAGCAATGCCAGAGGATCGGTGACCAAGCGATTAATCAAAAAAAGCCGTTAAACCCTTTTAGGCAAATAGAACAGCTTCATTATAATTAATAGCAGAAGACGCACTTAACTGCTGAGCTTTAAAAGGGGTAATTTAAAATTGGCAGAAGTGCATTGGCCTCCTTAAGCGATTAAGGAGGTCTTCTTATTTTATGACCCACATAAGACCATAAGTTTATAAATAAGTTACATGAACCAAATGAAATATAGGCTTCATTTTTTAGATATTTTAGAGAACCCATGGTCTTGATAAGGTTAAATGTCTATGAAGGGTATTTGTTGCGTTTAAGAAATTCAGGATTAGACGTTAAAAACCTAACCAGTATATAAGGGTATTTGTTTAAAAGTGGAATACAAAGCCGATATCGACTTCCTGAAAAATGGAATAGCTTTATGATATTACAATTATTTAATTTATTGATAAACAGGTTTTTAGGCGCTTATAAAGATAGGTTTTAAGAAAATGTCGAGGTATTGTCGAGGTTAAAAAAAGGGCAAATTCGCGATGCTCATTTAATTTCACACTCAGAATAAAACCCCTTTTTTATGAAACGTATTCTTCTGTCTTATGTTATATCGGTAAGACGTATCAAAACCCTAATTTTATCTCAAATTAATGTTCAACTGGCTTTAAAAGGTTTAGGAAAGATAGTCCCCCTTCGGCTTTTGTTCATCCTATGCTTTTTTATTGGCCTTAGTAGCCAAGCCCAACAGACGACTTGGTATCTGGATAACGTCACTTTTGATAGTGGGGCGACAGCTAAGGGGTCCTTTAATTTTGATGCGACGACATCCAGCTATTCAAACATTAACATTAACCTTACCAACAGTCCCAACTATGGAACACTTAGTTTTACGACGGCAGCATCAGTTAGTACCAGTAGTGGTGTACAATTTTTCACTCAGGTCGCCTCTAATCAAACAGGTCTACCAACACTAATTTTAGAATTTAGCCAGTCATTGGCAATTGGCAGCGGTAATGTAGATATCACCCCAGGGATCATCTCATTTTTGGGCACCTGTAACAATGGTGATTGTCAAATAAGGCAAGCTCCCTTTGAGGATATCGTCACTGGACGTGTTACGACCAATCCTCCACCCATGGCAGTCTGTAGGGACTTTTCCGGTGCATTGGATATAACGGGTAATTTAAGCATTTCACCTATTGATATCGATAATGGATCTTCGGATGACACAGCGGGATTTATATTGTCCTTGGATAGGACCAATTTTACCTGTGCGAATATAGGCCCCAATACCGTTACCTTGACCGTTACGGATTCCAATGGTTCCATAGATCGCTGTACGGCGACCTGTACCGTAATTGGTACAGATATAGAGAATCCAACCATCAGTTGTCCATCTGATATCACGGTAAACAACGATGCCGGACTATGTGGTGCCTTGGTGACAGTGCCTTTACCCACGATTGCGGATAATTGTTCGGTAGCATTTCTAACGAATAACTTTAATAATTTCTCGGATGCTTCGGGTACGTATCCGGTGGGCACTACCTCAGTGGTTTGGACTGTGACTGATACCTCAGGTAATCAGAACTCATGCACACAGCTAATTACCGTAGTTGATAATGAAGCGCCTTCGATAACTTGTCCTATTCTTAATCCGGTGGTGAATAGCGATCCTGGAAGCTTTGGAGCCTTTATGACCATCTTGCCACCAAGTCTTACGGATAATTGCGGAGGAGGCATAATTCCCGATACCTCTAGAACCACATTTAATTTCAGTGGTTTCCGTTTGTCTGATACCCCTGCCATTATGCGTAATGCGATTGCATCAGCAGCAGATGTGACCCTCGAACTTACATTTGGTGGCCAATTTATTGGTGCCAACGACGACTTTATCCTTCAAGGTCCCGATGGAAACACCCTCTTTAGTGATAATAATTTTAGTTCAGGTTGTTCAACAATCACACGTTCGATCACGGTACCACAGGCCACTTGGAACGCATGGATTACGACTCATGGTAGTAATCTTCCCTTTAAACTGTTAAGAGACCTTGACATCTTTCAATTTTCTTGTAGCTTAGATGTATCGGATTTTTTTCGAATTCGTGCTATATCGCTTGGAAAACTTACCGTTTCCAATGACTACAATAATAAAGCTAGCATATCCGATATCCTTCCAGTGGGCACTACCGATATTGTCTGGACAGTGACCGACGAAAGTGGGAATTCAAATACGTGCACACAAAGCATTACGGTAAATGACACAGAAGCACCTGCATTTTCTTGTCCTTCCAATTTTAACCTTTACAACGTACCTGGTCTTTGCAATTCTGTATTGAACTACACGCCAACAGTAGCAGATAATTTTTCCTTCTTTACGAATTCTCTAGAGTCTGTATTGCGCAAATTCAACCTATACAACAAGAGTATCACCAGTCTTATTCCAAACCCTCATCATATCGAAATGGATGGGCAGGAAGGTGTAAATGCCGAAGTTATCACCGATGGGGACTACGATATGTACGATAATGGCAACATCATTAGCACTAATTTGCATCCGAGTGGGATTAAATATTCTGATAACACTATAGTCAAATCCACAGCTTTTGGCACCAATGGCGCCTTTTTTACCCGAAAGGTAGAGAATATGTGGTTGCTTGCTGCAGATTTAGATGGTATTAACGATTTTAATATTACAGGAAACCTTGGGGCATTCGGACCAAATAATGGCATAGTAGATGGGCTTACTCCGACCATAACCGTGGCAGGTGTCAATTACAATTTATTTGTAAAAAGGGTATACAATACAAATGCAGTCCCGTCGGTCTATCATTTGATTATCATTCCTGAAAATAATGCCGCATCACATAATTTTGCCATGGAGACTGAAGATGACCAACATCAGGTCACGGGACTCAGTGGTACCAATAGATTGTATTACCTATTATTTGCTGGAAGGGAGGGTACTTTTATAGATAATACTACCATAACCAATATGGCTATAGCCTTTATAACTAATATTACGACTGTGGCTGGTACATTGGTGCAAACAGATGGTCTACCAAGTGGTAGTACCTTTCCTGTTGGAACAACAACGAATACCTTTATAGCTACAGATGGTAGCGGCAATCAAAGTACTTGCTCATATACAGTGACCGTTAGTGATAGGGGCCCACTTACGCTCAGCTGTCCTTCTGATATTAGCTTGATTGGTCCACAGATAGTCAGCTATACTACCCCGACAATTTCAGAAGGTTGTGGGTTTCCAGCAGTTCCCACATCGGTACCGGGATTTATACCATTCGGTACTTTTGGGGACAGTACCTACTTTATCTCAGATGATCACCTCACAGCTCCACAGGCTTTTGCAATGGCACAGGCCAACAATTATGACCTATTGACCATTAATTCAGCTGAAGAGAATAGCTATATAGCATCACGTTTAGCACAAATAGATGACGGAGCCATCATAGGTTACAATGATGTGGCGACTGAGGGTACTTTTGTATGGCAAAGTGGGCAGCCCGCCTTCTATGAAAATTGGGCAACTAATCAACCTAGCAATACTGGTGATTCAATGGATTATGCTGTAATGCAAATTAATGGCAGTTGGGTTAATGTATCCAATATTACAGCAACTGAATGGATGATTATTGAGTTCCATGACTATAGTACAGGCCGTCCCATTCAAGTTACGGGTCTTCCTTCAGGATCGCTATTTACAGCAAACAATACCGTGAATACCTTCTATGGCAAGGATCTTTCGGGAAGTATTAATACCTGCTCCTTTACGGTTACTATAAACAATCCTATTTTACTGTCCCCAAAGGCATATTTGGAGGGTGCTGCACAAAGTTCTACCATTGCCACGGACGGGCTTATGCGCGATGATCTGCGTACCAGCGGCCTTATTCCGTTACAGACGCCCTATACGGATACTTCGTCAATCAATAGTTCGGTACTGGGCATTACCGGTCCCGATGCCATCGTCGATTGGGTCTTTATAGAGCTTCGGGATGCAACGGCCAATACGACCATAATCGAATCACAATCGGCCCTGTTGCAGCGCGATGGGGACATCGTTGGGCTGGACGGCACTTCTCCTCTAAGCTTTAATGCAGCACCCGGCAATTACCATGTGGCGGTAAAGCACCGCAACCATATCGGTATCATCACGGCCTCCCCACAAACCTTGGGTACCATAGCCACATTGGTCGACCTATCCTCGGATCCGGCAGCCGTAGAGGGCAACACCAATTCGTTGGTACTGTTGCCCGGGGGCGCATACGGAATGTATACGGGCGACTATGACGACAATGCCCAGGTCCAGAACACGGACGCGAATGCCGTTGTCCAGCTGATAGGTGGTTCGGGCTATGATGCGGCCGATATGGACATCAACACCCAGATACAGAATACGGACGTCAACGCCCTTATCAACCCCAACATAGGCCGTGGGGAGCAGTTCAATAGGGGTGGATCCTCAGAATTGCTGTCCAACAATGTGACCCTGGCCTTTGCCAATGCGCAGATCACCAATGACGGAATAGATAATTTTTACGAGGCCGATATCGTGATATCGAGCACGACGGACTTTTACGTGGGCTCGGGCCAGGTATACTTTGATTACAGTACGACAGCCTTTGGCGAAAATATATCGACCAATGGCAACATAGAATACAGCCAACCGGACGGTTCCATACTGGGCCATAGTTTCGGGGCCTTCTCGCCGGCCTACAAGGATTTTGTACAGAACGACAACACGACATCAAGGGTGTCCCTGTCCTTTCAGCAGAACATCGCCTTGGTGGGCTTGGAGACGGCACCCCAGATCCAGGTGAGCTCGACACCAAAGGTCCTGTTCCATATCAAGATCCGCTATACCAATGTCAGTGAGGATGCCAATATGTGCTTTTACAGTGATGGGGTGTTCCAGGACCAGTTCTTTACGGCCTGTGGCGGCACGGGCATAGCGGACTGCACCAATGCTCCGGGGACACAAATTACCGATGACACCTATGACTGTTCGGAAGCTGGTGTGGGTACGCTCGGTATAGGCACTAACCAAGAAGCTCTAATAACACTATATCCCAACCCGGCAGATACGAGCTTTAGCATACATGGCCTAAGGACGTCATACAGTGTGAAAGTGTACGACATCCAAGGTAGGTTGATCGTTCAGGAAGAAAGGGACGACAGCAGTCCGATCGATATGCATGATTATGATGAGGGGGTGTATCTGGTGGTGCTCAGCAATGCCAGAGGATCGGTGACCAAGCGATTAATCAAAAAAAGCAACTAAACCTTGACCTATAATTACAACATAATCATGAAAACAAACCTATTTACAGTAGTATTGATACTTTTTAGTATAAGTGTCCCATACGCTCAGGACATTGCCTTAACCTTTGCCAATGCACAGATTACGAATGATGGTATTAGTGACTTTTACGAGGCCGATATCCTTATTTCTAGTACCAGCGACTTTTATGTGGGTTCGGGCCAGTTGTATCTGGATTACAATACCTTGGCATTTGGTAGTAATATATCCGCCAATGGCAATTTGGAATACAGCCAACCCGTGGGGTCAATCCTTGGTTTTAGTTTTGGTATATTTTCACCGGCCTACAAGGACTTTGTACAGAACGATAATACCTCTTCCAGGGTATCGCTGTCCTTTCAACAGAATATTGCTCTGGCAGGTTTTCAGACCACTACGGATATACTGATTACCACTACGCCAAAGGTACTGTTGCATATCAAGATACGCTACACCAATGTGGGCGAGGCCCCTGGTATCTGTTTTTTCAGTGATGGCGTATTCCAGGACCAGTTTTTTACGGCCTGTGGTGGTGCGGGAATTGCGGACTGTGCAGGTAGCCCAGGTACCCAGATCATCAATGACAGCTATGACTGTTCGGGGGCGTCGTTGAGCACTGCTTACATATATAACAACGGTTGGTCACCCTCGGACCCTAATGGGGTTTCCACGACCTCGGATGACATTAATATCATCGCCGGCAATGCGACCATATCGTCTAATACGAATTGTAACGGTATCACTGTCGCAGCAGGAGCGGGACTCACCATCAACAACGGAGTGACCCTAACCACGACCTCGGGTCTGGTCCTAGTCTCAACATCGACCAGTTATTCGAGTTTGATCCTGGACGGTATGTTGACTGGAACAGTCACTTACAGGCGTCATGTCAACCAAACAGCTATCACGGGAGGTAACGACCTTATCTCACCTCCGGTATCGGGACAGCCCTTTACGGATTTTTTGGCCAACAACCCCAATATTGCGTCCAATGCCGGTAATACCCTGTACCTGTTCGGGCCATTTGACAAGACCATAGGAACCTACACCACCTATGCCAATACTGAATCGGCAACGTTGAGCTCCGGGATAGGCTATAGGGCCGCCACGACGGACAATACCACCCTGAGATTTCAGGGTAACGTCAATCAGGGAACGGTCAACCAAGCAGTACTTAACTCAGGCCCAAGTTTTAGCCAGTGGAACCTCATAGGAAATCCCTATCCATCGTACCTTAATGTTCAGGACTTTTTGAACAACACCAACAATGCAGGCGTATTGGATGTAACCAATGTGGGCATCTATGGTTATGATGGTAATGCCTCGGATGGTTGGACCATCTATAACCTGAACACCACGGATGCCAATACGGTAATCACTCCGGGACAGGGCTTCTTTGTGGCTGTTTCCAGTAATGCAAACATTGCGTTTACACCGAGTATGAGAAGGCATGGTACTACTGATGATTTTATAGTGGGTCGCAATACGATTACCAATCAAAACTTGAGACTGCAATTGCACAATACCGATGGCAACACCTCAAGCACGGATTTTTACTTTAACGAGAACTCCACTAATGGGTTGGATCCCGGCTATGACGCGGCGGTCTTTGGTAATATGGCCAATACGTTCGCCCTGTATTCGCACCTGATAGCGAACGGTCAGGGTGTTGATTTTGCTATCCAGTCCCTGCCAGAGGACATGCTGTCCAACGGAATGATACCACTTGGTATTAACGCTAATCAGGGAGAGCAATTGACCATTGGTATAGAGAGCTCAAACTTACCTCAAGATGTTGATGTGTATCTTCTGGACACCCAAGAGAATATATCAACTCACCTAAACACCGAGGATTTTATAATGACTCCAATAGGCGACCTTAGCGGTACGGGACGTTTTTATATCAGCTTCTCACAGCAGACCTTGGGTATATTCGAAAACGACCTAAATACATTTGAAGTATTTACCTTGAACGATAGCGATACGTTGGTCATCAAAGGCAATGTAAAAGAGGATACCAAGGCAGCCTTATATGACATCAATGGGAGGTTGGTCTTGAGAACGATGTTCACGTCAGATAGCAACAGCAATGTGATGAGCACGACAGGCTTGGCGACCGGTGTTTATATTGTACAATTGACCAATGTCCAAGGACAATATGTTAAAAAAGTAATCATAGATTAAAGTAATGATATGGTACAAGACGATGACAAAGCGATGACGCGCAAAAAAGCACTTGAAAAAATGGGGAGATATGCCGCCTTGACGGCTTTGGGAACCTTTCTGGTCCTATCGCCTATGCAGGCACAGTCAGGATCACCACCTGATCCGGGCGGAAGTCCTTTTGATTAAAATACTGGTTGGTCCAAAAAGGTATGATACCATCCTCATAGTCTGAGATTGATTAATAGCAACATCCCAAATCATGCCTTTTGGACGGCCAACACAAAACCCCAAGAACTTATGATTGATAGCCAGAAGCACAAGACTCATAGACAAATAAAGGGGTAAGGTTCTAGTCTATAGTATTGTGTTAACCTCCTTAAGCAATTAAGGAGGTTTTTTATTTGTAGAAAATATAATGAGCTTTTCTTTTTATCCTAGTCCTTATAAAAAGAAAGGTATTCGTGCTGATCATCTAGCTTCAAGCTAAATTCCAAAACGCCCATAAACTTGAGCCTTGTAACTTTCTCCTATGGGGATACGCTCGTTATTGATAATAATCTTATTCTTTTGAATTGAAGTAATTTTATCAGCGTTAATAATATAAGAGCGATGCACTCTTATAAACGTATGATCCGGAAGCTTACTGAGTATTTGATTAAAGTTCATTAAGGTCAAAACCGGTTTAGCATCGACGAGGTTGATCTTTAAATAATCCTTAAGTCCTTTTATATAATAAATGTCGGACAGGTTGATCTTTAGATTTTCGTATTCGGATTTTATGAATATGTATTCATCATGTGTAGCCTGGCTTTCTTTTGGTTCTGGTGGATGCTGAAAACTTTTAGGCCGACTATTAAGCAGCATTAATTCTTTGACCCTATTAACGGCCTTAATAAACCTAGGAAATGGAATAGGTTTCACTAAGTAGTCCGTAGCGTTGAGATCAAATCCTTCTAGCGCATATTCAGGATAGGCCGTGGTAAAAATAAAAAATGGCCTATTGTGTTCTATGGATTTGATAAAATCGATGCCTGAGATTTGCGGCATTTCAATATCAGAAAAAACCAAATCGATTTTCTCACCATTTAAAAACTCTATAGCTTCAATAGCATTGGTAAATGTGCTCACTACGTTAAGTGAACCCATTGCATTGCAATAGGATTCAATCACTTCGATCGCTAAAGGTTCGTCATCAATGATTATGCAGGTCATCGTGTTCTAATTTTAATACTAAATCAACTTTATAATAGCCATCTTCAATTTTGGTGGTCAATTGATGCTTGTCTTTATACAAATAATGGAGTTGGTTTTCGATATTCTTTAAACCAACACCAGAGCTCGTTTCATCTTTTTTATAAAGGCCGACAATGTTATCGACCTTAAAGTTTAACCGGTTATTTTCAATGGTGATGACAATATCAATTTTGGTATTGCCCTTATAATCCGTACCATACTTAAATGCATTTTCAATAAAGGAAATTAAGAGTAGGGGATGGATTTTTAGATGTTTTGTATCGCCATGAACGTTTAGATTAACCGCTTCGGTATTTTTTAATCTTAAGCGTTGTAGTGCTATATAATGCTTAATATAATTGATTTCCTTTTCCAGAGGCACTTTGGTTTCGCCTACTTCATAAAGCATATAGCGCATAAGTTCGGACAGGGTAATTACCGCTTCGGGAGCATCATCCGACTTACGTCTTACCAGTGAATAAATACTATTGAGTGAGTTAAACAAAAAGTGTGGATTGAGCTGTGTTCGCAAAAACTGCAGTTCCATTTCTTTTTGCTGATTCTCCATGGATTTTGAAAGGCGTTCCCTTTTGTAAAAATCGATAACCAAACTAAAGATACCGCCCAGCAAAAAAATGGCTAACGAAAATACCATGGGTATACCATAACGCATCCCTTTCATTATTGGGATGGGCATATCGCGCTTAAGCATCTCACTTCTGATGACTTCTTTGTCCATTGTTGCAAAAGCGGAATGGGGAATGACCTTGACCATGACGTAATTAAATGCGGTTAAGAACAGTACCGATACCAAAATGTAAACCAGAATTCGCTTTTTGAGCAATAGCTTGGGAACAAGAACAAAATAGTTGACATAAAATAATATGGGCATGAGGGGCAACCTGTAGTAGAGTTCAGTCGGCACTTTTTTGAAATCCAAAGAAAAGGCTGTTGTTATGGGTATTAAAGAAAAACACAACCAAACAAATACGTGTATTAATAACTCCTTTAAATTGATATGCCTTTTTAAGAGGGCCATGTGCATTGGCAAAATTTAATTAAAGTTAATATTATTAGACATAATTTCGCTAATCGTAAGCGTTGGATTGCTGTTTTTGTATAATTTGTCGATAACAAGTGTTCCAATAACCTCGGCATCCCTCTTGGTCTTGAATGTTTTTTTGCCCGCTACGGCAGGGATGTATTCTTGCCTTATAAGAAGTTGATCATTTTTATTGATCTCGTAGATCCATTGACTGTTTTCTTCAATCACATGAAGTGTATATAAATCCTTTGATTGGCTAATGTCTTCATTGTATAACATATAGGAAAAGAAGAACACCGCCGTACTGATGGTAAAGAAAATGTATATGTATTTTAGAGCTTCTTTCACAGGCTTTGGTATTTACGATAAACATTAATGCTGTTTTAAGAAAGAGCCAGGCTTCATAACAATTGCTAGATTATTCCACCCGACTCCAATTGGCTATTAATCGCACTATTTTAAAACTTAATAAACCAATTTTCTAACTATCAACAATAAAAACTCAAAAATGGTGTATGACTTAATTATCATCATCATCCTGTTCTTCGGTCGGGAAGAACTCCATATTATCATCAAGATACAGGGTGCCGTTTCTGCCTAGAGTCACAAAGGCGCGATTTCCGTTGCTAAATGCTACGGCATCGCGTCTCGCCGTTCTTTCAAACTCGGTGCGTTCTGTCCAATCTTGGGTGGCAGGATTGTACTCCCACACAATATCAATGGCCACTCCACCAATTTCGCCACAGGCCAAATAGCCTCTGTCATTGAGATTAAACGCGACGGCATTGGCCCTCATAATAAAATCATCATCATCGTCATCATCGAGATCATCGAGCGCTGTCCAAGTTTCATCTACAGTATCAAACACCCAGAAATCCTCTTCATATATCCCGTTGCTTACTCCAGAAAGTAAATAGACATCTGTGCCAATTTTAAAAGTGGCTCCATCACGTCTTTTATCTCCTCCAAATCCAAAGATTTCTTCCCAAGTATCGGTAGTGGGGTCGTACTTCCAGAAGTCTTTTTTATCTCCATCTCCATCAAAACCGGTACCGACATAGCCATGGGTGTCTGATTCAAATCCAACAGCGCCATATCTCGGTGACCCACCAAAATCTGCAATAGGACTCCAGGTATTCGTATCAAGGTTATATTGATAAAAATCACCCAATTCCTCATTAGAGTCACCATTGAATCCTGTACCGATGTACCCATTATTACCTATGGTAAAGGACACTGCAGAACTCCGTGCTATACCTGGAAAATCTGCAAGCTGTTGCCAAGAATTTGTGTTCATGTCGTAGCTCCAAAAGTCCCCTAAATAATCATCCCCGTCATAACCTGTGCCCATATAGCCTTTGTCACCAATCGTAAAAGCCGCTGAGCTACTTCTAGGTTCTTCATTAAATGTCGATCTTTCTGCCCAGTTTCCAATCTTATCGTCATCACTATCATCATCACTACAAGTGTAACATAATAAAGCTGTTAAGGCTATGATTAGCCATTTAGTTTCTGCTCCTCGTTTCATTTTTATCATTATTTTTTGTCCTGTTGATATTAAAACTTAATCCTATGTTTATTGAGATGGATTCATCGGCTTCAAAGTCGTAAATCACATCATTGTTGTCGTCCAATACCTCGATATTTGAGGTGGGAATATAGCCTACGCTAAATGTCGTTACCCAGTGCTTATCGAGTTGCAAATCATACCCCAACGAGAGACTAAAAGCGTTAAGTTGGAGCTTTGTATTTGCGAAGTCTCGATCGTCACCAGCAATACGTAAGATGTTAGAATTGTTTACAAATGCCCCTTCTGGTCTAATTCTAAAGTTTATAGAATTATACTTGTTAATCGTATAAAAAATGCCAGTTACGGGTAGTCCGATGGCATAGCTTAGCTTTTCATTAACTTGTTTTTGATAAGACAATACAGGGAACAACAGTGGGGAACCAAACTGGGTTCCAAAAGCTAATCCAAATCTTAAGGACGAACGCTTATTGGTTGTTATCCATTGTTTGCCTACCGTCCCAAAAGCCGTATATATAATGTCTTCTGTGCTTAGTGCCCCTTTGAAATTTGAAGATAAGGTCGGTGCCAAGGAGATATTAATGGACCAATTCTTAGCTAATGGTCTAATGTAAGACATATTGAATCTTAGGATGTGGAAATTATCAAAATCTCCAAACTGATGACTTTCGTCGGCGTCTTTAAATGTTAATTCAGATCTACTGTAAGCCAATCCCAATCGCAGACCTCCGCTATTCAATTTTTTGAAAAAGTTGAGATTAACCCCTTGTCTATCGAGTTGTATATCCCCAAGGCTTGGTATGACGGTATAATCAACCCTTACTAGTTCAAATCCACGTTCTCGATTTATAAATTGCTGTGATAGGGCACTTTTAAAAAACAAGAGTACAACGGCAGATATACATATGTTAGTTCTCATCATGGTGCTAACATAAGCCCTTAGTGGCATCCATCATGAATTAAATATACGGGACGCTTATAAGCCTAGATGAAACATAGATTTTACCCTACCAATAAACATCTAGAGCATTTATTGGCTGATAAATGGCTTTGGTAGATACCTTTAGATGGTTGGTATATTACTATTTCAATATTAACCAAGGGGTTCTTTTTTTACAGTGTAAAACGGACCCAATGATTAATTTGATAAAACGAGTTACCCCAATAATAGGCATATTCGTCATCATATTGGCTTGCTCCAATACGATTGATGAGGAACCCAGTCTTATTGTGGGGCAGGATTTTACCAGTACAAGTATACGTGTGTTATCCATAGATACTTTCACGGTAAGCATGTCGACCATAAAATTCGATTCTATAATTACCGAAGGCAATGAGCGTTTAATGCTAGGTCAATACAACGATGCGTTTTTTGGTAAGGTTACGGCATCGCCTTACTTTAGGGTAAATACTACGGATTACAATATTGATGAAGATGCCGAACTGGACAGTATAGGCCTTGTGCTAGGTTATGACACTTACTTTTATAATGATACCACAGCGACCGCATCTGTAGAGGTCTACAAACTCATTGATGAGTTAGAACCTGATGAGCTTAACTTTTATAACACTACTGAGATCGCTCATGAGGAGACGCCTTTAGTGGCATTTGAGTATAGACCAGAGCCCAATAGGGATTCGATCTATGTTACCTTGCCCTATAGTTTAGGTGAAGATTTGTTTAATGCTATTAAGAACAATGATATCCTTGACGATGAATCTTTATTTACAACCTTAGAAGGGTTTACCTTAAAACCGGGGCAAGATGATGATAGTTCAATCATTGGATTTAGTACGGCCAGTGATGCCACTTACCTCAGACTTTTTTATAGTTTACCTAATGAGTTTGAAGCCGAGGAGGAGATTCTTGATTTTTCTATTAGTCCTTTTGCTGTGTCTTACTACAATAATATAGTTACTGATGTTACGGGTTTAGAGCTTTCTAACATTACAGATCAGGAAGATGATTTGCCTTCCGTGCAAACTGATAATTTTGGGTATTTGCAATCGGGAACCGGATATGCTACGAAGATTGAATTTCCATCTCTAAAAAATATCAATGAGCTCGGAGTTGGTACCATATTGGACGCTGTATTAAGGCTAAAGCCCAGTACAGAAGGGTATTCGGATACTCAACCTATTAGTGAGCTGCTGGCACTTTATATTATTGATCAAAATAATGACGTGGCAACTCAAATATCCAACAACAATGAGTTCATATTTGCGGCATTTACCGAAGAAAACTCGGAGCTCAATGAAGCCATATACAATATACCCGTCACCGATTATTTGGATTTTAAATTGAATGAACAACCAGAAACCGAAGATGCTTTGGTGCTCTTGCCCTTAGATTATAATTACAGTATTAATAAAATCCTATTCAACGATTTTTTTAACGAAGATTTTGAGGCAGAACTAGTTATAACCTATGCTATATATGATTAATTACAGGCTCGTACTTATTTTGTTATTATTAGTTCAAGTGAGTTTGGCCCAGTCCAATAACCTAACGGGCTCACCGTATTCTCTTTTTGGTTTAGGGGTAGAAAGCAATTCTAATACAGGTATAAACAGTGGTATGGGACGGACAGGTTTTGCTTTAGAGTCTTTGGAGACCATCAACCTATACAATCCAGCTTCTTTTGCTTGGCTTCAGCGTGATCGTGTTGTTTTGGATTTTGGGATGTATACGGAAATACAAAATGTATCTAGTGATGATAGTGATGAAGTTCGTTTTGCTTCGAACTTTTCTAATGTCGCCTTAGCCTCCAGTCTAAGTTCAAAATCCGTAGCCGCCCTGTCTTTGATACCTTCAACCAATGTCGGTTATGCACTTATTGGTGTTGAAACCAATATTGAGGGCAGCAGCGAGCAATTTAGTTCCAATATTGTGGGCTCGGGAGGCTTAAATGAACTAAGACTAGACTATGCATATAAAGTGCTAAAAAATCTCAGTGTTGGTGTAAAGTCGTCGTATTTGTTTGGTAGCATTGAGGAAAATGAATCAATCATTACGGACCAAAGTCTTTTAGCCATAAGCGAAGACAACTATTATAACGCTTTTAGATGGGGTCTTGGCTTACAGTATAAGATTTTTAAGGATTATAATCTTGGCTTTGTTGCCAACTTTCCGACAACATTAAAGGGGAAAAGGGACACCTTTATTCAAAAATCTACGAGTTCAACATTTACCATACTTGAGGAAACTACTGATGAGACTATAGATGATTTTGAATTACCACTAGAACTGGGTTTTGGTATTAGTAAAAGATTTAAACAATTACTCCTTACGGCTGACTATAGCTTTAAGTCTTGGTCTTCAACGGATCAGTTCGATACTTTGGGCGATTATGTGGATCAAAATATTTTCAGTTTTGGGGCGGAATACACCATCGACTCGGAAAGTTATAAGTACTGGAAACGTGTCAACTTCCGTGCAGGGCTCAACTACAACTCTGGTTATTTAGAGATTGATGACACAAGGGTAAGCAGCTTCGATGCCTCTGTTGGGATTGGCTTACCTATAAGTAAAAGAGGAAGGTCGCTATTAAACATATCGTACACCCTAGGCAATAGAGGAACAACGGATAGCTTTTTAGTGGAAGAAAATTACAATACCCTGAATATCAATTTAACCCTGACTGATATTTGGTTTCAAAAAAAGAAGTATAACTAAAAAAATAAACGATGAAAAGGACATTTTTTACCGCAGTAACCCTATTGATTTTACAATTTTCATTGGCCCAAACGTCTTTAACAGCTAAAGATATGGCTGACTATCAAAATAAATTAATGATAGCTGAGCTCAACCTTACGGAAGTACAAACAGAAGCTGTGGAAGAGATCAATCTAAAATATGCCATTCAACAAAAAGCCCTTATAGATAAAGAAGGCTCTATGTTTGGAAAAATGGGGGATATGAAAAAGATAAAAAAAGAGAAAAATGCTGAGCTGGAAAAGGTACTTACGGAAGCACAGCTCGAAAAGTATGAGGATGATTTAGAGCCTAAGATCAGAAAGTACTTAAGGAAAAATATGTAACGGAACCCCATGAGAAAGTATTTAACGACGATAATAGGGCTCATTATTGTGGCTTTAGGGTTTATGGTGTTTAACCTTATGAACTCTAAAAAGAATTCGGACCCTGCAGAATCTTCAGAAGAATCTCAACCCTTATCCATTAGAGTTAGAACGGTTGAATTAGCAAATATTCCTTATGTTATTGAAGCTACAGGAACCCTTCAGGCCAAAGAAAAAATTGAGCTTTACAGTGAGGTGCAAGGCATATTGAAATCGACTAAAACACCATTTAAAACGGGTAATGCATTTCGAAAAGGAGAACCCTTAATCATTGTAAATAGCGATGAGCATTTGGCCCAGATTAAATCGTCGCGAAGCGATTTAATGAATCAGATTGCAGCGATGCTTCCTGATATGGAGATCGACTATCCAAATGCCTATAAAAAGTGGGAAATCTATCTGGAAAACTTTGATTTAAACGCATCGAGAATACCCAAAATACCCGAGTCTGAATCTAATAAAGAGAAACTCTTTGTTTCGGGTAAGAATATATACAGTGCCTATTTTAATATAAAGAATCTCGAAGAGCGCTTGAGCAAGTATTATATCACAGCGCCCTATAACGGTGTGGTTACGGAGTCTAATGTTAATGTGGGAACGCTTATAAGGAGTGGCCAAAAAATAGGAGAATTCATAAATAATGCAACATTCGAATTAGAGATTTCGGTTCCGGCATCTGAAAATAAGTTCTTAAAGCAAAACAGAGAAGTCCATCTGATGACCATGGATACATCCCAATCTTTTAAAGGACGAATCTCGCGCATTAATGGTAAAATAGAGCAAGACACACAGACCATAACTGTTATCGTTGAAGTAAAAAACGAGCAGCTAAAAGATGGACAATACCTAACGGCACAGATAAAAGGGAATGATTTGACCAATGTGTTTAAGATAGATAATGCGCTTATTCTCGAGAACAACAACGTGTATGTCGTAGAGAACAACACGCTTCAAATCAAGCCCGTTACAGTGGTCAATTATCAAGGAAACATGGCTGTGGTCTCTGGTTTGGACGAGGATATGCTTGTCGTGGACCAAACTATAGCTAACGCTTACCCAGGAATGAAAGTAGATATCAGCAAGTAATTATGAAAAATTTCCTTGGTTATTTTATAAAGTATCCAGTAGCTGTCAACATATTTATAGTTGGCTTTCTGATATTTGGTTTTCTGGGCTATCAACAAATGAATTCTTCATTTTTTCCTTTGGCAGATGCCAAAACCATTCAAATATCTGTAACCTATCCTGGAGCCTCTCCCGAAGAAGTGGAGGAGGGGATCGTAGAAAAAATTGAGCGCAATCTTAAGGGTGTTGAGGGCATTGATAGGGTAAGTTCTATTTCACAAGAGAATAGCGCTAGTATTACTGTAGAGATAGAATCTGGTTTTGATATTAACTTAATTCTGGAAGATGTAAAAAATGCAGTGGATAGAATCCCCTCATTTCCTGTTGACATAGAACCACCAGTTATTGAGACGATAAAACCCGTAAGACCAGCGATAAGCTTCATTATTACGGGCGAAAATGTTCCACTAAGTATTTTGAAGCAATATGCACAGGAGGTCGAAGATGATTTACTTCGAATTAATGGTATTTCACAAATTTCACTGTCAGGTTTTCCAGAAGAGGAGATTGAAATTGCAATTTCTGAAACCGCCTTGAGAAGCTACAATTTAACCTTTGAAGACGTTTCTAAATCTATTGCAGAAGCCAATATCATCATTTCAGGAGGATCCATTAAAACAGATAACGAAGAGTTTTTGATAAGGGCAGACAACAAGGGGTATTATGCAGATCGGCTTAAAGATATTGTAGTTAAATCTTCTCCCGACGGCTCTAAGGTTTATCTACGTGATATTGCCACACTTCATGATACCTTTAGTGAAAACCCAGACAAATTATTTTACAATGGTCAGCTAGCGATTCAAATAGATTTGAACAATACAAATTCTGAGGACCTAATTGGTAGTGTTGAAAGTGTAAAATCGTATATAGAACAGTTTAATGAAGATCACCAAAACATACAACTAAAATCAATTTTTAATAGTGCAGATCTCATACAAGATCGGATAGACCTTTTATTGGAAAACGCACTAGTAGGAATGATTCTCGTATTGATCCTACTGTCATTTTTTTTGAGGCCCAGCGTTGCATTTTGGGTGGCTTTTGGATTACCCATATCCTTTTTAGGGATGTTTATCCTATTGCCCAACTATGGCGTGACTCTCAATATGTTGTCCATGTTCGGGATGATTTTGGTCATAGGTATATTAGTAGACGATGGCATCGTTATCGCAGAAAATATCTATAGTCGACGGGAAGCTGGAGAATCTCCGATTAAAGCAGCAGTTTATGGAACACTAGAAGTAATGAAGCCAATTCTGTCGGCTATTGCAACGACCATCTTGGCCTTTTCCGTATTTTTCTTTTTAGAAGGGCAGGTTGGCGATTTCTTTCGCGATATTGCTCTTGTCGTTACACTTACGCTCTTAGTCTCACTAATAGAAGCTTTACTCATATTGCCGGCGCATTTGGCGCATTCTAAGGATATCAAAAATATTGATAAAGTCACACGGTTTAACAAGCTTGGCGAACAGTTTATGAATTATCTTAAAGATAGGGTATATGCGCCAGTCTATAAAAAAGCATTACAGCATAAGTTTTTATCATTTGCTATTGTCCTTTTTCTATTTATAGTAACGCTTGGGGCATTTTCAAATGGTCTTATAAAACTCACATTTTTTCCTACTAATGCCAGCGATCAAATTGTTGCCACCATTAATACACCCCAAGGCACGAGCGAGCATATTACAGATTCCATAGCGTCTCACATTGAGGATATCGTATGGAAAATAAATGAGGATTTAGGGCCAAATGAACTCAATGAAGCCCATATTGTCGGGACTGTTAAGCGCATAGGGCCCAATAGTTCTTCGAGTAGTAGGATTTTAATAAATCTATCTCCTAGTGAAACACGTTCTATCTCTTCGGTAGACATAACGGACAAGATTAGATCTGAGGTAGGAACCATACCCTTATTAGAAAAACTTTCCTTTAATTCTGGTTCTAATGTAGGCGGTTCTCCCATATCTGTGTCATTACAAGGTGATGATATCGAACAAATTAACGCCGCTAAAGACATTGTTTATAAGGAATTAAAGCAAAACCCTGAGGTAAAGGACATTACAGACACAAGTCCCAAAGGAATTAAGGAGATTAACTTAAAGTTGAAAGAGAATGCGACTTTATTAGGACTTAGCTATAGTAGTCTTATGGCACAGGTACGCAATGCTTTTTATGGCAATGAAGTACAGCGCATACAGCGCGGGCAGGATGAGGTGAAAATTTGGGTACGATATGACAAAGCTAATAGGTCTAGCATCAGCAATTTAAATACTATTGAAATTAGTACGCAAAATGGAAGAGTGCCCCTATCACAAGTGGCGTCTTATACCATTGAACGCGGCGAAGTGGCCATTAATCATTTAGAAGGGGAAAGAGAAGTAACCGTTGAAGCCGATATTGCCAATCCCAAGGTGAGTTCTGCTGAAATCATGAGAGATTTAAGAACACGAGTAGCCGATGCTATTGAAGCAAAATATCCAGATGTTACGGTTTCGGCAGAAGGACAAAATCGCGAGGCCAATAAAATAGCGGATTCTGCAGCAGCAGTCCTACCCGCTATCATATTTCTAATTTACGTCGTCATCGTTTTCACCTTTCGATCGTTCAGTCAGCCCTTTATTTTATTGGCGCTTGTTCCATTTTCATTGATTGGAGTAGCTTGGGGACATTATTTTCATGGGTTTTCTATGAGTATTTTATCCTATTTAGGGATTGTTGGTTTAATAGGAATTGTAGTCAATGATGGCTTGGTGTTTACCAACAAATTCAACACCTTTTTAAAGCAAGGTTTAAAATTTGATGAGGCCCTTTTCGAAACTGGTAAGGCACGTTTTAGAGCTATTTTCTTAACCTCAATAACGACGATTGCAGGTTTAGCTCCCTTAATGTTAGAGCGAAGTTTGCAAGCCCAGTTCCTCATTCCTATGGCATTGGCGATTTCTTATGGTATTGCGATAGCCACGATATTAACCCTTTTTATACTACCCATTTTCCTATCCTTCTCTAATACGATTAAGGTATATATAAAGTATCTCAATACGGGTATAAAGCCTACCAAAGAAGAAGTAGAACGGGCTATTAAAGAACAAAAGGTAGAACATGAAGAATTTTAGAATCCTATACATGGTGGCCGTATTTTTTATAAGTAAATTGGCCTTTGCTCAAGATATTTTAACGGTAGATGATGCCATAAAAATGGCCGTAGAGAAAAATTACGATGTCCGTATTGCCAAAAACGATACCAAAATTTCTGATATCGAAAATGGGGTCTTAAATAGTGGCTACTTACCTAAGGTCTCAGCCTCTGGTGGTGTCAACTACTCGGATGAAAATCAGAATGTTGTTTTTTCAGATGGCAATAGTGCCGAAATTACTGGCGCTATTACAGAATCGTATAATGCCTCAATAACGGCAGACTATACCATTTTTGACGGTTTGGAACGAAAATTTAATGTTAAGAAGAATGAGGAAAACCTCAATCTAAAGAGGCTACAAGAGCGACAGTCTATTGAAAATACCATAATCGCTATCTATAATGCCTATTACAACGTGGCCTACCAAAAGCAAATTGAAGAGCATTTAAAGTTGAATATAGCCAACTCAGAAGACCGTTTAGAACGGGCTAGGAAGAAACTAAAATATGGCCAAGGTACGAAGCTCGATGAGCTCAATGCCCAAGTAGACCTTAACAATGACAATATATCCTATGCCGCGGCAAATAAAGATTACAAAAATGCAAAGCGCAATCTTAACCTGCTTTTAGGGAGGGATATTTCGGCCTTTTTTGAGGTGGACACCACGGTGGTGTTTTTAGAGGGGCTGGAAGAAGATGTTATTTTAGAAAGTTCTGAAACCGAAAATGTAACCTCACTTTTAAATCAGCAGAATCTATTGTTAAGCGATTTGGATATTGAGATAAACAAGGCCAAGTTTTTACCAAAAATCAATGGAAGCGTCAGTTATAACTGGAATCAAAGTATCAATCCACCGACCAATTTTGCACTCGAGAACGAAGCTTACGGCCTTAATTTGGGTTTGAGTTTATCCTGGAATATTTTTGATGGAGGCCAATCAAAAACTAGGGTACAAACGGCGAAGATTACAAGAGAAAACAGAGAGATTGAACTCTACAGAGCTAAGGAAGAACTAAAAAAAGAGGTGTATAACGCCTATGAAGATTATACCAATAAACAATTTACACTAGAGGCCGAGCAGAATAATGTCATCACCAATACGCTTAACTTTAGTAGAACCCAGAATCAGTTTAGCTTAGGCCAGGTATCGGCAGTACAGTTTAGAGAGGCACAGATTAATCTTTTTAATGCCTTGAATAATCGCGCGAGGGCAAAATATGACCTGAAAATTGCTGAAATTAATCTATTACAGTTGGCAGGGAAACTTATCGACTAATGAATTAAAAAGCTATTGGTTGAGATTTAAAAGTTTTTGGTCTATTAGAATGAGAAGACCTATGTGGCTTACATTTTATTAGTATCGCTTATTTTTGTCTCCATGACGGATAACTTAGTAAATGAATTTTTTGGAATAGGCATTCAAAATGGTAAGACACCCGAAAATTTGGGTGTGCTCTGGCGTTCTGCACAAAACTTGGGTGCCAGTTTTATTTTTACCATTGGGAATCGTTATGCCAAACAAGCTTGTGATACGCACAATGCAGTAAAAGCTATGCCCTACTTTCATTACGATACCTTTGATGATTTTTTTAATAATCTGCCAAAGGGAGCGCGCTTGGTAGGCGTTGAATTAACAGATGAAGCTGAAGATTTGGAGACCTTTCACCATCCAAGACGCTGTGTTTACTTGTTAGGAGCAGAAGATCATGGATTGTCTAAACAGGCTATTGAAAAAAGTCATTTTTTAGTAAAGTTTAAATCCCAATTAAGCCTTAATGTGTCCGTCGCTGGTAGTATTGTGATGTACGATAGGGGGATTCATAAGCCTAGGGCCTAACCAAAACAAAAAAACCTTCTTTTAAGAAGGCTTTTTTATGCTCGTAATTTATTTATTGATAACGATGCGCCTTATAATTTTGGTAGCATTAGCTTCAATTTGTATCAGATAAACACCAGATTCTATTTGATTAAGAGCGATTTCTTCGTTCAAGATTCCCATATTTTTATTACGAATAGTACGATGTATCATACGTCCGTTGATATCGAAAATAGTAATATCAGTAACATCCATAGGAAGTGTCGATGTGATGTTAAAAGTACCTTTGTTAGGATTAGGGAAAATGCTTAAAGCGTTGGCTTTAAAATCATCATCTTCAACAGAAAGTGGTACTCCTGCACATATATTTAGTGAAAAGTTACGAAGGTCCCCACCAACACCGACGACATTATCAACGACAGTTAATGTCCATGTACCTTGAGCAGATGTATTGTATAAGGTCGATAAATCTCCCTCAGGTATAAAGTTTCCGGTAGATGGTCCCATATCACTAGTTATTGACGTTGTGGCCTCTTGATCAAAAACGGTATTGATATAGTGAACCCCTGGGTTTCCGGTAGACAATTCAATAACAGTACCAGTCGGTGAGGTCAGTGTAATGTCTAATTGTGCTCTTACACTATGAATAATGTTGATGCGCACATTGATATCCTGAATTGAAATATCATCGGTAATTTCAATTTCAGATGTTAGGGTGGCGACCATATTCCCAGGAATGGTTTGCCAAAGGTCTGTCGCATCGTAATCAAAACAACCTAGTGTATCAAAGGTAAACACATCAGAGCTTGGACCCGAATTACAAGTATTGGATGGAGTGACGCGCCAAAAATAGGTGGTGTTGTCTTCTAGACTGGTCATAAAGCTGTTAGTGTCCACAGAAGCCGATTCAACGATTGTCCCAAAATTTTGGTCGGTGGCAATCTCTATGAAATAAGAGCTGTGATTGCTATCGGCGTTCCATTGAAAAGTGATATTGTCAGAACTGGCCAGACCGTTATCTTCAGGTAGTAATAATTGAGTAGGATCAATAATAGTTTCAAAAATGTTAAGTTCAACCGGAATCAACCTGGTCTCCACAGGATTGGACCCTAGAATCGAAAAATTATAGTTGCCAGCATCCAAATTACCTGTGCCAGTTACGGTTGCTGTTATTGTAGAATTTACTGTTGTGATATTTGATGGCGAAAAACTAATGCTAGCACCGTTGGGTAAATTCTGAGCTTCAAAAGTGGTTATTCCAGAATAGCCGTTAAAGGCTGCGTAATCGAATGTAAATGTGGCATCGCCAGGACTACAAACAGCTGTGCTAGTCTGCAGAAAATCTAAACGAAACGTTTCGGTGCATATCATCAGCTCGACATTGTTTATAGAGCCACCATCACCAAAGGCATCATCAACTATGGTAATGATCCACTCTCCAGAAGACAGCGTATTATAAAATTGGGACAAATCCCCTTCAGGGATAAAGCGTCCCGAAAATGGCGCGCTTCCCGATGTGATTTCTTGGGTGGCCTCTTGATCAAAAACGGTATTGGTGTAATTTTGTCCATCCCCTCCGTTGTCCGAAGATAGATTAACTGTAGTACCACCGGGACTGGTGATGCTTATATCGAGATCTGCTGTAAAACTATGGGTGATGTCAATAGCAATATCGATATCACTGATCAATAGATTTTCGCCGACGGTAATAGAAGAGGTATATGTCGCGCCTCCTTGATCGGAGATGGATATTGGTAAGCTGTTATCGCCAAAAGAAAAGCAAGTTGCAGTACTAAAACTGCTAATTTCAGAGGTCATTGCACCACAGGCATTTTCTGAAGTAACTCTCCAATAGTAGGTCTTTGCAGCTTCGAGCTGAATTTGAGTACTGTCAATTTCTGTGGTTTGAGAACTGACCAAAGTATTAAAATTTTGATCTTCGCTTAGTTCAAATAAATAGGCTTCGGCATTACTATCCGTAGACCAGTTAAAAACGATTTCCGTTGGTTGGTCCGAGGATGTATCCATCGGACTCATTAAATTGGGCTGTTCAGTCACAGTATCAAAAAGCGATAATTCAATGGTTTCGGAATAGCTACTACTCAAAGCGGTCGCCACAATATCAAAACTGTAGTCGCCTGTTGACAGACCTGCTAAATTAGATATAGTGACTGTAACATCGGTATTATCTGAATTCGCATTAGCGGGATTAAATGAAATACTCGCTCCAGAAGGTAGGTTAGGAGCTGAGAATGTTGTGGTTTCACCAAAACTTAGAAATGTATCGTAGGTAAAGTTAAAGGTTGCATCTTGGGGTTGACAGGCTGAAACAGAGGTCTCCGAGGTTTCCAAGATAAAATCCCTTTTTTCTATAGTAAAATCCGAACTATTCATGGCAAAGAAGATATTGCCATGGCCTTCTACAATGATTCTGGCATTGGTAATAGTCGTGATATTTAAATCTGGTATAGTGACGTTGGCCATTCCTGAATTAGGAACACTAGAGGCTAAGGTCACTGGGAAACTAAGGCCACCATCAAGGGATAATAATATGTTAACCTCAGAGGTATTGACATTGCCACTATCTGTCCCAGCAACATCCCAGGTAATGGTTTGCTCAGAATCCACATACCAAAGATCGTTGGTTGTTTGTGATGTCACCAAAAAAGGTCCTGCATTATCGTCGACGGTAACTTGCATGGTATCGTAACTGGTTTGCCCAGATAATCCAACGCCTATGGCGCTACGATCTCTAACGGTTAAGGCGTAGTCCAAGGTTCTTTGAATATTGGAGACGGTTTCCCAATCGGAGTTTAAACTTGGATTGGTTTCCGTAAGCTGATTATTAATCACCCTTGTTAAATTGGGGATATATCGTATAGGATTCGAATTAGGTGGTAAGGATCGTACCATGGATCCCTGGTTCCAAGTAGGTCCGAATTCGTCATTGGTGACACTACCTGTATTTATACCTTCCCAACAATAACTTAGATTATCGTTGGTATCGGCATCAGTTGCGGATCCAACGAGTTTATAAGCTGTGCCTATAGGAATTGTGTAATCACTACCCGCATTGGCTACAGGAGGATTATTGGTTATTGGTATTGGGGAATTGGATTGCCAACAGTTGCTAGTGGCAAAATTATCGGTCATTTGCTTAATACTATGGTAGTGAAAATAGGGGTCTGGTTGGGTTTGTATATTGTTATTGCCAGCAATACCTGCATAACTCATTAGTGTAGAACCACTACCGGGTTCTGAATTGACCATGGTACCCTCGTCGATAAAGGAAAATGTATGATTGCCCCCCATTTGATGTCCAAATTCGTGAGCCACCACTATGTCAAAGTATTCTCCTTGAGGATTATTGGATGAGGTAAAGGCAGCACCTTTATTCATGTCGTTACTATTTAAGGTATCATCATCGGTACACACACAGCCAATACAACCCGCATTACCGTTTATTGCAGAATTTGTCGCAAATAAGTGACCAATGTCGTAGGCGCTATTTCCTATAGCTGAAGACAAGGTGTTCTGCAGTTGAACGCCCCACCAATCGGATGTAGCAAAGTTATCGGGATCAGATCCGATAATAAAGTCCGAGTAGGGATCGGTTATACTGTTTGTGTATATCAATTGGTCAAAATCCTGTATTTGAAAAGTTGCGGCAATATCGGTTTCAAAAATCACATTAACTCTTGTAATCGTCGCGTTAATTGCTGCTAAGGCATCTGCAACAGTACCTCCGTGATATTGTGTGTATTCTCCAGTTGCCGATACGGCCAATCGATATATTCTAAGTAACTGGTCATTCGCATCCCGGTGATGACTAGACGTATTTTGGCGTCGAACCCCAAATGGAGTGGTACAGGAGAACCCTGCTGTATCCAAATCGCTTTGATCCGAATTATAAACAGCATAGTAGTTATTTGATTCCCCAAAATATTGGATGTAGGCTGTTGTCCTGTCTACATCAATTATGGTGGCTTGAAGTCCTTTGTGGTCCAAACTAAATCTTATGATAGCACCAGATTTGGAATAGCCAATGTAAGATTTAATACTTGGATACTTAGCGGATAAACGTTTAGAGAATGTCGGTGCCTCAAAAATAGAATAAACTTCTCTACGTCCTGCGGTATTTGGAAACACCAGTTTAACATCGGAGGTTTTAAGTTGCCTAGCTCTTAAAGGAGCATTTGCCAAAGTATTGCGCAGACCTTCTAGGTCTAAGGTATAATAATCGACTTTATCGAATGTTTTAAATTCTCCATGTTCTGGAATGCTCGTTAGATGGGTTTGCTGCCAGGGATTCTGTTGTGCAAATCCCGCTAAATTAAATAATATTGATAAACAAAAAATAAGGTGTCGTAAAGCTGTTTTCATCACAAAATAAGGATTAGTTAATAGCATTTATCCTTACATCGTTGAAAACAATTTATGTGAGCATTCTTTGGCTAAAAAAGTTCCAATTATAATTTTAACCAACCTTGGCGTTTAGAAATTATGAAAGCAATGACAAGAAGCATAAGCCCGATAATCCAATAGGTATAGCTGCGTGATGTCAAATCTATTGGTGAGGCATCTCCAATTAATACCAAACCAGCCCAATATTGAGGCGCAACAGTGCGTCCCTTGGCCTTAGCTATGTAGCTGAGTTTCGCTTGTCTTAACGCCTCATCTTTTGTCAGTCCCGCTTTAATGTTGGTATAAAAGTACTCTAGGATTTTTGCACTGGATTGTTCATCAATTTTCCAGAGACTTGTTAAGATACTTTCACTACCAGCATAATTAAAAGCATGAGCTAATGATATCATACCTTCGCCGGGTTGATAGCTGGGTTTTCCTGTTTCGCAAGCAGTTAATATGGCTAGGTTCGACGCTAAATTTTGGTTGTAAATCTCATAAGTATAGAGAGAATTATTGTCGATGTGTTCTTCAGTTTCAAGGGGCTTCGCAAATATTAATCGACTTAACTCTGGAGAGACGTTATTAGATTCTGCATGGGTGCCGATATGAATGATTTTATGTTCTTTAGCTTCTTGAGTAAAAATTTGTTTGGAAGCCTTTTCGTTGATGAATGAATTGCCGTTAAAGTATCTGGAGTATTCTTCGGCTATATCAACCGTAAAAGGTTGAGGAAGTAAGGTCAAATACGTTTTATCTAAAAAAATAGAGTCTTTAATTGCCGTGACATAATTGGTTTTCATTTGCTGATTAAATTCAGGAGTGAAGGCAATGAAATTGTCTTTAAAAAATGTTGGTGATTTAGATTGATCGACTAATAATAAGCTATAGTTATAAGATATGTTATAGCTGTTTAATAAACAGGTTTTGGCGAGCTCTTTATGAGTGTTGACGTCCAAAGGAGATAAGGTCTCAAAGCTTAAATTAAACAACTCGGCATCAGGGATGATAATAACATGATCGGTACTAATATCC
The DNA here is from genome assembly GCF_965228925.1 of Winogradskyella sp. GTDB lineage: Bacteria > Bacteroidota > Bacteroidia > Flavobacteriales > Flavobacteriaceae > Winogradskyella. Next base: position 2,055,306 of record NZ_OZ245845.1, read on the forward strand.
TTAGAAAGAGGTTTCCATAAGGAATCATAAAGCGCTTTGTAGTTTTTAGTGCTAGGATCATTTATGTTGAGCAAGTTCAAAATCTTTTCAGCATTTATTTTGTGAAGTTTTATACTGTTTTTGTTAATGACGAAGGCAAAAAGATTGTGGTCCACAAAGAGATATCTCACAATACTTGTGTCATTGTTTAATTTTAAATCACTTAGCTCCAAGGGCTTTACAAATGAAGCATACTTTAATTTGTAATATTTTGGGAAGTCTTTTTTTAAGCTATTGAGTAAAGCATTCCAGTCGTTATTTGTTGCTATGAAATCTTCGATATTACCGTTACTTTGAAGGCTGGCGTTTAATTGTCTTTTTAATTCATCTTCTCTATCCAATATCTCGTTTGGAATGTCCTGAAACCTAATATTGGAGTCAACATTGAGATGCTGTCTTATTTTATTATAGACTTTTGATTCGTGTAAGTTAAGCGCTTCTAAAAGATACTTGGTGTCACGAGTTATGTCGAATAGCATTATTGCTGTTTTTTTTGCCAATTCGAAAAGCTCATCATTATCAGCGATGAGCATGGACACATTTTTATCTTCGAATAAAACGGTTTTTTGCTGTTCTAATAGGGATATACCCTGCTTTAAGTTTTTGAATTGCTCTTTTAAAAACACTTGAGATGTATCTCTTGTCAGCGCAAAGTCTATTTTGCTCTTCATCAATAATGCGGAGGGTTTCTTATAGCTCGATGTGAGCCTATTGTAAGTGCTATCGGCAGTCTTGACGGACGAATTTATGATGTCTAGACTCTTATTGGCAAACTCCAAGGCTTTATCATATTTCTTTGAAGTATAGTAAATGGTAGCAAGGTTTAAGGCTTGAGAAATTTCAAGATGTGTTTGTTTACCTTGATTTTCAACTAAATAGTTATAGGCTGTAGTCGCTGTTTCAATCGCCTTTTCTTCGTAGCCGTTTCTGGAATAAAAACCAGAAAATGTTTGCATGGCATCTAAGTAAAATTTGTCGTAGTTACTTCCAAAAATACTTTGGTACAATTCAGAACTTTGTTCGTAATAAGATTTTGCATCTTCCACCTCTCCGTAAAAATCTAGAACGAGACCTTTGTAGTAATACGCATCGGCCAATCCTAAGTAATTTTTTTCTTTGGCATTGGCATAAATAGTTAAGCCTTTATCAATGTATCCTTCGGCAACTTCATAGTCCTTTAGCCTTAGGTGTGTATTTCCTAGTTGTAATGAGGTATAGGCTATTTCCATTTCGTCTCTATCAAGGGCATTTGTCTTTAACTCTAGAACGTAATTAAGTAGATCCCTTGCTTTCACCAAATTGCCCTGATCCGTCAAGTCAGCAGCGTAATTTTCAATCGTCAATAATAAAAACAGCCGAGCTTCTTCTTTAAAAAAATCTTTGCCTGTCGCTTTGGATTTTATAAAGTTATCGTAGTTTTTAATAGCTTTTTCGTTATACACAGCAGCATTCTCCAAATCTCCAAGAATGGAATAAACAGAGCCTATGTTAGATTGTGTTTTTGCTTTATGATAGAATTTATTCATCGGTGTAGGCTCAAGCTTGTTTATGATAGCCTCTCCCTTTTTAAAATAATATAAGGCACTGTCAATTTTATAAACGTCCCACATTCTAGCTCCCAATGAATTGTAGGCATCCAATACTTTGGACTTATCAGACTTTGGATAGGAAAGATAGTATTCAAGAGACTTTTTACTGTGAAAAGTGGCTTGCTTTATATCTCCCATTCTTCTGTAATCAATACTTAAATTGTGGTGGATAAGCCCGAATAAATCACCGGTCGCTTTGGGTATTTTATGTGTATCTTCAAGCGCCAGTAAGTTCTGCTCTTTAGCCTTTGGGTAATCCTTTAAAAAAACATAGAACCTCCCAAGAACCAAATGTTTTTGTCTTGAAACTTCTAAAGAATCTGTCAGATTGGTAATATGATTTGCGAATTCATTTACAGTATTGATGGCATCCTGTTCATCTTTAAGATGGAATTGAATCTTGCCATAGTAATAGATGAGTTTTGTGAGATTTAGGTAATTCTTTGCTTTTGTTAGTTTTTCAATAGTCGTATTTAGAACAGAATCAGCTTTTTTAAATTTTTGTTGTGCAATAAGAGAATCTATAGCTTTGACTTCAAAGCGTTCATTGTTTTGCGAAAAACTATAGTTTTTCGCGATTAGAAGGAAACACACAAGTACATAAGGTCTTAGGCAATAGTTAAATTGTCTCATTATTAGCTATGTATTTTAAGTTGTTAGTTCTTTAGTTCAGACAGAATCGCTTTGCTATTTTCGATACTAGATTTTTCTAAGTTTTGCCTACTCTTTTCTAAACTTCCAGTTTTTAAGTAGGCCAATCCTAAATAATAGTAGGTGTCATTGATAAGTGGGAAACTAGCATTTTTACTAGCGGTATCTAAAAATGGAATCGCCGTTTGTGCTTCTTCATCTGCCAAATAGGCCACTCCAATAAAATAATTTAATGTGTCATTTTTAGGATGTTCCATAAGCTGTTTTTCCCATTTAGAAATCGCAACTTTGTAATCACCTTGCTTATAGTTGACCATTGCTTCATAAAACTCATAATTGGCATTACTACTCATGGTAGTTGGTAAGCCGGGATCCGGACTAAAATACTTGGCATATAACTTTTCGTTAGGATTGCCCGATAAGAACCAAGCACTACCTGCAGCAATGATCAATGCAGCTGCAACAGCGATTCTTTTCCAGTTTAAAAATTTTACTTTAGGCGGGACGATAAGGTCCTCTTCATTCGTTAATAGCTCATCATGAAAATGATCCAACTGCTCTTTCAGGGCTTGGGCTTCTAAACCAGATAATACCGTTTTTATATCTTCAACTTTTTCTGCGAATCCCTCCTCATTTTGTAGTCGTTCTTCAAATACAGACAAGTCTTCATCCGAAAGCGTTTGTGTTAAATAAGCTTCAATCCTTTCAAATTCTTCTTCTGATATGTCACGTAAGTCCATTGCTATTAATTATTATTTAGGGCTATTTGTCTTAACTTTTGCATACATCTGTATTTTTTATTTCTTGTAGAAGCTGCATCTAATTTGAGTTCCTCGGCTATGAGATTCATGGACTTCTTTTCAAAATAAAACATACGAAGTAAGCTTTTACATGCCTCGCCCAAATTCTTAAAGGCTAGCATTACATCTTCTAATCGTTTGTCTTTTAAAATGTCATCATCAATACCATTATTTTCTTCATCTTTTATTTCAAAATGGGACAAGTGTGAAGCGGTTATCGTCTTTTTATAGCCTTGGGAGCGCAAGACATCCATCCATTTGTTTTTAGCTATGGTGTACAGATAGCCGTTAATTGAAGACTCGCTTTGTGGAATGAATTTATCTTGTTTAACATTTTGCCAAACGGCTAAAAAGGCCTCTTGAAAGATATCTTTGGCATGTTCTTTTGTACCACTATTTTTCAGAATTAGGGCCTCTATTTTAGGGTAGTTGTTTGTATATAGGCGTTTTAGAGTGCTTGAGTCATTTCGTTTTATGGCACCAACGACCTCTAGTCTGTAATCTAACTTGTATGCGTCCCTCATGTTAATAGCTAAACATTAGAAAGATACAATTAATTCGAATGATTACAAATGTGTCGCTACCAAATCATATTTTATAGGATAAATTGCTGTTATAGCTCGTATATGTATATAATATGATCTTAGCTGAAGCACCTTCAAAGCACAAGGGAATACGTGATTCTCATTAATGTTTTAGACCATAAAATTCATAGTATTGCTTAAATAAAGAAGGATCACTATAATTAGTGATCCTTCGATTCTTTTTTAGGAATTATGATATTTTTTTAGTTTCTGTTTTCATATTTAGGTCGCTTAGGGTCTTTAAAACTAGTTTCAAGACGTTTCATCACTTCCTTAATACCGGCTTCGAGCTGAGCATCTTTCCCTTTAGCCAGACTTTCAAAATCTTCAATGACTTCAATATCAGGGTCAACTCCATGTCCTTCTTTGAACCATTCTCCAGAGGGATCATACATTCTAAACGTTGGTACGGTGACGCCGCCGCCATCAATAAGTGATGGGGCACCAGATATACCAATGAGTCCTCCCCAGGTTCTTGTACCAATTAATGGTCCGAGATTACGTTTTCTAAAATAATCTGGGAAAGCATCACCTCCAGAGCCACTAAAACCATTAATCAACATTACTTTGGCCCCGAAGTTCCCAGCTGGTGGCCATGCCCAATCTTTACCATCTCTAACGGCCCAAAATGCAAGGGGTTCTCTATCTAATAACTCTATGAATCGGTCAGGAATTTGACCACCACTATTAAAACGTTCGTCTATAATCATTCCTTCTTTATCCATCTGAGCATAGAATTGTCTAACCAGTTCATTTTGTCCGTCGATACCAGTACTTCTCACGTAGATATATCCCACTTTACCGTTGGTGGCCTCATCGACACGTTTTCTGTTATTTTCTATCCAGGCCAAATGTCTCAATCGCGTTTCTGAACGCAAGGTTTTTACGATAACATGTCGAGAATCCTTCATGCTTGGGCTGCTATTAACTGTTAATTGTATAGCATCGTTCGCTAAGCCTTGCAAAGCCGCCGAAATAGGTTTGTTGGTATCTAAAGGAGTGCCATTGATTGCCAAAATATATTCCCCCTCTTTAATGTTTAATCCCGGTTTCGCCAAAGGGGATCTTACTTCGGCATCCCAGGCCGCCCCAGAGAGAATTTTAACGATTTGAAAAGCGCCATTATTGACTTCAAAATCAGCACCTAAGTACCCAACATTCATGCGCTTCGAATACTCCATATCTCCTCCACCATTATAGGTATGGGACGCATTCAATTCGGCAATTAAATCACCAATAATAATGTTGACATCACTTCTGGTATTAGCCTGTTCTACAAGATTACCGTAGCGCTTTTTCATTAACTTCCAGTCTACGCCATGCATATTGGGATCATAAAAGAAATCACGTTCAAATCGCCAAACATCGTTGAATATCTGCTTCCATTCCTCTTTTGGTACGATAGTCATGGTCATCTCATCTAAAGGAACGGTCTTATCTATTTTTTTCTTCTCCCCGATACCTATAACCGCCAATTTTCGACCCTGTCTCACCAGTAATTTTTTTCCATCGGCAGATATTTTGTAATTATAGACATCTGGAATGACCATTTTTACTTTGCGCTGATCAAAATCATAATAATGCAATGCTGCTGAGTTACCAGGGCCGGATCCAGAATTTGGATACTTATTAAAAAGTAATTTACCTTTTACGGCATTGAGATTGTTGTAGTTTCCGGCAGGAATATCTAATAGTTCTATTCTGCTTTCGAAGCCGTCAAAATCGATCTTTGTTGTTTTTTCATCTTTATTGTCAGACGTCTTCTTGTCGTCGTCGTCTTTCTTTTTATCGTCATCACCTTTCTTTTTGTCCTTGTCTTTTTCGTCCTTAACTTCTTTGAGGGCATCATTTTTTACATTCAGCAAAGATTCTGCTGATTTATCTAATGTGGCTACAGCTAGATTAGAGGAATTCGGATAAACAAATGTATTGTCCATATCCGAATAGACTGGTCTGAAAGTACGGTTTGTAATAAAGAAGAGGTGCTTGCCATCTTTACTAAATGTCGGTGAATAGTCCGAATAGTACCCCATTGTTAGTTGCTTAATTGCCGACTTTTTTATGTCATAAACAAATATGGCCGACCTAGCTCTATTGTCTATACCTCTGGCATAAGCAAAATAATTACTATCTGGTGACCAGGATACCGAAAAGTTCTGCAAATTGCCTTGAAACATATACTTTCCGCTGTCGACTGTCGTTTCTTTCCCACTTTCAATATCTATATATTTAATTTTCATGGCCTGATCTACAAAGGCTATTTTTTTACTGTCAGGGGACCAATAGATACTGTAATAAAAGCCACTTTTGTTTTTTGTAACCTTTTTAGGTTTATCGTTACTCTGCATATTATGAAGCATCAGCTGATATTCGCCGTCAACGTCGCTCCAATAAGCCAAGTGTTTTCCATCGGGTGACCATGCAGGACTGCGTTCGGCAGTTCCCGAGGTGTTAGAGATATTGGAAACGAATCCCTCTGTAGCCGGTAAATTAAATAATTCGCCTCGCGCCTGAACGACGACACGGTTACCGTCCGGACTTAAGGTAGCATCCTGAAAATAATTTGAAACACTTTTTATTACAGGGATACGTTCCTTTTGGTCAGAGATAATCTGAATATTTACTTCATTAGTCTTTCCTGATGCAATGTCATAGATATAGAGGTTTCCGCCAGCTTCAAAGATGATTTGACTTTTGCTACTTTCTGGAAATGTAATATCGAAATCTTTAAATTGAGTCAGCTGACTATTGGCTTTTGTTTTGGTATCATATTTCCAAAGGTTATTTCTTTTATTCGGGCCATTGTCTGACATATAATAGATGGTCTCGCCAATCCACATTGGTAACTCATCATTGGCATTATTCGTGGTGATGTTCTCAGTCTTAAACGTTTTAAGATCAAAGACTAAAATATCTGGGGCAGTACCACCGCGATAGCGTTTCCAATTTCTTGACACTCTGGATCTGTCTGTATAGGCTATTTTGTTTCCGTCATTTGAAAATGAGGCATACTCCCCATAAGGGACTTCAAGCTTTGAGGGTGTACCACCATTAATAGAGACCGTGTAAAATTGGCTATAGCGTTGGCGACCACTTTCTCTTGATGATGCAAATAAAACTGATTTTCCATCCGGTGTCCAACCTAATACACGATCGTACATGCCATGATAAGTCAAACGCTTAGGAATACCTCCTTCAATGTCAATAACATAAACATCATTATTGCCATTATAATTTGCGGTAAAGGCTATCATTTTTCCATTTGGTGAAAAACGTGGAAATTGTTCGGGGCCTGCAGGAGAGGTTAGTTTGTTGGCTGTACCACCAGATTTTGGAGCAATCCAAACATCATCACCATATGTAAAAGTGATATGGGTATTTGAGATATCGGGGTACTGCATAAGTTTACCATCGATTTGGGCTGTTGACGATACTATGGCTAGTAGCATAGCAACCAGAAAAAATGTTTTTTTCATTTTATGATTGATTAATGATTAATAAGGCTCTAAGGTAGTGAAAAGTATTTCAGAATCGAAACCGCATATCCTGTTCGTTTAAAGCATAAATAATCGAAGCATTTTTAATGAAACGGTTAGCCCTAAAATTCCCTAATCCTCATGTTTTAACAATAGTCTTGCCAGCCCAGCCACCACCAACAACAATTAAAAGGATGCCTGCCCAGCGCATAAGATTGAATCCCGATGAAGGAGGATCCATATCGAATTCAAAAACGGACTTTCCGTAGGCATTCTTTTCCGTTTTTATTTTTTTGGCGTTTTCCGGTAGTTCTATAATAAAGGTTTGCTGCAGTTGACCGCCGTATTCTGGGGGACTACTGACTAACATATATTTCGTCTCGGTAAGTTCGGTAAGCTGTGCATCCTTCTGGTCCGTATCTACAATCCATTTGCCGCGTTTGTTGATCTCGCATACACCATAAGCGTTGAGGCTAAGACTAAAGGAACGGTTCATGTCATCTTTTTCCAATTTAAAATCATCTAAGAAATAAGCGGGCATAGAGCGTTCCATGTCGCGCTTTAAAGCCGATTGATTATTACCGTAATTGGAGTTCCACAGCTGCCATTGTTGGGCATTCATGGTCATGGATACACTAATCTTTGCATTGCCAATCTCATCGATTTTCATTTCTATTTTTTGTTGACTTTGACCGTGTGCTCCGATACTAAAAAGTAGACTTAAACACACTATAAATTTTACTATTGATTTCATGATGTTGTTTTTTATCTGATACTATTATACACTTGATTGATGATTCCCGAATTCTGATTATACATATAATCTGGTGCTCCAACGGCCACAATCCTAATGCCCCCTTGCCGCCTTATGGCTTTACCAATCCAATTGAAGGTACCATTGGCAGAGTAGGTTTGTCCTGCTAGAGCATTTCCATTAATTTGATATTGGACTTGCATGCCTAAGCCCGATAAATATTGATTGACCGTAGCCATACCTTGTTGTGCATTGCTTGCAGGAATATCGTAAATGGTTACTGTGGTCATTTGGTCTGGTGCTACAACTTGCGCGGTAACTATTGGTATTTGAGGTGCAGGATGCATCATGGTTTGCCAACCCGTCGGAATGGAAAAAGAAAGCGCATTGCCTGTGCGAAGGCCTGGCTCAGGAATTCGAATAGAAGGATTTCTTGGAGTATTAGGTTGTATATCTTGACCACCCGACCAGGAAGCCACAATATCATCGACCTTTTTGCGCATAAAATCATTGTCCTTAAGGTTCATTTCCGTGATGCCATTGGCATTGGCATAATTAATATCCACAAAAGTGAATCTGGGATCTCCTTGTCGCGACATTGTAAAAAGGGTGTCCAGTTGTTTCTGCCCAGTCATAAAAGCTTGCTCAGCACTTGCAATACTGCCAAGGCCTTCTCCACCAATACCAGTAGCTTCAATGGCATAATACTGTCCATTCATTTTAAAACCTGGATAGGCATGACCAGGTGAAAAGTAAATGATGGGATCGATACCGGCACCAGATAATATGCTAGCGTATAAACAACTAAGCTCTATACATAATCCCGTATTTCCGGTAATGACTTCGCGAGGCAATCGCACTTGTTGAACCATAGATTGCACATCGTCTAAACTTTTTGGTACGCCTTTAGTACCGCTATATACCATATGCGATCGTCTTGTGGCTTCATAAATACCTTTTAAAAATCTCACAGCATCTTCGGGCTTTCTAGAAACTGTAGCAGCTTCACCTTTCAGGATTTTTTCTTGAATGTTTTGCGTGTAATATTTTACTATAGGATCGTTTGTTGTGACAAAACAAGCAACCAGAGGATTGTTGTCATAGATATCCGAATAGGTTAGAATTTCTTCCTTTTTTACTCCCGTATATACAAATTCGTTTCTGTTTGTGATCCTAAAATCAAAGTCTTCTTCGATAATGTCATCGTCTTCAATGCCATCCCATGTAATCTCAATGTCGACTTTTTCGATGGATTCTGTCGTTTTTTCGGTAATGTCCGAATCGAATTTAGGATAACAGGGCACCGCCAGGGTCTGGCCTGGAAACATCTCACCAGAAACGGTCAACTCGGTCCAATCGATATAATTGGGTATACGATATTTAACAGTTACATCCTCCAAGGTTTTAGAAGAATTGTTAGTGATTTTTGCTTTGAATAAATAATACTTTCCGTCTAAGGCATCTGGATTTGCATAAACGTGATGAGCTGCTGGCATTATAAATTCAGCCTTTTCGATAACTATATCGACATCTTCGGCACTGCCCTTAGAGCTAGATATAAAACTAAAAGCAGTCAAGGCTATTCCGATAACACTAAGTGCTAATGGGATGGCTAGTTTTTTCATGGTGTATAGAGTTTAATTCGTTTTTTACTTATCGATGTTCTATAAAAATGTCATCATTTTAATCTCAAAAATGGCTTAAAAAAGAATGACCATATGCGGACTTTGGATGCATCTTTAATTGTGAAATAAATAGTTGAAAAACGACTAATAACTCAGGTTAATCTTTAGAAATAGACTGCTAAGAGCAGGTGTTAAACTCAAATACCACCTAGTTGTGATGATTAATGATTTGATGTGCTCTATAAGCAAACACCATTGAATATAGGTCTACCAAGATATGAAGTAAAATAGGTAACCAAAGTGATTGCGTTAAGACATACGCCGTAGAAAATACGAAGGCAAGAATGAAAGCCGCGAAAGTGTTTTTTGTGCCTGTAGTTGTTAAATGACCTAGCGCAAATGGTAAATTGGCAAGTATCATGGCTATCGCGATATGGAGGTGTTGGGATAGATACCAAAACAAAAAGCCTCTGTACACGATTTCTTCACAAAATCCAGCTATAAAAGACACAATGATAGTGACGTTCAGCTCGTTTTTAGTTGCTGGTAATAAAAAATGAATGGCGCTATTGGCTTCATAAAACTTTGTTGCTGAGTTCTTACTCAATCTTATCTTTCTTAAAACAAATAGCCCTAGGAGAGCTATGAAAAACAGGGCTAATACCCAATACGGTTTACTCATAAACGTCAAACCAAGAACTTCTAAACTTTCGTGATATACTAAAAAAGGTGTAATAGATAGTATAGTAAGAACGATTAGAATAATTCCAGTTTGTTTAAATATAGCAATCTTCATTTCGGGATTAGCGATAATTAGTTGTTTGGTTTTTTTGCCGTTCCAAATGGCATAAGTAGGAAAAATAACACCCACAATTAACGCAGCTAACAAGTATAAATTAATTGTTGTCATTTTGGTGTTGATTTAAAATAGATTCCCAAATTTTTTGGTCTTCTTTAATTACAAACTTGTTTTTAATGACATCAGCCCCATTTTGTATTTGATCTAGTTTTGGAATGATAGATAATACTCTCCCTTTGTCAATGTCTGCTTCGGTATATCCTTTTTGAATAAAAAACCTTTTTAAATCTACGTAGATGGCGTCTAGTTTATTCTGTATTTGACTTATATTATCCACTTCAAATACCTTGATTAAGATACCCTCTGATCCAACATTCATGTCGTTTTTAATTTTTAAAACAATAGCTCTTATGTCATCTGGTGCTAGTATAAAATGCTTTTTAAAAGCTCTGGTAAATGTTTCGTAATCACTATATCCAAACATTTCTGTTAATTCGGAGACACGTTGTGTGTCGGAAATAATTAAGGCATAGGCCTTATTCATTTTCATCTCTTCAATAAACTCAAATGGTGTTCTGCCAGTTTCTTTTTTGAATACGCGATGAAAATAGCTTGGAGACATACAACCAACACTAGCTAACTCATTAAGCATCAATTTTCGCGATAAATTAGCTTCAATATAATTCAGAACCTTTAGTATTCTCATGTCCATAATTCAAAATTAATTAATGCTTTAAAAGTTTGTATGACAAATCTTGACATATGTATTAAATACACTTAGAAGCCTTCTTTTTGTAGTATGAATATTAAAGGTTGTAACTTTGCACTTTAGTTAGAAATCATCCATGAATCACAAAGCAGGTTTTGTAAATATTATTGGTAACCCCAATGTCGGAAAATCCACACTTATGAATGCCTTTGTAGGTGAAAAATTATCTATTATCACTTCTAAAGCACAGACTACAAGGCACCGCATACTAGGGATTGTTAATGGCGATGATTTTCAGGTGGTTTTGAGTGATACTCCCGGGATTATTAAACCGGCTTATGAGTTACAGGAGTCTATGATGGACTTCGTGAAGTCAGCGTTTGAAGACGCCGATGTTTTAATTTATATGGTAGAAATAGGAGAGAAGGACTTAAAGGATGAGGCTTTTTTTAAAAAAATAACCAGCTCAAAAATCCCTGTTTTACTGTTGTTAAACAAAATTGACAATTCTAACCAAGAGCAATTAGAAGAACAGGCCGAACTTTGGCAAACGAAAGTGCCTAATGCTGAGTTTTATCCTATTTCCGCACTCAACGGATTTAACGTTAAAAATGTGTTTCAAAGAGTTATAGAATTGTTACCAGAGTCTCCACCGTTTTATCCTAAAGACCAATTAACGGATAAACCAGAACGCTTTTTTGTGAACGAGGCCATTCGAGAAAAAATATTGTTGCACTATAAAAAAGAAATTCCCTATGCTGTTGAGGTCGATACCGAGGAATTCTTTGAAGAAGATAAAATTATTAGGATACGCTCGGTGATTATGGTGGAGCGCGAGACCCAAAAAGGTATTATAATTGGTCATAAAGGCACAGCCTTAAAGCGGGTAGGGGTAGAAGCTAGAAAAGATCTAGAGCGATTTTTTGGAAAACAAATACATCTGGAACTGTACGTAAAGGTGAACAAAAATTGGCGAAGTAACCAGGGTCAGCTTAAACGTTTTGGTTACAACCAAAAGTAGTTTAGCTCATAGCATGAATATCTTGACTTCGTAGCGTATCTCTCATAAAACCATGAAGTTCATGCATTTGATCCATCCCAGCTCTTTTGCCTAGACGCCCACTAAAGTAAAGTACAAACCAAATAACTATCATTAATAAGGTTACAAATAGTTGGATGGCAAAGGTATTGTCCAATGACCAGTTAACATAGGCCCAAATGGCAAAGCCTAAAAAAATACAGCCGACCATAAAATGCAAAAACATAAATAGGGTCCACACGGTGGGATTAGGGCCAAAAAGCCCATAAATAATGCTGATATTTTTGTCGTCATAATCTTCATTGATTTCTAAATGCAGTTGTGGTGACCAAAAATGTTGTTGGGCTTTGGGGATTTTAATAAACACATGGTCATCGACTCGTGTTACAATAAAATCGGACTGTTTTTTGCCTTCAGTCTCAAATAGCGACAATAGACTTTCATTGTCATGACTGACATTGAATTTAAATCGCGGTCTTAAAATGATTTCATTAGAAAGTTCCATGGCAAAGCTTATGGATTTCAATTTACATATTTTCTGATTGAAACTCAAAGTTCAAAAGATTAGGGACTAAATTTTGCAAGTTCAACTAATCCTACGGTCAAAGCAAGCTCTTTTTCAGATTATATACTACCTTTGCGCCAATAATTTAGTTATGGGAAATATCGTTGCTATTGTAGGACGGCCAAATGTGGGGAAGTCCACATTTTTTAATCGCTTAATCCAAAGACGGGAGGCTATTGTAGATGCTGTTAGTGGGGTAACAAGAGACCGTCATTATGGCAAGACCGATTGGAATGGTAAAGAGTTTTCCCTTATTGATACGGGCGGTTACGTTGTGGGTAGCGATGATGTTTTTGAGGCCGAAATCGATAAACAGGTAGAGCTTGCCATTGATGAAGCGGATGCCATAATTTTTATGGTCGATGTAGAAGCTGGTGTGACGGGGATGGATGAAGATGTTGCTAATTTACTGCGGAAAGTAGAGAAGCCTGTTTTTTTGGTTGTTAATAAAGTGGATAATAATAAACGTGCCGAAGATGCTGTAGAATTTTACGAACTTGGTCTTGGAGATTACTATACCATTGCTAGTATAAATGGCAGTGGAACAGGTGACCTGCTCGATGCTGTAGTAGAGGCCTTACCGGAAAAAGATGAGGTAGAAGAAGAGCAATTGCCACGATTTGCTGTGGTGGGGCGCCCAAATGCAGGTAAATCGTCTTTTATCAATGCTTTAATAGGAGAGGAACGTTATATTGTTACCGATATTGCTGGTACTACCAGAGATGCTATTGATACCAAGTACAATCGCTTTGGATTTGAGTTTAATTTGGTGGATACCGCCGGGATTCGTCGAAAATCTAGAGTTAAGGAAGATCTCGAATTTTATTCGGTAATGCGAAGTATTCGGGCCATAGAACATTGTGACGTTTGTTTATTGGTACTCGATGCCACGCGCGGCTTCGATGGGCAGGTTCAGAATATCTTTTGGTTAGCCGAACGCAACAGGAAAGGGATTGTCATTTTGGTCAATAAATGGGACTTGATAGAAAAGGATACCAAAACGGCCAAAGATTTTGAACAGCATATTAGAAAGGAAATCGCCCCATTTACAGACGTCCCGATCGTATTTATTTCTGTATTGAATAAGCAGCGTATTTTTAAGGCTATAGAAACGGCTGTTGAAGTCTATAAAAACCGCACTAAGCGCATAAAGACTAGTGTACTTAATGAGGTCTTACTGCCCATCATAGAGCAAAATCCACCACCGGCTTATAAGGGTAAGTATGTAAAGATAAAGTACATTATGCAGTTGCCAACCCCGCAGCCTCAGTTTGCGTTTTTCTGTAATTTACCACAGTATGTAAAAGAGCCTTATAAACGTTTTTTGGAAAATCAGTTACGTCACCATTTTGATTTTAATGGTGTTCCTGTTAGTGTATACATGCGTAAAAAATAGTATCTTCACATGGCTATGTTGAAGGTAAATTCATACTCATTATTTTTTTACTTAGTTATTGCCTTTTTACAAGGATACGCTCAGGATGCACCACAGGTCAATGTAGTGGGTAACCAGTTATACTGTGGTGAAGCGCCAATGCCGATTGTTACGGATATCAGTATCTCAAGCGGTACAGGTAGTCTGGATGTGGCCTATATACAAATAACTACAGGCTACTCTTTCGGCTCTGATATTCTTGTATTAACTGGTGATCACCCAAATATTTCAACATCATGGTCTTTTCAAACAGGGTTGCTAACATTAACTGGGCCAGCAAGTTTTGATGATTTTGAAAATGCCATTAGGGATGTCAGGTTTCAAACTATAGAGAGCAATTTTACACAAGACAAATTTTTTTCTATCAACTTAGGGGTTGCAAATTATCTTCCAGCTACGGGCCATTATTACCTCTATGTGCAGGATGTTGGTATAACTTGGACAGATGCAAAGAATGCCGCAGCAGCCTCTAGCTATTTTGGCCTGCAAGGGTATTTAGCGACCATCACAACACCAGAAGAAGTGCAGTTAACAGGTGAGCAAGCTGCAGGAACCGGTTGGATTGGCGGTACAGATAGAGCTCAAGAGGGTGTTTGGCGTTGGGACGCTGGACCTGAAGCAGGACAAGTATTTTGGAATGGTGCTGTAGGAGGAAGTTCCCCCGACGGGATGTTTGCTTTTTGGAATACTGGCGAACCCAATAATTTAGGCGATGAAGATTATGCACATATTACCGATCCTAACGTTGGTATTTTAGGATCTTGGAATGACCTCGCCGTTACGGGCTCTACCGATCCAACAAGTGCTTATCATCCTAAAGGTTATATTGTAGAGTTTGGTGGTATGGATGGAGATCCCGAGATCAATGTGTCCGGTAGTACGGTTATCATAATGCCCAAGACCGAGATTGTAGCAAACAACGCTTGCGATGATGGGGTAGTGCAGATTAACCTCACAACTAATGCGGATGAGGTCTTTTGGTATGAAACAGAAAGTGCTACAGCGGTACTTCATACAGGACTTAATTATGAGCAGTTCATAGATACCGATACGACCTTTTATATTTTACCAGTATTTAATGGTTGTAATGATGGCAATAGAATCCCTATTACGGTGAATGCTTTTAACTCACCAATTGCTAATGATATCACTATAATACAATGCGACGACGAAGTTGCTGATGGAGTGTCGAACTTTAATCTCAATAATTATACAGATGATGTAGTAAGGGATGAGGCCGGAGATGTTGAACCGACATGGCAGATTTCATTTTTCGAGGACGCCGCACTAACAATCCCAATCAATGGCGATAGTTATGAGAATACCCAAAACTTTCAAGTGATTTATGCTAGGGTTTTTGATGAATTTTCAGGATGTGTCAGTAGTTCTCAGGTGACCTTGCAGGTCAATTCGTCCAATGGTGTTTCTGCGAGCCTTGAGGTCTGTGATGATTTTATTGAGGATGGCTTTGTGTTTTTTGATTTGACCCAAGCCGATAGCCAGATATTGGAAAATGCACCAGTTAATGCGGCGCTGAGTTATTATAGAACTTATAATGAAGCCTTGTTGCTGGTTAATGCCATTACGGAACCCTATTTTAATGAGGTGGCTTATAGCCAAACGGTATATGCCAGAGTGGATATTGACGATGTCTGTTATGCCATTAACGAAGTCTATTTAACGGTAAAAGATCTTCCGAATGTTACCCAATATGAAGAAGTCTATTACTGTTTAAATACCTTCCCAGAAACGATGACACTTGGTGGTGGTATTATAGGTGATATTCCTAACAATTATGCTTATGAGTGGTCCACGGGAGAGACCACGATTAATATTGAGATTAATGAAACGGGCACTTATGAGGTATTCGTCACCAGACCAGCAGGCTGTACCAATCGAAGAACTATTAGGGTATTCCCATCCAGCACCGCCTTAATTGAAACTATTGAAATCAATGATGTATCCGAAAATAATACCATTACTGTTTTGGTATCAGGTGATGGTGATTATGTATATGCTTTAAACAATGAAAATGGTAGCTATCAAGCCTCTAATGTGTTTGAAAATGTCCCTGCGGGAATCCATACTATTTATGTTCGGGATATTAAGGCAGAATGCGGTATTGTTTCAGAAGAGGTTTCCGTTTTAGGATTTCCCAAGTTTTTTACACCTAATGGGGATACAGTTAACGATACTTGGCAAATCAAAGGCTTTTCGTCCCGGTTTCCCAATACGGCCTCCGTGAAAGTCTTTGACCGTTATGGCAAGCTAATGACAGTACTCAATGCAGAAAATCCAAGTTGGGACGGTCAGTACAATGGCCATTTGCAGCCTAACGATGACTATTGGTTTCTCGCGGAATTGGTAGATGGCCGAACATTTAAAGGGCATTTTAGTTTAAAGCGCTAAGGATAGGGCCTGAGGTAAACAGGTGTTTTCTTGAAATAGACAAATTAAAATACAATCAAAGCCTAAAGATAAGGCCGCTCACAAATGTAAAAACGACAATAACATCTCAAGTCGTCAAAACTATAGAGCCCTTATCATATCTAGGTTAAGGACGGTTTAACGTTCTTTTTTATAGTTCCTTTTTACGGTAACCCCTGTTAATCAAAGCTTTTAATTTGTAGTTTTGATGCTTATAGTACAGTGAAGTGGAAATACTACATATTTATAGGCCTACTATCGGTTTTTCAAGGTCATGCACAACCAGAAATAATCGATGAACAGGTCTTGCAAAATATTCCCACTGATACAGATGCGTTTACTCTCGAAGAAAAATTTAAGATGTATTTTAAGGGGCTTAGCCAGTTGGATAAAGCTTCAGATTCCGTCAAACTAAAATTCTACCATCACTACTCTTGGACCTTAACCTATGAAGGTATTCATGAGGAAGCAATTAGTCTTTGCCATAAGGCGATTAAACTTTCTAAAGAAACGGGAATCAATCACAAACTCTTCCATTATTACAGCCGTTTAGCCATGAATTACCCTCGTCTCAATAAACAGGATAGCGCTACATGGGCTTATAAAAAGGCATGCGAACTAAGGCGACTGGATATGGCACCTCCTCTTTATGATCTTCCAGCAGTTAACAATCTTGGGTATCATTATTACTTGCATTTAAAACAATATGATTCCGCATTATACTATTTGAACATGCGTTTAAATTACCCTAAAGAAATCATCTCTAAGACACATCTTTACTATAGTATGAGCGATAATATCGCTTTAGTCTATATGGCACAGGGTAAATATGCAGAGGCTAGGGATCTTTTTAAGGAAAACTTCGCCTATTACGGAGGTCCAAAAGCACGGCGCAAAGATGAGGAACGCTTTATAAGAGCGGGTTTGCAATGGGCCGATTCTGAAATGCATTTAGGAAATCTAAACTTGGCAGGTGCGTTGATTACTGATATTAAAGCCATTTTCGATACGATTTCTTACTACGATTTTAAGTATAAATCTAAACTATTATTATTGCAAACACAGATAGACTATGCACGTCGCATTAATGATTATAAGCAGGTTGATCAGCTAAAGAACAGTTATTACGAATTTAGAGATAGTTTGAATAATGCTGAGTCCACAAAAAAGCAAAACGACCTTACACTTTTAAAACAAGTCGGTCTACAAAACGCCGCATATGACCTTCAACAAGAGCAAAGAATTAATAGTGTTGAAAGAGAAAACCTCGAGCTAAGTCTTAAAAACGAATCTGTAAGAATTTATTGGATACTGTCTTTAGGTATTTTAGTGTCTATCATCATTTTTATATTTTATTCATTGCGAAGGGCTAGGGTCTATTCAAAGAAAAAACAAAAATTGTTAGAACGGTTTTCTCAAGATCTTATTAGTGAGCAGGAAAAAGAACGCACCAGGCTAGCTATGGAGCTCCATGATGGCATAGGGCAAAAACTCATGTTATTAACCAGAAAGACAAAAGATTCCAATAACGGTTATATGCAGGTTTTGGCTCAGGATACGATGGAGGAGTTAAGAACCATCTCGAGGGGATTGCGCCCAGCGGTTCTTGACCGTTTGGGACTAAAAAAGGCTTTAGATGCTTTAATAGAAGATATCGATGATAACTCGAACATACTTTTTACATCCAATATCGCAGATGTTGGTCATGCCATTTCTAAAGATGTGGCCATTCATATTTATAGAATTATCCAAGAATGTTTAAACAATATTTTAAAACATTCCGGTGCCAACTCAGCTTCGGTTACAGTCGAAATGAATACGTCTAGGATTCTTACCAAAATTACGGACAATGGAAAAGGATTCAACGTATCACAAGCTTTAAGAAGCAATACCTCACTCGGAATGAAAACTATAAAGGAAAGAGCCAAGATTATTAAATCCCAGTTTAAAATACTTAGCGGTAATAATACTAAAGGAACGACAATAATTATAACAACTCCAATCTATGACAATTGACAAAAAAAACATTTCCATTGTTATTGCCGATGATCACCCCATGCTTCTCAGAGGCTTGTTCGAGCAACTCGTAGAAAACGGTTATAGTGTCGTGGGACAGGCTGATAACGGCATGAAGGCTTTAGAATTAATACTGACCTTAAAGCCTGCATTGGTTTTGTTAGACATAGAAATGCCATTGCTTAACGCCTTTGAGGTATTCAAAATGGCTAAGGACAAACTTACCGAAACGAAGTTTGTTCTGCTGTCCTATCACAAGGAAAAAGAATATGTACTACAGGCCAAAAGCTTAAAGATCAACGCTTATTTGTTAAAAGACGATTCATTTTTCACTATCGAACAATGTATACACGCTGTTATGAATAATGAGGAATTCTTTAGCCCTTATTTTAAGGACTCACTTTTAAGAAATACAAACGACAAATTAAGACAGTTTAGCCAGCTTACGGGTTCGGAGATTACTATCTTAAAACGCATTGCCCAAAATAAATCTTCAAAAACAATTGCAGAAGAATTGGGGGTGTCTATCCGAACCATTGATTCGCATCGTACCAATATCATAAAAAAGATAGGCTTGTCTAAGGAAACGAATACATTAACCAACTGGGCACTACTAAATAAAAAAGCCATTTCAGAGCTTTAGCCAAAAAACCTAGGTACTAGTACTGAGATAATCGGTACTTATACAGATTTCGAGGAATTTTATCAGGGTATAATTTTGAGGCATGAACCTTAATATATCCCCCTAGGATGAAAAAATCCCTTATTCTGGTCGTTTTATGTCTTTGGCAAACGACCTTATCAGCCCAATGCGATGGTACAAGCGACATTATACAAAATTCAGGTAACCAAAGTTTTACTTTTGGAAGTCTTTATAGTGCTATTGGGAACAGCTTTACACCTATATGCTCAGGAAAACTTGAAGGCATCTCTATTTGGATAGCAAATGTAACGGGCCCTACTATTGGAAGTGGTGCTTCGATAACCGTTGAGCTATACAAATATCCTTTCAGTAATAACAATCGTACATTGATCGCGAGCGCAACAAAGAGCGGCATCTCTATTAATTCGTCCCTTACTGAACACAATATTGATTTTAATACCGAACCGGAATTAACAGCAGGAATAGAGTATGGGTATCTAGTTTTAAGAAACAATACAGAATATAGCCTTTCACTGGCTTATGACATTCAAGCCCCTTATTCTGGAGGAGAGTTTCTCTACAATAATTTTCTTGGCAATTCAGGTGCTGATTGTCGGTTCCGTGTACATTATAAGGATGAGGTGGCCCCTGTGGCAAGATGCAGAAACATAACACGTTCGTTGGGAGCCGATGGTACGTTAAGCATTTCTGCCAGTGACATAAACAACGGATCAACGGATGCGGACTCGGGGATTGACTTTACGGGTATTTCCCAAAGTACGTTCGATTGCGACGATATCGGAGACCATACGGTAATACTCTTTTTACGGGATGCTAACAACAATAGCTCGAATTGCGAGGCAACAGTTACCATTGCGGACAATACAGGCCCAACAATAAGCGGCAACATCACCGACATTTCCAAAATTGCGGTATTTGGCGAGTGCACGGCCGTCGTGGACTATACTACCCAGCACAACGTGAACGTCTCGGACAACTGTTCAGCATCTCCCACGATTACCACGAGCGGTGGTGCAAGCGGTTCAGAATTTCCCATAGGCATCACGGAGGTCACCTATACGGCAACGGACGCCTTCGGCAATACGACCCAGACCAGTTTCAACGTAACGGTCACGAATGTACAGCCAGATGCGGCCTGTATCGAAGAACTGGAAATTACTTTCAGCGCAGGCGGGTCCGCAACATTGCTCCCGACGGACCTGTTGTCCCTTGGCGAGGCGAGCTATGGAGATGCCACATTCTTATTGGATGGTACCGCCTTCGATGTGGAGGTAACATCAACAGACCCCACGGATATTTTATTGTCATCATCTGTTGGAGCATGGAATTATGAGGAATTTGCCTTTACCGTGCCCACCGATGGACTGTACAGCTTTATTCAGAGTGGAGATTCAGGCTCCAATTTCATCCTGTGGAACGCCGCCATTGTGCCCAACAGTGGACGGTTTGACGGCCGGGACGAATATGTCGGGCACGTGATCTTCAATGCTGGCGGTGGCGTTACAAGCTCGAACAATACGACAAGCCCTAACAGTGGCACCTTCGATCTGGATGCTGGTATCCTCTATTACATATCGATTACTGGATTGGACGCCGGCGATTTCTTTAACGGGACGCTCCAAGTAGATGCAAGTATCAACGGCAGCCTGCCACAGACCTACGACTGTACAGATGTCGGTACGACCAAAACAGTAAGGGTCATAGACCCTTGCGGTAGGGAAACCTCCTGTACCACAACGATTGTGGACAATATCGATCCTGTCATAAACGGCAACATTACCGACATTTTCATAGAAGCACCATTTGGCGAGTGTACAGCCATCGTGAACTACGCCACCCCGCACAACGTGAGCATCTCGGACAACTGCACGACCTCGCCCACGATTACCACAACCGGCGGGGACAGCGGCACCGCGTTCCCCATAGGGATAACGACTGTGACCTATACGGCAACGGACGGTTCCGGCAATACGGCACAGGAAAGCTTTGATATCACGGTGGCGGACCAACAGATCGCCGTGTGCCAGGACACAACGATTACCTTGGACGGCAGTCACGATACCATAGCGCCCAACGATATCTTTTCGGGAAATCTGAGCGACTATGGGGATTCCACGCTGCTTATGGACGGTACCGCCTTCGGTGCGGAGGTAACCTCTGAAGATCCCACGGATGCTTTAGCAGGTACATGGAACTATGAGGAATTTGCCTTTACTGTGCCGGCTGATGGGCTGTATACCTTTACCCTAAGGGGAGATTCGGGTTCCAATCTTATTGTATGGGACGCCCCTATTGTGGCCAACAGCGGAAGATTTGACGAACGGGACGAATATGTCGGCAACGTGACGTTCAATGCCGGTGGCGGCGTTACGATTTCGAGCAATACAGCAATTCCAAATACCGGCACCTTCGATCTGGATGCCGGTATGCTCTACTATATGTCGATCATTGGATTGAACCCTGGCGATTTCTTCAATGGGACGCTCCAGATAGATGCAAGTATCGACGGGAGCCTGCCACAGCCCCTGAACTGTGACAATCTTAGGGAACCCCTGGCAAAGACCTTGACGGTGATCAACGAATGCGGACAGACCTCCTCCTGCACGGCCAATGCCATTATCACAGGTTGGATCTTTTCCGATTGCGATCCCTTTGTCACCAAATGGAGCATTGCCACAGACAATGAAAGCATCACCTTGCCCATCGTAAGCGATAGTGGCGGTTATCGTGTAGATTGGGGAGATGGCACCACTAACAGCAATACCGATACGCATACCTATGCAACCAGTGGCACCTATGAGGTAAAGATCAACGGGAACCTGAACACCTTTAAAGTAGGTGTTATTTCTGATATCAGGTCAAAATTGTTGGAGATTAGCCAATGGGGATCCAGTGTATGGACGTCTTTTGAAGATGCCTTTTTTCTCTGCAACAATATGGACCTTACGGCTACGGACACTCCCAATTTGTCCAATGTTACCAATATGTCCGACATGTTTAAGGCGTGTGTATCTATGGTAGGTAATAGCACGATCAGTACCTGGAATGTAAGCAATGTCGAAAAGATGAACGGGCTGTTTGATGGCGCGAAGGCTTTTAATCAGCCCTTGAACAACTGGAACGTCTCTAATGTAACGGATATGTCCTTCATGTTTGATGGTGCAGAGGCTTTTAATCAACCTCTAAACAATTGGAATGTCAGTAATGTGACGACTATGCAAACCATGTTTAAAGGCGCACTGGTTTTTAATCAATCTTTAAATACTTGGAATGTCAGTAATGTGACTAGCATGCTCAGTATGTTTAGTTACGCAGAGGCTTTCAACCAAGATTTAAATACTTGGGATACCGGCAACGTACTGTCCATGCAGGCTATGTTTGCGGGAGCTCTAGACTTTAACGGTAATATAAGTACCTGGAACGTATCACAGGTCACCGATATGAGTCAGATGTTTATGCTAACCGAAGATTTTAGCCAGAACCTTAATAGCTGGAATGTGGGCCAGGTACAAGATATGGGTGAAATGTTTAGGCAAGCCGCAAGCTTTAACGGAAACATCTCCAATTGGAATACCGCTAATGTTACTGACATGCATAGGATGTTCCTTACCGCCCCAGCGTTCAATCAGGATATTTCAAATTGGAATACTGCTGAAGTCACCGATATGTCTGCGATGTTCTATAACGTTGCGCCGCTCGATGCGGATATGGCGTTTAATCAAGATATTTCGAGTTGGAACGTCGCTAAGGTTACTGATATGGACCGAATGTTCCAAAATGCCGTGAACTTTGATCAAGACCTCTCGGCTTGGGACATCTCCAGTCTAACCACGGCAGCAAACATGTTTACTGGGGCAACACTTTCCCAGGAGCACTATGATAAGCTATTGATAGGCTGGAATACCTTGGATAGCTCAGAGACCCAAGTCCCTTCCAATGTAGCGTTTAATGGAGGTAACAGTGAGTATTGTTTTGGCGGACAGGCACGTGCTGCTTTGGTTACCGCTGGATGGACCATTTCCGATAGCGGCGTGGGTTGCGATCCCTTTATCACCAAATGGGAGGTGCCGGCAGACGATCTAAGCATCACCATCCCCACAGCTTCAGGGGAGACTTACGACTATACGGTAGATTGGGGCGATGGCCATGTTTCTTTTGACCAAACCGGAGATGCAACACATACTTATGCCACCGCAGGCACGTATGAGGTTTCCATTGATGAAACCTTCCCTCGCATTAATTTTATAAAGATCTTCGGCGGTGTGGATCCCCCTAAGCTTTTGGAGGTGGTGCAATGGGGAGACAATCCGTGGACCTCCATGGAAGGTGCACTCGCAGGCTGTATTAACCTTAGCATCACGGCAACAGATGCGCCAGACCTGTCAGCCGTAACCAGCACAAAGTTTATGTTCGCCGGAGCAACGGCATTCAACCAGACCCTATCCGGATGGGACGTTAGTAATGTAGAGGACATGAGTCAGATGTTCTTTGGTGCGACAGCCTACAACCAGCCGCTCTCCAATTGGAATGTGAGCAATGTAACCACTATGACGCAAATGTTCGCTGGAGCAACAGTCTTCAACCAGCCGCTCTCCAATTGGAATGTGAGCAGTGTAACCAATATGGGCGGTGTGTTCTCCAGTGCAGCGGCCTTCAACCAGCCGCTCTCCAACTGGAATGTAGGCAATGTAACCGATATGGGAGGTATGTTCGCTGGAGCAACAGTCTTCAACCAGCCGCTCTCCAATTGGAATGTGAGCAGTGTAACCAATATGGGAGGTATGTTCTCCAGTGCAGCGGCCTTCAACCAGCCGCTCTCTAACTGGAATATGGGCAATGTAACCGATATGGGAGCTATGTTCGCCGGAGCAACAGCCTTCAACCAGCCACTATCTGGATGGAACGTGAGCAGTGTAACGGATATGAGGGGTGTGTTCTCTGGAGCAACAGCCTTCAACCAGCCACTATCCGGATGGAACGTGAGCAGTGTAACGGATACTAGGAATATGTTCTCCGGAGCAACAGCCTTCAACCAGCCGCTCTCCAATTGGGATATGAGCAATGTAAGGGTTACTAGTAATATGTTCTCCAATGCAACTTCCTTCAACCAAGACCTCTCCAACTGGAATGTGAGCCAAGTCACGCAAATGAGTTTTATGTTTGCCTATAGCTTTTTCAATCAGGATATCTCCAACTGGGATGTAAGCAACGTGGAATATATGAATAGTATGTTTGAAGGCGCAGTCAGTTTTGACCAAAATCTAAGCGATTGGGATATTGGAAGTCTCTTTGATCCAGGTTTTACCGATGCAGGAATGGACTACATGTTTAGGTCATCGGGACTATCGGTTGCCAATTATGATGCCACCTTGATCGGTTGGAGCACGGACAGCAGTGGTTCTCCAGGCGATGGCGACGATGACATCCCTTCCGGAATAGGTTTCGAAGGGGGCAGCAGCCAATACTGTTTGGCTGGAGCGGCGCGCCAGGTTTTGACCAGTAGTCCATACAATTGGCAGATGACTGATGGCGGCGAGGCCACGGACTGTTATGTGAGCTTGGCACCAAAGACGTACCTGCAAGGTGCTGCCTTGAACCCCATTACGGGCGAAGGGACCTTGATGCGTGATAATCTTCGCACCGGCAATCACATTCCTTTAGAATCACCCTATGGTGACGGACGCACTATCGACGCTTCCGTGCTTACGGTTACGGGAGCTAATGCCATTGTAGATTGGATATGGGTAGAGTTACGGGACGGCAGCTCGAATACGACGATAAAAAATGAGAGGTCCGCTTTGTTGCAACGCGATGGGGATATTGTTGATATAGATGGCACATCATCATTGGTATTCTATCAATCCTCGGGGAACTACTATGTGGCCATCAAACACCGCAACCACTTGGGCATTATGAGCAATGCCGCCGTGTCCTTATCTTCAACCAGCACAACGGCCAACTTCGCCGATGGCAGTACAACGCCCTATGGTACCAATGCGCTGGTACTACTGGCCAATGGCTTATATGGGATGTATACGGGCGATTATGATGGTAATGCCCAAATTCAGAATACGGATGCGAATGCCGTGATTCAACTGATCGGTGGTTCGGGCTATGCTACAGCCGATATGGATGTGAATACCCAAGTCCAGAACACGGACGTCAACACACTGATCAATCCAAACATTGGCCGAGGGGAGCAGTTCAGTAGAACTATGTCCTCTGAATTATTGTCAAACAATGTAGCCTTGGCCTTTGCTAATGCTCAGATTACCAATGATGGCGTTAATGATTTTTATGAAGCCGATATCATGATATCGAGCACTACGGATTTTTATGTGGGCTCGGGACAGGTATACATCGATTACAGCACAGCGGCCTTTGGTGGGAATGTATCGGACAATGGCAACATAGCATATAGCCAACCGGATGGTTCAATATTAGGTTACTCTTTTGGGATGTTCTCCCCGGCGTACAAGGATTTTATACAGAACGACAATACGAGCTCAAGAGTGTCCCTATCTTTCCAGCAGAACATTGCTTTGGTCGGTTTGGAGACGGCACCGGAACTTCAGATTACAACGACACCAAAGGTCCTATTCCATATCAAGATCCGCTATACTGACGTTAGCGAGGATGCCGATATCTGCTTCTACAGCGATGGAGTATTCCAGGACCAGTTCTTTACGGCCTGCGGTGGTACGAGTATTGCAGACTGTACCAGTACCCCTGGGACACAGATCACTGATGATACTTATGATTGTTCAGGAGCTGGGGTGGGTACACTTGGTATAGGTGTTAATGAAGAGGACCGTATAGCGCTATATTCCAACCTACAGGAACACACCATTGTGGTGCATGGATGGCTATCGGAAACGACGACCTTCAGGCTCTATGATCTGCAGGGGCGAATGGTATTGGCGACGCCATTAGAAAACCGGACCATGGTACAGCATGTAGATGTGAGTACGATGAACGATGGGGTTTACATTGTAGAGTTAAAAAATAAAAACGGAAGACAGGCACAAAAAGTGATATTGAATTAATAATAGAAAACGTGACCATAATGCACCATAGGTTCATAAAATGGTTCTTCTTTAAATGTAAATGGTTGTTCCAGAGGCGCATGATAGTCTCCTTAAATGGATTAATAGTAGTCGTTCCCAATCGTGCCCTTTGGATAACCAAAATAAATTAAAACAAGAATATGTATAAGCCATTAAATAGAGAAGTTTAGGTTAATAGCAAGACAGAGCTGCTGCGAAGTTAAAGGGGTAAAGAACCAGCAGCGATGTTAGCCTCCCTACTGTAAGGATAGGGAGGCTTTTATTTAAAAGCACATTTTGAGAATCTATTTTTGGTGAACAAGAAACCTAAAATGATTGTTGCCTTAATCTACCAACCTCCTGAGGCACCACCACCACCAAAACTTCCACCACCAAAGCCACCGCCAAAACCACCGCCGCCGAAGCTTCCTCCTCCAGAGCTACTACCCCAGCCACCAAAACCACCAGATGAGCCTCTACGGTAACTACCACGACCCATATTACTGAGTATGATAGCTTCGAGAATACTTTTCGCATCATCGTTTCTGTTGCCACGATTTCCTCCGCCTCGACCACCACCACGACTTTTGGAAATAGCGATGATAAATATGACGAATACAATAAAGAGTATGATGAACACAATAAAAGGGAATTCGTTGCTGTTTGTTTTTCTCGAGCCTTGGTACTCCCCATTCATGACTTCAAAAATGACATCGGTAGCACGATCTAGCCCACCGTAATAATCGTTGCGTTTAAAGTAGGGAACGATATCTCTATCAATAATGCGCTTGCTTATAGCATCAGTAAGTAAATGTTCTACTCCTTTGCCTGTATTAATGCCAATCTTTCGATCATCTTTAGCTAACAAAATTAGGATACCGTTGTCTTCATTTTCTTGTCCAATGCCCCAGACTTCACCCCACTGTGCTCCAAGATAATTGATGTATTCACCTTCAGTGGAACCTATAATAGCTACAACAATTTGAGTCGAAGTGGTATCAGCATATCTCCTTAATTTAATGTTGAGATTGGTATTATCTCTTTTGGTTAATAGATTGATATAATCGTAGACAAAGTGCTGTTTTGTATCTTTTGGTTTAGGAGGTATCTTATATTGTGCAATAACAATAGAAGTACTTGCCATGTAAATGACAAATACTAACATAGTAGCTATGTGTTTTAGATACTGCATTAACCTTTAGATATGGCATTGTCTAACTCATTGCTATCACCATGCTCCCATGGGAAATGTACCGAGAGTACTTTACCGGCTTCTGAAATACCGTCGATAAGCCCTTGTTTAAAGTTGCCCGATTTGAATTGCATTGCTATTTGATCTCGTGTCGTGTTCCAGAAATCGGCTCCAACAATATTGTTGATGCCTTGGTCTCCAAAAATGACAAAAGCTTTATTGTCAACAGCGACATAGATAAGCACACCATTTTGTTGAATGGTGTTGTCCATTTTTAGTAAATGGAACACCTCCAGCGCACGTTCATAGACATCAATATCACATTTTTGCTCTATATGCACACGAATCTCACCTGAGGTTTCACCTTCCGCTAAACGAATAGCTTCAATGATTTCCTCTTCTTCACGAGCGCTAAGGAAATCTTCAATGTATGGCATGACTAATTTTTAGTTGTTTTCGAATTGTATATCAGGTACTTTTTCAGCACCAGGCTCTGCTTTAAACCTTGCCATCTCCTTGAAGCCAAACATTCCAGCTAATATCTTATTTGGGAATTTAGTGGTGTAAATATCATACTTATTTACCGCTTCATTATAGCGATCTCGAGCAATATTGATTCGGTTTTCGGTACCTTCTTGTTGAGCTTGAAAGTCTCTGAATTGTTGGGTCGCTTTTAAATCTGGATAACGTTCAAAGGTGGCAATGAGTCTACTGAATGATCCTTTTAATTGACTTTGAGCTTGTTGAAATTTTTCTAAATTCTCTGGAGTTAAATCACTAACATCAACATTTATAGAGGTCGCCTTAGAGCGCGCTTCTATAACCTCATTCAATGTTTTTCTTTCAAAATCGGCCGCCCCTTGAACAGTTTTTACTACAGTAGAATATAAATCACTACGTCTTTGGTAAGTACTTTCAACATTTGACCAAGCTGTTTTGGCATTAGCTTCTAATTCTACTGATGTATTATTGATTCCAACTGCCCATTGATAAAGACCAATTCCTACAATAGCAATGATAATCAGTGGGACTAACCATTTTTTCATGATTTATAAGTTTTAAAGTTGTGTTTTTATTTTAATGAGTTGGGCTTTAATGCGTTCTAGCTTTTCTATGATCTCGTATTTTTCTAAAGACTTTTTCTTTTCTTCCTTCAAGTGAATTTTGGCACCTTCTAAGGTAAAGCCTCGTTCCTTTACCAGATGGTAAATGAATTTTAGGTTTTTGATATCTTCAGGTGTAAATTTCCTATTGCCTTTAGCATTTTTCTTAGGCTTAATAATATCAAATTCTTTTTCCCAAAAACGAATTAGTGAGGCATTAACGTTAAAGGCCTTGGCGACTTCACCAATACCGTAATAGCGTTTTTCTGGTAATTCAATATGCATATTAATCGAGAGATTGGTTTTCTAAAGATGCTTTTCTTAGCAATTCATTAAACTCCGTAGCAGAGAGGTTACCATAGTAGAAATTGATAGGGTTAACACGCTGTCCGTCCTTATGGACTTCATAATGCAGATGTGGTGCTTCGGACCGTCCAGTACTGCCCACATAGCCAATTAAATCACCGCGTTTTACACGTTGGTTGACACGTACATTATATTTATATAAATGGGCATATAGGGTCATATAACCATACCCGTGATCGATTCGTATGTGTTTTCCATAGCCCGAGGATCTATTGTCAGCACGTCTTACGATACCATTTCCGGTAGCGTAAACCGGTGTGCCTCGAGGGGCGGTAAAGTCCATACCAAAATGAAATTTTCTAGCCTTGGTAAAGGGGTCTGTTCTAAAACCATAACCCGAAGCCATTCGTGTTAAATTCTCGTTATTTACCGGTTGTATTGCTGGTATGGCTTCCAAAAACTTTTCTTTATCCTCTGCTAACTTGGCTATTTCATCCAGTGATTTTGACTGCACGACGATGGCTTTTTCAAGAACATCTAAGCGTTTATTACTCTCGCCAATTAATTGTGAATTATCGAAACCTTCAAACTTTTTATATCGATTAATACCCCCAAAACCAGCGCGTCGTTGTTCTTCTGGAATCGGATTGGCTTCGAAGTATAGTCTATAGATAGCATTATCGCGTTCTTCTACATTTTCTAGGGCTGCAATGGCATCGTCCATACGTTTGTTAAGCAGCTCGTACTGCAATTGCATATTCTGTAGTTCTCTAGCTAACTGGCGTTCTTTTGGGGATTTTATATAGCTACTGATTATGGCAAAAGATAAAAAACCGAATAATCCTGCGGCCAAAAGAAAAACGGCGGCATATTTAAAAGCCGTTGATTTTTTACGCTCTATTTTACGGTAAGACAACGTATCGGCGTCATAATAATATTTTACCTTAGCCATGTTCTAATTTATACTATTTTTGCAGGACATATGCACCATATGAATTGCTGAATTTTCCAAATATAAAGATTGTTTTGCAAATGTGGTAATATTAACGATACTGGCTATAATTTAAGTATATGACGTCTCAAGACATTCGAACTAAGTTTCTAGAGTTTTTTAAATCAAAATCCCATCTCATCGTTCCTTCTGCACCTATGGTCACAAAGGATGATCCAACCTTGATGTTTGTGAACTCTGGGATGGCGCCTTTTAAAGAGTATTTTTTGGGAAATAATACGCCAAAAAGCAATCGTATTGCCGATACGCAAAAGTGTTTACGGGTCTCTGGGAAACACAATGATCTTGAAGAAGTCGGTTATGATACTTATCACCATACCTTATTCGAGATGTTGGGCAATTGGAGTTTTGGGGATTATTTTAAGAAAGAAGCCATTGCTTGGGCTTGGGAGTTGCTCACCGAAGTTTATGGTATTGACAAGGATATCTTATATGTCACCGTTTTTGAGGGCAGTGATGATGCCGATAAGCTCCCTATGGATCAAGAAGCTTATGAGCTTTGGAAAACCATTATTCCAGAAGACCGTATTCTTATGGGCAACAAGAAGGATAACTTTTGGGAAATGGGAGAACAAGGACCTTGTGGCCCCTGTAGTGAGATTCATGTGGATATCCGCTCGGCTGAAGAAAAAGCAAAGATAGATGGTAAAGACTTGGTCAACAAGGATCATCCCCAAGTGGTGGAAATCTGGAATTTGGTCTTTATGCAATACAATAGAAGGGCAGATAAATCCTTAGAAAACCTTCCCAATAAGCATATCGATACAGGTATGGGCTTTGAACGTCTTTGTATGGTGCTACAGGGCGTCACCTCTAATTATGATACTGATGTGTTTACACCAATAATCAGAGAGATTGAAGCGATAACCAATACCGATTACGGTAAAGATGAAAAGATTGATGTGGCCATTAGGGTGATTGCTGACCATGTGAGAGCCGTAGCATTTTCTATTGCAGATGGGCAATTACCTAGCAATACCACCAGAGGCTATGTGATTAGACGAATTTTACGACGTGCGGTACGTTATGGCTTTACGTTTCTAAATAAAAAGGATCCTTTTATCTATCGTTTGGTTGATGTTTTGACCAAAAAGATGGGGAATGCCTTTCCCGAACTTAAGACCCAAAAGCAACTTATTGAGAATGTGATTAAAGAGGAGGAACAATCCTTTTTAAGAAAGTTAGAACAAGGCTTGGTATTGTTGAATCGCATTGTTGAAAATGCTGAGTCAAAGGAAATATCGGGATCAAAGGTGTTTGAATTGAAAGATACTTATGGGTTTCCGGAGGATCTAACAGAACTCATTCTAAGAGAACAAGGCTATACCTATAATACTGGAGAATTTGAACGGAAATTAAAGGAGCAGCAGGGACGTGGTCGGGAAGCGTCGGAATTGAAATTAGATGATTGGACCGTTTTATTGGATGATGAGGAACAAGAATTTATCGGTTACGATGCACTTGAGGCTGATGTTAGGATAGTACGCTATAGAAAGGTGAGTACTAAAAAAGAGGGTGAGATGTACCAATTAGTTTTTAATTTAACACCCTTTTATGCGGAAGGTGGAGGTCAAGTTGGTGATAAAGGCTATTTGCAAGATACTAATGGAGATGTGCTCTATATTTTGGATACGAAGAAGGAGAATAATGTGATTATCCATTTAACCAAAGACCTACCCAAACGACTTAACGACAATTTTAAGGCGGTTGTTGATGCCAAACAACGCTTTAGAACCGAATGTAACCATACAGCTACACACCTTTTACATCAAGCATTGCGCGAGGTCTTGGGAACACATGTTGAGCAAAAAGGCTCTGCTGTACATTCTAAACATCTGCGTTTTGATTTTTCCCATTTTTCTAAACTGACGGTTGAAGAACTTAGGGATGTGGAAAATTTTGTCAATGCAAGGATTGATGGCAAGTTGCCCCTTGAAGAGCAACGAAGCGTACCGAAAACCCAAGCCATAGCAGATGGTGCCATGTCTTTATTTGGCGAGAAATACGGAGATACGGTAAGAACTATCCGCTTTGGTAAATCCATTGAACTTTGCGGGGGTACACATGTCAAGAACACAGCAGATATATGGCATTTTAAGATTGTGTCCGAAGGTGCTACTGCGGCTGGGATTAGACGAATAGAAGCGATTACTTACGACGCGGTAAAGGATTTCTATTTTGAAAATAATAGAGCCTATTTTGAGATCAGGGACTTGCTCAATAATACCAAAGAACCTGTAAAAGCGGTTAAGGCTTTGCAGGATGAAAACGCCGACCTTAAAAAACAGATTGAGCATCTGCTTAAGGATAAAGCTAAAAATGTAAAAGGCGAATTGAAGAATGAAATTGATGAAGTTAATGGTGTCAATTTTATAGCAAAGAAAGTAGACTTAGATGCTGCAGGTATTAAGGATTTGTGTTTTGAATTGGGTGGTGAAGTGAATAACTTGTTTGCCTTATTCGGAGCTAATACTAATGGTAAGGCGATTTTGTCGTGTTATATTTCAAAGCAACTTGTTGCTGAAAAGGATTTGAATGCAGGGCAAATCGTGAGAGAACTTGGTAAATACATTCAAGGTGGTGGTGGTGGCCAACCTTTCTTTGCGACAGCAGGTGGTAAAAATCCATCAGGGATAGATGAAGCCTTGGAAAAAGCCAGAGATTACATTTAATCGCGATTACCATGAAAACAAGGGCTTTTTTTCTCATTGTAGGGTGTTTTCCAGCTGTTTTGCTAGCACAAAAATTTCCCACTCCGCCTTCCCAAAGTGAAATTAATAGCCGAATGCTCGACAATCAGAACAATTTACAATGGCATCATGACCAGCAGATGATGTGGATGATGAATAGTATTGAAACTGATGAGCAAGCCTTGTATAGAGAGCAAACTAAAAAAGCAAGACTCGAATATAAGATGAAACGGTTGAATACCACCTTATCGGATTTAAGTGATAAGATTGTGGAGATTGAAAGCAACAGTGGAAAATCGGATAAAAAGCATCAAAAAAGCATTGATCGATTACATCGCTCTATGGCTAGGACAAGCATTAAGATTGAGCGAGTTACCAATAAATTAAATGTTTCAAATACTAAAATAGAAACCTTAGAAAATAGAATTGAGAAAGAAAAAATTCGATTAGAGGAAAAAAAGAAAGAAAGGGAATTAAAAAAGCTAGAGCGACAAAAGAATAAAGGATAGTGTAATATTCAAACTGTTCTAATATACTCCATAAGGCGATGAAACTTCAAACTCAGATACCACTAAACCCCCAAAAGTTAAGTCAGCTTGATTATAACTCAAAAGTGGTGTTATTGGGGTCTTGTTTTTCTGAAAATATGGGATCCAAATTTGAGTATTACAAGTTTCAGACTGCGATCAACCCATTCGGAATTCTATTTCATCCTTTGGCTATAGAACGTCTTGTTACAAGAGCCATCAATTCGGATTATTATTTGGGTGATGAACTCATTTTTCACAATGAACAATGGAGCTGTTTGGATGCGCATTCCACATGGAATAGGGTCGCCCAAGATGATTTGATAAATATCTTAAATGGGCAATTAGATAATACGCTACAGCAACTAAAAAGTGCGACCCATGTCATCGTTACTTTAGGAACTAGTTGGGTATATCGACATATCGCTTCTGACCGCATCGTTGCCAATTGTCATAAAGTTCCCCAAAAGCAGTTTCTAAAAGAACTCTTGTCCGTAAACGCTATTTCTCAATCACTTGAAGCCATGGTTGCTTTAATTAGAGGTGTCAACCCCAAAGTAAATTTTATATTCACCGTGTCACCGGTTCGGCATCTAAAAGATGGATTTATAGAGAACACAAGAAGCAAATCACATTTAATAGCTGCGGTTCATGACGTGGTTGACCCAAGGCAACACTTGTATTATTTTCCTTCTTATGAAATAATGATGGACGAGCTAAGAGACTATCGTTTTTATAATACCGATATGCTTCACCCTAATGCTTTGGCCATTGATTATATATGGGGAAAATTCAAAACGGTGTGGTTAATGGAAGAGGCCTTAGAAATTATGGATGCTGTTGCCAGCATTCAATCTAAAAAGGCCCATCGTCCATTTAATCCTAAGTCTGAAAAACATCTGGCGTTTTTGAATCAACTTCAGTTAGATATTAAAGCCTTAGAAAAAGCGCATCCCAATATTACTTTTGACAAGTAGGTATAATTACCGGATGGGACGTTTTAAGCGTTCTTTTACCATTTCGAAACTTTTTTTACTGCTCCGTTCCCAGCGATAGATGTTGTACTTCTTTTCGGTCTTTTCTTTCTGTTTTGCCTCCTTACTGCAAATTTTTTCTACCCAATGGAAACGCTTCCTAGTGATTGAAATTATTAATTCCTCATCGTATCCAATAGCTTCTAAAGCATTTAATGCCGCAATGGAAACCTTATGAATGTTGTCATCAATAGCCCCTAACAAAATTGGGACAGATGAGGCTTGGCCGACTTGTTCCAAGGCCTCTGCTGCTAATTAACGTGTCCTATAGTTGCCTTTTTTGAGTGCATATTCTAGTTTATGTATAGCACCAGAATGCATCCAATCTAAAATAGTGTCTTTCGAAGGCTGAACTAGCTTCATTTTAAAGAGTAGAAATGTAAATGGGAGATGCATAAAAAAAGGAACATTATGGTATTAATAGGTCATAAAATTCAATGTTTTGTTACGATTATGCCTACGAATTACGTATGATTTTTCGATTAAGTACTTGAAAATAAATTGGTTATAAAAATATACGCAATTCATCGTATGTTTTGCCTTGGTCTTATTGTTGAGATTTGTCTCAGTATTAACCAATAAATTATTTCAACAATGAGAATTTTTAAAAACGTCCTGTTATTATTTACGTTGACATCGATAATAGCATTGACATCATGCAAAAGTGACGATGATGGTGGCGGCCCTGGCAATGCACCATCTGGGACTTTAGTGGCCAAGATAAACGGTCAAAATTTCCAGTCTTTGGATATTTCTTCTTCTGCTACCGTGGCAAATAACGGACAGAACCTTATCATTATAGCTTCTAGTAGTGATGGTAATGCCTTTGCGATAACTATTGTGGGTTATTCTGGCCCTGGAACCTATCCTATTGGAGGTGGAGCAAATATTTTTAACAGTGCCTCTTACACCGAGACGGATGTTGATATTAATAATCCCCAAAACTCTACCACAGAAATATGGCAAGCACCTTACGATGATACTCAGGTTGGGGAAATCAATATCTCCGAAGAGACAGATACCAAGGTCATAGGGACATTTGATTTTACTGGTAAAAATGTTAACGGCGATCAGTCGCTTAGGACGATTACCGAAGGGTCTTTTGATTTGAGCAAGCAGATTTCTTAACCTATTAATTAATCCATATGAAATCGCTATTAATTCAAATCAGAGCTTTAGTGATAGTTGCATTCTTTTTGAATGTAACTACACTAAATGCGCAAAAAGCTGAAGCGCCAGATCAGAGTTATCAAATGGGCGCTAAGATCAATGACATGACCATCACTCAAGGAGGGACAATGGTAGTGGCTACAAACGACGGTTTGGTCGGAATTAAGCCAGGTAAAGCAGATGTATTATTTAATTTCACTGAATATGGACGTGTAAAACCTGAAGAGCTAAAATTTGTACCCTTGTCTCCATACGTCGTGGTTGGACAAACAGGTTTTGGCGGGTTGCAGACCAAGAGTGCTGTTATAGACTACATGTCTGGGAATGTTCTTTTTAGTACTGAAAAAAATGGATGGAAAGCCATTGGTATGTCTGAAGTTTTGATGCCAGAAAATAAACTCATAGTAAGTGGTCAAAGAAAGGCTAAGGAAAAATATGCGCAAGCTGTGGCCATTTATGATCTGGACACCGGAAAACAGATAAGTTTCTATAAGTTTAAAGGCTCTAGACAAGCCATGGGAGTTCCGCTAGTACTATCAGATGGAGTTATTATTCCAACGACTAAAGGTCTAATAAAAGTCGATATGAATTCTGGAAATGTACTATGGGAAAACGAAATCAAGCAGGTCGGTTGGATGGTTGCGAGCGAGGACGAGAAAGACATTTATGCTTTTGCTTCGACCAGTAATAAGAAGAACACTAAGATTTATAAGATAAATAGTAGCGGGACTTCTGCTTGGGCTGATGAACGCAAGGTAAAAGGAAATGTTTCTAATTTTCAAATCTTATCACAAGGCCTTGCTGTGGTAAGTGATGTTGCAAATTCAGGTAAAAAGGGTCTAGGGAAATTAACAGCTGCTAAGGCAGAATCTAAAATAACTTTACTTAGTATACATGATGGATCTGATCTCTGGGAAAAAGCGCCTAAAACCAAAGGCTATGTTCAGCATTTTTATATTATGGAAGATGGTATTTTATTTGGCATTAAGGAAGGCGGAATCAATAAGATTTCCTATGATGGCAAAACATTATTTAAGAAACCTTTAAAAACTGGTGAAAATATCTTAACCATGGCTGAGACGCCGCAAGGGCTAATATATATTACCTCAGAAGATGCCAATATTGTTAATCTACAAACTGGAGAACAAGTTTGGGCAAAGCCACTTAAGTTTAAGAGGGCTGATGTAGTAAGT
The DNA here is from genome assembly GCF_965228925.1 of Winogradskyella sp. Classification (GTDB taxonomy): domain Bacteria; phylum Bacteroidota; class Bacteroidia; order Flavobacteriales; family Flavobacteriaceae; genus Winogradskyella. Next base: position 2,091,751 of record NZ_OZ245845.1, read on the forward strand.
TCTGATTTCGATGGAAAGAATAACAGGTACCTTATAGCCGCGGACGAGAAGTTGTTTAGTATTAATGCAGCTTCTGGAACTTCAGAAATTTTAACCGAAGCTGAGTTTGATGGAAAAGAAGATCCTACAAAAATAGAAGTAAGAGATGGTGGTATTTTATTGACCTCTGATCAAAATATGATGTCTTTGGATTGGGATGGGGAAGCGAAATGGCATGAGTATTTTAGAGCCCCTGGCAAGAGCGCCTTTGGAGCCATACTCGCTGGAGCTATGGCGGTAGCCTCTACAACGATGGCTGCAAATGCATCATTTAGGGCAGGTGCAAACAGAAATGCTTTGGGACAATATAATAGCTATGGTGCACAAATGAAACGAACAGCAGACATGTTCTCGGCTATCGGTACAGCCTCATTTAATGAAATGGCTAAGCGCTTTAAAGCGACTTCTGCTACGCAAGACGCACAGTTTATTTTAACCAAGCTCGATGAGGGTGTAGGGCTAGTAAAGTTAAATAAAGATACAGGTGCAGTGGAAAAAGAAATAGTTCTAAAAGACAAAAAGCCTGTATATAAAGTCGATGAATTTGGTGGGTTTTTATATTACAAGCCAAATGATAAGACTATATATGCTTATAATCTTAACAACTAAATCTTATTGTTGAGATTTGTTATGATTAGGCGTGATTAGAATAGGTTAATTGCGCTTAATCTTTTTAAAATGCCCATTTATCGAAAAAAAGTGTTAAAAACTTAGATTTAGTAATATATTATTATGCTATTAATCAATTTTCTTAAAGGAGCATCAGTAATGTTTTCTACCGTAAAATGTAGAGATTTTCTGATGCTCTTTTTGTTTTCTAATATGAAAAAGCTAATTATCCTAACCATAGTCATTTTCATTGCACTATCTGCTGCCTCACAATCTAAAAATCAAAAGCATATCGACAGTTTACGCCAAGTATATTTGAAGAAAAAAGATCCATTAATTAAATATTCTGTCTATTACGATATTGGAAGACATTTTATGTCTATCAATTTAGACTCTTCAATAGCCATATTTAAAAGAGTGAACTTGCAAGCCTTAAGTATTGACAATGATACACTACAAGCCAAGGCCTTAATAGGTTTAGGACTGGCCTTTTCTGACAAATCCATGCTAGATTCTGCACAAGTATACTATGATAAAGCTGCAAAGGTTGTGGCGAGGACTAGTCACGACGATTTAAAATCCTCTCTATTTAATAACCGAGGCATCCTATTTTTTTATCAATCGGATTATACTTCTGCTCGAAGAGAGTTTGAAATGGTGTTGCAAATTGCGAAAGCAGCAGATGATTTAGAGGGGGTTTCTAGGAGTTACAATAATCTGGCGTTATGCGATTCGTATAATGGTGATTACGAAGGTGCTCTAGAAATGTATTTAGAATCCGCAAAAATCGCGGAGCAGCTCAATGATAGACTAGCGCTGGCAAAATGCTATAACAATATTGGGCTTTTGTATAGGGACATCGAAGATTATGATAAATCGGAAGACTATTTATTAAAATCCCTTGATATAAAACAAGAAGAAGGCTCTAAAATAGATATTATTGGATCCTATTTGAATTTAGGGGGAACTTTCAGAAAAATAGGCATCGCCAAAAAAGACACCACGCGACTTTTAAAAGCTAAGGACTACTACGAAAAAGCCTTACAACTAAGTAATGAGTCAAATTATATCAACGGACGTAATAATACTTATGTAAATCTAGCATTAATAGAAACTACGCTCGGTAATTATAAAAAAGGAATAGATTACGGAAAAAAGTCATTAGAAAATAGCATAAACAAAGGGGATACCCATGGCGAGTTGGTGTCTCGGATCAACTTAGGTGATGCCTATAGGTATGACAAACAATTTGGCTTAGCAGAAGAACAACTGCTAAAAGGATATGAAATGGCCAAAACAGCCAAGAATCTATATATACAAAAAGAAGCCAGTTTAATTATGAGTCTTTTAAATAGTGACCAAAACCGTTACAAATTGGCTTTAGATTATTATAAGGATTATTTTGACTTAACAGATTCTATTTCTTCAACCGAAGTCAAGAACAAGGTCAATGAATTGGAAACAAAGTATGAAACCGAAAAAAAGGAAAAACAGATTTTGATTCAACGCGCCACCTTAGCAGAACAGGATTTAGTGATTCAAAAAAGAAATTCTCAACTTGTTGGTTTAGGGGGATTACTATTGATTCTAGGTTTGGTAGGTTACCTGTTTTATAATCAACAAAGACTAAAGAATCAGCAATTGCAAAAGGAAAATGAGTTAAAAGATGCTCTGCTTAAAATTGAAACGCAAAACAAGTTACAAGAGCAACGTTTGCGAATAAGTAGGGATTTGCACGATAATATAGGAGCACAACTCACATTTATTATTTCCTCTTTAGATAACTTAAAATATGCTTTTGACATTAAAGATAAAAAGTTAAACACCAAGCTTGCCACCATTAGCCAGTTCACATCTGGAACTATATACGAATTGAGAGATACGATTTGGGCTATGAATAAAAGCGAGATTTCTTTTGAGGATTTACAAACAAGAATTTCAAACTATATCGATAAGGCACATCTATACGATTCTAATATTCAGTTTAGCTTTACCGTAAATGACAATGTGGATGTCTCTAAAAAATTTACTTCGGTAGAAGGGATGAATATCCATAGAATTATTCAAGAAGCTATACACAACAGTTTAAAGTACGCGAAAGCTTCCGAAGTAAAAGTTGAAGTTTATAAAATGGTTTCTAATCACGTCTTTAGAATTTCCGATAATGGAAAAGGGTTCGATTTAAATAAGACTAAGAGAGGCAATGGATTGTCTAATATGGAAAAAAGAACTACGGAAATTAATGGTAATCTTAAAATTGAATCTGTTTTAAATGAAGGGACAATTATAGAATTAAGTGTTTAGATGAACAGATACATTAATAATATAATTAAATGAAGACAAAAATAGCTATAGTTGATGATAATACATTTCTCATAAAGGCAGTTGAAGAAAAGCTTTCCTTCTTTGAGAATTTAAGTGTAAAATTTACCGCAATGCATGGGGAGGATCTCTTGGTACAGTTGGAGGATAATCATAATATTGATTTAATATTGATGGATATTGAAATGCCTGTAATGAATGGTATTGATGCTACGGAAAAGGTAAAGCAAAAATACCCTCACATTAAGATTATAATGCTCACTGTCTTTGACAATGATGAAAACATATTTAATGCTATAAAAGCTGGTGCGGACGGTTATTTATTAAAGGAAATTAATGCTGGTGATTTGCACTCGGGTATTTCTGAAACCTTAAATGGTGGGGCCGCTATGACCCCTTCTATTGCGCTTAAGACACTAAAATTACTTCGGAACCCATTTATAGAAACAAAAGAGAAAGAGGAGATAAAATTGACGAGTAGAGAGGTAGAGGTGTTAGAACAACTCAGTAAGGGATTAAGTTATAACGCTGTAGCGGAAAATCTCATCTTATCTACGGGTACAATTAGAAAGCATATAGAACATATATATCGCAAGCTACAAGTTCATAATAAGTTAGAAGCTGTAGAAAAAGCGAAACGCAATAATATCATTTAGGAGTAATTTGCACGCTATCAGGAACTAAAACAGTATAATCGCCATTATTTCTAATGACATCTCGAACTATAGATGACGAAATGTAGGAGGTTTTAGCAGCAGTTAGCAAGAAAACGGTTTCGATTTTTGAAAGTTTTCGATTGGTATGGGCTATGGCTTTTTCGAACTCAAAGTCGGCGGGATTTCTTAGCCCCCTTAAGATAAACTTAGCTCCTATTTCCTTACAATAATCTACTGTTAAGCCTTTATAAGTTGTGACTTTAACTTTAGGCTGGTTTTCAAATGCTTTTTCGATAAAAGCCTTTCGTTCTTCCAAAGAGAACATATACTTCTTATCCGCATTGATACCAATAGCAACTATAACTTCATCAAATAGCTTTACACCACGTTTTATAATATCATAGTGTCCGTTGGTAATTGGATCGAAAGACCCTGGAAATATGGCGCGTTTCATTTCATTGGATGTTTTTGATTTTTTGAATCACCAATCATGTGCATTAATTATCAAATATAACAAATCAAAAATCGTCAATCTCAAATCGTCAATTTTTTAAGGCTTCTTCAATGGCATTATCAAACAAGTCTTGCATACTAATGCCAGCTTCGGCAGCTTGTTGCGGTAAGATACTTTCTTTGGTTAAGCCAGGAACCGTATTCATTTCCAATAGATGAGGCTCATCATCCATAAAGATAAACTCACTTCTCGAAAAACCAGTCATGCCTAAGATATCATAGATCTGTTTAGCGACCTTTCGGGTTTTTTCTTCATAATCTTTAGAAATTCGGGCTGGTGTAATTTCTTGAGATTTGCCTTCATATTTTGCGGCATAGTCAAAAAAATCATTTTCAGAAACGATTTCGGTAATAGGGAGAACAGTGGTTTCACCTCTGTAAGAAATCACGCCTACAGATACTTCGACACCATCTAAAAACTGTTCGATGATGATTTCATTGTCTTCTTTAAAGGCGTGGTCAATAGCCGGTTTTAAGTCTTCTTTTTTATAAGCCTTAGTAATCCCGAAACTACTTCCGGCCTTATTAGCCTTAACAAAACAGGGCAAACCGACTCTGTTTATAATAGCATCTTCATCGATGCTATCACCGAGATTGAGATAGTAGCTTTCGGCTGTTTTTATACCATAGGGTTTTAGGGTTGCCAATAGGTCTCGTTTATTAAAGGTTAAAGCGGCCTGATACATAGCGCAACTCGTTTGTGGGAGATCCAACAGTGCAAAATAGGCTTGCATATAACCATCTTCGCCTGGGGAACCGTGAATGGCATTAAAGACACAATCAAAAGTGACTTTAGTACCATCTACTAGAACAGAAAAATCATTTTTATCAATAGGGAATTCATCACCTTCATCATTAACGAACACCCATTTGTGTTTGAAAATATGAATGCGATAGGCCTGATATTTTTCTGTGTCTAAGGTATGGTAAACGACATTACCGCTCTTTAGCGAAATCTCATATTCACTAGAGTAACCTCCCATAATAATAGCGATGTTTTTCTTCATGCTCTGTTTCGTATGCTTAAATGTAAAAGTATCATTTATTTTTAGACGTTCTCATTTTAGAGACTATTTTCAATAGCTATTAATCCACGCTGCTACCATCTAAATCTTAAGGGACATACGTATATTAATTTTATAACGTTAGATTATTTATTTAGATTTGTCAACCAATAAACAACCTATGAGTTTAGTTAAATTTTTAACCAGTAAAGTGTTTTTCAAACAATTAGCATTGGCTATTACGGCTATTGTGGTGCTCAGTTTTATTGTTTTAAGATGGCTAAACGCTACTACCAATCACGGTGAGTTTATCACAGTTCCGGATCTAAAGGGGAAATCTTTAGAGACTGTAAAAATAGAGTTGGAAGATAATAACTTGGAGTTTCAACTTCAAGACTCAGCAAATTACAACCCGAATTATCCCAAGTATTCCGTTATTGAGCAAAATCCAATCGCCGGTGCTCAGGTCAAGGAAAATCGTAAGATTTATTTAATTCTAAATCCATCTGGCTATCGTAAGGTTGAGGTGCCCAATATCTTAAAGCGAACGTTTCGACAGGCCAAACCACAGTTACAAGCATTGGAATTTAAAATTGGCAAAATCACGTATATCGACAATATCGGTAAGGATGTGGTGTTGGGGATGAAGCATGAAGGCAAAACCCTATCGCCAGGGACCTTGCTACCATTGACCTCTACTATTGATTTAGTTTTGGGTAACGGAAATCGCTAGACTATGGCTGATACTCCAGATATCTCCGAAGAAAATGAGCTTTACGAGCATTATGCGTTTAAGGTTGAAAAAGGCCAACAACCCTTACGCATTGATAAATACCTAATGAATTTTGTTGAAAATGCGACACGAAATAAAATTCAACAAGCAGCAAAGGACGGTAGTATTTTCGTTAATGGTAAGCCTGTAAAATCCAATTACAAGGTTAAACCCAATGACCATATCAGGGTTAAGTTTGAACATCCGCCACATGAGCATTTATTGGTAGCCGAGGATATCCCCATTGATATCGTTTATGAAGATGATGATGTCTTGGTGGTTAATAAACCAGCAGGTATGGTCGTCCATCCAGGTCATGGTAATTATTCGGGAACCTTAATTAACGGTCTCATTTTTCATTTTGAAAACCTACCGAACAATTCAAGTGAGCGACCGGGTTTGGTACATCGTATAGATAAAGATACCAGTGGTTTGTTGGTGGTGGCCAAAACCGAAAAAGCGATGGCTCATTTATCGAATCAATTTGCGGAAAAGACAAGCGAACGCGAATATGTAGCCTTGGTTTGGGGTAATGTTGATGATGATGAAGGAACCATTGAAGGTCATATAGGGAGACACCCTAAAAACAGGTTACAGAATACGGTTTATGAAGGAGACGAAACCTATAAGGGTAAACCTGCCATAACGCATTATAAAGTCTTAGAACGTTTGGGGTATGTAACTTTGGTGAGTTGTAAACTAGAAACGGGTCGTACGCATCAGATACGTGTGCATATGAAACACATAGGACATACCTTGTTTAATGACGAGCGCTATGGCGGTGAAAAGATCTTAAAGGGCACAACATTTTCGAAATACAAACAATTTGTCGAAAATTGTTTTAAGATACTTCCAAGACAAGCCTTACATGCAAAAACCTTGGGTTTTGAGCACCCCACAACGGGCCAATGGATGAGTTTCACTACAGCGTTACCCGAGGACATGCAGCAATGTATAGAGAAATGGAGGGACTATGCAACGCATTTAAAATAGGTCTAAAGAATTATAATCTAAATAATTAATTGGTGTAGGTCGCCTAATTTTGTACATTATAAATGTTATGAGAATAGACGAAGTCATATTATACACATCGCAAATAGAGGCACAAAAATTTTTTTATAGAAGCACTTTGGGTTTAGAACAACTATTAGATTCGCCAAATGAAATTTCTTTTAAAGTTGGTTATAGTGTTTTAACGTTTCGATATAAAAAAATGATGAAGCCATCGCATTTGGCATTTAACATTCCAGCCGGTTCTATTCTTAAAGCTAAAATATGGCTAGAAAAGCGTACAGCTCTTATTCAATCAGGTGAAAATTATATTGCTAATTTTGATAGCTGGAGAGCCAAATCAATTTATTTTTATGATGCTGATAGAAACATCATGGAGTTTATTGCCAGAGAAGCAATAAGCGCTGATTTAGAAGGGGGATTTTCTTCGCGGAGCCTCGTGTCTATTAGTGAATTGGGAATAGTTACCAATGATATTGAAACAATTTATAACAGTATCAATACTATAAAACCTATCCGTATTTTTGATGGGGACTTTTCACGTTTTTGTGCTTTAGGAAATGACGACGGTCTTTTTATTGTCATTGATAAGGCAAAAAAGAAATGGTATCCTACAAATGAAGAGGCCTTTACTTCAGAATTTAGTATCAGGGGGGATTATAATTTTACTTTTGAAAAGGGAAGGATTAAAACATAGACAATTATTATACAACTATCAAGATTAGTTGTTGAAGATATTTGAAACTGTTTCAATTAGGTTGTATTTTTACACTGAAAAAGAACTGTTGTTTAACCTCTAATTATAGTCCTACTTTTGTGGGAAATCAACTATGAAACTCGTATTATCACCTGCGAAATCTTTAAATTTTGAAAGCGAATTGCCAACGGCCAAAACTACTGAAGGTTGTTTTTTAACTGAGGCACAGCGTTTAAATAAGCTATTGAGAAAGAAGTCCGCCAAAAGCTTATCGAAGCTTATGAATATTTCAGCTAATCTTGGTCAGTTGAATTATGAGCGTAATCAAACATGGGAATTGCCATTCACATCGGATAATGCAAGACAAGCTTTATATGCGTTTAGTGGTGATGTGTACAGAGGTCTTGATACTTACACTATAGATGTTGAGAAATTGGGTAAAGTCCAGGATACAGTACGGATCATTTCGGGATTATACGGCATTTTGAAGCCCTTGGATTTAATTCAACCTTACCGATTGGAAATGGGCACCAGAATGTCAGTGGGCAAAAACAAAAACCTTTATGAATTCTGGAAGAAAAAAGTAACCCAATCCTTGAATGACGAATTAGAAGATGACGAGCTATTCCTAAATTTAGCTAGTAACGAGTATTTTAAGACGATAGATACAAAAGCTCTAAAAGTACCCGTGGTCACTGCCAATTTCAAAGATTTAAAAAACGGGCAGTATAAAACCATCATGACTTTTGCGAAACTGGCAAGGGGTTATATGACGAGATATATCATAGATACAGATGCTAAAACCCTAGATGATATTAAAGGTTTTAACTACGAAGGTTATGGGTATAGTGAAGCGCTGTCCTCTGAAAAAGAATTGGTTTTTGTAAGATAGTTGTTATCTTTAAAAAGTTAACCAATCTTCCATGTTTCGTTATTATTTAATACTTTTTATTCAAGGGTACTGTCTCTATCATATCTATAAAAACAAAAAACCTTATTACTGGTACTTTTTAGTATTCTTTATTCCTGTTATTGGGCCCATCATTTATTTTATCACCAATATTTATAATAGGAGGGATGCTGAGAAAATTCAAAGTGAAATCACCTCGATTATTAATCCTACGAAGAAGATTCGGGATTTAGAAAGCGCATTAGAATTTTCAGACTCTTATACGAATAGAATGGCACTTGCAGAGGCCTATGTAGAAAATGGGGATATGCCAAATGCCATCAAGAACTACAAACATACATTAAAGGATACAGACCAAAATGACTTATACGCCAGACAGCAACTGGTATTGTGTTATTTTCAAATTGAGGATTACGAAGCTGTTGTAGGGCAAGCTAAAAAGATTGTAGATAAATCTGAATTTGTAGGCTCTAAACAACAGTTTTGCTATGGTTTAGCCTTAAAAGAACTAGGGCAGGTCCAAGAGGCGGAAATACAATTGAAGCAAATAGACCGACCTTATTCTAATTACCATGAGCGCTTAGAGTTGGCTAAGTTTTATCTAGAAAATGGTAGAACTTCTGAAGGGATCGAATTATTGGAGGAAATTTCTTCTGAGTCTCAACACATGACTAAACCTAACAGACGTCTCTACAGACCGACCATTGTCGAAGTAGAGCGTTTATTGAAATCTTTATAATGTTTTTCCATAAACATCCTTACGAACCCTTTATTCAACCCGATACACAAAAGTTAATTGTCGGCACTTTACCACCTCCTCGATTTTCAACGGGTGAACTTTTGGAAAAGGACGTGGATTTCTGTTATGGGAGTTATTACAATTCCCTCTGGTTGTTTATTGATAAGATCCACAGTCTTAACCTACGCTATGACAATTCGCAGGAAGCCATCGATCAGCGAAAGCAATTTTTAATTGATCATCAGATAGGGGTTTGTGATATCGTAGAAAGCGCCGAACGCGAAAAGATTGATGCTTCAGATTTGGGGATGAAAAACATAAAACTAAGAAATGTGGTTGGTTACCTGAAGCAGTTTCCGAATATAGATACCATTTTATTTACAGGTGGTAACAGTAAAAATGGGCCTGAATATTTTTTTAGGAGACACTTAAGGGATTACGATTTAAAGCTGGAGTTAGTGAATAATGAAGTGCCTAGAATTCACCAATTTACTCTAAACAGTCATTCAGAGCGAAGCGAAGCATCTAAAAGTGAGACTCCTCAATCGCAAAGCTCATTTCGGAATGACATCAGAATCATCAAAACCGTTTCTCTAACCTCAGGTTCGGGAGCAGCCAATATCTCTATAAGTCGATTGCCCCTTTACAAGCAGCTAAAAGCCAAAAACCCCAACTTTAATACCTTTGATTTCAGAGTGATGCAGTACCGTGAGTTTTTATAAGTTTGGAATCCTGCGATTCTTTTTCTTATCCAAATAATGGCGAAGCACTCCACCTTTTACAGTATTCACATCGAACTCTACAATAAACGCTTTCGGATCCACTTTGTTAACAATGCGATACATTTTTTTGATATCGATACGGTTGATAATAATGTGTATAATATCAATATCTTCTGTTTTTCCAGAGCCTCCTATACCTCGCGTCCCTTTATAGAGTGTCATACCCGTACCGAGTTCTTTAGTAATCGCATCTTCTACTTTTTCGAATTTTTTTGAAACAATAGTAACACCAATAAAATCCTCGAACCCTTCAATAATCAAGTCCGTGACTTTAGCGGTTACGATATAGGTGAGAATGGAGTAGAGTGCAACTTCCACGGATAATATCATAGCTGTTATACTGAATAAAATCACATTAAAAACTAGGATAATCTGCCCGATACTTATTCCGAATTTATCATTGAGATATACACCAAGAATTTCAGAACCATCCAAGACCGATCCGTTACGAATAGAGATGCCAATACCAGCTCCTAAAAATAAACCTCCAAAAATGGAAATCAATAATTTATCGTCGGTTATGGTATCAAAATTTTCATAATAGATAAAAAAAGCTAATCCTAGAATACTAATGATTGATTTTATAACAATTCGTTTGGAGACGGTAAAATAACCTAGTATTAAAAAAGGAATACTAAACAAGACGAGAAGAAAAGAAATGTTGATGTCAACTTGTGTCCTAACCAATAAAGCAATTCCCGTAACGCCGCCATCCAAAAAGCCATTGGGTAGTAAAAAGGCTTTTAGTCCTATACTAGCAAGAACAATCCCGAAAGCTAGTTGCCCATATTCGGATAAGACTTTAAGAGTTCTAGAGCTTTTCAAGTGTTGGTTTTGTTTTTTTAAAAGATACAAAACCAAATCCGTTTGACCTTATTTAGAAATAAAAAAATCCTCTAGAATTTCTAGAAGATTTTTATAACTAATCGTCTGTTTTGTGTCTGCGCTGTTTGTGCTTTTTTCGGCGCTTTTCGGTATCTTCAATAAATGCCGTGTATTCTGTCATATCAATAACACCATTCCCATTGGCATCCATGGTTTCAAAGCGCTTTTTGATGCGCTCTTCCTTCGATAGTTCTTTTCTGGAAGTAAATTCTTCAAAGGATACAGCGCCGCTAGCATCCGCATCCAATTCTTTAAAGCGTTCGTCCATAAGTTCAGTTTTAATGTCTTCCCGTTTGCGATTATCCTTAAACTCGTCAAGAGATAATTCTCCATCTGCGTTGGCATCTAGTTTTTTAAATATTTTTTCTGGACTTGCACTTTTCTTTCCTCGTCTTTCTTGGGCATTGACCAATGTAATTGCGCCTAACGCAACGAGGCATAAACTCACTTTTAATGTTTTTGAAATCATATTTTTTATGTGTTTAGATACTGAAATAAGACCTCGGTATTTCGACTGCGCTCAGCACAGGGAAGCTCGGCCTGACAGTTCAGCAAATTATTAATGAACACTATTAGGACTGGCTTACTTTAAAAGGGTTTAATCGCAATATCTTTTTTGTGATAAAATTAACGAAGCTGACGTAAACCTTCGTAGACAATAACACTTACGGCATTGGCCAGATTTAGGCTCCTAATATGCGCGCTGAACATGGGGATTTTAAAGAGTTGTTCTCGATGTTTTTCGATTAGTGGTTTGGACAATCCAACGGATTCTTTACCGAAGATCAGGAACATATGATCAGTATATTTGATGTCCCAGTGAGATTTGTGTCCGTGACTGGATAAGAACACCATTTTAGCAGTGGCATTTTTTGAGAAGAATTCATCTGAAGATTCATAGTAAATAACCTCTATATGTTGCCAATAGTCCAAGCCAGCACGTTTTAGTCGTTTGTCGTCGATTTCAAAGCCAAAGGGTTTTACTAAATGTAATCTTGAGCCTGTGGCTAAGGCTAATCGCCCGATATTGCCTGTGTTGTTAGGTATTTCTGGTTCTATGAGGACTATGTTAAGTGGCATATGCTTTATCTTTCCTGCCTTCTTACTGTGTTAAGATAAATTAAGGTAGGAATCTGTTTTAATTTAGAATTCTATTTACAAAACTTTCAATACTATTAATACCCTCATTGGTCAAATGCTTTATAAAAGCACTACCAATAATGGCACCTTTTGCATATTGCGTGGCTTTAGTAAAGGTCTCATTATTCGATATTCCAAAACCAACAATTTGAGGATTCTTAAGGTGTAATGAAGCAATACGTTTAAAATAATCGGTTTGGGTATCTCCAAAACCACTTTTGGCTCCTGTAGTACTTGCGGAACTCACCATATAGATGAATCCGTTGGAAATAGAGTCGATATAACGAATGCGTTCTTCTGAGGTTTGCGGTGTAATTAAAAACACATTAATTAAGCCATACTTTTCAAAGGTAGTTTTATAGTGCTCATCATAGACATCAACTGGCAAATCAGGAAGTATTAATCCGTCAATTCCAAGTTCTTGACATTTTTTGCAAAAAGCCTCCACGCCATATTGCAACACCGGATTAAAATACCCCATAATGATTAATGGGATAGAGACGGAAGCCCTAATATCTTTGAGTTGTTCAAATAGTGTCTCAGTTGTCATTCCGTTTTTAAGCGCTGCTGTAGAGCTAGCTTGTATCGTTGGTCCGTCCGCCAATGGATCACTAAAGGGTAAACCTATTTCTATCATATCCACACCGCTGGTTTCCAAATTTTTAATGATGTTTACAGTATCATTAAGGTCGGGATAACCTGCTGTAAAATATATAGAAAGCAATTTTTTGTTTTCTTGTAGTTTTTGGTGTATTCTGTTCATGTTATTAAATGCCGTCACCCTGAATTTATTTCAGGGTCACATAATTTTTAGTGTTTCAAGTTTAGGATTTTTTTCTTTTATTAGATTTAGTTTCCATTCCTTATGCCAGTTCTTTAATTGCTTTTCTCTGTCTATAGCTTGATTCATGTCCGTGAACTTTTCAAAATAAATCAAATCCTTAAGGTTATACTTTTTTGTGAATTGAGAACCGGTGCCGTCAGCATGTTCAAATATGCGTTTAGACAAATTAGTGGTTACACCAATATAAAAGGTTGTTCGATAAGTATTGGTCATTATGTAAACAAAACTGTATTTCATTTCTAATGCGATGCTGAAACAAGTTCAGCATGACGTTATAATTTAAAATAATCAATATAGTTCTGTAAATCTTTATCGCCCCGTCCAGACAAACTGATCACAACAACATCATCTGGTCGAAAGGTTTTATGTTCAAAAATAGCCAGAGCATGACTGGTTTCTATAGCAGGAATAATACCCTCTAATTGCGCTAATTCTAAACCAGCAGTCATAGCCTCATCATCGGTAGCCGAATAAAATTCACCGCGACCAGATTTATAGAGGTGTGAGTGGAGTGGACCAACTCCAGGATAGTCTAATCCTGCTGAAATAGAATAAGGTTCGGTAATTTGACCGTCATCGGTTTGCATAAGCAAAGTCTTGCAACCATGAATAATACCTTCTTTTCCTAAGGCTGAAGTTGCAGCACTCTCGCCAGAATGAATACCTTTTCCCGCAGCTTCTACGGCGATGATACCAACCTTCTCGTTATCTAAAAAATGGTAGTAGGTTCCGGCTGCATTACTACCACCACCTATGCAGGCCACCACATAATCCGGATAGTCACGCCCTTCTTTTTCTTTGAGCTGCGATACAATCTCTTCGGAAATGACAGATTGAAATCGCGTGACCATATCTGGATAAGGATGTGGTCCAATTGCAGAACCAATAATATAATGGGTGTCTACAGGGTTGTTAATCCAATCCCTAATGGCTTCGTTAGTCGCATCTTTCAATGTTCTGCTACCGGATAATGCTGGTCGTACTTCGGCTCCTAGCATTTTCATCCGTGCTACGTTTGGGGCCTGGCGTGCAATATCTATTTCGCCCATATAAACGACACATTCAATGCCCATGAGAGCACATACTGTAGCTGTGGCGACGCCATGTTGTCCCGCTCCAGTTTCGGCAATAATTCTGTTTTTACCCAAACGCTTTGCCATTAGGATTTGGCCAATAGTATTATTGACTTTATGCGCCCCAGTATGGTTGAGGTCTTCACGCTTTAGATAAACCTTGGTATTGTATTTTTCTGAAAGGCGCTTAGCATAATACAACGGAGAAGGCCTGCCTACATAGTCCTTTAAAAGCTGGTGAAACTCCTCCTGAAAGGATGGCTCAGCCATGATCTTTAAATAGTTTTGACGAAGTTCTTCTACGTTGGGATAGAGCATCTCTGGAATAAAGGCGCCTCCAAATTCTCCGTAATACCCTTTGTTGTTAATGTTGTATGTCTGTTTCATAGTTTTTTGTCATTTCGACATGAGCGAAGCGATTGAGACACCTTTAGGTTCAGCGAAACTAAATCTCATTATGAGATGTCTCACATGCGTTCGACATGACATATTTCATTTTTAAATTGTTCTAATTCATCAATATGTTTTAATCCTGGTTCAATTTCAAATTTACTGTTCACGTCAATGGCATAGCAGTATTTGGATGCCTGCCTTGCGCCACCGCTAAAGCTATTGGCGGCACGCGGTCGCAGGAATGACAAAACACTGTCAATATCATCCAATCCAATACCACCGCTTAAAAAATAGGGTTTGGTCGATGGATAATCTTTCAAAACATCCCAATTAAATGCGTAACCGTTACCTCCTGGTAACTCTCCTTTGGTGTCAAACAAAAAATAATCGACGACGTCTTCGTAAGGTTTTAATACACTAAAATCAAATTTGTCTTTAATCGAAAAGACTTTGATGATTTCAATGGTGTTCTCATTGCGAAATGCGCCTTGCGATTTGGGCATGCTGTTATGAGAAATCTCGCTTTGCTCGACATGACATAGTGCTATTAATTTGGCACAATATTCTGGTGATTCATGTCCATGAAGCTGTATAGCATCCAATTGGTATTTTTCGACAAGATTGACAATGATTTCGATGTTTTCATCTACAAAAACGCCTACTTTTTTAATAGATTCAGGTAGTTTAGGGATAGCTCCCTCAAAATGTCGTGGTGATTTACCATAGAATATAAAGCCCAAATAGTCGGGTTGCAGTTTTGCAACTTCAGTAGTATTATATTTCATTCCGCAAATCTTCAGTTTCATAATTTGTCATTTCGACATGAGCGAAGCGATTGAGACACCTTTAGGTTCAGCAAAGGTAAATCTCATTATGAGATGTCTCACGGCCTGCACTGAGCATAGCCGAAGTGTTCGACATGACATTATTCATTCAATTCTCTTATAAATTCAAAAGCACTTTTCCCTGGATCATCCGTTTTCATAAAGTTCTCACCAATCAAGAAGCCTTTATAGCCATAGGGTTGCAATTCTTTAATAGCATTTACAGAACTAATCCCACTTTCAGAAACTTTGACAAAGTCATCGGGGATCTGTTCACTTAATGTTTTGCTCGTCTCTAAACTGACTTCAAATGTTTTCAGGTTTCTATTATTAACACCGAGCATATCTAATGACGGCATTATCGATTTTTGTAATTCTTCTTCATTATGAACTTCTAACAAAACGTCGAGATGTAAGCTTTTGGCCAATTCCGAAAATGTTTTGATTTCCGCTTTACTTAAAATAGCGGCAATCAGTAAAATAACGTCTGCACCTGAGGCTTTGGCTTCAATAATTTGGTATTCATCTATGATAAATTCCTTTCTTAAAAGTGGAAGTTTACAACTTGCCCTTGCTAAAAATAGATCGTCAAGCGAACCTCCAAAATACTTACCATCAGTTAAAACGGACATACCACAAACTCCTGCTGATTGGTAACCTGTAGCTACATCTTGAACATTTAGACGCTGGTTGATTACCGATTTAGAAGGCGACCGTCTTTTATGCTCGGCAATAATTCCTGAATCACTATACCTTAAAGCAGCCGCTAATGAATGTGTTTTTCTACCGAACAGTACTGAAGCTTCTAATTGTTTAATAGGAATCAATGATTTTCTCAAATCAACTTCTTTGCGTTTATCAGCTACTATGTTATCTAAAATGTTCATTTGCTCAATTCGATCAATTTATTCAAACTTTCTTTAGCTTTTCCACCGAGTAATGATGCCTTGGCTAATTCAAAACCGTCTTTGTGTGATATTTGCTTTACCGTTGCTATGGCCAAACCGGCATTGGCACAGACGACGTTATTATGTGCTTCAGTACCATTACCACTAATGATTTTTGTAAAAAGTCGCGCGGCTTGTTGTACTGAGTTACCACCAAAAATTTCTGACTGTTCAATTTGATCGACACCTAAATCCTGAGGTGCAAATAAAACTTCGGATGCGTTAGAAATAACTTTGGTCTTACCTGTTAATGAGATCTCATCATAACCATCTAATGCATGGACTATAGCGTAATTCTTATCGGTTTCCTGATAGAGATAGCTGTACAATCGTAACAATTCTAGGTTAAAAACGCCAACCATTTGATTTTTTGGAAACGAAGGATTTACCATGGGGCCGAGCATATTAAAAAAAGTTTTGACTCCTAGCGCTTTTCTAATGGGTGCCACATTTTTCATGGCAGGATGAAACAGAGGTGCATGTAAAACACAAATTCCTGCTGCGTCAATGCTACGTTTTAGGAAGTCGATATCATTAGAAAACTTAATGCCTAGTTCTTCCATAACATTGGAGGATCCACAAGCTGAGGATACCCCATAATTACCATGTTTAGTGACCTTGATACCTGCGCCAGCCGCCACGAATGAAGACAATGTCGAAATGTTAAACGTGTCTTTGCCATCACCACCGGTACCGCATAAATCAATGGTGTCGTGGCCTTCCAGGTCCACTGGAATACAAAGCTCTAAAAGCGCATCCCTAAATCCACGAAGTTCTTCAATGGTAATATTACGCATCATATACACTGTTAAAAAAGATGCGATTTGGCTTTGATTATAAGCACCATTTGAGATGTTTACCAAAACATTTTTAGCTTCTTCGCTCGAGATACTTTCTTGGTTGATTAATCTGTTGAGTAGTTCTTTCATATTTGTCATTCCTGCGACCGCGTGCGCTAAAGCTATAGCGGTGGCGCAAGGCAGTAATCTATTTAATTTTTATTATTTTATCTAGTCTAGCCTGTCTGTTCAGTAGACAGGTGTTACACTCTTGTCTCATATCAATCCTTAACTATTCACCCAATTCTCCAAAATCTGTTTACCATTTGGTGTCAAAACCGATTCAGGGTGGTATTGTACCCCTTTAACATCATAGACTTTATGTCTAAGCGACATAATTTGACCATTAGCATCATAAGAGGTCGCTTCTAAGCTATCTGGTAAATCATTGCTTACTACCCACGAATGATAACGGCCAACTTCGAAGCTTTTATCCAAGCCATCAAACAGATAATCGTCATCAACAGAAAGGGTCACATTAGTGGCCACCCCATGATACACATGCTCTAAATTATCTAAAGTCCCACCAAACACTTCGCCAATAGCCTGTTGTCCCAAACATACTCCCAAAATGCTTTTTGTAGGAGCATAGGTGGCTATGATGGCTTTTAAAAGTCCGGCTTCATCTGGAATTCCTGGGCCAGGCGATAGGACGATCTTATCAAAAGCATCGACTTCTTCAATCGTCAATTTATCATTTCTTTTAACAGTAACCTCACAATTTAAATCTTCTAAATAATGCACCAGATTATAAGTGAAACTGTCGTAATTATCTATGACTAATACCTTTTTCATATTAAATGTCTTTGGCTAATTCTATAGCTTTGGTTAAAGCCCCTAACTTGTTATATACTTCTTGTAATTCATTTTCTGGATTAGACTTTGCAACCAATCCGGCACCTGCTTGCCAGAACAGTTTATGATTTTTGCTCAAAAATGTTCTGATCATTATAGCATGGTTAAAATTGCCTTTAAAATCCATAAAACCAATGGCTCCTCCATAGAAGCCTCTACTGGTTTTTTCATACCTTTCAATAAGTTGCATGGCCATATGTTTTGGAGCCCCACTTAAAGTACCGGCAGGGAAGGTGTCTGCTACCACTTGCATGGTATCTGCATCTTTGCTTTTAATTCCGGTTACTTTGCTTACCAAATGTATAACGTGAGAAAAAAATTGTACTTCTCTATAATTTTCTACCGTGACATGGCTGCCATGGCGGCTTAAATCATTTCGTGCTAAATCAACGAGCATAACATGCTCACTATTTTCTTTATCGTCATTGATGAGTCTTTCGGCAAGTTCGGCATCTTTAAGATCGTTCCCCGTACGTTTAAACGTTCCGGCAATGGGATGGATTTCAGCCTTACCGTCTTTTACAACCAATTGGGCTTCTGGTGAACTACCAAAAATTTTGAAGTTTCCATAATCAAAATAGAATAGGTAAGGTGAAGGATTGATACTACGTAGGGCACGGTATACATTAAACTCATCGCCGCTAAATTGTTGCGAAAATTGTTTGGATAATACTAACTGAAACACATCTCCTCTGGCACAGTGTTGTTTTGCTAGTTCAACATGCTGTTTGTACTCATCATCGGTAAGGTTAGAAGTAATATCACCTTCGTCGCTAAAATTATAGGAGGCGTATGGTTTTGTTTTAATGAGTTGATGAATAGCGTCTATATTATTCTCTGTATCGAAACAGTGTGCAAAAATATAAGCTTCGTTTTTAAAATGGTTAATGGCAATGATATTCTGGTAAATAGCATAGTAGATGTCTGGGATATCTATGGCTTCTTCCTTTTTTGAAATCTCAATATCCTCAAAATATTTAACCGCATCGTAAGCTGTATAGCCAAAGATCCCGTTGTTGATAAACTTAAAGTCGTTGTTGGAATCGACCTTAAAACGTTGTGTAAACTTATGAATTTCGTCTACAACACCTACAGTGTCTACGAAGTTGTTTTTAGAACTGCCATCCGGATAGCTTTGAGAAATAACACCGTCCTTAACTTGTATGGAAGCTATAGGGTTACAGCATATATAGGAAAAACTATTATCACTGGCATGGTAATCACTACTTTCAAGTAATATACTGTTTGGAAATTTGTCTCTGATTTTGAGGTAGATACTAACGGGTGTAATGGTATCAGCTAATATCTTTTTGTAATGTGTATATAGACTAAATGTTTTCATAGTTATGCCGCGCGTTGCGCATGATATCTTTTTATTTATGCATTTATTTTTAACTATTAGTAAAATTCTGAAACCGTACTTCCACTAACTTCTACTGCCTTTTCGTCGCACAACGCCTTCAAAGGGGTAGTGCATAATACAGTGATTCAGAACAATGAAAAAGGCTTGTCGTGAATGACAAGCCTCTTTTTATATGATACGTACCAAGGATTATTTCACGAACATGAGTTTGAGAAATTCCACCACCAAGTATGTGTTATTATTGTTTTCATCTTACAGGTCAAATATAAAAACGATAATTTTTAATTTCAAACATTTTAGCCTGAAATATTTATTTTTTTAATTTCTGATTATAATTAGGTAAAATATAAAGGCATCATGCTATCCCTTGTATGGATTAGATGTTTCATATAATTTTTTGTTAATTATTAAATGGGCTACAAATGGATTAATACCTTTATGGCATGAAGCGATTACTATTGGTATTAATGACCTGTATTTTATCGTGCAAAAACGATACCTCCAATACTGTTGATGTGTCCGTGGCAGCTGTCCAAGAAGATGCTACAGTTACTAATGCACAATCTGATATTGATTTAAGGATTTATGACTATGATGGTTTAGAACCACTGATCAATAAAACAGACAATAAGATTCATGTTGTGAATTTTTGGGCAACATGGTGTGCACCCTGCGTAAAGGAATTGCCTTATTTTGAAGCAATTAAAGAGAAATACGAAAGCAATAATGTTGAGGTGTTATTAGTAAGCTTGGATTTTCCTAGAAATTATGATTCTAAGCTCAAACCATTTATTAAAAAACACAATTTAAAATCCGAAGTTGTAGCATTTGATGATGTTGACCAGAACAGATGGATACCAGCAATTAATGAAGCATGGACGGGTGCTTTACCAGCAACTATTATTTATAATAACGAAAAGCGACAGTTTTACGAAAGGTCGTTTACCTTAGAAGAATTAGAAACTGAATTAAAACAATTTTTAAGCCCATAAGCTTTCTGTCAGTACGCAGCACGAGACTTCGAAAGGCAGATGGATAGAAACCATCTTTGACTTAATAATTAAATATTTTTCAGTATTAGAAAGAACAACTTAGTAAAGAATAAAAATCCTAAAATTTAAAACAATGAGAACTTTAAAATTACTTACAGTGTTAGTCGTAGCGGTCGTTGTATCAGCTTTTACAATTAAAGCTGATGGCAATGGTTACAAGATTGGCGATATCGCTACTGACTTTAGTTTAGAAAATATCGATGGCAAAATGGTGTCGCTTTCAGATTTCAAAGATGCCAAAGGTTTTATTGTCATTTTTACATGTAATACCTGCCCTTATGCCGTAGCTTATGAAGATAGAATAGAAGCATTAAATAAAAAATATGCTAAAAAAGGCTACCCTGTAATAGGTATTATGCCGAACGATACGGATATTAAACCTGGAGACAATATGGAGTCTATGAAAGCAAGGGCGAAAGCAAAGGGATTTACCTTTCCTTATTTAATGGATAAAGGCCAAGACATCTATCCACAGTATGGAGCTACCAAAACCCCGCATGTGTATATTTTGGAGAAGACTAAAAAGGGGAATATGGTAAAATATATCGGAGCTATCGATGACAATTACAAAGATGCCGGAGCTGTAAAAGAAAAGTATGTCGAAAAAGCGGTTGATGCCTTATTAGACGGAAAGGCTGTTGAAGTTAATCAGACTCGAGCCATAGGCTGTTCTATTAAGGTAAAGTCATAAAATAGGCAGATAAAAAGAAATTATGTTAAATATTGAATCCGAAGTGTAACACTTCGGATTTTTTTTCGTCTATTTCATAAGGAAATGTTAATTTTGTTCAATAAAAATGCTATAAAAAGTGGATTTATTACAAAATGATTGGACAAAACAACTAGAAGCAGACAATAATTCTGTTGTTTTGGATGTTAGAACTCAAGAAGAGATAGATCTAGGTATCATACCTGGGGCTATCCACATTGACATATATAGGGGGCAAGGTTTTGTTGATGAGGTCAGTCGACTAGATAAAACCAAAAGCTATTATGTGTACTGTAAGGCTGGTGGACGAAGTGCACAGGCCTGTGCGGTGATGAACCAGATGGGGTTTGAAAACACCTACAATTTAGTAGGAGGGTTTAGTGAATGGCAAGGTGAGGTTGCCTTCAACGAATAAACGAGAAATAAAATGAAAAAATTAATCATAATTGCTTGCTTGTTATTAGCAGTTGGTTTTGCTACCAGCTGTATTAATAGCAAAATAGAAAATGCCGAGGTCAAACTTGTTACGGCCGAAGAAATGCAATCCATTCTGGAGTTAGAAGATGTTCAGTTGGTTGACGTGCGTTCCGAAAAGGAATACAAACAAGAACATATTGTAAATTCTCAGAATATAGATTTTAGCTCCCCAACTTTTGACGAAGATATATCCAAATTAGACAAAGAAAAGCCTGTAATTCTATATTGTAAAGGAGGCGCAAGAAGTGCAAAATGTGCAAAAAAACTCAAAGAAGCAGGTTTTGAAAAAGTATATGATCTTGAAGGCGGCATTTCTAAATGGCGACATTCTGATAAAATAAAACTTGAAGTAAAATCTTAAAATAGCAACCGAACGAAAGTTCGGTTTTTTTTGTCCACCCTATTTTATTTCAAATTCATTAGGTTTTTATAAATTAGACGACTCTTAAAAACTAATGGAGTCGTAAGACTTACATTTGTATAATAACACATTTTATATGATTATTAAAAAAGGATTTCTTTTTTGTCTTTTGGCAATTTGTTTTTCATTCAATATATATGGGCAAATCTTAGAGCCTGTAAAATGGGAATCTAAAGTTGAAAAAATTTCTGATACAAGTTTTAACCTCATTTTAAAAGCCAATATTGATAAAGGCTGGTACATCTATTCACAAAATAGACAAGACCCAGATGGGTTTGCCCCTGAAACTTTTTTTGAGTTCAGGAATCAAGACAATAATTACAAGCTTGAAGGCAAGACATCGGAGCCTAATGTAGCACCTGTATTTGATGAGATTTTTGGGGAGAATGTCAAAAAGTTTAAAGACCAAGCCATCTTTAAGCAGAAAATAACCTTATTAAAGGCTGATTTAAATCAGGTGGAAGTCTTTGTAGAATACCAAACTTGTGATAACTCAAAATGTATTCCCGGCGATTTTACATTTAATATCTCGTTAGATGGATCTATCATAGAGAAGAAAGCAGTCGAAATAGATGAAAGGAGTCAACAACTGTCAGAGGCCTTAAATCTTAACATAACAGGATGGGACAAGCATGAAAAGCAAAGTGTTGAAGAACAAAGTAATATCAGTATTTTCTTTTTAGGTTTTTTAGGTGGCTTAATAGCTTTGCTTACACCCTGTGTATTTCCAATGATTCCATTGACCGTTTCATTTTTTACCAAAAGTGCTAAAGATTCAAAAAAAGGACTCGTTAATTCCATTCTATATGGTTTCTTTATTTTTTTGATTTACGTATTGTTGAGTATTCCTTTCCACTTGTTAGATTCTGTTGATCCGGGAATTTTAAATAATATTTCGACTAACGTAACGCTCAACATCATATTCTTTATCATATTTATTGTCTTTGCCTTTTCGTTTTTTGGGTACTTTGAGTTGACCTTGCCTCAATCCTGGAGTGCTGCCATGGATGATAGAGCGAATAAGATAGGTGGTGTTATAGGGATCTTTTTCATGGCCTTGACTTTAGCCATTGTTTCTTTTTCCTGTACTGGGCCGATTTTAGGAACATTATTAGGAAGTTCATTAACAGCAGACGGCGGCGCCATGCAGCTATCTATGGGGATGAGCGGTTTTGGTTTGGCACTGGCATTACCGTTCAGTTTATTTGCTATGTTTCCAAAATGGCTTAACTCTTTGCCAAAGTCCGGGGGTTGGTTAAATACGGTTAAGGTCGTATTAGGCTTTATAGAATTGGCCTTGGCACTCAAATTTTTATCCAATGCCGATTTAGTTGAACAATGGGGACTTCTGAAGCGCGAGGTGTTTATAGGTCTTTGGATTTTGATCGGGATTGGATTGATACTCTATTTATTTGGTAAGATAAAATTTCCGCATGATGGTCCGTTGCAAAAGCTTGGTAAAGGAAGAATTACAACGGGTATCCTAGTAATTGCATTTGTAATTTATTTAATCCCAGGCTTAACGAATACCAAATGGGCCAATCTAAAATTACTAAGTGGTTTTCCGCCACCTATGTTTTACAGTCTGTATGAAAAGGCTTCTGAGTGTCCGCTTGATTTGAATTGCACAAAGGACTTAGATGAGGGCATAGCATTATCTAAGGCCGAAAATAAACCAATACTTCTAGATTTTACAGGTTGGGCTTGTGTTAATTGCAGACAAATGGAAGAGCAGGTTTGGAGTAAATCCGAAGTGTACGACATGCTAAAGGATAACTATGTGATAATTTCATTATACGTGGATGATAGAAGAGAACTATCAAAAGAAAAACAGTTTGATTATCTCAGATCTAATGGTACTGTAAAAACTATAGAGACTAAAGGAGATAAATGGACTGCCTTACAAACCACGAATTTCGAAGATAATTCTCAACCCTACTATGTACTATTAAATGCCGATATGGAACTACTTAATGCTACAAATGCCTACGAGCCAAATGCTGAGGCCTATTTTGACTGGTTGAAAACAGGCTTGGATAATTTCAATAAATAATTTAAACTTCAAAATAAACCTCTTCAAAAGGGATTCTAAAGCGTGGACCGTAGATGCCTTTGTCATCGCGTATACCACAACCAATAACCATATTGATTTCGGCACTACGAGGTAATTTCAAAATTCGTTTTACTCGCAATGTGTCACTACCCTCCATGGGGCAGGTGTCATACCCTATAGCTGCCATGCTGATCATAAAGTTTTGCGCCGCTAGGCCTGCACTTTTGTGCGCCACAATGCGCATATCGCTTAGGCGCGCTTGACGGTAAATAGGCTTAAATAGTCCCATGACTTGAAAAACGAAATACTTAATATAGCCCAAGATGCCAAAAAGATCAGTATATATCGTAGGGATGAGTTTTTTGTAATAGTTGGTTGCCATTTTCTTTCGTTTTAACTCGCGCTCGCTTAAGTGTTCTTTATCATAAACCCTACGAAGAAAATCAATGTTTGCTTTTGCACGCTGTTTCCATAAATCTTTACGTGTTACAACGACGACCAATTGCTGTGCCGTTTTAGCCGCACTTTGATCAAAACAAGCAGCCACCATACGTTTTAGAACTTCTTTATCAGTAATATGGTAAAACTCCCAAAGCTGAAGATTGCTGCTAGTTGGGGCTAAGGACGCATTGACCAAACACTGCTTTACGTTCTCTGTTTGTATTGGGATATCCTTATAAACTCTTGTAGAACGTCTATATGCAATGGCTTCTGAAACTGTTTTTTCCATAAAAATCAATAAAAAATATCCTACAAGATAAATGAATAAAGTAGAATCTATTTCAATTTTAATATAAAGCTTATCTTGAAACACCGTATGAAAAATGAGACCATAGATAGAATCAATATTGTACTGCTCCTTATAGCTTTTGTGGCAGCAATATACTTACCCTTTGAACTGTTCTTATTTTCTTATGCCTTTTTAGGACCTTTACATTATCTGACAGAGATTAACTGGTTATATGATAAAAAATATTTTATAAAGCCAAAACTCAAGATTAAAAGGGTATTTATTGGTTTTGCAATCATCATCTCAATTTTCCCTTTGATGAAGTATTTGGAACATCTTGAAGGATTTAAAAAGTTTTTAGATGGGCTTGGGGCGAACATGAATTCGATTCTATTGCTTTCTGGATTTCTGTTTGCATTGGCCCTCATCGGTATTCAAAAAATTAAATATTTAATCATCGCCTTACCGCTGAGCATTATTATTTCTATAGTTTGTGCACTTTACATACCCAAGATGATTGTTGTTATAGGAGTCTTTTTACCAACTATTGTCCATGTGTATATATTTACGTTGTTATTCATGGTTTATGGATTATTAAAAACTAAAAGTCTCCCTGGCCTCATAAGTGTTTTGCTTATTTTAAGTATTCCTTTTTTTATCTTTTTTTTGGACGTAGAACCTTCGGCCTATGTCGTTTCAGATTATACTAAGGAATCGTATTCGAGTAGTGGTTTTGTATCACTTAATTACAGTTTGGCCAATTTAGTAGGTAGCGATATGCAAAGCTTTACGTTGTTGTCTAAAGCAGGTGTCAAAATTCAAATATTTATCGCTTTTGCCTATACCTATCATTATCTCAATTGGTTTTCTAAAACATCTATTATAGGCTGGAAGGATAGTTTAACCAGTAAACGCACAAAATATATAGTTCTGATTTGGTTGGCTTCTATAGCCTTATATTTATATGATTTCGCCACGGGAATTATTGCACTATTCTTTTTGAGTTTGTTGCATGTTGTTTTGGAGTTTCCCTTAAATGCTGTAACGATAAAAGAAATAGCCAATGCCGGATTAAAAAAAATAACTAACCTTAGAGGATTTAGAAAACTAAGCTAAATACCGTGCCTTCACCTTCAACACTTTTTACCAAAATGCGACCTTTGTGGAGCAGCATAATTTGTTTGCACAAACTCAAGCCAATACCACTTCCAGTGGCTTTACTTGTAAAAAATGGTACAAAGATGTTTTCCAAGATATCTTGCGGAATACCAGAACCATTATCATAGACTTTTATGATGATATCCCTATTGGGATTTTGGGACGCCAGTACCTTGATTTGGGCGTCATCCTTATGTTTGCAAGCATCAACAGCGTTGAGCAGAAGGTTAATTAATACTTGTTCAATGAGATGCGTATCAATATCTAATTCTAGTCTGGCTCCTGAAGTTTTAAATTCTATAGCTATATTTTTAGCTTCTATAGAAGGCGCCATTAGTAATTGGATGTTGTTAAAAAGTTCCGAGACCCTTACGCGCTGTAAGTTGAGGTTGGTAACCTTGCTTAAGCTACGATAGGTTTTTGCAAATTTCAGTAAACCTTCACTACGATTTTTAATGGTTTTGATTCCCGAATTTAGGTCTTCTAGTTCGAGGTCATGTGCTTTCGGGTTTTTTATGGATAGCTCTAAGTTAGACTGCAGTGTATCTGCTAATGAGGAAATAGGAGTGATGGAATTCATGATTTCATGGGTCATGACACTCAATAACTTTTTCCAAGATTCTGATTCATTTTTGTTTAAGGTATCGTCTATATTTTGAACTACGATTAATTTAAAGGCATCGTCATCCACCTGAAAAACCGTATCCGAAATTAATATTTTAATGCTTTCATTTTGAAGCGCAATGGAAATGGAATTAGGTTCTCTATGGTAGGTCTCAAAAACCGTATTAAATAGTTCCGGTTTTCTGTTTTCAACAAATCTGATATTCTTAAATGAGGGCACGTCTAAAATATCACCAAATGAATCGTTGCTCCATAAAACATTGCCATTCTCTAGATTATAAGCGATAATACCGATATCTACCATCTCCAATATCTTTTGTAGATATACGTATTGTGCTTGGTTTTGTGAGTTGATTTCTTTAATAGTTCGATTAATTTCATTGAATCCTTTGTATAAAAATCGAATATCTTTTGGGCCTCGATCTTCGGGGAACCAACGCGAAAAATCGCGATACTTAACGGCCTCAAAAAAATCGTCCATAGCTACAAAACGACGTTTTACAAAAGTGTAGGTATTAATTAATAGGTAGAGAATCACCACACTAGACAGTACCACGTAGGTCGTTTTATTGTTGTCTATAAAGTAAAGAAGCCCTAGAATTAAACCAACCAAGAGAAAAATTCGGAAAAATAATATGAGAATGTAGGCTCTAAAGTTCATATTTATCTAATCGTCTGTACAAGGCAGCTCTTGTGATGCCTAGTTCTTTTGCAGACTTGGAAACATTGCCTTTATGTTTTTCAAGAACCGTAAGAATGGTGTTTTTCTCAACATCATCGAGATTTAAACTCGATGTGGTAATACTTTTAGTTGACGCGGAGCGCTCTATAGTAGAAAAAACCAAATCTTCTGGTTTTAAAACATGACCATCCGTCATAATTACGGCACGCTCTAGCACGTATTGCAATTCTCTCACATTTCCTGGGAAGTCGTGCTGTTTTAATTTAGAGAAAAAGCCCGAATCGAACGAAAAAGGGGTTCTATTGTACTTTTCAGCATAAAGTGATACAAAATAGCGAGATAGTTCCGTGATATCGGTACCGCGTTCTCTGAGAGGTGGAACCATAATATCCACCGTATTGATCCTATAAATTAAGTCCTTTCTAAACTTCTTTTCATCAGCTAATGATTTTGGATCCTCATTGGTGGCGCAAATCAATCGAATATCGATCGGAATGGATTGATTAGAACCCAATGGATTAACCTCCCTATTCTGCAGAACGGTTAAAAGCCTCACTTGCTGGCCTAGGGTGATATTGCCAATTTCATCTAAGAATAAGGTTCCTCCATTGGCCGCCTCGAAACGCCCCTGCCGGTCTTCTCGTGCATCTGTAAAAGCTCCTTTTTTATAACCGAATAACTCACTTTCAAAAAGAGAAGAGGTCAATGCACCAACATCAACCTTAATAAAAGGCTTATCTTTTCTATTAGAATGATCGTGAATGGCCCTGGCAATTAAATCCTTACCTGTGCCATTTTCACCAAGAATAAGGACATTGGCATCTGTGGGTGCCACTTTTTTGAGCTTTACAAAAACATCATTCATAATATCACTGCTACCAATGATATCGACACTGCTGATGGGTTTGCTTTTTTTCTGACCTGAAGGTGATTTTTTAGCATCGAGAATTGTGGTAATAGTCTCAATAATCTTTTCGTTTTTCCAAGGCTTCATTAAGAAATCTAATGCGCCTTCTTTTAGTCCTCTAATGGCCAGATCAATATCGGCATAGGCCGTCATTAATATAACTGAAGTTTCTGGGCTAAGTTTTTGAATCTTATTTAACCAAAAAATCCCCTCGTTACCTGTATTGACCAATCCACTAAAATTCATATCCAAAACGACAACATCCAAGTGTGAACGCTCTAAATGCGCATTGATGTTATTGGGATTTTTTTCGGTGACGACCTCTTTTACAAGGGGCTTAAGTAGTAACCTTAAAGCATTGAGGACATCGGCGTCATCATCGACAACTAATATGCTAGCGTTTTTTAAAACCATTCTTACAATATTACGATTTTATATTCAGCTTAAAAAGCTAATAAATTCAAAAAAATGAATATTGTAAAGTGTACACTTTCGGACACAAAGTGTATCAAAACCGAACACTTTTATTTTCATTAAAATCATTAAATATTTGATTATCAGTTAATTATTTTTTTGGCATCATCTTCACTATATATTAAGTGTCAAAATAAATAAAAATGGACATACCAATTCAAAAGAAGAAATTTTCGAAACAAAAACTAGGTCTTATAGGAGGAATTCTAGCAATTATAGCCTTAATAGTTTATGTTGTTATCCAAACCTCGGGCGGTTCTAAATTGAATGTGCAAAAGGAACGGATTTCGATACATACGGTTTCAAAAGAAGTGTTTCAAGAAAACATTCCTGTGAGTGGTATTATACTTCCTATAACAACGATTTATTTAGACGCTCTGGAGGGTGGACGTGTTGAAGAAAAATTTGTTGAGGATGGTACCATTCTCAAAAAGGGAGAACCCATTTTAAGACTATCCAATACAGATTTGGAGTTGAGTCTCATTAATCAAGAGACCTCGGTATATAATCTATTGACACAAATGCAAATTTCTCAAAATGCGGCGCGTCAGAATACTATCAATAGACAAAATCAATTTACCGATGTAGAAAATAGTCTCATCGAAGCGGAGCGTGTCTATAATCTCAATAAGCGCTTACACGATAAAGGCGCTATTGGTAGACAGGATTTTGAGTCTTCGAAAAATGATTTTGAATACCAAAAAGAGCGTATGAAACTAGCAGAGCAGGTATTATCAGAAGATTCCATATCCTCAAAACTAGAGATACAACAGGCCAAGGATTCTTATTCCAGAACCCAAAGTGCTTTAGAACTGATGCGTAAAAAAGTTGGGGACTTAGTGGTAAGAGCACCTATTGATGGTCAATTGACTTCTTTGGATGCGGAGATCGGCCAATCCATCACCAAAGGAACGCGATTAGGACAAGTCGATGTGACAAGTGGCTATAAAGTCAGAGTGGATATCGATGAGCACTATATTTCTAGAATATATACTGGGCAATCAGGAACATTTACACTGAACAACAAATTATACACTTTAGTGATCAAAAAAGTATTTACACAGGTCACCAATGGTCGTTTTCAAGTGGATATGGTTTTTGAAGGAGAAACACCAGAAGGCATCAGAAGAGGACAGAATCTTCAGATTCGCCTCGCCTTAAGTGCCGAAAAGGAGGCTCTATTGGTCGCTAAAGGAGGATTTTTTCAAAAGACAGGAGGCAACTGGATGTTTAAAGTGAGCGAGGACGGAAGTACAGCTTACAAAGTAGATGTTAGGTTAGGAAGTCAAAACACCGAATATTTTGAAGTTCTTGAAGGGCTTAATATAGGTGATAAAGTAGTCACTTCGAGCTATGATTCTTTTGGTGACGTAGAAGAACTCATTTTAAAATAAGATACAACCAATTAAAAACAAGAATACAATGATACAAATTACTGATTTAGAAAAGTTTTACAGAACTGAGGAAGTTCAAACCATTGCCCTTAACAAGCTATCTTTTGGTGTGAATGAAGGTGAGTTTGTGGCCATTATGGGACCTTCGGGTTGTGGTAAGTCTACATTATTGAACATTATTGGTTTGTTGGACGATCCTGATGGGGGAAGCTTTATGTTCAATGGCGAAGAAGTCGCAGGTTACAACGAACGTAAGCGTTCAGAGTTACGCAAACATAATATTGGATTTGTATTTCAAAGCTTTAATCTTATCGATGAGCTCACGGTTTTCGAAAACGTGGAGTTACCATTAATCTATACTGGTGTGAAGCCAGCTGAACGCAAAAAGCGTGTTGAAGAAGTTCTGGAGAAGATGCAAATTATGCACCGAAGAAATCACTTTCCACAGCAGCTATCGGGTGGTCAGCAACAGCGTGTAGCCGTGGCGCGAGCGGTAGTGAACAAACCAAAACTGATCTTGGCAGATGAGCCAACGGGAAATTTAGATAGTACCAATGGTAATGAAGTTATGGACTTACTTATTGATCTCAATGAGGCAGGTACAACGATTGTCATGGTAACCCATAGCGAACACGACGCCAAGTATAGTCACAGAATTATCCGAATGTTAGATGGTCAGAAGGTGACCGAAAACATTTTAACATAAATATATCATCAACATGTGCTGAACTGTCAGACTGAGCTTGTCGAAGTCTTGTTTCAGTATCAAAATCAATCAAAATCAATCATCAATCATCAATCAAAACCAATCAAATCAATCAACCAAGTGGACAGCACTTCAGTATAAAACCAACCAAACATCTATACTGAGGTGTTGCTACCACATCAACTCACCTTCGCTAAAGCTTTGGTGAAAAAATCAAAAAACGAACAGTTATTCCTTAGAAATCATGCTTAAAAATTATTTTAAAATAGCGTTTAGAAATCTTCTCAAGAATAAAGGCTTTACGGCTATCAATATTATCGGTCTATCATTGGGTATAGGCTGTTTTATTATGATTACGATGTATGTCGTCGACGAATTGAGTTATGACCGTTTTCATGAAAACGCAAGTCGCATCTACAGGATAAACTCTGATATTATATTTGGCGGCACTGAATTGAGTATGGCTGTTAGTGCAGATCCTATGGGGGAAGCGCTTTTAAATGATTATCCAGAAGTCGAAAATTATGTGAGATTATATGCGTCTCAAGGCTCTAAATTAATTAAGAAAGGTAACGAGTTTATCAACGAAAATGCCATAGTACATGCTGATTCTACACTCTTTAAGGTCTTTACTTTGCCTGCAATAGCAGGAAATACAAACGGAGCACTGAGCGAACCTAATACTGTAGTCATTACAGAATCGGCGGCGCAACGCTATTTTGGAAGCCCCCAATTGGCCATAGGTAAAGTGTTGGAAACCGATGGCAGTAATCAAGGCTTGTATGAAGTGACGGCCGTGATTGAAGATATCCCTAAGAATTCTCATTTTAATTTTGAGTTTTTCTTTTCCATGGCCAATGTTAATTACGGTTTTGGTAATTTTTTAAGCCACAATTTTCATACCTATATCGTCCTAAAGGAAGGCACCGACTACAGTGCTTTCAATAATAATTTCAAGGAGGTAATAGATAAATACATAATGCCTCAAGCCGCTCAGTTTATGGAGATTAAAAGCATAGAAGAATTTGAAGCTAGTGGTAATAAATTAGAATATTCCTTAACGCCGCTTACAGATATTCACTTGTACTCATCAAGAACGGTTGAGCTCGCTGCTAATGGCAATATTCAATATATCTATATTTTCTCTGCCATAGCCTTGTTTATCCTCCTAATAGCTTGTATCAACTTTATGAATTTAACCACGGCCAGATCTTCAGGACGTGCAAAGGAAGTAGGTATTCGTAAAGTTTTAGGTTCAGAAAAAAGAGCACTCATATGGCAATTCTTAACAGAGTCGACGCTAATAGCGTATTTGTCGATCGCCATGAGTCTCTTGTTTGTTTGGCTGTCATTAGGATGGTTTAACGGCGTTTCGGGTAAAGAGATGGTATTGGGGGCTCTTTTTAGTCCAAGTTTTTTGGTTTTTCTTGTTTTGTTGCCCGTAGCTGTAGGTTTATTAGCCGGTATTTATCCTGCATTTTTCCTCTCTTCGTTTAAACCGATTAAGGTGTTAAAGGGAAAATTGACGCTTGGTCATAGAAAAAATCGACTTAGAAACTTTTTGGTCGTATTTCAGTTTGCCACATCCATTATTCTCATCGTCGGTACGATCGTTATTTATAATCAAATTGAGCATATGCAATCTGCAAATTTGGGTTTCAATAAAGATCAAGTACTCATTGTTAACAATTCAGGAATACCTTTTCCTATGAGAGAATCTTTGAAGAATGAGATTCAACAATTCAAGGATGTTAAATCGGCTTCTTTTGCTGGTTTTTTACCAGTATCGAGTTCGTCAAGATCAGATACTACATTTTCTACAGACGCCGTAATGACACAAGACAACGGTTTTAACATGCAGTTTTGGAATATTGATTACGATTATTTGGAGACCATTGGTATGCAGATTATAAAAGGGCGTAATTTTTCAAGAGATTTTGGGACGGATTCTACAGGGGTTATTTTGAATGAAACCGCTGTTAAGTTGGCCGGTTATAGTGACCCGATCGGTAAAAAAATATATCATTCTAATCCTGATGGTAGCACCTACCCATTAACCATTATTGGTGTCGTAAAGAATTTCAACTACGAATCCTTACGTGAAAATGTTGGTCCTTTAAGTTTTAGCCTTGATCAAAATAGTTGGGAGTCCGCCTTTAGATTCAATACGGATGATATTAACAGCCTTATAACATCAATAGAGAATAAATACAAGGCAGCATTTCCCCAAGCACCATTTGAATATCGATTCTTAGATGAAGACTTTGATAACATGTATAGGCAAGAGCGTCGCGTTGGGAAAGTAGCACTGTCGTTTGCCTTACTGGCTGTAATAATAGCATGTCTGGGACTTTTTGGATTGGCCACTTATATCGCCGAACAACGTACAAAGGAAATAGGTGTTAGAAAAGTATTAGGAGCCTCTGTAATGAATATCGTTAAAATGTTATCCGCAGACTTTGTGGTACTCGTCATGTTGGCATTTGTAATAGCAACTCCAATTGCTTGGTGGTTCATGGAAAAATGGTTACAGGATTTTGCTTACAGAATTGACTTAAGTTGGTGGGTTTTTGCAGTAACGGGCATGGCTTCATTGATCGTTGCTCTAACAACACTAAGCTTTCAGGCTATTAGAGCAGCCACAGCAAACCCTATAAACTCATTAAGAACCGAATGAATAAAAAGCGAATCTGCTACGAAGGCTAAAACTTGGTAGAAAAAATTAGAAATCATGCTCAGAAATTATTTCAAAATAGCGTTTAGAAACTTGTTGAAGAATAAGGTGTACTCCGCAATAAATATTGGCGGATTGGCCATTGGCATGGCTTGTTTTTTATTAATAGCACTATTTATACAAAACGAACTTTCATATGATCGCTATCATGAAAAGGCGGACAATATTTATCGAGTTATACATAATAGAAATACAGATAATTCAGACCCATGGGTATGGGGTAATGCTCCTATTGGTCCTGCTTTAAAGTCCGACTTTCCCGAAATTATAGAAAAAGTGCAGTTTTCGGGTCGTTCGGATATTCTGCTCACTTACGAAGAGAATTCTTTTCAGGAAAGCGAATGTTTTTATGTAGATGCGACTGTTTTTGACGTATTCAGTTGGTCTTTGATTTATGGTGATGCAGAGACTGCTTTAGAAACACCCTATTCTATTGTCCTTACCGAAACAACAGCAAAAAAATACTTCGGTAATCAAAACCCTGTGGGCAAAACGATAGAGGGTATTGGTGGTCGTGCAAATGATGGAACTTATACAGTAACTGGTGTAATGGCCGATGTGCCTTCGAATTCTCATTTTAATTTTGATGTCTTGATGTCTATGAGTAGTTTCTATCAATCTAGACCAGAGATTTTTGAATGGTGGGGCTATGTGGATTTTTATACTTACCTTTTAGTCTCCAACAATTTTGACCCAAAAGGTTTCCAGTCCAAAACCTCCAATTTTTTAGATAAATATCTCGGCCCTCGTGATGCAGAGAATTATTACGATTTTCATCTGGAAGCCTTGCAAGATAGCTATTTACATTCTGAAGCTGTCCGTCAACCGGGTACAACCGGAAGCCTTTCCAACCTTTATATTTTTGGGTGTATTGGTCTGTTTCTTCTTGCTATTGCTTGCATCAATTTTATGAATCTTTCCACGGCTAGGTCTTTGGAGCGAGCTAAAGAAGTGGGCGTTCGGAAGGTAGTTGGGGCAAGTCGAAAGGGATTGATGTATCAATTTCTTGGTGAATCATTTATACTGGTGTTGCTGGCTTCAGTTTTGGGCTTGGTATTGGCTTTCTTATCACTTTCATGGATGACCAACTTCACGGGTAAGGAATTTTATATCGAAGATATATTAAACGTTCCAACCCTTGCTTTGTATATGGGTATGGTGTTATTGACTGGATTTTTATCAGGAAGCTATCCAGCTCTTGTATTATCAGGTTTTAAGCCTATCGGTGTTTTAAAGGGAACCTTTAAGAGCTCACCATCTGGGGCACGAGTGAGAAAGGGGCTCGTGGTATTTCAGTTTAGCCTATCCATTGCGCTTATTGCCAGTACGGTTCTGGTCTATAATCAACTTCAATTTATGATGGATAAAGATCTGGGCTTTGACCAAGAACACCAATTGATTTTAGATTTTAATTGGGATGATGAAGTGTTGAATAATTTGGAAGCATTCAAACACGAGTTTAAGAGACATCCAGACATTGCTTCGGTTTCTGTAACTAGAACAGTACCAAGTACTCATTTTCCTGCTGCTGGAACCACAGTAGAAACCCCAAATGGCGAAATGAAACATTTCTCACCCTTTGTATTTGAGGTTGATGAGGCATTTGTACCTCACTATAACATTAAAGTAATAGCGGGAAGAACCTATTCCAAAGATTTTGCATCGGACACAATTTCTTCACTGGTCATCAATGCAGCTGCGGCAAAAAGTTTCGGATATGCCAATCCCAGTGATATTGTAGGCAAAAAGTTTCAGCAATGGGGGCGTGAAGGTAATATTATAGGTGTTGTAGATGATTTTAATTATATCTCACTCCATAATGAGGTTGCTCCGTTAACCTTGCGCTACTTGCCTGTTGGTCGCTATTTTTCCCTCAAAATGCAATCGAATAACCTACAACGGACCATAACTGAAATTCGTGAAATATGGAACCAAATGGCTCCGCATCGTCCTTTTATGTATAAATTTTTGGATACCGCTTTTAATGAGCAATACCAGGCGGACATTAAATTCAGAAAACTATTCATCTTGTTTTCTTTTTTAGCAATTGGTATCGCGTGTTTGGGATTGTTAGGGTTGGCCACCTATAGTGCCATGCAACGAACTAAGGAAATTGGTATTCGAAAAGTACTTGGAGCAAAAGCCACGCACATTGTGACTTTGTTGTCAAAGGATTTTATAAAATTAGTAGTCATCGCCATTTTTATTGCCACACCATTTTCTTGGTATGCTATGAATCAATGGCTTAATTCCTATGCCTATAAAATAGATATACAATGGTGGATTTTTGCCCTTTCGGGCAGTATAGCCATAATTATCGCCATAGCTACGATTGGCTTCCATGCTTTTAAATCGGCTATGTCGAATCCAGTAAAATCACTGAGAACTGAATAAAGTTGTGAAGCATCAATCAAAAATCGTAAATCAAAAAAGCCATGATCAGAAATTATTTTAAAATAGCCTTTAGAAACCTTTTAAAGAATAAAGGGTTCTCGTTCATCAACATTTTTGGATTGAGTATCGGTGTTGCGGCCTGTATTTTGATTTCAATTTATATTCTTCATGAGAGTAGTTATGATAAGGAGGTACCCAATTCTGAAAATGTATACCGTATGATCGGTCAATATTATGAGGAGGGACGTGTAGAAACGGGTATCCATTTTTCAGCAAATACGGCTCCAACAGTCTTAAAAGATTTTAAAGAAGTCGAGCAGTCGGGACGATTGATGGCCAATCAACTTTTTTATGGCGCAGGTAGTAATGAAATAAGCCTTGACGCTCAGGAGATGCAATATCATGAAGAAGGCTTCACCTATGCCGATCAATCTATTATTGACATTATGGGCATTGAGATGGTTTATGGAAATGCAGCTACGGCCCTTGCCAAGCCCAAGACCATCGTCATCTCCAATCCTATGGCAACAAAATATTTCAAGGATGAAAATCCAGTGGGCCATACCATGTATTTAAATGGAAATAAAGAAGACCCCTATGAGATCAGCGGGGTTATGAAAGATTTTGCCAGTAATTCGCATTTGGATTATGATTTTTTAATTACACTCACCGATGTGGAGTTTGGCGAAGGAGAGCAAACACGATGGTTCCAGAATAATTATTTCACGTATATCGTATTAAAATCGAGTACAGATGTGGCATCATTTGAAGAGAAGATGAACACAACCCTCATAGAACGTTATATAAAACCAGCTTGGCAGAGCGCAGGGTTTGCAGGTTGGGAACAAATAGGCGAACGGTTTAAAATTCAAGTGCAACCCTTAACGGATATCAATTTGTATTCCGCACATATCGATTTTGAGTCGAGCTATCGAAATGACATTAAAATCATTTGGATATTTGGTATCGTAGCCTTGTTTATTCTCATTATCGCGAGTATAAATTTTGTAAATCTTTCGACGGCAAAATCTGCTAACAGAGCAAAAGAGGTCGGTTTAAGAAAGGTAGTTGGCTCTACAAGAACGCAACTTGTGGGACAGTTTTTGGCTGAATCGATGGTTATCTCTTTTGTTGCCTTTATTATAGGACTGGCTTTAGCGGCCTTGATTATGCCAATTTTTAGAACCATGTCTGGAATTGATCTAGAATTGCCCTGGACAAGCTTAGGCTTTATTCCTACGGTTTTGGGGGCTTCAGTTATCGTTGGTATACTGGCTGGATTATATCCTTCATTTTACTTATCAAATTTTAAGCCCATAAATGTACTCAAAGGAAAGTTGAGTACCGGAAGTAAGTCTGCTGGTTTAAGAAGTAGTTTGGTCGTATTTCAATTTACGGTATCTGTCGTATTAATCGTCGGAACCTTGATTGTCAATCAACAAATGAGTTTTATCCTAAATACTAAAGTGGGGTTTGAAAAAGATCAGGTGGTACAAATTTATAGTACGAATATGTTAAACGATCGTATCACAACCTTCAAGGAGGAACTTAAAAAGTTGCCTGGAGTCCGTAATGTAAGCATTAGTGATTATCTACCCATTGACGGCACAAAAAGAAACGGCAATGGCTTTGTAAATGAAGGAAGAGATGGACTTGATGAAACCGTACCTGGACAGTCCTGGGAGATTGATGAAGATTACATAGAGACTATGGGCATGCATCTTGTCGAGGGACGTAATTTTATAGCGAATCGCGTATCAGATGATCAAGCCGTTATCATAAACCAAGCCATGGTCGAAGCCTTACACTTAGAAAATCCGGTTGGTAAGCGTCTTTCAAGATATGGTCAGCTTTGGGAAATTGTTGGAGTTGTTGAGGACTTTAATTTTGATACTATGAAAGCCTCTGTAAGACCACTAGCGTTCTTCAGAAGAATAAGTCCAAGTATTACATCGGTTAAAATTGAAGCTGGTGAGGTAGCTTCAGTATTAGCCTCCATAGAAAAGACATGGAAAACCTTTGTTCCCAATATGGCATTTCGTTATGAGTTTATGGATGCTTCTTTCGCCAAAATGTATGATAACGTCAGTCGAATGAAACTCATTTTTACGGCATTTGCCATCCTAGCCATATTGGTGGCTTGTTTGGGCTTATTGGCACTTTCAGCCTATATGGTTGAACAGCGTAGTAAAGAAATGAGTATTAGAAAGGTTCTGGGAGCGTCGATACAAACCATTTTTAGATTGTTGACAAAGAACTTTTTAGCCTTAATACTGATTGCATTAGTGGTTGCCATCCCTATTGCTTATTTCTTGATGTACAAGTGGCTGCAAGACTACGAATACAAAATTGACATATCATGGACCATATTTGCTTTTGCTGGAGTTATAGTCATGCTAATTGCATTGCTGACTATTAGCTATCACGCTATGAAGTCGGCCTTAATCAACCCAGCAAAAGTATTAAGATCCGAATAAATCGATCCATATGAATCAAAAGTGAAAGTAATATATAGAAATCATGATCAGGAATTATTTTAAAATAGCATGGAGAAAAGCGTTGAAGAATAAAAGCTTAAGCTTCATAAGTTTACTCAGCCTGATCTTAGGGATATCCCTGTTTTTTATAATTAGTATATGGGTCCAAGATGAACTTAGCTATGATAGTGGTTTTGCACAGTCCGAAAGCATCTACCGCTTAGAATCTAATTTAACCTTGCAAGATGGAACAAACTCATCTTTACAAACCGTTGGATGGCCCGTTGGGAAATCTATAGTTGAAAATTATCCAGAAGTTGAAGCCTTAACCTATATGCGAGATTGGTCACCAGTGGTAACCATTGAAAACAATAAGTATTTTGAAGAAGCATTGATGGTTGATGAAAACTTTTTTAAGGTTTTTAATTATCAATTAGAAGAGGGTAATATCACAGATGCCCTTAAGAATCCAAAGAGTATAGTTTTAACCTCTGCTTTGAAGGAGAAATATTTTGGTGATAAAAATGCGGTAGGAGAGACGCTGATGCTATCTGATACCATAGCTTACCAGATAACAGGAGTTTTGAAAGAAATTACAAGGCCTTCTCACCTTCAATTTAGTATGTTAGGTTCGTTTTCGACCATCTGTTCCAATAACCCAGAGTTTTGTGCAGACCAATATGCTTCCGGTTGGTTCAATGTTAATGTCTATAACTATTTAAAAGTTAAAACTTCTACCAACCGAATAGCATTTTCAGATAAAGTCAAAGAGGTCGTTAAGGTTTATGGAAGGGAAGCCGTAGAAAAGTATGGATTTCAAACCGAATTGGTATTGCGTCCATTAAAAGATATTTATTTAAGGTCTGGATTATCAACCGGTATTGGCCCTGTTGGAAGCATTGCATCTATTCGGCTATTTCTTAGTATAGGCATTTTCATTCTTTTATTGGCTTGTCTCAATTTTATTAATCTTACGACAGCATCTTCGATAGAGAGAGCTAAAGAAATAGGTGTCAAGAAAGTGTTTGGAAGTAATAGGAAAAACCTTGTTGTTCAATTCCTTGTTGAAACAGGATTTCTCTGCATGATTGCAGTATTAGGCAGTTTATGTGTCATTGTATTGGCGCTTCCTTTCTTCAATCAATTAACTGGAAAACACTTTGAAATCAATGATGTTTTCACAATTGAGAGACTATTTATTCTACTGGGGATTCTTATCATCTTGATACCCTTGGCCGGATTTTATCCAGCTTGGGTATTGTCTTCCTTTAAACCAACAAAAGTTTTAAAAGGTCATTTTTCACATTCTGTTTCAGGAAACACTTTGAGAAAAGGACTAGTCGTTTTTCAATTTGTTGTATCCATTGCTTTTATCATGAGCACTATGATTATAAATCAGCAAATGAATTTTATGCAAAGTAAAAGTTTAGGATTTGAGCAGGATAAGATTGTTGTCCTCGATATGGATAAAGTGCCTTGGAGACTAAGACACAGCAGTGCTGAGGTATTCAAGAACAGCTTGAAATCTAATACAGGAATTACAGATGTTTCTGGTTCTGGGGCCATACCAGGTCTTACAGGATGGGGAAGTCAATTTGCATACCCTGAAGGTAGATCAAAAGATGAAGGGCTAATTGTAGAATATATTCCTGTTGATTTTGAATATGTAGAAACTCTAGGTATCGACTTCGTTGAAGGTAGAGATTTTATCAAAGGCAGTGAGGCAGATGCCAAAGATGCTTTGATTATTAATGAAGCCGCCGTAGAAGCCTTTGGTTGGGAAAGTAACAAAAGTGCAATTGGAAAGGAATTGGCAACATCGGGAAAAGAGGGAAAAGTAATCGGTGTTTTAAAAAACTATCACCAACACGGTTTGCAGAATGAAATAAACCCACTTGTTTTAGGCAAGGCAGACTTTATTAGAGTATTCGCGATTAAATATAAAAATCTAACTGAAAAAAATGTAGTTGAATTAATTACGACGGCCTGGAACACCGTTTATAAAGATTATCCATTGGAGTTTAGTTTTATGGACGAAGTACTTCAAAGGCAATATGAAAGAGAGCAAAAACTATCGTCCTTTTTTCAGTTAGCGACATTTCTATCCATTTTAATTGCCTGTCTAGGATTGTTAGGTCTCAGTATTTATACAGCTAGGAAGCGAATAAAAGAAATTGGAATAAGAAAGGTTTTGGGAGCTAGTGTTACGAGTATTGTCATATTACTTTCAAAAGCTTTTCTAAAGTTAGTGCTTATAGCGATAGTTATCGCTGTACCCATTGCTTGGTATGGAATGGACAAGTGGCTTCAGGATTTTGCATTCAGAATTGACCTAAAGTGGTGGGTCTTTACATTAGCAGGATTTTCGGCACTTTTAATAGCGTTTTTAACCATTTGTTATCATTCGCTTGGAGCAGCATTATCTAATCCTTCAACAAATTTAAGAACAGAATAATAAGTCAATCAAAATCAATAATCATGCTTAAAAATTATTTCAAAATAGCGTTTAGAAACCTTCTGAAAAATAAGGTTCATTCCATTATTAATATTTCCGGCTT
The DNA here is from genome assembly GCF_965228925.1 of Winogradskyella sp. Taxonomy (GTDB): domain Bacteria; phylum Bacteroidota; class Bacteroidia; order Flavobacteriales; family Flavobacteriaceae; genus Winogradskyella. The sequence continues at coordinate 2,132,518 of NZ_OZ245845.1, forward strand.
GGCTATTGGTATGGCTGTTGCTATTATGATTGGACTTTGGATTAATGATGAGTTAAGCCATAACGATTATTTTACTCATAAACCCCAAATAGCCCAAATGTTTCAAAGTCAGACTTTTAATGGGAACACAGGGACAGGACCGGCTATACCTAGACCTTTGGAATTTGAGTTGCGGCAAAACTATGCCGAATACTTTAAGCATATTGTGATGTCTTCATGGACGAATTCGGTGTATTTGAAAGTTGGAGATAAAAGCCTTTCAAGAACTGGTAATTTTATGCAAGAAGGCGGGCCGGCTTTATTGGATTTAAAGATGATCAAAGGGGATCATAATGCTTTGAAAGAGGTCAATTCAATTATGTTGTCAGCGTCTTTGGCTAAGGATTTATTTGGGGATGAAGATCCTATTGGAAAGCCGGTTACAGTAAATTATGAAGGTGATTTAATGGTCACCGCCGTATACGAAGATATACCCGAAAATACCTCTTTTGTTGATTTGGATTATATCGGGAATTGGGAGATGATGGTTCAGGCTTACGAATGGATGCGCGAATCCAAAGAAAATTGGGGAAATAATTCATTTCAATTATTTGTTCAAATACAGAATAATACCACTGTTGCAGCAGTTTCGGAAATTGTACGGGATGCCAAAAAGAAAGTTGCGGGAGAAGATATCGAGCAGTTTAACCCCCAACTCATGCTAATGCCAATGGAAGATTGGCATTTAAGAAATAATTTTGAAGATGGAAAACAAACAGGCGGACGTATTGAAAACGTATGGCTATTTGGTATCATCGGGGTGTTTGTACTGCTTTTAGCTTGTATTAACTTCATTAATTTAAGTACAGCGCGTTCCGAAAAAAGAGCGACCGAGGTTGGTATTAGAAAATCTATCGGGTCTAACCGTAGCCAACTTATTTTTCAGTTTTTAAGCGAGTCATTTTTAGTAGTTGTATTTGCTTTTGTCCTTGCTACAGGAATCGTTTTACTGTTTTTAAATGGATTTAATACTTTAGCCAGCAAATCCATTGTCTTTCCTTGGTCGAATCTTAGTTTTTGGTTTGTATCTTTCTTGTTTATACTTTTTACAGCACTAGTTTCTGGAAGCTATCCTGCCTTGTATTTGTCATCTTTCAATCCTGTTAAGGTTCTAAAAGGAACCTTTAAAGGTGGGCGCTATTCGGCTTTACCCCGAAAGATTTTAGTCGTTGTACAATTTACCGTTTCAGTAGCATTAATTATTGGAACTATTGTCGTCATGGACCAAATACAATACAGTAAAGACCGACCTGTAGGCTACAACAAAAACGGGTTAATACAACTTCCGGTAATGAGCCCAGAATTTGAAGGTAAGGCCGATATGATGCGTAATCAATTTTTAGAATCTGGAGCCATTATAAATATGTCCACCTCTAGCAGTCCAGCGACCCAGGTCTGGTCCAATAGAAGTGGTTATACCTGGGAAGGTAAGCAGGAAGGTTTTCAGGAAGATTTGGCCTATACATCGGTGTCCTATGAATTCGTGGAGACCATGGATGTGGAACTCATAGCTGGTCGTGGATTTTCTAGAGAATTCGCAACAGATAGTACTGCTGTTATACTTAATGAAACCGCTGTGGAATATATGGGGTTAAAAGACCCCATAGGTATGCTAATTAGGGATTCTGATACTGAAGACCCTGCACCGCCTTTAAAGGTTGTAGGAGTCATTAAAGACATGATTGTACAATCGGCCTATGAACCTGTTAAGCAAGCGATGTATGTTTTTGATAGCTATGAAAATGCCAGCTACTATAATCTGCGATTAAATCCTGACAAAAGTGTCAACGAGAGTTTAAACCTTATTGAAATGACGTTTAAAAATAACTTTCCGGGAATTCCATTTGAGTATCAGTTCGTCGATGAAGAATATGGTAAGAAGTTTAGAGCAGAAGAACGTATTGCGAGCTTAGCCAGAGTATTTACGCTACTAGCTATATTTATAAGTTGTTTGGGTCTGTTTGGATTAGCCTCTTTTGTCGCAGAGCAACGCACTAAGGAAATTGGTATTAGAAAGGTCTTAGGGGCCTCCATTAGTCAACTATGGGTGTTACTTTCAAAGGATTTCATCACACTCGTTATTATTTCAATTTTAGTAGCATCCCCGTTGGCCTACTATATTATGGGTCAATGGTTACAAAAATTTAGCTATCGCACCTCAATTACTTGGGATGTATTTGCAATTGCCTGTTTTGGGGCATTGATTATCACGCTGATCACGGTTAGCTTTCAAGCCATTAAAGCGGCAACAGCAAATCCCGTAAAGTCGTTGAGTACAGAGTAACAATCAATCATCAATCAAAAAATGAATAATCATGTTTAAAAATTATTTCAAAATAGCCTTTAGAAATCTCCTTAAGAATAAGGTGTATTCATTTATTAATATTTCCGGTTTAGCTATAGGCATGGCGGCAACCATACTTATCGGTTTATGGATTTATGACGAATTGAATTACGATAGTCATTTTAAAGAAAAAGCAACGATTGCCCAAGTGTTTCAGCATGAATCTGCTAATGATGTTGTCGGTACAGGACCTGCCATACCAAGACCCTTGGAATTTGCAATGCGAGAGGAGTTCAGTGATAACTTCAAACATCTCATCATGTCTACATGGAACTTTACAAGATACATCAGCTATGGTGATAAGAACATAAACGTTTCGGGGAATTACATGCAGGAAGGTGCTGTAGAGTTGTTAGAGCTTAATATTATAAAAGGCGATAAGGAAAGTTTAAAAGGTACAAATTCTGTTTTGCTTTCTCAAGAGACGGCCAAAGCCTTATTCGGCTCCGAGGATCCCATTGGTAAGATGGTAAAAATTAACAATCAACATCCTGGAGAGGTCACGGCTATTTATGAAGATTTGCCAGAGAATAATTCGTTTAATGGTTTAAAGTATTTAATGCCATGGGAGTTTTATTTAGCCACTGAAGAATGGGTAAGAAACTCAAAGGATCACTGGGGAAATAATTCATTTCAGATGTACGCCCAAATCAATGACAACACGACAATGGAAGCTGTTACGGCTAAAATTCTCGATATCAAAAAGAGAAACTCGGCTGAAGAGGCAGAGTTTAATCCAGAAATCTTCTTGTTCCCTATGAAGGATTGGTATCTCCGTGGAGATTGGGACAATGGGGTACAAACAGGAGGACGCATTGAAAATGTATGGTTATTCGGTATTATAGGCGTATTTATTTTATTATTAGCATGTATCAACTTTATTAATTTAAGCACGGCACGCTCCGAAAAGCGGGCTACAGAAGTCGGTATACGTAAGTCTATTGGGTCACAAAGAGGCCAGTTGATTTTTCAATTTTTAACCGAATCTTTCCTTATAGTTGTACTGGCTTTTGTGTTAGCTGTTGGTATCGTTCTCATATCTCTCAACGGATTTAATAACTTGGCAAGTAAGACTATAGAATTTCCATGGGCTAATATAGCATTTTGGGCGGTGGCGCTTATCTTTATTTTCCTCACGGCTATTTTAGCCGGTAGTTATCCAGCCTTATACTTGTCATCCTTTAATCCAGTTTCCGTCTTAAAAGGCACATTTAAGGCCGGGCGTTATTCTTCATTACCTCGAAAAATTTTGGTTGTTGCCCAATTTACTATTTCAGTCGCTTTAATAATCGGGACTTTGGTGGTTATGGATCAAATTCAGTTTAGCAAAGATCGCCCCACGGGATATAACAATGAGGGATTGATTCAAATTCCTGTGATGAGTTCGGAGTTTTATGGAAAGCAGGATGTTATGCGTCAACAATTTGTTTCATCTGGTGGTGCTACCTATATGACCGCCATGAGCAGCCCGACAACCGAAGTTTGGTCTAATCGCAGTGGCTATGATTGGGAAGGAAAACCGGAAGGGTTTCAAGAGGATTTGGCGCATACTTCAGTACATTATGATTTTGTAGAAACCTTAGGACTAAACCTTATTGAAGGGCGAGGTTTTTCAAGAGAGTTTGCTACCGATTCTAATGCCGTTATATTAAATAAAACAGCGGTTAAATATATGGGATTACAAAACCCCATAGGGAAATACATTAGAGACTCTGATGAGGATAGTCCCTTTGAACCACTCAAGATTATCGGAGTCATCGATGATATGGTTGTGCAGTCGCCATATACACCAGTAAAGCAGGCTATGTATGTTTTTGAAAAGTACGGTAATATCAATTATTACAAGTTGCGATTGAATCCACAGAATAGTGTGCGGAAAAATTTGGAACTCATTGAGACCACCTTTAAGGCTAATTTTCCGAATATACCTTTTGCCTACCAATTTGTGGATGAAGAGTACGGGAAAAAATTCCGCTCAGAGGAACGTGTGGCGAGTTTAGCAAGAGTGTTTACGGCCTTGGCCATATTTATTAGCTGTTTAGGCTTATTCGGTTTGGCTTCATTTGTAGCCGAGCAACGTACTAAAGAGATCGGTGTGCGTAAAGTGTTAGGGGCTTCTATCAGCCAGTTATGGTTATTGCTTTCTAAGGATTTTATCACTTTAGTCGTAATAGCATTGGTTATAGCGACACCTTTAGCCTATTATATAATGAGCGGTTGGTTGCAGAAGTTTCCATATAGAACGGTATTGGGGTGGGATGTATTTGTCTTAGCCTGCATTGGCGCCTTAATCATTACACTTATCACGGTAAGCTTTCAAGCCATCAAGGCGGCCACTGCAAATCCGGTAAATTCATTGCGGTCAGAATAGAGTATCACCAGTCAAAAACAAGAAATTATGATTAAAAATTATTTCAAAATAGCATGGAGAAATCTAACAAAGCATAAGACATATACTTTAATCAATTTATCTGGTTTGACTTTAGGAATGACCTGTGTAGTTTTAATAGCTATTTATGTTCATTTTGAGTTTAGTTATGACAAGCATAATGAAAACATCGATAGGATTTTTAGAATCGTGGAACAAGAAGAGAATGATGAAAGTGGGGAGACTGAATTTTATCCCCTTTCACCTTTACCTCTTACGACGGCTCTTGTAAATGACATTCCTGAAATTGAGGCGATAACTAATTTAGATCTAAGAGAAACCTTATTAGTAAACGGGGAAAACTCTTATAGTGAAAATGGGCTATTCACGGATTCCAATATATTCGAAGTTTTTACAATAGATCTTTTACATGGTCAATATGACCAAGTACTCAATGATCCAACATCTATTATTTTAACGGAGTCTTTAGCACTAAAGATGTTTAATAAAACTGAAGTGGTTGGGGAAACTATTTTATTGGCGAATAAGGTCGCAATGACTATTAAGGGCATCGTGGCTGATCCTCCAAAAAATCAACATTTTCACTATGACTTCATTTGCCCAAGTAAAATTAGACCTCAATTTAAACAGGATCTTTTGGATTGGGCAAGTAACAATTATACCGCTTATATGTTGTTGCGAGAGGGCTATGATTATAAGGCCGTAGAAGATAAAATGGTCGCATATGAAGCGATTACTAAGGAGGTGTACCAAAATATGGATCTCCCCTTTTATCCTAAATTTTCACTACAACCCGTTAAAGATATTCATCTCTATTCTAATATGTATGATGAGCTTGAAGAGAATGGAAGTATTAACTACATCTACTTCTTCTTACTGTTAGCATTTATAATTCTTTTTTTAGCTTCTGTCAATTATATCAATTTGGCGACGGCCAAATCGCGATCGCGTTCTAAAGAGGTTGGGGTATTGAGAACAATGGGAGCCAACCGACAAAATATAGTTTTCCAATACCTGAGTGAGTCCATTGTTTTAAGTGTATTCGGCGCCTTAGTAGCTTTAGTCCTATCCTTTGTGTTGCTGCCTTATTTTTCGGAATTATTAAACAAGGAACTTCCTTTTGAATTATTCTTTAGTCCTTACTTTCTGTTTGGCACATTCTGTTTTGCCCTATTAATTGCATGCCTTTCGGGACTCTTCCCTTCCTTGTTATTATCGAGACTTTCACCAGTCAAGGCGCTTAAAGGCCATTTTGTAAAAGTCTCCAATGGTCAAATTAATTTTAGAAATGTACTTGTTGTTATTCAGTTTGTTTTTGCCATTGCTCTTGTTGCTGGTAGTATCATTATTTATCAGCAGATAGCATTTTTTCAAGATAAAGAACTGGGTTATAAAAAGGAAAATATGCTCCATGTTAACTACAGCAGTAGTGTAGTGGCCAAAAACGAGGAGATCATTAAAGAAGCCCTGTTGACGCATCCCAATATTAAGAACGTATCTATAAGCAGCCATTTACCAATGGAGATGAAGAGTAACGGTCTTGTTGATCATTGGGAAGGAAACACCAATAATGATCAAGTGAATTTATACAGAACTTTTGTTGATTACGATTTCATTGACTTGTTTGACATAGAAATTATTGAAGGGAGAGGGTTTTCTCGAGATTTTTATTCTGATTCACTTGGCGCATATGTTTTGAACGAATCGGCGGTTAAAAAACTAGGCTGGACAACTGCCGTTGGGAAACGTTTTAATAGGGGAGTTGTGGTTGGAGTTGCTAAGGATTTTCATGCACAACCATTACATATGCGGATTGAGCCCCTTTATATGAAATTGAGAACGAGCTTTCCCAATAAGCGAAGAGGAGAGATAGTTCTGAGTATCGAGAATATAGAGTTGCATGAAATTAAGGATTTTGTAATGCATACGCTAAAGTCAATTTCACCAATTGATATTTTTGAATTAAAGGTTTTGGAGAATACTTACGATGAGTTATACGGTCAAGAACGACGACTGGGGCAGGCATTTAATGTCTTTGCTTTTATCGCCATGTTTCTGGCAGGACTCGGTTTGTTTGGTTTAGTGTCTTTTCAAGTTTTTGAACGCACAAAAGAAATAGGTATTAGAAAAGTATTGGGCTCTTCGGTTTACAATGTGGTCATTCTTTTATCAAGAACATTTTTGAGCCTTCTTTTAGTCTCATTTTTAATAGCAACACCTTTAGGCTATTATCTCATGGACAAGTGGCTTCAGAACTATGCTTATCACATTAACCTTGACGGTTGGACATTTGTAATAGCAGGTATGTTTACGATTTTAATTGCGTTTTTAACCGTAAGTGTACAGGCTATTAAGGCAGCTACGGCGAATCCCGTAAAATCTTTAAGGGCAGAGTAGGCATGATTAATTAAAAAAACGAACTACCATGGTTAAAAATTATTTCAAAATCGCCTGGAGAAATCTATTGAAGCACAAGATGGTTTCATTATTGAATATTTTGGGACTTTCTACTGGGCTTGCCTGTGCCTTCTTGATTACGCTTTGGATAATGGATGAAACTCAGGTAAACGGTTTTCATCAAAACGATGAGCGCTTATTTCAAATCCTAAATAACATTCCGCTTGCCGATGAGATAGAGACAAGCGAGCATACTCCAGGAATGCTAGCGAATTCTTTGATGCAAGACATACCAGAAGTGGCATATGCAACTGCCGTTATACCTGCTTCTTGGTTCGATAGTGGCGATGGTATCATTTCTATAGATGACAAGCAATTTAAAGGTCAGGGACAATTTGTAGATGAAAACTATTTTAATGTGTTTTCTTGGAAAATTCTTGAAGGACAAAAGGATAAGCCAATTTCAGATAAGCAAAGTGTTATGATTTCAAGGGAGTTGGCCACCAAGCTTTTTGATACAAAAACATCTATCATTGGGGAAACCATTACTTGGTCACATGACTCATTCAGTGGTGTTTATACGATTTCGGGTGTTTTTGAAAAACCACCTAAGAATTCGACCATTCAATTCGATCTATTATTCAACTATGATCTATTCGAAACGAAATATCTAAAAAATCTTGAAAACTGGGGGAACGCTGACCCATACACTTATGTGCTACTCAAAGAAAATACCAATCCCAAAACATTTGACGCCCAAATCAAAAATTTAATAGCCAAAAAACTTGGGGCAACCACTAATATTAAAAAAGCTAATATTCCTACATTGTTTTCCCAAAAGGTTTCCGATAGGTACCTCTACAATCAATTTGAAAATGGAAAACAAGCTGGTGGTAGAATGTCTTATGTAAAACTATTTGGTCTTATCGGGCTATTCCTCATTATCATCGCTTCTATAAATTTCATGAACTTGTCAACAGCAATCTCTACGAAACGAGTTAAAGAGATCGGTGTTAAGAAAGTCGTTGGGGCAAACAGGTCGGATATTTTTTGGCAGTTTATGATAGAATCTATCTTAACGGCTTTAGTATCATTGGTTATAGCCTTGTTTGTGGTTATTTTGGTCATTCCAGAATTCAATGCAATAACGGGTAAGGCTATTGAGTTGCAGTGGTCTTTTAACCTGTTTTTTATAGTTCTTGCCATAACACTAGGAACCGGACTACTGGCTGGTAGTTACCCAGCACAATATTTATCTGGTTTTATGCCCATTAAAGTATTGAACAGTGTACTCAAGTCTTCAAAAAGTGAAATTGGGATTAGGAAAGGTTTGGTCGTTTTTCAATTTTCTCTATCTATAATTCTTATAGTGTCAGTAATAATTGTTTACAATCAGATTGAATTTTCACAGTCCAAAAATTTAGGTTATACCAAAGAGAATATCATTTCCTTTAAAAAAGAAGGTCGTTTAAACGAAGAACACCAGCCCTTGATCAACGAGCTTAAACAGATTCTTGGTGTTAGGGCCGTTTCTACTTTTGCACATGATTTTGTAGGTGATCATGGCGGTACAACAGGCGTACGCTGGGAGGGTAAGATACCTGGGCAAGAAATCAGATTTGAGAATTTTGAAGTGGATTACGGTCTCATTGAGCTCTTGGATATCAAATTATTAGAAGGGCGCTTATTTTCTGAAGAATTTAGTACTGACGAAGCAGATGATAACATCATTTTTAACAAGACCGCCATAGAACTTATGGGGCTAGAAAATCCAATTGGTAAAACCGTTAACCTATGGGGCAAAGAACGAAATATCGTAGGTGTTGTAGAAGACTTTCATTTTGAATCACTTTATGAAGAAATTGGTCCATGCATGATACGATATGATGGCTATGGACAGAACATTTTGGTAAAAGTTAATGGAGATAAAAGAACGCTTGATCAAATTAAAACCACCTACAAAAGCTATATGGGTGGTCTTGAACTCGACTTTACGTTTTTGGATGAAGATTACCAAAAATTGTATGATGCCGAAAAAAGGGTGTCCATTTTAGCCAAATACTTTTCTGGCTTGGCCATCTTAATTTCCTGTTTAGGCATATTTGGCTTGTCCGCCTTCACTGTTGAGCGTCGGAGAAAAGAAATTGGTATTCGCAAAGTATTAGGGCAAAAAACCACACAAGCCATCGTTATGCTATCTGGCGAGTTTTCGAAACTGGTTGTCATCGCTATACTTATTGGTCTGCCCTTAGCATATATATTGGTAAACAATTGGCTTTCTGACTTTGCCTATCGCATTCCTTTGAAGGTCTGGTATTTTGGGGGAGCTGGACTTTTAGCCTTATTAATCACACTGCTTACGGTGAGCTTCCATTCCGTAAAAGCAGCCACTGCGAACCCCGTTAAATCCTTAAGAATGGAGTAGTAATAGTTCATCCATAAAACGAATAGTCATGATTAAAAATTATTTCAAAATTGCCCTAAGGAACTTAAAAAAGAATAGGCTCTACACGACGATTAATATTTTTGGTTTGTCTATTGGTTTGGCGGCTTGTTTGTTAATATTACTCTATATATCTAGTGAGTTGACCTATGATTCGTTTCATAAAAAATCAAATCATATCGTCCGAGCTACTATGGAGTATAAACTCTCCAATGAGATAAATTATGCAGCGGTAACAGGCACTAAAGTTGGGCCAGAACTGACTAGGAGACTACCAAGTGTTGAAGATTATGTAAGAACTTATATCAGTAGCGGAACTATAAAATATGAGAACAAATCTTTTACAGAAAATCGTATCCTGTTTGCAGATCCATCACTTTTCAACATATTTTCCTTTGAGCTAGTCCAGGGGGACGCTGTTGATGTCTTGGATGCTTCAAACAAAATTGTTCTTACTGAATCAATGGCAAAGAAGTACTTTGGTTCAACAGACCCTATAAATCAAGTTATCAATGCTTTTGGTAGAGATTTGATAGTCTCTGGTATCTGCAAAAATCCTCCTAAGAATTCACAAATAAAATTTGATTTCGTCACTCAATTTTTAAACCTCAATAATAATGTTAAGCGCGAACAATGGTGGTCTGCCAATTGGATTACGTACTTATTGCTTAATGATTCTGCCGAAATCGTCAATGTAGAGCAGCAGATTAACGCATATATGTCTACAGACTTGGTAAAAAAAGAAGCGAGATTGGATGAAGGAGATTACCTAAAATATAATCTAGAGCCACTTTTAGATGTACACTTAAAGTCGGACTTGGCAGGTTTTGAGCCCAATGGGAGCTTGACATACATTTATGTATTTGTATTAATTACGATACTCATATTAATGATTGCCATTGCCAATTATACCAATTTGGCTACAGCACAATCAACGACACGAAGTGCTGAAATTGGTGTAAGAAAAGTGATGGGCGCTAGTAAAAAGCAGGTGTTTTTTCAGTTCATTAGCGAAGCGACTACTGTTACTGTAATTTCCACAATTATAGCTTTGGGCGTCAGTGTTTTATGCGTTCCCTATTTCAATGACATAACTGGGCAATCGTTCTCAAGAATGGAGCTCATTCAGCCGCTTCCGCTGTCTATGTTACTCATATTCAGTGTGGTGGTGAGTGCTCTAGCAGGTTTATATCCTGCCCTGATACTCTCTAATTCTAAAGTTATCTCAATTTTAAAACAAGGATTCAGATCAACAGGCGGAAACGGTTTGCTAAAAAAATCGTTAATCGTAGGCCAGTTTGCCATATCCGTGTTCCTTATCATTTTTACCTTAATCATAATTCAACAAATGAATTATGTACAGAGCAAAGATTTGGGTTATGATAAAGACCATGTTGTAGTAATGCCTATTCGAGGTCATATGCTAAATAATTTTGGTTCAATTAAGGAGGCTTTCGAACAAGTTAATGGCGTAAAATCTGTGACGGCGTCTTATGAAACGCCCGAATTTGTAGAATGGTCAGATGGTATTAATGCCGTGGATGAAAATGGAGAACACGACATTTCTGTGAGTGCCATGCCAGTAGATTTGGATTTTGTAAAGACCATGGGTATGGAATTGGTGGCTGGCCGTGATTTTATCACCTCGGATTTTGCTTTGATGGACACCATTAATACTGATAACAGAGATTACAGAGAACCTTATTTAATTAATGAGACTTTGGCAAAGCGTTTAGGGTGGTCGCCAGAGGAAGCCATAGGGCGAACAATTTCAAAACGTGTTGATGGCCCTATTTTAGGTGTGGTAAAAGATTTTCATTTTAGCAGCTTACACGATCCTATCGGACCATTACTTATGTTCTTGGGTCGCAACTATTCCAGAAATTATATGGTCAGAATCTCAGGTACGGATGTAAAAAACACTTTGGCAGGTCTTGAAAGTACCTGGTCAGCGCGCATTTCTGATCAACCGTTTGATTATCACTTTTTAGATCAAGATTATGACGCGCTATACGAATCAGAAGAACGGAGCTCCCTTCTTTTTAGTGTCGCGGCAGGGTTGTCAGTCTTGCTAGCTTGTTTAGGACTTTTTGGTCTAGTGGCATTTAGTATTGTGCAGCGTACTAAAGAAATTGGTATACGAAAGGTCTTAGGAGCTAATTTGGGTAATATTATGATGCTTGTGAGCAAGAATTTTTTAATTCTAGTGGCCATAGCAGTGGTAATCGCTTCTCCATTTGCGTATTGGGCTGCCAAAAATTGGCTTCAGGATTTTACCTATAGAATCGAACCACAACTGCAAATTTTTGTTATTGCAGGATTAGTTACGCTAGTAGTTACCATGATTACTATTAGCTACCATTCCTTAAAAGCAGCTACTGCAAACCCAGTAGAATCTTTGAGGACAGAATAATCATCAATAATCTGTACTGAACAAGTTTCGGTATCAAAAAACGAATAGTCATGATTAAAAATTATTTCAAAATAGCATGGAGAAATATCATGAATAACAAGGTATTTTCTCTAATCAATATAGTTAGCCTAACTATTGGGCTGAGTGCTTCATTAGTAATTGGTTTAATGATTTACTATAACTATACCTACGATAATTTTCATACGGATGGCGATAGAATCTATAGAATAGTTACAGAATCCAAACGACCCGATGGCAGACTTAGTTACAACTCAGGTGTTACCACGGCTTTAAAAGATGCCATTATTCAAAATTCGAATTTCGAAACGGTAAGCGACTTTCACATCTTTAATGCTGCTAAAATCGAAAATAGAGATGCTAATCTCGAGTTTAGAAATCCCGAATTTATAATATTTACTAATAGTCAGTATTTTGACTTGTTCGATTATGAATTTTTGGCAGGGAATGAGCAAGACATTTTATCAAATCCCAATGAGGTCATACTTTCAGAGGAAAGGGCTTCGCTTTACTTTCCGAATGCGAAACCATCCGAGATTATTGGGAAATCTTTGACCTATAACGATTCAATTAATACGGTAGTAACAGGTGTGGTTAAAGGTTTTAAATCACACTCAGATATCGTATTTCAAGAATTTGTGTCATTAGGTACGGCATTGCAAACTAATATGCGCAATAACTTAGTTTATAAGAGTTGGCATCTAACAAATTGGACGTCACAATTATTTGTTAAGCTTAATGGTTTGGCAGATGTAAAAGATGTTGAAAAATATATAGAGGATGTTGCATTTCAAAATCAAAATGAAGCGTCCGTAAAGAAAGGTTATAGCCGTACTTTTAGACTACAACCCTTAAATGATCTCCATTTCAATCCCAATTATGCTATTTATGATATAGAGAGCTCTCGAGCCAGCAAGTCAATGTTAAAGAATTTGGCACTTGTTGCTATTTTTCTGCTTATTCTGGGCTGCGCCAATTTTATCAATCTTAATACTGCTCATGCTTCAAATAGAGCTAAAGAAATTGGTATTAGAAAAACTTTGGGTGGTTCAAAACGTCAGTTGATAAAGCAGTTTATGGGAGAGACATTTTTGTTGACCTTATGTTCTACTTTGATTTCACTAGTTGCTGTCTATTGGTTAGTCCATGTGTTTTCGAATTTCATGCCCAAAGGATTAAGTTTTGGACTTCTTAAAGATCCAATTATTCTGTTGTCAATAGTAATTGGTATTGCTCTAGTTACATTTTTGTCCGGTTTTTATCCCGCAATAGTTTTATCTCGTTTTAATACGATCAAAGTGTTAAAGAACCAAGTTGAAGTGGATGATAAAAAGTTTCCTATGCGAAAATTTTTGACAGTTTTTCAGTTCACAATTGCTCAAGTATTTATTATCGGGACCTTGTTGTTAACCAAACAGATCAACTACTTGCTAAATAAAGATTTAGGCTTTCAAACAGAGGCCATCATTTCTTTTGGCTATCCGCAAGGTCAAGAATCTATTTCCAAGAGAATCACTTTAGGAGAACATTTACAGACACTTCCCGAAGTAAAAAAGGTAAGTTTAGGAGGTTCGCCACCAGCAGCTGTAGGCTTTAATAGTATGAGTATATTTCATATGAATGGCGCAGATGAAATTGATGTAGAAACGCAGTTCTTGTTTGGTGATACTGAGTTTTTTAAGCTTTATGAATTAGAACTTTTAGCCGGACGGGTCTATAGAAATGATACCATTAGGGAATTGGTCATCAACGATGTATTTAGGGAGCGCTTAGGTTATAAAACCCCTCAAGAAGCGATTGGGCAACATCTAAAAGTCAGTGATGAAAATGTACCCATAGTAGGTGTTATGAACAATTTTAACCAGCAATCCTTAAAATCTGATATAAAACCACTGGCATTAGTAGGTGATTGGAACCGATCTAGCTATACACAATTTTATCGAATGCATGTCGCATTGCAACGTAACGATGCCAATAACTGGATGACTACAATCGATAAAATTAAGAACATCTATCAGTCTACATACCCTGGAGCAGAGTTTAGCCCTAAGTTTTTCGATGAAACCATCAATACCTTTTACGAAAAAGAAATTCGAATGTCAAAACTTCTGAATTGGGCTACGGGATTATCGATACTCATCAGTTGTTTGGGACTATTGGGTCTCGTTACATATACCACTAATAGAAGAATAAAGGAGATCGGTGTTCGAAAGGTTTTAGGAGCTACGGTACTCCAAATTAATACACTTTTATGTAAGGAATTTGTCATTCTCGTAGGGATAGCCTTTTTAGTTGCCGTACCCATTGCGTATTATGGAGTTTATGAATGGCTTCAGGACTTTGCCTTTAGAACATCTATCAGTTTTTGGGTGTTTTTATTAGGCGGCTTAGCAATGATTGTTTTTGCATTGGCTGTGATAAGTGTTAAAACCGTAAGGGCGGCTACGGCAAATCCGGTAAATTCTTTAAGAACAGAATAATCAGTATCAAAAAATCGAATAGTCATGATTAAAAATTATTTCAAAATAGCTTTAAGAAATCTCTGGAAGAACAAAATCTTTACGTCGCTGAATGTTATCGGGCTTACCATTGCCTTTGGCGTTGCTATATTATTGGCTATGTACGCCGTATATGAACTTTCTTATGATCGCTTTCATGAACATGGTGATCATCTGTATATGGTATACTCAGAAGATAGTACGCCAAATGGTATAGAGGCCAATACTACGAAGTCCGAACCTTTTGCTGCGGCACTAAGGGATGAAACTACAGGAGTTGAAAAAATAACGCGCTACAGCGGCGGTGGTTTATTATTGAGCTATAAAGACAAGCAACTCCGCATGAGTAGTGCTTATGTGGACCCTGATTTCTTTGATATGTTCAGCTTTCCCATTATTGAAGGCGATGTAGAGAATCCCATTACTTCCGAATCGTCTATTGCTATAACAGAATTTGCGGCAAAGCGAATATTTGGCGATGACAATGCTATTGGGCAAACGGTTACCATTCTAAGAGACGAACAAGAAGTACCGTTTACAGTGAATGCCATAATAGAGGATTTTCCTGAAACAAGTTCCAAAGGTTTTGATATTGTACTAAACTTTAAAAGCCAAGGTTACCATGCTTATGAGCGAACCATAGGTCGTTGGGATGTCGAGAATCATGAAGTCTATATGCAACTTTCTAAAGGTATCACATCAGTTCAGTTCGAAAAAAGTACTACTGATTTCACAAAACTTCATTATCAAGAAGAAATTGATAACGCTAAGCGGGACGGTGCTCAACCTAATAAGGAAGGGGTCTATAGACAAATAAAGCTATTGCCATTTGCAGATTTGAAATTTGCTAATTTTAATCAAGGACCGGTAACTGTAAATCGCACTATGCCCTATTTAGTTTTAGGTATCGCGGCCTTAATTTTGTTTATCGCTTGTGTGAATTTTGTTAATATGAGCATTGCTAAAAGTGGTCAAAGACTGCGAGAAATTGGAATGCGTAAGACCTTAGGAGCAAATAAGAGACAATTGTTCTTTCAATTCTGGGGCGAAAGTATCTTAGTATTTGTAATGTCCACAGGTTTCGGAATTTTAGTAGCTAAGCTTTTGTTGCCACAATTTCAGCTATTATTTAAGACAAGAGCCACGTTCGAAGCGTTCCTAGATCCCGCTTTAATAAGTGTACTCATAGGCACTGTTATTGGTATTACGTTAATAGCGGGAGGCTATCCTGCCGTATTGATGAGTCGTCTCAAAACATTACAAAGTCTCAAGGGGAAACTCAATAATAGCGGAAAAAACCACTTGCGTAATGGTTTAATCGTACTGCAGTTTAGTATTGCCATACTGCTTATAAGTGGAACACTTGTACTGAGGGACCAAGTGGACTATATGCGTACCAAGGACTTGGGTTTCAATAAAGATCAGGTGATTGCTTTTCCACTTAATGGTAAACGCAACGATCAACAGGCTATGCAATTGCTTAGAGATGCTTTGGAAGATAAAACCAATATTTTGAGTGTGTCCGCTTCCAACAATATTTTGGGACTTGGTAAGGATGGTTCCCGTTCCACTAGTGTTCTGGGATTTGAACATCAAGGACGTGGTGTAGAAACTCATATGCTTGTTGTTGATGCAGATTATGTTGAAACCTTGGATTTAAAGCTTGTTAAAGGTCGGTCTTTTAGAAAACACTTGGCAAGTGACAGTTTATCGGTGATTATTAATGAGTCCATGGCTAGGCAACTGAATGAGGAGGACATATTGAATTCAAAGTTAAATATTGATGAAAAGGCATTTTCAATTGTAGGTGTGGTCAAGGATTTTAATTTTCAGGAACTAGACCGCCATGTTGCACCAATGTCACTTTTTGCCTTGCCTAACTGGAATTTGCGAAACGTTTATGTAAAAGTTGCACCTCAAGATTTGGAGCAATCTTACCTTAATGTTAAAGCGGCTTGGGCAGCAATTGAACCAAACGCAGAATTTCAAGGCTCATTTTTAAATGAAAATATAGAAAGAACATTACGCAACGAACGAAATATGATTACCATGATAGGAAGTGGTTCTATTTTGGCCATTGCCCTAAGCTGTATTGGTTTGTTTGCGATGTCATTACTTATTGTTGCCCAACGCCGAAAGGAAATAGGCATTCGTAAAATTGTTGGGGCAAGTGTTTCTGGCATTACTATTCTCTTAACTAAGGACTTTTTCAAACTAGTGGCTGTTGCTTTTTTTATAGCGACACCAATAGCTTGGATGATTATGAGCAAATGGTTACAAAATTATGCCTACCGCACAGATCTCAATATTTTAATTTTTCTCGCGGCTGGCGGCATTGCATTGGTCATAGCGGCGCTAACGATTGCAGGAAAAACAATTAAGGCCGCCACAGCGAATCCTGTAAAATCATTGCGAGCCGAATGATTAAAACCAATGAAAATGTCAACGTATAATTTAAAATAGCGATGAGAAGATTTAATAACAGTTCCAATAGAACGATAAGCAATGAAGTTATCACCCGATGTGATAGCCCATCGTGTTAGCTGAGGAAACAACCAGTGCGTTTGATGCTATGACAAATCCCATGAATACGCTTAAAACAGAATACATCAATTAAAAAACAAATAATTATGATTTTCACACATTTAAAAATAGGGTTTAGAAATATTCTAAAACATAGAGGGTTTTTAGCCTTAAATGCAGGAGGATTAGTTATAGGGCTAACGGCGGTATTACTCATAAGCTTATGGGTATATAGTGAGTTAAGTTTTAATAAATCATTTAAAAATTACGATAATATCGCCGCTGTAATGCAAAATATTACTGAAGGCGAAGCGATTAGAACCTATTCGGGGCAACCGATGCAATTAGCTCCTGTATTGAGAGATGCCTATGGAAATCATTTTAAATATGTTGCAACAAGTACAAGAGATAATACATTTGATATTGATTATAATGAGCAAGTACTATCCATTAGAGGAAGATTTGCCGAACCGGACTTGCCTCGGCTTCTGGACATGACTATGGTAGCGGGTGATAGAAATGCCCTAGAAGATATGTCATCGGTTTTAATATCTAAAAGTACAGCTGAAAATTTATTTGGCTCAGAAAACCCTATAGGAAAAGCGTTTGATTTTAGCCCTAAAATGAAGGTTAAAGTGGCTGGAGTTTATGAGGATTTATCTCATAACTCAAGTTTTGCTGACACAGGGTTTATGGCCTCTTTTGACTTATTGAAAACTACCCAAGGCTATGAAGAACGATTGGGATGGGGGAATTTTTGGTTTCTAGTGTATGCACAATTGCAAGATGGGCGTTCACTGCAGGAAGTAGCTTCACTTATCAAGGATGTTAGGAATGATAATTATGTTGAAAGCACAAGAGACGCTGCGCTATTTTTACATCCCATGTCTAAATGGCATTTGTATTCTGAATTTGAAAATGGAGTTAATGTCGGTGGAGATATTACTGGTGTTGCAGTTTTTGGTATTATCGGTTTATTTATACTCTTTTTGGCTTGTATTAATTTCATGAATTTAAGTACAGCAAATGCACTAAAAAGAGGTAAAGAGGTAGGCGTTAGAAAGACCTTAGGTTCTTCAAGAAAGCAATTAGTCTTTCAGTTTTTTACAGAGTCGTTTGTAATTATCTTCTTTTCATTTTGTATCGCTTTGGGATTGACCTACATCGTATTACCTCAATTTAACATCATAACGCTTAAAGCGCTCACAATTCCCTTTGATGATCTTTCATTCTGGGGCATTAGTGCATTGATAATAGTCGTTACGGCCATTTTGAGTAGCTTATATCCCTCAATATATATATCAGGATTTAAACCCGTTAAAGTTTTAAGAGGTTTAATAAGTGGTAATAAAAGTGCTGTGGCCGTAAGAAAAACACTTATAGTTACTCAATTTGTTATTTCTGGAGTCCTCATCATAGCTACATTAACGGTTATGGGTCAAATTAATCATGCCAAAAATAGACCTATTGGATTTAATAAAGATTTACTAGTAAGTGTTCCGATTAATACGAATAAAGTACGCCAAAGCTTTGATCTTATCAAAAGGGAACTCGAAGAATCACCACATATTAGTCAAGTGACAGCATCTGATGTCACCATAACTAGTACAACGACAACAAATGGTGGTTTTGAATGGAGAGGAAAAGATCCTAGCCTAGAAGAAGAATTTCATACGATTCGCGCAACTGATGGTTTCGGTGAAATGATAGAATGGGAAATTATACAAGGTAGAGATTTCTCAAGGCAATTCGCTAGTGATTCTTTAGCATTTATAGTTAATGAAACTGCTGTAAGCTATATGGGCCTTGAAAATCCTATAGGTGAATATGTCGATTGGGGAAATGACAAAACTTATGAAATTATTGGGGTAGTAAAAGATATGGTAGGTTTATCGCCTTTTGATGCTATTGTACCTACAATATACATATGGCATCAAGGTGATTTTTTAGCATATGTCAACATTAAGATAGCCTCCGGAGATAACGCGGTACAAGGTGCCCTTGCTAAAATGGAAACGGTGTTTCAAAAACATAACCCAGAGAATTTGTTCTACTACAGATTTATGGATGATGAATACCAACGCAATTTTGATGCCGAAAAACGCGTTGCAAAACTTATCGGGTTATTTGCATTGGTTGCTATTTTTATAAGTTGTTTGGGGGTATTAGGCTTATCTACTTATATGGCAATACAACGAAAAAAGGAAATCGGTATTCGAAAAGTCTTAGGTGCCTCGGTACAATCGATATGGCAATTGTTGTCTAAGCAGTTTATGGTATTGGTGGTTATTTCTTTAATCATTGCCATCCCTATAGGTTATTTGCTTTCATCATTATGGTTAGAAGAATATAGCTATCGCATCAATGTTAGTTTCGGAATTATAGCATCAGCAGGAGTTATTGTATTAGGTATTGCACTACTTACTGTAAGTTTTCAAGTCATTAAAGCCGCTATGGCAAATCCCGTAAATAGTTTGCGAACCGAATAATTAATAACAAATTTTAAATCAATTAATTATGAAAATATCATCCATCTTAATTCTATTAGTAATTCTTAATAGCCTTTCTATTCATTCTCAAGAATTTGATTATTCGTTCAAAGAAGCATTTAAAACATCGGAGCCAGTAAAACTGAACATTGCCTCTAGTGATAGTAACATTGAAGTTGTATCTCATGACAAGAATGTCGTTGAAGTATACTTTGTTGTAAAAAAAGGAAAAAAATTACTCGATATTAATAAATCGCAATTATATGACGCCATAAAGGGACAATCTCAACTAAATATTGAGAACTCAACCTCTCAATTAAACATTGAATTAAAGAACATTGCAAAGGGCTATCTCAATCATAAAAACGCTATACTTATAGATTTTATAGTTCGTGTTCCAAAGCAAACTAGCGCTCATCTTCAGTCTTCTGATGGAAGCATTTTATTGCAAGGATTAATAGCAAATCAGAGTTGTTTCACAAGTGATGGAGGTATTGAGTTGATTGACTTAAATGGAGATATTACGGCTAAAACTTCGGATGGACCCATTATAGCAACCAACATAATTGGAGATTTGACAGCTATAACTTCAGATGGCAATATAAAACTAAAAGATGTAGATGGCGGGGGAAAGGCTATCACTTCAGATGGGGATATTTATTTAAGTAATGTCAATGGAAACATTTATTGTAAAGCTAAAGAGGGTGAGGTTGTTAGAGTCAACGATTAGAATGAAAGATCTCCAATGACATTGAGGGCACACCAATCGTTTTTCGAGTGTGCGATTACGAACAACAAGTGTATCAAAACCGAACACTTTTGTTTTTGAATGTAAATAGTAAAGTGTTGGTTTCTAAGTGTTTGTATTTTTGGCATAATCTTACTATTACTAATAGTAAATACAATACGTGATGATTAAAAATTATTTCAAAATAGCATGGAGAAACATTATGAAGCACAAAGTGTTTTCTTTTATTAATGTTATTGGTTTGACTATTGGTTTAAGCGCTTCTTTTGTCATCGGTTTAATGATTTATTACGATTATACCTTTGATAATTTTCATAAAGACGGTGATCGTATTTACAGGGTAGTTACAGATTTCTCTAGCCCAGAAGGCCAATTTTATAATCCAGGAGTTACGACCGCATTAGAAGAAGCGATTAAAGGCAATGCAAATTTTGAAATCGTCAATGGGTTTTATATGGAGCGGCCTTTCAAAGTTGAAAACAGGGTCGATAATGTAGAACAAAAATGGCCAAGTTTTGTCATTTTTGCTAATCAGGATTACTTCGAGATGTTTCAATATAAGGTCTTAGCGGGAAACATTGATAAGGCCTTGTCAAATCCAAACGAAGTTGTACTCACAGAGAATAGGGCCAAGGACTACTTCCCTAATTTAGAACCTTCTCAGATTGTAGGCCGAACCTTGGTCTACAACGATTCATTAAATGTCAAGGTAACTGGAATAGTCGAAAACTTTAAAGACAGAACGGATTTTGTGTTTGAAGAGTTTGTATCACATCCAACATTACTTCAAACCCGCATGAGGAGCACTTTGCTAGAGAATAACTGGAATAGTACCAACTCAAGTTCACAGTTATATGTTAAGGTGAAGGAAAATGCGAACTTTGATCAGATTCGAAAGGATCTTGATGCTCTTGCAGAGGCCAATACGGATGAAGAAACCAAAAGATATGGACAGAAGAGACAATTCACGCTACAACCACTGAGGGATATACATTTTAATGATAAGTATGGGGTTTATGATTGGCAACGTGGAATGGCCAGCAAAGCGCTATTGAGAAATTTAGCTTTGGTAGCTATTTTTCTATTAATTCTGGGTTGCATTAATTTTATTAATCTTAACACGGCACAGGCGACACAGCGCGCTAAGGAAATAGGTATACGAAAAACCCTAGGAAGTTCTCGCAGACAACTTATTTGGCAATTTATGGGCGAAACTTTTATGCTCGTGCTACTTTCTGCCATACTTTCAATTGCACTTACGAATTGGCTTATTAAAGTGTTTTCGGATTTTGTACCTTCGGATTTAGAGTTCCAGCTTTTAGGTGCGCCAATGATTCTATTCGGAATTGCAATGTTGCTGGTATTGGTCACTTTTTTATCTGGGTTCTATCCCGCATTAGTCCTTTCAAAGTTTAATACGGTCTCAGTATTAAAAAATCACTTGGGAGCGGGTGATAAGAAGGTAGGGTTGAGAAAGTTCTTAACGGTCTTTCAGTTTACCATTGCGCAAATATTTATAATAGGAACCCTTTTGGTCGGTAAGCAAATCAACTATTTATTAAGTAAGGATATGGGCTTTAAAACGGAGGCCGTTGTTTCTGTTTTCAGTCCAAGATCGGAGAGTGAACTCTCAAAGAAGGAACTATACGCTCAGAAGTTAAAAGCCATTCCGAAAATTAAAAGTTTGAGCCTTGGGGGTATGCCTCCTGCATCGTTTAGTACAAATACATCAACGACGACAGTAAATAATGGTCAAAGTGAGGTACAGTCCGACTTACAATTCATTTTTGGTGATACGCAATATCTGGACCTTTTCGAGTTGGAATTGCTCGCCGGACGTTTGTTCAGAAATGATACTATCCAAGAGCTTGTCATAAATGAAGCGGCTCAAAAAGTCTATGGTTTTGAGACACCAGAAGAGGCCCTAAATGCCCTTGTGGATTTTGGAGACAGAAAAGTACCCATCGTCGGCGTTATGGCAGATTTTCATCAGCGTTCTTTAAAATCGGATATTAGACCTATGGCTTTGGTAGGGGATTGGTATAGGCCCAGTTTTAGTAGATTCCAAGCCGTGCATATTGCATTTCAAAATACCGATGCGGCAGACTTAAAAACAACGCTATCAAAAATAGAGGAGGCTTATAAAACAGTGTATACCGAAGTTGATGATTACCGTATTGAGTTTATGGACGAGACCATAGCCAAATTCTACAATCGCGAAAAGAAGATTTCAAAATTACTAAACTGGGCTACTGGACTATCTATTTTAATAAGCTGTTTAGGATTGTTAGGCTTGGTGATTTACACCACAAATAGACGCGTAAAAGAAATTGGAGTGCGTAAGGTATTAGGGGCCACATTATTGCAAATAAATACATTGTTATGCAAAGAGTTCTTAATACTCGTTGCGGTAGCATTTGTTATTGCTGCACCCATTGCATGGTATGGCATTAATACTTGGCTACAGGATTTTGCCTATAAAACGACTATGAGTTTTTGGGTCTTTTTGGTGGGTGGCTTAGCAATGATTGTTTTTGCGCTTGTTGTCATTAGCATTAAGACCTTAAAGGCAGCCAGTGTTAATCCGGTAAACTCCCTAAGATCAGAGTAGCATGCATTAAAATTAGTGAAGCACTATGCTAAAAAGTTATATAAAAATCGCTGTAAGAAGTCTAATGACAAATCGCTTGTTTTCAGCAGTTAATATTTTTGGACTGTCTGTTGGCTTAGCAACGACTTTGATACTTTTTTTGTTTATATTACATGAGCGTAGTTTTGATAGTATGTATGCCAATAAAGACCGGATTTACAGGGTGATATTGCATACAACCGAAGAAGGTTTGGAAACATGGGCGAATGTACCTTCAGCACTTAGTCCAGAACTTACGAATCATATTCCAGATATTGAAAAATCTGGCAGATTGTTTAGGCATGATTATGGAGAGAAGGCATTTATAAAAACAGATAATGCTGTCTTTTCTGAAGATAGGCTTTTTTGGGCAGAGGCTTCACTGATAGAAATGCTTAATATAGAAGCCATAAAGGGTATAGGCTCAGAGGCACTTAAGCATCCAAACAACATATTGCTTTCCGAGAGTACGGCCAAACGTTATTTTGGTGAAGAAAATCCATTAGGGAAGACCCTATCCGTAGACAATAGAAATACGTTTGAAGTTAAAGGTATCTTTAAAGATTTTCCAGAAAACAGTTCGTTTAACTTCAATGCTGTAGTCCCTTTTTTAATGCAGAGATGGGCACAACAACCCACATGGGGCAATGCCAGTTTTGAAACGTTTGTAAAGTTTAATACGGATAAGCCTAATATTACCAATGTTGAAAACCAAATCCAGGATATTTTAAATACTAATGTTAAGAAAGAAGACCAATGGTATCGCTTTTCACTTCAGCCTTTAGAACGCGTTCATTTGTATTCATCTTCTATTTCTAGTAGTTATATAGATAATAATGGTGATATTAATCAGATAAAGAATCTTACAGTATTAGCCGTTTTGATATTGATTATTGCTTGCATTAATTACATGAATTTAATGACGGCACGCTCACAAAAACGCGCAAAAGATGTCGGAGTCAATAAAACCTTAGGAGCCTCTAATAGACAACTTATTTTTAGGTTTTATATCGAAACAGGACTTATCACAGCTATTGCTATGGTCTTAGGTACTTTACTTGCTATTGTAGTGTTACCTATGTGTAATGATATTATTGATAGGGAGTTAAGTGTTACATCACTTTTCTCTTTTAATATTTTATTGTTTCTAGCAGTCATTTGGTTATTGACTACGATTATATCAGGCTCTTACCCTGCGTTATACTTATCACGTTTTTCTCCACAGGAGGCCATGAAGCCATCAGCAAATAAAAGGGCCACAGTTACGGGTATTCGTAAAAGTCTGGTCGTAGTCCAGTTTTCGGCATCAGTAGTCCTTATTATTGCTGTATTGGTTATTTATGAGCAGCTGCAATTCATGCAAAACAAAGATTTGGGCTTTAATCCCGAAAATGTTATTGCCATATCAACATCGGGTGTACCTAATGCAGGTACAAATAGTGCACTGGTCAATGCGTTTGAGAAGCTGCCCAATGTTTCTGCAGTTACCAGAGCCCAAGGTTATCCTAGCTTAGAGGTTAGTGTCAATAGTATCTTTAAACCTAACAGTGATGAGGGAATGAGTATTAGTACTAACATGTCAGAACATGATATTACAGATGCATTGCAATTAAAACTGTTGGCGGGTCGACCATTACCAAAAAATAAGCTAGTCGGTGATACCTTAATCGATGTTGTAATTAACAAAACAGCTATAGATTTTTTAGGGTTTTCGCCCGAAGAAGCTATAGGAAGGAAAATTAATGTTGAGGGATTTGGTAGAGAAGCTTATATCAGAGGTGTTGTAAGCGATTTTAATTTTACATCACTACATAAACCCATAGGAGCATATGCATTTTATACCGTATCTGGTACAAGGTCTTACAACTATTTATTAGTTAGATTTACGAATGAAAAGCTCAAAGGGACCCTTTCTACTTTTGAAAGTACGTTCAATACAATAGCACCCAATTCCGCATTTGAATACACATTCCTTGATAAAAAATTGGAGACCTTATACAAAAAGGAGCAACAAATGGCTAATGTCAGTTTATTATTTTCAGTCTTGGCCATTGTGGTTGCCTGTCTTGGATTGTTTGCTCTGGCCGCTTTTATGGCAGAGCAGCGCCAAAAGGAAATAGGTATTCGTAAAGTGTTTGGCGCAAGTGTTTCAAAAATAGTACGGTTATTATCCCATGATTTTCTGAAGTTGGTTCTTATTTCCTTTGTTATTAGTTTTCCATTGGCCTTATATGCCATGAACAATTGGCTACAGAATTTTGCTTACAGAATTCATGTGAGTTGGACCGTATTTTTAATTGCTGGTGTCTTGGCATTAGCTATAGCCCTATTTGCCGTGGGTTATCAGGCAATTAAGGCAGCTATTGCCACCCCAATAAGCGCATTACGATCGGAATAGAAAGTCATCAACCTGTGCTGAATTTCTGTCTGTCGGCAGATAGGAGTTTCAGTATCAAAAACCGACAATTATGATTAACAATCATTTAAAAATAGCTTGGAGGAACATCTTTAAAAACAAGCTAACGTCTTCAATAAATATTATAGGTCTGGCTATTGGATTAACCTCTTGTCTTATCATTCTATTGTTTGTTAAATACGAATTAAGCTTTGATAAAAATCATTCTAAATCAGAATTGACCTATAGAGTAGTACAACACAAAGCATTTCCTGAAGAAACATTCTACTTTAATACGACACCTTACCCTCTTGCTGAAGCCCTCAGAAATGATTTATCAGAGTTGAATGCCGTAACACAGGTTGTGGGTTTAACCACTAGAACATTTGGTGTTAAAAATAATCAAGGAGCAACCACTTTGTATGAAGAGCCAAATGTTCTTTTTGTCGATGCATTTTACACGCAAATTTTTGATAATATCGACTGGCTCGCAGGAGATAAATACGGTGCTTTTAGCGATGCAAATGCCGTTATTCTTACTGAAACGGTGGCCAAAAAATACTTTAAAATACAAGGTCAAGACTATAATGCTCTAATTGATAGGCAAGTTTTACTCAGTAACGATATACCCTTACTAGTTAAAGGTGTAGTCAAAGATCAGCCGGGAAATAGCAATTATAAATTTGAGGTATTACTTCCTTATGAGATTTTTAAAAGTAACAATGAACGTCATGCAAAAGACTGGTCAGGGAATCATCAAGGTACGACCTTCGTGGTTTTAAACAACAAAAGTCAGAAAAAGGATCTAGAATCGAAAATAGCACTTTGGAAGAAAAAATATTTGAGCCCTAAAGAAGATGCTTTGACGACCTATGTCTTACAGCCTGTTAGTGAAATTCATACCGATACAACATATGGCAGCAGTCCTGGCGGTTACATAATGCCGACTAAAGTGATTTCAGTAGCATCAATTGTCGCCATTTTTATTCTTCTCATAGCTATTATAAACTTTATAAACCTAGTTACGGCACAGTCTACACTAAGGTCGAAGGAAGTAGGTGTATTAAAAGTATTAGGGAGTAACAGGTTGGGTTTAATCTTTAGATTTATGGTTGAAAATAGTCTACTTATACTTTTAGCCCTCGGCTTTACTATTCTTGCGACCTACCTGTCTGTTGAAGAATTGAATAAAAGCCTGTCTATTATTAATTTGGATTTAAAGTTAGATTGGTCACATTTCTATTTAATTCTTGGGATCAGTATCGCCACTATTTTATTGGCAACCATTTATCCGGCCGTGGTGCTGTCATCATTTAATCCTGTGGAAGCTCTAAAGAATAAGATTACGGCAAGGAATTCCAAAGGATTAATGCTCCGAAAGGTACTTATAACGTTTCAATTTGTTATTGTTCAAGTTTTTGTTATTGCTGTGGTCGTGATAACACTTCAGATGCGTTTTTTTAAAACTAAAGATATAGGCTTTACAACAGATGCTGTGGTAATTACACCTGCGCCTGAATTTGATAAAACAGAGGTCTTTAAAAACGCACTGCTGAGTCGTAGCGATATTGTTGACGTATCTTTTGGTTCGGGCCCGCCAATGGGAATAGATGGTCTGTCTTTAGGCACCTCGTTTCGTTTACCGAATAAGGCGGCTCAAGAGGGCATCTATTCTGAAATAAAAGTGGGGGATGCCCATTATCTCGATTTTTATGACCTGGAATTACTAGCAGGGAAAAACTTTACGACAACTAAAGACAAATTTGACCAATTTATAGTTAACGAAACACTTTTAAAATCCTATAATTGGACACCTGAGGAAGCCATAGGAAAGCGATTAGCCATAAACGAGGGGGAAGCCACTATAGTTGGGGTCGTTAAAGATTACCACAATAATGCCTTGCAATATGATATTACACCCTGCATTATTGTGAACTGGAATATACTACAGAATAGTGCCTTCATAAAAATAAAGGAAACGGAAGCATCAACATTGAGCGGTATTGCCTCGATTTGGAAGCATAGTTTTACATCCTCAGTTTATGATTATAGTTTTCTAGATGATGCAATAGAACGTGAATACGTTGTAGAGCGACTCATTTATAATGGATTCTCTATCCTTGCCATTTTAGCTATAAGTATAGGATGCTTAGGGCTTTTTGGCTTAATGGCATTTATTTTATTAGCCAAATCCAAGGAAATGGCCATTCGTAAAGTTTTAGGTTCTAATGCGCTTCAAATTGCTACACTGTTATCTAAAGAATTTGTCGTATTAATTGTAATTGCGTTTCTTATTGCGGCGCCATTAACCTATTACGCACTTAATTTATGGTTGCAGGACTTTACCTATAGAATTGCCTTATCCATTGATATGTTCCTCCTAGGAGGAGTTTTAACCTTAATAATTGCTGTGATAACATGTAGCTATCAATCCATTAAAATGGCGATAACGAATCCCATTGCGGCTTTGCGGTCAGAATAGAGCATTACATTAATCAAAAACCGAATAATTATGATCAGAAATTATTTAAAGCAAGTGTATCGACAACTGCTAAAGTATCGGTTGAATTCGATAATTAATCTTTTTGGACTTTCGGTGGGAATCGCTTGCTGCTTTGTGATATTCCTATTTGTTGATAATGAATTTAAGTACGACAAGTATCATGCACATTCAGAAAACATTTACCGTATTACTACGACTGAGACTTCAGAGAATGCCGTTCGGAATTTTGCACATTCGTATCTGCCTTATGCACCGTTGATAGCGTCTCAAATTTCCGAAGTAGATAAGTCAGTGCGTATGTTACAACAAAGTGTTAGTGTAGCTAACAAATCTAAGGGTGTTATATTGCAGGAGGAACAGTTTTTTTATGTGGATTCTACTTTTTTTGATGTCTTTTCTATTCCCTTAAAATTCGGTAATAGCGCTACGGCACTTTCAGAACCAAGGAGCATTATAATTTCAGAAAAAATTGCGAAAAAGTACTTTGGAAGATCTGATGTACTGGGTGAAACCCTGACTCTAGAACAAAATGTCTTATTAACCATTTCTGGAGTTTTTTCAGAGTTACCTTCACAGTCTAGTATTCAATTTGAGATGATTGCACCTATGGGTGTTACAAAAGAAACTTTCGGTCCTTGGATAGCAGATCTTGGGAAAACATGGTACTATCCACAAGTCTATACCTTTGTAAAACTTTCCTCCGATACTGGATTGACAAACCTTAATAAAAGACTGGGCGATTTTGATAAAGAATTTCTGCCCGAACATATCCAAAAGACACGTTCACACGAACTCTTACCTCTAGAAAATGTGCATTTCTCAAAATTAGAAAATGAAATGCACTCAACTATTGATAAAAAAATTCTCTACACCTTTATTGCTGCCGGTATCGTCATATTGCTTATTGCAACATTTAATTTTATTAATCTTTTTTTAGCCAGAATCGTATTGCGATTAAAGGAAGTTGGTATAAAAAGAGTGTTAGGAGCATCGAGTTTGAGTATTTGGAAACAAACTTTAGTAGAGAGCTTGGTATATTTAGTGTTGTCGTTTATTCTGGCCTTAGGATGGGTCTTTATGTTTTTGCCATCATTTAATACTTTAATGGAGACCCAATTAGAATTATTCAATGCGGAGACCATTGTAGTTTGGTTAATTATTTTGACGCTACTCATCATTTTAAGCCTACTAATTTCTGTGGTACCCACTGTATTTATATCCCGTTTTAATGTCAATATGACACTCAATGGGCTGGGAAACAAACTTTTTAAAAAGAAAAGAACTTCAGTGTCATTACAATCTGTGCTGGTGACATTTCAATTTGCAATCGCTGTGATATTGATCGTCGCAACCATTGTTATGCAATCCCAGATGAGCTACATTAAGAATAAAAATTTAGGCTTGGGTAAAGAGCAGGTTGTGGTATTACCTGTGCGTGATGAAAATATTCAGAAAAATTTTAGTGTCTTAAAGAATAAATTAGAACAGGTGAGTTCGATCCAGAGTGTTTCTGCCATCTCAAATTTTCCATGGTCCAAGGGGTATTATGATTTTGAAACAGTTATAACCCATAGTGGCAGGGACATAAAAGCCAATGCTTATACCTTATTGGTCGATGAGGATTTTATTCCAACTATGGATATGGTTATGTCGAAAGGTCGTGGGTTTTCAAGAGGGTTTAGAACGGATTCTACAGCGTTTATAATGAATGAAACGGCAGCCAATCTGTATGGTATCAAGGATCAAACCGAGGTCGTCATTGAAATGTCTCAAATAGGTTCTAGACTACCCAAAAAGGGCAAACTTATTGGAATTGTCAAGGATTTTCACCTTCAGTCTTTACATAAAACGGTAGAACCTCTAATCTTAACTTTGGCAAGTGCCACATACTTTACGGATAATATTATTATCAAATTTACAGGAACGGATGTGGAACGAACGCTGCAGGCTACCGAATCGGAAGTTCAAAATATGTCACCAAACAGACCATTTGAATATTTTTTCTTAGATGATGCCTTTGAAAAACTGTATAAAAAAGAAGCACGGGTAAGTGCGTTATTCAATTACTTTTCAATTTTGTCAATTATAATTGCCTGTTTAGGGCTGATGGGCATCGTCGCCTTTACAACCTCGCAGCGGATTAAGGAGATAGGCATACGAAAGGTCCTAGGAGCTAGTGTAGCGAGTATCGTTAAGCTCATTACAACCAGTTTTTTAAAATTAGTCTTCATTGCCATTATCATTGCTATTCCTTTGGCCTATCTATTGATGTCTAATTGGTTGGAACGCTTTTCCTATAAAATCAATTTAGGCTGGTGGATTTTTACACTCGCAGGTTGTTGTGCCCTCACTATTGCTATACTTACCATCGGATATCAATCCATACGATCTGCAATTGCAAACCCTGTCAACTCCTTAAGGTCAGAATAAAGTAGTTACACATTGAGGTGTTCGGTTTTGAACAAAAGGTGTATCAAAACCGAACACTTTTATTTTGAGCTTTTATTTTAATTCGTTGATATTTAGTTAGTTGTGTTTTTGGCATTATCTTCACTATAGTTTAGTAGAGATAAATTAAATCGTCAACTAAACAAACGAACATGATTTTAAATTATATTAAAATAGCATTGCGAACATTATTGAAAAACAAAGGCTATAGCTTTCTCAATATTTTTGGATTAGCTATTGGTATGACTTGTGCAAGTCTCATTTTTCTTTGGGTGGAGGATGAGATGAGTTTTAATACCAATTTTAGCAAGCAAGATTTAGTTTATTATGTTCCAACTAATCAACAATACGAAGGCGAATGGCGAACGTTTTATTCTACACCGGGCCCCTTAGCTCAGGATATGAAGAATGAAATTCCTGGAATTGTAAGATCGACACGCTCTAGTCAACAAGAATGCTTGTTTACCGTCGGTGATAACGCCATAACCAAAAGAGGCCGTTATGCTGATGCTGACTTCCTCGAAATTTTCGATTTACATTTTATAGAGGGAAATAGGGCTGAAGCGTTCAATAATCCAGAAGCCATTGTCTTGACCCAAGACCTTGCAGAGCAACTTTTTGGCCAGGGAGAAAAGGCACTTGGAAAGGTGGTTAGGGTGAGTGATAAGGACAATTATTTAGTCACAGGGGTTATTGAGAATTTACCTAAAAATATAACCTTTAAGTTCGATTGGGTAGCACCTTTTGAGCGTTATGCAGAAGGGGAAGATTGGATGACCTATTACGGTAATAATTTTTCTGACACCTTTGTAGAATTGGCTCCAGGGGCAGACTTTGCTTCTGTAGATGCTAAAGTGCGCCAAATTATTCAACAAAAGGAAGAAGACAGTGATACCTATGCATTTTTGCATTCAGTTAAAGATTGGCATTTAAGATCAAAATTTGAAGGTGGTAAAATTGTAGGAGGTCGTATCACTTATGTGCGATTGTTTACAATTATAGCTTTCATAATTTTATTGATTGCCTGCATTAATTTTATGAATTTGTCTACAGCACGTAGCGAAAAAAGGGCCAATGAAGTCGGGGTGAGAAAGGCTATGGGGTCTAGTAGGTCTAGCTTAATGGCACAATTTATGTCAGAGGCTTTGGTCTTAGCTTTGGCTGCCACGTTTCTTAGTGTTTTATTTTTGGCGATTCTACTTCCGCAATTCAACCTAATTATAGATAAGAACCTGGTATTAGATTTTACAAACCCTATACATTCATTAGGCTTATTGAGTATAGCTATACTTTGTGGACTGTTAGCAGGGTTGTATCCAGCATTTTATTTATCGTCTTTTAAACCTGTCGAAGTTTTAAAGGGATTAAAGGTAACAGAGGGTTCTGCGACCATGATTAGAAAAGGATTAGTAGTCGGGCAATTTACGATTTCAATAGTTTTTATAATTGTCACTATTTTGGTATATCAACAGATTCAACATGCTAAGAATAGAGAACTTGGCCTAGACATGGATCAATTATTGTCTATGCGAATAGACGAAGATTTTATTCCAAGGTTTAACCTAGTACAACAAGAATTAATGAGAACGGGCTCGGTAAAAAATGCGACACTATGTAATTCCGAACTCTTATCCGGAGGAGATAATGGTTCTGGATTTCGCTGGAAAGGAGGCAGAGATACCGAAGATGTTTTATTATCCTTTAGAAATGTAACGCCGAGTTTTTTTGAAACTACTGGTATGGAAATCATAAAAGGACGAGGCTTTAGTAATAGTGTTGAGTTGGATAGTGCCAATGTGATGATTTCAGAGTCTTTGGCGAAATTGATGGGGGATATCGATCCTTTAGGGAATACGATTATTCGTGGTAATGAAGAAATGAAGGTTATTGGAGTGGTTAAGGATTACGTATATGGAAATATGTACGAATCAAGTGATCCCGTACTATTCCTGCATTATCCAGATTACGCAAGGCATATGTTTATCAAAACAAAAGCAGGAGTGCCTATCAACAAAGCCTTGGCTGATATTGAGGCTGTAATGAAGACACACAATCCAGCGTATCCGTTTGAATATACTTTTGTCGATGAAGCCTTTGACGCCAAGTTTAAAAGTGAGCAACTTATTGGTGAACTTTCCCGGATTTTCGCAATTCTTGCGATCTTAATTTCGTGCTTAGGTCTTTTTGGATTAGCGGCCTACACAGCAGAGCAGCGCAAAAAAGAGATCGGTGTTCGAAAAGTTCTCGGGGCCAATGTTTCTGGCATTGTGAAATTATTGTCGAAAGACTTTTTAAAACTCGTCATCATTTCTATAGTTATTGCTATTCCTACGGCATGGTATTTTATGCAAGATTGGCTTCAGGATTATGCCTATCGCATAGAAATTAGTGCACTAGTTTTTGTCGTTGCAGGGCTATCTGCAATACTTATAGCTATGGTCACCGTGAGTTTTCAGGCTATTAAGGCCGCCATTGCAAATCCGGTAGACGCATTACGATCAGAATAAACAATTATTAACCTGTGCTGAACAGATTTCAGTATCAAAAACATATACAATCATGAAAAATTTAAGAAACAGTATAATTCTAGGAATAATTTTGGTAAGTCAAATGACTTTTGCACAGACCAAAGAATTGGTAAAATCTTTTAATAAGGTTATCATTAGCCCCCATATAGAGACTACCTTTGTTCAAGGTAATGAAGATTCTGTTACTATTTTGGAGAATACTCTATCAGATGATGAAGTCAATATAGAAGTTAATGGCGGGACTTTACATGTCTATCTCGATGATGCCAAGACAACCACAAAACACAAAAAAGTCGTAAAGAATGGTATGAAAATGAAGGTGCCCGTTTACAAGGGTAAGGTGTTGACTATTCTAGTCACTTATAAGCACATTGACAAGTTATCTTTACGTGGGGAGGAAAATACCGTTTGTGAAAGTCGTATTGATGTTGAGCATTTTAAGCTGAAAATGTATGGTGACGGTGAAGTCACTTTTAATGAGGTGAATTTTCAGGAATTTGACGTTGATATTTTCGGAGAAGGCCTTTTAGTGATAAAGACAGGTAAAACAGGCCATCAGCATATCACATCTTACGGCGCAAGTGAAGTTAATCTTCTTGAGGTGAATAATAAAACCTCTAAGTTAAAAGCTTATGGAGAAGCCGAATTTAGGGTTAATGCCTCAGACCGTATCAAATTTACGGCTTATGGAGAAGCCGAATTGTACTATAAAGGAACCGCTGAAGTCAACCAAGGGTTAAGCTTTGGCGAAACACAAATTAATAGAATCGACTAAAAAATAAAGAGAAATGACACATACATTGTTAAGTCTAAACGAAGCCACTAGAACCGTTAATTCGGGTAGCAACAAGGTAACCTTACTAGATAATATTGATCTTCAAGTTAAAGAAGGCGAGTTTATTTCGCTTATGGGGCCATCAGGTTCAGGCAAGTCTACCTTGCTCAATTGCATAGGAATGCTCGATAGCTTTACAGGTGGTGGTTATACCTTTTTGGGAGAGCCAGTTCATGCCATGAAAGAAAAAAACAGGTCCAAACTGTATAAAGAATATATCGGCTTCGTATTCCAAGCCTATCATCTTATTGATGAGCTAACCGTCTGGGAAAATATTGAAACACCCTTATTGTATAAAAATATAAAATCGTCTGAGCGGAAAGGGTTGGTTGCGGACATGCTAGACCGCTTCAATATCGTAGGTAAGAAAGACCTCTTTCCTATTCAGTTAAGTGGCGGACAACAACAATTAGTTGGCATAGCAAGAGCACTCATTGGGGAACCCAAGCTTATTTTGGCAGACGAGCCAACGGGTAATCTTAATTCTAAACAAAGCACTGAGATTATGGAGCTGTTCTCTCAGTTGAATAAGGAAGGCGTTACGATTATTCAAGCCACACACTCTGAAAAGAACGCCTCATATGGTTCTAGGATTATTAATCTTTTGGACGGAAAAATAGTACCAGAATAACAACAAAATCATGAAACATCGTCACATTGTATTTGCCATCATTTTTTTGATGGGTCGGGCAGTGTATGCTCAAAATCAAACTCAAGAAAGTTATTCTTTGGAGGAATGTATTTCTATTGCCTTGGAGAATAATCTCGATTTAAAATCGGCCAATTTAAGAGCAAACTCTGCAAAAGTAAACCATCAACAATCCAAGGCAAATTTATTACCCAGCATCAATGGCAGTTTTAATTTGGGGGTCAATGATGGACGGAGTATCGATCCATTTACCAACGATTTTATCAATCAGGAATTAACCTTTTCCAATATGGGATTGAATGCCGATATGACGATTTTCAACGGATTTCGATTATTGAACGCCGCCAAGCAAAATCGTTTAAATAGAAAAGCTGCTGAGCTAGAGGTTGAGGCCGCCAAGCAAGATTTAGTGTTGAATGTAACATTGACCTATCTGCAAGTTCTCAATAACAAAGCGGTTTTGGATTTGACCAAACAGCGTTATGAGACCACCAAAAAACAGCTTAAAATTCAGGAGGATTTTTATAATAACGAATCTGGGAATCCTGCCGATTATGCTGATTTGTTGGGTCAAATTGCCAATGATGAAACCAGTATTTTAGTTTCAGAATCTAACCTTAATAATGCTCAGCAAAACCTTGTTAGACTATTGAATTTACCCGGTAATGTCACTATTAATCCAGAAGATCTAATGCTAGATATCGAGACTTATGGGCTTTCGGCGGAGGAGGTCTATACCGAAGCTTTAGAGAATTTGTTAACATTTCAAGCTAATGAAGCACGCATAGAAGCTGCCAAAAAAGGGGTTAGTGTCGCCAAATCTCAATTTACACCAGAAATATCAGTTTTTGCCGGTATTAATACCAACTACTCGAGTGCGGCAGAATTATTTACAGCCGCAGGTACTGAAATTGTCGATACTGGTGATTTTGTCACCGTTGATGGGCAGGATTTACCCGTACGTACCGAACAAACCAATTTTGATGCCAATAGTATTAGTTATGAAGACCAACTTGATAATAACCTAAATACTGTGATTGGCCTTTCGGTGAGCGTTCCATTGTTTAATGGTTTTAGGGCAAAGAATAATGTGGCTTTGCAGAAGATACAGGTAGAGGAATCTATTTTAGAGCTAGAACGTACCCATCTAGATATAAAAAACACCATAGCCCAAGTGCATTTTGATATGGACGCAGCCTACAACCGTTATCAAAGCCTATTAAAGCAAGTTGACGCCTATGAAGAATCCTACCGTATTAATGAAATTCGGTTTAACAATGGAGTGTCTAACTTCTTAAACTATGTCACGAGTAAAAACAATTTGGACAATGCCAGAGTTAATTTAGCAAATGCCAAGTTCGAGTACTTATTGCGTGTAAAGGTTCTGGATTATTATAGAGGTTTAAACTAAGTTAGAGGTTCAACTTTCAAACTTTAATAGATATTTATTTGAGGTCTTAGTTTTCGAGTTTATTTTTGTAATCTAAGATTTAAAATGAAAAGAGCCTTAGCACTGTTTTTCACAATACTTTATGTATTGGCGATGGTCAAACCAGCGGTTCCAGTCATTGAGTTTTACCTCAATCAAGATTTTATTGCGGAGTTTCTGTGCATAAATAAGGACAAGCCCAAGTTACAATGTAATGGTAAATGTCAATTATCTAAAATGATTGAAGACGCCAATACTGAAACAGACAAGGTTCCGACCATAGATCTTAGAGAATATCCCATAGCACTTATTGATAGAGGTAGGGCAGAAACTGTTACAAGAAAACAATTCTCAAAACGAGACCTGCCTTTATATGCTTCACACTACAAATATTTGTATAAATCTTCACTTCTAAAACCTCCAAGGGTTTAATGCACTTGCACTTGCCGTGCATTAATATTGATTTTTAAGTTAAGTCTTTGACATCACAGAGACTTCAATTTTTAACCTTAAATAGTATTAATATTTGGTACTGAATGCCTTGTTGGTTACTTGTAACATAATAAGCGTTCAGTGTCCATTTTAACTACACAATGAAAAACTATATACTTATTATAGTCTCATTTTGTGCGTCTTTTTGTGCTGCTCAAATAAAAGTACAAGGAACTGTTACCAACGACAAAGGAGACTACATAGGAGATGCTAATATTTCAGTGCTTAACTCAGAAATAGGAACATCGACGAATACAAAAGGAAACTATGCTTTAAATCTGGCAGAAGGACGATATACGCTGCGAATTTCTGCATTGGGATATGCAGTTCAATTACAGAATATTATAGTTTCCGAAACAGAAAACGACTTTGACTTTAAACTAAAGTCAAAAGATACGTCATTAGACGAAGTGGTACTAACGGCGAGTAAAAAAGAAGCTAATGCAATGGATGTGCCCATTTCGGTCAGTGCATTGTCTTCTCAAAAAATTGAGGATACCAGAACTTGGGATTTATCTGGACTTTCGGGATTGGTACCCAATTATTTATATCAGGAATCTGGAGTGAGTTTTCAGCAGATACAATCCATAAGGGGTATTCAGGTGTTTAGTGAAAATCCTGCTGTTGCTACCTATATCGATGGTGTTAATAATCTCGATATTATTTCGAACAATTTTGCGCTTACAGATATTGAACGCATAGAAGTATTGCGTGGTCCTCAAGGTACACTCTTTGGAAGAAATGCTATGGGAGGTGTGGTCAATATCATCACAAAACAACCCACCAACAAAACGGAAGGCTATATAGGGATGGGTTTTGGCAACCTAAACCTTCACCGTCATAGTCTCGGAATAAAAACACCTCTGGTCAAGGACAAACTGTTCTTTGGGTTCAATGGCTTATTCCAGAATAGAGATGGTTATTGGGAGAATGATTCGTCATTAGCGGCTATTCCAAATCCAGAAGTGGATGGGGAAACAGTTGGCGATCAAAGACAATTATATGGTAATTTGTTTTTAAAATGGTTGGTCAGCGATAGATTTTCGGCAACATTAAATGTAAAGGGACAAAAGGATTGGTCCGATGCTACAGGCTTTTTCGTGTCGCAACCAAATGAGACTATAGCGTTTGAGAATCCTGACAAGATTTACCTAAGTCGCATAGGTGAGCATGATCAAAGCGTGGTAAATACGGCACTTACGCTAAAATATGAAGCTTCGGATTATATTTTAACATCCATATCAACATATCAAAGTGTTGGCTTATCGTTCAGGGATATTGACTTCCCAGGCTTTTACCATTCATTTTATGATTCTGAAATTGGCGAAAAGTTACCGCCACAAGAGGTTTGGAGTCAAGAGCTTAGGGTCAATTCTAAGAGAGAGAACTCAAAATGGAACTACACTGCAGGTCTGTACGGTTTTACACAAGATGCCTTTGAGCCATCAACGAATTTAGCCTTTGAATTGGATGCATCGACTTATGCCATCTTTAAAAATAAAGGCAGAAATTCGGGTCTGGCTGCTTTTGGGGAATTGAGCTATGAAGCTACCAAAGAGCTAATCTTAACTGCTGGTTTGCGCTACGATTACGAAAAAAGAGAAGCCACATTTAATGGCTTTGGCGATTTAATATTTGATGGTCTTTCTCTTAACGAAAATGTTGCGCCCGTAACTGAAGAAGGCGAATATAATGCCTTGTCTCCAAAATTAGCCTTAAGCTATGCGCTTACAGAAGATTCAAACCTTTATGTCTCATACACGAGAGGATTCAGGGCAGGAGGTATTAATGCACAACGCTTACCAGATGGTGTTGATCAGACCTTTGATCCAGAATATTCCAATAATTATGAAATTGGCTATAAGTTGAATACCAAGACAAATCATTTAAGTGTTGGTGCCTCTATATTTTATATTGATTGGTCAGCCATTCAGTTTTTCAATTTAGTGGCGCCCTCTACTTTCGCTAGAGAAAATCTTGGAGATGCAGTTTCCAAAGGATTTGAGATTGAAAGTTCTTATTTACCTATCAAAGGATTACAGTTGGATGCTGCTGTTGGTTTTACCAGCACTGAGTACAAAGATTTTGATTTAGAGCGTGTAGATTTTGGTTCGGGAGAAGCAGTTATAGTTCCTATTTCAGGAAATAGTTTAGCTAATGCACCAAGTCATACCTTATTTTTTGGAGTGCAATACGGAACAAATATCTCAAAAGCCATTAAAGCAACACTGCGAGGTGAGTTTCGTAATATTGGTTCGTATTTTACAGATGTGCAAAACACATTGGAACAACCAAATTATACCTTGTTAAATGCAAGATTTGCTCTCGATTTTGGAAACTATAATTTATCATTTTGGGTGCAAAATTTAACAGATGAGACCTATTTAGCCTTTGGAAATCCCGATACGAGCTTCGGTAGCCGAAGTGTAAGAACAGCGGCTCCAAGAACTTTTGGGGGCGCATTGCGCATAAAATTTTAAGCAGATGAAATGAGCCATAATAACTAAAAAAAGTACTTGCTTATATGTTTAATGGCGAATGACATCGGATCTATGTAAATAAATAAATTTGAAAAGATGAAATATATACTTTTAATTTTTAGCATTATACTTTGTGTGTCTTGTAATAAGACCATAAAAGCAAACGACGGTTCTGAACAAACTTCAGATAAAACGATTCAGATCGATTCAGATACTCTGGCTATGAGTCATGATGAGATCATGAAATCGGTTAATATTCAATCCAATACCATAAAAACGATTGGTATATTGGTGTACGATGGGGTAAACAGTCTTGATGTATTTGGTCCAAAATATGTACTCAATCAAATCATGGGTGTGGACTTAAAACTCATTGCTGTAGACTCTGGTCATGTAAAAACGGTCATGGGATTAGAGTTTGTACCTAATACAACTATAGCACAAGTGGATAGTTTAGATATATTGGTTATCCCAGGAGGCTTTAGAGGGACCATTGAGGCGACCAAAAATGAAAATATCCTGAATTGGATAAAGTCTATCGATAAAACCACTACCTACACGGCAAGCGTCTGTACTGGGGGTTGGATTTTGGGAAGCACAGGTTTGTTAGAGGGTAAAAAGGCAACGACGAATTGGTTCAAGGCCGAGGAGATGTTGGCGTCTTTTGGAGCAGAATTTACGAATGAACGTTTTACAAGAGATGGTAAGTATTGGACATCTGCCGGCGTTACTGCAGGTATGGATATGGCCTTAGCGATGTTGGTGGAAATTGCTGGTGAAGATTATGCACAAGGCGTGATGTTAGATATGGAATATGATCCTTATCCACCGATTGAAGGCGGTAGTCCTGAAAAAACCAAGCCTGAAGTTCTGGAATTTATGACCAGCATGTATGAAGCTGGTTTTAATGACATTATGAGTGAATTATAAGCCTTATAAAAGGGTTGGTCATAATGACTAACCCTTTTTAAAAAGACTATAAATCTTCTCACCAAGCCAATAGCCAAAGCCTAATGTAAGAGGGTAGCCAATAAACAGCCATAAATAATCAATAATAGATAACTTGGAGAAGGCGTTAGAACCACTTTTACTCAACAGGGAAATAAAGTCATACCAGGAGATCATACCGAACTTCAGAATTAAGCCATTTGCTAAAATAGCAATGATGAGTATCGTTAAGCCGATGATATAAAGTCGCATCATAAGGAATCAATTCCACACTAAGTTACTTCTTTCGTTCCAATAGTCTTGGGGTGAAGTAGTAAATGATTTTAATTGAGATATGTCTGAGGTATTCAGTTCAAAATCCAAAACTTTTAAATTTTGTTTTAACTGCTGTATATTCGAAGCGCCGCTGAGGATGAGCTCAGGTTCTAAATCATCCATGATAAAACGCATGGCAATGGCATCAATGCCGACACCATATCTTGTTGAAAGGCTTTCAAAATAATTATAAGCGGTTTGGTAATTTTTAAAATCGGTATTTCCAAAAACACGACCATTAGCCAGTGCTTCCTTAATAATCACAGTTTTGTTATCAGCTATTAGTTCTTTTAAAATGGTATAGGTAGACTGTTCAAAAATAGTATAGGTCACTTGGTAGCTATCGAATAATCCAATACCGTCGAAGGTCACTTTTTGTGATTCCCTAATGATGTTTTCTTGCTGAGTTCCGCTAGAACTCAATCCAATTTTTAAGCCGTGTTCTTGCTTTATTTCATGTAATCTTGACAGAACTTTCATATTGGTCAGAACACCACTATCTAATGTCGCTGAATGGATTTGGTAAATATTAAGGTTGGGAAGGAACGCTTTAGAAATTTCCCACTGTTCATTCAATTTTGCCAGGGAATGTTCCTTAATTTCATGTTTGCCTTTAAAACCTACTTCCCAATTAGCCACATAGGTATAACCAAATTTTGTGGAAAGATGTACATCTTTATGTGCTCTGCTGTGCTGCCATTCCAGTAAAAATTGTTCACCCAAACCATAGGAGGGAGCCACATCAAAATCTCTAATACCTAAATGATAGGCCTCGTCTAATACTCTAAATGCGTTTGTTTTAAAAGCATTGACGGATTTATCAATTTTAGTAGTGGATCTAATGTTGATATAATCCGGCCTGCCTAATGCCGCTAAACCTAAACCAATTCTAGTTTGATGCATTTAGTGTGGTTTTACAGTTATATTGAAATGATAAAGTCCCTATTAACATGATTAGAATATTGATTAAGCAAAAGCTCCAATTTAGGGTTAATAAAGCGTTCGCAAAATGGTTTTTTAGGATTTTTTTGATAATAATTCTGAATGGCTTCTCGAGAGGCCTTAAATTCTGAAAATGTGTATACTTTGGTAATAAGTTGCCCTTCAAATTCATTTTGAAATACATCTAAAAGATGCTTTGCTTCAGCAAGTTGTTCTTCAGAATAGGTGTAGATCGCAGAACGATATTTAGCTCGCATGGTATGATCGGATGTACTGTTATGCGTATGTAAATGAATCTCTATCAAAGTGTTTAGCGAAATGACATCAGCATTAAAATGCACAATAACCGCCTCAGAAAATGTGTTATGCTCACCCGTTGAAGCCACATAACCCTGTTCGACCTTTTCAACACCAATTAAGGCCTGAAAAACCGCTTCCGTACACCAATGGCATCCGCCACCCAAAGCTATTTTAGTGTGTTGCGCCATGTTATACAACCTTCTTGTTTAAGTCAACCCAAAGCAGCTTTTAAACTACTTTGGGTTAATATGATTACGCACTCTTGAGTTTATCCGCATGAAGCTTGCGAAGTTTCATCAGTTTTGGTGTAATGACAAAACTACAATAGCCTTGTTGTTGATTGTTTCTATAATAATCCTGATGCTCCTGTTCAGCGTCATAAAAAGTCTGTGCTTCAGAGACTTCAGTAACTATAGGATTCTCAAAATACTTACTGAGTTCATTAATAACGGCTTCAGCAATTTTCTTTTGGATCTCGTTGTGATAGTAGATGACCGAACGGTATTGTGTGCCACGATCAGCGCCTTGCCTGTTTAGGGTCGTAGGGTCGTGGGTCGTCATAAAAATAACCAAGATATCTTCGTAACTAATGATGTTGGCGTCAAAAGTGATTTGGACCACTTCGGCATGACCTGTTAACCCTGAGCATACTTCTCGATATGTCGGTTTGCCCGGTACATTGCCGCCAGAATATCCAGAAACGACTTGTTCCACACCTTTTACTTCCTGAAAAACAGCTTCCGTACACCAAAAGCATCCACCACCAAGGGTAGCCATTTGTATATTTTTAGTCGTCATTAGGCCATCTCCTTTTCTAAAGTCATGGATTCAGAATTAATGCAGTATCGCAATCCGCTGGGTTCTGGCCCATCAGGAAACACGTGCCCTAAATGGGCATCGCAAGTATTACACATCACCTCGACGCGGACCATACCATATGAAGTATCTCTTTCATATTTAATAGCGTTAGTCTTAATTGGTTGCGTAAAACTTGGCCATCCTGTACCCGAACTGAATTTAATCGTCGAATCGAACAGCGGCGTACCACAACATACACAGCTGTACTTGCCTGCGTCATATATACTACAGAGTTCACCACTGTGTGGTCGTTCCGTCCCTTTTAGCCTTGTAATTCTAAATTGTTCTGGCGTTAATTGTGCATGCCATCCTGCTTCGGTTTTTTCAACGCGTCGATCCGGTGTTGGGTTTCCGTTAACGGAAAAATTAATAACATCTTTCCAAGTTAGCATAGCTTATGAGTCCTTTCTTTTCTAGTTAATAAATAAGCTTTTTAAGATGTAAAGATAGTCGAAGAATTTGAGATTTCCTTTCGGGCACATCACAGTTTATGGAGACATTTCATATATAGAAATTGAATAGCGTATATGTGGAAATTGAGCTGTTATGAATAAAATACATTTTTACTACATTTGAAAGAGACAGAAATAAGGGGCCAAATCGTGTTGACAGATTTTAGATATGACCCTTTACTCAAGTTATAACCCTTATTTAATGAAGCGAGTACTAGTAGTTTTATGCTGCCTTTTATTTTATCCATTCCATAGCTATGGGCAATTTTCACCAGGAATACATAATTATTCATTGGCAGAATACAATGCGGGTAACCAAAATTGGGATGTAACTCGTGCCGAAAACGGAAAGGTTTATGTTGCTAACAATAGCGGATTATTAGAGTATAATGGCATAGATTGGAAATTTCATCAGTTACCGAATAAAACGACCATTCGTTCTGTATTAGCGTATAAGGACCTCATATTCACGGGTTCTTTTGAGGAGTTTGGTTATTGGAAAAACAACGAGTATGGTCAACTCACATACGTTTCATTAAGCGATACCATTCTAGAAAAAATTTCTTCCAATGAGGAGATATGGCAAATCAATAGCTATAAAGACCAGATTGTTTTTAGGTCATTTCAAAATATCTATGTCTACGATTTTAATAATATTATACAAATCACACCGAGATCAACCATTATCTCAACGAATGTCGTTAATGGCCACTTGCTTTTAGCAACCCTAAATGATGGAATATTTTCATTAAAGGATGGTCAATTAGAACAATTTTATAGTGATGATTTGTTGGTGGGCACAAAAATATTGGCCATTAAACAATTCGATGGTCAGTTGTTACTAGCGACTGCTTTGAAGGGGTGCTTTTATCTAAATAACAATGATTTAATCCCTTCAAACTTTGATATAGATAAAAATCTAAAACAACATCAGCTCAACGAATTTTCGATATTAGATAATGGCGACATGGTTTTTGGAACCATAAAAAATGGTGTTTATCTTACAGACGCTAATGGAGAAATGAAATTTCACATTAGTAAAGAGAATGGGCTTATTAATAATACGGTACTGGGGCAATATGTCTCTGATGAAGGGAGCTTATGGTTAGGGCTAGATAACGGTATTTCGAAAGTCGATTTAAATAACCATAATTACTTCTTTAATGATCTTTCTGGAAAACTCGGAGCCGTCTATGATATCATTAAATATAAAGGTACCGTTTACATTGGTAGCAATACAGGACTATTTCGGTTAGATGAGGCAGACCAACCGGTCTTTATAGAAGGTTCACAAGGTCAAGTATGGAATCTAAAGGAGATTGGCGGAACGCTTTTTTGTGGCCATAATGAAGGCACCTTTTTAGTGGAGGGTGATAAGCTTAAGCAAATTTCAAGTTTTACGGGAGGCTGGACTATTAAGAAAGTGCCGGAGCGTTTAAATACTTACATACAAGGTACTTATTCTGGGCTTGTGAAGTTCGAAAATACAAATGGTAAATGGCAGGTATCGCATTTAGGCAAAACAACAATACCATCTCGGTTTTTAGTATTCGAAAATCAATATACGGCTTGGGTGGCCCATGCTTACAAGGGACTCTATAAGGTTAGATTTGATAAAAACTACGATTCTATAATAAGTATTAAAAATTATTTGGATCATACATTTAATGTTAGAGTCTATGATATAAAAAACAACATCAGCTTTAAGACAAATAAAGAGTGGTTAAAATACGAACCGTTGTTGGACTCTAT
Source organism: Winogradskyella sp. (assembly GCF_965228925.1). Classification (GTDB taxonomy): domain Bacteria; phylum Bacteroidota; class Bacteroidia; order Flavobacteriales; family Flavobacteriaceae; genus Winogradskyella. The sequence goes on from NZ_OZ245845.1 coordinate 2,176,774, forward strand.
AATACCTTATGATTTGTTAAATGAAAAGCTTGGTCCTGATAGTTACATCATTTCTGAGGAATATACCGACCGCATAGCGTTGCGGAACAGTGAGGGTATTATCAGCTTTCAGTCATTCTCTAATAATTATGAAGATTTTACATTAACCGATAATTTCTTTAAAGATAGATATATAGTGGGGTATGAAAACGTCTCCAAATTTAATGATTCCACCTACTCACTTAATTTAGACAATGGCTTTATGCTTATTAATACGAGTTATAATGCTAGTAGTCAATTATTCAAACCAAACATAGAATCTATTTCTCTAGATAACCATCATATCAATATCAATAATATTGTTGATAATCAGCTGAGCTTTAAGCACAATAAAAATGTGATTTTAGAAGTGGCCTCACCAAAATCTACGCATTACTTTTTAGAGTATAAGCTTTCTCATAGCGATGACAACTGGTATAGAATGGAGAATGGAAAGATAGAATTGTCAAATCTTAGGGATGGTAACTATGAACTGTCTTGCAGGGCTGCGGATAATTCAGGAAAGACCTCTCCAGTGATGGAACTAAATGTTATGGTTTTGCCACCTTGGTATAAAGACACCTTGGGATATTTACTCTATATATGTCTCGGTATATTAACAGTGGTCCTAATCAATATATTACAGCGAAAAAAGGTAGAAAGAGAACAAAGGCATCTGAGAATAAAGCTCCAGAAAGAACAACAAAAACTATTACGCGAGAAAACATTTGAGAATGAAAAGCGCATCGTACAGTTGAAAAACGAAAGTCTTGAGAACGAAATAAAGATCAAAAGCAAACAATTAGCTAACAATGCCATGGCCTTGGTAAAGAAGAACGAAACCCTTCTAGACATAAAGAAAGAACTGGCTTTAAATAGAGATGATTTCAAGAATTACTACGCTTACAAAAAACTTATAAAAAAGTTAGACCATTCCATAGAACATAAGGATGAGTGGAAAGTATTTGAAGAAAACTTTAATCAAGTACACGATGAGTTTTTTGAAAACCTCACGAGTCGCCATCCTAAACTTACCCCCAAGGACTTAAAGATTTGTGCCTATATCAAAATGAGTTTATCCAATAAGGAAATTGCACCACTGATGAACATATCCGTTAGAGGTGTGGAGACACATAGGTACAGATTAAAAAGGAAGTTAGATTTAGAAAATCATATTTCTTTGACGGATTATTTGTTAGATATTAAATAATCTCCCCTCTTAATTGTTAAAATAGCATTATTTCACTACGTCATTACTACGTCATGATGTTAAAATGCATCCATTTTACAACGTTTTCGTTTAATTTTAGACTACGTCAATTTCTTAGTTTTATTAGTTTTCTAGGCTTTATTGAATTATGGTGTAATTAAAGCGTAAAATCATGTTAGGCCTATCTAGAGCGAAGATTATATATTTAGACTTAAATCTAAAACTGAAATCAATCTAACTAATTATTAATCTATGAAAACTAAACTTATATTACTACTTCTATTTTTTAGCCTCGTGACTTGGGGTCAGCAAATAGAAGTGAATGGAGTTGTAACTACCGCAAGTGATGGTTTGCCATTGCCTGGAGTAAGTGTAATAGTAAAAGGGACATCTCGGGGCGAATCTACCGATTTGGACGGAAAGTATACTATAACTGTCAACCAGGGAGAGGAGTTGGTCTTTAGTTATCTCGGATTTAAGTCGCAATCTGTGATTATAACGAATCAAATCGTTGTTAATATCGCTCTAGAAGAGGACGCGGAATCATTAAATGAAGTCGTAGTTGTCGGTTATGGTACGCAGAAAAAGGAAGACCTCACGAGTGCTATTGCAACCATTAAACCTGAAACTTTGAAAAGAACACCTGCAGCACAGATTGGTCAGGCGTTCCAGGGTCAAGTGGCTGGTGTGCAGGTGAGTAGTCAAGGGTCTCCGGGTGAGACTCCCGATATTAGAATAAGGGGAACAAACTCTTTATCAGGGGATTCTAGACCCTTATTTGTTGTAGATGGCAATTTCTTCAGCGATATTGACTTTTTGAACCCCAGTGAAATAGAATCCGTATCTATTCTTAAAGATGCATCGGCTGCTGCCATTTATGGAGTTAGAGCAGCCAATGGTGTTGTTTTGATTACAACCAAGGGCGGACGCTTTAATAAAAAGCCAGAAATAACAATTACATCCTTTTATGGTGTTCAGCGCGCACAGGACATTCTTAAAATGGCCAATGCCGAGCAGTTTACGACCTTTGCATTAGAGTCAGGTTCTGAGTCTGAAATTGCCAGTATCGACCTGGCTTTGCAACGGTTTGGACGAAGTCGTGTTAACCCAAATATTCCAGACGTTAATACGGATTGGTATGATGAGGTATTGAGAGATGCTCCGATGGAGAATCACGATATCCAAATCAGCGGTGGTTCTGATGATATTTCCTATTCCCTTGGTGGAAATTTTTTCGCACAAGAAGGTATTTTGGATATGCGGAATAGTTATACACGTTACAACCTTAGAGCAAAAGTAGATGCCAAAGCCACAGAATGGCTTAAAGTGGGCGGTAATGTCCTTTATAGTAATGCCGTGCAATATGCGGATGAAGGATCAGCATGGCAGCTGACCTATTTTGCAGTTCCAATTTTACCTGTATTTGATAACAATTTTACAGAAGCAGACCCACTGCCTTATGCCGATGCGAGAGAGATAGGCTACAGAGGTTCCCAAAATCCATTTCCCCTAATGGATAATTCTGACTTACGCGGCGAAAGACGTCGTATTGTAACAAATTTTTATGCGGACGTTACTATTCTTCCTAAGAAGCTGAACTTTAGAAGTAGTCTATCCTACAATTATCTAGGGATCAATGAAAGGCTAGTTCGACTGCCTTATTTTGTGACTAATGATTTCCAAAGAACAGTAGAACAGTCTTCAATTACGCGTAATAACGCAGTTAATGAAACCTATATTTGGGATAATGTATTGACTTATAAAAATAATTTTGGCGATGATCATGATTTAACAGTTCTGGCAGGAACATCGTTTAGGGATGAATACGGTAGAAACTTTGGCGCTAGTGGAAATTTTGATCCCAATGGGTCATTCATAAGAAATAATGACAATACTTGGTACATTGAGAATACGGATGAAGCAAGCCGAATAGCTTATGATGGTGGATTTAGGGATTTTGGATTTGCATACTTTGGTCGGGCAGAATATAAGTTTCAGAATAAATACTTGGCCTATGCGACGTTCAGAGCGGAAGGCACCAACAAATACGATGAAACCTATGTATATCTTCCAGCATTCGGTTTAGGATGGGAGATTTCAAAGGAATCGTTTATGGAAAATATCGAATTCCTAAATTATTTAAAATTACGCGCTGGTTGGGGTAGATTGGCGAATGACGCTGTACCAAGAAGCAGGCCCTTAGCCGCAAATACCATTGCAACAGTTTTTGATGATACCTTTATTAATGGCTTAGAATTCGAAACAGTGTCGGACGATATTTCGTGGGAGTTTACAGAAGAGTTGAATATCGGTCTTTCGGCTTATATGTTTGATAATAGATTATCCTTAGAAGTAGATTATTTTACTAAGGATACCGATAATATGGTTTTTGCAGTTCCTCAATTTATTGGAACTGGATCGAGTCGTAGAAATGCTGGTGCGGTAAGGAACAGGGGAATTGAATTGGCAGCATCTTGGCGCGGTGAGATATCAGAGAATTGGAGCTATACCATCTCAGGAAATTTCAGTACTTTGGATAATGAGGTGACGAGTTTGTCAGGGCAACCCGCAATTGAGAGGGGTACAGCCGAAGCAAGACAACGCGTTGTTGTGGGGCAGCCTATCGATGTGTTTTACGGATGGGAGATTGATGGAGTCTATCAAAACGAAGCCGAGATTGCAGCAGATCCCGTTGCTCAAGCAGCCATCGCCGATGGTACAGATATTAGACCAGGTTACTTTAGATACAGGGATAATAATGGTGATGGCGTACTAGATGCCAATGATAGAGACTATTTGGGATCTCCAATACCTACATTTTATTATGGCGGTAATATTGGTGTCAACTATAAAGACTTCGATTTAAATGTCGCTTTTTATGGACAAGGAGGGAACGTTATTTTAAATACCAACCGACAAGAGGTGGTACGTACCCAAGGAAGAAATATCGATGCAGATTTGGCCATTAACAGATGGCGTGGTGATGGAACCACAAATTCATATCCGTCTTCAGAAGGCTATCGCCAAGTCTGGAACCAAAGGCTTTCCGAGTTCTTTTTACAAGATGGTGATTTCTTTAGAATCCAAAATATTCAGCTAGGCTACACCTTAAGACAGGAAAACTTTCCTGAAGTAAGGATATCTCTAACTGCGGATAGACCATTTTTATGGACTAAAAGTTTCAATGGTTTTAATCCAGAAGTTGGTTTTGATGGTAGGGATACCCAAACCTATCCTACACCATCGGTTTATTCATTGGGCGTATCGGTTAATTTTTAAAAATTTAGAGCTATGAAGTATATATTTAATTTTAAAATGGTGGTTTGCATCCTATCTGTTTTCCTATTCACTTGTGAAGGCAAATTGGACGAAGCCCCAGAAAACGAAACACTTACTGGTGATATTGATTACACCAGTGAAGAAGGAGCTTTTGGAACATTGATTGGAGCATACCAAAGCTTTCAAAGCGTCGGCTGGGAACAAATCCCTTTAATCTCAGTAAGAGGTGATGATGTCAACGCAGGAGGTCTCGGAGACCAGCAAGGTTTTGCAGACACGGACAATTACATCTATGATAACAACTATTGGATGTACAACGTTTTTTTCGAAAACTGGGCCGAGGATATTGTACAAGTAACGGCACAGATCCAAGCCTTAGAAAATTTTAGGGATGGAGGTGTAAATTCTACCTTAATAGACCAGTACATTGCCGAGTGTAAAGTATTGAGAGGATTCATAACCTTACAGTTGTCGCGCTTATTCGGGGACGTTTACAAGATTGATACCCTAGATTTTACGCAGATAAATGTTGCCACAAAAGACGAATTGATGGAGTGGATTTCTGAACAAATGGATGAGGCTACCCCATTTTTATTGGACGTTGCACCAAACCAAAGAGAGGACCTACCGGGAGGAATTACTCTGTATACGGCACTAAGTGTTAAAGCCATAGCAAATCTTGAACTTGAAAATTACCAAGAAGTGGCTGCTGCCACAGGAGAAATTATTAGTTCAGGAAGATTCCAATTATTCAATGATTATTACGAATTATTCAATATTCCTGGAAAATTAGCTAACGAGAATATTTGGGAAATACAGTATTCGGATTTCGGACAATCTTCTGGTGAAAACGTTCGTCATTTATGGAATTTCTATGCGCCCCAGAACTTTACAGCAGCGAATGATGTGGCGGCAACTAACGGTTGGGGATTCTATGAGCCAAGCTTAAAATACATCAAGTTTATGCTAGACAGAAATGAAACTGTTCGTTTAGAAACGAGTGTTTTATTTACAGATAGAGGTATTCAAGAAATTCAATCAGATCCCAATTATCAAAATCTACCAGCTTTTGTCTCCAATACAACGCGCGATGGTGATATCATCAACGATTATGCGCGAGCTATGTTTGCAAGCGGGAAACACTTCTTACCAACAAATCAATTAACAGAAGGTCGTTCCGATTTAGGTAGTAATAATAATTTCACGGTAATTCGTTATGCTGAAATTTTGTTAATGTATGCAGAGGCCTTAACAAGAGGAGCAACAGGTTCGGCCGGTAGTGCCGATGAAGCTGTAAATATGGTGAGAGTTAGAGCCGGAATGCCTACTATAAGTAATGTGACAAGTGATGACGTTATGGATGAGAAGTATGCTGAACTTGGTATGGAGTGGGGTATAAGACTCTATGATATGCTCAGATTGGGTCGTACAGACGAGTTGAGCTATGATGGTAGAACGTTTACTATAGACAAACGATTTTTACCCTATCCGCTCGAACAATTAGACTTAAGTTTCATTCTCCGTGAATATGCAAATAATAATAACTAATGATCATGAAAAAAATAATATACGTACTATGTCTAGCGCTCTTATTCATGGGGTGTGAAGAAGGTATTGATCCAATTACAGAAGTAGATCCTGGTCCAGATGCCGGAGCACCATTAGTGACCATAATAAAGCCAGTTGATGGTTTTGAAATTCAGGTGGCTGAGCCAGTAACATCAACGACAATTGAGTTCAGGGCAGAAGATGATATTGAGCTTGGGTCCGTTACTGTAGCCTTAGATGGACTACAGATTGCCTCTTTTGATACCTTTTTAGACTATAGAATATTCATTAACGAATTTGAATACGATAATATCACTACGGGTGACCATGTACTTGAAGTCACAGCAACAGATTTAGTAGGTAATGTTACAACGGCTGTGTCAAACTTCAGCAAGGAACCGCCCTATACGCCATTGTTTCCAGGTGAGACGTTTTATATGAACTTTGATGGGAGCTACAGTGAATTGGTGACGGTTACAGACGCCACCGAGGTGGGTAATCCAGGGTTTGCTCCAGAGGCAAGAGTAGGTTCAGGCGCTTATTCAGGAGCTCCGGATTCGTATCTTACATTTCCAACGGACGGCCTCTTAGCCAATGAGTTTAGTGCGTCATTTTGGTTAAAAGTTAATGCAACACCAGACCGAGCAGGCATTTTGGTCATAGGTCCTGAGGATACAGCAAACCCAGATTCGCAGAACCTTAGAACCAGCGGATTTAGGTTCTTTAGAGAAAATGCAGGTGGTATGCAACGCTTTAAGCTAAATGTTGGTAGAGGAGATGGCGAGTCTTGGTTTGATGGCGGTGCAGCTGCAGATGTAGACCCAAGTTTAGACGAATGGGTACACTTTGCATTTACGATATCTGGTACCGAATGTGTCGTCTACAAAAACGGTGAAGTTGTTAGTCAAAATTCGTTTACAGGAATTGACTGGACGGGATGTGATATTCTATCCATTATGTCTGGTGCACCGAGATTTACGGGTTGGAATCATAGATCGGATGAAAGTTTTATGGATGAACTGCGATTGTTCAACATGGCTTTAACGCAACAAGAAGTTATAGAGCTCATCGCGCAGGCTGACGAAATTTTTAAATTGAATTTTAATGGTAGTTTTACAGAGAGCTATAGTGATATCGACTGCACAGAGGTAGGTAGTCCAGGCTTCACTTCAGATGCCTCTGAGGGAAATAGTGCCTATGCCGGTGCTGTAGACTCTTACTTGACCTTCCCAACAGATGGTCTATTATCCAACGAATTTACCGCAGTATTTAACTATAAGGTTAATGCTGCTCCAGATAGAGCGGGAATTTTAGTCATAGGTCCTGAGGATACTGCGAATCCTGATTCACAAAACCTGAGGACAAATGGATTTAGGTTCTTTAGAGAAAATGCAGGAGGCATGCAACGTTTCAAATTAAATGTCGGTCGAGGAGACGGAGATTCATGGTTCGATGGCGGTGCAGCAGCAGATTTAGATCCTAGCAACCCACAATGGGTGCAGATGGCATTTACAATATCAGATACCGAATGTGTGGTTTATATAGATGGGCAAGTCGTTAGTCAAAACACATTTACGGGCGTCGACTGGACAGGTTGTGATATTATATCTATTATGTCCGGAGCACCAAGATTTACAGGATGGAATCATTTATCAGATGAAAGCTTTATGGATAATTTAAGAATCTATAAAAAAGCATTGTCACAAGCCGAAGTTCAGGCCGTGCAATAGTCTGATTTTTAGATGAGTTGTTATATTTTGAGTTAGTTAGTCTTCAAAAAGTTTTAGCTGCATTTATGATGATGTAAGTGCAGCTAAATTTTGTTTAATTTATTTCTATGATACAGTCAAAACACAATAAACGTTTCGTTTTGATCATCTTGTCTTTCCTTTTTATGGGTTGTAATGAGACAAAAAAACAGGGAAAGGCAGTAGGAGAGGCAGTAAATAAGACCTATGTATTAAACACTCAAGATTTACTGGATACTATCCAACGGCAGACCATTAATTATTTTTGGGACGGTGCGGAGCCAAATTCGGGTTTGGCACGAGAACGCCTTCATATGGATAATATATACCCTACGTCTCCTAAAAATACGGTGACTACAGGAGGGAGTGGCTTTGGACTTATGGCAATTCTTGTAGGCATAGAAAGAGGTTTTATTCCAAAGGAAGATGCTTTAGATCGGTACTTAAAGATTGTAGATTTTTTAGCTAAGGCGGATCGTTTTCATGGCGCTTGGCCACATTGGATAGATGGAGAAACAGGAAAAGTTTATCCATTTAGCAAAAAAGACAATGGGGGTGATTTAGTGGAAACGGCATTTTTGGTCCAAGGTCTATTAACGGTTTCGGAGTATTTTGATGGAGACAGCGAAAAAGAAAAACAATTAAGATCAAAAATCGATACGCTTTGGCGAGAGGTAGAGTGGAACTGGTACACCAAGAATGGAGAAGACGTATTGTATTGGCACTGGTCACCGCAATATGGTTGGGACATGAATTTCCCTGTTGGTGGCTATAATGAGTGCTTAATAATGTATGTATTGGCCGCGTCATCGCCAAGCTATCCAATCAATAAAGATGTTTACGAAAAAGGCTGGGCAAGAAGCGGTAAAATAGTCTCAGAAGAACGCTATTATGATGAGGCATTAGTATTGGATTATTACGAGCATGACGATGCCCCTATTGGACCACTATTTTGGGCTCATTATTCCTATTTAGGGATGAACCCTAAGGGACTTTCCGATCAGTATGCAGATTATTGGACATTAACGCAAAACCATGCAAAAATTCATTACAAATATGCCTTGGATAATCCGAAGAATTTTAAAGGCTATGGAGATAGTCTTTGGGGCTTAACTTCGAGCTATTCCATGAAGGGTTATGCGGGTCATAGACCGGGTCGCGATTTAGGGGTGGTAGCACCAACGGCGGCCTTGTCATCCTTTCCATATACTCCAGAGGAAAGTATGAAAGTCTTGGTCAATCTTTATAAAAATCACGATAGTTTAATTGGTAAATATGGGCCTTATGATGCCTTTAGTTTTGAGCATAACTGGTATAATCCGAGATATTTAGCTATAGATCAAGGGCCCATACCAGTAATGATAGAAAATTATAGAACAGGATTGTTATGGAACCTTTTTATGAAAAATGAGGACGTACAAAGTGGTCTAAAAAACTTAGGGTTTAGCTATGAATAATTATTTAAAAAGAACATATTGGATTATTGCTGTGTTATTGGCACTCATGGTATCCAATTGCGGTAATGACAATGGACCAGGGTATCAAGAACCATACAGCCCAAATGACGATGACGATCCTGTTGTGACGATTACTGATGATGAGTTAATGGATTTGGTACAGCGAGAAACCTTTAAATATTTTTGGGATTTTGCGGAGGCCAATTCTGGTGCTGCGAGGGAACGGTATCATCCCAATAATACAGCCGATAGTCAGAGTGTGGTTGCTACTGGAGGCAGTGGTTTTGGTCTAATGGCCATTATTGTAGGTATTGAGAGAAATTATATTACAAGAACTGAAGGCGTGGCAAGATTGGAACAAATCCTCAATTTTTTTGAAGGAGCCGACAGGTTCCATGGTGTTTGGCCACATTGGATAAATGGAGGTACAGGACGAGTCATCCCATTTAGTGCATTAGATAATGGAGGTGATATTGTAGAAACAGCCTTCTTGGTACAAGGGTTGATTTGTGTTAAAGAATACTTTAAAAACGGTTCAGTCGAAGAGCAAGCCTTGGCTGCGCAAGCCGATAATCTTTGGAAGGGTGTAGAATGGAATTGGTATACCCAAGGCCAGAATGCTTTGTATTGGCATTGGAGCCCGGATAATGGTTTCGCCATCAATTTAGAATTAAGGGGCTATAATGAAACATTAATAGCATTTATTCTAGGAGCCGCTTCACCAGATTATGCGATACCGGCCGAAGCTTACCATGAAGGTTGGGCCAATAATGGAGGCATTGTTTCATCCTCGAGCCAATATAATATTCCTTTGATCTTAGATCATGCAGGTGCTGGTAGTGGACCTCTATTTTGGGCACATTATTCGTATTTAGGCTTAGATCCACGTAACCTTTCAGATCAGTACGCCAACTATTGGACGCTTAATGTTAACCACACTGACATTAATTATGCACACTGTGTCAATAATCCAAATAACTACGCGGCCTATGGTGAAGATTGCTGGGGCCTAACGGCAAGTTATACCAGAAATTCGGATGGTTCTGTTGGTTATACAGCACACGATCCCGAAAATGACACAGGCGTCATATCACCAACAGCAGCCGTAAGTTCTATACCGTATACACCAGAAAAATCTTTAGCTGCTATGCATTACTTTTATGAAAGGGAAGATCTATTAGGTCCTGCGGGATTTTATGATGCGTTTAGTCCACATTATAACGATTGGGTAACGCAACGTTATTTAGCTATTGATCAAGGGCCGCAAATTATTATGATCGAAAACCATAGAACGCAGTTGTTTTGGAATTTGTTTATGCAAAATGAAGATGTTCAAAATGGTTTGAATGCTTTAGGGTTTAATTATTAATCGACACTTTAGACTATGAAAACTATTTTTTCGATAGCGATCCTGAGTTTTTATTTGGGAATGTCTTGCCCTGTATGGGCACAGCAAGCAGATGCTTCTAAAGATTTATTTTCTCACGAAAGTCATATCCTAGGTACTGATACCTTAAAATACAGGTTGCTTTTACCTAAGACTTTTCTGAAAATAAAAGCTACCCTCTCGTGTTGTTCTTGCATGGCGCTGGAGAGCGTGGAGATGACAATGAGAAACAGCTTGTTCATGGAAGTAATTTGTTCCTCAATGAAAAGCATCGCGATTCATTCCCTGCCATAATTATTTTTCCCCAATGTACTAAGGACGATTATTGGTCTAAATTAGAGGCAGATCGCTCAACGCGACCAATAAGCTTTAAATATAAGTACAATGAAGCGCCAACAAAAGCCATGGGCTTAGTCATGGATTTAATGGACCGTATGGTTAAAAAGCCCTTTGTAAAAACCGATCAGGTCTACGTTGTGGGGCTATCTATGGGCGGTATGGGAACGTTCGAAATTATCTACCGAAAACCGAGTATGTTTGCGGCAGCCATACCCATCTGTGGAGGAGGTGATCCTGAATCGGCGAGCGCATATGCAAAAGACATAGCCTTATGGATTTTTCATGGGGCTAAGGATGATGTGGTAGATCCATTATTATCTATAAATATGGCCTCGGCTATTTTAAAGGAGGGCGGATTTCCAGGTTTAACCATCTTTGACCATGCTAATCATAATAGTTGGGACCCAACATTTGCTGAACCCGAATTATTACCCTGGCTATTTTCCAAAACAAAATCAAAACAATGAACAGATCAATTTCGTTTAATATACTTTCATCAATTGTTTTAGCACTCCTTATAGCGAGTTGCAATTCTACCGGCAAATCAAAAGTAAATACACCTCATGAAAATCCTTTCGAAGAACAGGTAGATTCCATTTTGGCATTAATGACCATAGATGAAAAGTTGGGCCAACTCAATTTGCCGTCTTCAGGAGATATAACGACGGGTTCTTCAAAAAGCTCAAACGTTGCTAAAAAGATTGAAGAGGGAAAAGTTGGAGGGCTTTTCAACATCAAAGGTGTCGATAAAATTGAGGAAGTCCAAAGAATAGCCGTAGAAAAAAGTAGGCTGGGCATTCCTTTAATTTTTGGGATGGATGTTATCCATGGCTATAAAACGACCTTTCCTATTCCCTTAGGACTATCAACCTCATGGAATATGGAACTGATAAAAGAATCAGCACGTATGGCAGCACAAGAAGCCAGTGCAGATGGTATTAACTGGACATTTTCTCCTATGGTCGATATTTCGCGGGATCCTAGATGGGGAAGAGTATCAGAAGGTAATGGCGAAGATCCCTATTTGGCCAGTGAGATTGCTAAAGCTATGGTATATGGTTATCAGGATGAAGATTTAACGGCCAACAATACCTTAATGTCTTGTGTAAAACATTTTGCATTGTACGGTGCACCAGAAGCAGGAAGGGATTACAATACTGTGGATATGAGTCGCTTAAGAATGTACAATGAATATTTTCCACCATACAAGGCAGCGGTAGACGCTGGCGTGGGTTCTGTAATGTCTTCTTTCAATGAAGTTGATGGTATTCCGGCAACGGGAAATAAGTGGTTGTTAACCGATGTTTTAAGAGAAGAATGGGGATTCAATGGATTTTTAGTAACCGATTATACAGGTATTGAAGAAATGCAATATCATGGTGTAGGGAATTTTCAGGAAGTTTCAGCCCAAGCCTTAAAAGCAGGTACCGATATGGATATGGTCTCGGAAGGGTTTTTAACGACCTTGAAAAAGTCCTTAGAAGATGGTTTGGTCTCTATGAACGACATAGACACTGCCGTTAAACGTATTTTAACGGCTAAGTATAAACTGGGCTTGTTTGATGATCCATATAAGTATTGTGATAAAAACAGGGCAAAAACTGAGGTTTTCACATCAGAACATAGGGATTTTGCACGTAAGGTAGCGACAGAGTCTATGGTTTTGTTAAAAAATGACAATCAATTACTACCACTTAAAAAATCGGGGACTATAGCATTAATTGGCCCTTTGGCCCATACCGCTGTTAATATGGCAGGGACTTGGAGTGTGGCTACAGATCAGGATAAATCCATTTCGGTTTTAGATGGATTAAAATCGGAAGTGGGTGACAAGGTTAATATTCTTTATGCAAAGGGAAGTAATGTCGATTATGATTTAGAACTCGAGAAAAGAACGACCATGTTTGGTAAAACTATTCCGAGGGACGGACGCTCAGACCAACAATTATTGGACGAAGCCCTTGCTATTGCAAAACGATCGGATGTTATTGTTGCGACTATAGGCGAGTCATCCGAGTTCAGTGGTGAGTCTAGCAGTAGAACCGATATTGGTATTCCACAAGTTCAAAAAGATCTGTTAGATGCTTTGCTCAAAACCGGTAAACCCGTAGTACTTGTTCTATTTGCAGGTCGTCCGTTAACTTTGGTTAAAGAGCATGAGACCGTTCCAGCCATTCTAAATGTTTGGTTTCCAGGCAGTGAAGCAGGTTTAGCGATATCGGATGTGTTATTTGGGGATGCTAATCCATCGGGGAAATTAACGATGACATTCCCACGACATGTCGGACAAGTACCGATGCACTACAATCATAAAAATACAGGTCGGCCACTTGGTAATTCAGAAGGTAGATTTGAGAAGTTCAAAACCAATTACCTAGATATACGCAATGAGCCCTTATATCATTTTGGCTATGGCTTAAGCTATACCAGGTTTGCCTATTCCGATATAAAGCTGTCTTCAAATGAAATGACTACTTCTACATCCATTAAGGCCAGTGTAGTACTGTCTAATGAAGGCGATTATGACGGTTACGAGATTGTGCAACTTTATATCCGAGATAAGGTGGGAAGCATTACGAGACCCGTAAAAGAGCTCAAAGGATTTCAAAAAGTGTTTTTAAAAAAAGGAGAACGTAAAGACGTGTCTTTTACCATCACCATAGACGATTTAAAATTTTACAACTCTGAAAAGCAATATATAGCAGAGCTAGGTGCGTTTGAAATTGCTATAGCACCTAGCTCTGATTTTAAATTTAAACATTCATTTACCTTACACGATTAATAGCTAATCATGCCATACATAACTCGAAAATATAGCTTTAAGATAGTGGTGTTGTGTATGGCTTTCCCCTTTATTACAGGGGCGCAAAACAAGGTTATTAATTCGGGTTGGCAATTCTCTGAGGATAGAGTCGCTTGGACAGCTGTGAACGTTCCACATACTTGGAACACCGATGATGCCTTTGATGATGAACCGGGCTATAGACGTGGGTTGGGCTATTACAAAAAACAGGTATTTGTGCCCTCAGAAGAAAAGGATAAAATACACTACTTAAAGTTTAATGCCGTAAACCAAGAAGCTAAGATATTTGTTAATGGTAAAAACGTTGGCAGTCACAAAGGAGGCTATACGGCTTTCAATTTTAACGTCTCCCAGTTTCTTAATTATGATGCTTACAATTTAATTGAAGTCACGGTGGATAATGCGCACAATGCGGATATCCCTCCGCTCGATGCTGATTTCACCTTTTACGGAGGGATCTATCGCGATGTGGAATGGATCTCTAAGCAGAAACAGCACTTTAGTATAGCGGATTTTGCCTCAGAAGGGTTTTATGTGAATTATTACAAGGTTTCGGAGGAAAGCGCTGGTGTTGAAGTAAAGGTACTCGTAGATAATTTTGAAGATGTAAAGGCCAGAAATCAATTACGCCTCAAGATTTTGGATGCAGATGGTCATTTGGTAATGGCCGAAGACAAAACCTTGTCCCTAAATAAGAATTCTTCAGACAGTTTAACCATTAAGTTTCCGGAAATTAAGGCTCCAAAATTATGGTCGCCAGATTGTCCCTATCTCTACAAATTAGAGATGGCTTTATCAGATGAGAATGGAACGATTCTCGATTCAAAAGTGTCAAACCTTGGCTTTCGTTGGGTTTCCGTAGATGCCGAAAAAGGGTTTTTTCTAAATGGAAAACCGATAAAACTTATTGGTGTTAATAGGCACCAAGATTACGAAGGCTATGGCAATGCGGTGCCCTTGGCACTACAAAAAGAAGATATCTATCTTATTAAAAACATGGGGGCCAACGTTATTCGCTTTGCCCATTATCCCCATGCTCGAGCATTGTACGATTTGTGTGATAGGCTGGGTATTTTGGTTTGGACGGAAATCCCGGTTATTAATTTAGTAACCGATTCTGAGGCCTACTTTGAGACGAGCATGAATATGCAAAAGGCGCATATTAAGCAGTATTACAACCATCCATCAGTCGTCATGTTTGGGTATATGAATGAAATTTTTATTCGCTTGGCCTTTAATCGAAAACTGACTGACTCTGAAAAAGAAAACCTGAAAACAAAATCTGTTAGCTTGGCCACACAGCTCGAAGACTTAACCAGGGAGTTGGTACCAAATCACATTACGGTAATGGCTTGCCATCTTAACGAAGTGTATAATGAAACAGGTATTGCCGACCTGCCAATGCTCTTGGGTTGGAACCTGTATTTTGGCTGGTACGATGCACAAATTGAAAACTTAGGACCGTTTTTGGACGAACAACATCAGCGTTTCCCCAACCGCATTATGTTTTTGTCCGAATATGGTCCAGGTGCAGATATCCGTAATTTCACGAAACACCCAAAAAAATTCGATTTTACAACCAATTACCAAGCTCTGTTGCATCAATCCTATTACCAACAAATTATGGAACGACCATTTATGGCGGGTATGACGGCGTGGAATTTTGCTGATTTTGGCTCGGAGTTTAGAGGTGATGCCATACCACATGTGAATCAGAAAGGTCTGGTGCAATACGATAGGACACCCAAAGCCATTTATTATTGGTACAAGGCGATTTTAAATGACGCAGTACCTTTTGTTCATATGGCGACAGAGACTTTAAAGGGTTTAACCTTGTTTAATGAGGAGACCTATCCTATTCAGGTATTTTCAAATCAAGAGCAAGCTAGTGTCATCTTGAATGGTGAAACTTTCAAAACCGTTCAGTTTAAAAATGGTGTTGCCGTTATTGATATGCCCTTCAAAAATGGAACTAATACGATAAAACTAATTACTGACAAGGCCTCCGAAGAAAAATCAGTTGAAGTATTGAGAATAGAACAGTTGGATTTTAAAAGCTTTAACCGATTTGCAATTAATATCGGTTCACACTTCTATTTCAATGATACAGAAAGAAGCATCACCTTCGTTCCGGATCAGGCTTATAAAAAGGGCTGGTTTGGCTTTTTGGATGGCGAGGCTTTTGGGATGACCAAAGACAAAAACCAAGGTATACCGCATAATATTAAGAATTCAGACTCAGAGCCTTTGTTTCAAACCATGTTAGAAGGTTGTACACATTATAAGGTTGATATTCCTAAAGGAAGATATAAAGTAGACTTGTTTTTTGTGGAACCACAAATAAAGCCAACTGAGAATATCTACAATCTAACCGAGAGTAAGGAGAATCAACCAAAAAGACAACGCATTTTTGATGTATTTCTTAATAACATTTTAATCGAAAAACAATTGGATTTGGCCAAGAACTATCCCGAAAAATATGCGGTAACTGTAGCATCCGAGCTCACAGTAAATGACCAAGATGGCCTCAATATTTTACTCAAACCTATTAAAGGACAGCCTGTAATTAGTGGGGTTTTAATTGATAAAATAGATTAAAGAATGTTTTTTCAACCTTAATAAACTTGACATAAACCATAATAAATGAAACACATCATTAGAATTTTAATCATCACAGTCACGTTTAGTCTTACTGCCCAAGATATGGCGACATACACTTATGCCGTTAAGGCAGGTGATTCTTTAAAAATGGATGTTTTTACTCCAGAAAATATAAAAGAAACGGATACACTTCCGGTGTTGCTTTGGATGCATGGAGGTGGATTTCAAGGCAGTCATCGCGCCTATCCCGATGATAATAAATTGGTGAAATATGTAGCCAAAGAAAAAAATTATATCGGTATTTCTATCGATTACCGTTTGTTGAGAAAAGATACAGAAACGGGTTTTGGTTGTAATTGTACCAAGGATGAAAAACTAGAAACATTTAAGCAGGCTGTTATTGATTATTTGGATGCTGCAACATATATCATTGCGCATGCCGAAGTCCTTCAAATCGATACCACAAAAATTATCGCAGGCGGAAGCAGTGCTGGTGCGGAAGGAAGTTTAAACGCTGTTTTTATGCGTGATTATTTTGTAAGTGATAAAGACGCTTATAAAGACCTCGCTTTTGCAGGGGTATTTTCTTGTGCAGGTGCCGTGGTTGATGCCAGTTATATTACAAAGGAGAATGCGATTCCGTCCGTTTTGTATCATGGTACTGATGATAATTTAGTGCCATTTGGCAATGCACCACACCATTATTGCGATCCTCAAAACGCTGGATACATTATCCTTGATGGCTCGGAAGTTATAGCAAAGAAACTCGAAGACTATGATGCTGCTTACTATTTTAATATTGTAAGAGGGGCGAGGCATGAAATTGCTGCAATACCTTTTGAAGACCTCGATAAGATTTTTGGTTTTTTTGAGCAGACGGTTTTAAATGATGAAGTGATTCAGACCAAACATATAAAAACGAAACAGCCATGAGATTTGTCATTGTTCTACTCTTAGCAATAGCCTCTTTGAGTTCTTGCAAGCAGAATGAAAAATCAACTTCTGAAACTTCTGATGCTGTTGAGAAGAAACGGCGTCCAAACATTGTCTATATTATGGCAGATGACCATGCAGAACAAGCTATAAGCGCCTATGGACATCCTATTAGTCAATTGGCACCAACACCAAATATTGATCGTATTTCAAAAGAAGGGGCGCGTTTTGAAAATAACTTTTGTACCAATTCAATTTGTGGACCGAGCAGAGCGGTGGTGCTTACGGGTAAATTCAGCCATCAAAATGGTTTCAGAATGAATGGCGATCGTTTTGACGGCAGTCAGCAAACCTTTCCAAAGTTATTGCAAGAGGCAGGCTACAACACTGCCATGATAGGAAAGTGGCACCTCCACGGCTTACCTCAAGGATTTGATTACTGGAATATCTTAAAAGATCAAGGTAATTATTACAATCCGGATTTTATTTCTATTAATGAGCAGACCAAGCGCGTAGATACGCTTCAGGTCGAAGGCTATGCCACAGATTTAATCACTCAGGACGGTTTGGCTTACCTCGAATCTGTTAAGGATAGCGACCAACCGTTTATGCTGATGCTACAACACAAAGCGCCTCATCGAAACTGGATGCCAGCATTGCGCCATGCCAATTTATATGATGATGTAGAATTTCCATTACCAGATACCTATTTCACAAGTCATGAAGGCTCTTTAGGTTCAAAAGCGCAACAGCAGACCATTTACAAAGATATGTACGAAGGTCACGATTTAAAATTGACCAGAAAAAAAGGAAGTCCAGAACTGGCTTGGAATCCTTGGAAAACAGATTTTGAACGTATGACAACAAGGCAACGCGAAGCTTGGAATAAAGCTTACCAAGTTAAAAACGATGAGTTTCACGACGCAAACCTTTCGGGAAAAACCCTAGCCATTTACAAAGGACAGCGTTATTTGCAAGATTATTTGGCCACGATAGCATCTGTAGATGAAGGGGTTGGACAGATACTGGATTTTTTAGAAAAGCATGGACTAGCAGAACATACGATTGTTGTTTATACTACGGACCAAGGATTTTATTTAGGCGAAAAAGGCTGGTTCGATAAGCGCTACATGTATGAAGAATCCTTGGCAATGCCTTTTATGGTAAAATACCCTGGTGCCATAAAATCGGGCACTGTCATAGACGCCATGACTCAAAATCTTGATTTTGCCGAGACGTTTTTAGATTATGCACAGGTCGAAATTCCGAAGGATATGCAGGGCAAATCATTACGTCCTTTGTTGGAAAACAGCTTTGAAGGTGATGCATTTAGAGATGCTGTGTACTACCATTACTATGATTACCCGGCTTTCCATATGGTGAAAAAGCATTATGGTGTGCGCACTAAGCGCTATAAACTGATGCATTTTTATGATGATATAGATACATGGGAATTATACGATCTGGAAGAAGACCCAAAAGAGATCCAAAATCAAATTGATAATCCTAAATACGATGAGGTTAAGGCAAAACTCATCGCTAAACTTGCTGAACTTCAAACACAATATGAAGTGACACCGACAGATTTTGAACGGGCGTCGGAAGAAAGAGTGAAACGTGCCTACAAGCAATTTGAAAGGTTGCGAGGACAAACAGGTACATCGTATGACCCAATCACGGATAAGGATGTGATAACGGGTCATCCGAAAATTTCAAACCAATAAAAACAGATGAAAAAACTAACCGTCATTATAATCGCATTGTGCTTTTTTTCCTGTGAAACTGTTGAGAAGAAGGATATAGAAACTACAGATAAAGTTGATGTAAAAAGAGATTATAAAACCTATTGTAATCCAATTGATATTGACTATTCTTATATGTCCCATTACCGTGCAAAGAATAAGGTGTCCTATCGTTCAGGAGCAGATCCAGCACTCGTTAATTTCAAAGGGAAATATTACATGTTTGTGACGCGTTCTCATGGTTATTGGGTGAGTGATGACATGAGCAATTGGACGTTCATAAGACCACAAAGTTGGTATTTTAAAGGTAGTAATGCACCAGCTGCTGCCGTTCGTGATGGAAAGATAATAGTCTATGGTGACCCTTCCGGTAGAGGTCCTGTTATTGAGACGGACAACCCAGAACTGGGCGATTGGAAAACTAACTTCGCCGTTTTAAACCCACCAGGAGGTATCCAAGACCCGAATCTTTTTGTTGACGATGATGGTAAAGTGTATCTGTACGAAGAATCATCTAACAAGTGGCCCATTCGCGTTGTAGAGTTAGATCCGGACAATTATTATGTACCAAAAGGAAAGCAGAAAGATCTGTTCAATTTAGAACCGGAAAAACACGGCTGGGAGCGCTTTGGTCAAGATCATAAATCGGACTTAAAACCATATTTAGAAGGACCTTGGATGATGAAACACGGCGACACCTATTATCTGGAATATGGCGCACCAGGAACCCAATGGAATGTCTATGCAGATGGAGTTCGCACCAGCAAAAGTCCTTTTGGACCTTTTGAGTATGCGCCATACAATCCTATCTCATACAAACCTGGCGGATTTTTAAAAGGTTCTGGGCATGGAAGTACAGTAAAGGATAATAACGGTAATTACTGGCACTATGCCACTATGGCCATTTCTGTGAATTATAAGTTTGAACGAAGAATTGGCATGTATCCCGCTGGTTTTGAAGACAACGGGCAAATGTATGTCAACACAGCTTATGGGGACTATCCGCATTATTTGCCCGAAACTGAAGTAGAACGTCACAAAGAACGTTTTACAGGCTGGATGCTATTGTCTTATAAAAAGCCTGTAAAGACCAATTCTGGTTTGGTCACCAAAGACATTAACGTGGTCGATGAAAGTGACAGCGGTTACATGTTAGGACAGATTAGAGAGTTTGATATTGCAAAGATTAATGATGAGGAAATACGATCCTATTGGGTGTCTGAGGCCAACAACGATTCTATTTACGTAGAAATTGATTTGGAGAAAAAGCGAAATGTCAAGGCGATTCAGATTAACTTTCAAGATTTTAATAGTGATATCTATGGCCGACCAACAGACCTGAAACAACAGTTTGTTATTGAGGCATCCTCAGATGGAAAACACTGGGAGATTATTGCTGACTATTCAAAAAACATAAAAGACATGCCGCATGCTTATATTGAATTTAAAGAAGCAGTAGATGCGCGATATATTCGGTACAATCATGTGTATTGTACCAATAATTATTTGTCTATTTCAGAGTTTAGGGTTTTTGGTAAGGGTTATGAAGCTCAACCCGAAAAGCCATCAAACTTTAAAGTGCTTCGGCAGGATGATCGCCGAAATGCCGATTTAACCTGGGATAAAGTGGAAGGTGCTACAGGCTATGTGATTTATTGGGGAATTTCAAAGGACAAGCTAAATCTTTCTGCTTTAATGTACGATAAACCGAACTATGAGTTGCGTGCATTGACCACAGATCAAAGTTACTATTATCAGGTCGAGGCGTTTAATGAAAATGGTGTTTCAGAAAAGAGTGAAATTCTATATACGAATTAGTATGAAGCATATCGTTATAATGGTTCTTCTATGTTCTGGTATGGTCAATGCCCAGAGTTTTTCGGTAATGACCTATAACATTAAGCTCGATTATCCAAAGGAAGGGCAGAACAGTTGGGACAACCGCAAAGCCTTCTTAACTGATCAAATTAGATTTCAAGAGCCTGATGTATTGGGAGTACAAGAGGCCTTACCCAACCAAATGAAAGACATGGATAGTCTCTTGGTAGCCTATAGTTATATAGGGGTTGGCCGTGATGATGGCAAAGATGAAGGCGAATATTCGGCAATATTTTATAAAAAAGAGAGGTTTGAAGTTTTGAAATCTGGTACATTTTGGTTGTCCGAGACACCGGAAAAAGTCTCAATGGGTTGGGATGCCGTTTGTAATAGAATATGTACCTATGCCTTAATGGAAGATAAGGTGTCAAAGTCAAAATTTTGGACATTCAATACCCACTTTGATCATGTCGGTAAAGAAGCTAGAAAAAAAAGTACTGTATTGATTGTTGAGAAAATAAAAGAGCACAACCAAAATAATCGTGCTGTACTATTGATGGGCGATTTTAATATGGAACCCAACCACGAAAGCATAAGCTATATTAAAACAACACTAAAAGATTCTAAACAGGTTTCAGAGTTACAATTTGGACCACAAGGGACATTCAATGGTTTTCATTTTGATAGGCCGGTAACACGACGTATCGACTATATTTTTGTGAGTGAAAAGATTAAGGTTAATAAATATGCGGTTTTGAGCGATTCTTGGAATTTACAATACCCTTCAGATCATCTACCAGTATATATAGAACTTGAACTCACTAAATAATCAAAACTCAATAGTCACACACCAATATCTTCATTCCATAATTTGGGATTATTCTCTATAAAATCTTCCATCATAGCGATACATTCGTTATCATTTAAAACCTCCACTTCAACACCGTTGGCCCTTAGATGCGCTTCAGCTCCCATAAATGTTTTGTTTTCGCCTACGATGACTTTAGGTATGCCATATAATAAAATGGCACCACTGCACATAGGGCAAGGAGAAAGGGTCGTATAAATTACAGATTCTCTATACACGTTAGCGGGTTGTCTCCCCGCATTTTCGAAAGCATCCATTTCACCATGAAGTACAACACTTCCTTGTTGTATTCTCTTATTATGGCCTTTGCCCAAAATTTTTCCTTTGTGTACAATGACACTACCAATTGGTATTCCGCCTTCAGCTAGCCCTTTTTTAGCTTCAGCTATAGCTATTTCTAAAAATTTGTCTTTCATAAGATTGTACTAGTATATTATAGATGGCATAGCATGTGGTTTAATTTCTCAGCATTACCAACAATAAATTTATAGGGGATTTGTAGTCTGTTGTAAGCAGAACTGCAGTAGCAATTTAACCATTTTTGTTTATAAAGAACGTATTTTGCACATATAAAAAGAATAAACTTTAGAATAAGATATAAGCTTATTTTTCAATATCTTTCAACATGCATCATTTGTGTTATCAATTGCTTAATTTTTGGCATTTGTAATACTTTATAGCATTACATTTATTTTACTAACTATTCTAAAACAATCACAATCATGTCGAGACGCTCTTTTTTATTGTTAATTACTGCCATTTCAGCTTTAGGAGGCTTACTATTTGGTTATGATACAGGGGTGATTAATGGTGCTCAATTTTATCTAAGCAAATATTTTGAACTCGATGCTGCCTTGAAAGGCTGGGTGGTTGGCAGTGCATTACTGGGTTGTTTCGTAGGCGCTATTGTGGCTGGACCGTTGAGTATTAAGCTCGGAAGAAAAAATTCACTGATTATTTCGGCTGTTTTATTCACACTGTCGGCTTGGGGCTCAGGACTACCATCATTATTTGAGGAGTCCGTAAGTCTCCTTGTTGCATTTAGAATTATTGGTGGCCTGGGAATAGGTATTGCTTCTATGAATGCCCCGATGTATATAGCGGAAATTGCTCCGAGCGATATACGAGGTAAAATGGTCACCTATTATCAGTTAGCCATAGTTATTGGATTTTTCGTGGTGTTTTTGGCGACTTATTTTATTGGGAATAATTTAACCGAAGCACAGAATATTCAATTTGGATGGAGACGTATGTTTTGGTCCGAGCTTATTCCGAGTTGCTTATTCTTGATATTGTTGTTTTTTGTGCCTAAGAGTCCACGTTGGCTGGCCTTAAAAGGTAAGGAGGAGGTTGCACTTTCAGTCTTGAGTAAAGTTCATGGTTCAGAATATGCGCAAAAAGAAATTGAGGAGATTAAGGCATCACTTGAAGAAAATGAAAACAAAGTGAAGGTTAATTACTTTTCAAAGGCGATTTTAGTCATTATTGTTATTGGTACGGCACTTTCAATATTACAGCAATTTACAGGGATTAATGCCGTCTTATACTATGGCGCGGATATTTTTGAAAAAGCCTTAGGCTTTGGTAAAGAAGATGTATTGGCACAACAAATATTATTGGCTTTCGTGAACCTGGTATTTACGTTTGTAGCTATGTTTACCGTTGACAAATATGGTAGAAAACCACTATTGTATATTGGTTCTGTGGGAATGATTATTGGATTTTTATTATTGGGTGTATCGCTTCAACAAAATGCGGTTGGACTCATTTCCTTAATAGGCGTCCTTGTTTTTATAGGTTCTTTTGCCTTGTCTATGGGGCCAGTGGTGTGGGTCATTTTATCAGAGATGTTTCCGAATAAAATACGCAGTGTGGCCATGTCAGTGGCTGTTGCGGCACAATGGGCGGCTAATTATGTGGTATCCCAATCCTTTCCAATAGTTATGGAAAGTGAAACCAATAACAGCGCACCATGGAATGGCTCAATGCCTTACTTTATCTTTATCGTATTTATAGTAGTGATTATTTTTATAACCTATAAGTTCATTCCTGAAACCAAAGGGAAGTCACTTGAAGAGATTGAGGCCTTTTGGGAGTAAAATCATTGATTCCGATGAGATCAATTGAAGTAGCATATTGTAACAGTTCTTTCTAATTAGCAGTATACCCTATGAAAAGCGGATATAGACTTTTTTTTACACTTTTTGTCATAATAAGTTTGAGCTCTTGGTCGCAGAACAATGTTCCGACTTATGATTTTGCGAGCATAAAAGAAGGAATATCTAAGGTTGGTATTTATACCATTATTCAGGACGATTCTGGATTTATTTGGTTAGGGACTAATGGTGCTGGTTTATATCGCTATGATGGTATTAGTTATGAATCCTATAAAAACATCATTGACGATTCAACATCCATAAGTAGTAGTTTGGTTCTAAGTGCTTATTTAGACAGTAAAAAGCGCTTGTGGTTTGGTACTGAGGATGGATTGAACTTATACGATAGAGCGAATAATCGGTTTGTTCGTATTTCCAAAAGCGGTTTTGATGTCGAAAACGACGAGAATGTCTCAATTAGTAGTCTAAAAGAAGACAGTAACGGAAATCTTTTTATTGGAACTTATGATTTAGGCATTTATAAAATGAGCCTAGATGATTTTTCTATAGAAAGCATCATAAGTAACGAATCTTTAGAATCCATAACCTTAAATGGTAACGCCATTGATATTGATCACTTAGGGCATGCCTATGTCGCAACAGACAGAGGCATTAAGCTTTATGATAGCAAGTCTAATACCCTGCGTACAGCACTATTTAAAACTGAGAAAGGCGCAATAGATATTGATGTCCCGGTTGAGTCCTTATATATTGATTCTAAAAACAATATATGGTTAGGAACCGTGTCTGACGGTTTGATAAAAATCAGTAAGCCTGATCTCAATGAAAAAGAACAACGCCGTAAAATAGATTACTTTTTCTTTTCCAAAAACAAATTCTTATCAATTCTTGAACTCAATGATGGTACTTTACTATGTGGTACAGAAAATGATGGCCTATTTCATATCGATAAAAATGGGATAGTCTTAAATCGATATGATGCCAACGATAATACCAATGGTAATATTTTGTCTAATTCTATATGGTCCATGTTTTTAGATAAAGACGAAAGAATTTGGATAGGATATTACAATAAAGGAGTTTCGGTATACGACGAGTTATATGATAAATTTGGGGAGATAAGAAGTATGCCCAGAAATCCCAACTCTCTAACGCATCCATCAGTATCAGCAATAGTAGAAGATGAAAAAGGTAGGTTATGGATTGCGATGGATGGTGGTGGCATAGATATTTATGATAAAAAAACGCATGAAATTACGCATATCAATCCATCGCATTCTACACCGTATTCTGGATTGACCAGTAATTATATTGAAGCCATGCGCTTTGATCATAATGGAAATCTTTGGGTGGGGAGCTGGGACAATGGTTTGTACCTTTTAGAAAAAGGTTCTAAAACATTTATCAATTTTACCGAAAACAATGCCAAAGGGGAGTTAGTACCAGACAATATATTATCCCTAGATGAAGATTCGGAAGGAACTATTTGGATAGGAACCTATAATAGGGGACTCTTATCATTTAATCCCAAAACGAGCCTGTTTACCCATTATAATAGAGCGTCATTCGCAGATAATAGGTTAACAGAAGTAGAATTAAGAAGAGTTTTAGTCGATAATTATAATGATATATGGCTAGGCACAGAGGTTGGTCTTTATAAAGTAAAGAAACAGGTAGACGGTAATTATGTTGTGGTATCCATGCGAGATAAAATGCCTGAAAGATTCAATAATCATAATGGTTCTGATATGATTCTTTCTTTATATGAAGCCTCGGATAATTCCATATGGGTCGGCACCAGAGGTGCGGGTCTTTGTCAATACAGTAACGAAGCAGATATCTTTATTTGGTATAATAAGTCAAATGGCTTAGACGAGGAAAACGTCAATGGTATTGTTGAAGATAAAGACGGTGATATCTGGCTAGCGGGTAATTCAGGAATCACAAAGTTGGATGTGATTAATGGCACATTTATTAATTACACCAGCAATGACGGTCTCTTATCTAATGATTATAATATAAATTCTGGTTTTAGGGATAGTGAAGGCCTGTTGTATTTTGGTAACTTTCAAGGCGTCGATTATTTTAATCCTTCAGATATTAAGACCAATACAACGATTCCCTCTTTATACTTAACGTCTTTTAAACTGTTTAATGAGGATGTACATCCAAGCCAAGACGCATCTCCCTTAAAAAGAGTGATATCAAAAACAGATAGCCTCACATTAAATAGTAGGCAGTCGGTTTTTACCATTGAGTACTCAAGTATAAATTACACAAGACCCGAGGAAATTGAATATGCGTATTATCTTGAAGGTTATGAATCAGCTTGGAATTATGTAGGTAAAAAACGGAGCGCTACCTATACCAATCTAGATGCCGGTGATTATACCTTTAAATTAAAAGCGGCAAATAACGATGGTATCTGGAATGAAGATCCTTTATTGCTAAATATTACCATATTACCACCATGGTGGAAAACCAATTGGGCTATAGCCTCTTATATTCTATTAGTTTTATTGGGCGTTTATCTTCTAAATAAAATAACACAAACTAGGATTAGAGATAAGCAATTAGTAGCCAATGAACGCAATAACCGCATTCTTGAAAAAGATCTCAACGAAAAGAAATTACAATTCTTTACCAATATATCGCACGAATTTAGGACGCCACTTTCACTTATCATTGGCCCATTAGAAGATATTATTAAGAATTATAGTTCTGAATTACCGGATAGAATAAAAGAGAAGCACAATACCATTCATAAAAATACGAGTAGATTATACCGTTTAATCAATGAATTGCTAGATTTCAGAAAGCTAGAATTAGACAAAGTACGCATTAAAGTACAAAAGCTCAATTTGGTGTCATTTACTAAGAATGTCGCAGGCCATTTTAAGGAAGAAGCATTTATCAAGAATATTCATTTGAGCGTGGATACAGATATTCAGGATATTGAAGTTTGGGCAGATACAAGTATGCTAGAGAAGATTATCTTCAACGTACTTTCTAACGCCTTTAAAGTGACTTCTGAAGGAGGCGCAATAACCATAGATTTATCTGCAAAGGAAGATTTGGTCGACTTACCCTTGGCCAATGAAAACGAGAAAATACCAGCTGTCGAAATAGCAATTTCCGATACAGGGCCGGGACTTAGTCAAGATCAAATTGACAATATTTTTAAGCGATTTTATCAGGTCGATAACTTAAATAAGACATACTACGGTAGTACAGGTATTGGTTTAGAGGTCGTGCAGAATTTTGTTAAACTCCATAAAGGAAAAATTAAAGTAAATAGTGAAATTGGTAAAGGCACAACATTTACTATAGTATTGCCATCTGGTATAGACTATTTTAGTGAAGAAGAACGTTTAACGGAGAAGGTTGAAAATCAAGTCAGAACAGGAGAAAATTTCCTAGTTCCTTCTTCAAGCTCTGAAACAGAAGTATCCAAAAATGAAGAAGTTAATGTAGCATCACATACCTTATTGATTGTAGAAGATAATACAGAACTGCGGAATTATTTAAAGAATGAGCTCAAAACACAATATAAAATCTTATTGGCAAAAAATGGAAAAGAAGGCTTACAACTGGCAAAAGAATTCTTACCAGATATTATTATGACTGATGTTATAATGCCCGAAATGGACGGTTTTATGTTCTGCAAACATATTAAAAGTGATATTAAAACCAGTCATATCCCTTTGTTGATGTTAACAGCAAAAACTCAAATTGAAAATAGAATGGAGGGTATAGAAAAAGGTGCGGATGCTTACATGGTGAAACCTTTTGATGTCGGGTTGTTAAAATTGAGACTGTCGCAGTTAATTACTAGCAGACAACTAATATTTAATAAGTATTTCAGTGTCATAAGTGATGTTGATAATAAGTCGACAACCTCACTCGATAAGGAATTTATCGAAAAGGTGATGAGTTATATTAATGAGAGCATTGGTGATCCAAACCTAAATGTGGAGACATTAGCTTCACAACTTCATTTAAGCAGAAGTCAATTCTATCGAAAAATAAAAGCACTTACCAATCAGACGGCAAACGAGTTTATCCGAAATATTAGATTAATTAGAGCTAAGCAACTGATTGAATCCGGGAATAATAATATAAGCGAAGTGTGTTATAAAGTTGGTTTTTCTTCTCCATCCTATTTTACGAAGTGTTTTAAAAGTCACTTTGGTATACTGCCAAAAGAGATCGAAAACATGTCTTCTTAAGACCTTTTATCCTCCCTTAGATGAGGCTAAATCATCATATGTTTTTGGCACTGCATACCTTTTAGCCTTCAAGGAATAGTACCGTTTTAAGAAAATCTTATGACAATAATACAAATGTTGCATAAGCCCGTGCTCATAGGGCTACAACGTTGTAGTAGAGGCTAAACGCGTCAAAAGTTGCATCATATGCTACAATTTTCACAGTCCTTATTTAATAATTTTTTAACATTTGTTTCATGAAGTTAAAAGGTGTTAAATGGAAAGCAGTGAACGAATTGTTCTTAATCGTAGCAATCATTGCTTTATTGATTTTTATCGTCCTTTTTATTTTCTAGCTCAAATAACTAACTAACAAAAATTAACTTAAATCAATTTGTATGAAAATTAGCATGTTAAAGACAATATTTTTTGGCATAAGCATTTTACTTGGTGTAGGCGCGCAGGCTCAGACCGTCACAGGAAAAGTTACGGACGCCGATTTGCCTCTCCCTGGAGCAAGTATCATTGTAAAAGGTACAACGAATGGTACATCATCAGATTTTGATGGCAACTATACACTTAATGATGTACCATCAGATGCTATAATAGTTGTAAGTTATATCGGGTTTGTGACGCAGGAAATACCTGTAGAAGGCAGATCGGTAATTGATGTAGCTATGGTGGAGGACAAGAATTCTTTAGATGAAGTTGTTGTTGTGGGGTATGGGACTAAGAAAAAGAGTTTACTCACGGGAGCTATTTCTAGTGTCGATGAAAAACAAATTAAAAATACCTCCAATCAACGCGTAGAGCAAGTGCTACAGGGTAGAACTTCTGGGGTCTTTGTAACTACGTCTTCAGGATCGCCTGGCCAAGGTGCGCAAATACGTGTTCGTGGTGCTGGTTCAAGCGGAAATTCAGAGCCTCTATATATTGTAGATGGTATGAAATCGTCATCGATTGCGACATTAGCACCAAGTGATATTGAGAGTATTGAAGTTTTAAAAGACGCGGCTTCGGCGGCCATTTATGGAACGGAAGGTGCTAACGGCGTTATTTTAATTACAACGAAGCGCGGGCGCAGTGGTGATATTAAGGTAAACTTTAGTACACAGTTAGGGACGCAATTTGTCAATACCGATATGGAATTGATGAATGCCTCACAGTTCGTTCAATACATGAACGAAGCTGGTGTTACTTCAGTTGTCGATAATGGATATGACACCAATTGGATCGATGAAACATTCGAAAGTGCACCAATAACGCGTTATGATTTAAGTGTATCAGGCGGCATCGATAAAACCTCATTTTACGCATCTATGGGGCATGTAGAACAAGAGGGTATTGTCGGCGGTGATAACTCTTCGTTTACAAGAAAGACTTTTAGAATTAATATAAAGAGTGAGATAACCAATTGGTTGGAAGTGGGCTTTAACGGCACTTATACTTTGTCGGATCGATTTGGTATACAAGAAAATAATGACACCAGAGGTGTTATTCAGAATATGCTGATTATTGACCCACTAACACCTGTTATTTATCCAAGTTTTGCAGATGTTCCTCAAAGCGTTATAGATAATTCGGCAGCTAATGGCGTTCCTTTATTAACAGATGGTAATGGTAACGTCTATGGGTATCCTAGTTATTCTACGGGAGAAGTGATCAATCCAGTGGCTTATGCCAATGCCATTGACCGCACATTCACAGATGAAAGACAATCGCTCTATACAGCTTATTTGAAGTTAAAACCAATAGATGGCCTAGAGATTACGACCAGATATGGTAGGGAAAGTGGCGATATTGATATTATGCAGACTATTAACCCTTATTTTGTGTCATCCGAGGCTTCAAATACTGAGCTTACAACCATACAGAATGTTTTTGATAATCGACGATGGCTATGGGAAAACTTTGTGACCTATGGGAAGTCCATTGGAAAGCACAATGTTAAGGCTTTATTAGGGTATTCTGCCGAAGATCGGGATAATTTTACTCCGGTCTCTAGAAACGGAACACAATTCAATAATATAGCGCCATTCTTTGATAATATGACATCGGTCTTTGGAAGATTGTCATACGACTATGATGGGAAATACTTATTTGAGGCTTCATTGAGATCGGATACTTCAGACAAATTTCCAACAGATAATAAAACAGGAACTTTTCCAGCATTTTCTGCAGGTTGGGTTGTCTCGAATGAAGACTTTTGGAATGGAGATGGCTTCTTGGACTACCTTAAGGTTAGAGCGAGCTGGGGTGAAAATGGAAGTAGAGCTAACTTAAGCGGTAACTCAGATTTAACCTTTATCACAACCGTTTTAAATGGTTTAGATATTAATTATTTAGGTAATGTAGGTGCTCAGATTACGGGCTTTGCTAATCCTAACTTGGTTTGGGAAACCTCAGAACAATTAAACTTTGGAGTAGACCTAAGAGCGTTTAACAACAAGTTAAGCTTTACGACCGAATACTACAAAAAAACAACAAGAGACGCCATCGTTTCTGATGGTAGCCTCATTACACCAGGTTCAGCAGGTTTTGTCTCTAATGAGTTTAATGCGGGTACAATTGTAAATCAAGGTTTCGAATTCGAGCTGGGTTATACAGATACGACGGAAGGCGGTTTTAGATATAGCATAAATGCGAATCTATCGACATTAGATAATGAAGTGACTGAGATTCTTTTTGTGCCAGAAGGAACATCGCTGGTCGGCGCGAGTGCACCCCAAAATCCTGATGGTGTAACGCGATTTGCAGAGGGGCAGCCATCTTGGTTTTTCTTTGGATATCAAACTAATGGTATAGACCCTGCTACAGGAGATGTTATTAGAGTGGACACGAACAATGACGGTACTATAAATAATCTAGATAAGACCTTTATAGGTTCACCGCATCCCGATGTATTATTTGGTGGTAATGTGAATTTGGCTTACAAAGGATTTGATTTGAATGTACAATTTCAAGGGACTTTAGGTAACGATATTATGTCTACCTATCATCAGCCATCACGACCAATTACAAACAAGCCTATACATTTCTTTAATGATCGTTGGACAGGGCCAGGGGATAATGCAAGTTACCCAGGCGCAGGAAGTGTCATTCAATCCTATGATACAGATTTAGTTGTTGAAGATGGGTCGTATATGCGGATAAAGCAATTGCAGCTAGGATACACCTTACCAGTGTCTTTTGCCAATAAATTGAAATTAGAGAGTTTAAGAATTTATGTATCTTTAGATGATTACTTTACATTCACAAAATATAGAGGACTAGATCCTGAAATTGGAAACTTTAACTTCAATTCAATTGGAGTAGACAGAGGGTTTTACCCCACAGCAGCCAGAGCACTATTTGGATTATCATTAGATTTTTAACAAAAAAAAGTAGAAATTATGAAAAGAATATTTTTAACATTTTTAGGAGTGGCGCTTATAGGAGTGGTAGCCTGTGAAGATGAATTTACAGAAAATCCACCACCACCGGGCACACAAGACCTAGAGACCTTCTTTTTGGAGGAAGCCAATGTAGAAACTGCGGTCATCGGTGTTTATGATTTAATGCAACTTAACTACGGCAGGGATTGGCACAGTGCATTTTTAGTAAAATTATTACCTGGAGATGATGCCAATGCAGCAGGAGGTAATTCTGGGGATCAACAGCAATTACAGGATATTGATGACTATACGAATGTGGTGTCTTCTAATGCTTCAATTGCGAGTATTTGGGATATTTATTATAGAACAATAGCCTTATCTAATTTAATCATAGAGAATGTCCAAGACTCAAGCTTGAGTAATCGAGACCGCGTTTTGGCCGAAGTGAAGTTTATGAGAGCATGGTGCTACTTTGAGTTAACAACGATGTTTGGAGATATTCCATTGCGCCTATCAGTGCCTCAAGGAGCTGCAGATTTTGGTATCGTTAAGTCGCCGAGAGCAGATATTTATGCACAAATAGAGAGTGATCTTGCAGATGCTATTGCCGGATTACCTAATAGAGCTGGAACAGCAGATAACTTTAGGGTTTCTAAAGGTACCGCTGAAGCCTTAATGGGTAAAGTTTTGGTCTTCCAGGAAAAATATTCAGAGTCCTTACCGTTCTTTCAAAATGTTATTACAGGTTCTGACTATGATTTAGAGCCAAATCCAGAAGATGTATGGAGTGTGGATAAGGAATTTGGAATAGAGTCCTTATTTGAAATTGGCTACGTATCCACATCGGGCCGAGACTGGGGAAATATTGCCTGGGGCGGTAGAAATGAAAGTAACTTGCACATCCAATTGATGGGCCCACGTGGTGACGGTATCTTTGGTTTAGATGGAACAGGTTTAATCAATGGTTGGGGCTTTAATTTGCCCACCAGTAAATTATTGACAGCTTTTGAGGATGCCGGAGATGTAGTTAGAAAGGCAGCCACAGTAATGACTGAAGCAGAATTACTTGCAGCAGGTGGTTCAGTAGATCCATCAGCCGCAACTGGAGGTGTTATTTGGGATTATGAAGGAGGTATTCGAATTAAATACGCTACTAAAGAAGAAGATACGAGCCCTGATGGGGTTAGAGAACTTAATTACACCACTAACTTTAGGCTATTTCGCTACGCTGAGGTCTTACTATTAGCAGCAGAAGCCTATAATAAAACAGGGCAAGATGCCAATGCTAGGACGGAGTTAAACAAGGTTCGAAATAGAGCAGGACTGGCCGATATTGATGGTGCCTTATCAGGTGATAATTTATTTGAGGCTATAGTCGACGAAAAGTTCTTAGAATTAGCGCACGAAGGGCAACGTTTCTGGGATTTGGTAAGATGGGGTAGAGCAGCCACAGAATTATCAGGTACGGGCTATAGTGCTAAAAACGATCTATTCCCAATTCCTATCACTGAGATTGAGAAAAATACAGAAATGACAATGGATGATCAAAATCCAGGGTATTAATTTTAAATTTTAGTTAATTAATTTTTGAGATTGGTTTCAGTTAAAACAACGTAGTGTCAGCTGCGTTGTTTTTCGTTTATTTATAGTCTAATTAGAATGAAAACATGCAAAAGATAATTCTCTTATTTGCTATAACGTTTTTAACAGTAAGTTGTACAGAAGATACCTCAAGTGACTCCGAAAACGCTAAGGTGTTCAATGCTTTAACATCAGAGATAACAGGTATAGATTTTAAAAACACACTTACCGAAAATGAGACGATGAATTATTTTAATTATACGTCGATCTACATGGGAGGTGGTGTGTCTGTAGGTGATATCAATAATGATGGCCTTGTCGATGTTTTTTTTACGGGCAATCAGGTGAAGAATAAACTGTATTTAAATAAAGGAAATTTAAAATTCGAAGATATTACTGATAACGCTGGAGTCGCTGGGGATGCCAGGTGGTATACAGGTTCTGCAATGGCCGATGTTAATGGTGATGGCTATTTGGATATTTACTGTGCTGTTGCTGGTCTTTCTGATGAGCGGAGAAACGAGCTCTACATCAATAATCAAGACGGCACCTTCACTGAAATGGGTGCGGTGTTTGGTATAGATGATGCAGCAAATTCTACCCAAGGGACATTTTTTGATTATGATAATGACGGTGATTTAGACTTATATGTAGCCAATTACCCTATTGCCAATGTTAATACTCCAAATTATATTTATAAGAATAGAATGCAAAACCCATCTGATGCGGAGTCCGATAAGCTCTATAGAAATGATGGGGATAGATTTACCGATGTCTCTGAATTGTCGGGTGTTAAGAGCTATGGTTTTTCTCTAGGTGCCACCGCAGGTGATCTGAATAATGATGGCTTTCAGGATCTTTATGTGTCTTGCGATTATAGCATTCCGGATTATATCTATATGAATAATGGTGATGGGACATTTAGAAATGTGTTTAAAGAGGCGACCAGTCATACATCGTTTTATGGAATGGGTGTTGATATTGCGGATATTAATAATGATGGTTTGTTGGATATTTTTCAGGCGGATATGGACTCTAATAGCAGTAGACGACAAAAAGCGAATATGAGCAGTATGAATCCTCAAGTCTTTAATGAAATCGTATTCATGGGATTCCACTATCAATACATGCACAACTGTTTACAGCTCAATACAGGAGTGTTTCAGGATAATGTACCACAATTTTCGAATATATCTCGACTCACGGGGACTTCATCTACCGATTGGAGCTGGGGCCCTGTCTTTGCGGATTTTGATAATGATGGTCACAAGGACTTATTTGTAACCAATGGTGTACGTCGCGAAATCAATAATACCGACTTTTTTAATACCTATTCAAAAAATGACACGTCTAATTTATCGGATCTTGAAAAAAGCTTAAAAATCCCGTCGGAGAAGACCGATAATTTTATGTTTAAAAATAATGGGGCATTGGATTTTAAAAACGTGAATGAGGAATGGGGTACAGTATATGAAGGTTTTTCTAATGGGGTCGCTTATGCCGATTTGGATAATGATGGGGATTTAGAATTGATTACCAATAATGTAGACGACTATGCCTCCGTTTTTGAAAATAATAGCTCCGATCGAAGTAATTATTTAGCAATGACCTTTAAAGGTGCATCTAAAAACACCTTTGGACTAGGAGTTCGTGTTTATCTTACTACTGGAGAGGAAATACAAATGCAAGAATTAACACAGACCAGAGGTTTTCAGTCTTCTATAGCGCCTAGATTACATTTTGGATTGAGCAATTATAATACCATTGATGAACTAAAAGTGGTTTGGCCCAACGCTAAAGTTGAAATTTTGCAAAATGTAAAGGCCAATCAATTTTTGGAGTTTTCCTTTACCGATGCAAAGACTATTAACGAAGACCTTGAGGGTCGCTCAGCGTTATTTAGCACAGTAGATTCAGGAGATATATTAAATCATAAGCACGTGGAAAATGATTATGACGATTACCTAAAACAGGTACTATTACCTCATAAAATGTCAGCATTTGGACCTGCAATTGCCGTTGGGGATGTAAATGGTGATGATATGGAAGACCTTTTTGTGGGCGGTTCTCATGGAAATTCAGGAGTTATCTATATACAAACCTCACAGGGATTTTTAGAAATGACATCTCAAGATGTAAAGTTAGATCGTTTGAGTGAAGATGTCGGCGCTATGTTATTTGACGCCGATGGCGATGGCGATAATGATTTGTATGTGGTAAGTGGTGGCTATGAGTTAGCAAGAACATCACAGTTTTATCAAGATAGATTATATATCAATGATGGTCGAGGTCATTTTACCAAGTCCGATTTACCGGAAATCAATAGTAGTGGATCTAGAGTGTATCACGCCGATTTTAATAAGGATGGTAAAGAAGATATTTTAGCATTAGGTCGTCAAATTCCAGGGCATTATCCCTTACCTGCAAGTAGTCACCTGCTAATCAATCAAAGTACAGAGGGTCATATTGTATTTACCGATGCCACAGAGCAAATGGCAAGCGCTTTTACAAATTTGGGCATGGCAACAAGTGCTGTGATTGTTGATTATGATAATGACAGCTGGGAGGATATCATTATTGTTGGTGAATGGATGCCTATTCGCGTATTTAAAAACAAGCAGACCCACTTTGAAGAGGTCTCTTCAGCTTTGGGATTAACTGAGGATTCTACAGGTTGGTGGTGGAGTATAAAGTCGGGGGATTTTGATAATGATGGTGATCAGGATTTTATTGTTGGGAATAATGGACTAAACTATAAGTATAAGGCAACTGCAGACGAAACCTTTGATATTTATGTTAAAGATTTTGATAACAATAAAAGCGATGATATTGTACTAAGTTATTACAGTGAAGGACAACAAGTGCCTTTAAGAGGACGTTCGTGTTCCTCGCAACAAATTCCGGCCATAAAACAAAAATTCAAAGATTATAATAGCTTCTCTGAAGCGACTTTAATAGATGTCTACTCCAAGGAGCAATTGGATGAAGCTTTACACTATCAGGTAAAATCTTTTGCAAGTGTGTATCTCGAGAACAAGGGAAATAGTTTTATGATGCATCAACTTCCGGTTGAAGCGCAATTTTCTAGTATCAATCAAATTTTGGTAGACGATTATAATAAAGATAGTCATCTTGATATGGTCATAGCGGGCAATCTATACGTTTCAGAAGTTGAGACCCCTCGCAATGATGCCAGCTTCGGATATTTTTTAGAAGGTAAAGGTGATGGTGATTTTAAGGCTATTCCTCCAGCAGAAAGTGGTGTTTTTATTAAAGGCGACACCAAGGATTTAGCTGAGATTACTATCAATAATGAAGATTATATTATAGCGGCAAAGAACAATGATTATTTGCAGTTTATTAAGGTGAATTAGAAAATAAGAGAAAGTACGCTTACCGAAATAAAACCGACTAGTGCAAGAAGCGTTGTCATTAGAGTCCAACTTTTAAAAGTTTGTGTTTCGTTGAGTCCCAGATACTTGCTCACCAGCCAAAACCCGCTGTCATTGACATGGGAAGCAATTGACGCTCCAGAAGCTATACTAATGACTAATAATGATTTGTCAATAGCAGAAATATCTACAGATAGTAATGGGGCCGTAAGCCCTGCTGCAGTAATCATGGCCACTGTAGCCGAACCTTGCAATAAACGTACGAGTACAGCTGCTAAAAATGAGAATAGAAGTAGACTTACCCCTTTGTCGGCAAAATAATTAGCCAGCATTTCACCCGTACCGGTATTGACTAAAACTTGCTTAAAAACACCTCCGGCACCTGTCAATAATATAATGATACCCGCTGGTCCCATTGAGGCTGTAGTGATGTCTAAGAGTTTGTTTTTAGTGAAGTTTCGCTTAATGCCTAAGAGGTACCAAGCCACGAGATTAGCAATAATTAACGCCGTAAAAGGATGGCCAATCATAGCAAGCCAAGCTTTTAAACCTTCTGGAATAGTTTCCGCTTCAAAAAGTGCACTATTCAATAAGGTGTTACTAACAATTAATACAATCGGAATACCAATGATTGCTATAATCATCTTTACAGGAGGATGATTAATGGTGTGGACATTTTCTAGGCCTTGTTGCGGAGCTTCAACAAAGATTTTATTAGAAATGTATGCTCCAAATAGAGGACCACATACAATGGCCGTCGGGATTCCGACGATAAAGCCAAAGAGAATCACCCAGCCCAAATCTGCTTTTAAAATATCTGCAACCGCTACCGGTCCTGGTGTTGGAGGGATAAAAGCATGTGTTATTGCAAGTCCTGCCAGTAATGGAATGGCATATAGCAATAATGACTTTTTTGTTTTTCGCTGTAAAGAATAGAGTAGGGGTATCAGAATAATAAAAGCAACATCAAAAAAAACTGGAATAGCGATGAAAAAACCTGTAATCACCATGGCCCACGACGCATTTTTTTCACCAAAAGTTTTGAGCAAGTAGACGGCTAAGGCTTTCGCACCACCAGAATGTTCTAAGATAGCACCAAACATAGCTCCTAAACCGACGACTACGGCGACAAACCCTAGAGTGTTGCCCATGCCTTCCTTCATCGTGGAAATAATAGTAAGCGGCGGCATTCCGGATAATATCCCTACAATAATACTGGCAATTAAAAGCGCAATGAATGCTTGAATTTTAAAACGCAGGATGAGGACTAATAAGACCACAATACCTATAATTACAGCTGATATTAAAGAAAAATCGATCATGCTTATTGCCAATTTGTATGAAAAAACTCAGAACTATCCTTATCATTGCGTTGATACCTATGGGCACCAAAATAGTCACGCAAAGCCTGTATCATATTTGCAGATGAGTTCCCAGTTGTTGCGCCAACCCAGTAATTATAGGCTGAACTAAACGTGTCTAGTGCAACCCTATTGGACATACCGTGCCGTAATATTTTTGTAACATCGCTTTCAGAATTGTGAAGTCTTTCAAATACCGTCTTATTGTCAAAATAACTTGAATTACCTTTTAGAATAACGATAGAATCTTCCATCAATTTTGATCTAATGATGCAACCGTTTGTCCAAATGCGTGCTATTTCAGAAAGGTTTAAAGCCCAATTGTAGTGTTTTGATGCGTGTTGAATAAGCTCAAATCCTTGTTGATGATTAATAATTCTAGCAAAACCATAAGCATATTCTAGACTTTTATAATTAACGCGTTTTAAACTGTTTTTTTTCTTTATGGATTTAGAAAACCGAACACGTTGGTCCTTAAAGGTAGATATATACCTCGCAAAGACAGCGGACGAAATCATGGTGGCTGGTATACCCAACTCCAAAGCCGCCTTACTCGACCAGGAGCCGGTTCCTTTGCTTAAGGCTTTATCTAGTATGTGATCAATGATATAGGTGTCATCTTCTTTCTTTCGGAGAATAGCAATTGTAATTTCCAATAAATAACTGGCTTCATGACGCGTATGCCAATCACTTAAAATTTGCGCGATGTCTTCGTTGCTATGATTTACAATAAGTAGTGCGTAGATTTCAGCCAACAATTGCATTTCGGCATATTCTATCCCATTGTGTATCATTTTTACAAAATGACCGGAGCCATTAGGTCCTATATGGGTACAACAAGCTTGGTTGTTTTTATCTTTTGCTGCAATTTTTTCTAAAATCGGAGCAATATGTGCGTAGGCTTTTGCACTCCCTCCTGGCATTATAGAAGGGCCTTTTCTCGCGCCTTCCTCACCACCAGATATACCGCACCCTACGAAATAAATGTTTTTATAGGCTAAGCATTTAGACCGTCGAATAGTATCGGAATACAACGAGTTTCCACCGTCGATGATAATGTCGTTTTTATCAAGATGAGGCAATAATTTTTCAATGACAGAGCCAACGGCGTCTCCGGCCTTAACCATCAACATGATTTTACGAGGTCGCTCGATTGAAGCTACAAACTCGGAAAGACTGGTAAACCCTTGAATATTATGGTAGGTATTGTTCTTCTCAATAAAAGTTTTAACCACGTGTGCTTCACCATCTTCCGTTCGATTGTAGACAGAAATAGAAAAGCCGTTATCAGCAATATTTAGGCTGATACTCTTTCCCATGACTCCTAAACCTATTAGGCCAAAATCAGTCTTTTTCATTTAAACTAAGTTTTTCAATGATTTCAGAAATCGTGTTTTCATAACCTTGTTCAATATCAATATGAAATCCGTAAGATGGAATCTCGAGCGTGTCAAACTGGGATTGAAGTAAGGATGATTTCATAAAATGCTCTTGCCGCTGTTCTATACGTTCCATAATGGTTTTGAAACTTCCGGATAAGAAAATCCAATCGATAGCTTTTGTATAGGTAGCAAGTATTTCTCTATAAGACTCTTTTAATGCAGAACAAGCCAATACGGCACCATTAGAAGTCGACCATTCTTTAATTAAGATGGCCAAGGCATCTAACCAAGGTCTGCGATCGGTGTCGTCTAGGGCCATATTTTGTTTCATCTTTTCAATGTTTGTTTTAGGATGAAAATGATCTGCATCGAAAAAGGGGAGTTGCAAATGATTAGCGAGATGTTTGCCAATCGTAGTTTTTCCGCTTCCGCTAACCCCCATAATGATGATGATCCGAGCCATTATTGTTTTAGATAAAATGATGAACGCAAACCGGAGGAAGCGTTAGGGCCAATCCAAACATTGAATCTACCTTCTTCTGCAGCATCCACCATTTTAGAATTTACAAATTTTAAATCTTCTGATGAAATCGTAAAAGTTACGGTCTTGGTTTCTCCAGGTTTTAGTTCGACATGTTCAAAACCTTTCAATTCTCGTATGGGTCTTGTAATGCTTCCAACGACATCCTGTACGTACAATTGCACGAGTTCTGTTCCATATCGCTGTCCCGTATTGGTTATGCTTGCAGAAATTTTTACATGTTCGTCAAAACCAATGGTGTCCTTAGAAACACTTATGTTTTCGTAGTTAAAATACGTATATGTTAGACCATAACCAAACGGAAATTGAGGGGTATATCCAATGTCTAAATAATGGGAATCATTGCCCAAGGAGCTTTGCCAGGCGCCAATAGGAATACTATCCATTTGCACAAACTGATCGACTTCTGCAGGTCGCCCCGTATTTTTATGATTGTAGAAATAAGGTAATTGCCCTGCATTTTTAGGCCAAGATACCGGAAGTCGTCCTCCAGGTTCACTGAAACCAAAAATGATATCGTGTAAAGCTTCGCCTCCCATGGTTCCTGGATGCCAAGCCATTAAAACAGCATCGACATCATCAATAATATTCGTCATGGTGATTGGTCTTCCGGCCATAATCACTAAAACAATTGGTTTGCCGGTCTTTGCAAGTTCTTTTAGCAGTTCTTCTTGCGCTCCAGGTAAGTTGAGTTGAGATCTACTATGGGCTTCACCAGATAGGATGGCTTCCTCACCTCCAAAAAACAAAATGACATCAGCGCTTTTTGCAGCATTAATTGCCGCGTTGAAATTTTCTTTTGATTGATCCCTACTGTACGATAAACCTTCAACAAAATTGAACGTTATATTTGCTTTTTTAAAGGCGTCAATAGGAGTTATTGTATGCGCTTTTTCACCATCAAAGGTCCAAGTGCCAAGTTGCTCATGAGGTTGATGGGCTAATGGCCCCATAACCGCTACTTTTGTGGTGTTTGATAAAGGAAGGATATCATCATTCTTTAACAATACCGTACTTTTTATTGCTGCTCTTTTGGATTCAGCCAAGTGGGGTTCGGCATACAGATTTCCATTATGGTTTTCTGGGATATAGGGCTTCTCAAATAAATTCAATCTGAATTTAACTCGAAGAATATGTTTTACCATCTCATTTAGCTGTGATTCACTAACTTTTCCTTCCTTGATCAGATCTTTTAAATGCTGCTCATAGGCTTTACTATTCATTTCCATATCCAAACCAGCATTGGCGGCTAGCTCGGCCACATGTTTTTCATCTTTTGCAAAACCATGTGCTATCATCTCTACCGTCGAATCCCAGTCACTTACAGTGAATCCACTAAAGTCTAGTTCATCTCTTAATACATCTTTTAGTAAGAATGTATTACCGGTAACAGGTATACCATTGACCTCATTAAAAGAGGTCATTACGGTTGCAGCTCCACTATGAATAGCCGCCTGAAAGGGTGGTAAATATACATTTCTAAGTAAAGGCTCAGACATGTTCACCGTATTGTAATCGCGACCGCCAATGGCTGCACCATATCCAATAAAATGTTTAGCACAAGCTGCCATACGTGTTGGGCTACTCAAATCCTCACCTTGAAAGCCTTCAATATAAGCTTTCCCCAAAATAGATGCTAGATATGGGTCTTCACCAGGTGATTCTGCGATGCGCCCCCAGCGACTATCTCTTGAGATATCTAGCATAGGTGCAAATGTCCATCTTATACCTGCTGAGCTCGCTTCGAACGCTGCAATTTCAGATGATGTTTTTGCTATATTTTCATCAAAAGAAGCGGCGAGTCCTAGTGGAATAGGGAAGATGGTTTTAAACCCATGGATGACGTCACGTGCAAAGATTAATGGAATGCCATTTGGACTTTCTTCAACGGCAATTTTTTGAAGCTCCTTGACATAGTCGAGGTTCATGACATTGAGAAACGCCCCTATTTCTCCATTTCTAACCGCAGTTTTCAGTGTTTCAGGAAGGCTGCCCTTCACCCTACTAGATGTTCCTCTTAAATTGGTCTGTCCAATTTTTTCTTCAAGGGTCATCTTGGATAAGATGGAGTCAATTTTGAACTCCGTGTTCTGATCTTGAGTTGACGACACTTCAGTTGACCTTGTGTCTTTTTTACAAGCCAAGCAAAACAATAGGGTAAGGCTTATAAGACTATATGTAATAGAGTTTTTTATCATGATGGGTTTAGTATATAATTAATACGTTTTAAAAGCGTTACTTTTTACCCCTTTTACCCCAGGCTTTACTTTAAAAATTGAGCCTGCTAGAGGATATTTTTTTAATTCTTCATCGGTCATGTCCAATTTGGCTGTTGTGATATATAGGGTTTCTAAATGATCCCCGCCAAATGCACAAGAGGTCACATTATGGGCCGGTACATCTATTTTTTCTAATAATGCTCCTGTTTTTGGGTTAAATCTTATGACGGCATTACCATTCCACATGCCGACCCAAACCATATCTTCAGCATCAATGGTCATGCCATCTGGAAATCCCAAATCTTCTGATATTTCAACGGCTACACGTTCGTTGGATATATGACCCGTTTCGTCATTATAGTCATAAGCTTTTATTTGAGAGGTTGGTGTATCTATATAGTACATCGTTTTTTTATCCTTAGTCCAAACAATGCCGTTTGAAATGGTGACACTATCCATCTTAGTGGTGACTGTGCTATCATTTTGGATCATAAATAGCTTCGCTTTTCCTTTGTCTTGTTGCCAGTTCATGGAGCCTACCCATAGTCGCCCTTTAGGATCGCATTTCCCATCATTAAGCCTACTATTAACTAAGCTTTCACCCATATCAACAAATGGAGTGGTGTTTCCAGTTTTTAGGTTTAGTGTATAAATACCATCTACCAATGCTACTAGGACTTCATCGTTTTGCTTCGGGACAACAGTACCGATTTGTGTAGCTGTTGGGAACGATTGATTCTGATTGGCTTTTGGATCGAACACATTAAAGGTCTTCCCTTCAATATCTACCCAATACAATTGTTTGGTATCATCGTTCCAAATAGCACCTTCACCAAGAGCAGCTTCAGTTTTATAGGCTATGGTGACTTCCTTCGAAGAGGCTACACTAGTTTTGTCCTGTTGTTCTTCATTTGACTTGCAGCTGGTTACAATTAATGCTATTAAAATCGCAATAGATTTATTCATTTTGAATGTTTGTCTTTTAAATATTAGGGCAGAAGTCAACTATTTAATTACAGTCTTTATCTAAATTTTAATGGCAACCTCATTACCAGAAGTAATGAGGCCTGCCAAAGCTATTAATACAAAGATTTTTAGTGTTCTCGTTTTTTAGTCAAGAGCGCGGTTTAGTTAATTCGGATATTTAATTTTTTTGAAATGTTATTGGAGGCATTGCCTACATAAACCTCGTAATCGCCTTTTTCTAAGTTCCAATCCGAAATAGATTCATCATAAAATGCAAGATCTGCCTTATCTATAGTAATTGAAACGGATTGCTTCTCTCCTTTATTGACTTTAACTTTTGAGAACCCTTTGAGCTCCTTTAAAGCGCGTTGCACCTTAGAATCCGTTTTCCCGACATAGACTTGTACAACTTCTGCGCCATCCATATCTCCCGTGTTTGCGACTCCACAAGTCACGGTGAAGCTATCATCTTGATGATCTACACGGATGTCGCTCAGTTCAAAACTGGTATAAGATAAACCATAGCCAAATGCAAATTGTGGTTCAATATTTTTAGTGTCATGCCAACGGTAACCTACAAGAATCCCTTCTTTATATTCTTGTGTCGGACTTACAGGAGGATTGGATTCTAAATTAAGTGTTGCATTATCATTAATTCTTGTTAAATCAACACCGGGATAGGATTCAGGACCAAAGGATATAGCAGCGTTATCTTCTAGTTTTTTAGGAAATGAAAAGGGAAGTTTTCCTGAAGGATTTACATTACCGCTGATGACATCAGCAATGGCATGTCCGGCCATGGATCCCAAGTACCAGCTTTGCAGTAAACCCTCTACGGAGTCTAACCATGGCATTTCCACAGCATTTCCTGTGAGCATCACAAAACCTACATTTTTATTAACATTTTTAATGTCTCGAAGAAGTTCTTCTTGTCCAAAAGGTAATTGGTATTGTCTGCGGTCATCACCTTCACTGTCTTGCAAATGACTTTTTGTTAAACCACCCACAAATAGAATAATATCCGCTTGTTTTGCGACTTCAATGGCTTTTGTTCTTAGGGAGTCGGCATCATAGGGAGAAGGTAATACATTGTCGTAGACAGAGGCACCAGAAGCATAACCCATCGAATGGATTATTTTAGCATTCTTATAGCGCTCTTGTAGCCCTTGAAGCGGAGAAACTTCGAATTTTGGCTTTAGTTCCGAAGAACCACCACCTTTAGTCATAGAACGGGTCGCGTTTTCACCAATAACAGCAATGGTGATACCAGTTTCATCTTTAATAGGAAAGAAATTATTATCATTTTTAAGAAGTACAATACCTTCGGTAGCTACTTGCCGTGCCACGTCATGGTGCTCTTTGTTATTTGCTCGACCCAAACTACGATTATTACTCATATTGGTTCTATAACGTAATCTCAATACACGTCTTACTTTGTCATCGACTATGCTTTCCGGAATTTCCCCGTTTTTAAGTGCTTTTAGAAATGGATTGGCGAGAAAGTAATTGCTATAATGATTTGCTGTCGTGGTACCAAGACCATCCGTACCCGTCCCCATTTCAATATCTAGGCCGTTTAATGCAGCTTCCATGGTGTTGTGCGTCGAACTCCAATCACTAACGACTACGCCATCAAAACCCCAATCCCCTTTTAGAATTTGTTTAGTCAGCAGTTCATGATGTGTTGTGTACTGTCCGCGAAACTTATTATAGGCTCCCATAATAGACCAGACATTAGCTTCGGTGACAGCGGCTTTAAAAGCAGGTAAATAGATCTCATGAAGCGCTCGGTCACTGACC
This sequence comes from Winogradskyella sp., assembly GCF_965228925.1. Taxonomy (GTDB): domain Bacteria; phylum Bacteroidota; class Bacteroidia; order Flavobacteriales; family Flavobacteriaceae; genus Winogradskyella. The sequence continues at coordinate 2,221,466 of NZ_OZ245845.1, forward strand.
TCGACATTGACTTCATCTCTCCAACGTTCTTGATTGTTTAGCGCAAAGTGCTTTACACAGGCTGCAACACCATTACGCTGTACACCTTGTATATAGGGGACGACCATCTTTGATGCAAGGAAGGGATCTTCGCCCATATACTCAAAGTTACGACCATTCATAGGGGTTCTGTAAATATTAACTCCAGGCCCTAGAAGCACATCTTTTTTACGGTATTTGGCTTCTTCGCCTAAGGCCACTCCAAATTGTTCAGCCAGACTGGGGTTGAAGGTAGAGGCCAAACAAGTAAGTGCAGGAAATGCTGTGATAGAGTCATTGGTCCAGCCCGCATAGGCCCAATCATCCCAGCTGATCTCGGCTCTCACGCCATGCGGTCCGTCGGCCATCCATATTTCAGGAATACCTAGCCGCTCTACACCTTTGGTGCTGAATTTGGATTGTGCGTGGCATAAGGCCACTTTTTCTTCAAGCGTTAACAGTGAAATTATGGAATCAATTTTCGCCTCTACAATTTCTGAAGATGAAGTATTGGTATTTAAAGCTACTTCTTTGTCATTTTTACATCCAGTGATGGCTAAAATTGTGAGAACAAAGCAAAGGAATTTTGAGACTTTGATCATTATGATATGATTTGATTTAAATGATTTATTTAGTGAAGTAAAACTACCTTAAAAGACAAAATTTGAATAGTATTATTGACGCAAACATTAAAACATTTGTTGTATCATAAACTATCTAGTACCTGTAAACACTGGGTTTTTAACACTACATGTACAGGATAGGGCATTTCTCTAATAGAATAATTATCTTAGTGACATGACTAGGGACATTATAGATATCAATGATTTTACCATTTTGGTGGAAACAGCGAATTCAGATAAAACCATAGAAGATGCCTGCTGTTTTGATGAACCCGTCATTGCCGTGGCGTTTTACGGATCGGGCAATGTGGATTTGGAATTCGAATACCCTACAACATCAAAGTGTTATAATTATACCAAAGGCTTGGCCTTGTCCTTTTACTCAGATGAAAAGGTTTTATGTAAACATACCGTTTCCAAAGATTGTCCTTTAGAGTGCATCGTTATTGCTACGGCGACAAGAAACCTGCACAAATTACCTAACCAAGAAGGGGAGTTGTTCTCAGAACTTTTGGAACAATTGGTACATCCAAAAGATCATTATGTTGAAGGCCCTAGCTTTTTTATGACTCCCGAGATGCAGCGCATTGTCGATAGCATCTTTAATATTAAATACGAAGGTAAAGCCCGAATGATGTTTTTTAGAAGTCAGATTACGGCTTTATTATCCCATTTTTTTGGTCAACTGGCCATGCACAAAACCAAAACCTTTAAAACTCAGGATCGGAAACGTTTGGATGAAGTAAAAACCATTTTGGCAGGTAATCTAGACAATCCGCCTTCCTTATCAGAGCTTTCAAAAATTATTGGCTTAAACACCACGAAACTCAAAAAAGAATTTAAAGAAGTCTTTGGTGTTCCTGTATTTAAGTATTTACAAAACCAACGACTATCGACTGCCCATGAGATGATCAGTAATCAAAAAGCAACGGTTCAAGAAGCAGCATGGCATGTTGGTTACGATAGTTTAAGTTCCTTCTCAAATGCTTTTGCTAAGAAATTTGGTTATAGACCCAGTCAAATTCGGTAGTCGTCTTTCCAAATACATCAAAAACTGCCTCAGATGAGTGGGTGCTTTAAAGTACAGCCTCTTTGTATGTGGCTATATTTCTAATAACAATCTACCCAGTAGATTCTCTAATGATTAAATGCGTATCTATGACCACAGTTTTATTTAGTCTAGGATGCCCCTCTTTTTTATTGTTGATCTCTTCAAATAGTAAATTAATTGCGGCTTCACCAATTTTAGAGCCATCCTGATTTACAGTGGACAATTGAGGGGATATTACAGAAGACATAAACCAGTTACTAAATCCTATAACAGCGATGTCATTAGGTACGTTTATGTTGTTGTTCTTTAAATAGTGCATAGCTCCTATAGCAACCAGATCACTTACTGCAAAAATGGCATCAACGGAGTTACCGTGGTCATTTATGAGTTTTTCCGCATTGATTTGACCATCCTCAAAATCTTTATTATTGTCGCATATATAAACCAAGCTTTTGTCGAATAAAATATTGTGGTCTTCTAAAGCCATTTTATAACCAAGGTACCGGTCTATAGAGTTCTGTGGGGTCAATCCCGCTCTAAAATGAGCAATTCTTTTATGTCCTTTTTTTATGAGGTATTCGACGGCCTCATAAGCAGCCTTTCTGTCATCAATAATGACTTTCGAGCTTTCAACGATCTTGGAAATTTTATCCATTTGAACAAATGGAACGTCAAAATCACGTAATTTTTTCAAATGTGTATAAGTTCGGGTATGATTTGAAAGCGAAATTATTAGACCATCGATTCCTTTACTCAGGAGGAGATTAACCTGCTTTTCTTCCAGCTCGAAACTTTCATCGCTCTGCAAGAGTATGACCAAATAACCCCGTTCGTCTGCAATTTTTATAATCGCATCAATGACACTTGAAAAAAAGTAGTGAACTACCGCTGGTATGATGACACCGATAGTTTTTGTGTGTTGCTTTCTAAGATTTATGGCAGCCGTATTGGGGGAATAGTTTAAGGCTTTCGCTAATGCTTCGACTTTTTTTCGTGTCTTTGGGTTGACATCAGGATACCCCTTTAAAGCTTTAGAGACCGTGGCCACAGAAATTTCTAATTCTTTAGCTATTTCTTTTAAGGTAACAGGTCTCATAGATAGGTCTTGAATTTAAGTTGAATGTCTAAGATACTAAATCATTTTTTTGTATGCTCCAAAAGCGCTTCTAGTTATTTTGATCGTAAAATCGAAAAGTTTTTCAGTATTTAAGCCCTTTTTTCAATTGTAAATAATGCTGCTTAAACCTTATTTAAAATTTAAGTATTTAGGCTATAGGCCAATTCAAATTCGGTAGTCGTCTTTTCAAACAAATCAAAATTCTTTTCAAATAAGTCAATGCTCTAAGGCACGGATACCTTTGTCGTGTAATTAAAAATTATTAAGACATGAAAACAATTAGAGTAATTTTAATCGGTGTGGCCATCTGGATACTAGCAGTATCTGCCTACACCATCTCATTTTATCTGCCCATATTGGAAGATGTAGAACTACAAGCCAACTTGGTATTACTACTATCGGTGATTCCCCTGGTTTGGTATGGAAGTGCCATGTACTACAAGAAAGAAAAAGGAACTCATGGCTTTTTAGTAGGGCTTACGTTCTTATTGGTTAGTGCCATTTTAGATGCCCTAATTACAGTACCCGTATTTATGATGCCCAATGGCATAGATCATTATATGTTTTTTACCGCTCCAGGCTTCTGGTTAATCGCTTTGGTGTTTATCAGTATCGTGGTATTGTATTACTACTTCAGAGTCACTAATAGCACCGTAACCGTAAAAAAGTAAAGCCATGGAATTCTCATTACAACACATTGTTTTCTTGCTATTAGTCCTATGTACTGGGCTTAGTGCAGGCCTTTGTTTTACTTGGGGAAATGCTGTAACACCAGGTATTGGACGGCTAGACGATTTTGGATTCTTAATGGCTTTTCAACAAATGAATCGCGTCATTTTAAACCCGACATTTTTTGCAGTGTTTTTGGGGCCCTTCTTTTTAGGACTTGGTAATCTATTTCTATTCAAAAACGTGCCAACAACTATTTGGTGGATGCTTTTAGTAGCTGTGTTAGTGTATGTCTCAGGAGTAGTTTTAGTCACTGTTTTTGGAAATGTACCACTTAACGACATGATTGACAAGCACAATCTAGAAACTTTAAATCAGGTTGAATTAAAAGATTTACGCAAGACCTTTGAAACCAAATGGAATCGGTTTCATTTGGTGAGAACCATCACCGCAATAGGATCATTTATCACCTTAATTATCATAACCACACAAATCACAAAATAAAAATTTAATAATTATGACAACAGAACATTTTTTAATCACAGGAGGAACAGGAAAAACAGGTCGGCGAATAGTAGACCGTTTACAACAACTAGGCCATAAGGTACGTGTTGGCTCAAGATCGGCACAACCATCATTTGATTGGAATCAACCCAATAACTGGAACGCCGTTTTAGAAGGCATTGATAAGGTGTATATCACTTATCAACCAGATTTGGCCGTGCCTGGAGCCAAAGAAGCTATTACAGAATTAGTAAAACAAGCTAAAATAGCTGGAGTAAAGAAATTAGTCTTATTATCTGGTAAAGGGGAACGTGAAGCTGAGCTCTGTGAGGAGATCGTTATTAACTCTGGAATTGACTATACCATTGTAAGAGCCAGTTGGTTTAATCAGAATTTTAGTGAGAATTTCTTGCTAGAACCGGTATTAGAAGGTGTGGTCGCCTTACCACAAGCCCATGTCAAAATCCCATTTGTAGATGCCAATGACATTGCTGATGTGGCTGTTGAGGTATTCTTAAATGACGTCCATAATGGTAAGATTTATGAGCTTACAGGATCACAATTATTGACCTTTAAAGAGGCTATTGATACCATAGCAGCAGCTACAAAACGAGATATTGCATTCGTGCCATTAAGTTTGGAGGAGTATAGTAATGCCATGCGCGAGATGCAATTACCTGATGACTTCGTTTGGTTAATTGACTATCTATTTACTGTTGTACTCGGTAATCCAAATAATTCTATTGTAACGCAGGATATTGAAAAGCTATTGGGCAGAGCACCTGTTAGATTCGAGGACTTTACCAAAGAGGTCGCCAATACTGGTATTTGGAATAAAGCAGAAATTAAAGTTTAGCCAATCAGATTTTCATCAATCAAAACTAAAAACCCTTGCAGTTTTAGCAAGGGTTTTTTGGGTTGAATACAGGGAATAATTTCAAAAGTTGTCTTTTAAGATAATAGATTTAGCTTCAAAATAGCTTGCTATTAATGCTGTTAGAAGTGTAAGAATTAAAAAAAGGAACATGTTGTAATTAGTGCCTTTAAGAAAAGAGTATTTAAAAGAATCAGAAAAGAGCCATTCCAAGCCTTTTAAAGTTCCATAGCTTGCGGCTATAATATGACTTGAAAGTTGCCAAAATGTTATGGTTTTTAGGTGCTGATTATTTTTTGTTTGTCTAACGCTATAAACAAACAAACTGCCCATGACAATACCTTGACTAATTAAGACAATTGGTGTTATTAGAACAAAGGACATATAATAAAAAGCAATGGATTTTATCAAAATTAAAGGGAAAATACAAGTAATGGCTTTTAACAAAGATGATTCATTGATGGCTTTTCGCAACGGACTAAAAAAAGGAGAAGTATTTAATTGATCAAGCTTTTTAGTGTATATATGCTCTCCTAATTTAGCGATAAAAATGAATCGATGAGATAACCATTTCCCGAATCTAAGACTAGCATAAAAGATACCTAAGTATATAAGGACGACAAGAATCATGGAGACAATTTGTTCTAATACCTATGACGTTAGTTTTAAGGAAAGGTTCAAATTATGAGGTGGAATTTTATTTATAATTAAAAAAATAATTACGGTTAAGAATAAAAAAGCGCTCTTTCGCACAAGGCTTCAGAGAGCGCAGGTGGAGCCTGCCTGCCGTCAGGCAGGTCGGAGGGACTAATTGCGTTTTTCCCACCTTGCAAAATTATACCTTTAGTTTTTTAAATCAGTCTTTTGTTTCTAAAGGCGATTCCAGACCCTGTTTTTAGGTAGCGTTCAAAATCATAAGCTTTTAGTTTGTTTTCGAATTGAAATAGGTTAACCAATTTAACAGGTAATCTGCTTTTCGTATAGTGCACTTCTTTGTTTTGATGAGCTTTTAATCGTTTTTCAATATTCGTTGTAAAGCCTGTATAATAGGTTTGATCAGCACATTTTAAAATATAAACAGTGTAGAGTAATTTCATAATGTTGTATTTATCTAAAGTTATGAAATTTGTGGACGAGTCCACCGAAGCTCTTAAGATAGAGCTTAATAAAAAAATGATTACGATTAAAAATAAAAAAGCTCTCTGTCGCACAAGGCTTCAGAGAGCGTAGGTGGAGTCGGAGGGATTCGAACCCTCGTCCAAACAAGTAACCAAAGGGCTTTCTACACGTTTAGTTTTTATTTAATTTTAGACTGTAAACTGACTAAAAACGATCCATTTACAGCTTAGCTTCTAAATCTCGAAAGAGCATCAAAGCGCTACCCCATCTTGGTTAATTTTTACGATGCCTCTAAATAAAACGCCACTAACCAAGGCTTTTTGGAGACATTTAGCTTTCCCGCCTTGCGGGACGTGGCTTGAACTTACTATAATTCAGTTATTAAGCAGCTAAAGCGTAGTTATTTTCGCCGTTTAAAATTTGGTCTAGCCTTTTACGTGTTTCAAAACCATTACACGACGTGCTTACCATTTCATTAATCTCGCTGTCAAAACCAGTCGACCCCTTAATGAGATAACAAAACTTTGTTTTGTATTATCGAATTAACCCTGAACTTGTTTCAGGGTCTTATCAATAAATGACTCAATTTATGCGTTTATCCACTAGGTAAAAACTTTGTGGACTTGGGCTTTTCACCATATCTTTTAGACCTGTTCTCGATACATTTTGCTCATAACTTCGCAAAACACTCGAACTGACATATAACAAGGATAGCGTTGCAATCCCTAACGCGAGCGTGCAAACTTACAAAAAAAGTTGTGCAAGCTCTTAAATCCAGTTATTTTCGTGCAAAAATTATTCCATAGTCAGCAAACAGTACATAGTGGCAGTTTGCAGTAACAAATAAATGAATCATCAAACCAACATGAGTATAAAATTCGCCATCATCAAAGAACGCAAAAACCCACCAGACCGACGTGTCGTGTTTTCACCTGAAACTTTAGCGGAAGCTAGAAAACGATTTCCCGAAGCGGAATTTGTGGTTGAGTCCTCCGATATCAGGGTTTTTCCGGATGAGGCTTATACCAAATTGGGTTTTGAAGTAACCGAGGATGTCTCTGACGCCGACGTGATGATAGGCGTAAAAGAAGTACCTATAGATTACCTAATTCCCAATAAAAAGTACTTCTACTTTTCTCATACCATTAAAAAACAACCTTATAATAGAAAGTTGTTATTAGCCATGCTCGAGAAAAATATCGAGATGTACGATCATGAAACTATAGTAGATACTAATGGTTATAGACTCATCGGTTTTGGTCGCTATGCAGGCTTAGTTGGCGCCTATAATGGCTTTAGAGCTCTGGGATTACGAGATGGTCTTTTTAATTTACCAAAATGTGAGAGCTTAGCTGATTTATATGCCGTTAAATTGGAGTTGGATAAAATCACGATTCCAAATATTAAGATTTTGCTTTCTGGAACAGGAAAAGTGGCCAACGGTGCCGCAGAGATTTTAGACCATCTTGGTATTAAGGAAGTTAGTGATGCGCTCTATTTAACGTCTGAGTTTACAGAGCCCGTTTATTGTAGAATCGATGTTATGGAATATGCCAAACGTATCGATGGAAAAGTTGGGGATCGCTTAGAGTTCTATAAAGACCCAACGGGCTATGAAAGTAATTTTATGCCCTATGCAAAAGTATCTGATATGTTTATAGCAGGTCATTTTTATGGCAATAATGCCCCTTATCTGTTTACTCGAGAAGATGCCAAGCATCCTGATTTTAGAATCAATTTAGTAGCGGATATATCTTGTGATATCGATGGTCCGGTGGCGAGCACCATACGCCCCTCAACTATTGAGGAACCTTTTTATGGTTACAATCCACAGACCGAAAGGGAAGTTGCCTACGATGATAAGGACGCTATAACGGTTATGGCTGTAGATAATTTACCTTGCGAACTGCCAAAAGATGCCAGCGAAGGCTTTGGTGAAACCTTTGTTGAACATGTGATACCAGCCTTTTTTAATAGTGATCAAGAAGGCATCCTAGAGCGCGCACAAATCACAACCTCTGAAGGCAAGCTCACAGAACGGTTTTATTATCTTCAGGACTATGTGGATGGCCATGAATAAGTGATTATTGGGCCAATGTTTTTTGAAATTACAACAGTTTAATACCTTTTCTTTTTATTAGAATAAACATTCCGATTAAGATTAGTAAGATGAACAGACTTGGTTCGGACATACGCTGGGTATCTTCATTGAGATCAAATGATTTCTTGCCCGAAAGGACTTCTTTTTGTTTCTTTAGAAGGATGGCCTTTTGTGCCTCATTTTCTAAAGCAATATAAGAGGTAAGTGGTGTCATGATTTGAGACATAAAACTATACTTGACTTGTTGGTTCCATTCATCCTCGGCAATTTTAGGATACAGTGTATGTGATATCCATTTACCTTGAAGTAATAAACCCGAATTCCAATTTTTAGACTGTATGTCTTTTTCGATAATGTCGAATATTGGTGATTTTAGAACGATACTTGGCGCGTTATTGTCTGTTAAATAGGCTAAGGGTTCTTTTGTATTTGGCCATGCAAGTACTGCATGGTGAACATCAACAATGGCATGGCCATCAATGGCTCGTTTTGGTGTATGGGTTAAGCTATGCGAAGCGAGTTGGCCCGAAGTATTTAGGTGATAGAATATATCACTTTCCGGAAATGCCATTTTAAAGTCTTTAAAATCTTTTTCTATTATGGAATTTTGAATGTCGTCAGAGACTACGATGATTACAGGATAGCTGTTAGAAGGCTCTGTATGAGCATTGAATAAAATCTTTTTTACGGCGCGTTCTAAATAAAAGCCCCCTTCGAATGCCATGCCATTTAATGTGTTTTTCCATACATTATCAAGAGGGATGGTGTTAGTAAAACTATTTGTAAAACTGATTTTAGGTTGTGATGCTAATGGCTGTTTTTCTAGAAATTGAGTAATAAGGTCCTCATAATGAGATCTCAAACTATCTTTATCTTGAGACATGTCAATGACAAAATGATAGTAAGGGTTCCTTTTTGTATGCTCTAAACGTTCCTTGTCGGAGACCGAGACATAAGCGATATGGTCTGATTGTATAGTCTCCGATTCTATTTGCGAATTGGCATTTCCCAAAATGACTTCATGTGCATCTATATCTAGCGTTACGGGTTCTTTGTGTACCAACTGAATACCCGTTTTTCGAACTTCGTTCTTTGCAAAAGGAAATACCCTAAAGGACACTTTGTTACCTGTTAAATAGTGCAGTAATCCTGGGTCTCTTCTCACATTTCGTATTTGGCTAAACACCCACATTGCAGATTTTTTTTCAGCCAAAATGCCCATTTCTTTTCGGTCACCGATGTTGAGATAGTAATCACTGATCCAACAGCCTTCAGGTAAATCGATAGTTGTCGCATATTCGGATTGAAACCTATCACTATTGGCATTGGTAATTTCGATGTCTATCCAGCTTGTCCAATAATTTGCTTCTTTATTGTAAGTACTATTGGAGGATATATTTGAAATACCAACACCTTCATTGACAAGGTTTTCAGAGCGACGGATTCCAAAAGATGGCGTGTTAAAGAAAATACGTTCAATGGTATTGATTTTGGCATCCGACAAGGTGAGATTGTCTAAAACGATCCAATTGAAAAGCGGAGATAGATAAGGTGTTTGATTTCCAAAAATAAAATCATTACGCCGATCTTTGTTACTCGTTATAACATGAAGTGTTTTTTGTAAGGATTTTTTATCAATATTGTAGTCTTTTGAATAATCTGGATGGTAGATATAGTCTAAGGTCTCATGTAAAACATGCCTGTCTTTTTGATAGGCCCCTATGATACTCAGAGGAATTATAAGGAAACCGAATATTGAAATTCCGAATAATAAGGGTTTGGAAAAATGCTGTTTCAAAAATGAAAAATCGGAGGTTAATTCTTGAAGATGAATGACAAAAAGTACCAAAGGTGTCAGCATTAGAAATCCGGTTCCTACAGCAATTATCGCAATGATAGAAAAGGGCAAAAAGGGGAGAAAGACCATAAAAAAGTATAGGGTGTAGGTCAAAGTAATCGATCTTCCAGCGTAGAGTAGTATCCTGTAGCGTTTGTGCTTTGTGTTGGGCAGACAAATTAGAATACCATTAATACATGCCAAAACAAAGAACCATGGGGAACTAAAATCTCCGAAAATACCTGTGTCATTTCCAGTAAACCCACGAAAAAGATACCCTCTGTTGACCACTAATCCCAAAAGAGGAAAAATTATGGCGATTGGGATTTTCCAAAAAAGTTGATATTTTTTCCATTTGCCATCCTTTTGAAGAGATAAAATATAAATACCCCTTATTAAAAAAAACAGAAAGATGATCACACCTATAATCATTAAGATTATAAAGGCGTGCTCGCTAAATCTAGAATCTACGGTCTGCCAAAGCGGGGCAATGACTTGAAAGAAAATATACCAAACGATTGGCACGGCCACGGCTGATAAGAAGTTTTTCCAGGCTTTGTGATTTTTGTTTGCTGAGGTTAGTTTTATAACAATAATAAATAGGGCGTGTATTAAAGTTGGCATTAAAAATGTGCCAACATATAGTAATAAATCACCTGATAGCATCCACCTAGGAATATCTGAAGGTATAATATGACGTGAGTGAACGTTATATAGAAAAATGAATATGGTATAAACAATTAAGCTGATTATAGCATAGTAAATGGAGACTTTTAGAGCTTTAATAATACAGAGCAAGGTGTAACCAAAGTTTAAAATTGAGAGCGCAAAAAGTATGAGCCCAAACCCTTTCCAATAGGCTAAGTTATCTTCAGTTAAAAGTGTTTTAATAATGCTGTAATCACCCCAAAACAATAAAAACAATAAAAGAATTGGTAATGTGTTGATGGCTAAAAGCCATTTTGGATTAAGTAAGTTCCTCATGGTAATTATTGAATTTAAAGCTTAGGTGATTGATGATGGTATAGGCTATAACTAGCAGTGATAAATAAATAAAAACGCCTTGGGCTTGATGTAGCCAAGGATAGTCAAAAGCTGTCTGCCGTGATATGAGTATTGAAATTAAAATTCGTGATGTATTGGCAAAAAGTGTAAAGGCCAATGTTGCAAGAAGCAATACCGGAATTGACAATAACCTTTGAAAGTTTGATCGGGTGACTTTGACAAAAGAAAATGAGAATACCACAAAGCTGATGATCCAAAAATTAACGCCTGAGCAGGATTTATCTATAGTGATATTTAAACTTTCAAAATAAAAACCAGAGTCGCTTAAGTAGATGAACGGGCTATTCGTCAGAAATGAAATAATGGAGCTTAAGGGCTTTAGAATAAAGACAAGCGCATCGTTTGTTGCTTGCGTGTATGCTATTTTTCCAATTATGGTCAACGAAAAAATAATGCCGTAAAATAGATATGATTTAATCTTCATGGGTCCTAATATGGTTTAAATTTTTAAACATCCAATAACCAACAATTAAAAATCCCCCGAAAGCAAGTGTAAATAACCAAACTTCGGAATTTTGGGACGGTGAAATTAAAATCCTAATCACATCAGTAATTAAAACCTGTGGATTACTAACAATTTCCCAAGAATTATATCGTAGAAATCGACCGAGATAGACGCCAAAGGCAGAAAGGAGTATGACACAGATAGTTAATTTACCGATCGAGATTTGCCTGAACTTTGAAGCCATTAGCTTTTGCATATCTAATACGGAAAGATAGAAGAGGAGCAGACCTGTCAAGGCAAAGGAAAGCACAACTAAAATGTCTAACCATAATAAAGCTTCATTACCCATTCTGATATGCATTAAATCTGTAACGATATAAGGTGCATTGGGTAAAAATAACAACCAAACCAAAAACCAAAATATGAGCTTGTATTTACCAATATTAGCTTTAGTGTTTAGGTACATGGTTATGGTATAGGGAATTATAGCCAAAAAGACATTCCAAACTAAAAATAGGTAGAAGAAGGATTTATTGAGTTTTATTCGAGCCATTAAAGCAACAATGCTAAAAGTCAAAGCGACTGTAACTAATGACAATGTTTTAAACTTTGACTGTATAAGTGTTTTTATGGTTTCCATAATAATGTTCAAAAATTAAAACTGTTAGAATTCCAAGAGAATAAGCGATGAGGTCACCTACTTGAAACGTACTTCCAAGAATTAGTTTGGCGGCCATACTATCCTGTAAATTAAAGTAGGCTAAGAGCGGAGTCAGTTGAAGCAACTCTATGCCATAAGCAATAAAGAGGACCGCTAAAGCCGAGGCCCTCACACTCAGGTTAGTGCATCCTCTAAATATTGCATACAGTAAAATAACTACGAGATAATCGCCAAAAGTGTAGCGGATAAATCCTGTTTTTATAATAAAGGCGATGGCTAATTCTATTAAGAATAGGGAATGTGCCAATGCTAAATAGTATTTGTTGAATTGTAACTTCATTGTATAGTGATTTTTTTTCCTAGAAATTTGGGTTGCACATTAAAAACTAAGTCTAAACTCGCTTTAGAGCGTGCCAAATATTCTCTAAAATGAGATTTGTAAACATCTTTGGCGTTAAAACCCACAGCTTTGATTTCATAGTGATCGGCGATATAGATAGCACGTTGATTATGAAACTTTTGAGAAATAAAAGTGATGGAAGTTTGTCCAAATATTTCTTTAGCGCGTACCACTGAGTCCAATGTTCTAAAGCCCGCATAGTCCAAAAAGATTTTTTCTTTCGGAATCCCTTTGGCAATTAAGTCGTTTTTAAAGTCCGAAGGTTCGTCATAGTCCTTTTTACTGTTATCACCACTAACTAAGATATAATCGATCTTACCAGCCTTGTATAAACTAACTGCTGCTTCAATTCGGTAGGTATAGAAGAGATTAATAGTTCCGCCTGTGGTATATTTTCCTGTGCCCAATACCAAGCCTACCTTATTTTTTGGAATTGAATCGATATCGTCAAAGACGAGATGCCGCGTTTTAAAACTTATCCAATGGTAGGTTATGATCACACCTAAGCTTATGACGACCCCAATTAAGAGGATGATTTTAATTTTTTTCATGATGCTATAAGGTTGAGGTGATACAATTCTGACTTAGAAAAAATGGCCGTTCTAAAGTCTTTAATAGATACGTTCAAAAGCTTTCGATAGTCGAAATGATGAAATGGATTGGCACGTTTACCTATTTTATAAGATGTATAGTAGTAGCTGAAGTAATCTGGAAGTATGGTTACACCTAAAATGATTGCTCCGTATAAATAAGGACTGCGTTTGCCATTACCATAGCAAAGACATTGCAATGCTATTTCATCTTCAACCTTTGTGCTATATCCACAAAGTACATGGTAACAATCGTGACGTTCTACTTTCGGAATCAATTCAAAATTGTTTTTATCCAAGAATTCACCGAGATGCCTTCCAAAAGTAGATGGTTGTAGATTGCGTAAGTCAGCTTTGGTGATATTCCATGACTCATGATTTTTGAACAAGGCCGTATAGATGCGTTGGGAATGCTCAAACAGCCAAATGATAAGTTGTTTTCTAATAGCTCTAAAGTATTTAAATAGGTGGTTCATGGTAGTTGGGGTTGATTTGGTTCAACGGCAAAATTTTTGTTGTTCTTTTTAGATGATTTTAATTCACTTCTCCATATGAATAATGCTAATAGATAAACTGAAGAGGCATAATAAATGACTACGGGTTCTTTATCGAATTCTATAATGAGTGCAAGACCTATCAGAACTAGTGTGATTATGTAATACGGAAAACAAGTTTTGAAAACATGTCGTTTATCTGCAGGCTGATTGAATGACCAGAAGATACACGATATACTTATCCGTATAATCGCATAGGTCACTAGGACTATAAAAGCTAAACCAAAACACACCAATACAATCATCTTACTTGGTATTGAGTTTTAAGTTATCGTATTGCAGTTCTTGCCACGAATTGTTCGTTAATTCATAAACATATTTACGGTACTTCTCTTCAATGAGTTGAATTGAATCCTTACCCATAGGGGTAATATCTATATGTTCTTTTAACAAAAATGTGTTGTTATTGGATAACTCTATGAGATATTTAAAATCCATAGATTTGGCATAATAGAAGTTGTAATTGGTAATATGATAGTCCCAATTCACCGTACTGGCCATAATCAGAACTATAAAGGCAGCTTTAGTGTTTATTCTAAAGAGATACCATATGTTTTTTATGTTCTCGATTTTTAAAAGTGTTGTGATAAGACCGGTCAAGGCAAGTATGAGGTATACTAAAACGCCTATACGTTTGTAGGTTAAGCCAAAATAGTAGATATACTGACTGTTTTTTACCGCAATACTGAGCACTAAAATGGCATTGAGCACGATCCATGTAAAGGCTAATCGCTTTATGGTTCTATTCTCCTTGTAAAAATTAAGATCAGCTCTAAAGACATAAAGCAAAATAATTATGGCGATAACTATGGAAGCTATTAAGGCATTGATACCACTATGAACTTGTTCCGAAAAAACCGATGCCCTAATATCCGCATTGGTTAGTATAAATGTGATGTCCGTAATTAAAAAAATAACAATCAAAACATTTAATAAGGAGATAAGGATAACGCCAAGTTGATTCTCTTGTTTCAGTTTGGGAATCGAGAAATCTTTTGTTTTTACTAACTCATTATTTGTTTTTAGATCAATTTCGGTGGCGGGTTCAACTTCAATAGGTCGGTGAATATTGGAAAACAAATAGTAACCCAATACTGCAAAGAGTAGCCATTGGACATTAATGAAACTAAAATCTATACGGTCAATTAAGTCTTTGAAGATGGGATTTCCATTCTGATAAAGCCCAATAAATATGATCACTATAATGGCAGGAACAAGAATAATTTTGGCCAAATGGACATAATCGATATGCTTTTTAGACGCTACGTTTTGGGTAGCTTCGTCAGCGGAAAAGTTGCGATGAAACCAACCGGCAATCGTGGTATAGATGCCGTTGAGCCAGTTAATGTAAATGGATGATCTATGCTCAGATAATAGCCCTATTAGGGTAAAGAAGGAGACGATATTTGCCAAGATGGCTAGAGATGAGTCATGATAGAATACTGCTATACCAGTAACTAAATAAATAACGGAATGGATCAATGTTTTTCTACTTTTAAAATCGTCTTTATGATGTGCAAAAAGTATAAGAAGTGTTAACATGCTAAATAGAAAAAGATTTAGACCAATGCTTTTGCCATAGAACAATGTGCTGAATAAAATAGCTCCAATAAATAATAATAGTTGTTTCATCTTGAAATATTAAAGTACTTTGAATTTCAAAGTAAAAGATTAAAAAAATAGTTTATGTAATGTTCATACGTTTTATATCTTCTTTATAAGCTGGTGGTAATAAGAGCTCTTTTAACAGCCAATCCATACGCAAACTTCTAAAAACTTTGTAAACGATCATGAACGGTTTTAATAGCGATAGGCGTCTTAAGTTCAATAGTGCTCTCACTTTATTTGGTACTAGAAGGATTTGTGCTTCTAGCAATAAATAATATCTAAAAAAGCCTAAATGCTTTCTGTACTGTTTGTAAAGGTCTTTCGACAGTTTGCCATTTTCAAGGTCCTCTTCTAAGTGTTTGTATCTTAGTTTCTCAAATTCGGAGTAGGTGAGTGGCAAGTTTTTTAATCCCATGCGTTGTCCTACATTTCCAAAAACATCTAGTACCTCTTGTTTTTCATTTACGCTCAAAGATCTTTGTAAAAGCTCATAGGATCTTATGGAATAGTCAATAAGCATAAACAAGACATCTTTATAGGCCCAATCTGGAATGTGTTGTCCGCGTTTTTTTTCTACTGTATGATGTATTGCAGCAATTTGATCAATGGCTTTGAGGGCTGTATTTTTTTTAGAAAAGACAATCATTTTGGCGTATTGAACGGTTGAGAACAAACGTCCCAAAGGATCTTTAGGTAGTTTGCCAGTAAAATACAACCAATCTACAGCTTTGTTGAGGGCAAATTCGGCTGAGGTACCTGCAAATACGAGCAAGATGGTATCACTTTTACCCCAAATCTCCCTTACAATCGATGTGTCTTTTACAAAATTGCTCATTGCGTTTAGGTCTTTTTAATTAATTTTTCAAGGGCTTCAATATGTTTTTTAAATTCCTTTCTGCCCAGCTTGGTCGCACTATATCGCGTGTTTGGTTTACGTCCAATAAACTGTTTCTCTACTAAAATATAGTCTGCTTTTTCCAAAGCTTTAGTATGGCTTGCTAAGTTGCCGTCCGTAGCTCCTAACAATTCCTTTAAAGTATTAAAATCGGCATACTCATTCACCATGAGCACAGACATAATACCCAGTCGTATTCTGTGATCAAATAATTTATTTATGTCGGTGATGATGCTCAATTTTCAGTAATCAGTAATCAGTAATCAGTATTCAGTAATCAGTATTCAGTGTTCAGTGTTCAGTGTTCAGTTTCTATGGTATTAAAAGTTTAAAGTTTAAAAAAATTATCCATTATACCACACATTCTTTTTTATTGCGATTTTTAAATTTAAGACTCATGGCACATTATTTAATTCCTCTAGACATATTTCAAGTGATTTCCCTTGTTTATGAATACAGTCGCAAAAGGTATAACAGCCTTTGTCATTTTCAGTTGTACATTGTGTTATACAATCGGAGTATGAATTTCTCGGCATGATATCATAAAACAATCTCGTATGGAATACAACGAAGAGTACAACTGCAAAAACGCCAGTAAAGAACTTAAGGGGGAACCTTTTTGTCAGTTCTTCTTTTTTTGGCAATACACTATTTACTTGCAAATAATTAAAAGGAAATATGTGTTTTATGCTGTGATAATTCCAACATAACAAAAACAAAACGGCACAAAGCATAAGAGGTGATGTTATTTGGGAACCATCAAATCTTACAGCTAACGATAGAATACAAATGTTTAATATTATTGGTAAATATATTAGGGCTCCAAGGACAACTGTTCTGGGAATGAGCAAAAGTAGTGCTGCTAATACTTGCATTATACCAACAAAAGTATAGTAATAACCCGTATGATAGAATGCGTCCAAAAAGTTACCCATAGGATGATTAACAGCCAAGACCGTAAACCTTTCTCCAAGTACCTTTTGCATACCTGACGGTATAAAGCCGAGCGCAAGTACAATACGGCAAAAAATGGAGAAATAATTTAACCATTTGTTACGTCTGGCTTCAAAATGCCAAACATCGAATCTTTGAGCTAAATCCATTTATAATCCGTGCCTATTTTAATTTCATTTTCTGTCATACTTAAAATGCATCCAAGTACCGTATACAATATGCATAATCCCGAATCCTACAACCCAAAGCCAGAACCCATAACCTGGATAATAACTCGCTATAAGTCCTAGAATAATTTCGATATAGCCTAAATATTTAATATCCCCTAAGCTGTATTTTGAAGCACTGACTAAGGCCAAGCCATAAAAAATAAGCATTAATCCACCTGTTTGACCATACCTTCCTTGGCTCAAAATTATCAGGCAATAAATACCTCCAACTACAAGGGGTACTAAGAAGTTAAAAAGCAACCGCTTTGATGAATTATCCCATATCTTTTCTTCATTTTTCTTGGCTTTTCTGGTCGTTAGTATGATGCCAGTGACAGCACTGAGAAAAGCGACCATAAGAAGAACAGACATACAGGTCCAAAATACCCAACCATGAAATATATATAGGGTACCATAGCTATAAGAAATGACCAACCAATAGGCAATAGCTGCTCCAATTAGTGCATAGATGCCAGCTAAGATTCCTGATAAACCACTTAAGGAGATAAACCGAGAGGATTTATTCATTAAATCTTTAATCTCGCTAATGTCTTTTAGATAATCTTCGTTGCTCATAATTAAAAGTACTTTGAAATACAAAGTAAATAAAATTATTTAGTTCTCACAAAATAATTTTAGGGGATATTAACTAAATTTATCATCTAATACCTAAACTCATTGTCATTATGATTGGATTACTTTTAACAATAGCTAACCTCTCTGGCGGGGTCTTACTTGGCCTAGCTACTTTAGATAAATGGGATGGTGAGAGTAACTTTTTTAATAAAATTGCTGGTGTTTTGGCACCATTTCAGACGGTTATAGGTGGCGCTTTAGTGGTATTGCCCCTATTTAGATTTAGTTTGCTGGGAATTGTAAGTATTTTGGGCGGTATTTTGTTATTGACCCATGTATTTGGAAAAGTGCCCGCCTTAGAAACGAGCTTGAGGAAATTATCGGCCACACTCATGCCTTTTAAGGCGATTATTGGTATTGCCTTAATTGTCATTGGGGTTTTGGGATTATTCTAGATTTTGAATCCAGCTGAAGCATATATACTAAAACAGGTCGAGCCCTACAAATCCATATTGCTACAACTTCAAACCATTGTCGAAGCTGTAGCACCTAATGCAGAATTGTTGTATAAATACCGGATTCCATTTTATTATCACAACGGTTTTCCGCTCTGTTATCTCAACCAGTCCAAAGATTATGTGGACTTGGCCTTTTGGCATGGAGATCAGCTAAAAAAATACAGGAAACACTTTGTAACGACTAATAGAAAGATCGTGACGTCATTGCGCTATAGAAGCGTAGATGATATTAATGACGAGGTCGTGGTTTATGTCATTGAGCAACAGTTGGCGATAAATAGCAACCCATTTAAATTAGTTTTGAAGCCAAGAAAAAAAGGCTAATTGTTGGTCTGTAAAATTAAAGTTTGGCATTTGTTAGCTTAACTTTAATAAGTATATTGCGTTATAGTCCCTTAGACCCAAATAAACTGTGAAAATTAATTGGCATTCAGACACGAAATTGTCTAGTAATGAATTAGATAATAGGATTCAATTTGAATTTGATTTTCGTCAAAAAATGACGCGGTTTTTAGTTCGTAATTCTATTTTTGATGGTTGCGAAGATTTTGCATGTTATGTTTTCGATTATTTTGTGGACGATAAAACAATCGTCATTTCCGCAGACACTCCAGAGCCTTTCTATTCTAATCTAAAAAATAAGTGGCATTTATTTAATGCAGAATAAGTCTGAACTAATAGGACTGAACGACTTTTCTAATAGCTACCAAGCGCTCTAGCAAACCTTCCAATTTCTCGAGATGAAGCATATTGGCACCATCACTCTTGGCATTTGCAGGATCAAAATGTGTTTCAATAAACAAGCCATCTACATGATTAACCACTCCAGCTCTGGCAATGGTTTCAATCATATCTGGTCGTCCACCGGTTACCCCAGCACTTTGGTTAGGTTGTTGCAGCGAATGGGTAACATCTAATACCGTTGGTGCAAACTGTCGCATGGTAGGAATGCCCCTAAAATCCACAATCATATCTTGGTAGCCAAACATAGTACCCCTATCGGTAATCCATGCCTTATCATTGCCAGCATCTTTTACCTTTTGTACGGCGTGCTTCATCGCTTCGGGGCTCATAAACTGCCCCTTTTTTAAATTAACAACCTTACCGGTTTTAGCCGCTGCAACGACCAAATCCGTTTGTCTCACCAAGAAAGCAGGAATTTGAAGCACATCGACATAGGCTGCTGCCATTTCGGCATCAGAAACTTCATGGATGTCAGTGATGGTCGGGATATCGAAAGCTTTAGAGACTTTTTCTAGAATTTTTAAGGCCTTTTCATCTCCAATTCCTGTAAAACTATCAATTCTACTACGATTTGCTTTTTTAAAACTCCCTTTAAAGACATAAGGGATTTGTAATCTATCCGTAATGGAAACGACCTGTTCTGCAATGCGTAAGGCCATGTCTTCTCCTTCAATGGCACAAGGACCACATAGCAAAAAGAAATTATCTGAATTGGTGTGTTTTAATTTTGGAATAGTTATCACAGCAAAAGCATTAAAATTTAGCTGCAAAGATAAGATTTTAAAAAAGCTTTTTAATACTATTTCTAATAATCCAAAGCGACATCACAAAGTTGCCTAGCACTAAAGCACCGCCATAAAACAAGAAACGTTGCGCCGATTCTGACCAATTTATGATGTTAAGTACATTAAATAAGTAAGCCAGGACCATATAAGATGAAAGACAAACAAAAACGATACCCAATGAAAAATTAAGTTCCCGGTTTGGTTTTATTAATTGCCATAAAAACGGAATACAAAATAACAAAATTGGATAGGCGGAAAGGCCTTCACTTTTATTAATGTCAGTAAACCAGTAGGTGATTACAGACAAAAAGTATAGATAGGGGATAAACTTTGCATACTTGCTAATTGTATTCATCTGGGTTATTTTTTAAGGTTCAGACGTAAACAGCCCAATTAGCGGTTGATATGAAAAAGGCTATTACTATTAATCAATTTCTAGAACGTCAAGATACAAATTGAAATTGTTTGATTTTTAAAATATAACATATAATTAACGAATTGAGGATAATAAGGCGTACCTTTGCACGCTTAAAATCAGCATCGGTATGACGAAGATTAAAAACATAGCTATTATAGCGCACGTTGATCATGGTAAAACGACACTGGTAGACAAAATTATGTACCATTGCCAGTTGTTTCGCGACAATGAAAATACAGGAGATTTAATTCTAGATAATAATGATTTAGAGCGCGAACGTGGCATTACCATTACCTCAAAGAACGTTTCTGTAGTCTATAAAGACACTAAAATTAATATTATAGATACGCCTGGTCACGCGGATTTTGGTGGTGAAGTTGAACGCGTATTAAATATGGCTGATGGGGTGTTATTATTGGTCGATGCTTTTGAGGGTCCTATGCCACAAACGCGTTTTGTACTTCAAAAAGCTATCGATTTAGGCTTGAAGCCTTGTGTCGTTATCAATAAAGTTGACAAGGAAAACTGTACACCAGATGAGGTACACGAAAAAGTGTTTGATCTTATGTTTGAGCTGGGTGCCGAGGAGTGGCAATTGGATTTTCCGACAGTTTATGGCTCTGCAAAGCATAATTGGATGAGCGAAGATTGGCAAAAACCTACGGAAAACATAGAGCCATTATTGGACATGGTGATTGCACATATTCCAGAACCAAAAATTGAAGAGGGTACAACCCAAATGTTAATTACATCATTGGACTTTTCATCGTTTACGGGAAGAATTGCCATAGGACGATTAACGCGTGGTATTTTGAAAGCCAACCAACAGGTTTCGTTAGTGAAACGCGATGGTTCTATTGTAAAAAGCAAAATCAAGGAATTACATACGTTTGAAGGCTTAGGCCGTAAAAAAGTTGATGAAGTCCAAGCTGGTGATATTTGTGCTATCGTAGGTTTAGAAGGTTTCGAAATTGGAGATACCATTGCAGATTTAGAACATCCAGAAGGTTTAAAAACCATCGCTATAGATGAACCTACGATGAGTATGTTGTTTACGATTAACGATTCGCCGTTCTTTGGTAAAGACGGAAAATATGTGACATCTCGCCATATAAAAGAACGTTTGACAAAGGAATTGGAAAAGAATTTGGCACTTAGAGTCGAAGATACGGATAGTGCCGATAAGTTTATGGTGTTTGGTCGAGGCGTACTGCATTTATCGGTTTTAATTGAGACGATGCGGAGAGAAGGTTATGAACTTCAAATTGGTCAACCTCAGGTCATTATTAAAGAGATTGATGGCGTAAAGTGTGAGCCTTTTGAAGAAATGACTATTGATTTACCCGAAGTGGTATCAGGTAAAGCCATAGAGATGGTGACCATGCGTAAAGGGGAGATGTTAAGTATGGAAGCTAAGGGAGACCGAATGGTGTGTGAGTTTATTGTTCCATCACGTGGTATTATTGGCTTGCGTAATCAATTACTAACCGCAACTGCGGGCGAAGCCATCATGGCACACCGATTTAAAGAATACCAGCCTTTAAAAGGTGGTATTCCGGAGCGTCAAAACGGGTCATTGGTATCTATGGAGAACGGCACGGCAATTCCCTATTCAATTGATAAATTGCAAGAACGCGGAAAGTTTTTTATAGATCCAGGTGAAGACATTTATGAAGGCCAGGTTATAGGCGAAAATTCTCGTGGTGATGATATGGTCGTTAATGTCACTAAGACCAAAAAGTTAAGCAATGTCCGTTCTGCCGGTGCTGATGATAAAGCCAAGATTGTACCTGCAATTAAATTCTCATTGGAAGAAGCTTTAGAATACATTCAAAAAGATGAGTATGTTGAAGTCACCCCAAATCATTTGAGATTGCGTAAAATTTTATTGAAGGAGGTGGATCGCAAGCGTGCTAAAACACTATAGTTTTTATGGAACTTTTTGGAATCACAGGGACCGAATATGTTGGCTATTTGGCGTCGTTAATGGTATTGGTTTCTTTTACCATGAAAGATGTAAAGACCTTACGATTGGTTAATATGACAGGCTGTATTTTGTTTATTGTTTATGGATTTTTAATGCCAACCTTGCGAATAGGGTTGCCTATAATTATTGCCAATTTGGCCATATTTAGCGTGAATCTTTTCTATTTAACTAAAAGAAAGCAATAACAACTTATCAGAGATTACTCTAATCCACCTTTTCGAAATCTGTAATATCTCTAATTTTATAAGGACGTGTGTTTTGTGTTTCGTAATAGGTACGCATCTGCAAATCAATGGCGATACCAGTTGTAAATAATTGAACTCCAACGAGTACTAATAATACACCAAGGATAAGTAAAGGCCTATCGCCAATTTCATTACCGAGTATTTTTTCAATCAATAAATAGACATTGATGATAGCTCCTATTACAAAGAATAGGATTCCTAAATTACCGAGTAGATATAGAGGTTTTTGAAGGTAATTTCGTTGAAATAAAATAAGTAATATATCATTAAGGACCTTAAAGGTTCTTCCTAAGCCGTATTTAGATTTTCCATAAACTCTTGGATGATGCTTTACATTGATTTCTCCGACACGAGCTCCATTTAAAAAGGCGAGGAGCCCTATAAAACGATGCATTTCGCCATAAAGATTAAGCTCTTTAGCAAATTGTCTTTTGAAAATTTTTAAAGCGCAACCATGATCTTTGATATTCAGTTTTGTAGCTTTTCTAATTAATCCATTAGCGATTTTTGAGGGGAGCTTTTTAAAGAAACTATCTTTTCTTTTAGTTCTAATGCCTACTACTACATCCCAATGTTCATCGTGAAGTTTTCTCAACATAGGTATAATATCTTCTGGATCATTTTGTAAGTCACCATCTAATGTGATTATGAAATCTCCTTTAGCATTATCAAATCCGGCAGCTAAGGCAGAACTTTGGCCATAGTTTTTGCGAAGTTCAATAAGCTTAACTTTTGGATGCCTTACTTTTTTTATTTCGCTAACGGTTTTATCAGTAGAAAAATCATCAACTAGTATAATCTCATAGGTATGCCCTTTCAGTGCTACGTCAATATTAGCAAGAAGGGGATGTATATTGTCTTGTTCATTGAAAAGGGGGATTACTAAGGAAAGAAATGTATCTTTTATATTCATGATTATACTTGTCTTACAAAGCTATTACTTTTTTTGATTTTGGGTTCGCCAACCAAAATAAGAATTGAATGTTTAATAATTCTTATGAAGATTAAAAAAAACCAATTAAAATTAATAGATTGACCGTGAAATAACTTAGAAGTTTTTTACAGCTTATATCAGTATGGTTTCCTTAAATTCTATTGAGCACTTTTTTAATTCAGTTTCATATAAATCAGCATTATATTTTGCTCTAAGTTTTATAACAATTGTTGGGGTATCCTTATCCTTTCAAGGATTTGATGTCTGTGATGAAGGTTTGGCTTTAACAGTATATCAGCAAGTTTTTAATTGCCCTAGTTGTGTAGAATTTAATTTTTACAGATGGTTTTCAGCAATAGTTGGCGGGATATGGTATTTACTCTTTCCGAATGGGGGTATATGGTCTTTTAGAATTTTAACCGTGCTTATATTTCTATTGTCGAGCTTCTTGGTTTTTAAAATTTTCAAAGATTATCTAAAACCCTACCAAATTGCTCTGGCTGTAATTCTATCTGCATTTATTAGTGATTTTGGCTTTTTGGTATTTTATCATAACCACTTAACTATTTTGCTTTATCTAGCAATAGTATACCTATTGCATAGAGGAATTATTCAAAGAAGCTTTTGGAAACTAATTATTGCAGGTTTTTTAACGATATTTTGTGTGTTGAGTAGGGTTCCAAACTTGACCATACTGATATTGACACTCACATTTTTTTATCCTTTTTTTAGCGAAGAACACTATTGGGAAAGAAAGCAATTAACATTAAAATATGTTTTGAGTTATGGTTTAGGTTTAGTGATTGGGGTCGTTTTCTTTTTAATTCTTGCTAATGCTCTTAATCATCAAGAGGCATTAATCAATTCTTTTTACAGTACTATTGGTCATGGCACAGGAAGTAGTGGCAATCATAGTCTAACTAATCTTATAGAAGTGTATATTTCGAGTTTAGCGATTATAGGAATTGTTGGTTTAAAGTATACATTGATAGGAAGCTTATTCTTACTTAGTTATAATTTAAAATATAAATTGCTAAGGGTAATAACTGTGGTTGTTTTTGCTTTCTTCTTTTTGCGTTTTTTTAAAGGAGAAGATATTTACGAAGTTTATTTTTTTATACTGTTAAGTGCTGCTATTTTCTTACTAAAAAAGAAGATTAAATTATCGACAAAGTTATTATCTGTAATGGCTATAATGATCGCGCTAGTTTTACCTTTGGGAAGTGATGGTGCCATTCGTAATATGGGATATGCATCAATATGGCTCGGTTTTCCTTTCTTTAGTGGTGTGTTGTTTAGTATGAACTCTGAAACCATAGGGACATTTTATTTTAAAAATAAACATCCCAGATGGGGAATTAAAAGGCAAAGCGTTTTAGTATTATTTATATTGACGATTTCAACATACTCGATAAATAAAGTTTATAAGATAACTAATGAAGCTTATTTTGATAAAGGAAATCGTTTTCATAAAACTTATGAAATAAATAATCCACTTGCCAATAACATTTATACAAAGCAAAATAGGGCTGAAATTATCAATGAACTTCTAGAAGCTCTAGATGTTTATGTAAAACCCAACGATTATATGTTGGTTTATGATAAGATGCCTATGCTTCATTTTTTAACCAAGACGCGCCCCTATATGTATACACCTTGGGTATGGGTTTATCATGGGGAGATGTTCGAAAATCAAATTAAAAGAGCAGAACGTGATATTGATATACTACCAGTAGTTGTACAACAAAAATTTGAGACTATTTCTAAATTTTCATCTCCAGATAACACTTATATGTCTGAGGGAAAGGAAAATAATAATTTGTACGATCGCAAACGAGTTAAGGAGATGAACGCATTTTTAAAGCGAAACAACTATGAAGTAGCATGGTTTAACGACTATTTTAATATTTACGTCCCCAAGAATTGAAGAATAGTTAATTTGTTTTAGAATAGGAAACTAAATATGTTTACATAAAATTAAAAAGGATCATAAAAAAATAAGGATTAAAATAGCTGTTACTTTTTTAAAACTGCTTGTGTACGCGCAAGCAGTTTTCATTTAATTAAGGCACATAGATTAAAAAAAGCGAAGCCAAATAGCCTAATGAATAATAAAAGCTATTTTTGAGGCATGCAAAACTTTAAAGTTTTACGATATCAATCATCAGATAGAGTCCAATGGAATAAGTTTGTCTTAGACAGTAACCAAAAGACTTTTTTGTTCCTAAGGGATTTTATGGACTATCATAGCGATAGATTTGAGGATTATTCATTGATGATTTATAATGGTGATGAACTTATAGGATTACTACCTGCAAATAAGATGGGCGATTCCATCTATTCACACCAAGGTCTTACCTATGGAGGCTTTGTTTACAATGCCTCCGCAAAATCAGAATTGATGATAGATATGTTTAAGGCAACCTTAAGCTTCCTCAACCAAAATGGTATAGAGGCTATAAGCATAAAAGAATTGCCTTATATTTTTCTCAATAATCCAACAAATAACCCTTTTTCGTATATATGCTTTAAAACAAATGCTAAACTATATCGAATGGATATGCATTCCGTACTGGATCTAAGATATTTGAATTATTCCAGAAGTAGAAAAAATGGGTATAAGAGAGGAAAGAAAAATAACCTTGTTGTAGAAGAGACCAATGATTTTAAAGCATTTTGGGATGATATCCTTATTCCTAATTTGGATAAAAAGCACGATGTAAAGCCTGTGCATACACTTGAAGAGATTCAACTTTTAAAATTGAGATTCCCAAAGCAGATAAGACAGTTTAATGTCTTTAATGATAATACGATTGTTGCTGGCACTACAATTTTCGAAACCGAAAATGTGGCCCATAGTCAATACATCTCGGGTAATGCCGATAAAAACACCTTGGGAAGTTTAGATTTTTTGCATCATTATCTTTTAGAAGAGGTATTTGCCGATAAACCTTATTTTAATTTTGGGATTTCTAATATCCAAGAAGGTCAGAAAGTTAATGAAGGGCTTTTATATTGGAAAGAAGGTTTTGGCGCACGCTCGATTACACAAGGGTTTTATAGGATAAATACCGAAAATTATAGGCTTTTAGAAGCGGTTTTTGTATGATTAAATTTTTAGATCTTCATAAAATCAATAACAGATTTAGGGAAGCTTTTGAAGTGTCATTCAGCAATTCCTTAGAGGCGTCACATTTCATTTTAGGTTCTAATGTTTCTAGATTTGAAAATGAATTTGCGCAATATTGCGGATCTAAGTATTGCGTCGGTACGGCTAATGGTTTAGATGCCTTAACCTTAATTTTAAAAGGCTATATAGAATTAGGAAGGCTGCAAAAAGGGGACAAAGTTATTGTTCCGGCAAATACATTTATTGCCACCGCATTATCCATATCACATGCTGGCTTAGAACCTGTTTTAGTTGAGCCTAACCCTAAGACGTATAACCTCTCATTAGAGCATACCGAAGAGGCACTTACTGAAGATGTTAAGGCAATCGTAATGGTTCATCTTTATGGACAATTGGCCGATGTTGAAGGCTTCAAAAATCTAAAAAATAAGTACGATTTACTTTTAATAGAAGACGCAGCTCAAGCTCACGGTGCAGCATTAAATACGAATAATTTAAGAGCTGGGAATTTAGCGGATGCAGCGGCCTTTAGTTTTTACCCAAGTAAAAACCTTGGAGCGCTCGGCGATGGAGGTGCTATAACCACAAATGATACAGAGTTACACAATGCGGTTTCTTTGTTGAGAAATTACGGAAGTAGGGAAAAGTACAAAAATGAGATCATTGGTTATAACAGTCGACTCGATGATATGCAGGCTGCCTTTCTAAGGATTAAACTAAAAGCTCTGGATGTTGATAATGAACAAAGACGCATTATTGCAAAGCAGTATCTTAATGGGATTCAAAATGCCAAGCTTAAATTGCCATATTACAATGGTACCAACAATCATGTATTCTATGCTTTTGTGGTTGAAGTCGAGGATAGGGACGACTTTGTAAACTTCTTAGACCAAAATCATATAGGATGGTTAATTCATTATCCGATTCCTCCCCATAAGCAAAGGGCATTTTATAGATTTTCGCATTTAAAACTACCTGTAACTGAGCAAATTCACAAAAGAGTCATAAGTTTGCCTATAAGTCCTGTAATGACAGACCAAGACGTACAATATGTGATTGAAATTCTAAAAAAGTATTAATTGAAAAAATTTTTTCATTACATAAATAATGAAGTTCTAGTTAAAGCAGCGAATTTAAATTCTGCTAATATCAGTGTCAAAATCATTGCAGGTATTCTTATTTCAAAATTTATTGCTGTATTTATTGGTCCCGAAGGGATGGCGCTCATAGGGAACTTACGGAACTTCCTTAGTACGGTGCAATCAATTGCCATTGCAGGTCTTTACAACGGTTTCGTGAAGCTAATAGGAAAATGTAAAAACAACCTTTCAGAGCTTACTAATACACTTTCTACAGTATTTTACCTCGGTTTTTTCTCTTCGGTATTGTTGGCTTTTATATGTTATTATAATGCCGAATTTATAAATGGACTCATATTCTTAAACAATAACTATACCTATGTCATAGAGACTTTGGCTATTGTATTACCATTCTATGCCCTGAACATGTTCGCATTTTCAATCATGAATGGGTTTTCAAAGTACCGAATCTTATTGGTCATAAACATGACTGGTCAGATTTTAGGGTTGCTGGTTACCTTACTTTTAATTAAACAAGAAAATATCGATGGCGCTTTAATTGCAGTGGTTATAACACCAGCACTAAATCTTTTGATTACCATTGTTGGTATTGCCTTTAGGAAGAATTTAATGTCTCACATCAGAATTACACATATTAATATATCAGTGTTAAGAAATTTGAGTCCTTACATGGTAATGGCTTTGGTATCTTCAATTGCATTGCCCATTGTATACATCATTATTAGAAACTATATCATTTCAGAAATTGGCATAAAGGAAGCAGGTTATTGGACGGCAGTTACAAGAGTATCCGACTATTATTTAATGTTTATCAATTCGTTAATGGCCCTTTACATTTTACCTCGATTTGCTGAGTTAAAGTCACGTAAGGAATTTAGAAAAGAAGTGTTTAGTTTCTATAAAACCGTCTTACCTATTTTTGCACTCATTTTAGGGATTGTCTACTTAAGTAGAGGCTTATTGGTTAATCTTTTATTTACCGAAGAATTCAGACCTATCGAGGATTTATTCGGCTATCAAATATTGGGTGATTTTATACGTGTGATGTCCATGGTTATTGCTTATAAGTTCTTGGCCAAAAAAATGTTTACGCATTTTATTATCATAGAAGTATTTTTATTTGTAATCATGTACGTCTCCAGTGTTTATTTAATTGATGTTTTTGGGTTAAAAGGTGCTGTTATGGGACACTGCCTGAGCTATTTTATGTACTTTGGAATAGTTTTATTGATTTTTGGTAGCTCTTTATTTGGAGTTTTAAATGACCAAGGTCTAGACGATTATTAAATAGCCAAAAGTGAAAATCCCTAAATTTCTAAGAGAAAATATTGTTCTTAAGATTACATCTCTTAACGCTATAGTTATTACCATTAGGCTTATTGTCTCTGTATTTATACAGAGGCTTTTGGCAATTACTGTAGGAGAGGCTGGTATAGCAAGTATTGGTCAAATTAGAAATGTTATGGTTATGCTCACAAGTACTTCAACACTTGGGGCTTTTAATGGAATAGTAAAATATGTAGCTCAGTTTAAGGAAGTAAAATCAGAACTGGCTAAACTGTTTTCTTCTGTGGCAGTTTTTGTAATGTTTGGATCCCTTATCTCGGGATTAGTACTGTTTTTTGGGTCTACTTATATTTGCAACTATCTCTTTCAGACAGAAGAATTTGTTTATGCCTTTAAATTATTAGCCGTTATTATTCCATTTATCGGTATAAATAGAGTAGTATATGCTGTAGTTAGCGGGCTCTCAGACTATAAAAAGTACGCTAAAATAGAATTGATAAGTTACCTGTTAGCAACTGTAGTTTTGCTAGTTGGATTATATACTTCATCTTTAGACGGTGTTATTGTAGCGATTGCTTTTGCACCTATAATTCAACTTATAGTCCTAAGTTTTGTATTTGGAAAAACATTACGTCGATATGTAGATTTAAGTCGTATTAGATTCTCACTCAGTTATAAGAATCAACTTTTTGCATTTACGATAATGTCATTCGTGTCTTCCTTTTTACTTAATTATATTGAAATATATATCAGAACAATGGTAGCTGATAGTATAAGTATTGAAGAAGCTGGATATTGGACAGCGGTCACTTTTATCTCTAAAAACTACATGGTATTTGTTACTGCTTTATTTACACTTTATGTAATTCCGAGATTTGCAAATATTTATAGTGAATCGGATTTCAAAAAAGAGGTTCTCAATATTTACAAAACCATTCTGCCTATTTTTGGGCTAGGCATTCTTTTAGTATATCTCTTAAGACATCTAATTATCCAAATTGTTTATCCTAATTTTTTGGGTATGGAACCGTTGTTTAAGTGGCAGCTTTTGGGTGATTTTGTAAGATTTGGTTCTCTAGTCTTATCGCATCAGTTTTTGGCGAAGCGAATGGTTAAGAGCTTTATAATTACAGAAATTTTCTCTTTGGGATTGTTTTTCGTACTGTCTAAGGTATTCATTCAACATTATGGCACAGAAGGTGTAGTTATGGCGCATTTAATGAGGTATATTGTTTATTTCTTCGTGGTGGTAGTTGTAATTAAGCTTTATTTTAAAAATGCAAAAAACAATAAGCATGCATAGCGTTTAATTTTTATCGAATTTTAAAAAACCATATTTTGAATTGTACTTTAAATAGAAGTATGGCATATCGAATAGAAATGGCAAAGTTTGCTAGCTTTACATTTATTCTTAACTCATGCATTAATCGATTTTTTAAACTGATAAATTCATCTAAAGTTTTATTTAAATAATAGATTTTTTTACAAACCAGTAGTGTAGATTTATTCAGTTTTTTTCCACTATTTTTTTTGAATTGCTTTCCTAGAGAGTTTTTTAAAATGCGCTTTTTCACCAATGCCTCATCAACATAATCGTAATTAAAATAGCGGGAAGATCGTATCCAAAAGTCAAAATCTTCATAAGATAAATTTTCATCGTATCCATTTAGCTTTTCAAAAACCTCTTTTTTTACAAGCATTGAAGTGGCGTTTATAAAATAATGGTTAACTAAAGCACTATAAATATTACCTACCTTAGGAACCCTATTTGGGTAGTTTATTTTTGTTTTTTCTGAAAAATGATATTCAATATGATCCCCATTTTCATTTATAGTTTCTACGTTAGAATATACGACTCCTAAATTCTCAATTTTTGAAGTTAAAAATTTATTTAATCTCAACGCTATCGAGTTTTTCATTAGTATATCATCTGTAGCAAGGTCAACTATAAATTCTCCTTTAGATAGTTTTAGGGCATTGTTGAAAGATTTTGTGTTACCTATATTTTGTTTGTTTTTAATAAAGGGATAATTATAGTTCTTGTTCCAAGAATCAATAACTGTTACCGATTGATCTTGACTTGCATCATCAACAATAATAAGTTCAATACTATTATAGGTTTGATTAATTACTGATTCAAGAGCAGAAACAACATACTTTTCATGATTATAACAGAGGCATATTATTGTTACTAAAGGACGATTAATCATTACTGTTTATTTGTTCTATATTTGTGTAAAATTAGAAAACCTAAGAAGAAACTTTCCATATTATAGCTTAAAATGTCTTATAAACTTCAGATTTTAATTTCTACAATGTATAAGACGAATTTATCGTTTTTAGAGCCAATATTTAAGAAAAACAACCATTATTCTAGTTATAATATTTTAATTGTAAATCAGACGGATAAAGGAAGATTATTGATTTCGGAATATGAGAATATCAAGGTTATTAATTCTTTCGAAAGAGGTTCGCCTGCTAGTCGTAACTTAGCCATAACTAAATCAACAGGTGATATTTGCTTGATGGCTGATGACGATTTTGTTTACGAAGCCAATTTTGATCAAAAAATAATTGACGCTCACAAAAATAATCCCAATGCCGATTTTATTTCTTTTGAAGCTATTGATGAAAATGGTGAATTATATGCAAAGTATCATAATGTGAGTGTGCACAATAAAAAATCCTTAAAAAGGATTTATACTTGTGTAATTACTTTTAAAAGAGAGCCTTTTGTTAGAAGTAGAACATTCT
This sequence comes from Winogradskyella sp., assembly GCF_965228925.1. Lineage (GTDB taxonomy): Bacteria > Bacteroidota > Bacteroidia > Flavobacteriales > Flavobacteriaceae > Winogradskyella. The sequence goes on from NZ_OZ245845.1 coordinate 2,253,238, forward strand.
TTAATCATTATTTTGGCGTAGGTTCTCTTTTTCAAGGTGTCACAGAGTATGTTTTTTTAAGAAATGCATATGATAATGGTATGAGCATGTATCACGAGCATAAAATTATTGTAATACATCTTGATAAAAGCTCTGGCAGAAGACAAGGAAGTGATAATGCTTTTTTTGCAAGATCTGCAGCGGCGTATAGATTCATGGGTAATTTAAGTTACCTTTGGCTTTTGAAATATACGCTTTTTACAATAAGACATAAGTATATTAAAATTAATGATGCTTTGGCAAAATTTAGGATCGGTCTTAATGGTATATCAAAATATAAAGATTTAGAAAGGTCTGGTGATATAGATAAAATATATGAATATTAGATTAATAGATATTCCAAAAGTACATGATAAACGCGGTTCCCTTGCTGTTATAGAAAGAGATATAATACCATTTTCGTTAAAGCGTGTATATTATCTTTTTGATGTACCAAGTGATAGTTATAGGGGTGGACATGCACACAAAGAACAAGAGTCCGTTATAATCGCGTTAAGCGGTAGTTTTGAAGTTATTGTCGATGATGGTAAAGTCAAAGAGCGTATTATGCTTAACAAACCAACACAAGGTTTGTATATTCCTACCAACATGTGGAGAGAGATAGATAATTTTTCTTCTGGTGCGGTTTGTTTGGTTTTGGCTTCTACAGATTATAATGAAAAAGAGTATGTCAGAGATTATAAAACTTTTAAATCTCAATTTGTAGGGTAATAAAGTTTTTTCCCATTTAAAGATTTAAGCTTCAATAATAACTTCAAACACCATTTTGGCAATTTTAAGAATACCCGTTGTCTCAAAGGTAAGTTTTTGGGGTCAATACTTTTTTTGTAATAGCAAAAACGCTCTTTGTTGTTTTGTAGTTTGCTCAATATTGCTAAAGGAAATCGATTTCTGTCGATATAGATTTTTAAGGATTTGTTCTTTGTTTCTTCCTCCAAATAGTTATCAAATTTGGGTTTTTTACTAATGTCAAAAGTTGTGTTACTCAAACTTCCTGAGACATAGTTGTAATATGCTAAGATTTTATTGATGAACACAATATCATAGTGCATTCCGATTCTAATCCATAAGTCTGTATCTTGTCCTGAAACAATAGAAGGGTTAAAATATCCTGTAGTATTTAAGATTTCTCTTTTAAAAACAATACTTGAACCGGTTAAAATAGTATGGTTTAAACTCGATTCAAAAAAATTATGAACTTTAGTTAACTCTTGTTGCTTAAAACTATATATTGCTGAAACAGTTTTATTTTGATGTTTATGAGCTATTGCCGTAGAAAAAACCATTTTATTAGGATACTGTAAAATACTTCTTTGAATATATTCTAAGAATTCCTCATCCCATAAATCGTCTCCGTCTAACAAGGCGATATAATTTTTTGAAGCACCTTTTATTCCTGTATTTCTGCATTCTGATGCACCTTGATTTTTCGTACTTATAACTTTGATGCGATCGTCTTTTATACTGTTTATAACTTCTAGACTATTATCTGTTGAACCGTCATTTACTAGAATAATTTCAAAATTATCATAAGTCTGATTCAAAACACTATCTATGGTTTTTTTGATGTGTTCTTCTTTATTGTATACAGATATGACTACGGAAAAAGAAGGATTCATTTTTTTTTAAGACTTAAAGCGCAAAGGTAGCCCAATTTATAAAACTGCAATAGCTTAATATTCGGGGAACTGCTTAACAATTGTCTTTTTATAGGCGTTTTAAACCACTTATAAATCAGATAGATGATTTTTGAAAGACCAAACTTTTTGATGGACTTATAGGTTTCTAAGAGACTATTCTCGGTGGTGCTTATTCTTTTTTCAGAAAGCAATCTGTAATTGGTTTCAACGGCGCGTTCAACTTTGTTCAAAAAAACAGAACTTTCTTCAAGACCTTTATGTATTACAGGATTATCAATGTGATAGACTTTAGTTTTATCTAGCTTCATCAGGACTCCCAAAAAGAGATCATAGCCGTATCCATCGCTATCGATTTTAGAAATTAGATTTTGAAATACGTCCTTCTTTATTAGAAAGTTTACAGAAACAATGTGTTTGTAAGGGGTCTTGTTTCTAATATTTGATTCGATTTCCTCATAAGCTTTTCCGTATTTCCATCTTAACACTTTCGATGCATTCGGTTCGCGTAATTCATAAGAACAGCCTCCATAAACGGCATCAAAGCCCTTGCTAAAAAACTTTGAATACGCTATAATGAAATTGTCATTTGTTAATTCTACATCAGCATCTAGAAAAAGCAACCAATCGTATTTCGCTTTTTCGGTAAGAAGCCTACGGGATGTAATCCGCCCTTTATTCTTATTAGAGACTATATAAAACGTATTATGGTACGTGTCACATATGGCTTTATTTTCCTCTAAGTACATTGTAGAGCCATCTTCTAGGCATAGTATTTCATAGTCAAAATCTAGACGTAGCGCTATCTTATTTAGAGAAATAATAAGGTCGCTGATGTCATAGTTATATGTTGGTATCAGAATAGAGAGCATATGTTTTTAAGCACTATGAATTATGTATAATGCTTACTCATTTTTTCGCTGTACAACTTCAAAGACTTTGTTGCTATCGCATTTTAGAGTCTTACTCGGATATTTTAAAAGTAATGCGTAGTCATGTGTAGCCATTAAAATAGTATTTCCATTTTTATTGATGTCTTGAAGAACTTCCATAACTTCAATACTGGTCTGAGGATCTAAATTTCCGGTTGGCTCATCAGCCAGAATTAATTCTGGATCATTAAGAAGAGCTCTAGCTATGGCGATACGCTGTTGTTCGCCACCAGACAGTTCATGGGGATATTTAAAACCTTTAGTTTTCATAGAGACTTTATCTAAAACAGCTTCAATACGCTCATTGATTTCGTCTTTATCTTTCCAGCCTGTCGCTTTGAGCACAAATTCCAAGTTCCCGTTTACGGTTCGGTCCGGTAATAATTTGAAATCCTGAAAAACAATGCCTAGTTTTCTCCTTAAAAACGGAATGTCATTCTCTTTCATGGTTCTCAGATTAAAATCAACAACCTGGCCTTCACCTTCTGTCAATTCTAAATCACCATAAAGTGTTTTCATAAAGCTGCTTTTTCCACTTCCCGTTTTACCGATAAGATAGACAAATTCACCCTTTTGCATCTCAAAATTCACTTTTGACAGTACCATATTTCCTCCTTGGTATATGGTAGCTTGGTCTAGTTTTAGAATAGGTTTGGACATGTTTATTTACTTATTTGATTTAATCTTTGGCTTATAGATTCCAAATATAAAGTCACTTTTATGATTTTTCAAGTAGGCATCTTCAAAATCGAATAAACGATCTAAAATGTCTTTCTTTTCCTTATTCAAATCAATGAAGTGATGGGAGATGTCTTTCAACACTAATTGCAAGATATTTCCTCCATAATTAGACTCATAAATTGTATCATAGTTTTGATGAATCGAAGGTGTTATATTTGCTGAATCAATACATTCCGATGGATCGGCCAATACCATGCGTAGCCATCCAGGGCCATAAACTTTGTTTTTATAAATATTAAGCTTGTAACGTTTTCTGTAGGACTTTGGTATAAGCTTGAGTGCTTTGTTGATTGCTTTAATTTGATACTTTGGGAATTGTAGTCTTGATGGCCCTACGTATTCATTGATGATGAGAAGTCCATTAGGCTTTAGAATTCGCATCAAAGTTTTGGATACTAATTTTTCGACATTCTTGAAGTGATGTAAGGAGGCCTTGAAATACACAACATCGTATGTACCAGCTTCGGGGTTCAAGTCGTTAACATTCTGTATCTTAAATTCCATATTTTTTAGTCCAGCCAAATTAGCATTTTCTTTACCTTGTTCAAGACGTTTTTCCGCAATATCGGTACAAACCACAAGTTCGAAATTACAATGTTTGGCAAATGCAATTTCGGACGTACAACTGCCACTTCCTAAAGAAAGCATTTTAAGGTTTTTACGATTGCTTAAAAATTGATTTACTGTAAAGTCTTCTATGGCTGTTTCATCATTCGATGTAATCATTTTTTGCCAACGTGCTTTAACTTCTGGTATAATGGACCAATTTGATGCAGAAATGTTAAAATGATTAAAGGCTGTTTTTGCGCGTTCCGTATCATTGAAAGTGAACTTAGACAAAATAAATCCTGTACCTCTTTGGCGCAACTTAGTATAAGTTTCTATAACATCATCTAAGGTAATTATACGTTTCATAAAATTGGTCGGTGGTATGAGCGTTGTTTTACAATCCTATAGGTGTTTTGACTAGAGAGGTCAGCTATTGGCCTCGTGATTGTAAATGATGTTACTGATTGTACTTTTTTATGCATTCCTTATGTGGAAAATAAAAATACCTTTTTTCTATGTTTAGAGTTGAAATATACTCAGGTCTTTAGCACAGTTTCAGATATTATTTTATGTGACTTTGACGTCTGTAAATGTATGGCGTAAAATTTCAAATCCCAAATGCTATTGATACCTTGGCATAGTAATTGAAAACCTCTTTTTATGAAGTATTTAAATGGCTTATTAATTTTTTTGTGTGCAACCATTTCCGTGGCCCAAAATGAATTCCATGTATTTCCTATAGATGGTAACAGCATCAAAGGGTCACCTAATGGGGATGGGAGTATTGATAGACCTTGGGATTTACAAACGGCATTATCGCAACCGTCGAAACGTATTAATGGAGGTGATATTATTTGGTTGCATGAAGGAATTTATAATGGGAATTATAAAAGTACGCTTCAATCTACAGATAAGGATAGATTTATAACAGTCTCAGCTTTCGGAGAGGACAAGGTTTTATTAAATGGTAATATTGACAATAAAGCACATTACGTTCTAGAGGTTAGTGGTGGCAAGGTTATCTTTAAGAATTTTGAGATTACTTATTTAGGAAAGTTTTCGCGTAGAAAGATGGATAAGAACTTTAAAGCTGTTACGGGGGTGAACCATATTGATGGGGAGGACTGCAAGTTTCAGAATTTGGTGATCCATAACATACCGGGCAATGGGTTTGGTTCTTGGAAAGCTACAGGTGGAACGGTTATCGAAGAATGTATTATTTATAACAACGGTTATCAAGGACAGCGAGGACAAGGAGTAGGCGTGTATGTTCAGAATCAAAGTGAAAAGATAAGGCTACTAAGGAATAATATCGTTTTTAACAATTATTATAAAGGCATTGAAGTATGGTCGGCATCATCAGGAACCAATAAGGAATTTGTTAAGAACGTGCATTTGGAAGATAATATAGTATTCAATAACGGTTCTCCATCTGGAAGGCCTTGGGCGAATCTCATTGTAGCATCTGGCGATCGTAATGGTGTTAATGTGGCAAAAAATGTCACCATAAAGAATAATGTTTTTTATCATAATGTTGATTTTAATGACTTTAAGAATTATGGCCATGGCAATTCTTTAACTCTAGGGTTTTCGGTGAAAGCGCCTATTGAAAATATTGTAGTCGATTCAAACTTTATTATTGGTAGAAACAATGCTTTAAATATTGTACACGCCAAGTCTTTAGAATTCAAGAACAATACGATTTATACGGGATACACTCATTTTGAAAAATCAACTCTGGCCAGTTTAAAACATGGTAGACTAAAGTTTGATAATAATAAATATCACAGTCGGAAAGTAAAAGGGCTTCGAATTTTGAAGCATAAGGATTTTAAACTTGCCGATTGGAAAAAAGAATTTATGATTGATGCTAATAGTCGATGGAAACCGCTTAAGGGTTTTAACGTTGATCCGCTTTTAAAAATTGAAAGGTTAGAATCAGATTCACATCAGTTTAATGTAGTTTTATTAGAAAAGGAAGGTCAGGACGTAACGGTAGATTTTAGTGCGTTAGGAATCCAAGAAGGTACTCCGTATAAGATATATGATATCGAAAATAGAAAAGATATTTTAGAATCTGGTAAATTGTCCAAAGACAAGAAGCTCAAGTTTCCTATGGCACTTTCAGAATTCGAAAAACCATTGCATAATACAATAGCCACAAAATCGGTCAGTAATTTTGGTGTATACAGGGTTGAATTTGAAGGCACTAAAAAGAATTAAAGATTTTTTGAGTGCTTTTTCGGGGCTATTTTAACATTTAATAAGTAAGTTTATAATTATACAGAATTTCTGCCGTTATAGATTTTATATTCAATTAAATTTGAAGTGTACTTATATCATCAATATTAATTAATCAAAAAACGATACTAATGCTACTTTTAAAAAGACAATTAATCCTCGTTTTTCTATGTCTTGCAACTCTAGGATTTGCTCAGAAATCTGCGGTATATACAAGTGATTTAAGAGACTACCAAAAAGCATTAACCCTATATAACAATAAGCAATACAAGGCAGCACAATCTTTGTTCGATGACATTAAATACAACACGGATGATGCTGTGCTAAAGTCAGATTGCTCGTATTATATAGCGAATTGTGCCGTGCGATTAAACCAAAGAAATGCGGACGACTTAATTACTGAGTTTGTGGAAGAATACCCAACGAGTACCAAGCGGAATACGGCGTTCTTGGATGTTGCTGATTATTATTTTGAAAATTCTAAATATGCCTATGCGCGTAAATGGTATCAAAAGGTAGATGAGGTAAGCATAGCACGGTCTGAGCGTGATCGTTTTAATTTTAATTATGGCTACAGCCTCTATGCCACTAAAAGTAAGACCCAAGCCACGAAATATTTAAATCGTGTTGTGGACTCTAAAGAATATGGTTCACAGGCCAAATATTATATCGGTTATATGGCCTACGAAGGGGATGATTATGATACGGCAAATGTTTACTTCGAACAGGTAAGTGATAACGAAAAGTATAAAGAGAAGTTGTCTTATTATCAGGCAGATTTAAACTTTAAGCTAGGAAAGTTTGAAAAAGCTATAGAATTGGCTTTAGAGCAATTGCCCAATAGTAGAGGTGTTGAAAAGTCAGAATTGTCTAAAATAATTGGGGAAAGCTATTTTAATCTCGAAAAATATACAGAAGCAATTCCTTACCTACAAGATTACGAAGGCAAACGTGGTAAATGGAGCAATACGGATTATTATCAGTTGGGCTATGCTTATTATAAGCAAAATGATTTTGAAAAGGCAATTTCGGAGTTCAATAAAATCATAGATGGTAATAATGCTGTAGCCCAGAATGCCTACTATCATCTTGGGGAGAGTTATATCAACCTCGAAAAAAAACAAGAAGCCCTAAATGCATTTAGAAACGCATCCGAAATGGACTATGATCTTAAAATTCAAGAAGATGCTTGGTTAAATTATGCAAAGATAAGTTATGAAATAGGTAATCCATATCAATCTGTACCTCAGGTCTTGGCAGGTTATTTGGATAAATATCCTGAAACCAGTTATAGAGAGGAAATAGAAACACTGCTTATTGATTCTTACATCACTTCAAAAAACTATAAAGAAGCATTAGAGCTTTTAAAAGGCAAAAATAGCTTTGAGAACAAAGTGGCGTATCAAAAAGTAGCATTTTTTAGAGGTATTGAATTGTATAACGAAACGCGGTATAGCGAAGCTTTAGAAATGTTTAATAATTCTCTCAAAGAGCCGAGAGATCCTATTTTTGTTACCAAGGCCACATTCTGGAAAGCGGAAACAGAATACAATTTAACAAACTACAATGATGCGCTCATTGGGTTTAAACAATTTTCGGGTATGGCTGAGGCTTCTAGTTTACCAGAAAATGATAATCTCGATTATAACTTGGCCTATACCTATTTTAAGTTAAAAGACTATAAAAACGCCTCTAAATATTTTCAAAAGTTTATAGATGAAAATACGCTTGATAGACCACGGCGCAACGATGCCTATCTAAGGTTAGCAGATGGCCATTTTGTGTCTAGTAAATACGAAGCCGCCATAAGTGCTTACGATAAGGCGATTCAAATTAATGAAATTGAAACAGATTATGCTAGTTTTCAGAAAGCCATGAGTCACGGTTATTTAGGTAAAGTCTCTACCAAGGTTTCCGAATTAAATACCTTTATAGAAGGCTATCCAAAATCAGCATTACGAGATGATGCTATGTATGAGTTGGCCAATTCTTACGTTAAGAATGGCGAAACAGATAAAGCCATGCAAATGTATGATCGTCTAAATTCCGAATACAGACGTAGTGCTTTTACTTCTAAAGCATTACTTCGTCAAGGATTAGTGTATTACAATAGCAATGATAATGAACGTGCATTAACAAAATTCAAAAAAGTTGCAAGGGATTTTCCTGGTTCAGGAGAAGCAGTTCAAGCGGTTTCTACTGCACGCTTAATCTATATTGATTTAGGACGTGTAGACGAATATGCGTCTTGGGTAAGATCTTTAGATTATGTAGAGGTGACTGATGTAGAGTTGGATAATACGATGTATCAAGCTGCTGAAAAACCTTATTTAGAGAACGATACCGACAAAGCCATCCGTCAATTTAACAAGTACCTTAATCAATTTACAAATGGTATACATGCCTTAAAATCACATTTCTATTTGGCACAGTTGTATTATAAGAAAGACTTGTTTGAAAACGCCCAGCCGCATTATAAATATGTTGTTGAAGCTTCAAAAAGTGAATATACCGAACAGGCCATGGTACGGTTGTGCGAAATCTATTTAACAGATTCTAATTGGTCGCAAGCAATTCCTGTTTTAAGGACTTTGGAAACAGATGCCGATTACCCACAGAATGTGCTGTATGCACAATCTAATTTGATGAATGCCTATTATCAAACCGAGGATTATTCGGCAGCCGAAAGTTATGCCGAAAAAGTTCTGGGCAGCTCTAACTTAGATAATAAAGTAAAAAGTGATGCTAAGATTATTATTGCACGCTCGGCAATTAAGACAGGTAACGAAGATAAAGCTAAAACTGCTTATGCCGATGTTGAGAAAATAGCAACAGGTCGCGTCGCGGCGGAGGCTTTATATTACAATGGATATTTTAAAAATAAAGAAGGCAAATACGAAGCGTCCAATACGACTATTCAGCGATTGGCAAAGGACTACAGCAGTTATAAATATTACAGTGCCAAGGGACTGGTTGTTATGGCCAAGAATTTTTATGCTCTGGGTGATGCCTTTCAGGCGAATTACATTTTAGAAAGTGTCATTTCAAATTTCCCGGATTTTGACGACGTCGTCGAAGAAGCAAGGTTCGAACTCAATAAAATCAAAGCTGAAGAAGCCAAAACAAATTCATCAATCGAAACAGACAAAAACTAGTAGGTGACAGACTAGTTGTCACACTGAGCACTTAGATAAACTCAGTGTAATACTTGTCGAAATGCAATCAAAACATTCCTTATGAAAATCAAGTTTTTAATTTTTATCATCGCTTTATCAGGTTGTTTATCCTTCGCGTTTGCCCAAGAGCGCAAAAAAGATACAATTGACGATCAGGTGGTCAATGTCATAAAACCCTATACACCTACAATTTCCGATGCTTTTAAAATAAAGGATACGCCAAAATTGAACGATTCTAACATGGTAAAGAAAAAACAGGTGAAGTATAACATCTTTTCCATTCCTGTAGCCTCTACCTTTACTCCCGCAAAGGGAAAAGCGGCCAACGTCGATAAAGCTAAACCTGTAAAACTTTATGATAACTATGCCTCTTTAGGGGTTGGTACCTTCACCACGCTGGTAGGAGAGGTGTATCTTAACCATGAGATCAATAATACAGAAAATGTCGGGGGCTATTTTAGCCACCATTCATCACAAGGAGGTATTCAAGGTTTGCTTTTAGATGATGATTTTTCGAGTACACATGTCAATGCCCATTACTCGCAAAAACTAAGAGATTTTTCTTGGAAAATTGATGGTGGCTTCGATACTATGGCTTATAACTGGTATGGTTTGCCACAAAATTTCTTTGGGCAGGCAGAAGCCAATACCATCGATCCCATACATACCTTTAGTAGTTTTTATTTGGGAGGAAAATTAAAGTTCGATGATGCCATTATCAATGATGGTAGCGTTCGTTTTAGACGCTTTGGGGACGATCGTGATTCTGGGGAAAATCGATTTGTGGCCAAAGCAGGCTTTGATGTTCAGGTACAGGATGAAGTTATTACTACGGATTTTTATATCGATTATATCGGGGGTAATTTTGACATGGATTTTAATAATACAGGAGGCATCGATTACGGCAATGTTACGCTTGGCTTATCACCGTCCTATCAGTTAAAACAAGATGACTTAACCGTTAATCTAGGGGTGAGCTTTGTATATCTCAACGATACAGAGTTTAGCGATAATAAGTTCTTTATTTACCCTAATATAAGTGCCACCTACCGTTTGGTGGACGAGATTTTGATTGCTTATGGTGGTATTACGGGACAATTGCAACAAAACTCCTATTTTGATTTCGCCAATGAAAATCCATTTGTATCTCCCACCTTATTTATAACTCCTACCGATCAGCGTTATAACGGCTATGTAGGGCTAAAAGGGAAGCTGTCTAATAATGTGAGCTATAACATAAAGGGTAATTACTTTGCCGAAGAAAATAAACCCTTATTTAGAGCCAATGATGCCGTAGTGGGTGCTACAGAAGATTATCAATTCGGAAATTCATTTAATGTGGTCTATGATGACGTCACAACATTTTCTGTCGCTGGTGAATTGAGTATAGATGTGAACCGAAACTTCACTTTAGGTATCAAGGGAGAATATTTTAATTATGACACAGAAGATGAAGCAGAAGCTTGGAATTTACCCGATATTACAGGATCCATATTTATGGATGTGCAGATTTCAGAACATTGGTTTGCTGGTGCTAGTGCCGTTTATGTTGGTGAACGAAAGGATAGATTACTACAAGTCGGGACATTGATATTACCAGATCCAACACCAATTACCCTAGATAGCTTTTTTGATGCCAATGCGCATTTGGGTTATAAAATCAATGACCAGCTATCTGTGTTTGCCAAGGTAAACAATATCTTAGACCAAGATTACCAACGCTATTTAAATTTCCCAGTACAGGGCATTCAAGCTTTGGTTGGTGCTACCTATCAATTTGACTTTTAACAATTGGTATCATCCTTAACTGGTTTCAGGATATCATTCTAGAGCGTAATCGAAGTGAGTTGGATTGACGTTTCAGGACCATATAATTTTTGTAATCCTTTTCCTCTTAAAACAAATATTTTTTATTTTAGGGGAAATAAGACGACCATGAAAAAAAATAGTTACCTAATAATTGCTCTGCTATGTGCTATTAATTATTCTTTTGCGCAATATGGTATGACCAAGGCGAGCATTTATTTCAAGAGTGGAGAAGTTAAATCAGGTTTTGCATCAATTCCCATGGAAAATGGCGATTTGTCACCCATAAATCCATTTGGAAAGCCTAATGAAAAAGTGAGATATAAGGCCACTAAAAAGTCAAAGCGAAAGAAGTTTGAAGCGCGTCTTATAGATAGTATTGTATTTACCGTAACTTATACAGAGCGGATAGATGAGAAGAGAGTAAAGAAAACGAGAGATGCTAAATATATTCCCGTTTTTCTCGATAAAAAGAAGAAGAAACAAGGATTTGCAGAATTGATCGTTGATGGTAAAGTGAAACTAGTAGGAAGAACAGTCTCTTACACGGATAAAACAATGACTCATCATGGGACGTCGGTTGATGCTGGGGGGACTACTATAACATGTCCACCTGAATACAGCTGTCTTATGCAGGAACATAACGATTTATTGGTTGTGAGAGAGGGGCATAAAGCCATAAAAATTAATCAACTAAGTCTTTCTAAGGCATTTAAGCAAAGAGCCTCGGAGTTTTTTAGTGATTGCTCCTCACTTGTGAGTAAAATAGAAAATAAAGAATTTAAAAAGAAGGACCTAATCGCTATCGTAGAGTATTACAATAGCAATTGTGCCAAATAATCGTAATGCGTTCCATCCCTTAGTTTTTTACATTCTAAGCCAACAGCTTGGCAAGCCATGCTTAAGGTTTCAAAATCGAGATACAGCCATGTCATAGGGGTTTCCTCTTCTCCCTCGTAGCTGAGGTAATAATCGAGTTCACCATAATAGTTGCCATGGTTTAATGCGTTAAGTCGCTCAACGTCGATTTCAGTTTCGAGCTCATCTTCAGAAAAGTACATATAGGAAATATCCGAAGAGTCTATTAGAATTTGGCCATTTGGTCGTAATAAGGATTTTAGATGGATTAAATGTTTAGATACTTGGGATAACGTTTGAAAAATTCCGGTGCCATTCATCAACAATAAAACAGTGTCAAACGACCCGGTTTCTTCTAAAAGAGACCGGAGTTCAACCTCTAAAACTCCGCGCTTTTTGGCAACTTCTACAGCGCCTTTAGAGCTGTCGATCGCCTTAACCTTAAAGCCATTGTTTTGTAACCACAAGGCATGGCTACCAGCACCACAGCCTACATCGAGAATTTTGCCTTTACATAAGCTTAAAGCCCGTTGTTCGAGTTGAGGCATCTCAGAATAAGATCTAAACAAATAGGGGAGTGGCAGCACATCTTTATCCGAAATATTGGTCCAAGTCACAATATCTTCAGAATAGTTACCATTCTGATAGTCTAATAAGGCTTTTCCGAAAATATCTTTATTCATTATTGTCATGCTGAACTTGATTCAGCATCTCATTCTGTTTATATTTACATTATGCAAGACCAAATCAATAATTTGCCTAAACGCGCTAAAGACAAACATAAGGAAAACAAAGCCTTTTTTGCAAAGCTCAGAAAAAAACCTCCTAAACAATTGGATTATATCATGCAAGGCCTGCACGATGATGAATTTAATCGTACTGATTGTCTAGAATGTGCCAATTGTTGCAAAACTACTGGGCCATTATTTACGGATAAGGATATTGAGCGCATAGCTAAGTTTTTTAAAATGAAAGCACAAAAATTCATTGACATGTATTTGAGGATAGATGAAGATCAGGATTACGTATTGCAGTCCGTACCTTGTGCTTTTTTGGGTGCGGATAATTATTGTTCTATTTACGAGGTACGGCCAAAAGCCTGTAAGGAGTTTCCGCATACAGATCGAAAAAAGTTTCAACAAATTTCTAATTTAACACTGAAGAATGTGGCGATTTGTCCTGCGGCTTACAACATCGTTGAAGAAATGAAAAGACAGATTCCCCTTTAGCAATTTAGCTTCGGAATAATTTTTGATATGGTATTGAAAAAATAATTACTATGAAACAGCCTCTCTTAAAATTCTTGTTCGTTCTTTTTGCGGTCAACATGTCTTCGGCACAAGCTTGGATGACCAATTTGGAGATTGCACAGCGACTAGCCATGGTTCAAAATAAAATGGTACTTATGGTGTGGGAAGAAACAACGAGTTATCAATATCCAGTATTAGTTAGAGATGAAAAGGGAAGAACCATTTTTATAAATAATTTATTTGAGGATGAGTACATAAGTCCATTGATTTGGGAGCACTTTGTACCGGTCATTGTAAGTGAACATAAATATGCTGAGCTCTATGGAAAGATTAAAGGAAGACGAAGCCAAAGGTACATAGACAAGTTTAATGACGATTCCATAAAGATTATGGACGTCAATGGCAATATCATCAACACAGATTATTTAACACAAGATTTTCAGAACATTACCACCATCATTAAGCGTTATTCGCTTAACACCACTTTTATAAATGAAGAACTCACCAACTACAGCAACGATAAGAACTTTTATTCTGCATATTATTTAGCATCGAAGTATTTGGACTTTGGGCTTTATGCGGATAAAAATATAAGGGCTAATATTGTCAATTTGGCGAATATTTATCTCAATGAAGCTAAAGCCTTGGTTTTGGGTGAGGACAGCAATGAAAGGGAAGGTTTAAGGCAGCGATGTGAGTTATTGAAAATGCAAGAGTATCTCATTCTAAAACGCCCTAAAAAAGTGATAAGAGCGCTAAAAAAAATAGAAGAAGATGCCATAGAAGAAAGTAACAAGTCCTTTGTTGCGTTTTTGTACTATACGGCTTATATGAGTATGGACAAGGCAAAGGATGCAGAGCCATGGAAATCTGAAATTTCTTCATTAAATTTGAAAAAAGCACAAAAGATTATAAATCTTAACTCTTAAAGCTATTGGAAAGCCTTATTAATTATTTTGAAAATATTCCGTCATCACATCGCAGTTTGATTCTGGTTGGAGGACTGACATTTTTTTGGTTGTTAGAAAGTGGTTTGCCCTTGTTTAAATTCAAGTATAATAAATGGAGGCATGCCTTACCTAACTTATTTTTTACCCTAACAACCGTCATCATTAATTTTGCATTGGCGTTTTTATTAGTGGGCACAGCAGATTGGGTAGCAGCAAGTGATTTCGGAATCATTAATTGGTTATTTCCAGATGAGCAGCCCTTATGGCTGTATGTACTTCTCGGTGTTTTGTTTCTTGACTTTTTTGGCGCCTACTTGGCACATTATGTAGAGCATAGGGTTAAACCCCTATGGATGGTACATCTTGTTCATCATACTGACCATAAGGTAGATACGACTACGGCAAATAGACACCATCCTATAGAAAGTTTAATACGGTTCACGTTCACGTTGTTCGGAGTTTTTGTTGTTGGAACTCCGATTGCTATCGTCATGTTGTATCAAGCCATGTCGTTGATTTTTACCCAGTTTACACATGCTAATCTTAAGATGTCTAAAGCACTAGACAAGTTTTTGAGTTATGTCATAGTGTCTCCAGATATGCACAAAATCCATCACCACTACCGCTTGCCATATACAGATTCTAATTATGGTAATATTTTTAGTATTTGGGATCGGATTTTTGGAACCTACATGTATATGGATCGCGAAAAGTTGGTGTATGGTGTCGATGTGTTTCCGGATGAAAAAAAGAATACCCATATAGGTGAATTGCTTAAGCAACCTTTCCAGAAGTATGAAAAGCCTACATTTTCGCCAGATATTGAAAAATAGTATCTTACTATTGCTAATCAGCATTTTAATGAGTTGTAATCCCAAAAAACAAGTCGATGTTCAGGGACATCGTGGCTGTAGAGGTTTATTACCAGAAAATTCATTGCCTGCATTTGAAAAAGCTATTGAACTTGGGGTACAAACCTTAGAACTTGATATTGCCATAACAAAAGATAGAGAGGTTGTCGTCTCTCATGAGCCTTTTATGAGCGGAGTCATTTGTTTTGATCCAGAAAATGGAGAAATTTCAGAAGAGAGGAATAGGGCGTATAACCTCTTTGAAATGACCCATGAGGAGATTAAGCGGTTTGATTGTGGATCTAAATTCCATCCGACCTATCCAAAACAGGAAAAACTAAAAACCTATAAGCCGCTTTTATCCGAAGTTTTTGAATTGGCAAAAACTAAAAACCCTAATGTTAGATTCAATATTGAAATTAAATCGAAGCCCGAGTACTATGGTAAGTATACGCCTCATCCTGAGGCTTATGTAAAAATCGTCTTAAATGAGATAGAACAGCATGAGGTGTTTAAGCTCGTGAACCTACAGTCTTTTGATTTAGCGATACTCGAGGAGGTTAAGAAACAATCCCCTAAGATGCCAGTGGCTTTGTTAATTGATGAAGACGAAACCATAAAGGGTAAACTCCAGGCGCTTTCCTATAAACCGGAAATTATAAGCCCGTATTTTAAGCTATTGTCGCAAGACCAAATTAAAGACTATCAGTCACAGGGTTATCTTATAATTCCTTGGACTATCAATGAAGAAGAAGATATGAAAACCATGTTAGAATGGTGTGTAGATGGCATCATAACAGATTATCCAGATAGGCTCATCAACCTGCTTTCCGAATAGACTTTTCAACAGGTTATTAACAAAAAAGTGTTTTTCCTCCGATTTTTATGTAGTTGGTGGGGTTTTTTTATTCCAGAAACGCTAATCCCTTTATGTTTGCAACGGATTAATTAATTGTTGTTGAGCTGAGCATCCTTACGTTTAATGTAAAGCCTTACCCTATTGAAAAATTTAATCCGAATTTTCCTTATCCTAATCCTTATTTTTTTGTTGAGCTTTACACTTAGGGCTCAAGAGCAGTATGCAAAACTTGAAAAGAACAGGAATATCCAAGCTAAAGGCTTAATTCATAAATTAAACGCTACCAAAGACACCTTAATTCTTCACAGTGATAAGAAAATAAACTATCTCTATTCCATCAATAAAGCATATGGAAGGGATTTTGATATTTATATAGATACCACGCACTTTGAACTTCCATTACACAAATTATCTAAAGGGAAGCATGTTTTGGTTGCAGTACAATCACCAAAGCGCATTGTGTTTGTTGTGAAAATTTTAAAGGAAATTCCTGAACCTGGCTCTACAAAATTAGCTGCAAAAGAAATCGTGGCAACGGAATCAAAGAAAGTGGCGATTACAGAAAGTAACTAATCGTAAATCAGATATTTCATTCGCATCGTTTTGTATGCACTTAATTCGTCTTGCCAACTTGCCTTAATTTCATTTTCACTCATACCAGATTCAATCTGTTGCTGTAACGTTTCAGTACCTGCATGCGCGGTGAAATTAGAGGTCACAAAAACTTTAGTTTTATCTGTAGCATTGCTGTAGGCATCCATGATGTATTTCAAAGTAAAGCGTCTTTCAGCTATTGTGTTGGATAGATCTACGCCATAGCAGAGCGTCCCCTTATGCTTTGGGTATTTTGAGCCAAAGTTGGGAACAGGGGTATAGCTAAATTTATAGTGGTTCTTATCGAGGAAAGGGGCACCGTAACGTTGAAATTGAAATTCAGTACCTCTACCGGCGTTGATATTTGTGCCCTCAAATAGACCCAAACTTGGGTATAATTTTATAGCTTGGTCATTAGGTAGATTTGGTGAAGGTCTTATAGATAAACTGTAGGTGCTGTTGTGATTATAATGTTTTAGTTCGACAATAGTAATATCGCAAGTCACACTATCTTTCAACCAACCTTCACCATTGACCATTTGCGCATATTCTCCAATCGTCATTCCATGAACAAGGGGAATAGGGTGCATCCCCAAAAAACTACTATGCGCTTTTTCTAAGACAGGACCATCCACATAATTGCCATTCGGGTTTGGACGATCTAAAATTAGTAATGGCACCTCAAGTTCTGCACAAGCCTCCATAACATAATGCAAAGTAGAAATATAAGTGTAAAAACGCACGCCGACATCTTGTATATCAAAAACGACGATATCTAAATCTTCTAATTGCTGTTCAGTAGGTTTTTTATGTTTTCCATGTAGTGAAAAAATAGGTAAGCCCGTTTTCGTGTCTACACCGTCTTTTATAGTTTCGCCAGCATCAGCCTTACCTCGAAATCCATGTTCTGGGGCGAACACTTTTTTTATGTCTATTTGATGTTTTAAAAGAGAATCAACGATATGCGTAAATGGGCTGTCATTACCAGACTTCTCTGAAGTTGTACTTGTAGTTCTGAAAATGACGCTTGTCTGATTAGCTACTATCCCAACGCGCTTCCCTTCGAGTAGTGGTAGATAGGTTTCGGTCTGATTGGCACCAACAATAATAGCTTTGTCATCCTGAACTCCTGTACTGAGCGTTGTCGAAGTATGTTTCAGGATCTCATTATTTGATAAAGTATCATTTTTAGTTTTAGAAGCACAAGCAATAACTACTATGATCATCCCGAAAATTATCGAGAATAAAACTGTATTTTTGAAAACCTTAAAACGCATATCTAGGCTTTGAATTTTGAGTTGTTTATAGCTAAACGCATTATTGGCAATAAAGCGTATAAAAGTAGTGTTTCGGCACCAATAATTAAAATTGGTATTGCCGCTATTGCCATTGGCATTATTGTTATGTTAGTGGCTATTGCTACTGGACTGGGACTACAGCAAAAAATTAGGGACAAAGTTGTGGCTTTTAATGGCCATATTGAAATTTCAAAGTATGGAACTAATGCCTCTGACGAGTCGCAAGCACCTATTTCCATGAACCAAAAGTTTTATCCAAATTTTGATACGGTCGAAGGTGTAAAGCACATCCAAGGTATTGCTACTAAGTTTGCCGTGATAAGAACAGAAACGGATTTTGAGGGTGTTGTTATAAAAGGGGTCGGTGCAGATTACAAATGGGATTACTTTGAAGAATTTTTAGTGGAAGGGCGTGTGCCAAACTTTTCAGGAAAGCGTAACGAGGAAATTCTGATTTCTAGTTACCTAGCGAACCGATTGGGGTTTAAGCTCGGGGATAAATTTCAAACCTTATTCGGAGATAATCTCAATGCCAGACCACGAATAATGAGCTATGAAATCGTAGGGATTTATAATTCGGGTTTTCAAGAGTTGGATGAAAAATTCTGTATTGCAGATTTGAGACATATCCAGCGACTAAATAAATGGGAAGCCAATCAAATAGGAAGTTTTGAGGTATTTGTAGACGACTTTTCAGAGCTAGGTAAGACTGTGATTGAAGTTGATAAGGAAGTAGGATCTTTCCTTGATGCAACTCCTGTTAATCAAAAGTTTTACACAGTTTTTGAATGGATAAAGATTTTTGATAATAATACTTATGGTATCATTGCGATTATGATTATAGTGGCCGGAATCAATATGATTACAGCCCTATTGGTGCTTATATTAGAGCGCACGAGTATGATAGGGATTTTAAAGGCTTTGGGGAGTTCGGACTGGACCATTAGAAAAGTATTTCTCTACAATGCGTCTTATTTGATTGGCTTGGGTTTGCTTTGGGGAAACATTATAGGTCTAGGCTTGTTATTCGCTCAGAAGTACTTTAAACTGTTTCCTTTAAATCCAGATACCTATTACGTGAGCGAAGCACCTGTGTATATAAGTCTAGATTATATTTTAATGCTAAATATCGGAACCTTTATCGCTTGTTTGTTGATGCTTTTAATTCCTTCGGTAATTATTGCTAAGATTTCTCCAGTAAAGGCTATTCGTTTCGACTAATGCTCAGCTTTAATATTTCTAAAACATAACTAACTTTTAACGTTGTACTTGTTAGTTTTAACTTAAATTTGCACGTTTTATTCACTGAAGCGAAGTGGACTGCGAAGGTGAACAAATTTGATTTATGGAATACGCAGATAATATACTTGGTACGATTGGCAATACACCCTTGGTGAAAATGAACAAATTGGTAGAAGATTTACCTTGCCTTGTACTGGCTAAGTATGAAACCTTTAATCCTGGGAACTCGGTAAAGGATAGAATGGCATTGCAAATGGTAGAAGATGCTGAAGCCGACGGCAGATTAAAGCCGGGAGGTACTATTGTAGAGGGAACATCAGGCAATACGGGTATGGGATTGGCATTGGCAGGTGTGGTGAAAGGTTATAAATGTATTTTCGTCACCACGGATAAACAATCTAAAGAAAAAATTGATATTCTAAAGGCGCTCGGGGCAAGGGTAGAAGTGTGCCCAACCGATGTAGCACCAGATGATCCACGCAGTTATTATTCGGTTTCTAAGCGTTTAGGTGAGGAAACTCCAAATGCCTGGTATGTCAATCAATATGATAATCCGAGCAATACCAAGGGGCATTACAAAACTACAGGGCCCGAAATTTGGAAACAAACCGATGGCAAAGTGACTCACTTTGTGGTTGGAGTCGGCACCGGAGGAACCATTTCTGGGGTAGGTAAATACCTAAAGGAGCAAAATCCTAATGTTAAAGTTTGGGGAGTAGATACCTATGGTTCCGTATTCAAAAAGTATCATGAGACCGGAGTTTTTGATGAAAACGAAATCTATCCCTATGTCACGGAAGGTATCGGCGAAGATATTCTTCCTGAGAATGTAAATTTCGAGATCATTGATGGTTTTACTAAAGTGACCGATAAAGATGCCGCAGTATACACACAGCGATTGGCAAAAGAGGAAGGTATGTTTTTAGGGAATTCTGCTGGTGCTGCCATAAAAGGCGTGCTTCAACTTAAAGAACATTTCGCTCCAGAGGATGTGGTTGTTGTCTTATTTCACGATCACGGAAGTCGTTATGTAGGCAAAATGTTTAATGATGATTGGATGCGTAAAATGGGATATATCGATTAGTATCCAATCGCTTTATGAATTACGCAGCTCTTATAAAATGAAAATTCTGAGAATATATCAGAATTTTCCTATTTTAGGAGAATGCAAGAAGACTTTCTTCATTACGTCTGGAAACACAAAGCATTTTCCACCACTTCCCTTAAAACAACTAAAGGGGAAGCTATTGCTATAATACAATTAGGCCAACATAACCATAACTCTGGTCCTGACTTTTTTAATGCGCAAATACGTATCGCTAATCAGCTTTGGGCCGGAAATGTAGAAATTCATATACAATCTTCGGATTGGTACCTTCACAATCATGAAAAAGATAAGGCCTATGATAATGTGATCTTGCATGTGGTCTGGGAACATGATACTGAGATTTTCAGAAAGAACAACGTTGAAATTCCAACCTTAGAATTAAAACATTATGTGGGTGATATGCTGTTTTCCAACTATCAGAAGTTAATGCAATCAAAATCCTGGATAAATTGCGAAGTCGATTTTTATAACGTTGAAGACTTTTTGATGACCAATTGGTTAGAGCGCTTGTTTGTGGAGCGCTTAGAGCGAAAATCCGATGATATTTCAAAATTATTACAGCAATCGCATAATGATTGGGAAGCAGTTTTATTTAAAATGTTATTGAAAAATTTCGGACTCAATGTAAATGGGGAGGCTTTTTTAAGTCTGGCCAAATCGGTAGATTATGCAGTGGTTAGAAAACTTCAACATAGCATTTTAGATATGGAAGCACTACTGTTTGGTCAGGCCGGTTTTCTAGAAGACACTATTGAGGGTGCTTATTATTCAGAGTTAAAACGATGTTATCAATTCCTAAGTCGAAAGTTCAGCCTTGATAATCAAGGCGTGTTACCTGTGCAATTTTTTAGATTACGGCCGCCCAATTTCCCAACGATTCGTTTATCCCAATTTGCTAATCTATACAGTATTGAGCACCAGCTTTTTTCTAAGCTCATGACACTAAACACAAGTGAGCAGTTTTATGAACTTTTAAGTAAAGGGGTTTCAGATTTTTGGATGACCCATTATACCTTCACAAGTCCTTCAAAAAGGTCAAAAAAAAGACTTACTAAGTCATTTATAGATTTGTTAATTATAAATACCATAGTGCCTCTAAAATTTTGCTATGCCAAATCTAAAGGTCAGAATAGTGAGGAACAATTAATAGAACTTGTCAGGGAAATAAAGCTCGAAAATAACAGTACTGTTAAAAAGTTTCTAGAATTAAAACCTATCGAAAAAAACGCATTAACCTCTCAAGCATTGTTACAATTAAAACAACAGTATTGTGATAAGAATAAATGTCTGCAATGTGCCATTGGTAATCGTCTAATCGTTAAAAATTAAGTAAATTGCGATTATAAAATAGGCCTTTGTAGATTAAGTCGATGCCAACCCAAATATTGATTGGTGAATCTCATCTAACAAAGGGAAAACAATAAATACTAACAGATGAATTTGTTCTATACCTTATTACATTTTTTTCAAAAAAGAGGGTATTATGTTTGTCAACGTATTGCCGACCGATTGGGCATTAGGGCAAAAATAGTAAGGACATCATTCATGTATTTAACATTTGTAACATTGGGATTTGGTTTCGCCTTATATTTGTTTTTGGCCTTTTGGATACGCATAAAGGACATCATTTATACTAAACGCTCGTCAGTATTCGATTTATAGATCTATGAATAATCGTCTTATAAAGCTTTTTAGATCAAAGATTTACACAGCACTTATTTTGCTTTTGTTTGTGCTGTTTATAGGTGTTTTAGGATATCGTTTTATCTCTAATTATAATTGGATAGATGCCATTTACATGACGGTAATTACGGTGACAACTGTGGGCTTTGCAGAGGTCAATCCATTAGATACACCATCCAAAATATTCACTGTGTTTTTGATTCTGGCAAGCGTAGTCATAGTGGGTTATGCCATTTCTATCATCACCGAATATATTTTGAGCAGAAATAATTTTGAAGACATAAAACAACGTAAAATGCAAAAGGAAATTGAGGCCATGTCTAACCATATTATTATATGTGGTTTTGGACGCAATGGTAAACAAGCAGCGAAAAAGTTACAGGATTATGGAAAACCCTATGTGATTGTAGAGCGTGATAAAGAAATTATAGAAAGGCTACAAGATGAGAGCATTCCCCATGTTTTTGGCAATGCAAATGAAGACGAAACCCTATTGGAAGCCGGGATAGAAAGAGCAAGTACCTTAATAACGGCACTGCCTAGCGATGCCGATAATCTGTTTGTGGTATTGTCTGCGCGACAGATCAATAAAACTATGAGTATTATAAGCAGGGCCTCGCAAGAAACCTCATATAATAAACTTAAGTTGGCAGGAGCGAACAACGTTATTTTACCCGATAAGATTGGAGGTGATCATATGGCTTCATTGGTTGTTATCCCAGATCTGGTTGAGTTTATAGATAACTTAGGAATAGTTGGGGAGCGGAATATAAATATCGAAGAGGTGAAAGTAGAGCAACTCTATAATGTCAATAGAGAAAAAACGATCAGAGAACTTGACCTCAGAAAAAAAACAGGTTGTACTGTAATCGGTTTTAAGGACGAAAATGGAGAATATATTGTTAATCCAGAAGCCGATACCAAACTCGTTATAGGTTCTAAAATTATCGTTTTGGGCCGTCCCGAACAAATAGAGAAGCTAAACTCCGAATATAATATTGAGCAAGACGCCTAACCTTTTTAACGTCTCTAGCTTTAAAAACTCATTTTTTTTTAGCATCTTGTCAGCCCTATATAATTATAACTAACTAATAACTACTCTTATGAAGAAATATCTTCTATCATTTTTTGCACTAGTATTACCATTATTGAATTTTGCCCAGGAAGCTACGGATGAAGTAGGTTTGGACCAGAGAATTGATGAAGGTTTTAAGCCTATTTCAGATTTTTTTAATGACGTTATTTTCTTCTTGGTTTGGGAAGATCCAGATATACCCTTCGTTCTGGTACTTTTGGTGGGAAGTGCGTTGTTTTTTACGTTATACTTTAAATTTCCAAATATCAGACACTTCTTTACCGCAATTAATGTAGTAAGAGGTAAATATGATGAAGTAGATCACCCAGTTGTTGAACCCGCTTATGGAGATTCCACACCTGGTGGTGATGCAATCGAAACCATTAGGGATGAGAGTGAAGAAGGAGAGGTTAGTCATTTTCAGGCCCTGGCAACTGCGGTATCAGGAACCGTCGGAAATGGAAATATAGCGGGGGTTGCATTAGCTATTGCTTTAGGTGGTCCGGGTGCCACATTTTGGATGATAATTTGCGGTCTTTTAGGAATGTCCACAAAATTTGTGGAGTGTACACTCGGTGTTCAATATAGAGATGTTGGTGAAGACGGAACGGTTTATGGAGGTCCAATGTATTATATAAGTAAGGGGTTAAGGGAGCGCGGTTTTGCTATGTTGGGTAAAATAGCTGCAGTCTTTTTTGCCATTTTTTGTATCGGTGGTTCTTTTGGTGGAGGAAATGCTGCGCAGTCAAATCAGGCAACTATAGTTCTGAAAGAGCTTCTCGGATTAGAAAGTACTGGCGCTGGTTTTTGGATAGGGGTTGTCCTTGCAATTTTAGTTGGAGTTATAATTATTGGAGGTATAAAACGTATTGCTTCCGTTACAGAAAAAATAGTTCCATTTATGGCTGTATTGTATGTAGTGGCATGCCTCTATATCATCTTTTCTAATTTTTCGTTAATTGATGACGCCATATCATTAATAGTAACTCAAGCTTTCAACCCTAAGTCTATGGCGGTCGGAGGCGTTATAGGTGTTCTTTTGGTAGGATTTAAACGGGCTGCCTTTTCTAACGAAGCAGGTGCAGGTTCGGCTTCAATAGCCCACTCGGCAGTAAAGACTAAGTATTCAGCCTCGGAGGGACTTGTTGCCCTATTAGAGCCATTTATTGATACCGTAGTCATTTGTACTATGACAGCATTAGTGATAGTGATTTTCAATTTCGGTGGCTTTTTTGAATACGGAGCCGATGTAAGTACCGATGGTAGTGGTGCTGTGATGATTGGTGACGAAATAGTACAAGGAGCCGGAATTACGTCTAAGGCTTTCGCAAAATATATACCATACTCTAATGTATTTCTAACAATTGCAGTTGTGCTATTTGCAGTTTCTACTATGATTTCTTGGTCCTATTATGGATTACAATCTTGGAAATTCTTGTTTGGTCGCGGAAAAACAGCCGATTTAGTTTACAAGCTTTTATTCTTGGTATTCGTGATTATCGGCGCAGCCGCAAGTATGGGTTCAATTTGGTCATTCTCAGATGCTATGATTTTTGCTATGGTTTTCCCTAATATGATAGGATTGTATTTCTTATTCCCGGTGGTTAAGAAACAGTTGGCACGTTATGTTGATGCCATAAAAGGTAATTCTAAAGAATAAATATTTAATTTTATATATGAAATCCCATTTCCAGTTTACGAATCAACAGCGGAATGGGATTTTTTTATTGCTGGCCATTATTATTGGTTTACAGTGCGTTTATACCTTTGTAGATGCTTCCAATAAGGAAATACCAAGTCATAACGAAATGGTCGATGCATTCAGACTAGAGTTGGATTCGCTGCGCTTAGTTGCGATTGAGGAGCGCAAGCCTAAGATGTATCCGTTTAATCCAAATTACATTACAGACTATAAAGGCTACACTTTGGGAATGTCTAATGTCGAAATCGATCGACTTCATAGATTTAGGGAACGCGATCAATGGGTTAACTCGGCAAAACAATTTCAAGAAGTCACCAAGGTCTCGGATTCACTTTTAGCTAAGATATCGCCATATTTTAAATTTCCAGATTGGGTCACTAACCCTAAACCGCGTCGATCGTTCAACAATTATATAGTGGATAATTTTAGTGAAGAAGCTGATCCGCGCGATGGCAATACCTTAAGTTATGATCAAAAGATAGATTTAAATAAGGCCACCACATACCAGTTACAAAAAGTTTATGGAGTCGGAGAGAAGCTTTCCGATCGTATCATGACCTATAGAAATAAGCATAAGGGAGGTTTTATTGCCGATGTAGAACTGTTGGAAGTTTATGGATTAGCCCCCGAAGTCATAGAGCGTATCAAGAATCAGTTCACTGTAAAAACACCTAGAGTCATAAAAAGACACAACCTTAACACAGCAACGAGAGACCAACTGGTCACGATTCCATATATAGATTATGAGGTTGCCCATCATATTATTGAAGAACGCACATTGAGGGATGGATTTAAGTCTTTGGAAGAATTAACAAAAGTTGAAGATTTTCCTATAAATAAGATCGAGATAATTAAGTTATATTTGCATCTGTAAAAAAAAGAGCTAAATGTCAGGTATGTATTTTACAGAAGAACATCATTTATTTAGGGAAAGTCTAAGAGAGTTTTTGCAGAAGGAAGTGGTTCCTCATATCGAAAAATGGGAAGAAACAGGAAGTATTGAACGCTTTATCTGGAAAAAATTTGGTGATATGGGTTATTTCGGTTTGGCCTATCCCGAAGCTTATGGTGGATTAGATTTAGATTTATTCTATACAGTGATCCTTTTGGAGGAATTGCAACGCATTAATTCAGGTGGTTTTGCTGCGGCGATATGGGCACATGCCTATTTAGCGATGACGCATCTCAATAAGGAAGGTGATGATTATATTAAGGAGACCTATCTAGCTCCAAGTATAGCTGGTGATAGTATTGGTTGTCTATGTATTACAGAACCTTTTGGCGGTAGCGATGTGGCTGGTATGCGAACAATAGCTGTCAAACAAGGTGATAGCTACATTATTAATGGTTCAAAAACCTTTATCACCAATGGTGTTTACAGTGATTACTTGGTGGTCTCAGCTAAGACAAATCCGGAGTTGGGAAACAAGGGCATAAGTATGTTTGTCATAGATAGGGATGCAAAAGGTGTTTCGGCTACAAAACTAGATAAGTTAGGATGGAGAGCATCGGACACTGGCGAAATAGCTTTTGACAATGTAGAGATACCTGCAAAAAATCTAATGGGAGAAGAAAATCAAGGCTTTGCGTACTTAATGCAGCATTTGGCCCTAGAACGATTGATTATGGGGGTCAATGCGCATGCGAGAGCAGAATATGCCTTAGACTACACAAGGCAATACATGTCAGAACGTACAGCGTTTGGCAAAACAATAGATAGATTTCAGGCATTGCGGCATACGTTTGCAGATTGCCAGACTCAAATGGAAATTTGTAAACAATTTAATTACTATGTAACCAAACGTTTAGATATGGGAGATTATGTAGTAAAAGAGGCTACTATGTCTAAGTTGCAGTCTACAAAAATGGCAGATGATGTTATTTATCAGTGTCTTCAATTTTTAGGCGGTTATGGTTATATGGAAGAATATCCATTGGCAAGGCTCTTAAGGGATAGCCGTCTTGGACCAATAGGTGGTGGTACCTCTGAAATTCTTAGGGAAATTATCGCTAAAATCGTAATCGATGGTAAGGACTACAAGCCTGCAACATAAATTGAATTTCAGAAAGTTTATTGAATCATTTTGAAATCCTGCTTTAAGCAGGTTTTTTTGTTTTCCATTATATAATTCAATCTAAAGCCTTATATTTAATATGTAAAGATAGATATGAGTTTACAGGCCTTTTCAGATTACTTGTTGTTAGAAAAGAATTATTCTAAGCATACGGTTTTGGCCTATATTAGAGATTTAGAGATGTTTCAGGAGTTTCTCAAAGAACAGCACGATTCAGAGCCTATATCTCATATCAACTATTCCGAAATTAGGCAATGGATTGTTGAACTAGTAAACAGCGGTATTTCTAATAGAACGATAAACAGGAAAATATCCTCGCTCAATTCTTATTATAAGTTCTTACAGAAGACACAACAAATAGAAGTTAATCCGTTAAGACGCCATAAAGCCCTTAAAATGGGTAAGAAAGTGCAACTCCCTTTTTCCGAGCAAGAACTAAAACAGGTCCTGGAAAATGCTATTGAAGTCAATGATTTTGAAAGTGCAAGAGACCAACTCATTATTGAGTTGTTCTATGCGACTGGAGTAAGACGAATCGAGCTGGTGAACATAAAAATTTCTGATCTCGATCTCAATAGCAAACAGATTAAAGTTCTCGGCAAGCGAAATAAAGAACGTTATTTACCACTTATCGATACATTAATTACCGCTCTAGGCAGCTATCTAGACTACAGGAAGCAGTTACCAATAATTAAGGACGAAGAATTTTTATTTTTAACAAAAAAGGGTTTAAAAATTTACGAAATGCTTGTTTACCGAATAATAAATAAGTATTTTAGTGAAGCATCTTCAAAGGCAAAATGTAGTCCACATGTATTGAGGCACTCATTTGCGACTCATCTATTAAATGAAGGGGCCGACTTAAATGCAGTAAAAGAACTTCTTGGACATACCAGTTTAGCAGCAACTCAAGTATACACACACAATAGTATAGCGGAATTAAAAAAGGTGTATGCTAAATCACATCCGAGAAATAGAGGTTAAGAACTAGCCTTAACAACCAAATTAGAGTACTGAAGTTTTTTCAGTACAATTGTTTAACCTAAAAAGCAACGTATGAAAGTAAACACCCAATCCGTTAATTTCACAGCAGACAGAAAGTTGATAGATTTCATTCAAAAGAGAATGGATAAATTAGATTTGTTTTACGATAAGATAATTCAGTCTAATGTTTATTTGAAAGTTGAAAACACCAGCGATAAAGAAAACAAAGTTTTTGAAGCCAAAGTGCTTGTGCCAGGCGATAGTTTTGTGGTAAAAAAACAGTGTAAAACATTCGAAGAAGGAGCCGATATTGCTATAGCATCTTTAGAAAGGCAAATTAAAAAACGAAAACAAAAATTAAGAGCACGAGCTAAGGCTTAAAAATTTTTCAAAAATGTTTTGAATAAAAAAATAAAACACTACATTTGCAGTCCGTTAGAAATAGCGGGCTTTTTTATGGTCAAAATTTGGCATAAAAAAGGAACAAAAAAGCCGATATAGCTCAGCTGGCTAGAGCAGCTGATTTGTAATCAGCAGGTCGTGGGTTCGAGTCCCTCTATCGGCTCTTGAAATTTTGAAAAGTGCATCAGGAAAACCCCTAAGATTTCTAATAAAAATCTAACGGGTTTTGGGACGAGAAGTTTATCCTGAGCTTGGTCGAAGGGAGTCCCTCTATCGGCTCTAAATTCCTGTGAAGGCAGGAATCTCAGACTAGTAGTTTGAGTATGTTATTTGAAAATTTTTGGGGAGATACTCAAGCGGCCAACGAGGACAGACTGTAACTCTGTTGTTTTTTAACTTCGCAGGTTCGAATCCTGCTCTCCCCACATAAAATTTCAAACAAGCAGTTGTCAAAAGCTCGCTTTTGTGAAAATGCGTTTTGAAATTTTATTTGAAGGGTCTCCCTTCAAGGATCACTGAACGTAGTGAGGTAATCCTCATTTATCAGAAATATGAGGACTTGGCGTAGTGAGGTAATCCAAAACTTTGAAATATTGAAAACCATTAATTAAGAAGACTTAATTACAAATGCGGGAGTAGCTCAGTTGGTAGAGCGTCAGCCTTCCAAGCTGAATGTCGCCGGTTCGAACCCGGTCTCCCGCTCCAAGAAGTTCATTGATATGACAAGTTACTGTTAAAAGTGATTTGTTTAAAGGTCAATAAGGGCAGGGTGAGAAGTTTATGCTGAGCGTAGTCGAAGCAAACCCGGTCTCCCGCTCGAAATTTACGAGTTACGATATGCGATTTTCGAATCGTGAATCATTAAATCGGCAATCGTAAATGAACTGCCGGCGTAGCTCAGGGGTAGAGCGTTTCCTTGGTAAGGAAGAGGTCACGAGTTCAAATCTCGTCGTTGGCTCTTTGTTCTAAGGACATTAGAATAAAATTGAACACTAATATTAAATAAGATTAAATAAATTAAACATGGCAAAGGCAACTTTTGATCGTTCAAAACCACACTTAAATATTGGTACTATTGGACACGTAGATCACGGTAAAACAACTTTAACTGCTGCTATTACTAAAGTATTAGCTGATGCAGGTTTATCTGAAGCTAAGGATTTCGATCAAATCGATAATGCACCAGAAGAAAAAGAAAGAGGTATTACAATTAATACATCTCACGTAGAATATCAAACAGCAAACCGTCACTATGCACACGTTGACTGTCCAGGTCACGCGGATTATGTAAAGAACATGGTAACTGGTGCTGCTCAAATGGATGGTGCTATCTTAGTTGTTGCTGCAACGGATGGTCCTATGCCACAAACTCGTGAGCACATCTTATTAGGTCGTCAGGTAGGTATTCCACGTATCGTTGTATTCATGAACAAAGTGGATATGGTTGATGATGAAGAGCTTTTAGAATTAGTTGAGATGGAAATAAGAGATTTATTATCATTCTACGAGTACGATGGTGATAATGGTCCTGTTATTGCTGGTTCAGCTTTAGGAGCACTTAATGGTGAGCAAAAATGGGTAGATACCGTATTAGAATTAATGAAGAATGTTGACGAATGGATTGAAGAGCCAGTGCGTGATATGGATAAGCCTTTCTTAATGCCTATCGAAGACGTATTCTCAATTACTGGTCGTGGTACAGTGGCAACTGGTCGTATTGAGACTGGTGTAGCTAACACAGGTGATCCTGTTGAGATTATTGGTATGGGTGCTGAGAAATTAACATCTACTATTACTGGTATCGAAATGTTCCGTCAAATCTTGGATAGAGGTGAAGCCGGTGATAACGCTGGTATCTTATTAAGAGGTATTGAGAAAACTCAAATCTCTAGAGGTATGGTAATCACTAAGCCAGGTTCGGTAACTCCTCATCAAAAATTCAAAGCTGAGGTTTATATCCTTAAGAAAGAAGAAGGTGGTCGTCACACACCATTCCACAACAACTACCGTCCACAGTTCTATGTACGTACAACTGATGTAACTGGAAATATTTCTCTTCCAGATGGTGTTGAAATGGTAATGCCAGGTGATAACTTGACAATTACTGTAGACTTGATTCAGCCAATTGCAATGAACGTAGGTTTACGTTTCGCTATCCGTGAAGGTGGTAGAACAGTTGGTGCAGGTCAGGTAACTGAAATTTTAGACTAAACAAAACAATTAAATAAGCAATTGAAGGTGTCCCGATATTTCGGGATGCCTTGATTGTTGTTTACGGGTTTACCTGTCACGCTGCAGGCGTGAGCTCAGAACTGAGCGTAAAATATATGGTAAAGTCGATTTGAAAAGTGATTCCTTTGATTAAGGTAGATTTTTCAAAGAATACGGGTTTAGCTCAGTTGGTAGAGCACTGGTCTCCAAAACCAGGTGTCGTGAGTTCGAGTCTCGCAACCCGTGCAAAGCAAAGAATTGCTAAACGAGAAGTTTATCCCGAGCGCCGCGCCTTCCAAAGACTTGTTCGGCGGACAGGCAGTCGAGGGGAGTCTCGCAACCCGTGCAATAATTAGAACAGGTTGATAAAGGACCTAAAAATTAGAATCAAATGGCAGGATTAATAACATATATTAAAGAATCGTTCGAAGAGTTAAAAAACCATGTGTCTTGGACACCTTGGCCAGAAGCTCAACGATTAACTGTTCTCGTAGCAGTGTTTTCAATTATTTTTTCTCTTGCTATTTGGGGAGTGGACACTGTATTTAGTAGAGCAGTGAAGGTGTATTTTGATTTATTAAGCTAACAAATATTCAGAAAAGAAGATGTCAGATAAAAAGTGGTATGTTGTTAGAGCGGTAAGTGGTCAGGAAAATAAAATCAAGACCTATATAGAAAATGAAATCTCTAGATTAGGTCTAGAAGATTATGTAGATCAGGTTTTAGTACCTACAGAAAAAGTAATTCAAATACGTAATGGAAAGAAAATAAACAAAGAGAAAGTTTATTTTCCAGGCTACATTATGATACAAGCCAATTTGAGCGGTGAAATCCCTCATATTATAAAATCTATTACCAACGTAATTGGATTTTTAGGCGAAACGAAAGGAGGAGATCCCGTACCTTTAAGACCATCTGAAGTCAACAGAATGTTAGGTAAAGTAGATGAATTGGCTATAGAAGCAGATGCTAACATTGCTATTCCATTTACCAAAGGAGAAACCGTAAAAGTGATCGATGGACCGTTCAACGGTTTTGATGGGACTATCGAAAAAATATTTGAAGAAAAGCGTAAGCTAGAGGTAATGGTTAAGATTTTCGGAAGAAAGACGCCATTGGAGCTCAGCTATATGCAAGTTGAAAAATTATAATAATTGTTACAATTAAGATAGCGTTAATCTAAGCTTCCAAAATAGAAAAACGCACTAAATTTTGAAAAATGGCAAAAGAACTAGACAAAGTAGTTAAGTTACAAGTTCGGGGAGGTGCTGCGAATCCATCGCCACCGGTTGGACCCGCTTTAGGTGCCGCTGGAGTTAATATCATGGAGTTCTGTAAGCAGTTTAATGCGAGAACCCAAGATAAAGCAGGTAAGGTTTTACCTGTTGTGATCTCTGTTTACAAAGACAAATCTTTTGAATTTGTAATCAAAACACCACCAGCAGCAGTGCAATTATTAGAAGCGGCCAAAGTAAAGAAAGGATCAGGAGAACCTAACCGACGTAAAGTAGCAAAAGTAACTTGGGATCAAGTTAGAGCAATTGCTGAAGACAAAATGCAAGATTTAAATGCATTTGAAATCGGTTCAGCTATGAAAATGGTAGCTGGAACAGCAAGATCGATGGGTATCACTGTTAAAGGAGGTGAAGCTCCAAACTAAATTTTTAGAAATGGCAAGATTAACAAAGAAGCAAAAAGAAGCAAGAGCTAAAGTTGACAGAAATAAACTTTACTCTTTAGAAGAAGCTTCAGCTTTACTAAAAGAAATCACATACACTAAGTTTGATGCTTCAGTAGATTTAGCAGTAAGATTAGGTGTAGATCCACGTAAAGCCAATCAAATGGTTCGTGGTGTAGTTTCCTTACCACACGGTACAGGTAAAGATATGAAGGTTCTTGCATTAGTAACTCCGGATAAAGAAGCAGAAGCTAAAGAAGCTGGTGCAGATTATGTGGGATTAGATGAATACTTACAGAAAATTAAAGACGGTTGGACAGATGTTGACGTTATCGTCACCATGCCAAGCGTTATGGGTAAGTTGGGACCATTAGGTAGGATTTTAGGACCAAGAGGTCTTATGCCAAACCCTAAAACAGGAACAGTGACTATGGATATAGGTAAAGCTGTAAGTGAAGTAAAAGCAGGTAAAATAGATTTTAAAGTAGATAAAACAGGTATTGTTCATGCACCAATTGGTAAAGCGTCATTTAGCGCTGAAAAATTGGTAGGTAACGCAAACGAACTGTTAACAACTTTAATGAAACTAAAGCCTACAGCAGCTAAAGGTACGTACATGAAGAGTATTTACATGTCGAGTACCATGAGTCCAAGTATTGCAATAGACACTAAAATAGGATAGTAGTTAAACTTAGAACATTATGACAAGAGAAGAAAAATCCGTAGTAATTGAAGAGTTGACTGCTCAGTTAGCAGATAATACCAATATCTATTTAACAGATATTTCTGGATTAGATGCAGCGACAACTTCAAATTTAAGAAGAGCGTGTTTCAAGTCTAACATTAAGTTAGCAGTTGTAAAGAATACTCTTTTAGAGAAAGCGATGGAAGCATCGGATAAGGATTTCGGTGATTTACCAACAACTTTAAAGGGTAATACATCAGTTATGTATTCTGAAACAGGTAACGCGCCGGCCAAAGTCATCAAAGAGTTTCGTAAAAAATCTGAAAGACCTTTATTAAAAGGAGCTTTCATTGAAGAGGCAATTTACATTGGCGATGATTTATTAGACACCTTAGTAGATATTAAGTCTAAGGAAGAACTTCTTGGAGAGATAATTACATTGTTACAATCTCCTGCTAAGAATGTTATTTCTGCACTTAAGTCTGGTGGAGGAACCATAGCTGGTATCGTAAAAACATTATCTGAAAGAGAAGGATAATCAACAAATTACACACTTAGAAAATTATATAAAAACACACACATTAAAACAATAGAAAAATGGCAGATTTAAAAGATTTCGCAGAACAATTAGTTAACTTAACTGTAAAGGAAGTTAACGAATTAGCAACTATATTAAAAGACGAGTACGGTATTGAGCCTGCTGCTGCAGCTGTAGCTGTTGCTGCTGGTGGAGCTGCTGCTGGTGGAGACGCTGCAGAAGAGCAAACTGAATTCGACGTAATCCTAAAAGCTGCAGGTGCTTCTAAGCTAGCAGTTGTAAAATTAGTTAAGGAATTAACTGGTTTAGGATTAAAAGATGCTAAAGGTTTAGTAGATGATGCACCAAGTGCTATTAAAGAGGGTGTATCTAAAGATGAGGCTGAAGGCTTAAAATCTTCTTTAGAAGAAGCTGGAGCTGAGGTTGAGCTTAAGTAAGCTCAGCTTAACCTACAACATATGGTTTAGGTCTGGAGTAGTTCTCTGAGACCTAAACCCTTTTGTGTATATAAACGTTATATACATATTTTAGTTTTTTTAATAAAAATCTCGTTCATCAATGCAAGCAAATAAGGCTGAAAGAATTAATTTCTCTTCTATTGTAAATAGAACAGATTACCCAGACTTTTTGGATATCCAAATAAAATCCTTCCAGGATTTTTTCCAATTAGAAACAAAATCAGAAGAAAGAGGAAACGAAGGTTTATATAACACCTTCATGGAGAATTTTCCAATTACAGATACACGAAATCAATTCGTGTTAGAATTTTTAGACTATTTCATCGATCCACCAAGATATACTATTGAAGAATGTATTGAAAGAGGATTGACTTATAGCGTACCCTTAAAAGCAAGATTAAAATTATACTGTACCGATCCAGAGCACGAAGATTTTGAAACTATCGTTCAGGATGTATATTTAGGTACAATCCCATATATGACACCTAGTGGAACGTTTTGTATCAATGGTGCAGAGCGTGTTGTAGTATCACAGTTACACAGATCACCTGGTGTATTCTTTAGCCAGTCTTTCCATGCTAATGGAACCAAATTATACTCAGCAAGAGTTATTCCTTTCAAAGGTTCTTGGATAGAATTTGCTACAGATATCAATAGCGTTATGTACGCTTACATTGATAGAAAGAAAAAGTTACCAGTGACGACATTGTTCCGTGCCATTGGTTTCGAACGTGATAAGGACATTTTAGAGATTTTCGACCTTGCAGAAGAGGTAAAAGTTTCTAAAACCGGATTAAAGAAAGTTATCGGTCGTAAGTTAGCAGCACGTGTACTTAACACATGGCATGAAGATTTCGTGGATGAAGATACAGGTGAAGTAGTATCTATTGAGCGTAATGAGATTGTTTTAGATCGTGATACGATTGTTGATAAAGACAATATCGAAGAAATCCTTGAAGCTGAAGTAAAAACCATTCTTTTACACAAAGAAAGTGCACAGCAAGGCGATTATGCGATTATTCATAATACATTACAAAAAGATCCAACAAACTCTGAAAAGGAAGCTGTTGAACATATCTATCGTCAATTGCGTAATGCTGAACCACCTGATGAGGAAACAGCACGTGGTATTATTGACAAGTTATTCTTCTCAGACCAACGTTACTCTCTAGGTGAAGTAGGTCGATACAGAATGAATAAAAAATTAGGGTTGGATATCGGAATGGATAAGCAAGTACTTACCAAAGAAGATATCATAACCATCATTAAATATTTAATTGAGTTAATCAATTCTAAGGCAGAGATTGATGATATCGATCACTTATCTAACCGTCGTGTACGTACAGTTGGTGAACAATTATCATCTCAGTTTGGTGTTGGTTTAGCGCGTATGGCTCGTACCATTCGTGAGCGTATGAACGTTCGTGACAATGAGGTATTCACGCCAATCGATTTGATTAATGCTAAGACCTTGTCTTCAGTAATCAATTCATTCTTTGGAACCAACCAGCTATCTCAATTTATGGATCAAACCAATCCATTAGCAGAGATTACGCATAAACGTCGTTTATCGGCCTTAGGACCTGGTGGTTTATCGAGAGAAAGAGCAGGTTTCGAAGTTCGTGATGTTCACTATACGCATTATGGCCGTCTATGTCCAATCGAAACACCAGAAGGACCGAATATTGGATTAATTTCTTCACTTTCAGTCTATGCTAAGGTCAATTCAATGGGATTCATTGAAACACCATATAGAAAAGTTGAAGAAGGTGTTGTTGATATTAAAAATGCACCGACGTACCTGAGTGCAGAAGAAGAAGAGGAGCAAATGATTGCTCAAGCTACTGTTGAAGTTGATGATGCTGGTAAGATAACTCATGACAAGGTCATTGCACGTCAAGAAGGCGATTTCCCTGTGATTGAACCAATAAACGTCAACTATACGGATGTGGCACCTAATCAGATTGCATCGATTTCTGCATCATTAATTCCTTTCTTGGAGCATGATGATGCGAACCGTGCATTGATGGGATCTAACATGATGCGTCAGGCTGTTCCATTGTTAAGACCAGAAGCACCAATAGTTGGTACAGGTCTAGAAAGACAAGTAGCGTCAGATTCAAGAGTATTGATCAATGCAGAAGGTGAAGGTATTGTAGAGTATGTAGATGCGGATAAAATCGTGATTAAATACGAGCGTACCGAGGAAGAAGCTATGGTAAGCTTTGATAGCGATGTGAAGGAATATCCATTAGTGAAATTTAGAAAGACCAATCAAGGTACGTCTATCAACCTAAAACCAATCGTTCAAAAAGGTGATAAGGTAATCAAAGGACAAGTACTTTGTGAAGGTTATGCAACACAAAATGGTGAGTTGGCCTTAGGTAGAAATATGAAAGTAGCCTTTATGCCTTGGAAAGGTTACAACTTCGAGGATGCTATTGTAATCTCAGAAAAAGTTGTAAGAGATGATATCTTTACATCTATTCATATTGATGAGTATTCATTAGAAGTAAGAGATACAAAACTTGGTAATGAAGAATTGACAAATGACATACCAAATGTTTCTGAAGAGGCGACTAAAGACCTTGATGAAAACGGTATGATCCGAATTGGTGCTGAAATCAAACCAGGAGATATCTTAATAGGTAAGATTACACCAAAAGGTGAATCGGACCCAACACCAGAAGAAAAGCTTTTACGTGCGATCTTCGGTGATAAGGCTGGAGATGTAAAAGATGCATCATTAAAGGCTTCGCCATCGTTAAACGGTGTTGTTATCGATAAAAAATTATTCGCAAGAGCCGTAAAAGATAAGCGTAAGAGAGCTCAAGATAAGGAAGATATCGAAGCATTAGAAAATGCTTATGACAACCGTTTTGATGATCTTAAGAATATCTTGGTTGAAAAACTATTTGCTATCGTAAATGGTAAAACTGCTCAAGGTATTTACAATGATTTAGGTGAAGAGATTATCCCAAGAGGTAAGAAATACACCTTGAAGATGTTAAATGCTGTAGATGATTATACACATTTAACTTCAGGTAAATGGACAACAGATGATCATACAAATGAGCTTGTTGCCGATTTAATTCACAACTATAAGATTAAAGAAAATGATCTTCAAGGGTCTTTAAGACGCGAGAAGTTTACGATTTCTGTTGGTGACGAATTACCAGCGGGAATTATCAAACTGGCTAAGGTTTACATCGCTAAGAAACGTAAGCTGAAAGTTGGGGATAAGATGGCAGGTCGTCACGGTAACAAAGGTATTGTGGCACGTATTGTTCGTCAAGAGGATATGCCATTCCTAGAGGATGGAACACCTGTAGATATCGTATTGAACCCACTTGGTGTACCTTCTCGTATGAACATCGGACAGATTTACGAAACCGTATTAGGTTGGGCTGGAAAAGATTTAGGAAAGACTTATGCAACACCAATTTTTGACGGTGCGACATTAGATCAAATTAATGCTTACACTGATGAAGCAGGCATTCCTAGATTTGGTCATACCTATTTGTATGATGGTGGAACCGGTGATCGCTTTGACCAACCAGCAACAGTTGGTGTGATCTATATGATTAAGCTTGGTCATATGATCGATGATAAGATGCACGCGCGTTCTATCGGACCTTACTCACTGATTACACAACAACCATTAGGTGGTAAAGCACAGTTTGGTGGTCAGCGTTTTGGTGAGATGGAGGTTTGGGCACTCGAGGCTTATGGAGCGTCAAGTACACTGCGTGAAATCTTAACTGTAAAATCAGATGATGTTATTGGTAGAGCTAAGACTTACGAAGCAATCGTTAAGGGTGAGCCAATGCCAGAACCAGGACTACCAGAATCGTTCAACGTACTTATGCACGAATTGAAAGGTTTAGGATTAGATATTAGATTAGAAGAATAATAAAATAGTTACCAGTAAACAGTTGGCAGTAGGCACTG
This sequence comes from Winogradskyella sp., assembly GCF_965228925.1. Taxonomy (GTDB): domain Bacteria; phylum Bacteroidota; class Bacteroidia; order Flavobacteriales; family Flavobacteriaceae; genus Winogradskyella. Next base: position 2,290,811 of record NZ_OZ245845.1, read on the forward strand.
CGCACTGAACACTGAACATCGAATACTATAAAAAGAAATGGCAAGAAAACAAGATAAGAATACAGTACTGAAGTTTAATAAAATTTCAATCGGTTTAGCGTCACCTGAGTCTGTTTTAGCAGCGTCAAGAGGCGAAGTATTAAAGCCAGAAACTATTAATTATCGAACCCACAAACCAGAGCGGGATGGTTTGTTCTGTGAGCGTATTTTTGGACCTGTTAAGGATTACGAATGTGCTTGTGGTAAATATAAAAGAATACGTTACAAAGGTATTGTTTGTGACCGTTGTGGTGTTGAAGTTACAGAAAAGAAAGTACGTAGAGATCGCGTAGGGCACATTAATCTAGTAGTGCCTGTAGCACATATTTGGTATTTCCGTTCATTACCAAATAAAATAGGTTACTTGCTCGGATTACCATCTAAGAAATTAGATATGATCATTTACTATGAGCGTTATGTGGTGATTCAACCAGGTAATGCCTTAAATGCCGAAGGTGAGCCCGTTCAAAAAATGGATTTCTTAACAGAAGAAGAATACCTAAATATTTTAGAATCGCTTCCACAAGAAAACCAATATTTAGAAGATACTGATCCAAATAAGTTCATCGCTAAGATGGGTGCTGAGTGTCTTATCGATTTGTTAGCCAGAATCGATTTAGATCAGTTGTCATACGATTTAAGACACAGTGCTAACAATGAAACGTCTAAGCAGCGTAAAACAGAGGCTTTAAAGCGTTTACAAGTAGTTGAAGCCTTTAGAGAATCGAACGAAAACAGAGAGAATAAGCCAGAATGGATGATCATGAAGGCGATTCCTGTAATTCCACCAGAATTGAGACCATTAGTGCCGTTAGATGGTGGACGTTTCGCTACTTCAGATTTAAATGATCTATACCGTCGTGTAATTATCCGTAATAACCGTTTAAAGCGATTGGTGGAGATCAAAGCTCCTGAAGTGATTCTACGTAATGAAAAACGTATGTTACAAGAATCTGTTGATTCCTTGTTTGATAATACACGTAAGTCATCGGCAGTAAAAACGGATTCTAATAGACCATTAAAATCACTTTCAGATTCGCTTAAAGGTAAGCAAGGTCGTTTCCGTCAAAACTTACTAGGTAAGCGTGTGGATTATTCAGCACGTTCAGTAATTGTCGTTGGACCAGAATTAAAGCTATTCGAATGTGGATTGCCAAAGAATATGGCAGCAGAACTTTACAAGCCTTTCATCATTAGAAAATTAATTGAAAGAGGTATTGTTAAGACTGTAAAATCCGCCAAGAAAATTATTGATAGAAAAGAGCCTGTAGTTTGGGATATCTTAGAGAATGTTCTAAAAGGACATCCAGTATTACTCAACCGTGCTCCTACGTTACACCGACTTGGTATTCAGGCGTTCCAACCTAAATTGATTGAAGGTAAAGCGATACAGTTACACCCATTAGTGTGTACGGCCTTTAATGCCGATTTCGACGGTGACCAAATGGCGGTGCATTTACCATTAGGACCAGAAGCTATATTAGAAGCACAACTATTAATGTTGGCATCTCATAATATTCTGAACCCTGCCAATGGATCTCCAGTAACCGTTCCTTCTCAAGATATGGTACTCGGTCTATATTATATGACCAAGTTGCGTAAAACAGATAATGAGTATACCGTTAAAGGTGAGGGTCTTACTTTCTATTCCCCTGAAGAAGTTACCATTGCTTACAATGAGAAGAAAGTTGACCTTAATGCGGGTATAAAAGTAAGAACCAAGGACTTTAATGAAGCAGGTGAGTTAACGACTCAAATTATAGAAACGACCGTTGGACGTGTACTTTTCAATGAAAAAGTACCAGAACGAGCAGGTTACGTCAATGAGGTATTGACCAAAAAATCCTTGAGAGATATTATTGGTAAGATACTTAAAGTAACCTCAGTTCCTGAAACAGCAGAGTTTTTAGATGAGATCAAGACTTTAGGTTATAAGTTCGCATTCCAAGGTGGCTTGTCATTTAGTTTGGGTGATATCATTATCCCTGAAGAAAAACACGGAATGATAGACGCTGCCAATAAAAAGGTAGATGGTATTATGGGTAACTATAATATGGGACTTATTACGAATAATGAGCGTTACAACCAAGTCATTGATATCTGGACATCGACCAATGCAGAATTGACAGAATTATCTATGAAGCGTATTCGTGAAGACCAGCAAGGATTTAACTCGGTATTTATGATGTTAGATTCTGGTGCTCGTGGATCTAAAGAACAGATTCGTCAGTTAACTGGTATGCGTGGTTTGATGGCTAAGCCTAAAAAATCTAATGCAGGTGGTGGTGAGATTATTGAAAACCCAATTTTATCAAACTTTAAGGAGGGACTTTCAATTTTAGAATACTTTATTTCAACGCACGGTGCACGTAAGGGTCTTGCGGATACGGCTCTTAAAACGGCCGATGCGGGTTACTTAACTCGTCGTTTGGTAGATGTGTCACAAGATGTTATTGTTTACGAAGAAGATTGTGGTACATTACGAGGAATAGAAGTTTCTGCACTTAAGAAGAATGAAGAGATTGTAGAAAAATTAGAGTCTAGAATTGTGGGTAGAACTTCACTAAATGATGTTTATGATCCACATACAGAAGAGTTGATTGTTGAAGCAGGCGGACATATTGATGATGCTATTGCAAAACAAATTGGCGATTCTGCGATCGAATCTATAGAAGTGCGTTCCCCACTAACTTGTGAGGCCAAAAAGGGTATCTGTGTGAAGTGTTATGGACGTAATCTAGCGACCGGTAAAATGGTTCAAAGAGGTGAAGCTGTAGGTGTAGTTGCTGCCCAATCTATTGGAGAGCCTGGAACACAGCTAACCTTACGTACATTCCACGTAGGAGGTATTGCAGGTAACATTTCCGAAGAGAACAAATTGACGGTTAAGTTTGACGGTATTGCTGAAATTGAAGATCTTAAAACGGTTAAATCTACGGATAACGAAGGTAATGAAGTAGATGTTGTGATTTCGAGAACTTCAGAATTAAAATTAGTTGATGCTAAAACAGGTATCGTTTTAAGTACGAACAATATTCCTTATGGCTCTCATGTCTTTGTAAAGCCAGGAGCTAAGGTTAAGAAAGGTGATGTTATTTGTCAATGGGATCCATATAATGGTGTCATTATTTCAGAATTTGCTGGTAAAGTAAAGTATGAAAATATTGAACAAGGGGTGACCTACCAAGTAGAAATAGATGAACAAACAGGTTTCCAAGAAAAAGTAATTTCAGAATCAAGAAACAAGAAGTTAATTCCAACATTATTGATTGAAGATTCTAAAGGAGAAACCATTCGTTCTTACAATTTACCAGTAGGTGCTCACATCATGATTGACGATGGAGAGAAAATCGAAATCGGCAAGATCTTAGTGAAGATTCCTCGTAAATCAGCTAAAGCTGGTGATATTACAGGTGGTCTTCCACGTGTAACTGAGCTGTTTGAAGCACGTAATCCTTCCAATCCAGCTGTCGTTAGTGAGATTGATGGTGTGGTATCATTCGGTAAGATTAAGCGTGGTAACCGTGAAATTATCATCGAGTCCAAATTAGGTGAGGTTAAGAAATACCTAGTGAAGCTATCTAATCAGATTCTTGTACAAGAAAACGATTATGTAAAAGCGGGTATGCCATTATCTGATGGTTCAATAACACCTAATGATATTCTTAATATCAAAGGGCCTTCTGCAGTACAACAATATTTAGTAAATGAAGTACAAGAAGTTTATCGTTTACAAGGTGTGAAGATTAACGATAAACACTTTGAAGTTGTTGTGAGACAGATGATGCGTAAGGTTAAGATTATGGATTCTGGTGATACGATTTTCTTAGAAAACCAATTGGTTCACAAGTCGGACTTCATAGAGGAGAATGATAAAATTTTCGGAATGAAAGTCGTAGAAGATGCTGGTGATTCAGAGAATTTACAGTCAGGACAAATTGTTTCCGTGAGACAACTAAGAGATGAGAACTCAGTACTAAGAAGAGAAGACAAAAATTTGGTGACAGCTAGAGATGCAAAACCAGCAACGGCAACACCAATCTTGCAAGGTATTACAAGAGCGTCGTTACAAACGAAGTCATTTATCTCAGCAGCATCGTTCCAAGAGACAACGAAAGTGCTTAATGAAGCTGCCGTAAATGGTAAAGTGGATACACTTGAAGGACTTAAAGAAAATGTTATTGTAGGACATAGAATACCAGCAGGTACTGGTGTGAGAGAATATGATAACATCATTGTAGGTTCTAAGGAAGAGTTTGATGAAATGATGAAAGCTAAGGAAGAAATGAACTTCAACTAGAATTTTTGTCATTCCTGCGAAGGCAGGAATCTAATAAACAAAGCCTTCATACAAACTAATGTATGGAGGCTTTTAAACTTTTAATAATAACATTATTTATATTATGGCAGACGAAAAAAACACTCCAAAAAAAGGACAGATTAATATAGAGTTAGATGAAAAAGTAGCCGAAGGCATATACTCTAATTTGGCAATTATAAATCATTCGGTCTCAGAATTTGTGGTAGACTTTGTGAGCATTATGCCTGGTACCCCAAAAAGTAAGGTCAAATCCAGAATTATATTAACACCGCAACATGCTAAACGCTTACTAAAGGCTTTAGGCGACAATGTGCATCGTTTTGAAAAAGCACATGGGGAAATCAAGGATTACGAGCAACCTCCAATACCTCTGAATTTCGGTCCTACCGGACAGGCTTAAGATAAAATGGTTGTTAGATGTAACTATTTGCAAAAGGTTGCTCGACATGTTTATATGCAGCAACCTCCAATACCTCTTATCCGATCGTAGCTTTAGCGAAGTCGGATTAAATTTCGGTCCTACCGGACAAGCATAAAACAAGAAACCCTTTGATTGATCTCAAAGGGTTTTTATTTTTAAAGGTTCAGAGCCTAATCATTAGGCGACATCCTTTTGGTTAAGGTGAAACTTCAATGCACCCGAAGGGCATTTTTTGATTTGATTTATAATGGCGTCAGTATTAGCACCATCTAAATCAATCCATGGAATTACAGAATTTCTGAAAACATCTGAGAGCTGTTTGGCGCAAATACCAGCATTTACGCAACAACGAGGTTCGTAGGTTACAGTAATATCTTCATTACTGAAAACGTTTGCATTTACATCCATAATAAGTAGATTAGTTTGGGGTTAATCTCTAAATTAAGTTAGATATTACACGATCAAGAATACATAAAATATCGATAAAAATCAAATATCATCGACAAAATACACTATTTTTAGTCCCTATTCGATGAAATGCACACAGATTTTATTCAAATTCAGAGGTCATATGGAAGGTTATACTAGGATATTTTTGTTGGGACATTTGAAGTGAAAACAATGAATCAGCTAGAAAAACTAGTTGATTTTGTTTGTCTCTCGCTAAATAGCGCTGTTTTACCCTTAAGAACTCTTTAAATTCATCACTTTTTTCGTCATCGGTCTGTATCCAGCATGCTTTGTGGACATTGAGATTTTCATAAGTACACTTAGCACCATATTCGTGTTCAAGTCGATATTGAATCACTTCATACTGAAGCGCACCAACAGTTCCGATCACTTTTCTTCCATTATAATCTAAGGTAAAAAGTTGTGCCACACCCTCATCCATTAATTGGTCAATACCTTTATACAATTGTTTGGCTTTCATTGGATCGGCATTATTGATATATCTAAAATGCTCAGGTGAAAAGCTCGGAATACCCCTATAATTAAGGATTTCTCCTTCGGTTAAAGTATCACCAATCTTAAAGTTTCCCGTATCCTGTAGTCCAACAATGTCACCAGGATATGAAACATCCACAATTTCCTTTTTTTCAGCGAAAAAAGCATTTGGACTAGAGAATTTAAATTTTTTATTATGCCTTACATGGAGGTAAGGAGTATTTCTCTTAAATTCTCCGGATACTATTTTAACAAAAGCCAATCGGTTGCGATGATTGGGATCCATATTAGCATGGATTTTAAATACAAACCCTGTAAACTTTTCTTCCTCAGGGTCTACTAGGCGTTCATCACTTTGTTTAGGCCTTGGTTTAGGCGCAATTTCAATGAAACAGTCCAGAAGTTCCCTTACCCCAAAGTTATTCAAAGCCGAACCAAAGAATACAGGTTGCAACTCACCCTGTAGGTATGCTTCCTTATTAAATTCAGGATATATACCATCCACCAATTCAATTTCATCTCTAAGAGTTTGTGCTGAATGCTCTCCTACTAATTCATCAAGTTCTTTTGAATTTAAATCAGAAATTTCGACCGTATCATCTATATGTTGCTTGCTGTCTCCTTGAAACAAGTTGACATTCTTTTCCCAAATATTATAGATGCCCTTAAAGTCATAGCCCATGCCTATAGGAAAACTAAGAGGGGTTACTTTTAAGCCCAACTTTTGTTCAACTTCATCCAAAAGATCAAAAGCATCTTTACCCTCACGATCTAATTTATTAATGAAAACAATCATTGGGATATGTCGCATACGGCAAACTTCAACTAGCTTTTCGGTTTGCTCCTCAACACCCTTGGCAACATCAATGACCACAATAACGCTATCTACCGCAGTTAAGGTCCTAAAGGTATCTTCAGCAAAGTCTTTGTGGCCAGGAGTATCGAGAATGTTTATCTTAATACCATTGTATTCAAAAGCCAAAACAGAAGTGGCAACAGATATACCACGCTGGCGCTCAATCTCCATAAAGTCACTGGTAGCACCCTTTTTTATCTTGTTACTTTTAACGGCACCAGCTTCTTGAATAGCACCACCAAACAGCAACAATTTTTCGGTTAACGTAGTCTTACCAGCATCAGGATGAGAGATAATTCCAAACGTTCGACGCCTATTAATTTCTGATTTAAAAGTCATTAGTATTCTTTAAAGAAATGCAAAATTAAAATAATCGAAAGTATTTTAATTCATTATTAAAAATATATTCATATAATCCAGTTATTTTAATATTGGTAGGATAATTTGTCAATTCATCGATTTTTTAATTTTTTTAAAATTTCTCTCATTACTTTACACCGCATTTTAAATTAGTAATAGTATTAATATTAAATTACTGTGTTTAGTTGTCCCAAATCAATAGTTTACTTTCACAAATTGAAGCTGATTTATAGCTGGTCTCTTCTTTTATATTATCGATAAGTATTTACATTAAGTATTTGGTGACTTTTTTAGACTAGTGATCTTTAAGAGGAACACTAAGGTTTTTTAGTATTAGACTTTTACTTAAAAGTTTGTTTATAGGCTAACGAATGCATTTGATTTTAACAGATAAATCTATTCGTTAGGCCTAGTGTGAAAATTAAATTATACACCAACTATATAATAATATGAAAATCTTTAGCCGATTCTCGATGACGTACTTTATCAAGTATTTTTTCACTGTTTTATTCGTCTTAATAATTTCTTCTTTAGAGTTGCATGCCCAATGCGCTGATACAACGGCAACAGGTGACTGTGATTCTGATTTAGTTTTAAATGCCGCAGATATCGATGATGACAACGATGGTATTTTAGATAGTATTGAAGATGCCAATCTAGATCTGGATAATGACCCTTCGACAAATCCCACAGATACCGACAGTGATTTAATTCCAGATTATTTGGACTTGGATAGTGATAACGATGGTATTTATGATGTTGATGAGGCTGGTTACGGAGCCCAAGACACAAATAGTGATGGCCGAATAGATATAAATGATGCGGGTTTCGCAGATATAAATAGCAATGGTGCAGACGATGCAGCAGAATTGTTAACGCCTATTGATACATTCAATAATGGAAGTTTCAATTTCCAAAATTTGGATAGTGATGAAGAAGGTTGTTCAGATGCTAATGAAGCCTACTCAAGTGACACTGCAGATGGTGGCGATGGTGGTCAGTTTGGTGCTGTGGATCCTGCGACGGTAGATGGTAACGGTTTAGTTACAGAAGCAGGTATTAACTATGCATTAGGCACAAATTCAGCCGTAACCGATTTAACTGATTTTTCAGCCTGTACGACCTGTTTAATTACGGATATAAGTGAATCTAATATCGATGCGTGTAATGATAATGGCACACCTAGTAATTTTAACGATGATACATTTACTGCAGATATTACGGTTACCTTTACAGATGCACCTGCAACAGGAACATTAGATTTATCAGGTGATGGTACAGCCTCTGTTTCGGTAGTAGGTCTAACGTCTCCACATACCTTTGTCGATGTCGTTCTTAGTTCTGATGGCTCGTCAGTAGACTTAGTGGCGTCTTTTTCAGATTTGCCTGTTTGTAGGCTTCAGAATCCAACTGTATTTCAAGCCCCGTTTGAATGTAGTGATGATGCCTGTCCAGACGTTCTAGCTCCTAGTAATCCATCGGCTCCCATAACTCCAGCTCAGGTTAATATAGGTGTTTCGAATCCAACAGATCCAACACTTCCTGCAACTTTAGATTTTGTCGACATATTTTTTCAGCCGAATTTGTTCACAGGTATCATTAGACCATCAGCAACAAACTATCAATTTGCCAATCCTGCTGCTGCTAATCAATTTATTGTTGACCAAACAGTAACTATAAACGACATTACAGATGGTCCAGCCATTTTTGACCCTGCACTTATTGAAGCAAATGCAAATAGAGATCTTAGACATTATTTATCATTGGATAATGGGATTGATCCAACAGATTTTGTGGAATTTATTTATAATTCCCCAATTACATCTTCATCCAATAAATACGTTGTAATAACAGAAAGAAACGGTAATAATCAGTTGACTGTTCAAGCTTTGGATGGCTCTCAAAATTTAATTGGCAGTGCAGTTACCGTGACATCCGCGGATTATCTATTTACAACCGCGGTTGCAGATTTTGGTCAGAATATTTTTATGGCGATTTATCCGTTGACGGCCTTTTCTCCTAGAGGTACAACCATACAAGGTATAAGAATTACACAAAGTGGTTCTTCTGGTGTTGATGGTGGAGATGGAAAAGCATTTATTCTATACGATCCTTTATCTTATACACCGCCTCCTTCAATTGAGGTAACTACGGCTGCAGTTCAACCATCGTGCCCTACTAATTTAGGATCAATTACCGTTGATGCTACAGATAATGGTGGGGGTACTATTGAGTATAGTTTAACGAGCCTTAGCGGTACAAATGACCAGACATGGCAAACATCTAATGTATTTAACAATTTACCTCCAGATACGTATACACCAAGTGTAAGATATCAATCTACTCCTGCATGTTTTGAGGTGTCAAATACGCCATTGGTTTTAAACTTTGCTAGCTGTCCAAGCATAGAAGCGGTGAAGACTGTGGCGATCACCAACGACGTAGCTCCCGTGGGTGCCAGTTTGGGCGATACGGTGACCTATACCATAGAAGTAACGAACACGGGCAATGTGATCCTTGACGGCGTGGGTATCGTCGATACCTTCGAGGATGCCAACGGAAATCCGTTGACCCTGACCACTGGTCCAACCTTCGACCCATTAAATTCAGACAATATAGAGGGTATCTTGGGCGTTGGCGAGCTAGCGACCTATACGGCGACCTATGTTATCGCACAGGATGCCGTAGATGCAGGTGGCTTTAGCAATAGTGTATTAGCTGATGGCGATAGTCCAGCAGATGTAAATGTAACCGACACGAGCGACGACGGCGACGACCTTGACGGCAACACGGTGGACGACCCGACGGTGGTTAGCATCGCGCAGAACCCTGCGATGGAACTGACCAAGACGGCATTGATCACGACGGACGTCGGTCCGGCCGGGGCCAGCCTCGGAGATGAGATCACCTATACCTTCAGCGTTGAGAACACCGGGGACGTGACGCTCAGCGACATCGGGATCGACGATACGCTTACGGGCAGTGTGGACCTTGCGATCAGCCCATCGACCCTTGCTCCTGGAGCAACGGGCACGGTAACGGCGACCTATACGATCACCCAGGCCAACGTGGATGCTGGCAACGTAACGAACAGTGCGACTGCTACTGGCGACAGCCCTAGCGGTACCGATGACGTAACGGACACCAGTGACGACGGCGACGACCTCGACGGCAACACGGTGGACGACCCGACGGTGGTAACCATCGCGCAGAACCCTGCGATGGAACTTACCAAGACGGCACTGATCACGACGGACGTCGGTCCGGCCGGTGCGAGTGTGGGGGACGAGATCACCTATACCTTCAGCGTGGAGAACACCGGGGACGTGACGCTCAGCGACATCGGGATCGACGATACGCTTACGGGCAGTGTGGACCTTGCGATCAGCCCATCGACCCTTGCTCCTGGAGCAACGGGTACCGTAACGGCGACCTATATTATTACACAGGCCAATGTGGACGCGGGCAACGTAACCAACAGTGCTACGGCCACGGGCGATAGTCCATTGGGCGGCCCTGACGATATAACGGACACCAGTGACGACGGCGACGACCTCGACGGCAACACGGTGGACGACCCGACGGTGGTTAGCATCGCGCAGAACCCTGCGATGGAACTTACCAAGACGGCATTGATCACGACGGACGTTGGTCCGGCCGGTGCGAGTGTGGGGGACGAGATCACCTATACCTTCAGCGTTGAGAACACCGGGGACGTGACGCTCAGCGACATCGGGATCGACGATACGCTTACGGGCAGTGTGGACCTTGCGATCAGCCCATCGACCCTTGCTCCTGGAGCAACGGGCACGGTAACGGCGACCTATACGATCACCCAGGCCAACGTGGATGCTGGCAACGTAACGAACAGTGCGACTGCTACTGGCGACAGCCCTAGCGGTACCGATGACGTAACGGACACCAGTGACGACGGCGACGACCTCGACGGCAACACGGTGGACGACCCGACGGTGGTAACCATCGCGCAGAACCCTGCGATGGAACTTACCAAGACGGCATTGATCACGACGGACGTTGGTCCGGCCGGTGCGAGTGTGGGGGACGAGATCACCTATACCTTCAGCGTGGAGAACACCGGGGACGTGACGCTCAGCGACATCGGGATCGACGATACGCTTACGGGCAGTGTGGACCTTGCGATCAGCCCATCGACCCTTGCTCCTGGAGCAACGGGTACCGTAACGGCGACCTATATTATTACACAGGCCAATGTGGACGCGGGCAACGTAACGAACAGTGCTACGGCCACGGGCGACAGCCCATTGGGCGGCCCTGACGATATAACGGACACCAGTGACGACGGCGACGACCTCGACGGGAACACGGTGGACGACCCGACGGTGGTTAGCATCGCGCAGAACCCTGCGATGGAGCTTACCAAGACGGCATTGATCACGACGGACGTTGGTCCGGCCGGTGCGAGTGTGGGGGACGAGATCACCTATACCTTCAGCGTGGAGAACACGGGGGACGTGACGCTCAGCGACATCGGTATCGACGATACGCTTACGGGCAGTGTGGACCTGGCGATCAGCCCATCGACCCTTGCTCCTGGAGCAACGGGTACCGTAACGGCGACCTATACCATTACACAGGCCAACGTGGACGCGGGCAACGTGACCAACAGTGCAATGGCCACGGGCGACAGCCCATTGGGCGGCCCTGACGATATAACGGATACCAGTGACGACGGCGACGACCTTGACGGCAACACGGTGGACGACCCGACGGTGGTTAGCATCGCACAGAACCCTGCGATGGAACTGACCAAGACGGCATTGATCACGACGGACGTCGGTCCGGCCGGGGCCAGCCTCGGAGATGAGATCACCTATACCTTCAGCGTTGAGAACACCGGGGACGTGACGCTCAGCGACATCGGGATCGACGATACGCTTACGGGCAGTGTGGACCTTGCGATCAGCCCATCGACCCTTGCTCCTGGAGCAACGGGCACGGTAACGGCGACCTATACGATCACCCAGGCCAACGTGGATGCTGGCAACGTAACGAACAGTGCTACGGTGACTGGCGATAGTCCATTGGGCGGCCCTGACGATATAACGGACACCAGTGACGACGGCGACGACCTCGACGGCAACACGGTGGACGACCCGACGGTGGTTAGCATCGCGCAGAACCCTGCGATGGAACTTACCAAGACGGCATTGATCACGACGGACGTTGGTCCGGCCGGTGCGAGTGTGGGGGACGAGATCACCTATACCTTCAGCGTGGAGAACACCGGGGACGTGACGCTCAGCGACATCGGGATCGACGATACGCTTACGGGCAGTGTGGACCTTGCGATCAGCCCATCGACCCTTGCTCCTGGAGCAACGGGTACCGTAACGGCGACCTATATTATTACACAGGCCAATGTGGACGCGGGCAACGTAACGAACAGTGCTACGGCCACGGGCGACAGCCCATTGGGCGGCCCTGACGATATAACGGACACCAGTGACGATGGCGATGACCTTGACGGCAATACGGTAGATGACCCAACGGTGGTCATTATACCACAGAACCCGGCTATGGAACTGACCAAGACGGCACTCATTACCAACGACGTGGCACCTGCGGGTGCTAGCTTGGGCGATGAGATCACATATACGTTCACTGTAGAGAACACAGGTGATGTGACCATCAGCGACATTGCGATTGACGATGCGCTTACGGGCAGTGTCGACCTTGCGATCAGCCCATCGACCCTTGCTCCTGGAGCAACGGGTACCGTAACGGCGACCTATACCATTACGCAGGCCAACGTGGATGCGGGCAACGTGACCAACAGTGCGACTGCCACGGGCGACAGCCCATTGGGCGGTCCTGACGATATAACGGACACCAGTGACGACGGCGACGACCTCGACGGCAACACGGTGGACGACCCGACGGTGGTAACCATCGCGCAGAACCCTGCGATGGAACTTACCAAGACGGCACTGATCACGACGGACGTCGGTCCGGCCGGTGCGAGTGTGGGGGACGAGATCACCTATACCTTCAGCGTGGAGAACACCGGGGACGTGACGCTCAGCGACATCGGGATCGACGATACGCTTACGGGCAGTGTGGACCTTGCGATCAGCCCATCGACCCTTGCTCCTGGAGCAACGGGTACCGTAACGGCGACCTATATTATTACACAGGCCAATGTGGACGCGGGCAACGTAACCAACAGTGCTACGGCCACGGGCGATAGTCCATTGGGCGGCCCTGACGATATAACGGACACCAGTGACGACGGCGACGACCTCGACGGCAACACGGTGGACGACCCGACGGTGGTTAGCATCGCGCAGAACCCTGCGATGGAACTTACCAAGACGGCATTGATCACGACGGACGTTGGTCCGGCCGGTGCGAGTGTGGGGGACGAGATCACCTATACCTTCAGCGTTGAGAACACCGGGGACGTGACGCTCAGCGACATCGGGATCGACGATACGCTTACGGGCAGTGTGGACCTTGCGATCAGCCCATCGACCCTTGCTCCTGGAGCAACGGGCACGGTAACGGCGACCTATACGATCACCCAGGCCAACGTGGATGCTGGCAACGTAACGAACAGTGCGACTGCTACTGGCGACAGCCCTAGCGGTACCGATGACGTAACGGACACCAGTGACGACGGCGACGACCTCGACGGCAACACGGTGGACGACCCGACGGTGGTAACCATCGCGCAGAACCCTGCGATGGAACTTACCAAGACGGCATTGATCACGACGGACGTTGGTCCGGCCGGTGCGAGTGTGGGGGACGAGATCACCTATACCTTCAGCGTGGAGAACACCGGGGACGTGACGCTCAGCGACATCGGGATCGACGATACGCTTACGGGCAGTGTGGACCTTGCGATCAGCCCATCGACCCTTGCTCCTGGAGCAACGGGTACCGTAACGGCGACCTATATTATTACACAGGCCAATGTGGACGCGGGCAACGTAACGAACAGTGCTACGGCCACGGGCGACAGCCCATTGGGCGGCCCTGACGATATAACGGACACCAGTGACGACGGCGACGACCTCGACGGGAACACGGTGGACGACCCGACGGTGGTTAGCATCGCGCAGAACCCTGCGATGGAGCTTACCAAGACGGCATTGATCACGACGGACGTTGGTCCGGCCGGTGCGAGTGTGGGGGACGAGATCACCTATACCTTCAGCGTGGAGAACACGGGGGACGTGACGCTCAGCGACATCGGTATCGACGATACGCTTACGGGCAGTGTGGACCTGGCGATCAGCCCATCGACCCTTGCTCCTGGAGCAACGGGTACCGTAACGGCGACCTATACCATTACACAGGCCAACGTGGACGCGGGCAACGTGACCAACAGTGCAATGGCCACGGGCGACAGCCCATTGGGCGGCCCTGACGATATAACGGATACCAGTGACGACGGCGACGACCTTGACGGCAACACGGTGGACGACCCGACGGTGGTTAGCATCGCACAGAACCCTGCGATGGAACTGACCAAGACGGCATTGATCACGACGGACGTCGGTCCGGCCGGGGCCAGCCTCGGAGATGAGATCACCTATACCTTCAGCGTTGAGAACACCGGGGACGTGACGCTCAGCGACATCGGGATCGACGATACGCTTACGGGCAGTGTGGACCTTGCGATCAGCCCATCGACCCTTGCTCCTGGAGCAACGGGCACGGTAACGGCGACCTATACGATCACCCAGGCCAACGTGGATGCTGGCAACGTAACGAACAGTGCTACGGTGACTGGCGATAGTCCATTGGGCGGCCCTGACGATATAACGGACACCAGTGACGACGGCGACGACCTCGACGGCAACACGGTGGACGACCCGACGGTGGTTAGCATCGCGCAGAACCCTGCGATGGAACTTACCAAGACGGCATTGATCACGACGGACGTTGGTCCGGCCGGTGCGAGTGTGGGGGACGAGATCACCTATACCTTCAGCGTGGAGAACACCGGGGACGTGACGCTCAGCGACATCGGGATCGACGATACGCTTACGGGCAGTGTCGACCTTGCGATCAGCCCATCGACCCTTGCTCCTGGAGCAACGGGTACCGTAACGGCGACCTATATTATTACACAGGCCAATGTGGACGCGGGCAACGTAACCAACAGTGCTACGGCCACGGGCGATAGCCCATTGGGCGGTCCTGACGATATAACGGATACCAGTGACGACGGCGACGACCTTGACGGCAACACGGTGGACGACCCGACCGTGGTAAGCATCGCGCAGAACCCTGCGATGGAACTGACCAAGACGGCATTGATCACGACGGACGTCGGTCCGGCCGGGGCCAGCCTCGGAGATGAGATCACCTATACCTTCAGCGTTGAGAACACCGGGGACGTGACGCTCAGCGACATCGGGATCGACGATACGCTTACGGGCAGTGTGGACCTTGCGATCAGCCCATCGACCCTTGCTCCTGGAGCAACGGGCACGGTAACGGCGACCTATACGATCACCCAGGCCAACGTGGATGCTGGCAACGTAACGAACAGTGCTACGGTGACTGGCGATAGTCCATTGGGCGGCCCTGACGATATAACGGACACCAGTGACGACGGCGACGACCTCGACGGCAACACGGTGGACGACCCGACGGTGGTTAGCATCGCGCAGAACCCTGCGATGGAACTGACCAAGACGGCATTGATCACGACGGACGTCGGTCCGGCCGGTGCGAGTGTGGGGGATGAGATCACCTATACCTTCAGCGTTGAGAACACCGGGGACGTGACGCTCAGCGACATCGGGATCGACGATACGCTTACGGGCAGTGTGGACCTTGCGATCAGCCCATCGACCCTTGCTCCTGGAGCAACGGGCACGGTAACGGCGACCTATACGATCACCCAGGCCAACGTGGATGCTGGCAACGTAACGAACAGTGCGACTGCTACTGGCGACAGCCCTAGCGGTACCGATGACGTAACGGACACCAGTGACGACGGCGACGACCTCGACGGCAACACGGTGGACGACCCGACGGTGGTAACCATCGCGCAGAACCCTGCGATGGAACTTACCAAGACGGCACTGATCACGACGGACGTCGGTCCGGCCGGTGCGAGTGTGGGGGACGAGATCACCTATACCTTCAGCGTGGAGAACACCGGGGACGTGACGCTCAGCGACATCGGGATCGACGATACGCTTACGGGCAGTGTGGACCTTGCGATCAGCCCATCGACCCTTGCTCCTGGAGCAACGGGTACCGTAACGGCGACCTATATTATTACACAGGCCAATGTGGACGCGGGCAACGTAACCAACAGTGCTACGGCCACGGGCGATAGCCCATTGGGCGGCCCTGACGATATAACGGATACCAGTGACGACGGCGATGACCTTGACGGCAACACGGTGGACGACCCGACCGTGGTAAGCATCGCGCAGAACCCTGCGATGGAACTTACCAAGACGGCATTGATCACGACGGACGTCGGTCCGGCCGGGGCCAGCCTCGGAGATGAGATCACCTATACCTTCAGCGTTGAGAACACCGGGGACGTGACGCTCAGCGACATCGGGATCGACGATACGCTTACGGGCAGTGTGGACCTTGCGATCAGCCCATCGACCCTTGCTCCTGGAGCAACGGGCACGGTAACGGCGACCTATACGATCACCCAGGCCAACGTGGATGCTGGCAACGTAACGAACAGTGCGACTGCTACTGGCGACAGCCCTAGCGGTACCGATGACGTAACGGACACCAGTGACGACGGCGACGACCTCGACGGCAACACGGTGGACGACCCGACGGTGGTAACCATCGCGCAGAACCCTGCGATGGAACTTACCAAGACGGCATTGATCACGACGGACGTTGGTCCGGCCGGTGCGAGTGTGGGGGACGAGATCACCTATACCTTCAGCGTGGAGAACACCGGGGACGTGACGCTCAGCGACATCGGGATCGACGATACGCTTACGGGCAGTGTGGACCTTGCGATCAGCCCATCGACCCTTGCTCCTGGAGCAACGGGTACCGTAACGGCGACCTATATTATTACACAGGCCAATGTGGACGCGGGCAACGTAACGAACAGTGCTACGGCCACGGGCGACAGCCCATTGGGCGGCCCTGACGATATAACGGACACCAGTGACGATGGCGATGACCTTGACGGCAATACGGTAGATGACCCAACGGTGGTCATTATACCACAGAACCCGGCTATGGAACTGACCAAGACGGCACTCATTACCAACGACGTGGCACCTGCGGGTGCTAGCTTGGGCGATGAGATCACATATACGTTCACTGTAGAGAACACAGGTGATGTGACCATCAGCGACATTGCGATTGACGATGCGCTTACGGGCAGTGTCGACCTTGCGATCAGCCCATCGACCCTTGCTCCTGGAGCAACGGGTACCGTAACGGCGACCTATACCATTACGCAGGCCAACGTGGATGCGGGCAACGTGACCAACAGTGCGACTGCCACGGGCGACAGCCCATTGGGCGGTCCTGACGATATAACGGACACCAGTGACGACGGCGACGACCTTGACGGCAACACGGTGGACGACCCTACGGTGGTAACCATCGCACAGAACCCTGCGATGGAACTTACCAAGACGGCATTGATCACGACGGACGTTGGTCCGGCGGGAGCTAGCTTGGGCGATGAGATTACTTACACATTTACCGTAGAGAATACGGGTGATGTGACCATCAGTAATATTACGATCGACGATGCCCTAACGGGTAGCACGGGTGTATCGATAGTACCTGGCACTTTGGCGCCTGGCGCGGTAGGTACGGTAACGGCGACCTATATTATTACGCAGACCGATGTGGATGCGGGCAACGTGACCAACAGTGCGACTGCTACTGGCGACAGCCCTAGCGGTACCGATGACGTAACGGACACCAGTGACGATGGCGACGACCTCGACGGCAATACGGTAGATGACCCAACGGTTGTCGTTATACCTCAGAACCCTGCGATGGAACTGACCAAGACGGCATTGATCACGACGGACGTTGGTCCGGCGGGAGCTAGCTTGGGCGATGAGATTACTTACACATTTACCGTAGAGAATACGGGTGATGTGACCATCAGTAATATTACGATCGACGATGCCCTAACGGGTAGCACGGGCGTATCGATAGTACCGGGCACACTTGCACCGGGCGCGGTAGGTACCGTAACGGCGACCTATATTATTACGCAGACCGATGTGGACGCGGGCAACGTGACCAACAGTGCGACTGCGACGGGCGACAGCCCATTGGGCGGTCCTGACGATATAACGGACACCAGTGACGACGGCGATGACCTTGACGGGAACACGGTGGACGACCCAACCGTTGTAACCATCGCACAGAGCCCTGCGATGGAACTGACCAAGACGGCGCTGATTACCAATGACGTGGCACCTGCGGGGGCCAGCCTCGGGGACGAGATCACCTATACGTTCAGCGTTGAGAACACTGGGAACGTGACGATAAGCGACATTACGATCGACGATGCCCTAACGGGTAGCACGGGCGTATCGATAGTACCAGGCACACTTGCACCGGGCGCAGTAGGTACGGTAACGGCGACCTATATTATTACACAGACTGATGTGGACGCGGGCAACGTTACCAACAGTGCGACTGCTACTGGCGACAGCCCTAGCGGTACCGATGACGTAACGGACACCAGTGACGACGGGGACGACTTGGACGGCAATACGGTAGATGACCCAACGGTGGTTATTATACCACAGAACCCTGCGATGGAACTGACCAAGACGGCGCTGATTACCAATGACGTGGCACCTGCGGGAGCTAGTTTGGGCGATGAGATTACTTACACATTTACCGTAGAGAATACGGGTGATGTGACCATCAGCGACATTGCGATTGACGATGCGCTTACGGGTAGTGTCGACCTTGCGATCAGCCCATCGACCCTTGCTCCTGGAGCAACGGGTACCGTAACGGCGACCTATACCATTACGCAGGCCAACGTGGATGCGGGCAACGTGACCAACAGTGCGACTGCCACGGGCGACAGCCCATTGGGCGGTCCTGACGATATAACGGACACCAGTGACGACGGTGACGACCTTGACGGGAACACGGTTGACGATCCAACGGTGGTTATTATACCACAGAACCCGGCCATGGAACTGACCAAGACGGCATTCATTACCAATGATGTAGGACCGACGGGAGCTAGTTTGGGTGATGAGATTACTTACACGTTTACCGTAGAGAATACAGGCGATGTGACCATCAGCAATATCACGATCGACGATGCCCTAACGGGTAGCACGGGCGTATCGATAGTACCGGGCACACTTGCACCGGGCGCAGTAGGTACGGTAACGGCGACCTATATTATTACACAGACTGATGTGGACGCGGGTAACGTGACCAACAGTGCGACGGCCACGGGCGACAGCCCATTGGGCGGTCCTGACGATATCACGGACACCAGTGACGATGGCGATGACCTTGACGGGAACACGGTAGATGACCCAACGGTGGTCATTATACCACAGAACCCGGCCATGGAACTGACCAAGACGGCACTCATTACCAATGATGTTGGACCGGCGGGTGCTAGCTTGGGCGATGAGATCACATATACGTTCACTGTAGAGAACACAGGTGATGTGACCATCAGCGACATTGCGATTGACGATGCGCTTACGGGAAGTGTTGACTTGGCGATTAGCCCATCGACTTTGGCACCGGGCGCGACCGGTACGGTAACGGCGACCTATACCATTACCCAGACGGACGTGGACGCGGGCAATGTGACCAACAGTGCGACGGCCACGGGCGACAGCCCATTGGACGGCCCTGACGATATAACGGATACCAGTGACGATGGCGACGACCTTGACGGGAACACGGTGGATGATCCAACGGTGGTCGTTATACCACAGAACCCGGCCATGGAACTGACCAAGACGGCATTAATCACAACTGATGTTGGTCCGGCAGGAGCTAGCTTGGGCGATGAGATTACTTACACATTTACCGTAGAGAATACAGGCGATGTGACCATCAGTAATATTACGATCGACGATGCTCTTACGGGCAGTGTTGACTTGGCGATCAGTCCATCGACTTTGGCACCGGGCGGAATAGGAGCTGTGACGGCGACCTATATCATTACGCAGGCCGATGTAGATGCAGGTAATGTGACCAACAGTGCAACGGCGACGGGCGACAGCCCATTGGGCGGCCCTGATGATATAACTGATACCAGTGATGATGGGGACGACCTTGACGGGAACACGGTGGATGACCCAACAGTGGTCGTTATACCACAGAATCCAGCGATGGAACTGACCAAGACGGCACTCATTACCAATGATGTAGGACCGGCGGGTGCTAGTCTCGGTGATGAGATTACTTACACGTTCACTGTAGAGAATACAGGTGATGTGACTATCAGCAATATCACGATCGACGATGCTCTTACGGGCAGTGTTGACTTGGCGATCAGTCCATCGATTTTGGCACCGGGCGGAATAGGAGCTGTGACAGCAACCTATATCATTACGCAGGCCGATGTGGATGCAGGTAATGTGACCAACAGTGCAACGGCCACAGGCGACAGCCCATTGGGCGGTCCTGACGATATCGTTGACATTAGTGACGATGGCGACGATATGGATGGCAATACGGTGGATGACCCGACGGTGGTCGTTATACCGCAAGATCCAATTTTAGCCATAGAAAAAACAAGCAGTTTAGACCTAGGCGTTGATGGCATTGCGAGTGTTGGAGATATCATTACTTATACTTATACAGTCACTAATGAAGGAAATGTAACAGTTTTCGATGTGAGTGTTACAGAAGATGCTGCAGACTTTACAGGAACAGGAATCTTACCAGTACCTGTTTATCAGAGTGGAGGAAGTGATGAAGATGGAGAGGCCGACTTAGAAGATATGGTTGTGGGTTCAGGAACGATCGTTTACACAGCGACTTATGCCATAACTCAGGCTGATATTGATGCCGGTGTAGTAACAAATCAAGCCACTACAAATGGTACAGGCCCACTTGGGGATCCTGTTAGTGATGATAGTGATGATCCAAGTGACCCAACGGGAACTGACGATCCAACCGATACAAGTATACCGCAGTTACCAAGTTTAGCTGTAGAAAAGACGAGTAATTTAGACCTGGGTGCTGATGGTATAGCAAGTGTAGGGGATATCATTACCTATACCTATACAGTGACGAATACAGGAAATGTGACGGTCTTTGATGTGAGTGTTACAGAAGATGCTGCCGACTTTACGGGAACAGGTACTTTACCGACGCCGGTTTATGTGAGTGGCGGAAGTGATGAAGATGGAGAGGCTGACTTAGAAGATATGGTTGTGGGTACAGGAACGATTGTTTACACAGCGACTTATGCCATAACTCAGGCTGATATCGATGCTGGAATTGTTACAAACCAGGCCATTGCTAGTGGAACAGATCCATTAGGAGGCAGTGTTACTGATGATAGTGATGATCCAAGCGATCCAACAGGAACTGATGATCCAACAGATACAAGTATACCACAGTTACCAAGTATTGCGATAGAAAAGACGAGTAATTTAGACTTGGGTGCTGATGGTGTAGCAAATGTAGGAGATATGATTACTTATACCTATACGGTGACGAACACTGGAAATGTAACGGTCTTTGATGTGAGTGTTACTGAAGATGCTGCGGACTTTACAGGAACGGGTACTTTACCAACGCCGGTTTATGTCAGTGGCGGAAGTGATGAAGACGGTGAGGCTGACTTAGAAGATATGGTTGTTGGTACAGGAACCATTGTTTACACAGCGACTTATGCCTTAACTCAGGCTGATATTGATACCGGAATTGTAACAAATCAAGCCATAGCTAGCGGTATAGCACCATTGGGTGATCCTGTAGACGATGATAGTGATGATCCTACTGATCCAACAGGTACAGATGATCCTACCGATACGGAAATCATTCAAGTGCCTATGATAAGTCTCATTAAGACGACACTTCCATTAGCTGATACCAATGGTGACGGCATTGAAGGAAGTTTGGGTGACCTTATTTCATATGTATTCATTGTCGAAAATACAGGTAATGTCACTTTAACTAATATTGTGGTCGAAGATATATTACCTGGGTTAAACCTAGTTGGAGGTCCAATAGCGCAGTTGCTACCGGGAGAAGTTGATAATACAACCTATACGGCGACTTATGAGATTACACAAATTGATTTAGATATTGGATCTGTTACGAATTCTGCAAATGTCAGTGCTGAAGCACCTGGGGGTGATTTAGCAAATCCTACAGATGATATTGTAGATACCAGTGATGATCCTGATGATTCAAGTGATAATGATGATAATGGCGACGGTGACCCAGATGATCCGACAGTAACTGAAGTTAATTCAATTTTTGATTTAGAGGTGACCAAAGAAGTCAATGAAATACGACCGGTAGTAGGTGATGAAATTGTATTTACAATTGAAGTGGCTAATATCGGAAATGTCACCGCGACCAATGTGGTGATTAGCGAACAAATCCCGAGTGGCTATGTCTTTGTGTCTGCAATTACAACGGCAGGAACCTATTCTGAATTTGATGGTGAATGGACTGTAGGTCAGTTAAATCCTGATCAGGTTGAAATTCTTGAAATTACCGTCGAAGTTCTTGGAATTGGGGATTATTTAAACACGGCTTTCGTGAGTATTGCAGATGGTGGAACAGACGTGAATCCAGCAAATGATGAAGGCAGTGCATCGGTTGATCCTATATGCTTGACCATTTATAATGAGTTCTCGCCAAATGGGGATGGTGTTAATGAAACTTTCGTTATTGATTGCTTAGAACGTTTCCCTAACAATAAATTGGAAGTCTATAACAGATGGGGTAACATCGTTTATTCTAAGAATGGTTACCTGAACGATTGGGATGGTACTTCTAACGGAAGAGCCGTAATCAACCAGTCGGGTGAATTACCAGTTGGAACATATTATTATGTTCTAGACTTAGGGGATGGATCAGAACCTAGAGTAGGATGGTTATACATTAATAGATAAAACTAATTAACACTGAATTTATAAAATACGTTAAAATGATACATAAATCATCAAAAATAAAAGGATTAGTAGTTTTAGTATTTATAATGCTACTTAGTGCTAATAGTTTTGCACAGCAAGATCCTCAGTTTACACATTATATGTACAATACATTGAGTGTTAATCCAGCTTATGCAGGTCAAAGAGAAACCTTAAGCGTTGTTGGTTTACATCGATCACAATGGGTTGGTATTGACGGAGCACCGCAAACACAGTCTTTAGGTATTCATTCACCCTTGCGCAATGAGCGTATAGGTTTGGGCTTGAATATTGTTAGTGATGCTTTGGGACCAGCTAGGGAAACTTACGTCGATGCCAATTTTTCGTATACTATTCCATTAAACGCTAATGATTTAAAGTTGTCATTTGGTGCTAAAGGGGGCTTACATATGTTAGATACGGATTGGAGTAAGGGACGTTTTCAAGATCCAGATGTTGTGTTTAATAACAACCTTAACTTAATATCACCCATGGTTGGTGCCGGTCTATACATGCACACTAGAAAATGGTATTTAGGTTTTGCCGTTCCGAATTTTTTAGAGACTGAACATTATGACGATTTTCAGGAATCTGTGGCTACGGAACGTATGCATTTTTATGCTATTGGAGGTTATGTATTTAACCTCAGTGAAACCTTAGAAATGAAACCTGCTTTCCTGGTGAAAGGTGTTTCTGGAACGCCACTTATAGCAGATGTATCGGCTAATTTTTGGTACAAAAAGAACTTAACAGCAGGCTTAGCTTGGCGTTGGGACGATTCGGTAAGTGCCCTTGTCGGATTTCAAATAACACCAGGTATGTTTGTTGGATATGGATATGATTTAACAACCACAGGACTAAATAATTATAATAGCGGCACCCACGAAATAACTTTAAGATTCGAAGTGAAGCGATTAGGTAGAATTTTATCACCACGTTTCTTCTAAAAAAATAACTATGAGAACAATTTCAAGGTATATCAGTGTTGTATTTGCAGGCATATTCGCCTTGTCTACATATGCACAAAATGGAAAAATTAAAAGCGTTGAAAACGACTATAGAGATTTTGCTTATGTCAAAACAAGCGAAGTGCTGCTCGAAGTTGCAAATAAGGGTTATAGGTCGGCTGAACTTTTCCAGAAATTGGCTAACTCCTATTATTTCCTTAATGATATGGAGAATGCGGCTAAATGGTATGGGGAGTTAATGACGATGAACGAAGTCATAGATCCGGAGTACTACTTTAGATATGCATTGGCACTTAAGGGTATTGAGAATTATGAAGAATCGGATAAGTGGATGAAAAAATTCAATGAACTAAAACCCGATGATTTAAGGGGAAGGGCTTTTCTATCTAAGGTCGATTATAAGTCTAATATCGATGCCTTGGGCTTCGATAATGTGCAACCTGAAAACTTAGATATTAATACAGAGTTTTCAGACTTCGGAGTTACCGAGTATGAAAACAGTATCGTTTTTGCTTCCGCTCGAGGCGGTGGGCGAAAGTATCGCTGGAACGAAGAACCTTATCTAGACTTATATGCCGCAGAAAAGACAGAAAATGGTTTTGGTGAGGCTAAAGAAATTGAGGGTAAGGTCAATACAAAGTATCATGAATCTAGTGCTGTTTTTTCTCCAAATGGTCGATATATGTTCTTTACCAGAAATAACTTTTTTAGACTTAAATATAAGGAAGACGAAACAGGTGTTAATCGATTACAGCTATATAGAGCAAAATTAGGTGATGATGGAACTTGGGGCGATATTCATAAAGTACATTTTAATAGTGAAGATTATAGTGTAGCGCATCCTACTTTGAATCTTACTGGATCTAGAATGTACTTTGCATCCGATATGCCAGGAACTTTTGGTCAGTCGGATATTTTTGTTGTAGATGTTAATAATGATGGGACATTAGGCCAACCGGAAAATTTGGGACCTTCAATAAATACGGAAGGACAAGAGTCTTTTCCTTTCATTGATACTAGCGGGAATCTGTTCTTTTCTTCAACAGGATTCCCTGGTTTAGGTGGATTTGATGTCTTTAAGTCCGAAGGATTAGACCAAAAAGTAGAAGGTGGCTCAAACAGAAACTTTCCTATAGAAAATGTCGGTAAGCCCGTCAATAGCTCGGCCGATGATTTTGGATACTATGAAAATTTGGTGACTAAACGTGTTTACTTTAGTTCCAATAGAGAAGGAGGAAAGGGAAGTGATGATATTTATACCTTCGAAATTCCAGAATGCGAACAATTAGTTGTTGGAATCGTAAAGGACAAGAATACAGATGAACTCATACCTAATGCTACGGTAATTTTATTTGATGGTGAAGGTAATCTAATAGAGCGTAAGACAGCTGATGCTAATGCCGCTTTTGAATTTGACCTTGATTGCGAAAAAGAGTACCTGTTAAGAGGAGAAATGGACACATACATTGCGGATGAAAAACGATTTACAACCCCTAAGAGAAATCAAGAGTTACGATTACAGTTGTTGCTAGAAAAAGATGTCCAGGAAATTGCGCCTTGTGATGATCTGGCCAAAGTTCTTGATATTCCGATTATCTATTTTGACTTTAATAAGTCTAATATTAGATATGATGCTGAAATAGAATTGCAAAAAGTCTTAGCGGTATTGAATAAATACCCAACCATGACTATCGATATTCGCTCACATACAGATTGTAGGGGGCTTGCAGATTATAATGAGAGATTATCCGAACGACGAGCTCAGGCGACGCGTCAATACTTAATCGATAAAGGTGTAAGCGCAGACCGTTTGACCGCTAAAGGTTATGGCGAATCGCAATTGGTTAACGATTGTGGATGTGAACCTACAAATGATTCCACTTGCTCTGAAGAAGAACATCAGTTGAACAGACGAAGTGAATTCATTATTACCAGTATTAATGGTCAGTCTTGTGATGATAAAGAATAAGCTAAATAGTTAATAAATTGAATAAAAGGCCGTTTAAAATTAAACGGCTTTTTTTATGAATTCCTTTACTTTTTTTACAGGTTTAGGTGTTAATTTTGCTTTATGATAGAAGAACAAGTTATCCTAGTTGATGAAAATGATAATCAAATAGGTTTAATGCCAAAAATGGAAGCGCATGAAAAAGCAGTTTTACATCGCGCTTTCTCAGTTTTTATTTTTAATGCTAAGAATGAACTAATGCTCCAGCAGCGTGCTATGCACAAATACCATTCCCCAGGTTTATGGACCAATACCTGTTGCAGTCATCAGAGAGATGGTGAGACTAATATAGAAGCAGGTAAACGACGTTTACAAGAGGAAATGGGATTTGTTACTGACTTGGAGGAATCGACATCTTTCATTTATAAAGCACCCTTTGATAATGGATTAACCGAGCATGAGTACGACCATATTATGATAGGTTACTTCAGCAAAGCCCCAACTATTAATGAAGAAGAAGTTGCTGATTGGAAGTGGATGTCTTTGGAAGATGTAAAAGTAGATATGGCCCTTCATCCAGAAAATTATACGGCGTGGTTTAAGATTATATTTGAAAAGTTTTACGAATTCATAAACGTTAATAAGTCATGAAGGTAACCGTACACAGAAAGGCACATTTCAACGCCGCTCATAGACTCTACAGAAAAGATTGGAGTTTCGAGAAGAATAATGAAGTTTTTGGCTTGTGTAATAACCCTAACTTTCATGGCCATAATTACGAGTTGATTGCCAGTGTAACTGGCGACATTGATCCAGAAACGGGTTATGTTATTGATGCCAAGATTTTAAAGGATATTATTAGGTCTGAAGTTGAAGATGCTTTTGACCATAAGAATCTTAATGTTGAAGTGCCAGAATTTCAAGACTTGAACCCAACGGCCGAAAACATTGCTGTTGTGATCTATAACAAGATCAAAACAAAAATAGATTCTAAATTTCACTTAGAAATTACACTTTATGAAACTCCTCGTAACTTTGTGACCTATTCAGGTGAATAACTTATGAAAGAGGCATTACATCCGCTTAAATTTCGACCCATTTTGAAACCTAGAATCTGGGGAGGTGAGAAGCTCAAAACGCAATTTAATAAACCCTCGGAGTCTGACCAAGTTGGTGAAAGTTGGGAGGTAAGTACGGTCCCCGGAGATATTTCTGTTGTTGAAAATGGCGCTTTAAAAGGAAAGACCTTACAAGAACTTTTAGAAGCTTATACTTTCGATGTTTTAGGGCAAAAGAATTATGAACGTTTTGGCAATGACTTTCCTTTGTTGATTAAGTTTATTGATGCTAAGCAAGATTTGAGTATCCAGTTACACCCTGATGACGCCTTAGCTAAGGAACGTCACAATTCATTTGGTAAAACCGAGATGTGGTATGTGATGCAAGCTGATAACGATGCGAATCTTATTGTAGGCTTTAACCAAAAAATGGATAGGGAAACCTATTTAAAGCATCTTGAAGCGAAGACCCTCACGGAGATTCTAAATTTTGATAAGGTAAAGGAAGGTGATACTTATTTTATTGAAGCCGGTCGAGTACATGCCATAGGTGCAGGGGTTTTATTGGCCGAAATTCAACAGACCAGTGATATTACCTATAGGGTCTATGACTGGGATCGGGTTGATGCTCAGGGAAACTCACGCGAACTGCATAATGATATCGCGATTGATGCGTTTAAGTTTGATATGGAGGACGATTTTAGAGTCGATTATAAGACACAAAAGAATAGCTCTAATAACATGGTGAGCTGCCCATTTTTTACGACTAATTATTTAGAATTGGATTCCGAAGTCGAAACGATAAATGATAAAGATTCATTTTTAATATACATGTGTGTTGATGGCCATGTTGAAGTGTCGACAGCTATTACAAGGGATGTTATCACCAAAGGGGAAACCATATTAATCCCTGCAGCAATAAAGCGCTTTAGCTTAAAAACGAATAGCGCCAAACTTCTTGAAGTTTATGTTTAAAACTTCGTGAACTCAATAGATAAAAAGGACATAGATTTACTACATTTGCACCAACAAATTTTATGAATTATGGCGAATAAAAGAGATTTAAAAAAGAATATCAATTATGTTTTAGGAGAAATCATGGGTTATGTCGAAGATTGGGAAAAGGCAAATTCCAATCAATCTACCAAAGAAAGTGATGCGATCCTTGATGATGTTTATGATACATTTTTTGAGCTTATAGCTCGTGTTAATGACAGAAGTGTGGAGGATAAAAAGGCACATTTTAAAGCAATTAATAATGATCTTGACGCTAAAGGAAAAGCTTTTGTTGAACGAGTTAACAAATTGAAATAACTATAACTTATACCTAAGGAAAAAAAGCCAATCATTTTTATGATTGGCTTTTTTGTTTAATTTTCCACGTTTCTACTTTCAATAAACGCTTTTAACTTTTCACCATAAAAAGACTGCTTTATATCTTCATTTAAGCCATTATATACAGAATCTATATAGATTGGATTAGCCGACGGCATTTCATATAGTGCCAAGTACGGTGCTATAATATTGTCTTTATGGTTTAGGGCAAATTGTATGGTATAAGAGTACTTCCGCTTTACTAAAGTTTCTGAAGCTTTGTTTAAGGAATCTACCGCAATACTATCATTGGCTTTCTGTGCCAAAAAGCTAGCTTCAAT
Source organism: Winogradskyella sp. (assembly GCF_965228925.1). Lineage (GTDB taxonomy): Bacteria > Bacteroidota > Bacteroidia > Flavobacteriales > Flavobacteriaceae > Winogradskyella. Next base: position 2,319,491 of record NZ_OZ245845.1, read on the forward strand.
GATATCTAGATTCTGATTGTTGAATTTAGACATCACTTTGGTATATTCATTGAGTAACTCTTGTTGTGCTGAGCCTTTGATATCTGCATCAAAACTAAAATTCTTTAAAGTCGTTTTAATTTCAGTCACGCCTTTATCCGCAAAAAAAGGAATGTAGTGTTCCTCATCATCATTTTTAAAGAGTTTTAAATACAGTAGAATAGGCTCTTCAAGATTGGTTTTTAAAGTAAAATCGGGTTGACCGTTTATAACCATCGAATCTAAATCTACTATAGAAGAATCACCATCTTTTTGAAGATATACGACTCCTTTTTTAAGTCCTTTTATCGCACCTTTCAGGGTAAAGTTTGCGTCTTTTTCTTTTTCACAAGAAACACTGATAAGTATTAAAATTATTAAGCTTAGAGACTTAGAGAATTTGATCATGTTTTTTTAATTATTGTTAAGTTACAGGTGCAATCATTCGCATCAATTCAGCCGTAAGCATAGCGCCATAAGTTCCTACCACATATCCAAAAACAGCTAATAAGACCCCGACGGTTGCTAACGATGGATGAAAAGCTGCAGCGACAACAGGGGCAGAGGCTGCGCCTCCAATATTTGCCTTACTTCCAACAGCTAAAAAGAAATATGGAGCTTTAATGAGTTTAGCTACTAAAAACAATAAACCTACATGAATTGCCATCCATACTAATCCAACAATAATTAATCCTGGATTATCCGCAATTTTTGTTAAGTCCATTTTCATGCCAATAGATGCTACAAGAACATAGATGAATACACTACCTATTTTACTCGCACCAGCGCCTTCATATTTTTTCAATCTGGTAAACGACAATATAATGCCCAAAATAGTTGCAATTGATATCATCCAGAAGAACTGAGATCCAAACGAAGACCAAGCAGATTTTTTGTCACTTACTGCCTCAACGTTAGATTTTAAAAAATCAGAAATTTCATTTGCACCAAAATGAGAAACACCAACAATAGTAAACGCAATGCCTAGAATAACCATAAAATCAGCTAGTGTCGGATTTCTAGATATACTAGCAGCATAGCTAGAGACTTTTTCTTTTAAGGTTTCAATGGCACTATTATCTGCTTTAAGCCATTTGTCGATCTTCTTTTGTTTTCCTATGCCAAGTAGAAGAATGGCCATCCAAATATTTGCAACCACTATATCAACGATAACCATCCCGGCATAATTTGCCGTATTGTATTCATAAATTTCTAACATTGCAGCTTGATTGGCCCCACCACCGATCCAACTTCCAGCAAGTGTTGCTAACCCTCTCCAAACCGCATCAACTCCAGCGCCTCCAACAGTTTCTGGAGATACTAAAGCAATTAAAAAAACAGCTAGGGGTCCACCAATTATGATTCCCAAAGTTCCTGTACCAAACATGGCTAGGGCTTTCCAACCTAGATTAAAAACAGCTTTTAGGTCAATGCTAATAGTCATAAGTACTAAGGCTGCCGGAAGCATAAACCTACTTGCTATATAGTATACTTGCGATTTGTGTTTAACAACTTCTCCTGTAGCTTCTGTGGTTTCCCATTCTGGTGCTATTAATCCAAAAGTGGTTAAGGCTGCAGGCATCATATACGCCATTAAAAGCGCCGGAATGTATTTATAGAATTTTTTCCAAAAACTGTTCTCGCTTGTAGATGTATAAAAAACAAACCCTAACATTAACATTAATAGTCCGAAAACAATGGTGTCTTGAGTGAATATAGGTGCAGAGTTCATGTTTCATAAATTAAAGCCGCAAAATACCAAAATAAAGTGCATAAAAAAAGCGACCATTTCAGATCACTTTTTATCTTCATCCGTTCTTTTCTTTTTGGGTTCTCTTTTGTGCGCTTTTAGGTATTGCATCAACATCCATTCTATTTGCCCATTGGTACTACGAAACTCGTCAGCAGCCCATTTTTCAATGGCTTTGAGCATATCTTCATTAATCCGTAATGCAAAGGCTTTTTTCTTAGACATCTTATTGTTGCGTTATAAATTCTGTAATCACGGTTATTAATTCTTTAGACAGCGGAAAATTGACATTACTGTAGGATGTTAAATTATCACTATCGTTTTCTATGACCTTAAGGACATGGTTCATCTTTTCTATAATAGCCAATTTAGAACTTGGATTGGCCTTATGAAGCGCCTCAGCATCTTTAACTGTTACCTGAATATCTTTTGTGCCATTAATAATTAGTGTTGGTATCTTTAATTTGGAGATTTCGTCAGTGGGACGATACTTCATGTAGGACTTTAAGAAATCTAAGTTGGCTTTGGCAAAGATGGATAATAGCATGGGATTGACTTCCTTTATGGCACCTGTATCATTGAGTTCTTCGAAATGATCTTTTGTGCTTTGTCCCAAGGACTCGTTTTGTGCACTAATTTGTCTTGTTATAGCCATATCTACAGATGTCCCAAGTCCCGCCAAAGAAATGTATTTGTCTATATCATTCGATACGGCTAACAAGGCTACCAATGCGCCCTGACTATGACCTAAAAGTGTAATGTGATTAAATCGCTTTTCTGACTTAAAATGATGGATTGCTGTACTCACGTCCTCTACTAAGTCTTCAAAAACAAAATGTTTCATCAGTGCAGGCATATTGGCTTGAGTTACATTGCGCTTATCATAACTGTAAAAGGCTATGTTGTTCTTATTTAAACTATCTCTTAAAACTTTTATATAATTGGCATTAACGCCTAATGCCGGTTGGTTACCATTTCGGTCTGGATTACCTGAACCTTGAACGAAAATGATAAGGGGCTGCCGATCTAGGTTTTTGTTATAAGTGAGTGTGCCAGGTAATTGAATGCTATCGTTCATTAGTAATAACTCCTCTGAAATAATTTGGGTTTGTGCTATACCTGCTAAAGAGACTAATAGTATAGCGCATAGTAACACTATGTTAATACTGATTTTTTTCATTGAGTTTATCGATTTTTGATTTATAAGTTTCAAGGATTTTTTCGGCATCATGTTTTTTTTGGGTACCGATCAAGAGTTTTTTCCCGTCCTTCAATTCTAGTTGAATGCCGATATTACCAGAAACGTTTATAGCTGTTCCACTGGATTTTTTCCAAAGTGCGCCACCTTTCAATCCCCATCCTCCATATTCTGTTATGGCATCGTAAGTTCTTACATAGGCTGCGTTGATGTCATGCCATTTGATCAGTCTATACTTTAGATGAAAAGGGAAAAATTTATAGTGGATTCCTAGTTCGTCTATTCTTGATGAAAGCTTGAATATAAAAACAATGCAAGGTGCCAAAACAACAACACCAATGATGGCAATGAGCTCTATAGCAGAATGGCTTTCAGGATTTTTTATATAGCTGCCTAAAATGATTCCAAGGGGTATTAGTAAGCTAAGCACCAAGAGCATAATTAGCCAAAATTGGGTAAATCGTTGTTCTTCCTTAAAAATTCGCATTATCTATTTTTATCACGTTCCAATACCACACTTGCCCAACCCTGACCAATAAATTTTACGGTCCAACCTTCTCGAGCATGTTGATTCAATAGATCTTCAAATTGCTGAAATCGGTTTCTGAACCCCAATTTGGGTTGTATAACTTTATATTCTTTCATGGTCTTATTCCTTTTTATGGTCTTTAAATATAACTAATGCTAATAGGACTCCTATAATAAGTCCAATCATTGAGCCATAGACAATGCCCATAGCCACATCGCCTGTTACAGCACCAATTGTGGTGCCAATGCTCGTACCAAAGGCACTTCCTAGGGCTACGCTATAGATTTGACGCTTATTCATTATTAATGACTTAATGTTCCTGTATTTACTACTGGCGCTGCTTCTTTATCGCCGCAGAGTACGACCATGAGATTGCTCACCATGGCAGCTTTACGTTCCTCATCGAGTTCTACAATGTCATTTTTGTTGAGTTCTTCTATAGCCATTTCTACCATACTCACCGCGCCTTCAACAATTTTGTGCCGCGCAGCAACGATGGCCGTGGCTTGTTGACGTTTTAGCATGGCATTGGCTATTTCTTGCGCATAGGCTAAATAACCAATTCTAGCTTCTAAGACTTCTATACCAGCAATAGATAGGCGCTCATCGATTTCACGTTCCAAAGCCTCACTAACTTCATTAACGCTAGAGCGTAAGGTAATATCTTCATCATGACCCTCATCGGCAAAGTTGTCGTAGGGATACATGCTCGCTAACTTACGAACGGCGGCATCGGTTTGTACGCGCACAAAGTTCTCGTAATTATCAACATCAAAAGCGGCTTTATAAGTATTCTGTACACGCCATACTAAAATGGTACTGATCATGACGGGATTTCCTAATTTATCATTCACTTTTAAGCGTTCGCTATCAAAGTTACTCGCTCGAAGTGAGATTTTCTTTTTGGTGTAAAAGGGGTTCACCCAATAAAAGCCGTTCTTTTTAATGGTGCCCACATATTTTCCAAATAGCAATAATACGCGAGATCCGTTAGGTTGGACCATCACAAAACCAAAAGACATGACGATGGATAGAAAAATGGTAATGCCTGGCCAAGGTGTTTCATAGATGATAATGGTAGCGATACTTCCAAAAAACAATACCAAAAACACAAATAGCATAAAATAACCATTTGCAGGGACGATGATCTTTTCTTCTTTCATAATTTAATATTTAATCGGTTAATCATTTGTAATTTCAATATGATATTAAAATGATATCATAAAGATATAATTTATTTCATTAGTATGCAAATGGATTATTTTGTTACAGTGTTGTAAAAAAGATTAAAAAAACAAAGTTTGGCACGCGGTTTGCTATTAATAAAGTGTAATGGTTACAGCGATAGTTACAAGCGTAACAACACTACAACATCGCGACATTACAATTTGGTTGGTTAGTTAGTAAAAAAGCATCTCATTCGAGATGCTTTTTTAATTTCTGTGCTTTTCTAAATATCTAAGAATCGATAAAGCCTATTATGCTTTCCGTGAGTTCAGTAGCGATAGGTCGAAACGCTTCATTGTAGGATTTTGAATTTTCCAAATCATCACCTTTTATTTCAAAAAGGACATGGTTCATATTTTCTATAATCATGAGTTCGGCATTGTCATTGGATGCCTTCAACAATTGAGCCTCCTGTTCTGTAACCTGAAGATCTTTAGTGCCATTTACAATAAGGATGGGCATATTTAGGTCTTTTAGTACCTCTGCTGGATCGTATTGCATCCAATTCATCATAAAGGCTTGTATATCTATATTGAAGACCGACGCTAAGGCTTGCGGATAATCGGTTGTTCTTTCTCCTTTCTTAAGTCGATCAACAACTCCTTGAGCTTCTTTACCTAACTTTGGGTCCATTGTTGCCACTTGTTCAACGATAACATCACCTATGTTCTGTCCTGCCCCTGCTATGGAAATAAATCCGTCGGCTTGTTTTTTGGCGGCTAGCATACCTACCAAACTGCCTTGACTATGACCTATGACGTAGATCTTTTTGAAGCTATCGTTTGCTTTAAAATAGCTAATGACATCCTCGGCGTCATTTACAAAATCATCGAACATGATGTTGGGATCGACCTTACCTTTACGAATTTGTTTTACAATGCGTTTATCGTACCTAAATGTTGCAATGCCCATATTGCTGAGACTTTCTGCCAACTTTTTTAAGGCATCATTTTTTAGAAAATTCTGATTTCCATCTCTATCGGTTGGTCCTGAGCCCGCGATAATAATGGCCAATATGGATTTTTGGTCTTCAGAAGGCTTTAGGAGCGTACCATCTATAAATTTTGACACTGAAATTTCTTCTGCGGTATAGCTGTTTTCCTGGCAAACCCCATAAGTGGAAACTAAGAATGTAACGATGACTATAAATGGTCTCATGGTAGGATGTTGTTTTAAAGTATGTAAAGTTAGGTGATAATGCAATGACTTCATATGACTTAAACAATTTTTAGAGGTCTTTATTATGTCTGAAAATTTAAAATTTTGAATGGACTAGAAAATGCATTTTATCGACGAAATGCATTATTTCATCTTTAAATGTTAAAATTAATTGTATTTCATCGATTAATGATGTTTTTGAGCGATGAAATTGAAACCTAATTATATATTTGAAGTGTACTAAAATTTAGTTTTTAGTTCAATGGATTAATTAATTAATATTTGCATTATGTTATGTTGACTTAGAGACCCTAAATCTACTTACATAATAAAAAAGCAAATTAGAAAAACTGGGTTTGAGGGAACCCAGTTTTTTGTTTAAAGGGGTATCAAATTCCTAAAAGTTAGATTGATTCTAGGTTCTATGTTTTTTTTAGTTTTTGCAATTTGATGTAGCCAATAGTGCTGCATTTCGCCTTTCATTAATAATAGACTGCCATGTCCTAAGTTGAGTTTATAGCGATGGTCTTTTAGCGTTCTATGCTTAAAATGAAAGGGGCGTATTTGGCCAAAACTAACTGATGCAATTATAGGGTTCTTACCCAGCTCTTTTTCATTATCGGCATGCCAACCATTACTATCATTACCATTGCGGTATAAATTAATGAGTAAGGTGTTAAATTTCGCTTCTGAAACTTTTTCGACCTCCTTTTTAATGGATTGTAATACCGGTGTAAATGATTTTGGATATATGACCAAATTAGAGTAGCCATAGGGTTGGCCTGTGCTCCCAAATAATGCTGTTAATCTTGGTTCTTTATAGGTTTTTCCAAAAACGGTAATAGTGTTATGTTGCCAGTCAGTTTGGGTGTTTATTGTTTTGAAGAAACCATCGGATTGTTGCTTATTAAAGAAGTTGGGAATGTAAATTAATTCGGCATTCGGAAGAAATAAATGTTGTTTTTCTTGTGAAAACAAGTCCATAGCATAATTTTTATCTAAATTAGTATATCGTTATGAACCCAGCAAGTCATTAATTTAATGGATTACAAATTGATGATTGGCTAACATTATCTTACCCGTAAAAGAAATATAATCACATGAATTATAAAACACTCATATATGCCATTGTCTTCGGATTGATCGTTTTGGGATTCAATCAGAAAAAAGCGTTGCCAGAAGGCTTCGTATATGTGCAATCTGAAATACCGGATTTGGATGTGGAACTTCGCTATTATGGAACCAATAATTTTATTGGTGATACCATAGATGGTTATAAGTCCAATAATCTGATTTTAACCAAAGCGGCTACTGAGAAATTAAAATTAATTCATGGTGAATTACAAGAACAAAACCTATGTTTAAAGGTATTCGATGGTTATCGTCCGCAACGTGCCGTAAATCATTTTGTGCGATGGGCAAGGGATCTAAGTGATACTATCAACAAAGTTCAGTTCTATCCAAGCGTTAAGAAGCGAAATTTGTTTAAAGAGGGATATATTGCTTCTCAATCTGGTCATAGTAGAGGAAGTACAATAGATTTAACCATTATTAACGGCAATACTGGAGTCCCTTTGGATATGGGCAGTCCTTTTGATTTTTTTGGTCAACAATCTTGGGTGAATTATGAAGGTATTTCTGAGGTTCAAAAAAAGAATAGACAATTATTACAAACGGTAATGCTAAAACATAACTTTAGGAATTATCCCAAGGAGTGGTGGCATTTTACCTTGCGCGGAGAGCCCTTTCCTGACACTTATTTTGACTTTGAGATCGAATAGATCATCTATCCAAATCGTTCTTTGATAGCTTTAGGGTCCAAATAATAAATAATTAAGCCTATAATTGCCCCAGATATTAAGCCACCGATATGAGCAGCATTATCAATGCCATCTGCTAAACCGGATATAAGGCTTATAGCAACGTAGATACCTAGCATATATAATATTCCCTTTTTATTTTCTTTGGACATAGCATTTGTAAGAAGCAGACCTAAGAGGGCACCATAGACTCCAAAAATTGCTCCTGAAGCTCCAATACTCACCGTATTTTCGTGCCACCATATACTACTTAGACTAGCGCAAATTCCAGATAATATATAAACCATCAAGAATTTTAGTCTACCAAAGACAGGTTCAATAAATAGGGAACCCAGGACCAAACCAAAAATATTCAGTGCAATATGCATAAAACCTGCATGTAAAAACATAGCTGTAAATAATCTCCACCATTCTCCATTCAGCACTTCTGTTCTTCTGTTGCCCCCAAAATTTAAAAGCTCTAATGCTGTAGGAGATATGGCACTTACGCCCGAAATCAACATTATTATAAAGACCAGAAGATTTAGATTAACGATTATGGAGGTGACGTAATGATTTCCTCTTGGGATAAGAAACTTTAGCATATCTACCAATTCATCAGACTTTGGTTTTAAACCCTTGAGTTGTCTTTGATGTACTAATCTGTTATAACCAGGAAAGATTAAGGCTATGAGAAATATCGCAAAGCCAATTCCAAATGCGCCAAAAATCCATGCAAAGGTTTTACTATGGTCATTAGAGTAGCTCCCTTTTTTTGCTTCAATGATTACCAATTCGTCTGGAATATAGACATCGACCTTCTCCACGGCTTCTATAAACGCATCTTTATCGTCCGAAATTTGAAGTACTTCATAGTAAGAAGGTTCATAGTGTCTGTGGGTTTCGAAGCTTTTTATTGACCTTTCATAAAATGTTCTAAAGCGTTTTTCTTTTTCAAAATCATTAAGTTTATTGCTCACTTGTAAGTGGTATTTCTTCCCGTACCAGTATTTGAAAACACCATTTGTTTTAAATGGATGAACAAAATAGAGATTCATGTTAAAGTACTGATTGTATTTTCCGCTAACACGAAATTTGGCCTGGGCCCCTATATAATCCTTATCTAGTGCGACGTATTCAATAGAAATATATCTACCATCATTTAAATGTTCTATTGTTGTTAAGGTTTCAAATTTTGCTGTTTTTTCGGTTAAATAATTGTTTCCTATAACTAACATTGCGCCCATAGTCATCCAAACAATAAATTGATGGCCTACACTATCTCTGTTTTGTTTTTTAAATTTTAAAATTCTCAGTTTTGGTCTTAGCCATATGGTAATTGGTATCCAAGGTAAGAGCATCGGTATCCATAACTCATAATATTCTTCGTCGATGGTTAATATGCCAGATTGGATTGAAAGTAACCATCTAAAAGCTAAGGCAGCTAGTAGCGTACCAAACACAACCATAGCATAGGTAGGTACGATATGTTTGAGCTTAACAAGATATTTTTTAAATAAACCTTTGGCCATATAGCACTTAATCTAGATAAATATATGCCCAATATATCAATCCAAACTGAAGCGGAATGCGTAAAACCAAGATCCATTTCGGGATACCTGCAGCGGCTTTTTTACTCGATAGCATATACGAGTGAATAGTGACTAGAAATACAATGAGCATAACAATAATTAAATAGATTGCTAAGTTTTTCAGGCTGGGTATGCACAAGCCAATTCCCAATAGGACCTCTGCAATACCACTGATATAAACCAGGACTTTATGATAAGGCAAGTAGGCTGGCATCACGCGCATATACATTTTAGGGATTATAAAGTGCATCATACCTGCAACAATATACAGACCAGCCATAAGATATAATCCCAGAGGTTCATCCATCCTTAAAGGTTTTAAAACTTATGCCTATACCGTAATTGTAAAGGTCTTGATCCAAAAGGCTGGATTTAAAACCATTACCTTTATCAAACTTTACCCAATTATTACCATTGATGAATACGCGCTTTATATAGGTGTTTTTAGCTTCAATACCGTCCGTAAAGGGTAGGAGTGGTCTAAAGTTGGTCGGAATCTTTACAATACCATTTTTGGTTTTTATTTCTTTATACTTTTTGTTGGGTAGGAGTTTCCCTGTGTTGTCTGTATAGCCCATGACTTGCAGTGATACGAAAAAGCCCTCTTTTGGTATATAAATATTATGCGCTTCAACATTTAAGGTATAGGCGTCTCCATCTTTTTCGGTAGCTCTAAAGACCATAGTCTCATAGCTTAGGACTTTACCCGGTGTTCCCTTGTTATTTGCGTAAAACTGAACCTTGAATAAGGTTGAGAAGGCCTTCTTATCGCTATTGGCGCGTTTGCGTTTTTTCCAGTCTTTAGACTCCAAGGCCATAGGAAATGTTACCGAAGTCAGCTTTTGATCTTTGGTTGAGGTCTTCGGAAAGTATACCGCGATCTCGGACTCAATAGTGGGCAACCAACAATGGTAATAGTCATCGTCTAAATAAGGCTTAAGTGTTTCTGCCTTAAACTTTCGATTGCGCTTCACATTAACAATAACTTGGTCTAATGCATCGGCTTGGGGTTGCATTAATAATTCTCTAGGTAGATTTGCAGTAGCGATATTTAAGTTTTTAAACCCCAATGCAGAGATAAAAAGCGAGTCGATATCTGGGTATAATTTTTTAGTAAAGACAAACTTTCCTTCATCATCCGCAAAAATGCCATTGCCGTTACCAAATGATATGGTGGCATAACTCACAGGATGTTTTGTAAGACTATCTAAAACAGTAATTTGGGCTAAAGACAGCTGACTTAATGTTAGGACAAGGAATAAGATTCTGGGCATAACAATACTTTAGCCTAAATATACATTAATTAAGTGCATAAAAAAACGCCTCATTAATATGAAGCGTTATCTTATTGATTGATGAGCTGTGCTTTTTAATCTTCCAAAGCTTTTTTGGTCTGGGTATAGCCTACATATAGTCCTGCGCCAGCCAAAAGAAATATCATGGCAGGATAGACGGCATCTTCATCTAGACCAGTATAAGTGTCTAATATATTGCCAATAAATACACCCAATCCAATGCCCATTAAAAGAAAGGCTAAATTGATAACAACGACTTTCCACGATGCTCCTGTGCGTTTACCGATGTTAAAGATGCTTGCGTCTGCGCCTTTTTCAATTAAAGCTAAACGCTCTTTATTGCGGGTTGAAAAATAAAGGTAGAATATACCAAATATAGATCCGAAAATTATTGCTAATACTGCTACTTCCATAATGTATTTTTTTAATTGATTATTTTTAATTGTTCAAAGCTTATGACGACGGTCTTTGAATTTAGGTTACAATTTTTTCAAAAAAATATTTTTTAACGGATTTATGTAACCTTATATGTAAAGTCATCGTCTTAACAATAACATGACCACCAACGACGATATTATATTGATAAATGCCATCAATAATGGTGATACTAAAGCTTATGCGCAATTAGTAGATCGCTATAAGGATTTAGTGTATACCTTGGCATTGCGTATGCTAAAGCATCGGGAAGAAGCAGAAGAGGTGGCACAAGATACGTTCATTAAGGTATTTAAGTCTTTACATAAGTTTAAGGGAGATTCAAAATTTTCTACCTGGATCTATAGAGTGGCTTATAATACCTGTTTGGATAATATTAAAAAGAATAAGAAGCATTTAAACAATGTGGCCATTGATGAATATACATTTAACAAATTGGATACGATAGACAATGCTTTGGATCATATAATCAGTGAGGAAAGAAGTGCTTTGATTAAAGCGTGTATCAACAAATTACCTGAGGATAGCAGTGCTTTGTTAACATTGTTTTACTTCGAAGAGTTATCTTTAGAAGAAATATCCAAGATTATAAATGTTGAAGCCAATACCGTTAAGGTTAAGCTCTTTAGGGCTAGAAAAAAATTAGCTGTAATTTTAGAACAGTACTTACAACCACAAAAAAAGTTGAATTATGGAAAAGGATGATAAGAGAATAGAAGATTTGGTAAATAAATTAATGCGTGCGGATCGTCTAGAAAAAGCACCATTCGATTTTACCGATAAAGTCATGGCTAAAGTAGAAGCTTTATCCAATTCTGAGATGACGGTATATAAACCTTTAATCCCAAAATATATCTGGTGGCTTATTGCCATTGGTCTAGCAACTTTGGTGGGTTATGTGTTATTTAAAGAACCTGCTAACGGGCAGAGCCTTAGTGAACGTTATAATTTGCCAGAGCTCTCATTTAATCTGTTTGAAAATATATCTCTTGATTTTTCTAACACATTGATATATGCCGTGGTGCTATTTGCGGTAATGGTCAGTATTCAAATCCCATTATTGAAACAGTACTTTAATAACAGATTGTCATACTAATTTGGGTAATACCAAAAGGGAATGTTAGCATATCTTACAAGCTGCGTGTCTTTTTTTCTAATACGTTTTCTAAGTACTTTAAGTAAATGCTTGCCTTCAGTTAGGTCTTTCAAACTTACATAAGTTTCAAAACCTTTTTGTTTTTTGAAATTTTCTCCCAGTATAAACTCACTGTCGTAATCCACGGAATCGATTCGAACGGTGAAAATCTCGTTTAAGGTTTTTATATAAACCCTTCTCAGGCTATCTCGTTTACTGCGTGATAGCGTATTTAAAATCACAATATCCGAATCTAAGCCTCTGATATCGTTTTCTGGTTTCAAGCCCTCATTAAACCTAAAGACATAATCGTCAAAGTTGTCGTTTAGCGCCATGAAAACTTTTACATAATTTTGGTCTATGACTTTTGAACTAATGGCCACTCTTTCGATAAAGTCATCTTCGTCCAAACTATCCTCATAATTTATACTATTCGCAATGATGCTACTAGACGCATTATCTCCGTTAAAGTAATTAGAGACCTTATAATTTAGGCTTGTTCCGATTAAAATAATAATATAGATAGGAACCAAGGCATAGCTAATTCTACGTCCGAATTTATTATCTAAAAAATTGTAAACGAGAGGACGATAAAGAAATGATAAGGTGATTTTACTAAATACCCAATAAATAGGAAAGTAAATACGGCTCAACCACTTCTTTTTCTTCAACCACCCTAAAGTCAGGAAATCTAAAAAGGTAATTAGCATTCCTGTAGATAAAAAGATAATCAAAGGGACACCAAGCCATAACTTTAAGGTATCATCGAGACTGTCATTGTCTAAGGTGAGCTTTACTACGACTACAATAGCGATAATAGTGAAAATAAAGGCTAAAACATAAAAGATCAATAAGAACGAGATTGCAAAAATAATACTGCAATAATTCTCCAGTCTTGCGATATATCGATCAAAAGAACCTACTTTTTTCTTTAAATATTTTGTAAACTTTTCGCTATAGTTAAGTTCTTCATAGTCAATATCACCTGAGACATAGCGCAAACCTAAAGCGCCTATCCAAAGCCCTCTTAAGATGACATGCAGCAAGAGATTAAAAATGAGAATGGCGCATGATATACCAGCAACGATAAGAACAATGAAACTATAAATTTTCTCGTCATTTTCTGCGGCCATGGCAGCCACTTTAATATGAGGGAATGCCGTAAACAAACCAAAGATGGCAAAACCCGAAATGAGCAGCTCTAGTTGCCAGCTTTCTTCCTGTAGTTTTTGGAGCAGTTTTTTAAACGCAGGATTATTATAATCTTGACTCATTTTTTAGCTGGTTGGTTTTATTTTAGTCTAAAGGTAGTCATATTCAATTAATTTCAACTTTTTTGTTCAAATTTTGAAACCCTTAGAGATTTCTTTCGTTTTTAAGTATAAAGACACTAACCGATAAAATGCAGAATCAACTTAGTAGTTTAATCAAAGCCTGTAAAAAGGGGAATCAAGTAGCTCAAATGCAGCTTTATGATCAGTATGCTCAGGCTATGTTTACTATTGTATATCGTTACCTAAATGATGAAGAAGAGGCCAAGGATGTGATGCAAGAAGGGTTTTTAAAGGCGTTTACAAATATGAATACGTATCAACCGACATCAACTTTCGGCTCATGGTTAAAACGAATTATTATCAATCAGGCATTAGATACATTAAAGAAGCGAAAACTTGAATTTAGCAATGATGAGGTGGAGGCACTCGGAATAATAGATGACGATGATTGGAGTTTTGATAGCTCGATTTCTAAGAAAGCGATTTTAGCAGCAATAGAAAAACTCAATGAAAAACATAAAATAGTTGTAAAACTGTATCTCATTGAAGGTTATGATCATCAAGAGATTTCAGACATATTAAAGATACCAGTTAAAACCTCAAGAACACATTTAAGTAGAGGTAGAGCAAAATTAAGAGACTTATTAAAATCAAAATATAATGAAGCAAGATATTAGAGATTTATTTAAGGGGAATGAAGAACTAAAATCACTTCCAGAGAATCATAGAGTGGAGTTTTTAGACAAGCTAAAGAAACAATCAAGAGGAAGCACTAATGCCAAGTTTTGGTTGCAAATAGCCGCCTCAATAATACTTGTTGCTACGATTGGTTATGGATTATACAACAGCGGCTTGGAGAGACAAGAGACCTCTCCAATTTTTGCAGAAGTAAAGGCCATGGAAATTGAATATTTAGAGGATATCAACACAGAATGGGAAAAATTTGTAGCTACGACCAAGGATAAAGCCTTAGTAGAAAGGTTCAGAAAGAAATTAGGTGATTTAGATAGAGACTATAAAACGTTATCAGAACAATTTAAAAATGGATCAGAAAATATATTAATCCTAGAATCATTGATTGAGAATTTACAGACAAGACTTCAAATACTAAAAGATATACAAGAACATCTAAAAATATTAAATCAAAAAAACGAACATGAAATCACAAATTAAGACAGTTGTACTGATGCTGATTACATCAGTATTAAGCCATGGACAAGAGTTTTCTAAAATAGAAATGGATGAAAAGTATACCATCTATAAAGAAAGTTTTGCTACGGACAACAATACAACATTAGTATTAAATCTAGAAAGTACTGGAGTTAAAATAATAGGGTCGCCAGATGATAAGGTGCATATTGAGTATACTATGGAGTTTAATAACTATAGAAAAAAGCGCATGAAGGAAGCTATTGATAGATTAAAAATTTCAGGAAAAAAAGAAGGAAATAAAATAACCTATACAGCAAAAAGTAAAAATATGTTTCATAGGTACGATAGGCATTATTATTTCGAAGATTTGTTAATTGGTCGTTTGGCAAAAAAAGATTCTATGAGATTTGAAAAACCCAAAGTGGTTAGAAAATCTTTAGATTCTGTAGTAGAGGAAATTAAGCAATCCGATTTTTTACATCGAAAACGAATGCTTAGAGCCATAAACAGGGAGCCAAGACCAGTTAAGCGGAAAAAGAATACTAAACTGATTATTTCTAAAATGGTGATTATGATACCTAGCCATATACATGTGAGAGCTACCGCAGAAAACTCAAGCATGTATTTTGATGATGACTTTCAAAATAGATTAACGTTGAATGCTAGAAACTCTAAGCTTAAGTTTAAATCTGTTGGTAACCCTTTGAATATTTTAGATGTTGATAATGGTAACTTTTGGGCTCAAGAAATAACTGATGGCAGCTATAGTTTTGCTAATTCTCGTAGTGTTACCATAGCTAAGCTTAGTAATGCAGAAATTAACTCGGAATTTACTAAAGTTCAAGTTGGGGAAATAGGAAAGAATGTCAAGTTAGTGGATTTCAATAGTGAGTATTTTCTTTACAATTGGGCAAAAGATTTTGAACATTTTGAGTTGACGTCCGAGTATTCCAAGGTTCACTTATTTTCGCCTAAACTAGATTACCATTTTATAGCGTTCGGAAACAATACGAAGAGTTTTACAGGGGCACACCAAGTAAATATGAGCGCTACAAAAAAGAATGAAAAAGAAAAAATGATAGAACGGAACCCTAAAGGTAATAATCACTTTTCTGGTGAGATCTACTTTGATATCATGAATGGTATAATCTATTCATATTTAGACGAATTGTAAAATCTAAATTTGGGCCTCATAAAAGTAGGTTGAAACACGAAGTGTTTTATTTATTGGCTTATATTTTAGACTATGAAAGAAAAGACGGTTCAAAATCTTGGTGTGACGTTGGATCTTCCAGTGAAGCTGAAACATGTCAGTCGCCTACAATGATATACAAATAATCACCAAAATCATTGTCATAAGATTTAATAATGGCATGGATTTCACCAGAATCTATGTCATTTTTTAATGTCGCGAGCCCTTTTTCCACCTCTTCTTTATTGGCTAAGGCACTAAAAGACGAAATGCCATGTCTAATACTTTCATCAAAATACAATTCAGGATTTTGCTTGCCACAATACAAAAACTGGTCTTTTAAATCGGGCTTGATGTCATAGTTTTCTGTTGTTATTACTTTTAAACCAGATGACATCATCGCCTCTTCAACCGCTTCGAAAGATGGCATTTGTAATATGGAGTCCTCTAACATTTTCGGAAAGTAATGATTGAGCCAATAGCCTTTCATCTGTTTAGGCGTTGAGGTAAAGACAATAATTTTACCACCGGGTTTTAAGACATACTTTAACTCGGAGAAGGCTCTAGATAAGTTGGTCCAATGATGAATGGTTAAAGTGGCCACAATACCATCAATACTGTTTTCGGGTAATCCTGTTTTTTCTGCAGTACCGATTTGCCAGTTGATGCTTTGGTTGTTAAGTCGCGCTTTTTGAAGCATCTCTATGGAGGGGTCGATCCCAATAAATTGAAACCCTCTTTCATTTAAAGCATTTGTGTAATTTCCCGTACCGCAACCAATATCTAAGTATAGTCCTTTTTTGTTTGGATTTAAGTGTTTTAGGAGCTGATCGGTTAAGTAAGGGTCTGCCTTACGCGTTTGATTATAGTTGACGCCTATTTTGTTGTACTTCGTTGACATAAAAACTTATTATTATCTAGAGAAGAATCGCAATCGTTTTTTATGTCTTTCCGGTACGTTCTCGCTTTGTAGTAAGACATTAATATGTGACATGTTTTTATCTTTAGCGAATAGTAATCCGAAGAAATCAAATATTGAGATATCCTCTTTGGATTTTTCTATTAACTGAAACGTATCTCCAACTTTAACCTCACCTTCTTGTAGAACCCTAACATAAGTACCAGAGTGGCCCCGCTCAATAAATTGTTGTATGACGTCATCAGATTTAAATTTATGAGCAAATTTAAAGCAAGGTTCTCTAGGAATTGTGATCTGAACGATGGCTTCACCAATCTTAAAAATATCACCAACGCAAATTGATTTTTCATCTAAATCTTCTACAGTGAGGTTTTCACCTAGCATACCGTAGGTCCAATCTAGGTTAGGATACAAATGACGCCAATAAGGATATTGGTTAAAAGAAAATAGATAGCAGGCTTTAAACTCACCACCATGTACACGTCTGTCCGCAACAATATCTCCTTTGACATCTTCTTTATCGAGATAGATGGGAACATCGGTAGGTGTTTTGTAAATACCTGTTGTGACTTCTTTTCCTTGCCAAGTAAATGTCTTTGGCTTAGCAATATTGGTAGAAATGATTTTCATTTAAGGCTGTCTATATATTACGCATTTTGTTTTTTCCACTCTGTTATCATCTTTTTTTCTTTTGATAAGATCGCTTCCAGATGAGCATTGAATTTTGTCTTTCTTTCACTATCGACCTTATCAGAATTCCACCACTTGAGTGTATCCGTAACTGTAGTTCTTAAAGGTCTGAAGGTTAAACCTGCTGCAATAGATGCGTCATTAGACACCTTGGCAGAACCAAAATGTAATTGGTCAGGCATGACCCAAGGAATAGAGTAGAGCATATCATGCTTTTTTAAAAAATCATAGTCATCGACTAACACAAAAGAAGATGACACATCAAAAGACTGAGCGGCTTCTTTAATAAACTGTTCCATAGTTTGTGGTGCTTGGGGACCAACGCCATTGTAGGTACCATACTGTTTATTTTCGGCCAATCGGATAAACCATTCTGCCATATCCCTAACGTCAATATACTGAATCGCATCTTCAGCATTACCGGGAATTAAATGCTCACCTCCTTTGGCCAACCTTACTGGCCAGTGCATAAATCGATCGGTTCTATCCGCCGGGCCAAGCATATAAGTGGGTCTAATCACGACGGTTCGTTCTTTACCGAAAGCTTTTAGTGCTTCTAGTTCAGAATTGGCTTTCATTATACCATATTCCTGCTCGTACTTTTCATCTTCAGTAAGACCCTCGGGCATACTTAAGACCAATTCGGTTTCTGTGGAGATATCATCGGTTAAATAGGGATAATATACACCTGTCGATGAGGTATACATATACATACCGACATGATCTTTTAGTAACTCCGCTGTGGCCTTAGTCCAAGCCACCTTGCGTCCCGAATTATCAATAACTACGTCCCAAGTTCTGTTTTCTAAAGCTTCGAGATTATTTTCTCGGTCTCCTACAAGTTGTTCTACCTTATCAAATAGTTCGGCATGGACACTTGGTTTCGTTTTACCTCTGGTAAATGTGGTTACCGAATGCCCTCTAGAAAGTGCATAGGCAATTTGATGTGGTCCTAAAAAACTCGTGCCGCCAAGTATTAAAATACGCAATTGCTTATCCGTTTTCTCTTCTGTATGAGGCGCTGTTTTAGTGTCGGACTTACAGCTTAAAAGGCTATTGCCTAGCAAAGGGATAGCAATACCGGCAAGTGCACTTTTTTTAATAAAGGATCGTCTGGAGTTTAACTTTTTCATCTTAACGGCTTGAGATTCTAAAGTTATAAAAAAAGCGCAAGTTTATCCAACTTGCGCTTTTTGGCTATTAATCCTAAAGGGACTTAAATTAATCATGTTAGGGTAGGCAAACTTATAATTATTATGGCATCCAAAAATTGATGTATGTTAAGAAATTCAATTGGCTGAAAGTTCTTTTCGTATTCTGCTCAAGCTTTCGGTAGTAATTCCTAAATATGAAGCGATGTGGTAATTCTTTAAGTACTTTTCGGTTTCGGGATAGGTATTTATAAAATGGAGGTAGCGCTCTGTTGCCGTTTGTGAGATACCAGCGAGTATTCGTTTTTGAAAAGCGGCGAAGGCACGTTCTAATTTAATTCTAAAAAAGCGATCGATGCGAGGAATCTGATCGTATAAGTATTCCTTGTCCTTTCTGTTAATTCTATACAGTATAGCGTCATCAAGGGCTTCGACCGTCATAATCGCTTTTTCGTTAGTGAAAAATGCAGTATAATCACTAACCCACCAATCTTTGATACCGAATTGCACGGTATACTCTTTGCCTTGACTGTCTATATGAAAGGTCCTTAAACAACCATCCAAGATGTAATAATGTGAATCGACATTATCACCAGGACTAAATAAAATGTCTCCCTTTTTTACAACGACTTTATGAAAAACAGATTCAATAATTTTAATCTCATCGTCAGTAAAAACAAGAGTTTTAAATATCTCTTTGATTTTAGAATTATCGGAACGCACGGTTGTTCAGTTAATAGCGTGCTGAAATTACTCAAAACCCTTTGAGGATAAAAGTTAAAATCGATATGGGTAATTAAAAGCAGTTAATCAACCATTTTATATAAGAAAAAGTTGCGTAGATCGTTCTAAGTGGTTTTTGATCGATTAGCTTATTCGATTTTTTTAGCGACAGTTTCGGCGCCACCTTGATATAGTGTAAAACTTTCAACTTGGCCTGATGCATTTGTATTCATTTTTAATGTTATCGGCGCTACTTTGGCAAAAAAAGTGACCTGATCTTCAGCGAAAATTTCAAATTGTCCCTGACCTGTAGCTTGGGCGTAAACCTGACTACCGTTAACCGAAATTTCAACGATAAAGTTTGGCCCCAATTCATATTTGCCTATATAGCTTTGTAGAACGTCATTCGGCAATGTTATTTCTTGACGCGCTTTGGGCATAGCTTTATTAATTTCTTTACCCGTACTCTCAGTGTCTGTAATGAATATGACTTGACGTGTGCCATCGGCTGATTTTGAAAACTGATATTCAATGTTTCCCTCTTCAAACATAAAACGATCTTCGGCAAGCGGAAAGATATCGAAAGCTGTATTTGTGTCAGATTCGCGCATACTTCGCAACTGCCCATCTTTTAAGAAGATGTGTCTTATGGCGCCATCGCCAAACTCATAGGCGCCTACCCATTGTGTTAGTTGCTCTTCTGAAAGCTTTATGACGTCTTTCATGGTTGGGAATGGTTTCCCGATGGCTATGGCAGCCAGCTCTCTCGTAAGATCACCAATATCATTGCAGTTACAATTGCTAAGTCCAATAACATAAACATCTTCATCAATGAGATAAATACCATTAGTTGTAAAACCAAAAATACCTCCGCTATGCGTATAGCCTTTAGAGCCTTTTAAACTAGTTTCTCCTAGGCCATAACCATAATCAATGTGCTCTCCGTTATTAAGTTCTGAGCCATTAATGGCTTTTTGGAATGTAGAGGCCTTGATTAGTGTATTATTGGATAAAGCATTTTGCCATTTTAACATGTCGTCAATCGTAGAGGTTAAAGATCCTGCAGCATGTGGCAAGGTCATACTGATATAATTGGCATTGGCATAACCATTTTCATTTTGTTCATAACCTTGAGCTCGATTTTTTACCAACTCTTTGTTATTGCCGTATCTCGAATTTGTCATCCCTAAACGTTCAAAGATGTTTTTCTCAATAAAATTCTCATAAGAATCTTTAGCGATTATTTCGATGATATAACCTAGTAATACATACCCAGAATTATTATATCTGTAGGCATCACCAGGGTCGAAATCCATAGGCTCATTCTTAAAATAATCGACCAACTCTTCTGTGGTTTTATCGGTGCGGGCCACTTCGACCAAGTTGCCCATAGACGTATAACTTTTAATTCCAGAGGTGTGATTGAGCAAGTGATGGACGGTTATGGTTTTTCCTTGAGTGGGATAATCTGGTATAAACTTAGTGATGGGATCGTCTAAACCTAGCTTCCCTTGTTCTTCGAGCATTAGGATAGCAACCGCTGTAAACTGTTTGGTGATGGATGCCAATCTGAATACATTTTCTGGAATCATATCCACATCCAATTCTAGATTCGATTTTCCCACCGCATTTCTATAAATGGCCTTACCATCTTTGGCAACCAAAATGGTCGCTCCTGGCATATCGGTCTGATAGTATTTAGAAACGACATCATCGAATTGTTGGGTTAGGTCTTGGGCTTGAATGGTGGTTGTGAGAAGGAAACCGAGTGCTATAACTAGAAGTGAAAATTTTGTTTGCATGTTTTTTTGATGGATTGTTTATAGTGAGACGACCTTAGAGATATAAAGTTACAAAAAAGTCAATTGCAATAAGCTGGCCAGTCTCTGTATGTCTACCTAAGACACCAAATCACATACTAATCTTCCTGTTGAGATATGTCTATGAGTTGTCCCGCTACAGCACTGATGTCTCTACTAGCACCAGAAGTGTTAGATATGGCCACTGTAACAGTTTTTAAACTTGGAATAACAAAAAATTGCGTTGAAGATCCAGTTTGCGCACCACTATGCCCATAAATACTGCCTTCGTTAGGTTGCTTACCATAAAGGAAAAATCCAAATCCATAACCATTGTTTACCTTTTCTAGGCTGTGATGTTCAATCATCAATTCTAGAGTCGCTTTGGTTACAAGGGTATGGTTAAGCAAGGCATTACCGAATTTGATGAGATCGCCAATTGTAGAATAGAAACCACCGCCAGGAATGCGATTACTCAGATTATTGACCTTAGATTTTTTTATGTTTCCTTTTCTATCTCTTCGGTATAAAATGGATGCATTTTCTCGTTTTACTTCAGGATTTTCAATACCCGTATGTTCCATATTGACTTTGTCCCAAATATGCTTTTGCATATAGTCTTCATAGGATAAGCCAGAGACTTTTTCTATTAGAAGACCTAATACAACGTAACCATAAGTCGTATAATAAAACTCAGTTCCAGGTTCAAAGCGAAGCTTTCGATTTTTAAAGACCTCGTAGGCGTCTTGTAATGTTGGGTAATTAATTTTGTTTTCGGTCTCTTTGCTGTTTTTATAAGCATCTATTCCCGAAGTGTGAGATAACAAGTGCGCAGTGGTGATTTTGGCCTTTCCTTTTTGCACAAACTCTGGAAGGTAATGATCAACTGGTAAGTTGATATCAATCAATCCCTGTTCTACCAATTGCATTATGGCAACAGCTGTCATAGATTTAGCAATGGAAGCCGTTCTTACTTCTGTATCAATCGTAAACACCTTAGTGTCGTCTGAAAAACCTACGGCAGATTCCCAAACGATATCTCCATTAACGGAAAAAGCTGCGGCTGCTCCCATAACTTTTTCGTCTTTAATTAGACTGTGGAGCAAGGCATAAGCAGCATCAGATGTATTCTGGGCAAAACAGAATAGTGTTTGGCTTATAAAAAGGATGAATAAGAAGTCTGTTTTTTTCATGATGAACTAAAATGGATTTGAATCAAAAGTACATATCCGTTTGCTCTAAGGTAGCAATTTAATTGACTTTGGGATAAACTATTTGTTTTTAGGGACGACTAATTCAGCTCTAGTATTGCCGCTTTATAATTTTTGGATACGGGGACTTCCATTTCAGTCAGCTTAATACGATTTGAACCATTCCATTCTTTAAAATGAGAGGGATTGATAAGATGGGAGCGATGTACTTTTAAGAGTTCAGGGATATCATTTTGAATGCCTTTAAGGGTATTACGAAGTAATTTTTTATGTAATGTTCCTTTTATTAAATAATGCACTTCTACATAATTATCGGCACTCGATACACAAATGAGATCGTCGTATAAGATTTTTAGAATATCTAGTTTATTATCGCCCTTTATCGTTATGGTGTTTTTGGAATTGTTAGGTGCTTTTTTATTCAAAAACCATCTCATAAAAATGACGATTGAAAGCAAAATTAAGCTAATAGGGATGTAAACGTAAAGTAGAAATGTTTCAAAATTATAGTCTCCATTGACCAATTCTGTGCGATAATAGGCATAAGAGGCTATAATCTGAATAAGATTGAAAACAATAATAAAAAGAACTTCAAAAGCCAGCGTCCATATCCCAAGCCTTTTAAAAATGGCGTTCTGAGCTAAAATCAAAAGCATATAGTTTAAGAAACAAATAATTCCATAAGGTGGAAGCAGCTGCAGTCGCTCTGAGAAATCTAGATCCGAGATATCAAAAGGCGCAATAAGAATAAGGAATAATACCAACCATAAGCTTATAAGTAAACCAACAATGCTATGATGCTTTATGGAGGTGTTCAGTGGTAATTTCAAGATGAATCAATTAAAGTACCCAAGTTAACTAATAGCTAACAAAAAACCGATTCAATCCTTATTAGGGGGCATAAAAAGTCGTTTTAATAATGACCATCGTAAGTATCGGCTTTATAATACTCAATAAGATCAAACTTTCTATCCGTAAAGGTTTCTGGTAGAATTTTAAAATGCTGAATGCGATCTATGCGAAAGGCACGATAGGCATCTCTAAGGTAACACCAGGCAATTAAAATCCACTTTTGATTGGTAGAGATGAGCGTATAGGGTTCTATTTTTCTGAACGTCATATTTGGGTCATCCGCCTTACGGTAGTTGATTTCTATATAATTAAAGTTGGTGATTGCGAGCTGAATTTCAGAAAGCGCGGCACTGGATATATCTTCTTGCTGTGGTTCAAATACAAAGATTTTGCTTTCCAATAATTCACTTTTTTCTTGAATAGACGTTCTGAAGACGGATTTAATCTTTATTAAGGCGTCGTTAAAATCTTTGGCAAAAGAAGAGTCTTGGGTTTTATTGACTAAATGTTGGGCAGTGACAATGGCATTGGCTTCTTTTTCTGTAAACTGCACTGGGGCAATCGTATAACCTTCCATTAAGGAGTAGCCCCGACCTTCAATGGTCGTTACGGGAATACCAGCTTCCTCAAGCTTTCTAATATCACGGTAGATCGTTCGGATACTTACGTTATATCTATCGGAAAGCTCAGTCGCTGTTAAAAGCCGTTTGGATTTTAAGAGTGTTAATATGGATATAAGCCTTGCTAATTGAGACATCATAACAAATATAGCGAACTGGATACCAATTCGCTATGTGATGTTTTTTGATTGAAGCTCTTTTTATTCATTTTCCATTGATGAAAGAAACGAATTCAAAATAAGCTTAGTTCCAAGAGTGCAAGGCGATTCTATTGCCTTCGGTATCTAAGAACTGTGCCATATATCCATTTTCGCCAATATCGGTCTTTGGCATAAGCACCTTACCACCTGAAGTTTCAACTTTCTCTAAGGGTATCTGTAAATCTTCACCACCATTGATGTACAGTGTTGGACCATCAGAAGTCGGCTTTTGTTCCTCGCCTTCAACTAAACCGCCACCAACGCCGTTGTTGTCATCATCGTAAGGAAACATACCATATTTTATGTTTTGTTCTGGCATATGGTGATCCTTAATTTCAATATCTAAGACCGTTCCGTAAAATTGCTTGGCGCGTTCGTAATTTTTTACTGGGATTTCAAACCAGCTGATTGCATTTTTCATTTTTAAATTGATTTTTTAATTAAACTTAATGCAAAGGTATGGGCCTTAGTGTCAGAACATGTCAGAGGTGTAACTGGATAACAAAAAAACCACTTAGAATAGTCCAAGTGGTTTTAAAAAGCCAATTAATTACTTAGGGGATTGGCTTATTGCTTTATGAATTTTAAAACGGTTTCTTCATTGTACGTTTTGACTTTAATAAAATAAATACCACTGTTTATACCCGTAACATCAATGGTTTTCTGATTTGAAGTCAACACTAATTGACCATTTGTGGCGTAAAATTCAATACACCGAATCGTGTGAACATCGAGATGCTTTAAATGAACCAAAGATGTACTGGGGTTGGGGAATAACACTAAGTTGTTTAAAGAAAAATCATTTATAGACAGACTCGAGGTATTTTCAAAGGCACCAATATCTATGGCATCAATTATTTGTTTTGCCGTTCCATTGCTATGAAGCACATATTCATTGGCAAGATCATTATTGGGAAGATGGATTGCTGGAATGGCATCTCCGGAATTGACTAGGGGAGAGGTATCCTGTAAACTATAATTTTCATTATTAAAATCGACAAACAATGGGTCAGCGCCTCCTATATTATTGCCTTGATCTGTTATTGTGCCTGATGGTCCGCCGCTATGCGAATTTACCCACCCCGTTTTTATCCAATTGTGATGTATATTTAGAGTTCCTGTATTATCAATCATGGCCAATCTATTTCCATTTTCGGTGATATAAATGACATTATTGAACGCGTTCATTGTTTCGTCCGAAGTCGAAAGCCTTGCCAAAGTCGTATTTGAATTTCGAGTTGATATGACGGTATTATTATAGAAGTAGAGATTCCCCTTTCTATAATTCGATGTCGTTCCATTGTCACCTCCATAATGCAAGATTTGCGAATTTCCTGCGCCGTCGGGCTCTATAAGAATATTACCATAAACGTAAGTTGTGGCATAGGAAGGGTCGTTATACAACGCGGATGTTCCAGATTCGACAAGATCCAGTTGACGGTTCCCGCTTTCAATCCAGTTATATCTGACGACTAGCCCTGCAGACCTATCTTTAAGATTATTACCTAAGGCACCAGCTCTCAGAGGTCCAAACCTATTGTATTCATAGGTTATTCCCAAGGCTTCCGTATAGGTGTTATGTTCAAAAATCCGTCCGACGATGCCATTATCGTAGATATAATTATTAGTAATCAAAATAGCTTTGGTCTGACCTCCATTGGCTCCAATAAAGATGCCATTCCCCGAGTCATGTATCGTACAATTTCTAATAATAATGTGTTCTCCCTTTTCGATGTATATGGAAGCTGCATTATTAGAATAGGTATCCGCCTGTCCATTATCATCTGTAAAGTTATATGCTGGTCTTGCAGATCGTATTTCTAAATTTTCAATAGTAATATAGCTTGGTAGGGCATCCGAAGGTACACTAGACCCACCTATTTTAATAATTCCCCTAGCGTCATTCCAATAGTTAAGATTAGTTGGGGTAACAGCGCCATTACCGTCTATAATGGGTTGTTCGCCACTTGGGCTGCTTACACCAATGATTTCGATTCTGTTGAGCTCAGTGCCTTGGGCATTAATAACCCATTTTTCATAATACGGCGTGCTTCGCCAATGAATATAAACTTTATCACCGGCTTGTAATGATGCCCAAGGGACATCCGAGATATTTGCAAGTGCATGCCCAGGACCTACGTGATAGTCTGTGCAATACATGAAATTAAATGTGAATAGGATAATGAAAAAGCTGGGGTAGAGACATTTCATGATATCTTGATTTAGGCTATATCAATATCTAAATTAAATGGCTTAAATCGGCTTAAAAGCAATATAAATCGATTAAATCAACCAGCTTTTAACATGTTTATATAAAATTCTTACAATTCAGTGGTCATACATCGGATGACTTCGACTAGGATTAGGATGTAATAAAAAACCACTTAGAGTTTTCTAAGTGGTTTTTGGTATTTAAATGAGATGCTGAAATACTGAAACAGGTTCAGCACAGGCAAGTTCAGCATGACAAAAAATTATTTTATCATATCGTAGCTACGCTTGATAAAGTTGGTGAGTTCTTCACCCTTGAGCAAGCCTTGCGATAAACGTGCTAAGTCCAAACTCTGATTAATTAAACGTTCTTGTTTTTTACGCGTTTTGGTATTTAGGATTTCATTGACCAATTCGTGGTTGGTATTCACCACCAAGTTGTACATTTCTGGCATATGACCCATACCAAACATACCACCGCCGGTTTGTTGCATCTCTTTCATACGACGCATGAATTCGGGTTGGGTGATCATAAATGGAGACGCATTGCTGTCCATAGCTTCCAATTGTACCATGAATTTCTCTGATGGTACAACCTCTTTCAACAATTCATCCAATTTGGTTTTTTCCTCGTCGGATAATTTTGAAATAGTCGTATCGTCTTTTTTGATGAGGTTATCGATATGGTCCGCATCTACACGTGCAAAAGAAATATTCTCTTTAGTGGTTTCTAATTTTTGCATCAAATGACTTACGATTGGTGAATCTAACAACAAGACTTCGTAATCTTTCTCCTTAGCCGCTTGAATGTAGCTGTGTTGTTCGTCCTTATTGGCCGCATAAAGAATCACCATTTTATCATCTTTATCGGTTTGCTTAGCTTTAATGGCATTGGTCAACTCCTCAAAGGTGTAGAATTTACCATCAACCGTTGGATATAGTGCAAAAGCATCCGCTTTTTCGAAGAATTTGTCTTCGGATAACATACCGTATTCAATAACGATTTTGATATCGTCCCATTTCTTTTCAAAATCCTCACGATTGCTGTTGAATAAAGACTTCAATTTATCAGCTACTTTACGTGTAATATAGGATGAAATCTTTTTGACATTGCCATCCGCTTGCAGATACGAACGCGATACATTTAATGGAATGTCTGGCGAATCGATAACGCCTCTTAACATCGTTAGGAATTCAGGGACAATACCCTCTACATTATCGGTAACGAAGACCTGATTTTGGTATAACTGAATTCTGTCCTTTTGAATATTGAGGTCGTTCGTCATCTTAGGGAAATATAAAATTCCCGTAAGGTTGAACGGATAATCGACATTCAAATGGATATTGAACAAAGGCTCTTCAAACTGCATAGGGTACAGCTCTCTGTAGAAGTTCTTATAATCGTCTTCTTCTAAGTCTGAAGGCTGCTTGGTCCAAGCCGGATTTGGATTATTGATGATATCATCAACAGTAATTTGACGATGAGGCTCTGTGGTCTCTTTACCGTCTTCATCGGTGATGGTTTGTGGTTCATGCTCAGGATCGTTGATGTCCTTGGTACCGAATTTAATCGGAATCGGCATAAACTTATTATACTTAGTCAGTAATTCACGGATTCTGGAGTCTTCTAGGAATTCCTCTTCACCTTCAGAAATATGTAATATAATTTCTGTACCTCTCTCGGTTTTATCAGCTTCTTCAAGCGTAAATTCTGGTGAACCGTCACAGGTCCAATGGGCCGCAGGGGCATCGGTATGTGATTTAGTGATAATTTCTACTTTATCAGCCACCATAAATGACGAATAGAACCCTAAACCAAAGTGACCAATGATGCCTGCATCTTTGGCTGAGTCTTCATACTTGTTTAAGAACTCTTCGGCACCAGAAAAAGCAACTTCATTGATATATTTCTGAACTTCTTCAGCCGTCATTCCAAGACCTTGGTCAATGATATGGAGTTTTTTACCGTCTTTATCAATCTTTACCTCAATTTTTGGCGCACCGTATTCCACTTTAGATTCGCCAATACTTGTTAAGTGCTTAAGTTTTAAGGTGGCGTCTGTAGCGTTACTGATTAACTCACGTAAGAATATTTCGTGATCACTGTACAAGAATTTTTTAATTAATGGAAAGATATTTTCTACCGATACATTAATACTTCCTTTTGTCATGATTATAATTGTTAGATGTCACTTCGAGTGTTTTGAACTTGTTCAAAATGTATCGAGAAGTTCTCGATACTTCGACTTCGTCTCAACTCGAACTGACGAAAGTTGATGTTTTATTTCTGCCTATTCCTATTCAAATAAAATACCAAGACCATAATTGTGACAAGATGGCATAAAAAAGAGGCTGTCTGAAAAATATAGAAATCTGTCATTCTGAATTAATTTCAGAATCTCATCGATTTGATTTCTAGTAGGTTTTAGAATCTGAAACGAGTTCAGATTGACAAAACCATGATTTTTCAGACAGTCTCTTTAATTTAGATAAAAAAACTAATTCTTAAGCATTTCCTTGTTTTCGATCTTTTCTTCTTTTTTAGTTTTGTTTTTCACATGCTTATCTAACCATTGATCTTGTTCCCAAAGCATATGCATAATCGATTCTTTGGCTCTATAACCATGGCTTTCCTTTGGTAACATCACCAATCGTACAGGCGCCCCTAAACCTTTTAAGGCATTAAAATAGCGCTCACTTTGTAATGGATAGGTTCCAGAATTATTATCGGCCACACCATGAATTAAAAGTAGTGGTGTTTTCATTTTATCGGCATGCATAAAAGGTGACATGTTATAATAGATTTCTGGAGCTTCCCAATAGCTGCGCTCTTCACTTTGGAAACCAAAAGGTGTTAATGTTCTATTGTAGGCACCACTTCGGGCAATACCCGCCGCAAAGAGATCAGAGTGTGACAATAAGTTAGCGGTCATAAAGGCGCCGTAACTATGACCACCAACAGCTACCTTTTCTCTATCGATATAGCCTAAGTTATCTACAGCATCAATAGCGGCCTTTCCATTAGCCACTAACTGTGTTCTAAAGGAGTCGTTGGGTTCTTCGTCACCTTCACCGACAATAGGGAATGCGGCATCGTCTAAAACGACGTAGCCTTTAGTCACCCAATAAATAGGTGAGCCCCAATAGGGATAAACAAATTCGTTGGGATTTGATGTACTTTGCGAAGCACTCGCTTTATCCTTAAACTCGCGTGGGTAGGCCCAAAGGATCATCGGGTATTTTTTACCTTCTTTATAATCTAAGGGTAAGTAGAGTGTCCCATCCAAGTCCAAACCGTCGTCGCGCTTATAGCTTATAACACGTTTATCGACTTCCTCAAGACTTTTAAACGGATTTTCGAAATCCGTAATGGCTCTAAGGTCGTTCTTCTTAATATTTCTGATATAATAATTGGGATAGTCTTTTTTAGATTCGATTCGGACTAAGATTTCCCCTTTTTTCATATCAATGGCATCATACAGATTCTCGAGCTTATCGGTATATTCTGATCGGTAAAGACGCTTACTCTTTCCAGATTTTATGTTGTACTCATCTATAAAAGGAAATTGTCCTTCTTTGGAATAACCATCCCCCATTAAATACAATTTACTTCCATTCATCGTTAAGGTGTAACGACCAAATTCATTCTTTGAAGTCACAAAATTTCCAGGATCGCTATAGACATCCTGGTAGTTTCTATCATACATCACTTTGGCTTTACCATTGGATGGATTAAAGAGGTAGGTCTTTAAATTTCTCGTGTTCCACCAGTAGTCATAGGCTACCGCATTGTTATCATCTCCCCATTGTATCCCGGAGAAGCGTTGTTTGGTCTTTAGGATTTCTTTGGGTTGGCCACTAAATGGTGCATTCAACTCATAAACCACATCTCTGTAATCCACTTCTACTTCGGGATCACCTTTGTCCAAAGCTTCGGCCCAAACTAAAGTCGCAGGCTTATCACCTCTCCAGGTCATATTGCGCTTGCCCATTCTTGTAGACATAAAACCTTTAGGTCTAACTTCGTCTAGAGGGACATCGTTAACGGTTTTTATCTTTTTTCCGTTTGAGGCGTACATGACACTCTCGTTAGGGAACCTTGTAAATGGCACTAAATAAGAGAATGGACGCTTTACTTTGGTAATCATCACATAATTGCCATCAGGTGAAAAACTGATACCGCGATACATGTCTGCACCTAAGTAATCCTGAATGTTGCCGTTAATGGACACTTTTTTAATTTCAGAACGTGCTAATTGCTCAAAGTTAAACTCGTCATTCGGGGTTTTTAATAAATCCTGATAGGTTCTATTTTGTGCCTTAGCACCATCACTAACGGAGACTGTTGGTCCTGTGGGTACGGCAATATCTGTATTGATGAGTTCCTTTCTGTCGCTGGGTAGCATTTTTACCAAAAGGTTTTTATTGTCTTTAAACCAGTTAATGGTACTTCCCATATTGGCGTTAACGCTAGCATCTGTAAGTTTGGTCACCTTAGCTTCTGCAATGTTGAGTACCCAAACTTCAACCCCTTTCGGTGTCGTATTCAGACAGGCAATCATGGTTTCGTCAGGAGACCATCTAAAGCCAGAAAGTCGCGCATTTTCGGGTAAACCTTTAACCTGTGTGGCGGCTGCGTCATCGATTTGCTTCACTTTAATATTGGTGTAGTAATTGGTTCTACTACCAATATTGGTCACTGGATTGATACGCAAACCTGCCAAACGCATTTCCGTTTCGGATAGCTCTTGGATGGATTTGTATTGGTTGCGATAGAGCAGTACCATATGCTCACCTTTACTGTCAATTTGAACTCCAGGAGCCAGTTCAACATCGGCGAGTTCTAAGATCTCGTCAGAAGGTACTTGGTACTTAAGACTTTGTTGCGCATAACTATTTAATACAAATAGCAATGCAAATAATTTGATTAATGATTTCATATATATAAAGGTAATTAATTAGTGGCCTGAAGATACTTAAAATTATAAGTGGAAAATGTGATACTATTGTTAAAATTCTGTTGAGATTATGCCGTGTTTTGTTTGTTATGCGCGCATAACGAATTGATTTAGGAATCCATGGAAATGGGTTAAATTTGTTGTCCTAACTATTTTTTTTAGCGCATGTACAATTCAAGAATTACCGGTCTGGGGAAGTACGTCCCAGAAAACGTTGTGACTAACGATGATTTAAAGGAGTGGATGGACACCAGTGACGAATGGATACAGGAACGCACAGGAATCAAAGAGCGTCGTTGGATAGACCCAGAAACGAGTGATGATACCACATCGATAATGGGAGCAAAGGCCGCCAAGATTGCCATTGAACGTGCCGGTTTAACAAAGGATGATATTGATTTTATTGTTTTTGCGACTCTGAGTCCCGATATGTATTTTCCGGGTGGTGGTGTACGTGTGCAAGAACTTCTCGAAATGGATACCATTGGTGCTATTGATGTACGCAATCAATGTTCCGGTTTTATCTATGGCTTATCGGTTGCCGATCAGTTCATCAAAACGGGGATGTACAAACACGTATTGGTGATTGGAAGCGAAAATCACTCTGGTGGTTTGGAGCGTTCTACACGTGGTCGTGCCGTGACGGTAATTTTTGGTGATGGTGCCGGTGCTGCAGTGTTGAGTCGCGAAGAAGATAATACAAAGGGTGTGTTATCGACACATTTACATTCTGAGGGCAAACACGCCAAGGAATTATCATTAGAAGGGCCGAGTACGGGCCGTTGGGTCGATGCCATAATGGAAGATAATGATCCCGACGATGTGTCCTACTATCCCTATATGAATGGCCAGTTTGTATTTAAACATGCGGTGGTACGTTTTAGTGAGGCTATTATTGAAGGCTTAACAAAAAATAATCTACAAAAGGACGATATTGATATGTTGATTCCCCATCAGGCCAATTTACGTATCTCACAATTTATCCAAAAGAAATTCGGCTTGGGCAATGATCAGGTCTATAACAACATTATGCGCTATGGCAATACTACGGCAGCATCGATTCCGATTGCTTTGACCGAAGCCTGGGAAGAAGGCAAAATCAAGGAAGGCGACAATGTAGTCTTGGCCGCTTTTGGTAGTGGCTTTACTTGGGGTAGTGCTATTATAAAGTGGTAACCTTTACAAATGCTTATAAACGTTTATAAGTATTTGTAATTATTTAAAACCGTTAATGCATCGCGCTTCTTGGCTTTGGCTTATTTTTCCGCTAGTTTTAGAGAAATGCATATATAAACTAGTTGTGTGTCATTGAACGCGAAACTGATAAAATGCATCAAGAAAAAAAGAATCTCACTTTTTGTAGTTCTACCGAAGAAAATACAAATTCTAAAACGGGTGAATTTTTGCATGATTATTATTGGAGTTTGGAAAAATATTCAGGACAAAGCAGAAAACTTACTAAAAGAATAAAGACAATTCTACCTCAAGAGAACTTAGGTAATGGAATTACAATTGGAAATGTGCTAGTACAATTAAACTCGAATACTGAAAATTTTGATTTTGAGTATAAACCAAGTGAAATGGATTGTTTGAAAATATACACCTACCATTCATCAGAAAGAATTCAGTACTTCAAAGTAAAGTATATTAACAATAAATGGATTAAAGGAGGTAATGTAATTACTGCGATTATGGAGAGAATTGCTAGAGGAAAAATAAAATAACGAACACACAACAATGGCTATAATTCATTGTGGTTTTGTGCCACATCAAAGTAAAAAACATAAATAAAACGGCTGGATTTCGACGGAATAATCCTGCGGATGATTCTACAACGAAATCATAGCCTGGACTGCTGGTAGTGATACTATCAAAACTCAAAAAACTCAGAGAGGGAAACGTTCAGCGCATTACAAATTTCTGAAATCGTAAAAATCGTGGGATTGACTTTACCATTCTCCAGTTTTTCAATAGCCTGCCGATCTTTATCACAAGCACGGGCCAAATCGGACTGGCTCCAGCCTTTTTGACTTCTTAAGGCGACAATACGCCTACCGACTTTCTGTTTAAGTTGTTCCTTATCCACAACACAAATGTCAATTAATTATACGACAATTTTGTCATATTAAAATTTGACAATTCGATTTTATTTCATAAGTTTGTCATATAATAGTATGACAATTGAAAAAGCTAAGAAAGCGAAAAGTATATCAAAAGCACCAAGCTCGAGAACTGAGATATATTGCAGTTCCTGAAATTCGATTGGAGGGCAAGTGGTTAAAAAAACTTGGGTTCGATATCGGTAATGAAATCGACATCGAGGAACAACGACATAAACTCGTCATTACACTGGCAGGCAAAAAGAAAGGAAAGAATTAAAGCCAGTTTTATTTACTAAATTAGTTGCTGAAAGGCAAGTCGAAATCATAACCGAGACCCTTAGGCACAATTAAAACCAATACAATGAACCTTAAATTACTTATAGTATTACTGTTGATTCCTATATCGACTTATTGTCAGATAAATGACTACTTTGTAAGATATAATGAATTTACGTTTGGTGTTGAAAAAATGAAATCAGCATCTATTAATTATGGAGATATCGATAGCGATGGAGATATAGATATTGCAATTGGAAATGGTAGACACTCAACTCAACAAAATAAAATTTTCTTAAACTCAGGAAATGGAATGTTTCGCGTTGCTTTTGATTTGGGTAAATATCAATCAACGACTTATGCCGTAAAATTTGCGGACTTCGATAATGATGGAGATATAGATATTGCAACTGCAAATGACAGAGCGCCTAATCGATTATATACTAATGATGGTCAAGGAAATTTTGAAGAATACGGAACATATGGTGGTTTATATACAAATACCAGAAACATAACTTTAGGTGATATTGACAATGATGGAGATATTGATATCATAATCTGCAACAGATTCTTTGAAAACGAAATTGCTTTAAATAATGGGAAAGGAGATTTTAATGAAATCATTTATTTTGGTGAAAAAGATGATGCTACGCTTCAAGTTCAACTTTTTGATATAGATGGAGATAAAGACAACGATTTAGTAGTCGCAAATAGAAACGGTCAACAAAATTACATCTACATTAATGAGGACCTGAAATTTGAAAAGAAAATTGAGATTGGTCATGGAAAAGACGACACGCGTTCTATTGCCTTGGCTGATTTAAACGGTGACGGTTTTATTGATATTGTAACTGGAAATTTAGAACAAAGTAATCAGATTTGTTTTGGTAACTCTAAAGGAAATTTCAAAGATTGTTTTGATTTCACTACCTATGAAAACGAATCTTATGCCATAGATGTTGGGGATTTTGATAAGGATGGAGATATAGACATTGTTGTTGCCAATTCAGAACAAGAAAACCGTTTGTATATCAATTCTGGAAATGGACGAAATTTTGAAAGTTTAAAACTTAACAAAAATCCTTTTGATACCTACGACATCAAGTTTGTTGATATTAATAACGATGGCTACTTAGATATTGTTGAATCAAACAATGATGAATTAAATCTATATTACATTAATATAGTTGGTAAGTCTAAAAAAGAATGAAACTAAATCACAAAATAAAAATTGATCTTTTTGAAGTTTTCAAATCTGGGAAATTTGATTTTATCAGAATAGGCAAAGACAAAAATTGGATTTTGAAAAATTTCCCTGAACCTGATGAATACGAAGCTGGAAAAACTTTGGAATCATCAAGAGTATGGAGGTATGGAAATATTGAGTTTCATTTTGAGAATAATCTCTTAACTCAAATTTTTACCGATTATATTGACTCACTTGATGGAGGAGAAAATATTGAATTGGGCAAGTGGATTTTTAAAGAACCTGAAAAACTAACTGCTGAATATGTAATTAGACATTTGACTGAATGTCGAATTGACTTTTGGGCTAAAAGTAAAATGACTGAATTTATTTGTCAAACATCTATTTGGTTGACAAATTCAAACGTTTATTTAAACTTTCAACCAATCCAAAAGGAAGATATAGATTTTGACGAATGGTATAATAAAATAATGAAAAGTATAAACCCAAATGAATATAAACTTTGTTCCTTTACAATAGCAGAGGGAGATAGAATAAAAACGGCTTACAACGATATATAACCTCAATTTGCTTCGCCAGTCCGCTTTAGCCTGTCTTGAGCGACAGTCGAAAGGCTCGTGTCGCAACGAACCATTCGTAAAACCATTTTAGATAATTATCATAAAATCTCAAGAGCATAAGATGTTTCCAAGAAACACTATATTGTCTAATAGATAAACGCCTTCAACTAAAAATTTTGACAAACGACCCTTATGAATTACAGAATTTCAGCATTCATCTTCATCCTCACGAGCTTTATTTGCTCAAATTTATGGTCACAAACTGGAGATTTTAAATCATACGCTCAAAAGGAGCACGAATTACTACTAGAAACAACGACTGGAGTACAACTAAAACTACAATTTTATAATGCACGGACCATTCGTTTTCAGTGGGTCAATAAAAACGAAGATTTCTTTCCGGATAATCACTATGAAATGGTTGAAAATCACAACAGAACTGGCGCGTATACTCTTGAAGAAGATAATGAGTTCATAACCGTTTTTACTGAGAATGAACAGAAAACAAAAATCAAAATACAGAAATCACCTTTAAAATACCAAGTGATTTCAGGAAGTAAGAATGACGTATTGTTGCGTCAAAAAGAAGGCATAAAATGGACTGGTGATTTGATTATAAATGACTTACAACTAGATAATAATGAACATTTTTGTGGCGTAGGACACCAAACTTACGGTTGGGTAGAGTCAATTGATTTAAAAGGTAAAAAAGTGAATAGTAATTATGGCGAAGGTGTGAAATCGCATTACCAAAAACAGGCCGTTTTAACCGTTCCTTTTTTTATGTCAAATAAAGGGTATGGTATTTTTCTGAACAGCACTTTTGATCATGACTTTGATTTTGGAAGCCAAGGACAATATCAATTTAGTATAGATACTAAAGGATTTGAAGGTAGAATGGATTACTTCATAATTATTGGACCAAAATTTGAAACTATTCTAGATAAATATACGCAATTGACTGGAAGACCTAGATTTTTACAAAAATCAATATTCGGACTTCAGCTTTCTGACAAGGAAGCGCCAGACAACAATGGCGCAGAATGGTGGAAGAAAAAAATTACAGCCCACCGAAATGCCGGATATGCTTTTGATCATATTGTAAACGATAATAGATGGAGAGCTGGTAGTGGTGCATGGTCAGGCTCATGGTTTGAGTGGGATTCAATTCGTTATCCAGATCCTTCTGCTTACCTCAAATGGTGTAAAGAAAACCATTTAACAGTTACTCTAGATTTAAACCGAAATATTGGCGCTGACAGTTGGGGTTGGAAACCAGAATATAATCTACCGTACGCAGAACAATTCGTAAAAGAAGGTAACAGCGCCCCAGACTATTCCAATCCTGAAACCAGAAAATGGGTATGGAAACTATTTTGGAAAAAATCGCTCGACCCAAAACTGAATTATGGAGGAGATGCGTTGTGGATTGATGAAACAGACGAGATGTATACCTTACCAGATAGTATTATTTGTGCTAATGGGAGACGTTGGGCTGAGAATAAAAACTACTACCCTTTTCTAATTGCTAAAGCAATAGTTCAAGAAGGTTGGGACAGTACAGATCCTAATCATCCTGGAATTGGAGAGGCTAAAAGACCTTTCGTTTGGGTTAGAAGTATGACTGCTGGTGCACAGCGTTATGCGTCTCATTGGAATGGAGACATTTACAGTGATTGCGAATGGATGAAAACCAGTATACGAGCAATGCAAGCTTCTGGTTTGTCAGGCTTTCCTTATTTCAATCATGATGCAGGCGGATTTATTGAACCTGGTCCAGAAGATTTTTTATACAATCAATGGGCGATGGCATTTGGAAGTTTTTCACCTATTTGGAGACCACATGGAATGGGTGAACACAAACGTTGGCCTCTTGACAGGTCAGAAGCCAGTCAAAAAGTTGCAATGCAATATATAAAAGAACGGTATGAGCTTATGCCATACATCTACACCTACGCTTTTAAAGCTCACGAGACGGGAATACCAATGGCAAAAGCCATGGTAATTGATTATCAAAATGACCCAAACGCCTGGAAGTTTGATTTGCAATACATATGGGGAAATGAAATGTTAATTGCACCTACTTGCTCAAAAAATGAAAGTACTATCGATATTTGGTTACCAAAAGGACAAAATTGGTATAACTACTGGACGAATGAACTAGTTAACCAAGATCAAATCATAAAACACCAAGTTACAAACCAAAACATGCCTATTTTCGTCAAAGAGGGATCCATTATACCGAAGCAAGATTACGCTTTAAGTACATTTACACTCAATCCAAAAAAACTCAATCTTCATATTTATACTGGAAAAGATGCCCAATTTGAATTACATGAAGATGATGGTGTTACGGAAAAGTTTCATACAAGAAATGAAAGAAGAAGTACAAAATTAAATTACACTGAAAATGATAAAAAACTTGTCATTCATGCTTCCGTAGGTAATTACGATGGAGCCGTTTCAAAAAAAAGCTATAAGATATATTTCTATGGATTCGAGAAGTTTCAAAATTTCAAATTAAATGGGAAAAAAATTAATTCTGTCAAATCAGAATCAAAAGAATTAAATCAGAGACCATTAACATATTGGGATGAAAAAACGAAAACTCAAGTTGTAGAATTAAGTGCGTTGCATGTTAATGAAGATATCGTCCTAATGAGATAACTATCTACAACAATGGTTATAGCTCACCAGCCCGACAGAGTCGTTCTGGCGGGTTACGGCTGAAATTAACACCTACTGAAAAGCTTCGGTGTTCGCAGTCGGAATTTCAAGCCTTTTTCCTAAATTTATGGAATTGATGCTGATACAAGAAAACCTGCAGGTTCAGATAACTTAATTGATATTTTGGATAAAGAAGGCTTCGAATATATATTAATGAATTAAAAATACTAAGGGTAACAATTACTTATAGCCAAGACTGTTGTCCAATATTAACTAACGTCGTGAACTTTCTAAAAAACATATTTAAATCAAAGAAAAAAGAAACGTCTAGAGACGCTTTTTTCAGTTCGACTGAATATGAAATTAAAAACCTATTATGTGGTATTGGAGAATCAAAAATTACTGAAAATGGAATAGAGATTTCTGAATATCCATTTGAACCTTCAATTGCTTATCCCAATAAAACTATTCAAACAAACGAAATTGACGCTATAAGTGCAGATTTTGGAATATGTAGATTATATGTTGCTGACGATATTATTTTTATTTCAGAAGAAAGAAAAGAAGAATTAAAAAAATTTGCGGAAAATAATAGTATAAGACTGTTTAAACATAGTTGGAACTGGGATTGGATTTTGGAACCCTATTTAGATACTGAATTTACTAAAGAAAATGATCAACATGCTTTAGAAAGACTTATAGAAAACGGAATAAAAGAAAATGAAGTTGACCAAATAAGAGCTGAAGTTGGGGTACAGATGTATAAATATAATTTTGATACAATGCTATGGGATTGGTGTAGCTTAGGATTAACAGATGTTCTTTCAGCAATGAGAGCGAAATACGACAGGAATGAATTTAGAGATTTTTATAAGAGAGCAATAGAAATTGACAAACGAAATAAAAATACGTAGCGCGACAATGTATAATCGTAACTGATGGTTATACGAGACCGCCGCCTATAATATGAGAAAAACTTTCTTTATTTTAATAATTGGAATTCTAAATTGGAATTGCAACTCTGACAAAAGGAGAAGCGGATCGGATTTAGTAATGATTAATCAAAAACCACAACAAAGCGAATCATTTGAAAAGGGAAAAGCACTCTTCGAAAAAAACTGTGTTGCTTGCCATTATATTGGTATGGACAAAATTGCTACTGCACCAGCCTTAGGTGGAATAACAAAAAGACGTGATAAGGAATGGCTTTATGACTATACAAGAAACTCAATCGGAATGTTTAAAAATGGAGACAGCATTGCGATTGAATTACGAAATCAGGGTTGGGCTTTAATGAATTCCTTTCCGAATTTGACTGACAAAAATTTGGACAACATCTATCATTTTGTAGAAATGCAATTTGAATTAACTGAAAATGAAAAGACAGTAACCAACAATGACTTAACCTTCGGCGACTTTGTTGACCTTGAAAAATTAGATAGTGCAGAAATGATTAATAATTCAGGAAGGTTTAAGCTCAGCAATAAGCAAATCGAAAAACTTAAAGATGAACTATCTGAGATGGCTTATGTACCAAATTTTTCTGCAAAAGTAGGCGCTATCAGTATGACGCTTTTAATCGATGGGAAAAAGAATTACATTTCATCTGCTACACACGGCGATTATATTGAAGTGCATCGAAGTATTGTTACACAGAATACCAGTTTATTAGAAACATCCGATTGGCTCTATTTTAAAACCGGTGAAGTCAATTTTGATAATTATAAAAAGGAAAACGAGTAGCTAACACGGTCCATATGTCACTGAATACAGTTCAGTAAATCTGTTGCGTTATTTGGTTAAAATGAAAAATATAGTTTTACTTACGTTAACGTTCTTGGTTTTTGGGTGTTCAAACCCTAATCGATCAGTATTAACCAAGGAAATTGAACTTAATTGGTCTATAGTTGATAAAACTTCGGATTATGAAGTTAGATATGTGCAATTAAACTTTGACCCCTTTGTGAATGAAACTATAATGGGCAAAGGAATTGAAGAATTAATGGATAAAGATAATACTTACATATTAGACACATCCGATAAATCAAGATTGATGGATATTATTTCGGATAGTTTGAATTTTCGTCGTGGTGAATGCGGAACTTTTGCATTAAACGCAGGGTTGATATTTACTAAAAACGACACGATTAAGGGAATTATAGAAATGGGGTGTGGTTACAGGCAATGGATGTTTCAACCTTGGAATGAAAATGTGATGGACGGCCTACTATCAGATTCAGGATTTGATAAAATGGAAAAAATGTTGGACAGCATTAATTTAAAAATGAATAAGAATTAGGTATGATGAAAAAACTGTTAATCATTTTTAGCTGCGTGACTCTATTGGTTGCTCTAACGTCATGCGGAGTCATTGTAAAATCTAAGGCCAATAAATATTTAACCGAAGACATGGGGGCCATCCCACCAGACTTTGGAAAAAACGCTTCAACTATCCTTTTTATAACACATCACGACAGTTATAACCGTTATATGAAACGAAATGTAGAAAAGATTTACCAAGGGGCTTATGAGTTTGCAACGACAGAACAATATTTGAGTGATGAAAGGTTTCAAGATATTGATAAGTACCGCTTTGTCTTTGATTTCAACTATATTCCAAGAGTTGCCATGGGTAGTGTCGTAGAAACGCCACTTGGTCCTGAACAAAACACCTGGATTGGAAAAGTGAAAAAGTTTAGGATTCTGGACAGAAAAGAAAATAAAGAATACATTAGTAAGATGACCTCAGGTTACTGGAGTAAATTACAAAAGGTATATCTAAAAAAATTGAATGAAAAAATACAGAGAGAACAAGTTAATCCCTAAATAGTTTGTGGACCGTAAGTTTATGAGAGTTTATACCGTCATCTTAATTCTACTACTTGTTTCTTGTCAAAATTCAAAAGATAAGGGTCAAAATAAAGCATCGGACGGTTCTGAGGTGTTAAGCTCTGTAGACTTAACAGACTGCGATTATCGGAATGAATTTAAAGCCTTTGGAAACAAGGTTTTGGATACTATTAGAATTGACGGTAGACTTATTGATCCTTTAGATGATCTAAAGCGTTTCGACCTTGCAAATTTTGGTTTCTTCACAAAAGAAGGTAGGATTTTT
This sequence comes from Winogradskyella sp., assembly GCF_965228925.1. Classification (GTDB taxonomy): domain Bacteria; phylum Bacteroidota; class Bacteroidia; order Flavobacteriales; family Flavobacteriaceae; genus Winogradskyella. The sequence goes on from NZ_OZ245845.1 coordinate 2,360,506, forward strand.
AAAAAATCTGGGGCCATTCGACCCTGCGGTGAGTTGACCTTCGGCGTTGAGTTTTTGAAAGAATTTACAGATCAGATTGATTTGACGTCTTATTTTGAATATGATGACCGCTTTTTCTCAACAAAAGGTACCGTAAATTTTTGGTGGGTCAATTCCGATGGTCATTTTATAATACCCGTTGCAGATGTCGACCCAAAGTCTTTTGAACCCTTCAACACTATTTGTGGTGGTACGGATAAGAATGGTGTTTATTATGGAAGCCCTAATTTTGATGTCCATAAATTGGATATTCCTGCAAATGCTAAATACACGTTTATCGCTAAGAAAAATAACTTTTGGAATGCACCAGAACATTTCGTGGTTGTAGATGACAAGGTATATGATATTTTGCACGATATTAACAAGGGCTATTTTTTAAAGCGCAATGATTCGGTTTTAAAGCATGATATTTTAAAACAAACAGACTTACCACAACTACCACCAGTAGGAAAGAAAACGGTTCTTACCGCTAAGAAAGATGACTTAGCCATTGCTTTAACCATCGAGAGCATAAATCAAACAACAATCCAATATAAAATTGAAATGGTTGAGTTTGGAAAAGCCAGTTACACAGTTGAAGGAGAAGCAGGCTTCCATCCTGAGTTTTATTTAGGCACGAAAGACATGAGCAGTTTTTCAGGAAAAACATATCACTCTATTGAATTTAGAGATACCAAAGACTCTTGCTATACCTATATAAGACTTGGTATAGAAGCAGATAGAGCATCTCTTTTACTAGGAAAAATTATAAAGAATTGTAACGGCGACATACAAAGTATAGGACTCGATGATTTCCCAACACTAATCGAAAAGTAAAAAAGTGCCGTATGATAAGGGCTGTTGTTCATTAGGTTTTTGCGTGACCAAATTAATCAATAGATCATTATGACTAACTGAACAAAAATAACAACAAACATCAAGTTTAGTTGTATCTTTCGAAATGCCAGTCAATCATATTTCAAAACAATAGCAACATGACAACCTTAAATAATACGGTTATAAAAGTAGTCTTACCCGTAGTTTTCCTTTTTACCTTTTGTGTCTTCTCTTGCTCCGATAGAAAAGATAAGACTACTGATTCTAGCGCCTCGGTAGACATTCAGATTCCCTTTCCGGCAGATCATTATGAAGATACTTTGGATGGGAGATTAGTTCTATTGATTTCAAAACATATGGAAACCGAACCCCGATTTCAGTTGCGAGATGACTCCAAAACCTGCCAAGGCTTTGGTATGGATGTCGAAGACTGGAAACCCGATACACCTCTACAATTCGATGGGGAAGCCTTTGGATATCCCGTCCGTAGTTTTTTAGAGTTACCATCCGGTGAGTTCTTCGTGCAAGTGGTATTTCACAAGTATGAAACCTTTCATCGGGCGGATGGGCACGTCGTTAAATTGCCTATGGATAGAGGAGAAGGGCAGCAGTGGAACCGTGCTCCAGGCAATCTTTATTCGACGCCCCAAAAGGTCACGATAAGTAATGGACAGCTCCCTGAGCTTAGCATAAAATTGGATCAGAAAATACCCCCAATTACTGAACCTGAGGATACAAAGTATGTGAAGCACATAAAAATCAAAAGTGAGCTATTGAGTAAATTTTGGGGAAGAGATATGTATTTGGGCGCGCATGTATTGTTACCTGAAGGCTGGGAAACGCATCCCAATGTAAAGTATCCACTTGCGATTATGCATGGGCATTTTCCTAATGATTTTGGTGGATTTAGAACGAGTCCACCCGATCCAAATCTAGAACCTGAATACAGTGAGCGATTTGATGTTGAGGGCTATAATTTGATTGTCCAGCAAGAGGCTTATGACTTTTATAAAACTTGGACAGGCCCCAATTTCCCTAGAGTTATTGCTATCAAAATCCAACACCCTACGCCGTATTATGACGATTCTTATGCGGTTAATAGTGCAGCTCAAGGCCCTTATGGCGATGCCATTACTTACGAACTCATTCCCTATATCGAGCAACAATTTAGAGGCATAGGAGAAGGTTGGTCCCGCTTTGTTTACGGTGGAAGCACTGGAGGTTGGGAGGCGCTTGCCGTTCAGGTCAAATACCCTAACGAATATGGGATGTGTTTTGCGGCTTGTCCCGATCCTATTGATTTTAGAGCCTATTGTTTGGTCAATATCTACGAAGACGAGAATGCCTATTATCAAGAAGGTACATTTAGAAAAACCCTGGTTGCCGGTCATCGTGATTATTTAGGTAATGTAGATGCGACCTTAAGAGATATGAATTACCGGGAATTGGTATTGGGCACAAAAGCGCGGTCAGGACAGCAATGGGATATTTGGGAGGCCACCTATTCGCCTATAAACGAAGAGGGCTATCCTAAAAGAATCTGGGACCGCCTTACTGGAGAGATTGATAAAGAGGTAGCTGCCTACTGGAAAGAAAATTATGACCTCGCTTATATTTTAAAAAGAGATTGGCCAAAACACGGTAAGGATTGGGAGCATAAAATCCATTTGTATTGTGGGGATATGGACAATTATTACCTCAATAACGCGGTATATCTCACGGAGAACATCTTATCAGAAACCACAGCTCCACATTACAATGGTGAAGTGGATTATGGGGATCGGGCAGAACACTGTTGGAATGGCGATCACGATAATGGCAATCATATAAGTCGTTTGCGATATCACCGTATGTTTATCAAAAAGTATTTGGAAAAGGTTGATAAGGTTGCCCCAAAAGGAGCAGATTTAAAAAGTTGGCGCTATTGATTTTGCTTACTTCGTTATTTTCTCGGAGGATAACAGTTTTAAGCGGTTTTCTATTCAAATGTAGTAAGTGCATTAAGGCTTCATGAATTCTCTAATTGGAAGTTCAAATGAATTAATTAACTTTAAATCCTAGTGGAAAAGGACCTAAGTTATTACCATAGTCGATACTCTTGGCATTCATGATAAGCTCTTAAACAATGAAAGAAGATAATATATTAAAAAATCTTAGAATCAATAAAAGCCTAACGCAGCAGGAGCTTTCTGAGCAATCGGGAATCTCGATTCGTACCATACAGCGTATTGAAAAAGGATTGGCCTCGGGTAGTCCGCACACCATAAAAGCATTGGCTAAAGTCCTTAATGTCCAAGATCAAGATTTACTTGTTTTAAAAGAAAGTCAAGACTCGAAAGCAGAAAGTGACTTAAACAAAGTAAAACTTTTGAACTTTAGTGTTTTAAGCGTATTACTTGTCCCGTTTGGCAATATTATCTTGCCAACCTTAATATGTCTTTATCATAAGGCCAATAAAAATGTAAGTCGTATAGGTCGAAAGATTATCGGTTTTCAAATTGTAACTACGTTGATTTTATTTTTTTTAACCGTTATTATTTTCTTAACTACGGGAAGAGGAAATGGAGCAATCCCTTTGCCTGTATTTATTTGCTATAGTATGATTGCCATAGTAAATATCATTATTGTTATTCGCACAGCCATTGATATCGTCAAAAAAAGAGAAGTGCTAAAATTCTTTCCGGATATCCTATAATAGAGCGTTTGTCATAAAAATGTCGTAAATATTGCATGTGACTTTTCGGAATTCTAGCGTTTTGTAGTCCTACTTTTGAGTGATTTAAAACCCGCTCATATGACATCAAAGGTTCTTTTATTAGCCCTACTCTTTTTAACGTACCATCCTTCATTTTCCCAAAAGCTAAACACTGATAAACTAGATAAGTACTTTGACACACTCGAGAAACGCCATGAAGCTATGGGAAGCATTACAATTTCAAAAGATGGAGTTGTAGTGTATTCAAAAGCAATTGGCTATCGCTATATAAAAGGTGAGCAAAAAATCGAAGCCGATATAAAAACTAATTATAGAGTGTGGTCTGTAACCAAGCTGTATACGGCAACCATGATTATGCAATTGATTGAAGAAGGACAACTGTCATTAGATACAAGGTTAATTGATTTTTATCCTCAAATTCCCAATGCAGACAGCATTACCATAAAAGATATGCTAAGCCATAAAAGTGGAATCCATGATTTCATTCAAAATGATAGCGCTGAGGATTGGGATGCAAACATTAATGAGCCTTTGACCCAAAATTTTATGGTGAATCATATAGCACAGTATACACCTGATTTTAGACCCAATGAAGACTTTCGATATAGCAATTCCAACTACTTGCTTCTAGGTTATATTATTGAAAAGCTTGACGGCAGTCCCTACGAAACATCGCTTGCAAACAGAATTTCATCAAAACTTGGATTGAAACATACCTATTTTGGAGTGGGAGCATTGGATAGTATTGAAAATAAAGCCTTTTCATATAAGCGTAAAAAGCGATGGACAACGGTCGATGAAGGCGAATTTAGCGGTTTAATTCCTGCAGGAGCAGGAGGAATAGTTGCAACAACGCATGATATGACCCTTTTTATTGAGGGCTTATTTTCGGAAAAATTGATTACAAAAGAAAGTTTGGACGTAATGATTCCACAAAATGAATTCTACGGTTTAGGTATGATGCAGACCTCTTTTCAAGGAATGAAAACAGCTTATGGCCACACAGGGGGCTTTATAGCCTCTGAATCAAGTTTATTTTATGACCCACAAGACGGTTTATCCATTGCTTATGCCACTAATGGCATAGTCCTAAGAAAAGAAGAGATTCTTGAGAATGTCTTAAAGATATACTATAACCAACCTTTTGACATTTCTATGAATAGAGTTGTACAGGCTTTACTCATTTTTGGTTTTGGCTTGCTTTTTTTCCTAATGCTTAAATTGAAATTTAGCAGTTACATAACAACCAAAAACTTACTTTATTTAGGATATATCATAGTATTCGTATTTTGGACGGGTTCATTTATTTCGGGGGTTTTGTATGGAAATTATAGTGCTGTAAAAGATGGTATTACAAGCTTGGATGCTTTCTATAGCGGTTCGGGTACCTTTATGTCAGGCATTCAGATTATAGTTGCAATGCTTTGTCTACCCTTCATAGCAAGTCTCTATAAAACCAGTCGACGATTGAACTTCAGTATTCTGCCTTTAATTCCTATATGCGCCATCCCAATATCGCTTATTGGTTCTACTTTATGGCCATTCCCAAAGGCTTTGTATCAAATTTTTATAAATACAATTCTATTCGTAATTCCCGGACCTTTATTGGCCATAATTCTATGGAAGAAAAAAGCCTTGTTCAGATTAAGATGGTTATCATGTGTTTGCCTACTTCTTATGATGGTTTCTATAATCATGGTTGTTAATAGACCTTCAATTCCCGAGATTGTTCATAACTATTGGGGTTTAATACAGAGGGCTTTATTCTTAGGTTGGACACTATGGTTATGTGTTTTGAGTTTTTGTTTTATAAAATTAGCTCGGCTTAGGAAATTTAATGAGAATGAAATCAAAACTGACTAAATGTCTATGGTCGAGGGCAGCTATTCCTGATTAAGCCAATTCATGGCAACTTAGTCTTGAAGGCGTATAGGATTTGTAATGTACAGCTAATCGCTGCTCAACTCATCTCTAAATTTCAATCTTATTGGTTATCTTGGTAGCAAGGCTAGAGCTATGATACATCCGTTTCCAAAACAAATCGTATGCAAAATCCTTAGGTTTAATCAAAAAACAAACACCTATGACCAAAATACATAAGCTACTGCTATTACTGATTGTATATACTGCTTACGGCAATCCTTCATGGTCACAAGATCTCGTAGAAGACTATGCGCCGAAGAAAAATGATTATCTAAAGATTGGTAAGACCGAAAAAGATGTTTTACCCTATATTCAAAAAGGGTATACCTTAATGTTACCCGAAGCAGAAACCATTAAAGGTGTCCTCATTTTTCTCGAAGACTCTGGTTACGATAAAAAGAATAGAAGTGCAAAACAGATGTATCAACTGGCTTCAGAAAAAGACTTTGCCGTACTGTCTGTTTCTACAGAGATTCCTTTCGACTTTTACTTTTCTAAGGCATCAGCACTTTCTACACATCAGCTCATACAACAGGTTTTTGCCGAGCAGAACTTGCCAAATAACAATGTTTTCTTCATCGGTATAGGTTTAGGAGGTCATAGAGCAATGCGGCATATTAAATTTATGAAAGAGGAGGCCTATGAATTTCAGCTGAACATCAAAGGTATAGTCATTTGCAATTCCATATTAGATTGGATAAGGAAATGGCACCAGTATGATCGTGAAATAAGAAACAATAGAAATGATTTATGGGAGCCAAAATTTGTCAATTACATGTTAGAAACGCACTTAGGGGGTACACCTAAAAATACTCCTGAGGCCTACAACGACTTTTCGACCTATAGTTACTTCGACGAGGCGAATGAAAACATAAAGCTCTATACAAATTATGTGGTTAGAGTCTATATAGAACCCGCGATAAAATATTGGTTAGAAGAACGCCTTAAGACCTTGTACGAAAATAATTCACCTGATATGGTTGGACTTTTAGCCGAATTGGAACTTGCAGGAAATCAACATACGGAACTCATTGTTTTGCAACCCGAAGATAACCCCTCACCAAAAAAGACACCAGACACCACATGGGATGCCATAAATAAAGGTGAACTTATGGATTGGATACTAAAGCAAACGAAACACTAGATGATGTACAATAAACTTTGAGAAAGAACATCGAATTCAAGTTATAAAGCTCGGTGTTATTCTATATAACATAAAATGTACTTGTGAATAAAAAAATAGGACTAAAAGAAGCCATGTCTATCGGGATTGGCGGTATGGTTGGCGGTGGAATTTTTGCTGTCTTAGGCCTAGCGGTCTCACTTGCTCAAGGAGGTACACCTATTGCTTTTTTGTTTGCGGGAATTTTGGCTTTAATTACGTCTTATAGCTATGTAAAGCTTTCAGTAGCCTATCCTGATCGTGGGGGAACAGTGAAATTTGTCAATCAAGGCTTTGGCAAGACCATTTTTAGCGGTGGCATAAATAATCTGCTTTGGATGAGTTATATCATTATGCTATCCCTATACGCCTCAGCATTCGGTTCCTATGCGCCAAACCTGTTTTTGATTATCGATAAATCAACGGATTTTCATATATATACAAGTCTCATTATCGTTTTGGCAACCACAATAAATTATTACAGTATTAAAGTTGTGGGACTGATCGAGTCCTATGCCGTTGTGATTAAACTTGTTATTCTTCTTTCGTTCATTGCTATTGGGATTTATGGGTTATTCGGGAATCCAAATCTTTCGCAACTGTCCGTAGCTAATTGGGAAGCACCGCTAAAACTCTTAACAGGTGGGATGGTTATTTTTGTGGCCTATGAGGGATTTGAGTTAATAGCCAATGCCGCACCCGACATTAAAAATCCCGAGAAAAATATTCCAAGGGCTTACTATTATTCTGTCGTATTTGTCATATTACTTTACATTATTATTGCTGTGGTTACCGTGGGCTCTCTACCTTTTAATGACATTGCAAGCGCTGAAGATTATGTGTTGGCCGAAGCTGCCAAACCCATGTTAGGGAAAATTGGTTTTACAATTATTACGATAGCAGCATTAATTTCTACATTTTCAGCCATTAACGCGTCATTATATGGGGGCAGTCGCGTGAGTTATGAAATAGCCGAAGATGATGAACTTCCTCACCATTTAACAAGTAAATTATGGAATCAACCTATAGGCTTAATGATAACGGCAGTAGCGACTTTAATCATTGCAAACCTCTTAAAACTTGAAAGTATCTCTACGGCAGGAAGTGTTGGCTTTTTATTGATTTTTGCAATTGTAAACTATGCTGGGTTTAAATTGAACAAAGAAATAAAAGGCAATAAGTTGATTCCATTGGCTGGATTTTTGCTTTGTTTGATGGCATTAGTCATTCTGATAAGTCAGCAAATGACAACTAACAAAACAGGTGTTATCATTGCCATATCATTAGTCGGCATATGTTTTATTATAGAATGGCTCTACAAAAAAGCTAAGTCCAACAGCTAGGGTGATAATACCTAGTACCAGCCGGTCATTGTCATTCGAATTGATTAACTTTAGCTACAAGGGAATCCCGATTCCTATAACTATTGGACTATCCGGAGGCCTGTCCTTACCCGAAAATAGTTAAGAATATCTTTATAAATTATAAAAATAACCCATTGGAAGCGTCAAAAATACTTGAATTAATTAGCCGAGGAAGAACAGATTTCATTATTAAGCTAATACAACAAAGCGATTGGAAAACTTTGTTAACTAAGGGTCATGTTAAACCACTTCAATGGTTGGTTTATTATAATGACGTTACAGGGTTAAGGGCAGTAATAGAAAATGGTGGTACATTAGAGAGTATAAACATTAATGATGAGTTAGGAAATGCTGCTTTTTTTGGACACTGGAAAGTTTGCGACTTTCTAATTAATCAAGGTGCTGATGTTAATTATCATGTGGATGTTACCAATGAAACACCATTGCACAATGCATTGGCCAAAGCAGGTCGCCCATATTATTTCTTTGTTGTTAGACTACTTGTTGAAAAAGGCGCTAATGTCAATGCCAAGACACTTCCAGGAGTAGAGACTGGAGCTTTTATGAGAGATGTACGCACTAAAGGGGAAACCCCGCTCCATAGAGCAGCGGCTTATGCCGATGAGCAAACCATTCAATTTTTAATCGATAACGGTGCGGATAAAGAAGCTAAAGATGCCAACGGCGATTCCCCCTTGACTTGGGCAAGTGAGCACCTCAGGCCTGGAAGAATATTAGCATTACTGGCTTATGGTAAACATACAGTTGCTGAAGGGCATAAAACCAAAAATATTAGTGACCACGGCCATGGTTGGGGCAACGCTATGGATTGGAATTTAATTGGGGATTACTTGCCTGAATGAAAAAGACAGAAAGCCATAATCGTTTAGTTATAAGTTACTTAAAATCATAAAAGGCGCATGCCGATTATGTTTTGGACGCGCCTTTAGTTCAAATATGCTAGTATTCTAGTCACTACATTCCACGCACAATACAAGTCGGATATTGTCAAACCTACCGTTGACGCTTTCCGATCCATCCGTAAAATCAAAGGTACCTGAAATTTCAAATAGTGTACGATTAGGTTCATCGATGCGTCTGTATTCGCTGATTGCTACGGAACCAGAGTTAGCTTGGATATCTGTACCACTAAATTCGGTGTATCGTGCAGTGGCTCTGATGAGATCTGAATTGATCGGAAACACGCCATTATTTGTAAACGGGAAACTGTTTTCATCATCATCATAAAGAAAAAGAAGCAGCGTTTGCCCAGTGGTAAAATTGGTTGCGGAAAAGCTTCCGGAAATCGTTGCACTTTCTTGGTAAGTGTTAACAAATTGGCCTTGAAGTGTGTCAATTTCAATGGCCATCCCACCATTAAAACTTATGGTTCTGTCGTTGTTTGATGATGGTGGATCCATACTATCATCAGAGTTGCTGCATCCTATGCTACATAGTAGGATAGTAAGAACAAGAAATACATAATATTTTTTCATTGGTTTAATGTTTTACTAATCCATCGTTTCGTTTTAAAAATGTCATCACTTTTTAACAATGGTGAATCCATGGCAATTTGCTATCTTCCCATAGCAAAACCCTTGTTTGTAATCTGAACTAAATTGTTATGAGAAAAATATACTTTAATCTTGCTGTTTTTCTTTTTGTATTTAACTCTTGTACTACCAATGACAATATTGACTGGAAGGCGTATGATATAATCACCAATATCGATGAATTATTAGAATTTTATCCTGATTTAAATCTCGATAGAAGCGGCAACTACGAAAGAGCCTATACATCTAATTTTTTTGACGGGACAAAAGAATTGGTCTACGAATACGAATTACTGGAGTCTGAAACTTATGATCCACTGTATTATTCAATTACGATTGAAACAACATCGAGTACGAGCCAAGGAAAAGAAAGTTTCAATATTACTAAATCGGCGTTTTTGGTTGGTAATAAATGGAGCGATATGAAATTACAGGAAAAAGATATCGACCTTGAAGGCGATCAAAACTTTTATGCGTTACGAACCTATGACAATATGCCCAATGGGATCTTTTATATTACGCGAAGAGGGACAAATGTATATTCGTTAATCATTTCAGGTTTGTATTCTAGCGATGATAGTATAATTACGGATTTAATCAACCCTGAAATAAGGACATTGGAATCTTTTAAATTGAAGTAAGAAATGAATGAACTAATAATTGCACCTATAGCTAAAAAAGCCCGAACAACCTAAAATTGTCCGGGCTTTTCAGCTATTAACCAACTTTAACTAACACTTTATTATAAAACATAAACTATCTTATAACAATTATTACTTAAAACTTATCTTACCTATATAGACGTAGTACCTTCGGTTTTATTTCAAAGATTAACATATTTAACGTGCATTTAACAAAAACCCTGACGAACCTAGGGCTGTCAGGGTCTTCTTATCTAATAGTTAAACATTAACACTAACCATCAACTATTTATGTAAACTATTAAATATCTAAGCTATGTTCTACACTATAAAGACTTCATTTTTATACAAATGTTGCACTTTTAGGGTATTATTTTTATAAAAATCCTCCTCCAGATTTTTCATCATTATCTCTACGCTTACGCGATTTAGCTCTGTATTTACCACCACCAAAGCGATAGGCTAAACTCGCAAAAATGGTCTTAAATTCAGGGATAAACTCAGCTTCCTGTCTAAATGGACGCTCACTCAAAATATTGACCTCTTGGGTATCAAAAACATTATTAAAGTTGAGGCTAAACGTGGCTCTGTTGTCTTCCAAGAAACTGTAACGCAAACCGAGATTAACGAAATACAAAGGGTCGACTTCAAAATTCAGACCTGTATCTTTACCACGGTACATGGCGAAGGCCGATAATGATAATTTTTTAGTCACCTTAAAGTTGTTAAATACCCTGAAGTTGATGATAAGGTTATCTACTTCTGTATTTTGTAATACGATATCATCTTCAGTAGGGTTTTCAATGGTAGGATCTAAAGATTCTGCAAATCCTCTCTGTGTACGACCGTACATATCAAAGCTCGCATTAAAGCTCCACCATTTTGTGGGTCTATAGTTACTCGACAATTCCATACCGAAAGCCGAGGTGTTATCAAAATTATCGATCTGTAGGATAACGCGTCCAGAACCAAGTGCTGATCGATCAACAAAGACGCCTTGGTTGATTTCGTCTTCAATTAATCTGTAAAAGACACCACCAGTAAGGCTCCCTTTTTTGAAATTTCGTGTATAATTGACTTCAATTGAATTTGTGAACTGCGGTTCTAATTCCTGATTACCGAATTGAGATATGAGCGGCGTGTTAAACTCGGGAATAGGATTGACTTGTCCTACGCCCGGACGGTCTACGCGTCGACTAAAGCTAAATTGATAGGAGTTCTTTTCGGTTGGATTATAGGTTACAAATGCCGATGGATACACTTGTGTATAATCATTTTCAAAAGGAAACTCGGTAACCGTATTATCGGTTAAGTCGGTATCCACAGCAAAAGTAGTGACGTTTACGGTCTCCGCTCTAAGGCCTAACTTATAAGACCATTTTTCAAGTTGTTTACTGTAGCTTACATAGGCCGAATAGATGTTACGCTCGTAATCAAATGACGTTGAGGTCGGGATATAGTTTCCAAATTCATCCTGTACTCTGGCGTTAGAATTATACCTAAGGTCTGTAGTGAATAATCTGGCCTGCAAACCAGCTTCGAGTTTTGCTTTTTCAGACAAGGGGTTTACATAGTCTAAGTTAATCGTTGTACGATCACGCTCGGTATCCGTAAATTCATTGAAGTTGGGTCGTACACCTGCACCTGTAAAACGGTTAAAGGTAACTACATCGCTATCAAAGAGGTTAAAATCAGTTTCCAGTTCAATATTATGGCCTTCCTTATCAAAGTCTAGCTTATAATTGATATTGTATTGCTGACTGTGATTTTCATTATTGTTGTCAATCACTTGAAGTTGGTTATCAGCTGGGTCTTCAAATAACAAGGCAGTTTCACCTAAAGCGCCACCATCAAAAAGATTTTGATTGGTAAATACCGAAAAGGTATTTTTCTCATTAATATAATAATCGACTCCAAATTTAAAGAGATGCGAATTACTTCTATCCAATAAATCGATATCTTGAGTTAACCCTGTTTCTACCTGCTCCAGTTCAATAAAATTTTGCCGATCTGCAATATTGTTTCCATAACTACCATAAAAGTTCAATTTATTATTTCGGTAGTTCATGTCTATGGAACTATTGAACTTTGGTTCAAGTTGGTAACCTAATCCAAAATTGAGATTACCATTAAATCCTATATTGACATTTTTGTGGAGTATAATATTGATAATTCCGCTCATCCCGTCTGGATTATATTTCGCAGATGGATTGGTAATCAATTCTATTTGCTTAATCGATGTGGATGGAATTTGTCTCAACAATTGGGCCGGTGGAATATTTGATAATTTTCCATCGACCATCACCTGTACATTTTGGTTACCTCTAAGGGCAATATCACCAGTTTGGGCATCAACATTTACGGTTGGAATATTATTCATAATGTCAGAAGCTGTTGGGCCGGCAGTGGTTAAGTCCTTCCCCACATTAATGACTTTGCGGTCTATTTTTTGTTGAATGGTTGAGGTTTCGGCCACTACGGTAACTTCATCAAGATTAGCAGCATCCTCCTCGAGACGGATATCTCCCATTTTGATGTTATAACTGCCTTTGCCAATGGTTTCCTGCTTGACAATAGTTTTATAACCTATAAAGGTGATTTCTACCTTTATGAGGCCTTCGGGAATCTTTTTTATGTTAAAAGTACCATTGCTGTCGGTAATACCTCCAGTGATGACTTTATCATTAGCATCCTTTACGATAATATTGACGTAAGGCATAGGTTCGTTGAGTTGCGCGTCCATGACGCGTCCTGAAATAGAACCATTTTTAATATCAGAATTTGATCTAGGTTGGGCGCTTAAAATGGTTGATGAGACCATAATAAGCATTAAGAAGATATACTTCATTGTGCTCGTTTTTTGATTGATTGATAGTTTCTTTAACTCTAGACGACTATTTTTACATCATGTTACTCGCTTTAACAGTTCTTAACATCTTTTTAACATATGGGTAAAAAAACACTAGTTGTTGGAGCGTCTCTAAAAGCAGGGCGTTATTCTAACTTAGCAATTAATAAATTACGTAATCATGAGCATGAGGTTGTGGCCTTTGGAATAAAGCCTGGTCAGGTGAGTGATGTCGATATTGATACGGAATTATTGCCTTATGAAGGTATAGATACCGTAACATTATATCTTAATCCACGGCGACAATCGGCCTATTATGATTACATCATTGGATTAAAACCTAAGCGTGTTATTTTTAATCCTGGCACAGAAAATCCAGAGTTCTACCAATTACTTAAAGATCATAATATTGCTTTTGAGGTGGCCTGCACTTTGGTGTTATTGAGTACTAATCAATATTGAGTTTGACTACTTGAAAACAAACTTTCGAGTTGACTACGGTGTAACGGCTTGGTTTTGTCAAGACTAACTTTTGCGGCAACTTATGGTAGCTTCTCGAATGGAAAGTCTAGAGCATTTTAAGGTCATGATCTACTTCTGATACGTGTACATTTTTAAATCATCATTATTGAAGACCACTATGACCAAATTCTTGTCTTTCATTTCTATGGTTTCAATTTGTTTGACTTGACCATTAAAAGGTCCTATGCCATATTCAGAGGCCTGATTAAAACTAGATGTATCACGTACTAAGAGCCCCTTTAAAGCTGTATAAGATCCGTGATAGGTGTTTACTTTATAGGAATTACCCCCAACGAGTAACTGTAAATCTCCATTGATTTCAATTTGAGCAAAGGTGTTGATCGGTGCCAATTGAAATGCCCTAGGGAAAGGGACATAGCTGTTAAAGCTCCCATTGTCATTTTTTAAGTAACCAGAAGACAGGATATCGGCTCTGTACTTCGTAGCCTCTTCTAAAAATTTTGGGCTAATGATTTTGTTGATGGGCTTGCCTGCATAACTTTTATAATCTGTATAAATTCTACTAACAATGTTCATCTGGGCAACAAGCTCGTCTTTAGAATTCAATGGATAATAGACGCCATCACTATTATAAGCTACTAAGGTTTCGAATGTTCCATTTTCGTCGAAATCGTTATGGTACATCATTAACGGGCCATCAAAGTTAAGATTAAACTTCGTGTTTGTTCCCCAATTTCCTAAAAGGATATCTTGATCACCATCATTATCAATGTCAAACGTCGAAATCGATTGCCATAGGCCATTGGTGTTTGATGGGGTATCCATGAGTTCTAATTGACCTGAGCGGTTACTGTAAATCTTAGGTTGGTCCCAGTCGGTGGCCACAAGCAAATCTTTAATACCATCGTTATTAAGATCCTCCCATCGTGCATCATTAACCTTAGCGTTTAATTCGAAATTGGAATCTTTCGAAAAATGACCCTTTCCATCATTGACTAAAATATAGGACTCTATAGTTTTACCAAAGTCATTGGCATTGGCCAAATTACCTATAAATAAATCGACGTCCTTATCATTGTCGTAGTCGTAGGCCCTCACCGTAGAGGTCACTAATGTGTTGTCTGGAATTTGATACTCAGATCTCGTATATTGGCCATTGTGATTAAGGTATAATCGATCATTTTGTAAGGCTTCATTTTTTGATTCGTTGATGCCAGAAGCTACATAGAGATCCAGGTCACCATCATTGTCGGCATCAAAAAATACGGCATCATTATCTTCATAGGCGGCATCGTCTTTAAACCCTTTTTGCGGTGACATGCTGAAACCTGAGCCAGAATTCATATACAGTACTGCGGCTTTGCCCGAGGCATTACCGATATACAAATCTTCATAACCATTACCATCTATATCCGCTTTAGCTACAGCAGGTCCTTGCATTGAGATTTTATAAGGAATTAATTTTTCTTCTGCAAAGTCGTTATAGTTATCTTCTTCATGTGTATACGCTAAGAGCGCCGCTTCCTTAAATAATTTTGGGGTGTCAGAACTAGTGACATTATCCAATAACATAGCTGATGGACTATAAGCGATTTTTAAAAACTGATTGATCTTTGGATTGCTTATGGTTTGTACCTCATTATTTGGCCAAATTACTTGTATAGAATCTATATGGTCTGCATGATCTAACCCAAAGTGCAATGTGCTTTCTAATGATGATAAAAACCCTCTTGATTTGAAGAGCTGCTTAAGTTGGGATTTACCATTATTATATACCAAAGCCTTGGTGCCCAAACCTTCCTTATTGGCGTCTTTATATTCAAAATCTAGGATGATGTAGTTTTTTGAACCATTGGTAGTATTTTCATAGAGTCCAGCTGTCTCACCAAAATTATTGGTGACTAAATCCAAATCACCATCCAAATCCAAATCGACATAAATAGCACCATTCGATAAATTGGGTCGGTTTTCGATCCAGTCGCCCGTTTTATTCTCAAAAGTTTTAGAATTTCCTTTAAATACCTCATTAGTGACCTTACCGCTAACCATTTCACTGATGGAGTTGTACAGCCATTCTAGGCCTTCAGCTTCCGAACGTCCTTTAAAAGCACTAGATATGTATTTTTTGAAATCGAGCCCATTCGGTCGTCTGAGTATACCATTAGAAATAAATAAATCCTGATGACCATCATTATTGTAGTCTGCGAAAAGAGGAGACCAGCTCCAATCGGTATCTGCCACTCCATTGATTAAAGCGGTTTCTTGAAAATAGCTGCCAGATTGATTAACCTGTAACATATTTCGAGAATATTGGTCTTTATAACCCAATCGATTAAGGCGTAGTTGTAGGTTAAACATGGAGTCATCACCTTCAGTTTCCTTCAATAGACGCTCATCTTTTGGCAACATATCTAAGGTCATTAGGTCCTGATAACCGTCGCCGTTAATATCGGCAGCATCACTGCCCATAGAAAAACGGCTTATAGTGGTGAAAGCTTTGCCAAGTTGTTCTGAAAATGTGCCATCTTGGTTGTTTACATAATAATAATCATCTTCATGAAAATCATTACAAACATAAATGTCATCCCAACCATCGTTATTAAAGTCCGCCACTGTAGCACTTAGGCCATAGCCATTTAATCCTCCATAAATATTTGCGGCTTCGCTCACATCGCTAAAGAATCCTTTTTCGTTTTTTAATAAAACATCGCCAACTAGTGGTTCGCGTTTGTGGCGTAAGTCTGCCCGACCATGAGAAAGAGTGGTGTGTACGGCATGATTGAGGATATAGACATCCAAATCACCGTCTTTATCATAATCAAAAAAATACGCTTGGGTAGAATAGCCCTTAAAATCTAGGCCATAGTCCTTGGCCTTTTCGGTAAAGGTTCCATCTCCATTATTAATATAAAGCTCATTATGCCCTTCAAAATCTAAAAGCTCAGAAACTGCACATACATAGATATCTAAAAATCCATCATTATTAATATCGACCATAGATACTCCTGTTTGCCAGCTGGCACTTCCAGAAATCTTGGCGCTTTCAGAAATGTCCTCAAATGTCAAGTCGCCCTTATTGAGGTAGAGTTTATTGTCGTCTCTATTCGAAACGAAAAATAAATCAGGTAGCCCATCATTATTAATGTCACCAGTGGCAACACCACCACCGTTGTAATAATAGATGTAACTGATAATATTATGTTGTGTGTCCTCAGTAACAATATTAGCGAAGTCGAGTCCTGAATCCTTGGAGGAAACGTTTGAAAAAAGATAGGGGTTGTCCTTTGGGACGTTCTTTTGTTCGTCATTGTCACAATTGAACAGCAATAGCAAAACTGCTATGACAATTGGCGTTTTTTTCATCAAAGTTATTAGTTAGTCTTACTGCTAAAATAACAATTTTTTAACAAATGTTTAACGATTAATTCATCCATTTTTTGAGTAGAAGACAAAAATCAAAATTTAATCGATAAAGTGATGATAATTTATGTATCGGTTTTTTTGATGCATAATAATCCTAAGAAAGTGATAAGACCATTTAGAGGTAATAACTCGTAGCCCACCTCATAGCCTCCGAGATATTCTGATGGAATACTTCCCAGTATAGATGTAACGATCACGGCAATAAGGGTCACCATCCAAACATACTTGTCTTTTATTTGGTATTTAGTGAATATACCAAAAGCAAATAAACCCAATAGTGGGCCATAAGTATAACCCGCAACAGTTAATAAGCTATCAATCACGTTTCGGCTCAAAATATGCTTAAAAATTATGATGGTGATTATCAATACCACGCTCATAGCAATATGTATTCTTTTACGAAGTTTTAATTGATCGTTTTGTGGCTTTTTCTCTATACTAAGAAAGTCGATACAGAAAGAAGTGGTTAAGGAGGTTAATGCACTATCGGCACTACTATAGGCCGCAGCAATCAACCCCAACATAAAAGTAATGCCGAGTGTAATTCCGAGACCACTATTTATGGCTATTTCCGGAAATAATAAATCCGTTTTTGGACTGCCGTCCATTAAAGGAACTTCAATATGATGTTGTTTTGCATAGATAAATAGCAGCGCTCCCAATAACATAAAAAGAAAGGTAACAGCGACAAGTACAATACTAAACGAAATCATATTTTTTTGGGCATCACCAAGGCTTTTACAGGTCAAGTTTTTTTGCATCATGTCTTGGTCCAGGCCTGTCATACATATGGTAATAAACATGCCACCGAAGAGGGATTTCAAAAAATAGCTTCGTTCCAGAATGCTGTCTGTGACCCAAATATCGCTGTACGCTTTTAATTCATCGGAGGCCAAAAACTCACTAAAGCTCCATCCTATATTTTTATTGATAAAGTATATGGAGAGTATCACCGCAAGTATCATAAATAAGGTTTGTAAGGTGTCCGTCCATACAATGGTTTTAATACCTCCTTTATTGGTATAAATCCAGATGAGTAAGATTGAAATAATAACCGTGATCTCAAAAGGAACGTGCCAATCATCAAAAACAAATTGCTGTAAAACAATGGCCACCAAAAACAATCTAAATGCAGCTCCTAAAACGCGAGAAACAAAAAAGAAAAAAGCTCCGGTCTTATGACTAACGGTACCAAAACGCTGTTCTAAGTATTCGTAAATTGAAGTGATATTGGATTTATAATAAATAGGCATTAAAACAAAGGCCACCACAAAATAGCCAACCATATATCCTAAAACGACCTGAAAATAGCTAAACTGTGAACCATCAATCCAACCAGGTACAGAAATAAAGGTCACACCAGAAAGTGATGCCCCAATCATACCGAAAGCTACAACATACCATGGCGACTGCCGCTTGGCTTTAAAAAAAACGTCATTACTATCTTCTTTTCCAGTAAAATACGAGATGAGAATGAGGATGCTAAAGTATCCAATAATGAGAAGTAAAATGGAAGTGGAGCTCATATAAAAATTATGAAAGATTTAAAAAAATTTACGAAAAATAGTACATTTGAAAAAAAAAGCTACTTAAATATACATTTTTATGAAAAAGATTACCCCATTTTTAGTATTCCTATTGTTTGTTTTTAGCGTATCAGGTCAGGACTACAGACAGTTGATTTCAGAAGGAACGCACACAGTTCAACATATCGTTGATGTTGCAGAAAGTCATTTTGATTCTATAGGCAGAGGTCGTGGAACAGGATATAAACCTTTTAAACGTTGGCAGTATTTTGCCGAACGCGCCATGGATGAAACGGGTATGCTAAAGTCTGCTGAATTTTATTATGACGAGTTGCAAAACTACAATGCAAGAATAAATAGTGAGGGTCTATTCTCCAGAACCGAAGTTGGTGATTGGGAAGAAATGGGACCAACTTATTGGGATGCCACTTCTGGGTGGAATCCAGGAGTAGGTCGTATAACTTCCATAGCGGTAGAAGAGGGGAATCTCAACCATATTATAGCTGGAGGAGAAACAGGTGGCGTATGGAAAAGTACAGATGGAGGATCGACCTGGGCCGTTCTTACAGATAATCTTTCAAATATCGATGTATATGCCTTGGCCATAGATCCAAGTGATAACATGACCTATTATTGGGGATCTACTGGGGGTTCAGTTTTTAAGTCCACCAATGGCGGTTCAACTTGGGCTTTACATAGTAACTTACCAGGTGGTACGGTGAATAAGATTTTAATACATCCAACGAACCCTTTGAAAATGTATGCGAGTACGCAGGGGAGTGGATTGTATAAGTCCATAGATGGTGGGCTTTCATGGAGTTCTATCTATTTTGTGGCTACTGGTACGGGTTATGATTTTGAATTTAAACCCGGAGATCCAAGTACGATTTATGCTTCTGGCAGTGCTTTTTATGTGTCGACAAATGACGGTCTAAGTTTTTCGCAGATTAATGGTTCGGGTAGTGACCAGTTCAGTTCGGGACCAAAGATGATAGGCGTATCTGCCGATAATCCGAATGTGGTATATGTATTAGAAGCTTCTGGAAGTCTTTATGGCGGCTTTTATGTGTCCAATGATAGTGGCGCATCATTTACCAAAATAGATCATGGAGGTAAAAATTTCTTTGGTTATGATTCTAACGGACTTGATGCTTTAGGACAGGCACCAAGGGATATGGATATTACGGTAAATCCAAATGACGCCAATGATGTACACATCGCAGGTATTAATACATGGCGGTCTACAGATGGTGGTACTAACTTTAGTATTACCTCGCAATGGATTCCTGGCAATGCTGCAGGCTCAGGGATTGGCTATTGCCATGCAGATGTAGATATTATGCTTTTTGCTGGTTCAGGACCAGATGCTAGGCTCCTTGTAGGTACCGACGGGGGTATTTTTAGAGCTGAAAACCCCACAAATGTCAATGCCAATTATTATACAGATTTAACCCCAGGCATGGGTATTAGACAGTTTTATAGAATCGGTGTTAGTCAAACAGATCCCGTTATTGTTACCGGTGGCTCCCAAGATAATGGGACCTCTACATTGCGAGAAGATGGTAATTGGACCGATTGGCTAGGGGCAGATGGTATGGAAAGTTTTGTAGATAAAAATAACCCTGCGATTATGTACGGAACCTCACAATTTGGATCCTTGTATAAGACAGAATACAACTTTTTTGGAAGTAATTTGTTGGGTATAGCACAACCTGAAGGAAAAGGTGGACAAAACAATTGGAATTGGGTGGTGCCCTTTGAGCAGGACCCTATTGATCAAAATACGGTTTATGTGGCTTATGACGAGGTGTATAAATCAGTTGATGGTGGTACTTCTTGGTCTTCCATCTCTCCTAATGTATCTACTAATATAGATCACTTTAAAGTGGCTCCTTCTAATAATCAAGTTATGTATTTTGCTATCAATGGACAATTCAGATATTCCATTAATGGTGGTGCGACTTGGAATTTTACTACGCTTAACCTCAATGGTGGTTGGATTAATTACATTGCCGTACATCCTACAGATCCGGCTAAAGTTGCTATTGTAACTACCAATAGTGAAAGGGTATATACGAGTACTAATAATGGTGTGTCATGGACGCCAATACCATGGGATTTACCTAATTTTTCGGCACAGGCCGTGGCTTGGCAAGATAATGGGAAGGATGGCTTATATGTGGGAATGAATTATGGCGTTTATTATACAGATAATGATTTAGGAAATACTTGGATACCGTTCAATAACGGTCTGCCCAACGTAAGAATTAATGAGCTAGAGATCAATACAGTTGATAATAAGATCTACGCCGGAACTTATGGTAGAGGATTGTGGAGATCAGATGTATATGAACAGGCCTTAAGCGTTAATGATTTTGAATTCAATGCCCTCACCATGTATCCAAACCCTGCTACAAATGAGGTGAACTTAAAATGGGATAAGTCTGATGATGTAAGTATAAGAATATACGACGCTCAGGGTAAAATCGTATTCTATGGTAAGAAGGTTAATCTATTTGATGGACTTAAGGTAGATATGTCTTCTTTTACCTCAGGATTATATTTTGTGAAATTAAACAGTAACAAAGGTGAAATAACCAAAAAGCTGATTTTGAACTAGTAATACGTTAGAATAAAAAAAGCCCAATTGTAAATGCCTTGCAATTGGGCTTTTTTTATTCTTAAATCAGTAACTTCGCGCTTATGGAATTTTCTTCAAAACTTCTAGAAAATGCTGTTAATGAAATGGCGCAATTACCAGGGATTGGGAAACGAACTGCATTACGTTTGGTATTACACTTATTAAGGCAACCCGAACAACAGACCCTGCAATTGTCTGAGGCACTCTCTAAGGTGAGATCTGAAATTAATTTTTGTAAATCGTGCCATAATATTAGTGATAAAGAACTGTGTGAGATTTGCGAAAATCCCAATCGCCACAGAGAAGTCATCTGTGTCGTAGAAGATATAAGAGATGTAATGGCCATAGAAAATACAAGTTCATTTAAAGGCTTATATCATGTCTTAGGAGGGAAAATTTCACCAATTGATGGTATAGGTCCGCAGGATTTAAATATTAGTTCATTAGTTGAAAAAGTTAAATCTGGGCAGGTGAAAGAACTTATTTTTGCCATGAGCCCAACAATGGAAGGAGATACCACCAATTTCTACATTTTTAGACAAATCCAAGATTATGATATTGCGACTTCTACAATAGCGAGAGGCGTAGCCGCTGGTAATGAATTGGAATACACAGATGAAATTACTTTAGGGCGTAGTATTATTGACCGGGTTCCATTTGAAGCCTCTTTAAAATCATAAGCTTATCTTGAAGCTGTCCATCATCATACTCAATTATAACGTACGTTACTTTTTAGAGCTCTGTCTAAAAAGTGTAGAAGCCGCCATTAAAGATATTGAGGCTGAGATTATTGTTGTGGATAATAAGTCTTCTGATGGTAGTTGTAAAATGGTAAAACACTTATTCCCTTCTGCGCAACTTATTGAGAATGCTGAAAACTATGGTTTTTCAAAAGGGAATAATATAGGTGTAGCCAAGGCTAAAGGGGAGTTTCTATGTATACTTAATCCAGATACCGTGGTTGCAGAAGACACCTTTGTAAAGGTGCTTCAATTTGCTGAATCTCAAACAAAACTTGGCGCAGTGGGTTGCCAACTCATTGACGGTAGAGGGGTGTTTTTACCAGAGAGCAAACGACAGGTACCGACACCTAAAGTAGCCTTTCAAAAGTTAATTGGAAAGACTAAAAACTACTACACCAATACCTTGCATCCTGACGACATTGGCAAAACAGATGTATTAGTCGGTGCGTTTATGGTTTTAAAGCGATCGGTTTATAACGAAGTTCATGGTTTTGATGAGGATTATTTCATGTACGGGGAAGACATTGATTTATCCTATAGGATTCTAAAATTAGGATATACAAATTATTATTTTGGGCAGACGACTATCATTCACTTTAAGGGGGAAAGTACGTTTAAAGATAAAATCTATGCAAAACGATTTTATAAGGCAATGGAAATCTTTTACAGAAAGCACTTTGCAAACAATGCTATAGTCACGGCAGTCGTTAACCTAGGTTTAAGACTGGCTTCAAGAAGAGGAACAGTTAAGGAAATGCAACCAATTGGTGTCAATAAAAGTGTTGTGGTGTCTGAGACCATATCTAAAGGCTTAAAAACAAAGTTAAAGCGGCCTATTACATTTACTAAAGACCTAACCGATATGCCAAGTCAGGCTCAAATCGTTTTTGATGAGAGCTATCTCGACTATAAGTCTATGATTGGCCATATGAAGCATTACAATAGCACAAGACAAAACACGTATCGAATATTATTAAAAAATAGTAATTTTATCCTCGGAAGTGACAGTAATCTCAGTAAGGGAGAAGTCATAGACTTTGATTTTTAGATGAAAAAAAATCAACAAAAAACACTATTTTTTATTAATTTTGCATTCGATTAGCTAATAAAGACCTTCAAATTAGAGATATGGCAAATTTTGAACTTAAGTTACCTAAAATGGGAGAAAGTGTTGCCGAGGCAACGATTACCTCTTGGCTTAAAGACGTTGGAGAAACTATTGAAGCAGATGAAGCCGTTCTGGAAATTGCTACAGATAAAGTAGATAGTGAAGTGCCAAGTGAAGTAGATGGTGTTTTGGTCGAAAAATTATTCGAGGTTGACGATGTCGTACAAGTGGGTCAGACCATAGCTATAATTAAGATTGAAGGAGATAACGCCAGTGAAGATGACGCTCCTGCTTCAGAGCCTGCCGTTGCAGAAGTTCCAAAAGTTGTAGCAGAAGTAGCACAAACGGTGGTTGCTGCTAAAGTATCAGTAGAGCCAGTAATCACTTCAGGAGATCGTTTCTATTCGCCCTTGGTAAAAAATATCGCCAAACAAGAAGGTGTGTCTCAAGCCGAACTCGATAGTATTCCAGGAACGGGTAAAGACGGTCGTGTTACAAAGAATGATATAAAAAGTTATTTGCAATCGCGCAGTTCGGCACCAGTTTCAGCACCAAAAGCTGAACCTGCTGAAGTTAAGGAAACGATCGCTCCTAAAGTTGTCGAAACGAAAACAGAAGCTCCAAAACCTAAAGAAAAACCAGCACCAACTCCTGTGGTGGCTTCTGGTGACGATGAGATAATTGAAATGACGCGAATGGGGAAACTCATCTCTAAGCATATGGTGGATTCCGTTCAGACCTCTGCGCATGTGCAATCCTTCATTGAAGCTGATGTCACCGATATATGGAACTGGAGAAATAAGCATAAAAATGCCTTTAAACAACGTGAAGGGGAAAACTTAACCTTTACACCGATTTTCATGGAGGCCGTTGCTAAGGCCCTACGCGATTATCCAATGATGAATATTTCCGTTCAAGGCGATAAGATCATTAAAAAGAAACATATTAACTTGGGTATGGCAGCAGCGCTTGCTGATGGTAATCTCATTGTACCCGTTATTAAAGATGCCGATCAGTTAAATCTATTGGGTATGGCCAAAAAGGTCAATGATTTGGCCAATAGAGCAAGAGAAAACAAATTAAATCCAGACGATATACAAGACGGTACCTATACGGTAACTAATGTGGGTACATTTGGTAGTATTATGGGAACGCCAATAATTAACCAACCGCAAGTTGGTATTTTAGCTTTGGGTGCCATTAGAAAAGTACCTGCCGTTATCGAAACACCACAAGGTGATTTTATAGGTATTCGTTATAAGATGTTTATGTCCCATTCTTATGACCATCGTGTGGTTAACGGAGCTCTTGGTGGACAATTTGTTAAGGCCGTAAAAGATTATTTAGAAGCTTGGGACTCTGAAAGAGAAATTTAATTAATTATAAATATCAGATTAAAAGAGATACAGTTTACTGTATCTCTTTTTTGTTGGACAACCTTTCTGTGATGACATTTTTTCGGATTTACGATGCGAAGTAAACCAATGTCAGACCCAATATGAAAGCGCAACGACTACTTCTCATCTTAATCCCATTTTTTTCCTTTTCACAAGGAAATCCAACCTTTACTGAAGCAAATATTGATGATGTTTATACCCAGTTCAATCTTAGTGGTGAAAATGTCGTTTTTGTAAGCATAGAACGTGGAGTGGATTATACCCATCCAGCATATTTAAATAGTGATGGCACTACGAGAATAGCCTACATCTATGATATGGTCAATCCTGCAGGCGCATCCGATTCCGGTAACCCTTACGGCAGGGGAACGATATTTACAGAAGCCGATATCAATGCAGCTTTATCCAATGGAGGAACCCCAATAACCAATGATCGTCAAGGTCATGGAACGGCTTGTATAGGAATAACAGCTGGCAATGGTGGTGGAACAGCAGGGTTGGAGTTTAAAGGGGTAGCACCAAGTGCTAAGTTAATTGTAGTAAAAATGATTCAAGACGGATTTCCTCCGCATGGGATGCAGGCAGGGGAGTCGGGTTATTTTGATCCAACGGATATTCCAATTGCATTGCAATTTGTTCATGATAAAATTAACGAACTGGGATTGCCAGCCGTAACGCTTATGAACTTTGGTTCTATTGGTGGACCAACTGATGGTACCAGTACCATTAGTAGAGCTATGGATGATTTTATAAACCAAGGTCATATTTTGCTTTGTGGCGTTGGTGATGATGGCGGGGCCGATAACCACGCAGCGGGTATCGTGACTACAGGAGTACAAGAAGAGATCTTGGTCAATAAAGGAGAGACTGGTAATTTGCGTTTTGATTTATGGTACAGTGAAGAGGATCGATTTGATATCACCATAGAAGATCCGTCTGGTACACAATTCGGACCCTATGCGGCGCCTGCCACTTCTAGTGGAGCGACCAATATTTTCCAATCCAGTTTTTACTATTATCAAAGAGGAGCTGATGTTGATTTTTTTGGTGCCACCAGTAACCGTCGTGAAATACTCATTGACTTTATTAACTCAGGTCCAACCGGAATTTATAAAGTCATTATAACGCCAACATCTGTTATGAATACAGGAGAGTTTCATGCATCATTAAATCCTTCACTCTATAGTAATAATAACGCATTTCTAAGTCATATAGTTCCTGGTTACAGTATGAATGATTATGCCTCTGCTTTTAATGTAATAGTACCTGGAGACTATGTGGTGGATAATTCTTGGACAGATATTAATGGCGTACCAAGAAGTTTGGTGGGTCAAGGAAATCCAGGGGAGATTTGGATAGGAAGCAGTGCGGGTCTGACTTATGATGATCGCCAAGCGATTGACTTTGCTTCACCAGGAGAGGTACTGTTTGCACCCTACAGTTTAGATTCGTATTACGGAAGTTTTCCTGCAAATCAAGTGCAAGGTGGTAATGGATTTTATGGTATTCAAAATGCGGTAAGTGCTGCGGCTCCAGTAGCCTGTGGTGTTATAGCTTTAATGTTAGAATTGGATCCGAGTCTTAGCAATCAAGACGTAAAAGATATTTTAAATCAAACAGCAAAACAAGATGGTTTTACGGGTTCCGTACCAAATTTTACTTGGGGCTTTGGTAAAATGGATGCTTTAGCAGCTGTTCAGGAGGTCAATAATCGGTTATCAGTGGAGGATTTTAATGACAATGAAGTCAACGTTTTTCCAAATCCTGTTAAAGACAAATTATCTATAGATTTTAATGGAACAATACATACTATCGACATCTATGGTATCGAAGGGAAATTAATCAAAAGCATTAGCGACACGAGGAATGAAATCGATGTTTCAGAACTAGGTAAGGGGATGTATATTTTAAAATTGAAAACCGATAATGCTCATAAACTTTGCAAATTTTTAAAAGTGTAAAGCCAAAACAAATACTGCAATCTATTGAACAAATCCTTCCCATCGACGCATATAATGTATAAACTTTTCGCTTAAGCCTTCTTGTTTTAAATATGCCTTGGAAACAGGATTTTGAATCGGTTTAAAATTAGCATTAGCTATGACTTTTTTTGGAAAGTCGTGATGAAGAATACCCGAACGACCAATAGTAACAAAATCGACACCTGTATTTAAAACGTTTTGTACATCTTCACCATTCCTAATATTACCAGCAACGGTTAATTTTACGGTCTTAAAATCTAGCTGTAGAAGATGTTCTAATAGGCTAAGTTGATGTTCAGGATATGCTTCAGCTTTTTTAAAGCAGTCCCAAAGCGATAAGTCTAAAAAATCAATGTTACCACTATCGATTAGTTGTTGGGAAACAATTGTTATTTCTGAGAGCTTCATGCCAAACCTTTCAGGCGATAGTCTCACCCCTAAGAGAAACTCATCGCCACATGCATGTCTTATGCCCTCAACAATTTTAAAGAGCAATCGCGAACGATTCTCAAGCGAACCGCCATAAGAATCGGTTCTCTTATTGATTTTTGAACTGAGGAATTGTGTTAAGATATAGCCATGTGCCCCATGAACTTCAACACCATCATAACCGCTTTTTTTAGCACGTATAGCTGCGGCAATAAAATCCTCTCTTAGTTGATGTATTTCCTCTAGGCTTAGGGCTCGCGCATTATATTTTTCGATCTCAGAAGGGCAAACAGCTTTCTTTTTTATGACTTCAAAAGGTGAGCGCATGCCTGCATGGTGTAATTGAGCAACGGCTAAACTTCCATGAGATTTAATTTCTTGAGCTAATCGCTGATGACCTTCTATTAAGTCATCAGAAAAGATACCAAGTTGTCCTGAGAATCCCTTACCGATTTCTTGTACGTGAGAGGCGCAGGTCATGACCAACCCAAATCCTCCCTTGGCTCGCATGGTCAGCCAGTTGAATTCGTCATTAGATAAGCGGCCATCCTCATGACTTTGTTGATTGGTCAGTGGTGCCAGCATAAATCGGTTTTTCATTTTGAGGCCACAGTTGAATTCTATTGCAGAATTGAATGTCGTTTCTATTGGCATGCTTTAAGAATTAATCCCCATTGCCCTTTTACGATAATTGGGGTAGCCTTATCGAAGGTTTTGGTACTGATTAAATCTTCGAAACAGCCGTCTTTTAATTCAGTAATATCAATAACCTGCTCATTCATGTTGTTATTTATAACCACAATTAGCGATTGGTCTTTGTAAGTGCGTTCAAAAATCAAAATGTTTTTATCGTCATCTGTTAGTAGTGCCTTATAGTCACCTAATTGTAAGGCTTTATTAGATCCTCTTATATGAATAAGCGTCTTATAATGCTCAAATAATGAGGTATTGATCTCTACGTTATCGGGTGCATGCGTTGAGCCATCTGCATTAAAGCGTTCGTCTTCGTAAGTGATATCATGCCATAGCATCGGTTTTCTGCAATCGGGGTCATTTCCGCCCCACATGCCAACTTCATCGCCATAGTAGACCATAGGTGCACCGACATAAGTCATTTGCATGATGACAAATAATTTTTGAAGCGCAATGTCTTCCTTTTGCGGTTTTCTAGTGGAATAATTTGAGTTGTTCAGTGCAATAGAGGCATTAAAATACTGGCCCCAATTTCTAAAATTTCCAATACCATTGTTACGATTCACAATATGCGAGCCAATTCTGTTGGAGTCATGGCTTCCAAAAAGATTTTGAGAGACATAAGCGACGCCTTTAGGATAAAGTTCTCTAAGATCTTTCAATTTACTATTGAAAGTGCTTGCATTTGTTTTGGTACTGTCGGTATTAAAAAAGAACTCAGCAGAAGCAAACGCAAAGTTGTAATTCATTTCACCGTCAAACTCATCGCCCTGCATATAAGGCTTAACTTTTTCTGGCGTATCTACAATTTCTGCCGTCATATAGGCTTCAGGATTAATAGACCTTACGTGTTTTCGCCATTGCTTCCAGAATGGATGACCTATACAAAAGGCAACATCCAATCTCCAACCGTCAATTCCAAATGCAGTTCCCTTGCCTTTTGGGTTCATCCAACGTTCTGTGGCATTAAAAATATATTGTTTCGGACCATCGACAATGCCTGTGCTGTCTTCTTTCAGTTCTGGAAGTGATTTCACACCAAACCAGCCTTCATAATCGAATTCGGTACCCTTTTCTTCATCTTTCCACGATTTAATAATGAACCAATCTTTGTAAGGTGAGTTTTGCTGATTCTTCAATACGTCCTGAAAAGCAAAGCTGTTATAGCCTAAATGGTTAAAGACACCGTCAAAAATGATTCTCATACCTCTATGGTGAGCTTCCTCAATGAGTTTTAAGGCCAATTCATCTGCACTTGTCCATACCCAAGTCTTTGGGTCCAATGGATTTTCAGTAGCGATTAAATTTCTATCCCCTTCAGGATCCGGTCCAAAATTGGGATCTATGTGGTGGTAACTTTCGCCATCATACTTATGTAATGATGGAGATTGAAAAACTGGGTTGAGGTAAATGGCCGTGATACCAAGTTCTTTAAGGTAATCAAGTTTGTTGATAACCCCTTGCAGGTCGCCCCCATAACGTCGTCTTAAGATATGTTTCCACATTTCAGGCTCAGCATTCGCTTTTTCATAATCTTGTAACTTATACCAGTCACTTCCCCAAGGATGGATCTGCCATTGCTTAGGGGGTTCCTGAGGATCGGCTCCAGCAATATCTCCCATAGTTGGGTCATTACTTGGATCACCATTCCTAAAACGTTCGGGAAATATTTGGTACCATACTACGGTTTTTGCCCATTGCGGAACAAACTCCTCGTTCTCGATAGTAACATGACTTGTCTTTTTATCATTTTTACAGCTCAGACTGAGCATCAAAATTAGAGTCGTGATAAATATGTAAGTGCTTGTTTTTGAGATTGCAAAGGAGGGTTGGCTAACTATTTTCATGATATGAGTTTTGATTGAAAAGTGGACAACTAATTTCGTCCATTTATTTAAAAATATCAAATCTTATTATGATCAAATAGAAGGTGTTTTTTTTATTCTAACTACCTTTGCAAAAATTAATAGCACATGCAACTCAACCTTAATAAACCCATCTGTTTTTTCGATTTGGAAACTACGGGCATCAATATCTCCAAGGATAGAATTGTAGAAATCTCAATTTTAAAGGTACATCCTAACGGTAAAGAGGAAACCTATACGAAACGTGTCAATCCTACAATTCCTATTCCAGCAGAGGTGACTAAACTGCATGGCATTTCAGACGCTGATGTCGCGGATGCACCAACATTTAAGGAAATTTCAAAGGAGGTACATCGCTTAATAAAGGATTCGGATTTGGGTGGTTTTAATTCCAATCGCTTTGATATTCCCTTATTAGCAGAAGAAATGTTGCGTGCCGAGGTTGATTTTGATATGAAAAATCGTCTAGCTATAGATGTACAAACCATTTTCCATAAAATGGAACAGCGGACATTAAGTGCTGCCTATAAGTTTTATTGCGATAAAAACCTTGACGATGCCCATAGTGCTGAAGCCGATACCATGGCGACTTATGAGGTGTTAAAAGCACAGCTCTCTAAATATGATAAATTAGAAAACGATACCAAGTTCTTGGCAGAATTTAGCTCGAGAAAAAAGTTTGCGGATTTTGCAGGCTTCTTATCCTATAATAAAGATGGGGAAGAGTGTTTTTCGTTTGGTAAGCACAAAGGGAAACGTGTTGTAGATGTGTTGGAGCAAGAGCCGGGTTATTTTGGTTGGTTACTCAATGCCGATTTTCCCTTATATACTAAAAAAGTGTTAACCGCTATTAAATTACGTCAGTTTAATAATAAATTGGGCTAAATATATAAAGCTTATCCCTAACAGCCTCTTATATGAAACTCATCTGCATAGGTCGTAATTATACCGATCACATCAAAGAGCTTGAAAATGAAAAACCAACAGATCCGGTTGTCTTTTTAAAGCCGGATACTTCCATTCTATTAAAAAAAATGCCTTTTTTCATTCCGGATTTTTCGGACGATGTGCATCATGAAGTAGAACTGTTGGTGAAAATCAAAAAAGTAGGGAAGTACATTGATAGGAAATTTGCTCATAAATATTATGATGAAATAGGGCTTGGTATTGATTTTACGGCCAGAGATCTTCAGGCGAGCTTAAAAGCAAAAGGCTTACCTTGGGAAAAAGCCAAAGCGTTTGATGGTGCAGCGGTTATTGGAAAGTGGTTGCCCAAATCACAATTTGAAGATGTTAATGCTATTAACTTTAGCCTAAAGAAAAACAATGAGGTGGTACAATCAGGAAATACGGAACTTATGCTTTGGAAGATTGATGAACTCATCGAATATGTGTCGAAATATTTCACTTTAAAAATTGGAGATATTATATTTACTGGCACACCTGCTGGAGTTGGTAAGGTTTTTGCAAACGACGAATTAAAAGGATATATTGAGGATCAAGAACTGTTTTCAATTAAAATTAAATAAATGGCAAAACATTATAAACTAGATCGCGTACGCGAAATGGCCGATAATGACGAAGATTTCGTTATGGCATTGGCAGCAGCTTTTATAGAAGAAGTCCCTGAGGATGCAGAACGCTTAAGAAAAGCGGTACCAGAAAAGGACTTTTATGAGACCTATCAAGCGGCACATAAGATGAAGCCAACCGTAGAGCTATTCGATTTAGGGGTATATGACGAACTCATCGAAGTTCAGGATTGGGGGAAGTTTGAGCAAGAGGATAAAAATGTAGAAGCGCAACTCGAAAAAGTTCTAATTGCCGTCGAGAATGCCACCAACGAGATAAAAGCTGATTTTGGATTATAAATGCAAGCAGAAATAATAACAATTGGCGATGAAATTCTCATCGGGCAAATTGTAGATACCAATTCCGCATTTCTTGCGAAAGAATTCAATAAGATAGGTATTTCCGTCTATCAAATCACATCTGTACAAGACGATAAAGCGCATATTCTTAAGGCACTTGAAGAGGCCGAAGGAAACGCAGATATTATTATTATAACTGGTGGTTTGGGTCCAACAAAAGATGATATTACCAAACTAACACTGTGTACGTATTTTGAGGATTATTTAGTCGAAGACAAAAAGGTTTTAGCGCACATAGAGTGGTTGTTTAAAACGTATATCAGCACACCTATTTCCGATATAAACAGACATCAAGCCTTGGTACCTTCAAAATCAAGGGTGCTGATGAATCGGTTTGGTACAGCCCCAGGGATGTGGATGGAAAAAGAAGGAAAGGTGTTTGTGTCACTTCCAGGAGTGCCCTATGAAATGAAAGCTCTGATTAAGAACGAAGTGATTCCTGCCTTACGAGACAAATATCATTTTCCATATATCAAACATAAAACGCTGTTGACTTATGGTTTAGGTGAAAGTGCCATTGCCAATAGAATTGAAGCATGGGAGGATAACTTGCCAGGTTTTATGAAGTTGGCCTATTTACCAAATTTAGGAAAGGTGAGATTGCGCTTATCCGGAAAATCTACGGATAAGGATTTATTGAACACCGAATTCGAAAAGCAAATACAATTGGTGTTGCCACAGATAGAAGATATCTTTGTTGGTTTTGAAGAGGATGCGTCGTTAGAAGCGATTATCGGTAAACAGTTAACGGCACTTCATAAGACCATAGCAGTTGCAGAAAGTTGCACAGGTGGGCAAATTGCTAAAGCCATAACGACCAATGCTGGTGCCTCAGCTTACTTTAAAGGCAGTTTGGTGACTTATGCTACGGAGTCTAAGGTTAATGTTTTAGAAGTTTCAGAAAGCGCTATTGCTTCCCATTCTGTGGTAAGCAAAGAGGTGGCAGAGGCGATGGCAGTTAATGTGAGGACCTTGTTCAAAACAGATTATGGAATTAGTACTACGGGAAATGCCGGTCCCACTAAAGGGGACTCCGATGCCGAAGTGGGAACCGTATGGATTGCTATAGCAAAAGAAGATAGCGTATATTCTGAGGTTTATAATTTTGGAAATCATCGTGATAAGGTGATAATGAAAGCGACCAATAAGGCTTTTGAAATACTTCAAAAAGAAATTTTGAAAAAGTAAGGTTTTATGTTTGTCGAAACGTAAAGTTTTACTAAATTTGCACCCTGTTAAAAAATATCCTATTTGATAATTTTACATTTTATCGAAATTTATAATTAGGATATTGTTTCTGACAAATAAAATCAATTAGAATTAACAGAAAGAAATAACATACCTAAAGAGAGAATACAATGTCAAGAGTTTGTGAACTTACTGGGAAGAAAGCAATGGTTGGAAACAATGTTTCTCATGCCATGAATAAAACTAAGCGCAAGTTTAATGCGAACTTAATCAAGAAGCGTTTTTACATTCCTGAAGAAGATAAGTGGGTAACGTTAAAGGTTTCTACATCTGCATTAAAAACCATTAATAAAATCGGTATTTCTGCAGCGTTAAAAGAAGCTAGAGCAAAAGGATTTTACAAATAAGCTTAAGAGCTAAAGTCAATTTACAATGGCAAAGAAAGGAAATAGAATACAGGTTATCTTAGAGTGCACAGAGCACAAAGCTTCTGGCATGCCAGGAACTTCAAGATATATCACGACAAAAAATAAGAAGAATACGCCAGACCGTATGGAGATTAAGAAATTTAATCCGATTCTTAAGCGTATGACAGTTCATAAAGAGATAAAATAATAAGTTATGGCAAAGAAATCAGTAGCGTCTTTACAGACAGGATCAAAGCGTTTGACAAAAGCTATTAAAATGGTAAAATCACCAAAAACTGGAGCCTACATGTTTGTAGAATCAGTGATGGCACCAGAATTTGTCAATGACTTTTTAAACAAGAAGTAATAAATTTACTCATAAGATTGATAGAACTGCTTTCGTTTGAAAGCAGTTTTTTTATGGCTATATTTGAGCATTAACCTGACAACTTATCAGTAACCAACCAAAGGCAAGATTATTGTATAGGTTTTTTTGGCGTTACCAAGACTATAAATGTCTTGGTCGGGCTTTACGCTATATCTCAGACGATGTTGTCTTGGGATACCGATTCAATCCCTAACGCAGCATTAATAGATAAACAAAAAACGTATAAACGATAACATGAGTTTTTTTAAAAAAATATTCTCTTCAGAAAAGAAAGAGACCTTAGATAAAGGTTTGGAAAAGTCCAAGTCTTCATTTTTCACAAAACTAAACAAAGCCGTAGCCGGAAAGTCTAAAGTCGATGATGATGTACTGGACAACCTCGAGGAAGTTCTGGTGACCAGCGATGTAGGTGTCAATACGACCCTTAAAGTTATTGAGCGCATTGAAGAACGTGTGGCTAAAGATAAATATTTAGGGACGTCAGAACTCAATCAAATATTAAGAGAAGAAATCGCAGGTTTGTTGTCCGAAACTAATGTCGGCGAAGATACCGATTATAGTATTCCAGAATTACCCCATCAGGACAATGGGAAGAAAACCCCTTATGTACTCATGGTGGTTGGGGTTAATGGAGTCGGTAAGACCACTACCATTGGTAAGTTGGCCTATCAGTTTAAAAAGAAAGGCTTAAATGTTATATTAGGAGCTGCGGATACTTTTAGAGCGGCTGCCATAGACCAGTTACAGGTTTGGGCGGATCGTGTGGACGTACCGATGGTAAAGCAGGATATGGGTTCTGACCCAGCTTCTGTGGCATTCGATACCTTACAGTCTGGTGTTAATCAGGATGCAGATGTGATAATCATCGATACTGCAGGGCGCTTGCACAATAAGGTGAATTTGATGAACGAGTTGTCTAAAGTAAAACGGGTGATGCAAAAAGTTGTTGGAGATGCTCCTCACGACGTCTTACTCGTTTTGGACGGTTCAACGGGCCAGAATGCCTTTGAACAAGCTAAGCAATTCACAGCAGCGACCGAGGTGACGTCTTTAGCCGTGACTAAATTAGATGGAACCGCTAAAGGAGGCGTGGTCATAGGCATTAGCGACCAGTTTAAAATACCTGTAAAGTATATCGGCGTAGGAGAAGGGATTGAAGACTTGCAAGTCTTTAATAAATACGAGTTTGTAGATTCGTTCTTTAAGTAACAAGACAGAACTTTGTCATACTGAATTTGCCTGTGCTGAACTGGTTTCAGTATTTCAGTATCTCTTCGCGTGGCTTAAATCTATTGATATTTGGTAGTAAAGATCGTAGCTTTTTAATTATTATTTGCCCTATTCAAAGCTTCAAACAGTATATGTTTTCTGCTTTTAGATACTGGTATTTTATCCTTATTAATGAGTTTGAGATAGCCTTCGTTTAAATACTTTTCTATAAAATCAATATTAATCAAATGAGATTTATGGACCATACACATTCTAAAATAGGGACTTAAATTCTTCTCAAAAAAACCAATACTATTGGAGCTCAGTATGCTTTTTCGACCTTGTATGTGAAGCCTCGTATAACCATTCACTCCCTCACAATGAATGATATCTTTTATATTGACCAATTCAAATCCATCTTGTACAGAAACCATCATTTTTTTATTGGATAGATTAGATAATGAGAGATTCTCAATCAATAATCGATTCTTCACATAAGCGCTTTTTTCCATAATATTGGCTTCAGCTCGTTTTATTGCTGCTCTTAATGCAGTATTATCGATAGGTTTTAATAGGTACCCGATAGCACAAAGATTGATCGCCTCAATAGCATATTGATCAAAGGCCGTTGTAAAAATAAGCTCAAAGGAAGGGTTGTTTACTTTAGACAACAGCTCGAACCCATTCATTTGTGGCATAGCGATATCTAAAAACACCAGATCGGGCTGGAGGGTATTTATAGAGTTTAATCCAACGTATGGTTCTTGTGCGGCTTTGATAATGTCGATATTTGGATGGGATCTTTCGATTTTTTCCTTTAAAGTGAGCAATGACTTCCGCTCATCGTCAATGAGTATGGCTGTAATTTTCATATTTAGTATTTTTAAATGTGAGACGAACGCTTGTCCCTGGATTTGTGCCTCCTTGCTTCATATCTGATATGGTATAGTATATCTCCCAATTCTTTGTTTGGTTGAGAAGTGCTATCCGTTCTTTTATGACTTCCGAGGAATGTGAAGCATAGACTCCAATAGCGTTTTGTTGTATTTTGGAAGACTTTTTTAGCCCAATACCGTCATCTTCTACGATAACCTCAATAGTATCTTCTTCTAGCTTTTTAAAACTGACTGTTATGGTTCCTTGGCCTTGCTTATGAAATATCCCGTGATTTACGGCATTTTCAACAATAGGCTGTAAAATAGAAGACGGCAATAATTCATACTTTGCATCAATAGCGCTATGAACTATTATGTCGTATGAGAATTTATCTTCGAACCGTAATTTTTCAATTTCCAAATAAGAAGTTAGTAGTTCTGCCTCAGCCAAAATGCTTACGGTCTTTTGTCGTGAATGTTCAAAGAAATATCTGATGAGTTTAGCAAATTCCGATAGGTAGTTTTCGGATGCTACGGTATCATTCCGCTGTATATAATATTGAATTGAATTGATACAATTATGCACAAAATGGGGGTTCATTTGAGAGCGTAAAGCTTTAAGTTCTAGTTCGGAAACTTGCTTATGAAGTTGTCCTTTTTTACGTTCTCGTTTGGTAATCCACAAATAGATGATACCGTAAATTACAAAGAGACATATAATGATAAGTAGAGCAAAGATAACTCTAACCCATGTGGTTTCCCACCAATAGGGATGTACTGAAATATATTTTGTTTTGATGGTTTCATTGCCGTGTTGATCAGTGGACTTGAGGTCCAATTGATAGATATCTGGTCCTAAACCCGAAAGATGAATGGTCTTGGAGGTGGTTTTGGTCCAGCCGCTTTGATAAGAACCTAAACTAAAGCTGAAGTCGTAGTTGTTCTGATTGTAATAATCTAGCACGTTAAAAGCTATGGTCATATGTGCTCTTTGGCGACCTTTGAAAATGAGTGTATCTTCCTTAGCTTTAAAGTAAAGTTTTGGGGGTTTTGTGTAAATAGAGTTTTTTAAATCGATCCTAGATAAACCTATATTGGAGGAGGCCCATAAAAAATTTTCGTCTATATAAATATCGTTGACCGTGTTCTGAAGTAGACCATCTTCCCAATAGAAGCTATTAACAATCTTTGACATTTGCAGGTACTCATCATCCAGCTTAACACGATGTACGCCCTTATGCGTGGCCAACCATAATTGATTGTCTTTTGGAATGATCTTCTGGACATCGAGTCCTTTAGTGGCTTCAATGGGAATTACAGTTTTACCATCATAAAGGTATACGCCTTTACCATTAGTGCTAATGAATAAAAATCGATCATTTTTTGTTAAAGAGTTTACAGGAACAGATAGCCCAATATCGATGAGTCCATTGTTATTGATATAGGATAAGCCTTGACTGCCGCCAACATATATTCTGTTATCAAAGTCCTCAATGCTATTCAGGCCTTCGGCACTTATTATGAGCTCATAGTTTGAGGTATGCTTATCCTTTGGCCTTAAAATGCTCACTCCTGAGTGCAAAATACCATATATCAAGGCTTTGTGTTCAATGAGATCTTTACACCCACTATAGCTTATAAAACGGTCATCGGCCAGATCCTTTAAAGTTGTAAGCTTTAAGGTTCCTATAGTAGAAACCAGATAGTTGCGCTTACCGGATATGATATTATAAGTATATCCCGATGCAATTCCTAGATTATGAAAAGTGTCATTATCCTCTTCATACCTATAGTAGGTTTCATTGGTAACTCCTGTAATTAGGGTATCATTGACCATCCCCATCTGCTGTACATTTTTATCTCTAAAATAGTACTGGGTTTCTAATTGGGGTGCTGTAATCAAGGTGATGCCTTTATTCAGACTGGTAAGCCATATATTGCCATCCCTATCTTTATAGCTGTTCTCGTGATCAATAGTGGAAGGAAAATGATGCTTTTCGAGCAACTCAAAATTGTAATCCAGAATCATTAGATGCCCAGGGACACTGATTTGTATTTCATTTGGTAAGGTATTGCAACGTCCTACACGCACATGTTCGGTTCCAAATGTGTTTTGAAATGAAATGTATTTGGAAAATGGTTTTTTGACATTGAGAAAGAGTA
Organism: Winogradskyella sp.; assembly: GCF_965228925.1. GTDB lineage: Bacteria > Bacteroidota > Bacteroidia > Flavobacteriales > Flavobacteriaceae > Winogradskyella. Next base: position 2,398,019 of record NZ_OZ245845.1, read on the forward strand.
CTCCATTCTTGTTAATTACATAGAAGGTATCGAAAGGCATAACCCCGTAATCTATAATACGTAATTGAAAAAAATCTTTCGGTACATCCTTTAAGTGAATTTCTCTCGTGACGTCACCATCTAAATTTAAAAGCTGTAAAGCACCCTCCTTAAATTTTAGGTGGCAATTACAATCTGGATTAAATATTGGTATGCGATAGTATACATAAGCATCGTTCAAGGTATTACAGGATGAATTTTGTCGCCCCCTAATTTTAGTGAACATATTACCTTCTAAAGTGTATAACAAATCAGTGTGTTTTGAAAGCCATATCCTATTACCGTTATTGTGAACTCTACGCGGTGTAATGGGTTTATGGTCTTCTACTGGAAATGAATAGACACTATCATTGTAGATGTATCCTTGGTACTCACTTTTAGACATATACCAAATCTTACCATCAAAAGTTGTGGAAAGTTTCCAAACATTGTTGTTGGATAGCCCATCTTCAAGTGTAAAGTTCCTAAAAGTATCTCCATCAAACTTTACAATGCCATGTTCGGTGGCAAACCACATAAACCCTCGGGCATCTTGTTTTACATCATATACGGTATTACTTGGTAAGCCTTGGCGAGTTGTATATCGAATAGGTTCCTGAGCTATAAGTGCCAGATGACAAACCAAAAACAAAGTAGGAATTACAAAGTTCATTTAGAGTAACATCTAAAGTTATTATAATGCTAATTGTTTGGGGTAGTCTTTAATATTTACTAAATATAAGCACAAACCAAGGAATTAGCCTTGGTTTGTATTATAAAATGATGTATTTATTTTCTGATTTTTTAGCGTACGATAAAAAACGTAAAATTAATCACAATTTTTAATCTACGATAAAACGCTCAACCTGCTTTTCATTGCCATCATAAAGGATCAAGAAATAGATTCCGGAAGACAGTGACTTTGTATTTAAATCCAGTTGATGCGGTCCCTTTTTCATATTAGATCTTGGTACTATGGTACGTACTGTCCGACCAAAGTTATCGTATATACTGAGCTGTATAGTTTTATCCTCAGAGAGATAAAATGAAACTTTAGTAGATTGCTTTACGGGATTAGGCTGAATGCTAAGGAGTTCTTGCTCGGGGGTGTTATTCAGATCCGTTGATGACGGTTTGGTGTTTTCCCGAGAAGAACTTTTCTCAATAACGAGAGATGATTGTATGACATCACAGCAAACATCGCCGCATGCGGTAATTTTATAAATCAGAAGTGTTACGGAATAGGGGCCCGCAGATGCATATTCATGTGTAGGGTTTTGTAGATTAGACGTGTTACCATCGCCAAAGTCCCAAAACCATGCCGTAGGGTCTCCAGTGCTAGTATCCGTAAACTGAACTGTGTTTGCACTTCTTGGCAATTCGGAATTATACTTAAAGGTATAGTTTGCGCTAATGGCACAAGATTCTCCAAAACAAATGGTTTGTATTGTTGCTACCCAAGGTTCACATGGTGTTTGAACAGCGACTTTAATCTCATAGCATTTGCCATACTCAAATACCATTTGATTGGATGGCGTCCACAATGGATCTAATGTAGAAAAGGCAGGACTTGCGGCAAAATCGTTTAAATCAAAGTTAAGCATGTTATTAATCTCAGCTGGGGTTAAAAACCGCATATGCTCTATCTGGGTAGCCACATCTTTAATGGACACAAAATAACTAGTCGCACCATTATAGGCATACATGTTTAAAATAAGCGGGGATGTCTCACAAAGAATAAGCGGATTATTGAAACTGTCATCGTTGTTAATCGTAAAAAATAGATTGTCGCTAGTGCATAGTTCTATATCATCAATCCCAAAATCGTTGGTCGTTCCACCTGTAGTAGTTATTAGCTCTAAATCACCATTCGCTGGGTTATCTAATGCAATCGTATATGGCCACCAACCAGCCCCCCTTGTATTATTTACTGTTACAGGGTTCCCTTGAGAAACTCCCCCAATTCTCGCTTCAATAGTTTGTGTACAACCAGCCCTTGCATTGGCCATAAAGGTTAAGGTTGTATTACCGCCTGCACTAAAATTGCCCGTTTGCCTCAAAAAAACTGTGCCAGCATCTCTCTCTCCGTCAACAAAGATAAACCGGCCATCGTTTGGCCCAACACCGGCTACAGTTTGATTAACGTAATATATATGTCCTGTACTTATAGGTAAATTAGCTCTGGTATAACCTGATTCCCAATCTTGAGCTAAGGGAGGGTTTCCATTATCAGAAGTGCTAAAATCGCCGTTGGTGACTTGGCTATGACCTGTGCTTATAAAAAGCAGTAATAAAAAAAGGGGTACTGAGTGTTTAAATAATTTTGTTTTCATGGTATATTGATTTTTAGATTAATATTGAAGTTTTCTAGATTTAGTGATTGTACGGGCTTGACAATAATTAACATGTTGAATATGAGAATAATACGCCTTATTGATTTTAGCGTATGATAAAAACGTATAAGTAGTTGTAATTTCTAATCTATGATAAAGCGCTCAATCTGCTTTTCATTGCCGTCATGAAGAATTAAGTAATAGGTTCCTGAAGACGGTGATGTTGTGTTTAAATCCAATTCGTGTCGTCCTTTACCATATTTGATCGTGGCATTACGGTACTAACTTACCTTCCAAAGGGATTATAAAGTCTATGCGGCACAGTTTTTCTTGTGCGAAGCATTGACTAACGTTTAGTTTATCCTACTGCAGCATCCTGTAGATTATTATACAGCTCTTAAAAAATCGCTAAAATTTTGAATACGTTATAGAGTATAAACGGGGTAGGCATATCTAATATAATACATAAAGTATTTTACATGTGCACCTGGACATAAAACAGGATCTCCAGCCAAGTAATTCGCTCGAACATTAAAGTTTTGAACGTCCAGATAATTTCCATTTACAGTTATGGGAAGAAATGAATTAATAATATTCCATATTTCCTTCCTATTGTACTCCATCGCAACATCAGATACACAGTTAGCAACGGGCCATGCGGTCCCTTGGCAGGCTGAAAGTTGCGGGTAAGGGTCATTTACATTACCCAAAAGACGGCTACTACTTGCATCGGTAAGTGGACCTGCATTATTTAAATAAGTTTGAACATTCGTCCATGTGACGCCGTACTGGCTTCCTGGATTAGAATTGAAGCGTAAGGTAAAGTTGTTATTTATGTTGTATTTGATTAAAGAATTAAGCCTTGTTCTGCCATCCTCTCCAACACGAGTGCCATCACATTTCCCCAAGGCGTCACCAGCTTTCCAATCGTCATCTGTATCAATAAAGTCTGCTGTTAATGTTGGTAAGAGTAGGCCTCCAGTGCTAGATACACTGAAAACAACAGAATGGGTTCCGGCAGAAACAAACTTAACGTCTAGTATATCTATTTCCTGCCCCATGGTCAATGCCTGATCCAAAGTCGTGGTAAGATTATGATAAGCATTAAGCAAACTTTGTCCATCAATCATTTCTTCAGAACCATCCTGAAAATCGATAGTGATATTGGTTTGATCACTAAACTGTCCATCATATTCAGCTATTGGTGAAGCATAGTAATTATTAAGAGCAGCTTCCAATACCCAGAGTGCCTCTTCTATCGATCTATCGGTTGGCTCAAAATTACCTGTTTTCATAGAAGATTGTGATAGTTTTGCTTCTGCTCTAAATTGTTTGATATATGAAACAATATCTTCTTTTTTAGGAGAGAAAGTTTCATATAGCCCTAGCTTATCAGTGTTATTAGCTTCTGAACTGGGAATGTCATTTTCTGTTTCTTTAGAACAGGAAAAAATGGTTAAGATCGTACAAAGTACAAGATAAATTGATTTTTTCATGGCGAATGATTTAAATTATTAATAGTAGATTTACATTAAAAGTATTTATTATTATGTTGTAAGAAAATACCTAATAGATGAAATGCTAGCCTCACTTCATGTACTTAAGGGTTCAATCGATGATTGGTATCAAGGGGTTTTAAAAAGGACTTGGAATTTGGTACTTGAGTTTTGGTATTTCAAATTTGGCATCCCTTGTAAGGTGCCATCATATTCTACTTTATCAATAATAGATACTATAAGGTTTCATGCGGTTTCGTATTTTTATAAAAAATACCAACCATGCGCAATTGTCTATTTCTATTTGTTTTCCTATTTGTTTTTTCCTGTAAAAATGCTGACTCGAGAGAAGCACGAGAACCGATTTCAGAATCCGAAACCTTTGAAACCGTAAAATCTAAAGATGATTTAAGTGCGATTTCCACAAAGGATTTCCGGGAGTTTAAAGTCTTGGATTCCAAAAACCTAAGTAAAGAAGAGATCTGGGCCGATATCAATTCTCAGATGGAGGACTTTACCGAAGCGGATTATAAGCGTTTAGAGCCTTATATTCTTGAGAAAGACATTACTTACCTTCAAGTCAATAGAACTAGAAAAAAGTTTACTTATGTAGAGTTGGTTAAATTCTACTTGTATCGCATCAGAAAATTTGATCGTGAGAATCCATTATCATTGAATTCTGTGATATCCATTAATCCTAATGTTATAGAAGAAGCCAAAGCGTGTGACTTTGATTTTGAAAATGACAATAAGAGACATCCTATTATAGGAATGCCAATTCTTCTTAAAGACAACATCAATGCTTCTGGTATGGCTACTACTGCTGGTGCCGTAGCTTTAAAGGATAATAGGGCTGATGATGCCTTTATCGTCCAACAATTAAAATCTAAAGGCGCTTTAATTCTTGGTAAGGCCAATCTCAGCGAATGGGCTTACTTCTTTTGTGGGGATTGTCCTAGTGGCTATTCAGCCATTGGCGGACAAACACTAAATCCTTATGGACGACGCATTATAGACACAGGTGGATCGAGTTCAGGAAGTGGCGTGGCGGCTTCAGCTAATTTTGCGGCAGCAACGATTGGTAGTGAAACAGCGGGCTCCATTTTATCACCAGCAAGTCAGAATTCGGTCGTTGGTCTAAAACCAACCATTGGTTTGGTAAGTCGTAGCGGAATTGTTCCTATTTCTTCGACCTTAGACACAGCTGGACCAATTACCAGAACCGTTATGGACAATGCGCTCGTCTTGGACGCCATTGTTGGTGAGGATAAAGCGGATTCTAAATCATCTAAAATTAATTGGAGTTCTACAGGTATCTACTTTGGTGGCCTAAAGCAAGCCAGTATAAAAGGCAAACGCTTTGGTGCTCCTAAGCGATTTTTAGAAGATACGTTGTATGCTAAGGCTATAGACGTTCTAAAACAGCAAGGTGCCGAAATCGTTGAAATTGAAGAAGAACAATTAGGTCTGCCCAACTTCTTGAATTTGCTCAACCTTGATATGAAAAAGGATCTACCTTCTTATATGGAGAATTATGCCGATAAATCAATTGCATTGCGAACAATTGCCGATGTTATGGCTTTTAACTTAAAAGATTCTTTAAAAACCATGCCTTATGGTCAAAAATTGTTTCAAGGTATTGTAGATGATAAAGGGGATGCTGTCTATTTAGAACAAATAAAAGATACCTTAAGGACTAATGGGAAGCAGTATTTTGATCGTCCTATGGACCAGCATAAGCTCGATGGTTTTTTGTCTATCAATAACAGCCATGCTGCCTTTGCTGCAGTAGCTGAATACCCGGCGCTTACAGTACCTATGGGCTATACTGGTGAAGGCGTACCAAAAGGTTTAACCTTTATTGCAAAAGGACTTCAAGAAAAACAATTGTTAGAATGGGCCTATGTTTATGAGCAGGCTTCAAAAGCTAGAGTAGCGCCTAAGGATTACAACTAATTTGTTATTATCACTTCGAGTGATTCTGAAGTATGAAGAATCGTATCGAGAAGTTGTGGCTTAGTTCTCGATACAATTTTCAATTTTTAGAAATTGAAAATCACTCGAACTGACTACGTTAATTTATGTAAGCATTTAGCTTTTCCCAAAGTAGGTTGTCATAACCTGAAGGTCCAAGTTGCCCTTCACCACCATCATCGCCTAGTCTAATAATGACAAGGTTCTCACTAGGGACAACATACAATTTCTGATCATTGGCACCGAGTCCTGCTATTAAATCATTAGGTGCATTAGGTATAAGCTTACCTTCAAAGCTGGCTGTAGAACCTGGCAAACGGTAAGATTCCTTTCCATTAAGCCACCATAAATAGCCATAGGCCTTGTTGAGATCTTGTGACGTATTAACCATGGCTTCAAAGTAGTTAGTGTCGTTAAGTATAACTTCATTATTCCAAATACCTTTGTTTAAACACAACAATCCGAAACGAGCCATACTACGTGCATCGCTTCTGTAAATATTGTTATAGCCGTTTTGCAACCAAAAGCCAGACATACCAATTTTATCGCGAATTTTCTCAGTAAAATAATCCTCAAAATCCTGACCCACAGCACCAGTTATAAGATGATCCAGTAAAGTATATGGTGCATTGTGATAATACCAAAATTCTCCTGGACTATTTAAATAAAAAAGACAATCCGAGTCTGTACAAAACTGATTAAAGACATCCGTATAGTCTAAGCCTGTTGTCATGGTAATATGATGAATAACTTTAATAGTGTTTTCCTGCTCTGAAGTAAGGCTGGACCAATGTTCACCTAAGTAATTTGTAGACGTATCACTAATATCCAAAAAGCCTTCTTCTTGAGCAATGCCAAGTGTCATTGCTGTCAGCGTTTTTCCCGCAGATGCCCAGTACCAAATATCACTTTGAGAAAAATTGTTCATATACCATTCTGTAACGATCTTACCATCCTTAAGAATCATAAAAGCTTTGGTGCTAGAGTTCTCTAGAAATGAATACAGTGCTTGTTCCTCTGAAATATGCCAACTTAAACTTTGGGCGGTAACGGTGGCCCATGCATCAGAATCTATTGGAGGAAAATAGAGTGTTTCATTTAAGGGTGGATTATCAGTATTTGAATCGTCTGATGAACATGACAAACTTATAATGATGGTCGCAATGATTAGAACTATTCTCATGCATTTCATGTTTCGATTTTTAAATAAGACTTGTAAATATATCAAAGGTTTAAATTACATTGTATCTTTGCCAACTGATTTACAAGCGCATGAGAACGAAGACACTTAAGAAAAACAGGATAAATGTCGTGACCCTTGGCTGCAGTAAAAATGTTTACGACAGTGAGGTGCTAATGGGTCAGTTGAAGGCTAGCGGAAAAGATGTGATTCATGAACAAGAGGGTAATGTCGTGGTGATTAATACATGTGGCTTTATTAATAATGCCAAAGAGGAAAGTGTCAATACCATTTTGCATTATATGCAGAAAAAAGAGGAAGGCGATGTGGACAAGGTATTTGTCACCGGATGTTTAAGTGAACGCTATAAACCTGATTTGGAAAGGGAAATTCCTAATGTGGACCAATATTTTGGCACTACAGAATTACCAAGCCTTTTAAAAGCACTTGGCGCAGATTATAAACATGAGTTAATTGGCGAGCGTTTAACGACTACTCCTAAAAACTATGCTTATTTAAAGATTGCCGAAGGCTGCGACAGGCCTTGTAGTTTTTGTGCCATTCCCTTAATGCGAGGAAAACACAAAAGCACACCCATTGAAGATTTAGTGACCGAAGCAGAAAAGTTGGCAGCTAATGGTGTAAAAGAGCTGATCCTTATAGCACAAGATTTAACCTATTATGGATTGGATTTATATAAGAAACGTAACCTCGCCGAACTTCTCGAGCATTTGGTAAAAGTTGATGGCATTGAGTGGATTCGCTTGCATTATGCCTTTCCTACAGGCTTCCCCATGGATGTATTGGATATTATGAAACACGAACCAAAAATTTGCAATTATTTAGATATTCCTTTACAGCATATATCCGATGCTATTCTCAAGAGTATGCGTCGTGGTACTACTAAAGAAAAGACCACAAAGCTACTCCAAGAATTTAGGGCTAAAGTCCCAGAAATGACCATAAGGACGACACTTATTGTGGGTTATCCTGGTGAAACCGAAGATGATTTTGAGGTACTCAAACAATGGGTTAAGGATATGCGATTTGAGCGCTTGGGCTGCTTTACCTATTCTCATGAAGAGAACACACATGCCTATAACTTGGAAGACGATGTGCCAGAAGAAGTGAAGATGCAACGCGCCAATACTATTATGGAAATACAGTCACAGATTTCTTGGGAGCTGAATCAAGCTAAAATAGGGCAGGAATTTAGAGTGGTTATTGACCGAAAGGAAGGGAATTACTTTGTAGGTCGTACTGAGTTTGACTCACCAGATGTAGACAACGAGGTTTTAATCAACGCCACAAATACCTATTTAAAAACAGGGGAGTTTGCTACCGTAAAAATAATTGATGCAGAGGATTTTGACCTTTACGGTGAGGTTGTGTGATGTGTAGTTTAATTTTAATAGATACAGAATTGTCTTAAGAAGGTTAAAGTGTATCTTAAAGACCAACTAAATTCCGTAGTCGATATTGTTTGGGAGTTATCCCTTTGGAACGCTTAAATTGTTTTATAAAATAAGGTACACTATTAAAGCCTACTTCATAACCAATTGACGAAATATTTAAGGATCCTTCAATGAGTAGCTTACAAGAATAGTCTATTCTCATGTCATTGACATATTCTCCAAATGATTTTCGTGTATGCTTTTTGAAAAAACGACAAAATGCTGCTTTATTCATATGCGCTATTTTAGCAGCACTATTTAGAGATACTTCACCATTGTAGTTCTGTAAAATATAATGGTTTACATGTCTAAGTCTTTTAGGAGTAAGGCTTTCCGTTATTTTTTTCTTAAACGTATTAATCAAGACAGAATGATGATGGAGCTTGAGGAGCTCTAACAAATAGGGGAGTTTTAAAAAGCGATCTAACCCCAATTCATTTTGCATTTTGTCTAGTATGTTAGGTATTTGAGAATTTACGAGGTCGCTGAATTTTATTCCAGAATGCGCATTGTTCATTAGGTCTTTAACATTTGTGAACTCTGGTAGTTCTAGATATGAGCCTAAAGCATTAAGCTCAAATTGAATAACTAAGATTTCAATATTTTGGTTTGTTATAGTCTTATCCTCAATAAAAAGATGAGGAACATTTGGACCAAAGACAAATAAACTACCAGGCTCAAAGCTTACCATCGCATGCTCAACAAATACTTTACCAATACCTTCTTTAAAATAAACAATCTCAATTTCGGGATGATAATGGTATGGGATATCAAAATGGCTTAACTGGTAGGGTCTGACTTGTACGGATTGCGTATGTTTTGCTTGTACTTTTTCATATATAGGATTCATAGTTATACAAATTTATCATGTATAGTAAATTTAAGCAAATATTGTTATGTTTTTGGTCAATGGCGTTAATTAAATCCTTTCTTTTTAAAGCTAGTTTTGATCTTATAAACTTGAAATTAATAGCCATGAAACATGTACTCATCACTTTTTGCAGCTTATCTATTTTAATGGCTTCTTGCACAAAAAAGGTGGAGAAGAAAGCGCAGTTAACAGAACAACAACACCAAGTCAAATATTCAAATCCCGAAGCCGAAATATTCTACCATGTATTTCAACGTAGTTTTTATGATACCAATGGTGACGGTCATGGCGATTTAAATGGCATTACTGAAAAGATAAGCTATCTAAAAGATTTGGGCGTAACATCCTTGCTATTTACGCCTTTGTATAAATCCATTTATTATCATAATTACTTTCCTGATGATTTTAAGGCGATTGATGAAGAATTTGGAACCATGAATGACTATTTACATATGGTAAGAACCCTTCATGAAAATGATATGAAGTTTTATATGGACATGGAGATACATTATGTCACTAAAAACCATCCGTGGTTTAAGGAATCCTTTGAAAATCCGAGTTCCAAGTATAGTAACCATGTTATTTATAATGGCCCTAATAATACCGTTCCCGAAACGATGATTTTTAATCTAACCAAATTAGAATCATATGACGGAAATTCTGTTAATATAACAACGGTAGATATGTATAACGAAGCGGTTAAAACCTATTTTAGGGAGCTATTTTCCTATTGGGTTGATCCAAATGGTGATGGTAAGTTTGATGACGGTGTTGACGGATTTAGAATAGACCACATGATGGATGACTTGGATTGGAAGGGCATTCGAACCAACCTTTTTACAGACTTCTGGGCACCATTGTTCAAACATCTAAAAGCAATCAATCCTGACCTTAAAATTTTTGGCGAACAAGCCAATTGGAAGGATACGGGCGAAGACTATTTTAATACTGCCAATGTAGACATGATGTTTGCTTTTGGTATGAGAGAAGGCATAATTTCTATGGATAAAGAACAAATCTCAAATAAAATAGATTCCTTACTACAATTTACACCTAAAGATAAATCGCAGTTGGTTTTTCTAGAAAATCACGACACGCCCAGATTTGCCGCTATTGTTGAAAACAACAAAGCAAAGTTAAAGCTTGGAGGATTTTTAATGATGTTTAATAAAGGGGTGCCAAGTATTTATTACGGACAGGAAATTGGAATGAATGGAAGCGGTGGTTTCGGAAAATTTGGTGTAACCGATGGTAATGATATCCCGATGCGTGAGGCCTTTGAATGGAATGCCAAAGTAGAATCAGAAGGTGTAGCATTATGGTACAAAAATACAGGGCCTTGGTGGGATGAACGTAGTGTTTTGGATGATGATGGAATTTCGGTTGAGGAACAAAAAAGTGATCAAAACTCGTTGCTCAACTTCTACAAAGAAATTATAGGTATAAGAAAAGCCCATACTGTATTTAGCAATGGTGACCAGAGAATAATTTCTAATGATAACAAATCTATTCTCACCTATCTTAGAGCGGATGATCAAAATACATATTTAGTTGCTGTCAATACATCCGATGAGAGACAAGAGACCACCGTTATTTTAGATTATTCAGGTGGAAATGCGACTTTGGATCTAGGTAAAATCTTATTGTCCGATAAAGATAACAGTGCAACTAGTAATTCTTCTAATGTTGATTTAACTCTTAATGGCTATGGTTATGCTATTTGGAAATTAAAATAATCGCGGACTAGCTTTAATAATCACTTGCATTAACAAACTATGGATTTATCCTTGGATTGTGCATATGAGCACAATGAATTCTACTTGCCAACTCAGGTTACAGGCTTCGACAAGAACGGAAAATCAGGACATTTAAAATGGCTTAAGTATGGCTATGAATTGGAATATGCCTTTAATAAAACAGGCAAAAAGCTCGTAAAAAAAGATGGAAAAAAAATGTTTCAGGATGACTACGAGATGGACCCTGTTCTTGGATGGTCGCTCTCTTTTATCTCTCAAAAGTCTATACGACTGCAACTTAACACATCAAAGGTAATGGAAGCCAAAGCACCATCCCTAATGTTTGATGGAACACTAACTGACGCTAGTTCAAATTGGAGCTTTATTGAAAGTCAAAACAGTTACCAATATACAAGTGATATGGCTGAAGTTAATATTAACCTTTCGAATTGGAATCTTAAGGTTAGCAATCATAAAGGTAAAGAACTGTTTAAAACAGTTGGATTAGATGACAATAAGGGATTACATCAAAAATATTTGCCCTTTAGTTTTATAAGACATCCAAAGAGTCATAAAAAGACTTTTGTGTTTTCAACTGGACTATCAAACGATGAACGCATATACGGTTGTGGTGAATCGTTCACAGGATTAAACAAAAGAGGTCAAAAAATTAACCTGTTTACTTCAGATGTTCAAAGCGCATTGACTAGAGAAATGTATAAGCCAATTCCACTATTTATCAGTAACAAAGGATATGGTATGTTTGTACATTCTAGCGCACCCATGACATTTGATTTTGGTCATACCTATAATTCAACGTCAACACTTTATATTGAAGATGAACTTTTGGACGTTTTTATTTTTATAGGGACACCAAAAGAGATTTTAGAAGAGTATACCACCATTACGGGTAAAAGCCCAGTACCACCTATTTGGAGTTTTGGTTTATGGATGAGTCAGTTGAGTTATAGTTCGCAGAACGAAGTTGAAAATATAGCTCAAAATCTTAGAGCCAACAACATTCCATCAGATGTTATCCATATCGATGCAGGTTGGTTTGAAAATGGTTATAATTGTGATTACGAATTCAGTAGTGATTTCCAGAATCCGAAGGCTATGGTCTCTAATCTTAAGGATTTAGACTATAAGATTTCACTCTGGCAGCTCCCTTATTACAATTCCATTAATTCTGTTTATAGCGAAATTGTAGAACAGCAGTTATATATTAAAGAAGCCAATGGCCTTAGAGAAGATATAGTTTTGGATTTCAGTAATCCAAGAGCAATCGACTGGTTTACTAGGAAAATCGAGACGCTCCTGGAATTAGGTGTTTCCGCAATAAAAGCGGATTTTGGAGAAAGTGCCCCAATTCAGGGAAAGTACTACTCTAATTATTCTGGGAATTATGAGCATAACCTCTATCCACTACGTTATACCAGCACGCTATTTAGCATACTCAAGGGTTATAGTTCTGATACATTGATATGGGCCAGAAGTGCTTGGGCAGGCGGTCAGCGTTTTCCTGTTCATTGGTCTGGAGATTCTGAAGTGTCTAATGAAGCCATGGCGTCGACATTAAGAGCGGGGTTGTCTCTTGGTTTATGTGGATTTACATATTGGTCTCATGACATAGGAGGATTTTCAGATCAACCTGATTTAGAACTTTTTTTACGATGGACTTTTATGGGCGTATTTTCATCCCATAGTCGTGTTCATGGACTACCACCACGCGAACCGTGGGTTTTTGGTGAATATTTCTTAAATAGTTTTAGAAAACTGATTGAGATTAAGTATTGCTTATTGCCATATATAATTGCTCAATCCAATAGCTGTAGTCAAAAAGGATATCCATTGTTAAGACCATTATTCTTTGATTATGAGATGGATAGAAATGCTTGGTTTATTGAAGACCAATACTTATTTGGGGATAGCATGCTCGTAGCCCCTTTTTTCGAAGCTAATACCAATGAAAGAACGATATATCTGCCAGAAGGAGAATGGTTCGATTATTTTACTGGTGACTACTACAAAGGAGGGCAATGGTGTTTAATAAAAAGTGAAAACTTTGGAATAGCACTTATTAAATCAGGCTCTTGCATTCCACATGTCGGCTTAGCACAATCAACAAAGTCTATTGATTGGAACCAAATAAACTTGAAAATATACCATAAGGATGAAACTCATATTAGTACTCAGATTTATCTGCCAAATACTAAAAGAGCAATCACTTTACAATTACATAAATCAAAAAACAATGAATGGGTAATAGATAAGAACGAAACGGCAATTCGCTTTAAAATAGAATCTATAATTTAAAACTTATTAAAATGGAAACAACAAAAAACAATTCGGGAAAACATAGAAGAGATGGTGAAACTTATCAAATTACAGCCGACGAGGTAAAGCAATATAGCGACTTGGGATATTTGGTCTTAAAAGAGGTTCTGACTGATAATGAAATGAAGGATTTAGATTATTGGTTTGATCATTTTATCTCCGGAAAAGAGATGCACCAAATGGATAAAGACTTTTGCGATATGTCACAACCCTATGGTACACCTGTAGAGGATTTTCAACTGGTAAACGCAATGTGCCCTAGCATGTATAGACCTGAGCTGGCTAATAATATTTATTTTAGGATAGCTCAATCGATTGCTAATCAATTGTATAATGAAGGTAAGGCTGAAATGGATTACGAACAATTTTTAGCAAAAAAACCATCTAAAAAAGGTGCAGAATTTGCGATGCATCAGGATTTGGGATACTGGCCAAAAACCGAAAATACTTGGACGGCCACATTTTCCTTAGCCTTAAGTGATTCTGATATTATCAATGGTTGCTTACAAGTTATTCCAGGAACCAATAAAGAAAAGGAATTAAGAGTGCACCTTCCTAAACCATATCATGGCAATGAGGGAGAAACGATGGACAGAGATACGTCTCATACTTTAGTTATTGAATCGCGTAAGAAGGATAACCCCATCTTTTTACCTGTTAAACGTGGGGATGTTACAATCCATGATGAGCGTATTATTCATGGTTCAGGTGGTAATTCATCAAATGTATGGAGGAAAACCTATGTTATGGCTTTTAGAGATTCCGAGACTATAAAACAAGAAAGAGCCTTAGGCTATACACATTCACATAATGACAAATTAGATTGGAAAGAAGTTTTGGGGTAGAGTTGGATTGGCTGAAGGAAAATAATTCAATTCCTAAATTTGATTCCTTTAACAAAAGCAGGCTTTCGCCTGCTCTTGATCAACCAACTAAATAACTTGAAAATTAAAATTAATCCCATTGCTTCAATGTTGTTGTTAAACCTTGGTATAAAGCAATGCCGGGCCAATTGCTTGGGAGCTCATTGACATCATAAGCACCATATTTAAAGCTAAAACCGGAAGTTCCATTAAAATATCCAAATCGTTCTGCCCCAACAGCCATATAAGACATATCGGTCGTCGGAGTATTATTACCTTTTAAAACGAAGTAGTTTTCACCACTGTTGTGCATCGGTACGTCACCACCGAGATTCGTATAGCCTTCCGATACACTGGTAGATGACAATTTAACTTTAGTATTGGTCAAATTATCTTCGTCGCAGATGTATTTAAATGCAAATACGTATTGCTGTGCGTCTACTGTAGCGCCATTGTCATTGGCGTAGGTGTAGTAAGGGGTATCATAAGATATGGGGTCATTTCTGTTATACTGTGCATCTGTAGTTCCACATTTGGAAACCTCAAATAGATAGTTGGCCAGATCATGATATTCGGATTGCGTTATGGCTATCCATTGACCATTAGAGGCATTTTCATAGCTCTGTCTTGAGGTATTTAAAAATGACCAGATATCATCCATATCGTTTAAGGTGACGATTACAATTTTGTTTTCACTTTCAGTACCGTTACTTATTGCAATTGTAGCCGTGATGACTGGATTGGTTTCAAAATCAAAGACCTGCCAGGCAGCAACTCTTAGTTCGCCTGAGTTTGAATCTAATGTGAAGGCCTGTGAAACAGACTGTGAACTTATTGAAAATGACACATCACCAGAAAGATTTGATGTTATTGTAGTCACTAAATCACCACTCGATGGATTTTCATTGACTGAGGTCTCAATATTAGTGTTGGTATTAGATGGAGGCTGATTGCTGTCGTCCTCGGTACTGCAAGCTGCAATAACCAAGGCTACGAGAAGTACTAATAGTTTTGTGGATTGTTTCATAATGTTTGTGTTTTGTGGTTTTACTTAGTTGTTGTAGCGACTTGCAACTGGTAGTCTGCAGCCTAATCCAGTGCAAGGCACCACAAAACTGGTTTGCCATTTTTTAATGACCCTACAAACCTAAATCGAGATCCTAGGAGAAAGAAAAAAACACTGCGGACAATCGGTGGACATGGTCAATAGCCGTCGTGGACAAATAGTGGACTTTTTTGTTTAACTAATTGATTTATAGTGTTTTGTATTTTAGTTGTGAAGCCTCAAATGATGACAGTCGATGTACTATAAACTAAAATCAATAAGACTACCTTGAATTTCAAAGGGGTGAAAACGCGCAAATAACTCTTCGGAATACCAACCTAATGCTCTTGTTTTTTTAATCATATCTGCATGCTTTTTGTTTAGGTAAGCATATTGCATCATATCTTCGCCTGTGTTCCAAAGTGAGAATGTCGCTTGCATTAGAAGTGGCCATTCACCAATACCTTTAGAAAAAATTAATCCTGCATGGCCATTCATAGATTTAGAAACTGATGGGACGTATTTCCAAAATTTGTAGGCCAGTTTCGGCTTTATGGTCGCTCTCGTTATAACGGCCAATGGTACTGATTCGTCATAGGTCTTTGCCGTTACAAAAGGTTCTTGTTGACTCCATTGGCCATGGGCTTTTACAGTATGCATTAATACATGTGTATGTGCAATACAGCTTTCAGTGTACAGGAGCATCAGCTCTGATGCCAAGAAGGCCTTCGCTTCAATCTCGGAGTTAAAAACGGTGAGCAATCCGTAAGTTGAAAAATCGGGCCAAATTGAAAATCCGTTGCCGCTACCACTGCCTAAGGCCTTCCAAAACGTAAGTCCAGATACGGATGTATGACTAAGCGGTGGACGCCCCATACGACCCAAGGCTTTCCACTTTCTACGTTTACCTTGATATTTAAAGAATGAAATAACGACCGTCTGAGGCATTTAGTTTTTGCTATAAGATGTTGTAAATATAATACCAGTTATCCTGTAAGACTATGACCGATATAACATTTAACTATTGCTATGTCCAAAACATAAAATGTAACCGTCAATATCTTCAATTTCAAAATCCCTGTTACCGTATTCGGTGTTTTCGATAGGCTTTATTATAGATACACCTTTGGACTTGAATTCTTCGAATAGTTGATCGGCATCCTCAACCCAAATGTAGGCATCCCAGGCTTCTTTTCCTGTGGTGTGCCAACCTGCTTCTGTAAATGGAATTCGATTTGGTCTTACGTGCCCATCGTTGTGAAGTTGTCTTAATAGGACTGAGAAATTATCACGACTCAGAATTGAGAATTTGGGGCCATCACCAACAAAATCAATTGTAAAACCGAGTTGTTTTGAGTAAAAATCAATTGATTTTTTGACGTCTTTTACAATCCATTGTATGCCAACTTGTTTCAAAGCTTATATTATTTTGGTGGTAAGGTATTAACATAGGCAAAGCTTTGCTCAAAATAACTGACCATTAGGTTTTTGTCAGACCAAAGCGATTCTGGGACTAAGACATAATCTTTCATTTTTGCCCCATAGGAATAGTAATGTCCCGTATCATAAGTCTCCATAAACTTAGTAGCCTTATCTTTTGGCAAACGAACGCCTATTTCCGCAGCTTTATTCAGTAGGGTAAACATGTAACCGTTAGATGAGGTGTATATCATGGTTTTCCCTTTTCGCTCAAAACCGTTGCAGGCTTCAACGATAGCATCATAGATATTTAAGGCAGCCTCCCAAGTCATCGTCTATATGTGTTGATCAATCAGTATCACATTACCATCTGGATCCATTAATGACAGGCTTGCAGGCCCAGATTCAGATTGAATAACTTCACTCGCTAAAGTAATATTTTTGGACTCGAGATGCTTTTGAATGTCTCGCACGTCATCGTAAGCTTCTAAAGTATTGGCATCTTGATCCCAACCCGGATTAAAGGTAAGGATGTTATTTTCAAACATGTCCTGAAACAAACCTACTAACGACGATCCGTTTTTCATGATGAGATATTTCTTTTCCGTATCCCCAGCGAAAACGGAAAATCCTAAATGTTCATAAAATGTTTTGGAAGCTTTTATATCCTTTACAGCAAGGCTAATAGAAAAGGCACCTAATTTCATATGTTTTGATTTTGTTAGTACTTAAAGGTAAACAAAAAAGGGTATCTAATTCAATAAGACAGGCTTTCCAAACCCTAAATCCTCTAATTTGTATAATTGTGTCTTGGCGTCTCCAACAATTAAATAAATCATCTGGTTGGGCCTTACGTATTTTTCAATTAAAGTTTTTACATCATTGGTGGTCATACTATTCACCAAAGCTTGACGCTGATTAGCATAGTCGTCTTCTAAGCCATAATTACTGATATTGCTCAACATGTTAAGTTTAGCACCTAGTGTTTCGAAGGCTCTTGCTGTACTTTTTATGGTAAAGCCTTTGGTGATTTCTAAGTCTTTTTTGTTGTAGTTTGCACCATAGTTCTCTAAGATTTGTTTTACCAAATGCGTAGCTTCATAAGTGACGTTGGTGCGTATACTACTACTAATTCCAAAAGTACCTTGGTTTGCTGTTCCATTAAATCTAGATCTGATGCCATAAGTATAGCCCTTTCCTTCTCTCAATTCTTGCGTTAGTTGCGAAGCAAAACCTCCACCGCCCAAACGATAGTTCATCACTGTTGATGTATAATAGTCCTCATCAGTAGCTTTGGGACCTGGATATCCGAAGCGTATGACCGACTGCTTGGCACCAGGAACATCATAAAAATAGACGATCGACTTTTCTGGATTTACGGGCAGAGGTAGCTCAGGTATGTTGACATCGTCTGTCTTCCATTGGTTATCCAGTTTTTTAAGGGAGGCAATGACTTGTTGTTCTGAAATAGCCCCAACAACATGTATACTAGTCAATTTTGAAGAAAGGTTTTTATTATAATAGTTCTGTAAGTCTAAAAGGTCGATGCGATTTACAGAGGCCTCAGTTCCGCTATTGTTATAAGCTAAGATATTATGATCACCATAAAGTAATTTGGCAAATTCATTTTCTGCGATACGATTTGGATTCGCTTTACTTCGTTGGATACTACTTATGGTACTTTGTTTGATGAGTTCAAACTCTGTTTCATCCCAACGAGGTTCTAGCAAAATTTCCGTCACCAAATCCATAGTGGTGTTAAAATGTTTAGAAAGTGTGGTGCCCGTTATGGTTATGTTTTCATCTGTCGCATAGGCATTGATGCTGGCTCCAATACTTTCAATAGCATCTTCAAGTTCTCCCGGTGTTTTGTTTTTGGTGCCTTTGGTCATTAGATTGGCCAAAAGGTTTGAAACACCGACTTTGATTTGGTTTTCTAACAATAATCCACCCGCAATCTGTATTTCAAACTGAACTAGAGGCACTTCTTCATTTTCAATACCAAAAAGCCTTATACCAGAGTCTAATTCTTTTTTCCAAACCTTTGGGATGTTTAATTCTGGACGTTCCCCATAAGGTGGTTCTACGCTTCTATCAAAACTACTTGGTGTTTTTTCGTAAGTCGCTGCAACACTCGGATCGAACTTTTCTTCGGCGCCATCTCTGATTTTTTCCTCAACCACATTGGCTAACTGCGAGTTATTCAAAACTAAGTGCTTTTGACCTTTTGGGACAAAACTCGTTGCAATATGATTCTTATCTTTAATATAGGTATTGTAAACACGCATCACATCTTCTGGTGTTACTGCTAAAATGTTTTTTACATCCTGATTGATAAAATCAGGATCACCGGCAAAAATTTGGTATTGTGCCAGTTGAAACCCTTTGCCTAAAACACTTGATAAGCCTTGGTAAAAATCGGTTTCTTGTCCAGCTTTGATACGGTTGAGGTCTTTTTCCGATATACCATTTAGCTCAAAATCCTTAAGCCCATCCTTAATAGCAGATGCTACTGTATTTAAATCCGTTTGATTAAATGCCGTTACCCTCAACGCCAATTGCCCTGCAATTTCAGAGGACTGTTGAAACATACGTACATTACTGGTGAGCTGTTGGTCTTCGACAAGCACCTTGTACAATGGTGCTTTTTTTCCCTGCGTTAAGTATTGTGTCAATACACGCAATGGATAAGAATCGGGATGGTATTGATATACCGTAGGCCATGTCAATGTTAGCCTAGGAGCACGAGCAAAGTTATCCTCATAAAATAAACGCTTAGACGATTTTAAGGTGACCGGTTGTTTGTCCATTTTCGGAACGTCCTCACCCCGAGGTATTTCATCAAAATACTTTTTAACCCAAGTTTTGGTTTGCTCAACATCAATATCCCCAGATATAGTTAACGTCACATTATTTGGAACGTACCAACGCCTAAAAAACTCTTTTACATCATCTAAAGTGGCATTTTGCACATCTTCTAAAGAACCGATAACTTCCCAGCTGTAGGGATGACCTTCTGGATATAAACTGCTATTAATGACGTATGAGTTATGCCCATAGGGTTGATTGTCTATAACTTGTCGTTTTTCATTTTTAACCACTTGTTTTTCTTTAGCCAATACAGGCTCGGTAACAGTGTTAATAAAGAAACCCAATTTATCGGCCTCTGCCCATATCATTTTTTCTAAGGCATCCTTTGGTACGGTTTGAAAATAATTGGTTCTATCTCGACTTGTAGAACCATTGGCGCCAGAACCGCCAATACGGGCACTCATTTGGTCAAGGCCTCCTTTGCCCAGATTTTCGGATTCTAAGAATAGGAGATGTTCAAACAAATGTGCAAATCCTGTACGTCCTTCTTTTTCTCTTGCAGAGCCCACATGCGCTGTTAGTGCTACAGCCACTACAGGATCGGATTTATCGATATGCAAAATCACCTGCAGTCCATTTTCTAAAGTAAATTTTTCAAAATCGACTTTAAATTCTTGTGATGCTTCCGCCTTTTTATTTTGTTGACATGCAGAGACGATAAAAAGAACTAAAAAACTTAAGACAATAGATCTAATACATTTCATGATTTATGCTTTGATACTGAAACAACATTTCGACAAGTTCAATACGACAGTTCAGCATAGGTTAGTGATTTTATAATTCGTAAGCATTATTATTGACAAAGAAAACGGCATTGACCAGAAAGAGCTTTCCATTTTCCCAAAAGCTTCTAAATAAGGTATTATCTACAAAATAAATAAAACTTCCACTTCCCATGCGCTCCTCACCAAATACCAAGGTATTATTGAGATTACTGAGTGCATCTTTCCCCGCAAAACCGGAGTAGACTTTAGTGTCGTCTAAATGCGCGACATTAAAGCCCCCATCTAGAAGACTGTAGGCCGAACTTCCTAATTTTAGCGTAAAGTAATGGTCCTTGTAACCAAATGCCATTGGATGCGTATGGTCTACTTTAGTTTTAAAAATAGCACCTGTAATAAGGTTGTTGGTATATTCGCGCTCACGTTCGGCATATGGTGTAAGATGATCATCATCGCTTTCATTTTCTGATGGTTTATATTTCAAGCTAAAACCATCCTTACCAGCAAAACTTCGCAATGCACCGTCAATAGCAATGACCTTTCCACCGGAACGTACCCAATCCTTGAGTTTTTTCATATTAGTCTCGTTCAAAATAGATCCATAATAGCCGCTTGGCAGAATTAAAACGTTGTATTTACTGAGATTAGTGCGGGTAAAGTCATCCGTGTTTATTGAAGTTAGTGGGTAGCGCAATTGTTGCTCAAAGAAATGCCAAATCGAACCATAACTCAATGATGATATGCCCTCTCCTGAAAGTACAGCAACTTTTTGCCTATTGATGAGTTTAATATCGGGTGAGCCTATATCTGGGACCTTTTGTGAAAAACCAGAATTAATTGGCTTTAAAGACCGGTCGTGCCTTTGTACTAAAGTATTTAAAGTGCCAAGAAAATCTTCAAGGTGCTTATTATCTCCCTTAGTGATAATCAAAGAGCCGCGTTCAAAATCAGAACCATTCGAGCTAAAGGGTTTTTCAGTGAATCTAACTTTAAAATTATGCTGTAAAAGATCTCCTAAAAATTGAGCGTCTTCTAAAGAATTCCATTTGCTCACATAACCGTAGGCATTCTGTAAGATTGATGCTGTATGTTGTTCTACAGATGTATTGCTACTTACTTTTGTAGTGCTAGCAATAGCGTCTAAGCCATAAGCATAAGGTATAGACCAAGCCGTGATGTCATAAGTCAGTGAGTCGGAAAGTTTGGCATTGGGTTCAAAGAGTACCTTTACCATTTTGCCTTTTGGTTGCTGGGTATGAACGACCAAAGTCTTGTCATCAATAGTCATGCTTCCTTGTCGACCTGTGGTATAATTATAACCAGAGGCTTTAGAACCGCTAGCATTTTCGTAGACGATATCGTGTTTTTCTAGAAGGGTCTTAAGACTATTCAAATGATCTGCATTCCCTTTAACAACATAACTCTTGTATTTTAGGTCAGAATTATCAAAGAACTTCGCAAACTCAGCATTGAGCTGTTGCGCATTTTTTGACGCTATTTCAACAGTAGAAAGGCCAGTAACCGTATGATGTGTGAGTCGTTCTACTAAGGTGAGGACATGCCCTTCATCATTTAATATGCCTAGTCCCGCCATACCATGGCCACCTTGCTCATAGGTCATGCCAATAGCTCCCATATAGGTTGGGTAGGTATCTCCGTAACTCGGGTAAAATAAATCGAAACGTTCCCTAGTAAAAAACAACCAACCTTCGGCATCAAAGTATTTGGCATGGTTCTTTCCGATTTGCGTTTGAAAATCGCGTTGCCAATCACTGATAATTTCATGAAAAGGTTCTGCGGCAGGTGCAAAATAATAAGGCTCGTTTATACCTTGCTCATGGAAGTCAACATGAACATGAGGCATCCATGTATTGTAAACTTTTAGTCGTGATGCACTTTCAATTTGCGTCGCCCAAGCCCAATCTCGGTTCAAATCAAAGAGGTAGTGATTTGGTCTCCCACCTGGCCAAGGTTCGCTATGTTCACTGGCTTGACGATCAATATCGTAAGGTTGACTAGCAGTTTTGTTATACCAATTGACATAACGGTCTCTTCCATCTGGATTTACACTAGGGTCGATAATCACCACGGTGTTCTCGAGTAAGTCTTTTTTCTCCGTTAAAAGCTTATATAGTGTAAGCATGGCGGCTTCAGTACAAGAGGCTTCATTACCATGCACGTTATAGCTCAGCCAAACAATGGCAATATCTGTGGCACTTGACGTACCCTCCAATAAGCCTGTGTTTTTTAGATTGTTTTGTCTAATAGTTTCGAGATTCTTAATATTGGCTTCACTAGACACATAGGCTAAATACAAAGGACGTCGCTCGTAAGTAGATCCATATTGTTCTAATTTTACCTGATTTGGAACGGCTGCGGCAACAGATTTAAAATAATCAACCACCTGATGATGACGACTAAATTGTGTACCAATGTCATAACCTAAAAACTCACTTGGTGTTTGGATACTTTGAGAAGAAACATGGGATAGGGCACTTAATGCAATAAAAAAGATAAAGAATAGATTGCGCATATGTGATGTTGGATTTGTTTGAAAACTCGTAAATATAAAGGGTATTTTTAGAATACGACACTTCGCATTTTGAATTAACTAAATATTAGCAGTTAGAATAATCACATGATGTATATTTACACATTCGTTAAATTATGATATGCCAACTGACTGTATCCCTTTTAGAACTACTCGTTATTTCTCTGATTTTATTTGTGATTATTTAGATGAAAAGCCAACATTAAAAGGGCTTTACAATCGCTTTCCTACGTTAGAGAATTTTAAGGCGCAGATTGAAGAAAAGCAAAATTCTGAACTGGTTTCAGAAGCTCACAGAGCGGTGTTGGTGAAAGTTTTAAAAGAGCAGTATTCAAATCTAAAAACTTCAGAAGCGACTACTGAAAATATACAAAGTTTAGCTTCCGAAAACACCTTTACTATTACTACAGGGCATCAACTGAATTTGTTTACTGGTCCCTTGTATTTTCTTTATAAGATTGTATCTACCATTAATTTGACCAAAGCGTTAAAAGAGGCGTATCCTGATTGTAATTTTGTACCGGTCTATTGGATGGCCTCTGAAGATCACGACTTCGAGGAAATCAATTATTTTAATTTTAAGGGAAAGAAGGTGCAATGGCATTCTGAACAAACAGGAGCCGTTGGTCATTTTAAAACCAGTGGCTTAGACGATGTCTTTGAGGTAGTGGCTGCCGAATTCGGTTCTGGTAAATTTGCCGATCAATTGAAGGTATGGTTTAAAGAAGCCTATCTTAATCATACTAATTTATCCGATGCCACACGCTATTTAGCCAATGAATTATTTGGTCAATATGGCTTGGTTATTATAGATGCGGATAATAGAGACCTTAAGCGTTTGTTTATTCCCTATATACGAAAAGAACTTCTAGAGCAAACCGCATTTAAGGAGGTTTCAGACACGAATACTACCTTAGAGACATTAGGACTAAAAATTCAAGTGAATCCTAGAGATATCAACCTATTTTATATCAATGATGGCTTAAGGGAACGCATCGTTTTTGAAGACCAAAAGTTCAGTGTTTTAGGAACGGATATATCTTGGGAAAAGGACGACATGATTAAGCATCTCGATGCTTATCCCGAGCGTTTTTCGCCAAACGTCATTATGCGACCACTCTATCAAGAAGTGATTCTACCGAACCTCTGTTATATTGGCGGAGGTGGCGAAATGATATACTGGTTACAGTTAAAATCTAATTTCGAAGCACAAGGTGTTACATTCCCCATCTTATTGCTTAGAAACTCTGCTTTGGTAAAGACAAAAAAACAAGCCGAGAAACTTGAAAGATTAGACATTACCGATAAAGACCTGTTCTTGGACAGAAATACGTTTATCAATAAAAAGGTGCGGAAAATCTCAAATATAGACATTGATTTTTCGGATCAGGTTCAGCACTTATTAAAGCAGTTCGAAGATTTACACAAGCTGGCCGAGCAAACGGATAAATCATTTTTAGGGGCCGTAAAAGCACAGGAAGTCAAGCAACTGAAGGGCATAAAGCATCTCGAAAAACGATTGCTCAAGGCGCAAAAGCGGAAATTAAAAGATCATATAGAACGTTGTACCGACTTACAAGAACAATTGTTTCCCAATCAAAGTTTGCAAGAGCGAAATACGAATTTCTCCGAATTATATCTGCAGTATGGCGACGAACTAATCTCAGAATTAATGCATGTCTTAAATCCGCTTAATGGTCAGTTTGCCATTATAACGATTTAAAGCGTTAATATAAGTTCCTGTAAGGAGTCCTCGGTAGACAGATTTAATTTTTTACGTAAACGATACCTCGCTTTTTTAACACCTTCTATAGAAATGTTGAGAATATTGGCAATTTCCTTGCTCGATAGGTTCATTTTTAAAAGTGACATTAATCGCAAGTCGTTATTACTCACACTCGGATAACTATGAATCACTTTGTGGTTAAACCCTTTGTGGACATCTTCAAAATAGGTTTTAAATTGTTCCCAGTTATTATCGTTATTAATATCGAGATTGATGGTATTGATCACTTTCTGATAGTTTCTAGAATCGTTACCGTTCACTTTAAGCTCTTTTAATTGGGATTTTAAATCGAGTAACACTTCGTTTTTGTGTGCTAAGTGCAGCGCATGCGTGGTTAACTCTTTTTCTTTAAATGCTAGATCATTATCTAGTTTTTCACGTTCTATTTTGTTGCGCTTCATTTTTTGACGCAAACCGTAAACGATGGCAAAAGCTAATGCCAAGGCTCCAATAAGAGAGATTAACAAGAACAGTTTTTCATTTTCCGCTTTTTGTTTGCGTTCTTCCAGGAGCTTGATTTCGTTCTTCTTTATAATGAGTTCTTTTTCTTTTTTCTCGGTTTGGTATTTCACCTCAAGCTCATTCATACGCTCAATATTTTCCCTGCCAAGGATTTCATCATGGAGCTTGCGGTAGTCTACATGGTACTCATAGGCTTTTTTATAGCGCCCCAAACCCGCATAGGCCTTAGAAATTTCTAGGAGATCACCAATCATCTTTTTTCGTGTACCAGTCTCCTCGGCAATTTGCAAGGCGTCCTTCATGTAATTGAGTGCTTTTCTATATTTTCCTTTCTTATTATATAGTTCCCCAAGATGTCTGTAATTTAATCCGACTAATGAAGTCTCGCCATATACTTTACTAATTTCCAAAGATTTATTGTAGTAATCTTCTGCGAGTTCTAAACTATCTTGCTGGGCATAAATCCAACCGATGTTATCATAGGCACCCGCAAGGTCGTTGTTGTAGTTACTGGTTTCAAAATAAGAAATGGCTTCAAAGAGCAGAGCTTTTGCTTCCTCATATTGTTTTTGTCCTTTGAGATTGAGGGCCAGATTAGTGTTAATAAGTGCCAAATCGTCCTTTAGATCCAGTTTCTCATAAATGACTTTTGCTTTGTTGTAATAGTCATTTGAGATATCGTAATTTTCTATATCGCCTTGTATGTTACCGATATTCCAGTAGCTCGCTGCAATACTCTCTTCCGTATCTCCAATCTTTTCTTTAAGTTGTAAGCTTTGCATATGGACTTCCAAACATTCGTTATAGCGCCCTAAACTTCTTAAAGAATTCGCTTTGTTATTCATAGCAGCGGATACTTGTGTCATATCTCCAAGTTCGGTATACATCTCAATAACCTGATCATAGATGGGGATAGAAGCTTCGTATTGTGAGGTCATGTTGTGATAAACGCCCAGATAATTGGTAGTCCGAGCAATGTATTCTTTATTGCCTAAGCGCTTTGCCAAAACTATGGTACTATCTAAGTAAGGTTTTGAAGCCAAAGGATCGACAAAAAGATATTCCGCCCAAATTTCGGCATAGGTCATAATCTGTGTAGTGTCGCTTTGTTTTACGGCCATAGTTAATAAACTATCCACGCGTTTTTGATTTTGGCTATGACTTTTAAAGCTCCCCAAGACCAGAACCAAGACAAAAAGTGAAAGCCATTTGTCCACCTTAATAAGTTTATAAGTGGACAGATTCGAAAAAGGGACATTAAAGGATGTTCTAAAGCTATACATGGTTTTTAGTTGTTAGGTTATCTAAGATAATGCTATTTACAGATTTTATTTAAAACCTTGAATATCAAATAATTAAATATTTATATTTTGATATTGTCTACCAATATTAAATATCATCAATAATTTAAAATAGCCATTTTTTTTATGGTGGACAAAAGGTGGACATCCCCTTATTTACTGAAAATCAGTCTTTATTTTCTCTAATATTGTTTCAACAAAACTGGTTTCATGTCCAAAAAAAATATAGTACTAACCATTGCTTTACTCGTAAGCTTGTCATGTTTTTGTCAGCAACTTTATTTTGAGTTTGGGACGACGGTTTCATCTTTTGATTATGAAAATTCAGAAGGTCGTCCTCTCGATAACTTATTATCAAAATCAAAAACTTACTATGGTATGGGTTATCGGCAAAACATAAATGCTTCAAAAACTTTGTTTTTATCACTTGGCGCCTCTTACAATAATTATGGTGCCATCGGTAGTGAGGCAAGTGTCGATAATTATTTTGAATGGGACGTCAGCTATTTAGGAATAAAGGCTGGATTAGGAATTAAGTTATTTGAGTTAAGAGACCTTACATTTTTAGCAAATGCCTCAGTGGCATCAGAGTTTTTAATTAGAGGTACTCAAACGATCAATAACGATGTCTTTAATCTGGTAGGTGAAGAAGAATTCAATAACAACATACTGTTTTTTAGAGGTGGTGTAGAAATGCAATATCCTATCTCTAGAAGTACTGCCATATTTGTCGCTTACAACTTTGGACGATCCGTACTGATTAGCAGTGGTGAGAATGCCGAAAAACTCAATTTAAATACGCATCAATTTGGTTTGGGATTTATCATAAATCTTCCAAAATGTTACTGCAGTTATTAGAGAATTTAAATCATAGTGGACAAAAGGTGGACACTAAAATCATTTTTAGAAAATATAAGGAACAACCTATAAATTTTGACTTATTTGAGAATCAAATAAGTTTTGAAACAACAAAAACAACAGCTTATCAGATGAGATTTTTATACACCATAGTATTGTTTTGGCTTGCGCAAATGACCTATGCACAGAACCATTCACAGTATCGCATTATAAGTTCAAATTTAGGAAGTAGTGGCTCATCCCAAACAGTACAAACGAATAAGGGTACCTACAAAGTAAGTCAGAGTATTGGACAATCTAGTGTTATTGGCACATATCAAAACAATGGCTACTATCTAAGACAAGGGTACCAACAGCCATTAACTGAGGGGAAGATAACTCAGGATTATGACTTTGATTTACTGGCTAAGGTATTTCCCAATCCATTTGAGAATGCCATCATTATAACGTTTAGTGGCCCCATACTCAATAATGTATCGGTTCTTATTTTCGACATCAATTCTAAAATAGTCTATGCTCAAGAATTTCTACCAGCACAGCGCTTGGGTGTACAGATAAAGGACGTCGCGTCTGGAACTTATTTTCTGAGAGTATCCTCAGGCAAAAAACGATTCAATACCAAGCTCATTAAGATTTAAAAAACAAAACCTCCAATTATGAAAAAACTACTTACCCTAGCATTTTTTGTTTGTTCTCTATTTTACGGCATAGCACAGACAGATGGCATTACCTATCAAGCCGTAATTATTGGTCCGGACGACCTAGAATTACCTGGTGTAGATTCTGAAGGCAACTATTTACCCAATACGACTATAGCCATAAGGTTTACCATTTTTGACAGTGGCAATCAAATTGAATTTCAGGAAGTTCAAATTACCGAAACAGATGATTTTGGTAGGATTAACCTCTTAATCGGCGATGCCGAGCATGACTATTTTAAAGAGATTAGTTGGGATGGAACACCGAAAGACTTAAAAGTGGAGATTGATTTTGAAGCCGGAAGCAATTTCCAGGAAATGAGTCGAGAACGATTAACGTTTTTACCATATGCTTATCACCGAAATATAACAGCGACTGGAACCCTAACCGTTGATGATAGAACATTTTTAAATGGCGAATTACAGGTAGAAGGACCAACAAATTTAAATAGCTCCTTAGACGTCAATAACGGAAATGCGACTAACCTTTCAGGGACTTTAGATGTGGATGGCGAAACCAATATCAATAATGCTTTTACAGTTAACAATGCAAGTCCCTCTACCTTAACAGGAGATTTAGCCGTACACGGCAACACCAATTTAGATGGAACCCTGGACGTTATTGGATTGACAACACTTAACGATTTAGTAGTTAATGGAGAAGCTAGTTTTGGTGATTTAACGGCTGAATTTTTACAGGTAACGGACTCCACAAGTCTAGATGGAGGATTGAGCATTAGGTCCGATTCTCAGGTGAAGATTACATCAACTCTAGAAGGTTCAGAACGGGAGATAGAGAATTACCCTTTACTGGTTGAAGGTGGAAATCAAGGTATTGCTATTAAGGTTAATGCAGTTGGCGCTCAAAATGAAAATAACTTTATATCGTTTTGGGATGAAACACCGCTTAATTCGGTTCAACCTTATGAGATAGGGGGTATTAGTGGTGCTGTAGCAGATATTTTTGATATTTTGGGTGTTGATGATACCGGAATTTTTGATGCCCTTAGTAATAATATAGAATCTGGAGCCAATACGGTTTCAGGTATTGCTTTACCCAATCCCGATGGCCCGATGCTATGGGGCCGAATTGAAGGGGAAACAAATGAAGATGAATTCTCTAATAATGCAGATTATAACTTAGGTAAATTAGGGACGATCTATGATGTACTTGATGGTAGCTTGGACTTGGTATGGCTGGGTTTGGATGCCTTGTCAGAAACAGGTGACTTTACGGCTGCATTAACCAGTACTACTGTTTGTGTAGGATTTGGAACCTGTGTAACTACTCCGATATTTTCCTTCATTGTTAATGAGGGAGGTGATGCCATAATTATGACCATCAAGTTATTGGCTGGTGTGGCCAACGAATTATTTGCCGTGTATACCTTAGAAGCATTTGATAATAACAAAAGTAAGTTTAAAGGGGTTTCCTATGCCTCTGGCGCTGGGGATTATGCCGAGTACTTAGAACGACTAGATGTCAATGAAATGATGAGCTATGGTGATATCGTTGGAATTAATGGCGGTAAAATTTCTAAGAATACTTCAAACGCACAGCGCATGATGGTAATATCCTATAAACCTGCTGTTTTAGGTGCTTTGCCACAACCCAATCAGGAACAGTATTTCGAAAAAGTGGCCTTTATGGGGCAGGTGCCTGTTAAGGTATTTGGAAAGGTTAATATTGGCGATTACATCATCCCAAGTGGCAATAATGATGGACTGGGAATAGCTTTATCACCCGATAAACTCACAACAAAGGATATTAAAAATATAGTAGGCGTGGCATGGGAGTCATCAGCCAACCACTTGGGCTTTAAGTATATCAATGTTGCTGTAGGAATAAACAATAACGACAATAGTCCAATTGTTGAGAAACTGGAGAAGCAAGTATCAGAACAAAAGAATGAAATAGATGCACTTAAAAATTTATTGACAACTACAATAGAACGTCTCGATGCCATTGAATCGGGAGGTACGGTTGCAACAAACAGTACCTCTGAGGATGAAACCCTAACTGATGGTGAGCATGTGGCCCATGATGGTCGTAAATATACAGTAGAAGGTGATGTTCTTTATTTTGAAATTACAGATGAGGACCTAGAGAAGTCTTTAAAGTTGGTAGAGAAAATGATGCAAGATCCAAGTGTCAGTAAAACTGAAAAGTATATTTGGAATAAGGTTAAGGAAGATCCCGATTTTAAGCGTAAGTTATTTGATAGAGTAAAAAAACAACTAGAGCGACAGTTCCATTACCACAAGGAAATTTTAGAAGAATCCAAGCATTAATTTGAATTAATCAACCCATTAAGTATTATGAAAAACAATACGCTGATTCTTTTTTGTTTGGCTGTTTTGTTACCGTTTTTTTCCACAGCGCAGACCACCGCAATACCAGATATGATTTTTGAAGATTATCTGGAGACCCATAGTGCTGATGGGTCCGAGGTAGCACTAGGTGATGCAAACAGTATGGGTGACGGTGTGATGAATGGATTGGTTGAAACAGGCAGAATTAATGGAGTGACATTACTTGATGTTGGAAATCTTGGTATATCAAACCTTATGGGGATTCAAGATTTTACGGCTTTAGAAACCTTAATCTGTAGTGAGAACAATTTAACGGATTTAGATGTTTCCAATAATGCTGCCCTTGTTTCATTGCTTTGTGGCTCTAATAGCATATTAAATTTAGAACTTGATAGCAATCCCAATTTAGAAACACTCAACTGCTCGGATAATCAGATTCAAATTCTGGATGTAACAAATAACATAGCTTTAACAAGTCTCATAGCGTCAGGGAATCAACTCCAGAATATTAACCTGGTTAACAACACAGATTTAAATCGACTAAGTGTTTCCGATAATAGAATTACAGGTGAATTTATAGTGAGTAATAATACCAGTTTGGAAAGTTTATTCTGTGCGTCAAATCAAATTACAATTCTAGACCTTACGGTAAATACGCTATTAAAAAATCTTGATGCTTCAGATAATGCTTTGACCAGCTTAGATTTAAGCTTTATGAATTCCGTTGAGTGTCCAGAGCCACAAACAGATCCAGTAACAGCTTGTCAGGATGTGTCGTCAATTAATGTATCGAGAAATCAATTGAATTCGTTAACCGTTGCCAACGGTTTTAATGAGTTAATCGCAGTATTTGATGCTTCGGATAATCCCGATTTGTTTTGTATTCAGATAGACAACGGATTTACACCAAACGGTTGGATTAAAGACGACTGGACCTACTACAGTGATGGTGTATGTGTAGATATATTTACTTATGTGCCAGATGATAATTTTGAGCAAGCGCTTATCGATTTGGGATACGATGACAATTTAGACAACCTTGTGCTAACCGGTAACATTGATACCATTGTCAATTTAGACATTTCGAATGCATCCATATTGAGTTTAATAGGTATTGAAGATTTTACGGCTTTAGAAGTTTTGAGCTGCGGTAACAATGTAATAGAGAGTGTTGATCTTTCAAATAATACCGTATTGCAAGAAATTAACCTCTCTGATAATGACCTCGAAGCTCTGAACTTAAATGCGAATCCGGCCCTTGTAACCCTTGATTGTTCAGGGAATTCAATTTCAGCCTTAGACCTAAGTTCAAATGCAGCTCTAACTGCATTAAATTGCTCAAATAATGCCTTGACCTACATGGATGTCAGCAATAATCTGCAATTAAGTGTTTTAGACTGTTCGGCCAATCAGATAGAACGCATAGACGTAATATCGAATACTGCTTTAGTGAGTTTGTTCTGCAATGACAACAATCTATTTGCCCTTAATATCAATAATGGAAATAATAACCTCATTACCGATTTTGATGCGACTAACAATCCCAATTTATTCTGTATCGCTGTTGATGATGTGGCTTTTGCCGATGGAGCGCCGGGATGGCAAAAGGATGTCATGGCTTCCTATGCGTTAAACTGTGGTACCTATGTGCCCGATGATAATTTTGAACAAGCCTTAATTGATCAGGGCATAGATTCGGACGGTACACTCAATAATTTTGTACCTACTGGAGATATCAATACCATTACAATTTTGGATGTTTCGAGCCTAGCCATAGAAGACTTAACAGGTATAGAAGATTTTGTGGCATTACAGGATTTAAATTGCTCAAATAATAGCCTGTCGGCATTAGATTTAAGCAATAATACGGCATTGGGGATTTTAGATTGTTCTATAAATCAAATAGAAGATTTGGATCTCACTGCTAACGTAGCCTTGACGTCTTTGCTTTGTAGTAATAATGCACTTGAAACTTTGAATATAGAAAATGGGAATAATGCTGCTCTTGTAGTCTTTAATTCCATAGACAACCCTAACCTTTTCTGTATCAATGTAGATGATGCCATTGTCGCAAATATTCCTGCAAGTTGGCAAAAAGACGATTTTACGGTATATGATGGCGACTGTATTAATAACCGAATTACGCTGATTCCTGATGCACTTTTTGAGCAAGCGCTGATTGATTTGGGTTTAGATGATGTTATTAACGGACAAGTACTTACTGCTAACATTGAGCATTTACAAACTTTGGATGTTAGCGATGATGGCATTTCTAACCTTACAGGTATTCTGGACTTTAAGTCTTTAGTGGAACTGGATTGTAGTGGCAATTTTTTGGACGAATTAGATGTCAGTAACATGCTATTTTTAGAACGTTTAAATTGCAGTTCCAATTATCTTTTGACTAACGATGTCAATGCCGTTGAAGGTGTATTTAATACTACAGGAACGGTCAGTTTAGTAGAGCTGTATTGTGCAGGAAATAGCCTCGGCGATTTAGACACATCGCAAAACACAGACTTAGAGATTTTGGATTGTGCCGATAATGATTTGGATACGCTCAATATCTCTGGAAATACAGCACTGCGAGAACTCAACTGTTCTAATAATGATCTTACGGATTTAGATATTAGTAGTAATCTGATTTTAGAAGGTGTCAATTGTGACAGTAATGCGTTAAATAACTTGGTCACTTCTAATGTAAATAATACAACATTGACCAACATAAGCTGTGCAAATAACAATCTTGCCAATCTTTTAGTCAACAATTATGAAGGTTTGGTGCGTTTAAACGCTAGCTCCAATGAGCTAACTCAGATTGATATTACAAATAATATGGTTTTAGAGTTTTTGTCCATTACAGGGAATCAAGTTTCGGATCTTAATTTGGTCAATAATACAAATCTGGTAGAAGCCCTTTTGTCTCAGAATAATTTAACGGCGCTAGATGTTAGTACTAATACACTACTTGAGTTCTTGAACTGTGAGTTTAATGACATAACAGCGCTAGATCTATCTGTAAACACACTTTTAAAATCTCTAAAATGTTCCAGTAACCAGTTAACAGAACTCAACCTAGCTGACAATTCCGCTTTAATAGAAGTCGATGCAAGTTCAAATATGCTCACGACTATTAACTTAAGTAATGATTTAAGTACCTTAAAGACGTTAAATCTAAGCAATAATCAATTAGAAGATGGTTTAGATTTAACAACCCTTGCTGTCGCGGCTTGTACGTTTCAGGCCAACCAGACTGAATTTTGCCCAGAAACTATTTCTGTAAATCTATCAAATAATCTATTCAGTTTTGTCAATGTCCAAAATGGCATAAATCAAGATATCGCGAACTTTAATGCTTCAGCGAACCCCAATCTAGGTTGTATTCAAGTTGATGATGCAAATAACGTTCCTTCCAATTGGATAAAAGACGAAGCTACAACCTATAATGAGGACTGTAACTTTGGGGAAACCTTTGTGCCCGATGATAATTTTGAACAAACACTCATAGACCTAGGCTTAGATGTTGGCCCTTTAAATGATTATGTCTTAACAGCAAATATAGAAGGACTTGTTAGCTTGGATATCGGTGGCAATGCTATTGCAGACTTAACTGGAATTGAAGATTTTTTAGCATTAGAAAGTTTCAATTGTTCCGATAATGCCATATTGGAAGTTGACCTGAGTTCGAATATCAACCTACTTAGTATTAATTGTTCAAACAATCAATTAATGAATTTGGATGTTTCAAGCAATACGGCATTAATAGCCTTAAACTGTTCCGATAATTTAATAAGTAGCTTGGACTTAAGTGCAAACGGAAATCTTACAGACTTAAACATTGCCTCAAATAATTTCACAGTGTTTTCGCCCAGTGACTTGCTGTCCTTGCAGAATTTAAATTGTCAGGATAATGCCATTGTTGAACTCGATTTTCAACAGAATCAGAGTTTAACAAGCATAGATTGTCAATCAAATCTTTTAGAGTTACTAAATATTAAAAACGGACAGAATGCTTTGTTATCCACCCTAAATGCGCAGAATAATCCTGAATTGACCTGTATTGAAACAGATACAGGTACAGTTCCTGCCGGCGCCACTTGGACTATTGACGCGACTGCCCAATTTGCTATAGAGTGTTTCTTTGGAGAAACCTTTGTACCCGACGATAATTTTGAACAAGCTTTAATTGACTTGGGATATGATTCAGGGCCTTTAGACGATTATGTTTTTACGGAAAATATAGAGGCTATCGGTTTTCTTAACCTAAGCTCAAGAGACATATCAGATCTTACGGGTATTGAGGATTTTATTAGCCTCGCTAATTTGGATATTGAAGGCAATAGCATTGAGAACTTAGATTTAAGTAGTAACACTTTAATATCAAACTTAGATGCTTCAGATAATTTAATAACGACCATTGATATTTCGGTTTTACCTAACCTTACGACCTTAGATCTTTCAAATAATACGATATCCCAACTGCTGCTGAACACGAATACCGATCTCATTAACTTGAATGTCTCAAATAACTCAATTACAAGTTTAGAGGTTTCAACATTATTTAATCTCGAGGATTTCAATTGTGCATTTAATGAATTGAGCAGTTTGGATCTTACACAAAACCCAAATTTGGTTATCCTATTCTGTCAATCCAATATGTTAGTTGGTGATCAGCTCAATATTCAAAACGGAAATAATGAAAATCTTCAAATATTTAATGCTACGAACAATCCGGGGCTAGGCTGCATACTGGTAGATGACCCTATTGCTGTTATTAATAATGAGGACGGTACTTATGATAATTGGGTTAAGGACAACTCTGCCAGCTATCAGATCATCTGTGAAGACGCTGATAATGATGGTGTGCCGAATAGTGAAGATCTTTGCCCTGGAACAGAATTTGGCGCCACTGTAGATCTATTTGGTTGTGCCGTTATAGATTTACCATCGGATAATTTTATGATCACCATAACAGGTGAAACCTGTCTGAATAGTAATAATGGTAAAATTAGAATTGTGGCTGAAGAATTATATAATTATACCGTCTCACTCTTTAGTGAGGATTTTATTGAACCTACAGGTGAGGACTTTTATCAAGAATACGATTTTACAAACGATGTAGATATTTTTAACCTTTTAGCTGGCGAATACGACATGTGTATTACCATTGAGGAATGGCCCGATTATGAGAGCTGCTATACTATCGTCATAACAGAACCCAATCCCTTGGAGGTTTTTGCCAGTAGAATAGTTGCTACCAATCAAGTCTCCGTAGATATGTCTGGGAGTACCTTATACCATGTGGAGTTTAATGGTGAATTGTTCACTACCCATAATTCTTCGATTCAATTCGATTTAAAAGAAGGTGAGAATACTATAAAAGTAAGCACGGATTTAGAGTGTCAAGGCGTTTTCGAAAAACGGCTGTTTTATGGGGGTCAATTTTTGGTTTATCCTAATCCTTTTAACAATGCATTTTATGTCTATAACGGTATAGAAAATGATGATATTGTTTTAGAGCTATATTCGTCTTTTGGGCAGCTAGTTTCCACTAAAAAACTTGAAAATAGGGGCTTAAAAATGCCCGTGGATACCAGCGATTTACCAACAGGTATATACCTACTTAAAGTAAAAACGAAGACCAATGCCTCAATCCATAAAATTATAAAGCGATGAAAAAAATAGTTTACACCCTGTTTGCATTAATGCTATTGGTCGCCTGCAAGGATACGACAGATGATGGGCCAATAGTCAATGAAGATGCAGGCCAGGATCCAATTGAAGGTGTACGATTAGTATTTCCTTTTGAAGATACTTTATGCAATGAAGGGATAAATCCTACACCGACCGAAAGCACCGTCTTTTTTGAGTGGGACCCCAATAATAATGCACAGGTTTACACACTTACGATAGAAAATTTAGCCTCGGGTAATACGGTACAATACGAAACCGAAGATTTTATATTTCCAGTAACCATTGAAAGAGCAGTGGCCTTTAGATGGTTTGTGACTTATAATTTTCAAGGGGAAACCAAAGAGAGTGCGGTTTGGAATTTTTACAATGCCGGCCCTGGTATTCAAAGCTATCCGCCATTTTCAGCGGAATTGATAGCACCGAGTATGGCACAGATTATACCTACAACAACGTCTGTAGTGCTGGAGTGGGTGGGTAGTGATGTCGATGGTGATATTGTAAGTTATGATTTGCACTTTGGTACCGATAATCCACCCGAATTAGTGACTACTGATATCACTGCAACACAAATTGCAGTCACCGTAGTTCCGGGGACGATTTATTATTGGCAGATAGTTACCAAAGATGCAGAAGGAAATTCTTCAGAATCAGGTGTATTCCAATTTAGGGTTTTGGATTAATCTTAGCCCGATAATTGTTAAAAAATTATCTAAAAAAAATTATATCGTAAATCCCCTTTGTGAGTGCAATTGTTATTTTTGCACATGCAACATAACAAAGTCCTAATTTTAGATTTCGGATCGCAATATACACAGCTCATTGCGAGGCGTGTGAGAGAATTGAACATCTATTGCGAGATTCATCCATTTAATAAGATACCTTCAGATTCTGACAGTTTTAGAGCTGTTATTTTATCCGGTAGCCCTAATTCAGTAAGAGGTGATGAGGTACTTCATCCAGACCTTTCGGGGATAAGAGGAAAAAAACCAATTCTAGCCGTTTGCTATGGTGCCCAGTATTTAGCACATTTTTCGGGTGGAGAAGTAGCGGAATCCAACACACGCGAATATGGGCGTGCCCATTTAGGATCTATTAAAACCGATGAGGACTTTTTCGAAAATATCCATGAGGGTAGTCAGGTTTGGATGAGCCATAGCGATACAATTAAGAAGCTTCCAACAGGAGGGATACTTTTAGCCAGTACCGAAGACGTTGAAAATGCTGCTTATAAAATTGATGGTGAAGATACTTATGCCATTCAGTTTCATCCTGAAGTCTATCACACGACCGATGGTCATCAACTACTACATAATTTTTTAATAAAGATTAGTAAGATTGAACAGGATTGGACGCCAAATGCTTTTGTTGAAGAGACGGTACAAGAATTAAAGGAAAAGCTCGGTAATGACCGCGTCGTCTTAGGATTGTCGGGCGGAGTAGATTCTTCTGTAGCCGCTATGTTATTGCATAAAGCCATTGGAAAAAATCTCTATTGTATCTTCGTTAATAACGGACTACTCAGAAAAAATGAGTTCGAAGATGTACTACATCAATACGAAGGCATGGGTTTAAACGTTAAAGGTGTAGATGCTTCGGCACGTTTTTTGGATGCCTTAGCAGGTGAAAGCGACCCTGAAAAAAAACGAAAGACTATAGGTCGCGTGTTCATTGAGGTTTTTGATGATGAGGCCCATCGCATACAAGATGTAAAGTGGCTGGCGCAAGGTACCATATATCCAGATGTTATTGAAAGTGTATCGGCTACGGGTGGACCAAGTGCTACGATTAAGAGTCATCATAATGTTGGTGGTTTACCAGACTTTATGAAGCTCAAAGTTGTAGAGCCGCTTAAAACCTTGTTCAAAGATGAGGTAAGACGCGTTGGTGCTTCCATGAATATGGACTCACAGTTGTTAGGTCGTCATCCATTTCCAGGCCCTGGATTGGCCATTCGGATTTTAGGAGATCTAACAGCAGAGAAAGTACGTATATTACAAGAGGTAGATGCTATTTTTATCAATAACTTACGTTCTTGGAACCTATACGATAAAGTGTGGCAAGCTGGAGCCATGTTGTTGCCAGTAAATAGTGTTGGTGTAATGGGAGATGAGCGTACTTACGAAAAATGTGTGGCTTTAAGAGCCGTAGAAAGTACAGATGGCATGACGGCAGATTGGGTAAATTTACCCTACGAGTTTTTGCAAAAAACCTCTAATGAAATTATAAATAAAGTAAAAGGTGTTAATAGGGTGGTGTACGATATTAGTTCTAAACCACCAGCAACAATAGAATGGGAATAAAGAAGTGACTTATAAGCCGATTTTGTTTCCAAAACTTGGATAAGCTAAAATTAAATACATGAAGAAGCTTTTAAGCATATTACTAATCAGTCTTTCCGTAAATCTCGGTGCTCAAAATTATACAGAGCATACGGTAAAATCTGGTGAAACCATAGAAAGTATAGCCAAAAAATATTTGGTTACCCCTTTCGATATTTTGGCCTTGAATCCCGATGCTAAATCAAATTTTCAAACCAATACGGTGTTAATTATACCCAATTCAACGGTTAAGAACGAACCTATTGAGGAAGAATCAAGAGAATTAATAGGCTATAAAAGACATAAGGTCAAACGCAAAGAAACCCTTTACGGCTTATCCCAGAAATATGGTGTGTCTGAAGACGAAATAAAAAAAGCGAATCGATTTTTGTATTCCGAAAACCTAAAAAAAGGGGATAAGATCAGAATACCGAGATATAAGACCTTTATTTCTAAACAAACCTATAAGAATACCATTAAAAAGTATACCGTTCTCCCTAAGGAAGGGAAATGGCGTATTGCTTATAAATTCGGAATTACAGTAGCCGATTTGGAAGCACTTAATCCCGATATGAAGCCTGTTATTCAACCAGGTGATGAACTTAATGTGCCTAATATTGAAGGTGAAGCCGAAAAAAAGATCGACTCCCTTTACAGTTATTATGAAGTCTTACCAAAAGAAGGGTTTTACAGATTAAAAGTTAAAACAGGCTTAACCCAAGAGCAATTAGAAAACCTAAACCCGGAATTAAAAGAAGGTGGGTTAAAAGCAGGAATGGTCTTAAAAATACCAGACACTATTAGTGCTTCAATGAATCTTTCTGATGTTGAAACAACGAGGTTAACTTCTGAACTAAAGAATTTTGAAACCAAAAAGTTGGCTTTAATGATGCCTTATCGTCTAGATAGAATTGATACGGATTCTGTCCAAGAGGTTAAAGACATGATTAAAAATAATAGATTATTGTCCATTGTTTTAGATTTTCATATTGGTGTAAAAATGGCCTTGGATTCGGCCAAGCAATTGGGGATTTCAACCGATTTAAAGGTGTTGGATACACGATATCAAGCATCACGAATTCGGGAGTTGTTAGCGGAAAATGATTTTTCGGATTATGATGCGGTCATAGGTCCTATGGAAGAGAATAACTTTGATAGGGTCGCTGTGGCTTTAAGACGCGATAAAGTGCCGGTAATCGCGGCACTAAAAAAACCAAAAGAAGTGTATACCAATGTGTTTCAAGCGATTCCAGAAGACAAGCTATTGGAAAGAGCCATGATTGAGTTTGTAAAAAGGGATAGCTTAAAATCAAGAGTTGTTATTATAGCCGATCAGGCGCATCGCTCTACCAGCGATATGCTTAAGAGGGAGTTTCCTACTGCAACGCAAATCTATTCCCAGAAAGATAAAAAAACAGGTAAAGATGCTCATTTTATTTACCATACAGTGTTTGAAGAATTTTTCAAACCCGGAAAAACGATAGTGTTCCTAGAGACTGACAGTAATCCATTTGCGTCTAGTGTCATAAGTATGATTAATGGGCATATCATGGAGGATATTGAAATTGTCTTAGTGACATTAGATAAAAACAGGGCTTTTGAAGGTAAGGATATCGATAATAATAATTTGTCGAACTTGAAGTTTCATTACCCTTCGGTGAATAAAGATTTTGATGAAATCAAAAATAGTAGTTTTGTCAAAGACTATAGACGGGTATATGGCGTGTCTCCTAGTAAGTATGTCGCTCGTGGATTTGACATTACTTTGGATCTTTTATTGCGATTAGCTACGGCCGACAATTTATACGAAGCCTCAAGCGATAGTATTGAGACTGAATATATTGAGAATAAGTTTAGATATAACAAATCGCTGTTTGGTGGCTATAAGAACGAAGCGGTGTACATCGTTAAATATGATAATTTGCGAATCGTAAAAGCCCATTAGAATGACTTCAAAAGTGACATATCTCGGAAATCTTAGAACAGAAAGTGTCCACTTAAAATCAGGAAATGCGTTTATAACAGATGCGCCGACGGACAATAATGGCAAAGGTGAAGCGTTCTCTCCTACGGATACTGTTGCAACAGGACTGGCAAGTTGTATGCTAACGGTTATGGGGATTAAAGCTAGAGATATGGAGGTTGATATGTCTGGTACAACCGCTGAGGTCACAAAGACCATGGCGAGTGACCCTAGACGAATATCAAAGATTAAAGTGATACTTAATTTTCCGTTTGAAGCTGACCATAAGACCAAAACCATTTTAGAACGCACCGCAAATACCTGCCCTGTGCATTACAGTTTACATCCAGATATTGAGAAGGATATTACCTTTAACTGGCTATAAATGCAATTAAAACATATCATACTTTGTATTGTGTTTCTATATGTTGGGACCTTACCCAACGAAGAGACCATGACATGGGATGAAACACGTAAACTCACCTGGGCAGACTTTAAAGGGGATCCTAATCCTAATTCCGATGCCGTAGCACTCACCGCTTCGGGTTTGACCTTTGGCTATTCCGTAAAAACATCGGGTCGCAGAATTATTGGATTTACGACCTCGGTCGAAGCCCATTTTTATCCAAATAAGTCATGGTACTTAAAGCATAAGGCGAATGACTATATTTTGGGCCATGAGCAGTTACACTTTGATATTACAGAGCTTTATGCACGTAAATTTAGAGCGCATTTAGATCGTTTGGTGGTTAACCAAAATATTAAAACACAGATGGATCAGATTCATGAAGCAATTAATGAGGCACTCCATAAAACCCAAAAAACCTATGACGATCAGACACAGCATTCCATCAATGTTGACGCTCAGAAGTATTGGGAAACCTATATTAAGGATGAGCTTCAAAAGCTCGAAAAATATAAGTCATGATAGTATTGATTTGTCACACTGAGCGTGTCACGCTGAGCCTGTCGAAGCGCCGCGCCTTCCAAAGTCTTGTACAGCGGACTGGCAGTCGAAGCATCGAAGTGCAGACAGGAATCTAATCAAACTTCACAGATACTTTATGGAATTAGACAAAAACGCTCTAATAGAATTAGCACACTACAAAATGCCTTTTGGTAAATACAAAGGCGAATATCTCGTCGATATCCCAGAGTATTACTACACTTGGTTCAAACAGAAAGGCTTTCCTGAAGGGAAACTGGGCAGAATGATGTTGCAGATGTACGATATTAAGATTAATGGGTTGGAGGATATGATTCAAACCATTAAAAGGGATTTTAGGAAGTAGAATTGGTAAATCGATAGGGCTAAGGGTATTATCAGAAAATTTCCACACAGCTAATCGCTCAAATTAGCAATACACTGCTCCCTGATGTCCCATATGTCTTCAAAACTAAAAGGGATATCATTATCTATGATCCAGTTTTTTAGATAAGCTTTATGAAAATCAACTTTATACTTAACAACTTGTTCAGGTTGAATAGTTTTTTCTAATAGAATATCATCTTTGAAGTTACCAAAGTCTGAATTGGCAGATGTCACATCTATTCGCTGGCCATTACTATTCAAATAGCAGTGTGCTTCTGGAATATAATCGAGATGGTACTTAGCTAAAACAGTGCCAATTTTTGGAGTATTGATGACATTCATTTTATACATCCCGAGAATAAGATCAATATTCGGTATGCCATTCAAATCTGCCATATACTTTAAAAAGGCATGTTTGGAGCTACAGGTTCCTTTTTGCTCTTTCCAGACGAGACTAAAATCCTTACGGTTGGTATTTCTTCCATAGGGCAAGGCTTTCGTATGATTCACTAAATCTAGCCAATCCTTAATATTGTTCGCTTTTACAAGACGCGTAAGAACATCATTAGATGACAAATTGTATTCCGGTTTCATGCTATAAAAATAACATATCAACAAACCTTAAACAATTCTGAAATTACTCGTTTAATTTTGTAAATTTGCCTGCGTTTAATGCTTCGACAAAGCTCAGCAACCAAAACGCAAGATGACCACAAATCCCAAATATATTTTTGTAACCGGCGGTGTGTCTTCCTCTCTGGGGAAGGGCATTATAGCCGCATCACTCGCTAAACTTCTACAGGCGCAAGGTTATAGAACTACCATTCAAAAACTAGACCCGTATATCAATATAGATCCAGGAACCCTAAATCCTTATGAGCATGGCGAATGCTATGTTACCGATGATGGGGCTGAAACGGATTTGGATTTAGGACATTACGAACGCTTTTTAAACGTGCCAACCTCTCAGGCCAATAATGTTACTACGGGTAGAATCTACCAAAGTGTCATTGATAAAGAACGACGTGGCGAATTTTTGGGAAAAACAGTCCAAGTCATTCCACATATTACGGACGAGATAAAACATCGCATTCAGATTCTTGGTAATTCGGGTGAATACGATATTATTATCACAGAGATTGGGGGAACGGTAGGTGATATTGAATCCTTACCGTATATAGAAGCAGTGCGTCAATTGCAGTGGGAGTTGGGGGATAATAATGCGCTGGTCATACATTTAACCTTGATTCCTTACTTATCCGCTGCTGGAGAGTTAAAGACCAAACCGACACAGCATAGTGTAAAAACCTTGATGGAAAGTGGAGTACATGCCGATGTATTGGTCTGTAGAACCGAACACGAACTGAGCATTGGACTGAAAGAAAAACTAGCACGCTTTTGTAATGTGA
Organism: Winogradskyella sp.; assembly: GCF_965228925.1. Lineage (GTDB taxonomy): Bacteria > Bacteroidota > Bacteroidia > Flavobacteriales > Flavobacteriaceae > Winogradskyella. Next base: position 2,441,003 of record NZ_OZ245845.1, read on the forward strand.
AAAAAGAAGCCGTTATTCAATCTATAGATGCGTCTACCATTTATGATGTCCCTAATTTAATGCTAGATGAAGGATTGGATAAAGTAGTTTTAGAAAAACTCGATCTGAAAAGTGGCCAACCCGATTTAGAACGCTGGAACGAATTCTTAAAGCGTCACAAAAACCCTAAAAGTGATGTTACCATAGGTTTAATTGGTAAATACGTAGAACTTCAAGATTCTTATAAATCCATTTTAGAAGCCTTTATCCATGCCGGTGCAGAAAATGAGGTCAAGGTTAAGGTCGAAGCTATCCATTCTGAATATCTGAACGAAGATAATATCGATTTTAAATTGGGCCATTTAGATGGTATTTTGGTAGCTCCAGGTTTTGGCGAACGCGGTGTAGAAGGGAAAATTGATGCGGTGAGATTTGTCAGGGAAAACAACATTCCATTTTTGGGAATTTGCTTGGGGATGCAAATGGCCGTAATCGAATACGCCAGAAATGTCTTAAACCTCAGTGATGCCAATTCTGTCGAAATGGATGAGCAGACGCAACATCCCGTCATTGATTTAATGGAATCCCAAAAAAATGTAGTAAATAAAGGAGGCACTATGCGTTTAGGGGCTTGGGCTTGTGATATTGTTGAGGATAGTATAGCGTATAAAGTGTATGGCCAAAGCAGTATCCAAGAACGTCATAGACACCGTTTTGAGTTTAATGATGATTACAAAACACAGATTGAAGCTGCCGGGATGAAAGCTACAGGTTTAAACCCAGACACGGGATTGGTAGAAATCATCGAAATTCCTAGTCATAATTGGTTTGTAGGGGTGCAATACCATCCCGAATACAAAAGTACCGTGGCAAATCCTCACCCCTTATTTGTCGCGTTTGTGGGAGCAGCTTTAAAATACAAGAAAAAGAAATGATATGCCACTTTGGCGCTAAATGCACTTTGGACAACTTTTTGAATGGTCTAAATCATTAATTATATATCCGTATTTTCGGAACATATTATGGAAGAAAAAAAATTCGATATCAATTCAATCATAGGGTTCATTTTAATATTTGGAATCTTGGTGTACATGATGTATCAAAACACACCAACTCCGGAAGAGATTGAAGCACAGAAGAAAGCGGAGCAAGAACAAGTAGAAGCCGAGCAAAAAACAAGTAAACAAAACGAAGCTATAGTCACTACTAAAGAGGATTATGGCAACACAAAAACGCTGGATTCTACCCAACGTGTAGCACTCCAAAATAAAGTAGGCGCCTTTGCCTATGCCTTAGAATTACCAGGAGACGATCAAATTACAGTAGAAACAGATGTCTTTGAACTGAAGTTCAATAGAAAAGGAGGGCAGCTGGCCCAAGTGCAATTAAAGAAGTTTGTGGATTATGATTCTCTACCCATTTATATGGTAAAGGATAAGAATAGTAATTTCAATATCACCTTTGGTACATCCGATAATAGAACCTTAAATACTCAAGATTTTCCTTTTCAACCTTCGGTGAGTAAAAGTGGCGATAACACAGTCGTCTCCATGAAACTTAAAGTGTCGGAGTCTGATTTCCTTGAGTACCGATACGAATTGAAGCCCGATGACTACATGATTGATTTTTCAATTAGGTCGCAGGGTTTAAGCAATGTATTTAATACATCTCAACCCATTCATTTAGATTGGCACCAAAAAGGCATGCGACATGCCAAGAGTATTAGCTACGAGAATCGCTATACGCGATTGACGTATCTGCACGACAAGGATCGTGTAGAGAAACTATCCCAAATGGGAGATGATGAAGAGACGGTTGAAGATGTAGAGTGGTTATCCTATAGACAGCATTTCTTTAGTTCTATTTTAGTAGCCAATGATGCGCCTTTTAGTAAGGTCGATATGACGTCCAAAAATTTAGTGGAAGATGAGGAAGTCGATTCATTATTCACTAAACTCTATACTTCAAAAATACCATTAGCCTATAATGGCGGAGAGATTAATAAAAGTTTAGGATTATATTACGGACCAACCGATTCAAAAACCCTTAAGGCCTATGATAAAGGTTTAGAGGAAAGTATTCCATTTGGTTGGGGAATTTTCGGATGGATCAATAAGGCCTTGTTTATTCCTTTATTTGGATTTTTAAGTGGTTTCTTACCTTACGGAATTGCAATTATAGTCATGACAGTATTGGTTAAGATTATGTTGTCTTTTGTGCAGTATAAGCAGTTCTTATCACAGGCTAAAATGAAAATCCTAAAGCCCGAGCTCGATGCCATTAGAACCAAGTACAAGGATAATAAGCTAAAAGCACAACAAGAAACCATGGCATTACAGAGCAAAGCTGGTGCTAGTCCATTAAGTGGGTGTTTACCGGGATTGATGCAAATTCCTGTGTTCTATGCCTTATTTATGTTTTTTCCAACAGCCTTTGACTTAAGACAGAAAAGTTTTCTATGGGCAGACGATTTAAGTTCTTACGATTCTATTGCGGAATTGCCGTTTAATATCCCATTTTACGGTGATCATGTGGCCTTATTCCCCATATTAGCTGCCATTGCCATTTTCTTTTACATGAAAATGACCACTGGACAACAAACGGCTATGCAAGGCCCACCACAAGAAGGAATGCCCGATATGAGTAAAATGATGAAGTATATGATCTACTTCTCACCCTTATTGATGTTAGTGTTCTTTAATAACTATGCTTCAGGATTAAGTTTGTACTACTTTATTTCCAACCTTATTAGTATAGGGATTATGTTGGTGATTAAGAACTATATTATCGACGAGGAAAAAGTGTTAGCTAAGATTGAAGTGAGCAAAAGCAAGCCCAAAAAGCAAAATAGATTTCAGAAGAAAATGGCTGAGATGATGGAACAAGCTGAGCAACAGAAGCAAATACAGCAAAAACGCAAGAAGAAATAAATTATTTTAGATATTAAAGATTAAAGATGAAGAGCTCTGGTATTACTAGGGCTTTTTCTTTATTTAGTGCTTAGTGCATCTGACTTATGAAGCCTATGGGCATTACTGCTTTATAATTACTTTAAAGATTCTGTGTTGCTAGGCTACTTGTACGATGATTAAGAGAAATTAAGTTAAAGAACCAAGACATATATCAAAGTTTGTATCTCGTATGATTTACATGGAGCCTATAGTAGAAAACCTGATGTATAAAAAAACCCGGATGAGCATCCGGGTTTTTTACTAACTAAATCAATCAATATAAAAATGAGGTAATCAGCCTCCACTTTTCTCGTTTAATTCAAGGGGAATAAAATCACTCTATCAATAACGTGTACAACACCATTAATCCCTTGAATATCTACCAAACCTAATGTTGCTAGAATATTACTTTCTCGTCCGTTGGCATCGGTAATGACAGTCCCGTCTAAGTCTAAGTCTCCACCGATTGTAGGAATAACACCATTTAAAGCACCTAGTCCGCTTGACTGTACATTAGTACCATTCACAACATGATATGTAAGTACTGTGTCTGTTGTAGCGGCATTTAATTCGCCAGTACCTTCTCCAAAACCTGATAAATTCAATTCTGTCAATACATTACCAAAAGCATCATTTGTCGGGGCGAATACGGTAAAAGGACCTGCCTCGGCGTTTGAAACGGTATCAATCCATGGTACAGTAGGTGTACCTGTATCAGCGTTTTGCAATGCAGCCACTAACGTAGATAACGCGCTATTTGTAGTAGCGAATGTGGCTATAGTTGGTAAATCAATCACTGTATTTACTACATGTATAACACCGTTTGTTGCGGTTAAATCTGGATTGGATACTGTAGATTGTCCGTTGAGGACTACGCCACTGGTCGTAGTAAAATACAAACTTAAATTAGCGCCATTTGGTCCTGTGGCTCCAGTATTGGTATATCCAGAACCAAGGTTAACCAAATCAGTAGACGAAATGTTCTGTCCTATAATAACATGATTCAATAAAATATTTCTTACTAAGGCTTCTTCTGCTGTAGACAAATTGTCTAAATCTAATCCAGCGTTGGTTAATAAAGTTGTAAACGCAGCATTATCTGGAGCAAATACAGTAAATGGTCCAGTGCCTTGTAAAGTTGAAGTTAAGCCCGTAGCTTCTAAAGCTGCTGCCAAAGAAGTTAGTCCATTTGCAGCTGCGACATCAATGATAGTTGTCGTCTGTACACCAGGTCCGTTGTTGTCATCGTCGTCACTACATCCAGTTACACCTAAAACCAATAGAAAAACTGTCAATAGTTTAAATGTTTTTGAAATAATTTTCATTTTTTTGAGTTTTTAAAATTGTTCAACATTGCCAACAAACAATTAAGTTTGTTTAACCAAAAGTACGAAATGATTAAACAAAAAGTTTACCTCACTTTTATTTTTACAATAATTTTAACACTTGGCTATGCCCAAAAATCGGTTAATCAGTTCGATAAAGACGGTAAACGTCACGGTTTATGGACAAAAAACTATTATCAGACTGATCAAAAGCGTTATGAAGGCACATTTAAGCATGGTAAGGAGATCGATACCTTTAACTATTATACCTTATCTAAAGGTAAAAGTGTTTTAAGTGCGACTAAGGTATTTAATGGCAAGGATAGTATTGCCGAGGTCACCTTTTATACTTCCAAAAAGAAAATCATTAGTAAAGGTAAAATGAATGGTAAACGCTATGTTGGTGAATGGATATATTATCATAAGGGCTCACCTGAGAAGATGATTGTAGAGTATTATAATAAGGAGGGGCAACTAGAAGGAGAGCGCACTGTATTTTACAAAAATGGAAATCTTGCCGAAAAGGCACAATACAAGAGCGGGGAACTCGACGGTACTTCGCAATGGTATGCTGAAGATAAGGTCTTGTTGCGTGAATCCATATATAAAGAAGGAAAATTAAATGGTAAGACCATTAATTACGACTCTAATGGTAATGTGACCTCAGAAGGTCCTTATGAGGCCAATAAAAAAGTGGGTATTTGGAAGTATTATAAAAACGGTAAAATCAGCAAAGAGATAGATCATACCAATCAAAAGGTGATTAAAAAACACGAATAGCCTTAGGCTATTATATAGATAGTTTTTACATATGGCAATCATGATGGGATTGCCTTTTTTATTTTGTAATTTTGCCGAAGTTTTTCAGACAAAAGAACTTATGAAACGTGTTATAGTCGGACTTTCGGGCGGAGTAGATTCGAGCGTCGCAGCCTATCTTCTAAAAGAACAAGGCTACGAGGTTATAGGCTTGTTTATGAAAAACTGGCACGATGATTCCGTTACCATTTCAGATGAATGCCCTTGGTTAGAGGATAGTAACGATGCGATGTTGGTGGCAGAAAAGTTGGGTATCCCATTTCAGACTGTAGATTTAAGCGTGCAGTACAAGGAACGTATTGTGGATTATATGTTCAATGAATACGAAAAAGGGCGTACACCCAATCCAGATGTCTTATGCAATCGCGAGATTAAGTTTGATGTCTTTATGGATATTGCCATGGAATTAGGTGCAGATTATGTAGCCACCGGTCATTATTGTCGTACTTCGACTACGCTCAGCAACCGAAATGGAAAACGAGTCAAAATACACCATTTGTTGGCAGGAGTGGACACTAATAAGGACCAATCTTATTTTTTGTGTCAATTGTCACAAGCACAATTGGCGAAGGCTTTATTTCCTATCGGTGAACTCACCAAACCCGAGGTTCGGGACATTGCAAAAGCACAGGATTTGATCACGGCAGAAAAGAAGGACTCTCAAGGCCTTTGTTTTATAGGTAAGGTACGTCTACCAGAATTTTTACAGCAGCAACTCAAGCCAAAAGAAGGTGTTATTGTAGAAGTTGAGGATTCTTTGGAAATGTATAATCAAAGTCAACCCGAGTTTAGCACAAAAGAACGTGAGTTAGCCTATTTAGCAAAAAAACCAGAATACTCCATTTCTGATGGGAAAGTGGTCGGTCAGCATCAAGGGGCACATTATTTTACTAAAGGACAGCGTAAAGGTCTGGCCGTTGGTGGTACCAAAGAGCCACTTTTTGTGATTGAAACCGATGTGGAAGAGAATGTCATTTATACAGGGCAAGGCAAAAATCATCCAGGTCTATTGCGTAATGTACTATTTGTCTCTAACGACGAATTGCATTGGGTACGGGAAGATTTAGCTTTAAAAGCGGATGAGACAATGGAAGTACGAGCGCGAATCCGATACAGACAGCCTTTGGAAAAAGCAACACTCCACAAGGTCAGTTCAGGACTTTATGTTGAATTTGAAAATAAGCAATCTGCCATCACCGAAGGTCAATTTGTGGCTTGGTATACAGGTGAAGAGTTATTAGGTTCAGGAGTTATTTCTTAAATTGCAATAAAAGAAAAGCCATGATTAGAACATTAACCATGCTTTTATTGCTTCTTATCACAATAAATAGCTATGCTCAAGAAGACGCTTGGGTTTATTTGACAGATAAGCCAAATACATCCACGGCATTAAGCAATCCTATCTCTATATTAACACAAAAGGCTTTAGATAGAAAGTCACGCCATGGCATTGCCATAGATGATCGGGATGTACCTGTGCATGAACCTTATATAGCAGATTTAAAAACGCAGACAGGAATTACGGTTATGGCGAAGTCAAAGTGGTTTAATGCGGTGCATGTGAGAGGAACGGAGACCGATATTTCGGCCTTGAGTACTTTGGCTTATATAGATGGTATTGATTTTGCGAATACGAGCTTAGCAGATTTGGGTTTTCGTACAGAAACCGTTCGGGATTTTATAGACATTGAGGACGAAAGTATTGTTTTTACCTACGGAGATACTCAAAATCAGGTAGAAATGATCAATGCCGACGATTTACACATAGATGATTTCACAGGCGATGGTATCACGATTGCCGTCATGGATTCTGGTTTTCCTAACGTCAATACCATGGGCGCTTTTCAAAGGTTAAGAGATAACGGAGACTTGTTAGACGGCTATGATTTTGTGAATCGCAATGCGGATGTCTATGCCAATACAGCGAGTTCACATGGGACACGAGTTTTGAGCACTATGGCTGCTTATATACAAGATCAGTACGTAGGTACGGCACCTGACGCCTCTTATTATTTATTTCTTACCGAAGATGTCGGCAGTGAAAACCCCGTTGAAGAAAGTTACTGGGTGGAAGCCGCTGAGCGTGCCGATAGCTTGGGTGTAGATATGATTAACACCTCATTGGGCTACACAGAGTATGACAATGCCAATTACAATTATACACCAGCAGAAATGAATGGCCAAACAGCCTTTATAACCAAAGGCGCATCTATCGCAGCCGAAAAAGGCATTTTAGTCGTAGTCAGCGCGGGGAATTCCGGAGCTGTAGCTTGGCAAACCGTTGGAGCACCGGCAGACTCTCCAGATGTATTATCTATTGGTGGGGTCGATGCCAATGGTGACCATGTGTCATTTAGTTCTCAAGGCGGGGCAGCACAAGTAGGCTATCAGAAACCAGATGTGGTGGCAAGAGCAGGCTTGGCTTATGTTGTTGACGAGAATAACACGATTACCCAAAATAATGGAACCTCATTCAGTGCCCCAATTCTATGCGGTGGTATGGCAGCTTTATGGCAATCCATTCCTGACGCATCACCTACGGCGCTTATGGACTTGGTGAGGCAATCTGCTTCACAATATACCACGCCGGACGATCTTCTGGGATACGGTATACCCGATTTAGCCTTGGCAAGGACCTTAGGCATAGATAATGGCGCTGTGGAGAATTTCGGTATTTATCCTAATCCAGTAAAAGAGCGCTTGTATTTTAATTTGGCCTCGGATAACGCATTTAAAGTGACACTATTCAACCATCTAGGTCAAGAAGTGCTCCATACTAAGGTAGACAGCACATCAAATGTCCTAAATTTTGAAGATCTGTCTTCTGGTGTTTATCTTATGAAGGTATCCTCAGCATCACATTCGCAGACCCTAAAGATTATTAAGCAATAAATGCTATGAGCGTTTGAGTTTGGCAGACAGGCAGGCATCCCCAATGTATTCAATATGCTTAGTAGAGCTGTTGATAAATTTGGTTAGTTACAAAGGTTCTCGATACATCCTGACGGCAAGCGTCAGGACACTCGAACTGACAAAAGAGAATTTCTATGGTTTTATTTCGCTAAAGTCACTCGAATTGACGAATTTTATCACAAGCAAAATAAAGTCATGGCCAACAGAATCACTTCACTTTTTAATATTAAATATCCAATCGTACAAGCTGGTATGATCTGGAATAGCGGCTGGCGTTTAGCGTCGGCTGCCAGCAACTCAGGTATTTTAGGATTAATAGGGGCAGGTTCTATGTATCCAGAGGTTCTGCGTGAGCATATCCAAAACTGTAAAGCCACCACCGATAAACCTTTTGGTGTTAATGTGCCGATGCTCTATCCCAATATTGAAGAGATTATGGATATCATTGTGGAGGAAGGCGTAAAAATTGTCTTCACCTCTGCAGGAAACCCAAAAACCTGGACCTCATGGCTACAAGACAAAGGGATAACCGTAGTGCATGTGGTAAGTTCTGTCAAATTTGCTTTAAAAGCACAGGCCGCAGGCGTCGATGCTGTAGTCGCCGAGGGTTTTGAAGCAGGTGGGCATAATGGACGAGATGAAACGACAACCTTGACCCTAATCCCTATGGTGAAGGAACAATTAGAGATTCCGCTAATCGCGGCAGGAGGCATTGCCACAGGTAAGGCCATGTTGGCCTGTATGGTATTGGGTGCCGATGGTGTACAAGTGGGTAGCCGTTTTGTAGCCAGTGAAGAGTCTTCAGCCCATCGCGATTTTAAACAAGTGGTAGTAGATGCCAAAGAAGGGGATACCCAATTGACCTTAAAAGAACTGGCGCCCGTACGTCTGATTAAAAACAAGTTTTATAACGAAGTCCAGGCGCTTTATAAAACAGGCCCAACGATAGAAGAATTGAAAACATTATTAGGTCGCGCCAGAGCCAAGCGCGGGATGTTTGAAGGTGATTTAGAGGATGGTGAATTAGAGATAGGCCAAATCTCGGGATTAATCCATGATATTAAACCGGTGGCTAAGATTGTAGCGGATATGGTGGCTGAGTTTGAGGAGGCTAAGGATAATGCGGCTTCACTCTAACTAAAAATACGTAGTTCTACGTATTGACTTCATGAGGTTTATAAAGAAAATACTTCTGACTTAAAAAAAAAATAGTGAAAAAGAAAGAATATAGAAGGGAACTCAAAATAGCACTTATTATTTTGGCTATATCTCTATTTGCTAATGTAGTAGGATGGTATTTTGGTAGACAACTTTATTTAAGTGATTCAAAAACTGAGCAGAAAAAAGTATTGTTAGAACTAGCAATTTCTGATTATCAGCAATATCAATATTATTCTCAATTTCGCGCAACGTTAGATGTTTTACAGTTAGATTACGAAATTAAAGTCTACAAAAATTCAAAAGAAATTAATGATGAAAATGATGGTATAAGTTCACTTTATGAAAGAATGTCCATTCAAGATACATTATCAAAAAAATACCCAATTGTTTATAATAAATCTTTAGAATCTGATAAAATTGGAAGTAAGACACTATCTACCTTACAAATGATTTGTCTAGTTTATGAAAATGAAGAGATTCATCAAAAAATAGATGAATTAATTGCTATCATTCCTGCATCCAAAATACTTGTAAAGTTTCTAGAGGATAAATTAAAAGATAAACCCAAGATTCTATCTTCAACATTATTAGATGATTTTCTGATTAATCATCATGAAATGTTACTTCTACAATTTAATGAATTATTTACCTTAATGCTAGAAGAAATAGAAAACGAATAACACCGCCACAAAGTACATAGATCATTGTATTGGAATTCACTACTGGTGAGTCCCTTGCAATTTGATATCTTTTGGTATTACAGAAAATCAGTTATGATTTTCCGCAACGAGAAATACCCTAAAATAATAATTATCATTACCATATCACCTTCAAATTAATTCGCTCAACTAAAACCTAAGCCCTACTTTTACGGCATGGTTTTAAGCAACTATACCAAAGAATTTCAATACAACCTTAAATTAGCCACACCTGTCATGTTAGGCATGCTAGGCCATACCTTTGTCAGCTTTGTGGATAATGTGATGGTGGGGCAATTAGGTTCTGCAGAATTAGCGGCGGTGTCTTTGGGGAATAGCTTTATTTTTATAGCCATGTCTTTGGGTATTGGGTTTTCAACTGCTATTACCCCTTTAGTGGCAGAGGCGGATTCTGAACAGAATTTTACCAAAGGCAAGTCCGTCTTTAAACATGGCTTTTTTCTATGCACGGTATTAGGGCTACTGCTGTTTTTGATGGAGTTGGTGGCTCAACCTTTAATGTATGTCATGGACCAACCCGAAGAAGTGGTCGTTTTGGCCGTTCCGTATTTAGAATTGGTCGCTTTTTCATTGGTCCCGCTCATTATGTTTCAAGCCTTTAAACAGTTTAGTGATGGCTTATCACTTACCAAGTATCCTATGTTTGCCACTATTGTTGCCAATATTTTGAATGTCGCGATTAACTATGTGCTCATCTTTGGGAAGTTCGGTTTTCCACAAATGGGTATTGTTGGTGCTGCAGTTGGTACCTTGGTATCGCGGTTTGTGATGTTGTTTTTCTTATGGTGGTTATTAGCAAAACGAAACAAATCCAAAGCCTATGTTACCAATATTAAGTTCTTTAAGCTCAATAAACAATCACTCCATAAAATAATCAACCTAGGCTTGCCTAGTTCCATGCAGATGTTTTTTGAGGTGGCTATTTTTACAGCGGCCATTTGGCTCAGTGGACTTTTGGGTAAAAATGCCCAGGCCGCCAATCAGATTGCTTTAAACCTATCCTCAATGACCTTTATGGTGGCGATGGGATTGAGTGTGGCAGCTATGGTACGTGTGGGCAATCAGAAAGGGCTCAGGGATTACAAAAACTTAAAGCGCATTGCAGAATCCATATTTTTAGTGGGTTTTATATTCGCCGTAGTGTTTGCCCTGATCTTTGTGGTTTTTCATAAAGCCTTACCCGATTTGTATGTGGATTTGGATGACCCTACCAATGCGATGGATACGGCTGAGGTGGTTAAGATTGCTGCGACCTTATTATTAGCAGCAGCGGTATTCCAGATTAGTGATAGTTTGCAAGTGATTGCACTTGGAGCGCTGCGTGGATTGCAGGATGTAAAAATTCCAACCCTCATCACCTTCATTTCCTATTGGGTGGTGGGTTTTCCAGTCAGTTATTTTTTAGGAAAAGAAGAGGCTTACGGCAGTTTAGGCATATGGGTAGGACTTTTAGCTGGATTGACAACCGCTGCCATTTTATTGTTTATTCGGTTTAATTATTTGACGAAGCGGCTGATAGCTAAAAGTACTTAGAGTTATGAGTGCCTAAAGTGCCTAGAGTAGGAGTGCCTGAAGTTAGAAGTGCCTGAAGTAATTTATGTTAAAATGTATGAAAATTAAATGAGTAACTTTAGACACTTTGAGTACTTGAAACTTTAAAATCTGATGAAATGACTAATAAAGAATTTGCGAAACAGCTAGAGAAACGTACGCTAAAATTTGCTATTGATATAATTAATCTGTCATCAAGCCTTCCAAATTCTACTGAATCGTTAGTGATTAGAAATCAATTAACCAAGTCAGGAACAAGTGTAGGTGCTAATTACAGAGAAGCTAATCGTTCTAGAAGTCCAAAGGATTTCAAAAACAAGATCAAAATTAGTTTAGCCGAAGCTAGTGAGACAGATTATTGGTTAGAAATCATTGAGGAGCTTAACTGGCTTGAGCTTCCAAGGCTTAAAAATCTGAGAACAGAAGCTAAAGAGTTGTTGGCGATTTTCACATCTATTGCAAACAAACTTTAGGCACCCCGAGTACTTATGACTTTTTAACTATTTTTGTCGGTATAAGAAAACTTTAAGTACTTATAACTTTAGACACTCACAACTAATGACACTACCCAAATTCATATTAGGCGATAACACGGATTATCCAGATGCCATTTATATCATCCATACCGAGTTTCCGAGGTTTATCATCAACCTTGAAAATGACGAGGTAGAATGGTTTGAAGAATTTGATCAACACGACCAAAAGGAACTGGAAACCGAAACCGAAAATTATATCAGACAAGCTACGGAGTTCTACGATAGGGAAGTAGCACGTTACGACGACTAATGCTCGATAAGCTTTTAGACTTAGATACCGAACTTTTTGTTTATCTCAATGGCCTTGGTTCGCCATCTTGGGATTGGCTCTGGTTGGCAATAACCAACAAACTGACCTTCGTACCATTATATGCCTTATTGTTATTTCTTATTTACAAGAAACTAGGTTGGAAAGCATTGCTTATGATTATGCTAAGCATTACGCTGATGATTTTATTCACAGACCAAACGACGAATTTGGTAAAGCGCTCCGTATTGCGATTTAGACCTTGTGCTTGTGATGAGATTAAAGATATGATTCGTTTTATTGCAGAGCGCTGTAGCTCTAACCGTAGCTTTTTCTCTGGTCATGCGTCCAATTCCATGGCAGCGGCTGTATTTGGAGGATTGGTATTGCGTTCTTATTTTAAAAACCTGATTTTTATACTACTATTTTGGGCGTTTTTGGTCGCCTATAGTCGTATCTATGTCGGCGTTCATTTTCCCATAGATATTTTATGCGGAATGACTTTCGGTGCACTTTCTGGCTTTGGCTTTTATAAACTAAATATATACTTGCAGAAGCGTTTTATTAGGGCGGAATAGTAAGAACCCCTGAGCAAAATTAACCGACAAATTGCGACTATTGCCCTTTTGTTATTAGCCATTTATTTTAATCGATTACTGGATTTCTCTCATTATTTCCAAATTTGCAGGGCCAGCTGCCACTATCCAAAAAACCAAGAGTAGTATCCAAAATATATAGCTCTTTATTCAGGGAAAAAATCAGTTGTCCTTCATCAAACAATAATATTCTTCTTGAAGTAGTTGGTTCTTTCTCAAATGCTTTACGTAATAAATTATGTTTTTTCGATTTGGAATCAATTACTGTTAGTTCATTATTTCTCCAAAAAATCATATTTCCATAATGGTCCAAAACAGGGTCGATGATATAATAGCCTTCTATTTTAGAGCCCCTAATAACCTCTCCATTCCCCATTAATTTGGAGTGATAAAGTTCTGAAGCAGAGGAATTATCCATCTCTATAAGTCCTATTTCCTTATGTTTTGAAACTACAGTTTTTCCAACGGACTTCCATTTATCAATTAACTCTCCCTCACTACTTATTAACTCGGTATCGAACGCTCCATAGCCTTGGTGACCCAATAAAAACATGCCTTTACCAATACAACTGATCGACTCAAAAGGTGCTGGTTTGGAATCCCATTTTATCTTTCCCGTTTTAGAGTCAAGAATATAAGATTTTCCAATACCGCTTCTTGGCATTTCAAAGTAGCTCACCAAAATGCTATCATCCGAAATTATAATTTCATTATTGTATAAACAGAGCCAATTTTCTGGAGACCAATCTTTTTTTCGTTCCGCCTTCCAGTTGTTATCAGCCCTCATTTCCATAACGCCCTCATACGATATACCATTCACAGGGATTGGGGTTTCCCATATGATTTGTCCTTTTAAATCGACTTTTAAAACTTTGGAGTTGGGTCGCTTCTTGCCATGAATACAAATAATAAAAGCATCGTCTAAAATGGCAAAGCTTCCTATCTCTTGATCGGAATCAATAGCAATTGTAATAAACGTCTCTGATGTCCCATTCTTGTCTATTTTATGAATTTCGTTCGAAAAACCGATAAAGCAATGGCCGTCTTTAGAAATTCTAAGCTCGCTATGATATCCTATTTTCAATGCCGAATGCCATAATATCTTGCCATCAACTGAAATCCCAATAAGTTCTTGGTAATATCTATTTTGATCTCCCTCTTTTGCGATAATAGCATATAGTATACCTTCTTGGGTTATTCCATATTTCACCATGTAACCTGAAAGATCTACCTTTTTAATGCTTTTTACTTTGAACTTATTTTTATTCTTCCACAACATGACTTAACGCTTTCAGATCCAGTCTAAAAATTATTCTTTTCTAGATAATCTGTATAATTGATTGACTAGGCGCGATCGATGCGCTCGTGTACCTTTTTTGGCTGTATTGAGGTCGTAAGTCGCCATGAATACGATATGGTACACTTTGGATAATTCTGGAATATCCTCGGGACTTTTTTCACCTGAGAGTAAATTAAATTCTTTTTCGGATGGTAATACCAAGCCCTCAGGAGTATTTAATTTCGGAATTTTGTCGCCATAATGATAAATAGCTTCAGGTGACACATCGCCCAAACTATATAAGGGCATATAGGTGTTGGTTAATTCTGAGACGGGTTTGTAGTCTTTCTGCACGCCACTTTTCGCTAAAGGCAAACCTAAACAACCAATACTTACTAAAAACAGTATAATAAGATAAAACACAGTTTTTATGTCCTTCCTTTTTAAATATCGAATGATGAATACTCCAATACTGATTAATGCGATGGACGTGATGATGTATCTTAGAGCAAATTCGCTAAAAATGAAGGACCCCATAAAAAACTCTGATAGCCAAAACAAAATACCTATAATACCAATTAAACCAAACTGGAAATAAACAGGAATCGTTTCGCGCTTGTCTTTCAGATTTTTGAATTCACGGACTAAATAGTCGATGTAAAATCCAATATTAATGGCCAGAGGAATTAAAACAGGCATCAGGTAACGAGATTTCTTTTCAGGGATCACGGATAAAAGCACAACAGCTATAATCGTCCAGAAAAAGCTAAATCTGTAGGCCTTTAAGTTTGAAACACGAGATTTCATGTAAGGGTAAAGTAGGCTTATAAATGCGGGAATGGTCCAAAGGCCACTCTGCACAAAGAAGCTCCAGTAATAATAAAAAGGCCGTACATTATAGCTACTCCAATTAGAGGTTTCTTTTGAGGCAATAGCGGTAAACGTTTCTGGATCAGCAATACGTACATGAAAATACCACCAACCACCTAGAACGATTCCAAAAACCAAGAGACTTGTCAGCTTTAAAAAATGTAGAAGGTGACCTTTTAGTTTAAAAGCAATGGCATACGAAATCACAAAGGACAAGAACAGTACATAAAGTGATACGGGACCTTTTGACAGAACTGAGCCTGCTAAAAATAACAGAAATAGTAGGCTTTGAATAATGCTTGTTTTTTTATGTTGAAGCATTATAAAGAGTTGATAAAGTGCCATGAGCATAAAACCATGCGTATAAATATCCCAAGGGGCTTCTACGATAATGCCAATGACATAAAACGAGCTTAGTACTATAAACCCATTGATTAGACTGTGTGATTTATCGAGTTCTAGTTTCTTGGATAACAAATAGGTCGAAACACCAATACTTGCTAAAAACAGTAGTGCTGGCCAGCGCAGTGCTAGAACTGATTTTATCCCAAAGAGCATCCCAAAAAATGCCGTTATCCATGTGGGTAAAGGCGGTTTTTGGTAACGTGCTTCACCATTCATGGTAGTCAAAATCCAGTTGTTATCGGTCAGCATTTCCCTTGCCGATATAAAATTACGCGCTTCCATAATGGTGACAGGAATGGCGTCTATGGTAAAGCCCAGCATGATTAAGACAAAAAGGATAAGGCTTAGAATAGGATATTTTTCGATGCGCTTAATCATTAGTGTTGTCGTATTAAATAGGCATTTCGCGCATAGATGATCATTCCGAATAAATGACCGACAAATAACACAGGATCTTCTCTAATAATGGCATAGGTCAATATTAAGGCAGCCCCGATTAAGCTCAATACCCAAAAGCCCATAGGTAAAGACGATGCCTTATGGCGTTCAGCATGAATCCATTGATAGACAAAGCGCAAGGTGAATATAACTTGGGCAACGATTCCAAGGATTAACAACCAAGTGGGGATGGCTTCATTCTTAAATAAAAGCTCCATGTCAATTTTGTTGTTGTTGTAGTAGAAAACAACAATTAAGATAGGGACTATAAAAAGAAAATAGCGCATCACTATAGGGTACTTCTGCCATTGTCCCTGAAGCTGCAAATTCCTAATGTATATAAAATAGGTTAAACTTTGTCCGAGCATAATGGCAAAGTCTAAACGTAAATAACCGTAAATAAACAAGAGAAAAGAAGCGAATAGGCTCAGGGTCCAAAACGTCGTTGGCGTAATAACTTTTCGCTGTTTTTCAGAGGTTATCCACTGTATAATAAGTCTAGACGAGAATAAAATCTGTGCTAGAAAACCAATGCTATATATAATCCAGTCCTTCAATTTATAGTTTATTGAATATCCAAATTGTCACACTGAGCTTGTCGAAGTGCATTGACGTATTCATTTCATAAAAGTTTTTAATTACGCTCAAACGGATAATTATTTACTGGTTTTAGCCACATCGTAATTGATGTATTTTTTCTTCATCCATAAATAGGCAAAGCAATCCATTAAAGGACCTAACAGTCGATTCCATAGACCAAATTTTGCCGTGCCTGCTATTCTAGGAAAATGTCGCACCGGAATTTGAGTAACTCTACCGTTTTGAAGCATGATCATAGCAGGTAAAAAACGATGTAAGCCTCTAAACATAGGTATGCGCTTGGCATAATCGGTCTTGATGATTTTTAATGGGCAACCCGTATCATCCATACCATCTTTCGTGAAAGCACGTCGAATCCCATTAGCTATTCGAGATGACATATTTTTAACAAATGAATCTTTACGGTCTGCACGAACGCCAGTCACTAATTCGTACGAATCAATGTGTTCTAAAAGTATATTGAAATCTTCTGGTGCTGTCTGAAGATCAGAATCTATATAACCAACCAACTCGGTGTCCGCATAATCAAAGCCTGCTTTAATGGCAGCACTCAACCCTCTATTTTCTTTAAAAAGCACATATTCGAAAGCGTCGTTTCGTTCGCAAATACTTTCAATTAAAGCTTGACTGTTGTCCTTTGAACCATCGTTAATAAATAAAACCGAAGCCGGTACCTTTGCAATTTTTAAATAATTGGATAATTCGGTTTCAACGCGTTCAAGATTATCCGCTTCATTATATACAGGAACAATGATGGTTAATTTATACGACATAGATGTGATTGCTTAGTCACTGCAAAAGTATTGTTTTTTATATTATAGCGAAAGCAAATACTCTGCTGCTGCAAAAGGCGTCGTTTTTCCAGCTTCAACCAATTCGATTTGAGTTTTTAGTTCGGCCTTGATGTTTTCGGATTTGAAGAAATCAGACTTTAAACGCTCTTCAATGGTTTGTAACAGCCAAAACTTATTCTGGTTATTTCTATTCTGCTCAAAATAATTATTTGAAGTCGTGGTCTTTAAGTAGTTTTGGATCAACTCCCAAACCTCAGAAATACCTTCGTGTTTTAAGGCGCTACATAGGGAAACTTTAGGGGACCAACCCGAGTCTTTTTCTGGATAGAGGTGTAAAGCTCTATTGAATTCAACTTTCGCGGATTTGGCGGCTTTTAGATTATCACCATCAGCTTTGTTAATGACTATAGCGTCTGCCATTTCAATAATACCGCGCTTTATGCCTTGCAATTCATCACCCGCACCAGCAAGTTTAAGTAGCAAAAAGAAATCAACCATGCTATGCACGGCAGTTTCACTTTGTCCAACTCCTACGGTTTCAATAATAATCGTGTCGAACCCTGCGGCTTCACATAAGATGATCGTCTCTCTTGTTTTACGGGCCACGCCACCAAGAGAATCTCCCGAAGGTGATGGACGTATGAACGCATTTTTATCTTTGACCAAATCTTCCATTCGGGTTTTATCACCAAGAATACTGCCTTTACTCAGTGTACTGCTGGGATCTACGGCTAAGACCGCAACTTTTTTACCAATGCTTGTAAGGTAGCTTCCAAAGGCTTCGATAAATGTGCTCTTGCCAACACCAGGGACACCGGTAATACCAATTCTAACGGAATTATTGGCATGTGGTAAACAGGCCGTGATAATATCGTGGGCTTTCGCTGTATGGGTGGGATTGGTGCTTTCAACTAGCGTAATTGCTCTACTTAGATCTGTAATATGACCAGAGGTTATACCATTTACTAAATCATTAACGGAAGGTTGCTTTTTGCGCTTGGCTTTTATGGATTTTGCAGAATGGGCACTTAGTGTTTTTGGAGGATCAATACCCTCTTGTTCTTGCAAAGCAGATTTATATGTTTTGTCGGTTTTTGCCACTTTGCACTAAAGGTTTAAGGTTTATACGGATAGGTCTGCATAGGAATTTCGATTAAGGTTTGGTCCCAGGCCATAGTTAATTTTAGATTTCCGGTTTTATTGTCAAATGCAATAGTAAACTTTTCTACCGTTTCGTCTAGGCTCTGTTTTAAGACCTCTATTTCAATGGCGTCATAGTTGGGGTCCCACATGGGTTCCATTTTTTCATTGACTCCCCATTCGTACTGTTTGGTATTAAACATCACTTTCCATGCGTCTTCCATAGGAACGGTCCAAAGGGTATATTTTCCTTTTTTTAACAGCATACCATCGATCATTAAGTCCTTATTGGTTTGGAAGGTAGTGGCCTCATTGGCTCCAGTTCTCCATACCTTGTGATACGGAACTAGTGCACCAAAAATATCACGATCCCGTTTGGAAGGTCTATTGTATTCTACTTGTAGTTTTAAATCATTTAAAGTGACCTTAGCGGTATCCTTCGGACTTAATCTCGGGGAAAATATATTTTCTACAAATACACAATAGACAAGTAATCCTATGGCAATAATAGATAATAGAATGAGTAAGCGCTTTAGCATAATTCTTAATCTTAAGCAGTTTTAATGAGCGAATTTAGTTTAAATTTTAAAGATAACTCAATTCGTTAAATTTATAGAACAGAACGTTTAATTTTAAATAAATCTTATAAAATTTGAATTTTTTGCCACACTCAGTTTTTTGCATCGTCTTTAGAGTGAAATGAATTCGAGATAAGCAAAATTAATGTAAGGCGAGCCATTGCAGATTAAGAAAACATTTCGAACAAATTAAATCTCGATTATCGAGTAAAACCAATCAAAAAAACCAATTAATCATCAGCACGTTTCAAATTCATATTGTTGAAAAATGCAAAAAGAACGATCGGCAAGCACAAATGCAATTGTACAATCAGTATTGTGATGGCATGCTCATAGTAGCCCTTCGTTTTGTGAAGGATACGATGGAAGCTGA
Source organism: Winogradskyella sp. (assembly GCF_965228925.1). Lineage (GTDB taxonomy): Bacteria > Bacteroidota > Bacteroidia > Flavobacteriales > Flavobacteriaceae > Winogradskyella. The sequence continues at coordinate 2,460,277 of NZ_OZ245845.1, forward strand.
GGACATCGTTCAGGAGGCGTTTATAAAGGCATTTTCAAAATTGGATCAGTATAGAGCAGAAGTCAGTTTTGGAGCATGGTTGAAACGCATTGTAGTGAATCGGTGTATAGATGTTTTAAAGTCGAAACGTCAACGCTTGATAGATTTGGAAGAGCATCATCTCAATGTCGTGGATAGCGATTATGAAAATGAATGGCTTGTTGATGATGAAATTACCATAGATGAGGTAAAAAGTGCAATTGAAGAATTGCCCGATAAGTATAAATATGTTGTAAAGCTCTATTTGGTTGAAGGATATGACCACCAAGAGATTTCTGAAATTTTGAATATCTCTGAAGTCGCCTCGAGAACACAACTGTCTAGAGGGAAACAAAAATTACAAGCAGCATTAAAAACAAGGAAAAATGGCACAAGATCTTAGAAATTTATTCGAAAAGGACACAAAAGTACAGCGTGCAAAGATGTCTGAAGGTCATGAAGCACGGTTTTTAGAGAAACTAGAAAAGGAGTTGCCCATTGAGAAAAAGTCAAGTGGTTTTAGCTTCTTGAATATAGCGGCAAGCGTTGTCGTATTATTAGGTTTGAGCTTTGGCGCTTATCAGTTTTTTGGAGGATCAGGCGGGGAAGTTGTTCCTGTAGACAATCCAGTTGTTGAAAATACTATCAAATCCATGGGAGAGTTTTCACCTGAACTGAAAAAAGTAGAAGACTACTATCTGGCGAGCATTAATCTGGAATTGTCCAAAGTAGAACTAACACCAGAGAATAAAGATTTGGTCGATGGCTACATCCAAAGACTTAAGGAGTTAAATGACGAGTACAATAAACTTACTATTGAACTCAATGACAATGGACCGAATTCTATCACTTTGGATGCACTGATCAGCAATTTAAAGTTGCGATTAAACTTGGTCACGCGTCTTAAGGAGAAGCTAGAGGAGTTTAATGACGATTCCTTTGGGGAAGAGAGTGCTTAATCAATTAATAAATTATAAATCAATCCGCCTGTGCCCAAGGCTATGGCGAACAAAGTCAAAAAACGAACAGTTAAATTAAAACAATCATGAACACAGTTAGAATTTTAGTGTTGTGCCTCCTAACCACCTTTGGTTTTGCACAACAAAAGTTAAGTAAAACATCACAATCTATTAAGGTTAGTAAGGATGTGGTAGTCGACTTAAATACCAGTTATGCAGAAATAGAAATCAGTACCTGGAACAAGGATATTGTTGAAGTAGAAGCCTACTTGGAGAGTGACAAATTATCTGCGGAAGAGTTAGAACGTGCTTTAGAAGCTTGGAACCTTAAAGTGGAAGGGTCTGACGATAAAGTCATCATTTCATCGCGAGGAGGAAGAGCGATAAGTCTATATGCTGAGGCCGATTATGCAGATGTGTTAAGGGACTTAGAGTTTGAATTGGCAAATATGCCAGAACTACCAGAAATGCCAGAGGTCATCGCTCTACCAAATATCCCTCATATGGATGCATTTCCAGAGATGCCAGAGATGCCAGAGATGCCTGAATTTCCAGAGTTACCTGAGTTACCAGATGGTATAAGAACCATAAACTTTGATTATGATAGATATCAAAAAGAAGGTGAAAAGTATCTTACGGAGTGGAGCAAACGCTATGAGAAAGAGGGAGGTAAGGAATTACAGAAAAGTATGGAAGAATGGGCTAGAAAGTTTGCAGAATCTGGTTATCAGGAAAAGATGGAGAAATGGGGTGAAGAGTATGGCAAGCGTTTTGAAGGCAAATGGGCAAAAGAAATGGAAGCTTGGGGCGAAAAATTTGGTGAAGAATATGCCAAGGATATGGAAAAATGGGGTGAGGAATTTGGTGAAAAATTTGGTAAGGAATGGGCTGAAAAGATGGAAGCTTGGGGAGAGCGTTTTGGAAAGCAAATGGAGAGACAAGCTGCACTTATTGAAAGACAGGCCGAGCGTTCTGCAAGAATGGCTGAGCGTGAAGCTAAAATAGCAGAGCGCCATGCTGAACGCGCCAACGCATTGGCCGATCGCAGAGCAGATATGGAAGTCAGAAGAAAGGAGATGAGAGAGAAGAGAGAAGCTGTTTTGGCAAGACAATTAGAGTCTTTACGTAGCGACAAGGTTAAAAAGGTGATAAAAATTAAGATCCCTAAAAAAGCGAAGTTAAAGACCAATATAAGACATGGTGAATTAAAATTATCTTCAGTGATCTATAACTTAAGCGGAGATATATCACATGCCTTTCTAGTAGCAGATAACATTGATGGAAGTGACACTTCCATCAATGTCTCTTATTCACCTGTGGTGATTAATACCTGGAATTTAGGAACACTTAATCTCAACTACGTCGATAAGGCACAGATTAAAAATGCTAACAATTTGGTGTTAAACGCGAAGTCGTCTAATATTAATATCGAGAAGTTGGTGGATACGGGAATCATAGATGGCAGTTTTGGTGATCTTACAATTTCTAATCTTGCAGCGTCCTTTAAGAATCTAAATTTGATTCTTGAAAATAGTGATGCTTTAATAAGCTTACCACAGAACGTCAATTACAATATGTATTTTAAAGGAGAACGTTCTAAGTTTAATAATAAGTCTACCTCACAAAAGACCATCAGAAATTATCCCGAAGGCCAGAGTTCTGACAAAACCATTATTGTCAATGCTAAATATAGCGACGTTGTTATGAATTAATCCCTTTAAATAAGGTCATTATTTAGAGGGTACATTCTTTTTCTTTCCGTTTTCCATCAAAATAGATTCTTATTTTTGTGGAAATTTTATTTTTTATGCCACTTTCTTCTTTTGAAGATTTACTCCAATCACTTCATTCACATCCTTTAGTCGACCCTAACATTGCTTTTGATGCCTATGTGCCTTTAGATTTGTCGGTCGATAACCCCGAACTAAGAGGTGTTGATGTATCCAACTCTAAGGACTTGGAGATTTTTATTTGGAATCATATCTCCAAACACCATGCACAGGTGGCCTTTGGGGGCTATTTAGAGCGACGTGCTATTTACAATCGCAGTACTTATTTTAATCAAGAAGATCCCAAAGAGGCACGTCACATTCACCTTGGCTTAGATATATGGATTGAGGCGGACACGCCAATTTACGCACCTTTGGATGGTGAGATTCACAGTTTTAAAAACAACACCAATTTTGGAGATTATGGGCCAACCATTATTTTAAAACACTACATACAAGACTTTGAATTTTACACGCTTTATGGGCATTTGAGTTTAGAATCTTTAAATAAGATGAAAGTTGGAGTAGAAGTGAAGGAAGGCGAACAAATAGCAACATTAGGGACAGCAGACGTTAATGGCGATTATCCACCGCATTTGCATTTTCAAGTCATTAAAGATATTCAGGATTATAAAGGCGATTATTCTGGGGTTTGTAATCAGCTTGATTTAGAATTTTATAAAGCGAATTGTCCAGATCCTAATTTACTTTTGAATTTAGTTTAAGAACTTATCAAAATCATCAATAGCAAAAGCCTTGTTGTAGTCATCTTCACCAATAGTACCACCTTCGGAAGAGTCATAATCCATGGTTATTTTCCATTTGCCATCGCGTTTTTTGAAGAGGACATGGAATTGTCCGTAATAAGCTTGCTCTTCATCGGTGCCCTTATTTCGCACTAGTTTATAGACACCGCGTTCACTTGCCGTACTGTCATTACATAAGCGTTCAAAAAAGCGTAATGAGATGTTACTGGTTTGTCCTGCAGCTTTGTCGCGCTCAAAGCCAGCTTTGTAATTATTAATATAGCTATCGTAGTCTATAATACGCCTTCCACCAGATACACGCACCAAATCTTTAGCATGAATCTCGGCCATTAACGTATAATCCAAGGTTTCAAAAGCTTTATAGAATTTGGCCCAAGTGGTGTTAATGTCTTGAAGATCTGCCTTTTTCTGCGCGTAACTAAGGCTTATTAAAAAACAAGCGATACATGTGATAAGATGAACTTTTTTCATGATTGATGATTAAGGTATGAGGCTTTAAGGTAATAAAAAAATCCTAACAGGTTTCGTTAGGATTTAACGTAAAGGTCTTTTTGGGATTATTGTTTTATAAGTTTCATGACGATTTTTTGATTTGATGTATTGATACTCACAAAATAAATTCCAGTCTTTAAATCTCCAACATAATAAGTGTCTTGTTTAGGAAGTCTTAACAATTTTTTTCCAGCTAAATCGTATAATTCAATGTTATCAAAATTCAGATTTTCAATAGCCTTGAGCGTAAAATATGCTCTTGTTGGATTTGGAATTAACAGCGTTTCGTCGGTTAAACTAAATTCTTCAGTACTGAGGTTTTCTGCCACTGTAGTGGTCTCATTGTTCGTAATTATGGGGAAATTGAAATCAAAATATATTTCTGCCTCATTGCTAAAACTATCACCTAACGTTAAGGTCGGCAATGTCTTTATTTTAAAAAGTACATAACCATCGTTATTGGCATCATCGAAGGGCAGCTGAATGTTTTCAAATATAAATTCAACTTCATTATCATTTGATATTCTTGTAACAAAATTATGGCTAGCTCTCAATGGTACTAAAGAGGATATATCATACTTAGATAAATCGATATTATCCTTAATCACTACATTAATGGCGTTGGCAGTTCCGGTATTTTCAAACCTTATGAGATAATGCACATAGGCGCCAACTTCCTCAGGTGTAATAGTTGCTCCTTCTAAACAGGTCTTATCATTAGGATCAAAGGAATTAACAACGTCTTGGTTGAGCGTTATGGTATTGTCTTCTGGTGTTTCGTCATTTGTAGTCGGAAATATAGTTGCATTATATACCAACATATCTCCACTGTTTAATGGAAAATCTGGGTCTGTGGGAGGGTTTAAGTTGAGTTCAAAATCTATTTCTCGGCTCTCAAAAGGGTTGAGGTCGGTAAAATTCCAAGATAAGCTACCGGAAGATTCAGTATTAGGGTTTGGTGAAGCAAATATATAACTGGTATAGTCATCATTGTATGTAAAATCGATGCTACCAGAAATTGTGGTGTTGCCTTTGTTCTTATAAATTAATTTATACGGAATATCAAAACCTGGTCGCGCATCTTGCATGGGTACTATGATAATATCCAAATCGTTATGTACGCCATTTGCCGTAAGACAAAAATCTTGTGTAACTGGATCTGGGTCATTAGGAAAATCTACATTGATGCTACTCGGTGTAATGTTGTAATACGTGCTGTTTTCCAGTTGTGGAGTAATTGTATAATTACCAGCTTGTATTGGCATAGTATAAATACCAGTAGAATCACTGTAAAATGAATCTTCTAAAGTGCCATTGGTAATATTTAGTTTTACATTAGGTATGGCAGTATCACTAATATCGCAACCATTGTTGTCAGCATCAAAAGTTGTACTGCCTTCCACGGTGTAAAATGAGCCACCAGGTGTAAATGAACAGTATTCTGTAAATACAATAGGCTGATTGTTTTGTTGTTGTATCCAACCTGCAAAATTACTGTTAATATCATCTACGCAAACCGCTTCAAGATTATCTAGATTATCGTAAGCATCAATTACACTGATGAATAAATAACTACTATTATTACCGTTTTTAATATTAATGTAAGTAAGATTGGTGTTATCGTTTAGTACGATACGGTCTAGGTTTTCGTAATCATCACTCAAATCTATTGTTATAAATTGGTTGTTCTTTAATTCAACTCTTTGTACTGTATCATTAGCAATAAAGTCTGTTAATAGATTATCATTGAGATATAGCCAGATTATGGATGAGTTATTGGATAAATCTACAGTTTCCAATAGATTATTGTCTGCTCTTAGAAATGTAACTGAACTTGTACTGTTTATTATGGTATTAAGATCCGTAATTTGATTCCCGCTTATGTAAAGTCTATCTAAAATTGTATTAGTTGCAATATTTATGCCTGTAAGCTGATTGTTTTGGATAAAAAAGTCTTGTAAAGCGGGAAGCGACGTAATATCAATGGTCTGAAGTAAATTATCGTTAAGGGTTACATCTGTGAGCTGGGCAGAATTACCAAAAGTTACCGAAGACAATTGGTTATTGCTGCTCGTTACATTTCTTAGATTGATATTGGTGCTAAGGTCTAGGGATGTTAACAAATTACTTCCGAGACTCAAATACTCCAATGCTGTAACACCGTTTAAATTTATTGAGGTCAATTCATTATTATATGCAGAGAGATCAAACAGATTTTGACTATTACTCACGTCTAAACTCATTAACTCATTATTGTGAATGCTTAACTCTTCGAGATTAATAGCAGAAGATAAATCGATGGAAGTCAGTAGATTATCATTGCAATGCAATTCTTCTAGATTGAGATTACTGCCTAGGTTAAGGCTTGTAATCGCGTTGTTAGAGCAATCCAAGTCAATGATGCTGGTATTATTGCTGAGGTCCAAGCTAACAATATCATTGTTTCTAACTTGTAAAGTGATGACATTGGTAAAAGCCTCTATACCTGTTAAATCTACTATGTTATCAAACTCCACATTTATGAGAGTCATTGCCTCTGCCTCTGAAACCTGTATTTCGCCATCGTCATTAGTGTCGATATTTGGAAAATGGTTGATTAGTGCAGCTTTAAAATTTGGATCTGGTATACTTACAATTTGTGAAAAAGCAAAATTTGTGACAGTTAAAATTATTGCTAAGATGATTACTATTTTGTTTTTCATTTAATCGTCATTTTTTGAATGATTATTTATTTTTTCCCACGCCTCTTTTGTGAGAGCAACTAAAGACTCCTTTTTCAAATCGAAAATTGAAACAAACTTTTCACTTACTACAATATGCTGAGTCCATTCAACATAATCTCTATAAAGCAATAAGGTACAAATATCAGTAGAGGAAATAAAGTCTGAATTTACATGTGAATGTACAGTGGATACAGTCTGGTTTTGCTGGTCTTTTGACTTGTACTGAAATTGCAAAAGTGTACTATGTATTTTGAATTTGTCCCGAAAATTATTTTCATTGTCATAGTTTAATTGATAGTCATTACCAATTAATACAACTCCGCTAATTTTAGGACCAGTTAGCACTAATACCTTGCGCTCCTCCTTGTTAACTAATGGAATAAAATTCAGGGCAGTATTATTATAGAATGAAAAAAACGCATTTTTATTCTCTTGTGCTTTAATTTTGGCGTCATCTAAAATAGTCCTTAAATCATTTTCCAAGTCCAAGACTTTAGTATTAATAGTATCCATTGAAATAGGCAATACCTTAGGGATACTGTCAAACTTATATCGAATCAAGACTTTATCGGGATCATACCTATTGAAAAAAACGGTCGTTATATTAGAATTTTCATCTTCATACGAAAGGTACCCACCAATAGAATCTCTTTTATCCTTAAATTTTTCAAATAAATGGTCAGTACCATACCAAGACCCTTTTTCCAAGCGATATAAAAGTTGCCCTTCTTTTAGAATTTTATCGGTCTCTTTTTTTTGAGAAAAAAGGCAATAGTTAAGCAAAAAACATAAAATCAACGCTAGGTTTCTCATATATGGATTTGGCAAATTGGCTTCAGATTTATTGATAGGGGCTTTAAGGTAATAAAAAAATCCTGATGAGTCTTAGTTTCATCAGGATTTGGATTGATTAATAGCCGTAGGTTATTTAGGTATGGTATAAAGCACATTGATTTGAAATGCATTTTGTCTTAGGTTTCCCGCATCGACATCAACGTCATTGATTTTTGATATGTCGGCCGTAAATCGCAATCCTGCTGCCAAGCCAGGGATAATTGCATCTAGATGGTACAAGGCACCAATAGCGAAGCCAATAGTACCAGATTTGTAGAATTCGCTAATGTCTTCAAATCCATCATTACTACCATCAATTTTTTGTTCTATGGACAAAAGAAAATTGTATTGTAAGCCCCCTTCAACAACAAGATGGTCAATGACATCGTATTGCAACAACACAGGAACGCTAATTGAACTTGTTTTGATTTCCCCAGTTGTTGTACCGTTGTTAAAGTCCCATTCATTACCGCCAGTACTAAAATAAATCTCGGGTTGAACGGCAAACTTATCGCTGAACTTGTAATTGGCAAAACCCCCAATGTGAAAGCCTATACGTGAGGAGGTAGAATAACTGTCACTTTCAAAGCTAACACCAGTAATATTGAGACCTGCTTTCGCTCCGAAGTTAAGGTCTTGTCCATTCGTAGTAAAAGCTATACATAAGATAAAAGTTAAGCTTAATGTGATTCTTTTCATGATTATAAGTATTGGTTATGCCTTATAATCGAAAAGCATCTAAAATGTCATCAAAAAAGCGGAATTCTTAGTCAATAACGGGCACAATGTAGTTACCGTCATAGCTTCCAGAAATGACTTGACCATCGTTTCTCGTAAAGCTAAACGTAAGTTTAATATTAAATTCCGTAAAATTGAGAATGGTTACCGAACCTGATTGGGCATACACGTCGGATGCTACGTTACTATCAGATAATAAGACCGTACCGGGATTAAATTCACTATTCGTGACTGAGCCATTGATAGAAACGTCATAGTCATCAATTTGATTATAGGTCGTATTTTGAATGGTCACATCATCAAAATCGAAATACACAAAGTTAACATTAGTCAAATCACTATTACCGGCAATTTCTGAAGCTGTTTTGTTAAAAAAGCTAATACCAATTTCACTGACATCACTCGTTGAGGTGTTTTCATCGTTAACGACAGCGGTCACTAAATTATAAGTCACCCCATTAAAAGTGAATTGATTGGTCTCTTCAGTTGGGACAGAACTTGTATCATCAGAAGTACAGGCCATTAAGGTTATGGCGAACAAGAGTCCTAGAACTCGGGACAGTTTAGGTTTCATAATAAATTAAATATAAGTAGGTTACGCTGTAAATATAGTAATTTTTTTGTCTTGAGTGGATTCTTATGATACAACGGTCTCTAAATTACAATTCTAGTAAGAAAAATAGCACAAATAAATGATTTTCAAGTGTTTAAATGGCAGGTGGAATTGAAATTCTCATTAAAATTAAGTACCTTATAGAGGTTAAATCAATCTTTTAAGTATTATGGGTTATATCAAATCACTAAATAAGTGGGCCAATGCGCACACTTATTATCCGCTCGATATGTTACGTATTGCTCTTGGTATTTTTTTGTTTTACAAGGGTGTGTATTTTATGTCTAACCTCAATCTGCTAATCGATCTCATTGAACCTGTTAAATCTGTGGCAGGTGATGTTTTGTTAGTGCATTATATTGCTCCTGCACACTTTGTAGGAGGCTTTTTAATTGTTTTTGGTTTATTAACGCGTTGGGCCATCATAGCACAATTACCTATTTTGATTGGTGCGGTGATTATCAATTTTGTTGGTGAGATGAACACAGGGAACCTTATCCTATCCTTATCGGTTTTAGCAATTTGTATTTTCTTTTTGTTCTATGGCTCTGGGAAGCACTCGGTCGATAAGTATTTAAAGATGCAGCAGTAACTATTAATCTTTCGCCTTAAGTTTTTTAAAAGCTGCTGTACGTTTTAATTGCTCCTCAAGATTCCATTCAAAATTAAAACGTGCCTTTAGGAATATGGCAATAGAATCTAATCCTATAGCCGTGCGTCTTTTGTCAATGTTTTTGGGATCGTATACTGGCCAGAGGTTGAAACTTTTTGTGTCTGGATAATATTTCATCTGCCCACCATAGATTTGTAATTCACCTTTGTCTGTTGCAATTCTATCTTGTGCCCGCACCAAAAATCGCGGTTCTAATTTCTTATCGAGTACAGCTTGTTTCATCATTGGGAGGTAATGCTCGCGCGTTTTTAAGTTATCGTGCTGCAACACATTGCAAATCGTCCAATTACCATTGTCACCTATTAAGGTTGAGTCTGGCCAACCATAGGTGTCTAGAATTCGTTTTACTTTCACCATATTGATGCTATGATTCTTACGGTATTCTTGTTGATAGACTTCAGCTTTCTCAGATTCTGCGCCATATAAAGCGATTATAGAATCGCGCAATCTAATAGGAGTTTGTTCGCTTTGCCATATCGTATCTAAAATGGCGATTAAGTTTTCAGGTTCCTTATGCGTACTAGGTGAATTAGTCTTATCCTTACAAGATAACAAAGTAATAAAAAGACATAGGGTTGTAAATCGCAGCATATTGAAGTTAAAGTTGATAGATTTAAAAGTAGTAAAAGAAACTCAAAGTAAAGAATCTACTCGCATTCCCCTTGAGTTGCTTTATGCTTCCATTGTATCCAATATTCTTGCAAGCCTTCTTTGGTCGTTTTAAGGTCGCTGATATTAAGTTGATGCCCTTTCATTAAAGCCCCTTGGAGTTGTTTTTTTCGTTCTGAGAGGGCAGGTGGGTGATTCCAGCCACCTACATGATCAAAAGCTGTATAGGCTTCACATTTTTCACTCACCTTTCTAAATGGAATTTTTAAATAATAGGTTACTGTGCCAGAACCCATACCTTTGGTGGTCATTTCTATCTGAGTGAAATCTACTTGGCTGTATTTCTCAGTTTTATAAAGCACTTTAAGTTGGTCGCCCACTTTGGCTGACATGGTATTAGAAAACTGATGAGCAATATCACTACCATTGACGAATTCTGGGCCTTGGTAAGTCCCTTGGCAGTTGTTGTCTGTGCAAGTGATGTTATTGTTTTGGATTTGATTAACAGCCACATCCTTTTTTGCGTTAGAACATGAGATTATAAATAAGCTCATAGTAAATAATAAGTGATGTGGTCTCATTGAGTAGCCTGAAAATTCTTAGGATTACTAATTGCTCTCATTTATAGGCGAAATCATAATATGTGCCTTATGTGTTCCGGGGTTCATGATCCAAGGATGGTTAGCGGCCATGGGCACTTCTGGTAAACCTGTAGATTCTGCTGTTGCCCAAGGCATGTACACAACGTAGCGGAGTATAGCATCTGCAACTTCAGAAGTTTCAGGGTCGTAGATGGTTTTGTCGCCATAGTAAATATGCAAAGTGGTTCCAGTGGGGATTTGAAGTTCACCAGACTTCATCTCGGCTTCTCTAATGGCAAAAACGTCCCTTGCCGACTTTCCTTCTGCTCGCAGTGCTCTCCCTCTAGCCATAAAAGGGTCTAAGTCTTTATGGTAACAGGCTGCGTTAAACCCATCTTTTTTAGGGTCATCCGCAAGTACAATAAACTGATTGTCACCTTCACGGAGGGTTACAAAATCACCAGCCATATTATAACCGATAACTTTACAATTGGCTCTGCTTTCTTTGGGTGCAGCCATCAAGGCTGTTGCAATTAAGGCCTCATCTGAGTCGATGTCTTTATAAGAATCATAGTTTTTTTCAGTTGCAGTTTCTACTGAAGTGTCGTTTGGAGATGCTGCGTCTTCAATTTTTGAGTCGCCTGTTGAATTACAGGATACTAAAATCCCTGCGAGAAGACATATTTTGATAATTCGTTTCATATTTTGAGGTTTATGATCTTTCGATACGCGTTCTTTTAAAAATACAAAAAAACCTGATGCATAACATCAGGTTTTTTGTGTTTATATTTTTAATGAGATCCTGAAACGACACTTCGACTGCGCTCAGTGTGACAGTTCAGGATGACAAACCTAAGAGGTTTATCAATCATTCACCAAGACCCATTCGCCTTTGTCTATTAATGGAATGGCTTGCTTGTACTTAACCTCTTTGCTTTCGCCACTCATTACATGCTTTATCTTTACACGTTCGTTACGACCTATCTTCGGTTGCTCCCTTACAATCGTTTCTACTACCTGTGGTTTACGAGAGGCACTTTCTCCTGCTGCTCGGCTTTGGGCAGCACGCTCGTCCATATTAGGAATGTCCTCCTTTTGAGTTTCGAGCTTTTCTTGCTTACGCTTTTTGGCTTCTTGTATCGTACTGGCGGTTTCCTGAGGAATCTCCCCCTTAAACAAGAAGGAAATCACATCCTTATTCACCTGATCGATCATGCTCTTAAAGAGTTCAAAAGACTCAAATTTATAGATCAATAGTGGGTCTTTTTGCTCATGCACCGCTAACTGTACCGACTGCTTTAATTCGTCCATTTTACGCAAGTGCGTTTTCCAAGCATCATCGACAATGGCTAAGGTGATATTCTTTTCAAAATCGTTAATCAGTTGTGTACCTTTGGTTTCGTAAGCCTTTTCCAAGTCGGTTACTACCTGTAAGTTTTTCACGCCATCCGTAAATGGTACAACGATACGCTTAAAACGGTCGCGTTGGGTATTATACACATTTTCAATGACAGGGTAGGCCAAATCCGCCGCGCGTTGCATCTTTTCACGATAGTGCTTAAAAGCTTCCTTGTAAATCAATCCGGCAATCTCTTGTTCGCCCATTTTGGCAAACTCGGCTTCAGAAATTGGTGAGGCCATAGAGAAGTAACGAATTAATTCGAACTCAAAGTTTTTATAATCATTAGCCGCTTTATTGTTTATTGCGATACCTTCAGAGGTATCGAAAATCATATTCGCCAAATCCACACGCAGACGCTCACCATGTAAGGCATTACGGCGACGTTTGTAGACCACTTCACGTTGTGCGTTCATGACATCATCATATTCCAATAAACGCTTACGGACTCCAAAGTTATTTTCCTCTACTTTTTTCTGAGCACGTTCAATGGACTTAGAAATCATAGAATGTTGAATGACTTCGCCTTCTTTAAGTCCCATGCGGTCCATCATCTTGGCGATGCGCTCAGAGCCGAATAAACGCATCAGGTTATCTTCTAAAGACACATAGAACTGCGAACTTCCTGGATCTCCCTGACGACCAGCTCGACCACGTAACTGCCGGTCTACACGACGCGAATCGTGACGCTCCGTACCAACGATAGCAAGACCGCCCGCCTCTTTGACTTCGTCACTCAATTTAATATCGGTACCACGGCCTGCCATATTTGTTGCAATGGTCACCTGACCAGCATTACCAGCTTGCGCGACAATATCAGCTTCTTTTTTATGTTGCTTTGCGTTTAGGACATTGTGAGGAATCTTACGAATGCTCAACATTTTACCCAATAACTCAGAAATCTCAACATTGGTGGTACCTATCAAGACAGGTCGTCCTGCATTGGATAAGTCAACCACTTCGTCAATCACTGCATTATATTTTTCGCGTTTGGTCTTGTATACCAAATCTTCTCTATCATCTCTGGCAATAGGTCGGTTGGTAGGAATCTCCACCACATCCAGTTTATAGATTTCCCAGAATTCGCCGGCTTCAGTGACAGCCGTACCTGTCATACCAGACAACTTACGGTACATTCTGAAGTAATTCTGAAGGGTTACTGTGGCAAAGGTCTGCGTGGCTGCTTCAATCTTTACATTTTCTTTGGCTTCGATGGCTTGGTGCAATCCATCGGAATAACGACGACCGTCCATAATACGACCGGTTTGCTCATCTACAATCATCACCTTGTTATCCATCACCACATATTGCACATCCTTTTCAAAAAGCGCATAAGCTTTTAGCAATTGGTTAAGGGTATGAATACGTTCGGACTTAACACCGAAGTCTCTAAATAAGTCTTCCTTAAGAACAGCTTCTTCTTCTGGTGCTAAACCTTTTTCCTCAATTTTAGCGATTTCGGTGCCCATCTCTGGCATCACAAAGAAATTAGGGTTGTCCTTACCAGATAAGTAGTCCACACCTTTATCTGTCAATTCTACCTGATTGTTCTTTTCATCGATAACATAATAGAGTTCCGCGTCAACTTTAGGCATCTCTCTATTGTTATCTTGCATGTAGAAGTTTTCGGTTTTTTGAAGGAGTTGTTTTACGCCCTCTTCACTCAAGAATTTTATTAAGGCTTTATTCTTTGGAATACCTCTGTAAACACGCAATAATTGGAAACCGCCTTCTTTGGTATCACCAGCGGCGATTAACTTTTTAGCTTCGGCTAAAACACCTATGAGATATTTACGCTGTACCGCTTCTATTTGTTCTACCTTAGGTTTTAAAGCATCGAATTCGTGCTCATCTCCTTTTGGAATAGGACCTGAGATAATCAATGGCGTACGTGCATCATCAATCAATACCGAATCGACCTCATCCACAATTGCAAAGTGATGGGGACGCTGTACTAAATCTTCTGGGGCATGTGCCATATTATCACGCAAGTAATCGAAACCAAATTCGTTATTGGTACCGTAGGTGATATCGGCGTTATAGGCTTTGCGACGGGCATCGGAATTGGGCGTGTGATGATCGATACAATCTACACTTAAGCCGTGAAACTCGAATATAGGTGCCATCCAAGCGCTATCACGTTTGGCCAAATAGTCGTTTACTGTTACTAAGTGTACACCTTTACCTGCCAAGGCGTTTAAATACACGGGTAAGGTGGCTACCAAAGTTTTACCTTCACCCGTTTGCATCTCAGCGATTTTTCCTTGGTGCATGGCAATACCACCGATTAATTGCACATCATAGTGAATCATATCCCAAGTAATTGGCTTACCTGCGGCATCCCATGAGTTGGACCAAGTGGCTTGGTCACCCTCTAAAGTGACATAATCCTTTGCGCCCGACACTTCTCTGTCAAAAGCGTTGGCGACTACTGAGATTTCCGTATGGTTTACAAAGCGTTTTGCTGTTTCTTTTACAACAGCAAAGGCTTCTGGTAAAATATCGTTGAGCACGTCTTCTGTTAATTCATAAATATCGTCCTCAATCTTATCGGCTTGTACGTAGATCTCTTCGCGTTCGTCAATATCTTCAGTGACTTCGGCTTTCGCTAATAATTCATTTTGCTTTTCGAGCAAGGGTTTTCTGGCTTCAGCAATCTTAGCCTTAAATTCAGCCGTCTTGGCTCTAAGCTCATCGTGTGACAAAGCTTCTAAGGCCTGCTCAAAGGTTTTTATTTGGTTGACAATTGGTTGTATGGCACTAACGTCTTGTTTGGATTTATCTCCAACAAAAACTTTTAGTACTTTATCTAATATACCCATGTTATATGTTTTGAAACAGATTGATTGGTGTTCAAACTGTTTGTTATGTTATCAATTTGTTAGAAAACACTCCTAAAATCCCTTCGAGGGGACATCTAAGGTCGTGTTGTTTTTCGAATTTTCGAAAATAAAAAAAGTCTCTCAGTTAAGATAACGCAAGAGACTTTTTTGTAATCATATTATATGTTAATATTCGTCCTCATTCCAGAGGTAATCTTCATCAGTTGGATAGTCTGGCCAAATTTCCTCAATTGAGTCATAAGAATCTCCTTCATCTTCTATCGCTTGTAAATTTTCTACAACTTCTAAAGGCGCTCCAGTTCTAATCGCATAATCTATGAGCTCATCTTTTGTTGCTGGCCAAGGTGCATCACTTAAATACGATGCCAATTCTAATGTCCAATACATTTGCGTGTGGTTTTAATTTTTTGCAAAAATAATTTTTTAGCTGAATAATTCAAGAAAAAATTAAATTAATTAGTTCGTAAACTAAATATATTAATTTATCGGTCTCACTGAACATTTATATTTATGTGTTTTGAATAATTCAAAGTGCACTCATAAATGTTTAATCATTAATAAAAAGAACGTGTACTATTCAACTTTTTAAAGTCAAAATATTGCATTATTAGGCAATATAGCTGAGTTGATAAAAACTACGATTCTTTTTGTGGAATCCACTTTATTTCTTCAGCTTGTAAATCATGTGACAACTTCCGTGCCAACACAAAAAGGTAGTCCGAAAGACGATTGATATACATTAAGGTTTCAGGCTGAAAAGGCTCTAATTCATTGAGGTGAGACGCTAAGCGTTCTGCTCTACGGCATACGGTACGTGCTATGTGACAGAATGACACAGTCTGATGGCCACCGGGTAATACAAAATGGGTCATGGGTGGTAAACTGGCCTCCATATTATCCATTTCTTTCTCCAGACGTTCAATATCGTCTTTGGAAATCTTTGGAATGTTCAATCTGGCCTTTCCACTTTTTAGCATTGCTTTTGCAGGGTCTGTGGCTAGAATCGCTCCAACGGTAAATAACCGGTCCTGAATATGCATCAATGTATTTTTATACAATGGATCGATATCCTGATCGCGTATGAGTCCTATATGAGAGTTAAGCTCGTCTATAGTGCCGTAACTCTCTATGCGAATATGGTGTTTTGGGACACGTGTACCCCCAAATAGAGCCGTCGTGCCTTTATCTCCTGTTTTTGTGTATACTTTCATACAACAAAGTTAAAAGTTATAAGTCAGACCAACAAAGTGACGCGTATGGGTTATTGAGAAAATCTAGAGGTCTGGATTTTTTTAGCCATTAATTTCACTACGCTATACCTTCTACATTTCGTCTCTGAAAAAAATAGCATTCATTAATAACTTATGCGTACCATACCAAAATCCTCTAAAATTGGTGTTATCCGTAAAAGCTATAATATTTCCACGACCAAGACCACCAATTTTTAAGGGTATGGATAAGCTAAGACTATCCAAATTTTCTTCAGAGATATAACCACTCAGTAAAGGGTTTTTGGTATACTGAATAGGATTGTCGTAACTGTTTTTATTGGGTTTAATGAATAGGGTTGTATTTCTAAACACAGGTAATTTATCATTTTTGTATCCAAAATTGATGGGATGGGAGCGATCGAGTTGCGTTTCGAAAATAGCGCCACCAATAACCTGGGCTCCTCTGAAATTTCTGCGTTGTTCGTAGCTAATGGTTTTGGCTTGTATATTGTTTCTTTTTTTAAGACCAACCTTCATTAACTCTTTTGAGTTTAACCAACGCAGCGCATTTCTATACGCTATTAATGTGCCACCATCTTGAATCCAGGTTTTTAGTTTTTCAGTATTACCGTCATTCAAGCCAGAATTGGAGTTGACCATAATTATGGTATTGTATCTGCTTAAATCTGTGCGTCCCAAACTCCGCGTGTCAAGCTTAGTAGCGACAATGTCATAACGCGTGTCTAGCAAATGCCAAATTTCACCTGCGTCATAAGAGCTCATGCCATCTCCTACTAAAAGCGCAATTTTTGGCAGTTTTAAGGGTCTAAAATTATTGCTTCCTAAATCAATGCCTTCGTTTAAACCTGTTTCGACCGCATCAATGGTGATATGACTTTCAATGGCGAGCTTATTTAAATAGGTATAAATTTCTGATGTGGATAGGCCTTGATTCTTAGCAGGAATCATAATGGTGCCATAATCATAAGATTTGCCACCGGATTTAAAGTTTTTCAGGCTCACTTTAGCTCTAAGGCCTTTTTTAAGAATACGATTCAAAAGTTGAGGTGCATAATACGCGTTCCATTCATATAAATAGGCATACTCACTTTTTGAAGTCACCCCGCCTTTCTGAAGTACTAGGGTATCAATTTCGTCTCCAGCTTTGCCAGTAGTAGTTTCAGAATAATCTAAGTTGAAAGCCAGTGGGAATGTCCATGCAGAAACGTCATAAAACAAACTGTCTTGGAATGTGGTGCGTTTTTCGAACATTGCATTGATTAACCGTAGGTTTTTTTGATTTTTTGGAACGATATAACCATAGCCTTTTTTATAGGTTTTTCCATCTAAGGAAAAGCTGGACTTCACATCGTGAAACTTTATTTGATGTCGTTTTAATATTTCCGCTAAATGATAAGCCTTTGCCGCGTCTTTCTCATCACCGAAAACAATTGCCTTATTGCCTTCTTTAGAGGCTTCATTACGCGCATTTTTAAAGAAATTGTGCTGATATTCCAATATGTCTTTTCGCATGCTATTGGCCGCTTCGAGTGTAGATAATATTGCCGTGAATTGATTTCTAATGGTGAATGGAAAGGTCAATAAACCATTAGCGCTTTCCTGAACATGACCGCGAGAGCTCCCCTGTTCAAAGAGAATACCGATGCCGCCATTAATATCTGGAAATGTAGAGCCTTTTCCATAATAGAAATCATCGAAACTCTCTTCCGTATAGTATAAAGACCCTATTTTATCAAAGGCTTTGGCATGATACTCAGCAATGCCTTTGGTCAATTCCTGATTCATTTTAGGTGTCAAAGGATGCGTACGTGAAGGGATTCCTGGTTGGAAAAAGAAGCTAGAATTGGTACCCATCTCATGGTGGTCGGTTAAGATATTTGGCAACCAGCTATGAAACGTTTCAACACGTGCTCTAGATTCTGGTAGCTGCGCTGGTAACCAATCCCTATTTAAATCGAACCAGTAATGGTTAGTTCGTCCACCTGGCCATACTTCGCGATATTCTCTGTCATTTGGATCGGGGTTGAGATTCATATTCCTATTGGTATTAGCCCAATAAGCAAAGCGTTGCAAACCGTCTGGGTTCATACAAGGATCAAATAAAATGATGGTGTTATTTAGCCAATTATCAATGGTGTTATTTTCAGCAGCAGCAAGATAATAGGCAGCGACGAGCGCAGCATTTGAGCCACTTGGTTCGTTTCCATGTATGGAAAACCCTTGATAAACCACAATAGGTCTGTTCTCCAAATTACTTTCATTAGTTTCAGTAGCGGCTACATGTGCTTTTTTAATCGCATTGATATTTTTATGATTCTGAGGTGAGGTTATGGTTAACAATAACAATGGTCTATCCTCAAAAGTGTTGCCTCGGTCTTCAATCGTAATTCTGTCTGATGCTTCGGCTAGTGCGTACATGTATTGTACAAGCTTATCATGTGTAACGTGCCATTGGCCAACCTCATGGCCTATCACGCTTTTAGGTGTTGGTATGTTTGGGTTATACGTTACCCCTTTAGGCAAGTAATACGATAAGCTAGTTTGAGATTGCGAGAAAAGGGTAGTGCTGGCTAGAACTAAAAATAAGGCAATGCGATGCATATATTTTGGAGTTGGTTAAACCCTAAAAATAAAAAAACCGCTACTATCGGTAACGGTTTTTATTATAATTTAACAGAACTAAGCTCTAGATATCATCGAAGCTAATATCGGTAAAATTGTCAGTACTCTGTCTGTCTTCTGATGTTTTTGCTTCTTGGGCTACAAAGTCATCTTCGCGCTTAAAATCCTTTTGATGGCGCTCGCTAATAACTTCCTCACCTTTTTCACTAATGATGTAGTCCGTCATTTCAGCTAAAATTTCTCTAAACTCAGAAAAGTCTTCTTTATAAAGGTAAATCTTATGCTTTTTGTAATGGAAAGACCCATCGTCGTTGGTGAATTTTTTACTTTCGGTAATGGTTAGGTAGTAATCTCCCGCTTTTGTCGCTCTAACATCAAAGAAATAGGTTCGTCTTCCTGCGCGCAGTACTTTTGAATATATTTCTTCTTTATCCATCATATCAAAATCGCTCATAAATCAGTCTTATTTAAATTTCAACTCAAAAATCTAAAAAAAAAGTTAACTGACAAATAAATTATAGCATTTCTTTTTCGGAGAGCTGTTTTGTATAAAGATCCTTGTAATAACCTTCAACATTTATAAGACTTTCATGGTTTCCTCTCTGAATTATTCTACCATCTTCTAAGACAATAATATGGTTGGCATTTTTAGCAGAGGACACCCGATGACTCACAATGATGGTTGTTTTGTCTTTGGTAAGTTTAACCAGATTTTTAAGGATTTTTTCTTCAGTTTCTGTATCAACTGCAGACAGACAGTCATCAAAAAGTAGAATATCTGGTGTCTTGATGATGGCTCTGGCAATAGACACACGCTGCTTTTGTCCTCCGGATAAAGTAATGCCACGTTCTCCTAAAACCGTATCGTAGCCTTGTTTAAATCCAATGATGTTTTTATGAACTCTTGCATTTTTGGCAGCCTCAATAACCTCTTCATCAGAGGCATCTTCTTTACCAAATTTTATATTGTTTTTTATGGTATCTGAGAATAAGAACGCATCTTGAGGAACATAACCAATACTTTCTCTGAGGCTCATAAGGTTTAATTGGGCTATGGTCTTGCCATCAACCAAAACGCTTCCTTGATCTATGTCATAAAGCCTACCGATGAGATCGAGTATGGTGGATTTGCCCGACCCCGTTTTACCTAGTATGGCAAGTGTTTCACCAGACTTAAGGGAAAAGCTCACGTTTTTCAAAGCTTCAATATTGGTATCTGGATAAACAAAAGATACATCCTTAAATTCAATATCGCCTCTAATCGGTGTTAATTCATTGGCAATATTTCGAATTTCGGGTTCTGTCTTTAAAAACTCATTGATACGCTCTTGTGAAGCCTCCGCTTGTTGCACTAAGGATGTGACCCAACCCACTGTGGCCACTGGCCAAGTCAACATGTTGACATAGATTATGAACTCGGCTATTGTCCCTATATTCTCAATCTCACCGTTCATATATTGCATCCCGCCAACGTAGATAACAATCAAGTTACTAATGCCGATGAGCAATATCATTAAAGGGAAGAAGAGGGCTTGTACTTTGGTGAGGTTAATTTGTTTTTGTCTATTTTCTATGGATAAGTCTTCAAATTCCGAATTAGTTTTTGGCTCAATGCCATAAGATTTAATCACCGAAATACCGCTAAAGGTTTCTTGTGCATACGTGGAGAGCGTAGATAGTGATTGTTGCACTATGGTACTTCGTTTGTTTATAAGCCGACTTAAGTTATATATGGCAATAGAAAGGATAGGTAATGGTATTAATGTATAAAGGGTAAGTTTTGGGGCCGTACTTAGCATATATATAATGGCTACCGTGAACAAAGTCACTGTATTAATACTATACATTAAAGCAGGTCCGGCATACATCCGCACTTTACCAACATCCTCGCTTATACGGTTCATTAAATCCCCTGTTCTATTTGATTTGTAGAAATTCAAAGAAAGGATTTGGTAATGCTGATAGATTTCATTTTTTAGGTCGTATTCGATATATCTCGAAACATTGATAATGGTCTGACGCATTAAAAACGTAAATAAACCTGCCACTACCGCTGCTCCTACGATGTATGATACATCAGTAATTAATTCTGTCTTAAAAACTTCATAAGAGATTTTGCCCTCTAAGCGGTCTGAAATAACATTAATAGCGTCACCGACAAATCGAGGAGTAAACAACACAAATATCTTTGCAATTATTGTGATGATGACACCTACAATTAATCGATATCTGTACTTATAAAAATATTTATTGAGATGTTTTAGTGCTTTCATAGTGCATTTGGTCAGTCAAAAGTATTACGTTAATCTTATTTCAACGTTAATATTTTGCTAATCCTCTAATTATAATTTATTTTTGCTCGCTGTTTTTAGATATCTTTCAAACGGCCTTAAATCTAAATCTTAAATGACTTCAGAAATAATAAGTTCTAAAGCGCTTTCAAAAGCAGACCCCGTATTTGGTCAAAATTCATTCGATGACCACGAGCAAATCGTTTTTTGCAACGACAAAGATACAGGTTTGAAAGCGATTATTGGTATACATAATACAGTGTTGGGACCAGCCTTGGGTGGTACGAGAATGTGGGATTATAAAAATGAGTGGGAGGCCCTAAATGATGTGCTGCGCTTATCACGTGGGATGACCTTTAAATCTGCTATTACTGGTTTAAATTTAGGTGGAGGAAAAGCCGTAATTATCGGTGATGCCAAAACTCAAAAAACACCAGAACTCATGAGACGTTTTGGTGAGTTTGTCCATTCTTTAAGTGGGCGATATATCACAGCGGAAGATGTAGGTATGGAGACGGCGGATATGGATTTAGTTAGGGAAGTGACCCCTTATGTTACTGGAATTTCTCAGAATAAAGGTGGAGCCGGAAACCCTTCGCCAATTACAGCCTATGGTGTGTTTATGGGCATGAAAGCGGCAGCAAAGTTCAAGTATGGCTCGGATATTATAGAAGATAAAAATGTATTCGTTCAAGGTATTGGCAATGTAGGTGAGGCATTAGTAGAACATTTAATAAATGAAGGCGCTAATGTTACCATATCGGATATCAGTCAAGAGCGTATGGAAGACGTAAGCTCCAAGTATGGCGTTAAAATTTATGAAGGCAATGATATCTATAGTGAAGCCATGGATATCTACGCACCTTGTGCTTTAGGAGCGACCATAAATGATAATACCATTTATAAGTTACAAGCTGAAATTATTGCTGGTGCAGCTAATAACCAGTTGGCAGACGAAAATAAACACGGCAGAATTTTACAGGAACGCGGTATCGTATATGCTCCGGATTTTTTAATTAATGCGGGTGGTATTATTAATGTGTATGCTGAGCTAGAGAATTATGACAGACAAGAGATTATGCGTAAAACCGAAAATATATACAATACCACATTAGAAATCTTGGACAATGCTAGAGCCAATGATTTAACAACTCACAAAGCGGCTTTTAGCATAGCTCAAGAGCGTATTGAAACTCGTAAAAGAGAAAATTCTAAATAATTTTTTTCGGAATTAAATAATAGTATTTTTGCAGGGTGAATCAATGTTGATTCACCTTTTTTAATAACCCAGATAACGCGGTTCTTTCTAGATGCTGAATAGAAGACACATCAGAATAAAAGTCATGCAATCTTTGTATGCTTTTAAAGGTCATGAGAGTGACGATTTGGTTAAAGACGAAAAGTTTTTACTGCATAGTTTAGACGGTATGCTCGATTTGTACCTTTCTATTATGGCATTGCTTACCGAATTGCATAAGAAGAGTAAAGATTACAACCAAAAGTTGCAAAAAAAGCTTTTAAGTGCCGATTCTGACAGAAACCCTAACACCAAGTTTCAAGATAATTTATTATTGAATTTTATTAGCGATAATAAAATGTTGCAAGATGTTATCGCCAAGCGAAAGCTAAACTTTTGGCATCTCGATTTTGAATATGTAGATATGCTTTTTAAAACCATTAGAAAAAGCAAGCTCTACGATGACTATCTGAATAGCCCTGATGTCGGTTTTATGCACGATAAACAATTTATCATCACTATTTATACAGAAATTATTGCCCCTAATGATAAATTGTTCGATTATTTTGAGGACAAAAAATTAACTTGGGTTGATGACTTTCCTGTGGTAAATACCGTTCTACTAAAACTTTTAAGAAAGGTAAAGCTCACCTCACCAGAGACTAAGTTATTGCCAGATTTATACAAGGACGAAGAAGATAAAGCCTTTGCCAAGGATTTATTAAAAAAGACCATTTTGAATAATTCAAAATTTGATGAGGAAATCTCCAAAAAAACTACGAATTGGGATACTGAGCGCCTAGCCAGCTTGGATGGTTTATTATTAAAAATGGCCCTTTGCGAATTTCAAAAATTTCCGTCCATTCCACATAAGGTTACCATTAATGAATATTTAGAAATTGCCAAAGAATATTCGACTCCAAAAAGTAGCTTGTTTATTAATGGTATTTTAGATAAAATCGTCAAGGAATACCAGTCCAAAAAAATGTATCCTAAAGCGGGTCGAGGACTAATGTAAAAATACTTGTAAGTTAATTCTTTCATAAACCTGTTAAGAGCGCTCTAAAAAATTTTAATTGCTGCTAATTATTATTACCTTTGCCCGGAATTATTATTACCTTAGCCCCTTGAAAATTCAAAACGTATTAATTAAAAATAATAAGTAATGAAAAAGTTAATCTTAGGACTTAGCGCTTTATGTATGGTAGCTTTTACATCTTGTAAAGATGATGCAGCTAGTAAAGTGAATTCAGAAAAAGTAGCTGTTGCTGCTGAGCGTGATGCTAACGCAGGTAATTTACCTGTAATGGAAATGGACAAAATGGAGCACGACTTTGGGACTATTGTCAACGGAACTCCTGTTGAAACAATTTTTAAATACAAGAATACAGGAAACTCTATGTTGGTAGTAAGCAATATTAAGAGTACTTGTGGTTGTACAGTACCTTCAAACTATACCAAAGAAGTAGCACCAGGAGAAACAGGTCAGTTCACTGTAAAGTTCAACGGTAAAGGTAATGGTAAAGTGTCTAAATCTTTAACGATGACGACTAATACCGAAAAGGGTACGGAAGTGGTAAAAATCACAGCAATGGTTGAGAAAGATCCAAATGCCCCGGCACCTGTTAAGCCTGCTAGCAATCCTTTACCAGCAGCGAAGACAGCAAACTAGTCTTCGTTGATTATTTAATACTATCAATTAACAGAATTTAATGGAAGGATTAGGATCGTTTTTACCGTTTATTGCCATTTTTGCGGTGATGTATTTCTTTATGATTGCACCACAGTTAAAGCGCCAAAAACAAGAAAAGAAGTTTGCAAGTGAGCTAAAACGTGGAGACCGTGTCATCACTAAAAGTGGTATGCATGGAAAAGTCGTAGAATTAAACGATAAAGACCATAGCTGTGTTATTGAAACATCAGCTGGTAAGATAAAGTTTGAGCGTTCTGCGATTTCAATGGAAATGAGTAAAAAATTAAATACATCTGCTAAAGCAAAGTAGGATCCTTTCTTTGAAATATAACTAAAGCCGCTCTTTGAAGTGGCTTTTTTATTTAGCAATTTTTGTATTTATCGTACAAACCAATGCCTTTCATAATCATTGGTGTAATTTTTTCTATGCGCGATTGTTTGGTGGCTTCTCTTTTGGCCTCGTTGATATAACCGCAATATTCGCGCTGTTTCCCCGGTGTTAAAGCAGAAAAACCTGACTTCAGTTCAGCATTTGTGTTTAAAATCGCTTCTAATTCTGGGGGAATAACCACTTGTTTCGCTTGGCGCTGTGGTTTTAGTTCTTTTCCTGCCTTTTGGTTAGCGATAGCTTCCTTCACATAGGCTAATACCAAATCCTTCTTGATATCTACCTTGGTTTCAAACCGCATTTGCCTTAAAGCTTTTGTTTTGCCCTCTTGTGCATTCACTAATAGCTTATGTTCATCTTTTAAAAAGACCCCTTGAAAAAACCAAATACCAAAATGGTTTTTAAATGCCCCCAAGCCAACAACATTTTTACCATTGGAGCAATACGTGGGGGCACTCCATTTCAATGTTTCCTCAAGTCCTGTTGAATTGATAATATCACGCAGAATAGTCAGTTCCTCGCTATAATGCGCGTTTGTTTCTATGTATTCTTCTACGGAGTATACTTTTTTCATAATTATAGTTTTATAAAAGAAAACAACACTTTAAAAGCATGGTTCGTATGATTTCAGATGATTAGAGCCAAACACGGTCGTTGATAAAAAATTAGTTTTCTGTGGCGCTATAGTTTTTTGTATTGTTCTCAATGGTTTTCTTTAAGCTGGCAAGATTTGTGTCTTCCTGTGCTTTGATAGAACTTCCTACCAAGGCCATAATGGATTTAGATACCATGCCATTTCCAACGGCCGTGGTGTTCGATGTTATTTTTGTTTTTCCACCAAGAGCTTCCATGGCGAGTTTGTAATCCATATTCATAAAGTCCGATGTAAAGGACATAGCGATGGATTTATTAGGTACGATGTCTTTAATGGTTTCCCTAATGACCATTTCTTGACCTTCATTTATAAAATAAACATCAGATACAGCTCCTACAGTACCAGGTGTTCCACTGACTTGTTCGATGCGCTGAAATCCATCCAACCAATCAGCCATTTTTTCTTCATCCTGACTAACTGCCCAAGCTTCGTCTAATGGTTTATCTACCGTTACTTCACACTGATAAGTCACTTCCGACTTGATTAATCCCAAAAGGAAAAACCCAATGATTAAAAGGGCCAAAATTCCAAATATATACTTTAAATACTTCATCTTTTGATTGTTAGTTATAGTTTAATATTATACTTATTTGAACTTTGAATATAGAACAATTTAGATGTTTAGGTATAGCCTAAAGATAATGAATTGTAATTGATACAGGCTAAGTGATTATCGATCCGCTGTTCAATGTGGTGTTTTTTACGTTTGTAGTAAAATATACTTTAGGCTCTATTTAGACAACCTTGAATTCTGCATTTTTTGCCCGATTCCATTCGATATGACAGGATTATCCCCTCCTACAAGTTATTTGTATTTATTAGCGGTCAATTCAGCAATCTTACAAATCACTTCTACGGCTTTTTGCATACTTTCAACAGGGACGTACTCATAGCGACCGTGAAAGTTGTGCCCTCCTGCAAAAATATTAGGACAGGGTAAGCCCATATAAGACAACTGCGAGCCATCTGTACCACCTCTAATGGGTTTTATCAATGGTGTAATGCCTAAAGTCGTCATGGCCTCTTCAGCAATATCAACAATATGCATGACGGGTTCAACCTTTTCTCTCATGTTATAGTATTGGTCTTTAATCTCTAACTCAAATACTTCAGCTTGATACTTGCTATTGAGATTTGCCACGATTTTTTCCATTAAAGCTTTACGGGCCTCAAACTTCACCTTATCATGGTCCCTAATAATGTATTGTAAGGTGGTTTCCTCGACCTTACCTTCGATATGGTATAGGTGGAAGAAGCCCTCATAACCCTCTGTGCGTTCTGGTGTTTCCTCTTTGGGTAAGGCATTGATAAATTCTGAGGCATAATACATGGAGTTGACCATTTTACCCTTGGCATAACCTGGATGAACAATCTTCCCGATAACCCGAATTTTGGCACCTGCAGCATTAAAGTTTTCGTATTCCAACTCGCCAATTTGGCTACCATCCATAGTGTAAGCCCAATCGGCGCCAAATTTTTTAACATCAAACTTATGGGCGCCACGTCCAATCTCTTCATCTGGCGTAAAGGCGACCTTGATAGTGCCATGCTTAATTTCAGGATTGTTAATCAAATACTCCATGGCCGTCACGATCTCCGTAATACCCGCTTTATCATCCGCTCCTAGAAGTGTCGTGCCATCTGTAACGATTAAGGTTTGACCAACGTAAAGTAGTAAATCTTCAAAGTAACTTGGGGATAGAATAATGTTTTCTTCAACATTTAAAGCGATATCCTTGCCGTCATAGTTTTTGACGACTCGGGGTTTTACATGCTTTCCTGTAAAATCGGGAGATGTATCAAAATGAGATATAAATCCTATGGTTGGCACCTCATAATCGACATTACTTGGTAGGGTAGCCATGACATAAGCATTATTATCAATGGAAACATCTTTCATACCTATCGAAATTAACTCTTTTGTGAGCTTGTGTGCCAAATCCCACTGTTTTTGTGTACTTGGTGTCGTATTGGAATTTGGATCGGATTCCGTGTCGATGGTTACATAACTTATAAAACGATCAATAATGTGTTGCATGTTTAAAGTTTTTACCAAAAATAACAACTATTGCTAGGAAACATTAAACAGAAATGAAATACTTTTTAATTTATTGGTTTCTAATAAAATAAACTTTACTTTTATTGAAGTGTTATGAACCATTTAGCCAACTATGCACTATACCACCAGTTTTTTACTGACTTTAAGACTCGTTTTATTCTTCACCTTAAAGAATTCTACAAAACTAATTTGACATGAAAAAACAACTAACCGCTCTTGTTTTATGTATTAGTACTATTGTTCTAGCACAAAAACCTAATTATAATATCGGTGTTTTATTAGATAATAATTCAGCAGATTTGACTCCAATTGTGGAGCGATTAAAATCTCAAATTAGCGCTGTCGTTGGGGAAGATGCCACGATTAGTTTTCCGTTAGAAAATTTTTTAGTTAATGGCTATGACCTTCAAAAAGCCAAGCAAAACTATGAACAACTTTTGAATAACGACACGGATATTATCTTGGCCTTTGGTGTTATTAATAATGAGGTTGTGAGTAAACAAAGTAGCTATCCCAAGCCAACGATTTTGTTTGGTGCGGTGAATAGCGATTTTATTGAATTGGACTTAAGCAAGACCAGTTCGGGTATTTCTAACTTCACGTATTTAATTGATTCACAATCCTTTCTGGATGATTTTAAGATTTTCAAGGAGCTTACTGAGTTTAAAACTTTAGGGATTGCCATCGAAAGACCACTAATGGACTTTCTGCCGCTTAAAGAAACATTTGACAGGGAATTTGAAGAATTGAATGCCGATTACAAATTAATCCCTTTTGATAATGCGGCTGATATTACTCAAAACCTGACGGATATTGACGCGATATATTTGGCAGGTGGTTTCTTTTTGGCGCAAGACGATATCAAAGTATTGGCGAAGGCTTTTATACAACAAGGCTTACCCTCTTTTACAGCTTTAGGCATTGATAAGGTAAAGGAAGGTATTATGGCTACCAATCAAGCAGATGACGATTTTGACCAGTTCTTGCGTCGTATAGCCTTAACTGTTGAAGGCTATATCAATGGGAGACCATTGTCTGAAATGCCAGTTTATATTGAGAATAAAAGTAGATTAACCATAAATTTTAATACGGCAGAGGCTGTAGGTGCCATTATAAAATATAGTCTCATCAACAATACCGATTTTGTGGGCGAAATGAAAAATGCCTTATCTGAAAAGCAGTTTGATCTTTTGGAAGTCATTAATGAGGTGCTGAATAAAAATTTGTTCTTACAATCATCCCAAAAGGATGTTGATCTGTCCTCTCAAGATGTAAAAACCGCTAAAAGTAATTATTTGCCAAGTATTACTGCCGCTGCTAATGGCACTTATACGGATCCTGAATTGGCCGAAATAAGCAATGGCCAAAATCCTGAGTTTCAAACGGCTGGTAATATCACTTTAGAGCAAGTTGTTTTTTCAGAGTCTGCAAATGCTAACATTTCTATTCAAAAAAGTTTGCAGAAAGCTGAGCAAGAAAATTTTAACACGGATCAATTAGACCTTATTTTCGATGCCACTAATGTCTATTTTAATGTTCTTGTGTTAAAGACCAATGCTCAAGTGCAATTGCGTAATTTAGATTTGACTAAGCGCAATCTTGAAATTGCTACCCAAAACTTTGAGGCAGGAGAGTCGGGAAAGTCCGATATGTTGCGTTTTCGCAGTCAATTGGCTCAGAATACCCAAACTATGGTGCAGGCTATAAACCAGCTCGAACAAAGTTTTGTCTCATTGAATCAATTGCTTAATAACCCCGTAAATACAGAAATAGATATTGAAGATGCCGAACTTGGTGAAGGTATATTTGAGACCTACAACTACAATCAGCTAAGAGATTTACTTGATGATCCGGTATCTCGCGAACCATTTATAGAATTTCTAATTCAGGAAGCTAAGACTAATGCGCCAGAGCTCAAGTCTTTGGGTTACAATTTAGATGCTACAGAACGCAATATTAGGTTAAATAGCGGGGGACGTTTTTTGCCTACTGTGGCTTTACAAGGACAATATAATCAGGTGTTCGATAGAAGTGGGTTAGGAAGTACGGTATCGCCACCATTCGCATTGGTTGACAATAATTACAGTGTGGCTTTGAATGTATCAATACCTATTCTTAATCAGAATCTCAACAATATTAATCGCCAAACAGCTATTATTCAGAAAGACCAATTAAATATCAATAAAGAAAATACTGAATTGGCCATAGCCGCCAACGTAAGAAATGGTGTTCTGAACCTCATTAACGAGATTTCTAATATTGAATTATCTAAAGTCTCGGAAGAAACAGCCAAAGAAGCCTTAGAGTTAACCCAGACTGCATATTCTAGTGGAGCCGTTAATATTATCCAGTTGATTGATGCCCAAAACAATTATTTAAATGCGCAGTTAGATCGGGCCAATGCAATTTATAATTATTTAATTAATGCCTTGCAGTTGGAACGTTTCCTAGGCTATTACTTTTTACTCAATAGTAAAGAGAGCAACGATGCTTTTACACAGCGCTTTTTAGAATTTTTGAATTCGAGAAACTAATACAAAGAATACAGCTTGATGACTGTTTTATTATTCAAGCCTAACTTAAATACAACCAAAATGAAACACGGACTTAAAAATTTCAGTTTAGTTATTATGACTTTATTGCTTTTCGCTTGTGGTGAAGAGGAAAAGGTCGCCGAAAAACTTACAAGACCGGTCAAATATCAAGAAGTCGGATATTTAGGAGGTGAAAAGATAAGGAGTTTTAGTGGAACGGCGCGAACCGATAAAATCATCAATTTAAGTTTTAGAAATACAGGAATCATTACAGAATTTGATATAAAACTCGGTCAAAAAGTCAAAAAAGGGCAGATGTTGGGAAGACTCGATAATGTGCAATCACGTTTAGCCTATGAGCAAGCTGTTACACAACTTAATAGTGCCGAATCACAAATGAATACAGCCAAACTAAGTTTAAACCGTACACGTTCGTTGTTTGAAAAAGGGAGTGCGTCTTTAAGTGATTTCGAAGCAGCAAAAAATGCCTATAAAACCGCACAAGAAAGTTATCAATCCGCTAAAAGAGGCGTTGGCATTCAGCAAGATCAAATCAACTATGGCTATATTTATGCTCCAGAAGATGGAGTCATAGCCTCAGTGACTGCCGAAATCGATGAGACCGTTAGTCCAGGACAAGCCGTTGCCACGCTTAATGCCGGAACAGATATGGAAATTACCCTTGGAATACCAGAAAGTGTGATTAACGGCGTAAAACAAGATATGAATGTAGAAGTGGATTTTGCCTCGCTACCAGATAAGCAATTTAGAGCTAAAGTGACCGAGGTAGCACCAGCAGTCGATGCAAATACGGCCACCTATCCCGTTCGCGTTCGAGTCACCAATCCGAGCGAAGAAATTAAAAGCGGTATGGCTGCCAATGTTACTTTTGACTTTGGAGAACGAAAAGATAGCAATACAACCTTGGTTATTCCTGCTAGTGCGGTGGGAGAAGATAGTAATGGACGCTTTGTCTTTTTAATTGAAACCGAAGGAGAGAGTTCCAAAGTAAAAAAGCAAAAAATTGCTATAGGAGACTTAACCTCCGAAGGCTTTGAAGTAAAATCTGGATTGTCGGCCGGACAAAAAATAGCAACTGCGGGTTTACAGACATTACTGGATGGCCAAGAAGTTAAACTTCAATAATAAAATACGAACCAACCTATGAATTTAGCAAAATTCTCTATCGATAAAAACCGTATCACATTTATGGTATTGGCCACTATTATTCTTTTAGGGATTAATATGTATTTTGAGTTATCACAAGACAGTATGCCACCTTACACGGTTCGTGTGGCCACGGTGGTCTCTCAGTTTCCTGGTGCCAGTCCAGAGCGTGTAGAGCTTTTGGTAACGGATAAAATTGAAAAAGTGTCGCAAGAACTTCCTGAATTGGATAAAGTTACCAGTACATCCCGTACGGGATTATCCGTCGTCAGTGTGACCTTAAAGGATGAGGTACCACCAGAAGACATGCAGTCCGTATGGGACCGATTAAGACGAAAGCTCAATGCCATACAGGGCTTACCAGATGGGGTAAAACCAAATCTAGATGATGATGGTATTGGGGATGTTTATGGTATAGTGGTCGGGTTAACATCAGATGGCTTTAGCTATGCCGAAATGAAGGAATATGCGGATGATATTAAAGATGATTTAATTAAACTGCCAGACGCGGCAAAAGTAGAATTGGGTGGTGTCCAAGACGAACGCGTTTTTGTCGAATTTGATAATACACGCTTAAAAGAATATGGCTTATCTGCCTCTAGATTGCAACAGACCATTGCATCCACCAATATACTCAACTCGGGTGGACAAGTTAATGTTGGGGACGAGCGTATCATTTTGGAGCCTACGGGAAATTTTAATTCTGTCGATGATATTAGTAATATGCTGATAGCCGTTGGTGACGGGTCACAATCTGTAAAACTTGGCGATATCACGACCATTACAAAAGGTTATATTGATCCACCTTCGCAAATCGTAAGTGTTGATGGTAAGGAAGCGATATCACTCCATGTTAACTTGAAAGAGGACAAAAATGTGGTGTATCTAGGTGAGGCGGTCGATTTAGTAGTCGCAGAATGGCAATCTAGACTTCCTGTAGGCTTGGAACTAACACGAGTATCCTCCTTGGATGACTATATCGATTTTAAGGTCAGTGATTTTATGGTCAATTTAATGCAGTCCATCAGTATCGTTTTAATAGTGATGCTTGTGTTTTTAGGCATTCGTACCGGTTTTGTCATTGCTAGTTTAATACCTATAGTCACTATAATGACCTTAATGATTATGGGCTTAATCAACGTAGGATTAAATCAAGTCACCTTAGCGGCATTAATTATGGCTTTGGGAATGTTGGTAGACAACGCCATTGTTGTTGCAGAAACAATTATGGTGAAATTGGAACAGGGAGTCGACAAGTATAAAGCGGCTATAGAGGCCTTCTCTGAACTTTGGATGCCGCTTTTAATCTCAACTTTAACTACTTCCGCTGCCTTTTTGGCGTTTTACTTATCTCCGACAACCATGGGAGATATTGTAGGGCCTATATTTGTGGTCATTTCTATAGCCTTGTTATCCTCTTGGTTAGTTGCGCTAACCGTAATTATTATGTTCTGCTATATGTTCTTGAAAGTAGCTCCCAAAGGTGAGAAAAAACCAAGTTTGGTGGATCGGATTATTGCTTCTGCAAAGCGCTATTACAAGGATCTGATTATGATTGCTTTATATCATAAATACAAAGTGATTATTGGGATTTTTATAGCATTCTTTATTTCGCTCTATGGTTTTGGATTTATCCCATTTATCTTTTTTCCGGATAGTGACCGAAATATGATTACTATTGATATTAACCTTCCGGAAGGGAATAAGATAGAACGTACAACCGAAGTTGTAAAGAAGATTGAAATCTTTATGCAAGACTCTTTGCGCACCAATGAGCGTCGTGATAAGGGTATTCTTAATTGGTCATCCTATATCGGTGAAGGCCCGGAGTCTTATGATTTGGGTTATCAGCCAGATGAAGCTAATTCTAATTATGCACACATATTGGTGAATACCACATCCTTTAATGAAAATACTGAAATGGTCAAACGCCTAGACGCATATACCTTCCGAAATTTTCCGAATGCAGATATTAAGGTTGGTTTTCTAGCTGCAGGCGGTGGTGGTACTCCAATAGAAATAAAAGTATCAGGACCAGACCCAGATGTCCTTTCTAGCATTGCTGAGCAAGTAAAATTGAAATTATCAGAAGATCCTACCACTAAAAATGTGAAGGATGATTGGGGACCAAAGAGTAAGAAGTTTATTATTGAAATTGACCAGAGTAGGGCGCAAATAGCTGGTATTACAAGTTCAGATATTGCCACATCGTTGCAAACGGTATTAGATGGCTTTCAAACAGGCGAATATCGCGAAGATGATAAATCCATTCCCATATTAATGCGAAGCGGGGATAGCCAACAGCAATCCCTTGCGTCTTTAGAAACTTTAAACATCTACGCTCAAAATAGTGGTAAGAGTGTACCACTGCTTCAGGTAGCCAATATTGTACCGCAATGGCAATATGCAAAAATTAAACGCTTGGATTTAGATCGCACCATTAACGTGAGTAGCGAATTACGCGAAGAGGGTAACGCTTCTGAGACCATGGCTATAATGACACCTTGGCTCAATGAACAAATGGCTAATGTTTGGCCGGACGACTATTCATATTCTTTAGGTGGTGATGCAGAGCAGACTGCTGATAATATGGGGCCTATTATTGGTTATTTACCTATTTCAGGCTTTATTATTGTTTTACTGCTTATTATTCAGTTTAACTCGTTCCGTAAAATGGTTATGGTCGTATTGACCATTCCTCTAGGAATTATAGGCGTAGTGATAGGCTTACTCATATTTCAAGAAGCCTTTGGTTTTATGCCGTTTTTAGGGGTGATTTCGTTGGCAGGTATCGTGATTAACAACGCCATTGTCTTGATTGACCGAATGGAGGTGGAGCAATCTGCAGGACGTACGGATCAAGATGCAGTCATTGCGGCATGTTTACAGCGTTTCAGACCTATCTTATTATCAACGTTTACGACAGTGCTCGGTTTAGTGCCGTTGTATGTGTCGGGAGGTGAAATGTGGGAAGGTATGGCTGTGAGTATTATGATAGGCTTATTATTTGGAACTATTATTACATTATTGTTTATTCCATCTTTATATAGTGCCTTATTTAAAGTAAGCTATAAAGGGTATCAATTTAATGAACAGTTATTAGAGGATTAACTAATGATAGACAAGTTATACAAACTTCGTTTTGAAATTTTCCTGATTACACAATTGGCCATACTGTTTGGATCCTTATTGTTCCCACCAGAATTATATGACCATATTTTGTTACCGCTTTTTTACCTTATTAGTATCGCCGCAGGGATACTTATGATTTCCAAGAATAGACGGTTGACTTGGTTTTTTGTTGCGTTATTTGCCATTTCTGCTTTTGTTTTTGGTTTTGAGATGATTTCTAGACGACAGAATATGGACAACTTATTAATACGGCTTTCACTTTATTTTGTCTTTTATATCACCGTAGCTTGGAACATTATCAAACAGGTTTGGCAAGCGAAACGCGTGACAAAAAACGTGATTATGGGCTTAATGAGTGGTTATATATCCTTAGGTTTTCTAGCCTTTTTTTTGTTTATGTCCATTGAATTGGTAAATCCAGGAGCATTTTCTGGAATTTTATTGGAAACGGATGATATCGCTCTAAAATCGGATGGGATTCTTTATTACGCCTATATCACTTTGCTTACAATTGGTTATGGCGAAATCGTCCCTACGATTCCAATAGCTCAAAAGGCGGCCATGTTAGTAGGGCTGGTTGGGCAATTTTATTTGGTCATTATTACTGCCGTGGTTGTTGAAAAGTATATTAAACACTCGTCATCAAAAAATTAAAAGACCTTAGATAGGTCAAGAAAAAATCTAAGGTCTTTTAATTGTCTATAATTTAAAGGTCACCACCGGAAGTTTAGAGTGGTTGACCAAATCTTCAGAAATACTTCCTCCGAAGAAGTGGCTTAAGCCTGTTCTTCCATGGGTAATGATAGACACCGCATCGGCACCTTCTCTTCTGGCATAATTAAGTAAACCATCTTCAACGGTATGGTCTGCCGTGTAAGCAATGTTTAAATCTCCTTCTTCAAGCCTAGAAAGTTTTAAGAAATCAGAGACGCGCTCATTGATTTCATCCGTACTTAAAAAGCTTAAATTAGGAAGATTGACATGTAATAAGGTTACTTTATCCGTTATCTCATTTAATAATTCCAAGGCATTCTTTACAGCAGAAATACTGTCTTCGCTAAAATCGCAACCCAGTACCACATTATTAAAATTAACAGATTCCGGTTTTGATTTTACGACCAAAACAGGGGTGTCACTGTAACGGACTACTTTTTCCGTATTAGAACCGGTGAAAACACCATCGTGTTCACTATGACCACGAGATCCCATAACAATGAGATCCGCTTTTTCATGACCCGCAACTTCTGCGACTTCCTTTAATACTTTATGGTGCTTTATTAATGGCGTTACCGTAATATCTTCGAGATAGGGCTTATCCAAGAATGTTTCGAATTCTTTATTCGTGACCATAAGCATAAACGCTGTTTCTTCATTTCTTTCAGAACTAGATGCCGAGAAAATAGATTCTGAAAGCTCTAGCATATGCATCACAATGAGTTCGGCATTGTGCTGTTTTGCCAGCGCGGCTCCAGTTTCTAAGGCATATTCCGAATGTTTAGAAAAATCGACAGGAATTATGATTTTTTTCATGATTGTTTTTTAATGAGTTACAAGCTCAAATGTAAGAATTTGTAGCATCAAAAAGAATGATATTTGACAGTTTATGACTAAATATTTAGTAGCGCTTTGGAGCTCAAATAATTATTTAGATTCTTATTTTTGCAAAGCAATTTAGTAGCCATGTATAAAGCAGTCATACGACCAGTGCTCTTTTGTTTCGACCCAGAAAAAGTGCACCATTTTACCTTTTCGTTAATAAGAACCATCTCAAAGATTCCTGGAGTTAAGGGGGTGTTTAGAAGTTTATATCGTATTGAGAATGATAAGTTAGAGCAGGAATTATTTGGGTTAAAGTTTAAAAACCCTGTGGGCCTGGCGGCAGGTTTTGATAAGGATGCCAAGCTCTATAACGAGCTTTCAAATTTTGGTTTTGGATTTATTGAAATCGGAACCTTAACACCAAAACCCCAGTCTGGCAATCCAAAAAAGCGCTTGTTTCGATTAAAGGAAGACGCCGCGATTATCAACCGAATGGGTTTCAATAATGGAGGCGTAGAGGACGCTGTTGAACGACTTAAAAATCCCTCGGCTGCACTTAGGGCTATGGGAGTTTTGATTGGTGGAAATATTGGAAAAAACAAAGTCACACCCAATGAAAAGGCCGTAGATGATTATAAAATCTGTTTTAATGCCCTTTTTGATTATGTGGATTATTTTGTGGTTAATGTGAGTTCACCAAATACCCCCAACCTCAGGGCATTGCAAGATAAAGAACCTTTAACCCAATTGTTAAAGGCCTTACAGGTCTTGAATTTCCAGAAACCAAAACCAAAACCAATTTTACTAAAGATTGCGCCGGACTTGACTGACGAACAACTTCTGGATATTATAGACATTGTTACCGAGACTAAAATCGATGGTGTCATCGCTACAAATACGACAATTTCAAGAGATGGGTTAAAAAGTGCTAATCAATCAGAAAGCGGTGGTTTAAGTGGAAAACCATTGACCAAGAGATCTACTGAGGTGATTCGATTTTTAGCCGAGCAAAGTAAAAAAGCATTTCCTATAATAGGTGTTGGCGGTATCAATTCTCCTAAAGATGCATTGGAGAAGTTAGATGCCGGTGCCGATTTGGTACAATTATATACGGGCTTTATTTACGAAGGGCCCAAACTTATTAAAGACATTAACAAAGCACTACTAAAAAAGGCACAGTAATACAACTGTGCCTTAGAAAGGCAAAAAGGGGTTTTTGAATTTATTGCCTTAATCTATAATCAATTTTTTCGTTTCAATAGCGCCAGAATTGTTGGTGAGTTTTACAATGTATATACCGGCTCTCAAATCGGTGACATCAACCGTATTTTGCCTTTTAGCGTTATTGGCGAGCTCTAGTTGTTTGACGCGTTTTCCTAAAGCATTATAGATAGAAATTTGACTTAAACCATTAACATTACTAATGGTTACCTTACCCGTGGTATTAGGGTTAGGATAAAGTTTTACAGTCGTTGGATTGTTGAAATCGTTAGTGCTCAAGGAGGTGTTCTTTAAAGTAATGGTTAAGGTCCCTACTTTTTCAGAATTAAAGGGATAACCGGCTACACCAGCTATATTTGTTATGACCCCTTGGGGTACTGTCGCCGTGTTATTTATAGAATACCCGTAACCATCTTCAGTGCCTGCATCATAAGGAAACAAGTCTATAGTAAATGTATCTTTCCAGCTATTGTTCGCGGTATCCCACAGGTTTAAGCCATTCACTGCAATCATCCAATCGGGACTCGGTGCAATCATAGAGACTAAGGTTAATAGAGGAAAATCCTCAGACACGGTAATATCGTTTAATGTCGCCGTACTAATAGCAGCAAATGGTGAAAATGGTTGCCGGAGCCACTGTTCAGCGTGGCCGGCATTAATAGCAGCTTGTACTTCCGAGTTAAAAGCCGTATTAACTCCAAGTTCAGCGACATCTTCAATACCTTGCGTGGCCATGCCGCCCATTTCCCAAAACGTAATGTTGGCATTGTGATTGGCTCCAACTAAATCAGACCAATGAGCACTACTAGGTAAAGTGCCATGATCAGAGGAGTTCCAAGTACTTGTAAAACTGATGTCATAAGTCGCTGTAGATTGCGCAAATAGTGACGCTACAGTTAAAGTTAAAAGTGTTAATCCGAGCGTAGTTTTTTTC
Source organism: Winogradskyella sp. (assembly GCF_965228925.1). Classification (GTDB taxonomy): domain Bacteria; phylum Bacteroidota; class Bacteroidia; order Flavobacteriales; family Flavobacteriaceae; genus Winogradskyella. Next base: position 2,497,999 of record NZ_OZ245845.1, read on the forward strand.
ATAGACTTTCTTTGATGTTATTAGGTTTAGTTCGAAGAGGATATGGTGAGCTTACAGCGAATACCGTATTTTAGCACAAATTTTTTTGACTTGAATTACGATATACTGATATCTTTCGCACTAGCGACCTCTGCCTTAGCCATATCTCCAGGACCTGACAATATTTATGTTTTGGTACAGAGCATTACGAACGGCAAGGCTTACGGCTTAGCTACGGTTTGTGGACTAATCACAGGATGTATCGTTCATACCACATTATTGGCCTTTGGGGTGTCTGCCCTAATAAAGGCGAATGAACATGTGTTTTTTACAATTAAGCTTTTGGGCGCTCTATACCTTTTATATCTAGCGTACCAAGTCTTTAAGTCGAGTTCTCGGCTCGACTTTAACTCTAATACTGCACCAAAAAAGAGTCTAAAGGCACTGTTTGTGCAAGGGTTTTTTATGAATGTCCTAAATCCCAAAGTGACGATCTTCTTTTTGGCCTTTTTTCCTGGATTTTTGTTCTCTGGTACAATGAACACCATTTGGCAGTTTTATATCCTTGGAGGCATTTTTATGTTGGTCTCTTTTATTATTTTTTCGACAATTGCTTTATTGGCAGGTCAGATTAAAGTATTCACCTTAGAGCATAAAAATGCGGGTCTTATATTTAAGTGGTTGCAAATAATAGTCTTTATAGGTATTGCTGTTTTTATTCTTTTTTAATGTCTAGGATGAGCTTTGGTACTGTTGTCGACTAAAGTTTGAAAACGTTTTCGTAAGTCTTATATTTACGCCAATGAACGCCACTGTGAAACTCATAGAATGCCCTCGAGATGCCATGCAGGGCATCAAGGACTTTATACCTACAGAGATAAAGGTACAGTACATTCAATCATTGCTACGGGTTGGTTTTGACACTATTGATTTTGGGAGTTTTGTATCTCCAAAGGCCATTCCTCAAATGGTTGATACCGCAGCGGTTTTAGCACAATTGGATTTGAGTAAGACCACGAGCAAACTACTGGCTATTATTGCCAATGTTCGCGGGGCTAACGATGCCTCCAAACATCCTGAGATTGACTATTTGGGGTTTCCTTTTTCGATTTCCGAAAATTTTCAAATGCGTAATACCCACAAAACCATTGCCCAATCCGTAGAGACCTTAACTGAAATATTGGATATTGCAAATAAGGCGGGCAAAAAGGTCGTGGTGTATATCTCTATGGGTTTTGGTAATCCTTACGGTGATCCCTGGAATGTAGATATTGTAGGGGAGTGGACCGAAAGATTGGCGAAAATGGGCGTAGCTATTCTATCCCTAAGCGATACGGTAGGCACGTCTAATCCAGAAAATATAGATTATCTATTCTCTAATTTGATTCCTAAATATCCTCATATAGAATTTGGAGCCCATTTACACACCACACCGACCACTTGGTTCGAAAAGATCGATGCAGCTTACAAAGCAGGTTGCCGACGTTTCGATGGCGCTATTCAAGGCTTTGGGGGCTGTCCTATGGCCAAAGATGAATTGACGGGAAATATGCCTACCGAAAAAATGCTCTCGTACTTTACCCAAAAAAAAGCCCATGACTTAAATGCCATGAGCTTTGAAAGTGCTTATAATGAAGCTATTAAGGTTTTTACCAAATACCATTAAAAGTCTTTACACTTGTTATCAATAAGCAAAAGACTCTTAGTGTTGTTTGATTTTACTCTTCTAATAATTCGTATTGAAATTGAGGGTAACCACGTTCTCCCGATTCGCTTTCAACAGCTGTAAATCTTAGTTTGTAGTAATTGCCATCAGTATCTTTTACAATATAGTATCTATTTTCTCTAACTGAAGTTTCACCAGTCATAAAGTCTACACTTCTCCAACCACTTCCTACAATGGCACGATCGTTATATATGAAACTAGTCTCATTAATGTCAGCATAGCTAAAGTTCGTATAACTTTGAGTTGTATCATCCTCATTTGTGATTTCATATAAACCTACACCACCGAGTGTATTATGCAAGGTATAGTCAGAGTAAGTTAAGCCTGCAGCCAAGGGACCTTGAAAACCGTAAAAAGAAAATACACCGCCAAAGTCTATATCCCAATCTTTTGACATTGGTTCGAGGCTAGAGATTTGTCCATCTGATAAGCTTACGGCAGTAATATTATAATTACTATCCTTTGTTACCGTAATTTCAGAAAAATCAGTGTTATTGCTTAATTCGGCGTACTGAATAGTATAACTACTACCATCAGTTAAAATTCGAACTTTCATGAAACCTCTTGAGTCTCCTGTAGTGTTTAAAGACCCATTGTTAGTTGTAGGAATTTCGTTTCCTAAATGTACAATATAAACGTTATTAGAACTATCTGTTGTTGAGATTTCATCAAAAGCTGTACCTGTCAATTCACCTTCCTTACTATCGGTAAATGAAACCCCAGCATTTATATCACCATATTGCGTATATCCAACAGGTAAACCTTGCATCAGTTCGGCAACAGTAGTAACAGTTACAGTAATAGGAGTAAAAGTTTGGTCTAAGGCATTTAAAGTTAATGGAGAGGTCAACGCCGTACTTTCGGTCACTGCCGTGATATCAGTAATGCCCTCTAATTCTGCAGCTGAGACTAGTAATGCATTATTCAGAAATACTCTATTTTGCGAACCGTTGTATACAGCAATTTCCCAAGTGTCTCTTGCTATAGGTATTTGATCACCTGTACTCAAATCTACATATACACGATTAGCCTGGTTAAAACCACCTACCTCTGGATCTATGATTCCGCCAGAAGATGGAGGTGTTACATTTACGCCATCGTCATCACTACTACAGCTCGTTACAAGCGCAGTTGTTATAAATAATAGTAGTATCAAAAATTTGTTTTTCATGATTTTTTGTGTTTAAAAATTTAAATTATATGCTAGTTTTAAAAAGTATGATCTGCCATTACCAATGAGTCTCGAAGCTGATGTGGCAGTAGAATGCGCTCCGGCTGAAGTTCCTGTATTTATACTGACAACATCAAAAAGGTTTCTTGCACCGATTGTTGCGCTTATTTTAGGCGATATATCTGTTCTTACGGATGCATTTAACCATGTAAAAGCTTCGGTTTCGCCGATAAATAATTCACCATCCGAATCGGTGAATACACCCTGTGTTCTACCAGTATATTTGAGTTGCGTAGATACGGTAGTATCCCATTTTTCGATGTTGTAAATTAATGAGGATTGCAAGTTTAGACTCCACAAATAGTCGGAGCTATTTTCTACCGATTCATTAATAGCATTTGTAATACCCAAATAGGTGGCACCAAGACCAATATTCCAGTTTTTATAAACAAAACTATTGTCTAGAGTAAAGCCCAAACGTTTACTGTAATCTATATTATCTTGTGTAAAAAGCACTCTGCCATCTTCGTCTTCGGTCGTAACGCTGGCTATAGCATCTTTAAGATCGATATAAAAGAAGTTAAAGCTAGGGCTTAAAAAACCTTCTTTGGCAATTCTGTAATTGTCTTTTAAGTTTACAAAAACAGAAATACCATCTTCGGGCTGCAGATTTGGATTGCCTCTAACATTGTGGTTAGCATCTACAAAATAGAAGAAAAGCTCTTCAAAATTTGGCGCTCGAAATGCTGAACCCACTACGGCCTTTAGTCGTAGTTTTTCTGTAAAATCATAAGTAGATGATAACGACCAAATAAGAAAATTGTTGAATTGAGAATTATTGGTAAATCTCCCCCCAGGATTTATAGATAGTTTTTTTGTGGGTTGAAATTCGGCAATCCCAAACAGTTCGTAATTGGTGATTGTATTTTCTACCACATCACTAGAATAATCACCAGTGGCAATAGCATCAAATCCAGATTGGTTCGTAAATTCATAACCTAGCTGAAAATCAAAAAAGCTAGATTTTGGTATAATATTGTTGACAAAAGCTTTAGAGTACCATACTTCACTTGATTGACTTAAGGCATCAACTTCAACAGATTGCGTTTGTCGATCCAATATATTGTAGATATACTCTTGGTAATTGCGTTTTTGGGTTTGATATGAGAATGAAAAATTATAGGTAGTGGCTCCATGTAATGGACCAGAAGCATTTAAGTTGCTTACCCATCTATCTGTCGCGTAACTTTGATCTAGAGCCGTTGGATTTAGTGTTCCGTCTTCAAATCTACCATTTACAGTTCTGTTATAAATATCTAGATTTTCATCAAAGAATTGAAGTTTATAAAAGATATTATGTTTGCCTATATCGAGGTCAACGTTTGCAGATACAGTTATCTGTTCTTTAGGATTCCATTCAGTTCCGCGTAAACCATCATTTACAATAGTACCATCTTGGATATTTGCATAATTCTGACCTCTAAAACTGTTGTAAAAACCAGCAAAATCATTTCTAGAAGCGCCAAAAGAATATGATAGTTTTTCATTGACTTGATTAGTCACTCTAAAGTTTTGAATATGCCTGCCTTGATCGAATAATTCAAACTCATCACCAACCGTTTCTTCCTGAAGCGATAGTTGGAGCTGCCAACCATTTTCTCTTAGGCCTCTTTTGGTAATAATATTAATAACACCCGCTACCGCATTATCGCCATATAGTACGCCCATTGAGCCTTCAACAATTTCAACACGTTCTACATCATCTATATTTATTTGGGTGATGTCTATATTGTTACCTACACCATTATCGCTAACGACGGGAATGCCATCGACTAAAATTTTAACATACTGACCATCGAGACCGAATAGGCTAATGGTTGAACGCCCATTAGAAGCGTCTGGGTTTACGGTTATGTTTAAGCTATTAAACAAGACATCTGCTAAATTGTTACCTGCTACATTTTCAATATCTGTCCTTTTAATAGTGCCAACAGTAAATAACTTTTTACTGAGAGACATAACATTGCTTTCACCGACGACAACAACTTCGCTTAGCTTTTCTACTTTAGTCGTATCCCTTTCTTTTTCTTGGGCATTAAGTACACAACTCAAAAAAACTAAAAAATAAAAACAGATTTTATTTTTATTTAGACTCATTCTTGATTAAATTTGCCGCAAATATAAACGTTATTTTAAATCAATCTAAATAAGAATAAGAAATTTATCAAAAAATAAACCTTTAGTTAAAATGAAAAAAGTAGCACTACTCACCAGTTTAATTTTTGCAATCTCGTTTACGGCAATTGCCCAAAAAAAGAAAAAACAAGACAAAGAAGCCATCAAGGAAATGTGCGGTTGTTTTGAAGTCACTTTTAACTTCGCAGAAACTTTTCAGTTTAGTGAAGACTCGCTCTATAAGCCTTCCAAAACAAAAACAGATAGAGGTTTAGAATGGGCACAATTAGTCGTAGATGAAGACGATAAAGTATCTATTCAACACTTATTACAAGTTGGCCCTCCAGATCAACCGTATATTGTAAAACATTGGCGCCAAGACTGGTTATACGAAAACACAGATTTCTACATGTACAACGGTGATAATGAATGGCTTTTTAAAGAAAAAGACAAGAAGAATGTCAAGGGTCAATGGACCCAAAAAGTATTTCAAGTAGATGATAGCCCGCGTTATGAAGGTTCAGGAACCTGGGTGCATGTAGATGGTAAAAGCTATTGGGAAAATACAACAACAGCACCGCTTCCGAGAAGAGAATATACAAAGCGCAGTGACTATAATATTACCATGAGAGGCAATCGACATGAAATTACCGATTTTGGTTGGGTACACGATCAGGACAATGATAAAGTCATACGCGAAGCAGGAAAAGAAGATGTGATCTTGGCAAAAGAGAAAGGTTACAATACGTATAAAAAAGTAGATGACAGCCGTTGTCAGGCTGCTCAAGATTGGTGGAAAGCGAACTATGACAAATGGGCCTTGGTAAGAACTAAGTGGCAAGATGTTTACGGACGTAATAAAGACTTGATTCTTGAGACAAAAGTCGATAACAAAGTATTATTCAAACATCTTTTTGACGAAGAAATGACCGCGAAAGAAGATATAGAAAAGGTCATCGAATCTTTTGTAAAAAGTAGTATCTAATGAAAAAGAGAAATTTAGTATTGAGTATTGTCATTATACTTTTTGTTTCACCTTTTTTTGCCCAAGAATCGAACATATTCTTAAACAGGGACTTTTGGAAAGCGAATCCTTCTATAGCAGATATTGATGAAAAAATTGCAGAGGGTCACGATATTTCAGAACTCAATCGGAATGCCTTTGATGCGGTTAGCTATGCACTGATTGAGAAAGTGGATAATACAACTGTAAAATACGTGTTGTCAAAAGAAGGCAATGGCGTGAATAAGTTAACGCACGATGGACGAACCTATATTTTCTGGGCAGCCTACAAGGACAACTTGGAAATGATGCGATACTTAGTGAATAAGGGTGCCAAAACAGATATTGTAGATAGTCATGGATATTCGTTATTAAATTTTGCTGCAACAACTGGACAGACCAATACCAAGCTATACGATTTTATATTTGATCATGGTGCTGATGCATCAAAAGAGTCAAATCATGATGGTGCCAATGCCTTATTGTTAGTGGCTCCGTTTTTAGAGGATTTTTGGTTAATTAATTATTTTACTTCTAAAGGCATTGATATAAAAAGCGCTGATAATAATGGCAACGGCATCTTTTATTATGCAGCAAAAGGCGGCAATATTCCATTTTTAAGTCTATTGATTGAGAAAGGTCTACCTTATAAGAATCTTAACGATAAAGGTGGAAATGCCGTAATGGCAGCAAGTCAAGGTACAAGAGGCAAAAAGAATACTTTAGACACATACAAATACTTGGAGAGTAAAGGCTTAGCCGTTAATGTTATCGGTAAGGATCGTAAAAATCCATTACATAACATCGCTAATGATAGTAAAGACATTACATTGTTTAAATTTTTCATTGATAAGGGAGTAGACATCAATCTTAAAGACGACAATGGCAATTCACCCTTTATGAATGCCGCTAGCAGAAATTCTATAGATATCGTTACATTTTTATTACCATATGTAAAAGATATCAATGCCACCAACAAAGATGGACGCTCTGCTTTAGCTATGGCTGTTGGTAGAAATGCTATTGAAGTGGTAAGTTTCCTGTTGGAAAAGGGAGCTGACATACATACCATAGATAGAGAAGGGAATTCCTTAGTTTACGATTTGCTAAACACTTACAGAACTGCTAACACCAAAGTATTTGAGACAAAGCTTGAGCTATTGACTGAGGCTGGTTTGGATCTATCAAAACCACAAGGTCACGGAAAAACACTGTACCACTTGGCTATTGAAAAGAATAACTTAAATCTTTTAAAACGCATCCATGAGTTCAAGGTTGATATCAATGCTAAAAATAAGGATGGTTTAACACCGTTGCACTTAGCTGCCATGAAAGCACAAAATCAAGATATGTTAAAGTATCTCATTTCAATTGGTGCTGATAAAACCGTGAAAACAGATTTTGAAGAAACAGTTTATGATTTGGCCAGTGAGAACGAATTGCTTCAAAAGAACAACATTAATATCAATTTCTTAAAATAGCATGCGAAATTTTAAACTTTTAAGAAAAGCACCTTTACTTGTCTTAGCCATTATGCTATCATTTGGGTTTACTATAAAACAACCAACATCGTCCTATAAGTGTATGATCCAGATGACCAATTATACTGGTGAAGGTGCTTATATAGTTATCTCCTTAATAAACCCAGAAGGAGACTACGAAAAAACACTGTATGTACAAGGCGATGATGACGAGTGGTATTTTGATATCACCGAATGGTGGCAATTTCAAGGTAAAGTACGCGCCGATATTGATGCCATCACTGGTGCTACGATTAGTGGAGGAGAGCGTGCTATCAGTGTCATAGAAATTGAAGACGAGAAGATTGATAGTGGTTATAAAATCAGATTTGAAACGGCTGTTGAAGATCAGGAATACTATACGGACGATGTGGAATTTGAATTGACTTCGGAGTCTGTAAAAAGTAAGGTTGAAGGCAAAGGATTTATACGATACATCCGCTTGTTGCCGCAATAATCAAACATAACATATGACGATTTCCATATGGAGATACAGTCATTTAGTATTGGCTGTATCTTCTGCCTTATTCATTTTTATTGCCACCATCACAGGGATTATTTTGGCATTCGAACCGATTTCAATTCAGGTTCACCCATACGCTGTAGATAATGTCAAAGATCTGTCCGTGGGCGAAACGCTAGAGACTTTGCAGAATGAATACGATGAAATCCTCACACTGAGTATTGACGACAACGATTTTGTAATGGCCTCTGTGATTACAAAAGATGGTAAGAGTGATACCTTTTATGTCAATCCATTCACTGGTGAAAAACTTGGAGAACTCATCAAGAAGAAACCCATTTTTGAATTTGCAACCAACCTGCATCGCTCACTATTCTTAAAGTCCACAGGACGCTTTTTAGTTGGCTTCTTTTCCTTTTTACTTTTCCTTATTGCCATCACGGGTATAAAACTAATTTTAAAGCGTCAAGGAGGTTTTAAACGTTTCTTTTCCAAAGTTGTTAAGGAAAACTTTGAACAATACTATCATGTCATTTTAGGCAGATATGCTTTAGTTCCCATAGTAATCATAACGCTGACAGGTGTTTTTTTATCACTAGAAAAGTTCGATTTGTTACCAACGGATAAGTTGGTCCATATTGAAAATGAAAATGTTTCGACCTCAAAACCAATGGGAATTGAAGATTTTGACATATTCAAATCCACCCATTTAGAAGAACTTAAAACCTTAGAGTTTCCTTTTTCTGAAGATGAAGAAGACTATTTTATTTTAAAGCTCAAGGATAAAGAATTATATGTCCATCAATATACGGGAAAGCTCATCAGCAAAGCGGATATTCCATGGATAACGATAGCTTCAAATTGGAGCTTGGTATTACATACTGGTCAGGGTACCTTTATTTGGGCTATCATATTGCTTTTGAGCTGTTTTGCCATTTTATTTTTTATGCACTCGGGCTTTGCGATGGCACTTAAGCGCAAAAAAGACGGAGTAAAGGTTAAGAACACCTATTCCAAGGATGAAGCAGCGTATATTGTATTAGTAGGTTCAGAAACAGGCCATACCTATCGTTTTGCTCAGCAATTTTCTGATGCACTGATTACTGAGGGTAAAACCGTATATCTCGACCAATTAAATAACTACTCAACTTATCCCAAAGCCAAACATCTCATTGTATTTACAGCGACCTATGGCGAAGGAGAGGCCCCATCGAATGCCAAAAACTTTGAAAGGCTAATAGAAACGGTCAAGCAAAAACAGCAAATAGCTTACGCCGTAGTAGGTTTTGGATCTTTAATGTATCCTGACTTTTGCAAGTATGCTGTAGTGGTTGATGCCCTACTTCAGAAGCATCTTAATTATATACCCACTTTGCCGCTTTTTAAGATTAACAATCAATCATTTGAAGCCTTTAGATCTTGGATAAAACAATGGAATGCTAGTACGGGTCAAGATTTAAAAGTGGTATGGCGTCAACCCCGAGTAAACAAAAAAGCACTCAAAGCTCTTGAGGTGGTTTATAATTCGGGATGTAATAGCGACGATACATTTTTGTTGCAATTAAAACCGATTAAAAAACAAAAATTTCAATCTGGGGATTTGTTGGCGTTCTATCCAGAGGAAGATCATATGGAACGACAATATTCCATTGGTCGCGTAGAGGATACCATTTTATTGAGTATTAAAAAGCACGAATTTGGAATCTGTTCTAAGCAACTGAGCACCTTAACACAACAAACTATGACCAAAGCAAAAATAAAACGGAATTTGGATTTCCACTTTCCAAGCTATGCTAAAGAAGTCGTTATGATAGCGAATGGTACGGGTATAGCCCCTTTCTTGGGGATGATCAATGCGAATACCTCTGAAGTAAAAACCCATTTATTTTGGGGCGGGCGCACCCAAGAATCCTTTGAGCTGTATTCAGAATTCATTGATAAGGCATTTAAGCGCAATTATTTAAAGAGCTTTCATATCGCATATTCACAAGAGCAAGAAGAAAAAATCTATGTGCAAGATATTATCCAAGAAAAACAAGACCTTATAAGCAAAGTGCTCAACAATGAAGGGGTCATTATGATCTGTGGCTCTATTGCCATGCAGAATAGGGTATTGGAGGTTCTTAATACCATAACAATGTCAAAATTAAAGCAGCCCTTAAGTACATTTGAAAACAATGAACAAATTAAGATGGACTGCTATTAAAATAAAAATATGTGCCAACAAATGAAGTTATTATCTAAAGTTAAAAGTGGAGATTTATGGTATTGCAAGAATTGCCAATCATTCCATTTAGTATTCAATAATTTATTTTTAGCATTAAATCGTGGAGAGCTCAAACGGCTTAAGTCATATATAGATGGTTTAGAGATCGACTACTGGGAGCATAAGTATGCCTGCTCTGATCTCTGCCGAAAAATTCCACTGCCTACAACTCAAGACAACCTAGTTGTGATGTTTAATAGACAAGAAGTGATTGAATTAAGACACCTTTTATCTTTTTTAAACAAAAACCATGAGAAAAAAGGACTTTATCTCAATGTAGATGATATCGATTATAACCTAATTCTTAATTGATATGAATGATATTGATTTGATCTATTACAATCATACAGGTACAGTATTCTACTTAAAACGCTGTACCATAAATGAAGTAAATAGGATACAATTGGTCTTTAACAAGAGGGCATTCCATTTGTCTAAAGACGAGCTGTATCGTTTGAAAGATGCAATTAAAATATCGCTTCAAACGCTGAGTGAATTAGAACATCCAATAACTGAAAACGATACTATAGCGATTAAATTGGATAGCAGTAGCGACGAATTTTGTGTAAATCTAATGGAATTAAAAGCCTTGGATGACTTGATTTGTGGGACTCTCTTTCATCTAAATTTTGAAAGTACTATCGCTGACTTGATACGTCTATAAAATTTAATTTAAAATTAATCTAAATAAATTTTGCGTGTGTGTATTTGAAGCTTATTTTTGCGCTAAATTATTTATAACAAGTCTTAATAAGAATAATAAAACGATTAAAAAATGAAGAAAATTGCCTTTAGTCTCTTAGTTGTAGGAGCTATATTCACATCATGTTCTGATGATGATGACAACAACGGAACACCTACTTTAACTATTCCAACAGAATATACATCGACAAATTTTAACGCCAATGTTGCTGCCGAAAACACCGTAGTAGATGAACTAGCGACTATGACATCTGCTGCCAACGCAGCAGAATCTGATGCACAAAGTACAACAGTAGCTGCAATTGCTTATCCTGCTACCTTATCTGCTGTAACCTTGCCAAATTATAGAACGCGAGTACAAAATTGGTTGGTGGAACTCGTCGCTGCTGCCAATTCTAACGATGGCTTTATTAACCCAGGATTTGGTAATAGCCCTGATGGGTCGGATGAGGGTGGACTTTTAGGTTCTCGTTTATTAGATGAATACGGACTTGAACTTGAGCAAATGGTACAAAAAGGATCATTTGGAGCTGCACTTTACAATCATGCGATTACCGTTGTTAACGGAATTAAAAATGGAACGGATGGATTTACAGATAGTGGTGCGGTTGACCGATTGGTTGAAATTCATGGTACTGAAACGACGTTTGATCCGTCAGAAACAACGGCTGCAGCAACATACTCTAGAAGACGATCAAATCTATCAGCGGAAACAGGATTTTTCTATGATATCCAAACAAACTTAATCACTGCGAAAGCTGCAATGGAGGGTGGTAGTGACTTTAATAGCATCAGGGATCAAGCTTTGGACGATTATTTGATGAACTGGGAAATGTCTAATTTTGCCACCGTAATTTACTATTGCAATGCTACTAAAAGTCAATTAGAAGCAGCTTTTGCATTGGAAGATGGTGCTGAAAAAGATGCAGCTTTAGGAAATGCGCTGCATGCCTATGCAGAAGGCGTTGCTTTTGCCCATGGATTCAAAGGTCTATCCAATAAAATGATTACGGATGCTGAAATTGATGATATCCTTACAGAATTATTAGCTGTAGAAGGGCAAAATCCAGAAAGTCATAGATTTTTAAATGAAGTTGGATTATTTGCAAACCTTGATAACGTTATTGATAGCATACAAAATATATATGGATTTACGGATGCAGAAGTCACAGGCTTTTATGTAAACAACAATCCATAATATTTGTTGAGCAGTTAGTTAGTTGTACATTGCGCCGACGATAAGTTGCTATAATTAGTGGCGACTTATCGTTGGTTATTATTAAAATCAAAGCTATGAAATTGAAACTTTACAAATTAATCGTTCCATTCGCCTCTCTTGTATTGGGTATTATTGTTTGGAGTTGTAGCGATGACAACTCAGATGGTCCTGGCGCTAATAACGATGATTTTAATCGGCAGGTGATGCTTGCCAATTGGGCCGATAATATTATTGTGCCTTCATATGTGGCCTTCAGCGCGGATGTTGATGCGCTAAAAGTAGCATCTGATACGTTTGAATTATCTCCGGATCAAACCAACTTAAATGCACTTCGTTCAGCTTGGGAAGCAGCTTATATCTCTTGGCAAAATGTATCCATGTTTAATATTGGTCCTGCTGAAACTGCTTTTTTTAGAAGTTTTATAAATACCTACCCGACCAATACCAACAGTATTGATGACAATATTACCACAGGAAATTACAATTTACAGGATATTAACCTAAATGACGCCCAAGGGTTTCCTGCACTCGATTATCTATTGTTTGGTATAGCATCTACCGATGCAGAAATTCTGGAGTTTTATACCGTCAATAGCAATGCAACCGATTACATCGGGTACCTAAGCGACGTTGTGGACCGAATCAATAGTATCACCGATCAAGTGGTATCAGAATGGCAAGACAATTATCGCGATACTTTTGTTAATAATGATGGTTCGTCATCAAACAGTGCCACAAATAGTTTAGTAAACGATTGGATGGAGTATTATGAACGGTTTTTTAGAAACGGAAAAATTGGTTTTCCAGCGGGTGTTTTTTCAGGTGGTAATTTGGAGGCTGAAAAAGTCGAGGCATTTTATAAAAGAGACTTGTCCAAGACACTATGTTTAGAGGCCTTAGATGCACTACAAGCATTTTTTAGAGGAAGTGCATTTAATAGCGCGAGCAACGGAGATAGTCTAGAGAGTTATCTTGACTTTTTAAACACAATGAAAGACGGTGAAGACTTATCAGCCCTTATCAACGAACAATTTAATACTTCCAGAACAGCGATTCAAAGTTTGGATGACAACTTTTATCAACAGATCATTACTAATAATAATGCCATGCTTACGGCTTTCGAAACGCTACAAGCCAATGTGGTATTGTTGAAATCGGATATGTTTTCCGCATTGAGTATTGCTGTAGAATTTAATAGCGGTGACGGCGATTAGGATTTGGTAAAGCGTATTACTGCATATTTAAAAGAACCTATAAAGGCCGCACCGCTTGCGGTCTTTCGGATTTTATTTGGTTGCTTAATGCTATTTGCCACCTTACGTTTTGTGTTTGGCAACTGGGTAGAGAAGTATTACATAGCGCCCACTTTTCATTTTAAATATTTTGGTTTCGAGTTTGTGACAGCATTTGGTCACTACACTTATATCCTCTATGCCATCACATTTTTATCAGCATTGGGAATAATGATAGGATATCGTTATAGGCTTAGCTGTATCTTATTCTTTTTAACCTTTACTTATAGCGAGCTTATAGACAAAACTTATTACCTTAATCACTACTATTTTGTCAGCATCATAGGATTTTTGCTCATTTTTTTACCAGCGAACAGTCATTTTTCCCTAGACGCTTTTAGGAAGCCAAAAAAGGCCTATTCTAAAGTGCCCCGCTACACGATTTTTGTGATTCAATTAATGTTGTGTATCGTTTATTTCTATGCGGGTTTGGCCAAGGCGAATTCCGATTGGTTGTTGAGAGCGATGCCTTTACAGATTTGGCTCCCGTCAAGAGACTATTTACCAATAATAGGCGATTTTTTCAGGGAAGAGTGGATGCACTATGCGATGAGTTGGTGCGGTATGCTCTATGATTTATCGATTCCATTTCTACTATTCTATAAAAGAACACGCCTGTTTGCATTTGGTTTGGTTGTGATATTTCATGTATTGACGCGTATACTATTCCCTATAGGCGTTTTTCCTTATGTGATGATATGCTCCACATTGATTTTCTTCGATGCGTCGTTTCATGAAAAAATCATAGTTATACTTAGAAAAGTACTTAGACTCAAAGGGAAATTTACGCATTCGGCCACTTTGTTTTGGGTACCGAATACTAGGAATCGATTAGTGGCGGGTTTGTTTATTGTATTTTTCAGCTTTCAACTCTTATTTCCGTTTCGATATTTACTTTATCCCGACGAATTATTCTGGACCGAGGAAGGCTATCGCTTTTCGTGGCGCGTTATGTTAATAGAAAAGGGTGGCTATGTACAATATAAAATTGTCAACCCAGAAAATGGTAACTGGTTCTATGTGGATCATAGTAAATTCTTGACCGATTATCAAGAGAAACAATTGCGAACACAAGCCGATTTTATTTTGGAATTTGCTCATTTTTTAGAAAAACACTATCAAGACCAAGGCATTAAAGATCCTGAAGTTTATGTCGACAGTTATATCGCACTAAACGGAAGGTTGAGCCAACGCTATATAGACCCAAATATTGATTTAACAAAAATAAAGGATTCCTGGAGGCACAGGGATTGGATCTTGCCTTTTAATGACAAAATTTATGGATTTTAGAACACTACTGATCGTAGTTTTAGTTTTTTTTACTTCAGTTGTAAATGCTCAGTATAAATTATCGGGTACGGTAGTCAATGCTGAGACGGAAAAACCAATTCCTTTTATAGAATTATACGATAAGCTATCCGGTAAGGAAACCACCAGTGACGCTAATGGCTATTTTGAGTTAAATAATCTAGAAGAGGGTATTCATCATATCGTGTTTTACAATGATGACTACGCCTGGTTTGAAAAGGCTTTTGTGATGGACACCAATAAGACTGTGGTAGTCAAGATTAAAAAATCCAATGAGTTATCCGAAGTCTTTATACAAGCAAAGCGCAGGGAAGTTTTTGACCTAAAACGGGCTAGGGATGTAGAGGGCACCACCATTTACGCAGGAAAGAAAAACGAATTTGTTTTGGTGGACCAAATCGTGGGTAATAAGTCGAATAGCAATGCAAGACAAGTATTTGCCCAGGTCGTCGGTTTGAATATTTATGAGAGCACCAATTGTGGTTTGCAATTGTCTATTGGAGGTCGTGGTTTAGACCCGAATCGAACGTCCAATTTTAATACCAGACAAAATGGTTACGATATTAGTGCCGATGTATTGGGCTATCCGGAAAGCTATTATACACCACCTGCAGAAGCCTTAGAAGAAATACAGGTGATTCGAGGTGCCGCATCATTACAGTACGGTTCTCAATTTGGGGGATTGATTAATTTTAAGTTGAAAGGGCCTTCCGTAAAGCCCTTAGAGGTTGTGACTCGACAATCTTATGACACCAATTGTGGTTTTTCTACGTTTAATAGTTTTAGCGGTACTAATGGCAAGTTTAGTCATTATACCTATGTGTCTTACAAAAATAACTTTGATGAGGCGCCTCGACCAAATATGGGATTGGAAGCATTTAACGCCTTTACAGATCTAAACTATCAGCTATCAGAAAATACCAGCATTGGATTGGAATTTACGCACCTTAGCTATACGGCTCAGCAGCCTGGAGGTTTAACTGATGCCCAATTTTATGAGGACCCTACATTTAGCAACCGTACAAGAAACTGGTTTCGTGTCAATTGGAACTTGCTAACCGCAAAATTTAATCACGAATTTTCAAAAGATGAGCGCTTTAATGCGATTTTTTTGGGAATGAATTCTTCGAGAAGTGCCATAGGTTTTAGGACAAATCGTGTGTCTCAAATAGACGATTTAGAGGAACCTAGAGACTTACAAGTTGGCGATTTTCGCAATTGGGGAGCCGAATTACGGTATTTAAAAAATTACACTATTGCCAATAAAAAATCGACATTATTGGTAGGAAGCAAATATTATCAGGCCTTTAACGAAGAACGTCAGGGTCCCGGTACTACGGGCAACGATGCTAATTTTAATTTTGTCGAGTACGAGGTTGAAGATTTACCCATAGAACTACGACAGTCCGACTTTGATTTTCCAAATCTTAACGTCGCCATATTTGCTGAAAATATATTTTATTTGTCCGATAAACTATCCTTAACACCAGGCATTCGTTTCGAATACATTAAAACTGAGAGTGAAGGGACGTTTCGTTCAGTGAATAGGGACCTCGCCGATAATGTGCTTTTAGATAGCACTTTTGATGACAACCGAACACGTGAGCGCAACATATTGTTGTTGGGACTGGGCGCAAGTTACAAGCCTGTTGAAGGTTTTGAAGCCTATGCCAATTTTTCACAAAACTATAGATCAGTGACCTTTAATGATATCAGAATTATTAATCCTTCGTTTCAAGTTGATGAGAATATTGATGATGAAAGTGGATTTACCGCAGATTTAGGTATTCGAGGACGTTATAAGAAAGTCTTATCTTATGATGCCAATGTATTTGGATTATTGTATAATGACCGAATAGATGAGGTGATACGAACGGGAACACGTGTCAATGCTTTCGGCGAAACTGTGGAAGATGGTAGAATTGTAAGATTTAGGGGAAATATAGGAACGGCATTTACCTATGGATTTGAAAGCTTATTGGACTGGAATGTCAGAGAGACGTTTTTTACAAATCATGGTGCCTATAAATTGAACTACTACATAAATTTAGCACTAACCCAATCCGAATTCACACAATCTGAAGTGCCAGGGGTAGAGGGTAACGAATTGCCATTTGTACCCAATGTAAATCTGCGAACGGGATTAAAAATGGGCTATAAAAATTTACTTGTCGATTTTCAATATTCCTATTTGTCAGAGCAATATACAGATGCTTCAAATGCACCCCAAGATAGAAGTGATAGTGTCAGCGGTATTATTGGAACTATTCCTGCCTATTCGGTATTCGATCTGTCATGTTCATATCGTTACAGGAAATGGACTATAGAGACAGGGATCAACAATCTGCTGAATGAGGTCTATTTTACGCAGCGGGCTACGGGGTATCCAGGGCCAGGTATTATACCTGCACTGCCAAGAAGCTATTACCTTACTGTAGGATTAAAATTATAAGCAATACCGTAACTATCAAAATTAATATTTCCATAATCATTAAGCGCTTATTTTTTATCATCTTTGAACAAACTACAATGTGTTAAAGTGAAAAAAATCACGATTCTTCTATTTGTTATCTTCACAAGCTTCATTACTAAAGGACAAACTGAACTTTTGCAATCTGGGCCTATGGTAGGCTACTCCGATTTTAGGGAGGTCTTGATTTGGGTACAGACCAAGTCAGCAGCTGAAGTGAAAATAGAATATCAGGCCACGGATGAACAGGAAAGTCATTTTACCGAATCATTAACGACATCAAAAGACAATGACTTTATTGCCAAGTTATATCCAAATGAAGTCGATTATGGTAAAACCTACACCTACAAGCTTTATATTAATGGTGACTATGTGCCGAGAGCTTATCCCTTAGAATTTAAAACACAAACCCTATGGCAATGGCGTACGGATCCACCAGATTTTAGTTTTGCTATTGGTTCTTGTTTTTATGCTAATGAACCCAAAGATGATCGCCCCGGAAAACCCTATGGCGATGGTTACGAGATATTTAATAGTATTTTAGAAAAGGATCCTGATTTTATGGTGTGGTTGGGCGATAATGTGTATCTAAGAACACCAGATTTTCTCACCGAACGCGGTATAAGACACCGTTACAGATATGTGCGTGCTACTCCAGAACTTCAACCTTTGCTAGGCAGTATACACCATTATGCCACTTGGGATGATCATGATTATGGACCAAATGATTCTGATCGGTCCTATGTTAATAAGGACATAACAGAGAAAACCTTTAATGATTACTGGGGGAACTTAAACACGGATGCTGCGAAGATTGGCGGAATTACCTCCCATTTTTTATGGAATGACCTTGAGTTTTTTATGATGGATAATCGTTACCATCGCGATCCTAACCGTCAAAAAACTCCCAATAAGGCTTATTTGGGCCAAGCACAACTAGATTGGTTGATTAAGGCGCTTAGCTCAAGTAAAGCCACTTTTAAGATGGTATGCATTGGTGGACAAACCATTTCGGATGCCGCCGTGTTCGAGAATTATGCGACTTACCCAGAGGAACGGCAAGCATTGATAGAACGCTTAAACAAAGAAAGAATTGAAGGAGTTATCTTTATGAGTGGGGACCGACACCATACGGAACTATCGCGTTTAGAACGTCCAGGAGCCTATCCGCTTATAGATATCACCTGTTCACCTTTAACTTCCGGAGTTCACAAGCCTAGGGATGAAGGCAACACCCTCCAAGTGGAAGGAAAAACCTTTTATGAGCGGAATTTTGGTTTAGTAAAGGTCTCGGGCCCTAGAACCGATCGCCAATTAGTATTGACCATCTACAACCAAAAAGGAGAAAAGATTTGGGATTATGCGATCAAGGCAAAACAGCTGCGTTATACTAAGAAAGATTAGTGTGAATTATATCGTGGTCCCGACATTGAGGTGTATTTTAAGATAAGTCTTCAGTGAATTTATACTTAGACCTTGTTAAGCGGCATTAAGTGAAATAAAATGTGTAAATTTGCATGCAATTAATTGAAAACAATAACAAAATAGCGAGGGCTATTTTACTTTAAAATTGTCATTCCCGAGAAATTGGGAATCTAATTGCAACATGACAGCACACGAAAATAAAATCCTAGGTGAAGGTCTTACCTATGATGACGTCCTATTAGTTCCAGCATTTTCAGAAGTATTACCACGCGAGGTTAATATTCAATCCAAATTAACGAGAAACATCACGATCAATATTCCTGTAATTTCTGCAGCGATGGATACGGTGACTGAAAGCCGAATGGCTATTGCCATGGCACAAGAAGGCGGCATAGGGGTACTTCATAAAAACATGACGATTGAAGACCAAGCCCAAAAAGTGAGGCGGGTAAAACGTGCTGAAAGTGGTATGATTATAGATCCTGTGACCTTAGAGATGGATGCCACGGTGGCCGATGCCAAAAATGCGATGCGCGAACACAGTATCGGAGGTATTCCCATTGTTAATGGAGATGGTATACTAAAAGGGATTGTGACGAATCGCGACTTGCGTTTTGAGCATAACAATGATCGACCTATTGTTGAAGTGATGACGGGTGAAAATTTGGTAACAGCTCCTGTAGGCACCTCACTAAAAGATGCCGAGACTATTTTACAAGCCAATAAAATTGAGAAGTTATTGATTGTAGAAGGCGATAAATTAGCGGGTTTAATTACCTTCAGGGATATCACTAAAGTGACACAAAAACCGATTGCCAACAAGGATCAGTATGGAAGATTACGCGTTGCTGCTGCCATTGGTGTTACGGGTGATGCGGTCGATAGGGCAGAGGCATTGGTAAACGCAGGCGTTGACGCTGTAGTCATTGATACGGCTCATGGGCATACTAAAGGTGTAGTGGGGATTCTTAAGGAGATAAAAGCTAAATTTTCCAATTTGGAAGTGATTGTAGGTAATATAGCAACAGGTGAAGCCGCAAGATATTTGGTAGAGGCTGGTGCGGATGCAGTTAAAGTGGGAATTGGACCCGGTTCCATCTGTACGACAAGAGTCGTTGCTGGTGTTGGCTTTCCGCAGTTTTCAGCGGTGCTTGAAGTGGCAGCGGCCATAAAGGGCTCAGGTGTACCTGTGATTGCCGATGGAGGTATTCGCTACACGGGTGATATTCCTAAAGCCATTGCTGCTGGTGCAGATACGGTGATGTTGGGATCGCTTTTAGCAGGAACTAAAGAGAGTCCAGGTGAAACTATTATTTACGAAGGACGTAAGTTTAAATCCTACAGAGGAATGGGTTCTGTGGAAGCTATGACAAAGGGTAGTAAAGATCGCTATTTCCAAGATGTAGAGGATGATATTAAAAAATTGGTCCCAGAAGGCATTGTGGGTCGTGTCCCTTATAAAGGCGAGCTGTTTGAAAGTATCCACCAATTCGTTGGAGGACTTAGAGCTGGGATGGGCTATTGTGGTGCCAAGGATATTGCAACCTTACAGGATACAGGACGTTTTGTTAAGATTACAGCTAGTGGTATTCATGAAAGTCATCCACACGATGTGACCATTACTAAGGAGGCGCCTAATTATTCGAGATAAGTGCATAAGACATAAAATAAAAAAACAGCATCCAAAAGATGCTGTTTTTTTTCAAAGTGGTTTTAGAACTCTAAGTCCACTACAATATCGAACTCGTCATAGATGACCTTGTCTTTAAGATTATCGAAAAAGCTCGCTGAACCATAGCGTACATTGAATTTGGTTCTATCGATTTTTAATGAACCAGTAGCTTTATTGCCGTAAATGGATAAGTCAAAACTAATGGTTTCCGTTTTTCCCTTGATGGTGATATCACCAGTAATTTCATAAGCGTTTTTTCCGCTAGCTTTTACCTTTGTAAAGACCAATTTGGCTTCGGGATGATCAGTAACTCCAAAGAAATCATCTGATTTTAGGTGGCCTTCTAGCTGGGCTTTATAGTCTCCTTTAAGATCGGTAACACTTATGGTGGTCATATCAATTGTAAAGTTACCGCCAGTAAGCTTATTGTCATTAAAGCTTAAGGTTCCAGATTTTATTGAAATTTGCCCTGTGTGCGATCCTGTCACCTTATAGCCTTTCCAGGTCACGGTACTTTTGTCTGCACTCACTTGTTTATCCGTCTTGTCTAGAGTCGTAAAAGAAAAGGTCATAAAGGCAATGGCAATCATTGCCGTGGTTTTTTTTATAGTTTTCATTGTTTTAGTGTTTAATATGTTCTTTAAGATCCGTAGTAAAATTTTTCCTTAATGATTTTTCCATCTTTCCATTCTTGTAATGCCACTTGGGTATAATTGCGTTCTCCCCAATCTTTATGGGTATAATCAAAATGCCATTCGACCATCGTTGTATTTTCACCAACGGTGACATTTAGGGGCTGGGCACCTCTAAACTCGGTAATTGAAGCAAAGAACTCTTCTTCGCGTTGTCTGTTAGCTACTTTACCCTTTACAACAGGGTTGTCATTTTCTTGCATCACAACGTCTTCATGATAAAACTGATCGAAAGCCTCTAAAGCTTTACCTTCTAAAATCATGTTATTGATAGTACTGATGTTGTCTAATAATGTATTCATTGTTTTTGTGTTTTAATGTTATGCTACAAAGGTCTCTAACATTAAAAACTTAAAAAATGAACTAGAATACAAAATGAGGTTAAACTAGATTAACTTTTTCTTAGTCGTGGAGGAGTTGACTTTTTATTTTACTAAGAAATTCCTTGGTAATACCGAGATAAGAGGCGATCATATATTGGGGCACACGACGATCAATTTCGGGATACAAGGATTTAAAAATTTTGTAGCGTTCCTTAGCCCCGAGACTAAAGTTACGTATAATGCGTTTTTGGGAAGCGACAAAAGCACGTTCTATAATGATTCTAAAAAGGCGTTCCATTTTCGGAATTGCTTTGAGTAAGGCGTCATGCTGCTCATAGCTAAATTGTATGACTTTGGTTTGCTCTAGACATTGTACGTTAAAATCGGCTGGTGTTTGGGTAATAAAGCTACCCAAATCGGAGGTCCACCAATCTTCGATAGAAAACATAACGATATGCTCTTGGCCTTGGTCGTCCATATAAAAGGTTTTGGTACAACCCGAAATAATGAAATTTTCGCTTTTGCAAATATCCCCTTGCTGAATGATATACTGATTTTTAAGATAGCTGCGTTCGGTGATCATGGTGCTCAATAGGTCCACTTCTGCAAGGCTTAAGTCGACATGTTTGCTGATATAGTTTAAAAATCGTTGATTGAGCATTTAAGGATTTTATATAAGAACAAGTTAATTAATTTTGAATTTATTTCAGTAGCGTTCTTCAAATTCTGGGCAATCTAATCTAATGTCCTGTTTTAAAAGATCCGTTTTAAGTAAATTACAGTAGTCTTGGCTATCATTTTTAGTATAAAATTGACAGCCATAACAAGTTCGTTGTACATTTAAAATTCCACTGCGGTTTAGCTTGTAAATCAGTTGACTGAGTGTGCCAAACAACGATTGTAGTTCAGATTGAGGTAAGCGCTCCAATTGAATCTTCAAAGGGTCAGCAAAATCATCGGTTGCAGATACAATTTTTTTTCCTGACTTAGATAAACTTATGGAATAACTGCGGTTATCGGATGAGGAATAGTCCTTTACAATCAGGCCTTTTTTGTCCAAAGCTCTTACAGCGTCACTAATTGTTGGCTTGGTCACATTAAACTCTTTGGCCAGATAACTGACATTGCATAGGCTTTGTTTGTGATAAGCAATGAAAACAAGTATTTGAATTTGAATCGGACTCAAACCGACTAATTTGGCTTTTTCCCAAAGTAAGACTTTAAAGACTTCTGAGATGCGTTCTAAACCCGCTACAATTTTACTCGAAACATCGTGTTCCTGTTGATCTGGATTAAAGCTGCTTTCTTTCATATTAAAAATGCCTGCCACTATTAGGTGACAGGCAAAGTTAGTCATCCTAGTTAAATTAGGAACAATTTTCCATTTCTATAATAGAATACCCTTGGTTTTCAATATCGTTAATCATGATTTCGGTGCCATGTTCAATATGGCAAAAACGACATTCCTTGGATGATAAAACGTCTGTTTTAAAAGGCTTGCTCTTTAGATAATCATTCCCGAAATTATAAATGTCTTGCTCATTTGTTAAGTCATTTGGCACCAATATGTCGAAATGCATTAGGCTGCCATTCTCTCTTTTCACATAAGTATCCCAGACTGCTATTTTCATGATTTATTCTTTTTTACGCTATAGGGCAATGATAAGTCACCACTGGCTACACTATAAACATGGTATACACCAAGCATGGGCTTATTGTTCTGACTCGTGTTTACAATCATATAAGCGGCCACACCATCGTAATTAAACTCAATTTTGTTATTAATTCTATAGTCAGGCACTATAACTTTAATAGTGTTGCCAACTGTTTTTACGTTGTAACCGGGTGAGTCCATATACATGGGCATTCCAGGGTTAGTCGGTGGAAGCTTTACACTGCTATCATTCGTGTCGAACTGCTTAACGGCTAAACCACCTGCAACGCGCTCATCTTGATGAAGAACGACCCAATGGGGATGCCAAATAATACCATCGTTATTGTAAATAGTATCGCTATTTTCATCCCATAAAGGTGTATCATCGAAGTCTGGATGTGAGGTAAGTGCTAAGGCAACAATACCGTTAGTATCAATAAAACCTACATCAGTAGGACTTAACGAAGTGGGGAATACGTAACCTAGGACAGGGGCGCCATCTAATTGTCCTGCGGGTGTTGGTGTGGTAGCACCGGCTGATCCTTTGACGCTGATTTCCCAAACTGTAATATCTAAGTCTGCGTTGTGTGTTACTTGAACAGAGGTGATTTTAAAGTCATCGGTGTTATAGGGTTCTTTTTTTTGAGCACAGGCTACTGAAGTTATAGTAAAAAGAACCGTGATTACTAGTTTTGAAATTATTTTCATTATTTACAATTTTAAATTAGGAATCCTAACTATTAAATATAAAAAAATTAGCCTTTTACCTCTTCTAATGAGGCGCCAAAGTTAATATGCAATACATTCCCATTAGTAGTTACTAAGGCTGGGACTGACTTAACACCAGCTTGTTCAGCTTCGTTAATTCTCGATCTGTTATTTCCTAAATGTACAATATCTACATTGTCTCGTCCTGCTAAATCGATGATGTCGTGCTCTGCACTGACGCATACTGGACATCCGGCGTGATAAAAAATTGATTTACTCATAGTTTAAAAAATTTATAGATTATTATTTAATTATTTCGGAACAAATATAGTAAGGAATCCTAACTAAAACAAATTAAAACTAAAATTTTATTTGAATTCAATCTTAAGAATCTTAGTGAAATGCAGCTTAAACCTTTATAATATCAAATATTGAGTCGTTCAACCCGAGGTTTTATAAGAGCTGTCATCGCTAGAAAAGCGTCCCTTTTTTTATTGGTATCTATAGACCTCATGGATACCGAAATCCAATAGGATCATTTTAGAATCAAGCCTAGCTCCAAGTCGTAAGGCTAATGTCTTGGAAGGCTCATTATTTGGGTCTATGTAGCTAACAAGTGTATCTAATTTTAGTTGTTTTAGTGCAAAGTCCTTAACAGCAAGACCAGCTTCTACACCAAATCCTTTGCCCTGAAATTGTGGTAATAACCAATAGCCTAATTCAGGCTCCGGCCATGGTGCTGATTTCCATAATCCTATAGTACCTATTAAATTCTTGGAGGCTTTCTCTTCTACAGCAAGATATGAGAATCCATTAAGGGTATAGTGCCCAATGTAGCTTGCCATTAACCGATAGGATTCTTCGGGAGTTTTAAGTCCACCAACATATTTGGCATGAACCTCGTTCGAAAAGAATTCTGCAAAAATTGGGTAATCCATAGCTGCCCATTGTCTAAAGTATAATCGTTCCGTTTCTAGGCCTATCATCTGTTCTGTATTTAAATAATTCACTGTTTTAGTATGGCTTATTAGAGATTAATGGCACATACCTCTAAAGCTTAAGGGTTTTAATAATCAGCTTAAGTTTAGAATAGTGATCCTAAAATCTTTTACGTCCATATTCTGCCTGGTATAACTGCTTTTGCCCTTTGTAGTTTTCATCTTCATTAACCTTGTACCACATGGCATTGGTATCTTGATGATACGCTGGTGTAAATACATCGACCAACTGTGTAAATGTGTTAGGCATAATAGAATGAATATTACCTTCGTCTGCAGTAAGAATGCTAACGTCCCCCTTTTTTATTCTTTCGTTTCCCGTCTCGCGAATAATACAGGTCTTAATTTCAGAAACCTCCCCATCGATTATGAGTTCTCGAGTGGTTGAAAGCTGCTCTTCAATACTATAGTTTTTGGCTGAGATGTCTCCTGAAACGACATTGATTACACCTGTCATGTTAGGATGATCGTGATGCGGAATATACTCCCCTTTTTCAAATTGAAAAAGCGACACCTGAAAATCGACTTCATAGTGTAAATTTGCCGATTCAAACCAGTCTTGGTGTCTGTTTTCATAGGCTTCTATCTCTTTTTTGATATTCTCAAATTCTGGGAAATCACAGTTTAGCATCAGTTGCTTCACCTGTTTGGCATATTGCATTTGATTCCAAGGCAATTGATGCTGTGTTTTTGCCAACTGCGTCAAACGCTCTAAAAACGCATCCCAGTTTAATTTGGTATGCACGTCCCATTTTCCTAAAGTTGCATTGGCCTTTTGTGCATAGGTTGAGATGGAATTAAGTTGCAGTGCAATGCTTGCAAAGCCTAAAGCACTTAATTTGATAAACTCCCGTCGCTTAAAATCGTCCATAGTGATAGTTTATTTTAAAGGATTTATATGGGTAAACAGGCACTGGTGGTACCTCTTGTAGATGGTATGCATAGTATTTTTGTATTTATCAAATTCCAGTTGCGTCAATCATTGGGCTTAGCCCTCGATCTGATTCAACTTGTTCATTTTCTCTATTAAGTCACCAGTAATGGCCACCACAGCAGGTTTGGGAATGTTGTCGCCATCAAAAGGCCATTGGCTCGTTGGATGGTTCACATCCGTTGTCTGTTCTCCCGGATGCTGTACGCTGAGAAATAATGTCTTACCATCTGGTGAAAACCATGGACCCGTTAATTCTGCATCTCTTGGTGCCGATGCCACGCGAATCACTTTTCCAGCATCTTTTCCATATCTTGGGATGACGAATAGGCTATTATTTTTAAAGGGCATATAAGGTTTTTCTGGATTATTCATCCAACTTCCAGACATATCGGAAGTCATCCATAAGTTTCCGGAGTGATCAAAGGCTAAATTATCTGGACAAGAAAATCCAGTGGCCTCACCACCAGCTTTATAGGTCGAAGCTTTGAAGGTTAAGGCATCAAAAGCGCCATTGGTTTCTTCTATTTTTAGAATGGAACCATGAAAATCGTCTTTCCACTTGTTATTGGTTAATGACACAAATATGTGACCTGTTACAGGATCAATTTCAATATCCTCAGGTCGGTTTAAAGGCGTAGCCCCTAATAATTTTGCAGCTTCTCTTGCTCTGATAAGTACTTCAGTTTGATCTTTGAATTTCTTTTTTAGTATGGGTTGGTTTTCCCAATCTAAGGCTAACCATTTCCCATTGATAGTATCGGCGACATAAAGAGTACCTTCCTTTAAAGAGCTTGGCTGGGATGAGATGAACTTGTATAAATGCTCATTATTTTTGTCGTCTCCAGTATATGCAACGATGCGTTTATCTTCGAGTTCGTATAGTGTACAGCATTCGTGAGCAAATCGTCCAAGGGCTATATGTTTTTGAGCCGCGCCGTCTTTTGGATTTATTTCTACAACCCAACCGTAATGTTCGGGTGGATGGTTATAAAATCTTTCCCAGCCATAATAATCGCTAGAAACTGTTGTAGCTACATTGTTTTCATATTTGGTTTCTCCATAAAAATCATCATAGTTTTCTTCGCAGGTGAGAAATGTATTCCAAGGTGTTATACCACCAGAACAATTGGCAAGTGTACCAATGGCTGTGGTTTTCCCTTTTATTGGCGTGTCCCAATTTAATTTTATGGGCGTCTTAGCTGTTATTCTTCTATTATGTGGATCGTTTTCTACGACCTTCCATTTACCATGTTCTTCTTTGATTCTTATAATACTTCCACCTACATTGTACATCTCTTTATCGACCTGTTCTAAGGTGACGTGCTCCGGTGGGTTTTCGTAGTCTCTATAATTAAAACCTGCAATATAAAGCGAGTTAATATATTCATGGTTTACCCATAATAAGCCATCTTTAGGATTGTTTTCATCTAAAGGAATAAAGCAGGTAAAATCGTTGTTAAACCCAAAGGTGTCCGCATCACTTATCCTATCTCCCCATTTTACTATGGTATGATAATCTAAGCCTTTAGCCAAAAGTAAATCATCTTTGTCTGAGGCTGGTAGAGCTTCGAGAACAAACGTCTTTAGCCGTTCTAATTCTTCTTCTGATAAATTTTTAGTCTCAGTCGGTGTGGTGGTATTTCCACAAGAGATTAAGAATGGTGGAACCAAAGCTGTTCCTAAACTAGCTTTACCAAGAAAGGAAATAAATTTTCTTCTGCTGTAACTCATATTTTTTAATTGGTTTTAGACTTATTCGTAGGTGTATGACTTGAACACATAAGTCTTAAAAACGCTACTTTTTCTTAATTAGAATTCTATCGTTTAGGAGCGATAGAATAATTAAGAAAAATACGGAATTGTCATCATTATTCTTTTATCTTATCGTTAAGATACTAGGAAAGTTTTGAAAACACGAATTTTCAGAAGCAAAACATCTTAGCCGTTAAGATAAGAACATAAAAAAAGCAAACGCACTAGTTTATCGTTTGCTTTTTGTCTTCTTTCGAAAATTTTGAACGTATTAAAATTATGTCATTATGCTGGATTCGATTCCAAATCTCTCAAGTTAATAACTTCGAAATTTCTGGCATCGAAATAATCATCTATGCCGTGACCAGTATTAATTATTACACCTCCTAAAAGTGTTACTTTATCCACTTTAAATTCGTCTTTACAAGTCTTCACGTAGTCATGAACTTTTCGATTAATAATCTCGTAAGTTGCGTCGGTAATAGCTTTCTGAGGATTGTCACTATTGAGAATCTCTTCTCTGTGAGGCAATAGACTTTGCTCTAATGTCATTTGTTGGTAGTCATCGGCATTCATTACTGGTTTGTAATTCTCATCTTCCAATCGACTTAGTGCTAACATCAAAGCACCGCAAGAACTTCCCTTTTCTTCCATTCTTGGACGATACATTTTACCAAGCTCACCTTCCAAAGTGATTCCGATATGAGGTCCGTAGAAAATAAATGCGCTTCCTTCATCTGGAACGTGGTGCGCAAATGCCGTCATACCTGTTTGTCCAACAAATGGAATACCACCCAATCCACCCATAATAAAAGGACCGAATAATACATTAAAAAAGGTTGTAGATGGAATATTGATATCGTCGGAACATAATGAGGTCGCCATCAACACTTTTGAAATGTCAATATTGTGCTGATTTTGCATTTTCCCTAAATAATGAATGGAGGTGTCCTTTGCATCTTTTGCATATGGGTATTCGCTTTTTACGACTTCGTCAAATTTTCTTTGTAGCATAACTAGATTGGTATTAAAAGATTGAATTATGAACTTTTAAAAATACGACATTATTTCATAAACGCCACGAAGTTGCATTTATACTTTTGTTAAATAATCCCTTAAAAAAGTATTTTATACGGTATGTCTTAAATAAAAATACCTTGTCATGAAATTCTAATTCCATAACAAGGTATTTGCTATTAAAAGCTTGGGCTATTTCTTAGTAATTGTTAATTCGTCCACAATGTTTTTGGCATCAGAATAGGTGTCTATTAACCAAAGTACATATCGAATATCGACATTTATAGTGCGCTGTAAATCCTCATCGAATATTACATCTCCAGCCATAGCCTCAATATTCCCGTCAAAAGCTAATCCAATCAATTCTCCTTTTCCATTGAGTACTGGTGAACCTGAGTTTCCACCTGTGATGTCGTTGTCTGTTAAGAAATTTACAGGAAGTTCTCCTTTTTTATTAGCATAGCGTCCGTAGTCTTTCTTTTCGTAAAACTCAAGCATATCTTTAGGTAAATCAAACTCATGATCATTGGGTTTGTATTTATTGATAACACCTTTAAAGGTCGTGTAGTTGTTAACTGTAGCATCATTTCTGGCATCTTTAGGTAAAGCTCTTACCTTGCCATAGGATAGTCGAAGCGTTGAATTTGCATCGGGATACTCAATTCTACTTATTCCGGATTCGCGCAGTCCATCAACTAATAATCTAAATGATCTTTGGTAATCATTTAAAGGTTGTTGAAGGGCTTCAGGTTCTTCTCTATATTTATCTAATAATGCTGATGATAACTTATAAAGTGGGTCATTAGCCAATAAGTCGGCATCAGGATATTCTAAAAATGCTTCCACGCGTTCTTTTGAGGAAAACAAACTAAGGTTAAACATGGCTCCCACATACGCATTAATATCCTCTTTAGAGGCAATTTCATTGACCATCTCTGGTAACTCATAATTGGATTTTGAGCTATATAACTTAAGTTGTTCAGCTAAAATTTCTTTCTCTAAAGGCAAGTGATAATCTTTAAACTGACTTTCTATGAATCCGGCTAATCGAGGTCGTAGCTCCTTACGCTTAGCTTCATTAGAATTTACATAGTTGTCTAGTCCTCTTCCTATTCTGTATGGAAGTACGGCAAATTTACTAGAACGCAATAAAGCCAACATATAATTATCGTGTTGTGCTTTTTCGTTAGTGAGACTATAATAATTATTAATGGTGCTTATGACGTCTCCATAAGTCGCTTTATACTTTGATTTATTGGCCCATTTATTAAATTTTTCTTCTATTTTACGCTTAGTTGCTGCAGTTCCGTGTTTGGTTAAAGCATCGATCATACCTTGACGGTTTTTCCAATAATTGGCGATTCCTGCGTATTTTGAGGCGTACATTAAATTGATGGATTCATCTTTATCCATATACTTTTTCATGACATCCATACTCCGTTTAGAGCCTTCAACCCAGGCCGGATAGGCATACTTAACATTTTGTTCTATGCCTTCCGCAGGCATCCAGCGATTTGTGCGTCCGGGATAACCTAAAATCATGGCAAAGTCCTTCTCTTTTACACCGTCGATATTAACGGGTAAATGATACTTTGCTTTTAATGGCACATTGCTCGGTGAATATTCTGCAGGTTCACCGTTAGCGTCAGCATATACTCTGAATAAGGAGAAATCCCCAGTATGACGTGGCCACTCCCAGTTGTCGGTATCACCACCATATTTTCCAATACTTTCTGGAGGTGTACCCACTAATCTTACATCCGTGTAGTCTTCATATACAAAATAATAGTATTCGTTGCCTTGATAAAA
Organism: Winogradskyella sp.; assembly: GCF_965228925.1. GTDB lineage: Bacteria > Bacteroidota > Bacteroidia > Flavobacteriales > Flavobacteriaceae > Winogradskyella. The sequence goes on from NZ_OZ245845.1 coordinate 2,528,277, forward strand.
GGACCGTACTGAAACTGTGTATTTTCCTCCTTCATTGTTTTCTTCCTGAATTTTTGCAATCTCCTTATTAATGGCGGCTTCACGTTCTTTTTCCGTCATAGAATCATTAACCTTTGATAGAATACGTTCACTAACATCATCCATCCTTACAAAAAACCTGACGGATAGACTCTGTGGTTTTAATTCTTGGTCCAATGATTTTGCCCAGAAACCATTTTTTAAATGATTCTGTTCAGCGGTTGATAATTCGGCTATGACATTATACCCACAATGATGATTTGTAAGTACTAAACCATTATTCGAAATAATACTTGCCGTACAGCCTCCACCAAACTGTACGATAGCGTCTTTTAAACTTTGATTATTAATACTGTAGATTTCTTGAGGTGTTAACTGAAGTCCCATTTTCTGCATATCACGATAGTTAAGACGCTCGATATGCATTAAAAACCACATGCCTTCGTTGGCAAAGATGGATGTAGGTAGCGTAAATAGAAGGGCAATTAGAATAAAGTTTAGTCTTTTCATGTGTTATTTTATTATAAATTGATGGTTTTTGATGATATTAATTGTTATTTATTCTATTATAAAGCATAAGCGCGTTCCACTGGCCATGAGTCTTCATAGCCCTCCATCCATTGCTGCGTATCTAATTCTTGGTCGGTGGATAGGCAATGGTCTAAGAGTGATCTGATGTGAGCCTCGTTCATGTTTTGTCCAATAAAGACGATTTCATTTTTTCGATCACCGAAGTTAATATCCCAATCGGATTCTATTAAGGCTTTATTTTCTACGAATGCCAATTGCTGAATACGATTTTCGAACGGCATACTGCTCCACCAAACTCCAGCGCTATCAGCTTTTAAAGAACCACCGGCTTGGCCCCATATCAATGCTTGATCTGGTCGGGAAGCCAACCAAAATAGGCCTTTACTTCTAATGATATTATCGGGAAATTTTTCTTGGACAAAGTTTAAAAATCGTTTTGGGTCAAACGGTTTTTTTGTACGATATACAAAAGACGATATGCCATATTCTTCAGTTTCTGGAGTGTGTTCTTCCTTATTGAGTTCTTCTATCCAACCAGCGCTCTGCTCAGCTTCTTCAAAATCGAATAAGCCTGTATTTAGAATTTCTTTAGGATCAATTTTACTATAATTTGACTCAAGAATACGCGCAGAAGGATTTAGTTTTTGAATCGTCGCCTTCAATATAGCGAGATGATCTTCTGAGACCAAATCGGTTTTATTGAGAATGATAACATTGGCAAATTCGATTTGATCTGTCAATAGATTGACAATGGTACGGTAATCGCCTTCAATATCGGTAAGCTCCCTATCCATGAGTGTTTCAGGGCTGCCAAAATCCTTGAAGAAATTAAATGCGTCTACTACGGTTACCATAGTATCGACATAACTAAAGCGTGATAGGTCGATATCATTGTCTTCATCAATAAAAGAAAAAGTTTGGGCTACAGGAATAGGTTCACTAATACCAGTGCTTTCTATCAAGAGATAATCAAATCTGTTTTCCTTAGCCAAGCGCTCGACTTCAATCATCAAATCCTCACGAAGTGTACAACAAATGCAACCGTTGCTCATTTCGACCAATTTTTCTTCGGTACGCGATAATGTATTTTCACTTTTCACCAATTCGGCATCGACGTTGACCTCACTCATATCATTAACAATAACGGCAACTTTTAAGCCCTCTTTGTTATGTAGAATATGATTTAGTAATGTTGTTTTTCCAGCGCCTAGAAAACCGCTTAAGACCGTGACTGGAAGTTTTTTTGAAATCTGCATTAGTATTAAAGATATTTAAAAAAAATTGAATACAAATTTACTAAGAAATCTTTAAACGCAACCCAGTTGCGATTATACATAAACGATTAATCATGTCATAAGCTAGCTATGTCTTTAATTATATTTTGCGTGGGTTTAATATAAGTGGGTCATTTGAAAAGATGACTGAAATCATTTAAATCTAAAGTATCCTAATACTTGTATCCATTTTGGATATAAACTCCAGAAATACCTAATTAATCGGCGAGTTGACCTTCACAATCATTGAGAATATAATTAAAGTGATTGATATCTTCACTATTGAGTTGTAGTACGCCAGTAATGGTAACGATATCATCCATTTTAAAGGAGGGTTTAGAGGAAAAATGGAGCTCCATAGCTGTTTCAGGTCCGCCAACACCACAGAAAAAGCACGACGACATTGGTCCTCTAGACAAAATGAATACTTCTCCTTGTGGATCGATATCTAAAAAATAACCGGTTATACTTACTTTTTTCCCTTCTAAGGCTTTGACGGAAGGCGAAAAATTTGGGTATAAAAAATACTCGTCATATACAGGGAAGTATTTTCTTTCGAAACTTACATCTGCCAAATCTTGCCAAGTAATATTTTTTTGTGCATAACCTAGAAAGGAAGTAAGCGTTATAAAAGCGACTAAAATTTTATTTTTCATTACTTAAGATTGTTGATATATTCATTTTCATAATTGGGTATATAGCCAATGAAATGGATAAAACTATCATTACAAAAACCAGGCCAATGATTTGTAATATTTGATTAAATGGCAAGCTTTGTAACATGATTTGCTGGTGTCCACTTTCAAGATAATTGAATAATACATGCAGCCCGACATTTGCAAATAAAAAACCAATTACAAATGCAAAACAGACTATAATTAGACCTTCGTAAGTTACCATTTTTATTAATTGTATGGTACTGGCGCCGTAAGTTCGTAAAAGCGCTAGGTCAAAAGCACGTTCTTTTATCATTTTATATAGGCTTATAAAGATAGTCATTCCAGAAATAATGAGAATGATATAAGCTATCCAAGAAATGGTTTTAAACCCCACACCAGTGTACTCATATAACCTATTCAGTTCATATTTTGGCAATGCGGCTTGCATATTGGTGTCTTCGTTAATTCTTCTTGGAAGTGTTAGGAGCGCCGACGGATTTCTAAAGGTAATTAATAGCGACGTAATTTCCTTTTCATCGCCATGGTCTTCGTGATGATGACCATGCTCATCCTCGTCTTTATGCCCTTCATGATCATGGTCATGTCCATCTTCATCTCCATGGGCTTCATGATCATGGTTATGCCCGTCCTCATTTTCGTGCGCTTCATGATCATGGTCTTGCTCATCCTCACTTTCATGTGCTTTATGATGCTCATCTTGGTCTTCAACCTGTTGTTCATCATCTTCGTGCGTGTCGTGCTCATCATGGTCGTGAACATCCCATACGCTTTCTAAATTGGTCACTATTAAGCGATCTATTACTTTTTGTGTAGGTTTAAAAACACCGACGACTATTAATTCTTCGTCGTGTACATGGACATCGTTATCTACCAATCCGTGAGAACTTAAAAATGTATCCCCTATTTTAAGTTGAAGCTGTTCGGCTACGCTATGACCTAATACCACTTCCATGGATTTTTGCACAAGGCGCCCTTCCTTCAATTCAGCACCGTAAAAGGTCGTAAATTCTGGGGTCGTTCCAACAATCTTAAAGCCTTTGTAATTGTCCCCGTAAGAAATGGGCACTGCCTTTTTGACTAAGGGATTTTTTCGAAACTTATCAATTGATTTATAAGGAATATTACCAGTAGGATTGTCTAAATGCAATACCGAAGATAGGATGAGTTGAAGTGGACTTCCTTTGGCACCAATGACCAAATCAATATCTCCTAAATTATTTTCCATTTGGTACTCGAAAGAGGTTTTTAATTGCTGGATGCCTAAGAGCAGTGCAATACTTAATGCCAACATAAAAACACTTAATACAGTGTACAGGGGCTTTGACTTTATATTTTCGATGCTAATCTTCCAGATATTCATAAGGTAATGGAATTTTGAAAGAAGGGTTTTACTCTATGATCGTGTGTTATGACTATTAAATTGGCATTGTTTTTTTCGGCCTGTTTTTTTAGCAGTTCAATGACAATTTTACAGTTTTCATCATCCAAACTTGAGGTCGGTTCGTCTGCCAAAATGAGTTTTGGATTGTGTATTACCGCTAAGGCAATACCTAAACGTTGTAATTGGCCTTCGCTTAAGGCGCCAATCTTACGATGTTTTTGTTCGGTCAGCCCCAAGTCTTTAAGTAATGCGTCAATAATAGGGTTATCAACGGCTTTTTTACTTAAAAATAGGCGTGCTTGTAAATTCTTGAAGACCGTTAATGAACGCACCGCATGATTCTTTTGAAATACAAGCCCTATATGCTTTCCTCTAAAAGCGTCTAATTTACTCGCAGATAGGGAACTGATATCGACGTCATCAATACATATCTTACCGCTTATAGGCTTTAATAAACCTGCTAAGAGATGTAAAAGTGTTGTTTTTCCTATTCCTGACTTACCTAAAATAAGTAGGTTGTCTTGCTTTTTTAAATCAATATCTGGGAAGCCAAAACTGTCTTCACCTTCTTTATAATAAAACTTTAGATGTTCTGTTTTAATCATTTAATGCTTATGATGCTGTGTTCTTAAAAATCTCCAATTAAAGTAATGTGCAATTGATACCAATAAAGCACCAAACACTGTATTACCAATTTCCCATAACGCCGTAAATTCGAATCTCCCGATCGCAATCAGAAAAAAACCTACAGATGCAAAACGTAGTGGTTTTAATTTATGGTGAACTTTTTTGTAGCTAGGCCAAAGCGAAATAAAAACAAATAAAACACCTAAACAAATAAAACACCATTCTATATATGGGTTTTCTAAAAAGTGCAAACTACTTAAGGATGAAAAAGAGAGTACTACAGGTATAACTGCACAATGTATAGCACAAATTAGCGAACTTGTCAATGCGATAATGTCTAGGTTAGCATTTTTTATCTTCATAGCGTCATGTCCTGATATATATTATTGCAACTTAGTTGCAATAAGGGAATTTATGCAAATATATTACTTATTTATGGCATCACAACACTTCAGCTATAAGTTAAGAATACATAGCACAAGACTCTAATAACAAAAAGGTGCAGCATTTGCCGCACCTTTTTATTTAACCGTTGAGTTAGCTTTTATATTACTCAGCTTTTAATGTCACCTTACGTTCAACCGTGTTGAAAGGTCCTGGCAACACCTTACCCTCAGCATCTACTAATTGTAATTTAATGGTGACCTCTCCCATGGGTAAACCTGTCACGACTTGCGGTGCCCATTCTGAGATGGTAAATGATTCACCATTGATAGTCGCTAAGACTTTATGACCAGTTTCTGATAATTCAGTATTTAACACAAAGAAATCCAGAAGTAAATTTTCGGTATCCTTCCCAACATAAGTACCTTTTGGTCTGCTGTATATCAAAGTAGGAGCCTCCATATCCAAACCTAAACTATCTTGGGCATTTTCACCAACCACTAATTTTCTAACTACCATAGAATTGTCATTCTTTACGGACTCATGATATGAACGGCTTAAAAAAGCAACAAGATGATGCACACCTGCAGGAATTTCTTTTTTAATATTTGGCTCATAGTGTGCAGAATAGGGCTGATTGTTTAATATAAAATGAATGTGCTGCCCTTTGCCAGAATTGGCTAGTTTTTGCGCATTCGGACTATCGGTTTGATCTCCAAGCACATAATTTTCTAGAGTAAAGTTAAAATCAACTTCGCCAGCTTCTGCAACTGTCATGCTTTGCGGCGTATCTAACATAAGCTTGGCATCAGCATAGGCAGGGGAATCCGTAAGTGGTGCAATTGCTATTTTTGTCGTTTCAGGAGCTTCTTTGGTTGTTGTGTTGTCTTTTACTTCCTCTGTTTCTTTTTTACCATTTTTGCAGGCCGTTGCAAAAATAATACTGAAGGCTAATAAGGTAAGTTTTAGATGTTTCATGGTATATTTTTTTAAGTTAGTTGCTTATTTATACAAGCGCCAAAATGGACGAGTAAAGTTAAGGATATAAGTGCTGCAATGCAAAAAGAAATCAAGGCTTCTTTAACCATAATTTAGGATCAGTAATACCACGTTTTAGATTTCCTGTAAGAATTAGAGCTTTATCGACGCGCATTTGAGCTGATTTATATCTTGAAATGGTGTATATAATACTGCGTTGTTTTCCTGGTGTGAGGTTTTCAAAAATGGTATAAGCGTCATAATCGCTTAGCAGCACCGCTTCTAATTCTTCGGACATGTCTACACCGTATTTAGACGTATCCTCAAACACTTGCAGTTGAAAATAATCGTTCATAAATACGCCTAAGGCCTTTTGTTTGGCCTTACTAAAATAGATGCGATATAGCCCTGTTTTTTCGCGTTTTAAGGCCGCATAGAATTCGAGTTGTTTATCCTCAAAAGATGCTTTTACCTTAATGCGTTTATGATTTCCTTTTAAAAAATCGGCAATAGGAGCGTCTGGCAAGATAACACTCTGTTTATCGGCAAGAGTCACTTCAAAAGATGTACTTTTTAGCATTTAACTGTTTATTAAATCGTTACATGACAAATATCATATTTTTTACAGCACCTTACGAGTAATTTTGATGTAAGACAAACATAAATATGTGCCAAAAGTTAGTAAATAAATACAATGTGGCAGGTCCACGCTATACCAGTTACCCAACGGTTCCGTATTGGGATACGGGCTCATTTTCGTTACACGAATGGGAAAAAGTACTGAAACAGTCCTTTGATGAATCTAACCGTAAAGAGGGTATAAGCTTGTACGTGCACCTGCCATTTTGCGAAAGCCTTTGCACATTTTGTGGATGCCATAAACGTATCACTAAACGTCATGAGGTTGAGTTACCCTATATAAAAGCCGTTTTAAAGGAGTGGAGCTTATACCGAACATTATTAGGTGCAAAACCTAAAATTAAGGAACTGCATATTGGTGGTGGTACACCAACGTTTTTCTCACCAGAAAATTTAAAGTTCCTCATTTCTGAACTGTTTAAAGCTTCTGAAATAGCGGAGGATTACGAATTTAGTTTTGAGGGCCATCCGAACAATACCACGGCTGAACATCTGCAAGTACTTTATGACTTAGGTTTTAGGCGTGTAAGTTTTGGCGTTCAGGATTATAATATTGAGGTTCAAAAAGCTATTAACCGTGTACAGCCTTTTGAGAACGTAAAACGTGTGACCGATTTAGCCAGAACCATAGGCTACACCTCTGTTGGACATGACATAATTTTTGGTTTGCCCTTTCAGACCGAGGCGGATGTTATAGAAACCATCAAAAAGACCGAGGCTTTAATGCCAGATCGCATTGCCTTTTACAGTTATGCGCATGTGCCATGGATAAAGGGGAACGGGCAACGCGGCTTCAAGGATGCCGATTTACCGAGTGCCGCATCTAAGCGAAAGCAATACGAAACGGGTAAATATACGCTAGAAAAAGCAGGCTATGTGGAGATAGGGATGGATCATTTTGCATTACAAACAGATGCGCTATATCAAGCTATGCAGAATGAAACCCTGCACCGCAATTTTATGGGGTATACCGCATCAAAAACCCAAGCGATGATTGGTTTGGGCGTGTCGTCAATCAGCGATAGCTGGTACGGATTTGCACAAAATGTAAAATCCATAAGTGACTATTATCGACTTATTGATGAGCATATTATCCCCGTATATAGAGGTCATATTCTCGGTGACGAAGATCTCAAAATCAGACGACATATTCTCAATTTAATGTGCCATTTTAAGACCTCTTGGACAGCACCCGAAATGACCTTTGCAGAATTACCGGAGGTACTCATTAAACTTAAAGAATTAGAACACGATGGTTTAGTTGTTTTTGGAAGAAAGCAAATGACCGTAACTGAAAAAGGGCGACCTTTTATAAGAAATATTTGTATGGCCTTTGATTTGCTATTGCAACGCAAAAAGCCAAATACCCAATTATTCTCAATGACCATATAAAACGAATACTATGAAAAAAATTATTGTACCTATAGATTTTTCGGAGCATTCAGAATTTGCCCTGGAAGCTGCGGCTAATTTGGCCCAAAAATATGGTTCAGAACTTATTGTATTGCATATGTTAGAATTATCTAATGCGATACTTATTGCAGACGAAAATTCAATTAACGAAGAGGCCGTGTTTTACCTTAAACTAGCGGAACAAAAGTTTGAGGCATTTTTAGATAAACCTTACTTAGATGGTATTAAGATAACGCCAATAGTGAAGCACTTTAAGGTCTGGAGCGAGGTCAATGAGGTAGCCAATAAGCACGATGCTAATCTTATTGTTATGGGCTCTCATGGTGCGAGTGGCGTAAAAGAGGTGCTGGTGGGTTCTAATACGGAGAAAGTAGTGCGTCATGCAGATGTTCCGGTATTAGTGATTAAGCACAATCCTATTCTTTTGGATTTTGAAAATGGCGTCTTTGCCAGTGATTTTTCCGAAGAAGCCATCACGCCTTATCTCAATGCTAGGATTACCTTTAAAAAGCTCGGAGCGAAGATGCACTTGGTCTATGTGAATGCCCCTGATGGGAATTTTAAGAGTTCAACAGAAATAGATAAGTTGGTGTCCTTGTTTTTGAAAAAAGCCGATGGCGATTTAGATAATCTGGATAATGTAAATGTCGTTTCGGATTATTCTATCGAGAAGGGCATTTTGAATTTTGCTAATACCATTGGAGCCGATTTAATTGCGGTAGCAACACATGGTAGAAAAGGCCTAGCCCATTTCTTTGAAGGTAGCATCTCTGAAGATATTGCCAATCATTCGACTTTACCGGTAATGACCTTTAAAATATAGTTCTTGATGTTTATTAGTTAGTGTTATTTAATATCAAGTTAAAGCGCCAAGGATTAATTTCTTTGGCGTTTTTTATTTTAAAGCTTCTCTAAGCTCGCGATCCTGTTCGGCATTAAGGTTTAAATCTTCTCTAATCACAGAGTGTGTTGGTCTGAGAAAAATCATATAGACCAATAATACTCCAGAAATAACAAGATAGAATAGATTAGTGGTAGTCATGAAGATGACAATACCTAGAATCGCCGGTCCCTCAATTAGTGCCAATCTAATGATTCTAGCTGATTGATAACTCACAAGTTTCTCCTTTAATGTTGGTTTTGCATGAACGGCTTTTAGAAGATTATTAAAAATAAAATGGCTAGCTATAGGTCCGCCCATTCCTAATATAGGAACCAAATAAAAAAAGATGTCATTCGTATCATTCAAGTTCATTGTTGCATTATCAGTGATGTATAATGCAATAGTTCCAAATACCAATACTGCGAGACTATAGGCGTAGTGAAGGATAGTCATTGTTTTTATTACGCCCTTTGGTTCGTAAGATCGGTTGTTGCTGTTATTCAAGAATTGAAACTTTTAATATAAGGTAAATATAAACTTTTAATGACAATCCATATAGTACTTGAAGCCATTGCTGTAATTGGTGTAGGAGAGAGCTAAGGAATAGCAAAACTTTAGCCTCTAAGGACAAACAAACCCCCTGTAATTACTACACAAATACAGGAATCACCTTTTGTATACGCTAATTCATCGATCTTACTATTAAAAACGGAATCCGATTCTTAGATGTAAATTTATAGCTACCCCACTTTCTTCAGTAAGGATAACATTGTCTTCTTCAAAGTAATGAACATATCCAACGCCAATACCAGTCTCATAGTTAAAGTATTTGCCGATATTGCGCCGTATACCCCATGTTGGAATTATTGAAATGTCACTTATAAAAGTCACATTATCAGCTAAGGATCCAATAACAACATCCGGATGGTAGGTCGTTTTTATCGAAATAAAGTTTCCACTATTACCATCGATACGCCTTTTTTTGGCGGCACGTTTGTTAAGATTATAATACCATCTCGGTTCTAGAGTTAAAGCTGGTACCATAATAAAGCTCGAATTACCAACGAAATTATCGCTAAAAATAGCGGCATCTAGACCAAGTTCACTTCTTAAAGCAATGGCATCGGATAGTTTAGATTCGTTGTGTATCCAAATACCCAGAAAACCTGTTTGAATACCAAATACAGATTTTTCGACACTTGCATCTTGTGACGTGGATTTAAATGTTGAAACAAATAAAATAAGAACTAGAATAGTTTTCTTCATGATTGATTGAATTTAATTGATATAGTTTCTCTTTGCATCAAAGACTATACCAAGTAAAATCAAAAGTGGATTTATATTAATGACAATCCATAGCGCTAGAAGCCATCTCTACTATTGGTGCAGGGGAGAGGTAAGGAATGCCCAAACCTAGACCTCTAAGGATAAACAAGGCTCCTATAATTACTACAAATACGGGAATGGCTTTTTGTATACGCTGCTTAATGCTCTGATTTAAAAACTTGCCCAAATAAATAGCAGAAGTCATTAAAGGAATGGTACCAAGACCAAATAGTACCATATAAAAACCACCTTGTAGCAAACTGCCTGTAGCAACGGCTCCAAAAACGGCCATATAGACCAAACCACATGGTAAAAATCCATTCAAAAATCCGATTGTAATGAAAGTATCCGCTGTTTTTTTCTTGAGTGCTTGGCCTAGATTGGACTTTACTTTAGAAATCATCTTATTCAGCGGCTTGGATAAATTGTATTTGGCGAGGGTCTTATATGGAATCAGCACCAAAACAATCATGAGAAGACCTATCGCAATAGACAATTGTTGTTGTATACCAAAGATGTATAGACTTTTGCCTACTAGTCCAAAAACTAAGCCAATTAAACTATAAGCTATTAATCTACCGATATGATAGATGCTTATTTGACTGACTTTCTTGAATGAATTGGAACGGTCTACCGGCAGCATAAAGGCAATGGGGCCACACATACCAACGCAGTGTAAACTCCCCAATAGACCTAATATGAATGCCGAGTATAGCATATTAGTAATTGATTTGTTCTTTAAATAAATAGGACTTGTTGTTGTAGGTCCAATCGATGTTAATGTTCCAGCGACCATCTAGTAAACGATTGTCAGGTATGAGCAAATTGTGGTTAGATAATGAAATAGGAGTTTCAAAATCTAATTGTTTATTAGATGGTCTGTATAGGAACACTTTACCTTTAATATCTTTTATATCCAAGTCTTTGGGAAATGTAATAAGAATACCATCTTGGGTTTTTTGCCAAGTGATATTGGTCTTTAAGGTTTTTGAATTTTCTTCCTTATCTATATCAGACTGAAATTTTAGTTCTTGTTGATAATAATCTTCTACGACCAAGTCGTGATCATACTTATCATTGGCAGCCATATTGACCACAAAATACATGATAAACCCTATAAAGCCTACAAATGCTATAACGATTGCTGTTCCCCAATTTATTTTCATGTCTCTACTTCCCGTGAAAACGGGAACCTCCATATTTTAGTTTTGTCATTCTGAACTCGTTTCAGAATCTTTACTTAATTATTTTTTTGAAACCATTGGTTTTAGTGCTGCAAGAACACCCCAATGAGCTACGCTCGGTATCTTCAATTAAAGCAATAGCTTTAATTTCGCTAATCCTCAAGGGGACAATTTGCTAGACTAAATTTTCAATTTCAAATCTCGAATACATTAATTATAGTTTCGCGGCCCTAGAAAACCTACAGTAGTAGTTTCAATTAATTCGTCATTACTGTAGATATCTATTCTCAATTTATTTTTATCGCCTGATAAATCACTTTTCTTCAATTCTATAAACAAGGTCCCCTCCGCAAACTCCTGTGATTTAATTATGAATTGATCGGTAGCAGAGACCAATTTTATATCGCCGTCCATACCTCTTAATTTAAAGCTTACATTTTCTATATCATTAGAGGTTTTATTAACCAATTTGTAGGTATAGACATTGCTAATGATGTTTTCTCCTTTTTGTTCGTAGGATTGGCCAGGTAATCTTAAAATGCGTGCTTCAATATCATTTCTTAGCGTTAGCATTCCGGCTAAGACGCCGATTAAAATCACCAATACGGCAATGTAGCCTTTCATTCGTGCTGTAAGCTTAAAAGGCGCTTTGTTTTCTATGTTTTCTTCACTGGCATAGCGGATTAAACCTTTCGGAAGGTTGATTTTTTCCATGATGGTATCGCACTCGTCAATACAGGCCGTACAATTCACACATTCCAATTGTGTACCATTTCTGATATCAATACCTGTAGGACATACATGCACACACTGAAAGCAATCAATGCAATCACCATGTCCTAAAGCTGCTCTATCTTCATTTTTTCTAAATTTCTTTCTGCCGTTTTTGCCTTCACCACGCTTATGGTCATAAGCCACAACAATGGATTTATTGTCCAAGAGTACACCTTGTAAGCGACCATAAGGGCATGCTATAATACACACCTGTTCTCTAAACCAAGCAAAAACAAAATAGAAGACTCCGGTAAATATGAGCAGTGGTATTAAAGTGCCTAAATGTTCAAATGGGCCATCTTTTACATAATTCAGTAGCTTGTCGCCTCCTATGAGATAGGCCAGAAATACATTGGCAATTAAAAAGGAGACCACTAAAAATATAAACCATTTTAAAAGTCGTTTCCTGATTTTTTCAGCATTCCATTTTTGGCGGTCCAAGCGCATTTGCTTGTTGCGATCGCCATCGATCCAGTATTCAATACGTCTGAAGACCATTTCCATAAAAATGGTCTGTGGGCAAATCCAACCACAAAATATACGTCCGAAACCTACTGTGAATAGTGTGATAAACACAACACCTATAATCATAGAAATAACGAAAAGGTGGAAGTCTTGTGGCCAGAACGGAAAACCAAAGATGTTAAATCGTCTTTCGATGACATTGAACATTAAAAATTGGTTTCCTCCGATTTTTACAAATGGAGCAGCAAATAAAAAGACCAATAAGAAATAGCTGACGATTTTGCGCTTGTCGTAATACCAACCAGATGGTTTTTTAGGATATATCCAGTTGCGCTTACCTTCTTCATTGATGGTGCCTATGGAATCTCTAAAAACTTCGTTTGCTGGCGTTTCCATGCTCTATTTTTGGGACAGTTTTTCTTCTATTCGTTGGTCTCTGCTTCAGTAGTTTCCTCTACCACAGCCTCTTCTTCGGTCGCATCAGTAGGCTCTGAGCCTTCTGCACTATCGTCACTATTAGCATCTTCGGCAGTCTCATCTACCCATAGATCGCCTTCAGCGGGTTTAGGTTCGGCAGGGGTAGTCCCTTGGAATTCCAAAACATAACTAGCGACCTGCGCCATTTCAAGTGGTGTTAAGCCTTCTTTTTTCCAAGATACCATACCTTTACCATCACGACCGCCTTCAGAAATCGTACGGAATACATTTTTAATGCCACCACCTAAAATCCAATACTCATCGGTAAGGTTTGGCCCGATACCACCTCCACCATCAGCCTTATGACACACAACACATTTGCCTTCAAAGATGGCTTTTCCAGCATTTAAATCGGCAGCTTCGGTCAACACTTCAACCGTATTGGCGTCGACCAAATTCTTTGCGGTTCTTTTATACTCTTCAATGGCGCGTTGTGCTTCGGCATATTCAATTTCGTATTCTACAAATTGGTCATCGGCATTAAAAACATGATAGCGTGCCATGTAGACCACACCAAATATAATAGTAGCATAGAAGCCATAGAGCCACCATGGCGGAAGACTGTTATCTAGTTCCTTGATGCCATCATAATTATGATCTAATATAATTTCGCCTTCTTCTTCAATTGGTCGAGAACCAAGAAGCTTTTTGTAGGTCTTTTTTATCCAAAGGGTTAGTTTTGAAGGTGCTACTTTTTGAGCGTCATATCTGGCCTTGGCTTCTTCATCCAAACTTTGGTAAAGGATATTATCCATAGAACCTACGATACCTTCTATAGCTAATAATATGAGTAAGACTAATAGTAAGAATAGCATTATAATGGGTTGCTCCATAAATGCCGGTTGATCACCAGAATCAACAAAGTACTCTACAAGTCCGACAATGGCTAAAAATACAACGGGAACTCTTATGTATGATGGAATTAAATGTCTCATGATGTTGTGTTGTTGTTTTTGTTGTCTAAGGGTAAATTACTAACAGTCGTGATATATTCTTTTTTAGCGGTAATAACCCAATAAAACAAGGCCACAAAAAAGATAAAGAATATTAACAAGGATATGATCGGGTAGATTTCTATACCCGAGATACTTTCCATATGGTTTTTTACAAATTTTAGCATGATCTTATTGGTTTTGAGCGGTTTCGTTAGCGATGTCTTTCACTTTTATATCCGTACCTAAGCGTTGTAGGTAAGCGATAAGCGCAATGATCTCCCGGTCTTTCATTTCTACATAGTCTTCACCATTAGCAAGGGCTTCTTTCTTGCCACTTTCGAATGAAGCTAACAGATCTGGATCTTCTTTTAAGTTCTTTATAATAGCTTCAGATTGTACATTCATCAGTTCTTGTGCATTGGCAATCTCTTCTTCTGTGTAAGGCACACCAAGCGAAACCATAGCCTCCATTTTCTTCTCGGTCATGGATGTATCCAACTCATTTCTAATCAACCATTGGTAAGCAGGCATTATAGAGCCAGGCGATATTTCTTGTGGGTCATACATGTGTTTAAAATGCCAGGAATCTAGATATTTACCTCCTACACGATGTAGGTCTGGCCCCGTTCGCTTACTTCCCCAAAGGAATGGGTGGTCGTAAACAAATTCTCCAGCTTTAGAGTACTCACCATAACGTTCAACCTCGCTTCTAAAAGGTCGTATCATTTGTGAGTGGCAGCCAACACAACCTTCTCTGATATAGAGATCGCGTCCTTCTAGCTCTAAGGGTGTATAAGGTTTTACACTGCTTATGGTTGGTATATTCGATTTTACAACGATGGTCGGGATAATCTGAACAATACCACCAATTAATATGGCAACGGTCGCATAAATGGTTAACAACACAGGTTTACGCTCCAACCAAGTGTGCCATCCTTCGCCAGCAACTCTGCGTTTTGATACACGTTGTAATGCTGGTGCTTCCGCTAGTTCATCAGTAACTTTAGAGTTTGATCTCACCACGGTCATGATGACATTATAAACTAAGATGAGCATACCAATAAGGTATAATGTACCACCTATGGCACGCATCCAGTACATGGGGATGATTTCTGTTACGGTTTCTAAGAAGTTACCGTACACTAAGTTACCTTCTGGTCTAAATTGTTTCCACATACTAGCTTGTGTAAACCCAGCGACATACATTGGCAATGCATAAAGGATAATACCTAAGGTGCCTATCCAGAAGTGTACGTTTGCTAATCCAATAGAATGCAATTTGGTTTTAAACAATTTTGGGATTAAGAAATAAATCATACCAAATGTGAGGAAGCCGTTCCATGCCAGAGCACCAACATGGACATGAGCAATAATCCAATCGGTAAAGTGTGCAATGGCATTAACGTTTTTGAGTGAAAGCATTGGGCCTTCAAAAGTGGCCATACCATAGCCTGTAATGGCGACCACCATAAATTTTAGAACTGGATCCGTACGAACTTTATCCCAAGCACCACGTAAGGTTAAAAGACCATTAATCATACCACCCCAAGACGGTGCTATCAGCATTACTGAGAACGCTACGCCTAAATGCTGTGCCCATTCTGGTAATGCTGTATATAACAAGTGGTGAGGTCCTGCCCAGATATAGATAAAAATTAAGGACCAGAAGTGGACGATAGATAATCGATAGGAGTATACCGGTCTATTTGCGGCTTTAGGGACGAAATAGTACATTAAGCCTAAGAACGGTGTGGTTAAGAAGAATGCGACGGCATTATGTCCATACCACCATTGTACTAAGGCATCTTGGACACCGGCATACACCGAATAACTCTTAAGGCCACTAACCGGTAATTCTAGACTATTAAAAATATGGAGTACTGCAACAGTTACGAATGTGGCGATATAAAACCAGATGGCAACATACAGGTGGCGTTGACGACGCTTTAAAATGGTCCCGATCATGTTAATACCAAAAACGACCCAAACCAGAGCAATGGCAATATCAAATGGCCACTCTAGCTCAGCATATTCTTTGGATGTAGTGATGCCAAGTGGTAAGGTGATTGCCGCTCCAACAATGATTAATTGCCAACCCCAAAAGTTGATGTTACTGAGCAAATCACTAAACATTCGAGCTTTGAGTAAGCGCTGCATAGAGTAGTATATACCTGCAAACAAGGCATTACCTACGAAAGCAAAAATGATTGCATTGGTATGTAATGGTCTCAATCGGCCAAAACTTAGCCACGAAACACCATCGGTCATGTTTGGGAATAAAAACATAAAGGCCAGAATAAGCCCAACCAGCATCCCGACCACACCGAAAACTATGGTAGCGTAGAGGAATTTTTTGACGATTTTGTTATCGTAATAGAATTGTTGCATTTCCATATTAAAAAAATTAGTCAGTTTTTGTCTGTATTGATTCTTTAGAAGGTTCTTTTACCAGTTCGTCTTCAAATAACATGCGAACGGAAGGCGTATAGCTGTCATCGTATTGCCCGGATTTTACAGCCAATAAAAAGACGATAAAAAAAGCTATTCCAACAATGACACTAACCGTTAAAACGATATATATAACACTCATACCTATTTGAAGTTATGGTCCAAATTTACTCCTGAACCTTTTTTTAAAACATGACTTTTATCATGTCGATTTTTTTTATTTCAATTTTCAAGCCTTTCCCTAACCGTTTCGTCGCTAAAGCTTATAAGCGTAAGAGACCTTTCCAGAGGAAAGGGAATAATCAAATAATGCTTTTTTGAATAACTATTACTGAGAATAGGTTCAACATTTTTGAATTATATATAGCGCACCGTTTAGTTATTTCTCCTTCCCGCTGGGAAGGATGGGATGGGCCTTATTTCAATTTCCGTCCTAAAAGATTGGTGCAAATGGTTGTAAAGACGACAATACTTATAGAACTCAATGGCATTAATATGGCTGCCACAACGGGGGCTAATTGACCTGTGACGGCAAAATATAAGCCGATAACATTATATATGAATGAGAGTACGAAGCTCCATTTAATAATTTTAATTGCAGATTTTGACGCCTTTATATAGGGGTATAATTCTCTGAATTTTGTAGCATCCAAAATGGCATCACAGGCAGGGGAGAAGACGTTGACATCTTCGGAGATCGCTATACCAACATCGCTTTGTGCTAGAGCACCAGCGTCGTTAAGACCGTCACCTACCATAAGGATTTTTGCGCCTTCGGATTGATGGTACTTAATAAACTCTAGCTTATCTTCAGGTTTTTGGTTAAAAATCAATTTGGTTTTAGCTGGCAATAGCTTTTTTAAGTTCTCGCGTTCTCCTTCATTATCTCCAGATAGAATGACTAAATCAAAATGCTTTTTTAGTTGATTGAAAAGCTTAGCAACACCCTTTCTGTAGCTGTTATAAAAAGTAAATTTTCCCTTATAGGTATCATTACTGCTAATATGTACTGTCGTATTTAAAGTGGAGCTTACCTCAGGATTACCGACAAAACTCGCCGATCCGATTTTAAGACTTATATCATCGTGCTTGGCTTCAATACCTTTACCCACGTGCTCCTCAAACTGGTCAAGTGTAATGATGTTGTGCTCATCTAGAATATGGTATAGGGTTCTGCTCAACGGATGATTGGATCCACGAAGGGAATTCTTTAGTACCAAGCTTTCTGATTCAGACAAATGCGCACCATCATATTCCGCGCTATTACTTTGGTTAGAGGTAATGGTACCCGTTTTATCAAAAATTACCGTGTTAATCTGGGCCAATTGTTCGATGACACTTGCATTTTTAATGTAGAATTTCAGCTTACCAAAAATGCGCAATAGATTACCAAAGGTGAATGGGGCAGAAAGTGCTATAGCGCATGGGCAGGCAATAATCAATACGGCAGTAAATACATTCATAGCTTTACTTGCATCCATAAACAACCAGAAGCTTGTGGCTACGATAGCGATGGTTAGAATGGCTATGGTGAAATGTTTGCTAATGGCGTTGGTGATATTGGTAAAGCCATCTTCTTTATTTTTATTAAAGACATCGTTACTCCATAATTGAGTGAGATAACTTTGTGCAACTGATTTAATGGCTTCGAGCTCAATAACGCCAGCGGTTTGTTTACCGCCAGCAAAGAGTTTGTCCCCAGATTGCTTTGATACCGTTTGCGATTCTCCAGTCACAAAACTATAGTCTATTTTTGCCCTTCCGTTAATTAGGATACCGTCTACAGGAATTAATTCTTCATTTCTGATCAAAAGACGATCGCCCTTTTTTATATCATAGACTTGGATGGCATTTTCGTTACCCGCTCTATCAATTTTGGTGACGGCAATTGGGAAGTACGATTTGTAGTCGCGTTCAAAAGAAAGAAAATTATAGGTTTTTTGTTGAAAAAATTTACCAACTAAAAGAAAGAATACCAAACCAGCTAAACTATCGAAAAAGCCTGAGCCTATGTCAAAAGCGATTTCAATGGTACTTCTTATAAAAAGGACAGAGATACCTAAAGCGATGGGGACATCAATGTTTAAAAGTTTTGCTTTTAGGCCTTTGTATGCTGAGATAAAGTAATCTTGTGCAGAATAAAACACCACAGGCACAGACAGTGCAAACATTAACCATCGAAAAAAATATTTGTATTTCTCCAGCCAGAATTCGTTGATTTCGAAATACTCTGGGAAGGATAAAAACATAATATTTCCGAAGGCAAAGCCTGCCACTCCCAGTTTGTAAATAAGGGTTCTGTTAATGTGCTTTTTTCCGGATTCAAAATCGTCTAAGCTGATGTAAGGCTCATAACCTATAGAACTTAATAAAATCACAATGGATTTCAAATCCGTGGCCTTAGAATTATAGGTAACTCTCACCGTTTTCTTTCCAAAATTGACCTGAGAATCAGAAATATTTGGGTTGAGTTTGTTCAAGTTTTCAAGAATCCAAATACAAGAACTACAATGAATATGAGGAATATAAAGGCTCACAATTTCGATACTATCATCTCGAAACTCTGTGAGTTTTTCAATAATATTTTCTTGCGACAGAAAATCGTATTTACCTTCTATCTCCTTTGGAATAGCACCTGGTGAATTCTGTAAATCGTAATAGCACGTCAGGTCATTTTCGCTGAATATTTCAAATACTGTTTTACAGCCATTGCAGCAAAATGATTTGTCTTGATATACGATTGGTTGATTACCACAGTCGTCACCACAATGAAAACAGGCCTTGTTTTCCATGTTATAATTTGCTCATTAATACCTGTAACAAAAGTGACAATATCTTCAAACTTAAAATATGATATTTGTCATGGAATCTTTATATTTGAGTAGTCACAAAAATCATTTGGTATGGGTAAATGTGAACAATGCATTATTAGAGAATTTAATTCCTTAAAATCACTCACTAAGGAAGAGCTCATGCGTGTTTCAGCGTGTAAAACAGGTAAACTATATAGAAAAGGCCAGGTTATTTTTGAAGAAGGTGAAACGCTAAATGGCGTCTATTGTGTTAGAGATGGCGTGTGCAAATTGACGAAGCTCAGTGAAAATGGTAAGGATCAAGTGGTAAAACTTGTGGTAAAAGGGGGACTATTGGGCAAACGTTCCTTAGTTTCTGAACAAAAAACCAATTTAAGTGCCGTTGCCCTAAATGATATGGAAATGTGTTTTATTCCAAAGAGTGAAATCATGAATGATTTGTCTAAGAATCCGAAGTTTACAATGGATGTTCTTAGAGAAATGGCCAACGATTTAAAGGAATCGGATGTCAATTTGGTTAATATGGCCCAGAAATCTGTGAAACGGCGTATGGCAGAAATCTTAATGTATATCCACGATAATTTTGGTACGGATGATGAAGGCTATTTGAGTATCATATTATCTCGCGAGGATTACGCTAGCATTGTCGGTACGGCAACAGAGTCGGCCATAAGGATTTTATCCCAATTTAAAAAAGAAGGTTTAATTTCTACAAAGGGAAAACAGATAAAAATCGAAGACTATGGCAGTCTTAAATGGATAGAGTAAATTCGTATTTCATTTGCTTTAATGTCTTACCAAAAGTACCAAACTAAGTATGCTAATCAATTCCCGGCAATAGAGGATTTGGCCAAAAAAGCAAAGCAAAGAATTCCAAACGTGGCCTGGGAATATCTAGAGTCTGGTACTGGTGACGAAGCTTTGTTAGAACGCAATAGATTAGCTTTTCGAGACATTCAATTTACACCCCAATTTTGTAAGGGGCATTTAGAAGCCACGATTAATACCACACTTTTTGATAAGCATTACCCTTGTCCCATTGGTATAGCCCCGGTAGGATTAACGGGTCTTATTTGGCCCGAAGCTGAACTAATCCTTGCTAAAGCAGCAAAGCAACTTCAAATACCATTTTGTCTTAGTACTGTGGCTACTGAAACCCCTGAACGTGTTGGTCCTTTTGTAGGTCAACAAGGTTGGTTTCAATTGTATCCACCGAAGTCTTTGGAACTGGCCTTTGCGCTATTGGATAGAGCAAAGCAATCGGGATTTCATACACTCGTGGTGACGGCAGATGTACCTATGGCTAGTCGTCGCGAGCGCACAAAGCGCGCCGGAATGCGTATGCCACCAAGACTAACAGCTGGTCTAATTTGGGATGGGATAAAACATCCTTTTTGGACTTACCATACGCTGCGAAGAGGGTTGCCAAGGCTCAGAACGGTTCAGGATTATACCGAGCAAACCGATTTTAAATTTGTCAGCGGATTTGTTGGTAATCGATTAGGGGGTACTCTAGATTGGGATTACTGTAAAGCACTAAAGACATATTGGGATGGTCCTGTACTCCTAAAAGGAATTCTACACCCAAAAGATGCGGAGAAAGCCATAGAAATTGGCCTGGATGGTATTTGGATATCTAATCACGGTGGACGCCAATTTAACGGAGCACCTGCTTCAATCGAGGCCTTATCAGATGTTGTACATCAAGTAGATAAGCGCGTTCCTATTGTATTTGATAGTGGTGTGCGTACAGGATTGGATGTGATGCGTGCCCTATATCTAGGTGCAGACTTTGTTATGCTAGGTCGACCATTCTTATATGGAGTTGCAGCATTAGGCCAGTACGGCCCTAATCATGTGATCCATATTCTAAGTGATGACCTAAAGAATAATATGGTTCAATTAGGTGTAAGTACTATAGAAGAACTGAAGGCTTTAAGATATAAGTAAAAGATTTGAGAGCTACCCCTTTATTGGTATACCCTAATATAATCTACGACCATATCGCTTTCTACAAATTCGGGATCAATATCTGGTTCAATCGCTATGTTCAACAGGAAATAGTAATTGGTATCGTAAGGCCAAGTTTTAGTGTTCTTAAGGTCGGGCTGATATTTAAAATGTTCCTTACCATCAACAGAAAAAGACATGTTTTTTTCTGTCCACTCTAGTGTGTAAATATGAAATTCATCACTAGCATTCGCTATGTTTTGTCCACCAACATTTTTAACATTATAGCCGTAACTTGAGCCATTATGAAGAGCACTTGATACATAATCTTGATTTTTACCCCAATGTTCTAATATGTCTATTTCACCACAATCAGGCCATTTAGTAGTGCCATATCCTTCAATATCCCAGTAGGCACCATCTTCATCAATGTTTGTATTAAGCATCCAAATGGCCGGCCATGTACCTGTGCCTTTGGGAAGTTTTGCGCGGACTTCTACACGTCCGTAAGTGAACGCAAATTTTGAATTCAATCGTGCAGAAGTATACTGTTTTGTTCTTCCCTGGTCTTTAAATGTTTCTTTTTTAGCAACTAAATGCAGGTGACCATCTTTAAGATATGCGTTTTCCTCACGGTCGGTATAGTGCTGAATTAATCCACCCCACCAACTGCCCCCTGGTGGTAATTGGGTCTGATGAAACCATTTTTCAGAATTGATGGCTCCTTCACCATCAAACTCATCGGACCAGACCAATGTATTGAAATCAGCAGCCGATTTAGTCGATTCGACTGCTGATATTTCATGACCTACTTGATTATTACTCAGCCTATAGATGAGGTAAGCACTGAGAATGAGTGTACAAATAATTAAGATGGATGTGATTTTGTTCGACACGTTATATACATGGATTAACTATAATAGGTCTCAATTTCAATCATTACTCAGATTCACTTTCAATTTCTTGTGATTCTATTTCGCCGTCAAGTGGCTTATCTTCTTTGAGATATTTATCCAAGAATTTTACAATTTTACCGTAGGCTTCAATCTGATTTTCTTTTTTAATAAAACCATGACCTTCATCTTCGAACAATACATATTCTACTGGAACACCATTTTTTCTTACACCAGCTACGATTTCGTCAGATTCTACTTGAAGCACTCTTGGGTCCTGAGCACCTTGAAGTACGATTAGGGGTTTGGTGACCTTATCGGTATGAAATAATGGTGAAATACGCTTCAAACGCACGGAATCGGCAGAATAAGGATCCCCCAATTCTTTATAAAGCGCCTCTCTAAAGGATTCCCAGTAAGGAGGAATACTTTTCATGGTACGCATCCAGTTGGTAACACCAAACAAATTCACGCCAACATCAAATTCTTCAGGAGTATAAGTCAATGCGGCCATAGTCATATAACCACCGTAAGAACCTCCTATGATCCCTATTTTATCGCCATCAATTTTAGGTTGAGTGGCCAACCAGTTTTTGCCTTCAACACAGTCTTGTAGGTCTTTTTCACCATGGTTTCTGTCATCCATTTGGAAAAATGTTTTCCCATAGCCACTGCTACCTCTATTATTAACGGCCAAAACGGCATAGCCTTGATTTACCATATACTGAATTAAGAAACTAAAGTTTTGGCGCGTTTGTCCGCCAGGCCCACCGTGTACCCAAACCATCGCTGGGACTTTGTTGTCCTCTGAGGCTTGATGTGGTAAATAGTAAATGGCTGGTATTTCGACACCATCAAAGGATTTGTATCGGATCACTTTGGCCGTTACTAAATCCTTTGGATTGATATCCTCATTGAGCACATTCGTGATTCGGTGTTGTGCTTTGGTCTCGAGATTATAAGTGTATAAGTCTGAAGGTGCATTAGAACCACCAACATACATACGCATCCATTGTTCATCATCACTAAAACTAACGCTTGTTATACTTTTATCACCGAAGTCGGGAAGTTCTAATGGCTTGGATGTTTTTGTGTCTGTGACCTCTATTGCATTTTTCCCATCTTCATTGACATAGACGACCATGTAAGTGCCCTTGGATGTAAAACCACTACCCAGAATATCCCAAGACTTTTCAACGACCTTTTTCTTTTCCTTGGACTCTAAATCGTACGACATTAAATAAGAGAATTCTGAACCATCGTCTGTGGTATAGTAGAATTTACTGTTGTCTTTTGAGAAATCTTGAGCGGAATTGGCACTTAGATTATCATTGACCTTAATCGTTTCTTTGGTGCTTGCATTATAAATATATAAATCACTATCGTTCGTATTGACGGTTTTGGATAAGGCAAAATAATTCTCGTCTTCGGACATCCCCGTAAAATTCATACCATCATTATTTTGATAGAGCATTTCGGATGAGTAATCTTCAATAGACATCTTATAAACGTCAAAGAACCTAGGGTCTCTTTTGTTAGAGCCGTAGTATAAATGCTTATCATCTTTTGCCCATCCATAAAAGCTTGCTTTAGCACCTTCGACAGGAGTAATATCCTTTAAAGTTCCGTCTAATTCTTTAACATACAAGTGATTTATTTCGTCACCGTTACCATCTGCATTTAATAGCATGCGGTCATCCTTAGGAAAATAAGAATTTGCGAAATAAGAGGTGCTATCGGATTGTGTAATTGCTGTCATTTCACCACCTGTAGAAGGCACCGTGTATACATTGTAAATTCCAGTTCGATTACTAGAGATTAAAAGCTTGCTGTTATCAGAAGAGAAACTTCCTCCACCTACGCCTTCATTGTCCATAAATTGCTCTATCGTATAAAGTTGAACTTCGCGTTGGGCAAGGTCCTTATCTTTTTTGTCTTCTTTACAAGAATAGACACAAAGCACAATGAGTAAAACTAAAATTTTTGATTTCATATGATCGATTTTATTGATTAATCTGTACTGAAGGTTTTTGTTTCTTTAAATGGATCGATTTGAAGCTCACGCATTTGCGTTTGATAGTCTTTCCAAGTGGTATTGAAGAAAGTATTAGTAGCTTCAAATACATTGTTTAAGGCATTTTTGGTGTGCTTTATAAGCGTGGTTTCGGTTGCCGTTAGCCCTGTTTGGCTATTGTTAACATAACTTCTAGCTAAACCTAGACGCTGCATTGGTGTCACTTCTGGATTTCTGGTGATCCCTTGACGTTTATCCACTTTACCTAAATATTGATCTATAAGACTATCAATAGCTTTCACCGTTTCTTTTGAGAGCTTGATTTGGTCTTTCAACTCATCTTTATCCAGTTTAGTGAGCTCTTTTTTGTAGTTCTCAGCAATGTTTTTACTCTCAACTAGCTGTTTTACGGCGTCAGCAGCGGCCTGCTGTAGTTTTTCCAGTTGCTTAGCAGCGGTATAAACTTCGTTAATGTTTTTTTGCGAAACGCCGAGCCTTGGGTCAGATGCAACGTTTATAGTTGTTTCCGAAGTTAAGTCGCCATAGTGTAAAACGGCTTTGTAAGTTCCTGGCTTAACATCAACGCCTCCAGGTTCTCTGGTTCGTTTTCTAATGGTGCGCGATGGATAATTCACGCCAGCTTCATTCATATACCATGACCATTTTTGCATACCATTTTCCTTAGGCGCTTTACGTTTTAAAGTTCTAATCAAACGGTTTCCATCGTACAGTTTTAACGTTAATGAATCCCACTTGACAACATTTTTGTCACCAGATTCTTCGCTATCGCTCTGAATGACATTCTCCTTTTGGTCGCTGAGCGCAGTTGAAGCGTCATCCTTCTTTGGCTGCTCTTTTTTATTAAAAAGATAAGTGAAAGTAGCGCCATAATCACGATTCTCACCATTGTAAAGGGCATCACCGCCAAAACGACTTCCCGTGGGTTGTTGGTATGCCGCCTGATAGGCTGTTGGTGGATCAAATAACTTAATAGTTGAGGTCATCACTGACTTGTCTTTGGCCATTTCACGTAGTGGACGAATATCATCCAAAACCCAAGCGGCACGTCCAAAAGTTCCTATAATCAAGTCATGTTCCCTAGGGTGAATCACCAAGTCCTTCACAGAAGTTGTAGGGAAACCTTCGGTCCATTTTGTCCAATTTTCACCGGCATTTATAGAAATATACAATCCATCATCGGTCCCTAAAAACAATAAGTTGGGTTCCATCAAATCTTCAACAATAGACAGTGTGTAACTTTGTACATCATTTCCATCTACAATACGTTCCCAAGTCTTACCATAGTTTTTGGTTCTAAAGGCATAGGGCTCATAGTTAAAACGTCTGTAATCGTTAGCAATCAATAATGCTTCTCCCTTATTTTTGGTTGATGCTTTAATCTGTGCTATCCAACTACCTTTGGGTAGGCCTTTAATGTTTTTGGTGACCTCAGTCCAATTGTTGCCGCCATCTATTGTATAATGCACACGACCATCATCTGTGCCGGCCCAGAGCATATCTTTTTCTAATACCGAAGGCTCGATCACCAAAATGGTACAGTGGTTCTCGGCACCGGTGGCATCCATGGTCAATCCGCCACTTTCGGATTGTTTTTGTTTTTCAGGATCGTTGGTAGATAAGTCAGGGGAAATCACGGTCCATGTTTCACCCTTATCGGTCGATTTGTGTACAAATTGACTGCCAAAATAAATAGTACTGTTATCAAATGGATCAATATTTATGGCTGAGTTCCAGTTGAATCGTAATCTTACATCCGGATCGGGATGTGTCGGTCTTACCCCGTAATTATTTCCAGTTTGCCAGTCGTATCGACTCACATAGCCTTGTTGGCTCATAGACCAACCATAGCGAGAATCGTCTCGGTCTGGGACGACATCAAAACCATCTCCAAAACTTATTTCTTGCCAATAGCTGTTTCGTATTCCTTGAGAACGCCATACATAGGCAGGTCCTCGCCAAGAGCCATTGTCTTGCATACCGCCATATACGTTATAAGGAAACTCATTGTCAATAGCGATATGATAGAATTGGGCGACTGGTAAATTGCCAATAAAACGCCAAGTTTTACCACCATCCTTGGTGATATTCATCCCCCCATCATTTCCATCGATCATAAACTGTCCATTTTCTGGATGTATCCACCAAGCGTGATGGTCGGGGTGCACACCGTTGCTTACGCCATAGGCAGGCATCAATTGTTCGAAATTTTTACCACCGTCTTCTGAAACATTAACGTAAGTATAAATGGAATATACTCTATTTTCATTTTGAGGGTCTACATAAATCTCTGAATAATAAAACGGGCGATTACCGATATCATTTTTATCATTTATTTTTTTCCATTTAAATCCACCATCCGTGCTTTTGTATAGCGCGTTTTTTTTAGCCTCTACCAAGGCGTAAACGATATTCGGTTTTCCTGGTGCTATCGCTATACCTATACGACCTAAATTACCCTTGGGCAATCCATCGTCGTCCGTTATTTTTTTCCAAGTTTTTCCTCCATCATGCGTTATGTGAAGCCCAGAACCTTCACCACCCGAATTAAAGAACCAAGGATCACGTTTGTGTTCCCAAAGCGCTGCAATGAGTTTATTGGGATTGCCAGGGTCCATCACCAAATCGGCGACTCCAGTTTTGTTGTTGGCAAAAAGGATCTTGTTCCAGGTTTTACCTCCATCGGTGGTTTTAAAAACACCGCGTTCGGGATGCTCTCCCCAAGGCGAACCAATGGCTCCAACATAAACCACATCAGGATTAGTGGGATCAACGATGATTCTATGGATATGTCTGGTTTTCTCAAGTCCCATAGCTATCCAATTTTTACCACCATCTAAAGATTTATAGATGCCATAACCGCCGTTTAATGAATTACGTGGATTGCCTTCACCGGTACCCACCCAAATCACACTAGGATTGGATTGCTGAATTTCAACTGCGCCAATGGACGCTGTTAACTCTTTGTCGAAAATTGGTTCCCATTTAATACCTCCTGAAGTAGATTTCCATAGACCACCCGAAGCCGTACCTACGTACATAATATCAGGGTTGTCAAGGACAACATCAATAGCTGTAACGCGGCCAGACATGCCTCCAGGGCCAATATTGCGAGGCGCCATGTTTTTGACCATGTCTATTGAAAATTCTTGTGCAGAAATTGTGGCTATGCCAATAAGGAATAGCAGAGATAGGTATCTTCTCATTATTTTAAGGTTAGTTAAATGAAGCCTAAAGTTAAGGAAAAGAAACTACAGAAATCTTAATGTGTTGTTAAGGTGTAAAACACCTTGTTTTTTGAATTAAAACCGTCTCATTTTAAATAATTATAAGGGAGCATGGGCATCTAAATACACTAATCAGAATAGAGCCATCATTTATTCATTGACTTTAGAAGGGGTCAAGAATTGAAAGTCATTTTTATTTTCTTTATTGGACAGTTCCCACTGATTACCATAGACATCTTCATATACGATAGAAAAAGAAGGAGGTGTCTTATTGATATGGTTTTTAAAATTTTTAACCCCTGAGACATCACCATTACTTTTAGAAGAAACTTCAAAAACCCGAATGTTTTCCGAAGGTTGGATTACGGTATTTTTTGTAATAGTCATAGATCCACTGTAATTTATGGAATCTCCCTTACTAACTTTCTCTTTCATAAGGTGTAATAAAGCACTTGTTGAATTATCAAATTGAATGCTATCATTTATAGAAAAAGAAACACGCTTTATAAATGCTGGTCCCACTCCTTTATTGACAAGATGTATGCTAAATGCACGAACGTTATAGATATTCTCAAATTGTAAATAAGGTAAAACACTGGCGCTCTGTTGTTTTTGTGTCAGTTTGTTATCTTCTCTGGCCAGATATGATTGGTAAAGCAAGGCAATCAATGAAATAACACTAATAAATAAAGCCGAAGTACTCATTATTTTTTCTGTACTCCAATTAATCCTCTTTTTGGCCATAAAGCTCTAATTTTTTAAGTAAAGTTAATAAAATGTTAGAATATAAGTGCACTTTGAACGCAAGGCGAAAAAGCCTTATTTTTACATAGATGAAAGAGAAAATAAATAGATCGGGTTTTGTATTTAAGACCTACGAAGCACCTCATCAATCACCATTTGATAAGCTCTTTGAGATTTTCAAGGAGCTCATAACTTATACGTCCGGTGATTTTGACGAAGCCATCGACTGGTTAAGGCAATTGGATAACGAGTATAACTTAACCACACCAGACTATACCATTGATGATTTTATAGAAGACCTAAAAAACAAGGGCTATATACGCGAAGAAATCGATCCTACTGGAGATGGCCAAGGTAAAGGCAAGACTACCATTACAGCCAAAACCGAACGCGCCATAAGAAAGCAAGCCCTAGACCATATTTTTGGTAAAATAAAAAAAAGTGGGTCGGGTAATCATAAAAGTAAAGGGGTTGGATTAGGTGATGAACACACGGGCGATTTTAGAGCCTACCAGTTTGGTGATGCTTTAGAAAAAGTATCTATCACAGAGAGTCTTCGTAATGCCCAAATCAATCATGGCGTTGGAGATTTCAATCTGACCGAAGATGATTTAGTCGTTGAGGAAACACTTCACAAAAGCCAGATGAGTACGGTATTGATGATAGATATCAGCCATAGTATGATTCTGTATGGTGAAGACCGTATCACACCCGCGAAAAAAGTGGCTATGGCACTATCGGAATTGATTACAACGCGGTATCCCAAAGATAGTTTAGATATTTTAGTGTTTGGCAACGACGCATGGCCCATAAAAATTAAGGATTTACCCTATTTAAAAGTGGGGCCTTATCATACCAATACGGTCGCAGGTTTGCAATTAGCTATGGATATGTTGCGGAGAAAGCGCAATACCAATAAACAGATCTTTATGATTACCGATGGCAAACCGAGTTGTTTGCGATTACCAGATGGGCAGTATTACAAAAACAGTAATGGTTTGGATCCGTATATCACCAATAAGTGCTATGCCATGGCCCAACAAGCCCGACGTTTGCACATCCCTATAACGACCTTTATGATTGCTGAGGATCCTTATTTAATGCGATTTATAAGAGAGTTTACGCAGGCCAATAGAGGCAAGGCATTTTATACGGGATTAAAAGGTTTGGGTGAAATGATTTTTGAAGACTACGAAAACAATAGAAAACGAAGAATTAAAGGGTAATTATTAGCTGTTAGCCTTTAGGAGTTAGCCATTAGCTTATATAAATCGAGCTTCTGCTGCTAATAGCTAAAAGCCAATGGCCAAAAGCTAGAAAATGAAGAACATAAAAACATTAGGAGAACTAAAAGAAGCAGGTTATCAATCAAAATCCATAAAGGATGAGTTGAGGGATAACTTAATTGAAAATATAAAAAATAAGGTGATCACCTTTGAAGGCATTCATGGCTATGAGCATACCGTGATTCCTGAATTGGAGCGGGCTATTTTGTCTAGGCATAATATTAATTTGTTGGGGCTTCGAGGTCAAGCCAAGACACGTTTAGCACGTATGATGGTTAATCTTTTGGACGAATATATTCCAGTGGTTGAAGGTTCGGAGATAAACGATGACCCTTTAAATCCTATTTCTAGATATGCCGTTGAACTCATCGCCGAAAAAGGAGATGATACACCGGTTACTTGGTTGCATCGCGATGAACATTTTGCAGAGAAATTGGCCACACCCGATGTTACGGTTGCAGATATTATTGGTGATGTTGATCCCATAAAAGCAGCGAATTTAAAATTGAGTTATGCCGATGATCGCGTGATTCATTATGGAATGATTCCTCGTGCCAACCGTTGCATATTTGTAATCAACGAGTTGCCTGATTTACAAGCGAGGATTCAGGTGGCCCTATTCAACATTTTGCAAGAAGGGGACATCCAGATTAGAGGATTTAAATTGCGATTACCCTTGGATATGCAGTTTGTCTTTACCGCCAATCCTGAAGACTATACCAATCGTGGCAGTATTGTGACGCCTTTGAAAGATAGAATAGGTTCGCAGATTTTAACGCATTATCCAGCCAATATTGAGATTGCGCAGACCATAACAGCTCAGGAAGCAAAATTAGACCAACGCCAAACGTCTTCGGTTTATGTGCCAGAATTGGCCAAGGAGCTTTTAGAACAAGTGAGTTTTGAGGCGCGCGAGAGCGAGTATGTTGATGTAAAGAGTGGAGTAAGTGCACGGATGAGCATTACAGCTTTTGAGAATCTATTGAGTACAGCTGAGCGTCGTGCCTTATTATCTGGCGATGATACCACCACTGTGCGTTTATCCGATTTTATTGGTGTGATACCCGCTATTACTGGTAAAGTAGAGTTGGTTTACGAAGGGGAACAAGAAGGCGCGGATTTTGTGGCCAATACCTTAATTGACGAAGCCATAAAAACCCTATTCCCTAGATACTTTCCCAAAATTGAAAAGCTAGAGAAGCAAGATGAAGAAACGCCTTATGACGCTATCGTATCATGGTTTTTTAATGGTGAAGGTTTTGAGTTGTTAGACGATTTTAATGATGCGCAATACCAAGCACAATTGGATGAAGTCACACCTCTAAGCAATTTGATAGCGGAACATCAACCTGACATTGATCCTAGGGATGTATATTTTGAAAAAGAGTTTGTGCTTTGGGGACTGGTACAGTATAAGAAGTTAAGTAAATATCGCTATTCTGAAGGATTACAGATCAAAGATCCTTATGGTAGTTATATAAGTGGCTTATAAAAAAGGGGCCGTTAGAAAAGCATAAAATATATCAAAATGTCATATTGAGCCTTTCGACTTCGCTCAAGACAGGCTAAAGTCGAAATGTATTCAGAGCTAGAGTTTTAAATTTCTCGACTACGCTCGAAATGACTGTGAAAAGGGCTTTTCGGAAGGGCTTGTTTAGGTTCAATCTTTCTTTTTAATTCCAGTCCAAGGTGCCGTTAATTCTCTATTGGGACAATAGGAAATCCCATAGATTTTTCCGTTCAACATATAACCCGAGTGGTAATAGGTATTAGTGCTATCTTTAGTTGTGAATGCAAAGAATAGTTTTTCCCAATTTCTGTTTAGTTGGGCGTTTTCAATGGAGCTTCCGTAAAAGGTACCTTTGAAAGTTTTATCGTCTACATCAGTTATTTCAAACGTCTGGTAATACCCGTCAGCGTCAGGTGTCGGTCTTAAATCAATGGTCCACTTACCAGATAAATCGTTATTAGTATCGGGATTGAGGCATATAAGAGCCAGGAATGTAGTTACGTAAATTAAAATCGTTTTCATCGTTATG
The DNA here is from genome assembly GCF_965228925.1 of Winogradskyella sp. Classification (GTDB taxonomy): domain Bacteria; phylum Bacteroidota; class Bacteroidia; order Flavobacteriales; family Flavobacteriaceae; genus Winogradskyella. The sequence continues at coordinate 2,559,678 of NZ_OZ245845.1, forward strand.
TTGTTTTTATAGCTTATTCTTTTACAGGTTCAAAAATCCACCAAGTCTCACCATTTGAAGGTCTAAAACTAAGTTTGATGACCCCGAATTCGGAATAGATGAAATATTTATAACCAACAATAAGAGCTTCACCATCCAACTTCGCCGTGAATTCACCATCCTTATAAGTGGCAACTATACCATTGCTAAACTCAAAAGTAGCATTATATAATTCTGGATTGACCTCAGAGACCTCTAGCGTCTTTTTCATGTTAAGACCCTTAGTATACTTATCGCTTTTGTAGATATATGTTTTGGATTTGCGCTTTTCCTTTTTTGGCATTGAGCGCACTCCAAAACGTTTAGTATCGATTTGTTCCACCTTACCATTGGTGATGTGAAATACATCTGGACTTGCTTTCCAATTCGGATAAACAGTGAGCTTATGCTTTTCTGTTATGATAAATTCATTGGTAGAATCTTCATTACTGTACACTAATTCGTCGTTCCCGTTTTTGAGATCAAACTTAGTGCCAGGCGGAAAACTGACATTTTCAGATGTTTCCTCGCTGAGTGTTATTTTAAGGTATCTGCTTTGTGCATTAGCTATGCTGCTAATGATTATTGCAATTACCAATAGACTTAATTTTAATTCGGTTTTCATTGTTCTTGTGTTTTTATAAATTATTCTTTTGTAGGCTCAAAAACCCACCAAACTTTTCCAGTAGTCGCATTGAAACTGAGTTTAAGGACTCCCAAATCACTATATACAAGGTATTTGTATTTTATACTTAGAATCTTTTCTCCCAAGGTGGCACTGTATATCCCATCTGTATAGGCAAAGGTGATGCCATTACTCAAGGTAAATTCTAAGTTCTTTTGACCTTCGATGGTTTCGGACTCGGTAACTTTAGAGGTTGCTGTAACCCCGTTGCTAGATGCACTTGTTGCGTCTATGTTGGTATTAGAATCAGTAAATCTATGAGTGAGTAGTTTCTCAACACGTCCTTCGGTAAGCTTATAAATGGTGGGTTCATCTTTCCATGAGGGATATACGTAAAGCGTGTGCTTCTCCGTAATTTCGATAGATCCTGGGTCATCACTGTTTTTAAATATGATATACCCATGTTTGTTCTTTAATTCAAATTTTGTGCCTGGCGGATACAATTCATAGTCGTATGCGTCATTACTTTTAGTGACTTTTAAGTAAGTCTTTTGCGCATAAGTGGCACAGGTTATGAAAGCTATAAGCAAAAGGTTTATTTTAATTTTCATAATTCTAAGATTTAATTGGTTTTAAATTTTGGTGTTTTAATGGTTTTAAAACATTGAGGGCTAGGCTTTGTATTAGGATTTTTGAAGAAGTTATTAGCGACTTCCATACCACAGGGATTATCCCAATAGGTGGTTGGGGTGTGTTTCCAACCTTTAAAAATGATGTGATACCCATTTTTAAAATTTGGCAACATCCCTTGTGCCCATTTTACAGGTGTCACTTCATCATATTCACCACTAATTAGTAATACAGGAATGTCTGTTTTAATAGCTTTGTTTTCGATATCTGATACTCTTTTAACGCCCCAAATATTACATACGGAAGCTTCTGGTATAGCAGGGGATAGTCCAGTAACTTCGGGATAGCGATTGGTTTCCTCAGTAATTGTTTCTTGGGAATTGAATGGATACTCTTCAGCACACCAAACCGATAATCGCATTCCTCTAGCTGAGGCACCTCTAGGTGTTTGGTTTAATAATGATTGCAAATAAGAGGATATTGCACTTAAATCACCTTCTAGAATCTTATTAATTTCACTTGGAATATTTGGTATGTCACTTGTAGATGATAAACTAAATATATTAATCAAGTCTGAACCTTCTAAGTAAAAGGTTTCCATGGTTCCATCATTAGGATTTTCAATGTTAAGGCTCAGTGGATTTTTGGTTTTATCTCTTAAGTAATTAAAGAAGCGTGTTTTTAGATTTGGGAAACGCTTATTGCAATTTGAATCTTGAGCACAATCCTCTAAAACAATTTTTACGGTTTCTAATAAATTTCCAACACTTTCTTCATCATAATTAACCTCTAAAGGCAAAGGTGAATCCATGACCACGCTTCTAATGCGCTCGGGATAATCCCTTAAAAGGACTTGGGCAATTTTGGTACTGTAGGATACAGTCAGTAAGTTGTATTGTTCAATATTTAAAGCTTCCACTAAATCATTGATGTCCGCTGCAATTTCGTTAGTGTTATAACCATTTAAATCAATGCCTTTATTTTCTAAACGTTCCTTACATTTTTTTGCGGCATTGTTGAATAATGTTTTAGAATCTTTTGAATAATTCTCAGGAAGGTTTGACTGAAATAGGGCTTCGGCCCATTCTGGACAGTCCAAGTGCGGTTTTGCATAATAATTACCGCGTTGTTCAACCAGAATAAAATCCCTATCGTCTAAGTACTGGTAGTACTTCATGTATTGTGCTGATGGCATTGTTGAATAGCCTGGACCACCCACTGTATAAATAATAGGATCTGGTTGGGGGTTAGGGTTTCGACTTTTAAAAATGTAAACAGGAATCTCAATGGTGTTACTATTGGGATTAGACCTATTTTCGGGAACTTCCAGATAACCGAAAGTAAAGTCCTGATCTTTGGAGATTTTGTGCGTTGTAATCTCTGAGGTTTTAAAACTAACCCTCTTATCGGCTTGTCCGCTAACAAGACCAAAACATATCAGATTTATAATAATAAGGGTATTTATAAGAGTTGCTTTCATAAGGTTGTTTTTTTTATCCACTGATTCTGTTTTTTTCATCTTCTAGGCCTGTGTCTCGCTTTCTAGCTTTTTTAATTTCGTTGCGGCCAAAATTATAGGTCAGGTTAAAGCGCACTTGTCGACTATCACTGCCACCATCACCGTTGATAATGAGATTGCCAAATTCTGTGACACCTTCCCATGGAGAGGTAAATAAGATATCATTAAAGGACAATCGCGCGATAAGCTTATCATCAAAAAAACGCTTTTGTATAGCAATGTTTAGTGATCCTATGCTACTGGTTTCATAGGTGCCACCCCAAACCGATGGGGAACTATACCAGCCTGATAACTCCGCTCTAAACCCTTTCGGAAGTTTAAAGGTGTTTTGCGCATAAAGGCTCAAGGTATTTTGCGAAATCTCATTAAAATCGGGATTTGTAGCTTCATAGATGCTTCTATAAGCATTAACACTTAGATAAACACTCCACCAGTTTGTAAAGCTTGTAGGATAGCTCACTCCTAGGTTAATCACTTTTTGGTTAGCCACATTTCTGGTAATTAAGAAATTTTGATCATCGCCCACAGCTTCTGTAATGCGAGCAAAAAAATCTTTTACGAAACTATAACTCAATGAGGTAGTAAGTCTATAATTAAAGGTGTGCGACAGTTTTATGTTGTCCGTATATTGTGGTTGAAGAAATGGATTTCCTTTACTGAAGGATAATTCATCAATTTTGTATTCAAAGGGATTTAAGCTTGCATAATTGGGTCTTTGAATACGTCTACTGTATGTCAGGGCAAATGAGTTCTTCTGATTCATTTGATAAGTAACACCACCGCTAGGGAACCAATCGGTGTAATTGCGCTTCACACGGTCATTTTGGTCTTCTTGAAAGCTCGTTAGAATACCATCAGATTGCGTGTTTTCCATACGTAATCCAAACTGAAGATTCCATTTTTTGAACTGACGGCTATAGTTAAAGTATAACGCATTGACGTTTTCGTCATATTCAAAATCATTAGAGCGTTCTTCGCTTAAAATGTCCTGGCCATTAATACGATCATAAAAATCGAATTGGTTATCGGTTACAACTTTTGAGAACTTACCTCCAAAGCTCAGTTTTCCTTTTAAAACCTTCTTTTCATAATCAACTTTAGCAGTGAAGAGATCGATCTCTATCGGGGTGACCATAAAATTAATCGTCTCGCTAATGAGTTGCGTTTCGTCACCGTTAAAGTATTGGTTAGGTTGGAAGTTTTCGCGATCTCTAGTGTAACGTCCGTAATCGACATCGACATTAATGGCACTGTCATTATCCCCCTTATACCCGTAGTTGATATTTGCATAGAGATTAGATACATCGCTTTGAACATCACTACCAGCAACTAAGACTTGATCTGGATTGGTAGTGCCTCCAGGGATGATAGGTGTTCTAGAATTTGCGAAGGAATCATTGTTAGAAAAGTTGCCGGATACAATAACTCCGAAAGTCGATTTCTTATCGGCATACCAGTCAAAACCGAACCTTGCATTAGTATTTATATTGTCAGAAATGGTTTCTGATCGCGCATCGAAAATGGTGTTATTTTGTTGTCTGTATAAATTGATAAAGCTTAGACTTTCTCCGAATCGATTGCTAAATGTCCCATAAAAATTGGTTTTTTTGCTTCTACTATTAAAGGATACCGAGCTGTTTACACGAGCAAATTCACCATAAGTTATGCCAGAGGCAACGGTACCATTAGTCCCAAGGCTTTTGTCGCGTTTAAACTTTATATTGATGATGCCGGCATTGCCTTCAGCATCGTATTTTGAAGAGGGTTGTGTAATAATCTCTATAGCTTCTATATCACTAGACTGTATACTTTTGAGATAATTGATTAAGTCTTCACCTCTTAAAACCGAAGGTTTATCATCGATATAAATGAGCACTCCGGTTTTGCCTTCAACAATAATACTATCGTTGTTATCTATAATAATCCCGGGGGCTTTTCGCAACAATTCAAATCCGGAATCCCCAGCTGCATTGATAGTGTTCTGTACATTAAAAACAGTTTTATCGGCCATGACCTGCACCATAGGCTTTTCGGCTTCTACAACCACTTCGTCTAGGGTTTCGGCGGCAGGACTTAGTTTAATGACCCCAAAGTCCTTAGGACTGCTTGAGTGCGTAAATTTTTGGGAGGTGTAATCTTCAAAGCCTAGACTTGTCACCATCAATGTATAGTCTCCTGATGATAAATTCTTGATTAAAAATTTACCGTCATCTTCGGTAACAGCGGCTTTAATAAAGGTCGATTTATCTGCGCTTAAAACGGATACTATAGCGGCAGAAACGGGCTGTAGTTCCTCATCAACTACAAGACCGGAGAGGTTGGATTGCCCCTGTATAGTCAAAGCTGTAAATAATAATAATACTGTTAATTGAATAATAGTTTTCATGTTGTAAAATTTATGTTCGCTTTTTGATTTTTATTCACCATAGCCTAAGCGCAGGTGAGTTGGTTTGATGGTTCAAATGTCTTAAGGAAGTCAAAAAGAAACACGTCGTAAATGACGAGTCGCCCTATAAGGCGATGAGTGGGAAGGACCATTTAACTGTCTATAGGCCCACTCGTCGATTAGAGTATCATAAAAAAATATGCTAACTTTAAATTTGTCGAAAACAAAACTATGGACACTAAAACACCATTTTTTAAAAAACGCCTTCTAGGCATTAAGATAGAAGAGTTAGCTATTTTTGCTGTTTTCTATCTATTTTGGGCTTTTGCTTATCATGTCGCGATAACTGTAAATAGCAGATCGTGGAATGAAGGAGAAAGAGCCATATTAGACTTCGCCGAGTTTATGAATTCAGTTGGACTGGATTACATTATAAAGGCTATTCTTACCTATCCGATTTGGTGGTTATTGATTAGAAAACTCAAAAAATGGACCTACACTAAGAAAATAATATTACATCTTGTATTATTACCATTATTTGTTATTATATGGCAACAGTTATATTACTTTGCTTGCGAATTAGTTGGGTTCGGACATTTACGCGGTCCTGCCAGTGCCTGGGATATTTACATACCCGCCTTGTTTTATGCCCTTCAATTTGGTATTATTCATTCTTATAACTACTATATAGAAAATCAACAAAAAATACGTTTGGAGGGCGAACTGCGAACAGTTGCTCTTAAGAGTGAATTATCCGCTTTAAAGGCCCAGCTTAACCCACATTTTTTATACAACATATTCAATACCATTAGTGCATCGGTACCACCAAAGAATGAAAAGACACGACATTTAATCGCAGAGCTTTCCGATTTGTTTCGCTATCAGCTCAAAGCGTCTCAGGTAGAGAAAGTACCATTAAGTGAAGAATTGGAATTTGTCAATAAATATCTCGACTTGGAAAAAGAACGTTTTCAAGAACGTTTGGAGGTTGAGGTTAGTGTTGAAAAGCATTTAATGAGTGAAATGATTCCACCAATGCTACTTCAGCCCTTAATTGAGAATTCTATAAAACACGGTTTGTCATCCTTAATTGAGGGAGGTAAAATCTCTATTAACATATTTAAAAAGAATGAGAAGCTACATTTTGAGATCTCGGATACAGGTATAGGAGTTAAAGATAAAGAGGCTGTTTTTGATAAGGGCATAGGTTTAACCAATACAAAATTGCGACTGGAAAAAATGTATCAGAGTCGGCTTAACCTATCGGATAATATGCCAAAAGGATTAAAAATTTCATTTGCTATATGAGAAAAGTCATTATAGTAGATGATGAAGCTGCAGGAAGACAGCTCATAAAAGAATACTTAGAAGATTATTCTGAATTGATTTTGTTAGGCGAGGCTAACAATGGAGTAGATGCCGTTAAAATCATCAATGAATTTAAGCCAGATCTGGTATTTCTTGATATACAAATGCCCGGAATGACAGGTTTTGATGTATTAACACATCTCGAGGAGTTACCACAAATTATATTTTCTACAGCCTATGACCAATACGCTTTAAAAGCCTTTGAAGTCCATGCTGTCGATTATTTACTAAAGCCCTACACCAAGGATCGATTTAAGCTTGCTGTAGACAGGTTACAACAAAATATAGATCAGAATAAAGCAAGGCCTCTTGCTGAGAGCCTGTTGATGGATACGCCAAAATTTCCAGAGCGTATTTTGGTGCAAACGCAAAATAAGTTAGTGACTGTAGCTCTAAAAGATGTCATTAGAATCGAAGCCTATGGGGATTATTCCAAGTTGGTTACTGCGTCTAAGACCTATGTGAGCAATTACGGGATTTCTACCTTAGAAGAGAAATTGGATGGTGCCATTTTTATAAGGGTGCATCGGTCCTCAATTATTAATCTCAATGCCGTAAAGGAGCTTAACAAGTACACAAAAAGCTATGATGTGACTATGAAAAATGGCGATGTTGTAAGGGTGAGCAGAGGGTATATGGACAACATCAAAAAGCTGATGTTTTAATTACCAATTACCCCTAGTTTTAATATTGGCATTACAGAGCCTAATGATTTCTTCTATTCGTTTTTGTCTTGTGGCTTCTCGCTTTGCACTATTAAGCCAGGACAGATAACTTTTTCTATAGCCTTTCGCAAAATTCGTATAGTTTTCAAAAGCACGTTCATTGTTGTCGAAAGCCAATTGCAGATCTTCGGGAATGACTCCATTTTCTACATCATCCATTTCGGTCCATTTCCCTGTATCTTTGGCCAACTCAATCATTTTATAACCTGCCTCTTGAATTAAGCCTTGTGCTTCAAGCTCAGTGATGTATTTTTTATTGAGTGCACTCCACGAACTTTTGGGGTTGCGAGGGCTGAAGTATTGTCTGCGTTTACCATTGCCTAAACTCTTTACGGTAGAGTCGATCCAACCAAAACACAGGGCTACTCTTACAGCCTCTTCCCAGCGCATGGTTGGCATGCCCGTCTCCAGCTTGTAAAAAATAAGATACACGGCTTTATGCTTATCATGGTTCTGTAATAGCCAATCGTACCAATCGGTATCACGTTCAAAATAAAGTTCTGGAAATTCCATAGCAAATTTTATTAGATTTGAAACAATGTATCTGGTTTATAACGGTTACACCCCTAAAGTCCCCTCAAGGGGACAATAGTCGCAAAGTAACTTATAAAGTTGTCCCCTTGAGGGGACTTTAGGGGGTGTTTTCCACATTAATTTACTTTTTTCGAATAGATATAATAATCGCGATCTACTTTAAAATCAGTTCCTTTAATAGGTTTTGTCTTCCATTCAGAGCTAGGAAATAGCCATTCGGTTTTTCCATTAAGTTCCACTTCAATAGGCATATCAAAACCTTTGACAATATCGATATAGCGAAACTTAAGCTCAGCATTTTCAATCTTATATTCAAGTGTGGGAATACGAACATCCCTTAGGTATTGGTTAAAAAAAGCGGTCAGGTTTTTTTTGGTCTTTTCACTCAAATAGTCTTCAATCTGCTTGGTGGTGACCGTTTGGTGGTAAAACTCAGTATTTAACCCTCTAAGAATTTGTCGCCATAAATCATCATCTCCAATAAGCTGGCGCAAGGTGTGTAGCATATTGGCACCTTTATAATACATATCGCCAGAGCCCTCTTTATTAACATCATAGGGGCCAATAATTGGTTTATCATTTTGAATTCTTTTTCTGCAACCTATTACATAATCCGCAGAAGCTTCTTTACCATAATAGTAATCTAAAAATAGATTTTCAGAATAATTGGTAAAACTCTCGTGAATCCACATATCGGCAATATCCTTATTGGTGATACTATTGGCAAACCATTCATGACCTGCTTCATGAATGATGATAAAATCAAATTTCAAACCCCAACCTGTTCCTGATAAATCATTGCCTAAATAGCCATTTTGATAACCATTTCCGTATGTTATTGAGCTTTGGTGTTCCATACCTAAATAAGGCACTTCGACCAGTTTAAAACTGTCTTCATAAAAAGGATAGGGACCAAACCAATGCTCAAAAGCCTTCATCATTTTTGGAGCGTCTTTAAATTGTATTTTGGCCTTATCTAGATTATAGGACAAGACCCAATAATCCATGTCTAAATTCCCCTGTTCTCCTTTATAGACCTCGGAGAAATTCACATAATCCCCAATATTCACATTAACGCCATAGTTGTTAATGGGGTTGCTCACAAACCACTCGAATAGTTTATAGTCTCCAAATTCGTAGTCGTAAGTTTCACGCAGTCGACCATTGGCAACAGCAATTAAATCTTTGGGAACATCTATAGCGATGCGCATACTGTCTACTTCGTCATACATATGGTCTTTGTTTGGCCACCAGACACTGGCACCCAAACCTTGGCAAGAGGTTGCAATAAAATGTTTTCCATTTTTGTCTTTGTCCCAAGAAAAGCCACCATCCCAAGGTGCGCGTTCAGCCTCTTTGGGTTTACCTGCATATTGCACATATAATTCGTTATAGTCTCCTGGGACCTGCTTCTTTTTGAGAAAAACAAAATAAGCTGAGCCAATTTTATTATAATCTAATGCTTCATTATCTTGAGAAAACACAGCTACTTCTAAAGGCTCTTGCAAATCAACCTGTAGAACATCATGCGATTTTAATACCTTGTAACGTATAATGTTATAACCTGAGATATATTTTTTATCGGGTTGAACTTTGATATTGAGATCGTAATAGTTGAGATCCCACCATTCGCGCTCTGGGGTAATACTACCTCTTAAGGTATCCGCTCTGGTAAAGTTGGACTTGTCTTGAAGCAATTGCGGATGGACATTGGTGCAGACCAAAGCAAATATTATGAACAACTTCCGTTTCACGTTTTAGTTGATTTTTAATTTGAGGTACTTAACGAACATAATACCTCCTAAAATTAGGTTGACTCCCAGATATAGCGAACCGAAAATGATAAGGTTTTTATAGTTTTGATTAACCACTTCGAATTCGGATAATTCAGAAATCAGTGCCAATACCATAAATAAGGTCAATGCAATAAATATGGCAGAAATGATTAGGCCAAGAGTTGCTCCCTTACGAATGACCTGATAAATAAGAATACCAAGTAATCCAATGGCAAAAGGATTAAAAAGATTTGGGGTTAAGGTCCAGTAGTATATGACAGAGGCCATTAAGAATAGCTCAGGGATTAAAGATTTAAGATTTTTAGCATGCATCAACTATAATTTTATGATAAACAAAGAATTGTTATAAAGTTACAATTTTAGTTTTTTGTTCTTCTAAAATACTGTTAATATCTATGGAAATACGTCAGGATGTTTCTTTCTGAACAAAGCTCCATTATAATAGCATATGGGACCGAGAAAAGCATAGACAAATCCTGGGAATCCGATTTGCATTCCGATTTGAAAGACAGAAAGTATAACCGAGATAATTCCGATGGTTACGAAAATCAGAAAGTGCTTGTAATAAAACTTGAGCTTTAGTGGGTTTTGATTTCTATCATCTTTTTTAAAAGCTCTCCAATACAAAAAAGCATATGCAGCAAATACAAGTACAAATCCAACTCCATAAAGTATAAACAATTGTGCTAAGTCGTCTTTGGTCATGCCAATTTGTTGTGTAATGGAATTAATTAGGGTTTTTAAAGGAAACAAATAGAATAAAATGGTAAATAAAAGCAAGGTATTAGCACTGATAATCCAATTATCTACATACTTGGTGCGTTGAAAGAAATTGTAATGGACTTTCCAAAGCATCATCATCACAAAAAATGCCACACCAAAACTGATGAAAAGTGGTAATTGTGAATTAATATGCTTTAAATCTACGGTAGTCCCAATGTCAACAACCATCAGTGTAGAAGCAAATGCAAAAATCCCATCGCTAAGTGCTGCTACGCGGCCTCTAGAATGCTTCATCATTACCAATTATTATTGTTTTAGTAGGAGTGTGCCGAAAATATTGGCATCGATCCAACCGCGATTTTTATCATCTCCTTCGACTTCAATGGAGCCAATAAAATTTTCACGATGTTGGCTGTTATCGTTATCACAGTAGGCCAAAGCAAAACCGATATTTTTATGGGCACTCAATTTTATGGGTAGATTATTGGTCTCATCACTATAGCTGTCATCAAATAGCGAAATTTTAACTTCCCATAAGGATGTATCATTCACGGTAACACGCTTGGATAAAACATGAGAGTTATAGAGCTTACCTTCTTTCTTGGTAGACATATCTACCACATTACCATCTAAAGCGATGTGATACGCAAAGGCGTTATGGTTGTACTGGTGATTACCACCACTATTATCCTCGTCAATAAAGATTTCTAAACAATCATCGTCCCACCAAGTCTTGAGTGGGTCCTTGGTACGGTCTAATAGCACATCATCTTTTATTTCTGCGAGTAAATACAAGGCGTTCTCAGTCCAAACGAGTTTGTATCGGCCTTCAAAATCATCGGGAGAATAAGAGTTTCCTAACCAAAGTTGGTCTATTGGGAGCCATTCCGCCGTTCTCCAAATGGCTTCGTTACTAGCTCCATCAATAACAGGCGCTTTCTTAGCATATGGTACATTGATAAGTTGTTTGATGGTTTTAGTATTAGCTTTTTTATGATAATTGAATTTTACGGTTTCCACCTTATTGTCCTTTTTGATATCAACGTATACATTCATTTCGGAATCCGAAACTCTTTCAAAGGCCATGCCTTCAAAAACAACTTTGTTTTTACTTATGTGTTTTAATGGAAAGTCAACAGTCTCATCTTTAGTTTCCCATCCCTTTAAATCATTTCCAAAATGTTTGAGTTGGAGTACAAGGCTATTTTCAATTTCGCGGATAACTTCAATTTCATAAAATGACACTTTACCGTCATTGATAAGCTTAAAGGAGGCCATCATAGAACCTCCTGAAGGTTCGCTCCAGATTTCTTCGGTGACACCTCCAAAAGCTTCACCGTGCCAAGTACCGGCAATCCATTTGATGTTTTCCAATTTGGGTTCTAGAGTGATATCCTGGGCATTGCCCCAGATAGCACACAACAACACTGTGACTGTAGTTATCAAGAATTTTTTCATAATAATAAATTTAAACAATCTAAAGTTAAGACGATTTAGTAGGGGGCACAGTGGACAATTTTAGAAATTTTTAATAGAGAGATAGTAACTTATCAAAGCAAAACAATCTATTCATATTCATAATGTAGGTGCTTAAATGTCCTTCAATTGTGTTAGATCTTCTTTTCTAAACATCTGTTTTATGCGGTTTAGAAGACCATGTTTTGGACTCGATGGTTCCTCGAGCTTGTCTAATACTTTAATGCCTAAATGCGTTGAGATATCATCGATGTATTTATGATAGGATCTATTTAAGAGCATTAGCACATGTTCATCTGAAATTATCGTTTGAAAATTGGACTGTGATAAGGTAGCTCCATCGCTAAATTGAATGACTTCTTCTTTTTTCCCAAAAAAGAATCTATTGTTGATTAAGAAAAGTTTATCGTCTCGCTTAATTAATCTTAAGAGACTTCCTTTTTTGAATTTTGAGGTTTTCTTCTTCGCATAAACTAAAACCGTAAAATCATTATTACTGAACAATAAACGTTCTTTTTTTCTGAATAAATTTAAAATAGGATAAATAATAAAATAAGTCACTCGATTTATTAATCGTTTAACACGTCTAAAGACAATAAGCGATATTAAAAACAGGATGACCGTAATCATGACAGATGTGACTGGACTAATGATGCTTATCAATACCAGCAAACCAGTAAATACAATTTTTATGATTTGTAAAGCGGTATCCATGAATGGCACTGGCGAAAGGAAAATTAAGAAATCAATAAATAGCCGAACCGTCATAATTACAAAAAGTATGTAAGTAGATAAAACGAGTATTAGTAGGGCTTTGAATGTAATGGATATGAATCCAGCTTGGTAAACAACTTCATTGTCATGAGGTGTTTCGGTAATGAAAACTGGCAGTAATATGACTAATGCATTGATAACGATACCGGCTTTATTCTCTAGCCAATTATCGACCTTTACAAGTGTCCCCGTGAGTTGGTTGGTAGCCATAACGGGTCTTACGATAAGTGTGAAAAGAAATAAAATCCCGAATAAAACTAATACAAACCAATTATTATAAAAGGGATGTGTTGCTACATAGTCGTTGTGAAGTCCTGCTTTGGAACATGCTGAGGTTAAGAAAACTGAGGTATAGGGATTAATACTTATCGGTGCTATTTGCGCAACTTGTTCGAATAAACTGTTATTGTGGTTTAATACGTCTTCGGCTTGACTGTTTCCTATTTGTGGGATTAGAAATACCATTAAAAAGCTGAAGGTTATGAATAGTTGTCTCATTTTCGATACGTTTTCTTCATGTGAATATATCCAAAAAATGCATAAACTGCATAATGAATTAGAAAACCCATAAAAGAGGTTTCAATAAAAAAGCAAAAGATTGCGGTTGTGATTAAAAGACCACCGTAAAAAAGACTACGGTAAAGGCGTTTGCTTTTAATGAGCTCTGAATAGACAAAGGTTGATAAACCTAGGGGTAAAATAATGATACCAAACCCAATGAAAAATCCACCTTTAGTGAATAGAGGCCAAATGAATGACACAAAAAACAGGTAAACGATTTGAACCAGCAGATGTTGAATTGTATTTAACTCAATGCCAAATAAATTAACGTAGTTATCATCATCTATTTTGAAGTTCATTCTCAATTATTGGATAAAAGTGACTTTAGAAATTAAGCCATCTTTGATTTCATAAATGGCAACGGCATAATAGATTTTTCCATTTATTGTTACCTTTTCTTTGTCGATGACTTTATTGCCTAAAACGATTCTATTCATAATCTCGGCGTTTAAATCTGGGACAGAATTAAACATAGCTTCGTAACGTTTCTTCAAGTCGGTAATGCCATCTGTCGTCAGATTATCGGGTAATAGATAGAGTTTAATGTCTTTAGCATAGGTTTTTGCAAATTCTTCAACATCTCTATTATTATAGGCTTCTAGCTGTTTATTGATAATGATTTCTGGATTAGATGTCGCCTTTCTATTTCTAATAAAGGTCATAGAATTAATATCTTCTTTATCCACATCGTAAATGGTTGCTTGTCTAACAGTGATGTTATTGATGGTTACCAACTCCTCATCAATCACCTTGTTTTTCAAAATGATGCGGTTTAATACTTTAATATTGGCTTTTTTGTTATTACTAAAAAATTGCCGGTAGTTATCCCTTAATGTTTTTCTGCCTGAATACATATAATCTTTGGGAAATCGATTGACGATCACATTGTCATCAAAAGCATTGGCGAAATCATTCAATCGCCTTTTATTAAAAGGTTCTATGTGCTTTTGGACAACTGCTGAGGCTTGTGCCTCGGTCAGCGTAGGTTCTGAGTTAGATTCATCAGAAGTCGTATTGGAATTAGTGCCCGCTTTTGTATTAGAACTGTCTGATCCTAAATCACCAGCGATCAATAGTTTTGTGGCATCCGAATTAATGGCAAGACGGGTAATGTTAGTGATGCCATAAGACGACAAATCGGCTATTTTTTTCCAGTTATTATCTCTTTTTAAAGTTAATTTGTACAGATTGCCGTTTTTTCCGGATAATAAGGTTCTCCCATCCAACCAGCAGATATCCTCGACACCATCCATGGTATTGGCGATAAGTTTGGTAATGCCATTCGAGGGATCTAAAGAACGAATTTGCCAGCGCTCGCCACTTTCCTTATAAATAAAACTTACCAAATTTGAATTTGGGATATTGTGAAATGAACGGCCAACCTTGGTAGCATATTTTCTGCTTTTACCTTCGGTAATATCGGTAACAAATAGGTTTAACTGTTCGTCTTCAATCACAGCAGATACAGTGGTATTATCGTCATACCAAGTGTAATACGCCACCACCAAATCTTTGATGAGTTCTGTAGGTTCACCATTGCTTAAGTTATAAGCATATAGTCGTTGTTTACCATCTTCATCTAACCTAACAGCTGAGACCGCATATTTTTTTGGAACCTTTAAAGGTGTATATTCTCCACCTTTTGTGTAATTGATGAAGGTCTTCGATTTATAGTTGATGTGATATTGCGCAATATCGGTTTGTCCATTTCTCGTGGAAGCAAAAAGTACATAATCTTCATTCATAAACGAAGGTTGATTGTCATAACCTTCATTATTTGAAATGTTTATGCCATTAGTAACTTGGATTTTAGAATTCGCCACATTCAAATCGAATAAAAAGATTTCGGTATTGGATTGTGATGAGGAATAGGCGCAGAGGAGCAGGGACAGTAGGATTAACAAATAATATTTCATGGTATAGCAAGATTGATGGCTTAAAGATAATGATTATCTCGTTTTTTGGCTACTGGATTTAGTCAATTTTAATGAATTTTGTAAGAAAATACTAAATAATTGTGTATTTCATCGAATAAATTATGCTTTTTGTCGTTTATTTTTATATTTTTACCGATATGAATAGTCTAGGATTGTTCAAATACCTGCTCAGTTTTATGCCCCTTTTAAAACGAGCTGTGACAAACAATCCTGAGTAATTTTTTTGATCTTCATATTTTAGTTAGTTAGTGAAAAGTCTCAAGATATCCTGTCTTGAGACTTTTTTACTATATATATGTAAGTATTGAGTAGAGCTGCATTCCCTTTTTCGCTCTAATAATGTCGTAATAACCTTAAATTCATGCTATGCATTTCGTAGATATTATTTGCATTCTCGAGAAGTTTATCGTCTAATATGAGCTTTAATAGGAATATTTGGGCGTTGCAGGGGAATATTGATTTAGTTTGGAATGCCTATGAATCATAAAATATACCTACTCATGTATGCCTCGATACTAAAAATTGTACATCCCTCTTTATTGATATTTTTATTCTCAGCAGTAAATCTATACGCTACTTCCCCTATAAATGAGGCGGAAGTTACTATGGAAAAAGAGGATTTAGCAGATGATTTAAGACGTAAAATTAGATTGGGTTTTACAGCCCCTAGTACTATACATAGGCAGTTGTTACTGACTGAAGATGAAAATGCAAGCTCTGGTATCGACTGGGGCTACGATAGTGAATACCTCACTACCGATTATGAAGATATGTATTGGTTAATCGAAGATCAATTATTCATTATACAGGGAACGGATATTATAGATGAGTATTCAAGCTTCCCATTGGGGTTTCACACTCATAATGATGGTATGAGTACTATAGGTATCGACGGATTGGAAAATATTTCTGAAGAATTTAGTCTGTACCTATTTGATACTGAGCTTGAAATTTACCATAATTTAAGGGCAAATGCCTATGAGTTTTATGCTGAAGCGGGAGAATATCTCGACCGTTTTGCTTTAGTATTTACATTGCCACAAGGATACTCAGAAACTTTATCAATTGATGAAAATGAAAGGGATAGTTTTAAGATGCACTACGATAATGGAATAAACACACTCATAGTAAACAATCCTTTTAGTGTCACATTAAAGACAATATCCGTATATAATTTAGCGGGTCAATTAATTCATGTTCAAACCTTAAATGAAGCTTTAATAAAGCTCAGAATACAATTTAACAATCGACCTGCACAAGGGACATACATTGTACTTGTTGAAACGGATACAGGAACTGTTTCTAAAAAGGTGTTGTTTTATTGAGCCACATCACGATATTATTGATCGTGAGTTCGATATAAAAGTTTTATTTAAATTCCGATTATCAGTTAATCAATATTTTATGTCAGGTTGAGCGCAGTCGAAACCTATTAGGAAATTAGACTTTAAAGACCTTTCGAGTTGCTCTGCAAGGTGCTTTCAATAAAATATATTTTATCTCAACCAATGCTCAAGGTGACAAGCTCTTATTCTATTAAGATAAAACAAGCTACCCTTAAATTCTAATATCGAACTCACGTTAAATTAAAAAGCCAATTCAATCTCGATAGCTCTCGAGAGAATTGGCTTTTCGCTTTCTAACTTAAACTAGATTAAAAACAATAGCCGTTTTCCTCAGATAATTTATCTGCGATTTGTGTGCGAAGTGCCACAACATTCGGCATGTTAGTATACTTTGTAAAGCGCTTTAAGCCCATAAGCATCATACGCTGCTCATCACCTTCGGCAAAACTCACAATGCCTTCCTTAGCGTTTTTTGTAACGGTGTCAATAGCGTTGTATAGATATAATTTTGCCATAGCAATCTGGTGGGCTTGTGCCTCTTCACCAAAACGTTTGGCATTCTTTTCGGTTCTTAAAATGGTCGATTCTGCCATATAAATCTCTATTAAGATATTAGAAGCCGCCATTAATAATTGTTGGTGTTGCTCTAAATCTGGACCAAATTTCTGAACTGCAGAACCAGCAACCATCAAAAAGACTTTTTTCAATTTGGCGATAATCGCTTTTTCTTCTGAAAATAATTCTGAATAATCAGGTGTGTCAAAGGACGGAATACCCATTAATTCATCAGCAACTTTCATAGCTGGCCCCAAGAGATCTACATGGCCTTTCATGGCTTTCTTCACGAGCATACCCACAGCTAACATTCTGTTGATTTCATTGGTCCCTTCGTAAATTCTAGAAATTCGAGCATCTCTCCATGCTGCTTCCATTGGTGTATCGGCAGAGAAGCCCATACCACCAAATACTTGAATACCTTCATCCGAGCAATTCTGAATATCTTCAGATACGGCAACTTTTAAAATGGAACATTCAATGGCATATTCTTCAACCCCTTTTAGTTCGGCTTCTTGATGCGAATTTCCTTCTGATTGTCTTATCGCAATACGATCCTCTATATTTTTAGCAGCTCTATAACAAGCCGATTCCCCAGCATAACAACTCGTAGCCATTTCTGCAAGTTTAGACTTAATAGCTCCAAATTTTACGATTGGCGTTTTAAACTGTACACGCTCATTTGCATATTTAACCGCTTCTGTAATCACACGGCGTTGAGCATCTAAGCAAGCTGCGGCTAACTTAATACGTCCAACGTTAAGGGCATTCATCGCAATTTTGAATCCACCACCGCGCTCTGATAACATATTTTCGACAGGTACTTTGGTGTCGTTAAAGAACACCTGACGGGTAGAGGAGGAGTGAATCCCTAATTTGTGTTCTTCTTCACCTAAAGTAATACCATTGGGATTGTCTTTGTCATATTCTACGATAAATCCAGTAATATTTTTATCGTCTTCAATACGCGCAAAAACGATAAACGTTTCAGCAAAACCGGCGTTAGAAATCCACATTTTCTGACCAGAAATCAAATAGTGTTTTCCGTCATCAGATAAAACGGCTTTTGTTTTTCCGGAATTGGCATCAGATCCAGCGCCAGGCTCTGTCAAGCAATAGGCTCCAAACTTTTCACCAGTGGCCAAAGCAGGTACGTATTTTTGCTTTTGTTCTTCAGTACCATATAAGGTGATTGGCATGGTACCAATACCAGTATGTGCCCCGAAGGCTGTTGCAATAGACCCTGTAGCACCAGAAATATAATCGCAAACTAACATGGTCGACACGAACCCCATTTCAAGACCATCATATTCTGCGGGAACAGCAATACCCAATAAGCCTAATTCACCTGCCTTACGCATAATTTCTTCGGTAAAGGCATAATCTTTCTTTTCGAAACGCTCTTTGTTCGGCCAGATCTCGCGATCCACGAATTCCTTTACGGTTTCTAACATCATTTTTTGCTCTTCTGAAAAATCTTCAGGAGTAAACACGTCCTCGCAATTGGTTTCCTTGACGAGGAATTGACCGCCTCTAAGTATTTCTTTTTCTAAAGTATCCATAATTCCTATAGTGTTAAGTTTTTTAATTTAAAAATTCAAATATCCCTGCTGCGCCTTGACCAGTACCCACACACATGGTGACCATACCATACTTATTTTGCATGTCGCGCTTACGCATTTCATCAAACAGTTGCACTGAGAGTTTTGCACCTGTACAACCCAAAGGATGACCAAGGGCTATGGCACCACCATTGACATTAACGATGTCCTGATTTAAATCTAATTCTCTCATTACCGCTAAGGACTGTGATGCAAAGGCTTCGTTTAATTCAATCAATTCAATATCATTTTGTGAGAGTCCGGCTTGCTTTAATGCTTTTGGCACTGCGGCAACAGGACCAATACCCATAATTCGCGGTGGCACACCAGCAGCAGCATAGCTTACCAATCTTGCAACAGGTTCTAGGTTGAGTTCTTTTACCATATCTTCGCTCATCACCAATACAAAAGCCGCACCATCACTGGTTTGCGAAGAGTTACCTGCAGTTACTGAACCGCCTTGGGCAAAAACAGGTCTTAATTTAGCTAAGGCTTCTTTGCTCGTCCCTTGTCTTGGACCTTCGTCTTTAGAAACCGTAAACTTGCGGTTTGCCTTTTTGCCATGGGCATCCACATAAGTCTCTTCAACTTCAATGGGGACAATCTGATCTTGAAAACGATCCTCCTCCAAAGCTTTCAATGCTTTCATGTGCGAGTTGTAGGCAAACTCATCTTGGTCTTCTCTTGAGACCATATATTTTTCGGCAACGGCTTCGGCCGTATTACCCATGCCCCAGTAATAATCTTCGTGACCTGAGTTGACGATATCGTAGTTTAATTCTGGTTTAAAACCAGTCATTGGTACTGAACTCATACTTTCCGCCCCACCAGCAATAATACAATCGGCCATACCAGCTTGTATTTTTGCCACGGCCATAGCAATAGTTTCCAATCCAGAAGAGCAAAAACGATTGACAGTCACTCCAGGTACATCAACCGTATTTAGTCCGATTAATGAAATGATACGGGCCATATTAAGACCTTGCGAACCTTCTGGCATAGCATTACCGACAATAACGTCATCAATACGAGTAACATCAAAATCTGGTAATTTACCCATGAGGTATTGAATGGTCTCTGCCGCCAATTCATCAGCCCTTTTAAATCTAAATCCTCCTTTTTTGGATTTGCCGACAGCAGTTCTGTAGCCTTTTACTATATATACTTGTTTCATTTTTTAGTTTCTTAATGGTTTACCAGTTTTTAACATGTGCTGTATACGTTCCAAAGTCTTACGTTCTGTACATAAGGATAGGAAGGCTTCACGCTCTAAATCCAACAGATATTGCTCCGTCACTAAAGTTGGTTCGGATAAATCACCACCTGCCATAACATAGGCCAATTTATTGGCAATTTTTTGGTCATGCTCACTGATATAATGACTCGCTTCCATAGCATCCGTTCCTACCAAGAACATACCTAAGGCTTGCTTGCCCAGTACTTTTACGTCTTTCCGCTTTACAGGATGCGTATAACCTGCATCGGCCATTAATCTAGCGTGAGCTTTTGCTGTCGCTATCTGGCGGTCTTTATTGACGACTACAACGTCTTTTCCTTGTTGTAGTACGCCTAAATCAAAAGCTTCATAAGCTGAGGTTGCCACTTTTGCCATACCTATGGTTAAGAAATAGTCTTGAAGTACATTTAACTCCACATCTCCTTTCCTAAAAGTGTCCGAAGCTCTTAAGGCCATTTCTTTAGAACCTCCACCACCGGGAATTACACCGACTCCAAATTCTACAAGGCCTATATAAGTTTCTGCTGCGGCCACTACTTTATCGGCATGCATTGATAGTTCACAAGCTCCACCCAAGGACATACCATGGGGTGCAGCAACTGTTGGTATCGCAGAATAACGCATGCGCATCATGGTATCTTGGAAATACTTAATGGCCATGTTGAGTTCATCGTATTCCTGCTCTACGGCCATCATAAAAATCATACCGATATTGGCACCAACAGAGAAATTAGCGCCCTGGTTGCCAATCACTAAACCTTCAAAATCTTTTTCTGCTAGATCAACAGCTTTGTTCAGTCCCGCTAAAACGTCACCGCCAATGGTATTCATTTTCGACTGGAATTCACAGTTCAAAATGCCATCACCCAGATCTTCGATAACTACCCCTGAATTTTTAAATACTTCATTAGATGTTCTGATGTTATCTAATATGATAAAGCTATCCTGACCAGGAATCTTTTCTTGAGACTTTTTAGGAATATCATAAGCGTAAGTGGCACCAACCTTAACGGTGTAGAACGAAGAATTTCCAGAAGCTAACATATCATCAACCCAAGCATTCGGAGCTAGGCCTTCTGCTTTCATCATGGCAATACCAGCTTCAACACCAATGGCATCCCATATTTGGAAAGGGCCATGTTCCCATCCAAATCCTGCTTTCATGGCGTCATCAATCTTGTACAAATCATCTGTTATTTCTGGAATGCGATTGGATACATAAGCAAACAAAGCCGAAAGTGTTTTACGATAAAATTCGCCAGCTTTGTCTTTGCCTTTAACTAATACTTCGAATCGATCTACAACTTTATCGATTGTTTTCGTCAATTCTAGCGTTGCAAATTTAGCGCGCTGTTTTTCTCTATATTCTAAGGTATTTAGATCTAAAGATAAAATGTCTTTTTTGCCTTCTGGTGATACATGTTTTTTATAGAACCCTTGACCAGTTTTACTTCCTAACCATTGGTTTTCCATCATGGTATTGATGAAATCCGGTAATTGAAATAGCTCATGACGTTCGTCATCTGGACAATTTTCTCTAATACCGTTAGCCACATGCACCAATGTATCAAGGCCTACGACGTCCACAGTTCTAAATGTAGCAGACTTTGGACGGCCAATCACTGGTCCTGATAATTTATCAACTTCTTCAATAGTTAAGCCCAAATCTTTCACCGTATGGAACAAGCTCATAATGCTGAATATGCCTATACGGTTGCCAATGAATGCTGGTGTATCTTTAGCAATCACAGAAGTTTTTCCAAGAAATTGCTCCCCATAACCATTTAAAAATTCTAATACGGAAGCATCGGTTTTAGGTCCAGGAATAACCTCAAATAATTTCAGGTAACGCGCAGGGTTAAAGAAGTGTGTTCCGCAAAAGTGTTTTTGAAAGTCTTCACTTCGTCCTTCGCTCATAAATTTTATGGGGATTCCAGAAGTGTTCGACGTAATAAGCGTTCCTGGAGTTCTGTGCTCTTCTAGTTTTTCAAAAACCTGTTGTTTGATGTCTAAACGTTCAACAACAACCTCCATTATCCAATCGACATGGGCTACTTTAGCAATATCATCTTCTAAATTACCTGTTGTAATCCTATTTTTGAAGGAAGGATGATAGAGTGGAGCGGGCTTAGATTTAATAGATGTATTAAGGGCATCATTGACCAAACGATTTCTTACCACTTTATCATCTAGTGTTAAGCCTTTAGCTTTTTCTTTATCATTAAGTGCTCTTGGAACAATGTCTAATAAAAGCACATCTACACCAATATTTGCGAAGTGACACGCAATACCACTGCCCATGATACCGGATCCTATGATGGCAATTTTCTTTATTCTACGTTTACTCATTATTTTAAAATGTGTTCTTTTTGATTGTATATTTTTTTGTTAGATATCATGTTGTTGATGAGTTCGGCGACTTCATAGAAATGTTCAATTTTTTCGGAAGCTATGTTGGATCTTATGGCATTATCAAAAGTCAATACGCGCTCTTTGGAATACTCTCTTTTCTCTCTGCCGAAGTCTGTTAGATGGATTAATACGCCACGACCATCCTCTGGATTTGGTTTACGTTCAATTAAACCCTTTTCTTCCATGGTTTTGAGTGTACGAGAAAGACTTGTGGCTTCCATACCCATTTTTGGTCCCAAAGAAGTTGAAGGCGTTCCTTTTTCTGGATCAATACTTAGTAATGCAAAACCAGTAGCCATCGTAGTATCGAATTTTGATGCCTCCTCGTTATACATTTTATTTACTGCTAACCATGTGGTTCTTAGCACATAATCTATTGTTTTGTCTCTCATTGAAATTTAGTTTGGTTTCCAAAGATAATAAAAAATACTATGCATGCATAATAAATTTGAATGAAATTATGGAATAAAAAAAGCGTTCCTAGTCGAAACGCTTTAAATGATTTGTAATAACAACTTGTTAATCAATCTTTCCATTTATAAAACCGACTACGGCTCCTACTGCCGTTGCTAAGACTATTGAAATCAGGAGTTCTAAACCAACCATCTGGTAATCGACTTCTACTTGTTCTGCCATTCCGAAGAAGATATTGATTAAACCCATAAAAAGCCCAATGACCGCACCAGCTTTGGCGCCGTTGGCGAAGGTGGTAATCTGTGCCCACCTATTGTAGATATAAGAGATGAAGAACCCATAAGAAAAGCATCCTAGAGTTATAAAGAGCATGGCATTAGAGCCTTCTTGAGGTTGTGGAAACGTATCGGCAAATAGAATACCATAGAACAACCAACCTAGTAACCAATCGACGACTCCACCTACGAGTCCGGCAAGAATAAAAGTTTTTGTTTTCATAATAGTATATATTTAGTTAGTAGCCTTAAAGATATAATAAAATGCGTAAGGTGTTAAAAATCAGTAAGTAATAGCTTACAATCGGGATGTTCCTATTTAAGGTTCAAGATGTCTTTTCTGGACTTTATATTTAGTTTATTATAAATGGAACTGACGTGCGATTTTACGGTGCTAATACCAATATTAAATGCTTCTGAGATTTCTTTATTTGATTTCCCCTCTACCAATAGTGCGTAAACCTTTCGTTCTTGAACACTGAGAAGCTTGAGTTGCTTATGAGATGTTTTCTTTTTAGTACCTATAACATAATGGATAATGAAACCTAATAGAAAAAAAACAATTCCAGTAAGAATGACCCAAACCGTAATGCTTTTATCTTTTTTCGGAAATTTGGCTCTGAGTTCTTTAAAATAGGTAGAGTTTTCATGTTTCCACTTGTCCAAGTAGCTTTCATAGAAACTTTGGTTTTCAAGATAAGAGGATTCAAATTTACTTTTTGTTAGTGCATATAAAGACACAATGGGATGGGATGATGTATCTGCTATATGCCTAAGTTCTTCATAAACAATGGTTTTATTGACAAATTCCTTTTTTAGAGTTCTAGTATCGGATATTCTATCGTCATCGTTTATGAGGTTGTGTATCAACTTAAAGTCTTTGTTGGGTTGATATCCACTAATTTTATAATCATAAAACAGGCCCTTATCTTCTTTATTTTCTATATAGATACCTGAGTTTTTGTTTGCGATAAAAAACATGTGGTTCTCTTCTTTGCCGCCAATGATTAAGGACGCTGCTGGGGCATCTTTTTTAGACACATGCAGCCTGTATAGTTTATCTTCTTCTGGAAAAGATTTGGTCTCAAATACAAAATGACCTGAGCTATCTAGTTCAGTTTCTGCAATTATCATTTCATTAGACATGGTATTCATGTCTTTAAATGTGGGAATATAAGATAGGTAAACTACCGGATCCCATAAAGGATCCAAATGTAGTTTACCTTCGATTGATTGATGTAGTTCGTTTTTTGATTGAGACTGCGAAAAGCAATTCGCACTTATTATGAAGAGGAAGACCAATAAAAATCCATTCAAATAAGAACTGATAAGATTAATGTTGGTTCTCAATTTATTCATCATACATTGAAGTACAAATTGAAACCTCACCTTTTACTTTGTTAGGAGTCAGTAGAATCACCCATTTTCCTTTTACAGGATCATCGATATATTTTTGCATTTGTCCGCATACCAGTTCCTTTTTCTTATTATTAGAATTTTGCTGACTTTCTATGGAAAAATTCCCTTTTTTATTGCCTTTTGGGTCGTAAAGTTCTACGGTGAGGAAACCAGATTTAATGGTACTGTTAATACCTACGTGCATTTTACCAGTATCTTCCGATACATCTATAATGATATTTTCTGATTCCGAACTTCCATCAAACTCAATGGTTCGATTTAAAGTTACAGCACTACAACTCTTTTGGCTGTACTGTTGTGCTTGTACTATGGACGCAAAGAGAAATAAACAAGCGAAGAATTGAATTGATTTTTTCATGATTGACAAAATTTAAAATTAATACTACAAAGCTATCTTGAAAAGCAGTATTGTAGAAATTTTCCAAGTCTGAAAAAGGTAGTAATAAAGTTTTAAAAACGTGCTAAACCACTATATATTCTATGGTCTATAGATTTTTTCGTAAAGATTATCGTACTTCTCCCTGATAACACTGCGCTTCATTTTCATCGTAGGAGTTAGATGGCCATCATCAATGGTCCAAGATTCTGAAGTCAATTCAAAACGTTTTATTTGCTCCCATTTTCCAAAATTCGTATTGTACTTATCCACTTCTTTCTGGATGCGTTTTATAACGATTTCTGATGTAGCGATTTCTTGTTCTGAAGTTCCTATGTCATGGTTTTTGTGTTCAATCCAATCTCTGATGAATTCAAAATTAGGCTGAATGATCGCACCAGGCATTTTTTCACCTTCGCCGACAACCATAACCTGTTCTATAAACAAGGACTGTTTTAGGTCATTTTCTAACAACGTCGGAATGATATATTTTCCACCAGAGGTTTTGAACATTTCTTTTTTTCGCCCCGTAATTTTTAAAAAGCCATCTTCATCAATGATACCTTTATCTCCAGTATGGAAATAATCTCCAGTCATTACACCCGCCGTTTTTTCTGGATCTTTGTAATAACCCAGCATCACATTTGGGCCTTTGATTAAAATCTCGCCGTCTTCGGCAATCTTAACTTCTACATTATCTATAGGTCTACCTACAGTACCAACCTTAAAATACTTGTCACTATACATACCTACAGAAACTACAGGAGAGGTTTCGGTTAATCCATAGCCTTCCATAACTTGCATTTGTCCTGCAGAAAACACTCTAGATAATCTGGGTTGAAGTGCTGCACTTCCTGAAACCATGGTTCTTAATTCTCCTCCAAGTGCTTCTCTCCATTTGCTGAATATAAGTTTATTGGCAATACTTAATTTAAACTCGTACCAAGAACCATTAGCTTTATAAGGCTGCCATTTTTCTCCAAGTTCTACAGCCCAATAGAATAGTTTTTGTTTAATACCCGATAATTCGTCGGCTTTCAACATAATTTTATCAAATACTTTTTCGAGAAGTCTTGGTACCACGCTCATTAAGTGTGGTTTTATCTCTTTAGCATTATCTCCAATTTTATCTAAACCTTCTGCAAAATAGACACTTGTGCCGGCATATTGATATATGTAGATTAGTACACGTTCAAAAATATGGCATATAGGTAGAAAGCTCAGTACTCTTGTTTCTCCATCAATAGGAGGCAATCGTTTTGACGCGTCCAAAGCATTACTGGTTATATTCCAATGCGATAACATCACACCTTTTGGTTTACCGGTAGTACCAGAGGTATAGATAATCGTCGCTAAATCTTCTGGTTTTACGGCCTCTTTTCTAGCGTCTACCTCATGCTGATTGGAATCGTCCTTGCCCAATTCGAACAATTCTGAATAGTGTTTGCAGCCCTCAATATGATCAAAAGAATAGACATCTTTTAGCTTAGTGTTGCTTTCTACTTTCCTCACTTTTTCAAGCACCTCTTCATCAGAAACAAAACAGTAGATAGATTCGCTATGATTTAGTACATATTCGTAATCTTCTGCCGAAATCGTTGGATAAATAGGAATATTCTGTGCACCAACTTGGAGCACACCAATGTCCATAATATTCCATTCGGTTCTATTTGTTGAGGATATAACCGCAATTTTATCATTTTTCTGAACCCCCATTTTAATAAGCGCACGGCTTACGGCATTGGCCTTATCAATGTATTCTTGTGTTGATGTTGGGATCCATTCACCGTTGTATTTTGTGACCAACGCTTTAGCGTTTGGTTTATGATTTAGTTGGTAATAAGGAAAATCAAAGAGGCGTTTAACGTCTGTCATAATCTAAAATCTGCAAAAATCATTAGGCATTTTTACGAAAATAAGAAATTTAAGGCGAATTTTTTTAGCTGCTGCTAATTAATCAAAACAAACTGAATATTTAAGTTTTCCATGGTTGATTTTCTAAAGGCACAAAAAAGGGCTTTAGAAACTAAAGCCCTTTAGGATTGTGATACTTTTCACCCTAACTACTAACAAAATTTAAGTCTCAATCCCTTAGTGATTAATCAATATCATTAGTAAAAAAGTATCACCGTAAAAATAAAAATATTTTACAATTAATGCGCTTAAACAGAATAAATTAAATGTAAGATTTAGAGTTTCCAATTCAGAAACCCATAAAACGTCATAATACAAAGATTCTACAACCTATAGATTTCAAACGTTTTCGTAGCCTAGACCCTGTTATAAAAGGGCTTCAGGGATTTTGAACATGACAAAAGTCATTAAAATTTTTAGGTTGTTGTTCTAATTTTGTATTCAGTTAATTGTAATTAAATACAGATATTATCATGGAAGTAAAAGATTTTACAACTGGACTTTGGACTAAGGCCTTAAATGTCAGAAGTTTCGTATTCAATAACATTTCTCCATATCACGGTACGGGTGACTTTTTAGTCGGACCTACACCAAGAACACAAAAGCTATGGGATCTATGTAAAGAAGCCATGGCTGAGGAGCGTGCAAACAACGGTGTGCGTTGTGTTGATACAGATACCATATCGACTGTAGATGCTTTTGATCCAGGCTATATAGATAAAGATAATGAAGTCGTTGTAGGTCTTCAGACCGATGTGCTTTTAAAGCGCGCCATGAAACCTTTTGGAGGTTTTAAGGTGGTTCAAAAAGCACTTTCAGAGCATGGGGAAGCGCCTAATGCAAAATTAACGGAGCTCTTCTCTAAATATGTAAAGACTCATAACGATGGTGTGTTTGATGCTTATAATGCAGAAATCAAAAAATACCGCTCTTTAGGCATTCTCACAGGTTTGCCCGATAATTATGCTAGGGGGCGTATTATTGGTGACTACAGACGCGTTGCGCTTTATGGCATCAACTTTTTAATTGAACAAAAGCAAAAAGATTTAGAGGCTATAACGGGCCCATTCACAGATGCTATTATTCGACTTCGAGAAGAAGTTTCTGAACAAATTAAGGCCTTAAAGGCAATGATCGTTCTTGGTCAAAAGTACGATCTTGATTTAACCCGTCCTGCTGAAAACGCAAGGGAAGCCGTTCAATGGACCTATATGGCTTATTTAGCCGCTGTGAAGGAACAAGACGGCGCGGCGATGTCCTTAGGTAATGTATCTACATTTTTGGATATTTATATCGAACAAGACTTACAAGATGGTACCATTACAGAATCAGAAGCACAAGAGTATATTGACCAATTTGTGATGAAATTACGCCTCGTACGTCATCTGCGAATGAAGGCCTATGACGAAATATTTGCGGGTGATCCAACCTGGGTCACGGAAGCCATAGGCGGTATGTTCTCTGATGGTAGAACAAAAGTGACAAAAACCTCTTATCGTTTCCTAAATACCTTATATAATTTAGGACCGTCTCCAGAACCTAATATGACCATATTATGGGCGGAAGATTTACCCGAAAACTTTAAGAAATTCTGTGCCAAAGTCGCCATTGAAACTTCATCCCTTCAGTTCGAAAATGATAGACTGATGCGCGATGTGCGTTATAGCGATGATTATGGTATTGCCTGTTGTGTATCGCATCAGGATTTAGGAAAATCCATTCAGTTTTTTGGAGCGCGAACTAACTTGGCTAAAACCTTATTGTTAGCCTTAAATGGCGGACGTTGCGAGTTAACAGGAGTTCAGATTTTTGACGGCGTACCAGAAGATAAGGATGAATATCTCGATTTTGACAAGGTGATGGTCAACTTTAAAATTGCCATGCAAGAAATTGCTCGTGTCTATAGTGATTCGATGAATATTATACACTATATGCATGATAAATACTATTATGAAAAAGCACAAATGGCATTAATTGATACGAATCCTCATATCAATATTGCTTATGGTATCGCAGGTCTTTCCATAGTGGCAGATTCGTTATCTGCGATCAAATATGCTAAGGTGAAACCAATTAGAAATGAGAAAGGTTTGACTGTCGATTTTGAAATAGAAGGAGAGTTTCCAAAATTTGGGAATGATGATGATCGAGTGGATGCACTTGCAGCTCAGGCCGTAGCAGATTT
Organism: Winogradskyella sp.; assembly: GCF_965228925.1. Lineage (GTDB taxonomy): Bacteria > Bacteroidota > Bacteroidia > Flavobacteriales > Flavobacteriaceae > Winogradskyella. The sequence continues at coordinate 2,588,484 of NZ_OZ245845.1, forward strand.
CAATTTCGAGTTGAAGCAATTCCCGATTTATAAAGATGCAGAGCCGAGCTTATCTGTTTTAACGATTACGTCTAATGTGGTTTACGGTAAAAAGACGGGAGCCACGCCAGATGGACGTGCTTTAGGTGTGCCATTTGCACCAGGTGCTAATCCAATGCATGGTCGTGATGAAATGGGAGCCATTGCTTCATTGAATTCCGTAGCTAAAATCGATTATGAAGATGCCCAAGATGGTATTTCAAACACATTCTCAATTGTACCAAAGTCTCTTGGTGCTGAGATTGATACACGCGTTGAAAATTTGACAAGTATCTTGGATGGTTATTTTTCAAATAATGCGCAACATGTCAATATTAATGTGCTAGACAAGGCAACACTTTTAGATGCCATGGAACACCCTGAAGAATATCCACAGCTAACGATAAGAGTTTCAGGTTATGCCGTGAACTTTGTAAAATTGACTAGAGAACAACAACTGGAGGTTATTTCGAGATCCTTCCATGAATCTATGTAATTAGTAAGCGAAAGCACCTGGACACTTAAAGTTTCTAGGTGCTTTTTTAAAGTTGAATCACCATTAAAAAACAAGACCACATAATAAACGTTCATTCTATTGAGACCTTCGGTACGCATGATGGGCCTGGTGTACGCTGTGTTATTTTTTTACAAGGCTGCAAATTGAAATGTCTCTATTGCCACAATCCTGATACCATTGCTATGGATGGAGGTCGACCTTACACTGTTGATGATCTGTTTGCTATTGTAATGAAAGCAAAACCCTATTTTGGAAAACATGGTGGTGTAACGATTTCAGGAGGTGAACCCTTACTGCAAGCCAAAGCTCTAATTCCTTTATTTAAAAAACTGAAAGCAGAAGGCATTCACACCGCTTTAGATACCAATGGTCGTATCTTAAATCACTTCGCTAAGGAACTCATGGACGACTACACGGATTTGGTTATGTTGGATATTAAATCCATGACAGAGGAAGGGTATCAAAAAATAACAGGACAAAAGAATAAGGAAACCACATTTAATGTATCCACTCATAGGGAGAACTCAGGGAAACCGATGTGGCTGCGCTATGTGCTAATTCCAGGGCTCACCGATGCACCAGAATTATTACATAATATGGGCGAATACTTTAAGGATTACAAAACCATTGAAAAGCTTGAGATTCTACCCTACCACAAACTAGGCGTCCATAAATGGGAAGCTCTGGGTTGGGATTATCAACTTAAAGATACGCGCGAAAATACCGAAGAAGAACTTCATAATGCCCAAAAGGTCTTAACCCCTTATTTCAAATCAATTCATATTAATTAGCCTACACTTAAAACTAGAAACTATGGCAGCTCAAAAGATAAAAAACCGTTGGTTAATTGCACTATCCGCTATTGGAATTCATATTTCCATCGGATCAGTGTATGCCTATTCCGTAATTACAAATCCTGTCAAAGATATTTTTGATGTCGAAGGCAGTACCATAAAGTGGGCCTTTAAAATTGCCATTTTATTTTTAGGCTTTTCAGCAGCATTTTTAGGGCCTTGGGTTGAGAAAGTTGGGCCAAGAATTAGTGGTACCACAGCTGGTTTCTTTTATGGCATTGGTATTTTGGGTTCTGGATTAGCAGTGCATTTAGAGTCACTATTTTTATTTTATTTGTGCTACGGTGTTATTGGTGGTATTGGTCTAGGATTAGGTTATATTACACCAGTGAGTACTTTAGTAAAATGGTTCCCTGATAAGCGGGGCTTGGCTACAGGAATGGCCATTATGGGCTTTGGATTTTCTGCGCTCATATTTGGGCCGGTCATGCAATCATTCTTTGAGACCTTCGGCATTTCGAATGCCTTTTATATACTAGGCGTCATTTATATGGCCCTAATTCTAGTTTCGGCGAGATACATTGAAAGACCTCCCCAAGGTTATATACCAGCAGGGTTTAATCCGAATGAATCTGCTACTGTAAAAGCAGATATTTCCAATATCACGGCTAAAGAAGCTTTGAGTTCAAGACGCTTTTATTATATCTGGATTATGATGTTTATTAATATCACCTGTGGTATTGCAATTATTGCGGCCGCAAGTCCAATGATGCAAGAAAAATTGAGTTATACACCAATGCAAGCGGCGGCCGTTGTTGGGTTAATTGGTGTCTTTAACGGTTTAGGGCGTATTTTATGGTCTGGTCTTTCCGATTATCTAGGTCGTCCAAATACCTACGTGATTTTCTTTGCCTTTCAGATTTTGGCTTTTTACTTCTTACCGCAAATTAGCATGGAACTTCTGTTTCTAGTTATACTATTTACGGTCATTACTATGTATGGTGGAGGTTTTGCAACCTTGCCAGCATTTTTAGGTGATTTATTTGGTACAAAACAACTTGGGGCCATACATGGTATGGTACTGGCTGGTTGGGCTATTGCAGGCGTTGTAGGACCAACGATTTATGATGTTGTTAAATCAACTACTGGTTCTTTGGATATTACGCTAAAAGTATTTTCAGGTCTTTTCTTAATTGCATTCGCAGTGTCATTATTAATGAAACGTTCGGTGAATTTAGTGTATCGAAAAAAACAAAAACACAGTATCGCTTAAATGAATTAGACCATATAAAATATCCCTTCCTGAGCATTAGATCAGGAAGGGTTTTTTGTTTCCGAAAAGGAAGATAATTAACTAAAAAAATCAAGTGTTAAATATGTCATTTTCAGAGTGAAATAATTTGTAATAGCTGACAATTGTCAGCTAATTTTTTGTAGTTGAGAAGTACCTTTATATCATGTTATTACAACATCACTTCACACGGAATAAGAATCATAAAAACATATTAAAATGGAAGTACTCGAAGGGTTAAAAACTCGAGTTTACAGGTTTGGGAACAAAACTGCAGACGGAAACAGTAAAATGAGGAATTTACTAGGTGGTAAAGGGGCCAATCTCGCTGAAATGAGCGCCATCGGCATTCCGGTGCCACCAGGATTTACGATAACAACAGAAGTTTGTACGGAATATAATGCCCTAGGTAGGGAAGCCGTTATCGAACTTATCAGGGAAGAGGTAGAACAGTCCATTGCGAGCATTGAAAATCAAATGGAAACCACCTTTGGGGATAGCGAGAATCCGCTCTTAATTTCAGTGCGTTCAGGTGCAAGGGTGTCTATGCCCGGCATGATGGATACCGTGCTTAATCTAGGGCTTAACGATGAAGCGGTTCTTGGTTTGGCAAAGCGGACCAAAAACGAAAAATTTGCTTGGGACTCTTACCGAAGATTCATTCAAATGTATGGCGGCGTTGTTTTAGGTATGAAACCAGAGTCTAAAGATGACATTGACCCCTTTGAGGAAATCATGGAACATCTTAAACATAAGCGCAGTATAGAACTAGATACGGAATTTACGATTCAGGATTTACAAGACTTAGTTTATGACTTTAAAGATGCTATAAAAAAGCGCACAGGACAAGATTTCCCAACAGACCCTTGGGATCAACTTTGGGGTGCTATTATAGCCGTTTTCAATAGTTGGAATGGAGACCGCGCTGTTTACTATCGCAATATGCATGGCTATCCAGCAGATTGGGGAACAGCGGTGAATGTTCAAGCTATGGTCTATGGTAATATGGGCGACAATTCTGGTACGGGTGTTTGCTTTACAAGAGATGCAGGTACTGGTGAAAATGTTTTCAATGGAGAATACCTAATTAATGCCCAAGGTGAAGATGTCGTTGCGGGTGTAAGAACACCACAACAAATTACCAAATTGGGATCCAAGCGCTGGGCAGAATTGGCCAAAATTGAAGAGAATGATCGATTAAATGATTATCCGTCTCTAGAAGAGTTAATGCCATCGATTTTTGATGAATTAAACCGTTATCAGGATATACTAGAGAAACATTATCGTGATATGCAAGATATGGAATTCACCATTCAAAATGGAAAACTGTGGATTCTCCAGACTAGAAATGGTAAGCGTACGGGTGCAGCTATGGTAAAGATTGCCATGGATTTGCTCAGGGAAGGCATGATTAATGAAGAGGAGGCTATATTGATGATGGAACCCAATAAGCTAGATGAATTATTGCACCCCGTTTTTGAGCCTAATGCTTTAAAACGTGCCCATGTGATAGCCCAAGGCTTACCAGCATCGCCGGGCGCTGCAACGGGTAAAATTGTCTTCTTTGCAGATGACGCCGATAAATACCGCAATACCATTTTGGTACGTATGGAAACCTCGCCAGAAGATTTAAAAGGTATGAATATCGCTAAAGGTATCCTTACTGCGCGTGGTGGCATGACCTCTCATGCGGCGGTTGTAGCTCGTGGTATGGGCAAATGCTGTATTTCAGGAGCAGGCGCTTTAAAGATTAACTATAAAAACAGAACCTTAACGGTTAATGATAATGTCTATCATGATGGTGACTGGATTTCATTAAACGGTTCCACAGGTAATGTGATTGAGGGTAAAGTAGAAACTATGGAACCCAAATTGGGAGGCGATTTCGCAGAACTAATGCAGCTCACGGATAAGTATCGCGAAATGAAAGTTCGTACTAATGCGGACACACCTAGAGATGCTAAAACGGCAAGAAACTTTGGCGCAGAGGGTATAGGATTGACCAGAACAGAGCATATGTTCTTTGAATTGGATAGAATCAAAGCCATGCGCGAAATGATCTTGGCAGACACGGTTAAGGAACGTAAGCAGGCCTTAGAGGAATTACTGCCTATGCAGCGTGCGGACTTTGAGGGCATTTTTGAAGCCATGGATGGCATGTCGGTAACCATTAGGCTATTGGATCCACCATTACATGAGTTTGTACCACATCAATTGGCCACGCAAAAAGAATTGGCCGAAGATATGCATATTTCATTGCAAGCCGTTAAGAATAAAGTGGCTGAATTAGAAGAATTCAACCCCATGCTTGGGCATAGAGGTTGCCGTTTAGGTAATAGCTATCCCGAAATTACGGCTATGCAAACACGGGCTATTATTGAGGCGGCTCTTAACTTAAAGGAAAAAGGCATTGTTTGTAAGCCCGAGATTATGATTCCTCTAGTAGGAACGGTTCGGGAGTTTGAAGTTCAAGATGGTATAATCAGGGAAACTGCTGAAACCATTTTCAAGGAGCGCAATGACCGTATTGATTTCTTGGTAGGAACCATGATTGAAGTGCCAAGAGCGGCATTGATGGCGGACTTAATTGCCGAGAAAGCAGATTTCTTCTCATTCGGAACTAACGACCTCACACAGATGACTTTTGGGTATTCACGGGATGATGCCAGTAAGTTCTTGCCTGTTTACATCGAAAAAGGGATTCTAAAAGCTGACCCATTCGAAGTTATTGATGAAGAAGGTGTTGGCCAATTGGTCAAAATAGGAACCCAACGCGGCCGAAGTACAAAACCAGATTTAAAAGTTGGTCTTTGCGGAGAACACGGCGGTGAACCTTCGTCTGTTGAATTCTGTTACAATACGGGAATCGATTACGTAAGTTGTTCACCATATCGTATACCAATTGCGAGATTGGTTGCTGCCCAAGCAGCTATTAAAGCTACCATTTAAGTAGGTTAGTGATTCAAGAAAGCCTGAAGTTATGCTTCAGGCTTTTTTATTAGGTTTTCTCTAAATATAATAAGTGATTATTGCATTTAGCTATGGATAATAAGAATAGGAATAGCACTATTAAACGTTTGCTTTAGAGTAACACTACCGCTTAACAATCTATCGAAAAAGTCTTTTTTTGTCCTAAGCAGGCATAATAAATCGATATCATGATTTTGCACATATACGTTTAACTGTTGGTTTAAGTCACCCAGACCATCCTTATGGGTCAACTTTAAGTCTAAGTCGTTTATGGGGCCTATTATAGTGTCAAAATCAGGAGTGCCATTTTCAGAAATATGAAGTACTTCTAATTGGCTATTGTGCGCAGCTAGTAATTTTTTTAAAGGTGTAGCAGATGCTTCCGAAAGTGGATCGTCCCCAATGGCGAAGACAACATGTTTTAAATCCTTAAAGCTATAATCAAGAGGCACAACAATAACGGGAGCAGAGGTCTTGGATACGACGCCACCTGCCACGCTTCCCATAAACACTTCTTTTAAGCCACTAACACCTTTGGTGCCCATGACAATAAAATCATAAACCCCCGAATTACCTAGGTCTGATATCGTGGAGACAGCATAGTTTTTGGCTAATTTTGTGTTAAAGCTCACCGATGGCGCTTCAGCTTTCATTTCTTTTATCAAAGTACGCATTTGGTTTTCGGCATCCTTAATTAGAATACTGTCAATTGATTTCATCATCAATGCGGTGGACTGCGCTCCGTATATATGCAAAATGGTAATTTCCAATTCTACCCCTTTAAATAATTTTGTAGCATATTTTAGCGCATTTTTTGAGGTATTCGAAAAATCTACTGGAACAAGGATTTTATACATTTTTAGATTGATATTTAGTTAAATTTTACGTTTGAGATAACAAATATTATCAGTGTTATCAATTAACAATTACTGTGTGTTTTCTAAAAGTAAATATCATGTTAATTTATTAAAATAAACATGAGATATGTCATTTAATTATTGTGAGATTTCATTAATTTTGAGTAGACCCAAGAAGGTCTTAAAAGTCATGTTTAAAAGCCGTCTTGATTGTAATTAATCGTTAAAACCATTAGAATAAATTATATGAAAATACTAGACAAAATCCTTTTTGCAGAAGATTTTGCATCAACATCGGAAAATTTGGAATCAGTTGCCCTTTCCTTGGCAAAAACCTTTAAGTCAACCATTGTACCGTTACATGTCCTACCAGATGATATTGTTAATTCTAAAGTCAAGGCTTTGTTAGACGATACAGCATTAAATCGACTAAACGCCGCGGCTGAGGCGATGAAAGCAGAAGGGGTTAATGTTGAATCTCCACTCATTAAATACGGTGTGGCTCACGATCAAATCGTAATGACAGCCTCAGCAACTAATGCCAATATGATTTTGGTCGGTTCGGGTGAGAATAAAGCCAAGGAGAAGTTTAAATTGGGTACTACTACTGAGCGGATTATTCAAAATAGTGAAAAACCAGTATTGGTCATTAAAGAAGATGATGCATTTAACGTAAATACCATTCTATGTCCAGTAGATTTTTCAGACCCATCCAAGCGTGCCTTAAATAATGCTATGATCATTGCGAGACGTTTTGGAGCACAGCTTATGGTATTAAGTGTTTCTGAAGAGCAAACGTCTTCATGGTTCAGCTCTAAAGAAGATTTGGACAAAGAAAATGCCGAACGTTTTGAAAACCATAAGCAAGAGTTCGACCAATTCTTGGCACAGTTTAGATTTGGCGATTTAAACTGGTCGAAAATAGAAAAATCAGGTAATGCTGCCCAAGAGATCTTAAAAGCCATAACCACAAACACTATAGATTTGCTTATTATGGGTACAGCTGGACGTACAGGATTAAATCGTTTGGTGGTTGGCAGTGTTACTGAAAAAGTCATACGTGAAGTACCATGTTCCTTCCTAACCCTTAAATCCCAAGATGTGATTAGCCTTCATTTAGAAACAGATATTAGGGATTTTGAAACGTCGTTTGCAGCTGCAGAACAACTAGAGAAAGATGGGTTTTTAGAAGAAGCTATAGAGCAGTATAAGGCTAGTTTGGGCATTAATACCATGCATGTCCCGGCATATAATGCTATAGCTAAATTATTCGATGAGATTGGGGAACCAGAAAAGGCAGCATTGTACAGAAAAAGTGCTAATGAAATAAAGGAGCGTATTTGGTACAGTAAAGTTGAGGAGGAAGCCCGTAAGCTAAGAGGTAGCTAATAGGATAGTATATAGGTACTCGTTTGCAAGCACAGTTTTTAAAGTTGTGAAGCAACCAGACATTTCAAATAAAAAAGTAGAAAGAAAGATAAATTCTAAACATTTGGAAAACGCAAAAGGAAAAGTCGTCAGTGTCAATGAATCTTTAGTAGGTGTCGAAAATACTGAGGGAGCAGTAATGAATGGCGAAGTGGCTTATATTATCATTGAAGATGGCAAGCGATTAAAATCTGAAGTCATAGATGTAAAACCTGGCAAATTAGTTTATCTACAGGTATTCGAAGATACCTCTTGGATGCGCGTTGGCGATCCAGTGGAATTTACAGGTTTGCCTTTATCCGTAAAATTAGGCCCGGGCATTTTAGGCACAGTAACAGATGGTCTTCAAAATCCACTGTATGAACTTGCAAAGAAAGAATGGTTTTTAGAACGTGGAATGGTGGTTGCGCCATTAGACACTGAGGCGAAATGGCGTTTTACACCCAAAGTCAAAAAGGGCGATACCGTAAGTGGAAGTTCCATTTTAGGTGCAGTTCCCGAAAAACTATTTACACACAACATTTTTGTTCCGTTTTCAATTAAGGGAAACTATACGATCGATTTCATTGTTGAAGAAGGAGACTATACCATAGCAGATAACATTGCTATCATAAAAGACGATTCTGGGAACACCATAGACTTGACTATGACTTTTGATTGGCCTGTAAAGCAACCCATGCCATTTCATGAACGGTCAGTTCCTACAGAGACCTTACCGACAGGCATGCGTATTCTCGATGCACTATTTCCTATTGCTTATGGTGGAACAGCCTGTAGTCCTGGACCTTTTGGGGCGGGAAAAACAGTATTGCAACATAGTATCGCCAAACATTCTAGAGCAGATGTGGTGATTATTGCCGCTTGTGGTGAACGTGCGGGAGAAGCTGTGGAAGTCTTTAAAGATTTTCCTGAGCTTATTGATCCGCGAACGGGCAAATCCTTAATGGATAGAACCTATATTGTTGGAAACACGTCATCAATGCCAGTGGCAGCGCGAGAAGCCTCTGTCTATATGGCAACGGCAGTCGGTGAGTACTATCGCAAGCAAGGCTTAGATGTATTGATATTGGCAGATTCTACCTCGCGTTGGGCACAGGCACTTCGAGAAACTTCAGGTAGAAAAGAAGAAATTCCCGGACCAGAGGCCTTTCCTATGTATATTTCAACATTGATTTCTGCGTTCTACGATAGAGCAGGAGTGGAGGTTTTACCCGATGGCACCAAGAGTTCTTTAAGTATTATCGGTACGGTATCACCTGCTGGCGGTAATTTTGACGAACCAGTGACTCAAGCTACCCTATTGAGTACAGGCGCTTTTCTAGGGTTATCACGAGAATTATCAGATGCTAGAAAATATCCGGCAATCGACCGTATAGATAGTAGCTCAAAATATCCATCTCTCATTTCAGAGGATGAGGTACAGTTTTTAAAAGAATTGCTGCGTGAAGGTAAAACCATAGCTTCTAATTTGTTACTCATGGGCGAGCGCGGTATTACTAACGAAGCCTATATCAGCTATCAAAAAGCGGAATTGTTAGATGCGGTGTTCTTGCAGCAGAACAGTTTTCATCCCGTAGACGGCGTCACCAATCCAGAACGTTTGCGAATGATGTTCGATATGATAAAACACATCATAGACACGCCTGTTTATATTGAAACTAAGGATGATATCCGATCGCATTTTAACTTCTTGCGTCAGGCCTTTATCGACTGGAACAACCTAAAACTAGACGACTCGAACTTTGAGGGTCAAAAGTCTAAAATTGTAAACTTGGTTAAACAAAAAGCACATGCTAAGGAAAACGTATGAACATATAGATAGTATTGGTAGAGCCATTTTAACCATTGAAGCCGCAGATGTCCATAATAAGGAGTTGGCCGAAGTTATTTATCCAGACGGAAAAAAGGCCTTTGCTCAAGTCATTGCACTAAACGGAAATAAAGTCACCTTACAGCTTTTTGGTGGTGGTTTTGGGGTATCAACGGATTGTAAAGTACGCTTTTTAGGTCATCCGGTCCAAGTAGGTTTTTCGGATGATATGCTTGGACGTGTTTATGCCGGAAACGGTGCGCCCATTGATGGTGGCCCTCAATTAACCTCGGATATGACGCGCGTAGCTGGGCCATCCATTAATCCCGTAAAACGTCTGATTCCAAAGAATATGATTCGTACGGGTGTACCGATGATCGATGTGTTTAACACCTTGGTACGTTCTCAAAAAATACCCATTTTCGCAAGGGCAGGCGAGCCTTATAACCGGCTTCTAGCCAATGTAGCTACACAAACCGATGCCGATGTTATTATCATTGGTGGAGTAGGACTCAAATACGATGAGTATCATTACTTCAAGGAACGTATCGAAGAAGCAGGTAGCAAGAGCAAAACCATTATGTTTATCCACACCCATCGCGATTCTATTGTAGAAGGATTAATGGTGCCAGATTTAGCCTTAACGGTTGGAGAGCGCTTTGCTTTGCAGGGTAAAAATGTTTTTGTGTTATTATCCGACATGACGCAGTGGTCAGATTACCTGAGACAGGTAGCCAATGCCCAAGACCAGATCCCTGCCAATCAAGGCTATCCGGGAGATTTATATTCCCAATTAGCGAGTCGCTATGAAAAAGCCGCCGATATTGAAGGTTCTGGTAGTTTGACCATTTTAGGGGTGACGACCATGGATGATGTGACCCATCCTGTACCTGATAACACAGGTTATATCACAGAAGGCCAATTCTTCATGAAAGATGGTTACTTGGAGCTATTTGGATCATTGAGCCGTCTAAAACAGCAGGTTAATGATAAAACACGTGATGACCATCGCGGTATCATGAATGCGATGGCGCGATTACTCTCAGAAGCAGAAGAACGCGTAAAGGCACAAAAATTTGGCTCGGTCAAGGATGATTATTCGTTGCGATTGTTGGACTATCGCAAAACCTTCCAAAGGGAGTTGATGGATCCTTTCCGTTACTTGGAATTAGAGGATGCCTTAGATTTATGCTGGGATATTCTGTCCAATCATTTTAAAAAGGAAGAAGCCGGATTGTCAACTGAATTAGTTGAAAAATATTGGCCTAATAAAGGTGAATTTAAGATTTTAAAAGCACAGAGAATATGAGTGAACAGACTTTAGATGGGTTGATAGCCAGGGTAAAATCTGAGGCTATTGAAGCTTCTGAAAATGAGGCCAAGCAAATTATTGATGATGCTAAACAAAAGGCACAACAGCTATTGAGCAATGCTGAGACTGAAAAGGAAACGCTACTTGCTAACGCGAAAGTACAAGCTGAGGCTTTAGTGGAAAAAGGGAAGATTGCCTTAAATCAAGCATCCCGTGATGTTCAGATTAGTGTTAAAAATGATATTCAGAAATTATTCAAATTGGCCTTGGAGGCTAATATCAAAGACGCCTTTACGTCAGATTTGTATAGTTCAATTATTACTCAGGTTACGAATAGCTTAGGCAGCAACGTTGCAATTGCATTACCGGCAGATACGGAAGACCAAGTGTTGAAGTCCATTCAAAAAAAGGTAGCAACATCCCAAACCATTCCAGAAATTATAAAGAAAGAACAGTTGTTGTCTGGCCTTTCGGTAACCAAAACTGATGAAGGTTGGAGTTATGATATTACTGCTGAGGAAATAGCCAGTCTATTAAGTCAACAGTTGAGTCAGAAATGGATCGAATTTTTGAATACCAAATAAATGCTTACAGGAAATCTTGAATATCTAATCAGTAGCCTTCCGAATTTGTCATTCAGCAATTCAGAGGCGGTTCAGCATGAGGTGAAAACTTTATTTCAAAAGTATGCCTCTTCAACTGAAGCATCAGGTGACTTGGTTTCCATATTAAATGATGAAGCGTCAAAATATCTGTCCGCACGTGATGTTCAGAGTTTTCAAGACATTCAATTACATGTTATTCGTCAGGTGCAATTTCAAAACAGTCATATCCAAGTGGTTTCAGAGCTTTCAAAATTCATGTACCAACTAAAAAGCGAACTTAAAGCTTTTCGTCTAGCTCAAAAATCTGAAGAGTCCCTTGGTAAAACTAATTATGAACTATTGGGTGAATTGCCTGAAAACCCACTAAAAGCGGAGGAATATTTACTCGATATGCAATGGCAAAAGCTAGATGCCTTGTCCATTGGTCACTATGCTAGCCTATCGGCATTGGTACTCTATAAATTGAAGTTAGACCTATTGTCGCGTTGGTGGCAATTTGATGCGGAAAAAGGCTTTGAAGTATTTCAGCAATCTTTAAATGTAGCGTGATATGGCGGACAAGATTTTGATGAATAAAAATACCTTGGCGGCCTTGAAGAACGAGTTGAAAGGCTACCGAACCGCTTTGCCTGTCTTTGAAATGAAGGAACAACAGTTAAAGGAAGTTATCACCACTATTGAAACTGCTGTGGAGCGTTTACAAGAGGCTATCTCCAAAACCAATACGGATGTCAAAACATGGGCTGCTGTTATGACGGAACCGACCATAGATCTTAGTCAGTTAATTTCCGTGAAGGAACTTAAAACCAAAACCAGAGAAATTGCAGGTGTCATTATAGAACAATTTGTAGCGATTGAATTTGACGAGATGAACATTGACTACTTCGAAACACCGCTTTGGATTGATGCTGCCGTTCAGGCGATCAAGGATCAGACAACCAATCAGGCAATGCTGAAATTGGAATTAAAGAATTTAGAGAACGTTCGAGAGGAATTGGCTGAAGCGCGCCGTATGAAGAATGCTTTAAAAGAAGTCTTTATACCAGAAACCCAACATAACATCCGAAAGATTGAGATTTATTTAGGCGATGTAGAGCGCTTGGCCATAGGTTGTGCCAAATTGGTAAAAAAGAAAAAACAGCTAAAAAGTGATGTCGCATGATTGTAAGGATGAAGGAAATACTGCTCTTTACTAGCGCTAAAGCGGTTGATGATACCATTCAAAAGTTGGGCGGATTAGGTGTGGTCGATATAAAAGAGGTACATCCGCCATCAGGTGATGTTATAGAACGTTGTTTGCAAGATATTGAGGATACCCATCAAGCCTTATCCATTTTAGAACAACATGAATTGACCGATGTGCCTCCCAATGGTATCGTAGATACTAATGGAAAAGATCCCAAACGTATTATTGGTCGTTTATTAAAATCTAAAACAGTCAAGCAGAACATTGACAAAACCCTTGAAGATATCAGTTCCCAATTACAATTTTATGATACTTGGGGACAGCAATTTCATAAAAAAGATCTGGATGATCTCAATCGAAATGGTATTTATGTTCGATTGTATGCCATCGAAAAATCTCAGATAAAAACACTGCCAAAAGATAAGACCACGGTTGTTTTTACTGAGAAAGACGGCAAAATACCTGTAGCGCTCTTTTCCCAAAATGCCAAGGATAGACTTAATTTTAAGGAAGTCACCATTCCGGATTTGCTATATACGTCTCTACAGGACATTAAAAAAAGGAAGGAACGTCAGCTCGAACAATTGAAGGTGTTTCTAAATGAACAAAAAGCCTATGTAGAATTATTAACAGACTACAATCATTATTTAAACGATCGGTTTAATTCTGAAACCGCATTGGAAAGTATGGGGGACATTGAAGGTAAGGTTAAGTTTTTAAGAGGCTATGTACCCAAGGATGCTGTAGATGGTTTTAAATCTAGAGCTAAAAAAGAGCATTGGGGCTATTCGATTTCCGAACCCACCAATATGGATGAGGTACCTGTATATATCAAAAATCCGAAATGGATTAGCATTATCAATCCTATGATGAAGTTTATTGATATCGTTCCTGGCTATAAGGAAATAGATGTATCTATTTATTTCCTCATTGCCTTTGCCTTGTTTTTTGCTATGTTGGTCGGTGACGCTGGTTATGGTCTTATATTCTTGCTTTTGACCATTATTTTCAGAAAGAAAATGGCAGCAAAATTACGCACATTGATTTATGTGTTGAGTGGTTCGACCATTATTTGGGGCCTATTGAGTGGTACGTATTTTGGAGCTGAGCAAATAGCTCAATTACCCTTTTTGAGGGATTTGGTGATTCCGAATATTGCCAGTTTTGGTGTGGATAACATCAATTTTATGATGCACTTATCTTTTTTGATTGGTGCCATTCATTTAACAGTGGCACATGGAATAAGGATCTTTCAATTTATCAATTCTATTAAGGCCTTAAGTGAAGTTGGTTGGATAGCATTGGTTTGGGGACTCTTCTTTATCACCGAACAACTGGTGCTGGGAAATCCAGCGCCCAGTTGGTATAATTGGCTGTTTATTGCAGGTGCCACCTTGGTTATTTTCTTTTCCAAGGAGAGTACGAGCTTTTTAAAGAGTATGGGAGCATCCATTGCAAATTTACCACTGAGTTTAATAAGTGGATTTTCGGATATTGTGTCTTACGTAAGGCTTTTTGCTGTGGGAATGGCAACTGCTGCGGTTGCGGCAAGTTTTAATAATATGGCCTTACCAGATGGTATTGCAGGAATGGGCATTTTGGATATGCTGATGGCAGCTATTGCGTTGCTCTTGGGACATACTTTGAATATTGCTTTGGCTCTAATGGCCGTTATGGTACATGGTATACGATTGAATATGTTGGAATTTGCTGGGCACCTAGGTGTGCAGTTTTCGGGTGAAGCTTATAAGCCGTTTAAACTAATGGTAAATAATGAAGAATAGATATGAAAGTTTTGTCTCCTTGAGCGCAGTCGAAAGGTTGACAAAACATCTCGACTGCCTGTCCGCCGAACTAGTCTTTGGAAGGCGAGGCGCTCGATATGACATATGAATAGTATTAGAGATGAGCGTCAATTTGAATGTCGAGAACTGTTGGAATAAAAAAACAAACAAAATAAAAACACTTTAAAGGAAATAACTATGGGAATTTTCACAATGATACAAACATCGGTTGAAGGCTTAGGGGATATGGGTATGTCGTTAAGTATTGCAGCTATCGGTTCTGCTATAGGAACTGGAATTGCTGGAATGGCGGCCATTGGTGCATGGAAAAAGATGATTACCAGTGGGCAGAAAGCCGCAACGGCCTTATTAATATTTGTTGGAGCGCCACTATCCCAGGTGATATATGGTATGATACTTAAGAACTCCATTGCAGATGCTAATTTGGATCCTGATTCTTACATATGGCAAATCATCATTGGCTTGTTTGCTGGTGCGGCTATGGCAGGTTCTGCAATTTTTCAAGGAAAAGCTGGTGCAAGGGCTTGTGACGCTATTGCTTCAGGAGCGAATGATACAGCAAAGTATATCATGATCATCGGAGTAGTGGAAACCGTAGCACTATTTGTTATGATATTTACAATGACTGGGTTACCAGGTTAAAGTATAGTGCCATACTGAATCAATTATGTCAGGTCGAGCGCAGTCGAGACCTTAATTGCAAGTAATATTTTGGTAGAGCCATGTCAAGTCGAGCTAGGTCGTGTTCTTAATTCCAAAGGATATATTGGTTGAATGATGTCAGGTCGAGCGCAGTCGAGACCTACTGAATACATAATAGTCATAAATTGAAAGAATACTATGTTTACATATTAGAATGTAGTGACGGTTTAACCTATACAGGAATTACCAACAATGTTCACCGTCGTTTCGAAGAACATCAAAAAGGTTTAAATCCAAAATGCTTTACGTTTAAAAGAAGACCCTTAAAGTTGATATTTCATCAAGTATTTAATGATGTTAACCAAGCCATTTATTTTGAAAAGAAAATAAAAAAATGGAGCGGAAAAAAGAAGTTTGCTCTAGCAAATGGTGAGTTTGACCTGCTCCAGATTTTATCTGAATGTAGGAATGCTACACATTCTAATTATAAACCGGAATAAGGAGAGGTCTCGACTGCGCTCGACCAGACAAACCGCAATCAAACTCAATAAAAACTTTTTAATTGATAGAACTCAATCGGTTAACCCAACAGTTTCTGCTTCATCCAACTCGAATTCATTTCTGCAATGTTCTTTATGGAAATCCCTTCTGGACATTCCACTTCGCAAGCCCCGGTATTGGTACAGTTGCCAAAACCTTCAATATCCATTTGATAGGTCATTTGTTCTAAACGTTCCTTGGCCTCGGCTTTACCTTGCGGTAAACTATTGAGATGATTGATTTTTGCGGAAGTGAACAAGGCAGCAGAAGCATTTTTGCAAGTGGCGACGCAGGCTCCACAACCTATACATGCGGCTGCATCCATAGCCTTATCTGCAACAGCTTTTGGTATGGGAATGGCATTGGCTTCTGGTGCTGTACCTGTTTTAGAACTGATATAGGCACCAGCTTCTATGATGCGGTCAAATGCCGAGCGGTCAACCACTAAGTCTTTTATGATCGGGAATGCTGAGGCACGCCAGGGTTCTACGGTAATGGTATCACCATCTTTAAAACTACGCATATGCAATTGGCAAGTTGTCATATTGGGATGTGGACCATGAGCGCGACCGTTTATGAACACACCACATTGGCCGCAAATGCCTTCACGACAATCGTATTCGTAGGCAATGACTTTTTCATCTTTTAAGACGAGTATCTCATTTAAATGGTCCAATGCTTCCAAAAAAGACATGTCTTCTGTGAGCCCATCAACATCGTAGGTTTTGAAATCCCCTTTAGTATTTGGGTTTTCCTGTCTCCATATTTTAAAGGTTACCTGCATAGTAATTTATTCTCTCGTTAAATATTAAAACCATGAAGTTTCATTTCAGTTAGCCTTAATAGCCTAAAATTTTAAACTGCGTATTGTCATTTCGAACGAAGTGAGAAATCTCACCTAAGATTGAAAAAATAAGATTCCTCGTCACTCGTTCCTCGTTCACTTCGACTTCGCTCAGCACAGGCCGTCGGAATGACATCGAAATGATGTATTTTCAATTTTCAATTTTCGACTTCGACTTCAACTTCATCTTCAATTTCAACTTATTTATAACTTCTCACGGTTGGTTTTACAAATTCAAATTCCAAAGGTTCTTTGTGCAATTCGAAATTTCCATGGTCATATGCCCAAGCTGAAACATACGAATAATCGTCATCTACACGCAGGGCTTCTCCATCCTGAGTCTGGTATTCTTCTCTAAAATGGGCACCACAAGATTCTTCGCGTTGTAGGGCATCGGTACACATCAAAATACCTAATTCAATAAAATCTGCTAGGCGATAGGCTTTTTCGAGCTCGGTATTCATTTCGTTCGAACTCCCAGTTACTTTAACATCAGTCCAAAAATCTTCCTTTAAAGCTGTTATTGCTCTTATGGCTTTTTCGAGACCTTCTTTGGTTCTGCTCATGGCGCATTCGTTCCACATAATCTTGCCGAGTTCCCTGTGAAAATGATCTACGGTTTTTGTGCCATTTACAGAAAGAATTTTATCAATGAACGTTTTAGTCTCGTTTTCTGTTTTGTCAAATTCTGGATGTTCTATAGTTGGATGGTCTGATTTAATTTCATCGGCCAAATAATTATTGATGGTATTCGGTAGAATGAAATAGCCATCTACACTGGCTTGTAGAAGTGAATTAGCCCCTAAGCGATTGGCACCATGGTCTGAGAAATTACATTCGCCGACGGCATAAAGCCCAGGTATAGTGGTCATTAATTCATAATCCACCCAAAGACCACCCATAGAAAAATGGGCTGCAGGTGAAATAAGCATTGGTGTGGTATAGGCATCTATTCCTGTAATCTTTTTATACATATTAAATAGGTTGCCATACCGATCTTTAATGGTGTCTAATCCAAATTTCTCAATGGCATGCTTAAAATCTAAATAGACTGCATTTTTAAGTCGTCCTACACCATAACCAGCATCTATACGTTCTTTTGCCGCTCGTGATGCTATATCGCGAGGCGCTAAATTTCCAAAGCTTGGATAGCGTCGTTCCAAATAATAATCGCGTTCCTCCTCAGGAATATCCTTTGGGCGTCTTGTATCTTCTTTTTGTTTGGGCACCCAAATACGACCATCATTCCGCAGAGATTCTGACATTAAAGTCAATTTAGACTGTGCCTCACTGGATTGTGGTAAGGCCGTTGGATGAATTTGGGTGAAACTCGGTGCGGCAAAAAAGGCCCCTTTTTTATGGGCTTTCCATATCGCACTGCCGTTACAGCCAATCGCTAAAGTTGACAATCGGAATACTCTTGAGTAACCACCCGTAGCTAAAACCACGGCATCCGCAGCATAACGCTCCAATTGTCCTGTCACCAAATTTCTGACAATAATACCTTTGGCTTTGCCATCGATAAGTACCAAGTCCATCATTTCACTTCGGGGATACATGGTCACCTTTTTGGCGCGAACCATTTTATACAATTGTGAATAAGCCGCTAATAATAATTGTTGACCGGTTTGGCCTCTAGCATAAAAGGTCCGTTGTACTTGTACACCGCCAAAGCTACGGTTCACTAAAGTGCCACCGTACTCACGAGCAAAGGGGACGCCTTGTTGTACAAAATGGTCAATTAAAGGTGCCGATAGTTCAGCCAAGCGATAGGTGTTTGCTTCTCTAGACCTAAAATCACCACCCTTTAAGGTGTCGTAGAACATACGGTATACACTATCGCCATCATGTTGATAGTTTTTAGCGGCATTGATACCACCTTGTGCAGCCACCGAATGCGCACGTCGTGCAGAATCCTGATAACAAAAACATTGAACATCGTAACCTAATTCGGCCAGAGTTGCTGCAGCACCAGCGCCACTAAGTCCTGAACCGACAACAATGACATTTAGTTTCTTTTTGTTGGCAGGATTAATGAGCTGTGACTTCAACTGATAGTTTCGCCATTTTTTTTCTAAAGGGCCTTCAGGAACTTTTGGATTTAAAGTTGGTTTCACAACACCTAAGATAACAGATTATCTCAGGAATTACAAGGCAAATACAACATCAAATTGTTAAAATATACTAGTGTTTTTCAATCCACTTTCTAGCATTCACAAAGGCCTCGATCCAAGGTGAGACTTCGTCTTGTCGCCCTTCAGGATAATGGGCCCAGTTCCATTGGAACGTTGATCGTTCTATATGTGGCATGGTTACTAAATGCCTGCCGGTTTTATCGCACATCATGGCTGTATTGAAATCAGAGCCATTAGGATTGTGCGGGTAGCCTTCATAACTATATTTGGCAACAATGTTGTATTTATCTTCGGAATAGGGAAGGCTAAATTTCCCTTCACCGTGTGAAATCCAGACGCCTAGTTGACTGCCTGCTAAGCTCGATAACATCACAGAATTATTTTCCTGAATTTTTACCGACGTAAAGGCGCTTTCGTGTTTATGTGAATCGTTATAGGTCATTTTTCCGTGCACCTCATGGTCAGGATTAATAAGGTCCAATTCCATCCAAAGCTGACAACCATTACAGATACCCACTGAAAGTGTATCTTCCCTGTCGAAGAAATCCTTAATCACTTTATTGGCCTTTTCATTGTATTTAATCGCACCTGCCCAACCTTTAGCGGAGCCCAATACGTCCGAGTTACTAAAACCACCCACGGCTCCTAAAAACTGAATATCTTCTAAGGTTTCTCTTCCCGAAATCAAATCGGTCATGTGTACATCCTTAACGTCAAAGCCTGCTAAATACATAGCATTGGCCATTTCGCGCTCAGAATTACTGCCTTTTTCCCTGAGGATGGCGGCTTTAGGACGCTTTTTGTCATTGTGAGGCATTTGTGACGTGGTAATCTCAGATTCTTCGCTTCCGCTCTGAATGACATCTTTAAATTTACCTGTGAAATGCGATGGGAATTTATAGTCTAGTGCTTGGTGTTTGTAATTCTCGAAACGTCGGTCCGCTAATCCATTTGCCGTTTGCTTGCGGTCGAGAAGCATTGAAGTCTTGTACCAGACGTCTCTTAGACGAGATATGGTCATCGTATATACTTGATTGTCATTTATAACACCAAGTACATCGCTTTCGGTGACCTCTCCAATTTTATGATAGATAATATCAGCATTAGACAAGTGGCTTTCAATGGAATCATCAATTGATTGAATTACTATACCGGCATTTTCTGCAAATAGGACTTTAAAGCTGTCTTTTTCACCCAAGCTTGTGATATCTAATTCAGCACCCAGATGATTATCAGCAAAGCACATTTCGAGAAGTGTCGTAATTAAACCACCAGAGGCTACATCATGACCAGCGACAATTTTTTCATCTTTAATTAATTGCTGTATGGTATTAAATACATTAGCCACATATTTAGCATCCTTAATAGTTGGTGTTTCACTTCCTATTTTATTATGGATTTGAGCAAAAGAACTACCGCCGAGTTTGTAGCTGTCTTGAGATATATTGATATAATAGATAGCACCCTTACCTTTTTGAAAAACTGGCTCTACAACTTTAGTAATAGCATTACAATTTGCTGCTGCCGAGATAATAACTGTACCAGGGGCAATAACATCCCCATCTGGATACTTTTGTTTCATGGAAAGCGAATCCTTTCCTGTAGGGACATTTATTCCAAGATCGATTGCAAATTCTGAAACTGCTTTTACGGCTTCATACAATCTGGCATCTTCACCCTCATTTCTACATGGCCACATCCAGTTGGCTGAAAGCGATACGCTTTTTAAACCATCTTTTAATGGTGCCCAAATCATATTGGTTAAGGCTTCGGCAATGGAGTTGCGGCTTCCAGCAATGGGGTCGATCAATCCTGAAATGGGGGAGTGCCCAACAGAGGTTGCAATACCTTCTTTGCCTTTAAAATCGAGTGCCATAACACCAACATTGTTTAGTGGTAATTGCAATGGCCCAACACATTGTTGCTTGGCGACTTTTCCACCAACACAACGATCTACTTTATTGGTCAGCCAGTCTTTACAAGCCACGGCTTCAAGTTGTAAAACCCGATATAAGTCATCGTAAAATTTATCCTTGTGATAGGCAATATCAGCATAATGCCTTTCGACAGTAGTGTCGTTCATTATTGTTTTTGGTGAACTGCCAAACATGTCTTCTAAGGCCAAATCCATAGGTTTATCGCCTTTGGATTTAGACTCAAACGTAAATCGATGTTTCCCAGTAACTTCACCAACATCATAAATAGGTGAACGCTCTCGGTCTGCAATTTTATGCAAGGTTTCGAGATGCTCATCCGCTATGACCAATCCCATACGTTCTTGGGATTCGTTGCCTATAATTTCTTTTGCCGAAAGGGTAGGGTCGCCAATAGGAAGCTTGTCTAAGTCAATATGTCCACCAGTATCTTCAACTAGTTCCGATAAACAATTGAGGTGTCCACCGGCACCATGGTCGTGTATGGAAACGATAAAATTTTCATCGCTTTCTACCATGCCTCTAACAGCATTGGCTGCACGTTTTTGCATTTCGGGATTGGAACGTTGTACGGCATTCAATTCTATTCCTGAATCAAACTCACCTGTATCTGCAGAAGATACTGCAGCACCTCCCATGCCGATTCTATAGTTGTCACCTCCAAGGATTACAATTTTATCGCCTGCTTCGGGCACATCCTTAATCGCCTGATCAACTTTTCCGTAACCAATACCTCCTGCAAGCATGATGACTTTGTCGTATCCCAGTTTTCTGGAGACTGAGGTTCTCGAAATCTCCTCAGTGCCTTCGAGAGCCTCAGGCACCATATCATTACTTTCGTCATGTTCGAACGTTAAAACGGAGCCACAGATAAGCGGTTGTCCAAATTTATTTCCAAAATCCGAGGCGCCATTACTGGCTTTGATTAAAATATCTATTGGGGTTTGATATAGCCATTGACGTTCTGGAAATGCTTTTTCCCAGTCTCGAGAATTATCAGAATCTTTTTCTAATCGCGAATATGAGGTCATATAGACGGCTGTTCCTGCTAAAGGAATGGATCCCTTTCCACCGGCTAAACGATCCCTAATTTCACCACCAGAACCCGTTGCAGCACCGTTGAAGGGTTCTACAGTCGTTGGGAAATTATGAGTTTCCGCTTTTAAGGAAATGACCGATTCAAAATCTTTGGCCTTATAATAATCGGGAATATCGGCGCGTTGTGGTGCAAATTGCTCTACAACAGGACCTTTGATAAAAGCGACATTATCCTTGTAAGCTGAAACGATATCATTAGGATGCTTCTCTGAAGTAGCTTTTATCATCTTAAACAATGATGTTGGCTGCGCTTTCCCATCAATCACGAAGGTGCCATTAAATATTTTATGGCGACAATGCTCTGAATTGACCTGTGAGAATCCAAACACTTCAGAGTCTGTTAAAGGTCGCCCTATTTTTTGGGAAACCGCTTCTAGATATGCAATTTCTTCATCACTAAGAGCTAGACCTTCTTGTTGATTGTACGATGCAATATCCTCTATATTTTGAATGGCTTCAGGTTGGACATCTATAGTAAAAATAGTTTGATTTAAACTCCTGAATTTCTCAGAAATCATAGGGTCATACCCTTTGTAATCTTTGGTTACAGCCCTAAACTCTTCAATTCGAACGATACCAGAAATTCCCATATTTTGGGTAATCTCTACGGCATTGGTACTCCAAGGCGTGATCATGGCGGCTCTTGGACCAACAAAAAAAGCATCGATTGATGCTTGCTCTATTTTAGGCTGGTTGCCAAATAACCATGTCAGTTTAGATGTTGTTTCAGTTGATAATTCTTTTGTGGCTTGAACAGCAAAAACTTTACTGTTTTGGTTTCCAAAGAAATGAATCATTAGATGCGTAGTGTTGCGATTATTAAAGCGCAAATTTACGCTTTTTTACGGGAAATTAAGTGCTATGCTTTCATGTAAAAGATGAAGTTATTCACCAGTAATTGACATCAAACCCGCATTAGACATTACAAAGTCTATTACGTCCTAAAATCACTGCAAAAGCTAGCGTTTCACTACATTTTCAAGCGTAATCATAACGATGCTATGCTTAAGCTTGTAAAATGTCAGCTTTTATTGTGCTTTTAGGCCTCATTGCAACATTATAATGCATAATTCGGGTTAGAAATACGATGTTAAAATGCGCTTCACTGAGCCGTAATAAGAGCGACCGAAAATGTTGAGGTGAACTAATAGATAATACAACTGATATAGGTCGATGCGCTCTACATGAAAATCGGTCTTTGGGTTGATGCTATAATAGGCTTCATAAAATACTGGGTGAAAACCTCCAAATAGTTTACTCATCGCAATATCTACTTCTGAGTGTCCGAAATATACGGCTGGATCTATAAGATAAGGCACACCATCTTCAGCGATTATGAAATTCCCACTCCATAAGTCACCGTGAAGTAGCGCAGGCTTTATTGTATGGCAAAAGGACTCAAATGTAGATTTGATGTCTTGGGGCAATGGAATTTCAGATGAATTTAACAGGCCTTTTTTAAGCGCTAGTTTTAATTGATAACCTAATCGCTGTTCGCTGTAAAAAGTTGTCCAGTTTTCTGAAGGTTCATTTTTTTGCAATAGGCTTCCGATAAAGTTATCATACTCTAGTCCGAAGGCTTCACCATTGTATTTATGCAATTTTGAAAGCTGAATGCCTAGCTCATAAAAATCTTCAGGCCCGGGAGATTTTGAAGCGATATGCGCCATAAGAATATAAGCCATATCGCTGTGAAGTCCAAAATTTATGATACGAGGAGTGGCGATGGTATTCGTCTTGGAAATTAGATCAAGTCCGTTCGCTTCAGCCTCAAAACTGTTCTGAGTAATATTTGAACGACCGTACTTTAGAACATAAGATAATCCGTCCGACGTATCTAGCTTTAAAACAGAAGCAGTATCACCACCAGATAACGCTATAGCACTTATTATAGGGACATTGAGAACACGCTCAATATGCGATTTTAAGCGCTCATCCAGTAGCATCGCTACAGTCTAACCAATTTATAAGTCTTACTTTGGCCGCCCAGACTTAGTTGAATAATGTAAATCCCCTTGTCCAAGTAACCAATATTGATTTCACCGTTGATAGTACTACCTTTAGCCACCTTTTTTCCAAGAACGGAGAATACGTGGTATTCAAATGCCTCATTGGAACTTATGTATAATATAGGGCCTCGTGAAGGGTTTGGATAAATGGAAACCGATTCAAAGTCATTATCTTCAACACTTAAAGTTTGGTTGTGTTGTCCTAAATCCGAACAATCATTAAAAGCTTCTACATTCCATTCGTTGGCATCGTAAGTGGTACTTGGAAATTGAATTTCTGGTTTTCTTATCAGCGTTACATTTTCACCAAAAGTCGTTCCGCTCCCTTCGATCCCTAAAATATCAATAAGTACATCGTTTTTAAATAAACCAATGGCATCATTACCATTAAAACCGGTAATACTATTGTTAATATCGTCTTGTTCGGGTTGACAACTCGCCGATAAGCCACTATTGGCAATTACAAATACATCTCCATTGGCAATTGAACCGGCAGGGAAGTTATAGGTGGTTGAAAAATTGTTACTGTTCGACGCTAGTTTAATAGTATAATTGGATAAGTTGACCGCACCGCCTGTAAAATTGGCTATTTCCAAGGCTTTGTTGGTTCCACTGCCTTCTACATATTCAGAGAAAAACAAGTCTGTTGTTTGTGAACCATTATCTGTAGTGTTTTCGCAGTCTTGATTACTAAAATCAGACTCATTGAGCGAACTATCTATGGCTTTCACTGTGAAACAATAATTGGTGTTTGCGGTTAATCCAGTAACCGTAAATGATGTGTTGGTCGTATTAAAACTATTAACACCATCTTGGTAAATATCGTAAGAAATAACCGCGACATTATCTGTAGAAGCTGTCCAGCTTAAGTCGATACTATTATCCGTTGGATTAGAGGCAACCAAATTAGTTGGTGATGTAGGAGGTGTAGTGTCGGGAGCTGCATTCCAAATAGCTTCAGCATATTCTGGGTGAGTAATAAAAGGATTCGCATTACCTTGCCAATTATAAGCTGCATTATTTCTATCGATTTCCCGTTGACTTACGGGGTCGGCCAAATGCCAATCTAACATGGTAGTAATAAACCAAGTTTCATAAAATTGGTCGCTCGTTCCATTAAGGGGATTGTATGGAGAGGCGTCAGGAGCGTCCCAACCACTGTCATCCCAATTATCTTCATATCTAACGGCAAAATAGAGCATAGCTCTAGCAATGTCTCCTTTAAATTCATCAATTGGTTCAAACACACGATCTGTATAACCATAATTATTTCCTGTTCCCCATTTTGAACCATTAGCGTATGAGGTATTGGTATTTGTTACGATACCAAATGGATAGTTGCTTCTTCCGTTATTTACAAAACCATCGACGGGGATAACGGTATGAATGTCAGAAACCATAGGTAAATCATCGGCATTATTAAAAAAACCTTGCGGAAATAAGTGCTCCCTGTTGTAGCATAAGCCTTCGTTTGGAATATTACCACCACATTCGTCAGCTGGAATATTGAAACTGGTTTCAGAACCTGAAGGGTTTTCTGAATAAACATCTAAAAGAGTACCGTCATTTTCGTAATAATTATCTACATCAGTTGTAGCATAACCGTTAAACAAATTATCATAACTATTGACATTAAAGGTATGTCCATTGGTTACAATATTCTTGAGCTCAGTTTTAAGTGCATATCCGACTAAGCCATTTGCAGAGTCGTAATAATTTGAAGGTACCTGAGCAAATGAAGATGATGAAATAAGTAATAAGAGTATGGGGTAAAGCTGCTTCATAAATCTATGTGTGATTAATTCATTTATTTTTTTCTAATAAGGCCATGTAAAATCCATCATAACCGGATGTATGGGCCAAAACTTTTTTATCCTTAACAAAAGTAAACGCTTTTCCCGTTTCTGAGGTTAAGAATTTGTCAATTTGCTTTTCGTTCTCCGAAGGTAGGATAGAACATGTAGCATAAACCATTTTCCCGCCTGGTTTTACCATTTTGGAGTATTGATTCAATACCTCGGTCTGCGTGTTCTTTATGTTGTCGATAAATTCTGGTGTTAATTTCCACTTGGCATCAGGATTTCGTCTTAAAACTCCTAAACCCGAGCAAGGCGCATCAATTAATAGGCGGTCTGCTTTAGCGTGCAATTTTTTTATGGGTTTGGTAGAATCAATAACTTTCAATTCCACATTATGAACACCGTTTCGTCGGGCTCTGACTTTTAGTTTTTTTAATTTACTTTCGTAAATATCCATGGCTATAATTTGCCCTTTATTTTCCATTATAGAGGCCAAATGCAATGTTTTACCTCCCGCGCCAGCACAGGCATCGACAACTTTCATACCTGGTTTTACATCGAGAAAGTCAGCCACGAGTTGAGAAGAAGCATCTTGCACTTCGAACCAGCCATTTTTAAAGGCTTCTGTTCTAAACACATTGGCACGTTTTTTAAGCTTTAGGGCAGAAGGATAATATGCTAAGAACTCAGTCTCGATATCTTCAGATTGCAACTTTAAGCGTAAATCCTTTTTAGTGGTTTTAAGCGTATTGACTCTTAAAATCACATCAGCTTGTTCGTTTTGCTTTGTAATTTCATTGGTCCAAACAGATTCTCCAAGCTCTTCAACTCCCAAATTATCCATCCAGTCAGGTATGGATTCACGGTATTTTCTAGTCTTGGATAATTCATCAAAGCGTCCTTTTATTTTTCGGGCGGGTGTATCCGAAAAGTATTTCCAATCGGGTAACCGTATCCCTTTTAAGGTAGCCCAAACGGCAAATAGCCGCCATAGGTTATCTCTATCAAATGGTGCCTTGACATTTGCGATTTCAGCATATAATCGCTTATACCGGACAATTTCATAAGTGGTTTCTGCTACAAAGCCTCTATCACGACTTCCCCAACGCTTGTCCCGCTTTAATAATTGTTGAACCACCTTATCGGCATAGTCATTATCGTTGAAGATTTGATGTAAGCCGTCAATGACTGCAAAGCATAAGTTTCGATGTAGACGCATTGTTTTTTTAGTTTACAGTATGCAGTCGAAATCAGCCATATAAACAGCTGACTCGAATTTAATGAAATTAACTGTTAACTGAAGCTGTAGACTATCTACCGGCAAAAGGCCTGCAAAGTTACATTTAATTCCTTAATTTGTATACGATAATCTATTTGTATTTGGAACAAAACGATTTTGTTAATCGATTAATAGCAGGTGAGGAGACGGCTTATGGTGAGTTGTTGGACGACTTTCAACAGAAGGTGTTTTCAACCTGTATCTCTTTTGTGCCAAATAAGGAAGAAGCCGAGGATCTGGCGCAAGATGTGTTTGTAGAAGTTTTTAACTCTATTCATAAGTTTAAAGGAAACTCTAAGCTTTCGACATGGATTTATAGAATTACGACCAATAAGTGTCTTGAGTATATCAGGAAGCGCAACACAAAGAAGCGATTTGCATTTTTACAGTCCCTAAGTGGAGGTACATTACCCATAGATAAAACATCCTATTTTACGGAGATGAACCATCCGGGTATTATTTTAGAAAATAAAGAAAAAAGCGAAACCTTATTCTTGGCGATTAATAGTTTGCCTGAAGCACAGAAAGTAGCATTTACACTTCATAAAATAGACGGTTTGAGTTACCAAGAAATAAGTGAAATTACTCAAAAGAGTATATCCTCGGTGGAGTCCTTGATGTTTAGGGCCAAGAAAAATTTACAAAAGTTATTAGAGGATTATTATAAAAAGCACATGTAACGCAAGTTTTTAAAAATTATTGCATCTAAGTATTTGAATATGGAAACACATAAAGATATAAAACAAAAAATTGAAGCAACGCTCAACAGTGCAGACTCGATTGAAGAGGTTGAAATTTCACCCTTTTTCAAAGAGAATGCACTACGCCAAATGTTTTCGGAAAAGGAGAAGGAACCATTTGTACTGTGGTCTTGGTTAACTCCTCAAGTTCAGTTGGCAGCCTTGATCTTAATAGTAGCCATTAATGTGTTTACAATGATGCAACTGAGAAATGAATATTACGACGATGAAATTTCAAACTTTGCGGACAGCTATGGTTTAACTGTAGATGCTTCAGAATCCTTAATGAATTAGAAATGAAAAAACAACTTCCACTTTATATCTTTTATGTCTTGTTACTATTCCTAATGGTTGTGAATGGCTTCTTTTTGTTCAGATACTTAGGCGAATCTAATCAGAAGGACGACAAAGGACTTAAAGAGCCTAATAATTTTATTACCAAGCGACTAGATTTTAGTGAAGATCAACTCAAGCAATTTAATGCTTTAGAAGTTGGACACAGGGAAAAAATGACATCGATTTCAGAACAAATCAGACGTTCCAAAGATGCACTTTTTAATAATGTCTCTAAGGCTAACATCGATCGCTCAGTGATAGATTCTATTACATCCGTTATTGGGGATTATGAAAAGGAGAAGGATTTGGAGGTATTTAACCATTTTAGGGCTATCTATAATATTTGTAATGAATCTCAAAAAGCAAAATTCGACGATCTCATAAAAGATGCACTTCATAGAAGACGACCACCAAGAGGGCATCGTCCACCAGATGGAAAGGGAAAAGATAGACATGGCCCACCTCCAAGACATTAACATTTAAAAGATCCCGACTCGGGATCTTTTTTTATGATTATTTAACATATCTAGGCACAAGTTGCTAAGAGCAATGGCATCTAAAAGTTTATAATAAAAATTTAAGATATGTATTGTAAGACATTAAAATTAGGATTTTTAACGAGTGCATTAATACTAATGTTCGTGTTAAATGCAAACGCTCAGTAAGATAGACCAGAGCGTGAAAGAAGGGAGCCGCCAACATTTGCGAAACTTTTGGAAAAGTTAGATGAAGACAAAGATGGTCAACTTTCAAAAAAGGAAGTTAAAGGACCATTGAAAGACCATTTTGATAAAGTGGATCTTGATGAAGACGGTTTTATTACTGAAGAAGAGTTCGAGAAAGCACCTAAGCCAAAACGAAGAAATCGAGAGGATTAATTTTTTCTAAACCACAAGTTTTTTAAAACTGATGCATCTAAAGTCATAACGGTAAATAGTTTTTACCGTATTACTAAATCAATTATTATGGTTATAAATCAAAATCTAGGATTAGGACTTTTAGTTTTACTGTTACTAAGCTGTAATAGTCATAAAGCTGAATACGCACATTATCACGGTGGAGTAGCCCATGCTCACGAAATGTCTCAAGATATCAAAGACTATTTTGGTGCATATACCTTGGATAGTGAAGCTTATGGCACAAAGACCACGGTAACCATAAAAGGGAATCAACGTATTATGACCACGAATTCCTTGCCAGACCATCAAACGGGAGAATTTCCTAATCAAGGCAATCCCAACAGCATTTCATCACAAAGAAAAACCTATGTATTTCCCTTAAATCCTAAATACACAGGTGAAGCCAAATGGGTCAGAGAACCAGGTGTCGCTTTAAATGGCGTGAAGTTCGAACCTGGAACAGCCGAGGTTGTGGTTTGTGATTCAGGTGAAAATTATCGTGTTGAAGCCTTGCAGGATGTAATTGATTTAGGATTGGATTTTAATCATGCCCATGTGCAACCCACAGGAGCTTATCATTATCATGGATCGCCAACATCGCTTATTGAAAACTTTGACACAGGCGAAGATTTGGTACACATAGGTTTTGCACATGATGGTTTTCCGATGTATTATTCTAAGAGCGCCAAGTATAGGTCTAGTTATCGGCCAATCAGCGGAACTCGGGAAGGTGAGGATTGCAGTTATGAAAATCCGATGCAACGTATGGATATTTCCGTAGGAGGGCACCATGATGGAACGTTTACTTCAGATTTTGAATATGTTGAGGAATATGGGGATTTGGACGAATGTAACGGAATGACCATAGACGGTAATTACATGTATCTAGTGACTAAAGAATTTCCATATGTCAGCCGATGTTTAATGGGCGAATACGAAGAGATGCATAGACCACAATTAGGCAATACGCGTATGGATGATAGGGCCAGACCAAGTCGACGACATACACCAAGTTTTGCAGACCTTTTACAAGAAATGGATACGAATAACGATAAAAAGATTAGTAAAAGAGAGGCTAAAGGGACTTTGAACGATTTTTTTGATCGTATAGATAGGAATAAAGATGGTTTTATTTCAGAGGCTGAAATAAAAGATGCATCGAGACGGAATAGACAAGATCCTCCAAGAAGGGGATAGTATTTAAATTAAATCAATTATTATGAAAAATCTTTTTAAACTTTTAGGATTAGTTCTGACATTGTTTATGATAAGCATTGCATGTTCTAGTGATGATGGCTCATCTTCAGATGATACTTTGGATAATACAGATGATGAGGTGGTCGTGACAGAACTTCATCCTGCATTCGAAGAGTTTGATGCAGACTATACAGACATTTATATAGATGGACCTAATTACGTCATCGAAACTATTGGCGTCCCAAATCACCCAACACCATATTACAGTGTGTCGCATCCATTGTATGTGGTACCTACTGTCACAAGTGAAGCACAAATGACACCAACTAGAATTGACACTTCAGGTCGAGATTTTGATGCATCACTGACAGTATCTGCAAATCCAGAAGCCGCTAGTTTTACAACAGCTACGCAATTGGGCGCTATCGGTATAGCAGTGAGTGGTGCCTTTATTTTTAATGATCAAGAAGGTGCTGGACCTTTAGATGCTGCTGCTGGTAGTCTAGATTATACGGGGGCACACATTGGTCCTAGCGTTTATCATTACCATTTAGAACCTCTGGCTTTCTCAAATGACGACGGAAATTTAGTTGGAATTATATCAGATGGCTTTTTTATTTATGGAAGACGCGATTATCCGTCTAATGATTACCCAACGGATTTGGATGAATCAGGTGGTCATTTTGGCCCGACCCCTCATAATCCTGATGGTGAATATCATTATCATATTATTAACGAAGTATATGGTTCACTTGGAAGGTATTTACTTTTTGCCGGGCCTTATCAAGGTACACCGAATGCGATTAATTAATTATATACCGTTATTATACTTGGTCTTTTTTGTTTGCTGTAGTAATCAGCCGGCCAAAGACACATACTCTGAATCAACCAAAGAAATAGTAGCTGTTATGGTTAATAAAAATCATATAGAATTAAACCCGGTAAAAGGACAATGGTTTTATGATAACCAACCATTTGAAGGTTACGCGGTTGCTTACTATGAAAATGATAGTATAGCTGAAAAAACGGGATTTTTAAATGGCAAGCGAGAAGGGAAATCGTATAAATATTATGATAATGGCCATATAAAAAGCGAATCGTATTATAAGGCAAACAGGTTCCATGGTGTAAAACGCAACTATTATAAAGATGGCGCTTTAGCTTCAGAATATAGATATGTTAATGGCAAAAAACATGGCGTTCAGAAAATATGGTTTCAAAATGGTCAACTGGCTAAAAAGAAAAACTTAGACAAAGGAAAGGAAGTAGGTATACAGCAATCTTGGCTTGAAAATGGGAAATTATACGTTAACTATGAAGCCAAGAACGGACGAATTTTTGGAATGCTGCGTGCGAATTCATGTTATAAACTAGAAAATGAAAATGTCGTTAAAAAGCAATAAAATCATATTTGTACTTGGACTGTTTGCACTAGCAATTTTTGGGTGCGACAATAAGCTAAAGTCGAAAGAAACTAGTAGAGTAGAGTATTTACCTTACTACAATGACGAAGCTTTTACTCCACATTGGATTATACCGAATTCAAAAGAAGAACGAAACTTTCATCAAATTCCTGAATTTAAATTAGCGAACCAACTAGGGGATACCATTACTGAAGAGACCTTTAAGAATAAAATTTATGTCACGGATTTTTTCTTTGCAAGCTGTCCTGGGATTTGTCCGCAAATGACAGGGAACATGTACAAACTACAAGAGGCATTTATAAATGATGATGATATTTTATTTTTATCGCACACCGTCACACCAACAAAAGATTCTGTTCCCGTTTTAAAAAACTATGCGAGAATACATGGGGTGATTGCCAATAAATGGCATTTGGTAACAGGGGACCGAACAGAGATATATAACTTAGGAAGAAACCAATACTTTGTAGAAAATGACCTAAGCGAGCCTAAAGACTTAAATGATTTTCTGCATACAGAGAACTTTTTATTAATTGATAAGGACAGGCATATTAGAGGAATTTACAATGGTTTAAACAGAGCTTCTATGATGCAACTCATTGAAGATATAAAGACCTTGAAGAACGAAAAATAAATTTTGGTTAGTTTATAGTTTGATTGATTATTGTTAGTTAGAGAGGCTTTGCGGTTATATCGCAAAGCTTTTCTATTTTTAGGGAAAAATCGAATTATGGGTTATATGCTTAGATATATAGTTGTTTGTTGTTTAATCGTCAGTTTCAGTGCTTGTAAACCAGATTATATACGACCAGATAATGTGTCTAATGTATTGATAGAACCCATATTTGAGGATTCAACAATTAGCGTTAGAGCTTTAGAATTTGATGATGAATATGTCTTCTATGGAAGTGCAGGTCAGTTTGGAAAACTAGCATTAGAAACACAACTTAAAATTGACTTGGACGCATTCTCGGCAAAAGCCGGTAGGGAATATCATAAACACATTATTGATAACGATGATGCAAAACCATTGAATTTTAGGGCTATTGCTCAAAACGAAGGTGATTTATTGGTAATATCAATTGCTAATCCAGCAAGACTCTATAAACTTTACAGAAAATCTACTCAGCCTAAATTGGTTTATGAGGAAATAGATGAAAAGGTCTTTTATGATGCCATGGACTTTTGGAATCATAAAGAAGGTATTGCTATTGGGGATCCTACAAAGGATTGCATGAGTATAATCATTACCAGAGATGGTGGAGAGACTTGGACAAAACTATCCTGCGATGTATTACCAAAAGCCAAAGAAGGCGAAGCCGCTTTTGCCGCCAGTGACACTAATATTTCTATAGTTGGCAATCATACCTGGGTCGCGACTGGAGGAAAGTCAAGTCGAATATTGTATTCGCCAGATAAAGGCAATACTTGGAAGGTTTTTGATACACCAATAATCCAAGGTAAAGCAACCACAGGAATGTATTCTATCGACTTTTATGATAAAGATAATGGCTTTGCTATTGGGGGTGATTACACCCAACCAAACGATACTTTAGCGAATAAAATAAGAACAAAAGATGGGGGGAAGACTTGGCAAGTGGTAGCTGATGGTAAAGGGCCTGGTTACAGGAGTTGTGTACAATATATTCCTAACCGTAATGCTAAGGAATTAGTGGCTGTAGGTTTTAAGGGCATTGACTATAGCAACAATGCTGGGGACACTTGGACGCATCTCAGTGATGAAGGCTTTTACACGATTCGATTTTTAAATGATTCTGTGGCCTATGCTGCTGGTAGGGGACGTATCAGTAAACTGACCTTTAGGGAATAAAAAAAGAAGCCAAATGGCTTCTTTCTCAGTTTTTTCTATTCATTCTTCGCTCTCTAAATTCTTTTAACTTCTCAAGGAGTCTTTTATTGAACTGATCCTCCACAGCTTTCAGCTTTAGTATTTTAACCGATGGGATCACCTTTTTTAAATCATTGACCAATTTAATTTTTGCAGCTAGTAGACTTTCTTCGGCTTTAATAAGCTTGGAAATTAATCGCTCTGCTTCTGCTTCTGACATATCAGGGTTTTGACGCATTTGCATTCTAACGGGTCTTATATTGCTCGACTTAATATCTTCTACAGTATCTTCATAAGCATTATAAATAGGCCAAAATCCTTGAGCTTCTTTTTCACTCAGGTCTAGCTGATTCGTAATGAAAGCAACTTTTTCTGCTTTGATACGTTCCCTCATTTTTTTTTCACCTCCTTGAGCGAAAGTGGATAAACTAAAGAATAATAATAGTATAGGGATTAATTTGTTACTCATGTCGTTTTTATTTTTTACGAAGTATTCGTGAATCTTCGATTTCATTTTATTGATATTTATTGTTGTAGTATAGATTCAATATCTGAGTTTTCTAGAAGATAGGATTCTAAATCATCTTCATCAAATTCAGGCTCAGTTATAGTAAAATCTTCTTCAAGGATGTCTGCATCTACTAATAGCTCTGCCAATTCATAACTGTCTAAATTGCTATCTTCAAAGTAGGTTTCTACCATTTCCGCTGAAATTCCATCATCTCCTTCATTGATGAATATGGCAAGCATTAATAGTAAGGATGCAGCAATGCCAGCAACATAGAAAAACGTTCTCCGTGTATTTAATTTAACGACAGGTTGATCTTTTGCTTCTAATCGACCGATAATTTTATCATCGAGTTTGTCAAAATAACCCTCGGGTACATTAAAGCCAGTGTCCTCAATACCACCTATAGACTTCTCATCTTTAATACGTTCGAAGAGTTCATCATCGAAAGACTCAAAGTAGTTATCAGGTGTTTTAAAACCTGTAGATTTAATCTTATGTAATTTATCGTTTTTCACCTTGTGCTGAACTTCTTTCAGTTTATATCTATGACTTCAAAATACTAAAATGGTTTAATCTGAAGTCAAAAAGCTTTCTATTTTTTTAACGGCTATATGGTAGGATGCTTTTAGGGATCCTTCACTGGTTTCTAAAATATCTGCGATGTCTTTATATTTTAAATTGTCAAAATATTTCATATTGAATACTAACTGCTGTTTTTGGGGTAATGTTGCAATGGCCTTTTGTAATTTTAGTTGAATCTCATCGCCTTCAAAATAGACGTCAGCGGTTAAATTGTTAATAGCTAATGTCTGGTGTTCCTCATTTGCTAGCTGCATGCGTTTGGCATTTTTGTTAATATGCGTAATGGATTCATTAGTGGCAATGCGGTATAACCAAGAATATAATTTGCTGTCTCCTTTAAATTTATCGATATTACGGTACACCTTTATGAAGGTATTCTGCAAGACATCATCGGCATCATCATGCGAAATCACAATCTTTCGTATATGCCAATACAAGCGCTCTTTATAGAGTTGTAGGAGTTCTCTAAAAGCGGCTTCTTTAGATGCGGGGTCTTGAAGGCGTAATATGAATTCAGTTTCGTTATTCAAGCAAAAAACTTTGGTATTTAGACCATTTAAATCACTAAAGGTTTAAAGGTAAACAATAATATTTTCTGATTTGACTAATAGGTATTGATTATCAATGATTTATGATTTTAAACATCGATTAAAAGCAAAAAAATACGATAAAAAGCGTTTTTTTCTTGGTTTATAGCATAATTTATTATATGTTTGACACAGCTTAACCTATTAACTGTTATCAGTTCCCCAAATCTGGTAACAACATGAGAAGGGTGTACGAAAGTGCACCCTTTTTTACTTTTGGAAGATAGCTTTTACCCGTTATTTTAAAGCTTACCACGATTTTATTTCTATGATAATGCATAAATATTGTACATTGGATAGATTTGATTCTTAAGACTTAATTACAATGAAAACCCTTAGCCTCCTTTTTTCACTATTGTTACCTGTGTTTGTATTTGCTCAAGTAGGTATTGGTACTACAGACCCTCAAAGTACTTTGGATATTAATGGTAACCTCTCCGTCAAACATGTGAGTTTAAGTGGCTCGGCTTCTCCTACACTTATAGATGATGGTGTTTATATATCTGTTAGCCCCACCTCTGATAACCAAGATTTTCAATTACCCGACCCAAGGGATTATCCAGGAAGAATTTACATTATTAGAAATGTTCAAGATGCATTTGATGCGGATATCACGATGGATGCAACAGTCACGGGAGCTGGTGTTAGATTTTTTCCTGGTGATAGCACCACTGGCATCATTCAAGTGGATATGGATACCGCTGTAGGATCTGGAAATACAACAAAAACCCTCATTTTTATTAGTGATGGTTCTAATTGGACTTATGGAACCTTAGGATTTTAGTCGTTTTTGATTCATTCTAGAAATCAATCAAAGCTCTGCATCTCCACAAGTTTCTTATAAACCCCATTTTTAGCAATTAATTCAGAGTGGGTACCATGCTCTGCAATTTCACCATTTTGCATCACTACAATGACATCTGCATTTTGAATAGTGGATAAGCGATGTGCAATGACAATTGAAGTTCTATTCTTCATCATATTCTCTAAGGCGTCCTGCACTAAACGCTCACTTTCAGTATCTAAAGCCGAAGTTGCCTCATCTAAAATCATGATAGGTGGATTCTTAAGTACTGCTCTGGCAATACTTAAACGTTGCTTTTGACCACCAGAGACTTTAGTTCCAGAATCACCGATGTTGTAGTCTAATTGACCTTTTAATTTTTTTACGAATTCCCAAGCATTAGCTATTTTCAGTGCATCAATAATTTCCTCATCGGTGGCGTTTGGTTTCCCCAATTTCAAATTATTTCTGATAGTATCGTTAAAGAGTATAGAATCCTGTGTAACGATTCCCATTAGATGACGTACGGAATGTTTGGTGAGATCTTTAATGTTGTCTCCATCAATGCATATGCTTCCTTCGTTGACATCGTAGAAGCGTGTCACCAAATTGGCAATGGTGCTTTTACCACTTCCCGATTGTCCGACAAGAGCCACACTTTTTCCTTTGGGAACGATGAGCGAGAAATTTTTAAGCACATAGTCCTCTTCGTACTTAAATGAAATATTATTGAGTTTTATTTGAGACTCAAATGTGTCTTTGGACTTGGCATTTGGAATATCTTCTAAAGGTGATTTTGTTTCTAGAATTTCTAAAATTCTGTCTGCCGCTGCATTACCTGCTTTTACTTTGTAACTTGCTTTGCTTATTGCTTTTGCAGGTGTTAATATCTGATATGCAAGTGCCATATACGTTATAAACGCA
This sequence comes from Winogradskyella sp., assembly GCF_965228925.1. Taxonomy (GTDB): domain Bacteria; phylum Bacteroidota; class Bacteroidia; order Flavobacteriales; family Flavobacteriaceae; genus Winogradskyella. The sequence continues at coordinate 2,625,190 of NZ_OZ245845.1, forward strand.
CCACCCGTAAGTGCTTTATCAATTAATACCATAGAGCCACCATACCATAGAAGTGCAGCAATAGTAATAATTCCTAAAAACTCACTTGTAGGTGAGGCCAAATTTTGTCGATTCATTAATTTGTTAGAAAAACTGTAGAATCGATTTGTCGATTCTTGGAACTGATTGTTAAAATGATTTTCAGCGTTGAAACCTTTAATCACTTTAAGCCCGCTTAATGTCTCTTCTAAAGTTGAAAGGAAAATTCCTTGTTCGGTTTGAACTCTATTGGATTTTTTCTTCAAACTTTTTCCTATTCTTGAAATAATAAATCCAGAGATTGGAATAAATAAAAAAACAAATATGGTCAGTTTAACAGAGATAGTAAACATTGCAATAATTGCAAATAAAATAGTTAACGGTTCTTTCACTATTAATTCTAAAATTGCAAGAAGTGAATTTTTAACCTCATTGACATCACCAGAGATTCTAGCAATGATATCTCCTTTTTTCTTTTCTGAGTAGTAGGAAATGGGTAGAGTCAGTACTTTATCATAAATCTCATTTCTTAAACCTTTCAAGACCCCATTTCTCAAAAAAGTTATAAAATATAGTCCCAGATAATTGAAGAAGTTCTTAAGTAAAAATAAGGAAATAATTAGAATTATCATGTACAGCAAAGAGCGCTGAGGTCCAAATTGCTCGGACGTTGTAGTTATAAAATAATTCATTGAACTCTCTAAGTATTCCTTCAGATTTGTGAAGCCAGAATACACTGGTTTTACTGAAACCTTTTGACCCTCACCAAAGAGCACATTAATCATTGGCATCAATGAGACCATTGCCAAGGTGCTAAAAAGGGCATAGAGTATATTCGAAATTATATTTAAAATCCCATAACGCTTGTATGGGATAATAAATCTAGAAAGTTTTTTTAAATAATTCATGCATTATAAATTCATATCCTTAAGGATAGCATCGATCTTGTTTTCCAATAATTGCTCCGTTTCTTTAAAAGCAGACATATTGTCAAGTGATGTATTAACGCTAATATAGAATTTGATCTTAGGTTCAGTGCCGCTCGGCCTAAGCGCAATTTTACTGCCGTCTTTTGTGTAATAGATCAGAACATTAGATTTAGGAATGTCAATGGTTTCTTCCGTGCCATTTACCATGTTTTTAGCTATAGACAGTTGGTAATCCTCTATGCGTATCACTCTAGAGCCGTTCACTTCCTTAAATGGATTTTCCCTAGCATCTATCATAATTTGCTTAATCTCTTGAGCGCCCTCAATCCCTTTCTTGGTCAAGGATACTAAGCGTTCTTTATAAAAGCCGTGCTCCACATATAAATCTATTAGAGATTGATACATAGTTTTTCCGTCGGCTTTTGCTTGTGCCGCAATTTCACAGGCTAAAAGTGTAGAAGTAACGGCATCTTTATCCCTAACAAAATCACCAACCATAAAGCCAAAACTTTCCTCGCCACCACCAATAAAGTCTAACTCTGGAAAATCTTTTATCATCTTGGCAATCCATTTAAAACCAGTAAGACCTACTTTGCACTCCACGTCATAAGCTTCGGTCAATACCGACATCATTGGTGTAGAAACGATGGTTGATCCTACAAATTGATTGCCATTTATTTTATTGGCGTTCTTCCATTGTTTGAGTAAGAAATCCGTCATTAAAAGCATGGTTTGATTACCATTGAGAATCACTAGCTCATTTTCTAGATTACGAACAACTACACCCAAACGGTCACAATCGGGATCTGTACCTATAACGATATCTCCATCAACTTTCTCAGCTAGGGCCATAGCCATTTTGAGGGCTTCAGGTTCTTCAGGATTAGGTGAGACTACGGTTGGGAAATCGCCATTGGGATCGGCTTGCTCTTCCACAATATGAACATTGCTATACCCCGCACGTTTTAAGGTTTCAGGAATTGACATAATAGAGGTGCCGTGCAAAGACGTGAACACAATATTGAGGTTTTCTTTGGCCGTGGATGGGGTATTAAAGCTTCCGTTTTTTATAGACGATGCAATAAAAACATCATCAACTTCCTGTCCTACATATTGAATTAAATCGGCATTAGATGCAAACTTAACTTCAGCATAATCCAATTGATTGATTTCTGCAATAATGTCTCCATCTTGTGGTGGTACCAATTGCCCACCATCTTGCCAATACACTTTATAACCATTGTATTCTGGCGGATTATGAGACGCAGTTAAGACAATACCACAATGACAATTCAAATGCTTCAAGGCAAAGGAAAGCTCTGGAGTTGGTCTTAGGTCTTCGAATAAATATACCTGAATGCCGTTGGCTGAAAATACATCTGCCACTACTTTTCCGAAGGTTTTACTGTTATGTCTGCAGTCATAAGCAATGGCCACTTTTACGGTCTCATTGGGAAATGATGCCTTGAGGTAATTGCTTAATCCCTGTGTATTTTTGCCTAAAGTATATTTGTTAATTCGGTTGGTGCCCAATCCCATTATACCCCGCATACCACCGGTTCCAAACTCTAAATCTTTATAAAAACTTTCTTCCAATCCCTTAGGGTCAGAAGCAATCATATGTTTTATCTGTTCTTGTGTGTCATTGTCGAATGTTGGAGTTAACCAGGCATTAACACGTTCTAAAATTTCAGGCTTTATGTAAATCATGAGAAAAAAATATAGTAATACAAAAGTAAACAATCTAAGAGATGCATACTTAAATACAGAAGATAATTCTATGTTATGATATATTTAAGGCTTCTTTAATATAATAGCGCTGTTGCTGACGTTTAGATCTTAGGATTAATTCCCCTAGAAAGCCCGCAATAAATAATTGAGATCCAATAATCATGGTGGTGAGAGCAATATAAAATTGGGGTCTATCGGTAATGAGACGTCCTGTTGGATTAAAAAATAGTTTATCCAAACCTAAATAAAACGCAAAGCCAAAACCAATAACAAACATAAGTACCCCTAAAGCTCCGAAAAGGTGCATAGGCCGTTTGCCAAAGCGAGACACAAACCAGATGGTGATTAAGTCTAAAAATCCATTGATAAAACGGTTCATTCCAAATTTGGTTTTCCCATATTTACGAGCTTGGTGCTTCACTACTTTTTCACCGATATTTATAAAACCTGCATTTTTTGCCAAGACTGGGATGTATCTGTGCATTTCCCCATAAACATCAATATGTTTTACGACCGTATTACTATAAGCCTTAAGCCCACAATTAAAATCGTGTAATTTTACACCTGACGTGCGTCTGGCAGCCCAATTGAATAGTTTTGAAGGCAAGTTTTTGGTAATTACAGCGTCGTAGCGTTTCTTTTTCCAGCCAGAGATGAGGTCGTATTTGCCTTCTGTCACCATCTGATATAATTCTGGAATTTCTTCGGGATTATCCTGAAGGTCCGCATCCATAGTAATGACCACATCACCTTGGGCTTGGGCAAAACCTGCATGTAAGGCTTGTGATTTTCCAAAATTCTTTAAAAAACGAATCCCTTTAACGTTTGGATTTTGATTACTCAGTTCTGTAATCACTTGCCAAGAGCCATCAGTACTTCCATCATCTATAAATAGAATCTCATAAGACAACGAATTGGACTGCATCACAGATACAATCCAATCGTATAATTCTTTTAAAGATTCCTTTTCGTTAAGTAGTGGTATGACTACAGATAGGTTCATACAGATGCTGTCTAAGATTCTTAAACAGCAAAAATAAAGAAATTATTTAAGCAGTAATTATGATTTACTGCGCATTACCAATCCGCCAATCAATGACCAGATCAAACCAAAAAGTGCACTCATTGCTATCCAAATTGCAGACCCAAGAAAAGGATTAAACATCATTTCCATAAATTTGATGCTTTGGTCTATTTGCTCTTGAGGCATGTCAGGATTTTGTTCAATCATTGTATCTCTAGTCACTTCCATAAGCTGGCCCATAAATTCTGGATCTATGACATAGTTAAAAAGGATACCATAAATGACATAGACAATTGCACTTATAACACCTATGACGACTCCTAGTTTTATAGCATTTCCTAAGGTGAGTACATTAGCGTTATTTTTTTTGAAAGCGCTTATCGCATACATGATGACTATTGGGAAAACAATATAATATACCGTTTGAGGCCACCGAGCCCCTTCTAAAGCCTGTCCAGTGACATAGCTAACGACACTTAAAGCAATCATTACGACACCTAAGATGATACCATAATTCATTGCAAATTTACCAACAGCTGGTTTTTGATCTTCCATAATTTTGAATGGTTTTAGTTAATTGACTAGTTAGTACTCAAAGATAGTGAATTGTTACAGGAATTTAGAAAATAAAAATTGCGTAAAAAGATTGTAGATTTAGAAAAAATACTTAAATTTGCACCTCGAAAAAATCGAAACTATTTAAAGCATTTAGTGATGAAAGCAGAAATACATCCAAAAAATTATAGAGTAGTAGCATTCAAGGACATGTCTAATGACGATATCTTTTTAACAAAGTCTACTGCAGATACAAATGAGACTATTGAGGTTGATGGTGTTGAATATCCATTGGTAAAATTGGAAATTTCTAGAACTTCTCATCCTTATTACACTGGTAAGTCTAAATTGGTAGATACAGCAGGTCGTATCGATAAATTCAAAAACAAATACGCCAAGTTTAAGAAATAAGCTTGGTTTACAGATAAACGTAAAAAGCCTTTCTATAATCAGAAAGGCTTTTTTGTTTTCTGCAATTCAATTACTTTTGAAATATAACTATGCTATGGGTTAGATAGAAAACTTCTAGCTTCGTACTTAAAACTTCAAGCTTAGCATGAACTATATACTTTTTGATGGCCCTTATCGCGACAACCTTTTACCATTTACCTATACGAGACCCGTTGCAGATATCCGAATTGGTATTTTAACGATTCGTCAAAAATGGGAATCCTATTTAGAATATACCACAACAACGGTCACCGAAGATTATTTATCCGATAAGTTCCCCATGGTGGAAATGGAAGATAATATCATGATTAATGCGTCTTTTCTTCCCAATGCTGAGGTTATTGAATTTGTGAAAAATTTGAAGCACAATCAAGCCTTATTCAAAGGCGAAGATGTCATTGCGTTTTTTGCTAAGGAAGGTGAGGAAGTCAATGATTTTTCAAAATTTGAAGCTATCGAGTTTCAGAGAGCTATTGGAAAAGTAGAGCACACTTGGGATATTTTTTCTAAAAACGGCGAGGCCATTGAAGAAGATTATAACCTCATTACTAAAGGCAGAAAGTCCCAACCGATTCCAACGACGGTCCAAACCATAAATCCCGAAAACATTTTTATCGAAAAAGGGGCGAAATTAAACTTTGTGGCCCTGAATGCAAGCTCGGGTCCTATATATATAGGTAGAGATGCTGAGATTATGGAGGGCTCAGTAGTGAGAGGGCCATTAGCACTTTGTCATAATGCTACTTTAAAATTAGCTACAAAAATCTATGGGCCCACCACAGTTGGTCCTCATAGCAAAGTTGGTGGCGAAGTGAATAACTCAGTAATTTTTGGCTATTCTAATAAAGGACATGATGGATTTTTGGGAAATTCGGTTTTAGGAGAATGGTGTAATCTAGGTGCCGACACGAATAATAGCAACTTAAAAAACAACTACGCCGAAGTGCGACTCTGGGACTATAAAACAGGGGGCTTTGCCAAAACGGGATTGCAATTTTGTGGCCTCATGATGGGAGATCATAGCAAATGTGGTATCAATACCATGTTTAATACTGGTACGGTTGTTGGTGTAAGTGCCAATATCTTTGGAAGTGGATTCCCGCGCAATTTTGTACCTAGCTTTTCCTGGGGTGGAAGTAAAGGTTTTGTAACCTATAAAACCAATAAAGCTTTTGAAGTTGCTGAAGTGGTAATGGCAAGGCGAAAAGAAGCATTTACAGAGAAGGATAAAGCAATTTTAGATCACGTTTTTGAAGTGACTAAACCTTATAGAAGAGAATAATATGAAGCTTAAAACCAAATTTACAGGACTACTTATTTTAGCCTTAGGCTATGGCTTCTCGCAAAGTGAAGATGTGGAAGTTAAAAAGCTTAAGATCAATAACGAACTCGATCATTTTGCAGCGCGTGTGGTCGGTGACAAACTTTTTTTTAGCTATAACCTTACCACAAAACGAGGAAGAGCTATCAAGGATAAGTACGATGGATTTATTTATACCATGTACGAAGCACCTCTAAGTAATGATGGTGAGATCAATGATGCTCAAGCCATTACCAAGACAGAGTTGGGACGATTTAATATGTCGGCCGCGACATTTTCTAAAGATGGGAAGTACATGTATTTTACAACCAATCAATTAGGTAAAGGCACCAATAAAATTAAAGGTATTGAGACTTATAACTTGCAAATTAGACGTGCCGAGTATGTTGAAGGCAAAGGCTGGACCAATTTTGAGACCCTACCATTTTGCAAACCAAATTATAATTATGCGCATCCTGCATTGAGCCCGGATGGCAATACTCTGTATTTTATCGCTGATGTAAGGGGAACTAAGGGAAAATCGGACTTGTATAAGGTGTCAGTAACAAATCACAATAGCTATGGCGAAATCACAAGTTTAGGCGAAACCATTAATTCTTCGCGTACAGAGATTTTTCCTTTCGTCAGTGCAGATAACAAATTGTATTTCTCATCGAATCGCAGAGGGGGAAAAGGAGGCATCGATATCTATGTATACGATTTAAACTCTAGTAATAGTGAGCAAGTACCGGTATCCTTAGAAAAGCCTATCAACAGTAGAGGTGATGATTTTTCATTTTTCTTAAATGACGACCTAACCACGGGTTATCTATCCTCAAGACGACTTAAAGGTGAAGGTGGTGATGATCTCTATTATTTTGAGAAGTTTTGATAGTTTAGGTATTAGGTATTAGGTATTAGGTATTAGGTATTAGGTATTAGGTATTGGGTGTTAGGTGGTTTTTGTATACTGAGCACTGACTACTGATCACCGATTACTGACTATTGCTTACTAACAGCCTTCAACTCTAACAAATTCGTCGCGTTAATTCCAAGACCATTAACCTCTTTTCTGGTAAAGCGCACTACTTCATCGTAAAACAAAGGTACTATTGGAGCAGATGTCATCACCAAGGAGTCCATTTTAGTATAGAGTACGGCTCTTAGATTCGGGTCAGTTTCCAAATAAGAAGCTTCATACAATTGGTCGAATTCATCACTAGTATAATGTGTATAGTTGGGACCATTGGGCGCAAAATTCTTGCTGTAGTACAGTGACAAATAATTTTCGGCATCGGGATAATCCGCCACCCAACTGGCTCTAAAAAAGTCCAATTGTCCATTGGCTTTGGCGTCTTTTAGACTAGAAGCCGGAATCACATCCACGTTAACTTGTAGTCCAATTTTTTGAAGTTCGCGCTGAATAAACTCACAAAAACTGAGATAGTTGCTCGTTGTAGTTAAAGTCACTTCAGGATTTTGGATTCCCGTTTCGGATTTAAACGCTGCAATAAGACGCTTTGCTTTTTCGGGCTGATAGGTGAAACCAATCGCATCATCATGACCAGGCAAACCTTTCGGAATAAAACCTCCATGAGCGGGGATACCTATGCCATTTCTTAGATAGGTCATCATAGTCGCTCTATCGAAGCCGTAGTTTATAGCTGTTCTGAGTTTTAAGGCTTGCAAAGCGTCAACGTCAGTTTCCATAAAAAATGCTAGGTATTCGGTATTGAGGTAGGGTCCACGAATCATATTGACCTCATTGGCATAGAGAGCTCTCAGTGTTCCATCGGCCGTTAAAATTTCATCCTTATAGGAGGCGTCCAAACCCGAAACAAAATCAATATTACCTTGGGCAAACTGTAAAAATTCACTTTGCTTATCGGGTAAAAAGGTAATAGCAATAGCTTCTAAATAAGGTAAGGGCTGCCCTTTATCGTCGTTTTCAAAATAATGGTTATTTCGTCTAAAAACGAGTTTAATATTTTCTTCCCAACGTTTAAGTTTAAATGGGCCAGTACCAATGGGATTAGACCTAAAATCACTACCATAATGTTCCACAATTTCTTTGGGAACCACAGAACAGTATTTCATGGTTAATAGACCTAAAAAGGCTGGAAAAGGCTGCTTTAACCTAATTTGAAAAGTAGAGTCGTTAAGAGCGGAGAAGTTTTCAACTTTATTTAAGACCCAACTTCCGGGAGAGGCTATGGATTTATCCTTAAGTCGATTAAAACTGTATTCAAAGTCTGAGGCATTTACAGTTCTTGTTGAATCTTGGTTGCTGAGCGCTGTCGAAGTACCGAAAAGATGATGCTTATGAAAAAACACATCATTCCTTAATGAGAAAGTATAAGTAGTTGCACTATCGGTCACTGTCCAATGCTTTGCAATACACGGCTTAACATTGAGTTGATCATCCATTTGTACCAGGCCATTAAACAGCTGATGCGTGGCCCAAATATCAGCAATATCTTTAGAAAAAGCAGGATCTAAAGAGCCTATGTTTTTATGTTCGTTATATCTAAATACCAAATGGTCTTTACTAGAGTCATCCTTCGACCTACAAGAACATATAATAAGGGCAATAATTAAGTATTTGAATAAGAGCTTACTGGGTTTTTGCATGTAACTAATTATGTTGTAAATTTGCAGCCACAAAAATTTAAGGTATTTTTCCTTAAAAATTTAGCCTTAAAGGTAAATTTAAAAAGATCCTGAAGCAAGTTCGGGGCAACAAAAGATGGAAACAAAAAAAGTCGCATTTTACACCTTAGGATGTAAGCTCAATTTCTCTGAGACGTCTACCATAGCTAGGAGTTTTGGTAATGAGGGATTTGACCGTGTGGACTTTAAGGAAAAGGCAGATATCTATGTGATCAATACCTGTTCTGTTACCGAGAATGCGGACAAGCGTTTTAAGACCATTGTAAAGCAAGCACAAAAGGTAAATCCGGACGCTTTTGTGGCGGCCATTGGTTGCTATGCCCAATTAAAACCACAAGAATTAGCTGATGTTGAGGGCGTGGATTTGGTGTTGGGAGCCACCGAAAAATTCAACGTAACCTATTACATCAATGAACTACTTAGCAATCCTGAACGCGGTCGAAGGGCTGGAGAAGTCCATAGTTGCGAAATAGAAGCGGCAGATTTCTACGTCGGTAGTTATTCTATTGGTGACAGAACCCGAGCGTTTTTAAAGGTTCAAGATGGTTGTGATTATAAATGTACCTATTGTACGATTCCTCTAGCGAGAGGCATTTCACGTAGTGATACTATGGACAATGTCCTTAAAAATGCAAAAGAAATCTCTGAGCAAGGCATTAAAGAAATCGTGTTGACCGGAGTTAATATTGGAGATTATGGAAAAGGGGAGTTTGGTAATAAAAAACACGAGCATACCTTTTTAGACTTGGTCACTGAACTCGATAAGGTAGAAGGCATCGAACGCTTAAGAATATCGTCTATAGAGCCTAATTTGCTTAAGAACGAAACTATAGAACTGGTTTCAAGATCTAGGGCTTTTGTACCGCATTTCCATGTGCCTTTACAGAGTGGAAGCAATGACATCCTTAAAAAAATGAAACGGCGCTATATGCGAGAGTTATATGTGGATCGCGTTTCTAAAATCAAAGAAGTGATGCCGCATGCTTGCATTGGTGTGGATGTTATCGTAGGCTTTCCTGGTGAAACGGATGAACACTTTCTAGAGACTTATAATTTTTTGAACGCATTGGATATTTCTTATTTGCATGTATTCACCTACTCGGAGCGCGACAATACTGAAGCCGCTTCAATGGACGGTGTAGTGCCAAAAGATGTAAGAGCAAAACGAAGTAAAATGCTTAGAGGCTTGTCTGCAAAAAAGCGCAGAGCCTTTTATGAAAAACAACTTCATACCCAACGAATGGTCTTATTCGAAGGGGAAAATAAAGAAGGCTATATCCATGGATTTACCGAAAACTATGTCAAGGTTAAAACCCCTTGGAATCCTGAATTGGTCAATACACTTCATAAAGTCCACCTTACCCAAATTGATGATGACGGTTTAGTGAGATTTGAATTTCTACCGCAACCGGCTTTAAAGACCGTTTTTTAATCTGTAACTTTAGTTGTATATTAGTGTATTAAATCATTAATTCACAAGTTGTTATGAAGAAAGTCTTGTTTTTACTTTTTTTATTATCGGGATTAGTTTTGGTATCCTCGTGTAGTAAGGAAGAAAATCTTGCTGAAGAACTAGAAGTCACAATTAATGGGCAAGAATTGACCTTTAATACTATTATAGTCGATCGCCAAGGGTCAATAGATGAAAGATACTATTCGGCAGTAATTAATAGTAATACCAGTAGGATTATTACGTTTTATGCTAATGTAGGAGAAGATGGTGAAAATGCTGTTCAAAATTTTACGTATACCATTAGAGGTAGAATATACAAACAGATGCAGAGTAGTGATATGTTTATTGGAGATGTACGTATCAACAACAATGCGCATTTCGCTATGGATTTTTCAGGGACACTATCGTCTTATGATGCAGAGACGGATACCTATGATTCCATTATACTTACCGACGGAAGTATGGATGTAGAATATTAATAAAAAAACCCAAAACATTTTTGTTTTGGGTTTTTATGTTTGTGTATTTCTTTTTCAAATTATATGCGAATGCCAACTGGAAGCATACGCTTATATTTTCTGTTGCTTCTTACGAATTTTGCAATCTCAGGACTAGTAGGGACAACGCTAATGTTTCGATCTTTAATATCGTCAAACACCATCGCTAAAAATTCTTTTTCAAATTCCACGGTTTTGATAGTCTCAGGTATGACTAACTTTGTTAAGAATATCTTACGTTCTTGCAGGGAATACTCTATAACAGCCATCTCATTTTCAACCTTTAATTCATATTGACGCAGAAAGTCATTATCAATCAATTCAGCAGTTTCAGTCATAATTTTCTTTGTTTTTTAAGTTAGCGGTTGGCAAGTAGATACTATATTTTATATAGTTTTGCAGTGCAAAGGTACAAAAAATCATCTTATGTTTTAAGATAAGGTTGTTAAAACGTTAAATTATAACTAATTAAGCCTTTTCGTTTTGTGTCAAACAAGTGAATTAAAACCTAAAAAAGCGAATGAACTCAAAATTGACCCATGTGTATTTAATGCCTGGAATGGCAGCAAATCCAACAATTTTTGAGCACATCAAATTGCCGGAAGACCGCTATGAAATCCATTGGCTAGAATGGCAAATACCTAATAAAGAAGAAACCTTAGAAGCATACGCCAAGCGTATGTGTACGTTTATTAAGCACGACAATGTGGTGCTCCTTGGCGTGTCCTTCGGTGGCATGTTGGTACAGGAGATGAGCAAGTTTTTAGACTTGAAAAAGCTCTTTGTCGTTTCTAGTGTAAAATCCCATCATGAATTACCCAAACGATTAAAATTACTTAAGATCACTAAAGCCTATAAACTATTGCCTACACAGCTTGTTAGTAATATCGATTTATTGGCCAAGTACGCGCTTGGTGAAACCATTCAAAAACGTGTGGATTTATATAAGAAATACCTTTCCGTTAGTGATAAAGTCTATTTGGACTGGGCGATAAAACAAGTTGTCTGTTGGGAACAAGAAGAACCACATCCCGAAGCTATCTATATCCATGGCGATAAAGATATTGTGTTTCCACATTCTTGCCAAGGTGACTGTATTGTCATTAAAGGAGGGACACATATTATGATAATCAATAAGTTCAAGTGGTTCAACGAAAATCTGCCCAAACTAATTGAGGCTTAGGTTTGTATAATTCAAATGTTTTTTTACATTGTAGAAAAAAACAATGCCATGCAAATCGTAAAAAATATACTAGCAATTATAGGCCTAGTCTGTATTTCGGGATTTTTCATCTTTTCTATGCAAAAAGCGCCTTCGAATGAGACCATCGAAAAAGAAACACCTACTGTAAATACTTATAATGTCTATGCTTTAGAGATGCCTAAGGGCTTGAATTTTGCTGGTGAAGCAGTTCCTTTAGAAGATCCGGATGTCTACGAACGTATGGATAGAGAGCTTTTGGTCAATACCTATTGGCAATCCAATGGCTTATTGTTGTTTAAACGAGCTCAAAAATACTTTCCTATACTTGAACCACTACTTGAAAAATATGACTTACCAGATGATTTTAAATTTTTGGCCCTAGCCGAAAGTGGTTTTATCGATGAGACGTCGAGTGCAGGTGCAGCGGGCATGTGGCACTTTATGCGAGATACTGGAAAGGAGTATGGCTTAGAAATAAATAAAAACGTTGATGAACGTTATCATATAGAAAAATCTACCAGAGTAGCTGCAGAATACTTAAAAAAGGCCAGAGAACGTTTTGGAAACTGGACCTTAGCTGCAGCCTCATATAATGCCGGAATTTATGGTGTAGCCAAGCGACTTAAAGCGCAACAGGTAGACAGCTATTATGATGCATTATTACCTGATGAGACAGAGCGCTATGTGTTTAGAATTTTGGCTTTAAAGGAAATTCTCAATAACCCTTCTAAATATGGTTTTAACTTTAATAAGAGCGATTTATATAATCATATTCCGACATATACCGTTGATGTAGATACTGCAGTTACCGATCTTTCTCAGTTTGCAAAACAGTTTGGCATCAACTACAAAATCCTTAAAATACACAACCCTTGGTTACGGGAAGGACATCTAAATAACAAGTCGCGCAAGCTATATCAAATTGAAATCCCAAAGGAAGGCTACTATAAATAGTAGTTTATTTGTTTAGTCGTTTAGGGGTTTATCATATTTAGTTGGTTAGCTATAGGCAGTATCCAGTAAGCAGTATCCAGTAAGCAGTATCCAGTAAGCAGTATCCAGTAAGCAGTATCCAGTAAACAGTCAGCAGTAAATCTACTATAAAACGTAAGTTGAGGTATGTTAGTCAATCGTTAACATCAGATTTATATCAACAATTACTAACTACTGAGAATTCTATCTTCTGCTTCTTCGGTGTTGTCTGGCAGACGTCGGTTGGCCATAATGCTGTTTTGGTATCGACGCTTTCTTCATTTGCTGTTTCATCATCTTAATTTGCTCAGCAAGCATATCACGCTTATCGAGTTTTTCTGCTTCAGCTAATAATTTTTGGGCTTCTTGCTTTCGACGTTTAGAAAAAGCAATACCTGCTAAGTTGAGTTTGGCCATAGCCAAATCATGATCCATAGATAAACCTAAGCTGATCGCTTTTTTAAAATATTTTTCAGCTTCATTCATATTGGTTTGGGACACCATAATACCATTGAGGTAATTTAAATAGCCTTGTTGCTTTTTAACTAATGCCGATTCGGGATGCTTAATTTTATCCAGCCATTTCTTAGCGCCTGCAAAGTCTTGTTTTCTCAATCTAAAGAACGCGAGCAGAATCATTTCATTTTTAAAATAGAGGAAAATGAATATGGTAGAAAATAATATATACATAATGCCATTTCCTATATAACCTTCTATAAATTGGTATATGGCGTAGGCTATGATTAATACGGTAAGGACTAATTTTATATTTTTATTGAACATGTGTCTTGTTTGTTTTTAGGGAGGGCAAAGTTAATAAAATTCTATCGAAATAATTTTATTATGAGGCTTGCTAAAGTAAAAACTTGTTGTATATTTGCACGCAGTTTTGAGAAAAGGCTCAAAGCACTATAAAAAGATTCAAGATTACTAAAGATATAAGACAATGAGCAAAAGAACGTTTCAACCGTCTAAAAGAAAGAGAAGAAACAAGCACGGTTTCAGAGAAAGAATGGCTTCTGTTAACGGAAGAAAAGTTTTAGCACGAAGAAGAGCTAAAGGAAGAAAGAAATTGTCTGTATCTTCAGAATTAAGACATAAAAAATAATGATTAACAATTGTTAATATTTTAAAGGTGTTACTTAGGTGTAACACCTTTTTTTATACCCTATTGATATTTATTTTTGCAAACCAAAAGACAATCTCATGCCAAAAAACAAAAACATTAAATCTATTCTACTTATCGGTTCTGGTCCAATTATCATCGGTCAAGCTTGCGAGTTCGATTACTCAGGTTCCCAAGCATTACGCTCTCTTAGAGAGGATGGTATAGAAACGATTCTTATCAATTCTAATCCTGCGACCATCATGACAGATCCTACCATGGCCGATCATGTGTATTTGTTACCACTTAATACAAAGTCCATTATTAAAATTTTAAAAGAGCATCCACAAATTGATGCTGTTTTACCAACAATGGGTGGACAAACGGCCTTAAATCTTTGTATTGAAGCGGATGAGAAAGGTATTTGGGAAGACTTTAATGTCGATATTATAGGGGTTAATATAGACGCTATAAATATCACAGAAGATCGAGAGCAGTTTAGAGATTTGATGACAAAAATTGGTGTGGGCATGGCACCTCAAGAAACAGCGACCTCTTTCTTAAAAGGAAAAGAAATAGCTCAAGAATTTGGATTTCCACTATGTATTAGAGCATCTTTCACTTTAGGTGGTGCCGGAGCTTCAATTGTATACGATGAAGCTGAGTTTGACAAGTCGCTTACTAGAGGACTAGAGATATCACCAATCCATGAAGTGATGATCGATAAGGCCATGATGGGTTGGAAAGAGTATGAGTTAGAGTTGTTAAGGGATAAAAATGACAATGTGGTTATCATTTGTACCATAGAGAATATGGACCCTATGGGAATTCATACCGGTGACTCTATAACTGTAGCACCTGCTATGACCTTGTCTGATAAAACCTTCCAGAAAATGCGCGATATGGCCATTCATATGATGCGCAGTATTGGTGATTTTGCGGGAGGTTGTAACGTACAATTTGCAGTGAGTCCCGATGAGGAAGAAGAGATCATCGCCATTGAAATTAATCCAAGGGTATCGCGTTCTTCGGCCTTGGCAAGTAAAGCCACAGGGTATCCTATCGCAAAAATTGCGGCTAAATTGGCTTTAGGTTATACACTAGACGAATTAAGCAACCAAATTACAAAATCCACTTCAGCCTTATTTGAGCCTACACTAGACTATGTTATCGTTAAGATTCCGCGTTGGAACTTCGATAAGTTTGAAGGCTCAGACAGAACTTTAGGATTACAAATGAAAGCTGTAGGCGAGGTAATGGGTATTGGACGTTCCTTTCAGGAAGCTTTGCATAAAGCCACGCAATCGCTTGAAATTAAGCGCAATGGTTTAGGAGCTGACGGCAAAGGTTATAAGGATTACGATACCATTATTAAAAAGCTGAGGCATGCGAGTTGGGATCGTGTATTTGTGATTTATGATGCCATACAAATAGGAATTCCGTTAAGTCGTATCCATGAGATCACAAAGATTGATATGTGGTACTTAAAACAATACGAAGAGTTGTTCCAGCTCGAAAAGGAAATTTCTACCTATACCATAGATTCTATTCATAGGGAATTACTTCTTGAAGCCAAGCAAAAAGGCTACGGCGACCGTCAAATTGCCCATATGCTACAATGCTTAGAAAGTGAAGTCCATAATAAACGAAGAGAACTTAAAATTAACCGTGTTTACAAATTGGTAGATACCTGTGCCGCTGAGTTTAAAGCGCAGACACCTTATTACTATTCGACCTTCGAAAGTGAAGTCGAAACATCAGATGGAGTGGTTTCTGTAGCTAATGAGAGTGTGGTTACGGATCGAAAGAAAATCATTGTTTTAGGTTCTGGCCCTAACCGTATCGGTCAAGGTATTGAATTTGATTATTGTTGTGTACATGGTGTATTGGCAGCTGCGGAATGTGGTTACGAAACCATTATGATTAATTGTAATCCTGAAACAGTATCTACAGATTTCGATATTGCCGATAAATTATATTTTGAGCCTGTCTTCTGGGAGCATATCTACGACATTATCCAGCATGAAAAGCCAGAAGGGGTTATTGTGCAATTAGGTGGGCAAACCGCTTTGAAACTTGCCGAAAAGCTAGAGCGTTACGGTGTAAAGATTATGGGTACTAATTTCCAGTCGTTGGATTTAGCTGAAGATCGAGGCAACTTTTCAACCCTATTAAAGGAAAACAATATTCCATATCCAGAATTCGATACAGCTGAAACAGCTGATGAAGCCTTGGCTATTGCAGACCGTTTGCACTTTCCGATATTGGTGAGACCATCTTATGTACTTGGAGGTCAAGGCATGAAGATTGTTATCAATAAAGAAGAGCTAGAAGAACACGTGGTAGATCTTTTAAGAAAAATACCAAATAACAAATTGCTTTTAGATCATTATTTAGATGGTGCGATTGAAGCCGAGGCTGACGCCATTTGTGATGGTGAGAATGTTTACATCATTGGTATTATGGAGCATATTGAACCCTGTGGGATCCATTCAGGGGATAGTAATGCCACGCTACCACCTTTTAATCTAGGAGAATTTGTAATGCAACAAATTAAGGATCACACTAAAAAAATTGCATTAGCGCTAAATACCGTTGGTTTAATCAATATTCAATTCGCAATTAAGGACGATACCGTTTATATTATTGAAGCCAACCCAAGGGCATCTCGTACAGTTCCTTTTATTGCAAAGGCTTACAAGGAACCTTATGTCAACTATGCCACGAAAGTAATGCTTGGAAAGAACAAAGTAACGGACTTTGATTTTAAACCGAGATTAGAGGGCTATGCCATTAAACAACCCGTATTTTCATTTAATAAATTCCCTAATGTGAACAAGAAATTAGGACCGGAAATGAAGAGTACAGGTGAGAGTATTCTCTTTATAGATAGTCTTAAAGAAGATGAGTTCTATGATCTATATTCTCGACGTAAGATGTATTTAAGTAAGTAAAATCTTAGTTATTTTCGATTAACGGTCGAGTCATTTCATTAATAATTACTAACTTAGCCTCAAATTGGACTATATGAAAAGAACTTTACTTTTATTTTCCTTTTGTTTAATAGTAACTGGTCTCTCCGCTCAGGTAACGCTCAGTCAGGTTGATGATTTTGAGGACGGGACGAAACAAGGCTGGTTTGAGAACGGTACTCCTGGTGAAACCGTAGAGAATATTGCTAGTGATGGCCCTGCAGGAACTGATGATAACTACTTAAGAGATTTCACTACAGGTGTTGGTGCTGGAGGAGGCTCAAGAATGGTGATTAGAAACAATACACAATGGTTAGGTGATTTTACTTCTGAAGGTGTTGAATCTATTACTTTAGACGTACGTGCATTAACCGCAGGCGTTACCGTAAGAGTTTCCATGACAGGTCCTGGCGGAAAATTCTCATCGACTACTGGTGTTGCTATTGCAGCTGGTTCCGAATGGACACAAGTTGTAATACCCATTTCTGCAAGTGATATGGTGTCTGTTTCCGATGGTTTTGATGGCGGTGCAGCTGGAACGGATATTAATGCTACTCTTGGAGGCGTTACTGAACTTAGAATTTTGAGCAATCCTAACCCAGCGTGGCGAGGAGAGGTGACAAGCGCAGAAATGCATATCGATAATATTACAGCCACTGGGTCTTTAAGTACTCCAGAATTTAAGAAACAAAATGCTGAATTTACGATTTCTCCAAATCCTGCTAAGAATAAATTAAATATTGTTTTGCCTTCGAATGAAGATATGAAGCTCGAAGTATTTGATGTGTTGGGTAAACGCGTGTACCATGGAACTATTTCGCAATTATCGTCTTCCATCGATGTGTCTAACTGGCGAAGCGGTGTGTATTTGGTTAAAGTTTCTAACGACAAAGCGACACAAACCAAACGTTTTATAAAGCAATAAAATAAGCTACATATGATAAAAAACCATCTACTTATAGATGGTTTTTTTAATCCCTATGCTCAGGTAATTCTATCTTTACACGATAAGCTTCCAGTTCTTTGAGATAATTCTTAAGCGAAAAACTGGTATCGTCAAACTCAGCTTTTCGTTGCCGTTTTGTCTTTATACGCTTCAAGGCTTTTAAAAATCGTTTTACTTCAACTTTATCATTTAAGATAAGACCAGGAACTTCCGTGGGTCGTCCAGTTTCATCTTTAGCTACCATAGTAAAATAAGAGGAATTGCAATGTTTTACTTCACCGGTTTGTATGTGTTCCGATTCCACTCTAATCCCTATGACCATAGACGTTCTGCCAACATAGTTTACTGAAGCTTTCATAGTGACCAATTCCCCGACTTCAATTGGGTTAATAAAATCTACGGTGTCTACTGAAGCTGTCACACAATACACACCCGAATGTTTTGAAGCGCAAGCAAAAGCAATCTGATCCATGAGATTGAGAATATAACCACCGTGAATTTTACCACTGAAATTAGAATGCGAGGGGAGCATCAGTTCTGAAATACTGATCCTTGATGAGTCTATGGTTTTATACATAAGATAATAAGTTAAGGTACGTTAGGCTTGTAATGATGGCGATGCCAAAACTGATGAGTGTGCCTATTAGAATATATTCGGTCAATTTACGCTCTTTAGATGATGATAAATCTCCAAACCTAAATACAGATTTTGCTGTAATTAAAAAACCAACAGCCTCCCAATGACCTACTATGATAAAAATAAAGACTAAAAGCCGCTCGAGGATTCCAATATATTGACCGGCATCTTCTAAGGAGTCATTGGTCTTGGTTAATTTGGATATATCCCATTTTGTAAATATAGTTCGCATTAATATCGATGTGGGCATCGTTAAAAATGCGAAACAAATAATGAATAGTAAAAGTTTTGCACTTAGGGTAAAAGTGAATTCAAAATGACTTTGATACAACACAAAAGTCAATATAAAAATAGAGCTAAGATGGAATAATTGATCCATAACGAAGTAAATCCGCTTGGTCTTCTTTGTCTGTAATATAATTTTTAAAGCATCTATGATGAAATGAATTGCTCCGATGGATAGAATTAATAGGGTATAAGACAAATCCCAAACGATTAGAAACATTAGTGCAATGTGAATGATGACATGTATATATAACCATTTAGACCTTAGTTTCTTTTTTTCTTTATGCGCTACCCATTTGCGGTGTTGAATAAAGAAATCACCGATGAGATGTGCGAGTACTAGTTTTAGTATTATAATTGTCATAACATTTACCTAATTTTTGTCTAAAAATTACATCAAGCTCAAATAGTTTGTCGAGGTGCGCTCTTTTGGCTCTTTTGCTTACGGCATCTTGACTAATATCAATAAGCTTGGCAAGTTCTTCTTGAGTTTTATTTGGGTATTCATAAAAAAGTTTAGCGACTTCTGCTGAATTTACGGTCCAATTGTCCATAGCTATAGATGCTAACTTGAAGTAAAGGTTCATTTCTTTATCAAAATCCGAAAACTTAGATTTAAGCATTAAGTTGACTTTCGCTTTTTTTAAATCCTCTAAAGTGAAGCCAGAATACTGAAAAGCTTCGCCATTCGATTCCGAAATAGTATCTCCTCCAAAAGTTTTGTCACCAATACCTATGGCCATTCTAACATCTAAATCCTTTACCGTTTTTATGCAAGCCTTTATATATAAAGCGACCATAAAGCTTTCAAACATATTTTTCACCTCAATTTGAAAACTGTCCCCACGAAATATTTCCCAATATTTTTGTTCAATACCTGTTTTAGATAAAGCTTCCTTTAGTGGCTTGAGCCATATCTCGGGATTTTTAAATCGCTCTGATTTTATGATGTCACCTGTGATAACACTAGTCATAATTGTTGAGTTCGTTTAAGATCAAATATATGCCTTAAATATGGAATAAACAAATATATGCCTTAAAAAAGGAATAATTAAATATATGCCTTAAAAAGGGAATATTCTAAAAATCACCTTCAGATGCACGTTTTATAATATTCTCAGGGAGGGATTTTTTGGCTTTGGCACCCATTTTTTTGATATTTTCTACACGCGAAATTAAGTTGCCTTTTCCTTCAACGAGTTTATTCATTGCTGCAGAATAATCATTTTTTGCCGCATCAATCTTTTTACCCACACCAGTGAGATCGGAGACTAAGCCTTCAAATTTATCATAGAGTGCTCCTGCCTGTCTAGCAATTTCAATGGCATTTTGCTGCTGCTTTTCATTGTTCCACATGGTGTCAATCGTACGCAGTGTGGCCAAAAGGGTAGAGGGTGTTACGATGACGATATTTTGTTCAAAAGCTTTGTTATATAAGGTGTTATCGTCATTAATGGCGACCGCAAATGCCGGCTCAATAGGGATAAACATCAATACAAAATCGGGGGATTCAATATCGTATAAATCCTGATAATTTTTTGCCGAAAGCTGATCGACGTGTTTTTTAATGGAATTGACATGTGCTCTTAAGAATACGTCGCGCTCATCGTCTTCGGCATTGACCATACGCTCATAATCGACAAGGGAGACTTTAGAGTCAATGATCATCTTTTTAGAATCCGGAAGGTGTATGACCACATCTGGCATCACACGAGACCCGTCCTCAAGCTGAAAACTTTGTTGAACAACATATTCACGATCTTTTTCTAAGCCCGATTTTTCCAAAACGCGTTCTAGGACCAATTCCCCCCAATTCCCTTGGGTTTTAACATCCCCTTTAAGCGCTTTGGTCAGATTAGTGGCTTCTTTGGCCATTTGTTGATTAAGATCTTTTAAACCTAACAATTGTTCCTTTAAAGCTGAGTGCATACTGATGCTTTCTTTCTGACTATCTTCAACTTTCTTCTCAAAGGTTTTAATCTTCTCCTCTAATGGATTAAGAATATTTTTGATATTTTCTTTGTTCTGTAGCGTAAATTTCTGAGACTTTTCATCCAGAATTTTTGAAGCCATCAATTCAAAATCCTTTCGCAGTTGCTCCTGTTGTTTGGCCAATTCCTCATCGCGTTTTAAGTTTTGTTGTTGAAGGTTTTCAAACTCGGTATTGCGTCTTGAGAGTTCCGTACTTAAAAAGTCTTTTTCGCGACGTATCTCTTCACGCTCACTTTCAATTTTAGAAATCGTGTCTTTCAGTTCATTTATAGTGAGGCCTAATTGGTTTTGGCGCTCTTCGAGCGTACTTTGCTCACTTTTGGTTTTAAGCTTTGTAAAAAGCATACCCAAATAGGCACCAATAGTGGCAGAAATTAAAATAGCAAGTATAAGGATGATACTGTCGTTCATTAAATGATAATTGTAAGACTCAAAGATACCTTTTTTAAAAGTAGAAATAAAGCTTATTTATTAACACGGAAGCCACCTGTTTTGGTATCGAATACAATTAAGTCTGATGGAAATAAGGCTTCAAAGACTCCTTGAGAAATAAGATGACGAGGCTCATCAAAAACCACCTTATCGTTTTGCATCACAATCATGGTATCGCATAACTGGATGGCCAAATCAATTTCGTGTGACGAAAACAAAATGGTTTTCCCGGTGTCTTTGGTCAATTTTTGAAGCAATTTTAAAATGTAGGCCTTATGATACATGTCGAGATGTGTGGTAGGCTCATCTAATACAATTATGTCAGTATCTTGGGCCAATGCTCGGGCTAGCATCACCTTTTGTAACTGGCCATCACTAAGCTCGTAACATCTTTTCGTTTTCAAGTCTTCTATATTAACAAGCTTTAGGGCGTTTTCAGTAATCGCAATGTCCTTTTCTGTTAAGCTACCAATCCAATTGGTATAAGGGTACCTTCCCAGTGCGACCAATTCATAAACAGAAAGGTTTTTAGAACTAATAGGCTCTGTCAAAACAATGCTTAATTGCTTGGCGAGCTCTAAGCTGGTGGTTGACTTTAAATCTTCACCATTTAAGACGATGGATCCTGATAAAGCGGGTTGCACTTTAATTAAAGTTCTTAAGAGCGTGGACTTACCGATACCATTAGCGCCAACCAAACCAATCAGTTGTCCTTTTTCCAATTCGAAATTGATATGGGATGCCACGACCGATTCATTGTTCTTGGTTTTGTAACCAATCGAAAGTTGTTCTGCTTTTAGGATGATATTATTGGTTTCTTCGCTCAAAATCTAATTTTGCTTTTTCTTTAAAGTCTTCAAATCTTTTTTTGCGTTTAGGATCTCTTTCAGAGTCATCCAATGCCGTAAGATAGTAAATGGCCAAAATTAATTGGTTATGGAAATCGTCATAATCAAAATTGTCACGATTGTAATTAAAGTAGGCATCTAAAAACAAGGGATTATAATCACCAGTTCTTTCAATCCGCTCATAACAAGCTTTAGCAAACTCATTACTGTCACTAAGATCCTTAAGAAGCGTATAAAACTTTCCATTGGTTTTGCCATTCATATAGGCTTCATCAGGAAATGGTGGTCCTGAAATACCAAGTTCCCAGATTTCATTGAAGGTCGATTTTGATATCGAATTATAAAGTTCCTTTTGCTTCTTGTACAACAATTCATCATTATCTGAAAACTGACCTTTAAATACGAGAGTATGATTAAATGATAAAAAAGCCTCCTTAAATTTCTTTTGATCACTTTTCAAAAATTCAACAATAAAGAAGTCATTGATTTTATTTAAATCTTCAATTTCAACAGTAGTAAAATGTCTCTTTAACTCTGGTGAGCTGAAGTTCTTACGACATCCAAACAGCACAAGAATAAAAACACCGATTAAAAAACTTCTAGCTCCTAACTTCATACGTCTAACTTTTCTAGAACATCATTTTTCGTTGCCTCACCAATAGCCAAATCACAACAGGCGCACCAACGATAGCCGTAATGGCATTAATGGGTAAGGTGTAATCGCTTCCAGGTAACTGTGCAATGCTATCACAAATAAGCATAACGATGGCGCCATATAAAAATACAGCTGGAAGCAATACTTTATGGTTTGAGGTTTTAAAAATTTGCCGTGTTAAATGCGGAATGGCTAAACCAATAAAAGCAATAGGGCCAGCAAAAGCTGTGATGGTACCCGCAATGAGGCTCGTTGCCAATATAATGACCAATCGACTTTGTTTTAAGTTTAGACCTAGGCTTTTAGCATAGTTTTCACCAAGTAATAGACTATTTAAGCCTTTAATCGAGGCAATACTTAAGAAGATGCCTATACTGTAGATTCCAAAAAATATCAACAACTCTTGCCATGAGAGATTACTTAAACTTCCGAATCCCCAAAAAATGTACTGTTGTAGCTGTTCTGCCGAGCTAAAATACGAGAGGACACTAACCACAGCAGCGGTAATGCTACCAAACATTAAACCAATAATGAGGATAGCCATGGTATCCCTTACCTTATTAGATACAGCCAAAACGGCTAACAATACGAGAAAACTTCCCAAGCTGGCAGCAATGACAATACTCCATTTAGAAATAAAGGCCGTAGCCCATAGACCTCCAAATAGACCAGCACCTAAAATCACCAAGGCTACGCCTAAACTAGCACCAGAGGTGATCCCTAAAACAAACGGTCCTGCCAAGGGGTTTCTAAACAGGGTTTGCATGAGCAATCCAGAAATGCCCAAACCCGAGCCGACCAAAATAGCGGTAATTGCTTTGGGTAAACGATAGTCCATAATAATAACCTGCCAAGTGCTATTATCGATACTGCCGAAGAGGCTTCCAAAAATACTTTTTAGTGGAATATGTACTGAACCTAGACTGATATTGACAAAAAAGCATATAACCAGTATTACCAGGAGTAATACAAACTGAAAACTATATGCCTTTTGATGCCTCAATTAATTAAGCGGTTTAAAGAAGTAAGGTGTATAATCCGGTAAAATCTCTGGATGGCACACTTTTATGATGTCTTTTAAAACTAGATCTGGCCGTGCTGTCCCCAATTCGTAGTACAGAACACCACCAGTGTCTCCAGTAGTACTAGAAAATGTATATACCGACTTGTTTTTAAAAGCACTGAAGTTGGTATATAACTTACTTGCATTTTCAAGCTGATCAAAACTTGTATAATAGGAAGGGCTTAGCCATATATCGGCATCTTTAGCCTTATCCAGTACCGCCTCAAAACTTAAGGCTAAACTGCCATTTCCTGAGGTATCACTCCATAAATAATCGACATTGGCATCTTTTAAAAATTGGGCTTCAGGGCTAGAGCCATTAGGTAAATACCAAACCTCTTTGTGCATGGCCCCACTCAAAATTGTAGGTTGTTTTAGGGCCTGTTTTGCGATGGATTTTGCAGAGAGATAGTCTTCTTCGATTTGATTAAAGATGGAATCGGCTTCTCTTTCTTTATTAAAGAGAATCCCAAAAAATTTGATCCATTCTGCCTTTGCCAGTGCGGAGGATTCTACCCAATCTCCATTATAGACGACAGGAATTCCAGCTTTCTTTATGGTTTCAAAAGTTTTATTAACACCATCCACACCAAAACCAACAACTAGATCTGGATTGAGTTCTAGTAGCACTTCGGTATTTATACCTTCATTTTTACCTAATTCTCTGACTTCACCGGCGTCGATACGCTTTCGCGTTTTTTCCGAAGAAATATAATCTGTCCCTGGAAAACCAACCAAGGTGTGCTCAACCCCCAAAAGCTCTAATGCAGGAATATGCGTTGTTGAAGTCACAACTATTTTTTTTACGGTATCGGTAATGATGCCATCAAAACCATCGTCCTTCCAATCGATGATTGCATTTTTATCTGAAATACCGTAAGTATAGCTTTTATCTGCTTTTGGCCAGGGATTATGGATTTCGAGCACTTTATAAGTGTCATAATTTTTAAATTTGAAGCCTTTGGCATACTTCAATTCTAAAGTTGGACTATTTGTAGCTTCAACAGTGCTTTTAGACGGTTCATTTTTACAAGAGATAAAAGCAAATACAAATAAAAGTAAAGCAGATAGTTTCATTTTTTAATGTGAGTTGTAAGCTCAAAAGTAAGATTATTTACAGTTTTAGCTAAATCCATAAACAATTTGTTTATTTTCGCAATGAAATTAGGTTTGATTCAGATTTTAATCTAATCAATTAAAAGGGAATTTGGTGCAAATCCAAAACTGTTCCCGCAACTGTGAGTTTATGCCGAACTTGATTCGGTACCTCATTTTGAGGTTATTATTTTCTTCGATACCACTGGCATAAGGCTGGGAAGGTGAAATAGTAAAAACAAGTCAGGAGACCTGCCAATTTCATTTAACTAATAAGCTTTCGGGTAAAAAGCTTCGGGTTTTATGAAGAGACTTATTCCAATTCTTTTATTGGTACTCCATGGTGTAGTACCAGCGCAGACTATAGATTCAATTCAACGCTTAGATGAAGTGACTGTTAGCGCGGATCGTTTTCTAAAACCTTTTTCACGAACACAAACGACACAGCGACTATCGGACAGCATCATAAAACGTAATGCATCCTCTTTAACCCAATTGCTTAGCTTCAATTCTCCCGTTTATTTTAAGGAAAATGGACTGGGAATGGTGTCATCACCTTCTTTTAGGGGTACAACTGCACAACAGACCGCGGTCATATGGAATGGTATCAACATTAATTCGCAATTTAATGGACAAACCGATTTTAATACGATCAATACCAGAAATTTTAATGATATCACCGTGCGCCATGGAGGGGGTAGTGTGCTTTATGGGAGTGGAGCCATAGGAGGCAGTATTCATTTAAATGATAGAATTATTTTTGAAACACCATTTAAAAATGAGGTGTTTGGCAGTTTTGGTAGTTTTAATACCCAGGATTTGGCATACAAAACCCAATATGGTAGTGACCGATTCAGCGTTGGTTTTACCGCTGCATTTACTAGGTCTGATAATGACTACGAATTCAGAGCTGGTAATACGACACGAGAAAACATAAATGGGCAATTTTATAATGTCTCTTTTTCCACGCAGTTAGGTTATAAGCTTAACTCCAAAAATACCTTACGATATTACAATTATGTTTTTGAAGGAGAACGCCACTTCTCTTTAATATTACCGACCGAAACACCTTCAAAATATAGAGATTTTAATACAAGACAGCTCTTGGAATGGGAAGGCAAATACGGGGAATTTTTATCGGTTTTAAAAGCAGCCTATCTCACAGAATCCTATAAATATTTTGGGAATATTGAGCGTGATAGTTTTTCCTTTGGTGAAGCCGAAACTTTCATTGGCAATTATCAACTGAGTTATAAATTGAAAAACAATGGAAAACTTTTGGCATTTGCAGATATTAGCCATACTAATGGTGAAGGCTCTAGTATTCCCGAAGCTTCGAGAACGATTACAGCATTTAGCGTCTTAATAAATCAGCGCCTAAAATCCTTTTATTACGAAGCCACGGTTAGAAAGGAAATAACTAATAACTATGAGAGCCCATTGCTCTTTAGCCTTGGTTTAAGTCAGGAATTTGGTGACATATACACGCTAAATCTTAATGGTTCTAAGAATTTCAGAATTCCAACGTACAATGACTTGTTCTGGGCCGGATCGGGTAACCCTAATTTAAATCCAGAAACATCTCATCAGATAGAATTGGGGAATCAATTTCAATTTAAGAATTGGCATTTCAATCTTACCGCCTTTTATAACGACATCGAAAATATGATTCGTTGGGTACCAAATACCAGTGGGGTATGGCGTCCTGTTAATACAGATCATGTGGTCACCTATGGGGTTGAATTTCAAACCTCTTTAAAAAAGGAATTTGAGGAACATAAATTGCAGTTTAATGCCAATTATGCCTATACAGTTGCAGAGAATCAATTTAATGATAAACAACTTATTTATGTGCCTTTTCATAAAGCTGCTGGTACTATAAATTATGGGTTTAGAAGATGGAGCGCTTATTGGCAAAGCAGTTTCGTTGGAGAGGTTTTTATCCAATCCGACAACAATCCCGATCGCATCGTAGAGGCCTATGGGCTGCATAATATTGGGGTCGAGTACAAGCCTTTGCAACAACTTTCCGTTGGATTGCGCGTTCAGAACCTTTTTGATAAAAATTACCAAAGCGTTGCCAATCGGTTTATGCCAGGTATTAACTATACTTTTTACGTAAATTTTAATTTTTAAATCTTATGAAATACATATTTAGATTATTTGTATTCAGTATCAGCATGGGGTTGATACTTAGTTCTTGTAGTAATGATGATGATGGAACACCACAAGTACCACTTGGGGATTACGAAAACGGTTATTTTATTTTGCATGAAGGCGCCGGTCCGATCACTCCCGTGACCTATGTAGGTTATGATGGTACTTCAGAACAAGCCCCTTTTGACAATGTCAACCCAGGTGCGAGTCCCTTTGGTGGGTTTAATCAGGATTTATTCTTTTCAGGCGAACTCGCCTTCATAATTTCTGGTCAGTTTGCTACGGTCACTGTAGTGAATAGGTATACCCTAGAGTTTGTTGCTTCCATTGATACCGATTTGGAAAATCCGAGATATGGTACGGTTTTAGATGGTAAGGCCTATGTTACCAATTCGGGTGATTTTAGTACTACTGCAGACGATTTTGTTACGATTATTGATTTATCGGATTATTCCACGACGACAACTGTGGTAGGGGATATCGCCGAGCGGATTGAGGCTATTAATGGTAAGCTTTATATTACAAATGGATCTTTTGGTTCGGGTAATTCATTGACCGTTATCGACCCGGATAATCTCAATGCACCGTCGACCATAGATTTTGGAGATGGCAATTCGCCCAATTCCTTAGAAGCTGCTGGCGGATCTTTATACGTATTAACGAGTAGTTTTACAACAACTGGTAAAGTGTTTACTATAAACCTTTCTAATGATAGCATAAGTAATACCTTAGACCTACCGGCAACTTTAGACGCTCCTCGACAATTGGATATTGAAGGGAACACAATTTATTTTACCAATGGGACTTCGGTCTATGGGTTTACAACTGGATCCTCATCCGTTTCGGATACACCAATACTTACTTATCAGTCTAGCAGTCAATTTGGTGCCATGTATGGATTCTCGGTAAAGGATAACACCATATATATCGCCGATGCAGGGGATTTTGTGTCCAACGGAACAGCTTTTGAATATGATTTGGATGGAAATCTCCTCAATACTATAACGACAGATGTTGCTCCAAACAGTTTCCATTTTAATTAGGATATCTTTTTTAAAAAGGTCTTTAATAATTTAACTAAATGATGAAATACTTATGAAGAATCCAATATATATGAGTTGTCTGGACATCTATACATCCAATAGCAAAACGTCTCAACTTGAAAAATTTCAAACAGGTATTGAAACAGAAAAGTTTAAGACCATGCCTTTGATGAGCTGGGACATTTTTATGACCGATTATTACCAGAGAATTGAAGCATCCCAAAAGCAAATGGAATTGGACCAAGTATTGTCGTTTGCAAGAAAGTTCAAGTGGAAAAACGACTTCAAAAGTGCCTTTGCTGAAAATGATTATGAAGCCTTAGTAATTACCGATAAAGATCAAAATATCATTTGGGTCAATTCTGGTTTTACCCAAATGACGGGATATTCTAAGTCTTTTGCTCTTAACAAAACACCTAGGTTTCTGCAAGGTGAAAAAACCTCAGAAAAGACGAAACGTAGAATTAGACAGAGTATTGAAAAGAACAAACCCTTTAGGGATATTGTTTTCAACTATAAAAAGGACGGAACCCCTTATAAATGTGAAGTTCATGTTATTCCGTTGTATAATGAACATACGACTCATTATATGGCTTTTGAGAGACAAGTAGTGTAAACTATACTATTACTCAAATTGATTTTAAAGTTATTAATGGTATACATAAAAGTGTCTATATACCACTCAAAAAGATGAATTTATATTAAAATTTGAAAAAAGCCGCGTAATGCGGCTTTTTAATTTAAACTAGTCATTTGGTTGTATTAAACCACCGCCTCTAATCATAATTTGCCGGTCAAAACGGTCATTGATATGAACTGCGTATTGGCCCCTTGGAAGATGAGAGATATCTATGTTTGTTTGAATACCAGAAAAATTAACATTGATCAAAGGACTTAAATTACTAGTTGAAACACTGTATAATTTGATATTCGTGTTTAGACTATTTGTATCATAGTCGAACGGAATAATTATATCTGAGCCGCTAGAGGTATTTAAATGTATTCGTCCAGCAACTGAACTTGACCATTTTATTGGAATGCTAATTTTATTATTGTTCTCATCAATTTCCGTGACTTCCGTTTCAGCATCCAACTTGAAGACTATTTTGTAATTATCTCCAAAAGCAAGCGCTGGAAAATCGGCACCAAAAATGGTATGAGAAAATAAATATGATGAGTTAGCAGGTATTGGAGGAATACTAGTCACATAAGGTAATTCATATTCACCAATACCAGATCCTGATGTCGCTTCAATATAGTATTTAACTTTTGAAGATGAGGCAGGCACAGAAGTGGGATTTTCAATTAAGGCGCTAACTATTTGCAATGTAGTTGATGGTGTTATTTTGTGCTTGTCTGTTCCTAAATTTGAAAGTGTAGTATTACAGTCAAAACAATCACTAATGACTAAAACATTATTTGTTGTCGTAACCAAGTCTGGATTACCATTTACCGTATCACATACATCACCAATACCATCTCCATCAGTATCAGATTGATTTGGGTTGGCATCATTAATACAGTTATCACAGGCATTTCCGACACCATCATTATCCGCATCTTCTTGGTTTGGATTGTGGTCATCTGGGCAATTATCTTCACTATTAAGAATCCCATCATTATCGTCATCTTGAGGATATATGTAATCACAACGATACAAGCGCCTTATATTACTCACAGAACAAAGAATAGAACTGCCTTCAATCCAATTAATAAAGCCATTAAAGTCTAGGTAATAATAGGTGATAACCGTAGTTCTGAGAACGACTTGTTCAAAGTCGCCACCGGGAGTAGATGGATTGATTTGATATGTGCACTCACCTGTTGAGGGATTCTCATCGTTTCTTAATTCAATTTCGTAATTGTAATAGATGCTTGTAAAGTCTGGATTGCCTGAAGTACTGGTGTAATTATTTGGTTCAAAGAAATATGTTGCTATAACATTTCCGTGATCATAAGAAACAAGTTCTAATTTATACACGTAAGTATTAAATGAAGGATAACTAATATCATATACTCTATGATTCAACAAATCTCGTGTTGAGTATTCCCCTTTCAAGATTTGCCCATATAAGCTAGGAGAGTACTGTTCAGTTAAGAACGATGTGTTATTGTCTAAGCTGGTATTAGCACAGTCTTCTGCTGGCAAAGGATCTCCTAAAGTTTGTGCATTACTAAGTTGCGCAAAGCACAAAATATAACATATAATAAATGTTTTTTTCATTTCATTCAGTTAAATAATTAATATTTACATTAGAATCACATTTAAGGCACGTGAATTTAGACAGCAAAGAATTAATTTGAATTGAGATGAAAGTAAGATTATTTTTACAAAAATAAAAATGAAGTCTTATAAATTATCAATTTAATAATTTTAGGCAGTATTAAATTTTAGTTTGCCAAATAGAAGTAAGTCCAACTTGAAAAGCATTTATATGTGTTTCTTATACCATTGATTAAATTGACTTGATAAGAACATTTAACTTAACTATAATAAACAATAAGGGTAAAACTGAATTTAAGTTTTTTTATTCTTCGAACATTAAATTTTCTATAGGCGAATTAAACAGGGGGGGGGGTAAGGCTCTCAGGCCTTCAATGTCTGCGGGTCTATCAAAGCTTCTATCACCAACAGTGATATCAACAATGACTGCGGCTAACAGTGGATCGGACGAAGTGCCCAAAGTCCCTAGATTTCCAGGAGTTTCCTTTAAAACAAAATCTGGTGTTAATCCATTCGTTGGCACTAACACCTCATTAACGTTGGTGGAGTTAGCGATAAGCGGAAATAAGGCATAAGTGTGACCTGCATTTGCGTCGTTCAGACTAGTAAAGTTTTGCGAATCAAATATTAGCTGGTTAGATTGTGTCTTTCCAGCAGTCTCATCACCGATATGAATAACCTCTATATAAGGTCTTAAACTATTGATTATCAATTCACTAGCCGAAGCAGAGTCATCAGTCGTCAGCACATAGACCTTATTTAAATTGAGACTATTTATACTTGTATTATTAGATAGCGTACTTGTAAATTCAAAATCTCTATTGCGCTCTTGCTGATTGTTATTATAAAACAATTTAGAGAACACTTGTCCATTAAATTGACCTGTTAACATACTCGCCAAATGTACAGCCGTTTGTATACTACCGCCACCATTATATCTCAAGTCCAATACAAATTCCTGAACACCTGCGGATTGAAATTGGCCAAAGGCATTGTTCAATTCATCGTCAAAGCTACTTGTAAATCTATTATACATTAAGTAGCCTACATTAATTCCTGAAAAACTAAGCACATCTGCGATATGAATAGGATTTTCGGTATAAATTTCTCTGGTAAGGCTTACACTTTCTCCGTTTGGGATAATGGTGTCATCCTCTACTTCTGGTGTGCCATTATTTTCATAGTCCGCAAAATTCAAAGTGTAACTGTTTTGGCTTAATAGACTAAATAAATTTGTCTCGGTAAGATTAACCCCATCCACACCGCTAAAGATTTGGCCACGAGTTAATCCCAGATTGTCGGCAACACTGTTATTTAAAACAAGTGTTATAGCCCCAAATACTTCCTCACTATCTTCGGATAATCTATAAAGATTAAATTCTAAACCATTAGTAAGTATGGTGCCTTGCTGTGCATTCAATATATCAAAATAGTTTGGAACTATGGCACTAAACGAATCTAGGGAATTAAAGGTTAAGGTTTCAAATAAATCTTCTGGCTCAGCGAATTCATCAAGATAAGCAGAATACTCTTCAGTTTTTTCATAACGATTATCAACACCATTAATTCCAAATCTATCATTGGATAAATCAGGGACGTTGTCATTGTATAAATAGAAGGCATTCATCGCTTTCCAAACAAAGTCGTTGATGTCGGCGTTGGGAACGGCATTATCATCTAAATCTTCAAAGCAGCCTGTTAAGGGTAATGCCACAGCACAAGCTAGGAACAAAACTTTAATTTTTTTCATAGTTTCGGTTTTCTTAATAAATAGCAATCTTTTACTTCTGTCTGTAAAACTCTAAATTTACTTACATTATTATAAATAAAAAAACTTTGTAACAAAATGTAAGGTGTATCGTCGTAACTATGAAAGCGACTAAAAACCGTTTTTTTAACCCTGAGCATATCTGAGCAAAGTGCGGACGAAGTGTCGAAGGGACCACCAATCAAATTAGTAATGAAGCAGGCAGATTTTGTAAGCTTAGTAATGCCATTTAAGGATAAAGTATTTCGTTTAGCCAAGCGTTTATTGGTATCGCGAGAAGAGGCCGAAGATGCTACCCAAGAGATACTATTGAAATTATGGAATAATAAAGAGAAGATTAGCAACTATAAAAATGTAGAAGCCTTTTCTATGACAATGACCAAGAATTTTTGTTTAGACCGATTAAAATCTAAACAAGCGCAAAATCTTAAGATTGTTCACAGTAATTACACGGACAACAACGCGTCATTACAGAAACAGGTAGAAGCTAGAGATAGTATGGACTGGGTGTCTCGAATTATGGAAGATTTGCCCGAGCAACAAAAAATAATAGTGCAATTAAGAGATATAGAACAATACGATTATGCCGAAATCGCTAAAATGTTAGACATGAATGAGACAGCTATACGTGTCAACTTATCCAGAGCACGAAAAACAATAAGAGAGAAATTGACTAATACACATCGTTATGGTATTAAATAGTATAGAAAAACTAATTGAGAAGTACAACAACGCAGAGACATCGCTTAAAGAAGAAGCACAGTTAAGAGCCTATTTTGAAAGTGATGATGTAGCGCCACATTTAGAGCATTATAAGCCTTTGTTTCAGTACTTTTCGTTAGCACAACAAGAACAGTACACCAAAGACGTTCCATTAAAACCTAAGAGAACAAAATTGTATCAATGGATTTCTGTCGCAGCCGTTGCCGTTCTAATGCTCGGAATTGCCATTCCGCAATTCTTTGGTCCTACCGAAGAAGAAAAGAGACAAGCACAGATAGCTTATGAGCAAACCTTGGAAGCTTTCAATTTGGTCTCTCTAGGAATGAATAAAGGCAAGCAACAACTTAATTCTCTGGCTATGGTCTCTGATAATTTAAATCAAGGTATAGAAGAAGCTAGTCGATTAAGTGAATTTTCAAAAACAACAAACAGAATTTTTAAAAACAAGTAACAAACACACAAAAATTAGAGAATCATGAAGAAATTAATTGTAATAATCGCACTTATCGTCGCACCAATGGTATCAGGGGCTCAAAGCATCTTTGATAAATTCGAAGATATGCCAGAAGTGGCTTCGGTTATCGTTAATTCAAAAATGTTCAGTATGATCGCCAGTATCGATATTGATATGGATGACCCAGAAGCGCAACAGTATATGGACATGGTAAAAAAGATTACTGGCCTTAAAGTTTTTACAACTGGCGATGAAAAAATATCAGCTGAGATGAAAGCAACGGTAAGTAAGTATCTTAAATCCTCAGAATTGGAAGAACTAATGCGTATTAAAGATGGTGACCAAACCGTAAAGTTTTATGTTAAGGAGGGCAAAGATGAAAACCATGTAAAAGAACTATTAATGCTTGTAAGCGGATTAAAAGAAATGATGGATGGTGATATTGAGATTAATGGGAAAAAGCGCGAATTCGAAACCGTATTGTTAACGCTTACCGGCGATATAGATTTACGACAAGTGTCTAAGATCACAAATCAAATGGACATTCCTGGTGGTGATCAGTTGAAAAAAGCTGGTGACAAGAAGAAAAACTAAGAGTACTTCAATGATACAATCAATCAAAAAAATAGCAGTAATTGGCGTCTTGGTTGCAACCTTTATGAGTTGCAACCAAGGCCCCACTTTACAAACCTACTTCGTGGATCATGAGTTAAAGCCTGGGTATTCCCAAATAGATGCTCCTACGAGCTTAATTAATGTTGACCAAGTTGAAATGACGGATGAGCAACGCGAAGCTTATAAATCTGTAGATAAACTCAATATTTTAGTCTATACACCTACGGATTCTTTAGAAGGCATCAGTGCTGAAATTGAGAAAGTCAATAAGATATTAAAAGACCCCAAATATGAAGAACTTATCAGGGGTAATACGATGGATGGAAAATTTAGTGTAAACTATATAGGTGAAGTGGATAATGTTGATGAGGTTATACTTTTTGGAAGCGCCGAAGATAAAGGATTTGTCGTAGCACGTTTGTTAGGCAATAATATGAATGCGGGAAAAATTTATTCTTTAAGGTCTGTTTTGGAAAATGCATCATTTGATGATTCTAACCTAAACGGGCTTACGGAATTTTTTAAATAAACTGACAATTATTTAAATGTTACTGTAAATCGTCTTGAAGTTGTTCTTCAGGACGATTTTTTTTGCCATCATTTTTAAAGGCATACCAAAAGGCTATAATGACTAAAACCCCAAAACTCCCAAACAACAGGACTTTTACAATAAAGTAATCTAAAATATGCAATAGTCCGGCGATAAAAAAACCGATACCAAGAATGCTTACGACGGTCAGTGCTAAAGAATTTTTATTGACAGGGAATTGCTTCATATACCAGTATAGTTGCTTGGTGAAATAGCCTTTAACTCAGATTTGATGGCATCTGAGACCTCTAAGGTATCAATAAAATCTGAAATGGACATTTTGGTGATGGTTTCGTTGGTTCTCGTAAGGCCTTTTAAAGCTTCGTATGGATTAGGATAAGCCTCGCGTCTTAGTATGGTTTGAATAGCTTCTGCGACCACCGCCCAGTTTTCTTCCAAGTCTTTTTCAAATTTAGTACTGTTTAATAACAGTTTGTCTAAACCTTTTAAGGTCGATTTAAAACCAATGATGGTATGGCTAAAAGGGACTCCAACATTTCGTAAAACGGTACTGTCCGTTAAATCACGCTGTAATCTAGAAATAGGTAATTTTGCAGCTAAATGCTCAAAAATAGCATTAGCCATCCCTAAGTTACCTTCACTGTTTTCAAAATCAATCGGGTTGACTTTATGAGGCATGGCAGAACTGCCGACTTCCCCTTTTTTAATTTTTTGTTTAAAATAATCCATCGATACATAAGTCCATATATCCCTATTTAAATCGATGATAATGGTATTTATGCGTTTTAAGCCATCAAATAGTGCGGCCATATGGTCGTAATGCTCAATTTGAGTGGTTGGAAACGAATGTTGCAAGCCTAATTTTTCTTGTACGAAATCTGTTCCAAAAGCTTTCCAATCTATATTGGGGTAAGCCACCTTATGCGCATTAAAGTTCCCGGTAGCACCTCCAAATTTAGCGGCACTAGGAATATCGTTCAATAAATTAAACTGTTCTTTAAGTCTTGCGGCAAAAACGGCAATTTCCTTACCGAGTCTTGTAGGTGATGCCGGCTGACCATGGGTTCGGGCCAACATGGGGATGGCTTGCCATTCTTCTGATAAGGTCTCGATCTTATTGAGTAATGTTAAATATTCAGGGACATAAACAGCGTTCATGGCATCCTTAATACTCAGAGGAATTGCAGTGTTATTAATGTCTTGTGAGGTCAGTCCAAAGTGAATAAACTCTTTATAATCCGATAGACCTAAAGCATCAAACTGTTCCTTTATGAAGTATTCAACTGCTTTTACGTCGTGATTGGTGACCTTTTCAATGGCTTTAATGGCTGAAGCATCAGCCGGTGTGAAATTCTTGTAAATTGCTCTTAAGTCTTCAAAGACGGGATGAGAAACGGATGTTAATTGCGGTAATGGTAATTCACAAAGTGCTATAAAATATTCAATTTCTACTAAAACACGATATTTGATCAGTGCTTCTTCAGAAAAATAATTGCCTAAAGCCTCAACTTTAGATCGGTATCTACCATCTATTGGTGAAATTGCGCTAAGTGCCGAAAGTGCCATTTGCTCAAGAATTTTGAAGCATCAAAGATAGCAAAGTAAGTTAAGAGTTATAAGTTATAAGTTAAAAGTTATGAGTTAAAAGTTAAAAGTTATGAGTAAAAAAAGAAGAATAGCTTTTGTTCATTATAACACTTTGTAGAAAATAGTACTAAATTCAGTTATTTTCACTCATCACTATTTTTTATTTTTTTTAGAATGTGTTTGGCCCTAGCTTTAAAACCAGAGCTTTGCATCTGAAAATCGCGTTCCAAAATCATGGCGAGTTCAGGATGAATCCAATGGTATTCCGTTCCTAATAGATATAAGGAATTCATCGAATAGGCCTTAGGCGCAATTTTCTCGTCATTAATCATCCAATCGAAACAAGCTTCTACAATTTTTTCTCTGTGTGTTTCCGTAAGCGCGGCTTTAATCTTATGGTCCTTCTTAGAATAATAGGCTTTAATAAGATATTCGCAAACCTTAGCCACAGGTCGAACAGCGGGATCTAAATGTACCTTTGATACATGTTGGGTAAACATATCGAGATGTGGAATTATAGCTTCGAGTCGTTCTCCACACATAAATTCGAATACCCAAGCAGCGCGACAAGAAATTTTATCATCCACGTCAAATAGAATTTCAAGGAGAGGTTGAACCAGTTCAGGATGGTCTATAACAAGATTGGCATAGTATAATCGCTTTTCCCGCGAATGATTTACATAATTTAACTCGTTGTAAAGTTGGTCTTTTGTCAAAATTTAAATGTCTATTCGAGCGTTTTTTATCACTTAAAGTGAGTAAAAAATACTTCTATTGGCGCTACATTGAGCCATTGAGAATTTATTCATGTTAAATTTACTTGCTTCATACAATTTTCTTTCGAAAATCGCTCAAACTGATGTAAATTTAAGTCCTAAATTAATCAAAAAGTCATGATAAAAAAACTGCTTAAAAAGCTTGGACTCGCCCTATTGATCGTTTTCATTATTGCTCAATTTTTCGGACCGGAAAAAAATGAGGGAGATATCGCTTCTGTCGGCGCATTTCTAGAAGATACCAATCCACCAGAAGATGTAAAACTAATTTTAAAAACAGCTTGTTTTGATTGCCATAGCGACCATACACGTTATCCTTGGTATAACAGCATCACACCGGTAAATTATTGGTTGGCTGACCATATACGACATGGTAAAGGAGATTTTAACGTCTCTAAATGGAATGATTATTCGGATAAGAAAAAAGATCACAAACTAGAGGAATTGGCAGAAGAGGTAGAGGAACGACATATGCCATTACCGAGTTACACATGGACGCATGGTGATGCTAAATTGACAGATGAACAAATTGAAGCTATAGAAACTTGGGTAAAGACAGCGCGTATAAAATACGCTTTTGTCAAAGAGCCTGAATAGTGTAAATTATTCAAAATTCAAAAAGCAAATTCCAAAATAATGACTTGGAATTTGTTATTTGGTTCTTGGGATTTTATCCGTTATGGAAAAAAGCTTACTTATTATAGGATTCGTTTGGCCAGAGCCCAAAAGTTCTGCAGCAGGAAGTCGAATGCTGCAGTTAATAGCACAATTTCAAAATCAAGGCTACATCGTGACATTCGCTTCAACAGCGAATACATCTAACAATACCTTCGATTTATCACAAATTGGAGTTCTCACCAAAGACATTTTTTTAAATGATAGCTCGTTTGATGATTTTATCTCAAATCTAAATCCGAGTATAGTAGTGTTCGATCGATTTATGACCGAAGAACAATTTGGTTGGCGCGTCGCTGAGCAATGCCCCGAAGCTTTACGGATTTTAGACACTGAAGATTTTCACGGTTTGCGAAAGGCGAGGGCATTGGCCCAAAAGGAAGGCATTGAGGTATCTAAGGATCATTTACAAAATGATACCTCAAAACGTGAAATAGCGAGTATCTATCGCTGTGATTTGAGTTTGATTATTTCTGAGGCTGAAATGGATATTTTGACGCGGCAGTTTAAGATGCCTGAAAGCCTACTTTATTATTTGCCATTTCTGCTGGAGTGCACCTCTAATGATCATGTCAATCAATTACCAAGCTTTGAAGTACGCAAACACTTTATAACGATTGGTAATTTTTTACATCCACCAAATTATGATGCGGTGTTGTATTTGAAACAAAAAATTTGGCCATTAATTCGTCAACAACTTCCAACAACGGAATTACATATTTATGGGGCTTACCAATCCCAAAAGGCCGTTCAATTGCATAAGGAAAAAGAAGGCTTTTTAATCAAAGGATTCGCTGACGATGCCCATGAGGTGATGCAAAAAGCAAAACTATGCCTGGCACCATTGCGATTTGGAGCAGGACTGAAAGGCAAACTCGTTGATGCCATGCAAAATGGTACACCCTGTGTCATGTCTACCATTGCGGCGGAAGGGATGTTTGGAAATTTAGAACCCAATGGTGTGGTAGAAGATGATCCTGAAGCCTTTGCCCAAAAGGCCGTTCAACTTTACACCAATCCTGCAGTTTGGAAAGACAAGCAGGAGTATGGCTTTAAAATCTTAAAAGAAAGATTCAATACGACGAGTTTTGAAAACCAGTTCGCAGATAAAGTTGCAACACTAAGCGGAAACCTAAAAGCGCATCGACAAAGTAACTTTATTGGCAATATGTTGCAGCATCAGACTTTACAAAGTACCAAGTATTTAAGTAAGTGGATAGAGGAGAAGAATAGCAATAAATAATCTTAAAAGCTTAGTTTTGCATTGCTAGGATTTAATTTAGCCTCTAAACCTATCACTCAACAATTAGAATATAGTTTATTTAAAATTAGGACAATGCTTAATTGAATGCATTGGGTCACAATTTTTATAACATGAAAAAACTTATCGCTGTTATGGGCATGATGCTGATGTTAGCTTCATGTGGCAGTTCTAAAAATGCGGGTATACAAGTGGTTAAATTGGCGGAAACAACAGAAAGTTGGAACGGCGATACATTGCCAAAATATCCAGAAGGGCAGCCAAAAATTACTGTGCTAAAAATTACTATTCCACCAAAAACGAAATTGCACAAGCACTACCATCCCGTTATCAATACTGGTGTTTTATTAAAAGGTGAGTTGAAGGTCATAGATGCCGATAATAATGTTTTGACTTTAAAAGAAGGTGATGTTATTGTCGAGTTGGTTAATAAAATACACTATGGCTACAATGAAAGTCATAAACCTGCAGAAATTATAGTGTTTTATGCAGGAACCGAACACGACGCTATTACCGTGCTTTCAGATGAATAAACATCCAAAAAATAGACACACTTCTGAAAAGGTCTTTCCCTATTGGGTATGGCTGATATATGCCATATTATTTGCATTATCAATTCCATGGTATTTATCAGAAGCTATAGCCATGCGCTTGGTGTTGGGTTTGCCCCTTTGGCTAGTTGCCAATATTTGTGCTATCGTAATGATGGCAGGGTTTACGATTTGGACCATTAGAACCTATTGGAAAGATTAAAATTGCATGGGTACAACAGGGGTAATCATATTGAGTATAGGGGCGTATCTAATTCTTTTATTGGCACTTGGCTTAATCGCCAATAAACAACGTAAATCCAATACATTAAAAGATTTTTATCTCGCTGGCGGTAATATGGGGGCTTTTGTGTTGTTATTTACACTTTATGCTACGCAATACAGTGCCAATACGATGCTTGTAACTCCTGCCGAAGTGGTCAATAAAGGTATGGGCATGATATTGATTTTGGGATACATGACGGCTGTGGTCGTTTTTTATCTTACGTTCGCACCACAATTGTATAACATATCGAAGAAACAGAGTTTTATTACTCCAGGCGATTGGTTTGATTATAGATTTAAGTCTCCTAAGCTGACGCTACTTGCCAATGGTATACTCGTTTTAGTTTCTATTAATTTCTTATTGTCGCAATTGATGGCCATGGGGCATATCGTTAATGGGGTTACCGATGGTCAAATACCATATTGGGTAGGGGTTGTGTCGCTTGCGTTTGTGGTGATTGTTTATGAGACTTTAGGGGGCATGCGCGCTGTAGCGTGGACCGATGTGATTCAAGGTATTATGCTATTTATTGGCTTAATAGGTTTATTTATAATGGTGATGCCAAGTACGGATGAATTGGCAAAGATTAGTATATGGCTTATTGAAAATGAGCCTAAAAAAATCGCTGTACCCGATGTTAGTTTTCGCATCTATTGGGCGAGTTTATTGCTTATGATCGGATTGGGTGGTGCTGTTTATCCCCAGGTGATTCAGCGTATTTATGCCGCCAAGTCTGTCAAAACGCTAAGAAACTCACTAGGCGCAATGATTATAATGCCCTTAGTAACCGTATTGATCCTGTTTCTTTTAGGTGTTATAAGTATACCGCATTTTATTGACTCTGAAGGTGTGTCCAAGGATACCGTACTCCCCGAGATGCTGCATTATTGGGGTAGTTTATCCGTATTCAATTTTGGATTAATGATTATGGTCGTTGTAGCGCTTATTGCAGCTATTATGTCCACGGCTGATTCTGTATTACTCTCTTTGTCTTCAATCATTGCCAAGGATATATTTGGCAAATCAAAATACAAGAGTGCCTCTAGTGAAAAGTTGACCAAATTAGGGAAACTATGTTCATGGGTCATCATGTTCATTATGGTGCTCGTGGCGCTTCATCCTAAGATAACCTTATGGGGTCTAATTGAATTGAAAATGCAAATATTAGTTCAGGTCGCACCTTTATTTTTGTTGGGTGTTCACTCAAAGACCATCAACTCAAAAGGCATGTTTTTAGGCCTTGCAGTCGGCTTTTTATTCGCTACAGGAGCCTTTTTAATAGGAGTCAAGACTATCGGTAATATCCATGTAGGCCTTATAGGGTTTGTTTTAAATATTATGGTAGCCTATAGCTTTTCTAAAAAATCGAAATAGTTAAGGTAATGAATAACGAAGACGTGTAAGGCTAGTTTTGCATTGGAGACCAACTAAAATAGTAGATGCCATAATGGTCTAGGATTGACCTAAATTTTTCAGGGTCGTGATGCCAATGTTTATCTTTTTTCATTTTTTCAACGATTTCATTATTAATATCAGGATTATTAAATCGCAATAACTCTTCAATCGTTTTAAAATAATCTGATGTCCCAGTGTTTTTAAAATTAGTATTTCTTAAATATTGAAGTAACGCCGTTTCAATTTTTTTATAATATTCGGCTTTGTGAAAGTTGTTTAGATAAAAGAGTGCTTCTCTGTTGGATTTGTCAAATGCAAGTTCAGCGATTCTCGATTTATAAGGCTCCTCATAAACTCTGTTATCAAGGGCTCGTAATGCTAATAGCCAATAAGGTTTGGGTTGGTATAAAATCATGCTATCGAGCTCTTGTAGTATTTTATTTTCAGAGCGATCTTCAAAGCTTGTGCTATTCCAGTATCTATGGTATAGCTCACTCGCCATATGCCCCCCAGACATTATGCAACCACTAAACGTTTCTACCATTTGGTTGTCATCCAGAAAATTCCTAAATATTAATTTTAAATTGGGGTATGAACGATCGGCTAAAGCCCAGCCAGCGTAACAAGCAACAACTGCATTTTCATTTTGGGTTAAAGTCACTAATTCTTCAATGTTTGCTTTGGCTTTTAATTTTTTGAAGTTTCGATAATTAGCGCCTTCCCAACCGCCTATGCCTACGGATTCATATTCAACAATATTTATTTTAGCAATACTATCTATTATCGCTCTTAATCTTTTGGGAGTATCCAAATATCTTTTAGAATGTTTAGAAATGACTGTTGTACTGTTCTTTAAATTGATTTCGTTATTCCCATTATCATTGCAGGATATTAAGCATATGGCAATGACAATCAAAACTGTTTTGAAATCGAAATACTTCATTTAAGACATAAATTATTGGTAGTTTCTAAACGTAATGTGAGGCGATAAATTATACGTGTACCGTTTTTAATAATTATTTGTACAATTCAAAA
This sequence comes from Winogradskyella sp., assembly GCF_965228925.1. Taxonomy (GTDB): domain Bacteria; phylum Bacteroidota; class Bacteroidia; order Flavobacteriales; family Flavobacteriaceae; genus Winogradskyella. The sequence continues at coordinate 2,667,102 of NZ_OZ245845.1, forward strand.
ATGTAAAGTATATTTGTCATATAGTAAAAATAATTTTACTTAATATAAAATATATTTGTCAATTATGAAAACGGAAACGTATATGCAAAAAGAGCAACGCGCTCTGCTAAAATTGATCAACTTTAGGTTGCCACGTCGGTTTATGACCATAGGTATTATTATCTGTGTGGCAACAATACTTTTAATGGTATTTAGGGAGACCTTGTTTGGTGAGGAATCTTTAGTTATCAGAGATACATTGCAAAAATCCTTATTAATAGGAATGCTCGTGATGTCCATCACCAAAGATCGGGAAGAAGATGAGATGACTATTCAGTTACGCATGCAATCTTATGCTTGGGCTTTTATTACTGGTGTGATTTATGCCTTAATCATGCCATATGTAGAGTTTGGGGTATCTAGTGTATTGAATGCTGATAATGAAACCTTTAAAAATCTTGGGGATTTTCAAGTATTACTGTTTATGCTCCTAGTACAATTAATGTGCTATCACGTTCTAAAACGTTACAGATAATGGAAAATACAATTAAAGTGGAACGTGCCATTTTGAGTCTAACCCAAGATGATTTGGCCAAAAAAATTGGAGTGTCCCGACAAACCATTAACTCTATTGAAGCCAATCGTTATGTGCCTTCAACGGTTTTGGCTTTAAAATTATCGAAAGTGTTCAACAAACCTGTAAATGATTTTTTTAAACTAAGTACTGATGATTGATGTATTGATCATACTATTTATGATGCTTCTTACTTTTTTGATGACTTTTATGTAGTATTTCGATGTGATAGTGTATAACAAAAAATCTACACTATTATGAAAGCTAAAATTCAATCCTTTGTCGTCCTGGTTCTATGTCTTATAATTGCATCTTGTTCATCAGATGATGACGGTAATGTTACTTTAACTCCAGAAGGCCAATGGCTGGTAACATCATTGCTAATAGAATCATCGTTTGATTTTAATGGTGATGGTAATGCCTCACGAGATATGTTTCAAGAAACGTCTTGTTATAATGGTAATAGCATCCAATTCTTTGATGACGGCGACGTCACTATTGATGTTGATCTCGCCTATATTTTTATTGATAACAACAACCTGCACGATGTGGAATGTCAAAATGGATTTGGGTTAACGTCAACTTGGACACAAAATGGAAATACTATAACCGTTGTTAATGATTTTAACGATGATGATTTGGTCGGAACAATTTCTGGTAATACCATAACGTTAACGGTCGAAAATGGCTTTGAAGTTGAATTCTATGATGCTGTAAATGACGATGTCGTGATAATGGATGAAGATTTCACTATTATTTTTACAAAGCAATAAACTAAATTCTATTTCAAAATATCTAGCAGCTCCTGCATCCCTGCCGTAGCGGTTTTGGCTTTAGAATTATCGGAAGTCTTAACAAGCCCGTAAGTGATTTTTTTAAATTGAGCGAAGATGATTGGTCTTATTCTGATAGTATTTAAAATACTTTTAAGCTTTTTGATAACCTTTCTCTAATACCTTTGATAATCGCGAGTATGATTGTCAAGCTAAAAATTGTTGATTTTAGAAGCCTCAACATCCGCCCAAGTATTCCAAATGGCTTTCAATAAAGGCTTAAAGGTTAAACTATCCTTGGTTGTTTCTATACTATCAAAAAGATCATGCATTTCTCCTCTCAAATTGGAATATTGGGTTGTGAATTCTCCCATTTTGGTCCATGCCTTGGCATGATTTTTAAAGGCGGTATGAAAATTTTCTGGACAAGCATTAAAATCTAAACGGTTTAAGGCATTGACATACTGTTCAATGGTAGAGGCTAAAGATATACGTTTACATGCATGATTTCTAATGGCACCCAAAGAATCATCATGTTTGAGAACAGTATTGATGCAATAGTGGGTTGTATCTTTACTAATAACCTTATTTTTCTTTTTATCTGTGCAATTTATAATAAGCAAGCCAAAGCAGATTAACCCCAATCTTATAGATGAATTCATAGTTTTAAGATTTTAAGTAACTCCCTCATACCTTCAGTCGCAGGTTTTGCAATCACATTAATATTAGAATTGCGAACAACAGCAGGCTTAGGATCTATATAGTAAATACATGTATCTGGTTGCACATAGTGAATAAGACTAGCCGCAGGATAAACTTGCATACTCGTACCAATTATTAACAAGATATCTGCCGCGTAGCATATTTTTATAGCTATTTCCATCATAGGAACGTCCTCACCAAACCATACAATATGAGGCCTTAGCTGATAACCTTTTTCACAGGTATCCCCCAGGTTAATATCTTCGGTCCAAGTCTTAATACCTGTTGGATTACCCGTACTACGTACTTTTGTGAGTTCGCCGTGCAAATGTACCACGTCACTACTACCGGCTCTTTCATGAAGGTTATCTACGTTTTGAGTGACAACGGTGACTTTGTAGTTTTGCTCTAAAGCGGCAATGTCCTTATGTGCCTGATTGGGTTCGACCTCTTTAAGTTGTCTACGTCTTTGATTGTAAAACTCTAAAACCAATTCGGGATTTTGCCGAAACCCTTCAGGTGATGCCACCTGCATCACATCATGACCTTCCCATAAACCATCATGGTCCCTAAAGGTCTTAACACCACTTTCGGCACTCATGCCGGCGCCGGTTAATACTACAATATGCTTCATAGGTTAAAAATAGTCAATTTTGTATCATTAGGAAGGAATCCCGAAAGCTTTCGGGATGACCGAAGCATCTGTTTGCTAAAAGTGTCTCGGGATTCTTAGCTGCGCACTGAATAACATTCCTTATTTTTGGTATATGCCAGATTTAAAACTACTTGAGTATTTAGAATCCTATCTCACCGAAAATCGCAGAAATCGCTTTAAGAAGGTATTGGCCCAGCGTACGAAGCATTTTACGGTGGCCACCGAAGATGTCTATCAGTTGCACAACACAAGCGCCGTTATACGTTCTTGTGATGTTTTTGGTATTCAAGAGGTCAATATTGTAGAAGAAGTAAATTCAAAACGCATCGATCGAGAAATAGCCATGGGAGCACAAAAGTGGGTGGACTTAAATCGTTATCATACTACCAAGTCATGCATAGCCGATTTAAGATCCAAAGGCTATCAGATTGTTGCGACGAGTCCACATGCCGATGACTGTGATTTAATCGATTTTGATATTTCGGCAAAGTCCTGTTTTTTCTTTGGAAGAGAAACCGAAGGTCTATCACAACAGGTCTTGGATAAAGCCGATTGCTTTTTAAAGATTCCCATGTTTGGATTTACCGAAAGTCTCAATATATCGGTTTCTGCGGCCATTATTCTTCAGCATGTCACTTCAAAACTCCGGAAGTCAAACATTAACTGGCGATTAACCGAAGAAGAATTCATCGAAAAACGATTCGACTGGATAAAGAAAACTATAAAAAATTATGATGCTATTGTAGAACGTTATCAATCCCAACGCTAATTTTTTGTAACTTTAAATACTAACTAAAAAATCAAGAAATTATGATGATAGCACTTTACATCGTCCTCGCCATCATTGCCATAATCGTACTTCTGGCATTGGTGGCACCAAAATCTTACAATGTAAGCAGAAGTATTACCATTGATAAGCCAATAGCAGAGGTTTTTAACTACTTAAAGTATATTAAGAATCACGATGAGTGGTCGCCTTGGAAAAGGAAAGATCCCAACATGAAGCAAGAGCATGTTGGCACAGATGGTGAGGTCGGTTTTATCGCCAAATGGGAGGGCAACAAAGACGTCGGTACCGGAGAGCAGGAAATTGTTTCTATTACCGAAAACAAATCCATAAATAGCCAATTAAGGTTCTATAAACCATGGAAATCCCAATCCGATGCCTATTTAACCACGCGCGAGCTCGATGCTAATTCTACAGAGGTGGTTTGGGGTTTTTCGGGAGTGAATAAGCCACCTTCAAATATCTTCTTTCTATTTTTCAACATGGATAAAACGGTAGGGAAAGATTTTGAAGAAGGCTTGAACGACTTAAAACAAATTTTGGAATCCCGATAACGTAAAATCAATGAATTATGAAATGTGATGTTTACCTTTCTTTTGACGGCAATTGCGAGGAGGCTATGGCCTTCTATAAAGATATTTTTGATGGCGACTATATGATGGTGATGCGCTATAAAGATGGTCCACCAGAGTACAGCAAACCAGAGATTGAGAATAAGATCATGCATGTGACCATGACCTTTGGTAATGGCTGTGAGTTAAAGGCTTCTGATGATTACTTTATGCCGCTGAGCAAAGGGAACAATTTTCATGTTAGCGTTGCCGCTGATGATGAGGAACAAGGCTATGCCATTTTCGCAGGATTAATGGAAGGTGGTAAAATAGCCATGCCATTTGAAGAGGTATTCTGGGGCGGCAAATTTGGAAGTGGTACTGACAAGTTCGGTGTACAATGGATGGTAAGTTCACCAGATGAAAGTAAAAATGTATAACTCATATAAATTTATAAATAGATGACGGTAGGTTGGTTTGAAATACCTGTTAATAGCATGACCCGTGCCAAAGCATTTTACGAAGCAGTATTTAAAGTTGAAGTAAAAGAGGTCGATTTTGGTGGATTGAAAATGGGATGGTTTCCACATCAAGAGGGTGATCGTGGTGCTACGGGAACGCTCATAAAGCAAGAATCTTATGTGCCTTGTCAGGATGGGACTTTGGTATACTTTACCAGTGAGGACGTTCAGAATGAACTCGATAGAGTAGAGGCTGCGGGAGGAAAGATTTACCAAGGCAAAACCAAAATCTCAGATGAGCATGGCTATATGGGCGTATTTATAGACACAGAAGGTAATCGGGTGGCCTTACACTCTAATGCCTAGGGTTGGGCTTTGTCTTTCTTGTTTTTCTTCTTTTTGCGGTCTTTACTGCGTTGAATCACTTTGTATTCTTCATAGCATTCACTAATGGCATCCAATATTTGAAGATCATTGGCCGTATTGATGAAGTCTTTGGAGTAATTACACTGATTAACGATTTCGTCTAGGTCGTATTTGGTAACCTGAAGCAAAACCATAAGCATTTCCCGGTCAAATCGTTTAGCGAGCTGATTTCGGATTTCATCATCCTCCTTAATCTTCTTAAGCTTTTGCATTTCGTTAGGCTTTTTGCCAAACATCTTGTAGAGGAAGTCTGCAGGATTAAATATGGCCCCTAATACTTTGGTGGCAATATTGGTTTTTCCACCTTCGTAAGCTCTTCCATATAAGCCAGAAATTCTATATTGATTGTTGTTACGAATAGGGACTTGCATCATATCCACCTCTAAATAACCCGTAAGCTCTAAGGATTTCACCGTCACTTCTTCTAAGGCCAATGCCAATTCGGTCATGACAATTTCCGTATTGCCAAACTTCAACCAGTCATTGGTGACCCTAACTTTAATAGATTTGTAACCTATATAGGACAAGTGTAAGGTATCATTGGCTTTAGCTTTTATCTCGAACGTACCATCATCGCCTGTTGCCGTACCCACCACTTGATTAATATTAACAATATTGACCTCACTCAAAGGGCCTTTGGTCGTAGAACTCGTAATGGTTCCTTTTACGGTTTCTGGCATTTTGGTGGCTGTACTGTCTTGACTATAGCCGTATACTGTAGAAAGACATAAAAATATTGCTAATAAATATCGCATTCGTATTAATTACAATGTAAAGGTAGTAAACAAAACGGATTTAAGGTCGGCAATTCATCGATTTGACTAAATATTAACAGGATTATCGAGCTTTCGTTCGTTTATTATAGTGCTATCAATTAAGGCTACCATTTGCACATCGCCAACACTTTTGTGTAGTTGTACTTTTCTCTTGAACTATAAAACATGGTCACATGATTTTTCTAATTGGTGCTCATACATGCTTACGACTAGATACAATATGATAAAGATTGATACAGATTATACGGCTGTTTCCCCTTAAACTTTAAGACCTGACAGCCAAAAGAGGATCGTTGTATTGTATAATTATGATTATCTTGTTATCTGAAAAAGAAAAAAATTGAAGGAAAAAGCGTTTTTAATACTATTTACGGTATTATGTCATTTAAAAATTATAGCCCAAGCAGAAGCATCAAATTGGTATTTTGGTACAAATGCTGGTCTTAATTTTAATGCAAGTACGCCAATTGCTTTAATTGACGGCCAATTGGCAACTGATGAAGGTTGTGCCACTATTTCAGAGCCTAATGGCGAATTACTTTTTTATACCGATGGTGTTAACGTATGGGATAAGCAACATAATGTTATGCCTAACGGCACAGGACTTACCGGAGATGCTTCGAGTACACAATCAGCAATTATAGTACCTAAACCAGGTAGTGAATCCTTGTATTATATTTTTACTGTTGATGATTTGGCAGGACCAAATGGCGTAAGGTATTCAGAAGTAAACATGAACTTGAATAACGGTAATGGCGATATTACTAATCAAAAGAATATTGAATTAAGCGCTTCGGTTACAGAAAAAATTACGGCCGTGAAGCATGCTAACGGTATAGATTATTGGGTAGTTGTGCACGACTGGAACAATGATAACTTCTTATCATATCGCATAAGTGCATCGGGTGTTTCAAGTACTCCTGTTATATCTGCTGTTGGTCAGGTTCATGGAACTAATGGATTGGATTCTAAAGGCTATATGAAGATTTCCCCCGATGCCAATCGTTTGGCATATGCCGCCTGGACTGGTAATAGTGTTGTTGAAATATTTGATTTTAATAATGCAACAGGCGAGGTTTCTAACCCCATTTTAATAGATGATGGTTTCTTTTCTCAAGGACCTGCTTCTGGTGCTTATGGAATAGAGTTTTCACCGGACAGTCAACTTTTATATGTTACTGATCAGAAATTTTTATTCGGATTTGTCACCAGCCGTTTATTCCAGTTTGATTTGAGTCTTGCTAATGCTAGTGATATGATCAATTCGGTAACGACACTTTATGACGACAATAGTTCAAATACGATTCTTGCGGCTCTTCAGCTGGCAACGGATGGTAAGATATATATTGCCAAATCTCAAGAACATTTTTTGGATGTCATTGAACATCCAGATGAGATTGGTTTTGCTGCGAATTACATAGCCGACGCTATCGATTTGGGTGGTGGACTATCTGGGGCTGGATTACCACCTTTTATAACATCGTTTTTTAATTTTTCAATTTTATCACAAGGTGGTTGCCTCGGGCAGGCTACCAATTTTGCCCTAAACACCAATAGCGACATAAACTCGGTCATTTGGGATTTTGGCGATGGTTTTACATCAACAGATATTAATCCCATTCACCATTTTGAAAATCCAGGGACTTATAACATCACAGCAGAAATAAGTGCTCCGGGTGAAACAATCAACGTTTCAAGTTTTATAACGATTTACGAGTTTCCCATAGCCAATACACCAGATGATATGTCTATTTGTGATGATATGAGCAATGATGGTGTCGAACCATTTGATTTAAGTTCACAAAATGACTTCATACATCCAACATCTCCAGAAATAAGCATTACTTATCATCTTACGGAAAGTGACGCTTTAAATAATTTGGCCCCACTAGAGTCGCTTTATGAAAACATCTCTAATCCTCAAACCATTTATGCAAGAGTTCAAAATATTTCAAACGCCGATTGTTTTGATATGACGTCTTTTGATTTAAACGTACTGTATACACCGGATTTTAGTGAAGAAACAATTTACTTATGTACGGACCAACCTGCTACTTTAAGTGCTGGTCTTGAATTTGACGCTTATATGTGGTCTAACGGTGAAACCACAGAATCAATAACGGTTACATCTCCAGGAACTTATACTGTTGAGATTCAAAATATATATCAAACATCCCAACAACAACAGATTATATGTACAGGGACTAAAGCATTTACAGTTATTGAATCTAGTGAGGCTATTATAACCACGATAGAAATTAATGATTGGACAGCGAATGATAATACTATAACTGTTGTTGTAGAGGGCATTGGAGATTATGAGTTTTCCTTAGATAACTCTAACTACCAAGATTCAAATATATTTAACAATGTGCCATCTGGCGATTATACAGTATATGTGAGAGATAAAAACAACTGTGGTATTGTAACCGAAGTGGTGTACGTATTGCACTACCCTAAGTTTTTTACTCCTAATGGGGATGACAATAATGACTATTGGCATATAAAATTTTCTAATACCGAACCCGATCTGGAAGTACTCATTTTTGATAGATATGGAAAGCTGCTTAAACAAATAAACGCTAATTCAATCGGTTGGGATGGCACATTTAACGGTACTAAAATGCCATCCTCAGATTATTGGTTTGTCATTAAAAGACCGTCCAAGAACCAGATGTATACAGGTCATTTTAGTTTAAGACGATAGTGTATCTATCTTCTCCTTGAACGACGTGGTCTATCCGAGGCCGAACGTCTACTCTTTTTAGATCTGTCCGAACGTCTGCCTTCAGGTCTTTCTGAATCGCTACGTCTTCGTGAACGCCGTTCTCCTCTTGGTCTGTCGTTACCTTTTCGCTTTCCACCGCGACCTCTGTCACGTCGACCGCCACCACTGCGACCTCTATTTTCGGTGAGTTCTACATTGACAAAACGACCATTATATTTAAAATCGGTAAAGAAGCTTAAGACCTTGTCCTGCAAAGCTTTTTCTGTATTAAAGAAGGAGAAACTGTCTTTGACATCGACTTTAAAGACATCATCGCGACCTAATTCCAAAACGGCTTTTAAGAAATCTTTGAGCGACATCCAGTCATAGCCATCCTTGCGTCCAATGTTAATGAAATAACGTACATCATCAGCCGACCGCTCTTTAGAATCGCTATCGCTAGAGGCAGAGACCCTTAAGTCCTTTGCATCTTTGTAATAGTTATAGAATCTGGTAAACTCTACCGAAAAGAATTTCTTAATCAGTTCGTCCTTGTCTGTATCTTCAAATAAGGTATTAATGCTGTCAAGGTAGCGATCAATCTCGTGATTCACTTCGGTATTGTGAATTTTATTGGCCAAACTCATTAGTTGCACTTCACAAATTTCCATTCCAGAGGGAATATCTTTTTGTTCAAACTGCTTTTTGATGATGCGTTCGATGCTTTTGATTTTTCGTACTTCGCTTTTGGCAACAATCACCATAGATACACCTGTTTTACCGGCGCGTCCCGTGCGACCAGAGCGGTGTGTATAGGTTTCAATCTCATCGGGGAGTTGGTAGTTAATCACGTGCGTAATATCATCCACATCTATACCACGGGCAGCCACATCGGTAGCGACCAACATCTGAATTTGCTTATTTCTAAAGGATTTCATGACCAGATCACGTTGATTCTGGCTTAAATCTCCATGTAAAGCTCCAGCATTGTAGCCATCTTCGATTAGTTTTTCGGCCACACGTTGGGTATCCCGCTTGGTTCTACAAAACACGACTGAGAAAATATCAGGATTGGCATCTGCTAAGCGCTTCAGTGCGAGGTAACGATCGCGGCCATTGACCAAGTAATATTCGTGGGAGACTTGATTGGTACTTTCGTTTTTGTTACCGACCGTAATTTCAATAGGATCGTACATAAACTTTTTGGCAATAGAAGCGACTTCTCTTGGCATGGTTGCAGAAAACAACCAGGTACTTTTATCCATGGGGGTATGCGAAAGGATATCTGTAATATCCTCATAAAAGCCCATATTGAGCATCTCATCGGCCTCATCCAACACACTGTATTGAATTTTTGAAATATCAACCAATTTTCTACGGATCATATCCTTCATACGACCCGGAGTGGCGACGACGATTTGCGCGCCTTTTTTGATCTGTTTGGCTTGTTCGGTAACACTGGCGCCGCCATAAATCGCTACGACATGCAAGCCCTTGCAGTATTTGCCATAAAGGTTTAATTCGTTGGTGATTTGCAGACAAAGTTCACGCGTAGGCGATAGGATCAACCCTTGTGTCGTTCTGCTATTAATGTCAATTTTCTGAAGCATTGGAAAGCCAAAGGCAGCTGTTTTACCAGTGCCCGTTTGTGCTAAGGCGACCAGATCGCGTTCTTCCTCTAGTAAAACGGGAATGGCTTTTTGTTGGACTTCACTAGGTGTAGTAAATCCTAAATCGGTAATAGCATGGAGTAGATCTTGGTTAAGACCGAGTTCTTGGAATGTACTCATTTTGTACTGTTAGTTTATGTGTTATGCCGTGTTATTTTAGAAGTGTCTCGACATAACTTCGGCCTCTTAGCCTTACTAACCTAAACTTCCTATAACACTTGTCCTAAACCTTTTAGGACCTTTCGCTCAATAAAGGCGCAAAGATAGGCTTTTATTTGGATTGTTGGATTTTGTTAGTGCTTATCTGTCTCTTATATGAAAAGTAGCAGATTTTAAGCACAAACTTTTAAGTTTTACGAAGGCCTTTAATATATTCATTTTCTTTAGTTTAAGCGATTATAGCACTATTTTTCATATACTACGTTAGCAAACGTTATTTTTATTCTTTTATAAATTTAATTGTAATTCCATTATCAAATTTCAAGAAATATAACCCATTAGTAAAGTTTCTAATGCCAATTAGCTCACTATTAGAAATACTTCCGTCTTTAATTTCTGCCCCTAATATATCATATATTTTATAGGATTCTTTTGAGGTTAAATTTTGTATTTGGATAAAGTTAGATGCTGGATTTGGATACAATTTTATAGCTTTATTAGGTAAATAGGTGTCTACCGAAAGTGCACCTATATCAAATTTGGAAACTAAATTATCGCTAAATTCAGCAATATAAAGATCATTTCCATTTAGTATTATTTTATTAGGGTTATTTAATCCCATTACTACATCAACAACTGTAGGTGAAATATCTGTAATATCAATTCTTGAAATTTTATCTAATTCAAGATCAGCAAAATAAAGGTCATTTTCGTTGAAAGTTAATGTACGAACATCATCTACTGTAATTACTTCAACAGCTATTGGCGTAGGGTCTGTAATGTCGATTTTTGAAATTTTATTCCCATCGAGCTCGGCAATATAAAGGTCATTTCCATTTAAAGCCAATCCGGAGGGTCCATTTAATCCTGTTATAACATTCACGGCTATTGGTGTAGGGTCTGTAACATCAATTTTTAAAATTTTATTACCAAAGAATTCAGAGATATAAAGGTCATTTCCATTTAGGACTAAATCAAGAGGTCCAAATATTCCTGTTACAACATCTATAGCTATTGGTGTTGAGTCTGTAATATTAATTTTTGAAATTTTATCTCCAAATAGCTCAGCAATGTAAAGGTCATTTCCATTTAGAACCAACCCATTAGGCCCACTTAATCCTGTTACAACATCGACGGCTGTTGGTGTTGAGTCTGTAATATCAATTTTTGAAATTTTACCTCCACTGCTTTCGGCAATATAAAGGTCATTTCCATTTAGAACCAATCCTGTAGGTCCATTTAATCCTGTCACAACATCTGTTTGTGCATAAATAATATTTTCACTAATGATCAGAATTATCATTGAAAGTAAAATGTAAATTGGTTTCATTTGTTCTTAATTAAATTGTTTATACTTAGTTTAATGTTTACTAACGCTAAGATAAGTTCAGTTTTAATACTTTGGCCGAGCTCAGTACAGGTTGAATTTATTGATTGATACTGAGACAACATTTAATGTTTCGACTGTGCTTACGCTAAAGCTTCAACAACAAGCATACGTTCAACACAGGCAAGCTATGTATGACAGTTCAATACACGGCGAATTTAGGTTTTTACGAACTTAAAGTCAATGAATTAGGAAATGAATTAGTAATGAGTTTTTAACAGCTGTTTACTTAATCCACTTTATCAAATACAAGATTCCTCACGCGACCAGTCGAGACTGTAAGACCTTTAATGCTATTATCCGCATTACGTAGAAATTTAATGATATTGCCTCCAGCAGTAAAGACATCGCTTTTCGCTGTCGTGAGTTCAAAGTCACTGGCTCTGGGATGGGTCCCAATGATTTTATTATCCTTAATGATTAGCGTATAAGAAGAACTTAATTCATCGCTATGATACGTCCCAGCAAATTCTTTGAGACTGTTAGTATTATAATTTGGTGGGGTAAATGCTTCTGAAACAATCGGTGCATCATCGTTGATGACTACAATCATCGTAGTGTCATCCTCATTTTTTTTGAACTCTACATACAAATCCACACCAACATTCAACATTTTGTATTTGTTTTCAGCTACAGGTGCCAGTTTACTCTCGTTTGTGCCACCTCTGTTGTACATCAGCGTATCGTTTTTTACGTAGATTCTACGGGCATAACTACCGGCTTCGTTCCAATAATTACCTTCATAACGTTTTAATTCTGCGTTGTTGAGTTTTATAAAATTATCGGGTGCTTTGTCTTCTGAATCTGGTACATCCTCTTCCTGTAAATCATCTTCTAAAAACAGGTCCGCCACCTGTAATGCCAGATTGGTTGGATTGGACGCGGCTAAATTGCTAAATACCATTACTGCAAAGTCCTGATCGGGGAAGCGCCCTAGATAGCTTCGGTAACCCGCATCAGCTCCACCATGTTGAATCTGCTTTAAGCCTTTGTATTCATTAACAAACTGGCCATAAGCGCCACCAAATTCCGAACCATTATTTAATTTTGCAAGCGTATTCATTTTTGAAACAATATCAGCAATGTCTTCGTTTGGTTTATTAAGGTGCATGGACCATAAGGCTAGATCTTCAACCGTAGTAAACAGACTTGTGGCGCCTACATTGGCATAATTCAGGACGCTTTTTTTATAAGTTCCATCCTGTGAATAATAGGAGTAGGCTCTGTTTTTTACCACCTTCTGATGATCGTCATAAAAAAGTGTTTGGTTCATTTTTAAAGGCCCAAAAATGTGCTCTTGAGTGAACTCAGCAAATGATTTACCGGATATTCGAGCGACCACTTCGGCTAATAACGTAAACCCTGTGTTAGAATAGGTATATTCTTCACCTGGCTGGAAATTTAAATCTTTCTGTTTGGCCACAAGTTTCATAATATGTTCTTTGGTAATGACATCATCCCATCTCCAACCTGCAAGATTGAGTAAACTCCATTGATCGCGCATGCCACTGGTATGGGCTGCCAAATGTCTTAGGGTAATTGTCGTACCAAAATCTGGGACTTCGGGAATGTGTTTACGAATATCGTCATCAAAAGACAATTTGCCCTGTTGTTCTAATAATAAAATAGCATAAACAGTAAACTGTTTGGATACCGAAGCAATATGAAAAACGGTTGACGGTGTAACAGGAATATTGTATTCGAGTTGGGCACTACCATAGCCTTTTTTAAAGATAATATCACCTTTGCTTACTACGGCAACGGCCGCACCTGGTTTATTGATGTCATCATAATTGCTAAAGATGTTATCAATTTTCGTTTCAATTTCAGAAGTAGCTTTCTCTTGGGCCTTTACAATCTGTACAGAGAGGAATAAGACAAGCAAAAGCCCATTTGTGCTTAGTTTTTTAATGGATGTCATGGTATAGTATTTGCTACTAAATTACCAAAAACCAAATAAATAGCGTATAATAAAAATAGTTGCAATTTTATTTTTTGAACAACGCCTCAAAAGCAGCATAAACGGCTAGGTGCAGGGCGTCACCATGATCTTGCTCCTCCAAGAACTTAAAATGAACTTCTGTGTTTTCTTTGGCATTGGTTTTTAATGCATCATAGAGCGATTTTGCGTCACGTTCCATAATCTCACCTTCCTTACCTACCGCGACATAAATTTTCTTTTTTGAAGTGTATGATTTGGGTTTTAATTGCAATAAAGACTGGTTATCCCACCAAAGACTAGGGCTAACGATGATATAATTGTCAAAGACATCGGGCTTTTTAAATAATACTTCTGTAGCCAGCAAACCACCTAAGGACTGACCTATAATGGTCCGTGTTTCTTGTACGCGGTATTTTGAATTGATAAATGGGATGAGATCGTTTTCGATATAACTAATAAAATTTTCAGATTTTCCAGAGGTCGGGAAGTCTTTTTTATCTTGCGCTATGCTTGTAGGATAGGTGAAATCACGCCTTCTATCAACATTAGAAATACCAACAACAATAGATTCTGGAAGCATATTTATCCAAGAAAAAGAACCAAATTGTACCAATCCAGCGATATGAATAAAGTCCTCATCGATTGACCCGTCTAACAAATAAATAACGGGATAGGTCTTGGTAGAATCGGAAGCATACCTATGCGGTAAATAAACATTGATACGGCGATCTTCATTTAGGCTATTAGAATGGAATCTTATGGATTCTCCTATACTTAATGGGTTGGTTTCAAGTATTTTTAAATCATTTTGGGCGTCTAACTTTAAAAGACCAAAAAAGATAAGTACTGTTAGAAGGTTTTTCATATTTAAAGATTGTTTAAATAATCTATCAAAGACTGTACAGCCTTTCCGCGATGCCCAATTCTATTTTTTTCTTCTAATGAGATCTCGGCAAAGGTCTGATTGTAACCTTCGGCCTTAAAAATGGGATCATAACCAAAACCATCATTACCTTGTTTTTCTGTAGTGATGTCTCCTTTACAAATGCCTGTAAAGGTTTTGAATTCTCCATGGAGATACAAAGCAATCACCGTTTTAAACTGTGCTTTGCGTGAGCTCGCATCCTCTAATTCAGACAGTAGTTTGTCCATATTGTCATCCGCATTACGCTGCGGACCTGCATAATGGGCCGTGTCCACACCAGGACGTCCATCTAAGACTTCTACTTCCAAACCGGTATCGTCCGCAAAACAATCGTACCCATAATGTGCTTTAATGTAATTGGCTTTTTGTTTGGCGTTGCCTTCAATGGTACCCGTCGTTTCTGGGATCTCCTCGGTACAATCAATATCCTTCAAGCCCAACAGCTGTATATGCTGTGGTACAAGGGCTTGTACTTCTTTTATTTTGTTCGGGTTATTAGTAGCGAAGACCAGTTGCATAGACTCAAAGTTTACGTTCAAATATAAGTACATATTCACTAATTTTATCACGAATCCATCAAATCATGAAAAAGTATTTGCCCCTTATTTTTGTTCTTGCTCTCGTAAAATTAATCATCCAGTGGTTAGGTAATCGCAACTATGGTTTCCATCGCGATGAATTATTACATCTTTCGGTCAGTGAACATTTGGATTGGGGATTTATGGAGTTTCCTCCGTTCATTGCTTTTGTAGGCAAGTTGTCCTATTGGTTTTTCGATTATGATTTATTGGGAGTGAGGCTATTTCCAACCCTTGCAGGAGTCACTATTTTGGTGCTTTGCTGTTTTATGACTAAAGAGCTAGGAGGAAAATTCAGGGCTGTACTTTTAGCGGGAATTTGCATACTGGCTTTTGTGCCCTTTTACAGAAATCAGACCTTATTTCAACCCGTGGCTTTCGATCAGTTATTCTGGACACTAGGGCTTTACTTTTTAATCAAGTTTATCAATTCCAAAAACAAAAGGTTCCTCATCTTAACCGGTATAACATTAGGATTTGGTTTGCTTAACAAATACACCATGCTGGTTTGGGCCTTTGGTATATGTATTGGATTGTTATTCTATAAAAAAGGAAGTTTATACAGAAACAAGTGGCTCTATATGTCTAGTATTGTGGCCTTACTAATGTTTTTACCAAATATAATTTGGCAGTTTAATCACGACTTTCCACTTGTACGACATATGAAGCGACTTCATGAAGGTCAACTCGATGCTATAGGTCCGTTGAAATTTATTTTGGACCAGGTGGAAATGGCTCCAATATTCCTCATGTTTTTGTTTGGGTTTATGGGATTGTTTTTTAGCAAGAGATTAAGGGCCTTCAAGGTTTTAGGAATCGCTTGTTTGGTGATATTTTTTACCATGTGGTTAGCAGGGGCCAAGACCTATTACATTTTTGCCTTATATCCTGTACTGTTTTCGGCTGGTGCTGTTTTTGTAGAACAGTTGTTGGTGAAGCGTTTGAATTTGGTTTATGCCGTTGCTGGCTTCGTTCTTTTACCCATGGTCTATTTTATTCCAGAAGCGACTCCCATGCTGCCTATTGAGCAATTTGTGAAATACAAAGGCTTGGAAGAAGTTGACGGGCGCTATGAACTAACGGGCGATTATGCCGATATGTTTGGTTGGGAAGAACAAGTGGCACTGGTCGATAGTGTTTATCGATCCTTAGGTGATGAAGAGCGACAGAATTGCATGCTTTGGGCAGAGAATTATGGTGAAGCAGGAGCCCTAAAAATACTTGGTAAGCCATATGATTTACCTAATCCAATCTGTCGCCATGGCAGTTTTTGGTCTTGGGGATTTGGCAACAAGGAGGCTTCCGTTTGGATTAGCTTAGGTAATGAAAGGCCCTCGGTAGAACATGTATTTGAAGATATCGAACAGGTAAAGATGATTACTCACAAATATGCCATAGATGAGGAGCATAACATTCCACTGTATATCTGTAGACAACCAAAAGTAGATATCGAGACCTGGTGGAAAGCTTACGAGCCTTATATTTTTGATTAGACAAGTCCAGTTCAAGATTTAAGAAGGTCTTGGCGAATTGCCGTATCTTTATAAAAAACTTTGAGCTATGCGCATCTTCTGTTGCTTTATTTTCTTATCCCTTTTCTCTTTTTCCCAAACAACTGTTGAAAAAATAGAGGGTCACTGGACGCTAAACATTGATGGAGAACCCTTCGATATTAAAGGAGCAACCTTTGGTTATGACAATGATGTCGCGAATTACGATAGGTATTTTGAAGATTTGAAATTTTTAGGGGTGAATACAATACGAACTTGGGCAACGGGAGACCATGCCCCGCAATTGTTAGATGCTGCCGAAAAACATGGTATGAAGGTTATGATGGGCATTTGGATGCGGCATGGACGTCCAGGTATGGAAGATGATGACAGCTTTGATTATTTGACCGATATTAAAGGTATGGAAGAGATGTACAACAATGCCATAAGCAAAGTTGAGGCCTATAAGAATCATCCCGCCGTATTGACATGGGGCGTTGGAAATGAAGTATATTTGAATATCGCTACTGACGAAGAAAAAATGGCCTATTCCAAGCTATTAGAGCGTATTTGCAGTAAGATTAAGGAATTGGATCCCAACCATCCGATTACCTCTGTAGAGGCTTGGACCTTCGGTATGGATTGGTGGCAAAAACATGTGCCCTCCATTGATATTTATGGTTTGAACTGCTATGGGCCTGGCGCTAACCTTCTTCAAGAGGAATTGGAAAAACGACAAATCGATAAGCCTTATATCATCACCGAGTTTGGAGTTATAGGTGAATGGGATGTGCAAACCGATAAAAACGGTGTTAAAATAGAACCCTTGGATAAGGAAAAATACCATGCCATAGCCAGTGGCTATCGTAATTGGATCGCCAACAAATCCTCTTGTCTTGGCGTTTATATGTTTCACTATCGCAGTCTAAACAATTTTATGTCTCCGTGGCTCTTCACACATGTCAATAATTTAAAGCGACCTCAATATTGGGCCATTAGAGAAGCCTTTACAGGCAATAAGCCTAGCAACAATGTTCCGAATATTGAAGCATTTAGCTTACCAGATGCAACATATAATAGCGGTACCTGGATCCCTATGAATTTGAAAGTTTCTGATGCTGAAAATGAGACCTTAGATATTAGCTTTTATTATAATCAACGCGAAGGCAGCAGGAAGCGTCGCGATCAGATTAATCCATTAAACTTCAGAGGTAATTTATCCGAAGGTTTTGAGATCGAACTGCCCAAGGAGCACGGTGCTATTAAAGTTTATGCCTATGCTAAAGATAGTTTTGACAACTTAGGGATCGCCTCGACCTCCATTAAGGTAGAGGATAAGGATGCCAAAGCTGTAAAGTATAAGGTGCCAAAAGTGAATTTACCGTTTTATGTTTATAAGGACAATAATGACTTACCTTATTCCGCTTCAGGCTATATGGGCAATTACAAGGCCTTAAGTGTTGATTTGAATGAGAAAAAAGAGGTGCATTCTGGTGAGACCGCTATAAGAATTAATTATTCTGAAGAGAGTGGTTGGTATGGTATTGCCTTTATGGACCCAGCTAATGATTGGGGGGATATTTTGGGTGGTTATAATATTTCTGGGGCTAAAACCTTTAGTTTTTGGGCGAAATCTAAATTTAGTGGGGTTGTTGTAAAACTTGGTTTTGGTTTAATTGATACTGATAAACCTTATCCCGATACGGCAAAAAAAGCCGAAGAGATTACGCTAAGCTCAGAATGGCAAAAATATACCATAAAACTTAAGAAAGCTGATCTCAGTTGTATTCGTTCAGGTTTGGTGCTATTTGCTAATAGTTATGGTTATCCACAGACGATTTATATTGATGATGTTGTTTTTGAGTAGTTAAAGGCTATCTAAAATCAATGGTACAGCTATTGGATTGCCCAAACCACTTTACGCGATTTTTAGAAGCAGTTTTATAAATGAAGTCTCTAATCATTCTTGGAATAAAAGCCAATAAGGCAGCGACGCGCTTCCACTTGGGGATTTTAGAGATAATTTTGAGAAAACCGTCAGAATGGGTCTTTACTCCATGTTCATCTATAAGAATCACTGTATCTAATTGCTGTGTAGGAAAACCATGTTTAGTCAATAACTCTTGACCGTAAAGTGACTGAAAAGCGACAAATTGAAATAAATCTTCTGGCGCAAATTTCAACAGCCAACCGACCACACCATTACAAAGATTGCACTCCCCGTCAAAAATAATGATATCCTTAGTGATTTGATTTTCCATGATTAGATAGTTTATAGCATAGTAGACGTTGGAGGTGGGAAATACTTTCAAGTTCTAAGAATTTTTAGAGATTATTTATGATAATTGTCAGCTTCATACATGGCTAAAAGTCGTATATTAGATATAGGAATTATTAATTAAAACAAGTAAGATTATGACGGTAAATTTTCAATATGTAAATACGCATGTAAGTGATACATTATCAGCATTTACAACAGAAAAATTAGAAAAATTAGCTAATAAATTTGAGTTTTTGATTTCTGCTCAGGTGTATATTAAACACGATGACAAAGACCATGATGCAGGTAAAATTTGTAATATAGAGTTGAGTTTACCCGGACCACGTATCTATGCGACTTCCAATGAAGCCACATACGAGATGGCGGTTAATGAAACCATCAATGATTTAACGCGTCAATTAAAGAAAAGAAAAGAGGTTTTTAAAACCTATTAGTTGTTAATAACGCTTAGGCGTTAATAATACCAGAGGGTTCGTTATTTTTTATCCATGGTGATAGGGTTCGTTATTAAAAGTAACGGACCCTTTGTTATGTCGTTACTTTTTGCTTTAGGTCGTAGAGCTCTATTTGGTTCTCCTTCCCTTTGAGCTTTAATTGGCCCAGATGGCTAAATTGTAGATTCGCATTTGGATTTAATGCTTCCTTGACGGCTTTAGACACAATGAATTTTGAATGATAGGTATTGCACTTGGCCTGGATTCTGGCTGCCGTATTAAGGACATCTCCTGTATAGATAATGTCCTTTTTTAGCACACCAATTTCACCAGTAGTTACAGAACCCATATGCAGCCCTGCCTTAAACTCGGGGAAAATACCGAATGTTGCTAAATAAAACGCTTTTCTTTTGAGAATTGCCGTTTCAATTTTAAAAAAACACTGAATGCAATTATTGTTTTCTACCCCTTTATCCGCTTTCCAGGAGATGACAATTTCGTCTCCAACATATTGATAGATTTCGCCATAACTTTCAATAATGGCGTTGGTCATATCAGAATAATAGGCGCTAATGAGTTTAAAGTAGTCTTTATGACCAATCTTTTCTGCTATAGTGGTCGATGATTTCATGTCTAAAAACATAAAAATTCTTAGCTCTTCTTTAGGTTTGTGATATTTTCCAAATAAAAGATTGTAAAATACTTCATGACCCAAATAATCTATAATTTCAGAAAACAGTAAAGCAAAAAACACACCAAGTCCTGTGTAATAGACGATACTCCAAAAGGCAAAAACACTGAAAAAGTTCATAAACTCATCCATAACATGTTCGCCAAAAGGCCCTTCGTTAAAGGTGCTCATACTGTTTAATACGGTCAGTACAATAAGAAATATTATGATTAAGAAAGTATAAATGATGGTCTTTGTAACAATCTTTAATCCTAATGCGGACTTTTGGAATCGTTTTTTGAGCCATACCATTTCGATATAGCCCTGTAATAGTCCCATGAGCAGCGTGGCAGGAAAGACATATCCCAAATTACGAGAAAAACTGTATTGGTTTCCTGTTGCGGGGTATATAGCACTATTCCCTAAAATACCGTATTCTACTATGGTGTATGTAACTCCAAATATGCACCAAAGCACTGCAAAAGGGGTGTATCGATTAAGACGTCTAGTGAATTTCGCTGAAAACATATTAGCGGTGGTGGTAAGGTTCGTTCCTCAAAATAGTAAACCCTCTGTATAATTGTTCTATAAAAAATAGGCGTACCATTTGGTGTGAAAAAGTCATTTTAGAGAGCCCTAGCTTACCGTTGGCTCTATTATATATGGCTTCAGAAAAGCCGTAAGGCCCACCAATAACAAAAATTAGTGTTTTGATTCCAGAGTTCATATGTTTTTGTAAATAGCCCGAAAAGACAACAGAATCCATTTGCTTCCCATGTTCATCGAGTAGAATGAGTACATCCGATTTTTGAGTTTTAGAAAGGATAAGTTCACCTTCCTTTTCCTTTTGTTGTGCCTCGGAAAGGTGTTTTACATTTTTTATATCGGGAATAATATCAAACTCAAACCGTATATAATGGCTTAGGCGCTTTTGATAATCTTCAATAAGAGCTTGAAGCTGTTTGTTATCGGTTTTACCTATGGCAATGAGTTTTATAGTCATAGAGACAAATGTACAATCTTAGTTAGAAGTAGCAATTTTGGATTTTTCAAAAACTGTGAATATAATTTTCTTCAGTTTCTTGTAATCCCAAAGTATTAAATAAATATTCCCCAATAACATAAGGCCTGTTACTATTGGTGTACCCTTGAATTGCATTGAGCTTACAATAAAGAAAATATTTATAATGACGGGAAGATAGAGTAGGGAAGCAAAGAACGTCGTTCTTGGTATTAATAGTAGAAATGCTACTAATAGTTGATATATGCCAAGAAAATTCCAATACCAACCTGTTTGATACAATGCCTCGAAGAAGAAACCTATTGGGTTTTCAACACTAATAGTTGTAAATCTATTGCCTACAAGTTTAGTATAGCCTGAAGGTAAAAAAGCTAGGGCTAACAATATACGTGTGAACCATGTGAAAATGAGATATACCTTTTTACCGTAAATTTTACTGTGAAGTTTTTCAAAAGGCGACATCTATAGATTGGTTTACTTTACGACGAATCAAAACAGAACTTGTAACAGTTCTAATTTCTTAATCAGAAATCAATCCCTATTTTTACAGCAAATAAGACTTTACATGATTTCAAAGGAACAATTCGATAAGGAAATAGCGTTAATTATAGCCAATGCCATACGTGAGGATGTGGGTGATGGAGACCACAGCTCATTGGCTTGTATACCGGCTACAGCCATGGGTAAGGCAAAGCTCTTGGTCAAGGATGATGGTATTATTGCCGGTGTTGAATTTGCGAAACAGGTGTTTGCTTATGTGGATGCAAAGATGACTGTTGAGGTCTTAATTGAAGATGGCGCGGCCGTAAAATATGGTGATATAGCCTTCTATGTGGAAGGGGCTTCTCAATCCATACTAAAAGCCGAACGGCTGGTATTGAACGCCATGCAGCGTATGAGCGCCATTGCTACAAAGACCAAAACATTTGTAGATTTGCTAGAAGGTACAGGTACCAAGATTTTAGACACCCGTAAAACAACACCAGGCATTAGGGCATTGGAAAAATGGGCTGTGAAAATTGGAGGTGGAGAAAATCATAGATTTGCCCTGTATGATATGATCATGTTAAAGGACAATCATATTGATTTTGCCGGTGGTGTAGCAAAGGCCATTAATATGACCAAAAAATATCTGGAGGCTACCCATCGGGACCTTAAGATTATTGTTGAGGCTAGAAACTTAGATGAGATAAAAGAAATTTTAGATTGTGGGGGTGTATATCGTATTTTAATTGACAATTTTAATTATGAAGATACGCGTAAAGCCGTAGCATTAATTGGGGAGCAATGCTTAACGGAATCTTCGGGAGGCATCAATGAAAATACAGTGCGTCATTATGCTGAGTGTGGCGTAGACTATATTTCTTCAGGTGCCTTAACACATTCAGTCTATAATATGGATTTGAGCTTAAAAGCCGTATAGGATGACCAAGGCCATCGAAGACAAACTCGATAAAATTCCTGTTCTCAATTTGGTAGTTCGCTTTTTTAAGCAAATACGACTGCCAGGTTTTGAAGGCTTATCCATTTATGATCTGCTGGAATTGTATATTTTGGGTATTGTTAAGGGTGCTTTGACCACTAGGGCCAGTGCCATAGCTTTTAGTTTTTTTACCGCTATCTTTCCGTTTTTGTTATTTGTGATCATCTTAATACCATACATTCCCATAGATGATTTTCAAACGGAATTTTTAGAGTTTCTAAATTCAATTTTGCCTCCCCAAACATCGGATTTCTTTTTTGCAAATATTTTTGAGAATATCAGCGGAGGTTCTGGAGCAGGTTTATTGTCATCTGTGTTCCTATTGTCGATGCTGCTCATGGCTAATGGTGTGAATGCCGTATTTTCAGGCTTTGAGAACTCATATCACGAGCAATTAACACGTAATGTTTTTCAGCAGTACATGTATGCTCTGGGGGTAGCTTTAATTTTAGCGATTTTAGTATTATTAACCGTTGCCGTTTTTGGATATACGCAAATCTATATCATTACGCCACTAAATGACGCTTTAGAGACCGAAGAGGCCACTGGACAACAATGGATGTCGGTGGTTAAATATGTATTCTTTGTCATTATGGTGTATCTCGCGACGGCAACCTTATACTATTTTGGTACTAAGGAAGGGCGACATGGCAGATTTTTGTCCATAGGCGCACTTCTAACCACGCTGCTCATTATGTTAACGTCCTACTTGTTTGGTATATATATAGATAATTTTTCGCAGTATAATAAATTATATGGTTCAATAGGTGCCCTATTGATATTACTGCTATATCTATGGTTGAACTCTAATATTTTACTTTTGGGATATGAGTTAAATGCTTCATTGCAGTATTTGAGGAAGTATCCTAGAAAATAACCACATCTGCTACAATTATCTATTTAATAGATACTGAAATTCTGTACTATGTGATGGAATTGTTCTTATGTATTTATGTCTGTTGCCCCATCTATTACTTAGTATTTTAATTGTTTTTATGCACTAATATAAGAACAGACAATGAAATAGCTGTAGACTATTTCAGATATAGATTTTAAATTTTAACATTTAAAAGAGTGACGTTTTTATAATTGCTGTTATAAATACAAAATGAACGCTCAGAACCGAAATGCAGAACTTAATTTAAAATCACAATGATAAGTACTAATTCTTTATCTGATTTTATTGTAGTTCGTAGAAAACTAAAAGAAACGTTGGGTGTAAGTCATTGAATAGTAAAAAATTACATTATTTTAGAACGGTGTTGAATATATTGAATTTATTCATCATTTTTTGAACTTAAGCATTTAATTGACCAATGAAACTAAACCAATACGAATGGGATCCTGAAACAGACTTAATTGCTGAGGGAGCATTTGCCGAGGTATTCAAAGCTAAAGATACCAACAACGAAAATAGATTTGTAGCCTTAAAAATATATAAAGAAGGCATTTCAAAAGGGACATCTGGAAATAGTATGGGTAGCAAGTACACGCTTGAAAAAGAGTTTCGAAAAATCGATGGTCTGTCTCATACGAACATCATAAGTTTTTATGGGTTGGATTATATCACACATAAAGACAGTCTCGGCAGAGCATCAAATTACCCCGTAATTATTATGGAGTATGCCAGTGAAGGGACGCTCTTGCAGTTTTTGAAGCATAATGGATCTCCAGATATTGTTGAAGATTTAATGATACAAATAATCGAAGGTGTCGCTTATCTTCATAAAGAAGGAACCATCCATAGGGATCTAAAACCAGGCAATATATTGGTTTCGAGAAATAGAAGAGGTGAACCAGTTGCGAAAATTACCGATTTTGGAATAAGTAGAGATACGGTTAATACAGATAATATAGAACAGTCAGTCACTGAAGGTGTTGGTACGCCACACTATATGGCTCCAGAACAGTTTTACAAGAAAAAGTTTGGTGCTAATGGTGAAGTCAATGAACAAACAGATATTTGGGGTATTGGTGTAATAATATATGGAATGCTAACAGGAAATCTTCCGTTTTGTCATGGGATAAATGATTTTGAACTTGTTAGGGATGCCATAACCATGGAAGAGCCTAATCTCGATCCGATTCCCGATCGCTATAAAGAGCTTATTAAATGTTGTTTACAAAAAAAGGCTGAAAATAGACCAAAGAAAGCTGCAAGTCTACTACAAAAAATTGGAGCTACATCTACGTTCGAAGCAGAGAAAACTATTGACATTCGAGAGCTTAAAACTAGTTATGGAGAAAAGACTATAGATATACGCACGAAGGGTCAAACGAAGAAATCTGAAAATAAAAGGAAGATAATTATCCCAGTCATAATATCAGCTTTAGTGCTTTTACTTGTCGTAGTTGGGTTCTACTTTTATAAAAGTAATGAAGTTCCATCAGAGTTAGCAGTTATTCAATTTAATAAAAAGTTTGGCTACTTAGACAGGGATGGTAACAGAACTATTACAGCAAAATATAACGCAGCATGGGCCTTTTCTGATGGTTTGGGATTGGTGAAATCCGGAAGTAAATGGGGTTTTATAGATGCTAGTGGAGAAGAAATTATACCAATGAAGTATGATAACGCATTGCCATTTAGCGAAGGACTTGCGCCCGTAAAGATTAGCGATAAGTGGGGTTTTATAAATAAAAATGGAGACGTTAAGATTGAATCACAATATGATAATGCTAAAACATTTTCTCAAGGTCTAGCACCAGTAAATAAGGCGGGTAAATGGAGCTATATAAACACCAATAACGAAACCCTCATTCCAGGACCTTACGATGCAGCATATTCATTTTCTGAAGGATTAGCGGCCGTAAGAAAAAATAATAAGGAAGGATTTATAGATAAAAATGGACAGTTGCTAATTCCATTTCAGTATGATGTTGCTTTGTCCTTTTCAGATGGTTTAGCAGCGGTTAATATTAAAGGTAAGTGGGGTTTTATTAATAAAAAAGGTAACGTGGTGATTAAACCAAGTTTTGATAATACTTGGGGATACTCTCAAGGACTTGAGCCTGTTTTATTAGATGGAAAATGGGGTTTCATTGACAAGAAGGGTGATTTTGTAATTTCAAATAAGTATGAAGGTGCATCCGGATTTTCAAATGGACTTTCGGTAGTTCGTTTAAATGGAAAGGAAGGCTTCATTAATAAAGATAATGAGATCGTAATTCCTTTAACTTATGATTATGCAGATACCTTCTCTAAAACCGATGAATAATAATATTATGGAAATTTCTAACAATTATATGTACGCACCAGTTTACCTAAATGAAATAGGGCAACGCGAGAATAATGAAGATTCTATATATCCTAAAAACCCGTCATTACATGATAGACTGTTTATAGTATGTGATGGTGTTGGAGGTCGAAGCAAAGGAGAAATAGCTTCAGCATTGGTTTGTGAGAAATTTGCCGAATATATTAATCAATACGATAAAGATCATGTATCCAAAGCCTATTTTGAGTCGGGTTTGAAGTATGTAGAAGAAAAAATGGAAGACCATACAAAGGAGAATGTAGAAGCATTTAAAATGGCGACCACATTAACGCTACTGTATTTTTCTACAGATTATAAAGCGGCTTATTTAATATGGATAGGAGATAGCCGCATTTACCATATTAGGAATGGGGAAATCCTATTTTAAACAAAAGATCATTCAGAAGTTCAAAGTTTGATTGATATGGGTGAGATTACCCAGTTAGAAGCTGAGAATCACCCAAGACGAAATGTGATTACTAGGGCAGTTTCTGGAGCATCTCGTCCAGCAAGATTAGATTACAAAGAAATAAACGATGTGCTTCCAAATGATTTTTTCTTACTATGTACAGACGGCATTTTAGAAAATTTAAATCACCAGAAGATTAATATGTGGTTTGATAAAGATTCGAGCCCAGGAGACATAAAGAACAAAATAGAAACGCATGCTTATAAGAATACAAGAGATAATTACTCTATGTATCTTCTAAAAATTAGAAACAATAACTACTAAGATAATTTTAAATCCATTGAACATGAAAAAAGTAACATTTATAATTTTATTGATTGCATTCAAGGTTTTTGCACAAGATAAACCCACAATAGCCATGCTGTCATTTAAAGCTTCGAACCCTGAGGAAGATTATATCGAAGCCGAGCTGGCATTTCAAAAAGTGAAAACTTTGTTAGTACAAACTAATCGATTTACTATAGTAGATAGGGAGAGTTTAGGTATAATAGATATTGAACAAGGAATTCAAAGTGAGCTTACATCCATTAATGCTGAAGTAGTCCGTCAAGGGCGAATTTTAGGAGCAGAATACATCATCAATGGAAGGCTCGTAAGTGTTGAGTACAAGGTCATTGCTGGTGAATTATATCGTCCCATTTTTACCCTCATTTTAGAGGTGCTTGATGTTGAAACGTCCGAAGTTATAAACAGCGAGGAATTTAAAACTGGGATTTTAGATCCAAATCCTGGTGGGGTTACTAAATCTGAGGCCTTTTCAAGTGCTTTAAAAGCTAAAGAAAAGAAAATTCTTAAAAACTTCATCAATAAATTTTTACCCGAGAAAGTATCCATAGTCACTATTGAAGAAAATAAAGGTAAAACCGAGGCGCTAATTAATACGGGTAGTGACAGTGGTACCAAAAAGAATTATCGCTTCGTAGTTTATAAAGTATCAGAAATTGTAGTGGATGGTGATAAAATAAAAAGAGAGCAACAAATTAGTCAGTTAAAGGTGGTAGAAGTACAAGGGACTAAATTATCACTCGCCAGAGTCGTTAAGGGCGAAGATGAATTAAAAGAAGCCTTTAACAACGGCGATAAATTAATATGCAAATTAAAATAAGATGAAAACTATTAGCTACATACTTTTATTAATGAGCTTTCTGGTATTATCGAATTGTGGAAGCTCAAAGGAAGCAGAATTTACATCCGCAAGAGTAAAATATATATCAAACAACGATTATGAAACTTTAACGCTTAGTAGCGTTGATTCAGGATCAGACAAAGAAGAGGCCATATATAAAGCACAAAAACTCGCATTTCAAAATCTGTTCTTTAGAGGCGTACCTAACTCACCTTATAATAAACCATTGATTGGTCTTAATGAAAGCGAGTCCTATAAAAAGCATAAAGGGTATTTAAATGAGTTTTATAATGGCAGAATGCAAACATTTATTACCAATTCCACGGATTTTATCGATAAAAAAGGACCTGGTGTAACGGCAACCGTCAATCTCACTATAAACATGAGAGCCTTAAAGAAAGATCTTCAAAGTAATAACCTAACACAAAAATTTGGAATATGAAACAGCTAAGAACCATAATAACCATAACATTCATCACCTTATTTATACTAAAAACACATGGTGTATTTGCGCAATGCGATGAAGATTTAAATGTCATACAACCTAGTATCATGGTTTTACCTAGAACAAATGCAGGAGAAGATTTAAGAACCATTATAGATGAAAGACCAGAAATTCGTGTGGGTATTTCAAGAGTAACGACATATCTCAACGAAAATCATGATTATCAGACCTATGACTTTGAAACCAAGTTAAAAGCTTTGATTAGAGCAGGCGTTATTACGGATACCCAAACTAAGAGTGAGGTAAAAGATGCTTTGTTAAAAAATATACCAGCGGATATCGTTATGGAGCTCGATTTTATGCCCATAGAGCAGAGAGTCGGAGACCGAGTGAAAAATCAAGTAAGAATAGTGTTAGAGGCGAACGTTACTGCGACGGGTAAAAATATGGGAAGTATGATTTGTGAATCAAATGCAAGGTACACACCCGATTTAGGTGCACTAGCAAATAATGCGCTTAAATTTAAAACTGATAATGATGTACCATGTGCGGATGAGTTTTTGAATGATATGATGAACGACTGGGCCAAAATTTCCTCAGGCGGGCAATCCCTAACAATAGATTTTAGTATTGATAAGGATTCTGATAAAGACATGAATTATATCGTAGAATCTAAGAAAGACAGACTTAGATATGTCATTGAAGATTGGTTGGGAGAAAATGCGCTTAGAGACGGATATAAGATAGCAATGTCTACTGAAAATAAAGTCATAGTTGAAGACTTTCGATTTTCGAAGTGCGACCCTAATACTGGAAAAAGACAATCTACAACTGATATCGAACGCAAGCTAGATCGATTTTTTATTCGACTAGATGACCTGTCCGCCACCCTTACAAGTAGTACGGGGTCGATTTTTGTGAAAATTAAATAATACAACTATTATGAAAAATATATTAACCATATTATTAGTTCTTGGAATATCTGTAAAAGGGCTCTCTCAAGAAAACACTATAAACCTGTCCGTTATTTTAACCAATAGTGGCATGGAAGAGTTGAATACTGCTCAAAAGCAAAAGATAGAAAGAAAATTATATACTATGGTCACTAACCATGGTATAGCAGGCGATAGTTATTTTGTACTTTTTCCTAAATATGAAATCTACAATGAAACCTTAGTCGAAGGATTACAGAATCTCACGGTTTTAGACATAGAATTCAGTTTGTTCGTGAAGGAAATACAAACCGGTAGGATTTATGGTTCTCTAACACAAACTATTCAAGCCCAAGGACCATCAAAACGAAAAGCAATCGATAAGAGTATTTCTAAAATAAACACCTCTGGGGACGAGGTCGAAGCTTTCTTGTCTAAAACAAAAAAAGATATTATGAATTACTATGAGTCAAATTGCGTCCAAATCGATTCCGAAGCCAATGAACTCATAAAACAAGAGCGCTATAAGGAAGCCATAGCACTTTTATATGCTGTTCCTAAAAGCACTGGGAATAGTTGCTACACAAAAATTCAGGATAAACTAAATGAAGCTTATTTAGGTTATATGAATGCCACTTGCGAAGACAATATTATCAAAGCAAAAAATGCTATAAAAAACAACAAAAACAAAGATGCATTGGAAGTTTTGGAAGATATCGAACAGGAATCTACTTGCTATGAAGAAGCAAAACAATTAAGCCTTGAAATAGGTGGAGGTATAAGTAAAACCACATCTTCAGGGAAAAATGAGCAAATTGCAGCTGGTGGTGGTGTTACTGCGACATCTTCAACTGCAAAGGTTAAGACGGCTAAAGCAGAAACAATTGCTGAGAAACGCAGAGCAAAAAGAGTTAAAGCAGTTGCTGTCTCTCAGTACAGAAGTAGACATGAAAAGTTTATGATGGACAATAATTAGTAGTCATGGCAACACTAGAGTTGTACTTTAACTAGAGCAACTTAGTGCCTGTTTTATTTCGATTGTTGGTTGTTTAACAAGTAAAAAAGAGAAAAATGAAATATAGTATTATTAGCCTTTTCCTGATGCTGATAGCATTGGATGGTTTCGGACAAGAAATAGGTGATTTCAATCTCGAAGATATGATTAAAGAGTATAAAATGAGTTTAGATGATATTGGAGAATTTAATGGCTGTGGGCATGTTTTAGATGGGCCATTGTACATTATGAAGACACTAGAGAATAAGTCTTTAGATGCAGCAATTCAATTTAATAATTTTGATACTGATAAAGTTGGTGAAGAGGTTTATCAACAAATTATAGAAACGAATACAGTTTTAGATGATCATTGGGCAAAGGACGAAATTGCAAATGTGGTTAAAAAACTGACGGAGCAGTTGGACCCTGAACATAAGAAGGAGTTTAAACTAAAAATATTGGATTCTGAGGTTGTAAATGCCTATACAACTTACGGTGGCTATATTTACCTAACAAGTGGCTTAATAGACTTCGTAGACAGTTATGACGAGTTGGCATTTATAATAGCACATGAGATTGCCCATGATATTAATTTACATACACAAAGAAAAATTATCAAATTATTACTCACCTCAAATCTTTTAGATGAAATGAACCTTAATACCATTAGGGATGTAGTTGTAGGTTTAAATACTAAGTATACAGCCCCTTTTGATCAAATAGATGAATATGAGGCGGATAAACATGGCGCTATTTTGGCCCATAAGGCGGGTTACGATTCCAGTAAATTTGCAGATTTTTTTAAAAAGATGGAGAAATATGATGATAAGACAATTTTAAAAAAAGTATCATCTACCCACCCTTTTTCTGAGGATAGAATAAATTGTTTAGAGACCTATATTGCTGACTAGTTATGCAAGCAAAGATTATTTTATTTGAAGATAGAGAGATTCTTCTGAACCCGAACGAAGAATATACCATAGGTCGGATAGGCCATAACGCCATGATCGAAATTGATGATTCTTCTGCTTCTAGAAAACACGGTATTCTGATTTTTGACGGAACAAAAGTTCTTATTAAGGATACCAATAGCTTAAACGGAATTTCCGTTAATGGACAAAGAATAGATTCGGATGTTTTTATAGAAATCGATCCTAATGACTCTATTAAAATAGCCTCTAAAACTTTAAAAATTAAGGGTGGAGATGCTAGAATCTCTAATCAAAAGACACAAAAAGAAGACTCAAACCTTAAGGAAAAAATAAGGAACGGTAAAGTCCTTAATATAGGGAGGTTACCAAGCAATGATATTGTAATTGATGATCCTACCGTATCTAGATTGCATGCTAGAATAAGTTATGAAAACGATCAATATTTTATAGAGGATTTAGGGTCCAAAAACAAAACATATCTTAATGGCGATCCTATAAAGCATAAAACAAAGTTTGATGATAATGATATTATCACAATCTCCTTTTATTCCATCAATCTTTTAGAAGGGCTAAAAGATCTTAAAAAAGAGAAACATTCCATTTCCGCAATGGCTATTGAAAAAGTTTATCCCAATGGAAAAGTTGGACTACAACCTTTATCGGTAAATATTAATACATCGTCCTTTATTGCGCTTATGGGTCCATCAGGTTGTGGAAAGAGTACACTTTTGAAATGTCTTAATGGCGAAAACCCAGCAACAGCAGGTGAAGTGTTTATACATGGATTGTCACTCAATAAGAACTTTAATTTAATTAAAAAGAAAATAGGTTACGTTCCCCAAGATGACATTATCCATAGGGAGTTAACCGTTTATAAAACCTTGTATTATGCTGCGAAACTGAGGTTGCCAGATGATACCAGTGATGACGAAATAAATAGTAGGATATCTAAAGTTATAAAAAACCTCAATCTAGAACAAGACGAGAAAAAGGACATTCGCGACATTAAAGTTGGAGATCTTTCAGGTGGGCAACGCAAGCGAATATCAATAGCCGTAGAATTATTGACCGAACCTACAATTCTTTTTCTAGATGAACCCACTTCACCACTAGACCCAGAGACTATAGAAAGTTTTCTAAAAAGTTTGAAGTCCTTAACATCCGAAGGCACAACCATTATTATGGTTACGCACAAACCCGAAGATCTTAATTATGTTGACGAAGTCGTCTTTCTTGGGGTTCAGGGACATTTAACATACAAAGGAGCTGCAGAACGTTTAGTATCTAATTTTCACGTCGATAATATTGTAGAAGTTTACAGTAAAATGAGTGATCCAGAGGAAGTGGTTACGCATTACAAAAAGCCAATTGAAGGACTTTCCAAGGCGCCATCAGGTCCTATAGAACTTAAAAAAGACAAAGCTGATTCGTTCTTTGCCCAATTGTATTGGATGTGCGTAAGATATTTTAAAATCAAAATGAGCGATAAGCAAAACTTGATTTTATTATTGGCGCAACCTCTTATCATTGCAGGTCTTGTATGCTTAGTATTTAATCAATTTAGAATAGGTGTCTTATTTCTAATGACGATATCAGCGATTTGGTTTGGTGTAAGTAATGCCGCCAAAGAAATTGTGGGCGAAATAAACGTATACAAGAGAGAACGGATGTTTAATCTTAAGATTAATGCCTATATAATATCTAAGTGTATCGTACTATCCATAGTTGCTCTGGTACAAACCCTGGTTTTTGTTAGTATCATTTATTTGAATTTTAAGATGAATCCGGTTACTGAGTTTGAACATGTTTATCTAAAACCATATGTCTCAAGCCTATTATTTATGTTTTATATAGCATTTGCTGCAACATTAATAGGGCTGCTATTATCTGCATACTTTACGTCTACGGAAAAAGTAATGACTGTTGTACCAATTACCTTAATGCCTCAAATTATGCTGGCAGGAGTTATGACAAAAATTGATAATGTTCTAGTGGAAATACTGAGTTTTACGACACTCGGGAGATGGGGAACCGAGGGTTTTTCTAGAATCCAGGATAAAGCGTTTGAAGGAGTTGATAACGGAGGAAGCGTCTTGGTTTCTATGAATCCAGCATTAAGTAATGGTCAGATAAGCGATGGTTGTAACTGCACTTCGGTAAAGGCATTGACCAGCTTGGATTTATATAACGAAAAACTCATAGATGAAGGAAATTTAATCGGTTCTATGTTCAATAGTTTTTTGGCCAACTTGTTGGTGATAGCATGTCTGAGTCTAATCGTTTATGCTTTGATATACTATTCTCTAAAACGAAAAGATAGCCTCTAAGATTAATCATGAAAAACTTCATTATATATTTCGTCATCGTAATTTTATTGACGTCTTGTGGCAAAAAACCAACGTTTATTTCTGTCAAAGATCTCAAAGTTGAAAGTGTCAGGGATTCTATGATGTCTATAAAAATGAATTATGTGGTTTACAATCCAAATACCATAAAATCAAAATTAAAGGAATCGGAACTGAAGATTTATTATCAAAATACTGAAGTAGGTGAGGGCTTTTTAAATCAAGAGATTTTATTATCTCCGAAAGACACGATTCAAATCCCATTAAATTTTAAAGTCAATATAAAACGTCTTAGTGAATTTTACCCGAAGCTTCTGAGTCTTGATTCCTCTAGGTTCGACGTTGAGAGCAATAGTAAGATCGAGACCATACTAAAGACGTTTTCCATAAAAGGGAATGAGATCGTTTATTTAAAGGTAAATGATATTGTACAATCAGAAATTAGAAATAGAATTAAAAACGGTGGAAATTTTAAAATTAAAGGCATGACTATCGATAAGATACCGTCGTTGAATCAGTCTAATTTCAAGATTAATATTCAAGCAAATAACAATTTCCCTTTTGACTATGTGTTAAAGGAAATCGACCTTAATTTTTATAATTCTTCAACAGAGATTGCAAAATGGCAATTGGGAGAGCGTTTTAATTTAAAAGCTAATACATCCAATACAATTCCTGTTTCGATTGTTGTAAATAATCTAAACGTTTTAAAGAAAGCAAAGCCGTCTTGGTTTACAAAACAGGAAATAGAATTTGATATGTTAGGTAAAGCGGTTATTTTAGTGAATGGGTATAAATTTGAAGTACCCATACAGGACGCACTTAAATTCGACATAAAAACGCTAACCAAAATATTTGAATGAAGGATAAAGAAATCATTGAAAGACTAAAGACAGGAGATGAAAGTGGATTGAAATACCTATACCAATATCAGAATAAGATAACAGCATATGTAATTAAAAATAATGGTAATGAAGCCGATGCAAAAGATCTTTTTCAGGATGCGATTATCGTTTTTTACAAAAACGTAATGTCCGGAAATTATCAGCAAAAATCGAAGATAAGTACATATTTGTTTTCAATATGTCAAAGGCAATGGTTAAACCAGTTAAATAGAAGAAAAAGCAAAGTGCAAACAACGAGTGACTTTATAAAGTATGAAAAAGGCGAACAGACAGAGTCTAGGGACGAAAGTTCTAATGAAGGACTCTTGAGTTATATTGTTAAGGCCTTAAAGGAGCTAGGTGAACCTTGTAAATCTTTATTGGAGGCCTCAATTTATCTACAAATGAGTATGAAAGATATAGCTCAAAAGTATAATTATAAAAACGCACATTCTGTAAGACAGCAAAAACTAAGGTGTCTTAAACGTTTAAGAGGCGGTATGGATAATAGGATTATCCAACAGCTAAGCTAATTATGGACGAAACATCAAAACATATAGATCTAATAGATAAGTATCTTAACCAAACCCTTAGCCAAGAGGAATTGGAGATGTTTAATACACAATTATTAAGCGATCCAGATTTTGTGAAGGAGGTTGAGCTGTATAGGATAATTTATGCAGGCATTAAAAAGGAAGGTGAAGATGCATTAAAGGAAAGGCTGGGTAAATATGCCGAAGAATACAAAAATGAGGATCAACATGTTCCCCAAAAAGGAAAGGTAATTAAGCTGATCATGCGACTTAGCGTTGCTGCGACCATTGTATTGGGGGGGTATTTTATTTTCAATTATTATAATCAAGGTCCCAACGCCGTAATTGATGGCCCAAAAGTAGTAGAAACCGATACAGTCCAGGAAAAAAAGCCTAAAGACTCCATTTTTGAATCTAGTAAAGAAGTATTGGTAGAAGAGAATGACACCAAGAAAGAAATCATGCCCCAAAAACCAAAAAATAATGATACCTTTTTTAAAGATAATTCACAATTGTCTATAGGTGGTGTGGAAAAATTGAGCAAAGAACGAATTAGAAAAATCACCTATCCACAGCAGTTACAGTATACCTTTAACGGTAAAACCCTCTCTATATTTGGTGATCCACTTATAGCGGCTTTACAATTACAAGTACTTAAAAAACCGGATGGAGCTTATGTATTGAAATACAAGAATAAGTACTATGAAATTGAACAGAAAGCTTCGAGAAGCGATTTCATTGAAAGTAATAAAACCTACAGTGCAGGAATAAAATCAGACGAACAGATAAACATTAAAATAGAAAGTATCGTTGAGTCTTCGATACCTTATTCTAATATTGAAGTAGCCTTGAAGGTCGATAATTCTAATATATCATATGCATTTAATAAAGACATAAATGAATTAACCTTAACCGGAAATATAGATCAATCAAAAGCAACTTTGTTTTTATTGGATAAAGAAGGCAGCATCTATTATTTCCTAATGTTGGGTAATGCTTTATATGAATTAAATGCGAATCAAAACTCACCAACAAGCATTATGCAGTCAGACATATTAAAAAGCAAAAACACGAGGCTTTTTAGGGAAAGAGATGCTTTTATCAAGGATGTTTTCCTGATAAATTAAAAAAAATCAACAAAAAAAAGTGACGTTTCTGTTTTTTGGGTATAAACAATTGTAAGTAACAATTAAAACCAAAAAACATGTCACTCAAAATCAAAACTCCCTCCCCATTTAATGTAACCTACACCTATCCGCAAATAGCAAAACTTATTGGAATTCTGGTTCTGTTTCTATTGTCCTATTCTAATGTTCAGGCCCAAGAAGTATTTGAAGTAAAGTTTAAAGTGGGTTTCACCCAGTATAGAGGCGCACTAGTTGTTTATGATGGTGGCTATGGCAAAATGAGAGTCAGATATTATAGAGATGGCCGAACACGAATGGTTGAGCAATCAATGAAAGTTGAGAAAACTCTATACGGGATGAAACTAAACGGTCATAACCCTGTTTATCCTGGTACATCAACAGCACATCCGTCTTATAATGCAGATAATTTCTACATCTCAATTCATGAAAATGGTAATTACAGTATTATTAGCGTAGATGATGATGGGACAGCTGCTGCACAAACTACTATCCGATTAATAAAAGGAAAGTATACAACTGAAAACTTCCTGGATGATTTTAACTGGACACTTAATTCAAAGGCGTCCTACAGAAACATCTATTTTAAAAATGCTTGTGGATCCGATATCAAATTGGCACTTAGATATCGCTATAACGGCAAAGATTGGACCACAAAATCATGGTACCATATTGATGGTAATGAGAAGACATATCTGTCCTCTAATGGCATAAAGTTGTCTACTGAAAATAGTATCGTTTACGTATATGCATATACACCTTATAATACACATAAGTGGTCGGGTGATGACTCTCGATACATAGATGGTAAACTCTATAAAATGAGAAAATACGAGATGGAAATTGATGCCGATGGCGATTACTACATTGATCTAAATTGTAATAGCCAATAGTCATTTAAAATTTGGTATCAATATAACATTGAATCAAAAGTTCTAGCCTTCCTAAAACTAGAGGGAAAAGCAATCTTAAGCTATTAATTAATCCGAAACTGTATTACCGATGAAACTGACCAAAACACTTATTTTAATATTAACTTTTAGTTGTGCAATAGGATCTTACGCTCAGTACTATCCGCCGATTCCAGAGTACCAGGAACTAGATTCTTGGAATGGTTCATCTTGGGATCCGTTTATATCGATAGATTATACCTTTAATTCAAATTGCCTTCCCATTTTGGGCATTCAAGAAGCTTCATCAGGTCAATTATCCGCAAGGTTGACTTGGCAGTATAACGAAGATGATTTAGTATTAGAATTTTTGACTGAAACCTGGAATTCTATGGCTATGACCTGGGAAAATCTGCTTTTGGTCACTTCAAATTACAGCAACAATAATCAGAATGTTGAAGTATTAAGCTATGATTGGATAATCGACCAATGGGTGCCAAATGGAAGAACTCTATTGTCCCTCAATGCAGAAGGTGGTTTGATTGAGAATATCGGGCAGAATATAGGCGATGATAATAGCTCATATATTAACTCTAATAGAACTGTATACACCTATCAAAACGGTTTGCCCATTGAAGAAATTGAGTACGAATGGGATGTTGTAGCCGGAGTTTGGCTGAATTTAGGAAGGTCTACTCGCTTCTACAACGCAAATAATGATATCGAGGCCATTACATCAGAAACATGGAGCGTAAACCAATGGATTGAAAGTTCGGAACAGGTATATACTTATAATTCCGAAAACCAAGTGTTGCAATGGCAGATGAATGTCTGGGACTCAAACAGTTTTAGCTACATGCCAAATGGCAGATGGACTTATAGCAACTACTCTGGTGAATATCCACAGACCATTCTTTACCAGTCATGGATCGGGGGTGCTTGGATAAGCTTTAATAGAGAGGAAAGAGTATATCCAGATTGTCTTGAAACGTTATCTTCAAATGAGTTTGATTCGCAAGATTTAAGGGTTTATCCGAATCCATTTAAAGAAACGCTCAAATTAGATATTACACAGCAAATAGAACTTCAGTCTATAGTAATATATGATATAACAGGGAAAGAAGTATTTCACTCTTCTGAGAACCTAAGACAGTTAGATTTAAGGCATCTCGAAGCAGGTACTTACATTTTAAGTCTTCAAACAGAGAAAGAAAAGACAACGTTTAAAATTGTAAAACAATAAATAAATTAAAACTATGAAGAATTTTACCCTTATATGTTTAGCATTCGTATCAATTCAACTGTCAATCTATGCTCAGGTTTTGCCTACGGATACACCTGAAACTATTGATACGGAAATATGGAATGGATTTTCATGGGATTCAGCCTTTTTTACAACAATTACGTTTAATGCAAACTGCTTACCCACGGTTGCGCTTTTTGAGCAGTATGACGATTCATCCAATTCTTATAATAATCTAAGAAGAGATACACAGGTATATGATACCAATTCTAATCCTGTCACTAGTTTGGTAGAAGTATGGGATGTTGCCACTTCTGCTTGGATAAACGAAGAACAGACTATAACTACTATTACAAACAATGAGATAGTCTCAGAGTTAACGCAAATTTGGGATTTATCATCGTCAACTTGGATCAATGCATCTAGAGATGATTATACGCATAACTCTCAGAGTCAAGTCGCTGTCGTAACTACATTAGAATGGGATACTGATAATGATATGTTTGTTAATGTTCTTCGTAAAACATACACATATTTTCCAAATGGTTTAGTGGATACGATTTTAGATGAGGATTATGATACAAATACTTCAGGTTGGGTCAATTCTATTAGAGCTACTTATACCTATAATGGAAGCGATTTGGTTTCTGAGTTACTAAGCGAAAGCTGGTCAGGTACGGAGTGGGCACCATTAGCAATTAATAATTTCACATATGATTCAAATGATTCGATAACTGAACTTTTGCTAAGTAACTGGAACGCTACATCAATGTCCTATGAGGCTTCACAAAGAACATCTTATACCAATAATTTGTTGGGACAACCTACTGAAATCTTACTAGAGGTGAATATAAGTGGTGTTTGGTTTAATGCTAGTCGCAATTTTCAAACCTTTCCCAATTGTCAAACACTATCTATTGAAAAAGATGACAAAATAGAGTTTGAAATATTTCCAAACCCTTTTGCAAATACTATTAACCTGAAAGTTTCCGAGCCTATAGTTTTTCAATTGATGGAAGTTTTTGATCTAACAGGCAAAACCGTATTTAAAACATCAGCAAATTTAAGATCCTTGGATTTGGGGCATCTCGAAGCAGGCACCTACATTTTGGTTCTTCAAACGGCGACGGAGAAGACAACGTTTAAGATTGTAAAACAATAACTATTAGTTTTAGGTGTTACCAGCCATCTCGAAACCGGGATGGTTTTTTTGTTTAAAACATCTTATTTTTGAAAATAAAAACAAATCTCATGAAATATACGTTTAGCCTACTCTTGGTCCTGATAACAGTTGCAAGTGGTTTTAGTCAAAGTATTCTTGGTAAATGGAAAACCGTTGACGACGAAACCGGAAAAGAAAAATCTGTTGTTGAAATCTATGAGGACGATGGCAAGATTTACGGTAAGATTGTTGAGATATTGACGGAGAAGAAAAAAGCGGTTTGCAGTAAATGTAAGGGTAACAAAAAGAATCAACCTATTTTAGATATGGTTATTATTGAAGGATTAGAAAAAGACGATGATGTGTATGACGGAGGCACAATTCTCAATCCAGAAAACGGAAAAGAATACAAATGTAGATTGAAAATAGGTGAAGATAAGGATACGCTACAAGTTAGAGGTTATGTGGCGTTCTTCTATAAAACACAATATTGGGTTAGACTATAGCGGATTTAAATGATTGAAGGAGTTTTAGTCATATTATTTTTCATTGCCGTTGTAGTACTATTGGTTTATTTGTCCACGAAAATGAAAACTAAATCTGAGCGCGAAGAGGAAGAGAAAATGCGCGCAAGTCTCGAAGAGGCCTATATTTTCGACCCTGTTACAAATTCAAAAATTACCTTAGAACAAGCTGAATCTGGAGAATGGGAAGTGAATGAAGACGAATTTTGGGAAATGCCAGAGGAGGATATTAGAAAGTTTGCTTTCGAAGAACAAAAAATAGAAGAAAGAGCGCTCAATTTGTTACGATCAAGTAAACAATTTTTGAAAACAGAACCCTTATCAGATGATGAGATAGATGTCTTAGAATCGGGAAAAATACTCTCACAGTATGGGGATTGGAGTTACAATAATATTTTCAAATTCAACGAAGGATTTATCTTAACTCCATATGTTAAATATGAGTATAGGGTATTGATGTGGCTAAAAATTTTTGATATAAATGGGCATTATTACTTCAGGGAAAAGACAAAAGTCGAGGCATTTTTTGATAAAATTCGAATGGATGACGACATAGAAATTAACAACTATGAATGTTATACCTTTAAAAAGTCTTATAACGTATCTAAGGTTGGAATACTTATTCGGAAAATTGCTCAATTCTCTGGCCTAGAAATAGAAATTAAAGATGAGAATTTATTTATTATTTCTCAAAAGTTAGTAAATAAGGAAGACATTATTAAGTTTGAAAAATATTGTCAATACTATATAGAGACATAAAACCATTTTATTAAGCTGACCCATTTTTTAGATGTTATATTGCCTATTCCGCTTCAGAAGGCTTTTACCTATCATATTACTGAAGCCGAAGCCCAATTCCTTAAAACAGGGATGCGCGTCGCTGTACCTTTTGGGAAGCGCAAGATCTATACGGCTCTGGCCTACAACGTCCATAATAATCCGCCAACGGCCTATGAACCTAAAACCATACATCAAATATTAGATGAATCCCCGGTTGTAACAGCATTACAGCTAAAGCATTGGGAATGGATAGCCCATTATTATATGTGCACTTTGGGGGAAGTGATGCGTGCAGCGATGCCTAATGCTTTTATTCTAGAAAGTGAAACCCTCATTTCAAGAAATGAAGCTGTAACCATTAAGGATTCTGAATTAAAAGATGATGAGTTCTTAATTTATGAAGCATTGCACTATCAATCATCCTTAAAGATTCAAGATATCGTTGCTATTTTGGATAAGAAGCGCATTTTACCTGTGGTTAATGGTCTGGTTGAGAAAGGGGTGCTACAGCTACAAGAGGAGCTATACGAAAAGTACAAGCCCAAGTTGGTACGCTATATAAGGCTTCATGGGCATTATAAATCCGAAGACAAGCTCCAGGAATTATTAGAAATTCTGAGCCGTGCACCAAAACAACGTGAGGTTATTTTAGCCCTATTCCATTTAAGAGCTTCAGAACATCGACCCATCAAAGTGTCGGAATTGATAAAACAAAGTGGCGCTACTTCTGCAATCATCAAGGCCTTAATAGATAAAGGGATTCTTGAAGACTATCATATACAGACCGATCGCATTCAGTTTGAAGGAGAAGCACCTATAGCGTCTAAAATCTTAAACGAAACACAGAAAGAGGCCTTTAATGGTATAAAAACGGCCTTTAATACTAAATCCGTGGTCTTATTGCACGGAGTGACCTCTTCTGGAAAAACTGAAATTTATGTCAAGCTTATTGAAGAACAGCTTGAAGCTGGGAAACAAGTTCTTTATTTATTGCCAGAAATCGCTCTAACAACACAGCTAGTGCAACGTATGCAAGGGTATTTTGGGGAGAAGGTAGCCGTATTTCACAGTAGGTATTCAGGTAATGAACGTGTTGAGGTTTGGCATAATTTATTGGCCAATTCAGAAAAAGCACAATTAATTATAGGTGCTCGATCGGCTTTGTTACTGCCATTTTCCAATTTAGGACTCATTATAGTAGATGAAGAACACGAGCAATCTTATAAACAATTCGATCCTGCGCCGCGTTACCATGCTAGAGATGCTGCTATAGTACTAGCTAGTATGCATAAAGCTGAGGCACTTTTAGGGTCGGCAACCCCAAGTTTAGAGAGCTATTTCAATGCTAATCAAGGCAAGTACGGCTTGGTAGAACTCACCAAGCGTTACAATAATGTTTTAATGCCAGATATAGAGTTGGTAGATTTAGCAGATAAGTACAGGCGCAAGAGGATGAAGGGCCATTTTTCGGATCGGCTAATCGAAGAAATGACAGAAACCTTGGACCAAGGCTTTCAGATTATTTTATTTCAAAACAGGCGCGGTTTTTCACCGATTGTAGAATGTAAAAGCTGTGGGCATTCTCCGCAATGTCCCAATTGCGATGTCAGTTTAACGTATCACCAGTATAGAGACCAACTGCGTTGCCATTATTGTGGATATCATACGGTAATGCCCAAAAGTTGCGAAGCTTGTGGTAATGCGACTTTAGACACTAAAGGTTTTGGTACGGAACAAATAGAGGGGGAGGTAAAGGCATTGTTTCCAGATCAGAAGGTAGCTCGTATGGATTTGGATACGACGAGAGGTAAGCACGCCTTTGAAAAAATCATCACCAGTTTTGAACAACGTGACATCGATATTTTGGTAGGCACCCAAATGCTAACTAAAGGTCTCGATTTTAGGCATGTAAAACTTGTTGGTATTATGAATGCCGATAATTTGTTGAACTTCCCTGATTTTAGGGCCCATGAGCGTAGTTACCAACTCATGACGCAGGTATCGGGACGGGCAGGACGAACCGATGTGAGGGGCAAGGTATTAATCCAGAGCTATAATCCGCATCACAATATCTTACAGCAAGTTTCTACAAATGCCTATAATGAGATGTATACCGAGCAACTGAACGATAGGTATAATTATAAGTATCCACCAATTTATAGGTTGATAAAGCTTACGTTTAAGCATAAAGATTATAATCGCGTGAATTTAGCAGCCGATTGGTATGCCAAATCGCTGCGTCAAGTATTTAAATCGAACATTCTCGGACCGGAGTTTCCGCCAATATCGCGCATTCGTAACTTGTACAATAAAAACATTTTGGTAAAAATTCCTCCGCAGCAGTCTTTGGTCCAAACCAAAGCGGCGATAAAAAGGATTGATAATAGCTTTAATGCCATAAAAGACTTTAGGGCTGTTCGGGTTATTATTAATGTGGATAATTACTGAAAAACACCCCTAAGGTCCCCTCAAGGGGACAAAACTTTAAACCCAATACTGAAGTAATCGAGAACATGAACTATTGAGAAACCCAGGTTTTTAAGGCTATCTTTTAAGTATATCGAGCTTAATTGTCCCCTCGAGGATTATCGAAATTAAAGTAATAGCTTTAATTGAAGATACCGAGCGTAGCTCATTAGGGGTGTAAAACAAAAAAATCCCAAAACTATGTTGGGATTTTTTTGTTTGCCAAAAGGCAAAGAGATATTCTAAAAATTGTAATTTTTTACATATTGTTTAAAGCATCTACAAGTTGGGTCTTTTTATTTCGACTTAGGGGGATTTCATAAGCACCAACTTCAACATTTTTACTGTTAAAGCGATCTATTTTATCTAAATTCACAATGTAGGATTTGTGAATTCTCAAAAACTTGCCTTCAGGTAATTCTTTTTCAAAAGCTTTCATCGTAGATAATACGACAAGGCTATTTTCTTCCGTTACAACTTTTACATAATCGCCTAAAGCTTCAATCCATTTAATATCCTTAATATAAACTTTACGTTTTTTAAGGTTACTCTTAACAAAGATGTGTTCTCCATCGGTTTCGTTGAAATCTAGCTTTAATTTGTGCTGCTCAATAGCTTTTTCTACGGCAGTATTAAAACGTTCTTTGGTAATTGGTTTTTGAAGATAGTCGGTAGCGTCGTAATTAAATGCTTTAAAAGCATATTCCGTTTTACCTGTAACAAAAATAATTTGGGGTTTGTTGTTGAGTACATCCAAGAGCTCAAAACCGTTTAATACAGGCATCTCTATATCTAAAAAGATAAGATCTACTTTATGTGTATTAAGACCGTTTTTTGTTTCTAACGCACTGCTGTATTCTGCAATAAGGTTAAGCGAAGAGTGGTTCTCAATTAACTTAACTATAGAGAGACGTTGAATCGCGGAATCATCAACAACTACACAGTTTAAAGTCATAACATTACTATTTTATTAGGTTAAGATATCGACAATAGTACAATAATTTCGGTTAAAAAACAAATTTTACCGACAAACTGTAAAATTTAACATAATCTTTAGTGCAAAAATTGTTGGAAACTTTGCTATCAAAAACATTGCCAGAATTAGAATTAATGCTTATTTTTGCAGCCGTTTTATGAATAAACAAAATAATTAATTATGAATCATTATGAAACTGTTTTCATCTTAAATCCCGTTTTATCTGAAGATCAGATAAAGGAAACAGTTAAGAAATATGAGGATTTCCTCGTTTCTAAAGGAGCTAAGATGATTGCCAAAGAAGATTGGGGCTTGAAAAAGCTGGCATATCCAATCCAGAACAAAAAAAGTGGTTTTTATCACTTATTTGAGTACCAAGTTGCTGGTGAAGCAATAGAACCTTTAGAGTTAGAGTTTAGACGTGATGAGCGTTTTATGCGTTACTTAACTGTAAAATTAGACAAGCATGCTATTGCTTGGGCTGAGAAGAGAAGAGAAAGAAACAAACAAAAAGCTTAATTATGTCATCAATAGAACAACAAGCAAAAGGAAAAAAGGATGGTGAGATTAGATATCTTACACCATTAAACATTGAGACTCAAAAAACTAAGAAGTATTGTCGTTTTAAGAAGTCAGGTATTAAGTATGTAGATTATAAGGATCCTGATTTCTTATTAAGCTTTGTTAACGAACAAGGCAAATTATTGCCAAGACGTTTAACAGGTACTTCTTTAAAGTACCAAAGAAAAGTATCTGTGGCTGTAAAGCGTGCTAGACATTTAGCCTTAATGCCATACGTTGCTGATTTATTAAAGTAAAATATCATAACAATGGAACTTATATTAAAACAAGACGTTGAGAATTTAGGATTTAAAGACGATATTGTAACAGTTAAGAACGGTTATGGTAGAAATTATTTAATTCCTCAGGGACATGCTATTATGGCAACACCTTCAGCGAAAAAGATGCTAGCTGA
Organism: Winogradskyella sp.; assembly: GCF_965228925.1. Classification (GTDB taxonomy): domain Bacteria; phylum Bacteroidota; class Bacteroidia; order Flavobacteriales; family Flavobacteriaceae; genus Winogradskyella. The sequence continues at coordinate 2,711,612 of NZ_OZ245845.1, forward strand.
GACCTTAAAACAAAGAGCATTCAAAGAAAAATCAATTATTGAAGCCGCTCAAAAAACTTCTGAAGCTATTTCGGCGTTAGAAGTAAAAATTGCTTCTAAAGTAGGTGCGGGTGATAAGCTTTTTGGATCCGTGAACAATATGGACCTTGCTGCAGCTTTGCAAAAGGAAGGTCATGAAATTGACAAGAAATACATTAATGTGATAGGTGGTAATGTGAAGCGTTTAGGTAAATACAATGCTGTCATAAGATTACACAGAGATGTCACGGTAGACTTACCATTTGAGGTAGTTGCTGAAAAATAATGACTTCAAAGTTTTCAATATAAAACCGTTTAGTTATCTAAGCGGTTTTTTTATTGAAACAAATTTTTGCAGAGTAGTTTACTGCGAATTCAAATATTTTAATTGAGATCATACCTCAGAAAATGGTATTTCAATAGAGTTATAATTTGAGTTTTAAATTGAATTAATCCTGCTCAAGAACAGGATCCCATAGGTTAGATGATATGAAAAGACTATTACTCGTATTTATCCTGGTCACTTTTACTGGCTGTAAGGATTCAAAGTCTAGTCAAGGCACTGATTTCAATCGTAAATCAAAGTTGATTGAACTCTTTAAGACTTCAAATTCTAATTACCCTAATATAAGTGTACATAGAGGTGGTATGGGCTTAGAAAAATATCCCGAAAACTGTTTAGAAACTATGAGCTATATCAATGATAGTATTAAGGCGGTATTTGAAATTGATGTGTCGCAAACTAAAGATGGAAAACTCATATTAATGCATGATAATGCTTTAGATAGAACCACCAATGGAAGTGGCTTAGTTAAGAATTTGAATTATACAGAATTAAAAGACTACAAGCTTATAGATGGTTATGGAAAAGCAACTCCATTTCGTATTCCACTATTCAAGGATGTTTTAAAGTGGTGTAAGGCTAAAAATGTAATTTTAACTGTAGATATTAAGCGCAGTGTTAGTCAAGCGCAAGTGATAGATGCAATTAGGGCTGCTAAAGCAGAAGATAATTGCGTTATCATTACCTATGATCTAAAACAAGCACAATCGGCTTTTGAATTGGCGCCAGAATTATTATTATCAGTTTCAGCGAGAAATCATGCAGAGTTAGATCGCTTAATAGACTCGGGAATCCCTACAGAAAATATGCTCGCCTTTACTGGGACGCGTTTATCTAAAGCGTCATTATATAAACGTCTTCATAAAGAAGGTATAGTCTGCATACTTGGGACCTTAGGGAACTTAGATAAACAAGCAGAGGCTAGAGGCGAAGACATGTATCAATATTGGAAAAGTCTTGGAGTAGATATATTGGCTACGGATAGACCTTTTAAAGCTTATAATGCTATTAATTGATTGATTTTCAGATATATGAAAATAAAATTTTAAGAGATGCTGAAATACTGAAATGCCTATCTGTAGGCTTAGCTTCCAAAGTCTCGTGCGCCTGCATGCCGGCTAGACAGGGGCAGATCAGCAGACAGGATTCAGCACAAATAAATTGACCGTAAATGAAGTACACACGATTAACAAAAGAACAATTTGAAGAATTACACCAAGAGTTTATCAATTTTTTGGCGACACAGTCTATTACAGCAGACGAATGGGAAGATATCAAAACAAATAAACCTGAAGCCGCAGAGCAGGAGCTCGATGTATTTAGCGACTTGGTATGGTATGGTGTACTAAGCAAAGTTGAATTCCTAGAGCACATTTCTCCCAACCAAATACACCTTTTTAAATGTGGGGCAAAGGATATGCACCTTATTGCTCTTAAATTAAAAGAAAATAAAGCGGATTTCACTACTAAAGAGGGCTTTCAATGGCTTCGTAATAATTTGCTCTCAGACGATATAGAGTTCTATAATGCCAAAAAAGGTTACTCAGAAGATAAACATCAAGATATATTCAAAATTGTACAACAAGGAGCCAATATCACCAAAGGTGAATTGTTTCAGTATTTTGAGAAGCTAATCCAACAGAATTAGATTCCTCTTAGAAGTAAGTAAGCTAAAAGAGCAAGGTTTTCTATTTGTATTTATTAAGCAGACCAAAATCGAATGGCGTCCAAAGACAAGATGTTAAACCACTTTCTTTAAATCCGGTGTTTACCCAAGAATTACAGGTTTTAAAGCATGAATAGTTTCCTTTTGCCTTATAAAAATCATCATTTGCGGTGTAACCCTTATTTTTCAGTATAATTTTTGTGCCGTCATCATTGAGCACAAAGGTTTTAAATACATAATGATTCAATTTCTGGAGTTCAGAATCATTTACTTTTATAGCTATCCAATCTGATTTTTTACGACGATATCTGGTGACATGAACCAACGTAGGGCTTTTTAAAAATATGGCCTTAAAAGCATTATTAAACGTTAAATCTCCCCATGTTGGTGTGTTTATGTAGAAATTTTCATCCCCCCAACCAAATGATAAATAATTATCGTTATGGTCATACCTAATTCCAGATAAAACCGAGCCTGCAATATCTTTTTTGGGCATAATAATTTCTAAATGAACACCATTTGTGCTCAAAAAGATTGTTTTATCAGCATTCTTAACCCCATCAACGCGATTGATGGTAATTAATGAGAGTACCAAAGAAATGAGAATGTAAGTCAAAGGAATGATTAGAATGTATAAAAACCACTTGAATATGTTCCTTAAGATGACTTTCATTTAACTTTTTAACAGTGCATCCTAAACTGAAATTACTCGTATCTCAAGGACTCGATAGGATCTAGTCTAGCAGCTTTTGTCGCAGGATAAAGCCCAGAAATAACGGCCACAATAAAAGCAATGGATGTGGCCCAAATCATGGCTACCCAAGGTGTGGAGAACTCCAGTTGAAATCCAGCCGCGACTCCCCATCCAATTAAAATACCGAGCGAAATCCCTAAAATACCACCAAGTTGCCCAATGATAATGGTTTCCATAAAAAATTGAAAGGCAATCGTTCTACGCTTCGCTCCTAAGGCCTTGCGGACACCGATTTCTCGTGTACGCTCACTAACCGAAACCAACATAATATTCATCAGAGCAATGGTAGACCCAAATATGGTAATGATACTGATCACCCAAGCCGCAATGTATAATGTACTCGTATTCTCTGCCACACGATTAATTAAATCTTCGCTGCGTTCTATACCAAAGTCATTCTCCTCAATAGGGTTGAGTCCGCGAATATTTCTAAAGGTCAATATGGCATCGTCTTGAGCACCTTCTAACATATCTGTTTTATCGACTTTGACACTCAATCTATAGTTAATGTTGGGATTCGTAAAAATAGACCGGGCTTTTTGTATAGGCATCACAACAGTTAAATCTTGATTATTGCCAAAGGTGGAGCCTTTCTCTTTTATTACACCAACCACTTTAAATTTAGAACCTCTCACGCTGATGGTCTTATCTATCGGGTTTTCATCAGGGAATAGCGCTTTCTGCAGATCACTACCAATCACACAAACGGCGTTGTTGTTTTCAATATCAGCAAAGTTTAAAGAACGACCATTTTCTATTTCTAAACCAGAGTTTTCAATATAATGCTCGTTAGAACCTATAATGGCAACCTCAGGATCGGTTTTTTTGTTCTCATATTTTACTTCTGAAGCTCTGGATCCATAGAATGACACAGCCACTTGGGTAAACGGAAAATCGTAAGTGTCGATAAAGTCCTTCACATTTCTGTAACTAATGACCGGGTTTATTTTTTGGCGTTCCCTACTGCTTTGGCGTTGGGCTCTAAACTCATAACGTTGAAAGTTAAAGGTATTGGCGCCCATCGACGAAAAATTGCTAGAAATGGTATTCTCTAAGGCTGAAACACCACTTAATATGCCAACTAAGGCCATAATGCCAATTGCGATGATCAAAACCGTTAGAATGGTGCGAAGAAGTTGGCTTTTAATAGAACCAAATGCAATTTTAATATTCTCTCTAGCTAGTGAAAACATAGTGTTGTCTAAAGTTAGTTGGATCGTTTAAAACCATAAGACGTTCTAAACCCCATAAAGTTACTATAAAAATAAAATTACTTGGGTTTGCCTCTAAAATTTATAATATTTTTGTGACATATGAGATTAGATGATGTTAATCTCATAAGTCACACTGAGCTTGTCGAAGTGTTTTTGAAGTTAAAAAAGTAGATTTAGAAAACTAGAATTGTCACACTGAGCTAGCCTGTGCTGAGCATAGTCGAAGCATCGAAGCGTTGTTGAAGTACTTAAGATGATTTGTATTCAACGAGATTTGAATTCGTTGAACGTTCGGTTCAGCTATGCTGAAACTGCGATTTAGCTACGCTGAATCTTTAGATTTCTCGATTACGCTCGAAATGACAGTGTGTTTTAATTTGATTTAAATAATTGTTTCATTAAAAAAAGGATGCCTGCTGTAGTTTATCCTGAGCAGGGTCGAAGGATGGAAATATTATGGCGCAAAAACCAAGTATTCCTAAAGGTACCAGAGATTTCAATGCCTTAGAAGTAGCCAAACGCTCTTATATCATAGAGACGATCAAAGCGCAATTTGAGCGCTATGGATTTGAGCCTATTGAAACCCCAAGTTTTGAAAACTCAGAGACCTTAATGGGCAAATATGGGGATGAAGGTGATCGTTTGATTTTTAAGATTTTGAATTCTGGTGACTATTTGAGTAAGGTTTCTGAAGAGGACTATAATTCTAAATCCGAAAATGTACTAACATCGAAAATTTCCGAAAAGGCCTTACGTTACGATCTAACCGTACCATTTGCACGTTATGTAGTACAGCATCAAAATGAGATTGCCTTTCCCTTTAAACGTTACCAGATTCAACCCGTTTGGCGTGCTGATCGACCCCAAAAAGGTCGTTTTAGAGAGTTTTACCAATGCGATGCGGATGTTGTTGGGTCAAAGTCCCTTTTTCAGGAAGTGGAGTTTATACAATTATACGATGCGGTTTTTACAACCTTAAAGTTAGAAGGGGTGACCATTAAGATCAATAATCGTAAAATTTTATCCGGTATTGCCGAAGTCATTGGTGCCCAAGATAAGCTTATTGACTTTACGGTAGCTTTAGATAAGTTGGATAAGATAGGTGAGGAGAAGGTCAAAGCGGAAATGCGCAGTAAAGGAATTTCTGAGGATGGAATTTCTCAGCTTCAACCTTTGTTCACTTTAGAAGGGGACTTTGGAGAACAGGTAGAGCGTTTAAAATCCATTTTAGGGACGTCTGATATAGGTTTAAAAGGTATTGAAGAGTTAGAGTTTATAAATTCGGCCATTTCAACACTGGGTTTAAACACGGCAACATTACAATTGGATGTAACGTTAGCCAGAGGGCTCAATTACTATACGGGAGCCATTTTTGAGGTCTCTGCTCCAGAAGGCGTTGATATGGGCTCTATTGGTGGAGGTGGCCGTTATGATGACTTGACTAGTATATTTGGAAAGCCTGATACCAGTGGCGTTGGGATTAGTTTTGGTTTAGATCGCATCTATTTGGTTTTAGAAGAATTAAACCTTTTTCCTGAAACCATTGCAAATACTACAAAAGTGCTATTTATTAACTTTGGAGACAAAGAAGCTCTGGCTTGTTTAAAAGCCGTTACACAATTAAGAAAGGAAGGTGTAAAAGCTGAGTTGTATCCTGATTCGGCCAAGATGAAAAAACAGATGACTTATGCGAACAGGCGCCATATACCTTTTGTGGTTTTAGTAGGTGAACAGGAGTTAGCTTCTGAAAGCTTTACATTAAAAAATATGGATACCGGTGAGCAGCAAACCTTAGATATGTCTGCTTTACTAAAGGCCTTAAAATAAGAAAAGCCCGACCTGAGTATTGGTCGTGGCTTTTCCAATCACTAACTAAAAATAAAAATCACGTCTATTCAATTATAATTTTTTTGGAGTGGATTCCAGTGATGGTTTTGAGTTGTATAATGTACACTCCCGTACTTAGATCCTGTAGTTGATACTCGTTATAGGTTTCTTGCCATAAGTCGGTGTTGGTATAAACTACCTGTCCATTTATGTTGTAAAGTTGCATTTGCTCTAATTCTATCAGTTTTGGATTTAAAACAACGATTTTACCGCGATTAGAACTGTAGTACATTTTTAAATCTTCAACAGTGAGCTCATCATTAGATAGGGTTTCTGGATTGTCGAAAACGAGTTCAAAACGACTTAGATGGTCGCCAGCGCTCAATAAGACGTCATAATCCTCAGTTCTTAAATCGTGGTAGAGACTGAGGTCAATATCGTGTATATAGATATTGAGATCTTCGGGCACATGTTGTAATGAATCAATTCTGATGGTGTTAGTACCGTCAATACTTGTTTTGATACCTAGTGGAAAAATAGTTGTGGTACTGGCCTCATTACTGGCTTGAATAATGTATTTCTCATCATTGATCATCCAGAACATGTCGTCGGTCTGAGCATTACCTAATATCCCGTCATAGGCCCAGTCCACATCAGGCGTTGCATTCTCATCGATGGTCAACAGAATTTGTCGGCTGAGTTGAAGTGTGTTGCTCGATTTAAAACCTAATCTAAATTTCATTCGCTCATCGACAATGCTATCTATAGGTTGAGAGTTCGTCACATTAGTACCACGCATAAATATAGAATTTCCACCACTTTCCTTTGCGAATATGCGCTGGTCATTTTCAAAAGTGATAGTTCCATTACTGGTACCGTTTACAAAGAAGCCCTGACCAACGGGGATATAGCGACCAGGTGTTTTGGTCCCTACACCGACTTGAGCTACATCGGGATGAGGAGCTGGTGCCGAAACCCCACCAGATAAATTATAAAGGGCATAGCCCCCTTGATATTCAGAGAGTATATGTGAACCGCCACCCCAATGTTCCCAGAAAGAAAGGGTACCTGATAAGTTGGGATTGTCATTAATAAACTCGTCAGCATCAATTGCCGAAGCATAAGGATTGCCCACAAGATAGCTATTACCAGAATTAATATTTAAGGTGATGTCACCATTATTTGGTTTTCCAGAAAAGACATAATTTTGCTCATCCAATATGTCCCCTGTACCCGGGCCTTTCATTGTAAATCCTTCGCCAGGTGACATTAGGCCTGTTCGGCGCACGTGTTGCCAAGATGAGTAATCGCCAGAGGTAGAATTAGAAAACTTCCAGAGCCAATGAAAGGCAATGCCGATTGGACTGGTATTGGTACCATCATAGCCACTAATGAAACTAATAGTCTGTGGGTTGCTAGCGTCACTACCATCCATTATGACTTGTGGGATGGTATAGTCAGTATTATTACTTGTCTCATTAATGATGCTAACCGGTGAGGACCAGACATTATAAGTATACGTATCTGCGGTGCCTTGTTGATCACGCTCTATTTTTCCTTTGCTTGTAGGGTCAAGTAAGCCATCATCCCCTTGAATTAACTGCGATTCTCCTTCCAAATCTATAAAGCCGTCTAATTTTAAATACCAAGATACATTAAGTTCTGAGTCATTGGTAACATGGTATTCAATAGCATTGGAGCTGGCATCTTCTTCATTAATATACAAGCCTAAATGTCTTTGAGTATCACTGTAGGTTATATCATCATGTTCTATGCGAACGATAGACCAATCATAGTCGACGACATCCTCTCCGCGAACACCATCAGCAGAAATGTCAACCGCTAATGGTAAACTAGTATTCCCTTGTTGTGAAACAAAAGGCATAGGCGCCGACTGATAAGTGATCTCTTTAATATTGTACATTTTTGCACCGGTGCCTTCATCTACAGCAGGAGTCGTTAAGTTATCGGTAATGTCTCCTTTAAAGCTATCCAATCGATAATATTTCACTAAGTTCGACCATGACAATGAGCTAATATCTCTTGGGATTTCAGTACCACGAACATTTCCATTATCTTCGATTTCTTGGTATACAAGTTTTTGAATTTCATCATCGGATAAGGCTTTGTCAAAGAGTCTTACTTCATCCACATAACCCTTAAAGAAAAGGTTCGTGTTTGCTGTATTACTTCCTATTGTAAATGAACTTGTATCACTATTTAATGCACCACTTTTTGAGATAGATCTATTTAAGGCACCATTAATATATAAGTTTAATTCCTCAGATGTACTACTGTATGTTGCCGCTATATGAATCCATCGAGAATCGGCCAGAGTTGTTCCACTTATTAGAGAGGATCCACTAGCCGCTACTTGGATATTGTTACCGGGTAAAAGTCTTAGGTTAAAATTACCCTGGCCAAACAACATTCGAGATGCACCAAAACCTAATGGGTCGAGTTTTATCCATCCCATTAATGTAATCTCAGACCATCCACTCGTCAGAGACTCATCCTTTATGTAATCATTACGACCATCGAAATAGAGTTGTAATTTTGTGGATATATCCCTTGGTGACCCAAATGCGCTATCATTGGTGTCAAAAAGGTCTAATAAGCCATCACCATCGGTGTCATTAGTATCATCTATAAGGCCGTCATTATTTGTATCGAGATGAGGATAAAGGGTTTGTGAAATATCATAGGTGCTTGTGGAATTATTATAAGTGTCTATGTAGTCGGGGAGGCCGTCACCATCGGAATCTAAAACATGATAAGTATGACCCATACCTTGATTTTGATTACCAAAAGCTGTACTCATAGTACTTCCATCCAGAAAATCATAAATATCCAAAATACCATCAGCAAAATATTCAGAAGTGCCGTCAGAGTTAAAGTCTTTTTCCCTTACAGCATCCGTATCTTCACCATCACCGACACCATCTCCATCAATATCGCCATCTCCGTTTTCAAAACTCGAGTCTCCAGAGTTCCCAGCACCCGATTCATCAACATCAAAAATGGTATCATTATCACTGTCTAAATCTAAATAATTTGGGGTGCCATCGCCATCTGAATCTAAAGGTGTAACGCCCTCGGCGGCATCGTGCATACCGTTTGCGTTTGAATCGACCCAAGTATCTATATAAGCTTTTCCATTACTTGTAGTGGCAAATCCAGATTCTACCACATCGGGTATACCATCATTATCACTATCCAAGTCAAATACATCGGCCACGTTATCACCATCCGTATCGCATAAAGTCTGTGTAATTTCAATATCATCAATAGCTAGGTCGTTACCTAGACCACCAAGTTGGTTGTTATAGAAGTAAACATTAAACTCACTAACGGAAAATGTTAAATCTGCAGAAAAATTGTGCCAGCTACCGGCGGCATCTCCATTTATAGAAGGTGGAATGTCGCCCGTCGTTATAGAGGCCAATAAGTTATTGCTAGCATCTCTAAACTCAACAAGGATGTCGGGCCTTAATCGTGTGGCAATCCCTGGTGCAGCAACTGTATCTAAATTTAATACCCAAAAACTATAGGTAATGGGAATATTGGGAAGTGCACCTGAAATATTTGCCGTATAAAATATGCCTGGATCTATGGCAGCGTTGAACATCGCCATTCTTCCATTGGTGTCTCCAGTGGTATGATCTTCTCCGGTATACCAGTAAGCGTCTGCCCATGAACCTATTTCCTCTATAGGTGTATCGTCTATACCATCACCATCTGCTGCACGATAATAAACCGTGTATTCCCCATCATTCAAATCGTCGCCACCGGTCGAACAGCTTGCAGTACCATCTTCATAACAATATGTGGTCACCGCATTGTAAGTTGTATTAATGGTAGTTCTATTACCAGTGCCAAAGGATTCATTTAAAAATTTATAATTAGTGGTCACTGAGATATTTGAGTTCTTGCAGGCCGCTTCTTCAAGCGCATCTGCTATACCATCATTATCATCATCAATATCTACATTGTCTAATACACCATCCCCATCACTATCAAAGAAATTTTGTTCTGCGGTGGCTTGTATGTCAAAGACAAAGCTCGATTCATCTAGGTCATCATTCGCAATGGTGACCGTGGAGGATTTTAATCCCGCGGTACTGGAATTAAACTGTACCTGAAATGTTGTGGATCCTCCAGCTGCTATGGGGGATGAAAAAGGTGTTCCAATAATTGAGAAATCAGTTGTGTTTGACAGGGTAATACTTGAAATGGTAAGTGCTGTTGTACCTGTGTTGTTAATAGTAAATGTTCTTGATTTCGATTCGCTGACATTCACAGATTCAAAATCGGTATGATCACTTACGGCAGGGCTAAGGTCGTTATTGGTAATAGATACGCTATTGCCTTGAACATCAATTTCTGGTCCTGGTGGTGAAGTACCTTCAATAAGGACATCATCGATATAATTATATTCACTATCACTGCTAGCTGTACCGGAAAACCTGAATCGTGAACTTGAATTAAATGTATAGGTTGCGTCATCTAGGGTATGACTAAAATAATGTGGATTACTAGTTCCGTTACTAGACCAATCTACATCTCTTTCCCAAGTTCTTACAATCGTCCAGCTCGTTCCATCATAATATTGGAGGTTAAAGCCTTCATCATCATCAACACCTGATGATTTATGACAAAAAGAGATATCAATAGACGTATAAAACGATAGGTTCAAGACCGGTGAGGTCATATAATTGTTAGAGGTCTGATCATCTTTGGTATAGATACATCTGCTACCGCTACAAGACCAACTCGAACTATTATATAATCCTGCATCGGATCCACCATCGGTCCAACCTTGTAGTCCTGTATTAAAATCATAGGAGGCTATGGTAGTTTGTGCCCTTAGACTATAAGTACATACAACTAGAGCAGCTAAAATAAATACGTTTTTGATAAACGGTTTCTGTTTTTTAGTAGGGTAAATGGATTTCATCGGTTAATAGTTATATAGATTAAGGGGTCTAATTTTAATTTTTACTTCTTGACAATTAAATGTTTAAAGAGGGTTTGTTTTGAACTTGATAAGCTTACAGCGTAGATACCTTCCGCAAGTTCAGAAATATCCACCTCATCATTAAGATTACTCAGTGTTACGGATTTTGTGAGTCTACCTTGCATATCAATGATTGTGACACTTAAATCTTCTAAAGAATCAAATCCGTTAGATTTGAAATGAAAGGTATCTTTGGTCGGATTGGGGTATATACCAATATCCGTCAAATCTTGCGATGTATTACTCAGGGTTTGACCTGTAAACTGAATTTTCATAACCACTCCAGGGTTTTCTATACTTACGCTCGAGGTTCCTGAAGGACCACTTGTACCGCCGGTATTATCGGTAATGGCGTAAAATGTTATACCATCAGGATCTATGGCAACATCTCTATAGCGATCGTTTGATGAGTGGAATTCTTCATAAACTGAGCCGTCTAATAGTGTAGGGTTACTATCAATGCCATCGCCTGTTGCGTTCAATTTTACTCTGTATATGGTACCGCGCTTCAACGTTGGTATAAGCAAAGACTCACCCCAGTCTGGGATAAGGCCGCCTTCATAAATAGAAATACCAGCTGGCGCCACCGTTGGCCAAGTCAACCATCCACCAGTGGGTTCTGTAGTGATCGTACTGCCATAGGTGCCTATTGGTTCAACAAAATCGCTAGGTGCTCCAGATGGGTAAGACATGCTCTCTGTCATAGGTGTAACACCCGGAGCACAATTGTGATTGCTAAAACCGCTACCAGTGCATCCACCTGGAGTAGAGGACCAATCACAATACGTGAATCCATAGTTGTCAAATCCTCCTGATATTTCGGGCCAACCGTAATTTTTTCCGGCTTCTATGATATTAATTTCATCATCGACTTTTCCACCGTGCTCAGACGCATATAACTTTCCGTTAGATCCAAATACAATACCTTGAGCATTGCGATGACCATAGCTAAAAACATGACTTTTAACGCCGTTAAGCAAAGGATTGTCGTTTGGTATTGAGCCATCTAAATTTAAACGTAAAATTTTGCCTTTATAAGCATCAAAATCTGTTGTACTCGTCGGTAAGTCTTGAGACTGTATGGGATCGCAGGCATTGCTAAATTGATTGGCGCCTTGATCACCTATGGAATAATATAATTTTAAATCTGGCCCTATGATGAGTTTGCCAGAGTTATGGTCGTTACTGGCGTCAAGACCGTCAACAATGGTCATGGCCGATAAAGGTTCTAAGATATCGTTAGTATAATTGTAATCGTAGCGTTCTATGATTAAACGCCTATCAACATCGCCTTCCGTATTATCATTGTTATCATCCGAGGGGTTAATATCATAGGTATAGGCTAAATAAATATAGTTGTTACTTGACGTGGTGATATCTGCATACAAATCAGGGTGTATGGCCATGCCCATAAGTCCGTCTTGTCCTTTGGACTGATGTACCTCAGCAGACAAATCGAGTAAGACAGACTTTGCTCCAGAAGTTTTATCAATCTTTACGACTTGTTTACCTTCCCGTTCGGTAATCCATAAGCCCCCATCCGGTCCGTAGATAATGGTATTGGGATAGTCTAAGGTATTATCTGGGGTAATATTAGATACCGTCCAGTCAGAATCATCCGTCACAGGATTTTGGCCAAATGAAAGCATGGCCGAGAAGATCAAAACTTGGGTAAGGTTTTTTTTCATCATGGGGCAATTTGGAGAACGAAAAATTTAATTTCTTCGTTTTCAGGGCTAAACATAACAAAAAAAATTGAAATAATCCATAAAGTGTTTGATTTTATCGACAAAATACACATTAACTATGCGATTTTATGGGAAATAGTGAAAAAACCTTAGAACAATTCAGGATTTGTCCTCGATTAAGATTTAAGGCAAAAATTACTTAACTAAAACGTTCTTGGTAGCGGCTAAACCACCTAATTTAATAGCATAAAGTTCCTATACTTACATTCTTAACGCTGTATTCAGGTAATTGCTTTCTGAATGTTTACGTTAAGGCGTATGGAAACTTGAGAGCAAGAAACCTCATATTTTGATGCTGTATTAAAAGCTATAAAGCAGGAAAAGCCGCAATCAGTATTAAGATACTGATTGCGGCTTTTCCGGGCATTAACCAAAAATATAAAACTACTTCTACTTTATTATAATTTTTTTGGAGAGTGCTCCGGTCAAGGTTTTAAGTTGTATAATATAGACACCTGTACTGATATTTTGAAGATCATATTCATTATAGGATTCACGCCATAAATTGGTATTGTTATAAACCACCTGTCCATTAATAGTATACACCTGTAATTGTTGCAATTCTATCAACTTGGGATTTAAAACAACGATTTTGAGGCGATTAGAACTATAGTACACTTTTAAATCTTCGACGTTGAGGTCGTTATCAGATAAGGTTTCTGGTGTATCAAAAACGATTTCAAAACGATTTAAATATTCGCCAGCATCTAATGAGACTTCATAAGCCTCAGTTCTTAAATCATGATAAAGGTTGAGGTCAATATCATGCACATATATATTAAGATCCTCAGGAACATACGCTAAGGAATCAATTCTGATGGTGTTAGTACCGTCAATACTTGTTTTGATACCTAGTGGAAAAATAGTTGTGGTACTGGCCTCATTACTGGCTTGAATAATGTATTTCTCATCATTAATCATCCAGTACATATCGTCGGTCTGACTCTGATCATCATCCAATATACCATCATAGGCCCAGTCCACTTCAGGTGTCGTATTCTCATCGATGGTCAACAGAATTTGTCGACTTAGCTGAAGAGCGTTATTCGATTTGAAACCAAGTCTAAATTTCATTCGTTCATCGGCATTACTATTATCCTGCGGCTCAGAGTTCGCAACGTTAGCGCCACGCATAAATATAGAATTTCCATCACTTTCCTTTACAAATACACGCTGGTCATTTTCAAAAGTGATAGTTCCATTACTAGTACCGTTTACAAAGAAGCCCTGACTAACGGGGATATAGCTACCAGGTGTTTTGGTCCCCACACCGACTTGAGCTACATCGGGATGCGGGGCTGGTGCCGAAACCCCGCCAGATAAATTATAAAGGGCGTAGCCCCCTTGATATTCAGAGAGTATATGTGAACCGCCACCCCAATGCTCCCAGAAAGAAAGAGTGCCTGATAAGTTAGGATTGTCATTAATAAACTCGTCAGCATCAATTGCCGAAGCATAAGGATTGCCCACAAGATAGCTATTACCAGAATTAATATTTAAGGTGATGTCACCATTATTTGGTTTTCCAGAAAAGACATAATTTTGCTCATCCAATATGTCCCCTGTACCTGGGCCTTTCATTGTAAATCCTTCGCCTGGAGACATTAGGCCTGTTCTGCGCACATGTTGCCAAGATGAGTAATCGCCAGAGGTAGAATTAGAAAACTTCCAAAGCCAATGAAAGGCGATGCCGATTGGACTGGTATTGGTACCATCATAGCCACTAATGAAACTAATAGGCTGTGGGTTGCTAGCGTCACTACCATCCATTATGACTTGTGGGATGGTATAACTATAGTTATTGGTAGCTGTATCCGTTGCACCAACCGGTGATGACCAGATATTATAAGTATAGGTATCTGCCGTACCTTGCTGATCCCTTTCAAGTTCGCCATTAGTGGCTACCATGAGATCGCTATCGTTCTCTTGGATCAGTTGTGATTCCCCTTCAAGGTCAATTTTTCCGGTCAAGCTCAGGTAATGTGACACGGTAAGGGCATTACCAGTATCCGCTGCATTATCCCCAGATAAAGTGAGCTCATTGGCATCCACATACAAGGCCAATACTTCTCTATTGTCATTTTTTCCAGAGGGCAAGGATGAATTGTCCATGGTCACGTTATGCGATGTCCTTACAATGTTCCAATCCACGGTAACGGATGCGTCTACAATCGATGCAGCTCCCGGAATGGTTTGAATATCGCCATTGGTCCAAGTTGCGCTAGTATCCCAATTGCCATCCTGGGTAGACTGGTAGGGTAGTGGAGCGGTTTGTCGATCCACAGTGTTCAGATTTCTCAAGGCTCCCTGGTTGCCATTTCCAGAAGCATCGTCTGTATTCGTATAGGTATAGACCGACATTGGATAATAACCGGCCAGATCACTCCATGGTATGGCATTAATATCGTTCTTTGTAATCGATGTCGGTAATACTTTACCCATTACCTGACCCGAGTTGTCCTCAATCTCTTGATTCATGACAAAGCGCAACTGATCTAATGAAAGTGCCGTATCCCAAACACGAACTTCATCAATATTACCCCTAAAATGTTGGGTAATGGTACCCTTACCTGCGGCACCAATTAAAAATGAGTCATCCGTATCTACCGGGGCACTCCTAGTGGCTGATCTGTTCAAGACACCGTCTATATAGAGTGCTATGGTCGTTCCATTATAAATCGCTGCGACGTGGTGCCACTCATCATCCGGTATCCCAACGTTGGCATTTAAAAGTTGTGTACCACTGCCGTTTACCCAATACATTTGTATTCTATTGGCATCGGATATTCTAAAGTCGAATCCCGAAGAAAATGCTGTGGTTCGTTTAGATACAATAGATTTGGTGCCCGTATCGGCGGCATCGCGTTTAATCCATGCAGAGATGGTAAATCCTGTTGGCTCTAAATCCAAGTTGTCTTCCATATCGATATAATCCACGGCACCATCAAAATAAACGGAGCGCTCTTCAATGACCTGTGGGGCATAGCCAAAGGTAATATATTTGGTACCATCAAAGTCATATACAGCCTCTAGGTTACCGCTTCCGTCAGAAGTCATTACTCTATAATCGGAAGTAGGATCAAATACACCCGTATCTGAAATAAACATGTAGTAGTTCCCGGGTGGTGCAATATTTCTTACAGCATCTTCTTGTAAACGCACTTTAACCTCTGGGATGTCACCGCCATTTTCTACAACTTTCCATATTCGTTGCATCCCCGTAAACGTCACGTCCGTCGTTAGGGCAGGCGTAATTCCTGCACTCATATTGACTGATATTACTGAAGCCGTTAAATTTAAGTCTACACCATTGTTTCCCCACATTAAAAACTCTTTATCATTAAAGGTGGTGGTATTGGTGTTTTTGTTTTCCGTATTGGTATCGTAAATATCCGTTAGGCCCATGGTAAGCACACCCTGTGTTCTCCCAATACCATCTGCGGCATCATTAACACTTCTGGATTGCTTTTGGTTAAGTTCAGAAGCATCATCGCGACCGATTCCTGCTACATCATAGTTATAACTAGCATTAGCGGATTGATCCCAAATAACGGTACCGTCACTGTCTACATAGTCTTGTGATGTGCCATTGACTCCTAGGGTAATACCGTATTTTATAGCTAAATAGGATTGGATTCTGTTTCTGGCCTGTGTTAAGTCCCCATCATCATTCGTAGCAGAATAAGTAATAACCTCGGCAATACGGCCATCAAAGCTGCCTTCAAAATACTGACTACGACCCAACCAAAATCTTGTATCATTAACCGTACCAAAGGAAGCTGCATCAGCAGTAACATTTCCAAAAGCTTTGGCATTGAGGAACATATCCATATCGGTATCAGTGGAATTGTGTCTAATGTTGATGATGCTAACTTGATTAAAATTTGTTGTCCCAGAGTTATCTGCTCTTCCATAACCTATACCTGAACTTGTACTATATGTCCCAATACAGTAACCAAAATACTCACTGGTAAATCTTTGACTATAAGCACCATAGCCAAATCCTGTAACATCTTCTGTCCTAGTGTTATTTGTAGTTGGATTGGTACTGGTAAAGGCATCAGCAGGGAACATGGTATTTGTAATGATGACATCTGGAATAATGATCACGAACATATCGGAGCTATTGAAGCCTCCTGTACCAGTTAGTACATCCCTAGACCCAAGATTTGCAATATAGGTTAAATCAGAACCAGCCGTATTGAGGTCATTTGTAAAATCGATAACCGGATTAAAATTAATATTCCTTGAGGTATTGTTTTGGTAAGTTGGCTCTAGCCCAGTTACCATAACTTCTGCATTGTTCCCCTTTCCATTATCCACCATTTGACTTACCAAAGCACCATCGGAACCTTCACCGATACCGTCGATCATATCTGCTTTCAGCCAAAGATCTAAATTGTCCGTTACGCCACCAGGGGCTTTTGTCGGGGTACAATAACTGGTTCCGGTAATGGTAATATCATCGATAAAGACTTCATCATTATCTTCACTTGCATCACAGCGAAGTCTAAAACGCGATATGGCTGAGGCGGGGAAGCTGTAATCCGAACTTTTAAGCGTCACGATTCTCCCGTAAAATATGGTGGACGACGAGGTTTCAAAATCGGCATCTTGTTCTGCGATTTTACCACTTTCAAAAGTATATAAGGTTGTCCAATTAGTTCCGTTGTCACTGCTGTATTCTAAAATGAATTCTTCTGTATAAGTTTTAGTATTCGGGGTACCACCATCATATGTAGACTCCATACTGTTGGGGGCAAAAAAGAATTTGAAATCTACCTTGTCGTAGCTCGATAGATCAAAGGCCGGGGAATCGAAAGACGATGTCGTTCCTGTGGGATCATCATCTCTTACTCTTAAACTATAATTACCACCATAGGACCAAGTTGCATTATTTTCTCTGGTGGCATCAACACCACCTGAGGTCCAACCGTCTAGTCCGGTTTCAAAACTCGCGGTATGTATCACTGAAGATCCACAAGGCGGTGCAACTATACCAGTTCCCTGAATACTAAAATTATAGGGGTTTTCATCGGCGTCACTATTAGCGATACTCACGGATGCGGTAATGAGACCTAAACTCGTTGGGGTAAATGTAATAACAAAACTTGTGCTACTACCAGCAGTAATGGCATTACTTGGTATAGAGGTTACCGAAAAGTCAGATGAGCCCGTAATACTAACGTATGGGGAGCTTCCTGTTAAGTTAAGTGTATTGGACCCACCATTATTTTCAATCACAAAGGTATTGGCCGAGGAATTAGATGAAGCAATAACATTTCCAAAATCGGTATTGTCCAAAAACGAGGGTGTTGTATCCCCATCGGCAATCGCATTGGAGTTTCCAAAGACATCCATCTCTGCCAAAGGATTAAATCCGTTACCTTGAATATCGAAAGTATATGGATTTTCATCGGTATCGTTACTAGCAATGCTTATAGTTGCGGTTCGTAAACCGTCTACAGTGGGATCAAAGGTAATATTAAATGTCGTTGAACTACTAGCACTTATAGTAGATGAAGGTGTTGTGCTTAATGTAAAATCTGCTGTGTCACCAGATATACTTACATAAGGTGAACTACCAGTTAAATTCAAAGTAGTTGTTCCAATATTTTGAATGGTGAATGTATGGACATCCGTTCCACCGGTCGTATTCACATCTCCGAAATCCGTATCATCAGAGACGTCCGGTGTTGTGTCACCATCTACGATGTTTGTACCGTTACCTTGTAAATTGATTTCGGGACCCACAGGAGCAGCTATGACGATACCGTAATCTTCAACCTCACCGTCAAAATTTTTTTCACAGCTGGTGGGATCTGAATTGTATTTTGCGGATACCCGCATTCTTGTGGTCCCAGGTGTTGCACCAGCAGGAATATTAATCGTTAAGGGTGATAAGCTTGTTGCTCCGCTAGTGACATTTTGGGCGGTGCCAAGGTCGTAAGCTTCACCCGCATCATCGAAGTCACCATCCAGATTCCAGTCGATCCATGCATAGGCATGTATTGTGACATTACCATCCGTATTGAGACTAACGCTTAAGGACTCCGTACCACCTGGCGATACGTTAGCAATGTGTGTAGCGGTAAAGTCCTCATAGCCAACGTCTTTTCCTGTACCATCGGAGTTGTTGATGGATTCAAAAGTAACGTTGGTAACACCAGTTTGATAGTCTAAATTCCCATAAGAGCCACAATAAATTGGGCTGCTAGAACCTTCAATAAGGACATCATCAAAAAGACTATATTCGCTATTGCCATCAGCAGTACTAGACAATCTAAATTGTGAGCTTGCATTAAATGTGTAAGTTCCACTACTTAAGATTGCATCAAAACTAGTTGATGAGCCACTACCATTGGTCGCCCAATCTACTCCAAAAGTCCTAGTTCTTACAACGGTCCAGCTCGTTCCGTCATAATATTGGAGATTAAAACCTTCACCATTATCGACATTAAATGATTTATGGCAGAAAGAGACACTAACAAAAGCATAACCGGTTAAATCCACAACGGGCGAGGTCATATAATTATTGGGCGTCTCATCATCTTTGGAATAAATCATTTGGCTGCCATTACAAGCCCAAGTCGAATTCGTAAATAATGCTGCATCGCTACCACCAACGGTCCAGCCTTGTAGACCAGATTCAAAATCGTAAGAGGCGACGGTGGTCTGTGCACCTATACCATAACTAAAAATAATTAGAGCAGCAAATAGAGATGCTCTTTTAATAAGCAGTTTACGTCCCATAATAGGTCAATTTCATTAATTGATAATAAATATTGTATATCTTATGGGGTAAGAATTTTACTTTTTATATGTTATGGGGTAAAGATTTTATTGTTTTACAATGCGTTTTATTTTTCGATAAACGATTGTCTTGAACTTGAAAGGTTTATCGTATTCATCCCTTTTCCAAGTTCAGAAACATCCACATCGTTATTGGGGTTGTTGAATATAACAGATTTTGTGAATTTTCCTTGCCTATCGATAATAGCCACATTAACATCATTTGATAATATGGACAGCGAAAACTTTAGTTTATTTGTTTTCAGGGCTAAACATAACAAAAAAAATTGAAATAATCTATAAAGTGTTTGATTTTATCGATAAAATACATATTAATTGTACGATATTGTATAAAATAATGAAAAAAGCCCTAGAATATTCAGGGCTTTTCTTTGGTTAAGATTTAAGATTTGGGGCAAAAATTACTTAACTAAAACTTTCTTAGTCGTTACTGAACCGCTTACAGTATATAACTTAATAATATAAGTTCCAGTACTTAAGTTCTTAACCTCGTATTCAGAGTAACCGCTTTCTGAAACGTCTTCTATAGCGTAAACCGATTGGCCAAGAACATTGAAGAGTTCAATGGACTGTACATCTATAAAGTTAGGGTTAATCAATACAATTTTTTCTTTATCATTTGAATAAAGGACATCGAGACTTTGGTTGTCTTCATCATCAATGCCCAGTAATTGTGCTTCAGTGGCAAAGGTGATTTCGAAGCGATCTAGGTATTGTTCTGCATTTAAGAAAACTTCATAATCACTTACTCTTAAGTCGTGATATAATCCAAGATCAATATCGTGCAGATAAATGTTGATGTCATCAGGTACATTTTCTAAGGCATCAATTGAAATGGTATTAATACCGTCTACACTGGTTTTAAGACCTACTGGATATGTGGTCGATATATCAGCACTATTACTAGCTTGGATAATGTATTTGTCATCATTAATCATCCAGAACATGTCGTCGGTCTGATCGTTATCCAATATACCATCATAGCCCCAATCGACATCTGATGTTGTATTCTCATCTATGGTCAATAAAATTTGTCGTTCTATATGCAAATCATTATTGGACCTAAAACGAATTCTAAATTTCATCCTCTCATCAATAGCACTACTATCGATTTCAGTATTTGAAACATTTCCACCCCTCAAAAATACTGAGCTTGCGCTACCCTCTTTCTGGAAAACACGTTGGTCGTTTTCGAAAGTTATGGTACCCGTACCTGTTCCCTGTACGAAGAAGCCTTGACCTACCGGGATGTACTGACCTGGTGTTTTTGTACCCACACCAACCTGTGCCACATCGGGGTCTGGTGCCGGTGCCGGTACGCCTCCAGAAAGGTTGTACAGGGCATAGCCACCTTGGTATTCACTTAGGATATGAGAATTGCCACCCCAATGCTCCCAGAAATAAAGCGTACCCGATAGCGCTGCCGCGTTGTCCGCGATAAATTCGTCAGCATTAAGGGCTGATGCATACGGATTACCAACGAGGTAGCTGTTACCCGCATTAATGGTTAATGTAATTTCACCATTATTTGGTTTTCCTAGGAAGACATAATTCTGTTCGTCTAAGATTGCGCCCGAACCAGGCCCCTTCATAGTAAATCCTTCCCCGGCAAATAAAGTTCCCGTTCGTCTTACATGCTGCCATGAGGAATAATCGTCAGTGGTTTGGTTCGCAAATTTCCAAATCCAGAAAGATGCAATGGTTATGGGGTTCGTTGGACTTCCATCGTAACCTGCGGCCACAAAGTTAACGGGATTGGTACCATCATATATAATATCTTGGACCGTATAGCTATAGTTATTGGTAGCTGTATCCGTTGCACCAACCGGTGATGACCAGATATTATAAGTATAGGTGTCTGCTGTACCTTGCTGATCCCTTTCAAGTTCGCCATTTGTGGCTACCAGAAGATCGCTATCGTTCTCTTGAATCAATTGAGATTCCCCTTCAAGGTCAATTTTTCCGGTTAAGCTTAAGTAATGGGACACGGTAAGGGCATTACCAGTATCCGCTGCATTATCCCCGGGTAAGGTGAGCTCATTGGCATCCACATACAGGGCCAATACTTCTCTATTGTCATTTTTTCCAGAAGGCAAGGATGAATTATCCATGGTTATGTTATGCGATGTTCTCACAATATTCCAATCCACGGTAACGGATGCATCTACAATCGATGCGGCTCCCGGAATGGTTTGAATATCACCATTGGTCCAAGTTGCACTCGTATCCCAATTGCCATCCTGGGTAGACTGGTAGGGTAGTGGAGCGGTTTGTCGATCCACGGTGTTCAGATTTCTCAAGGCTCCCTGGTTGCCATTTCCAGAAGCATCGTCTGTATTCGTATAGGTATAGACCGACATTGGGTAATAACCGGCCAGATCACTCCATGGTATGGCATTAATATCGTTCTTTGTAATGGATGTCGGTAATTCTTTACCCATCACTTGACCTGCGTTGTCCTCAATCTCTTGATTCATGACGAAGCGCAGCTGATCTAATGAAAGTGCCGTATCCCAAACACGAACTTCATCGATATTACCCCTAAAGTGTTGGGTAATGGTGCCCTTACCTGCGGCGCCAATTAAGAATGAATCATCCGTGTCTACCGGGGCACTCCTGGTTGCTGATCTGTTCAAGACACCGTCTATATAGAGTGCTATGGTCGTTCCATTATAAATCGCTGCGACGTGGTGCCACTCATCATCCGGTATCCCGACGTTGGCATTTAATAGTTGTGTTCCGCTGCCGTTTACCCAATACATTTGTATTCTATTGGCATCGGATATTCTAAAGTCGAATCCCGAAGAAAATGCTGTAGTTCGTTTAGATACAATCGATTTGGTGCCCGTATCGGCGGCATCGCGTTTTATCCATGCAGAGATGGTAAATCCAGTTGGCTCTAAATCCAAGTTGTCTTCCATATCGATATAATCCACGGCACCATCAAAATAAACGGAGCGTTCTTCAATGACCTGTGGGGCATAACCAAAGGTAATATATTTGGTACCATCAAAGTCATACACGGCTTCCAGGTTACCGCTTCCGTCAGAAGTCATTACTCTATAATCTGCTGTTGGGTCGAAAACCCCCGTATCTGAAATAAACATGTAATAGTTTCCTGGAGGTGATATATTCCTAATGGCGTCTTGTTGAATACGTACCTTCACATCTGGGATGTCACCACCATTTTCTACAACTTTCCAAATACGTTGCATTGCTGTAAATGTTACGTTAGTAGTTAAAGCTGGTGTAATGCCGGAACTCATATTAACAGTTACCGTAGTGGCTGCTAAATCCAGATTAACACCATTACTCCCCCACATTAAAAACTCTTTATCATTAAAGGTGGTGGTATTGGTGTTTTTGTTTTCGGTATTGGTATCGTAAATATCCGTTAGGCCCATGGTGAGTACACCCTGTGTTCTCCCCGTACCATCTGCGGCATCATTAACACTTCTGGATTGCTTTTGGTTAAGTTCAGAAGCATCATCACGACCAATACCGGCAACATCATAAGCATAACTGGCATTAGCGGATTGATCCCAAATAACGGTACCGTCACTATCGACATAATCTTGTGAAGTCCCATTGGCTCCTAGGGTAATACCATATTTTATAGCTAAATAGGATTGGATTCTGTTTCTGGCCTGTGTTAAGTCGCCATCATTATTAGTCGCAGAATAGGTAATAACTTCAGCAATACGACCATCAAAGCTACCTTCAAAATATTGACTACGACCCAACCAAAATCTAGTATTGTTCACTGCTGCAAAATCCGCGGCATCTGAAGTGGTATTTCCGATAGCATTAGCATTGAGATACATATCCATGTCAGTTACTGCCGCATTATGTCTTATATTAACAATGCTTACTTGATTATAATTTACAGTCCCTGTATTATCGGCTCTTCCATAGCCATTACCCGATCCGCTACTTGAACCTATACAATAGGCAAAGTATTCATTAGAAAATCTTTGACTATAAGCACCATAACCAAATCCCGTTACATCTTGTGCTCCCCAAATACCTGTCGGATCAGTACTTGTAAAGGTGTCTGCAGGTAACATGGTATTATTTATTGCGATATCTGGTATGAGAACCACAAACATATCGTTACTGTTAAATCCTCCGGTACCGGTTAATACATCCCTGGACCCGAGATTTGAAATATAGGTTAAATCAGCACCTGCAGTGGTATTATCATTTGTGAAGTCAATAACTGGATTAAAATTAATATTCCTAGTCGTGTTGTTTTGGTAAGTAGGTTCTAATCCTGTTACAACGACTTCGGCATTATTCCCTTTGCCATTATCTACCCATTGACTTACGGCGGTACCATCACCATTTTCATTGGAGCCATTAACCATATCAGCTTTCAGCCAGAGGTCTAGATTACTAGCTATACCTCCAGGTCCTGCGGTAGGCGTACAATATCCAACACCAGTAATTGTTATATCGTCTATATAGACTTCATCATCATCTTCGCTGGCATCACATCGTATTCTAAAGCGCGATACTGTAGACGCTGGGAATGTGTAGTCTGAACTATGTAAGGTCACTGTTCTATGATAGAATGTAGCTGTTGAAGATGTTGCAAAATCAGCATCATTATTAGAAATATCACCACTTTCAAATGTTCGAACAGTGGTCCAGTTCGTCCCATTATCACTACTATATTCAAAAATAAATTCTTCTGTATACGTTTTAGTATTGGGGCTACCACCACTATATGTGGATTCCATACTATTAGGGGCAAAGAAGAATGCAAAATCTACTTTATCGTAGGCTGATAAGTCAAATGCAGGGGAGTCAAAAGAAGACGTCGAACCCGCTGCATCATCATCTCTTACTCTTAAACTATAATTACCACCATAGGACCAAGTTGCATTATTTTCTCTGGTGGCATCAACACCACCTGAGGTCCAACCGTCTAGTCCGGTTTCAAAACTCGCGGTATGTATCACTGAAGATCCACAAGGCGGGGCAACAATACCAGTCCCCTGAATACTAAAATTATAGGGGTTTTCATCGGCATCGCTATTGGCGATACTTACCGATGCTGTAATGAGACCTAAACTCGTCGGGGTAAATGTGATAGCAAAACTTGTGCTGCTGCCAGCTGTAATGGCATTACTTGGTATAGCGGTCACCGAAAAGTCAGATGACCCCGTAATACTAACGTATGGGGAGCTTCCTGTTAAGTTGAGTGTATTGGATCCACCATTATTTTCAATCACAAAGGTATTGGCGGTAGAACCAGCAGAGGCAATAACATTTCCAAAGTCGGTATTGTCCAAAAACGAGGGTGTAGTATCCCCATCTGCGATCGCATTGGAATTTCCTAAGACATCCATCTCTGCTAGAGGATTAAATCCGTTACCTTGAATATCGAAGGTATATGGATTTTCATCGGTATCGTTACTGGCAATGCTTACGGTAGCCGTTCTTAATCCATCGGCACTGGGATCGAAGGTAATATTAAATGTCGTGGAACCACTAGAAGCAATCGGTGTTGTTGGATTGGCGGTCAAGGTAAAATCTCCCGCATTAGCACCAGTAATGCTAACATATGGAGAACCACCGGTCAGATTTAAGGCGGTAGTTCCAATATTTTGAATGGTGAATGTATGCACATCCGTTCCACCGGTCGTATTCACATCTCCGAAATCCGTATCATCAGAAACGTCCGGTGTTGTGTCACCATCTACGATGTTTGTACCGTTACCTCGTAAATTGATTTCGGGACCCACAGGAGCAGCTATGACGATACCGTAATCTTCAACCTCCCCATCAAAGTTTTTTTCACAGCTGGTGGGATCTGAATTGTATTTTGCGGATACCCGCATTCTTGTGGTCCCAGGTGTTGCACCAGCAGGAATATTAATTGTTAAGGGGGATGCGCTTGTTGCTCCGCTAGTGACATTTTGGGCAGTGCCAAGGTCGTAAGCTTCACCCGCATCATCGAAGTCACCATCCAGATTCCAGTCGATCCATGCATAGGCATGTATTGTGTAATTACCATCCGTGTTGAGACTAACGCTTAACGACTCTGTACCACCTGGAGATACATTAGCAATGTGTGTAGCAGTAAAGTCCTCATAGCCTACGTCTTTTCCGGTACCATCGGAGTTGTTGATGGATTCAAAAGTAACGTTGGTAACACCAGTATCATAGCTTAAATGTCCGTAAGAGCCACAATAAATTGGGCTGCTAGAACCTTCAATAAGGACATCATCAAAAAGACTATATTCGCTATTGCCATCAGCAGTACTAGACAATCTAAATTGTGAGCTTGCATTAAATGTGTAAGTTCCACTACTTAAGATTGCATCAAAACTAGTTGATGAGCCACTACCATTAGTCGCCCAATCTACTCCAAAAGTCCAAGTCCTTACAGTGGTCCAGCTCGTTCCGTCATAATATTGGAGATTAAAACCTTCACCATTATCGACATTAAATGATTTATGGCAGAAAGAGACACTAACAAAAGCATAACCGGTTAAATCCACAACGGGCGAGGTCATATAATTATTGGGCGTCTCATCATCCTTGGAATAAATCATTTGGCTGCCATTACAAGCCCAAGTCGAATTCGTAAATAATGCTGCATCGCTACCACCAACGGTCCAACCTTGTAGACCAGATTCAAAATCATAAGAGGCAACGGTAACTTGTGAATAACTTAATGAAGTCAAAAAAAGTGCATAGCACATTAATGCACGTTTCCCTAGTTTTAAGGTAAAAGTTCTCATAAGGGGTAAGTTTAGTTTGGGACTAAAATTATGCGTCAAACATAAAACTTTATTCCATAAAGTGCAAAAATAATCGATGAAATACACAGTATTAATTGTAAATTATTGAAAATGAAGTTTTTAAATTAAAGAGATTTATACTAAAATCAATACTTATCCGAACGATTTTGACTATTGGAAAACAAGGTGGACTACCTAGGATTGATTTGACTTGTAGTTGGCCTTCTTTTGGGTAGGTTAGTGTGAGATATCACTCCATATATGAGTGGCCATCTGTAATCATTTTTCCTCAATGCGACTTTTGAAGGTATCTATCAAGACATTAGAAAAACTTGGTCCGCTAGGTATCTCATAACTGTTGGTAAGAGGCTTGCTTGTCACTGAAGCATCAGGGCTTCCTACAATAGAACTTTCAGCATCTGTTGGTACAATTGGTGCCAGTCTTATGGTACCTAGCTGTTTGGTTTGGTAATTTTCAATACGCATAGCAGTGAGAACCATGGGCTCGTAGTTAGGGGCCTCTACCACCAAATCATAGGTTCCAGCAAATATGGGTCGGTAATAGCTACCATGCGAATCGGAAGTCGTCCAGGAGCCAAGCTTATCATGCCCTGCAACCATTATGGTAGCCCCCTCTATGGGTTGTTCCGTATTGACATCTTTTATAAATCCTCTAAACCCATAGGTGCCTTGTATGAGATAGTCGATTAAGGCATCTTTATTATAATTCCAAAGTGTTTTTAATTGACTTGAATACGGTTTTTTGATCGTAGATAACTCTATGGTCATTTCTTTGCAGCGGTGGTCGTGGTTCATGTAATCTTGTCGACTTCCATTCACCAAATACCAGTCTGCGCCATTAGTGATACCATTATTTTCATCATCCATATATCCTGAAGGGCTATTATTCTGAGCATTATCCCGGTACTCTCCAGCTGTAAGCACAAACCAAGAATCATCAGGGTGTCTGTCGTAGGTATTGTCCCATGGATAGTTGACCAATTCGATACCACTGTGAAAGTTGGCGGCTACCACAAAATGATTGTTCTCAGCCAGTTCCATAAAAGTCAGCGTTTCGGTCTGATAAACTTCACCGTCGGGATGGGCTCCTTCGAGGTTATCTGGATAATTTCTGTTTAAATCTACGTTATTAGCATTACCTCTTCGCGCATGGGCCACTGAGGTATTATCAGCACTCAGGTGATACGTACCATCAGGATTGGCGTTGGGGTTAATCCATATCTCGGCACCATTGATTAAGTCTGTGATTCTGGCATGATCTGGATGATTTTCGTCCCTGTAGGCAGTGATTAAATAATCTACAAGGTTCATCATTATCGGAAAACCAGTGAGTTCATCCCCATGCATGGTGGCTGTATATAGCAATTTTGGTTCTGCTTCGTCCGTCAATACATTATCAGAAATTTTTACAAAGAGTAGTTCCTTATCGCCTTGTCCAGTAGGTCCAATACTAAAAAAATCAACAATATCGGAATGCGCAGTCTCAAAATTTTGCATTTGAGCGGCATAGTCTGCATAGGTCGGATAGGCCGTTAGCGGAAATTCTAAGGTATAGCCCAGTTTTGGAGCTTTAGAATACTCACTAATATCATCGGACATGAGGCGTTCATTGATGTCGTTATCATCTTTGTAGACTTTATAGGGAATGTTCAGGCCTAGGAAATTTTGAAACTGCTCGCGATTAGCCCAAGCTTTTATCGTTTGTGTATCTCCATTGAACGCCACAATGGTCATCAATTTTGTAAAGAATCCCAATTCTTTCTCATTATCAACCCTAAATGTGAACGTGAGTTCCCCTTGAGTATCCAATAAATGGTCGATGTCTTGTTGTTGTAATTCTTGGGAATTACCATATAGGCATACCAAAAGCATAGCGGTTAAGCTTAGGTAAATTGTTTTCATCAGATTTGGGATTAATGAAACTAATTTTGAGGCTAATATATCAATTAATTTTAATTTTCATCCATAAAGTGTATTAAAAAATCGATTAAGTGTAATATCCTGTTTGAAAATTAAAAACATATGTCCGTGATTCCTCCTATAATTTCAGAATTAAAAGTACGATTGGTCTCAGTATTTAAAGTACATATTAAGTGGGCTAAGCTGATAAATATCATGGGAAAATTTAAACGGCATGACTAACTTTAATAGTGAAGAAATCCAAAATCCATTTGCTATGTTATCTATTTTATTGCCTACCGATTTTTCAAAAAACTCTGAAAACGCGATTAGATATGCTTTAGAGTTTTACAAGGCTGAAAGCTGTAAGTTTTATTTTTTGCATTGCTATCCGCCTGCAATTTTTTCCTATGAGTACCAAATACATAAGGGGCTTGTAGGTAAAAATATTCATGATATTCTTGAAGCCGAAACCAAAGAACGGCTATACGACTTCGCCTTTTCAATCATGAACGACTATGGTCATCATAAAGAATTTAATATCCTGGTCGTTAAGGGTTTTTTACCGGATCAAATAGTGCGTGTCACATCACAACATCATATTGATCTTATCGTTATGGGTACTAAGGGGGAAACCGCTTCGGATAGGGTAGTATTTGGTACCAATGCCATTCAGGTCATTAATAAACGTTGTTGTCCGGTGATTGCTGTACCTGAAGCTTATAAATTTAAGGGTATCAACAATATACTATTCCCGTCTGATTTGAATATATCATTTTCATACCATCACTTAAAAGCTATTGCCAAGGTTTTAGAACTGCACGAAAGCGAGATTAACATTCTACATGTGTCTTATAGAGGATTGACCTCGACCCAGCGAAGGCACAGAGTATTATTGGAAGAGGCTTTTTCTGGTTTTAGAATCCATATAGTTATTAAAGAGGACAAGGACATTGCAGACGTTATCTATGATTATCAAAAAGACCATGAATCAGAACTTTTAGTGATGATTAACAATAAGCAAATGTTTTTTGAAAATTTATTCTTTAAGCCCACGATTTCTAAGATTGCAATGCATTTAAGTACGCCTTTTTTGGTGATTCCGGCATAAAAGATTTAAAAAGCGCAGCCTCGATAAAGCTATTTATCAATTGCCCAATATGATGCCTTCTAGAACATCACCAACAAAGTAAGACACCGTAGCGGCTAACGCTCCTAAGATGAGCGTCTCTAAAATGCCTTTTATTTTGCTGGTTTCCGTGACATAGGTTTTTAATATTCCGATGACCATAAAACCAATAGAGGTAAAAATACTGGTCCATAGAAAAAGACTGCCGGGAAATGGGCTAAAGTAATCCCAGACATAAATCAGTAAAGGAATCAGCCCGATTAAAATAAAAGAGCAATAGGTCACGAAGCCCATCATTAAAGGCGATTTGGTTTCCTCAGTCATGATTAACTTATCTTTCATCATCACATCGACCCAAAGGTCTTTATCTGCGGTAATCCGATCCACAACTTGTTGTAGCATCTCTCCCTCAAATCCCTTGGCCTTGTATATCGCTTCAACTTGCTTGCGCCCCAAATCGGGTGCCTTCTCAATAGCGCTGTACTCTATAGCCTTATATTTGTTGTAATTATCTTTAACAGACTTGGACGAAAGATAAGCACCTACAGACATGGCAAAACCATCGGCTAGTAAATTGGCAAAGCCTAGTATGATAATGACCGCATTATCCAGTCCTGCGCCAACAGCTCCACAAACAACAGCAAAGGTGGTCACCGCACCATCGATACCGCCATAAACAAATTCACCTAAATACGCTTGGTACTTCTGGAACCATATCTTTTTTCTGTGTTCGCGATTTTCTTTTGGCGGCATTGTTTTAAAAGATATTATAGCTGTAAAGCATTTGAAACGGCAACTATTTCATAATTGGCTGTTTGTTCACTTGTGGTTAAAGCCTTATGGGCACTGATGTTAAAAGTTTAGTCTTCGGTTTTTGAATGTTGTTTTATGGAATCCTGACGCTTCTTTTCTTGCCGCTCCAGTCTTCGCTCTACTCGCTTTATGGAATCTTGATGTCGTCTTTGTTGTCGTTTTAAGATTCTCGATGCGCGTTTTATGGAATCTTGTCGTCGCTTTTCTGTTCGTTCTAGTTGTCTTTGCGCAATCTCTGTCGAATCTCGCTTTCTAAAGATATTGTTGAGGAATTTAGAGGTTTTGCTTTGGGGTTTCTCGCTGTAAACACTGTCATTTTTATAATAGGTAGTATCGGCTGTTTTATGATTAATCCATTGATTAGCCCTTATACCTTTTCTAAAACTACCAGATACAATCAGCTCACCACTTTGGTCATATTGGAAGTACTTGCCCGACTTGTAGCCATTTTTCCAATGGGTAACGGTCTTCACCTTTCCGTTTTCGTGCCAATGTCTCCAGGTGCCATTTTTTAACCCATAATTAAAAAAACCATGTTGGGCCAATTGCTTGGATCTATAAAATTTCTTAAACTCGTCATGTAATAATAAACCTCCAGCATTGGCATAAGAACTATGCACCTCACCAGATTTAAACCAATAATACTCTTTGTTCTTATTAAAGCCCTCTAACTTTTTAATATACACATAGCACTCGATATCAAAATCGCCCTGTCTTATTCGTTTGCGTTGAAGGTCTGAAGTTATAGATAAAAAAAGGAGTAGCGATCCAAAAATTGCGACTAGTTTATGCATCCTATAGTTTTTTATAAAAATAAACTTTTTCCATTAGTTTCATCCAAAAGCTGACTTAATAAGTTTCCAATTTGGCATGTACCTTATCGATTTCCTTATCGATATAGACCTGAGCATAGTGCACATAGCGGTTAAAGGACTTGCTGG
Source organism: Winogradskyella sp. (assembly GCF_965228925.1). Classification (GTDB taxonomy): domain Bacteria; phylum Bacteroidota; class Bacteroidia; order Flavobacteriales; family Flavobacteriaceae; genus Winogradskyella. Next base: position 2,742,567 of record NZ_OZ245845.1, read on the forward strand.
AATAGCTATGGCCACTGATTTTTCGTACTAGATGCTCGGGCATGCCGAGAATCAATAAGGTTGTAATAGCGGTTCGTCGCATCATATGGGAGCTCATCTTATCGCAAAAGCGTTGCTGTTTATTGGCGCTCACATTTTTGGCTTTACCAAGGCGTTCCCGGGTCATGGCAATAGGTTCCGTAAAACCTGCACGTTCGCCAATACCCTTTAGGGTTCGGTTGAAGATAAATAGACTGATCTTGCCAAAGATGGGCTGTCGTGTCGATTTGGGCTTGTAATTTTTGTAAATATCCACCGCATAGTTGGGCAGTTTGATATAGCTATAGGTTTTGGTTTTTTTGGATTTGACCTTAAGATACCATTCCCCGTTTTGTTTCTCAAAATTTTTGGAAGTCAATTGGTAGATGTCCGAGAACCGTAGGCCTGTGGTACAGCCAAAAACAAAAACATCCTTAACACGTCGTAGGGCAGGGGAGAGCTGATGGTGAAAGGCCTCATCATGAATTAAAAACTTTAATTGTTCTGGGGATAACACCAAGATGTCTACTTCTTCTTTACGCACATAAAACAAACGCTGAAAATCGCCAGTAGGGAGATCCTTATCGTACTTTAACCAATTAAAAAATGTTCGGATCTGTTTGATGTTATGTCCCACATAGTTGTCGTAGCAACCCTTTTTATAGAGGTAGGCCGTAAATTTTTTATAGAATTTCTTCCAGTAGTTTTTTTCAGAGCCCATCTCGCGCTTATTGAGTTTTGAGGCATCACATATACGAAGCTCAAAGCCCGTCTCTTCTATAAAACCTTCAATATTCTTGAGGGTAAAACGGTAATTATCAATGGCGCTGTTGGTGATGCGCTCACCGTTTTTCTTAAGGCGTTTTCCGGTTTGACTATCCCTAATAAACTGTCGAAACAAGGGGAGCAGGGGAGTTGTTTTTTTCATCTAGACCTATTTTAAGAAAAACACAAATCTAGGGGATTATTTTTATTAGGTCTTTAGAAAAGAGAAGCTGCCGTTTCTAGTAGCTCTTTGTTGTTGTTTTGTTGTTTGGACTATGCTTCGGCAAGCTCAGCAGGGGAGAGTCCCCCATTACCAGAAAGCACTTATAGTTTTGTATAGGTTTATGTGGCGTCTTCAAAAATATAGTCTACACAAAAAAACCTCCATTATCTATGATTACGGGCACTTCTAATCCATTGGTTTCTGCATTGGTTAGAGTATTACCTTCTAAGGTGAACATCATTGTAATTACAAAGTTTACAGCAGTTATGGTATTACACATATAGGTATATTCATAACTAGAATCTGGTAACTGCTCGACATCTAAATGAATATTATCGGTGTCTAAAACTAAAAAAACCTGTGCCATCTGAATTAAAAATAAGTTGATCTCCTCGGCTACATTAGGTTTCATCCAATAAATTGGCATTGGCCTGCCCGTTGCCATTATAGTCGTTGGTGCTTTCTACGGATAGTGAACCGAGTTGCTAAGTACCAGCTATACTAGAATTACCATTGTCGTTATCATCGTCGCTACAGCCCATTAGTCCTAATAAGCCAAAAACAACTGCGTATATTTTTCTCATTTTGAGAAATTTTATTTAGCCATAAACCTATAAAAATAGATGCATTGCCATGTTATGTTTTTGGTTAATTTTCCCGCAGTTTCATTTGCAAACTGTGCCGAGGTAGCACCATCAAATATATTTAAAATTATAACGTTCATTCACTCGGACTGCAAGTCCGCGCTATCCACGTCTGCGCCATCGGGGATTATGGAATTTATAACTACGGCTCATTAATTAAAACTACAACTAATAAAATAGTTTAACTAATTATACCACACGAACGGATTCGTGCGGTAGCGGGGGCGCCATAATAACTGAACAAATGCCACGCTAGTGGAAAAAAGGGTTTGATAAAAGTTTTGGAGCCAAACTAATTGCATAACTTTTCACATCTTTTCTTAATTTTTCAAAAACACTCAACAAATATTCGTACTCGCCTTTTAATATGAAGTCTGTATAATCTTCGTAGATTAAATAACCAATTCTTAGTTTGTAAATATTAAAATAATATTCTGTATATCGAGAGTCAAAAACACCTACCGAAGCATCTTCATATTCTTTAGGTATTTTATTCATTTCTAAAGTTCTTAAACCACCTATAAAACTACTTATCAATTCAAAAATATGTGCTCGAAAAGAAACTGTTTTTTTTTCGTCATTTGTCATAGATATTCTACAATAAAACATTTCATTAATTATAGTGCGCTCATCTAAATTTGAAAGATCGGTTCTTTCAAATATCTGTTTTTCATCTATTATTTCATAAGAAATATTCATACTCTAATTATTAAGTAACTTTTCATTAGCCTCATTAACAGCTTTCATTGCTTTTGATCTATCTCTTAAATTTCTTCCTACTGGATAGGCATTTAAAACATTAAAATCTTTATCCAGAAATATTTCAATAGCAGTCTCACCTCGAGTACCTACAGTCTGACCCACGTCTATTTTAACACTATATTGTCTTGTCCCATCTTCAGCATACTTTATCACTAAATCTTTGGTACTTTTTGCTTTTGCAATAGCGTCATTTACTACATTTTTTAATTTACCTATATTTTCTGTAAATGCCTGAGTCCATAAATTCTTATCTGCAAATGTAGATTTAAATCCATGTCTATGTATTATGTGCTCAATGGCTGTTTTATAAGGGCTTAATGGATATACGGCAGCCCCCCATTTTACCTTAAAACATAAATTATGAACAAGTATATTACTCTTTGTTACAAAATACGAATGATTACCTTCAACTTCAAAATTGTATACCTCAACAGGTTTATTAATTTTTCCTACTTTTAATACTACTTCTTTAGAAAAACCTTTTAGGGTTAATGAGTCTCCAACATTAATATACTTAGCTTCTTTCCATATACCACTCACATAAAAAGGATGTTCGTCAGTAGTTTTTATAATATTTTTATCTGTTTCAATTGTTCTAATATGATCTGATTTTGATTTAAACGTCTTAGTTACCTTCTTTAATTCATTCTTTGATAAGTTTTCATTAAATGACCAAACATAATCGCCTACTTGTATATCTTCTATATTTTCATACTCATTCTCAGCAAGTACTTGTGTTCCTGCGACAAAGCAGAGCTTATTTGCCACTTTGACTACATGCTCAGTCACATCTACAAATTCATCGCCATACTTAGCTGCGAATTTAAACCCTTTCCCTAACTTCCCCGGACCTGGTAATATTCCCACTGTATTTATCAAATAGTCATACCATTGAGCTTCTGTTCCATCTAAATTTTTTCCGGTTGCTAAATTTTCATAAAGTTCTAATGGTAGGACAAAATCAGCAGCTTGTTTAGTTGTTGTAACTAAACTATTTGTAAAAGTCACCATTGCATCAATTTTTTTCTGAGCTGCTTTACTTTTTTCGTATGCTCTTTCTAATTCCTCTTCCGAGTTAGCATCTTTCCATGCAAATAAATCTTCAATAATTTGCATAAACTTATCCCCTGGGTTTGATGTATACTTTCTTTTAAAGTCTTTCTCTATTTCATTAAAGTTTTTATCAGATTCCAAGCCATCTATATCAATAGCTGATATTGGAGTATTAGAAGCAAACTGATATGGAGTATAAAAAGGGTAGCCTTTAAATAATGGATCCGTACTCAAGAACTTACCTAACCTAGGATCATAAATCCTAAACCCATAATCAACTTGTAAACCTTCCCCTTTGACTTCATCGTCTTTCTCCTTACCATTAAACCCATAACGGTATGTATCTGTTGAGCCATGGCGGTTTGGCATTAGCATTCCGAAGGGATAGTAATCATTGTAGGCAATTACATTAGGTTTAAAGATACCACTATCATACAATTTTTGATCCGTAATGACTGCCAAAACATTACCTAGGTGATTGCTTAACTCATAACGTTTGTCACCCACAGTATTTTCATAATCGTCGTCTTCAGCTGTTAAGTCGTTTACGTATTTTTGTAACCCTAATCGGGAGCTTCCATATAAATGGTGTTCAGATAATTCAAGATCAACAATCTCTACTATTGATGTCGTACTTGGGTCTATAAATAGATGCGCATTCGCACCCGATTGGATATGTGTTCCTGGATGAAGTGTAATAGAATTACCCGCCTGCAGCGTTACATTTCCTGTTGGAGTTATGGTATAACCACCACTTTGTGCTGCTATGATATTGCCGCTGGCTTGTATAAGTTCGGTACCACTATGCACAACATCCGCAGGGATGATAAAATCTACTGCATTGCCCGAACCACCCGAAGATATTACAGCACCGCTAAAATATATAGCCATGGTATTACCTTGGGCATCCCTAATGTAATAATTTGTGCTCGTTTGTTGAGCGTCCCCTTGAGGCACTGTGGTTTTAGACAACCGGTTCCCTAAACCATCATAGTCAAAACTAATCGTCGTCCCATCAGCTTTAGTGATTTGTCTTACTTTACCATCGACGCGCCAATCTATATTAGAGATGCCTTCTTGTTCGTCCTTAATCAGTTGGCCAATAGCATCATATTGATAGTTAGGTCCTTCTATTAGACTTGTAACTGGATTTAATATTCCATCAAATTCACCAGTATCTTCATTCAAAACCCCAATATTTTGACCAGTATCAATATCCGAATCAAAAGCGTTATCTGTAGCAAGATTTTCTGTTACGGCGTATAAGCGATTATTTCTTAGAGCCTTGTCTTGGACATCCGTGTTATATTGATAAGAAAAATTGTCCATTGGTACATCATTTACAGAACGGGTAAGATCTGTCAAGTTACCATTACGATCATAATTATAGGTAGATGCATAGGCTCTTTTGTCATTACCCACATCATAGCTATCCATAGATTTAATACGATTGAGCTGGTCATAGGTGTAATTGTTTTGCAACACACTTAATGGGTTCTCATCCATATCAATAAGGCTAGTCACCATAGTTTTGATATTACCATTATAGAGGTTATTTGTGTTAACATAAGTACCATTTTCTGCAAGTCTAAATGGGTTTGTTCCACCAATAGTTTCATAATCTCCATTAAAATAATTGAGTGAATAGGCAAATGCATCTGTAGCTGTTATAGTACCCAAATCATTACCTACATCATTAACACCTGCTTCCTCGCTATTTACACCTTTTAACCACCCCTGAATTGTATAAACATAGTCCATTCCCTGAACTTGCTTGTCTCCCAATAGAGCCCTTGCTAGAGGTCCGTGCTCATAATATTGGTAGTTAGCATCCTCTTCCCAAATTACACCGTTTTCTGAGGTCTTAACATTCATAATACGATTGTCGTCATCGTATGCGTAACGGTGGAGAAATTGATCGGGTTTATTGGGCTGATACTTCACCTCATGGACGTTACCACTTATTAGGTCATAATCATAATGAATGCGCCTCAAATGGGCTTCACAATCTAAAGTATTAGCATCTTCGATACAATTTGGGATTTTTAAACTTGTAATATAAGTGATGAGTTCTTTTACATTGCCATGAACATCGTAATTATAAAACAGACCATTATCAAATGGTTCGCTGTTATCAATAGTCGTGAGTTCATCAAAATACAAGACAGCAGTTACCCTATTAATGCTGTTATAAAGTGTATAACCACTAGTAAATAAGTCATTAGAGTATACAGCGGACATAGTATTGGCTGTACCTTCTACGAGAATCGCATCGTCATAAAACGTCTGAGTCACTTCCCTTCTTCTGGTCGATATATCATACGGAAAGCCCTCAGTATCAATCTCGGTACCATCTAAAACTTTTTCCAGACGACCATTATCGTTAATTATATATTCATTGAGTGGCAGTTTTACTTCCCCTGCTTCTATGATACGCCCCAATCCATCATATGTGGTATAACTAAAGTCTTCTTCGGTTTGACCTAGAATATTGTCTATGGCTTGCTTCTCATTTTGTGAAGCAATAATACGTCCTAAATCATCATAGGCAAAACGCGTTTCACCACCGTCCGGTGTTTTTTGCCAAACGAGTTGGTTTAATGAATTATAACGGTATTGTGTCTTAAGGAAATGATTTGGTAAGACCGTCTCATCCGGAGTTTGCTCACCGCTGTCCCTAATAGTGGCTATATCGGGTGATAGTGCGTTGAACTCAACTCTATTTGCCCCTTGTGGAGGGACCGTTTGTATTAGATTTCCCGCTTGATCATAATAGTATAAGGTATATTGATATTCTTTATCTTCATATTGTAGTGTAAAGCTCTCTTCCACACTTTGCAATGCCGCATTAATATAGTCTATTTTGAATTTACGTTTAAGACGATTAATATACTCTGCATAATTATCAGCCCCATATGCTTCTGATACATTTGTCGCAAATTGCTCACAATCTGAGGGTCCATCATAAGGAGGAATATCAATATTGGCGGGCATAGGATCTGGTGGGCAAATACTATTGATCTCAACATAGTGGGCCGCAAAATCGCGCCATACTAAAAACCCTTCTATTTCTGGAGTTTCAGGGTCATCATTGATACCATCCGGGCTCAAGCCCATATAGGGCTGATAAGCAGCAATGACACTATTGTAATCGTCGTAACCATAGTTTAAGGGTGTAGCCCCAAAACCTGAAATAGTTAGAAATAAAGGATGCTCTGTAGAAAGTGTACTTAAATTACCATTACTGAGAACAGTTAAGTATTCAATATAGCCTTCCAAAATATATTGGTAATTCCGATCGGAAAAGTACTCCCAACTATATTGACTCGGAATTTCATACCCTACTACGTTTTGTAAATTGGCCACAAAAGTGTTTTGGTAGATACTTTCACTCCAAGGAACTGGCGTTATACTTTGTGGTATACAAACCTCACAGCTATCATCATCTACAATACTTTTACTGCTAATAACCGATATAGACTTTGAAAAAACTAAAGGTGCTGTTGGACTGTTGACAATTGTATCTAAGTTACAGCTAAAGTTTAAAGGAAAATATTGAGATGAAGTTATATTTCCATATGTCTGGTAGAACAGTAATGTTGAACTAGACGGTATATTTCCGACAGGCAATTGGCCAATAAAATAGATGCTTTCTGTATTCGGAAGTACTCCCAAAGGTGTAATACTAAGGTAATCATCGCTAAAATCAATTTGTTTGACTAGGACGTAATAATTTGACGCGCCAGAAAATTCCAGCTTTAGATAGTCTTCATTGTCAATTGCATAAGGGTAAGTCCAATTGACGCTACTAAAGGCATAATTTGGATCATTGAATATGATTTTAGCATTAGATTCAAAAAAAGTTCTAAGGTCGTTGGTAAGATAGCTTGTCACAACAAAATTGCCTATGCCATTAGGATCATTATTTGTTTTTACCTGATTGATTAGTGCTATCATTCCATTACTAAATATTGCTTTATTATTTTCAATATCAGCTATGCACGGAGCTGGCATAACTTCAGGATCACAAGCATCATCAATGCCATCATTATCGGTATCACCTATATTAAATGCATTAGGGCAACTATCACAAACATTACCCACACCATCATCATCTGAGTCCGCCTGATCGGTATTTCCATCTTTCCAACAATTATCACAACCGTCATCTACATCATCATCATCAGAGTCAACTCCAATGAAGGCTTCACATAGGTCATTCATATCGCATTGAAATGCACCTTTTTTGTAAATAAAACTATTAGGGTTATTAAGACTGTCAGTATAAGCTAATGTACCATCAACCTCTATTAAATTAATTGAAGTAAAACTACTAACATCTAGATTATTAATATCACCTGGTCCTACGCCTAGAAGTTCCACAATTAAAACACCATTTCTTCTTAATACAAAGTTATTGGAGGGGTCATTAAACTCCCATACTAATGAATCCCCTAAATTAATTTGATAAAATTCGTCTAAACAGGTGGCGTAAAAAAGAACATTGGATGTAATATTATAACTACTGTCGTATATATGTCCTTGGGTTAATAGAAAATTCATTAGCCCAATCAATGCAGTGTCACAATTTAAAGGAGTACAACCAATAGGGTCGCATAAATCACCTATACCATCGCCATCGCTATCCGTATCACCACAACCATTATCATCGTCACATAAATCACCTATGCCATCACCGTCACTATCTAAGACACCACAAGGGTTGTTAGATTCTATATAACTACAACAGTTATAGTCTAGAGCCGTAATGTTACTATATATAGCTCTTGGTATCGCAAATGTATATGTGGTTCCATAAATAGTCATACTTTCTAGAGACGAATAAATGATTTGTAATTCGTCAAGATTACCATCGGCAAACTCTATACGATGAAAAACTATAAAATCACCACTATTAATATCGTTGTATAGTACACTGTTTAATGGAATTGACACTATTTCGGTAAGCCCTATAGCTATGGTTCCAGTATGTGTTGAAACATCATAACTCCAAGTCGCTCCTAAGTTAGTATCCCCCAAGAATGTTGGTAAAAAGTCGTTAGCACTATATAAGCCAGTCGTATTTAATGAAATATTCTGATTAAAAATTTCATTAGAATTGTTGAGTGAATTTAATAGATTAAGTATTGCTTCGGTAAAATCATCGGCATCTTGGCATTCGTCATCATTTAATGGCCCACCAGTTAAAGGGCCTTCTCCAACTGGATCATCTGGTCCTCCGCCCGAACTTCCTCCATTAATATAGCATTCCCCTATGCGCGCAATAGTTTTTCCAGAAATAATGATTTCTTCAATAATGACATCAGGTTGAGACGGGTTGGCGATTTTAACGGTCATTAAAAAACCAAACTCTATTGGATTTACTTCAGTATATCCTTCGTAATTAAACTGACTGATTTCTTTTATAATCCATGTGTTGTTGTAGTTTGACCATGAGTAATTATTATCCTGCAAGTAAAACAAAATAGGATTGTTTGTTAATATACTGGTCGTGTTACTAGAGGTAATGTTTAAATATAATTCACTATTACTGGGTGAACTAAAATTAAAGTTCATATTACTATTAGGCACATTAAGCACAAACACACCACTTTGTTCTACGTAAGTGGGTAGGCCTCCCAAGTCTAAATAAAGATCCATACTTAAATAACTATCATTATAAGGTATCTGATATGGATTGGTAGAAAAGCTTAAACTCCCATCACTATTGACATCCTCAAATAAGCCATTTACAAAAAATTCAAAATCTCTACCCATAGGGCATTGGCCTGTATCTATATAGTAATTATAATCCGTTAACTCTTCTAGATCTTGTGAGTTTTCTACCGCGGACGCAGAAGAATCATAAAGGTAATCCTCAGACACGATACGTTTTATTTTATCAAAATATAGCCCAGCATTATCACCACAAACAGCTCCAGAAGATTGATTTGTAGAAACACTAAAAGCCACATTAAGTCGCAATAGAGGATCATCATCTGTGATTAGCCCCTCACCAATACAATTATTATAGGTGTTGTTGTTGATAGCATAAATATTAGACAATGCGCTAATTACACGGTCTCTAAAATTAAGATATGAGTTGAGATACACATCCCAAAACTCTTCTTTGTCTTCTTGTGTCTGTAATGCAGCAAAAGCACTGTTATAATCGTTGTAACTACATTCACTAATAGAATTACAAACTACGGTCAATATACTTTCATAAGCTATTGCCGCGTTTGAGCTGGCAATTAAGAAATTGTTCTCAATAAAAGTTTGAAAATCTGGTAAACTAGGAAACCCGAGCTCTGCTGCTAAATCAACTGGAAAGGCGTTATATAAAGGATCATCTAATAAGAGATTTGTAATCGTAGCTTCCGTAAGATAACCTTTGCCCAGAGCAGCGTTATAGTCTAAATTCTCTAAATAGTTTTTGAATCCATCGATATTAACATAAGCGGTCGTTGTTTCTAAAATACCATCTCCGTTAGAATCTACTGTGACTTCCAAAGTATTGAGACTAATGACCTCACATAGTTTAAACGCAAAATCTACATATGAATATTCTGGATGAAAAGCCATAAGCGAATAGGCCCAGTGATTGGTATAGAAATAGTCGAAATCACTAAAATTAAGCAAAAAGTGAGGCTCAACTAAACCATATCCTTCATTTAATGGATCTTCAGTAATTAAAGGATTGGCATCAATAAAAGGGTAATCTATAGGATTAATCAAGGGATATTGTGTAGACTCGCCATTTTCATCCAAAGGAACCGATATATATACAATACTTCCATTTTCATCGTAATAATGAAAGGGATCACTTGGAAATTCTAAATTAAAAGGTGTCCGCCAACTAAAAAAATCTGGCATTTGTCCAGAGTATAAATTGTCATATAGGGTTGTAATAAATGGGTTGGCAAGTAAATTTTGCTCGTTATAAATACTAAGTAAGTCGGTATCATCAATTTCCGGACTATTGCCATATTGACCGCCCAATTCCATATCTGCTTTTATAATTAATGTCTTAACATCACAAGAAATAGATTGAATCGTACTATTGGGATCTGTTGTACCAACCCCATCAGTTTGACAATTAGAGTTACAAGCCTCTACAAGTAACTCATATTCTCTCTGAAATCGTTCTGTTAAGGCATTTGTGACAAAAGTCAAATCCTCGGGAGCCACGGTGGCAAGTGTTTCAGTATATTCTAATAAATTTGTATCGATATACTCTTGTAGTCCACCACCATTTGGTGCAATGGCATCCTCACATTCTTGACAACTGCTAAAACAACCATCTATACCGGTGTCAGGATTAAAAAATCCTAAATCAAGAATACAATCACTATCACTCTGCTGTACTTTTACAATCCAGTCATCGGCGAACTTATCTAAAGCATTTTTGTTTACTTTTAAGGTCTTTAGTATTTGCAGATTTCCTATAGGTGGTGCCGGGACTGTTGTAAAGTTATCTGAAAATAACTGTTGCGTACTGCCTAGAGGACTCACTAAATCAACAGCATCGTAAGGAATCAATGTTTCGTCATTTGTTAAAGGATCGTCATCTTGATCATCATAAGATAGCAAAACAGAGATTTGTGTTTGAGTTGTAGCATAGCCCAAAGGATGAGACGTTGCCTCTGTAGACTGAATATTGTCGACTAAGGCATTGCTTAATAGTGAATCCCCACATTCCGTTATAGCATCAAGGCCCAGATCAAATACAAAAGGATAACCCTTACCATTATACTCCGCGATCTCAGCAAAACAATCTGGTTGAAAAATATCAGTAACACCTAGACTATAAGACATTGTATGAGCATTACTCTCTGAAACCACGGCCTTAAACATTTGTGTTTTTAGGCCATCTGATATGCTTAAACCAGGAAATTGATTGGAGTTATATGAGGTGTTATTTAAGATGTCCTGTGTAGTGAGTCCATGAGTCAAGGGATCAATACCATCTTCCGTATTTATACCCTCCTCGTCATCTAATCCTGTTAAGGCAGGTGGGTTATCGGCAACTAAAGCCGTTGCAATGGTCCGCCCCTGTGGATCAATGTAACTTACACTTACCTGCTTGTTTGGATCAACAACTGCGTTTTTTTTGTAATGATTATGTAAGCCAACCTGATAACCAAATAAGCGATCTAATTCATTTTGAATTGGTTTTGCATAGACATATTGCATTTCGTGCCCCGAATTTATCTGATGTGTTAGTCCAAGACCACCTTTCTTTTTAATTCTACCCGTATTATCATCCGTATAGATAATTTGTGAAAAGGGATAATTTAGAGCATCTGGAATATAGTCTCTAAATTGACTCGTGGATGTGTTTAATCGAGAATAGTATTTACTCGCTCCGGCTTCAGGAGACATCTGGGTTGCAGCGATACCACAGACATCGTTTGCGGCACTATCCCAATCAAAATCTAGATGCGAGTATTTATCACCATTTATATTGAGGTTAAAATTTTGGTGAAACCCTAGTTTATTTTTATCAAAACTTGCCGGTACAGGTAAGACTTCTATTGCCGGTCTACCTTGATTGTCGTAAATCACTTCGCCGACAATAGCATTATTATCAGTATTTATTCTAGTTACGGTTTGACGATTTCGCAAAGTGCCATCAAAATAACTGACCACTTCTTTTTTCTTACCTTCCTCTGCGTAACTAGCCTGAAACTGCCAGTTTTTATTTATTTCATGTCCTGTCGTTAATGTAATAAATGCGTCGTTCCAATCTTCTAAATGGGAAGCGTTTTGAGATTGAAAACTCCAATTTCCTTGTTCAAAGAAATACTCACCGCCAGAATAGGCCATACCAACAGCCCTCACTCTAAAAGCTAAATGGCCTTTTCCGAATATATTTGCAATTGCATATTCTCTTTGGTCTGTGTTAATCCTAGTACTATTGTTTTTAAAGTCTTGGAGTGTAAGGGGAATCATATCTGGAGTGCGATCATAATTATCATACCAAGACCATTCCAAATCATAGCTCACCGCGCCTTCCACAGCTCCCCACTTCAAAATATATTCATTTGTAGAGGCATTATAGGTAATATCGCCTGTGGATATCGGAGGCGCATTAGCAGCAAGTGCCTTAATCTTATAAGCGACATAGCCTAAAGTCAACCTTACGTTATCGGGTAAAGTATTTGTCGTATTACCTTCTTGCTGAGTGGTAATATTAATTATTTGGACGTTTACACCATACCTACCATCAATTTTATGATAAATCTGATCTATAGTATTACCTGAGCTACCATCAACTGCATAATCCAACACAAAGGTTTTAGTATAGGATGTATCCGAACTTCCATCGGAGAGAAAAGGCGTGATTTGCAACTCTATACTGGTACTATAGTTAACGAGTGATGGAGTGTCATCATTATCGATAAAAAAATGAAGGAACGTTTCTGGTTCATAGGTGTCAGTATTAGGCTCTGTCACACCAGTATCGGCATATGGTAGAGGTAGAGTGGTACCGATTGCAATAGTCGTCTGTTCATTAGGATATTCAATACTCGTTTGAAACTTAGGGGGTAAATTCTGAGTTTGTACTGTAGACATTGAACACCATAGTGCTATTACAGCGAGACAAAATTTGTTTGATAATGATGTTAAATATTGCATAATATTACATTTAGTCATTAAAGTTTAGAGTATTTGGTAGTTTTTATAAGCCTTTACAGGGACGATTTTACCATTTTTTTTATGGATGTAATTATCGAGATCAAGTAGTTTTTTTTGTTCTGGTTCAATTAATGTTTTGTGGTCTGTAACACTAATCTCTAATCTGGGATTAGCCATTTGCCTGCCGTCCTCATCATTATAAGGAAATTGGGCGCTGATATACAGTACCTGCTTTGTTATCATGTTGTCACTCTTATTGATGTAAAGTTCTACTTTGCTGTAAGGGAGTTGGGATATTTCTGGAGCGACTAAAATACATTTCCAAGTCGTAGTTGTTTCAGTCAGCTCTTTAGCATCAAATTGACTAATAATATCTCTAAGGTTAGATAAATAATCCATGTTGCTGGGCATATCCAAGTTGTTGCTAATAGACATTGCTTTTTGAAGTTTATTGACTTTTAATACAGTTTTAGAATTGTGATTAGTTAAAAAAATGGTTTCTTTAATTTTTAGGAAAGAATCAAGCTCATCTTTTATAAGCACGCCTTTGTAATTCGCCGTATGTTCTTCAGACACGTAAGTGGGAAAGTATTTATAATCCAAATTGCAGGAAAAAGTGCTAAATTGCTCAGAAGTTTTCAAGCTCATTTCCAAAACTTCCATGACCGAAGTTTGGGAAAAACCAAACTGTATGAAGAAAAATAATAGTCCTAGGCTATAAATGTGTGTCTTGTAATTCATTAGTCGTTCTTTTTTGTGCTAGACCTTGTTTCCTGTATGGTATAAACCCCTTTTTCGGTTTCTTTTTTAACACGAACCAGACCTCCTTCTTGGTCATATTCATAGTAGGTCGCATAATTATTCTCATCTAACTCTGCCATTAAACGCTGCGTGTCCTCATCATAGACAAAGCTTTTCATTGTACCATTTAACGGGTAGACCCTAATATCATCAAACCAAGCATCTCTTGAGGGATTGTTGTTAAAAAGTTCAATCGTAATAAGTAATTGAGAACTCACAACATTACTGGGGACTTGAAATTTACCAATAATACGTTGCCATCCGTCTATGATATTACCACTGACCGTAAACGGAAATACAATCGGACTTGTAGAGTCAATACCGTCATCGTCAAAAGCAATATTAATACCTACTTCAGTGGTATAAGTTGTCACTTTAGTAGCATCTTGTTTTACCCAACCACTAACTACATACCATTCATTAGGCTCAGGAAAAAATGAGGAACATTCTACATAATCTTGGCTGTGGGTATTTAAGCTTATTAAAATTGTCAATACTATAATTAAATGCTGTTTCATAATTTTTAAAAATAATAGGTTGGAATTTCAGGGTTATTAGGAAAAGTGATTTCTATATAAAATTGATTTAGCTGAATTATTCCGCTACAGTCCTGTATTTCAACAGCTTTTCTAAGGAAAAAGTCTAGATTTCCATTGCTATCAGTTGTCATTGTGCCCTGAATTTGATTATTGACAAACTCAAGTTCTTGTGCCGGAAAAATATCTTCTATGAGAAGTTTTTTTACAGTTTGCGGATTGGCATCAAAGTATATGTTGGCCGTAAAATTTAAAGGTTGATTCGGCGTACCTGAATAATTATAATTCACGTTAGCACCAAATCCACAAACTAAACCATAATATGTGGCTGGAGTATTAAATGGCATAGAAAAGCTAGCCGCATCTAGATTTAGGGTAGAAAAACAGGAACTATAACCAGTTTTATTGAAAGTGATTGAAATATCGCATGAACCAACTGATGGGTTATATGGTACATCTTGAGCTGGATGCGTATACCTAATTTGTATGTTGCCAGAAGCATTTTCTACAAATTCAACTGTGCCATAACTGTTACATTGACTATCATCATAAGTGATTGTAGTCCCAGCAAATGGATAATCTGTATCAAATACTTTTATCTCATTAGAAGTAAGATTGGCATCAGTTACTGAGTAATCGGAACATGTTATACAAATATTACAATCGTTTGGATAAGTCCCGCCACAAGGGCAATTATTAACAATAACATCTGCACATTCATGTTGGGGTAGAATTAGTTCACATTTACCAATCTCTTCGTATTGTTTTAACATAGCAACGCTACTAGAAGGTGGTACTTTTATACTATATTTCCCTGTATGCGCTGTTTCTGAGGTTACCGTAGCAGAAAAATTTTCAACCGCCGTTTGAAATCCAAAATGAGAGTTTCTGTGTCCATAGCCATTGGGGTTATTCACTCCACTTGCAACGTAGCTGTAATCTTCGAAGCCATCGTATCCCATTTCTCGGTATTGACTATTAGACGCTACCGCTGTGGGTAGGGTATAATTATAACCATATTGTGCTGCGGAAAAACGATTAAGCGCATCCTTATTTTCTAATTCCGCACCAAAAGGACTGTACTTCGTGACTTCGCTGGCAAAGGTCCAATTACTTAATTGTCGCTGCCACAGGTTATTTTCGTACTTGTAAAAAGGGGAAAAACTAGTGAAAAAACCATCTTGTCGAGGTGATATGCCATTAGAACGTCCCGTTAGATAAGCATATGACGCCACGGCACGCCAATCGCCTTTAATATTATTTACAAATGGGTTGGTTCCGTAACTCGGATAGCTGATAAGCCCATTAGCCAAGACAGGTGAATTACTAACCGGATATTTACTTAGATTGTTTTCACGTTGGGTATTCCAAAAATCATTGTATTCAACAGCTGATGCATTAACGATTTTGGGATCGTCGACACCACCACCTCCATTATAAGAAAAATTGGGGTCACTAATTTTTTCTAACTCAAACAGATTAGCCATACTGGTGATAGATGCCATAGAAGCAGATTGTAAATTACGTTGATGTGAGCGAACCACCTTCACTCTAATAGGGTTTTCACTTTCATCTCCACAAGCATTTACAACATCACCGTTTCTATCAATTAGAATCATGGCATTATTTTCAACTTGATTGATCCAGTATTTATCTAATACAATACCCGAGTTAGACAACAAAGCCAACTCATCTCCTGGTGCAAAATAGTCCGATAGTGACGTACTGTTTGGATAATTGTCTATTAGGCTATACCAAGCCGTAGCCCCATCATCATCTTCTGTACTGCCTGGTGTGGACTGTACGGGCTCTAACCAAGCTTCAATACCTAAATTATCTACAGCTTGCCCCATGCCTTTATAGGCCCAATGCGCAGGATACATATGGTTGTAATACTTATCTTCATATTCATTAATGGTTTCAGTTAGCAACACCTGACCACTCAAGGCATCCCATGCTAAGTTTTTAGTTCTAACTGAAGACCCTAAATCGGTAGCGACCTTTTCCATTAAAATTCCGGTTTTGTGCACGACTTTAGTGGTCGTTGTACTTCTAAACTTTGCGGTATTAGATTGATGGGTATAAGGTAAACCACCTAACCAGATCGGTATGACGCCTATACCAATGGGTATCACAAAAAAGTTTGTATTAACATGCACTCCATGTACTTCTGAATTGTTATAGCTTTCATTAAAATCTGTTATAACATCATAATGTGTACCTATTAACCTATTCGATTGGCTGCCGTCCTCTAAAATCACGGGCAAGTTATTGTCTAAATTCCCATTATCATCGACATTATAAATATAGTCTATGCTAGATATCGGCATACCGCTTTCATTGAATACTTCTTGTTTACTAGGTTTTCCGTTCATATCATTGGTGACAATGGAGAAGCCTTGGGATAAGACTAATTCCGTATTCACATCTAGTTTAAGTATATTGTCCAAGATTTCATCAGCATTTGACACATAGTTTCCTCTGCTATCTATTTCAGTGAAGTCAGCTATAGTTGGAAAATCTTTAGAGGTATAAAATGTATTGACAACACTTCCTGTTGCATTGTTTTTTACGAAACTATCGTCGGTATTATCATTTTCAGTTCCGTTGTCATCAATTTTCGTCAAATTTCTAACTTCGACTCTACTGTAGGTTACCGTTGCTGCTGGAAAGAAAGACTTTCCGAAAGGTTTTTCGACATAGTCATGTGCTTGTAAGCGGTCTTTACTGTCAAAAAATGGTAATATATGAGGATTCTCCTTACTCATATTAGGTTCCCATGTGGCAACACCACTAGACCCCAAGCTTCCCACTAATCTATAGGTATATTCCTGTCCATAGAAATTGCTGTAAGGATTGTATTTGTCTGTTTGGGGCAGATTGACCATCTCATCCCAATTATCAAACATCTTAATGGTTTTTACCCGCAAACCTCCTCCTAATTTTGCATTAGTAGGGTGTTTTAGACGTATCCAAGACTTTTCTGGGTTAAAGTACTTTGCTATATGTTTATCTCTTAAGTATTTGTTTGGCCCTACAAATATTTCAGACAAGACACCTATCGAGGTAAAAATACCGTCTACAATTTCTCCAATATTGGTGGTATTGGGTTCATCATCTCCTGTTCCATAGGCATAGCGATTAAGATTTTTTCTAGCAAAATACCACCCTGCTTTAGCTATTGGGTTGACTTGTCTATTACCATTCACACCTCCCTCTATGTCTTGGGTTTCGATCCTTATTAATGCAATATGGCCATAATCTGGATGGTTATCATGCAATCTAATATCAGGGGTCTCTGGGGTAGCGACGTTAAAATAGCCTTCCACATAGTCTTTGGAGCAAGAACTCCCTGTTTCCATATTCAACAAAAACTTGTAATATATAGGTTTGTCAATATGTTCACCCAAATATTTTCCTATAAACTCATCGATTTGATTATCTAGGCTCTCATTATTGGCATAGCTTTCTAAGGGTTCGAGCAATTGAATAGCGATGTAATTATTATCCAATACATCGTCTCCGTACAATCTATGATCTGCACTTAAAGTCACAGATCCATTATGATTAACTCCAACAACTTTAAACATTTGCATGGCCTCCTCATCCTGCACATACTTATAGTCGTCTGACTCATATTCTAATTCAATCTTGCCACCAGAGGGTAAATCTATAGCTGATAGCGTCCAAGCGGATACGTATAGATCCTGTAACGTCTTGTTATTTTGTTTTACAAAAGGAAACTCCTGACTTGTTATTGGATTATTAGCTTGGCATGAGGCACTTAAACTAGGCATTTGACTATTATCGATGGTAAAATTGGTTGGACTTTCTGCATTATCTACAATAACGGCAGTGTCATTATCGAAAATAGGTTTATAGTTGCCCCAAACGTCATAAGACTTTATTTGATAATCTGGATTAGGGTTGTTATAATTAAACACATACGGGGTATATTTACCCATTTTAGAACTTCTATAGGTAAAATACAGTTTCTTTAGAGTCAGTTTGCCATTACCATTAGCAATACTTCCGTTTGGGGTGCCTTTAACTAAATCATAAGTATATTCAAAATAAGCCGTCTTTATGGGGTCTACCGGATCATTAAGTTCATCAACATCCTCTAAAAGTAACTGGTGCTGAAGATACTCTGGTTTAGAGTATAATCGTATTTTGTCCAGTTGAAGCATAAGAGAATTTTCAGTTCCTCGTCCATCTTCTCTATCTGATAAATCAAATAACGCAACATGTGTTTTAGTCTCTATCTTAGTCACATATTTTAATTCTTTAGTACCAGAAACATAATTGGCTTTTTGGTCGTTACCTTTTGTAAATAAACCTGGATTATAGGTCGCCTTATTGCCAAATGGTACGCGCCAATTATAATTCCCATCTGCATTGGTGTAGGTAATTTTTGTATAGGCGCCTAAATCATCATCTGTTGGGCCATTACCAGTAAGATCTTCATAATCTGTAGATAAAATCGAGGTTAGCAAATACGTATGGGCATAGGCTGGGGTCTCTACATTGTTATAGAAATTATCAAAACCTGAACTATTACCCATATCATCTTCGCCAGAAATTGGGGTGATGGTACCATCTAATAAATCTGAAGCATTTGGCGTTCTGTTTGTTGAAAACGTTACTTCATTTTTTATACTATTGACAGCTGCCTCACCATAAATATAAGTTGAGCCATCGGGTTGTAATATTTTATAGCCATTCGTATGATGGTTTTGCAAATTGATATGAGGAATCACAAAATTATCAGTAGCCTCGGCTTTGGTAATCTTTTGTACCGCTTGGTTACGCTTTTCTCTATGTGCACGTTTAATTTTTCCTGCAATGCTATAATCTATATGACTCGCCAGCCCTGAAGCTTCGGAATACTCCTTAACTTTAAATGCACCAATGGCTCTTTTGCCTAACAGTTGATCTCCATCGGGATATAAGTCTAAGGCCATGGCACTTTCGCCATGTAAGGTGTTCTCAAAAAGTGATTGCTCATCATCCACACTTAAGTCCCCAGAAACCTTAAAATAAGTTGGTTCATAATCTATATTATTATTCTGTGAGGCTTTAAACTTATTAATAACTGGTACATCCCATACACCAGTCCTGCTGGTTGTAGGAGCATACTCTAAATCTACTCCTGCATGAAAACCCCAGCCCCCTTCGAACTCACCACCAAGACTAAAACTATCACTATTGTCTTCAATTTTTTGTCCAAAAAGATAACCTACCTGACTTTTATAAGGACGAAATTGTCCTCCTATACCTTGTCCATTAATACTGTAAATATCGTAAGTATAATTCGTGGTAGGCAAGGTAAGTGTACGTTTAGAAGCAATGCGCTCATTTTCTCTGTTAAAATCTAAAAGATCATTATGGGTAGCAGATTCGGTATACTCATAACCAAAGGCATTGGCCTTTCTGTTAGCCTCATCTTCATTTAATTTTTGTTGGGTATAAAAGGCTGAGACTCCGGCTTCAAAACTTAAGACAGTAACATTGGGACCTACAGAGGCCGTAAATGTATAATTTTCATTATCATAAGCCATACGCTTTGAGGGCGTAAAGGTGTTGTCCAAAAATGAAATCCCGCGGGTCATGTTTGAAGATGAATTTGCTTTATCAACTTGCCAACTTCCGTCTTGCTTTTGAGTAACTTGTGTAGACTTTCTCGATGTTGATGTATTAATATTAAATGCTGTAATTCCTTGTCGACTGTTAAAAGGAATACCTAAACCTATATTATTAGTTAGTGCATGAGTGGTACTATTTTTTGTGTCTTGTAAATAACTATCAAAGCTTTGTGAAGCTGTTGGTGTCACGGAAGCTCCATCCTCAACTGAAGAAGTAATATTCATACCTACTGATGTGCCGGTGCAAAATTTATAAGACAACCCAAATGATGGACTAAAAGAAAACCCTTCATAATTATTAAACATTAAGGTGGCACTTGCGCTACCACCAAAGCCAAATTCGCTGCCAGAAAGTTGTCCATTGATAGAGAGTGTAGTACCAACGGTTCTATTGGGTTTCATAGAAGTTCTGTAGGTCATTTCATCCCCTTTAAAATCATCCGGTAAACCACGGACTTGTCGGTTGATTTGTCCAACATTGAGATTCCAGCCCAGTCCTACCCAAGAGGCTTCTTGATCCATAGATATGCCCGAATCATAGGACAGATTTAACGGATAACCTCCAACATCCATAATAGGAATATTATAATTAAAGTCACCCGAGGATAGATTGACCATATCAGATGTACCAATCGGTGTGAACGTATTAAACTCGGGTTGTGAAGGACCTCCCGTCAATGCAAATAGACTAAAAGGTTGAACTGTAGTCATAATAAGCTGCAGCGCTAAATAACTGGCTATAACTTTTGAAAACTTACTTTCTCTGATGTTCTTCATTCTGATCGTTTTTTCTTAATAAACCTATGGTTTGTAACTCTTCTTAATTAGACTTTTCTATTAATTGTTCTAATTTGGCGAGTCGTGCTTCTAGTTCTTTATTTTTCTTGGTTTGTTTGTCTAGTTCTTTCTGTTGCTGAATCGTGTAAAGGGTTAATTCCTCTATCTTTTCCAAAAGCTTTGCATTCATATCTCCTAATAGTAAACCATCCTTTTTGATCTCACTTTGTGTCGGGATATTTGGTAAATGGCCCTGAGTGGTTATATATTGCTCTAAATCTTGTAAAGAAAGTAGGTTGTAGTCTGATGCAAAGACATAATCTGGCCAACTTCCTTGCAGTTGTACCTTAACTTCTTCACTAATCATTTTACCTTTTACTGCCAAATGATAGTCATTTGGAATTTCGGCAGCAGTTACACCAACACCTATCTTATTGTTGGTTAATATATTACCTTCAATCATGGCACTTCCATCCTTAACCACGAGTTTGTGGCCATCTGAAGACAAATAATCGCCATATCCTCCTATGACAACTCTTGAGTTCGATTTTGGCATATGGATAAAAGCCCCTAAACTCGGATCTCCTGCCACTTTAAAAACTTGAACATCTTGGGCATCATTTAACTCAACCCATTCGATATTTCCTCTAGCCATTACCATAAACCTATTACTAAAATTATTATCGAACATGGAGAATTCTAAGGTCGGATCAATCGCTCCCTGATGACTCACAAAATCAAAATTTCTTCTTGCTGGATTTGCTGGAATAGGGTCGCCAAATTGTGCGATGATTCCATCCGATGGTCGATCGACAATAAGCCTTTCTGATAGTATAGTTCCTACAACCTCCAAGGCCTCACTGGGTGCATTGGTGCCGATGCCCAATTGCCCATTAATATTGACCAAATCATTTTGAAAATCACCCCAGATGAGCGGATTGATGGTATTGGAATTTTCGATATAGAGTTTGTTGCTCCCCGTTTCGTTATAGCCCGCTTGGTATCCCAAAAATAAGTTGTTATTGCCACTAATATTATTAAAGCCACTATCAGCGCCTAGATAAACATTGTTGGCTCCTGTTTCATTAAAGCGACCCGCACGATAACCGTCGAACAAGTTCTTACTACCTGTAGTTGTATTATAGCCTGTTTCATAACCGCTAAAAACGTTATTACTCGCAGAGGCGTTGCTGTATCCGGCACGCCACCCGCTAAAAACATTAAATCCACCATCTGCATTGTTATAGCCAGCTTGATACCCATTAAACACATTGCTTCGGCCTGTCGTATTGTATCTACCTGCGTTGGTCCCTAAAAATAAGTTCTCTTTTCCAGAAATGTTTTCATAACCGGTATTTCTTCCTATAAATACATTATCTTGACCTTCGGTATTCTTGTAACCAGAATAGGTCCCTAAAAACACATTATTCTCCCCTGTTAAGTTCTCACGACCTGAGCCTCCTCCTACAAAAACATTGTTACTTCCAGTGGTATTATTAATACCTGTGGCACTACCTAAAAAGACATTATTACTTCCCGTGGAATTATCATATCCTGAGTAATAACCATTAAAAACATTATTTGATCCCTCGGTATTACTTCTACCTGACCAATACCCATTAAATACATTATTTTCACCTATGGTATTATTTAATCCAGATTCGAAACCTGTAAAACTATTACGACTGCCCGTACTATTATTAACCCCTGCTCTAGACCCATTAAACACATTGTAATTACCGGTTGTGTTATAGGAACCTGCGGTATATCCAATAAACACATTCTGTTCTCCTGTTAAATTAGAACCACCTGAGCCTGTCCCTACAAAAACATTTTTACTACCAGTGGTATTGGCGTCACCTGAATTATTTCCCAGAAAAACATTGAGCGTACCAGTGGTATTCTCATATCCTGATCCTGCCCCAAGAAAAACATTGGAAGCCCCTTCGGTATTATTAAACCCCGCATTATTTCCTATGAAAATGTTATTCGCACCTATAGTGTTAAAAAGGCCCGCCCTTCCTCCAATAAATATATTCTGTATACCCGTAGTAGTGCTCCTACCAGCTCTATAACCTGCGAAGACATTATAAGTGCCTGTGGCTATCATACCAGCATCTTCACCAAGGTAAGTACTATAATCCCCTTGAGTTCCAGAATTTGTGCCGTAATTGGTAACACCCGACTGTGCTTTGACACCAATTGAAAAGGTTAATAAGATTACAAAAGCTATATACTTCATATGTTAAAATTTATAAGTTTTATTGAAAACTCAATCTGCTGACATCCTTACTAATTGGCCCTAGCCATTAACTTTTCCAATTTTGCGAGTCGTTCTTCCAAAGCTTTATTTTTTTGTGCTTGTTGTTCTATTGCTTTTTGTTGCTTTTTGACATAGTTTGTCAATGCTTCATTTTTCTTGTTTTGTGCTTCAATTTCTTTCTCTTGCTGAATCGTATAGAGTGTTAGTTCTTCTATCTTTTCTAAAAGCTTTGCATTCATATCTCCTAATAGCAAACCATCCTTTTTGATCTCACTTTGTGTCGGAATATTTGGTAAATGGCCTTGAACCGTTATGTATTGCTCTAATTCTTGTAAAGAAAGTAGGTTGTAGTCCGATGCAAAGACATAATCTGGCCAACTTCCTTGCAATTGCACCTTAACTTCTTCACTAATCATTTTACCTTTTACTGCCAAATGATAGTCATTTGGAATTTCGGCAGCAGTTACACCAACACCTATCTTATTGTTGGTTAATATATTACCTTCAATCATGGCACTTCCATCCTTAACCACGAGTTTGTGGCCATCTGAAGACAAATAATCGCCATATCCTCCTATGACAACTCTTGAGTTCGATTTTGGCATATGGATAAAAGCCCCTAAACTCGGATCTCCTGCCACTTTAAAAACTTGAACATCCTGAGCGTCATTTAACTCTATCCACTCTTTATCACCATAAGCCATTATCCTAAATCTGTTGCTATAATTATTATCGAACATGGAGAATTCCAGAAGAGGGTTACTCGCCCCTTGATAACTAATAAAATCAAAATTTCTTCTCGATGGATTTGCAGGTATAGGGTCGCCAAATTGTGCAAGCGCCCCATCAACTGGTCGATCAACAATAAGCACTTCCGATTTAATTGTTCCGATAACGTCTAAGGCCTCACTGGGTGTATTGGTGCCAATGCCTAGTTGTCCATTAATATTGACCAAATCATTTTCAAAATCACCCCATATGAGCGGGTTGGTAGTATTGGAGTTCTCTATATAGAGTTTGTTGCTCCCCGTTTCGCTCAAGCCAGCATTATAGCCCAAAAATAAATTGTTGCTACCACTAACATTATTATAACCTGCGGATTGGCCAACAAAAACATTATTACTGCCTGTGGTATTTTTTCTGCCTGCCTGATGCCCGGTGAAAATATTACTTGCACCTATTGTATTACTATAGCCTGATAAAACCCCAGTAAACACATTATTCACGCCTGTTAAGTTCTGATTACCTGAACCGCTCCCTACAAAAACATTATTACTGCCAGTGGTATTATTACTCCCTGAGGTATTACCTAAGAAGGTATTATGACTTCCAGTGGTATTATCGTTACCTGATGTATAACCATTAAATACGTTATGTGATCCTTCGGTATTGTTTCTACCTGACTTATAACCATCGAAAACATTATTTTCACCTGTTGTATTCCATAGTCCAGATTCAAAACCTACAAAATTATTGCGACTTCCCGTGGTATTATGTGCTCCTGCTCTAGAGCCATTAAATACATTATAAACTCCTGTTGTATTATCATAACCTGCTGTATATCCAATAAACACATTCTGTTCTCCAGTCAAATTAGCACCACCTGAGCCACTCCCTAAAAAAACATTTTTACTACCAGTGGTATTGGCGTCACCTGAATTATTTCCCAAAAAAACATTGAGCGTACCAGTTGTATTTTCAGATCCCGATCCGGCGCCTAAAAAGACATTAGAAGAGCCTTCCGTATTATTAAAACCTGCAAGATTTCCTATAAAAACGTTATTCGCGCCTGTAGTGTTATAAAATCCAGCTCTTCCGCCAGTAAATACATTTTGTATACCTGTTGTATTAGTAATACCAGCTCTATAACCCGTGAATACATTATATTGTCCTTCCGTGTTGTTAGCTCCTGACTCCGCTCCTAAAAAGACGTTATAGTCTCCAGTAGTGTTATCATATCCTGAATCAGCTCCTAAAAAGACGTTATAATCGCCTTCTGTATTAGAAAAACCAGAGCTTCTACCTTGAAATACGTTTCTTAGCCCTGTTGTATTGTTTCTTCCAGCCTGATAACCAGTAAACACATTGCTACCTCCAGTTGTATTCTCAAAGCCCGAAAATGCACCCGAAAACACGTTACTACTCCCAGTCGTATTATTATAACCAGAAGCGCGTCCGTTAAATACATTACTATTTCCTGTGGTATTATTTATCCCTGTATTTCCGCCAATAAATACATTACTACCTCCAGTAGTTGTACTAGACCCTACATTATATCCTAAAAATGTATTATAATCACCGGAAGCCAATACCCCGGCATTAACGCCAAAGTAAGCACTATTAGTTCCTTGTGTTCCAGAATTCGTACCATAGTTGGTAGTTCCGGTCTGCGCCTCAACACCAATGACGAGGGTGAATAACATGGCTAAAATTATATGTTTCATGTTTCAAAAATTTATCTGTTTTTATTGAAAATTAGATCCGTTGATATACTTTTAATTAGACTTAGTCATCAATTGTTCTAATTTTACAAGGCGCTCTTCCAATGCTTTATTTTTTTGGACTTGTTGTTCTATCGCTTTTTGTTGCTGTTTGATTTCTTTTTGCTGCTGAATGGTGTACAGCGTTAACTCTTCTACCTTTTCCAACAGCTTCGAGTTCATGTCGCCAAGTAAAACTCCATTTTTCTCAACATCTTGTGCACTTGGAATATTTGGTAAGTGACCTTTAAGGTTTATATACTGCTCCAAGTCTTGAAGGGATAATAATCGGTAATCTTTAGAGAAGACATAATCTGGCCAGCCTGAAGCAAACAACTTCACTTTAACCTCTTCGCTTATGATTTTCCCATTGACAGCCAAATGATATTCGTTTGGAATCTCTGCAGCGCTGACCCCAACGCCTATCTTATTATTAGTTAGGATATTGCCTTCAATCATGGCACTGCCATCCTTAACGACAAGTTTATGTCCATCTGAAAATAAATAACCGCCAAACCCTCCTATGACTACCCTTGAATCCGATTTTGGTAGGTGAATTAAAGAGCCTAGGCTTGGATCTCTCGCCACTTTAAAAACTTCCGCGTTCTGGGCATCTTTTAGTCCAATCCACTCGGTATCACTTTTAGCTCTTACCACAAATCTATTGCTAAAATTATTATCAAACATGGACAACTCTAAGCTGGGGTCACTTGCTCCTTGATAACTCACAAAATCAAAATTTCTTCTTCCTGGATTTGCGGGTATAGGGTCGCCAAATTGAGCAATTATTCCATCCGATGGTGGATCAACAACAAGTGTTTCTGATTTAATGGCTCCCACAACTTCCAATTTCTCACTCGGGGTATTGGTGCCAATACCGACATTGTTGGTATCGTAGAAAATATCGTTACTATTATTAATGCCCCAACACGCACAATTTTGATTATTATTACTACCATATGGTAACAATTGGATTAACGTCGCCTTTGGTAAGGTAGCGCTGTCGTCACCATAGGTAGAATCGCCACCTCGACCTCTTAAGTGGATACTTATTAAATTGTTGACACCATCACTGTAAAGTTCTACTTTAATGGCGTCCGCTGTAATAGGCTGCTGATCGGTTATATCCCAGACATAAATACCGCTATCTATCCAGCCTCCTGTACCTTCTTCAATTATGGTCCATACAGCATTATTTCGATAGCTTATTCTCCATGCCGTATTGGGTTGGGGCTGATTGGGGTAAGTTCCCCCAAATGTTATATAATTTATTTGTTTGGCTGTAGTCCAAGTCACTTGCCAATTTAATCCATTTCCAATTGTTGGAGTACCAAGATCTTCGCTTACTGCGACACCATATTCATTAAACTGCGTTACCGACGCATAATTACCAATTGATGGATCATATAGAATATCTAAAGGTGTTCCCCTGCCAGTACCAACTGGAACACTTCCACTCAAAGTGGCATCTACTGAAAGTGCCAAATTTACATTAGCATCTGGCTGTTGCTGTGCTTCTCCAAAAATTGGAAGCAATAGGGTGATGATTAACAAGCCTGTTCGTAAACACATTTTTCTCATTAGTTATAGTTTAGGGGTTGCTCTTCAAAGTTAAATTCAATAATACCATGTCTAAATGGAATATCATTGTAGACTAATTTTATAGTTTCGCTAGTAACACTTACCGTTTTAAGACGCTCATCATATGAATAGAATAGCTTAATCATAGGCAATATATTGGCCGTACGAGCACAAGACATGCTCATAGCTTATAATATAAAATTAACGTAAGGGATGGGATTATTTACACTATAAATTTAGTAATAAAAATACTGTTAAAGAAACCTTAACATTTATTTATTGTTAAAAAAATGTTAAGGTTGTGGTCTCAAGGTTCTAAAATTTACGGTTTTTAGCTTTTTTTATAGAATGTCTTAACCTCGTTATTGTACTCAACGCTAATAGAGTCGCTATATACGGTCTTTATCTTCATATCCCCTATAGTCTCAGACTCTCTTATTTTGTACATTTTATTATTCACAGTAATAGCAATAAGCCGTTTACTGCTTAGTCTATTCTTTATAAAACCGTGATAAATTACGCTGGGCCAAATTGTTTTTGAATATGTAGGGCTTTTACTAACCTTTTTTTTAGGTACTATCTTTTCTGTCCTTAGAGGAGTCGCCTTACGAGGCTCACCAAAAGGGCTTCGCTTTGGAAAAAATAATTCTACCGAGTCCTTGGTAGTTCCCATATCTAAATCCACACTGACAAAGTTATCAATGCCTGTTGGACTTGTATTGACCACCTCTTTTTTTATGAAGGCTTTAAAGAATATGGCCCCATAAATAACCACACAAAGTGTAATGAGTAGAGCATTTATGGTTTTCTTTTGCATTATTCTATCGTCAAGGTTCGTGTTATACTATTGTCACTTTGATTCCCGGCCTGGTCATAGGCTCTTACCCTCCAATAATATACTCCTGTATTTGAAAAAGTATACTGATAGGTGTTATTTTGGGTGTCATCCGAAAATAATAAGGAACTAAAGTTAATATCGGATGCAATTTCTATAGTGTTTGTCACAGTCGATTGGATATTGCCCGTATCCGTGCCATTGGTCCAATTAAAGGTGACTTCGGTAGTACTTGTAATATTATCATCTGGAGTATTCAAGGTGGGTATATTAGGAGCTACTCTGTCTATAAAGAGTGATCGTTCCGAAAAAGTGGTTTCAGAAGTGGTATTTACACCTTTGACTTTCCAAATGTACTCGGCATCGACATCAAATAGGGCAGCGTCTATATTAAAACTTGTTGTCGTAATACCGGCTTCCTGATATATGGTCGTTTCTCCATTGTTGCTTTTTACGACTTCTGAAGTATAAGAGTCCACGCTGCTCAACGTATTCCAAGTAAATGTGATGTTTGTGTCATTGGTATAGAGTTCATCTGAGGGTGTTGAAAGGAGTACACTTTGATTAGTAAGATCATCCGAAACTTCTACAGTAAAATTGACGGGAAATGTAAATTCTGTTTCGTAAGCGAAATTTTCACCCTTAACACGCCATTGATAACTCCCTTCATTTAAGTTATATTCTAATAGATTTTGAGACACCAAAGAATCTAATGCGAGCGTCTGATTTTGATCCAAAACCTGCACCCTGTAGTTATCGGCCCCGTCAAGATTTTGCCATAAAAATTGCACCGTATTTCCCACTACAACCTGTCCTTCTGCAGGTGACGCGATTTGTACGGTATCGCCAGTAATATCCTCTTCTAGAATGTCATCGCAACTGTAAATGACTACGATTAATAAAAAGCAAAGTAACTTAAATATTTTTTTCATAATTCTGTAAAATTAACTTGAGAAAGAGTTTTTTTGAAGACGTTCTATAATTTTTTTCGGTATAAAATTCCGAGCAAACCACTTTGGAGGCCGTAAAGTCCTTTTCAACAGCATGTAACAACTTCAGCAGCGTGTTGTAATCCCCTTCGACCTGTAAGACATTAGTATAAATAGTGAACTCATCATCACTAAAGACATGTGTGTCCTCGATATCGTGAATGTTAATATCAAAGTCGGTGCTAGTCACAAAGTCTAATATGAGTTCTTGCACCAGTTCGGGATCTTTGGTTTGCCCACCAATAAGGTCATTTAACTGGGCAATTTCATTTTTAAGAAAATAAATCTGTTGATAAGACCCATCGACGGTATTTAATTTCTTATTGATATTGCTCAGTTGACTTCTGATTTCAAAGATGCTCTTAAAATTCTTTTTATAAGCCGCCATAAGAAGTATGACGAAGCCCACAATAATAAAAAGAAACTTTTTTTTATATGTAATGTTCTTAAACATCAGAGTGTGATTTGAATTAAGAATTCATTTTCTGATTTTGAATCTTCCCTGTACTTGGTAATTTCTAGATCTTTTACCCATGCTATTCGCTTTAAGTCTTTCACCCAAGTATTAAATGTGCTATCAGAGGTCGTATAGCCCCCAATTTCTATGCGATTTAGATGAAAGCTTATTTTTTCGTCTGGTTTTATCTTTCTAGTGGGTTGTTTAAGTTTAATAAGATCCAATGAAATTGTCGAAGGTACCGACTTACCAATATCACTGAAATAGCGCACCGCATAGTTTTTATCGATTACACCGCTAGACATCAATACCTTTTCTTTTAGAACACGTTCCTCTTTTAAGGTATTGAGTTGCACTAATGATTGGTTTGATAATGACATCAAGGATTCTTTTTCGGCGAGTTCCTTGACTTGATGCTGTAGGAGAAAATGGCTTAAAAACAAGGCGACCATGATTATGGCCAACACGGCTGCTCCATAAATCTTAAAATACCTTTTGTATTTGTGCTGTTCTCTGTTAAAGCTCAAATGTTCATCCTCTGTTTTAATCTGCGTATTTGGATATAAATAATCAATTAATGATGCCAAAAGAACCGTTTCCCTCTCATTGATCATATCATTTCCAATCGCGTATGTGGTGTTTATCTCTGTTTTCTTTTCATAAGATACTATGGAGCCATTCTCAAGTGTTATCTCATAATTATGACCTGCCAAAACGGATTCGTTTTTTAAGGCTAGCTGCAGATTGATGAGCACAAAAGGGCCTAATGCCATATGGACCACGTAGCGGTCTAAGGCATTGATCTGTGCCAATAACTCGGTAATGGCCGCTTTTCTGGTTAGGGACGCAAAGATACTTTGGTCCTGATGGTACTCATAAAAATAAAAGTCATCTGGATTGGACTTAAAAATTAAACCATTTCTATAACCAACTGTGTGTTGTACATCCTTAGAAATCACCGTATCTCCATCTATATGGACGATAATAGGATAGTTTTTCTTAAGGTATTTTGAGGTGGAAGCATCGAGTTTAGAGAAGTTTTGTCGGTTTAAAATATGGATTTCCTGATCTTTAAAAAGGAACTCCATGAGATGGTAATCGGCAGTGCCGTCATTAGTATTTACACCCAAAACATAAAAGGTCTTGGATTCCTTTATAGTATTTATGAGCTTTTTTATCATTATACTAATAGGTTACTGTTGGTTTAATAAAAATATGAAGTTTAGATTTTTCTTTTCGTTTGCGTCTTCCACTCGTAAACCAGCTAAAAGGTGGAATTCTTGAGAAAAATGGGACACCTGTTCCTGAGTTTTCATTTTCTAGTTCTTCTAATCCACCCAATAAAATCATCTCGTTATTTTTCACACTAATTAAGGTCTCAAACTTTTGGGTAGCCTTTCCTGGAGGAGCAGTCTCTGCAACCCTTCCTAAAAAAGAACTGCGTTCTACTACAATATCTAAGGTCACCGTTTCGTCCTTAGAGACGAAAGGCTTAATATTGATACTAAGATTGGCCTCGGTAGATTTCCAGGTTCCTGATTGTAATATATCGGTGGTTACATTACTAGTTAGTAGTTGGTTATTTTGTTCAAAATAATAGTTTGTTTCTCCAATAGTTGAGTTGGCTTCATGTCCGTTCAAGGTGACCAGCTTTGGAGTGGATGAAAGTTTTATCAATGAGTTATTCTCTAAAAAGCTAAGATTTAAATAGAACTGCTCAGTAACTTTTCCCAAATTAATGATGCCCAATCCATTAAATGCATCTATAAGATTATTCACGGAATTTGCATTTAGCGAAACATTGGTAGAGGGATATAAAACACCAGAAGTGGTTCTGGTTTGGTCATCCAACCCAGCTTGGATCCCTGTTTGGATTTCATAAGACTTTTGATATTGGACGATGATGACTTCTATTTGAATGACAGGGACTACCCGATCAATTTCCCTGATGTAATCCTTAAACTCTTGTATATGGGTTCTAGAGCCGGAAACCACAAATCCATTGAGCTCTAAAAACTCTTTGACCTCTAAATTTTGGGTTATGGTAGCAGGAAGGGAGGCCAGTACGGTCTCTATGGTTCGGTTTTCTAACTGGACCAACTCAGTAGTTCTTAAGCCCTTAGTATCATGCTGTCCTATAAGATAAACGCCATCTACAATCTTATAAGTGTAATTCTCCCCAGTAAACAGATGGTCTAAAAGTTGATCGAAAGTAATGCCTTGAGCAATTAGTGTTGTGGCGATGCCTTCGGGGGTGTCATACATAGAAACGCTGATATTTAGCTGATCTGCAGCTTCTATAATCATTGCTGCAGCATCGGCTTCATATGCTCTAATGGATAAAAATCCTGAACTGGTTAATTGCATCTCAAAGTCACCACCGTTATCCGTATTACCCCTCGTCTGTTGTCTTGATGTACCCCTTCTGTTCCCTTGGTTATTAGCAGGGACTTCTTTGGGTGTTATGTCCTTATTTAAAAAATAGTTCTCATTGTCATCAACTGTTAAGGACAAACCATTGGACTTAGACATCATTTCCATGACTTGGTGAAAGGGTCTATTGAGAATGTAGGAAGATACTTTTTGATCCTTTATATCTGGTGCCAATATCACATTTTTTCCAGAGGCATCGGTTATGGCCTGAGCTACTCTTGGTAAGGAATCATTTTTCAATTTTACAGATAAAAAATTGTTTGCATCATTATAGCTTACATCTATGGCCTTTAAGGGCTCAGGTTTTTCCTCTACAACAACTTCTTTCTTTTTATTAAAGATGATAATATTATTGCTGACACTAACATCCAAATCGTACTTATCAATCAAAAATCTAAAAACGTCTTTCACGCTCACATCAAAGAAATTACTTCGCACAATATCCGTCAGCTCAGGATCAATACTTACATTTAATTGGTGTTCTTCCGCTAGCGTCGATAAAAAATCGTAAAGTGTTAATCCAGTAAGATCAATCCGAATACTTTCGTTTAAGCTTTCTTTGGTCTTTGATAATTCTTCAATTTTTGCATTAAAGGTTTCTATGCTGCTTTGGGCAAACCCAAATTGCAACATCCCTACAACTGCTATTGAAATAATACATTTTCTAACCATAAACTATGAATTAATAAGAATGGGGTAGATCTCGTCCAAAGATGTCATACCGTTTGCAAACACCTTAAAAGCTTTATCCGCGAGTTTTTCGTTTTTTATAAAATCTGAGTTTTCAATGGTATTGGATTTTATAGCATCAGCAACCTCTAAGGAAATCGGTAAAATTTCGTAAATCGCTTTCCGACCTTTATATCCCGTATGGAAACATTGATCACATCCTACCGGTGCATAATGCGTCTTTAAAGATTGAGGAAACTTGAAATTTCTGGGGAAATCTTCAGGATTTACCTGAACTTCCTTTTTACAAGAATCGCACAAAAGCCTCAATAAACGTTGTGCCACCGATAGATTAATGGTTTCAGCAATTAAAAACCCTGGAACGCCCATATCCAATAGCCTAGAGATCGTTCCTATGGACGAATTGGTATGAATAGTAGATAACACGAGATGCCCTGTAAGAGACGCTCTTATGGCCATTTGTGCCGTTTGGGCATCCCTGATTTCACCTAACATAATGATATCGGGATCTTGTCTTAAAAATGATCGCAGTGCAGAAGTAAAGGTTAGCCCTATATCCTCCTTGAGTTGCACCTGATTGATTCCTTTTAATGTATATTCAATAGGATCCTCAACAGTAACAATATTGCGTTTTATATTGTTTAAATGTTTTAATGTGGCATAAAGGGTGGTGGTTTTTCCAGATCCGGTAGGGCCACTAATTAAAATGATACCATTGGTCTTTCTAACCGCTTCGAGATAAAGCTGTAAGTCTTTATCTTCAAATCCTAATTGATTAATATCCAGGCTCGAAGCATTTCTACCCAGAATACGCATCACTACCTTTTCACCATAGTGCGTCGGAAGGATGGATACCCTGATGTCAAAATCTTCATATTCGATTCTGCCATCTTGTGGTAAGCGTTTCTCTGTAATGTCGAGGTTAGACTTAATTTTAATTTGATTAATGAGTTCGAGGTAATTTTCCTTTTTTATGGTGTTCTTTTCTATCAGAAGCCCATCAATTCTCAGTCTCACCCTAGCATCCTTTTCATAAACTTCTATATGAATATCACTGGCGCTGATATCCCTAGCCTCAAAAATCAACTCTTCTAAAAAATTATTTGAAAACGATACAGATCTGGTGTTACGGTTATTGGCACGATAATATATAGACAGTGCTTTTTTTACCGACAGGCTGTCCTTAAGTTCCAATACCACCTTTTTGTTTAGAATAAGCTCCAACTCGCTTTGTATGGCTTTTGAATTACCAGCGCCTTCTTCGTCCATATAAAATGTCAATTCATCCTTAGATATGGATTTAGGGATGATCTTAAAATGATTGGCCAGATCAGCATTAATACTTTGCTGCAGCTCTACGTTAATATCGATATGGTCTATATGTTGTGTGGGCACTATAATGTTGGAATTTCAATTTTAAAAAGGAACTTGAGGCCTAAGTTAAGGCCGAGAAAAATGGATAGGTAACCCGCAAGTGGAATAGTCTCAATGGTTTTGAACATATTCGTTATCAAATGTATACCGAGTGAAAATATGAGACCTGACACAAAAAACAAAATGAATGCCTGTAAACTAAATAAGGGAGTGATGGCTAAGAAAAATAAGATATCCCCCAGGCCAAGCATCGTGTCAACTGGATTATAAAGGCGCTTTTCCTTTATTGAAAAATACAGGAACAGTCCTAAAATATTTAAGCCCACAAACAGAACATTATAAAGCATATGTGTAAAATTCAGCTTAAAATCTAAATAGTTTATAGCCAAGGCCACAATTACTAAAAGTAATGGTAGACTCATATGTATAGCTCTGTATTTAAGGTCTTGAACGATAATGATAAGTAAAATGATACAAAGACATATGTATGCCACGGTTAATGCCATACTAATCCCTCACAATTTCCTTCAAAACTCGGTCGTGGTTGATTTCCCAAGTATTGTAATTACCATCACCATCAAAATCCTGCAAGGAGGTAGCCGTGGCCTTAAAGGTATTCATGGAGGCCTCAATGACTTCTATTTTATAGACGGCTTGCCCACCTTTATCTATGGTGAGTTCATGCTCAAAGCCCAGCTCGTCAAAATCTGCCGTATAGCGTGAGTATCTGTAAAAATGACTTTTTTGCAAACCATGAATCATACTCAGCATATTCTGAGCTTCTATAGATTTTGCTGATGTTACAATAGAGGTTTGATTGGGTACTACTAAATAAATAAGAATTCCAATAATGCATAATACTACAAGTATTTCTTGCAACGAATATGCTTTTACATAACCCTTTTTCCCCGTTCTTAAATTTTTATGCTTAACCATTCTTAAAAAATTATTAACCGACAAAGTAGAAAAAAATACACTACTAAATATTAACCGAAAGTTAACATATTTGTGCGAAAATAATGTCTTTTTTAACAAAGAAAAAATCGCTATTTTCACCAAATGTTGTCATTTTCTGATTTATGGCATCATAAGACGTTCTTTTATATATAAGCTTTAGATAGAAATAGGATTACTATCCCTTCGGAATGCTAATGCCAAACCGCCATGGCTCAACAGATACATACCGTTATGGGTTTAATGGTAAGGAGAAAGACGATGAAGTCAAAGGGGAAGGTTTACAAGTTGATTATGGGTTTAGGATTTATGATCCTAGGTTAGGTAAGTTTTTATCTATGGATCCTCTAACTTCTAACTACCCATGGTTTACCCCATATCAATATGCTGGTAACAAACCTATTAAATTTAAAGACTTAGACGGTCTTGAGGAGGCACCTAATGATAGGGATACGGATCCATACGAAACTTATAAATCAAAATCAAAAAATTCATTACTTGAATGGTTAGGTATTTTAAGCTCAAAAGAAATCTCAAGTGTAAATTTTGGTGATCAAAAGCAGGCTGATGCTTTTCAAAGAAGACAAGAATTAGCAGATAAAAAATGGAATACGCACGTTGAAAATGCGATAAAAGTTAAAAAAGATTTACTCAACGTAGCAGATATAGTACTTCCTGTTAATCTAGCACATATCCTTGTTACAGGTCAAGATATAGAAGGTAATACACCAACACCAGGTCAGATTGCAATGGAAATAGCCTCTGTCGTACCAATTGCTAAATGGCTTGGCAAAGGGTTTAAAGTCGTAGTTAAACACGGTGATGGGTATATAAAGTTAGGCGAAGAAGCGCTTCAAAAGTTTATGAAGCATAACCCTTGTGGTTGTTTTGTGGCGGGAACTGAAGTTCTAACTGATGATGATTACAAAAATATTGAGGATATAAAAGTTGGTGATTTAGTTTGGGCTTATGATGATAAAACACAAAAATTAGATCTTAAACCTGTAACTAATATCTTTAGTTATACTAGAGACCATGTTTACAAAATTTACTTTGGAAAGGAAGTTATTGAAGCTACCAAAGACCACCCATTCTTTATTGGTGGTAAATGGATAGAAGTAAAAGACATCAAAATTGGCGATAAGCTGACCCTTTATAATGGTAAAGAAGTTTTAATAGATAATATAACTTACCATAAAGGCGAATACAAAGTATTTAATTTTGAGGTTGCAGATTTTCATACGTATTATGTTTCTAATAAAAATGTACTAGTTCATAATACTAACTGTGATAATATCGCTGATTTATTATCAAAAAAGGGTAAGGGTCTGTTAGACGATAGTTTAATTGATAATGTTAGTTTAGATGGATTTTTTGAAATTACAGATTCAAACGCTTTCTTCCACATATCTGATATACACAATAACGGTATTAAAGGTGCTTTGAGGAGCGTTACCGATCTTTTGGAAAAAGCTGCAAAAAAATCTAAATCGGAACAGGCAACAATAATGTTTACTACTGTTACTAATAAAGATTTGAAAGATCCTAAAATAGGTAAAGAAATAGCAGAAAAACTAGGTTTTGATTTCAAAGTTATTGAGGGTACTAGTGGTACTAATGTTATTTGGACTAAGATAATGGAATAGAATAATTATGCTTGATTTTAGACTAGAAACAATTGTAGAAGTATCATTAGCCTCTGTGTCAGGTGACTTTTCAGAGTGGTTTGATTCGGATAATTGCGAGATATTATTTGTAAATTCGTCAGGGATTAATAAGTCAGAATATTTTGATTTTCTTGAAGGTGAAATAATTGTATTTCAATATAAAACTACTTCCTACCGTTCAATAATCACTAATCAAAGGGTTTTATCATTGAAAAATGGTAAAATAGAGTCATTGATGTTGGGCGAGATTAAAAAAGTAAATAAGCCAAAACAGTTTTATATGATTG
Organism: Winogradskyella sp.; assembly: GCF_965228925.1. Lineage (GTDB taxonomy): Bacteria > Bacteroidota > Bacteroidia > Flavobacteriales > Flavobacteriaceae > Winogradskyella. The sequence goes on from NZ_OZ245845.1 coordinate 2,779,443, forward strand.
ATGGTGAGATTAAAGAGTTTCCTCTTATTAAGCATGTAATAATTGAGTCTAATGATGGCAAAACAATAAATCTTAACGCGGAGAATTCTGTTTCATTATACTTTATTAGAATCTTAGTAAGTAATTTATTTTTTGTAAAAACTAAAGGCAAGTATTATTATTTGCCTAATAAATATAGATAATCCCGATAGCGCTAACCTAGACGCAGATAGCATCATGCATGGACTTGCAGCCATGCAATAAAACAACTGCACATACTTTGACTTAGAAGGATGACTCAAAAATGCATTTTGCCTCTCTGGTACATGATTTCCTGTTCTGAGTACAGCACCTCTCAAAGTCTTCTTCGAAGGACAAGGTAGTCGAAGGGTCGAAGTATATGGCGTTCCAAATAAATGATCAACCAAGCACAAAATTTAAGTTGTAGTGGTGAGCTCTTTTTATAAAAAGCTCAATCATAGTTTTTTAAATAATAGGATATACCCAAATGTAGTGATACCTACCGCTCCAAAATCTGACTTAAATTAAAAATAGGGGAGTACATCGCAATCATAATAAAGCCCACAACACCACCTATGAAAATAATCATTACAGGCTCTAAAATTGTACCAATCATTTTGGTAGAATGCTCAATGTCTTTATTGTACTGATCAGCGAGTCCGTTATACATTTTATCAAGTTCATTCACCTGTTCGCCTATAATGGTTAAAGAGATAATTTTTTGCTCAAAAAAGGAATATTTCTTTAAGCTATTGGCTAAGCTCTCTCCTTTTAAAACATCGTCTTTGGCGCCGATCAAAGCTCTTTTAAGGGGATAAAAGGAAATCATCTTTTCGGTAAGATCCAAGGCCGTTATTAAAGGCGTTTTGGCCGATAATAATAAACTTAAAGACTGGCAAAACCGCGCCAAATACACCTTTTTAAGTAATTTGCCAAAGAAGGGTAATTTTAGTAGTAATTGCGCTGTAAAACTTCTGTAAGTGTCGTTGGTTTTTAAAAGTCTGTGACCGATAATACCGACTAATACCAACCCGAGAAAGACTATGGCTATGGTATTAAAGTGTTTGGAAAGATTCACAACAAATTGGGTGATGGACGGCAAGTCCTTACCAAACTGCTGAAATACCGTGGCGAACATAGGCACTACATAGTTGAGCATAAAATAGAGCACCGCAAAAGTGATGATGAGTACAAATACAGGATAGGCGAGTACAGATACCACCTGGCGTTTCATACCGATCTTTCTTGAAAAGTAGGTTTCCAATTGTTTAAAAACTTCGGGCAGTCGTCGCGTTTCTTCCCCGATTTTAATACTGTAATATTCATAAGGGCTAAAGGACTTATGGGCCTTAACCGCTTCGTGCAAGGTCTTTCCCTTTACCACATCGGTATTAATGGCTTCGTAGATCTGTTTTATGTGCTTCGACTTTTGCTGCTCGGTCAACAATTGTATGGCCTGATTAAAGTCAATACCGGAGGATATCAAGGTGGCAAACTCTCGGTAAAAAGCTTCTTTTTGTTTATCTGAGAAGCGCTTTAGACTAAGGCCTTCAAAACTAAAATCCGTTTTGGATTTGATCTTGGGTTTGGAGGTTTCGTATCGACTGACATCAATCTTCATGGAACAATTGTTTATTAATGATGGTGTTGGGAGGTTGCTTTAAAAAGTAATGGGCACTGATAGTATCATTGAGCAATTTAAAGGCTACAGTTAATTGCGGTGGTTGGCGCGTTGCAGCCGCTGAGAACGTTTTACTTAAGATATTGATTTTGAAGGTGTCGCTATTAATACCTTCAACCGTTCGTGTAATAACCGTTTTGTTAAAGTTGTAAATCACATCGGGTTTTAAATAGTTGTTGAGGATCAATTGGCCTTCACTAAAGTTGCACGTTGTAGATTGGTTAATATCCAGTAGTAAGGTGGTATTGAAAAGGTTGTAATTAATGATCTCAGTGTTTTCTTTTTCAAAAATCGCCATTTGTTTATTAATCAATGTATATAATGAATAGCTTAAGGCAATGATAATACCTGTTAAAATAAGGCTTATTAAGGCCTCTAACATTGTAAATGCACTAATTCTTTTCATCTAAATACAAGGGTGCTACTTTAGGGATGGTATGTGTTTTGTTGCCTGTTTTGATTTTAAAATCGAAACGAATAATATGCTCCTTTTCTAAAATAGTAACCTGTTTTTCAATTCTGTAATCCTTATAGACGTAATCCTCATTCTCAAAGTCTTGGTCGGCCATAGATTGCTGATACAACTCCTCCACCTGATGTTTTGCATTGTAACTAAGCACGGATTTGTTTTGCTTAATGACATTGATATAAACCAAAAAAGCGACCAAAATGCATATCGAAATAATAGCGATAGCAATCACCGATTCTACAAGAGAGTTGGCTTTTAGAGACTTAGAATTCTTTGATAACTTCATATCTGGAGTTCTCAGTATTAAACAATGGTAATCTAACAAAATTTTTGGGTAAACGCTCGCTGTCGATATTACAATTTTGAATCATGTTTTCGTATTCTGAGGATTTGGTCTTTAAAACAAAACGGTCGGAATACACCGTGCCTGTAATTTCGCCTTCCAATTGTGTTTCACCATAGCAATACACGTCACCAATAATCTGCGAATCGGGCGCGATGGACAAATGTCGTTTTAAGGAGCCGCTGTAGGTGTTGCCATTAATCACAATTCCACCTGCGATTTTAGCATCCTTTTTTATGCTAACACTTATAGAATCGATATCGTTCTCTACATAAATGCTCGATGGATATTTTAATAATGCACCATTATTGATCTCAACATGTTCTTCGGAGATGATCTGAAGATTGCCAGTAAAGTTGGGCGCGATGACAACTGATGGGGCAATGACCAAAATGTCCTCTATAGTATTTGATGTTTCTATGTCCATTGGGTTTTTGGAAAATAAAATAATATTGCCTTTTAATTCCAGTTCCTCTATTGTGGTATTGTCAGAGACATTAATGACTAAGGTCGGCTTACTAAATTCATTAAAAATTGACCTTGAATTGAAGTCACTTAAGGATTGCATTTCGGTGTCAAATAAGCCATAGTCTAAAACATCCGATATCTTGGGAAGTACATCTTCAGATTTTAGAGTAGTTCCTTTGATGGTTAAAGAGGTCTTGATTTTGTTATCGATATAACCACGCTCTGTAGCACCTTTAGGCACTTTAATGTCGCCTATGATCGATGACTTTCCCGATAGTTTCAGTATATTGTCATAATCGGTAACGTAAAGCGCTAATTTGTCATTGCTATCAGAAGATTTTCCTATTAAGGCGGACTTAACAATCGTATCGGTCTTAAAGCCCGTGGTACAAATCAATACGTCATAAAACCCCCATTTTTTCTTGATTCCCGTCGTCGTAATACCAGTATTAAAAATATCGATGGTATTATTTTCTTCATCTAAGGTGCTGTAATTAGACAAGAAGTAATTAAAAGACGCATTATTGGTGTTAATCAATTCCTCACTAAATTCTAATTTATCGATAAGTATATTTTGATAATGGGCTATAAAGACCAAACACCCGCACAAGACAGAGATAATCACACAAATAAAAATCGTGTTGGATAGAGAAGAGGACTTTAAATAAAACTTTGATAACATATGAGTGATGACAAAATCTTGTAAAGATTAAAAATAGGCTATTTCCACCGATATTATGAGATCATGTCTAAAGAAAATGCTTTGAAGGATACCATACGGCAAGCAATAAAAACAGAGGACATTTCAAAACCAACTAGTTTTCATCATTCAGTATGTTTTTATCAACTTTAAATAGTTTCCCATGGCCAGGGATGATATAATCTGCATGTTTTAAAAGTAGTTTTCGACTCTCGACCAAAGCCTGCATATCCATATCAATGGCTTGCATATGGTCTGGTTGATGAAGGTTAAATTGTTGTTCTTCCGTATCAAGCCACCAAACGACATCTCCAGCAACGGCAACCTTACCTTTCGGCGTATTCACAATTAATGAAAGGTGCTGTTTAACATGCCCTGGTGTATGGACAATTTCAATGTCGTTACCTAGAACGTGCTTATTAAATTCTGTCATAAGGTCTTTCTCATACATTAAATCGGCATCATAAGTGATGTACTTGGCGTTTTCAAAAATACCTGCCAATAATATATGATCTGGATGATAGTGGGATAAGAACACATAATCGATATCATTTGTTTGTAATTGTTCAGCGCTTAAGGCTTGTAATAAGGCTTCTCGATTACATCCGGGATCAGTGATAATCTTTTTATCACCTGTTGTAATCAAGCAAACGGTTGAACTGGCTTTCCAGCCTTTATCGAGCGGTATGGCGTAACCTTGGACTAAAACCTTGATTTGGGTCATAATTGGAATTAAAAACTTTTGAATCTGTAGCCTTTCTAAAACTGCAACGTTATTATTTATAGCCCTTAAAATACACAAATTTATGCAATCCATACATTCGGTATTGACGTTTACTTTTGAAGTGAGAAGAGGCTTTTTTGCCTAAATATTGCAATGGTTCAATACAGACAAAAGTTCTGTGTGTACAGGAATAAAAGCATTTCACAAAACCAAATAAGTTTTCTATCTTAGTGATACCCTTTAAAAGAACCATTAATAGCAAAACCTTAACGTTATATGTTTTGCTATGCCAAAAAAAATAGGAAATATTGAAATCTATATGGGACCCTCCCAAATAGGTAGCCCCGACAATCTTCTCACTCCAATAATCGACTTCATTGATGGCGCTCAAAAGAACTTGAACATTGCCGTACAAGAAATTGATAATGTTGACATTGCGAAAGCCATCATCAGGGCAAAATCAAGGAAAGTTAGGATACGGGTGGTACTAGAAGCTGATTATCTTATCTCCAAAAAGACAGGACCAGATCCCTTTAAATCCAAAGGCTCTACTTATGAAGTTAATCGAGAGTTGTACAATGCTATTTTAAGATCAAAAATTCGTGTGAATTCGGACTTTAATCCTAAGATTTTCCATCAAAAATTTATAACAAGAGATAATACTTCTGTTCTGACTGGGTCGACAAATTTTACTGATAATGGTGTCGAAAAGAACCTCAACCATATTATTATTGTTCACGATGAAAAAGTTACAAAAAGCTATAATGATGAATTTAAGGAAATTAGAAATGGACATTTTGGAAAATTTAATATTGGGCACGATAGAAGACCAAAGGAGATAGAGGTGTCTGGCGTTAGGGTTAAGACACTCTTTGCTCCAGATCATAATCCCGAAATGGAGATCATGAAACAAATTGCTAAATCCCAGAGCCATGTCGATTTTGCAATCTTCACATTTGCCAAATCATCTGGAATTGACGATGAGCTCGTGAGTGTTTCTAGGCGTGGTGTTAACGTGAGAGGGGCTTTTTATGCCATGCAAGCTAATCAAGATTGGTCGGCAAAAGATACCTTCAAAGGTAGTCAAGCCCAACTTTTCTTAGTGCCCAAAAAAGGACTTTCCAATCCAAAACCGAGAAAATTGCACCATAAGATAATGGTGATCGACAAGCAAGTCATTATTGCGGGGAGCTTTAATTACACCGCACCTGCTAACTTAACGAACGACGAAAACATTATCATTTTAGGGGATTTGGATGCAATAGATCCTCAGGAGATTAATCGCCAAAAGGACTTGGCCAAGTACGTTTTAGATGATATAGATCGGATTATTGAAGACTACGGGGAAGTTATTATCAACTAGATAATAATGCCATAAAATATCAAAGGCATACTTAGTCCTATCTTGACTATAGACTATTACTCTCGAAATTTATAGAATACTAGTTGGAGAAGATTCACAATAGTAAAAGTCTATTATTGGCATTACCATTTTACAATTATGTCTTCCATTGACCAAAAAAGTGAATTGAAAGTGTATTAATTTAACTCATCTGTATACAGATCCTTATGCTATTGACGGTAAATAGCTAGTTAAAAAAAGGAAAACCAGAAATATTCAAAAGAACTAGTTTTATAATTGAAACACTATATTCCATAAAATAAATTAGACACATAATAAGCCCCATGATGTTCTGAAGAAGTAATGAACTTTTGAAAAACAGTTGGTGACATAGAGGTTTGTTTCTTTAAATGATGTATAAAATGAGATTGGTCATAATAGCCGTCTGGAACTATATAGTCTAATTTTTGCCCTTTTAGAAGATTGAAGGTATGGTTTTGAATCTTTACAATTTCGGTGTATGACTTTGCGGACATTCCTAAATTGTACCTAAAAAGTTGTTGAAGCCTTCTTTGGCTGAGATTTAATTGAGAGTTGATGGTTCTAACTGAAATATTCCCCCTGTGTTTTATAATTTCATGAAGAGCTTTGAGTACTCTTATATCGACAAACAAATTGTCTGCGCATGCTTTAAAAAATGAACTTGCATTTTGCAATACCTTTGAGCTCTTTAGATTAGAATTTATGAGTTCGCCCAAATAATCACTCATCTGCTTTGAGAATGCCTTAAGCGGTACTCTTTGTTCCGAAAACTCGTCTGCTGGTATTCCTATTAAATACGGAATAGCATAAGGCTGTAACTGGATTGTTAGAGCACGTTTTATAACACACATATTCAATTCAAAAGGATATCTAGAATTACCTGAGATGTAAGCTGTTGTTTCTTGCGTATTACCTTTATGGTCTTTAATTGAAAATGCTGTACCAGAAATTACATTGATGTAAGGATAGCCCGTTGGAAATGCCTTTACTTGAATATTAATTCCATTGGCTTCCTCGACAATCCACATGTCGCGAATGAGGAGTTTAGAAGAGCTATCGAGCTGTATTGGGATGATCTGCATACTATGAATCTAAAGATAATCATTTATATTTATTCTGTTTTTTGTTTTATGTTTCATGTATAATTTACAGAGATGTATATAATTTTTAAGGTTCAGTTATGACCGAAAAACTCATTAAAAGTATAAATAAGCTCATACCAAATATGACTTCAGAAGCTGTTGAAATATTTGAAAAGTCTAAAATTAAAACTTTAAAGAAAGGAGAACACATTTTAAGAGAAGGACAACTTTGTTCTTCTTACTATTTTGTAAATAATGGTGTTTTACGAACCTATTTTTTAGATGATGGTACTGAAATATCAAATTGGTTTGCTTTCGAAAACTTTTTCTTTACCGAGTTAGAAAGCTATACGTTCAAAAAGCCTTCGAAATATTATATACAAGCTATAGAAGCGTGCGAGATTCTGGTTATTGGTAGGAAGCAAATAGACGATTTCTTAAAACATCCTATTGGTCAAGAATATGTCAGAAAAAATTGGGAGTACGCATTTATCCATCTAAATAATGTCATAACATCATTTCAAAGTAAATCGGCAAAAGAACGCTATGAGGAACTCCTCCAATTTCCAGATTTCATTCAGCGTATCAAACAAAAAGACCTCTCTTCCATGTTAGGCATCTCACAGTATTCACTCAGTAGAATTAGAAATAAAAAGAATCAGTAGTTTGCCGAATTTGTCATTTGGCAATTTTTTATTCGATTAATTAAGTGATTTTTGAAAAGTTAATGGGTGTAAACTTTTAAAAAATGACAAATTCCGACTACAGATACCAGTACTTTCAAAAACCTTTTATAGCGTCGATTAAGGAGAAAATGGAAAAAGGTGCACTACTGATGGAAGAAAGGATATTTTCAAGATCATTAGAACTGATAGAGGCTAATAAAGCTATATTAGAGGATCAACAATCACATGAGCACCTTCATACTGTAAGTTTTGTAATTGCATCATTCGAAGAACTTAAAAAACTATATGATGAAAAAAAAGCTCTAGACATTATCAAATATGCATTTGTTGACAGCTTATCATTTGTAACCGAACAAACAAGAGCGTTTTTGGATCAATCAGAAGATCCCTTCAAAGCGATTGTAGCCATATCAAAACAAAAAGAAAAAGACTATGGAAAAACATTTTTATTCCATAGAAGGCAAGATGACGATAGCGCATATCTTTTGGAGGTCAAAAAGTGTTTCTACTGCAAAGTTTTAAAGTTAAATAGCGCAAAAAAACTCATGCCAATATTCTGTGATTTTGATACAAATTGGATGATGGCTATAGACCCATTAAAACATAGATTTAAATTTGAAAGACCTGAAACAATAGGAACTGGCGGTGAGATATGTAAATTCTATTTTACCAGGGTAAATTCCAAAAGCGAAGATTGATCGTCCCTTCGATTTTAACTATGATTTCGTTTTTATACAATACAGGCATTTTAAAAAATAGTTTATTTGTTAATCTTAATAGGAAAACATGTCAGCAAGAAAGGTTGAAGTTAACATAATAATCAAGACCAACCCCGTAAAGATCATACAGGCGTTTACAGAATTCGGTATGCTAAAAGACTGGTGGGATGTTGACAGGAGTTATATTGATAAACGTTTAGGTGGAACTTATACCTTAATATGGGGTATTTCTGATGAAGGACTGAAGTATGTCTCGACTGGGATAATAGATGAATATAACCCAGAACAGATATTAAAGATTAAAAACCTTAGCTACATATCTACTGAGCGACCTGTTCTTGGTGGAATGACTCTTGAAATTCGAGTAGAGGAGCAGCCTAATGAAAATGCCAAAGTTTACTTATGTCAAGACGGTTATCAAAATGGTAAACACTGGGATTGGTATTATGATGCCGTTTCTCAAGCATGGCCACAAATGCTAAACTTACTCAAGGACTATCTTGAAAAATAAACTCTAGTTTTAAGACTATGAAATATACCATCGAGACAATTATTAGTAAACCGTTACAACAAGTTACGCAACTTTATAATGATACCTCAAACAACAGTAAATGGATGCCAGGATTTATTAGCCATGAAATTAACTCAGGAAGTCATAGGAATGCTGGTAGCAGGTCAACTTTTACATTTAAAATGAATGGTAGAGACTTTACGATGACAGAAACCATCATAAAAAATAACTTGACCGAAATTGTGGTCGAGTTTATATCAAACGGCACTGTAAATACACAGACAACACAATTCTCAAAAATAAATGAACATAGCACAAGCTATAGGGTTCACGAATCTTTCAAATTAAAAGGCTTTATGATAATTATTGGGCTCTTAATGCCCAACGCGTTCAAAAAACAAACAAGAAAATTTGTGCACGCTTTTAAGAGTTTCGTAGAAAATCAATAAGTCGTGGTAAACCATCAATCAAAAATATATGAGCAGTTATTAAAGATTTCTGATGAGCAAAAGCAACAGGATTGTTTTACACTACTTGACCTAATGGCAGAAATTACAGGTGAAGAACCAAAACTTTGGCATGGTCAAATGATTGGATTTGGCAGCTATAGTTATAAATATAATAGTGGACGAGAAGGAGAATGGTTTTTAACAGGTTTTTGCCCAAGAAAGAATAATTTGGTCATCTATATAGTGGCAGGGTTTAAGGCTTATGATGAAATACTAGCAGATTTTGGAGTGTACAAAACGGGTTCTTCATGTCTTTATATCAATGCGTTAAAGGATATTAAGATGGATAAATTGAAATTACTTATTGAAAAATCCGTGCAGCACATGCGCACTAAATACAATATTAAAGTATAAAATGAACGCTATCATAGGATTTACTTTGGCCGTAGTACGTATGGCAGATATGCTAGAATTTTATTCAAGAGTATTTGGTATTGTCTATGAAAGTTTTGATGACTTTGGGACTACATTATATCGCGGTAATTGGGGTAATTTAGACATTCTGTTTTGTCCTGCAGATGTCGCTAATAATAAGGCAACACAAAATAGACATCAACTAGAGGTTGAAGTTCAGGATATACATACAGCTATCGCCTTGATTAAAATTCTCAAAGGCGAACTAATGGGGTCAATCCATGAAACTGAAGCAGCCTTAAGTATTGGTTGTTATGATCCAGATAGAAATTCTATTGTGTTAAAACAAAGAACGAAGTAAAGACATAAAGATATTTTGGAAACACCAAATACACTTTGCTAGCTGTTCGTTCTTACTTAGTTTTTCTGCTCAATGATATTTTTGAGCTTTCCTACGTCTACTTTTACGACATTTTCATTTTTTACCTTTCTTTTTCTTTGTAAAAATTGTTCTTGAATTGAAATTACTTCCCATTCAATTAACCGTTCCAATTGTTTTGATGATATTCCTAAACAAGTCCGAATAACGGATGATAATTTAAGATTGAAATCAAAAGGATATTTGATGTTAAAAGTGATGATTTCGATGTTTGAATTTAAAATATCTTCCAAAGTTATACCATCATGACATATTTTATAGTCAACACTTTTAAAGTCAAATTCAATATTGTTTTTTTGTTTTATTTCATAAGAGAATGCGTATTTCCACGCTAGTTCGGATTCATTTTCAGAAAGTTGTTCATACAGCTTTTTGTTAATTGAACTTGTTTTGACGCGATGGAATATGGTCATATTAGTTGTACTATCACATTTTTGGCATCTGTAAATCAGCCATACATCTACATTTTTTTTTTGAGCATTTAATCTGAATTTTTCACTACAATAAAATCTATCATTATTGCAATGACTGCATTTTTTTATTAAAAGAGGAGTGTTTGTTGCTTTGATCTCCCAAGTATATTCGTTTCTCACAATTTATAATTCCGCTTAACATTTTTTTGATTTTTAGACAGCATTTAATCATTACGTTTTCAGAATTGAATTATCAAGACCGAAAACAATACGTGATTGCTCTTACAGCAAGACAGCAAAGAATGATTAAATGAAAAACCGATTCGAGTAGATCACTCGAATAAAAAAGTCATTAGCCCAGTGGTTTCTGAGGCTAATTTTAAGCGAATATAAATTTAAGAGTCGTTCTCAAAATGTTATATGTTTACATCTTATATGATCGTCGCAAAAATACTATTTTTTTTAATAGGGAATAGTGATACCGCTATTAATATGGTGTCTGAGCCGAAGGGTTTTTTGATAACAAGAGATTGATAGCGAGTTTCGTATTACCATTTTTTGTTTCCTATGCACTTTGAAGCAAGCTTCAGTGCCGTCAACAAAAAAAGCCCAATACTTTCGTATTGGACTTTTGCTGCTGTAGCGAGATCGAGATTTGAACTCGAGACCTCCGGGTTATGAATCCGACGCTCTAACCAACTGAGCTACCTCGCCATTATTGCGGCTGCAAATATAAAAACAAATTCTACGACAACAAACATAAGATTCTAAAAAAAATAATTTTCGTCTAAAGTTTTGAATTGTATCATAATTGTATATATTGAGCCTTAAATCAATGCTTATATGGACGATAAAGAAAAATATGAAATGGAGTTTGTGATCCAAGCATCCCCATCGCTTATTTACCAGTACATCTCAACACCTTCCGGTTTATCAGAGTGGTTTGCCGACAATGTTAATTCTCGAGGAGAGTTATTTACTTTTATATGGGATGGTTCAGAAGAACAGGCAAAACTGTTAACCAAGAAAAGTGGCGAACGCGTTAAGTTCCGTTGGTTAAGTGATGAAGAAGATGGTGCAAGCTACTATTTTGAAATACGAATTCAGGTCGATGAGATTACCAAAGATGTGTCCTTAATGATTACCGATTTTGCAGAAGATGATGAAATTGAAGAAGGTAAAATGCTCTGGGATAATCAGATCTCGAGTCTTAAACAAGTTTTAGGCTCTCGTTAACTCGTAACTAACTCAACTATTATATCTTTGTCTCGGTTTATTTAAAAACTAAATCGAGACTTTTTTTATGGTAAATTTTAATGGACGGCTCTACGATCAGTCCCACTCTAATATCACCCCTGAAAATAGAGGGTACAAATATGGTGATGCCCTTTTTGAAACCCTTAAAGTGGTCAATGGAAAGCTCTTTTTTTGGGAAGATCATTACTTTAGACTTATGGCGTCCATGCGCATTATGCGAATGGATATCCCCATGCACTTTACCATGGAATTTCTTGAAGCGGAAATACTCAAAACCGTTGAGGCTAATCATTTGATGACAGCTGCGGCTAGAGTACGATTGAATGTCGATAGAGGAGAGGGCGGTAAATATTTACCTAATGATGACACGAATATCGCATTCAATATTAGCGCCGAAGCCCTGGATAATCCATTTTATAGCATCGCCGCTCATGGCAATTACAGTGTTGATCTTTATAAAGATTTTTTTGTAGCTCCAGGTATACTATCTGGTTTAAAATCTAATAATAAGGCGATTCAAGTTCTTGGTAGCATCTATGCTAAGGAAAATGACTATGATAATTGTTTGGTATTAAACACTGATAAATCCGTCATTGAAGCACTAAATGGCAATTTATTTTTGGTAAAAGGCGATCAAATAAAAACCCCTCCTTTAGAAGACGGTTGCTTACGTGGTATTATGCGTAAACAGGTTCTAAAAATCTTGTCCAAAGATGTTAATCTCTATGTCGAAGAGGCCTCCATTAGCCCATTTGAGCTACAAAAAGCAGATGAACTTTTTATTACCAATGTTATAAAAGGGATCATACCTATTACCAAGTATCGCAAAAAATCATACGAAAGCAGTTTTGCTCAAAAAGTCGTAGGCCGACTCAATGCGCAATTGAGGCTCATGTCTTAATTGTAACTTGGATTCTCTGGTGCGTTGGACCAAATACTGTATTCGCCACCGAGTTCCAACATTTTTTCACGCCAAAAGGTGCTGCAAGATTTGGCGATGATACCATTATTGTAAATATTCTCAGAGACTAGCCAAGCATTAGACTCCAGCTCATCATCAAGTTGCTGCTCGGCCCAGCCAGAATAGCCTAAAAAGAATCTAATGTCATCCTTTGATATTCTTTGACTGTTTATTAGTTCTAGGACAACATTAAAATCACCTCCCCAAAAAATACCGTTAGAGATTTCGATACTATTAGGGATCAATTCAGGAGATTTGTGTATAAAATATAAGTTGTCTTGTTCAACAGGGCCTCCGTTATAAACAGTAAATTCTGATTCAGTACCCTCAATAAGGTCTTTAAGATTATAGTCCAAAGGTTTGTTTAAAATAAACCCAACCGAACCCAATGCATTGTGATCTGCTAAAAGAATCACTGCACGATTAAAGGAAAGGTCTCCGATAATGGATGGTTCTGCAATGAGTAAATTGCCTTTTTCGGGCTTAATCATATAACTCTATAATTAATAGTCAACTAAATCTAGGATATTTTTGGCACTTAAACAACTTTAACTCCTTAAAAATTAGAGCAAAAAAAAGCCTGCTAGATAAGCAGGCTTCGTATCTTTAAGAAAAAATGTCTTAGTTTACAGCGTTGCTTAAGTCAGAACCTGCCTTAAACTTCACTACATTTTTAGCTTTAATCTTGATAGTTTTACCGGTCTGAGGGTTTCTTCCGTCTCTTGCAGCTCTTCTAGAAACTGACCAAGATCCGAAACCTACTAAAGAAACTCTGTTTCCTTTCTGTAATGCTCCTTCAATGTCAATAAGCATAGAATCTAATGCTTTTTTCGCAGCAGCTTTTGTAATTCCAGCATTCTCTGCCATACCATTGATTAAATCTGTTTTGTTCATAAATGTTAAATTTAAATTGTTAAAAATTCGGTTTTTAATGATAATTCTTAAAAATCCGTACACAAATTTATTAGTAATATTAAGCTATGCAAGTAATAGCAAGGGAAAAGAGCGTTTTTGTTGATAAGTCATGGCATTTGTTAATAAAGGAATGCATTTTGTCGGATTTTTTACAACGTCAATGATAATAAGGGTTTACAGAAGTTTGGCGCCTTCTTTAAATTCAAAACCATTTAATAAGGACTTTATATCCAATTTTCGCTTTCCAGGGAGTTGGATTTCATTCACTTTTATATAACCACCAGAACATGAAATTTTTATACTGTTTTTATCCGTAAAAATTAGTCCCGCACTGTGTTTATGTGCAGCTATTTGTTTTTCAATACCATATATCTTGACGCTAAGTTGTTCTTCCCCACCATTATCTAAGTAGCACCAAGCAGTTGGAAAAGGGTTTAATCCGCGTATTTTATTGTAAATGGTATCTAAATCTTCTGTCCAATCAATTTTACAATTATCGCGATTGAGTTTATAAGCGGTTTTTAAATCCGTTGACTGCGGTTGAATGGTCGTTGAAATAGTATCAGTTTTAATAGCTTCAGCCGTTTTTATAACCAGATCACTTCCTAAATGCATTAAATCGTCGTGAAGCTCCCCTACAGTGGTATGATCTTCTATCGTGATGTCTTCACTCAATATAATGGCACCCGTATCAATTTTTTCATCAATAAAGAAGGTGGTAACACCTGTTTTGGTCTCACCGTTGATAATGGCCCAGTGTATTGGGGCGGCACCTCTATATTGTGGCAATAAGGACGCGTGCAGGTTAAAGGTACCATATGCTGGCATTTGCCAAACGACTTTGGGCAACATTCTAAAAGCAACAATGATTTGCAAATTAGCATTCAAAGCCTTGAGTTCTGCAATAAAGGATTCGGCCTTTAAATTTTTGGGCTGTAAGATATGTAATTGGTGTTCTAGTGCAAATGCCTTTACGGCTGAAGCCCTTAGTTTTTGTCCTCGACCAGCCTTACGGTCTGGAGCGGTAATGACGCCGACCACATTATAATTATGGTCTAATAGGGCTTTTAAACTGGCAACGGCAAAATCTGGAGTGCCCATAAAAACAATTCGTAAGTCGCGTTTTTTTGTCATGAAAGCGTGTAGGTATTAGCGGATGTTAGTTTAATCTTATTGATCTCAATAAGCTCAGACAGACTTTGGATCAGTTGCTTTTCGGTACAATTTATGGTCTGTAATAATTGGCGCGAAGATAAGTCTTCCATTTGTAATGCGCTAAGAATACGATGGGAAACACCAATAGGCTCATCTTGGGTATTAGCCTTCAATTGCAAACACACTGAGCAAATTCCACATGGTTTGGATACCTGTTCACCAAAATAGCGAAGCATTTGTTGGCTTTTGCAAACCTTGTCATTTTTGATATAGTCGAGTACGGCATTCACCTGCTGATGTTTTAACAGATGCTGTTGCTTAATAATTTTGGCAATGGGGTTAATGGTCGCATCGTCTTCGCGTGGTTTTAAAAATGTAATTTCAGAATCAGTATTTGCCATTTGTAAACTGATGATGCCATCTTTTTCCAGTTGCTGTAATTGGGAAATCACCTGTTTTTCAGACAAGCTCGATTTTTGTGTAATCAGGTTTAAATTGACCTTTGTTTCATAATCAAAAATACCTCCGTAAGTTCTGAGCAATGCTTTGACTATAGTGTTTAAATCGAGATGTTTTTCTAGATATTGAAATAAGATTGTATTACTAATTAAGAACTGTATTTTGGTTCTGAAATTAAAATGCTGTGTTAAGGAGATAACGGAATTTCGATCTAATAATATGAGAGCGTTGTAGGTGATACTAGGATTTAACTGATATGTAGAGCAAAAGGACCTAAAATCAAATTGGTGTGTACTGTTTTCCCCTTCTCCATAGGCAATTTGAAAATAGCTGCTCAATTTTTTGTAAACCTTCTTTATAAATTTTACGGCGGGCAAGACATTTAAAAACTGTTGGCGCAAATGATCTTCATCGATAGGCTGATTTAGGATAATGGCGTGTGCCAATGTACCATCTCTTCCAGCACGACCAGCTTCTTGATAATAACTCTCTAAACTTTCCGGTAAATTAAAATGAATGACGGTTCTAACATTAGCTTTATCAATGCCCATTCCAAAAGCCGTTGTAGCGACCATAATCCGCGTTTGTCCATGGCTCCATTCTTGCAAACGCTCTTGCTTTTCTTTATTGGTCATACCGCCATGATAAAAGGTCGATGAAAACCCTTTGGTTTCCAGATAGTGGTGGATGTCTTTTGTGGCGCGTCGATTTCTTACATATATAATTGAAGTCCCGGGATGTGTATTTAAAGTATGTTCTAATTGGAATAGTTTATCCTCCGTAGACCTTACATGATAAGCGATATTGGGTCGGGCAAAGGAGCCCTTAAAAATTCTGGGCGCAATAAAATCGAGATTGGTGATGATATCTTCAACAATATTGTGCTTAGCTGTTGCCGTAAGGGCGATGCAATTTACATGGGGATGTAGGGTCCTCAGGATAGAAATATGCTTATAAGCTGGTCTAAAATCATTCCCCCATTGGCTAATACAATGGGCCTCATCTACAGCGATAAGGTTCACTTTCATCTGCTGAATGCGTTCTTGTACTATAGGTTGCTGTAAACGCTCTGGTGAGAGATACAAAAACTTATACTTGCCATAGATACAATTATCTAGTTGTGTGTCTAAATCGGTATAAGACATTCCAGAAGTCAGAGCAATCGCTTTAATGCCTTTTTGCTTTAAGGCGTTCACTTGATCTTTCATTAAAGCAATAAGAGGTGAGACCACAATACAAATCCCATCCCTAATGAGTGCGGGAATTTGAAAACATATGGATTTTCCACCACCAGTTGGCAACAGCGCAAAGGTGTCTTCACCATCCAATACGGAAGTAATGATATCTTCCTGTAAAGGTCTGAAGGAGGTATAATTCCAATAGCGTTCTAAGACTTCTATAGGATGCATTACTGTATATTTAATTCCTCTAGAATAAAATCCGATCGTTGTTCAACGGATGCAAAAGGCACATCAATGAGTTGATAGCCAAAGCGTTTATAAGTGCTCAGTAAATGATGATGAATCTCTATGGCTTGTTCAAAATTTTCATAGCGCTCACTATCGCTGATGAAAATTTCTTGCCATGGGGCCAATATAAATACATAGTCATATAGGTTAACTTTAGAGGCTTCAATAAAATAATCAGGGTAAGGATCACCAATATAATCCATATAGGCTAATACATCTGGAATACCTCTATCTAAAAAGACAACAGATTCGTGCTCTTGTGAAGCATTGTTAAACTGTTGTATTCTTCCTTCCAATAACTTTTCGCTAAAAAGCAAAGGTTCTATAAGAAAGAGTTGTTCAATACCATCCTTTCTGGCCTGTAGCGTTACTTGTCGCGATATTTCATCGTAACAAACAAAACCTCGTTCTTTTAGATGATCGATAATGGAGGTTTTCCCAGTTCCTGGGCCACCAGCAATAACAACTTTTTTTGGATTCAAATTGGCAGTATTTTTGCAGTAAAAATCGGGATAAAATATTAAAACGAAAAATGTAAAGTAAGATGTATCTTTGCATTTATAAAAGCTGATAATGGACAATAATAAAAAATCTGAAGAATTTTACAGCAAGCTAAAGTCTCAATTACAAGATACGGCACTTTGGCCCACAGAATATTTATATAAGTTTATCGTAATTTCTGAGACTTCAAAGATCGAAGAAATAAAATCCTTGTTTAATCATTTAGGCGCCGTAATAGAAACGAGGCCATCTAAAAATGGTAAATACACAAGTGTCTCTGTGAACGTTAGAATGAAAAATCCAGATGCTGTCATATTAAAATACAAAGAAGTTGCAGAAAAAGTCGAAGGCGTAATTTCGCTGTAATATTTCTTATAAGCTAGCTATTTTTTTGTACTTTGCGACAAAACCGTAAACTGCAGGTTTTATAATTACTACACATTTTACATTTTGATAGATAATTTAGAATACAACACAGAGCGCGAGCATTTAATTATACCAGAATATGGCCGTCATTTGCAAAAGATGATCAATTATGCCAAATCGCGCGAGACTAAGGAAGAGAGAAACAAATTGGCAAAAGCTATCATTTCCGTTATGGGGAATCTTCAGCCGCATTTGAGAGACGTCCCAGATTTTCAGCATAAATTATGGGATCAGCTTTTCATCATGTCCGATTTTGAATTGGATGCAGATTCACCATTTCCAAAACCGTCTAAAGAAGAACTCACAGCAGGGCCGGAACCTTTAAAATATCCGCAGAATCATCCCAAGTATCGTTTTTATGGCAATAATATCAAAACGATGATCGATGTGGCCAGTACCTGGGAAGATGGCGAAATGAAAGAGGCTTTGGTCTATACCATCGCCAACCACATGAAAAAGTGCTACCTCAATTGGAATAAGGATACCGTGGAGGATATCGTTATTTTTGATCACTTGTTTGAGCTTTCCGATGGTAAAATCAATTTAAAGGATAGCGAAGAAGATCTAACGGATGCCTCTAGCTTAATGAAAACCAAGTCTAAGTATGGTAGTAAGAGCGGTTCTAAAAAATCCAAAAAGAAATATTCCAACAACAGAAAACGTTACTAATAACGTATGAGTACATTTAAAATTGAAGGTGGCCACCAACTAAAAGGTTCAATAAAACCTCAAGGTGCCAAAAATGAGGCTTTGCAGATTTTATGTGCGGTCTTGCTCACCCCAGAAAAAGTAACTATCACTAATATCCCAGATATTGTAGATGTTAATAAGCTCATTAAACTTTTAGCTAATCTTGGAGTAACTGTTGAAAAATTAGCTTCGGATACCTATACCTTCAAAGCGGAGCATATTGATCTCGACTATCTAGAGTCTGATCAGTTTAAAGTGGAAGGACGCGGCTTACGCGGTTCCATAATGATTGTTGGTCCCTTATTGGCGCGCTTTGGTAAGGGGTATATCCCTAAGCCTGGTGGGGATAAAATAGGACGACGACGTTTAGATACCCATTTTGAAGGCTTTATTAATTTAGGTGCTAAGTTTCGATATAATAGAGAAGATTATTTCTATGGCGTAGAGGCAGAGCAATTAAAGGGGACTTATATGCTTTTGGATGAAGCCTCGGTTACGGGAACTGCAAATATCGTTATGGCAGCGGTCTTGGCCGAAGGTACAACAACCATATACAATGCGGCCTGTGAGCCTTATCTACAACAATTGTGCAAGATGCTCAATAGAATGGGAGCCAAGATTTCGGGCATAGGATCTAACATGCTTATCATTGAAGGTGTAGAGCACCTCGGCGGAACAGAACACAAAATGTTGCCTGATATGATTGAAATTGGTAGCTGGATCGGTCTAGCTGCCATGACCAAAAGCGAGCTGACCATTAAAGATGTGAGTTGGAATGATTTAGGTCAAATCCCAAATGTGTTCAGAAAGTTGGGAATAACGGTTGAGCAGCAAGGGGATGATATCCACATACCAGCGCATAAAGATGGTTACCAGATACAAAACTATATTGATGGTTCTATTTTAACCATTGCCGATGCACCATGGCCAGGATTTACACCGGATTTATTGAGTATTGTACTGGTTATTGCCACGCAAGCAAGAGGTGAGGTCTTGGTACATCAAAAAATGTTTGAAAGTCGCTTGTTTTTTGTCGATAAGCTTATAGATATGGGGGCAAAAATTATCCTATGCGATCCACATAGGGCAACGGTAATAGGGCATGATTTTAAGTCTACTTTAAAAGCTACCACGATGACATCGCCAGATATTAGAGCAGGTATTTCTTTATTGATAGCAGCACTCTCTGCCAAAGGCACCTCTACTATACACAATATTGAACAAATAGATAGAGGCTACGAAAATATAGACGAGCGCTTAAGAGCTATAGGCGCAAAGATTGAGCGCGTGCCGGGCAATTAAATTTAAAGACTTATAAAGGTACTTGCGTTTTACTATATCATCCTAAACTGTTCTTAACTCATTACATTACGGATTTTCTGCAAATACGCCATCACATAAATTTTAGACCATTATAGTAATGCTTTAAAAGCCAGTACTGACACATGGCCTTATACGATGTCCAATAAAATTTCGGTTTTATTTGGTGGAATTTGTCCTTAATTGTTTAATTCATAGATAATTGTGTTAATTATATCTAAGAGTTTCTAATTGAGCTCTATAATTATCGTATCTTATTCAAAAATTGCTATTAAGTTAAGTACAATGGATTCTATGTTCCCTCTAAAGCATTGTATTCTATTTTGTTTTTTGTTAATGGGGCAACTCATAGCTGCTCAATTGAATGATTTTGATTTATCACTATCCGTAATTGATGAATCCTGTGCTGGTAATGGCTCTATTTCAATGACCGTCTCGGGCACTACAGATGGTGCTTCAATCGTCTACAATCTTTTTTTATATCCAGATGTTAATACACCCATTGCACAAACGTCTGCAAATATCTTTAGTAATTTAGAAAGTGGTAATTATAAGGTACAAGCGATACAGGCGCTCGGAGAATTACAAAACTCACAAAATGCTGATGGAACTGTAAATAGTGTATTTTCTGTTTTAGATTTTGAAATTGAACAAGGTGCGCTAGGGGAATGTGATACATCGAGTCTTATTGTAACGACATTATCTGGTAACCCCGAATTTTATGAAATTATTTCTGGTCCAGTCACTGTTCCTTTACAAGAGGAAAATACCTTTAATAATCTCCCAGATGGTACTTATGTTATTCGTGTTTTTGATGATTGTGGTAATGCCTTAACAAAAACCTATACATTAATAGCTGTTGAAGCTTCTTTTTCAATTAGTGCGATTCAACAACCAGATATTTTAGATAGTTGCGAAGAAATCACAATAAGTTATTCAATTATTGCGCAAAGCGGAGTAATCCTTTCATACCCTATATCGGTAGAATACACCTCTAGTTTATTGGATGGAAGTGCATCTACAAGTTTTACCAATACTTATGATACTGGTCCCGATAATGAACTTGAAATTACTGAGACTATTGCAAATTTTGACGATGAGACCTATGAACTAGAAATTACAGTTCAAGACGACTGTGGCAATATAGTAATCAATACTGAGGTTGTTGACCTTAATCCCCAAATTAGTTTAATGCCCGTACCTGGTATTTGCAATGATAATCTGACGATCAATGTAACTAATATATTACCACCATACACTTTAGAATTTATTGAAGCGCCAGAGGGGTTCAATCCTTCGGATTTTAATGATAATGACGGTGTTTATACAGAATCTACAATCTTATTTGAGCAGGAAGAAACGGGCTTACCTATTGGAACTTATACTGTTGTTGTAGTGGACTCCTGTGGCAGAAGCGATACGGCTACTGTTGATTTGGTTGAAGAGCTAGAAGAGCCCATGATAACTACAAATAATAGGGGATGTGACCCTTTAACTGGAGAATTTACTTTTAGTATTCCTGACAGAGAGATTGTTTCTGCTGTATTTATGGACGCACCAGTGGACTATGAAAATGATATACCAGATAATATAGGCAGTTTTATATCGTCGTCAGGTAGTCTCTTAGCAGTAAGTGATTTGGTGATAGGATCTTATATGTTAGAAGTGATAGATAATTGTGGTAATATATATTTAGAAGAAATTGTTATCCCAGAATTAGAAGACTTACCTCTAAATATTAGTACATCACCTAATTGTCTATCAGATACAGGCAGTCTGCGAATTGGGGGTTCTTATGGAACTATTGAATCTGTTGTAGTTATTGAGGCACCATCTACATTTTCGTCGACACTACCGTTTGATTATAGTGATGCTATACTGGCAAGTGGAATTTTTTATGTGGATAGCTTACCAACAGGTAATTATACTGTTCAATTTACTGATAGTTGTGGTAACGAATTCACCTTTAACCAAAATATTGAGAGTTATGTAAGTGACCCATCGATTTATAGTTTACAAAAAAATTGCGGCTCTTTTGATTTAGGCATTTTGGATACTGATGATTCAGTCACTAATAAATCGTTTTGGTTTCAAAAGTACTATCCAGATAGTGATAGTTGGGGCCATCCAGATACGGGAGTTATTTATACAGAAGGTGAGCTGCCCAATGATTCAAATGCCATTGCTATTCAAAATGGAGAAACGATTCTTAACAATTTCTTCATAGGAACTTTTAGGTTGATAAAAGCCTTTCAATCTTTTAATGACCTAAATGCTGATTCGTATTGTCTTGATATTTTTGCGGAATTCGATATAGGTTCAGATCTGATTATAAACAATGTCTTTAATCTTAATTGTGATGGCGGTTCGGGTCCATCAGATATATTTGTAGATGTCACGGGGGTTCCTCCATATAATTTTTCCATAATTTCGCCAATAGTTATAGATAATGCCGAGGACAATGTTTTTACAGGTTTAGATCCTGGTATTTATGAAATCAGAGTTGAGGATGCCTGCGGTAGTATAGAAGCTATTAGCATTAATTTAATGGATTTGGTTCCTGTGGTAACCATTGGTTCACCCATGGATTTAGTGATTTGTAGTGAGGAATCTACCAACCAAGCTATTTTTGATTTATCCCAACAAAATCCAGAATTGTTAGGTAGTCAAAATCCAGAAAATTTTACGATTACGTATCATTTAAATCAAAATGACGCCGATTCTGGTAATAATCCCATCTCAGAAAACTATGAAAACATAACCAACCCTCAAACTATTTTTGCAAGACTGATCAACAATACAATAGATATCTGTTATAAAACGACTTCTTTTCAACTGACAGTCGGCTTAATTCCAGAATTAGGGGTGGACGAATCGATTACCATTTGTGAGGATGCCCCGATTTTACTGTCGGCAGATTCAGGGTATTCTAGCTATTTATGGTCTACGGGCCAATTAACTAGAGATATAATTGTTAATACAGCAGGTGTATATTCGGTAACCGTTTCAAATGATTATGGTGACTTTTCGTGTAGCGCAACTAAGACTTATACAGTCGAGGCCTCTGGAGTAGCTGTTGTTAATTCCATTGTTACCGAAGACTTCACTGCTAATAGCAACTCTATCACCATTGAAGTATTGGGTCTAGGTGACTACGAGTATTCATTGGATGGATTAACTTACCAGCCACAAAGCTTCTTTACGGATCTAAGCACCGGTGACTACACTATTTTTATAAGAGATAGAAATGGTTGTGGTGTTATTACAGAATCAATTTCATTACTCGATTATAGAAGATTTTTTACCCCTAACGGCGATGGCGATAATGAATATTGGCAAATTTCAGGGTCTCAATTTGAACCTGATTTAAAGGTTTTTGTTTACAATAGATATGGAAAATTATTAACTGCTTTTTCAGGTGATCAAAGAGGATGGGATGGGACTTATAATGGTAAAAGAATGCCAACCAGCGATTACTGGTTTGTTGTAGAAAGAAAGAATGGTAAAACCCATGTAGGTCACTTCACGCTTAAGCGTTAGATAATCACATTTAATATTGAATTGTTGTTATAACGTATAATACATTAAAACCTCTTAGAATAGTTTATACTAAAAAAACCCTGCGATAAACAGGGCTTTTAGAATTGTTTTTTGAAATGGTTATTTCGGTTAAGACGTGGCGTCTTAAAAGAGCAACGCTTTAAATTTTGATTTATTATATAAATCGTTAAAAAAATTAAAATTAATTACAGATAATGTTAATTTAATGCGGATTTATAAACCTCTAAACAGCGTTCTCTAGCCATTTTGTGGTCCACTATAGGGCGAGGATAGGTTAACTCCTGAAAGTCCGGCACCCATTTTTTAATGTACTCTAAGTTTTTATCAAACTTTTGAATTTGAGAGGTGGGATTAAAAATCCTGAAATAGGGAGCGGCATCGACTCCCGAACCGGCAACCCATTGCCAGTTCCCCACATTGCTTGCCATCTCGTAATCGTGCAATTTTTGAGCGAAGTAAGCTTCTCCCCAACGCCAATCGATTAAAAGATGCTTGCACAGAAAGCTGCCGACCAGCATTCTTACGCGGTTATGCATAAATCCAGTTTCATTGAGTTGCCTCATACCTGCATCGACTAAAGGATAACCCGTTTTACCTTCGCACCATAATTTAAACTCCACTTCGTTATTTCTCCATTGTATCCTATCGTACTTAGGCTTAAACGCTTGGTCCTTGGTATGAGGAAAGTGCCATAGAATTTGCATAAAAAACTCACGCCAAATTAGCTCTTGCCAAAAGATTTCATTTTTTTCTGCAATAGCTTTTTCAACCATCTTTCTGATGCTAACCGTCCCAAATCGGAGATGAGGTCCCAGGCGAGATGTCGCATCTTTGGCAGGAAAATTTCGAGTTGCTTCATAGTCTTGAATGAGCTTTGGATTAACCGTGTAAGGTAGTACGCTTTGAGAGCCACTTTCAAAACCAATATCGGATAAACTTAAATGGGGTAGGTCCTTCGTTTTTAGCAGTCGTTCAAGATGCGCTTCTGAAGGGTAAAATTTAAATTCACTGTGTTTGAACCCCGCCTTCCAAGTGCGCATATATGGCGTATAGACCACATAGGGATGACCATCTTTTTTTACGATTTCGTCTTTTTCAAAAATGACTTGGTCCTTGAAGGTTTTGAATGTTATGCCGTTCGATTCTAAGAACTCGCCTATTTCGGTATCCCTAAGCGTGGCGTAAGGCTCATAGTCGTGATTGGTATAAACGGTTGCAATACGATATTCTTGTATGAGTTGTTTGTAGATATCTATAGGTTTGCCGTGATATAATGCTAAACTGCTCCCATGTTCATCCTGTAACTTTTGTCTCATCTTTAAAAGGCTGTCATGTATAAAATTGACACGCGCATCGTCTTTAGGCAGTTGATCTAAAATCTCTGTATCAAATATAAAAACGGCTAATACGGGATGTTCACCGTTTAAGGCGTGAAATAGCCCTACATTGTCCTCTAGTCTCAGGTCTCTTCTAAACCAGAATATGTTTATTTTACTTTTCATTCTATTTGATATGTTTTATGTCATTGCGAGGGGAGAATGACCGTGGCAATCTCTTTATCTTCTAATATTAATAAACAGATAGCCATATTGTTCGTGCCTCACAATTCGCTATGACAGCTAGTAAATTAATACTTACCAAACAGTTCTTCTAATTTTTGAGTTCTGTAATTAAAGATCTCTTCAAGCTTTGGTTTAACCAATATAGGATGAACCAATTGTCCTAAAATACCCATTGGGATTTTATAGTCCACAATATCTTCCATTTCCACGCCTCCATCAATAGCTTTAATAAAATGTTTATGATGCCATAACGAATAAGGACCAAAGCGTTGTTCATCTACAAAGTATTCCTTATCCTTGACATGTGTAATTTCCGTAACCCACTTGGTTTTAATACCTAATACAGGAGTCACGATGTATTGAATAATCTGTCCGGGATACATAGGCCTGTCAGCACCAGAAAGTATGTTAAAGCCCATATAATCAGGTGTAATGGTTTTTAGATTTTTTGGACTCGATAAAAACTCCCAAGCTTCATCAACGGATATGGGAAGGTTCTGTTTTTTGTGTAAGGTATATATTTTCATGAGTTCGAAAGTCGAATTTATACTAATTATTAAACACAATATAGCCGTTTAAGGATGTTGCGATACAGAGCCAGATTAAGTAAGGTATCAGCAAATACTTGGCATATTTTAAACGGTCATTTCTAAAAGTGATAAAGAAATAAAAGATCACCATAAGCAAAAGGCTAATGACCAGTAAACCTAAAGTGATGCGATGCTGATTGAAAAATACCCAATTCCAACCTACATTTAAAAGTACTTGAAGCCCATAGACCAACCATATAAATCTTGAACTTCGGTTATGGAAAAGTTCGGCCAAATACCATGAAAAACAGACCATGATCGTGGTCCAAGCTGCTCCAAAGACCCAACCTGGTGGTGTCCATGGTGCTTTGTCGAGATTTAAGTACCACGAGGATTCTGGGCCATTATTCATCAACCAACTGCCAAGAGCCAGTCCGCCAAAATTGATGATTAAAAACAAGATGAAATAGACCAGTTTGCTCAAGGCATCAGTTTTTTAAAGCATCAATTTTTTCAAGTACACTTTGAGCGGCAGCATATTTTTTGTCGCTTTCGGCGCGGTTGGTGGTTGAAAGCTTATGCCAATCGGCCATGAGCTTTTCGTATTGTTTTTGCAGCTTTTCGAGCTCAGATGTTTTTTTAAATAAACCAAACATAGTTTTAATTTAAATATTTCGTGATGCGAGAATTAAAGGGTTTGGTAATAGAGTAGAAGAAGTCTAAAAATTCCCCGTGCTCATCCACCAAATACTTTTGAAAATTCCATTTAACGGTAGAATTTTGTTTCCCATTAATGGCTTTTGTTGTTAGCCATTCGTATAAGGGATGCTGATTTGGACCTTTGACATCGATTTTTTCAGTGATTAAGAACGATACACCATAATTGACTTCGCAAAACTCTTGGATATCTTCTGTAGTGCCAGGTTCTTGTCGTCCGAATTGATTACAAGGCACACCAATAATGACCAAGTGGTCTTTATAAGTGTCGTGCAGCTTCTGAAGCTCTCGATATTGCGGCGTAAATCCGCATTTTGAGGCGACATTAACGAATAGTAGTTTCTTACCTCTAAATTGAGACAAGGCTATAGCTTGACCTTGCAAACTGTTAATTTGGATGTCATAAATTGATTTTGATGCTTTTCGGGTCACATCGTTATCTGTTGCACTGAGCGTGCCAACAAAGGCTTTAAGTGGGTTCATAGGTTTAAATTTTGAAGCTTACTATGCCACAGTCCATTTCAAAAATCTGTCCTGAAAGAGATGCGGCCTTTTCGGATAATAAGAAGGTCGCCATATCGGCGACTTCTTCGGGTTGTAGGTATTTTTTTAGAGGATGGCGCTCATTCATATTTTCTATCATACGTTCGTTGCGCAGTAATTTCGATGCCAAATCGGTATCCGTAACCGTTGGAGCAATAGCATTGACTCTTATAGTCGGTGCCAGTTCTGCCCCTAAGGATTTTGTTAACCCTTCAACAGCCGACTTTGAAGCTGCAACACTCGCATGAAATGGCATACCTAGCTTTGCCGCTACCGTACTGAACAATAGGATAGAAGGCTTATGACCATGCTTTAATGCTGGTAAATACTTCTGAATAGCTTTTACAGCGCCAATGACATTGATATCAAAGTCTGATTTAAAATCGTCAATACTTAGCCTGTTTATAGGTTTTAAATTAATACTGCCCGGGCAATACACTAAACCATCAACAGCTTCAATATCGGGTAATTCATCACTGAGAATATCACAATCATAATGCCTTAAATGCTCATGAGAGGACTCAGGAGGTGTTCTACTAATATTCACGATGTTATGTGTTGGAAGCAAAGACGAGACGATTGCATGGCCTATGCCTTTGCTTCCACCAATTACAATGATAGTCTTCATTGGTCTTATGCAGCCGTTAAAGGTCTTCCTTTTAAGCGCTTTTCAATTTTTTGTTTTATCACTGTAAGACGCTTCATCAAGTCCATTAGTTTGGTGTCTTTCTTTTGCTTATAGATTTCATTTACCCCAAGAATAATTTCTTTGGCCTCTCTTGCGGCTAAAATTCTATCACTAGTGGTCTTAAACGAGAACTTTCTGTTTTCAAATTCTACTGCTCTTTCTAATATATCCATAGCTTAATTATTTAAATAGTTTTGTAATTCTGCGATTTTTTCTGGTGTATTGAATTCACCTCCATAATATGTGGTTACAGTTGCTGAGGTATCGTCTTTCACACCTCTCGAAGACACGCATAAATGCTTAGCATCAATGATAACCGCAACATCTTCTGTATCTAATACTGTTTTTAATTCATTGGCTATCTGGTTGGTCAAACGTTCTTGAACTTGAGGACGTTTGGCATAATATTGCACAATACGATTCAATTTTGATAAACCAATCACTTTCCCTGAAGATTTATAGGCGATATGTGCCTTACCAATAATAGGTACAAAATGATGCTCACAGTTGGAATAAAAGGTAATGTTCTTCTCTACCAACATCTGGTTATATTGGTACTTATTGTCAAACAAGGCTACCTTGGGTTTATTTTCTGGATCTAAGCCCGAAAATATCTCCTCCACGTACATTTTTGCCACGCGATCTGGCGTGCCTTTTAAGGAATCATCAGTTAAATCTAAACCAAGTACATCCATGATTTCTGAAAATAATATGGATATACGTTCTTTCTTTTCTTCATTAGACATCTCAAAAGCATTAGCTTTCATTGGTGTTTCTAACGATGTGAATAAATGATCATCACCTATGTCATCAATACTAAAACCGTTGAGGTAGTGACCATTTTTTTTGGAAATTGTTTCTGTATTCATAGAATCTTTTTAATGTGCTGTCTTTAAGTACTCCACACTTAAATCAAAGCACGTGTTAACGTTTTGAAATAGAGTTATTTGTTATAGTTCTTTGACGCGAGCATTTAAATCGGCCTTTGTCAAAAGTTCTTTTTTTAATATGTTTTGTTGCCCTGCCTTGCACGCGTGCTCTCCACATTTTGAAACTGCTCGGTTTCATTTCTCGTCGCATCAACGCTATGACTTCTTGTTCTTTAAGTCCAAATTGAAAAGTAATAGCTTCGAAAGGAGTGCGGTCTTCCCAAGCCATTTCTACTATTCTATCAATATCTTTTATCTCTAAAATCATATACTCTCAGGCATGGCAAACTGCATGTCATATTTCACTTTTTCATCCATAAGTTTGTCAAAAAACTTTTTATTTTCCTTGAACGTCTTGTTGTTTCTAAAGTGTATGAATCTGCCTTGCGCATGAATGCTAGAACCATTGACCTTATAAATCACTAATTGATAATAAGGAATAATCCAGGTGAAATTTTTCAAGCCTTGATTGATCATCACCAAGATACCCTTAGGTCGTAATTCAATATTCGCATAATTAATATCTGACACTTTGTTCATCATGCTCTGCATATTAGGACTCACTTCGTCAACAATCATACGTTTAGAGCCCACACCATGCATTTTCAATTTCTGTACCAAACTAAAAGGACTGCCAATAAGGTCAGCTATAATTTGTTTATGTTCAGGATGGTGATGTGTTGTGTTCAATATCATGACATGGTAAATATACAAAATGTTTAACCTTTTGTATTTAAAGTTAAACAAAGTTTAACACAGAATTAAGAATGTAAGAAAATTACCTTTAAAATCAGGCTATTCGTTCCTTAACATACGATTTCTGTCCCTTATGGTATGTCGTTTGAGAATGCGAAAACTTTCTTCGATAACCTCGGCGTCTTTTTTCATATTCCATAAGATATCGCTGGCTTTTTTCCGGTTTTCTTTAATGTCTACAATGGGGTAGGGATAATCAACACCCAGTTTAAAACTGAAGAAGGCCTGTTCCATGGGTGTCATAAGGTAAGGTTCGTGTACAAATGGTGTATCTAGGTGAGCCAACTCTGGAACCCATTTTCTGATGAAAACTGCATCGGGATCATGCTTTAGACTGTTCACTGTCGGATTATAAATCCTTAGGTTGTTAATACCCGTTTCTCCCGCTTGCATTTGTAGCTGTGGAAAGTGTATACCCGGTTCAAAATCCAGAAACTGCTGCGACAAATGTGTTGTTGCGGCCTGCCAAGGTTGCCATAAAATATGTGTAAAGAAGGAGGCTAACATAGCCCGCATTCTAAAGTTCACATATCCCGTTTCAATAAGACAGCGCATACTGGCATCTACGAGGGGAAATCCTGTTTGTCCTTCGCGCCAGGCCTTTTGATAGTCTTTTGAAATACTCTTTTTAAGCTTGTGATACCCTTTATTGACACTGGCATTTTCCATGGTATGCTCCATCTCGAACTTCTGAATAAAATGAGCTTGCCATCGCAATCGTGATATAAATGCGCCGATGTGACGTTTATCCTTAGACTTAGTTTTGACGTCTTGCGCTTTTTGGAATACTTGGCGTATGGATAAATTACCCCAAGCGATGTAGGGCGAAATTCTGCTACAGCTTGTACGTGATGCTTCTGGCTTCGAAATGTCAAACATATAGCTTTCGTGGCGACTTTCTAAAAAAGAATTGGCGTATTTCCAACCTATGGCACTGCCGCCTCTTTGAAATTTCGTGTCGGACGGCGTCTCTAAGTCCGTCACTGTTAAGACCTTCTCCAAAGTTTCAATATCTTGAATTGAGAGCAATTGGTTGGCCTTTGGTTGAAACTCCTCTAGATCTTGATACATGTACGCCTCCCAGTTTTCAAACCAATTATCCCTATTGGTCAAACCGCGTTCAACACCGTTGTTTTTGTTTTCCACCCAGTTAATCATGTTGTTTCTGCAATAGCGCGTAAATTCTTTATCTCTATTGTATGTGACGAGTAAACCAGTTTCTGTATGTGAGTAAATGGCATCGACTTTGTAAAACTCCTGAATAAGGTTAAAGGCCGTCTGTATATCGCTTGTTACCGTCAATACCTTGGTGCTGTATGGTTTTAATTGCGCATTGATGTCTTTTAAGGATTCTTTTATAAAATTAAAATGGCGAGGACTGTAATGGTCGTCGCTTAACAGTATAAACTCAAAGACATAGAGTAAGAGCGTGCGCTTGCTTGACTTTAAGGCATTGGAAATGGCCTCGTTATCCTCGAGTCTTAGATCGCGTTTTAGCCAAACGACATTTATGCGTTCTCGGTCTGCCATTCTAAAGTCTCTAAAAAGGTTTGCGCATTATTAAAGTGCCTTTCCTTCGTTTCCAGATTCATTTTATCAAAAGTCCGTATTAGCATGCCCAGTCTCGGATTACCCAAAAAGAAATCGCGGTGTTTATCCATAAAGGTCCAGAACAAACCATCCCAAGTCGATTGCCAATCCCCTTTTTTATAATTGCTCATTTTCATAATGTAATTGCTGCTACTGATATATGGTTTAGTAGACATCAAACCACCATCGGCATAGAGACTCATACCATATACATTGGGCACCATCACCCAATCGTACGCATCGATAAACAATTCCATAAACCATTTATAAACATCATCGGGATCAAACTCGCATAGCACCATAAAGTTGCCTAAAATCATTAAACGTTCTATATGATGCGCATAAGCGGTTTTGTTCACCTTTCGAATAACATCATCAATGGGTGGAATCCCAGTGGTGCCATTATAAAAGGATGATGGTATGTTGCGTTTAAAATTCCAGAAGTTTTTGGTGCGTTCTTCGGTACCTTTTACTTCATAGACTCCTCTTATAAATTCCCGCCAGCCCAGAATCTGCCGGACAAAACCTTCTGTTGAGTTCAAGGGCACATCATGGGATTGGGCGTATGCAATGGCTTTTTGTATGACATCCATAGGGTTTAAAAGTCCGACATTGATAAGCGGTGATAGAACACTATGATTCAAAAAATGAGCTTCTTTGACGATGGCGTCTTCGTAGATACCGAATTCGTGAAATCTTATGTCAAAGAATTGTTGCAACCAGGCTTCCGCAGCTTCAAAGTCTATAGGATAAATGCTCAATGCTGATAATTCTCCATAATGGGTACTAAAATTTTGACCAACATAGTCTTCGGCTTCTCTATGATACTCGGTTTTGTCAGGAAATTCTATACGTGGTGGTATTTTATCCTTTGGATATTTTTTGCGATTATCCGTATCATAAGTCCATTTGCCTCCTAAAGGTGCTCCAGAATTCATCAAAATATTTCTGTTTTTGCGCTGTTGCTTGTAGAATGCGGTTTGAAAAAATTTGGTCTTAGACGGTTTAAAAAAGGACTTTAACTCATCTTCAGAATTGATAAATAGTGGGTTCTCATACCAGGTTACTGTAATGTACTTTGAAACGGACTTAATATGCTTTTGAAGCCAATTATCCGTAGGATTTATAATATGTAGTCGTTTTAACCCATCGGCAATCAAACTTGGAATCAAGGTTCTTACGTCACACAGGCCCGATGTGGCTTCTATATAATGTACCTGCTTGCCTTTAGATGCCAAATAGGCTTCATAGGCTTTCATGGTGGCGCGATGAAAGGCTATTTTTTGTTTGTGAAATTTATAATGTTTAAAGAACAGAAACTCTTCGACCATATAGATATCACAGTTCAATTCGAGAACGGGTGAGTTCTTAAACAGTTGATGTGGAAATATGAGTGTTGCTTCTTTCATTTTTGTTTTCATTTGATTTAATCATTGCAAACACAGTGAAGCAATCTTTTAATTTTATGAGATTGCCGCGTCATTCGTTCCTCATTCCTCGCAATGACAATTAGTTTAAAATAAACTTGGTTGTAACCAAAGCCTTCTAAATGTTCCGCTAGTATCATAGCGCTCTGCTTGTAATTGTACATTAAACTTTCGGTCTCTTGGGTCGTTACCAACCCCAGCGACGTACATCCAATTGCCATAATTACTGTGTACGTCATAATCGATCAGTAAGGACTCGAAATATGAGGCGCCTATACGCCAATCGAGTTCGAGTTCCTTGGCAAAATACGATGCGACATTTTGTCGACCTCTGTTACTCATCCAACCCGTTTCTTTTAGTTCTATCATATTGGCATTGACAAAATCGGAAGGCGTTTCGCCATTGATCCATTGCTCTATTTGGGAGGCATTGGTAGACCATGTATAATCTTTTTGTAGAATGCCACCTAATTTAAAAATGTGGTTTCTATGTTTCATGGCGATGTATTTAAAATAGTCGCGCCAAATCAATTCGAAAATGAGCCAATAGGTCGATTGATTTTTAAAATATTCTTGTTCAAATTGTTTTACTTTCCAGTAAATCGTTCGCGCCGACATACTGCCATTTGCTAACCACGACGAGAATTTTGAGCTATAATCTACACCGACCAAACCATTTCTGGTTTTTTTGTAAACCCCGAGTTTTTTGGTGTTAAACGTATAATCTTCCAAACGCTTCAAAGCTTCTCTTTCTCCTCCTTTGAATGGGAATGCCGAATGCGGGTGGGGCTGAAAATCTTCAAATCCTAAATCTGCAAGGCTGGTAATGGATGTGTTGTTGTCGATTCTGTATTCCTCAGATTGTTTTTTAGTTTGAATCGTTTCACGTATGGCAATATATTTTTCAAGTTTTTTTCTAAATACGGTGAAGACCTGTGGTGTATTGTCAATCTCAAAATTGATATCATCAGGATGATACAAAAACTGGTTGTACATAGAATGCCATCCAATATTTGATAATTTTGATTTTACCGCAATTTCAACATCCACCTCTTCTTGGGTCCATTCCTTTTGCAGGTAAATACTTGAAACATTAAAAGTTTCACAGAGCTTTGGTACGACAGCCTCTGGTGTATCATGGTAAACCAATAAATCAATATTTAAGGCATTTAGCTGTAGTTTTAAATCTTTAATAGATTCAATTAGGAATTTTGCCCTAAACTTTTCGGTTTTTTTAAATCCATAGGCATTCAACTCAAATAGCCTAGGATCAAAACAATACAGGCCAATGACACGCTTACCATTTTTACAAGCTTCAGCTAAAACGGCATTGTCAATAGTTCTTAAGTCATTTCTAAACCAAACTAGGTTCGTTTTTTCGTTCTTCTGCATCTTTCACTACAATATTTTACAGTATTCCAATTTTTAGCCCATTTTTTTCTCCAAACGAATGGGCGTTTACAAACCAGACATATTTTTTCTGGGAGATGTTGTTTTTTAACACCTTTCATTTTGGCTCAACCAAGGCATTAATCATACCCTTAAAAACAAAAGCGTGGAATGGCAAAACCATATACCAATACAAACGCCCCCAAACGCCTTTGGGTCTAAATACAGCACGTTGGTAAAGTTTATCCTTGACGATCTTAAACTCTAACCAAGCTTCACCGGGGAGCTTCATCTCTGCAAAGAGTAATAGCCGTTTTTCGCTTTTGTCCGCGAACAAAACACGCCAAAAATCTAAAGGATCACCAGGTTCTAAATAAGTATCATGCGTTCTGCCTCTACGCAATCCTACACCACCAAACAACTTGTCGACATAACCTCTTAGTTTCCACAAACCATTAAAACTATACCAGCCATTACGCCCGCCAATACTCCATATTTTGTTTATCGTGAACTGTTCGTCCTTTACTTTTCTGGAGCGCACATCTTTAAAACAACCAAACTGCGGTAATTCGATGTGTTTGGAGAGCTGATCCTTAAAAACGCCACTGCTGACAGCATCCTTCCAGCTAGAAACCACTGAATTTTGCTGTATTTTTTGAAAGGCCAAATTCACCGCCGTTTTATAGGTCATAGGCTCGATATCAATATGTTCATTGATATCACTGGGTTTACCAATGACTTCGACCTTCATACTATCCACTAAAGCTTGGGCCAACTGAAACGACGTAGAGGTAACAAAATATAACCAATACGATGACAGTTTAGGGGTTAATATGGGGAGCGTATATATGTATCTTTTTAACCCACGAACCTTAGCAAACTGCAATAACATATCTTTATAAGTCAATATCTCGGGCCCAAAGATGTCGTATGATCTATTGTATAGTTGTTTTTTTCCGATAGCACTTGACAAATAGGTGAGAACGTCCCTGATACTGATAGGCTGAGATTTGGTGTTTAGCCATTTTGGTGTAATCATAAGAGGAAGCTTCTCTACAATATCTCTTATAATTTCAAATGAGGCGCTGCCACTTCCTACGATGATTCCTGCTCTGAAGGTGGTGAGGGCATACTTGGATGATTTTAAGGTATCCTCAACTTGTAAACGCGACTTCAGGTGTTTGGACAAGGAATGGTCATTGACGATACCACTTAAATAGATGACTTGTTTACAACTAGTGGCTTCTATAAGATGTTTAAAGTTTAATGCACATTGAAGCTCCAGATTTTCAAAATTTTTGGCATTGGTCGCCATAGAATGGATAAGGTAATAGGCGACATCTATGGTTTTAGGGATTTGGTCTGCTTTTGGATGAAGAAAATCAATCTTGATAAACGTACATAATGGATGGGTTTCGATTTCATCCGGAATGCGATTCATGTCACGGACACAACAGATGAGTTCGTGCTTAGCTTCAAGCAGCTGAAGTGCTAGTCGTTTGGCAATGTAGCCCGTTGTGCCTGTTATTAAAATACGCATTAGTCATTTAATTTTTCCAGTACGGTTTTAGGTCTTTGATAGTCTAATCGGGTTTTTAACTCGGGTACAGCATAACCGTCCAAACCATTAATAGTGGCGACTTTGCCTTTAGATAAATTAATGAAACCATCTTTCTCTAATAAATCGTCGGGAACGTATAATTTGGTGATTTTACCAATCAATAAAATGGTATTGTTTGCTTTAATTGGGTATTCTTCAACATATTCCATAGCCATTTGAACCGGACAGCCTTTAACAAATGGGGCTGAAAAGTCATCTTTATATTCTTCCTCCAAATCGGTCACATCAAATTCTGATACAGAAGCATCATATTTAGCGGAAGTGTGATGGGCGTCCTCTAGAATATCTAAGTGGATGTGATTTAGCGTATATTGTCCCGTCGTTTTGATATTATCATAGGTATTCCTGATCACCGTTGTAGGTCTTAAGAAAAAACCTAACAAGCCAGGATTAGATCCTAGGTGTGTTACAGAACTAAATACCGCCACATTAGAGGTCCCAAGCTCATCTATAGTACCAATGAGATTTGCAGACTTATAGCCAGAACAACTGTTGATTAAGTTGATACGGTATAAATGATGCATAGTGTTGATATCCTCTAAGGAAAATGTAGCCATTTATAGATGTATAAAATTGTTGATTTTTATGTTTTCGGCCTTGAGGTCGAACATGAGATTGTACAAGCCAAAGAATGTACGATTGATGTAAATAAAGTGCTTAGACCCTCTATTACCATTCATGTTTCTGAGTTCGGTACTCTTAGAATATTTCTGTCCCATTTCTGCCACCTGATTAAAGAACTCTGGATTCGAAAAATCAAAAATGTCGTTATGAAAGGGCTGCGTAAAGAGGCTTAGTAATTCATGAAACATTGCGCTAAAAAACTGAATCTCTTCTTCAGAATCATCTGGTCTCAAGATTTCCAATTCGTACATTTTTGCCTTGAAGATATTTGGGTCTTCAATACTTTCTTTTTTAGCAAGTTCAAAATACGGGACATAAAAGTCATCTGGGATGGATTTCATACAACCAAAATCTAAGGCGATTAAATGACCATCTTCGGAAATTAAGAAATTACCAGGATGGGGATCGGCATGCACTTTTTTAAGTTTATGAATCTGGTACATATAAAAATCCCATAGGGCCTGTCCTAGGATATTGGATAAGTCTTGATTCGTATTATGCGCTACAAATTCTGAAAGGTGTTCACCTTTCATGTAATCCATGGTGATGATGCGCTCAGAAGAGTATTCCTCATAATAATTAGGGAACTTTAAGTTTGGAATATGCTTACAAGCTTCAACGACTGCTTTGCTCTGTGCTACTTCTAAAAGGTAGTTGGTTTCCTCGACCAATTTGTCTTCAACTTCCTGAAAGTATTTATCCGAGTCTTTACCTTTGATATTGAACATTTTAATCGCTACAGGCTTCACCAAAGCCAAGTCTGAGGCGATACTCTCCGCAACTCCAGGATATTGGATTTTCACAGCAAATTTTTTCCCATTCTTATCTGCGATGTGTACTTGACCAATGCTCGCAGCATTAACTGAAGTTGCGTTGAAAGTATCAAAAAGTTCATTGGGATGTTTCCCAAAATATTTTTTAAATGTCTTTATCACCAAAGGTGGTGATAATGGTGGTACGGAAAACTGAGATAGGGAAAATTTTTCTACATAAGCTTTTGGTAAGATACTCTTTTCCATACTAAGCATTTGTGCGACCTTGAGTGCACTGCCCTTAAGCTTTTTAAGGCTATCGTAAATATCTTCTGCGTTGTTTTTATTGAGACGTTCCTTAGCTTCTTCTTTAGAATTCACCATTTTGTCTCCGTAATATTTTAAATAATTAACACCGACTTTAGCACCTGTACTAACCAGTTTTGAGGCACGGGATATTTTGGTTATGGGTATACTATCTATGGTCTTCATTTAGTTCATGTGCATTTTTTCTTTATACAAGAATTTACCGAGATCAATAATACTTTTGAGTGGTGCAGTATCTATTAAATCGAAGCTCGCCCTAACGGATTTCTCAATAAATAAATCTGTTTTTTCGAACCCCGGTGAAGTATCATCCAGCCAAAACCGCATAGTCATTAATAATTGTAGCCAAGCCGATTCTTTTAAACTTCTGTTTTGTAACCGCACCAATTGTTCTTGTTTAAGGTCAATTGTTTTAATGTTGAGGTGCTCGATATAGTTGACAAATCTTTTCTTGAGATGGACGAGCGTTCTAAGCGATTTTAAAGAAGATTTATGGCCATCAAGGGCATAGGTCACATAACTTCTGTTCGCTGTCAATACCTCGAAGAAGGTGTAATAGAAACTCAATAATTTATTCTTGGCGTCAAAGGTTAAGTAGTCTTCACTTTTTTCTAAGACAGCATGCGCATTGTCAAAGAATATTTTAAAGATAGATCGCTCTAAAGAGTCAAAGGAAGCAAAAAAGCCATAGAATTCTTGTTCTTCGAAATTATGGTCCTTCGCGAATGCGTAAACGGATTTAGGATTTTCGTTATGTGTCAACACATAATCCATGTAAAACCCGACGATGTCTGTTTGTGATATTGATTTTTTCTTAGCCATGGTATTTACTTTACCATGTAAAGATACAAATTGTTTAACTATTTTAATTAAAGGTTAAACAAAATTTAACAAGATGGATGGATTTTCGCCTATATGTTGGCTTAACAACCGTCTTTACAACAGTCATCCTCCTTAACCAGTTTGCAGCTCATTACGGCCAAAAGAGCTCCAATAACTGGTGCGGACAGATACAACCATAAATGCTGAAGATTTCCTGAAACCACTGCTGGGGCTAAGGATCTAGCTGGATTCATGGAGGCCTTGGTCATGGGGCCTGCAAACATGGCTTCCAACAGAATTACAGCACCGACGGCTATGGCAGCCATAGTGCCTATTTCTTTGCTTCCTGTAGATACATTGATAATGACTACCATTAAAAAAAACGTTAGCAATAGTTCTAAGATAAAGGCTTTATATGGAGCAAAGCCTTCCGCTGGGTAGGTGTGCCCAAAGCTATTGCTCTCTGGAAATAAAATCCATAGGGTTCCAATAGCAAGAAATGCGCCTACAACTTGAAATAAAATGTATACTGGAACATCAGCCCACCTGAATCGCTTTGCGAAAGCAAATGCTATAGTCACTGCAGGATTAAAATGTGCGCCAGATATCTCCCCAAAGGCATAGATCATAGCCATCACAATCAACCCCCAAGTTATAGCAATACCAACATGAGATACGGCACCGCCTGTGATTTCATTCACGGTCATAGCACCACAACCGCAAAATACCATAGAAAAGGTACCTACTAACTCTGCAAATGCTTTTTTCATAAGGTTTTTAAGTTTGAGAACACATAGTTTAGCTCCGTTGCGATTTGAAGGCTACGTTCTAAATACATTTCGGCCTGTTGTGGTGTATTGTCGAATGCCTTAGGGTCTTCATAGGTCAAGGGAATACGTTGTTCTGATCCTGGTACAAAGGGACAAGCTTCGTTCGCCGAATCACAAGTCATAATTGCTGCAAATTCTGATGACGGATTGAAGGCTGCATCAAATGGTTTTGAGAATCCAATAATAGGATGGGTTACCTCAGAATATTTAATGGCATAGACTGGATTGCTCGTATCAGAAAGTTTTTCAATCTTAAACCCGGAAGTTTCTAGCGCTTTTGCCACCAATGGAAATAGGGCAGTAGCTTCGGTTCCACCAGAGTATGTAAATACATTACCGATGTTATGGTAATGAGCTAATGTTTGTGCCCAGACTTGAGATAAATGACTACGACGAGAGTTATGGGTACAAATAAAATTCAAGTTAATAATCGCTCCATCCTTGATTTTATTCTGAATGAAATCAATCAGTTGTTGTAAAATCTCTTTTCGTTCATCCGGGATGGATTTACTTTCTAGTTGGCCTAGGGTACGAGCGATGCTATTATAAATCATGTATTGTGCGTTTTAGGATATACCTACTATTTTACTTCGTCTTTCTAATATGACTTTGTTTTTCCATTGCCCATTAAGACATCCGATCTTTTCTCTATAGCCGATGGTTCTGAAACCGCATTTTTTGTGAAGTTTTAGACTAGCAATATTGCCTTCCATGATACCACCTTGTAGGGTCCAAATACCATTTTTTTCGCTTTCATCTATTAGTTTTAGAAGCAATTGTGTACCGATGGACTTTCCTTGAGCTTCTGGGTGAACATATACACTTACTTCGGCCACACCTTTATAACAATTTCGGTCCGATACTTTGCTTAAAGCTCCCCAACCTAAGATTTTTGAGTTTTGTTTTAGCGCAAATCTGCAATAGGACAAATGCTTTTTGTCCCAGGTATTAAAATCAGGAATTTCAGTTTCAAATGTGGCATAACCAGCAGCAATACCCAATTTATAGATTTCTGCTACAGCCGCATAATTTGAACGCTTAATGGAAACAAAGACCATGTATTACAAGCTTAACAACACCCTGAATTTGGCTCACAACAAGCCGATGTTTTTTGTAAATCCGATAGTCGCACACGTGGTTTTTCTGAAGGAATGCCACAATTGTCTTTGGCTAAACAATCGGTTTGGGTTGTAGTCAATAAAAAGTGCTTACCGTCAAAGTCTAAATTGTACTTGCCAATAGTATCGCCTTGGTATTCAACTTCAATATCCAAATCACCAATGTTTAGGACATTTTGAGAGAGTTCTATAATCTTCAACAGTTTTTCGGGATGTAGTCTATGATCGTAGTCGTTGGCTTCCCAAAGTTGAAAGTTAACGACTTCTTCATGTCTAACGGTGCCACCACAATCTATAAAGTCTTTTGTAACTTTGCCTACTTCGGTGACGTGAAAATGCCTAGGCACTAAGGTGCCATTTGGTAATTGAAAAGCTATAGTATCTAGCGTTTTGAGCTTTGATTTTATTTCTGATAATTTCATATTTAAAAATTTAACAACAGTCGTTGGATTTTATGTCTTGGTTAAAAAATACGTTTAATACATGTTTCATTTCGGACCATTTGTCTTGATCGATACAGTAGCAAACACTGGTTCCTTCGATACTACCTTTTATCAAGCCCAAGGTTTTCAGTTCTTTAAGATGTTGAGAAATAGTCGCTTGTGCTAGTCCAATTTCCTCCACTAAATCCCCACAAATACAAGAATTTGTTTTAAAAAGATGATGCAAGATAGCTACACGTGCTGGGTGTGCAAACGCCTTCGCAAGTGTTGCGATTTCATTCTGTACATCGGTAAAAATCTCAGTTTTTGTGAGTCCCATTGATCAATTCATTTATATATTGCAATATTACGATTAATATTCGATTTATTAGACCTATTAGCCTAAAAATTTACTTCTTTTAAGTATTCCTTAACACCTATACCCTAGGTTATATAGTACCTTTATGCCACTAATAAAAAATCACTTAACACTAATCAAAATGAAGAAATTAGTACTTTTTGTATTTGCATTAACACTTACGTTTTCTGTAAGTGCGCAAGTTGAAACCCCCCAACCGAGTCCTTTTACAAAAATTGAACAAAAGGTTGGTCTTACTGACGTTACCCTAGAATACTCTCGCCCGAGTATGAAAGGAAGAAAGATATTTGGAGATTTAGTTCCTTATGGCAAGATGTGGAGAGCCGGCGCTAACAAGAATACAACCATTACGTTTAGTGATGATGTTACTATTGATGGTAATAATGTAAAAGCAGGTTCTTATGCTATTTTTATTTCTCCAAATAAAGAATCTTGGGATGTCGTTTTCTACTCTGATACTGAAAATTGGGGTACTCCAAGAGAGTGGGACGATTCTAAAGTAGCTGCTAAAGCTTCTGCCAAGGCTTATGAGATGCCTATGAGTGTTGAAACTTGGACTATTGGAATTGATGATGTCACTAATAGTTCTGCACACATTGGTTTTATCTGGGAGAATACGTATGCCGCTGTAAAGTTTGAAGTACCTACAGATACCAAGGTGTCTGCTTCTATAAATAAAGTGATGTCCGGACCATCACCTAATGATTATTATGCTGCGGCAGTCTATAGCTTATCTGAAGGTAAGGATTTGGATAAGGCCATGAAATGGATCGATAAGGCCGTAGAGATGACCAGTGATCAGCCACGTTTTTGGTACTTGAGACAGCAGTCTCTGATTCATGCAGCCAATGGTGATAAAAAAGGTGCCATTGCAGCCGCTAAAAAGTCGCTTGAAGGTGCAACAAAAGCTGAAAATGCAGACTATATTAAGATGAATAAAGAGTCCTTAAAGGAATGGGGAGCGATGTAATACATGCTCTTTAAGAGAAATATCTGAAAAGCGTAACTTATTGAGTTACGCTTTTTTTGTTTACATCAGCTATAATTTAAACCTATACAATGCCTAACCCTATCTAGGGTAGCAATGAGATCCATACTTCTATCGAATGACATCATATTGCTTTCCTTTTTGCCTTGCCTTATGAGATTATTAAAATGGGCTATTTCGTAACTATAACCGATGGTCTTATAATCAAACGTTTTCAATTCGGTATGCCCCTGTCGGTCAATCAGCAAGACCGACGATGGCTCGTGAAAGCGTCCATTGATTTTAATGGTTCCATATTCGCAATACAACGTAGCTTCTGTTTTGGTCTCTTCGAGTAAGGTGCTTTTTAAATGTGCTTTTGCCTTGTTGTGATGAAATATCATCTCACAATTGGAATCTGCTCCATTAGGGAAGGTCTCAGCTTTTGCTTCGATACGATTCGGTATTCCGAGCGTCGAAAGTGCAGCGAAAATAGGGTAGATGCCTATATCCAATAAGCTTCCTCCACCTAGGGCTTTGTCAAATACTCTTGAATTTTCATCATATAATGGATGGAAACCAAAATCGGCTTCCATTTTAATAACCTCACCAAAATACTTGGTTTCTATAAGCTTTGTCACATATTGAAAATGCGGTAAGAATGCGGTCCATAGGGCTTCCATTAACAGCGTATTGTGCTTTTGGGCCATTTGAATCATGTCTTTGACTTCATTGAGATTCATAGCAAAAGGCTTTTCGCATAACACCGGAATGTTGTGGTTTAAGCAGAGCAGGGTATGGGTATGATGAAAACTATGTGGGGTTGCAATATAGACGGCATCTATATTTGGATCTAAAACCAATGCTTCATAACTGTCATAGGATGCACTAGCATTAAATTCGGATGCGAACTTTTCCGCTTTTAAGAGATTGCGCGAAGCTATACCATAAAGTTCAGTGTTGTCCAATGTGCTCAAATCAAGAGCGAATTTTTTGGCGATTTTCCCTGCACCAATGATGCCCCAACGAATAACTTTTAGACTCAAGCCTTTACCTTTTTAGGTATTATGGGTTGTAAAATATGAGCTATGACCATAACAATAACACAGCCAATTAAATTAAGCCATAAATACGGTAAATTGATAATTTCGAAATTATCTAAGAAATAAAGTACAATGATAAAAACCTGAGTAATCAGTGCTCCAATAAAAACCGCATGACCTCTAATGTGTTTAAAGAAAAATGCCAACAAGAAGATGCCCAGTACATTACCGTAAAATATGGATCCAATAATGTTGACGAGTTGAATAAGGTTCTCTGCAAGGTTGGCAAAACAAGCAATGATAATAGCTACGATGCCCCAACCAAAGGTAAACCATTTGGTCATATTGACCATGTGTTGCTCTCCTTTATCGTCTTTTAAGTTTCTTCCGTATAAGTCTATCGAGGTAATGGTGGCCAATGCATTAATTTCTGAAGCCGTAGAGGACATAGCTGCAGAAAGAATTACAGCCAGTAAAAGGCCAATTAAACCTTTGGGTAGGTGATTCAAAATAAAAGTGATAAACATATAATCCCTGTCATTGGTTTCCGTGTCCTTAGCGGCATCTTTATACAGTGTGTTTAGTTGCGCTGATTTTTCCTTATAGATTTCACTTTCAGGATTAGATTTTAAGTCTTCAACTTCCTTTTGAAGTTTGATGTATTCGTCTCTATATTCGGGATCTATGGCTTTTTTGATCAGGAATTTTGATTCTGAACGATAGGTTTTTTCTAAGCTGTCAATTGCGAATAACTCAGATTTCAAATCAGGGTTTTTACTTTCAGTATAAGCTAGACTTAGGCGTTGTTTGGTATCGAAAAGTTCAGCCTGTTTATCCTGAAGTGTTTTATAGGCATTACCATATTCAGAGGCTAAAACCTTTTGAGTAGATGCATCAATAAAGTTGAGAGGTGAGGGGTTAAATTGGTAAAAAACAAATACCATGACTCCAACCAACAAGATAAAAAACTGCATAGGGACTTTCAACAAGCCATTAAAGAGTAGGCCCATTTGCATTTCCTTCATGGATTTACCCGATAAGTAGCGCTGTACTTGACTTTGATCGGTCCCAAAATAGGACAACATTAAAAAAGTACCGCCAATAAATCCAGTCCAAACGGTATATCTATTGTTTAAATCAAAAGAGAAATCCAAAACTTGCATTTTACCTGTAGCGCCAGCAATATCTATGGCATCGGTAAAAGAAACTTTATCAGGAATTAAATTAATAATAATGACCAAAGCCGCAATCATACCAGCAAAAATGACAAACATTTGTTGCTTTTGAGTTACCGTTACTGCCTTTGTTCCTCCCGAAACGGTATAGATGATGACAAGGACACCGATGATAATGTTAAGAGTTATGATATTCCAGCCCAAGACGACCGATAGGATAATGGCTGGTGCAAAGATGGTAATACCAGCAGCTAAACCGCGTTGAATCAAAAATAGAATGGCGGTAAGGGTCCGGGTTTTTAGGTCAAATCGGTTTTCTAAAAATTCATAAGCCGTGTAGACTTTCAGACGATGGTATAACGGAATAAATACCAAGCAGATAATGAC
Source organism: Winogradskyella sp. (assembly GCF_965228925.1). Classification (GTDB taxonomy): domain Bacteria; phylum Bacteroidota; class Bacteroidia; order Flavobacteriales; family Flavobacteriaceae; genus Winogradskyella. Next base: position 2,823,237 of record NZ_OZ245845.1, read on the forward strand.
CATAGCGATGGGTAGTCCAAAATAAAATTGAACAAATCCCATACCGTCCGAAAAGGCCTGACCTGTGGTGGATAAAAAGGTGATAGCACTGGCTTGGGTGGCCATAACGGACAAGCCGATGGTCCACCATTTTGAGGAGTTTCCACCTCTAACATAGTCCTGAACGTTTTTACTGCCTCTAGTTTTCCAAGTACCATAGCCTACAATAGTAGCTAAAGTGACTATTAAAACCGTCCAGTCAATCCAATCTAAAGTTTGTTGCATAAGCTTAAGCGAATGAAGCCGTTATGAAGTAAAATAGAACAATGTACAGGGCATTAGCAATTAAGACAATGGTATACATTTTATCCCATTTTTGTTTTGGTTGAGGTTGGTCAGGGTTGTGCATATTAATCAGTTGTTAGTTTTTAGAGATTAAATTCTTCATTTGCTCGTTGAAGATGTCAAAAAATCTTGAAATGTTAGAGTGTTTTTTATAAAGAACCCCGTGGCACCATATTAGAGTTTTTATTTTCACACCTTTAATCATTTCAGATTTGATAGAACTGCATCCATCAGACATATACCCATTGAGTAATAATAATTTTCCGTCATTAAAAAATTCTGTAGCTAGTTCTCTTACATGATTTTCTAATACTAAAAATGTAGCATCAGTTAGCTTTAATTCATTTTTTGCCAAACATATTGAGAATAACGTATTAAGAGAACTAACTTTAGTCTTATGTTTTTTTTCAAAATCAGATTTATAATCTTCATTTGCTAGATTTGAGGGTATATAATTGATTAGAAAATTAATTTCATCAGATTGGTTTTCGATTGTCTGAGATTGAAGGCTCAGACAGACTAAAAAGGTCGATATTATCACATAAGTTTTTATCAAGATTTTTAATTTCAATTAAATGAATAATATATAATATCAGTTTTTTAGGGTTGTTTGGTCTTCTTTTCCAGCAGACAATAGATTGGCGAAAAGGCGATAAGCGCCAGAAACACCGGCAGGAAATTCCCTGAAGAAACTCAAGCCCGTATATATATAATTTCCTTTGCCGTATTTGGCGACAAGTAAGCTACCTTCTTTTGAGCTTTCCCCTTTGTCATTCATCGCTAACAAGGGAGTAAACTCATCGGACCATTGATTAGGGAAATAGAGACCCCGTTCTTGAACCCATCCTTTAAAGTCTTCTTGGGTAATCTTGTTTGGATAATTAAGTATTGGGTGATTAGGATCTAAAATTCTGACTTCGGCATTTTCATCGGTAACACGATCCCTTGAGAGTTGCAAATCATAAGGCGCAATATTGTCGGTTTTAATGCGTCGATTGGTATTGTACTGCACGATTAAATTACCGCCTTCATTAACATAATCTAATAGGAATTTTTGCTTGAATTTTAATTCATCCAAAATGTTATAAGCTCTTATGCCGACTACGATAGCATCAAAATTTATAAGGTTTTCAGGAGCAATTTGCTCAGGCTTTATAATGGTGACATTATAACCGATTTGACGTAAACTCTCAGGGACAACATCCCCAGCACCTTCAATGTAGCCAATATTGTTGCCGCGTTTAGTTATACCTAGGCGTACCACCTTACTCTTGCTTGGCAGCAATACCGTTTGATAGGGAATATGGTCATAGTCAATTTCTATGAGTTCGTCCGTGTAGAATTCTCCGTTGATATTTACCATTGGCGTAATCAATCCTTCACTTTGGCCTTTGGGTGGAAGCACTGTAAAAACTACTTTCTGGATATCTCCTTTATTGGCGATTTCAATTTTTTGTTTTTCAGGATAGACGCTCCAATCGTTTGGATATGCCATTTGCACATAACCTTCGACAGCATCACGACCTGCTTTCACAGTGATTTCAATCTCTTTTTGTTGATCGTTTTCGAAAATGAATACCTTATTACTTATACTAGCAGATACTTCTGGTATAATTTCAAAGGGTCTGTATAATTCCCCTTGATCTGGTTTTGAATAGCGATACACCACTGGTTTTGTAATTGTTAGTGGCGTGCCATTGATATTTAGATTAAAATCGACAAAGACTGCTCTTGGCGTTTCAGGTAATCCTATGAGTTGTTGCTCTTCAACATGATACATGCCCAAGGAACTTTTCTTATTGAGCCAATAAGGCGCCGTAGTGGCGATATCACTAGGAATCGTAATACCTTCTTCGAAATTTAAACGCTCGTTTTCGGGCATTTCCATGTTTTTTGAAATCCCATTTTGAAGTGTAGACAGCTTGTAGGATACTAGGTTTATTTTTGCATTACTTCGATTTAAAGCTTCTATTCTCAGGCTAATTGTAGAGTTTGGTGAGGTATGTGGTGCGCTAGCCGAAACTTCCAAATACAGACCAGCACAAGCTTCGATAATAGCTTTAAGTTCTTTGGATTTAATTGTTTTCCAATGCTCATTTTTTACGGTTTGGAGCAATTTGTAAGCTTCTAACAACTGTGGTAGGTGTGCAGCAGGATTTATAAAATTGAAATTCTTTTCAATCCCATTTAAAATGTCTCCGATGGCTTGTCCACCTTCAATTCTGCTCCAAGAGGTATCGATTCCAGCGAACACGTCATTACTGCCATCTAGAGGTTCTCCTTTTAAAAATTCAATGTATTCTTCCTGAGTACCGCGTGTGGTTAAACGCCCAAAGCCTTGGCACAGATGCTGACTGCTTGCCAAAGAGGCCACCTCGTTATTAGACATGCCTTTAGTGGGATAATAAACACCGATATCAAAATTGATCATGTTGCTTTTGTCTGCTTTCTCAAAGTTTTCTCGACTACCATAAAACCACCAAGAGGTATTAAAGAACAAACGTTTGGGCTGCCAAGTTTCCGTAAGACTTAGCTGCGACGGATATTTTGAAGCATCATTGGTCAAATCGAAAGCTTCCATACTCAACATGGCAGATGCCGTATGGTGACCATGTGTACTTCCTGGCGTTCTGTGATCGAAGCGGTTGATGATAATATCTGGTTTAAACTCTCTAATGGCCCAAACGACGTCCGCCAGAACTTGATCTTTATCCCAAATATCGAAGGTCTCACTAGGATGTTTTGAATAGCCAAAATCATTAGCTCTAGAAAAACGCTGCTCACCGCCATCCACACCTCTGGCCGCCAATAGTTCTTGCGTTCTGATTACACCAAGCAGCTCTCTTATTTCTGGTCCAATAAGGTTTTGGCCACCATCACCACGTGTTAGGGATAAGTATGCTGTTCGCGCCTTTACTTCGTTAGCCATATAAGCAATCAAGCGCGTGTTTTCGTCATCGGGATGTGCGGCAACGTAAAGTACTGAGCCCAAAACATTGAGTTTTTGAACGGCCTCATAGATTTCAGAAGAACTCAGTTTTTGGGGTTGCTGTGCTTTTAATGTAACCAAGCTACCTAATACGAAACATAGGCAAAGTGTAATCCGGCGCATGTGCTTATGAGTTAGTGACGTTTCAAATATATAAAAGTAACTAACTTATGGGTTTGGTTTTAGGTTTTGTTTAACGTTAAAATATACCTGATGTTTCCTTGCAAGCTTATTGCTGATATATTCCAAGAATCGGGTCGATTCATATCTGAAAATCACAAAATAACTACAACCACTTCTTGCGTTTAAAATAATATAGCATGGCCAAGAACATTAGAATCATTATACCCCAAAGCACGAAGTAGCCATATTTATATTGAAGTTCAGGAATGAACTGAAAATTCATGCCATAAATGCCAGCAATAAAGGTCAATGGAATAAAAATTGTCGCAATAATAGTTAATACTTTCATCACTTCGTTCATCTTATTACTAATGGTCGTCATGTACATATCCATTAAACTCCAAACCATTTCACGATAAATATCTATATTCTCTGATACTTGAATTAGGTGATCGTAAATATCTCTATAATAAGTAATTGTACGTTTGTAGATTAAGGGTTGATCATCTTTAGTAATTCTGCTAATGATTTCGCGCAATGGAAAAATAGCACGTCGAACTTTTAGGATTTCTCGTTTGAGTTGTTGAATTTCAATATTTACATCGTCCCTTGCTTGTCCTTCAAATAATTCGGTTTCTACATCTTCAATTTTATGCCCTAAAGTTTCAATAATGGTATAATAATGATCGACCACAGCATCGATTAATGCATACATAAGGTAATCCGACTTAAGGCCTCTAATTCTTCCATTATTATGACGTAACCTGTGTCTTATGGTTCCAAAAACATCACCTTCAGATTCTTGAAAGGTCAGAACATAGTTCTTTCCAAGTACAAGGCTAACCTGCTCAATGACTAAATTGTCATTTTTATCGTAATAAAGCATTTTTAATACCAAAAACAAATAGGCTTCGTATTCATCAATTTTTGGACGTTGGGTGGTGTTAACGATATCTTCTAAAACTAGAGGATGTAGGTTGTACTGCTTACCTATATTTTCAATTTTATCGGTGTGCTTAAGGCCATCCACATTAATCCAAGTCACCGAATCTGTTTCTTTGTAGTTGACGGCCTCTTCAATATTGAGGAGTATGGATTCTTCAACATTTTCTTTTGTGTAATCGAAACACTCCACCTGAAAATCCTTATCTGATTTTTCACCCGTATAAATAAGGGTGCCAGGGACCTGACCGATATGCTTCACATAATCTTGAGTACGTTTTTTACTAGCTCTTTTTGCCATATTTAGGGGATACTTTAATTTAAAGCATCTTTTTGTATTAAAGTTACAGCCTTTTGAAGAATAAGATTATTTGGATAGGTGACTAAGTCTCCATTATCTTCACGTAACAGTAATTGAAATGCTCTTATATCTTCAATAATGGCTTCAACGGGATAATCCTTATCGTGAATCTTTATTTTATCCCCCACTTTATAAGGAAAGGAGAAAAACATAATAACTCCCGAGGTTATATTACTTAAAATAGACCAAATAGCGAATAGCCCTATGCCAATAACCGCAAATACCGAGGAAAATACCAAGGTAATATCATGTGTGTCGAACCCCAAAATAAAGGCTTCTATAAGAAACGCCATAAGCACTAATGTTACTGTAGCATAACGACCAATTAAATGGGCTCTTGCTTCCGTTGTACCACTACGCTTCCCGATGCGTTTAACACTAAGCACGATGATGGTCCTTACAATGAATAGGACAATGAGTACGATGACCGAATAGATAATTTCAGAACGGTAGGTTTCGAAGAATTGTATCATGTTACAGTACTTTGATCTGTAACAAATATAGTTTAAAATAGGTGTCGGTTTAGTGTTCCGACTGTCCCAATAGCTATTGGGATAGGAATGTGTCGAGAACTGGATATTGAATTCATCCTACTTCTCGATATAAATTTTATAATTTTAAAGGGCAGAATTTACTCGAAACACCTACTATTACTGTAGTTTTAAAGTTTTTCTCAAACTCTCGTCTACATTACTATTTTTGCTCCAATAGGCCGATTTAATAGATTCTAACTTCGTGGCTTTTGTTGTTAAGGTCTTTGCTGAAGCACCATAACCGCTTTTGGTGGTTTCTTCCCAACCAGAAATGTCATATGGAAATTCTAGATTAAAATTGATTTTAAGTGTTCTGTTGAGCTCAGGATATGTGATGGTATAAGTGCCGCCGTCTAGGCTAGCAAAGGCGTTATAGGCTTTGATGTCTTTGTGTCTTAAACGGATGAACTCTAAAGATGGCACGACATCTATTTCTCCAGTGGGTAGGCTTTTTGGGTCGATGCGGAGTTTCGTCCATAGTTCATTTTCGGTCCAGGTTTTTTCAATATTAAAGTGTTGGTCGGCTTCACTCTGAAAGTAAGAATGCGACATCACTTCAAAATCAGTTCTATTATTAATTTGAGTATAGACTTGTCCGCACCACTCTTGAATAGACGCCGAAACTTTTAAAGCGTGGGCATTATTAGCCACAGGATAGAACGTACTCTGCATAATAGAATAGGGGTAAATCCCCGTATTAAAATTTTTGGTAGCATTGAGTTTTAGAACGGGGGTATTAGATTCACTATAATGATCTGCTTTGACTTGGGCCTTGGGTAAAAAATCTTCGGTAACAAAAACTAATACGGCAGTACCATCTCGTAGTTCTCCATAACGTGCCTGTTCTAGTTTGTAAGAGGTGATTTCGGCTTCGCCAGCATACCAATAGGCTTTGAATTCTTGAGATAGCTTAGTTTTTGGCTTTACAGGAGCTTCTTTTATTTCAGATATCGCAAGTATTTCAGTAGTTTCAGGTCTATCGTCTTTGCAAGACATGACGATAATTAGCATACATATAAAGCATAAAAAAACGACAAGTGCTTTTATGGATTTGTTCATTTTTCAAGTTTTTTACAAAAATAAGAAGATATTAGGTGTTAACTATGTTAATTAACGTTTCATAAAACAAATGCGTGGGTAGGCCTACCACATTATTGTAGGAGCCCTCAATGTGGGTAATGCCGATAGCCCCAATCCATTCTTGTATGCCGTAGGCACCAGCTTTGTCTAGGGGTTTATAACTGTTGACATAGAACCAGATTTCTTCATCTGTCAATGCTTTAAAGGTTACTTTAGTGGTTGTGTTGACGAGTTTTTGACGGTGTCTTTGCGTAAAACAAATCGAGGTCATTACTTGGTGCGTGGTATTGCTTAAGGATTTTATCATCCTAAAGGCATCTTCTTCATTTTTTGGTTTTTCGACGGCTTTCCCATCCAACCAAACAATAGTGTCACTCGTAATTAAGATATCCTTTTCCGCAAGGTTCTTTTTGAAAGCCTCCGCTTTTAACTTGGCTAAAAAATCGGTGATTTCGGTACCTTTCAGAGTTTTGGGATAAACTTCATCTACGGGATGCAGTTGGACCTCAAAATCGATAAGCATAGCCTTTAAAAACGCATGGCGCCTGGGCGAAGCCGATGCCAAAATGAGGTTGTATTCTTTGAGTTGGTCGTTGAGCATTTATATTATCTAATTAAAAGTTAAAACCCTGCATGTACACTTTGTAGGACTGAAATTTTATTGCAACCACTTTAGTTTCTATAAACTTCTTGAACGTATTTGTCATTTCGAACGAAGTGAGAAATCTCATTGCAAAATGAAACTGTGAGATTCCTCGTCCCCCGAATTCTCGGGGTCTGTCGGAATGACATTAAGCTCCTTAGTGAATTTCATTTCAACAAATATGGATATAGTGTAATTGAAAGCAATCCTGTTAGCATAACTAATTTAAGTACTAAACTTAAATGTTTATAATGTGATTTATGTTCTGCACCAAATAGTTTTATAGTGATATAGATTAAAGGTGCTATGACGAAGATGAGGAAATAACCGACAAAAAGCTGTTGTTTAAACAAGTTGGTAATGACGTAGTAGACTACAGAGAATAATGGAATCAACGACAGTATACATACAATTTTAGTGCTGCGTTCTCGGCCTAATGCGATGGGCAGTGTTTGCATACCAGCTTTATGATCACCATCAATATCTTCAATATCCTTAACCAGTTCTCGAATAAAGTTAATCATAAAGGCAAAAATGGCGTAGTCTAAAATAAGTCGAAAAAAGAATATCTGAACTTCTCTATTTTCTTCATTTATAACGGGCAGTAATTCAAAAATCCCTACTAAAAGCAAGCTCAAAGCTACCGTCAGAGACACCACAATATTTCCGATGAGTAACATCTGCTTTAAGTAAGATGAGTAAATGTATAGCAGTGCAGAGGCTATAATAAAAATGACAAAAAAACCTGATTTTCCAATACCATTAGATAGATAAAAGCCTAGCCCAACTCCTATAATATTGAGTATAATAAATAATCTAAGCGCTACCTTTTCCGAAATATGTCTATTAACAATCAACCGTTCTGGTTTATTGACTTTATCCGTTTCAATATCGTAGATGTCGTTAATGACATAACCACTAGCGGCAATACAAACGGTAGCAATTACCAATAATGAAAAGTTCAAAGGGCTCAGTGTAGTCATAACTCCATGACTTTCAAAAAAGGGGAGGAGCAGTGCATACTTAATTAAGATTTGCGCTAGGGCAATCATAACTAGGTTTTTCCAGCGCATTAGATTTAGAAAATGAATCATGTAATGGGATTAACGAGAGAGAATTTGATTGATTAAATAATAAGCGATATACGCCACTCCAGCAAAAACAATAAGGCTTACAATGGTGGTTCTAATAAATAGCCTGCGTTCTTGCTTTCTTATTTTATCTTTTATTTTTTGCTTGTCAGCCTTGCTTAAATCTTTGTGCATAAACTCCATTTCGTAATGGAGGTGAGCTTCGAGATCTAGTTTTTCTTTATATACAGAAAAGGGCACAGAGGTTTTTTGGTTAAAGGTCGATTGGCTGTTGCCAAAACCTATATAACCAAAACCTGTACTATGTCTTCTACTTCTGCGTCCCATGTATTAGTCGTATTTTGCATCGAAATTGCTATTCCATTTACCATGGACTTTAAGCACCTGTTCTATCACATCGCGCACGGCACCTTTGCCGCCATTTTTGTGCGAGATATACTTCGAAATTGCCTTAATCTCAGGTGCCGCATCCTGAGGGCAGCACGGTAAGCCTACTAGTTTCATCACCGGATAATCTGGAATGTCATCTCCCATATACAACACGGATTCGGGCTTGATATTGTAAATATCCAAATATTCATCCAACTGTTCAATTTTGTGGTGTGCCCCGAGATAAATATCGGTAATACCAAGACCTCTTAGTCGTTTTCGAACGCCTTCATTAGAGCCCCCAGAAATGATACAGACCTTAAACCCCGCATCCACAGCTGTTTTTAAGGCAAAACCATCTTTAATACTCATGCTTCGCAGCATTTCTCCATCAGTGGTAACTGTAATAGTGCCATCGGTGAGGACACCGTCAACATCGAAGATAAAGGTGGTAATATTTATTAAATGTTCTTTATAGCTTTTAGCGTCTGATTTATCCATTTGTTTTTATAATGTGTCACTTCGAGAACCTCAGTGACCCGTTTTATCTTTAGTCTTTCTTTGGTTATTGGGAACAGTCGAGACACCATGAGTTTTTTTGATTGAAGCGGTCAACAATTCATAAATGGCTTTGTGTGCTTCATTCTCTATTTGCTTTAAATGCCTTCTGATGGTTTTTTTATCGTTGCGTTTTGCTGGTCCTGTTTGCGCCATATAGGGTGACATGTCCTGAACCTTTTTGGCCGTTTCTAATATTAAGGGCTTTAAGATATCAAAATTTATGCTTTTCGCATCACTAATCTCGTGGGCAATGCGATACAATTGATTGGTGAAATTATTGACAAAAACGGCGGATAAGTGTATGGTCTGTCGTTGCTCTGTAGTGATTCTATAAGGCGTACACCCTAAGGCTTCAGCCAAACCCTTCATAAACTGAAGGTTAGACTTTTCAGTAACTTCAATACAAATTGGTATAGCACTAAAGTCGAGATCTGCCCCTTTAGAAAAGGTTTGTACTGGGTAAAACACAGCACGCTGATTTTTTTTGTCCAAATCGTGAATAGAAACACTACCTGAGGTATGGGCCACTAAGCGATTTTCAAAAGGCAGGTCTTTGGATAGCTTAGTAATACTGTCATCGCTGATCGCCAAAATATAAATATCCGCCGCTTTTATTTGCGATAAATCATCCGTGGTTTCAACGGCATTGGCGTAGGAGGATATAGCGCTGTAGGAGCGATTATACCACTGTATCAAAGTAACAGCATCAGACGATTTAAACGCTTTATACAAATGTATGGCCACATTGCCAGCGCCAAGAAGAACGACAGTTATCATGCTGTAAAAATAGTAAGATTTAGATTAAAAGAATAACTTTGAACTATGGACAAATCAGATATTAAAAGTAGAGCAGATGTGTTTAAGTTGGTTTCTACTTTTTACGCCAAAATTAGAAAAGATGAGGTTCTAGGCCCTTTTTTTAATAAGACGATTAAAGATTGGGATACGCACCTAGAGCATTTAACGACCTTTTGGGAATCGAGTTTGTTTTTAAAAACCAAGTATTATGGTAACCCCCTAGAGGCTCATGTCAAGGTCGATGCAGCTCACAACAACACGATTACAGAGTTACATTTTGGCTTATGGTTGAATTTATGGTATCAAACCATAGATGAATTGTTCGAAGGGGATTATGCCGAAAATGCCAAACGTCGTGCCCGAAAAATGGGTACATTTTTATATTTAAAGATTTTTGAAGCTAGAACTAAATAAAACAACTAACGAATTATGAAACTTCTTAATGAATTTAAAGAGTTTGCCGTAAAAGGCAATATGATGGACATGGCCATTGGTATTATCATTGGTGCCGCATTTAACAAGGTCATCGATGTATTGGCTAAGCAAGTATTGTTGCCTCCCTTGTCCTTGCTGTCCGATGGGATTAACTTTCAGGATAAGAAATTGGTGCTTAGAGATGCCATTACCGATGCAACGGGAACCATCACAACAAGTGAAGTTGTCGTAGCTTATGGTGCACTTTTGGAAGTCTTTCTCGACTTTTTAATCATTGGTTTCACGATTTTTATTGTAGTCAAAGGGATGAACCGATTACGCAATAAAGCACAAGATGCCGACGACCATACGGTTGTGACTCCAAAAGATATAGAACTCCTGTCTGACTTAAAACATTTGATGGAAGAGCAAAATCAATTGTTAAAGTCTAGAGCTTCGAATTAATTAAAATTTAAGATGCTAAGCGATTAGGAAAGCAAAAGTGACAGCTAAAAATTTATTGGCAATTTTTAACGCTTTTTGAGGGTTTAAAAACGACTGCAAAATCATCAAAAAGCATTATCTTTGCACGAGCTTAAAAAAGCCTACCGCGCTATGCAAAAGAAAATCATTAATTTCCTCTTTTCCACAAGACTTACTGCTGTTTTATTTATTGTTTTTGCTGTGGCTATGGCCACGGGAACTATCTTAGATAGAAACATGGAAACCTCGCCAACACCTTATACCAGAACTTTGATTTACAATGCTTGGTGGTTCGAGACCATCATGGTCATTTTTGTGATTAATTTTATTGGTAACATAGGACGATACCGCCTATGGCGAAAAGAGAAGTGGGCTACCTTAATTCTACACTTGGCATGGATATTTATCATTGTTGGTGCCGGAGTAACGCGTTATATTGGATATGAGGGTATGATGAATATCAGGGAAGGAGCGACAGAAAGTCAATTCCGATCTTTAAAAACCTATATCAGTGGTCGTATTGTGGGTAAATACGAAATTAATGGGCAGTTGCAACAACGCAATATTATGGAGGAGGTGGATTTTTCGCATCGTCTAGATAATGATTTTGATCGTACCTATGATTATGGAGACACTAAGGTCAATGTGAAACTCAAAAAATTTATCAAAGGGGCAGAAAAAGATATCATACCGGATGAAAATGGGGAAAGCTATTTGAAGATTGTTGAAGCCGATGATGGAAGACCCCATAATCACTTTTTAAAAGAAGGGCAAATCTCTAATTTACATAATATTCTAATCTCCCTAAATAAGGAACAAGAAGGCGCTATAAATATTTTTAACACTGAGGAAGGTTTATTCATTAAGTCACCTTATGAAGGTGAGTTCATGACTATGGCAACTGGTCAACGGGGTAAATTGGTAAAAGATAGCTTGCAACGCTTAGCACTGCGCTCGCGATACCTTATTGGGAATATGCAATTGGTTTTTCCTAAACCCGTCGTGAAAGGTGTTTTTGATATTGTTAAAAAACCTACCATTCTAAAAGGAGATCAAAGTGGTGCTGTTCTAGATATAACGGCTAATGGTGAAACTAAAAGTATCAACCTCCTTGGTGGCCCGGGTACCTATAACAGACTGGAAGACATCAATGTGGGTGGGTTGGATGTGGCCTTGCGCTTTGGCTCTCGATTAGAACAGTTGCCCTTTCAGGTAAAGCTTAATGACTTTATTGCCGAAAAATATCCAGGGACTGAGAATGCCTACTCTTCTTATGAAAGCAAAGTCACTGTTTTAGATCAAGATCAGGGAGATTTTGATTATCACATCTACATGAACAATATTCTCGATCACAAAGGCTATCGGTTTTTTCAAGCGAGTTTTGATCCCGATGAAAAAGGTACGGTATTATCTGTAAATCATGATCGTTGGGGCACTTACATTACGTATGCTGGTTACTTATTATTATACTTTGGACTAATGGCGATTCTCTTCGCTAGGCATACACGATTCGATGATTTAAGACAACGTTTGTATAAGCTTAAAACGAAAAAGGCAAAGTTGATGACGATGATTACTTTGTTATTGAGCTTTTCTGGTTTAGCCCAACAGCATTCGCAAAGCGATGGTCATAATCACTCCCAAAAACCGGCCAAGGCACAGATTGATTCTATTTTACACGCCAATATCACACCAGAAGCCCATGCTGATAAATTTGCAAAAATGGTCATTCAAGACTATAGCGGTCGTATGATGCCGATGCATACCTATGCTTCTGAAACACTTCGAAAGCTCAGTAAAAAAGATGTCTACGAGGAGTTTAATGCAACTCAGGTCTTCCTATCTATACAAGAGAGCCCGTTATTATGGTATAATGTACCCATTGTTTATTTAAAGAAAAGAAAAGCGGACTCAATACGAACGCTTATTGGGGTAGACTATGGGGAAAAATATGCCAGTTTAGTCGACTTTTTTGAACCAGACGGGAGCTACAAATTAGCGCCATATCTCGAAGAAGCTTACAAGGCACAGGTCCCTAATGGATTTCAGAAAGAGGTGAAGGAGGCCGATTCGCGCGTTAATCTGTTGTACAATGCCATACAAGGGCGTTCCGTTAAAATATTTCCTGTTCCAGAGGATGAAAACAACACTTGGATATCGGCATTAGAATTTAGAGAAGCAGGCTATGGTGATAAAATAAGAGATTCCCTATACCAAAATTTTATCAATAACGGTTTTAGTGCTTATCTAGTCACTTTAAATAATGCTAAGCAAACAGGCGATTTTACAAAAGCTGAAGGACTCTTAGAAGGTATAAAGAAAACCCAGCAAAAATTTGGTGGTGATATCATGTTATCGGATGAAAAGATTGAAGCTGAAATTCTATATAATAAGTACGATATTTTTAAACAATTGTTCAGCTACTATATGTATGCTGCTACGGCTTTATTTATCCTCATTATTTTTCAGATATTTTATTATAAAAACAAATGGTTGAAAATCGCGATTAACGTTTTGATTGGCATTCTTGTTGCTTTATTTGCCCTTCACGTAGTCGGTTTGATTTGGCGCTGGTACCTTTCAGGTCACGCCCCTTGGAGCGATGCCTATGAGTCCATGATATACGTGGCTTGGTCGGTGATGTTATTTGGTTTATTGTTAGGTAGAAAAAGTAGTCTTACAGTGGCGGCGTCTGCCTTTGTTTGTTCTATAATTTTAATGGTCGCCCATTGGAATTGGATGGATCCGGCCATCGCCAACCTTCAACCTGTTTTGCAAGGCTATTGGCTTATGATACACGTATCGGTTATTGTAGCGAGTTATGGTCCTTTTGCCATAGGTATGATTCTTGGTGTAACAGCCCTGCTTTTAATGATTCTAACCAACACAACCAATAAAGAACGTATGCTCATAAACATAAAGGAATTGACCATAATTAATGAGTTGGCATTAACCATAGGTCTAGTGATGTTAACCATTGGGAATTTCTTGGGCGGTATGTGGGCTAATGAAAGTTGGGGTCGCTATTGGGGTTGGGACCCTAAAGAAACTTGGGCCTTAATCAGTATTATGATTTATGCCTTTGTGATTCATATGCGATTAATCCCTGGATTACGCGGACGATGGTTGTATAATCTCATGTCCGTGTTGGCCTTTGGAAGTATCTTAATGACTTATTTTGGAGTTAATTTCTATTTATCAGGCTTACATGCCTATGCCAGCGGTGATCAGATACTGAGTTTTCAGTTTATAGCTATTACATTGGTTATCATAGCGATATTAGCCTTTTTCGCCTATAGAAAGCACAAGATCTATTACAAATAGTCAATTATTTCTTTAGTATTTTTTTAACACATTGTAATTTTTTTTAAATTGAGGTTTTAAACTAACCCTCAAAGATGGATTACTTCAAAAAATTAGGAACTGCAAATTTGTTCATGTTGATCTTATGTGCAGTTATAATTATTGTCGCAGAATATTTGTTTTTAACCGGAGATCAAATGCATGGTATATTTGTGGGCCTTTGGGCACCAACCTTACTGGGTGTTATGATCTACTTAAAGCTTGTAGATCATGGTGGCAAATGATATCGTTTTATGGTTTTCTATTATTGTCATTGCGCTGGTTGCACTTTGGGCGATTCTTATGATTCGTGCCTATAATAAGGCTGGTAAAAACGACTAAACTTCTCTTACACTCTTTTTTATGTTCCTTATCTTTGCGTAAAAAAGAAAATGCGCTTAACACTTCGCCTCGCAGCAGTCTATAATATTATTTGGGGCACTTGGGTCGTTTTGTTTCCCAATCATTTTTTTGACCTTGTCGGTATGGAGCCGCTTAATCACCCTATGGTTTGGCAGGGTATGGGCATGGTTATCGGAGTTTATGGTTTGGGCTATTGGTGGGCATCCTATAATCCAATGAAGCACTGGCCTATTGTTGCTGTGGGCTTTTTAGGGAAAATCTTTGGCCCTGTAGGGTTTCTATTTAATTATTTAAATGGCGATGTACCTTTTGCCTTTATGTATACATTGATCACTAATGATTTTATCTGGTGGATTCCATTTTTTCTGATTCTTAGGAAAGTACATGTGGATCATAAATGGAAACTACAATGATTAGAGTCTTATGTCTTTTGTTAATAGGGTTCTATCTGTTTGCTGGGAGTTATCATTTTATAAATCCGGGGTTTTACTCAGATCTAATTCCCGATTACTTACCATATCATTCGTTTATTAATTATGTAAGTGGTGTTTTGGAAATCGTTTTGGGTATTGGTGTTGCATTTCCGAAGACAAGGTTGCTGGCGGTTAAAGGTATCATTGTATTACTCATTTTATTTATACCATCGCACATTGATTTTATCATCAAGGGGTCTTGTGTAGAAAGTGCCTTTTGTGTTTCACCTTGGATAGCCTGGTTGAGATTATTGATTATACATCCAATACTCATGTATTGGGCATGGATGATTAGAAAAACGGATGCCTATGACACTTGAAATCATAAGATTACTCATCGATTTTGGATTTGTCGTTTTAATTTGGGCCGTTCAATTAGTTATTTATCCGAGTTTTGTCTATTATACCAAAGCGCGTTTGGTCGAGTGGCACAGAAGCTATACCAAACGCGTTACTTACATCGTA
This sequence comes from Winogradskyella sp., assembly GCF_965228925.1. Taxonomy (GTDB): domain Bacteria; phylum Bacteroidota; class Bacteroidia; order Flavobacteriales; family Flavobacteriaceae; genus Winogradskyella. The sequence goes on from NZ_OZ245845.1 coordinate 2,838,591, forward strand.
TTGCCTTTAATGTTCAGTCAATTAATAGTGTGTACTATTCAGCTGTGGCAAACTGTAAATTGGTACACCTGTCTTAGTTTAATCCTAATTTTGATATTGTGGTTTCTGACGTTTCGCGTCTTTGTGCCTCTCCACTTTAGTATAGATCATAATCGTCCTGTTGAGAATGTCTGTGAAAAGTTGGTGACAAAAAATTGGTCGCGAACGGTCTTGTGGACAGTATTATTTTTAATATCCTTGCTTAATTTTCTTTGGAATTAAAAAAAAATGTGCATATTTGCGCCATTATGATTGCTTAATTCACCTTTCGGAAAAAATCATCACCACTTCATGTGATGTAGAAATGCTAAACAAATGACTTGTTTAGCTATGTTCAATAGTACATTTTTTAAATTATGCAATCCAATAAAATTTCAATATTACAATTTTTCAAATATCTAAGAATCGCAGTTTCAGGTAAGGAACAGAATTTTACCTCTGGTAGTATACGTAGGGCCGTTTTTATGTTGTCCATTCCTATGATTTTGGAAATGCTCATGGAATCTATCTTTGCTATTGTCGATATATTTTATGTTTCTAAGGTTAGTGTCAATGCGGTGGCGACTATAGGGCTTACCGAATCTGTTATCACTTTGGTATATGCCGTAGCCATAGGTTTAAGTATGGCGGCTACAGCTATTGTGGCACGGAGAATAGGCGAGCAAGATCCTGAAGGGGCTTCGCAGGCGACGGTGCAGGTAATAGGTCTCGGTGTTTTGGTAGCGGCCGTTATCAGTGCCATAGGTATATTTTTTCCTAAAGATATCTTACAACTCATGGGTGGTGAACCCGATTTAATTGCAGAAGGCTATGGTTATACCCAGATTTTGCTAGGGGGGAATGTAACCATTATGCTATTGTTTTTAATCAATGCTGTTTTTAGAGGAGCCGGTGATGCTTCAATAGCTATGTGGGCTCTGGTACTTTCTAATGGCTTAAATATCATTTTGGACCCTATATTTATTTTTGGACTAGGTCCGATACCAGCTTATGGCGTAAAAGGTGCTGCCATTGCAACGACCATCGGTAGAGGTACAGCTGTAATCTTTCAACTGTTGGTTTTATTTTATGGTTGGAGTAAAATAAAAATCGCTTTTAAGGATATTGTTCTTAGAGTTGCCGTAATGGTTAATCTTATCAAGGTATCTCTAGGAGGTATTGGACAATTTTTAATTGGCACATCATCTTGGGTGTTTTTGATGCGAATTATGAGCGAATTTGGTAGTGAGGTTTTAGCCGGTTATACGATTGCCATACGGGTCATGATGTTTACACTTATGCCTGCTTGGGGAATGAGTAATGCGGCAGCGACCTTAGTAGGTCAAAATCTAGGGGCCCAAAAACCAGATCGTGCCGAAGCTTCTGTCTGGAAAACAGGAAAATATAGCGCTTTTTTTATGGGCTTTGTATCTGTGGTGTATCTCATTTTTGCACCAGAGATTATCTCGTGGTTTACATCAGAAACCGAAGTGATTAAAAATGGAGCTTTATGTCTCAGAATTATTGCTGCCGGTTACGTGTTTTATGGTTACGGTATGGTGATTATTAATGCCTTTAATGGCGCCGGCGATACAAAAACCCCGACCTGGATTAATTTTATTTGCTTTTGGCTATTTCAATTGCCATTGGCTTATATATCTGCCTTATCCTTGGATTTAGGACCGCTAGGTGTTTTTATCGCCATTACTTTGGCAGAAGTATTGATTACGGTAATTGGGCTTATATGGTTTAGAAAAGGCTACTGGAAAAATGTAAAAGTATAAAAAAAGCCTTTCCATTTCGGAAAGGCTTTTCAACCTAATTAAACTAAGATTAAGCTTCAGATGTGGTTGAAGTTGAAGCTACAGCAAGGCTGTATACAACTAATCCAAAACCTATTTTATTCACGGCATCACCAATGTTATAAATAACATCCATGTTAAGGCCTAATCCAGCTAAACCGTCATACCAACCTTCTGTTCCGGCCATATAGCCTAAAGGATAGATAGCCCATCCCACCAATACAAACCAACATAAGGTTTTGTGTGCTTTTAAAACGGCTCCACCAGCTTGTTCTGCCAATTTTTTTGCGGCTCCAAACCAAATGATATAAACAATAGCAAAATACGCTAGACCAGAGATAAGTCCCCAAACGGCTGGTCCAGGTGCGGTGGTATGTACAGCTTCACCGAAGTAGCCAGTCACTAGCATAATGACTGATAAGAAAATCATTTGCCACATTAGGGATTTTTTAGCGCCTGCAACTTTTAAGATAAGATAAAACTCAACACACATTAGTGGTACGGTAAGGACCCAATCGACATATCTAAAAAATGTTGGGGATTCTTCGAAGGATGCCCAATAATCTCGCATGTACCAATAATGTACTGCAGCAATAAATGTAATTAATCCTGAAACAAGGATTGATGTCCTCCATTTTCTATCAAAGCTGTTCATTGATAAAAAGAAAAAGGCCGAAGCGGCCATCATGGCCATACACCCGACAAAGAATGTAAAGCCAACGTAATCATCAGTTGCAATTTTACTTGCTTCTGCCATTAAAACGGTTAGTAATTTCATAATGTTAATTATTTTGTTTAAGCAAATTTAAAAATAGTTAAACAAAAATATGTTTAAAGTTTTCATAAAAAAATTAAACAAAATATAATTTTCATACCTTTATATTATGAAATTCCCAATTTTCAGTTTGATTTTTACCGTATTCTTATTTTGGCTAACCACCCAGATTAGTGCGTCTTATGAAGAATATCTATCCTATATTTTTATATTAACTGTAGGCATAATTCACGGGTCGAATGATATTTCACTCATTAAAGTTGTAAGAAAACGAGAGAAACTTTCTATAAAGTACCTGTTGTTTTACATTGGACTCGTTCTTTTAAATACTATTGCATTTTTGGTTTCGCCCATTTTAGCTCTAGTTCTCTTTGTTCTTATTAGTTGCTATCATTTTGGCGAACAACATTTTCATCATCAGATTAAAGAACTCAATATCTTAAGTAGACTGTTGTTTTTAAGCTATGGAATTTTAATATTCGGTTTGTTGTTTTACTTTAATTCAGATCATACATCTCTAATCATCACTGATCTAATAGCATACGCATTAACTGAACATCAATTTTTATGGTTTTTAGGTGTTGGGATTATTTCTACTTTGTTGTTTTATGGCCTTAATTTTAAAAACTTTAAAACCGGGTCTAACCATTTTCAAGAAGTATTTTTGATTTTATTATTTGCTATACTCTTTAAGTTGGCCGCATTATTATGGGCTTTCGCCATATATTTTGTAGTATGGCATTCCATTCCTAGTCTTAGGGATCAGATTAAAGTACTTTATGGCGAATCCACTAAGATAAGCATTATGCAATACATAAAATCTTCATTGATGTATTGGTTGATTTCAATTTTTGGATTAACGCTGCTATACTTCGCTACCAGCTATTACCAAGTAAATTTTGTGACGGTCTTTTTTGCTTTTCTAGCTGCGATTACAGTTCCTCATGTGATCGTCATGTATTTTTTAAATAAGAATTGAACTTTCTTTAAAACATTTAAAAGTCTTATCTTATTTTTATATCATGAAAAAACTAGGATTAAATACCATATGTACACACGTTGGTGAAATTAAAGACGAACAGTTTAAGGGTTCTATTTCGCCCATGTATTTGAGCTCTTCTTATGAGTTTTTGGATGTTGATGTAAAACGTTATCCAAGATATTTCAATACGCCAAATCAGGAATATCTCTCCAAAAAGATTGCCGCACTAGAACATACGGAAACTGCCCTAATTTTTGGTTCAGGTATGGCTGCAATAAGCCATATGTTTTTGGCGTTTTTACAAAAGGGCGATCATTTGGTGGTACAAAATACGTTATATGGTGGAACGGTTAATTTTATAAAGGAAGAGTTTCCTAAATACGGTATAGATTACACATTTACAAATGGTTATAAGGTGGAAGATTTTGAAGCTGCCATCCAAGGGAATACAAAGCTCATCCATATCGAAACCCCTTCAAATCCGTTGTTGACCATTACGGATATCAAGGCTTTGGTTCAACTGGCCAAGTCCAGAAATATCTTAACATCTATAGACAATACCTTCGCCTCACCTGTCAATCAAAACCCTATCGATTTGGGTATGGATATGGTGATGCATTCGGCGACCAAATATTTTGGTGGTCATAGCGATATATGTGCCGGTGCCGTTGCCAGTACCCAAGAGCATATTGAGCGGATTTGGAATGTGAGTAAGAATTTGGGAGGTAGCCTGAGTGATATGACGGTCTGGATGTTAGAGCGCAGTATGAAAACCTTAGGACTGCGTGTCAAAGCCCAAACTAAAAATGCTATGAAGTTGGCCAAATGGTTGTCTAAGCATCCTCAGATCGATAAGGTCTATTATCCTGGTCTAAAATCGCATCCAGAGCACAAACTGGCAAAATCCCAAATGAAAGGTTTTGGAGCGATGCTGTCTTTTGAATTAAAAGAAGGTTTGGATGCTTATCAATTTCAAAAGGCGTTGCGATTAGTAAAATCGTCAATGAGTTTAGCTGGTGTTGAAAGCACCGTTATTTCACCACATTTAACATCTCATGCCTTGTTAACCCAAGAGGAGCGAGAGGCTGTCGGTATTAGCGATCGGTTAATTCGATTTTCTGTTGGGATAGAAGAATTTAAAGATGTAAAGAAAGATATCAATCAGGCTATAGCGCGGCTAACTTAGGTTTTTGTTTTCTAGAGTCGGTTGTTATACTGATTCCAACTTGAATTCTGTTCAAGTTGTTTTTTCTAATATGCTGTTTTAAATAACCTATTTGAAGTCTGGAGTTTTTCAATACGTTAATACCAATGCCGGCGTAAAATCGATTTTCGTGAAAGACCTGATCCTGAAAGTTGACAAAGGGCTCTTCGGAGATCAATAAGAAAAACGTTTTGCTTAAATCGTACTTTAAACTGATGCGATAACGAAAACGGTTTTGAAGTTCGTTTCGGTCTGAAAAATCTAAAAAGCGATGTTCTAGTTTTGTCCGGTGCTGGATACTTATCTTGGATACCTTTTGAGTAAAGGTGTACTGTTCAAAAATACGGTGCTCGTGTATATGAGGTTCGTTATCAAATTCGAATACCGTGTCAATATCCAAATACGCATAACCAAGCCCAATAGTCATATTAGTGTTGAGATGGTAATTGCCCCTAAGCGATACAAAAGCCAAATTATAGTTAGATGAAGGTTCGTAAAACCGTAATTCGGCATAGGGATTAAGACTTAATCGTTCACTTAATCTGTGATGGCTTCCGTACGTATACCAGGATCCCAAATAATCCTCGGAGGGGTTTTGGGCAACTAATTGAAAGGTGTAAAAGACTAGAAGTAGAGAAAGCAGGATTCTCATGATAGCTATGTTAAAAAAAGAGGCAGCCTGAAAAGTGAATTGATTAGTTTTGTCATTCTGAGCGTAGCGAAGAATCTTATTTCATTAATAATTGATACATTATGTTTTGATCAGATTCTTCATTTTATTCAGAATGACACTTTTCAGACTGCCTCCTGGTCATGGAATTATTAAACGTGGTCGTTTAAGTGATGGTGTTCATCAATTAAGGGACCGCCTTCTATGATTTGATTGGAAGCTTCACTTGCAAATTTTTCAAAGTTCAAGTGGAAAGAATGGGCTAATTGAATAGCCTTACTTATATAAGCTCCTTTTTGTAACCAAGTATTCATAGGATCTAACATTTCTGTTGGAACATTAGGACAATACTTTGGCATAAATAATCCAAATATTGGATGTTGTTCATAATCGACATTGTCTAAGTCTCTATTAAGTATGGCTGTAATCATAGCTCTTGTATACTTCAATTTTATACGAGAGCCTACACCGTATGGGCCACCGCTCCATCCTGTGTTTACCAACCAAACGTTCACGCCGGCTTCTTGCATTTTTTTACTTAGCATTTCTGCATAAACTGTGGGGTGTAGTGGCATAAATGGCTCACCAAAACATGCAGAGAATGATGGTACGGGTTCGGTAATTCCTGCTTCTGTACCTGCTACTTTAGCGGTATAGCCAGAAATAAAGTGGTATGCGGCCTGACCCGGTGTTAATTTAGATACAGGTGGTAATACACCGAAGGCATCACAGGTTAGGAAGAAGATATTCTTAGGATTATCCGCATAAGATGGGATTTGGATATCTTCAATATGGTAAATAGGATAACTCACACGTGTATTTTGTGTTATTGAGCTATCGAAATAATCCACTTCATTATTGTCCTTGAAAATTACGTTTTCTAGGATGGCACCGGGTTTTATGGCTCTATAAATGTCTGGTTCTTTCTCTTCTGTTAGATCGATACATTTGGCATAGCAACCTCCTTCAAAATTGAAGATTCTATTTTCAGCAGTCCAACCGTGTTCGTCATCACCAATCAGTTTACGATCTGGATCGGCAGAAAGCGTCGTCTTACCAGTTCCTGATAAACCGAAGAATATCGCAGTATCTCCATCTTCACCTACGTTTGCAGAACAGTGCATAGGCAATACATTTTTATCCACAGGTAATATCATGTTTAATGCCGAGAAAATCCCTTTTTTCATTTCACCAGTATAAGCAGAACCGCCTACCAGTGCTATCTTCTTAGTGAAGTTAAGAATAGAGAAGTTACCTTGTCTCAATCCATATTTTGCAGGTTCCGAGCATTCATAACCCGGAGCACAAAGCACTAACCATTCTTCTTCAAAGGTTTCTAGTTCTTCAGGTGTTGGTCTTAAAAACATATTGTAAATAAACATGTTGGACCAAGGATATTCAGTTACGGTTCTTACACCCATTCTGTATTTAGGATCAGAACAAACAAAACCATCGCGAACGAAAATCTCTTTTCCGCTGAGGTACTTTTCGATCTCGGATTGTAGGTAATCAAAATTCTCGGGCGAAATGCCTTTATTGGTTTTTCCCCACCAAACTCTGTCTCTAGTATAATCATCTTTGACTAAAAAGCGGTCTTGAGGTGAACGTCCTGTGAATTTTCCAGTATTAATGGCTAAGGTACCATTTGCAGTTTCTTTTCCCATTCCTTTTTCAACGGTAATGGCTTGTAATTCTTCTGGCGTTAAGTTCCAATGTGCAGTTGTGTCCTTAAGGCCGTACGCAGTAAGGTCTTTAGTTTTCATAATCGGTTCTTTTAATAATGTTTCCATGAGTTAATAATTTAAAATGGCCAAATCAATGGCACTAATACTAATGTCGTTATTAAGAAGAGTAGCAGTAGTGGTGCTCCTACTTTTACATAATCAATAAACTTGTAGCCCCCTCCGGTCATTACCATAGCGTTGGTAGTGGTACCAACGGGTGTCAAGAAAGCGGTTGAGGCACTTATGGCCACGGCAATCATAAATGGCGCTGCGGATAGACTCAAAGTATTTGCGGCAATGATAACAATAGGTGCCATAAGTACGGCTGTCGCTGAATTGTTGATGACTTGACTAAATGTCGTGGTTAAGAAAAAGACACCGCCGAGTAAGACAATTGGATGTAGATTTCCTAAGGTCTCCACTAAGCCATCGGCAATAAGTTGTGCCGTCCCCGTTTTTTGTAGTGCTAATCCCATCGGGATCATAGCGGCAATCATAACAACGCTAATCCAGCTTATACCTTTGTACGCCTTGGTTATAGGGACACAACCCGTCACTAAAATAATGCCTGCAGCAATCAATGCGGCGATAGCACCGGGAACAATTTTAAACACCAGTAAGCCTATCATCAGTACAAGGGCAAAAAGGGCGATATAGGATTTATAAGTAATATTAGTCACTGTTTTCGCCATCCCTTCAGGGCTTCCAATAATGACAAGATTTTCGTGATGCGCTTTTAATTGCTCTATGTCACTCCAGATGCCTCGAATCAAGAAGGCGTCACCAGCCTTGACTACAACTTCACGGTCGGTAAATGGTTTATTATTTCGAGATGCGGCCATGAGTTGTACCCCAAAACGTTTAAAGAAGCGACCGACTCGCACTTTTCTGCCTACTAAAGTCGATTTTGGAGTGACTATAATTTCGGTCATACCCACCTCTTGATTAATTAGGTTATTACGAAGCTCATCGGCAATAGGCTCTAAGGGTAAAAGCCCCAATCTAAATCTGATCATTAAAGCATTAATGGCTTTAGTATCTCCCTTTACAGTGATGATATCGTGGTATTTAAACTCGGTGTCGTTAGAAGGAAATTCTATAAAAGGCTCGTTACCCTTTAATACATTGGGGTGGCGACGTTTTATCCTTAGGATAGAAACTTGATGCTCGTCCTCAAAATTCCATTTACCAAGGGTTGTTCCTAATAATGGCGATACAGAACGCACTCTAAGGCGATAATAGTCATCATCCACTTTATAGGCTTCAATCCATTTGTGAAGCGTAGAGCTGATGTCTACAGGTTTATTATTGGTCTTATTGCTTGGTAGTAATCGATATCCAATATATCTGAAATAAATCAGTGCGATAAGTAATAAAGGCAGGCCTATTAAGGCAAATTCAAAAAACGAAAAACCTTCTAATCCACTTTCCAACATGGTATTATTGACAATAATATTGGGTGGTGTTCCAGTTAATGTCAATAAGCCCCCTGTGTTCGATCCAAAAGCTACAGGCATTAAGAGCTTAGAGGGTAGGGTACCGATACTCCAGGCTGAAGAAATGGTAACAGGCATTAAGGTGGCAACGGTTCCCGTATTACTGACTACTCCAGAGAGCAATCCTGAACCCAATGTGGTAATGAGTAAGAGCTTGGTCGTACTTTTACCTGCCATTTTTATGAATTTTTGCCCTGCTAAAGCTGTCCAGCCGGTTTGGGATAGCCCTTCTCCTATAATAAACAAAGCGGCTATCATAATAACCGTAGGATTACTAAAGCCGCTTAAGGTTTCCGGTAAATCTAAAATTCCGAAGAGAAACAGACTTAACATAGAGAGCAGAGCGATGATATCTGGAGTGAACTTGCCCCAGATGAAGAGTATAATCGTAGTAATTAAAATAATTAGCATTAAAGTCATTTCTAGAGTGTTTTTGCGTTACACCTTAAAGTTAGAAATACTACCGTAAAGTTACTGGCAATGTGGAGCAATTATTATGACGAATGTCATGCTTTTTTGGAATTGCGAATTATTCAATTTTAGTCATGTATTTAAGAAGGCCAATGGAGAGAATTTAAACGAAACCGTTTGCGAAATGAAAAGAAAATGGGATTCTATATCCTTTTTAATATTTTTGACATCAGAGAAAACTGAAATCCAGATGAAATTAGACATTTTAGCCATTGGGGCGCATCCAGATGATGTAGAATTAGGTTGCGGAGCGACCATTGCTAAGGAAGTAGCAAATGGTAAAAAAGTTGGCATAATAGACCTAACTAGAGGGGAGCTAGGCACCCGTGGTACTGCAGAGACACGTGATGCAGAGTCTGCGGAAGCGGCCAAAATCCTCAATATAGCTGCACGTACGAATATGGAATTTGCTGATGGGTTCTTTGTTAATGATAAATGGCATCAAATTGAACTTATTAAAGAGTTACGAAAGTATCAACCAGACATCGTGTTATGCAATGCCGTTGAAGATCGCCATATCGACCATGGCAGAGCAAGTCAATTAGTCAGTGATGCTTGTTTTTTAAGTGGCTTGCGAAAAATTGACACCAAGCACGATGATGGGGATGATTGGCAATTGCCTTGGCGACCCAAAGCAGTGTATCACTATATTCAATGGAAAGACTTAGAGCCAGATATTGTTGTTGATGTCACTGGATTTATGGACAAAAAGATGGAAGCGGTACTGGCCTACAAAACCCAGTTTTTTGATCCGGATAGTAAGGAACCAGAAACACCCATCTCGAGCAAAAACTTTACAGATAGCATCAAATACAGAGCTCGAAACTTAGGAAGACTTGTCGGCACTGAATACGGTGAAGGCTATACAGTTGAGCGGTATCCTGCGGTAGATTCTTTATTTGATCTTATATAGGACTACAAAAAAAGCCCTTCATTTCTGAAAGGCTTGGTCTTTTTGGGTGGAAGATCGGTCTCGAACCGACGACCTCCTGAACCACAATCAGGCGCTCTAACCAACTGAGCTACAACCACCATTTTAATTAGGATTGCAAATGTAAACGATTTACGTTTTTCTGCAAAACCTTTTTTTACTTATTTGTTTTGTATCCCATGGTTTTAGTATTTCCAAAGGACTTATCAACTTTAATACGTTCTTTTCGATTAGCCAATTCCCAAGCCGTATGAAACACGAGTCGTGCTCTATTTTGCAATAAATCGTATTCGATTTTATCTGGGGTATCACTCGGTCTGTGATAATCATCATGTGTTCCATTAAAATAGAAAATCACAGGGATATTATTCTTAGCAAAATTGTAATGATCCGATCTGTAATAAAAACGATTGGGATCATTATCGTCGTTATAGGTATAGTCTAGTTCAACATTGCAATACTTTATATTGACGGCTTCTGAGATATTGTGCAATTCTGTACTCAACTTATCACTGCCAATGAGATATACATAATTTCTATCACCCTCTTCGCGCTTTGGATCTGTTCTACCAATCATATCGATATTTAAATTAGCGACAGTATGTTCTAAAGGAAATATAGGATCAATATCCGTATAATGCTTTGAGCCTAAAAGCCCTTTTTCTTCACCAGTAACATGCAGAAACAACATGGAACGTTTTGGTCCATGACCATCTTTTTCAGCCAATTTGAAGGCTTCTGCAATTTCGACAACTGCAACCGTACCCGAGCCGTCATCGTCGGCACCATTATAGATTTCACCATTTTTAATGCCTTCGTGATCCAAGTGTGCAGAGATGACAATCACTTCGTCAGGATGTTCTGTACCTTTAATGTATGCCACTACATTTTCTGAGGATACTAATTTCGAAGTACTCTCTATGGACAAATCCATATTTGTATTAAGCACTTTTGGTGTTTCATCTTCTAAAAGTTGACTATGCAAGGCTTTACCTAAGGTTTCACTCACCATAAGCATCATCATGTCTTGTTCATTGCTCTTTAAACTTAGTCGTCCCGATACGCCAGCCGCTGCTTGTCTTTGATAGTAGGGCGCATATCTCTGGAATAAATAGTCGTCGACATAAATAAGGCCTTTAGCACCATTATCCTTTGCTGCATCACGTTTACTGGATAGTGATTGGCGCCCATTCGTCCATTTGGTATTCTCTTTACTGCCCGTCGTGATATAGTTGCCTTCTGCATCCTTGGGTTCTCCTGCCTTGGCTAGTACAATTTTACCTTCGACATCTATATCCTTATAATCTGAGTAGTTATCGGCGTCTATGCCATAACCGACATAGACCATAGCGTCTTCCGATATATTGACATTTCCAGAGGCTCTTAATACGATATGGTCGTCAAAACTTTGAAAAGGGGTGCCATTCACAGAAATTTTCGCTTCAGCTACACCTTGCTTTTCTAAAGGGACTTCCTGGAAATAATCATAATTACCTAAAGGTGTACTAATACCCATTGATTTGTATTGATCCTTTAAATACGCAACAGCCAATTTCTGACCTTTTTCTCCGGTATTTCTACCTTCAAATTCATCAGAGGCATAGGTGTATAAAAGGTCCTTTAATTCGTCTGAAGTAATAGTAGTTGCATATATTGTGGGGTCAATTTGTTCTGCTTCATTCATCTGTATAGCAGCCGTGCTGCGCTTAGATGAGGTACCACAATTTACCAGTAGGACTGAAATGCCAAACAGTAATAGTGTCTTTTTCATTACAATATAAATTAAATAGGAGTTACTTTTTTAAACAAAAGTCACTCAAAAAGTGGATTGCTAAAAATACAAAAAATCGAGGTTGAGCGCTTTGGGGCATTTCGCTTTCGGTAAACTTTAACACTATATGACTTCTGGATTTAAACGAACTGGGGAATTTGCCAAGTACCAAGCCGTGGCGAAGATAAGCTTTGTTCGTTTTTCCAAAAGAGGGTAATTAATTTTATCTGCGGTATCTGTGGGCTTTGTATAGTCTTCGTGTTCACCATTAAAAAAGAACACCACGGGAATGTCTTTTAGCGCAAAATTATAATGATCGGATCTGTAGAAGTAACGGTTAGGGTCACTATCTTCATTGTATTTATAATCCAAGTCTAGGTTCACAAAATTAGAATTGGCTTCTTGTATGATGAAATGAAGTTCGGTACTTACACGATCTGCTCCAATAACATAAATATAATCTTCATTGTCTTCATGTCTTTCATCAATACGGCCAATCATATCAATATTTAAGGTGCTAACGGTGTTTTCAATGGGAAAAATGGGATGAGCTGTATAATACCGTGAACCATGCAGTCCGACCTCTTCTGCGGTGACATGCAAGAACACAACGCTTCGTTTAGGGCCATAGCCGTCTTTGGATGCTAGTTTAAAAGCTTCGGCCATTTCAAATACAGCCGCTGTCCCCGAACCGTTGTCATCTGCTCCAGCATATATTTTTCCGTCAACGATACCTTCGTGGTCCGAATGTGCCGAAATATAAATGTATTCATCCGGAAATTCCGAACCTTCAATATAGGCGATAACGTTTTGTGATGCACTTAAATCATCAGGTAAAGCCTCTGCTGGCACTGTTTGATAGTAATCAGGATGCGATTCAGGGGCTTTTATATTCAGTGATTTGTAATAATTTCGGATATAGTCGCACACTTTATCATGACCTTCTTCTCCCGTCATTCGACCTTCGTACTTGTCATCGGACACCTCTTCAACATAGGTTTTTAGCTGTCCTGCGTTTATGGTACCCATATAGTACTCAACCCTACTTTTATCATCGTAAGATATACTATCTTTTAGCTGATCTATCTTTTCGCTGTGACGAAGTGTAGAACAAGAACCAACAAGAACAAGCGCGGAGGCAACTAAAAATTTCATGTAACTATTTGATTTGCGCAAAAATAAGCTAAAACACGATATATTTTCTTAGCTCATCAAGGAAATTTTATAAATTCTCGTCAATATCGAGATCTTCCAGGATTTCTTTGGAATCTTCTAGATTTTCTTCATCGCGTTGCTCGAGTTGTTCTGTATCTCCAATCTCTGTCGTGGCGTTAATACTTTTGTAAATGGTTAAAGCCAAGGCAATGATAACCATTAGAAAGATATACTGGATGGTTTTAGTTTTGGCCTTCTCTTTTTTTGAAATGAATAGTATGACCATTCCACTAATAAATGCGACGATAATAGGTGCTATGGCCAAGTTAGAGAGTGGGGTAACCGCTAAAATGACCGCTAAAAGTGCCGCTATAAAACCTAATATGATGAATAATTTTTTAATCATTCTGTTGTATTATTAAGAATGTTCTGTTTAATTTTTTAGTCCAGAAGCGGACTCAATCTTTAACTCTCCATTTCCGACTGGAATTTTAAATCTTGCATATACCGGAATTTTATTGGCATCCGCGGTTAGCCATAATAAGTTATCATTGTTCCCTTTTAAAACGCCACTTCCTGTCATGGATAAAGCCAGTTTGTAGCATTCCTTTTTTCCAATTTTTGTAGAAATGGTTTCTTTGCCTAAATATTTTAAAGTGATGATTTTTTCGCTGTTGTCAAAGAGTACTGTAAAGTTTTGTTGATCGCCTGGACTGGCTTTATGTATATCTAAGTTTCTTATATGATACAATGTGCTTACAATATCTCTAGTAGCGGGTTTAATCTTTACGCTTTTCTTCTCATCCCAAGTCGTACCATCTTTTCTTTTTTTACGTTTTAAGCTGTTGACGAGTTTAGACTTATGGTTATACTTGTATTGCATAAATTTATAGTAGCCCCCTTCACTGATATCTCTTTTGTACAAATAAGGTGTGAGTGTTTTTGGGTTAACATAACTTTCGTACAGGTCTCTAATTTTAAAAAAGTCATCCCATTTTTTATAGGTAGTCGCTGTACATTTTAAACGCATTAAGGTGCTTTTGGATGTTTTTACCTCACTGGTCTCCATTTTAACCTGCGCAATATTGGTCAACAAACCTGACATGTTGTAAGATGCAGAATACACCAGTTTCTCGCCAGCGGCAATCGTTTTATTCTGTGCAAAACTAAAGGCTGTAAAAAAAATGATGGCAAATAATGCGTAATGTTTCATAAAGATGGGTTTGTGATACTAACGTATTTAATAACATATATTGTGCCGAAAATACAACCCATAATTTAATGTTGCTAATTTTATTTTGAAATCAAGAGGGCTAATTAAACAGAAAAAACTAAAAAAACCCTTTGGCAACATCAAAAAGGGTTTTATATTTGCACCCGCCTACGAAACGCTTTTGGCGATTCTTTGACAGGCAAGCCCGTTAAGGCAAAAGCAATAGACACTGGAGAAATGGCAGAGTGGTCGAATGCACTGGTCTTGAAAACCAGCGAGGGTCACACCTCCGGGGGTTCGAATCCCTCTTTCTCCGCAAAAGGAATCCACAACGTTAGTTGTGGATTTTTTATTTCAAGCATGTCGAAAATTTATTTTCGTAAATGATTGGAATTAAAAATAAAACCTCGAAGAGGTTTTTGGATTCTATGCTTGCCCAGGATAACCTTCTGGGATCATTGAAAATAATCCCTCTTTCCCATAAAAAAATCCGTAACAACAGTTACGGATTTTTATTTCTGTATATAGTTTGATTTATAAACCTTACACCGTCAAATCCGTCTTACGCTTATTAAGCTCTTTAATAAATGGTTGCTTTGTCAGCACCTTATCCGTAGCGTTTCTTATGGCATTTGCCAAAGCGCCTCCAGCAGGTGGTAAGCCAGGCTCACCTAAACCAGTAGGGGACAACTCATTGTCTACAAAATAAGTGTCGACGATCGGAGTTTCTTTCATTCGTATTAAGCGATAGGTATTGAAATTAGTATCATCAGGTTTTCCCTTCTCAAAAGAAAAATCTCCGTACATGGCATGTCCTATACCATCAATGACTCCGCCTTCAATTTGATTTTTTGCGCCCGTAGGATTGACGACAATACCACAGTCTACAGCAACTGTAACTTTTTCAACTTTTGGTTGTCCATTGTCTAAAGAAATATCAACGACTTCTGCTACATGGGTATTATGACTATAATAGGCTGCAAATCCTTGATAAGTATTGGAATTAGGTTTTCCCCAGTTGCCTTTTTCAGCGGCAAGCTTTATAGTATCAATCATACGTTTTGCTGAATACTGAATGTTAGGATCTTTGCCGTCCTCAACATTAGCTAATAAGTCCAATCGTAATTGTACGGCATCTGTATTTAGTTCTATGGCCAACTCATCAAAAAAGCTTTGCTCTGCAAAGGCCAAAAAGTTGGTATATGGTGCCCTCCAAGCTCCTGTGGTGATATTACTTTTATAATTTCCTGATTCAACTTTATAGTTAGCAATAGCGCCGGCCGGAAAGAAATTAGGTATTAATCCATACATGTTGGAATTAATGGCAGCTTCCTTTAAATGATACCCCGTGACTTTACCATCTTTTAATGAAGCTCTAATTCTATACTTAATTGCAGGCCTATAAATCCCTGCAGCCATATCATCTTCGCGAGAAAAAATCACCTTGACGGGCTGCTTGGTCAAATGAGAGATCTCGGCAGCTTCGAGTACGAAATCCCCATAGAGACGTCTGCCAAAACCACCACCCATTCGTGTCATTTCCAAATGGATATCTTCTTCATTTCTGTCAATTAAATTGGCGACTCTTCTTGCCGTTCCAGCGGGAGTTTGTATGGGGCCGACTAAATGCACTTTTTCATCAGTGACATTTGCATAGAAATTCATGGGTTCCATACAGTTGTGAGGAAGAAATGGGGACTCATAGGTCCGCTCAATAATTTTATCGGCTTCGGCAAAAGCCTTCTCAACATTACCATCTTCTCTGCGCACATCCAGATTTTTGCTATCTAGAATTTTATTGAGTTCTTCATCATGGTCCGAAGTACTTTCTAGAGTTCCATCATTGGCCCACTCTATATCTAATGCTTTTTTTCCCTTCATTGAAGCCCATGTATTAGAGGCTAATACGGCAATTTTATCACCAAATTTTATAACGTCTGATACGCCGTTAACAGCTTTAGCTTTAGTGGCATCAAATGCTTTGATTTTCTGGCCAAATGCTGGCGGACGCGCTACGGAAACATATTTCATTCCTTCATTGGTGTAGTCTAGTCCAAATAACGGCTGACCCGTAATGATAGCATCCATATCTACATTTATAGCATCCTTGCCAATAATCTTGTAGTCTTTTGGAGATTTGAGGCTTACATTTTCCGGTACTTCTAGTGTAGCCGCTTCATTAACCACATCGCCATAGCCTAAAGTATCGCCACTGGCATTGGTTATAACGCCATCAGAGGCTTTGCAAGTCGATGCATCAACTCCCCATTTTGTAGCTGCAGCATTTATCAGCATCTGCTTTGCCGTAGCACCAGTTTGCCTTAAGGCATCCCACCCAAAACGAATGGACTGGCTACCACCTGCGACTTGTCTCTGAAAATTTTTTGTATCTAAATCACCTTGCTTAACCGTGACATGTTCCCAAGGCACATCGAGCTCTTCGGCAATAATCATTGGCATAGAAGTTTTAACACCTTGTCCAATTTCTGGATTGGGTGAATAAATGGTGACATAGCCGTTATCTGCAATCTTAATAAAGGCGTTAAAATCGTTGAAGTTTAATTTTGATATGTCTACAGGCGGTTTAGCCGTTTCTTTACAGGCTGTTAAGAAATTAAACCCAATCAATAATCCACCACTGGCCAAGGCAGAAGTCCTTATAAAACTTCGTCTGCTAAATGTTACTTTGTTTTGATCTTTCATAATTGTTGGACTTAAGACATTTTCTTAGCAGCTAAAGCCACTGCTTTTTCAATTCTATTGTAGCTAGCACAACGGCATATATTGCCGTGCATGGCATTTCTAATCTCCTCTTTTTCCGGACTTGGATTTTGCTTTAAAAAGGAGGTAGCGGTCATGATTTGACCCGCTTGACAATAACCGCACTGCGGAACATCGAGTTCTTTCCATGCCTCTTGTACCGGTGTAAGTTTATCTGTGGCCAATCCTTCAATGGTGGTGATTTCAGAATCGGTTAAACCCGATGCTGGTACGGAACAGCTTCGTATGGCAACACCATCGACATGAACGGTACATGCACCACATTGTCCTATGCCACAACCGTATTTGGTACCCACCAAATTAAGTTCATCTCTAAGCACCCATAATAGGGGCGTATCGTTGTCTACGGTAACAGATACACGATTACCATTGACCTTTAAATTAAAACTCGACATTATAAATAATTCTATTATTCGCTTAAAATTAAGAAATTATGAGCATTTTTAGTACAGGTAGTTCGTTAACATTTATAAAAAACTGGAATAGTTAAACCCTAAAATGAGCGATTTTTTAAATCGGTTATCGTTAAAACTTTTAGATTATTGAATTTATATTTTGATTTGAAGTCTTCTAAACAATAATCTCTTACAACCAGAATAAGGTTGGGATGTGCTTTTTCAGTAGTATTCTGTAAATGCAGAAGTAATTGATGGAAACCTAAGTTTTTTTTTATTTCCAAGGGACCTATTTCATCGAGCACAATGACATCGGCTTTGTTAAGATGCCAGGCCTTCTTGATCCGTTGTTCGACATAATCAAAGCTGTCTTTGGCAAAATTATATTTTCCTACAGTCAAATCTCCATCGCTTTTCTCCATCGCTAAAAGCTTCCCTGTTTCGATCTCCAGAAACATACGTTTTCCGTTAATATCTGGTGATAAAAAACCGACAACATTAGATGTCTTTTTTACCCATTCCTGCAATGCTGTTGTTTTGCCGCTTCTGATCCTATCAGATAAGATGTATATTTTAGTGTTGGTCATCTTCGGAAAAATAGAGTGATAAGCTCAACCAGTGAATTACAAATGATTTTGAGCGTTTTATGACCTGCTTTTTATTGGATGACAACTGCAGTGCTAAACCAACATAATTTTTAATATCGGGCATCAAGGTCATAATCGTATTTAATGTCTTTTGGTTTTTTACTTTTTCCTTGTTGGCCCATTTCTGAATAAGATATTTAAAGATAGGGTTGAAGAGAAACAAAAAGAAAACAATGGCGGCAAGTGTTCTTAAGATAATCGTTAAGGCCTGCTTATGCATACCAGAAAACAAAAAAACGACAGATGAAAACAGCAAAAGACCAATGATGAGTCCTACGCGCTTTCTTTTCCGTTTTTTTACGGGGTCTTTATTAGTCGCTAATTCCAAATTCATATGCTGTAATGACTTTGCAGTTTTGAATACATTTTCTGGGAGTTTAAAGGCAAAGCTACCAGCAAAAACCCCAACGATGAAATACAATAGTCCGTAAAACACTAAAAATAGCCATGGTAATTCAGTGATCCAATCGGCTTGTAACTTGTCTTGAATACCATCAAAAAACCGTTGGATGGATACCCATAGATTCATGCCAAATATAATGGTAAGTGTTAGTATCTTTTGAAATGCAGACTCTAATAAAGCCAATGCACCAAGGCTCATGGCCGTCATTTTATTAACTCCAAATACACTATACAAACTGGCCCCAAGTACCCCTTGAAACAGTACAGCAACATAGGCCATTGGAGGTGAATGGGGACTGGCCATCGCCTTTATGAGTATAACAAGTATAGTCGCTTTTATAATGGAATTGAACCTATTCGTATTGGATTTTGCGATATAGGTAATAATGATAATGGCGAAACTGCCTAAAAGAATACCACTAAAAGGAATTTTTGCCGCATGTAACAAGCCGCCCAAACCACTTTCACTTATGGCCCAAACGGCTATGAGCTTTGTGTTGAGTAATTTTGGCTGCGATTGAAATACGAGCATATTATGCTTTTTTGACTCTATTGATTAGTTCTTTATAGTCCTCTTGAGTGTCTACATCAAACAATGTCTCTGTTTTTAAACCAATAATGTTATCCCCTTGTGAATTTAAAAATTCTTTTGCGCCTTGATCTCCTTTCAATTCCGTTAAATCTGAAAAATAACGTTTTGGGATGACGATTGGTACACCAAAATTACCGATATAATCTGTAGCAACAATTTTTCTTTGCTGGGCTTTGTATGTGGCAATAAGCTCATTAAAATAAGCTGGTGGAATTAGAGGTTGATCTCCTAATGTAATGAGTATGGCATCAATATGTTCTCTATTTATGCGTTCAATTCCACATTTTATACTTGAACTCAATCCATTTTGATAATTAGGATTGACAATGACTTCGATCTGATGTTTTTTAAGGTATGGCGCAATGGATTCTGCTTTAGCTCCTATGACACAGTAGACCTTGTCCACATCCGTTAACTTCACATTTTTTATAACATATTCTAGCAGTGTTGTTTTTTGTAAGGGCAATAGTTGTTTTAGAACACCCATACGCGATGAACTTCCTGCCGCAAGAATTAAGGCTGCAATGCGAGATTTAGGCATAAGTTTTACCAGAAAGTGTTCTCAATGAAACCGGATTTGTATTACGAACTATGGCTAATATTTCAGAAAGGATAGATAGAGCAATTTCTTCAGGGGTAATGGCACCGATGTTTAATCCTGCGGGACTGTAAATCCTATCTAAAAATGCCTCGTCGAGCTCTTCTTTATGGTCCAACAAATCATTTAGCAATCGCTCTCTTCGCTTTGCGGACCCTAAGATACCGATATATTTAGCCTTTTCCTCTACCAATCTTAATAGGTATTTTAAATCTAAAGCATAATTGTGTGTCATTACAACCACAATTGTTTCGTTGTCAATGTTTAGGTCCACTAGTTCTGGCGTACTATCTATTACGGATGTTGCACCGGGAAAATCAGACCGTTGTTTTGGGTCGTTTATTGATGCTATGACATCGATTTCCCAACCCAATAAGGATGACATTTTGCAGAGTTTCACGGCATCATGTTCGGCACCAATAATTATCAATCTTGGACTGGGGTTTAAGGCTTGTGAAAATTTTTGAAGGCCTTCAATATCTATAGTTTTGTTAAATGGGTAGGTATAGCCATCTTCTAATCTAAAAACACTTCCATAATTGCCGATGGCTTCATCTTGTGTTGAAAAATAGGAATCTAGGATAAATGTTTTGCGTGAATCCAGAGTCTTTTTAAACACGGTTGTGAACACTTCAGTAATAGAGATTAGTTCAATTAATATATATAAAGTGCCTTCGCAGCCCAAGCGGTATCGGCCATCGTAAGTCATCATTTTAGACTTGCCGTCCTCGAAAACAGATGTTGTCTGTCGTCTTACTTCAGCTTCAACACATCCACCACTGACGGCACCCGTCATTTTAAGATCCTCAGAAATGAGCATTCGTACCCCTGGCTTTCTGTACGAAGACCCTTCGAGATAGACTACGGTGGCTAGTACGCTCTTGAGACCTCTTTCTTGATTGGCAATGGCTTGTGCAATTATATCTTTGAATTCGTGGGTCATTTTGGGTCGATTCGATGTGGATAACAAAGTTTATAAAAATACAATTTTATTTATCAATAAAACATACGACTTAGTTAAAGCTTCTATGGCTATTCATAATAACTTAGCATTATTCCTTAATTTTGTCGAAAAGAAAAAGATGTCCATAATAGATCATTTAAAATGGCGCTATGCCACTAAAAAATTCGATAATTCAAAGTTATTATCCACTGAACAACTTCAAATACTTAAGGAGGCATTTAACCTTACCGCCTTGTCCTACGGTTTGCAAACCTTAAAAATGGTGATTGTTGTGGATAAAGCGATTCGTGAAGCCTTGGTGGAACATGCTTATGGGCAGCGGCAAGTGGCAGATGCCTCTCATCTCCTGATATTGTGTATTCAAAACGATATTGATGATACCGATGTAGAACAGCATTTTGGTAATGTGAAAAAAATAAGAAATACGCCGGATAGTGTTTTAGAACCTTTTGAAAGCGGTTTGAAGACTACAATTAATAATATGCCAAGCGAGAAGAAGGTTAATTGGGCTTCGAAACAAGCTTATATTGCCTTAGGAAACCTTATGACCGTTTGTGCTGTCGAAGGTATTGATGGATGTCCTATGGAAGGTTTTAGTCCAGTCGAAATTGATAAGGCCTTAAAACTAGATACCTATGGCTTAAGTTCTGTTTTAATGTTTCCTGTAGGTTACCGCGCGGAGGACGATATGTTTGCCGAGCTTAAAAAAGTAAGAAAATCTCTATCCGAAACCATAATTGAATTATAAAAGATGCGTCTAAAACGTCTTCAAAAGGTTATATTTGTTTGATAACATATAACTATAGATTTTTATGCCTGGATTCGAATTATTTGGTGATTTAGAACGTGCAGAAGTTAATGATGTATTAGACAATGGCGTGCTCATGCGTTATGGTTTTGATGGCATGCGCAAAGGCCACTGGAAGGCTAAGGAATTGGAGTCAGAATTAACCAAAGCTTTCGACTCTAAGTATGTACAATTAGTATCTAGTGGGACAGCTGCCGTAACTGTAGCATTGGCATCTGCTGGAGTAGGTGCAGGTGATGAGGTGATTATGCCCACATTTACCTTTGTGGCTAGTTTTGAAGCCATTATGATGCTGGGAGCCATTCCTGTTTTGGTCGATATTGACGCTACTTTGACCTTAGATCCAAAATCTGTTGAAGCAGCTATAACTTCAAAGACTAAAGCCGTTATGGTGGTGCAGATGTGTGGGAGTATGGGTGATATGGATGCTTTGAGGTCTGTTTGTGATAAGCACAATTTGATTTTTGTTGAAGATGCTTGCCAGGCTATAGGAGGAAGCTATAAGGGACAACCTCTGGGAAGCATTGCCGATATAGGTTGCTTTTCCTTCGATTTTGTAAAGACGATTACCTGCGGCGAAGGCGGTGCCGTAGTTACAAACCATAAGGATTACTATATAAATGCCGATCATTATTCGGACCATGGGCACGATCATGTTGGTAATGATCGTGGCGCTGAAACACACCCTTTTTTAGGATACAATTTCAGAATTTCCGAATTGAATGCTGCCGTTGGTTTGGCTCAGGTGCGACGATTACCGGAGTTTATTCAAATTCAGAAAAGAAATTATACCATTATCAGAGAAGCACTTTCTCAAATTCCAGAAGTGGAATTTAGAAACGTACCAGAAGGCGGTGTAGAAAGCTATGCATTTTTAAACTTCTTCTTACCAGATTTAGATACAGCTCGGAACGTTTCAGAGGCCTTTAAGCAAAACGGTATTGATGCCTGTTTTCATTACTATGACAATAATTGGCATTATATAAGAAAGTGGGACCACCTTAAGAATCTTAAATCATTGTTCCCCATATCAAAAGAAGTCAAAGAAGGATTAAAATACCTTCAGACAAAAACGTTTCAGCAATCGGATTCTTATATAGCTAGGAACATATCCTGCTTAATAAAAATGTCTTGGACACAAGAAGACGTTGAAAATCGCGCCAAAAAAATGGCAGATATCATCAAAGAATCATGCCATATCGTCTCTTATTAGTGATGTACAGTTTTTGTATAGGTCACTTTCTAGTAATTAGTTCATAGTATTTCTATTTTTAGGTCAAACTAAATACTATGAAGATAAATTACACGCTTGCATTGCTGTTTTCTTTTTCAATGGTTTCATTGTTTGCACAGCAAATGCCCATTGATTTTTCAGACAATTCACATACTTTTAATGTTTGGGGTGGCAGCACATTTGCCATTGTGCCTTCACCAACAGATGCCAGTAACCCTACTGGGGAGTTTTTTCGATCAAGTTCCGCACTAGAGCAAGGCCATTATATCGATTTATCCCAACCTATTGATCTAGATGCTGAGGATGAGATTACACTGCGGTTTTATGCCTTTGATCCTAGTGCGCACACTGTGGTTGTTAAATTAGAGAATGGCACAAATCCTGATATTGAAGTTAGTGTCGCCGTTCCATCAAATCAAAATAATTGGTCGGATCTCACTTTCGATTTTTCTACGGTAGGCGGTAGCGGTGCCTATAGTAGATTGGTCATAAGGATAGATGATGGCAGTACTGTGCCGGGAGCATTCCGTATCGATGATATTAATGATAACTCGGTTCCAAGCGACCCTCATGAGTTGGATGTGATTTACACAGACTTGGTTTGGTCTGATGAATTTGATAGCTCAGTTCAGGCAGCTGTTGACGACACGAAATGGTACCACCAAACTTTTGGTCCCAATGGTGGACAGTGGTTTAATGGTGAGGAGCAACATTATACGGATCGACTAGACAATTCATTTGTCGAAAATGGCTTTTTAAACGTTGTTGCCAAGAGCGAAACCTTGACGCAAGATGGAGTGACCTTAAACTATACATCGGCTAGGTTAAATTCGAAATTTGCCTTTACATACGGTAGGGTAGATGTTAGGGCAAAATTACCAGCAGGCGATGGTACTTGGCCAGCGATATGGACACTGGGGAAAAATGTTAATGAAACAGGCGCTTATTGGCAAACACAGGGCTTTGGAACCACAACGTGGCCAGCATGTGGTGAATTAGATATTATGGAGCATGGCTTAGGGGCAACAAATCATGTCAGTTGTGCCATACACACGCCATCGAGTTTTGGCAATACAATCAATACACAATCCTTTACTTTAAGTGATGTCGCCAATGATTTCCACATCTATTCTATGAATTGGTCACCAAATCAAATTACCTTTATGATTGATGGTGTAGGTTACTATACCTATAACCCTGCGGTTAAAGATGCAGACACATGGCCTTTTGATTTGGAGCAATATTTAATTCTGAACGTAGCTATGGGTGGTTTTGCGGGTGCCATAGATCCTGGTTTCATTGAAAGTCCTATGGTTATTGATTATGTGCGCGTATATCAAAACACGGGATTGAGCATTGATGACGTATTTGAAGCTAGATTTAGCGTTTATCCCAACCCAACTTCGGATTATATTAATATTGAAACCGACGAAACCATCACGCATGTTGAACTTTATAATACTTTAGGACAACGTATTATTCAGCGTTATGGAAGTACAAAACGCATCAATGTCGGAGACTTAAAATCTGGGGTTTATATTTTAAAAATCCACTCAGGAGACCGTTCAATAACTAAGAGGGTATTACTAGATTAACGTGAGTTCGATATATGTATAAATATACACCTAGTTGTAAAGTAGTTAATAAAATATAAGAACCTTGTCATTCCGAACGAAGTATGAGGAGGAATCTCATTATCCTGAGATTTAGCTGCGCTGAACCTTACGGTTTTGCTTCGCAGAATCTAAAGATTTCTCGTTCCCCTCCCGATAGCTATCGGGATCGGGGTCTGTCGAAATGACAAACGTCTGAAAATTAAGAGTTTGGGGTATATTAATATGCAATTCTTATCTTGACTTCACCTTAGACTAATAATTAACGTAGTCCACAATCTCCAGGCCATAACCAATCATACCGACGCGCTTGGTTTGTAGACTATTAGACATTAGTTTGAGCTTACTTATTTTTAAGTCGTGAAGTATTTGGGCACCAATACCAAAGTCCTTGCTATCCATAGGTATTCTAGGTGCTTTTACTAATTTACCCTCAACTTGATTTTCCTTGAGTACAGCAAGACGGGATAGGAGATTCATGGATTGTGCCTGCTGGTTTATGAAGATAATAGCACCTTTCCCTTCAGAATTGATGGCATTGAACATGTCGTCTAATTTCTGATCAGCATTATTGGTCAATGTACCTAATATATCATTATTGACTAAAGTCGCATTAACTCTTGTCAATACCGACTCGTTAGATGTCCAATTGCCTTTGGTTAAAGCAATATGAACTTGATTATTGGTAGTTTGTAAATAGGCTCTTAGTCTAAATTTACCAAAGCGTGTTTCTATATCAAAGTCCTCTTTTTTCTCTATTAAAGAATCGTACTCCATACGATAAGCAACTAAGTCTTCGATAGATACTATTTTTAGATCGAATCGTTTGGCCACTTCCATAAGTTGTGGCAGGCGCGCCATAGTGCCATCTTCATTCATTATTTCTACAATAACCCCTGCAGGTTCAAAACCGGCCAAACGCGCAAAATCAATGGCAGCCTCTGTATGGCCTGTACGCCTTAAAACACCTCCTTCTTTCGCAACTAATGGGAATATATGGCCAGGTCTCGCCAGTTCGAAGGCCTTGGTATCTTTTTTTACTAAGGCTGTTACGGTTTTTGCCCTATCACTTGCAGAAATTCCCGTACTAACACCATTTCCTCTTAAATCTACTGAGACGGTAAATGCCGTTTCCATGGGATCTGTATTGTTCCTTACCATCATGTTCAGCTCTAATTCTTCACAACGATGTTCGGTGAGCGGTGTACAAATTAAACCTCTACCATGAGTCGCCATAAAATTGATCATTTCTGGTGTCACTTTTTCAGCAGCAGCCACAAAATCACCTTCATTTTCGCGATTTTCATCGTCTACAACAATGATAACCTTGCCTTGACGAATATCTTCAATGGCCTCTTCAATAGTGTGTAGCTTGGTTTGTGTATTCATAGAATTTACAGTCATCACAAGGATTTTATACGAAACAAAGATACGCTTATTTTATATTCTGAATACAACTTTGGTAGAAGTCGTGTTCTATCTTATTTCTAAGGATGACATACTTTAAAGGGTAGAGCGGCAAGGATAGCACTAAAAGAATTGGATTTATGCGTTTGTCTTTTTGTCCAATGGTTTTATAGAATGTTGAATATACATAAGCGTCAACAACAACGTAAATTGCAAAAAAGATAAATGCTATAATGCTTAAGTTAATCGAAGCATCCGCAATTACAGGTAATTTATTGTTTTTAAAAACAAAATGTAAGCCTAGTAAAGCGCCTCCAACAATAAAACTGACCAAGCTTGTTTTTGAGTAATCTTTATAGTCTTTTAATAAACGCTTTCCTTTAATGATATTATCGCCCACTTCAAGACCTTCTTCCTTTAGGTTTTCAAGGGGGATATTTCTATTCAGTAAATTATGTAGGGCAATTTCCTTAGGTTTTTTATCTAGGTCATATTCCCCTTGCTGTTTAATTACATTAACCAATTCTTCAACTGTATATCTTTTGTAATAATTATAAGATTTGGTTTCACTTTCCGAGAGCTGTAGTCTATTTTTTGGTGTAAACAATCGTTTTAAAGGCACCAAAATGGCATCAAATTGAAAAACGCCTTTATCATTGGTAGTTCGATAAGTCAAATACACACTCAAAGGAAACATGACCATAGTAGAAAGCCATGAGCCTATTATTGGGCTAAAACTCCCTTTTTCTGCACTTTTCTTGGCAAAAATGCCGAAGAAATGATAAGATAAGAATATGACCATTGCTATTACAATAGGCAAACCAAGACCACCTTTCCTAATTAAAGCGCCAAGTGGAGCCCCTACAAAAAAGAGAACGATACAGGCGAAAGCCAAAACAAATTTGTCATGAAGGGCAATAATATGCTTATTTAACCAAATCGCTTTGGTTTCAAAATTTTTCTTGTTAGAATCTAGAATCTGTCTTGTACTATTGGCAGAGTTGATGGCCAAATTTACGATTTGAACTTTTTTGTTCGCTCCAAAAAGGTCGAGTATTTCACCTTTATATATGGAGTCTTTTTTAGTGATATTGATGTTTGCATTAAGTGCAGCATAAGTTGAACGGTTGTAAAGGGTTTTTGCTAAATAGCCATAGTCCTTATTACGTTCCTCTTTTAAGGTATCTATGGCTCTGTTGAGCTGATTAATATTCAGCATATTATAACGGTCCGTAAAATTCTTTTCATCGAGATCTTCAGAGTTCAAGATTTCTAAATCGACATTAATGGTGTACGAATCAAAATAACTTTTTGCATGAGGTTTGTTCTGATTTTTACGGGCATCTTTATTGACTATTTCTTCATAATAGTTACCATTAGTTAGTTCTAATTGCAAGATATTAGAATCTGGTGTACTTTTTAATTCTCCTTTTTCAGAAACAATAACTATGTAATTTCCAGATTTTGAAGAGCTTTTTTGATGCATGACTACACCCTCTAGAAACTGCCCTCTGTCTCCACTTTTTTTATCGACTTTAATATTGATATTACCGATTTCATTAAACTGACCTTCAGCTATCGCCAATGCGGGTTTTACCTTAGCGATATTTCGTCTTAGGTTATAAAAATTGAATTCGCCCCAAGGGATGACGTTGTTGGCAAAAAAGAAGCAGGCAACACCAAGGGCCACTATAAAAACACTAAGACTACGCATGGCCCGCTGTAGGGAGATCCCTGTGGATTTCATGGCAGCAAACTCATAGTTCTCGGCAAAATTTCCAAATACCATTATGGACGACAACAAAATGGTTAAGGGTACTACTAAAGGAATTAGTTTGGGGATATAATACAATATGAATTTAGCCGTAACTGAAATATCCAAGTCTTTACCGGCGAGTTCAGAAATATAGAGCCAAACTCCCTGTAGTACAAAGATGAACATGAATATAATTAAGACGCTAAAAAACGTTCTTAAAAATGTGATAAGTATGTACCTATCAAGTATTTTCACTTATTTGCGTTTAAAACCTTAGTCGATTCTGTTAATAAAGTAATCGTCGTATTTACTCTCGTCAAATGTAAATAAGGTTTTTGAGATAGGCTGGTCGGTTTTAAAAGAATTAACAGTTAAGGTTGTTTTCGTTCCATTTTTGCCGACCTCTATAAGATTGTAGATATGTTTTGTTGTGGCGTCAATCCCCAATAGCACATGTTTAATTTCAGAGTTGGTGTCCATGGGACTCAGTTTGACATACTGGATTTTTCTGCCTTTTACATTTTGAACAATATCCATTCTATAAATATAGCCCTCTTCATAAAACGATAGCATTTTACTAGGTGTAATGGTACCTTCATCTTCTGTGTTGTCTGAAGAAATGGTCACTTCCTCGTCTTCAGGACTAATCGTATACAGGGTTTTCCCATCATAGATTCTGGTCACCCCTAAAACATTAAGCTTATATTTTTCGCCTTCAATGACCACATCACCTCTGGTTTCTTGTTTAATATTCTCACTCACATTATTGAGCTCATATTTAAAGTCTAAACTTATATTCTCGTAGGCCTTTATGATGTCGCTCACTTCATTTAGTAATGTTTCGGCATTTGCATCACTTTGGGCAAAGCCTAGCATGCCTAACCCTAAAAATAATACTAGAACAAATAGTCTCTTGCTCACAAGATTTTTGTTGTTCTTATTGCATTCGTGAATCTTCGATTTCATTTTGTTAATGTCTATTGTCGTGTTATGGTTTTTCATTTTCTAATAGTTGGTCCAAAGCTACTAAATCTGGCACTAATACCTGTCTTGCTTTACTACCTTCAAAAGGACCAACAATACCTGCGGCTTCCAACTGATCTATTAATCTTCCAGCTCTATTGTAGCCTAGTTTTAGTTTTCGTTGTAATAAAGAAGCCGATCCTTGTTGTGCCGTCACAATAATTTCTGCAGCTTCCCTAAACAATTTATCTCTATCTGAAATATCTATATCAAGATTTGTGCCACCTTCTTCGCCCATATACTCTGGTAATAAGTGTGCATCAGGATAGGCTTTTTGTGCACCTATATATGCTGTGATTTTTTCAACTTCGGGCGTGTCTACAAAGGCACATTGCAGGCGTATGAGATCATTGCCTTGGGTGTAGAGCATATCCCCACGACCAATCAGTTGATCCGCTCCAGAACCGTCCAAGATGGTACGCGAATCTATTTTACTGGTAACCCTAAATGCGATACGCGCCGGGAAATTTGCTTTAATTATACCTGTGATGACATTGACCGATGGACGTTGCGTTGCAATAATGAGATGGATCCCTATCGCTCGTGCTAATTGTGCCAATCTAGCAATGGGCGTTTCTACTTCTTTCCCCGCCGTCATAATGAGGTCTGCAAACTCATCAACCACTAAAATGATGTACGGTAAAAACCTATGACCATCATTTGGATTGAGTTTTCTGGCTTTAAACTTGGCGTTATACTCAGCGATATTTCTACAAAATGCATTTTTGAGCATATCATAGCGGTTATCCATTTCGATACAAAGCGAATTGAGAGTATTAATGACCTTCGTATTGTCTGTGATAATGGCGTCCTCGCTATCGGGAAGTTTCGCTAAATAGTGACGCTCGATCTTATTGTATAAGGTCAATTCGACCTTTTTTGGATCTACAAGAACAAATTTAACTTCAGCGGGATGTTTTTTATACAAAAGTGAGGTCAATACCGCATTTAAGCCCACAGACTTTCCTTGCCCTGTAGCACCAGCCATTAGCAGGTGAGGCATTTTGGCTAAGTCGACTACAAAGGTTTCGTTGCTTATGGTTTTACCAAAGGCAATCGGTAACTGCATTTTGGATTGCTGAAACTTTTGCGAGGCAATCACCGAACGCATAGATACAATGGTCGATTTTTTATTAGGAACTTCAATACCAATTGTGCCTTTGCCCGGAATGGGAGCAATAATTCTGATACCCAATGCCGAAAGTGATAAGGCAATGTCATCTTCTAGATTTTTGATTTTTGAAATTCTAATGCCTGCATCTGGTACAATTTCATAAAGCGTAACGGTTGGGCCAATGGTAGCCTTAATACTCGTAATGCCAATTTTGTAATTGTTTAGGGTTTCGACGATACGATTTTTGTTTTCCTCTAATTCTTCTTGATTTATTGAAATCCCTTCATTGTCGTACTTCTGCAACAAATCTAAATGGGGAAATTGGTAATTACTCAGTTCTAAGGTTGGATCGAACTGTCCAAAATCTTCAACGAGCTTGTCGGCCAAATTATCGGTTTCGGACTTTTCCTCTGCCATGGCTTTAACTTCAACTTTTAAGTCTGGTGTATCGACGGTTTTCTCTTTTGGTGTTTTATCAACCACGATATCTAGCTTTTCGGTGTTTTCTTTTGGCTTAGAATGGTTGCTTATGGTTGATGCTTTTTCGTCGAGCTCAATTTCAAATGACGATTTTATAGCTTCGGCTTCTTCGGTTAAGCTATTATCGATCACAACAGCTGTAGAGGTGTTTTCGGGATTTGAAGAGAAATCTTCTTTTAGGTCTTTCTTGGCGCGACTGAACATATGGACAAAGGTATCACCAGTAACCTTAAATCTTATGGCTAAATAGGCAATAAGACCAAAGAGTAGGAGTAGTGCTGTGCCTATTTTACCGATATAGTCCTGAAAGAAGTGATTCATTTCAAAGCCAATGGTACCACCCAGCATATCGTATTTGTGTGAAAAAAAACCGAAGAAAATGGAAAACCATATTACGATTAGGGTTCCCCATATCCAATGCTTCCTGAGCTTCGTTTTCTTGAGATTTAGGGTCACGTAAACCCCAGAAAGAAAAATCAATCCTGAAAAGATAAACGAAGGTATACCAAATCCTTTACTTATAAATAATTCACTTACCCATGCGCCTAATTGACTCGCCCAGTTTTTGTAAGTATCTGAACGCTCCGGAAAATTACTAAGCGCACTTTGGTCCTCCTTTCCTGTGAAAATGAAGGATAAAAACGAGATAAAAAGCAATACGCCAAGTATAATCAACAAGCTTCCGAATATGAGCTTCTGCTGATTGGATAATTTAAAGGAAGGCCTCTTGAGTTTTGCTTTTGGCTTCGCCTTAGCTGTGGTAGTTCGTTTCTTTCTGGTTGTTTTTTTTGCCATACGTTTCTTCCACTTTAAGTGAAAGTCTAGTTATAATTTATTGCTTTTTTAGAAATGCCATTAATATAATTTTCAATGATTCTAAGCTGGGCGGCCAATTCTGAACCTTTAAAGCCATTAATATCCTTTTCGCTAATATGAGCATTATAAAAGGCTAAATATTGACTTGCTAAAGGTAGATACGACCAATGCCACTTTTCTGGATGATATCCAGTTCTACCATTTACTTTATCCGTATAAACTTGATAAAAACCAAATCTATTGGCATGGCTTATTAACCATTGGTACTCCTTTAGACCTTTTCCGCTGTTAAAATACGAATTATTTAAACTATTCAAATCAATATCAGTTCCCCAGTGATGTCTAGACGTACCAGGCATTGAGCTGTATTCCAAAATTTTCAAAGCACGGTCTTCAGGATTAAGATGTTTATACCTCGTCCATTTACGTTCCCAAATCGCTTTTTGTTCTTTAAAATTTCGGGTTCCGGAAATTAATTTAAACACAATGTCATCTTGTTTTGCGGCCTCTAGCATTTGCAAAAAGGCTTGGTAAACCTCCCGATTTAAATATATGGTTTTTTGCGTATGTTCGGCATTTACCTTTACAAAGGACGAATCATTTTTGTAATCAAACCTCCCTAGAACAAGGGCATTTGTTATATTTAAGGTGTCTTTTTCAAGGGAGATAACGGTATCTTTGGAGACGCCGTTGGTCTCAATGACAACCGAATCTTTGGTATTGGTATAACAACTCATCATGACATGACCGAGAAAAAGAATAAGCACTAATTGCTTCATTTAAATGTACTATGAATTAAAAACAGACCAAGCTGCACTTCAGTAACGCTTGTAAGGACGGGTTTGGTATTTAAAAAATTTTGGGAAAATAAATTATACAACCAACGATTACTGCAACTACAGCGGCAATAAAAACGGCGCCTGCAGAAATGTCTTTGATCAATCCTATTTTTGGATGATGGTCGGGATGAATAAAGTCCGCCATATACTCAACAGCTGTATTAACGCCTTCAATACTCATCACTAGGCCTATCATAGCAATTTGTATCAACCATTCCGTTGTAGATATCTCAAAATAAAATCCAGCAATAGTCGCAGCAATGGCAATAACAACTTGTATTTTTATGCTAGACTCTGTTTTTATAAGAATAAGCATCCCCTTAAAGGCAAAACCTACACTCTTAAGTCTATTGATAATGAACGGTTCTTTTTTTTGCATAAAGAATTTATGCTAAGCTCTCAATCGCGGCCTCGTAGTTAGGTTCATCGGCAATTTCAGAAACTTGCTCGGTATGTAAAATAGTCCCATCAGTATCGATGACCACAATACATCGCGACAATAGCGTTTCGAAAGCACCAGTGGTGAAGGCCAGACCATAGTCCTTACCAAATAGTCCTGTTTTATAATCCGAAAGACTCTCCACATTTTCTATACCTTCGGCACCGCAAAAGCGCGCCATAGCAAAAGGAAGGTCTTTAGAAATGCACAATACTTTAGTGTTGCTCAACTGACTCGCTTTCTCATTAAATGTTCTTATGGATTGTGCGCAGGTCCCTGTATCGACACTAGGAAAAATATTTAAGACTAATCGTGTTTCTTTATAATCAGCATTCGTTTTATCTGTTAAATCAGTTGCCGTAAGTTTAAAATCCGGTGCTTTGCTACCTACAGCTGGTAACTGTCCTATGGTTTCTACTGGAGTACCTCCAAGGGTTACATTTGCCATTTTTTGATGTTTTAAGTTTTGTTAAAAATAAAAAAAGGGTTTGTGATAAGTGTAAAGAAAATGATAATGTTTTACAGCAGTATCAAATTAAAGATTAGGAACATCATGGAGCATTGTATAATGCTGCTTACCTCAATTCTGCACCAAGTTTCGATTCAAAATTCGCTTGTAACTTGGACATAATCTTGTCAATTTGTTTATCATTTAAGGTTTTATGTTCGTCCTGTAAGGTGAAGCTCACCGCATAACTCTTTTTACCCGCCGGTAAGTTCTTGCCCTCATAAACATCGAATAAATTGATGTTTTTTAGCAATTGCTTTTCGGTCTGTTTGGCAACGGTATGAATGTCTTCGAAGCTTACATGGTGGTCTAGTAACAGCGCAAAATCCCGTCTTACTTCAGGATATTTAGGAATCTCACTAAACTTAATTTTGTTATGCTGTGCCATATCCAACACATTATCCCAATTAAAATCAGCAAAGAGAACATTTTGGGATATCCCGAAGTGCTTTAATACCGATTTCTTAACCAATCCAAAATCAACCAGAGTTTTCTTTCCGAGCGAAAGACTCATACCTTCACTTAAAACCCCAGATGTTGTTGGAGCAGACTTTAAACGGTTTAGACCCAAGCGCTGTAGAATGGTTTCAACGATTCCTTTTAAATAGAAAAAGTCGCTAGGGTTTGTCATAGAATTCCAGCGTTCTTCGGCCTTGCTTCCAGATACCAATAGGGCCAAGTGTTTTTGCTCCTCGCGATGATCCGAATATTGATGATAGGTTTTACCAAATTCAAATAGCTTTAAATCATGGCGTTTCCTGTTGATGTTGTGCGACACTGCTTCCAAGCCAGAAAACAATAAGGACTGACGCATTACTTCCAAATCGTTGCTCAATGGATTTAATATTTGCACATTATGATCGGCCTTTAAATCCTCACTTAATGCTACATATTTAGGTGTGGTCAAAGAGT
Organism: Winogradskyella sp.; assembly: GCF_965228925.1. Classification (GTDB taxonomy): domain Bacteria; phylum Bacteroidota; class Bacteroidia; order Flavobacteriales; family Flavobacteriaceae; genus Winogradskyella. Next base: position 2,872,131 of record NZ_OZ245845.1, read on the forward strand.
TGGCCATAATCTCATAGAATCCTTGAGCTGCTAACTGATGCCCAATAACATTCTGGAGTTTATAATCTTCAAATCGGTTGGAGTGTGATATAGAAGCATTTAACTTTTCGGTGGTGCCTATGTTATTGTAACCGTAGACCCTCAGGATTTCTTCAATGATATCGGCTTCGCGTTGTACATCATTTCTAAAGGCTGGTACGGTTAAGCCTAATCCAGTTTCCGTAACATTATTGACCTTAATTTCTAAGGATGTTAAAATACTTTTTATGGTCTCTCTTGGAATTTCCTCACCGATAAGTTTCTTGGCATTTTCAAAGCTGAGGCGTACTTCAAAATCCTTGATTTTATTCGGATAGGCATCTGAGATATCACTTGTAATTTCTCCGCCTGCAATTTCGGTAATCAATAGGGCAGCACGCTTTAGGGCATATTCGGTGATGTTTGGGTCAACACCTCTTTCAAATCGAAAGGACGCATCTGTATTAAGCCCATGGCGCTTAGCTGTTTTTCTAATGCTAACTGGATCGAAATAAGCACTTTCCAAGAAAATATTGACTGTATTTTCGGTGACCCCAGAATCAATACCTCCAAAAACACCAGCGATACACATGGGTTTTTCGGCATCACAAATCATTAAATCGTCCTTATGCAATTCTCTAACGGTTTCATCGAGTGTTGTAAACTTGGTACCCGCCTTACAGGTTTTGACTTCAACTTTATTGCCCGCGATTTTATGAGCATCAAAGGCATGTAAAGGTTGCCCTAGTTCGTGTAAGACATAATTGGTAATATCTACAATATTGTTAATAGGTGACAGGCCAATGGATTTCAGGCGATGCTGCAGCCAATTGGGTGATGTTGCCACTTTAACACCAGAAATGGTCACCCCACAATAACGGGGACACTTTTCTTTGTCCTTAACCTCCACATCAATCTTTAATGATCTTGCATCTACATGATAGGACATTACGGATGGTGTGATTAGCTCTAGAGCAATTTCCTTTTGTAAGAGGCCAGCTTTTAAATCGCGCGCCACACCATAATGACTCATAGCATCGGCACGGTTGGGTGTTAGGCCAATTTCGAATACATCGTCATTTTCTATATCGAAGATATCGGCAGCTGGTGTTCCCACTTTAAGTGTTTTGTCCAATACCATAATGCCGTCATGCGATTCACCGAGACCTAATTCGTCCTCGGCACAAATCATACCATGACTTTCTTCACCGCGAATTTTTCCCTTCTTAATCTTCCAAGCCTCACCTTCAGCAGTATATAATGTGGTTCCTATGGTCGCCACAGGTACTTTTTGACCAGCTGCCACATTAGGCGCTCCACAAACAATTTGCACAGGTTCCTTTTCCCCAATATTTACTGTGGTCACTTTGAGACGGTCGGCATTGGGGTGTTGCTCACAGGTTAAGACCTCACCAACAACTATACCTTCTAATCCACCCTTCACAGATTCGTAGCGTTCTATACCCTCTATTTCTAAGCCAAGATCAGTGAGTAACTCACCTGTTTTCTCGGCATCCCAATCTATCTTTATAAACTGCTTAAGCCAGTTGTATGATATCTTCATTATTAGATTTTAATTAAGCCCCAAAGATAGAGTTTTGCATCAAAGTAGACAACGACCTAAGCGAAACATATTTAACAGGAAAACAAATACTAATTAACAATTGTTAACAAATAAATTAGGTTTATATTATTGGAAAACAGATATTTGTCTCAAGTGTGTTGTTAAGTTTTATCACAAAATCAATTTCATAAATTTTAATTGTAGTTATATGATTTAGTACCATACTTTGTTTTTAACCAAATCTTTTACATTATGAAACAAAACCTACTAATGTTGCTCATTATATTAATGAGTGGAGCTTTGTATGCTCAAATTCCAACCTATTACAATGATGTTAATCTCAATCTTACCGGACAAGATTTAAAAGACGAACTAGCCGTAAAAATTATTGGTACACATACCAATTTTTTAAGTTATACTCCTGAAGTATGGGAGGCTTTACAACAAGCGGATTTAGATCCTAACAACGCTAACGATGTGCTTCTCATTTATGGTTATGATGATAATGATGGTGAATTTAAGACGGATAGAACACGAGGTAAATTTGAAAATGGCGGAAGTGTCGGGGAATGGAACAGAGAACATACCTATCCCAAGTCCCTTGGAAATCCTAATCTTGGAACCTCTGGTCCTGGAAGTGATGCACATCATTTAAGAGCTTGCGACGGTCAAATGAATTCCACTCGAAATAATAGAATGTACGCCAATGGGAATGGAAATGCCGGCATTACTGCACAAGGACATTTTTACCCTGGCGATGAGTGGAAGGGAGATGTGGCGAGAATGATGATGTACATGTATTTGCGCTATGACACGCGATGTTTACCGAATAATGTTGGTGTTGGGAATCCTACTCCAGGTGATGCGAATATGATTGATTTGTTTTTACAATGGAATGTTGAGGACCCTGTTAATGGTTTTGAAGATAATAGGAATGATGTGTTAGCTGGAATCCAAGGTAATAGAAATCCATTTATCGATAATCCGGCATTAGCGACTCAAATTTGGGGAGGACCTCAAGCCGAAGATCGTTTTGGTATGGGAGTTTCCGATACTGAAGCACCTTCTATACCTACTGGCTTAGTCGCAGCGAATACTACCTCTGATGGCACTATGTTGTCATGGACCGCTTCTACGGATAATATTGGCGTAACTGCTTATGATGTATATCAAAATGCTACAGTCATAGCAACGGTTTCTAATGTATCTTACAATGTTTCAGGATTGGCAGCAGATACGGCCTATGATTTTACCGTGACTGCCAAAGATGCTGCAGGGAATGTCTCTGCAAATAGTACTGTAGCGAGCATTGTTACCTTACCTTCGGGACCGGGAGGTAATGCTTCAGAATTATTTATCTCGGAATATATAGAAGGGTCTTCAAATAATAAAGCTTTAGAAATCGCCAACTTTACAGGGTCGACGGTTGATTTGTCTAACTATGCTTTAAAGAAAGCGACTAATGGGAGCGGATCCTTTTCAAGCAATTATAGTCTAAGTGGGCAATTAGCCCATGGTGACGTTTTTGTGTTGGCAAATAGCAGTGCCAATGGGACTATTTTAAGCCAGGCCGATGCGACCAATGCTGGAGTCATGACCTTTAATGGAAATGATGCTGTCGGTTTATTTAAAAATGATGTGCTTATAGACCTATTAGGAAATCCCAATAGCAGCTCTAATTTTGCTAAAGACGTCACACTTCGTAGAAAGTCAACGATCCTAAATCCTAATGTATTATACACAGTATCTGAGTGGGATAGCTATCCACAGAATACCTTTGATGATTTAGGAACCCATACTATAGATGGTGGAACTCCTCCGGTTGATACCGTCGCACCAAGTGTGCCAACTAATGTCGTAGCTTCAAATGTTACGGAGACCTCTGTTAGTTTATCATGGACAGCATCTACGGATAATGTTGATGTCACAGGTTATGACGTCTATCAAGATGGCAGTTTATTAGCGTCAGTAAGCACAACAAATTACGATGTCACAGGTTTAGCGCCATCGACAACTTATAGTTTTACGGTAAGAGCAAAGGATGCTGCAGGTAATGTCTCAGATTCTAGTGCTTCGGAAAGCATAACCACTGCTACTCTAGCAGACACTATAGCACCGAGCGTACCAACCAATTTAGTAGCTTCAAATGTTACGGAGACCTCCGCTAGTTTATCATGGACAGCATCTACGGACAATGTTGGTGTAACAGGTTATGATATTTACCAAGATGGTAGTTTATTGGCATCAGTAAGCACAACAAATTACGATGTCACAGGATTAATGGCGAGTACAACCTATAGTTTTACCGTGAGGGCTAAAGATGCAGAAAATAATGTATCTGCATTTAGTACTGCTGCAAGTATTACAACCGATGCTATCGTGCTCACGTATTGCAATTCTCAAGGTAACAATACTAACTACGAATACATTGATTATGTTGCTTTAGGGGGTATTGCAAATGCTACAGGAGCCAATGGTGGTTATGCTGACTTTACCAGCCAAATAGGAACCATATCTTATGGAACCAACACGATTGTGCTGAGCATTGGTTTCCCAGGATCATCGTATACCGAAAATTGGAAAGTCTGGATTGACTTTAATCAAAATGGCACTTTTGAAAGTTCAGAAGAAGTCGTTAGCGGTTCTACGTCGAGTTCTGGTAACTTATCTTACAACTTCGATGTGCCTACATCTGCACTCTCTGGGGCGACCAGGATGCGTGTGTCTATGAAATGGAATGGTGCGCCGACAGCTTGTGAAGCCTTCTCTTACGGCGAAGTAGAAGATTATACGGTTACTATTGGAACAGCTTCTCGTCATCTAAGTATTACTGATGTACGTATTGATGGGGAACTTACTGAAGAAGATAAGGTATTCGATGCAGCTATACACCATGCTTACAATGCTTTAAAAGTAGTTATGAAAGACGACAGATTGGTAAGTTTTACGCTAACTAACATGCAAGGACAAATCATTGAGAACGGTGAGTTCAAAGAACAGCTTAAGCTTTCGAATATAGCTTCGGGTGTTTATGTGATAAATATATCGGATGGAAGACGGACTATTTTTAAGAAGTTTATAAGGCCATAAGTACTTTGTAAATCCCGATAAAAGCTCAACGTAAAGTTGGGCTTTTTTTTGTAAGTTATTTGTTGTTATTTCGAACTCTATATAAACCCTTATTATAATGCGATTTATTCTTTTTTACTTAGTTCTAATCTTAATGATTACATCTTGTGATATTGACGTGAAGAATAAGTTTTTGGAACAAGGAACTTATAAAGCATGGTTATCTATTCAAGATAATCAAGAAATTCCATTCATTTTTGAAGTAGAATCGAAAGACAAATTAAAAATATATAATGCAGAAGAAGTCATTGAGGTAGACGAAATTGAATATCGAAACGATTCCGTTTTTATCACTACACCAGTGTTTGAGGGTTATATCGCTGCTAAAATTAGTAATGAAGAAAGCTTGAATGGATTTTTTATTAAAGAAAGTTTAGACAGAATAGTGCCCTTTAGAGCTGAAGGGCATGATAATCAGAGATTTCAAATTGATTCTAAACCAACTCAAGATGTTTCGGGTATTTGGGAAACCGTATTTAGTCAAGGCATTGAAGGCGATGAATATATCGCCAAGGGCATTTTTAAGCAGGAAGGACAAAAGGTCACAGGAACTTTTAGAACCACAACTGGTGATTACCGTTATCTTGAAGGTGTTATGGACGGTAATACTATGAAGCTCTCCACCTTTGATGGGGCCCATGCCTTTTTATTTATGGCTCAAGTGACCGATTCTACTATGGAAGGCACTTTTTATTCTGGGAACCATTGGAAAGAACCTTTTGTCGCCAAGCGTAATGCCACGTATGAATTGCCTAGTGCCAATGAGTTAACGTTTTTAAAGGAAGGTTATGACACTATCGATTTTACGTTTCCTAATACGGCTAATGAACCCATAAGTTTGAAGGACGAGCGATTTAAAGACAAAGTGGTTATTGTTCAGATTATGGGGACTTGGTGTCCAAATTGCTTGGATGAGAGTAAATATTATGCCGACTTTTACAAGAAAAACAAGGATAAAGACCTTGAATTTATTGCCCTAGCCTTTGAATATGCCAAGGATCAAACCACAGCGTTTAGCCGTATTGAACGCCTGCAATCCAAAGTAGGTATCGAATACCCCATACTTTTGGCGCAATATGGCACCTCTAGCAAAACTAAAGCCCAAGAAAAATTACCGATGCTCAACCATGTGCTGTCCTATCCAACCTCAATTTTTATAGATAAACAGGGAAAGGTGCGCAAAATACATACGGGCTTTAACGGCCCGGCCACTGGTGAAAAATACACTGCTTTTAAAACAGAGTTTGAAAACTTTGTGGCTGAATTGTTAAACGAATAGCAAGAGGTGAATTTTAATCCTATTAGTATTGCTTCAATTGCCTCAAAAAACGGGATTCTTTTATAATACTATGTATAATTATGGCAATGACTACTATGAGCGAGGCCACACCAGAAATGACAATATAATCGTAAAACCCTTCGGAAAATGTTTTCTTGAAATACGGTAATAGCAAATAAAAGCCGTAAATATAGAGTGAAATACAAATTGGTGTAATCAGGTAATTAATAATTAAGCGTAACCTGTAGTGTTTCTTAAGGTAATTTTTGTAGGATTGGTTGTCCAAAGCAAGGAGCCGGCTTTGCTTGCGGTGTATGGTTCCAAATTCCAACAATACTCTAAAGGTTAAACTCCCAATCATTAACAATAAACCCAATGTGAAATTATTCCACCGACTAGGGGCTACATAAATGGTGTATGCTATGAGTATGATTACGGTCAGACTCATTATAAAACTGGAGGCTTGCTGTCTTTTTCGCTGCTTTTTAGCTTTGGCAATAATGTCTTGAGGATTTTTGATTGTGGTGTCTCCCTGTGTGTTCCAGAGCTTATCTAATATATCATGTTCCATTTGTAATGCATTTTAATAGTGATTTTCTGATGCGACTTAATCGTGTTCTTAGTGTGCCGTGTTTCAATCCAACAGTATCGGCTATAGTCGCTTGCGGTAAATTTTCTAACTCTAATAGTATGAGCGCCTTATTTTGTTGGGACAATTGTTCTATACAGCGATACATTTTTCTGATATGCAATGCATTGTCATTGTTATCCTCTTCTGTACTTGTGTTTCCTAAAAATGTATCGCTAATAGGGATATTTTTTTTGATTTTACGCAAATCTCCCAAGCAGGTGTTTACGGCTATTCTATAAATCCAGGTATCAATGGACGATTTGCCCTTAAACGAATGCCGATGATTCCAAACTTTTATAAAGGTCTCTTGTTGCCATTCCTTGGCCATCTCAACATTGCCTGAAGCGTAACCCAAACAAAGTCTATAGACTTTTGATGCGCGGGTATTATAGATTTCAGTAAAGTCTTCTTCTATATTCATTCTTGGGGTGACAACAACTTTTGAATTTCGTCGATAAACCAATCTGGCCTATCTAGCATTATAAAATGTGCGGCTTCTTCGGCTAAGATAAAGTTGTAATTTTTTAGATTGGCATATTGCTCCTTATACGTTTTGGTCACCATGTCTTTTCCATAGGGTTGGGTAGCCGCTATAATTGTAGTGGGTACCGAAATTTTATTTAAATCTTCTCTGAGGTCTAATTTAAGATAATCGGTGTAGCCATAGACATAGGTTTTGCGGTCGGCCATTATAATCCATTTTTTAATAGTGTCTTGTGCTGTTTTTTTAAGGCTCATGCCTTGTGACATCATAGCTGCCATTTGCTCAAACTGCTTATCATCCATAGCGAGTTGTTGCTTATTATATGGACTGTCGTAGGCCAGGTTGTCAGGGTTAAAATTGGGAATCATTAAAGCACCCGCTGCTGGTAAGGCGTCTACTAAAATGAGTTTTGAGACTGCTGCATTGTCTTGACTTGCTAACCATGTAGCAATGGTGCCTCCCAGACTATGTCCGATGATTGCCACATTCTGTAAATTGTTTTCAGCGATATAGGCTTTCAGTGACCTATTGATTTTAGGTAACCAAGGAAAGGCAATAGGGGCTTTGCCACCAAAACCTGCTAGAGTCACAATATGACACTCGTAATTTTTTTCTAGTTCCTCAACCAAGGGATTCCAAATCTCTCCTGGAACGGTAAATCCTGGGATAAGTATAATAGGGTTTCCTTCACCTACGACTTTGACATGTATGGGTTTGACAGTTTGGTCGACTTGAGTATGAATAGCGAAAGACAAAAAGGTGGTGACGACTAATAAGACTATTTTTTTCATGATTTCTAAACTTTAATTTTCCTTTAGATGCAGAACTTGGAAAATGTTACATGTCACGATCAAAAGATTTTAATTCTTAACGATCATGTTTAGAAACCATGTATAGACTAATCACTTCCGTTTAGATTGTAAATGGACATTATGGCACCATTATCGCATATTTCTGATTTAATCAAAGACAAACTTTTTAGGCTTAAATCTTTCGCAAAAAGTCGCTTTCCAGAACCTACAATCACCGGAAAGGTCCAAAGACGTAATTGGTCAATAAGATTGTACTGTAGTAATTCTTGAATGAGTTCCCAACTTCCGTGAACTTGCAATAAAGGTCCTTCTTTATTTTTTAGTTTTTGTATTTCTGATATAACATCACCTTTAATGTTAACTGAATTTTCCCAGTTTATTGGACTTTCATTAGAGGCTACCACATATTTTATAGCCTTATTTAATCGTTGTGCAACGGGGTTATTTTTATCTGCATTGGGGAAATGCGATGCAAAAATTTCATAGGTTTTTCGACCTAGAAGAAGGTCGTATGGTTCAGCCATGGCTTCTCGCATCACTTGTTCCATTACTTGGTTCCAATAGGGTTTTGCCCAGCCACCTTTTGTAAATTCATCAGAAGTATCTTCGCTTGGGTCACTTGGAGCTTGCATTACGCCGTCGAGCGATTGAAAAGTTAATATTGCTAAATCTCTCATAAGGTGTGTTTATATGGTTGTATATTGTTTAAGTCTTTAATGTTTCTTTCGAATATAATAATTGTTTTATACTTGCTAGATGTGCATATAATACCATAGGCACAATAACTGTTGGTAACCATACAAAGGGGAAGTAGGTGACTCCGATATTGGGTTGATCAAAAGCGAAGACTTGAAAAGGGGTTTGTGCACTTAGCACTGCGATGGTTAAGATGTTTAAGAGTAGCCCCAAGCAGATAAAATTCCATGCCAGAAGCCCGCGTTTCCCTAGTCGCTTTTTTACAAAAACCAAATAATAGATTACTGGGGCTGTAAGTCCAGAAAGAATATCGTAATTGTAACCTTCAAAAGTCATTACATCAGGGATTAAACCTTCGATAAAAGCAAAAAACAGGACAATTTCGACTGGGATCCTAATAATATGCAGTAGGGTCAACCATTTTAAATCCAATTGATTGGTAAAGGTTTTACCTTTTTTACTTGTTAAAAGCATAATGACGAATAGTATTCCTGGGACCAATAAGAAAATAAATCGTGGCGGTATGGCATCTCTGACCCTGAAAAAACCATAAACCCCAAGAAGCCCAACAATGGCCATCCAAATCAGAATACCAAAAATTGAAAGTTTACTGTTTCCGACTTTATAAAAGAGCCATAGGGCTAAAACTGTAGTGATTAAGAATAGGCTAATTGTAAATAGTGATGCCTCTGCCATTGGTCTTGGATTTTTAACAAAGGTCTCGTAGTTATTTTTAATTCTACTTGACAAAAGGCAAGAAATGCTTGTTTTACATTTTTTTTCGCAATCGGCTTAGCGTGCTATCGGTAACTCCCAAATAAGATGCAATATATTTTAACGGAGAATACTGAAAGATTTGTGGTTGAGAGGCCATTAAGTTCTGATAGCGTTGGATGGCTGTTTTATTAATGAGGCCAAAATTCCGTTTTTGGGACGTACTAAATTTTTTTACGAGAAGCGCTCGGCCAAAATCGCGAAATGCCGGTTTATTGTGGAACAGCGTGTTGAGTTCATCATAGGTCACGGTATACCCATAACAATCCGTTATGGCCTGAATGTTCGCTTCGGATCGAACCCGGTTAAAGAAAGAATTGACTTCAAATACGATGCTGTTATCGGTAAAAAAATCAATGGTGATTTCGTTGCCTTTCAAATCATACAAGAAGGTGCGCATGACCCCTTTTTCTAAATAGAGATAAGCATCGCTGAATTCCTGTTCTTGTAATAGAAATTCCTTTTCCTTCAATGCAATAGGTTTAAAGCGTTTTACGATGTCTTGCGCATCTTGTTTTGAAATGTCAACGACATTGAGAATAAAATTGATAAGCGATTCCTTATTGTGCATAGGCTACTGCTTTGATACGTATTTTTTTAGCTCTGGTGAGTTCGGGTAATAGGCCATTGCCAAATGCAATACGTCTTTTAGTTCCTTTTTTCGACCTTGCCGTTCTAAACGCCTTAAAGTACCAGATAAGGTTTGTGAGGCATAGAACGCATCTTCGAGTGGGAGAATTTCAAAACCATATGCTTTGGAAAGTTCATCATAGAATGTCTTAATTTCGACCGCTGGTTGCTCTGAATTCCAGAAATTCCTGTAGGGAATATTCCATTTTTCAAACGGATAAATGGTTTCTAGACCATGTTCTATTCCAGAAATTGACATCCCATAATGATTTTCCTTTTTAAGGATTTCAATCTTATAATTAATGTTTGGATTAGCGGTGTGTTTTAGCTCCTGGTTCAATTCGGTATATGCCAGAGTTTCATCTTCTGGTCTTCGTTTTAGGTCATCACTGGCCTTACCAATGTAGATGGCACTTTTAGTGCGTTGTTTATCTTGAATAGCTTTCAGAACACGTTCTTTGACAGTTGCTCCAGAACTTGTTTTCACAGCGAGTTCCGAGGCCAAAACGATATAAGCGTCAAATGTATTGGGCGAATTCCAGAACGCTTCTAGAACAGGTCCAAATGTAGGGGACATACCTATGATGGTTTCATGATTATTCACTCTATAGTTTTCTTTTAAATAAGGAAGCAATTCATCCTTTAAAAATGTCAAATAGCTAGGCATGGCCTTACCATCGGCATTACCAAAAAAGGTACTACCGTCTTCATAGCGCAATTCCATGGCCATATCATAGCGTTTGCCCTTGGTATTCGGGATACCAACAACAATACTCTCTGGCATCTCGTTCCTAGATGCTTTTATGTTTACAATAGAAGTTGTGATATTGAATAAATATTCAGCATCTAATACTATGATAACAGGGTAGGAGTGGGTGTTCCGTTCATAATTTGTTGGTAAGGACAGGAAGATGGGCCGGTCCTCATTTAAGGATGACGAAAACAAACTCGAACGTTCGCCAATAGTAATATGGTTTTTAGCATTATCACTGATCTTGATATTCTGCTTTGAATCTGGTGATTGACAAGTAACAAACACTAAACAGATAAAACATATGAAAAGTCGTGTCATTTTATTAGAGTCGGATTTATAGATTTATGCGTTTATACTACCGATTTTTAGATAAAAAAGATATAAAGTTTTATGGGTTTTTGGTATTATTTATGGCGTCCTTAAGAAACATGTCAAGTCTGTCGAAGGCAGATCCCCATCCATTATAGAAGCCCATTTCTTCTTGCTGCTTGCGATATTCTGGTGTGGCATGAATGACCTTAAACGTAAATTTTGTTTGGCCCTTATCGGCTTCAAAGTGTATTTGTATTTCTACATTTTGGGTCATGGGTTTAAAGTCGGCCTGCGTTACAATTTTTTCATGAATTAAAATCTCAGTGTATTTGCCTTCTGATATAAATTCATTACCATCGGGCATAAGCATGCTATATTTCCATGTCCCACCGACTTCAAAATTGTGCTCAATGACGTTAATGGCCATACCCTTGGGGGCCCACCATTTTACTATGTGCTCTGATTGTGTCCAAGCATCCCATACCAGTTTTAGAGGTGCATTAAATGTTTTTTCGATGGTTGCTGTTCTGTTTGCTAAATCACTCATTTTTATGCTGTTTTGTTTGTAATTGATTAATGTAGTTTTCAAAGGCGTCTATACGGTCTTCCCATAACTTATTGTACTGTTTTATCCATAGAAAAGCTGGAATTAATTTTTGCGGTTGGATTAAGCATAGACGTTCTCTTCCAACTTGGTTAAAACTAATGATCCCGCACTCATTTAATATCTTAAGGTGTTTGGAAATAGCAGGTCTGCTGATTTCAAATTGTTCTGCTACCTGATTAACAGTCAAGGATTCAGATGCCAGTAATTCGATAATAGCCCTTCTAACTGGATCTGCAATGGCTTGAAACACATCTCTTCTCATTATATATGTAACTGTTTGGTTACAAATATACATGTAATCATTCGGTTACGCAAATTTATTCTAAGAAAACGTTATCGTAAAAACTTCAGGTCATTTAAAGGGAATACTGAGCAATTAAATATCTTCGCATTTGAAACGAGAGGTTAGTATGAAAAAGATATTATGCGTTTTATTGTGGTTACCTATCTTGCTATCAGCGCAAATTAACGAAAGTGATTCGCTGAAAATTAAGGCGGATTTATCCATAACGGGGTTTTGGCAAGGGGGTAATGTGGAAACCTTGATATTTAGGACCAAGTCTGGGGTGACCTATAAGCCTTGGAAGAAGTGGGTGGTTAAAACCCAAAATTCCTATGTCTACCAAGAATTTGGCAGGGAAAAGGCCGATGCCGACTTTTTGAGCCTTAACTTTTTATACTTCAATCCCGAAAGGAAAATTTACCCACAGGTCTTAGGCTTTTTAAGTACCAATTTTAGGCGAGAGATTAGTTCGCGCTCGCTTATTGGCGCCGGATTTACATGGCAGGCTTATAAAAAAGAGAAGAATTGGTTAAAGTTCTCGTTGACCAGTGAGTATGAGCAAACGAATTTTGACAATACCGATTTCAATATTGATGACTACGATAGCAATGACGAGATCAATACCTTTCGTGCTACCGTTTGGGTGAATGGGAAATATTATCTCTTTAAAAAGAAGGTGATCATTACTCACGAAAGTTATATTCAACCCTCATTGGAGGAAAGTAATAATTACCGCTGGCAAGCTGATTTTGGATTAGAACTCCCCATTTGGAAATTCTTAAACTTTAAGATCAATTACCTACATACCTTTGAAAGTATTGTCGTTGAAGGCCAGAAGCGTGAGGACCAGTTTTTAACCTTTGGGTTCACTTTGAAGAGCTATTAGTTTTGAACGGGAAACATAGATTCTAGTCACCAAAAGTATTGGATAAGGATTGCAAACAGGGGCTCACATCAAAATACAAACCTTCAATTCCAGATTCATTCTCTGCAATCTCTAAGTAATCGTAATGTTCTATAAGCCTTTGTGTCCCACCAAATTGAAAGCCCAAAACTTCTAAAATAAAATACTCATGAGAAGTTTCTATGACATAAAATGCACTTTCCTTTTTTTTACCATCACCAGAACTAAATATAGCATCTAACACAATATTTACTTTATCGATAGTTTTATTAAAATTGAGGGTGTCTTTTTTGGTATCAAAAACATACAATTTATAATTCATTGCCTTAAAACTAAAGGGTTTTTCTACGAGTATAGAATCCGAAAACTTCTCTATTTCATCAAGGTCACCATCATTGTGATTAGGTTTTTTTAAGACTTCTCTTAGGCTATCACTATAATCAGACCTACCGTAAGGTGAATATAAATCTTCGTTTATAAAGCCATAGTATAGGTGTCTTTTTTCGTCTATGTTCATTGTCGAATCACCAGCTTTAAAACGTTCCATCAATGCAGGATAATAGAAGTCTCCATTTTCTTTTTGGATGCTTTTTTTAATCTTCTTGTAGTTGGGTTTTCCTATAATATTTTGTTGCGCATAAAAGGAAAAAGATACTAGTAATAAACATAGTTGTAAGAAGTAAGTTTTCATAGAAAAGATTTAAAACATTAAGTTACAAATCAAAATTATACCAAAGAAGCCAATAACAATTTATTTAGAATATACTTTTTAGAGTGTTGCTTTAAAGGATCAGTTTCAAGTCTTTTTAAATTAGTTTTTATAACGTTTTACGATAGCAACAAGCTCTTCATAAGTTTTTCTTCCTAAAAAGCGCTCCTTAACTATCCCTTCTTCAATAATTATGGTAACAGGCAGAAATTTCTCTGGATTGATCCAAGAATAATTTTCTTGAAAACCTATGATGGAGGGTCTTGGTACTCTAGTAATAAATTTTTCAATGTGTTCTGGGGGCTCATTACTAATTGCAACCACTACCAAATCCTCTGGGAATTCACTTTCTAGCCGTTTTAAATCCGGAAATTCTTTAATACATGGGGGACAAAAGGTTCCCCAAAAATTTAAAAGAATAATCTTATTCTTATACGTTTCGAGTGTTTCAATGTGTTGACTATCAATATTTAAATACTCAAAATGAACCATCTCTGTTCCAATAGCCTGATCGACTTTAGACATAGAACTAATCATTGGTTTAAAGGAAACGTTGATAAGAAAGATTAATATGGCCAAAACGGTGGCAGAAATCGTTAGACTCGTTCTGATGACCTTTTTTTTAAGATGTGACAGTTTCGATTTGGCAACTTTCCAGTCGGTAATAAACACCAGTATAATCACAGGAATCAAGACATAATTTCCGTAGTGGTCAAAAAACATTGCGTACTCAGCAATTGATTTCGTTATTTCTTCCATTTTTTATAATTGCGATTGCCGTTTGGCCTATTACGATGTATTAAAAAGCGCATGAATGATGAGCGCTTATCATCTAAAGATAGTGAATTGTATGGTATTTATTAAAGCGCCAAGGTGTAAATTCGACTGGCTTTAACCCTAAAACCTAAGTCTGAATACAGATGTATGGCCGATGCGCGATGGTCTTCGGTAAAAAGCAGTATTTGCGATATATTTTTCTCCTTTGCTGAGGCAATTAATTTAGTCATAAGCTTTCTTCCGATGCCTTGACCTCTATATGCTGCGTTGACAACAACATCTTCAATCCAGGCTTTTTTTCCAGAAATTACATTGTAATGACACATCAGTGCCATCCCAATAATTTCATTATGAACTTCGCAATAGGCAAGCGTTATTTGATTATTGCCATCTATGACATCGTTTAAGGCAACTTGTGTTTTGTCACCTCCCAATTGTTTGAATAACTCAGAGATTTGTTTTTGAACCCTAGGACTTAATTGCTGTTTTTTTAGAATATCAATCTTCATTTTTGGGTCTTTATGCTATTTAAGTTGGTACCCGCTTTTTCTTTTGTTTTAGAATCCAAAATTTGAAGTAGGGTAGGTATTCTATAGTCCCCATGCATGGATTGGATGAGATTAAAAGCTAGATCTAAAGCTACGCCTTTAGCCGAGATATATAAAGGATTTTTACTTTTGCCTCTAAAAAGCTCCCTTGAGTAGCGGTTATTGCCATTAAACCTTGATTTTGCTACACCAATTATAGGTGTTTTTTTATTTAGAGTTTCAAAAAGGTGGCCTCCGAGACCTAATTTTCCTTCATTATTTAAAACAGCGTAACCATCCACAATAATGAATTCAATAGCATCTAAATCAAACCTATTCAACAAGCTTAGAATACATGGCAATTCTCTTTTGTAAAATTCACCCGATTCATAGGCGGCAACCCCTTCAATGATTTCAGAAACTAGCTGTTTTGGTTTTGCATCGGTCCAAGTTTCGAAACTCAGGCAAACGGTTTTTGCTTTAGTGTCAAAATAATAGGTATCGAATGCTAGTATCATAGAAAATCTTGGATTTAACTTTTTACAGGTGCTAAAAGGTCGGCTGAGCTTAATGTGTAATTCAGTTCTGGATATACGAAGTCATTACTTTTGTTTTCTTGACTTCTAAGTTGAAAAAAGGCTTTTCTCTGATGGTTATCGGCCAATTCCAGTGGATGACCATTTGAAAAATAAGGTCTGTCATCCTTGAATCTAACAAAAGTATTGGAATTTCTGAAGGTGATACCTAACCACCTATTATCCGATTCTAGAGGTTTCATGCCTTTAACGGGCTCTAATACTATTTTATGGAGGTACTTAGAGTTGGTTGGTGTAGAGAATAATATCACAGAGTTATGGGTGAGATCAAACACTGTTTCTTCATCGGTAGACTTATCCTTAATTTTAAGTTTTCTAATGGACTGCAAGCTTAATTCTTTGGGCTTTTCATAACAAGAAAATAGCGCAATAAATGAGTTCTTTTCTACATCAAGACATTGATCGGAATGGTACTTCATTTTTTTATAATTTTGATCGTATATCTCGATTAAAGCATTATTAAAATGCAATGATTGGAAAAGCGGATCATCTTCCATACTGGCTTTGATTTTACGGACTAACATCTTGTGATTAGAGGAGAAAAGATGAGCAGGTATATTGTAATTTGTAGTCGTTCGTACTAATGGAATGCCCCTTTCATCTTCCCAGACCAAATGATTTCCTAATCGTCCTTTACCGGTAACTTCAAATGAAACCGAGTTCGAAAATTCGTCAAATAGATTGCGATCTAAATCAATGGTTATTTTATAAAATCCAAAGTTGTCCATTAACCAGCTTTATGTGGTATTTAGTATATCGGTTTCTTATAATCACCAGAGTTCATGCTAAATCTGATCTTTTTATAGGTTATCATATCCTCAGTTTTATTCTCCTTTAAATAAGTGCTTCGTAAGTCTTCCATAGTTTCAACTGTCATGGGTTCTAACTTTAACAATTCTCCGTCTTCCCTAATGTATACTTGATGGTCCTTGTATATCGCTTCTAAATTAGAACAACGGACGACATATCCCATACGTGTTGGGATTTTATCCATATTTAACACGGAAGGCCTTATTTCATGTGTATACCATCTGTTGGTGGAAAGTGGTATTATAAATGCTGAATTTGGATACAGTGTTACACTAAACTCTTTAACCAGGGAGTCGTCTTCTACGGTCTTTTTTAATTTGAAGAGTAACCTCGTTAGTCCACTTTGCTCTTTATAAACCCAGTCGTGTTTATCAGTTTCAGATGGTTGAAGGTGATCAAACTGAACATTATTATAGAAGGTACAAAAAGCGATTAGCCCTGCTTTGGGCATATCTTTAGTTTTATCTGAATGCGCACTAATCCTTGCTTTTGTTTCTTTACCATTGTCAGTTTTCTTATTCTCATAAATCTGGGCTAAGACATGATTCAATTGGATTTCTTTTTCAAAAGTACATTGAACAGCATTATTTAGCGTATGGAGTATATGATGATCTGTTTGGCGAAAGTTATCTGATGGACCGGTTAAATTGCTAGAACATCTCAACAGATTAAAACGCAGAACTTCACCATGACTGACAGTTTCTTCTTTAGAAACATTGGTGATATAGATCCCTTTTCTTAAAGCTTTAGAAGGCTTATTGGATTCTGTCAGCTCTTGAAAAACATGTTCGGTTTGAATCGCTTTGAAATAATTACCATCACCAAATAAATTTTTGAAATAGACTCCTACATCGTGGATACTATACGGAACTTTACCAAGATCGATTAGGTTAACGGTATTAAGATGTTCGTAATTAAAAGATAAGGCTTTGATTACATCGATTTCAAAACTCAAGTTTTTTAGCTCTTTTAAATCACCGCAAACATATCGCTTTTTATATTTAGGGTTTTGAATATCAGATATTTCGCTTAGAATTTCTCCACAGAAATGTGTCTTGAGATCATTCAATTCATTACTTCCATCAAGCACAGAAGGCAGCACAAGAAGTGCATTTTTTGATTTAGAAATTTTGTTTTCGGTATGCATTTAGTCCTATCAATTATAGTCATATGTAAATATCCCTGTATTTACCTCGCTTTCGTCTAACTAAAATAAATTTTAAATGTCAAAAATCGAGACCTTAAAATTTGAATTAGAGCAAAGTTATTAACACCGTTACATCGCAATTGCTTAAAAACCAGATAGGGAATTTGGATTATCATAACTCAGGCCCTAGTTTTTAACCAGCATTAGGTTTTGGTGGTACTTTAGGAATTTCCGTATGGTTCATTCGTTTTACATCCGCTTTTTCCAATAGCGCATCTTTTTTTATTCCTTCTTTAAGTGTTGTTTCCACTTCATCAAAATATCTTTTTCTCTTTTCATAAATGACCGTTCATTGGTCAATATATTGTCGCGTCTTTTTTGTGAAACGGCATCTGAATACCACCATGATTTGGTAGCTTCTACGGTATCCGCTAAGGATCTAAAGCTAAGGCCAGCTTTAATCGCTTTGCTATTATCACTTTGTGACATTCCTGCATATTGTGGTAATTGTATCACCCATGGTTGAATACCAATTAGTCCATTATCTTGTAAAAATTGAAGATCATCAATTTGTATATAATTAACGGCAGAATTAAAACAGGCATGAATACCGTGAACAAAGGCATTGGTGGTCATTTTAAACCCTGGGCCAGAGCCATTATAGATACCGGCAGCTTTAGTTTCGCAGAGTCTTATCATCCATTCGGCCAAATCTCTTACATCGATATACTGCACCACTTCTGTAGGGCTACCTGGAATGATGATATCTCCACCTTTTTCCAATCTTGCCAACCAATAAGGGAAACGGTCAGTTCTGTCTCCTGGACCAACAATTAAAGTAGGTCTTACTATCATTGATCGTTCAGATCCAAAGGTTTTTATAGTTGCCATTTCGGATGTGGCCTTCATCACACCATAGGCATAGGTCTGTTTCTCGCCTTCATCAATATTTTCTGGAATTTCTGTAACTAAAGTGCGATTCTCGGTAAAGTCATCACCTGTAAATGGATAGTAGACACTAATTGAAGAGGTATACATATAGTAACCTACGTTATCTACTAGTAATCGCGCCGTATCTTCAGTCCATTTCGTTTTACGTCCTGAATTATCAATAACGACATCCCATTTCCTATTTTTTAAGGCTTCTAGGTTATTTTCTCGATCTCCTATGAGCTGTTCTACTTTAGAAAAAAGTTCTCCATGTATTTTAGGAACCGTTTTACCTCGTGTGAACGTCGTTATCTTATGTCCTCTTTTTAGGGCATAAGAAATTTGATGCGGTCCTAAAAAACTAGTACCTCCTAGAATTAATATGTTTAGTTTTTTATCATTAGGAGCAAAACCACCTAGAGCTTCTAAAGCGTTGGGAGCAATTAATGAAGCCAGTCCTAATGCCATACTATTTCTTAAAAATGTACGTCTGCTTTTTTCCATAGGTCAAAATGTTTTATTTGATCTTCGATGCTGCTCTAAATTACTAATATCTGAATCATTTTCTGCTAGAAGTAAAGTTAATTTATTAGAGTGATACCGTATGAACTCGCATTAGCAGGTCGCTAAAACAACACTTCTGAGTAGCTTATAGCTATTGTTTGCTGCTTTATATTTTTAATAATTTACCGTTTTCAAATTTTAAATTCACGGTCTCATAATCTTTGGAGTAGAACCCTACATCACTTTCAAATTTATAGGCTTTATAGGATATGGTGCTGTCTTCTGAATTGTATTTTAAATCGATATTCTGAGAGCGGTTAGAGCCAATTTCAAGTTGATTGAGCTCTATTATGGCGTTATTTTGATACTTTAAAATTTTAATTAGAAAATGCTGTTTGCCTCCTCCGTAAGTACCATATCCAAAAGCCAAGTAATAGTTGTCAATCTGAACAATGTCGTAATAACCAACTTCAGGATCTTCTTCCTTAGTGTCTATCGGATTAGTAATACAGTTTCCTTTATCATCTGTGTATTGTAAGTAGTTGGTATAAGAATGATACGATCCGCCTCCCAAGTCATCCCATGAATAAATTTTAATTTGACCACTAGAAGTAATTACGATATTATTCATGAAGGCATAAGCCAATTTTTGTCCGATCGAAATATGTTTAGCTTTAGGGGAGATGTCTTTGAGCTTGTTGACCAAAAAATAATGATTTGTCGAGTCTGGAAGTTCTCGGCATACCTCGCTTGAACTCAAGAGTGCATTGATTGCGGTATCAAAACTAGAGAAAACAGAATCGCGTTGTTCGCTAAAAGTGTGCTTTAGTCTTAACTTTTGAGCCTTATTTACATCTGAAAACAGTGCGTCCGTTTGTCCTTGAACTCCTAAATTAGTCACTAAAAATAATACTAGATGACGTATGGTTTTCATTATTGCTGTTCATGGTTTTGGATGACTTTTGCCGAAAAGTATAACGGTCGTTTATCCTTGTAGTCTAAAATTAATTAATTTGAAGGATATGGACTAGTTTGGCTGCCCGCATTCTTAAGTCTCATAAGGATAATAAACAGACAGGAATAAAGCGCTATGCTCCTTGTAATATAAATTATATCCTATCGACAAATTCTCTTATGATGTCTTTATTATAATCAATAGGATAAATTAGATCTAGTTTCGAATAGTTCTTTGAGTTCAATCTTGCAAAATGTAAATTTCTTTCTCCATATCCGAAATACCATTCATTCGTTTTTATTAAATCATATTCTTCTTTGTAATAGTTATCACTTAAATGTGAGTTGGCGTGTTCGATTTTATGCCAATATAACACGACATCATCAAAAACACCAGAAGCGTGAAATTGCGCACTTTGGAATCCAATTTTTCGGAGTATATGCTCCATTTTTAGGATAAATACCTTCCAATCTTTTTTATCGTACCCAAAATTCTTGTACGTAGCTCCAAAAGTCAAAATAATATCATCATAATAATAAGGAATTTCAATTTCACCAAAGTTGAACATATTGGTATTTATGAAAGGGTATTCTTTATCTTTCTTTAAAGATTCTATAATGTCAAAGGATGCATTAAAATCTTTAACTATAATTGCTCCATAGATATAATTCCATTCCCACATGAGTTGTTGATTGAAGTTTGAAGTAGCTTATCTTAGATATGAGGTGTACTCGGTTAATGGTATTCGCAAATTTTGTTATCATTATTTAAAAACTGCCTTCATAGTTCTATTGTCTGATTTTTGGACTATCATTTCTAACAGTCCAGAGTCATTTAAGTAAAGACTACCGTTAACACTTTTATCGTCACTGAATACGTTATACATACTGTCATTCCGTTTTGTCCAGTTCAGCTTATGCGTATGATAGGATGGTATCGAGTCAACTTCAAAGTATTCGCAATGAAATGATAGGGCGATTCCATCGGTACGAATGTCTAAATAATCTTGTTTCGTACAATCGTCTAAGGTTATATCTTCATTATTAAACTGAAGTTCTGTGATGGTCCAAAATTTAATAATGGCTATTTCTGAATCATCAGACTTTTTATCCTTAAAATTACAACTCATCAAAATTGCTAAAAGAATTAAGTAGGATAGTTTATTCAT
Organism: Winogradskyella sp.; assembly: GCF_965228925.1. GTDB lineage: Bacteria > Bacteroidota > Bacteroidia > Flavobacteriales > Flavobacteriaceae > Winogradskyella. Next base: position 2,893,131 of record NZ_OZ245845.1, read on the forward strand.
TTAAAAGGTTTATACCTCTAATATAGGGTTAAAATTATTAATGAAAGGTTTGATTTTCACCTTGTAACATGACCATGAGTAATTTTGACTCCCAATCCCTACAGCTGCAAGAATTTTTAGGTATAATGCTCTATAATCGATATTAGTTGCTGTTTTTTAGTTTTGGCTCATAATTTTGGGGAATAGAAACTTTGTACTCGGATTTCTCGATGAGTATTTCAAATAATTTTTGAATATCATCAACATGATATTCCTTTGTTTTAATTGGGATATGGGATTTCGATTTAAAATAAAGCTTTAAATTTTTACTGAACCTATCATATCGTATTTGCGTTAGTTCGGTGAGATTTCTTTTTTGAGTCCAGCGATTGTTTAGGATGAGCTCATCTCCATTTATGAAAAGAGTAAATGGCTTTTGCTTTTTGTAAACAAACCACATCATAAGTTCTGCAAAAGGTATGGCCCAAAAGGCAAAAACAAGATAAACAAGAGATTCACTATGGTCACTCAAGAATAGGATAAAAAGTGTCCAACAGAGCGCATATCCAATATCGAAAATTCCGATCGATTTACGTTGGCTTCTCAATTTAAAATCGGATTCAAATATTTTCCCCAGAACAGAGTATTCCCATAAAAAAGCGAATAGGAGGGTTAAAAAAATAAACACAGTTTTTAATTCATGCGCATATTCTGTTTCCAAAATTATTCCAAAAACGAAAAGTCCGATTAATGAGATGACTAAGGCTATAAAGTATTTCATGCGCTATGACTTGGTTTAAATTGCCTTAAAATGGCTTAGGTTCTGCGATTTATACTGTGCGGTCATTTCCGCCATAGCCAAAAGTAATTAATTTGAGTGATACATTCTATGCGGACCGGCCTTAGCAACTTGCCAGAAGGTTGCCTTAGAACATGAATCTCGCGAGCTCAATTTAGTTCGTCTCATTTCTATTGTTCGCTCAAGTTTCATTCTCCGACTTCTTTGACTTGAAATTCCCCCTTTTTTATATCTGACAAAAAATTGTTCATTTTATGTTTTCTTTCTACAGGTATTTCAAAAGACTTTTCATTTATGGTATAGCTATAGATTTGGTTATCCCTGATGCACAAAAATTGACCTTTTTCATTATTTAACGTATAGCAAGAATTTTCATCTCTTTTAATTAGATTAAAAGTATTATTCTGGTTTTTAGAATCCATACTAGGCTTTAGTAGGCCTATCTTTTTTCGGGTTACTACGAGTAGAATATCATCTAACAAAAATGATGTGTCCAGATAATTACTTAAGATATTGCTGTGTTCAAATAGTCTAAATTCAGCAATTGGTTGAGATTGATTAAAAATGGAATAATAACATAAAAATGGAATTTTCCCATTATCATTTTCGGTGATAATTAAGAACTCATCCCCAATGCTATTAATTGAAATCGCATAACATTCTATCTCATGTCTTCCACATACTAGATTCTTTTCGTTGATATATGAAAGGGTATCTTTTTCTGTACTTAAAACATGGAGATGAACACCACACCAATAAGCATTCGCCGTACCGTATAGAATCGTATTTGTGTTTTCTATTTTAAAATTTCTGTTATAATGACCATAAGATTCAAGTTCAAGTTCTTTAATTGTATTTGAGGCCATGTTCCATATCCCAAGTGCTCTATTGCCTGAAAACTCATATAGCTCTAAATATAGTGTTTGATGGTCTACAAAATATGAACTCAAAATACCATCGTCCCTCTTATGTTTTAAGAAGATGCTACCGCCTCTATTAAAAAGTGCAACTACGTCTCCAAAACAAATACAGAATTTTTCAATTTCAGGAAAAAATTGAAAATCATAGATTTTTTCGAATACGATATCATTTATTTGAAATTCAATACTATCAATGAAATTATATTCAATACTGTTGTAGTTTTCTAAAACCAATTTTTCGTCATGAAACTTTAAAACCCTGATAAGGTCATTGTCAAGTTTTAAATATAAGATGCTATCTATAGCATTGATAGTCGTTAATTTTTCAATTTTGTAATTCATTGATCCTGTTAAAGTTAAAGTTGTTGCCTATAATATTTTTTAAGGCTCTGTTTTAATTCGTTGGTAGCTTTTAAAAGAGAATCGTGTTTTATGTTATGGACTTCATAGAGTTTATGGTCATATTTTATAAAAACTTGTGAAGCCGTCATATAACTATAGTTCTCAGATCCTATTACGTTATGCTTATGCATTCGTGCAATAGCGTTTTCAAATCTTTTTACAGCGTTTATCGCTTGAAAACTATCAATAGGAATTTTTTCAGTCCAACTGTCACGCTCTTTAAAATTTATAACATATTGCCTTTCGATATTTTTTATTTCTATGTCATCTTTAGGATGCTGGTCAAATTCATAGGTCACTGAAATATTGATTTTTTCAGCATTTTTTAAGTCATTCAATGAAAAGACTTGTACCTTGTGGAAGCAAGCTTCATAAAAATACAAAGCTGTATCTTTTTCAATAGTTATGTGTCTTTTAATGACTTCATTAAATGGTGTTTTTATCGAATAGCTATAATTCCCTTTCTCTAAAGCATATGTTATATGCCCACCGGTTTTGGTAACTGTATCAAATTTAGATTCCAATTTTTCACCTTGAAGATTGTGCAATTCAAAATTGATTTCATTTTCATAAACCTTATTTGAAGATTCAAAAGGTAGCCGTATTTCTAGACCAGTCAAGGCTTTGGTAGTAGTATCCGTCAACTTTTTATTGTGGTCACATGAATACATAATCGATAGCCAAATTAGTATCCACATTTTCAATTGTTGCACTTTACTTTTCATATTATAGGTAACGTGGTACATTGTATTTATTCAACCCGTATTTTATGTTCAGATTTTGATTCATAATTATCCAGTTTTACCGTGCAATTATAGTACAAGTAAGTGTTGTCCCTCCATTGAAATTCATATAAAAATCCACCGTTACGATTTATTTCTTGTAGGTCTTCATCCATTTCCATTTTCGATTCATCATTTTTTAAAATATAGTCACAATCGTTAATCCATTTAATGGTATAGAAATCTTTTGAGGATTGCGTTGCCTTTCCATTTTTTAATACTATTATGGAAACTTGGGTACTATCATTTCGTTTTACTTTTTTGCCTATTACAGGATAACTGTATACGATTTCATAAAATTCACCGATCTTATAATTCTCACAAACTGTATTTTCCTTACAAGAGCACAGCATGGTCACAAGAAAAACATATTTAGCAAATGTAAGTTTCATATTGAGTACAATGATCTTGGCTATGATTTTCGAATGATGCGAACGAAGCGAACATATGCCGTTAAATTGTGGTTATACATCCTTAGCTACTGTTTTAATCTTCAAAAGTTTCTATCAGCTCCTTATCGTTACTGCATAAAGGTGTCACGACATTCTTTTTTGGGAAAGCAATAATATTTAATTCTAACTTACCAATATCATTGTCTGACTGGTATGAGGGATAACTTCCAGTCCAATTTATCGTTAAGCTATAGTCATTATTCAAAGAGAAACTAATTTTTGAATTATTTATTGGCTCACCATCTCTTACGCTAAGCATTGTAAATAACTGTTTGTCAGACCAGCCTTTTTTTATTTCAATTGTAGTTTTATCAAGTTCTTTTAAGTCATTTATTTTAACGGGAAAGTTCGCAAGCATTATCTCAGTACTCCCATCAAACAACTCAAAAAATCTTGCACTTTTCCTAAGTGTATTGATTTTTCTAAAATAGATTTTAAGGATATTCGTCTGTTCGGATATTTTGTCCAATTCTATTTCTCCAGATATTGCTGGTTGGTAATTATATTCCTCAATTTTGCCAGAATCTTCATCCTTCTCCCAAAATTTCACATATTGTTTCATAGGTCAAATTATAGCTAACGTTTAGTATATGAAGCAGCCAATGTTAGGCGGCTATGATTTTGTCATAGTGTTTAATTTATATTGTGCTCGGAGTTTTTCATAAACATCGGATAATCGTCAAGACCACTGATATTCGTATTAATGCTAATTAATTCACCGGTAGTCGTGGGAATAAACACTGTTCCTCCTTTTACTACGGGACTTGAACGAACCGTTTTTTTTGTTTCTTTTTCGAACAGAACGCTTCCGGTTTTGCAATCTAAGATGATGAGTTTTCCTTTCAGGGTTACCGTTACCAGCTTATCACCGACAATTATGGGCGTACTTGCAACAGCACCACCTTCCTTAGCCTGATCGATATCAATTTTATAGCTCCAATGCACGTTTTCGTTTAACGGGTCAATACATTTAATCACATCTCCCATTAAGCAAATGATATTGTTTTCATGAGCGGCTACCAAAGATGGCTGAAACAACTGAAGTGATGCTACATTAGACTGTCCTATGTTTAAACTTGCTAATTCCCATCCGGAAGTTACCGGTGCACCTCCAAAGAAACCATTACCCAAGTCTAAGCTGTCTGATTCTAATTTCAATTTTGATTTTTTTTGAACCGAATAATCGAGATATGGGGCATCTGTTTTTTCAAGTTCCTTTATGAAGTTTAATGATGGTGCATCTAGTATCGCAATTGATTCTTTAATTCCCGTTGAATCATCTGAACGTTTCGTAATTAAAACTCGATTATTCAAAATACTTGGCTGTGATGTTGCGCTCAATGAAATACAAGACAGGATGTCACCGGTTGTTTTATCCATTTTATATAAAGTACCGGGAAACGTCGTTAAGTAGATGTTAGAATTGACAATCACCGGTGATTTCAAAACATCCCCATCGAGCCATTTTTGCCAAATAATTTCCCCATTTGTAGCATCTAGACAGATGAATGGATGAGATGGTTTTATCTTTTTATAGTTCTTGGTTAGCGTTTTATCCGAGTACACTTTCGCACTTGGATAAGACGTGTAAACGCGATTTTCGGAGACAACGGGAGTGGAAAGCAAAGGGTCACCTAACCAATAGGACCAAGCTAGGTCTCCAGTGAACCGATCTACAGCAAATATCGTACAAGATTCCGTATTAAAAATAAGAAGTGAACCTGAAATAACAGCAGAAGAGGGGCCATCATCATCAAGATCAAGCGCCCAAACAAGACTACCATCCTTAACTTTGAAACAGAAGTACGATTTACTTCCAAAACCTCCTGATACATAGAGATGATCATCTCTAATTGTCGGTGTAGTAATAGGTGTTTTGCTTTTAAGTTTAATGGTATAACCATCAGCGTTTTTTGTAAGATACCCTTTAAGACTTCCTTGTTTGACGTGTCCTGTCTTGAAGTTGGTCTGAAATTTTAAGGTTGTATCTTTATTAAACTGAATCACTTCAGATTTAAAATCGATACTCTTGGTGAAAACAGAATCGATTTGCAATTCGGAGATATTCGTAATCTCCACTTGGGTGATATTGGGCTCCCCATCATCGAACTCAAGAATATAGTATGTGCCAACTCCAAAAGAAATCAGCAAAAGCAGAATTAGTAATACGTTTCTCTTTTTATTCATATTTAATTATGGGCAACGGTCGGGTAGAACCGTCAGTTGCGTTTGGTGAACTTAAATGTCGCATTAAAAACTGACTTTAGCAATTCGGCTTGAATTGCCTAGCAGGAAATTGTACCGGAATTGTGCTTGTTTAAGGTTATCTACTGGCATTTTTCCATTCATCTATTATCTTTTTCCTTTTGCGTCTTTCTTTTCCCTTTACGCCTTTAATCCAATCTTTAGATAGCCAACTTATATATTTCTCTTTAAATTGCGAAACTCCATCACGAGTTATCCAATCAAAATAGTATTCTATTAAATTAGAATTGTCTTTGCAAAATTCAAGAGTGCAGTTCTGAACACCGGTCAAAAGCGCATAAGGCATCCGGCTAATTTGGTCCGCCATAATTATGGCAATTTCTCCTTTAGTCAGATGTCGTTCATGACAGTCAGATTCTACCGTTGTAAGATTTAGGTCAGAAAAAAAATCAGCAAGTGTTGGTAAAGCTTTTTCTCCAAAGACCATTATTTTTTCCGCTTGCTCTGTTTTTATGATGTGTTTCGAGTTTTCAGTTTTGGAAATTCCATTTAGCAAGGCGTCAATTTCAGATTTAGTTTGTGATAAACTCAAATTGAAATTCAGAAGTAAAATCAAAAATAGATGCCCAAATGTTTTCATGTAATTCAAGTTTATTTCAAATCTAATCGTTCTTTGACTGTTCACTAACTCAAAATGAGTGAGTAGCTGTTTTCATTTAGCCTATAGGTTTTTTATGTTCACTGCGAACAGTCTCCTATCAACCTAGCTGCCTGCTTTGAGGCTCTTGTGGCTTGCAGCTCAGACTTCAATTTACAAAACTAACTTTAGGTAAGAATATTAAATCGCCGTTTTTTAATATACCCTATTATTTAGTCTTTAAAATCCAATCTAAACCCATAGGCGCTGTTAAAAAAGGATTACTTGCATGATTAGCATTTGGAAAGTACAAGCTTTTAAAATGTGCTTTTGCAGCGTTTTTGTCAAGAACATCTATTGTCATATCAAAAGCATGTTTCATTTTATCTACCTCTAAATCACCCAAGGTCAAGAATAATTTAGAAGCAATTGTGTCATTATTTTGAATAAAACCTCTGAATTTTTTCACAAAGAGATTGTCTTCTCTCCACAGTGCAGGGCTTAGCGATAGATGACCATTAAAGAGTTTGGGTTTTGCTAATAGTGAATACATAACCATCAATCCTTCTCTAGAATGTCCAACGGCAATTCTTTCGGGAGTTGTTTTGTAATTGGTCTCAATAAGAGGAATAACTTCAGTCTCTATAAATTCTAAATACACATCCGCTTTACCCAGAGGGGAATTACTTTCGTCTAAATCTTGTTTAAGGAAAGGAGGCGTTAAATCTCTTTGTCTAGTTTTTTGGTTAATATTAGGTATTCCAACCACAATTGCTGGTCTTGAATAACCTGTACGAATTAATAAATCCAGATCATTTACAATTGAATATGTCAAAGCGTTTCCTCCAAACACATAGATCGTAGGATAAGGTGTCGATCCCTGTTCTTCGTAACCTCTTGGAGTTCTTACTATTATTTCCCTTTCTTCAGAAAGAATTGTGGATTTTATATGGTAAATATTATATGTGCTTGGTGTTTCTGACGTGTCAATTAAGTATACTGTAATTACAATTGTTGCCATAATTGAAAACAAAAACAAAAGTGTGATAATGAGTTTTTTTTTCATGTTTTTAATATTTAGATAGTATTTCAAATTTTTTATAGACCAAAACATCACAGCACGTACAAAAGCAAACCGAATATTTATAACCTTTAGAAATAATATGTTGGCATTTTGCTGAGGTATAAACGAATACTGCCAAAAGTGCTAAAAAAGTAGTCATGTTTCTCCCTTTTTGATAAAGGAGTAAATTATAATTAGAAGATTGGTAAAACTCTAGGAGTCATTTGGACGTCATTTAAACGTCATGTTTTTAAAACATTGAAAATCAAATTTTTAAATTGATTCTTTTTGAAGAATATGATTTAAACGATGCAATGTAAACCAAAGGTTAATGAGGGCATAAAACCAATAAATAGGAATATATAAAGGCAAAAATCTCATTACCGTAGGTGCATCAAAGCTTCGCAAGATCAAGGCTGTTACCACCACAAGCATCGGAATGGCTAAACAACTCGTGATTAGGTTAAGGTATACAATACCTCTCAAGGCATTAGCCATATTTTTCTGTTGGACGTTTAGATGCTTCCAATAGACTAATGCAATGATCGAATAGAGTAGAGGTAAGCAGAGTGATGAGACAAAAATCCATTTTAAAAAAGAATAATGAGTGGCAGGATTAGTTTTTTCAACTTCTAGATAGTCCTTTATTCCCAGTGTTTGTTCTATTGTTCTTATGGTATATGGTCTAGGAGCAACCTCGCCATTTTCAATACGCTGAATGGTTCTTAATGAAATCCCCGTTTTTTCGGAAAGCTCTTTTTGGGTAATTCTGCTCTCTATTCGGGCTTTGCTTATATATTTATATTGGTTCATTAAACAAACAGTATTTTAGTCAAAATTAAGAACAACGCTGGACTATCTAGGTGCCTTTCTAGCTTTCGTGCTCCCATTTTAAAATGTCTAATACTTGGTTTTCAAATGTTTTTATCATGAGCCTTTCGAGTTCTTTGTCGTTCATCTTACCGGCGTTCTCGGGATTAATGGCAATCAGGAAATCACGAAAATCATTCAGAAATTCATCTCCGAATTTTGAATATAATTCCTTGGCTTTAAGATAGAATTGACTTTGGTACCACCCGTAGTTTCGACCTTGTTTTAATACTTCAAAATAATCATCTTCAAATTGTTTTAAGGTTTTGAATTTTAACTCTCCCCACCGATTGGAGTTAATGAGAAACAATTGATAAACGTCCATGCGATGAAATACATCTTGAGTGTCTAAATTCTTCGCAGCAGCGACTTGGCAAAGGTTGCCAAAAATTTCATTTAACCAGTGTCTTTGCGTGCCTTTCCCCGTTTTATAAAATTGATATAAATGACCTAGCTCGTGCAGGGCTAGCGCATCTCTGAAGAATAAGTCTAGATCGAGTTCTTCACCAAAATGCTCCTTGAGTATTTTTAATTGGGGATCGGGTACCTGTTTGAGCCCTTCTTTAGCTCTTATGGCCATGACAGAATTGCCCAATCCCAAGATGATATTCCCTTGGTGTAGTGCTTGGGGCATTCCAGGTGGCGGTGTAAATGCATAGGTGTTCCAGTTGGTGTCATCTACAAATAGTACAGCAAAATTTAAATTTTCATTAAAGGTTTTGTCGAAATATACCTTGGCCTGTTCAAGATTTCCAATAGTGTTTTTTATATGCTTTGGATGCGCTTCAGTACAATAGGTTTCAAAAGCATCGGAATAGTTTATATCGTATAGGCCTTGGTGCTTAGATCGATCAATCCAGTCTGTACCTGCTTGTTTACAAGAGGTCATTAAAACTAAAAATACAATCAGAGCTATTCGCATTGGGTATTGGTTTTGATTATAGCTAAGGTTTTGTATCGCCCCGAAGACAGCCAATTGTGACTATTATTCTTGGCAACTCTTTATTTTTCTTCGATCTTTATTTTGCCATCAACCCAGTCGGGTAAATAAAGATGCATTCCCGTTTTTCTTTCAATATCGATCAATTTATTTCTCAATTCTACAGTCCTTAATCCAATGGCTGTTCTTGTTTTATTTACTTGAGAAATATTTGATGTGTTGGGAGGATTAAGATAACCATAGGGTGATTCGTTCCATTCTGATATCGTCGTTTTTTTCCAATCTTCGGCTAAAGCAATTTCATACGGGGATATATACCCTTCATTTAAGAATTGAATCAATTTCGGCTTTATGAAATCATAAAGGGTATCATTTCTGACATAGTCAACGCCTTGAGAATTGTGATGGCTCAAGATGGTTGAAACCCAGAAATCATTCCCTATTAAAAACTCTCCTGGGTAACCCTTAGTTTCCATAATCTCAATTAAATTAACCAATTGTTCTTCACTGTGTTTAGGGAAATTTTCTGTAATAAATTTTTCTTGTTCTATTTCATCTTCAATAATAAAGGCTTTATACGCAATTTTCTGATCTTTATCAAACATCGAGCGGACTCTACTTTTTATTGCTGAATCAATCTTATTTAAAAACTGATTGTGCAAATCTTCATACTGCTTTTCAATAGTCTCCCAATCAGAAGCAAGTAGATTTTTACTTAAAAATTTTTGTTCTTTGAGATTTGTTAATTCCCAGCCATTGGAGATTGCTTTTTTAATGTAAGTCAACCCTTTTTCCTTTTCTCCAATAAGAAAAAAAATCTGGGAAGCAACTTTATAATCCCGAAGAAAAATGAAGTCATATTCGCTAAATAATTTTTCATATTGAATTAATGCTTCTTCATATTTTTCTTGGCTAATTAATGCTTCTGCCAATATAATTTCTGAATGATATTTATTGTAATCAATGGCCTTTTTTACACTGTCTTCGCAAGCCGTCAAACCATAAAGAAAGCCAAAAAGCAAAAGAATGTTCATTACAGTTATATGCCTTGTCATACGGATGATAACGTTTTTTAATAGTTTACCGCATAATATCCCATAAAATCGGGAATCAAACCTTTTTCAATAGCTAGTTTATATTTTTCTGGTGTAACAAAAATAAAACTGGCTGTTTCATCATCGGGTGGCATTTCATAGAATTGATATTCTAATCCTGCTTTATTCAAAAAGGGATTTACAACAGTCGCCACAAAACTATCATCACCTTCTCCTGCTTCAAATTCATCAAAATTGATTTCAACATGCTCTGAATAATCATTTATTTTTATTGAAACCGAGTGCTCATTAATTTCATAATCAAGGTCTTTGAGCACTTTTTTTAGGCAATCAAAAATATGTTCTACTTGTTCAGTTCCATAAAAATCTAAAGTATAACCCGTTTGCCTTAATCGCGTGGCTAAATAGGGCAGGAAAGAGCATTCCATGATTTCACTTTCCATGTCTTGGGCATTGATATAAGGATTTTGAAACCAGTCAATTTTATGCAATTCATCAATGTAGTTTTGATTCCCTTTTTCAAAAACAGATTTATATTTGTCCATATGTTTTGTTTAAATTGTTTACAACAGGCTCGACTATAGTTTTCTGCTATAGTCTAAAAGTAAATAATTAGAGTGACACAGGCAATGCCACTGGTGAAGCAAATTGTGGTTATAGATTATTGGTTGTAGTTTTTTATACTCCCAATATTACTTTATAGTAATCAAACTGTTCGATGTCTCCATTTTTCTTGATTCTGAAAAACACTTTGTCAATAATGTTTGAAGCATTTGAAAAATTCAACATATACCATTGTCCTTTTTCCAATTGCATAGGAAGCTTCTCGAATACACTTTTAGAATAATCATAAAACTTTAAATCGGCCACTCCTTCTTTGGTGAATACCCATTTGTAATTTTCGCTTTTTTCAAAAAATCTGATTTTTCTTTGAGCTTTAAAAGGAAAGTTGTCATTGATGATACTGTCGATGAGGTTTTTGCTATGGATGTATTCCGTAATTCTTTTATTGTGACCTTCCCCGCCGAGTGTGTTTCCGTTCAAAGCCATAATGGTATCCATTTTCTTACGATTTACGGAAATCAACCTTTTTTCTTTTTGATTATATACCCGTTCACCTAAATGTCCAGAAAATCTCTTTGTCGGTCCGCAAAAGACCGATTTCCCATCAGTATACTTAAGAGGTCTTCCTTCTTCATTAAATTCCGTTACAAATATTTCAATCAAGTCAAATCCGTCTTGAATCGGTTCGCTTCTAGTTATGCCCTCTTTAGTAATTTGATATGATGGGTCACTGCAACCTAATAAGATTAAAAAAATTATGACAAAAGGAATTCTGATGTTCATTATTCAAAGTGTTGAGAGTGTTCTTGTTGCAATCGTTGACGGCAACTGCAATTTTTTGTTAACTATTAGAACCGTTTCTTCTTCTAATTCTTTTAATTGAAAAGTCAAATGTGTTTGTTTATCAGTTTCTTGGATTGCTATTAAGTTTGAAATTGTATTGATTATTGAATATTTGTCTTTCTTTGCTTTTGGATTGTATACAATTCTAAAGGGTTTTTCTAGAGTATTATAAAAAGGAGAATCTAAATCCGCTGTTTTATAAGGGAAAAAATAAATAGAGTCTGTGGTAATTCCGATATGACATTTGTTAAACTTAAATTCAATTCTTTCTTCATCTTGATTTAATACAAGTTTTAAAATACTTGGCTTTTCACCATTCCATTCACAATTTAACTCGGGATAGAAATTCAATAATTTCTTTTCGATAGAATTATAGAGTTCGTTCCAAGATTTTCTTATTTGGTAATTATAAATAGAACAAGGAAACAAGCTAAAAAAAGCGCCAATTCTATTTCCTATTCCATTAGGTGTTTTCTTATTCCTGAATTCTGATTTCAGAAATTCAGTCAGAGTGATATTTTGAAAATATTGATTGCTCATTGTTGTTGCCAGGGGTCTCGGTTATGAGTAGTTGTATGGTGATTACTTATAACCCTTACTAGCTCTAGTGCTTATTTAGTTTTAATATTTTTTCGCGATTTTTCGACACCATTCTCATAAACTATTTCTTCTTTGAGATTTCCCTCATCATCGTAAGTTTTAGTAATTCCATGTTCTTTTCCTTCCTTCATTTCTTGATATAAAGACAGTTTATCGTTGTTATAAGTATATTGTTTTCCATGTCTTTTATAGTTTAAGTATTCTTGCTCATTTCTTTGAGTAAAACCTTCCCAATATGTACTCTCATTTATGTATAAACCGGTACCATCTTTTAGAATCTGGGTCCCATCCTCTCTCCAGCAATTTTGTACAAAAAATTTCTTATTAACAAATTCGGTCTCACTTTTCATTTGACCATTTGGATAATACTTAATCCATTTCCCATCTCTATCATCCTTCGTAATATAAACTTCTGTGGATTTTAGATTTCCGTTTTCGTAGTAATGAGAGTGCAAATTCCCTTTTGGGTTTTGGGATTTTGTAACTGAAAACTTCTTATTTCCATTTTCATAATATTCTGTTCTTATGTCTGTTTGTTCTCCATTTAGATAATGGATTTCATCTTTTAGTTGCCCATTTTCGAAGTAACTTCTGAAAGTACCTGATACAGTTCCATTCTCAAGTGGGATTATTTCCTTTACACTTTTATTTGAGTGGTAAGTCTTAAGTTCACCAGAAAAGTCTAAGTCAAATTCGTTTCCATCCTCATCAATGCATATTTCATTTGGATGTTTACGAATGTAATTTTCTATCAAAGACATTGTCTTTTCATTGAGTTCGTAGTATTTGTCATCAAGTAAGGATAATTGGTCAAGTCTATCGTAAAGATCGCTACCAAACGAATCTCTTTCTTGTGCTTTGCTTATTAACTTCTTGTTTTTTTGATAGATTTTATCTGCTTTTATGACTAGGTTTGTCATTTCAGTATCGCCAATATGTTTTAACCCTTTAATTATTGTGGGAATATAGGGACCGTAACCATTGTAGTAGAATTGTACAAAACCACCGTTTGTGACTTCGGCATCTAAATACCACCAATAATAAAGTGCTTTTTGACCGTAGGATAATGATTTTCCGCGTTCAATTTCTTGTGCTTTGTTCTTTACAAATTTTGACATTGGCTCAAGAACGAACCATCCAAAATCATAACCGCTTAACTTAAAGAATTCACCTTTATTTAATTCAGGCCGGAAGTGTTTGGTTTTATCAAATTCCCAATAGGGATCATTTTCGATTTGAGCCTTGCAACCGAAGAGGTTTAATAGGTCTATCATTATAATTGAAATGGTTAGTATTCTTTTCATTCACTTTGTCTATTCATTGTTATAGCCATTTTGCACCGCGTTTTTTATTCATCTAACAAGTCCAATGTCCAACCTGGGTCTGGTCTTTTGTCTTTCCAATCCCAATAAGTTCCATAAAAATCGTCATGAAGCATTGATTCAACTTCATTTTCCTCATCAAAGTCAACCAACATAATGTCTTCCCATTCTCCAAATTCAACAGTGGGATCAGCCGTTCCATCTATGATATTAAGTACAGCGAAAAAGACATCGGCGGTATTACTGGCGAATACTTTCCTTAAGGCACTTTTTAAATCCGGATTCATTTCCAGTTTTTCCAATTCCGATTGCTCCGATTCCGTAAGTCCTCCATTTGAAGGATAGTTAATTAGTCGGTTGGTTCTTTTATGCTCAAGGTCATTCACAGTATGATTTGCATTTTCCTCAATGAGTTGATGGATGGATACTAAAAGTGATTTCTTATTGTTTTCAGATAATTTCATAAGTGGTTTTCAAATGCTGTACAATACTTGTTATATATATGTTTTCAGGGAACAGTCGATCATTTTTCAGGCTTAATCGAAAGATAGTAAATTCCTTTGCAATGACAAATACGTGATATTAGCCACTGGAATTATTCTAGAAGCTCAATGCTCTCCACAAATTCCGTGAATTTCGGCAAGTTAAGTTGATAGGTTTCTGGTGTCGCAACAAATTGAACCCAAAGAAATGCTCTTTTCGTTTCGATTAATGAAAATTGATTATGATAAATTTTATTTTGAAAGCATGTAAAAACCTGCAGCTCACCCCATTCTTAATGTCGTGCAAGTCACTTGGATTATGTCCATACCAAACATGATTTTCGCTATGCAAAGTCTTATTTCCAAAACTCCCACCATTTTTTAATAGTCTTGTTCGGAGTCTCAAGTTTAGTGGATTCATTTTGATCTTCGATACTATTGTTCTGCTCTTTTTTTCTATTTAAGACATCTATTACACAGTCGATGGCACTGTCTATATCAGAATTAGTTTTCTCTGGTATAAGTGTTTTAATATGATTTAAGTCTTCCAAACTGATTTGATTCACAGAAATTTGAAGCCAACCTAAGTCTGGTATTTCATTAAATATCGATTCGGGGAACTTCTGAATTTCATTAAATCTTATATCGAGTGACTCTAGATTTTTAAGTTGGCTAACCGCTTGGTTGAGCGTTGTGATTTGATTGCTTGAGACATCTAGATTTTTCAAACTTTTAATACTAAAAACAGAATCCGGTAAACTTGTAAATGCATTATATTTCAATTTTAGTTCTTCTAAATGCTTAAAATTCGAAAATGATTCAGGTAAGCTTGAAAGCTTGTTAGATCCTAAATCTAAATGCCTTAGGTTGGTTAGTAATCCAATTTCCTTTGGAATTGATTCTAATTTATTGCCATCAAGGCTTAAAGATGTTAAACTTTTTAAAGACGAAATCTCTGCAGGTATATGCTCTATCTTGTTATTGGCGACTGTTAGTTCTTTTAATGCCTTTAGTTTAGTGACTTGCAAAGGAAAAGTCTTCAGCATATTGAATGACAAGTGCAAAGATGTTAAGTTCTCTAATAGACTAATCTCTTCTGGAATTTGATCAATATGGTTTCCGTGAAAGCTAAGCTCTTTAATTTCGCTCAAGAGCACTATGGTTTCCTCAGCCGTTAAATCAGAAGGCCTGTTTCTGTAACCATAGATCATTTTAAGATTTACTAACCAATCAAAAATATTTTGGTAAGGTGCAGTGTTTTCGACATCAATGGACTGACTTAATTTAGCTAACCGCGATTTGCGTTCGTCCAAATCTTCAAGCAGGTGGAACTTTGTGAAATATTGGGTTAAAAAGTGGTCATTTTCGTCTTTACTTTTGGCCCGATGAGGACTATTACCATATTCCCAGTCGGCGACATGCAAAAGTGTAGCACCGTGAAATGCTACTCCAAAACCATGTTCGGTTTCCCACGAACATGAACCTGTAAACCCTATAAAGGCGATATTGTCTTCATCTGAATGACTAATATTTATGGCGTCTATAGTAAAATGGTTTATAAACTCTGTAACTTCCTTAACTAATGGGAATCCTTCTCTGCTTGTGTAGTTGTACTCTTTCTCGTTGATGTAAAAAGGTTCGTGCTCAATTACCCTGTAAACACCATGAAAATCGATAAAGTATTCTTCGTCCTGTTTGAGGTATTGAATGATGCTCTCCATCATTTGATTTGCGCTCGACACAAGGATTTCATGAGTTTTAAGCTGTGTCTCACTGGGCTGCGTGTCTTCGTCGGTGAAATTAAAATTAATCACTATATAATGATCTTTACTTTTCCTATAAAAAGATGCAAAATCCGTAAATAAATCTTTAAACTTTATGTAATAACCTAGTTCATCTGATTCTGTGAGTTCTAATTCAGGAAGCATTTAGAAGTTTTTGTTTTAGTTAATGTTTCTGTTGCAATAATCGGTTATAATTTCGCTATAGCCTAAAAATAGCTAATTAGGGTGATAAGAGCAACGTGAAGTGGTAACAATAAATTGAGCTTATAGATTCTTCTACTATCCACTAAATTCTTGTACTTATAGCTATCCTGTTCCAAGCATTTATAGTAGTTGCGGCCATGATGACTGCGATAATGGTCTTATCATTAAATAAATGTTGAGCGCGTTGGTATGTTTTATCAGTTAAGCCATTCTGATGAATCAATGTAATTTCTTCTGTGATTTTGAGTAAGACTTTTTCCTTGTCTGAAAACAAGTTCGATGCTTTCCAAGCATTGAGCATGTGCAAGCGTTGATGTGTTTCACCTGCCTTAATAGCTTCTTCGGTATGCATATTAATGCAATAAGCACAGCCGTTAATTTGGGAGGCACGCATTTTGATTAATGAAATTTGTTGCTTACTTAAAGGTGAATTATTAAGAAATTGTTCTAAAGCAAACATGCCTTCGTATGCTTTAGGTTCGGACTGATAAATATTAACTCTTTGTTCCATTTTGATATAAATTCTAATATCAACAAAGGTCAATACAAAAAAGACCAATCTTCTTAAACCTGTTTAAGAAAAGTGTTTTGCTCTAATTTCACTAACATACTCGGGTGTTAAACCAAGAAATGACGCTATAAGATATTGTGGAATTCGTTGAGCAAATTTAGGGTGATGATTTACAAAATGAAAATAACGTTCTGCTTTTGACCCTTGATATAAGTATTTGATTCGATATAATGAAGCACCATAAGCAATTTGATAAATAATCCTGAAATAGCGTTCTATTTTAGGAAACGCAGTGAATAATTTTTCTTGATTATCTTTTGAAATAGACACTATTTTACAATCCTCTACAGCTTGAATATATAAGACACTTTCTTTATTACGATATAAGCTTAATAAGTCGCTCATCCACCAATTTTCAATAGCAAATTGAATAGATTGATTTTCTCCTTTGTCATTTATAAAATACATATTTAAACACCCTTGGACTACAAAAAAGTTGTACTTCGAAATGTTTTTAAAGGCATTTAAATTCTGCTTTTTTTTAACCTCAAAATAGTCGAAATACATTTCGATTTGCTGAAACTCTTTTTCAGATATTAAAATATACGCGCGTAGATGTTTTAGTAATTCTTTCAAGATTTTAGTTGTTAATTCAAATTGTAGATAACGCGTTCGTTGATAAGTAGTAGCGCCTGCCTGTCGGCAGACAGGGATTTCTACTCACGAAGCTTTCGTCCCGATAGCTGTTGGGATTGTATTGACCTTTGTTTATTGATAATCCGTTCATTACATCGCTTAAATCATTATTGCTCCAGCCGTTGTATACTAATTTTTAATTAATTTCTGTATTCTATGATATGCTTCCATTGGCTACAACCAGAATCATCCTCCAATGTATATTCCGTTCCAATACGACTGCTTTTTTCATCGTAAGTGTAAATGATGTTAGCGTTTTTGGGCTTCCCTATAGACTTCTTTTCTAGTTTCCTACAAATTGGAATGCGCCAGGTAACGTAATCTAGGTTTTTGACGCGAACAGAATTTATGGCAATTAACTTTTCATTTTCGTATTTAAAATGAGACTCTAAGTAATTGTCTTTCCCTTTTTTCTGAATGTGCTCCTTCATCCATACAAGTCTTTCGTTTTGGTCGTATTTAAAACGTGTAACTTTTGTCATTTTTGAATCATATAGAACAAGTGAGTCCAAAATCAATAAACCTCTCGAGTTGTATGTATAAGAACTGCGAGCTTGAAGATGAGGGACTTTGTAATACTCTGATTCTATGTAACTACTACGCTGAACAACTCTGCCGAGTTCATCATATTCAAATCTAGAACTATTATTAATTTTGGTCTTTCCGTTAATACTTTTTGTTTCAATTAAGAGGCTATCACTATATCTATATTTTGTTTTATAATTACCCGATAAGGACGAATACGCTATTTTTTTAGTGGTCTCGATGGGTTTACCATTTTCATAATGTACAATCATATTATGCTCGTCCAGAACTTTATTATCTTTTAAGCTAATTTCCTTTCTATTGAAGTTAGTAAGTTGGTCGTCGGTATTGTAATTATAATTCAATTCTGTTCTACTATTTTTCGTCAAATTATGCCATGTGCCTTTTACAAGTTTACCGTCGCTATAGGTATTCGTAGTAATGTTCCACCGTTGGTTATTTGAAAAATTAATTTCTTTTTCTAACCATCCATCTTGATTATAGTGCTTTATGTATAAGGTATCAAAATCTTGAACATTTGTATTTCTATTGATGAGAGTGACCATCGATTTTACCTTGGAAAAGTCGATGTGTTCCTCGAACATAATTTCTTCGGGCTTTGGAATCTTTACTCCAGATAAGTCGGCAGGAAAGTCTTGACCATAACTATTTTGAATACATGTTAATAGAACTAAAATTACAAGATTATTTTTCCACATGAAATTTTAATAATGTAGGCGACGTGTTCGTCCATGAGTAGTAGCGAATGACAAACGCCTAATTTCTGTTCAGAAAAATACAAAATATAAAAAAAGCGACTTGAATAAAAATTCAAATCGCCATTGTTACACGCCTTGATGGCGAACGTTTTTTAAATGATATTTATACGGTTAACTCTGATTTATGCAAACTAACTACAGTTATAACTGCAATTCCATTAATCCAATAGTAATAGGCATCTACTCCTTCGAAAGATAAAGCAAATGGTGCAATGATAAATACTATGGCGACAATGAAATCTACAATTAAATGCGTTCTGTATGAAATTACTTTAAATACTCCTAGATGATGGTCAGTAAGTAATGTCAAAATAAAAGCAGCTATTCCAGTTGCCACTGAAAGTTGTAAAGCTAAAGGATTAGAGCTTCCCAATCCAAATAGAAAGGGAAGTGCTATTAATGCTATAGCAACAGGATAATCTAAAAAAGCATGTATTCTTTTGGTTACAAATGTCATGATATTAGTTTTTAATTGTGAGTCTTGCTAAGGGTCTTCCAATTCTTGTCAGCAACACTTTTTAATTTAGCATGATTGTTTTCGGCTAACCAAAGTTGTTTTGCATCGAGTTCTACATTGTTTAAATACAAATAGTATTTTCCATCTTTTATCAAAAATTTGTTTGGGTCAACTCTAAATTTTGCACCAGCATAACACCCAAATGCACAAAAACCACCATATTGCGGAAGGTATTTCTCAGGGTTTTTGTCAAATGTTGTTTTTTGTTTTGCTGATGTAAAGTAGTATATGACTTTTTTATGTTCGGATTTGAAATTTTTATTTCCTTTTTGTGCTAAACCTAAATCTAAGTAAGAAACAGGGCTATAACCTTGTAAAGCAATATTACTGTTATCAATGTTATTTGCCATTTTGTCTTGGGCAAATACTGAAGTAGCAAATAAAACTACCACAATTGCGATTGTTGTTTTTATTGTTTTCATTTTTATAATTTTTTATGATTATTGCATGTGTTATGCTGCGTTGAAGTATTCTTCATGAATTACTTTTCCATCCTCATTCCAAATTCGACGAATGATTTCGTGCCAGTAAATTTTACTACCATCTTTCATATCGAAATCGAATGTAAACTCTGATGCTGATACATTTCCATCAACAATAGAATGATGATGTGTAATGCCATTTACTTTTGCAATTGCACCTGCAAAATCTTTCATTTTAGCAATCATTTCTGGTTTACCAGTGGTTCCACCATTTCCGTAATCTGATGTGTTTGCGTTATCTGCAAAGAATTCTTTTACAGCATCCACAATGGCGCCTTGAGAAACTATGGCATCCATTTTTTGTACTTGTTCTTTAATATTCATCTTTATGTGTTTTTAAGTTACACTGCAAAGATGCGATGGTTTTAAAGCTGAGTTGCTACAAAAAAAGGACTAAGAATTGTACTTTTTTGATTTGAATTCGGTGGGTGTAATTTTAGAATAATGTTTGAAGAATCTTGAAAAATGATTTGGTTCTTCAAAGCCCAATTGTCTAGAGATTGTTGCGATGGATTGACCTTCAAGAAGCATTAATTTAGCAGAATTGATCAATTCTAAACGTATAAGTTGACCTAATGACGTATTCATTTTTGCCCTAACTTTATTAGATAATGCTTTTATTGAAAGATTCATTTCATTAGCATAAAATTGAAGCGACCTTTCTTTTGTGTGGTATTTTTGTAAAAGTTCTAAAATATCTTGTGAAAATATATCTCTGCTTTCAAAATCGAAATTTTCTCTAAATTGTTTAGGCGTTTGGCCTACTGAGTTTTTGAAGACTCTATTGAAATAAGCATCATCTTTATACCCTAAACCATAAGAAATTTCTTGAATGTTTTTATCAGTAAACGCCACCTCTTTAAGACTTTCTTGAAGTCGTTTTGTTTGCATTAAATTTTTTACGGTTAATCCTACTTTATTTTTGATTAGTGCTTGTGCATTATAGCCTCTGTCATTAATATGACTTACTAGGTCATTGCTAGTTAAATTATTGTTGTACTCTTGGTCAATAATATCTTTAGTATCAAAAATAACTTGATATTCCTCTTTATTAGCCTTAAAAGGGTTTTGCCAGAACCATTGTTTAGAAGACACATCAATAATATCCGCTGAATTTTCCGTCAATGCAGTTTCAGAGAGAAAGGCATTGCATTCATTGCATTCTAATAAGTCAATATAACCTAAAGAAATTAGGTGCTTAAACAATACTCTTACATCATTATTATAAAACTTGCTCTCATTAGAAAATTCAATTCTTCTTACTACAAAATCATCAGATAGAAATTTAATGTATTGCCCTTTTTCTAAAAAAATAGCTTTTTCTTGCCAATCAAAATAGTTCTTAAAATCAACTTGAATGCTTCCTGTACCAGAAAGTACATGTATTAAAGTATGACTCTCTATAAAGTACACTTTATTAATTTCTGGTGAAAATTTTTCTACTTTTTGCATTTAGGTTGGTAATTTTTGCTAATGGTATCGGCTATGATTTTGTTTGAAACGAGCCTTTCAACTGAGCCTGTATCGAGCTCGTCGAGATGCTCAAGACGGGCCAAAGTGAAATGAATTAAGTAATTATGGCCACTGCAGTAGCCAGTTTTATTCAATTCTTCCAGATAATTTAATCATTCCACTAAGTTTATCCCCAACTTTAATGTCGTTTAATTCCGTATTGTTCTTGTTTAGAAAAACATCAAGTTCAAAATAAACATTTTCTTCTTCAGACCTTACTAGAATTAAGGTCATAACATAACCTTCAATATTAATTCCGTAGATATCTTCGTTAACAAATGAAACGTTTTTTACTTCCCCAACATAATCCATTACTGAATATTTTCCATATTCGCTATTAGGCATATAGGCAACAAAATTATCTGCAAATCCTTCACTTGGCTGAAAAATTTCAGCAGTAATAACAAAGCCTGTCAAAACGACTCTTAAATTTTCATTTTCTTGATACTTTCTTTTATTTAAGACGTAATCATCTGCGAAAAATGAAATCCCAAATTTATTTTCTCCTCTCCCTTCAATTTGAGCTTCTAAATTTTCCATATGCTCCCATTCTATTATTTTGATAGTTTGGAATGAAATTGAATTCTTTGATTTTAAAATTGGATAGGCTGAAAGTATAGACTCATTTTTAGAATACATAAAAATTGAAGAATGGCTTCCATCTAATCTTGAAACGATAATTGAAGCGTTAGAACTAATGATATGACCATATTCCATAGTACAAGCTGTTAGTTCTTGTGCAAAATTATTAGCACCATGTTCTTCAAATCCTAAGTAACCATTCCAAAAATCTCCAACAAATCCATCTGTGGTTTTTTCAATCCTAATTTTTGAATTGATAGTAGTTTTATTTTTCTTTCTAAATAAATTAAACATAGTATTTCTTTAATTGGCTACAACATGTTAGTTTAAGGTTAATTGCGTTATTACTAAGATAGCAAATAGGAGCGAACCCTTTGTTCAGAAGCGAAAGAAATTCCGACTGTAAACACCGAAGTTTTTCAGCCTTCGTAGCGGATCTACTTCGGCGAAGTGGGCTAGCGTAGGTGTGGAATTTCCGAGCAATGAACTATACACATGTTGGTAAATCGTTTTTTATTTTGGTTCATATTCTTTTTTAAAAACAAACGCAATCGGTTTATTATTGATATCCATTCCATTGTATTCAAACAGCATTTCATTTGTTGCGTGTTCTCCATTTTCTCCAAACATAAATGAAATGAAATTCCGATTAGTTAAATCTCGATTTTTTAATTCTGTAAGGAGTTCGTTGAAAAAATATTCGGAATCGAGTAAGTCGTCTTTATAGTCATTGAGTTTGTTCAATTTCAGTTCGTCAAACCACCAACTTTCCATAAAATCTTCATCATAGTATTCAAGCCCAGCATCTTTTCCGAACTCAGATTCAGGCTCATCCTCGTTTTCATAATCAAAATTCAGATAGTTCTGGTAAAGTTTATTTTCGGATTCAAAAGTTCCAATCCAAACACAAATTACTTTCTTATTCATCAATTCTTAAAATTTTTGCAAACGGTCTAGGCTATGAGTAGTTGGGTGTCCCGATCCCGATAGCTATCGGGACTACCGGGAGGGTTCGCTTGAGCCTGCCCGGAATATCTCGACAAGCTCGATACGGATTCTGTCGAAGGATAAGCGAGAACGGCGTCATTATTTATAGTCATTGCTCTGTGTAGTCTTTTATTCGGTTTTGTCGTATTTCCA
Source organism: Winogradskyella sp. (assembly GCF_965228925.1). Taxonomy (GTDB): domain Bacteria; phylum Bacteroidota; class Bacteroidia; order Flavobacteriales; family Flavobacteriaceae; genus Winogradskyella. The sequence continues at coordinate 2,915,778 of NZ_OZ245845.1, forward strand.
CCAGTCATGTCCATATTTTTCTTTTAATGATAAATAGTTCTGTCGATATTCCTTTATTAACTCAAAGTCCACAGAATTACAAATTCCTAATTGAAATGAGTTTTTTGGAACATCATATTTCAATCCCTTAGCCATGTGCAACTTTTTAATGATTTCTGGAATTCCATTTTCGAACTCAAATATGCACATATGTTTATGACCATGATCAATTATCCCTGTTGGATAAAATCCTTCATATAAAGATTGGGTCAGTTCGAAATTACAATTAATATAATCATTTGGATGGTTTAAATCGAATAAGCAGTCGAATGCTTTCGGTGTTTCAAAGTCAGCATACGCATAAAGTGTAAAAATTACGACCTCATTTTCCTTTTTTGTCCAATTAATAAACTTATGATAATGACTATCCTTTTCTCTTTTTTCGAATCTTTTTATTACCTCATTCCTTAACTCATAAACTGCTTGTTCTGATAATAGTTCATCAGAAAATAAAAATCTTTGAGTAGGTTTACATTCTTCTTCTGTTCTCATTTTTCAGAATACATACAACGGTTTCGTATATTAGTCATAGCGGATTTAGCACGCTTACTTTTTGGTTTAGAGCAGTCCTTGAATATACGAAAAAGCCATAAAAAAGTCCTGAACTCCGTTATGGCTTGTACACATTGTTGGCGGTTCGTTGTTCTTGTATACCTCACTCTCAACTTGTGTCAGATACGTTTACACCATCTAAAACTTAGGTTTTAAGTAAGATTTCATCAATAAATCCGAGTTCTTTTGCTTCTTTGGCAGTCATCCAATAATCTCTATCGGAAAGTTCCCTGATTTTTTCTAAATCGTTGTCCGAATGGTCTGCTAAAATCTGAAATAATTCATTTTGGACCTTTAATACTTGCTTTACGCTTATCTCAATATCCTTTGCAGTTCCTTGAGCACCACTGGAAGTTTGGTGAATCATCACTCTTGAATGTTTTAACGCAGAACGTTTACCTTTTGCCCCTGCACAAAGCAATACCGATCCCATGGATGCTGCCATTCCTGTGCAAATTGTGGCAACATCGGGACTTATATACTGCATTGTATCGTAGATCCCAAACCCTGCATAGACAGAACCTCCTGGTGAGTTGATGTAAAGTGAAATGTCCTTTTTTGCATCAAGAGATTGTAGAAAGAGTAATTGTGCTTGTATGATGTTTGCGGTGTGGTCTTCCACTGCTTGACCTAAAAAAATAATCCTGTCCATCATCAAACGTGAGAAGACATCCATTTGAGCGACGTTCAACATCCTTTCTTCAACAATATAAGGTGTCAAGGATTGTATAATGTACTTTTCTGAACTTGTGGAATTTATGCCGTGTTCCAGTCTTGCATATTTTGTGAACTCTTGGTTTAAGTTTTTCATATTATATGTTTTAAAATCTAGTCAAAACGGGTACTGTTTCTTTTAAATGAAAAGAAATATATGGGTGTAAAACAGTGATGAATAATTAGTTACAGAACAGATTTAATATTCTGCTTTTAAGGGCATTTTTTGAATTTGGGTGAAACAAACTGTCATGAACTTCATTAATTTCTCTCTTCAATTCCATTCTACCCGATTTTAGGACTAAGTCAACTGTTCTTTTCTGATTCTCAATTTCAAGCTCAAAATTGGCATCCAAAATTTTGTATGATTCGAACAAGGCTTTTTCTTCAGGATTTAAAGAATTCGAATTGAAAATGAGTTTTTCAATCAGTGCGATTTTATTCAAAGAAACTCTCATATTTCAAGGAATTTTGTTTAACGGTTTCACGAATTTTTTCTAAACATTTGTATTTCTGTACTGCTGTTGAATGATTGGAAGAAAAGCCAAATTCTTCTCTTATGATTTCGGTTTTTTGATTGTCGTAATAAAAACGTTGCAATAAACGCATACATTTTTTACCTGCCGAATTCAATAACTTTATGAGGCGGTTTTCATCAACTGAAGGTTCAAGTAATTCAGGGAAATCCATATTTCCGTTTTGGAATTTTGAGGTATTATTTGAATATTTAAACCAAAGGTTTTTGCAAATTCCAAATAGATAAGCGTCTTCGTTTAAATTGAATTCCGTGTTCTTTTTTTCGTATAGAATCACTAGACTTTCCTGAAAAATATCTTTCGCATCTTCCAAAGTTCCGCCTCTTTTTGAAATAAAGGATGCGACTTTTGGAAAATATGATATATACCATCGTTTGATTAGTTCCTTTCTTTCCATTTTAAAATCCGTTTTATTATAAGTACTGAAATCAACATTAAAATCACCTTATTTGGGTGACTTTTTTAGGAAATGAAATTTTGTGTTGATTCAAAGCAATGAACTATACACGTTGTTGTACGCTGGCTTTTTTGTCAATTGTCATATTCTGCCAATTCAATTTCCTCATCACTCGGCAACCAACCATTATTAATTTTTTTAATCAAGTCGGTCAAATGTTTTTTCACTTTCCGCTTGGTGAAGTCAATACACACAACTTTATCTATGTCAAAATTGTCATCTTTTGCAAGAGTAGAAGCAAACCAAAACCCTTCTCCAAAATTCTTATGAGCCGTCGTAACGGGTGACTTTTCATAATCAAATGATTGTTTTGTCCGCATTTCATAATCGACTCCTCTCCAAGCTATTTCCTCATCAAAATAGTTTTCAGTCCAATGTGCTAACGTTCCAGCACTACAGGTGTACGAGACGTTTTTGTCCATACAGACTTTGACCGATGGCGGAACCAACTCTTCATCTTCTTTATTGGCTATTGTAAATGCTACCCAATCATTCTTTGGTAAAGAAGATTTCCATTCAGAATTATTTCTTATCTGAACGTAGTATATTTTTCTTCTATTTATTCTACCTATGAGTTCCATTTTTCTGCTTGTGTACAACGGTTCGTATAACCGTCAGTTACGGGTTTTTTAGTTATTGTTTTTAGGTTAAGCACTGGCCTTAGCGATTCCGAGTAATTCGTTTGAGCCTGCCCTGAGCATCTCGACAAGTACGATACAGGCTTTGTCTAACGGTAGTCGAATCCGCCTTAATTACGGTTATACATTGTTGGCAACTGACTTTTATTCAATCGGCATGTCTCCCTCGCCTGGTGGTACTATTACGAATCCATATTCCACATCATCAGGTACTTTGTACTTTTCCCAATATTCACCGCCAATTCCAGCTATTTCACCTTTTTTTTCATCAACTTCAAGCCCTGTATCCCCAAAAAATATTTTAGCTCCAAAGTCAAATAGGATTGAATCTGTATCTACAAATTCGAATATTTTCTCTTCATTGGGTTTAAGAGTGAATTTGTCTTTTATACTCACCGTTTTATCAGTTTCATTCCGTAAAAATATTTTATAAGATGCCCCAGTTTTCTCATATTCGGCGGGTATTATGTAAGTTTTATCACCTTTTTCAATTATAACGTTTCCGTGCTTGTCTGTATATCTATTCTCTTTTTTACAGCCAAATAAAAATGATAAAATTCCCATAGCTACTATTATTGTTTTTAGCTTCATTTTTTCAATATGTTCATTTTCAAGGTGAAGTTTACGGCATGTTGCTAACGGTTTTGTGTATGATAAGTTGAGGGAAAGGACCCTGGTCGTTTTCCACCTCAGCCTAAAGTTAATTAATTCGAGTGAATTTCAAATTTCAGAGCTATTTTTTGAGATTGTTAACACCAGTTTTTATTTCATTAATTAATTCCGAATATAAATATTCCTCATTTTCCGATACTACTTTTATAATTCGGTCGGGTTTGATTTCATTAAAAAGTAAAACTTCAAAATCCTCAAAGACAAATTCCATGAATTCAGGATTATCCAAAAATTCATATATTTTTTTTGAGTCAGAGTTTAACAAGTCAATTCCGTTTTGATAAACTAACTCGTTTGAATCTTTCCCCAATTCACTTATCGTTCCTCCAATCCTCCAAATAATATTTCTTTTATAGTCTTCCTTTAATTCAGATAGATTTTTAAAAACAGCACGTGGATTATCTCTTAATATTTCTGATAAATTATATCTCTTTTCCTCAATTACATTTAAATCGTCATCTTGTTTTTGATAAGAATCAATGCACCAATGTGAATGAACAATAGGAAAGTCAGATTCTGATAGTTCAAATACGAATCCAATTTGTTCTTTCTTGTTAAGCAAGAAGTCAACCCACCAGCGATTCAGATTATGAAAAGGTGTCAAGATTGAGCAAGAAGTCCAAGTGTCAGAAATTTTAATTCCCTTTTCAAGTATGCTTTCTTTATGCTCCTTAGATGACCAATGTATTAATTTCATGGGTTGCTTTAAATTGGTACTAACAGTTTGTGTAAGGATAGTTGCGCAATTAATCAACTAACTTAACAAAAATGGAACGAACCTAAGGAAAATTCTTCGGATTTCCCGAGTAGGCTAGAATCAAGCAATTATTCTCACACTATGTTATGTGTTCGTTTTTTATTCTAATTCGGCTTTAAAATCACCTTTAATTTCAACTTCTCCATTACAATCGGATTCACAAATTCCTTTAAAATAAAATTTGCCAAAAATCATTTCTCCTTTTTGTTTAGGAATTGATTTTACAATTAATTTCTGTTTTAATCTTTTAATTTTCGGGTCGATTGGTGGTCCTGACATCCAATAATTAAAATCCGATTTAAATTGATTGTCAACTATTTTTACGGTCAAATGTTGACTATATGCTGGATTAGTCTCAAATATTTTCAATTCAAGAGTATCAGAATCAATTCGTTTTAATTCCGCAAACCTCATTAATCTCAAACTATCATTATTTACAATAGCATTAGACTTAATAACATATTTAGTTGAATCAGGGACATTGTCATATCCAGATTCCGTTTTCAATGTCAAAGGGTTGAGCATAAAGTCAGTTGAATCAAACAAATTACTTTCCATTTGTTTGTCAATAATTACTTCTTCAAATTCCGATTCATTCTTCTTAACTCCGCAAGAAACTAAAATTGAACATAATGTTATTGTCAGTAGTTTTTTCAATTCAGAGTTAGTTTTTTAAATGGCGCACAACGTTCAAGTATAAACGAAGTGCTGAGTTAAAAGTACTTCATTTTCAGGTTAACCTTATTTTTTAATATCCAATTTGTTAAAATTTAGCATTTTCGCCCGCATTACGATTATACAATGTCGTGCTCAGTGCTTATTTGATTTTCTTGTTTTCTTGTAGCGTTTTATCATTTTTCCAAAATCTTTGTCCTTTCTGCGTTTTTCAGCAACAGTGGATTCATAGTGTTCCTTTTCCCGTTCCAGTTTCAAGTAGTTTTGAAAATAAGATGCGTCTATTTCACCATTTTCTATCGCTAACTTAACGGCACAATCTCTTTCCGAGGTGTGGGTACAATCTGAGAATCTACAATCTTGGGACAGGTCATGTATTTTTTGAAACGTACTTTCCAGTCCACCTGAACTATCTGCAATACCAACTTCACGCATACCCGGATTGTCAATAAGTAGGGCGCCATTTACCAATGGAATTAACTCGCGATACGTTGTAATGTGTTTGCCTCTATCAACACTTTCACTAATGGTATCCGTTTTCATCCGATTTTCTCCAAGCAAGCTGTTGATAAGTGAGGACTTTCCTACACCTGATGAGCCTAAAAGGCAATACGTTTTTCCCTTATAAAGTAGCTTTTTCAATTTATCTACTCCGATTTGAGTTTCATTGCTTAGATGGATGACAGGCACATTTTTTATTCTGCTGTTTATTTTGCCAAGTAAATCATTCAAGTGCTGCTCGTTCGTTAAATCAGTTTTTGAAACAACGATTATCGGCTTAATTTTGGAAGTATGACAGAGCGTTAAATAACGTTCCAATCGGTTAATATTAAAGTCTCTGTTGACCGACTGTACAATGAGCGTATAGTCGATATTACAAGCAATTATTTGCCGCTCACCAAACTTCTTAACGGCCTGCCTCGAAAGAACCGATAATCTAGGTAAGATGCTGTGAATGAGTGCTAAACCGGAATCATGAGTGATTAATACGACCCAATCGCCAACGGCAGGAAAATCGTTACGGCCGTTGGCCGAAAACCTTAAGTTTCCGGTAATCTCAGCTTCAAATTCGCCTTTTTCATTCTTGACAATATATCTTTCCTTGTGCTCGGCTATTACACGTCCAACTTCCAAGCCCTCAAGGTTTTTTTCTGTTTTTGACTTCTTGAAATGATCGTTATATCCCAAGTCCTGAATCCTCATGTCGTTATCCTATTTTCAATTAATTTTTTAGTCTAATTTAATGACCTTTATTTTTTGATTAACCAATGCTTCAAACCGATTCAATTCTTCAAGATTTTTGATTTCATAGTGCATCGGAATGGCAATGTCAGGTTTGATTTCATTTACGATCTCAGCGGCCTCTTCTTCATTCATCGTTAGGTTGTCACCTCCAATGGGTACCAAAGCAACATTAATACCAATTAGATTTTTAATTTCAGGAACATAATCAGTATCACCTGCGTGGTATACTTTTAAACCATTTTTTAACGTAATGATATAGCCTACATTTTCTTTGGATTTGGGATGAGCTTTAATCCATAGAAAAACGGACTTCGTATTATAGGCCAGCGTTGTTTCAACACCAAATTTTTCAAACTCTAATTGCTCATTAGGTTTTACAATATGTATGGTGTTTGTAATACCTTTCAGTTTTTTTGATACTTCTTTTGTGCAAATTATTTTTGTTTCAACTTTCAGAAGGTTTTTAATGTCCTTAAGAGAGAAATGATCCGGGTGTGCATGTGTGATTAAAATATAATCTGCGGGTTCAGTATTTCCAACTTCTACCGGGTCAATATAAATGACTTTATCATCAGTTTTTAACTGAAAACTCGAAGGAAAGAAGTGAGATTTATTTACTTTAATCGCACCCCATGTGGTAAGGGTCGTTTTTTCTCCAATTGATACTTGCTGTGGAACCGGATTCCTCTTTTCGCTTATGGCAACTTTAACCATGGTACAACTTTGATTGACTAATAACACCAAATAGACTGTCAAAAAATGTAACGTGTTTCGTTTCATCCCTATTTAATCTTTGGGCAAAACTATATAGATTGTAAATCAGATTTTAGTCGCTACCGTCTAATTTGATTTTTTGAAAAGGAATACCATTTGCCGAATACTCGCAAAGTATGTCTTTAGCCACGATTCATTCAGAGTCTCTTCCGTAATTTGAAGATAAAAGTTCTCCAAGCTAAGGTGCAGGACCATTTGTGCCAAAGCACCATTCTCCGTTAAGGAAATGATGTTTTTCCACACGGGAAGTAATCCCTGAACGGAAAATTGAATGATGTGATCAAGGTATTCTTTAAATTGGGGGTTGTTTCTATGAACTCTCAGTTGGCGATTAAATAAAAGGTCGACTTTGTGTTCAAGGATTATGGATATTAATTCCTTCTCATTCGTTGCAGTTGATTCTTTTTTTGAAATAGCTTTTGCTTGACCCAAGTGTAACGCTAACAATCGTTCTGTAAAGATTTCTAAGTCAGCAAATAGATGATAGAAAGAAGATTTGTTTTTCCCAACTTCTTTGGACAGTCTTTCTACTTTAAGGCCTTCTGGCCCTTTATGGGCAAAACATCTGTAGCCAGCTTCTAACCAAGTTCTTTCTATTTCTTTCATCTCAAATTGCGACGAGGTATAGTCAAAGGTGATGGGATTTCTGTATTTAGCACAACGATTTTGTATAAGATGAGTTACGCTGTTTCAGCAACTAATTTAGTAAATACAAACTGAATAGAAAATCCACGAGATTTTTTGTAAGTAGGCTTGTACTAGTAATTAATTTTATAGGTTGTTGCCAGTAGTTTTTCATTCAAACGCAATCTGTTTTATTTGCTCGCATCTTATGTGTGTTGAAACTGTTTCGGATGCTACTTGGTTAAACTCTATTAGCTTTTTCCATATTCCGTTGTCATTTCTGTAAAGTCCAGTAAATCCATTTCCATTGCAACGTCTTTGCTTAAAAAAAGAGAGTAGCGCATGTCTTTTATTTTTAGAAAATATTGGTTTGGAAAAATGATAATAGATTGTTTCTTCTGGATTGTTTTTGTCATCCATTTTCCAATTTTCAATAAATTTCGCGTAGAGTCTTTTATTCTTCCAAATTCTGTTTTTGTTCCAATACCATTTCTTTTTTATGATTAGAGTATATGGCTCTTTATACTCGACGAGACTGTCATATTCCTTTTCGTCAATGTTGTATTTGACGAATTTTATTTTTTTTGTTTGCGGTGGTGACAACCTGTTATTATAATTGTGCGCGTCAGCAACTAATTTTGATTTATTCAGATTGTAATTTTTCCAATTGACAGTCTCTTTTTTCGATTGTGTGCTAATGAAGGTTTCTGAAAAGTCCTCATCAACCATTTTTAATTCTCGGATTTGATAATTTTGTAGTGAATCATAAATATTTTCTTGTTCAAGGCTTTTGGGAACTAAATAATAGTACTTGAAATTTTCAGGGACTTCAGCTTTAGCAACCTGATTAATCAACTCTTGAATATCGGTTTTTTGCCCAAAAGACAGTGAACTAATCAGCAATAAGATAAAGCTTAATTTCGTCATAATCTTAAAAGTCTTTATCAAATTTAAATCCGTTGTTGGGAAATTAAAATCGAGAATGAGCTAACGATTATTTTGAATTAGTGAAGCGGTCAATTTCGACTTCGTCAAATTACCAGATACGGTCTCCTGTATGGCTCGTTACGTAAAATAAGCTATGATTTTCCGCCGTAACTGAAAGATAGCAAATAGCAATGATACGAGTCTCTTTTAGTGGCGAACTGGTGAAGCAATTCCGGACTGTGAACACCAAAGTTTTTCAGCCTTCGTAGCCGATCTACTTCGGCGAAGTGGGCTAGCCTAGGTGGGGAATTCAGCCGTGATGAGCTATTCACGTTTTTAGCTGCTGTATATTTTCGTCATTCAACACGTTGAGTTCTATTTTACAAAAAGGCGTGATAGTGTTCATGAATAAGAAAAATAGTATGTCTTTGCCTTTTACATATTCGAATGACATATTCTTTTCCTTTATTCTTTGCTCAATCTCATTGTCATAATAACATAAAAATCCTTCAAAACCAGTTTGGTCGTCATACCCATAATAACGAAAACGAGCTATTAATGCATATTGTAAAAACTGTTCGTGTTCATAAACTTCTGTTACGCTTGCACCATAACATTTTTCTAATGAAAAAGCAGGGCGTGCAGTGTTTACTTTATGCAGCATATACTCTTGAAAAAGATTATCTTCTGAGTGATAATTGTTAATACACTCAAATTGTCTTAGCTCATTAATATCATCATGTCCAATGAGTATTTTTTTTTCATAAGATATTTCGCAAAACGGATTAATTATGTTAAAGTAAAGTAAGTTTAATAACCCGAAGTAATCAATGGAAGATAATTTATAACTATTTTGACTTTTCATTTCTTCGAAGGTTGGCTGCCATGAATGAATCCAGATACCATCGATGTACTTTGAAGCTTTTTTTTCGTCCGTTATGTTTTGGATAAAAACGTTATAATGGTAATCCGCACGGTCTATCTTATATTTTGTCCTTATTAAGGATAATTTATGTTCAGTTTGTAGATATTCCTCTGTTATGCCATGATGTGCAGAGCCATATTGTACAATTTCTTTGAATTTTTTACTTATAAAGGCACCACCAAGACCAACAAATTGTTTTCCAAATTCGCCAGTCTCAACATATTCTTTAGAGTTTATATAGAATTTAAAAAAGTCATAATATTCTCTAAGAAATAACGGCTCAGTATGCCATCTTTCATCAAAGTTTTCTAAAACATATTTTTTTATGATTTCTTTTGCTTCTTTCTCGTGCATTTGGGAAGTATTGTAGCTAATGGTCTCGGCTATGAGTTGTTGCGTGTCCCGATCCCAATAGCTATCGGGACTATCGGGATAGCAATAAACTTTGCAATTACACACCAAGTTGGAAGTTCCGCAGGAATTTCCAAAGTAGCGAATAACGAGCAATTACTTATAGCCATTGTTGTAGGGCGTTATTTTTTCATTTTTATTATAGTTTCTGTTTTTCCAGCAGCATATGTTTGCTTTATACTCTCAATATCATCTTTAGCAGCTTCTATAAATTCTGCCATTTGTTCCTGTTGATGTCTAATAAATTCGTCTTTTTGTTTAATCCAAGCTGATGAATTCACAACGATTTCTTTGGCCTCAGATAATGAACACTTCTGATTAGCTCTTACATATACGATACATTCCAAAATTCGACAATTGAGAGATTTCAATTCAGTTAATTTGAGTTCTAATTCAGCTTTTGTAAGCTTATTTTCCTTTTCTGCTAGTTCAGTCAGTTTTTCTATTGTCATTTCCTTTTTTTATTCTTCGAGTCGATTTTTGATTTCCATGGATAATCTTTTAAGATAATCCCTTGCAATTTCTTCTGTTCCAAGCATATCATGAAAAGCTGTTAGTTTTCGTTTCGGATTAATCAGTTCCTCATCAATATCTTCAATTAATACTTTTATATATCTTTTATCATATTCAAGATAGCCCGATGCCATCTGATTTATTTTTTGATGAGATACTTTTTCTTTTTCAAAAATTATCGCGTAAAGAGGAATGGCAAAAGACCAATCTTTTCTACTATCAATTAATGTTTTCCCTTTTTCCTTGGCATAACCTTGTCCACATTTTTTACATTCACTAGAAAGAATAGTATTAGAATCTAGTGAGAAAAGCAATTTAGTTCCGCATTTAAAACAAAAATCTTCCTCCATATTTTTTGTAATTACCTACAATGGTTTTGGCTATGGTTTACTTCGTTAGTTCGATGCTTTAGCGTAGATGTGGAGTTCAGCCGCAATGAGCTATGCATGTTGTTAGCCATAGTATTTTCTTAATTTGTCGGTCGTCATTTTGTCAATGCTAAAACCATTTTGATAGTCTATAACATCAAACATTCTTTTGTCTTTTTTCATAGCAAAATAACAAGCGAAATTATCTCTAACACTCTCTTCTAGATCTTGAAAAACCTTTTCAATAAATTTATCATTATTTTCTATATTCAAATGTTGTTCAATAAAATTGTCCATTTCATTTAGTAGAGACGACAATCCGCTTTCTGTAATTCCAAAAACATTATTATGTCTAAACGAATATGTTTTTGGTGCATAAATAGTAGGATTTCTTCCAATCTCATGTTCTTTAATCCACTTTCTTAACTGTTTAGAACTTACATATGGTAGTATTTCCAATTGAACATATGAACCCGCCATATTACTGTGGGAACTCCAAAAATTTATTTCGATTATTAAATCATTTGATTCTCGCTTTATTTTCGGTCTACCGCCATAATATTTCCATCCTTTTTCTGAATAATATTTGCCAATCAAATGACAAACTTCTTTAAAAATCTCCGAGGGTTTGGTCTCCTCATTGTAGTTTTTCAGTATTGAGTCGTTTTTCAAATGTACTTTCATTTAGAATAAGCTTTGCTTCATGTTTTTAGTTTCGTTTTATCAATTAAACCGCGATTACTTATACACCATGTTATGCATTCGTTTTCATTCTTTGAATGGTTTTTAATAGTAATTTAGAAAGGTGTTTGTTCTTGTCAATTTTTTCTAATTTGGATTCTAACAAAGGAATCATATTTAAATCTCCCAATTCTTCAATAGCTTCGAGAATAAGAGCATCATTATTATCAATGGATTGAAGCTCTTTTTCCAAAATTGACTTTATCTTATTATCTTTTCGGTTGGCTAGTCCATAAATGGCATATTGTCTTAGTACTTTGTGTTGATTCTCTGCGTTCTCCCACAATACTTTTCTGATTTCTGGTGTATCCCAATCGTATTCATGGCTTAAATTCATAATGGCTTCTTCTTTTACTTCCCAATTATTATCTCTGCATATTTCTATAAAATAATCCACAACTAAAGGGTGATTAAAGCCACTGAATACATCCATTAAGCGCAGTTTAAAGCTATCACTTCTTTCTTTCAAGGACAATAAGCTTTTGATTTCCTTATCACCAAGTACATTGAGATTTGAGGTTAATGCAAATAGCAGGATTTCTAAAATTTCTTTTTCATTTTCCGAACTAAGTTTATCAAATAGAAAAGATTTTATTTGTTCCAAATTATATTCAGATTCATATAATTCAGCCATTAAACGAAACCCTGAAATTTTATCTTTTATAGAATTGACATTGCATAAGTAAAGCGCTTTTTGAAAAGATGCTTTTGGAAATCTGTTTGCCAAAGCAGTGATGAATTGCCTTTGTTCTTCATCATTATTGTCGGATAATAGGTTGTCGAATAATTGACTCACTGAAAGTTTTTCTTGGGATACCAACCAACTATTGGTCTTTTTTGGTTCTGAAACTTCTCTTAAAATTCTTCCTTGAGCTATGGTTTTAGTTATAGACACAAAGGCCGGATTTCTACCTTGTTGCCAAAGGTTATTTTTATAAATAACACTAAAATATTGGTAATAAGGATGCTTTAAGCCGTTGTCGATATGTAAGCAATCTAATTCCTTTGGATGATAATCAAAATCAAAATAGCTTAAATCAGAATTAAGCATATTAAGTATTCTGGTTAGTGTTAATCCTTGCCCCAAATCCTTTGAGGGCATTAAAATTTTACCTCTTATTCTAGACTTTCTATAACCTATATAAGACGTAAGAAGCCAAGTGTAATAGATGTCTTTAACATAATGGTCTGATGTCTTGTCTTCTTTTTCGGAACAAGTACAAAATATTAATTTTTCATTTTTAATACACATAGCTTTTGGTCAAATGATGCACAACGCAATCAGCCTTTAATTTATACTTTTATTTTGATGTGACACTAAACCACAATGACGCTATTGCAGCGAACTGGCGTGAGCAAATTGCGGTTATACATTGTTGCGTGCGGGCTATTAATCATTTTCATGATACTTTTTGATTTCATCCCAAGCTTCTTTTCTCCAATGGAAGTGAATAAAGTCGGACGATGAGTTCTGATTGCGTTTTGGTAAATAATTTTGTTTGGTAGAGATGAAAATAAACTTTTGTCCTAAAAGACTGAATTTATTGTAATTTTTAGGATCGATAATTTTAAGTCCATATCTATTAACCCTGTAAACGCCAATTGTCTTTATATCGCTCCAATTTAACAAGTAGTCTTTTGATAATGAACTTTGAATAATTCCTTTTCTTTCAATCCGAATTTTAGTCATATATCCAATTGAAAATAGAACTCCAAGAAACACGAAAATTCCAATAGATATATATAAATAATCTTTATTACCCTCGAAATAATAGTAAATCAAAAATCCAATTCCCAAAACAATAAACAATGTATAGAGAATGTAGATATGAGGACTTTTAAAATTGTTTTTTGTTATCGTCATTTTTTCTGCTTGTGCACAACATATTCGTGTATGGTCCGTTACGTTCACACTAAAGATAGCAAAAGAAACACCTAATGTTCAGAAGCTTTGGTTTACCGAAAGGAAAATCAGAAGCAATGAACTATACACGTTGTAGGCAATAGTTTTTATTCCATCATATTTGTTGTAGCTACTTCTCTATGCAATTTCCATTTTCCATCACTTTTATCTTTTTTAAGAATAGCTAAGAATGTATCATGAATTTCTACTGGCTCACCTTCTGCATTGGTGTAGTACATTGAACTTGTTCCAAAATCATATGCAATACTATCACTTACTATAATCGTTTCCTTCGGCTTCATTATAAGACTGTCATAACTAAAAGAACCTAAAGGTTCATTTCTAAGTCGTTTATATTCTTCCCAAGTCCCACAAATTGGGGTCAATGAAATAATGTCATTGGTCCCAAATTCTTTTAAATCAGCATAGCGCTTTTCTTTAATCGCTAATTGGAATTCTGCACGGGTCTTTTCGATTGATGCTAATTCAGCTTTAATATTTATTTTATCTTTCTCAGTCGAATTCATCTTAGTTTGATCGTTCTTTTCTTCACAAGAAATTAAAAGTAATATCAGAAAAACAAATAATAAACTTTTCATTTTATTTTGGATTTACGGTTTACAATAATTAGTGCCAACGTCTTGTGCATGGCTTGTTGCGGAAACATTCCGATGAAACACTAAAGTAGCAAAATTGCAATGAATTCGCCAATGGTGAATTCCATCGCAATGCGCTATACAAGTTGTTACCATGCGCTTTATGTTTTGTTAAAGAGTCCAATTCCTGCAAATACAAAACCTATTGCACAGATTAGCGCTGATATCATATTTACTTCGGGAAAAGCAAAATACAGAGCATAATCGGCAGCTACTCCTGCCAATATCGCAACGATACACGATGCCAACAAGGCCCAAAATACCCAAACCTTTCCTTTATTAAGTCCTTTCCAAATTGCTATTAGAATCAATAAGTTTAAGGCGGCCACAGATAAATTTGCAAAAAGACCAATAGAATCGACAGTCGCTAGCATCTCCTGACTCATCATTTTGATCTCTTCTTCCCTTAGTATTGCATATAATCCAGGTGGGTGTTTTTCAAAAAAAGGATACTTATCACAACATAAAGTGAAGGAAAAAAATTTAAGCTGCTCCAAAAGCTCAAAATTAGGGAACCTATTTTTAGTTTGTTCATTGTTTATTAATGTATGGTAATGGTCTTTGTGTATGAGTAGTAGCGCCTGCCCGTCGGCAGACAGAGATTTCTACTCACAAACCTTTCGTCCCGATAGTTATCGGGATTGCACTGGCCTTTATTTTATGTTTATACTTTGGTGTTATCACTTAAACCACTATTACTTATAGACATTGTTGGCAGTAGTTAAATTAATAATTGTTATTCCTTAGATTTTTGTGATTCGTTTTTAATGTCTTCTCTTGTAAAACCCAAAAACTGACCTTTTTCATTAATTAAACCTCTCCGTTTACCATATCGTACAGTGACCAGTCCAGTTCCTTCTATACAATAACCATTATCAAAAATTGGTTCAATCACGAATTCTCCTAATTTATTTACAAATCCAATTTTTCCATTTAATTTAACTCTTCCGATGCCTAGTCCACCAAACTTGTCAGCAAATTCAAACTGAGGTTTGATAACAAACTTTCCAGTTTTGTTTATGTAACCGTATTTACCATTTAATTTTACTGGTGTCAAACCAAAATTATCAAAATCGAGATAAGCTATGTCAAATTGTGGTGATACTAGATAATTATCTTTTTTATTGAAATAACCAAATTTTCCATTTTTTTCTACCTTAGAAAAATCGCCTTTAATACAATTATAAATTCTGTCAAATTTAGGTTTAACAACAATTTCACCTTTTTTATTTATAAATCCCCATTTCCCGTTTTGACTTATGCAAGCTAAATTATTATCATAAAAATTATAAGCATTATCAAACTGTGGTTTAATAACAAATTTTCCAGATTTATTTATATAGCCCCACTTACCCTTTAGTTGCACAGCTGCGAGATTATACTTTTCAAAACTCTTAGCATCTTCAAATTGAGGCTTAATTACAAATTCTCCTTTTTTGTTGATATAACCATATTTCCCATTCAACTTTACAGCTACAATAGTAGCTTCCTTAAACTTATAATCATATGCTGCATCAAATTGAGGCTTTATAACAATTTCACCTTGTTTATTTACAAAACCCCATTTCCCATTTTGTCTAAAAGCGGCTAAATCATTCCTAAATCCATTGGTATAATCAAACTGTGGTTGAATTACAACTTCACCTTGCATATTAATATATCCATACTTTCTATTCTGTTCAATTATCATTAAATCAGCAGAAGAACCGAAACCAGTAGATTCAAATTGTGGTTCAGCTATTATTTTCCCTTTATTACTAACAATTCCATATTTCCCATTTTTCTTGACCCTAGCATAACTAGCATTTTCAAAGCTCGTTGCTTTAGTAAACTGTGGCTCAATTACAACTTCTCCTTTTTTATTTACATAGCCAATTTTTCCATTATTTCTAACCTTTGCAACATCTTCTCCTTGAAAAAACCACGCTAATTCAAATTGAGGTTTAATAACAATTTGACCACGTGAATTCATATAACCATATTGATAATTTTCATCATTAAATGGGTATATTTCTTCTGATTCAATGTTTTGATTATTAGAATTTGAGTTTTCTGAATGAATAGTAGTTGTGGATAGAACTTTTGCTTTTTTTATGTTATCTCCATTTTTAGCATCTTGGCTACAAGATAAAGACATATTCAGAATTAATATAAATGTAAATAATCTATTCATAGGGTTCTTTATAATTACTATCAACGGTCTCGTGTATGAGTAGTAGCGGAATTTTATGCAACTACTTTCATACTACAATACAGTTTAATTAAATTAAAAAGCGATTCGAGTTGACACTCAAACCACTATTACTTTTACACCGTGTTAGGGTTAGTTTTTTATCCATTTAATTGAATTTTCCGACATTTTCCTGTAATCATGACCTACGTTTTTAACGGTGTCAATTTTCCAGTTGAATGACCATTCGTTTTGCTCACTTAGCTTCTTGTTTGTATTAAAAAAATTAGTTCCACGTTCAAGTCTGTGTGCGCCTTGTTGCATTGCCAATTCAGTTGTTCTAAAAGTTCCTAAACTTGGGTCATTGTCCTGTTCGCCCAATAGAATAATCAACCTCTTTTTGTACGCCGTTTGTATCTCGTTGTCCAATTTGATGTCTGTTTTTTTGAGTCCATATGGAAATGCAAGATTTTTGTCTGGAAGGCTGTAAAATCCAGCATTTGCCGCAATGGCTGTTCCAATTCGTGATTCGGGCCTAATCATTATCATCCTATGAACGAATTGGCCGCCAGCTGAATGTCCAAAAATGTCGTAATGGCTATTTGTAATATCATTGACCGATTTGATATAGTCGAATATGTTTTCAACTACCGTATAAGCCCATTCGCTTTCTGGGTTTTTAGTTCCGAAAAAGGTAAATAAATTACCCTCTTGATAGTCGTTGGTCGTATACTTTGAAAACTTGTTTTCGAATTCAGGTGCTATTATGAGTAAATTATTGTTTTTAGCTAATTCTACCCAAGCATCGAGGTAGTCATCTGCATTACGTCCTCCACCATGCATTACAAACACTATTTTATCTTGGTCTTTCCAACTTTCGGGTTTGTAAGTCCATACTTTGATTGACTTGCGCTTACTATTCTCATAAGCGTAAATAACAAATGAGTCTTTTCCAACATTTATTTTATTTGACTCGGTAATTTCAGGTCCTTTTGGAAGTACGTACAGATAAATGTAACCACTGACGATTAGCAGAATTAAGAAAGAGAAGGTGTAAATAAGTATTTTCCTTAGCATTCTAAAAAATTTGTTCATTTTGGGAGCTTGTTTTAATTAACCCTAATGGTTTTGTGTATGGCTTGTTGAGGAAATCTGCCAGATTCATGAATACCTTAATATAAAATAGATATGTCATGAATAAAATCATAGCTGATTTTCCGCCGTAACCGAAAGATAGCAAATTGCAATGACACGAGCCACTTTTAGTGGCAAACTGGTGAAGCAATTCCGACTGTGAACACCGAAGCTTTTCAGGCTTCGTAGCCAATCTACTTCGGCGAAGTGGGCTAGCTTAGGTGTGGAATTTCCGAGCAATGAACTATACACGTTATTAGCTACAGTTTTTATTGTTAATAGGATAATCCATTTTGTTCCATGGTTTATAATATCCTAAACCATTTTCATCATCGAGGGTAACCATCCATTCAAATCCACAATTTGAACATTTATAAATATATGTGTCATAATATCCATCAAAATTGCATCCGATTTCGTTCAGATACTTGTGCTTTGGATCTATTTTAAATTTATTTCTGATTGCACACTCGCATTTTGGATAATTTGTGATTTTCTTGAATTCATTGAATTCGATTTTCCGTAAAATATCTCTTAGTTGACTAGTTAACAAAAAAGAGTTTACAAATAATTTATTCTTACCAATGAAGATATTTTTTGAATTCTTTTCATGATAAATATTTAGAAACTGATGGATTGAATCATAGTTAAAATCATTTTTTTTAGATTCTAGCTTTATAATTTTTTTGAATTGCTTATGAATTCTTTTTATTTCATTTACCTGTTCAATCATTTCTAGGTTATCAATTTTGTTCCAATCAATAGCAAGGAGTTCGTATAAAAGTGAAGAAATTTTATTATTCATTGCTTGTGTTCAAAAATTGTAGTTAACGGTCTCGGCTATTAGTAGTTGCGCGTCCCGATCCCGATAGCAATGGGGACTATCGGGATAGCACTTAACTTTACAATTACATACCAAACTGACACGAGCGAAGCGAACTGGCGCAGCAAACCATAAATTTAGCAAAAAGGCTTGACATTTCGACAGTGAACACCGAAGCTTTTCAGCCTTCGTAGCCGATCTACTTCGGCGAAGTGGGCTAGCATAGGTGTGGAATTTCAGCGCAATGAGCTATACACTTGGTTGGCCACAGTTATCTATTTTTTTTAATTGGATGTTTGAGTTATTTCTTTAATTGTATTAATGTCATATCATAAAATAGGGTCTTGTCTTATGTAGAAAGGCAAAACCTTAATTCTATTCGAATTAATATTTAAAACTATAATTATTTTATTCCGACCGAGTTTCGTTGCTACATAACCTAATTCAATCATGATATTAGGACCTAATACATTATCTCTACAGGCACTTTTTAATCTCTTTTTAACAGGAAAGCTTAATTATTAAATAAAAATTTTCTTACATTTATTTGAATGAAATAAGGTAACAATAAGTTCGATTTGAAATAAACTAACATGAAAAGATTTTTAGCTCTACACTTTTTGATATTTTCTTTTATAGTTACTGCTCAATGTCCAACAGGAAGTGTTAGCTTTTACACACAAACGGATATTGATGCGTTTATGCTAAATTATCCAAATTGCGCAGAAATTAGTGGTAATCTCGAGGTATCCAATTATAATAATCTGATTCTCAATTTAAATGGATTGAGCAACATAACTTCGGTAACTGGTAATCTTGCAGTAAGTAATATTCCAGAATCAATGGATTTAACTGGTTTAAATGGCCTTGTTTCTATTGGTGGTAGTTTCACTTTTTCATCCAGTTCTAGTTCTGATTTTAGTGGTTTTGAAAGTTTATTATCTATTGGTGCAAGTTTTGTAATAGAAGATAATGAAAATTTAAATTCATTTAGTGGTTTTAGCAGTTTAGAAAGCATAGGAGGAGAAGTGAGATTGATAGATAATCCACTTTTAAGTACGTTTACTGAATTTGACGCTTTAAATACTATAGGATCTAATCTTATATTTCAAAACGTTGGTTTAAATGAAATTTCTGGTTTCAACGCAGTTGCGACTATTGAAGGTAATGTTAATATTCTTAATAACTCTAATTTAACAGTAATTAGTGGAATGAGTATGGCCAGTCAATTGGAAGGCGAACTTCGTATCATAAATAATGATGCATTGATTAGTTTATCTGGTTTTAACGAACTCGTCTCTATTGATTCAAGTCTTTTCGTCAATGGAAATGACCAGTTAAATCAAATTACTGGCTTAAACTCACTAGAATTAATTGGGTCAGATGTTTATATAGGTTCAAATTCAATCAATAATTTTGAAGGTTTAGATAATCTTCAAGAAATTCAAGGAAGCTTAACTATTACGAGCAACAACGGAATTAGCGATTTGAATGGATTTAATCAGCTGAATAATTTAGCTGGGGATTTGTTTATTTCATCTAATGATTTTGGTAATTTAACTGGTTTTGAAAATCTATTAGAGATAGAAGGAGCTTTGTTTATATTGAATAATTCTATGCAAACATTATCAGGATTTGATAATTTAACAAATGTATCGAATAGAATATGGATTTATAACAACCAAAATATCACGCTCTTAAATGAATTTAACAACCTGATTTCTATTGGGGAATCATTGGTTATTCAGGATAATATGGGGTTAATTGAAACAAGTGGATTTAATGAATTAGTCTCAGTAGGCGAAGAGGTGAAATTTGAATCAAATAATAACCTGATTAGCATTAGTGGCTTTCAGCAATTGGTCTCCGTTGATAAAAGTGTAAACTTTTTTTATAACAATCAACTTTTTGAAATAAGTGGATTTAATAGTTTAACTACAATCAACCAATTTGATGGTAATTCAGGGCTTATTTTTTGGTATAATCCAAATCTAGAAATTATAAGTGGTTTTAATAACCTGATTAATCTTGGGTCTAATTTATTTTTTGGAAGTAGTCTTGGTTTAAATAATATTTCTGGGTTTAATAATTTAGAATCGGCGAAAGTGATAGGTTTTAATAACACAGCTTTATTGAATTTCACTCATTTAAGTAATTTAAGCACAGTTGAAGACAATATATTTATCGGTTATAACAATAATCTTGTTAGCTTAAATGGCTTGGAGAATATTAATTCTGCAATTGGTAATTTAATTATTAATGACAATCCAGTATTAAACAATATAGATGGGGTGGCCAATCTTGGAACTATTTCTGAATTTGTTCGGATTCAATATAATAACACTTTAAGCAATTGCGATATTGAGTCCGTTTGTATTCATTTGGCAAATAATGGCAGTGCAATAATTGAAAGTAATAACTCGGGTTGTAGTAGTGTTAGTGAAGTTTCAAACAATTGTATTTTGTCTGTTGATGATGAGGTGTTTGATACAATTGTTATTTACCCAAATCCTACGGAAGGAATCATAAATATTAGTGGGCATTATTCACAAAGTTATACTATAAAAGTGCATGACGCCTTAGGCAGAGTTGTAATAGAAGAAAGTGGAAAGAGTAAAATAAAAGTTGATTTATCGAATTTAATCAGCGGAGTATATTTAGTTTCTATTCAGGATAGTTTAAGGCATTATTCGGTAAGAATTATAAAACAATAATTTAAGTATATGATGATTCAGTTCAGAATATTATGCAACTGAGGTTAAGCACAGAAAGAACAAGTATTTAGTTCTATAGTGTTACTTCGGGAAGTAGATTAAAGTTTTGTTTTTTTACAGGTATGTATAGAATAAAGGTAGAATCTGATTGATTTTTTACTTTTTCTATAATTTGAACCTCTTTTGTTCAGTTCGATGAGTTTTTTTAGTTGCTTTAATTTCAAACCCAATTATTTCATTAATTCAATCTGAAACTCGGTAGCTTTAAAAGCCACTTCCAAACCTCTTAAATTATGGGTCACGTCAGTTTCAAATTGTTGCCTTAAATCATCAACCAGTGAGGCGATCTTCTCAGAATCTCTCTTTAAAATGGCATATTTCAACCAGATTAATTGGGCCATAATCCTATCTTCTACGGCTAAGCCATCATCCTTAAGAAGCGCTTCAATAGTGGGTTCTATAAGTTCGTCATTATCTAGGAGTTCGTCAAATAGGTATGCATTTACTAAATCGACCTTTTCCAAACTGTTGTAATCGCTTTGGTCCGACATATCCTTACGATAGGTCATTTTATCGTCATTGAGGAAGTACCATCTCGTATAAGAGTCGTTCTCCATTTTTATCTCTTTTTCAAATGTCTTCTTTTGGGGGCTCCAGTTGGTAAAGGCTATTAACAATTCCATATCATCTTTTTTTAAGATGGCCATCTTAATGATATAATTTGCTTTTCCGGGCTTTTTAACTTCAATTTCTAAGGGGCTGTCTTCAGCAACATAAGTCTTTATGGCACTCAGTATTGTCGAAACTTCATCTGCCGTGGCATCCGGAAACAAATTTTCTCTCAGAAACAAGTCGATATATAAATGATGCGTGAGGTAAAAGTCGTCCATTTGAAGATAATTTATGGCTTCCATACCATCTGACTTTATAGTAAACCTTGGCGATTGTGGAAATGCGAAAAATGCGAAGAGAATTAAAACTAAAGTTGCAAGTGTTTTTAGTTGGTTCATGGTTAGTGTTTTTTACAATTAATTATAAGGTAGGCTATTACCCACCAATATAGGCATCTTTTTGATGTGCTTAGGCAGATTGGATGAAATAAAAAGGTCGTTCTATAGCGGCACATAAGTCACGAGCAACGCCTGTATCACAAACAAGACGATAAAGGGAATAAAGAGATAACCTATCACATCCCTGGCCTGTATTTTAAGGCCTTTGCCCATTACAGGGAAGACAATCAATAAAAAGAAAGGTTGTAATAAATTACTCAGGCTTTCACCATAAGCTACTGACATAGAAGCTCTTGCCGTCATCGCCGTGACCTCGCTAGGAGAGAGGTGAGCCCCCAATTCTTGTACCATGGTAATAATGCTCGGACCAACCACAGCAAACTCACCACCAGCAGAAGGAATGGCAAAATTAATGACACCACCCGTAAGGTAGGAGATAAAGGCATAGGATTCTGGTGTCGCTATAGATACCAAGAGTTGGCTGATAATAATTGCCAGACCCGAGGCCTTCATAATGCCCATAATACCTGCATAAAAAGGATATTGAAATAATACACCAGAGATATTACTGCTGGCGCGCTTCATAGCAATACTATAGCGCATCGGCGTGATATGCAATACCATCCCAGCGATTAGGAAAATAAAAATCATGATATTAAGATTAAGCTCAAAACCATAATTGTAGAAATAGTAAATGATATACAGCACACCTAAAAAAGCCACTGATAGTTGCAACCAACCCGCATTGTTGAGCGCATCAGAGAGCGCTTTAAATGGGAGTTTGTATGATAAGGCTTCGTCCTTTACAGAGCCCTCGGCATCATCGAGAGAGGTTTGTAAATCTTTCAATTCCTTGCCGGCAAAGGATTTAGGGATTAAGATCCAAATCAGAATAGGCGATACGACTACAAATAGCAAGGTCATGGCTAGGTTCAAGTTAGAGCCCAAAGTATAGCTCGAGGAAATGGTATGGCTAAGTATGGCATCTTTTATTAAAAAATTATTATCCGTGTTTAAGAGCAAAGCAATAGAACTCGAGAGCCCACAGACCCAACCGTTAAATGAGAAGTACACACAAGCCACCAAAAAAGGGTAGTGGATCCCTTTGATGCGAAGTGCTAATTCACGCCCAAGAATAGAGGTAATTACCACCATCCCAAAGCTTACTAAGGATAATAAGGCACCAAGGGCAATGATAATCATGTAGACCTGTGTAGGAGTCTTAATCCATTTGGCTAAGTGGTCAATCCCTCTTTTTACTGGCCCTGATTGAGCAATGCAATAGGCCGTGATAATGATCAACACGATTTGCATGCCGAAAGAGAGCAGATTCCAGAACCCATCGAACCAGCCTTCTAAGACCAGTATACCTTTGTCTTTTAGTGTGTCTGCGTCAGCAACAAAAAAACCAACCAATCCAGTTAACAAGGTTAATAAAAGAGCAAAGACATAGGCGCTGGGCATATATTTGGTAAAGCCGTCCGTGAATTTCTGACCGAGTTTGGTAATCATATAAAAGTTAGTTGGTACAACGAATATAAACGATTTATAGGAATTGTTTTTTTATGAACTTTTTGTACTCTTAAGAATACGTTAATTAACACTCATGCCAATTTCTTTAACAAGTCCCTAACAGCCTTGCGTCTAAAATCCCCATAATTTGGTGGTACTACTAATCAAAATTTATAAAAATGAGAGCAACAATTACTCCGTTAGTAATAGGCTTATTACTATGCGTTTCATTCAGTGCGACCGCACAGCTCAATACCCCACGTGGTAGCCAAATGGCTTCCGTTATGCAACGTGTTGGGACGACAGACATTACCATTACCTATTCCAGACCAAGTGTTAACGGTCGTGAAATTTGGGGCAAACTGGTCCCTTATGGTTTAACCAATCTAGGCTTCGGAACTTCTAAAGCAGCGCCTTGGCGTGCTGGGGCCAATGAGAATACCACCATTACCTTTACCCATGATGCTAAGGTTGAAGGCAAGGCTATCGCGGCAGGGACTTATGGCCTACACATCAATGTGAAAGATGCTGATAATGCAACTATAATTTTATCCACAGACAAAGATGCCTGGGGCAGTTATTTCTATGAGCCTGCCAATGACGTCTTAACGGCGGATGTAAAATTAAAGACTATTGATCACGTCGAGCTATTGACCTTCGATTTTGATGAGGTTAATAAGACCTCAACTACAGCGTCCTTAAAATGGGAAAAGAAGGCTATTCCTTTTAAAATAGAAGTGGATGTCACCTCTATTGTGATGGACGATATTAGAGGACAATTTAAAGGCCAAAAGGGCTTTACCCGTCAAAATTGGGAGCAGGCCGCAAATTTCGCCCTCAATAATGGTGGTGACCTTGATGAAGCCTTAGAATGGATCAACGCGGCATTGGAAGGTAACTTTTTTAGTGAAAAGACGGTTAACGGTCTTGCGACCAAAGCCCAGATCCTTCAGAAAAAGGGCGATACAGAAGGTTTTGGTAAGGCTATGGACGAAGCGTCGACCTTGGCCAATCCCAATCAATTAAATCGTATGGGCAACTATATGTTGACTGTCAAGGATTACGATAGGGCATTAAAATACTATAACATGAACCTGGAGAGTGATCCTAAAAACGCAACTTGGCATAATAGTATCGCAGGGGCTTATAAAGCAAAAGGCGATAATAAAAAAGCCATTAAGCATTACAAAAAAGCATTAGCTTCTAATCCTTCGGATAAAGACAAGTCGACGTCTGAAAAGAATCTCGAAGAGCTAGGAGCTTTATAAGAATTTCATCAGCAAAACACGTTTGGTTATGTTTTGGAAGGTCTGGTTGTTGTTGGTGCCAGGCCTTTTTTTATTTGTTGGCTTTTTTGATAAGTTTTAGAGCCCAATCGTAATGGCTAGAAGTGGCTGAAATTAGGTAGGCACCCAATGATGTGGATCCCGTCCATTTGTAACGTTTCTTTTCGAAAAGCTCGTCATTGCTATGGCTCTTTATTAAATGGATAACCTTGCTATAGCTTTCCTTTAATAGAGTTTTCGCCTTTTCTAAAGGGATATCCGTATATTGTTTTTGAATCCAAGTGTTAAGCTCTGGTGTTGTTTTCCAAGTGTAGCCTTTCGCGGGCATATCTGGCTTTTCACCGCGCATACCAACGTCATACCAGTTGAGCATCATGCCATGCCAATGATGTAGGTGCATCAATACATCTCTTATGTTGCGGTTGAGTGTACCTTTGGGAAAGGTCTTCTCTTGTGCTTTCGGACTTAAGGCTTCTATGAAATCAAATAGTTTTGAAAAATTGACGGCGCTAAGCTCTAATAACTCTGGTTTTGATTTTGGTCGTGGCATATTACAAAGTTGGTGTTTATTACAAAGCTATAATCAAAATAAAAAAAAGCCTATGACAAAAATCATGAGTGCAATAACTAAGGGTTGCAAAAGTCGCAATACATGGGATCTTCTGTTTTTTTACTGTTTGGATAGAAGACCTCTTTACTATAATTGCAATTTGTACAACTGTAAATGAGACTAAGCGTGGATTGCGTCGGTGAGCCACAAAGGTCGCAAGGCAAGCCTTTTTTTAAATCGGTGACCCCAAAGCCCGGTGTTTTACAATTAGGGCAAAGCGATTGAATTTTGTCCACTAATTTTTTTGCGGCAAGCTCTATAACGCGCATTCGACTTGGGTTGAGCATGGCACGCATATCGGTTTCGGCATAGACCGTGCTGTAGTTTTGATACATAAACTCATAAGTCCGTTGCAATTCCGGTAAGCTGCTAATCCCTTTTAGCATACCCTCGGTATCGGATTTGGACTTTTTAAGGATTAAAGCATGGGAGGGAAACTTGACGAGTTGTGCAAATTCCAATAACTCTTTTTCATTATGGATGATTTTACCATTAAAATTAGTATCCATACTGAGCTCTCGCACCACAATTTCAAGATTGTTTTTTTGGTCTATAAAGATTAAAAGTTCATCATCGGCGCTAGCAAAATACATGGTGGGATGCGGTCCAAATGAACCCTCACTAGCTACGCCCAGATCACAATGATTGCGTTCCATAACCTTAAGGCATTTTAAACGTGCGGTTTCTAATGGGGTATTAATGCGTTCTACTTCACCAGAAAAGGTACCTAAAGTGTCCGTATCGAAACTTGGATCAGTGAAACATTGTACGCCAAGCTGCGTCTCGAGCAGTGGAGCAATAACCGATTCCTTTTGGTGCTTAGTGGCGATGATGAGCTTTCTGTTTTGAAACAATTCCATATCAACTGATATAATTCCAAATATTGCGATACTTGCCCATTTGACGATAGGTGTTTAAAATGACCTTATGTTCTGGTAAACCAAGGCTTGGATCTAATTTTAAAATAGACTTCGCATAATAACGTGCGCGCTCTAGAATGTCCTTGTCTTTTACAATGTCAGCAATACGTAGGTTAAGGACTCCACTTTGTTGTGTACCCATAACATCTCCTGGGCCACGAAGTTTTAGGTCCACTTCGGCAATTTCAAAACCATCACTAGAGCGTACCATGGTTTCTAATCGGGTTTTGCTATCATTACTCAGTTTATGACTGGTCATTAAAATGCAATAACTTTGTTCGGCACCGCGCCCCACACGCCCGCGTAATTGGTGCAGTTGGGATAAACCGAAACGTTCCGCACTTTCTATGACCATTACCGAAGCATTAGGAACATTAACCCCAACTTCAATCACTGTTGTGGCAACCATAATATGGGTTTTGCCTTCAGCAAAGCGTTGCATCTCATAATCTTTATCCGCAGCTTTCATTTTACCATGAACAATAGAAATCTGATAATCCGGGGCAGGAAACTCGCGAGCAATACTTTCGTAACCATCCATAAGATCCTTGTAATCCATTTTTTCACTTTCCTGAATTAAAGGATACACCACATAAATTTGTCGCCCTTTGGCAATTTCATCTTTCATAAATCGAAATACCTTAAGCCGATTATTGTCATAACGATGCACCGTTTTTATCGGTTTTCTCCCAGCTGGTAATTCGTCAATTACCGAGATATCCAAATCACCATAAACTGACATGGCCAAGGTTCTCGGAATGGGTGTTGCGGTCATGACGAGAATATGTGGAGGGATAGCCCCACCAACCTCCCCAGAGGGGAGACTTTTTAATTGCTTTTCGATAGCGTTTAAAACTGAATCTATATCGCCAATCACTTGTTCATTAGAAAAGCGAATAACCTTAAAGCCAAGTTCGGTTAATATTAAAGTTCTTATTTCATCTACGTCTTGCTGTTCCTTTGTATTATGGTAGCCACCATCTACTTCAATGACTAAGTTCTTTTCTAAATTGACAAAATCAACAATGAACTCATCAATGATATGTTGCCTTCTGAATTTATATCCCATCTTTTTGGCTCGAAGAGATTCCCATAAAATACGCTCAGCTTCAGTACTGTGTTTTTTATTTTCTTGCTGTAGCTCCTTCATCAATTTATAAGTTGAAGGACGCGCCGTCATATATTTTTTCAGTACTACTTTTACGTTCCCCCTTAGGGGGAATTGAAGGGGGCCTTTCTGCC
The DNA here is from genome assembly GCF_965228925.1 of Winogradskyella sp. Lineage (GTDB taxonomy): Bacteria > Bacteroidota > Bacteroidia > Flavobacteriales > Flavobacteriaceae > Winogradskyella. The sequence goes on from NZ_OZ245845.1 coordinate 2,943,326, forward strand.
ATAATTTCGACCTTTGCGCCACTCCAAACCGATGCTGTTCGTCGATGATAGCGAGCCCTAAGTTTTTAAATTTTACCTTATCTTCGAGTAGGGCATGGGTACCGATTAAGATCTGTAATGTTCCATTTTCAAGATTTTCGTGAATTTCTTTTCGTTCTGAAGTTTTACTTGAACCAGTCAATAATGAAATACTGATATTCAATTTATTACATAATTCAAGTAATCCATTGTAGTGTTGAACTGACAAAATTTCAGTTGGCGCCATTAAACAGCATTGAAAACCATTGTCAAGCCCCATGAGTATTGACATAAAGGCGACTATAGTCTTTCCGGATCCAACATCGCCTTGCAAAAGACGGTTCATCTGCGCATTGCTGCCCAAATCGGCCCTGATTTCTTTTAGAACACGCTTTTGGGCATTGGTCAAATCGAAGGGTAAATGCGCCTTGTAGAAGGTATTGAAATAATCTCCAACTTTGTCAAAAGTAAAGCCTTTAATTTTGGATTTGTGGATTAAATTTTTGAGAATTAATTGCAACTGAATGTAGAACAATTCTTCGAATTTTAGACGAAATTGTGCTCTTGAAAGCAAGCTTTGGTTCTTCGGAAAATGGATGTTAAACAGTGCGTCTGATTTCGAAATTAATTTCAGTTCCCCTCTTATCGATTCAGATAGGGTTTCCACAAATTGCCCTTTGGTTTCTAGGAATAATTGTTGCATGATCTTGGTGATGACGCGATTGGTAATCCCCTTGTTCGATAATTTTTCAGTCGATGGATAAATGGCTTGCATGGCAGAGCGCAAATTACGGTCGTGCTCAGATTGTAATTCCATTTCCGGATGTGGCATGTTGAATTTGCCGTTGTACCAATTAGTCTTACCAAAAATCACATAAGGTTGATTGATTTTAAGGTTGTCCCTGATCCATTTCTGACCTCTAAACCACACGAGTTCCATCATACCGGTATCATCCCTAAAATCGGCTACAAGGCGCTTTCCACGCTTTTGCGCCACCTCTCTGAGGCCTGTAATAAAACCTATAATTTGAACTTCGGCAGTATTGCGCTGTAGCGCGTTGATTTTATAATATCTAGTGCGATCGATATAACGATTAGGAAATAGATTGATGAGGTCTTGATACGTGTTAATGTTCAATTCTGAACGCAACAAATCCGCTCGGTTGGGCCCAACGCCTTTGAGATAATCTATAGGAGTCTGTAAGTTGACACTCATAAAGCGAATTTAAGTCATTTAACCTGAATTATAAATAAGAGATTTTTCAATGTATAATGTTACTTCGAGTGTCACGCCTAAGGCGTGATGTATCGAGAAGTGCTTGTTAACTAGAAATTTTATGGTTTTTGACATTAATTTTGTTTATTTCAATTGCAAAATTCACTCAAACTGACGAAAATTTCTTTTTTAGTGCAAACCGTTTTTTTATCATTCAGAGTCCGACCCCGATAGTTATCGGGACTATCGGGACGAAGCATCTTGATTCTTTTTAGATTCCTGCCTGCGCAGGAATGACAGAAAAATGGAATTCCCATTTCATCTACATTTCATGCATGTCGGGTTTATTGGGGGGATACACTACTCAATTTTGAGTAAATTTTATGAGAAAGCATGCCCCAATGTATATTTTTTAATGTATTATTTTAAAAAAATGTAACTTTCTGATTAACTGACACAATCGACTCTGACTATGCTTAAAAAGCTACTGGCTTTTTTGTCTAATACATTTATCATTTCGGGAATTTTATCCGTCATAATAATCGTTTTGTTGCCAGACTATTTTAATAAGTTTAAAATGGAACTTGTTAAAACAGACCGGTTGCATCCTGAAAGTTCTTTGTTCTATGAAGACTTAAATAATGACTTCATTGATGAGAAAATTGTGACCCAGTTGAATAATCTAGGGAATGCTAGTTTTATAATTTACGAGGCTGGGACCAATATCATAGACCAGTTCAATTTTAAAGCGCCTTTCATTACAAACAAGAAAAATATTTGGTTTCAGGATATCAATGGAAATGGTTTTAAAGAAATTTGTTTGCTAACACAATCTAGGGATTCTGTATTTTTAAACATACTTGAGCCCTTCGCAAATAAAGGTATAGACAGAACGTCAATATTTGTAGACAAGGTAAGGGGATATGAAGGGCGCTATCATCTCAATAGTGGAGAACGAAATACATTCAATTATTTTGAAAGACCATCAAAACAACTAGTATTTGCACTAAATACTGGTTTTTCTGGTTATCCAAGAAATGTTTATAAATATGATTATGATACAAATCGTATAATGAAATCCCCCCATTTAACCAACCCAAGTTCAATATCCAGTATTGTTAATATTGATGATGATATAGATTCCGAATTATTGATACAATCAACCGCAGCGCAAAATAACTTGGATTCCAGTTTTGCAAAACGATCGGATTACAGCGCTTGGTTATCAGTATTAGATGATGATCTCAATTTTTTATTTCCGCCTTTGGAATTTAAAACCAAAGGGTCAGTAGATATGCATACCTTAGAAATTGGAGGTGAACATAAAATTGTGGCTGTATTTAAATCAAGGGCACATAAGCTGATACCCAGTCAATTACTTCTATTGAACCTTAAGGGAGACATAGAGCATCAACTCGAATTACCGCCAGGCATTTACCATACATTTCACAAAACCAAACATGATGAATTTTATATCAACGAACATACTAGGGGTGACATTTTGCGATTAGATAAGCAGTTTAACCTTATGGAAACTTACAAAATTGACCCTTATAGTAACCTGTATTTCTATGATCTTAATGCAGATCACATAAAGGAATGGATTGCAATTAAGGATAATACAGAGATTGCTGTGTATTCTGAAGGGTTTACGCACCGTGTTGCACTTAAATTTGAAGATAACATTTATAAAACTCTTTCTACCAAGGTCAACGCTATAGGTGATGGGAAATCGCAGGTTGCCGTAAAAAAGGGGGCGTATGCGCGACTATATGCGTATAAAACCAACCCCCTCTATGTGCTTCAGTATTTGATTTATGTAATGATATTTCTATGTCTTACTGTTTTGGTATGGACCATTCAAAAGGGGCAGCGCATAAAAATAGAGCGCCAGCAGACTATTGAAAAGGAAATAGCAGAGCTACAACTAAAGACCATTAAAAATCAGGTCGATCCGCATTTCGTGTTTAACGCTATTAATACGATTAGTGAAATGACCCTTATGGATAACAGACTTGAGGCCGATGCGCTTATCTGCCGTTTTTCTGGTTTTATGAGAGATACGCTAAAACATTCCGATAAAATATCGACAACTTTAAAAGAAGAACTACACTATGTGGAGAATTTTATAAAGTTACAGCAGTTGCGATTTTCGAATGCCTTTACTTATAGTATTGAGGTTGCTGGGCCTATTGATCAAAGCTTTTTAGTGCCTAAGCATGTGTTGTTTACCTGTGTCGAAAATGCCATAAAACATGGTTTGTCTGCAGCGCAAAATGGACAATTGACAATAAGGTTACAGGAAACAAAATCCAACCTTATTCTTAAGGTAGACAATAGCGGAAAATGCTTAGGCAAACATACGCAGGCCCAAGGAACTGGAAGTGGCTTAAACATTATGGAGCGTATTTTTAATTTATATACGCAGCGCTATGGGAGAATCATCAAACACGATATTACTAAAAATAACAAGGTAGAAGGCCAATCGGGAAGATGTGTAAGTATTTATATCGCTAAAACCAATACCCTATGAGTAAAGTAAAAATTAAGACCATTGTTGTTGACAATGAGGCAAGAGCATTAAACCGTATGAAACTTTTGCTGAGTCATTTTGAGGAACTAGAATTATTAGAATGTATTGACGATGCTAATAAGGCCGTAGATAAAGTTTTAAGGCTTCAGCCTGATTTGGTGTTTATGGATATAGAAATGCCAGGAAAGAGCGGTTTGGAATTGGCAGAAGACATTAATAAAAACTATTTAGATACTAAGATTGTCTTTGTGTCTGCCTATGATCATTATGCCATTAAAGCCATAAAAAATAGCGCCTTTGATTATTTACTAAAGCCCGTAAGTATCGACGAACTAAAAACCACTATAGAGCGCTATAAAGCAAAATTGCAGACCAATTTGACTAAGCGTGAGTTTGAAATCATAAGACTCATAGGTAAGGGGCTCAATAGCAAGGCCATTGGAGAAGCGCTTTTTATCAGCCGCCATACTGTGGATACCTATAGGCGTACTATTCTCGAAAAAACGGGCTGCATCAATTCTGCAGAACTCATAAGTTATGCGACAAAGAATAACCTGATTTAGTCGCAATTGCGAGTCCCGAAACATTGGGACGCGGCAATCCCACATAAAAGTCATAAGATTCCTTCGGTCACTCCGTTCCCTCGGAATAATACAAAGAACCTTCATTTTTAGATTTTTTGTCCATTCATCCGCTTTTTTAGGGTTTAAACGAAACCCTCAATGTTGAGGGATTCATTACTGTTTTTTGATGAAATTATTTTTTTTTCATATAAATAATTTAGACGTATTAATATAAAAATCAATTAATTATGTCAAATTTTATTAGAGCAGCAAGGTATAGAGAGCGCGCTGCAAAAAAAAGATTAGAAGCTCAAAAATTAAGACGAAGAGGGAACGAAGTTAAAGCTGCGCGAAGGGAAGCAGAGGCAGCAAAAGATGATTTGTATGCCGCAAAATTGGAGAGAAGATGAAGATGTTAAGTATAACAGTAAAAAGAAGCTTTTGTTTCTCAATTCTGTTTTGTGCAATTTTTATAATTAATGGAAATAGTCAAAATTGGAGAGATAAGGTAAAACAAAGAGCCCAGAAAACGAGAAAAAAATTAAACAACCGTATAAACAGAGCCAAAAGTAATATGACTATCAATTACAAAAAGGCAAAAAACAATGCAGAAAAATCTATAAAAAGGACTCGAGAAAGAGCGAAAAAAATTCAAAAAAAAGTAAAAAGAACATATGCTAGAAGTAAAAGTTTGCATCAGAAATATTCTCCCCAGATAAAGAAACATGGCAAAAAAGCTTACGATAATATTGTCAGTACTTCTAAAAAATATGGAGAAAAAGCGGCAGAAAATATAAGTAGGGCTTATGAAAATCATGGTCCCATTATTGCCGAAAAAATAAAATCAAGCTATGATAAACATGGGCCTAAAATAGGACAAACGATAAATGATGCCTATTATAATTGGGGGCCAGAAGTTTCGGATAAAATAAGGTTAGTTTATGACAAATACGGGCCTAAAATAGGCAATAAGATTTCTACTGTATATAATAAATACGGTACTGAAATTACAGATTCTTTCTTAGAAATTTACACAAAGTACTCGGTAGATATTGCAAATTCTTTAGTCAGTTCGTATGAAAGACATGGGCCAATTGTTGGTAGGGACTTGTCAAACTTTTTCGAAAAGTACGGTTCGATTGTAGGTTTACAATTAAGGGCTGTCTATGATGACTTTGGGCAAGAGGTTGCTGAAGATGTTCTTAGTGTTTATAATAAATATGGGCCTGAAATTGGAGAAAAAATAAGGAGTTCTTTGTATGATTATGGCAAGATAGTTGGAAATGAAATAATTGAAATTTATAGAAAGCATGGACCTGTTGTCGGAGCTAGGATTCACGATATCAAGGATAAAACTATTCGGTATTTGTCGAGTTCGGAGTTTTGGGGAGATTCAATTGGTGTGAGTCTTGCCTTAACCGATCAAATAACAGAAAACATAGGGTTCGAAAAAATTAGTGAGAGACCAAAAGTTCTATTAAACAACTTACAATCAGTGTCTAGTTTTAAGGTTAAATTGCCTAAAAATATTGATAAAATCGGTTTGGACTACAAAGCATTTTATAAATTTTCATTACTTCAGGATAAAGATTTAAAAAAAATATCTAAAAGAGTGTCCCGGAATAAGAACTTAAGGGATTTAGTTTATAAAGAATTATTAAATATTCGTGAGGATATTAAAGAAGGTCGTCCAATTAATGGTTCCATCAATGGATTAAAGCCATATTTAAAAAGCAATGGTTTTAATTAAATTTTGATAATTTATTTTACAATCTAAATATTTCTTGGCATCATTCTGGTTATATTTAAACCATGAATCGATGCCTTTATTATATTTTGACTTTCTTTAGTCTCTTCTCCTTTGCCCAGCAGACAGATTATGTTGATTTCTTGGAAATCCATCCGTTGATAATTGTAAAAATGGATGAGGGTAAAGTTTCGGGTAATCTTATGGTCAAGCTTAAAATTCTAAAAGACGTAGACTCAATTTATTTAGATGCCAAAAATATCAAAGTGACCTCGAAAGTTTATGATGACGATCCTACTAGTTTTGAGCCGATACTTATAAATTTCAATGTTGAAAATGATAAAATTTGGTTTATAAGCGATTTTGAAAAAGGCAAGACCTATAATTTACTGTTTGATTATGAGGCTAGTCCTCAAAAAGCGCTATACTTCCTAAAACGAAAAAGCGATTGGAATGTTTGGACTCAGGGCCAGGGGAAGTACACAAGTAATTGGTTGCCGAGTATTGACGATGTTAACGATAAAATTCAATTCAATTTGGATGTGATTGTTGATAATGGATATACTGTTGTTTCCAACGGGGAATTGCAAAATGTAAACTACGGGCCAAATTCATCTATGTGGCAATTTGATATGCAAAAGCCTATGTCCAGCTACCTAGTTGCCTTGGTCGTAGGTAAGTACGGTAAGCAAACAGAAATCTCTAAAAGCGGTATTCCCTTAGATTATTATTATTACCCTGAAGATTCACTTAAGGTCGAGCCTACCTATCGTTATAGTAAACAGATGTTCGATTTTTTAGAAGATGAGATTGGGTTTGCCTATCCTTGGCAAAACTACAAACAAGTACCTGTACACGATTTTTTGTACGCTGGTATGGAAAATACGAGTTGTACCATTTTTTCAGATGCATTTGTGGTGGATTCCATCGGGTTTAATGATAAGAACTATGTCAATGTCAATGCCCATGAATTGGCGCACCAATGGTTCGGGAATTTGGTCACTGCAAAATCTGGAGAACATCACTGGTTGCAGGAAGGCTTTGCCACTTACTACGCCTTATTGGCTGAGCGCAATATATTTGGCGATAATCATTTCTATTTTGAGCTCTATGAATCCGCAGTGGATTTGGGTCGGCAGGATATTGCAGGCAAAGGGACCTCACTTTTAAACCCCAAATCGAGTAGCCTTACCTTTTATCAACGCGGCGCCTGGGTGCTTCATGCCTTAAGAACATTGGTTGGCGAAAAGGTGTTTAAAAGCGCTGTAAAGAATTACTTGGAAAAGTATCAGTTTGGCAATGTGGAGACCTCTGATTTTGTAAAGGAGGTTGAGCGCTTATATGGTAAGTCATTGACAAGGTTTGTAAACGTGTGGATCAAACAAAAAGAGTTTCCTGTAGATGCTGCATTTGGTTTGCTTAAGAACCAATCGACCTTTATCAATGAATATTTGATGGTCGATTGCCAGGCCAAATCTTCCAAGTGCTCCGAGTACTTAAAATACTACGTGTCTGACGAGGCTAAAGTAAAGGTCATTTCCCAAGTGCCAGAATTGGTCACAACGGATACCTTTAAACACGGTCTAAAAGTGCGACAGGCCATTTCTCAGTACGTTACCAAAATTCCTGAGAAACTAAAAGCCGATTACGAATCTTTGCTTGACGACAAGTCCTATATCACTGTAGAAAATGCGCTTTATAACCTTTGGTCCAGTTTTCCTGAAGAACGCGCTAAATACTTATCTAAAACCAGGAATATCATTGGTTTTAGCGATAAGAACGTGCGTCTGTTGTGGATTGTTTTGAATTTGAGTACGCCTTTTTACCAAGCGGATAATAAGCAAGGGCTTTATGAGGAATTGGTGGGTTATACCAATGAGAGGTACCATGCCGATTTAAGAATGAAGGCCTTTCAATATTTAGATCTCATGAGGTCTTGCGACACGAGGTGCAAGTCCAATCTCGAAAACGCTAAGTCGCACCATAACTGGAGATTGGTTAAGTTTGCGAAAGAATTGTCCGAAAAATTACAAAATAAACAGTAATGCGAGCATTGGTGATATCTGGCGGTGGAAGTAAAGGCTCATTTGCAGGTGGAGTAGCGCAATATTTAATGGAGCGCGAAAGGCGTGAATACGATATGTTTTTAGGAACATCCACTGGAAGTCTTTTGGTGCCGCATCTGGCCGTTAACAATATTCCGAAGCTGTACGATATTTTTACCAATGTACAGCAGCAAGATATTTTTAGTGTAAGTCCTTTTGTGCAACGCAAAAAAGGAGATAGGGAGTATGTCTCGATCGATTTTGTGAATTCATTATGGCAGTTCATTAAAATGAAGCGCACCTTTGGGGAGAGTAAGGCCCTAAAACGTAATATTCGTAAGAATTTTACAAGAGAAGAATATCAAAAAATTAAAGCTACCAAGCACGATGCGGTGGTAACGGTTTCTAATTTGTCCATGAATCGCGTCGAGTACAAGTCTATCAAGGACTGTACTTATGAAGAGTTTTGTAACTGGATTTGGATTTCGTGTAATTATATCCCGTTTATGTCATTAGCCAAGGTGGATGGCTATGAGTATGCCGATGGTGGTTTGGGTTGTGTCATTCCTATACGAGAAGCCATTTTAAGAGGTGCGACCGAAGTGGATGCCATAGTGTTAGAAGCCGAAAATATGGGGAAGCAACGTGTACTGGGCAAAAATCCCTTTTCCTTGATGATGAATTTATTCGGGCATCTTTTGGATCAGGTAGAGCGCAACGATATTGTTATCGGCCAATTGGCTGCTAAAACCAATAATGTAAAATTGAATTTGTACTACACTCCTGTGAGCCTGACCGAGAACTCCTTAATCTTCAGCAAGCGCTTAATGGAAAAATGGTGGCAACAAGGGTATGATTATGCTGAGGAGAAACACGCCTCCTGATTACCATAGTTCTCCAACCTCTTGTTTGATGAATGATAAAGCTGCATTGCTCGGGGCCGGCTTATCCATCAGTTCGGTCAGTACCACTTCACGCAACTTGTTAGCAGTATCCGTTTTTTCATTCATACTGGCTTTACGGATTAATTGAATTGTGGCATTTTTTGCGGCCATGATAATACTCCAACATTGATCACTTACATAGATTTGCTGTGATAAATTATGTTCAAATTCTTGTTCAATAGTTGCTACAAGTAAAGTTTCATAATCATCTTTATTTGAAGATGTTGGATGTATTCTAGGAATTAATTTCGAGGGTTTTATACGTTCGAGGAAAAGCGACATGCGTTCATAAGCCTGAAGGCGAATGGGGAAGGCTTCTTTTTGCAAGTCTTTTGTAATTAAAAAATTACGTCTGTTGTTTTCGTTATCCACGTGTTCCCTGAAAAATAAAAAGGCAATAGCTCCGGTGATTAACGCAGGAACAGAGTACATTAATAGATCGATGAGTTGTTGTTCCATAAATATTTTTTTGCGAATATATCATTTAATTGTTCAATAGATAATGACTTTTTTTGTTAAAAAAAATCAAGCTATATTTAGTGAAACTAAATTAATCATTAAAAATGAAATTAAAGCGCGCCAACCATTTTATCAAAGGAATTTTACTATTACTAATTTTAATAAGCTGTGGAGGCGATGATGACACTTCACCAGCAGAAGCTAATCCTTCAATAAATGTCATCGGAAATTTTACATCTTTTTCTGATACGGATGTTTTAAGTTTTTCTGAATCTCAGAATATTCAGGTAAGTGCTTCAAATTTGACATCAAATTTAAATGTTACTACCACCACAAATTTTCAAGTTTCACTAGATAATCAGAATTTTTCTAACCAGTTGTCAGTAACTAGTACGACAATTAATGAAACTAATCAAACCATATATGTTAGGTTTTCTCCGACACTGAATGCTGTTGGTGCTATTTCTGGTAATATTACTTTTGAGAGTACAGGGGCTAATCCGGTGACTAAGCAATTAAATGGAAATGGCCTTAGTATTGATCCTATGATAGGCGTGTCTGATGATTCATTGGTTTTTGAAACCATGATCGGTAACACATCAGATCCACAACAAATAATAGTAGATGCTGGTAATTTAGATGCGGTACTTGAAATTGGCACGACGGTAAATTTTGAAATATCATTAGATAATATCACTTATTCTAATTCAATTCAAGTCCAAGCAGAAACGGCCAATGCTGGCTTCACCTTGTTTGTAAGGTTTTCTCCGCAAGAACTAGGCGAGATTTTAGGCACAATCACATTACAAAGTACTGGAGCTACTGATGTTGAGATTGGTCTCTTAGGTACAGGAACACCAGTAGTACATACATATTATACATTCGATCAGGAACCCCTAGCTTTTGGATCTGGTTTTAGTCAATCAGCATTTCAGACCTTTACACTACATTCGGATGTGTCCAATATTTCCCAGATAAAAATGTACTTAGAGATTGACTGTCCTGGGACAGGTTGCGATGACTGGGATAGATATGCCAATGTAATGGTTAAAGACCCTGAGTCTAACACATGGTATGAAATAGGGAGATACATTACACCATATTGGGTGGGAACTGAAGTTTTGCCACGTGGATTAGAGTTTGATGTCACTGACTTTAAGTCTTTACTAACTGGCGATGTTGAACTAAGAATATACATTGAAAACTGGACAACTAAGGCCGATTTGATTTCCATTGAGTTTGATTATATACAAGGAACTCCTGATTATGAATATTATGCAATTGCTGAAGTAATGCAGTACAACGGAAACTCACTAGAAGGTGTGCCTTATGGTGTGTCCCACAATTTTGATTTAGATAGAACAGTATCTCTGCCAGCTAATTCACAAGAAGCTCATTTACGAACCTTAATTTCTGGTTGGGGACACGCAACACCAAGCGACCCTGATGGCCGGCCTTGTGCAGAGTGGTGCTATAGAACTCATCGTGTAAAGATAAATGGAACTTATTCTTTTGAACATTCCATGGAGCCAATTGGATGCGCATCTAATCCGTTAAATAATCAAAATCCTGGAAATTGGCAACCAGATAGAGCTGGTTGGTGCCCAGGAATGGCTGTACCTTATCGTGTTGACGCATTAGGGACATCTATGTCTGGTAATAGTTTTTCCTTTGAATATGAGTTTGAGAATTGGGTTTCTAATGGAGTAAATGGAGATGCGTTTTATGCTATTTCGACGTTTGTAGTAGTAAAAAGTACTACGCCAATAAGTAAGCCAACTGTAAATTAAAATATGCTCAATAAAGAAGAAGCTGTCTCAAAACTTAGCTTTTATTAACTTGTATAAGTGGTTTTGAGATGACTTTCTTTATGTGTTTTTTATTTCAGCTTGAAAATCACCTGCTTTAGATGGTGGTAATGTATTTTTGGCATTACCATTTATTAGATCTTTAAGGTTTTAAAACCTAAAGTTCTGACTGATAAAAAGCCTAATTTTTTATATCCTGTTTTCATAGCACTTTTTAGGGGCTTCTGAAAGCCACCTCTTCAGAAGGTGTGAGTTTTACGTCTTTACACCACCAAGATAAGCACAATCTTTTAAATGTTGCATACCTTTAAATGCAACAGGCGTTTTTTCATATTTAAAGGTTTGGTCAAAATCTTTGGTGAGATTATGGTCATCCACATTCATTTCAATATCGTTCATATTAAATTGGCAGGGGTGTTCGTAGCCAGCAGCATGGGTAATCTCTATCAGTTCTTTTCTAAAGGTTTTGAAATATTGCGCCAAACGCTCAGATTTTAAAGGGACATTGATGCCGTTTTGTAACCATTTACTTTGTGTTGCGACTCCGGCCGGACAACGATTGGTATGGCATATTTGCGCTTGGATACAGCCAATACTCATCATGGCTTCCCTGGCCACATTAATACAGTCGACGCCCATGGCAAAAGCCATAGCTGCTTTTGCTGGAAAGCCCAATTTACCGCTACCGATAAATACAATCCGATCGGTGAGATTTCGTTTTTGGAATAATTTGTAGATGTCGCTAAATCCATAAATCCATGGTAAGGACACATGATCGGCAAAACTTGGTGGGGCAGCTCCAGTACCACCTTCGCCACCATCTATCGTAATAAAATCTGGACCGCGATTTTCCTTTTCCATAAGTTCGGCAAGTTCTTCCCACTGTTCTAGTTTTCCGATGGCTGCTTTAATACCCACGGGTAATCCGGTGGCCTCGGCAATACGTTCAACAAAATCAACCAATTCAGGGACGTTAGAAAATGCCTTATGGTTGGGTGGTGATAGTACCGTTTTACCGATTTCAACACCTCTGATTTCGGCAATTTCCTTGGTGATTTTTTTTCCAGGCAATACACCGCCTTTTCCTGGTTTGGCTCCTTGAGATAGTTTGACTTCAATGGCCCTGATAAATGGGTTGTTTTCAACAAGTGTTACCATTTTTTCCATCGAAAAGCCACCATCTTCAGACCTGACTCCAAAATACCCTGTGCCAAAGTGAAACACCACATCACCACCATTACTGTGATAGGGAGATAGGCCGCCTTCACCAGTATTGTGGTAGGCGCCAGCAATTTTTACACCTTTATTCAAAGAATCTATGGCTTTGGCAGATAAAGAACCAAAGCTCATGGCCGAGACATTGATAATAGATGCGGGTCGGTATGGGCGTTTGCGTTTATGATACGCGCCCATAACCTTTGCGCAAGGGATAAAAGTCTTATCTAAAGCATTCGGATGATGATGCTCTAATTTATAAGGCATCATGGCGTTATTAATGAATATATGTTGATGTGCATAAATATCCCTATCGGTACCAAAGCCTTCGTAATTGTTTTCATTTTTAGCCGAGGCATAGATCCAGCCGCGTTCAATACGATTGAACGGTAACTCTTCGCGATTGTTGGCTACAAAATATTGGCGCATTTCAGGACCAATGCTCTCCAGTAGGTAGCGTAAATGACCAACTATCGGAAAATTGTGACTAATCGTATGTCTGCGCTGAAAAAATATATCGCGAAGGGCAACCAAAGTCAAGGCTATGATAATCCAGGCCCACCATGGTACTCCGCTAAGGACGTCTAGTAGTTCTTTCATGTGTTTTCTTTATGAGTAAAGATATTTAAAATTACCCGTTAACAGAAAATGAATTTATATATTTAGAGTATGGCTTTCACAAGACATAAATGGTTGTTTCGACTTACTATTGTTCTCATACTAATTGCCGTATCTGGTATTCTGCTTAATATAGTTCTCAAGAAAAAAGTAGCGGGTCATATAGCACAGCTACCTGATCATATTCAATTAACCTACGATAACCTCCGTGTCAACTCTTTTTTTGGGAATTTAAAACTAAACAACCCGCATCTTAAACTTTATGATAAGGATAGCAATCAGCTGCAAGCAGTTGTTAAAGCCCATAACATTGAGGTTAGGGGCTTGGGTTATTTTGACTTAGTGTTTCGCGATAAAATTGACCTTGAGGAACTGGTTTTGGATCATTTGGATGGCTATTATTCGCAAGTTGATGCTGCGTCAAAAACTACTAATGGCAAGGCGAGTGGTCCCTTAAATAATGAAATAAGCATTAATAAAGTAACTGTTAAGGACTCTAAAATTGCAATTAAGGAACATCAGGTTGATTCCTTGGTTTTAGGTGTAAATGACTTAAATCTTGTATTAACTGATTTTAAAATTAACACAGATGACGAGAACACTGATAATTCGATGACTTACGAAGACCTCAATTGCCAGCTAAAGCATATCAAAATTAAGTCGAGTTTATACGATGATATCCTTATTGATGACTTAACCTTTGAAAATAATAAACTTGTATTGTCGGCATTTGAATTAAAGACCAGATATACACGTGAGGACCTCTCTAAAATTCTGAAAGCCGAACGCGATCATTTTGATGTTAAGGCCGATTCCATAGTATTTGATGCGGTCAATTTTGGTTTGGGACCATCCAATAAGGTTTACGTGTTGGCTGATTCCGCTCAAATATTAAATCCCAACATTAAGGTGTTTAGGGACAAGTTGGTTAATGATAATCATGAGGTAAGGCCTTTATATGGAAAAATGCTACGAGATTTGGGTATCGATTTAGGTATCGATCAACTAAAAATTTCTAACGGAATGTTGTCCTATGCCGAAAAAGTTAAAGCCAAAAACAAAGGTGGGCAATTGGATTTCCATAAGCTCAATGTCAATGTTAAAAACCTAGGCAACATATATGAAAAAGATACGACCCGTATTAACATTACATCTCATTTTATGGGACGCTCTCATTTGGATGTTAATTGGAGATTTGTTGTGCAGAACCCTTCGGACAACTTTTCATTTAGTGGTGAGCTCGATAATTTTAAAGTAGGTGAAATAAGTCAATTTACACAACCTAACTTAAATGTTAGCTTTAAAGGTGAATTAAAGAAAACCTATTTCAATATCAATGGTAATCCCTATTATTCGGATATTGATTTACAGGTGAATTTTGAAGATTTTCAGGTCATCGTTTTAAAGAAAAATGGTAAGGAAAAAAACAAATTCTTGTCAAGTTTGGTTAATATGTTTGTGTCCACCGATAGCGACAATAGTGCCAATCAATTTTATCACGGTAATATCAATAAGATAGAACGGGATCGCACAAAGTCAGTTTTTAATTTTGTTTGGAAGAATCTCGAGTCTGGTTTAGTCTCAGCGATGCTAGGTAGTGGTAAAAAGAAAGATTAGTTTGGATGATCTCTAAAAGGGACAATGGTCATCATAGCTATTGTATTTGATTGTTGCGTGATGTAACGCTGAATTCTGGCCCTATCACATAAGCGCTTATATCTTGTTTATAATTATTGGTAATTAAACAAGGAAAAACCTAAGACTATATGTATTTTCACAGTTCGAAAAAACAAAGCTTTGGAACAGTACCTCAGTCAACTTAATGACGCTCAATTAGCACCGACATTGCAGAAAGATGGCCCTATGATTGTCATAGCAGGCGCTGGATCTGGCAAGACACGTGTGCTAACCTACAGAATTGCGTATTTAATGAGTCAAGGCGTTGATGCCTTTAATATTCTGGCCTTGACCTTTACTAATAAGGCGGCCCGTGAGATGAAGGGTAGAATTGCGGATATTGTTGGGGATAGTGAGGCTAAGAATTTATGGATGGGCACCTTTCACTCGGTTTTTGCCAAGATCCTACGGTTTGAAGGTCATCACTTAGGGTTTCCTAGTAACTTCACTATTTACGATACACAAGATGCGCAAAAGCTTTTGGGGTCTATCATTAAAGAAATGAACCTCGATAAAGATATTTATAAAGCTAAGCAGGTGTATAGCCGTATTTCTTCCTATAAGAATAGTCTCATTACGGTAAAGGCGTACTTTAATAACCCTGAACTGATGGAAGCGGATGCTATGGCCCGTCGTCCTAAAATGGGGGATATTTACAAGGAGTATGTGGATCGCTGTTTTAAAGCAGGGGCTATGGATTTTGATGATTTGTTGCTTAGAACCAATGAACTGTTAACGCGCTTCCCAAGTGTTTTGGCCCAGTATCAAAGTCGATTCCGTTATATATTGGTAGATGAGTATCAGGATACCAACCACTCACAATATCTTATCGTAAGGGCTTTAGCAGATCGTTTTCAGAATATATGTGTCGTCGGTGATGATGCCCAAAGTATCTATGCCTTCCGCGGTGCTAATATTAATAATATTCTCAATTTTCAGAAAGACTATGATGATGTAAAGGTCTATCGTTTAGAGCAAAATTATCGTTCGACTAAGATGATTGTCGGTGCTGCAAACTCAGTCATAGAACACAACAAAACAAAGCTCGATAAAATTGTTTGGACGGCTAATGAAGAAGGGGAGCGGGTTATTGTGAATCGCTCTATGACCGATGGAGATGAGGGGCGCTACGTGGCGAGTACCATCTGGGAAACTAAGATGAACAAACAATTGGCAAATAGCGATTTTGCCGTGCTGTATCGTACCAATGCGCAATCTCGTGCTATTGAAGATGCTTTAAGAAAGCGCGATATCCCATATCGCATTTATGGGGGGCTATCGTTTTATCAGCGCAAGGAAATTAAGGATGTAACAGCCTATTTACGCCTTATTTTAAATACCTCGGACGAAGAAGCCTTAAAACGTGTCATTAACTATCCGGCACGGGGCATAGGACAGACCACAGTAGATCGTCTGGTGGTGGCTGCCAATGCTACTGGCAAGACCATTTACGATATAATGAAGAATATTGATGGTGAAGCCGTCAATATTAATAACGGAACCAAAAACAAACTCAAAGACTTTGTGACCCTTATTGAAAGTTACAAGGTGATGAACCAGAATGCCAACGCTTTTGAATTGGCTGAACACGTGACCAAAACAACAGGTCTGATTCGTGAGTTAAATAAAGATGGCACCCCCGAAGGGGTTACTAGAATGGACAACGTTCAAGAATTATTGAACGGTATTAGAGATTTTGTCGAAGGTCAGGTTGAAGTTGCGGATAGCACGGGCTCTTTAGCAGAGTTTTTAGAAGACGTCGCTCTAGCAACCGACTTAGATGGTGACAAAGGTGATCCCAACCATGTGGCGTTGATGACCATTCACTTGGCAAAAGGATTAGAGTTTCCACATGTGTTTATTGTAGGTATGGAAGAGGACTTATTCCCTAGTGCCATGAGCATGAATACCAGAAGTGAATTGGAGGAGGAGCGCCGTTTATTCTATGTGGCTTTGACACGTGCCGAAAAGCAAGCCTATCTCACCTATACCTTATCACGCTATCGCTGGGGAAAATTGATTGATGCCGAACCAAGCCGGTTTATAGAGGAAATTGAAGACAAGTATGTCAACATCACCACTCCGCTGAAAGAACAGCGTTTTAATCCGATGCTCGATGCTTCCATTTTCGGTGATATAGAACCCAATAAAATTCGGTTTGCAAAACCAAAGTCTCCAAAATTTAAAAAGACCGGGACTAAAAAAGCCGAACCTTATAAGATTAGCACACCAAAACAGTTAAAACCTGTAAGCTCATCTAAAGGTGCTTCTAATTTGTTTGATACCAAATTAACCGCTGGTAACATTGTCAATCACCACCGCTTTGGTCGTGGAGAGGTGCTGAAAATTGAAGGGAGTGGAGGAGATTTAAAGGCAGAGATACGATTTGAAAATGGCGATACCAAAAAGTTATTACTACGATTTGCCAAGCTTGAGATTATAGGGTAGTTAGTATTCATAGTCCCAAAACTTTATTTTATCTCATCTAAGGTTTTTATTTTAAAGTGAGTTCAATACACACACCGAATTATAAAGTAGTTAATAAAATAAAATATAAGAACCTTGTCATTCCGAACGAAGTATGAGGAGGAATCTCATTATCCTGAGATTTAGCTGCGCTTAACCTTACGGTTTAGCTATGCTGAATCTAAAGATTTCTCGTCGCTTTCCCGATAGCTATCGGGATCGCTCTGTCGAAATGACAAACGTCTGAAAATTAAGAGTTTGAAATATATTTATATGCAATTCTTATGTCGAACTCACGTTATTTTACACTATAAGTAGCGTTTCCAAATTTATGATAGGTCGCATTGCTCAATATATAGTCTTCGACATGTAGGCTACTGTCATTAATGTATTTATATATGGTTTTACCGGTTTCTGTGTCACTATTGCCCCAAAAAATAGTCAAGGTATCATCGTTGACTTGACCTTTTAAGGGAAGAGATATACCTCTGTTGTCAAACCAATGTCCTGTAACGATTGTATCATTTATTATGTTGTAAAAGGCAGTAGCCTTAAATACAATGGCTTCATTATTTTCTGATTGGTGTTCGTTTTGAAATTCGAGTTTTATAAACTGGTCATTCAGCACGTTTTGCCAATTCATTTTAAATGTCGCTTTCTTACCCATTAATGTGCCTGTGCCCTCCCAATTTTTATTTACTAAGGTCTTTATAATCCTCTTTTCCTTATTTTGATGATACCGATGTTTTAAGTCCAAAAACATAGTTTTTGAACTGTTCTTGTTAACAATCAATTCTGAGGCCTTATTATTTTGAGTAATCAATAGTACAAATGAAAGTAAGATAAATAGCGATGTTTTAAGTACGGTGCTCATGATAAGTTACATTAGAATTTTTGTATCAATTTTTGATATCTTTTTCGACTGAGTTTGCATTATCTATAAAGAAAATCCAATCAAATGGATAAGGTATCGAATATCTGCCCTCAAAACCATAGGCTTCGGCAACATAGCCGACATATCTACAGCTCGTATTTGGGTGATCCAATTAAAATGCGGCTAAATCATTCTTAACCATACCGAATTGAGTAAAACAAATTCAGGGATTACTTCACCATACAGACCGAATTGATATTGCCCTTATCGTCATATTCCTTTACGGAATTTTCGGGATCGGTCATCCATTCACCATCGACGATAAACTTATATTGATATTTACCGCCAGAAAGTCTTTTGCTATATACCCAGCAATCGTCAATTTTGGTCATTTTATAGTCTTCTTCCGACCAGTCGTTAAAATCACCACTGAGAACTACGGTTTCGGCATCCAAATAATCACAAAGCCGAAACTCCACATTTTTTTGTACATCAATTACAGAATTGAACCCCCCAAATTCGTTGACAATCTTTGAAGGATTGTGTGGGTCTTCAATCCAATGGTGCCCGTCAACAATAAACTTGTACTGATAGATGTCCGGTCTTAACTGTAGGGTAACTTCCCAGCCTTCATCCGTAGGTTTCATTAGAAATCCAGACTCGTCCCATCGGTTAAAAGTACCGCTTAAAATAACGCGTTCTGCCTCTTTATAGCCTCTCAACCTAAAGGTAACGTTACCGTAATCCGAGGCAAAAGTACTATACAATTTTAGGTTATAGACCATTAAACGGTGCCCCTTATAATCTAAGGCATCAACGATATTGTCGAAATCTTCGGAAGGCTCAGCCCAGTGCTCACCATTGACGATAAATTTAAATTCCCAGTCAAAATCCGAAGTAAAATAGGACAGTTCTTTCCGCAGCTCGTGGATAGAATCATTGACCTTGGTCATTTTCCATTGATCTTTTGCCCAGTTGTTAAATTCTCCAGAGACACAAACGTAGTCGATCGTATCGCCATTATACATAATATTGGGATAATCATTAACATCGAATATAAAAATGACGTCCTCACCTTCAATTTTATACCCTTTGATATTTTGGGAGGTAATGCTAAAAGTTAAAAATAGAAAGCCTAAAAATGATAGCAGTATATTGGTTTTAATACTCAATGTTTAATTATCGGGCTCTTAATAAAATAGAGCCTCTCTTTTCTGTAATTGATTATGGTTCTTTTCTGTGCGAAGAATTCATAACCTAAGATACCATCGAGTTTCGTACCAAATGCGGTATTCATTTTTCTTAAATTGGTAAGTACTGTTTTCATGGGTCCAAAGTAAATTGAATCGTTCAATTTAACTCTATACAATTTCCCTGCCAAAACTTTTTTCTTCTTGCCACTGGCACCCGTAAGCTTCAATTCTTTGCTGGGATAAAAATAGTCTAAAATTTCTGAACTCAAATTTTTGTTGAGCTGATTGTATTCAGCTCCTGTATCTAATCCAAATTTTACTTTCTTGTCACCGATATAAGCATCCAAAATTATGGTATGCCTTTTAAGCTTAAAATCAATACTATCGTGAATGGTTTCTGCATAAACCTTATCAGATAGTTTATCACCATTTTTATCGACTTTGGTCAATGTTAATTGGTTAAGGTGCATATCTATAAAGATTTCAAAATCTTTGAGAACGCTATAGCCTATAATGCCCAAGAGCTTTATTTTCTTGGTTTTTTCGATATGGGAAAGATCTATAACATCAGCACTGAGCTTTTCCAGATTCATATCTTGGATGCTTAGTAAGTTGAGATGCTTCTCCTTGACGCCTTCTATGTCATTGTGCACACCACTTTTCTGTTTACCATCATCTCGGTATCTTCTAGAGGGCTTAAAATGGGCACTGTTGAGAATTAAGGATTCCGAACCTGTATCTATGATAAAGTTACCTTCTTGATCTAGGATTCCGACTTCCACGACAATAAGTTGGTCGATAACTTTAAAGGGCACACGCGTTGTCGAGGCATTAACAAATTCGGCTTTGGTAAAGTACATAGGTGGTGCAGCCTTATCTATAATAATTTCATTGGCGAATAATGGCGCAGAAATTAGAAGGGCGATTATGATTTTGATTGATTGATGCATACTATATAGACTACAAGTTATAGCATCTTGTTACAGTATAGAAAAACATTATGCTTTTTTTAGCATTTATCGTATCTTTAAGTTATGGCAGACTTTATTAAAATTTATCCAGAAAACCCGAGCCCCAAGGCTATTCAAAACGTTGTAGAAGTTCTTAAAAATGGTGGTTTGGTCATTTATCCTACTGATACGGTTTATGGTTTAGGTTGTGATATTACTAACCTTAAAGCCTTAGAGCGTATAGCTCAAATTAAGGGTGTAAAACTCGAAAAATCCAATTTCTCTTTTGTTTGCGAGGACTTGAGCAATCTTAGTGACTATGTAAAGCAAATAAACACATCGACCTTTAAAATTCTTAAGCGTGCTTTGCCAGGTGCGTACACTTTTATTCTGCCAGGTTCAAAACGTTTGCCCAATCCTTTTAAGAGACGAAAAACGGTAGGTATTAGAGTACCAGATCATTCTATTGCATTAGCTCTGGTTAAGGGTTTAGGCAATCCCATCGTGTCTACGTCCATTAGAGACGAAGATGATATTGTCGAATACACAACAGACCCAGAGCTCATTCTAGAAAAATGGGATAATCTTGTGGATGTGGTTATTGATGGTGGATATGGAGGTAATGAGGCCTCTACCGTTATTGATTTATCCGTTAACCCACCTGAAATTATTAGAGAAGGCAAAGGAAGTCTCGAAATATTTTAATTACTAATAATTCTTTTATACATTTATTAAAAAAATTGCTGTGGTTAGGTTTTATAAATACAAGCACAGGCATCCATATGATGATTATCTGCAAAGTATTTGGGCACTGACTAATGACGAGGGCATTAGTAGAGAACCTATAATTTCTGATGGATTTCCTGAAATTCTATTTTTAATCCGCGGTGCCGTTAAAATTGTTATTGGTACCGATATACACCAAATTGAGAGTCATACCTTTATTGGCCTTTTTGACAAAAGCGCCTTTTTTGAGTTAGATCCAGATACTATTATTCTTTCTTTCAAATTAATGCCTTGGATGACATCGAATGTCATTTGCGATCAGGCGCACCTTGTTAAAAACCAAATTATCCCTTTAGACGACCTAGGCTACAAACGATCTTTACTCGATTTTAGTTATTCTAAGAAGTTTGATAGTATGGACGCCTTAATAAGCCACATTATATCTAAAGAATTACCTCAAATATTAAATTTGAATGGACGCATTCCGTCAGCGCTTTTAATGGATATGCTTTCGCAATTCAACTCGCTCCAAACACTATCCGCATCTGATCGAAAAACGGGTAGTTCAAGATATTTTGAGAAGCTCTACCGAACACATGTTGGTATAAGTCCAATGCGTTATAAACGCCTGCTGAAAATTAAAAAATCTTCGCTCATACTAGCTGAAAACCAAAGCGTAAAGATAGAGCCTCTGGCCTTGGCCTTGGGATATTACGATCTGAGTCATTTTTACAAGGACTTTTCGCTCTTTACCGATACCACTCCAAATGAATTTAGATCAAATTGTCGTCAGTCCATATTGCTAGAAGATAATGATTATGTCAATCAATATCTGTATTCCTAATCTAAGTTTTATTTTGTTCGCTTTTTTACAATAGCATTTTAGCACTAGTGGTTTTCTTTGTTGGAAAAGAAATTCTACTAACCATAACAATTTGCTATGAAACGAATTATACTATGGGGTTTTTGTACCCTTTTTGCATTGCATATTAGTGCACAATCAACAAGTTCACCAACTAATGGAATTGTACCTCAGACCATTCTTGATCACGATAATTATTATAAGCAGTTATTGCATGATGTAGACCATGATTTAAGTCAGTTAAAAGGCTCTGGTTATATGCAATATATGAGAGAACGTCGATTTTATGAACAACGTCGAAATGTGGAGGGATTGGGTGCTGTAAGTGATAGGTGGCGTATTTTCCAGAATGTCAGAACACTTGGTGAGCGTTCTGGAACAGGACCTATGGCTAATTGGCAAAATATTGGACCAATAGATATGGACGGCCATGGCGGCAGGATGATTTCTCATGCCTTTGATCCAAATGACCCGGATGTCGTTTGGGGAGGTTCAGCCTCAGGAGGTCTATGGCTGTCAGAAGATGCAGGCGCTAATTGGATGCCTATGACAGATAACATTCCTTCGACAGGAGTGGGGTCGGTTGTTGTTAAACCCGATGATAGTGACACGATAATCATAGGAACTGGAGAAGGCTATTCTCCTCCTGGAATTGTTCTTAAAGGAGGGATAGGTGTTTTTAAATCTACAGATAGAGGCTTAACCTGGCTACCGACTAATTTTAGTTATGCAAGTTCTCTGGGGGTTTCGGTTCTAAAAATAACATGGCATCCGACAAATACGGATATTTTGTGGATGGCAGCAACCAATGGGTTGTGGAAGAGTGTAGACGGAGGAGATACTTGGTCGGTAGTTTTTGGTGATGGGACAAATCATCAAAATTTTATTTTCGACGATATCATCATTCAAGACAATAATCCCGACATCATTTTTGTCGCACAGGAGAATGTCGGAATTCATAAATCTGTAGATGGAGGGGATACTTTTACATTACTTACTAACGGATTACCGACCAACAATGTTAACTTTATTAGTATTGATCAGTGTAACTCAAGCCCGGACGTCCTATATACCAGTATAATTAGGGCAAGTGATACAGGGTTGGAAGGCCTCTATAAGTCTATTGATAATGGAGCTAGCTGGACACGATTGTTTAGTGCGCCCAATGCTCCCTGTACCTTTAATTCCGTATTGGGACTATTTTGCCAGGGTTGGTATAATAACACGGTAGCTGTGTCGCCAACTAATCCAGATTTAGTATTGTTGGGGGGAATAACGTTTTGGCGAAGTTCTGATGGAGGAACAACATGGGAACAAAAAGATAGATCTATATGCCCAACATGCCAAGAAACACCGGCATGCGCCACTTATGGGGATCATCATGATTTAGGTTTTAGCCCTCATAATGCAGATATAATTTATTCATTCAATGATGGTGGTGTTTCTAAAAGTACTGATGGTGGGTCTTGTTGGGCTCATGCTAATAATGGTTTGGTCAATGCACAATTTTTATCTGTGGGTTCAGGAAGGTCAGATACCAATATTGTTATAGGTGGATTATGGGATCACGGCTTACAAGGGGCGAATATTGCAAATGGACTCAATTGGGAACGCTGGGGTTGGTTTGACGGCGTAGAAGCAATAGTAGACCCTATAAATCCTAGTATATTTTACGGAACATGGATCAATGGCACCTATTGGAAGACATCTAACGGAACCAATACGGTTTCAACGCAAATTACCGCTGGAATTAATTTAAGTGAAAATACGGGCACTCACTTTGCACCTCTTGCCGTACATCCTACAAGCCCTAATATTCTACTAGGATCAACGCAACAAGGCATATATAAAAGTGATAACGAAGGTGGGTTTTGGGTAAAAAAATTGAATGCTTCCATAATAACTGAAATAGCATTTAGCCAGGCAGATCCTACAGTATGTTATGCTGCTGCTTGGACGGGTACATCGTGGTCCGTATATAAAAGCAATGACACAGGCGAGACTTGGCAACAAGGCCCAGCGCCTGGTTGGAGAATGACAGATATCGCTACGAGTGGGATAAATGCTCAAACCTTGTTTATCAGTCGCAATAGTATCAATGCTAATACACCTCACATTTACAAGTCAACCAACGGCGGACTCATATGGAATTCCATTCAAGGAGACTTGCCGGATATTCAGGTTAATGCTATCGCTGTAGACCCCAACGATGATGACATCGTATATGCTGCCACAGATTTAGGTGTTTACATTACGATTAATGGTGGTACGCATTGGACGGAGTTTAATCATGGACTCCCCATAACCTTTGTTAACGATATCGAGTATAACACATCTGATGATAAGTTACGTATAGCGACATTTGGCCGAGGTATTTGGATATCTGATGCCTATAACGTTTTAAGCATCGATGATAATGACAAATTTGAAGATGTTTTGGTCTATCCGAATCCAATACGCGATACCAATATATCCATAAGGTTTCCAAAAGATATATCGCTAGACCATGTAAAGATAGAAGTACTTAATTATTTAGGGCAACAGTTATATGTTCTTAAAAATGAGGAGTTAAGTGTCTCGGATTCGCAAACTATTGAGCTTAAGCATCTCACTTTAGGTAGAAGTGAAGGTGTTTATTTCTTAAGGATAAGCTCCGGTAATGCCTCTCTAGTTAAAAAAATAGTGAAGCAATAGATGATTTGATTTAAATGAAATGATAAATTATGAAAAAGAGAATTTATATCTATCTATTGGTAATTTTGATGTCTTGCGGAAGTGATGATAGCACTGCTGGTTCTCAAGACATAACCCAATTAAGTCCTGTAACTTCTATAACCGTTGAGGATATTGGGAATAATGGAAATGCATCCGACATTAGGGTAAGTTTTAGTACTAATACACAAAACAATTTAATGTCCTATCGTCTATTTGTTCTTAGGGCTGACGATAATTTATCATTAAATGAGGCTTTAGACTTACCCAGTGGTGCTTATCACGAATTTTTATCAGGGACAAGTATTGTCCTACCATCTAATCTAGAAACAATCAATGGGAACCCTATTGTTGAAGGACTCGCTTATAAAATAGCAATACTTTCACTCCATAGTGTTGATGCTAGTTTTAGTGCCCTATCATCTTTTTCTCAGGTATTTACTTTGGTGAACACCGATTTATTACCGCTAGAACCGGTTACATCGATTCAAATTCAAGATAACACCAATAATGGCAATGCATCGGATATTGACTTGAGTTTTCAAGAAAGCCAATCATCACCATTGTTAGAAGCCTATAGGGTTTTTGTATTGAAGAATACAAATACCATAAACTTGAATGAGGCATTAAATAGCGTATCTGAACGGTATGTGCAATTATCAAATACAACAAGCCAAGTCATATTAGACGCTGCATTAAAAGATACAGATGGGGATGCCATTACCGAAGGTCAAACCTATAAAATTGTGGTAATGTCCATGCACTCTAATGATACTTCCTTGAGTGTTTTATCTAGCCCTTCGGACCTATTTTCTTTAGAACGCACAAATTTAATGAGCACTTTGGTTTCTTCAATTAACATAGGAACTGGTGGGGTGTCGGTGGATAATAACGGTAGGATTTATGTTGCTGATTTTGGTGTTGCGCTATCAAATGGCAATGGGTCGAGAGTGATGTCAATCACAGCAGATGGCAGTGTGTCTACGTTTATCACTGGATTTATGGATGGCGCATCAGGAAACCATATTGATGCTCAAGGTAATTTTTATCAATCGCATCAGGCGGGTGGTAGAATTTCGGTAACGGATACTGACGGCAATACTTCAAATTTTA
This sequence comes from Winogradskyella sp., assembly GCF_965228925.1. Lineage (GTDB taxonomy): Bacteria > Bacteroidota > Bacteroidia > Flavobacteriales > Flavobacteriaceae > Winogradskyella. Next base: position 2,969,065 of record NZ_OZ245845.1, read on the forward strand.
CAATAGGAGGCTTTTTATCTGCTCCTATAGGTATTGCCATAGATGCAGAACAAAATCTTTTTGTTGCTAATTGTAATGGCAACAATATCATTAAAGTAGATGCTAACGGTAATCAATCTATTTTTGCTTCCAGTGATTTGTTCTCTTGTCCTAATGGCATTACGTTCGACGACGGAGGTAATTTATATGTGGCAAACTTTGGGAATGGCAATGTCATTAAAGTAGATGCGAATGGGATATCCTCTGTTTTTGCGACTATACCCGGAAACAATAACGGCCATTTAATTTTTGTTGAAGATAAGTTCTATGTGGTAGCAAGATCAGCACATCAAATTTATGAAGTCGATATGCAATCTAATGTGGTGCTTTTGGCCGGTAATGGCCTTAGAGGCGGGGCTAATGGTGCAGCTTTAAATAGTAATTTATCCTTGCCAAATGATTTAGACATAAGTCCAGATGGTACAAAACTTTATGTCAACGAAGTGGCAAATTCTACGGGTGCTGGTCTAACGCCTACTCGAATCAGAGTAATCCACTTAGATGCTGAAAATTAAGGATTACTTAATAAGATCTAGAGGCCCTATTCCTGCTTTTTTTGCATGTGGATTTGTGCGTAAGGATTGACTGTGGTTAAATTAGGAGGAGATTAGTTTAGAAATTCTAGTCGTATTATAATAGAATAAAACCAATGAAATAATACCACAAACTAAAAATCCAACAAAAAGCGGAGTTACTGAATTTACGACATATTGACCTATGTAATCTGCAATTGGTACAGCCATGACCGTTGAAATAAAGCCATTTAGTGCAGAGCCTATCCCTGCAATGTGTCCCATGGGCTCCATAGCTAAGGCGCGAAGGTTTCCGAATAGAAAGCCAATAGTAAAGAACTGAAGGGCAAAAAAGAGTATCAAAACTTCTATACTGGGGTTGTGTCCAGAGTTAAATAACACTATGAATACTAAGGATGTGATGATAAAGCTCCACATGGCAATATGAACGATACGCTTCATACCAAACTTAACGACCAATTGACTGTTGAAAAAAGTAGCCAGCCCCACTGAAATGGCCAAACTTGCAAATATTAGAGGGAATTCGTCCGCTAAATCGTATTGCTTTTCAAAGATCTGTTGCGATGTGCTTAAATACACCATAAAAGATCCAGTAATAAAACCAGAGAGCAATGTATAAATAACGGCAGATTTTATTCTGAAAAACTGTACTGTTCCCGTCTTAAATATCATTAAACGATACGGAATTCGGTACTTATCTTTTAAGGTTTCTGGCTGCCTGAACCAAAACCATATCATAATTAGAAGTCCAAAAATTAAGTTGAACGTGAAGATGAACTGCCAGTTGTAATGATTCATAAGATATTGCCCTAAGGTTGGTGCAACGACGGGAACCAGAATAAATACCATAACGACAATAGAGATAATCTTAGCCATGTAATCCCCTTCGTAAGTATCTCTTATCATAGCAATACACATCGTTCTGGGGCAGGCCAAGCCAATACCCTGTAGTACACGTCCAAAGAGCATCATTTCAAAACTCTTGGTCGTAACGCATATAATCGAGGCCACAATAAAAAGTATGAAACCTACGTATACGATGGGTTTTCGGCCAAAGCTATCCGATAGTGGTCCAAAAATTAACTGTCCAATACCTAAACCTAGGAAAATGGAAGTAATGAGCTTTGGATTTTCGATAGGATTACTAACGCTCAGATAATCGCCAATTTTTGGTAATGCCGGTAAAACAGCATCAATGGATAAGGCTACGATAGACATTAATGCCGCCATTAAGACTACAAATTCAAATTGAGACCGGTTTTGATTTTGCATGCTGCAAAAGTAAGTTAATTATTGGCTATTTTTGAATAGCTGTTATAGCAATATCCAATGCCAATATTTAATAATTGATTTGTATGCTTACTGACACATTGATAAAACTATTCAAAAGAGATCTTAACAAATTGAAAGACGAAGTTCGAGCTTATACCAACGAAGCAAATTTATGGTTGGTTACTGAAGGGATTTCAAATTCAGCAGGCAATTTAAGCTTGCATCTTGTAGGCAATTTAAACCATTTTATTGGTGCAACCTTAGGGAATTCTGGCTATGTGAGGCGACGTGATTTGGAATTCTCTCTTAAAAATGTTCCAAGGTCCGAAATGATGCGACAAATTGATGAAACGCTAATAATGATTGAAACGGTCTTGCCTCAATTGAGCGATACCGATTTGGAAAAAGAGTATCGGAGAAACCCATTCGAAGACTATATGACTACCGAATATTTTTTGGTTCATTTGACGACGCATTTAACGTATCACCTCGGACAAATCAATTACCACAGAAGACTATTAGATACTGATAATTAAAAGTATATTGAAATGAAAAACCTATTACTAACCTTAGTTTTTATATTTAGTATTTTAAGTGTTGAGCTCTATGCTTCAGACTTAAAAATCGAAAATATAAGAACTGTCAATAGAACAGATGTGCTCCAGACCCCTATAAGTGTTATTTTTGATATTAGTTGGGATAATGCGTGGCATAATGACAAAAATCACGATGCTGTTTGGGTATTTATGAAATATAATGGCGCTTGGAACAACCATGTTAAAATACATCAAACAGGTCATAAGGTCATTAAGAATAGGACTTTAGATCTGCAACAGCCTACCATTGAAGTGTCATCAGAAGGCACAGGGTTCTTCATATATCCTCCAAAGGGGCTTAGAGGCCCTGTCAATTATAAGCTTCAGATCCGTATTGATACGGAAGATAAGGAAGTCGGCTGGAATAAATTAAAAGGACTTTCTGTTTACGGTATTGAGATGGTTTACATTCCTCAAGGTGCATTTATTTTGGGAAGTCCGGATGAAGCTGCCATTAAACGTGCCGCATTTTACAAGAGTGATAGTGAAGGGCAAGCAAAAGGATTGATAAAAATAGATTCTGAAGACCAAATTGAGGTTGCTCCGAAGGATAATGCGCTGTATTATTGGAGCGAAAATGCCTTATATAATGGCGATCAACAGGGACCAATACCCAGCGAATTTCCAAAAGGCTATAATGCGTTTTATATCATGAAATACGAACTTACGCAAGGGCAATATGCAGATTTTTTAAACACGCTTCCCGATAGTTGGACTTATAAACGCTCACCAATAGGAGGAAAAAGCTATTACAATAACAGAGGTGGTATTCGATTGGTCGATGGAGTTTATGTTGCAGACAATCCCCATCGACCTTTGAACTATGCCAGCTTTACGGATGCTCTGGCATTTACCGATTGGGCGGCGCTACGACCTATTACCGAATTAGAATATGAGAAGGCAGCAAGAGGTCCCTCTAAGCCCATTGATGCCGAATTTGTTTGGGGCACTAATACCTATGATGATTTAGAACGTTATGTCAATGAAGACAGTGAGTTGGTGTTTGCTAATGGTTATGAAGAAAGCATGCTCAACGACAGTAATAGAGCGTCTTTTGGCGCTTCTTATTATTGGGTTATGGATTTAAGTGGTAGTCTTTGGGAAAAAGTAATAACCATAGGTAATCCTATTGGCAGGACCTTTAAAGGAAGTCATGGTGATGGCAAACTAAGCTTTGGTAATGCGACCAACGAAGATTGGCCACAAAGCGATGATGAGCTTGGTGGTTTTGGATATCGCGGAGGAGGTTATTACGAGATTGGGACAGGGTACTCTGACTTTAATCCGCATTCACCAATAGGATATCGCTATTATGGGGCTTGGTCTGGAGGTCCTAATTCTATAGCTTATGGTTTTCGTGCTGGTCGCTCGGCTAATTAAATTTTTGATATGATAGAAACATTTGATAACTACAAAATCGCATTATTAAGAAGAGAGGACGGTGAGGCGTTCTTCAATTTAATCGAAAACAATAGGGTGCGTCTCGAAGACTTCTTTGCAGGTACCGTATCGAAAACAATGACCTTAGAGGCTACACTGAACTATTGTGAAGACATTCAAAAGCGTATAGCGGATACTAGCTATTTACCTTATATGATTACAGACCTTAACACCCAGCAGTTTGTGGGTTTGGTCGATGTAAAAAACATTGATATGAATGTGCCCAAAGCCGAATTGGGGTCCTTTATTGACAGCCGATATGAAGGCAAAGGTATTGTCACTAAAGCGACAAAACATGTTATGGATCATATTGTTAAAGAATACAAGTTCATAAAATTACTATGTCGGGCCAACAGCAGAAACAAAGGAAGCATAGCCGTAATACTTAAAAATGGTTTTGAACTCGAAGGCACTATAAGAAAGGATTACAGAACGACTAAAGGCGAAATTGTCGACTTAAATTACTACGGTAGGGTCTTTGACTAAGATTGGACTTTATCAGTCTGAATCTACAAAAATTAATACCTTTACCCCATATCTAATAGTAATTAAATTAAACTTGATGAAAAGCACTTTTTTAAAATTAAGCGTGTTCGCTATTTTATTGACGTCATGGTCTTGTAAACCAAAATTTGACGTGGAACTTCACAAAGAGATGGCCGCTGAACATACAAAGCTTGAAAGTGAGCATTCGGCATTAGAGAAGGCTCATGCTAAGTTAAAAGCAGCTCATGCCGCTTGGGTAGATGCGCATGCGGCTCTTCAAGAGACAGATTCCTCACACGCGAATATAGAAGCAAAGCACAGTGCACTCATAGCACAGCATGATGCTCTTATTCAAAAGCATGCCAATCTCGTTAAAAAACATTCGGATTTAGAAACGCAACATGAAAAAGGGGAGATGAGTACCGAAGATATCAAGGCAGAACATGAAGCCATAAAAAAAGAACATGATGAGATGGTAACTGACCATAAACAAATGGAAACTGATCATGACATTATGAAAAAAGACCATGAAAGGATTATGGCCGATCACAAGAAGGCTGAATCAGAAGAATAGACACCTTTTTATAATCAAAAAGCTCACCATTAGAGGCGAGCTTTTCTTAAACAAATCATTGTTTAATTAACTAATTAAACACATTAAAATTGATTCCTCAACAAATCAATTTGCTTTAAAAAGGTGTTGCGTTCTTCCAGATTTAGGAAGCAACCACCATATTCCATAGTCGTTGTCGAACTATTTTTATCTTTTATGCCTCTTGAGGACACACATAAATGTTTGGCATTAATAACCACGATGACGTCTTCGGTTTCTAATACGTCTTGTAGATCTTTCAATATTTGAAGACATAGACGCTCTTGAACCTGTGGCCTGTGGGCGTAATAATCCACCAAGCGATTAATTTTTGAGAGTCCAATAACCTTGTCTTTTGGGATGTAGCCTATATGTGCCTTTCCCATAATGGGTAAAAAGTGATGCTCACAAGAAGAATCAATGGTAATATCTTGCTCAATCAGAAGCTTTTTGTAACCATATTTATTCTTAAACGTTGATAATTTAGGGCGATTACTAGGATTAAGACCATAAAACAATTCTTTGACATACATTTTTGCAAAGCGATAAGGCGTGCCCGATAGGCTGTCGTCGTTAAGATCCAATCCAAGTTCGTGCATAATGGCCTTAAAGTGATGCTGGATGACTTCTATTTTTTCATCATCAGATTTGTCAAAAGCATCCGCTCTTAAGGGTGTATCTATGCTCGTTGAGATGTGCGCATCTCCTAAAAGTTCAATATCCTCTATTCTCATTACTATAGGTTTTGTTTTTGGAAGTACAACATTGATCATCGTCACATTGGCAGTACTTCTTGTTATAAAGATGTAAAACAACTAAGGCAATTGCTGGAACATATATAAGGCTTTCTGGAAGGGCTAAAAGATGTAGTTTTTCATTGCCTATAACCAAGCATAGGCCAATCCAACTCGCCCATAAGGCGTTAACCATCCAGGGTTTTGAGCTGTTTTTTGTAGACCAATACACGGCAAAAAAGGACACCCCAATAAATAAAAGGTCTATACCTTTCCACCATGAAGGCGCATCAGCACAACAGGCAGCAGCACCTGCATGGGCAATAAAAACAAATGGCGTAGCTAAGCAGTGTATTAAACACAAGCTGCTAGCAAATGCACCAATAATGTCCGAATTTGTTTGTCTTAAAGATTTAGCGATCATATATTTAAATGCAACTAAGTTGCAAAAATAAGACAAAATTCAATAACGCAACTCAGTTGCGGTAAAATTCTTTTCCAGTTTTATTAGCAATGCCAGGACTAGAACTGCTTTAAAAACGTGATTTTACTAATAAATTGTCGACTTCGACTTATAGGGTCGAATGCATCAATTTCAATATCATTGAAGACAATATAAATAAATGACAAAGGCTGGTATTCCCAACTAAACCTAACATTCCAACGGCCTTGTTCGTCAAAACTATTGTACTGGTAAAAGGTTGAAAGCTGCACACGCGGATTTAGGGCCAGTCGCAAATTAGCCGTATAAAGATCGGTATCTAAGTTCTCATTATTGAGACCGAGCCCATTAATGTTATTATGCTCGTAATCAACATTCATGGCGACCTGAGGAATAGGCGCATATCTGGCACTCGCACGAATTGTGTTTCGTGTACCATTATAGAAATTGCCGAAATTATAACTAAATGCCCCTGATAGTTTTTTAGACTGATCGGTGTTATATCGCAGTGTATATCGCGTATATTGGTAATTGTCCTGATCTATTGCTATACCCAAAGGAGAAAAGTCAAAGTTGATATTTTGCCACGTTGGTGTAAAAGACGCCTCAAAAAAGCTATTGTCCTTAAACCAAATGTAAATGGGAAAAATGTACAAACTGGCTTGCTGAAAATTCCCAAAGTCTTCAAAATCGTGATAGTAATTAACGAAAACTCCAGGGTCCCATCGTCTGATAAACGACCATTTTTTAGGGCGCAAAATGGCATAGCCTCCTGGGCTATGGTACATCACGTCATTTTGATATACAAAGCCCATATCTGGTGTATAATCTTTGCTTACAAAATTATTGACATAGCCCAAATAGTATTTATTGGTTGTAGAACCAATAAAAAAACGACCAGTTAAACCTGGGTTATCAATTTCGCTGTCGATAGATGACGATAGCATATACGATATTGACAATTCCGGTTTTGGACGTATAAAACCATCGACTGTAATGGTGGTGTTTGAATCTGAAGATAGCCCCAAGTCGCCCGATGAATCGTTCAAACGATGGGTCACCATAACACCTACATTATTTTCTTTCCCGTAATTTTTAAGATATCTTCCTACAGCAAAATTACTAGCTTGACTATTATCGGTTTCGCGCTGTCGCACTACCAGAGCTGCTATGCTGCGTTTGTCTGTCCTATCGGTATATCTTGCACCAATATCTATAGGTGCTGGTGCCGCATTAAAGGAATTTTCCAAACCTATGGTCCTGCTGAAAAAAGGTCTGATTTGAAAATTTCCTGCTCCAGCCCATATCCCAGAATTCTCTAAGAAGAATTGACGTCTTTCAGGAAAGAAAATATTAAAACGTTCTAAGTTGTTAACCGCCCTATCGACATCGGCCTGTGCAAAATCTGTGTTAATGGTTAAGTCGAGCACAGCATTGGGATTGATGGCCCATTTTACATCACCACCGATTTTAGGTTCGTTAAGTTTATCGGTGAGGACCTCTCCTGATTTGTTTTCATCGTATTGATAGAGTGCGTAGGGTTCTACTCTGATATTTGCCGAAGGTGGCGGAACTTCCAGCCCTGTGAGTGTGGCTGCATATACCATTCTATTTTGTGAAAAAGATTGCGGAATGGCTGGAAAAACAGTTTTTTCGTAGTCCCGTCGTGCCAACCTGTAAAATGTAATTCCCCATTCGGTAGCTTGTCCTTTTATAGGCTTATCATAACGTATGGATTTGAAAGGAATGGAAAATTCAGCATAATACCCTGAGTCTGTTCTTTTAGTACGCACACTCCACAAGGCATTCCAATCCCTATCGGTATTTCCACCATTAAAACTCTGTAAATCCAATTGATTACCATGTGGCGTTGTTTGAAATGATACTGCATATTGCTTGGTGTTTTGTGCATCAATCTGAATACCAAATACGTCATTTTCACCGGAATTAAAATCGCGTCTTAAATCCTGAATTCTAACGCCTTCCTTCCCTAGGGAATCCTTAGCAAAAACGCCAACATAAAGATTGCGTTTGTCGAATAGTACCTTTACAAAGGTCTCATGTTTGTAAGTGCCGCCCTGACGTGGTTCGGTTCTGAAGAATTTGGATGTGGTTGAAGCAAGAGCCCATGAGGTTTCCGATAGTTCTCCATCAATATTTATTTTTTCCGAGGTTTTATGTGCAATTATTTTTAGGGGCTCTTCTGGAGGTGGAAAATTTTCTTCCTCTTGTGCATATGCATGTGGAGAGGATAACCAAAGTAGGCATAAAAGTGCTAGCGATTTAAAGTCGAGAATATGAAATGTTTTTATAAAATTCACTGTTCTATGGGCTAAATCAATTAAATAGATCGCGGTTATCTTTTATATTTTATTTTTTGTTGGCATTCAACTTACTCCTATACTCTAAATAGGTCTTTTCGTCTACTTCTATACCATTCCATATATCTAAGACCATAATTTCAATTTGATGATCAATCAACTGCTGAATCTCATCTCTATAACCTTGGTAATCGTCAAAATGGGTTTTTGTAATGCTGTTAAATTTATTTTGAAATAGCGTCACCGGATTTATCCAATAAGAGTGCTTTATGGCATTGTTTTTTTGGCGATAGCTCTCTTCAATAGGTTCTAGGCTATTTTTAGTTAAGTCATTGGTTAATGCATAAGATGATTCATTCATTGCTGTAGTCCGATTTAGGCTATCATTCATAATAACACTAGTCAAGATTTGAGGAAACTTTTCATTCAATTTTTGTTGAAAAATGCTATCTGGTAATGCATATAATTGGTCTCTTTCATCCCTTTGAGCATCAATAAAGTCCGTCATTAGATTTACGGGATATTGCATGCTTATCCATTGATGAACAGCGCCTGGAATAATAAATGTAAACAGCAACCAAACCCCTACCATTTTTAAGGTGTTTGTCGTGCTGGCGGATCCAAATTGAATAAGTATACCAAAACCTATAACCCAAATAGACAAATACACAAGTGTCCAGAGAAAGAATGAAAAAACGTCATCTAAATGTGTATCGAACACTGGGGTCAACATACCGCCATATACAAAGAGTAATGCTAAAATTGTAATTGCCAAAACAGTGTAAAAACTAATCCTAATCCATAACCAAGGTCTTGTATTTGCTGCTTGTACGGCTATAATAGGTAAAATGCCAGAATCTATTTCGGCACCTTTAACATTGTAAAGACAGATCATTAGGAGCAGAGGTAATAAGTAAATAATGGCAAAAGTAAAATCCAAGCTACCTGTTTGCAATCGTTCAGGATTGGCTATTTCTTCGGCCATATCAGCGTCATACGGACTATTTGTAAATGTCACCTTTTTGTAATATCCATATTGTTCGGATTGTCCTATACCATAAACCATGAGTGGGGAAGGCGTTTTAAAATGGTGTAAATTAGTGTACCACATGGCCCAAAAAGGCGTTGTGACATTAACCCATGGTCTACCTTGAGGCCCCTTTTGATGATTGTCATAATAGGCGATAACTTCAGCTTTGGATGCCTCTGCCTTGGATTGGATTTGTTTTATTTCGGATACTTGGGTATGATATAGCGAAGACGCATTGTGTAATCCATAGAGGGAAGCTAAAACAAATAGTGCGACTGCAGCAATTTTAAATGGACTTCTTATAAAGTGAATCCACTCGTATTTAAGAATAGCTAATGTCTTCATAAAACGACCATCCTTTTAGTTCCGTATAGAACAAGCCCAAGACTAAGCATCGACCATAAGACTAAGACCATAAAATCGAAGACATAATGTTTCCAGATACTTTTCAGACTGGTGGCTTCGTATTCAAAGTCTTTGATTGATTTAAAAAAGTCATTTTGCGCTTTCCATCCCCAATCGCCTGTTTTTGATCCGCCATAGGCATGTTCGTCGTTAAGCGCTTTAATAAAAACACGTCTGTAATCTTCGACTTGTCTTTGAAATTTCTGATGATGTAGATTGTCGTTGCCAGCATAACCCATACTGGAATTCTGAAGGGAAATCAATGGACTAAGGCAACCAAACCACTGTACATTTTTCTTTTGTTTTTCGAGAACATCCGAAAGGTTTCCGAAATGTTTATCCCAAACAATATTGCCGTATTCTTCATCTTCTTGCATTCTAATACCATCAAAATTAATAGGTAATTGCGAGAGACTATCTACCTGGTACTTTGCCAGAATCTTTTCTTCTAATGCCTTTCCGCGTTCATCTGATGGATTGTGCCCATCGATTCCCTTGGAGCGATCTTCTCGCATAGCTGTTTTAAACGCATCTCGACTTGGTAATGGATGCCATTTCTCAACATTGCTCATTACAACGTTTGGAACAAACACCGTCCAAAGAATCCATATACCAATCATACTTGTAAGTGCTAAAGTCGAATTATTAAACTGTACTGTAAGAAAAACAGTTAAGCTGACAATAATAAAGTAATACAAACTATAGCTACTTATAAAAAGTATAAGTCTGTATAGCGAATCGACATTAAGCTTATCGAAGTTTAAAAGTGCATAAAACAAAACAGAGAGGCCCAATAATAGCAATCCAAGGCACCAAATGGCCAAAGCTTTGGATATCATAAGCCTAGAGGCACCAGCACCCTGAAGTAATAGGATTTTGAGCCGTCCTTGCTGTCGTTCGGAATTCACAGACGAAAATGCTAAAAAGATGAGCAATAAAGGGACAATATATTGAAGTAAAAGAGCGGCTTTTAGTTTACCAAATTTAGAAACACTCATCATTTGCGAGGCTTCGGAATGAACCATTTCATTCTGCACATGACCTTCTACACGCAACACATTACCCGTCACATTGTTAACGCCTTCATCTAAATTGGTCAGGAGGTTTGTAGGTTTAAATACGTAAGTGCCGTAGTGGGCTGCACTGTGTGGGTTCATAGAATCAATACTTTCCCATTGAGCTCTGAGTTCACCTTTAGCATTAGTGTATGTGGTGAGTTGCTTTTGGTATTGTTTATGAGAAAGAAAAATGGCGACTACAAAAACTAATAAAAAACCAATACATAACCCCAACAGTATTTTGATTCTTAGCAGTAATCGCCATTCGTTTAATATGATTTGCCTCATCCCATCTAATTTTTCATGTATTGTAGGTAGAGGGCTTCTAATTCGTTTGCACTAACATCTTTACTATGTAATTCTTTAACTAAAACTCCATTTTTTAATATGCCAATACGATGACAGACTTCTCGGACTCTGAATATATCGTGTGATGCCATTAAAATGCTTGTTCCAGATAAGGCTAAGGTTTTAAGCAACTCAGATAGCTCATTGCCCGCTAACGGGTCTAGACCACTGGCTGGTTCATCGAGTAGTAATACTTTTGCCTTTTTTGCATAGGCAATAGCTATACCGACTTTTTGTCGCATTCCTTTTGAGTAGGAGGAGACTCTTTGTTGATGGGCTTCTTCTTGTAAGCCACAGGTGCTCAAAAATGCTTTAAGCTCTGATTTATTGTATTTTAGATTTGCAATTTTACAGAAATAATCGAGATTCTCAACACCTGAAAGGTGAGGGTAAAGACTCACATTCTCTGGAATATAACCTACTATTTTTCTTGCTGATTCAGAATTATTAATAGCATCTATATCGTCAATATGGATAGCTCCAGAATCTGGTTTCACGAATCCTAATAACATATGTATTGTAGTAGACTTACCAGCGCCGTTAGCTCCTAGAAGGCCTAAAATTTCCCCTTCTGCAATATCCAAACTGAGATTTTCCACGGCTTTGTGGCCCTTGAATGATTTTGAAACTTGATTAAGGGAGATCATAGATTAATGTTATTGCAACCTAGTTGCAAAATTAAGATAAAATTTGATATTGCAACTTCGTTGCAGTAAATTTGTGCTATGAGTATTATACGACGAACCAAATCTGTAAATATCATTTTATCCATATTTGAAGATAGGCATGAAGCACAATCTGTTGTCGATTTAGTGGAGCAACTAAAGGGACAAATGAATAAGACGACGGTATATAGGATTCTTGAGCGTTTAGAGAACGAGGGGACTATTCATTCGTTTTCAGGTACCAATGGTCTAAAATGGTATGCTAAAGGTCATCAATGCTCGACCCACCAACATAAGGATATACATCCGCATTTTCAATGTAAAGATTGTGGAAAGGTAGAATGCTTGGATGTCAATATTGCTATTCCCAAAATAGATAATCACAGCATTGAGTCAGCAGATGTATTGCTCAAAGGTCAATGTGCTGATTGCATAGGTTAGAATATCATTTTTTTTAAATGGAAGTTGCTAATTGACGTTTTTGAGGCGATTTTTTTCGCAATTTTTTTAAATTTTCCCCTTCAAAATAGCTAAAATCCACCCCTGTTTTTATTCTTTTTTTAGTGTTTATCAATGTTACCTTAATGTTAATAACAGTGTTAAAAAATTAGGTTTTCTACTATGGTAAAAAGGAGGAATAAATTGGATATTTGAAACTATTCAAATTAATTCCAAATACTAATCCTCATGCAAATAACTCACATCCTTAAGCGCGATTTTTCTACAAAACCTTTCCAATTAAGTAAAATTACTAATGCTGTATTGAAGGCCATGACCGCTTTAGAGCATGGAGGTCTTGAAGATGCCGAACGTATATCTCAGCAGGTTAACGAATTGTTAATCAAGCAAAAAGAAATCGATTCTGAGTATGTTCCGACCGTCGAAGAAATACAGGATGCCGTAGAAAATGCATTAATGCAAAGTTCATTTTTTGATGTTGCCAAAGCCTACATATTGTATAGAGATGAACAAGCGAGGAAACGACAGACCAATATCTTTGAAAAACGAATCAATCTTAAACCTTATGAGTATCCGGATTTGTATGAATATGTGCCTGCCATAAGACATTCGTATTGGATACATACCGAATTCAATTTTACAAGTGATATTCAAGATTTCAAGGCAGGATTGACTGAAGTTGAGCGCAGTGCCATTAAAAATGCGATGCTTGCTATTTCGCAGATTGAAGTAGCCGTAAAATCATTTTGGGGAGACATATATCACAAAATGCCTAAACCAGAGATTGGTTCTGTTGGTGCAACCTTTGCAGAAAGTGAAGTTAGACACCATGACGCCTATTCGCATCTACTAGAAATTTTAGGTTTAAACAATGAGTTTAAAACCTTAAAAAAGAAACCGGTGATGATGCGTCGGGTGCAATATCTAGAAAATGCACTAAAAAATTCAAAGAGCGAAGACAATAGAGCATATGCAGATGCTGTTTTATTATTCTCCTTATTTATTGAGCATGTATCACTGTTCTCTCAGTTTTTAATCATTATGGCATTTAACAAGCATAAGAATATGCTGAAAGGTATTTCTAATGTCGTTGAGGCAACATCTAAGGAAGAGCAAATCCATGGTGATTTCGGTATCGATATTATTAAGATCATAAAAAATGAAAATCCAGATTGGTTCAATGATAATTATCATTCCACGGTTCAGGATATGTGCAGGGAAGCCTTCGATGCTGAATGTAAAATAGTGGATTGGATTTTTGAAAAGGGAGAAATAGACTTTTTGCCTAAAGATGTTATTAACGAATTCCTTAAAAATAGATTCAATAAATCCTTAGAGAGTATCGGAATAGATGCTATCTTTAATATCGATGAACAACTATTAGCAGAAACAGAATGGTTTGATGATGAAATTATAGGTACCAAGCATGGTGATTTTTTCGTTAAACGCTCCATAAACTATAGCAAAAGAACCCAAAGTATAACCAGTGATGACCTATTTTAAGAAATGATCGAAAACAAGCTAACTAACACGGAAACTAAATCAAAAGCAACAAGTACTGATAACACCTTAATTAACGCCAGAAAGAAGTCGTTAGAACAATTAAAATCCAAAACTCAAGGGGATTTTGACTGGTTAACCGATCATAGCCGTAAGTTCTTGGCATCAGGGTATTTAACAGATGGTTTTAGCGCGGAAGAACGCATAAAAGAAATTGCGGATAGAGCAGAGCAAATATTAGGAATACCAGGATATGCAGATAAGTTCTTTAACTATATGTCTTTAGGCTATTTTTCATTATCCTCTCCAGTCTGGTCTAATTTTGGTAAAGAGAGAGGACTGCCAATTTCGTGTTTTGGATCACATATCGATGATGACATGGGCAACATTTTATATACCCAGTCTGAAGTTGGAATGATGTCGAAATTAGGTGGGGGAACCTCTGGTTATTTTGGTAAAATTAGACATCGCGGAGCGGCTGTAAAAAATAATGGACAAGCGTCTGGTGCGGTTCATATTATGCAGTTGTTCGAGTCTATGGTAGATGTGGTTAGCCAAGGCTCAGTGCGACGCGGGCGTTTTTCACCATATTTGCCAATTAGCCATCCAGATATTTTAGAATTTTTGGAAATAGGTACTGAGGGCAATCCAATTCAGGAGTTAACGCATGGAGTTACCGTGACCAATGATTGGATGCAAGAGATGATTGATGGTGATGTGGAAAAAAGAACGGTTTGGGCAAAAGTGCTACAGCGCAGAGGCGAAATGGGTTATCCGTATATTTTCTTTACAGACAATGCTAATAATGGTGCAGCCGATGTATATCGAGATAAAAAGCTGCCTATTTACGCTAGTAATCTATGTACAGAAATCATGTTGCCTTCCAGCGACGATTGGTCATTTGTATGCTGTTTGTCATCCTTAAATGTGCTACACTATGACGACTGGAAAGATACAGATGCCGTAGAAACTATGGTGTATTTCTTGGATGCTATTATTACAGAATTCACCGAAAAATTAGAAACCTTCAAAAACTCTCCAAATCGAGATGATCGACAGACGTTTTTATTTATGGAGCGTGCTTATAATTTTGCAAAAGACAACAGGGCCTTAGGTTTAGGTGTATTGGGATGGCATTCACTATTACAATCTAAAATGTTAGCATTCAATAGTCAGGAAGCCTTTAATTTAAACAGTGAAATCTTCAGACTTATTAAAGAAAAATCATATAAAGCGTCAGAAGAATTAGCTGAAAAACTTGGCGAACCAAAAGTGTTAAAAGGTTATGGCAGGAGAAATGCAACCTTAAATGCTATTGCCCCAACAACCTCTTCAGCATTTATTTTAGGTCAGGTGTCACAGGGTATTGAGCCGATTTGGTCTAATATCTACGTCAAGGACATTGCAAAAATAAAAACCACAATCAAGAACCCTTATTTAGTTGATTTCCTAGAGTCAAAAGGGAAAAATACACCTGAAGTGTGGAGAAGTATTAGAGATTATGATGGCTCTGTTCAGCATTTGGACTTTTTGACCGAAGAAGAGAAGGAAGTCTTTAAAACCTATTCCGAGATTGACCAATTGGATATCATTTATCAGGCAGCCAACAGACAAAATCATATCGATCAAGGACAGTCTGTCAATATCATCGTACATCCTGATATGTCTGTAAAGGAGATTAATAAGATACATGTCACCGCTTGGAAATTGGGCTTAAAATCATTGTATTATCAGCATAGCATGAATGCGGCACAAAAATTTAGACAGAAAAAAGAGTGTGCAAGTTGTGAAGCCTAATTAAACCGTATTTCAACATTAAAAAAAACTGCTTTGTAATAATTTTACAAAGCAGTTTTTTTAAATACACTTTATTTATTTAAATCACCGTAAATGATGTATTGCATTTAATAATGAAAGAGCATTAGCAGGTCGCATTGTTATATGGTTTCTATGTATAATAGCCTTAGCTCTAATCATGCTTCTTTATGTGACTTTTGACAATTAAAGTGGGATGTTGCCATGCTTCCGCTTAGGTTCGGCGACCTCCTTATTTTCAAGCATACTAAAGGCCTTAATCAATTTACGCCTAGTATTTTTTGGCAAAATCACCTCGTCGATATAACCGCGTTCGGCAGCACTGTAGGGGTTGGCAAAAAGCTCTGCATATTCTGCTTCTTTTTCCTTCCATTTTGCTTCAGGATCATCTGCACTTGTAATTTCTCGTTTAAAGATGATTTCTGCAGCACCTTTAGCTCCCATCACAGCAATTTCGGCATTGGGCCAAGCGAAGTTCATATCAGCACCAATGTGTTTGGAGTTCATCACATCATAGGCGCCGCCATAAGCTTTTCGCGTAATGACCGTTACCCTAGGCACTGTGGCTTCACTGAAGGCATATAATAATTTTGCACCGTGTACAATGATACCGTTCCATTCTTGGTCCGTGCCTGGTAAGAAGCCTGGAACATCCTCCAATACCAATAATGGAATATTGAAGGCATCACAAAAACGAACAAATCGCGCTGCTTTCTTTGAACTCTTTACGCCGAGAACCCCTGCTAAAAACATGGGTTGATTAGCGACAATACCTATCGACTTTCCTCCAAGTCGGGCAAAGCCTACAATAATGTTTTCGGCATAGTCTTTATGGATTTCATAAAAAGAGTCTTCATCGATAATACCTTCGATAACGCTATGCATATCGTAAGGCTTATTGGGGTTATCTGGGACAATATCGGATAAACTCTCTCGCACTTCATCCTTTAAGTCAAACGCGATGTCCTCAGGCTTTTCTCGATTACTTTGTGGTAAATAACTCAATAATCTCTTGACATCTTCTAAACACGCTACATCATTGGCTGAGGTTTTGTGTGCTACACCAGACTTGGTCGAATGCACGCTTGCACCTCCAAGTTCTTCACTGGTCACTTCTTCGTTAGTCACGGTTTTTACCACATTGGGTCCGGTAACAAACATATAACTGGTGTCTTGTACCATGATGGTGAAATCCGTCATGGCTGGCGAATATACGGCGCCACCAGCACAGGGACCCATAATTGCCGAAATTTGTGGTATAACACCAGAGGCCTGTACATTTCTGTAGAAAATATCGGCATAACCTCCTAAGGAACGCACACCTTCCTGAATACGTGCGCCACCTGAATCGTTTAATCCAATAATAGGCGCGCCTACATTGACCGCCATATCCATAATTTTACAGATTTTTTCGGCATGGGTCTCGGATAATGAACCACCAAAAACCGTGAAATCCTGAGCAAAAATATAAACCAAACGTCCCTCGACAGTCCCATAGCCGGTTACGACACCATCTCCATAAAACTTTTGATTTTCCATGCCAAAATCTTTAGTTCTATGTGTCACTAGGGCCCCGATTTCTTCAAAAGAACCTTCATCCAATAGATAGAGAATACGTTCTCTAGCGGTCAGTTTTTTCTTTTGATGTTGTTTATCGATTCTCGCTTGACCTCCACCTAATTTCGATAAGGCCATTTTTTCATTTAGTGTTTTTATTTTAGCGTCCATAATATCTTAATTAGGTAGTCTTAATAGTTTTTGATCTTCCAAGTATTTTTTGAGAGCCAATTTAGCGGCTAGTTCGGCCTCTATTTCACTGGCTTCTTCAACGATACTAGGGGAATAGTAATTCTTTACAAAATGCGTATCGAAATCACCACTTCTAAAGGCTTCATGTTTGCAAACAAATCGGCCAAAAGGTAATGTGGTTTTTACACCTTTCACCTTGTAATTATCTATGGCGTATATCATCCATTCAATAGCTTCACTTCTAGTTTTGCCATAAGTAATAAGCTTGGATAGCATTGGATCGTAATAAATCGGAATATCCATGCCTTCTTCAAAACCATTATCAACACGGACGTGTTCGCCCGTTGGTAATTGATATTCCTCTAAGTTACCGACGCTAGGCAGAAAATCATTCATTGGGTCTTCTGCATAAACTCGAAGTTCAAGCGCATGTCCATTTATTTTAAGATCTTCTTGTTTCAGAGTCAATTCTTCTCCACGTGCCACTTTGATTTGTAATTCCACTAAGTCGACACCAGAAATCCACTCGGTCACAGGATGTTCTACTTGAAGTCGCGTATTCATTTCGAGGAAATAGAAGTTATGATCGGCGTCCATCAAAAATTCTACCGTGCCTGCACCGACATAATCACAGGATCTGGCAACATTAATAGCCGCTTGTCCCATCTTGTCTCGTAGTTGTGGGGTAAGGATAGCCGAAGGGGCTTCCTCAACGACTTTTTGGTGACGTCTTTGAATGGAACATTCGCGCTCAAAGAAATGGAGGTAATTGCCATGCATATCGGCCATAACCTGAATTTCGATATGTCGTGGTGACGTGACATACTTTTCAACAAAAACAGAACCGTCACCAAAAGCTGATGTCGCTTCACTGATGGCCCGTTTCATCTGGCTCTCAACATCTTTTTCATTCTCTACAATACGCATACCTTTTCCACCACCACCAGCGGCTGCTTTAATAAGAATCGGGAAACCGATGCTTTTAGCAATCTCCACAGCTTCTTTTGGATCTGTGATGGCATGGTCAACACCAGGGACCATCGGAATATTATAATCTTTAACCGCCTCTTTAGCTGCCAATTTATCGCCCATCATTTTGATGGCTTTGGATCGAGGACCTATAAAAATAATATTGTTAGCTTCACACAATTCGGCAAAGTCTGCGTTTTCACTTAAAAACCCATAGCCCGGATGAATAGCATCTACATTCAGAGCCTTGGCAACCTCAATAATTTTATCACCTCTCAAATAGGATTCGCTTGATGGTGCAGGACCTATACAAACGGCTTCACCGGCATATTTTACATGTGGGGCATGTCTGTCTACTTCAGAATAGACCGCTACAGTTTTTATACCCATTTGTTTTGCAGTCCGCATGACACGAATGGCAATTTCCCCGCGGTTGGCTACTAGAATTTTTTTCATATAAGTTTCTTTTGTGTTCAGTTCGAGTGATTTTTGATAAAACATTTTATCGAGAACTTCTCGATACCAGCCTGAAGAACAGGCGGGCATTTTGTTCATACTTCACAAAACACTCGAAGTGACGCATCATATTATTCGAATTCGATTAAGAGTGCATTTTTTTCAACCGTATCACCTTGTTTTACTTTTAGGGATTTAATAACCCCTTCTCGTGGTGAGTTAATCACATTTTCCATTTTCATGGCTTCTAAAATCACCAAGGCATCATCTTCTTTGACCTCTTGACCTTCCTTTACGTTAATTTCGAGAATTAAACCTGGCATAGGCGCCTTGATATCGCTAACTTTTTTAGAAGACCCAATTTCGAAACCTAAAGCGGCGATCTGCTGGTCTAAGGTGTCACTAATAGCAACTTCGTAGATACTATTATTAACTTTTATGCGATATTGTTTTTTGTTGAAGTCGGTATCCAAAATTTTGGCTTTTATAGACGCATTATCGTGAAGGATATGATACTGATTTGTCGATGTTTCAACAGCATCAAGTTGTTCAAGTGCGGCTTCGTTTATATCAAACTCATAAGACGCATTAACTTTTGCTTTATACATAGATGTGGTTATTAAACTTTGGCTAAATTAGATTATAAAGAGGTCCTAAAATATGAAATAAATCATGTTTAGAAAAGCCTTTACTAAGATTTAAAATTAGAATTGTCCTGATGACGTTTTATAGCTTTCCGAGACAAAATGATAGCGATTAATAGAGAAATAAATGCGCCTGTGGAGATACCGGGGATAAATCGTATAAACAAGAAGAAGTCATAGGCTCCATGGAAAAGTACGGCCAAAAATAAACCGGCCATATTGAGCTTAAACCGACGGTTCGAAAATTTGGCCTTGCCCATGTAGTAGCCCATTAAAACTCCGAAGGTCGCATGGGCAGGAACAGCTGTAAACGCTCTAAGCACTGCAGTTTCCATACCGCCTTGTAAGACATACATTATATTCTCTGTACAGGCAAAACCCATAGATACCATGACCGCATAGATAATGCCGTCGTATGGCTCGTTAAATGCCTTTTTGGGTTGTGCAAAATATTTTACAATGACATACTTGCTAAATTCTTCGGATAGGGCGACAACCACAAAGGCCTGAATAAACTGCTGCCAAATGCTATACGGATCAGTAATCGGGATAAATTGACCTGTGAATATGTAAAGTAACGTCACAATTAAAATGCTGACGATAGCACCAAATAAAAAGCAGGCTATCAACAAACCGATAGGTTCTTTCTCATATTTATCCTGAAAGTAGATATAAACAATAATCACCATTACCGGTGCTACGGCCATCAGTAATAAATTCATGAGCTCAGCTTTTCTTTAATGGCATTTAGAACAAACCTATAGTAATCACTATTGGTCGCAATAAAGTGATGATTGGATGCGCTATGCTCCAGAAGTGTTTCAAATTCTTTGAATGTCACCAGTTTTAGTGCTTCAACTTCATCCTCCTGAGGGATTAAATCCTTAAGCCTTACTTTTAATTCTGCTATATACACCTGATGAAACTCATTATCTTGAATAGCCCCATCCGCATAAGAGCTTTCATGCAACTGTACTCCAATTTTAGTCAGATCTTCGGCTTGCAATTGTAACCCGATTTCCTCTTTGGTTTCTCTAAGGGCCGCTTCTACGAATGTCTCTCCTGCATCGATATGACCAGCTGCCGAAACATCCCAAAGTAGGGGATGAATGGCCTTTTTGTGCGAACGTTGTTGCAATAGGATTTTCCCATCCTTGGTGTATAACCATAGGTGAATGGTATTGTGATACCAACCCTGTTTATGTGCTTCGGATTTTAGAGCTCTCTTCCCTGTGGGAAGGCCTTCATGAGTTACAATATCGATATACTCATCCATAAAAAAGATTCCCACATACGTGGGAATTAATTATTCAAAATAACTAAATGTTTCTCCGTCTTCGATTTTCAACAGCGTTTCATAAATCAGTCGTATCACATTCTCCACATCACTTTTATGTACCATTTCTACTGTAGTATGCATATAACGAAGCGGTAGGGAAATTAAGGCCGAAGCTACACCGCCGTTGCTATAAGCAAAGGCATCGGTATCCGTTCCCGTCGCTCTTGATAATGCCGCACGTTGAAATGGGATTTTCTTTTCTTCTGCGGTATCGGTAATTAAATCGCGCAATTTTTGTTGTACCGCTGGGGCGTAAGCCACTACGGGGCCTTTGCCAATCTCCGCATAACCTTGTTTCTTTTGATCGATCATCGGCGTTGTAGTATCGTGTGTTACATCAGTAACGATAGCGACATTTGGCTTAATAGTTTCGGTAATCATTTCGGCGCCGCGTAGGCCGATTTCTTCTTGTACAGAATTTGTAATATACAGCCCAAAGGGCAAGGTCTTTTTATTGTCGTGCAGTAAGCGCGCTACTTCTGCAATCATAAATCCTCCCATTCTATTATCTAATGCTCTACAAACAAACTTGTCTTTATTAAGAATATGAAACTCGTCGGGATAAGTAATGACACAGCCCACATGGACTCCCATTTTTTCAACTTCGGCCTTGTCTTTTGCACCAATGTCTATACAAATATTGTCAGGCTTTGGTGGTTCTTCCTTGGCTCTGTTTCTAGTATGGATCGCTGGCCAGCCAAAAACACCTTTTACAATCCCTTTCTTGGTATGGATATTAACCACTTTGCTGGGAGCGATCTGGTGGTCACTACCACCATTTCTTATGACATATAACAAGCCTTTTTCTGAAATATAGTTGACATACCAAGAGATTTCATCGGCGTGCCCTTCAATGACCACCTTATATGCAGCTTTAGGGTTTATAACAGCGACCGCAGTACCATAAGTGTCCGTAATAAATTCATCGACATAGGGTTTTAAATAATCCATCCATAGTTTTTGCCCTTCCCATTCGTAGCCTGTTGGTGATGCATTATTTAAATATTTCTCTAAAAAGTCCATCGACTTTTTTGTAAGTAATTGCTTTTTTGCCATTTATAAAATTTTTGTTTAAAAATAATAATATTAATAGGAATTTAGGGTTATAGCCTGTAATAATTGTTAATTTTGAAAGCGCTATAAATGGTTCTTTGGAACGATTTTAGAAGTGGTTTTAGATATGAAGTATATTAGGTACATAATATTATTAATTTCTGCATTGACCTTTGCTCAGGAAAACCCAGTAAAGCAAGACACTACCCAGGTACATTATATGATTATTGAAGGGGATTCTATAGCTGTTACTGAGGTGGAGTTAGATGAGGTCTTGGTATTGCCCAATCTTAGCTTCAGCAATAGGGAAGAGCGCATTCGCTATATTGTTCTTCGTCGTAAGACGCTTAAAGTGTATCCCTATGCTAAATTGGCTGCGGAGCGTTTAGAAACTTTGCAAAAGCGCTTGGCGACCTTAGAACGTAAACGTGATAGGAAGCGTTATGCTAAAGTGATCCAAAGGTATATTGAAGATGAGTTCTCAGAAGAACTCAAAAAACTGACCAAAACGGAGGGACAGATTCTCGTAAAGCTTATTCATAGACAAACAGGGAAAACGACCTTTCAGCTGATTAAAGAATTGCGCAGTGGCTGGCGCGCCTTTTGGTTTAACAATACGGCAAACTTGTTCGATATCTCCTTAAAAAGAGAATTCAGCCCGATTGATGAGGAAGAGGACTATTTAATTGAAGATATTTTACAGCGTGCGTTTCAAAACCTGCAACTGGATCGTCAAAAACCAGCTTTTGATATTGATTTTTATGCCTGTGTCGATAAATGGGGCAAACCGAAAAAAAATCGCGATAAAGCCAAGGATTAATGCGTAAGCAAACCAAACTCGAAGAACAGTTAAATGCTTGGTCTCATGGTATAGGGGCCGCCTTGGGAATAGCAGCTTTGGTTTTACTCCTTGTCTTTTCTGATAATACCACAAAACCTTGGAGCCTTTTTAGCGTTATCATTTATGGTATCTCCATCATCGTTTTGTTTTTGGCATCGACATTTTATCATGCCGTAAAAGGGGAGCGGCGAAAGCACTATTTTCGGATCTTTGATCATATTAGTATTTATTTGTTAATCGCAGGAACTTATACGCCTGTGCTACTCATAGTACTCAGAGATAGTTTGGGTTGGCCCTTGTTTTGGACGGTCTGGGGAATTGCGGCTTTTGGTGTAGTTTTAAAACTCTTTTTTACGGGCAGATTTGAACTCTTCTCAACCTTGTTGTACTTAGTTATGGGCTGGTTGATTGTTTTTGATTTTTCCGAACTCTCCAATGCTATTGGTCCTAATGGGGTCCTATGGTTATTTGCCGGAGGCCTATCCTATACGGTCGGCATTGTTTTCTATGCTATAGAACGCATACCTTACAATCATGTGATTTGGCATCTATTTGTTTTGGGGGGTGCTATATGCCACTTTTTTATGATTTTTAATCATGTGATTTAGGAAGACCCTATCATTTTTTTTATTATCGCAATTTGCCCCAAATGGTAATGCGCATGTTCTATGATTCCAGCTAGATTTCTATAGTAAGTACCGTATTTTTCTTCAGCTAAATATCTATTGAGCACATCGTCTTGTAAATTTTCGACCAAGGCGATAAATGTTTTGGCTTCTTCCCAGATGTTTTCTAAGAATGCCTGCCATTCTGCTTCATTTTGAATCTGTGGATGGTCAAAACTATACTTATCCCTGATGGTTAAATCTCCCCCTTTTAAGACCTCCATAGTCCCTTTTAAATAGTAATGGATATGATAGGTTAGGGCCAAAATGCTATTTAAATCATTGACTTTTTTAGTTGCCATCTCTAAGGAAACACCATCGAGTTGATCCATAAGATTTGAGGCTGTCCAATTACCACCAAAATAGACCTGGTGCAGGTTTTTAGCAATGTGTTGCGTGACTTTCATTAGTACATGGTGTTTTGATGTGCAGAAGTTTCCGGTATTTGTTGCATGGCGTCCCAATGCTCCACAATTTTTCCGTGATCATCAAATCTGAAAAAATCCATAGTGACATATTCATCATTGCCTGGCCATATTTGATGTGTATGTAGGGCGACTAAGTTTCCTTCTGCAATACACCGAACAAATTCTATGGATTTGTCTTTATATTCACGATGCATACGTTCAAAATAGTCGATAAAAGGTTGTTTGCCATCACCAACTAATGGATTGTGTTGTATATAGACGTCACCTACAAATTTTTCTACAGCTTTAACAGGATTGCCCAAATAGGCCATTTTATAAAAGGCGATCGCATTTTTTTTATTGTTTTCAAGATTCATAATACTCGTTTTTAATGATGCGTAAGTCTAGCTACTATACTTTCTAAATGAGGAAATAGTTCCGTAAGGTCCTTTCTAGGTTTTAGTTCAAAATCTTCAAAACTAAAGCCAGGAGATACGGTGCAACCGACAAGAGCATAGGCTTCTTTTTCTATAACTTCAGCGGCAAACCAATTGCCACCAGGCACAACAAATTGTGGAACATGTCCTTTACTAAAATCGTTTCCAATGCTATGTTCTGTATGTTCACCAGACTCGGATATCATATGCAATCGAATAGGGGAGCCCGCGTAAAAATGCCAAATTTCATCTTGTTTAATACGATGCAACGCTGAGAAACTCTCTGAAGTCAATAAGAAGTATATACAGGTCGAATAACTGCGTTCGCCATTATAGCTCGCGTTCAGACTATCTGGCTTTATTACGCCAGCACTTCTGTAGGTTTCTTTAAAATAACCCCCTTCGGGATGTGGCTGTAGATCGAGTTGCTCTATAATGGTTTTAATCGAATTCATATATTGATGGTTTATTAGAATGGTAGTTTCTATTTTAGTCGTACTAAGACTCCTTTACGTTTGTAAATATTTTTATAGTCCCACTGAATGGCCTTGGATTTTTCCACCCAGCGTTTAAGTTTTTCAAGATCAATTTGACCCACAGATGTAAAGATGATGGAGGCATCTTTAAACTTACCAGTGCCGGGTTTTAACGCTTCTTCTTCAAAGCTTGCACCACTCCAAAACATCAATCGTATGCCAGCTTTTAGCTTGGAGTAACCTACGATTGGGTTTTCGTTAAGAAACCAAACGGGATGTCTATGCCAAATTTTACGGTCTGCTTCGGGCAATAGTTCATCCAAATACGTGGCTAATCGGTCACATATTTCTTGGTCTTGGTCTGTTTGACTTTTATTAAATGTTACTATATCTGGGTGCATTCTTTATGCTTTCTTATGTTTATGAAATCCATAGGCTTAGATTTTAATATTACCCTTGTCATCTAGTTCGAGATAAGGGTTAAAAGCTACTTCCCATAAATGGCCATCTAAATCAGACACGTAACTACTATAACCTCCCCAACTGACTTTTTGAGGTTCTTTGACAATCTCAACACCCTTGCTTCTTAAGTCTTCAATTAATTGGTCGACTTCGTTTTCTGATCGGGCATTGTAAGCGATGGTGAACCCTTTAAATCCATGGCCTTCTGAATCGATAGTGGCGTCTTCTGCTAATGCTTTTCTTGGATAAAGGGACAGATAAATACCGTTTAACGCAAAGAATGAAATATGGGCGTTGCTTGCTGCTGACTTTTCCCAATTGAATTTTGATTCGTAAAAATCCGTTGCTTTTTCTAGGTCTGATACCCCTAAAGTAATAATGGTTAATCGTTGTTCCATTTTTTAATAATTACTAATTAAGCAGGAAACCTTTTTATTATAAATTTCATTTGACCCCTGTGATTGGATTCGTGCTCACAGACATGGAACCATTTACAATAGTTGTTTGTGGGCTTGTTTTGAAAAAATGGCTCCGACTTCATTAACCAATCGTCATCTCTTTTAGCAAATTCTTTCTCTGTAACAGCTCTCACGTCTTTGAGCTTTGCTAAATAATAGTTGATGTCATGACCTTTAATCTGTTGTCGCCCTTCTTTTCCAAGCATGCTTGGTACATCCCATTCTTTTTTTATGGCTTCGTCCCAAGTGCCCCATGCCAGCTCATCAAAGGTGTTTAGCTGATAATATTTTTCAGTAGCGGCCAAATGTAAGAGCATGGCTCCTATGGAGTTGGATTGCTCATCGATTTGAAAGTCTAGCTGTGCTATGGTTAAATCCTTAACGGTATCTATGACCCACTGTCTCATCATGGTCATGGTGGATAAAAGCGCTCCAACATGAGGCGAGTAACCGTCTTGAGGACCGATTAAATAAATACTATCTGATGTTGTTATTGGTGCGGTTTCTGCAAAATTCATAAGCGGGAGTGACATCGCCCCAGCAGTCAGAAAGGCTGTGTTTTTAATAAACTGCCGTCTATTGGTATTTGTTTTTTTAATCATGATGCAATGTGGTATAGTTAATAAGATTTTGGCTAATATTATATCGTTTATGATTGTGTCTAGAATAGTACTTAAGCGTTTTGCTGTTATCTTTCTAAAGATAGTTATTTGCAACGAATTCTAACCGGAAAGATCAAGCCTTTTTAGCAGTAGCGGTCTCAAGTATCTCGACAAGCCCGATACAGCCGCTGACCTAGAGTAAGCGGTAGTAAACCGAGCTTGCGAGATTTATCAGCACCAACGGTAACTTATGTTTTGCAAATCAAATTGTGGTTATACACTGTTATGGTAAGTGCTTTACTTTTTTTTGTGTCCAGGTTCCCATATCAGCCTAACAAAAGAGCTTAATCTCTCATTTTCTCTACTGAAGGGAATCCCTGCTACAATCCCAATCAACAAATTGTCGACAATGCCTAACCTCATTTGGGGTCGCATTGTCATATCAAAGTCCTCATTTTCGATGGTCTTGTTAAATTCAATTCCGATAAAGTTTCTTGTACCTGAAATCATATAGTGAAAACTGGTATTGATGTCATAACTGGTGTGAAACTTATGAGAACTAAAATTCTGTTCAATCATTGGTCCTGTGTATATCAAAGAGTGAAAATTATTTCCCCAACGTTTGGCTACTACTAAGAACGGATTGTAAACATTACCTTTGATTAAGGGCTTTCCAAAGTTTCTAAAGTCTGAAAGCTCAAATTCATTTATATATCCAAGTGCCATTGAAGTGGCCATAGGTTCATTAACAAAAAATGACCATTGAACCGCAATTTTTATACTGTTTAATTGGTGGGATGAGACAGAATTATTTTCCGCTCCGTTGACAGGCGAGTAGAACGTAAAAGGTAATTCTACTTCCAGACCCAATCTATCAATAGGAGCCCACTCGTATTCTATCAGAGCTTCATAGGAGTCGAATTTTAGATTATCGGTCAATCCTAATCCTATGTTCCATTCCTTTTCACCTTTTCGGGCTCCCAAATCACGGATTAAGTCAATGTATAGTGGTTCGGCATGCAAAACTTTGCCGGGTTCTTTATGGTCTTCAATTTGTTGAATATAAAGGCTGTCTTTTTCAGAATCAGTTATCTGAGCGAAACTGTATGTGAATGATACCAATACAACGATTAGCATCATAATTGTTTTGATGTTCATATTTGATTTGTTTTTTAAGTATTAAGAATCACCTCATGTCCATTTGGTCATAAGGGTAGATAAAAGGGTTATAAAAACAAATCAAACTTGGGGTGGGGGACTATCTATTTCTTTAAACCCATTTATTAATCGGGCTACGTAGTCAGGATATTTTTCTTTCTTTTCGGGGAGTTGGTTTCGCCTGGTACTGTTGGTATTGGTTTGGAGAACCAACAATTCAATCTTCACATTGTTTTTCTTGTCGTGGTCCTCAGTATCATGGTCGTCATACTCTTTTATGGCATTTTCAAAACCCAAAATCTGCTCAATGATAATTTCAACAATGCTTTCTTGGTCATTAATAGATAAGTCTTCAGGGATGTATTCTGGGTTTGGGTCTGGTGTATCAACACTAATGTTGAGCAAATAAAGTCCCATGGATCCCCAGAGAATTTTAGTGAGTATACTATTTTGAATTCGACTTAACACAGTCCAAAAATAACATTCTTTTTTCTAGTTTATTGTATAGTTATCAATGGTCTTTTAGGAAGGATGGACAGGTCATTACTTATAGCCATTGATAGGTAATATTTCTATTCATAGTCTGGAATATTTAATCCCAAAATGATATCTCTATGTGCTGTCCAAATACCGTTTTTCATTTCGAGTTGCACAATTCCTGAACCTCCACGATTTTTTTGAGACATCTTTTCTGCTTCCGTCAGTGTTGGGTCACTCTCAAAAAGATAGCTATCGATGTAATATGGTATGGTATTCGGCTCTTTCACATAAATATGGATATGTTCTGGCTCTGAGACTTCTGGGTAGGGTGCTGGTCTAAACGTATAAAATGCAAAGTTCCCATTCGCATCTGTTTTTAACCAACCACGATATTGTCCATGTCTTCTTTCCCAGCCTACAGGGTCGTTGCTTGGTTGATAAACCCCGTTACGGTCAACATGATAGACGTATAGCAAAATATGTTCTGCCGGTGTTTTTCCATCGTTGTGATAGACTGTACCTGTCAGTTTTATTTTCGGTTCGTTTTCAATAAACTTTGGCAAGGTGTCAACCGACTTTGGCGCGATATTGAGTTTTATGTAATCCAAAGTCGCTTCGCAATCTTCACAAGGACCACCAACATGTCTTTCCGTTTCACTGTTGGATTGACCCTTACAGGATACTGCAATTAAGCTAATAAATAGTAAGAACAAATACTGTTTCATTTATTGTATTTAAATGTTCCCGACGGTCTTGACTATGATTTATGCCCGATCCAAAATTTTAGATTCAGTTATTTACGTACTTAAATCGGTGTCTTCCCAACTGATACCTTTAGATAGCATCCAAGTTAAAGCATGTCTACGTTCGTGTATCACGCCGCCATTACCCATGGGATCAAAACCACTAGGGACAGTATCTCGACCCATCTGCGCACTTCTAACGGCATTATGCACACAATAGAATAAATCCTCTTTTTCAATGAGGCTTTCATCAGAGATGGTGTCTTGCGTCTTAACCCATTCTTCGACGTTTTGTTCTGGTGTACAGGTATAATTTGTCATAATGTCAACCATCTGTTCTCCTGGCATCATTTCTCCTGTAATTTCTGGTGCCTTGTAACCAAAATACCAAGCCAGTGGCCAGGCATTTTCAAATTTCCAGCCTATTGAATTCCGCAACTGCTCATTATCCCTTGAAGCGTCCAGGATACTTTTTTCATCTTCTGTCATAAAGTCTTCGAGCTTATTTTCGCTAATATGATCCAAGATTTTCTGACCTTTCTCGTTTTCTGGGGGAATATTTACTAAAAACACCAAGGCTTTAATGGCATGTAAGCGTTTGGCAATTTCTAGGGCAGGTCGAAGCTCTCTACCAAGTTCTGTAGGTAATGAACTTGCGGGCCTAAATCCACCCTTAAGACAGATTGTTAGGTTTTTCAGCCTCATGTCCGTCATCCATGGGACTTTTTTATAGATATCTAAAATACTCTCATTATTGTTAGGTGTAGAAGTTTTGTTGTTTTTTGAACCAAATAATTTTTTGAAAAAACTCATAGTTATAATTGCCTGTGATAATTGTGGTTAATAGGTTGGTTATGTCTTGTTGTATAAGCACGAAGTTAGCAAATAAAACTAGACCTGCTATGCAATCGTCTTGTTTTACCTTCTCTTTTATTCATTTGATTGTATAAGGGGTTGAAACCCTCCATAAACCATTCTACTGGCGTCAAAAATTAATCGTTCAGGATTAACTAACGGCCCGACTAATGCTGTCATCCTAGGATCTAAAGGCACTTTTTTGTTGGCTGACTCACGAATCGCTTTTGAGGGAAAAACCACCCAGCCAAAGATAATAGCCTCATCATCTTTTACATTTAGAGCTTCAACGAATGACCTTGTACCTTCTAAAAATAAATCATCACCAACCCATTCGAAGTAAGCTGTTGCTCCATAGGCTTTCCAAATTTCGGCTACTTGTTCTGCCACCTTTTTATAGTCGTCTAAATATATGCGCCGAATGGGGAAAACGAAACCATCTATATAGTTTGTCATAGGTTTATCTTTTTTGGATTTTATGGTTTAAAACTATACCATTTACTGTACTGCATTAAAAGTACAGATAAAAAGTGATTTGGTTACATTTAGCAGCCAGCCATATATATCACTATAGGGTATGAATATAGGCGCAAGGGAGGTTTATTCTTTGGTTGAGCGGCTTATTGCACCATAAATTTGGTGAGCGCTTTTCATCATCTATAGATTTAGGCCTGATGCCTTTTCTAATTGTATTGATTAATGCTATGCTATATCAATCCCCTATATTGTCCCTTCTATTATTTGAGACTTCTAATGCTAATTCGTTCATCAATTGTATAACTAACACCCAATTAATAGCATCTAATTTATGTTCTAAATAAAAGGATTTACTTACCACAAAAGGTGAGATTTTAACTCCTGAGAATGCAGAAACGTTTTCTTTATAGGAAATAACTTCTTGATTATTGTAGTTTACAGTTTGTGCTGCACTAACTTTTCCTATACCCATACGAACTCTATAATCAAAATCATAAGGCTGTTGGAAATAATCTACTTCAGAACGATAAGACACTTTTAGACCTTTTATTTTTCCAGTAAGATTAATGAGTCCTCTAGACTTGTCTTTATTCCTTAAATGAACCGTATATCCGTTTTCGGTAATTATAGGCACTAGAATATAGATTAGTTCTTTTTTTAGGTTGTATAGTCTCACTGCTTTGATGGGACCACTTTTATTTTCAAACCGGTCATAGTAGGCAATTGTATTATTTTCAGAGTCTAATATGCTCATGTAGGCGTCTTCATCGAATGCGACATTATCCAGTTTAATCGAAATCGTATCCGTTAAAGCGCCTTTTATATCCTTTTCTTGTGTATAAGATGTTTGACTCAATGTTATTAGCAATAGAGCAACTAAAGTTAATTTTATATCCATGTATCCTAAAAATTTTGTTTGTTGAAATGGAATCAAATTTAGTGCCAAGCTACATCTAAAACTAAAGGCTTTTTATTGCGAAGTATTGCTAAATTAAATAGCCTTTTTATTAAGGCTGTCTTGTTAATCGGATAGAGGGCTAGGCGAGAAGTGCTTCAATTTTTAATTAGCGCTTTATTGGGACTATAAGGATTAATAAAAATAACTGGCTTCGTTTATCCAATGAAAACGTCTTTTCATTAATCTGAAGTCATTTAAATCCAAAGATTTTCTTTTGGCGCTAATGTAAACAGAATCGTTTTTTACCCTTCCCTTTAATTTGAGGGTCATTGCATCGGAGGTTTCTATATGAAATCTACTTATTTTTTGTTGGGCAATTAGTATGGAATCCATTTTTATCCATGTGTCATCCGATAGGCCTTTTTCATTATAAACCTCTTGTGTTTTTTCGGCTAAATCGGCTAGATTGCCATATACGATAAGTTCTTTTTTATCGACCGGAATATTTATGAATGCGACACTATCTTCCTTGAAGCGCACCGCTTCAAGTATGTTATCTCCAATGATTAGCTGGTGCCAACGCAAAGGATTCTCTAAGGACAATGTATCTTTATTCACAACGAAGGACTCAATATCATAAATTCCCGAATATTCAGACTTAGATTGTAAACTTTCTTCTGTGAGCTTCTTATAATCAATATTGCTTTTGACAGCAGCAATGAGGTAATAGCCGATGATTAAAATTTTCAGTACCAATTTTGAGATACGCATCCAACGCTTTTTAAATACGGGGGCTTTGATTGCTTGGAGAGAAATGGCTTGGCCCGAAAAGAAAAATCGTGTTATACGTTTGGCGTCTTTAAGAAATAGAAAAAACGCCATAATAAATAAAGCTGTGGGATACATTTTAGCGTGAACATCATAGCTATAGTTCACGGCTATCACATTGGCTAGAGCGCCCATAGTGATAATTGCTCCAAGTGTAGTTGTTTTGCGAAACAACAGCAGTAGTGATGCACTTTCTGCTATGCCCATAAATACGTTGTACTCATAAGAATAGCCAAAAAAGGCCCAGGCCAAATGCATAGGCGACATATCTCCCACTTGCTCGGTCAAAGTATAATATCCAAGATCTGGAAATTGCAGCTTAAAAAATTTATAAAGTGCAAAGAGAAACATGGTGAACGCCAAATAGTAACGTATAATCGTTGTAAGCCAATAATAGGCTATATCATAATTTTGACGCTTTCTGTCGAACAAACCCCAAACCATAGCCCCTAAAACAGCTACAACGACAATTGCGAAATAAAGTAAATAAACATAAGTTCTGTCATTATGTTCGCCATCATAGGGGGATATAATAATATATGGAATGCGAAACAGGTCTTTCCCTATCCATGAAATAACGTTATCCAAAACGGTAGAAAGCGGCCCATAATAATAGAGTTTGGACAATATAGGATTGACAGACCAATCCACAAAAATGATAAACAGCATGAAAAAAATGAAAACAAAACGGAATGCCATTTTTTTGTAGGGCTTCCAAGGTATTGATAGGTTCGATGTTTTTTCCATATCGTATTGTTTTATTTAATCCCGAGGAAGGTCATTAAAAATGTGTGTGGAATCAAACTTGAGTCGGATTCGGCTGTAAATCAGAACACTAAATTTAGCAATTAAAATTGGAGTAGAGAAGAAGTATTACAGGTTGTAGTAAGTTTTATATCAATTGTCTACATAACCTTGATCCCAGGTCTTTTTTGGATTGTGATTTCTCAAATCGCATTGGAAGTCAGCAACCGCCTTTAGATTCATTAGAACAGATATCCATCCCGCATTGACCTCAGGAAAGTCGCTTTCGGTTACATTTTCATTAATTAAGATAAGATCAGTTCCTCTATTTTCTGAAGGTTCTAAATGAAATTTCACCAAACTGTTAAAATAGTCCAGATGGAATGCTCTAGGCGGAATTGCTTTTATAATTTTACTATCGTAGGCTTGTCCATTGGGAAATACGAAGTGAATGATGCCCTTGTCTTCAGTCGCAGTTTCGGCCCAGAATTTTTTTCTTCCCTCTGAAGTGGAAAGTAAATCAAAGATGGCATTGGGATCGGACTTTAGATGTAATTTCCAAGTAATTACCTTCATTTAATTATTAAGGTTTTAATTCATCACAAGTTTCAATGATGATGTCGTTGGGTCTAGCATGGTGGATTGTATACCATTTTAGTTTCATATTCCTAAAGTTGGTAAGTGCTTTACTTTGTGATAGGTCAATGCAGCCCTGATACAATATTTAAGTTCTTCTCTGGGGATTTCATGGTCTAAAGGAAATACAATAGCTCTTTTTCCTTCAAAATCAAATGTGTTATGGAATATCATCTTAAACGTTTCATCAGTCTACTTGTACATTGAAAGTACATGGCATATTGCTCAGGAGACTTTTGTTTCCAATCCATTCTGATGGTACTTCCGATTTTGGTTATAAAACTTGGTTCTCCCCATTTTAAGGTCTCTTCCAATGTTTTGACGCCATCGGTTTCTTTTGCCGTCTCTATGACTAAATTTCGAAGTGCCAACATTTTGTGGCGAACAGTATCAGGATAATTACTGAAAACAACTTCTACTTTTGGATCGGTTGTGATTTGTAATTCCTCCATGACTATTAAAGTTTTACCTCGCGGTTTTAGCTCTTGTTTTATACCGAAAATTAGAAGGGACTTGAGTTTAAAGGCCAATCGAACTGACACCAGTAATTTTCAATCCTATACTCCGGCTGTTTAAAATTAAACTAATTTTAGGTTTTGCGATAGTTCAGCAAGGAATTGATTCCTTTTTTATATGCTATTCATTGGGACTGTTTAATTAATTTATATGAAAAACCT
The DNA here is from genome assembly GCF_965228925.1 of Winogradskyella sp. GTDB lineage: Bacteria > Bacteroidota > Bacteroidia > Flavobacteriales > Flavobacteriaceae > Winogradskyella. The sequence continues at coordinate 3,002,854 of NZ_OZ245845.1, forward strand.
TTATCATCATCTCCTAAAACTGAAACCTGTAATTCATTGGCGTTTAATATTTTATATTGAATTTTTTTTGGAAAATCATGATGAGGGTTTTCAAAAGAAAATACCTTCTGTTGAAGCAACTTCAACTTAAATGGAATCCCTTTACCATCATTCTGATTTAAAACTATTGGGGTGTAAATTATTTGATTTTTTTCTACTTTCAACTCAAGGTGTTCCGTTACGATGCTTTGGCCATTTTTAATTTTATAAGATTGTCCTATAAGCTTATCTTTCTTTTTCTCCCAAGACTCATAGCTTTCTTTACCTTCTATTTTCCAGATGCCTATTAGAAATTCAAGCTGTTGTAAATTGGCATTTTGACTATAAGCGCTATAAGTTGTTAATAGCAATAAAACGATAACTAATCGGAGTGTTTTCATCACGTTTGTTTTAAAAAATTAGTGATGTAAATGTAGATTCAAATCTTAGGGACGTATTGTAAGAACCCGACAGCTTATCTGTTCAAGAAAAAATTGGCCAGATTTTTTTCGTCAAAACCATACTTTGATGGATCTTCACCTGTAAATTCCTTGAAGTTTTTAATGAAATGTGATTGGTCATAAAATCCAGAAAGAAAGACGATGTCTAACCAATCCATTTTATTATCCGACTGGGCCAATTTAAAAATATGGGAAAAACGAATAATTCTACTGAAATATTTTGGGGCTAATCCGATTTTTGTTTTAAAATAGCGCTCTAAAGACCGTTCGCTTATGTCAATGTCATTCCGAATCTCTTTTAAATTGGTCTTCCCTTGATCTTTAATGATGAGTTGGACCGCGTCCTGTCCTTTGAAGTGCTTTAAATTTAAGCTAGAAAGAAATTCGACAAACCAATCTTCGATGTTTGAGACTTTTTCAGTAAAGGTCAATGTAGATGTACCTATCTTTTTGATTGGTGCGAGTGTCCTTAGTATCTCAATGGGAATTTCAACCACTTTATCGGTCAACTTAGACATGTCAATATCAAATAACTCATTTAAGCCCCAAGGTTGGAGTTTAATTCCAAAAATTTTACTTTTCCCAGAATTCTCTAGAAAAAAGTGATTTTTTATTTGACCTGCCATAAGATTTGGTTCTTGGACTTGCCAAACGCCATCAATATTCGTTTTATAAGGGTCGCCGTAGTGGAAAATGAGTTCTGGATAACCATCTGGTATTATTTTTTCTCTAACAATAGATACATCTTCTTTTTTATCAATTTGCCAAAAGCCTTTTATGATTTCAGATAATTTTGGAGTTGCTTCTTTTTGAAAATATATGTTCTCCATAGTTGTGGTTATACCTTATTGGTGCGCATTATTTTTTGTTTTCATATAGTTCAATCGCTTTCAAGTAGTTCATTCCACCAGTTTTTGTTTGGTCGTGAATAAACCCATTCAATTCAGGATGATTTTTGGCAATCCAATTTACAAGTTCATCTCTTTTTTTGACAAAAGCTGAATCATTGAAAACCACATATTTTGTTGTTTCTATACTGGTTATTTTATCATTGTCAAAACGGATAATTTGGGTAGTAACAATTGGCTCTTTGTGGAGGAAAGTGATTCTTCTATCCATTTTTGAAATTTCAGCTTTTACAATGTCGTCGTCTTGCTCGATTTTTAGAATTTTATAAGCTGGATCAAATACCGAATCCCATTTTAACCATTCAACATATTGTTTCTTGGAAAATGTCTGTTCATAGTTATATTCGGTTTCCTTTGTTAAAAGACTATCGGCCAACAAAATTTCGATTCCAGACACATTTGATTGGTCAAGAACCTCATAATATATTTTGGCAATTCCCAATTTGTCAATTTCCTTTTCAGAATTTTTACAGGACATAAATCCGATGGTCAAAAGAAATAAGAGCACTATAGTTTTGTTCATTTTTGTTTGGTTTTAACCTATTGCAAGACTTTGGGTTATGATGTCGTCACGTTTGGAGTAATTAATTATACTTCGTCTTTGTTATTGGTAGATTTTCTTATACCGTATATTTTTTCATCCAAATAGTTACCGTTTTTAAATACGGCCTTGGAAATTGTTGCTTCCAATTGAAACCCTACTTTTTCAAGTGCACGTTGCGAACCTATGTTGGTTCCGAACGGTTTGGCATAAATCCGAGTTAATTCTAGATGGTCAAATCCATAAGCTACTATTTGTGCAATGGCTGCTGTCGCCACTCCTTTTCCCCAATAAGGTTCTGCTATCCAATAAGCGATAGCAGCATTTTTTCTATACATATCCTGATCGGGAAATATGCCGATTGAACCAATGGCCTTATTATTGGTCGTTATGGCAAAAAACTTTGTAGGGGTCTCATTCGAAACGCGTTCGATAAACTTTAATCCAAATTCTTTGGTGTAAGGAAAAGGGAAAGCATCTGCTAAATGGTCCGAAATTTTTCTGTTATTAGCAAACTGGACAAGGTTTTCAATATCAGATAATTGCCATTTTCTTATTGTGATATGTATAGATTTGGTCAAGTGGTTTTCATTTTGTTATGAACCGGATAGCATAGGCCAAATGAGTTCCTTAATAATAGCATATATAATAAATCCGGCGATAATACCTAGGTAGAAATTACGACTGCTTTTTTTTCTTTGTTTATTTTCCATAGTTATTTTGGTGTTCATAGTAATCGTAAGCGTCATCAACTTTCAACATTATCTTTCAGCCATTTTTTACGTTCTGAATCTGGAAGATGAATAATCTCAAAGTTCTCGAATAGTGCTTGAAATCCATCTCCATCAGGAGACGCCGCCATTAGCCCTACCTTAACAGGTGTATTTTCTGGAAAGTACGCCAAACGTAGCATCGTAAACTCCTCATTGTTCAACGAATACGAAATTTTAATTGAATCTGCGATTCTCACCACTTTCATCCAAACGGATTTTGGGTTCTCATTCAATTCTACAACACTCCAATCACTCATTTTAAGCGTCACAACTGCGCTTAAATGGATTCTGTTATTTACGAATTCAACTCCCGTCTTAATCCAACTCTTTTCATCTTTTCGAATCATCAATCCCATTTGGTCAAATCGACTCGTGTAATCTCCTGTAATTTTGACATTCGCTTCGAATTCACCACCTACTTTCAAATAACAAAAAGGGCCATCATCAACAGTAAATCCATAATGTGTTTTTCTCCAAAAGTCCGTTTTAGGTGTCACGAACATGGACAAGGAAGAACCATTTATGATCTCCCATTTGTCAGGCTCATTGTACCATTCTAATCTCTTCATTTTTTTTAAATTACCACTAAGCGTTTTGTGTATGATGAGCTACGTAAACAAACACGAGCCATGTTTTGCCGTGACCGAAAGATAGTGAATAAGGTTGAATTTCTGAATAGGAATCATCTCGTCAGTTGAGGTTGTCGAAGGGTAGGTGAGAACCTGTCTGCCCTGCCCAAGCGACAAGCGGGTGCGCCTTTACTTATTGCTATTGTCGTATAGGGTCATTTTCTTATTCAAGTTTCAAATCTGAACTTTCATATCGGACAAATCCATTTTTGGTCGGTAATTGCTTTTTCAAATTCCAATACTTTTTGGCATCTTTTAAAGTTTTGTTTTTATTATCTTCCAAAAAATCTCTGGTATACTGAGCAAGCATATTGTTATCCGCAATTGTTCTTTTAAAATTGGGATCCTCTTTTCTTCTTTCGAGTTCGTTCCATTTATCCACGGCATCCGATAGTGATTTTCCTGCGTTTGACTTCACCCAATCCATAAAATCGCTATGACAGGAAAATTTATTTCCAATCTGATTTTTCATAAAACGTCTAAAATTTGGACCAAACGATACATTGTCGGTAATGAGTGTTTCGAGTGATAATTGAGACTTAGCCCAATTGAATTTTGATTGTATGCTTCGTTTTTTTGGTTCAGGTTTTAGTTTTCCATCATTATCAAGAGCGTACATAATTCTATCTCTTAGATCAAATTTTCTACCTTTTATTGGCAACTCTAAAAGTTTGCAGATAGTAATCATTTCGTCTTTCAACCAATACCATTGATTAAATTCGTTTCCGGTTTTTATATCTTCAAATCGCGGTCTCGACATCAGTTTTCTTTCTTAATTAAGTAGGCGTTTAAGGCTAGTCCAATAAAAATCATACTCAGAATAATAAATGGCGTCCATAGAGCGTCCAAGATCCAAAAAAGTGTAAAAAGAGAGCCCAAGGCATAAACCAAAAATGTAAGACCGCACCAAAATCTTGTTTTAGGGGCTAATGCACTTACTCTTTGGGAAATAGATTTATTATTAGCATATAGATGATAATGTATCCACATTAAAGCGCAGAATAATCCTAAGTATACTATAATGAACTGTTCTTTACTATTTAAGTCAACAATGTACCCCGTGATTAATCCAAATGACACTAGATTGAGTACGTGTAAGGTAGAAAGTGCTGCCACTGTAGACGAAATAGGATTTAGTCTATTTGTTTTTGCAAAGGACGAATATACACTCAGAAAAATCTTTTCGTAAATAGTCATTTCAGTTAATATTGAGGGTCTTGTCTATAGTATCTTTATGCCACAGGTGAGTTATAATTATTTGTTATGAACCGTTTTATGTTCTAAATCTATAAACCAATAGCTTATTTTATCCTTCGTGTCTCCATTGGGCCTATTGTATTGTCTTAACACTTTGTCTCCGATTTCAAATTCTATTGGGTATGAGAATATCGGACCATCATAGCAAAACGTGTGGAATTCACCATGTTCTCCACAGGGATCCACATTATCGGGTAAATCCTGAAGAAATTTATGGTCAAGCACTCTCCCAACAAAGGAGGAATCGAGTAATTCTCCATTGATACAAATGACAATCGCTTTGAAACCGAGGTTTACGAATTCTAAATACAGATCCTTGGTATTTCTTTGCCATAAAGGAAAGTGGCATTTAATACCTTTGAGTTGCTTTTCGCGATAGATTCTTAAGTCTTCCAGAAAAATATCTCCGAATCCGCAATCCGTAAATCCTTGTGTTTTAAGCGTACTGACTTCTTTATCCATGAGCCTGTTGTAAACTTCCATCGAAGGTTGTTCTGGCAGTTCAACAGTACTATAGGGTAAACCGATTGAATCGACCTGTTTTAGAAATAACTCCCTCCTTAATCCGTGCATAGAAACCCGATTATGATGTTTGTTTATGGTCGTTAATAAATGCTCGACAGATAACTCATTATTTTTCTGCAAGTAGTATAGCGCCATCGCCGAGTCTTTTCCTGTACTCCAGTTGAAAAAGGTTTTAAGCATTTGCTAGGTAATTGTTCATAAGGGGTTTGTATATGATTTGTTGTATGTAAAGGGCATAATTAATTATTCATACTATAACTCAAAGTTTTCAGATGGATAATAACAAGTAACAATCGTCATCGTGTTCTCCAAACAGAATATAAAACTCATCATTTTTGTGGACCTTATCGAATGCGTTTTCATTATGTAATTCATAAAAAGCTTGATGGATTGAAATCATTCCCTTTAATTGGAAACACTTAGCTAATTCTGTATCCTCAGTTATTAGTATACCATCCTTATAATACGATTTTCCGAGTTTATTTTTGACGAATGGATTGTAAAACTGCATTGTTATTCCGGGGTCTTGTTCCAAGCCGTCAGCAAAGTCGTAGGCATAGCCCATATCAATGACTAATTGATCCACCTTTTTTTCTTCCCAGTCTATGATACCATAGATATCCGCTTCATGGTCCTTGACTTCAGGAAAGTAGTGCTCAAATAAGAATGCATCTAACTTTAGTTCTGGGTTGATTCCTTTTTTAGGATTTGTCCAGCTTCTTTTTATTTTTCTCTTTATTTCTTTCTTAAGTTTTCTTTTGTACCGGTCGAAATTATAATTCATAAGTTCGTTAAATACACTTTCGGTTTCTGTGAACCGTTCTGAGTTTTTGTATGCAGCAATCGCTTTTTCTAGTTCAATTTTGATGAGATGTTCTATGTCTTTATTTTCTATCATAAACGTCTAATGAAATTGTGGGTAATGGTTACGTACCAACTTATTGGCCTACAATCCAAAGCTTCTTGCAGCGGAGCAGAGGGTTTGCATCGACTTTAAATTTATGAAAATACCTTTGCTTAGGCAATTAGTCGCTAGTTCTTAACGGGTAATAATTAGATGTCATTTCTCGTCTTACCTGCTTTAATACATTGCTAACAACGCTTTCATCTAAATACTTATCGGCATCTTGATACATCGTCTTTAGATCATTAAGCCTAAGATAATCTGGATGATAGACTTCTGAAATAATCGCATACTGATGGTTCTCATGACCTTTTGTTATATGAAATCCATAGGTGTAAATTGCCAATTTGGAAGGCACAATATCTCCCATAAGCTTATAGATATCTCCATAATCGGACGACGCTAAAATCTCACCAAAAAACAAACTTTTCTTTTCAATGTTCCATTGGCCTTGTTTAAATACACGTCCTATAGACTGTCCCTCCAAAATTTTTGTATGTTCTTTAAGGTAACTACTGTCAATCTGCTCTGGGTAACGAACAACGGCGAAAGTTCTCGTTATTTTCTTATCATCGTGCAAGCTGTATAAATCAGAAACTCTTAGTTGAGCGCTGTTATTGAGGACTTGGATACCATAGCTTCCAAATGTCATTTTAATTCTTTCGCTATTCAGTAGTTGAGGTGATAAAATAGAGTCATGAGAAGTTAGAGATACTTTTGAATGTGGCTTTTTATCTTTACAACTATGAAGACCATATAATAACCCTATCAATAGAAAGAGAATATGTAAATGTTGTTTGTTATTCATCTTTTATTAGCGATTACAAAATTGTTGCGACTAGTTTATTGATTTACAAATTCTGAGATGATTGCATTTAGAGCAGCGATATCCTCTTGCTTTTTTACATAGGTATCAATTTTTGTGTCTCCCATGCTTTGAATTCTATATTCAGGCAGTTCTTCTTTAAACATAAGATATACAAATGTGTCTACCAACCGCTCTTTTAGGCCATGGGAAAGCTTATATTTTTGAACAATAGAATATTCCATTCCCATATGGGCGATTTCGTGAATTATCGTATTTGCAGGCTGTTTATAATTCATAAATTTTCCGTTTTGATTGGTGAGCAACGTAATAATTCCTTCATCAGGATCGTAACTGCCTCCTGTGCCATATAATGTAAAAACGACTTTGTAGGTGTCAAACATGTTGAATTTCCAATCCCATTGATTTTTTTGGGTATCTATTTCATTAACGAGTGTATTCATAAGTTCAACCTGACTTTCAACTTTTTGAATCGCTTGCGCATAGTTGTTAGGGTCGAAAAATTGGGTTTCGATCAAGGTGTAAATTGTCGTAAAATCATCACTGCCAAAGGTCCCATTTTTAGATTTCGCAATCAATGCATCGATCAACGTGTCCTTTGGTAGGTTAATCCGATAGCCTTGCTTTTCTAAAAAACTAATATCATTGATGGTTCTCCAGATGGATGTTGTTTCTTGTTCGATGGTTGGATGAACGATTTCAATTCGAGACACCTGTTTTTGTGATTTACAGTTTAAGCTGCTTATTGAAACAAGAACAAGGAATAATTTGGATAATTTCATTTTAATATGCACGACGGTTTTGACTATGACTTAGTTCGCCTGACTTCCATTTTTTAAGTGCTCATGAATCTCATAAGCGCGATTTACTTTGTCAGTTCGGGGCTTAAGCCCCTTATATCATTACGCCAAGGCGCAATGAACTATCCCCTTTATTGGTTATCGTTTTTTAATCATTTATGATTTTCAAAATATGTTCTCTTGTACGCTTTAGTTCATCAATCTCCCTCTCAATGGTTTTTAGCTTGCCCTTTAAAATCTTGGTTTTATCAATACATTGGTCTGGGTTAGCATCTTTTAGGTCAAGTAATTCTTTTATCTCTTTTAAGGTAAATGAAAAACGTTGAAGATACTTCACTAATTGTATCCTTTTTACATTCTTATCCCCATAATCCTTATAATTATTCCACTCATAAGGCCTAGTTATATTGGTTAACATCCCTCGACTCTCATAGAAACGTATGGTGTCTCTTGAAACTCCTGTTAGTTTAGATAACTCACCAATTTTCATTTTTTTTAAATTTAGCTTGACCATGGACTATAGTCCATGGTTTATATTTGTGAAATGTACTAAAAATAAAAGTGATGCGAAAACAAAAAATTGCAGTTTTGACGGGTGTAACCAGTGGCATAGGAAAGGAAGTCGCATTAGGACTGGTCAAACTGAACTATGAACTGTTTATTATAGCAAGAAATGAGAAAAAGTTTGAACTCCTAAAACGAAAAGCCTTAACAATTGATAAAATGGCTTCTTTGCACTTCTATCAAGCTGATTTGTGCTTGGTGAAAAGTACATCTTCAGTTTTGGCCAGAATTAAAAGGGATGTTGCATGCATAGATCTCCTTTATCAATCTGCTGGTCTTATTCCTGGCAAGATAGAATTGACCCAGGAAGGTATAGAAAAAACTTTTGCTGTTAGTTATTTAACACGATATCTAATTCTAAAAGCCCTATTGCCATTAGTAATAGAATCAAATGAAAAAATGATTTTAAATATGGCTGGGGCAGGTCAAAACGGTAGGATAAATTTCGAGGATATCAACTTTCAAAATACAAAATTTAGTCCGATTAAAGTTGTAAAACAATTTCAACAGGCTAATGATGCAATGATTCTTGACATACATAATAAATATAAAAGTGATGGATTAAAAGTGTACTGTTTAAGACCAGGATTAGTAGATACTGGAATTCATGATGGATGGCCAAAATATCTTCGTTTTTTTATCACGAAAGTGTTTGGAGCCTTTTTTATGGTTTCTGCTGATAAAGCTGCAAAAATACCTTTAAGTATAGTAGATGGTACTATCAAAACCGATGGAGTTTTGATAAACGAAAAAGGCAAAACGGTTAAACCCTCAAAATTGCTATCTGGAACGGATTATCAAAATCAAGTCATTCAAATCAGTGAGCAATTACTAAAACCTCTAATTTAACAACAATGAGATTAAACATTTAAGCTTTTTGATAAATGAGATGACGGTTTAGGTAATGGTTTTGTCATGCAAGGCACGATGACTTGCCTAACCTTGTTCATTTCTAATTTTCTCGGTGTCCAATGCCCCTTATCGGATTTGTTCCAAATTCTCCAATGCTTGTCTGATGTTTTAAATGGTAAATGAGATGTAAGTGCTTTTATAAATTTGGATTCGTAGGTTCCCATTTTCTCAAAGGGGAGGGCGAACCAAACTGATATGGTCGATTTTTTGGACAGTCTCAAATAAATTTGAGAGTTTTTTATTCTAGAATCCAGTTCAGGTATGAGCTCTTGATTTGGCAGCACTCGATTGGTATTTGGATCTTTAAAGTGGAAATTCCAACAAAAATTAAGCACTATTGGTCCTGCGGGATTTGCTGGTAATTCATTATTTAAGTCAAGTGTCTTGAATCCTTTTTCAATATCCTTTTTGGCCAGGCTCCAGGTCCAAGTTCTTAACCAACCGTCATTTCTTGTTTTTGGAATACCAAATTTCAAAGTCAATTTAGGTAATAATTTCAAAGCGGAGTATTCCTTTTTTTCCGACTCGTACAAGGTCAGTTCGATGGATTCTGCTTGAGTGTTGTCTGCGAATATGTTTAGAAAGTCTAAGGTCTGGGCGTAACCCACTTTTGGGGATTTTTTACTTATGCTATGGGCACCACCAGAATGAATTGGTAATCCTTCGTATGATATGAATCTGTTCATTTCTCAAAAAACTGTATGCGATTACCATCAGGGTCTTTTATAATCACCATTCTTTTATCAGATTCAGGCTGATTTACTACGCTACCGTGAAATTCGACATTTTGCTTATTCAAATAGTCCATCCATTGATCAAAGTCAGAAATTAAAAAGCCGATTTTAAAAAATCCTATGAGTCTTGTCTTGCTGTTATAATTTGGGATAACTTCTTTGGCAGAAATAGCTGTGTCTAATTCAATTAATTCGATTAAAACATTCCCTCGCTTTAAATTCGCTTGTTTAAATCCCGCATCAGGAAATTCGTTTTTGTTTAAAATTTCAAACCCAATAGTGTTGGTATACCAAGTTATGGAGTGCTCAATATTGTCTACAATTAGCGCCGAAAAATAAGCTTCAGGATCAGAAGGAGTATTCTCTTGGGCATCAGTTTGAAGTGATAAAAGAGAAATAGTTAAAAGGATATATAGTCTTTTCATTTTATGTTTTGCTTTATAGATAGTGTTGACCATGATTTTTTACTTAAACATTTTAATTAAATCAGGGATCGATTCTTTTTTGTTTACCCATTCTTCTATCATATCTGGGGTCCCAAGAGCAATCCAATGTTTAGGTTTAGCACTAACATGCCTTAAGATTTGAAATTTCAATTCGCTTAGATTCAGTCGCCCTGTTTGTTCAAATTCAAATTTTAGTTGCTCCATAGGCTGAAAATAACGTATAGAATCTATAAGTCTTGCTTTATGCTTACCTGAAATTGATTTCAGCTTAAATTCTAATCCATCTCGGTCAATTAACTTGATCGATCTTTTATAGAAAGATTCTCCGCCTTTAGAAATTAGTCCTAATCCATTGCTTAGCCCGTATAGATTATTATCATTTTCACGGACAAGAAGAATGGGATATTTTATTTCTGAATTGGTCATTTAAACTCTAGCTTCGGGTCTCGTTTACGATCACATTGAGGTTGTTAGCCATAAAGCGACAAAAGTTTATTGGTACAGCTCTTCATTTTGAGTTGTTCCACTCATAAAGACACATACGCTAAAATAAAAATAGATTAAGGAAACTCTCATTTTACATGGCAGACTAATATTGCCCTAAGGTTAAGCCTTGAAGTTAAAAAAAATTAAGTTGATATAAAATTCTTTAAAGCATCGATTCAATTTGGAATAGTTGCCATGACCTATACACATGGTTAATCAATATATATCAGATCATTGCTTCTAAAACACATTTTAAGGACTATGAGCTACTATTTGGAATATACGAGGAAGACTCATAATAGTATCCTTTCTTTTTCTAAACTTTACTAATTCAGAATGAATCTCCAGAAATTCTCCGTTGGTAATAAGTTTTTCTTCCATTAGTGCTTTTGAGATGCCCTTAAAAGTTATTTCGGCCATTAGTTTGCCCTCTTCAGTCCTATGAACAGGTTGTGATATTTGAAATTTTACTTCCGTAAAACCAGTGTCTATTAATAGCTTAACCAGGCTTTGGCCCAAATTTGCATTTGCGCCATGTTTTTTTAGTAGATTTTGATAAAGAGTGATATATTGATCGAAATAGTCTGATCTTGGATAACTGAAATGCCCTGAAAAATCGGTTTCCTCAATGAGTAATTTACCACCAGATTTAAGAGCTTTTAAAGCATTTTCAAGAACAATTTTTGGATTTGCCAAATGCGATAACAAAAAACGTGAATAGATAAGGTCATATTTGCTCTTACTTTTCAATTTGTATGCGTCCAAAGTTTTATAAGTGACATTTTTTATGTGTTTTAATTTGGCAGCCTTAGTAGCTCTTTGCGTATTTAGTTCGTCGATATCTAGCCCGAGAACATGACCTTGATCTCCAATAACTTCAGCTAATAATGTAGTTACTTTTCCGGTTCCACAACCAAGGTCCAAGGCCTTCATTGTATCTGTCAATTCAACACTTTTTAAGAAGTCTACCGTACTTTTTTCAAGGGTCCTACTTAAAATATCTAATCGTATGCTTCCTTCATCTCCTCCTTGAATAGAATATTCTCTCATATTAATTGGTATATCAATTTTATCTATAAATTAGCTTCCTGCACTTCTAGGCTTATAGCCTCATATTGTTACTTCGAGACGCTATGAATTATGACCATTGTTGTGTATATTTTTTGTTTATAATTAAATCTAATTTGGAATAATCTTTACAAGTTCCCTTTTCTGTCTTTCGTTTGTAAATAGAATCAAATAGTCGTTCCTAAAATTGAAGGAATTAATGGTGCTCATAGGTATATTGGTACATTCATTTATTTCTTTATTCAATTCAAGATCATACTTAAATTCATAATTTTGTGGTTTATTTTCATTGAACTTATATACTTTGATGCCCTCCTTTTCCTCAACCGAGGATCTTAAGTACAAATAAATATAATCGTTCTTTTTTATGCTTGAAATAGGACTCTGAATAGGATAGAAATTATTAGTGGGTATTGTTTTATAAGTAATGTCAAAGTTTGTCAAATTACCTTGGTTATCAAATTTGTTTACCGCCATATTACCATAATACCAAGTATCTATTGAAAAATTGCTACTTGTTTGGTTTTGTGATAAGCTGTAATTGTAACTCGCTTCATTGAGCAGAAAATATGAATCATTAGAAACGTAAAAATCCAATATTTCGAGGTGGTTTATTTGTTTAAAGCTCTTTTTGGAAGTGTTGAGATTCATCTTAGTCATGTATTCCTTTTTAAAAGGACTGATTTTAATAAATTCTTGCTCGGTATCGGCTACATTTAGTTTTGAAATATAAAACCCTTTTAAATCATTTTTTTTATAATAATCACTGTAATGACCAGCTAAATAGATTTGATTTTCATAAATAAAGAACTTCAGATCTTTAACAAATTTATTTTGGGTGTCGATACTCAATAAATCCTGAGAGTCTTGATTTATTTTTATAATATCGTAAGAGAATGTCGATTTATGCTTTGGTTTGTAATTTTTTACAACAATAAGATTTGAGCCGTTTTCTAAAGTATAAATATCGGAGATTTCTACATTTTTTTTCTTATGAAAGTCTTCAATTTTTATTTCTATTCTTTCTTTAAAATCATCGCTAAATAATAAGATCTTTTTTGCTTTTGTAAAATAAATATTAGGCTTTTTAACTTTCCTATCTCCTATCATTAGACTCATAAAAGTATTGTTTTTAGAAAAAGATGATTTTGAGGCTCTAGTTCCCTCATTGCTTTCATAAAGAACCTGTTCTTTAAAATCTAAGTCATCTATAGAACAATAATACCTTTTAACAGTTTTCATCCTCAGCTCATGAGGTTCTGCTACTATGATACTCACATTATTATTAATGACTTCCATATCCATAATAGAGCCTTTAAACACTTTGGATATATCTTTTTCTTTAATAAGCGTCATGTCCTTATTAAAAAGGCTTAAGGTATAGTATTTTTTAAAGGACAAATGGCTTTGTTTTTTACCAACACTTAAGTTAATAATGTCTCCATTTTCAGTTACCGAAGTCCTGAAAGCATAATTAATCTTTCTTTTGGCCTCATTATCATTGCTTTTGATAATTTGTGTTTGACTATGGGTAAATGCTAATGCTAATAATAAAAGTAAGGTAATCGTTTTCTTCATTTTTTGTGATTGTAGTTACTGCAAGTTATGTGAAAATTTAAAAGACAAGTTGAACCTAGTATTTATTCAAATAGGGCGACAACCCTAGCTGGCGCTGCCGACGCTCCAACAATTTTTAGAGGAAAAACAGCAACTTTAAATCCTGTGTATGGAAGTTGATCTAAATTCACCAGTTGTTCTATATGGCAATATTCTTTTCGTTGTCCGACTAAGTGCGCTTCCCAGAATAACTCGGAATTGTTGGTTTCTTTTGCTTTTTCAATGAGGTGCTTTAGTGGTAAATCCCAACCCCAAGAATCAATTCCCATAACTTTAATGCCTTGATCAATGAGCCATTCAGTGGCATTGGCGCTCATTCCGGTTCCTTTGTTTGGAAAGTCTTTGGTTCCATTGTAAATATCTCGGCCTGTTTTGATTAAAACAATCATTCCTTTTTGGAGTGTTAATTGTTCCTTGTTTAGAAAGTTTTGAATATCTTGTACTGTTATCGCGTCAAAATCCTTTTTGTGTGTCATATCGATGACGAGACCATCTCCATAGCACCAGTCCAATGGAATTTCATCAATGGTCTTGGCGCGCTCCCCATTGACCGTAGGAGAGTAATGCCAAGGTGCATCAATATGTGTGGTAGAGTGTACCCCCATTTTTTTGATTGTATCATCTGCCCAGCCCACAAAGCCTTTTGGATACAATCGTTTAGGCAAGCCTAGAAAACGTAACAATAGCCCCGCCTTTTTATGTGGTTTGTGTTTAATTTTCACCTTCATAAACCAAGGATCAGATGAATTATACTGTATGGGTTTTGATAGATCTATTATTTTCATCTTTGGTAATGTGGTCAACGCGTTTATAAGGCTAATATATTCTATAATTCGCTTTATAACAACCTTATAATAGGATAAGATGTTTCTTGCTGAATGGTTTTTACATATTAAACAAGAAGTCAATATATGTTTTAAACATCTAAGGTTTTATGATATCCCGATATTCCTCAAAAAATGTTTCAAACAATACCATATGGATATTAAAGAATTCCATGACCGGTTGCCAGGTAATTTTGTTATGGATAGAGACCTTTTCTTCTAAGGGTACATAAATACGTGAGATTTCTTTACCGTTGTCCAAGTAGTGTTCCTCTTCATAAATGGCATTTGGCAGATAATCATTATGCAGAATACTTTTTAAGGCGACCAGCTTTTCCCAGCAATTGATACGATTTTCTAGATGATCCTCAAGATCTAAGGCGATGAGTGCCGATTTGGTATCGAAATAAAATTTAAAGGACAGCCCTTTAATCTTGGTATTGTACAAGAGCCATTTTCTGGGAAAGGACTTTCCAAAACTGGTCCAGAATTCTTGGCGTAATAGACGGCTTTCTTCTTTGGAGAACATATATTAAAAATTACATACTACATTATGATTTTATACTTGACCATAATTTATATAAAGTAGGCTATTAGTACTCCTAAACAGATTGCTAAGAGCTTAGACAAGTTGAATTTATGGCCCTCACCCGTTTCAAATAAAATCGTTGTAGAGATATGTAAAAAGATACCGATCACAATCGCATTGATACTCGTAAGATATATCGGTGGAATAGATGTGGTGTTAGATACCAAGGTGCCTAAAGGGGTCATGACCGTAAAAATCAAAATAAAACTTAAGGCCTGCTCCTTCATATACTTAGATTGCAATAAAAAAGAGGTGAGGAGTGCGGCTATTGGTATTTTATGTATAAAAACGCCATACACGATATCGTTATGTTGATGTATAGGAAAGCCTTCTAAAAAGCTATGAATACACAAACTGATAAATAGCAACCAAGGAAATTTAGAATTGTTTTCGCTAATATGCACATGGCCATGCTCCGCACCTTTTGATAAAAACTCCAATATGATTTGTAATAAAATACCGCACATAATGAACAATCCTGTGCGCTTGGCATCCAAGAATTCATAGACCTCAGGCAATAAATCGAATAGGGTCAGGGCCAGTAAAAAGGCGCCACTAAACGATAATAACAATTTGGTGTAGGTTGACTTTTGCCTTTTGGTTAAAAAGGCAATGATGACGCCAATGATAATTGCATATATGGGAAATAGATACTTGTTCATACCTTCAATCACTTAAAGATCATAATCAAGCGCTCTGAAGTCTTGTGGTGGTACTTTTGTAGCTTGTAATCCCCAAATACCTCTAAGAGATGCACGTCTGCTTCATCAAATAAGGTTTTAAAATCCGATAAGGTCAGTGCCTTTACCTGTTCTTGGAATTCGTGGTGTTCACCGTCAAACTCAAAACTAATGTCCTTTACAATATAGCCATCTTTAACGCTGCGCTTTTGATAAAAGTCAATGCCATTGACGGTTTTAACATCTTCGGAAACCAAATGATCAATGACATAGTTAACGTTCATAAAGTCAATGACACCAAAGCCAAAGGTATTTAATTCAGCTTTTATGGCAGAAATAGTCTTGAGATTGCAAGTATCATCTTTAAAATACCCGAAGCTTGTAAACAGGTTAAAAACAGCATCGAAGGTTTCGGGATAGGGCTTGGTCATATCATGAACATCGAATTTAAGGGTGTCATTTTCAAATTGCTTGGCGTGTTTAATACTTTGTTCTGATAAATCGACTCCAGTAACATTATAGCCAAGTTTGTTGAGATAGATGGAATGCCTACCCTTTCCACAGGCCAAATCCAGAATTTTGCCTCCTTCGGGTAAGTTGAGATAACTAGTAAGATTATCCATAAAACCTTGCGCTTCAGAATAATCCCGATCTTTATATAAAATGTGGTAATAAGGTGTGTCGAACCACGATGCGTACCATTGTTTAGTTGATTTTGCCATAAGTGTAATACGTCCTGCAAAAATAGTTTAAATTTGCGTTTTATTTGCTCGCTAGACGAGATTTGAATATGATATCTGTCGTAAAAGCGTTGCTTTTATTTCAATTAATTCTGAAAGGCCTTGCGCTGAGTTATTTTATTTAAGTCATGGACAATAATTTTAAAATGGTAGCCAAAACCTTATTTGGTTTTGAAGACCTCTTGGCCAAAGAGCTCACCCAGCTAGGTGCCATGCAGGTTGAGAAGGGTGTCCGAAATGTGAGCTTTGTCGGAGATAAAGGCTTTATGTACAAGGCTAATATGGCCATACGTACAGCCATAAAAATCCTAAAGCCTATTACTTCTTTCAGAGTGGTGCGAGAAGACGATCTCTACAAAAACGTTAAAAATATCAAATGGGAGCATTACCTTAAACCCTCGGGATCCTTGGCTGTTGATGCGACAGTACACCATAGTGTGTTTACCCATTCGCAATACACGGCATTAAAAACCAAGGATGCTATTGTCGATCGCTTTAGGGAACTGGGTGGCACGCGTCCTAATGTAGACCTGCGTTTTCCAGATTTAAAGATCAACGTACATATCGACAGGCAACGTTGTACTATTTCTTTAGACACCTCAGGCGAATCTTTGCATCGCAGAGGCTACAAAACAGCAACTAATATTGCGCCTATTAGTGAGGTACTTGCCGCTGGTTTGATTATGATGAGCGGTTGGGACGGGCAAACCGATTTCATGGACCCTATGTGCGGTAGTGGCACTATTCTGGCTGAAGCCGCAATGATCGCCTGTAATATTCCGCCGAATTTGATGCGCAAGGAGTTTGCTTTTGAACGCTGGGAGGATTGGGATGTCGATTTGTTTGAAACCATAGAGGAGTCTTTGTTAAAGAAAATACGAGATTTTCATCACAAGATTATTGGTTATGATAAGTCGCCATCAGCCATAAGAAAAGCAAAAGCCAATATTAAGAATGCCCATTTGGACGAATTTATACATGTACAACACGAAGATTTCTTCAAAACCCAAAAGGCGGGGACAGATAAATTACATATGGTATTTAATCCACCTTACGGCGAACGTCTAGAAAGTTTGAATGTCGAGGAATTTTATGCCAATATTGGTAATACCTTAAAACATGGCTACCCCAATACCAATGCATGGCTCATTACATCCAATCTTGAAGCTTTAAAATATATAGGGCTTAGACCTTCTCGAAAAATAAAAGTCTTTAATGCCAAACTAGAATCGCGACTGGTAAAATACGAAATGTATGAAGGCAGTCGTAAAGCAAAAAAACAAGCTCATTGAAGGTCTTCCTTAAACGCATCTGGGTGTTGCCCCACTTCAGTTTTAGGATAGGTCGCAAACAAATCCTTAACTAAACCGTCGATATAAGGTTTGAGCTTTTTCTTTGACTTATTGAGCTCGCAAATAATTGAGGCATGCCATAACACTCTGTTGGTATTGAAATCAGCGACATAAACCACTAATGTTTCTTCTTCGTAGGTCTCTTGGTGTATGGTGCAATTTTCCCAATAAACGAGATGTTCTGAATATTCACAGCTCTTGAATTCAGCAGTTTCCTCACTGATCAAAATTTTAAAACCGGCTTGTAGTTGTGGCTTTAAAACATTGGTTTTATGTGCTTTATTTTCCATTTCTACAGCAACGGCATCGCCAATAAATTGTCGTACCGCGTCATTGTCTAAATCGGGATGATTAATATGTTCAACAGCAAAATCCTCAATACACAGAACATAGGTTTCATATTGGTTAAAATCAACTTCTATGTTGTAATCATATACCACTTCGCTTGTGGCCGCACAGTTAAAAAGTAATACCAATAAAAGGCCGGAAATAAATGAATAAACTCTCATGACTCAGTAATTTAGAATGTTCTTAAAGTTCTGAATTACGGTTAAGATATACTATGATAAATATCAAGTTTGGCAGAAAAGTTATTTCAGTATGTTATAACAGACCTATGCGACACACTGAGCTTATTTAGATGACTACAGCAGTTCTTCTAATTGCGAATTATAATCGTACTGTAGGTCTTCGTGAAGGACCGCTATTTTTTTCTTTACGGCCGTAACTTGACGCTCGTATAAATTGTGAAGTGTTCTGTTTCTATGGATTGATGGTTTTAAGGTCTTCAGGCGTTCACAGAAATAGAGTAGGAGTTCCACTTCAGTCGATTTTTTTAGCGAATAACGACTGTATATTCTAAGCTGTCTCAAAATTTTTCTAATGGTCTTTTTCATGTAGAAATAGCTGTCCGTATTCATCCCGTCAAAGAGTTCGTCTAAAGTCGATTTAACACTTGAGACATAGCCGTCTTCATCATGAGCTTCAAAGAGCAGGTAAGTAAGTAGGGCCTTATTTTCTTTTTTAAATTTCCCCAGTCTTAAACACAATTCTAATAAGTCTTCCTTTGGTAAGTGTTGAAGCTCTTTCTTTATGGTGACGATAGATTCTATTTTCATGAATCACAAATTTAAGGCTTTTAAAACAGACTGCTTATAGGTCTGACCAATAGGGATTTTATGGTCATCAATAGTAATCTGATTACCTGAGAGATGGTTGAGTTTTTTAAGATTAATACTAAAGGATTTATGCGTTCTTAGAAAATAGTGGGGTAAGTTTTCGATAAATTTGGAAAAAGTACTATGCGTTATTATGGTCTTTTGTCTCGTATGCACCTTTACATAATCCCCAAAAGCCTCAATATATTGAATGTCCTCAAAGTGAACTTTATAGAGTGCCTTATTTTCTTTAAGGACGATGAATTCACGGTCATGGACTTTGGGGTCATGACTATGGAGTACTTTGTTAATAGCCGTGAGGAAGCGTTCGTAGGCGATAGGTTTGAGTAAGTAATCTACGGCGTTGACTTCGAAGCCATCTACGGCATATTGCGGATAAGCTGTGGTGAAAATGACTTGCGGAGGATTTTTTAAGGATTTGTAAAAGTTCAGTCCAGACTGTTTGGGCATATTAATATCCAAGAACAGCAAGTCGATCTTTTCATTCAGTTGTAAATATTTAAACGCTTCTTCAGCATTACTACAGGTCGATTTTAAGTCCAAAACAGGTGTTTGAGCAATAAAGTGCTGCAAAACGTGCTGGGAAGAAGGCTCGTCATCAATGATTAAACAGGAAATAGATTTATGAGTGGTCATTGTTAATGGCTAATCTTACTTTAAACAAATTGTCGGTTTCACTAACGTTTAATTGATGCCGATTGGGGTAAACCAAACTAAGGTTATTCTGAATATTTTCCAGTCCAATGCCGGAATATTTATCTTTAAGTTGGTTTTTTGTATTCAAACTAAGGTTAGTGATCATAAATTCAAAATTAGAACCTTTTTGAGACATTTTAATAGTTATTGATGGTGTTGTTTTATCAGTACCAATGCCGTGCTTGTAACTGTTTTCCAAGAGTGGTAATAACAACATGGGGTAGATCTTAAAATCGTCGTTTTCAATATCCAAATCGAGACGTGCCACGTTAGATGTTTTTACGCGGTGATTTTGAAAGGCCATATAATTCTTTAATAACTTAATTTCGTCTTTTAAGGTGACTTGCTCTGTGTCGGAATCGTATATGACATAGCGCAGTATATCGGAAAGTTGCACAATAGCGTTGGTAATACCTTCTTTTTTTTCTAAGGCCAAGGCATAAATAACATTAAGGGAATTGAACAAAAAATGCGGATTAATTTGCGATCGTAATGTCGATAATTGCGTTTCTATCTGTTGATTTTTTAGGCGTAATATTTTGTTCTCGTTCGTATTAAAATAGAACCAGTCTTCTGCGAGCTTTAGCAATGTGGAGACGACTAAGAAAATAGCAAACACGAAGAGAATGTTTTCTTGAGACAAGTATGAAATGAAAAAAAAGCTTGTAAAAAGTAAGTCTAAAATGGGCTGTAATAACCAACTACTTAAGAAGGCAAACACTAGTAGGTTTAAAACAAAGGATAAACTATAAGCTAGATAACGCTCTTTTTTTAAAAGCTTTGGCATTAGGATATAAAAATTAATCGATGCAGGTATAGCTAAAGCGACTATAAATGCCACCGTATATATAAAGTCGATGCTTATAGGTGTTTTACCCTTTGAAAATACAAATAAGAGAATTAGGAATGCCAAAGACCACAGACCACCATTAAACAAAAGTGGTCTGTGGTAATTAGAACGCTTTTCTGATATATAAAAATTAAGGTTGCGCATTAATTGGGTTTAGGGTGATAATATCGTCTTTCCTCCATTTATTAGTAAAATCAGCTGCTACAAACTTTTTAAGAAAACTATATAATTCTTCACTGCTGGCCGTTAGTACTAGATCTTCTTCAATTCCAACTTTTTCGTGTTTTAAACGTATTTTTTGCTCTTCAAATAATTGCTTAATGACTTGCTCAGAAACCCAAGATAGTTTAATACTTCCATCTTCATTAAAATCTACTTTTGCTGCGGAATGGGTATTCAATATGTGTTGCGCTACCATGGCATGCAGACCACTGTTTTCATAATGAACAGGTGTTATATCCAAAAATAAATGGTCATCGACTTTAAAAGGCATGGCAATAAACAATGCTTCCTTATCTTTACTGATACATTCGAGAGCATAAGCATTTTTATAACGTTCAAGATGCGCATAGTCCTCCTTGGTCAATTCTGATTTGTCCTTATTGTCATTTTCCCATTCTGTTTTAAAGGACATAAATTTCCAGGTTGTTTTACTTTTGGTGATAAACTCCCCTTCTAATCGGTCATCATAAAATTGCGAATCTGCCGTATAAAACGGTTGAATGGATTTAACAAGGCAAGAGCTTAGTAATAAGGCTAATCCAACTAAAATAAGTGATGTTTTAAATTTCATAATGAGTAATCTTTAAATGTTTATGCTAAACTCTTAATTCAAATGGAGCATTACAATTAATTTCGACAAACAATGACCAACTCATGCCAAACCCTTTTCTACAAAAATAAAGAAGGCCCAAAGGCCTTCTTCGCTCTAACTTTTAATAGCAACAACTTTAATTTTTACAGTACTCGTTGACGATTTGTTTTAAGTTGTCCAAGTTACTCAAATCAAATTCCTGATTTTTTATATCCTCAGCTAAACTTTTACAGTTTGATACATACTTAGCCAATTTAGCAGAGATCTTGTCGTTCTTGCGTTCATCTATCATAAAGCCTTCCTTTTTACCGGAAAACTTCAAGACGTAAGTGTCATCTTCACCCGGTTTGGCGAGTACCATATGCCCATTGTTTTCGTAAATAATCTCATAGAAATAGGAATTGTCGAATCCAAAATTTGAGGCATTAGACAATTTTTTCAAGGCATTTCCCTTGGTCTTCATACCCATGAAGCACTTCTCAATGCCTTCATCCATAGCGCAAAATTTTACCTTTTGTTTGGCAGAGAATTTTTTAGTACGTTCTCTGTTCTTTTCGTTTCTGTATTTCACGCTAACGAATTTTCCGAATTTATCTATGGAATTCATTTCGGCATAATCGCTTTGCTGTTGGGAAGGGTCTATTTGAAGCTTCTCAAAAATAGCATATACTGTACCCTTGTAAGTTTTACCATCTTCATCGGTTACTGTACCTTCCACACCATAGAGATTAATACTATTCGCTTTGGCGACCTTAATGCGCTCATTACGCAATTTGGCTTTATAAGCTTTTGCTTCGTTTTGCAGTTGGTAACCTCTTCCTAAGAGTTCTTCGACAAAAATCTGTGCAAGCGAACGGTCAAAACGACCCGTCATCATCGTACGGGAACCATAATCGAATTTAAATGTTTCATCGGTATATGTTTTGGCATCTACACTTGTGCAAGTGGAACAACCTTTAGCGGTACCTACTGTTATGCCGTCGAGATCAACAACATAATAGATATTCTCTCCGTATGTGACTCTCCCGGCAATTTTTGTGCCTCGGGATCCCCCAAAAAGAATGGTACCGTCATCTTTAACAAAAGGGTTGAAACGCCCCACGGTTTTTTGACGTTCGGCCTCATCGGCTTTTGCGGATACCACAGCCTTAGTATACTTATCACTTAATTTTTCACGTTCAACCGCAAAAAAAGCATCAACTTTGGCCATATCTATACCATTGGAGGTAATCAATTCGTACTTTGCACTTAGAAGTTTTATGATGAGCTTGGTGGAGCTAAAAGATGTCATGAGGACTTCGTAGGGAACTTCCGTTTTCTTGCCTTCGGCTGAGGTCAACTCTAACCATTGAAAGCCCTCCAAATTTGACGCCGAAAGCCCTTTAAACTCTACATCGAAGGCCTTTTCATCCTTAAGCGTAGAGAATTTGTAAAAGTTTCTAACATCATCATCTAATTTGGCCACGGCCTTGCCGTCAAAAGTGACAACACCTTTCTTAATTTTTATTTTTTGCCCACTACACAATAAGGGGAGTGTGATTACTAGTGCAAGAAAAATTTTTTTCATTTTTGATATTTAAATTGTGAGTTTTTTATATGCCTACGAATGTACAATAATTACACAATTATTGCTTTTGATAGTCTATTTGACATCTATTTTGTAGTGTTTTCTAATGGTTTTTTTGACCCGAAATAATCTATAAATGCCAATAAATAATAAAATTGCTGAAGCTATAATAAGAACAATACCATAAGACTTTATGTCTGAAAAGAATTCAAGTTTTAATATAGTAACACCTGTGCCAAGAATTACCAGGAAGGTTCTAAAGTAAGCTAAAAAGGTGCGTTCGTTGGCCAGCTTTGTACGTTCTATGGCCAACCAATCCCTTGTGATAAGCGCTTTGTTTTGATTTTCGGTTGGATTTGACATTAGTGGGTGCCTTTTAATAGATTAATGCTTACTGTAGCTAATTCGTTATTTGGGAATTTAGCAAAATGTGTTTCGTCTGGTTGTAATCCGGCTTTTTCTGCTATGTTTTTAAACACATCGACCTCTAGGATGTATTGGTCACTATAACCATGTGTTGCATCATAAGCTGTTGCTGCTGTTTTTCCTAAATTGGCAGAAGCAAGTTTTGGGTTTATGGTATGTAGTTCTATAATAAGCAATCCAAATTTATCGACATAAGGCTTCCATTTTATTAAGTGCTCTAAAAGAGAGGCTTCCACATGGTTATTACTCAGTCGATTACCCATGTTCGCATAAGCGCCAGAAGACTGACTGGTGAAATCATAGGCCTTTACTGGTAGTTGCCACATCCGGTTGTGGTCTAAAAATGTTCTTACGTTTAGTAAATCTTTCAGGTCGATATTGTAGTCCTCTTTTAGGTCGGATGCCAATACCTCTGGTCTCCCTATATCTCCCCAAATGACTTTGGCCCAAATATCTGCAGCTATAAGATTGGCTCGTGTTACCTTAAGTGCTGCCTTATTAAAATCGGCACCTACAAGAAATAAGGGGTAGTCGTCAAGCATCTTGCCTCTTAAAGTCTGTTGCTCAATAACATTAAAGATGTGTTCGATGAACGCGCCGTTACCACAGCCCATATCGAGAATACCTCTAGGTTGGTAATCAATAGGTCGGTTGAACAGATCAATAATCACTTGGTCGATGACCTTAAAGTAGGTCGCGTGAGCCCCACCACTTCCCCAAACATTCATTTCGCGATGGACGTGCTTTTCCGTATCGTGCGGTGAATTAGTTTTAAGGACTAAAGGATTGCCAAAAATGAGTTCATCTAATTGTAAAAATGTGGGAATGTAGGATACGGTAACACCGTAAGCACTGGCACGTTTTGCGAAAAAAAGCCCCTTATCTGTGAATTGATACGTGTTCTTTTTCTTTTTAAACCATCCTAAGTGCGCGAAAAAATCCAATATTTTTTTAAAGCTTTCAGGGTCTTTATGGTATTCTTCTGCCGTAAACGAAGCTTCCATAAAGTATTTATGAAACAAACCATTAACTCCTAAAAGTACAATGATCGGCCCAGCAATAACGCCTTCTATATGTTTATAGATTTGATATTCTATAGAATTTTCATCACTTATATCCAAGCCAAATTTCGCTTCGAATTTATCAAAAATGCGTTCCAAGGCCACAAATGCATCTAAGCTGATTGTTTTGTCCTGAGCAAAGCGGTCTGAATATCTCAAAAGCGTAACCGCCTCTGAATACACATGAACCCACTTGAATGCTACTTTTGACTTATTAGTAGTTGTATAGGAAACGGTATTTCTTTTATTATCGATATGCTGCTCTAGCCATCCTTGAGAGCATAAAATTCGCAATGCCACATTGAGATACCCCTCATTAGCATCAAAAACATCCGAGAGCTGCTTTATGGACACGGTTTCTTTTTCTAAGAGATAATTCAAAACCTCTTTTTTGTGAAGTGAAAAAGCAGATGTTGCTGTCGCAATACCATCTAAGTGGCGAAAGATGATACTTCTAAGTTGAGACTTATCCGATTTAGTTAGCATAAAGGATAGATTAACTTTTAAATATAAAAAAACCGTCATAATTATGACGGTTTTATGAGGTTTATTTTGGCTAATCGAACAGCGCTACGACTTTACCCTCATCTTCTTTTTTAATGGTAATGAGCAACTTTCTAAAACCCAAGCTATTCACTTTGTAGACCTTGGTGCCCACAGACCAATTTTCTCTACGCTTCGCATTTGGCATCATGGGAAAACCATAGCTGAATTTGGTACCGTCTGGTTTTGGGCCTACCACGAAAAACTGATGGCGATTATTGGAGTTGTTTTGGATTTTAAAATTGATAAATACGGCTTCGGGATTTTTGATCTTAGTCATTTCTTCTGAAGCGTATGTTTGTCCACCATTTTTCGTTTTAACTTTAAACTCCTCAGGCTTTGATTGGTAAACTAATTTGCCGTCATTAGACACGTCTGCCCATAGTTTTTGGATAGGGTTAACAGAAACATGTCCCCAGCTCCATAGATTTACATATACAGTTTCTGCTTCGGTTTTAGAAGCATTGACTTTGGCCAGTTCAGCGCCGATTCTTAGTTCTTTGGTTTTACCCTCTACAATAATGTTGCCGATCGGCGCCATGATTTCTAAGTAATCATTGTCGAGATTGATGATTTTTGTAGTGTCATGCGTTCCCGATTCAACACGTTTAAGTTTTGGTGCCCCAATGGTGATGATAATGTCTTTGGATGGGGATATCCATTCCTTTTGGTCTAGGTATAACTTGCCATCAATGATCTCTCGGTCTATAAGGTCCAACAAGTTTTCGTCGGCAGTAATCGTTAAGCTTTCTTCAGCAGATTGGTCTATGGTAATCTTAGCATAAAGATTGATCTTTATGGCTTCAATCGTTGTGACGTCATAAGAAGCCGTCACTATCGTTTTGTTGCCCTTAACTTGCCCTATAGCTATGTTTGTTATGAGCACTAGTAAAATAGATAGCTGTTTCATTGTTTTCGTTTTTAATTGTTTATGGTTTGTTGTTGTCCTTTGGGATTATTGAATACAGCTTCATAAACAATGGTTTCGGGTTTATATTCGAACTGAATCCTTCTGTTGTCTTGTCCTTCAAGTTCAAATTCGTTGTTATTTACAAATTTGAACTGAATGCCATTAATGGCCGTTTTTTGAGAAAATGTGCCTTCATAGATACCATCTCCATTGTCATCGGTCAGCGACGCGGTTTCATTCCAAGGGTTTGAAGTAAAATTACCTCTTATGCCGACATTTTCTGGATGTTCAACTCCGGTCATGTCCACCTTAAAAGTCACGGTTTTTGTATGGGTCTCTTGGACACAACTTTGTGATGTTAAGTATATGCAGATGAGTATTGTTTTTAAGTATTTCATGATTATTTAATTTTAATATAGTTATAGGTGTTTCTTAGCAGGCGTTCTTTAGTATCGAGATAAACTACTTCCTTAGATACAGAATAGGTTGAGTCGGTCATGGTATGCGTTAAATACATATCGGCCTTTCTATTATCGTCTTTTCCCCTATAGGTGGTGACCAGAATTTTTGTGCCGTTATCCTCGGAAAAGCTTAATACCTTTTCGTTGCCAAAATAGGTGCCATTTTTTTTGATTTTTATTGAACCTTTATAGTTTTTGTTGGGTTCGTAAGTGTATTGAACTTGTGTTACTATTTTATCACCGTCAATTTTAAATTGCATAGTGGCATCTACATCTGTTAGTTTGCCGCTTTGATAATCTTTATAGGTTAGTGTACCTTTCCAGTTGATGTTATTCATGCTTTCAAAATCTGAAAGTTTGATGGTGTCTTGCGCATGGATCATTAATCCGATGCTTAGCATTAGTGTTGTTAATAAGGTTCTCATGATATTAGTTTAGTTTTTTATTGATTAGATAGTCTAGTCCAAATCGACCAGAACCTAAAAGAAGGTTGTAGATGGCTACCCAAAGGAATCCCATGGCCGGTAGCATTCCCCAAAGACCTTGGTTCCATTTTTGCATAAAAATGGCCGTGAGCATGGTACACATAATTAAGAATGAAGCGATTCTGGTTTTAAACCCAAGCGCTAAGAATAAGCCGCCTACGGCCTCGCTAAAGGCTCCCATCCAAGCGAAAAATACAGGAGCCATAGCAAAGATGCCTCCGTAGGATGCCACATCTTCAGGGAACCATGCAGATACTTCAAATAAATTCAAGTTTTGACTATCTGCTGTCCAAGGCATACCAAACTTATCGGCTCCAAACATTGTTGTAAGCCAAAGTCCACATAGGATTCTTGGGATGGCTAAAATGGCATCTGCCAACCAGTGTTTTTGTGTTACAGGTGCTACTACTAATTTTAAAAGAGTTTTTATTCGTGTCATAAAAAATGGGTTTTAATTACTGAAATAGATTCAGCAGAAATTGATGACACAAATTTCGAATACTTGTTGCCTGTGGACGACTTATAACGTACTAGAACGTCCTAAATACGATTTGAGACGTCTTAATTTAACGTGAGTTTCTAAAAACTTTATTATAATACTAGTTGTAATTAATGAATGTTTTAATGTCAGGTTGAGCGCAGTCGAAACCTATTTGGAAACTAAATTTTAAAGACCTTTCGACCGCGCTCAAGGTGACAATGTCTTGTTTTATTAAGATAAAAACAACCTACTTTTAAGCCTTCACATCAAACTCACGTTAATTTAATCGGGTTTTTAAATATTCGGTAGGAGAGAGGTCGGTCAGTTTTTTGAACACGCGATTAAAAGTGGCCTTACTGTTAAAACCACATTCTTGAGCTATACCAAGTAATGACAATTGCTTATGCTTGTCTTCTTTAAGCATATTTTTAAAAGCCTCTACGCGATAACCATTAACAAAGTCATTAAAGTTCTTTTCAAAAGCAGTGTTGACAATTTCAGAGAGTTGTCCACGAGACATATTGGCCATTTTTGCCAAATCGGATAAGTTGAGTTCTGGGTTTAAATAGACTTTATCATCTTCCATTAATTGCTTAACAGTAGCAATGTCTTCTTCAGAGATTGGTTTTTCTTCATCAAATACATTGGCGTCCTCAGGAATACCTATAGTTTTAGGAGAAAATGAAAAATCTAACTTGTTGAGCTTTGTGGTATCCGTAAAATAGCCCTTAACACCTACATAAAGCGTTACAATGGCCATAGTCAAGTTCAACCACCAACGTTGTTCATAACCTAAATCCATAAACCGCGATCCAATAATATCTTGAATGGTGCCATAAAGGAATAATAGGCTAAAAAGGATTAAGAAACTTAGAATCCAATTGAGTTCTAGCTTATAGGTATTAGAGAAATATTGAATGATCTTTTTTCTATAACTATAGAACAGTTGAAATGTGAAGGCCAAATACATAAGCATAAAAGGCGTCTCGACATAGCTCATAATGGGCTGCCAGTACGCTTCGTCGAGTTCAATTTTTAAGATACCGTTTTGGGTGTCATGAAATCCCGGTTGCAAGGCATCGTAAGTATAAATACTCAATCGGTAAAATACGTACAAAAACGCTAAAGAAAAATGCCACCAATATGTCTTCTTAAATCTAAAGTTTGAAGTTGTTATGGATTTTACGTAGAGGTAAATTAATGGGGCCAATCCGACAGCTATGTTGATTAGGAAGTAATTGATTTTTGTGGTTCTAAATTCATTATACCATCCCATAAACCCAACGGTATAGCATATTTGGGCGTAGCAGGATAGGAGTAGTATTAAACCTAAGAATAAATCGGAAAGCTGTCGCTTCTTAGAATACCTTATAAAGAGTAGCACCACAAATATCATCCCCTGTAAGACAAGGATTAATAATGGCAAACTATGTCTATTAAAATCTGGAAACATTAATCGTTATAGGAATAAAACCTAAATGTATAGGATTTATCTCAATTTAGGAAAATCAATACGACTCATTTCGTATTCGTAAGACCAATTGAATGATTTAGAAGGGACTAAGCATCATCTAAAATGGAGCGAAACGTCTTCGGCTTTATGGTTTCGAGATCCTTTGTTTCATAGGGAATCATTTTTAGAATATACTCAAAGGCTCTAATCCTAGCACTTGTTTTACGGTTAGCTTTTATAATTTTCCAAGGTGCATAAGCCTGAGTTTTTTCGAACATTTGCTCCTTGTATTTGGTGTATTCATCCCATAGTGATAAGGCGCGTCTATCTACATCGCTATATTTCCATTTTTTTATTGGGGTAGTAATGATGTCTTTAAAGCGACGTTCTTGCTCGTTTTTGGTAATAGAAAAATATAGCTTTAATAAGTGAATGCCAGATTCCTGAATCATCTTCTCAAATTCATTAACCTGAGACATAAATGTATCGTATTGCTTTTGTGTACAAAAACCGTTTACGGGCTCAACAACAGCGCGATTGTACCAACTCCTATCGAAGAATACAATTTCACCATTATTAGGCAACTGATTGATATAGCGCTGAAAATACCATTGTCCTTTTTCTGTTTCATTCGGTTTTGGTAATGCTACTACCCTAATGGCACGAGGAGGCAAATGCTGAATAATTCTCCGAATAGCACCACCTTTTCCGGCGGCATCTCTACCTTCAAATAGAATAACCACTTTTTTATTATGAGCGGCCACCCACTGCTGTAGAATCAACATTTCTTCTTGAAGTTTTTCTAAACGTCTTTCATATTTGACATTTCTCACGGTTTTGTTGATATCTAAATGCCCTTGTCTAAGTAAAGCGCCTAAACCCTTTTTCGTATTGATAATACTCAATTCCTTTTCCGATAAATTCTTTAATGGACTCATGATTATTGATCTATTTGAATGGTATTTCTAAAGTAGCGTTGCACAATATTTGGATCTGGCAATATGGACTTGCAATTATTACCCTTGTTTTCATAATCGAATAAACTTAGTACATATTTAATGCTTTCTAGACGTGCGCGTTTTTTGTCATTAGATTTAATGATGACCCAAGGTGAAAAAGAGTTGTGCGTTCTTGAGAACATCTGATTTTTGTATTGTGTAAAATTATCCCACAATTCCTGACCTTTTTCATCTACTGGACTAAACTTCCATTTTTTTAAGGGGTTGTTTAAACGCTTTTCAAAGCGACGCAATTGTTCATCTTTAGAGACCGAAAACCAGAATTTAATAATAGAAGTACCGGACTCATAGAGCATATTTTCAAACTCGGGAACTTGAATGATAAACTGATCATACTGTTTTTTAGTACAAAATCCCATAACGGGTTCTACAACAGCGCGATTATACCAACTTCGATCAAAAAAAACAATTTCTCCGGCGTTGGGTAACTCTTTGATATAGCGATTAAAGTACCATTGATTCTTTTCTACCTCCGTCGGCTTATTGAGTGCTACAATTCGCATGGCCCTTGGATTAAGATGCTCTTTAAAGCGCTTTATAGTTCCTCCTTTACCAGCAGCATCCCTGCCTTCAAAGATGATAGCAATCTTTTTATTTTCTTTTTGAACCCATCTCTGAAAATCTACGAGTTCGGCTTGCAATGGTAATAGCTCTTTTTCGTATTCGTACTTTTCTAAGGCAGATTGAAACAATAAGTTGTCATCCTTGTGTTCAGTCAAATAGGCGACCAAATCGGAATGTCTTTTAAAACTTGCAAGAACATCTTGTGTGAGCATAAAGGATTAATTGAACTAGTAATTATTAAATTTATGTTTTATAATCAGGACAATTTATGACTTTTATCATTTCAAACCAATGAAATAAAAAAGCCTTCTTAAAAAGAAGGCTTTATATTAAATGGATTTAACTTATCTCAATTTCGGAAAATCAACAGGGTTCATTTCGTGCATAACATCATAAACAGTTTCAAAAATATCTTCAGTTGAAGGTTTTGAGAAATAATCACCGTCGGATCCATAGGCAGGGCGATGCGGTTGTGCAGCTAATGTTCTCGGTGGGCTATCTAAATACTGAAATGCGTTTTGTTCATTTAAAATTTGGTCCAAGATATAAGCTGAAGCTCCACCTTTAACGTCCTCATCAATGACCATAACACGATTGGTTTTGGCAATACTTTTTACAATGTCGTGATTTAAATCAAAAGGCAGTAATGACTGTACATCAATGATTTCTGCATCAATACCGACTTCGAGTAACTCTTTGGCAGCCTGTTCTACCAATCTCAATGTTGACCCATAAGATACCAGAGTAATATCTTCACCTTCCTTAATCGTTTCTACAACTCCTATAGGCGTTTTGAAGGCGCCCATATTACTTGGCATTTTCTCTTTTAAACGATAACCGTTTAGGCATTCTACAATTAAAGCGGCATCATCACTTTCCATAAGTGTATTATAAAAGCCTGCTGCTTTAGTCATATTTCTTGGTACAAGAACGAGGACGCCTCTTATAAGATTTAATATGCCGCCCATTTGTGAGCCAGAATGCCATATACCCTCTAAGCGATGACCTCGTGTTCTCACAATTAGAGGCGCTTTTTGGCGACCTACGGTTCGGTACTGTACTGTTGCTAAATCATCACTCATTATCTGAAGTGCATAAAGCAAATAATCTAAATACTGTATTTCGGCAATAGGTCTTAAACCTCGCATAGCCATACCAATGCCTTGACCAACAATTGTGGCTTCTCTAATACCAGTATCGGAAACCCTAAGTTCGCCAAATTTTTCCTGTAGCCCTTCGAGCCCTTGATTAACATCCCCAATGTATCCGGCATCTTCTCCAAAAACCAAGGCTTCTGGATATTTTCTAAATAGAGCTTCAAAATTGTCCCGCAATACAATTCTACCATCTACCTCAGTAGAACTACCATCGTATTGAGGAAGTACCTCTTTTTGGTCTATGGCCTTCAAGCTAGACGCGCTGTAAAGATGCGAACTGTATTTAGGTTGAATTTGCGCTATATAATTATTGATCCAATTCTGAAGCGCTAACTTTTCCGCTATATCTTCGGAAACCACATAGCGCAAAGCTTTACGAGCTGTAGATAAAATGTCTTTACGCAGCGGTTCGTCAATACTTTCTAAATCGTTTTTTAGTTTTGCAATGAAGGCACCGTTGGCACTTGAGGCAGCCATATTTTCTAAGAGCGCAATGACGTTCTTCTTGTCGGCTAGCATGGGTTTAATAAACTTAGCCCAAGCACTCTTCTTGCCATCCCTAACCGCTTTTTTAATGTCCTTTTCTAATACGGACAATTCTTCATCTGTAGCGATATTGTTGGCAATTATCCATTGGCGCATTTGTGCATTACAATCATACTCTACTTCCCATGCTAATCGGTTTTGGTCCTTATAACGTTCGTGGGAACCAGAAGTAGAGTGGCCTTGTGGCTGGGTAAGCTGTAGCACATGAATCATCACAGGGATATGCTCTTTTCGCGAAATTTGCGCGGCACGTTGATAGGTGTCTACTAATTCAGCGTAGTTCCAACCATTGACCCTAAATATTTCATAACCCTTGTATTGGTCATCACGTTGAAAACCCTTTAAAATTTCGGAGATATTTTCTTTGGTGGTCTGGTGTTTGGCATGTACCGAAATACCGTACTCGTCATCCCAGATACTAATAACCATGGGTACTTGCAATACCCCTGCTGCATTTATAGTTTCGAAGAATAAGCCCTCGCTCGTACTGGCATTTCCAATAGTTCCCCATGCAATTTCATTGCCATTTCTGGAAAATTTTGTGGTATCAATGCCTTCGACATTTCTGTATATTTTCGATGCTTGTGCCAATCCAAGTAATCTAGGCATCTGCCCTGCGGTCGGTGAAATATCTGAACTCGAATTCTTTTGTTCGGTCAAATTCTTCCAATTGCCGTGCTCGTCTGTACTGTGAGTGGCAAAATGCCCACCCATTTGCCGTCCGGCAGACATGGGCTCTTCATCGATATCCGTATTTGCATAAAGGCCAGCAAAAAACTGTTCAATAGTTAATTCACCAATAGCCATCATAAAGGTTTGATCCCTGTAATAGCCCGATCTAAAATCGCCATTTTCAAAAGCTTTAGCCCATGCGATTTGAGGGATTTCTTTCCCGTCACCAAAAATGCCAAACTTGGCTTTTCCTGTTAAAACTTCCCGACGTCCCAACAGACTACATTCGCGACTCGTAACGGCAAGTTTGTAATCGTTTACGACTTCCGCTTTAAAATCTTCAAATGTTATCTCTGTTTTTGTGTCCGGGTTTGTTTTCATAAAGGTCAAATTTTTGGAAACACAAAAGTACAAAATTGCAGGGTGATATGCAATAGGTGATAGTGTTATAATATTGAATAATTCTCAGTAAAAAGATGTTTAGATAAATAATTAATTAAAATAATTTAAAAAATTAACATTTAAGTGAGAATATGTTAATACCATTTGCGTCTAAAAAGACCCAAGAGTACTTGAGGATCTACCGTGATAATAAAGCGAATACGTTCTTCATAATTGGGTTGGGCAATCTCCCAACCGAGGTTAGAGTAGACAGGGAAGTAGAGCTCGAAAAAGTCTTCGACAAGGTTAAGTCTTACTCCAGAGTCATAGACAAATTTGGTGCTATTATATTTGTTTTTCACTAATCCAATGTCGCCATAGGCTTGAATGTATCTCCAAATCGAGGTACTGAAATTGGCCGTGGTCATCCATTGGTTAGCAAATGCGGCCCCCAACGGATCTAACTGTGATTTAAAACCACCTTCTGCAATAATAATTTGTTGGCTGAACAATCCCGCATCCTCAGAACGTCCTAAATAGTTAAGGTCAAATAAGTAATCTTGAGGTCTGTCCAAAGCGAAACTAAAGAAATCTGAAGTGGGATCTGTGTTGTTTTTTAGAAAGAACCCAGCAAAAAGTCTGATATTTATATTTCTGTTACTTTTAGTGAGTCTTCTAAACTCATAATTAAAGGAGAGTTTACTAAAATTGCTTGCAATTTGAAAATCAGTATTGAAACTCGAAAAATTAATCCTTCCAGGATTGAAATGCGTGTATCTGAGATTAAAGACACCATAGTCGGGTTCATCTATTTCTACAACAGCATCTTCACCAACATCTCGGTTAATGCTAACATATCTTGCTGTGATATTATCAATCCGATCGGCCCTAAAATCGTCATCATTTCTAAACCTAAATGTAATTGAAGGTCGTATCCTTGTAAAGAAGGCATCTTCAGCAAAGGATTGATAACCGGCAGATATACCATAGGTAATATCAAAAAGGTTCTTGTTTTCAATATTATGGGTATAGAATACGGATGTAGACCCTGTTAATGCCTTTGACCGTGTCGCGTACTGGGGCGAAAATCTGTAGTTGAGGCGTTTTCTAAGTATGGTTTTGTTATATATTTTCGTACCGAGTGTTAGACCATCGTATATGTTCTTAAATTCTACCAAAGGCATAAAAAAGACTTGATTGTAGTAGGGGTCTTCAATATCCTTAAACAGTCTAAATTGCAAAGGTTTGTTGTTTAGGAAAGAGCCATTAACAGATTTATAATTATCGCGCTGGTTAAACTCTGGGATGACGTTATAATAGTCCAAAACAAATTTATCGGTACTGTCTTTTGCTAAGCTAATCGTTTTTGTACCGCTAATATTTTCGACCCATTGCTTCCCGATAATTGAATCATTACTCAATTTAAACAATGAAATAGGCATTGTATTATTGCGCTTGTTCTTTATGGTTACCCTAATAGAATCGTCAGTAGTTTCGACTTTTTTTATCTTGAAATCTATCTTTTTTCTGGTCCCAACATAATCGGTAAAAAACCAATCAATATTCTTCTCGGTCTTAGTGTTTAAATAGGTCTCAAAATCGGAGATACTGACAGGTTTAAGTTTATGATTTACTAGAAACGTGGTAATCGTTTCAGATAAATTGATATCATCAGTAAATTTGTCCAAATAGTTCAATCCAACACCAGCCTTATATTTGTTGGCTATATTAGCGTTGAACTTAAGCAGCGAGTCTTTCGACATATTTAAGGGCTGATCCCTATTTTTTCTTGCCAATTCCATAGAATACAAGAAGTACTGAAAATTAAAGTTAAGGTCTGCTGCATGAAAGGCTCTAACGCCCCATATATCGGCTAATGTCCCCAGTAACTTCATATCTGGATAATAGGTTTCCACATATTTTATCATGAAGTAAATCTGGAGTCCTTCACTTAGCCAGTGTTCTTTTCTGGGGTTGAGAAGAAGAATATTGTCAATGTACTTTTTTAATGCGGTTTTTAGCAGCTTTAATTCATATTGAAAAGGATCGGGAAACGGTCTTATAAAATCCGGAAGCTGGTTTAAACCATAAAGGGGATTCTTATTGTAATCAATTCTAGAAACTAATAAGCGTTTATGAGGGTATTCTCCTAAGTTCTCAGTTAAAAATTGTGCTATTTTATCTGTAAGGATGGCTTTATCACTGCCAGATAATCCGCGTTCATTAATATTGGAGATCAGTATTAAATCATCCGTTTGTACAAATCCAAATAAGGGAAATTTTTGGAGTGCCAAATACGTGTCAATCCTATCTTTACCATAATAGACGGTAACTTGAGTTTTAGTTTTAGGATCTGGTGTTGCTGATATTAAATCTAATTCTGAAGTCGGACGATAATTAAAGGGGTGCGTAATGGTCAGTGCGATATCCGCTTTAGGAATATATAGATCATCAATGTTTTTATTGCTGTAATAGTGCCATTTCCCGTCGTAAACTGCAGGTGTGATATACCAGTATTTGAGCTCGAAATCCCTATTTTTGGTAAAGCCATAGCTTGTAAAAGTAGCATCAGGCAAGACTAGCGCATAGCTTAAATCTAAACGATATGAATCACCAGGTGAAAGCGGCTCAGTCAATATCACTTTAATGACGTCAGGATGCTCCTCTAAATATTCAAAATCAAGGATAGAATCATTGCTACTTTCCTTGATACTGGTGATTACCGTAAAACCACGTTGCTCATCACTAGCAAGATGAAATTTAGTACTAAATTCTTCTTCAAAGCGTTTTGCCAATGGTGTGGATTTACTAGAGTAGCTGTTATTCCAATCATGTAAATAAATTTCCTTCAAGGTATCGTTCGTCTCATTTTTATAAATGATGGATTGCGCGATAGAAATAGTCTTTGTTTCTACATCAACATCAGCCTTGACATTAATTTGGTTTTGGGCCAGCGAAAATGCACTAACTAAAAGAAAACTATATAATATGAATAATCGTTTAATCAATGGGATACAACAAATTTTAAGGGTTGTGTATGAGATTCCGAAAAGCTTATAAAGTAAATGCCATGGCTTAAACTGTTGGTGTTAAAAACTTGTCTTTGACTCGAATTGGTCTGAAAGTTTTCTACCACTTGACCGAGTGAATTGTAAATATATAGCCGTTGATTAAAATAACGAGATGAATTAATATAAATAGTCAGCTCTGAATCGATTAATGATTTTTCTAATCGAATAGCCTCTGCAAGGTCCTCTTGGTCTGTAAGTGATAAGGTCACATCAGCTTCCAAGGATAGAGTTACCGGCAAATGATCACTAAAATTATGTAGTGCGTTCCTCACTTCAAAAGAATAAGGCGAACCGGGGATGGCACAATCCGATGAGTTTATAGCTCTGTTATAACATGCAGATAGGCCATTATTGCCATACACTTGGTAGGAGTCGTTGACATAGTTAATGTCTGTAGTACCTAGCATATTCTCCGAGGTTAAAATAAAATCAAACCGATCATCAAAACCTCCTGGGGCACCTCCTAGATCATCCCGAGTTCTGGTAGACTGTGTAAAAACATCCACAAAATTTGGGTTATTACTCCAATTACCGACACGGTTTATGGGGTCGGCGAAGGTAATATTGTTGGTGTCTTGTAAAAGCAGTTGAAATGCAGGCTCCGTTCCCTCGTAAAGATTGAGATCACCTCCCAGCAATACGTTAGTATCTGCGGGAAGTGTACTGAGATAATTATCCAATTCAACAACCATATCAAAGCGTATTTGGGCGTTTACAACACCGCTAGAGGCTTTGAGATGACATACAACGACATAGATTTCAACAGGATTTGTAACCTGATCAATGGTATTCAATCGGAGTTTATAGATATTAAAATCTCTTAAACCCGTAGGCACAATAATCTCCTCTTCAAGGATAAACTTGGTACTATC
The DNA here is from genome assembly GCF_965228925.1 of Winogradskyella sp. Classification (GTDB taxonomy): domain Bacteria; phylum Bacteroidota; class Bacteroidia; order Flavobacteriales; family Flavobacteriaceae; genus Winogradskyella. The sequence goes on from NZ_OZ245845.1 coordinate 3,039,715, forward strand.
GTAATACAACAAATTTTGTAATTCATTATTATCTCCTGACAGATCATCGGAGGTATTGGTGGCGAAGGTGGCCATTTCAAAACTCGGGCTTATGGCCGATCTCGTAATGTTAAGCACAGTATTGGCACCGGTGCTATTGTTAAGCTCACATACTAGGAATAAGTCGGGTTGATAGTCGGATAATATGAATTCGAGATCATTCTCGCGATTGGGAACTGCAACTTCATCAGGGTATTTTAGTAAATTGTAGAACATCACCTTAAAAGTCTCCTGCGAAGAAACTTTAAAATTAAAACATAGAACGACCAGTAAAAACCCTAGTATTTTCTTTTTCATAGCTCTAATACAACGTTCGTTTTTTCTAAAAATTTGGACTCAGTCCATATTCTTTATAAAAACTGTTCAAAATAGTAATGACTTCTTCTGACGTATCTACTAAATGAAATAAGTCTAAGTCTTTTGGACTGATATTACCGGCATCCAATAATGTCGTTTTAATCCAGTCGAACAAACCTCCCCAGAATTCCTTACCAACTAAAATAATAGGAAAGGTTTCTATCTTATGGGTTTGAATAAGGGTCATCGCCTCAAAAAGCTCATCCAATGTTCCAAAACCACCGGGCATTACTACAAAGCCTTGTGAGTATTTTACAAACATTACCTTTCTCACAAAGAAATAATCAAAATCCAAACTTTTATCCTTATCTATATAAGGATTATCATGCTGCTCAAAGGGCAATTCTATGTTAAGTCCTACAGAGGTTCCTCCAGCAACATGTGCGCCCTTATTACCGGCTTCCATAATTCCCGGGCCCCCACCGGTGATGACACCATAGCCATGCTCAACAATTTTCTGCGCTACATCTACGGCGAGCTGATAATATTTATGGTCTGGTTTTGTACGTGCTGATCCGAATATAGATACACAAGGCCCTATTTTACTTAGCTTTTCATAGCCATTTACAAATTCACCCATGACTTTGAAAATGGCCCATGAGTCGTTTGTTTTTATTTCGTTCCAGCCTTTATGTTTACTTTCTTTTCTCATAATACACTTTTCTTATGTTGCAAACGTATGCACCTAAACTCTAAACAAGTCCTGCACAATATACTATTATTTCAATTCCTTCCTCAAAAATTTAGCCGTATAACTCTTTTTATCTTTGATGATTTGTTCTGGAGTACCCTTGGCAACGACCTGACCACCGCCTTTGCCACCTTCATAACCAATATCAATGATGTGATCCACGGTTTTTATAACATCCAAGTTGTGTTCGATAATTAAAACGGTATTGCCTTTGTCCACCAACTTATTGAGAACTTTCATCAAGACCCTTATATCTTCAAAATGTAGACCGGTAGTGGGTTCGTCGAGTATATAAAATGTATTACCCGTATCGCGCTTACTCAGTTCGCTCGCCAGTTTAATGCGCTGGGCCTCACCACCAGATAGCGTTGTGCTTTGCTGTCCTAGGGTAATGTAGCCTAAGCCAACATCCTTAATGGTCTTAAGTTTTCGGTATATTTTAGGGATATGCTCAAAGAAATTTACGGCCTCCTCAATGGTCATATTTAAAACATCACTTATAGATTTGCCTTTGTAGCGTATTTCTAGGGTCTCTCGGTTAAAACGTTTGCCTTGACAAGTTTCACATTCGACGTAGACATCTGGTAAAAAGTTCATTTCAATGACACGTAGACCACCTCCTTGACAGGTTTCGCAGCGTCCCCCAGCGACATTAAAGCTAAAACGCCCCGGTTTGTATCCTCGAATCATGGCTTCGGGAATCTGCGCGAATAATTTCCGTATTTCATCAAAAGTTTTGGTATAGGTGGCAGGATTACTTCTGGGTGTTCTTCCGATAGGAGATTGGTTAATATCAATAACCTTATCAATATGCTCCAAGCCTTTTATACTTTTGTAAGGCATTGGTTTTTTTACACCATTAAAATAATGTGCATTAAGAATAGGATAGAGGGTCTCATTAATTAAAGTTGATTTACCACTACCTGAAACACCAGTAACTCCGATCATTGTCCCTAAGGGGAATTCCACATCTACATTTTTAAGATTGTTACCAGTACAACCTTTAAGCACTATTTTTTTACCATTACCGGAACGTCGCTTTTTTGGAACTTCAATTTCTTTTTGTCCATTGAGATATGCTGCAGTTAACGTCTCTTGTAGACGTAATTCTTTAGGTGTGCCCTCGCTAATAATTTCCCCACCGTGTTTACCGGCAAACGGGCCAATATCAATAACATGATCAGCGCGTTCTATCATATCCTTGTCGTGCTCTACGACAATTACTGAGTTCCCAACATCTCTGAGCGATGATAGTGAATTGATCAGTTTTTCATTGTCGCGTTGATGCAAACCAATACTAGGTTCATCCAGAATATAAAGCACCCCGACTAACTGAGAGCCTATTTGTGTGGCCAGTCGGATTCGCTGTGCCTCACCACCAGAAAGGGACTTGGAACTTCTATTTAAGGAAAGGTAGGTAAGGCCCACATCCAATAAGAACCCCACGCGGTTCTTTATCTCTTTAATGATTTCTGCGGATATTTTGCGCTGTTTTTCTGAAAGGCGTTCGTCAATATTTTTTAGCCAATTTCCTAATTCAACAATATCCATCTTTACCAAATCGGCAATGCTCTTGCCATCGACTTTAAAATAAAGGGATTCTTTTTTTAGCCTAGACCCTTCACAGACTGGACACTCAACTTTATCCATGTAGTCTTTAGCCCAACGCACCAAGGATGTAGAATTGGATTTGTACTGGCTTTCTATAAAGTTGGCGACGCCTTCAAAATCGATATTGTAGTCCCTAGTAACACCAAGGAGTTTACTCTCTACGGTAAACTTATCTTTACCACCGTAGAGAATCATTTGTTTAGCCTCTTCTGGGATATTTTTCCAAGGCTCATCTAATGAAAAATCAAAGCGCTGTGCTATGGTATGAAACTGTTTAAAAATCCAACTCTTCTTTTCGGGGCCGTGTGGTGCTAAAGCCCCATTTTTGATGGAAAGTGTTTCGTTGGGAATTATTTTTTTCTCGTTGACCACATACAATTCACCAATACCGTTGCAATTTGGACAAGCGCCTTTAGGTGAATTAAATGAAAAGTTATTAGGCTCCGGGTTAGGATATGAAATTCCAGAGGAAGGACACATAAGATTACGGCTGAAGTAGCGTGATGTATTGGTGTCCTGATCGATGACCATTAACACATCATCTCCATGATACATAGCGGTGTTAATGGATTCCATGAGCCGTTTTTCATTATCCAACGAGTCGTCAATCTTTAAACGATCAATAACAATCTCGATATCGTGTGTTTTGTAACGATCGAGCTTCATGCCTTTTTCAAGGTCGACGATCTCACCATCCGTTCGTACCTTAACAAAACCTTGTTTTGCAATTTGTTCAAATAATTCACGATAGTGCCCTTTACGCGAGCGTATGACGGGCGATAAGATATTTATGCGTTTACCATTGAACGATTTTAAAATTAAATCTTTAATCTGCTCGTCGGTATAGCTCACCATTTTCTCGCCTGTTTCATAACTGAATGCATCTGCTGCTCTCGCAAATAATAGACGCAAAAAGTCATAAATTTCTGTAATGGTACCGACAGTCGAGCGTGGTGATTTACTTGTTGTTTTTTGCTCGATGGCAATAACTGGTGATAGCCCATCAATTTTGTCGACATCAGGTCGTTCTAAACTGCCTAAAAACTGTCGCGCATATGCCGAAAACGTTTCTATGTAACGTCGCTGTCCTTCGGCGTAAATCGTATCAAAAGCTAAAGACGATTTTCCGCTACCCGAAAGCCCTGTAATCACTACAAGTTTTTCTCTTGGAATAGTTACATCAATGTTCTTAAGATTGTGTACCCGGGCACCTTTTACTTCAATAGATTCGTCAAAATAGCTCATAAAATAGATTGCTTTTCTATGATTTATAGCAAAGTTGCAAAGGTACAATTTTAGATGTTAAATAGATGTGAAGGTTTAAAGTGAATATTCTGTTTAAAGAGGATAAAAAAAGTGTTCTATAACCTATAGAACACTTTATAAAGTTTTAAGCAGTAAAGTCTATTAGCTCTTTATTGAAATTTCTCCAGCTTTAATTGACTTTGCATAGTTGGCTTTTACCGTGGTTAAATATCCAAAAAATTTAGTACCATCTTTTTTCTTTAATACCACATCAGTCGAGCCATCTTTGCCCTCAATGATTTCGTCAATAACAACAATATTGCCTTTTACACTTTTATAGTTCGCGACTTTACCTCGCTTTGTCAAGGTATTAAGTTTTGGAAACTTAACATAGTTGTAGACGTGTGAAGATGGACGTTCTATAATAAGTACATCTCCTACTTTTGGTTCATTTTGTCCAAGCGCTATAAAACAAAATCCTAAAAATAATAGGGTAAAAAATAATTTTTTCATAATTAAAAGCGTCTAAATTAAGAATAATACAAAATTATTAAGAATTTGTAAGATTTTCAATCTTTTCAAGCTTTTTGTTTAAGAAATTTAGGGCCTATATAATTTGTGCAATATGAAGAAGATATATGGTATTTTATCTAATTTAAAACCCACCCTATCATAAAAATATTAAATTGGAACTGAATCCTAAGAGCTACCCCTTGCGCTAGGAACATAAAATGGTTTTATTGACCCTAAATGAATAATGATGCTTTGATGGGTAATTAGGTATGCTCTTCAGAGTCAGATTTATTAATAAAAAACAGAAGCTATTAATTAATTTATTCTAGTCGAAGACGTATCATTACAGATTTCACGGCCTAGTGTTTATTAGTTAAATCAACTGTTTGTTAATTTGCTATTAACAAATTATGGGAAGATATAAACACAGCGTTCTTGTTGTGACTGCTTATTTGATTGTTGGTGTTGCTACAGCACTAAATGTTTCAGATATCATGGCAGATATAAGCCGAACGGTTAAGGCTAATTTGCCATTAAATGCTACAATCTCGGGTACTGCAACTGTATGCCTTAACGAAAACCCACAACCTCAAATTACTTTTACTGGATCTGACGGTTCAACACCTTATACCTTCACCTATACCTTAAATGGTGGTGCCAATCAAACCATAAGTACAGCTGGAAATAACACTTCAGTATCAATACCCGTTAGTACAGCGGCAATAGGTACTTTTGAATATCAACTGGTTTCAGTAACCGATGGGACCAATGACATGGAGACTGTTAATGGTACGGCTACAGTAACAGTGGCCAGTCCACCAACCGCGAGCTTTACCTTTAATAATGGGGGATGTTCTGCTGATGCTGTAATGTTTAATTCTACAGTTTCTGGAGATGGACCTTTTACTTATAGTTGGTCATTTGGGGATGGGAATTTCTCCGACTTAGAAGACCCGTCCCATATCTACGATGCCTTTGGATGTGGTTTTACCAATTTTACAGCGATTTTAGAGGTTACGGATGCTAATGGATGTACGACTACAGTATCAGAAATTGTGAACATAGAACAGCGCCCCGATTTAAGTTTTGAAGATTTAGATGCACAGTTTACACCACCTTTTGATAATTGTGGGAATAATACCGTGGACCCTGCTTACACCGTAAACGTCGGAAATACATCAACATCAACAGCTTGTATAACCTCTTACGATATTGATTGGGGCGATGGAAGCTCCGAAACCAATGTTACGTTCCCCATATCCCATACCTATGCGACTCTAGGTTCCTTTAATATGGTTATTACGGCTTATGGCGATGGCGGTTGTAATGCCACAGAAACTATTTTGGTAAAGAATTCCAGTAACCCTATTGGCGCTATAATAAATCCTGGAAATACGGTCAACTTATGCTTACCAGTGAATGCGTTAGATTTTGCCATTGGGTCTTGGGGTGCGAATCCTCCAGACACCACCTATTTTGTGGATTATGGGGACGGTACGCAAGAGACCTATACGCAGGCAGATTTAATTGCCGCAGTAGCGAATTATGATCCTAATAACCCCGAATTGGCAGATCCTTTCGAGATTCCGCATGTTTATACCGAGTCTAATTGTCCTAATCCTGACTATACCATTACGTTGATCATTGCAACGTCGTGCGGACAAACGGTTTTAACGGCTGGACCTATTATCATTTTGACCCAGCCCACTGTGGATTTTGAATTTGACTCACCGAGTTGTGTTAATACGGTAGTTCAGTTTACCAATACAACGGAAGGAGGTTTTGGTCCTAATTGCTTAACGCAAGCGTTACATAATTGGGATTTTGGTGATGGGACAACCTCTAATCTTGAAAGTCCAACCCACGTTTACACATCTCCAGGAACATACACGGTTACTTTGACTGAAGAAAATTTTTGTGGACTATCGGATCCTGTTGTTAAAACCATTTGTATTGAGCCTGATTTAATTGCTGATTTTTCCCTTAATACAAATGAAGGTTGTATCCCTTTCAATGTCACAGCAACTAATACTACGGACTTGTCCCAGTCTTGTGGTGGTGAAACCTATCTTTGGGAGGTGACTTATACACCTGATTTTTGTGGTGTAGCGGCTTCTTGGAGTTTTACAAATAATACGGATGAAACCTCAGAAAATCCTTCATTTCGGTTCGATACAGCAGGATTATACACCTTAAGTATGACCGTTACCAATTCCTGCGGGGATTTTACGACTGAACAACAAGTTAGTGTAAAGCGCCCACCGACAGTTTCGATAGACCCTATAGACAATGCATGTGGAATGGCTACATTTAATCCAGTGGCGACCGTTGACAATTGTGCACCTAATACGGACACTATTACTTACAGTTGGTCTTTTCCTGGCGGTACACCGGCGACTTCGGATCAGTTAAACCCCGGTACAGTGACTTATACAACTGTAGGGGATTATACAGTTACGTTTAGTGCGACCAATAGTTGTGGTACGGAAACGGTCACAGAAGACTTTTCTGTTAATCAAAGTCCAAATATTTTAAATACAGATTTAGACCAGACCTTGTGTTCTGGCAATGCTACAACTGAAATTAATCTGACCTCTGATGGCCCTAATACCGTATTTACATGGAGTGCCAACAACCCAGCAGGGCTTACTGGATTTATACCTAATGGAACGGGCAGTATAATACCATCGCAGACCCTCATCAATAGTTTGTTGGTACCTGTAACGCTTATATATACGGTTGTACCAGAAATTGACGGTTGCACAGGGCCTCCTGTTAACTTTAATATTACTGTAGACCCTGCACCATTTATTGATACACAACCACAATCGGAAGAGGTCTGTCTTAATGGAAACACCAATGACTTATCGGTTAGTTATCAAGGTTCGGGAACACCAAGTTATCAATGGTTCGTAAATACGGTAAATAATACAACTGGTGGTACAGCCATTGCAGGTGCCAATGGGCCCACATTTTCTCCTCCTAGTGATACCATAGGAACCTTGTATTACTATGTTGTTATTACGTTTACGACTGGTGACTGTAATGAAATTACATCCGACACAGCGGCTATCACAGTCGAGGAGATCGCTCAAATCACTGCTGAACCAATAAATTCGCAGTCTATATGTATTGGTGGTGCTTCCGAAGCCCTTACAATTTCGATAAGCGGTGGTGCAGGTATAGTCAGCTATCAATGGTACAGCAATACAACCAATAGTAATTCTGGCGGAACTATAATTCCCGGGGCTACGTCTGCGACATATACACCACCAGTATTTACAAATTCAGGTACATTTTACTATTACGTCGAAGTCAATTATACGGCAAATGGATGTCCAGGTTTGATGAGCAGTGTTTCCGAAATTATTGTGGTCGAAGACCCTATGATAACAAGCCCTGCATTAGGTGCTCAGGATATTTGCCAAAATACTGTAGTGCAAGAATTAGAAGTTAACGTATCTGGTGGTTTAGGTACCATTTCTTATCAATGGTACGTCAATACGGTTAATGATACCACTTCGGGAACTGCCATTGCAGGTGCTACGGCTTCTACTTATACGCCTCCGTCCAATACTGTTGGAGTTCTGTATTACTATTGTATTGTTACTCAGGATGTATCGGGATGTGAAGTGACAAGTACCGTAGCCACCATAACGGTAAATGCAGCTGCACAGTTTAGCGCGCAACCTTTATCGGACGAACTATGTCTTGGGGAAACCACGGCAGCCCTAACAGTTTCTTATTCTAATGGCACAGGAACACCAATATACCAATGGTATGAAAATACGGTGAATGATACCGCCTCAGGAACAGCAATCGCGGGGGCAAACACAGATACTTACCAACCTATTGTAAATATTGTGGGAACGACCTACTATTATGTCATTATCACATTTAATTCTGGTGGGTGTTCTGAGATTATATCTAGTGCTGCAGAAATTACCGTTAATGAAACCCCAAGTATTTCTGATGGTTCGGTTTTAATTTGTAGTGGTAATGATTTTGAATACATTCCCAATAATGCTGGTGATATCGTTCCATCGGGAACTTTGTATACTTGGACGACACCTGTGATTAATCCAGCGGGTAGTATTACCGGAGCTACGGCACAAACCACACCAACGGGCTCTATTTCTCAGTTTTTAGTAAATACGACAACAAATCCAGCGACGGTGACTTATACTATAACTCCAGTGGCAGGTATTTGTGTCGGAGAAGATTTTGAAGTCATCGTAACTGTGAATCCATCGATATCCGTAACCTCAAATCTTAGCAATAATTCATGCTTTCAATCTAATGATGCATCCATAACTATTGATATTGTTGGCGGTATACCATTTTCGGTAGGCGATCCCTATAATATTATCTGGACAGGACCCAACGGGTTTACAAGTAACGATGAGGACATTTTTAATCTGGAAATAGGCACTTATACACTAAATATTGAAGATGATGGGGGTTGTCCATATTCTGAAATATTTACAATTACAGAACCTGATGAGCTTACATTTAGCGGGGTGAGTTTTGATCCAGAAACGATTTCATGTTTTGGTGCTAATGATGGTGAAATAAGTATTGATGTCGCTGGAGGAACCTTGCCCTATACCTATTCTTGGACCCTAAACGGCAATGCCTTTTCATCAGATGAAGATTTAATAGATCTAGGTCCTGGGGACTATGCGGTCTCTGTGACCGATGTCAATAATTGCGGGCCCATTAATCTCAACTTTATAATTGAAGAACCCGAAGTTTTAGAGGTGACTCTAGATACTAAGGTAGATGTGATCTGTTTTGGTGAATCTACGGGTGCCATCAATGTCAATGTTACTGGTGGCCGACTCGATTATTCCTATAGTTGGTCAGGGCCCAGTGGGTTTGTCAGCACTGATCAAAATATAGATGCTTTATTTGCTGGGATTTACAATCTCACGGTTACAGATAGTTCGGGCTGTACTGACGATCTTCAAGTGGAAATCCTTCAGAATGATCAGCTCAATATAGACGTGACCATTACGGAGATTGTATGTTTTGGGGATGACAATGCTTCGATTACCATTGATAACATTTTAGGTGGCGTTGGACCTTATGAGATTGCTTGGAGTAATTTTGGCACTGGTAATGTTCAAACCAATCTGTCGGCTGGGACTTATACAATTACGATTACAGATTCGGAGAATTGTACCAGAGATTTTCCTATTCTTATTGAAGAAGCACCTGTGTTTTTGATTGATCCTGTCGTGACACAAATGTCATGCTCTGGTGAAAATGATGCTAGTATCATACTCAATTTTGAGGGAGGTATAGATCCTGTTACTGTAGTTTGGGATGATGATGCAACGGCAGGTGTGGAGCGCAATAATTTGGCGCCTGGTACTTACAGCGTTACCATTACGGATGGTACACCTTGTGTGATACAAGACAGTTTTACCATCTTCGATATTTTGCCTTTACAACTTTCGGCGAATGTCATTGATGCTCTAGACTGTGATGATACCAATAGTGGGGCCATAAATTTACTAGTTCAGGGAGGAACGCCTCCATTTACTATTAATTGGTCTAATGGTGCTACGACTGAAGACTTGACTGCTATTCCTCCTAATACCTATACCGTGGTTGTGACCGATGCCAATGATTGTACCATTGAAGGAAGTTGGGACGTCAACCGGTTTGAACCATTAGTTCTCGATGTTGAAACTCAATCTGAAGTGGATTGTGAGACTAAAACGGTCAACCAAACCTTTGTAGCGACCACAACAGGTGGCGTGCCTCCGTTTACTTATAGTTGGTCGAGCGGTACGGTTAGTGGTTTAAACAATGAATTTATGACCACAGGTGAAGACGGTTTAGTGCTTTTAGAAGTCTTAGATGCTCAGGGTTGTACGACTAATTTTAGTTTTAATGTCGATCTTCCTATACTCGGAGATCCCGATTTTGACATCGACTCATTTGGATTTGCCAATTTTGGCGTATATGCTATAGAGGATCCCATAACATTTACGAATTTGGCTACTGGTGATGTGCAAAGTATTTTATGGGATTTTGGTGACGGTAGTTTTTCTTCGGAAGAAAATCCCACCCATACTTACAACGCGATTGGGACTTATGTCGTGACTCAAACAGTCACGCATCCATTTGGTTGTGTTTATGAACGCGTTATTACGCTTGTCATTGAGAAGGGCTATAAATTGGTAATGCCAGATGCCTTTACACCAAATGAAGATGGTATTAATGATTTCTTCGGTCCTGTTTATGTAGGGCTAAATAGTTTAGAGCTCAATATATATGATACTTGGGGAAGCTTAATCTATACCGAAGATGACGAGAATTTTTCGGGCTGGGATGGTAAAATCAACGATGAAATTGCTGAAAACGGCAATTACTATTACACATTTTCGGCTAAAACCTTTTATGGAAAAACTATTACGGCACAAGGAGCTTTTGTGTTTATAAAATAAAAACAATGACATTTAGACAACTGTTATTAGTAGGAACTGTTATTGGATTTTGGACCGCAAAAGCTCAAGATCCAATTTTTACGCAATCTAATTATATTCAAGAGACTATCAATCCTGCATTTTCGGGATTTGAAGACAATGACCGTATAGGCGCAGGATTATTAAGTCGGGTGCAATGGCCTAATTTAGACTTACAGATCAATACCCAATACGCTTTCGTCAACAGATCTTACGAATATAGTCCTAGTTTAGCCTTTGGTTTGGGGGTTAATGCCGTTTGGCAGTATGAATCCTTTAATAATTACAATTACGCACAAGTCAATTTTAACTATGCACATCGTATTAATCTCAATAATGGTTGGTACTTTAGACCAGCTCTCGAAGTAGGTGTGGGCAATAAGAGCAATCGTTTTAGAAATCTTACACTTGCCGACCAGATCAATATCAATTCTGGTTTTATCAACCCCGTTTCGGTAGACCCATTTGTAGATCGTGTTAATACAAGATTCTTTATGGATATTAATGCGGGCTTTATCATCGAAAAGGAAGAATCTAGTAATGGTATAGCCTATTGGTTGGGTGGTGCAGTACGGCATCTCAATAGACCCAACATATCCATCGTGGAGGGTGAGCGGCTGCCCTTGGATATCTTTTATTCGTTTCACGGCAACTTTAGATTTCCGTTTTTATTGGACAATAGCATTATGATGACGACTAATTTAATGGTACAAGGACCCTATAACCGTTTGGATGTTGGTGCGATATTTCAATTGAGAGCTATATTATTGGGCCTGACGGCAGCGACAAATCCTGCACGCAATGACGGTAATGAGCATTTGGTGACGTCTGTAAACGCGCTTGTGGGTTTTGAGTATGACACCTTTAGATTTGGATTTTCGTACGATAAAAACACCTCTAATATTGGTCGAACGGATGGCGTCTATGAGTTGTCGGTAACCTACTTGTCGCGATGCCGGCGCTGTAATACGGATCGCAGTAGAAAGCGATAGCTTATTAATTGCTATTTTTATGAAAGTCTAAAATGTTATTCTTGGTATGTCTAAACAAAATTCTTTAGTCGAAGCGATTCAGAAGCTTATAGAAGCGATTCTAAAAGCTTTGGGTCACGATACTACTAAGAAACGCACTTGGCATCAACACGTGGTGCCTTATGAGGAGGGTTGGGCAGTGCGACGCGAGGGCAATAAACGTATTACTTCCAAACACCGAAAGCAAAGTACGGCTATACGAAAGGCTAAAACCTTAGCCAAACGTTATAAGGCCGATGTGATTATACATCGAGAAAGCGGTGGAATCCGCGATCGTTTAAGCTATAGTGATTAACTATTATCTAATCCCAATTCAGTGCGCTATTCTCCTGTGCACAACTACCGTCCAATGTTGCTTTTGGATTATTGAGAAACTGTTTCGCCAGGCCGAAAAAGCAGGAATTAACGGGTACATGCCCATCATTAGTAAAGGTAATATGCTGGTCTTGACTTAAACCTTTTGCTACAACAGCTCCATTACTTGGAGGTGTTACAGGGTCGTAATCACCACTAATGAGCAATGTGGGAATATCAGACTTAACAGGACGCATCGGATTGGATTTAACTTTGACACTTGGCCATAGTTTTATGACCTCAGGATCTGCTGAAAACAAACTTAATCCTGTATCACTAAAGAGTGAGTGCTCACTATCTTTATTAAGCTTAGCTTGATTGTTATAGCGGCCTTCATCAGCGGTCATAATGGCGTAATATACCGCAAGGTTAATTAAGGTGAGTCGAGGCAAAAACTGATTGATAGCTCTCACTATATGGTTTTCATCTCTGGTTTTAAGTGCTTGTATAAACTCAGGTAGTCCTTCAATCGTATTGTCCTTATATAGCATCTGATGCATAAAGAGCAATACATCCTGTTGATTTAAAGCAAAATCGCTACCATTAAGTGATATCATAATAGGATTGGTTTTAAGGGTATCATACACTTCGAAAAACTCCGATTTTAAATTCGGATAGCTCTTATTACAATCAGTAGTATTAGCACAATCCGTAAACATTTTATCGAGTGAATTACTGAAGTTTGAAAACAAATGATCGTACATACGAATTTCAGGTGGAAACAAGCCCGATAGGATAGCACTCCTTACGTGTTTTGGATAGAGTTCCATGTACTTTAAGCCGAGGCGTGTACCATAAGAGCCACCGAATAAGTTGAGTTGTTTATAACCTAAATGTTGTCTTAGGGCTTCTAAATCTTTGGCGCTCGTGGTGGTGCTAAACTGCCGGTCATCGGTTTTCAAATAATCGGTACAGGATTGGATACGTTTTTTAAGTTCAGCGATTTCTTGTTCAATATCCAAATCCAAAGCCATAATTTCCAGAAGTTGCAGGTTGAGGTTGGGGCAGAGCTCTTCAGAAAAGCCTATGCCGCGTTGATCGTATAAAATATAGTCGCGATCTGGATCCAAATTAATCTGGCTGTAGATATTTGCTAAATCTAGCACGCCACCTCCAGGACCACCTTGTAGGAATACCACAGGATCTTCCTTCCGGTTGTCGCTTTTAGAACGTATCACTAAATATCCGAGTTTCGTCGTTTCAGAGTGCTTAGAATCCCAATTTCTGGGAACTTCCACAAAACCACATTGGTCACCTTGTTGCATGTTACTATAAGGAAACGGACAGGCTTGTTGCGTTTGCGATTGGCAATTGGTAAATGTGAATAATACAAATGTGATAAGAACGAAGTAGCGCATGGTTTTGATTGATTATTTATCTAGTAAATTAGATAAAAAATAAAGAACAATCTTTAGAATTAACAAAACTATAATACCTTGTTTTGTGGGATTATAGCTATTTTAGTTTTTTAATTATTGTTTAACATTAAAATAGATTCCTGCCTTGCGCTTCCGCTATAACAATGGCGAACGCAGACGCAGGAATGATAAATCATATGAAATTATTAGGCATAGGCTCGCGGATTAATCATTCGGAATATGGTAAAGGGGTAGTTACCAACGTTACCTCTAAGCATTATTGGGTAACTTTTATAGACAATGGACTGGAAACTTTAGAACTTGACGAGGAGTTTGAAGTCATTGAAGCGGCTGAAGATGATGTGGATACCGTTAGTTTTTATGAGGTTGAAAAGAGTTTACGGGATATTCTTAAGAAATGGTCGGATGTGTCTGAAGTTGTTAGCATTGGCGATAAATGGAAGGGTGGTACTTTGATTATGCAGCCAGGTGATCCCAATTTAAAGGCGAGTGAACTACCCATAGATAAATTCTTTCATAAGATTACTATGGTTCGGGATCGTCTCCGTGTGATGGAACAAAAAATTAATTCCAGTAATTTAGAAGAGCAAGAGAAAATCGATTTACAGCAATATATTACACGTATTTACGGCAGTTTAACTAGCTTTAATGTACTATTTAAATTGAAGACACAGCAGTTTGTTGGGCAGAGAAGTAAGTAGTAATTTATTGACTAAGACTTAGTCCTTTGACTTCACCCATATCTAAGTCTAAAACTAACAGTTTATGGGAGGTCGGAAGAAGGGCCCCACTTTCAGTAGTGATCCAGTTATCCCAAGTTGCTTCTAATCCAGCTATGGGTAAAATGTCGACCCACATCTGGTAACTCTTAGGCTTGCCCGTTTCATCAAAGTGCCATAAATAAGAATCTCCTGGTGTGGTACCACCAGAGGTATAGGTCACTAAAAGGGCGTCTTTGCCTTCCTCCGTAGTGACCAATCGACGTTCCGTACCAGGGTCGAAGACTTTATATGGAGCGACCAACCAAAAGGAATCGTTATTAAAGTAAGCTTTGGCTTTATCGATATAATCTTGTTTTTCTATACCATTATATTCTTGTTGCCCAGCAAAGACTTTAGACTGATGATGATTCTCTAAATCCAAGATTACAGTCATGTCATCCCAATAGACCTCGCAGGTTTTGTCAGTTTTATACCATTTGTAATGGTGCCGACCTTTAAAGGTCCATTCTAAGTAGTCGGTATTGAGATAAGCTTCCTCATTTAAGGCCTCAAGCATTTGAGTTGCCAATACATCAGCTTCAGGGCCTTTAGTACCAACAGGTAGATCTTCGTTGTATCTATGATATAAAAAGCCAAAGAATAACAGTGACGGTAAGGTGAAGAAGATAATGACTCCTGCTATAATTTTTAGGATACGTTTTGTTTTAGAGGTTTTTGGCACTTTATAATTAATAGTTTTTTTCAAAGATATTTTATTTTAGATTCCTGCCTTCGCAGGAATGACAAAATAAGAGATCATGAGGCTAGATTCTACATTAATCCAAATAAACATTAAGACGTAATGATCTTAGTTATTCAGTTTTTCCTTAATCGCCTCTGCCAAAATCATAGCGGCTTCAGGATGGTTACGAAACCATAATTCGGGTTCTATAAGTTCTAATTCGGCCAAAGCGATTTTTCCGTCATTATCATTAAAAATATCCACTCTGGCGTATAAAGGCAATTCATTACAAGCCTTTACCGTGTTTTCTGCAAATTCAATTTCAGCTTCTGTAGGCGTATGGTCATGTACCGAACCACCAAAATCATCCTGAACCCTAAAGTCTCCGGCTTTGGCCTTTTTCAAAATGGCATGTGTAAACTGCCCGTTGAAGACCATCATAGACACTTCGCCTTCGGAGACGATACGATGTTGAAATGGCTGTAGCATCATGGCTTCATTAGCGATGAGTACCTTATAGACACCTTCGTGATTCGCTCTATTTTCGGAGTTTAACTTATAGGTATGACGAGCTGCCCCTGAAATGCATGGCTTCAAGACCGTTTCGGTCCAACCCGTTTCAGCATGCAATTCTTCTAGACTTTTTGAAGTACCAGATTCAATGAATAGCGTTTCAGCGATATGAACGCCATTATTTTTAAGGTCTTGAAGATAATGTTTATCGATATTCCACCGGATTAAGGCTTCTGAGTTAATTAACGTCGTTACTTTTGAAACGCTGTTTAACCAATCCGAAAATTTGGGAAAATCATCAAAGTAATCCCAAGTTGTTCTAAAGAGCACTGCCTTAGTAGATGACCAATCAAAATCGGGATCACTCCAAGCCAAGCGCGTAACTTTTAAACCTAATTTTCCCAGAGCATTGGTGACTAAAGCATCTTCAACAATGACATTTTTGGTGTAGTCGTCGATCTTATTCGGATGAGCGTGCTTTTGGTCTGTAAGGACAACGATATCGTATGGCATAGGTTTATCTTAATCGTTTTAGAGCCTCTCTTTTGCTGAGAGGTCTTAGTTGTACTTGGTTTGTAAAATCTATAACGGCTTTTGGATCAGTCTTGGCATATTCTCTTAGTGCCCAACCAATTGCTTTTTGAATAAAAAACTCATCTGAATCTGCATGTGTTTTACAGACTTTAAAAAGAATCTCAATGTCTGTTTTGGTTTTATAACCTAGTTGAAAAAGTATGGCGGATCGATTAAGCCACATATGCTCAGAACCAGATAATAGCGAAATATACTCATATCTTTTATCCCAATATTGTAGGATGTAGTTACCTAGAATATGTTTAGCGATGAAATCAACAGTGTCCCAATGGGGTTTAGTGGTAATCAAATCTGAGATATAGTCGAAATCAGCTTCGATATACTTCTTATTCAAAAATTTATACACTAACTCTATAGCGCAATAATGAAACTCGCGTGCTTCTAATTCATAGAGTGCGATAACTATAGGCCGGCAATTTTCGTTTAGCTCCTCTTTTTCGGAATTTACGATCTGCTTAAGTAAGGCCTTGCGCTGTGGTGCTTTTATACCCAAAAAAGGAAATAAATCTTTCATGTATGCCTGCATCTGCAGGGCATTATCCTGATTTCTATGTGCTTCTAATTGCGTTCTAAGTTGATTAACAAAAGCCATTAACGCTTGGAAACATCATTATTTATCCGATTTGTAGCCTTTTGGACGTTTCCAGCGTACCGGGGCTTTTGGTTCAGGTTTTAACTCGAATTCCTGAGTTTTTAAGAGCTTCATAGCTTCGGCTACGGCACGTTCTAACTGCGGGTCATTACCTTTAGAGGTTTCGTTGGGGTGTTGAATCACTTCAATATCTGGTGCTACACCTTCACCTTCAACAGCCCATTCGCCGTCAATATCATAAAATCCACCTCTTGGCGCTACCATACGTCCACCATCTATAAAACGTGGGGTATCCCAAGTACCAACAAGTCCTCCCCAGGTTCTTGTACCGATTAGCGGCCCAATATTTTTCATTTTAAACATGTAAGGTAACAAGTCGCCACCAGAACCGGCCCGCTCATTGATCAGCATCACTTTTGGTCCCCAAATACCTGCAATAGGTGTGGTCCAAGGTCGTTTATCTCCGGCTTTACTATTAAAATACCCAAAGAGTTCGCGAGACATCACATCGATCATATAGTCTGCGGCAGAACCACCACCGTTATTACGTTCATCAATAATTGCTCCTTTCTTATCTTGCTGCGAGAAATAATAGCGATTGAAAGATGCAAATCCACCACCACTAGTATTAGGCACATACACATAGGCGAGCTTACCATTAGACCATTTATCCACTTTTCGTCTGTTGTCTTCTACCCAATCGATACTTCTTAGATTGCGCTCACTACGAACTGGTTTTACTAAAACGGTTCTGGCATTAGTCATTGATGGTGTGGCGTTCACTGTAATATTAATTTCTCTACCAGCGGTCTGTTCTAATAATTCATATGGATTTGCATTAGCCCTTAAACGTTTTCCATCAATGGCTAAAATGTAATCACCTTCATTAACATCAATGCCTGGTTTTGAAAGTGGTGCATCGGTATTTGGATTCCAACGCTCACCAGAATAGATTTTCGAAATCTTATAATTGCCATTATCATTTTCAAAATCACAACCTAATAGACCCACAGAAACGAAATCGACATCAGGGAAATCACCACCTGATACATATGAGTGTCCTACAGCAACTTCACCACTCATAATATCCACAACATAATTTAAATCGGTTCTGTGTCGTACATGGTCTATCCATGGTGCATACCATTCATAAACATCGTCCCAAGGTGCTCCATGTACATTGTCGACATAAAGAAAATCGCGCATATATCTCCAGCCTTCTTTAAAGATCTGATGGGCTTCAGCTTTTGGATCTAGTTTAATTTTGATGTTTATTTTTAGATTGTCTTTCCCAGGTTTCGGTGGAGCGGAAGTACCAGCCATCACCCAACTACTACCTTTTCTTAATAGAATGGATTTTCTGTCATCCGACGCAACCATTTGTGATATACCATCTGCAAAATCGGTTGCTTTTTCTTTTTCCACATCATAAGAATGCACTTTGAGGCCACGTTCATTTGGAATTGCTTCGGCAATAAATACCTTATGTTTTGGACCCTTAAGCAGGGCCACATAGTTTCTTGCTGGTAAACTTAAAGCAACAGCCCTGTCGAAAATACCATCTTCATCTATAGTAACGGTTACACCATCAGATTTTTTATCATCTTTCTTTTTGTCTTTGTCCCCATCCTTTTTATCCTCTTTCTTTTCAACAGCTTCCATATCGTTTTTAGGCAGATTAGGTGCTTTATCACTAGCACTTAATACAATAGCATAAAGACTGCGTCTGAGGTTAGCACCAGGATCATAATTGCTCATATCTAGCCAACCACTTTGTAAACCATAATTGGTACTAGCCAACGTGTAGATATATTTTCCAGAAGCATCCCAAACTGGTGTAATGGCATCGGCAATGGGGTCCGTTATTTGAATGGTTTTCTTGGTCTCGATATTATAGACAAAAATGGCCTTAAAGTGGCTGTCCTGTTGTTTGGCGTAGGCGATCCATTTGCTATCTGGAGACCATTTAGGGTTCATTGAGCGCACAGGATGTGCATAGCGATCGGTATCAATCTGCTTTGTTTTCTTAGTTTCTAAATCGATGATCCAAATATTAAAATGTGTGTCTGTATACGCAATATGCTTACCATCAGGGGACCAATCCGGTTGAAAGTAGAAGGTCGGATTGGGTAATGTAATAGCCTCAGCATTTTGTCCATCCTGATCCGCTAACATCAACTGATATTCGCCACTTTTATCAGAAAACCAAGCAATTTTATCTCCTTTAGGGGACCAAATTGGTGTACGGTCCGCAACACCCGGTGAATTGGTAATATTCATCCAAGTGCCTTTATCCTTAGGAACAGTAAAGATTTCACCACGATGTTCAAAAATGGCACGCTTTCCTTTAGGTGAAACATTTGGATTAGCCAATCGAAACGCAGAAACATTATCCCATTTGGTACGGTAGAAATTTAAATCTGCTTTAACATCAATGTTCAACTGTTTAGTATTGCCAGAGCTTGGATCGTAAACATGAAGATAACCGCCCTGCTCGTATACAATCTTATCCTTACTTGCATCTAGACTTTTAACATCAAATTTTTTGTGGAAGGTAATTTGCTTTTCTTCCTTAGTTGAAGGATTGAAGGACCATATATTCATCGTATAATCACGCTCGGACATAAAATAGACAACGCCGTCTAACCAAACAGGATCCAAATGACGTTCTTTGGTAGGTTGGGTTGTTCGGACTAAATCTTTAGTTTTCATATTGACTACCCAAATAGGCATGGCTTGACCTCCGCGATAATTTCTCCACTCAGCATCCCAACCCGTAATAGGAGTGTAGGCGATATGCTTACCATCGGTAGACATTTCCCCGTATGCCGCTCTTGGAATATCCAAAGCTTCTGGTAAACCACCGTTAGTTGATACCGTAAAGAATTTGTTGGTCATCGTTGGTTGTGCCTCACGACTCGAACGAAATAAGACCTTACCGTCCGGAGTCCAGCCTTGAACGATATCCCCACTTGGATGGTAAGTCAATCGCTTGGGTTCTCCACCTTCAGAAGGCACAACAAATACATCGACATTACCATCGTATTGTGCCGTAAATGCTATCATTTTCCCATCATTTGAAAAATGAGGATTGTATTCGTAACCGTCATCACTGGTTAATCGAATTGCAGTTCCTCCGCTGATAGAGGCTTTCCATAAGTCATTGGCATAAACAAAGACCACATCATCTCCGTGAAGTGTTGGTTGTCTTAATAATTGTGTGCCTTGAGAAAAACTAAATAATGTATAGCAGCATGCTATAAAAACAGATAATTGTCGCATTTCGGTTGGTTTTAAGAAGTAATTGTATTCTGAATATTCAAAGTCCCTAAATATACAATATAGACGATGTTATTCTCGTAAAACAATGTTAAAACCAAGTTGTGAATTTTGTGTCCTTAAATAGTTCTCGATACAATTTTTTCTTCTTCATAGTCAGAAAAAATCACTCGAACTGACAATTTAAGGCTAGAAGGCTAGAAGGCTAGAAAATATACAATTGGTTAAAACCCTACAGCAGTATCATCACCTCTATGGTCTGCACCGCCTTCCAATGTGCCATCTTCAAGCTTTAGGATACCATCGACTTTACCGATAACAGGTGTTTTGGTTTCATTGATGATATAGCCGAGCGTTTTTAGCTGTTCTTTTAGTTGAATATCGAATACATGGGGTTCCATTCTGATTTCGTCTGGTAACCATTGATTGTGAAAACGTGGGGCGTCAACAGCTTCTTGCATGGTCAATCCAAATTCATGAACATTTAAAATCGTCTGTAGCACCGAGGTGATAATGGTCGATCCACCTGGTGTTCCAACAGACATATAGAAGTCTTCATCTTTTTCGACAATGGTTGGTGTCATCGAACTTAGCATACGTTTCTCCGGAACAATACTATTCGCTTCTGCTCCAATTAGACCATAGTAATTGGGCTCGCCAGGTTTACTGCTAAAATCATCCATTTCATTATTTAGGAAAAACCCCAAGTCATTAACATAAAGCTTAGAGCCATAACCGCCGTTCAATGTCGTAGTGACCGCAATAGCATTTCCAAATTGATCGATAATAGAGTAGTGGGTGGTTTCATCACTTTCATAGCCCATAATATGACCATGAGCAATGGAATCTACAGGCGTCGGGGCAGTAAAAGAAAAATCTCTCATTCTATCTTGAAGATAGACATCACTTATTAAAGTATTGACAGGAATATCCACAAAATCAGGATCACCTAAATAATGACTTCGATCGGCATAGGCCCGCTTTTCGGCCTCTACTAAAACTTGAATCGTTTTCAGCGAGTTATGCCCATAATCATTGAGATCAAAAGGTTCTATCATTTTCATTATTTGTCCTAAGCAGATACCACCAGAAGCTGGTGGCGACATCGAGGTAATCGTTAAATCGTCGTATTGAAATGTAATTGGGTCTCGCCAAATGGCTTCATATTTAGCCAAATCTTCTAAGGTAATGATGCTGCCTTTCGATTGAAGGAAAGTGACCAATGTTTTAGCGGTTTCTCCTTTATAGAACTCATCAGGGCCATGCTTTGCAATACGCTCTAAGGTACTTGCTAAACTCGAATTTGTAAGGGTATCACCTGCTTTTAAATTTTTGTTGTAAAGAATTGGGTTTCCATTGACAGCCGTCATAATACTGTCATATTTTGAAATTCTTTTTGCTTGTTTAGCCGTAATAACATAGCCGTTTTTAGCTAATGCGATGACAGGTTCTAAAATAGTTTCAACCTTAAGTTTACCGAATCTTTTTTGGGCTTTAAATATACCTGCTATTGTTCCTGGTATTCCAACAGCCATTGGGCCTACAGTACTTAAATCTTTGATGACATTACCATTGGCATCGAGATACATGTTCTTGGTCGCTGCCAGAGGTGCCTTTTCTCTGTAATCTAAGGCTCCTTTTGTGCCATCCGCCATTCTGTAGACTAAGAACCCACCACCTCCTAAGTTGCCAGCGTAAGGATAACAAACGGCTAGGGCCATCTCCGTAGCCATCATTGCATCAAACACATTTCCTCCTTTTCTTAGAATGGCAACACCAATTTCTGAAGCCTCTTTCCGAGCACTTACCACCATCGCATTTTTGGCGATCAGTCCTTGTTTAGAGGGTTCGGAAACACGGGCTTTCGATTGATCTTTACAATTTAAACAGGCCAATAAGATGAATACCAGTAGCGCAATACGAGTCATAGCTTGTACAGTTGTTTAAGTTCTAAACGCTTTTGTTCACTAAAAACGATAAGCGCTTCAAAAAATGTCGTAAAATCGTCTTCAAAATCCTGATAGTAGGCCTTTAGTTCTCTTGTCGCTTCGTTCATTTTAGAAATGCCTTTGGTTCTTCGGTTCATACCGTTTAAAACGGATTGAATACCAGCTATACTTGCATAACTCAAAAGCCAATTACCTTCAATCATAATGGGCGCAATATGTTGATACCTTGGTGGTAGCATAGCCATGTGCTTTTTTAAGCTTTGGTAAAAATTATCGACATAAACGGCTAGAGGTGTATCCGAATACATCTTCCAGTTTTTTGCCAAAAAATGATCATAAAAGATGTCGACAATAACGCCGCTATAATGCCCATAATGTTTATGCAAGCGTTTGGTGCTCTTTCTAAAGATGGGATGGGCATCGGTATAGCTGTCAATCGCTCGGTGGAGTAATATACCAACCTGAATTTCGTCTGAATACGATTCGTAGTTTTTACCTCTAACGCCATCCGCGGCAAAATTACCGATGCTTATTAATTCGTTATCGCCAGATAGATATATATGGGCAAGAAAATTCATTTGTCGAATTTACAAATTCATAATAACAAAATAGGTTTAAGATATTATATTTGCTGAAAATTGAAAATCTATGACTTTAATAAAATCGATCTCTGGAATCCGAGGTACTATTGGGGGAGCTGTTGAAGATAATTTAACACCTATTGATGCCGTTAAATTTGCTGCTGCCTATGGTACTTGGATTAAACAGCAGCGAAACAAAGACAACTACAGAGTCGTTGTTGGCAGGGATGCGCGAATTTCGGGTGAAATGATTCAGAGTTTGGTGATGAATACCTTAGTTGGATTAGGAATCCATGTGATAGATTTAGGATTGTCTACAACACCAACCGTTGAGGTGGCTGTACCTATGGAGCACGCTGATGGTGGCATTATTTTAACGGCCAGCCATAATCCCAAACAATGGAATGCTTTAAAACTATTAAATCATAAAGGCGAGTTTTTAAATGGTGAGGAAGGCCAAAAGATTTTAGATATTGCCGAGTCCAATACGATGAGCTTTGCTGAAGTGGATGACCTAGGCAAAATCACTAAAAATGAAGCATATATCGATTTGCACATCGATGAAGTATTGGACCTACCTTTAGTGAACAAAAAAGCAATTGAAGCTGCAAATTTTAAAGTGGTTGTAGATGGCGTTAACTCAACAGGAGGTATTGCTATACCCTTACTATTAGAACGCTTAGGCGTCCACGCCGTGAAGTTGTATTGTGACCCCACAGGACATTTCCCTCATAATCCTGAACCTTTGAAAGAACATTTAGGGGATTTGGCAGAAGCAGTCGTCAAGGAGCATGCAGATTTCGGAATTGTGGTCGATCCAGACGTCGATCGTTTGGCCTTTATGGATGAAAATGGAAATATGTTTGGTGAGGAATATACCTTAGTAGCATGTGCCGATTACGTGCTAAGTAAACACCCTGGGAATACAGTAAGTAATATGAGTTCGACTCGTGCGTTGCGCGATGTTACAGAAAAGTATGGCGGTACGTATGAAGCTAGTGCGGTAGGTGAGGTGAATGTTGTAGAGCTTATGAAGAAAAATAACGTGGTTATTGGTGGGGAAGGCAATGGTGGCATCATATACCCAGAATTACATTATGGACGTGATGCTTTAGTTGGTGTAGCTTTATTCTTAAGTCTTTTAGCCGAAAAGAAGATGACGGTAAGTGAGTTAAGAGCTACATATCCAAATTACTTTATGAGCAAAAAGAAAATCCAGTTAACGCCAGAGTTGGATGTAGATAAGATTTTGAGCACTATGGCATCCAATTACAGTCATGAGGACCTAACAACTATTGATGGCGTTAAAATTGACTTTTCAGATAAATGGGTGCATTTACGCAAGAGTAATACAGAGCCTATCATTAGAATCTATACCGAGGCACCGTCTCAAGAAGCAGCGGATGGCTTAGCGGATCGTTTTATAGGGGAAATTAAGGCAGTTGCCAATATTTAGTATCTTTGACGGGTACCTAACACTATTTTTATGGCTCTTGTTTCTGATATTAAGAAGAATGACATTGCTAATTTGGAGGCTTATTTTAACCACTTCAGAAAGCATATTATTGGTCAGAATCAAACCTTTATGTCTCCATTTGGAGAACAAAAAATCATCTATACCGATTGGACAGCTTCGGGTCGTTTATATAGGCCTATTGAAGAAAAGCTATTGAATGATTTCGGGCCATTTGTCGCCAATACGCATACGGAGACTACGGTTTCTGGAACGGCAATGACCAAGGCGTATCACAAAGCAAAACACATCATAAAGGATCACGTCAATGCCAATGAAGATGATGTTTTAATTGTTTGCGGCAATGGAATGACTGGTGTCATTAATAAGTTTCAACGTATTTTGGGACTTAAGGTGCCCGAGAATTTAAGGCCTTATGCCGATATTCCAGATGAAATTCGCCCTGTGGTTTTTGTGTCGCATATGGAGCATCATTCTAATCAAACCTCTTGGTTAGAGACCATGGCCAAAGTTGAAGTGGTACCACCGGATGACCATGGCTTGTTCAGTCTTGAAAATCTTGAAGTATTACTAAGACAGTATAAAGACTGCACGCTTAAGATATGTTCTATTGTAGGTGGCTCTAATGTTACAGGTATCCAAACACCATATCACGATGTTGCAAAACTGATGCACAAACATGGTGGTGTCTGTTTTGTTGATTTTGCCTGCTCGGCGCCTTATGTTGATATAGATATGCATCCCGAGGATAAGGACGCCCAGTTGGATGCTATTTTCTTTTCACCTCATAAATTTTTAGGTGGACCAGGAACTTCTGGGGTTTTAATATTTAACAAAGAACTTTATAATAATATGGTCCCCGATTGTCCAGGAGGTGGTACCGTGAGTTGGACTAATCCTTGGGGCGAACATAAGTACATTGATAATATCGAAGACCGTGAAGATGGCGGTACACCGGGATTTCTTCAGACGATTAGAACGGCACTTGCCATTAGGCTGAAAGAACAAATGGGAGTAGCGAATATACTAGAGCGCGAACATCAGTTGATTGCGACTATCTTTAAGAAGTTAGACCCTATTTCGAATATCAATATTCTTGCAGGTCAGCATAAAGATAGGCTAGGAGTGATTTCCTTTTATATTGATGATTTACATTATAATCTTGGTGTTAAACTATTGAACGACAGATTTGGTATTCAAACACGAGGCGGTTGCAGTTGCGCAGGGACCTATGGCCATTTCTTATTGCATGTCGATCAGCAAACATCTAAAGAACTAACGGATGAAATTTCTATAGGCGATTTGGTACGAAAACCAGGTTGGATCCGTATGTCTATACATCCGACCACCACTGATACCGAAATAGAATTTGTTTGTGATAGTATTATAGCTTTGGCCAAAAATCACAGTACATGGGCGAAAGACTATGAATATTCGAGGTGCAATAATGAGTTTATTCATAAATCCCAGATCGACCAGCCCTGTAGCGCCACCAATGTGGATCATTGGTTTAATTTAGATTAGTGGTTTTAGGCGCTTTATCTTTATGTTTCCAGCGCTTATGGGTCCACAGGTAAAATTCTGGCTTAGCTTTGATTTGCGCTTCTAAAAGGCGATTGAATTTTTCGGTGATTTTAAAATCGGGTTCTTCTTTTGGATTTTCGGACAGACTAACAATTTCAGCCTCATAATGGCCGCGCTTCACTTTATCAATTTTTAAAAACCCAATAGGGTAATTATATTTTTTAGCTACAGCTTCGGCACCGACAAAACTCGGTACAGTAATACCCATAAAATCTAACCAAACACTGTTGGCACGCAGTTTTGGGGATTGATCACTAAGAAAGGCAATCATGCGCTTATCATTGGCCTTATGGAGTTCTTTTATTCTACCGATAGCCTTTTTAGAATCAACGAGTTCGGTATTGTATTTAGAGCGGATACGCCGCACTAAATGATCAAAATGGGAATTGGCAATTTTCTTGTAGAGCACCAAACCTGGAATATCAATATGCGATTGTAGCATTATGGACCATTCATAGCTTGCATAATGTCCAAACATGAGAATAGAACTGTGTTCGGAATGTTGAAGGGCTTTGATTTTTTCTGGATTTTTGAGAATAAAACGCGCGTTTAACTGACTTCTTGAAATGTTTAAAGTTTTTATCATTTCGAGAAATAAATCACATAAATGGCTGTAGAATTTTTTGGTAATACTGCTGATCTCTTTTTCAGATTTATCAGGAAAAACCAATCTTAGATTACTTTTTACGGTAGATGTTCTGTATCCAATAATTCTATAGACGATAAAGCAAATAATATCAGATAGAGCATATAGCAACTTAAATGGAAAAAGGGAAATTAACCATAGTATCGGATAAATACATATGTAGGCAATAAGTTGCATAAAAGCGTGTTCTTTCTGAAGCGCAAATATATTATATTTGGCTCAATAGATATTTTATGTACAATTTAGATCCAGTCACTATTGCGATTATTGCAGCAAATGTCATCATGTCCTTAAAAGGTTTTGACGACCGTTTATTTTTTGAAAAGTATAAATTCAACGTGGGGAGTATAAGACGTGGCGAACAAATTCGGATGTTTAGTTCTGGCTTTTTACATGTGGATACGACGCATTTGTTATTTAACATGTTGACCTTGTACTTCTTTGCTAATGCAGTAATTTCTGAATTGGGACAGCTTCACTTTATAGTTATTTATATAGCGAGCTTAGTTTTTGGGAATCTTTTGTCCCTATATTTCCATAAGGAAGAATATTGGTATAGTGCGGTAGGTGCCAGTGGTGCCGTTACAGGTATTTTATATGCTGCTATATTGTTGCGCCCAGAAATGAACTTATATATGTTTTTTGTTCCAATACCAATTCCAGGTTATGTTTTTGGAATCGGTTATTTACTATATTCTATTTACGGTATGAAAAATAGAATTGGTAATATTGGTCACGATGCGCATTTTGGTGGTGCGGTAGGGGGATATGCCGTGACATTAGTTTTAATGCCGAGTTTGTTTGAAACTGATTTAGGCCATATAGGACTTTTGGCCATACCAATTATTGTTCTGTATGTGCTCTACAAAACAGGAAAATTGCATTAAAAAAAGCCTGCAGAATGCAAGCTTTTTTATTGTATGATATGCAATGTGTTTAAAACTCTCCAAGTAGCTCTTGAACTTTACGCTCCAAGGCGCGTCCTCTTAAATTTTTTGCCACAATTTTACCATCGGCGTCCAGAATATAAGTCGCTGGAATAGACTGTATATTATACATTTTGGCTACGGGATCATTGAAATATTTAAGGCTTGAAACATGATGCCAAGTCAAGCCATCTTTTTCTATAGCGTCTAACCATGCTTTTTTGGGATCTTGTTGTCTGCTCTGTCCATCTAAGGATACCCCTATAATTTCTAAGCCTTTGTCATGATATGTGTTGTATACTTTAACCACATTTGGGTTTTCTCTTCGACATGGACCGCACCAGGCCGCCCAAAAGTCAATGATGGTGACTTTTCCTTTTAAATTCTCTAAACTCACAAGAGTTCCGTCAGGAGTTGGTGCTTCAAAATTTGGAGCTATTCTCCCAATTTCCAGGTGGGCCGTTTTTTCATAAACTTCATAAAGTTGATCGAGTTTTTGCTTTACAATGGCCCCTTTTTTTGAGTTTTTTAGCTTAGGCGTAAAGTTTTCAAAAGCTTCTTTATATCCTAGGATGTCAAAACCTTTTCTGCTCGATTCCAATTCCATAAGACTAAGACTAAAATAACGGTCATTGTTGTCTTTTACAAAACTAAGCGGGTAGGCACTTTGTCGTGCTCTAAGTTCCTCCATGACCTGTCCAATAGAATCTCTTTTTTCTGGTGCTGCATCAGCACCTAGGGCTCTAAAAGCTTCCATTATCGCGGTGCCTTCATCTCTAAATGGAAGCATGCCATTTTGAAAATCCTGATAGCCTTCGTTAGATTTAGAACCAGTGACCTCAGATTTCATTGGCACTTCTTTATTGAAATTAATGTCTATAGCACTGTTTTCTAACATAAATACAACATTACCAGGGGTTCCATCTACGGACAGAAAATAAACGCTAGGCTCTTCAACGGCGCCTTTTATACTAAATTTTCCATCCATTACTATGGCCGAGTCTTTTATGACTTGATTTCCGGTTTCATCTATTTTTGCCAAGCGCACTCTAATGCCGTTATGAATACCTTCAGTATTCCCATTAATGACATAATCTGTTCGATTCTCTTGTTTACAACTCGCTAACATTAAACCTATAGCAAGTATGATCAATATCTTTCTCATTTTTTAAGTTTCTAAGTTTTGCTTTGCAAATATAAAAACTAAGCCCAAAAACTTGAGGTATCCCATGTGAATTATATCTTAAATACGATAGCGGCTTTAACCATCTGATATTTTACAATATTTTTGCATTAAAGCTTAAACTATGCATAACGATACTATCGTAGCTTTGGCAACACCATCAGGAAGTGGTGCGATTGCGATTATAAGATTATCTGGTCAAGAGGCTATCACTATAGTGTCTAGAGCCTTTAGGTCGGTATCTCATAAGGTACTTAGTCAACAAGCCACGCATACTATACATTTAGGTCATATTATCGATGGGCATAAAACGCTCGACGAAGTGCTCGTATCCGTTTTTAAGAACCCAAACTCTTATACTGGCGAGGACGTTGTTGAAGTGTCTTGTCATGGCTCACCTTATATTCAACAAGAAATCATACAGTTGTTTTTAAGATTAGGGTGCAGAATGGCAACAGCTGGGGAGTTTACCTTAAGAGCTTTTTTAAATGGAAAGTTAGACTTAAGTCAGGCGGAAGCCGTGGCCGACCTCATATCTAGTGATAATGAAGCTTCCCATCAAATTGCGATGCAACAAATGCGGGGAGGCTTTTCGTCCGAAATCGCCAAATTGCGGGAAGAGCTGTTGAATTTTGCGTCGCTGATTGAATTGGAACTCGATTTTGCGGAAGAAGATGTTGAGTTTGCGGACCGAACCCAGTTTAAAGCATTAGTTGAACGTATCAATTTTGTATTAAAGCGTTTAATTGACTCTTTTGCTGTCGGTAATGTGATTAAAAATGGTATTCCCGTGGCCATTGTGGGCGAACCCAATGTCGGTAAGTCTACGCTTTTAAATGCGCTTCTTAATGAAGATCGCGCCATAGTATCAGATATCGCAGGAACGACGAGAGATACCATAGAAGACGAGATTTCTATTGGTGGTATAGGTTTTCGGTTTATAGATACGGCTGGGATAAGAGATACTGCAGATGTGGTAGAAAGTATTGGTATTAAAAAGACCTTTGAAAAAATTGAACAAGCTCAAGTTGTTATCTATTTATTCGAAGCAGATGTCATTTCGAGGGATAGCGCGAAATCGCAAACACTAAAGCTTGAAATCGAAAAAATCAGGAACAAATACCCTCAAAAACCACTTATTGTTCTGGCTAATAAGGTAGACAAGCTTTCCGATATTGAAGTTGAAAGGTTGAGGAATGAACTCACTGTCATTTCGAACACGAGTGAGAAATCTCATGTCCAACTTTTATCGGCCAAATCAGGCGATGGTGTAGAAGAACTCAAACATACCTTATTGAGTTTTGTCAATACCGGTGCCTTGAAAAACAACGATACTATAGTCACTAATACTAGACATTATGATGCCTTATTAAAAGCTTTTGAAGAGATCCAAAAAGTACAGCATGGTTTAGAAACAGGGTTGTCCGGCGATTTATTGGCTATCGATATCCGGCAAGCGCTTTATCACTTTGGTGAAATCACAGGTGAGATTACCAATGATGATCTGTTAGGTAATATTTTTGCTAATTTTTGTATTGGTAAATAGTTAAAAACCTGTACTATTTTCTTGAAATACCTATGATGAGACGGAAAGACTTTTTGTATCATACTAAATATTGGTTGAAAATAATCCAAATCTTTTGGAAATCAATTAATTATCTATATTTGTTTGTCTTAATAAAGAAGATTAACTAAATTTAAATTCTCCTTATAATTATTTAATTGTGTATTATAAAATTATCTTTTAAAAGGTGTTTTCCTTAACATAATTATGCCTTAAAAAGAAGAAATAATTGTAACTAATCTTTTTTTGAAATTTGCCTTACCGAAGGTATGTTTTGGAATAGTTAAGTAGTATAGATTTGAAATATTAATTCAACGAATTGTTTAACTAAAATTTCAAGTCATGAAAGAAACTACACTAAAGAGCCCCGAACACGTAAGAACATTTTACAGTACAGGTAATTATTCTATTGAAAATAAAACAGTAGAAATGTTTACAGAAATACCAAAGGTGATTTTATCTGATGAAAATGGGAAAACCTATTCTCTAGCTCAGGTAAAGCGCTATGATATTTCCACGACGAACATATCATGTATGCTAAGTATTTATGCACACGGTCACCCTACAAATAGGGAAAAATTGGCATCTGAAAATATGATTTGGGATAAGAACCAATTCCCTTTGGATGAGGTGTTTTCAAATTTTGATTTTTCGAATAATAAAATTCTGGTCATTACGGTCCATGATGAAGATTTTGAGCAATGGCATAAAGACGTATATAGGTTTTTTGTGCAAAATCATGTGTCGTATGATGCAAAATCAGAAGAATATATTTTCAATTTGGAGGAACTGCAAGAGTTTATCAACGGTTCTTTTAAAGATGTAAATCCGAAAGAAGAACCTAAAACTGTAGCTGGAGGTGTACTAGACCCAGCAGGATAAAGTTTAATCGAATTAAAAAATAATCAGTATGAAATTGAAAGTCGTGTATTTGGTTTTTAGCATTTTGTTTTCAAATGTTGCCACCTCTCAAGTAAGACTATTGGACTCTTTGCTGGAAAATAAGCAATACTCGACTTTCAATTATAAAATCAATGTTATTGATCTAGATAGTAATAGTTACCATTACTACTTAGGAAAACTTTACTTGCAAAAGCGCAACATTGACTCGGCTTTTAGCCTATTGAAAAAAGTTGATACGACCCAACTAACAAAACCCTATAAGGCATGGTACTTCCATGTTCTTGGCGATACATATCGTTATCAAAATCGAGAGGAAAGAGCATTTCAACTTAAGATAAAAGCACAAGAGCTATTTAAGGAGACAAGTAATTTATTAATGGAGAATAAAGTTAATTATGATTTGCATTACACGTTATTTTCTCAAGATTTTTTAGATTACGATGGGCGTTCTTATTTGATGACCTTTTTTGAGAATGCCAAAAAAAATGATACTCCAGAACAATTGCTCACAGCACATCTGAGCTTTTGTTTTATGGATATATTGCCCAATAATTTGGAAAAGGCGATTTTTCATCTAGATGAAGCCAGCAAATATGCCAACATGATCGGTACTCCTGAGGCATTTTATAAGGTAAATAATTATAAGGCGGTTTTTCTCCAGAGCTATGCAGATGATTATACCAATGCCGAGATTCATGCAGATAGCATGATTCATTATGCGGAAATTTTAAAGTCCCCAGATAGAATGGATTCCTCTCTCAAAACCAAAGCATATAACTATACACTTCAAGGCGATTACGAAAAGGCCATACAAATACTAAAAAAAGCCGATGCACTTCCCATTGCCGAAAATATCTTCAATCGTAAAAAACAATTATATCAATATCTGTCTATTAATTATGAGAATCTCAATGATTTTAAATCATCGCATTTGTATTTAAAGAAGATGATAAGCTATAAGGACAGTATCAATATTGTAGCCCAAAATACCGTTTTAACACAGCTTGAGACGATTGAGCTTTCAAAAAAAAACCTAATCCTAAAGGCCGAAAAGCAAAAGCAAAAGATGTATTTGTATACCTCTATTATTGGCTTAATGCTCATTATAATTCTAACCATATTTATGTCAATGTACTATAGGAAGAAGAAAGAGTTGGATACCATAGATGCCCGTAATGAAGAAAAGGACAAACAGCGACAGAGAATTGCAGGCGAACTTCACGATGATTTGGGAGGCCTGATTATAGCAATTCGAAGGTGCTTTGAAAACCTTAAAATACGAAAGGATCGTTTTCTGCAAGAAGAAGAAAGCCTGATTTTAACGGCGCGGAGCCTGTTGGAAGAAGTATATCAAAAGATTAGAAATATGGCTCATGTTGAAGATTCGGCATCAAGGCGTTCCGAGTATTGGCTCGATTCCATACATGATTTTGCAAATAATGTCACCGAAGCTAGCAAGCTTAATATTGATATCAGTACTCACGGCCTGGAAGATTTTGTTAACGTTTCCTTGGAAAATGACTTGAGAAGGATTTCTGTTGAACTTATAACCAATATCCTAAAATATGCAGATGCAAAAGAAGTGACGATAGAAATAATACTTAGGGATAAGATAATCAGTATCTTGGTCGAAGATGACGGAAATGGCTTTGATACCTCAAAGTTGAAAAACACCAAGGGGATAGGTCTGAGGAATATCAAGAAAAAGGTTGAGGAGTTGAAGGGAACACTCAATATCGATTCATTAATACATAAAGGAACCACAATAATCATAGAAATTCCAGTATGATAAATTTAGTTATTGCAGAGGATCACAATAGTCTCATAGACGGCATAGAACTTTTCTTCGAGATCGAAGAAGACATTTGTATTGTAGACAAAGTTAATGATGGAATTGAACTATTGGATGTTTTAAGAAAAAGACACGTTAATATGGTTATTACAGATATTCGTATGCCTAGAATGGACGGTATTGAGGTCACTAAAATAATCAGCACTCAATATCCACATATTAAAGTTATTGCGTTTACAATGCTAGGGCAAAAAAATACTTTGAAAAAAATGATGGATGCAGGAGCTAAAGGGTATCTTCTTAAAAATGCGTCATTGTCGGTTTTATTGGAGGCCACGCGTAGAGTTCATAAAGGAGAGACCTATTATGATCCGAATGTTTTAGTAGATGAAAAGCTTAATGGTAACATCAAGAAAAAAAGTATATTGACCAAGAGACAGCAGGAAATATTGGACTTGATAGCGCAAGGACTGAAAAACAGAGAAATTGCTGATAAACTATTTATCCAGGTGCACACTGTAGGAACACACCGAAAAAACATGATTGAAAAGTTGGGTCTTAAAGGCCAAAACTCACTTTTAAAATACGCCTTGAGCAAACGATATGACTCAGAATAATATACCTTAGCTACGGTATTGCAATCATCTTGGAAAGCCTCTTTATTTGTTCAAAAGAAAATTTATTATGACTCTTGAACAACTACTAGAAAAGGAAAATCTTCGGAATACACCATACGAAGTATTTATAAACCTTAAGGACAGCATCGACGATATCGAAATCTTAAGTGAAATATGCACCTATATAGATTTTGAAAACCATGAGGCATTTTATGCAAGCGTAAATAGGTTCTTCATTCAATACGGAAAAAAGCTTAGCATAGCTAATAGTACTGAAATCACAAAAACACTTGTCGGCAATAATTTTGACCATAATATCTATAGCGAAAAAATTATCAGCGCATTTGGTCGCCCCGTGATTTTAGTAATAAATGATACCATTGAAAGCTCTATTGATACGATATGGAAAAAGCGTATTCATGATAGTAAAGCCAATATCGATACCGCGATACCTAGTGTTGGACGTATTGAAATTAAAAACCACAGTCGTTTTGATTGGGTGGGCACAGGATGGCTCATTAAGGGGACAAATATTGTCGTAACCAATAGGCATGTGGCCGATACTTTTGCTTCTAGAAGAGAGAACTCATTTGATATTTATGCAAACCATATGGGAAAAACTTTGGAAGTCTCGATTGACTTCAAGGAAGAGTACAATATCAATGACGAAAAGACCTTTAAGATAAAAAGAGTATTGCACATGACTGAAAATGACGAGCCGGATATTGCGCTCCTAGAGGTATATGACAAAAGTTGCGAAGGGGAATCTTTACCATTGGGACTGGAAATAGCTACGCATAAATCTAAGTATGATAATGAGGTTTTTGTTATTGGATACCCAGGAAAGAACTCCATGTACAGAGACGAATTTTTTAATGAAATATTTGACGTGAAACGCCTGGCTCCAGGCATAATATCTCCGTCCAGTGCAGCATCATTTATTTATGCACATGATTGTAGTACCTGGCATGGTAACTCTGGCTCACCAGTAATCGAGCTTGATTCAGGTGAAGTCATTGGTGTTCACTATGGCGGCTCAGACAATAATATAATTGGGAAACAGGGAAGCAATTGGGCGGTCAGCTCAACATATTTAATCGATTTGCTTAATGAACTTAAGATTGCATACTAATAAAAATTTACCCTAGCCAAGGTATATCCATGCACGACGTGGTACATTATCTTGGTGATGCCAACAGCCCCTTAATTTGAGTTTATAAAATTTAAAATATTATGGATAATCTTGAATCATTTATTCCAAGCTTTGATGACCATAATGAATCGGAATCAGATAACAATAGCATGGACCGCAACAATTCAAATAAGACCAATGTACCAGATTTGGAAAGGTACAGTTTCTACGAGATTATAAATAGCTCAGAAGCGCCAAAAAAAGCATATGAGGATTTACTGAAAGACTATCTGGAAAAAAGAAAGGTTAGCCAGCTCAATATGGAAGACTGTTTCAAGAAGGATTTAGAGCGCTATGAAGAACAAATCAAAGGGTTTGAAGCCCTAATAAAAGAGGAAAGGGAAAAACTGAGAGCTTTTGAAAAAGAAGTGGCTTTAACGGCATCTTATAAAACAGAACTGAAGAATAAAATTGATGAGCTAGAGCAAAAGATCCAGAGCACAATGGATACAATGAATAAAAAAAATGAAACAGTTATTATAGATCGCATCAAACAAGTCAAGGATGAACTGGATGAACTCATCAGGACCTTGAGCGAAGTTTCAAAAAACAAGTATGCCATTAACGAGCAAACCTTTAAGCAAAATAAGGATGGTTTATTAGAAGAGAGTAAGTTTTTTAAAAAACTGATTGAGGGTTATGAGGCCATTTTGGAAAACATTAAAACAGATGTAGATCGATACATAAAGAAGGGAGTCAATACAATTACAGCAAATTTTGTACTCTACATCGGATTAACTGTAACTGGTGTTGCTGGATGGTTCTTTTCTATTTTTTCATTTAAATATGGAAATTTCAATTCTGAAAGTTGGTTGTATTCTATTCTAAATGCACTGTATCAATTTGGTGAAAATGTAAAAGAACAAATACCCTTGCCAGAAGGGCTCAAGCTTTTGATCTTTATGATGATTGTGCTCGTGTTTTTATTTTTGGTCCTAGGGCTGGCATGGGCTTGTAGCAAACTTATTTCAATGCTTATTTCTGGGGATATAAACGAACAGAAATTAACGATCAAAGCTGAAATTGAAGACCATATCAAATATGCCCAAAACATTGAGACGTCATCATTTTTGGGAATGTGGCTTCAACTCATGCCTTACATATTTGTTCTAAGTGTCATATTCATCATCTTACAGTCTGGTCTTGGTTCTGGAGACATTAACAAACTCGACTTATCATTATCTGGTCAGGTTGCAGGAAGCACCATGGCCTTGATGATTGGTGGTTTGGCCTTCATGTACATTATCAATGTCATCATTCCTCGCTTTTATATAGATTCTGAAAACAACACCTCAACTTCGAAGCCGTCGGGCTTGCTCAAAAAAAATACAGAGTTGCTCTTTTTGGTCATTTTGTTCATAACAACAGCTTTGGTCATGTACATTAAAAACCTTGAGGGCGCTGCAGAGCTTATCGGATTTCTGACCTGTAGTTTGGTGGGAGGATTTTTGATAGGGATAGCATTGCACTATAAAGGGCTTATTCAAACTCAAAACACTATTGTCAGAAGAGTAACACATTTACAGCACCGTATTAAAATGAATTCAGTACCTGAACCCTTAATGTATACTTTGGCTGAAAATAGACAGTTCTCAGAAAAACTGATTTTACTGGAAGAAGAATTGTTGGATCTTCTAATTCTTAAAACCAATCACATAAGAAATAAATGGCCTACATTCTTAAAGAGCCTTGTGCCAAAAATCAGAAAAAGGTTTCGACGTTTAATTTCATGGACCTATTCCAGCAAAGCACAAGAAAAACGCCTTTTGATGTCTGATGCTGATGGATTTATTCCAATCAGCTCTTTTAAAAGGCTACAATTCCCTATTGAAACTGAATATATTGATGGACTTAGACGTAAATTAAAATCAAGTGAAATAGAATTGATAGATGTTGAAAAGGACCTTAAGGATTTACAAAATGAAAATTTAGATTACCAAGAGAAAAAGAAGTTGCTGCTTAAAGGGCTGGTGCAACAAACGGATCAGAGCCGTAAAAAATATTCAGATAGAATGAAAGGCTTTCGTAAAAGTCTGGATGATTTTAATAATCAAACCTTTGATCAAAAAATGAAGCTGGCATTTGGTTATGATCTTGCGGATTGGTTTATAACTCAAGGAAGAGATAGATATGACACTTAATAACAGATTACTATGAAAACATTTCTACTAAACCTTAAAAATTGGATGTCTAGAGTTTTCGCTGCCATGATCGGTAACTCAAAAGACGAGACCAGTTCAATAAATGATATTCCCAATCCAGATGAATACTTCGAAAGCTCCATAGAAATAAATACAATTGAAAAGGATCAGGATGTGCCTAAAACATTCAGACAGATTCTTTCCGAAATTGGTAAAGTAGGGGAGAATTTCAGAAAGGCAGGTATCAGTGATGGGATGCTCTCTATGAATAAATCAGCTATTGATTCCATTGTCAGTGATAGTGTAAGAAGAACAAGAGCTTATGTTGAAACAATTTTTAAGGGACTTGAGCAAGAGGTTAAAACGATATTAGGCGGTGCAGAATCACTCAGAAGCCAAGCAAATGATTTGCTGAAAATTAATGAAAAATATTTAGGAACTCTTACAAAAGCTTATCAATGGCGCCCCAATTCATTTTCTTTTTTGTTAGGTATGTTTTATGTCGGAGTTGGGTTAATGCTAATCGTTGCCGATGCCATTTTGTCGTTTAAGATTACAAACCAAGGATTTGATTTAACAGCCCCGCACGAAAAATACGGTATGGCAATTGGTATTGCACTGTGTGCAGTATATATCAAAATATATTTTGACATGTACATATTACCATCTCTTGAGCGTAGTGTCACCATGTTTAAGAAAGAGAACTTACCAGGAATTACAGACAACTCTGAAGATATAGAGCGTATAAAAACCGTTTGGAAAATTAGGTTTGGTTTTAATACGTTTTTATTTGCCCTTTGTCTGGTAACAATAATTGCCTTGGGCTACTTTAGGTTTAAGTTCATAAATTATATGGTCGAAGAAAAAGAAATACTTAACCAAGTTTTGACGCAAGGTGAGTTTTCCAATGGCACATTGAATTTACCGACGAACCCAGTAGACCTAAAATCTGTAACAAAATGGGCATTTATCCTATTGGCCTTGTTATTTCCTTTAATTGGTGGCATTTGTGGCGCGATGGGAGTACATAAGATTAGAAACAGAATCATACTGGCAAAGGCTCGATATCGATATAAAACGGCCCAAAAAAAATTAATCAAGCAAGAAGTAAAAGTAAGCGCTTTAGAGCAACAGTTGGCGAGTTATAAATGCTATTTGGATTGGTGTGAGGAAAAAGGTGCTTTTATAAAAGATACAACATCATATTATAAAGATTGTTATTACCATGGTTATGAGCATGGCTTTCAAAAACGAAATATAAACCTGGATTTATTCCAACGAGCATTGGAGATGCGTAAACAATATGCTGCTCATACCAGAAGATTAAATCATTAAACGATACCATTATGAAAATTAAAGTTACATGCCTGATTTTACTGGCCATTCTTCTTGGTTGCGAAGAATTGACGAAGAATGCCTTTGAAGAGGAAAAAGTTACCGAGAGCCTAAGGACTCCAAAAAATATTATTCTATTTTGCGACATGACCACTAGTCTGGATAGTATAAGTATTAGCACACTGGCGCAATACTCAAGGAGACTTATTAATCAACTCCCATGGGGATCAAAAATTGAAGTTTACCCAATAAATAATAGTACATTTTCAAAGGCTATTTTCAAAGAAGAGATAGCTCCATTTCCTAAAAGTGGGCTAACTTCAGATGTAAATAAGGCAAAAAAACTGAGATATATCAAGGCTTTACAATTAGAAAAAGAAATACTTAAGCGCTATGGCTATGAAAAAATAGATACCATCAACCAATATCAAAGCTGCATCATTACCAGTCTGGAAAGTATTCATGGGCTGTTGAAGAGTAGAAAAGATAACAAAAACACTCGTGTTGTTTTCTTTTCAGATATGGTGGAACAATGTTTGGTGTCCTCCGCTGGACCAATTTATATGTGTACCAATATTAAGAACCGAAGACCTGATAAAAAAGAAATTCTTCAGAAGATCGAAAAAAAGTATAATCCGGATTTTAATCTAAAGAACCTTATTGATAATAGAATTTCCGTTGTAATAACATCTGATAAAAAGGAAGAACATAGGTGTTTATTGGATAAGGATTTAAAAGAAATTTGGCAAAAAATATTTGAAAAGGTTGGGTACTCAAAAGAAGATTTTATTTCATTTCATTTTAATCAAAGATTACCTAGTTTTGATTAATTTGGGCCTATGAGTATATATTGTCTACATGAAAATTAACAAATAGAAATTTGTAATCAATAATATGATTAGTTCTTACAACATAAATAAAGAGATTCAGTATGAATCTAACTACTTATCTCTTTGATTATAGATGTTTTGATCTATTTTGATTTTCAATGTGCCAAATTTGTATCGTAATAGCTTTAAGATTGATATATTCTATGGTTTTACTTTCTGCATCGGTAAATAGCAGTTTTAGGTCATAAAGCATATGCGTTATTGTATGGGATAGTTTTTCGATAAAGTGCCAATCATAACTAAACATTTTGTGAATAGTGGCTATGGAAACAATTTATTCAAATTAGATTTATAGGTTTTCCCAATAGGAATAACAAAATCATCGATAAATATTCTATTGCCTTCAATTTCAGTAATGTGTTTTTTGGCAATAATAAAAGATTTATGAACCTGAAAGAATTCATTTTCTGGAAGTATGGTTAGTATATCGGAAATCTTTTCTCTCACCTGAACTTCATTTGAGTTTGTTACCACCTTTACATAGTTTCCGGTAGCTTCAATAAATAAAATGTCATCACGTTTTACTTGAATAAGCTTTTTGTTAGAACGCAAAAACAAGCCTTCTTCTGTTTTACCGCTATTCAAAGTTGGTGTTTCAACGTGCTTAGAGTCTATTTTGTTGATGGCTTTTACAAACCGTTCAAAACTGAAAGGTTTTAATAAATAATCTACAATATTTAATTCATAACCTTCTAAAGCATGTTCTTGATAAGCCGTCGTTACGATAATGTTAGGAGGATTTTTTAAAACCCTTAAAAACTCAAAACCTTTCAATTTAGGCATATTTAAATCAAGAAAAACAAGATCAACCTCATTTTTTCGCAGGCACTCCATAGCTTCAATAGCATCATAACAATTCGCTACAAAACTAAGGTTCGGCAAAGCATCACAATACCCTTTTATGATATCGTGTGCGATGTGCTCGTCGTCAACAATTATATACCTAATCATAATTTTAAAGAAAGCTCTGCAGTGTATACATCATCAACTTTTGACGTATTAAAACTATGTATTTTATCATATGCCAATTCTAATCGTCGTTTTAAGTTGTTTAAACCAATGCCCGTTTCATGTGTCTCTTCAATATCGAAATTGTTTTCAACTCTAAAAGTTACTTCATTTTTTTTGGTGACTAGTGAGATGTTTACAAAGGCATTATGCCTTAAGACTTCTACACCGTGTTTAAATGCATTTTCCACTAAGATAATAAACAGTAAGGGCATTATCTTAAGATTTTCGTTTTCGACCTGAACATCAAATTCTACGCGTATGTCCTTATGGTAGCGCATTTTATGGAGCTCAATATAATTATAGATAAAGTCAATTTCTTGTTGTAATGTAACATATGCCTTTTGTCCTTCATAAATACTATAGCGCATCATATCAGAAAGTTTTAAGATCAATTGTTTTGCTTTCTCACTGTCTTTATCAACCAAACCATAGAGATTATTTAACATATTAAAGAAGAAGTGTGGATTTACCTGGGATTGTAGGTTCAATAGCTCCGTCTTGGCTTTTTCATTCTTCATAGTAATCAAGAACTTGATATTTACAAATAGCCAATGAAAAACTGTAGTAAATACGACTATAAAGTAGCTTAATAAGAATTCTACAAATCCTTCAATCTTCCCAAGAGTATCATTGAATAGTATGATGATTATTCCGACGAAAACCAGTACTAATCTAAATATAAGTATCGGCGCAACCTTCCTCTTACCGATATGAAACTTTGCATTCATGGGTCAATAATAGGTAATTAAATCTCAGCAGACAACTAAGTTGACAAACGACCTCCATACTTGCATAAATATGTCATTTAGTGTGATGAACCGCCTTATCGCACCTCACAGCATTTATATCACCCTAAAGACCTAATACATCCCACTTACTTTTTACAGATGAACTTCAGTATTAGGTTTGCCCTAAATCAATAAGAAAATCGTATGGAACTCATTATTAATAATTTAAGCAAGACTTATGATAATGGCGTAGAAGCACTTAAAAATGTTACTCTAGAAATTCCAAAAGGAATGTTTGGTCTTTTAGGGCCTAACGGCGCTGGAAAATCTACTTTAATGCGCACTATTGCAACACTTCAAGATGCAGATGAAGGAAGCATTCTTTTAGATGATCTCAATGTACAAACTCATAAACATCCTGTAAGACGTATGCTAGGCTATCTGCCTCAGCAATTTGGCCTATATCCAAAGATGTCTGCAGAATTGCTTCTAAATCATTTTGCCGTTTTAAAGGGAATTACAAATAAATTGGAACGAAAGCAAATTATAGAGGCACTACTGCATAAAACCAATTTGTATGATGTTAGAAAGCGAAATCTTGGTGGGTTTTCTGGTGGGATGAAACAACGCTTTGGTATTGCTCAAGCTTTATTGAACAATCCAAAACTACTCATTGTAGATGAGCCTACTGCTGGTTTGGATCCTAAAGAGCGTAATCGTTTTTACAACCTTCTAAGCGCAATTGCTGAAGATACCATCGTGATATTCTCCACACATATTGTTGATGACATTAAAGAACTTTGCACTAAAATGGCCATTATCAATAGAGGAGAAGTGGTTTTACAGGGAAACCCACTAGAACTGATTGAACAATTTAATGGAAAGATATATCAGAAATCCATAAAAAGATCCGAACTAGAGTCTTACAAAAAGTTGTATAACGTCATTAATGACAAGTTATTCTTGGGGAAACCAATTATTCAGATTATAAGTGAAGAAAACCCCAGAAACGGATTTGTTCCCGTAGACCCCAGTTTAGAAGACGTTTATTTTTCTCAAATCAATAACTAAAACTAAGAACTATGTGGTACGAAATATTCAAATTTGAACTAAAATATCGACTTAAACGTCCTGAGACTTATGTGTTTTTTGGCTTCCTGTTTCTATTTTCAATTGTCGGTGTTGACTTCATTTTTCAAGGCGTAGAATTGGGTCTTATGAAAAGGAATGCACCACTGGTTATTGCTAAGACAATGGGTGCAATTACAGGAATTTTTATGATCATGGTATCCATGATTATGGGCGTTCCGGTATTACGCGATTATCAATACGATATTGAAGCACTGTTGTTTGTTAATCCTATTACAAAACGAGATTATTTGTTAGGGCGTTTTTTGGGCTCATTTACAATTCTACTATTCATTTTTAGCGGATTATTCTTAGGAATGGTATTAGGTTCTCAAATGCCATGGCATAAAGCCGAGGATATGTTGATCTTTAATGCACTATCATACCTCCAATCTTTCGTAGTGGTTGTTTTACCAACCTTATTTTTTGGTGCTTGTACGTTCTTTGTTACAGGAATGTTGAGTAAAAAATTGTTGATTGTATATACTCAAGGCATAGTATTGTTTGTCGCATTTCTACTTACAAAATCCATAACTAATGAATATTTACAAGGTTTGTTAGATCCTTTTTCTTTAACCACTCTTACACAGTTTTCAAAAGATGTACCTCCTAACCAGCTTAACGAACTGAGTATTTCATTAAACGGAATTCTATTGCACAGCAAACTTTTTTGGATGGCATTAGGATGTATTATTTTAGTTTATGGTTATCGTAAGTTTTCTTTCAGTGTTTTAGCTAAAAAACCAAAGGAAAAAAGTAAAACTATTGAACGTATTGAAAATGAGAAGCCAATTATAGATTTAGAGCTTCCAAAAGTTAGTTTACATCATAATTTTAAAGCGCACTGCATTCAACTATTTGAATTAACTAAATTCTATACATTATCGCTTTTAAAAGAAACCTCTTTTTGGGCTATTGCCATCTGTGGAATTATAATCATCCTTAGTAATTCAGTAAATCTAGGAACCGTATTCGGTGTCGACAGCTATCCCAAAACCTACTTTATTATTGCCGAATTACAAGAAATGTCAATGTATTTTTTCATTATCATTCTGCTTTTTTATTCGGGGGAATTGATCTGGAAAGAGCGCAATATCAAACAATATGTATTAAATGATGCTACACCTATCCATAACTTCACCACCTTGGCAAGTAAATTTATGTCGCTAATAGGTCTTTATATGGTATTGATGTTTACTTTGATCTTAACGGGAATACTATTTCAAATAGCAAGTGGCTTTTACGAGTTTCAATTGAGGGTTTATTTCTCAGGATTTTTTGTGGAAATTCTTCCGTTCTTAATCTTATACACCTTTATTTCTTTCTTCTGTCAAGTACTCTCAAGGAATAAGTTTATCGGGATTTTCTTAACACTGATCTTTTTTATTCTAAATGTGGCTTCGGAATACTTAGGGTTTGTTCATAGCCTTTATAAGTTTGGCGGCAAGCCTTTAGGCGTATATTCTGAAATGAATGGTTACGGACACTTCTTAGTTCCATATCTATGGGTCAAATTCTATTGGATGGTATTTGGAATCTTACTATTGATCTTAAGCTCTTTATTGATGAAAAGAGGAATACAGATGAAATTTTGGAAAAGAATTGAGTCAATACCTAAGCAATTGACTCAACCTGTATTATTGACTTCCTTATCTTTAACCATAGTATTTATCCTATTAGGAAGCTATATCTTTTACAATACCAATATCTTAAATCCGTATTGGACCAGTTCAGAGAAGGAAGACTTCAGGCTTCGATATGAGCAAATATTAAAACCCTTAGAATATTATCCTCAACCTAAGATTACAGATGTGAAGTTAAATTTAGAATTATATCCCGAGGACAGAAGTTATGAGGTAGAAGGCAGCTATATATTAACCAATACAAAAAATACACCCATTGAAGAGATTCATATCCAGAAATTAATCGCTTCCCATGTGAAATTATCTGATGTTGTCTTTGAAGGAGGAGCTACGAAGGACGACAGATATGCCGAGTTTGATTATTCAATCTATAAGCTAAACCAACCTCTAGCGCCGAATGCGAAGATTGAAATGAGCTTTCAACAATCGTATTTTCCGAAAGGTTTTGAAGATAATCACTCGGATATCAAGATTGTAAATAATGGCACTTTTTTTAATAATAGTATATTCCCAACAATAGGTTATAATAAGAAATATGAGTTGCAGGATCATAGCATTAGAAGCTATTATGAATTACCAGCCAGAGAAGACAAGGCCAAGATAGATAATGCGCTAGAACTGGTTAATGCAAGATCTGGAGGAGATTCTGATGGAATTACATTAGATATCACCATTGGAACTTCTAAGAATCAAACAGCTGTGACTTCTGGTCAACTAATGAAACAGTGGAAGGAAAATGACCGTAATTACTTTCATTATAAAACAGATGGACAGATTATTAACTTTTATTCTATAGTTTCTGCTGAATACGAAATACAAAAAGATAGCTGGGAAACTAAGGATAGTATTGAAAACGCAGTAGACCTGTCGATTTTTTATCATAAAGGACATGACTATAATGTAGATAGAATGATGGATGGAATCAAAGCCTCTTTGAGTTATTATAGCGAGCATTTTGGCCCTTATCAATA
The DNA here is from genome assembly GCF_965228925.1 of Winogradskyella sp. Classification (GTDB taxonomy): domain Bacteria; phylum Bacteroidota; class Bacteroidia; order Flavobacteriales; family Flavobacteriaceae; genus Winogradskyella. The sequence continues at coordinate 3,084,090 of NZ_OZ245845.1, forward strand.
CCAGCAAGTGAACATTATGGAGTTTCCTCGTTATGGCGATTTTGCTCAGTCATTTCCTGGAGCCATCCCATTCTCAGAATCCTTAGGTTTTGTATTGGATATTGATGATGCGAGGGATGTAGATATGGCATTTTATATAACGGCACATGAGGTAGCACATCAATGGTTTGGTATGCAAGTTGAGGGTGCCAATGTACAAGGAAGAAACTTTATACTAGAAACTTTGTCCCAATATGGAGCGATAATGGTATTGAAATCTAAATATCAGCAAGAGAAAGTAGATCAGTTCCTAGAATTGCAAAAAGAGACATACAATGAAAAGAGGAGGAAAGCGATTTCAGAACCTTCCCTAGCATTGGTGGAAAATGAAGATTATGTCCATTATAATAAAGGCGTAATTCAAATGTATAAGTTGCAAAACCTGATAGGAGAGGATCAAGTCAACCAAGCTTTACAAGCCTTTATAAAAGATTGGAGAAGTTATACAGGGGTTAAAAAATCACAAACGCAACATTATGCAACTTCTGAAGATCTGTTAGGATACTTCAGAGAAGTAACTCCTAAAGAGCAGCATCATGTCCTCTATGAGTTGTTTGAGACGAATACTGATCTAAAATCCGAAGAAAATAATCTATGATAATCCGCTCACTCGGTTGATGTCAAAATCAGTAATTTTGGATAAAAAAGTCCTTGAGAACTAGGTTGAGATATCAAATGAAAAAATTGATTTATTCAAGATAAACTTTACTGGAAATGAACTTATTGGAAAAGATTATACGCTTATTGCGAATTAGATTTAGCAGAGCATATAAGGCCATAAAATCCAATGATTATAGTTTAAAGGCAATAGGAAACAAAATGAATATAGAACCAAACAAAACGTTTTATGCTCTTGACTATATTTTACCATACGAAAAAGATGGTTGGAAATATTGGTGCGTCGCTGATAGTAGTGGAGAAGATGTTATTAATTGGGGTGAAAAATTTGGAATTAAGCACTATTTGGTGTTTGAGATGAAATTTAACTAAATTAAACATCGCTAACAACTTTGGGTACATGAAACTAAGGCCATAATAAATGATTCAGAATGAAAAAAATTAAAAAAGTCGCTCTAAGCATCGCCATCATCTTAATATTATTAATAGTATGGGGATATTTCCATATTTGGCGCTCACCAAAATTTTATTTGGATAAAAACACTTGCGACCCTTTTGAAAGGGTTTTAACCATGGAAGAATATAGGAATTACGTTAACAGCCATGAAAGACCATATGTTTATAACAAAGAGAATATTTTGGTCTTCGGTTCTGAACACACAAAAAACCCAAATGATCCGCAAATAGGATCCATTGAAATTGCATTTAAAGAATTTAAACCAACAACTGTTCTCGTTGAAGGTCGTCTTGGTTTTTTGATTCCATATGCCATGGATCCAATATTAAGGTTTGGTGAAATGGGCAAAGTTGGGGAACTCGCAAACAAAAATAGTATCCCGATGTATTCATGGGATACTCCAAAAAATGAGTTGCTGAAAGCATTACAAGAAAAATTTGAGCCTGAGCAAATTGCACTGAAAGAAATTCTAACGCCTTATTTCGGTAATCTTCGATTTGGTAAGCCAGAATCACCCGAAAAATATGTGGAGCAGTATTTATTCAGGGCAGAATGGCTAGGTGTACAAGACAAAATAAAATCCATAAAAGATATTGACCGTATTTGGAAAAGAGATTTTTCTACTGAAAAAGATTGGAGAGATACTAGCGACCAATGGGGCTTACCAGGATATTTATCTGAAATTGCGGACCATTCTAATTTTATAAGAAACCAACATTTAGTCTGTACGATAAATCAACTATTAAGTCATGGCGAAAGACTATTTGTTATTTGTGGAAGTAGCCATGCTGTATGCATTAAAGATGAAATTAAATCTCAAATATAGCCTAAGGTGGCACGTTCCTCTTAAGATCATTTCCTAAAACATTTGGAAGTCCTACTATAGATAAAAAGGGAGTATTCTATTTATCCTTATCAATTATTATCTTTGATTGAAACTACATTTTGATTGAATTTAATTAATAGATTTACAGATATTGATAAGTCCATAGTTGTTTTACCATTCAGAAATATGAGTGGAGATAATAGTTACGATTACTTTTCTGACGGTATTACAGAAGAAATCATTAATGCACTATCCAAAGTTGAAGGACTTAAAGTAACAGCAAGAACATCGGCATTTGCATTCAAGAATAAGCCTATAGATATTCGGATTATTGGTAATGAGTTGGGTGTTACAAATGCTGTTGAAGGTAGCATTAGAATTGCTAAAGATAGGATTCGAATATCAACTCAATTAACACGCACTGACAATGGCTTTCTCTTATGGTCCGAAAAATTCGATAGACAGTTAGATGATATATTTGCACTGCAAGATGAAATAAGTCTTTTAATTGCAGATAAGATAAGAGAGAACTTTGGGCATATTGAAATTGATGAATCCCTATCAACCATTCATACTCAAAACTTAAAAGCCTATCAGTGGTATTTAAAGGGCAGGCATTATCAGTTAACCTGGAATTTGGTTAATATGGAAAGAGCCATTGACTTCTATAAAAAAAGTGCAAGCATTGATACCAATTATGCAGACCCTTTAGTAGCCATTGGTTGGTGCTATGCCATAATTGCCAGTTGGAGACATATAGACAGAGTAGATGGTCTAAAAAAAGCTAACGAATATCTCGAAAAGGGCTATAAGCTAAATGCAGATTCGTATATGGGGCATTTCGCAAAGGCAACAATTAGTTTTTGGGGTAATTGGCAATTCAAAAAAGGATATCAAGAACTCATACAGTGTTTAACTGTAAATCCTTATTTCGGTGAAGCTAATGAAGCCTTAGCAGAATTATACACTGCAAATGGCCTTTTTGATGAGGCTTTAAAAGAAACAGACCATATTCTCAAAATAAACCCATTATCCCCCAATCATTATTATACAAGAGGTAATATTTTTTATCTAAAGGGTGATTTCAACGCTGCAATAAAGTGTTTCGAAAGTTCTTTAAAGATTGATAAGACTTTTGATTTAAGTAGACATCTAAAACTAGCTTGCCTCATATTTAAAAGGAACAAAAAAGAGGCTATTGCATTTGCGAAGACGTTTTTAAGTGATAAATTTTTGGTCATAATTGAAGAATTGTATAATGCGATTAATAATCAGCAGACTATTGAGTACAATGACTTTCTTTTATCTGATACAGAAAACTTAATGGTCTTTTGGGATTTGTATTACTTAATACATTGCGACAAATTAGAAGACGCTTTAAACCGTTTAGAAATCTTAGTAGATGAAAGAATCGGACAGGTAATCAATTTTCAGTTCGATCCGTTTTTAGAACCTTTAAGACATACAGGCCGATATAAAAAATTAATAGAGGGTGTTTCGGCAAGAGAAGAAATCAAAACATTGTTGATTCCACAAATAAATAATACAACGTCATTACTATTCTCAGATGATGAATCCTCAAAGTTAACGGTACAATTAGGCGAACTTCTAAATAAGTCCAAACTGTATTTAAATCCAGAAATATCCTTGCGTTTATTAGCGCAAGAATTAGATATCAATCCTAATAAACTGTCAAAGTTTATTAATGATAATCTCAAAACTAATTTTAACGAGCTTATTAACAAACATCGATTGCTCCACTTTAAACATATAGCCTTAAAACCCGAAAACAAATATCTTACTTTGCTCGGTTTAGCTTATGACAGTGGTTTTAATTCTAAGACCGTTTTCAACACCTATTTCAAAAAGGTAGAAGGTCTAACACCAAAGCAGTGGTTAAAATCGCAACTATAATTAGTTAAAGCATACTAGTCATCTTTTCCTTTACTTTTCTTTAGAGCTCAATAAGTTCTAAATCTCACTTTATAAGTTCTGAATTTTATTTCAGAACGACTGCCTATACTTTTCACAGCACCTTTGTGACATTAAAATTTAATAATCAGCTCATAAAGAGCAAAAATCGAACAGTTATGTTACACAAAACAAACACAATAAAGGTATTTGTAACCATTGTATTCGCAATACTTACAATAGCGTGTTCCAATGATGATGATATGGTCATAGGAAATCCTTTATCCACAGAAATACAAACAAGGGCAGATTTAACGGCATATTTACAAGACGTCTTAGAGGCTAAAGAGGTGGCTGGTTTCGCAATTAATATTGTACAAAATGATAGTCTAACCTATAATCAAGCATTTGGGTTTCAAAGTATTGAACAGAACCTGTTCTTTAATAATCAATCCGTAATAAATATTGCTTCGTTGAGTAAAACTTTTGTAGCAGCAGCTACGGCTAAGGCCATTGAACAGGGGCACTTTAGTCTGGATACACCAATTAATGAAGTACTTCCTATAGATATCGTTAACCTTAAAAATCCAGAAGCTATTATTACGGTAAAGAGTTTAGTTACCCATACATCAGGAATAATTGATGACCCAAGTACATACATCGCAACAAACTATTTTGTGTTACCCGGTCAAGATATGTCCACAACAGGCGCTAATATTTTGGTAAATCAATTAGGGCTTTCCATTACCAACCCAGTACCATTAGAAGATTATTTAGCCGAGTATTTTATTGAAGATGGAGAACTCTATAGTGCAAATAATTTTATTGATGTTGAACCAGGAAGTACTTGGTCGTATTCAAATGTAGCTACGTCATTAATGGGATTTGTCATAGAATCAGCTACTGAGGTTGATTTTGCAACCTATGTAAAATCGAACATTATAGAACCATTACAAATGAATAACACAACATTCAATGTGTTAGAAGTAGATTTTAACCAGACTGCTGTACCATATTTAGATAAGAACACACCACTTCCTTTATATGGAAATCATGGTTATCCTGAAGGAAGTATACATACGACCAATTCAGATTTAGGCTATTACCTTTTAGATATGACTAAAGGTATGAAGGGCCAATCTAATACTTTGTTTAGTAGTGATTATTATGAAATGCTATTCACAGAGCAACTTGGTTCTGGGATTATTCCAAATTTCTTTGCTGATAACCATGGTGTTTATTGGTATAAAAAAGGAAGCAATTGGATGCATGGCGGAAATAGTTTAGGAGTATCTAGCCATATGGAGATTGATGAAGATGGTGGTTTCGGATTTTCCATTATTTCAAACATGGATGCAACATTTTCCGGTAACTCTCCAAAATGGGAAGAAGTACTATCACTCATTAAATATGCTATTGAGCAATACTTACAGAATAATTAATTCATCAAAAATATACTGAAATGATAGCAAAACGAAATAAGGGAATAGTTCTTTTGGCCGGAGCGACGGGTTACTTAGGGAACTATATTGCTCAAGAAATGATCCTTAAGGGAATTGCAGGAAGATTGGTTGTTCGCAACCTCGAGAAACTTCAACATATTGAGTCATCGAAATTGCAAATAGTAAAAGCGCAAGTTACAGATTCTCAAACATTGAAGGGTATTTGCAAAGATGTCGATACAGTAATCTCGACCGTAGGAATTACACGTCAAAAAGATGGATTAACCTACATGGATGTGGATTATCAAGCAAATCTAAATTTATTGCGAGAAGCTCAAAAATCAGGTGTTAGAAAATTTATTTACATATCTGTTATCAATGGAAATAAGCATCGCGATTTAAAGATAATGGAAGCTAAAGAAGCTTTTGTAGATGAATTGAAGAACTCTGGTCTTGAATATACTATTGTTAGACCAAACGGATTTTTTTCAGATATGAAAGACTTCCTAGACATGTCAAAAAAGGGTAGGGTGTTCCTATTCGGAAATGGAAAACAATTAATGAATCCCATTCATGGTGAAGATTTGGCAAAAGTTTGTTTGAAACTTGTAAATGATCCTGTAAAAGAAATCTCCATAGGAGGACCAGAAATTTTATCACAAAATGAAATTGCTAGTATGGCATTTAAAGCGAACAATAAAAAAGTGAAAATCCTGCATTTGCCAGAATGGACTCGTAAGCTAACGATATGCTTATTAAGAAATCTCACAAAGGTCGAAACCTATGGGCCTATTGAGTTCTTTCTCACACTTATGAAAGAAGATAGTGTTGCTCAACGATATGGAAATCATAAGCTTAAAGATTTTTATTTAAGCGAAGCAAAAAACAGATAGAAGTTATGATACGGAACATATTAACTAATAAGTGCCCAAATTGTAAAGAGGGTCATATTTATAAAGACAAGAACATTTATTTCAATTTTTCAACAAATAAGATGAATAAGACCTGCGACAAATGCGGGTATAAGTTTGAAAAAGAACCAGGATTTTTCTTTGGGGCAATGTATGTGAGTTATGCGCTTGGAGTAGCTGAGGCTTTAATTACCGTGACGGTTGGTGCATACTTCTATGGTACGGCTTTAACCCCAAAATTGTTGCCTTGGATAATTATTGTAGTGATGCTTATGTCATCATTTAACATGAGGGTCTCTAGAATTATATGGATGTATTTATTTAAAAATATATAGGATTTTAATCAAGAAAAATGAGGAATATATTAATTATAAATGGACACCCAGATAAAGAGAGCTTTAATTGGGCATTAGCAGAGGCTTATAGAAAAGGAGCGGTAATGGCAGAAGCTCAAGTAGAAACCATCAATCTAATGGATTTAAAATTCGATCCAAATTTGAAGTACGGATATCGCATACCTTTTCCTTTAGAGCCAGATTTAGAAAGCGCTATTGAAAAGATAAAAGAAGCAGACCACATAATTTGGTTTTTCCCGATGTGGTGGTATGGAACGCCGGCATTGTTAAAGGGTTTTATTGATAGGACATTTCTACCAGGCATCACTTTTAAATACAAAAAGGGTAAGGTTTTTCCAGAAAAGTTATTAAAAGGTAAAACTTCTAGAATGGTTATTACCTCAGATACTGTTAGTTGGTATCATAGTTTGTTTATGAAAAGACCAGTAATCAATCAAATGAAAAAAGGCGTATTGGAGTTTTGTGGTTTTAAACCTGTAAAAACGACCTATTTAGCACCTATAAAGAACTCAACATTAGAACAGCGAAAAAAATGGTTGCATAAAGTGACCACATTGGGAGAGCAGTTAAAGTAAATAAGAATAATAATATATATAATTAAAGAATCATGAAAAACATTTTAGCATTTTCTGGAAGTAACAATCCAGATTCAATTAACGAGAAATTAATACAGTCAGTAATTCAAAAATATAACGATTACGATGTTCGGTTTATCGATTTAAAGGTGTTCGATGTACCAATTTATTCTCAAGAAATTCAGTCTAAAGGGATTCCATTACCAATCCTAGATTTATATAATATATTTCAAGAAAGTGAAGGTTTTATAATTGCATCACCAGAGCATAATGGTTTGCCTTCGGCATTCCTGAAGAATATAATTGACTGGCTTTCTGTAATTACTCAGAGGTTTTTTGATAATAAACCAGTACTATTATTAAGTACTTCACCTGGAGCCACAGGAGCAAGAACACATTTGGCTTTATTAGCAAATTTAGTTCCGCTTTGGGGTGGACAACTAAAGGCAACATATTCGCTAGGTAGTTTTCAGGATAATTTTGATAGTTCTCTCAAAATAATATCAAATGATCAAGAGCTGAAAGCCCTTGATGATGCAATGACATTATTTACGAATAAAAATGTCAAGCCTCCTATGAAAAACAAAGAAGTTGTTGAAGCATACTTCAATGCATTTGCAAAAGGTAACCAGGAAGAAGTGTTAAACATTTTTCATCCAAACTGCTATATCGTTAGTGTTAAAGAAGAAGAAAGACCTAAAGAACAGTTACACGGCATCTATCGCACACGCGAAGAATCAAAACAATTTTTAAAGAATATTGGGTCACTTTTTGAGACTAAAGAATTTGCGGTAGATACTATTGTTGAGGCAGAAGGTAATTTGGTCATTGCCAAAGGGAGATTTTCACATCTTGTAAAAAGTACAGGAAAATTGTTCAATAGCAATTGGGTACAACTATGTGTTGTAGAAGATGAAAAGATAAAAGAGTATCGTTTCTATGAAGATTCTGCCGCACTTATCGAAGCATCATATATTGAATTTGCATAATCATGATATCAAGACCAATAGAACATCAATTCGAGTTTTGGACTCATTTAGGTAATGTAGGAGGCTATATTCATCAGTACGATGGATATACCTCGCTATTACCATTAACAGGAGAGTGGCCATCTAAGATTTACAATCTGCAAAATGCGAATATCGCTCAATTGAAAACCAATATTTTAGAATGTGACTTACCAAAATCCATTGCTCTTGATGCAGAAGATAAGTTAAACCTAAATCTTGAAAAGCAAGGGTTTACTAAAAAGTCGGTAGTTGAAGGAATGTCATTAAAGGTGAAATCCAACATGACATTCAAAGAGAGCTCAAATATTACAGAAGTGGTAGACCAGATCGGTATTCAATGTTTCGCAAACATTGCATCAGAAGCTTTTGGTTACAATATAGATAGTGCTTCGATAATTGGTTTGCTTAAAAATGACAGAACACAATTGTATCTCAGGAAATGCAAAGATCAATTTGTAAGTTGTGGTATTTTATTTCTAGACATTAAAGGGGATTCGGGTTTGCATATGATCGGTGTAAATAAAAAACATAGAGGTTTGGGATTAGGTAAGGAAATGACACAACATTTATTGTTTAATGCTCTAAAAAATCAAAGTGAAAATATTCACTTAGTAGCATCAAAGTTTGGGGCACCTATTTATAAAAATTATGGGTTTTTAAATAAAGGCTACTTGAATTCGTATACTTTATAAATATCGCGTTGTACTTTACCTTAAAGAAAGAGTTTTTTAATTTCCTTTACCTTAGTTCTTCCCAAAGGGATCCTTTTTTCGTTGGTTAGAACCAAATGGTAATCACTAGAGGATACACGCTCCATTTTTACGCTTTTCTTAGCACACTTTTCTTGTACACAAGCTGCCCTCTGAAGTATTAAATGGCTCACTTTATTCACTTAGAAGATGATGTTGTATAAAAGTATAGATACCTTAAACAACCCGGCTTTTGTATTCGTATGGAACGTCCATTATAATTATTTAATACCAAAGCATTATTGTATATTTGATACTTGTAATTTGGATATAAAATGAGGATTAGAACCGAAATTTCTAGCGATTATATTTCAGAAGAGGATAAGAGAATTGCCGTGATAGCCAATGCTCTTGCTCATCCTTTGAGAGTTGCTCTTGTCCGCTATTTGAGCACAAAAAATTGTGGAAAAGGGGTAGATAATGTAACCTGTAATAAAGATTTGGTAAAAATGTTTGATTATGCACAATCGACAGTATCTCAGCATGTTAAAATTTTGAAAGAGTCAGGTTTATTTATTACAGAGAATAAAGACAAGTTTACGTTTTACACTTTAAATAGAGAACTTTTGGAAGAGGTTAAGGATTATTTTTAATCTTAAATTGATATTTATTTTTGAGGTTAAATATATTTTTTATAATTTTATATCGTATATAGACGATATACGTTTTATATGAAAACAAATTACCTTCCCATTGCCGTAATAGGAGCAGGACCCATTGGTTTGGCAGCCGCAGCCCATATCGTTAATAGAAAGGCTCGGCCATTAGTGTTTGAGGTTTCAGATTCCATAGCTGGTAATGTGAAATCTTGGGGTCATGTTACTATGTTCTCACAATGGAAACTCAATATAGATAAGGTATCTCAAAACATTTTGGAGAAGAATGGCTGGCAGGCGCCAGAAGGCGAAACCATTCCTACTGGGAACGACTTAGTCGAACAATACCTGAGACCTTTGTCTCAAACTAATGAGTTACAATCACATATTAAGTTAGGGGCTAAAGTAGTTGCCATTAGTCGTCAAAGAATCAATAAATCTAAGGATGCACACAGAGACCGCGCACCATTTATAATACGGGTACTTGAAAATGGAAAACTAAATTCCTATAAAGCTAGAGCCGTAATAGATGCGTCTGGCACCTGGTCTAACCCAAACCCTATGGGGTCCGACGGACTTTTTGCTGTGGGCGAAAAAGAACATAGAAGTCATATATTTTACGGAATACCTAATGTTTTAGGTGTTCATAAGAAAAGATATCAATCTAAAGAGGTCGCTGTAGTAGGAAGTGGTCATTCAGCTATCAATACCATACTCGATTTGGTAGATCTAAAGCACGAATTTCCTTCTGTAAAAATCAAATGGTTATTACGAAAAAAAAGTATAACGGATATTTATGGAGGTTTGGATAACGATGAACTTCCTGGGCGCGGACGTCTTGGGCATAAAATTAAGGCGATTGTAGAGTCAAACTACATTGAGGTGATTACGCCTTTTTTTATTGATGAAATAATGCGCAGCAAGAATAAATTGATGATTAAAGGCATCTCTGACTCGCATAATAATTTTGTGAGTACAGATGAAATTATTGTTTCGACGGGATTAAGGCCAGATATTCAGCTATTTAGGGAACTACGAATTTCTTTAGATGCCGCATTGGAGAGTCCTATAAGGCTAGCACCATTAATTAACCCTAACATTCATAGTTGTGGTACTGTGGCACCCCATGGTGCCACAGAATTGCAACATCCTGAGAAAGATTTTTATGTGGTTGGCATGAAAAGTTATGGTAGGGCACCAACATTTTTATTGACTACAGGATATGAGCAGGTGCGATCGGTTGTTGCTGCTATAGAGGGTGATTGGAAATCGGCGAAAGAGGTACATCTAGAATTACCCAAAACAGGAGTTTGTGGTGTAGCTAAATCGATAAATCCCAATGGTTTTGATAAGGAAAAAAACGATATCAATGTACCGTGCTGTTAAATTAAAAGCCATTTTATAATTTGAGATGAGAGATAAAGCCATTAAGGACAGAAATTTTGAGACGGTGTCTGTACACTCGGGTACTGATATTAAAGACCATTTTGGCGCACTATCTGTTCCCATTTATAATGCCTCAACTTATGCTTTTGAAAATGCCGAAAAGGGATCAGCAATACATGAAGGGGAGATTAAGGGATATTTCTACAGTCGAATTAACAATCCGACGCAAGAGGCACTAGAATTGGCTTTGGCAGCACTAGAGCAAGGAGAGTCAGCGATTACTTTTTCATCTGGGATGGCAGCAATATCCAATTGTTTACTGACCCTTTTAAAAAGAGATGATCATATCATTGCACCTCAATCGATATACGCCTCTACGAGTTCTCTTTTTGGCTTTTTAGAGGCAAAATTTGGTATTAAGACAACCTTTGTAGATGCCACAGAATCTTCTCAATATCAAAAGCATATAACAAATCGCACTAAAGTTCTGTATTTAGAATCTCCAGCTAACCCTACACTTAAGCTTACGGATATAAAAGCTGCAGTAAAAATTGCGAAGGCATTTAAACTAAAAACAGTAATGGATAACACGTTTGCAACACCCTTTAATCAACACCCTATAGCTATGGGTGTTGATGCCGTGATACACAGCTTAACGAAATACATAGGTGGTCATGCAGATATATTGGCAGGTGCTCTAATAAGTTCAAAAGAACTCGTAGAACAATGCCGATGGAATACCAATAAGTATCTAGGTGGGGTAATTGCACCCCACACGGCTTGGTTAGCGCATCGCGGTATTAAAACATTTGCTCTCCGTATGGAAAAACACAATTCCAATGCACTAAAGGTGGCTCAATTTTTAGAGAATCACTCAAAAGTAAGTAAAGTGCATTACCCTGGTTTGCCATCTCATCCGCAATACCATTTGGCCAAAGAACAAATGAAAGGTTATGGAGGCATGATTGCATTTGAAGTTAATGGAATTGAATCAGGGAGAACACTTGTTAATAATCTAGATTTAATAACACTAGCCGTATCCTTGGGCGATGTATCATCAATTATTCAGCATTCGGCATCTATGACTCATGCTTCAGTACCTGAGAATTTAAGGAAAAAAGCAGGTATAAATGACGGTCTGCTAAGGCTCTCCGTGGGTATCGAACGTGTAGAGGACATTATAAACGATTTAAGACAAGCCTTAAAACTAATTTGAATGAAAGACTCAAAGATTATATGGATTAAAGCTAAGATAAGACTTTCTGCAGTAGCGATATTGTTTGCAATGTTGCTTGGGTATTCAGCCCAAAATAATAGATCGGAAACTGTATTGGAGCCTACTTTTTATGAGCTATCCTATCATATAGATGTCAAAAAGGAACTCCTTTCTGGGAGTGCCACAATAACCATAAAGAATAATTCGGAAAAGTCAATTACCGAAATCCCATTTTTACTATATAAACTATTCGAGGTCACTGGTGTAGAGTTGTCCGATGTTTCAATAGATTATAAACAAGAAGTTAAGCCATTTGATGACTGGAATAAATTTAGAGCAAATGCAATCACTATAAAATTGCCAAATGCTCTGGATCAAAAGCAATCGATTTCCATTAGAGTTTATTATAAAGGAACCTTAAAGGGATATGAAGAAGCAGGCTTACATTACCTAAAAGATAATATCAATCCGAGCTTTATAATTTTGCGCCCAGATTGCTTGACATACCCAATTATTGGAGCGCCAAATATTTCGAGCCTAAGGCATATAAATACGCAAAAATTCAATTATAGAGTAAGCATAGATGTCCCCAAAGAATTACATGTTGTTTGTGGTGGTAAGCTTGTAAAACAAAACACAGAGAATGAGTCAAAGCTTTTTTTATATGAAAGTCATGAACCAGATTGGAGGATAGATATAACAATTGCGAAATATAAAATTTACACTTCTAAAGGTGTTACTACCTATGCTTTTGATGAGGATCTTGAAAAGGCAAAATTAGTTCACAAGGCTATGGAAGATTGCATGGATTTATTGACGTCTTGGTGGGGGGACGTAGTTATTAAAGATAATTTTAAACTCATCCAAATCCCTGAGGGTTATGGCTCACAAGCGGGTTTAAACTATATACTTCAAACCTCTGCTGCTTTTGACGATAAAAGACAATTGAAAGAAGTGTATCATGAGATATCTCATTTATGGGATGTCAAAAATATCGAAAAGTTTCCATCGCGGTGGAATGAAGGCTTAGCAATGTATTCACAGTTTAAGGTAGCCGAAGTATTGGATAAAGACATAGTGGAGGAAGACATAAACAAAATTTTAGTCAGTCTGTATGATGATACTATTGTTAAGGAAGTGGCATTCAAAGATTATGGGTATAAGAATGTAACTGTTTATTCATACAAGGTTGGACTCCTATTTTTTTGGGGACTCAATGAGTTATTAGGTAATGATGAGTTCAACGCACTTATGAAAGCGTTTAGAGTACAATATTCAAATACTGGCGCGACTGCAGAGGACTTTATAGCATACGTTAAGAAAAACACACTCAAATCTAACATAGGTCAATTTATTCAAGATTGGTATTACACCACTGACTGTTGTTTAAACCTAAATCAATATAAAACTATAACAGATATAGTTAATAAATATAAAATTTAGGTATTCAATATGAGCTTGGAAACACAAATTACAGGATTGATAGAAGGTATAGGCCAATCACCAGAGATGCTTCATGAGTTGATAACTTCAATTCCAGAGTCCAGATTGAAACAAAAATTAATACCGAATAAATGGTCCATACATGAGCATGTTTGCCACCTTGCCATGTCCGAAGAAATGATCATACGACGTTTTAGGGGTTTTAAGGATAGGCCTAATCCACAGTTTCAATCTTACCAACCAAATGATCGGTCAGATTACGATGAATTAATGCATTTAGACATGTGGAATTATCTCGATCGCTATAAGGACATTAGGCATCAAACAATCGAACTAATAAAAAACTTTGATGCAAGGATTTGGCGAAAAGAGGCCACTCATGAGGAGTATATAGCTTATAGCGCTTTTATTTTTTTGAGGCATGTGCTAATGCACGATTTTTTTCACATGTATCGTATTGAAGAGTTGGCACTTACAAAAGAGACCCATTTAAAATCTGAGTAGATGCAAACAAAGATAGATAAAGGGATACTTCTTGATACGATAAGACCTCTATATGTTCTTGAAGGAAAATGGACCGGTTATGGCAAAGGCAATTATCCCACCTTAAATGAATTTTCATATAAAGAGGAAACCTGTTTTGAGACTGTAGCAAATGAGCCTTATATATTAATGACGCAAAAAACGTGGCTCAAAGGTAGAGGCCAAAGCGAATTTATCCATATAGAAACTGGTATAATATCGGCAGTTGATATGGGAGTTTTAAGATTTTATACCTGCCATATGAATGGGCGTATAGAAATTATGACTGGTAAATATTTAGGGCTTACAAAAGAGAGCATCGCGTTTGTAAGTGACTTGGTTAAGAATGAGATTAATTTGAAACAGGCATTGTCCTCAAGCAGAGTATTCAAGTTTAACCCAAATGTTTTTGAATATGAGTTGTGTCTATCAACCATAGATGTTATAAAAAAGACAAAGCACGCAAGTGCCAGGCTTTTAAAGGCTTTTTAAACCATAAATATGTAATGATATGAAAGAAACAATAACAATTTGCTTACTTGTTGCTATTATTGGAATGTCCAGTTTCAGAAGAAAACAAGTAAATATACATCCATTAGAACCAGCAAAAAATCATTACGCTTCTCTTAAGAAATTGAGTGATGGCAAAAATCTAGAAAGAGCAGAATTAGATGAAGTTGCGTTTCCTGCATCAGATTACAGTAGTGGAACATTAATATATACGTTAATGGCACCACATTATTTGACTATCGAACAGGCGGAAGAACTTAAGACCAGTATGCAATATCCAGCCAATAGCTCGGATCAAACCAAAGCAGAATTGGAATATTTGCTTGAATGGGAAAAAAAGCGAAGTAAGGAACAAACGGATAGAGCGGTCAATGTACTAGCAAGAATCGGCTATTGGCCCCATATAGATATCTTGGCAACACATCATAGATATAATGAAAACTTAGACCATCTACTTTACGAGGGAAGGACAGTCATGGGGAAACATGTAACCGCAAAGAATTATCCAGCTACAACCCACTTGCTGCGAGGCGTAACAAAGGACATGCGTCTTATGGAATTTAAAGTCAAATATCATCTACTTAGGCCAAGACCTTATCATTTAGAATCCAAGTTGAATCCACTTGCAAGAATTTCGTCACCATCATTTGCAAGTGGGCATACGCTTTGGGCCTACATACAAGCGTTTACTTGGAGTGAATTAATACCACAGAAAAGGAAATCTTTTTTGGATGTAGCCTATGAAGTAGGAGAGTCAAGAGAGATAATGGGAATCCACTATCCGAGTGATGAAGAGGCGGCCAGAGTCTTGGCACATAAAATGCTGGTAGCAATGTGTAGTAACCCTCAATTTATAAGAGATTTAGACGCTGCCAAAAAGGAATGGAAATGATGAGTAGGACGGTAACGTAAAAATTTTGGACAGTATAAGTCTTAGTTGGAATTCAAGAAAAAATCAATATACACAACAATGTTAGTATAACGAAATACTATTGGGTTAAGGAAAGTGAAGAACTTATGGACATATAATAATTTGGGATAAAGCGTATATCAATAGTCATGTAAAAAGGGGTATTAATTTATAAAATCACACTCCTTTTCAAATATTGATGTCGGTTTTTTACAATCCATAAGCTATTTTGGATTCTAGTTTTAATAATCATTTTTAGTCATTAGATAGATAATCTATAAATAAAAATACAATCATGAGAAAAATTGCATTGGTATTAATCGTATTCATATCACATTATACATGTGGTTCACAAAACAATGACATTCTAGGGATTCTATACGATCAGGTGGAAGCATTTAATAATCAGGATATCGACAAGCTGGTTGAAAATGTTTCAGAAGACTATAAATACTATTATGTGACCTCCAATCAATTAATAAAAGAGGTTGAAGGTAAGGAGAACTTTAAGAAAAGTATGCAATCGTATTTTGGCTCTGGCATTAAGGTTACTTCAGAAATCAAAAGCTATGTCATTGAAGGGAATCGCATTAGCTTTAGGGAAGAGGTGAGTTATCTTAACAAAGACAATAAAAGAGTTTATGCTTCTTCATTAGGAGTATATCAGATTATTGGTGGCAAAATTACAAGGTCTTGGTACTTTATGGATTAAGGACATTAAAAGCAGATATTAAACACTTAATGTGAACAAAAACCATAGCTATCATGATATTTAAGACTAGTTTATTGAAACCGCAAATAATTTTTAGCCTGACCGTTTTATGTTTGATTTGTTTTAACTGTCGCGCTCAAGACCAACAGCTTATAAATACACAACTCCCAGAATTAACAACGGATGAGATGTTAGAAGATTTTGACAGTTTTCTTAATACGGTCAAGAATTATAGTCCTCAAACACCCGTACGAAAAGCTGTGACTGGCATAGATCCTTTAGAAGAACTGTATAAAATGCAATCAAAGATTCCCAATATAAAATCTACTGAAGCATTCGCCAATTTAATTCTTTCAGCCATAACCGTACTCCAAGATGGGCATTCGAGCTTGTTATGGCCTAGAGGCTATTCTTCGGAAGAATTAAAAGAACTGGGTTTCTCAGATATTACAATAGAATTATTTCCATTATACTACGAGCTAAGACGATCTAAAGGCATACAGAAGAAGTTTAATTTAAAGCTGAAGTACCTCGATGGTCAATATTACAATATTATGAGTTTTGTTCATAATGGTGTTCATTACGACTCCGGACTCAGACTTGTTGCAATAAATGACCAACATGCTCAAGACTTCATTGGGGCGCTTTACCCATACAAATATCGGATGCGATGGGATTATTCAAACAAGAGGTATTATTCAGAGAATTTTTACAGAGCGCTGAATTTTGAACCTGAGCAAAGATTAAAATTAAAATTTGTCAATAAAAACAAAGAAGTTTTTATGGGGGAATTTAAGCAGAATGAAGCCATTGCGTACGGAGAGAACCAAGATAGTGATGTTTCAAGAAGAGAGAAGAAAGTTGAATACTTCGAGGAGGAGCAGATTTTATATATACGCATTCCTAAAATGAACTTGGATCATATAGATTTTTATCCTGAAGAAATAAGGGCAAAAGCTTCCGGAAAGCCTCTAAAGAAAGTAATTATTGATATTCGTGATAATACTGGAGGAACAGATAATGTTTGGGTTAAAGTTCTGTCATCCATTATAAATAAACCCATTGATTTTGAGTTACTTCTATTAGCGGTCCCATCGGAAGAAATGAAGAATAGGTATCCTGAAGATTCTCCAAATTGGAAATCGTATAAGGCGACATTCTTAGACGACTATGAGTATGCGGTTTTTGCATCAGGCGATAGAAAAATAGAGCCCGATTCTACGTCCTTAAACTTTAAAGGCAAGATTTATATACTTCAAAATGAAAACATCTACTCTTCATCAGGTGCCTTAGCTGCAATAGGGATGCTAGCCGAGAATATTTATACAGTGGGGCAAAATACAGGACAATTACTTGGACGCGGTATCAACCCATTTGTTTTTGAGTTGCCAAATTCTAAAATCTTATACCGTATAGAACCGGTAATTGATTTTCAAAATGTAGAAAATGCTCTGGATGTTTATCACGACAATGTAGAGATACCTGTTGAATTAAATATTGATCAGTATCTCAAAAGAATTAACCATCGAGGAGATATATACGGGAGAGATTTTTTGTTTAATCACGACCCTGTTTTTATGAGGGTGTTACAAGACTAGACCAATACAATTTTATAATGGTCTTTTTTACTATCGTTGCTACTAAGTTCGGCAATAAGTTTCTTTTTGAGGAAGATAAGGCTGATTAAAAAATATGTGTGAATAAGTAAATCATTTCTTTATATTCAACATTAAAACAATGCAATGAGAAAGTTCTACTTACAAGATGATTCTCTGTACTAGAGTTTATTATTACTGAGATTTGTCCTTACTTATATATTTTGATTTAAATTGTCCTGAATTTGTATTTTCTTTTGATTAGACTAGTTGAAATAGACTTTTTCTCTTTATATCAGGAAATAATACTCATAATTTCACAACACGATTATTCCAACTAAAATAGATGATATATGCTTAATTTTATGTTTTGAGAATAGGCTTTGAATAAAATAATACATAACACTTTTTTTAAGAACTTACGAAGTAAGATTCCCATACTCATATTCAGTATTGTTATTTTATTGATTATTGCATTTGAAACGTTGCAGGAGCATTATCATTTAACCTATTTAAAACAATTTGGGATCATTGACGAGGATCGTGCGGAATTCCTACAATTATTAAAAGGACAACTTAGAAGGTGGTTAATATGGCTGGTACTTTTAATAGTATTAATTAAATACATAAAAAAAGAGGTTTCTAAATATGAACTGACTATTCATGATTACTTAAGGTATTTTGGTGTTATTTTAGCTTTTGTTTTTTTAAATATTTTTTTCATATCCTTTCTTGAACTTATTTTATCAAATTATTTGTTGACATGGACTAATTTATTTGAAGAATTTTTGCCGTACTTCATTTTTAGGAAAGGCTTAATTTTCTTGCTTTCTTATGTGATTTCATTTCTCATTCTATTTTATTATTACCAAAATTTAGATATCAAACTCAAAATAGAGGAAATATCTAATTTAAAGGGAGTCAACAAGGCGTTGACTGAAAAACTCGAGGTTAATAAAAAAGAGCTGCTAAAAGTTATTCATATTAAGGTTGGCAATTCCAAGAAAATAATACCGATTTCAGAAATTTTCTGGATTGAGGCCGATGATTATTGTGTTATAGTTCATACCGAAGAAAACTCATTTACAGCAAGACATCCTCTAAAAGCTTTTGAGGAAGAATTAGACGCTCCATTTATTAGGGTCCATAGAAGAGCCATTGTTAATATGAGTCGGGTTAAAGAAGTTAATTTTTCTTCTCAACCCGTGCTCATTCTAAAGAACAATGCCACAGTGCATATTTCGCAACGAAAGCTGAAAATTGTCAAAAGTTTTTACCATCAGTACAAATCTTATTAATATCGTTTAATGCATAGCACAACGCTTACTGCAAAAACAAAAACGCTGACTGCTTCTTAACACTTATTAACAGAAACGATGAATGTATTGTTTTTGAGTTGAAATATATTTCATAGCAAATTCAATATTAAAGTTAAAAGATTTATAGATGAGAATTAAAAATTCAATACTGATACAATTAAGCTTTATATGTCTTTTGAATTCGTCCATGGCCATTTCTCAAAAAAGTTCAGAAAGCGCATTAATTGATCAACAGGTGTGGAAGCCTTTTATTGAGAGCTATTCGACTTTTGACCATGAAGCCTTTAACGATATTCATAGCGATCAATTGATTCGAATTAATAGTAAAGAATTAAGAGACGCTGAGGCTTATAAAGCACAAAATACTAATTGGTTTAAAAGAGCAAAAAAAGAAGGTTATAAACAAAGTATACGATTCAATTTTGAGAAGAGGATTGTAACGGCTGATATGGCATTCGAAACTGGGTATTATAAAATTGTAATTACAAAACCAGATGGGAAAGTGTCAGACTATTTCGCGAGATTTCATGTGATGCTTAAAAAAGAGAATGGCAGGTGGAAAATTGTGCAGGATTGGGATAGTAGTACAATTAATGGCGAAAAAGTAACACAAGAAGACTTTTTAAAGGCCTCAGGAAAAGTCGACTAATCTAAAAAAGCAGTCCAAAAAGATAAATTAAAAGCTCTATGGGCTACTACCTTTTATATTTATAAGTCTTAGGTAAGTATTCATAAAGCTTTACAAAAGACCGATCTTTAAATTGGGAAATCATCATAAAATCATTGATCAATTATGAAACTAAAAATATTCGTAACAGTTCTTCTTCTATTTGTAATTGTTGAGGTTTACACTCAAGAAATAGATTTTATTGAGGTTAATTTAGATAGTATTTCAGGTAGTCAGGTAAGAGGATTGTTCCAAGATTCTAAAAACCAAGTTTGGTTGGGTATTAGGGAAAAAGGGATTTATCGCATAAATAACAACAGAATTTTTAAGCTACAGCTTAATAATCCAGATGCGCTTACCAGCTTTATTTCAGCTGTCGAAGACAAGGATAAGATTTGGTTTAGCGCAAGAGGCGTTATGCATGTTAAAGATAGTTCTGTTACAGTTGTTGAGAACCCAAGAGAAGTAAAAAGTACAGTGGTATTCTCAATATCCACGCATAAGGATAAGTTGTACTTTTCGGGGAATAGGGGTGTTGATATATTTGAAAATGGGAGATGGTTACATATAAATGAAGCTAATGGATTAAAACATCAGGTTGTTCATGATACAGCCGTAGATAATGATGGCAATATTTGGTTTGCTACAAGAAAGGGGGGACTTAATATGTTGGATAAAGGAGGAAAGTGGCACTACTTTTTGCCAAACCAAAATTGTAGAAAATTTTTAAAAACGTCATCGGGTGATATTTGGATAGGTACTTCAAAGGGCGCAGTACTTTTACATCCTAGCACTAGAGAAACTTTAGAATATTATAAAGATACTGCAGTTTTACCGCAATTTGAGGCTAAGGACGGAACCGTTTATTTCTCATCCGAAACATCTGGGATACATGCGTTTTCACCCGGTGAAAATGTTTGGAAGTCGTTTTCTACAGAAAACAGTAATCTGGATGACAATACGGTTTATGTCGCAATTCAAACTAATGATGGTAAAATTTGGATAGGGCAAAGTCAAGGGTTTCAAGTACTAAACGCCTTAAGTAACGACTAATGGATAAATCACTTTTTATTGCGCGATATAGGCTCAATGAGCATTACAAGAATTTAGAGAATTGGGATGAAAAAGTACAAGACTATCTTGAGCAGCATGCCAAATATTTGAACACATTGGGACAGGAGGGAAGTCTCATTTTTGCTGGTAGGACACTATTAGGAGTTGATGATGCTAATCTTTTTGGAATCTCAGTATTTAAATATAGTTCTAAGGAAGAGCTATATAAAATTCTTAAGAAAGATCCGGTAATCCTATACAACATACAAAGTGTAGAGGTATTTCCCTTTTCAATGGGGATTCAATTTTTTAAGAATTGGGCTACTTACTGAGGTAATCCGCAGGATTGTCAATGGCGATTAAATCAAATTTTTCTTCGCCTAAATAAGACTTTAGGTCTACAAAAAGGTTTTTATCCGACTTGTGGTTTCTTACCACATAGAAATCGGTTCCAAATAGTATTTTCTTTCTAAGGGCTTTATTTTGGACAGATTCTTTAATTAACGGGTAAACAGATGCTTTACTCAAAATATAACTCAGGTCGGCATATACATTTTGATATTGTAGCAGCATGCTACTGATTATCGAATACCAATCGGCGTCCATCCATATATTATTGACCTTGCCCCAAGAAAATTCATTTGTGGTATTCTGTCGAATTAAGTTGATTCCAAAGTCAGGGCGTTGCATCAATTCCTGACTGTAATTATTTCGATCACTTTCCATATACCTAATCCATTCGTCTTCACCGCCATAATGGGCTAAACAGATTTTTAAATTCTTTAATGCCTCTAAATCACCGTTCTCTTCTTGTCCTTTTTCACATCTAAATGCTTTAAGCGCTCCACTTCCTGCGTCTTTTACCGCTTTTAGTGCACCCAATAATAGGTCAGGTTCTAATAGGCACAAATAGTTTAATGGATGCGTAAAATTTCTTTGGAAATCATAATTTTTTGATTCAGGTAAAAATTTTGGAGAATTCCCATCATTCTCTTTAAAAACAGGGTGGTAGTGCCAATTACTTTTTATAGTGCCGCGGTAATAGATTCTACCCATAATACAATGCGTCATAATTGGGATGTTGTTTTCAGCTGCATAGCGCCAAATGGGTAATAGATATTCGTCAAAACAGTGATAGCCAAGAGCAGGGTAAATTTTAAAACCACAAAAACCTTTATCTTCAATGACCGTTTTTACATAACAATCATCCAAAACCATTTTCGGGTTCTCTAAATCCCCATTCCAAGACCACTTAAAGAAGTCTTTATCATCCTTGACTCTTCTAGGATCTATAAACAGAAAAGGATAGTATTTCTTCCTTCCATCAGCAGTTTTTGAAGATTGGTAAAATTTGTCTATCTCGATTATTTGATATTTATAACTGTCCTTAAATTTAAAATTGAGCTTAAACTTATAGTTCCAATTGGGAAATGACTCGGTATATGTCAAGTTCTTGGCCAAATCATCATTGGTATAATTATTCTTTGCGATTTTCTTCTGCCTTCGGTTTGGAAAGGTTCTTCCAGCTTTCATAAAGCGCATATCCATTGGCAAAATGACCAGCCCAGAATCAGCAGGCAATTGTCTAATAGCGCGACCCGCAATACGGCTTTGGGTTTTGTAGGTTGTAGCAAATCTTCCGAGAAGATAATAACGCTCAATAACATCTAAAGCACCAGAACTTAAAGCACTCTTGAGGACAGGAAATATGGCATTCCATACAAAGAGCAAAAATCGTCGAGATGATTTTATAAAGATCAGTAGCGTCAGAATAAATAGTAGTTTTTGATTTGTGGAGAGATTAAAGTCAAAGCCAGTAGCGGTCAACCATGATCTTATTAAACTCAATTTTTGTGCTATCCATCCCTCTTTATCCATCTTCAACAATTCACCAAATAAATCAATAGAATAAAAAATGGCTATGGCACAAAGGAAATAGATAAAGATTTTTATTGGTATTCTTAAAAGGTATTGACCAAACAACCAACCTTGAAATTTTTTTAATGCATTTCTAAATCCGTTGTATAATTTTCCATACCATGTATCTTTAGCGGCCCTATAAACGATGTCATAATCAAAGAAATTCTTAATGTCAAAATACCATTTTACTAGGGTTACAAAAAATTGGGTGTGTATGAGGTAGTATATGGGCCAAGGTAGCATCGTCTTTGTTAAGAACGGCGGCACAAAATTTCCTGTAAAGACGTGGGCATGCGTATTAAAAATCGGTTTTTTAGACATAATACTATTGGTTTGTTAGTTACATGGATTATTCAAATGTTTTAACCAGGGTTAATGAGCTCTGTTCAGGATAAGCGTATCGCTTTTTATAACCTCAATTTTTTTAAGGCAATTAGTTTTTAACAGTATATTCCACAAACATTTTCTTGATCTCTAGATGACTCTTGAATTTTTTCCATTCGTTTATACTCAAGGAATTTGGTCGTTTTTCTAGGATTTTCTCTGCTGGGTGGTTTTTATCTGCAGAGAAAATGACTCGCCCTTTTGCCTTATCCATTAGTCGATCCAGTAGGGGCTTATAAGGAATACCATTATAAGAATCTTGTTTTTCAGGGATTAAAGCCACAAGCTCATCATGACTCATCATTTCCAAACCCAGTTCCTTTAAGGTGGCATTATGGCTTAAATGATGCGATGCCTTATAAAGTACCGTATTTCTGAAAATATCTTGTATTTTGATGTCTTTGCTATCGCCGTTCTTACCCTGAATCGTCCAGGTTAAGTCGTGCCAACTGAGCCAGCTTCCAACTTGGGCATCACCTGGGAATAGTAATGTTTTCTTAGAATCGATAAACTCAATAGCAATAGCAAGACTTGTGTTGTTTGTATCGTTGTCCATTTGTAATGCGAGAGCACCACTAATACCCAGCCAATCATGATCAATATTTCTCCATGCTTCCTCCGGATCAAAATAAGTTGAATTTAGAAACTTCCTGTTTTTGGCCTCTTTCTCAGGAATGGATTTTTTATAATGCTCAAAAGGTCGTCCACTATCCATATTAGAAAATTGATCATCATTTAATGATAAAACACCATTGACAAATCCGGCCATTGCGGTCATTCCAGGATGATAATACACCTCTTTCTTTTGACCGGATGATGGGTTCTCTTTATTTAGTAAGCGACTTTTTGGAGGTCCTAAAACATAAATCCGAATCCCAGGAAGTAAATCATTCAGTATCACTTCGCCAGGATCAAAATATTCAACACTCGATTTTCCGGCATCTATGCGTTTTTTCACATGATTAAGAGCCCTTTCAGAAGATTTAGATATTCTATATTTGTCTTTGAACTTAATACCGCTTTGGGTCACATTATCCATTTGTATAGGCCCATATAAATTAACCACCTCATTGAATTGCTCGATGAAGTTTTTTCTATTCTTATAAATGTCTTCGCCCTTATAAAGCATATCAAAATGTCCAGATTCCTTATCTCCTTGAAGTTTTTCCGTAAACATTGAATTTGCTATTCCAAGCGCAGTAATGGTATCTTTCAAATTTTTATTTATCTGAACAGCCTCTGGATCCTTTGGGTTCTCTGTCCACCCTAACCAAATCTTATCTATTTGTATATCCTCGAACAAATCTCCTCCTTTTGGATCAAATCCTGCGACATGATCCCAATGCTCATGGGTAATAATGAGGAAGTCTAATCTCGGTTTCCCTTCAGTTGTTTTTGGGAGTAAGGTCTTGATGTTATTGACGACACTTTTCAAAGATACGCCTTCGACTTTGTCATTCCACTTTATGCCACAGTCTATGAGCATCGAACAGACTTTTTCATCCGTATTGAAGTATTGCAGCAAAAAGCAATCTCCAAAACCGTGTCTGTACATTCTAACTTTAATTGAATCTATCATAGGTTTTCGTGTTGATCTGAAAATGAATGCATAAAGGCGAACGGACCACAAAATGAACTTAGCGCATCTTCATCAAAATAGGTTGACACCCCAACTCCTTTAGTCGTTTGATATCTAAATTGTTGCTCTATTCGATCTTTATCATCAATCGCTTTCTTAATAGCGTATTTTAATTTTCTATGGTTAAGGTCAAAAATCAATGTGCAACCTCCTCTGAAAACAAAACCATTGTCCGGTGGCTCTTCATCTGGGTGGAAGTAATCTGCAATCTGAAAATGGTCATTAACTATTTGGCCAATAACCCCTCTTCTTTGTTGAAGTGTAATAATAACATGATTGGCCACTTTTCCCATAGGACTTACTCGATTGGCCAACCATATTTTATCGACGGCATATACGGCATGATTATAACGACTCGAAAACTTAATACCCAATTTTTTGGCATCAGTTAGTGTATCAGGAAATAGAATTCCGGTTAATTCAGAAAATCGATCTTTAGTTTCGCCTTGGAGAAACTTACGTGTTATGGTTGAATATAAACCTCCACTACCAATAAATTTTTTAGAAAGCTTGTAGATATCTCCTCGGTCGGTGACATAGCTCAACTCTTGTTGGAACGACTTTAATAAATCGACAAACATGGCTTCAAGATTATCTCCAGCTCCCATATCAGGATAGTCCTCATAGGCTAAAACCTCTTCCGACATGCTCTTTAAACCACTAGGAAATATCCCTCTTTTCTGAAATGCTTCTATGAATGCGACTCTATAGTTTCTATCATCCTTGGGCACTAAATCACGGTCTGCAGTAATAATAGCTCTTAGATAATCTCCAAAGGTAATGTCTAATGGCGGACAAAAATCCAAAGCT
Organism: Winogradskyella sp.; assembly: GCF_965228925.1. GTDB lineage: Bacteria > Bacteroidota > Bacteroidia > Flavobacteriales > Flavobacteriaceae > Winogradskyella. Next base: position 3,109,666 of record NZ_OZ245845.1, read on the forward strand.
CTGATACATATTCTAAGTACATGGCCAGCTATTTGGGATGCCTTTTTAGAGAGATCATGTACCAGATCGGGATGCAGCTCTCCATCCGAAAGCACTCCCGAACCACCAGTTGCAATCCGCATAATTCTTCGCGTTTGTGCATGATAAATATTGACAAATGCTTCAAATACTGCAGATACCAAAATTGAACCTCTCTTATGAAATCCAAATGTATTCGCATATTGCTCAGGTGTGGCTTCTTGCAATCGCCATCCATCTTTATCTTTCTGACCAATAGCATCTCTTAAACTACCATAATGGCCTACAGCCTGACCGAATTCCTGAGCCAACTGACCGAGAAGATTTTCAGAACTGAGGTTGCCTCTGGTCTTGGCAATCTGATGTTCCAATACCTCGGGGAAAGTGAAATGCTGGAAAAGAGCTACCAAATCAGCAAAAGCTTCATGGAAGGCTCTTGTATCAGGATGCGTTGGCTCTATATATCGGCTATGCAGTCCGTCTAATATGGCATGGGTGGTCTCGTGTGCAATAATATCATGACTTAAACAGGTAAACACGATACTTCCCGGCAGTTGTAAGCTCGCATTAGCAGGGGTCGCAGGAAAATATCCAAAAAGTAAGGACTTTTTTATGGAATCGTAATAGGCATTAGGTTGTCTCAAGGCATGTGGATATACCCTTAAACGACCAACAAATTCACTTTCGGTTCTAACTTTATTATTAGCATCCTTTACACGATACAACCTTTCAGACCATTGGATCTTTCTACCTAGGGCTTTCTCAAAATTCTTAATGGTGGTCATAATGATGGCATAAACCATTTGCTGATGGAACTGAGGATTACTTACATCAGGATTTAAACCATTTTCTGCCAAGATTAACGGATCATTGAGATCAATAGGCGGGTAGAACAATTCGCTTGCCGGATCATAATCAATGATTTCGATATATTCTCCAAGAGGATAAGAAATCTCCCTGGAGTTGTTTTTGATATCAAAATGTTTACTAGTAGCCAGATCCTCCCATTCGATTTCATAGATTATGGTGTTAAGCCCAACAGTATCCATTTGAATGCTTAAACTAGGATCAAAGGCATAACCCCTTAATTTTCTGGTTGATGGATTTTCTGATGATTTCCTTACTTTAAAAGATAATCGAACAGACATATATTTGGTTTTAATAATTATCGCCTAACAATACCGGATTTTGTTCTCTTAGATACTAATGTCATAAAAGAGAAATTTCCTCTATTCTCAGCACTTTGTTACACTATATTTTTTCTAATATTAGTATTTGGGCAACCGAATGTCATGCATACTCAATATGATCAATTGAATTTTGCAATGAAAAAACATATATCGTAATGCTCTTCTTTAACCAACACGTCAATGCGAGGTTCAAAGGAGATGAGTCAATACAACTATGCCCGACTACAAATTTTATGGGCTATTAATCTGAAGTTAAGCACTATAAAAAATGATAACTTAAATTATCTTAAGGAATTAGAACTAAAATTAAAGAATAAACTACAGAATAACAAGAGATAAGTTCTTATTGCGTATTTAAGGCTAATTTAATATATCCATCAGAGCCAATTCCGAATTCATTGACATCGGGCCATATTGTTTTATAGTTATAATCCTGCTTCATTTGAGGATTGTCTATTTCAATAAGTCGGTCACCTTGTCTATAATTGAAAACAAACGTTTTTTCCGATTCCGTATTATGCTTTTTTAAGATCCAGGCCATAGTTTCAAAGTGTGGATGATGATGGCGCTTACCATTACTTGAAAACAGATAATAATTTGCACGAAGTTTATCAATAAGTTGAGGCGAATTATTGTACCAAGCGCCATGATGTGCTACTTTTAGCACATCGATTTGTAACGGAAATTCATCATCAGGAATCAGTTTTTCCAATTGCTTTTCTACCTGACCAGGAATTGCATCTCCTAGAAAAAGCATGTTTAGTCCCTTAAATTCTATCAAGAATATAATTGATGAACCGTTGGTAGGGGAGTTGTCCTCATGGTCCCAGACTTTACAATAATCTGCCACCCAATCTCCCGAAGCGGACACTAAAGCATCTTGGTCCAAGACTGTGCGGTTGAGTTCGGCCTGACGCATTTCTTCCATCATTTTTTCAAAGGCATCGTCAAAAAAAGCGTCCTCATTAATACTATCTTGATAAATAGTTTTGAGGTAGTTATACCATTTCTCGGCCAAATTCTCTAAAGCCTCCTTTGTAGGCCCTAATAAAGTCAATCTAAAGGTATCCCCGCTTTCAAATACAATTGGCTCATCTGCTTTTACAGCAGCACCGCCAAAAGCTTTGTTCCACGAATAATTGTTCTTTAGAATTTGACTTCCAAAAGATGTCCCTTGTCTATGACTTACGAGTTGTTGGTCATCTTCGGGATCTAGACTTTCAGTACCACCAACTATTGAAAGGTTTGGTCGCTCACCATCAAAATCACCTTGCTCTTTATCCTCAAAATGAAGGTGTCTATAGCTGTTAAACCAAATATCATCAATCCCAATAATATTTGGATTATCTGCACTACCATTGGCTTTAATGAACGCAATGGCGCCCGATATATGATCGGCATCGATATGAGTGACTATAAATTTTGAAATACGTCTACCTTGGTTATGAAGTGTTTCTAATCGGGGTTTGAGATGATTTCTAAATGTTGATACAAAGCCGGCATCAATTAGTATAAGTTCCGAACCAAAATCAATGAGAACGGCATCGCCATTGCCTGCTGGAAACATTTCAATGGTTATTATATTGGACATGGTAAGTAGTTTTGATTGTAATTTAAGGATTTTTTAATGCACTTATAAGCAGTATAGTAGCATTCCTCGAATAGGATATTTACCTAATTATTGTTATATTGTGATTAATCTGGTCCCCTTAAGATTCTTTATTTAATAGCCGGAAATGATTTAATACTCATTGCAATGGCTGATGCTTTAATTAATTTATTACAATCTCGAACTGTTCTAATAAGGGCCGATAAAGCCGTTGGCACCGGGACTTTAATAGCACCAGGTGTTGTACTTACTTGTGCCCATGTGGTTAGACATGCTTGGGACAACAATAAGATCATTCATGTCTCTCTCCCGGATCTTACCTTGCCAGGACAATTTATTTGGGAAGATGAAGCTCAGAAGATTCATATTTCTGAAGTTTATGAGGAAGCCACTCCAGTTAATGTGGTCTCAGATGCTAATACACCTGAAATAGCCAAAACTGAATATCCTGATGTTGCCATAATTGAAATTGAGCGAAAAGACCATGCATTGATTGAATTGCCCTTTAAAGATATGGTGACAGAAAAACTCATAGACGGACAATTCATTGCTTTCGGATTTCAGAAAAGAGAAGCACAACTAGATCGGAACGTTCCGCAAACCATAGGCCTGTCTTATGAAGGCCTGCAGGTAGATGGTATTATTAAGAAACTTATGTTTACCCATGGACTTGTACGCCCAGGAATGAGTGGTGCTGCATTAGTAGAACGGGGTTCGGGTAAAATCGTTGGGCTAGTACATATGACTAGAAGCAGCAATGATAACCTAGGAGCCTATATAATTCCGACGGAAGTCATCTGGGGTGTTATTAAAAAATGGGAGGAAGAAGGTGAAACAAATTTGTATTCATTGTTGAGGAGTAAGCAACACAAACTAAAGCTTAAAACACAGTATTACAAGGAATATCCACGTTATCCCATGCTCAAAAAGTATGGTATTAAGCTGCTCGTTTTTTTGGTGTTGCTCGTTCTATTTTTATGGTGGTTTTCCTTCCACATTGGCCAACCTGAAAACTCTGGACTAATTGCAGTGATACTTTCGGCTTTAGGTGTAGGTGGTGTTTTTGTGGGTAATTGGCTCGGAAGTGATATGCGAGATGAGACCCAAGCGTATAAAACTAGTTTTGGAAAATGGATTTTGAAGTCAAGTGTGCTCATCGTTTTGGCATTAATTATTTTTTCACTTTGGAATTTTAACAGTTCAATTTGGATTTACGGGAATTCGGGATATAAGGAAATTCCTGTGACCATGTACACAGGTGATTTTAAAAATGGTGAAGTCAAGGCGATTAATCCGACAACGCGGAAGATTCGATTTTTCTTACCATTTATATTAAAAAGTGATTCGGCAAAATTGGTTCTTGAAGGACGAGAACCAAAATTTTTAAATATTAAACCCTATTCCAGACAGGTGCTGCACTATCCAAAGGATTTTTTGACGGAACCTGTTTTTTTAATCCGTTTGGATTATGGTTATATCGCTACAATAGATAAATTCAAGATTCAAATAGCAGTTGAGAAGGCAAATACTCAAGCAGATGATAACAACTTCGAAATCACACATGATATATTAGCAGAAGAAGGTTCAATGATCCTTGGTTCACGACACTTTGTAATTGATAAGACAAAAGAGGATCAATGGATAAGCATATTACGAGAAGATTTACAATCAACCGAAAATACAATAGATGAGGTCATTACCAAATGGAAAAACGTAAAACGATTTAAAGACATTGATTTAGATTTAGGAGATAAAGTCAACATTATTGTAAAGAGAAAATCTACTGATAAAATTGTTCATGAGCAACAGTATACTATCGAATCAGATATTATTGAGAGAGAGATAAAATTCGAATTTTAATTATCAATATAAATGAGAACAACACTATTTAATTTTATGATAAAATATATTTTACTGGTCTTTGTAATTATAGGTTACGCGCAAAAACCTAAAATTCAGTTGAATATGGATATTGCAGAAGATACACAGATCCATCTTAGTTTTGAGGATAGTTTGGACGACTTGAAAGCAAAGGCTCGAGATACCTTAATCAAGGGACTTAATGAGTATATAGGATTTGTAAATTTTACTACCGAGGATGCTCCTGATAAGTTGAACGTATCACTAGCTAAAAAAATTGGTTCAACTGGTGGTTTTCATGATTATTGGCTTTATTTTGAATTGGTCGATGCATCTGGTAGTATTTCGTTTCACCAAACACCACTTCTAGATAATGATGAAATCCAAGGAGTACTAAGTAGGCAAGACGCTTTTTTAAACAAGTTTGGTCATGATTGGAGAGATTACCTCAAAATGTCATATAACAATGGCCTTGTAAAGAATCTTTTTCATAGGGTAGCATTAAATTTATCTAATAACATTCCAGTTATAGAAGAGGGTGGATTGAAGGAAGCTCTTTTGCCATTTCGAAAAGAAAAGCTTAAGATGGATGCACGACTTAGCGAGTTTAAGGTGGTTGTTAAATTAGATTTAGGAGATGGCCGCACAACATCAAGAGAACCTAAAGCATCTTTTGCACGTTTTTTTGATGAAGATTTAAAAGAACGCTTTAGGGCACATGACAGCTTGGTTGGTTGCATTCTACTGGGACTTGAGAACTTACCAAATATTACCCCTGTAGGAGGAACGGTTAATATTACCAAGTACGAAAGGAAGACATTCCCGAATACTGCATCTAATGTGAGTGAAGAATTTGAATTGGACTAAGCATAATTTGAATAAGATGAACCAAAGAGATATTTATACAGTGTTATTGGCTATTTTGATAGGAATGACCTTTTCTGCTCAAAACCGTAAGGTGCAACAAGAGGGTAAACCACAATCTACTATCAATCAAGCAGATCGATTAAGAGTGTCTGATAGTATTCGAACAACTGGCGACCAAGCCACTCAGGAAAATGACGAGGCTATCAGTAGAGAAACAATTAAGAGCGTTAGCGTTAATATTAAAAAACATATTTCTAAGGGGGAAATTAAAGAAGCAGAAGCGCTTTTAAGGTCCTATAAACCCAAATGTGAAGTCTTGAAAAGCTCAAAATTATGTTTGGCCGGTTTAGACTTTCATCGTGGGTATTTATATCAACAAACGGCAAAACTTAGACCAAATGAAGCAAAGGATTATAAAATATTGGCCACTAAGAATTACGAAAAGGTTCTTTCCGTATATCCTGGGAATAGATCGTCCCTTGATAATTTGATCATACTTAATTCAGAGCTCAATAGAAATATGGCTTCAGTTGAATATGTTAAGAATTTTGTGGAGCAGTACCCATCAAAAACCGTTCAGTATTTTTTAAGAATGGGGGATTTGTTTCTAAAGGATGAAAATTTTGAAATGGCCTGCGACTTTTACCAAAGAGCTTATAAAAAGGATCCGCGATCTGAGCGTGCTTGCAAAGCTGTGGTATCACTTTATACACGATATGAATACGCATGCGAATTGGCCAAGAATGTACGAAAATTTGCTCTAGACTGTAGAGCTATCGGCTTAGCTAATTATTCAGAAGAATTACTTCGAAAGGAGTTTGTTACGGCCGTTGAAAAACAAGACACTGCCAATGCGACAGAATCCATGATATTATGGGCCAGTGTCCTCGCTGAAAATAATTGGTTATACCCTGAAAAAATTAAGAGAACAATCGATTATCTGTTTCCAGAAGGCAAGGTACTATATAGTTCTGATAAGGAAATTAAAAGATATCTGGAGCAGCTAAGTCGTTTAACCCTAGCTGAAACTGTCGGTGATATCAATAGTGTAAGATTTTGGAAAAGATCGAATATTTCAGCATCCGTATACGGTGACTGGGAATGGGTAACACCACGTCATGTATTATTAAAGGAATATTATGCCAAGGGTGAAAGCGCCTATTTTAAAAATGAATATAAAATTGCCGAAAGATTATGGAGAAAGGCCTTGGATGAATCCTATGATTTTGATAAGGTATTTTTTAGCAAAGTGGCGATAGATCTTGCAAAATTGTACCACAGCAAACCAGAAATGGATAGGAAAAATAAAAAATTGAACGATCTAGTTAGAGATCTTTTTCAAATGAAAGGGCAGGCATACGCAGGTAATGATCTTAAAATGATTCGTAATTATCATATTACACTTGGGGGTATTTTTTATGACAAACAGATATGGGAAGGGGATTATTTTCACAATGCCCGATTTCAGCTCGAACGGGCATTATCGGAAGAATTTGGGCCTATAATTAATCCAAGGTTGAGAAAAATGCTAGGGGTAGTATATGATACTTTGGGCCATAAGATTGATGCTGTAGAGTCTTATGCTAAATCTATACAAGATTACCTGTCGTTAGATCGTATTAAGGAAGCCGAAACCTTACATAAACGTATCAAAGCGACAAAAACTTTAAGTGCTTCAGAAACAAAAAAGTACGACGCTATGGAAGGAATTATTTCATGGAGGAAGCAACAAATAAGTTCAGATAACGCAATATTAAAAAGAACCATGTCATTGCAGAGTTATCTAAACAATACCTCAGAGGTACAAACTAAAGCGAAAAATGGGGCATTACCCTCAGATTTTGTAGATGTTCAGATGTTTAAAGGGCTGTCGGATCTCGGATCTCAGCTGGGGGATGACAGAGCACTTGAACAACAAATCGTCTATGCCAGTGCCTTAAATAAAATCAACAATGTAAGAGAACTCTCTTCTGAGGAGGATTACTATCGCACCGTAAATGCCAATAATTCCCTTTTATTGAGCTTAGAACAGCCAAATAGGATTGAAACCGTTCAAATGTACGGTAAGGAACTTAATTATGCACCTGATTTAGAAAAGTCCAAATACAATCTTTTAACTATACCAACCTTGGGTAAAGAAGTTGTCATACCAAAACAGTTAATATTACTAAATAGGACCTTGCAGATGGAATATAGAAAGTCTAGTATTCCGGACTTAGCAAAATATAAAGTAATTGATGGTAGATTTGAGTTGGTTAAGACCAATTAATATATAGGGTATTCGAGAAAATAAGTAATGAAAATCTATGAGAATGCTAATACCATTCTTCAGTTGAGTTTCATTGTTTATTGATAAATGCACACCTTCAAAAACCTCTTAATACTTCTAAGAACCAAATTTTCTTTTTTAGTTGAAATTTAGTTACTCTAAAAACAGTTTCCACAGCTCGGATTCATAGGTGCTGTAATGATCTATGCGAGGGTAGTTATTCTCATTAATGCTCATTGGAACAATCACAATATATCCTTGACTATAGTAAAATATGTCATTTTCAGCTGGCATATTATACACTGTAGAAGGATCTTCGGGATGCAGGTACCAAGTGATATCTCTCCCTATCTCTAAGTTTTCTGTTTCATCAACCTCACATTTTAGATAGAAAGGTGGTTTGTCAAAGCTAATGGCGCGTTCTACAACCTTTACTCCCTTAATGTCATCTAAATTCTCTGGAATACTAACCGTAAGATATTCGTAAGATTGAATGTCTTGCACTGCTTTGGAACCGGAGAAATTCGCCACCCACTTACAGAGTTTCGCAAGTCCGTTTTTATCTTCTCGATCTTCATTTATTCCTGAAATTGCAATAGAAGGAAGGCCTGCCAGTGCTGCTGTACGTGCGGCCCCAATAGTACCTGATCCGAACCAAGCTAAACCTGGATTGGCCCCTCCATTAATCCCAGAGATAACGAGATCTATAGTTTTGTTTTGTTGCTGAAAAACACCCAGTCCTCCAAAAAGCACACAATCTGCAGGGTAACCGTCAACTTCATAAATATAAATATTTCTTTCCCGATCGAGAGATAAGAGTTTAGCGGTTAAAGCACCCGTTTTACTCACCGATAACATATTGGATGTTCCACTTCGATTACTCGAACTGGCCACAACAACAACCATTTCAGCGCGTTCACTGATAGTCTCTGCAAGACAAACCAGTCGGTTCATGTCTTCGACTCCATCATCATTGGTAATGAGCACGTTTTTAGGATAATTGTCCGTCATAGCGTGCTCAGTAATGTGTTCTTTAATCAATTCTCCATTTTCAAAAACTCCTCGTTTCGTCCTACCGTCCCTATAGTAAAGTGTCCCAATACCATGCGGTTCGTCATTTTTCCATTCACCTGTATATTTGAATTTTTCGCTTTCCGGATCATACCAATAAGTGCCTTCCCCATAGCGCTCCCAATTGACAAAATCCCCTTCATAATGATCCCCATCATCATTATAAAAACGTCCAAAACCATTCAACGCGCCTTTTTTGAAATGGCCCTCATAAACATCACCGTCAAACGCCCATCGCATAACTCCGTAACCATCTATTTTACCTTCTTTAAGGAAGCCGTCAAAGTCATATAATTTTCGGTCGCTTTCATAGACGCTGAGTTTGCCTTGCCCATGTGCCAATCCTGCGTTGCAGGGGCCAGTCCAAGTAAATGATCTGTGCGCACTGTTCTTTGTTGTGTAGAATTTACAGAGCCCCTCGTTGTCTTTTAACCAACCAGACGCTTTATTATAGTTGCTAAAACTATATAAGTGAAAAAGAACGATGATTAATGGCGCGATTTGAAAGGCTAACAATCCGATGATTGCCCCTATTTTTTTTGTTCTACTTTTTTCTTTCATTGATCTGAGTATTGATTGATTTGAAGCTAAAGTATGTTACTTCTTTGATCTAAACTCACAAAATGGGACGGATTGCCTTGGTTTGTGTTGAACGGTATAGTCTAGAACGAATTATCAGCAATACGAGCTTTCAAAAATCTGATTTTTGGCCGTGCAACCGGGATTTTGGTTTCTTCTCCGAAGACCTTGATGAACAAACCTTGTGAATTTCCATGCGTTGATTCTATACGATTCAGATTTACAAGATAGGATCGATGACATCTGAAAAACTCTGGAAAAGCCGATAATGCCTCTTGTGTTTCCTTCATACGAGCTCTATATAATGCAGGGGTAAAGCTTTTGTCCGATGCAAGGTATAACGAAATATAGTTCCCTTCAGATTTTATAAAATTAAGTTCAGAACGTTTAAAGGCTACCAATTTTTTTTCCAAAATGAGTTCAATGGTCTGTTCAGTATCAATGGGAGTTAACTTGTGTAGTTTCTCGCGTAGTTGATTGTTCAATTCCTGAGAGACCTGAAGGTGCTTTCGAGCCATAATATTGTATCGTACCAAAACCAATAATACGGACGCCCCCAGACCAATCATCATGATTTTGGCAAGGCCTATGAATAGTTCATGACCAGATATGAGATACGCGAGATCATTCTTAATTATCAGACTTTGAAAAATATGAGTCCAGAGGCCAATAATTAAGAAATTATAAAGAAGAAACAAAAAGGCTCTTAAAACAGACCATCGGCTTTCTTCAAACCATAATGGAAATAATTTAGGAAATCCGAAAAAATTTACCATCAGTAAAGTAACCGAGATAACCATATATCCCGCGGACATAAGCAATCGATTGATAGCGATAAAACCATACGGCTGAAGCAATAATAAAATAAGACTAGCGAATAGTGTTAGAGAAATAATAGTGTCTCGCTTCTCGGTTACAGAATGTTCAAAAGGATAAGAAGCTTTTAACCAATGCCAATTAATCATTTGTGATAGCTTTTAGTAAACTCGGTGTGATTAGACAATACACAAATGAATATACTTGAAAATTTTGTCAAAACTAAGTGATTGCCAATATTTCTGGGCTAATTTAGACACAAAGTTCTCATTTTGAAGATACGGACTATGTTGATAATGATTATGTTGACGGGTTGGTGTTCTAGATACTTTAGTTTCTGAAAGTCGCTTTACAACGTTTCATATAGCTTAGGTCTTTATTACTTCTAACGCCAAATTACATATATGTATTATCCAAGCCAGTTATGGTAGGATTACCTTACAAGTGTTGAAATGCACTACTCGTGGAGCAGAATTTATAAAAGTTTTATGCAGTATGCCGATATCCGGATTATAATGCGAAAACAGCTTGGATATGGGTTTGATAATGGTTATTATTAATGCCGCGCTGAGAATGATTGAGTGCAAATTTACCAATTACCTGCGCTCTTATACCAATTGTTCGTTTTTTGTTCAACCAGACTAAGACACCACCACCTAGGTTAAAAGAAGCATTAAGATCTTCGATACTAAAAACACCTAAGCCCGCATTACCATAAAAATCGATCCAATCTGAGGAGGGCAAAATGTGCTTACCGAAATAGTATTTTGCGTGGGAGTCAAAAGAAAAATAGGTAAAATTCTCTTGCAGTTCGACACCGTCTATGCTTTCGCCTTCAGCAAATGAATTAATCGTAAAGGCTTGTTCTATAGCGAGTCCGTCGGCCCATCTTGCCTCAATGGCCAGAGAGATAGGAATATTAATGGCCCAATCTCCTATTTTACCAACGGGTGATTGTGTACCTTGACTATTAATTGCATTTAAACCAGCACTTGCCAACCAGTTTAGTGAGTTTGGGTTATCATCATTATTCCCTTGTCCAGACATACAAAGCGAGGAGATGCAAAGTATTGCAAGTAAAAGTAGTTTTTTCATGTACAAAAATGTTTAAATATCAATTAATTATATCGCCTATTGCTAAGCATGGTTACTAGTTTAAACTCCTGGTTTATCTTTTCTAATTCATTTATAGTGGCAGTTTTGAGTGATTCTATTGCATAAAAAACCCATCTCACGATAGATGAGACAAGCATTTCAATAAAGAAGTACAACTTCTATAAAACTAATGGCCACTAAAAACTGAAAAAAAGCTGACCAGACGATAAATGTCCTACTATACCTACAAACCAGAACTTTATCTTAGCCTCGAGTCATGGCCAGCTTTATCCAAATTAAATGAACTATGTCATTCTAGCACTGTAAAAGTATTTACTTAATCTTTTTATTTAAATAAGAGCTAGTACGTAAAATATAAGTGGTACCTCTTATAAGATTTTAAATATTTATCTTTTCTAGTCCTAAAATGGGCATTTTATTTTAGCATCGTCTACTACTATAAAACGAACGCCACTAAAAACTGAAAAGAAGCTGACCAGACGATAAATGTCCTACTATACCTACAAACCAGAACTTTATCTTAGCCTCATGTCTTGGTCAGCTCCATCCAAATTAAATGAACTTTAATATTTAACTCTGGAAGACCATTTACTAGACGGTTTAAAAAACGCTAGTACCTGTATCCGCGAGTCATCTCAAATAAGGGCCAAATATTTATTCGCTTAATAGCCTTATAGTGTTTAGAACGGAATCTTCAATTTGATAGAAATCCATTTACAAAGTCAACGAATAATCTGGAAATTTTACGACAAAATATTGACGTGTTCCCTTGAGATTTATTTTAAAGGGTAAGAATTTGCTGTAAATATACACTATATTTTATTAATACCTAATAATAGCATTTATTATTCGACAAAAACTGTCCTTTTCCCATAACGAATGACATTAATCAAGATATATCATACGTTTCGTCTAAAAAATTTGGTAAATATTGATTTGATGAATACCATTGTTAGAACATATAATTCAGGATGGAAAATGGTCTTTGCAGTTTTGAGCATTTCCTTCAAAATAATAATAACCAATGTTAGTGCTTTTAAACGGATTAGTCAACGTAGTATAAGACAACTAAATTATTAAAAAACAAACCATCCTTAATTATGTTGATTAGGTATTTAGCTTCGTTATAGTGACCCTTATTTAGATATTGTAAGTATTTCTATAAACCGAATAATGTGGTGACAGTGTCACATTATTAGTTATGTCAACAACTAACAAATCTATTTTGAGCTATGTCATGTTTTACAAAACGTTAAATGAGTTTTTGCGCTTAATGCGCCTTAAACATTGGGCAAAAAATCTATTCATATTTCTTCCGCTATTTTTTGCTGGTAAGATGATGGAACTGGACTTGGTTATTAATGCCTCCATAGTCTTTATATCCTTTAGTTTTGCAGCTAGTGCCGTATATATATTAAATGATTGGTGCGATGTGGAACGAGACAGAGCGCATCCCACAAAAAAAGATAGGCCTTTAGCCGCAGGCAAAGTAAAGCCATGGCAGGCATTGATACTAGGTTTGATCTTGATATTTGTAGCATTCACTATATCTATTTTTATTCTCGATGGACCTTGGGCCACTATCATTTTAGGCTACTATGTTGCACAGAATATTCTTTATACTTTTAAGCTTAAACATTATGCTATTGTTGATGTTACCATTATTGCAATAGGATTTGTACTGCGGATAATAATTGGCGGCATCGTCACCGATATAGAGCTTTCGCAATGGATAATAATACTTACCTTTTTATTGTCTTTATTCTTAGCCCTAAGTAAAAGACGCGATGATATAGTGGTTTTAATGAATACCAATACAAAGCTTAGAAAATCATTAGATGGCTATAGTTTAAAGTTCATTGATACCTCTATGAGTATATCGGCCGTAATAATAGTATTGGCCTATTTAATGTATACGCTATCTCCAGAAATAGTAGCCCGATATGGTGAGTATATTTATATCACTACATTCTTTGTTTTTATAGGCATCCTGCAATACCTGAAGTTAACTCAAGTTATGGAGAATAGTTCAAGCCCAACTAAACTGCTGTTTAAAAATCTATTTCTTCAGCTTATCATTTTAGGGTGGATAGGGTGCTATATCATACTAATTTATTTTCTGTGAGTAACCCAATACTATAATATTACTATGAATTTTATAAGCTCTTTTTTGAGAGATAGTAAAAGCTTTTTAAGAGATTTTTCAACCTTATGTTTACCTAGAACAAAATCGGAAAGACTTATATTTCTTATTATTGCTATTGCTTATATGGCGTTTGCGCCATTTTTTGTGTTCAATACATTTTTATTGGACCACCCAGAATCGTGTTGTGATACCTTTTTAGGATTCGATAGCCAATACATCTCTAGAAGAGGTTTTGCTAATATTACAGCACATCCATTTATGGCCGTTTTTTCTGTCCCTCTTACATATTTGGGAAATTTAATAGCGCTTATTCTTGGGTATAAAGCAAAGACATTTTTTCTGGTACTGTTCTGTACCTATTTGGTGATTCAAGCTCAAATTATAATCAGACGTTATTTGATAAAAATCATAAGATTAGAGATTTGGAAATCTAATATAATTACATTCTTTTTTGCAGTTTTTGCCTCTAATTTTGCGCTGTCAATAAGTTTTGATTCGTTTACATTTTCCTTTTTCTTATTAACAGCAGCGGTGTATTATTTTTCGAGCAAGCTACAAAATGACGAACGGATTTCAACTAGCTCAGGATTTTTACTGGCATTTTCGATTGGTGGTATAACAATTACAAATATTGGTAAGGTGCTTTCTGTATATTTCTTTGATAGAATATCGATTAAAGAAATGCTTAAGAAACAGACCATTATATTATCAAGTTTCATTAGTCTTTTTATAGCACTTACCGGAGTATTGATCGTTTTCTTTAATCGTGAGAGAATATTGGATATTTTTGTAAGATACGAACAGTATTCGAGGCCAGATTTTCATTTACCTCAAGAGACACTACAAACTGTGCTCAGTAGATTTTTTGGTGGCCCCATGCTTTTACCCGGCTATCAAGTAATAGAGCGAGAATTCCCTGATGGACCCTATACAGTACTTGCTAATTATTCTGAGATGTGGCCATATGGTATTACCTTAGTTGTCATGGCTTTGTTACTATGGGCTATTGTATCTCATTTAAAAAACAAGCTCGTACTTTTTATCACGTTTAATTTTTTGATGGATATTGTGATTCATATTGTTTTTGAATATGGTCTTGGTGAATCATTTATCTATGCAGGCCATTGGCTTTTCATTTTTCCAATACTATTAGGTTGGCTAGTTAAAGATCAGGGAGAGCGAATTGGTAAAATAATTGTCACTTTTTTGGTTTTAATAGCCGTCGTCACTTTAGGCAACAACATTTTTAGATTCTACGAGATTTATAATAATTTTGGACTCGAAGTTTATGGAATTACCTAATACAATTGCACTTTTTGATTTTGATGGTACTATCACCAAAAAGGATACTTACATAGCGTTCATAAAACATTGTTTTGGGGCAACAACAACGTATTTGGGTTTTCTACTGTTGTCCCCAGTCTTAATACTTTATAAATTGAAGCTCATAAGGAATGATTTGGCAAAACAAATCACATTTTCTTATTTCTTCAAAAATATGTCCAAAGACGATTATCTGTATAAATGCAATTCATTTAAAGAAGTCATAAATAAAATCTTGCGATTGGAGGCCATGCATAAAATAGCATATCATAAATCTAAAGGGCATTACTTAATTATTGTGAGTGCCTCTATTGAAGATTGGATTTTGCCTTGGGCAAATGAGAATCATTTTAATGCTATTTTGAGTACAAAAATTGAAGTCAAGGACGGAAGGCTAACAGGAAAATTCGCTTCTGAAAATTGTTATGGAGAACAAAAAGTTGTCAGGGTAAAACAGCATATTTCAGATGGTTCTAAAAAATATATCTATGCCTATGGGGATAGTAATGGTGATAAACAGCTTTTGGAATTTGCAGATGAAGCATTTTATAGAGTTTTTTGAATGATTTTAACGAAAGAATGGGATGTGATATTTATCATATGTCTTAGGTAATACAATGTATTGTTATAATGATTAAAAAAATATTCGACATGTGATTGATAAATTTGTTACATAGACCTTACTTTCCCGTTTTAAACCAAAAGCCCCCTTAATTGCTCAAGAGGGCCTTGCACATTTTGCTGACCTGAACTTACCCCTTTAAAATAGTTCAACAAAATAGCGTGCATCATTTAAGACTGGTTGTACCGAGCGATGCTCCTTCCGTCTTTGGCCATAAGGTAAAACGGTTCTGCCATGGCAGGGTAAGCATCTCAATCAAAGGGATTATCGCCGGGATCCGGTGGCGATGACGACTGTGCCCTTAGCGGATTGAGTATAATGAATGTGCCCAATGCGGTAAGGGCGGCATATTTTCCGAGTTTTGATACGGCTTTCCTGCGGGTAATCCCATTGTCCTTATGGTTCTGTTTATCCATTTATGTATTGATATTTGTAATGTTGTTGTCCATCATGTGCATTCTTGGTTTATGACGTTGGTTGTTCCAAGGACCATGACGCGTTGTTCGCTATTAATTCAATACTTATCGTACATAGTTTTGTTTTCATGGTCGTTTTATAATTATCGGTTTGTGTCAATGGCTTTTCTTGATTAATTGTTTGGTTACGGCCCCCCTTGCATTGCCGATCACCACCAGATAGACCCCGTCGTCATAGGGGCGCATATCTATCGGTCTGTCATCGTGCCTTTCCTCTTGGAGGATCAGCCTTCCGCTGATGTCGTATACCCTCACGCTGTGCAAGGTGCCCAGTCCTTTTATGCTGAAGCTGGCGCTTGCGGGGTTGGGATATAGCGCTATGCGATTATCTTCGTTGCCGGCTATACCGAGTGTACCCACTCCGGCTTGCGAACAGTCATAGGTATCATCGGTGATCTGTGTGCCGGGGCTATTGGTACAGTCCGCCGTTCCGGTTCCTCCGCATGCGGTAAAGAACTGGTCCTGGAAGACCCCGTCGCTAAAGAAACAGATACCGGCATCCTGTGCGGCGTCTTGATAGCGTATCTTGATATGGAACAGGACCTTCGGTGCTGCGTTCACCTGAAGTTCCGTTGCGGTTTGCAAGCCTGCCAGGGCGATGTTCTGCTGGAATGAGAGTGAGACCCTTGATGCGGTGTTGTCGTTCTGCACAAAATCCTTGTATGCCGGTGCGAAGGCCCCGAAGCTGTGCCCGAGTATGGAGCCGTCGGGCTGGCTGTATTCTATGTTGCCGTTGGCCGATACGTTCTGCCCGAAGGCCCCGTTGGCGTAATCGATATAGACCTGTCCCGAGCCGATGTATAGGTCCGTAGAGCTCGATATGAGGATATCCGCCTCGTAGAAATCATCGGTGCCGTCATTGGTGATCTGCGCATTGGCAAAGGCCAGTGCGACGTCGTTGGACATCGGTCCGGTCGGTATGTTCCTGCCGTATTGCGCCCCACGGCCAATGTTGGGTCTGGTCAGCGTATTGACGTCCGTGTTCTGTACCTGTGTATTGGCGTCCATGTCTGCGGCATCGTAGCCCGACCCGCCTATCAACTGGATCACGGCATTGGTGTCCGCGTTCTGTACCTGTGCATTGCCGTCATAGTCGCCGCTGTACATCCCGTACGATCCGTTGGCCAACAGTACCAGTGCATTGCTTCCGCCCTCTACCGTGGCCAGGTTGGAGGATAGGTCCACAGCGGTTGCGGTGGTGCCCAGCGTCTGCGTTGCGGCGGTCATGATGCCGACATGGTTGCGGTGTTTAATGGCCACATAGTAATTGCCGAACGGCACCCTGAAACCGGGTACGGAGAGGCCATCGGTGTCCACCACATCCCCGTCGCGCTGCAAGAGTGCCGAACGGCCATCGATTACGACGGTGCTATCCGTAGCATCGCGCAGCTCCACCCATACCCAGTCTACGATATTGTTGGCAGTAGTGCCAGTGCCAGAAGTACCTCCGTCGTCAAAGACGCTGTCTTCACAGGTAAGCCCATCGGTATAGGGACTGGTGGTGGGTATAAGATCGTCCACCCTCAGGTCATCCCGCATTAGTGCCCCTTCACCCGTATTTGGGTTGATGGCGGCACCCTGCAAGAATACAAGGGGCTTGAGCTTGGGCGGTGCAACATCCGCAATCTCTATGGCGCCGATATCAAATCCTCCGCCGTTATGGTTCCTGTTGTTTCCTATTTGATCGAGCGTCTCCGAGGTATTCGGATCGCCATTGTTGTAGGCCGGGCTATCGGTATAGAACGGATGGTGGCTCGATACCGTACCATTGTTGTCGGTAAGCGGTAGGAGCAGGGGGTCGTTGACGCCGACGATATTGCCGTTCACGCCATCGGTGAGCCCACCTCCGGTACCGATGATATTGTAACTGCTGGAACTTTCAAGGCTACCGCCAACGATGTCCGAGAATCCCCCATTTTTGGTATTCCCCGAAATAATGGAGTTATGAGCCTCAACATCGGCATTGCCATTCCAGACAATGGCAGCGGAAGCAGAATGGTTGTTGGTAATAGTACTGTTGGTAATGTTTACATGGGCCGTATGGCTGCCTTCTCCTGTAGGCAATATGGCCGATGCAACCCTAACGACGTTAAACCTATAGGAGTTATTGCCACTGAAGGTACAATTATTTACGGTGAGATAGGCATCCTGACCCACGTAAGAGGACGCATAGGGCTTGATGGCATCCGAACCCCTATTGTTGATGACGGCACAGTTGTTCATGGTCACATTGCCACCTTCGGTTTCAAAGGCAGCCCCCCAGTCAATGGCATAATTGCCATCGAAGGTCACGTTTTCTAACAACCACCATGAACGCAATCCCGACATCCCACCGCCAAATTTAGTTCTACTGTTTTTGATGGTGACATTGGTCAATTTCATATCCGTTTGGTCAACACCATTAATTTGGCGGTGTGTTAGGGTTATGATAGCGCCTCCATAATTACCAAAGTGTGGACTAGTGGCAGAATTTGCGTTTGCCAAGGTCATGTCCGAGAGTTCCAAAAGCACATATGCCGAGTAGAATATACGGGTACTGTTTTGGCCATCTATGGTCAACAGATCCTCACCCGGACCAACTATTATTTGATTGCCGAAAGCAGAACCATACGGGAGACCAATTTCCATCTGGCCCTTGGTCAATGTGATGGTCTGCGGGGAGTCGAATAATGGCGAAAATATGATGACATCATCTCCGGGGGTGTGATTCGCGGCAAATATGGCTTCCCGAAGTGAGCAATCGTCCGAATCACAGCCATGGGTAAGCAATTCCCCGGTATCGCTGTCAAATTCCCAATCATCGGTATCTGCAGTCTTGGTGACCATAAATGAACTAGCTCGTACCACGATATCAAAGGAACATGAGGAGATATTCCCACTGGCATCTTCGGCCTGGTAGGTCATCGTGGTCGTGCCAATAGAAAAGGTCGAACCCGATGCCGGCCCCAGTGTACGCGTTACGGTGGGAGATGTGTCGGTTTCATCGATAGCCGTAGGGGCCGTGTAGTTGACCGTCATTGTAGTGCTTCCAGGAACGGCATAGAAAATGAGGTCTTGGCAGTCGAGCACGGGCGGTGTATCGTCCACGTCGGTCACCGTAATGGAAATATCCTCTGCATCCGTGAGCCCTTCAAGATCCGTTACCGTGACCTGTATTAGGTAGACATTGTTCGCATCGCCATCACCTGGGTCCTCATAATCGGGCGCACTGGCAAAGGTCACCACCCCCGTGGCCGTATCGATATTGAACAGGTCGTTATCGGTACCTCCATTGCTGCCGGTACTAAGACTATAGGTGAGCCCCGAGCCTTCCGAATCGTAGCTGTCACTGGCCTCCACATCGATTGCGGCGGTCTGGTTCTCCGCTACGCTTGCGGTAGTGGAACTGGTGATGCTCGGTGCCGTGTTGGGACCGACCATAACCCTAAAGGAGCAGGTATCAAAGTCCCCGGATTCGTGCTCGGCATAGAACGTATTGGTTGTGATCCCCACGGGGAATGTGGAACCCGAGGGGAGTCCAGAAGCCAGTATCGGCCCTGTGCTGTAGTCGTGGTACTCGATGACCGCATATCCATTAGTGGATCCATCCTCATCATACCATTTACTGTTGGCCCACATTACGGCATAGTCCGAAAAGAAATCATTTGGTTCGCCGTTGGCCCAGTTGGTGTAGGTGGCGGGCTGTCCGCTCTGCCATTCGAGGTCGCCCCGAGATTCAACATCATTGAACCCTATGATAACAGGGAATAATATGTTTGTGTTGTTTTTCAGCCAATCGTTTTCCGCCTGTGAGTTGATGGTCACCAGCTCATAGCCGTTGTTCTGCGCACCGGCATAGGCCGTGGCTATAGAGGTTGGAGAAGTTGATATGAAATAGGTACTGTTGCCAAAGGTCCCCAGCGATGAGAACCCGGCGGGTGCAGTCGTGGGAATGGTGGGGAATGCACAGTCTCCCGAAAACGCGGGTGAAGTATAGGTGATGGAACTGGAAGTATTGTCATACCTTCTGATGTCAGAAGGGCAATCGTTCAATAAGTAGCTATTGCCGATGGTCACGTCGAACGCACAGGTAGTAACATTGCCGGATGCGTCCTTGGCATAGAATGTATTGGTGGTGGTCCCGGAGGGGAAGGTCGAATTCGAAGGGAATCCAGAGACCAAGATCGGGCTTCCTGTGCTGTAGTCGTGGTATTCGATGACGACCTTTCCACTATCGGATCCACCCACGTCGCTCCACTCTCCGTTGGTCCCCATTGTTGCATAGTTTCCAGTATCGTTTGGTTCGCCATTGGCCCAGTTGGTATAGTTGGCGGGCTGTCCGCTCTGCCACACATAGTCGTCCTCGGTGTCAACATCATTGATTCCGATAATGACAGGCGCACTTATTTGGTCCTTTAGCCAATCGTTCTCCGCCTGCGAGTTGATGGTCACCAGTTCATGGCCGTTGGCCTGAGCGTCGGCGAATGCCTCGCTGGTAGAGGTAGTGGCAGTTGAGATGAAATAGGTGCTGTTGCCAAAGGTCCCCAGTGATGAGAACCCGGTGGGTGCAGTCGTGGGAACAGCGGGGAAGCAGTTGTTCGATACCGAGGGCGGTGTATAGGTGACGGTAGCGTTACAGCTAGAGATGTCGGCCGGACAGGCAGTAAATGTGGGTATAACTTCCACAGTCACTTCAACGTCGATCGTATTAACATTGCCATCCGTATCGGTGGCCTTTAATTGGAGGGTATTGGTTCCAAGATCTGCACAGGTGAATGTGGTTTTGTTCAGACTCAGCGTTGTGGAACTGCAGTTGTCCGTGACAATTGAAAAATCACCGGCAGCTACCGTTGCGTTTCCCGAAGCGTCCAACTGTACCGTAACGTTCGGTGTATCGAAACCGGGCGAGAGGTCCCCGCGTACCCACACCCTGTGGATGGTACTATAAGCGTTTAGATTACTACCAACGGTAAAATCATCGACTTCCCAACGGTTATCTGATCCACGTATTCCCCAGTGAGCTACCCCGCTATTAAAGAACGGGAACTCGGTCAATGCGTTATCCCCCTTGCCTCCAAATGCGTTAGAAGCATTTTGGGGTATTGAGGCCGTATGCGAGGAAAGCAGGTCGTAGTTGGCGGCATCGTTTATGCCCGCAAAGCTTCCCGAGCCCGTCTTTACATAGTCCACCGCACTTGCATATGAGGTGGTAAAGTCGATGATATCGCCGGGGTCTCGCGAGGTCTGGCCGTAAAGACGCATCTCCTCAAAATCGATGGCATTGGCCAGCGTATTTCCGATATGCCCCCAGTTAGGGGTCCCTGCATCACTGTCCCCCAATGTGGATGACCCTTTCATCGGCAGGTCCGAATTCCGTACCACCAGGTCGGAGTTGTCTCCCGCTTGGTGGACATAGTTCAGTACCATGAGCCATCCTCCATCCAGCACGCCCTGAAAGGTGCTGCCGTTGAAAGAAAAGTAATGGGTGCCCGAGGTACTTCCAACTATAGCGGGATGGAGCGAGGTAAAGGGATCGGTCGCGGTACCCGTTCCTGCAAGGTTCGTGAAAACGGGCACTGTGGAGTTGGCGTTTATGTATGCTTCCACGGTCACTTCAACGTCAATCGTATTAACATTGCCAGCTCCGTCGGTAGCCTTTAACTGGACGGTATTGGTTCCAAGATCTGCACAGGTGAACGTGGATTGGCTCAAGCTGAGCGTTGGTGTACCGCAGTTGTCCGTAGCGGTAATTGAAAAATCACCGGCAGCTACCGTTGCGTTTCCCGAAGCGTCCAACTGTACCGTAACGCTCGGTGTATCGAAATCGGTTGAAAGGTCCCCGCGTACCCACACCCTGTGGATGGTACTATAAGCGTTTAGATTACTACCAACGGTAAAATCATCGACTTCCCAACGGCTACCTTCTCCACGTATTCCCCAGTGGGCCACCCCACCATTAAAGAACGGAAAATTGGTCAAAGCAAAATTTCCCTTGCCCCCAAATGTGTTGGGAGCATTTTGGGGTATGGAGGCCGTATGCGAGGAAAGCAGGTCGTAGTTGGCGGCATTGTTGATACCCGCAAAGCTTCCCGAGCCCGTCTTTACATAGTCCACCGCACTTGTATATGAGGTGGTAAAGTCGATGATATCTCCGGTGTCTCGCGAGGTCTGGCCGTAAAGACGCATCTCTTCAAAATCGATGGCATTGGCCAGCGTATTTCCAAGATGCCCCCAGTTAGGGGTGCCTGCATCACTGTCCCCCAATGTGGATGACCCTTTCATCGGCAGGTCCGAATTCCGTACCACCAGATCGGAGTTGTCTCCCGCTTGGTGGACGTAGTTCAGTACCATGAGCCACCCTTCATCCAGAACGCCCTGAAAGGTACTGCCGTTGAAAGAAAAGTAGTAAGTGCCCGATGAATTTCCAATTACAGCGGGATCGAGCGAGGTAAAGGGATTGGCCATGGTACCTGTTCCTGCAAGGTTTGTGAAAACGGGCTTAAAGGGATCTTCTGAACAGGTATCCGTATCCACAGCACCGCCATTGGCGGAGTTACTATTGGCATCCAATCGGGGGGAAATGTCCCTGCATGCGACAACGGGATTTATGTTATCCTCGATCTGTCCCCAGTTCAGTGGGGCAACACCTATGCATAATATAATGAGTAGGGTAAACGTATGTTTCATAGTTTATGTTTTTTAATTAAAGATGTCCTTGGATATTGCTGGGATGAGTTACTGCTTCTTGTAACGATCAGCTTTCCTGTCGCTATTATGAGTATTCCCCGCTTTGGTAACTTTAGCGGTTCCGTTTTGAAGGCGCTCCTGGTCGATTGTCTCAGCAGAACGCTGTTGGGCCGGTGTTAAGGTCTGGGGTTCATTTTGATTTTTTACTATAAGTGCTGTTAAGCACAAAAGGCAGACCATAAAAATTCCGTTTAAAAAGGTAGTTTGATTCATGATTTAAAGAGTTGAAAATTTACGCGGACAAGTTACGCCCGAGCCTTATGGCCTGAAATAAGAAGCAACACGTAATAACTACGTGTTATCCCTTACTAGGGCTCTAAGGAATCTACATCCCATGGTCCCATGATCACGGGGCGACCATCATATTTTAGATGCCGTATTTTCCCCGTTTTAAACCAAAAAACCCCCTTAAGAAATTAAGGGGGGCCTGCACATTTTGCTGACCTGAATCTTACCCCTTTAAAAAGTTCAACAAAATAGTGTGCACCATGTAAAATTGGCTGTATCAAGGGATGCTTTTTCTGGTTTTTTATTTATGCCTTGGTATTTGTAACGTTGTTATCCATTGTATACTATTTTTTGGATAGCAGCACAATGTGTATCTCTGGTTAAAGGGTTGGCTTTTGTCGGCCAATCAAAGAGCCATGACGCGTCGTTCGCTATTAATTCAATACTTATCGTACATAGTTTTGTTTTCATGGTCGTTTTGTAATTATCGGTTTGTGTCAATGGCTTTTCTTGATTAATTGTTTGGCCACCGATCCTTTTGCATTGCCGATCACTACCATATAGACCCCGTCGTCATAAGGGCGCATATCTATCGGTCTGTCATCGTCCCTTTCCTCCTGTATGACGAGCCTTCCGCTGATGTCGTATACCTTCACGCTGTGCATGGTGTCCAGTCCTTTTATGCTGAAGCTGGCGCTTGCGGGGTTGGGATATAGCGCTATGCGTCCTTGTTCGCTTGCGTCAATGGCGAGTGTATCCACTCCGGCCTCCGAACAGTCATAGGTATCATCGGTGATCTGTGTGCCGGGGCTATTGGTACAGTCCGCCGTTCCGGTGCCTCCGCATGCGGTAAAGAACTGGTCCTGGAAGACCCCGTCGCTAAAGAAACAGATACCGGCATCCTGTGCGGCGTCCGCATAGCGGATCTTGATATGGAACAGGACCTTCGGTGCTGTGGTCACCTGAAGTTCCGTTGCGGTTTGCAAGCCGGCCATTGCTATGTTCTGCTGGAAGGACAGTGAGACCCTGGATGCGGTGTTGTCGTTCTGCACAAAATCCTTGTATGCCGGTGCGAAGGCCCCGAAGCTATGGCCTAGTATGGAGCCGTCGGGCTGGCTGTATTCTATGTTGCCGTTGGCCGATACGTTCTGCCCGAAGGCCCCGTTGGCGTAATCGATATAGACCTGTCCCGAGCCGATGTATAGGTCCGTAGAGCTCGATATGAGGATATCCGCCTCGTAGAAATCATCGGTGCCGTCATTGGTGATCTGCGCATTGGCAAAGGCCAGAGCGACGTCGTTGGACATCGGTCCGGTCGGCATGTTCCTGCCGTATTGCTCCCCACGGCCAATGTTGGGGCTGATCAGTATGTTGACGTCCGTGTTCTGTACCTGTGTATTGGCGTCCATGTCTGCGGCATCGTAGCCCGACCCGCCTATCAACTGGATCACGGCATTGGCGTCCGCGTTCTGTACCTGTGCATTGCCGTCATGGTCGCCGCTGTACATCCCGTACGATCCGTTGGCCAACAGTACCAGTGCATTGCTTCCGCCCTCTACCGCGGTTAGGTTGGAGGATAGGTCCACAGCGGCTGTGGTCGTGCCCAGCGTCTGCGTTGCGGCGGTCATGATGCCGACATGGTTGCGGTGTTCGATGGCCACATAGTAATTGCCGAACGGCACCCTGAAACCGGGTACGGAGAGGCCATCGGTGTCCACCACATCCCCGTCGCGCTGCAAGAGTGCCGAACGGCCATCGATTACGACGGTACTATCCGTAGCATCGCGCAGCTCCACCCATACCCAGTCCACGATAGCGTTGCTTCCCGTGGTGCTGAAGACCGAGGCGTCACAGGTAAGCCCATCGGTATAGGGACTGGTAGTTGGTAAAAGATTACCTGTCCTCAGGTCATCGCGCATTAGTGCCCCTTCACCCGTATTTGGGTTGATGGCGGCACCCTGCAAGAATACAAGGGGCTTGAGCTTGGGCGGTGCAACATCCGCAATCTCTATGGCGCCGATATCAAATCCCCCGCCGTTATGGTTCCTGTTGTTTCCTATTTGATCGAGCGTCTCCGAGGTATTCGGATCGCCATTGTTGTAGGCCGGGCTATCGGTATAGAACGGATGGTGGCTCGATACCGTACCATTGTTGTCGGTAAGCGGTAGGAGCAGGGGGTCGTTGACGCCGACGATATTGCCGTTCACGCCATCGGTGAGCCCACCTCCGGTACCGATGATATTGTAACTGCTGGAACTTTCAAGGCTACCGCCAACGATGTCCGAGAATCCCCCATTTTTGGTATTCCCCGAAATAATGGAGTTATGTATCTCAATTTCGGCATTGCCTTCGAATACAATGGCCCCACCGTTGGTGTCGCTGGAGTTATTGTTGGTAATGGTACTATTGTTGATGGTCACATAGGCCTTAAAGCTTCCGTTTGATCCATTTTCTCCCGTGGCCAATATCGCTGAGGCAGGCGTAGAGACGTTATTGCCACTGAAGGTACAGTTGTTGATGGTGAGATGGGCATCCAGTTGTACGTAATTGGATGCATAGGGCTTGATGGCATCCGAGCCCGTACCGTTGATCACGGCACAGTTGTTCATGGTCACATTGCCACCTTCACTTTCAAAGGCAGACCCCCAGTCACGGGCGTAATTGCCATCAAAGGTGACGTTTTCCAGCAGCCAGTGCGAGCGCAATGCGGACATCCCACCACCAAATCTAGCTCTACTGTTTTTAATCGTCACATTGGTCAATTTCATATCATAGAGGTCGTCACCATTGCTGCCTGTAGCGTGCCCCAGAGTTAAGATGGCACCGCCCCAATCGCTCCAGTTTTCACTTGAGTCAGGGAATGCGTTTGCCAAGGTCATGTCCGACAGTTCCAATAGCATATGTGCATACCCCATATAGAATATACGGCTGTTGCCCTGGGCATCTATGGTCAATAAATCCTCACCCGGACCAACTATTACGTGATTGCCGCCTGTACCACCATTACTCGGGACACCAAACCAAATTTGGCCCTTGGTCAACGCGATGGTCTGCGGGGAGTCGAATAATGGCGAAAATATGATGACATCATCTCCGGGGATGCGACTCGAGGCAAATATGGCTTCCCGAAGCGAGCAATCGTCCAAGTCACAGCCATGGGTAAGCAATTCCCCGGTATCGCTGTCAAATTCCCAATCATCGGTATCTGCAGTCTTGGTGACCATAAATGAACTAGCTCTTACCACGATATCAAAGGAACATGAGGAGATATTCCCACTGGCATCTTCGGCCTGGTAGGTCATCGTGGTCGTGCCAATCGAAAAGGTCGAGCCCGATGCCGGCCCCAGTGTACGCGTTACTGTGGGGGACGGATCGGTTTCATCGATAGCCGTAGGGGCCGTGTAGTTGACCGTCATTGTAGTGTTTCCGGGAACGGCATAGAAAATGAGGTCCCGGCAGTCGAGCACGGGCGGTGTATCGTCCACGTCGGTCACCGTAATGGAAATATCCTCTGCATCCGTGAGCCCTTCAAGATCCGTTACCGTGACCTGTATTAGGTAGACATTGTTCGCATCGCCATCACCTGGGTCCTCATAATCGGGCGCACTGGCAAAGGTCACCACCCCCGTGGCCGTATCGATATTGAACAGGTCGTTATCGGTACCTCCATTGCTGCCGGTACTAAGACTATAGGTGAGCCCCGAGCCTTCCGAATCGTAGCTGTCACTGGCCTCCACATCGATCGCGGCGGTCTGGTTCTCCGCTACGCTTGCGGTAGTGGAACTGGTGATGCTCGGTGCCGTGTTGGGACCGACCATAACCCTAAAGGAGCAGGTATCAAAGTCCCCGGATTCGTGCTCGGCATAGAACGTATTGGTTGTGATCCCCACGGGGAATGTGGAACCCGAGGGGAGTCCCGAGGCCAGTATCGGCCCTGTGCTGTAGTCGTGGTACTCGATGACCGCATATCCATTAGTGGATCCATCCTCATCATACCATTTACTGTTGGCCCACATTACGGCATAGTCCGAAAAGAAATCATTTGGTTCGCCGTTGGCCCAGTTGGTGTAGGTGGCGGGCTGTCCGCTCTGCCATTCGAGGTCGCCCCGAGATTCAACATCATTGAACCCTATGATAACAGGGAATAATATGTTTGTGTTGTTTTTCAGCCAATCGTTTTCCGCCTGTGAGTTGATGGTCACCAGCTCATAGCCGTTGTTCTGCGCACCGGCATAGGCCGTGGCTATAGAGGTTGGAGAAGTTGATATGAAATAGGTACTGTTGCCAAAGGTCCCCAGCGATGAGAACCCGGAGGGTGCAGTCGTGGGAATGGTGGGGAATGCACAGTCTCCCGAAAACGCGGGTGGTGTATAGGTGATCGTACTGGAAGTATTGTCATACCTTCTAATCTCAGAAGGGCAATCGTTCAATAAGTAGCTATTGTCGATGGTCACGTCGAACGCACAGGTACGAGTATTTCCGGCGATGTCCTTGGCATAGAACGTATTGGTCGTGGTTCCCAAAGGGAAGGTCGAATTGGAGGGGAGTCCAGAGACCAAGATCGGGCTTCCCGTGCTGTAGTCGTGGTACTCGATCACCACTTTTCCACTATCGGATCCACCCATGTCGCTCCACTCCCCGTTGGTCCCCATTGTTGCATAGTTTCCAGTATCGTTTGGTTCGCCGTTGGCCCAGTTGGTATAGGTGGCGGGCTGCCCGCTCTGCCACACATAGTCGTCCTCGGTGTCAACATCATTGATCCCGATAATGACAGGCGCACTTATTTGGTCCTTTAGCCAATCGTTCTCCGCCTGCGAGTTGATGGTCACCAGCTCATGGCCGTTGGCCTGTGCATCGGCGAATGCCGCACTGGCAGAGGTGGTGGCAGTTGAGATGAAATAGGTGCTGTTGCCAAAGGTCCCCAGTGATGAGAACCCGGTGGGTGCAGTGGTGGGAACGGTGGGAAATCCACAGTTGTCCGATACCGAGGGAGGTGTATAGGTGATAGTACTATTGCAACTAATAATGTCGGCCGGACAGGCAGTAAATGTGGGAAGAGTACTGTCTTCCACGGTCACTTCAACGTCAATACTGGTAACGTTGCCATCCGTATCGGTGGCCTTTAACTGGACAGTATTGGTTCCAAGATCTGCACAGGTGAATGCGGATTGGCTTAAGCTGAGCGTTGGCGTACCGCAGTTGTCCGAGAGAATTGAAAAATCACCGGCAGCTACCGTTGCGTTTCCCGAAGCGTCCAACAGTACCGTAACGCTCGGTGTATCGAAAGCAGGTGAGAGGTCCCCGCGTACCCACACCCTGTGGATGGTACTATAGGCGTTTGTATTACCAACGGTAATATCATCGACTTCCCAACGGTTACTATTCCCACGTATTCCCCAGTGGGCCGCCCCACCATTAAAGAACGGAAACTCGGTCAATGCGTTATCTCCATTACCTCCAAATGCGTCGGAAGCATTTTGGGGTATGGAGGCCGTATGCGAGGGAAGCAGGTCGTAGTTGGCGGCATTGTTGATACCCGCAAAGCTTCCCGACCCCGTCTTTACATAGTCCACCGCACTTGCATATGAGGTGGTAAAGTCGATGATATCGCCGGGGTCTCGCGAGGTCTGGCCGTAAAGACGCATCTCCTCAAAATCGATGGCAGCGGCCAGCGTATTTCCGATATGCCCCCAATTTGAGGTTCCAGCCTCACTGTCCCCCAATGTGGATGACCCTTTCATCGGTAGGTCCGAATTCCGTACCACCAGGGCGGAGTTGTCGCCGGCTAGGTGCACATAGTTCAGTACCATGAGCCATCCTTCATCCAGAACACCCTGAAAGGTGCTGCCGTTGAAAGAAAAGTAATGGGTGCCCGAGGCATTTCCAATTACTGCCGGGTCGAGTGAGGTAAAGGGATCGGTCGCGGTACCTGTTCCTGCTAGGTTCGTGAAAATAGGCACTGTGGAGTTGGAATATATGTACCCTTCCACGGTCACTTCAACGTCGATCGTATTAACATTGCCATCCGTATCGGTGGCCTTTAACTGGAGGGTATTGGTTCCAAGATCTGCACAGGTGAATGTGGTTTTGTTCAGACTCAGCGTTGTGGAACTGCAGTTGTTCGTGACAATTGAAAAATCACCGGCAGCTACCGTTGCATTTCCCGAAGCGTCCAACTGTACCGTAACGCTCGGTGTATCGAAACCGGGCGAGAGGTCCCCGCGTACCCACACCCTGTGGATGGTACTATAGGCGTTTGTATTACCAACGGTAAAATCATCGACTTCCCAACGGTTACTATCCCCTCGTATTGCCCAGTGGGCCACCCCGCTATTAAAGAACGGGAACTCGGTTAAAGCAAAATTTCCCTTGCCCCCAAATGCGTCGGAAGCATTTTGGGGTATTGAGGCCGTATGCGAGGAAAGCAGGTCGTAGTTGGCGGCATTGTTGATACCCGCAAAGCTTCCCGACCCCGTCTTTACATAGTCTACCGCACTTGCATATGAGGTGGTAAAGTCGATGATATCGCCGGTGTCTCGCGAGGTCTGGCCGTAAAGACGCATCTCTTCAAAATCGATGGCATTGGCCAGCGTATTTCCGATATGCCCCCAGTTAGAGGTCCCTGCATCACTGTCCCCCAATGTGGATGACCCTTTCATCGGCAGGTCCGAATTCCGAACCACCAGAGAGGAGTTGTCCCCCGCTTGGTGGACGTAGTTCAGTACCATGAGCCATCCTCCATCCAGCACGCCCTGAAAGGTGCTGCCGTTGAAAGAAAAGTAATGGGTGCCCGAGGTACTTCCAACTATAGCGGGATGGAGCGAGGTAAAGGGATCGGTCGCGGTACCCGTTCCTGCAAGGTTCGTGAAAATGGGCACTGTGGAGTTGGAGTTTATGTATGCTTCCACGGTCACTTCAACGTCAATCGTATTAACATTGCCAGCTCCGTCGGTAGCCTTTAACTGGACGGTATTGGTTCCAAGATCTGCACAGGTGAACGTGGATTGGCTCAAGCTGAGCGTTGGTGTACCGCAGTTGTCCGCAGCGGTAATTGAAAAATCACCGGCAGCTACCGTTGCGTTTCCCGAAGCGTCCAACTGTACCGTAACGCTCGGTGTATCGAAATCGGTCGAGAGGTCCCCGCGCACCCACACCCTGTGGATGGTACTATAAGCGTTTAGATTACTACCAACGGTAAAATCATCGACTTCCCAACGGCCACCTTCTCCACGTATTCCCCAGTGGGCCACCCCACCATTAAAGAACGGAAAATTGGTCAAAGCAAAATTTCCCTTGCCCCCAAATGTGTTGGGAGCATTTTGGGGTATGGAGGCCGTATGCGAGGAAAGCAGGTCGTAGTTGGAGGCATTGTTGATACCCGCAAAGCTTCCCGAGCCCGTCTTTACATAGTCCACCGCACTTGTATATGAGGTGGTAAAGTCGATGATATCTCCGGTGTCTCGCGAGGTCTGGCCGTAAAGACGCATCTCTTCAAAATCGATGGCATTGGCCAGCGTATTTCCAAGATGCCCCCAGTTAGGGGTGCCTGCATCACTGTCCCCCAATGTGGATGACCCTTTCATCGGCAGGTCCGAATTCCGTACCACCAGATCGGAGTTGTCTCCCGCTTGGTGGACGTAGTTCAGTACCATGAGCCACCCTTCATCCAGAACGCCCTGAAAGGTACTGCCGTTGAAAGAAAAGTAGTAAGTGCCCGATGAATTTCCAATTACAGCGGGATCGAGCGAGGTAAAGGGATTGGTCGCGGTACCTGTTCCTGCAAGGTTTGTGAAAACGGGCTTAAAGGGATCTTCTGAACAGGTATCCGTATCCACAGCACCGCCATTGGCAGAGTTACTATTGGCATCCAATTGGGGGGAAATGTCCCTGCATGCGGCAACGGGATTTATGTTATCCTCGATCTGTCCCCAGTTCAGTGGGGCAACACCTATGCATAATATAATGAGTAGGGTAAACGTATATTTCATAGTTTATGTTTTTTAATTAAAGATGTCCTTGGATATTGCTAGGATGAGTTACTGCTTCTTGTAACGATCGGCTTTCTCCGCAACGCACTGGCTGGTCTTGGAGGTCTGTGTTTCATTTCGGTTTTGTCCCATGGGGGCTGTTGAACACAAAAGGCAGACCATAAAAATTCCGTTTAAAAAGGTAGTTTGATTCATGATTTAAAGAGTCGAAAATTTATGCGGACAAGTTACGCCCGAGCCTTATGGCCTGAAATAAGAAGCAACACGTAATAACTACGTGTTATCACGTACCAGGGCTCTAAGGAATCCACATCCCATGGTCCCATGATCACGGGGCGACCATCATATTTTGGGTGCCGTATTTTCCCCGTTTTAAACCAAAAAACCCCCTTAAGAAATTAAGGGGGGCCTGCACATTTTGCTGACCTGAATCTTACCCCTTTAAAAAGTTCAACAAAATAGTGTGCACCATGTAAAATTGGCTGTATCAAGGGATGCTTCTTCTATTTTTTTATTTATGCCTTGGTATTTGTAACGTTGTTATCCATTGTATACTATTTTTTGGATAGCAGCACAATGTGCATCTCTGGTTAAAGGGTTGGCTTTTGTCGGCCAATCAAAGAGCCATGACGCGTTGTTCGCTATTAATTCAATCCCAGTGAGGGATCTAACTTATCATGACCCTTTTTCATAAGCCTTAAAAAATATATGGCCGACATGCTTTATGATCAATTCAGGATGACTTTATATGTTTTCCGCTTATGGCCATTATTGAGCTCAACAACATAAACGCCGTCATTGAGCGCACTCGCTTCTATATATTGTACCATCACATGGCGTTCCAGCAGGTCCTGCATGACCAAACGGCCCCGTATATCGTAGAGCCTAAAGTCGGTGTCTTCCATGAGCTGTCCCTCGATGACGATACGCTTTTCCCGGGTATAGATACTCAACCGGTCAAGTTCAGGGGCTTCCATTGATAGAACACCGTTCGAAAAGCCCAGGTAAAACCGCCCCGTCCCGTTAAGGTCTTCGATAGGCGTTATGCCAAAGTCTTCCGTGTTTAGGTGGGTCGTCTGTTGTTCTTGGACATCCACCAGGTAGATATCCACGCCCTGGGGCAGACTCGAGCTTTCTATACCAACGGTCAAAGGCTCCCCCGCGGTGGCGTTGATCCCCAGTGGAATAAGGGTGTCGCTGGCAAAGATATCCTGTGGCAGTGACTGTATGGCAAGATCGATGCCCTGATCGTCCGCGACCAAGCGCGAACAGATCGAAAACGCACCGGCTACGTCGCCGAACACCCCGGCATCGTACCCGGGGTCCAGGCCGTAGGTGGAGTTGCCGTTAAAATAAAAATCGGTATGGGAAACAGCACTGTTGTTGCTCAATTGCAACCTTAAGTGCTGGTTGTCGTCCGTTGAGCGCCCAGTGATAAAATCATCGATGTCCCCGTGGCGTCGCCATTGGTGTGCAAATCCGATGTTGCCGCCGCTCCCAGCGGCGACAAAAAAGCCCTGCCCCGGTGCGATGACCGTACTGGTCGTCGTGTTGGCGAGGTTGTAGATGGTCCAGCCGTCGGAAGCATCGCCATCGTAGCCATAGATGGCTACATTGTTAGCATCCAATATTGAGGCATTGTTGGTGTTACTTAAAAAGCTTCGAACATTGAAGTAGGACGGGTATGGATTTCCGATGAGGTTCCATTTGCTAAACGCCGGACCAGAATCCGTGATAGGTACTTGGACAAAGTATTCGTTGATGCTACCGCTAAATTCCAGAGTGCCGTTGTCCGTTGTGGCGGCCCTGTAGCCCACGCCCGAGGTCAGTGCATCGGTCGCCGTATTGGAATAGGTGAGATAAGTTCCCGAGGTCTTGTCGAACGGCCCGAAGAGGTATAGCGTGCCCGCTGTATTTGAGACGATATTGTCGTTAGCGGCCAGAAAGCTGTCAAAGGTTATGCCGGTTACGGGAGGGGAAATGAGGTCGTTGCCGCCCGATGAGGCCGTCTGGTTGACATGGCGCCTGTAGGTGACCGTGGTTCCCGGTAGGCTCGTAGAGGAAAGCAAGCTCGAATACTCTGTCGAGGTCGATTCCATGATAATATCCGCTACGTCTAACCAATAATAATTCGTAAAGTCGGTATCCGGTTCGAGGACCAGACGCTTTAATTTGATGTCGCTAGTGAAGCTTAGGGCTTGTGATGCGCGTACCAAAGCATTTTTCTCAGCGGTACCTCGCGAAGGGGCCTTGTTCCAGGCGCCATTGTCATAGACCAGCCAATCTACGATCTGGTCGGTACCGTTGCTTCCCGGCGAGCCCAGGTCTGGGGATATGCCCACTGCCGTTGTGGCGGCCTGCCAAAGGCTACCGCTATTGTTGTTTTCAAGACTACTGCCGGTATATATCATAGCGGCACCGTCCGGATTGGGCCAATCGGTGCCACCATCGTATTCCACACGGTCTATTTCCGTCGCGGACCCATTCGTTAAAATGATCTCGTCCGAGGTGTTGTCCATGGTGATGCCCGAATACTCGTAATCCACGTCCACGCCTCCATTGGTCGCGGAATCGTCGTTGATCCCGAGAACGATAAAACTATCGGCCTCTATGAGAAGGTCGGTCGTAATTTGGTGCGTATCGGTTCCACTGTCCGAGATGGTCCAGCCTTTAAGGTTCAAGAGGATATTTTCAGTGTTGTAAATCTCAAAGTACTCGCCATTAGCATCGCCGACATCGCTGGGGTTCTGCATGATCTCACTGATGACAACATCCCCGGTAGCTAAGGGGTAGGCCACATCGAACGAGCAGGTAGTAACATTGCCGGATGCGTCCTTAGCATAGAATGTGTTGGTGGTCGTGGTCCCCAAGGGGAAGGTCGAACCGGAAGGCAGCCCCGAAGCCAGTATCGGCCCTGTGCTATAGTCATGGTATTCGATGACCATACGGGCCTTCCTATGGGGAGGAAGAAAGTATTGCATGTTACCAGATGCATTAAGCCACTTTCCGCCTTGTTGGGCATCCATTATTGCATAATCCGTCGATTCAGGATACCAATCGCTGGGAATTCCACCGATCCAGTTGGTATAGGCAGCTGGTTGTCCACTTTGCCATACGAAGGTTCCCTCTGTGGAAATGTCGTTGATCCCGATGATGGCACGGCGAACCCCAGGCCCAAATGTGCTTAGCTTGCCTTGGAGGTAATCTTGCTCTGCCTGTGAATTGATGGTCACTAGCTCATAGCCGTTCGTCTGCGCAGAGGTAAATGCCGCACTCGGCATGATGTCCTGAGTTGAGATAAAATAGGTGCTGCTCCCGTCATCGGTGGTCCCCAAAAGGGTGAACCCAGTGGGAGCAGTAGTGGGAACGGAGGGGAATAGGCAGTTGTCCGATACCGATGGCGGTGTATAGGTGACGGTACTGGTAGAGGTGAGGATGTCGGCCGGACAATCGGTATCGAATACGGGAGGTATATTGTCTTCTACATTGTTTTCTACGATCACCTCGACGTCAATACTGTTAACTTTGCCGCCCGTATCTGTGGCCATAAGCTGAACGGTATTGACGCCAGCATCTACACAGGTGAATGTGGATTGGCTTAAGCTGAGCGTTGGTGTACCACAGTCGTCCGTAGCGGTAATTGAAAAATCACCGGCAGCTACCGCCACGCTACCCGAAGTGCCCAACTGTACCGTAATGCTCGGGGTACTGAAATCAGGTGAAAGGTCTCCGCGCACCCACACCCTGTGGATGGTACTATAGGCGTTCAGACTGTTACCGGTGGTGAAGTCATCGACTTCCCAACGGCTATGATCTCCACGTATTCCCCAGTGGGCTACCCCAGCATTAAAGAATGGGAACTCGGTCAATGCGTTATTTCCCTTGTTCCCGAATCCATTATTGGCATTTTGGGGTATGGAGGCCGTATGTGACGGAAGCAGGGTGTAGTTGGCGGCATCGTTGATACCCGCAAAGCTTCCCGAGCCCGTCTTTACATAGTCCACCACACTTGTATATGAGGTGGTAAAGTCGATGATATCGCTGGGGTCGCGCGAGGTCTGGCCGTAAAGACGCATCTCTTCAAAATCGATGGCATTGGCCAGCGTATTTCCGATATGCCCCCAGTTAGAGGTCCCTGCATCACTGTCCCCCAACGTGGATGACCCTTTCAGCGGTAGGGCCGAGTTCCCTGCAACCAGGGCCGAGTTGTCTCCCGCTTGGTGGACGTAGTTCAGGACCATAAGCCACCCTTCATCCAGAACACCCTGAAATGGGGTGCTGGTGCCATCGAAAGAAAAATAGTAGGTGCCCGAGAGATTTCCAATTACTGCCGGGTCGAGTGAGGTAAAGGGATCGGTCGCGGTACCTGTTCCTGCAAGGCTTGTGAAAACAGGGACGGTGTCATTGGTTATGGTCACATCGAACGAGCAGGTAGAGACACTGCCAAAAACGTCCTCAGCATAGAATGTATTGGTCGTGGTCCCCAAAGGGAATGTCGAACCCGGGGGGAGTCCAGAGACCAAGATCGGGCCTCCTGTGCTGTAGTCGTGGTACTCGATCACCACACGGGCCCCGGTATAGTTACCCCTTACATCATCCCATTTGCCACTACTGGTCAGCATTACCGCATAGTTCCCCCCAACATCGTTGGGCTGTCCCGCACCCCAATTGGTATAGGTGGCGGGCTGCCCACTCTGCCACTCGTAATCAACATTTGTGAAGTCGGGATCATTGAACCCGATCAGAAGTCGATCGGCCCCACTAAGATTGGCGGCCCATGTCTGTATAGCGTTGTTCTCTGCCATTGAATTGATGGTC
This sequence comes from Winogradskyella sp., assembly GCF_965228925.1. GTDB lineage: Bacteria > Bacteroidota > Bacteroidia > Flavobacteriales > Flavobacteriaceae > Winogradskyella. The sequence goes on from NZ_OZ245845.1 coordinate 3,145,388, forward strand.
ACCAGCTCATAGCCGTTGGTCTGTGCGTTGGCATATGCCGTGCCAATATGGGTATTCTGGTCCGAGATAAAATAGGTACTGTTGCCAAAGGTTCCAAGCGATGAGAACCCGGAGGGTGCGGTCGTCGGAACGGCGGGGAATCTACAGTTTTCCGAGCCCGATAAGGTGGGAAGGGTATAGTTTACCGTAGAGCAAACGCTTGTAATATCTGAAGGACATGAGCTAATGGGGGGAGCTGTGTTGTCCACAACCACAACGGTTATGGTGAACTGACAACTGCTTGTATTACCAGCGGAATCGGTGACAGAAAACCCAATTAAGGTGTCCCCGGTGGAGAAGGTACTCCCACTGGCCGGTCCGATGGTTTGTGTTGCGGTCAGTGTCCCATCCTCATCATCGCTAGCCGTGGGTGGATCAAAGGAAACTACCTCATTACAGCTTGAGATATCGGAAGGACAGCTAATGACCGGATTGGAACCTACGATAAAGGTAATGGACCAACCGAGCAAGGCCCCGGAGTCCGAATTAGCACTATCACATATAAGCAAGGTCCAATCACCGGTAACCGATTGTCCCGAAAAGGTCGATGCAAAGGTGCCTCCCTCGGGCTGGAACACTCCCGTAAAGGGAGCACTTGCGGAAGCAATGTCAGCACCACCATCCTGGAACACGGTCCCGGTATAATCATCACCGTTGCCTCCCTGATTAATTGCAAGGTCCAGGGTGCTTCCTGCCGGACTTTGAAGGCGAATCCGCAGGTCCCCCACATAGGTATGTTCAATGTCGAGTGCCACAGAGGCGATGTAGACATCCGTCCCATTGAGCGTACCCACAGCCGTAGATGTGGCCGTAAATGACGTATTGGTGGGGCATCCAACATCGGGAATGTTCCCGGTACCGCCAACTAATGTTTGTTGGGCGTGAGCCGGTTGTAAAGTGGACAGGTACAGACCAAGGGCCAAGACTATCGGTAATGCTCTTAATACGGTAATATTTGGACTATTGACTGCTATTGCGGGCAACAATCGCATGTTCTGTAATTGTGTTTTCATCGTGATACGTGGTTATTTGATTTGGTGTGATTCATTGGGTTGGTCAATGGCTTAAAGGCGCCGTTTGATTTGGGTACAGCCGCTGTAAGAGGGGGTGTGCACAAAGCACTAGGGGCAAACCATAAAAGTTCTGTAGGGGTAAATAGGTTCATGATTATAAGAAGTTAATACAGATACTAAGATACGCCTGGACCTTAAGGTTTGAAATAAGGAGCAACACGTAATAACTACGTGTTATCACGTACTAGCTTCATAAGGATACCACATCACCCAGATTCCATGGTCATGGGGAGACCAGCATATTTTGGGTCCCATATTTTCCCTGTTTTAAACCAAAAAACCCCCTTAATTGCTTAAGGGGGTTTTGCACATTTTGCTGACCTGAATCCTTACCCCTTTGAAAAGTTCAACAAAATAGCGTGCATCGATTAATGTTTTTGGCCGTGTAGGGGGATGCCTTCCGTTTTTTGCCATGGCATGGCAAGCGGCTCAATCAAATGGATTGTCTCCGGGGTCCGGTGGGGACGAGGACTGTGCCCTTAGCGGGTCGAGTATAACGAATGTGCCCAGCGCGGTAAGGGCGGCGTACTTTCCGAGCTCTGATACGGCTTTCCTACGGGTCATCCCGTTATCCCCATGGTTCTGTCTGTCCATCTATGTTCTCGTATTTGTGATGCTGTTCATTTTATTAATTAGGTCTTGTGCCGCAACGCCATGTGCGCCCTCAGTACAAAGAGTTGGGTTTTGCCGGTTATTCAAGGGCCATGACCCCTTGTTCGCTATTAATTCAATCCCAGGGAAGGACGATGTATCATGACCCTTTTCAATAACCGTTTTTTTTAAACCGTAGCCTATGCTTTGCGATCAGTCCAATATGACCTTATGTGTTTTCCGTACATGACCGTTATTGAGCTCAACAAGGTAAACGCCGTCATTGAGGGCACCGGTCTCTATATGCCGTACCGTCACATGGGGTTCCAACGCGCCCTGCATGACCAAGCGGCCCTGTATATCGTACAGCCCAAATTCGGTGTCCTCAATGAGCTGTCCCTCGATAAGGATATGCCCTTCCCGGGCATAGACCCTCACTCGGTCGATCTCGTGGCTTCCCGTGGATAGGACGCCGTTGGAAAAGCCGAGGTAAAACCTCCCCGTCCCGTTAAGGTCTCCGGTAGGGGTTATACCAAAGTCTTCGGTGTTAAGGTGGGCCACCTGTTGCTCCTGTACATCCACCAGGTAGATATCCACGCCCTGTGGCAGGTCAGAACTCTCTATGCCAATGGTCAAAACCGTTCCGGCGCTGGCGTTTATCCCGAGTGGAACGAGTTCGTCGCTGGCAAAGATATCCTGCGGCAGTGACTGGATGGCAATATCGACGCCCAGATCGTCGGCGACCAATCGCGAACAGATCGAAAACGCACCGGCCACATCGCCGAACGCCCCGGCATCGTACCCGGGGTCCAGGCCGTATGTGGAGCTGCCGTTAAAATAAAGATCGGTATGTGAAACGTTGCCGTTGCCGCTAAGCTGCAACCTTAAATGCCGGTTGTCGTCCGTAGAGCGCCCGGATATAAAATCATCGGTGCTCCCGTGGCTTCTCATTCCCGTTGTAAAACTGATGTTGCCGTCGCTCCCGGCGGCGACAAAAAAGCCCTGTCCCGGAGTGATGACCGTAGCCGAGGTGGAGCTGTTCAGGTTATGGACGGTCCAGCCGTCGGAAGCATCGCCATCGTAGCCATAGATGGCCACATTGTTGGCTTCCAGCAGAGCGGCATTGGTGGCGTTGTTCAAAAATGCCTGTACGTTGATATAGGAGGGATATGGGTTTCCGACGAGGTTCCACTTGCTGAACTCGAGCGGACCGGAATCGGATATGGCCACGCTGACGTTGGACTGGTTGATGCCGCCGCTAAATTCGAGTGTGCCGTTGTCCGTTGTTGCGGCCCTGTATCCCACGCCGGGCGTCAGTGCATCGGTGGCCGTACTCGAATAGTTGGTATAGGTTCCCGAGGTCTTGTCGAACGGCCCGAAGAGGTATATCGTGCCCGCTGTATTTGATGGGATGTTGCCGTTTGCTGCCAACAGGCCGTCAAAGCTCCCTCCCGTTACGGGCGGTGATATGAGGTCGTTGCCTCCCGAGGTGGCCGTTTGGTTGACATGTCTCCTGTAGGTGACCGTGGTGCCCGATAGGGTGCCATCGGAGATGAGGCTCGAATATTCTGTTGAAGTCGATTCAAGGATGATATCGGTGATACTGAGGGTAACGGACGAGGATACCGTCACATCGGCATCCGGTTCGACGGTCAGGCTTAGCAGGCTGATGTCCGAGCCGAGGGTTAGGGCCTCCGATTCACGTATTAGGGCGTTTTTCGCGCCCGTGCTCCCCGAAGGGTTCCTGTTCCATGCGTTGGTATCAAAAACGAGCCAGTCGACGATCTGTCCCTTACCGTTGCTTCCGGGGGATCCCAGGTCCGGGGATATGCCCTCCGCGGCAGTAGCGGCCTGCCAAAGGGCCCCGCTGTTGTTGTTCTCGATATTGCTTCCCGTATATATCATGGCCTTACCGTCGGGGTTGGGCCAATTGGTGCCGCCATCGTATTCCACGCGGTCGATCTCGGTAGAGGCCCCATTCGTTAAAATGATCTCGTCGGCGGTATTGTCCATGGCGATTCCGGAATACTGGTAATGCACGGTCACGCCTCCATTGGTCGTGGAATTGCTGTTTCTGCCAAGAACGATAAAGCCATCGGGCTTTACTATCAGTCCGTTGCCTATGGTATGGGTATCGGTCCCACCGTCCGAAACGGTCCAGCCCTGGAGGTTGACGGGCGAGGTCTCATCGTTGTAGAGCTCAAAGTACTCGCCATTGGCATCGGTGACCCCGCTGGGGTTTTTCATGATCTCGCTGATGACGAGTTTTCCCGTACTTTGGAATGCCGCTCCCGAAGAGCTATAGCTGTCATCGGTAATCTGTGTGCCGGGGTTATTGGTACAGTCCGCTATGGCGGTTCCGCCACATGCGGTAAAGAACTGGTCCTGGAATACGCCATCACTGAAAAAACGTATGCCGGGAGCCTCGACCGCATTGGTGTAGCGTATCTTGATATGCAGCAGTACTTTCGGTGTGGAGGTGACCTGTATGGCCGTCGCGGTCTGTAGGCCTGCCAAAGCAATGTTCTGCTGGAAGGACAGTGAGACCCTTGATGCGGTATTGTCGTTCTGTACGAAATCCTTGTATGCCGGCGAGAACATGCCGAAGCTATGGGCTAGTATGGCCCCCGCTGGCCGTCCGTAGTCCAAATTGTTGTTGGCGGATATATTGCTCCCAAAAGCTGCGGTATTATAGTCCAGGTAAACTTGGCCCGAACCGAGATAAAAGTCCGTGGTACTTGCGATGAGGATATCTGCTTCGTAAAAATCGTCGGTACCGTCATTGGTGATCTGCGGATTGGCAAATGTCAGTGTAATGGCCTGGGAATTAATGATGTTCGTGCCCAGGAGCACCAACAGTACCGTGCATAGTTTTGTTTTCATGGTCGTTTTATAATTATCGGTTTGTGTCAATGGCTTTTCTTTATCAATCGTTTGGTTACGGCCCCCCTTGCATTGCCGATCACCACCAGATAGACCCCGTCGTCATAGGGGCGCATATCTATCGGTCTGTCATCGTGCCTTTCCTCCTGTACGATGAGCCTTCCGCTGATGTCGTATACCCTCACGCTGTGCATGGTGCCCAGTCCTTTTATGCTGAAGCTGGCGCTTGCGGGGTTGGGATATAGCGCTATGCGATTATCTTCGTTGCCGGCTATACCGAGTGTACCCACTCCGGCTTGCGAACAGTCATAGGTATCATCGGTGATCTGTGTGCCGGGGCTATTGGTACAGTCCGCCGTTCCGGTTCCTCCGCATGCGGTAAAGAACTGGTCCTGGAAGACCCCGTCGCTAAAGAAACAGATACCGGCATCCTGTGCGGCGTCTTGATAGCGTATCTTGATATGGAACAGGACCTTCGGTGCTGCGGTCACCTGAAGTTCCGTTGCGGTTTGCAAGCCTGCCAGGGCGATGTTCTGCTGGAATGACAGTGAGACCCTGGATGCGGTGTTGTCGTTCTGCACAAAATCCTTGTATGCCGGTGCGAAGGCCCCGAAGCTGTGCCCGAGTATGGAGCCGTCGGGCTGGCTGTATTCTATGTTGCCGTTGGCCGATACGTTCTGCCCGAAGGCCCCGTTGGCGTAATCGATATAGACCTGTCCCGAGCCGATGTATAGGTCCGTAGAGCTCGATATGAGGATATCCGCCTCGTAGAAATCATCGGTGCCGTCATTGGTGATCTGCGCATTGGCAAAGGCCAGAGCGACGTCGTTGGACATCGGTCCGGTCGGCATGTTCCTGCCGGACTGCGCCCCACGGCCAATGTTGGGGCTGATCAGTATGTTGACGTCCGTGTTCTGTACCTGTGTATTGGCGTCCATGTCTGCGGCATCGTAGCCCGACCCGCCTATCAACTGGATCACGGCATTGGCGTCCGCGTTCTGTACCTGTGCATTGCCGTCATGGTCGCCGCTGTACATCCCGTACGATCCGTTGGCCAACAGTACCAGTGCATTGCTTCCGCCCTCTACCGCGGTTAGGTTGGAGGATAGGTCCACAGCGGCTGTGGTAGTGCCCAGCGTCTGCGTTGCGGCGGTCATGATGCCGACATGGTTGCGGTGTTTAATGGCCACATAGTAATTGCCGAACGGCACCGTGAAGCTGATCGTGGAGAGGCCATCGGTGTCTACCACATCCCCATCGCGCTGCAAGAGTGCCGAACGGCCATCGATTACGACGGTACTATCCGTAGCATCGCGCAGCTCCACCCATACCCAGTCCACGATAGCGTTGCTTCCCGTGGTACTGAAGACCGATGCGTCACAGGTAAGCCCATCGGTATAGGGACTGGTGGTGGGTATAAGATCGTCCACCCTCAGGTCATCGCGCATTAGTGCCCCTTCACCCGTATTTGGGTTGATGGCGGCACCCTGTAAGAATACAAGGGGCTTGAGCTTGGGCGGTGCAACATCCGCAATCTCTATGGCGCCGATATCAAATCCCCCGCCGTTATGGTTCCTGTTGTTTCCTATTTGATCGAGCGTCTCCGAGGTATTCGGATCGCCATTGTTGTAGGCCGGGCTATCGGTATAGAACGGATGGTGGCTCGATACCGTACCATTGTTGTCGGTAAGCGGTAGGAGTAGGGGGTCGTTGACGCCGACGATATTGCCGTTGGTGCCGTCGGTGAGCCCACCTCCGGTACCGATGATATTGTAACTGCTGGTACTCTCCAGACTGCCCCCGTTGATATCCGGTGAGGCTCCACCGCTATTGCCCGAAATAATGGAGTTATGTATCTCAATTTCGGCATTGCCTTTGAATACGATGGCCCCTCCGTTGGTGTCGCTGGAGTTATTGTTGGTAATGGTACTATTGTTGATGGTCACATAGGCCTTAAAGCTTCCGTTTGATCCGGTTTCTCCCGTGGCCAATATCGCTGAGGCAGGCGTAGAGACGTTATTGCCACTGAAGGTACAGTTGTTGATGGTCAGGGTGGCATCCAGTTGTACGAAATTGGATGCTAAGGGCTTGATGGCATCCGAGCCCGTACCGTTGATCACGGCACAGTTGTTCATGGTCACATTGCCACCTTCACTTTCAAAGGCAGACCCCCAGTCAAGGGCGTAATTGCCATCAAAGGTGACGTTTTCCAGTAGCCAGTGCGAGCGCAATGCGGACATCCCACCACCAAATCTAGCTCTACTGTTTTTAATCGTCACATTGGTCAATTTCATATCTATAGGGTCGTCACCATTGCTGCCTGTAGCGTGCCCCAGAGTTAAGATGGTACCGCCCCAATGGCCGTAGGTAGCGCTACTGGCAGAATTTGCGTTTGCCAAGGTCATGTCCGACAGTTCCAATAGCATATGTGCAAATGTCATTAAGAATATACGGCTGTTGCCTTGGGCATCTATGGTCAATAAATCCTCACCCGGACCAACTATTACGTGATTGCCGCCTATACCATTCGGGCCACCAAATTTGAACTCACCCTTGGTCAACGCGATGGTCTGCGGGGAGTCGAATAATGGCGAAAATATGATGACATCATCTCCGGGGGTGCGACTCGAGGCAAATATGGCTTCCCGAAGCGAGCAATCGTCCGAATCACAGCCATGGGTAAGCAATTCCCCGGTATCGCTGTCAAATTCCCAATCATCGGTATCTGCAGTCTTGGTGACCATAAATGAACTAGCTCTTACCACGATATCAAAGGAACATGAGGAGATATTCCCACTGGCATCTTCGGCCTGGTAGGTCATCGTGGTCGTGCCAATCGAAAAGGTCGAGCCCGATGCCGGCCCCAGTGTACGCGTTACTGTGGGGGACGGATCGGTTTCATCGATAGCCGTAGGGGCCGTGTAGTTGACCGTCATTGTAGTGTTTCCGGGAACGGCATAGAAAATGAGGTCTTGGCAGTCGAGCACGGGCGGTGTATCGTCCTTGATTACCGTAATGGCAATATCCTCTACATCCGTCAGCCCTTCAAGATCCGTTACCGTGACCTGTATTAGGTAGACATTGTTAGCATCGCCATCACCGGGGTTCTCATAATCGGGCGCACTGGCAAAGGTCACCACCCCGGAGGCCGTATCGATATTGAACAGGTCGTTATCGGTACCTCCATTGCTGCCGGTACTGAGACTATAGGTGAGCCCCGAGCCTTCCGAATCGTAGCTGTCACTGGCCTCCACATCGATTGCGGCGGTCTGGTTCTCCGCTACGCTTGCGGTAGCGGAACTGGTGATGCTCGGTGCCGTGTTGGGACCGACCATAACCCTAAAGGAGCAGGTATCAAAGTCCCCGGATTCGTGCTCGGCATAGAACGTATTGGTTGTGATCCCCACGGGGAATGTGGAACCCGAGGGGAGTCCCGAGGCCAGTATCGGCCCTGTGCTGTAGTCGTGGTACTCGATGACCACACGGGCCCCGGTATAGTTACCTCTTGCATCATCCCATTTGCCACTATTGGTCACCATTACCGTATAGTTACCCCCAAAATCGTTGGGCTGTCCCGTACCCCAATTGGTATAGGTGGCGGGCTGTCCACTCTGCCACTGGTAATCAACATTTGTGAAGTTGGGATCATTGAACCCTATCAGGAGCCGATCGGCCCCACTAATATTAGTGACCAATGTCTGTATAGCGTCGTTCTCTGCCTGTGAGTTGATGGTCACCAGCTCATAACCGTTGTTCTCGGCATTGGCATATGCCGTGCCAATATGGGTATTCTGGTCCGAGATAAAATAGGTGCTGTTGCCAAAGGTCCCGAGCGATGAGAACCCGGAGGGTGCAGTCGTGGGAAGGGAGGGGAATGCGCAGTTGCCCGAAAACGTGGGCGAAGTATAGGTGATCGTACTGGAAGTATTGTCATACCTCCTGATGTCAGAAGGACAATCGTTCAATAAGTAGCTATTGTCGATGGTCACGTCGAACGTGCAGGTATTAACGTTTCCGAGGATGTCCTTGGCATAGAACGTATTGGTCGTGGTTCCCAAAGGGAAGGTCGAATTGGAGGGGAGTCCAGAGACCAAGATCGGGCTTCCCGTGCTGTAGTCGTGGTACTCGATCACCACTTTTCCACTATCGGATCCACCCATGTCGCTCCACTCCCCGTTGGTCCCCATTGTTGCATAGTTTCCAGTGTCGTTAGGTTCGCCGTTGGCCCAGTTGGTATAGGTGGCGGGCTGCCCGCTCTGCCACACATAGTCGTCCTCGGTGTCAACATCATTGATCCCGATAATGACAGACGCACTTATTTGGTCCTTTAGCCAATCGTTCTCCGCCTGCGAGTTGATGGTCACCAGCTCATGGCCGTTGGCCTGTGCATCGGCGAATGCCGCACTGGCAGAGGTGGTGGCAGTTGAGATGAAATAGGTGCTGTTGCCAAAGGTCCCCAGTGATGAGAACCCGGTGGGTGCAGTGGTGGGAACGGTGGAAAATCCTCCACAGTTGCTCCATACCGAGGGCGGTGTATAGGTAACGGTAGCGTTACAGTTAAAGATGTCGGCCGGACAGGCAGTAAATCTGGGTATAACTTCCACGATCACTTCAACGTCGATCGTATTAACGTTGCCATCCGCATCGGTGGCCTTTAACTGGATGGTATTGGTTCCAAGATCTGCACAGGTGAATGCGGATTGGCTTAAGCTGAGCGTTGGGGTATTGCAGTTGTTCGCAGCGGTAATTGAAAAATCACCGGCGGCTACCGTTGCGTTTCCCGAAGCGTCCAACAGTACCGTAACGCTCGGTATATCGAAATCGGGCGAAAGGTCCCCGCGCACCCACACCCTGTGGATGGTACTATAAGCATTTAGATTACTACCAACGGTAAAATCATCGACTTCCCAACGGCCACCTTCTCCACGTATTCCCCAGTGGGCCGCCCCGCCATTAAAGAACGGAAACTCGGTCAATGCGTTATCTCCCCTGCCTCCAAATGCGCCGGAAGCATTTTGGGGTATGGAGGCCGTATGCGAGGGAAGCAGGTTGTAGTTGGCGGCATTGTTGATACCCGCAAAGCTTCCCGTACCCGTCTTTACATAGTCCACCGCACTTGCATATGAGGTGGTAAAGTCGATGATATCGCCGGGGTCGCGCGAGGTCTGGCCGTAAAAACGCATCTCTTCAAAATCGATGGCATTGGCCAGCGTATTTCCGATATGCCCCCAGTTTGAGGTCCCTGCATCACTGTCCCCCAATGTGGATGACCCTTTCAGCGGTAGGGCCGAGTTCCCTGCAACCAGGGCCGAGTTGTCTCCCGCTTGGTGGACGTAGTTCAGTACCATGAGCCATCCTTCATCCAGCACGCCCTGAAAGGTACTGCCGTTGAAAGAAAAGTAGTAGGTGCCCGATGAATTTCCAACTACAGCGGGATGGAGTGAGGTAAAGGGATCGGCCATGGTGCCTGTTCCAGCAAGGTTTGTGAAAACGGGCTTAAAGGTGTCTCCTACCGTCACGTCGAACGCACAGGTAGTAACATTGCCGGATGCGTCCTTGGCATAGAACGTATTGGTCGTGGTTCCCGAGGGGAAGGTCGAACCGGAGGGAAGTCCCGAAGCCAGTATCGGCCCTGTGCTGTAGTCGTGGTACTCGATGACCACACGGGCCCCGGTATAGTTACCTCTTGCATCATCCCATTTGCCACTACTGGTCACCATTACCGCATAGTTACCCCCAACATCGTTGGGCTGTCCCGTACCCCAATTGGTATAGGTGGCGGGCTGCCCACTCTGCCACTCGTAATCAACATTTGTGAAGTTGGGATCATTGAACCCGATCAGGAGCCGATCGGCCCCACTAAGATTAGTGGCCAATGTCTGTATAGCGTCGTTCTCTGCCTGTGAGTTGATGGTCACCAGCTCATAACCGTTGGCCCCGGCGTTGGCATATGCCGTGCCAATATGGGTATTCTGGTCCGAGATAAAATAGGTGCTGCTCCCGTCATCCGAGGTCCCCAAAAGGGTGAACCCGGAGGGTGCAGTAGCGGGAACGGCGGGAAAGCAGTCCGATACCGATGGCGGTGTATAGGTGATGGTAGCGTTACAGCTAAGGATGTCGACCGGACAGGCAGTAAATAAGGGAAGGATAATTTCTTCTACTGTCACGGTGGCGGTACAGGTATTTGTATTTCCCGAAGGATCCGTTGCTGTCAGCGTAACGGTTACAGGGCTACTCACATCGTCACAGTCGAAGGTATCGATATCCACAGAAAGGGTGACCGAACCACTGTCATCAGTGGATCCTGCATCAATATCGGATGCCACGATGGTAGCAGTATTATTGGTGTCCAATTGTACGGTAATGTCCTGGCATGCCGCAACTGGATCTGTAGTATCTTGTCCCCAGCTCAGTGGGGCAACACCTATACATAAGATAACGAAGAGGATAAATGTATGTTTCATAGTTTATGTTTTTTAACTAAAGATGTCCTTGGGTATTGCTGGGATGAGTTAGTGCTTCTTGTAACGATCGGCTTTCTCCGCAACGCGCTGGCTGGTCTTGAAGGTCTGTGTTTCATTTAGGTTTTGTCCCATGGGGGCTGTTGAACACAAAAGGCAGACCATAAAAATTCCGTTTAAAAAGGTAGTTTGATTCATGATTTAAAGAGTCGAAAATTTATGCGGACAAGTTACGCCCGGACCTTATGGTCTGAAATAAGAAGCAACACGTAATAACTACGTGTTATCCCTTACTAGGGTTTTAAGGACCCCCACATCCCACGGTCCCATGATCAGGGGGCGACCATCATATTTTAGATGCCGTATTTTCCCCGTTCTAAACCAAAAAACCCCCTTAATTGCTTAAGGAGGTTTTGCACATTTTGCTGACCTGAATCTTACCCCTTTAAAAAGTTCAACAAAATAGCGTGCATCATTTAAGGCTGGTTGTAGCGAGCGGTGCCCCTTCCGTTTTTGGCCATAAGGTAAAACGGTTCTGCCATGGCATGGCAAGCAGCTCAATCAAAGGGATTGTCTCCGGGATCCGGTGGGGACGAGGACTGTGCCCTTAAGGGATCGAGTATAACGAATGTGCCCAGTGCGGTAAGGGCGGCGTACTTTCCGAGCTTTGCTACGGCTTTCCTACGGGTCATCCCATTGTCTTTATGATTGTGTCTGTTCATCTATGTCCTGGTATTTGTAATGCTGTTGTCCATTCTTTTTATTATTAGGTCTTGGGCCGCAATGCCATGTGTGCCCACGATCCAAGGGCCATGACCCCTTGTTCGCTATTAATTCAATCCTAGGGAAGGATGATGTATCATGGCCCTTTTCAATAACCGTTTTTTTTAAAAATTCGTTGCCATATGCCTTAGGGTCAGTCCAATATGACCTTATGTGCTTTTCGCACATGACCGTTATTGAGCTCAACAAGGTAAACGCCCCCATTGAGCGCACTCGCCTCTATATGCCGTACCGTCACATGGGGTTCCAACGCGCCCTGCATGACCAAACGCCCTTGTATATCGTACAGCTTAAAGTCGGTGTCCTCCACGAGCTGTCCCTCGATAAGGATATGCCCTTCCCGGGCATAGACCCTCACTCGGTCGATCTCGTGGCTTCCCGTGGATAGGAGGCCGTTGGAAAAGCCGAGATAAAACCGCCCCGTCCCGTTAAGGTCGCTGGTAGGGGTTATACTAAAGACTTCGGTATTCAAGTGGGCCACCTGTTGCTCCTGTACATCCATCAGGTAGATATCCACGTCCTGGGGCAGGTTTGAATTTTCTATACCGATGGTCAGGGATGTGCCCGCACCTGCATTGATCCCCAGCGGAACGAGGTCGTCGCTGGCATATATATCCTGTGGCAGTGATTGGATGGCAAGATCGATGCCCTGATCATCGGCGACCAATCGCGAATAGATCGAAAATGCACCGGCCACATTGCCGAACACCCCGGCATCGTAACCCGGGTCCAGACCATAGGTGGAGTTGCTGTTAAAATAAAAATCGGTATGGGAAACGTTACCATTGCCGGTCAATTGCAGCCTTAAGTGCTGGTTGTCGTCCGTTGTACGCCCGGTGATAAAATCATCGCTGCTCCCGTGGCTCCGCATGCTGGGCGAAAAACTGATCCAGCCGCCATTCTCGGTGGATACGAAAAAGCCCTGTCCCGGTGCGATGACCGTACCGGCCGTGGTGGTGTTGAGGTTATGGACGGTCCAACCGTCGGAAGCATCGCCGTCATAGCCATAGATGGCCACATTGGTCGCCTCGAGCACCGAGGCATTGGTGGCGTTGTTCAAAAATGCCTGTACGTTGATATAGGACGGATAGGGATTTCCGATGAGGTTCCATTTGCTGAATTCCAGCGGGCCGGAGTTGGATATGGATACGCTGACACCGGAGCGGTTGATGCCACCGCTAAAGTCCAGGGTGCCGTTGTCCGTCGTGGCGGCCCTGTAGCCCACGCCGGGAATCAGTGCATCGGTCGCCGTACTGGAATAGGTGGTATAACTTCCCAGGGTCTTGTCGAACGGCCCGAAGAGGTATAGCGTGCCCGCTGTATTTGATGGGATGTTATCGTTTGCGGCCAACAGGCCGTCAAAGGTCTGTCCGGTCACTGGCGGTGATATGAGGTCGTTGCCGCCCGAAGTGGCCATCTGGTTGACATGGCGCCTATAGGTGACCGTGGTCCCCGATAGGGTGCCATCTGAGATCAAGCTCGCATAGTCCGTCGAGGTCGATTCGAGGACGATATCCGTTATGCTCAGGGTTACGGACGGGGATACGTCCACATCGGCATCCGGTTCGACGATCAGGGTCTTCAGGCTGATGTCCGAGCCGAGGGTGAGGGCTTCCGATTTACGTACCAGTGCGTTTCTCCCGCCGGTACTTTCCGAAGGGGCCTCGTTCCAGGCGCTATTGTCATAGACGAGCCAATCGAGGATCTGGTCGTTGCCGTTGCTTCCCGGGGAGCCCAGGTCCGGCGATATGCCCTCTGCCACCGTGGCGGCCTGCCAAAGGCTACCGCTATTGTTGTTTTCAATACTACTGCCGGTATAGACCATGGCCGCGCCGTCTGGGTCTGGCCAATCGGTGCCGCCATCGTATTCCACGCGGTCGATTTCCGTAGAGGTCGCATCCGTTAAAATGATCTCGTCCGCGGTATTGTCCAGGGCAATGCCGGAATACTCGTAATCCACGTCCACGCCCCCATTGGTCGCCGGATCGTCGTTGATCCCCAGGACGATAAAGCTCTCGGGTCCTACGATAAGGTCCGTTGCGATGGTATGCGTATCGGTTCCGCTGTCCGAGATGGTCCACCCCTTAAGGTTCACGGGCTCGGTCTCATTGTTATAGACCTCAAAATACTCGCCGTTGGCATCGGTGACATCGTCGGGGTTCTGCATGACCTCGGTGATCATAAGATTCCCCGTGGCCAGATCGACGTTTACCGTAAAGGAACAGGTCACCGAATTGCCGGCCCTATCCTCAAGATAGAGCGTGTTGGTCGTGGTCCCCAAGGGGAAATCGGATCCGGGGGGCAGCCCTTCGACAAGGACCGGTCCGGCATGGTACTCGATGACCACACGGGCCCCGGTAAAGTTGCCCCTTACGTCATCCCATTTACCGCTATTGGTCTGCATTACCACATAGTTCCCTCCAAAATCGTTGGGCTGTCCCGTACCCCAATTGGTATAGGTAACGGGCTGTCCGCTCTGCCACTGGTAATCGACATTTGTGAAGTTGGGATCGTTGAGCCCTATTATGAGTTTATCGGCCCCACTAAGATTGGCGGCCCATGTTTGTATAGCGTCGTTCTCTGCCTGTGAATTGATGGTCACCAGCTTATGGCCGTTGGTCCCGGCGTTGGCATATGCGTTGCCGATATGGGTATTCTGGTTCGAGATAAAATAGGTACTGTCGCCAAAGGTCCCCAAGAGGGAGAACCCCGATACCGAAGTGGGAACGGCAGTGTAATTGTTGTACTCGATGACCACATGGGACCTACGGGTATCGCCCACATCGTTCCATAGGCCGTCGGTCTGGAATTCCCCATAGTGCTCATTTCCAGAATTGCTGGGCTCGCCATTGCCCCAGTTGGTATAGGAGACGGGTTGTCCGCTCTGCCACTCGTAGGTTCCCTCCGTGGAAATGTCGTTGATCCCGATAAAGACGGGCGAGCTTATCCGGCCCTGAAGGTAATCGTTCTCCGCCTGGGAGTTGATGGTCGCCAGCTCATAGCCATCCAGTTCGGCACTGGCAAATGCACTTCTAGCAGTGACGGTATCGTCCGAGATAAAATAGGTACTGTTGCCAAAGCTCCCCAAGAGGCTGAACCCGGGCATGGATGTGGGAACGGCGCGGAACCCGCAGTTGTCCGAGAAGGTGGGGGCATAGGCCACGGGTACGGCGGCGCCGGTACTGCTAGTACTTGTAATATCTGCAGGACAGCTGATCGTGGGAGCGGTATTGTCCACTATCGTTACGGTAAACCGGCATGTGCTCGTATTGCAATAGGCATCGGTGGCCGAAAACTCGACGACGGTATCCCCGGGGGGGAAGGTACTCCCACTGGCCAGTCCCCGGGTCCGTGTTACGGTCAACGACTGTCCGCTGGCATCTTGGGCCGTGGGGAGCGGATAGAGTACCCCCGGATTGCAGAACCCATTGTTGACGGTGATGTTGTTGGGACAGTAGCTGAAAGTCGGGGGCGAAGCCGTATCGAACGCAATGGACCAGCTGTTCAGGGTACCTGTGATCCCACCAGGTGAGTCGTCACAGACGAGCAGGGTCCAGGTTCCATTGGATGCCTCCCCCGCAAAGGCCGATGCAAAGGTCCCACCCTGTGGCCGGAACACTCCCGTAAACGGAGCACTCGCAGAAGCAATGTTGTCCCCTCCGTCCTGGAACATGGTCCCGGTGAAATTGTCGCCATTGCCTCCCACATCGCCTACAAGGTGTAGAGTGGTCCCCCCCGGGCTTAATAGGCTAGCTTCTACGTTATTCGCAGAGGCATGGCTTATATCGAGTGCTACGAAGGCGATCGCGATATCCGTTCCTAGGGTGCCCACAACCGTGGATGTGGCCGTAAATGAGGTATTGGTGGGACACCCGTTATCGGGAATGCTCCCCGTACCGCCAGCGAATGGCACTTGTGAGACAGTGACATTAAAGGAACAGGTGGCCGAATTGCCGGCCTTGTCCTCAACATAGAAGGTGTTGGTCGTGGTCCCCGCCGGGAAAACGGAGCCGGAGGGCAACCCTTCGGCTAGGATTGGGCTTCCTTCACTGTAATCGTGGTACTCGATGACCACAAAGGCCGTAAAGTCAGCGGGCCTATCGTTCCATAGGCCGTCGTTTCGCATTTCCCCGTAGTCCTCATTTCCCCCAGAGTTGTTGGGTTCACCACCGGCCCAGTTGGTATAGGAGACCGGTTGCCCGCTCTGCCACTCGAAGGTCCCCTCGGTGGCAAGGTCGTTGATACCGATGATGATGGATACGCCGCCTGTTTGGCCTTGCAGGTAATCGTTCTCTGCCTGGGAGTTGATGGTCACCAGCTCATAGCCATCCAGCTCGGCACTGGCCATGGCCTTTCCCATGGTGATGGTCTCGTCCGAGATAAAATAGGTACTGTCGCCAAAGGTCCCCAATAGGCTGAACCCGGGCACCGTATTGGGAACGGTAGGGAATCCGCAGTTGTCCGAGAAGGTGGGCGCGGTATAGGCCACCGGATTGCAGCTGCTTGTAATGTCCGAAGGACAGCTGGCCGCAGTGGGGGCGGTATTGTCGACTACCGTTACGGTAAGCCGGCATGTGCTCGTATTGCAATCGGAATCGGTGGCCGAGAACTCGACGACGGTATCCCCGGCGGGGAAGGTACTTCCACTGGCCGGTCCCCGGGTCCGTGTTACGATTAATGGCCCGTCCTGGGTATCGCTGGCCGTGGGGGCCGTATAGCTTACCGTCGGGTTGCAGCTCCCGTTGTTGACGGTGATATCGGCTGGATAGCTGTTGAAAGTCGGGGCTGAACCCTTAGCGAACGTAATGGACCAGCTGTCCAGGGTGCCGACATCCGAAGCCTCGTCGTCACAGACGAGCAGGGTCCAGGTCCCATCGGATGCTTCCCCCGCAAAGGCCGATGCAAAGGTCCCGCCCTGTGGGTTGTAAACTCCCGTAAACGGGGCGCTCGCCGAGGCAATGGTGGCCCCCCAGTCCCGGAAAACGGTCCCGGTGAAATCGTCACCGTCGCTTCCCAGATCGAGGGCAAGGTTCAGGGTGGTCCCCCCGGGGCTTAACAGGCGAATTTCCAGGTTATCCGTAGAGGGATGGCTTATATCGAGTGCTACGGAGGCGATGGAGACGTCCGTTCCCAGGGTGCCCACGACCGTGGATGTGGCCGTAAATGAGGTATTGGTGGGGCACCCGTTATCGGGAATGTTCCCCGTACCTCCGACGAATGTCCCCGGGACGGTAACATCAAAGGAACAGGTCGCCGAGTTGCCGGCCCTATCCTCGGCATAGTAGGTGTTGGTCGTGGTCCCCGTCGGGAAAACAGAGCCGGTAGGCAGCCCTTCGACAAGGACCGGGCCTTGACTGTAATTGTGGTACTCGATGACCGCATGGGCCGTAAAGTCAGCGGGCCTATCATTCCATAGACCGTCGCTTCGCATTTCCCCATAGTGCTCATTTCCCCCGGCATTGTTGGGCTCACCATTGCCCCAGTTGGTATAGGAAACCAGTTGCCCGCTCTGCCACTCTAAGGTCCCCTCGGTGGTACGGTCGTTGATACCGATGATGATAGGCGTTTGGTCTGTTTGTTCGTTCAGGTAATCGTTCTCTGCCTGGGAGTTGACGGTCACCAGTTCATAGCCGTACAACTCGGCATCGGCAATGGCCTTTCCCGCGGTGATTTTTTCGTCCGAGATAAAATAGGTACTGTTGCCAAAGGTCCCCAATGGGCTGAAACCGAGTACCGAGGAGGGAACGGTGGGGAATCCGCAGGTGTCCGAGAAGGTGGGCGGGGTATAGGTCACCGCCGGATTGCAACCGTTAACAATATCCGAAGGACAAGCGGTCCTGATGGGGGCGGCGTTGTCGACTACCGTTACGGTAAACCGGCATATGCTCGTATTGCAATCGGCATCGGTGGCCGAAAACTCGACGATGGTATCCCCGGGGGGGAAGGTACTCCCAGTGGCCGGTCCCCGGGTCCGTGTTACGGTCAGCGACTGGCCACTGGCGTCCTGGGCCGTGGGGGCCGTATAGCTTACCGTCGGGTTGCAGCTCCCAGTGACGGTGATATCGGCGGGATAGCTGTTGAAAGTCGGGGCTGAACCATCGGCAAACGTAATGGACCAGCTGTTCAGGATACCGACGTCCGAAGCCTCGTCGTCACAGACGAGCAGGGTCCAGACCCCATCGGACGCCTGCCCCGAAAAAGTTGTTGCAAAGGTCCCTCCCTGTGGCTGGAACATTCCCGTAAATGGGGCACTCGCGGAAGCGATGGTGGCCCCTCCGTCCCGGAACACGGTCCCGGTGAAATTGTCACCGTCGCTTCCCAGATCGAGCGCAAGGTTCAGGGTGGTCCCCCCTGGGCTTAGCAGGCGAATTTCCAGGTTGTCCGTAGAGGGATGGCTTATATCGAGTTCTACAGAGGCGATGGCGACATCCGTCCCCAGGGTACCCACGACCGTGGATGTGGCCGTAAATGAGGTATTGGTGGAGCATCCGTTATCGGGAATTCTCCCCGTACCGCCGACGAATGTCCCCGGGATGGTAACATCAAAGGAACAGGTCGCCGAATTGCCAGCACCATCCTTGGCATAGAAGGTGTTGGTCGTGGTCCCCAACGGGAAATCGGAGCCGGAGGGCAGCCCTTCGGCAAAGACCGGGCCTTCACTGTAATCGTGGTACTCGATGACCGCATGGGCCTCAAAGGTATCCCCCCGATCGTTCCATTGGCCGTCGGTCCGCATTTCCCCGTAGTCCTCATTTCCAGAATTGTTGGGTTCGCCACCGCCCCAGTTGGTATAGGAAGCCGGTTGCCCGCTCTGCCACTCAAAGGTCCCCTCGGTGGCAACATCGTTAATACCGATGATGATGGATAGGCCGCTCGTTTGGCCCTGCAGGTAATCGTTCTCTGCCTGGGTGTTGATGGTCACCAGATCATAACCATCCAGCTCGGCATCGACCATGGCCTTTCCCGCGGTGATTTTTTCGTCCGAGATAAAATAGGTACTGTTGCCAAAGATCCCCAGGAGGCTGAACCCTGGCACCGAGGTGGGAACGGGGGGAAATCCGCAGTTGTCCGATAAGGTGGGCGGGTCATAGGCCACCACCGTATCGCAACCGCTTACAATATCCGAAGGACAGCCGATTGTAGGGGCGGTGGCGTCCACTACCGTTACGGTAAACCGGCATGTGCTGGTATTGCAATCGGCATCGGTGGCCGAAAACTCGACGATGGTATCCCCTGCGGGGAAGGTACTCCCACTGGCCGGCCCTTGGGTCCGTGTTACGGTCAGTGACCCGTCTTCGGTATCGCTGGCCGTGGGGGCCGTATAGCTTACCGCCGGATTGCAGCTCCCGTTGTTGACGATGATATCGGCGGGATAGCTGTTGAAAGTCGGGGCTGAGCCATCGGCAAAGGTAATGGACCAGCTGTCCAGGGTGCCGGCGTCCGAAGCTTCGTCGTCACAGACGAGCAGGGTCCAGATCCCATCGGATGCCTCCCCCGAAAAGGCCGATGCAAAGGTCCCCCCCTGGGGCTGGAATACCCCCGTAAACGGGGCACTTGCGGAAGCAATGGCGGTCCCTCCGTCCCGGAATACGGTCCCGGTGAAATTGTCACCGTCGCTTCCTAGATCGAGCGCAAGGTTCAGGGTGGTTCCCCCTGGGCTTAACAGGCGAATTTCCAGGTTGTCCGTAGAGGCATGGCTTATATCGAGTTCTACGGAGGCGATGGTGACGTCCGTCCCCAGGGTGCCCACGAGCGTGGATGTGGCCGTAAATGACGTATTGGTGGGGCACCCGTTATCGGGAATGCTCCCCGTACCGCCGACGAATGTCCCCGGGACGGTAACATCAAAGGAACAGGTGGCCGAATTGCCGCCCCTGTCCTCAACATAGAAGGTGTTGGTCGTGGTCCCCACCGGGAAAACGGAGCCGGGGGGCAGCCCTTCGACGAGGACCGGTCCGGTACTACTGAACTCGATGACCACACGGGCCCCGGTAAAGTTACCCCTTACATCATCCCATTTACCGCTACTGGTCTGCATTACCGCATAGTTCCCCCCGAAATCGTTGGGCTGTCCCGTACCCCAATTGGTATAGGTAACGGGCTGCCCGCTCTGCCACTGGTAATCGACATTTGTGAAGTTGGGATCGTTGAGCCCTATTATGAGTTTATCGGCCCCACTAAGATTGGCAGCCCATGTTTGTATAGCGTCGTTCTCTGCCTGTGAATTGATGGTCACCAGCTTATGGCCGTTGGTCCCGGCGTTGGCATATGCGTTGCCGATATGGGTATTCTGGTTCGAGATAAAATAGGTACTGTCGCCAAAGGTCCCCAAGAGGGAGAACCCCGATACCGAAGTGGGAACGGCAGTGTAATCGTTGTACTCGATGACCACATGGGCCGTAAAGTTAGCGCGCCTATCGTTCCATAGGCCGTCGGATCGCATTTCCCCATAGTCCTCATTTCCAGAATTGTTGGGTTGGCCATTGCGCCAGTTGGTATAAGAAGCCGGTTGCCCGCTCTGCCACTCGAAGGTCCCCTCGGTGGTCAGGTCGTTGATACCGATGATGATGGATACGCCGCCCGTTTGCTCGTTCAGGTAATCGTTCTCCGCCTGGGAGTTGATGGTCACCAGCTCATAGCCATTTAGTTCGGCGTCGGTAAAGGCTACCGAAGCCGTTACAGGGTCGTCCGATATAAAATAGGTACTGTTGCCAAAGGTCCCCAGAGATGAGAACCCGGGGGGTGCAGTCGTGGGAACGGTAGGGAATCCGCAGTTGTCCGAAAAGGTGGGCGGGGTATAGGTCACCGCCGGATTGCAACCGCTTACAATATCGGAAGGACAGCTGAGGGTCGTGGTGGGGGCTGTGTTGTCGGTTACCGTTACTGTAAACTGGCATGTGCTCGTATTGCCATCGGAATCGGTGGCCGAAAACTCGACGAGGGTATCCCCGGCGGGGAAGGTACTCCCACTGGCCGGTCCCCGGGTCCGTGTTGGGGTCAGTGTCCCGTCCTCGGTATCGCTGGCCGAGGGGGGCGAATAGCTTACCGCCGGATTGCAGCTCGTATTGTTGACGGTGATATCGTTGGGACAGCTAATGACCGGGTCCGAACCTATGTCGAATGTCATGGACCAGCTGTTCAAGGTGCCATAATACAGACCTTCGTCATCACAGATGAGCAGGGTCCAGACCCCATTGGATGCCTCCCCCGAAAAGGCCGATGCAAAGTTACCCCCCTGGGGCTTGTAAACTCCCGTAAACGGGGCACTCGCAGAAGTAATGTTGTTCCCCCCGTCCCGGAACACGGTCCCGGTGAAATTGTCACCGGCACCTCCCACACCGCTTGCAAGGTTCAGGATGGTCCCCCCAGGGCTTAACAGGCGAATTTTTAGATCCGCTGTCCACGCATGGCTTATATCGAGTTCTAAATAAACGTCGTTGATATCCGTCCCGAAGGTGCCCACAGCCGTGGATGTGGCCGTAAATGACCTATTGGTGGGGCATTCGTCGTCCGGAATGGCCCCGGTACCTCCAATGAATGTCAGTTGGGCGAAAGCCAATTGGAAAGAGGATAGGCACAGGCCAAGGGCCAATACTATCGGAAAAAATTTTAGTACGGTAATATTTGGACTATTGACTGCTATCGCAGGCAACAATCGCATGTTCTGTAATTGTGTTTTCATCGTTATAAGTGGTTAATTGATTTGGTATGATTCATCGGGTTGGTCAATGGCTTAAAGGCGCCGTTTGATTTGGGTACAGCCATAGCTGTTTTTGTAGTACATTTTTTGGAACGATAGCCTTTGGTATGGGGCAACCGGAACCGCGGACTCCATCATTGGTGTCTGCGATTTTTGTTATAGTAAATGAAGTGGACCGGTTTATTATTTTTGACTTTGGCCCCATCCTTGTCTGCTTCCAAAGGATAGCATGGATCATGGGTGGGGGTTGGGATTTGGCTTTTACTTTGAATCTCCGCTGTAAGAGGGGAGGTGTGCATAAAGCACAAGGGACAAACCATAAAAGTTCTATAGAGGTAAATGGGTTCATACTTGATAAGGAGCTAATATGATATGGTAATATACATTCGGGCCTTAAGGCCTGAAATAAGAAGCAACACGTAATAAATACGTGTTATCCCTTATATAACCTTAAAAACTTCGCATCTTTCGGTCATATTGTCACAAGTGGTCCTATTTTAGGAGGCGTTCCTATATCTGAATTAAAAAAATAACCTGAAACTAGTTTGGCTACGCTACCCCAAAAGCCGATAAGTCGCACAACACATGTAATACCGGGCAGTATTAGCGATAGGATTGTTTATTTTAATGGACATTTTAAAGTGGAATCATACACAAGACGATCAACATATTTTTGCGACCACAAAGAACCAGCTTTGATAACGAGAAATTAAGGATAGAAAGGTTAGTGGCAGCGATAACACCCTCTGTCACGTACGGTTTGCATTTCCCTGTTTTAAACCAAAAAACCCCCTTAATTGCTTAAGGGGGTTTTGCACATTTTGCTGACCTGAATCCTTACCCCTTTAAAAAGTTCAACAAAATAGCGTGCATCTATTAATGTTGTTGGCCGTGTAGGGAGATGCCTTCCGTTTTTGGCCATGACGTAAAGCCGTTTTGCCATGGCATGGCAAGCAGCTCAATCAAAGGGATTGTCTCCGGGATCCGGTGGGGACGAGGACTGTGCCCTTAGCGGGTCGAGTATAACGAATGTGCCCAGTGCGGTAAGGGCGGCATACTTTCCGAGCTCTGATACGGCTTTCCTACGGGTCATCCCGTTATGCCTATGGTTCTGTCTGTCCATCTATGTCCTGGTATTTGTGATGTTGTTGTCCATTCTTTTATTATTGGGTCTTGGACCGCAACGCCATGTGCGCCCCGATCCAAGGGGCTGGCTTTTGTCGGTTATTCAAGGGGTATGACTTGTTGTGTGTCTGTTATTAATCAATGGCGGAATGGTGACATGTACCGTTACCGTAAACTGGCATGTGCTCGTATTGCCATCGGAATCAGTGACCGAAAATTCGACGACGGTATCCCCGGCGGGGAAGGTACTCCCAGTGGCCGGTCCCCGGGTCCGTGTTGGGGTCAGTGTCCCGTCCTCGGTATCGCTGGCCGAAGGGGGCGAATAGCTTATCGTCGGATAGCAACTCGTGTTGTTGACGGTGATATCGTTGGTACAGCTAATGACCGGGTCCGAACCTATGTCGAACGTCATGGACCAGCTGTTCAAGGTGCCATAATACAGACCTTCGTCATCACAGATGAGCAGGGTCCAGACCCCATTGGATGCCTCCCCCGAAAAGGCCGATGCAAAGGTACCCCCCTGGGGCTTGTAAACTCCCGTAAACGGGGCACTCGCAGAAGTAATGTTGTTCCCCCCGTCCCGGAACACGGTCCCGGTGAAATTGTCACCGGCACCTCCCACACCGCTTGCAAGGTCCAGGATGCCCCCCCCAGGGCTTAACAGGCGAATTTTTAGATCCGCTGTCCACGCATGGCTTATATCGAGTTCTAAATAAACGTCGTTGATATCCGTCCCGAAGGTGCCCACAGCCGTGGATGTGGCCGTAAATGACGTATTGGTGGGGCATTCGTCGTCCGGAATGGCCCCGGTACCTCCAATGAATGTCAGTTGGGCGAAAGCCAATTGGAAAGAGGATAGGCACAGGCCAAGGGCCAATACTATCGGAAAAAATTTTAGTACGGTAATATTTGGACTATTGACTGCTATCGCAGGCAACAATCGCATGTTCTGTAATTGTGTTTTCATCGTTATAAGTGGTTAATTGATTTGGTATGATTCATCGGGTTGGTCAATGGCTTAAAGGCGCCGTTTGATTTGGGTACAGCCATAGCTGTTTTTGTAGTACACTTTTTAGGGCAATTGCCTCTGGTATGGGGCAACCAGAACCACGGACTCCATCATTGGTGTCTGCGATTTTTGTTATAGTAAATGGCGTGGACCGATTTGTTATTTTCGGCTTTGGCCCCATCCTTGTCTGCTTCCAAAGGATAACATGGATCATGGGTGGGGGTTGGGATTTGGTTTTTACTTTGAATCTCCGCTGTAAGAGGGGAGGTGTGCATAAAGCACAAGGGACAAACCATAAAAGTTCTATAGAGGTAAATGGGTTCATACTTGATAAGGAGCTAATATGATATGGCAATATACATTCGGACCTTAAGGCCTGAAATAAGAAGCAACACGTAATAAATACGTGTTATCCCTTATATCATCTTAAAAACTTCGCATCTTTTGGTCATATTGTCACAAGTGGTCCTATTTTAGGAGGCGTTCCTATATCTGAATTAAAAAAATAACCTGAAACTAGTTTGGCTACGCTACCCCAAAAGCCGATAAGTCGCACAACACATATAATACCGAGCAGTATTAGCGATAGGATTGTTTATTTTAATGGACATTTTAAAGTGGAATCATACACAAGACGATCAACATATTTTTGCGACCATAAAGAACCAGCTTTGATAACGAGAAATTAAGGATAGAAAGGTTAGTGGCAGCGATAACACCCTCTGTCACGTACGGTTTGTATGTCCCTGTTTTAAACCAAAAAACCCCCTTAATTGCTTAAGGGGGTTTTGCACATTTTGCTGACCTGAATCCTTACCCCTTTGAAAAGTTCAACAAAATAGCGTGCATCGATTAATGTTTTTGGCCGTGTAGGGGGATGCCTTCCGTTTTTTGCCATGGCATGGCAAGCGGCTCAATCAAATGGATTGTCTCCGGGGTCCGGTGGGGACGAGGACTGTGCCCTTAGCGGGTCGAGTATAACGAATGTGCCCAGCGCGGTAAGGGCGGCGTACTTTCCGAGCTCTGATACGGCTTTCCTACGGGTCATCCCGTTATCCCCATGGTTCTGTCTGTCCATCTATGTTCTCGTATTTGTGATGCTGTTCATTTTATTAATTAGGTCTTGTGCCGCAACGCCATGTGCGCCCTCAGTACAAAGAGTTGGGTTTTGCCGGTTATTCAAGGGCCATGACCCCTTGTTCGCTATTAATTCAATCCCAGGGAAGGACGATGTATCATGACCCTTTTCAATAACCGTTTTTTTTAAACCGTAGCCTATGCTTTGCGATCAGTCCAATATGACCTTATGTGTTTTCCGTACATGACCGTTATTGAGCTCAACAAGGTAAACGCCGTCATTGAGGGCACCGGTCTCTATATGCCGTACCGTCACATGGGGTTCCAACGCGCCCTGCATGACCAAGCGGCCCTGTATATCGTACAGCCCAAATTCGGTGTCCTCAATGAGCTGTCCCTCGATAAGGATATGCCCTTCCCGGGCATAGACCCTCACTCGGTCGATCTCGTGGCTTCCCGTGGATAGGACGCCGTTGGAAAAGCCGAGGTAAAACCTCCCCGTCCCGTTAAGGTCTCCGGTAGGGGTTATACCAAAGTCTTCGGTGTTAAGGTGGGCCACCTGTTGCTCCTGTACATCCACCAGGTAGATATCCACGCCCTGTGGCAGGTCAGAACTCTCTATGCCAATGGTCAAAACCGTTCCGGCGCTGGCGTTTATCCCGAGTGGAACGAGTTCGTCGCTGGCAAAGATATCCTGCGGCAGTGACTGGATGGCAATATCGACGCCCAGATCGTCGGCGACCAATCGCGAACAGATCGAAAACGCACCGGCCACATCGCCGAACGCCCCGGCATCGTACCCGGGGTCCAGGCCGTATGTGGAGCTGCCGTTAAAATAAAGATCGGTATGTGAAACGTTGCCGTTGCCGCTAAGCTGCAACCTTAAATGCCGGTTGTCGTCCGTAGAGCGCCCGGATATAAAATCATCGGTGCTCCCGTGGCTTCTCATTCCCGTTGTAAAACTGATGTTGCCGTCGCTCCCGGCGGCGACAAAAAAGCCCTGTCCCGGAGTGATGACCGTAGCCGAGGTGGAGCTGTTCAGGTTATGGACGGTCCAGCCGTCGGAAGCATCGCCATCGTAGCCATAGATGGCCACATTGTTGGCTTCCAGCAGAGCGGCATTGGTGGCGTTGTTCAAAAATGCCTGTACGTTGATATAGGAGGGATATGGGTTTCCGACGAGGTTCCACTTGCTGAACTCGAGCGGACCGGAATCGGATATGGCCACGCTGACGTTGGACTGGTTGATGCCGCCGCTAAATTCGAGTGTGCCGTTGTCCGTTGTTGCGGCCCTGTATCCCACGCCGGGCGTCAGTGCATCGGTGGCCGTACTCGAATAGTTGGTATAGGTTCCCGAGGTCTTGTCGAACGGCCCGAAGAGGTATATCGTGCCCGCTGTATTTGATGGGATGTTGCCGTTTGCTGCCAACAGGCCGTCAAAGCTCCCTCCCGTTACGGGCGGTGATATGAGGTCGTTGCCTCCCGAGGTGGCCGTTTGGTTGACATGTCTCCTGTAGGTGACCGTGGTGCCCGATAGGGTGCCATCGGAGATGAGGCTCGAATATTCTGTTGAAGTCGATTCAAGGATGATATCGGTGATACTGAGGGTAACGGACGAGGATACCGTCACATCGGCATCCGGTTCGACGGTCAGGCTTAGCAGGCTGATGTCCGAGCCGAGGGTTAGGGCCTCCGATTCACGTATTAGGGCGTTTTTCGCGCCCGTGCTCCCCGAAGGGTTCCTGTTCCATGCGTTGGTATCAAAAACGAGCCAGTCGACGATCTGTCCCTTACCGTTGCTTCCGGGGGATCCCAGGTCCGGGGATATGCCCTCCGCGGCAGTAGCGGCCTGCCAAAGGGCCCCGCTGTTGTTGTTCTCGATATTGCTTCCCGTATATATCATGGCCTTACCGTCGGGGTTGGGCCAATTGGTGCCGCCATCGTATTCCACGCGGTCGATCTCGGTAGAGGCCCCATTCGTTAAAATGATCTCGTCGGCGGTATTGTCCATGGCGATTCCGGAATACTGGTAATGCACGGTCACGCCTCCATTGGTCGTGGAATTGCTGTTTCTGCCAAGAACGATAAAGCCATCGGGCTTTACTATCAGTCCGTTGCCTATGGTATGGGTATCGGTCCCACCGTCCGAAACGGTCCAGCCCTGGAGGTTGACGGGCGAGGTCTCATCGTTGTAGAGCTCAAAGTACTCGCCATTGGCATCGGTGACCCCGCTGGGGTTTTTCATGATCTCGCTGATGACGAGTTTTCCCGTACTTTGGAATGCCGCTCCCGAAGAGCTATAGCTGTCATCGGTAATCTGTGTGCCGGGGTTATTGGTACAGTCCGCTATGGCGGTTCCGCCACATGCGGTAAAGAACTGGTCCTGGAATACGCCATCACTGAAAAAACGTATGCCGGGAGCCTCGACCGCATTGGTGTAGCGTATCTTGATATGCAGCAGTACTTTCGGTGTGGAGGTGACCTGTATGGCCGTCGCGGTCTGTAGGCCTGCCAAAGCAATGTTCTGCTGGAAGGACAGTGAGACCCTTGATGCGGTATTGTCGTTCTGTACGAAATCCTTGTATGCCGGCGAGAACATGCCGAAGCTATGGGCTAGTATGGCCCCCGCTGGCCGTCCGTAGTCCAAATTGTTGTTGGCGGATATATTGCTCCCAAAAGCTGCGGTATTATAGTCCAGGTAAACTTGGCCCGAACCGAGATAAAAGTCCGTGGTACTTGCGATGAGGATATCTGCTTCGTAAAAATCGTCGGTACCGTCATTGGTGATCTGCGGATTGGCAAATGTCAGTGTAATGGCCTGGGAATTAATGATGTTCGTGCCCAGGAGCACCAACAGTACCGTGCATAGTTTTGTTTTCATGGTCGTTTTATAATTATCGGTTTGTGTCAATGGCTTTTCTTTATCAATCGTTTGGTTACGGCCCCCCTTGCATTGCCGATCACCACCAGATAGACCCCGTCGTCATAGGGGCGCATATCTATCGGTCTGTCATCGTGCCTTTCCTCCTGTACGATGAGCCTTCCGCTGATGTCGTATACCCTCACGCTGTGCATGGTGCCCAGTCCTTTTATGCTGAAGCTGGCGCTTGCGGGGTTGGGATATAGCGCTATGCGATTATCTTCGTTGCCGGCTATACCGAGTGTACCCACTCCGGCTTGCGAACAGTCATAGGTATCATCGGTGATCTGTGTGCCGGGGCTATTGGTACAGTCCGCCGTTCCGGTTCCTCCGCATGCGGTAAAGAACTGGTCCTGGAAGACCCCGTCGCTAAAGAAACAGATACCGGCATCCTGTGCGGCGTCTTGATAGCGTATCTTGATATGGAACAGGACCTTCGGTGCTGCGTTCACCTGAAGTTCCGTTGCGGTTTGCAAGCCTGCCAGGGCGATGTTCTGCTGGAATGACAGTGAGACCCTGGATGCGGTGTTGTCGTTCTGCACAAAATCCTTGTATGCCGGTGCGAAGGCCCCGAAGCTGTGCCCGAGTATGGAGCCGTCGGGCTGGCTGTATTCTATGTTGCCGTTGGCCGATACGTTCTGCCCGAAGGCCCCGTTGGCGTAATCGATATAGACCTGTCCCGAGCCGATGTATAGGTCCGTAGAGCTCGATATGAGGATATCCGCCTCGTAGAAATCATCGGTGCCGTCATTGGTGATCTGCGCATTGGCAAAGGCCAGAGCGACGTCGTTGGACATCGGTCCGGTCGGCATGTTCCTGCCGGACTGCGCCCCACGGCCAATGTTGGGGCTGATCAGTATGTTGACGTCCGTGTTCTGTACCTGTGTATTGGCGTCCATGTCTGCGGCATCGTAGCCCGACCCGCCTATCAACTGGATCACGGCATTGGCGTCCGCGTTCTGTACCTGTGCATTGCCGTCATGGTCGCCGCTGTACATCCCGTACGATCCGTTGGCCAACAGTACCAGTGCATTGCTTCCGCCCTCTACCGCGGTCAGGTTGGAGGATAGGTCCACAGCGGCTGTGGTAGTGCCCAGCGTCTGCGTTGCGGCGGTCATGATGCCGACATGGTTGCGGTGTTTAATGGCCACATAGTAATTGCCTGAGGATTGATAGAATACCAATGATGATGTACCATTTATATCAACAATATCCCCATCGCGCTGCAAGAGTGCCGAACGGCCATCGATTACGATGGTGCTATCCGTAGCATCGCGCAGCTCCACCCATACCCAGTCTACGATAGCGTTGCTTCCCGTGGTGCTGAAGACCGATGCGTCACAGGTAAGCCCATCGGTATAGGGACTGGTGGTGGGTAAAAGATTACCTGCCCTCAGGTCATCACGCATCAACGTCTCTTCGTTAGTAATGGGGGATATAGCAGCACCTTGCAGATATGCTTTTGGTGCTAAGCTCACATAACAATCTGTGGCTTGCCCATTATCGGTAATCACCCAACTGTATGGATCACTGGTTAAAATTAGACGTGCTGCTGCTGCTAAACAGTATTTGCTGGTGCCTGCATGGAAAGTGATTACGGAAGGGATGTCATCGGTATTATCATCTGCAGAACCACTGGTGTCGGTGCTCCAGCCAATCAAGGTAGAATCATAGTTGAGTGAGGATAAGCCTGCAGATTCGAACATATTTTCGGCAGTGCTCAAACTACTGAGGTCCCAATCGCCAAGGTTCTGATTAAAGGCACTTGCCTCTTTGAACATACCGGTCATATTAGTAACATTGTTAACATTCCAGCTACTTATATCCTGATCAAAGGCGGATGCTTCCAGAAACATATTTGCCATAGTGGTCACACTATTTGTGTTCCAACCACTAATGTCCTGGTTGAAGGCACTGTTACTTGCAAACATACCCGACATATTGGTGACGCTAGCCGTGTTCCAGGAACCGATGTCCCGGTTAAATGACGTATTATCGAACATTCCGCCCATAGTCTCCACTTTGGCCACATTCCATAAACTGATATCCGCATTGAAGGCGCTTGCATCCATAAACGTCTGATCCATTAAAGTCACATTGCTTGTGTTCCAACCGCCAATGTCCTGATTGAAGGCAGTTGCATTCCAAAACATTCTGTTCATATTCCAGACACTGCTCGTGTTCCAAGAACCGATATCCTGGTTAAAGGCGCTTGCATTCATAAACATCTGACCCATTCTTTGCACGTTGCTAGTGTTCCAAGAACTGATGTTCCCGTTAAAGGCAGTTGCTCCCGCAAATGTGTTGGTCATATTAGTCACGATGGACGTGTTCCAGGAACCGATATCCTGGTTAAAGGCGGATGCATTCCAAAACATCCCACCCATATGAGTCACATTGGCTGTGTTCCAGGAACCGATGTCCTGGTTAAAGATTGTTGCTCCATTAAATGTTCTTCTCATATTGGTTACGCTACTCGTGTCCCAAGAACTGATATTCCCATTAAAGGAGTTTGCAGATTCAAACAGGGCTTCCATATTGGTCACGTTGCTTGTATTCCAGTTAGGGAAGCTTGTCGTTCCGATAAGTGCCCCACATCCATCGAACATACGGGACATACTGGTGACTCCACTCAGATCGGGGGCGTCGGTCGCCTTGATCTTCAAATTGTTACAGCCGCTAAATGCATTCTGCATTGCGCTCCAGGATATGTTGCTTCCCCATTGGTCTACGGAGAGCAGCTTTTCTTTATCTCCCCCATAGTTGAACTTTATCCCGGTCAGAGTCCCAGCCCCGGAGGCGGCATTGCGAAGGACTAACTTTATCTCCCCAGCGGTATAGTTATAGAGGGTAACATCCACAGTGGTGGTCCCGTTCTTATCGAATAGGTCATAGGTGCCGTCATTACCCACGTCAATATCGTAGGTCCCTACAGCGGGTATAACGATAAGGTTACCGCTAGAGCCATTATTGGTCGTGTTCCAAGTGGTGACGAAATTTTCGCGAACAACTGTCACTATAAAGGAGCAGGTCTCAGAGCTTCCGGAGTCGTTCTCGGCATAGAATACATTGGTTGTTATCCCCACGGGGAATGTGGAACCCGAGGGCAGTCCAGAGGCCAGGATCGGGCCTGCGCTGTAGTCGTGGTACTCGATGACTACTTTTCCGGTAAAGGATCCACCTGCATCACTCCACTCTCCGTTGGTCCCCATTGTTGCATAGGCGCCAGTATCGTTTGGTTCGCCGTTGGCCCAGTTGGTGTAGGTGGCGGGCTGCCCGCTCTGCCACGCATAGGTATCGTCTGTGGTAGCATCATTGATCCCGATAATGATAGACGCACTTATTTGGTCTTTCAGGTAATCGTTCTCTGCCTGTGAGTTGATGGTCACCAGTTCATAGCCGTTGGTCTGTGCGTTGTTATAGGCCGCAGTTATGGAAGTGGTACCGGTTGAAATAAAATAGGTACTGTTGCCAAAGCTCCCCAACTCCTCAAACCCGGAGACTGAAGTCGGAACGGTGGGGAGGGATCCGCAATTATTCAATGTGGGCGGGGTATAGATGATGGTATTGTTAAAGTCCGCTATGATGTCCGCAGGACAATTGTTCAATATGGCATTGCTTATGGTTACGTTGAACGCACAGGTATTAACGTTTCCGGAGATGTCCTTGGCATAGAACGTATTGGTCGTGGTCCCCGATGGGAAGGTCGAACTCGAGGGGAGTCCCGAAGCCAGAATGGGCCCTGTGCTGTAGTCGTGGTACTCGATCACCACACGGGCCCCGGTATAGCTATCTCTTGCATCATCCCATTTGCCACTACTGGTCACCATTACCGCATAGTTCCCCCCAACATCGTTGGGCTGTCCCACACCCCAATTAGTATAGGTGGCGGGCTGTCCGCTCTGCCACTCGTAATCAATATTTGTGAAGTTGGGATCATTGAACCCGATTAGGAGTCGATCGACCCCACTAAGATTAGTGGCCAATGTCTGTATAGCGTTGTTCTCTGCCAGTGAATTGATGGTCACCAGCTCATAACCGTTGGCCTCGGCGTTGGCATATGCCGTGCTTATCTGAGTATTCTGGTCCGAGATAAAATAGGTGCTGTTGCCAAAGGTCCCGAGCGATGAGAACCCGGTTGGTGCAGTCGTGGGAACGGTGGGAAAGCAGTCCGATACCGATGGCGGTGTATAGGTGATGGTAGCGTTACAGCTAGAGATGTCGGCCGGACAGGCAGTAAATGTGGGAAGTGTACTGTCTTCTACGGTCACTGTGGCGGTACAGGTATCTGTATTCCCCACAGGATCCGTGGCTGTCAGCGTAACGGTTACTGGGCTACCCAGATCGTCACAGTCGAAGGTATCGATATCCACAGACAGGGTGACCGTACCACTGTCATCAGTGGATCCATCATCAATATTGGATGCCACGATGGTAGCAGCATTATTGGTGCCCAATTGTACGGTAATGTCCTTGCATACCGCCGTAGGGTTTTCGTCCACGTTGGTTACCGTAATGGAAATATCCTCTACACCCGTCAGCCCTTGAGAATCCGTTACCGTGACCTGTATTAGATAGACATTGTTTGTATCATCGTCAATGGGGTTCTCATAATCGGGGGCACTGATAAAGGCCACCACCCCCGTGGCCGTATCGAGGCTGAACAGGCCGTTGTCCGTACCTCCATTGTTGCCGGTACTAAAGCTATAGGTGAGTCCCGAGCCTTCCGAATCGTAGTCATCGCTGGCTGCCACATCGATCGCTGCGGTCTGGTTCTCCGATACGCTCGGGGTAACGGAGCTGGTGATGCTCGGGGCCGTGTTAGACGCATAGGTCACCGTAAAGGAGCAGGTCTCGATGGTTCCAGAAGTGTTTTTGGCATAGAATTTATTGGTCGTGGTCCCCAAGGGGAATGTCGAACCTGATGGCAGTCCCGAGGCCAGGATCGGGCCCGAGCTGTAGTCGTGGTATTCGATGACGACCTTTCCACTATCGGATCCACCCACATCGCTCCATTCTCCGTTGGTCCCCATTGTTGCATAGTTTCCAGTATCGTTTGGCTCGCCGTTGGCCCAGTTGGTATAGTTGGCGGGCTGTCCGCTCTGCCACACATAGTCGTCCTCGGTGCCAACATCATTGATCCCTATAATGATAGGCGCACTTATTTGGTCCTTTAGCCAATCGTTCTCCGCCTGTGAGTTGATGGTCACCAGGTCATGGCCGTTGGCCTGTGCATCGGTAAATGCTGCACTGGCAGAGGTGGTGGCTGTTGAGATGAAATAGGTACTGTTGCCAAAGGTGCCCAGTGATGAGAACCCGGAGGGTGCAGAGGTGGGAAGGGTGGGTAATCCACAGTTGTCCGGTAACTCTGGCATTGTATAGTCGATGGTACTGTTAAAACTCGTGATGTCAGCGGGACAATTGTTCAATAGGGTATTGGTGATGGTCACATCAAAGGAACAGGTCGCCGAATTGCCGGCACCATCTTTGGCATAGAAGGCGTTGGTCGTGGTCCCCGAGGGGAAGGTAGAGTCCGAGGGGAGTCCCGAAGCCAGTATGGGCCCTGTGCTGTAGTCGTGGTACTCGATGACCATACGGGCCCCGGTATAGTTACCTCTTGCATCATCCCATTTACCACTATTGGTCACCATTACCACATAGTTACCCCCAACATCGTTGGGCTGTCCCGTACCCCAATTGGTATAGGTGGCGGGCTGTCCGCTCTGCCACTCGTAATCAACATTTGTGAAGTTGGGATCATTGAACCCGATCAGGAGCCGATTGGCCCCACTAAGATTAGTGGCCAATGCCTGTATAGCGTTGTTCTCTGCCTGCGAGTTGATGGTTACCAGATCATAGCCGTTGGCCCCGGCGTTGGCATATGCCGTGCCAATATGGGTATTCTGGTCCGAGATAAAATAGGTGCTGTTGCCAAAGGTCCCTAGCGATGAGAACCCTGAGGGTGCAGTGGTCGGAACGGTGGGGAAGCAGCTGTTCGATACCGAGGGCGGTGTATAGGTGACGGTAGCGTTACAGCTAAGGACGTCGGCCGGACAGGCAGTAAATGAGGGAAGTGTACTGTTTTCCACGGTCACTTCAACGTCAATACTGGTAACATTACCATCCGCATCTGTGGCCCTCAACTGAACGGTATTGGTTCCAAGATTTGCACAGGTGAACGTGGATTGGCTTAAACTGAGCGTTGGTGTACCGCAGTTGTCCGTAGCGGTAATTGAAAAATCACCGGCAGCTACCGTTGCGTTTCCCGAAGCGTCCAACTGTACCGTAATACTCGTGGTACTGAAAGCAGGTGAGAGGTCCCCGCGTACCCACACCCTGTGGATGGTACTATAAGCGTTTAGATTACTACCAACGGTAATATCATCGACTTCCCAACGGCTATCTAATCCACGTATTCCCCAGTGGGCCACACCACCATTAAAGAACGGGAACTCGGTCAATGCTCTATCCCCCCTATTTCCATATGTGTGGGGAGCATTTTGGGGTATGGAGGCCGTATGCGAGGAAAGCAGGTTGTAGTTGGCGGTATTGTTGATACCCGCAAAGCTTCCCGACCCCGTCTTTACATAGTCCACCGCACTTGCATATGAGGTGGTAAAGTCGATGATATCACCGGGGTCTCGCGAGGTCTGGCCGTAAAGACGCATCTCTTCAAAATCGATGGCATTGGCCAGCGTATTTCCGATATGCCCCCAGTTTGAGGTCCCTGCCTCACTGTCCCCCAATGTGGATGACCCTTTCAGTGGCAGGTCCGAGTTCCGTACCACAAGTTCGGAGTTGTCTCCCGCTTGGTGGACGTAGTTCAGTACCATGAGCCACCCTTCATCCAGAACGCCCTGAAAGGTACTGCCGTTGAAAGAAAAGTAGTAGGTGCCCGAGGTACTTCCAATTACTGCGGGATCGATCGAGGTAAAGGGATCGGTCGCGGTACCTGTTCCTGCAATGTTTGTAAAAACAGGTTTAAAAGGATCTTCTACGGTCACGGTGGCGGTACAGGTATTTGTATTCCCCGCAGGATCCGTGGCTGTCAGCGTAATGGTTACGGGGCTACCCAGATCGTCACAGTCGAAGGTATCGATATCCACAGACAGGGTGACCGAACCACTGTCATCAGTGGATCCAGCATCAACATCGGCCGCCACAATAGAAGCAGTACCGTTGGCGTTTAATTGTACGGTAATATTTTGGCATGCCGCAACTGGATCTGTAGTATCTTGCCCCCAGCTCAATGGAGTAACACCTATACATAAGATAACGAAGAGGATAAATGTATGTTTCATAGTTTATGTTTTTTAATTATATAGTGTCTTTAACTATTGCGAGAGGAGTTACTGCTCCTAGGAACGATCGGCTTTACGGATGCTATTTACGAGTATCCCCTGCTTTGGTAACCTTGGAAGTGGCCAATCGCTTAGCGGTTTCGTTTTGAAGGCGTGCCAAGTCGACTGTCTCAGCAGAACGCTATTGGGCCGGTGTTAAGGTCCAGGGTTCATTTTGATGTTGTCCCATGAGTGCTGTTGAACACAAAAGGCAACACATAAAAATTTCGTTTAAAAAATAGATTTGGTACATAACTAAAGAGGTTATTAAAAAGTTTTGGTCTAATATACACTCGGACCTCATGGCCTGAAATAAGAAGCAACACGTAATAACTACGTGTTATCACGTATTAGGGCTCTAAGGACCCTGGGTCCTCCGAATCCCATGGTCACGGGGCGACCAGCCTATTTTGAGGGCCGTATTTTCACCGTTCTAAACCAGAAAACCCCCTTAATTGCTCAAGGGGGTTTTGCACATTTTGCTGACCTGAATCTTACCCCTTTAAAAAGTTCAACAAAATAGCGTGCATCATTTAAGACTGGTTGTAGCGAGCGATGCCCCTTCCGTTTTTGGCCATAAGGTAAAACGGTTCTGCCATGGCATGGCAAGCAGCTCAATCAAAGGGATTGTCTCCGGGATCCGGTGGGGACGAGGACTGTGCCCTTAAGGGATCGAGTATAACGAATGTGCCCAGTGCGGTAAGGGCGGCGTATTTTCCGAGCTTTGCTACGGCTTTCCTACGGGTCATCCCATTGTCTTTATGATTGTGTCTGTTCATCTATGTCCTGGTATTTGTAATGTTGTTGTCCATTCTTTTTATTATTGGGTCTTGGGCCGCAACGCCATGTGTGCCCACGATCCAAGGGGCTGGCTTTTGTCGGTTATCCAAGGGCCATGATCCCTTGTTCGCTATTAATTCAATCCTAGGGAAGGACGATGTATCATGGCCCTTTTCAATAACCGTTTTTTTTAAAAATTCGTTGCATATGCCTTAGGGTCAGTCCAATATGACCTTATGTGCTTTTCGCACATCACCGTTATTGAGCTCAACAAGGTAAACGCCCCCATTGAGCGCACCGGCCTCTATATGCCGTACCATCACATGGGGTTCCAACGCGCCCTGCATGACCAAACGTCCCTGTATATCGTACAGCTTAAAGTCGGTACTTTCCACAAGCTGTCCCTCGATAAGGATATGCCCTTCCCGGGCATAGACCCTCACTCGGTCGATCTCGTGGCTTCCCGTGGATAGGAGGCCGTTGGAAAAGCCGAGGTAAAACCGCCCCGTCCCGTTAAGGTCGCCGGTAGGGGTTATGCCAAAGGTTTCCGTGTTAAGGTGGGCCACCTGTTGCTCCTGGACATCCATCAGGTATATATCCACGTCCTGGGGCAGGTTTGAACTTTCTATACCGATGGTCAGGGATGTGCCCGCACCGGCATTGATCCCCAGCGGAACGAGGTCGTCGCTTGTATATATATCTTGTGGCAGTGATTGGATGGCAAGATCGATGCCCTGATCATCGGCGACCAATCGCGAATAGATCGAAAATGCACCGGCCACATTGCCGAACACCCCGGCATCGTAACCTGGGTCCAGACCATAGGTGGAGTTGCCGTTAAAATAAAGGTCGGTATGTGAAACGTTACCGTTGCCGGCCAATTGCAGCCTTAAGTGCTGGTTGTCGTCCGTTGTACGCCCGGTGATAAAATCATCGCTGCTCCCGTGGCTCCGCATGCTGGGCGAAAAACTGATCCAGCCGCCATTCTCGGTGGATACGAAAAAGCCCTGCCCAGGGGCAATAACCGTACCGGCCGTCGTTGTGTTCAGGTTATAGATGGTCCAACCGTCGGAAGCATCGCCGTCATAGCCATAGATGGCCACATTGGTCGCCCCGAGCACGGAGGCATTGGTGGCGTTGTTCAAGAATGCCTGTACGTTGATATAGGACGGATAGGGGTTTCCGATAAGGTTCCATTTGCTGAATTCCAGCGGGCCGGAGTTGGATATGGATACGCTGACACCGGAGCGGTTGATGCCACCGCTAAAGTCCAGGGTGCCGTTGTCCGTCGTGGCGGCCCTGTAGCCCATGCCGGGTGTCAGTGCATCGGTGGCCGTACTGGAATAGGTGAGATAACTTCCCGAGGTCTTGTCGAACGGCCCGAAGAGGTATAGCGTGCCCGCTGTATTTGATGGGATGTTGCCGTTAGCGGCCAACAGGCCGTCAAAGGTCTGTCCGGTCACGGGCGGCGATATGAGGTCGTTGCCGCCCGAAGTGGCCACCTGGTTGACATGTCGCCTGTAGGTGACCGTGGTCCCCGATAGGGTGCCGTCCAGGATCAGGCTCGCATAGTCCGTCGAGGTCGATTCGAGGACGATATCGGTTATGCCCAGGGTTACGGAGGGGGATACGTCCACATCGGCATCCGGTTCGACGATCAGGGTGTTTAGGCTGATGTCCGCGCCGAGGGTGAGGGCTTCCGATTTACGTACCAGTGCGTTTCTCGCGCCGGTACCTTGCGAAGGGGCCTCGTTCCAGGCGCTATTCTCATAGACCAGCCAATCGAGGATCTGGTCGTTGCCGTTGCTTCCCGGTGAGCCCAGGTCCGGCGATATGCCCTCTGCCGCCGTGGCGGCCTGCCAGAGGCTGCCGCTGTTGTTGTTCTGTATGTTGCTGCCGGTATAGACCATGGCCGCGCCGTCTGGGTCTGGCCAATCGGTGCCGCCATCGTATTCCACGCGGTCGATCTCCGTGGAGGCCGCATCGGTGAGAATGATCTCGTCCGCGGTATTGTCCAGGGCAATGCCGGAATACTGGTAATGTACCTCCACGCCGCCATTGGTCGCCGGATCGTCGTTGATCCCCAGGACGATAAAGCCCCCGGGCGCTACGATAAGGTCCGTTGCGATGGTATGCGTATCGGTTCCGCTGTCCGAGATGGTCCACCCTTTGAGGTTCACAGGCTCGGTCTCATTGTTATAGACCTCAAAATACTCGCCGTTGGCATCGGTGACATCGTCGGGGTTCTGCATGACCTCGGTGATCATAAGGTTCCCCGTGGCCAGATCGACGTTCACCGTAAAGGAACAGGTCACCGAATTGCCGGCCCTATCCTCAAGATAGAGCGTGTTGGTCGTGGTCCCCAAGGGGAAATCGGCCCCGGGGGGCAGCCCTTCGACAAGGACCGGTCCGGTACTACTGAACTCGATGACCACACGGGCCCCGGTAAAGTTACCCCTTACATCATCCCATTTACCGCTACTGGTCTGCATTACCGCATAGTTCCCCCCGAAATCGTTGGGCTGTCCCGTACCCCAATTGGTATAGGTAACGGGCTGTCCGCTCTGCCACTGGTAATCGACATTTGTGAAGTTGGGATCGTTGAGCCCTATTATGAGTTTATCGGCCCCACTAAGATTGGCAGCCCATGTTTGTATAGCGTCGTTCTCTGCCTGTGAATTGATGGTCACCAGCTTATGGCCGTTGGTCCCGGCGTTGGCATATGCGTTGCCGATATGGGTATTCTGGTTCGAGATAAAATAGGTACTGTCGCCAAAGGTCCCCAAGAGGGAGAACCCCGATACCGAAGTGGGAACGGCAGTGTAATCGTTGTACTCGATGACCACATGGGCCGTAAAGTTAGCGCGCCTATCGTTCCATAGGCCGTCGGATCGCATTTCCCCATAATCCTCACCTCCCCCAAAATTGTTGGGCTCGCCACTGTTCCAGTTGGTATAGGAGACCGGTTGTCCGCTCTGCCACTCGTAGGTTCCCTCCGTGGAAATGTCGTTGATCCCGATAAAGACGGGCGAGCTTATCCGGCCCTGAAGGTAATCGTTCTCCGCCTGTGAATTGATGGTCGCCAGCTCATAGCCATCCAGCTCGGCACTGGTAAATGCACTTCTCGCAGTGACGGTATCGTCCGAGATAAAATAGGTACTGTTGCCAAAGGTCCCCAAAAGGCTGAATCCGGGCACCGATGTGGGAACGGCGCGGAATCCGCAGTTGTCCGAGAAGGTGGGGGCATAGGCCACGGGTACGGCAGCACCGGTACTGCTAGTACTTGTAATATCTGCAGGACAGCTGATCGTGGGGGCGGTATCGTCGACTACCGTTACGGTAAACCGGCATGTGCTCGTATTGCAAGAGGCATCGGTGGCCGAAAACTCGACGATGGTATCCCCGGGGGGGAAGGTACTCCCATTGGCCGGCCCGAGGGTCCGTGTTACGGTCAACGACTGTCCGCTAGCATCTTGGGCCGTTGGGGGCGTATAGCTTACCGTGGGATTGCAGCTCCCGGTGGCGGTGATATCGGCGGGACAGTTGCTGAAAGTCGGGGGAGAAGCCGTATCGAACGTAATGGACCAGCTGTTCAGGGTGCCGGGGTCCGGAGTTTCGTTGTCACAGACGAGCAGGGTCCAGGTCCCATTGGATGCCTCCCCCGCAAAGGCCGATGCAAAGGTCCCTCCCTGTGGCCGGAACACTCCCGTAAACGGAGCACTCGCAGAAGCAATGTTGTCCCCTCCGTCCTGGAACATGGTCCCGGTGAAATTGTCACCATCGCCCCCCACACCGACTGCAAGGTTAAGGGTGGTTCCCCCTGGGCTTTTCAGGCGGATTTGTAGATCCTCATTCCAGCGATGACTTATATCGAGTGCTACGGAGGCGATGGCGACATCCGTCCCGAGGGTGCCCACAAGGGTGGATGTGGCCGTAAAGGATGTGTTGGTGGGGCACCCTCCATCGGGAATGCCCCCCGTACCGCCAGCGAACGCATTCGAGATGATCACATCAAAGGAACAGGTGGCCGAATTGCCGGCCCTGTCCTCGGCATAGAAGGTATTGGTGGTGGTTCCTCCCGGGAAATCGGAGCCAGAGGGCAGCCCTTCGGCAAGGACCGGACCTGCGCTGTAGTCGTGGTACTCGATGACCGCATGGGCCGTAAAATCACCGGGCCGATCGTTCCATAGGCCATCGGACCGCATTTCCCCGTAGTCCTCATTTCCCCCAGAGTTGTTGGGTTCACCACCGCCCCAGTTGGTATAGGAAGCCGGTTGCCCGCTCTGCCATGCGAAGGTATTCTCTGTGGCGACATCGTTGATCCCGATAATGATACTTGAGCTTATCTGGCCCTTCAGGTAATCGTTCTCCTCTTGGGAATTGACGGTCACCAGCTCATGGCCGTACAGCTCGGCATCGGCAAATGCCTTTAGAACTTCTACGGTAGTATCAGAAATGAAATAGGTACTGTTGCCAAAGGTCCCCAAAAGGCTGAACCCGGGCACCGCGGTGGGGACGGAACGGAATCCGCAGTTGTCCGAGAAGGTGGGTGCGGTGTAGGCCACCGAATTGCAGCTGCTTGTAATGTCCGAAGGACAGCCGGCCGCGGTGGGGGCGGTGTTGTCGACTACCGTTATGGTAAACCGGCATGTGCTCGTATTGCAATAGGCATCGGTGGCCGAAAACTCGATGAGGGTATCCCCAGGGGGGAAGGTACTTCCAGTGGCCGGTCCCCGGGTCCGTGTTACGGTCAGTGACTGGCCACTGGCGTCCTGGGCCGTGGGGGCCGTATAGCTTACCGTCGGGTTGCAGCTCCCGTTGTTGACGGTGATATCGGCTGGACAGTTGCTGAAGGTCGGGACCGAACCCTTAATAAATGTAATGGACCAGCTGTTCAGGGTGCCGGAGTCCGAAGCTTCGTCGTCACAGATTTGCAGGGTCCAATCACCATTGGATGCCTTCCCCGCAAAGGCCGATGCAAAGGTCCCCCCCTGTGGCTGGAACGTTCCCGTAAACGGGGCACTCGCAGAAGCAATGGTGGCACCCCCGTCCCGGAACACGGTCCCGGTGAAATCGTCACCGTCGCTTCCCAGATCGAGCGCAAGGTTCAGGGTGGTCCCATCCGGGCTTTCCAGAACAATATCCAGGTTATCCGTGGAGGTATGGCTTATATCGAGTGCTACGGAGGCGATGGCGACGTCCGTTCCCAGGGTGCCCACAACGGTGGATGTGGCCGTAAATGGGGTATTGGTGGGGCACCCGTTATCGGGAATGCCCCCCGTACCGCCGACGAATGTCCCCGGGACTGTAACATCAAAGGAACAGGTGGCCGAATTGCCGGCACCATCCTCGGCATAGAAGGTGTTGGCCGTGGTCCCCAACGGGAAAACGGAGCCGGAGGGGAGTCCTTCGGCAAGGATTGGGCCTTGACTGTAATCGTGGTACTCGATGACCGCATGGGCCGTAAAGTCAGCGCTTTGATCTTGCCATTGGCCGTCGGACCGCATTCGCCCATAGTGCTCATTTCCCCCAAAATTGTTGGGATTACTACCGCGCCAGTTGGTATAGGAAACGGGTTGTCCGCTCTGCCACTCGAAGGTCCCCTCGGTGGCAACATCGTTGATACCGATGATGATAATGCCGCCTGTTTGGCTCTGCAGGTAATCGTTCTCCGCCCGGGAATTGATGGTCACCAGCTCATAGCCATTTAGTTCGGCATCGGTAAAGGCTACTGAAGCCATTACGGGGTCGTCCGAGATAAAATAGGTACTATTGCCAAAGGTCCCCAAAAGGCTGAACCCGGGCACCGTATTGGGAACGGTGGGGAATCCGCAGTTGTCCGAAAAGGTGGGCGCGGTGTAGGCCACCGGATTGCAGCTGCTTGTAATATCCGAAGGACAGCTGGCCGTGGTGGGGGCGGTGTTGTCGGTTACCGTTACGGTAAACCGGCATGTGCTCGTATTGCAATCGGCATCGGTGGCCGAGAACTCGACGATGGTGTCCCCGGCGGGGAAGGTACTCCCAGTGGCCGGTCCCCGGGTCCGTGTTACGGTCAGTGACTGGCCACTGGCATCGCTGGCCGTGGGGGCCGTATAGCTTACCGCCGGATTGCAGCTCCCGTTGTTGACGGTGATATCGGCTGGACAGTTGCTGAAGGTCGGGAGCGAACCCTTAGCGAACGTAATGGACCAGCTGTCCAGGGTACCGACATCCGAAGCCTCGTCGTCACAGATTTGCAGGGTCCAGGTCCCATCGGATGCCTTCCCCGCAAATGCCGATGCAAAGGTCCCGCCCTGTGGCTGGAATACCCCCGTAAACGGGGCGCTCGCCGAGGCAATGGCAGCACCCCCGTCCCGGAACAGGGTCCCGGCAAAATTGCCACCGTTGCCCCCCACATCGAGCGCAAGGTTCAGGGTGGTCCCATCCGGGCTTTCCAGAACAATATCCAGGTTGTCTGTAGAGGTATGGCTTATATCGAGTGCTACGGAGGCGATGGCGACGTCCGTTCCCAGGGTGCCCACAACGGTGGATGTGGCCGTAAATGGGGTATTGGTGGGGCACCCGTTATCGGGAATGCTCCCCGTACCGCCGACGAATGTCCCCGGGACTGTAACATCGAAGGAACAGGTGGCCGAATTGCCGGCACCATCCTTGGCATAGAAGGTGTTGGTCGTGGTCCCCAACGGGAAAACGGAGCCGTTGGGTAGCCCTTCGGCAAGGACCGGGCCTTCACTGTAATCGTGGTACTCGATGACCGCACGGGCCGTAAAGTCAGC
The DNA here is from genome assembly GCF_965228925.1 of Winogradskyella sp. Lineage (GTDB taxonomy): Bacteria > Bacteroidota > Bacteroidia > Flavobacteriales > Flavobacteriaceae > Winogradskyella. Next base: position 3,187,945 of record NZ_OZ245845.1, read on the forward strand.
GCGCCTATCGTTCCATTGGCCGTCGGACCGCATTTCCCCGTAGTCCTCATTTCCAGAATTGTTGGGCTCACCATTGCCCCAGTTGGTATAGGAAGCCGGTTGCCCGCTCTGCCACTCGAAGGTCCCCTCGGTGGAAAGGTCGTTGATCCCAATGACGATGGATGCGCCACCTGTTTGCTCGTTCAGGTAATCGTTCTCCGCTTGTGAATTGATGGTCACCAGCTCATGGCCGTACAGCTCGGCACTGGCAATGGCCTTTCCCGCGGTGATTTTTTCGTCCGAGATAAAATAGGTACTGTTGCCAAAGGTCCCCAATAGGCTGAACCCGGGCACCGTGTTGGGAACGGGGGGGAATCCGCAGTTGTCCGAGAATGTGGGCGCGGTGTAGACCACCGGATTGCAGCTGCTTACAATATCCGAAGGACAGCCGGCCGTGGTGGGGGCGGCGTTGTCCACTACCGTTACGGTAAACCGGCATGTGCTCGTATTACAATCGGCATCGGTGGCCGAAAACTCGACGATGGTATCCCCGGGGGGGAAGGTACTCCCAGTGGCCGGTCCCCGGGTCCGTGTTACGGTCAGCGACTGGCCACTGGCATCGCTGGCCGTGGGGGCCGTATAGCTTACCGCCGGATTGCAGCTCCCGTTGTTGACGGTGATATCGGCTGGACAGCCGCTGAAGGTCGGGAGCGAACCCTTAGTGAACGTAATGGACCAGCTGTCCAGGGTGCCGGTGTCCGAGGCCTCGTCGTCACAGATGAGCAGGGTCCAGGTCCCATTGGATGCCTGCCCCGAGAAGGCCGATGCAAAGGTCCCTCCCTGTGGCTGGAACGCCCCCGTAAACGGGGCACTTGCGGAAGCAATGGAGGCCCCTCCGTCCCGGAACACGGTCCCGGTGAAATTGTCACCGTCGCTTCCCAGATCGAGCGCAAGGTTCAGGGTGCTCCCCCCCGGGCTCAACAGGCGAATTTCCAGGTTGTCCGTAGAGGCATGGCTTATATCGAGTGTTACGGAAGCGATGGTGACGTCCGTCCCCAGGGTGCCCGCGACCGTGGATGTGGCCGTAAATGAGGTATTGGTGGGGCACCCGTTATCGGGAATGTTCCCCGTACCGCCGACGAATGTCCCCGGGACGGTAACATCAAAGGAACAGGTGGCCGAATTGCCGGCCCTGTCCTCAACATAGAAGGTATTGGTCGTGGTCCCCAACGGGAAATCGGAGCCAGTGGGCAGTCCTTCGACCAGCACCGGAGCTTCACTGTAATCGTGGTATTCGATCACCACATAAGCTGTGTTAGGGCCAATGTGTTGAAAGTTAGGAGTTACATCATTCCATCGACCATTATGATGGTTCATTATTGTATGGTCCTGTCCACCAAGATCATTGGGCTGGGAATTATCCCAATTGGTATAGGAGACCGGTTGTCCGCTCTGCCATACGAAGGTTCCCTCCGTGGCAACATCGTTGAGCCCGATGATGATGGGTGAGCTTATCTGGCCCTGTAGGTAGTCGTTTTCCGCTTGGGTATTGATGGTCACCAGCTCATAGCCATTTAGCCCGGCATCGGAAAATGCTGGGAGAGGGAGAGTTTTTTCATTCGATATAAAATAGGTACTGTTGCCAAAGGTGCCCAATAGGCTGAATCCGGGCACCGAGGTGGGCACGGTGGGGAATCCGCAGTTGTCCGAAAAGGTGGGCGGGGTATAGGTCACCGGATTGCAGCCGGTTGTAATATCCGAAGGACAGCTGACGGTCGTGGTGGGGGCTGTGTTGTCGGTTACCGTTACGGTAAACCGGCATGTGCTTGTATTGCCATCGGAATCGGTAGCCGAAAACTCGACGACGGTATCCCCGGCGGGGAAGGTACTCCCAGTGGCCGGTCCCCGGGTCCGTGTTGTGGTCAGTGTCCCGTCCTCGGTATCGCTGGCCGAAGGGAGCGAATAGCTTACCGTCGGATTGCAGCTCGCGTTGTTGACGGTGATATCGTTGGGACAGCTAATGACCGGGTCCGAACCTATGTCGAACGTCATGGACCAGCTGTTCAAGGTGCCCGAGTACAGACCTTCGTCATCACAGATGAGCAGGGTCCAGGTCCCATTGGATGCCTCACCCGAAAAGGTCGATGCAAAGGTCCCTCCCTGGGGCTGGAACGTTCCCGTAAACGGGGCACTCGCGGAAGCGATGGTGGCCCCTGAGTCCCGGAACACGGTATTGGTGAAATTGTCACCGGCATCTCCCACACCGATCGCAAGGTCTAGGGTACTCCCCCCCGGACTTAACAGGCGGATCTGCAGATCCGCTGTCCAGCGATGGCTTATATCGAGTTCTAAATAAATGTCGTTGATATCCGTGCCGAAGGTGCCCACGGCCGTGGATGTGGCCGTAAATGACGTATTGGTGGGGCATCCGTCGTCAGGAATGGCCCCCGTACCGCCAATGAATGTCAGTTGGGCGTAAGCCGGTTGTAAAGAGGACAGGCACAGGCCAAGGGCCAATACTATCGGCAATGCTCTTAATACGTTAATATTTGGGCTATTGACTGCTGTTAAGGGCAACAATCGCATTTTCTGTAATTGTGTTTTCATCGTGATATGTGGTTATTTGATTCGGTATGATTCATCGGGTTGGTCAATGGTTGAAAGGCTCCGTTTGGTTTGGGTACGGCCACAGTTGTTTTTGTAGTACACTTTTTAGGACAATGGCCACCGGTATTTATGGGGCCATCAGGATTTCGGGCCCTGTTATCGGGGTCTTTTATCGTTGTTACGGTAAATGGCGTCGGCCGGTCTGTTATTTTCGGTTTTGGTCCCGTTCTCGGCTGTTTCCAAAGGATAGCGAGGATTATGGTCGGGGGTTGGGATTTGGGTTTTATTTTGAATCTTAGCTGTAGGAGGGAGGGTGTGCATAAAACACAAGGGGTAAACCATAAAAGTACTGTAGGGGTAAATAGATCCATGATTATTAAGAAGTTAATACCAACATAAAGATATGCTCGGGCCTTATGGCCTGAAATAAGAAGCAACACGTAATAACTACGTGTTATCCCTTATAAAATGTTACTTCTTAGAGGATTGATTCATATTTATCTTTTTAGTTCTAATTGGCATTTTTGTAAAATCGTCTTCTACTTTATCTGATGTATTTCTATTTTGAAATGTAGTTTTTGGTGTCTTTTGATATTTAGAATGGAATCGTTAATTTAATAGAGGTACCTTTATCGGGTTCCGTCAATATATGTATGCTTGATTCCATGATTTTGGCGCGTTCCATGAGGGTTTTCATACCCAAACTGCCCTCTTTCCTCAATTTTTCGGTAATGGTAAAGCCCGTACCGTTGTCTTTTATGGTGGCTTTAATCCCAGCACATTTTTTTCTAACCGTAATAGATACGCTTTTTGCTTCTGAGTGCTTGATAATATTATTTAAGGCTTCTTGAACAATACGGTAGAGATGTAGTGCATTTTTCGCAGTTACTAGATGATCGATATCTTCGATATCGGCTGTAAAGAAAATATTCGAATTTTTATCGGCTTCATGAATTAGTGCCTTTAAAGCTTTGGTAATTCCCAGTCGCCCTAAGACCTCTGGATGTAAGGCCTTTAAAATGCTTCTAAGTTCATCTAGTATCTCGCCACATAAATGTTCCATATTGTGTTGTCTCTTACAGGATAACTTTTTTTTGAGCAGTACCAATTTTTGGCCTACACCGTCGTGCAATTCCCTGGCAATTCTAAGGCGTTCCTCTTCCTGTCCTTTAATGAGACCTTGTGTGAATTCCCTTTGCAACTTCTGTTTGCGTTTTGCGGAGTATTGCGAACGCCAGAAGTAGATGCTAATGACCAGTAAAAAAAGACCAAATCCACCAAAGAATAGCCATTGTCGTTTTACGTGGTTTTTTTTGTCAAGGGTGACAATTTTAGATTCTAGTGCAGCGGTTCTAAAGTCGTGGTTTTCTGTACCGTGCACATACAATTTTGCAGGGAATCCATAGTTACCATTGGTTAAACCTTGACTGCCAAAGTCATCAAAAATGCGTTGTGCTTCCTCAAGCTTTCCAGACCTATTGGTGAGGTAAGACATAAGCTCTGAGATGTGGGTCAAAACCATATCACTAACATTCAATTCATAGGCATAGTTTATAGTTGCCTTGATAATGAAATCGTAGTGGTATGCTTTTTTGTACCTAATGCTTTGGCTTGGACTATCCATATAGCCCAACTTTTCAACGCGATTTGAGCATGCAATACTTTTCTTTAATTCCTTAACTTGCTCAGTTAAGCTATCGTTTGAAAATGCGAGCATTGTAATTACTATCAATACGTATGTAATACTTGTTTTCATGCTTTTTTAATTAAAAAAAGACATGAAACCGTCCCTTTGGCTTTAATAACTAGGGTGAAGAAAGTAAGCCTTGATAAAATGACAATAAGAGGGCAATGAGCCCTTTTGGTATCTATATCGTTATTTCAACTAGAATTGAGGATATCTTGGATAATATCTTTGTTTTTTTGACTTTGCCTATAGCTATTCCATTCCGAAAAATAGCATGAATAGCGTGAGGTCATAAGAGAGGGATTCGCTTTCATGACATTTTGCTTTATAATTGCAAGTTATTTAGTCAAGCGCTTTTATATAATAAGTGATACCTCGTATTATATTCGTATTACCTCTTAAAGTATTACCTGTTTTAATAATGAGACCGTCTTTAAGCTCTGTAAGCCATTATAATTCTGTAATAGCATTACGATAAGCCAATGCCCATTTAGAGAGGCTATGGGTTTCGTTTTTGAGTCGAAGCTTAATAATAATATTACTTCGGTGTTTTTCGACCGTTCTCATAGAAATTCCCAATTTTTCGGCAATAGTCGTGGTAGGCATTTCCTGAGCCACCATCTTTAAAACTGTTTTTTCGGAAGCCGTGAGTGCGTTTAATCCTTTGATTTCATCGGAGGCTATATCGGAATAGGGGCTTTCAAAGGAGTTGCTAAAATACGTCTTACCCGCAATAACCGCCTTAATCCCTTTCTCTATTTCTAAAAATGGGTCTTCCTTTAACAAGTAGGCATCGATTTGAAGGCTTTTGGCTTCCATCACGTAGGCGTCAAGTTTGTGTAAGGACAGCATAATAAACTTTGTATGGGTTCCTTTTCCTTTACTCATTCTTACCACGTCGAATCCTGACAATAGAGGCATGTCAATATCCAGTAAGGCTACGGTTGGTTTAAGCTTAAGGATCAGCTCCAAGGCTTGCATACCATCTGTGGCTTGGGCAATAACATTGTAGTCATTTTCCTTTAGCTCTTTGTAGAGTCCTGAGAGCAGTAAGGGATGATCGTCAGCAATAATAATTGTGATGTCGTTTTTTTTCATAACTTGGGAATCGTTAACTCTATTAATGTGCCTTTATTGGGTGCGCTATTAATATCTATTTTAGCCCCCATGATCTTAGCGCGTTCCATGAGAGTCTTCATACCTAGACTAGTTCCTTTTCTTAGCTTTTCGATAACTGTAAATCCTTTGCCATTATCTGTTACGGTGGCTTTAATAATGTTTCTTTTCTTTTCAATGGTGACCGTGGCGCTCTTTGCTTTGGAGTGTTTGATAATATTGTTTAACAATTCCTGAATGATGCGATATAGGTGCAGTGCATTTTGTTTGTTGAGTATGTCATCAATATTATCGATCTCGGCGGTGAAAAATAGATCTGAGTGCTCATCGACCTGATGGATCAATGCCTCCAAAGCTTTTGTAATACCAAGACGTTCCAATACCCCTGGCCTTAGACCTTCCAGGATATCTCTAAGCTCATCGAGCGTGTTGCCCATTAAGTTTTGCATATTCACAGGACCTGTTGTATGGCTCTTTTTTTTGAGTAGCACCAATTTTTGTCCAATACCGTCATGCAACTCCCTGGCAATTCTATAACGTTCCTCCTCCTGGCCTTTAATAAGGTCTTGTGAGAACTTCATTTGCATTTTCTGTTTACGCTTGGCGAAGTACTGCGAGCGCCAGAGGTAGATAATGGTGAAGAGCAATACTAAGCCAAGTCCACCAAAGACGATTAATTGTTGCTTTGCGTGGTTTTTTTGATCGAGAATCTCAATGTCCGATTGTTGGGAAGCAATTTTAAAGTCGCGCTTTTCGGTCTCGTACAAGGTTTGGTAATAGGCTAAAGCTCTGGCCTTTTGCACGCTGTTTATAGAATCCTTATAGGTCGCATATTTATGGTAATACTCATAGGCTTTTTTATAGCTTCCCAGCCCCTTGTAAGAATGATAGAGTTTTTCGTAAGCATTAAAGATACCTTCTTGGTTTGCTATCTCAAGACGTAATGCTTCTAGTTGTTGTGCACGGGTAAGAGCCTCACTATATTTTTCCTGTGCCAATAGGAAATCTGTTTCGGCGGAGATATAAACACTCTCCCAATATGATATAGGCAGGATTGTTTTGTGTCTTTCCTGTATCTTCTTATGAACGACTTTAGCTTTTTCCAGATGGCCAGCTACAGCATAAGCAGATAGTAATTGATACAATACCACCAACCCTACTTGTGGATTTGCCGGAACGTATTGCGAGGCTTCTTCTAGATATGCAATTCGTTTGGCACTGTCCTCTTGTTTGCCTGCATCGATTGCGGCATTTACAAGATTTGGTATCAAAGCCCTAATATCATTTTGTTCCCTGGCTATTTTAATGACTTCATCCCGCTCTTTGGCGGCCTCTTCAAAGAAGCCTATTTTTGAATAGATATTGGCCAATGAATTTCCCGTATAAAGCAAGCCGACAGTATCTTTCCTTCTTGTAAAAAAGTCGGCTGTTTCCTTTAATAGCTTAGAGGACCTAACATCATCACCGTTATCGGAATAGGCTGTGGCCTTGTACGATCTTGTATATGCATAGAGACTGCTGTCACCAGCCTTGATGGCATAATGCTCGGCTTTATCATAAATAGGTATGGATTCCTCTAGTTGTTTTGAGAAGAAATAGCTATCGGCTCCGTTACTATATAATCTTGCAAGGAGGTCATAATTATCGGTATCTAACTCTTTGCTATTAAACTCATCGAAAATTTGTCGTGCTTCTTCTGGCTTTCCCGATCTGTTGATGCAGTAATAAATGAGATCGGAGGTATGGCCCAATATGATATTTAGAGAGTCCAATTCGTAGGCATAAGCAATAGTAGCTTTTGCAATGGAATCATAGCGGTATTCTGTCCTGTACCTAATGAGTACAGTTAAGCTGTCCATGAATGCTAGCTTCTCACTTCCTTTTGAACTTTCGATGCTGTGCTTTAATACCTCAACTTGCTTGGTTAGGTCGTCCTGGGACATCATATTTATAGGTCCGAGGAGCAGAAAGCACATAATTATTTTTTTCATGCCAAAGGGGTAACGATGTTGTAAAGGTATATTATTACCTAGTGACTAAAGATGGGTATTAACTCGTAATATTTAAGTATTAGTACGGATATTAGAGGTCTAATCTATGAGTTTAGAGTCCGCTGTACTGAAGGTTACCTCTAATTCGGCACTTTTTTTGATCTATCAATCACGTCTTTTAATGAAATGGTACACTTTTTTTGTGTTTGGCTAAAGTTTCTTATCGAGGAGCCTTAACCTGACAAATATCATAGTTCTTGAGTTATACGCCATGTATTTTTATGATGTTTAAAACTAAAACATACATCATATGATTAATACTATAATTCCGCTAGTTTACGATTGGTCCATGGGAGTCATTATGATCGGTGTCTTTGCCTTGGTATGTATCATATTAATAGGTGTACTTATCAGTTCAATGTCGAGTGGAGGTAAAGACAAGAAGGACCTTCAGGATAACTAGTTATTTATCGTTTTTTTAAGAGCACTTATTTTGTGCTCTTTTTTTGTAACATTTTTTAATTGTTAGCGTCACATAGGTGTTAACTTAAATAGATCATGGAATCGAATTATCATACACTTAGGCGCACAGACAATCAATTGTTAGTCATTACGCACTTGACCCAGTTACTGACTTATATCACAGGTTTTGGTGGGTTAATAGTTCCACTAGTGATATGGGCTACCCAAAAGGATAGGGTAGACGGTATGGATGCTCATGGTAAAGATATACTCAACTTTCAGTTAAGTATAATTATTTACAGTCTTTTGAGTATTCCTTTAATCTTAGTATTCGGATTAGGTATTCTCACACTGATATTAATAGGTATATTGGCATTTGTCATGCCAATAGTTAATGCTATAAAGGCTAGTAATGGTGAATTACCTAGCTATCCATTATCTCTTAATTTTGTTAGTTAGTTATTTTGTTCTGGACCATCGCACAGTGCATTGCCACAGTGGTGTTTCAGTTTCTAAGAGGTAATAAAAAATGCTCATCGTTTTTGATGAGCATTTTTTTATTTATACGACTATGACTATGACTTTCTAATTCTTAATTATTGAGCATAACTGGCATAACGAGCATAGTAACATGTTCTCCTTCATCTAGACCGTCAATTGGTGTTAAAATACCAGCTCTGTTTGGCAAACTCATTTCTAATTGTACATCATCAGAGTTTAAGTTGTTGATCATTTCGGTTAAGAAACGTGAGTTGAACCCTATTTGCATATCGTCTCCCTGATAATCACAGCTTAGACGTTCTTCGGCCTTATTACTGTAATCGATATCCTCTGCCGAAATATTTAATTCTGCTCCAGCAATTTTTAAACGAATCTGATGCGTGGTCTTATTAGAGAAAATACTAACACGACGTACAGAATTTAAAAACTGTGTTCTGCCAATGACTAATTTATTTGGATTCTCTTTTGGAATAACAGCTTCGTAGTTAGGATACTTACCATCGATTAAACGACAGATTAATACCGCATTGTCAAAAGTAAATCTAGCATTAGATTCATTATACTCTATAAGTACATCCTCATCACTACCCGCTAAAATACCTTTTAAAAGATTTAAAGGCTTTTTAGGCATAATAAATTCTGCAGACTCTGTTGCGCTTACATCCTTACGTGTATACTTCACTAATTTATGGGCATCAGTAGCCACAAAAGTTAAATTATCTTGAGAGAATTGAAAGAACACACCGCTCATTACTGGCCTTAAATCATCATTGCCAGCGGCAAAAATCGTTTTGCTTATGGCCGTTGCTAAGATATCTCCCATCAGACTTGTTTTGCTAGCGTCTTCTACCGACACAGCATTAGGAAACTCAGCCCCATCCGCATAAGCCAAAGCGTATTTCCCATGATTAGAACTTATCTCAACAGTATTATTGTCTTCTGCAACAAAGGTTAAAGGCTGTTCCGGGAACGTTTTTAAGGTGTCTAATAATAGTCGCGCGGGTAAAGCAATACTACCTTCAGAATCACTTTCTACATTAATGGTAGAAGACATGGTCGTTTCTAAATCGCTTGCAGAAACCGTTAGTTTTGATTGGTTAAGTTCAAATAAAAAATTATCAAGAATCGGTAGTGTATTACTATTGTTAATGACCCCACCTAAGACTTGGAGTTGTTTTAATAAATATGTACTTGAAACAATAAATTTCATGCGCTGAAAATCTAAATTTTAACTTTTGGGTTTATCCTACAAATATATCTCAATAGAAGGGTTTTATAAAACAAACTTATTAACAAAGTCTAGGTATATTTTTTCTTTCTGAAGTAGTTAAAGGCCAACCCAAAACATCCTAATAAGACCAAGGGCAAAGCAATATTAATCAATTGCCATTTCCCTTTACCGTCTCTGATTTTATCGGAATCTAAATAAGCGATGCTAATTTCCTTTGTCCTTATGTTTATAAGTCCTGTGTCATCCAGTAGGTAATTGATAGTATTTAACAGAAATTCTTTATTTCCATATTCGAAACCTCTATAATCAACTCCTAGTTCAAGAGGTCTGTTTTTTCTAATATCATTTTTTATAACATCACCATCCGAGATGACCACCATTTTAGTTTCAGGACTTACAGATTTAAAATCGTTGATCTTAAAGGGTAGCACACGTTTATCATATACCGAAGTGAATTCCCCTTCAAGTAACACGGCCAAAGGTTGTGGGCCTGAATTGAAGGAATCCCTATCTAGCTTTTCAGTCACATCAGCTAAAGAAATGACTGTAGGAACACCTTCTAATTTCGATTGAGGAGAGCTTTGCAGTAAAATGGTCTTTTTAATTGAATTTTTTAAGGTATCTATTGGACTAGCAAAATCATACTTCACTAATTCGAGATTCTTGGTAATAGGATGATTCTGATTTGCAGTTGCCAATGGCGAATATTGCCATTGAATGGGTTGTAATTGTGCCTGGCTTCCCTCTCCAATGGCCAACATAATAGGAGCGGATAAGAGGTCTTTAACCAAGCTCGGATTTACTCTAACACCATATTTGAAGAAGAAATCATTAAGATTTAAATCGCGCAATACGGAAATGCTGGAATTACCGCTATTTCTTAGACTATCCTGATCCATGATAACGGATTCGGTCAGCCATAAACTTTTACCGCCGTTCATGGTGTACTGATCCAAAACCAATTTTTCATTTTCAGTAAATGCTTTACTTGGTTTGGCAGCAACGATTAAGTCATATTTATTAAGATCGTTTAAGGTGCCCTCTGGATTTGTGGATACACTATCTAAAGTAAAAGGAGCAATCTTATAGTAAGGCTGAATGGTCTTTAAGAAATCCGCAATATAAATATCATCGAGCTGGCCATTGCCTTTTAAAATGGCAATTTGTTTCGTTTTTCCCTTAATGAGTTTACTAAAGCCGTCGGCAAAGGCATATTCTAAACCTTGCACCGAATTGTTGATTTGTTCTTGAAGTCCTTGGGTAATACTTCGCTTTAATAGCGGAATTTTCACGGTTTGTCCATTGTAGCTGGCAAAAGCCCAAGGAAAGATGAGTTCTTGTGTCACTTTGCCTGAGCTATTATCGGTATTGATATAAGGCTCTAATCCCGATTTGGTCAACTCTTCAATATAGAGTTGACGTTTGGCTTCATCTTCTAGAGGATCAATATAATTGACTTTTATTTTATTGGTCTGCCATTGAAACTCCTCGATGATCTGTCGTACTTCGGTCTGTAGTAGTCTAAACTCCGAGGGAAAATCCCCTTCTAGAAACACATCGATAATAAGTGGAACATCAATCTCTTTGATTAGACGTTTGCTAGCATCCGAAAGGGTATAGCGCTTATCTTTAGTAAGGTCATAACGCCCATAAATCTGGCTAGAAATCATATTGATAACTACCAAGCCCACAATAACAGCCAATATGTATAGTACCGTTTTATTCTTTTTCATCTACTTTCGCTTCCTTTTCGAAGGTAATTTCCTCTTGATAATGCTTTACAGCAATGACATTGCCGTTTTCAAAACTAATTTCCGCACATTCTTTTTGGTCGTTGAAAGCACCCGGTTCTATACCCAAAGCATAATTCCATTTATTCTCATCATGTGCGTTTTGTTGCTCATCCCAAGTCAGCCATTCGTAGTTTCCCAATAGTTTTGTAATCGTATTTTTGGGAAGGCCAATCAGCGTATCGGATGCGATGGTTTGGTCGATCATTTCATATCGCAAAGTTGGCTTTTCAATCCAAGCTTCACTATTAAAGTACTTTTGGTGGTGATAGTTGCTCACAATATTTACAAATGGATAGAACATGTAGAAATACACAAATGGTGTCAAAACCAAGCTAATTAGAGCAGTTAACCACTTGCGTTTATCAACGGTATTCAAAAACAGGAAAAGTAGTGCAAACACCACAATCATGGCTATAACTAAGAATGGAGTGATGATCATCGTTTTTGAATTCTAAGAGTTGTACATATTAAAAATGCCACTGCTACGCTTATAAAGTAAACAAGATCCCGAGTGTCTATAACACCTCTACTCATACTGTTGTAATGCGAAGACATTCCGAGGTTTTCCATATAGACCAAATTACCAAACACCTTATAGCTCGAAAGCCCTTCAAAACCAAAATACATAAAGAAACACATAAACACAGCTATGATAAAGGTTACGATTTGATTATCGGAAAGGGTAGATGCAAATATGCCCATTGCCGTATAGGAAGCTACTAAAAATAATAAGCCAAAATACGACCCCAAGGTGCTTCCCATATCTAGATTGCCTTTAGACTGTCCTAACTGCGAGACTGTGTATATATATAATAATGTTGGAAGTAGTGCTAAGGCGATAAGGATAAAAGCCCCAAAATATTTACCCAGTACGATTCGAAAATGAGAAATGGGTTTTGTCACTAATAACTCTAGCGTCCCTTGTTTTTTTTCGTCACTAAAACTACGCATCGTGACTGCAGGAACGAGGAATATAAGAATCCAAGGGGCCAATAGAAAAAAGGACGACAAACTCGCTACGCCATTATCTAAAATATTGAATTCGCTTTTAAACACCCAGAGAAATAAGCCGTTCAATACCAAAAATACGCCAATGACCAGATAACCGATGGGTGAGGCGAAGAAGGTATGTATTTCTTTTTTTAAGATGGCTAGCATTAAATCTTCATATTTCTGTCATTACGAATCATGCTTTTTAGCATGACGCGGTAATCTTTATGTTTATATTTGAGATTGCCACGCTAACAACTTCTCTAGAGCTTCGTTGTTCAAGCCGCTCGCAATGACATTCTAATTTTATTTTAGTTCAATTCAAAAAACCGTTAGTCTAAACGCACTAACTTATCAACACTCCAGGCTTCCGGTTTGCCATTAAACAAAGGCTTGGTTTTTGCCCAAACGGATTTAAATAAATTTGACTGTCTATAATTTTCAAGACTGGTTTCAGAGTTCCAATAACTATACGTAAAAAAGATATTTGTATTGTTTTGGTCGCGATACAATTCTAAAAAATTACAGCCTTCAAAATTCCGGATGTTGTTTTTATTGGCGTCAAAATTAGACAAGAATTCATCAATTTTAGACGGTTCAAAACTCATTTTTACAATTCTTACTAACATATATTAAAAAGCCTTTCCTAAATCCTTTCCAAAGGAAAGGACTTTCTCACTGCTGTGAAAACAATTTTTTAGTTTTTTGCGTCATCTTAGACTTCCTTCCCTTTGGGAAGGACTGAGGATGGGCAAGAAATTAACGGTTACCGTATCCATAGTGTTTAAGCCCATTAATGTAGAAGCACTGCCCACAGTACTACAATTACTTCGGTATACAGCAATTTCTAAGTACCCCGATGAGTTAAAAACCACAAGGCCTTTCCCTTCGTCATTACGCTTAGATTCCTCGATGTCAAAATTTACAATAGCGCTATACCTATTGTAAATCTTCTTAAATTTGTGGTTTCGTGCTGAGATTTCATAAGCACGTGTTTTTTGAACGTCTTCGAAAAACTTCTTCTTAATATTAGTGACTACATTGCCGTAATTGTCAATATATATAACACTACCTATGATTTGATTTTTTTCATCGTTGACAAAGGGGATCAGATTTTTAATAGGCTTAATGGTGTTAATAACTTTTCCGATGATTTCTAAAGTTCCACCTCTGGCAATATGGCAAGCTACTTTTACAAAAACATCCAATACAGGGAAATTGGTCTCTATTTTGTCGTGAATATTAATCTCTACGATTTTTTCGGGTACGATTTCAGCACAGATCATACTCATAATACCATTGTTGGCACATATAAAGTAATGGTCGTCTAACTTAAGCGCAATATGCTTATTTTCAGGACTTAACTCAGAATCGATTCCGATGATATGAATGGTTCCTTTTGGAAAACTGCTGTAGGCATTAAGAATGATGTAGGCCGCCTCAGAAATGTTAAAAGGCGATACAGAATGCGATACATCTACAATATTTACATCCGACAATTCACTGTAAATCGCACCTTTAATCGCACCAGCAAAGTGATCTTTTTCTCCAAAATCAGTGATCAAAGTAATAATTGCCATGAATTAATTGTTGATATTTTTTTTAGAATCGAGGTTGTAAAATTGTTAGATTTGTTGTGTGCCTACGTTCCACAAAACTAAGAAAAGAAAACAGATTAACACACTAAATTTAGTAGCCTTTTGAACGAACTTATTCTAGAACTCGAAGAAATAACTCCTAAAGAATTCTTCGGTGCCCAAAATGCCAATATTGAACTACTTAAAAAGTACTTTCCTAAATTAAAAATCGTTGCTCGTGGTAATAAAATTAAGGCCTACGGTGATGAAGATTTGTTGGAGGAATTCGATACCCGAATGATGATGCTGATGAAACATTTTGGAAAGTATAATAAACTCGACGAAAATGTTATTGAGCGTATATTAACCAGTAATAGTAGTGAAGACTATTCGACATCGGCCAAGAGTGGCGAAGTCATTGTACATGGTGTTGGTGGCAAGCTGATAAAAGCACAAACGGTTAATCAACGAAAACTGGTTGAAAGTATACGTAAAAACGATATGGTTTTTGCCATTGGCCCAGCAGGTACAGGAAAAACTTATACAGGCGTGGCCTTAGCGGTACAGGCTTTAAAGAATAAAGAAGTTAAGCGTATTATATTAACCAGACCAGCAGTGGAAGCCGGTGAGAATCTCGGTTTTTTACCTGGAGATTTAAAAGAAAAGTTGGATCCGTATATGCAACCGCTGTATGATGCTTTACGCGATATGATTCCACATGAGAAGTTAGACAGTTATATTGAAAAAGGAGTCATACAAATAGCGCCTTTAGCCTTTATGCGTGGTCGTACTTTAGATAATGCTTTTGTGATTCTAGACGAAGGCCAAAATACGACGCATGCACAGATGAAAATGTTTTTAACACGTATGGGAAAGAACGCTAAGTTTTTACTGACTGGTGACCCTGGTCAAGTCGATTTGCCCCGAAGAACCATTTCTGGATTAAAAGAGGCTTTACTAGTGTTGAAGAATGTCGAAGGTATCGGTATGGTCTATCTCGATGATAAGGATGTAATTCGCCATAAACTGGTTAAGAAAGTGATTGCGGCCTATAAGAGTATAGAGAATAGGGATTAAAAAAGCCCCTTTGCCTGACGGCATTTCCCCACAGGGGAAAATTTGTAATATTCTAAACGGATAACAAAACCTTATGTAGTATTAAATGTCAATTGAAACATTAAATTTTAAAATAGTGTGTCTTTCCCTTTGGGAAAGATGTCTGAAAGACAGAAAGGGCTTATGAGCAATACAATAATAGATACCAATTTTAACTTCCCTAATCAGAAAAGTGTTTACAAAGGAAAGGTCCGAGAGGTCTATAATATCAACAATGAACAATTGGTCATGATAGCCACAGATCGACTAAGTGCTTTTGATGTGGTGATGCCTAAGGGGATTCCTTATAAAGGGCAAATTCTCAATCAGATTGCGACTAAAATGATGAAGGATACCGAAGATTTGGTCCCCAATTGGTTGGTGGCTACACCAGACCCTAATGTGGCCGTAGGTCATTTATGTGAACCCTTTAAAGTTGAAATGGTCATTAGAGGCTATATGTCTGGTCATGCTGCTCGTGAATATAAGGCCGGAAAGCGACTACTTTGTGGCGTACCCATGCCAGAAGGTATGAAGGAAAATGATCAGTTTCCAAAACCTATAATTACACCGGCAACCAAAGCGGAAAAAGGTGATCATGATGAAGATATCTCGAGAGAGGATATTTTAAAACGTGGTATCGTTTCTGAAGAAGACTATATTATCCTTGAAGATTATACCAGAAAGTTGTTTCAACGAGGAACCGAAATAGCTGCAGAACGTGGATTGATATTAGTAGATACCAAATATGAATTTGGTAAAACCAAAGACGGAAAAATCGTTTTGATAGACGAAATCCATACACCAGATTCTTCCCGTTATTTCTACGCTGAAGGCTATCAAGAACGTCAGGATAGAGGAGAGGCTCAAAAGCAATTATCTAAGGAGTTTGTGCGTCAGTGGTTAATAAGTAATGGGTTTCAAGGCTTAGAAGGGCAGACTGTACCTTTTATGAGTGACGACTATATCGAGACCGTTAGTGAGCGCTATATTGAGCTCTACGAAAATATTACCGGGGAGACCTTTGTAAAAGCAGATGTCGGTGATATTCAGCGTCGTATAGAGGCTAATGTTCTCAACTATTTGGGGTAAATTGTATTAACTATCCACAGTTTTAAGCTCTTCTTGAATTTTCTTTTTGAGATTTTTAGCATGCTGCAGGTAGTTCTGCCAATTCAATATCTGTACGTACTTACCTTTGGCAGAGATTAAAATACTAAAATAGTCTTTATCATTTGCCAAAACATCTAAGTCTAATTTTGGCAATTGCGCTTTGGTTTTAAAAATAAACCGGATCGATTGTTCCGTATTGTATATATTGCTATTGATATAAGGAAGAAATAGTTCATCACGCATCTTACTCATAGCATCATCTGCGCTGCATTTTGACACTTCTCTATAGTATTTAAAAATTTGTTCCCTTAAGGTATCGTTTAAAACCAATTGTAATTTACCTGAAGAAATACTTTCGTCATAAGTTCCCATATTGGGCTTAAATGTGTTAATGTCATGAATGCTCCTTTGAAGTTTAAAGAATTTTGAAATGTCGTCTTTATCATCCATAATTTGTATAATAAGGTCTAAATCGACCAATTGTTTTTCAGTTGCATTTATAAGTTGCGTTAGTTGATCGATATCACTAATGAGATCAGTGCTAAATCGATTTAAAGCGTATCGTTCCTGATTTTTATTGGATTTTTGCGTATTCCATAAGTTAATTTGAAGGGCAATAAGGATCCCCATGACCACTAAAATGAGTTCGCCAAAAGCATAGAGCAAATACTTGCCAAAGTTTCTTTTAACCAGTACTTTTTTGCGAAACACTCTGAGTATGCTGAGCATTATAAATAAATTTAATATTAATCTTATTTCGGTGGCAAACTCATAACGTAGTCATAGCTTTCATTTAAATATTCGGCCAGTTTGTCTAAATCGTCCCACATATTTTCAGGTATTAGAACATAGCCTTGCATGATCGCGTTATAGGAGGTGTATGTTGAGCTATTAAATTCCTGAATGTATTTATGTTGTACCTCTTTAGAGAATCTAATTCCTATTTCACCGGCCTTATTAAATAATGAAAACATATAGCCATTAGCTGAGGTGTATGGCATAGTTTTTCCCTTGCGTTCAAATCTGCTGCACCTGTCAATAAGTGCATCGTAAACTTTGAGTTTTTCTTTCCACATAGCTATTGTTTTTCTACAAATTCCTTAAACTGTGTCATCCATTTGTCGCCTTGTTTTTTATACATGCCAGGAAACAATATTGAAATTAATCTAGGTAAAAACCAATTGATCCTTGTGTACTCGTATTCATAGTTATACGCTGTCTTGTTGGGTTCAATTTCTACGAAAGTACATATCATGGTATTATCCATATGCTTATGGTGATAAAAGGCTTCAAAACTGTTGGGTAAATCGTTTTTCAAGATTTCTTCAGTTAAGACCATGGATCTTTTTCCATATTGGTAATACATCTTGGATTTAGAACCCGCTTCACCTTGTTTACCGCTGATCAATTCTTTTTTTAAGAAACCATCCTGGTACTCCTTATTGTAGTCCGAATTCATAAAAATAGCAGTTACTAGCTCTCGAGGTTTATTAATAATTAGCGAACCTGTGTATTTCATATGTCTTAGTATTGATTAACAGGACATAATTATGAAATGCAAAAATAGTTTTGGTTACAGAATGGTTTTGTTACCTCATTTTTTGTGCTTTTTTACTTTTTCGAGGTATGAGGATGGTGAAATACCTTCTAATTCTTTAAAAGCTCTATAGAATGATACCTTATTATTAAAACCAGAATCGAATGCCACATCTATAAGCTTTATTTTATCATCCTTTTTGTTTTCAATGATGCTTTTGGCCTCAGCAAGTCTATATTTATTAATGAGTCTCTTAAAAGAACAATTAAAGGTCTGATTGATAATTTCGGATACAATAGACGATGAGATGTTCACTGAATTGGAAAAAGAAAGTAGGCTTAGGCTATCATCTAAATAGGCCTTGTCATTAACAAGTTTATTTATAATGATTTTCTTATACTCCAGACGGTCAGAAGTATTGCTAAGGATTTGTGTCTTGTTTTTAAAGATAGTGGATTTGTCAAATATTTTGTAGGCAATCGACTGAATAATAAAGGTCATGGCCAACATGCTCAGTTGATTGAACAAGGCGAAATTGTATTTCCCAATAGGTTGGATTAGATGATATATAAGGTGTAGGATTAGAAATAGTGAATATCCAAGAAGTACTTTATATAGCCAATTGACCAAGTCGTTATTTGAAATTTGATGGTGGTATATTCTTAGTTTTTTTATACTCAGATAAACGTATATTCCTATATAAGCAAAAAAGCTCAAATAGAAATAAAACATAAAACTAGAATACGATGGAATCTGATTCATGAAGGTCTCTACTGTTGCTAACTTTTCTGAACCTGATAAAAAGTAGAAAGGTATATTTAAAAGGCCTATAAAAGCAAAGCCACTAAGGTGCCATAAATGTTTGCGCAATAGTCTAAAATTCTGAACGACGATACTCGAGGTCATGAGTAAAATGAGTGGTGGTTTTAGAAAGCTTATGGGATAAGCGATTCCTAAAAGATGAGGCAGGTCTCTTATGATTTGGGTTTCAACTAAAAGTCGTTCCATAAGTATAATACCTTCAACTACTAAAAGCGTGGCGAATAAGCTTTTAAACAGCGTCCTATTTGATTTTAAAAGAATAAAAGCAATAAAAAATGCTTGAAACGTTCCAAAGACAATTAGAGCATTAATTACCAATGAAGTTTTCACTGCATAAAATAGATTTGGGAATATTGAACAATGGAATAATTTAATTGTTTCACTCATTGTATAGTAAAATGTAAATCGTTTATTGCTATGACTTCATTCGTATTAGAAGTTATTTTTTTACGATTTCTCGTGTTTCGATTTCATATTTTTAAATTGAAAATCTGCTAAAGCGTTTAGTACTTAGATTTAAGTGTTTCTGTGTGATGCGCCACATGATGCGCGGTCCACATAATGATTTCGCGCACGGGCATTTTGCCCATGAGTGGATGCGGCAAGATGAGATGATCCAGATGTTTATTACTCATCTTTTTGGTTTTGTATTGTAATTTTTTGCTCTCGGTTTGTAATCTGTTAAGTATATAGCGCCTTTCTTTAAGGGAAGGAACTTTCATATTTTGTGAGCCTTTATAAGTTTTTCCCTTAGCTTGTTCTAGACGTTCTTCGTAGCGCTTTACAATGGCATCATAATCTCTTACGGGTCTGTTAGCCGTTCCAAATTTATAGCGCAATACAAACTTTGGAAGACTCAATGCGTTATTTAGGGGTTTAATACTTTGTAATAAATGCAGTGCATGTTGCCCTGTGGTCCATTTGCCTTCAGGACCTTCGGTCCAGGATACACTAGGCTGTTCGTTCAACCAATCAATGAGCATCGTGTGTTTCGTGTCAATTAAATCAGCAATGGTTTCTTTATCCATAGGGGTATTTTGATAAAGAAAAGATAGGGAATTTTTAGAAATTAACTGACCACCATTTCCTCAACAGCGCGTTTTGCAGACCTTACGGCGGTATGAACACTGCTCCAATCCTCACCAGTGGTATAAGCATCTCCTGCAAAATAAAGCTTATCATTAACGGATTCCCCCAGCGTTCTAAGCAATTGCCAGTTTTCCTGATCTCTTATATAGGCCCCTTGGGCATAAGGTTCAGCATTCCAGTTTTGTACAATATGATCTACATAATTACCACTAGCTATGTTGCTGCCAAAAATATCATCTAATTCGTTCAATATATAATCGCGTTGGGCATTTCCCGATAGGTTTTGATAGGGCTCCGCCTGTACACCAACAGAAAACAGCCCTAAAATATGATCCGATGTATTTTGGGCATAGGCCGCATCATAGTAAATACGCTGTCCTTGGGAGGTTTCACTATCTGGTAACGCTAAGTACGCACCGTAAAATTTAGAAGTGAATTTGAAGAAGGCCTTAAACCCACCCCAAACCTCAACAGTATTAATCGCCTGCTGCTTAGTGTTTGGTAGTGGTGGCGTAAAACTGATCGCTCCGTTCTGTAAAATTTTAACAGGAATAGTAACAATGACTTTTTCAGCAGTAAATGTTTGTCCGTCGGATGCTGTTACGATGACTTCATTAGAGCTATAATTGACTTCTGCAATTGGAGTATTATAAATAATGTTATTTTGAATACTGGGAAGTACATAAGTTTCAAAAAAGTCTAACCAGCTAGAACCGACAAATTTTAGATCTTCCCATCCACCTGTATTGCCAACGGTGGTTTCTGATAATGTATTTCCATCCCACTCTTGAACCAGATCCGAATTATTATAGCCCTGTGTTACGGTCGCAATATTGACAGAAGTATCATTAACAATTTCTGGTAAAATTGTATTGGGGACGTGAATCCATTCACCACCCATTGAAATCGGAAAATCCGAAAACGTTGTATTGTGCTTTATCCGTCCACCAAAGCTTGAATTTGCCTCGATAATCTGGAAATCTATACCTTGCTGAGCTAATAAATAGCCGGCAGTCATACCAGCTGGCCCTGCACCAATGATGATGACTGATT
This sequence comes from Winogradskyella sp., assembly GCF_965228925.1. Taxonomy (GTDB): domain Bacteria; phylum Bacteroidota; class Bacteroidia; order Flavobacteriales; family Flavobacteriaceae; genus Winogradskyella. Next base: position 3,208,588 of record NZ_OZ245845.1, read on the forward strand.
CTGGCGGAGTTGAATTTGAATTGGTATTAGGATTAGAGCTGTTGCAAGAAGATAATAGCGGTTGTAGTGGTAATGAGATACCTAATAGTCCGCTCAATCTTAGGAATTCATGTCTTCTCATAGGGATTTTTTTAATTTATATTATTTACTCATCGACCTCTTTTTCCTGGATCACTACTTTATCCTTTTTAAAGATAGGCACTAAATAGGATAAGTTAAATCCAAATCCTGTACCAAAACGTCCACTATCGTAGGTGCGATTAAAACCAGGTATGTATAGGTTTTCAAAATTATCGGGAGCAGTTTCGGTAATTAAACCCTTTAGCTGCACATTGATTCCAGCGAAAAAATTGTTAAACAATTCGGCTTTAAGTCCGATCATTACCTCAACCCAAAATGCAGTTAATCCCCCAAATTCAGTACCTTCTTCAACACTAAACTGCTGATTCCAATATTGATTATTAACATTATAGATATTATAACTATTCAATGTTTGGCTAAAGGTACTGGCGCCTCCCCTAAAACCAATATAGATCATATTTTCCATGTCCAGCCAGTTTCTATAAAAGTTTAAATCTATACCACCTTTAAAGTAACTTCCTTTTGTGGTATTGTTTAACACTTCGTTATCAATAGTGCGTTCCTCATTGCCAATTTCACCTGCCAAATAAATTCGTTTTGTCAAACGATAATCGCCCATAAGCTCAAACCCAGTGTAATTGTCATCGATAAAGGTTCGTGCTAATTTTCCGATATCAGCACCTAAACGCAAACCATACTTTTGCTTGTAAATCAGTGTATCCCTTACGGTTTTCTTATCGTCTTGCGCCAAAACTGTTGATGAAAACAACAGCAGTATAGCAATGCTTTTAATGAAAGATTTGAACATGTACTGTGTTTTCATTGTCTACGGTCGATTCTATAACGTCAATGGAGCTGATCCATGTATCACCATCATTATCCAAGCTTATACTGAGATTTGTAAATATACTTTTAAAACCACAGGCTCTTGAAACATACTGAAATTCTGAATTATATGAGATTTCAATGATATCTACATTAGAATCTCCAGTTTCGTCGATACGTAAGTTGCTACTTTGTTCTAATATAAACCTAGAGGTTGTTGTTTCGTTTTCTGGACCTACGAGTAGTGGTAATTCTGCTGCATTGGCATTAGAATTAAATATGAGCGTAGCATCTGAAGACTCGATGGGGTCGGTCACTAGTCCTTCACCGTATAAAGTTAATCGCGGCACACTTTTTAAATCTTCTGGGCTTGTTGCATCATAAAACTCAATGAGCAGTCTAGGGGTTGTTGGTGTACCTTCGGCACAAATATCATCGCGTTCGCAATTTTGTACTGTAAGCAAAATCATTAGGCTTAAGGCCAAGACTATTACAGTTTTTATTTTATTCAATATATCCATAAACTCGTTGATGCGTTTATTTGTTGAGTTGATAATTTCTTAACGCATTCAGCATGTTTGTTATTTTTTCAATTTTGTTTCTGGCTAATATATAATCATTCTCAGATATAAAGCCTAAATCTTTGCTAATTATTAGTTGGTTTAAAACCTCCATTACAGAACTAAAAGAAATAGTTGTAAAATAAGCCTTATCCTTTGGCGTAGCTCGTGAAGTTCCTTCTGCTAAATTTGACGAAATCGAAACGGTTGCTCTTTTAAGTTGACTTGTCAAACCAAATTTTTCATCGATTGGAAAGGATTCAGTTAAACTATAAATTATTTTTACTAAGGCAATAGATTCTTGCCAAACATCTAACTTTTCAAATGAGTATATTTTCATATTCGAATCAACAAATCAACAAATCGACAGTATTACCCTTTCTCAAATAAAACCACAGTCTCAATATGGGCCGTATGTGGAAATTGATCCACCAAACTTAACTTTTTTATTTGATATCCCGCAAGCATTAATTGCTCAGTATCCCTTGCTTGGGTGGCAGGATTACAAGATACATAAACCAAACGTTCTGCATTTAGGTTTATTACTTTTTTTAGGGTTTTGGGCGCAATACCGGCACGAGCTGGATCTAGTATAAGCGTTCGGATGTTATTGATATATTCTGGGTGCTCATTTAAAAACTTGCCAACATCGGCTGTGTAGAATTCTAAACCTTTGATAGTGTTGCGTTTTGCATTTTGCTTGGCATCTTCAATAGCCGAAGCTACAATATCCACACCAATGATTTTGGTGTTATTAGCTTTACTGGCTATAATTTGTCCAATGGTACCCGTACCGCAAAATAGGTCCAAAACTACAGTATTATCCACGGCCTCTTTATGTTCTAGTGCATAATCTACAACCTTAGCATATAATTTTTCGGCACATTTAGGGTTGGTTTGAAAAAAGCTCTTCATGCTGATTTCAAAATTCAAACCAAGCAATTCTTCAACAATCTTATCCTCTCCATATATTAGACGAATACTCCCTGTAGTAGCAATAGTTCTATCTCCGATTTCATCGTTAATGGTATGCAATACACCAGCAACACGATCACCAAAAAGTTTAACCAAATAGCTTGAGAACTCGTCCAAATTAAACTCTGGTAAATTATGGGATGTCGTCACCAAGTTGAATAAAAGCCGTTGGGTTTTATAGGATTTTCGAACGATAAAATAACGGAAAAAGCCTTCTTTTTTTGGTGCATGCCAAGGAGCCAAACCGGTACGTTCACAATAGGCTCTAATCGTTTTAAGATGGTTTTCTACGTCTGCATCAAATAGTCCTGAATCCTTATCTAGATTATCACCACACCACCAAAGCCCACGTCTTTTAAAACCAAGAGTAAACTCATCCACATCCTTTTTAAGGGTTCTATCATAGCCTATGGCCGAAAACCCATATTCCATTTTATTGCGATAATGAAATGGATGGGGCGAACTTACAAATGCATCAAACTTTGTTTCAATATCTGGGACTTTACCTATGCGCTTAAAAAGTTCTAAGGTGCTGTCTTTTTTATACTGATGTTGAAGCGCGATAGGAAGCTTAATATATGGGGCGCCAGGTATGTCCTGAAAAGGCACATCTATCTCATCGTCTGACGGTTTTAGTACATCAAGTAGTTTGCACTCAGCATAGGTCTTGCTCGACTTTTTCACTTGAGCTCTTACAAGTTGTCCAGGAAGGGTATTAGGCACAAAAACAACGAACTCACCGTGTTCGTTTCTAATACGTCCTATACCTTTACCACCAAAGGCGTAGTCTTCGATTAAGATATCGATGATTTGTCCTCGCTTTACAAATTTATTGCGTTCTCGTCTGGGCATCTATGCGGAAATTTGAGTGCAAAAGTACATGATTTTTTTAGTTTGAAAATGTACTAGAATTCAAATGAAAAGAATTCATGAACTACTGAAGACCTATAGTGGCATTTTAGAGTATCTTTAAATACTTTAAAACAAAATTGAACCTTTTCATAACATCGACGTCTTAATAATATGAGAGTTATAAATGTTCATAAACGTCACGTCCATCAACCTAAAGAAAAGGTGTCTCAATTATTTAGGACACTGGCTACCAAAGACGATTTAATATGGCCCTATAAAAATTGGCCAGCGATAAAGTTTAAAAATGGTTTAAAAATTGGTAGCAAAGGAGGACATGGCCCTATTCGTTATACGATTATTGATTTTATAGAAGGCGAGTATATAAAATTTCAATTTTCTAAGCCAGAGGGATTTAGTGGCACCCATCAATTAAGCATTAATGCTATCGATGATTTTAACACAGAAATAATTCATGAAATAAGAGCAAAAACGGCTTTTAGAGCGACTCTTTTCTGGGTTTTTGTCATACGCTGGCTTCATGATGCCTTAATTGAAGATGCTTTCGACAAGGTCGAGAATTATTTTACGAATGGTCAAAAACGTACAAGGCATCATAGTTGGGTTAAGTTTTTGAGAGGTGTCTATAAGGGCTCATCGTTGCGAACAAAAATTACCTGATTGAAGACAGACGGACATATAGACGAAGTTTTAGTTGAAACCTTTAAAGATGGTGATAAAAAAGCATTAGCCACTTTAGTAGAACGTTGGCACAAGCGATTCTGCAATAAGGCCTATTGGATGGTTAATGATAAAGAGGCTGCAAAGGACATTGCCCAAGATAGTTGGACGACTATAATTCAGAATATAGATAAGCTTAGAGAACCTAAACGATTTAAATATTGGGCCTTTAGGATTGTGTGTAATAAATCCACGGATTGGTTACGGTTACAGGCAAAGAAGAATACAACGGGCATTAGTTATGAACTTAAAGCTAATGTTAATAGTGATGATACTGATTATTTAGAAAAAGAACGACTCAAGCGATTACTCTTAACAACTGTGAACGCTTTACCTGCGCATCAAAGTGCAGTAATCAGGCTCTTTTATTTACAATCCTATAGTCTAAAACAAATAAGTGACTTACTTGATATATCTGTTGGAACAGCAAAATCCAGACTGTTCCACGCAAGAGAAAAATTAAAAACAATTTTAAAAACTAGTAATTATGAAAGCTAATATGGAAGACATAGACCAATTAATCAAAGAGACCTTAACCGAACAAGAGGCAAAATTTTATGATGATTTAGACGAACAGAACCTTTGGCAGATGATTTTAGACATTTTTAGGGGAAAAAACAGCTGGGTTGTTTACGTTATGAGTATTGTGCAAGTCCTATTTTTCGGAGTATTCGTTTACTGTGCTATTCAATTTTTTGAAGTAGAAGCGACTAATGATTTAATACGATGGGGGATTTTTGGCACTTTAGCCTTAATGGCATCAAGTATGCTTAAGTTGTTTTCTTGGATGCAAATGGATAAAAAAGCAATTATTAGAGAAATTAAAAGATTGGAATTACAGGTATCTTCGCTATCTGGAAAAATCTCAGAATAGGATTTTAATTCAAAAAGAATATTTTGTATTTTGCGTCCATCTAGGGATGATTTCTCTCCCACGCTGCTTTTTCAAGGCTTCACCATGACTTCAAAATGGTACGCTAAGCCTTCGAAGGAATAAAGGTAGAGCAGGAATGGTTATTTTATTCACATTTAAATTTTATTAAAATGGCTGTTTTAGACCACATTTCGTCGCAAGAAGCGATGGCACTAGAAAACAAATATGGAGCGCAAAATTACCATCCCTTGCCAGTAGTATTGAGTAAAGGTGAAGGCGTTTTTGTTTGGGACGTTGAAGGAAAAAAGTACTACGACTTTTTGTCGGCTTATTCCTCTTTAAATCAAGGGCATTGTCACCCCAAGATAGTTGATGCCATGACGGCACAAGCACAGCGGTTAACATTAACCTCAAGGGCGTTTTATAATGATATGCTCGGACGCTACGAGAAGTACGCTACAGAGTATTTTAAGTTCGATAAAATGTTACCTATGAATTCTGGAGCAGAAGCTGTAGAAACCGCTTTAAAGCTTTGTAGAAAATGGGCTTATGAAGTCAAAGGAATAGACCTTAACAAAGCAGAAATCGTTGTATGTAAAAATAACTTCCATGGAAGAACGACAACAATAATTTCATTCTCTAATGATCCAGTGGCGCGTAAGCACTTCGGACCATATACAGATGGATTTATAAAGGTCGAATATGATAATTTGCAAGAACTGGAGGCAGTACTTAGTACTAATACCAATGTTGCAGGCTTCTTGGTAGAACCTATTCAAGGGGAAGCTGGTGTCTACGTACCAAGCGATAATTATTTAATAGCCGCAAAAGCACTTTGTGAGAAATATAATGTGCTGTTTATTGCAGATGAGGTACAGACTGGTATTGCACGCACAGGCAGGCTTTTAGCAACCTGTGGAAACTGTACTTGTGCCAATAAAGACTGTTCAGGAACTCCAGATGTTAAACCAGATATTTTGGTTTTAGGAAAAGCACTAAGTGGTGGTTTGTATCCTGTATCGGCTGTGATGGCAAGTAATGAGATTATGAATGTCATACAGCCAGGAAACCATGGTAGTACCTTTGGCGGTAACCCAGTTGCTGCTGCCGTGGCTATTGCTGCTTTAGAAGTGGTTAAAGAGGAAAGATTAGCCGAGAACGCCGATTATTTGGGTAAAGTCTTTAGAGCCGAAATGAATAAATACATCCAAAACAGTTCTATTGTAAGTTCCGTAAGAGGTAAAGGCTTGTTAAATGCTATTGTGATTAATGATGACGAGGATAGTGATACAGCTTGGAATATCTGTTTAAAGCTTAGGGATAATGGCTTATTGGCCAAACCAACCCATGGTAATATTATTCGTTTTGCACCGCCTTTAGTGATGACCGAAGATCAGTTGCTAGACTGTGTGTCCATTATCACTAAGACCTTAAATGCGTTTGAAGATTAGGTATTTAGTCTAATTATAAAAATAAAAAGCGATTCTAATTTAGAATCGCTTTTTTTATGTGTTGAGAATGACTTTTTAATCAATATCAATACCCATTTGTCTGTAGACATCTTTAGTCTGTTCCATGTAAGCATCCCATCCGCCTGCAGCTATGATAGTGTATATAGACCATGCAAATGTGAGGGCGCCAAGGATTAAACCAATTATCGCTATAATTTTAGCAGTTTTTACTTGACTAAAGTTGGAGTAAAGATCAGGTTGTTCTGCATAAAGCTTTTCATCTTTTTTAGCGAGAAAAAAGGCAATACCAGAAAGAATTAAACCTCCAATACCCATACTAAAGCAACAACAAATAAAGGAAATACTTCCAAGAACGATTGATGTAGTTGCATTAGGTAATTTTTGTTGTTCCATAATAAATTTATTTAAGATAAAGTTTAAGTAAATAACTGCCTACGATAACGGCCACATTCACTATAGCCAATATAGTAATTATTTTATTGCCCTTTTTAAAGTTTTTAAAGGTATTGACACCTATAAATCCAAATAAAGCAATGAGCGTGTAAAGACCAGGATACATTAAAAAAGATTCTACAATTTCGCCTCTAAGCAATAAGGCTATTGAGCGCTGCAGTCCACAACCTAAACATTCAAAACCAAAGAGCTTTTTGTTTAAGCAGGGCAACATGTAATCTTCTAGTTCAGTAACTAACATATACATAGTGCTAAAGTACGGATTTGCTAAATATGACGCATTAATAATTATCCAAAATCTTATTTTTGTATTAAAATCAGCAGAATGGATATATCTAGAATTATAAATTTTGTTTGTATAATAGTAGGGGGTATGGTTGCTATTTATGGGCAAGCCGAAGCACAACAGAACACCTATTTATTAATAGGTGGTATCGTACTTTTGATGTTTGGAATTTATAGAACGTCTAGAAATATCCCAAGCAGATATGATCAGCAGGAAGAGGATGCTTCTATTAAAAACGAAACATTAGATGAAGATTAAGCTTGGGGATATGGTAGAGACGATTGATGATGCTATATCTGGCAGAGTCAAAAGCATATCTAAAGATGCTGTAACCTTAGAGACTGCGGATGGGTTTGAGTTTCAATTCAGTGAAGATGAACTTATGGTCATCACCCCAAAAAATACCCTAGAACGTGCCATTTATGATGTTGATATCGAAGCTGTAAAAAAAGAAAAAGAAACAGTAAAAAGAAAAGCAGCAGTCTCCCTAAAACCCAAAGAGCGGCATATACCAAAGTTTGAGGTCGATTTACATATCCATAAGTTAACGGATTCTACCAAGGGGATGACTAATTTCGATATACTCAATTTGCAGTTGGATACGGCAAGGCGGCAACTAGAATTTGCCATAAAGAAACGCATCCCAAAAATGGTATTTATCCATGGTGTAGGTGAAGGTGTCTTGCGACAAGAACTCGAAACACTATTGGGAAGATATAATAACCTAAAGTTTTACGATGCTGATTACAAGACCTATGGCATTGGAGCCACAGAGGTCAGAATTTTTCAGAACTTACAACCTTAATCGTCATTAACGGTCGTTATGGTCTGCTCTGGACTTGCGAAAGTGCCAAAATCTATTACCGTAGCATCAATGATATCCAAGCCAATGTTTTCTAAAATAAAGCTAGTGGTTACCGATCGCGTGTAAACGTTATCTATAAAACCAGAATCCGTAAATGCTTCCATAGCTGTAGGATGGTTGTAAAGATATCTAAAGATGAGCTCGCCATCTTCATCGACTACCTGATCATCAACACCACGAGGGTTCTTGTCCTCATCCACATCTTCAAGGCGCGTTAGCACACCATCACCATCATCATCATCGTCTAAATAATCAGGAAGATCGTCACCATCCGTATTTAATGGATTGGTGCTTGGGTCGTCATCACCATCTGCATTTTCAGTGTCAATTTCGTTGATGGTTTTTACGTTGTCATTATCATCATCTTCGTCCAAATAATTAGGAATACCATCTTCGTCCGAATCATCGTCGTCTAAGTCGCCATTACCATTGAGGTCCTCACTAGCACTAGGTATACCATCATTATCATCGTCAACTACCGTAACTTCAATAATCACTTGCCCACTATCAGTTTCATAGTCATTAGTGACCACCAGATTAGCATCTGGTAGTTCATTGCAAAGTGCAGTGCCTGTTACAACGCTATTATAGGTGCGGTAATTGAATCGTATGCCTGTAGTAGAACCAATCTCTAAGGTCGTAGCATCATCTTCGCCTAATTCATCAAAAATATAGTCGTAGGTTGGCTTTGGTAATGAAAGGATCAGGGCTTCGTTTGGATCTTCTCTGGTATCGTATAGTAAATAGAAATTTTCGAAATTGTCACATCTTTCCAATTCTTGATCAAACTCCAAAGTGATATTTATAATATCACCATCGTCACAAGTTGTTAACAACACGAATAAAAATAATAGGTAAAATCGATGACGCATAGACTTACTTTTTCAGCAAAAATAAATGATTTGTAAAATTATAACGTAGCATTATCTAAATAATTTTATTTGCAATATTTTTGCAGCATGAAGCAAGTTTATTTGGATAATGCGGCTACAACCGCCATACGACCACAGGTTATTGATCGCATGACTGAGGTTTTAAAACATCATTTTGGCAATGCATCTTCAACCCATAGTTTTGGGCGCACGTCTAAGGGATTGTTAGAGCAATGCAGGAAAAACATAGCCAGCTATTTTAATGTATCTGCTTCTGAAATTGTCTTTACTTCCGGAGGTACCGAAGCAGATAACTTGGCCTTGAGAAGTGTCGTTAGAGATTTGGGTGCTACGGAGATAATTACTTCTAAAATCGAACATCATGCTGTTTTGCACACTGCTGAACAATTACAAAGCGAATATGGCATTTCATTGCGTTTTGTAAATCTGGATGCTTGTGGAATGATCAACTATGAGCATTTAGAAACCCTATTACAAAATGCCGAAAAGCCTATCGTCAGCTTAATGCATATTAATAATGAAATTGGAAATATTTTAGATATTGAACGTGTGGCCAAACTTTGCAAAAGTCACGATGCTCTGTTTCATTCCGATTGCGTACAGTCCGTAGGGCATTTTGAATTGGATTTAAAGGAAATACCACTGGATTTTTTAGCGGCTAGTGCCCACAAGTTTCATGGACCCAAAGGTGTTGGGTTTTGTTATGTTAGAAAGGAGTCGGGATTAAAGCCCTTAATCTTTGGTGGGGAGCAGGAGAGAGGCTACAGAGCTGGAACAGAAGCGATACATAATATAGTAGGTATGGATGAAGCCTTAAAATTAGCCTACGAAAACCTTGATCAAGAGCGGAGATATGTCTCAGAGATAAAAAACTACTTTATTGAAAGGCTAAAAGCCCAGATACCCGATGTAAGCTTTAATGGCGGATGTGAGGATTCAGAAAAAAGTACATATACTTTGGTTAATGTAGGTCTTCCAATGGCTCCAGAGCGCGCCGCTATGCTGCAATTCCAGCTCGACTTAAAAGGGATTGCCTGTTCCAAAGGCAGTGCGTGCCAAAGTGGAAGTAGTCAGCAATCTCATGTACTCTCGGCGTTATTGGATGATGAACGGCTAAAGCAGCCTTCAGTGCGTTTTTCCTTCAGTATTTTTACTACAAAAGAAGATATTGATTATGTTGTAGAGGTATTAAAGGATGTGGTTAGTGCTTAATTAATGCGAGTTCGATGTAAGAATTCAAAAGCAACTTGTTTTATTTTAATAAAATAATAGCAAGTCACCTTGAGCGCAGTCGAAAGGTTTTTAAAATTTAGTTTCCAAATAGGTTTCGACTGCGCTCAACCTGACATAAAACATTAATTAAAAAATTATCAGAATTTAAATAATACTTTTATATCGAACTGACGTTAGTTAACAACGATCTTTTCTGATTTTAGCGTGTCGGTATTTGAAGTCACGTTTACAATATAGATACCCTCACTCAAGTCTACAGTGGATAATTCATAACGATTTAAAACGGAATCATAGAGTGCATTATATATGCGTTTACCAGTCATATCAAATATTTCAATAGATTTTATATCTAGTCCATCAGGATTTATAACAGATAATTGACGTAAATCATTGTTTTGTCGAATGGTCAAGTCCCTAAATTCGATGTCGCTAGTACTTAAAACCTGATTTGGTGTAAAAACAATTTCAAATCGATCCGTGTAGTGACCAGGGTCAATATTGATCAAATAATTTTGCTCTTTTAAATTTTGATACACATCATATGCTGCATCGTAGAGATAAATACCTTGATCCTCGTCAAAGTTCTGTACATCGTAAATTCCCAAGCTTAGAGGTTGCTCTTCTTCAATGTCTATAACCAAAGGTATCTTCAAATCAACTTCAAAAGCATTGGCTTGAATTACATAATCATCCCCATTTTGTATCCAATAAGCATCAGATGCCAATTCACTAGGTCGTTTAGCTTCTAATCCGTAATCAAAACCGTCCGTAGCCGTGTCGTGAAAATTGGCAAGTAACTCTCTAGAGTACAGTTCGTTAAAACTAATGGTTAACCTAAACCTTTTGTAATCGGAGGGCACAATAAAATTTCCGTACTCGTCATATTGACTAGTTGCTGCTTCATTATTTTGATGACTTGATCTGAAAAAATCACTACTGCTCGCATCGGTTTCCTTGACATAGTCTCTATGACTGTTTTTTACATAAACAAGAGAACCTCCTGGAATACCGGCTGCACCTTCGACCATAAACCCTTGGCCGACCTGTAGATACCGTCTCACGTCTCTTAGACCCATTTGGGGTACATCTGGTGTTATAGGTGTTCCATCCGTTAAATAGAAAATATAGGTCGCCCTAACAGAAGATTCTACAACAGCACCTAAACCAGGATCAGTACATGTAAAAGTGGCATAACCACCCACATAATCCGCCGTCAAGTGCGAATCGGAGTTTGCCGGATCTTGCTCCCAAAAATAGGCAACACCTGTTGTATTTGCAGATGGTGGATCAATATCGAATAAATTAGTATTGTCGGTATCCCACAGAAAATCAGCTAAATCTAATGCAGAAGGATAGGGATTACCTATAAGTGTTAACTGACCTGCGGCTATACTGTTGGTAATTGTACCATTATTTGGTTTTCCTCTAAAGTCATATGTTTGGCTAACTGTAGCCCCGAAATCACCCATGCCTTTCATTGTAAAGCCTAATCCAGGGGCAACATCAGTTACTTCATTTATGGCATTCCACTCTGTATATTCGTCAGATGTTACGAAGGTGTATAACCATCTCCTAGAGATGACGAGACTTGGCGTGGTTGTCGTCATATTTGGCGTTCCATTGAGGCTATTGGTATAGGTCGGATCCCCACTGTCAATAGGCAGAGGGGTTGCGACTAATGGATCATCAATTTGGTTAACCCTAAATGGATTGTTTGCTGAGCTCGCAGATGTGCTACCAACAGGAGAGCACCAAAGGTTATAGGCGAATTGGTTAACATCGCTGTTTTGATAGATGCTTAACTCACCAGTACCAGAATTTCCAGTCGTTCCCGTGCCTTGAACGAGTTGTGCATCATTGCGCAGATAAATCTTTGAATCATTATCATCAAGGTTGACATCGTCTGTTACGAATAGGACCTGATCATTAACAAAAATGTAAGCATTATTTTGAACACTAAGTTGTGCAGAAGCCACTCCAAAACAGAGTAATAGGCATGTAATGAGGGAATACTTCATGCTTTAAAAATTTATACTGTAAATGCGTAGGAAAATCTAAAGGGAATGGGATATCTACAAATTTATAAATTTTGATACATCTCAAATGGCCATACAACGAGGAATTCGGCTGTTTCGCTAAAAATTTGATCTAATTTGAGAGATTGACCTAAAGTCTATTAGAATTTGGCAGCCAATCTTACATTAAAGACTCGAGGCGTTAAAAAGTTAGGAATGGCAAACTGACGCTGTGTATATACGTCTCGCACCCAAGTATTGGTAATCGTATTTTGGTTGTTGAACATGTTGTAAATCTCAAAACCGATAGATAGCTCCTTAAAGGCTTTCTTCCATTGTTTATTATAGGTTTTGGTAGGATTGACGAGCTCTAGAGAAATACCTAAGTCGGCACGTCTGTAATCGCGAAGGCGTATCTGAAAATCATAGGGATCAGCATAACTCGGTGAACCACCAGGGACTCCCGTATTATAAACAAGGTTCAGATACATCTTTAAATCCGGCATGTTAGGGACATAATCTTGAAAGAGGGCACCAAACTTTAAGCGCTGGTCCGTCGGTCGCGAGATATAACCGCGATTATCAATGTTCTCCTCGGTTTTAAGATATCCAAAACTAAACCAAGATTCCGTTCCAGGTACAAACTCACCATTCAGTCGCATACTTAGACCATAGGCATAAGCTTCGGCATTATTTCGAGCTCTATAGCGGATCCTTACATTTTCAATAGTATAAGGATTAACATCGGTCAATCCTTTGTAATAGGCTTCGGTAACTAATTTAAAGGGGCGGTCCCAAATCTCAAAACTGTATTCGTTACCCAATACAACATGAAATGATTTCTGTGCTTTTACATTAGGTTGTACCACACCAGATGAATCTCTAAGCTCTCTGTAAAAAGGAGGCTGGTAGTATAGACCTCCGGCCACTCTAAAGAGCATATCCTTATCCCAATTGGGTTTAATGGCGAATTGCGCCCTAGGACTAAATACGGTTTGGGTAGCGGAGGTAACGCCTTCTTCATTAAGGATATCGGTGTCGTCAACGTTTACCGTCCAGTTATGAATTCTAACCCCAGCATTATAAAAGACGTCATGATCACCCCACTCGGTGCGCTTACTATACTGTGCAAAAGCTTGAAGTCGATCGATTTTTATAGCATTAGTGTTTCGTATGTTTTCGAAAGCGGTTAATGGTCCAGAAAAAGGCTCGTAGGGTTGTTCATTGGGGATACTAAAATTTGGTGGTCGAATGGAGAATCCCGCAGAATCGATAATCTCATATTCCACAAGGCGATCTCTAATATCTTCATGTGTATATTTTACAGACCATTCAACCGTAGACTCTTCATCAATTCTATAATCGCCACGATGCTCAGCATTAATGATAAGAGCATCTAAATTATTACGCGCATGCGTTAGTTGCGAACCAATACCTTCACTAAATTCGACGTCTCCCAAATCTTCGTCACCTATGTTGGTGTTGACTTCACCCAAACGATATTGAGCGAAAATATCAAAATACTCTTGCTCAGTCGTATGATAGGCCGAACCAATAATTTTTAGGGTTAAATCCTCATTGACAAAGTAGTTGGCCTTAAAAGCCCCAAAGGATGTAAAATACTCGTCTTCTTCTTGTCCATCATAAAACACCAATAGGGCAACGGGTTCTTGAAGCGTCCCAAAATTAGTCTGGCGATTTTCGGGTTGAAACTTATATTCATTTAAAGAGATATTACCCAGAAAATTTAAATGAAATTTATCTGAAAAACGATAGGTTAGGTACGTTTGTGCATCTGCAAAAACAGGTTCAACATTACCCTCGGTTTCTAGATTGTTTAATATTAGGCTATTGTCTCTGTAGCGTACACCGGCTATACCCGAAAATTTCCCATCCTTAGAAATCGTTTCGGCAGCAATGCTCCCGCCCAATAGACTTAAGTCGGTTCTAATTCCGAAATTAACAGGATTTCTATAGGTAATATCTAAAACCGAAGATAATTTGTCACCATACTTTGCTTGAAAACCACCCGCAGAAAAATCCACATTTTGCACCAAATCGGTATTCACAAAACTTAAGCCTTCTTGATTTCCCGAACGTATTAAGAATGGTCTATAGACTTCAATTTCGTTGACATATACTAAGTTTTCATCAAAATTTCCCCCGCGAACCGAGTATTGTGTACTCAATTCATTTGAAATATTGACATCGGGTAGTGATTTGAGAATGTTTTCAACGCCGGGTTGTGCTCCTTTTATCGTCCTAATCGTTTGAGGGGAAATAGTGGTCACACCTTCAACAGACTGCCTTGTATTATAATTAATGACTACGGCAGCAATCTGTTCTACACCTTCTAGCATTACCGGATTGTACTCTAGTTCCTGTCCATTCTTCAGGTTGAATTTTGCCACCACACGTTCGTGCCCCAGATGTGTAAATTCTACTGTAACTTCTGTATCGGATGGTATTTTTAGTTCAAAAAATCCATTTTCATTACTCGCTGTACCTTCGCCACTACTGGCTTTAATATTTACGTTTTCGATCGGATTATTATTCTGGTCTAAGATAACACCTCTTATCTTGGCAGATTGCGAAAAGGAAAGCCCACTAACGAGCAAGCCAAGTAGAACAATACAATGTAAGCGTTTCAAATAGTTTAGTTTTATTTTCGAAAAAAGGTTGCTTCAAATGTAGAACTATTTCCAACATTATCGGTAACAATTATCTTTAAATCGTTCTTTGTGTCTTTAACGATATTATCATTAAAATCGTGTACGAGCATCTTGGTTTTATAATCGTACTCCATCAATATCCATTTTCCGTTGACCGTAGCTCTATATTTGCTGATTCCCGAAAGGTCATCGTCAATTTTCACTTTTAGATAGCGATATTTGCTTAACCATTTCTTATTCTGAAAGTTGATGGGTTTAATCGTAGGGGCAATAGTATCCATAGCTAGGGCATAGGTCCCTAAGGTCTTGCTTCGAGCGCTTAAGACATTTCCTCTGCGTTTTGTCGAAACATAGCTTGGTCTATTGTAAAAACCATACATTCTGGCAATATATACCTTATCTAAATGTTCGGATTTATAATTACTTAAATCATAATGGATATAGAAATTCTTTTGGAGCGGAATATTGTCCTTATGTAGATAAAGTGTATCGGAATTGACCTTAAAATCGATATGTACATCATCATAGACAGTGTTTTTATAAAAATCCACCATAACATTCCCTTCGTCTAGGGTTGTTGGCTCATTTACACTTATGAGCGTTTTATTTAAAATTACCTCATATGGATCGATACCTACTTTTTCATGTTTTCCATTAATAGGAACATTCACCCAAGTTTCATTCCCTTTATAATCGCGTATCCTGATTTTATACACCGATGATGTGCTGTCTTCTATGCGTACATATCCATTATCATAGGCATCTTTATATAGGCTTAGCGGATTGTTTTTTTCAATGAATAATTTTTGAATTCTGGATTTCTTCTCCTTATAGTAGGCATAATCTATTAATCGCTTAATATGCTTGGATTCGTCAAAACTGAATCTTCTAAAGTCTATTTCTAAGCTTTTATTGCCGTTAAAAAATGTTTGAATATTACTTAAACCATTATTATTTGGAGCCAAATCTTGTTTGTCGTAAGACGTAATCCCAAAGCCAATGTGGCCATAAGCCGAAATCTTTTCGACCTCGTAGCTTCCATTCTTCTGTGGAATTAACCGAAGTGGTACGCGCTCATTTTTACCATTAATGACGGCATGCTCATCTTTGGGGTAAGCATAAACTGCAGATACAAAGGGTGCTTTAGTGTCTTTGACGTCTATACCAAAAAGCATGGGGTTGATGGGACGTTCTAGATTATCCCTGATCTCAAAGTGTAAATGTGGACCGCCAGAACCTCCTGTATTTCCTGAATATGCGATAACTTCATTTGAGGCGACCAACAATTCCTCAGAACTAGGAAAAACCTCTACTTCATAACTTTCTTTTTCGTACTGGCATTCTTTAATGTATTTCTCCAAGCGTTCTGAGAATTTTTGGAGATGCCCATATACAGTAGTATAACCATTGGGGTGTGTAATATAGAGTGCCTTTCCGTAACCATAATGGGATATCTTGATTCGGCTCACATAACCCTCGGCTGAGGTATATACCTTAAGTCCCTCTTTCTGCTGCGTTTTAAAATCCAAGCCTGCGTGAAAATGCGAGGAACGAAGTTCACCAAACGTACCAGAAAGTACCAAAGTAATATCCAAAGGATTTTTAAAATAGTCCTGCGGGTACTCGGATTGAGCCTGCAAAGAACATGTAATTAATAAAAGAATAAGAATCTTTTTCATATAGAATGCCGATGTAGCTAAAATATCAATTTGATTAAAATTTGCAAACTCAAAAACTGTATTATTTTTCTGAACGTTTTAATTCTGCTAATGTTATGCCAATCAAAAATAATTGTAAAAGAATTGTGTTTTTTCATTTGGTATGTTAACTTTGTTTCGGTAGTATTGAATTACTTTAATGAGTAAAATAGAAGACATTGTTGACGCTTTAGAGAATAAGATTAGTAAGGTTTTACATAAGCAAGAGGTCTTAAAGCAAACAAATGCCAAGCTCTCTGAACAGTTAGAACAGCAACAAAAAAAACTCTTAGAGCAGCAAGAAGAAATTGCTTCTTGGGCCGACAAATATCAAACACTCAAAATTGCAAATTCAATGCTTGGTAGTGACGAAAATAAACGAGAAACTAAGCTCAAAATAAATGCACTTATTAGAGATATTGATCATTGTATAGGTCAACTCTCAGAATAAAGTCGTAAATTAGACTAAATGTCAGATCAGTTAAAAATCAAGCTTTCAATTGCTAATCGGGTATATCCATTGACGATTAACCCAAAACAAGAAGAAGGTTTGAGAAAAGCCACGAAGAAGATTGAGGCTATGATAGGACAGTTTGAGCAAAATTACTCTGTGAGAGATAAGCAAGATGTACTGGCCATGTGCGCCCTTCAGTTTGCAGCTCAAGTAGAGCAAAAGTCGATAGATAAAGAATATGTCAATGAAGAAGTTCAGCAGAAGTTAGAAGCGCTAAACGATCTTTTGAGCAATCATATTTAACTCGTAAGTTCTTTAAAATATTAAAAGGTTACTGCCTACATTAGTTATATTTTTTGATAAACTCAACGTTAATTCTTTAAAAAGGGTGAGTTGAAATTGTAAAAGCAAGCCACTAGTGCTGTTTATGCTGAATTTATTTCAGTAACTCAGTATCTCGAGTGGATCCTTGATCAGTTTGTTAGCCCTAAACTTGTTTTTAAGGAGTTTATACAGAATCCAAAACTGATGTAGGCTTTTTTTATATACTAAACTAAATAACTATAATGGACACTAACACAATTTTATATATTGTTGGGGGGGTAGTATTAGGACTAATACTCGGCTATATCATAGCCAAGTCTCTTGAGAAAGGGAAAGTATCAAAACTCATCTCCAATGCAGAGAGTGAATCAAAATCTATACTGAAACAAGCAAAAGTAGATGCTGAAGCGCTAAAAAAGGATAAAATTCTTCAGGCCAAGGAAAAGTTTATAGAGCTTAAGGCGGAGCACGAAAAAGTCATTTTATCTCGGGACAAGAAAATGGCCGAAGCCGAAAAACGTATTAGAGACAAAGAATCTCAAATTTCTAATGAATTATCTAAGGCCAAAAAGTCCAGTCAATCCCTAGAAGATAAAATAAAGGATTATAATTTTAGACTGGAGTTTTTAGACAAGAAAAAGGTGGAGGTCGAAAAAGCCCACAAGAGTCAAATAAAACAACTGGAGGTCATATCTCAATTGTCTGCAGAAGAAGCCAAAGAGCAATTGGTAGAATCGCTTAAGGAAGAAGCAAAAACTGATGCTATGGCTTTTGTTCAAGACCGGCTAGAAGAAGCTAAGTTAACGGCACAACAAGAAGCAAAGAAAATCATCATAAATACCATACAGCGTATAGGCACTGAAGAGGCCATAGATAATTGCGTATCGGTCTTTAATATCGAATCCGATGATGTTAAAGGTAGAATTATTGGTAGAGAAGGTCGTAATATACGAGCCATTGAAGCTGCTACTGGTGTAGAAATTATTGTTGATGATACACCCGAAGCCATTATTTTATCTTGTTTTGATTCGGTGAGACGAGAAATAGCACGTCTATCACTGCATAGATTGGTCACGGACGGAAGAATACATCCTGCTCGAATTGAAGAAGTGGTAAGGAAAACAACAAAACAAATAGAACAGGAGATTATTGAAGTCGGAAAACGCACGGTTATCGATCTTGGCATTCATGGCTTGCATCCAGAATTAATTAAGATGGTAGGAAGAATGAAGTACCGCTCGTCCTACGGACAAAACCTACTGCAGCACTCCCGAGAAGTTGCTAAACTCTGTGGGGTCATGGCGGCAGAACTTGGGCTAAATCCAAAATTGGCGAAGCGTGCCGGTCTATTACACGATATAGGTAAGGTGCCATCTTCGGAAGCCGATGTAGAAACACCACATGCTATTCTTGGAATGCAGTGGGCAGAAAAGCACGGTGAAAAAGCAGAAGTCTGCAACGCTATCGGTGCACACCACGACGAAATAGAAATGACCACCTTGTTATCACCTATTGTACAAGTTTGTGATGCCATTTCCGGAGCGCGACCAGGGGCGAGGCGTCAAGTTCTAGATTCCTATATACAACGTCTTAAGGATTTAGAAGATGTTGCGTTTGGGTTTAACGGTGTTAAGAAAGCCTATGCGATTCAAGCGGGTAGAGAACTCCGTGTAATTGTAGAAAGCGAAAAAGTTTCTGATGATAGGGCAGCCAGCCTTTCTTTTGAAATATCCCAAAAGATTCAGACGGATATGACCTATCCAGGGCAAGTAAAAGTTACGGTAATTAGAGAAACAAGAGCAGTGAATATTGCGAAATAAAGATAACTAACTCAAGTGTTGTAAAGGGGGTATTTTTTTTAAAATGCCCTTTTTATTTTCTCGGATGGAATTTGTTGAGTACATCGCTTAAGTAAGACCGATCGACATGCATATAAACTTCCGTGGTCGTAATACTTTCATGGCCCAACATCATCTGAATGGCTCTTAAGTCCGCTCCATTTTCCAATAAATGGGTGGCAAAAGAATGCCTAAAGGTATGCGGAGACACAGTCTTTTTGAGACCGGATTTTTCAACCAGTTGTCTTATAATGGTAAAAATCATTGCTCTCGTAAGCTTTTTTCCCTTATAGTTTAAGAATAAGATATCCTTTGAGTTGGCTTCAATAGCAATATCATTTCTATACCCTCTCCAAGTTTGGATATAGCCTTGGGTAGTGTCTCCAATGGGCACAAAACGTTGTTTATTCCCTTTTCCAGTGACTTTTATAAACCCTTCTTCAAAAAACAAATCGGAAAGCTTTAATTCAATAAGCTCACTGACACGCAAGCCACAACTATATAAGGTCTCTATAATGGCTCTATTGCGTTCCCCTAAATTGATTCCATTGTACTCGTATTTGAGGTTGATGTTATTGATTAATAAGTCAATATCGCTAACCGATAGGGTATCGGGAAGCTTTCTTCCAATTTTCGGGGATTCGATTAAATCCATAGGATTGGACTCTCGGTAATTCTCAAAGACCAGATAATCAAAGAAATTCCTCAGGCCAGAAATCAATCGACCTTGAGATCGAGGTTTTATGGTGGTTGAGATCTTATAAATGAATTGTTTTATAATGTCGTTGTCAATACTAATGGGTGAACAACTGATGTTATGTGCTTCGAGATGCTTTATGAGCTTTTTAATATCATAACTATAGTTTTCTATTGAGTTTTTGGAGAGTCCACGTTCAATTTTTAGATAGTGTTGATAATCTGTTATGGCTTGCGACCAATTCATACTTTAGGTGTACTAAATGTACTCAAATGTACTAAAATGACTACACAATCTATGCGATTTTCATAAAAAATTGTTAATAACCATATGTTTAAAATACTATTTATCAATACTTTATAAAAAAATGTTTACAAAATTGTTAATAACTGGGCCTAGAAACTTTATTATTTCAAAAAAAAGACTTTAGTTTGTATTAATCAATTTTAAAACTTAAAAGATTATGAGAAAATTAATTTTCGCTGCGTTTGCAGTATTAGCATTTGCATCGGTAAGTGCACAAGGACAATTTAGAGCAGGACTTAGTGGAGGACTTCCAATCGGGGATGCTGGTGATGCGGCAACTTTTGCTATTGCCGTGGATTTAGGATATTTATTCGAAGTCTCTGACAAATTCGATGCTGGTGTTACCACTGGTTATTCACATTCATTTGGTGATGAAATCGAAATTCTAGGTGTTACAGTAGAAATAGACGATGTACAGTTTATTCCTGTGGCGGCTTCTGGTCGTTTTGAGGTGGCTCCAGATTTCACTTTAGGTGCGGATCTTGGTTATGCTATTGGTATCAATGATGGTAATGACGGTGGTTTTTACTATTCACCAAGAGTTCAGTACAGTGTTTCTGAAGCTATAGATATCGTTGCAGCTTACCGAGGCGTAAGCGTGGACGGTGGTTCTTGGGATATCATTAGTGCTGGGGTAGAGTTCGGTCTCGACTAGGGCCCTAATACAATCCATTTAAAAGTAAAACCGAAGCAACTTGCTTCGGTTTTTTTCTCCATAATATTAAAGCCTTTATAGTTCTCAATAGCCTTTGATTTAATAGGTAAAGTAGGGCTTATTTTTGCATTTTGTCGATTAATAATGTTTGTTAATCGATAAAAAGTCAAAAAATTTAACATAATTGTATATATGAGTTAATAATTCATGACTTAGATTTGCCGTCCAAATTAAATTTTAAATAAACTTGAAACAAATGAAAAAATTATTACTTATGGCTGCAGTTGCAGTGTTCGGATTTACAAACTTAAATGCACAGGATGATGAAGGTGGCCAAACTTCAGAAGGTACTTGGTTGGTCGAAATCAATACTGGCTTTGGTGAATCTTCTACGTCCAATACAGGTTTTTCATTAAGATCTATTGATGGTACTACAGCTTGGTCTGTTGGAGGTGAAGCAGGCTACTTTGTAATTGACGACTTAGCCGTTAAAGCTGGTCTTGGATACTCAGATCTTGGTATCGATGGCATTGATGGTACATTTAACTGGAAATTAGGTGCTAAGTATTATGTGGCGAGCCAATTCCCTGTTGGAGTCGATGTTAATGGTTCGTCAGGAAATGACGTATCTCCTCTATGGGTAGGTTTACAAGCAGGTTATGCATGGTTTGTAGCAGACAATGTGAGTATTGAACCAGGTATCCGTTATGGTATTGGATTAAACGAAGATGCAGGTGATGGAGACTTCAATGTTTTTGGTGTTAACATCGGATTTAATATTTTCTTCAACTAGAAGAATTCCATAATTGAATTAAAAAAACCGAAGTTAATAGCTTCGGTTTTTTTATACACATATTTTAATATCTTTACTTTATGAAGCGACTTATCATTATTAATGGCCCAAATCTCAATTTATTGGGTAAGCGCGAACCAGAGATCTACGGCAGCCAAACATTTGAAGATTACCTCCTAGTATTGCAATCAAAGTATAGTAATGTACGAATAGATTATTATCAATCTAATATCGAAGGGGAGCTTATAGATAAGATACAAGAAACAGGCTTTAACTATGATGGAATCATCCTTAATGCGGCCGCTTATACGCATACTTCCGTTGGTATAGGCGATGCTGTAAAAGCTGTTGAAACGCCTGTAGTAGAGGTACATATTTCCAATACCTTTTCTAGGGAAGAGTTTAGACATCAATCTTTTATATCACCAAATGCTAAAGGAGTCATCCTTGGTTTTGGACTTAAGAGTTACGACCTAGCAATAGAAAGCTTTATTAAATAGGATGAAAAAAGCGGTTTTACTTTTCATTTTTGTCATTGCATTTAGTCATATATATGCTCAAACTGATTTTGGTATAAAAGGAGGCCTAAATATTACCTTTTTTAAAGTGGTTGAAGGTGACTTTGGAACGAATCCAAGTGAAGAAATCGGTTATTATGGTGGCGTTTTTCTTGATATGAAGTTCGAAGATAAACTACATCTTCAGCCAGAATTGCTTTACATTCATATCAGGGATTTTCAATTTTTAAATGCTCCTATTTATTTGGAATACGATATCAATAAAGACTTCCATATTCTTGTAGGCCCTAGTCTGAACTACTTTTTTGACTTTTTTTCAAATAAATTCAAGGTGCGGGTAGATATGAGTTTGGCTTATAATTTTACTACCAATTTGGATATGCACATGAAATATACTATTGGTTTTGAAGAACTCTCTCCTAACGTACTATTTCTTGGTTTGGGCTATAGGTTGTAAACTGCACGTTATTTTTATCATAAAATATCAGGCCTTTTTCACACACAATTAACCTTTTTTTTCGGTTTGATTATGATTTGATTGGTACTAATTAACATTTGACATAGTTAGGTTTGTCAATATTAATTCTAACACCAATCAATTATGAAAAACTTTTTATTTTCAGTAGTCGTACTATTTTCTATTTCTAATGGACTAGCACAAGAAGTTACAGAAGCTAAATCAAAAACTTATGATTTTGGAGTAAGAATAGGGTATAACAATTATACTATAAATTCTACTGGTCAAAATCCAAGTGGACACGGCTATTATGGTGGCTTATTTCTTGAACGGTCGCTATCAGAAAAATTGGCGCTTCAAATAGAAATAAATTACAATTATTCAGGATCTTCGACCTTGCAACTTCCATTATTATTAAAATATAGGATTGCTGATAAGTTTGAAATCTTTTCAGGACCACAGCTAGACTTTTCTTTCGAACAAAAAACGTTAAATGAAGAGTCTAGAAACAAACGTTGGGGAGCATCCTTACTTTTTGGTGTACAATACAACATTAATTCACATTGGTTTGCTGATATGCGTTATATTCTAGGTTTAACCGACCAATTCCCGATTTTTCAAGGTGTTAATGTCGAGTCAATTTATGGAAAAAGGCGCTCATTTAATATAGGATTAGGCTATAAGTTCTAAAAAAAATGCGATTCATTTGAATCGCATTTTAATATCTAACGGTCTAATTTTTTAAATAATTTATAAATGAATAACTTCATCATAAGCATCTGCAACAGCTTCCATAACGGCTTCACTCATCGTTGGATGTGGATGAACAGCTTTTAAGACTTCATGACCTGTAGTTTCTAGTTTACGACCTAGCACGGCCTCTGCTATCATATCAGTAACACCAGCACCAATCATATGGCAACCTAGCCATTCGCCGTACTTAGCGTCAAAAATAACTTTTACAAAGCCTTCTTTGTTTCCACCTGCACTGGCTTTACCTGACGCAGAGAACGGGAACTTACCAACTTTAATATCATAGCCTTGTTCTTTGGCTTGGGCTTCAGTTAAACCAACACTAGCCACTTCTGGCGAGCAATAAGTACAACCAGGAACATTGCCATAATCTAGGGCTTCAACATGATGCCCAGCTATTTTTTCAACACATAGTATACCTTCTGCTGAGGCTACGTGAGCCAAAGCCTGACCTGGTGTCACATCTCCTATGGCATAATAACCAGGAATGTTGGTCTGGTAGTAATCGTTGACCAAGATTTTATCCCTGTCCACTGCAATACCAACGTCTTCAAGCCCAATATTTTCGATATTTGATTTAATACCAACCGCAGATAATACAATATCGGCTTCTAAAACCTCTTCTCCTTTTTTGGTTTTTACAGTTGCTTTGACACCTTTACCAGAGGTATCTACAGAAGTCACTTCTGCCGAGGTCATAATTTTTATGCCCGATTTCTTGAAACTACGTTCGAGTTGCTTTGATACTTCGTCATCCTCAACAGGAACAATTTTTGGCATGTACTCGACAATGGTGACTTCGGTTCCCATGGAGTTGTAGAAATAGGCAAATTCAACACCAATGGCGCCAGACCCCACAACAATCATTTTCTTTGGTTGTTTGTCTAAAGTCATTGCCTGTCTGTAACCAATAACCTTTTTACCGTCTTGAGGTAAACTCGGTAACTCGCGAGAACGTGCTCCAGTAGCAATAATGATATGATCTGCTTCATAATCCTTACCATCGACCTCAACTTTTTTGCCTGGTTTTACCTTTCCATAGCCTTCTATAACATCGATCTTATTCTTTTTCATTAAGAACTTCACGCCATTACTCATACCATCTGCAACACCTCGACTTCGTTTTACAACAGCATCAAAATCATGTTCAGCATCTTTAACCTTCAAGCCATAATCCTCAGCATGCTTGAGGTATTCAAAAACTTGAGCGGATTTTAAAAGTGCTTTAGTTGGGATACAGCCCCAATTTAAACAAACACCACCTAGACTTTCTTTTTCGACAATAGCAGTTTTAAATCCTAATTGGGAAGCTCTAATAGCTGTAACATAACCACCAGGACCGCTTCCTAATACAATAATATCGTATTTACTCATGCGTAAGTTTTTTAGTTGAATTTTTGAGAGTACAAAAGTAACAAATTCCAAACACAATAAAGAAGCCTCGGAATTGAAATCTAAGCCAACGGACGGTACTTATTCCAATGGCTTATCACAAGTTAATTCTAGAGGTCATCCGTAAAGTGTCTTTTCGCTCTATCCTTAGAAAACTTTTCCGAATTATAAGCTTTTGATTTGCCCTTCGGAATGGAGAGCGATTGCCAATCTTTTCCTTTTATGATCTTCCCTAAGAATACAATTTGCCCCGTATGATAGGCATAGTGCATCATCTGTCTATTGATGGCTTCTGTTACCGTATGGCCTTGATTTCTTATGTAAATAACCCTTTCTAAATCACTTGTAGAAAGTGGCCTAATAGCGTTGAATAGGCAATTCCATCCCTTCTCCCAAGAATTAATGATAGCGTCTTTTGAATTAAGAGTATCCACAAACTCATCATCGCGATACCGCCATTCTTTTTCACCATCTTCAGTTAGAAAGTTGGTCCAGCGGCTTAACATGTTCCCGACCATGTGTTTGACTATGATTGCAACTGAGTTAGAATCTTCAGCAAATTCCTTTTTTAAATCCTCGTATGTTAATTGTCCGATGGTTTTGTCACCGAGGCTCTTGTAGTAGCTAAATTGTTTGATCGCACTAGTTAGATAAGAGTTTTCCATAAACTTAAAATTATAACTAAAAATAGTGCTATAAATTCATAAAAACTATACGCTATTATAGTTTGAATTTATAGCACTATTTCGTTAAAAAAGACGGTGTCTTATTCCCTTAAGGAACAAACTTTAAATTTATATCAGCTTATGATATTGATTTAGTTCCCATATTTTTCACTCCATTCTTTTACGATTTCAGGCAATTCCTCGCCATCAGCAACAAATAGTAAAGAAGCAGAGTTCATGCAATACCTTAATCCTGTTGGTTCTGGACCATCATTAAATACATGCCCTAGATGTGAACCACTTCCGCTATCGACGACTTCAGTTCTAACCATGCCATGACTTCTATCAACCAATTCTTCGACAGCATTTTCGTCAATTGGTTTATAAAAACTAGGCCAACCCGTACCCGATTTAAACTTGTGCTCAGAGCTAAATAGAGGCTGACCAGTTGCAGCAGAATAATAGATTCCTTTTTTCTTATTGTTCCAGTATTCTCCGGTAAAAGCTCTTTCAGTTCCAGCCCTGCGCAAAATGTAATACTGCTCTTCCGAAAGCTGATCTTTCCATTCGGCTTCGGTTTTTGTAATTGGATAGGATTCTTTTTTGTTGGTGTCTTTTTTTTGAGCGGTACTATTGCAACTAAATAGTACTGCCGCAAATGCAAATGCTAAAATCTTTTTCATATGGTAAAATTACAAATTTTTGACTGATTGTTTTGTCGTTAGCAACCATCGGAAATTACGAAATCGTTAAAGTTTATGTTTTTGTTAAGTAATTTGCTTTTATAGCTGGTAAAATCACATTATTTCGTTATTTTACAGTTTGATTTGTTAAAGTAATTTTCTTCCTAAACAGGAGTCCATGAAAGTATTATTTCTTACAAGAGAATTCCCGCCCTATGTCTATGGTGGTGCAGGTGTACATGTTGAATATTTAGCTAAAGAATTAGCCGAGCTTATAAAGGTCGAAGTTAGAGCTTTTGGAGATCAGGATATTCAAGGTGACCAAGTAAGCGTAAAGGGATATCCATTTATTGATGGACTATTTGCAAACAGTGATGAGAGGTTAAAGTCCGTATTTAAAACCTTAAGCACAGGCCTGCATATGAATGCTGATGCTATCGATGCAGATGTTGTGCATTGCCATACTTGGTATTCGCATTTCGCCGGAATAATGGCCAAATTATGCTATGGTACGCCATTGGTTGTAACAACACATTCCTTGGAGCCATTAAGACCTTGGAAGCGCGAACAGCTAGGGCGAGGTTACGATGCGTCTTCTTGGTTGGAAAAAACAGCAATTGAAATGGCAGACTGTCTAATTGCGGTTTCGGAGGAAACCAAGGACGATGTGTTGAAGCATTTCGATGTCGATGAAGATAAGGTCAAAGTGGTCTATAATGGCATAGATTTAAAAGAATACGTCGTTGTTGATGAAACCGATGTTTTAGAGACCTATGGTATAGACCAATCCAAGCCCTATGTGCTCTTTGTTGGGAGAATTACAAGACAGAAGGGAATTATTCATTTGGTGAATGCCATAAAATATATAGATGCCGAAACGCAAATCGTTCTATGTGCTGGGGCACCTGATACTAAAGAGATTGCCAAAGAAATGGAAACCGCTGTGGCTGAGGCTTCAAAGCATAGGGATAATATCTTCTGGATTGACAAAATGCTGGATAAAAAAGATGTGATTCAATTGTACTCGCATGCCGATATATTTTGTTGTCCGTCGATTTACGAGCCTTTTGGAATTATCAATATAGAAGCCATGGCTTGTGAGACCGCTGTAGTGGCAAGTGCCGTTGGAGGCATAAAAGAAGTGGTGGTTGAAGGTGAAACCGGATTGCTAGTTCAGCTCGAGCAGCAGTCGTCTGCACCTTTCGAACCCGTAAATCCGGATCAATTTTCGAGAGATTTGGCCAATGGTATCAATACACTGACATCGGATAAGGTATTAAGAGATAAAATGGCTAAAAATGGAAGACGACGCGTTGAGGACTTTTTTGATTGGAGAGCCATAGCAAAACAAACCGTAGATATTTATAAATCGTTAACATAGATGCAATGATTAATCAAAAAGTAATTAGCATTATTCTCGGGGGCGGTCAAGGATCGAGGCTTTACCCTTTAACTGAAAATCGATCAAAGCCTGCCGTGCCTATTGCCGGTAAATATAGATTAGTGGATATACCCATATCCAACTGTATTAACTCGGACGTAAAACGTATGTATGTGTTGACACAGTTTAATTCGGCATCCTTAAACAGGCATATAAAAAACACCTATCATTTTAGCTTTTTTAGTTCGGCTTTTGTCGATGTCCTGGCTGCAGAACAAACCATAAACAGCGACAAGTGGTTTCAAGGGACGGCTGACGCTGTACGTCAAAGTATGCACCATTTATTGCAACACGATTTTGAGTATGTGCTCATCCTCTCAGGGGATCAGTTGTATCAAATGGATTTTAACGAAATGATAGAAGCCCATGAAAAAAGCGGTGCTGAAATATCTATAGCGACGCAACCCGTAAATGCAAAAGACGCTACGGCGTTTGGAATTCTAAAAACAGACGATAACAGTATTATAAAGTCTTTTATAGAAAAACCGGATGCCTCTTTGCTGCCAGAATGGACCTCTCCTGTTAGTGATGACATGAAGCGCGAAGGGAGGCATTATTTAGCGTCCATGGGTATATATATCTTTAATCGGGATTTGCTGGTGGAACTTATGGAAGAACCCAATAAGGTCGATTTCGGTAAGGAGATCATTCCCGATGCCATAGAGAAGCATAAAACACTAAGCTATCAGTTTGAAGGCTATTGGACGGATATAGGGAATATTGATTCTTTCTTTGAAGCCAATTTAGGCTTGACGGACGAAATCCCAAAGTTTAACCTTTATGATAATACACAACGTATTTATACAAATGCCAGAATTTTACCTACATCAAAAATTTCCGGCACCTTATTAGACAGAACCGTCATCTCTGAGGGATGCTTAATCCATGCGGCTAAAATTGAGCGTTCTGTTATCGGAATACGCTCTAGAATTGGCGCTGAATCTACAGTGATAAATTGCTATATGATGGGTAATGATCACTATGAGTCCCTAGAAGAAGTTGAGAAACATAAGATTAGTATTTTTATGGGAATAGGGGAGCGGTGTTTTATAAAAAATGTCATTCTAGATAAAAATTGCAGAATTGGGGATGACGTTCGAATAAATGGGGGTAAACATCTTAAGGATGTTGAGACGGATAGTTATTTGGTAAAAGATGGCATAGTCGTGGTGAAAAAGGACGCTATAATTCCTTCAAAAACCATTATTCAGTAGGTATTTTTAGTTGTTTTTTAAATAGTTATCCAATTCAAACGTTGTAGTACCTGGGCTGGTCATATCCTCTTTTTATATGTCAATATTCTATAGTACTTTCGTGCTGTAATTAACAATCAACCGAAACTATGTATAACCAAAAGCGAGTAGTTATTGACGCAGTGAAACCTCAAATTAACTGCGGAGAGTTTTTCATAAAACGAATTGTAAACGAAGTTGTAAATGTTGATGCACATGTGGTCGTAGATGGACACGATGTTATTGCGGCTTCCGTTTTGTTCAAGCATGAAAATGCTAAAAAATGGAATGAAGCCCGAATGTACCATGTCGTTAATGACGAATGGAAAGCTGCATTTACAGTAGAAAAACAAGGCTTTTACAGTTACAAAGTTCAAGGTTGGGTAGATCATGCCTTAAATTGGCAGCATGGAATAGAGCGCAAAATTGATGACGATCAGCATGTTAAATCCGAACTTCTAGAGGGTATTACATACTTAAAGCCCTTAGTAAAGAAAGCGACAAAAGAAGAGCAGCAATATCTTGAATTCTGCATCCATGCTTTTGGGGATGAAACTAAGTATGATGAGGCAATCAAAGAAGCTGTTAGTTCAGAGCTACACGATATTTTTGTAAAGTATCCTGAAAAACATTTGGCAAACGAATCTAAAGAATTGCAGGTTTATGTGGATCGCAAGAAAGCGCTGTTTAGTACTTGGTACGAGTTTTTTCCTAGATCGTCTTCAGAAGTACCAGGCGAGCATGGCACATTTAAGGATTGTGAACGTTTATTGCAACGCGTCGTAGATATGGGGTTTGACACGCTTTATTTTCCTCCCGTGCACCCTATAGGTGAAGTCAATAGAAAAGGTAGAAACAATACTACGGATGCTAAGGAAGGTGATTCGGGGTCGGCTTGGGGCATTGGGTCTAAACATGGTGGGCATAAAGATATACATCCACAATTAGGAACTGTTGAAGATTTTAAGGCGCTCGTTCAAAAAGCTAAAGATCTTAATTTAGAGGTGGCCATGGATTATGCCTTGCAGGCTGCGCCAGACCATCCTTGGGTTACTGACCATCCAGACTGGTTTAAATGGCGACCAGATGGAACGGTGCAATACGCCGAAAATCCACCTAAGAAATACCAAGATATTTTACCGATTTATTGGGAAGGTAAAGACTACAAGAATCTTTGGAAAGAGTGTTTGGACATCTTACTTTACTGGATTGAAGAATGTGGTATTCATATATTTAGAGTAGATAACCCACATACAAAACCTTATTATTTCTGGAATTGGGCTATTTCTGAAGTGAAAAAGAAACATCCTGACGTGTTGTTCTTATCAGAAGCCTTTACAAAACCCAAGGTCATGCAACAGTTGGCCAAACAAGGATATACACAGTCTTATACTTATTTTACCTGGAGAAATACAAAGTACGAGCTCACTGAATATATGACAGAATTGACGCAGACCGACCAGCGGGAATATATGCGTCCAAATTTTTGGCCGAATACTCCAGATATCAACCCATATCATCTACAAGCTTCTAATGAGTCAAAATATATTCAACGCTATGTTTTAGCAGCTACATTAAGCTCAAATATAGGGATTTACGGACCTGTATTTGAACAAATGATTGATGAGGCGATTCCAGGTAAAGAAGAATATTACATGTCTGAAAAATTTGAGGTAAAGCATTATGATTGGTTTATTCAAAACAAGCTGACGACTATAATTTCAAGAGTGAATCATATCCGTCATCAGCATGAAGCACTTCAGCAGACCAATAATATTAGATTCTGTCATATCGAAAACGATAACCTAATGGCGTTCTACAAATGGAATGATGCTAAGACCGATGAACTTTTAATTATTGTGAGTTTAGATCACCATTATGTGCAACAAGGTACGGTACAACTGCCCCTGAGTGAATTAGGTGTGCATCAAGGTCATCAAATTACTGTAAGCGATTTAGTTACAGAAAGCAGCTATAATTGGTATAACGAATGGAACTTTGTAGAGTTGCATCCCACTTTACCATTTCATATCTTTAAGATAAATAAATAGTAGATGGCTAAGCAACCAACCAAAACAACCAAACTTCAGCAAGCACCGTTTAATTTTGATGTGCCTTGGGAAGAACTCATGGAAAATAAAGATTTTGTAAAAATCTTTTTATCAGAGGTTTTGGAAGATTACATCGTCAGACAGCGCTGGTATGGCGGTAAGAGCAGTAAATTAAAATACATTGAATTATCCGAATATTTTAGAATTCAGAATAAAGAAGAAGTTTACTATGGGCTAATTTTGGAAGTAAATTTCTATGAAGCATTTTTTCAAAATTATTTTTTACCAATCGCTTTTGTCACGGACGAAAATTTTGCAAAAGACGATAGAATCCTACCCATCAGCATACAAAACCATGAGGGTTTCATAATTGACGCCATTAATCTAGAAGCGTTTCGTCGTGTTGTTTATGAGCGCATTAGAACAGCAGTACCAAACGATACGACGCGTGTTCAGTATTACAAAAGCCATCTTTTTGAGGATACGGATTACGAGTCCTCTCGTTTTATGGGATTGGAGCAAAGCAATACATCCATAATTTACAATGATACTTGTGTTTTAAAATTTTTCAGACGCATTTATCCCGATCGTAATCCCGATTATGAAATGAGTCGTTTTCTTTCAGAACGAAAGGGCTTTAAAAATGTTCCGGGCTATTTAGGTAGCATTCAAATTAAGGATCATGAGGGCGTCAATATTACCATTGGGTTAATGCAAGAATTAGTGCCTAATGATGGTGATGCTTTTGATTACTTTCTCAAAGAGATACATAAGGTGTTTTTAAATTTAGAGCAAAAATCTATCGATATACAAGGCCTTCCTATTTCTAAAAGATTTCACCGCTTGAGCATATCCGATATTCCACCACAAATTATAGATTGGGTTGGTTTAAATCTGTTTATCAAAGTCCAAAAATTGGCAGAACGTACCGCAGAAATGCACATAGCCTTAGGATCCGAATTTGAAGATACAGCATTCGAGCCGACGCGCTTTAACGGTGATTATACGGTTTGGTTAAAGAATAGATTGTTGTATCAATTTCAAAACCGGTTGAATTCAGTAGAAAATAATCTTCACAAATTAGATGGATTGGCTTTAGAATTAGCTGAGGAATTTTTAGAAAAGAAAAACGAAGTGCGAAAGCGTTTTGTGAATTTTGACTGGACTCAGTTAAGAGGCGAACGTCTTCGTGTACATGGTGATTACCATTTGGGTCAGGTATTGGTAAAAGATGATGATTTTTATATTATCGATTTTGAAGGAGAGCCGGAAAGTACCATTCAAGACCGAAAAGTAAAACAACCCCCATTAAAGGATGTTGCTGGATTGTTTAGGTCTTTTCACTATGCAATCTATGCGACAATATTCAATAATATTGATACGTATAAACATAGCCAAGAACAACTTTTTG
Source organism: Winogradskyella sp. (assembly GCF_965228925.1). Taxonomy (GTDB): domain Bacteria; phylum Bacteroidota; class Bacteroidia; order Flavobacteriales; family Flavobacteriaceae; genus Winogradskyella. The sequence goes on from NZ_OZ245845.1 coordinate 3,240,749, forward strand.
AAGCAGGTGAGGTTTTATACCGTTACTTAAAAAATGTCTTTTTAGGGACATACGTTCAACTCATAAAAGATGCTAATATTAATATTGGATATCAACAAGAACGCATCTTTTTATTAAAGTATGCGTTGCTTGAGAAAGCAGTTTATGAGCTAGGTTATGAACTCAATTCCCGTCCAAGATGGGCAGTTATTCCCCTAAAAGGGATTTCAAATATTATCAACCACTAGATTTATGGCAGAAGTAATTGCACACAGTTTATTTACGGATTTTGATATTAACTTATTCAAATCAGGGAAGCATTATCGATTATATGAAAAATTTGGTTCGCACATCACTACGGTTAATGGCGTAGAAGGGACTTATTTTGCAGTTTGGGCGCCGAGCGCAAAGTCTGTTTCTGTCGTAGGTGATTTTAATTACTGGTTGGAAGGCGACCACAAATTAAGAGTAAGATGGGACGAAAGCGGTATTTGGGAAGGCTTTATACCGGGAGTTGGTAAAGGCAGTACATACAAATATAAAATCCACAGTCATCACAATGATGTCAAGACAGAAAAAGCAGATCCTTATGCCAGAAGATGTGAGCATCCGCCAAATACGGCTTCAATAGTCTGGGAAGATGATTACAGCTGGGAAGACAATAATTGGATGCAAAACCGTAAAGACCGCAATGCTATCGACGCACCTTTCTCCGTTTATGAAGTGCATTTAGGGTCTTGGAAAAAACAAGTTGAGGAAAACAGATTTTTATCTTATACTGAACTGGCAGACGAATTGGTGGCCTATGTCAAAGACATGAATTTTACGCATGTAGAATTAATGCCCATCATGGAGTATCCATTCGATCCGTCTTGGGGTTATCAATTAACGGGATATTATGCGCCCACATCGCGATTTGGATATCCTGAAGAGTTTAAACTGTTAGTAGATAAGCTCCATCAAAATGACATCGGAATTATTTTAGACTGGGTACCATCTCACTTTCCAGAAGATGCACATGGTCTAGGATTTTTTGACGGTTCAGCATTATACGAACATCCAGATCGCAGAAAGGGCTATCACCCGGATTGGAAGAGCTTGATCTTTAATTATGGACGTAATGAAGTCAAATCTTTTTTGATTAGTAATGCTATATTTTGGCTAGATCAGTATCATGCCGATGGACTTAGGGTAGATGCCGTGGCGTCGATGCTATTCTTGGATTATAGTAGAGAAGATGGGGAATGGGAACCCAATATGTTTGGAGGTCGTGAAAATTTGGAAGCCATTTCGTTTATGCGCGAAATGAATGAAGCCGTTTATAGTGCATTTCCAGATGTACAGACCATAGCCGAAGAATCGACATCTTTTCCGATGGTGTCTAAACCTACCTATTTGGGTGGCTTAGGCTTTGGAATGAAATGGATGATGGGATGGATGCACGATACGTTACAGTATTTCTCCAAAGAACCTATTTATAGAAGGCATCATCAAAACGATTTAACCTTTAGTATGACCTATGCGTTTACCGAGAATTTTATGCTGCCTCTAAGCCATGATGAAGTCGTCTATGGCAAACGATCTATTTTAGGAAGAATGCCTGGTGATGAGTGGCAACGTTTTGCTAATCTAAGGCTGCTCTATTCGTACATGTTTACGCACCCAGGAACCAATCTTTTGTTTCAAGGTGCGGAATTTGGTCAAAGCGAAGAGTGGAACTTTCAAGAGAGTTTAGATTGGCATTTATTACAATATGATCCTCATAAAGGTGTACAGTCTTTAATCAAGGACCTTAACGCATTGTACAGAAAAGAGCCTGCATTGTACGAAAAACAATTCTCTGGTGAAGGCTTCGAATGGATTGATTATAACGATGCTGAGAATTCAGTATTGGTATATATCCGAAAAGGAAATGATTCAAAAGACGATTTGGTCATTGCCTGCAACATGACACCCGTACCAAGGGAAAACTACAAAATGGGAGTTCCGAGAAAAGGAAAGCTGAAAGAAGTGTTTAATAGCGATTTAAAAAAGTACCATGGTTCTGGTCAATATAAAAACAAAATTCAGGCTACAAAAGCCGAACCATGGCAGTTTAGGGATGATTCCATAGAGATTGCTATTCCACCTTTAGGAATGGTCGCATTTAAATATACCAAATAATCTAAAAAGCTATATTAGACTTTTATATGAACACGATTAATAGTTTGGCGCTTCTTTATTAAATAGATTCGCTATAGGGTTATTAAATTTTAGCCGAATATAAATCGATCTCTAGTGATCTGTATATACCTAAAGTTTTGTCTGATAGCAATGTTACCACCCGAAAAATTTTATTGAACGAGATTGAATACCTTAAATGGATTTTAAAAGGAAACTTAAATTATGAGTAGCCTTTTTTGATGACTTTGGCATTCATCACCAAGGTTTACCTTTTCGAAAACGTTATAGTTGACAATTGTGCATAATTAGGTTCTGATACGCTTTCTAAAGTTCTATTTTTTCCGTTTTTTTACGTGCTTTTACGTAAAAATCACGCCATGATTGTAAATACTGAATTAGAACACAAAGGGAATCAGTTTCCTTCAAAAATAATTGATTTTGAGAAAGATGTCGATAAGCTGTATTTCTCCACGAGTAATGATGTTATCCTTGAGCTAACGGTTTTAAGAGATAGCTTACTTCGTTTTAGATATACCACAGTTGGTAATTTCGATAAAGATTTCTCTTATGCGATTACTAAATATGCAAGTATAGGGTATAACAAACTCGATATTGAAGAAAAGGACGATTTGTTCATTGTCACCACTTCTAAATTACGTTGCGAAATTTCTAAGGAAAGTTTAAGAATTTCCATTTACGATGCTAAGGATAATACCTTGATTAACCAAGATGAAATAGGATTCCATTGGGAAGAGAGTTATGAGTTTGGAGGTAATATCGTAAAGATGAGCAAAGTCTCCAACGATGGCGAGAGTTATTATGGCCTAGGCGATAAGCCAAATCATCTCAATCTTAAGGGTAGACGCTATTCTAATTGGGTCACGGATTCTTACGCCTATGGAAAGGACACCGATCCGATTTATAAAGCGATTCCATTTTATACAGGGTTGCATCACGGTAAAGCTTATGGTATTTTCTTCGATAATTCGTTTAGCGCGACATTCGATTTTGCTCATGAGCGTAGAAACGTAACGAGTTTTTGGGCCCAAGGTGGGGAGATGAACTACTATTTCTTTTATGGTCCTAAGATGACGGATGTTGTAGAAAGCTATACCGATTTAACAGGGAAACCGCATCATTTGCCACCGATGTGGGCTTTGGGCTTTCACCAGTGCAAATGGAGCTATTATCCCGAAAGTAAAGTCAAGGAAATTACGTCAACTTTTAGAAAGTTGAAAATTCCTTGTGACGCCATTTACTTAGATATCGATTATATGGATGGTTTTCGTTGTTTTACTTGGAATAAAGACTATTTTCCCGAACCTAAGCGTATGGTTAAGGAACTAAGAGAACAAGGTTTTAAGACCGTGGCCATTATAGACCCAGGTATCAAAATTGATAAAAACTACCAGATTTTTAAAGAAGGTTTGGAAAAAGACTATTTCTGTAAGCGTGCGGATGGTGCATACATGAAAGGTAAAGTCTGGCCAGGGGAGTGCTATTTCCCCGACTTTACCAACCCCGAAGTAAGGGATTGGTGGTCAGGGTTGTTTAAAGAACTTATCGAAGAAGTCGGTATAAAAGGGGTATGGAACGATATGAACGAACCTGCGGTTATGGAAGTTCCGAATAAGACTTTTCCTGATGATGTGCGACATGACTATGATGGTAATCCTTGTAGCCATAGAAAAGCGCATAATGTCTACGGCATGCAGATGGCAAGGGCAACCTATCAAGGTTTAAAAAAGTATAGCTATCCTAAACGTCCGTTTGTAATTACTAGAGCTGCCTATTCAGGTACCCAACGCTACACATCCACTTGGACTGGAGATAATGTAGCCACTTGGGAACATTTATGGATCGCCAATATCCAAGCACAGCGTATGTCCATGTCGGGCTTTGGTTTTGCAGGTAGTGATATAGGGGGATTTGCAGAGCAGCCTCAAGGGGAATTATTTGCTAGGTGGATACAGCTTGGAGTTTTTCATCCATTTTTTAGAGTGCATTCGTCTGGGGATCACGGGGATCAAGAACCTTGGGCATTTGATGAGGACGTTACAGATATTGTAAGGAAATTTATAGAAATACGCTATCAGTTGTTACCCTATCTCTACACGGCATTTTGGAATTATGCGGACCACGGTACACCAATGCTAAAATCACTAGTACTGTACGATCAAGACGATGTGCAAACGCATTATAGAACTGACGAGTTTATTTTTGGTGAGCAGATATTAGCCTGTCCAGTTCTAGAACCAAATGCAAAAGGGAGGAGAATGTATGTACCTAGAGGAAATTGGTACAACTATTGGAATGACGAGGTGGTTAAAGGTGGAAAGGAAATGTGGGTGGAAGCCGATATAGATAGTATGCCAATTTTTATTAAGGAAGGCGCCATAATCCCGAAATACCCAATCCAGCAGTATGTTGGAGAAAAGGAAATAAAGGAAATTACTCTGGACGTATATTATAAGAAAGGCAAAGAAGAAAGCGAGTTATTCAGCGATGCTAATGATGGATTTGATTATAAAAAAGGACGTTATAGCTTAAGGAATTTTGCACTTACAGGACGCCCAAAAGAATTAATTATCAATCAATTTAAAGAAGGGAGGTATACAACGACATACGATACCTTTAAGGTTAGAATCCATGGATTGCCTTTTGAGATTTCCGAAGTTGAAATAGATAATAAAACGATCGATCATTTTAACTGTAAAGAAGGAAATGTAAATACTTTAATTGTAGATAAGAATTTCTCTGAGTTACATATCAAATAAAACATTAAAATCATTGTGACTTGATTTTAATTTTAGTGTCTAACAATTACAAATAGATTTTCGTATTTTTAATACGCCTAAAAAAACCACTAGCAATGAATTTTAAGAAAAAATTGTCATGCATAGGAGTAGTAGTTGTCATGATTTCTTGTGCGACAAATCCCTTTACAGGTAAAAAGACATTAGCACTACCGGGTACTGAAAATAGCACATTGTTTCCAGCATCTTTCTCGCAATATAATCAAGTATTAAGTCAGAGCAAGGTCATTACAGGAACTAAAGATTCTGATATGATTACTCGGGTTGGTCAGCGTATTGCGGTTGCTGCTGAGCGTTGGCTCAATGCCAATGGCTATCAAGGCTATTTAGATGACTATAAATGGGAATATAAGCTTATAGAGTCCGACCAGGTGAATGCTTGGTGTATGCCAGGAGGTAAGATTGCGTTTTATACGGGTATACTTCCTATTGCGCAGAACGAAACAGGTGTAGCAGCCATTATGGGACATGAAGTGGCGCATGCCTTAGCCAATCATGGCCAACAACGTATGAGCAAAGGCTTACTTCAGCAAATAGGTGCTGCCGGTGTTATGGTAGGTACGAGTGGTCAGTCCTCTGAAGCCCAACAAGCTTGGATGCAAGCCTATGGTGTGGGTTCAACACTGGGTATATTGGCCTATAGTAGAAAACATGAAAATGAAGCTGATAAGATAGGGCTGTACTTAATGGCCGTGGCAGGGTACAATCCAGATGAGGCGGCCGAATTATGGAAACGTATGAAAGCAAATAGCGGTGGTCAGGCGCCTCCTCAATTTTTAAGCACACACCCAAGTAATGATACCAGAATAGCCAATCTTCAGGAATTAGCGCCGATAGCAAAGTCTGAAGCTAGGAAGTTTGGTGTCACATCGTTTAGACCGATAAATTAATATTGAGTTAAACAAAAATTGACTATTTTAAGGGCTGCTCAATAAGAGCAGCTTTTTTATTTTTTATTATGGGTCAATTACAAAAAGGAAGTAAAAAACTTCTCAATGCTTGGGCATTTTATGACTGGGCTAATTCTGTTTACACATTAACAATAGCCTCATCCATATTTCCAATTTTTTATTCGGCATTATTTGTCTCAGAAATCAAACGCGTCGTAGCATTTGGTTACGAGTTTAAGAGTACCGCTTTAATTACGTTTGTCACGGCTTTTACCTTTTTGGTCGTTGCCGTAATCTCACCAATACTGTCTGGTATTGCGGATTATGTAGGCAATAAGAAAAGCTTTATGAAGTTTTTCTGCTATGTGGGTGCAGCAGGTTGTATCGGTTTGTATTGGTTTAGTTTGGACAGGATACATCTTAGTATCCTATTTTATTTTATGGGACTTATTGGTTATTGGGGCAGTTTGGTATTCTATAATTCGTATCTCCCTGATATTGCCTATGAAGAACAGCAGGATAGTGTAAGTGCTAAAGGTTTTGCCATGGGTTATATAGGGAGTGTTATTCTACTTATTATTAACCTTGCTATGGTGATGTATCCAGGTGTTTTTTTAATTGAAGATAATATTGCAGCAGATGGAACCGTAACAGAGACGGCGGCGCAAGTTGCTATGCGTTACTCCTTTATTATGGTTGGGTTATGGTGGGCCTTATTTAGTCAATATACATTTCATGTGCTTCCCAAGGGAGTTTCATCGGGTCATAAAGTCACTAAGTCTGTTGTTTTTAATGGCTTTAAGGAATTAAAAGGGGTGTGGAACCAACTCAAGGGCAACTTGAGGTTAAAACGTTACTTATATGCCTTTTTTGTATTTAGCATGGCCGTGCAAACCATTATGCTCGTGGCTGTTTATTTTGGTGAAGAGGAAATAGCTTGGGGGAGTGATGATGCCAAAACCATGGGATTAATCATTAGTATCTTAGTGATTCAGCTCGTTGCCATTGTCGGTGCTATCTTAACGTCTAGAGCTTCATCTAAATATGGAAATATAAAGACGCTCATTGTCGTCAATTTCATTTGGATGGCCCTTTGTTTTTACTCTTATTTTATGGAAACCCCAATTCAGTTTTATATTGCAGCTTCTTTAGTTGGACTGGTGATGGGAGGTATTCAATCTTTGGCAAGATCTACCTACTCAAAATTTTTACCAGAAACTGAAGATACCACTTCGTATTTCAGTTTTTTTGATGTGGCCGAAAAAATAGGCATTGTCATTGGTATGCTCATTTACGGCTTTATAGACCAGATTACGGGAAGTATGCGAAATTCAATTCTATTCTTATTCTTGTTCTTTTTGATCGGCATTATTCTGCTCTACAGAGTGCCGAAACAAGAAATTGGGAAATAATGCGTATTTTTAAGGGCTATGTTAAAGAAAATATCCCTACAATTCATCTCTATTGTATTTGTATGCCTTGTCAGTTGTGACAATGAACCTTACGAAGGAGAGATTATAACCGAAGATAATACTTGCCAATCAGCCATCGCTTCTACAATCGGTGCAGCCTTAGATTTTGGTACAGCTACAGACGACAATTACAGTATATTATGCGAAGTTTATAAAGGCGCATTGCAACGGCAAATTGATGCCTGTGGAGATGAGGATGGTAGCTTACAGATGATTATAGATCAATTAGGGACCTGCGAATTGGAGAATCCTTGTGATGACGCCATAGCGGCCAGTGAAATAGCTCGAATTACTTATGAGGCAGCGGTCGGAAATGCTTTCGAAATAGCGTGTAATACTTACAAAGAGGCCTTGGAGAATCAAATCGTAATTTGTGGTGATGACGGTACCTTGCAGAGCCTTATTGATGAATTAAACGATTGTGAACCAGAAGAAGTTGTGGAAGTCGTGGGAACATGGAAGTTAGTATCATGGAATACAGATGAACTTAGGGATTTGGACAATGACGGTATTGTCACTAATAATTATTTAGACGATATTGATTGCTATGATAATGAAACTATATTATTTAATCCAGATGGTACAGGTACCATGTTTTTGCGATCTACCGCAGAGTTCACCTTTACCCCAAATGATGGCCCCGAAGGCGGAGAGGATTTTTTTGTGGTTTGTACGGATATTAGTGAAGATAGAGACTTTACATGGACAGAAACCATAAACAGTGTGATGTTATCATTTAACGATGGCACAAGTTTAGGGCTATTTAAAAATGGAAATCTCTATACCGCGATCAATGATGCGTTCTATGCATCAAGTACAGTTGATGATTCGGTTATTACCGAAAGAATCACCTTTGTTTATGAGAAACTCTAATCTTTCTGCGAGATTTTGTTTCGAATTCCGATTAACATAAAAATAACAGTTTTATAGACGACTGATAATCAATTAAGTATTATCTTTAGTAATAGATGAATTAGACCTTGTATACTTCAATAAAGTTTTAGTTCACTTATTGAGATATAAGGTGCTGTAAATAAATTCATTGCAACTTTAATTATCACTTAATAACTTACGCGCTATGAAAACAATTTCTAGACTTCTTCCATGTTTTGGACTACTTATCTTAATGAGTTGTGCCTCTAATATTAAATCAAAAAAATACACGGATGACGATTTTAAAAGTTTTAAAACCTTTGCTTATTTACCTAATACAGCTTTTAAGGTCGATGAGTTTAATGCGGAATCCGATGCTTCCATTGAGGAGTCCTTAATCGCTACGATGAACGATAAAATGGTCGAAAAAGGATTTACTTTAGATACTAACAATCCTGATTTATTGGTGCTATTAAGTACGTCGAACGAGATTAAAAGTAATTTGCAAAACCAAAAAAATAATTATGAGCAGGCACCTTCAGGCGGAAGCTCTGCAGGTAACAGCCCTAATTATGCTTCTGTAAGTTCTACAGATTATAAGCGCTACTTTAGTAGTAGTGAAGATGCGCTTTATAACAAGCCTTACAAAAAAGGGACTCTGATAGTTCAGGTGTTCAGCAAAGCATCTAAAGAATTGATTTGGGCTGGGATGGCCGAAGATTTTAAGGCGCATATCTCCGATCAAACCCTAATGACTCGAATGATCAACGAAATTTTTAACGAGTTTCCTATTTAAGAGACATAAATGAATAAAAAAGGACAAGCATATTTACTTGTCCTTTTTCTTTTTTTGGTTGATTGATTGTGTCACTAGTTGCTTACGCTACCAGAGCCAGAAATTTTAGTGTCTTTATTGGTAGGTGTTCCAGAATAATTAACATCACCAGAACCAGAAATCCTTACTTTTAATTTGCCATTGCAAACCACATCGGCACCACCCGAACCTGAAATCTTGGCTGTAACATTAACACTGTCAAGGTCTTTACCTTCAAAATCTCCTGAGCCTGCAATTCTGGTTTCTAGATCCGTTGTAGAACCCCGTAACTCAATATCACCAGAGCCGGCGATACTGCTTTCTACAGAATTAGTATCAATGTTTAGATTAATATCTCCAGAACCTGCAAGTGCTACTTCAAAGTCGTCCGCTTTTATAGTGCCAGAGTTCTCAATATCACCAGAACCAGCTAAGGTCACAAAGTTGATAGACTCATAAGGCACAGTGACTACAATAGTTTTTGTCGGTTTTAAGTTTGCACCTTTTTTAGTCTTTACAATCAGCTTGCCGTCTTTAACTTCAGTGATGATATACTCCATTAGGTTGGCATCGCCTTTAATTGTAATTGTGCCCTCTTTACCTTCTACAAGCTTAAAGTCCATGGGGCCTCCCGCTTTAAGTCCGTCATAGTCTCCTGTAGATCTCGTGATGGTTGTTATGTTGCCATCACCTTTTACTTTTTTCCATTGTGCATGAGATGTAGCTATGCACAGCAAAAATGCTAGAACTGAAATTGATTTTAAAAGTTTCATCGTTTAATTGTTTGGTTTATGTTTATATTCGTTTTATGATTGTTCTGTTCTGTTATTGTTGCTTAAAGCTTACACTGCCATATTCAGATTTAATGATTACCATATTTCCTGAGCCTTTACTACCGTGATAACCATCATACTTTTTTTCGGATCCACTGACATGTTTATTCGTAAAATTGAAACCCTCAGAGCTGCGTAAGGAAGCGTATTCCAAATCAATATCAAAATCGAAATTATAGCCACTATCATAGCCGATAGTTATGCCCATAAACTCAGAGTTGATATCAATGTTTTCAGCTTTGGATGCCATACGGTCAATTTTTAAGGAACCGTAGTCGCCCCTAATTTTTACGTTTTTATAGACATTACCCAATCGCACTGAAAGATAATCGCCATTGCCTTCTATATTATTGACGTTCTCGACTTTAAGAGCTCCGTAGTCACCGTTATATATAATGTTCTCCGCGGTTTCTATTGTGGATTTTGTATAATCTGCCGTAATTATAAGATTTTCGGCTTTAGCCACAGTATAACCACTATAATCAGCGTTTATTTTTCCACTTTTAATAAATTCAAAGTAACTATTATTGGTGTAATCAAAACGAAATTCGTTGTTATCGCCCATCAATTCTTTAGTGGTAATTTTCCCGTAGTCGCATACAATTTTTGCATGTCCTTCTAATCGATCTAAATTAATACTTCCATAGTCATTATTTAAATCCACACTGCCGGATACAGGCATTTTTACCACATAATTGATTTGGAGTTTAAGATTATTTTTCTTTCCCCAATTCCACCAGCTTTTATTTTTCTTTCCAATTTTGGTTATTGCAGAAACCAAATCATTACTTGCGGAAAAGTCAACATCAATATCGTTAAGTCGTTCCTGTACTTTTTCTTCATTATTACCACTCACTTTTATAGTAATGTCAAAATCTATTTGATTTTGGTCCCAGGTAATGACATCTAAATTGCCATAACTATTATTGATTTTTAAAGTGGCATTAGACGATACATTAAAGGATTTTTTAATGCTACGCTCTTTTGTCGTTTTTGCAGCTTCAATTTCAGTATTTGCTAATGCTACAAACGGCATCAGCAACATGAAAAGTGCTATTTTAAATGGTATTTGTCGGTTCATCGTTGTTATTTTTTAGTTGTTTTATTGTTTCAATTTGTTCTAGAACGGTGTTTAAAATGTCAATTCTATTTTGAAAGTTGCTAATCATCGCGTAGATAACGCGTTGGTCTTCACTACTTTCTGTTAAGTCTGTTTTTAAATTTTGGTAGTCTTCTTCCAAACGTTCTATTCTATTTAAGGCGTCGGTAATCACTTGTTCTGTTAAAGGTGAACGTTCTTGGTCCAACTTCTTGAGTTCCGTCGCTATGGTCGCTGTAAAGAAATCTTGTGTTTCGGAAAGTTCTGGGGAAACACTTGCTAAATCCATGACTTCAGGTTCGCTATTTATTGTTGTAAATACACTGAAGCAAATCACTAAAGATGCTGCGATAGCCAGAAGCGGTTTCCAATTGATCCCTGACGACTTTTTAGAATCTATATCAATAGAAGCAACATCGCTCGCTCTCAACTTGTCCAAAAATCGATGCTCATGGCCTTGATGGGGTTCGTTGATATCGAACTCGCCTTTAAGATTCTCAAATAAATGGTCTAAAGTGTCCTTTTCCATCGTTATAACTTTTACACGGTTTGCATTAACTTTTTACGTAAACTTTCTTTTGCTCTCGAAATCATGGTCCTACAGTTAGAGTAAGAGATATCCATAATTTCGCAGATTTCTTCATAATCGTAGCCTTCTATAAGGTGTAAAGACAAGCCCAAACTATAATTTGGTTTTAAAGTTTTCATCACACTCATGATGTGCTTTACTTTATCACTATTTTGACTACTTTCTTCAATGCCATTGTCATCTTCTACTTTGTACATTACCGGTTCTAGAGGCACTTCATTTAGTTTGGCGGTTTTATTGTAATGTGCAATACTATTATTTACCACGATACGTTTTAACCATGCACCAAATAATTTGGTGTCCTCGAGTGAACTTAGTTTTGTAAATGCTGTCAAAAATGACTCTTGCATAATGTCCTCGGCCTTGTAAGAATCTTTCACGATTCTAAAGGCTGTATTATACATTGCTTTGTTATATCTATTGTAAACCTCCAGCTGTGCACGTTGGTTGCTAGACTTACAAAGCAACAGTAACTGTTCGATATCTTGATTGGTTGATGTCAAAAAAACAATTGCTTTGGTATAATGATGAGACGTTTCATAGATTGTTACAGTTTGGCACAAAAACTTTTACTTTTTCTAAGAGCAATGGCATAACAATTGAATTTATGTTAGTGTGAATAACTTTGAATATCTTCTAATGTGTTGATATTCAGTATAAAGTTAATTATTAATACTTTTAAATAAATGCTAATCTGTTTGTTTTAATGACAGATTGGCTTAAAAATAATATGAAAAAATCAAATTTTTTAAGTCTTGACAGTTTGTCATTTCAGGATTTTGACGAAAATTCAGAATTGATTCCATTAATGACTCCCGAAGACGAGGAACTAATTAATAATGAATCTTTACCAGAATCCCTGCCCATTCTTCCACTTAGAAATACGGTTTTGTTTCCAGGGGTCGTTATCCCAATTACAGCGGGTAGAGATACTTCCATCAAACTGATAAATGATGCTAATAAAGGAGGAAAAGTTATTGGCGTAGTGGCCCAAAAAGATGAATCCGTAGAAAAGCCATCTGCCCAAGATATATATAAAACAGGAACTGTAGCACGAATTTTAAAAGTGCTAAAAATGCCAGATGGCAATACAACCGTCATCATTCAAGGTAAAAAACGTTTCCAAATTAATGAGCTAATTTCTGAACAGCCATACTTGACGGCTACAATTTCTGATTTACCAGAAACCAAACCGACACGAGACAACGAAGAATTTAACGCCATTATCGACTCTATAAAGGATTTATCTTTAGAGATTATAAAAGAGAGTCCCAATATTCCAACCGAAGCTACTTTTGCCATTAAAAACATTGAAAGTAATTCGTTTCTGGTAAATTTTGTATCCTCAAATATGAACCTTAAGGTTCAGGAAAAGCAGGAGCTGTTAAAAGTTAACGATTTGAAGGAGCGTGCACTTCAAACGCTTAAGTATATGAATCTGGAATATCAAAAGTTAGAACTTAAAAACGATATTCAGAGCAAGGTACAAAGCGATATGAACCAACAACAAAGGGAGTATTTCTTGCACCAACAAATGAAAACCATTCAAGAAGAGTTGGGTGGCGGAGTATCTTATGGAGAAGAAATTGAAGAAATGCGAGAGCGCGCTAAATCCAAAAAGTGGGATGATAGGATCAAGTCGCATTTCGATAAGGAATTGGCTAAGATGCAACGTATGAATCCTCAGGTAGCCGAGTATTCGATTCAACGCAATTACTTGGATTTGTTTTTGGATTTACCTTGGAATGCGTTTAGTGAGGACCAATTCGATTTAAAGCGCGCCATGAAAATTTTGGATCGCGATCACTTTGGATTAGACGATGTCAAAAAGCGTATCATTGAGTATTTAGCCGTTTTAAAGCTGCGTAATGATATGAAGTCTCCAATATTATGCTTGTACGGCCCTCCTGGGGTTGGTAAAACCTCATTGGGTAAGTCTATTGCAGAAGCATTGGGCAGAGAGTATGTGCGGATTTCATTAGGAGGCTTGCGTGATGAAGCAGAGATAAGAGGCCATAGAAAGACTTATATCGGAGCTATGCCAGGGCGTATTATTCAGAGTTTGAAGAAAGCAGGTACCTCCAATCCGGTTTTTGTATTGGATGAAATCGACAAACTATCAGTAGGCCATCAAGGAGACCCTTCTTCGGCCATGTTAGAAGTCTTGGATCCAGAGCAGAATAATGAGTTTTATGATAATTTCTTGGAAATGGGCTACGACTTGTCCAAGGTAATGTTTATTGCGACCTCTAATAGTCTAAATACCATTCAGCCAGCACTGAGAGACCGTATGGAAATTATCAATGTAACGGGTTATACCATTGAGGAAAAGGTCGAAATAGCGAAACGTCATCTGCTACCCAAGCAATTAAAAGAACACGGTTTAGACAGCAAGGCACTTAAGATTGGAAAATCACAACTAGAGAAGATTGTTGAGGGGTATACAAGAGAATCTGGAGTCAGAGGTTTGGAAAAGCAAATCGCAAAGATGGTACGTTATGCGGCTAAGAATATTGCTATGGAAGAAACCTATGACATTAAGGTGTCCAATGAGGCCATTATTGAAGTCTTAGGAAGCCCAAGATTAGAGCGCGATAAGTACGAAAATAATAATGTCGCTGGTGTGGTTACGGGATTGGCATGGACTAGAGTTGGTGGTGATATTTTATTTATAGAATCAATCTTATCGAAAGGCAAAGGTAGTCTATCAATAACAGGTAACTTGGGTAAGGTGATGAAAGAATCCGCAACTATCGCTATGGAATATATCAAGGCGAATTCAGATAAGCTAGATATAAACCCTGAAGTATTCGATCAGTATAATGTACATATTCATGTTCCAGAAGGCGCTACGCCAAAAGATGGTCCAAGTGCAGGGGTTACTATGTTAACATCTTTGGTATCCCTTTTCACCCAGCGTAAGGTTAAAAAGAGTTTGGCTATGACCGGAGAGATTACCTTGAGAGGTAAGGTATTACCAGTGGGCGGTATCAAAGAGAAAATCTTAGCGGCCAAGCGCGCACGTATCAAAGAAATCTTACTTTGTGAAGATAATAAAAGGGACATCGATGAAATTAAACCAGAATATCTGAAAGGCTTAACCTTTCATTATGTGAAGGATATGAGCGATGTTTTAGATATTGCCATTACGAATCAAAAAGTTAAGAATGCCAAGACATTATAGATTAGTACTTTCCATAATGGTTGTCTTATGGTCTGGCCTATTAGCCTTTGCTCAAGAACGACCTAAGTACAAAGATGTCTTATTAGATGGTAAACCCGCTAAACTTAATATCGAAACAGGAGAAGTCACTTTGGTAAGCGATATGAATCCAGGCAATCTAAGGAAAAAAGATAGCCTAACTATCACTAAGCCCGAGGTTAATGATTCAATAACTTCTAAAATAGAATCAGACTTTCATAAAGTAAAAGAAAATGAAACCCTCTTAGATATAGCGAATCGATACCATACCACACTTACCGAACTGAAACGTATCAATAATTTAGAAACCACGTTGGTGAATAAAGGACAAATAATTCTGGTGCGAGAAGATGCCATAGAATTAGTTGTGGATACCGAAGTCTCAGACACTCTAGTATCCGAGCCAGAACTAGTATCAAAGTCAAAAGTGCCCACAGCATCATCTAATCTAATAGAGTATTCCAAAAGCTCGACGGATTTTCATACGGTCTTAAAAGGTCAGACTCTATATAGTCTATCTAAGCTTTATGGACTGAGCATTAATGAGCTTAAGCGTTATAATGGGTTGAGCTCAAACTTAATCAAAATAGGACAGGAACTTCGTATTGCGAATTTTGATACGCGAACCACACAAGACCAGACAGCCTTTTGGACAGTGGTGAAAGGTGATACACTCTACAGTATAGCGCGAAAAAATGGATTAAGTGTTGATGAACTTAAACGCATCAATGGATTGACCAGCAATCTTATTTTGATTGGTCAAAAATTGAGCCTAAAGTAGAAAAAGAGATACACAAAAAATAAAAAAATCATATCCTCGTTTTAAGATAGATTTATTGATATAATTTTTCTTTTGAAATTGTTATTGAAGAAAATGATGATTTTTTGTTTTATACGAAATACAAAAATTAAGCATAGCCTTAGTTACGTTTTATTTTTTTATTGAAGTATAAAAGAAAAAAGAGCGTTTTATAATGATCATTTTAAAGGAAAAATTATATAATATTGCACAATCTATGATTAAGAGGGTTACCCGATTCTGTTTTATGCTCTTAGCATTGCCTTTGTTTGCACAATTGGGTGGCGAATCTACTTATCAATTCCTAAATTTAGTGTCTTCACCAAGACAAGCCGCTTTGGGTGGTAAAATCATTACCAACTTTGATCACGATGTTACTGAGGCACTCTATAATCCAGCCTCGTTAAATTGGCAAATGCACAATCAATTGGCTTTAAATGTATCCAGTTATTTGGGCGGTATAACTTACGGAACAGCTGCTTATGCCTACACATGGGATCGGCACGTGCAAACCTTTCATTTTGGGGTTACTTATATTAACTATGGAACCTTTGATGGCTATGATGTTAATGGTATTCCGACGGGAACCTTTAGTGGTAATGAAGTGGCCGTATCGGCAGGATACAATTATAACATTCCATATACTGATTTTTATATTGGAGGTAATTTGAAGATTATTACCTCTTTGCTAGAGCAATACAATTCTGTGGGTGGTGCGGTAGATATTGGTTTTATGTATATTAATGAAAAATTGGATTTTCATGCGGCACTAACAGTAAGGAATTTAGGAACTCAGTTTACGACCTATGCAGGACAGAATGAACCCTTACCATTTGAAGTTAATTTTGGAATGTCCCAAACTTTGGAGAATGTACCTATACGCTGGCATTTAACCTTAGAAAATTTGCAGGAATGGCCTATTGGTGTTGCAAATCCAGCCAGGGCAACAACGGATTTGGACGGGAATCAAACCCAAGAGGAAGTTGGATTTTTTAATAATGCCTTAAGACATTTAATTTTGGGGGCAGAACTTTGGCCTGAACGTGGCTTTAATCTAAGATTAGGTTATAACTTTAGACGTGCGGAAGAATTGCGAATAGTAGATCAAAGAAACTTTTCAGGACTTTCGGTAGGTGTCGGTATCAGATTGAATGCAATGCGGTTTAGTTATACGCATGCGAGATACACAAGTGCTTCAAATACGAGCTTTTTTGGGCTTCAAATCGATTTAGATGGGAGAAGAAGAAGATAAACAAAACATTGTCATTGCCATAGATGGATTTTCCTCAACAGGGAAAAGCACCATAGCCAAGCAGCTGGCCAAACAGCTCAATTATATTTATGTTGATACGGGAGCCATGTATAGAGCGGTGACCTATTTTGCATTGGAGAACCATTTGATAGGAGAGGGGTTCTTTCATTCAGAGCAGCTCATAGAAAAGCTGGATGGCATCAATATTACCTTTAGATTTAATGAAGCGTTGGGATTTGCAGAAGTGTATCTCAATGGAAAAAATATTGAGAAAGCGATTCGAACTCTTAAAGTCTCGAGTTATGTAAGCTTAGTGTCAACGATTTCCGAAGTGCGACAGAAACTTGTAGAACAGCAACAACTTATGGGTAAGGACAAAGGTATTGTGATGGATGGAAGAGATATTGGTACTGTCGTTTTTCCCGAGGCCGAATTGAAGATTTTTATGAGGGCTTCTGCTGAAACTAGGGCACAACGGCGTTATAAGGAATTGTTAGAAAGGGGACATAACCTGAGTTATAATGACGTCCTTGAAAATGTGACCACTAGAGACCAAATTGATTCTACGAGAGAAGATTCTCCTTTAGTGAAAGCTGATGATGCTATTGAAATTGATAATTCCGATTTAACAATTGAAGAACAGATAAAAACCATATTAGAAATGGTCTATGATCAAAGGTCTTAGGCCATAAAGGTGCAGGGTTTAAGTTAATCCACTGTACCTACAATTATCATATTTCTATTGAAATCTGTAGCATTAATAGTCACCATCTCGATGACATCAGTTTCAAAATTACATTTAAGAATCCCGTAATATATTTCTAATTCGGCAGATGAGAATAGATTGATGTACTCGTTATTTTTATAAATTGATGTTCCCGAAGGATTTGCATATCCCCAAGAATCATTATCTGACCTATCAATAAAAGTTTGATTTACCAAGTTCAATTCAATGGGTTTAAAATCATTGAAGATGTTGTTATTATTGTCAAATTGCATTAAAGCCAGTCTATTATTATCTATAACCGCTAATTTGCCTCCATTAATCAGAGTGTTACTGAACTCTAAATTATTTACCGAATTAGTTGTAAAGTCTACCTCTAAAAACCCTTCATTACCCGTTGTGATAAAGACGCTTTCATTTACAACCTGTATGGATGTTATGCCGTCTTCATTGAAAATTACACCAAGATTAGTCATTTCGTAAGATTCTAAATCAATAGAAACAATGTACTTGTTATTATTGCTTAACATATAATCTCCTGTTAAAACTGCAAGTAAGTTAGATCCGTAAGTTGCCAAGGCTGCAATTACATTTTCATTTCCAATGAGGTCATTAGGTATTTCTAATGGAACAATTTCGGTCGTACCACTTTCCTTATCAAAAACTAAAAGATTATTAGTTGGTCCAGGATTAAAAAAATACTCTGTAGCATATATTTTATCTTCGGATGATACGATGGTGCTTAAGTTCAAGAAAGTTCCATCAATTTGTTTTGATATAGTACCTGTTTGAGCTATTTCTCCGGTATTATTTCCAATTTCATAAACTTTACCCAAGTCATCAACAACTAAAAGATTATAATCATCAATGATAGTATTGTCTGGTTGATCGTCTGAAGTGTTGCAAGAAAAAACACCAATTAAAACTATTAATGTATAGAAGTAGATTTTGATAGATTTCATTCGCTAGAAAGTAAAATTGATTTAAGGCTATAAAAAAGCGACATCCAATTGCTTAAAGTAATAGGACAAGTCGCTTTTATATATGTTTCACTATGAATTAAAGATTCGGAATAATTAATTCTTGGTCTGGATGGATTAGATCCGGATTTTTAAGGATATCACTGTTTGCTGCAAAGATATCTTTGTATTTCATGGCATCACCATAGTAGTGCTTGGCAATTTTACCCAAAGTTTCACCAGAAACCACAGTATGTCTTGCGTAAACTGATTCGTCAGCTACTTTAATATCCGCCATAATATCTGTTGGGTTTTCACCACCAGCAGCCTTTATAGCATCCCAAAGTAAGTTCTTTTCGTATTGTGTAGCAGCAGTACCTTTTACTTTAAGTACGCCATTGTCTTCACTTACATCCCCGTTTTGAATGTTTAATTTTTCACCTAAGTCTAGCACAGCTTGGTATTTAGCTTTAACCATAATAGTTTTTATTTTAAGATTAATAGTATTGTAAAGATACCAAATTTATATACCAATTTGTTTCGTTTTTGGCATCATTTTGATATCTATGTTTATGACACAATCAGTATTGCAAGGTCACATTAATTATGTACATTTCTGTATAATTTCTTCTGACATTTGGAATAAGTTGTCCAATAGCGTGAATCGTAATTCTTATGTGAGCTAGTCATCTTACAGGATAAAAAGCATCAACTATTTGTTAATTAATTGAAAATGATTAATTTTGCGCTCCTTTTTGGCGGACTTTAGAAAGTAGAAAAGGATTGAAAAATTAAATAATTAATGAGCTTCTGTAGCTTGTCCGCATGACTTTCAAGAGCTACAGAATACAAATTTTAATCAGCAATGGCTGAAAATAAAACAGAAAAAGCAGAAGTTGAAACAACTAAAGCTACTACCGTTGAAGCTCCAGTAGTCTCTGAAGCACAAACTAACCCGGAAAAATTCTTAAAAGAGTTCGATTGGCACAATTACGAAGAAGGTATTGAGCAAGTAGCGGACAAAAAATTGGCAGAATTTGAAAAATTGGTATCCGAAAACTTTGTAGACACTTTAGATGACGAAGTTGTAGAAGGTGAAGTGATTCATATCACAGATAGAGATGCTATCATCGACATTAACGCAAAATCTGAAGGTGTTATCTCACTCAATGAGTTTCGTTACAACCCAAATTTAAAAGTTGGTGATAAAGTAGAAGTATTAATTGATGTGCGTGAAGATGCCACGGGTCAATTGGTGTTATCTCACAGAAAAGCTCGTGTAATTAAAGCTTGGGATCGTGTAAATAACGCGCACAACACTGGTGAAATCGTAAACGGTTTTGTGAAATGTAGAACTAAAGGTGGAATGATTGTCGATGTATTTGGTATAGAAGCCTTCTTGCCAGGTTCTCAAATCGATGTGAAACCTATTAGAGATTACGATCAGTACGTTAATAAAACTATGGAATTCAAAGTGGTTAAGATCAACCACGAATTTAAGAACATTGTTGTCTCTCACAAAGCGCTTATCGAAGCCGATATCGAGGAACAAAAGAAAGAAATCATTGGTCAGTTAGAAAAAGGACAAGTACTAGAAGGTGTGGTTAAAAACATTACGTCTTATGGTGTGTTCATTGATTTAGGTGGTGTTGATGGTTTAGTTCATATTACGGATTTATCATGGTCTCGTATCAACCATCCAAATGAGATTGTTGAATTAGATCAGAAATTAAATGTTGTTATCCTAGACTTTGATGAGAATAAATCTAGAATCCAACTAGGTCTTAAGCAATTGTCTAAGCACCCATGGGAAGCTTTAGGTGAAGAGGTAAAAGTTGGTGATAAAGTAAAAGGTAAAGTTGTAGTCATTGCAGATTACGGTGCTTTTGTTGAAGTTGCTGATGGTGTTGAAGGTTTAGTACACGTTTCTGAAATGTCTTGGTCAACGCATTTGCGTTCAGCTCAAGATTTCGTGTCAGTAGGTGATGAAATCGAAGCACAAATCTTAACCTTAGATCGCGAAGATCGCAAAATGTCTCTTGGTATTAAGCAATTAACACCAGATCCATGGACAGATATTACTGCTAAATACCCTGTTGGTTCTAAACACACAGGTATTGTGCGTAACTTCACCAATTTTGGTGTGTTTGTTGAGTTAGAAGAAGGTATTGACGGATTAATCTACATCTCTGATTTATCTTGGACTAAGAAAATTAAACACCCATCTGAGTTCTGTAATGTTGGTGATAAGCTAGATGTCATTGTATTAGAGTTAGATGTGGAAGGACGTAAATTATCATTAGGTCACAAGCAGACCACTGAGAATCCTTGGGACAAATACGAAAAAGAATTTGCTCTTGGTACTTCTCATACAGCTGCCGTGACTGAGGTTGTTGACAAAGGAGCTACTGTAGCATTTAATGACGACATCGTTGCGTTTATTCCTTCACGTCATATGGAAAAAGAAGATGGTTCTAAGCTTAAAAAAGGTGAAGAAGTAGAATTCAAAATCATTGAGTTCAATAAGGAATTTAAGCGTGTGGTAGCCTCTCATACTGCTGTATTTAAAGCGGAAGAAGCGAAGATTGTAAAGCAAGCTGTTAAAAAAGCAGAAGCGCAAGCAGCAGAAGCAAAACCAACTTTGGGTGATGCTAACGATGCCTTACAAGCTCTTAAAGATAAAATGGACGGAAAGAAATAATTTCCTGAATATTTTGAAATAAAAAAAGCCTCTCGGAAATCGAGAGGCTTTTTTATGCGCTTAACTAATTGAATAGTTCCTTGTAATACTGGTCTGCCATACGATGGCTCGAAAACTCTGGTAGAACATCATCAATGCCCTTAAATACAATGTTTTGCCAATGTTCAGGTTTATTGTAATATGTCGGTATGACCTTATTTTCTAGGATATCATAGAGGTTTTCTGCATCCAACCGATCTTGCTCGCTCACCGGTGCTTTGTAATCTTGCTCAGGTAAGATGAAACTGTTTTTACTATTTTTTTCAAACTCAGGAATCCATCCATCATTTATGGAGACATTCACCGAACCATTCATGGCGGCGGTCATTCCACTTGTACCAGAAGCCTCTCTGGTAATGCGAGGCGTATTCAACCATACGTCGGACCCTTCTTTTAACTTTCGCGAAAGCTCCATTTCATAACCTGTTAAAACCGCAAGATTTGGTTCGTGCTTAGTGTAATGAACCAGCTTGTTAAACACGTCTATTCCGTAAAAATCTTTTGGATAAGGTTTGCCAGCCCAAATCACTTGTATTGGGTAATCTTTATTGGACAGAAGTCGTCTAAACCGTAGCTCGTCATATAGCAATAAATCTGCCCGTTTATAACCGGCAAAACGACGGGCCCAAACAAGTGTAAGCACATTAGGGTCGAACAATTTTTCTGTTTGATTCAGTACTTCATCAAATAGTTCTGCCTTGAGTTCTAACTTTCGTTTCTTAAAACTGGTATTATTTTTATTTTGCCAAGCTTTTTTCAGCTTTTGATCTTGCCAGAAATTTTGATTTTGTGCGTTAGTTATAGGGATAATTTTACAGGTCTTGTCATAATCCTTCCACATTTCCTTAGAGACTTTGGCATGTAATTTCGATACGGCATTGGCCTTTTTCGCCATGCGCAAAGCAGCAACCGTGTAGTTAATTTTTCCGCCATTAACGGCTTCATTTTGAAGCTCAGCATCCGAGAGATAACGTCCAAAAAAGCCACAGGTATTCAGAAAGTTAGCATCCCGTTCTTCATTACCTGCCTTTTCTGGTGTATGTGTCGTAAAAACCATCTGATTCTTTTTAACACCTTTATCTCTTAGGTAATAAAATGCAGGCAACGCATGACCCTCATTGAGATGATATCGATCAGCGCCTCCAAGCGCTTCTACAACTTTAGCCCCTCCAATACCTAAAACAATACTTTGGGAAATACGAGTAGTCTCGTTGGCATCATATAAATGGTCAGTTATAGTGCGCGATAAAAAATCATTGCCCTCAACATCTGTACTTAAGAGATATATAGGAACACAACCAAAAATCTCTGGTTTTAAAACATAGGCCTTAACCTTTACATTCGGATTATCGTGTAATTTTATGGTCACTTCAATACCAGTATCTTCTAAAAATGTATAAGTCTTTTCTACAAAATCGGTACGTAAGGTTTTATCCATATTGCGCGCCTGGTCGTAGTATCCATATTTCCAAAGCATCCCAACACCGATAAGATTTTGTTTCATTTCATACGCAGAGCGCATATGTGAGCCCGCTAAAAAACCAAGACCGCCTGAATAGATCTTTAAGGCTTGATGGATTCCAAATTCCATACTAAAGTAGGCGACCTTTTTGTCATACTTTTTGTTGACCTTATAGGGGTGGAACCAACGACTATATGTGCTCTCTGTACTCATTTTTTTAGTTTTTTACTCGCCAAATATAGTCATTTGTTGACCTCAGTTCTAGTGATATCAGTCATATTCTTAGTTTATTTATAAGAATTGTCAATGTTCTAATATTATTTTATATAAATGAGAATATCTAAAATTTTGCCTTACCTTTACACCCGAATAATCTTTGGTCACCTACATGAGTCAAAAAGTATTACTTAACTCTAAGGAAGTCAACATAACACTGCATCGATTGGCTTGCCAACTTATTGAAAACCATGACGATTTTTCTAAAACTGTATTGATTGGTATTCAACCAAGAGGAAAGTTTTTGGCTGATCGTTTAGCACAAATGTTAACTAAAGATTATAGGATTAAAAACATTCAATTAGGGCATCTTGATATCACGTTTTTTAGGGACGACTTTAGACGAGGCGATAAACCACTTGAAGCTAATACTACCGAAATAGACTTTATAGTAGAGGGCAAAAATGTGGTGTTTATAGATGATGTGTTATACACCGGACGAAGTATAAGATCTGCCCTTACGGCCATTCAGTCCTTTGGCAGACCAAATAATATTGAATTATTGACACTGATAGATAGACGGTTTAGTAGACATTTACCCATTCAGCCAAATTACAAAGGACAGCAGGTAGATGCTATTGATAACCAGAAGGTAAAAGTAAATTGGGTTGAACATGGAGGCGAAGATGCCGTTTACCTAATTGATAATTAGAAAATATAACTATGAGTGAACTAAGTGTTAATCACTTATTGGGAATTAAGTATCTAACTAAAGGAGATATAGAACTGATCTTTGAAACGGCCGATCAGTTTAAAGAGGTCATTAATCGACCTATTAAGAAAGTGCCTTCGCTCAGAGATATTACTATTGCCAACTTATTTTTTGAAAATTCTACCCGAACAAAGTTATCTTTCGAATTGGCCGAAAAACGACTTTCCGCAGACGTTATAAATTTTTCGGCATCACAATCTTCTGTAAAGAAAGGTGAAACTTTGATTGACACGGTGAATAATATCTTATCAATGAAAGTAGATATGGTGGTAATGCGCCATCCCAATCCAGGTGCTGGTGTTTTCTTATCAAAGCACGTTAATGCGAGTATTATCAACGCCGGGGATGGAGCACATGAGCATCCTACACAAGCCTTATTGGACTCCTATTCCATTAGAGAAAAATTGGGTGGGGTAAAGGGTAAAAATGTGGTTATTGTCGGCGATATTTTGCATAGTAGAGTAGCACTTTCTAATATTTATGCATTGCAATTACAAGGTGCCAACGTCATGGTCTGTGGTCCAAAAACACTATTGCCGAAATACATAAAAGAACTTGGTGTAAACGTTGAAACCAATCTGAAAAAAGCTTTAGAATGGTGCGATGTCGCTAATATGCTCAGAGTACAGAATGAGCGTATGGATATCAGTTATTTCCCAACAACCAGAGAGTATACCCAACAATTTGGGATCAACAAGGACCTATTGGATAGTATAGGCAAGGATATTGTTATTATGCATCCTGGACCTATAAATCGGGGAGTGGAAATAACAAGTGATGTTGCAGATTCTAAACAAGCCATCATTTTAGATCAGGTGGAAAATGGTGTAGCTGTTAGAATGGCTGTGATTTATTTGCTGGCTTCCAAAATAAAACAATAAGCTATGATTGTAGATAGAGATGGACATATTACCATAATAGCGCAAGAGAACGCATCAGTAAGTGCTTTGATAACTACTATTGAGCAGTCTTACGATAAATACAAAAACTACCATCTTATTGTAAGATTATCGAGTCTCGAAAAAATTCTATTAGAAGATATCATAGAATTTTTACGCTTAAGTAATACCCATCGCAGTGCAAAAAAATCCTTTGTCGTTGTTTCAGATAAAGTGAACTTGGATGAAATGCCAGATGAAATTGTGGTTGTTCCAACGATACAAGAAGCCTATGATATTATTGAAATGGAGGATATAGAACGTGATTTAGGATTTTAATGTATGAAGTTAACCATCCTAGGCTGCCATAGCGCTACTCCTCGTACCAATACCAATCCAACATCACAAGTCTTAGAAATTAAGAATCATATGTTCTTAATTGATTGTGGAGAAGGTACACAAGTCGAGTTACGTCGTAACAAAATTAAGTTTTCCAGAATTAAACACATTTTTATTTCACATCTTCACGGTGATCATTATTTTGGGTTGATAGGCTTGGTTAGTACATTTCAGTTATTGACTCGCGAAACCGAACTTCATATTTATGGACCAAAGGGGATAAAAGAGGTCATTACGCTTCAGCTTAAATTATCAGAATCTTGGACCAGCTATCCTTTGATCTTTCATGAGCTGACATCAAAAGAGTCAGAGAAAATATATGAGGATGATAAAGTGGAAGTGCATACCATTCCATTAAAGCATCGGGTGTACACCAATGGTTTCCTATTCAAGGAAAAGGAAAACGAGCGTAAGTTAAATATCAGTGCCGTTTTAAACGCCAATATCAATGTAGCCTATTATAGAAAGCTAAAACAAGGAGCGGACGTAGAAAACGAAGACGGTATTTTGGTTAAGAATACATCCGTAACCAAAGATCCCCTACCATCGAAAAGCTATGCCTACTGCAGTGATACGGTTTATTATGAAGCCATCATTCCAATAATTAAAGACGCCACTGTACTTTATCACGAGTCTACATTTTTGGATAAAAATGAAGCGTTATGTGAACGTACGAAGCATAGTACAGCTCGACAAGCCGGTAAAATTGCCAGAAAGGCCAATGTAGAGACTTTGCTTCTTGGACATTTCTCAACGCGCTATAATGGTTATGACGTGTTTGAGTCCGAAGCGAAAGAAGAGTTTGATAATGTACTTTTGGCTCAAGATGGGAAAAGTTTCGAGTTTTAGTTAAACTCTTTAAGCCGCTGTACCCAACTAATCGCTTCTTCTAGACTCGTAGCACGTTTCATGGGAATAGAAGCCATTTGTTTCTCAATATTGGCATTAATGTAAGTAGAATCTCTATAACTTACGATAGATGCTGCTATTAAAATACTATCATCTTTATCAAAGTAAGACCATAGCACCGGATCAATGGAATAGGAATTAACACGATTGGCGATATAAGCCAAAGCTTTATGATTACCATAGTACGCTCTAAGGGAGTCTAAAAGTGCATATAGTTTATCCCAGTTAAGATGTTCGCCTTCATTGACTTCCAAAATAAAATAATCTTCAAATAAATAATAGGATCCAAAATCTAAAATAACTTTATCATAAGTTAATAGTTTTGAAAAGGGTGAATCTTCAAAGTACATATTAAATTAAGGGTTAAATTTTTTTGTACGGGTAAGACTTTCCAAAACTACACTTTTTTTGACAGAAACAAAATTATGGATTAATTTCGTAGAACTATGGAGAAAGATCTAAGTGATTACAGAAAATCATATCAGAAAGGAGAGTTGTTATTGGATAATGTACCAGAAAATCCTCTCGAATTATTCCGCGACTGGTTTATGGAAGTGGATACCCACTTTAATGTAGAGGAGACCAATGCTATGACTATTTCTACCTTAGGATTAGATGGCTATCCTAAAAGCAGAGTGGTATTACTAAAAAAATATACTTATGAAGGTTTTATTTTTTATACCAATTATCTTAGCGAAAAAGGAAATGCTATAGCACATAATCCTAATGTTTGTCTATCGTTTTTTTGGCAGTCTGCCGAACGACAGATTATTATAAAAGGCAAGGCCGAAAAAATCGCAGAGAATTTAAGCGATGGTTATTTTGAATCACGACCCCGAGGAAGTCAGTTAGGAGCCATTGTCTCAAACCAGAGTGAGATCATTAAGGATAGAAATGCTCTAGAAGAAAGATTAAAGGCTTTAGAACTGCAGTATGAGGGCAAAGAAATAGAGCGCCCAAAATACTGGGGAGGCTATATTGTAAAACCCATTGAGCTCGAATTTTGGCAAGGCCGGCCCAACCGATTACACGACCGTATTCGCTATAGACTGCAAGCCGACTACAATTGGAAGATTGAGCGACTTTCACCATAAATAGGGTTTTTAAATATCCGATTAAACGCCGTATTTTACCGCTTAAGAGCGTATTTTTTTGGTTTGAACGTGTATTTCATCGATGTTTTACAATAAAAATCGATGAAATACACGTTTTTAATCGAAATTAACATTTCTTTAACGATTATACCTAAGTAGGCTTGTAAATTAGTAATCCCAAATCTAAAATAACCTACTTATGAAAGCTGCTAAACTATTGCCTTTTGTGGCTATTGTTGCCCTCTTAGGCTTTACATCTTGCTCAACAGAAAATATTGAGGACCAAATTGATGCCATCGAAGTACCTGTGGCACCCCAAGCGAAACAAATCGAGATAGAAATCATGGAGCTTATCAATGCCCATAGAATTACAGAAGGCTTATCTGTACTAAATGACCATAATACTGTAAAGGCTGTAGCCTTTACGCATACAGACTATATGATAGAAGTCGATAACATCTCTCACGATAACTTCTTTCAGCGCAAGGAGAGTTTACAGATTAACGCCAATGCTAGCATTGTTTCAGAAAATGTAGCGTATGGTTTTAACTCCGCTGCAGCCGTAGTTAACGCTTGGTTAAACAGTCCAAGTCATAAAGATAATATAGAAGGCGATTTTACCGATTTCGATATCTCCGCCGAACAGAATAGTGAAGGGAAGTGGTATTTTACCAATATCTTCATTAAGCGTTAGACCGCATAAAAAGTTGATTAATAGCAGGTGAGCCATAACGAAAGTTATGGCTTTTTTGTTTCTACTTATTTTTGTTAATAATTTGACGAAGCTTACTATAAAAACTAATTCGATTAACGTTATCTGGAAGTCCAGCAACCTGCCCATCACCTAATTCCATTATAATCCAATCATCGTCTTTCTTTTTCGCAATGTCAATAGTGAAAAAATTACTATTGATGGCATTAATATTGTCTCGAAAGATATTTATATCCAGATTTTCTGATGCATATACTCCTTCATCCCAATAGTTAAAAATTCCAATGATATTTTTATTAAAGACAACCGCTCTAAATTCAGTCGTTAAGGGCATATTACTCTTAGAATGATTGGTAAGAAACTTTAAATCAACAAACGCTCTCAAAACAATACCTTCATTTAAATGTTTTCCTCTTAGTTCTAGAAATTTAGTCGCTATTCTTTCTACACAGTCTTTGTCCGAAGCCTTCGGAATAAAGCAAGCCTCATTCCATTTGTGTTTCTCAGATTTCACATAATCCTTTATTATAATTGGCTTATCACCAAATTTAGATGATAGATTAATAATATTAGCGATGGATATATCTGTCGTCCAAATGGATTTTGGCGTTTTGTCTTTAATCTTTTCATATGATTCTGGTAAATGATGACAATGCCTATAGGCCTCAGGGCTATTAATCAATTGAATATTCTTCCTTAAAAGACCATCATAGAATTGTTTATACATATTTGGTGGCATCATCCAGCCTCTGTATATGGCCATAGCTTTATCTTCTGAACTTTTAATGTATTTTAATGCATTTGATAAACTTCCTTCTTCTAATGCCTCATAACTAAAAATTTCAGTCTCAAACCCATTTTCTTTGGCAGCATCAAATTCTGATTGATAATCTGGTTCTACAAGCTTATTATCCATAACACTATCGCAAAAAATAATCTTCATCTGTTCTAAAATTTACATTCTAAATATAAAACCAAAAAAGCAAACCCATAAAGAGTTTGCTTTTACTTAAGTAATTTTGAGGGTAAAATTAGTCCTTTACAATATAGAAGTAAGAACGTCTATTAAGCTGATGTTCTTCTTCTGTACATTTTACGCGATTAGCACATTTATTGAGCAATTGTGATTCGCCATATCCGATGGCACTTTCAATTCTGTTGGCCTCGATACCTCTAGAGATGATATAGTCTCGTGTAGACTTGGCACGCCTATCAGATAGTCTCATATTATAGCGATCACCACCACGACTGTCTGTATGCGATTCAATTTTAATCACCATAGTAGGATGCTTTCGCATTACATCGACGATATTCTCAAGCTCATACTGAGCGTCAGTTCTAATGTTCCATTTATCAAAATCAAAGAAAATAGGGTTAATAACGATTTGATCATCGACAATTAAAGGTTCTAGATTAAGATCTACAGTATTTACTTTTTCGTTATCTGTTGTGGTGTTAACAGTTTGCTGATCGTCTTTGTAATCAGGTTTGCTACCCACTACGGTATAGGTCTTATCACAATCAACAGTAAACGTGTATTCACCATCTTTTGTAAATGCTTCATCAACGATTTTACCGGTTTCATCTATCAATCGTATAGTAACACCTGTAAGTACAATATTGCTTCGACTATCTCTAGCAGTACCTGCAATGTCTTGTTTACACTGTTGTGAGTTAAAGCTATAAATATCATCACTGCCTTTACCATTGGGTCGGTTCGAAGAGAAATAACCTCTCTGGGTATCGGAGTTTACAAAAAATGCAAAATCATCATAGCCACTATTATAGGGAGCACCTATGTTTTCGGGCTCTGTACGAATCCCTTTTATGATATCGGATTTAAAGATATCTAACAGTCCTAAATTTAGATGACCATCGGAAGAGAAATAAAGCGTGCTGTCCTTAGCTACAAAAGGAAACATCTCACGTCCTTCTGTATTTACTTTTTCACCAAGATTTTCTGGCTCACCATAAGAACCATCCTCATTGATGGCGACAGCGTATAGGTCGGACTGTCCTAATCCACCTTCACGATCTGAGACAAAATACAAGGTCTTGTTATCAGGGCTAAGCGCTGGATGTCCAGTAGAGGAGATGTCATCATTAAAAGGCAACTCAACGATATTGGTCCATTGGTCATTCACGAGTGAGGCTTTGTAAAGCTTTAAGTGCGTCGTCCCTCGTTTATCATATTTTAGTCGATTGCGTTTATTGACATTATCTCGAGTAAAATAAAGGGTTTTACCGTCATTCGTTAAGGCCACAGAAGCTTCATGGTATTCTGTATTAACACCATTCGAAGGCAATTCTAAGGCTGTTCCATAAGTTATAACACCATCATCATCCGTAAGTTCAACCTGGAATAAATCCAGAAAAGGCTCTTTGTTCCAACTGTAGACCTTTCCATCATCATTTCTAGCTGAAGAAAAATAAAGCTTGTTATCGAAAATATACGGGCCAAAATCTGATTTTTCTGAATTAAACGGGAGGTTGTCTACCTTCACAACAACTTCATTTTTGGAAGTCAGTTTATCATATAAATCTACTTCATCAGGATTATAACCTTTTAATCGACTATCACCCTGTTGTGCAGCACTAAGCTCTTTAAACCATTGATCAGCTTCTTCATATTTGCCAATACTCCTAAGCGATTGAATATATTTATAGACATATTCAGCTTCAATGTTTTTGTGCTCCTTTAAAGCTTCTCCATACCAGTACGCCGCTTTTTCAGAATTGGAATTATTATAATAAGCATCACCCAAACGTGTCAGCACGTGAGCACTCTTATCACCTTTTTCCACTGCTTTTTCATAAAGTTCAATAGCCTTTATATAGCCGTAATTCTTAAAGAATTTATCTGCTAATTTTGTTTGTCCATACGATAGAGAACAGCATATTATAAATATGAGAGCTAATAGTCTTGTTTTCATAATCGTTTCTTTTTAGAAGTATCTTGGGGATTTTATACGTCTGCTTTTAAATACCTCAAACATAAGCAATACTTCGTGTGTACCACTTGTATAAGGTCTTAAATCTGAAATCGGATATTCGTAGGCATAACCAATTCTCAACTGTTTTGATACTTGAAAATCAGCGATACCACCAATGGCGGCTGCAGATTGGTTGATTCTATAACCAGCACCGACCCAGAAGGTCTCATTGAACAAGAAGTTAGCGGAAACATCAAATGATAAAGGTGCCCCGTTTGTCGCTTTTAACAAAACAGAAGGTTTTAGTTTAGTGGTTTCACTTAAGTCAAAAACATAACCGCCAGTGATATAATAGCTAACACGCTCTAGGGCCACATAATCTAATTGGCCTTGACGCCCATTATTATAATCAGTATTTAAAATCCTCGGTGCGGACAGACCAATATACCAACGTGGAGAGTGCCAGTAAAATCCAGCCCCAATATTAGGACTCCAACGATTAGAAACATCATTAAAGAACGGGTCATTAACAACAGAAGGGTCTGTAAGCAATTCTTCATCTAAATTATAATGTGTAAATCCTGCCTTAAGTCCAAAAGCTAGCTCAGAATTTGCACCTGTTCGGATCGTGTACGAAAAATCACCATAGATATATGAGAAGTTTTCATAACCTAATTTGTCATTGATAAATGACAAGCCTAAACCTATTTTGTCATTTCTCAAGGGAGAATGAACAGACAAGGTTTGAGTTTCTGGACCACCTTCTAATCCAACCCATTGACTTCTGTGCAAGCCCACGGCGCTGAAAGTTTCCCTACTACCAGCATAAGCCGGATTAATAGAGATGGTGTTAAACATGTATTGCGTAAATTGGGGTAGCTGCTGTGCAAAAGCAGTAGAAACACCTAATATAAAGAATGCAATACTTAAAAATTTAGATAACTTCATCGGTTAAGTTTATTTATCAGTTGCAACGTAAATAGGACCTGTAAATGGTGCCAATCCACTATTTCTTAAATTAATAATATAGTAATAAGTTCCTGTTGGGACTTTACCAGAGACACCAGCGGAAGATCCATGGGCGTCACCATTCCAATCATTTTGATAATTATTGTTTTTATAAATTTCTGCGCCCCAACGATTAAATATTTGTAACTCGATAACAAAGCCACAATCTTCAATACCAGTAACTTCAAATACATCGTTTATAGTATCGCCATTGGCAGTTACGGTCTTAGAAATAACCACATTATCCTGTCCACAGGCGAGTACAACACAATCATCATCAACAGTCACGTTGACTTCTACTTCTGTAGGACATGACCCTTCCGTGATCGCATACCTGAATGTATAAACACCAACTTCAACAGTAGACGGATCAAAGAAACTGTCATCTAGGGTTGCATCACCTGAAACAGCGGTCCAAGTTCCATTATCTTCGAAATCACCAGATAATAAATCGAATAAATCAAGTTCTTCATCTAGTACACAAAGGTTAGTATCTGAAGTGCTAATGACATTTTGGAATTCGACAAAAACATTTTGTGTGAATACAGCTTCATTACCACAATCGTCCGTAACGGTCCATGTTCTTATAATTTCGTAATCTTCGAAGTCATTAACTTGATTTGAATCCTCATTAAATACTACAGCGATATTGTTAGAACATGCATCTTCAAATATCAAGTTCGGTACATCAGGAACATCGTCGCACACTATGGTAATGTCCTCAATTGGAGTTACTAGTGTAGGCGCTGTTGTATCCTGAACAGTTATAATCTGAATATATTCGGTTTCATTTCCACAATTGTCGATCAGTTTCCAAGTACGTTCAATAATATAATCACCAATACAAACACTATCAGATGTAACATCTGAGTAAGTCGCATCTAGTCCTGTAGCACAATTATCGGCTTCATCGGTCACATCGCCAGTAATGCTAAGATCTGTTGAATCCACATCACATTCAATGGTAATGTCTGCAGGTCCGGTAAAGGTCGGAGCGGTTGTATCCTCAACATTAATGGTCTGTACAAGCGTCGTTATGTTATCACAGTCATCGGTCAAAGTCCAAGTACGCGTGATGATTGAGGCATTGGCACAACTGCCATCAGCGATATTATCAGAATAAACGGCCTCAAGGCCAGTAGAACAGTTATCGGCCTCATCGGTCACATCACCTGTAATGCTAAGATCCGTTGGATCGACATCGCATTCTATGGTGATATCCGCAGGCACGGTAAAAGTCGGAGCGGTTGTATCCTCGACGTTAATGGTCTGTACAAGCGTCGTTGTGTTATCGCAATCATCGGTCAAAGTCCAAGTACGCGTGATGATTGAGGCATTGGCACAACTACCATCAGCGACATTATCAGAATAAACGGCCTCAAGACCAGAAGAACAGTTATCGGCCTCATCGGTCACATCACCTGTAATGCTAAGATCCGTTGGATCGACATCACATTCAATGGTAATATCCGCAGGCACGGTAAAGGTCGGAGCGGTTGCATCCTCAACGGTAATGGTCTGTACAAGCGTCGTTGTGTTATCGCAGTCATCGGTCAAAGTCCAAGTACGCGTGATGATTGAGGCATTGGCACAACTGCCATCGGCGACATTATCAGAATAAACGGCCTCAAGACCAGAAGAACAGTTATCGGCCTCATCGGTCACATCGCCTGTAATGCTAAGATCCGTTGGATCGACATCACATTCAATGGTAATGTCCGCAGGCACTGTAAAGGTCGGAGCGGTCGTATCCTCGACGGTAATCGTCTGTACAAGTGTCGTTGTGTTATCACAGTCATCGGTCAAAGTCCAAGTACGCGTGATGATTGAGGCATTGGCACAACTACCATCAGCGACATTATCAGAATAAACGGCCTCAAGACCAGAAGAACAGTTATCGGCTTCATCGGTCGCATCGCCTGTAATGCTAAGATCCGTTGGATCGACATCGCATTCAATGGTAATATCCGCAGGTACTGTAAAGGTCGGAGCGGTTGTATCCTCGACGGTAATGGTCTGTACAAGCGTCGTTGTGTTATCACAGTCATCGGTCAAAGTCCAAGTACGCGTGATGATTGAGGCATTGGCACAACTGCCATCAGCGACATTATCAGAATATACGGCCTCAAGACCAGAAGAACAGTTATCGGCCTCATCGGTCACATCGCCTGTAATGCTAAGATCCGTTGGATCGACATCACATTCAATGGTAATGTCCGCAGGCACTGTAAAGGTCGGAGCGGTTGTATCTTCAACGGTAATGGTCTGTACAAGCGTCGTTGTGTTATTGCAGTCATCGGTCAAAGTCCAAGTACGCGTGATGATTGAGGCATTGGCACAACTACCATCAGCGACATTATCAGAATATACGGCCTCAAGACCAGAAGAACAGTTATCGGCCTCATCGGTCACATCGCCTGTAATGCTAAGATCCGTTGGATCGACATCACATTCAATGGTAATGTCCGCAGGCACTGTAAAGGTTGGTGCCGTGGTATCGACCACAGTAATTGTTTGATTAGCGGATACTGTATTACCGCAAGCATCAACAGCAGTCCATGTTCTGGTGATGGTTTTGGTGTTACCACAGTTAGGCGCTTCAGTATCTATAAAAGACACATTAGGTGCTGCACAATCATCAGTTGCCGTTGCTGTTCCTGTATTTGCTGGAGTTGTATCCTCAGTACACTCTATAGTAATGTCCGCAGGAATAGTTAAAACAGGATCCACAGTATCGATAATAGAATACGTAGCCGTAGTACTGGATGCATTACCACAATCATCGGTAGCAGTAAAGGTCACTGTAATAGCGCCATTGGCACAATCTACATTAGTGTTGGAGCCATAGTCATTAGACCATGTTACCGTACCACAAGTGTCGGTAGCCGTTGCACCGGCATTATTAGCAAGCCAAGCTTCTAAGGTGCCATCAGGTGTTACTCCACACTGAATAACAATATCGTCCTTATTCGTATTATCTATAGCCGGTGGCGTGGTATCTACTACTGTTATCATTTGATCGGCGGACACCGTGTTACCACATTCATCGGTTACAGTCCAAGTTCTTACAATGGTCTTGGTATTGCCACAAGCCGCAGTTTCTACATCAGATTCAGTGATGGTCACTGTTCCACAGGTATCAGTACCTGTAGCCATGCCCGTATTTGCAGAGGACTCATCTTCTGTACATTCAATAGTGATATCTGAAGGTACAGTCAACGTTGGTGCCGTTATATCTTGTACATTAATAGTTTGCGATGCTGTTGAAACATTACCGCATTCATCAGTGGCAGTCCATGTTCTGGTGACAGAATAATTCCCGGCGCAGCTACCGTTCGTTGTTACATCTTCAAAAGTTAATGTAAAGTCACTACCACAAGCGTCTGTTGCAGTAGCTGTTGCAAAACTAGGTGTATCTGGACAGTCTATTGTTGACTCAGCCGGTAACGTATCAATTACTGGTGCTGTATTATCTTCAATAGTAAATGTCGCCGTAAATGTGCTAGAATTATTTTGTATATCCGTTAATGTATAGGTTACATTAATTGTTCCAGCTGCTCCACAAGTTGTGACTAGGTTTGAAAATGCATAATCTGAAGTCACGCTAAAGTTATCGTCACAATTGTCAGTAGCACAGTCTTGAAGTGCTTGTATATTAGCCGTATTCCAGTTATCTGCTAGGGTTTCATTATTAACTCCGTTACATTCTATAGTTTCATCTAAAGGTGCGCAAGAGCTAGAATCTGGAGGAGTCGTATCCTTGACTAATTCTGTTGTGATTGTTACCATATCTGAGACAGAATCACCATTAACAACGCTTTGAGCATTTACTGTAGCCGTATTATCAACTTCTAAGGCAATAATATCGTCTGCTGTAATTGGATAATCTGCGGTATATATCCAAGTCTCAGTTGGATCTAACTCATTGTCATTATCAGCATCTCCAGATGTTATGAACTGAAGTGGTACTGATGGATTGGCATTATCAAGTAATGAATCAATAACTCCAATATTATCAAGACTTACATTACCTGTATTTGTTACCGTAATGGTGTAGCTAATAGTTTCTCCTAGTTCAGCACACTCATTTATACTTTCATTATTGAATAAACCAGTTTTAACTATACTTATTCCTGGATTAAAGCACAATGGTGTTACGGTAGGGTTGTTGTCTCCAACCGTAGCTCCCGAGGTATCGTTGACCTGGTTATCGGCAGGATCGTCGGCCGTTACCGAAGCGGTATTGGTGACCTGTCCTGCATCAATATCATCCTGTGTTACGTTGTAACTTCCGTTATAGGTCCATGACTCACCGACGGAAAGGATACCGTCCCCATTGATATCTGTAGATACATCAAGGGTAGCATTGGCCACTAACGGATCGTTGAGTACGACATTGTCAAGGCTCACCGTACCTTCATTGGATACGGTAAATATATAATCTATGGTACCGTTGACGTCGATATCCAGACAGTTGTCGTTAGGGTCTAGGGTAACATCGGCTACCTTGACCAATCTGATTACTGCATCTGTACATATCGGCGTTACGGTAGGGTTGTTGTCTCCAACCGTCGCCCCAGAGGTATCGTTGACCTGGTTATCGGCAGGATCATCGGCCGTTACCGAGGCGGTATTGATGACCTGAGCGGTATCGATGTCATCCTGTGTTACGTTATAGCTACCGTTATAGGTCCATGACTCACCAACGGAAAGGATACCGTCCCCATTGATATCTGTAGAGGCATCAAGGGTGGCATTGCTCACCAACGGATCGTCGAGCACGACATTGTCAAGGCTCACGTTCCCTTCATTGGACACGGTAAAGATATAATCGATGGTACCGTTGACGTCGATGTCCAGACAGCTATCGTTAGGATCTAGCGTCACGTCGGCCACCTTGACAAGGGCAATGGCGGCATCTGTACATATCGGCGTTACGGTAGGGTTGTTGTCCCCAACCGTAGCTCCCGAGGTATCGTTGACCTGGTTATCGGCAGGATCGTCAGCCGTTACCGAAGCGGTATTGATGACCTGAGCGGTATCGATGTCATCCTGTGTTACGTTATAGCTACCGTTATAGGTCCATGACTCACCAACGGAAAGGATACCGTCCCCATTGATATCTGTAGAGGCATCAAGGGTGGCATTGCTCACCAACGGATCGTCGAGCACGACATTGTCAAGGCTCACGTTTCCTTCATTGGATACGGTAAAGATATAGTCGATGGTACCGTTGACGTCGATATCCAGACAGCTATCGTTAGGATCGAGCGTCACGTCGGCCACCTTGACAAGGGCAATGGCGGCATCTGTACATATCGGCGTTACGGTAGGGTTGTTGTCTCCAACCGTCGCCCCAGAGGTATCGTTGACCTGGTTATCGGCAGGATCATCGGCCGTTACCGAAGCGGTATTGGTGACCTGTGCTGCATCGATGTCGTCCTGTGTTACGTTGTAACTTCCGTTATAGGTCCATGACTCACCGACGGAAAGGATACCGTCCCCATTGATATCTGTAGAGGCATCAAGGGTGGTATTGGCCACTAACGGATCGTTGAGTACGACATTGTCAAGGCTCACCGTACCTTCATTGGATACGGTAAATATATAGTCGATGGTACCGTTGACGTCGATATCCAAACAGTTGTCGTTAGGATCGAGCGTCACGTCGGCTACCTTGACCAATCTGATAATAGCATCTGTACATATCGGCGTTACGGTAGGGTTGTTGTCTCCAACCGTCGCCCCAGAGGTATCGTTGACCTGGTTATCGGCAGGATCATCGGCCGTTACCGAAGCGGTATTGGTGACCTGTGCTGCATCGATGTCATCCTGTGTTACGTTGTAACTTCCGTTATAGGTCCATGACTCACCAACGGAAAGGATACCGTCCCCATTGATATCTGTAGATACATCAAGGGTAGCATTGGCCACTAACGGATCGTTGAGTACGACATTGTCAAGGCTCACCGTACCTTCATTGGATACGGTAAATATATAATCTATGGTACCGTTGACGTCGATGTCCAGACAGCTATCGTTAGGATCTAGCGTCACGTCGGCCACCTTGACAAGGGCAATGGCGGCATCTGTACATATCGGTGTTACGGTAGGGTTGTTGTCCCCAACCGTAGCTCCCGAGGTATCGTTGACCTGGTTATCGGCAGGATCGTCAGCCGTTACCGAAGCGGTATTGATGACCTGAGCGGCATCGATGTCGTCCTGTGTTACGTTGTAACTTCCGTTATAGGTCCATGACTCACCGACGGAAAGGATACCGTCCCCATTGATATCTGTAGAGGCATCAAGGGTGGCATTGCTCACCAACGGATCGTTGAGCACGACATTGTCAAGGCTCACGTTCCCTTCATTGGACACGGTAAAGATATAATCGATGGTACCGTTGACGTCGATGTCCAGACAGCTATCGTTAGGATCTAGCGTCACGTCGGCCACCTTGACAAGGGCAATGGCGGCATCTGTACATATCGGTGTTACGGTAGGGTTGTTGTCCCCAACCGTAGCTCCCGAGGTATCGTTGACCTGGTTATCGGCAGGATCGTCAGCCGTTACCGAAGCGGTATTGATGACCTGAGCGGTATCGATGTCATCCTGTGTTACGTTATAGCTAGCGTTATAGGTCCATGACTCACCAACGGAAAGGATACCGTCCCCATTGATATCTGTAGAGGCATCAAGGGTGGCATTGGCCACTAACGGATCGTTGAGTACGACATTGTCAAGGCTCACCGTACCTTCATTGGATACGGTAAATATATAATCTATGGTACCGTTGACGTCGATGTCCAGACAGTTATCGTTAGGATCTAGCGTCACGTCGGCCACCTTGACAAGGGCAATGGCGGCATCTGTACATATCGGCGTTACGGTAGGGTTGTTGTCCCCAACCGTAGCTCCCGAGGTATCGTTGACCTGGTTATCGGCAGGATCATCAGCCGTTACCGAAGCGGTATTGATGACCTGAGCGGCATCGATGTCATCCTGTGTTACGTTATAGCTACCGTTATAGGTCCATGACTCACCAACGGAAAGGATACCGTCCCCATTGATATCTGTAGAGGCATCAAGTGTGGCATTGCTCACCAACGGATCGTCGAGCACGACATTGTCAAGGCTCACGTTTCCTTCATTGGATACGGTAAAGATATAGTCGATGGTACCGTTGACGTCGATATCCAGACAGTTATCGTTAGGATCGAGCGTCACGTCGGCCACCTTGACAAGGGCAATGGCGGCATCTGTACATATCGGCGTTACGGTAGGGTTGTTGTCCCCAACCGTAGCTCCCGAGGTATCGTTCACTTGGTTATCGGCAGGATCGTCGGCCGTTACCGAAGCAGTATTGGTTACCTGTCCTGCATCAATATCATCCTGTGTTACGTTATAGCTACCGTTATAGGTCCATG
Organism: Winogradskyella sp.; assembly: GCF_965228925.1. GTDB lineage: Bacteria > Bacteroidota > Bacteroidia > Flavobacteriales > Flavobacteriaceae > Winogradskyella. The sequence continues at coordinate 3,279,763 of NZ_OZ245845.1, forward strand.
ACTCGCCCACGGAAAGGATACCGTCCCCATTGATATCTGTAGATACATCAAGGGTAGCATTGGCCACTAACGGATCGTCGAGCACGACATTGTCAAGGCTCACCGTACCTTCATTGGATACGGTAAATATATAATCTATGGTACCGTTGACGTCGATGTCCAGACAGTTATCGTTAGGGTCTAGCGTCACGTCGGCTACCTTGACCAATCTGATTACTGCATCTGTACATATCGGCGTTACGGTAGGGTTGTTGTCTCCAACCGTAGCTCCCGAGGTATCGTTGACCTGGTTATCGGCAGGATCGTCAGCCGTTACCGAAGCGGTATTGGTGACCTGTCCTGCATCGATATCGTCCTGTGTTACGTTGTAACTTCCGTTATAGGTCCATGACTCACCGACGGAAAGGATACCGTCCCCATTGATATCTGTAGAGGCATCAAGGGTGGCATTGGCCACTAACGGATCGTTGAGTACGACATTGTCAAGGCTCACCGTACCTTCATTGGATACGGTAAAGATATAATCTATGGTACCGTTGACGTCGATATCCAGACAGTTGTCGTTAGGGTCTAGCGTCACGTCGGCTACCTTGACCAATCTGATAATAGCATCTGTACATATCGGCGTTACGGTAGGGTTGTTGTCTCCAACCGTAGCTCCCGAGGTATCGTTGACCTGGTTATCGGCAGGATCATCGGCCGTTACCGAAGCGGTATTGGTAACCTGTGCTGCATCGATATCGTCCTGTGTTACGTTATAGCTACCGTTATAGGTCCATGACTCACCGACGGAAAGGATACCGTCCCCATTGATATCTGTAGAGGCATCAAGGGTGGCATTACTCACCAACGGATCGTTGAGCACGACATTGTCAAGGCTCACGTTCCCTTCATTGGATACGGTAAATATATAATCTATGGTACCGTTGACGTCGATGTCCAAACAGTTGTCGTTAGGGTCTAGCGTCACGTCGGCTACCTTGACCAATCTGATTACTGCATCTGTACATATCGGCGTTACGGTAGGGTTGTTGTCTCCAACCGTAGCTCCCGAGGTATCGTTGACTTGGTTATCGGCAGGATCGTCAGCCGTTACCGAAGCGGTATTGGTAACCTGCGCTGCATCGATATCGTCCTGTGTTACGTTATAGCTACCGTTATAGGTCCATGACTCACCGACGGAAAGGATACCGTCCCCATTGATATCTGTAGAGGCATCAAGGGTGGCATTGGCCACTAACGGATCGTTGAGCACGACATTGTCAAGGCTCACGTTCCCTTCATTGGATACGGTAAATATATAATCTATGGTACCGTTGACGTCGATGTCCAAACAGTTGTCGTTAGGGTCTAGAGTAACATCGGCTACCTTGACCAATCTGATTACTGCATCTGTACATATCGGCGTTACGGTAGGGTTGTTGTCTCCAACCGTAGCTCCCGAGGTATCGTTGACTTGGTTATCGGCAGGATCGTCAGCCGTTACCGAAGCGGTATTGGTAACCTGCGCTGCATCGATATCGTCCTGTGTTACGTTATAGCTGCCGTTATAGGTCCATGACTCACCGACGGAAAGGATACCGTCCCCATTGATATCTGTAGAGGCATCAAGGGTGGCATTACTCACCAACGGATCGTTGAGCACGACATTGTCAAGGCTCACGTTCCCTTCATTGGATACGGTAAATATATAATCTATGGTACCGTTGACGTCGATATCCAGACAGTTGTCGTTAGGGTCTAGCGTCACGTCGGCCACCTTGACAAGTGCAATGGCGGCATCTGTACATATCGGTGTTACGGTAGGGTTGTTGTCTCCAACCGTAGCTCCCGAGGTATCGTTCACTTGGTTATCGGCAGGATCGTCGGCCGTTACCGAGGCTGTATTGGTAACCTGAGCAGCGTCGATATCGTCCTGTGTTACGTTATAGCTGCCGTTATAGGTCCATGATTCGCCCACGGAAAGGATACCGTCCCCATTGATATCTGTAGAGGCATCAAGGGCGGCATTGCTCACCAACGGATCGTCGAGCACGACATTGTCAAGGCTCACCGTACCTTCATTGGATACGGTAAAGATATAGTTAATGGTACCATTGACATCAATATCCAAACAGTTGTCGTTAGGATCGAGCGTCACGTCGGCTACCTTGACCAATCTGATAATAGCATCTGTACATATCGGCGTTACGGTAGGGTTGTTGTCCCCAACCGTAGCTCCCGAGGTATCGTTGACTTGGTTATCGGCAGGATCGTCGGCCGTTACCGAAGCGGTATTGGTGACCTGTCCTGCATCGATATCATCCTGTGTTACGTTATAGCTACCATTATAGGTCCATGACTCACCGACGGAAAGGATACCGTCCCCATTGATATCTGTAGAGGCATCAAGGGCGGCATTGCTCACCAACGGATCGTTGAGCACGACATTGTCAAGGCTCACCGTACCTTCATTGGATACGGTAAATATATAGTCGATGGTACCGTTGACGTCGATGTCCAAACAGTTGTCGTTAGGGTCTAGGGTAACATCGGCTACCTTGACCAATCTGATTACTGCATCTGTACATATCGGCGTTACGGTAGGGTTGTTGTCCCCAACCGTAGCTCCCGAGGTATCGTTGACTTGGTTATCGGCAGGATCATCAGCCGTTACCGAAGCGGTATTGGTAACCTGTGCTGCATCGATATCGTCCTGTGTTACGTTATAGCTACCGTTATAGGTCCATGACTCACCGACGGAAAGGATACCGTCCCCATTGATATCTGTAGAGGCATCAAGGGTGGCATTACTCACCAACGGATCGTTGAGCACGACATTGTCAAGGCTCACGTTCCCTTCATTGGATACGGTAAATATATAATCTATGGTACCGTTGACGTCGATATCCAGACAGTTGTCGTTAGGGTCTAGCGTCACGTCGGCCACCTTGACCAATCTGATTACTGCATCTGTACATATCGGCGTTACGGTAGGGTTGTTGTCTCCAACCGTAGCTCCCGAGGTATCGTTGACTTGGTTATCGGCAGGATCGTCGGCCGTTACCGAAGCGGTATTGATGACCTGAGCAGCGTCGATGTCGTCTTGGGTTACGCTATAGCTAGCGTTATAGATCCATGTCTCATCGACCTGCAGTATATTATCGCTATTGCTATCGCCCGATACAAGGACAATACTCGCGTTATTGATTATGGAATCATCTATTGTAACGTTATCCAAGCTCACGTTTCCTTCATTGGATACGGTAAGGATATAATCGATGGTACCGTTGACGTCGATATCCAAACAGTTGTCGTTAGGGTCTAGGGTAACGTCGGCCACCTTGATAAGGGCAATGGCGGCATTGGTACATATCGGCGTTACGGTAGGGTTGTTGTCTCCAACCGTAGCCCCAGAGGTATCGTTGACTTGGTTATCGGCAGGATCGTCGGCCGTTACCGAAGCGGTATTGGTGACCTGTCCTGCATCGATATCGTCCTGTGTTACGTTGTAACTTCCGTTATAGGTCCATGACTCTCCGACGGAAAGGATACCGTCCCCATTGATATCTGTAGAGGCATCCAGAGTGGCATTGCTCACCAACGGATCGTTGAGCACGACATTGTCAAGGCTCACGTTTCCTTCATTGGACACGGTAAAAATATAGTTAATGGTACCGTTGACGTCGATATCCAGACAGTTGTCGTTAGGGTCTAGGGTAACGTCGGCCACTTTGATAAGTGCAATGGCGGCATTGGTACATATCGGTGTTACGGTAGGGTTGTTGTCTCCAACCGTAGCTCCCGAGGTATCGTTCACTTGGTTATCGGCAGGATCGTCGGCCGTTACCGAAGCGGTATTGGTGACCTGTCCTGCATCGATATCATCCTGTGTTACATTATAGCTAGCGTTATAAATCCATGTCTCATCGACCTGTAGTATGTTATCGCTATTGCTATCGCCCGATACAAGGACAATACTCGCATTATTGATTATGGAATCATCTATGGTTAAGTTATCCAAGCTCACGTTTCCTTCATTGGATACGGTAAGGATATAGTCTATGGTACCGTTGACGTCGATATCCAGACAGTTGTCGTTAGGGTCTAGGGTAACGTCGGCTACCTTGACAAGGGCAATGGCGGCATTGGTACATATCGGCGTTACGGTAGGGTTGTTGTCTCCAACCGTAGCTCCCGAAGTATCGTTCACTTGGTTATCGGCAGGGTCGTCGGCCGTTACCGAAGCGGTATTGGTGACCTGTCCTGCATCGATATCGTCCTGGGTTACGTTATAGCTACCGTTATAGGTCCATGATTCGCCCACTGAAAGGATACCATCTCCATTGATATCTGTAGAGGCGTCCAGGGTGGCATTGCTCACCAACGGATCGTCGAGCACGATATTGTCAAGGCTTACGTTCCCTTCATTGGATACGGTGAAGATATAGTTTATGGTACCGTTGACGTCTATATCCAGACAGTTGTCGTTAGGATCGAGCGTCACGTCGGCCACTTTGATAAGGGCAATGGCGGCATCTGTACATATCGGTGTTACGGTAGGGTTGTTGTCTCCAACCGTAGCTCCCGAGGTATCGTTGACCTGGTTATCGGCAGGATCGTCGGCCGTTACCGAAGCGGTATTGGTGACCTGAGCGGCGTCGATGTCGTCCTGGGTTACGTTATAGCTACCGTTATAGGTCCATGATTCGCCCACGGAAAGGATACCATCTCCATTGATATCTGTAGAGGCGTCCAGGGTAGCATTGGCCACTAGCGGATCGTTGAGCACAACATTGTCAAGGCTCACCGTACCTTCATTGGATACGGTAAAGATATAGTCGATGGTACCGTTGACATCGATATCCAGACAGTTGTCGTTAGGATCTAGGGTAACGTCGGCTACCTTGACCAATCTGATTACTGCATCTGTACATATCGGTGTTACCGTCGGGTTGTTGTCTCCAACCGTAGCTCCCGAGGTATCGTTCACTCGGTTATCGGCAGGGTCGTCAGCCGTTACCGAGGCGGTATTGGTAACCTGAGCGGCGTCGATGTCGTCCTGGGTTACGCTATAGCTAGCGTTATAGATCCACGTCTCATCGACCTGTAGTATATTATCGCTATTGTTATCGCCCGATACAAGGACAATACTCGCGTTATTGATTATGGAATCATCTATGGTGACGTTATCCAAGCTCACGTTTCCTTCATTGGATACGGTAAGGATATAGTCGATGGTACCGTTGACGTCGATATCCAAACAGTTGTCGTTAGGGTCTAGGGTAACGTCGGCAATTTTGACTAAGGCAATACATGCATTTTCTATAAACACATCAATTTGCTCTATACAATTATTATTGTCTATTACAGTTACTGTATAATTACCTTGGGACAAGTCCGAAAAACTCCCTATGCTTTGTGTTGTACTACCACCATCTAAGCTGTATAGATAAGGTGCGGTTCCACCAGATGCATTTATGATAACGTTTCCTGTACCACTGCATGTAATATTAGTTTGAGATGTTATAGATAATGAAAGTGGTGCTACAGGCTGTACCACGGTATAGGTCTGCACCAAGATACAATTATTGGCATCGGTAATGGTGACCTGATAGTCGCCTGCGGTCAATCCCGAAATATCTTCCGTCGCCTGTCCGCTGTCCCATGAATAGGAGTAGGGCGCTGTTCCTCCAGAAACGGTAATGTCTATGGCTCCTGTGGCGTCCCCGTTACAGAGTACGTCCGTGATAGCGGCTGTCTCCGAAAGGCCAGCTGAAGGTTGAGCCACGGTATAGGTCTGCACCAAGATACAGTTGTTGGCATCGGTAATAGTCACTTGATAGTCGCCTGCGGTCAATCCTGAAATATCTTCCGTCGCCTGTCCGCTGTCCCATGAATAGGAGTAGGGCGCTGTTCCTCCAGAAACGGTAATGTCTATGGCTCCTGTGGCGTCCCCATTACATAGTACGTCCGTGATGGTAGCTGTCTCCGAAAGGCCTGCTGTAGGCTGAGCCACGGTATAGGTCTGTACCAAGATACAGTTGTTGGCATCCGTTACGGTGACCTGATAGTCACCCGCGGTCAATCCCGAAATGTCTTCCGTCGCCTGTCCGCTGTCCCATGAATAGGAGTACGGTGCTGTTCCTCCCGAAACGGTGATATCTATGGCTCCTGTGGCGTCCCCGTTACATAGTACGTCCGTGATGGTAGCTGTCTCCGAAAGGCCTGCTGTAGGCTGAGCCACGGTATAGGTCTGTACCAAGATACAGTTGTTGGCGTCCGTTACGGTGACCTGATAGTCGCCTGCGGTCAATCCCGAAATGTCTTCCGTCGTCTGTCCGCTGTCCCATGAATAGGTGTAGGGCGCTGTACCTCCCGAAACAGTAATGTCTATGGCTCCTGTGGCGTCCCCGTTGCATAGTACGTCCGTGATGGCAGCTATCTCCGAAAGGCCGGCTGAAGGCTGAGCCACGGTATAGGTCTGTACCAAGATACAGTTATTGGCATCGGTAATGGTGACCTGATAGTCACCTGCGGTCAATCCCGAAATATCTTCCGTCACCTGTCCGCTGTCCCATGAATAGGAGTACGGTGCTGTTCCTCCAGAAACGGTAATGTCAATGGCTCCCGTGGCGTCCCCGTTACAGAGTACGTCCGTGATGGTAGCTGTCTCCGAAAGGCCTGCTACAGGCTGAGCCACGGTATAGGTCTGTACCAAGATACAGTTATTGGCGTCCGTTACGGTGACCTGATAGTCACCTGCGGTCAATCCCGAAATATCTTCCGTCACCTGTCCGCTGTCCCATGAATAGGAATATGGTGCTGTTCCTCCCGAAACGGTAATGTCTATGGCTCCTGTGGCGTCCCCGTTACAGAGTACGTCCGTGATGGTAGCTGTCTCCGAAAGGCCTGCTACAGGCTGAGCCACGGTATAGGTCTGTACCAATGTACAGTTATTGGCGTCCGTTACGGTGACCTGATAGTCACCTGCGGTCAATCCCGAAATATCTTCCGTCGCCTGTCCGCTGTCCCATGAATAGGAATATGGAGCGGTACCTCCAGAAACGGTAATGTCAATGGCTCCCGTGGCGTCCCCGTTACAGAGTACGTCCGTGATGGTAGCTGTCTCCGAAAGGCCAGCTGTAGGCTGAGCCACGGTATAGGTCTGCACCAAGATACAGTTGTTGGCGTCCGTTACGGTGACCTGATAGTCACCTGCGGTCAATCCAGAAATGTCTTCCGTCGCCTGTCCGCTGTCCCATGAATAGGAGTACGGTGCTGTTCCTCCCGAAACGGTAATGTCTATGGCTCCTGTGGCGTCCCCGTTACAGAGTACGTCCGTGATGGTAGCTGTCTCAGAAAGGCCGGCTGTAGGCTGAGCCACGGTATAGGTCTGCACCAAGATACAGTTGTTGGCGTCCGTTACGGTGACCTGATAGTCGCCTGCGGTCAATCCCGAAATATCTTCCGTGGTCTGTCCGCTGTCCCATGAATAGGAATATGGCGCGGTACCTCCCGAAACGGTAATGTCTATGGCTCCTGTGGCGTCCCCGTTACAGAGTACGTCCGTGATGGTAGCTGTTTCTGAAAGTCCAGCTGCAGGTCCATTAATATTAATAGCAGTAGCAAAAGTAAAAGAGCATCCTATTGAGTCAGAAATTTCTACATTATAAGAACCAGAAGGGATACCAGATATATCTTCCGTATTTTCTCCATTACTCCAAACATAGGTGTAAGGGGGTGTTCCTCCTGTAACTGTAATATTAATGGCTCCAGTTGTTGCGCCAAAGCAGTCAAGATCTGTAGTAGATTCGACCGTTGCCCCCAATATTGGATCTATGATAATTGTGCTATCACTACTAACGGGATCTAGGTTACAACCAGCACCATAGGTACCATTATAAACAAGCGATGCACTAAAGTTTCCGGTAAATGGGTCAGAACCCGTATATTCAAAAGTCCCTGATAATTGATTAGCTGTTCCTACAACTGTTCCATTTAGTGAAAATTGCCATTCAAAATTATCACTGGTCGATGTACAGCCATTTTGATTTATTGTACCAGAATAGTCAATAAAGTTTGTACAGCCTTGTCTCGTTAAGGTCGTATTTAATTCTGGGCATGGAATACAGACTTGTGCATTATTAAAATTTGCAGATGCAACTTGACAGTCTGAGTTTTCATAATTAATAACACCTGTTCCCGATGGGTTAATTCCACAAGAATCTGATGTTGCTACAATGGAATATTGGAGCGTAATTGTTTCATTAAACACATGGTCTACAAACCAAGAGACTTCTTGTCCTGAGTTTGTTGCGGTACCTTTGCTCGCATTAAAACTTCCAGGAACGAAGTTAAATGCACTTCCGATTTGGTCAGTAACTAGAGCTTGCCCAGATAATTGACTTGCAGCAGGTACTAATTGACCTAAAATGGCGCTATAAATACCGCTAAGGTCTGCATTATTCTCAGTAGAAAAGGCACCAGCATTTTGAATGGCATTTAAGGTATTTAATGCTGTTGTCTGTTGCGTACCAGAAATTGCCCCGGTAAGACCAATAGTAAATACACTTTGATCAAAAACCACGCCAGATACCGTGGTAGTTTGTGCATTGACTCCTGCGGTTATGGCGTCATCTATACAATCGCTCGAAGTGTCATCAGAATCGCAATCATCACCACCAAAATCTCGTGTAGGTACACCATCCGTCAAAAGAATGATACTTCTTGAGGTTGCACAATCAAAAGTTCCATTATTAATAAGTTCATTATCGGCCGCTTGTATGGCTTGTGCAATATTTGTTGCACCTCCTGTGGTTATAGCATTAACTGTGGCAATCAAAGAAGCTTCGCCCGTACTGTCCGTAAGCCCTTGATCTAGGGTTGCAGATGCTGCGTAGGTCACAATAGCTAAACGGTTAAGACCAGTAGGGTTGTTTGCGGGATTGAAAAAGTTTTCAATAAAATCGATAGCTGCGTCTTGAGCAAAATCTATGGGCTCTGGGACAGGGCCATCATCCATACTACCTGAACGATCGATTATCAATACGACCTCTTGTGGTCTTGGTGGAGGATTACCTATAACTTCTAAGGTTATATCAAACTGATTACAACTAGCGCTATTTTCAACAGCGATTTTGTTGATAGTAATTTCTTGACCAATAGCCTGATTTATAGAAAACATGAAAAACAAAATCAAGAGAAGAGGTCTTGTTAATGTTTTAATAAAAGTAATATAAGGTACTGGTAGTTTTATAGCTTTCATTATTGATGATTTGCTCGTTAGTTTGTTCTTTAAGTGTCAATTAGTATAACTATTCGCCACTATCAAGATTTGGGACGTATACCTTTAAAATGGTATTACTAGTTTCTGTTTTGCAGTTATCACTTATGGCTTTTACATCGATACAGCTCCATCTGTCTGAAACTGTATTTTTTGCAGTACTGATTTTTACTTTAAATTGTATCGATTCTCCTGAACGGATAGAGATTTTATTGCCGCTCAAAGGTCTACCATCTTTACTTAATACTTCTATAAAAACCGGTGTATTAGACCCTTTTGATGGGTAGTGCTTGTTTGCACAATCGATTTTTAGGTCCTCGGTAACAATCGTATATGTATCGTTAGATATCGATGTGTTTGTGAGACTCAGATTAAAAACAACGCCGTCATTGATATCTAAGGATCTATAGCTTCTGTCTTTCTCTACTTTGAGATCAGATTCGCATTTTTGGGAATAACCACAAAAGGAGCCGCCTATAAATAAAAGTGCGATACAACGCAATTTGAAATATTTAGGTACATTAAACATGATTAACAAGTATTTATTCTTTATAAATAGTTTCCTAATAACTTATAATGTTATGCTGCACTTCATTTAACGTCGATAGTATGTTCAATAAACGATACTGATAATCATTAAATCTTATGCAACATTTTTGTTTTCGTTAATTGCAAAAAAATATAGAGGGAAAAAATTTTAACGTAAATGGAATCTAGAATGGACTAATATTTTCGATTTGGGGTCATTTACATTAATTTTACATAACAAAAGAACTTATAACCAAAGTTTTAAACAAACATAAGAGCTAAAGCGGCAAAATAATCGTTAAAACGGAGATATGCAACATTTTGTCGATAAAAATTGCATTTAATCGAAAAAAAATGAAATCAATTGTACTTGTAAGACATGGAAAATCGTCTTGGGAATTTGATGTTTCCGATAGGCAAAGGCCTTTAAAACAGAGAGGAATAAATGATGCTCAATTAGTTGCAAATGAATTTATTAAGTCTAATAAAATTCCAAAACACATCTTTTCGAGTCCTGCCAATAGAGCATTGTCAACTTGTAAGATTTTTACCAAAATATTTAGTTTGTCAGAAAATTCTATTTCAATTGAAGATAGTTTATATGATTTTGGTGGCGAAAATGTTTTGCGCTTTATTAAAGCCTTACCAAATACTTATGACGATATTATGATTTTTGGGCACAATTATGCATTCACATCAATTGCGAACATTTTTGGTGATAAGTTTATAGAAAATGTTCCAACCAGTGGGTTAATTAAGCTTAAATTTGACATCGCTAATTGGCAAGATTTAAAGCAAGGAACCACTGAATTGATCATTATCCCCAAGGAATTAAAGCAATGACTAAAGACAAAAATGTTTATATCAACCGCGAATTGAGTTGGTTGCAATTTAATGCGCGCGTATTACAAGAAGCGGCTGACCAGAGCGTTCCACTAATTGAGCGTTTACGGTTTTTGGGTATTTTTTCCAATAATCTAGATGAGTTTTTTAAAGTGCGCTATGCCACGGTTAAGCGTATTGACGAGGCAGGTAAAGGTGGGAAAAGTGAGCTAGGGGGTATAAAGGCTAGTGATCTTTTGGCACAGATTACAAAAATAGTCATAGATCAGCAAAGCGAAAGTCTGGAAATCTTAGATTCCATAAATAGAGAATTAGAGCGGGAAAAGATTCATATCATCAATGAAACGAAAATTGATTCTGATCAACACGATTTTATAAAAAACTATTTCTATCAAGAGATTAGCCCAGCTCTTGTGGTTATTGTTTTAAATGAAGATGTTGGCATTCCCGAACTTAAGGATAGCGCGGCTTATCTCAACGTGAAAATGTCGAGTAAAACAGGGCCAAATCGATATGCGCTTATAGAAATATCTAAAGCCATGGATCGCTTTATCGTTTTGCCGAGTAAAGACGATTCTAATTATATCATTATGGTAGATGATTTACTTAGGTATTGTTTAGATGATATATTTAACATCTTTAGTTATGATGCGATTACCGCACATATGATTAAGATCACAAGAGATGGGGAACTCGATTTTGATAGTGACTTGAGTAAGAGTTTTGTAGATAAATTATCGCGTAGTGTTAAAGGTAGAAAAAGTGGCGACCCTGTACGTTTTGTTTATGATAAAAATATAGATGATGACACCTTAATATTTCTTTTAGAGCGTATGGACATTGACTCCAAAGATAGTATCATACCTGGGGGACGTTATCACAATCGACGCGACTATATGGGGTTCCCCAGCTTAGGGAGAACCGATTTGCTTTACGAAAAAATCAAACCCTTGCCAGTAAAAGGATTAAGCTTTCATGAAAGTATATTCAAGACCATAGCCGAGAAAGATTATTTAATCTACACCCCATATCATACGTTTTCATATATCGTTAAGTTCTTGCGTGAAGCCGCCTTAGATCCAAACGTAAAAACTATTAAGATTACGATATACAGGCTTGCTCAGATTTCTCATGTTGCCAGTTCGCTCATTAATGCTGCTAAAAATGGGAAAGAGGTCACAGTGTCGATTGAACTTAGGGCTCGTTTTGATGAAGAAGCGAATATTAATTATGCCGAGCAAATGCAGGACGCTGGTGTAAACATGCTTTTTGGTGTTACAGGTTTAAAAGTACATTGTAAAATGTGCGTTATAGAAAGGAAAGAAAAGCATAAATTAGTAAGATACGGTTTTATAAGTACGGGTAATTTTAACGAATCTACAGCAAAAATATATACTGATTTTACGCTCTTAACTTCAAATTCTAAAATTCTTAAGGACGTCAATAAAGTATTTAACTTTTTTGAAGTTAATTATATGGTGAATAGATACAAACATATCATCACGTCTCCACATTATACACGAACAAAATTGTTTGCGCTTATTGACAATGAAATTGAAAATGTAAAAAAAGGGAAGCCAGCTTATATCAAATTAAAAATGAATAGTATCAGCAGTTATAAAATGGTTGATAAATTGTATGAGGCTAGTAGGGCTGGTGTAAAGATACAGATGATTGTTAGAGGTCTATGCTGTTTGGTACCTGGTGTAGTCGGGATGAGCGAGAATATTGAGGTGATTAGTATCATAGACAAATTTTTGGAGCATACCAGGCTCTATGTATTTGCTAATGACGACGATCCAAAAATATTTATTTCCTCAGCTGATTGGATGACGAGGAACATAGATAATCGTGTAGAAGTGAGTTGTCCAATTTATGATGAAGATATAAAAAAGGAATTACTGGATCTTTATGAGATTTGTTGGAACGATAATGTGAAAGCGCGCTATATTAACGAAACACAGGATAATACATATCGAAGAAATGATCAGCCTAAGGTTAGAGCGCAATTCGACACTTATAATTATTATTTAAATAAGCTTGAAGGGTAAAATGCTGAAGATACAGAAATACGCGGCTATAGATATTGGATCTAATGCAGTAAGACTACTTATATCCAATATTATTGAAGAAGACCATAAACCTGTAAAATTTAAGAAGAACTCCTTAGTGCGTGTACCCATTAGATTGGGTGCTGATGTTTTTATCAACGGGGAAATATCAGAATACAACCAACAACGTATGATAGATACCATGATGGCTTTTAGTTTGCTCATGAAATCGCATGGTGTGGCACGTTATAAGGCTTGTGCAACATCGGCTATGCGCGAAGCCAGTAATAGTGTTCCTTTGACCAAAACAGTTTTAGAAACCAGTGGAATTAATATTGATATTATTGATGGTGAAGTAGAAGCTGCTATTATTGCAGAAACCGACCTTAACACCTTTATAGACCCAAATAAAACCTATTTGTATGTCGATGTTGGAGGTGGAAGCACGGAGTTTTCTATTATTCATAACGGCGTTAAGGTCAACTCTAAATCGTTCAAAATTGGGACTGTACGACTATTGAATGATATGGTCAAAGACGACTCTTGGACCGAATTGGAGCATTGGATAAAAGAAAATACAAGTCAATATTATAAAATAGCACTTCTCGGTTCTGGTGGTAATATCAACAAGATTTTTAAAATATCTGGAGTTGATCTTGGTAAACCATTGACTTACTTTTACTTGAGCAATTACTATAAAACCCTTCAGAGTTATACTTACGAGGAACGTATTACGAGATTAGATCTTAATCAAGATAGGGCAGATGTTATTATTCCTGCGACTCGTATTTATTTATCTGCCATGAAATGGAGTGGCGCAAAAGATATCTATGTTCCCAAAATTGGTCTATCAGATGGCATTATTAAAAGTATATATTACGAAACGGTATCGAGTGTAACCGTATGATTATGACCTATAAATATAACCGTTGAACTAATTTATTACTACAAAAATCTATACATTTACCCTGAAATTAGATTTTAAACTATATTCACCGTCTCAAATTGATTATTATGAAAAAACTTTTACTGGCCTCCTTATTTGCCTGTTTTGTCACAATAGGCGTGTCTCAGGAGATAAAATATGGTGTTAGAGGTGCACTTAATATCTCTAACTTGGATTTTGACCCAGATGCCACTTTCGAAAACAAACATCGCAATGGTTTTGCCTTTGCTGGTTTTGTTGATTTTGGATTTTCTGAAGAATTAACGCTACATACGGAATTACAATGGTCTGCTGAAGGTGGAAAAGATGAAGACCTCAGAGCAGATTACATTCAAATGCCAATTATGCTTAAGTTATCAGCTTCTGAACGTTTATCTTTTGGAGCTGGACCGCAAATTGCCTTAAAGACCTGGAAAAATAGCGATGGCTTTTCGACTTTTGCTTTTTCTGGCGTAGTAGGTGCAGAGTATATGATTACCGACGAATTATTCATTGATGCACGATATTCATTTGGGCTATCAAACATCTTGGATGAGGATTTAACTGACTCAGAAGCCCGAAATCATGTGATGCAGTTTGGGTTTGGTATAAAGATTTAGAAATAAAATATATTGATAATCGAAAGGCTTTGACCAAAAGGTTGAAGCCTTTATTTTTTTATAAATTTTAATGTTGATACTACAGTATTGTTTTCACTAAAGCTAATGAAATAAATACCGGCGTCCGCGTTACTAATATCAATTGATTTCTGATTCAGACTTGCTGATGTCATGAGTTTGCCATCGACACTGTAGATACTGTAGTTAATGTCTTTTGATAATATACTTTCATCATATAGAAGGTCTATCTGATTGTCAATAGGATTTTGTCCGAGTGAAATAGTCGAAGATGTAATAGTTTGCTCATCATTAGACAATGATACATTGCCAAAAGTTAGCTTAACGCCCAAAAGATCGGTGAGAATGAGTGTTTCTCCATTGTTTACAATTTCAAACTCAAAAAAGTTAGTGCCTGGGTTATATAATGTTTGAAAGTAGATCAATTCATATACAGAAAAAGAGCAATCCAAAAGTGTTTGGCTAAAATTGCTAAAGCTAATATTATTGGCACCATTAAATGATACAAAATAGGTGCTAAAAAAGCCATTGCACTGTCCAGATCCATGGGCTTCGGGCGTAAAGGGATTCAGTGCATAAATATTATTAGTAAACATAATGTTCGGACTGTCGGTTTCAGGAATATCAATTACTGGATTTCCAGGAATGTCAATTCGATATAACCACCAAGTAGATACCAGTATACCTTGAGGTTGTTGCTTTTTATACACTAAAGAATTCCCGTTTAAATTAGTGAAGGTTAGGACTTCATCATTTATATTTCCAGAAATCACATAATTATGTATTGAACCATTACCACTGTTATCATAGTCAAATTCATCGAAAAAAAGAGTATTATATTGCGAATGCGCTTGGGTCTCACAATCAAAACTAAGGGTAGTAATTCCTGAAATCGTTATTTCATCTGAATTTATAGTGTATAAACCTTGTGAAGCCTCGCAACCATGTCCCATTGAGAACTCAAAACTATCAGATAAGGCTCCTGGTTCGTTGGTAAACTCAATGTAAAAAATGGTCATGTCATTAAAGTAATTGGGGTAAGTAACACCATCTTTAATAACAAGGTTAAGATACCAAGTTCCCAATAAATCAGATTGAGCTTGAATACTAAAACTAAATAGAACAGATAAGATAGAAATGAGGTAGAGCTTTTTCATTAAAAAATTCGATTAGTTAATGAGATTATAAGTTAGAAAAATCATCCATGAATGGTTTCCTTTTTGCCTAAATCTTTCATGATATCTGCTTCATAATCCAAGAGTTGTTGCCATTTTTTATCCACTTCTTTTCGATCTCCATAGGTTCTGGCGAAGTTTAAAAACATGGTATAATGACTTGCCTCACTAATCATGAGTTTTCTGTAGAACTTAGCCAGTTTTTTATCCGCGAGTTCTTCAGACAATAACCTAAAGCGTTCACAACTTCGTGCTTCAATAAGCGCCGCATATAAAAGCCGATGTACCAATTGTGTGGTTCTACTACCTCCTTTTGGGAAGAACTTTAAAAGCGCAATCACATATTCATCCTTACGGTCTCTTCCGAGGATCCAACCACGCTCTAAAATGAGATCATGCACCATTTTAAAGTGACTCATCTCTTCATTTACCAAATCGATCATTTCTTCAACGAGTTCTGTATATTCTGGAAAACTAACAATTAGAGAAATTGCTGTACTTGCGGCCTTCTGCTCGCAATAGGCGTGATCCGTTAAGATGTCTTCAATATTTTTTTCTACAATGTTCACCCATCTTGGGTCGGTCGGTAATTTAAGTCCTAGCATTTTAATTTACTTGTTTTCGTTTAATGTTCATCAGACCTTTTTCATTTATGGAAATAGTATGTAATGCTACTTTATCTGTATTGGGAATGGCATACATGATATCTATTTCAACATATTCAGAATTTGGTAAATCCTTATTTAATTCTATGGATTTCAATACACTGAGTTTATCAAAATCCCTTAGCTCGGATATAGGTGAATCCTTGTACTCAAGAAGTGAATTTATACGCGTCTTGTCGAAATGTGTATTAAAAATGCGTTTACCATTTTTCTCTATGAGGATATGGAACTTAAAATTCCTGTAATAGGTCTGATAGTTAATCGTATCCTTAATTTTGGTGAAAAGTACCGCATGGTCCATATCGGTATAGGTCTTAATTTTTACGCGATAGCCATTATGCAATAAGGTATCAACCTCACGTTCCATATACGATTCGGGCTGGTAGACCGGGATTTCAACCGTAACGGTTTTTTTGAAGTCTTCAATGGCTTCCTTAAGCGCTTGAGATTGTGTTTTACGGCCTTCGCAACTTGTTACGGCTAGGACCAAAAGCAATAAAATGAAAGCAAAATTTCTCATGTGATATGGATATCTCAATCAAAGATATTCTTTAAATACACAATATGAGAATTTCTAATACTTTTTAACTGTTCCTTATACCTATTAAAAGCTTCTTTTATTGATGTTGTCGTTATCGAAGTCTCTTGGTAGTTCCTTTGGCTGTTGGAACTTTTTGGTATCTGTAAGCGCTTTCATAAATGCAATAATATCTTCAATTTCCTTATCAGTAAGACCAAGCGGATCACTAGCTAATGTTTGGTGTTCTAAATCCATACCTCCACCAGCACCTCCACCTTTGTTGTAAAAGTCCATGACTTCTTCTAAGGTATCGAAAACGCCATTGTGCATATAAGGCCCTGTTAGATCTATATTTCTTATAGTGGGCGTTTTAAATGCTGCTTCATAAAATGTGGCTTTGTCTTGGGTAACCCCATTACCAACTCTCCCAAGATCATCATCTAGGGTCCAAGGTTCTTCCTTGTTTTCTGGTACTCCTAAGACTTCGGCTTCACTGTCTACAAATAAAGGCGGCAAATTTCCTGAAAACAATGGTACAAAATGACAAGTGGCACAAGCCGCTTTTCCTGCAAATAAATTAAAACCACGCTCTACGGATTCAGATAACTCTGTAATTTTATTTTGGAAAAATTTGTCGATAGGGCTGTCAAAGGTATTGAGCTTCATAACATAGGCCGCCAGAACATAATCTATATCGTTAGACCTTATTTTTCTGTTCTTAATTTCTGGGAAGGCTTTTGTAAATAAATTTTTGTAGGTGTCGCTATAATTTACTTTCTTGATAATTTCTTGGTAAGATGTATTAAACTCGTCATCACTAACTACAACATGCTCAAATTGATTTTCAAGGTTTTTCGCTCTTAAGTCATGGAAGAAGCTCATCGCATATACAGAGTAATTTAAAGTCATGGCATTTCGCTTTAAAGGGTCGCCAGTATTTGATATACTCAAAGTTTTACCATCAGTGAATGCTTTTTTTGGATCGTGACAAGTAGCACAAGACATCTCATTACTATGTGATAAAATAGGGTCATAAAACAAAAGTTTTCCTAGTTCTGCTTTAGCCTTATATGTACTGTCATTTTGAAGACTCACATAAAAAAAAGAATTTAGAAAATCAGAGTCAAATAAATTATCAGCCTTATAATTTACTGCTTGTATGAAACGTGAGACTTCATCGATAGTCTCATAATTTAAAGCCAAATGAATGTCCTTAATGGTTTTATAAGCTGGATTAATAATTTCCTTAATAAAAACAAGTCTATTAAAATTCTCAAAATCTGCATTTTTAGTCAGCTTTATACCTTTTTTAAATATTCTATTTGATTGTTTTAATAATTCAGTCCGCTTTACATTTTTTAACTCGGGCTTGTAAAGATTCATATACGTGTTGATATGATTTAGAACCACGGTAGCATCTTCTATGCCTTGTAATGTGCCGGGTGTATCAAAGCCAGTTGTCCCTAAAGTGGCCAAGCGAATCATTCCCATTCGAGCTGCCTCAAAGAACTGTCGGTCCGTAACGGCCCTAACTTCTAAAAAAGCATGAATTTTTTTTATGTTGGACTCTAGGATTTTTACCTCTTCTAAGAGTTCTTTTTTTGTCTGAGCGGTAGATAGACTTTCACTACCCATTATTTCATCAATAACCTGAAAACCATGTGGTTGTAGCACAGTAATATCCGCCACTTTTTTTTCTAGCTTTGGTAACGGCGCACCATTTATAATTTTATCATAGGCTTCTTTATCCAAATACTCAATAAAAAATTCCACTTTTTTGAATTGGTCGCGTAATGCCCGGTAAGCACTCCATAGGGTTTCGTTTGATTTTTCTTGATTAATAAAACCTTCGGTAGTGGTTCTAAAATCTACAGTAGATTTTACTAAATCGTTTAAATCATTTTTAAACTTACTATTGATATGACCGATGGCTTTAGGACTATAATTATTGAGGCTTTTGAAATTTGAATTTGACCACTGCATAAATAAAAGACATATGAAGCCAAATAATAAGCCTGTAGATATGATGTGGGTATTAATCTTCATGATAATGATGTAATGAAAAAATAAAAGCCAGATGCTATTACATCTGGCTTTTAAAAGAATTAAACTATTATTTTATGATCACTTTTCTAGTGAAGCCATCTTTTGTTTTCAATAAATAAGTACCAGTTGCTAAACCGGTGATATCGATTGAATTGACATTGCGGTATACACCAATACGCTTACCTGTAATATCATATAAGGCTAAATCGGTAGTTTCACTTAAGTATATGATACGTTCTGTAGGATTTGGATAAACACTGAATCTTCCAGAAGTATCGTCAAAATCTCTAGTTGTTAATGTTGCCAAAGCCGTTGGATCATCAAAACCAGTGATAGCAAATGTCAATGAATTATTATATGGGAATGGATTTGTATCAGCGGGGTGTTGAGAATTTACTAATACGGATTTTCCATCTAGAGTGGCACATGCTCCGGTTATTTCAGCACCTCTAGGTGTTTGTGTTAAACGGATTAAGTCATCTATACCAGGATTAGCGACATCCATGTCTAAGATGTACATTTCACACATACGATCAGTTATGCCATCTGGCGTTCTACCAAAAGAAGTCCCATTTAAATCTTCGTTAATAAGCATATAGGTTTTATCTGTTCCACCTACATTTACATATAACATATTTAGACCATCAGGATTTGAAAGGTGTTTTGCTGGATAACTAGCTAAATCAGGGCTAGAGGCGAAGTAAGGGCCACCTTCTACAAAAATAGTAACATCACCCGTTGCTGGATCAAACTCTAAGATACGTCCGTAGTAATCCCAATATGCTGGGTCATCTGGTCCAGTAGCACCTTGATCTGTGGCGCGTTGAATGTGATGCGGAGCATATACACCACCAGCTAAAGCCTCATCTTCCCAACGACTTGCAGGGTTATCTCTACCTGTTTCGGTCATGTAAACTTTACCTGTATTTTTGTCAATAGTTACCCACTCTAAACGGTTAAACATGGTTGCTCCGGCTGTAATCGCTTCATCGGTGTAGTTTAGCATTTTAGAGAAATCACTGTTATCTATTTCTACCCATGGATCACCTCCAGGATTATCGTGCTTGTATACGTAAGTAGTCCCGATCGTAAAATCGCCTGGAGTTGTAGCAACGAACTTTGTGAAAAGCCCAGGCGTTGCATCGGCACCCATGTAAACGGTTTGGTTGTCATTTGCAATAGTACCACCCTCAAAAGGTTGACGTCCCCAGTTGTATTGCTTGCGAATAGCTTTTGCACCTCTTGGATCTATCTCTACCATCCAGTTAAAATTTTGGTACTTAGAGATGGTTTGGAAGTTAGCCATTTCAAACTCCGTGTACTTAATGGTATAATCACTAATATCTCTTACACCGTTTCCACCTTGAAAAATAGCATCATTATCGGCTCTAAACCACTCTTCAGCTGTCCAGATACGACCATCTACATTAGAATTGATACCACCACAGTTCATACCGGTTTCACCGACATTTGAAAAATCGACATTAAAGAAGTCACCTGAGCGACCGTCAGTTAAAGTTTGAGGGATGACGTATAGGGAATCATCTCCGGGGTCTCTACCTAATAAAAAGGCAGTCATTCCTCCACCATCACCGATTTTATCATCGGCTAAAATCATTTCGTGATTTACAGATACCCAACCGATAGCGTTGGCATCATCAACACAATCGTCTACCGTAATTGGAGTAAAACCAATAAAGTCGTGCCATTGTTTAGCAGGTACTTCTTCATTAATACCTGTTTGAACCATATCAGAAGCTCCTACAAAAAGTACCTGATACTGAAATGGGGATGGAGGAACTACGACCTCAGTGGCTGTCCAGTTAATGTCAACTGACATTGGGAAATCGCTTTGCGAAAAGGAAACAAGTCCAAACGCACACGCAAGAAAAGCAAGTAATTTACGTTTCATTTTTAGTTTTTTTAAAAGATTAAAGGTTTTTTGGTTAAATAATCAATGACTCAAAATTACCGGCGCATTGTAAAGACAGATTAAATGCTATTTAAAATAATTGCTAACTAAACATTAAGTATGTTGTTTTTTTATTAACGAATGGAAGGAGAGTAAGTTTGTTAATTTACATTTTGATAATATGTTTTCAATTTTATCGCAAATTGAATTGGCGCAAAAGACTATTTCTACTACATTTTGGAAAGCTAAACCCTAATGCCAAAAAAAAATATCGGAAATTAAGTGTGGGGATCCATAGCTATTTAGAAACGTTATAAACAGCAAATCAATACATATTGTTGTTGAGAATGATAAATGGAATACCATCTTTTATCCATTGGTCTACATAACCTAACTTAGGAACCACTTCAAAAGCGAGCGATCCAAGAATTAAATCCTTGTCTCCATCCTTATCGTAATCGGACGTATGCATAACGACCCAGCGTCCCTTATTGACTTCAGGAAATGTAAAGTTCTCAAAGGTTGAATCACCCTTATTTTTATAGTACACAAAACTTTCTTCTGGCGTATTGACCCAATCTGGAAAGAAAGAGATTGCCGCAATATCCTTATCACCATCGCAATCAAAATCTTCGACTACGGCATTGTAGGCGCCGTTGTGATGAATAAAAAGCTCTTGCTTAAAGCTATTGTTCCCATCGTTTAGAAATATATAGATACCATGCCAAGGTTTCATTACAGGTTTATAATCGGCATTATCTCCTGCCGTAAAGATTATGTCTAAATGCCCATCGTCGTTATAGTCTATTAAGTTCATAAAGCTTCCGCCCATTGAAGGAGAGAATTTTAGAACACGGTCTCTCTTAAAGTTGGCCTTACCGTCATTGTAATAGATGTCTATGCCTTCAGCACCTTGCGCAAAAAGTGCAACGATATCTAGATGCCCGTCATTATTCATATCTTTCATATATGATTTGATAGCACCGGGTGTGGCTAATAAGACTTTTTTTGTATAGTTCCCTTGATTATTTATAAACACTGAAAGCGCACCAGTCCATTTACCAAATTCCGAGACCACAATATCCATAGTGCCATCACCATTTAAATCTCCGTAATCACTGTGTACTGGACGCTGTAATCTTGTGATAGGAACAGAGGCTTTAACACCTGGAGATTTTGGTAATGTGGCAATGAGTCCAAGAGGGGCGTCCGTAGGGGAGAAGCTGCCCATAACCGTAAGCCAAAAAGCATCCTTACCGTCATAAATACTCACGGCGCCCTCCTGTACATTTCCGGTATTCAATAATTCTAGTTGATTGGAAAAGACCGAAAAGCTTCGCGTTATAGCATCACCGAGATAGATTTGACCTGAACTTGAAAATTGCGCCATAGTTGAACTTGGCATTTGTACTTTTTGATCTGGAATGATAGTTGTGAATTGTGATAATTGTTTTGTGATTTCCTTTTTAGGTGGCACTTCTAGTTGAGCAGGGGCATTGTTTAAATAGTAGTTTTTAATTTTATCCCAAGATACACTGTCTAAGGTTCTAGAACTGGGGAATAAACCACTTGCCTTTACAATGTCTCCACCTTCATTTTTTTCGAAAAGCACTTCATATTCTTCACTTGTTTTATAAATACCATACATATACCCCATTCTCGGCAACATGTAGTTTTTCCAGGTATCCACATCCAATAATTGAGGTTCTGGATATTCGTGGCAAGACCCACAATATATCTTAGAAAGTTGTGCACCATCTAGAGCACTGATGTCGTTCGTTGTGACATCAGTTGTGTTGTCCGTATCTTGTTTGCTGTAGTTAGAATCATTTTTGCAGGACATTACAGTGCCAAGTGTAATAACAAAAAGGGAAAGATAGATTTTTTTCATGCGTCAATATCAAAAAAACGTATTGCCCTAACATTTTATGATTGTTATGATTTTGTTACGCTTCTGAAAAAAATTCTGATAGGTTCTAAAGGTCTAAACCAAACGTTTTTTTAAGTAATTCGATATTGGGGTTTTTCTCTTTTAACTTTTCATATTTTTCGAGTGGCGTAAAGGCGTATTTTTTGGCGATTTCTTCATTGACCGTAATGTTGAGATGTAAATCGAAATTTTTTAAATTCTTACGCAGATAGGATAGGAGTGGATATTGGGCACGCTCAAGCTCTATTTTATTGGTTTGGTTGGAATAGCTTAGATGAATAGCAGTATCCACCAATTTAGGTTCGGCCATATGTAGAATAGACGCTAAGATTTTCTCGCCCTTTTTATCCATAGATGTCGCATAAGCATTCCATGCCTCTGTTAAAGCCGCTTGTTCTACAGGTTCTTTTGGCAGATCTTCTTCGTCAATAATCACATCTAATTGACGGATTTGATGCTCTCTCTTTTCTTTAATGCTCTTTAAAGATAATCCTGAAGTAGATGTCTTAGCTCTATCAATGGAAATCTTTGGAACGACTATAGGTTCTGCCACTACATTTACAGACACGTTTTGCGACACCTTTTCTTTAGCTGGTGTTGGGTCCGTTGCGACAGGAGTGGTTTCGTTAGGTTTCTTAATAGGAACTGGCGTAATGCCTTTTGCCTTAAAATAAGAGGGCGGGATTATGAAATGTTTACTATTTTTTTTTTCTCCATCATAAGTGATGGAGGCTAATTGCATAAGGGTCAATTCTACTAATAAACGTTGATTTTTACTGGTTTTATACTTTAAATCACAATCATTAGCGAGCTGAATGCCCTTCATCAAAAATGCATTAGATGTTTTTAAACACTGTTCTACATATCTTTGCTTGGTCTCCTCACCAACTTCGAGCAAGTCTATTGTGGCTTGATTTTTACAAACCATTAAATCCCTAAAATGCGACGCTAAGCCGGCGATGTAATGATGTCCGTCAAAACCTTTTGACAATATTGAATTGAATTGCACTAATAGATCAGGAATCTTATTGTCGAGTATAAGTTCCGTACTCTCAAAATAAGTTTCGTAATCCAAAACATTTAAATTCTCTGTAACGGCTTGTCGTGTCAAGTTTTTTCCTGAAAAACTTACAACGCGATCAAAAATAGATAAGGCATCACGCATAGCCCCATCTGCTTTTTGGGCAATGATATGTAAGGCGTCGTCTTCTGCAGTAATACCTTGTTCCTTAGCGATGTACTTGAGATACTCCTTAGCATCCTTGACCCTTATTCTCTTAAAGTCAAAGATTTGGCAACGCGATAATATGGTTGGAATGATCTTATGTTTTTCGGTAGTGGCCAAAATAAAAATACAGTGCTTTGGCGGTTCCTCTAATGTCTTTAAAAATGCATTAAAAGCCGCTTGAGATAACATATGCACCTCATCTATGATGTACACTTTATATTTACCGACTTGTGGAGGAATCCTAACCTGATCCGTTAGGTTTCTAATATCATCAACAGAGTTATTGGAAGCGGCATCCAATTCAAAAATATTGAAGGCAAAATCCTCATCTTCATGGGTATTGCCATCACTATTAATCATTTTGGCAAGAATACGCGCGCAGGTCGTTTTACCAACACCTCGTGGACCTGTAAATAACAGTGCTTGGGCCAAGTGATTGTTTTCAATAGCGTTGAGCAACGTATTGGTAATCGCCTGTTGTCCTACAACATCCTTAAAGGTTTGCGGTCTGTATTTACGTGCTGATACTACAAAGTGTTCCATTGAAAATTGACTGAAATACAAATTTAAGAATAACCTCTAAATAGCCATTTACGGAGCTTAAAATTTAATAGGAGTTATTAACAATTTGTGTACTTTTGTCCCAGTAAATCGCCTTATCGCTCTTGTGCTGAATTTATTTCAGCACCTTATTCTTTTAGCATTGATGTTGATTGTAAAGGTACTGAAACAAGTTCAGCACTAGGGAGGAAAGTCCGAACACCACAGTGCAATATAGTGGCTAACGGCCACCAGTCGAAAGGCTAGGAAAAGTGCAACAGAAAGTATGTACAGGTAATGCTGTAGTGAAATCAGGTAAACTCTATATGGTGCAATGTCATGTAAACCAACGTCCCGATAGCTATCGGGAGAGGGCGGCACGTCCGATTGTTGGAGGGTAGACAGCTAAAGTATGCCGGTAACGGTAAACGTAGATAAATGATAAGGTAGTCTTGAGCTTGTTTTAGAAATCCTGAAACAAGTTCAGGATGAACAGAATTCGGCTTACAGATTTACGCAAACAAAAAACCTTCTGATAGCAGAAGGTTTTTTTTATTTCAAGAACATATCGACGCTAATTTTCAGCTGTTCCGGTTTCATCGGTTTCTGAACTCGCTTCCGCTTGCATTGCATTGATCGCTGCGTTCATTTCTGTACCGTCAAAATAAATATGTTCTGCTGTGATTTTACCGTTGGTAAACTGGACAGCCAAATGTACCGGGATCGATAATTTGGTACCGTTGACCAGTGTACCATTATGCTGACCCCAATAGTAGACCCAAGTTTCATCGTCTTTATCCAATACCATTTCTATAAAGTCATCATCCTTATCAAAACCATAAGAGGAAAATGCCTCGGTCATTGAAGAAAGTTCCTTTCTTCTAGCCTCTATAGTCATAGCCTCTTTGGAGTTGACAAAGATCTTAGCAGTATCAGCAAAATGACTTTGCCATTTGTCCCAATCTCCGCTCTCATAAGCGACAATCCCTGCTTCTAAGGTCTTAGTCTCATCAGACTCGGCAAAATAGCGTTGTTTATGTTCTTTACAAGAACTCATGCATAAAACTAGTACTCCCAGTATTAATAAATTTTTCATACTAATGCTTTTGGTTCATACGCTACTTCTTATTTACTCACTGTCGGCCAGTAACTTAAATCTGGTCTCAGACTACCTTCGACCTGATCGTATTTAGAGGTGAGTTTAATAACGTCCCAAAATATGGCGTCTTTTTCGTCTCCGAGAAGTTTGTCGTTCTCCTCGCCATCTTGAGCAATTTCCATTTCAGAAGCTCCAGCAATGGCTACCATGTAATAACTACTTTGACTACCAAAACCGCTGTGATATACCTCATAGCCATTCTTAATGCCTTTGGCTTTGAACATTTCTTTTACTTTGCCCATGGCGTCTTTCATAGCTTTACCGTGCTTTGGTGGATAATATAGAAAGTGGTACTCCCTTTGATTTTTCCCTTCTGTGCTATAGCCTTCTGGCATATAAGATAACTCTGATTTTAAATGAATTATTTCTGAACTGTAGGAATCGTAGCATTCATCAAACTCATTAAACAACTGCTCTATTTTTTCTTCACCGACCTTTTTTTCCATCTCTTCCATATGATTTTTGTCTAGTTCAGCCATGTTCTTTATAGGCATGGCATAAACGTAGCGCCCATCTTCAACACTTATCGTGGTCCAGTTTAGATCTTTGATATCATTTTCTTCACATAGGGTTTTAAATTTGAGTGATAGCTCTTCATATTTTGGCATCATTTCAAACTTTACGTTGTCCGTGTGCACTACAAACATGGTGGGTGGTTCTTCTTGCGAATTGGAGATGTTGATTGCCAATACAGCAATCCATAGGGTTAGCACCCCTCTTTTGAGAATTTTCATAATTGTTTGGTTTTTGTGGTTAATAGCTTAAATAACCATTTCAAAAATAGACGAGAACAGGTGTAGAAATTATGCAGAGATTGTCTGCAAGGCACATAAAGGTAATAAAAATTACAGTTTAGGAATTAACTTACGGTGCTGTTAATCAATTTCTTACAAAAAAACTAAACACGCTTCCACCATATTTTCTTGCGTCTGAAAAGTGCTCTAAATGACTCAAATCTGTATGCTTGGAATGTTCTATAATGAGCCACCCGTCATCATCCAAAAGGTCATTCTGAAATACTAACTGAGGTATTGTAGCAAACTGTTCGACTTCAAAATTATAAGGAGGATCCGCGAAGATAATAGTATGCTTTTTCGCATACTGCTCCAAGAATTTAAAAACATCACGCTTTATAGCCTGTATAGGCATATTAAAGTCCTCGGCAGTCTTATTGATAAACTGAACACATCCATAGTGATTGTCTACCGCAGTTATTTGTTCTGTGCCTCTAGAAGCGAATTCATAGCTTATATTGCCTGTTCCTGAGAACAAATCCAAAACCGTTATATCATCGAAATAATATTGATTGTTTAAGATATTGAACAAGGCCTCTTTGGCCATATCCGTTGTAGGGCGGACAGGCAAATGTTTTGGAGCTATTATTTTTCGACCTTTATAACTACCAGAGATAATGCGCATTAAAAGGAATTTAAAATCAAAAAATGGTGGTGGAAATGCTCGTTTTTAACCGCTTCCGAGCGCTTATAACTAAAATGACCTTCCATAATCTCTATATGCCTTATGTAGGTATAGAGTAGCTGATATAGCGGATCATTTTTTTCAATATTACCACTGAGATGTACCTTAGTGCTTTCCACATCTAAGGACAATTGTTCAAAAACAAACAATATGTAATAAATAAAGTCCTCTTTACTGTGATATTCGAATACATTGAATAATTGCAGTTCCCCCTTTTCTACAACTAAGACTTCTATCATAAATGGGTTGACATGTACAAACACCTCGGTTTCACTATTGGAATCTACCTTTGGTAGAATAGTCTCTATTAAAACCGTAGCGGAATGCTTATAGGTAAACTCCCCAAAGGTTTCAAAAATATAATTGTTGATATTGACGTATGGAATATAAACGTTAACACTGTGGTTAATATCTAGTTCGTCTTGAGTAATAAAGTCGGTTTTTAGGATTTTGGCATTGAATTTTAAATAATTAGCCTTTTGGTTTTCGTCGTATAAATCTTTTGGAACAAGTGTCGATAGCTCATTTTGGTGAATGACATTTACCGCCTCAAAGGTCTCAAAGAATCTGGAATTAGCGCTCAATTCGGTTTTAAGTCGATTAAGCACATCAAAAGGTGTGAGTTTATTTATGAATTCAATCGTATTGAGAAATTCAATCGTATTCGAAGACCTGTTTAAAATGCAAAAAGAAAGCCCATTCAGATTAACTTGAATGGACAGTTCTTTAATGTTATTGCTACTCAAAATTTATTCCTTAACTGAAAGGTCTTTACCCCAATTGCCACTGGTGTTGACTTCTTCCATAGAACCAATTTTTACGGTTGCTCCTTTAACACCCGCGATAGAAATAGCTTGTCTTTCTTTTTCAATGAGATATTTGTCTTCACCGTCCAAAACTAGGGCTTTATCAACACTAGCTTGAAAAACAGGAATATCATCTAATTTACCAGCCTCTAATGTAAATTTAGCTCCAGCTTTGCCCACACCAACATCGGCCATGGTCTTGTAACGCATGTCTCCTTTAAATATAGAGTCTCTTACAGTATAGTAGCTAAGCGTATCAATAAGGGTTTCGGTCTTAAATGTTTCTACTCCACCAAAAGCGCGTGTTCTCTCAACATCCAAAACTAAAGTATCGCGTCTTTGGGTAATCGGAATACTATCATTTTCAATAAAAGTGATAAGCTTATCAAAAGTACCAGCATATTCTCCATTCAATTCTTTATAAGCCAATTGGGAGTCTCTAATATCTACCAAACGGTCAATAACCACCTTATAGCGTTCCACCTTAAGTTTGTTAAATTTAATCTCGTCATAAACCGAATTAAAAGTTATGTAACCAAGAAAAATAATTAGGGCCCAAAGCAAAAGATTGATCACAGGCTTTAATTTTTTAGGAACAAATTTATCTATTAACCATACAATGGCGACGGTTAATAAAATAATAACTACAATTGCTATAATTACTTTCATATGCGGTTTTATTAATTAGGTCTCTCGCAAATCTACAATTTTTTTTTGTTCGTTAAAACTATCTAAATAAAAAATAACCAGCAATAAAGAATAATGCTATATTGCTACTTATTTATTTCTTATGATAAGCAATGCGTCTGCGTTTTATTCACTTTTGAGATCTAAGTTTCCCTTTGTACCGACATCTAAGCAAGATATGGTATTAATGCAATTGTCGCAGTTTGTTTTTGAAACCTCTTCTAATCATATCTACCTGCTCAAGGGTTACGCCGGAACGGGTAAAACGAGTATCATAGGTAATTTGGTCACTAATCTTTGGCAGACCAAGCGAAGTGCCATTTTGTTGGCACCAACAGGGCGCGCCGCCAAGGTCATTTCCAACTATTCAAAGAAGGAAGCGTTTACGATTCATAAGAAAATTTATTTTCCGAAAAAAAACAAAGGTGGTGGTGTAAAATTTGTGATGCAGCCTAACAAACACAGAAACACCATATTTATTGTCGATGAAGCCTCGATGATTCCTGATATACCATCGGATTCTAAGTTATTTGAAAATGGGTCGCTATTAGACGATCTCATGCAATATGTTTATTCTGGGCATCAGTGCAAACTTTTATTGATTGGTGATAAGGCGCAATTGCCACCAGTTAAATCGGATTTAAGTCCTGCACTAAATTCGGACCAGCTAAGTTTAAATTATAACAAAGAGGTATATAGTTTCGAATTGGATGAGGTTGTTAGACAAGAGCAAGATTCGGGAATTTTAGATAATGCCACCGAGCTAAGAGCCGTGTTAGAAGGAAATATGTATGACCACTTTAAATTTAATGTTAGTCCATACAAAGATATAGTTAGGCTCATTGATGGTCATGAAATTATGGATGCTATCAACGATGCTTATAGCAATGAAGGGTATGAAGAAACGGCTATTATCGTCCGTAGTAATAAACGCGCAAATCTTTACAATAAACAAATACGAGAACGCATTTTATTTAATGAAAGTGAGCTGTCTTCGGGAGACTATCTCATGGTAGTTAAGAACAACTACTTTTGGATTAAGCCTACTTCTGAAGCAGGTTTCATAGCCAACGGAGATATTATCGAGGTTTTGGAGATATTTAATATCAAGGAATTGTATGGATTTAAATTTGCAGAAGTCAAAGTTAAAATGGTCGATTACCCGCGAATGCGTCCTTTTGAAACCGTATTACTTTTAGATACCATACATGTAGAAAGTGCTTCATTAAGTTATGAAGAATCCAATCGATTATATCAGGAAGTAGCCAAGGATTACGCCAATGAAACATCTAACTACAAACGGTTTTTAGGTGTTAAAAACAATGCATATTTCAATGCCTTACAGGTAAAGTTCTCGTATGCCATTACATGTCACAAATCTCAAGGCGGTCAGTGGAATACCATATTTGTTGAACAACCCTATTTGCCTAATGGTATGGATAAGGATTACATACGTTGGTTATATACGGCTATGACTCGTGCAAAGGAAAAATTATACCTTATCGGTTTTAAGAACGATATGTTTATTGAAAACGACCCTTATTAAAAGAGAATACTTTATTTTTGAGTACTGAATAAAGCAGATGTATGAAGATTATATCCATGATCCCAGCACGCTATAGTGCATCGCGATTCCCTGGTAAATTAATGCAAAATTTAGCAGGTAAATCCGTTATTCTTAGAACTTACGAAGCTACTGTAGCTACAGAGCTTTTCAGTGAAGTCTATGTGGTTACGGATAGCGACATCATTTTTAAAGAAATCGTTAATAATGGAGGCAAGGCTATAATGAGTAAGAAGGAACATGAGTCTGGAAGCGATAGAATAGCCGAAGCGGTTGCCGATGTCGACTGTGACATTGTGGTTAATGTACAGGGTGACGAGCCATTTACAGAGCGCGAAAGCTTGTATAAGGTGTTAGAGGTGTTTAAGGACGATGTTGATAAAGAAATAGACTTAGCGTCACTAATGGTAGAAATAACGGATTGGGACGAAATTAATAATCCCAATACGGTCAAAGTGATTGTAGATCGGGATAATTTTGCCTTGTACTTTTCGAGAAGTCCTATTCCTTATCCCAGAGATAAGAAGGCTGGTGCACGCTATTTTAAGCACAAAGGTATTTATGCCTTCAGAAAAGAGGCTCTATTGGATTTTACAGTATTACCAATGCAGTTTATAGAGGCCACCGAAAAGATTGAATGTATTCGCTATTTGGAATATGGAAAAAAGATTAAAATGGTAGAAACCCAAATACAAGGCGTAGAGATCGATACACCAGAAGATTTAGAACGGGCAAAACAATTGTGGAAATAGATTATAGCAATATAAAAGTCATTGGTTTTGATGCCGACGATACCCTTTGGGTCAACGAAACCTATTTTAGAGAAGCCGAAGAAGAAGTAGGTCGATTATTATCGCATTATGAAACTCCGAACAAGATAGATCAGGAGTTGTTTTTAATGGAGATTAAAAATCTACCAACCTATGGTTATGGTGTCAAAGGCTTTGTGCTATCCATAATTGAGTTGGCGATAGTACTGTCTAATGGTTCGGTCTCCAACCAAATTATAGGCAAAATATTGGATATTGGTAAGGCTATGATTAATAAACCCATTGAATTATTGGATGGCGTGGAAGAGGTGCTAAAGGTATTATCCAAAGATTACAAGTTAATCGTAGCAACCAAAGGCGATTTATTAGATCAAGAACGAAAATTGGATAAATCGGGCTTGCTTCAGTATTTTCATCATATTGAAGTTTTAAGCGAAAAGCAAGAGGACAACTACAGGAAGCTTTTAAAACATTTAGATATTAAGCCGTCCGATTTTTTAATGATCGGTAATTCCCTAAAGTCAGATATCCTACCATTGATCAATATTGGCTCCAAGGCTATTCACGTTCCATTTCATACAACTTGGCAACACGAAAAAGTATCTAGCAAAGAAGCCAATGGCCAGGATTATAAGACCGTGAAACGATTAACTGATATTTTAGATTTACTATAATGAAAGTTATCGACCTAGACTCTTGGAGTAGAAAAAGGCTTTACACCCATTTTAAGGCGTTGAAAGATCCTTATTTTGGAGTCGTTATTCCTTTTGATGTCACTAAGGCCTATGAATTTTCAAAACGCAACAGCATCAGTTTTTTTGCAAAATATTTACACGATTGTATGAAAGCCATAAATGCCGTAGATAATTTCCGATATCGAATTATTGATGATAAGGTCATTGATTTTGAAGTTATTCACGCATCGGCAACCATAGCAAGAGCGGATAATACCTATGGATTTTCATTTATTGATTACAGTGATGATTTAACGGTATTTATTCAGAATTACAACGCGGAAAAAGAGCGGATTCAGAATTCAGAAGATTTATATCCTCCAGTAAATGGTCAAGATTGTATTCATTGCTCGGCAATACCTTGGTTTGAATTTGTTGGGCATAAGGAGCCTTCCTCTGGACATTCTCAATCCATACCAGAACTGGCCTTTTCGAAGGTGAAAAATGATAATGGAATGTTAGTAATGAACGTATCCGTTCATGTGAATCATGCTTTAGTAGATGGCTATCACGCCGGTCTTTTTGCAGAAAGGTTTCAATTTTATTTAAATACTTAGTTAATACCAAGTTTGTTTTTATTTTTGTCAAAGATTTTAAAGAGTAAATGATATATAAGAATTATCCAATGGTGTCCAGAGTTGTTTTTGGACGTGGAAGTTTTAATCAACTAGATGAGATTTTAGCCCCAAATCGAAAAGGGCGCAATGCGCCATTTATTTTCTATGTCGATGACGTATTTAAGGGAAATCACTGGTTAACTTCTAGAATTATGCTGTCTTATAAAGACGAAATCATTTACATTCCTACAAAAGAGGAACCAAAAACCTCTCAAATCGATCAATTGGTTGAAGATATTATCCTAAAGCACAGTGAGCTGCCATCAGGTATTATCGGTATTGGTGGTGGTATCGCCATGGATATCGCCAAAGCGGTGTCTCTAATGCTCACCAACAAAGGAGAATCTAAAGATTACCAAGGTTGGGATTTAATAAAAAATCCGGCGATTTATCATGTGGGTATTCCGACGATTTCAGGAACGGGGGCAGAGGTTTCACGAACTACAATTTTAACCGGTCCAGAACGAAAATTGGGTATTAATAGTGATTATACACCTTTTGACCAAGTGATATTGGATCCTGAACTCACCAAAGATGTGCCAAAGGATCAGTGGTTTTATACCGGAATGGACTGTTTTGTGCACTGCGTTGAATCTCTTAATGGTACCTACTTAAACTCCTTTAGCAAAACCTATGGTGAAAAGGCCTTTGAACTCTGTGAAGAGATATTTTTATCAAATTCCTTGAGTAAAAAAGAAGCTCAAGACAAGTTGATGATGGCATCTTGGCACGGCGGTATGAGCATTGCCTATTCTCAGGTTGGTGTAGCGCATGCACTCAGTTACGGGCTTAGCTTCTTACTTGGTGTGAAACATGGCATTGGAAACTGCATCGTATTTGATCATTTAGAGGACTATTATCCAGAAGGGGTGGCCATGTTTAAAAAAATGAAGGCAAAGCATGATATAGAATTGCCAAAAGGCATCTGTTCTGAGCTGGATGAAGAACAGCTTAATATTATGATCGATGTAGCCTTGAGTTTAGAGCCTCTATGGGAAAATGCACTAGGGAAGCATTGGAAATCTAAGATTACCAGAGAAAAATTACTAGCGCTTTACAAAAAAATGTAAGATGCGCTGGCTCTCTAAATTTATTTACTTTAAACTTTTAGGTTGGAAAATAGTAGGCAATACTAATTTTTCTAAGGATACGATTAAAAAAGCAGTTATTATTGCCGTTCCCCATACGAGTTGGCACGACTTTTACATCGGGATTTTACTTAGAAAGATTGTGGATATTAAGGTCAATTTCGTAGGTAAAAAAGAGCTATTTAGATGGCCTTTTGGTCTTTACTTTAAGGCGGTAGGTGGTAGGCCCATTGATAGAACACCTGGACAAAATAAAGTTGAAAACATCGTAAAGCTATTTGAAAATGAGGAAGAGTTTCGTTTAGCGCTTGCGCCAGAAGGTACACGTAAAAAAGTGGACCAATGGAAAACAGGGTTTTATTACATTGCCAAAGCGGCTAAAGTTCCTATAATCATGTTTACCTTAGACTTTAAGAACAAACAGAATAAAATCTCAGCACCCTTTTACCCTACAGACGATAAAGAGGCCGATTTTAGGTTTATGAAAGCGTTTTACAAAGGCGTTGTAGGTAAGGTCAGAGCCTATAGTTAGTTACTTTCGATCTTTTGTTCTATAAACAAATTTTAACCCACTCCAGTCGTTATCGACCGCACAAACTTTAGTGTCCACTAATCCTGCATTCAATACAATAGTCCTTACCATGTCCCGATTGATATCCGTTTTTAGTTTTGAAGCCCCTTTTGGCCAACTTATCCAAAGTATACCATTGTGCTTGATACCATTTTTTAAGTAGGCTATTGTATTCATTAAATCGGCTTCAGACGTAAAAAAGGCATGACAGAAATCTAAACTTAATGGATCAGCTGTCTGAATAATTTCCACACCTTCAGGTAAGTCACCTAATAATTGTAGATAATGTTTGGGATGTTGGTGCAGATACACCCTAAAATTCACTTTTAGGCCTAACTTTTTTGTTAATGGCGTCTTAGAATATCCTGAAGTCATTATAAATCAAATATGGCATGAGATTTGTATTATATGTTAAGCAATGAAACATAAAGTAAACTTGTAAAGTCCCTAAAAAGAAACATTGCTCAAAAAAAGCTATCCATGGCTAATGCGATAGCTTTTTTTCTTTTATATACTTTTCCAATACACGATTGGTTTGTCTATTTAGTTTTGATTTAAAGAATCCAATTCCACCGAACAGTAGTCCCTTAAACCCTAGAGCTTGTCTAGCCCATCTATGCAAGTTAAACCTATCCTTATGACTAATAATTAAGCCATCCTTAAACGCAAACTGTGCATCGATTTTATTATGTACTTTTCGTCCTGTTTTGCTGAAATTGTAGAAAGCCTCCCAATGTGCTGAGCCTTTATGGGAGTCTGCTTCTATATTTGAGGCCACAACTTTAAAGTTTTTGCCCTTCTGTGAATCGCACAACATTTGCCACATTGATTTGGCTTTATCTCCCTTTAGAACGCCAAATGCAGGGTCTTCAAACACAATATCTTCGTGATAACATGAGCACATTGTCTCTGCATCTAAATTATTAAAAGCCTCATAAAATGTGGTTATCAAGTTTTTCATAAATCATTTAATATAATCTGGACTTATAATTCCTATTGGTGGATCAGAACAATTCAATACCTGCTATAAAGGTAGTTAAATCTTTGGGTTTAAAATGTCATCATAAAAAGAAGGCTTCCTCATAAGGAAGCCTTTACATTTTAGTTTTTAATGTCTAAAAGAAACTACACATCTGTATAATACAAAGATACAGCGGCATACCTAAAGTAATATTAAATGGAAAGGTTATGGCCAGTGCCATGGGAAGGTACAAACTTGGATTGGCCTTTGGCACAGCAATTCGCATTGCCGCGGGTACGGCGATATAAGACGCACTCGCAGCAAGTATGGCAAACAATAGTCTATTTCCTTCACTTTGGGTGAACAACGAAGTTACCACCGCCACTATACTTCCATTAATAATAGGGATAATAATGGCAAATAGAAGTGCAAACCATCCTTTTTTGATAAATGCTGAAAGCTCTTTGCCGCTAGTAATTCCCATATCCAATAAGAAAACGGCCAAGAAGCCTTTAAAGATATCGGTTGTGAATGGCTTAATACCTTGTGCCTGATGCTCACTTGCCAGATATCCAATGACTAGACTCCCTAGAATGAGTAGAACACTTCCATTGGTCAAAGCATGTTTGGCTACTTTTCCCATAGATAGTTTTATGGTATTTTTATCGTAGATTGAAATTAAAAGTAAACCAATAATAATTGAGGGAGCTTCCATAAGTGCCATAACTGCTACCATATGACCGCCAAAAGTAATCTGTTCAATTTCCAAAAATGATATGGCCGTAACAAAAGTCACTGCACTTACAGAACCATAGGCAGCAGCAATGGCTCCAGCATTAGCTACATTAAATTTTCTCCTCAGAATAAAATAAGTATAGATCGGTACGGAAACTGCTAAAAAGATACCAAATAAAAGCGACCAAATTATTTCCATATTAAGGTCGCTGTGCGCTAGTTCTTGTCCTCCTTTAAAACCGATCGAAAATAGGAGATAAAGGGAAATAAATTTTGATGAATTGGGTGGGATTTCTAAATCACTCTTTAACTGAACAGCGATTATACCTAAAAAAAAGAACAGGAGTGCTGGATTCGTTAAATTATCGAATAATAAATGTAAGTCCATTACAAAAAATGATTAAACAACTCGTGTATAAATTGAGATGCTGTTTACTTAACAAAAGAGATATTTAAAGTACCATTGATTACCACGTTATAACCTTCTTTTCTGGCAATGGCAATATAATCTTTAGCTGTTTGTTTTTCGTTAAGTAACTCTTGTATACGGTTGTTTTCGTATGTCGTATCTGCATCTTCGTTACCCTCACAGATTCTTAATTTTTGAAGTTTGTGAAAGTTTACCTTTTGCTCAATGAGTACATTAACAATGTGATTCGCCTCCGAAGGGGTAAATAATCCTTCTACTAATTGTACGTCTTGCGTTGCTTTTTCCACGCTTTTTTGAGTTTTTGCATCTGACATGATAAGAATGTGCTTAAAGTTTTAATTAATTTTGGTTGGTCTCCATGAGTTTAATAATTGCTATACAAGAAATTATGAACGTACATATAGCCAAATACTCCATAAAAATATTGCCATTCATATAAGACAATGTAATTAGTACAGTTAAGACCAAAAAGATTAAGGCTACTCCAATTTTTGTTTTTCGAGTAGACTTTTTAACCTCAGAATTCCTTAGTTCTTTTAAAGTTGCATTGGGTTCTAATCTCGACATTCTAATTTTGCTATTAATTGTTAAACAAATTTTACCAATGCAAAGTTGTGACAAATATTTTATTTATTTTTATATATATTTTTTATCATACATATAAATATTATTTATGAATTACACCTTGCACCAACTACAAATCTTTTTAAAAATCACGCAATTAAAGAGTATTACGAAGGCGTCTGAAGCACTTTTTTTGAGTCAACCTGCGGTTTCCATCCAGCTAAAAAAATTTCAGGACCAGTTTTCTATCCCACTTACAGAAGTCGTTGGAAGACAGCTTTATGTCACGGATTTTGGACAGGAAATTGCCGAAGCTGCTGAGAAAATACTCAATCAGGTGCAAGCTATCAATTATAAGACCATGTCCTTTAAGGGGCAAATCGCTGGAAGACTGAAAATCTCTGTAGTATCAACAGGTAAGTATGTTATGCCTTATTTTTTGTCAGACTTTACCAATCGTAATCGGGGCGTTGATCTTATTATGGATGTAACCAATAAAAATAGTGTGATAAAAAGCCTTGAGAATAATGAAGTCGATTTTTCTCTGGTTTCAGTTATACCGGATCAATTGAATTTGAAAAGAGTGGAGCTTATGGAAAATCGATTGTATTTGGTCGGGGGAACGAAGGAGAAGTTTAACCGTAAAGTGTCTAAAAAGAAGATTTTTGAAACCTATCCGATGCTGTACAGAGAGGATGGCTCTGCAACACGTAAGGCGATGGAAGCATTTATAGCGAGTCATCATATATCGACATCCAAACGTATGGAGCTCACTTCTAATGAGGCCTTAAAACAAGCTGTTATTGCTGGTTTGGGCTACTCAATTATGCCATTGATCGGTATAAAAAATGAGCTTAAAAATGGCGATTTACAGATTATTCCATTCGATGGCTTGCCTATCATTACCAATTGGAATTTGGTTTGGCAGAAATCAAAAAACCTTTCTCCTGTTGCTTTGGCTTATTTGGACTTTTTAGAGATAGAAAAAGAACGCATTATCAAGGAAAACTTTGATTGGTACGCTGAATACTAGGAACCCTTTACACGGTCTATTAGTTTTCGGATACCATTATATACAAAAGCATTGGTTTTAACATAATGGAATGCTATAAAGCAGACTAATGTTAAAAATAATATAGCACCAATTATAGCTTGCCATGGTACAAGGGTTTTACCGATGAGTTGCTGTAAACCAATACCTGTAAAACTACCATAAATTATAATGAAATGTATAACATAGATAGACAATGTTTTTTGCCCGATCTTTAGAATTAAGGATTGTTTAATATAGGTTTCGAAAAGATAAAAAATGCCAAATAATACTAGCACATTGCCCAACCTCGTATAGAGATAATTGAAATTGGCTACGGCTTTTAAAATATGAATGTCTGACCAAAAATAGAGCTTCATAAAGAGCAGGGAAGATTTGTGAATAAGCAACATACCAATCACAAAAAAACCAACGACCGTAGCGAGCTTAAATCTGGGCCTTTCTAAATATCTATAGAATAAGGTCGAAATAAAAGCTCCGAAACACATATAACCAAACCAAGGAATAATGGTGAAAATAGAACCGTTTGCCTTGCTTAAGTAATTAGAAAAAACTAAAGGCACATTATTTAATTCCAAAGATCGATAACTTGGTTCTACCGTAAAAATGGTAATCCCAAAGATGAGCATGAGCACAGAAAACAAGAGTGTTTTTTTAAAGGTTATTCTGTAGATGACCACTATTAAGATAAGAGATAATCCAATACATTGTAGTACATCAACCACCAAAAAATAAGTTCTAAACTGGCCTGTAAGCCATTCAAAAATGGGTACACGTAGCAAATAACCAATACCAATGAGCATAAGTCCTCTGACCAAACCCTTTCGCATACGCTTTTCTGCATTTCCCTTTTGTTTGGCTTTGATTAATAAATACGAAAATATTAATCCAGAAATGGTAAAGAATGTTGGAGCCGTAATACCTCTAAAATATTTCCAACACCTATAAATTATGTTAGATTCATCCCTATAAGACACCTCTAATAGGGTATCTATAAAATGGCCCTGTAACATCATTAAAATCGCAAAGGCTCTTACAGCATCGATAAAGTAAAGACGGTTTGTGCTCAAATCATCAATCGGTTGAATAACAAATATAGGCGATAGAGAATTAATCGGATTTTAGCACCCGACTTCAAAACATCTTGATTTTTTCGCTATTGAAGTCAATTATTGATATTTAGCTTCCTTGTAGGGTGGGTAATTGATTATAAAGTTAGCATAAGGCAACCAACCATTAGATTCTAGTGTAAAGCCTTACCAAAAGACAGTTTTGTAAGTTATTTCCTCAAAACAAATCCCATTCATCGAAAAAAAAATGTAGGTAATCTGCATTTTTAGTACATTTAAACTGCCAAATCTTTAAATCATCTACCATGAAAAATTTATACCTACTTATGTTGGCAATTGTATTATTGTTTGCCTGCGAATCTGAAATGGATTCCGGACCTGAGGCACAACCGTCTTTTGCCTACAACACCAATCAACAATTTTTGGTCACGGAATCTTTTGTGATTGATTTTGAAGCGTTTAATGCCGGAGATATAGTTTCAGAGATTTTTATCGTGGATCCTTTTGAAAATGCACAAGTTTCTGGGATTACCATGGCTTTTCCGAATAGCAACGCCGCTATGATATTTGATTCTTCCAATCCTACTGGTGGAGACTTTGATATTGGCACGCCAAATGAAATGTACGGTGGGCCTGGTATAGGAAATGGTGGTGCCAGTAATGACAATGCTTTGGGTAATGTTCTTATTCTCTCAGAGGATTTGGATGCCGATGATCCTGACGATATTTTAGAAATCGGTGCGAGCTTTGTGTTTGATTTTAGTGCCAACGAAAATGTCACTTTAAATACATTCGATATTTTAGATATAGAGGAATCTAACAATCCTACAGTCGTTAACTTGTACGACATTAATAATACGGTTTTGTTTAGTGAAGAAGTGACTCCTGGTGGGGACAATTCCAAAACGACTGTCGACCTTCAGAATACATCTAATGTCGCCTTTATGGAAATTATCATGAATAGCTCTGGAGCCATCGATAATATCGCATTAGAATTACAAACTGAAGAGCCTTGTGTAGAATGTGATAGCAGTATCGTAGAACTGACGCTGAAATATATAGGCGGGCTACCAGAGGCTGATATTAGACTTGAAACACTCACGGGCGATGTCATTTTTGAAGGCAACGTTCTCTTAGACGGAGAATTCACAATAGTTGGCAATGCTACTGATGGTACGTTTAGCAGTGATTTGGTCATATTTACAAATGGTCAACAAGGCGCTTCTTTGATTACAGACTGCTCTCAAGTTATTGGTCCAGGTTATGTTTTAGATGGACTAGAAGTTACTTCTGGGACCACACAGACCGGTGGGCAGTTATGTCCTGTTCAACAATTCTTTTAAGTCAATCTTAGCATTATAATTTAAAAGGCACATTTTTATAAATGTGCCTTCTGTTTCTAGAATAAATGAATGTTTTCTAAGTACTTTTTCTATTACTGCATTCATAATAGAGGTGTTATTTCTTTTTCCATTACATATGTGTTATGATCTTTATATTCAACACTCTTCATGACTGTCCACCCATTTCTTTCGTAAAATGATTGTGCGGTAAACGTATAAAGGTAAATCTTGTTTAGGTCGATGTCCTTGGCACGCTGCTCGATAAATTCTAAGAGCCTTTGTCCAAATCCCCTGTTGCGAAATTCTACACGAGTGTATAAAAGACCAATCCAAGGTTTAAATGCTTTGAGTTCTGGATATTGATTATAAATGTTCACGTTGATACAAAGTCCGCCCGTAGCAATCAATTCGTCGTCAATAGTTAATATCGCTTGGAATATGATATCATCCTTTGATTGATTTGAGAGTCTTTTAATAGTTTTTTCGATAGGAGTATCCCACTCTTTAAAATACCAATCTGCAATTCTACAGATTGAAACTTTATCATTTGGGTCGAGTTTATCAATCTTAATTTTGGAATTCATGATCAAATTAAACAACACTAGTTATTATTCTTCAACCAATTTTCAGCCTCAACGGTATACCAATTCTTGGAAAAATTCTTGGCATTTACGATACTTTCAAAATAGTATCTGGCCTTTTCCTTATGTCCGTTTCTATCATAGAATATACCGAGATAAGTATTTACATAAGGATTTTCTGAATCTTGACGGTGTAGTTTTTCTCCAATACTTACGATTTGTTCATCAAAATCATTGAAATCTCCTAATTCCATATAATATGCAACATCTTTTAAGAATGAGAGGTTATGCAAGAGGTTTAAATCGGCATAGTCCAAATAATTGGGGTATTCTGAGAAAATACCGTGCAGTAGCTGAGCGCTCGATTGCAATTTTTCAGGATCAAATCGCGCCATAAAAGATTCGGACAAAGCTTGCGCCAATACCTTTTTTCTATAAAATTCTTTATTTGAATCATTAGTTTTGGATAACGTATCCCGTTTTTCAAACAACAGCATGTCATCAAATCCATAGATATAGTTTTTTAAGAAACTCAATACAAATAAAGACGATGTTGCATCTCCATAAATAAGTCGAGCCGGATCGCTGAGTAAATTCGTATTGGCGAGTAAAATCAGGGTGATATCTTCAGAAGGGATTTTGAAGAATAAACTGGAATAACAATCATATTGTCCATAAGCCCAAACCATTTTAATATTGTCAGCGTCTTGACTAAAAATACCATAACCATAGGGGAGATGGTCGTTAAATGCCGAGAACATGAGCTCTTTTGAGCTATTGGATATGAGCGTATTATGATCCAAAGCCGCATTAAAAACGGCCAAGTCCTCTAAATTTGACACTAGTCCTGCTGACGTCGAATAGCCATAATCTATAAATCCATCCGTAAGACCATTATCCAATACATAAGGTTTTGCTAATTTGACAGTTTGTGTGCTATCTTTAAGCAAGAATGTATTTTTAAGTTCTAAGGGTGTTATAATTTCTTCGTTCAACACCTCCTTAAAGGGTTTACCAGATGCTTCTTCGATGACTTTTGTTAATAGCCCGAATCTTGAACTGTAATAAAACGTTTTTCCGACCTGACCTTGTGAGGTGTGCGAAAGAATATGCTTTACAAGAATTGAATCCCCTAGTATAGGTTCCTTAAAATAGTCGTTAATAGGAGTGTTGAGTGAGAGTTTTTCCTGCTCCACCAGCTTCATTATTAATACTCCAGAAAATACTTTGGTGACGGAGGCAATTGGAAATAAAATACTAGAATCTAATGCAACAGGTGTATTTAAATCAGCTTTACCGAAATAGTTGCGATAAATGGTCTCCCCATCTTTTTCGATAGAAACCGCAAGGCCTGGAATTTGAAAATACGCCTTTAACTCTTGGAGTTCGGATGTAAACTGTTCTTCTCGGGGATTAGTGCGTTCTTTTTTTTCAGAACAACTAGCAATACAGAGGAGAAGGACAATAAACTTTAAAAGTAATTTCATTCGTTTTTAATTTGTATAGTGGTTTCTATTATAGTTTCTACGACTTAAATTTAACTGATACGACTTATTTTATTTCATTTAAATTTATAAAAAAAGAGGGGAGAACCCCTCTCTTTTTTATCAGTACGTTGTAGACCTCTAGTCTTTTAGTTTAAATTAAGCTGCCAAGATACGCCGAACTGGTCTTGGACAAAAGCAAATTTCTCACTGAAACCGTAATTCCCTATGGGCATCATGACTTGTCCGCCTTCAGATAATTTGGTAAACAATCGTTGGAGCTGACTTTCATCCTCACATTCTACAAAATTAGAGACCGCAGGAGTAAAGTCCCATTCGTGTATCGGAGGGCTATCACTGCACATGTACTGCCTTCCATTTAAACTAAATGTGGCCTGCATAATGGTCCCTTCTTTCCCGGGGCCTTCTTTTCCCCAACGTTTTAGAGTTATAACTTCAGAATTATCGAACAGTTCCATGTATAAATTCATGGCCTGTTCTGCATCTTCTTTCTGAAACGTTAAGAAGGTGATGATTTGTGCGTTTTTATCCATTGGATCGTTTAAATTTAATTGTTTCAAGCTATCAAGCTCAATTTTTAGGGCCTTTAGCTCTTCCTTGTTCTGGTTATTTTTAGCATCATTACAGCTAAAGGTCAATAGGGCCAGAATTAGTACGGGAATGTATGTTTTCATAGGTTTGAGATTTAGTTTAGAGTGTTTCGACAATTTGAATATTATTACCGCAAGTATCATTAAACACGGCATATTTGACAGTTCCGAAAGTCGATGGTTTTATACTGAATTCTACTCCAAGATCAACCAGTCGCTCGTATTCAGCATCAACGCTATCCACATCGAACTGCGTGTATGGAATTCCGGCTTCCATCAAGGCATCCTGAAAGACCTTGGACGGTTCAAAATGGAGTGGGGCAGGTTCTAATAAGACTTCTGGACCATCCTGTGCGTCTTTTGAAACTAAGGTCAACCACCTGTTTCCACCTTCTAATGGCGTGTCCTTCTTTTTAATAAAACCCAATTTTTTCGTATAAAATTGTAGTGCTTTTTCCTGGTCTCTAACAGGAATGCTGATGATTGTGACTTTCATATGAGTTCGGTTTTGATTAGTGGCACTAAGTTCAGGACTTCGAATTTAATTTACTTCTTGAAAGTTGCTCTTTTTGGAAAGTGCTTGGTGATTGACTCGTTCTGGTCTTGAACAAGGTGCTAAATGAGCCCACACTTTCGAATCCTACAGCAAAACAGGTTTCTGTGACCGATAGGCCTTGTTTTAAATGTGTTTTGGATTTTTCTATACGCTTGTCAATTAAGTACTGTCGCGGTGTTTGGCCATAATATTTTCTAAATAAGCGTATGAGGTGGTACTTAGAAACAAACCTCGTATGGGATAAAAAATCCAGATTCAAATCGGTATCATAATTATTGTCAATATAGTTTTTAATCCCAATAACCATTTCTATTTGCTTATCGTTTGGATAACAACTCTGTTTTAACCGTTTAATTTCTGCTTCGTAGAAGGTCATTGTTTTTGATTTAAATTATAAACCGTACTCATAAATACCTCATTATTCAATACGATCTAGTAGTCGTTTCATCCGAGCTCGAACGTCGTTATACCATATACCTTATCCATATCTATTTTAGGAAAACTTCCATAGTACATTCTCGCGCATTCAAACGTATATTTTGCCTCGTATTGCTTTACTAAATTAACCGCTTCTTTATTTATGACTGGAATATCAAGATACACGGATTCTCCAACCGCTGAATTTAAGCAAGCTTTGAACAAAGCTTCGGCAACGTTCTTATTATCAGCAAATAAAGGGCCTATTTTAAATCCAAAATTAACTTTTCGGATTACAGCATATCCCTTAAAGTCCTTATGTTCTGAAAATTTAAAAGCCCTACTATCTGGAATGTCCAGCCAGTTTTTTAAGAATGCCTTCCTTGTATAGCCAAAACATCCCAAATCATAGTCCATTAATGTATTAAAATCTTCCTTGTTTACGCTCGATATGGCTTTATCTATATCGAAGGTTTTGCCAATACACTCGTAGCGTTCATCTCTAAATGCGATGTTAAAGCCCCCTTTTTCGTAAAAAGGCTGCATGTCTACGACACCGTCCATACCAATGCTCGCCCCTTTGTTAAGTCTTTGAAGTAGAAGATCCCTTCGTAAATACCATAGTTTTTTTCCGATTCCATGACCTCGAAAATCAGGACGAACAATAAATAGTCCCATAAATCCAAATTTCTGATCATAAGAAATAACAGCACCTCCAGCGATCAACTCATTCTCAGAGTAGAAACCATAATAACCATCAGGATCGGTTGCCCAAAATACATCAAAGTCGTGTTCTCCAGGATTCCAACCTTCTGCTTTTGCCCAACCAACTAAAGTTTTCAAACCACTTTTATTGAGCTTTTTTAATTCTAAGCGCTCTAAATCTATCACCTCATATTGTGTTTTATCACATTCTATTAATTAAAATAATTAGGCCTAGTTTAATCTAACTATTTCTTCTGTCGATTTGAAGGTACTAAATTTTCCTTTATGTACAGACTCTATCGATTTTATGATGACACTTGTTATGTGAACTAAGTTACAGCACCATAATGAAGTACGAACTATAG
Organism: Winogradskyella sp.; assembly: GCF_965228925.1. Lineage (GTDB taxonomy): Bacteria > Bacteroidota > Bacteroidia > Flavobacteriales > Flavobacteriaceae > Winogradskyella. The sequence continues at coordinate 3,324,377 of NZ_OZ245845.1, forward strand.
TTATTGATGGGCCTAGTTTTCTTGTTTTTGACCCAAGTCTTTACTACCTACCTGAATCATTTTACAAATGAATATGAGTTCATTGCGTTATCATTTTTTCTAATATGAAATCTACTATAGGATTATCTTCTTCACCTAGCTTATGCACAATTTGATAGTGGTTGAGTTCAGGATATTCGTAGTATGCTATTGGAGCTTTTGATCGGTTTTCTCTATATAGACTTTTGGATTGTTCAACAAAAAAATGAGTTTCTTCAGATCCGACACTGAGCAAAACAGGACATGTTAAAATAGCTAAATCCTTATTCGAAACACTATAATAATCAACATCTTTAGCGCTGAGTTGTAAGAGCTCATTGAGGTAACTGTTTTTTATCGGCCCCAAGTCGAATATACCACTGAGACTGCATATAGCCAGAATATTTGACCTTAAATCCTCGTTCATTAAATAGGTCATTAGGGCTAAATGCCCTCCTGCCGAATGCCCACAGAGTACAAGTTTATCTGATGTGCCGTTGTAATGAAATGCCTTTTTTTGAATCCAACGAATAGATGCAGCCACGTCATTTAAAACCGTTGCCATATCTACATTAGGCATAAGGCGGTAGTTTATGACGCAGGTAGTAATTTTGTTTTTGACAAAAGGTTTGGCTACAAAACTGTAGCTACGCTTGTCCAATGCACGCCAATAACCACCATGAATAAATACCAATATAGGAGAATTGGGTACACTTGATGGAAAGATGTCTAGTGATTGCAATAGGGCATCACCATAAGTTTCATCCAAATGGCACAGAGAGTTATCCCTTATTCTTTGGGATTCATTTTCATTAATATCCAAGAAAAATTGAAAATTAGGATGCTGTGAGCGTAAGTCTAATTGGTGATTTGGCGTCATCATAGTATTTATGCTTTGTTCTAAGGCATTGTTTCTCATTCAATATGCGATAAATCTTCACCCAATCGTCTATTTTGATTAAGAGATTCAATAATCTGCATTTGCTCTGGGCTCAGTTCAAAATCATAAATATTATAATTTTCTGCGATACGTTTTGGATTTACGGATTTTGGAATGGCTGCCACTCCTCTTTGAACTAACCATCGCAAGGTAATTTGGACTGCTGATTTAGAGTGGGATTTACCTATATCGACCAATTCAGGAATCTTTAAAACCTCTCCCATCATAATAGGCCGCCATGCTTCAAGTTGAATATTATGGCTTTTAGAAAATTCTAGCAGTTCATTTTGACTTAAATGTGGATGCATTTCTACTTGATTAATTGCAGGCATGACGTTAGAGTGCTCCATTAAATCCTCTAATTGGGGAATACTAAAATTACAGACACCAATAGTCTTGGTTTTGCCATCTGTATATAAGCGCTCCAGTGCTTTGTAGGTGTCTTTGTACTTGCGCTTAACAGGCCAATGCACGAGATAGAGGTCGACATATTCGGTCTGTAGGCGCTTTAAACTTTCATCAAACGACTTTAGCGTTTTATCATAGCCTTGTTCGGTGTTCCAAACTTTAGTCGCTAAGAAAATGTCGCTTCTATCGATACCGCTTTCTAGTATACCCTTTCCAACGCCTTCTTCATTACCATATCCTGAAGCCGTATCTATTTTTCTATAGCCATTATTTAAGGCTGAGACCACTGCGTTCTCAACTTCGCCATTATTTTTGGCAAAAAGCACACCAAGCCCTAGGGATGGCATTTTTAAACCATTGTTTAGTGTAAACATATTTCTTTTTTTGAAGTAATCATTTCTTGCCCTAGCAGCAATGTTTTGTCACAACTTTAAAGTTACTTTTTTCTTTTTTCTGGTGGTGATATTTTATCTATAAAAATCAGTCCATCAAAATTTCTTGATAGTGTCATTTTGTTAGAACCACTTAAGTCAATAAATGTATCATTAATGATTATGTCTTCAAACAGCCAAGTCGAATTTTTATTCCTTTTTTCAGGAATATTAAGGAAACCTACCTTACCACTAAAATCTTTTATAACATGTTTAATGTCGAGCCCATCATTTGATATGGGTTTTAGTTTTTCCTTTGTCCCTCTGTTATTTGAAAAATTTCCACCACCTGCAAATACACCAATAGAATACATTTCAGAATCATACTTCATTTTGAGAAACTCTCCCATAACCTCTTCCTTTTTGTTAAACTTGGATATATGAAAATTGTGGGCAATAACAATTACTTTTTGATTCTTGTAGATGGTTTTCAAAAGCCAATCTATGTTTGAAAACATCATAAAGTCTCTTTCTTTCCATCTTTTACTCCAATCTCTATCCTTGACAAAATTCAAAAAATACTGCAAATACTTTATTCTATTTTCAATAGTCCTTACGACGAAATTTGAGACATCATTTAGGGCTACACGCTCTGCTTTTTTTATTGATAGTTTCAGAATTTTATAATCCTCTATTAAATTGTGTGTGGATTTTTGAACAGAATCGTAAACTGCTTGTCTATTAGTTAATTTTCTTTTCTCATTAAAAAATCTTTTTTCTAAATCACCATATTTATCGGAATCTAAGTTCAACCTGACTATTTCATCTATCAATATTTTCTCGAAAGCGCCTCCTGTTCGTTGTACATCAAATCCACTTATTGAAATGTTGTTGGACTTGATATAATCCATAAGCTCAACGAATTCATCGGTTCTCCAACCTCCAAAAAACCCATATGTCATTTCAGTAGGGCTTAATGTCTTTTTCTGTAAATTAATTTCTATTAATTCTCCAATTCCAGATTCAAAGAGTATGACGTTAAAACCTAACTCTTGGTTTAAGGATTTGATTAAATCATTCCTTGATTTAAATATCTCTTTTGAACCGTGATTTAATTCTCCGAGTAAGACTATTCTTTTGTTTTTAACCGCTTTGAGTGTGGGTTTCCAATTGCCATTAATGTAATTTGAATCAACCTCAATGGACTTAATCACTTTATTGAGATATTCTGAATCTGGGCGATTGTAGTCTTGTGCACTGATAAAAAGTACTTTTAGAGTCAAACAAATAATAAAAATAGTATGCTTTATCATTTTAGATATCTTGATTTCAGTAATGTAGGGTCACTTAACATATTTTAATCCCACCAAAACCACATGTGCTTACTTGTCTTTAAATATTCAACAAGTTCATCCATATCAGAATGTCCTTGATCAATTACATCTGGACAAAATTCGTAAATCTCCTTTCCAAGTTTTTTATAGGATTTAGGATCAGATTTTAGTTTGGCTTCAATTCTGCTTAAATCTGCAACAATAATATCAAAGTCAAACTCAGTTTGTTTTCGTCTAAACCACTCCATAACATCTTCATTAGTTAATCCATAATTTACGGGTTCAGTTCCTACAAACTTGATTAATTCCAATTGATCGGAAACAGGTGCAATTACAATATCATAATAGGTGTTAAATGAATCATCAAAATCCAGATTGGTTAAAAACAAATAGTTATTCGATTTTTTGACCTTATCAAAATGGTCATCAATAATTGTGTATGCCATCTTTTCACTTACAAACTTAAATTTTACACCCGGAACGAGCGAATCATATGGTTCAAATACTTGGTTGGAAGCATTAGAAGCTTTATACCGAATTACAGCGTTTTTTTCAACATCCTTTTTAACTGCTTTTGAAATGACCTTTATGATTTCGGAATCAATTTGTAATCCGTTTAATTCTGCTGGATCGATCGAATTTGATTTATTGTTCGAATTACAAGAACAAAGGGCAAAAATTACAAGATAGAGTAGTTTTTTCATAAGGGCAAAATGGTCTCGGTAATGATTGAATTTGACATAGCTTTTTTATCTCGGCTTAAGAAGCTCATAGCTAGAAACGACTTCAAAATCTGGATTGAACCCCAATAAAGTGTCTAGAACCCACTTGTGATTATCTCCAGCGATTATGAGAATTCGGTCTTTTCCTTGATTATCGAAAGACATAATATTAGCCATCATTCTTATATTTCTTTGATACCACCTTCCAAGCCAATCTGGTCCCATCCAACTCTCTTGAATACCGGTACGAACTTCATAGGCATGCATCCGTTGGGCATTCCACTTTTGGGCTTCTGGCGAGTTTCTTTCCATAATATTATCGTATAGACTCAAACCACTTAATTTTTCTTGATTCTCATTAAATGACTCCATTATGATATCCAAATGTCGATTTACAAAGAGGCTATCTCTAGCAGTTTCTTCTCCAAACTTTTCCCAGGTGAACCCCTCCAGCGATCCAATAAATTCAGTTTGGTTATCGAATAAGTAAACTTTTTTATGCCCCATAAGTTTAGCCAATCTAAATCCTAACTGAAAGGTTTCGTTTTCAAGGGTGTCAATGACTTGATGATCTAGAATATATTTTTGATATAAGTCTTGAAATATGGAGTCGTACTGTGGTTGTTTTTCAATCACCACTTTTGTCGGTTCAAATTCTGCAAGCCTATCAACAAGTTTTTTAATCTGTTTTTGATTCTCAGCCGATAATTCATCATAGCCTTTTTCTTGTCGAAAATGATAAGAGCCTACTACCATAACTTTGGACTTTGGGATTGAATCAAATTTTGTAAATACAGGGTTATCCGCTTTAATTTGAACAGAACTGTGTTCTTGATGATTGTTATCGCTGCACGATAAAAACAAGAGAGCAAGAATCGTTATAACTATGGATTTCATTTTTTTAATTAATATTAATAACGTTATTTAAGGTTCGTTGCTTTAGTACTAAGATAGCAAATAGGAACGATTCCAATGTTTGAAGGCGAAAGAGATGGCGCTAACGAAAAACGAAGCTTAGTAATTTCTGAGTAATTGACTAAACGCATTGTTTTGTATAGTTTTTTATAAATCATTTGCTGTAAAGGATACTTTAAAAGGTTTTTTATTAAGCCATTTTCTCGACATTCTTTTAAGCTGCTTTGCAGACAATTCTTGTTGTATTTTGAGTCTTTCAAAGTACATACTAGGATTATCTCTAAATAGTAGACCCTTACCTAACAGTTCGGTTCTGCTCCAGCCAAAGCCTAAATTTTCTTGCATGTCTTTGATATTTTCGATTTCACTTTTTTTAGCCAAATTCAAATCATGTGTAGTCATGTGTTTTTTAAGCAGATCTTTAATTTTACCTGATACGAGTTGATCTATCTTGGCACTATCGTTAGCATCCGAGAATTTTATTTCTATATAAAATTGTCCGGCAACTTTATGCATATCCGTATATGCGCCACTTTTTACAACGGATAAGGGCAGTCCGTTTTTAGATGTAAAACTATTGTTTAAATGTGCCGCAACCAGTTTTAGAGCGGCGTCATCTTTTAGCGTCCATTCTGGTATAGCCCAAGAAAAAATTACTGTATTTAAAACATCTTCTGGGTGTGGCGCTTTCATGGAAATACTCTGGTTAGATTGTAAAACAGGCTTTGAAAACTCAATAGGTCGTTTCTGTTTTGATTTAATGTTACCAAAATAGTCATAGACTAGCTGTTTTACTTTTAGGTCATCAAAATGCCCTACAACGAAAAGAATTATGTTTTCAGCATAGACCATGTTATTATAGCGCTGTCTAAAATCGTCCAAAGAAAACCCCTCATTATTTTCAATATTGCCATAGCCGTTAGCAGCATAGGGGTGACCTTTGCCAAAAGTGCCTTCATGTATCACTAAACTTCCTTTAGCACTCCACTTAGGATTTCTAGCATTTCTCTTAATCTCTGCCAGTACCCTTTTTCTTTCATACTCAACACGTCTTTCGGTAATTTTATCAGCTCCTGCCATTAATCGTCCCGAGGCTCTTTCTAAGGCCAGATCAATACCTTCGGGGATTACTTTTAGATAGAATCTGGAGAAGTCTTTCTTTACTTGTGCATTACTTCCTTTTAAATAATCATCAAAGAATTTGTTTTTGCTAATTGAATCCATCGGACTGTACGGCAATACATGTTCAAAAAAGTGTTGCAATCCGTATTGCTCTGGGCGATCCATTGAAGTTCCATTTTTTATCCAAAATTCCACTGAAACTTGATCTACATTCTGGTCTGGTTGAAAGATGACTTCTAAACCATTTGGTAAAGTGAAGTAATCATATTCTAATCGTAGGGAATCGATTTGACCATGCGTACTGAAGCATAGTGCTAGACATAAAATCGTGTAAAACTTTCGAATCATAAGGCAGTTGATTTTATTAGATAGATAAGAATGGTGCCTCAATGTTACGCTTTAGCTCAGGAAAATTAGATGCAACGATTTTGTATATGATGAGTTGCGAGTAAGGATACGAGTTACCTTCTGATGTTGAATATTGATGGCGAATTGTTATTCAATACGCTAGACATTTTGTTGCATTTTGCTTTATTCAAAAGCCTGTAAATCAGGATTTAAAAACTCAACTTTAGCTTTTTGAGAATCAAAAATGTCAAAACTGTAATGTCTATTTACCAATGCTTCGAATTGAAATACTAGTTGCGGAAACTCATTAATGAAATCGGCAAAATTGTCCGATTTGAAGTTTTGCATAAAACGGTTTACAATTCTCGTAGCGACTATAGTTAAGGTCTTATTGTATTTGCCTTTGGCTCCAATACTAGAGACAAAATTCTGAAGTTGATTTTGAATATCTCGTTCAGCCTGTTCCAATCCGAATTTATCAATATATAACCAAGCTAATCGCAAATGCGCTTCATGGTTAAATATCTTTGGATTTAAAGTACCGTTTACAAATTGTTCAATAAATTCGAAATCCGAAAGTTGATTATGAGTTGGTGTATTTTCCATCTTGTAAATGAGTTTAATGTTGGACATAAGGATTCGTTAAGAATCAATACTATTGCTAAAATGAATGTTACTAAATTTTCACATTGCAAAGTAAGGAAGCCCTATCCTCAATCTCATTTACATTTGTCGATAAATTGCTTTCGCGCTCGACTTAATTGAGTAGGTGTAATACCAAGGTAACTAGCGATGTAATAGTGTGGAATACGGTTAAGTAGGCTTGGGTATTCTTTTAAGAAGCGTTCATATTTTTCCACCGAATTTAGGTTGAGCAAAGCAACCAGCCTTGACTGTAGTTGATTGTTCAGTTTTTGAAATTGCTGGGTAATTATTTCCGTGATTTCCTTGTCCTTATTTACATTCTCCATGACTCGAGAATAATTGGCAATAGAAAGTTCACAATCTTCTAATGCTTCAACAGACATTGCCGCATTGGTTTTTGGAATATAGCTTCCGATTATCATGTCTTTTTCGTGATAAAAGTGAGTTGTGATTTCGTTGCCGTCAATGTCGTAAACAAAACCACGCATAATTCCTTTTTGTAACATTCCAATGTCTACGCAAGGCTTTCCAAATTGAAGAAATAAGTCACCTTTCTTCAAATATGAGATCCGGTGTATGGACTGATTTATTGTTTCTTTTGGCATTGGTCAGATCAATTTATAATAAAAAAATGTGCTGCACCGACGTTAAAATCGACTCAATATCCAGCTATCAATTCAGCCATTCTGAATTATAGCCGTATTTACCTGCTGATGTCTACTCGGTCGTGATAAATTCGATAAAGCTAAAAGTCCGCCAACGGCTAAAATTGCCCCACCGACAAAAGGAAATCCTGCTCCGACCAGATCTGCCATATTCGACGAAAACAAAAATGGGAGACAAAATAACATGCCGAAAATCCCTGCTATTATCGAAGCAAAAGCTCCGAATTTAGTTACTCGTTTCATATCTAACATCGGTCTTTGTTTAAGCTCTGGTTTTAATAGTTGAGCTCTCAAATCAGCAAGATTGTGTGTGGCGTATTTTTCGATTGTCCATTTAGAAATTCCAATTGATTTTTTACCTTTTTTAAAGTCTGAGTATAACATTGGCCATAACTCAGGAAGTAAAATTGCGCCAAAACATAAAATAGCAAACGAAGGCATAGAATAATTACCGTTTCCAATCATAAAGGCTTGCATTCGAATCTCATCTTCCGCTGTCATTTTATAATCGAGTAAAACGTGTTTCAAATCGTGACTTTCAAATTTAGGAACTAAAGTTAAATTACATTCATCGAGACAATCAGCTATTGCTTTTCCTAAAGTTCCGTCTTCAAGTTCTCTCAATTCAGCAACGTGATTACGGTATTTTTCCATTGGGCTAAAATATTCGATTAATGCAATTGAAAAGTCAAATGATACTTTAATAATTTTTCTCGATATGCTCTGTAAAATGTTCATCTGCTTTTATTTGGTTTAACTATAGTTAACGGTTTCGTGTATAGCTTATTGTAGGAAAAAGGAAACCATTTGTCATACCCAAAGTGAACTGTCGATGCTATTGGGATGATACATTATTAAAGACGCCTTTTTAATAGTTCAACTCTTTTAGCTTTGTTAGGTTTTTATCCCAGAATATGATTTTTCCTTGGTTGTCTGTCGCAACTAGTTTACTACCGTCTTTATTCCAATCTAGTCCCCAAAGGAGGTTTTCTGAGATGTCCTCAGCTACTAAATCACCATCTTTGTTCCAAATCCTAAGCTTTTCGCTGGTTGTTGCTAATAAATTCCCGTCAGAAGACCACTTTATATTCCTGAATTCAGCCTTACTTTCTTCAATCGATTTTTGCCTTTGGCCATCATAAGTCCAAAATTGTAATAATGGCGGATACTGATTTTCAATATCACCATAGTCGCCTGTAACAAATAACTTCCCATTAGGGTGCCAGTTTACACATAGCATTAATATATTTTCTTTTCTATCTTCAATAGTCTTTAAGCGGTCTAGTTCATAATCATACAATGTAATCTTTTCGCCAACAGTTGCAATAAGGTTTTTCCCGGGATGCCAATCTAAGTCCATAAGTCCTTTTTGATTTGTGTTTATTTTCCTTAAAAAACAACCTGTTTCATCAAATATGGTTACAAAACCGTCATTGTCGCCTACGGCTAATAAATCTCCTGTACGATTCCACCCTAAGGCTCTCGCTCCAGCGTTAGTAATGCTATCGAGCTCTACTATTTCAGTATCATTAAGATTTAGAATTGCCGATTTCGATTTTCCATCTTGTACTGAAATGGCCAACTTATCTTTAGTAGGATGCCATTTGGTTTGAGTGATGGTTCCTTTGTAAGGATAGCTCTCTAATTCTTGAAAACTGTTTGAAGACAACAACTTAAAAAAAGTATCGTTAGAACCACCCACTACAAACTGGTCTTTATGGGGATGCCAATCTACAGACCAAAAAAACCATCGCTCATTTTTTTGGGGATGCTGACTTTCTACTTTTTGGGTTTGTTTGCATCCCCAAATCATACTCATTAGTATAAATAAAAACAGTATTCTCATTGATTTTTAATTCTTTGAATGGAGTCATTTTAAAGTTAAACATTTTTTTGCTTTGCCATGAGCAACAATACACTATATGGCTTACTAACAAACATTTTTATTGCGTAAAATCAATGCCATAATAAATAATTTCATAAATGGCAAGTGACAAAATCCAATGATATTCATAATCATTAAGCTCACGATATAATCTCAATGTATTTGATATGGAAACGGGGTTTTCATCAAAGGGTTCAACTTCCAACGCATTGGAAGGACGAAAATCAAAGAAAGGATTTCTCAATAGTGTTCTCCTTTCAGAATTTTTAATTACAAAAGCTATTTGTTCCTGATTCAATTCAATGATGTAGTAGTCCTTATTACTTCGGTTTCTATTAAGTTTTCCAATTGTTTCTTGGTTATGGTCAATAATATCGTCATTAATCAATTTTCCTAAATATTTTGAATCGAAATAGATAGCGACTTCATTCTGTTTTTGAGAAAAGTATATTTCAAAGCTTTTTGATATCGCGACAATTTTAGAAGTTGTATTAAAATTTCCTCTATCTAATCTTCTAAAAGCGATTAATCTTTCACCATTTAATGAATTAATAGTACCGTTAAATCTCATGGTAAACCCCTTACTATAATTGAAATCCAAATCATTTGAAAGATTTTCTAGGTCATCTCTTCTCCAATCTATTAGTTTGCTTTTTTTGGACCGCGCTTTGGTAAGTAATTCATTTTTTTCTTTTTCAAGAATATGTTTAGGCTGATCTGCTTTAGACTTTTTTATGACATATCGTATGAGCAAGACGATTCCAACGACGGGAATGACTACAAAAACAATGGTGAGAATGGTAAATAGAATTCCGAAAACATCCATAACAAGGTATAAGCTATTTTTATTGTAAATATATTTGAAAAGGCTAAAGCGACAAAGTGAATTACGCACCAGATAAAAAATGGCGTCTATACATTGAGGTCAATCAAGTTTTAACTGTTCTTCAATAATTTTTGAAACATCAGTACTATGGCAAGGTTCACATGGCGTGTTTGAAACTAATATTCCAAACGAATCTTCGTGTTTTAAGGAATAACCATGGTCTCCCATAAATGTAGGAGTTCCAAAAATACGATCTCCTTCATCGCGATTATTTTCAAACACAAACCCAGGATTGAGCAATATATATAAATCTCCTGCATTACGGTGAAAAAGGTTAATATCCTTTAACTTATTTTTCCTGTAGATGTTATCAACTACCGGTGTTTTTGCTGGTCCATAAAGCGTTTTAAATACATTTTCTATTTTACTTAAAACAGCTGCTTTATCCTTTGGGTTGAGTTGGTCATTAACATAAATATGAGCCGAAACCTTACCCGGAACCCCTATAGCTTCCCAACCGGTTTCCTTATGGTTTGTATGAATTCCATTTTTATTCAAAAATGTATTGATATCAATGGATGTATGAATAGGAGAGAAGCCATGGCCCGAAGTGATGATTAAATCATAGCCATTTCGTCGGGCAAATTCTTCGATACGCTCAAAATCTTTGTTCATTCTATTAAAAGCAGCCTTATAGTGTTTTTGAACCGCTATTGACGAATCTCTTAAGCCCAAAAAAGCATGGCCTAGTCGATCTATTAAGGGATAGTCGATCATAATTAGATCGTAGTCTTTTTTTTGTACTGCAAAAGAAAACGCATCCATCACGTAATCCACTTCTGCATTCATTTCTTCTGTAAGTGTGGTAGCGCTTATGTTTTTTGAGGTATAAAATGGGATATTAGGCCAACCTCGAGAAGGTCCTATGCCACTATCAATTTGTTCTACAAATTCATCTGGATAGCCGCGGTTGGCATAAGACGCTCTTATGTACAAACTCAATGTATCTTTTGAAGATGGTATCCATTTTACTCGGAAGGCTCGTTTTATGTTACGGTCTTTGGCATGCTCTATCTCAGACCAAGTTCCGCTTTTTATTTTTGCAAAAAAGCCATTACTATGATTGTAGTCATCATCAAGGATAAGTTCGTTATTTTTATCCGCTTGGTTAATCTGGTAAACTAACAAAGCATCCGGATACTGTTGTAATTGAAGCTTATCTTTACCTTCCAGATTCTTGTATTTAGTTATAGAGTGGCTCTGATGTTCTTTGTCAGGGATTACATGTAAAATTTGCGGACTACCTATTTGTGACCCCTGAGCCAAACAATCAACATTAGTGTGGTGCTCATATTTACCGTGAATAGTTAATGCGCCTAAATTCAGAACTTTTTTTCCTTGTATATCCGCCTTTTCCCAGAATGTTTCTGTAGCAAAGCGTTGGGCAAAGCCACTAACAACCCTAACAGAATCGTCTTCTTTTAAACCAAATAAATGACCTATTATCCCGTGCTCGGATGGCATTGATCCTGTCTCGTATGAGGCCATATTACAAATGGTGACCGCATTAGTAATTGGATGCAGCTTTTTAATGGAACCGCTTGCTTCTTTTCGTTTAAAAAAATCGTCTGATTTTATGGAGTTCAAATGGTCTACCATGTCAGGGTAGGTGATACCCCTAGCATGGACAACAATCACTTTATCGTTTGTATCTTTAGTCTGATGGCATGACAATACCAGATGTATTAAGAGCAATAGCCCGATTTTTACTGACCAGTTTATACGTTTCATCTGGTGGTTACTATTCATAAATTATATCTTATGCTCAATGATGGTTTTGGCTATGTGGTGTGTTCAATAGGTGATAGTTATCTTAAGTTTACAATCCTTTAATTTTTAATAAATTTAATTGCGTTTATATGATCGAACTTTAAGAAATATATGCCATGGTCTAAATTCTGAATATTAATTGTCCTACGTTCAGAAATGCTCCCACTTAATACTATTTTTCCAAGAGGATTGTAGATTGTGTAGTTTTTTTCTGTTTCAATTGAACCCAAAACATAAATATAATCGTTACTGGGATTAGGATAAATTTTTAAATCAACAATGTCATAATCATGCAAACTGAGATTGTCAAAACTGTATTTAGAAATTTTGTTCAGTTGAGATTCTGCAAAATACAGTTCATTATCTTTTATCTCCAACTCTCCATTTCCAGAAATATCACCTAAGAATAAAAAACCTCCGGATGCTATTGGTGGATTTTCATTGAGATCTAAACTCGTAATCCCTAAATTATCAGCCTCTTTGATATATAGCGTATTTTCAAAGATTGCAAGTCCAGTTGGTTTTAGCATAGTGTTACCCATGAGGGTTAGCGTTGGATTAGAGGCTGTAATATCCATTTTGAAAACGCCTTTTCCATATTCCTCATCCTGAAAACTATCCCAATCTTCTCCTATGTAGAGGTCGTTGCCATCAAAAAGTAGAGAGATGGGTTGAAACAAACCTGTTGTAACCACATCAATTAAGCTTGGAGATGCTTGTGTTATATCTATTTTATAGATGCTATCTGCACCCCTATCTGCTATGTACAAATCATTATCCTTGAAGGCCAAGCTATAAGGTGTATACAAACCAGATATAACTTCAACTATATTAATGGTGTCAGCTGTTAAATCAATTTTGGAAATCTTCCCTCCATCTAAACCGCCGTAGTTTTCAGTAAAATATAAAAAATTGCCGTTTATAGCCAAGCTAGTAGACCCTGATAGACCTGCAGTAATAAGAACTTTTTCAGCATCGGGTTGTGTTACATCTATTTTATAAATGCTTTGTAGATTGCCAAAATATAAAACATCATCCTTAAAAGCTAATGATCTTGCACCAGGTGCCTCTGAAGTAACAATTGAAACTTGAGCATTTAAACTAAAGACGAAAAAAACTAAAAAAGAAAAACACTTAAATCTCATAATATACTATCAATTTGTTTAGCAAAAGGCTTCATCACTTTAATGTTTTATAAATTTAGTAGCAATACCATTATCAAATTTTAGGATGTACAGCCCATTAGTTAGATTTCGGATATCAATTTTTTCATTTACTGAGAGGAGCCCAGTAAGTATTTCCAATCCTGTACTATTGTAGATCTTAAATCTTTTTGTTTCTGTTAATCCTGAAACATTTATATATGCACTACTGGGATTTGGATAAATGTTTACAGTATCAAAACTAAAATCTTGAGAACTAAGGTTATCAAAACTGTATTTAGAAATTTTGTTCTCCATGGATTCCGCAAAATACAGTTCATTATCTTTTATCTCCAATTCTCCATTTCCAGAAAAAACGCCTAAGAATAAAAAAGGAACATTTGCTATTGGCGGATTTTCATTGAGATCTACACTAGTAATCCCCAAATTATCAGCTTCTTTGATATATAGCGTATTTTCTAATATTGCGAGTCCAGTTGGTTTTAGCATAGTGTTACCGATAAGGGTTAACGTTGGATTAGAAGCTGTAACATCCATTTTGAAAACGCCTTTTCCATATTCCTGATCCTGAAAACTATCCCAATTTTCACCTATGTAGAGGTCGTTGCCATCAAAAAGTAGAGAGATGGGTCGATGCAAACCTGTTGTAATAACATCAATTAAGCCTGGAGATGCTTGTGTTATATCTATTTTATAGATGCTATTTGCGCCTTTATCTGCTATGTACAAATCATTATCCTTGAAAGCTAAGCTATAAGGTACAAACAAGCCGGATATAACTTCAACTATACTAATGGTGTCAGCTGTTAAATCAATTTTGGAAATCTTTCCACCGTCCACGCCACCATAATTTTCAGTAAAATATAGAAAATCGCCATTTATAGCCAAGCTAGTAGATCCTGATATACCTGTAGTAACAAGAACTTTTTCAGCATCGGGTTGTACCACATCTATTTTATAAATGCTTTGTTCATTTGCAAAATATAAAACATCATCTTTAAAAGCTAATGATCGTGCACCAGGTGCCTCTGAAGTAACAACTGAAACTTGAGCATTTGTATTAAATAAAGTAAAAACTAAAAACAGTGTTACAATGTAAATTCCCTTCATTTCTATTGTTTTTGAGAATTTAAAGTTATGATTAACGCATTTTTGGACCTATGACTTTTGTCATAATTTATAATAATGAATCATAACCGCCTTTGTTGTGGGCTGATTTTTTGTTGTGGGCTGATTTTTCTTCTTTTTTATAAATGAGCCACAATACGATTCCGGCTATTAATCCTTGCAATACTAAAATTATTCCGTCATCAATGATAAACGATAGCTTATCCGTATGATTCAAAAATTCAGCGCCTACAATTAACCAGATCGAACCTATTAATCCAGAGCAAACAAGTCCAAATTTAATAGTTTTCCCTATAGAGAACCCTTTCTTATTGTGGTACATATAGAGCCAACTTGTCAATACTGCCCTGATCGTTTCACCCATTATGGCAGACCATATCTGCACATTTGTTAAATTCCTTTCGGAAGACGAATCTCCGCCCAGCCATTGCTGTTTGAAATATTGATATATACTTACCGTGATTAAAAACCCAATGGACATCAATATCGAAGATAAGATAAATTTTCTCATAGTTTTGCTTATTTCGGTATGCCTATTAAATAGGCTACTGTAAATCCAATGGTGTTCCTTTCCTTGCCATAACTCCAATTAAACTCATTTTTAGTATCAACGTCTTGAGCCATAACCATCAATTCTTTAGAACTATACAACCTCAATATAGATACAATACCATCCCAAATTGTATATATGGGAATTATCGGAATTAAATAAGTGAATAGGATTCTACTTAACTTAAATGGCTTTATGAATGGTGTGAGAATCAAAAACAAAATAGGGTGGAATAGGAGTATCCCAAGAATGGTTCCTAGGTGCTTATCACCACTATCAAAAATACAAATGGTCTTTTTGCCAATTACCATTTTGTGAAGAATAGTTTTTACGTCTTTCGGTTCAAAGTGGTGAATAGCTGAAAACATCGTTCTTACACCGGGTATAGTCTCATTGACGTCTAAAGCATCTAAGGCATCCGAATAATAGTTCACCTTATTGTTAGTTCTTAGTTGTAATTGTTTATATGCGGGAAGATTTGGATACTTGTCCGACACCATAAAACTCACATTGAATGATGGATCTATGTTCTCATGAATAAATTCTATTGGACCTCCGTTTCCTGAACACAAATCCAATATTTGGGTTTGTCCAGTTTTTTTAACAACATCTTCCAATAAAAGCACTGCAGGTTCATAGTATTTTGTAATTCGTAATATCAAGCCAAGAAAGTCTGTCCCTCCATCTCTGATGAAGCTGGGAAACCAACTGAGATCTTCAAATTCAAATAAGGATATCTTTCTCACTTGTTGTGTTTAGCTCACTTACAATAGTCCTTATAAAGAGCGTTTTCCATCTGTTCTAAAGACGCGAATTATGAGCTTTTCTGCTTTTTCAGAATTTTAACTATTCTATTATTTATGATTTCTGACAAGTTCCAATTATATAATTTAGGGTCTGTTGTACTGTAGAACTCTATAACTACTGCATCAAGGTCTTTGTAATATTTTGCAAAACTTTGGTAGCCTGGAACCCAACCTGAATGTTCATATTCATAAATGGAAGCGTATATGTCCTGTTCCCCTGATTCAAACAGCGATCCATCATTCAATGCCCTAAGGAAAGTACCCACATCTTCTGCTGTGGCCAACATATTATGTCCATCCGCCTTTAAATCAAAGGAGTATCCTACATGATAACCACTCATCACATTATCTAGGTTTACTTCATTTTGCGGACCGAAGGTGTTGCTAAGATTTAACGGTGTTAGAATTTCTTCCTGTATGAATTGAAAGTTGTCATAGCCTAGTTCGTCATCCATTATCTTATTGATTAAAAGATAGTTCGTATTACAATATTCATAGTCTTCACCTGGTTCGAAGTTGGCCGGTTTATCCAGAATCAATGCCAGACCTTCCTCATAGGTTGCTGTTGGAGCGGCCCAGAAGTTTGGGGCATCTGTAAAATTGGGAATGCCACTTCTATGCTGTATCATTAACCGCAATGTAATTTTCTCTGCGTTTTCGATGCTTTCCACAAGTTCCGGCAAGTAATCAGCTATGGTTTTATCTAGAGAAAGACGTCCATCATTTACCAATTTGGTGACAGCCACAGCATCATAGAGCTTGCTAATGCTCGCAATTTTAAACAAGGCATGAGGTTTGGCAGGTATCTCAGATTCTCGATTGTGCCAACCGGAAGCATAATATTGAGGCGGTTGACCAGCTTGATCCACATAGACAATCATTCCATCAAATCCGTGATCAATGGCTTCATCTAACTGTTCTTGCACTGTATCTGGTAGCGGTAGTATCCAAGCCTTGACCAAAAGCCATGGCACAAAGTATAGAGAGATTGCTGTGCCTAGCAATAACACTATTCTAAATAGTTGTTTGTTTCGCTTCTTTCTCATTTATCTGGGGACCATTCGCTCTTAGTAGTAAGTCTTAAGTCCTGAGTCTACAGAATATTGTAATCTGTTTATTTTAATTCATTTTAGTGGTTAATATGTTACAACGTCCTTGGCTAGGACGCCTAGGAACAGTTTGGTCGGTTAGGCCTATGCTCTATATCCGTTGTTGTTTGCAGCCACTGATTAGTTTTCAATATATCCATTTTCTAAGAACTTTTTGTAGCTCTTTTTTGTCAACTCGTTTATTCCGTTTAGCTGCTCTTCGGTTATTTCTTTTTTAAAATTGAAGCACGATTTACCCTGCATTCTTTTTTTTAAACTATCTGAAATTTCATCTAAGAGTTCAGGATTAGTGTATACAGGATAAAGATGATAGGCAACATAGCTTTTCCTAATTTGCACAGCTCCAAAAAACATGTCTTTGTTCTTAATTTTCTTGTTGGTATTTAAATAATAATAATCTGGAGTATTTTTTTTAATGTCTAAACCTTTATCAAATGAGGATAATACTTTCTTGAGTTTTTCAAAGTTCGTTTTTTCTTCCATAAGCTTAGATTTTAGTTACTTTTTCTAAAACATGTCTTTTTTAAGATTAGGCAAATAAATGTTTTACGACAGTATAGGCTATGATTTTCCGTTGTGATTTAAAGATAGCTAATAAGATTGAATCTCAAAGTGGAAATTCAGCCATAATAGGCTATATGCGTTATTATAAATCGTTTTTGCTCAGTTTTGTTTTTGTTCTTGAAGTTTTAAGTATAATTCCTCGTCAGGTAAAGGGTCTGACCAAATAAAATTTTTGCGCTTTTCTCCAGATTTAGAGTATTCAGTTAGTATGGTACTTAGTGTTTTCTTTGAGCAAACAAATCTTGAGGAAAAATGAAAAGGTTCTCCGCCGACGTGATGTTTAATCCATTCTATATCATTTTGATTTTGAATAGGTGACAGGTAAGATGACAATTCCATGACAAAGAATGCGTTGGTATCAAATTTGAAAAACATTAGTCCATCAGTATTGTCTTTCAATATGGCAGAATCTCCAGACCCATTTGACCAATGCGAATAGGGCAAATCCAAATATTTGTCTAATAATGACTCGTGCTTTAGTTCAAAATCATTACCTAATGGATCACATATTCTTGTTTTAAGGATTTTCATTTCTCAAATGTACTACAACGGTCTCATACCAGCCTTACGGCAGACAGGTAACCGCCAGTTACGGATTTTAAGTTGCTGTTTTTCAGTGAAACACTACTGATATTGGTATTTTCATGTGGATTCAAGAGCCTATACTGAGCATCTCGACAATTCTGACTAGTCCCGATAGCAGCCATCGGGACTAATCGAAATGTGCTATACACGTTGTTCTCTAATGGCTTTATTTCACCTTAAAACCATTTTTTTTCAAAAATTCTTCGGTAAGTCTACTTCTTTCTTCTGAATCCTTTTGAGTACTTCTTTCAAAATAAAAATGTCCTGCACTGGCATATGAACGCCAAGTGAAACTATTCTTGGTTTTTTGAATGGCATCCCTGAATTTTTCAAATTCAGAAAATTCCACCATATCATCATTCTCACCATGGAAGGCTAGGATGGGAGGAAGGTTGTCCTTTATAAGATAAAGGGGTGAGATCGTTTTTGTGTCGTAAGAAACGTTGTAAACATCTCTACCTGCAATGTCGTATGGGCAAGAACCTAAAATGACAGCATTTGGTTTTGAACTATATGTTGACGTCACCCCAAAATCTTCTCTGTTTTCAATCATACTTGAAACCAATGCTAAATGCGCTCCAGCAGAAAAACCATCTGCCAAAATCTTGTTTGGGTCAATGCCTAGTTCCTTCGCATTTTCACGTACCCAAGCTATAGCAGTTAGCGCATCACTTACCGAAGCTTTTACGTCTGTACCGTATACATTTCTTTTTCGATAATCGAAAGCGATTGCAACTCTTCCATCTTTTGCTGCACCTTGACAAGCTCCATAACTCCATTCAGGTAGTCCAATCGCCCAACCACCCCCATTAAAAAATAGATGGGCAGGTTTTGGTTGGGTTTTATCATGATTTTCTGGGTAGAAAATATGAGCACTAAGTGTGATATCGTTTACCGTTTTGTAAACTTTTATGTCACTGGCAGCATTCCTTCGGTCCATACCCATTTTGTAGGCATTCTTAATTTCCTTTATATACGCTTCATTTTTGACATCTTCCAAAGCTCTTGAGTAAGCGTAATCAAAAGCCTCGACACGGTAGGTCCAAATATTGGAAGTAAAATGTTCCTTAATGAAAAAATCTTTAATAGGCTGTTCAGCGTCCAACGCAACTATAGCATCATAACGCTTATCTAAACGTTTTAAAGGCACATATTCGAGATGTGAAAACTTGTATTTTCCAGCAGAAAGAATGTCAAAATAATAATTCATACATCTTTTATATTCCTTAAACTGAACTAAGGAAGGGTTATCAAAACTTCCCTTCATCACAGTTTCAAAATAGTCTTTGGAGACGTTTGCGTTTTTCTTAAAGTTAGCAAAACGATGATAGTTATTTGGATACAACAACCGATAGCGTTTGTGTTTGAATGTAGTTTCAGTCCATAAGCTATCTAATATTTTCGCATCTATTTCTTCAGAATTTCTTTTGTATTTCTTGAGTAATTTTAGCACGGTTTGCTCTAAAGAATCGATGGTTGCGTTAAAGTCGTCTAATTCTTGACTGAATATCTTTCCGCGGTTGATTGTCACATAATCATCATTTTTTTTGAGGAGTTTGTTGTGAGCCTCCGCAATTCCAATGGGAAATTTTTCAGGCTTTTCCTTACGGGATTGAAATGCATTTGACACGAAAAGAAGTGCAAGAGCAAAAAAAAGTTTATTCATAGTTATTTCTTGATTTATTCATGATGTCAAATATTGAACTTTTACAATTAATAATGGTAAAATACGAAAGGAAGATGGTCTTACTACGTGCGATGAGACTCTTTTAAAGCTACTCTTCTATACTCTGAGGGTGACATTCCTGTTTTATTTTTGAAAATTCTATAGAAGCTACTTTTTGAGCTAAAACCACAAGAAAGTCCAATGCCTGTTATAGAATGGCTTTCAACAGCATTAGATTTTAAAACGGTTTTGGCTTCCTCTACACGAAATGAGTTAATGGAATCATAGAAACTACTATTTAATACCTCACCAAAAAATGCTGATAGTTTGCGTTGTGAAACTTCCATTTTATCCGCAATCATCTTCAAATTCAAATCGGGTAATAAATATAATTTTTCCTCAGACATACATTTATAAAACTGTTGCTTCAACACCTCTTTTTCATCATCTTTTAAGTATGAGGTTTTGTTTTCTAATTCAATAGTTTTTGCAATGTGATTTTCAATTAAAAAATCAGGTAAGATAATTTTAGATTGTGTGATTCCATAGAAGCCGAGGTATGCCATAGCTACTATCAAAAAAGATATGGTGATATAAGCATCCCAAGACACATCGTATCCAAATAAAATTTCACTGGTATTTAGAATAAAGCCAACTATACGAACAAGTAGAAAGCAGATTAAAAGCTTTTCAATCCATAGAAAGTCTTTTTCTTTAATGGTTGAGTAATTCTGCTTCATAGTTTTACTCAAAACATAGAAAAGTTTTATTGAAATGCTAAAGTATACGATTCCGTACACATCTTTTATTAATGCTCTGATATGTCCATCAATGAATTTAGCATATTGAAAATCAAAAGAACTAGGCACCGTATAAAACGTAAAATAGATGATAAAAGGAACAAAATGAATTAAGTTCTTTTTTAGCAAATCCGGTTTATTGCTAAAAATTGATTTTATGTAGAGAAATATTAGCGGAGGTGTTAAAAATCGGGCGCCATCCTGAAAAAAATTGGTAATAAATTTTAAGGTCTTTAGCTCATGCAGGTGCGCATAGAAAAAAATAAGAACATTGAGAATTACAAGCCAAAAAACAATCAATATATATTGTGGTAGTTTCTTTTGTTTTAAACGGAATAAACCTATTAACGCTATGATATTCAGTAAAATACCTGTTATAAATACAAAATCTACTGCTAATTTCATTACTATTTAGTCTATTTAGTACGTACCTTTAGGGTTTTTGTAAGCAATCTTGTAATGGTAATAAATTATATAAGTTGTTGTGCTCAGTTTTCTTTTTTAAAATGGTAAATGCCATTCTTTTGTTGATTCTTCTTCTTTTTTAGGCTTAATGAACTATAGCTGTTGTTGGCAATAGTTATTTTTTTTCATAATAGATTTGATTCCCTTTGGTAACTGCAAATTCCTTACTCAATTCTAATTTAGGAAGTTCAAATATTTTGTCTTTTACCGAATGCTCTTTTATCTCTTTTAATGTCATTGTGATCGTCATCATTCCATCCATCTTTTTGACAATTTTTAAAGGTAGAGCATTCGATAGTTTTAAATATTCTGACCACATATCGTATTTGTGATTAGTGTATAATGCCGAGTCCATTTTTAAATAATCTGAATTGAAAAAGTACTCATAAGTCCCTGTTTCCCATTCTACAATAACTTTAGAACATTTTATGCTCAAAATAATTTCATCTGTTTGTTCTATTGTTATTTTTGGGCTTTTTTCTTTTAATTCAGTTTCTAAATCAATTTCAGCTTTAATTGCTGGAACTAAATCCGATGTTTTGTCTAGTGTTAAAATCTCATTCCTGTCTGATAAATAAATAACTTTAATTTTTCCTTTATTCGGTTTGCTTAAGTAGTTTCCATTTTTATAGGTAATAAGCGTTTCCTCAAAGAATTTTCCACTTTCCATCATCTTTTCTTTTGTCATTCCAAATTGTTTTGAGAATTTTTCGGCAATCTCGATGTCATTTTTATACACAAGTGTTCCCTCAAAATTTTGACTAGAAGCCAAAACAGGAATTAAAAATAAAATAAGAATGATGTTTTTCATTATGTAGGTTTTAATTATTGCCATTGTTGACCACTATAATTATTTAGAGTTTAACTTAGTTATAAATTCATCTAATGATTTAAGAACGATTTCTGGCTTTTCTAGATGGATATAGTGGCCACTTTCAATCAAAATAAATTTATTTATTGAGCTTGAATATTTTTTAAAAATCTGTCTTTGTAACTCCGTATTTGTATCATTAAACTCATCTTTAATATTATCAGCACTTAATAAATAAAGAGGTGTTTCTGTACCAATTCCATCAAACTTATGAAATTGTTCTAGAGAAATTTTCTCTGCATAAGTTTCCAAACCATAAGTTTTTATGGCTTTAGAAGTTTTATAAGTAGGATGAGGTGGATTGGGAAGTAAATAATATGGAATTCCGCTCCAGGACATATTTCGGAATGACCAATTCATCATTTTAAATGTTAATGGCCATTCATCAGGTTCATTATTATCATAACCAACATCACCTTGATAAGGATCAATAAGGTATAGTCCAAGAACATCTTTTGGATATTTCTTAGCATAATATCTAGCTATGAATCCACCAGCCGAATGACCGATCAAGATATATGGACCAGGAATATTTTCATTAGTCAAAACCGTGTTCAACTCAATAGATGCATTGTCAATTGATCTGGGTAACCCCCCCTCTTCACTAAATCCTAAGCCAGATCTATCGTACATAAATACCCGACCTCTTTCATTCAAATCTGTTGCTAAAGTAGACCATGTATGCATGGGCACTCCAAGCCCAGCTATTAAAACAAAAGTAAATTCACCTTTATCTAAATATTTGTAGTGAATTTTATTTTCTCCAATGTCCGAGAATTTACCAATTGGTTGAAATTCATCTTCAACTTTAGAATCATAGCTAGCTTGTTTAATTGTACCAATGATCAAAATTCCTAATATTAGAACGATTAAAATTCTCAGTAACCATTTAAAAATTTTCTTTATCATATTAGGTTGTTTTAATTATTGTTGTCAATAGTTTTGGCTATGATTTCGTTGTGGAATTATCCGCAGGATTATTCCGCCGAAATCCAGACGCTTGATTTATACTTTTACTTTGGTGTGGCACTAAGCCACAATGACACGAGCGCAGCGAACTGGCGTTAGCAATTATAGCCATTGTTGTAATGTGTTTTTATTCTATTAAATTTTTATGAATATCAGTTTGATAAATTTGATATTCAAAGTCGTTTTTATCAATTAGAGTATCCATTTTTTTATTAAAATCTATTTCAAAAACATTCTTGTCAGATTCTGCTACTTTGATTTCGAAACAGTCATTTAGATTAATTCCAAGTTTCTCAA
Source organism: Winogradskyella sp. (assembly GCF_965228925.1). GTDB lineage: Bacteria > Bacteroidota > Bacteroidia > Flavobacteriales > Flavobacteriaceae > Winogradskyella. The sequence continues at coordinate 3,347,379 of NZ_OZ245845.1, forward strand.
TTTGTCCATCAGGTAAATCCTCAATTAAGTGAAAAATGGTGTCATTTTTTTCATAATACAGATAAAGAACATCTTTTCGGCTTGCAAAATTTTTACCTTTTAATGAATGAGGTTTTAGCTTTTCAACTATTCCGTAAACTTTGAAGTTTCCGCTTTTAATTTCTTCCGCTTTATTTTCCTCTTTTTTCTTATCTACGAAAATTCCGATTGTTATAAATCCAGCAATCACAATTGAATAAATAATTATCTGTTTTAAAGAGTATTTTGGCTTTTTTTTCTTTCCCAATTATTTTATGTTGGATTAGTCTATTTTCCTAAATTTTGTTCTAAAATTAGAGATGTTAATTCCTTTCTGGTCATAATTCCTTATAACAAGTTGGGCTTTTGTCAACTTCTCAATAACATAACTACGATTTCCTAAAGTAAGAATAGAATCTTTCTTTTGGTATTTGAATTTTATTCCAGTATCGTCAATTCCAGTAAAATCAGAATTCAGTTCAATTGTAATTCCGTCACAAGAGTATTCAAATTCTTCTCCACTAAATGCATCAACACTTTCTGTAGTTCCGTCTTCAAGTTCTTTATGATAACATTCCCATTTACCAATTAGGTCATTAGAATTGTCTTTTAAATTCATACAAGAAGCTAAAAATGTTATGATGATTATTGTTAAGGTTTTCATTTTTTCAAATGCATTACAACGTGTTCGTGTATGATTTCGTTGCGGGAAATCAGTTAAGGTTTCCAAGTGAGTAATCAATACGAATTAAAAGTAGTAAATATTCTTTGAAGGAATAAAGCAGCTAATGGATTATAAAGGTTGTTGGCAATTGGCTTTTTATTTTTCGTAACAAAATAGACCTTTAAGTATTAATTTTACTCCCCATTTTAAAAGCTCAGAAGATTCACTATTATTAAGGCCACAAACATCTTTTGTAACAATAAAGGGCTCCATTCCCATAAGAATTGTTAAGAGACAAGAAAGATCTTCTTTTTCTTTAATGTTGACTGTCGTTTTGTTAAGAACTAAATCTAATGTTTTCTTTCTTCGAGCACCGCGCTTAGGAGCAGATGTACTTAAGTCTAATATCGTACTTATATACTTTCTGAATAGCTTTTCATGACTTAAAGTAAGTGTATTATAATAGTCTTGGATTTCAAGTACTCTATCCTCCAAACTAACTGCTTTAAGATTTTCAAAAATCGTTTCAGGGCTTTCAACACTTATATCCAGACCTGCTTCCGCAGCTAATATGTCAACATTTGAAAAGTACCTGTAGACGGTTGCCCGTGATATTCCAGTTCTTTTTGCAATGTCTTCGAGATTAAATTGTTGCCCTTTATTCAAAAAATATTGCGCGCTGACGAGAATTTTGCTCCGGGTTTCTAATTTCTGATTTGTTCTGCCGGTACTAACATAATCTTTACTCATGAGACAAATATCTCATAAAATTTGGATTAAAAAAAATTATCACTTATTTTTATGAGACAAATATCTCATAATATGAAAATTAATAATACAAAATGGGTTCTTGGGCATAAAATTACAACACACGATACCACTGGAGATTATGACCTCATGGTGGCAGAAACTCCACCAAGGGTACAAGGTCCACCTCCACATTTACATCAAACTTTTAAAGAGTCGTTTTTAATTGTTGAAGGTGAAATGGAGTTTTTCGTTAATGGTAAGACCATGGTTGTAAAAGCAGGAGAATCAGTTGATATACCATCACAGACATTACACACATTTTCAAATAAAAGTGACAAACCCTGTAAATGGATCAATATACATAGCCCCAAGGGATTCAGGAGTTTTTTCGAACGTGTTGGTATTCCAGCAACTGAGGAAAATGCCGTTGAAAAGTCTGTTGCACCTGAGGTTATCAATCAAGTTGTGGCTTCTGCAGCCGAATTTGATATGATTATTAAGGTCTAAGCTTATTGCCATTGTTGGGCTTAGTGTTTTTTCTATTATTTCACAATCAATTCATTTCGTTTTTAGAGTTGAATTGTTGTATTCGTTTTTAATAATTCCAAAATTTTTACTCGGTCAGTAATATCATCATAAAAAATCCAGTCCGATATTGTTCCAGCCGACTTTTTGAATCGCTTTTCCAATGCTGTTGAGTTTCTGTTAATCAAAGCATCATTAGCTAAATTATCTAGAATTTCCCCAATTAATCTGTCTGCATATTCATCATCAATTTCCGTCCAGTTTTCAATTTCAGGTATTGAAATTAATTCAACAAAACTTTCTAAGTCAGAACTTCTCCAATAGTTTCTTAGAAAGTCCACATCTATTTTTAAAGATGATAATTCATTAATGTTATCCACTGTCTTTTCAGCGGATTCTTTTCCGCTTTCAAATGCGACAATTAGTCTTTTTATTTTACTTTTCAATTCTTCCATTATCGGCTTTGACATTAAGCACAACGGTCTTTTATATACTTTGTTGTAAAGAGTGATTTTATTTTCTGTATTTTAATTTCAATGTGTTTTGTCAATAAATTAATTGTATAGCTTAAAGACTATTTCATTATGATAATACATTGATATAAATCAAGAAGAATAAAACAAAATCAGATAGAAAATGGGTAAATATTACCAATCCAGTTGATTTCTGTTTATCTGCAATAAAACTGTAAGTTATTGAAATTAGAATATAAGGTAGTATTAATGCTAACGGTAAAAAATGAACGATAGAGAACAATATTCCAATAATTAAGTAGCTTACAATTTTGGAGTATTTTCTATGTGTGGTATTCTGCATAAAACCCCTATAAGTAACTTCTTCTACAATACCTGCTGTGAGCGCCAATCCTAGTAAAAGTGGAATGGCTGTAATCGCATTATAATTTGAAAATGATTTTATAAATTCTAACTGTGGTGAGTTATTTATATCAAAAATTAAATGACTAAAATATATAGTTATTAATGTAAATACCCCTAAACCTAAACCTAGTAATATATTTTTTTTGTCTAAAATATTAAACTGAAAACTTATTTTGATGTCGTCTCTCCCAGTAAACGGGTTCCATTTATTTATAATTTTCCAGTATAAATAGAGTAAAATCAAAACTGGTATTAAACCAATTCCATACTTTGGAAAGAGTTCAAGATTAAGTTTTATGATTATTTGATTAATAGTAATAATGGGGTATAATAGAATAATGTTTAATAATAATGCTTTTAATAATGCAGGTGTCTTTTGCCAAACTTTTTTCATAATAGTATAAAATTTAATTTGAATCAAAAGTAGTGGCAGTCAAAAGTATAGGAGTCCTTTTAATATTATTAGGACGTATTTTTGTTTAAATTTCTAAAAGCACTTGGCGTTTGTCCTGTTTTATCTTTGAATATTCTATTAAAAGCAGATTTACTATTAAAGCCATTGCTATAGGCAATAATCATAATTTGTTCTTGAGATGATATGAGTTCTTTTTTTATAGCTTCAACTCTATATGTATTTATTAAATCGTAAAAATTATCAAACTCACTGTATTTAATTATTTCAGTTAATTCTATGGATTTGATATTGAGATAACTTGAAAGTTTAACTAACGAAAGTTCTTCATCCTGATAATATTGATTTGTTTCTAGAACCCTTTTTAACTCATTTAATTCATCTATAAATTGTTTTATTGGTTTGTTATCTTGTTTTGACATCCCTTTTTTAGGGATGCTAACATAGTTTTGAGATATGACATTCAGATTAAAAATAAATGAAAATAACACCTGAATTATAATCATAAAACTCAACAATAGCCTAATATTAATTATTGGATACATATAATTAACAATATAGAGTATGATAGGAATTAAGAAAAGAAAAACCCATAAACCGTGAAACTTTAAAATCCAATTGGCACTTATATTTTTTAAGTTCGAAAAGTGGTTATAAAGAATGATATTAAACTTTTTTATCTCCCTAATACTTTTACCAAAGTAAACGACTGATATCGTAATTATGACTGAGAAAAGAACAAAAACGTCTATTGAGAAAAGAGACTTATTATTACTAATATTGTCTTTTATTTTCAGAAAATGTTCTACAATTATTTCATCGGGAACAGATATATAACTAGTTATTGAAAGTAACAAACCTACTATGAATGGAAGAAAATTAAGATATGTCTGAAGCTTAAACTTAGTTGTATTTAATAAAGATCTTGAATAAAGCCATAAAACGACGCTGTCTAATAACAACAAGTTCTGATCTAACATTAATAAGATGGGAAATTTTAAAGCTATTTCAGAGTCTTTTAGCAGAAAAAAAACAAGTCTAAGGGTCCAAATTATATTAATTAAAACAGCTATTTTAGTAGATATGAGTTTAGAATTTTTCCCTTTTAACAATTGAAAAGTTGCAAAAAGACTTATTCCAATACCTACTCCAAAAATAATATTCATTCCTTATAATTGTATACAACGGTCTCGTATAACCGTCAGTTACGGGTTAATATACACAGACTTTTCGGTTTAACACGGGCTTTAGTAATTCTGAGTGGATTCGGACATGATTCCTAAGCATCTCGACAAGCTCGATACAGGCTCTGTCGAAGGGTAGGCGGATCCGCGGTAATTGCGGTCATACATTATTAGCAGCTGTATTATTTTATTTTCACTAGTTTATTATGTTTTCCTATCGATTTTCTAGAAATGTCATTTATGTATATGGTATCATTCTCAAACCGATAGACTCTTTTCAGAACCGCATAATCTTCTCCGACGAATTGGTTTAGTTTGAAGTCAATTCTTTGAGGTCTTCTTGAATCTATATAGTAGCTCAAATCTGGACTATAAATGTTGTTGTCAAAATAGATTGTATAATCTTCAATTACCTCTATTGAATCTATAATTCTTAAAGCTTCTAACCTCTCATATGCAATATCAATTTCCCCAAGATCATTTGATTCAAACTCTTGAATCGAGCTATTAAATTTTACCTTAGCCTTAATAACTTCATTATTTAGGTTTTTAAATCTCAAGAATAGTGAATCGGGTTTGTCAGTCCCATTCCAAGAGTAAGTATATCCAATATCTACACTGTCCATTTTATGGTATGACTTTCGAGAAAGTGTTATTTTATTGTTATCGATGTCATAAAAGCCTTTTTCCGATTCTGTTCCAAGAAAAGTTGGATATGAGAACTTATATGTAGAATCATCAAATAATTTTAATTCACAAGAATCACTTCCATTTATATATTCAGCTTTTTTATTGCAGCTAAAAAAGCATAATGAAAGCGCTGATATAAGTATGATAGTTTGAATTCTCAATTTAATATTCGGTTTTATTGTGGCTAACGGTTTTGGCTATGGTTTTGTTACGGAATGGTACGCAAGTATCATTCAGCCGTAATGAACTATAGCCGTTGTTAGGTGCAGTTTTTATAATTTAAGTATTGATTCGATTTTTTTAATTCCAGCATTATTTAAGCTTCCAAATTTCATATTCGGTGAAAAAGGATTTGTGAATGTCATTCCGCAATTATTTAAACAAAGCCATACCTTTCCAATTTCAGCTTCATCTTGGTCAAAAAAGCGTAAAATATATTCAGATTCTTTTAAAGTCCAGGTAGTTTCTGTCCAGTCAAAATTTTCTGGTGAATTAAAGAATTTTTGTAATTCGATTCTTTGATTTTCTGACAAACTCTTACCAGTTAGTCTACTAACAAAAGGTAAATTCTTATATATTTTGATATTTTCAACTTCAGTTCTTGGAAATTTATAGTCCTCATTTCGAAAATTCCGTTTGTAAAGTTCCTTAGGATGTTCTTCGTCTTTATTCTCATCTCCAAGACGATATTCGTTATCTATAAAAGCCATATGAGAAATGCCATTCCCATTATTATTTAGTCGGTCGTCTAGCTCAAGAAAATAGCCTGCGATAATTCCAATTAATATAAGTGTTATTATCAAAATTTTCTTTTTCATAATGGAATTTCAAATTGCACCTAACGGTCTTGTGTATGGCTCGTTGCGGAAAATCAGCTATGATTTTCCGCCGTAACCGAAAGATAGCAAATTGCAATGAATTCTACTTTAGGAATTCATCGGCAATGAGCCATACACGTTGTTGTACAACGTTGTTTTTTAAAATTGATACCCAATTCGTAAATGCAAGTTTATTGCTGCTTCTCCTTTGTCTTTTACAAATCCAGAACTTTTGGCAAAATAATGAATATAGCCAAGTCCAAGTCCAGTTTCATAGTTAAAATGATTTCCTATATTTCTTCTAATTCCCCAAGTTGGAATTATGGCCAGGTTATCTACTATTCGTGCATTATTGGCATCACCAAAATCGAGTAGTAAATTATCTGAACGAAAACTTGTTTTAAGTGAAAAGAAATTTCCACTATTGTTATCTATTCGTTTAGATTTACTTTGTCGTTTATTCAGATTATAATACCAACGTGGTTCTGCTGTAATAAAAGTGGTTAACAAAAAACCAGCGTCAGGATAAAACTCATCATTATCATAGGCATCAAAGCCTATCTCAGTTCGTAATGCAATTTGATTTGATAGTTTTAGTTCATTGTAAACCCATAGCCCTGCAAAACCTGTTTGAATTCCGAAGATCGATTTTTCAACACTAGATTTTTGTACTTGTTCAGTTGAATTTTGAGATTTTACGATTAAAGTTAGTCCTAAAAATAATAGTGTTAATACCTGTTTTTTCATTTTTTTGAGTTTATAAATTTGAACTACAAAACAATGAACTAACAATGACTTAAATTGACCAATGGAAGCGTTGGTGCGTTATTATATGTTAAAAAAGTATTGAACTATTTTTACAAAATATTTTTTTTGTATTCTGAAGGGGTAAATCCTGTTTCCTTTTTAAAGATTCGATTAAAACTGGTTCTTGATTTAAAACCACATTCAGAAGCAATTCCAAATAGACTGTAATTTTTGTAGTTCCCTAAATTTAATTTTTCTTTTACTGCTTCTACACGATACTTGTTAATTAAGTCATAAAATGTAGTATTCAAGTATTGATTTAACATTGTGGAAAGTTTTTTATCTGTTGTAGAAATCTGTTCTGCTAATTTTCCCAATGTTAAGTCTTCATCCAAATATGGTTTTTGGATTTTTATAATAAATTCAAGTTTATTTTTTAAGCTTTCAAACTCTTCTTTTTTCTCAGAAGACCATACGTTATCTGTTTTCTTATCAATTTTAGATTCAACGCTACTGTCTAGTAAAAAAGAGGGTAAGAGTACTTTGGATTGGTTTACGCCATAATACGATAAATATGAAACCAGAACAATCATGGCCAACACAGAAATAATGTCAGCATTCCAATGAAAATCACCAAAAAAAAATTCATATACTTTAACTCCTGAATCAATACCTATAATACAGATTGTTGATAAAAACATAATTCTCACCCAATTAAAGTCAAATTTCGTCAGGTTCGAATATTTATGCTCTGTTAATTTTTGATACTTTGATAGTAATCGTAATGAAAGAATTAAATATAGCATAAAGTACAAATTTTCAGTTCTTATAATGTTACGTGTAAAATTTGCATGTGTATAAGCAAGTTCGTTTATTTTGAAATTATTAAACAATATTGTTGGAATTGTAATAGCAAAAGCAAAAATAAAAGTAGGGATAAAGTGTACTAAAGCTTTCTTTACTAAACCGCCTTCTTTTAAAAATAAAGATTTTACATATAAGAGAAATAAAGGTCCTAAAGTAATTATTGTTATATCGTTTGGTAAAAAGCAAAGTTCTATTAGCCAAATAACATTATGTAATAAAGCATAAAAATATAGAGCAACAAAAAATAAAAGTAAGAAAAGTGCAATCAGTACTTTTTGAGGTAATTCTTTAGGCTTTATTCTTAATAATCGCAATAAAATTATTGCAATAATTACAATACCTCCTACTAGAAAGAAATCTAAAAATAAATTCATTGAATACAATTTAACTTTTCTTAATAATTGAAATATTCATTCTCTTCAGTTTTCTTTTAAAGAGTTTTTCCTGATGATTGTATTCTAATGTTGTACAACGGTCTGGTGTATGAGTAGTAGCGGTTTTGTATTGACCTCTGTTTTATATTTATATTTTAATTTATGACATAAGCCGATATTATTTATACACCTTGTTAGCACACGTTAAATTTGTTTCAATTTAGATTCGTAAACCTCAATATTTTTATCTCCATTTTTTGAAGCAAAATCAATAGCTTTTTTATAGTATTCTTTTGCTTTTACCTTATCTCCTTTTTTTACATAGGCATCACCTAAACTACCTAAAATAAGGGATGAGTTCTGAAATTTATCTAACCCAACAGTAAGTATTTCTATAGCCTCTTTTGGTTTTTGATATTTTAAGTAGAACTGAGCATATCTATTAAACCAAAAATCTCTTCTCTTTGATTTATAGTAATCTTCAAACTCTTGCATGAAAAAACCAAATGATTCATAGTTATCTTCGTTCATCGACTGCACTAGCAAGAAGTGTTTGGTATCCTTATGGATTTCTGTAGATAGGTTATACTTTTCTCCTCTTTTTTTGTAATGTTCTTTCAGTGCAGTAATACCTCCAAAATCGTCAAATTCCTTTAGGCTGTAAAATCGTATATATGGGTAATCCTGAAAGTATTTATTTAACCCTTCATGAATTGTTTTAGTCGGTGTTGAATGATGATTTTCTTCATCAAGAATCTTATAATGCCAACTGAGACCTTCTGGAGCATACTCCTTTAAAGTTTTACTAAGATTTTCTAAAGATGGAATTGACCATGATTCTACCGGACTTATAGAAAAGTATATAAATTCGCTAGCATTATCTCTTTGCGTCAATCTCTTCTTCAACAAATCTAGTCGAGCCGTATCTATATGAGTTGGACTTGCAATAAAATAGGCAGAGAACATACTTTGAGGTTGAGCTAGCAATTCAATAGCTAATCCTCCTGCCATTTCCCAACCAAAAAAGAGGCGCTTCGAAGAAGTTCGGTAATTTCTATCTACGTAAGGGATTAGCTCTTTATCTAAAAAATCAATAAACATTTTTGAATCATCAAAAAACAATTTTCTTCTTTTCCGATTATTTGTATTTATACCTATAACTATAAAGTCAGGTGTCTTTTCTTTCCACTTCAAAGTGTTTTGATAAAGAATGCCATTCAAAAAATATCTTTGCCCATCTAAAATGTAAAGAACAGGATAGTCTGTCTCGGTATCTTGGTAATTTTCCGGAAGATATATTGAAATTTCTCTTTTCTCTTTTAAAATATCAGAATTAACAATGTGCTTCTCTCCAAGGAAATCAGGTTTTATTTTTTGAGCATGAATATTGTCAAAAACAATTGTAAAAATTATAATAGAAAGGAAAATTATTCTCTTCATAGTTATTTCATAATGTGTGCTAACGGTCTCGGCTATGAATAGTTGCGTGGGTTAGCACGAAACTCTGCAAGTACACACCAAGCTGAAAATCCGCGCGGATTTTTAGAAGTAGGCTAGAATTAGCAATTACTTATAGTCGTTGTTAGCAAACGTTTTAATTATTTTAATCTTTTATAAATTTAACAGTATTTCCATCATCAAATTTTAAGAAGTATATACCATTTTTCAAATTTTTAATATCAATTTTTTCATTCCTAGAAATAATTCCAATCAGCATTTCCACTCCTAGAATATTGTAGATTTTGAATCTTTTTGTTTCTATTAATCCTGAAATGTTAATAAAATCAGTTGATGGATTTGGATAAACTTTAATTGAATTTATTGTCGAAAATTCGTTTGTCGATAGTGAAGAAAGATTGATTTTAGAAATCTTATCACCCGAGGCTTGAGAAAAGTACAAGTCAGTTTCATTCAATGCTAACCCATAAGGACCATCAAGACCAGTAACAACATCTACAACTGTTGGTGTGGCAATACTTATGTCAATTTTTGAAATCCTGTTTGTACCATATTGAGCAAAGTACAAGTCATCGCCATTGAGTGCTAATTCAATTGGTATACTAAGGTTAGTAACAACATCTACAACTGTTGGTGTGGCAATACTTATGTCAATTTTTGAAATCTTGTTTGCGCCAGATTGAGAAAAGTACAAGTCATCGCCATTGAATGCTAATCCAGTGGGATGATCAAGGCCAGTAATAATCTCTGTGACTGTTGGTGTGGGGGCGCTTATATCTACTTTAGAAATCTTATTTTGTAAGGATTGAGAAAAGTACAAGTCATTTCCATTAAATACCATGCAGTTAGGATAAGAAAGATTATGAACAAGATTTGATGTTGTTGTTGGTAAGGTAGCGTTTATGTTTACTTTTTGAATTTTAAAACCCAGATAATCAGAAAAATAAAGCATATCTCCTTTTAGTGCCAATGATCTTGGGAATTCTTGGCCACTATATTGATGAATAACATCTGTAGGTGTTTGCGCGATATCAGATATGTCTATTTTAAAAACCCTAGTGGTGTGAGGTTCACAAACGTACAAGTCATTGCCGTTCAATAATATTCCTTGAGGGCCTAAAAGGTCGGTAAGAACATCTATAACCTGGGCCTTTGCGTTAAAAAAACCAATAAGTAAAAATAGTGTTAATAGGCAAATTCGTTTCATTTGGTAAATAATATAGTTGTTAATAATTTGATTTAATGTTTACCAACCTTGGTATATGTAAACTTAGCATATTTATTAGCCATAACCAACACTAAAATCCTTTGGGTATTCTAAAATAAAAAAGAGGGCCAAAGCCCTCTTAAAATATGTAATAGTTAAATTTTTAATCAGTCGTTTCTTCCATAGTATGGTACACATTCTGCACGTCATCATCTTCTTCTAACTTTTCCAATAATTTTTCAACGTCTTCCATCTGTTCTGGAGCTAAGGTTTTGGTCACCTGTGGGATGCGTTCAAAACCCGAAGAAATAATCTCAATATTGTGTTCTTCTAAATACGACTGTATATTACCAAAACTTTCAAAAGGCGCGTAGATCATCACACTGGTTTGTTCGTTACCATCAGCATCTTCGTCGGTATCTTCAAAGATTTCTTCAACCCCATAATCAATCAACTCTAATTCCAGTTCTTCCAAATCCAGTCCATCACCATTTATCTTAAAGTTACAGGTATGATCAAACATAAAAACTACAGAGCCCTGAGTCCCTAAGCTACCATCGCATTTATTAAAGTAACTGCGTACATTGGCTACAGTCCGCGTATTATTATCGGTTGCCGTTTCTATAAGTACCGCAATACCGTGTTGGGCATAACCCTCAAAAAGTACTTCTTTATAGTCGCCTTGGTTTTTGTCGGATGCACGCTTTATAGCGCGCTCAATATTATCCTTGGGCATATTCACCGACTTGGCATTCTGTATAACGGCACGTAGGCGCGAGTTACTATCGGGATCTGGCCCACCTTCTTTTACCGCGATGACAATGTCTTTGCCGATACGTGTAAAGGCCTTGCTCATAGCGGACCAACGTTTCATTTTTCTGGCTTTTCTAAACTCAAAAGCTCTTCCCATAGTATTGAATTAAAAGTTATTAAATATTTAAAGTGCCTAAAGTTTTTGTTCTCCAATGGCAGAGCAAATTTAAAAAAATATAGATAGCTTAAGAGAATCAAAATTAACAAATGTCTCACCCACATTAGGGTATATGCTTAACGACCTAACATGGGTAAAACAGGCTGTAGATTGTATATTGCAATAAAACTTTCCCCGTTTGGGGAAAATGTCCGTAGGACAAAAGGGGCTTACTCTTCAGCTTCCACAATAGCCTCTATCGCTTCGGCCAAATCAAAGTCTTTTTGAGTAACACCACCGGCATCGTGCGTAGACAATGATATTCTTAAAACGTTATAAACATTACTCCAATCCGGATGGTGATTTTGTGCTTCGCACTCAAAAGCAATGCGGCTCATGGCACTAAAACAATCTTTAAAATTGTCAAATTCTAATTCAACATGTATCGCATTGTCATAATACTCCCATTCTGGAAAATGCAGTAACTTTTTTTCAATTGTAGATTCGTCTAATTTCATAAGTGTTTGGTTTAGGTACACGAAATTTAATAAAATCCTTAATGCGCTACAAGCTTATTTCTGAAGTTCTTCCAAAACTTTGTCACTTGTAATTTGAAGATGCTTGGGTAACTTATTAAACTTGGGTAAAACAGCTAAATAACGATCTTCATTGGTGGTGTAGACGTGTTTTAGCAACACTTTCTTGGTGGAGATAATCTCTAAAATATGCTTTACAAATTCATCATGATGCACCAAATCGGTACTCCCCAAATGAAAGATACCATGTTTATTTCTATTAATGATGTAGTGAATTTGCTGAGTCACTTTTTTATCCAGCGTTACATTCATAATAAGATTAGGAAAGATTTCGACCGAAGCATCTTCGGCTATCAGCTGTTTCATTTCCTGAATCCTAGGGCAATTGGTGCCAAAGACCATAGGTAATCGTAATACGGCCACTTGTGTTTTTGGTAAGCGCAAGAGCATATTTTCGATTTTGATCTTAAAATGACCATAAATGCTATGACTTAGGGTTTTATCTAATTCATAACTTGGGTATTTACTATAAGCATCAAAGGCATTGGCTGAAGATAGAAAGATGATTTTGCTTCCAAAGTCTTGGGCATATTCCGCGATATGCTGGTGGGCAATTGTCTGGGCATGAAAATCACCGCGTAAGGCCGATATAATGATGGATGGCCTAATGGCTTCAAGAATTTCGTAAACATCATCTTCCTCCACATTGTACTGAAAAAATTGTTGGTTGGTCTCAAATTCTCTTTTCGGTGTTCTGTAGGTACCGAAGGTTTTAAAATAAGGCCCTAATTCTCTATAAATGGCATTGCCAATATAACCACTGGCACCAAGGATAAGGATTCTGTGTTTGCTTATAGTCTTCTTCATGGATCCATCGACATTCTATAGCGCTGTCTAACTTTTGTAAAACGGTAATTTTACCACAGTTGCTGGTATGGCTTTCTTTCTGACTTGAATATTGATTTTACTATCGGGTTTAGAAAACACTTTAGGGACATAGCCTAAACCTATACCGACTCCTAAGCTCGGGCTCATTGTCCCGGAAGTGACATGTCCTATGGTTTTTCCACCGTGGTCTACAATGTCATAGCCATGACGTGGAATACCTCGATCATCTAATTGAAAAGCTACTAATTTGCGTTCTGGCGTACGTTCTTTTTCAGCTTGCAAAGCTTCACTGTTGGTAAACGCCTTGTTGAACTTGCAAATCCAACCCAATCCGGCTTCAATAGGAGAGGTGGTGTCATCAATATCATTTCCGTATAAGCAATACCCCATTTCTAAACGAAGCGTATCTCTTGCGGCTAAACCGATAGGCTTTATACCAAAATCGGCACCAGCTTCTAATACCTTATCCCAAATTTGTTTGACTTCAGAGTTTTTACAATAAATTTCAAAACCTCCGCTGCCCGTATAACCTGTAGCAGAAATGATAACATGTTCAATACCCGCAAAATCCCCAACCACAAAATTGTAGAAGCTAATCTGCGACAAATCATGACTGGATAAAGATTGCATGGCTTCGACCGCTTTTGGGCCTTGAATAGCCAATAAGGAATAGTCTTCACTTAAATCGCGCATGTCTGCACCAACATCATTTTTTGAAGAAATCCAATTCCAGTCTTTTTCAATATTGCTGGCATTGACTACCAACAGATAGGTCTTGTCTTTTACTTTGTAGATGATAAGATCATCTACAATACCTCCATCATCATTGGGTAAGCAACTGTATTGCGCTTTGCCCACTTCTAATTTTGAAGCATCGTTACTCGATACCTTTTGGATCAACTCCAAAGCATGAGGTCCTTCAATTAAAAATTCACCCATATGGGACACATCAAAAACACCCAGGGCATTCCTAACCGTTTCGTGCTCTATATTGACACCTTCGTATTGTACAGGCATGTTATATCCTGCAAAAGGTACCATTTTGGCCCCTAATGCTATATGTGTTTCCGTTAAGGCAGTGTTTTTCATTGAAAGCTTATTTTCATTTTAAGATGTGCAAAATTAAGTAAATTTTATGGCATAATTCAACCGCTTTTCATGTCGAGAACTATATTTTTAATTGTGCTGTTCGACTTAAGGACTTACTAAGGGTTTTATACCCAATATTTACTGTGGTTTAGCATAAAAAAACCACCTTTTTTAAGGTGGTTTGTTATGTTATAAGTTCACTTTAGAATTGATATCTAACACCCAAGGCGATATCAAAATTGAGATCATCCCTAAAGTCTCCAAAGCCGAGTTCTGGTCTAAAATCCAAAGATATTAATAACGGAATATCAAAATTATATTCTATACCTATATCACCAGCGATAAAGAAAAAAGTATCATCATCAACAGCATCATTGTCAAAGCTGTAAGATCCGACACCACCACCAGCACCAGCATACCAGTTAAAGTTGCCATCGAGTTCCCAAACCCATTGGTAAACACCAGTTAATTTAAAACCATCGAAGCCGTCACCGCTTCTCCAACCTAAATTGGCTTCGAGTCGATTATTGTCTCCAAGTGCACGTTGATAAGATATTTCGGTACCAAAACCATCATCATCACCAATTCTCAAACCTATAGCATTATCAGCTATTTCTTGAGCACTTACAAATATTAGACCTGTAAAAATTGCAACTGTTGTTAAAATTAGTTTCTTCATAATTATATCGTTTTTTATTGATTTCGTAAAACTTTACAAAAATAACGCCAAAACCAAATTTATATTAGAATTCTTTATAGATTTATCAACATATTTTTAGACATAAATGAATCAAAATAAGGCATTAGAGCAATTAAAATCAGCATTAAAAGGTGAGCTTTATTTTGATGATTTAATGCTAAAGCTCTATGCTACGGATGCTTCTGTATATAGAATGTTACCAACGGCAGTTGCCCTTCCGAAAAATGTTAACGACATCAAATGTTTGATTCGTTTTGCCAATGAAAATAAGACCTCATTAATACCCAGAACAGCAGGGACGTCCTTAGCGGGACAAGTTGTGGGCAATGGTATCGTCGTCGACGTTTCAAAATGCTTTACGAAAATCCTAGATGTTAATGAACGGGCCAAAACCGTAACCGTTCAACCGGGTGTTGTTAGGGATGAATTAAACAATTATCTCAAACCTTTTGGATTGTTTTTTGGGCCCAACACCTCGACGTCCAATCGCTGTATGATAGGCGGTATGGTGGGCAACAACTCTTCGGGAACAACATCTATTCAATATGGTGTGACCAGGGATAAAATCCTAGGCTTAAAAACTATTTTGAGTGATGGAAGTACGGTAGAATTTAAGGAGTTATCTACTGTTGAATTTAAAGAAAAGTTGAAGCTAGATACCTTAGAAGGTAACATCTATAGAACGATTTATGAAGAATTAAAATCTGAAGCTGTCCAGAAAAGGATTAAAGATAATTTTCCCAAACCACAAATTCACCGCAGGAATACAGGTTATGCCATCGATGAATTAATCGACACTGAGGTGTTCACAGAGGCGACATCCAAATTTAATATGTGCAGGCTACTTGCGGGTAGCGAAGGAACCTTAGCTTTTACCACCGAGATTACACTACAACTGGATGACTTACCACCATCTAAAAGTGCCATGGTAGCGTTGCATTTTACGAGCATAGCTAATTGTATAAAAGCGGTTAAGGCTGTTATGCAACATCATTTACACACCTGTGAAATGATGGACGATTCTATATTGAATCTTACCAAGCACAACAAGATGCAGCAAGACAATAGAGCATTTATTGAAGGAGATCCTGTAGCGATATTAATGTGCGAGCTAAAAGCCGAAACGGAAGAGGAACTCAAAGGTGATATCCACGAATTTTTAAGGACAGTGCACAACATTGGGTTGAGTTATGCAGCGCCCATTCTAAAAGGGGATGCTATTTCTAAAGCCCTAGAGTTGCGCAAAGCCGGTTTGGGATTATTGGGAAATATGATTGGCGATAAGAAAGCAGTGGCCTGTATTGAAGACACTGCAGTGGCCTTAGAGGATTTGGACAACTATATTTCTGAGTTTACCGAATTGATGAAATCCTATCATCAGAAAGCGGTTTACTATGCGCATGCTGGAGCCGGGGAGTTGCACTTACGACCTGTCTTGAATCTTAAGCAATCGGAAGATGTTAGGCAATTTAGAGCCATTACTACTGCTGTAGCAAAACTTGTAAAGAAATATCAAGGTTCTATGTCTGGAGAACATGGTGATGGTATCGTTAGAGCAGAGTTTATTCCTATGATGATAGGTGATGCCAACTACCAAATACTAAGGCGCATTAAATCGGTGTTTGATTCGAATTCAATTTTTAATCCCGGTAAAATAGTTGATGCTTTCCCTTTAGATAAAAATCTGCGCTACGAGATAGATAGAAAAGAACCAGAGATTACTACGGTTTTGGACTTTTCGGCTTCACAGGGGATACTGAGAGAGGCCGAGAAATGCAATGGCTCTGGCGATTGTAGAAAATTACCGGAATTTGGGGGAACCATGTGTCCAAGCTATCGCGCCACGCGAAATGAGAAAGATACGACTAGGGCAAGAGCAAACGCCTTAAGAGAGTTCCTAACTCATTCTGAAAAAGCCAATAAGTTTGACCATGAGGAACTCAAAGAGGTGTTCGATTTGTGCTTAAGCTGTAAGGCCTGTGCCAGTGAGTGTCCAAGTAGCGTGGATGTGGCGAATCTCAAAGCTGAGTTTCAGTACCACTATCAAAAGGCTAATGGTTTTAAATTCAAGGATAGGTTTTTTGCAAATTCTACGAAGTACAATAAAATGGCCTCACGCGCACCAGGTTTTTATAATGCTTTATTTCAAACCAAATTTGTATCTGGATTTATGAAACAGGCTCTTGGGATTCATCCGAAGCGAAGTTTTCCTTTATTTTCTAAATCTTTTTCTAAATGGGCTGAAAAGAAATCCTTTCTCGTTCGAAACCCAATAAAAGATGTTTATTTATTTATTGATGAATTTAGTAACTTCTTAGAATTTGACATCGTACTAGATATTAAACGCTTACTTTGGACTTTGGGCTATAAAGTGATTGATATCAGTCACTTAGAAAGTGGAAGAAGCTTTCTGTCTAAAGGATTTTTGGATGAGGCTAAAGCCATCGCCAATAAGAATGTAGCGTCTTTTAAAAATAATGTAGATGACGATTTCTATTTGCTTGGTATTGAACCTTCTGCCATACTCACCTTTAAGGATGAATACCCGAAATTGGCGGATGATAAAGAGGCAGCAATTGCCATTGCTAAACGTATATTTTTAATTGAAGACTTTATTCAGCAAGAAATAGCATTGGGAAATATTACCTCGAAGCAGTTTACGACTGCACCCAAGACCATTAAATTCCATGGCCATTGCCATCAAAAGGCACTGGCCAATCAAAAATCGAGTTTTGATATACTCAATTTGCCTGAGAACTACAAAGTCACCATTATTCCGAGTGGCTGTTGTGGTATGGCTGGAAGTTTCGGCTATGAAAAAGAGCATTATAATGTTAGTATGCAAATCGGTGAGCAAACTCTATTTCCAGCGATCAGGAATGCGTCAGAGGATACGATAATAGCGGCCAACGGGACAAGTTGTAGGCATCAAATCAAGGACGGTACAGGGAAAATAGCCAAGCACCCTGTTACTATTCTAAGGGAAGCATTGCTGCCTATTAATCATTGACTTTTTTCTTAGGGGGCTCAACAATAGTGATAGCAGCGATTAGATCCTTGACATCCATTTCCTTAAGTTCTTCATCGGCAAAGAAAGGTGAGAGCTTATCATTACTGTAGTTGTAAATTTTCCAGCGTTTAAATTGATACTCTAAGGCCGTAAAGTTTTCAACCCAATCTCCAGAATTTAGGTAGGTCGTTTTTCCGTGCTTATTTTCTTTCACCAACATTTTGGGTTGATGTATATGACCGCAAACCACATAATCGTATTCATTCTCTATAGCCAAGTCTGTGGCTACACTTTCAAAATCATTGATGTATTTTACCGCACTTTTTACGCTATTTTTTATCTTTTTGGACAAGGAATAGCGTTCCTTGCCCATTTTATCTAGACACCAATTAACAAATCGGTTCAAAAGAATAAGTATGTCATAACCCCAACCACCAAGTTTGGCCAGCCATTTGGCATTTTGAATAGAAATATCAAAGACATCACCATGGAAAAACCAAGCTTTCTTGCCGTCCAATTCCAAGACAAGCTTATTAACGATAGAAATATTGCCAATCTCGGTATCGGTAAACTTTCTCAGCATTTCATCATGGTTACCCGTAATGTAAATCACCTCTGTACCATTAGCTGCAAAATCCATGATTTTCTTTATGACACTTAAATGGGATTTAGGAAAGTAGCGCTTTTTAAATTGCCAAATATCAATAATATCGCCATTAAGAATAAGTTTCTTAGGTTCTATACTGTTTAAATAGGTGAGTAGTTGTTTTGCATGGCATCCGAATGTGCCAAGGTGAACGTCAGAGATGACTGCTATTTCAACTTTTCGTTTTAGATTCAAGACAAACTATTAATAACTGCAAATAACTTATTAATGTATTAATTGATTGTAATGCCATAATTAATAATCCATCAGGAAAATGTTATTATAGTGTTATTAAAGCTCCTCTGTAACATAGGCAGTTAACATTCTTGTAACATACTAAAAAAAGAGCATGTATTTTTGTTTCTGTGATATTAGATTTACTTTAGCGCAAAATATGATTTAATGGCAGGAAATTCCTTCGGAAAATTGTTTAAGCTGACTACTTTTGGAGAATCACATGGTATAGCTATTGGTGGCATTATAGATGGTTGTCCTTCTGGATTAAAACTGGATTTCGACACTATTCAGAATGAATTGGACCGACGTAGACCAGGACAATCTAAAATCGTTACACAGCGCAAAGAACCCGACGCGGTCGAATTTTTATCTGGCATTTTTGAAGGTGTTACTACGGGAACGCCCATTGGTTTTGTGATAAAGAATACCAACCAAAAGTCCAAGGATTATTCACATATTAAAGACGTATATAGACCTAGTCATGCCGATTATACCTATGATAAAAAGTATGGGGTACGGGATTATAGAGGCGGAGGAAGAAGCTCAGCTCGTGAAACTGCCTGTCGCGTGGTCGCTGGCGCCATTGCTAAACAATTGCTGAGTACAGTTCAAATCCATGCTTTCACATCTTCGGTAGGTGATATATTTATAGATAAGCCATATCAAGAATTGGATTTTTCCAAGATTGAATCGAATGTTATTCGTTGTCCGGATGAGGCTTCTGCAGAGCGCATGATTAACAAAGTAAAGGAAGTAAAAAAACAAGGCGATACCATTGGAGGTACCATAACATGTGTGTTGCAAAATGTACCTGTTGGACTTGGTGAACCTGTTTTTGATAAGTTGCACGCTGAATTGGGTAAAGCGATGCTTTCTATAAATGCTGTTAAGGGGTTTGAATACGGAAGTGGTTTTTGTGGTGCCAAAATGATGGGAAGTGAACACAATGACAAATTTAATGAAGATGGAAGCACACAAACCAATTTATCGGGAGGCGTACAAGGTGGCATTAGCAATGGTATGGATGTTTACTTTAGAGTAGCTTTTAAACCCGTAGCGACCACACTTCAGAAACAAGAAACCATAAATAGTTCTGGTGAGACTGTCGAGATGCAAGGAAAAGGGAGACACGACCCATGTGTCGTACCACGTGCTGTGCCTATTGTCGAAGCCATGGCGGCCTTGGTTTTAGCCGATTATCTGTTATTGGATAGAACTTCAAGATTATAGAATGAGTCCCGGAGATGTTTTTAGATTTGCCCTGAAATTCTTTGCCCTTAATAGCCATATTCAATATAAATTATTATGATAAAACAGGCTTGTATTTGGATATAATTTACCTAATATTGGGGATTATAGCTACAGGCAACAGAAACTGGATAAGTAAAAAATAGATTACCCCAATAATTAGTTTTTTAAAATATAAGACATAAAGCACATGAAAAAACTTGCATTGCATTGGAAGATCATTATCGGAATGGTCCTAGGTATTATTTTTGGATTTATAATGAATTCTGTTAATGGTCAGCAATTTGTAACCGATTGGATTTCGCCTTTCGGAACGATATTTATTAACCTGTTAAAGTTAATAGCTGTACCACTAATATTGGCCTCTTTGATTAAAGGTATTTCTGATTTAAAGGATATTTCAAAAATCAGAGACATGGGTTTACGTACGATTGCCATTTATATCGGTACAACCTTAGTCGCCATTATTATTGGATTATCGATAGTCAACTTTGTTAAACCGGGAACAGGCATGTCTGAAGAGACTTTGGCGAAGATAGAAATGAAGTATGAAAATGATGCAGGTGTAACTGATAAACTGGCTAAGGCTAGTGCTCAAAAGGATGCTGGTCCACTTCAGGCCTTGGTGGATATTTTCCCTAGTAATATATTTCAGGCTATGGGAGAGGCTAAAATGCTTCAAGTAATTTTCTTTGCCCTGTTCATGGGTATTTGTTTGCTACTCATTCCTGAAAAAAAGGCCAAGCCCATGATCGATATTTTCGATTCCCTTAATGAAATCATCATGAAAATGGTCGATCTCATCATGTTGTTTGCCCCTTATGCTGTTTTTGCACTAATGGCAAACGTAATTATTGCATTCGATGACACAGAAATACTGCTAAAACTGCT
This sequence comes from Winogradskyella sp., assembly GCF_965228925.1. GTDB lineage: Bacteria > Bacteroidota > Bacteroidia > Flavobacteriales > Flavobacteriaceae > Winogradskyella. Next base: position 3,368,126 of record NZ_OZ245845.1, read on the forward strand.
ACAGTATGCGCTTTGCGTGGTCGGAGGTTTATTACTAATGATAGGCTTCTATTTGATATTGATAAAAGTATTCACCAAGAAATCGCCTATGTGGTTTTTGAATAAGATAAGTCCTGCGCAGTTATTGGCATTTTCTACAAGTAGTAGCGCTGCTACTTTGCCAGTAACCATGGAACGTGTCGAAGAGCATTTAGGTGTGGATAAGGAGGTTTCGGGCTTTGTATTACCTGTTGGTGCCACCGTAAACATGGATGGGACGAGCTTGTATCAAGGCATTGCTGCCGTATTCATTATGCAGGTGATTTGGCCCGAAGGACTAACCTTTACCAATCAATTGGTTATTATCCTTACGGCACTTTTAGCCTCAATTGGTAGTGCGGCCGTACCTAGTGCTGGTATGGTGATGTTGGTTATTGTTTTGGAGTCTATTGGATTTCCGGCCGAATTATTACCTATTGGTTTAGCCTTGATATTTGCAGTAGATCGTCCTTTGGATATGTGCAGAACGGTGGTTAATGTTACGGGAGATGCTACAGTATCGATGATGGTGGCAAAATCTTTAGACAAACTTCATGATGATCCAAAGCCTAAAGAATGGGATGACAATTACAACGCCGTAAAGTAAGCAGAGAACCAATTTTCATAGATTGAAAATTGTGTGAATCGCTTATGCTGAGCCAGTCGAAGTATCTCAGAGAACCAATTTTCAATGCCTGAAAATTGTGTAAATTGTTTATTCCAGGAGAATCTTAAGACCTGACAGCGGGTATGTGTTTTTTTATCAAAAAGGATTACTTATTTTTACTATTAAGTTTTAATCAACCAAAAATATATTGAGATGAATGTTTGCTTTATAATGTATCCTTGGGAAAACATTGACCCAGAAAACGATACGAGTTTGGCATTAATAAAAGAATGTGCTAAACGCGGTCATGGTGTGGCTATGTGTACACCCGCTAATCTTACGATAAGAGATAGTGTTACTAATGCGTTTTGTAATGTCATAGGGCGAATGGATAAAGTGCCATCGACTTTAAAATCGTTTTACAATAAAGTAAAGTTAAGAGAAGAAATGCTGCCATTAGCTGGTTTTGATGCTATCTTCTTTAGAGCAAATCCGCCATTGGATCCTTTGATGCTTAACTTCTTGGATTCAGTAAAAGATGATGTGTTTATTATTAATTCCCTACAGGGTATGCGAGAAGCCAATAACAAGCTTTATACAGCGGCTTTTGGCGATGCGCATAGCAATATTATACCAAATACCCATGTCTCAAAAAATAAGAAATACTTAATCCAACAGATAAAGGAGTCAAAGTCAGACAAAATGATCATAAAGCCCTTGAACGGTTTTGGTGGTTCTGGAGTTATCTTAATAGAAAAGTCAGCAATGAGTAATATTAATTCTTTATTGGATTTCTACATTACCAATTCTGATGGGACATCTAATTACGTGATTCTTCAAGACTATATTGTAGGCGCAGACCAAGGGGATGTTAGAATATTGCTATTAAATGGGGAACCGGTGGGCGCCATGAGACGCGTACCAGGTTCTGATGACCATCGATCCAATGTTACGGCTGGCGGTAGTGTTCAGAAGCATACCTTGACCAAAGCTGAAAAAGCACTGTGTAAACAGATTGGTCCGAAATTGGTAAAAGACGGTTTGTACTTTGTTGGCATTGATGTTATTGGTGGAAAATTAGTTGAGGTTAATGTAATGTCTCCTGGCGGAATTACATATATCAATAAAGTTTACAAGGCGAAAACGAGGGTCGAAGAAAAAGTAATTGACTTTTTAGAAAGTAAGGTCATGGATCAATTGCAAGCCTTTGATCGACGTACACGTTTGCGGAAAACAGTAGATGAAGCCTAACTATAAATATATTTCTTCGCATAATAAATGAAAACAATTGATTGGACTAGGGATGAACTCGTTGCGTATATTTTACTATTTGCGGCGCATTCCGATTTTAAAGAAGATAATCGCGAACGCGATGTGATTATCTCTAAAGTAGATATGAATACCTTTCAGGAAATTCACGATGAATTCGATAGAGATAACGACTATCAAGGCATTCAGAAAATAATGACAAGCCTGCGTCAACATAATTATGACAAGGACGACGTAGAAATCCTCCTTGCTGATATAAAAACTCTATTCTTTTCCGATGGAGAATTTAATGTTAACGAACGCAACATGCTAAAGGCATTAGAACGCTTATTTAAATCTTTATAATGCAACGACTTCCAATTGAATCGATAATTTCTAAAATCGAAAACGAAGATATTTTCCACGCCGTTTCAGAGGATTATTCGTTTACATTAAAAATTGAGGACTATGCGCCTTATGTTTGTGGTGCCGTACACGATGGACATCAGTTCAGAAAGGACTTGTGGGACAACTGTTTGCACAGCGCATACGAACGTTGGTATGAGGAAGATCCCGAAACGAAACATATGGTAATCTCGCATCCCATTCTCATTGCAGGGTGTGACTCGCGATTTGAATACGATCTTAACCGTGATCCTGAAAATGCTGTTTTTGATACAGCTTGGGGAAAACAGCTCTGGAAAAACCCATTACCAGAAGTGGAGAAGGAGAAGAGCCTTCAAAAACATTCCAATTTTTATAAAGTTGTACATGCTTTAATGTCCAAACTAGAAAATAAATTTGGGGTTTGTGTCGTATACGATATGCATAGTTATAATTGGCAACGTTGGGACCGGGAAGTTCCTACTTGGAATTTAGGGACATCTAATATAGATAACGACCGTTTTGGAAATGAGGTCGAGTCTTGGAGACAAATGTTAGCCAGTATTGAATTACCAAACCAAATTAAACAGACAGCCAAGATTAATGATACCTTTCAGGGTAATGGATATTTCTTAAAATATATTACCCGGAATTTTAAAAATACCTTAGTTTTGGCGACCGAAATTGCAAAGGTGTATTGTGATGAGTATAAACAAGTTATTTATCCAGAAGTTGTAGCAGCTGTCGAGCAACAACTACAATCGCTTTTGCCTAAGCATGCAAATGAATTTTACAACAGGCAAAACCATTAATGGCGCAAATTAGAACAACGGAAGAGTTTCAGGACCTATTTGATATTGATGCCAATCTCAATCGATTGGTAAAGAATATCGAACTCCTCAATTATATTAACCCACTTAACATAGCGGCAGAAAAGAAGAAGTTTTTTTCATCCAAATACAATTATGAGCCGGAGTTTAAGTATCCAAAGATGCGTTTTAATGGCTATAAGTTGCACCGCTTATTTTTCTCGCAACGTCTGGAGCGTATTGAAGACGACGATATACGACAACTATATGAGGATATTATTTATGAGTATTCTGGGTTGATTGAGTGTATAGAAACCATTGGTCAAGGCCGTAGATTTTACTTCAATAGTTTAAAGAGTTTTGGGACGCCAACAGAGAAAGATATTGAGAATGCGAAGTTTATTCTGCGTTTTGATGATTCGGAGTTTGATGAGGAAATGCTACCCATGTATAACTCTACTGAAGCTCAAGACTATTTTGAAGAGTTTTCAAAACGCTATGATTTTAAGTACCATATAAAAATTTCTAATAATCTTTCAGCAGCGGCCATGGTCTTGAATAATACCCAAACTCTGGTGCTTAGAAAGAGCCATAAATACAGTTTAAATCAGCTTAAGGTCTTAACCAATCATGAGATTGGTGTACACATGGTGACCACATTTAATGGTTTAGATCAACCGCTTAAGATTTTTTCTAATGGTTTTCCTAATAATGTGGAAACCCAAGAAGGTTTGGCCGTGTACTCTGAGTTTATGAGTGGCTGCCTAACTATTGAGCGTTTAAAGGAACTAGCGTTTAGAGTTATCGCTGTAGATAGCTTAAACAAAGGCTATAGTTTTTCAGATACCTTTCATCTATTACATAACCAACACAAACTAAATAGGGATAAAGCATTTGCCATTACACTTCGAGTCCATCGTGGAGGAGGTTTTACCAAAGATCATTTATACCTTAAGGGAATTAGAAATATCTATAAATATGCTAAAGCTGGAAATGACTTAGGTATTTTGTTAACAGGAAAGGTAAGTCAAGAGTACATCCCTACTATGGAAAAACTTACAGGATTGGGATTGGCCGTAAAACCTAAATACATTACCGATTCTTATAAAGTCAATAATAATTCCAATCCGAATTTAGATTTTATTTTGAGTAGTTTGAAGTAAAAAGCGCTATTATGGTTATCAGGTGTATTTTGACCTTCTTCTTTTTTTGCGGTTTGAGTCACGCACAGGATCTTTCTGGTTTATGGGTACACGATATAAATGGAACAGATCCTGTTGGTTTTAATCAGATTTACGCCATCATATATTTAGATGAAGATGATTCAGGTAACGTTAAGGGTTACACCTATGATTATCACGCTGGCAGCACCTGTAGTTTTTATTTAGAAGGCGACTATGACCCAGAAAAAAATCGATTGATAGTAGCGAACACAAAGAAAATTAATAAAGCACTATTGCATGCACGGGGTAGGTATAAATTGTCTTATGAAGTCAGTGAAGATGAAGAGTTTTTAATTGGACGAGCCAGACAAAAAGGCATTCATGGTTTTGTATTGTCCTTTGGTGGCCTATTTAGCGTACCGCTTAAGTATAGAAAAATCAAGTCAGGGAACTTTGAAGACATTAAAGGTTACGATAAGCTAAAACCATACATAGATACTTTAGAGGTGAATTCTAAAAAGGAACTTAAAGTAGACCTTCCTTTAGAAGAAACAACAATTGACGACATTAAAGAGACACGAGAAGTCATAGAATTCACTAAAGAAAAAGAAAATAGAAAAAATGAGCTAATCAGCTCTCATAAGGTGACATCGAGAAAAATCACCATGGAGATTTTTGACAATAGTCGGCAAGATGGAGACCGCATAAGTATTTATATCAACGACCGTCTCTTTACCTACAATTTGGAAGTTACCTTAGATCCAAAAACAATTGAACTTATGCTGCCCGAAGATCAGAACGTCCATAAGGTTTCATTTGTGGCTAATAATGTCGGTAGGGTTCCACCCAATACAGCAAAAATAAAATACAAGGTAGATGGCATCTCTTATGAGCTGGTATTGTTTACAAACTTAAATCTGAATAAATATTTAGAATTTGTCATTGATAAGGAATAGTATCAGCAAAAAGCAGGACTGGTAAGCATCTCGATTTTATTTTAAGACGTTTAAAAAAAACCTTAAAGCTAAATGTTCTGTCTATCAATAACAATGACACTATAAAAGAGTTAGACTTGATCTTTTACAGAATTCGACTGTGTCCCAACTAACGGAAGCTAGGGTCGAACTAACACCATTTCACTTTAAGGTTTATTCAATTACTAAGCTTAAAAACCATTAACAAAAAAATAAGCTTCTATTCGAAGTTATTCTAGATCTGAATATTGAGAAACCTATATTGAGTGTGTGAGCTTTTTTAGGCCGTAATCTAGGTCTTTGAATGAGTTAGAAGCAAATACATGTGTCCTTCGCAGATTTAATGGAGTAGAACTACTAATGGACATCTTGTAGATAATATTTGCACTTTTAACAGTTAAAACAATTATAATGGGCGTATATCGAGTTTTTTCTTCAAGCCTATAGAGATGTACTATTTTTGATATAACAAAATTTGTGCTATTAACTAATTCGTTATATCTCTCATAGCGAATACAATTTTGTAAAGATTAAATTAGTTTTAAGTAAGTTGTTAATTTAGAAAAGCCTATTAGAATAGTAACTAAGAGGCTTTTTTTATGCCATGAATTTTGCTTGAAGTTCTGGTGTTGGAATCATACAGCTATCTTTTTTCCCAAACCATTTGTAACGGTTTCTGGCTATAATATCATAAATCCAATTTCTCAGCACTGTAGGAACAATAAAAAATATTGACATGAGATGCGTGGGGAAGCCGAGTGACTTGGCTACACGCAAAGCTGCAGAAGACTTGTGATAAATTCTACGTTCTTTAGGGTTGTAGAGTATGATAGAATCGGTTTCTTCAGTATCAATATTGAAGGCTTTGATGATGTCCTGCCCAACCTCACTTTGTAATGGTGCGAATAAAAACCTATTGTTTTTGTCTCTTCTAATGACAAATAACACGCTACTATTGCAGAGGTTACATACACCATCAAATAGGATAAGCTGCTTATCTTTAGGTATACTATCTATCATTATGCAAAGATAAGGCTTCAAAATGTTCTAAGGAAACTATTAACACCGCGTTAGGAATCGCTATTTTTTAGCTTCTACGAGTTCGAGTAAGTCGAGATTGACGTTTGTAGTAAAGATGCCATAGTTAACCGTAGCTTTACCTTTTTCGATGTCATCTATACTGCCAACGGCTTTTCCATCGTGCATTCTAACACGGTCCCCAATTTTTAAAATAGGTTTTGGCGGTTCTACAACCACTTCTTTAGCTTTAGCCGCTTTTTTCTTTTTCCGTATGAGCGCTACCTTTTTTTCGGCTTCTTGCTTGATCTGTTTTTCTTGGGCTTTCTCTGCACGCTTTTGCTTTGCCGATACTTTTTTTCGTTTGGCATTTTCGATTTGAACCAATCGAAAGAGCTCTGCCATTAATTCCCGTTTACGCTTATTCTCAAAATACTTTTCTGCCAAATCATTTACTTTCTGTCCCAGGTATATCAGGCGTTGGTTGCTATCGTATAATTCCTGAAAGCTCTCTAGTTTTTTTTGAATTTTAGCATTGGTCTCTTCGAGTCTTTCAGCCTCAGAAAGGGTTTTCTTTTCATTTGCTTTTAAAGCCCGTTCTGTCCGTTCTAACTTGCTTCGTTCCTTTTGAAGTTTAGCTATAGTAGCATCGAAACGCACCTTTCCACGCTCAATCTTTTTCTTTGACTTATTGATAAGGCTATAGGGAATACCATTTTTCTGGGCAACCTCAAACGTAAACGAACTACCAGCCTGACCAGTCACCAATTTGTACATGGGCTCTAGGCTTCGCTCGTTAAACAACATATTCGCATTTTGCATATGCGGTAATTCATTGGCCAAAAGCTTTAAATTAGAGTAGTGCGTCGTTATAATTCCGAAGGCTTTTCGGTCGTAAAAGACCTCCAGAAATGTCTCTGCCAATGCCCCGCCAAGTTCAGGATCGCTACCAGTACCGAATTCATCAATGAGAAAAAGAGTCTTGTTGTTGACCTTCTTTAAAAAGTAATTCATTTGTTTTAGACGATAACTGTAGGTACTCAAATGATTTTCTATAGATTGATTATCGCCAATATCACTTACTACAGAATCAAATAAGCACACCGTACTACGTTCATGAACAGGAATTAGCATAGCACTTTGAAGCATTACCTGCAATAACCCCACGGTTTTAAGCGTGATACTTTTGCCACCGGCATTTGGACCAGAAATCACGATGATTCTGTTGGTATTGCTCAGTTCTATTGTTTGTGGAAACGTTATTTCACCGTTCTCTTTATTGGTTAACAAAAGCAGTGGATGATAGGCATCCCTGAGATACAAATGACGTTCATTGCTTATGTCTGGTAAAATGGCATTAATGCATCTAGCGTATTTTGTCTTTGCCGAAATAACATCAATTTTTGTTAGAAACGCTTGATAGTCGTTTAACAACGGAAGAAAAAGACGCAAGTAATCCGTTAGTTCTTTAAGAATTTTAATGATTTCTTCCTTTTCTTCGTACTGTAGATTATTGAGTTCTCTTGTATATTGTAAGGTAGTCTCAGGTTCAATGTAGACAATGCTTCCCGTTTTGCTGCCTCCCATGATAGCCCCTTTTACTTTTCTGCGATACATCGCTTTCACAGCGAGAACACGTCTGTTGTCAACCACAGATTCTCGGATATCGTCTAGATAATCCAACCCATGGTATCGGTTTAATGCAGAAGAAAAACTACTGTTGATTTTGCCTTTTAACTTGCTGATGCTTTGGCGTAACTCTGCGAGCTGCGGGGACGCATCATCTTTTATATCACCAAAACGATCAACGACAATGTCGACTTGTTCTATAATGGCTGATGTGACTTCTATATGCTGACTGTATTGCTGTAATTTTGGGTAATACTCATTAAACTTTTCTAAAAACCTTACGATAGCATTGGTAGTTAATGAAATGCTGACAAGTTTCTGTAAACTAGAAACTTCAAGATAGGTATTTTCGATATCAAGAAGCTTCAGTTCTTTTGATATGGTTTCAAAACCATGATTGGGGATTCTATTATCATTATCGAAAGATGAGAGATATTCATTCACGTAATCTAATTCGCGAATAAGCTGAGCCTCACTAGCAATAGGAAGAATAGCCATTGTGGCCTTTTTTCCCAAAGCAGTGATGGTATGTTCGCTAATTTGTTCTAAAACTCTAAAAAACTCTAAGTCTTTCAGGGTTTTTTCATGAATTCGTATCATTTAGTCTTTAAATTATAGAGTTGCAAATTTAGGTTAAATGTTGTGATATGCCTAACGTCTTTAATTAGCTCGCTTATCCTTATTTTTGAATAAAATTATAGTCATGAACGTCGATATTCATCCAAGTTGGAAATCCCATTTACAATCAGAGTTTGACAAGCCTTATTTTAAGGAACTGGTCGACTTTGTAAAAGCCGAATATAGAACCCATAAATGTTTTCCTAAAGGTTCTGAAATCTTTAATGCCTTTAACCAATGTACTTTTGATGATGTCAAAGTTGTGATCATCGGACAAGATCCTTATCACGGTATTGGACAAGCCAATGGCCTATGTTTCTCCGTTAATGACGGTGTTCCGCACCCACCTTCTTTAATAAATATCTTTAGGGAAATTGAACAAGACCTAGGTATTGCCTATCCAAAGACCGGTAATTTAATGCCCTGGGCAGCGCAAGGTGTTCTTTTGTTAAATGCTACACTTACAGTGCGGGCACATCAGGCAGGTAGTCATCAAAACAAGGGTTGGGAACAATTTACCAATGCCGTGATTCATCGTATAAGTGAGCGAAAAAAAAATATCGTGTTTTTACTTTGGGGCGGATTTGCAAAAAAGAAAAAACAACTGATAAATACATCGCTTAACAATGTATTAGAAACAGGACATCCATCACCACTCAGTGCCAATAGAGGCTACTGGTTTGGAAACAAACACTTCAGTAAGACTAACTCCCTGTTGCAGCAAGCGGGTTTGCCGGCAATTGATTGGAAACTAGAGTAGGCGTAGGCTTCTCTGTTTGAATAATACGTGGTTTTTTATTTTCTGTTTTCTTAGTCGTTTTATTACAACTAAATATCAATAGTAGAAAATTAACAGCCACAAGGAAAGATAGAATCAGAGTAATGGTAAGAATCATATTCGTCTTTTTCTAATGTTTAATAGCAATGATTTGGTCAGGACAAAAGTAACTAAAAATTTGAAATACTGAAAGTTATGAACAGAAAGTGTAAGATTTAACTTTAAATTTTTTAAAGAAAATCGATGACTTTTATCGATATTTACTTATGTTTCAGCGATTTACAGAAGTTAGAAAAATAATGAGAAATTATCGAAAAAAAGAGGTGTTAACATCTTATTTTAACAAAATAATACGCTAAAGCCTATAGATTAAGTCTGAATAATCGACTTGCCTTGGGATAATATCGAGTTGCAAAAGTTGCTTCTGAACACTAATAATCGTCTCCTCATCCATTAAATCTTGCGACCATTCTGTTAACGAAAGCCATTCTTGTACATCCCCTAACTCTTGTTCGTAACGGTTGGCTATGGTTTTATCTATACTCGGAATAGATTTAAATTCTGAGGTCGTCTGATTAATAATGTCTAAAATGGTCTTTAAGTCATCTTCGTTATGTTCAATAAACTCGTTTCGAACAGCGATGACAAAACAGGGCCAAGGCGATGGGCAGTCCCCAATTCTTCTAAAAATACCATCGTCAACCAAAGGCTTAGTTGTAAACTTCTCCCACATAAAATAGTCGGCATCGCCATTTGTTAAGCCTTCAATGGCACCATTTAAATTCCTTATTACCTCAAACTGAAGATCGGTTTCTAGATTCCATTTATTATTCTTCGCATTGATGTACGCCATTAAGTGGGATCCTGAACCGTAGCGACTAATAGCTGCTTTTGTTCCTTTAACATCTTCTATAGTCTTAAATCTAGAAGCGTTAGCGACATGAATCCCCCAAATCAAAGGAGATTTGACAAATGTCTGGACAATCTTTGATGGGTTACCCTCAATAATATCCTTAATGATACCTTCAGTGAGAATTACGGCTATATCAATTTCGCCAGAACGCAAACCTTTACACATGGCGCCAGTGCCACCAAAATAATCGTGCCATCTAAGATTGATATCCTTGGCTTTGTATTCTCCATTTTTTAGAGTTAAATACCATGCTAAATTAAAATGCTCTGGAACACCACCTATGTTTACTTTTCTCATCCCATCTGAATTAATATCAGAACCATTCTAAATATTTACAATACGTTCTAAGGTGTATAAGATTAATTCCTCAACCGTCTTTTTTGGATCTTTGCTGAAGTCGCCCGTAGCTCTATTTGCTATGATGGCATTTAATGAAAGGGCTTCGTGACCTAATAATTTTGACAAGCCATAAATAACCGAAGTTTCCATTTCAAAATTTGTAATTCTGAAATCCTTATAATTAAAACTGTCAAGTTTTGAATTTAAATCAGCGTCATGTAAAGGCAATCGCAAAACCCGACCTTGAGGCCCATAAAAGCCACCAGCTGTACCTGTCATTCCTTTAAATATAGTATCACTTTCAAAATATTTCTCCAAGTATTTACTGTTGTTTATAATGATTGGTCGTGCCTTGTTTGTATCCCAATGGGTATGCTTGATAAACGCATCTTCAATTTCGGGATTACTTATACCTTCAATTTGGTAAAAATGAAGCATCCCGTTGACATCTAAACCGTGGGTGCTCATTAAAAAGGCGTCTACAGGAATATCGGATTGAAGTGAGCCAGAAGTACCAATTCTAATAATATTGAGACTGGTTAATTCTGTTTTAGGTCGACGCGTCTTTAGATCGATATTTACTAAAGCATCAAGTTCATTTAGGACTATATCTATATTGTCAGGGCCAATACCAGTTGAGATCACCGTAATCCTTCTGTCCTTATAGTAGCCGGTTTGTGTTTTAAATTCCCGTTTTTGTGTGCTAAACTCAATACTTTCGAAATGTTTGGTAATCTTTTCGACGCGATCCTGATCCCCAACAAAGATGATCGTGTCCGAAATATTATCGGGTTTTAAATTAAGATGATATACACTACCATCTGGATTTAATATGAGCTCTGAGTTTTTAATTGACATGAAGCACTGTCTTTATAAGTTTGTTTTGCTCCACACTAAATTGAAACTCTAAGCGTTCAACACCACCATAGACCATGGCATTGTTAATCTCTGAAGCAAAGTTGTACTTTCTCAGTAAGGCTTCATGGCCCTTGCGATTAAGCTTGAGGCTGGTCTCATCTTCATCAAAAAAGATACTCAATTTTTCTATAAGCCTACTGTGTTGTGTATCACCAAAACCATAATAACCCTGATAGTTAAGGCTATACCCTAAAAGATGATGTTTGGATTTTATGTCATTATCCCGTACAAGCCTAAGAATATTATCCTCAAGGACACTTAGACCACTCTTTTGATGTGGAAAGCGTTTAAGATGAGCCTTTAAACAATTGCTCATATACTTAAAGCTAGATTCCGTAACAATATAAGGTTTAAGAATATTATGATCCTTACCACAATAGGTACGCCACAAGGTGATGGCCAGCTCTTTATCCTTATTGGTGAGGAAAACACGTTTATTATAATGGTCTGTAAGTTGCTCTGGTGTTAGTTCTCCTAAACCTTTGAGATTTTTTTCTCCCTCAACACGTCCACTACAAATTAAATAAAGTGGTTTGTCAATCTCTTTCTGATGTAATAAATTGATAACACCCAATAGGTTGATGTGACAAAACAGATCGTATTCGAACCAAAGGTGGATTTCAGAGTATTTTTCGACATCATCCAGTTTGGAAAGCTCGTTTTTGAGCTCTTCCGTGTCTACCTCAATATCATAGTGGTCTTTAAGAAACTGACTTCTAATTTTAAAAAACTCGTCCGATGCTATAGCGGGAATCGTAGGACCCTCGCAAAGCATTTCTTGCCATGTTAGGATATCATCCTCAAAATCTAGTTCCCTTAAATATGCTGTTAATGCATTACCGTTGGTAATGTGAAGAATTTGTTTTGTCATAAGTTAACCTCCAACACGTTTTACGTTGAATCCTTTTTCCTTTAAAATTGTCATTATTTTATCGCGGTAATCCCCTTGAATAATAATCTTATCGTCTTTAAAACTACCACCAACACTGAGTGTTGTCTTTAACTCTTTGGCTAGTGTTTTAAAATCATCCGTAGCACCGGTATAGCCCTCTAATATAGTAATGGGTTTGCCTTTCCGTTTTTCGTATTTACACAATATAGGAGCATCTTGAAGCCATACATTGCTTTTGGTATCTTTAGAATCGTCAACAGATTCATCAGAAATATGGTCAGGGAATAATTTCTTTAACTGATCTTGTAAATCCATTATTTTTTAATTAATCCAAGTTCAACCAAGCGCTGATTTAAGAATTCCCCCGCAGTAATATCTTCAAATAACTTTGGATGTTCCTCGTCTATACAACTGTCTAAAACATCCAATTTCATTTCACTGATAGGATGCATAAAGAAGGGAATAGAATAACGCGATGTACCCCAAAGTTCGCGGGGTGGATTAACGACACGATGTATTGTGGATTTTAACTTGTTGTTAGTGTGTCTCGATAACATATCTCCAACATTGATCATTAACTCATCTGGTTCGGCTATAGCATCTAGCCATTCTCCATCGTGACGTTGTACCTGTAAACCTCGACCTTGTGCACCCATCAAGAGTGTAATGAGATTGATGTCTCCATGAGCCGCCGCTCTTACGGCGTTTTTTGGCTCTTCAATAATTGGAGGGTAGTGTATAGGCCTTAAAATAGAATTACCGTTATGAATATAATCATCAAAATAGGTTTCTTCTAAATCTAGGTGCAATGCCAAGGCACGCAACACATATTTCGCTGTTTTTTCTAACATCTGGTAAGTCTCCTTACCAATCTTATTGAATTCTGGTAGTTCCTTGACCTCTACATTATCTGGATACTCTTTTTTACGTGCTTCGTCATCTTCGACATATTGACCAAAATGCCAAAATTCCTTAAGATCACCTTCTTTTTTTCCTTTAGCACTTTCCTTACCAAAAGCCACGTAGCCACGTTGCCCTCCAATACCCGGAATTTCATAACTTTCCTTAGTTTCTAATGGTAAATTGAAGAAATTTTTCACTTCGCTGTAGAGTTTATCTACGAGTTCATCATTTAAAAAATGCCCCTTCAGAGCCACAAAACCAATATCTTGATAGGCCTTTCCGATTTCGTCTATAAATTTTTGCTTTCGTTTTGGGTCATCAGACAAAAAATCTTTTAGATCGACACTTGGTATTCTATCCATGGGAAGTATGCTTTAAATTTTTATCAATATACAAATCTAACGAAAATACAGCTAAAAAATTGAATTCAAATTGGCTACATTTTGCAGGTCAATTCTTTAATATTGATGCATTTTATTTACATTTGGAGCATTACACAAAAAGAACTTATGCCTACCATAACGAAAAGTAATATTGACTACGACAAGCGTAATTTGAGTGATAAAGTATTGCTAAAGCTTTATTACAATATGTTACGGCCTCGTTTAATCGAGGAAAAAATGCTGATTTTGTTGCGGCAAGGAAAAATTTCTAAATGGTTTTCTGGTATTGGTCAAGAGGCCATTTCGGTTGGCCTAACAATGGCACTTAAGCCAAGTGAGTATATTTTACCAATGCATAGAAATCTCGGAGTTTTTACAACCCGAGAGATACCTCTGCATCGTCTCTTTTGCCAATGGCAAGGAAAAGCTAGTGGTTTTACCAAAGGAAGGGATCGCTCATTTCATTTTGGCACGCAAGACTATAAGATTGTCGGTATGATATCACATTTAGGGCCGCAGCTTGGGGTTGCTGATGGTATAGCTTTAGCGAATTTACTTAAAAAGAATGGACAAGTCACCGCTGTTTTTACAGGTGAAGGTGGGACAAGCGAAGGTGATTTTCACGAAGCCTTAAACGTAGCATCCGTTTGGCAACTGCCTGTTATATTCTGCATCGAAAACAATGGTTACGGACTTTCGACACCAACGAATGAACAATACCGTTGCAAGCATTTAGCGGATAGAGGCAAAGGCTATGGTATAGAATCGTTTATATTGGATGGCAATAACATTATCGAGACCTATTCTAAGGTTAAAAAACTAGCTGAAAGCGTTAGAAAGCGACCGAGACCATTATTAATTGAATTTAAAACCTTCAGGCGCAGAGGACATGAAGAAGCAAGTGGCACTAAGTATGTGCCAAAAGAACTTATGGCAGAGTGGGAAGCCAAAGATCCCATAGAAAACTTTAGGAGCTATTTGTTTAGTCAAAAAATCTTGTCTGCAGAAATTGACGAGACATATACTTCTGAAATTAAAGCGGAGATCGATGCTGCCTTAGAATCTGCTTATGCTGAAGAGGCTATTATTCCTAATGAAACTAATGAATTAAATGATGTCTATAAATCATTTGATTATGAAAAGATTAAGCCGAATAAAAAAACAAAAGAATTACGATTGGTAGATGCCATATCCGAGGGTTTAAGACAATCCATGGAAGCGCATAAAGACCTCGTTATTATGGGGCAGGATATTGCAGAATATGGTGGTGTTTTTAAAATTACGGAAGGCTTTGTAGAACACTTTGGTAAAGATAGAGTGCGGAATACGCCGATTTGCGAATCAGCAATAGTTGAGGCTGGTATGGGCTTATCGATCGCAGGTATGAAAGCCATAGTAGAAATGCAGTTTTCTGATTTCGTAACTTCTGGGTTTAACCCCATCGTCAATTATCTGGCAAAGTCCTACTACCGTTGGGCACAAAATGCTGATGTTGTAGTGAGAATGCCATGTGGGGCAGGTGTAGCCGCAGGACCTTTTCATTCACAAACCAACGAAGCCTGGTTTACAAAGACCCCTGGTTTAAAAGTGGTTTACCCTGCATTTCCTTATGATGCCAAAGGATTACTGGCAACGGCTATTAATGACCCTAATCCTGTTTTATTTTTTGAACACAAAGCGCTTTACAGAAGCATTAGACAAGACGTGCCTACGGATTACTATACCTTGCCATTTGGTAAAGCATCACTTCTTAAGAAAGGGGAGGCAATTTCTGTAATTACTTATGGTGCTGGCGTACATTGGGCTTTAGAAGTCCTTGAAAAAAATCCTGAGATTTCGGCCGATTTAATAGATCTAAGAACGCTACAACCTTTGGACAAGGACAAGATCATAAAGTCCGTCAAAAAAACAGGCAAGGCTATTATTTTACAAGAAGATTCGCTTTTTGGCGGTATAGCCAGCGATATTTCCGCAACACTTATGGAGGAGTGTTTTGAATTTTTGGATGCCCCTGTTAAACGCGTGGGTAGCCTTGAAACTCCTATTCCTTTTGCTTCAAAATTAGAAGCGCAATATTTGGCAAAAGGGAGATTTGAGCACGCACTAAAAGCACTTCTTGAATTCTAATTTTTAAATCATTTTGATCGAAGCCAGCTCCAATGCTGGCTTTTTTTATGGAAAAGTTGGTCCATTAAATACATGATCTAATGGGCTTACAAATAAAACTATTTTGTCGTATAAAAATGCGCTTTATCGATTTAATGTTAAATCTCAACACTTTTTATGAAGACCTCGTCATATAATCTTAATTTTAGTGACAATTAACAAAACTCTAAGTATGAAAATTAAACTACTTCTCTCGCTTTTAATGACTTCACTACTGTCTTTTGCACAAGTCATTCCAGAGCATGTAAAACCGCCAAGTTGGGGTATCACCAATTTGGATGCTATGAAACCGACTAAGCTTCCGGCTTTTAACCTAAAAGCACTACAGGACGAGGACAAGGTCAATGACAATGATAAATCCAAACCATGGCGTTTTGGCTATGAAATTTATGTGGATGATAATTTTAATGAAGTCGGCCAGTGGACCACTTTGCCCAATGGGGATCGTATTTGGCGAATGACATACAAGTCCGAGGGTGCCTATTCTTTAAACTTTATGTTTGATGTATTTTGGATTCCAGAAGGCGCAAAACTGTATGTGTATAACAATGAAAAGAATGATTTACTAAGACCTTTTACGCACCACAATAATAATCCTGAGGAAGTTTTGGGTACATGGCTAGTTAATGGTGATCAAGCTTGGATTGAATATTACGAACCAGCAAATGTTGTAGGACAAGCTAGAATCACTTTAGGTTCAGTTGTTCACGGCTATCGTACAGCAGAGATGTATCAAAAGGCTCTTGGGGATTCTGGTGACTGTAATCAGGATGTAGATTGCGATATTACACCTCCCGGTGCTGATCCATTTCAAATCAACACAAGAAAAGAAGAAGTGAAAAGTGCATCTGCAATGTTACTTTCAGGTGGATTTTCATTTTGTTCAGGGACTTTGATTAACAATACCAATAATGATGGTACGCCATACTTTTTAACCGCTAATCATTGCGGTGGGGGTGAAGCTTCTTGGGCTTTTAGATTTAATTGGAGAAGTCCCGTAACATCTTGCGGTACCACTGCAAATAGTCCTAACGGTTCGTTTGACCAAACCGTAAGTGGATCAACGTTTAGAGCCGCAAGTTCGGAGTCAGATATGAAATTAGTAGAAATTACCGATCCAACTTTTTTCAATAATAATCCTGATGTTGTATGGGCAGGTTGGAATAGATCTACTTCTCAAGTACCTCAGATTGTTTTTGGTGTCCACCATCCGAGTGGTGATATCCAAAAAACATGTAGAGACGATCAAGGCGCTGTTCGAACGGCTACTCCTTTTAATGGTAATCCTACAACGGAGATGTGGCTTGTTACAGATTGGGAACTTGGAGTTACAGAAGGCGGTTCATCTGGATCTGGCTTATTTAACGAAAACGGTCATTTAATTGGTATGCTCTCTGGTGGTTCTGCCGCCTGTTCAGGAACAAACGATAATGGCGGTGTTGATGTTTATGGTCGCTTTGGTGTGGCATGGGACTTTGGTGGCTCGGCATCATCTAGACTAAGAGACTGGCTCGATCCTGGAAACACGGGCGCGACAACCGTAGATATATTTCCAGCGATTCAAATCTTCGACAATGACGCGTCTGTAAATGGCGGCGCAAGTCTCGAGGCAGAATTGTGTAACGCTGATTTTACACCACAAATCACCGTAATTAATCGCGGTAGTCTCACTTTGACATCTGCTACGGTAACCTATAGTTTTGACTCAGGGGCTGATACGGTGGTCAACTGGACAGGTTCCCTTTTAACTGGTGAAGAGGCAGTCGTAGCAACGCCTATCTACGGTAATCTTTCAGTTGGGAATCACGTGTTGAATATTTCGGTAGCCAACCCTAATGGTGTGGCCGATGAAAATACTGCAAATGATAATTTTGTTCATAGTTTTAATGTGTCATCAGATTTCGCAACGAATACCGTTATTTTTAATTTGAGTACAGATGATTTTGCCAATGAAACGACTTGGCAACTTACAGACAGTAATGGTAGCGTCGTAGATAGCGGCCCTACGTTTCCTTACTCCGATTTTACGACATATCAAGAAACCATAACAATTCCCACATTTGATGAATGCTACACCTTCACTATTTTTGATAGTGAAGATGATGGTATTTGTTGTGGTTTTGGTCTAGGTTCCTACGATCTCCAAGATGAAGATGGTAATGTTATAATATCCGGAGGTGATTTTGGAAGTTCTGAATCCGTACAATTTAGAGCCTTAGATCCTTTAAGTATTGATGAATTTGGACTGGAAAGTTTAATTGATGTTTATCCTAATCCCGTAGAAAATAATTTAAATATCGTATTAAAACTCGATGAAGAGGTCACCTACGACATAGTGAACACTTTGGGACAGTCGGTTCTTAAAGGTGTACTTAATTCAAATACGAGACATTCTATCGATATGTCCCAACAACAAACGGGAGTCTATTTTATAAAGATGAGAACATCTGATCAAAGTATGACCAAGAAAATCATAAAAAAATAAAAGAAGATATTCCTAATTTTATAAAATCGGTTATATAATCCTATATAACCGATTTTTTTATCCATAAAAAAGACCAACACATTTTATTGTATTGGTCTCTTCATTTCAGCCTAATTGGGTGATTAATCCAATTCATAATTTAATAGTTTCTAAGTCATCATCTAAGCTATGCGATGTATTGACAATTTTTGATAAAGTTCTCATGATTGTTTGATTATTTGATTGATGATTGATTCTGCGTTATACTATCTATAACGTCTTTTACTGTTCCAAGCGTAGCTTTTTGTATCTGCTCCTGTACTCGTTAATTGATTGTTGTTTAAAGTTCTCATAATGTTTTGTTTTTTTGATTGATGATTGATGTTGCGTTATACTATCTATAACGTCTTTTGCTGTTCCAAGCGTAGCTTTTTGTATCTGCTCCTGTGCTCGTTAATTGATTGTTGTTTAAAGTTCTCATAATGTTTTGTTTTTTTGATTGATGATTAATGATTGATGTTGCGTTATATTATCTGTAACGTCTTTTACTGTTCCAAGCGTAGCTTTTTGTATCTGCTCCTGTATTGGTTAATTGATTGTTGTTTAAAGTTCTCATAATGTTTTTCGTTTTTTAATTGATTACACCTTATAGACGACCAAAAAAATAAAATGTTACAGTACTTTGTATAACATAGTAATGATTTAACACTTTTTAACTTTAAGACGTATATTTAAGCTATGAAAACGAAAGTCCTTCAGTTTCTTATCATTGTCCTTATACTAGTTAGTTGTAAACGGAATGCAGAAGCACCATGTATTTCAAAATCATTTGAGGTCACCGCTACGGCTTATAATTCGTTAGCATATCAAACAAATTCCAATCCAAGTATTACAGCTTTTGGTGATAGTCTAAAACCTGGGCATAGGTATATTGCCGTATCTAGGGATTTATTGGATTCGGGGTTAGTACACAATACCAAAGTTAAGATAGAAGGCTTCGATAGTTTATATATAGTTAAAGATAAAATGAACAGACGTTGGAGAAAACGTATAGACATTTACATGGGACTGGACGTCAAAAAAGCTAAGCAATGGGGCAAAAAAAGTGTCCATATAGAATATTGTGTTCCAATAAAAACTTCAAATGACTAATCGCGTTTTACCATGACCTCCGATACTATAAAAGGATAAGCCTTTTTTACAGTTCTAAATTCTTCATCAGTAATCTGATTGGGTGTTTTGTTGAATTTAGTTTTAATGTATCGCTTCCTTAAGTCATAAAACGCTTTTGTAATTTCGTCTTGTACAGCAATAAACAAATGATATTTAGTCAAGGCATCCTGACTTAATGAAATTATGGCATCTTTAGGATGATCTGAGGATTCGGTTAGTCCTTCACCATGACAATAACTGCATTTTGAAGTCCCATTATTATCTATAAAAGCTTTTACGATATCTTCAACCTCTTCGAGTTTAACGACTTTATCCTCTATAAAAATTTCCTGTTTGTGGTTTAAACTAATCCTTAGGAGGTTGCGCTCGGGGACATCTTTAATACAATCATCAATATTAAGGCACTCGCCTGGTAGTTGCCTCAAGATGCCTTTGTCTGCAGAAATTGTAGTAGTTACCAAAAAGAAAATAAGTAGTAAAAAGGCAATGTCTGCCATGGATCCTGCGTTGACCGTCGCAGAATGTCTTTGAAATCTTCTCATAATGTAAATATTTAAAATGTTAATAAATTCTTAATCACAAGAACAGTACCAATCTTGTTAAAGGTTATTAACAATTCATACAAAAAACCCTTACAATATGCTATTTTTGCAAAATTAACGTCCGAGAATATTTATATGTCAACAGACACCATTAAAGAGGCAACAACAGAAAAAAGGCTTTACGATTATCAAATTAAAGATCTGTATCGCATTTTTGATGTCATGCAAGAGGAATCGAATGATTTTAACCTTTTGTATCAGTTGCCAACAGGAGGTGGTAAGACCGTTATTTTTTCCGAGATTGTTCGGCGATACATAGAAAAGCATAAGAAAAAAGTTGTTATTCTTACCCATAGAATTGAGCTGTGTAAGCAGACGTCTAATGTACTTTCAGGTTTTAAGGTAGAGAATAAAGTCATTAATAGCAAGGTTAAAACCTTACCGGATCAAGACGATTATCAATGCTTTGTCGCTATGGTAGAGACCTTAAACAATCGTCTTTCGGATAAAGATTTTGAGCTTAAAAATGTTGGATTGGTCATAATAGACGAAGCACATTACAATTCCTTCAGAAAGTTGTTTAAGTTTTTTGAGCATTGCTTTATTCTTGGGGTTACTGCTACACCTCTAAGTAGCAATATAAAACTACCTATGAAGGATAATTATGACCAGCTCATTGTTGGTGATGATATTTCCACACTGATTAAAAATGGCTTTTTGGCTAGTGCCGATTTATACCACTATGATGTAGGACTTACCTCATTAAAAATTGGTATCAATGGCGATTACACTGTGAAATCCTCAGAGGCTTTGTATACCAACAGCCTCATGCAAACAAAATTGCTTTCGGCTTATGAAGAACTGGCTAAAGGCAAAAAGACGCTTATCTTTAATAACGGTATATATACATCTAAGGAGGTGTATTATACCTTTAAGAAAGCAGGTTACAATGTTCAGCATCTCGATAATACGGCCAGTAAACAAGAACGTAAGGACATCTTAAAATGGTTTAAGCATACCCCTGATGCCGTTTTGACTTCAGTAAGTATTTTAACAACGGGCTTTGATGAACCTTCTGTTGAATCCATTATTCTCAATAGAGCGACCCGCTCTTTGACCTTGTACTTTCAAATGATTGGTCGTGGTAGTCGTATATATAAAAACCGAACCACCTTTCAAGTCATCGATTTAGGCAATAATGTAGCGCGTTTTGGACCTTGGTCACAGCCCGTGGATTGGCAGCATATATTTAAATATCCGGACCTGTATCTAGAGAATATTATAGACGATGAAGATTTAGAACGAGATTTCGTTTATGTGATGCCAGACACACTTCGAGAAAAATTTAAAAACTCTGAATCTTTAGAGTTTGATGTAAAAGCAGAATATAAAGATGTCATTGGATCCGGTAAAAAATCCTTTACGGTTATTGAACGTTCTATAGCACAGCATTCTAAGATTTGCATTGAAAACAGTGAGGATGTCTATGATGCTAGGGCTTTGGCAAAATTACTCCAAGATGAGATAGCCTATCGCATTAAACAGTACAGTTACTGTATTATGAATAGCACACAAAACTATAAAGATTGGTTATTTGACGAATACAATCGTAAATTACGTATTAGTTTTAACGGTAAGTTTTAACGTTTTTTTGTAAGGAATTCCATTTTTTAGCGTTTATTTTGAAGTAGGTACGGTTTTTGTGCTGTAAATAATAAAACAAAGCGCATCTTATAATACATTGAAAACTTTAAAGTCCATATTGCTCATTATCTTTATGTTAAGTGGTTCCTTGATGTTTTCTCAGGTGACTGACAAAGAGAAAAAATCTATTCGTATTCCTGCCGAGCCATCTAAGACTAAAAAGGACTCCATGCCTTTAAAAATAAAAGTCGCGCCAAAGTTTGATAAAAAAGAGGACAAGGCCAGCGGTAAGTCTGAAGAAAAAAAGAAGTACATTATAAAGGAGTCGGAAAAACCATTTTCTATGATTGAAGAAGATGGTTTAAGAAGTTCATCTGAAATCTATGAAAAACGCTGGAGCAAGGATTTGCAAAAAGGGGGAGTGATAAAAACCATGTCCGATCAATTTCTCGGTGAGCATCGCGTCGATACTAAGTTTGTTAATATTATTTGTCGCGACCATGAATATCCTGATGGCGACCGTGTGAGGATTTATGTTAATGGGATCACCGTGCAGCCAAATCTGCTATTGCGAAGTGATTACAGACGTGTTGATATTGACTTAGACCAAGGAAAAAATACGATTGAAATTGAGGCGCTGAATCAGGGAGATTCGGGTCCAAATACAGCAGAATTTATTGTCTATGATGATAAGGGAAAGGTGATTTCTTCAAAAGAATGGAACTTACTTACGGGAGTAAAAGCTATTATTGTTTTCCAAAATGAAAAGGTCGTCATTAAAGAAAAATCCCCCGACGATAAAGTCGATGAAAACGACGAGGCTTCTAATAATTAAATTCTAGTACGTCTCCAGGTTTCATATCTTCTAACTTATAGTTCCCCACACGCACCCTTACCAAACGCAATGTGGGAAATCCAACACTTGCCGTCATCTTTCTTACCTGTCTAAATTTACCTTCGTTTAGCGTTATACTAAGCCAAGATGTTGGCCCATGTCTTTCATCTCTGACTGGACGATTAAAAATATGTGATGTATCCTTTAGTAATCGCACTTTACACGACTTAGTTGTATAGGCTTGCCCATTAACCGAGATAGAGACACCACGACCTAATGCCGTAATCGCCGCTTCACTAATGACACCATCAACCATAACGTGATATTCTTTTTCAACTTTAGAACTAGTGATATAGTTACTGAATTTACCATCGGTGGTCAATAGAAGTAAACCTTCCGATTTTTCATCCAAACGTCCAACGGCCATAATACCGCTAGGAAAATCGTACAATCCATTCAACAGCTTTTTGTTTTTTCTTCTGTTCTGGTTATTTACAAACTGGCTTAAATAGCCGTAGGGTTTGTATATTTTATAATACCGATGTTGATCTACCACCATGTTATAAAGCATTTTTGTAAATCCTTATGTTGATCCTTAATCCAACAAAGCGGCGATTGCTTGCGATCCATGTACGATGCGATTGCGGATTGTGCCTGCTCATAGTCCAACCAATCCACGTCTAACTTAGGTCGACACAACCAATCTAATTTATTGACCAGATGAAACTTAAAAGTACTTAATTGATGTAGAGCGTTAAAACTCAAACACCAACCTTTGATGCATTCTTTATTCAAAGGTGCGATGTCAATAGACCTTTGTTGATAGGGTAAGAATAGTTGTGCTTTGAAGCATACGAACTGATCAAAATCTTCTGGTTTTAAACCTTTATTTTCTAACATCTTTGCGCTTTCATAATGATAGAGCAGCGGAAGTTGTTTCTCTTTTAGTTTATGAATCTTATAAATAAAACTGTCTTTTCGGTTGGGCCCGATCCAACGTTCCAAATCATTGGTATAGGTCTTGGTCGTATCATACAAATAGAATTTATAGGCAATTTCTAGATGAATGGGTTGTTTATTTTTTAGTAATAAAAGATCGAGCTCACCAATCGTTTGTTTTTCTTGTTTAATTTGAAGGTTCTCTTCAAGAATGTCTGCATGGGATTGCTCCCGAATTTGAAAACTTGTATAGACCTCTATCCATTTACCTAAGCGCAAAGCTTTATGCTGAGATGTAGGAATGAATACTTTAGAGGTGTTATCGATACGCCATTGTTTCAATCCAATAATCGTATCACTTTTCCATAATAATGGGGTGTTTTGAAAGCCTTCAAACATCGCTTTATGATTTATTTCATTTTCCAAGTCTCCCAAATTTTTAAGGTAATGAATCTCAAAAATATTGAAAACCTAACTTAGGTCATGTTTTATCCCTTAAAATATGATTATCTTTAAGGATACAATTTTCACGGAGTTCTAATTTCCAAAATCAAAATGTTTATGAAAGTATTCGATAATAAACACATCAAAAATGTGGCGTTTGTTGGTGCGCATCGCTCAGGCAAAACCACATTATCTGAGACCATGCTGTTCGAAGCTGGTTTAATAAATAGAAGAGGTAGTGTAGAGCAACAAAATACCGTTTCCGATTACCATGAATTTGAGCACCGTAGAGGTGCTTCTGTTTTTGCGACCCCTTTACATACCGAATGGCGTAACTATAAAATCAATATTATTGATACCCCAGGTTTAGATGATTTTATTGGTGAAATAATGTCCTCCATTAGAGTAGCAGATACCATTGTTACAGTCATTAACGCTAAGCACGGTGCTGATATTGGTACTGAAATCATTTGGAATTATGTAGATAAGTACCATAAACCCACACTTTTTGTTATTAATAAGATTGATAGCGAAAAAGCCAATTATGAAATGAGCGTTAACAGTCTAAAAGAATTGGTAGGAAACAACGCCGTATTGGTTCAGTATCCTATAAAACTAGGCGGGGCACAGTGCATTATTGATGTTTTGAAAATGAAGTGCTATAAGTTTGGACCAGAAGGTGGTAAGCCTGAAAAATTACCGATTCCTGAAGATCAGTTAGACTATGCCAATCAACTTCATAACGAACTTGTTGAAAAGGCTGCTGAGAACGATGAAGAACTTATGGAACTTTATTTTGATAAAGGGACCTTAAATGAGGTAGAACTTCGAAAGGGAATTAAGTTAGGAATGCTTAACCACGATTTCTTTCCTGTATTTTGTGTGTCAGCATTAAAGGATATGGGTTCGGGTCGTTTAATGGGCTTTATCGATAATGTAGCACCTGCGGCAGCTGACCTAAAACCCGAACAAACTTTAGAAGGTGACCTCATAAGACCAGAACCAGAGGCAGATACATCCTTATTCGTATTTAAAACCATATATCAGCCGAGTTTGGGTCAAGTGACATTTTTCAAAGTAAAATCCGGTGAAGTTCATGTAAACGACAAATTGTACAACACACGTACAGGAGAATGTGAAACTTTAAACCAGCTATACATTATGGATGGAAAGGAAAAACATTCGGTCCAAAAATTAACAACTGGTGACATCGGAGCCACAACCAAATTAAAATATACTGAGACTAATGATACTTTGGCCACTTCAGCTGAAGGAGGAACCATCAGGCCCATAAGATTCCCGCAACCGCGATTAGTGAAGGCTGTTTTTGCGGATAGCCCTAGCGAAGAAGAAAAGCTAAGTGAGGCCCTAAAGCGCATTCACAGTCAAGATTTAACAGTGGATTTGAGCTACAATAGTGAAACACATCAAACTCTGGTAGGTACCCAAGGTGAATTGCATCTTTCTACCCTGACATGGCTTTTGGAAAACATTTATGATGTAAAAGCGAGATTTGAATCGCCTTTAATCTCTTATCGAGAGACGATTCAACGCAGTGCGACGGCCAATTACAGACATAAAAAACAGAGTGGAGGAGCAGGTCAGTTCGGTCAAGTGCATTTAAAGATAGAGCCTTATTATGAAGGTATGCCAGAACCTGAAGGGTTTTCCTTAAGAGGAAAAGAAGTGGTTGATTTACCTTGGGATGGTAAGTTGGTCTTCTATAATTGTATAGTTGGAGGTGTTATCGATCAACGTTATTTACCTTCAGTTATGAAAGGTGTTCTCGAAGTCATGGAATCAGGACCATTAACAAAGTCCTACATACGAGATGTTAGAGTCATGGTCTATGATGGTAAGATGCACTCGGTAGACTCTAACGACATATCGTTTAAGATTGCAGGATCCTACGCCTTTAAAGAAGCATTTCTTAACGCCAATCCAAAATTACTCGAGCCTATAGAGCAAATGGAACTTCGTGCGCCAGAGCTCATGGTAGGAAGTGTAATGACTGAATTGCAAAGTAGAAGAGCAGTAATTCAAGGCATCGAGACCGAAGCGCACTATCAGATACTAAAATGTACCATTCCGTCAGCGGAACTTTCTGATTTTTCAACACAGCTTCGTTCGCTCACACAAGGACGTGCGACTTATACCACAAGTTTTAAGGGCTACAATGCAGTACCGAGTCACATTCAAAAAGAATTAGTAAAGAAACAAGAATTAATAACCACATAAAACCATCGAGATATGCAAACTAAATTAATGTATTTAAGCGATTTAAGGTTCAATATAGACACATGGAAACGTGAATTAAGATTTCATTTTAACGAAATGGACACCTTTGAAGAAAAGTTAGAGGAAATTGTTCAACGCGAACGAGACCCTATGAATTTGATAAAACTGGAAGTTTTTCAAAATCGTATCATGATCGAAAAAGATGCTATTTCTAAATTATTGCATCGCTGCAGAAATAAGATTGCCAATATTAATAATGTCGATTTTAATGAAAATATAGATGGCCGTCTTCAAAACGAGCAACGCACTTTAAAAGAAGATATGAGAACTTATATCAAGTTGCATTACGACCTTAAAGAAGAAATGATGGACTACTTTTTAGAAGTACTCTAGGTTTTGCGCTAACTAACTCAATCAAAAATAAAAGCCATGGTTATAGAATCATGGCTTTTATGTTTTATGTGGTCATCCTACTATCGCAATATGAGTTTTTCAACGCGTTTTCCATGTCCTGTACTATTCAATTCTAAAATACAGACCCCAGAAACTAAATTGGAAATATCGATAGCTTGCCTCAAGGACGTCATGTCGAGTGCCTGATTTATTAGCATTTTACCACTCATATTATATAATTTTAAGCGAGTAGCGTGGGGGAGTTGTCCACTAATGATAATCGTATGGTCCATAGGATTGGTAGTTATGTCTAGCTGGTCCATTGGAGAATTAGAAACACTTAGGGCATTGCCTCCAAACCATAAATAAAACCGACCAGCGCCTGACATATCATTATCTGCTATGATTTGATAATTGTTATTGTTCAACAATGTAAAGCTGTTGTTTTCTTTATCTTCTAAGTAGACATCGATTGATTCTGGTAAATCGGTCTCGACAATACTAAAGGTAAGCTCTTGCCCTTGACTTGCATTCATACCCAATGAAATAACCACATTATCAATGGCTGTTTCAGAGAGCGATTGTATTGCAAAAGGCAGACCACCAGTAATATCTTCGACTAAAAATGAATACAATGAGAAATCTGGAGCAATACCATTAAATACAAGTGCATCATAACCAGGATCTAAGCCTAGGGTTGCATTCTCATTAAAATAAACATCGGTACTAAAAGCCTCATCACTATTACTGGCCATAAGCTTTAAATGGCCATGATGTGGACTAGCGGTCATAGAAGAACTTTGACCGTTTATCGTTTGGGTATCGAATGCTGAGAACTGAACCATGTTAACTTTTGATTCTGGCAGATCTAAATCTGAAAAATCAGGTACATAACTTAGGAGCAAAACTGATGATGTCGTAACAAGAATACTCCTAATGTTAAACGAATTGGGTATACAAATACTTAATATACTCCCAATTGTTTTTTTGGAAATAAGGGGTTTCATAATGTATTGGTTAATAGCGAGTAAATAAATTAATAGCAATATTCAATGTATAACAACTTAAGATGTGTATAGGCAATTAATCGACAAGCACATATTAAATTCGTTGAAGTTATCAGTCAGATTTCTAGGACTTTAGATAATTAAAAAAAAGTTGGATAAAACGCTTTATTACATCAGAAAACAACTACAGGTTTAACAGGTAGATGACCTATAATAGAGGACGTTATGGTCGTTTAAAACCGAAGAATTAACACATTTTTGGTAGCTCTAGTCCTCACAAAATTGTATCTTTAGAATTATGAAGACGAGAATATTAATAAGTGTTTTATGTTTTGTCGTATTGAGTTGTGCAGGATCTAAATCTGAAGCTGAGCTCGCTGAGAAACAAAAATCCTATGAGCAATTAAAGTCTTTGGTAGCATCGGGTACCTATCAATTTAACGCCGAAGTGCTGTATCCGCAAGAAACGCAAGATGTGGCCAATACGGCCAATGCTTTACTTGGTAACTTTGGAAATGAAGGGTCGTATGTAGGCCTAAAACCAGGGTATTTCCTTAAGATTCAGAATGATTCGGCCATGGCCAAATTGCCTTATATTGGTGAAATCAGACGCGTGAATTCATACGGAAAGAGCGACAATGCTGGTATCATATTTAACAGCCCTATTAAGGACTATGCTGCAGAAAGTACAAAGCGCATGGGCATGCAGGTAAAATTAGAAACCAAGGATGTATTAGAATCCTATGATGTCATTATTAAATTGTATTCAAATCACACGGCTGATGTGACGATTAACAGTTCTAACCGCTCAATAATTCGTTATAAAGGGGTCATTGTACCCGTTGCGGATTAATCCTTATGGCCCTTGGTACAATAACCTTTTACCAATTGTACAGTATTTAATTTTTCCCAAACAGCATCATCAAACGTTTTGGTTGCGATTCTAAATAACAAGATGTACTTGCCCTGATCCTTGCAGTAAAAGGTTTCGACCTTGGCATAAAGGGAAATTACTTCTTTGGTAAAAAATGCATCATAGACGTTCATCTGTCCTTTGAAGATTGGTAATGCAGTGCTATTTACATTTGTTTCAAAATCCACTTCAGAATTTGGTATGGTCATATCCTTATTCTTATTAACTACCGTCATTAAACCATCATAATAGCTGGTCATATAGCTTTCTAATTGGTCAGCTGTTGGAATCTTTTCCAGGTTGATATTCCAAACAAAAGCATAAGCAAAAAACTCGGGGCTTTCAGGATCTTTCCAGTTTTGGGCAAACCGTATGTCCTCATAGCCCTCGTAATCGATACTTGGAGCAAAACTCAATGGAAACTTGATTAACTCTTTTGTCCAAGTACTATCAGCTTCTAGGAGCTCTAAATGCTTATGGTCTTGAGTAAAACAAGTTATCGAATAGAGTAGTGCTATGAGTACAAATTGGTGTTTCATTTTTTATAGACTTAATGTGACCTCAAAACCAATACCATCAGAAATGGCGCCATCTCTTAGTTTGCTGTTATAGTCCACTCCCCAACGTTGCCTGTCGATCTTGAATTTTGTGGTCATTTGTTGTTTGGTATAATTGACCGCGGCCTGAAAATTTATTGGCAAGGTAACTCCTTTAATGGTAAGATCTGCATCAATTTTCATATTTGTGCTGTCATGGTAGTCAACATTGGTAATGACCAATTTGGCGGTTGGGAAATTTTCCACTTCAAAAAAGTCTTCATTTTTAAGATGATCCACTAAGCTTGTATTGCCTTCTTCATCTTCAATATCTAAACATATAATTGAATTCATATCAATAATAAATTCGCCACCAGTAATACGATCCTTGGTTTTTATAAAATAACCTTCAGAAATGCCAATGGTGCCATGATGACCGCCAAAGTAGAAGGAATATTCACCAAACCATTTAAGCTCACTCTTAGTTGTATTGATGGGTAACTTTTCTTGAGCGCTAACCTTAGTAGTTGAAGTCATTAAAATAATGAAGAATGCAATAATAAACGTTAATTTTTTCATGATATAATATTTGATTTAATGATGGGTTAAAACTAGAAGCATCTCGTCGATAGAATGTCAAAAAAGTGTAAAAGAAGTGTCAAAGCCTTGCAAAATTTAATAGAAATAGCAGTTATTTGTAAACCAGATGAAGTATCGTATTGGCATTAGATTTTTAGTGGCTACAATGTTTGTAGCCTTGGTATCCTGTAATCCTGTACAAGATGATTTTTCCAAGCAGGTGAAAATTGCATTGCGTGATGCCGGTAATAAGCTCTTACTGAGTCAGAATGATTCTACCTCATTAATTTTACCCGTTAAAAAATTACATTTCAATAAATTTCAGTTGGCATTCAATACACCTTTGACTTTTGAGCCCGAAGTTTTAGTTGCACACTTGGAAAAAAGCCTAAGGGCATCAAAACTTCCTGAACATTATATCGTGGAAGTTATTCAGTGTGCAGATCTTGAAGTCTCTTATAGCTATCAGATGAGTGCCGTTTTAGAAAGTACCATTATTCCTTGTAACGGTCGCTATTTGCCAAAAGCCTGTTATCTTATAGAAGTCGATTTTTTTAAAAAGGTGAAGCCCAATTCTGAGCACGCTTTTACCATTGGTCTGTTAGTGGCTTTATTACTGGTGACTATAGCGCTATTATGGATTCGGAAAACCTATATAAAACCATCCACACAAGCGCCTAATAACTATGAAGCCATTGGAAGTTTTAGATTCTACCCAGAGCAGAATAAATTGATTAAGGAAGCAGAAGAAATTGCCCTATCCAAAAAGGAATGCGAACTCTTGGCGCTTTTTGTGGAACGACCCAATGAGGTGATTAAGCGTGACGAACTTACCAAAAAGGTATGGGAAGATAATGGGGTTTTTGTAGGTCGGAGTTTAGATACCTATATCTCGAAGCTCAGAAAAAAACTAAAATCCGACACATCAATCAAATTGACCAACGTCCATGGTGTTGGGTATAAACTCGAACTTCTATAGCCTATAATAACTCTGACTCGTTCCTTTGGTACATGGACAGTTACTCGCGCTTTGTAAGAGGTTTAACCCAATGGTAACCACGTGGGTTCCCGTGTTAAAGCCCGATAAATCGTTAAAGGTCAACTGGTAGGAATAGGCAAAATAGAGTTTATTATGCAGTATACCTGCCATGGGGCCAAGATTTAAAGGGTTTAAAAACTGATCATTCAAAAAGCGGTAAGAGGCGCCTATCCAATAATAATCGCCGTTTCTATTAAACTTTCTGTACTTAAAATTGAAGTCCGTCGCTGAACGGTTGTCACTATCAAAAAACTGAAAGAATACCGATGGCTCAAATTCCACATTCTTATTGTGCTCAGAGTTAAATACATAGCCGGTATACAATTGATAATTCAATAATAAACGTGGCTCTATACCTCCCGTAAAATCATCGATATCTTTGGATACTAAATTATTGGCATTAAAACTTAAGTAGAATTTATTCCATCGATATAATATACCGGCATCGAAGTTATTGTTGTTAACGGCTCTATCCCCATTGATGGCAGGATCGAGAATCGGAATTTCGTAAGTCGTATTAAAGTTTTCAATATCAATCCTGAAATTATTGATATTATAAGATAAACCGAGCGACAGGTACTGCTTGGATTTCCAGTCTAGAATTAAATGATGCGCAAAGGACAGTTTAAGTCCTTTTTGGCGCGTGTTACCATTTTTATCATTATAGGCTGAAAATCCGATACCCGAACGGTTAGAAATTCTAAAATCGGCATATATGGATTGATTGTCGGGGGCGTTTTTAATGCCCACCCATTGCGTCAATCCATTGGCCCTAATTTTTAGATTATCTCCAATACCGGCGTAGGTCGGCGAAATGACAAAATCATTGTCGGCTAAGTATTGCGTCCAAACCGGTAAGTTTAACTCTTGACTAAAGCCTCGAGCCACAGTTAGAAATAATAGGTATAGTAAAATTCTCTTCATCTTAGTAGGTTTCATTCAATAGATTTAGTTTATCTGTATAGGGTAAAGTGACCGACAAACTCTCGATCTACATTAGGGTCATTTGTTTTAACAACAAACCAATAATCTCCTGTCGGCAATTCATGGCCGTTATAACGTCCATCCCAAACCTCGCCTACGCGATATGTCGCTATTTTACGTCCATAGCGATCAAAAATGTCGAAGGTTAAATTAGGGAAGTTTGCGATACATCCAGGCGCCCAAGTATCATATTCTCCATCGCCATTTGGTGTAAACCAATTAGGGATGCAGATATCTACAAATTCAAGCTCTATTTGCGCCTCAGCAAAACAGCCATTGCTATCCGTAACCATAATGGTATAGACACCCGTTTCAGTAATTATAAAGTTGTTTTGACTGCCGTAATCTTCGCCATTCATTGTGAAGGTATAATCACCGGTACCTCCCTCAGCACTGGCGATAATCTCATTGAGTTCGCCTTCAGATAATGCCAAGGTTACAGGATCATAGGCATCGATATCAAAGACATCCGTGTCTACAATACAACCGTTCGTATGCCTTACACTGATATAGTGATCCGTTCCAACAGGAACATTGGTAAATACATTACTTAGCTGATAAGGTCCTCCGTTTAACGCGTAATCTAAATCCGCTAAATCAACAGTAGACTCATCAACGGTGACCGTAACGACGTTGCTTTGTATGTTGTCTTCACAAATGGCTTCAATAAGTACTTCTGGATTGATACTTACCGATTCTGGGAAGGTGATATTCCATTCAGATTCACAACCTTCGGCATCTCTTATATATACAATATGGTCACCACCCTCAAGATTGGTGAATTCGAATTCTGTTTGTGTTGGACCACCAGTAGTGTAGGGGCCATCATAATTATCTAAGCTTACACTATAAGGCAGATTTCCACCAGAAATATCAATACTGAATTCTCCATTGGCATCGCCTTCACATAGCTCAGGGAAGAAAGAATCACCTATAATTGTAATGATAACAGGCTCAGGATCTAGAATGGTAAAATCGAAGGTTAAGTAACACCCGAGTTGATCTTGAACAATAAGGGTATAATCACCAGCTGCTAAGTTTTCGAACACATTAGTGTCAAAGAATTGATTCAACTGTGGTGAAATGGCATATTGGATGGTTCCTGTGCCACCAGTCGCTGTTACTTCGACAAAGCCATTGTCATTACCAGCACAGGTAACATCGTTAACAGCTATTGTAGCCTCCAATTGTGTACTAGGTTGCGTAATGGTTATTGGAGCCGTAGTAGTCTCACAATCTCCACTTTCTACCATAACCATATAATCACCAGCTACCAATCCTGTAAAGTGTCCTGGCGTATTTTGTATGGCACCAATAGGATTACCTAAGCCATCTTGTAGGGTGTAAACATAATCCCCTAATCCACCTTGGGCGGTGGCTATAATTGATCCAGTATCGTCACCTGCACAATTAATAGATGGATTAGTAGATTCTAGATCTATAACTAACTCTGGTAGTGGATCAATTGTAATTTCGTTTGAGACGTTAGAAACACAACCATTCGCATCCCTTACATAGTACATGTAGGTCCCTTCAGGAACAGAGAATGTCATTGACGTACTAAAACTGCCTAATACGTTCGCAAAGGTATCTGTAGTACTGTACTCATAAGGCCCTGTGCCTCCTGAAGCACTTAAAGTCAATGTGGATTCTACAAAACAGGTTTGGACTGATGTTCTCACCAAGTCAACATCGAGCGGTGTAGGATTAGCAATCACAATATCCAATGAGGTCATTTCACAATCAAAACCATCAGTTATGATGATATTGTAAGTTCCTGCGCCCAAATCTGTGAATACATTTGAGGTTTGTGGGCCAGAAGAGCTCACTACTGGCGATAATGTATTTAAGGTATAGACATAATTACTGCCTTGTCCACCAGATACCATATCTACCGTAATACTAGCGTTTTGATCACCGAAACAATCTAAAATACTGGCACTTGGTGTGAATGTGGCCGTAATCGGATCTGGCTCTTCTAGGGTTATGGTTTCTGAAACGATACAACCTTCGGCATCTCTTACCGAAACCGTATAGGTTCCAGCGGATAGATCTGAGAATACGTTATTCGTCGAATATGGCACATTAGCATCGCCCGTTAATTCATACTCGTAATTTCCCCAACCACCATCTGCAATGGCTGTTATGGTCCCTTGGCTATTATCACAGGTCACATTAGACGTCTCTGACAAACTTACAGTTAAGGTTTCTTGAGGAGACGTGATGACGATGGTACCCGTATTGGAACAAAATGGAACATCTAATTGTGTAATAGTAACAGTGAATGTTCCTGCTTGCATACCGGTAACCGTTAATGGGTTGGTAGCAGTATTGGCGTTTATAACTCCAGTCACCGAAGCTCCTAAAGTATCAAAAACCTCATAGGTATAGGCCCCAGAGAAATTAGTAACATCAATATCAAAGGAACCGGTATTGTCCCCAAAACATGTGACACTTGAAGAACTTAGATTAAATAATGGAAGTATCGCTTCAGGTACTAAAATTGTCGTTTCACTTGTACAAGACAATACGGTATCCGTTATGGTTATTGTATAAAGTCCAGAAGGCACCCCAGTAAACGTATTTCCTGTTAAACTCACCGAAGCAGGATTAGGCGATATACTATAGGCATAAGTACCAGATCCACCAGAACCTGTAACAGTGATTTCACCATCATCATTATTACAGGATGGTAATGCTGTCGGTTCTGCTGTGATAGCTATAGGCTCGTCAATATCTATTGAAATTAAATTACCACAACCGTTGGCATCTTGTATTTCAATAGTATGTGTGCCTGCAAATAGATTTGAAATTGTAAATGGAGCTGTTTGTACTTGAAACGCCCCGCCGTCAATACTATAACTGTATGGAGCTGTACTTGGAGTGTCTAAAGTAATATCTATCTCATAATTTCCATCCGTAATCTCACAGGTATTGTTGACAGTACCTGAAATAACAGGTGAATCATCCATATCTACTACAGTCACAGGACTACTGACAATACAACCGAAGGCATCCAATACATGAATATAGTAACTACCCGCATCGACATTAAATGTATTCGCAGCATCCCAACCAGCATCAGTAGCTAACGGAGCCGCTGGTGTCGTAGTCATTTGATAGGTATACGGAGCAGTTCCATTTTGACCTATAGCACTGATGACTCCTGAATTTGGATTACAATTTGCATTTTGGTCAACAGACACCGTTAGATCGAGTTGAACAGGGGATTCTAAAATTTCAAAGATTTGAGAAGCCGATTCACAACCATTGAACGAACCTGTTCCATTTTCTGTAAATACGATATAATATTGCCCAGGAGTTAAGGTTCCAGGCGTCGGTGTTGTTACGGTCTCTGGCACACCAAATGTTACAGGTAAATTTGTTGGGCCATCGACTAACTGATTATCAAAGGCGGAATAAATTGAATAGTCTACGGAATTTGTGGTACTATCAAAATTATCTATGGTAAAGGTAACACTACCATCGGCAGCTCCTAAACAGGTAACATTATTTGGAGCAACTGTTGATGTCAATGTAGACGCTGGATCAATAGCGAAGTCAGCAGACTTCACAAAATAACAATCCGTCGTCATATCGTGTACGACAAAGGTATACACAACCCCAGGTATGAGATTGGTGAACGTTCTGGTGTTTCCTCCGGGTGTGTCTGGTGGGAAATATGTGGAGGTATATGGGATTGTGTTGAACTCTAAAATCCCAAATTCATAACTTCCACTGCCAACGGCAGATATAGCCGTCACTTCTGCCACACCACCGGTCGTACAATCAGGAACAGCGATGTTAACATTAATGTCTAAATCGGATGGAGGAGAGGCCATAACAATTTGTTGTGATAAACTACAACCATTGGCATCTACAACATTGATGGTATAGACCCCAAAATTGATAATATTGAAGGTGTGATCTTCATTTGAAGTCGCTGTATAAGGATTGCCAGCAATGACATCACCGAAATTATTCGATATAAAATAGGTAAAAGGCGCTGTACCTCCAGTCACATTTTCAACAGTTATAGAACCTAATGAGGATCCACCTGGATTGGCACAAGTAATATCTACTTTACTTAAATCAAAGCCGATAGGATCAGGTTCGTTAAGAGTTATCGTTTCAGTCGTGCTACAAGAATTGGCATCCGTAATAGTTATGGTATAAGTCCCTGCCGGTAAACCTGAGGTTTGTGTCCCATAATTTGTTCCTGTCGTATCATTGTTGACATTGATCGTAAAAGGTGGAGTTCCCACAGTGGGATCAATAGTGATATCTATAGCACCATTGGCATCGCCATTACAAAGAATAGGCTGACTTTCTACAACAGCACTGAATGCCGGTGGCGTAATAGGATTCACCGTAATTATGGATGATTCCGCAGTACAGCCGTTGGCATCTGTAATTTGGAATTGATACGTCCCTGCTGTAGATGTGTTATATGTAAATGTCGTGCCTGTCGATCCCAAAGATGTATAAGCGGCACCATTGATAGAAACTTCGTAAGTATAAGGCGCTGTACCAGTAATAGTACCTGTAAACTCGGCATCGGGAGTTGCAGTACAATCCAAGCCTTCAGTTAATACAACATTGACCGTAGGAGTAGGGATTGGGTCGATTGTATAAGACTCACTGTAGGTACAATCGTTTTCATCCCTGACCTGGAATGTATAGGTACCCGGAGCCAATCCTGTAAATACGTTCGATGCTTGATACGGCGTAGCTGCAGCAGCAGGCGCAATAATTTGATACTCTAAACTCCCATTACCGCCAATGACATTAGATACAGTAACATCACTAGTCAAGGCAGGACACGACACGGGCGTATTGGTAAACTCCATGTCTGTTGGTGGATCTAAGGCACCAATCACAATCGTATTCGTTACTGCTGTACATATGTTAGTATCTCTGATCGTTATGGTATAAGTTCCTTGGGTTAAGCCCGTAAATACATTACTTGTTTGAAAGTTGACACCGTCGATACTGTATTCATAAGGTGGATCACCACCAGTAACTCCAGTAACTGTAATGGTTCCAGTAGCATTACAGGTCAAAGGCGCTGATAATTCAGCTGTACCGGAAATGGCTATATTTTCAATAATGGTTACGGTTTGTGGATCCGTGGTACATACTGAAGGCCCTGACGTATATTCTAATACAATCTCGTAATCACCAGCTACTAAACCTGTAAACACATTAGAATTTGAGAAACTTGTCCCGCCATTAATACTATAGGCAATACTATTTCCATTAGGGTTAGTCACATTTATAGTAATCGTTCCCGTATCACCAGTGCCACCACATAAAATGTCGGTTGTACTGACATTGAACTCTGGCGCAGGAATATCATCGACACTAATAGTAGTTGTGGCCGTACAGTTATTGGCATCCACTACCAAGATATCGAAAGTACCAGGCGCAGTTACTGTTATTTGAGGTACCGTCTGAAAATCTGTAGAACCATTTATAAAATAGAAGTAGGGTGGGGTTCCGCCCTCTGGATAAATCGTTATTTCACCATCCGTACAGCTTAGAGGTGTTGTCAAAGCTGCCGTAACCGTAAGTAAAGGCGGTTCTACTATAGTCACATCTTCAGAATACAAACAACCATTTTCAGTTTCAACCGTGGCGGTATAGGTTCCCGGGTTGAGATTATCGAAAAGATAGTTGTTCTCTAAGATAGGACCAACCGTGTTAACTACTGTTCCATTTTCACTTAAGGTAAAGGTATATTGGGGGTCCACATCATTTGCGGCTAGTTGAATGCTACCTTTCTCACCATGGCATAAGGGTTGGGATATGGTAGAGGTCACTGTAAAATCCCTGTCTCTTATCAACACATCCGGAACCGAAAAAATACATGGGTTTGTTGGAGCACCAACTTGTCTTACATAAACAGAATAAGTACCGGGAACAGTTACAGTAAACACATTACTTGTTTGAAAATTGACACCGTCAATACTGAATTCATAGCCTGAAGGCACATCGTTAACTGTAATACTACCATTGGTTGTACAAATGATATCTGTAGACACCACTGTTGGTACTAATAAGTTTTGATAAACATTAAAATAGAATTGGTTAAAGCAACCACCCGGATAATTAATCGTTAAGCGGAATTGTCCAGCAGCATTAGCTAAAAAATCTGGTCCAGTGGCAACTTCGTTCCAAGTACACGAAGGGTCTTCATTGGCACAATCTGGATCGGAAACAGCAGCACAACTTGATTCGTCCAATTGTTCCCAAATAATTGATGTCGAATTTGAGAGATTGGTTTCTATAAACCGCGAATCATCAGCGCCACACAAAAATATGTTTGGAAGAAGTTTTCCGTCATTAGGACAGACAACCACTTCATCGGCATAAGGAATTACTGGATTTTCTACATCTCCTCCGAAGAGTTCAACTTCGTAGACTTGCTCAATAGATTGACAAGGTGCAATCGCATTGTTGAATGAGTAATAAGTTCCTGTAGACGTTACTGTAATCGTTTGTGTATTACCAATTACAGGTGTTCCGGTTGGACTGGTAGACCAAGTGTAGGAATCATAACCATTAGCCGCTGTTAACTCCACACTATCGCCACATAAAATGACTTCTTCTATGAATTCACAGTCAAGATCGGCTAAAAAATTAGTGGCCTGTGGAGATACTAGACATCCCGTGTTCGTATTTAAACTTGGATCATCCGTAATTTGGAATGTAGGGTTGAAGAACCCGTTATAGGTTGCAAAGGCCTGGTTGTTGATAATATTGGAACAGGCATCAGCAAGATCACTACAATTATCGACGACTTGCACCTCTATCCGGATTTCGTAGCGCGGATCATCTTCCTCTACAAGCGAATTGTCAACATTTAAGATGAGTTCTCGAGTTACAGGATCATAACTGGCCACTGTTACCCCTGGTGGTAAAACCAAGTCGGTTGGGTGGTTATAAATTATATTAATAGGAAGTATATCCCGTATCTGAAAATTTGTCGCATTATCATTACCTATATTTTGGAAACCTATAACATAGTTTAATGGAGCACCAAGGCCTACCAATTGACCGCCAATATCATTACCGGCATCGTCTTCAACAGTTTTTGTCAATACAATATCTGGCTCAATAATTTCAACAGCAAATGCAAAGAAATAGGGGAAATAGGTATCCCCACTGGTTTCTAACCGAATGGTTCCAGACGTTGCATCGTTTGCAATGACTGAATTCCCTGGGTTTGGGATGGCAATGGTTCCAGTATCGAAACCTAAGGTATTTGTACTGTTTGGTACACGATTGGTTACAGGTGTAGCGTCTAATCGGGTTACCGAACTATTGAA
Organism: Winogradskyella sp.; assembly: GCF_965228925.1. Taxonomy (GTDB): domain Bacteria; phylum Bacteroidota; class Bacteroidia; order Flavobacteriales; family Flavobacteriaceae; genus Winogradskyella. The sequence continues at coordinate 3,406,946 of NZ_OZ245845.1, forward strand.
AAAGTTAGCAACTGGACGATCGGTTGTGGACAAACTCACCCCGTTTAAACGTAAGCGATCTCCTAAAATCGGACTATCACCTTCGAGCGTAGCAAATGCGAAATTCGCTCGCACTGGAGCAGGTGCAGGGACGGTTCTAAAGCCATCAACTGGAATATCCAAATTTGGATTTCCACCTGGAACACTAATCGCACTAAAACCATCAAAACTTGTAATGGATTTCCCTGGTAAGGTAGGATCTTCATAAACGATGAATAAAGACCATCCCGCAGATTGACCGGTTCCATTATAAGGATCAAAGTTTGCGGTTTCCCCCAAGCCCGACGATACATTGGCCACCGTATACGTCCCTAAATCCGCGCCAGAACCAAAGCTTGTTACAAAATTTGTGACATCTGCGAAACAGGCGTAGGAAAAACTGTCTCCACCGTCTATAGTCGTTCCATTAGCATCAAAAATTAAGGTTCCCGTAACATCAAGATAGCCTCCAGAGGGACCTTTAAGTTTTACTTCTGTTATAGGTTCATTACCTGGATTTACGGCTCCCCAATACAAGCCGGCATAAATAATCCTGTAACAATTAGGATTTGGAATCTCCAAATCCGCACTAGAAGAACTAAATGTGGACGGGTCGCCATCAATATCGATATATTGCATATCCACATTGTGGTTATAGACTGTCCCATCATTAAAAGGATCGTTATTTGGCCCAAGGATATTATTCCCAATTAAAACGATATCTCCCTTTAAATCTTGATTGAACCTTGGTGTAAATGGCACATAATTCTGTGCCAAAGCGGTTACGCTAAAGCACATTGTGATCAATGCCATTAATGCTTTTGAAAAAGTAGGTTTTTTCATGATACTTGGTTTTACTTCCTCATCATTTCTAGGGGGCATTGAAATGACGAAGAATGGCTTAACTTATTAATTTTCTATTTTCACGAGGGACATTTTTATGTTATACGGTCTATCTCCTTTAGCTTCCATAGCCTTATTAGCAGCTCGGACGCTATCAAACTTACTGTAGTAAATGTAATATTTACTAGTATTCACATCATAGAAGAAATCTACATTAGCCCGACCTGAGGCCACCACCTTGGTCAAGAATTGATTTCTCTTACTTACATCGCTATGTACAGCAATAATCAGATAGTAACCGTTTTCTGTATTGCTTACATTTTTAAGAATTTTAATATTTTCTCCTTGCTCTTCACCAAAGTCAAAATCTTCTGAAGTATAAGGTCTTTCTGGCGGTTTTGTGGTGCGCTTTATATTTTGCAGCATGGCCCGGTCTTGCGCATATCTATCCGCTTCGTTATCATAGGCAGCACGCTTAATACGTCTTCTCTTCTCAAATTCTGTCGCTATTCTAATGGTCTCTAATCTTGCATCTAATTGATCTCTAAGTGCAATGGCTTCTGCCTGCTGATTTGAAATATTCTCTATTTTCTTTCTGAATAAAACGGTGACTTCATCTAACTCCGTGGTCTTGTAGCGTTCTTCGTAAAGTGTCTTTAATGAATCTATTTTTTCACTTTGGGATTTAATGACTTGCTCTAGATCAGTTTTAATAGCTGCTAGTTTATTGTTCTCTGCAGTAACACTTTTAAAGGGCTTAGGTTGCACCGCAATACCTTGATCACTAAGATCATTTTCCTCTTTTAAATCTTTAAGATCTTCATCTTTAATGTCGACAATACTTTCAAATTCTTCTAAGAGTCGCTTTTGTTTTCTAGTTGATGTTTCTGTCTCTTTTGTTAATGCCACTATAGTTTTGCCAATGTCATCCTTCGGATCAGCTACAAATTCTTCATTGGTATCTTCTTCGGTCTTTTGATCGGTAACTTCTTGGGCACGAGCTTCAGCCTCGGCTTGTTCCTTGGCTTTTTGTTCAGCTAACAATTGTGCTTTAGCTTCTGCCTCTTCTTTCGCTTTTTGCTCAGCGTCTTCTTTGGCCTGTTGTTCGGCTAATAATCGGGCCCTTTCTGCAGCTTCCTCTCTGGCTTTTTGTTCAGCTTGTTGTTTCGCGAGTGCTTCAGCCTCAGCCTGTTCTTTCGCCTTTTGCGCTGCTAATAACTGTGCTTTAGCTTCAGCCTCTTCCTTCGCTTTTTGCTCAGCGTCTTCTTTGGCTTTTTGTTCAGCTAATAATCGTGCCTTTTCTGCAGCTTCTTCTCTGGCTTTCTGTTCAGCTTGTTGTTTGGCCAATGCTTCAGCCTCAGCCTGTTCCTTAGCCTTTTGCTCAGCTAATAATTGGGCTCGTGCTTCGGCCTCTTCTTTTGCTTTAGCTTCAGCCTCTTCCTTAGCTTTTTGCTCCGCCAATGCTTTGGCTTTTTTGGCTTCTGCCTCTCGTTTTGCACGTTCCTCAGCTAATTGCTTCGCTTTTTCTTCGGCTTCCGCAATAGCATTTGCTTCTGCATCTTTCTCAGCTTTTTCTTGAGCATCTTGATTGCGTTTTGCTTGGGCTCTTCGCTCTGCTGCACGTTCTCTAATACCTGCTAATTCTTCTTCGGTGGCTTCAACAATTGGTTTTTTTCGTTTTCTTGTAAACAAACCGCTGACTTCTTCATCACCGCTATAGTCAAAGCGCTTTTTGGAAATAAATCTATAGGCGACTGTGATTTCATGTGATGGCCCAAATTCCACAAGTTCACCGATGGCCTTTTCAATATTGTATTCTAGGGCTATGTTTTTTGTAATATTCAATCCCAGACCACCTGAGACTCCGAATAGACTATTATAACCCGCCTGAAACCAAATGCCTTTCGGAACATTAAGTGATGCTATTCCGGAAATTATGGTTTCATCTTGTCTGAACTCCGACATTAAGATTCCCGAAAATTTAGTATCCTCAAAGAAACCACGACCATTAAAATACCCTGTGTGCATAACATGTGCTTGTATGCCTTGTCTTGGATCATCTTCGATCATGGCTGAGGTTTCAAAATTATAGAGCACAAGATTGTTAATAGAAATACCAAAGTCTAATAACTTTGTACCATAATTGATACCGGGATTAACCGTTAATAAGAAGTTTTCAGGCACATTTTGTAGCGAAGGGTCGTCGAAATTGGTCACAATATTGGACGTGTTGACACCACTACTATAAGCACCAACATTAAGACCGAAGGTGAGGTTGCTATCGGTGTTAAGCTTGATGTTGTAGGCAAAGTTCAGTAGACCACCAAATGTGGTTAAAACTCCATAATTTTGCTGATAGGCTGCAATACCAGCTCCAATATTTTCAGCAAAACGCCCAGAATAACTTCCAATGATGGTTTCTGGCGCATTGTCAAATTGTATCCATTCGCGCTTATTATTAAAACTGATGTATTTGTTTTGTTCTCTAACAAAAGTAAAGGTAGGATTTATGGCATAGCGATTAAACACCAAAGAGTTCCGTATCGGCAAATCAAAGGACACGACCCCATCATCTTGCTGACAGAACATCAGCAATGAAGAACACAATAATATGATGATGAGTAGAGGTGCTTTCATACTACTTCACTAAAGTTATTGATCCCTTTTTTACTTCGCCTTCAACTGTAGTAATGATGTAATAAAACAGCTGATTAACACTTCCTAGATTTAAATCGTCCTCAGGCCAATTGTTTTGATAATCAATGGTCTCAAAAACCACTTTTCCTTGTTCGTTGAGAATGATCACTTCAGTATTGGTGCCACTCGTATACTGTAATGGCAATACCCAAGTATCATTAATCAAATCGCCATTAGGGCTAATAACATTTGGAATATTAGGTACATCCGGGAATGGATCTAAACCTTGCTCAATCGTAAACTGATAGATGACAGAACCACTACAACCTGATGTCTCCGTGATAACAACTTCATAATCACCAAATGCTGTTGCTTCGAGTGTGTTTTCAGTTTCCCCTATGAGCAGTTCATCGTCTAAGTACCAATCAAATACAGGGCTAACGGCATCATTGGTTACAGTGACGGTAAGTGTTTCTCCATCAATCAAATAGTTAATCTCGTCGACATTGATTTCACTTTCAAAAAGTTCACTTTCTAATTCTATGGAACCTGAAGCTGAACATTCCCCAAGATCTACTTGGACTGAAAACGTACCCGACTCATTGGTTTGGTACATTTGGCTTGTTGCATTAGGGATTTCTATACCATCTTTAAACCATTGATAGCTATTACCACCAATGGTACTCAATGTGGTTAAACCTTGTTCTGGACAATAGGGGTTTCCTAAACTAGATGCAATAGTGGCATCGGCTTCTCCTGAAGCACTGGCTTCACTTATTGTCACTCTATTTGAGAAGGAATTAGATGTACAAGTTCCATAATTCGTTTCTACGAAAAAGGTGCCTTCTTCACTAACGGAAAGGCTAGGGCCCTGAGCAACAAAAACGGCAGTCGTTTCACTGGTTTCCTTATACCAATTGAATGTTAAAGATGGGTAATTCAATGGCGAATCATTATTTCCGGTGCCAGGGTTGTCTATGGTTAAAAGATAACTACCTCCCGTACAATAAGCTCCGGTAGAAACAAGATTATTAATAGTAAATGGAGAGTCTTGTAGTTTGTAGTAAGCAGCAAAATTCTCTGATGCAGTACTCGTGGCCACAGGAGAGGTACTTTTAACTCGAATCTTATAATTTTCGCCAGATGCAGTATCTGGTATTGGGAAATCCACTGTGGCAGGAGATGTCGTTATCCATCCAGGCGAAGCGGTATAGACCACAACGGGATCAGAAAAATCTCCATCTGCATCAGATAGTTCTATGAAGAACTGATTGGATACATCTAATGCTGATTCTGGTGAGAATACAAATGTAGCACTGAATGAATTAAAATCGTCGTTAGCGCATGCTTGGCTAAAACCTAGCGTAGGTTGACCAATAACCAATTGTGAATAGGCTTGTTCTTGAAAAAGAAAAGCCAAAACAAGGAAAAACGTAATAAGCGGCTTATTTAGTTTGTTCGATTGGGGCATGGTTCTAAGCTGTAATTTTTTAACCTATAGGCTCTTGGGGTATTTTTGTTAAAATTTATTAGTCATCGTCATCATCGTCGTCGTCAATGAAATCATTGGATGCGATAATCCTATTTACTTGTAACCTGAAATCAGGATTTCTACTACTCTTTACGTCTATGAAAGTTTCAGCATCAGAACCTTTCGCATAGAGGTTATCGAAAGCTCTGCTACCATACCAACTTTCCAAATCGTCGTTATTGGTATATCCCTTTCTGAAAATATTACCTTTACAGTTATTGAAATATGTTCTTGTAAATTGTATCTTTTCAAGGTTTTCGTTATTTAACTTGATCATATCATCTAAGATGACCGCAGGGTAGAATCCAGATAGCACACTTTTATTAATGGCGAAGGAGGCATCTGCACCGATGTAAATGGCTTCTTGCACTAGACCCATTTCCATATCCGATTTTATATCATCAGAAACATTTAGCAAGGTCAAATTTTCGGCATTTACAAAGGTCTGTCTTTTAGAAGTATCGGCTTCTTCCTTATTGTCATAGGATTTTACAACCAGAGTGCGCGATCCATTTGCACTAGAAATATATGGTGATCTCACAGCAAGAGAGTTGATCAACTGACACTGCGTCCCATAGTTAAACTCATAGTCATTACTCTTAGATCTGTAAGACACCAGTTTTTCTAAGATGACAGATCCACCAAGGATATTGAATGAATTGCCGGCACTGTAACTAACCATGACGTTTTCAACAATAGTTTTATTGCCGACTCCAGCCAAAGTCAATGCATTCAGGTAGCCATATTTTTTGGTTCGCTTACCAGCAAACTCAATTCTTACATATTTTAGAACACCTGAGTTACTTTCGATATTAAAGCCGCCATAAGCGATATTCTCGGTCGATGATGGACGCAAACCATAGTTTAAAGATGCTAATTCCCCATAAGTATTTAATGGGGCATCGCCTAAAATGAATATACCTCCCCAGTCACCTGGCTTTTTGTTATCTCTACTCGATGTAAAAACTATAGGGTCAGTTTCTGTACCTTTAGCGATTATTCTGGCATCTTTACTAATAATTAATGAGGCTTTAGAATCAAAATCCCCAATGATTTTAGTACCTGGCTCTATCGTTAAGGTTGCACTATCTGTAACAAAAACATCGCCTAGAAGCAGATAGACATCCCGCTTAAGTAATTTGGTATCTTTTGTAATCTTCCCGCTCAAGATTTGAGTAGGCTCACCATAATCAGGTTGACTAGGTTTAAACTCCGTCCATGAATCCAGCCAATTATTATAGCCAATAATTCCTTTCTCCTGCTGTGCAAAACAACTGCTTAACACTAATAGAAAAATAAGCGCGGTTTGTATAAAATTTTTCATAGTAGTTAAATTCGTTCGTAAGATTTTATAGGGTTTCAACTAATAGCTTCAAACATAGGAATAAATCCTATGAAATACAAGAAAATATCGATGAAATACACAATTTTAAAAGATGGTTATTAATTTTCCTACAAATTGATTAAAATTTAAGAGAAAATAAGATCGGATAATGATTAATAGATTGCTAATCAATACCTTGAAAACAAAAAAAACCTCGCCAAAAAAGCGAGGTTCAAAACATAAATTTTATAGATTAATCTTCTTTGAAATCGTTATATGTATGAAGCGATTTTAAGGTGGACTCATAGAATAATATGGCCGCTATCAAATCATTTGTATCTGAATACGGTAGTATTTTGGTTTGAAACTCAACGGTACTTTCGAAATAATCATCCGAAGCTTCAATATTATCTTCTAAAGCTTTTCTGTTTTCCTTAGTTTCTGGAATACCTAAAGATTTCATGGTAACACCTGGCTTGGTAGCAAAGGCGATGTTTGGTAAGATATTTACAATAACTTCTATGCGCTCTATATATAAGGTCAATAATTCGCCTTTAGACATGTCATCTAACTGCTCACGACTGTGATATTTTGAAATATTGACTTTACCACTAATGATACTTAGTGAATTATCACTTTTCTTTTTAGATGTACCATTTTGAGCATTGCCAATTCCCATGACAAGGAAAAATAAGGCGCTCAGTAAAGTAAGTTTTGCTTTCATATTTATAGTATTGATTTGGACTAATGGAGACAAAACTATACAAAATTATAAGAAAAACAACAAAATTTCACCTTTTTTCGCAATTTTTTTTAACCCTTAAAATGCATAAATATCGGATAAACTACGTATTTACTGGATAAAATGCGCATTTTACCGATAAAATACTTTTTGGTTTTTTTGGGCATTTCACGTTTATCTTAGGTCATAAAATTGATGATTTTAACTCTTTTTTTCCTACAATTCTATCTACATTAGATATCTGGTCTCTGTTTTTTAATCGCGATTTGCGATCCTTACAATGGGTGTATTTCATCGTTATTTTTTGCATGCTTCTCCATTTCATCGCAAAATTTGAACATTGATGTGATTTTTAAGGCTTTAGGAATTTTTTACAAGACTTTTGGTGTAACCCAAATCCTTATTACCCATGAAAAATCTTATCATCGCGTTTTGTTTGATATGTTTCTACAGTGCGATTAATCCGCTAACTGCACAAAACAGTCCCATTTACGATCGAGTAGAAGACCAATTGAATCATACAGATACCATTCCAGATTTTAGATCTAAAGCTAATAAGCTAAAGTTAACGGGAGTTATTTACCAGAGTGATGGCGTTACACCAGCAAAGGATGTTATTATCTATATTGAACAACCCAATGAAGATGGTGATTTTGATTTGAGACGCGCAGGAGACCAACGCTATGTGTTTCACAGAAGTTGGGTAAAAACTGATGCTGATGGGAGATATACATTCTACACCTTTGTACCTGGCGGCGACAGACGTTATAACCAAATGCAACAGATATTTCCGATTATAAAGGAAGAAGCAAAACCAGAACAACAGTTAGAATCTTTATTATTTGATAACGATCCTTTACTCACAAAACGCTGCAGAAAACAATTGGCCAGAAAAGGAAATCAGGGACGAATTCTACAAACCAAAAAAGAAAACGGTATGCTTGTGGCTTACAAAGATATTGTATTGCCAGAACATATTGAATCGACAAAGTAAGTCAACATACACTGTTAATTATCCGAAAAGGCCCTGATTTATTCAGGGTTTTTTATTTGGGATAACAGCTGCTATAATAGACGTTCTGCGATGTCTAACCAACTATAAACTCTAGTATAATTGGTTTCGTGTTGGTTGTGTGGTGAATCAAATAGAAAAGTATCACCATTAAAATGCTTCAGATTATAACTGCGATCATCAATTAATAAATCGCCATGTAAGATGTGCTTGTGACCACACATAATACGATGTTGCCAAGTAATAAATGGAAAGTATTGATCTAGCCATACACTTTTTTCCTTCAATGAATTCGGAAATTGAGTAGCGGCTGTAGCAATGTAAACATTGTACTTTTGACAAAGGACCTCCATTACCTGCTGACTATCTTTCTTCGGCTCTAAATCTGCGAAAAAACCTAACTGGCTGGCATGTTCACGTATACTTTTTTGGTGTTGCTCCGGCACGTTTTGCCAAACTTCACCAGAAACAATCTCTGCTAGGGATAATTGTTGTTGATAATCTTTATTGTATAATTCGATGTGCTTTTCGTAGGTACAAGCTAGCACGTCATCCATGTCGACAAAAATGGTCATAGTTATTTTTTTGCAAAGCAAAAGCATTTATAATCATCAATCAAGAGTTTGCTGAAAACTTTATACAGATTTAATATTCCTGACATATTCAATTATTTTTTCAGGAGATTTTAAACGTTTGTTGTTACATATATAGGTGCCTATTATAAGATAAAGGTTTAATTATAGCACCTGTAAGTGATTCCTTTAGTTAAGTTTTTAGGTTGATTTAGTTAGTGGAAACCCTGATTGGAAACGATCAGGGTTTTTTATTGGGATACATCAAGTAATTTGAGTTAAAATAGCAAACTAATAGGTTAAAATCGTGATTTAATAAATCGATTTAAGTGCGTAAATTGGACCAAGCATTGCATGAAACATAAAGTAATTGATTGTCCATAATCGCTAAAAAGAAACATGCAATGCTTTATCCTTTATAAGCCATAAAACGTGTGGCATAGCACTATTTTTTCTTCATTTCTCAAATATTCCTATATTTAGATGACGTGAAGACGACGCTGAAACCATATCTACTTGTACTAATTGCCCTAACAATTAGCTCTTGTCGACAGCAGAATACAGCGCCATTAGATGTAGATCCCGACTATAATCCTATTGTAGCTAATTCTGTGGACCGCGATTTAGAGGACATCAAAAAAGATGGCGTTTTAAGGGCTTTAGTGGTCTATAGTAGTACCAGCTATTTCCTTTATAAAGGACAGGCCATGGGCTTTGAATACGAGCTCCTCAATATATTAGCCGATCATCTCAATTTAGAGCTCGATCTGGTAATTTCCAATGATCTAGACTCGGAATTCGAAGTCCTTAACAGAGGTGATGTTGACCTCATTGCGCATGGCATGACCATTACCAATCAGCGCAAATGGGAAGTGGATTTTACAGAACACCTATACCTTACAAAGCAAGTCCTCGTACAGCGCAAGCCCGATAATTATCGTCAGATGTCTTGGAGTACACTACAAAAACATCTCATCCATGATGCTATAGAATTAATAGACGATACGGTTTCCATAAGGAAAAATTCGGCATACTACGAACGTATCTTAAGTTTATCCAATGAGATAGGAGGGGAGATTATCGTTGACACATTGGATAGTAAGCTCACCACACCTGAAATAATAGATATGGTGGCAGAGGGTAAGATTAAATATACCGTTGCTGACGAAAATTTAGCTAAAATAAATGCGTCTAACCAACCCATATTAAATATCGATGTGCCGATTTCTTTTTCCCAGCGCATAGCATGGGTCACTAGAACTAAATCCGTAAAGTTCAGGGAAGTGGTTGATAATTGGATCAAAGAAGAGAAAAAGAAAACGGCATATAAAGTCATCTATAACAAATACTTTAAAAACAAACGGTCATTTAATAGACGTATTAAAAGTGATTATTACAGCCTGAAAAACAATCAGATTAGCCAATACGATGCGCATATTAAAACCCATGCAGAACGCATAGGTATGGATTGGCGACTATTAGCTTCACAGGTCTATCAAGAATCGCGATTTGATCCAAGTGCACAATCTTGGGCAGGCGCAAAAGGTTTGATGCAAGTCATGCCGGCTACAGCAGAGTCTTTAGGGATTAAAGATATTTCCGATCCTTTAGAGAGCTTGCGTGGAGGAACAAATTATTTGTATCAAATGTACAGCTACTTTGATCATATTGAAGATGAACACAACCGGATAAAATTTGCTTTAGCCTCATATAACTGTGGTTATGGACATGTACTAGATGCCCAACGACTTGCTGAGGCAAATGACTTAAACCCCCATATCTGGACCGGCCATGTGGACCAAATGATAAAAGCACTGAGCCTACCAAAACATTATAATCAACCTTTTATTAAATACGGCTATGTAAGAGGTTCAGAACCTGTAGCTTACGTGGAACAAATTTTTGAGCGTTACAATCACTATAATCAATTTATAAGTTTAGAATAGTTCATCTTTGCACTATATTTGAAGGATCAGCGTTTAAAACTTATGAAACTCAGTAGCTACATTCTTTTGATTTTGTTTTTTTCCATTAGTGGAAATGGAATAGATAAGGACCTCAAATACCTTAAACAAACCCCTCCATCCGTAGTTCCAGAAAAATTTGCCCCCGGTATTATTTCGACAGCAGATGAATATGAGTTTGGTTCGGTATTCAATAAAGAGGCCACTGAATTCTTCTACGGTGTTGCGATTAATGGAAAAGAAGAAATTCGCTATACAAAATTAGTTGGAAATAACTGGACAACTCCAAAAACCATTTTTGTGCATGAGCGCTATGGGTATAATGATCCCTTTCTATCCAACGATGAAAACCGATTGTATTTTATATCCGTGCGTGCTTTAGACGGTAAAGGAGAGTCCAAAGATTATGATATTTGGTACGCTGAAAGAACGCCCAATGGATGGTCAGAACCTATTAATGCAGGACCGAACATCAATACGGTAGCCGACGAATACTACATATCGTTTACGAATGACGGTACCATGTACTTTGCATCGAGCCGAGCCGATAATAATTTTGATATTTACGCTTCTCCCATGGAGCAGAATGAATTTCAAAAAGCAAAACGCCTTAGTGAAGCCATAAATACGCCCCATTATGAGGCTGATGTATTTATTGATCCTAATGAATCGTATATCATTTTTTGTGCAAATCGACCAGAAGGTTTAGGCCGTGGTGATCTCTACATTAGTTTTAAAAATGACGATGGTACCTGGACCAAATCAGTAAATATGGGGAATACCATAAATACAGAAGGTCATGAATTGTGCCCGTTCGTCTCTAAGGACGGTAAATACTTCTTCTACACCAGTAACCAGGATATATATTGGGTGCATACCGACATCCTAAAAACATATCGATGATTTGATCTTATTGCATTAACTTAAGTTTAATTACTTATATTTGTGTAATTACTACACATAATGAGTCAGCAATTAATTAAATTATCTGTAGATGCGGTTGTATTTGGCTATGAGGCAGGGGACATATCTGTCTTATTGATTAAAAGAAAATACGACCCCTATAAAGGCCAATGGGCTATTCCGGGTGGTTTTGTTTTAAATGATGAATCTCTTGAAGAGGCGGTTGAGCGCGAACTACACGAAGAGACTGGGGTAAAAATTAATTATTTAGAACAGCTATACACCTTTGGAAAGACTGAGCGCGATCCCCGAGGTAGGGTAGTGTCTGTGGCTTATTTTGGTCTTATACGTCCCAACGCCTTCAAGATCCATGCGTCGACGGATGCCGAACAAGCACAATGGTTTAATATTAAGGCATTGCCTGAACTTGCTTTTGATCATAAGGACATCTTGGATATGGCCATTCAACGGTTACAAGGAAAAATTACCTATGAACCTATTGGCTTTGAGCTCTTGGATAAGAAATTCCCCTTTTCGGACTTAGAAAAACTCTATACAACACTACTCGGCAGACCTATTGACCGGCGTAATTTTAGAAAAAAGATTGTCGGTCTCAATGTTCTCGACGAGCTCGATGAAAAAGTCTCAAAAGGCTCTGGGCGACCAGCCAATCTATTTCAGTTTAACCAAAAGCGTTACTTCCAGCTTAAGAAAGAGGGGATTATCTTCGAAATATAATACTCTGTAAATCAGTGTTATAATTTATTTGTGTAAAAATAACACAAATAATTCTAGGTTCTGAACTTATTTCATTTTATATTTGTGTTATAATTACGCAAATAACATTTAAATCTTCATATTATGTTTGGAATAAATTACATCAAATTTGACTCAATGAATTACGTGATTCATTATCAAAACGGCAAAATTAGAAAAGAGGGTAGAGGTTTGGCATTTTTTTATTTCGCACCAAACTCATCTATAGTATCCATACCCATGCAGAGTAATGATTTTCAATTTGTGTTTAATGAAACCACAAAAGATTATCAAGAAGTCACCTTACAAGGGCAAGTCACCTATAAGATTACCAATCCGAAGCAATTGGCTGAAACCTTGGATTTTACGGTAAACCGCAACAAACAATATCTAAAAAGTGATTATGAAAAAATACAACAACGTATCATCAATGAAGCCCAAACAGCCAGTTCTTCAATTATTCAGCGTTTAAATCTTAAAGAGGCTCTAAGACAATTGGAGGAGATTGAAAACGAAATCTTTTCTAATGTACAGCAGTCCACAACCATTGCCATGCTTGGTTTGGAAATTTTGAGTGTCAATGTCTTAGGCGTAACGCCAGATCCTAAAATGGCGAGAGCTTTAGAAGCCAAGACTAGGGAGGCTCTGCAGAAAGAAGCGGATCAGGCCATATACGAGCGTCGAAATTTTGCAGTAGAACAAGAACGCATCATTAAGGAAAGTGAATTAAACACGGAAATCGCTGTTGAGGAGAAACAAAAGCAAATTGTTGAAAAGAAAATGGAAACTGATGTGGTAAAGCAAGAGAACGAACAGAAGCTTAAGGAAATGGAAATGGCCTCTAATATTTCACTCGAAGAGCAAAAGAAAACACTTATTGATATTCAGGTCAATAATGAGAAAAAAGAAGCCGATGTCAAAGAATATATGCTCAATGCCACTTTGAAACCTTACCAAAACCTAGATTGGAAAACGCTGATGGCTTTAACCAATAATGGCAATGACCCAAGCAACAATATCGCTCTAGGTTTTAGGGAACTGGCCGAGAATGCCGATAAAATAGGAAACTTAAACATTTCACCTGAATTGTTAGAAGCGCTACTCAATCGCAAGACCGTAAGCCATGAATTTTGAGAGCATTATTATCATAAGGGATAAAACGAGGCTTGAGCAACTTATAGAACGGTTTAACTCTAAAGCTCAAGCCAAGTTTTATATTGAAAGTTCTGGTGGCGACTTCAACCATTTAGAGGAAGAGCACCAACAGTTTTACGCATCTCTAGAGATTCTAAAAACCTCCGTGCCTAAAGGCCTGAAACTAAAAATCATTCAGCGTTCGTTTTTGCCTACTTATATATTCACAGAAATGGATATTATTGTTGTTATTGGTCAAGACGGTTTGGTCGCTAATACCGCCAAGTATGTCAACGGCCTGCCTATTGTTGGCATCAATCCTGATATGGAGCGTTACGATGGCATCTTGCTAAAGCATCGACCAGAAGCTTTTAGCGGCCTTATGAAGCAGATGATGAATGGCCCCTTTGATACGGTTCAAGTCACCATGGCCAAAGCCACCTTAAATGATGGCCAAAGTTTATTGGCTTTTAACGATTTTTATATTGGTGCGGATTCACATGTATCGTCGCGCTATAAGATTAGCTTTGACAATCGCGAAGAGCAGCAATCTTCCAGTGGTATTATTGTTTCCACTGGTGCAGGTTCCACAGGCTGGTTGAGTTCAGTGTTTAATATGGCAAATAATATCAATATCCATCACCATCGCAATCCAGACCTTTACAGTAACATCCTAGAATGGAATGCCGATCAGCTTATTTTTGTGGTCAGAGAGCCTTTTTTGAGCAAAATGTCACAAACAACTATTGGTTATGGTATCATTACCAAAGAAGCGCCATTAACCATAGAATCCCAGATGCCAACTAAGGGTATTATTTTTAGCGACGGTATTGAAGCAGACTATTTAAACTTTAATTCCGGTAGTACGGTGGAAATTAGTATTGCCAATGAAAAAGCAAATTTGGTGGTTTGAATTTACAGGATATGAAATCATATATTAAGCCCATTTCAAGATGCTACAATAGATCATAACTTTCAACTATACCATTGTCAATTCACACGGTCTAAGACATCATTCGCTCCAGAACTCCTAGACTCCTTAACTTGGCGACCACCAAAGTTATAGGTATAGGACAGTCGTAATATACTGCCTTCAAGTTCATAATTCCAGTCGTAAAAAATCCCGCGATCAGGCAAATCATTGATAGGATTCCAGAACGAACCCGAATTAAATATATCCGTCCAAGACAATCCCAATGTAGCATTTTTAAACTTCTTCTGAATACCGAAATTCAGTGCAGCGCGTTCAGGATAGTATATCGTACCTTGATAGGTCTTGGAATCCCAACTCCCACTAAGTTCTAACGACCAATTTTTAGGTAACTGAAAAGCCTGTGACACATCAATGTTAAAGAAGGGATTACTTTCTGTAACTCTGATATCCTGAATATCAATTTCATCTCTTCTCCAATACCCACCAAAGCTGTACTGAGAACTCCAAAAATTGGTAAACTTTATGGGAAACCCTAAATTAAGTCCAAGCTGTTTTCTATCCTCAATATTATCAGATATTAAGAGTAATAAATTTTCTTCCTGATTGAGCACAGGTATGGCAAATGCAAGCGGATTACTATCGTCAAAATAGCTCAGTGACATAAAGAACGATTTATAATTATAGGTTGCTTCCAAAGTGCGATTAATATTGGGTAAAACCTGAGCGTCTCCTGTTAAAACGGTGTAAGGATTAAAAAAGAAAAACGCAGGAGCATAGACCTGAAAACCAACTCGTGCAATACGCTCACGGTAGTTTAGGGTGAGATTACTATGTTCAGAAAAATTATGGGTAAAGCTCAAGGACGGAAAAACTCTTGATATTTTTCGATTCACTTCATCCCTCATTGACAAGAGTTCAAAACTAGAATATTCGTAACGCAAACCTGCAATAAATGTAGATTTCTCTCCCAATTTACCATCTAAAGACAGATAGCCCGCATAGATCCTCTCATCTACGTCGATAGCGTCAGTCAACAAGTTATCTGATACCGCCATACCACTGTCGTCAATATAAGCAGTTTTGTTTTGAATGGTCGAATGTGTAAGCTTGACTCCTAACTCAAAGTTGATATCTTTATCGGTATTGCCCTTGTAATCTAATCGTGCCACATTAAATCGTAAAGGGGTTTCCCGTGTGGTACTAAAGCTTAGTTCGCTATCCAATTCGCCTTCTAAATCAAAGTTCTGTAATCTGTAAGTTGAAGGATTATTAATGTCAAAACTCAAGTAATCATAGTCGGCAGACAGTAAATGTCCATTTTTGAGCTTCTGCTCAAGATGTGCACTAAGATGGTATTGGTTGGTGGTATTGGTTTCACTGCTTCTTAGAAAATCATTACGGATCGGTGAAATATCACCCGTATAGTTTGTTGTCGTTTCTGCTTCCAATTCCCAACGGCGACGTGCAAAAGATCCGAAAACATCTATGGAAGTAGTATCGTTAAAATCATAGGCCAGACCAATTTTACCATCATAATTGCCCAAGAAGGCGGGGCGCTTACTTTCTTGGTTAGAACGCAACTCTCCAGCATTAAACTGAACAGCAGAATTAATATCTGAATTTTGGTTGGTATAATTATGGGAAAGCGAACCATTGGCATAGACATTTAAGTTGCCTGATTTATAATTAAACGTTGCTGACCCACCATATTTACCGCGTTCCCCATAGCCACCAAATGTATTTAGATTACCTGTAACACCATCCGTTTCGAAATTCTTGGTGACGATGTTTATAACGCCTCCGGTACCGTCTGCGTCGTAGCTTGCGGGAGGGCTATTTATCAATTCTACCGAAGTGATATTGGCAGCAGGAATTGATTCTAAATACTGCATTAACTCACTTCCATTAAGCCTGGTTCGCTCACCATTAATAAAAACCATTACATTTTCACGACCCAAAAGGACGATATTGCCATTGACGCGATCTAAGCCTACTGAAGGTGATTTTTCAATCAGTTCAAGGGCATTCCCGCCAGCTGCGGTGGGTAAACTTGCAACATTAACCACTGTACGGTCAGCTTTCCGAACATATGGAGCTTTCTTACCAATTACCGTCACCTCTTCTAGAGCTTCAGAACTTTCAACCATCGTAATGACCCCTAGGTTAAGATGATCATTCAGTGTAATAGCTTGCTTATAGTCTTTAAAACCCATAGACGAAATCGTTAGGACGTAGTTCCCAGCATCTATAGCTTCTAAGGTGAATTCACCATCACTATTTGAAATCTCGCCTTTTTGAAAAGATCCTGCTTCTGAAAGCAAAATGACATTAGCGAATGGTAAAACTCCATTTTGTTCATCTTGGATTGTACCCTGAATATTGTACTGAGCGAAAAGGTTCATACTGTTTATAATGAAAACCAACAGTAGTAATGTGCGATGTATCATAACTTAAATTTTAGATTGTTTTTGATTGACCACACAAACATAATTTGCTGATAAACAGTAAAGTGACAAAAAGGACGAATGCTGGTAAATACGTTACGTAAAGAAGAAACTCTTAAAAAAGGCTTAAAAACGAACACCCATCATTCATTTAACCTTTGGTTTGGTCATTCGTCCTTTTTCCTTTAGCATTCGTCATAAAGGATTGTAGTTGTATCATGAACTTCTTATTTTTAAAAGATGAATGTTTTGAAAAAATACGATTCATGGTCTTGGGAGCGCATTAGTCGCCATGTACTATATTGGCTATTGTGGGCTATATTTTTTGTATTTGTGAATATAGTGACACAACCCGAATTTAAACTTTGGCAATGGGCGGCCTTCGAAGGACTTGTGCTACCTGTAAAAATTGTCTCTTCTTATACCATTGCTTATGGTCTTATGCCGCGTTTCTTATACCGAAAACATTATTGGCAATTTTTTAGTTCTGCCTTCTTAAGTGTAATGGTCTTTGGAATGCTTTTATATTTGGTGAGTTCTTATGTGGTTAATCCCTATATTTTAGATGGAACGGATCCTTACCCTATAAGTAAATTTGTTTACAAAGGTTTAGAATTAGTTTATATTGCGGCATTGGTTTTAGGCATTAAATTTTTTCAAAATTATGTATACGAACAACAACGCAATCAGATACTTGCGGAACAAAAGGTACAAGCAGAGCTAAAGTATCTGAAGAATCAGATGCAGCCTCATTTTTTGTTCAATACTCTAAATAACATTTATGGTATGGTCTTATCTAATGACAAAAGTGCTGCAGACTATATTGTAAAGCTTTCAGAATTATTGAGCTATATGCTCTATGACAGTGATACCAAAACCATTGAACTTTCTAAGGAAATAGAAATGTTAGATAGTTTTATTGAGTTAGAACGCTTGCGTTACCACCGCAAACTAGACTTTAGCTATTCAAAAGGAAAACTGACACCTTATCTTAAAATCGCTCCGCTTTTATTAATCCCATTTGTAGAAAATGCGTTTAAACATGGTCCTGCCAAAGAAGAAGGAGCGTCTCTTATAACTATAAACGTAGACACTCAAAACAGCATACTTTACTTTTCGGTTGAGAATTCATATTCCCATCAGGATAATGACCCAAGTATTCAGTCGGGTATAGGTTTAGAGAATATTAAGAAGCGCTTAGATATTTTGTATCCAGACCGACATACTTTAAATATTGAAAAGGACACGACGTTCAAAATATCATTAATGATAGAGTTAGACCATAGCTGAGATTATTATGCAAAAACCCATTAAATGTATTATTGTTGATGACGAAGAAATGGCGACTAAGGTCATTGAAACTCACTTGTCTCATATCCCTGATTTTGAAATTTTAGGGATTTATCACAGTGCCGTGGAAGCTTTTTTGGCTTTAGACCAGTTGCAAGTAGATGTACTGTTCTTGGATATTCAAATGCCTAAAATAACGGGTATCGACATGATAAAAATGCTTAAAACGAAGCCCCTTGTGGTTTTGACAACGGCACATCGTGAATTTGCTTTAGAAGGTTTTGAGTTAGATGTTGTGGATTATTTACTGAAACCCATTGGACTCAATCGCTTTTTGCAGACCGTAAGTCGTATTAAAAAGCAACTGCAGCTTCCAGAATTAAACAATGGTAATCACAATCAGCCCGACGTATTGCAACAATTAGAGGAAACAACAGACCCAGATCAAGATTACATTTTTGTAAAGACCAACAGAGCCTATCAAAAAATAGATTTCGAAACCATTTTACATATTGAAGCTATCAAAAACCATATAAAAATTGTCACAACGATAGAGACGCATATCAGTTTAATGGCCTTATCAAAATTTGAAGTCTTGCTACCAGAACAATTTCTTAGAGTCCATCGCTCCTTTATTATAAATACCGCTGCCATTTTAAAATTCGATAGTTATTCCATAAAAAATGCTCATGGCGATATCCCCATAGGTAGAACCTATAAAGATGAGGTCACAGAAAAATTAAGACAACTACTTTAGTCCAGAAATCTGCATGCGTACTATTCGATGACGGAATAAAAATAAAATGTGTCTAGATCATTTTCCAACTAAAAAAGAAATGATGCATCATTTTTAAGTTTTACCGTCTTATTAAAATAGTACTATTTCGTAAATTTATCATATGATGAAGGATACCGTTGAGAATTTTTACAACCCGCTTTTCGGCTATATCAATAAGCGTATTAATAATGCATTAGATGCCGAAGACCTACTTCAGGATGTGTTTTTTAAGTTATCGCAATCCGATTTAGATAAGATTGTGAATTTAAAAAGTTGGGTTTATGCTATAACAAAAAACGCGATTATAGATTATTACAGAAAAAAGAAGTTAGAGTTAAATGCTTTAGAAGAACAGTTTGCAGAAGAGACGGCCGTTACGGATTCAACAATTTATGAATTAAGCCAATGCATTAGACCGTTCATAGAACAGTTACCGGAGGATTATGCCTTGTTACTTAGACTTCATGAGCTAGAGGGTGTCTCTCAAAAGGACATAGCACAGCAACTGGATATGAATTACGTTACAGTGCGTTCTAAAATACAACGTGGACGGTTAAAGTTAAAGGACTTGTTCGCAAACTGTTGTAACATCGAAAGAGGTGGGAGAGGAAGTATTATTTGTTATTCCAACAATTCTAAATGTTGTTGATTTTTTTGCATCATTTTTTGACCATTGCGTCTTAGTGGGTGAATATTATTTTAAAACCCATGTTTATGACGTCAAATCCTAAAGCCTTACAACCACTATTGTTAGGTGTAATGGCTATCCTCTTTAGTTGGTCGGTCGATGCACAATCCAGCAATAATCAACAAGAAAACTGTAAAGAAAACAATTCAAAAAGCGAAACCTCGACATCAGGATGTGCCCCTTCGAGTTGCAGAGGTGCCCAAACCAAATTTGGGGAAGCAAAGGTTATTTCAGACCTAAGAAACCACCTTGTCTCCCTTAAGGCAAAAATGGAAACATCCACATCACCAAAATTTGAAGCACGTTCTTATGACATCCATAATATTGTCGGTGAATCTGATGAAGAAAGCTTAAAAATCATAATTAGAGAGCTAAAAGTTATAGAAACAGAAGTCGCTCACAAAACAGACTTTGAACCCCTAAAATTTGCACTTCCAGAGAACAAAGCAAAACAGATATCATATATAGAAGATCGGTTAAAGACTATTGAAGTATTTCTCCAATAAGCTGTTTTCTGTAAAAATGCATAGAGCGCAGTCAAAAACACTTCAGGCATGACTACGCTTTACAACTTACACCATACCCTTTTTAAATGAAGCTAAGACGACTTATAAGCCTATCGATTGCCCTAAGTTTTACAATAGTATTTACAACAGGGGTATGGTCTTATTTTAAGGATTATTCAAGACCTATCGCTACTTTACATACCGTTTTTGGTTTTATCTTTTCGATTGGGATTTTCGTGCATTTAAAGAATAATTTCCGTTCACTAAAAGTCTATGCAAAAAAAGGTATAAGTCTTATCATCACTTCAATTGCATTAGCGATCTTCTTAGGGGCCTTTTATCAACTACGACCGTTCAGCACCTTAATGGATTCAGGAGCTCGACTAAAAGCTTCTGCAGATCAAATAGTGCATGCATCTCGATATCATTTAATAGAAATGAATACCTCTAACGCCACGAAGTTAAGTATTGATGTATTACGCGCCGAACACTATTGGCATCCTCAAATGGCGATTTGGATAGAAGATGAGCACGGTAATTATGTAGAAACACTTTTTGTTTCTAAGGCTACGGCAAAAGGTCTATTTTTTGGAGGACGGAATAAAACCAATTTTAAAGATTTTGATGCGGATAAAGAAACCTCCGGTAGTTACAGACGTGTCAATGCCTTACCGGTATGGTCGCATAAAAGAAATGTTAGTTATGCCGATGGATTATTTGTTCCCCCAAGTGATGATCCTTTACCAGATGCCATAACGGGGGCCACCATAACTGATAATTTTATCTTCAACACTTCTACAAAGCCGTTAAATCGATTTAAGCTCAAATTAGAAATCAACGTAGCTTTTGATGATAATGCCTACTATTCCGAATACGATTTTCCTAATGATACGGTCTATCATAATGGGACAGGACAACTGGGCCAACCATCTATTGTTTTTAGTTGCACTATTGATATGCACGATGAAAAACAGTATTACTTAATGGAATTAATAGGTCATGGTCATCATTCTGGACAAAATGGAACTATCTACAAGGATTTGTCCAAACTAACTACAGCCAAACACATCATAGAACGCATTGTGGTTGGAGTAAAATAACATCGCATTAGTTGCCATAATTGGTAGCATAAACCCAACGATAAAAAGCATCATATCGGTAAACTGTTAATCAACTACGGTTCAAAATTTAAATTATTTTATAATACTCTTAGTAATTTGTTGTTTCAAAAAGGGCTATATTTAGAAGCTCTGAATTTTACCATATTAATCCATCAGCTTGTATTTAAAATATATTAGGATAACCTTATGGATTATGGTACTGACTAATTAAAATAATAACGATAAACCAACCATCAGATTTCTACATTATGAAAAAATTCCCGTTAGTTGTTCTGGGCCTATTGCTCAGTTTCAACTTAGTTTGTGATGCCCAAAAAAAATCTAAAAAAGACAAAGAAGAAAAAACACCTTTAGAAACCTTAAATATCTCAGGTCTCAAATGGCGTAATGTAGGACCAGCCTTAACCTCTGGCCGTATTTCCGATTTTGCGTTTAATCCTAACAATCCTTTTGAGTATTATGTCGCAACCTCTTCAGGTGGCGTATGGAAAACCGTAAACTCTGGTGTGACCTATGAGCCAATTTTCGATTCACAAGGCTCATATTCTATTGGCTGTGTGACTATGGATCCCAATAATCATAATGTGATTTGGGTGGGGACTGGCGAAAATAATAACCAACGCTCGGTGGCTTACGGGGATGGTATCTACAAATCTCTAGATGGAGGAAAGTCATGGAAGCATATGGGGCTTAAAAACTCAGAGCATATAGGAAAAATTATAGTACACCCAGAAAATTCAGATATTGTTTATGTGGCGGCTATTGGTCCATTATGGAGCAAAGGAGGCGACAGAGGGCTTTATAAAACTGAAGATGGTGGTAAAACTTGGAATTCCATTATTGAAGTTGACGAACATACCGGAGTCAATGATGTAGTGATGGACCCCAGAGATTCTAATGTACTTTATGCTTCGACATTGCAAAGACGACGCCATGTATTTACCTATGTTGGTGGGGGACCAGGGTCTGCAATGCATAAAAGTGTTGATGGTGGCAAAACCTGGACAAAAATCAATAAGGGCTTACCAAGTGAGGAATTAGGGCGTATAGGTTTAGCCATATCGCCTGCCAATCCAGAAATCATCTATGCCATTGTAGAAGCCGCTAACGGAAAAGGAGGCTTTTTTGCTTCGACAAATAGAGGAGCAAGCTGGGAAAAAAGAAGCTCTCATGTCACCAGCGGAAATTACTATCAAGAAATTATTGCAGACCCCGTCGATGAGCACACGGTATATTCCATGAACACCTGGATGTCGGTAACCCATGATGGCGGAAAGAATTTTGATTTAGTTGGTGAAGATACCAAACATGTCGATAATCACTGTATATGGATCAATCCTCACAATAATAAACATTGGGTCGTTGGTTGTGACGGTGGTATTTACGAAACCTTCGATGCTGCCAAAACCTGGGATTTTAAAAAGAATTTGCCAGTCACCCAATTTTATAAAGTGGCTGTAGACAACGACTATCCATTCTATAATATTTATGGTGGAACTCAGGACAACTTTAGTTTGGGTGGTCCTTCTCGCGTATTGACCAATCACGGCATTCGAAATTCCGAATGGTTTATTACCAATGGAGGTGATGGTTTTGAGTCGCAAATAGATCCCAATAATCCCAACATAGTCTATGCACAATCGCAGTATGGTGGACTCGTCCGTTTTGATAAAAAGAGTGGTGAAACCGTGGGGATTAAACCCATAGCTCGAAAAGGGGAAAACAACTATCGTTTCAATTGGGATGCTCCTTTAGTCGTGAGCAGACATGTCCCAGGACGCTTATATTTCTGTGCGGAAAAGGTATTTAGATCAGACGACTATGGTAATAGTTGGGCGGTGATTAGCGATGACCTTTCACAACAAATTAATAGAAATACCTTGAAAGTCTATGATCGTGTGGTAAGTATTGATGCGGTCATGAAAAATGGATCAACATCACTTTATGGAAGTATCGTCGCCTTTTCTGAGTCACCATTAAATAGGAATCTATTAGCCGCTGGTACTGATGATGGACTCATTCACATTTCAGACGATGGAGGTCAAACCTGGAAGAAGATATCTGACATTCCTGGCGCACCAAATCAATCCTATGTCAACAGTGTGTATCTGTCAAAACACGATGAAAATGTGATTTATGCGGCCTTTAATCATCATAAGTATGGAGATTTTAAGCCTTATGTATTCAAGTCCTCAAATAAAGGACAAAGTTGGACTGCTATTCAGTCTAATCTTCCAGAACGCGGTAGTGTTTATGCCATTGAAGAAGACCACGTTGATAATAAGCTGATTTTTGTGGGTACAGAATTTGGTGTTTTCTTTTCGCCTAATCAAGGTGAAAACTGGAAACAACTAAAAAATGGACTACCTACTATTGCAGTGAGGGATATTGCCATTCAAGAACGTGAACATGATTTGGTACTTGGAACTTTTGGCCGTGGCTTTTATGTGATGGATGATTATTCAGTGTTGAGAACTGTAGACAATTCAGAACCAAAGGATGAAGCTAAAATTTATCCTATTCGCACGGCTTTAATGTGGGAACAAAGTAGTCCATTGGGATTACCAGGTAAATCCTTTCAAGGGGATAATTTCTACACGGCCACTAATCTTGGTCCGGAGGCGGTTATCACTTATTATTATAATTCTGATTATAAGTCCTTGAAAGATAAACGTCAAAAGAATGAAAAGGAACTCATAAAGGAAGGTAAAGACACACCTTATCCTAACTATGATAATCTAAAAGCTGAAACCAATGACAGTAAGCCAGAATTAGTATTCACTATTAAGGATGCAAATGGAAAGGTCGTAAAGAAGGAGTTTAAAGCTGCCAAAAAGGGGATTCAGCGTTTTCATTGGAATTTAAGATATACACTCCAAAACCCAATCAATCTCAATAAACCATCATTCTATAATCCATTTAGTGGTAATGATGAGGGGACTTTGGTAGCACCGGGCAACTATACAGTTGAAATGGGATTACTAGAAGATGGTAATATGACCTCACTCTCCAGCCCAGTAAGTTTTGAAGTTAAGGCACTGAATAATGTTGAAATGCCAGCAGAAGATCGAACAGAGAAGGTAGCTTTTCAAAAAGCCGTGTCTAAGCTGCAGGCGGATATGGGTATTGTTCAAAGACTTATGTCAGAATCTCGCAATAAACTCAAATATATGAAAGCAGCGATTAAGCGTGCCGAACAACCAATGGGTACATCATCGGCCAGCGTTAAGGCTATTGAGGATCAACTAGATGAGGTGCAATTAGCTATGTATGGGGACCCTGTTAAACGTCGCTTAGATATAGACCAACCACCATCACCAGCAAGCCGATTAGGATCTATTGGTTGGCAACAAAAATATTCTACAGCAACGCCTACGCAAACGCATCGTGATAGTTATGCCATTGCCAAAGATGAGATTGCAATTATTAAATCTAAAATGGAGCGCATTTTTAACCAAGACTTAAAGACCTTGGAACAAAAACTATTGGACGCTGGTGCACCATATACTCCGGGACGTGGATATGAAATGAGTGGAAAGAATTAAGTAGATACTAACAGAACGTATTTTTAATCGGCGAATTCCATCTGCCTAAAAAACCTATGAAGAGATGAACATAAAAACTAAAACGATAGACCCTATGAGAATCTTAACGCTTCTATGTTTCCTGTCAGTAATAACAACTGGCTTTGCTCAAAAAAAAGTGATGCAGAATGACGATAAGGCTTTATGGAATCGCATTCGAAATGTGAAAATCTCAAATTCAGGAGACCATTTACTTTACGACTTGGAAAAAGGTGAAAAAGATCAGACTATCCAACTTTTGGATATAAAAGGTGATAAAGTCATGTCTTATCCAAGAAGTAAAGGTGGACAGTTTTCTCATGATTCTAAGTATGCCGTATTTGCAGTTAACGCATGGAAGGATTCTATTAGAGAAATGAAAAGACGAAAGGTTAAGAAGAAGAATTTACCTAAGGATACCTTGATGATCTATGATATTAATGGAAAATCATTGAAAAAGATTCCTAATGTGAAATCCTATAAGATGCCAGAAAAATGGTCAGGAATAGTGGCTTATATGCTAGAAGCACCAAAGCCTGCAAAAAAGGATACAGCAAAGGCCAAAGTAAAGGACACTTCAAAAGTCAAAAAGAAGAAACCAAAAAAGGTATCAAAGGATAATGGTTTTCATTTGGTAATTAGGCAGCTAGCGACCGGAATAGAGGACACTTTAAAATTTGTGCATTCCTATAAATTAGCAAAAGAAGGACGCCATCTCGTTTATACAACTTCGGGAATCGTGGATAGTCTTGGAGGGGGAGTCTATCACTATGATGTGGATAAATCACAAAAAACACTTTTACTTTCTAATCACCATAAGACCAAATATCCACAATTGGGCATCTCAGAATCTGGTAAGCGTATCAGTTTTATAGTCGATGCAGACTCTACGAAAAGTCTTATAAAAAAGCCAGAGCTTTATGCTTGGAATCAAGGTGAATCCGAAGCGAAGTTGATTGTAAACTCTGAAGATAATGCTTCAAAATTGTTGGTCTCCGGTGATGAAGCTTTGCGGTTTTCTAAAAATGAAGAGCGCTTATTCTTTGGTTTAAGAACGACTCCAATAGTACAAGATACCACCTTACTCGATGAGGAAATTGTTAATGTTGAAGTATGGACTTACGATGAACCCAGATTATATACTGTTCAAGAGATTGATACAAAGAACGACAGGAAAAAGGCGTATTTGTCATTATGGGATTTCAAGACAAATAAAATGATTCAGGTGGCAGACCCTGATTATGATATGGTCAGCTATGGTGATGAAGGGAATAGTAATTATGCCATTATTGGAGACCGAACACCTTACCAACTTCAGTCTCAGTGGACCATCCAGTTTCCAGCGGATTTACAACGCGTTGACCTTAATACGGGAGAACGAACCGCTATAGCCAAAAAGATTTACGGCGGTATGTCTATGAGTCCGAAAGGAAAATACCTCTATGGCTACAGCCGTAAAGACAGTACTTGGTTTACTTATGATCTTAAGACCTTGAAATATACAGCACTAACAAAAGGACGACAATTTTACAACGAATTACACGACTACCCAGATGATCCTTATAGCTATGGCTCAGCAGGATGGACAGAAAATGACGAGAAATTCTTGATCTACGACCGTTTTGATATTTGGGCTTTTGATCCTGAGACAGGAGCATCTAAAAATCTTACTAATGGAAGAGCCTCTCAAATGCGCTATCGTTATTTAAAAACAGATAATGAAGAACGGTCGATTTCAAACTCTAAGGCTTGGCTACTAAGCGCCTTTAATGAAGCCAACAAATATGGAGGCTTTGCAAATTATAACCCCAAAAAAGAAAGCTTAAAAACGCTTATTGAAGGCCCTTATGTCTATGAGCGTCCTTGGTTAGCACAAAACGACAAGAAAAAGCGCTTAGTATTTACACGACAGTCCTTTACAGAATTCCCCAATTTATGGACTTCGGATATTAGCTTTAAATCACCAAAACAAATTACAGATGCCAATCCTCAGCAAAGTGACTACAATTGGGGAACAGCCGAAATGGTAGAATGGGTGTCTTTAGATGGTAAACCCTTAAAAGGCATGCTTATCAAACCCGAAAATTTCGATCCCAATAAAAAATATCCTATGATCGTTAATTTCTACGAGAAAAGTTCAAATGGCTTGTATCGTCATCGCCCACCTTCTTATGGTCGTAGTACTATTAGCTATCCATTCTATGCAAGTCGCGGCTATGTGATTTTTAATCCAGATGTGCATTATCGTGATGGTTATCCTGGTGAAAGTGCTTTTAATTGTGTAATTCCCGGAATTACGATGCTAATAGATAAAGGCTTTATAGATAAAGACAATATCGGTGTACAGGGCCATAGTTGGGGTGGTTATCAAATCGCTTATTTGGTCACTAAAACAGATATTTTTAAGGCTGCGGAGTCCGGTGCACCCGTGCCAAACATGATTAGTGCTTATGGTGGTATTCGTTGGTGGACAGGATTAAGCCGTCAATTTCAGTATGAACATACCCAAAGTCGTATCGGCGGCACACCTTGGGAATATCCACAGCGCTATATCGAAAACTCACCGATTTTCAATATCGACAAGATCAATACCCCATTATTAATTATGCATAATGATGCCGATGGTCATGTCCCTTGGTATCAAGGCATCGAATTTTTTGTGAGCTTAAGGCGCTTAGGAAAACCCTCCTGGTTCTTAAATTATAATGATGAACCGCATTGGCCCTTAAAGTGGCAAAATCGTATTGATTTTAATATTAGAATGTCACAATTCTTTGATTATTATCTTAAGGGAGCGCCCAAACCGGTTTGGATGGAACGTGGAGTTCCTGCTATGGAAAAAGGTATTAATCAAGGTTATGAATACATCGATAGTAATAAGGATTAATGTTTTGTCCTTTGAGTATTACATTTTATTATTGACAGAAAACTGTCAGTTCGAGTGTTTTCCTCCTGATAGTCCCGATAGTTATCGGGATTTGGAGGGAAAAGTATCGAGAACCAAGTTTTTTATACCTAAAATTCGATTCTCGATACATTCTAACGTTTACGGTTGAAACAGTCAAATCGACTGTTTTTTATTCAAAATAATTAACCCGTTATTTTTTATAATTAAAATTTTAAAAAAGAAAATTGCAATGCATATGATTAAAATGAAAAAGCTATTCCATTTTGTCTTACTTGTCTCCTTAATGGCAATTAGTGGAAACGCCCAAGATCGCATTACAGGAGAAGCTTTTGCGACACGTTCTGAAGTTTTGGGACAAAACGGTATGGTGGCCACGAGTCATCCATTAGCCACGCAAATTGGGCTTGATGTCCTTAAAAATGGCGGCAATGCCATAGATGCTGCGATTGCGGCCAATGCAGCTTTAGGTCTTATGGAACCTACAGGTTGCGGTATTGGGGGTGATCTCTTTGCAATCGTTTGGGATGCAAAGACTCAGAAATTGTACGGCCTTAATGCCAGTGGTCGTTCACCTAAAGATTTAACCTTAGCCTATTTTGAGGAAAAAGGCATGTCTAAGATTCCATCCTTAGGGCCATTACCAGTAAGCGTACCAGGTGCTGTTGATGGATGGTTCGAATTGCACAAGAAGTTTGGCTCGAAGCCCATGACAGAAATTTTAGCTCCAGCCATAGATTATGCCGAGAAAGGCTTTCCATTAACGGAGTTGATTGCTTGGTATCTGCAACGCAGTGTGCCTTATTTTCAATCGCAAGGCTATCCCAATATCGAAGACACTTATATCACTCAGAATGGTGGAACCTTACCTAAGGAAGGTGAAATCTACAAGAACCCCTATTTAGCCGATACTTATCGAAAAATCGCAGAAGGAGGCCGAGATGCGTATTATAAAGGTGAAATCGCTAAGACGATCACTAATTTTATAAAAGAACAAGGTGGGTTTCTATCCACTAAGGATTTAGCAGCACACAAATCAGAATGGGTAGAACCAGTATCTATTAACTATCGTGGCTATGATGTTTGGGAATTACCCCCAAATGGTCAAGGTATTGCGGCACTACAGATGTTGCAAATACTAAAGGGTTATGACTTTTCAAATATTGAGTTTGGTAGTGTAGAACATCTACACCTGTTTACAGAAGCTAAGAAATTAGCCTTCGAAGACCGTGCAAAATACTACGCGGATATGGATTTCTTTGATGTTCCTGTTGATGAACTACTTTCAGATGCTTATGCAGATAAAAGACGAGCGCAAATTGGTGAGCGCGCTGGACGCTATTCAGCGGGTGAAATCTCAGCTGGAGAAACCATTTACATGACTGCAGCCGATAAAGATGGTAATATGATTTCATTAATTCAAAGTAATTACCGAGGTATGGGTTCTGCAATGGTTCCACCAAAATTAGGGTTCATGCTACAGGATCGTGGGGAGCTGTTTAGCCTAAAGCGTGGTCAGGCTAACACTTATGAACCTGGAAAGCGTCCTTTTCATACCATCATACCAGCCTTTATTACAAAAGATGGAAAGCCTTTTGTGAGTTTTGGTGTTATGGGTGGTGATTTCCAACCAATGGGACATACACAAATTGTAATGAATCTTGTCGACTTTGGGATGAATTTACAAGAAGCTGGTGATGCACCGCGATGGGATCATACTGGTGGTGCTAGTCCAATGGGACGGACCACTACCAATACGGGAACCATACGCACAGAATCTGGGATTTCCTATGAAACCATTAGAGGATTAATAGACAAAGGACATCGCATGGGAACCGCTAGAGGTATTTACGGGGGTTACCAAGCCATTATGTGGGATGATAAGAATGAAGTGTATCACGGTGCTTCAGAAAGTCGAAAGGATGGACAAGCCGCAGGATACTAATCTATAGCTGTTGACTCTATGCACCAAAACATAAAAGGCAAAGGTCTTTTAGATCGCATACCCCATGCCATAACGTTATTATTTGTCATTATAGTCCTTATGACACTTTTGACTTACATGATTCCCGCAGGGACTTATGAAAGAGTTATTTTGGATGGTCGCCATGTGGTAGTGCCAGATTCTTATAAAGTCGTTTCTTCTACACCCGTGGGATTTTTGGATATGTTCAAAGCGATTCCATTAGGATTTAAAGCAGCTTCAGAAATCATTTTTATCGTTCTTGCAGGCGCCATAATGTTTGAGTTTATGGAAACCTCTAGAGCCATTGAAAATTCAGTAGGGACACTTGTTAAAACCTTAGGTTTAAAACACAAATACAGCATCATCATAATTATGACCTTTGTATATGGTCTATTAGGTGTCACTGTGGGTTATGAAAATAATATCGCTTTAGTTCCTATAGCTGCCGTTTTAAGTATTGCTTTAAATGGAGATTTAATTCTTGCAGCAGGTATTTCAGTTGGAGCCATGACGATAGGTTTTGGCTTATCTCCTATAAATCCTTACACCATAGGCACGGGGCATAAAATTGCCGAGTTGCCTATTTTTTCTGGAGCTTTATTGCGAAGCTGTCTTTGTTTTACAGCACTCAGTGTCATGGCCTTTTATAATGTGAAATACTTTAGAAGAATTACTAACCATCCAGAAAGAGGTTTAGGTCAAGGATTAGAAACAAGTAATTTGGCACTGTCTAAGCCAATTGAGGATTATCACCTTAGTACGAGTAATTGGTTAGTGCTTTCTATTTTTATCATTGGACTCGTTGTTATCGTTTATGGTGTTTTTAATTTAAATTGGTTTATCAATGAACTTTCGGCTGTATTTTTAATGATCGCACTACTTTGTGGCTTGGTGACTAGAGTAAGTGCCACTACCATGAGTAATACATTACTAAAAGCCGTTAGTGTTGCAGCACCTGGTGCTTTTATGGTGGGCTTTGCTACTACTATAAAGGTAATAATGGAAATGGGTAATATCGGGGATACCATATCTTATCAGCTCTCAAATATGTTGCAAGGTCTCCCGCTTTATTTGTCTGCGATAGGCATGTCCATATCGCAAACGGTCATTAATTTTTTCATTCCATCTGGTAGTGGGCAGGCATTGGCGACATTGCCTGTTATGTTGCCTTTGGGTCAGTCCTTAGGGCTCACACAACAAACCACTATTTTGGCGTTTCAGATTGGTGATGGACTGTCTAACTTGATCAATCCTACATTGGGTGGTCTAATTGCCATGCTAAGTATGTGTCGCGTTCCTTTAGACCGATGGATTCGTTTTATATTCCCAGTATTTATAAGTTTACTTTGTTTATCTTTCTTGGCACTTGTAATTGCTGTAGCCTCAAACTATAATTAATATGACTGTAGAAAACATTCTTAAAACATTAGTAGCATTTCCAGTACTTGGTGGTGAGAGCAATTTAAACATCATAACATGGATAAAGACTTATATCGAATCCTATGGTGTCACCGTGCATCTATTATACAATGACGAAAAGACCAAGGCCTCTTTGCATTGTAGGATCGGTCCGGAGGCCGATGACGGAGTCATTCTTTCAGGACATACGGATGTCGTTCCTGTAGAAGGCCAAGAATGGCACACGGATCCTTTTACACTCACCGATAAAGGCGATGGTAAATTGTATGGAAGAGGAGCTTGTGATATGAAAGGATTTGTCGCCTGCTGCCTAGCGGCACTTCCAGATATGGTAAAAGCCCATTTAAAGCGACCCATATATTTTGGTTTTACTTATGATGAAGAAATTGGCTGTTTGGCTGGTCCTGAATTGGCAAAAACGTTTAATGACTATTATAAGGAAACCCCAAAGTATGCTATTATTGGCGAACCCTCATTATTAGAACCTATTGTCGGGCAGAAAGGTATTTACATTCTAGAAACTTATGTCAATGGATCTGCTGGACATAGCAGTAGAATAAAGCAAGAGGTAAGCGCCATTCATGAAGCGATGCGATTAATACTTTGGTTAGAAAACAAAATGAATGCGCTTATCGCCGAGAAACGTTTCGATGATCGTTTTCAACCACCTCATACAACCATACATATTGGACAGGTCGATGGAGGTATTGCACCAAACGTTATTGCCGATAAGGCTAAGTTTTATTGGGATTTACGAACTATTCCAATGGATAGTGTGGACCAAATAGTCTCAGAGTTTAATGCCTATTGTAGAGCGCGCGAATCTGAATTACGACAAGTTTTTCCTGATTTTTCAATTACCACAATAGAGAATCATCCTCCGGTACCGCATTTGGATACTAAAGAAGATGATGACGTCGTAGATTTTATCAAAAGAGTTTCGGGAAATTCCAAATTAAACACGGTTGCCTTTGCCTCAGAAGTAGGCCAATATGCCAATGAAGGGTTTCAATCGGTCATATGTGGGCCGGGATCTATTGTACAGGCACATCGCCCAGATGAATATATTGAAAAAGTACAATTAAAGGAAGGTGTGGGCATGCTAAAAAAACTTATTTATGAATTATCTTTATAACATAAAATCACATTTACACAACTAACAACTAAATTGCTATGAAGTCATTTTTTAAACTTGGTCTTTTGACCATTATTTTATTTGTTTTCGCTGTACCAACACTTAATGGTCAGGACATTAATGACAAAACCTTTTCAGGTCTTAAATTACGGAATATAGGTCCGGCGTTTACTTCAGGACGAATAGCGGATATTGCCATGCATCCAGATAATGAAAATGTTTGGTACGTCGCTGTTGGATCTGGAGGTGTATGGAAAACCACCAATTCAGGAACCACATGGAAACCCATTTTTGATGGGCAGACGTCGTATTCTATCGGTGCCATAACTATCGATCCTAATAACCCTCATACCGTTTGGGTGGGCACTGGGGAAAATGTAGGTGGTCGACATGTTGGATTTGGCGATGGTGTCTATGTCAGTCATGACAATGGTGCTTCTTGGAAAAATAAGGGGCTAAAGCAATCAGAGCACATCTCAAAAATTATTGTGCATCCTTCAGATTCTAATGTCATTTGGGTGGTGTCACAAGGACCGCTATGGACTTCAGGTGGTGAACGTGGTATTTATAAGTCGACTGATGGTGGAACGACTTGGAAACGGACTTTAGGTGATGATGAGTGGGTAGGTGCTACGGACATGCTTATCGATCCTCGAAATCCTGATGTGCTATATGCGGCAACTTGGCAACGTCATCGTACTGTAGCAGGTTATTTAGGTGGCGGGCCAGGCTCTGGAATTCATAAAAGTACAGATGGAGGCGAAACATGGACAAAGTTAAAGAAGGGCATCCCTAGTTCTAATTTAGGTAAAATAGGTCTAGCGATTTCTCCTTTTAATCCAGATGTTATTTATGCGGCGATTGAACTAGATCGGAGAAAGGGAGGCGTCTTTATGTCAACAAATAGAGGAGCTTCGTGGAAAAAGCAGTCTGATGCCGTATCTGGTGGAACAGGACCACATTACTATCAAGAACTGTATGCATCACCACATCATGAAGGTAAATTGTTTTTAATGAACAATTATGTTCAGATTTCTGATGATCATGGTAAAACCTTCTACACCATGAACGAAAAAAATAAACATGTCGATAGCCATGCCATGGCATTTAAGGCATCGGATCCCAACTATGTATTGTTTGGAACTGATGGTGGTTTATAT
This sequence comes from Winogradskyella sp., assembly GCF_965228925.1. GTDB lineage: Bacteria > Bacteroidota > Bacteroidia > Flavobacteriales > Flavobacteriaceae > Winogradskyella. The sequence goes on from NZ_OZ245845.1 coordinate 3,440,291, forward strand.
GAAAGTTTTGATTTAACTAAAAGCTGGAAATATATTAGAAATCTGCCAATTACACAGTATTTTAAGTTGGCAGTTGATGATTCAGCACCGTTCTATAAAATCTATGGAGGTACACAAGACAATGGCTCTCATGGTGGCCCATCACAAACTTTATATTCTGATGGCATTACTAATTCTGACTGGTGGAAAACCTTGGGTGCTGATGGCCATCAATCTGCTATTGAACCAGGAAATCCAGATATTACCTATGGAGAATTTCAACAGGGAGCTCTGTGGCGTATCGATCAAACCACTAAAGAAACTGTATTTATTCAACCGCAAGCCCGTGAAGGTGATCCCTTTGAGCGTTTTAATTGGGATGCCCCCATTTTAGTGAGTCCACACGATCCAAAGCGCTTATATTTTGCTTCGCAGCGTGTTTGGCGTTCAGATAATAGGGGAGACGATTGGACTCCTATTTCTACAGACCTCACCTTAAATCAAGATCGTATGACCATTCCGTATTATGGAAAACAACAAAGTTGGGACAATGCTTGGGATGTTTATGCCATGTCCAATTATAATACGATTACGTCATTAGCGGAATCCCCAAAACAAGAAGGATTGATTTATGCCGGGACCGATGATGGTATTATTCAAACCACTGAGGATGGTGGAAATACATGGAGAAAATTTACTTTAAGCACCATCAAAGGATTGGATCATGTCCCATTTGTCAATGATGTACGTGCTGATTTATTTGACGCCAATGTGGTGTATGCCGCTGTGGATAATCATAAATATGGGGATTATAAGCCCTATATCTTGAAAAGTACGGATAAAGGCAAAAGCTGGACTATCATTAATGGAGATTTACCAGAGCGCCTGTTAATCTGGCGATTGGTACAAGATCATATCGACAAAAACCTAATGTTTGCGGCAACAGAATACGGCATTTATTTTACGTATAACGGCGGTAAAAATTGGGTAGAATTAAGCGGTGGTGTGCCAACGATTTCTTTTAGGGATATTACTATGCAACGACGAGAAAATGATCTGGTAGCTGCGTCTTTTGGTAGAGGCTTCTTTGTATTGGACGATATCACGCCATTGCGTAATTTCGATGCTTCTATCTTAGCCAATGAAGCCACGTTATTTCCGACCAAAGATGCTTATTGGTATCGACAGGCGAGTAGAGTAGGGAGTCAGGGTGATGCTGAGTACAAAGCACCTAATGCCCCTTTTGGAGCACGATTTACCTATTACCTGTCCGATAAAGTAAAATCTTTAAAAGATGAGCGCAAGAAGCGAGAGAAAACCAATACGGATTTTCCAGGATGGGAAGCTTTGGAAAAAGAGACCAATCAAGATGGGCCATTGATTTTGTTCATCATAAAAGACGATAAGGGCCGTATTGTAAATACCGTTAAAGGCACTAATAAAAAAGGATTCAATCGCGTGAATTGGAGATTAAACTATCCCAACAAACGTGGTGAACGATTGTCACAAAAAGGGGACGGTATTGGCACTGGTAATGTAATGGTGACACCTGGGACCTACACAGCAACCTTGGTTAAACGTGTCGATGGAGTTACGACCATACTTCAAGGACCTCAAGAATTCAATGTGGTTCCGATGTATGACGGTGCTTTACCAAGAAAATCTTATGATGAAATGAATCAGTTTAGAGAGGCTGTATTCACCTTTCAACAAGACCTTACTGCTACCAATATGATGTTGAATCAGCAACTGCAAAAAGTGGCAGCTATGAAACGTGCGGCTAATAAAACTACAGCACCTAATGACGGACTTTTACGCGACATTAATGCAGCAAGACTACAATTATTAGCGATTCAGAAAGCGTTACGTGGTGATCCTGTGAAAGGTGAAATAGGTGAAAATTCTAATCCAACCGCAAATGATGGAAATGGTTTATCATGGCGTGCTTTTGGAAACACCTATGGACCAACGGGAACACATAAAGACCTTTTAGAGCGCGTTAAAAGCCAACTAAAAGAGGTGAAAGTACAATTGAAGGCAGTGTCCGAAACCACACTACCAGGTATTGAAAGACGCCTAAAAGCTGCTGGCGCACCATGGATAGAAGGGCAAGGTCTTATCGATAATTGATAGGACATATAAAAGCTATCTGAAAAGTATAGAAATCTGTCATTCTGAAATCAAAGATTCAACGTAGTTAATTGATTTCAGAATCTCATTGATTTGATTTTCATTAGGTTTTAGAATCTGAAATACTGAAATGAATTCAGCACCAGCAAGTTCAGATTGACAGAACCATGACTTTTCAGATAGCTTTTTTTATAGTCTTACAATTAGTACCTTTATCTTGACTAAAACGAATACAACCATGCAACGATTCACGATGATTATCGCAACCTTAACACTTATATTTAGTGTTTCTTGTAAAGAACATAACAAACAAAATTCTGAGGCAGAATCTGAAGTCGCACCTTTAGCTATTAAAGTTAAAGGCACTGAGGTGACCTACGCGACGGATTCTACCCAACTCAAAGGTTATATCGCCTATGATGAGAATGCGAAGGTAAAGCGCCCAGCAGTATTGATTGTTCACGAGTGGTGGGGCCATAACGATTATGTACGAGAACGTGCAGATATGCTTGCCAATTTGGGGTATACGGCAATGGCTGTAGATATGTATGGTGATGGGAAATTGGCTGATCATCCAGATGACGCTGGAAAGTTTGCATCTAGTGTTTTTAGAAATTTACCTGAAGGCAAGGCGCGTTTCAATGCGGCCGTCGAATTGTTAAAAGCACACGAATCGGTTGATGCTGATAGACTTGCGGCAATTGGTTATTGTTTTGGTGGCAGTGTCGCCTTAACTATGGCTAATAGTGGAGCAGATTTAGATGCTGTAGCTGCGTTTCATAGTGGCGTTACTCTGCCGGTTATGCCAAATGACAAATTAAAGGCACGTGTATTAATTTGTAATGGTGCTGATGATCCTTTTGTGAGCCCAGAGTCGGTAGCTGTGTTTACCAAGGCCATGGATTCTATAGGCGCTAAATATGAATATATTTCTTATCCAGGGGTAAAGCACAGTTTTACATCCAAAGCTGCAGATGCCAATGGGGAAAAATTTAAAATGCCTTTAGCTTATGACGCAGAGGCTGATGAAAAATCTTGGAATAGTCTTCAGCAATTGCTCAAAACCGCTTTTAGCGAGTAATTCTAAATCCCTAATTCAGTTTTAATTTGCTCTATATTCAAATCATTGAGTAGCTCCATTAAATTGGGGTACCAGTTTTCATGATACCCGAATTCAGGTTGTCTTAATTCGTTAATAGCAGCTTCTTTCGTCCAATCTTGAAAAATGATCCGATAGGCAGCAGTAATAACTCCTGTGCGATCAGAACCATGCCAACAGTGAATTAAAACAGGTTTTTCGGCATCTCTTATCACCTTTAAAGCATTAATAATATCCTCTTGATCAACCGTTTTGGATTTTAGTCTTATATGTTCCAATACCAAATTAGTGTGTTTGGCCTTTCGGTTATCGTCTTTTAATCGTCTTAGGTTTAGAATGGTTTTAACACCTATAGCTTCGAGTTCCGTGAACCCCTTTTTACTGGGCTGTTCAGAACGATAAACACTGTCTGATACTTTATACAAGCGCTTAAAATGTTTAGAAGTAATAGCTTTAGCATTGTTCTCTTGAGCCACAGGATGAATAGCGAAGAACAATAGAATAACAGCGCAATATTTATACATAATGATACTTTAATCGTATTTGATTATAAAAATACGGAACTCAAGAAGAAAATTAATAACGTGCTGGCTGGGTTTTGCTTATGTGCAGTCCACTATTTACCTCTTAAGATAGGCCTCTACCTGTTTTCTATAACTTTCCCCAATAGGGATCTCAACGGTTCCCAGCTCGACATCTTGAGCCGTGTAAGCCGTTACTTTATCGCTGTTGACAATATAACTGCGGTGGGTGCGCACAAAACGCTCATCCAATAACTCAAAAAATGCAGTGATGCTATGTTTAATGGTATGATTTTCTGCCGTGGTATGAATTTTAATATAGTCTTTTAGGCTAGTGATATACAATAGGTCATCAAAGTATAACTTGACCTGTTTTCGGTCTTTACGGATAAACATAAATTCCTCCTTTGCTATCGGGATGGCTAGAGATCGTTCATTTGAAGACTGAAGATTTTCAAACTTTTCGATGGCTTTAAAAAAACGGCCAAACGTAATGGGTTTGAGTAAATAATCAATAGCATCGAGTTCAAAGCCCTCTACAGCATAATCGCGATAGGCCGTAGTAAAAATCACCTTGGGCTTTTGAAGGAGGTTTCTAAAGAAATCCACACCCTTTAACACCGGCATTTCTATATCCAAGAACAATAAGTCTATAACGGTTTCCTTCAACACTTTGTTAGCTGCAATAGCACTTTCGCATGTGGCCACTAACTCAAAATTTTCGAGCTGAGACAAATGATTAGCGAGCAGTCGTCGCGCCAGTTCCTCATCGTCAACTATAAGGCATTTATAGATCATAAGCTGGTATATTTAATTGTACGTTATAAGCATCGGTTGAATCGTTGATCTTAAGCTCATGAGCTTTAGGGTAGAGTAGATGTAATTGCTTGGTAATATTATCCAGTCCTAAGGCATCATTATCTTGATCTGCATGACCAATAATCGCAGCTGGTTTGGTATTTGTAATAGAAAAAGAAATCTGCTCATCGTCCGTATTTAAAACGATTTTTATTTTGGCAACCTCTAGTTCTTGACTCACCCCATGCTTAAATGCATTTTCAATAAAGGTCAATAGAATAAGGGGCGCAATTTTCGTATTGGCGCCATCATTTTTTTCAAAGCTAATGTCGACTCGCTTTCCATATCTAATTTTTTCCAAAGCCAAATAATTATCAATTAAAGCGATTTCTTTATCCAGTGATACATAATTAGCCTTACAGCGATATAGCATATAATCCAGCATTTCCGATAGTCGCTCAATAACTTCGGGGGTTTTATCCGAACGCTCAATGGCCAGCGCATATAAATTATTAAGTGTATTGAATAAAAAATGCGGGTTTAATTGGTTTTTCAATGCGCTTAACTCTGCAAAACGTTTTTGCTCGCGTAGGTGCAATATATCCTGTTGGTTTTTATACAGGCGATAGGTAAAAAGTAATGCAGCAGGTGTTAGGAACTTGACGGTTTTGCTAAAAAAATAGCTCGGGTCAAGCAATTGTTTAACCAAAGATAATTGCGCATGGTTTTTGGCGATATCATTATAGGTGTCGAAATAGGTCACATCAAAATAATATTTTCTAAGAGCCACATAGCCTATAAAAACAGTAATTAACGCTATAAACAAACTTATTACAAAAAGCACATAAGCTTTCTTGTTTAGTAATTTAGGAATAAGCACATCCAGTAACAGATAGGCCAAAATAATCTGCGGTATCATCAAGGTAATAGTACTCTCAACAAGGTGTCGATAATCTCTAAAAAACACCATATTGGAGGTGATGATGAAATAGGCGAAAACAAACAACCAAAAAAGGAAGTGCTGTACGCTTCGAGAATTCATAAGTGTCTTCATCAATTTAAAAACGTTTATGCTATGAGACCTACTGTCTAATCGTCAAAAATAAGGTTTCTTAGTAGGACACACGTCGATTTTCGCTGAAACCAGCTTTAACAGCGTCTCAATAGCTTTTTTTAGTCTATGAAACCACTGTTTAGGGTTTTGTAGGCACTCAATCAGCATTGGTCTATTTTTCAAAATAGGGGTGTTTTCTAATCATAGGTTTGCTTCAAATTTTTAAAACCTATGACAATGACATTACGATTACAACAGTTTTTGATTTGGTGTTTTTTGACAATAACTGTCTGGTCTCAAGAATCGCTTCAAATTGCATTCGTTGATCAAAATATTAAGGTCGATGGTAAGCTTAATGAAGCCGTTTGGGACGATTTACCCACTTATACGAACTTTCACAATTACCTCCCCAATGATGTTGGTCTGGCCACCAATCAGACGGTATTGAGGCTTTTTCACAATGGGGAATTTATATTCATTTCAGCTGTTTACAACGACTCGACACCTAAGGTGCAATTAAGCTCCTTAAAGCGCGACGACATCGGTAACACGGTAGCGGAAAGCGAAACCTTTGTATTTATTATGGACACTCAATTACAGCAGCAAAGTGCCTATTATTTTGCTGTAAATATGGGTGGTGCACAAGTGGATGGTCTAGTAGAGCGTATCAACGAAGGATTCAGTTTAAGTTCTAATTGGAACACTGTATGGAAGGCGGCTACCCATGTTAATGGGACGAAGAAGCAATTTGAGATGGCTATTCCATTAAAAAATCTAAGTTTTAATCAAAACAATAACGCCATTGCCATACAGACTTATGTGCGTGATATTAAAAACAACTCCTGGACCATCCTTACCGATCTCAGTCGTAACTATCGTTTGTTTGACCTTCGGTTTTTTCAATCTTTTGCCATTGACCATTTGCCCAAAACTACTGCTGCGCGTTTTGCAGTGGTACCCTCAATCACCTTAAACAACAATAATGATCTCATTTCGGATGATCAAGAAACCAGTGTCATTCCCAGTCTCGATCTTCAATATAACCTTAATTCGTCCTTAAAATTAGACGCTACGATCAATCCTGATTTCTCACAAATCGATGTTGATCAGCAAGTCACCAACTTGACGCGATTTTCAGTCTTCTTTCCTGAGCAGCGCAACTTCTTTCTCGAAAATGCCGATTTGTTTTCCAATCTTGGTCCAGATGCTGTTAATCCCTTCTATTCCCGGCGTATTGGACAAGAGACTGCTATGCAATTTGGCTTAAAACTATCTGGTAATATCTCGCAAAAAACACGATTAGGCATACTCAATGCGCAAACCGAAGCTGAGGACAACCTATCTTCGCAAAACTATACCGTGCTCGTAGGTGAGCAACAATTGAGCAATCGGTTTGCAGCCACGGGCTTTTTTGTCAATCGCCAAGCCACTGATGGTTTTGAGCTCATCAATAACTATAATCGCGTAACAGGCATTAATATCAACTACAAATCCCAAAACCGAAAATGGATAGGTATTACCAATGTGGCCAAAAGTTTTACTTCTGATAGTTCAGGAAAGGACAGCTTTGTTAATGCTGGACTATTTTACAATGTACGTGGCGCCGAATGGGGGACATCCTTGCGGCACGTGCAACGCAACTATATTGCTGATGTCGGTTTTACCCCACGTTTATTAAACTTTGATGCCGATCAAGGCCTTATCATTCGAGAGGGTTATACCGAGAGTAGCGTTTATGGCGTACTCACCAAATTCCCAGAAGCATCAGAAAGTATAAACTCCTATCGTTATTTGAATGTTTCCAATAATAATTACTGGGATGAGAAAGGGCAATTACAGCAATCCACATCATTCTATAATACAGCCTTATTTTTTAAGCAGCTTTCAGCCGTATATGTCAACCTTTATTATGATTATATCAATTTAAAATATGCTTTCGATCCCTTGGGTAACGGGAATTCTCTGTTACCCGATGCTTATAATTTTTTCAGAGCACGTGTAGGTTATAATTCGGCTCGTAATCGGCGTTTCGTATATCGTGGATTTGTTCAATATGGTCAATTTTACAGTGGTTTAAATACAACCATGAGTCTTACCGCAAACTACCGTTTATTGCCTTACGCCAATCTGTTGATGCGTTATCAACTAGACATGATCGACTTGAATGAATTAGGGCAACAAACTTTTCATTTGGCCCAGTTTACAGGTGAGGTGTTTTTTACCAATCGACTCAACTGGACGACTTATGTGCAATACAGTACACAGAATGATAATTTAAATGTCAATAGTCGTCTACAATGGGAATACAAACCACTCTCTTATATCTTCTTGGTGGTAACCGATAACTTGAATGAACAATTAGCACGTACCAACTGGGGTGTAGCACTTAAGGTGAACTACCGATTTGATTTTTAAAAATTTAGCGAGGTGACTTTGGGCGTAAAACAGATTATAAATACCTTTTATGTCCTATATTGAGTAATAGAATCGACGCCATGCGACAACTTCTCTAAACAGGATCTAATTATGACTAGGTATCTGTTTTATATTTTGGTGTTTTTGCCCTTTAACATGGCTGCATACGATATGTGACGTGACAGTCTGGAACAACTTCTAAGGCAGACATAGCGGGTACTACGGGTGACTTATAATAATATACTATACCGCTTTCTAGAGCGTCTTTCTTACTTTGAAGTCTTAGGTGATTCTATCTGTATCTTAGCGGCTCGTAACAATTCTCGTTTGGCTTTGATCGAACAAGGGCGCTATGAAGACTATAGTCAGAGCGTATTGCGGATAATTTGTGTTTCGTTAATATCTATGACTATATTTTACACAATGAATTGACTATTGAAGTAAAAATTCAATAATTAATTAATACTCAAATGACGAAATGAAAGTGACACTACTCAGTATATAGAATATATGATCGAAGTCAAAGACGAAATATTACTCGATAGGTTAAAAAATGGTGATGTCGATAGCCTTGGTACTTTATATGAGCGTTATAAGGAACGCTTATTCAATTATTTTTTAAGAAGTACGGGTAATTATGAAATTAGTAATGATTTATTAATGGAGACTTTCGAAAGAGTTTACAAGTATCGTGGCAGCTATAAAACACAAAGAAAAGTTCGTCCTTGGCTATTTCAAATTGCTACAAACCTGCTTAAGGATAGCTATAAAAAGTCAACGAAATTTATGCCAATAGATGAGCGAATTTCAAACTTAAAAGTGGTCAAAGCGGATGAGCCCACTGATGTAGCCTATAGAAACAAGCAATTGGAAAAGGCACTGTTACGGTTAAAACCTAAGCAAAGACAGATCGTAAATATGTATTATTTATTAGAGATGAGTTATGAAGACATAGCTATCATAGAAAGTATTTCTATAAATAGTGTTCGGATAAAAGTATGTAGAGCACTTAAAAAATTAAAGGAACTATTGAAAGATTCAGAATTATGAAAAACGATGACATCGATAAAAATATCATGGATTATGTTGATGGAGCTTCTGTAGAAATAAAAGATGAGCATTCTCAGAAGGAAGCTGAGCAACTTAAACAGATCATCAAGGATTTAAAAGCATGGCCCTTAGAGTCTGTTAATGTACGAACAGATGCTAGACTATATACTTTTATTGACCATAAAAATAGATTGATAAAATCCATTTTATCCTTAAAACACTGGCTGCCATTTACTATCGCAGCAGCAAGCATTGTCGTTTTATTTTTGGTTTTTTCTAATAATAGGGGCTTTGAGCATGATTATGGACTTCTAAATTCTAATCCTGAAAAATTGAGCTTCATTTATGATTTAAACGATCAACAATTGGGCAGTAAAGACATTGAATGGCTTAAATCTGAATTGAGTAAGGACATTAGTCCAAATATAAAAGTGACTATTGTAGACCTTTTAGTCAATTACCAATCTAAACTAGATAATGAATTTTACAAAAATTTACAATATGAGTCCATCCCATCAGTACAAATGGCCCTTTTAAACTCACTTGAGTCTTCTAACCATATCAATTTTAAAACTGATTTGTTCAAGTTTTCCCAAAGAAGTGACTTGGACCATATGGTAAGGCAAAAAGTAAATCATATCCTATCAAATCAATAACAAAATCAAAAAACGAATCATTATGAGAACCATTAAATGTATTGCATTAGCCATTTTATTTATCTGCTGTATAAAAAGCTACAGCCAAAAAAACCTTTCTGAATATAAAGATATTGAAGGTGTTTTTATTAAATCCCATTGGGGAGACATTAAGATTAATGGAACAAACTCGAAAGAAGAGTTTAATATTACGGCAAGATATACCGATACATCTAAGAAGCCGAAGACTATTGAAGATCTAACCCAATACTTAACGTTTGAGGTCGTTAAAAAGAAATTGTTTATACAAGCTAGGGTACCACAAGGCTTTGAATCTATAGATTTAAACCTCAATTTACCCAAGACGCTATTTCTGGAAATCGAACTATTAAGAGGTGGCAATATCTTTGCCTCTGGCCTTAAAAACGGTGTCGAAATCAATAGCTTAAATGGGTCGATAAAACTAGAGCAGATCGGCAAATATGCTCTTGTTAATGCTGCTAATGGGGAAATCGATGCCAGCTTTTCTCATATCGATAAAAATTATCCGATTTCCTTGGTCACGATGAATGGCGGCCTAAAAATAACCTTACCATACAATGCAGAACGTGATATAAGGCTTATATCCCGAAAGAATGGTTACATCGTATCCGATTTTAATCTTGATGCTGACAAGGAAATCATCAATCTTAACGTTAAGAAGTATTCAAAACAACCCATTATTAATACGGCAAAAATCAATGGAGGTGGGGCTTTACTTTTTCTGTCCACCGAAAATGGTCCCATTGAACTTAATAAACTCTGACTTAATGTTGAAGAGAAGTATTAAAATACCATCATGCATTACTGACTATGGTGAATGCATGGGATGTATTGTTGAGTGAATTACAAAAGGCTGATTGAACCATTATAAACTAAATTTAGTATATTTAGTCATTCCCTATAATTAATAGCTAATAATAGTACTGTTTTTAAAGCAGTCATTCCTAAAATTGATAAGCACAAAAGTCTTATTTATAAAAGCTATTAACCAATTATTATGCACATTAAAATTAAACTCAAGCAAGATGGCCCCATAATCGCACCCATTAAGTTTAGCATTCTCTTAGAAGAACTCAAAGATGCTTTAGAGCATTGTTATTTGCAGTTAGGCACACCCTACAACCCTATTGAGATAGATAACTTTGTATCTGTAGGTAAGAATGCCTTTTCCCTAATTGATAGAAAGACCAAAATTTCTATTAGTCTTAAGACCAATTCTGATGATGATTTATCAAACATTATGGATTATAGATTGGTATGTTGCAAAGTTATTAATGTAGATAAGGCATTTATCAATGAGAATAATTTACTCCACAACTTTTGGAGACGACTTTTTAAATACAAAAAAAAGCATGTCTACAGTGCACCAGATGGCACCTTATATATTGCTCCCAACAAGAACGAAAAGTGTGTGATTTCTACAAGAAATTCGGTACATGAAGCCAATGTGTCCTACAGTATATTAATTGCACTAAAATTGAAGTTCAATAATGAAAAACCAAGGCGATTTTATCTAATTCTAGATCCTTTGGTTAAAATTAGCTCTAATCAGGGGACAAATCCACCCATCTGATGGAGTTTAAATTTTTAACTGCTAATAATGTAAAAAGCAAAATATTCTTATGTTTTTTTTGTTTGCTCATAATTAATTATTCTTTTTCACAGAACGATTCCAAAATTGAAAAACTCAAAAAACGTTTAGAGCAAGATAATATTTCGAAGAGTGAAAAATCCAAAGCCTTAAGTGCTCTATCTTACAATCATTCTAATATAGACTCATCTTTGTTCTTTGCAGAACAAGCATTGGCTATTGCCAGAGAAATAAATGATGCTAATTTGCAGGCTGATGCTTTACAAGAAATAAGCCATGTTGAGTACAGATTAGGTAATAATTCTAAATCTTTAGATGCATCTTTAAGAGCTCTTCGGATATACGACTCTTTAGGATTGACTGAACTTAAAGCTGCAATTTATGGGCAATTAGCAAATAATTCTTTAACAGATAAAGACTACAATTCAGCCATTACCTATCTAAAAAATGCTGAACATATTTATACCATTTCAGATAAACGCGGCAATCTTATTTTAACTCAACTCAATTTAGGTGAAGCCTATCGTTTGGAGGGCCAATTAGATAGCGCAGCAATCTACTTTAAAGAAACCCTGGAAAAAAATAAAACCAAGAACAACAATATTGTACAGGGCTATTCGCTTGGCAATTTGGGAATGGTCCTTCGTGCTCAGGAAAGTTTCGACGTTGCAGAGTGGCATCTTGTAGAAGCCATTGCTATTTTAGAACCTCTTGGTGATGCCTATTCTACGTCTGTATATTTGACTGAATTGGGGCGAATTTATTGGAAAACATCCCAATGGAATCTTGCAGAGGCTAAGCTGCTAAGTGCTTACCATATGGCCAATGAGGCTGGACTTAAGGAGCAGATACGCGATTTCAGCAGAACGCTCACAGACTTCTATAAAGAGCGACAACAATACGACAAGGCTTTAGACTATTTAGAGATTAACCGTATCTATCAAGATAGCTTGGTAAATAAGGCTTCTATACAACAAATAGAACAGCTTAAAGCCAATTACGAAATCGGCAAGCGGGAATCCGAAATTAGTCTGCTCAATACCGTAACAACCAACCAGAGAAACCAAATGATTTTATTAGGCATTGGAGTGCTCTTTATAAGTGTTTTGGCGCTTATGCTTTTTAGGGGCAATAGAGCGATAAAGAAGGTTAACGAGCGTATTGCCAATCAGAATATAATCATAGAAAAGCGCGAGCAGGAAAAAGCCCTCTTATTAAAAGAACTGAATCATCGTGTAAAAAATAATTTACAGATGATATCGAGCCTTTTGAGTTTACAAAGCCATGAATTGAGTGGTCATCCAGCTCAAGAGGCGTTGTTGGCTGGAAAGCATAGAGTAGAGGCTCTATCATTGGTGCATCGAAAACTGTATCAAGAAGGAGCAGAAACCAAAATTGCTCTTAAGGAATATATCGAAGAGTTGGTACTTGGTCTATTTTATGGCTATAATGTTCCATTTAAGCCCAAACTAAGCATTGATAATTCTAGCATTTCAATAGATAAAGCCATTCCATTGGCCTTAATCATCAATGAGATCGTCGTAAATTCCTTAAAGTACGCCTATGCCGATATTAAAGCACCTAGCTTAGAAATAACAGTAAAAGAAGTAGCGCAGCATCAATTAGAATTGGACATTAGCGATAATGGTATTGGGTTTACCGAAAAAGAAGGGGACAAAAAGAATTCTTTTGGTCTAAAATTAATTCATTCCTTGATCGGTCAGTTAGATGGTCATATCGAACGATTAAAAACAAATGGCACGCATTGGAAAATTAAACTTGGCCATATTTAAATGTGAAAGCATCCATGATGAATACAGACAATAAAGTAAAATTACTCGTCGTAGAAGATGAAATCCTTCTGGCTAATGATATTGCCAATAAGCTTCAAGATAACAACTACGAAGTCATTGGTATTGCCGATACAGCAAAAAAGGCTTTGGGCATTTTAGAACGTCACGATGACATTGATATGGTCCTCATAGATATTATACTTAAAGGAGAATTTGATGGTATTGAACTTGCGCGGTTCATCAATGACAAACACCAAATTCCATTTATGTTTCTCACCTCACATGCCGATCAGTATATTTTTGAGCGTGCTAAGAGTGTTAAGCCACATGCCTATTTATTAAAACCCTTTAACGCACGTCAAGTCTGTATCGCTGTAGAGCTAGCTCTGAAGAATTTTTCGAATAAAGATTCACAGGATGATATTCACCAGAACAAAGATTTTGAGCCCTACGATAACCAAGTCCTCAGTATTAATGACAGTCTTTTTCTAAAGAAAAACCAACATTTTGAACGGGTGCCTTTACGAGAAATTCTTTTTCTAAAAGCCGATAGTAATTATTGCAGTGTCTATACCAAAACGGACCGCTTTATTTATTCTGTAGGCCTTAATAAAATTGAAGAGCAACTACCTACCCAACGTTTTATGAGGGTTCATCGTAGTTATGTTGTCAATATTAATTCCGTAGTTGGTTTTGAAGGTAATTTACTATTCATTCACAACGAAAAGATTCCTGTGAGCAAGGCGCATAAAGGAGATGTCTTCAAACACTTTAAGACCATTTAAAGCAAGTCTCATCACATTCAATGCACAACCCAAATACCTTTAATCAAATTTAAGGGCTATTCGCATAAGTTATCCGTCCATCCACGCATCTATTTTCATTTTAACGTCTGGTTTTAACAAGTTTGTTTCATCGTGAGAACAGACACTATGCACTTTTAGGTGATTTGTCCTTTACGAAATCCCTCTAAAGAACTCTGCAATGGTACATTCCAATTTTGGAGCAAAACTTTTAAAATTTTTAAATTATGATGAAAAAAGATCCGACGTTAAACCCTGCAAAAGGTCAGGTGTCACAGGGAATGGTACTACAAGCGTACTGCAACAGCGTCCTTATTCAGCAACCCGTTAATTTCGCAGGTTTTGACAATCTCGAAAAGTTTCAGAAAGACATTAATGCTGGGCTAACAACCGCTAAAGGACATGCCAACAATTACCTCAACATTATTCAGCCCAAGATTGTTACTAATATCAGCAACATTAGTAATTATTATTCAACGTTTAATGCAGTTCCAGTGGCGCTTCCTCCAGGCAGTTCAGTCGATGCATGGCTAAATGCCTTAAGAGCCTTAAAGACAGAAACCACAAATTATGCAACACTTAGCCATAGTGTAGTAAACGATTTATCTACATTAAACTCTCAGTTAGGAGATGATGCCGCGTCTTTCTCATCTACGGTTAGCAATTTAAATGCTGCAGTGAATGGTGACAACGGTGTTTTAGATCAAATTAACTCTGATTTAAGCACAGTAGATAAACAGATTGCAGGGGCCATTGCTGGTACTGCGCTTAGTGGTCTTGCCATTGTTGGTGGTGTGTTTATGATTGCAGTTGGAGCCATTGCAGATTTTGTTACTGCTGGTACCACTACGCCATTGATTGTCGGCGGAATAGCTGTATTGGCCATTGGTATAGGTGGCGAAGTTGCTTCAGCCGTAACACTCAAAAATCTATACAAGGAAAAAGCGGATATGCTTCAAAGGAGATCAACATTGACAGCCGAAGTCAATCTAGCGCTCGGTGTGAGTAGTGCCTATAACCAACTTAAGGGAGAAGCTCAAAACGCAATGACTGCAGCATCGCAAATGAAAAATGCATGGGGAAGTCTAGGTAGCGACTTAGACAATATGGCTCATAATCTTCAAAATGGTATTACCAACGCCGATGATTTAAGAACACTGTGGTTAGCTGCAGCTAATAACACGGTTCCAACTATTATGACTGATATCAATACGATTAAGGCACAAATGGCTGGTGTAAGTGTGAAAAATGCCAATGGCGATATAGGGAAATTCATTGTACAACAGGCCGAGCGAGCAGCTGCTTAATTCATCTAAAACTTATTATTATGAATGATTTAATTAATAAACCGCTTATTAAAAGTAAATCCTTAAAAAAGCTTCAGACCGGTTTAAAACAACAGATATCCGAAGGTTTACTTATTCAAGGGTATTGCAATAGTGTTCAGATGCAACCACCTGTAGATTTCTCTATGGATGCTAAGCTAAAAGATATTCAGACAACGATCAACGACAGTTTGGATAAAGGAAAAACGCACGCCAATACTTATTTGACTACAATACAGCCCACAATAATTGCTGCTGTAGCGAATTTAGATAACTACTTTTCTATTTATGATGGCGTTGCAGTCTCGCTTCCTCCTGGTTCTACAGATGAACAATGGATACAGTCACTGACTGCTGTAAAGCAAGTTTCGGAAAGGAATAGAAGAGATGCTATCATAATCAAAAGCAAAATGGAAAACTTTAGTAAAAATGTGAGTAGCGATGCAGCCAATTTTAAGTTGGTGGTGAGCAAACTGAATGATTTGGTCAATGGTGATAATGGTGAATTAGAGCGTATCACATCAGAGCTATCGAGCTTAGATCATGAAATTGCTGGTGCTATTACCTCCACTGGTTTTGAAGGCCTAGCCATACTCGGAGGTGTTGTTATGATTGTTGTGGGTGCCGTGGCTGATTTTGTTACTGCCGGAACCAATCCAGAGCTTGTCATTGGAGGAGTGGTTGCTGTAGTTGCTGGAGTAGGAGCAGGAGCTGGAAGTATCGTTGTTTTAGCCAATGCCTATAAAAAGAAAGCCGAATTATTGCAAGAAGAGTCCTCGTTAAAAGACGAAGTCAAACTTGTAGCTGGAATGAGTGGTGCTTACACACAGCTTAGTAAACAAATAGCAAGCGCTGTTGTTGCTGCCAACGCCATGGAAGCCGCCTGGCAAATTATAAGTGATGATTTAGATAGTCTTATTAACGATTTGCAAGATGGCATTTTAAGTAGTGACGATGTAAGAAAGATGTTTTTAACCGAAGCCAATACAGATATTAAAATTCTTCAGGGCGAGATACAGGTTATTAAACAACAAATGGCAGGTGTAAAAACAAAAACATTACCGCAGCGCGAAACGATTAGAGAATTTATTAAACAACATTTAAACTAAAACATTATGGAATCAAATACATCAAATTTATTGTCCCAATTAATAAGCAATTTGGGCAATCTCATCAAGCAATTGGTAGCCATTATACATTTGCCTCCAGCTTGTGTAACTATTCAAAAGTCTGCCGAGAATCTGATACAATCAGATATTGAAAAACTAAAATCCATACAATCGCAGACTTTGGGATTTGCCAAACCCGCTGTTGACGAACTTAATACAGCGTTGACCAAACTAAAATCAGGTGATAACGCTGGTGCGTTGACCATAGTCAATAAAGTCGATTCTGATGCGAAGACTTTGGACAATGGGATCTCCAATTCTGTGAATCAAATTATGGCGACAAAGTCTCAAATTCTGAATTTGTCATCACAATTGAGTAGCAATGAAAATGCATTAAAAAACAAAATGGTCGGACTTAAGAGCCAGGCAGATGATGCCAAAAAACAGGCCGACTATTATACCAAACGAAAGTACTATTTTTTGGCACTGGGACCATTTGGACTTGTTGGTCTAGGAATTGCGATAGGGATGATCGCATCATGGACTAAAAAGGCTAATAACTTTAATGCCCAAGTGAGTCAGTTAGAAGTACAAATAAATACCATTAAGCAGTTAGTAGGCAATATAGATACGCTGATTAATACCTTTACAAAAGGCATCACTCAGGTTTCCAATATTAAGAATGCTGTAGGGTTTTTACAAAGTAACTTACAGAATGTCATAAACGATTTAAACAGCGCCAATGGACAAAATGCCATTTTAATGACAACAACGGCATTACATGAATGTCAGTCATTAGAATCTGACGCTTCGTAACCCTTTTGTTTAACTACTTAAAAGAGCAAAATTATTTCGAATGATTTTGCTCTTTTTCATTCCATATTATTCTAAAAGCGTCTGCACACCTTTATCAAGACTATTGAGCGCTTTAATCTCTGTCTCCGTCAATGCTCTATTGAAAATAGACAACTCATCCATAAGGCCTATATAACCAAGGCCTAGGTAAATATTAGATAGGGGATAATCCCAGGTAAAAGGCGTATCTATATGGCTACGCGTCCCTTGGTGTTCTCCATTTAAGTATAGCGAGGCCTCTCCATTTTCGGTATTAAGCCCTGATAGGTTAATCAAAACATGGGTCCAACTGTCTCTGGAGAAAGGCGGGTTTTTCACTCCGGTTAGGCGCGCATTAAAAATGGGATTCTCGTTGTCAGGACCTTCAGGGTTAGGGTTCCAAACGTCCCGATCACCGATGACACCCAATCTAAAATCACGTGGATTTTCTTTGGTAAAATCCACCCAAATACCGGCATCGTTATAACCTACATCGGTGATTTGTATGGGGTCGCAGTAGCCCGGTTCCAAGTCCGTCGCAGGATCGAGACGCAACCAAAACGAAATGGAAGCGCTCCAATTCTCTGTATTATAGACGATGTTCTTTTCACTAGAATAGTAAATATAACCTGGGCTACGCTTGGTAAATACCAGCCCAGCATCATATTTCCCTTTACCATCTGCTCTTTGAATATCCGGTTTGTGTAAGCCTACCTTGGCCGAATCTCGTGCTTGCCTGTTAGGTACCGTATACATGCGGCCATCACCTAGGGCGAAATCTGCATCTACAGAAGTATCAAAGGAAGCATAGAAGGTTAGAGCCTTTTTTAAGATCGCAGTGGTGGTATCTACGGTCTCAACCTCTTCGGTTTTCTCCTTTTGTTTGCAAGAATAGAGCAGGGTGGAAATAAAAAGTATAAAAAGGATAGTCGAAGTGTGGAATAGTCTGCGATGCATAGCTTGGATTTAAGAATTCGTATATCGAGGCCTAAAGATAGGAA
This sequence comes from Winogradskyella sp., assembly GCF_965228925.1. Lineage (GTDB taxonomy): Bacteria > Bacteroidota > Bacteroidia > Flavobacteriales > Flavobacteriaceae > Winogradskyella. The sequence continues at coordinate 3,458,470 of NZ_OZ245845.1, forward strand.
TTATATGGGCGATTATGCGAATTATATAAATTGTACTATGAACTTCCTGATTCAAGTTTACATTGAACACTTCGGCTATACCCAAGTCTATGATTTTAAGCTTTATCTACGTATCAGCTCTTATATTATCAGTATTAGCACGTATTTTTTGAAAACAAAAAAGCCACGATATTAGCCTTCTAGTGAGTGGGTTTGATAGGCATAATTCGCTCAATTATTTTAAAGTAAATTAATCATAATATTTCAAGGCATGAAGACTAAAATCGACATCTTATCAACCAAAAACCTTATGGTCTTGCTATTGTCACTTTCTATAGTTATAACCTCTTGTAATGATGACAATACATCAGATGTAGAATGTTTTGACGATTTTAACTATGACGATACAACAGATGAGGGGCCAGCAAGCTGGTTTAATTATTGTACCGATGATGGTACTATTAATGAGTGTGGCAGTACTACCAGACAATCTCCAATTGACATCTCTGGGGTAGTCAACGATCCAACATTACAATCTTTGTCGACGCTCTATGCGAATTCAATTACGGAAATCATAAATAATGGACACACCCTACAATTTAACTATAATGGAACGGGTACTGTAAACTTTCAGGGGAGCGACTACAGCCTGCAACAGTTTCACTTTCACGCTAATAGTGAGCATACTATTGAAGGTAGTCATAAGCCTCTGGAAGTACATTTGGTGCACAAAAATGATTCTGGACATCTAATGGTCTTAGGTATTTTCTTTGAAATTGGTGCTGAGAGTACCTTTTTAGCACAGTTTATAGATAACTTACCAGAAGAAATCAACGAGACGTATTTGGATTTTGATTTGAGCTACAATGCATCGGGTTTACTGCCTGCTAACTTGAGTTATTATCATTATAAAGGATCACTAACAACGCCTCCATGTTCAGAAATTGTGGAATGGGTTGTGATGAAGAATGCTTTAGAGATGTCTCAAACTCAAATGGACCAATTTTCAGGGATTTTACATCACAATTTTAGACCTGTACAACCTTTAGCTGGCAGGGTTATAGGTGCTTATGATGTGAACTAAGAAGGTGATTTTTGTCATAGTTATCCTTAGTACTTATTGATATCTTGAGGTATTAAAATCATATCTTATGAAACGCTTCAACACACTTCTAAACCCTTCAATTATCTTATCATTAGCACTTATCTTAGTATTTGGTTTGGCCTACGGACATGCACAGGAATTAGACATTGATAAAAGTGAAACCCACAAACCTGAAACTGAATTACCATTAGATGTCCTTTGGGATGTCAAAGCCTATATGCCAGAAGCCAAACTCATAAAAATAAAAGCCGTTGATGACGATGGAACTTTGCACGCCGTTAAGGCCTTACAAAGTTATGGAGACACAAGTGTTCTCGATGTCAAATGCTTATATAGAGACGAGATCTTACCTGTAAAACTCGTTGTAAGCCCTGATGACAAATCCCACGCACTAAAAGCCATAAAAAAGGATGGGACCGCACTAGATGTCAAAGCCATAACGGATGAAGGCGAACAGTTTATTATTAAAGGTATGACCCGTATCGGCAATGTAGTGACGATAAGAGTCATGGGTAGCAATGGTAATACTTACAAGATTTTTGCCATATCACCAGAAGGTCATGTCAATGACGTCAAAGGCATTAAAATGATGTCGTCTAAAGAAGAAACTGTTGTTAATGGAGTATCGATTTATGCTCATGTAAAGGCATTAACCCAGATTTAAAGTATTTAAATACTGTCCAATTTATAGCTTAAAAGCGATTATCAAAATAGACATATTGAATACGTCAATACCTATTGACTAACATGTGGTCGTGCAAATGAAAATAGTTGTTTTTTACGATTATTTAACTTGTACGTTTAATTTCTCGTGCAATTTTTAGTATTTTTATATAGTCACTTTATGATGAGTGATAATTCCCACCCTTAATTTTGAATTAATAGCACCTCAATGCAATTAAATTTACCGCTCATCAGGTATTTTTGATTCTATTTATATTGATAATTTAGTCACTGTAGGTATTTCATATACGGGCCGAAGCGTTGCTGTGAATATAGTATGGAGTTCTCGTATTCATTGTTTTTTATGACTATAATCATTAAAAAATCACGTTATTCCAGGGGGTTAGTACTGGGATTTGCAATGTGTTCTATGGAGAATACTTATGGATAAAAACCGTAAATTGAATTAAAGCGAAATAAGAACAAAACAAAATAAAGCATATGGAATTGTTGTTTCAGAAAAACAAGGATTTATTTGAAGATCAGTTAAACCTTGGCGTAAAAATATCTTCAGATATAGAGAAAAAAGACCTTGAGGCTATTGTAAAGAATAAGCCTCTTTCAGATGTAGATTTACCAATCATTCTTGCTGATGGTGATGTTACGGCCAAAACAGGAGATGACCTTAAGTTTAAAGATGTACCTAATGTAAATATATCCGCTGGGGTAGAAGGAAACCTACGATTAGCCATTTATGACACAACTAAAGAAACAATAGATGATTTAAAAAGTGATGATTTAGATATCGAATTACCAGAACTTGATGCTAACGAATGTTATGGTGTGTTCTCCTATGGCTACACCATCAATGGTAATGTAAAAGGCGATTGGCCACTCGGTTCTGTGCAGTTATCGGCTAGCTCGGATGGGGGCAAATCTAAACGTGCTTCAGTGATCGTGACCCTGAAGAAAAGTTTAGGTGTAAAAAAATCACTGTTGCATATTATTGGTCAATTGCGGTCTCCAAAACAGGTTAATTCTGCTAGAGATCTTGCGCCAGGGACGTTTTTAGTGATGGATAGAGAGGGACACCTCGAAACTAATTTTAAGGCAAAAGTAGGCTTTGATTTCGATTGGTTGTACGAATCGCAAAACCCTAATTTATCAGGAACCATAGGGTTAAAAACAAAACTAGGTGGTTTCTTTGGTGTAGGCTTTAATCTAGCAGGTCATTATAACCTAACAGTAAGCAGACCTAACAGAAATAGAGTGATCCATTTAAAGTTGGATAAAAGAAGGTTGAACGGTTGGAATTTTGCGGCTGGTATTGATGCCTCTGTACAAGGCGATCTACCAGATGACTTTTCTATAGACGATCTTTTAAAAGCCACTATAGGTGTCCATCATTTACAGGCACTTCAAGATATTCGAAGCTGGTTAGATCCAAATAATTTAGATCAAAAATTACATGGTATTACTGATGATTTATTACAGAAAATCACTGAAACCAATACTTTTAACAAGGCTAAAACCATCTTAGAAGACCTATTTGAAAAATGGGATGCTGTAGGTGAAGATGGTGGTAGTGCTTTATTTAATGTTATTGAACAGTACACCTCAGTTGATCTTGTAGAAATTCAAAACGAGTTTAAAGAACTAGCCAATACTGATGTAACAAAGTTCCTAAATGAAAAACTACAGAAAATAGGATTTTTAAATACACCATTTGGTGAAGTATTAAGTGATATTATACCTTTTGATGACTTGTTTGAAATTGTTGCCGACCAAAAACTTGTGAAGCAATTACAAGAGAAAGCTGAGAAAATCGCTGAACTATTAGATTTAGAAGCTTTTATCAAGAAGCTGCATAAAAACATTTCTGAAGAATTATCGCTCGATCGCATACGAAAAGCAGCGTCTGGTGATTTAAGTGAACTTGGTGATTGGCTCAAGGAAAAATTAGAAAGACTAACAGACAATCATATCGTAGATGAATTGGAAAAGATCAATACTTTCATTACAAACTTTAGACTCAATGGGGCCAAAGTCTTTGAGAAAGTTAAGGAAGCATTAGAACGTGAATATCAACTATCATTTGCTTTTGCGTATCAGAAAGAACAGGAGTCAACAGCACTTATTAATGCCAAATTCAACTTTACAGAGAACCCCAAGCTCGGGAAAATCTTAGATGATGTTCTTGATGGTGATTACAGCGAACTTTTAACAAACTCCGAAGTTAAAGGGATCTTTTTAGAAAATGGTGTGTTAACGCATAAGATTAAAAAGCAAAAGACACTGTCTTTAGTTATCCTTGGTGCTAAGCGTAATTTCACACGTATCAACCAGTCTATTGCCAAAGGCACGTTTATCGATGAAAGTGATGGACGATTAATTATGTACGAACTGAATTCAACAGATACCAGACGTCGTAATAACCGATTAATTCAACTTGCACTTACCGGAAGTTTCCTAGGCAATAAGAAAAATCCAGCCTTTGGTATAGAAGAAGAATCGTTAAAGCTATCCTTTAATTTCAGAGTTCAAAACAAAAGACTGAAGACCCTTGATTTAGAAGAGATTGTAGAGCCATTCATTGCTACTAATTTGGCACAGCCTTTTAAAGATACTAGGCAGTTAACCACAAGTCAATGGTTAGAGCAGTTAGATGATTTTACCGAGCATCGTTTAGGAAACGGTAGGCGAGTGTTTGGTAAGACCTTAATTAACATGGTACTCAAGATTCCTTCAGAAATCGGGAATGCTTGGTTAGATGCACCAACAAACAGAAAGCATTCTATTTACCTTGATTTGTCGGAAGCTGTTCAGCTGCGTATGCGAGAATTAGCAAGAATATTTGTATTTGAAAACAATAATCTATTAAACCATAGGAAACATAATATCCCTCGAGAAAATTTATTAGCCATGTTGTTGTACATGTCCATGCCAACGGTGCGCAAACGGCGGTATAACTTTAATCACATCGTTAAGAAAACATCGGATTTTGCGGCTAAGCTCAATGGTAATATTATGAGGTTGGAAGATAAGCTAAGATTAGATCCAGATGAAGAGATGAGCAACTTGGCAGATAAGTTTAAAAACCGTCAAGCTATCGTTTCTGAGATTGCAGATGGTATTGAAAGAAATTCCAAATTCCAGAGGTATATGAAAATTATCGTCGCTAATGAAAGTGAAATTATACGAGACTTAATCGAATTTGCAACGGAAATGCCCAGTGTTAAAAAGCTGCTTAAAAAAGATCCAGAAAAAGGATTAGCAGAATTGGCAAAATATGGTAGCAAACTCACTAAAAAAGTTTCGAATTTCAATTTCGAGTTAATTGGTGAAAATAGTGATAATTCAAGATTTATAGGTCCTGAATTGTTTATTACGGCTTCAAAAATTTTAAAACCGAGACTTAATTTTAAAACGCATGGTTACCTTGAACTCATCGTCTTAAAAAATAATCACAGTTTTGAAATGGAAACCTATTTAGACGGTGAAAGACCAAAACTAGAAGATATCCTAATATCACAGCTCATTGCTAATTTGGGCTAGTTAAAATAAAACTAAAACATTAATAGGAGAGTAGTCGCATTATATGGAATTCGTTCATTAACATTTAATCCATTTTTTAAATAGAGGAACTTTGAGCTTGCTTATAATAACTTCAGAACTATTTTCTGGGACTAAGACAAGCTTTAGTTTTCTTTTATCAAGGGAATTGGCAAATTTTACCGATTGCTTAGAAATGATGAATTGTCTATTTGCCCTAAAAAAATCGTTAGGATTTAATTGATTTTCTAGTTGGTCTAAACGCTTAGATACCTTGTATGTTTTGTTGCTGGTTGTTTTACAATAAACCAATTGGTTTTCTAAATAGAAATAAGCAATATCATCTACAGCTAATGGGATGAGTTGATGTCTGTAATTCACTAAAATTGAGCTCTTATAGGCACCTGTCTTTGCGGACTTTTTAATCTCTTTTATGGTCTCAATTAACCTTAAATTGTTGTTTATAATAACCTTATCACGCGTGTAAAGATTCTTATATTTTAGTATGGCTTTTTCTAAATCTGATTTTTTTATAGGTTTTAATAAATAATCAATACTATTATATTTAAAAGCCTTAAGGGCATATTCATCAAATGCAGTGGTAAAAATAATAGGAAAATTAAGTGTTGTTTTTTCCAAGATTTCAAAAGAACTACCATCAGCTATTTTAATATCAAAAAAAGCTATATCTGGAGGGCTATTCTCCTTGAACCATCTAATACTCCCTTTTACAGTTTCTAATACCGTTAATATCTTAATTTCGGGATTTACTTCAAATAGTAAATCAGATAAGTTATGCGCTACGCTGCTCTCGTCTTCTATGATAACAACATTCATTTTAAAAGCGGAAGTTTAACTAAAAATACATCTTGTTTTTTCTCAATATAAATTTCTTTATTTGCTAGAAGTTTATAGCGATTATTTAAGTTCATTAAACCGATGCCAAAGCTTTCAACGTCTTCTTTTTCATTTAAGTTATTTTCAACATAAATATGACTATCGCTATTATACACTTTAATATTTAAAGGACGTTCAGAAGTAATGACGTTGTGTTGAAGTGCATTTTCTATTAATAATTGAATAGACATTGGTGGTATTTTGTCCTTATAAGTTGTTTCCGATACATGTAATGTAATTATTAACTTGTTCCCTAGTCGTTTTTGTAACAAATCCGAATAGGACTCAATAAAATCTAATTCTTCTTTAATGGTTACTAAATCCGTTTTCGAAGACGATAATGAATAGCGATAGGTACTTGATATATCATCAATAAATTCTAGACTTGCTTCTTTAGTATCTTTCCTAACAATAGAACTTAAGGTGCTTAAGGTATTAAAGAAAAAATGTGGACTTATCTGTTCTTTTAATACAGCCAATTCAGCCGTAGATTTTTCTTCTTTAAGTTGTATTACATTCATCTCCATTTCCCTGGCCTTTTCCATTCGTAACAACATATAAGGCGCCACGATTGCGATGCAAAGTACTAAGGCGTGATTGATGAGATAGTCTTTCAAATAAAACCAATTGAAAACCAAGTTAGGATGCGTTTTTACAACATGTTTAAAAATAAACATGTCTGCTGCAATAAAAACCACAAGTAAGATTAAGTTGCTTACTATGATTAGCGCGATATTATTTTTATTAAAAAAACGTTCCTTCCAAGAATAATTAAAAAATGAAAAAACTACGAGCATCAAAAGTTCGCTGGCAACACCAACGAAACCTATTCTAATGGTAAAGTAATACTGTTCTAAATTTTCTGGCGTTGGGTCTTTGGTGGTATGCAGTTTATGGAAGTGATTAAACAATCCTATATTGGCAAGGATAGTAATGAGTATTGCAGCAATTACAATATGCCATATATAACCAGTCTTATGTCTCACACCATTACTATTTGTGAGTAATTTAAAAAAATTAGTGGTTATCCTTTAATTTATCTATGCAATTTGTAGAAACCCAATAAATGCTCGCCCCTCTGTTAAAGAATAAAAATTTACCATCTGGCGATAAGCGCGGTGCAAATTCTATGGTGTCTGTATTGATCAGTCTGCCCATATTTATGGCCTTTTTCCAGTTGCCATTGCTATCCTTAAAACTGATATACAAATCCACAGAACCAAAACCATTTTCTCTATTGGATGAAAAGATAATATAACTTTCATCGGGAGCAATAACAGGATCGTAATCTCTACGCTCCGAGTTGACCAAAGGCCCTAAATCTATAGGCTCTGAAAAAACCCCATCTTTAAAATTAGAATAGACAATATTGCTTGAGCGGCTTGGTCCGGTAGAAAAATAAAGAAGACCACTATTAGAAAGTGTAGGGAACCAATCATCCTGATCTTGACTATTCACTTTTTGGCCTAAGTACAGGGGCTCGCTCCAAGAATCTCTAGTACGTTTAAGCATCCACAAATCACTATTATGGCGTGTAGAATCCCCTTCTTTAATAGGTCTGTTTGTACAATAATACAAGGTGTTATTGTCCTTTGATAGATAGGGATCAATTTCTCTAAAATCTCCATCAATAGCTGTTGGTTTAGGCTGTGACCAAATCCCATTAATTTGTTTGGTTTCAAATATAGTTCCTCCGTGATAGCGCCAAGATTCAACTGTATAATAGAGTTCATTTCCATCCGAAGAAAATGTTGGGCTATGTACAAAATTCTCTGTGGAGATAAAACTTTTGGCAAAGACCAATGGAATGCTATCGGGTAGCTTTTGGCCTAAATAGGCACCTTTTAATCCGTATTTAGGTACATTTTTCAGGTCTGCCCCTTTGGTGATCAGAAATTCCGCTATTTCTGGATTGTTTTCTCTAATAGCTAGTGCCAGTGGTGTATTGCCGTAGTCGTTTTTAATTTCAATAATGGTGGTTTTGTCAATGAGCTTTTTCAAAACCTCTAAACTGTTATTGAGTACAGCTTTATGGAGTAGGGAAGTACCCAAATTAACATCGGCATTGGCATTTAAAAGAAGGTCTACTAATTCTATGTTATCAGACTGCACAGCGTTGTATAAGGGCGTAAGATTATCTCTATTTACGGTATTGACCTTAGCATCTTTTGCAATTAGGGCTTTGGTCATTTTTACATTGCGCCTAAGTACGGCATACATTAATGGGGTGTCACCAAATTTGTTGGTATGATTAATATCAATGTTTTTTTCTATGAGGTAGTCGAAAACGACTTCGTTAGCACAATAGGTTGCAAAATGGAGCAAGTTAGATTGATTTTTACTTATCGTATTAATATCTGTGCTTTGTAGTAAAGAATCCAAGGTAGTTACGTTACCGTTGCAAGCTGTTTCAAAAATGGTCTTAGACTGTGAAAAGGATAGCTGAATAATAAGGGTAACCAAAATTAGAGTTAATGTTTTCATCTTTTAGATCGTATTAATCGGTTCAGGAATTAAAACTAGAAGAATAGATCCTTGATAAGCAGAAAGAATTTTATGAAGTGGACAAAATTTATGCTTAAGTGGCCTTTTTCAATGGTTTTAATATGTAATCATCTAGCGTATGCTGAACTTGTTTAGCGCATCTTGAGCTTTATTCTCTGGATACCTGTTTTAAATTTAAGAGCTTATGAATGCTTGGCATTTGGATAAAAGTGAAAGTTCTTTCTACTGTTTCTTTAGGATGTTAATGAAATTGCTTTTCGGTTCATGAACACATATTTAATAAAATATAATTGTGAGTGAGTAAATGTGTGGAATGGCGTTAAAATATTTTTATTATAATTTATATAATCTCTTGACTTTTAATGATTAATCCCCCTTAATAATTAATTAGTATTTGTAGACTCCAAAATTACCTAATATTGGGTATGGTTACCTTTTGTTTATTCCCATAATATTGTACGAACCTTAATTATTATCTAAAACTATCCAAAAAAACGAAACATGAAACTTCTAAAAAACCATTGGTGGGTGTTGTTGGCATTCATATCCATTACTCTTATTTTTTTCCTTGCACCAACCTATGCAGGAAAAATACCAGCTTTAGAACCAAATGAAGAAGCGTTAGATATTCTCACCAAGGTGACAGTGAAATTAATTCTCGTCGGCGCTCTTTTAGATCAATTTATAGCTGTCTTTTTCCCTCAAGACGAAACGGATAAAGAAGAAAGGGTACAGGCTCAAAATACGTTGTCTATTGCAAAGGATGAAGAAAAACTTATACGCAAAGAGATGCTAAACTTACAGTTACAAGGTTCATTAGCTTCATTTCAGAAATTAAACTCACAGCTAGTATCTTTTAGGAATATAAAGCAAGCTGCAAAAGACAAAATCGTAACAACAGATTCCAATAGGTCATCTTATGTTAGAAGAGTGGCCTTTGTAATTGGATTGATCATTGCCATGACGGGAGTCACCATTCTCAGAGATTTTTTCGATATGTCTAATAATGCACCCAATCACAAGATTTTGTCGTACATAGATATCATTTTTACTTCGGCAGTTTTATCTGGTGGAACTTCTGGTATTAATCAATTAATAAGAGTATTAAAGGACTCGTGGAAACAAGCTTAATAGTTCTTTCTTAGAAAAAAAATAGGTATAGATAACAACTTAGTTAATAAGTGAAATTATGTAACTCATAAACTTTTATCAAGATGCAAAAATCAACTATTCTCAGATTAGTTTTGCTGATTTTACTATATAGATTTGATGCTTCAGCGCAAAATTCTGTTATCCATGAAGCATCAGGCGTAGCAAGACTAAATGACACACTTTACATAGTAAGTGACAATACCAATGGTGAGTATTATAAGTATTCATTAAGAGGGTTAGGGTCTTCTATTCGACTAGTTCTAGATGATACCACTAAACTTAAAAAAGAAAACTTAGAATTCGGAAAACTTGAATTGGATTTGGAGAGCATTGCAATTCTAGGAAACAAAGTTGCAGTAGTATCTGAAAGAAATAGATCTTTACTACTAAAAAATAGTGTTTTGAAAACGTATCCCGAGACATTCACGGAATTTGCAAATAGAGGAATTGAAGGTTTAGCTATAAAGACAATTGATCAGAGTAAAGGTAACTATGAGATCGCAGCAATTTGGGAAGGAGGATATCCTAATAAAGAGGATATATCGATAGGACTCGGTTGTTATGACTTTAACAAATCAATGTCGCCTTATATAATCATTGATGTTATAAAATCGAATAAGATGACCAAATCAACAAGAATTATTGAGTTAAAAATGGATGAGATAAACAAAGATATTGATGAGAAAAGTAAAGATTATATAGAACCTTTTGCCAATAGGTTAAGAGCGCCCGATTTGGTTTGGTATAAAGATGGGTTCATTGTTTTACTTAGCTCTGAAACAGGTTTACCAGAAAAAGCGGATAAAAAATTTAAATACAAGTTTTTACAGAGGTTTGATATTTATGGCAATCCAATAGGAGAACCACTAGATTTGAAGAATGAATTGGATAAAGATATTAACTTAAATTGGGAAGGCTTAGGGTGGTTTGTTCAAGATAAGAGTTTAATATTAATCAATGATTTAAAAAAGAAAAACGATGAGAAAAATATAAAAACAATTGTGCGTATCGTTAAAATACCTTAAGGCTAAAAGAATTGAAATAAGTGCTTCAAGGTAAAACAAAATCTAAAAGCTATCTGAATCTCTCGAATTTATTGTGAAACTTAATCCTTGTGGAGATACAAGCCCAAATCTCATAGGTCCAAGTTTATTGACTATGGAATCAATTAATTCTGAATAGGATTAATATGACCAAGTATTAGTTCATATACCGAAGATAATAATAAGGCTTCCGTGTGGACACGACAAATAAAATAAATCTCATGATTCGGTCTCTATCTCCTGTTCCTAGATAATCTATCTTTACTAGCCGCTCGAAAGCTCCATATTAGTATAAGAATATTCCCTTTAAAAGTAGCTATGTAAATCAATTATCGCTATTTCTGTCTATATATTTATTTGCTATCCTATAGCTTATTTAGGTGTCTATAAAGGGGTTTGTCAATCTTTTTGGGTAATGAACCAGTCAGCACTTTGATAGAGCGGTTTCATAAAAAATACTTCAAAGAGTTTCTTTAAAAAGTAATTACACACTCCTTACCAGTCAGAACAAACAATACCGTCGTTAAAGAAGTGAAGCGTAGTAGGTGTATAAATAAATCATAAAACTAAAAAAAAATACCCGTTACCGGGTATTGATTTTAGTACTAGATATGTGTTCCTTGACCATTATTTGATGCAGCATCGCGGCAAATTCTCTTTAGGCAGAAAACTCAATGGCTACGCTGTATCAATAACACTATAAGTTTGCAAATCGGTGACGATTCCCAAACATTAATGTTTAACCGTTATGGAATACTGATTCTCGGATTGGACGACATAACAAAAAACCAAAACGTTATGATTAATCAAACCTTAGACGAAAGTCTATTGAAAATGGCAGAAGTGCAAAGTAAGCACGAAGATGAAATATTAGGGCTTCCTCAGGTAGTTGGAATGGCCTTAGGTAACAAAGTAAAAGGAGGTGTGGAAACTGAAGAACCAGTTCTTTCTGTGTTAGTGACCCACAAATTAGATAAGAGTCTGTTGTCCAGGAAAGACATGGTGAACAAAACTATTGATGGCATTAAAACCGATGTAGTAGAAGTAGGAGAACTCTTTGCCGGAAATGCTCTAGCTAAATTACAAAGAACCGAGACCGACACGGAAGTAGACATCCATGCCAGTGGATTCAGCCCCATGCTAAACAATCGGATTCGTCCAGCCAAAGGCGGTTACAGCGTTGGTCATTATAAGATTACTGCAGGTACAATAGGTACCTGTTGTTATGACCTTAATACGCTTCCTGGCAGACCAAGAAGTTATTACATACTTAGCAACAACCACGTTCTGGCGAATAGCAACAATGCCCGAATCGGGGATCCGATTTTACAGCCTGGACCTTATGACGGAGGCAAGTACCCTAGGGACGTTATTGCTCGGTTAAGTAGGTTTATCCCAATCAAATTCATTGACGGTAACAACGCCCCTTGTAACTATGTGGATGCAGCAATCGCAGAAGGTAATTTTAAAGATCTGAACAGAGAAATTTACTGGGGCGGTCATGTAAAACGACTTTATGCGGCACCTAAAGTAGGTGATATTGTTCAAAAGACAGGACGCACTACCGGATTCACCACAGGTAGGGTGACTAACATTAATGCCACTGTTAATGTGAATTTCGGAGGTGGTAAAATAGCAAAGTTCTGCCGTCAGATTATTACGACTAATATGAGCACTGGCGGTGATTCTGGTAGTCTCGTTACAGACCGCAATGAAGGCGCCGTAGGCTTATTGTTTGCCGGTTCATCAACCCGAACCATTATAAATAATATAAGCTATGTGCAGTCCCTACTAAAGGTACGAGTGACGGAAATTTGAGTTCCAAATAATCTATGGATAATTAAAGTAGGGTTCAGAATGTACTTTAGCTGGCTTCTGAAGCTTACTTTTTTGTCAACATTTTGTATTTTTATAAGTCATCAGCACGTTTGCAAAAAGAATCGAGTATTATGAAAATCGAAGACGCTTTAATAGAAATTGAATCCTGGCTGTTTCTTGATGGTATTGATGGTGTTGCTCAGGGTGAATACGAATCACAGCCATGCATCACGATATTTCTTTCCAATCCTGAGGCAAGATGTATTATTCCCTCCGAATATAAAGGTTATAAGATTGTCATCGATGAAACTGATCAATTTGGAATACAATCACTTTAGATTACTAAAACAGTGCTGAAAATTCTATTGTCCAATATAGTTCGCTACTAAAGATTTTCTGGAAAAATTTAAAGTGGAACTATCACATTTATGATTTTCCAAGAAATTATGGAGCGCTATAGTAGCAATATTATAATAACAAAATCCCCTACTGTTAAATGAGATAAAATAGAGGAGCATAAAGCAGAAAATGATTCAATATTTGACGTGCAAGTAGTTATACTAAACACATAGTCACCCTGAAGAACAAGATGCTCCTCCTATGATGTTTGAACGCTTAAAGGAACTAGAAAGTGAATTATAAATATGATAAGTAAAATTGACTAAGTATCAATTTTATTTATCTGCGAGATGATGCGGCTGATAAATGCACATAATCTATTTGTCTCTCAACATAATCATGATCAATATTAACTATTCAATTGTAATAAGTGCTAGATAGAGTATCATTAACTTATGAGCGTATTCAATACCGCCTTCGTCGCTAATACGCTACATTAATAATTATTCTATAATGTTCTACGTTATGCCTATGCCACACTTGTTTCGGTATAACTTGAGCTCTGGATAAAAGCTCAAAGCCTTTCTACTGTTTCTTGAAAAAATTTTGTCCTCAAAGTTTCTTTAAAAAGATAATGAAATACTCTTTTTCTGTTAGGGTAGAGTAATGGTGACAATGTATATGCAATGACATTTAATCTAAAAAGCTTACATTAGATTTTCATTGTTCAAAGTTAAAATGGTATCCTTTGATTGGTCTTCTTTAATTTTATTTAGCGGTATCGTTAATGCTATTATTGCAATAGTTTTTTTAATTAAAAATAGTAATCAGTTTAAGCATAAATATGTATTATGGGTTAATGGGTTTTTGCTTTGTATTATTTTAATTCTATTTGAACGGATCATTCGGTTCTCAAATTTAGAAAGTAATTACCCCAAATTATTGTTTATTACTAGCCCTTTATTTTTCTTTATTCTTCCTTTAGTATATGTTTTTCAAAATCAGTTAAATGGTACATCCAAGTATTGGTATGTACATTTTATTTTTCCGATACTAATGCTTTTACTGTTTATTCCTACCATCCTAATGGATGACAATGATAAATTGCGCATGTATAATGAGGAGGGCATAAGTGATCCTATTTGGTTAGTACTCTTGTATCTTTTATTTGCTATTTATTATTCTATCAAAACGTTTATTGCTAATAAAAAACATAAAGCCCATTTGTTGAATATATCTGCCAATAATGATATTGAGTTACAACTATTTTCTAATAAACTGGTTTTTTTAGCGAGCTTATGCATCGTTAGTATTCCTATTTCATTGTTGATTCAATACATAGATTACAATATGAAAGCTGTGGATAAATTCTTATTCATTATTTTTTCCTTTATTCCACATTTTATACTGATTTCTAGATTCAATATTAGAAGCTTCGAAAATACCAACGACATAAAAATTGAAGAAAAGCAAGCGGGCCTTATTGACTATGAAAATTTAAATACGTCTAGAGCTGAGCTAACTGTTTTTATGGTCGAGCATAAACCTTACTTAAGTCAAGACTTAGATTTACAAACATTGGCTAATTTGGTCAATTGGAATCGATCAAAACTATCAATGGTCATCAACAAAGGCTTTGATAAAAACTTCTATGATTTCATTAATGAGTATCGACTCAATGCTGTTGTCGAAAAATTGAATAATGGTGCCTACAAAGCGTATTCATTAGATTATATTGTAAGTGAGTGTGGCTTTAAAAGTTATGTGTCATTTTACAGGGTTTTCAAAAGAATAAAGAAAAAGTCACCAAAGGAATATTTAAAGCAGTTAAAAAGTCTATAAATATATTACACGGTATCTTGTGTAATGTTCAAAATTCTTTAAAGATTACTAATGACAATAGATTTGTGTTTTAAAAAGCGTAAAACACAAAAGCATATGCGTTCACTTATTTTAAGTTTATTTCTAGTTGTCAATTCAAATAGTATTTTTTCTCAACAGGTTGATCCAAACATCTTAAATGAGATTAAAACAAAAGCAAAGGAGACCCACTCTGATGCAGTAATCATAATCAAAAATGGCGAAACCATATATGAGGATTATTTTGGGAAAGAGGAGAAGCCCATATATATTGCTTCAGCAGGAAAATCTTTAGTTAATCTTGCTATTGGTAAACTTATAGACAACAAGCAATTAGACTCATTAGACCAACCGGTTTACACTTTATTTCCTGAATGGAAGCAAGGACAGAAAAAGGATATCACCATTCGTATGCTATTAAATCATACCTCTGGCATTCAAAATTATCAAAATGCCAGTATTGAATTAGAACCAGCGCCTAATTACAAAGTAAAAAACGTAATTGATTTGGCTCTTGCGGCCGAACTTTCTGATACCCCAGGAGAAAAGTTTGATTATAATAATAAGGCAGTTGCTTTATTAGGAGGCATCGTTGAAAACGCATCAGGAAAACGTTTTGACCATTTTTTTGTAGATGAATTCTATAAACCAATGGACATTGCCAATTATAATTGGGTAAGGGATGAAGACGGAAATCCGACAACACATGGTGCATTTTACATTAAAGCATCAGACTTTATAAAATTTGGAGAACTGCTCTTAAATAAAGGAATTTACCAAGGCAAACAGTTAATTAGCCAATCGTGGATTGAAGAATCCTTGAAACAAGGCCAAAAATTCGACCCAAGATTTGGATTGCTTTGGTGGAGAAAACCTGCTTTTGAAAAGCGCATTATAGATGATGGCGTTTGGAAAACTTGGAAAGATGCTAATGTCAGTAAAGCTTTTCTTAAAAAAATCAGGCCCCTAAAAAATAAACTCTATGAAGCCAAACATGACTACTTCAAGGATTTACGACAATTGTTTGGTGAACATTGGAGCAAAACCTTAAATGAAAATTTAGGCAGAAATTTAATGTCGAGCAAAAGCATTTATAGTAATGACATTGTTGCGTATTATGCCGATGGATTCAGAGGTAATTATTTGGTCATTATACCAGAAAAAAATATGGTCGCCGTAAGATGTGCAGATCATGAAGGCTTTAATTACCAAACTGATTTTTTTAGCGATTTTATGAATTTGGTAATTCAGCTATAACCCAATTACCAAACCGAAGTGTTAGAAGTTTCTTTAAAATGTAATGAAACCGCTTTGAGATTCACGAATCCTTAACTTAAAATAAATTGTTTGAGAAAACACGCTTTGCACGAAACGACGATAAGAGAAGAGTGTAAGGTGCGTGGAATGACATCTATGCAATATTTTTAATCATAAATACGATTAGTTATTGCAGAATAACAGTATTACGCTCTAAGTCTGTTATTTTAAAGCTATCAATTTCACCAGCACCTAAAAAGCGATATCTAACACCGACAAATGTTCCAATTGATGCATTATATTTGCCTTCATATATTGATTTCCCTTCAATAGATACAGAGACATTTTTGTTTTTTATAAGGATGTCAATTGTTTTCTTTTCATTTAGATCTACTCCAAATGCAGATAAATCATGTTTTTTTCCGCTGTAAAAAACATCATTTAGTAAAAGCCCCAAATCAGAAACGCAACCTAATTGAGAAAAAGGTATAACAAGTGCACCCTCAGTCCCTAAAATGACGATTTTTAAGCTCTGACAAACAGCCCATTTGTCATTGATAACAGCCCCTAAAGATTGTGAAACTTTAATATTGTCACCAGAAACAGAAGCAAAATCATCTACGTAATGGAATGAGGATTGCAATGGGCTTTTACTATTTGATATTTCATCTAGAACAGTTCTAGAAAACCTCATACTATTATTAATTAGCAATTCATCACCTAAGTATTTTGGTATAGGCTCGTAATCAATAGTTCCCATCCAACCTTCAGATTTAATGAATAAACTATGTTGTTTTACAGGCTCACCATCAACTAAAAGCGTGGCGTTAAAATGCCCTGGGAAATAATATATGCCTGTAGCTTGTTTTTGATTTGGTTCAATTTTTATAGTCTTGGTAATATCCCAAAATTGCTGAATGTAAATACTATCAGAAGAAATCCCATTTAAATCAAAATTGAAAATCACAGAGTTTGGCAAACCTTTGGTGACAGGTTCGCTTGAAAATACCACGCCTTTAAACAAATCTGTATTGGACTTCATTTTTGAATTTCCTAGCATTGAAAACAAGGAAATAAAACCGAAAGCTAAAATGATAGATGTAATCAAAATTACAGACTTGTTGGCAATGACAGTTTTCTCAAACCATGATTGTTTCTTCTTGGTACTATTCTTAAAATGTCGCCAATTCTGAAAACCTACAAATTGAGACAAGGTGTTCAACGTACTAATACTAGGTTTACTCGTGTATTTAACTTTTCCCCAAACACGCTTTAAAGTTGTTTTGCTTAATAGGACATTGGTTTCTTGATATATTTTTTCACTCAACTCTGCAAAAACATCATTATGCCAATCCTCGGCATTACCCCATTGCAATTTCTCTTCAATGAGTTTAATGCAGCGCTGTACCTCCTTATATTCTGGATGTAAATTCATTTACCACAAAATTCTTTAAAAAAAAGTTCATGCACAACATTGAATGAACTTGAACCAATTTGTTTTATACGATTGATCGATAGTTTTAATATTTGAAAGCCATTTAACTAAACACATTCAAATGATGAGAAAGCTATTTTTTTTAATGATTTTACCGCTATGTATTGCACATATTCATGCTCAAAATAGTATTCCTCTAGATACAACGCATTGGCATATACAAGCTAAATCTTATGATTTCGTTACATATAAAGGTAAAAATGCTGTTCTCATAGAACAAGGTGTTTTGGTCTTAAAAGACAAAAAGTTCTCTAATGGAACTATTGAATTTGATATGTTTCTACCAGAAGGTAGAACTTATCCCGGTGTTTTCTTTAGAACCGATGATCAATTCTTAAACGGTGAACAGTGGTTTGTAAGGACGCATTTGTCGGGACTTGAAGATTGTAATCAAGCAGCACCAGTTACCAATGGCATAACACCGTTTCAATTTTATTTTGGACCAAAATACTCATTCGCTTATGATTATAAATACGATGATTGGACTCATGTAAAAGTAGTTGTTAATGATGATAAAGCCCAGGTGTTTTTAGATTATTCTGAAGAACCAAATCTATCATGGAAACTATTTCATGATGCAAAATCCGGAGGGCTACTCATACGAGGAAGTAGGCTACCGATACATATTGCAGATATAAAGATAGATGAGAATAACTATCAATTAAAAAACTTTAAGTCTATAGACAATAAGCCAATAGAAGGCATTATTGAAACTTGGCAAATCTCCGATAAGTTTAAAGAATCAGAGTTAGATACGCTTAGCAACATCAAAAGTATTATGGCGCAACGAATTTGGGTCCATACGATTAATGCTGAGGAAGGTGTAGCAGCCAATATTTCAAGAAAAGTCATTAGGTACGATGATAAGCCAAAATTAAATACTGTATTTGCTAAGTTGACAATTCAATCAGAAGCGGAACAAACTAAATTCTTTGACTTTGGTTATAGTGATAGAGTAGTGGTTGTCTTAAACGGAAAACCAATTTACAAGGGAACCAATAAGTGGAGAACAAGAGATTACAGATATCTAGGTACCATTGGTTTATTTGATGGCGTATATCTAAATCTTAAACAAGGAGAAAATGAGTTACTATTGGCTGTTTCAGAGGATTTTGGTGGATGGTTAGTCACTGGTAAGTTTAAAAATAATGACGGAATAAAAATTATTGATTAGCTTTAAAAAAACAAAGTTAAAACATAAAGAAGATGATAAAATACAAGTTTATTATAGCCCTTTTTGTAATGTCTAATAGTTATGCTCAATACGAAAAGGATGTGACTACAATAGACCATATTGGTAAAGCTTATTATGAAATAGTATCAGGACCAATTGGAGAAAAAAGAAACTTTGACAGACTCAGAAATTTATTTCATCCCAAAGCTACTTTGATCTATTCATACTGGTCTGAAGAAAATCAAGAAAATAAGCTAATGCATATGGATATAGAATCCTATATTGAAAAATTAGATTATTTAGATAAAAAAGGGTTTTATGAAGAAGAATTATATGCTTCATCTGATTCTTATGGAGCTATTGTACAATCTATCAGTACCTATAAGTTTTGGATGGAAGATAAAACTGCTGAAGGTAAAGGGTTAACGAGTTATCAATACTTCTGGGACGGCAAGCGTTATTGGATTTTATCGATGTTTTGGATGATGGAATCTGAGGCCTATAAAATTCCAAAAAAATTCCTCAATAAAAATTAAAAACCTCAAATAACCGAGGCCTTTAAATTATAAATACTGAATTCAGTTATTGACTTAATAGAAAGGCCATTAAGTTTTTATCAAACGTCTCTTTGTGTTCAGAATTGGTGAAAAACACGTAGCCAACCTTCTGTTCTATATTGAACATATAGCGACAGGTATGGCTTAAATTATCACCACCATGAGAATAATTAGTTCCATAAGCAGAGGGCTCAACCACAATCCCTAATCCATAATTGTAACTGGGTTCGTTGTATTCTTTATCAGCAGGAGCAATCGATTGTATCTTTAATAGCTCTTCATAACTTTTTTTTGATAAAATTTTATGAGTCATAATGGCAATTAAAAAATTAGCATAGGCCACAGGATCTGTTTGTAAGCTACCTGCAGCTATGAAATCTGGATTTTTTGCATTAATAGCATACCCACTATTCAATTTACCCTTAAAATGCCCGTTAGCCCTGTGTTTTTGTATATAATCATTCCAAATAAAACTGCTATGTTCCATATGTAAAGGGTCAAAAATTTCTTTTTTTATCAAAGCTTGTAATTCATTCTTTTTTATGCCTTTTAGATGTGCTATAACTAGTGCTAGATACTTGAAACCCTCACCTGAATATCGAAATTTAGTTCCTGGTTCAAAGTATAATTTAAGTTTATTTTTTGGGTCGTAATAGCCATCATCATTAATAAACCTCCAGTTTGGGAAGCCACTAGTATGCGATAACACCATTCTAGCAGTAATTAATTTATAACGTTCATCATAGGCAATATCAGGATACGCCATATACCTATACAAAGGCGTATCTAAATCCAGAAGACCATCATCTACCATTTTCATAGTAAAAAAACTGAATACGGTTTTAGACATAGAACCTGCATCAAACATTGTAGTCATATCTAGTTTTTCTTGAGTTTCAATATTTTTTACTCCAAACAGATCGTGATAGACTATTTGTTCATCATTGATAAATGCCATAGCAAGTCCTGGCATATGTAATGAATCCATTTGATGTTTGATAAAAGCATCCAATTTAGATGTTGAAATAAGATGTCCATTAAAGGATCGGATAGGGCTTTGATGTAATGCCTTATCGCTGTTTAATGTGCCTGCTTTCCAACGTTTAAACTGCTTATTTAATAAGCTTACAGCGGGTTGCTCACCTTTTTCTATGCCTTGAATGGCAAGTTTTAAAATAGCGCCATCTTTAGGTTCGTAAACCATTATAAAGGCGGATCTTGCATATTGGGTTCCGCATCGTTTATCGCCACCAGCTTTTTCACCAGCTTTAAGAGCTATTATTAGTCGATCGGCTAAAGACTTGTCTCTATTTAAATTAAAGGCTTTGTAAGCATTTGCAACAACTTGTTCGTTTAGGAGTATATTACCCATAACGGCAAAATCATCTCCTATTTTTGATCCGCTCCAATCACTTATGTTTTGTCCTGAATACACAAGAGGGGCATTATTATCATTCAATAAAACTACCCCATATTGCTGTTGTTCAGGGTTAAACGCTTTACTACGCATAGCATTGAGAATGTCTTGCAAAGACGCATCAGATTCCATTAAGTCCACACCTTTCATACGTGCAAAATAATTACTTGCAGCCTGAACAACAATAGCCCCTTTTCCTGGTACTATTGAAGCAATTCCTGAAACATCAAAAGTACAAGAAGCTCCTACAATACCAATTTCTCCTGTCTTTCTATCTACAGCTATAATAGACCAAGTAGCATAAGATGGCATAGACATTAACAGTGTTAATAATGAAGCACATACGAAGTGCCTTAATCTCGTTTTCTGATGATAGAACATTTTTTAATGTTTTTAATTTATAAAACCATTTGTCATACAAATGAACCCATTATAAATAGACGCACAAAATAAATTTCCATAGACGCAATAAATCGTTGATAAACGTTATGGGTTCGTATGTTTTAAACACTATTTTATGGTGATAGTGTATGTGGGAAGAATAGTGCATATAACGTATTGTAATAGCATTTATACCTCATATACGACGTTCTTGTACTTTTTCTTTTCCTGTTAAAAAGTATTTTGTTGCTTTGTTGGAGAATGGCGAATAATGTAAAAGTTCATAAAAGTAATATTACAATCTCTCTCTATTGGAAAGTCCAATTAATTGTTTGGAGTTTAGGTTCTGTTTATTGGGCTTATGTCGTATATACACGAGATAATTATGGTGTTTTTTACACACTATTAAGTTATGTGATAGATGTTTTTATCGGAATATTTTTAACGCATATGTACCGTACATTTATTGTAAGGTCTAATAAAAGCAACATAGAACTGAAGAAGCTATTATTAAGAATTATTCCTTCTATCATTATTTTGGCCATTTTTTTTATGTTTTTTGCAAATTTGAAATGGTATTATTATTGGGCTGTAATTCAAGGCAAAGATCTTGATTTATTAACACAGCTTTTTTATTGGGATCCAGTGCTAATTACAGGGCTAAGATCGATGTCTATTTGGGTATTAGCCTATCATTTATATCATTATTATATTAGTCAAATAACAGTTGCCAAAGCAAATGCGCAACTTTCCGTCATTGCTAAACAAGCACAGTTAGATAATTTATCCGCTCAATTAAATCCACATTTCTTATTCAATTCTTTAAATTCAATCAAATCCTTAGTTATAGAAAATCCAAGTGTCGCAAGAAGAGCGATTGATTTGTTATCGGACTTATTACGTTTTTCACTTTATAAAAAAGACAAGGATTTAGTCACCATAGAACAAGAACTTTCTTTAGTAAAAGATTACATAGAATTAGAAAAATTACGTTTCGAAGAGCGCTTGCAATTAAAAGTAGTTATGAAAGATGCTTTAAAACGTATAGAAATACCCGCTTTAAGTATTCAATTACTAGTTGAAAACGCTATTAAACATGGTATTGATTTAAGAATTAGTGGAGGCGTAGTGCTGCTAACCATTAAAGAGCTTGGAAATACTATTATTATTAAAGTAGAGAACCCTGGAACCATTAAAGCAAACAAAAACTCAGGATTAGGATTAAAAAATTTAAAAAAGCGTTTAGAAATTCAATACAAAGGAAAAGCGAATTTCAGCTTAAAAGAAACAGGTAAAGAACGTGTTTTAGCTGAAATTACAATTCCAAAAACTATAGAAAATGAAACTGTATAAAACGATTATAATTGATGATGAGCGTTTGGCGAGAGAAGAAGTAAAGCGTGCGTTAAGTAATTTCAAAGAGTTTGAGGTTATTGGAGAAGCAAGTTATGTAGATGAAGCCGTTTCACTGATTGAAGCGTTAAAACCAGACTTGATTTTTTTAGATATTCATATGCCAGAAAAATCTGGTTTCGATTTGTTAGAAGAATTAACAAAAGTACCACAGGTTGTTTTTACCACAGCCTACGATCAATATGCAGTAAAAGCATTTGAATTAAATGCATTAGATTATTTGGTAAAACCTTTACGTGAAGAACGTTTTGCTAAAACCATAGAAAAAGTTAAGCAAGACATCATAGAGCATACTGAAGTAGCATCAGTTGTATTACCAATGAATCAAAAAATATTTATAAGGGAAGGCGAGAAATGTCATTTCATTCCACTAACAGATATTCATTTTATTGAATCCTTAGAAAACTATGCGCGCCTACATTTTGGGCAAGAAAAAGCGATGATCAAGCGTTCTTTAAATATGTTGGCAGAGAAATTAGACCCAAAAATCTTTTTCCGTGTTAATCGAAGTCAAATCATTAATCTGCACTACATCAAAGAGATTCATCCCTACTTCAATAATAAATTGAAAATTATATTAACTACCGGAGAAAAGGTAGAAGTATCTAGCAGACAATCCGTAAAATTTAAGAATTGGAATAGCTTATGAAAACGGAAAACCTCTATTTTAATTTAGGAGTTCATGAAATCGCAGATGCGACGCAGTCAATCTTCGCATTTGGATACGGCCGAATGAAAAAGGTCTAGTAGACCTTTAGAAGTAGGAGCGAGGTGGAGCGTGACTACGGTTTCTGAAAAAATTTTATTCCCAAAAGTTTCTTTACAATGTTAATGAAATCGAAGCATGAAGATTAGGCGAAAGCCAAATCAACTTCATTCAAGATTCGCGAGCACTTATTTATCAAATAAGTGTGATGCGAGTAAACACTCTTTTTAGTAGGGAAGAGGAGTGTGGGCAAAATGCGTGTAGAATGGGATAATATATCCTAATTTTCAATTTATTACGAACTCTGTAAGTAATTGCTTATTCGTTTTCCTATTTTTGAATATAGAGAAAAAAATAATCATTTATATGGCTAAGAAACGTTTATCTAGTAAGAAAAAAACAAGTATTTCTTCAACAAGTAAGGCGATTCGTACTATTACGGCATCAGATCGAGGGCATATTGCTGATCTAGCCGAAATTTTATATAGTTTCTTACCTCTATCTACACATAACAACAAAACCCAGACATTTTTTTCAATTTTTAAGGAAAGTAAAATCCACACTTATATTCCTCAAAAAACGAGTAAAAAGGAGGCTATGGAGAAGGCTTTGGTGAAATTATTTCGTTATCATAAGAAATTACCCTATACTATTTTTCGTAAAATAGTAATCGCCTCCTTAAAATACCGTAGATATAAAAGAAACCCTCTAAAACGCGAAGAATTAAACCAATTAGATGCGCTATTACAACAACTCGACCTTAATATTAGTGATGAGCTAGCTGCTATTGAATTAGATCAAATTCCTTTACTAATCATAATTCCACCAAGTGAGTTGGTAAAACGACTGGAAAACCATCCACTATGTGAACATATCAAATCGGAACCACTAGAGTTATTCAAAAATGGACATTTTAATGAATCAGTTCGGAAAGCTAGCGAAAAGTACGAAGTAGAAATACAAAAGCGTACCAGCTTATCAGATATTGGTAAAAGTTTAATGGGGAAAGCTTTTAATTTGAATGCACCGATTATTCAGTTGAATAGTCTCACTACAGAAAATGAAAAAGGGATTCAAGAAGGGTATCAATTTTTAACAATGGGTATGATACGTGCAATGCGTAACATTTTTAGTCATGGAGATGAAAACCAACGAACACCTGAAGAGGCGTATGAAATGTTATTATTTATCAATTGGTTATTTCGGCAATTACCAGTATAGTTCATGAAAGAAATTCTCGATAAGTATTGCGCCCATGATAAAGGGTTGTTCTTGCTAAACCTTCCCACTGGTTTTGGGAAGACCTATGAGGTATTGCAGTATTTGTTAAGGCATCAGGATGAGGGTCGGCTATTCTACTTTGTCACTAACCTAAAAAAGAACCTCCCGCATGAAGAATTGAGAGGTTTTTTCAGGGAACAAGGATTTGAAAATGAGTTTGATAAAAAGGTAATCTTCATTGATGGCACCTCAGAAAAAGTCATTGATAATATTGTCAAAGTAGAGTTACCAGACGATGTCAAAAGGTGGGACGAGACCAAGGTACTTAAAAAGAAGGCCACACTAGTGAGCAACTATAGAAAAAGTAAGCGGAAAAGCCAGCAACAAACTGAGGCCAACAAAATAGTAACTGAGGAAATTCGCGTCGAACTTGAACCGGCTTTCAGATCAAAGCTGATTAACTATATCGAACGAAGGGTTAGCTTTCAGGGGAAATACGCTTCACCTCGGGCGAAATTGGGATGGATTGAAAGAGAAGCACCATGGATTATAGAGCTATATCCTTCGGTAATGTCAATAAAGAAGAAGATCTTCTTTCTAAGCGTAGACAAGTTCTTTGCTAAAAACGTCACACTTATTCAGCCATCCTATTACTTTCATGATCACAAAACCATAGAAAATGCCCTAGTATTTCTAGATGAATTTGACGCCTCCAAAGCTCCCTTGCTCAATTCCATCATTGAAAGTGGTCTTCGCAGAAGAATCAATTTGGTCGCTTTATTTCAGCAGCTCTATACAACTTTCACTACACTACAGTTTCCAGCAAATTTGCGGCAAGAATCCAAATCTAGAAGACAATCGCTGACCAAAGATCAGAATAAACGCCTAATCAGTGATATCATTGATCACTTGGGCCAAAAAGCGGATGAATTAGCTGTCCAATTCCGTCTGGAAGCCCCTTTCAAAACGGTTGATCCTGACAACAAAAGAAACTTCATATTTCACGATTTCCAGTATCAGACAATCATCAGAGAAGGTGCCAAATACATACGCCTTGAGTACGATGAAGCCAACCAGACAAACAACATATATTTTGAGCCGCGCGAAGGGAAGAAGGGGCAAAGCCTCCTGACGATGTTGGCTAAACTGAGGGCTTACTTACAGTTCTTCTCTAAAGGAGTTTGGATCATCGCGATGAACTACTGTGAACTCAAAGACGAGCAAGGCTCACAAGATTTCCCGCTTGAGAGTGCGTTAAAAACTGTTCTTGACCTTTTTAATCTGAGTACGCTTCAAGTCAATTACATATTGGAGATCATTGCTAATCATGAATCAAAGGCGGAGTCAGATGGTCTGCCTAAGTCCAATTATCTTCGAGAACACAGCTTTTACATGAATGGCTTTCGATACTACGATTTCGTAGATGGAGATACTCATGACCTCACATCGCGAATTTATATGTGCTCTTTTGACTTAACCCCTGAAAAACTTATTCTCAAGCTTGCGCAGAAAGCAAATGTAATTGGAATATCAGCCACAGCAACAATTGACACACCAATAGGTAACTATGATCTAGACTTCATTTCTCAGCGACTTGGAGATAACTATCGCAGTGTTAATGATGATGAGTATAATTCGCTAAAAAACCGCTTTTTAGAACTGACAAAAGGCTATGACCAGCTTTCAATTAAAGCACAATTGGTTCAGTGCAATGAAGACCTAGAAACAGCTATGGAAATTTTCGAGGATCAATCATTTGGAAATCAGCTGTTAGAAGAGTTAGGTGTAAATAACAAGAGTAACCACTTTTTCATTCGTAGGTACTTTAGAATAGCCAGAGCATACAAGTACTTCTTGCTAAATGAAGAAATCAAGTCATTCCTCTATCTGGGAAACGCTCTTCCAAAATCCTATTATGGAGATGGGTTTAGAAAGGATATACTCGAGAAGATGTTCGCTTTTATTCTTTCAAAGTGTGGAAAGCAAGACATATTTAAGGCGAATGAAAAGCCCTTTGTGGTCATAGACAGTGATCAATTTGACGAGAAAAAGGCTGGGTTTATCAATGACCTCACTGAAGGTAAAAAGAGGTTTATTGTTTCCACGTATCAGACTTTAGGTGCAGGTCAGAACCTGCAGTACCCAGCGCCTCAAAACCTCCAAACCATTCGAACGAATGAAAGAGATAGGCACACGCTTGAAAAGGATATTGATGCGATTTATTGCGAAAGACCAACCCATCTACTTGTCAATAAGTATGACAAGAGCATTACAGAAAAGGATTTGGTCAAGAACATTTTTGAAGTAGAGTTTCTTTCGGAAGCAGGTGAAATATCACAAGACCAGATGTGGCATGAAATCAGGGCAGGCTTCCAATTGGTTTCTGGCCGGGAACGGCAAAAAAGCAACCAGGATTTAAGAGAAAATAATCTCTATTCTAAAAACAGCTTTGCTCAGCATATTAGCAAAGTGATTATACAAGCCATTGGACGTATTTCAAGAACCAACCAGAAAAGTCCCGTCATTCATGTGATGGCCCACAACAAGCTAAATGGTCTGTTAAGAAAAGGGCATGATGGAAGGCAAATTTACCTGCATGAATATGAAGCCCTCTTGGATTGCTGTGATGAGCCAAAAGACTGTAATTATGAAGAAGCGTTCTACAACAAGGCTGGCAGAAACAACAAACGTGCGTATCACTTGATTCGCTCCATGCTCAATAAAGAATTTGAAGAGAATAACAGAGAATATTGGCAGCAACTTAGGGAATTTGTCCTAAAGAACCCACGGACAGAGCACCTCTCAGAAATACCTTTGCCTTTTCATCCTTATTATTTTGAATTACCGCCTGAAACAAAGACCTATTCATACAATGAGACAAATAGAACTTTTGAAAGCACAGATGATTATATAAAGGGTGTCTCAGACTACAATTGCCGCTTGAGTTCACTGATGCAGAATCATGAGTTAAAGACCTTCTTTAAAAGTACTGGTTATGCCACTCAATTTGGCGAGGGTAAGTATATCTTGACTCCGTGCGCTTATCAAAGCATCTACAAAGGTATGTTGGGAGAAACAGCAGGCAAGTTCATTTTGGAGAAATATGCCTACATGGACCTATACCATCTGGATTTGGAAGAGTATGAGTTATTCGATTTTAAAACCTCCGAAGGTGTATATGTTGATTTCAAGCATTGGCGTATCAACTCCCATGTCGATCCTGATGAAGAGTATAGAATAATTCATGAGAAAATCCAGAAAACTGGTGCTCAGAAAGTGATTATTGTAAATATTTTAGGATCAAGCATTTACAAACCTAAAAAACAGGGTAGAATTCTTGAAATCCCTTACCTCATTGATGAAAGCACCAACGAAGTGGATATCTCAATTATCAGAGACATTCAGGACTTCGTAACCTCCTAAAAAACTGAGACATTTGTCCTATAATGTACTTGCGTGGCGCCTGCACTGAGCGCAGTCGAAGTGTAACTTAGCTTAGGGTAAAAGCGAAAGTTGTTACTACAGTTTCTGAAAAAATTTATTTTCAGAAAGTTTCTTTACAATCTTAATGGAACACTCTTTTTGCTGAAAAGGGCAGAGGAGTGGTGGCAAAATGTGTGTGGCATGGTATTAAAAAACAGAAAACTCAAGATTTTTCTATAATAGACTTTCATTATCAATACCCTTATTAATATACTCCAAACTATTGGCAGCTTACTCTTTTGCCCCCGTAAAATACCTTTTAATGGGTATTCCTTGTAGAGGGATATGATAATAGATTTACCATCATAACTAATTATTAATTAAAAGAATCATACTATGGCAAAATCTAATAAGAAATTATGCATTGGTGTAAAAACAATTGTAGATAATGGAAAAAGGATAATTACATTCAGATGCTTTTCTGACGGAGTTATAGAAAAGCATGACCATGAGGTACCTAAATGGGTCGCAATAGGAAACGGTAAAGGTGCAGCAATTCCTAGCGGAGAATGCATTGGCTTTTCAATTCATATGTCTGATGATAACAAACCATTTATAGCCGTCCGTTGGTTCAAAAATGGAAATGTACAAATAGCTTATCCTGGTCCTAGGGAAGTTTGGCAATCTTTATAACCGTATCACGATTTAAAGAACTTAAAACTGAGCTTAAACTTACGCATTGAAAACCTAATAAATTATATATAATTAAAAAATATCAATTATGAAAAACACAATTAAACTATCAGTTGTTTTGGTTGCATTTTTACTATTCAGTGCAGCGAATAAGCAAAAAGAAGTCCACTCAAAAAAATTCATTTTAACTACTAAAGTCATCAACTTCAAAACAAAGTCCATAAACGGTAAGCAATATTGGTTTTGGAGTGATGATGCAGGTAAAATTTGTAGTAACAAAAGAAAATGGAAATATAAAGTTAGGAGTGGTGATTCATATGTTCAGAGGAATAAATGTTCGTCCGGAGCAAGAATATACGAAATAACCTATTCAGGTATGCCAACTAGAATAAAATAGTTTAGTTGATTAAAGATCATTTCAATATCAAGTTAAAATGGGTTAATGATTTTGAATTTAATTAAATTGGATATTAGTAGACCCCTGTTAACAGGGGTCTACATATAACATGTGCATAGATTATTTAAAATCGATTATCCAGTGGATGATTGGTTTTAAATACATTACTTTTAAATAATTTATGCTCTTGTGGCATTCTTTGAGAATCTCGTGAAATTTTTTAACCAATACATTTTCATAACTAAAAGCCAGGCTTTTTTTATGCGTTGGCCAAGTGTTGGCAAACGACGTATAAAATAAATTGTTATAGAACAATTTGATTTTGGGAGCGGATATTTTACAAGTGTAAATAAAATTGATTGAAATGATATGGCTTGAAAATTATAACACACAATATAATCACCAACAATATATAACGGCTACGCAGCTTATGAATCTGGTATAACTTTAAATCGCTCAACATAATCATGGCCGTTATAGCACCAATACCAATTACTCGTTTATTTTTCTGACCACGATGATTACTTATAGGAATAATGCGTATTCAAGAATTAATCATCCACTGGATAATTAATTTTGAATAGTATGTTGAATACCGCTTGCAGCGCTATTACGCTTGGGTATCAAATTGTCCTATAATGTACTAGCGTTATGTAAACATGGGCTTTGGTTAAAAGCCCATGTTAATTATTACTTTTCTTTATTTTTTTCTTCTCAAATGTTTCTATACTTAGTTAATGAAACACTCTTTTTCTGAAAGGGTAGAGGAGTGGAAGAAAATGTGTGTGGAATGAGAATACTTACTCAAACAGGTTTAATTGACTATTAATTTCTAATTTAACAGGTACACCATCATATTTTCCAGAAAGATAATCTTTCTCAAAAGATGCGTCTTTTCGTATTTTTTTATCGTTTAATGTTTCAAAAAGAGTTTGCCCATATTCATCTTTCTCAAAGATTAATATCTGATCTCTCCTGAATAATTTTGAACTGGAATTAATATAATGAGAGTTGTGGGAAGCTAATAATAATTGTGCTTTCTTATTCTCAGAAGAATTAAATAATTTAATAATTGCCTTACCTAATAAAGGGTGTAACCTCGCATCAAATTCATCAATTATTAAAGTTTTTCCATTAATTATGGCATCAATAATTGGGCCTGCTAACGAGAACAATTTTCTTGTACCCAAAGATTCGTTTTTCATTAAGTTAAAATAGGTAATTTCCTTAGCATCATAATTTTTGTCGTAAATGGTATGTTCAGTAAAGATCGCGATGTTTTCTTTATTGCTTTCAAGAACCATTTTATGTAGTTCTTTTGGTAAACCGCTTTTCTCCAGCATTTCTTGTGTTAATTCTATACTCTCAGTTTTAACTTCTTTAAAACCTAAATTTGCTCCTTTAATAAAATTATTAACAATTATATTATACTTAGGATCATTCAATAATTTTATTGTAAAATCTATTGTATTACTATCATTTGTCCCTGAGATATATTTTATATTGGCTATATTCTTAATGATATCTACGGCCATTTTAATATTTAATTGAGCACATAGTGATAGAAATAAGGTATTCTCCCTTGTATTGTTAATGAAATTTTCGCTTGTACTATCATATTTCTTGCCTACTACTATTGATTGTAGTTCTCTTTCAAATAGTAAGTATTCTTTATTTTTTGTACTAAAATAAAGCCATTCTTTATGCACAATTTGAGTGTCAACCTCAAAACCATATCGATATTTTGCCCCATCAAATACTACCTCAAGTTCAAAATGACTAGGTTCATTTAATGTTTCAGTAGAAAGTCTAAAAGGTTCAATATCTATATGCTCATCTACTTGTGAATCTTTTGAAGAGTTTTTAATGAATTTTTTTGTGAATTTGATGGCTTTAAACAAATTACTCTTTCCGCTAGAGTTGGCTCCATAGGCTACAACACTTTTTAATAGATTAACACTAGAGGTAGAAGTAGATAAAATATTATCATTTCTGAGCTCGGTTAATGAGCTGACATTTAAGTCCATAGTCACTTTCTCTTTGAAAGAAAGGTAATTTCCGACCGTGAATTTTACGAGCATATTATGATTATTAATTACGGAATTTCGTAAAAATAGTAAAAATATGAGAAATATTCTCAAATATATTGAAATTAATTTGCGAGACAAATTTATATTTTGTATATTTGCGAGGAATAATCTCATAAACAATATATTTTATTTGAAAGATGATGAAAAATAATTATAGCTATGAGAAAAAAACGATAAAAGCATACAAATTATGAGTGAATTAACTACACGTTCGGTATTACATAAAAGAATAACAACTTTTGTTGATTGGATAAAACCTGAATTATCGAAACGTGAAGAAATTAAGGAGAGGGCTAATAAGGTTCGTGAGAAGATTAAAAATAAGGCAGAATCCGATAAGTACAATTTAGTTGTCGTATCTACACCTAATGCAGGGTCATTCACAACGAAAACAGGTTTAAGAAGGCATTTTAGAGGTGATGCTGAGGTAGAAGGGCTAGATGTAGACTTACCATTCGTCATACAAGATAATCAAGATGGCTACGCGTTATTTAATTTACTAGAAGTTTTTCATAGAATTGTTGATGATTGTTTTCCTAGTGATAATGTTAAAATTGAGAGAACTAAAAGTTCCATTAAAATTAAGTTTCCTGATAAAGTGAATTTGGATATAGTACCAATGCTAGAAGGCGATAATATTGATGAGCAAATAATAATAAGATCTACTGGTGAAAAAATACATACATCAGTAAAAAAGCATGTAGATTTTATAAAGAAAAGAACAAATGCAAGCAATAATGAAGCCGGGAGAGTTAAATACAATGAATGCCTACGATTGTTTAAATGGTGGCGAGACACACAGGCAAATGACTCTTATTGGTTAGGTGGAGATGATAGTCCAGCAAGTTTCTTGATAAATTTGTTAACTGCAAAAGCTTTTGATGAATTATCTGTTAGAAAAACATATGCTGAAACGCTATCAAATTGGTTTGGATATTTGGCCCATTTAGTTAAAAACAAAGAGCCAATTCTGTTTAGTGATTATAATAATCCTACAAGAGATTATTACATATGGTCAGTTATTGATCCTGTAAATCCTGATAATAACATCGTAAAAAATTGGAGCTCTTCTAAAATTGATGAACTGGCTGGTTGGCTTGAAAATGGAAGAGATAACTGGAATAGAATTATAGGTTACGATTTAGAGGGTGAAGACACTAAATCAATAGAAGAATTAATTAAAATATTTGGTAATTCATTTAAAAATCATTCAGAATAAAATATGAGTACAAGTTATACAAGATCGGAATCATCAACATACACAGAGGCTAGAGCAAGATATGTTATGAATAAAGTCCAGGAAGATTTATTAGGCTTAATGAGTAGAGATCTAATCAGTTTGGACAGAGTAAAAAGTATTAAAAGCGATGTTCTTTATTTATTAAATAAGGAAGCTTTAAAATATTTTCAATTACAATTTAAAACACCTGATGGAGAAGAAGTTGGTGGATTGCACTATGAAGTAAATGCTAATGGTCAAATATATTCTGATGAAGACTCTGGGAGAATAAATTATTGGATGCTATCAAGTGACATCAAAGTAAACTTATTAGTTCAGTTGGACAGAGATAGTAAAAACATAGCTGAAGTTGATAGGCAATTAGAAGATTGGGGTTGGGGAACTGGCTCTGCTTTAACAGGAACTCGCGAAGTATTAAAATCATATTCTAAAGATGGATATGGTGTAACACAAAGTAAAATTGGAGCATGGTAAATTTGTTTAATGTTGAGCATCCAAACAAGGTAGCAGAAAAACAATATGCCGAACTTATTGGAATCGATGAAAACAAATCAAATTTGCTTTCTTCGCTAAGCTTGTTATTGGATAATAATAAAATTAAGGATTGGCAGTCTAAACACCATAAAAAGGATATTGCAATTGTTAACCAAATATATTCTGGGACTCCATTGGTAATTTTGTCTGGTGATGTTGGTTGTGGTAAAACCGCATTAGCTCAATCTATTGCAACTCCTTTATCTATTAAATTGGATAAAAAAATCATTGTATTTGAGACACCATCCAACATAAGGGGAAGTGGTTTAGTAGGGGAGATTTCAAACAGAATTACTGAAGCATTCGAGCAAGCAAAGAGAAAACTTGGAAAAGATGATTCAGGTATATTGATTATTGACGAAGCGGATGATATAGCAACTAGCAGGTCTCAAAATCAGGCTCATCATGAAGATAGAGCTGGTCTTAATGTACTTATTAAGCAGATTGACCTAATTAGGAAAGAGAATGTTAATCTAGCAGTAATCTTGATTACCAATAGACTAGATGCTCTTGATCCAGCAGTTAGAAGGCGAACATCTTTACATCTAATTTTTGAGCGTCCTACAGGAGAAAAAGTGAATGAAGTCATTGAATATATACTTAAGGATATAGATTATGACCAAGTTATATTTGACGATATTGTTAAATATATCCAGAGTCAAGAAATACCATATAGCTTTTCTGATTTGATACATAGAGTAGCAAAACAGGCAATTTATAAAGCAATTGAGATTGATAAACCTTTTACAATAGACTTGTTCAAAACTACATTAGAAACTACAATACCATCCCCATTAATAGATTAATATGAAAGAAACTTTAATAATTATTGCTCATTCTGGGTTAGAAAAAAAAATAACTAGAGAAGAATGTGAAAAGGCCTTGCCAGAGGGAAGCCCATCACATCGAGTATTTATTGATTTTGATATTTGTGTTTCCAAACTAGGTGATTTATACGATCTTCCGTTTGAACAACTAGCACTTGAACAACAACGAAGATTTAAAGCAGAGTTAGAACCTATTTTAATGAAATATCCTAATGCTACAGTTGCATATTTTGGTCTTGTAGCGATACCACTAGCTGTGCATTTAGGCTATTTATGTAGCAATACGAATAAATACCAATTATATCAAAGTCATCACGGAACAAATGAGTGGTATTTAGAAACGGAGGCAATTGAGGATTATAATTTTGAAATTTCAGATTTAGATTTACCAACAAAAGTGGAAAAGGGTGTAGGAGATGTATTTATTCGTGTTAGTACTTCATATAGAATTGAGCCACAGCACACATATGAAGTGTTGACTAACCCAACCAATGAATTTGATTTGTTGTTGTCGAATCCAAATGTTGATGGGATTACAAGTGTTGAGAATATGGATAATGTCATGGATAGTTTTCAAAAGATTTTATCAGCATATGCTAATTATTTACCTGATAAAGATAAAATTCACTTGTTTTGTTCATCAACAACAGCAGTTGCATTTGGAGTTGGCACACTAATAAACCCAAATGTATTCCCTTATATTCAAACTTATCAATATAGTAAAGAAGAAAGTCCAAAATATCGTGAAGCTATATTAATAACAAAGCGTTCAGATGATGCTGTTGCATATTCTGATGAAGATAGAAAAAAAGCGTACGAAGTTAGAATTGCATGGAATGAACAATTAAAAACAGGAATAAAATCATTTATTACTACAAATGAGGGTGTTTATTCAGATTGGTTCGACCACATAACACAAAAGAGCGTAGATTTGAAAGGTTTGGCAATTGGTTTATGGGAAAAACTACCTGAACTTGCTGAAACGTCACTTAAAAATGACACTTTTGACCTTAAGGCTACAGATATAAATGATGGTTTTTCATATGATTCTAAAGATTTGGTTTGGAAGATCGATGACGGTATGTTTGTGAGTTTAGAAAAGCGAATTTCTAAAATACCTGGTGCTGACATTCTTCAGGCTGGTAGATTATTTCTTTTTCATGAAGGTCTTCATTTTTGCTCAAGTGGACACAACTTAATTGGTTTAGTAGCCGAAGGGATAGGTCAATTTCCGAAAGTTATCGAAGAAGCCGATTATCAAGCTGATGTTTATGCTCTTCTTTACGACTATAAATATAGTCAAACTCAAGATTCCGAATTAGTAGATGGAAATCTAAAAAAATTCTTTTCTAGAGCAATTGAAACTGCCACCGAAACGATGTGGTCTTTTGTTGATAATGGTACTGAACTTACGGAAATCCAAATAAGATCAATGAATCGCTTTTTAAATTGGTATTGGCAGTCCGTTCGGATTGAAAGTTTAGATGGGAGAGGTACCTTGGCTGAAATAATTGAAATTTTATTTGATAAACCTATTATTGAAGTTGCAGGACCGCCACCGTTTATTCTTAATGAGAGAAGAGTTGCTATTAAGTTAAATAGCGCAGCTACTCAAAGATTTGAGCTAGCGATTTTTCATAATAATAAAATTATTCGTACCTCGCCGACTGGGATTAAGAGTATTATAGAAGGCTTTAGAGAATTAAACGGGGAGAAAATTAAAGATGGATTAAAAAGTTTCTTGGTGAGCATTAGTTAAAACGACCTCATAAAATTTTGGCTAAAACAATAGGTGAGTGGAGCGTAAGATTTTAGGGAGCTAGCAATGTATTTTCTTAAGAATAGTCATTTTTAATAGGACCTTATACTAATCTTAAGAAGTTTAGAAGTTTCCTAAAATGTAGCGTAGCGAGCTGTAATTGTTTCCAAAATTATATGCAGTCTTGTTTTTTTTGTTTTTTTTTTAACAAGAAAAAAAGATCTAACATAAATAAATTAAAACAATGGTAGTAAGAGGTGATATTCTAGAAGCAAGTAATCGTAATTACGATACAGGATTACATTATATAATTTTTTATGCAGGAAAAGATTTGAGACATTTTTTAGGAGTAATGCTAACGAGTTCAAATGATTATGAAGAGAATATATCAATGCATGAAAGTTATTTCGAAAAAAAAGATTTAGATAACAGAGATTATAAAATTCAATACCAAAACTCACATATAGTACCTGCTAAATTGATGAAGTTGGAATCTTGGGGTCCGTTTGAAATAGTAGGGAAATTGACACCTGAAGGTGTAGGTTTTATAGAGAGTCATATAGACCATTTGGATGAAATGCTATGGGAGGAATATCTAACTTCTAGAGGATGAATTCTATTTTACATAATATTGATAGTACTAATTAAAAAGGCTCTATAGGAATTGAGAATATAATAAGTGCTAAGAATTTTGCCTTTTCAAAATTTTAGCTCTTATGGCAAGTCTCTGAGAATCGCTTAGAAAAAAATATATAGCACAAATATCCAAATACCTCAAAATTTTAATAACATCTAAAAGCCAGGCTTTTTTGTGCGCTGGCCAAGCGATGGCAAATTGTGTTTAAAATAAATTACAAGAGTAATTTGATTTTATAAAAACAATCGAGCGTTTGGATAGCGGACATTTTACATAACGTCTAATTATAGGACAAATGAGAAAAACGCCGTGCGCAGCACACCGATTTTTAGTTTAATGCCCGAGTTACGATCATTCTTTAGTAACGTGATGTTCCTGGGATATTTTACATAATGTCATTATAGCCTGCCCGAATGAATTCGTTCAGGCGGGCTTACAAATGGCGAAACCGTTAAAAATCAAAACTGAGACATTTGTACTATAATGTACTTGCGTTATGTAACTTAGCTTAGGGTAAAAGCGAAAGTTCTTTCTACTGTTTCTTTAAAAAAATTTTATCCCTCAAGTTTCTTTAAAAAGGTAATGGAACACTCTTTTTGCCAAGAGGGTAGAGGAGTGGAGCAAAATGTGTGTGGAATGGAAATATGGAAAAGTGTTAATAATATATAATAAAAAACTTTAATAGAGAAGTAGTAAAAGTCTAAATATCAATAGATTTACAAATATAAATATTAGTAAAATTGAAAAGTCACAAAATATATGATTATAAATTATTTTGGAAAATTAAGCAGTACTTGAAGAGTATAAGACTAAAGCTTAATATTCTAAAGTTTAAAGCAAGAAAAAAGTATTTATTTGAAAAAGAAAAATTATCTGTTAGAAGAGTTTTCCTTTATGAAATTTTGATAAATATTTTTGTCGCTTTCATAGTTGTTTTTTCATTATACATAATAGAGTATATAGCAAGTTCTCTTTATAAAAACCTGTACCAAGATTTACCAAATTGGTTAATTGAAATTGTAGAATTAATACCTAAACCAATTTACCCAGAAAGTCAAGACCCAGTTAATGGTTACGTGTCCCTTTTAGCTAGTATAGCAGGAGTTTTATTAGCACTTTTTTATCCAATTTTAGCTACCATAGCCAGCTCTGGTTACGCAAAAGTGAATTCTAGTATTAGAAATCTGTTGTTCTTAGAACCTATTACACAGAATTATTTAAGAAGACTAGCCTTTCTGACGGCTTTTTCAGTATACGTATTGTTGTTTGCAACGTTCGGTTATTATCCTGGTAACTTAATTCTTATTTATCTATCAATTCTAGGATTAATTAGTCTATTTAACTTATTAAAAATAGGAGCAGGTGTATATAGCCTTTTTGAACCAGAGACATTAGCTAATATTGCTAATAAACAAATAGTAGAAAATATTAACAATGTGACAATAAAAAGCCCTTATTGGAATAAGATAAATTTTCAAGATTTTTTCAGAAGGCAAGTTGAAAAAGATTTGGAAATATTAAGATTATTGAATTCTATTAGTATAGAAGGGTTGCCAATTAATAAAAAATCATTTTTAACTACTGTCAATCAAACTTTAGGACTTTTGGAATATTATTTATCCAAAAAGAACAACATTCCACTTACTAGCAGTTGGTTTAAAAAGAAAAGAACTCATCAATCTTATTTTGAGACTGATATGAGCACCAGAGAATTGGCTATTGGAACTAGAACTTACGTTTTTCCAAAGCAGGTTTTAAATAACTTTTGGTTTGAAGAACAGATTTTTAGAATTTATAGTGAAATAGGTAAAAAAGTTACTTCACTAGATGATCCTAAAGTTCGTTACGAGTATTTAAATAAATCTGTTCGAGCACTCCAATATTTTGGTTACTCCATGGAGTTTGATTTAGCAAATAAATTATTGTCTGAAAATTTAAAAATTACTAAAGAATCATTGATTCATAATGATAAAAACACCTATGAGAACTCAAATGAAAATTTAATTTTGATTGAAACAATGATTTCTTCTAGTGTCAGAAATTTTCACATTAGTTTTTTTGAAAGTGTTGAACACTTAAACAAGGAAGTTTTTAATCAAGAGATATCCAAAATAAAGTGGGATGATAAATCTTCTTTATATAAATTAAAACTGCCATACCAGCTAAATTCTTTTTTTGAGGACTATTTTAAATTTATAAAAAATGAAAAAATAGTTGAAGCCAAACAGATTACACCAATTTGGTATATCATCCAACACTTAACCGCTGAGTATTTACTCATATTAGAAAAACACTTTAATAACACAATTGATCAGATTGAAAAGTTTATTTTGCCTCTAATAAACTCTTGTAAAGAAAACAATAATCATTTAGCTGTTTCTTTTGCATGTCACTGTTCGTTGGAACTTATTGATAAGCTGAAATTTCGCATTCCTCGCATAGAACATATTATGGTAGGGTTTGATTCAAATAACAAACATATTGGAAGACACAAATGGACTAAAATTGATACGGAAAAAGCTTTAAAAAAATTAAATAGATTTAATGACCTATTTGTGTATGATATTGCTTCAAGTATGAGCAAAATCTGTTCATTAAAATGGAATGAAAATAACCCAGATATTTTTGCCCACTCTTTTACAATTATATCTAATGAAATAAATGAATGTTATTTGAGTGCTGATTTAGATAAATTTAAAAAAATATTTCCAAATTTTCTTGAAAGTGCTCTATCATCATTCTTTAGTCTTTACCTTCGATATCAAAACAAATATTATAATGATTTAGAAATTATCTATCAAGTACATATTGAATTAATACAGCTTTCAGGGCTCGGATATATATATACAGAATTACTCGAAACTTCTTTTTGGGAAGAAATCATCAAAGCTTGGGATGAAATAGAGCTTAACAAAAATCATATAGAATTAATTATGTCTTCCTATAATTTTTATAAAAATGATAAACATGGAACAGGTATTAATTTTACTGATAATTTCAATCGACAAAAAAAACTAAGACAACTTATTGAAAATAAAGATATAGATGTAAAAAAATATAACGACACTATCATTAGACGATACGTAAGTAATGATATATATATAGATAAAGAGTATGAAGATATCTTTTTAGAATTATATTTATTTACTTTCATAGATGCACGAGAGAGTGTCATGGCTATTGATGAAGGACGAAGATCAGTTTTTTTTGATATTAACAGAATAATAGAGAAAAAATATGGGAAAGTTTGAAGAAGGACAGTTATCTCTTGACTATGATGTACCTAGAAATGATAATTTTTTAAGGCATAATACATTTATGTTTATTGAGGATTTATCTATTTCCAAATATTCAATTAAGGATGAATATTTATCTATTTCTTTAGAGACAAATTTAGAAGAAGAAATTACCAACTTTTTAGCAAATAATGTAACAACATTTCGATTTAGGAATAATTATTGGTCAAGGAGATCCAACTTTAATGATGAATTACTAGAATTAATAGAAACAATTTCAAATCAACTTATCAATAAAGGATTTTGTGTTTTCGAAAAAGTATATGAAAGAGAAAAATTAGTTAGGTTAAAAGTTGTAATGGGAGAATACAAAATCAAAAGAAACAATATAATTCAAATTATACCTGATGATGTAGCTGCAAAAATTAAATCTAACACAAAAGTATTTATACCAAAAGAAAAATGCTTTGTACTTGAATTCCCAAAAAGACTTTGTTCTAGCAAAGAGTATTTAAATATCCTTAAGAAAATGGTAGAAATTGATGGTAAAGACCCAATGCTATCGATATTAAATCCATCTAATTTAAGCAAAGTAAGTGGTTATGATGCAATGAAACATAGATACAAATTGGACTTAACTCTAAGACAATTAACTAAAAAATTATCATGGCATCATAGAGAGCAATTCTCTTCTAGAGATAAATTTTCAGATTATTATTCTACTTTAAGAAGCCTTAAATTTAGAAGAACTAAAATCATTTTACTAAATCATATTTTCGATTTTATCGAATTAATTATTGAAGAAATTTTTGATAAAACCACTTTAGATATAAGCTATAATAAAACCCTGGAAGATATTGACAAAATAATCAAAGATTATGAAAAAGGAATATTTACAAATGATCTTCATTTAAAGATTATCAAAGAGTTTATGTAGTAATTTCGGCCTCATAAAATTTTACTCAAAACAATAGGAGAGTAGTGATAGTGGGAAATAGAAAGCTTAATTAGATTTCTTTCGTCTGTGATTTGTTGGATAGAGTTTTATCTTCTTCTTAAAATCCTCGATTTCATCTTTCAGTTTTTTATTAGCATTTTCAAGAAGTTCATTTTGATGTTTCATGATTCTTAAAAGATCATGTACAGCGTTCAAATTATCTAACTGTGTATAAACAATCTGTTCTAAATCAGCTTTAGTATATTTAGGATATGGCATAAAATTTGAAATAAAGTTATTAACAATAAAAATTTAACTATAAATTATATTTATATAATTTTAACTTAAATAAAGTTAATTCAAACTTATAATTAAAATTTTAAAAATGCAAGTTTTGATTACTAAAATTTAATTTCAACTTATATTTTAACAAGTATATGTTATATATTTAATGTGGAATTCATCAATTAATATGGCCGTAGAAAGGATAAATAGAATAAAAGAGGTATTAGTCATTCAAGGCAAATCGCAAGTTTGGCTTGCCGAAGAATTGGGAAAAAGTACGACTTCAGTAACTGCATTTTGCAACAACAAATCGCAACCACATCTAAAAGATCTGAAAAAGATAGCAAAAATCTTAGATGTAGATATAAGAGAGCTATTGGTTCCCACCAAAAAATGAGTGCTTTAGATTTCCTAAAATCCGAATTAAAAAGCCATCAATTAGAATTAATTGCCAAAACCGATGGGAGAGAAGGAGTAGATTTTTTAATAAGAGACTACCAAATATACTTACAACCACTAGATTTAGATACTGTAAGACAAAGCATTAAAATTATAAAGGAAGATTTAGGAGAGCCCAATGATGACTTGTTTATCACTTTAGTTTTAATCATAGAAAAACAAGCAAGAGTTGTGTATTTAATTCCATCTAAGGAATTACAAGAATCTGATAATAATTTCTTTGTTAATAACGAAGTAAGTTTAATACCCAGTTTATCGAATTGGGAAATTAAAATAACAAGCAAATCCATTGAAGAGCTAGAAAAGTATGCTTTAAACAATATGATTGACAAACTAAAAGTTTAGTCTATAACATTATGTCAAATAGAACCCGCGTCTTTACCCGGATGGAGCGTCGGCAAAACGGCCTCATATAATTTTGGTCAAAACAATAGGTGAGTGTAGCGGCCATATTTTAGGGCGAGAGTTCTAAATAATCTTAGTTTTCCAATGCTTAAAGCCTGTTCTAATGAGTTTTAGCGAGTTCTAAGCTTTCCTAAAATATAGCGTAACGAGCCGTTAATTGTTTCCAAAATTATATGCAGCCTTGATTTTTTTGTTTCTTTTTTTATCAAGAAAAAAAGATAATAATCAAACCTTTAGAAGTTCCAAACTCATAATTTCTATTTTACATAATATTAGAAGTACTTATAAAAGAAAACTTCAATAGGAGTTCTGCATAGAACAAGTGTATAGAAATTTTAAAGCGTGGATTTGCGCCAGGGAAAATTTTATACTCTTGTGGCAAGCCTGCGAGAATCTCGTAAAATTTTTTTTAACGTATATTTCCGTATACGAGAATTATAAATAGGAATCCAAAACGAAGCTTTTATTATGCGCTGGCAAGCGTTGGCAAATGGCGTGTAAAATAAATTGTTATTGAACAATTTGATTTTATGAAAGCCATCGAGCGCTTGGGAGCGGATATTTTACATAACGGCAAATTATGGGACAAATGGCTCGCAAAATGTTTCTTAGAAAGCAAAAGCCAAAAAGACGAATGTTTAATGACCCCCAGACAAAAGTAACTTTCAGAGGACGTAACATTCTGGGGTATTTTACATAATGTCATTATAGCTTACAAATGGCGAAACCGCTAAAAATCAAAACTGAGACATTTGTACTATAATTTACATTATGTAAAATAGTATATATAGGCAATTAGAAAGAACTCTAACCCTAAGGACGTGCCGCTTCTACAGGCTTTAACTCCCCTTTATAGCGAATCAGATTTTTTAAAGTCGATGTAATAAAGACATCTACAGATTTATTCGGATAGATCGTCAGCTGTACATTATAGCTTTCTGTGGTTTCGTATTTGTCCTTAATATGATACTTAATCTCCAAAGCATTTTTCTTTTCGTGCTTGGTCATACTGTAGTCTTCCGGTTCACCATCGAACTCTATACCTTGATTATCGCCATTATAATGTCCAGCCACTAAACGCTGCTCACCAAAAAATGGTAAACTGCCTTTAGTACTCGCATTACTGACTTCGATAAAATGACCATCAGCACTCACATCAATACGATTGGCACTATTACCGGTTCTCTGAATTAAAAGATCATTCAATACCTGATTGGTCGCCGCCGTATTAAAAGGAAATATAGTGTTGATATCAACTCGAAAGGCTTTAGCATTCAACTGCGTTTCTAATGCTGCCAATGCTGCCGATTCCTCGGCTGTAGTCATGCTATCCGCAGATTTACAGCTTGTATTCAGTACTAAGCCACTTAACAACAATACTACTACTAATGTCGATATGCTGGTTTTTATTCTCATAACTGTTTTAAATATAGGAATTTAAGATGATATATGCTAGAATATTAACAGTCCATTACCATTTTCTATGATGACATTTTAAACACACTACGATGTTTTCAAAAATCACAATACTTCAACATATGAAAAAATTAGTCCTTATCCTTCTCGCTATTTGCTTCATCATGGCCTGTTCTTCAAACGATGACGATAGCAATCCACAGCAACAGCAAATGCCTACGGATATAGGCGAATATTCGCTAGTCCTTA
The DNA here is from genome assembly GCF_965228925.1 of Winogradskyella sp. Classification (GTDB taxonomy): domain Bacteria; phylum Bacteroidota; class Bacteroidia; order Flavobacteriales; family Flavobacteriaceae; genus Winogradskyella. The sequence goes on from NZ_OZ245845.1 coordinate 3,501,591, forward strand.
ATGGTGCTGGTTTTACTGAACAGCGTGTAGAATTATTTAATGATACCATCAACTTTGTAGGCCCTGGATCCCTATTTGCTGCCAGCGATGATTTTGGCAATGCCCTTGGCGTCGTCCTTGTACCGTCATCCTCCGAAGAAATTTCAAATCCTATCGAAGCCTATCCCGATAACCCTAATCACCCTTCGGGTTTTGAAGCTAATACCGCCTCCTTTTTTATCGGTAATGATGCCTATCGTTCCGAAAATGGCACTTTCGTAGTCGAAGCCTTCGAGTTTGATGGCAATACCTGTGCCGTTTGGCGTGGCAATCTCAATATCAACTTTACCCTAGATGGTCAAGGCGGCGATGTCCTTAATGTTACAGGCACTTTCGAAGTGTTTTCAGAAGGCTGTAGTACGGATAATTAAATAAGACATATGCAATTAGTTAGTTGGAAAGTCTTGGCGTATCATTTATGCGCTAGGACTTTTTTCTATTTTGGCAACTCTACTCCTATCCTATCGGCTACCTGTTCCCATAAATAATCAGTGGTCAATCGAAAACTACCTAAATAGCTAAAATCACAACTGTCGGGATCGATAATCGATAAAAAAGGTTCTTCTTTAGCATTATTATACAAATGATAGATTTCACCAATCAAAGGCTCAAAACTAAATTTGGCATTAGTCACCAGTTCGTTGTATTCTAAAACCTTTAGCAATTCCTCATACTCCGCTTTAATGGCCTCGTATTTGGCTCTTAAGTGCTTATTGGCTTTATAAATTTGAGAGCTTTTCCAGCTGCCATTATTAGGTAATTTAATCTGTGGCGCCCCTACATTGGTGGCATAAGGCCTAAACGCGGCATCATAGCGCTGTTGGTCTTCATCAAACACCACTAAATCGGGCTTCTTCTCGGTATTGTGGGCTTTCTTTTTCATAACTAAATACGCTACAAAAATACGTATTTTTGCAGTGCTAGTATCTTAAAGTCCTTTTAAAGTGAATGCGCGCAATGTCTATGGTGACCCTTTAATCCCGTGTTGTACCGATCCCATGACCGGTTATTTTAGGGATGGCTTCTGTCGTACCATGCCTCAGGATACCGGAACCCATGTGGTTTGCGCAGAGGTCACGGCAGATTTTTTAGCCTATACCAAATCGCACGGCAATGACTTAACCACCGCCATACCACAATGGCAATTTCCAGGCCTCCGCCCTGGCGACAAATGGTGTTTGTGTATTTCTAGGTGGCTGGAAGCCGAAAAAGCGGGAGTCGCACCAAAAATAGACCTCAAAGCCACAAATATTAAAGCCTTGGACTATACCAATTTGGAACTTTTGGAGCGCTATGCCCTTTAACTTATTGCTTCTTTAGTGTTGCAATCCTATTTCTGGCAGTTCGGGCCAGCATACTTTTGGGTTCTAAGTCTATGATCTTCTGAAACGACGTCATAGCCTTTTCATTTTGCTTCAGCTCCATTTGTAGGTTCCCTAGACTAAACCAGGTGCCTACGGACTCGGGATAGAGCTCGGCCATGAGTTCAAAAATAAACAGTGCCCCTTCCCTATTGCCCTGGTTTAACACACGATTGCCGGCCTTACTGACCTCTTCCTTAAAGTCATAATACCTGTACCTCGGGTCTTTGGCAATTTTAGTGGCATCGATTTTAAGAGTTGCAAAGTCACCCACCATAAACAATTGGGTTAAATGTTGCATTGGATCCAAAATAAAACCATCATCCTTATAAGCCATGGCAGCTTCCAATACAGGATCGGCATTGCTGATATACTCCTTATAGCTCATTTCTACGGCAATATGTGGCACCGTCGCATCTTTGTTTTCCCACTGTGGTTTGTCTTGCCACCAGACGTGGGATAGATAGACTTTAATACCACTTTTGGGCAATTGTACGGGTCTGCTGTCCCCATAAAAATTCAGGTTTTCAGCAGTAGGCTCACCCACTAAAATAGCTTCGGTATAAGTGGTAATCTCATTCGTTAAATTTTGGCAAGCTGAAAAGGTGTCGCGTCCAATAATAAAGAAAAACTCCCCCTTGGTATTGATATGTGGTCTTGCCATAAGTCCCTTGATCAAATTCAAATTATTGAAATTATTCCCGCCACCATTGAGGCGTACATCGTAGATTAACTTATCGACGGTATTGTTATCAATAAAATCAAATAAGCGTTTGTAAAAATCCTCAAGTGTTTCGGACTCATGATTAAAGACAGAACTCTGTCTTACATAAAGTACCTTTTCGTTTTCCAAATACTCAAAATAATAGTACTTAGAATCCAAGTGCTTAAGATATAATGGTGTTTCAGAGATTTCTCTTGCCGTTAACCAGTTTTCTGTGGGTAAGGTAAAATTGAAAACCTTTGGTTTAGCGTCCCTTGAAATGGTCGGGAAATCGTAGCTAAAACGCTGTCCCTCTTTTTCGAGCGTCCATATCACCGTCTCGCTCAGTTTCGGAATCACACCTTGGGCATGCAATACCTCTGGCGATAATAAAAAGCGTAAACCATAAGCCTTAAAGTACTGATCGTTTTCCACAGGTACTACAGGACGAATGAGTTCTAAGGCTTTAGCGATAGGGGTCTCCCCTATGCTCACTACCTTGGCTCCCAATACGGCTTCATGAGCTTTATGAACGCCTTCTATGTATAAACCATCATTAAATTGGTAGAGATTGATAGGAAATATTCCAGCTTTGGAAACATAACTATAAGGAATTTGGGTGTGTCCATATTGAAACATGGAAACTAAACGGGATAGTCCGACTCTTATCTGGTGTTCTTGTAGCTCTGGAATGGTCTTATAAAAAGTGTCCACAGCAGCATCAAAGTCTTTCTGTGTGACTTTTTTAAATAAAAAGGCATAGTCGCGATGAATCGTCTCTTGTAAAAATTTCACATCGTTTTGCCAATCACTTGCAGGTAATTGATTCTGGCCAAAGCCCTTTAAAACAAGGAGGTAACAAAGGACGTATTGTATTATTTTAATCATGATACACGAATTTTATAGTCTAAAGATCATAAAACTTCGGGAGGCCAGCTATTCAAAGTTACCGAACCGTTATAATTAGGATATGAAATGTAAAATACGATGGTAATGACACTTTGTGTTGTTCATCGATATCGCGATTGAAATTGTTCAGTTCGTCGGACTAAGGCCACCATTTATCAATTAAATTCAGTTTCGAAGTCAGAGCTTGCGTAATTTTATACAACGATATTCCCTCAATCTATCATTTTAAACCTGTGTATTATGGATAAGAATTTAGCTTTATTCAACCAGATTAATAGTCTATCCTACTGGTTACTAAAAGAAAGTCATTACAAAAGTACGGTTACGCTAGATGCGACGGACGATAGCTTTTTTATCTCTGTTAAAAATGGCATAGAGTCCATCTACAAGCATCATATTGAGGATTTTAGCAAGAAAGACGAGAAGTATTTGAATTTCGAACTGTCCTCCATTGCGCACCATTTGCTCCACATTAAGCGATCTATAACAAGTCGATCGGCATAACATTGCGATGTAGATGCATACTATAAGTTTTCCAGAACGCCTTTAGCGTTACGGTTATCAGGATCCAGTTCCAAGGATTTTTCATAGTTTTTCTTGGCCAAAACTTTGTCACCTGCCTCTAAATAGGCCTCTCCCAAACTGTCATAAACATTGGACGATTCCGGGAAGGCTTCCACATTCATTTTAAAAATCGCCAGGGCTTTTTCTACCTCACCTAAACTACTGAGGTACAAATAACCAAGCCCATTCATTTCACCTTCATCTAGAATAAAATCATCACGGTCTTTTATAGCCTTAAATTGCAATTCTGCAGCCATTATCCCTTGATCTTCCATGGTCAAAAACACATTTAGCCCCACATATTGTGCTTCTTTAGGATAATTAGTGTTCCAAAAATTCATAAAACCCTTTAGCAATGGGATATCGCCTCGTCGCACTAGACCATAAGCCATATTGGTTAGATCTACACTGTCGTAGTCCACAGTTTTATCCGGAAAGGCAGTCTTAAACCATTGATAAACCTCCATAGCTTCCTGTATCTTATCACCACGGGCCAATTGCTTAATGACATGCCTAAGCCCTGCAATATCTAAAGGCTTAAACTCAGTTTTATTAGTCTTAGCAGCATTAAAAAATTGACGGCCCGCATCCATACCGTCTTCTGCGATGATATCTTGAAGTAAGAAGGCTATGGATTTTTTACGGTCGAGAACAACCCCATCTTTAATCACCGTTTTTGAAGCCAGTACATTGGAGGCATCTTCAAATGGATTGGCATCAAAAAGCAACAAATCAGCCTTCTTCCCTACTTCGATAGTACCATAGTCCTCATCGAGTTGCATAGCCTCATACCCATTGATCGTTGCTATTTCCAAGGCTTCGGCCATACTAAACTGACCACTATTGACCAATAATTGAAGTTCTGATAAAAAAGCACGGCCTCCATTTCGGCAATCCGTTCCTATTCTCAGTTTTACACCTTTATCATAGGCTATTTTAAGATATTCCATCATGGTGTTATAGGCCTCATCGCGTATTTTAAGCTGTGTTTCATTATAGCGTACCATAGGCATCGTGCGAATGGGATAATATTCAAAAGAGCTAAAAAAATCGGATTGGCCCGCCGATGCCGCCACCACATTCAAAGCGGTGCTTAGGGTGGCTCCTTCCCTAGCCATGCGATCAAACAAAGTCATAAGCTTAGCTTCCAATTCGGGATGGGCCTTTATATAGCCGAAAAAGAAGACCATTTGTGCCGCAAATTCATCGATACTTCCGCTCATTCTAATACCATAATCTGCATTCATCTGTTTCCAATGTATGTCGTAATTCAAGATGCTAGGCGTCAAGGTGAATATGTGTTCAAAATTCTTCACGCCTAAGTCCATGGCCTCACCAATAGTCATCACATTATTATCCACGTGTGTATTCACAATGATACCCTGAAGCTTCGCCTCTTCTGCCATGGCTTTATAATCAGGTTTACGGAGCTTGCTATAAAATTTCATGTATTTTAGACCACGCTTCGCATAATCACGCACTTTCTGCCGACCATCTTCTGGGTTCTTCACTTCGATATGATGTGCGGGTTGACGTCGATCATCATCCGAAACTATGGACCCACCGCAGATATAAACATTGGGGTAATCGGGTTTTGGATTGTTTTGCCAGCCTAAAGTCACATCGATCCATTCCTCGGGTTGTCCCATTTCGATGACTGTGGTGACACCGTGATTCAAATAGTGATACCTCGTCATATCCCGAAGCATTTTAAGACCGTTATCAGCCGCATAGTCTTCCGGTGTGCCAGAACTGGTGCCATAATTACCTATCAGATGCACATGGGTATCTATAAAGCTCGGTGTTAATAGTCGCTCGTTACCTTCGATAGTTCTAGAAGCCCTGAAGGTTTGCTCGACATCTATGATGGCAGCAATAGTATCTGCATTAATTAAAACAGTCTTGTTTCTAAGGACGCTCTTGGTCTTAGTATCGAATATGTGCACGTTAGCAAGGGCCAAATCATAGCCGCTTGGATCACAGCTCAAGACCATAAGGCCTATGAGTGTAGCCAATAAAATATGTTTCATAAGATGTCGTTTAAAATAATGCTGTCCCAAAAATGGTTGAAGACAGCATTATTGAAGGTAATTGATTGATGAAATGAATTAAAGATTAATTGTTGGAGTCCGTAGGCTTTGCCCCTTTGGATTTTAAATAATCTACAATATCCTGGTGGCCGTTTTGAGAAGCAGCAGATAATGCAGAACCTTGACCATCACTATAAAGATTAACATCTGCCCCTTTTTCTACAAGCAGTTTTACGGTTTCCATCAAACCATTCCTTGCAGCGGCATTTAGTGCTGAACCCTGACCATCATTTTGAAGGTTGATATCCGCCCCTTGGTTTAGTAGATATAGAATGACATCATTGTGACCATTTCTAGCAGCAGCATTTAAAGCAGAGCCTTGACCGTCATTTTGCAAGTTGACATCCGCGCCTTTATTTAAGAGTAGTTTTACCGTATCAATAAGCCCATTTCGCGCTGCGGCATTTAGAGCAGATCCTTGTCCATTGGTTTGCGCATTGATATCCGCACCTTGAGATAACAACTGCTTTATAATGTCATTATTGCCATTTTGTGCGGCAGATACTAAAGGCGGACCATGACTATCTGTTCCTTTATTGAGATCGGCACCTTGATTTATAAGGTATTTTAAAGCTGCTTCATATCCGTTTCTTGAGGCCGCGTTAATGGCAGTGCCTTGATTAGGGCTGTATTTGTTAATATCCGCTCCCTTTTCAATTAAAAGCTTGATGGTCTCCAAATGACCATTGTTTGAAGCTGCAATGAGCGGTGTTCCTTGATTAGGGGCTATTTTGTCGATTTCGGCTCCCTTAGCTATTAAATAGACCACCGTTTCGCGATGCCCATTATTTGAAGCCGCAATTAATGGCGTCCCTTGGTTTGGTGATATTTTATTGATCTCCGCACCTTTGGTCAAAAGATACTTTACATTTTCTAGCCTTCCATTGTTTGAAGCAGCAATGAGCGCATTCCCTTGATTCGGTGAAATAAAGTTGATATCCATACCTTGCTCTACCAAAAATTTAACAGCCTTTACATTACTAGAATTAGCCGCGGCTATAAGAGCATTGCCCTGATTTGGGGAATAGTGATTGATATCCACTCCTTGCGCAACCAAATATTTCATAACATTAAGATGACCATCTCTAGATGCTGCAATTAGGGCATTGCCTTGGTTTGGAAAACTACGGCTAACATCTGCCCCCTTAGAAACAAAAAACTTAACAAGTTCTAAACGACCGTAGGAAGCAGCTTCGATTAAAGGTGTACCATCACCTTGTACTACTAATTTAACGTCAGCACCATTGGCCACCAATACTTTGGCAATCTCAAGATTCCCTGTTCTAGCCACGGCGAATAGTGGCGATTTAGCTTTTTGATAGCGCCAGTAATTTCCATCGTTTGCCGAAGTATCGTAGCCCGGATTGGGGTCAATACAATTCACATCGGCCGTGGCTACGAGTGCTTTGACTTTAGCAATATCATTAGCTCTTATGGCTTCTAATAGCACCTTACATTCTGGATTGGCATCTGCGCTAAGCACACTTTGAATATGGTCGATGTTTTCGCTGGTCTCACCATTTTCATCGGTCAGTACCAAATTACCTCTCGTGTCCACTTCTAATTCTGCACCAGCTTCTAGCTGACGCTTCACAGAAGATAGCGTATTTTTCCCTGTATTTTCTATATAGGCGACGCATGCAGGATCGAGATGAATTAGCATGTCCTTAAGCTTGTCGATATCCTTTTCTTCCAAAGCCTTTTTAAAGGCCTCGCAATCTGAAAAATAGTTGGGTTCGGTTACAAGATCATCGAGTTCCGGCCCATCAAAATTGGACGGTTCTGCGGCATAAGAGACATAAGGCTTGTTTAAAGCTAATAGTAAAACGAAAAATAGAGGCATTGTAAATGCGTACTTCCAGTAACTGTGCGGGTTTGATTTTTTAGTGTTCATTTTTAATATGCGTTGTTTGATTAATGACTGATTGTAATTCGTGGTAATGGCCAATGGCTTACCGTAGGTTGCTATTTTGAGCAAATTCATTTGATAGTCATCTTTTTCGGTGTGATGAGTCCCTATTAACAGACTATCCGTTTGATATTCGATATTTTTTTCTACCTCTCGTCTAAATAGCCAGGCAAAAGGATTAAACCATAATAAGATCACGGCTATCTCAGAGAGCAAAAGGTCGATACTGTGCCATTTTTTGACATGGATTTTTTCATGTGCTATGATTTGTTCATAAATATCGAACTCATATTGCTCGGGATTGATAAATATATAGTTGAAGAACGAGCAGGGTTCTTTTATATGTGTGGAATTAATGATTATGGCATCGGTATCCTTAATACGGTCCTGACTGCGGTATATTTTGAAAATAAGGTTCAAAATCTGTGCAATTAAATTTATGGACAGCACAATTACTCCAAAACCATAAATAATGAGCAACCAATCGCTGATGCTACGTTCCTTAGACATCACGGAACCTGTACCACTAACCGTTTGTTCTTCTGAAGTATCAATTACCGTTTCGGAGTCTTCCAAGTTTAGTGTTTGTGTATCTGAAGGTGTTTGGATGGGTTGACTATTTACCATGCTAGTGGCTGTGTCATTTGGCGCTATGATATTGGTAAGAATACCTTGATTTTGTATGAGTTTTGGCAACACTATAAATGGTAAAGCGAATGTCAAGGCAAGCCCAATTATAAGATAAAGCCTATTAGTAGCATAGAAGCTCTCCTTTTCAATGACCAATTTGTAAAACGCAATGACTACGGCTATAACAATAGACGTTTTTAATAAAAGTAGTATCATGAGGTCTTCCCTTTATTTGATCTAATGACTTTGATTAATTCTTCGATTTCTTTTTCGGATAAGTGCTCTTCTTTAGCAAAGTAGGCCATCATTTTTGGGAAAGAGTTACCAAAAAACTTTTGTTTGATATGGCTAAGGTTACTATCGCGGTAATCCTCAAATTCTGCCACAGGACTGTACTGATGGGTGTTACCTATTTTTTCAGACTTAAGTACACCTTTTTTGACTAATATTTTTACAATGGTAGCCACAGAATTATAATGAGGTTTTGGTTCTGGTAAGCGTTCTATAATTTCTCGGATAAAGGCCTTTTTTAAATCCCATACGATTTGCATGATTTGGTCTTCTCGTTTTGTTAGTTTTTCCATGGATTTCTGTTTATAGAATTCAAAACTACTAAAAAATTAGTAGTAATACTAAAAAATTAGTAGTTATTTTAAATTTTTTATCCTAACGAAATTTCTAGAAAACTTTCAAGATGTTGAATATCAAAATTTTAAGCCTAATAAAAAGGAACACTAATGAGCTTAGAAAATAGAGTTATTAAGCATTAAATAACATTCCTCTTGTGAATAACCATGAATTTCTTCAAACTTTTCATATTGATAGTCATTTCGAATATTTCGACTCTAACTTACCCTGAGCCAAGTCGAAGGGCTCAAGACAGGCTAAAGAGAGAAATCTTTAGATTCAGCGCAGCTAAACCAAAGGTTCAGCGTAGCTAAATCTCAATACTCTAGATGTGATAAGATTCCTCTTCGTACCTCATTCGGCATGACAAATCAACTTTAGCTCCTAACTATATAATAGAGATTACCAAGATCAAAACTATTGGATCTTATAGCGCTTAGTCTTCACGAGGATAACCATGAATTTCTCCAAACTTTTCATATTGATAGTCATTTTGAATCTTTCGACTGTCGCTCAAGACAGGCTAAAGAGAGAAATCACATCATAAATTCAAAAATAATGAGATTCCTCTTCGTACCTCATTTGGAATGACAAATCAACACTAAACTGCAACTATATAATAGAAATTACTAAGATTAAAACTACAGGATCTTATAGTGCCTACTCCTCTGGCGGATAACCATGAATTTCTTCAAACTTTTCGTCAAAGTTTGTTCTTAAATAAGAATTCAATTTTTTCTGATAGTCGTCTTTTAGCCATTTTAAAAAGTTACCCGTACTTTTACTGATACATTTGGCGTAGATTTCGATACGCTGATTAATATCGTCTTTAAGTAGCTTGGCCAAGGCTAAAGCGTCATAGACATCTTCACTATTTTCAATACAAATCTTAGCATGTTGTGCTATCGATCGCTCTAGCACAACTTTTGAGGATTCGCCAGCATCTACAGCATCTTTATAGGTTTGTCTAATATCGAAATAGGTATCCTCGGACTTTGAGAACTCTTCTTTTATCTCATCGGGAAGTTCATGCTTAAAGTTGGCCTCTATAGACTCATCGCTCTTAATGCGATCCGTAAACCAATTCGGGGATTTAAAAATCAATTGCCAGTCCAAATCAGCACCCCAAGGTCCAAACCTGTAGAGGTTGTTCCCAAGATCGATAACCGTAAACTTCGACTTATTGTTTAGAATACGAGAGCCGCGTCCTATCATTTGGTAATATAAGGTCAAGGACTTTGTAGCTCTATTTAGAAGAATAGTGTCAATCGTAGGCTCATCAAAGCCAGTCGTTAAAATACTTACCGAGGTTAATATGGCATTGGGAGTTTCGTGAAACCAGTCCAGAATTTGTCGGCGCTGCTTTTTGGTGGCCGTATTATCCAAATGCATTATAGGTAAACCAGCTTGCCTAAAGGCATAATAGATACTGATTGATGTATTGATCCCATTATTAAAAATCAAGGTCTTCTTCCCTAGCGCATGTTTCTTATAAGCGTCTATGGTTTTTTGTAGCATCGCTGGACTGGTATACAAATCCTCTGAGGATTTAACTGTATAATCACCATTAGAGCCCACTTCTAAAGAGGTGAGTCCCATATCGTAGGCATAGGTTTCGCAGCGGGCCAAAAATTCGTTTTCAATGAGGTTTTCTATGGTCTCACCGGCGATGAGCTCGTTATAGTTATCTTTCATGGGAAGCTCTTTATTAGAACTCAAAGGTGTGGCTGTAACACCAAGGATAAAGGACTTTTCGAAAAACTTAAAAAGTTTAGTAAACGAGTTATAATGCGCCTCATCAATAATGACCAAACCGACATCCGAGATATCCAGCTTATCGTCATTCAAACGGTTGTTAAGGGTTTCGACCATGGCTACAAAGCACGAATAATTTGCCTGATCATCAAGATTGGCCTTACTATCCACCACTTTATTGGTCACCCCAAAACTGGTGAGCATTTCCGAAGTTTGTCTGCAAAGCTCAATACGGTGTGTCATAACCAAGACTTTCTTATCGTGGTTTTTAAGGTACTGACGTACCATTTCCGAAAAAATAACCGTTTTTCCTCCGCCTGTTGGTAATTGATATAGCAAATGATAATCCTCAGGGGCATTATCGAATTTATCAAAGATCTGACGAATAGCACCTTGCTGATAGTCGTATAATTCTTTACCGGTTTTCTTTTCTTGAATGGCTTGGTTATTTTGAGACATTGTAACTAGTATAAAATTGAAAGTTGCAAAATTAAGCTATTTAAAGCGATGTTAAAGCGATTTGTAGTTAACAATATTTATTTTAATTTCGCGTTCATTCAATCAAACAGTTAATTGAATTAATGAGAATCCTAACCCTCTGTCTCGCTTGTTTAATGTTTTGCTGTATGGCGTTCGCGCAGAACGATAGTGTATCCAGCACCATAAAAATCAAACTTCCAACCACATTTAAGAAAGCGGCACTAGTTAACGAAGTCGAAATTCCGGTCCAGACCCATAAGGATAGTACTGCTGAGAAAAGCATTGATATTAAGGCTGCCTATTGGGATACTACCGTTTATAATCCTTATAAAAATGTGGTGTCCGAATTCCCTTTGAATATTAAGTTCGAAGATAGTACTTACGCTTCTCCGGTCTCACATAAAAAGGTGATCACATCGCGATTTGGTTGGCGATGGGGACGACCACATAAAGGTATTGATATTGATTTGGTCACGGGCGATTCGGTCGTAGCAATGCTCGATGGTATCGTACGCTTTGCAAGATACAGTCGTGGTCATGGCAGAACAGTAGTGGTTCGGCACTATAATGGTTTGGAAACGACCTACGCTCATCTTTCACGTATTGGCGTAAAAGCTAATGATACAATAGCGAAGGGCCAATATTTGGGTAAAGGAGGCAATACCGGAAATTCTAGGGGCAGTCACTTACATTTGGTAACAAGTTATATGGGAGAATCCATTCACCCGGAATATCTCTTTAAATTCGATGCGACCAATTCCATGCGGTCCCAAGATATTTGGGTCACACGAAAATGGACCAGAGCAAGCTACCATAACTCTAGACGCCTATCAAAGCTAGCTCTATATGAATCAAAGGAACAAGCTCTAGCGAGTTTAGAAAAGCAACGTAAAGTCTACGTGGTGCGCAAAGGCGACACCTTATCTCGTATATCTAGACGAAATAATACGACAATCACCGCCATTTGTAGGACCAATAAAATAAAACGGAATTCTACACTTAGAATAGGTCAGAAATTAATTCTGGAATTATAAAGTTCTAATAGGTACGTAAAAGTCCTCTTCAGAATCCGGACTCCCATTTTTATAGAGCGCGCCCATGACTTGAAAATGTGGTCGATTCGCTATAGCATAACCTGAGGAAGGTAGCCATTCATTCATAATATCGCGATACGTGGCACCAGCATCCATACCCTTATGACGAAATACGGCATAGAGACCTCCAGGAATGGTCAACGAATGCATCTGCTCTGGAACCGTTTCCACATCCGAAACTTCTACACAGGCCCAAATAGTGAATGGTTGTTCAGCATCGTTTGGGTTCTCATAGTTTTGTATGGCCACCAATTCTTCATTAACGACATTAGTAATATCTCGTCTTCTGGGCATAAACCGTTTCCAAAGCGCAACAATATGTCCATATTCATGACGACGCATCTGACTCTTCATACCAATGAATGTCTTAGCCTCAATGGAAAGTATTGTTTTGGGATGCACTAAAATAAAGCCTTTGAAATGTGATTATTTGGTAATGACTCCTCTGTAGGTGGCAAGTTTTGAATTATTGGCACTTAAATCTAAAAAGGCATTGCCATTAGGTTTAATAGTGATTGTGATATGGTACATCCCCGTCTTAAATTGTATGGTAATCTGCTGCTCGCCATCATTAAACTGGGTCGAATAATCCTCTAATTTATCTTTAAATCCATAGATCTTATTGGCACTATCAAAAGTAGCGAGCAATCCTTTAACTTCAGAGGTGTTGATTCTTATCGTATTTAAATCTCCTGGAACTTCTTTACGTTTACCGTCATTAAAAACCCAGTCCGCCACAAACTTAAAATTTTGTGTTTCTACCAAAGCTTTATGACCAAGATAAATGGCTTCTGCCCTATCCTTTTTGATTTGCTCTTGTCCAAAACTTTGTGAAGGTAAAGCTATATAAATCAGAAGTGTTAGTAGAATTAACTTTTTCATATGTTCTATTTTGGGTCTAAGATAGTATTTATTCTTTCAAAATAATAACGAACTAAAGATTTTAGGCATTTCTTAAAACCTCCTAAAAATCATGGTTATTCTTTCATTCTAGAGTATTTTTGCAAAAAATTTTAATATGTCAAAATCAGTGACTGCATTTAGAATAATTGCTTTTTTAGAAGGGGTTTCTTATATTCTTTTGTTATTTATAGCGACACCGATCAAATATTTTGGTAATGACCCGCAATACGTGAAACTATTGGGCATGCCCCATGGTCTATTATTCATAGCTTATATTGTTATGGCCATCCTTATAAGTAAGGCTATGAAATGGTCGGATAGAACCTTATGGATTGTGCTCGTTGCGGCCATCATTCCTTTTGGAACGTTTTATATTGACAAAACTTATTTAAAGAATGCACATGGATAATATAAGACACTATATATACGACGTGTTGGTTGAAAACGGTATAAGCGAAGCGACGGCTAAATATCTCAATATGCTTATTCTGCTTATAGGCCTATTGCTCATTGCCTTAATCGTAGATTACATCACCAAACGCTTACTTCGAAAATTCTCTTCTAGTATCGCCAAACGCACCAAAACCGATTTTGATGATATCCTCATCAAAAACAAGCTGCCAAGGAATATCGCACATATTATTCCACTTATGATTCTTATTGAATTTGTGCCCGATGTGTTTGCCGATTTTGATTATGTTGAAAATATTATCGAAAAAACACTCAAAGTAATTGCGATACTACTCACACTGCGTATCGTAAAGAGCTTTTTGTATTCTGTGCGCGACTATCTTAAAACCTTACCACGTTACAAGGACAAACCTTTATATAGCTATATTCAAGTCTTTATGATATTTCTTTGGCTGTTAGCGATTTTCTCGATGTTCGCCATAGTAACCAATATCACATTCTGGAAATTTTTTACAAGTCTTGGGGCGGCCTCAGCTATTATTCTACTCGTATTTCGGGATAGTATCCTTGGTTTTGTAGCGAGCATACAAGTGACTGTAAATGACATGGTAAGAATTGGGGACTGGATTACTTTCGAAAAATATGGTGCCGATGGAGATGTCATCGAAATCACTTTGGCGACAGTAAAAGTTCAGAATTGGGATAAGACCATAACCACCATCCCGACTTATGCCCTCATTTCAGATTCCTTTAAAAATTGGCGAGGCATGATGAACTCCGGTGGGCGACGTATTAAACGTTCCGTCATCATTAAAACCTCCACCATTAAGTTTCTTACAGATGCCGATATAGAACGTTTTAAGAAGATTGAATTAGTTTCGGATTATATTGGCCGAGCCTCTGAAGAAATCAAGAAGCATAACACTGAAGAAGGGGTTGATAAATCGGTTTTAATCAATGGCCGTAACCTTACCAATTTTGGGGTGTTTAGAAAGTACCTTCAAACCTATATGGACAATCACTCGGCAATTAATAAGAACATGACCTTGATGGTAAGACAACTAGAACCTACACCTCAAGGGATCCCTATGGAAATTTATGCCTTTAGCAGTGATATTCGTTGGCAAAATTATGAGTTTATTATGGGCGATATCTTTGATCATGTGCTAGCTTCGGTAAAGTTCTTTGATCTGGAGATTTATGAGTTAGCCGTTGCTAATTCTGATTAGTCGATAGTGAATGAAAGGGTTTTAACCTCTAAAGTATCCCTAGCACTCCCCTTTAATACATCATGATCAAATAGGTGATTGAGATTGTTTCCAGCTAAATCTTCTAGTTGAGAATCCACATAGATCATATAGTTTTCTGATTTGAATGGTTGTTCGGGATAGAATTCAAGTATCTGTTCATTTTGAGCTAATTCAAATATCCCTGATACGGTTTTGCCTTCCACATTTTTAATATTGAATGACTCTTTCGCCAAGATGGCATCAAGAGGTTCATGAAAATGGATGATTAGCCGATCTGTTTGAGCTTCTAATTTCCATGTTTTTATATTAGGTTGTTTTGAATCTCTATCAACTACGAAAAAAAGCTTTTCATAAGAGGTTGCCAGTGGTATACCTTGACTGTCTTTCCAGCCAGAACTAATAACAAGCTTGTATGTATGTCCTTTGAGAATAGGTAACCCCTTTTCCTTATTGGGAATGAGGTCTGTTTTAATACGCCCAGGATCCAACCATAAAGTCAAACGCGTATGTTCTTTATTCCATAGCTCGGTGCTTAATTCGAGAAAGACATCAACCTCTTTTCTTTGGGTCTCGTTAATAACCTTAATATAATCTAAAGCACTCCCAACCTGCTGCATAGGTTTTGAAAATTGAATATACATTTTGAGCAAATTCTCCGGAACAGTATCTACCGTTGGATAGATAGCTACCAATTCAGGAGGTGATATGACCATTTTAGGCCTGATGGTGAATGTATCAATAATACGATCATCTTCAATAAGTACATAGGTCTTGCCAGGAGTGAACGGAACAACAGGCCTAAAACTATAACTAGTGCCTTCTGAAGATGAACTACCCAAAACTGGAGTGTCTCTATTACCCTCTAAAAAGATTTGTACATCACTTGACTCTTGGCTTGGTGTATAATTGATCTCGGTGGCTTTGCCGTCCACATAAACTACATCGACTTCAGAAGTGGAAGATTGATGGCACACAAAGTATAAAAAAGCAAAAAAGATCAGTTGAAGACCGATCTTTTTTATACTAAAATGTTTTGGTTTTACATCCATTTGGTCGGACGACTTCGTAAGACAAGATCTCCGCTAGATGTGCGCTGCAAATAAACTACATTACTGTCATCAAGGTTATCCATTTGAAGCACATTAACCATCGGAAGATTATCGTAGGCCACACCTTTAGCAACACCAAACTCCTTCACTGGTTCTGTCATGGAATCTTTGAAATTGGCAATAGTTTCATATTTAAAGCGCATAACAGGGCGATTGGTATTAGCCATTAAAAAGTATTGCTTTCCGTCTTTCTTGTAGGTAATCATATCTAATGGGGAATTTCCTCCCCCTAGTTCGGCAACAGTACGTCCTTTGATATGTTTTCCACCGCTTAATTCATCCATGGGAAACAGTACTAAAGGTGTACACGTATAACTCGCCATGAGATAGTCTTTATTATCAAGAGTTATCACATCGAAAGTTTTTATCGGTGCAAAAGTTTCATACTGTCCATGAGCCGCATGCCAAATCTCTAATGACGCATAGTCCTGATCATTCGTAAACGGGAATGAAAAGCTTCTGAAGGTGGACTTAAATTCTTTATTAGACAATCCAGATATCAGAACTTTCCCATCGTGATAGCGTAAATCTGCAATAGCCCAAACGCGTTGAGAACGACCTCTACGGTCTTTGGCATCAACAGCTATGGCATTTTTTAACGCAACTTTAGAATGACTGACATTATTTAAGGCCACATGCTCCAAATCTTCTCCACTTAAACGCAATAGCACAGGTGTGCCATCGGTTACATTGATAGAAAAATAGACATGCTTTGATACTGGGTTAACAGCCATGTCGGTAATCCGAATATTGTCTGTAGTTGTTCCGAGCGATGCTGCTATTTTTTCATCAAATCCGCTTAGATTAATTCTATCAGGAGTCTTTCCTGCCGTGACATCTTTAGTATCTAC
The DNA here is from genome assembly GCF_965228925.1 of Winogradskyella sp. Lineage (GTDB taxonomy): Bacteria > Bacteroidota > Bacteroidia > Flavobacteriales > Flavobacteriaceae > Winogradskyella. The sequence continues at coordinate 3,518,276 of NZ_OZ245845.1, forward strand.
TGCATAAATAGCGGCATTTTTAGAATCTCCGATAAATAAAATTCCTTCAGGTCCAAAACTCAAAGCATTTATTGATGCTATACCTGGGTCTCCAACAGTAAAGTTTGCTGTCAAAGGGTTCGTTGTGCTAGCCGAATTTTCACTAACTGCCGAAATGGTGAAGAATGCTGTTATGCATATAGCTACACCTAGAATAAATGTTTTCATTTGTGATTAGTTGTTAGTATCCTCCTAAAATTAAAGGTTTCTTTAAGTCCAAACGAGCATCAATTTGCCAATTAACTCTATTTTAACAGCATAAAGCACTTATAATCTGTCTCTAACAAATTCGACTTTGGTTTTTCCATGGGGCTTTGGCTTCCCATCTGGCCCTAAGTTTACCATAGTAATATTGTCAACGGTAAGAATTGTTTCTCTAGTCATTTTATTTCTGGCTTCACATTTCATAGTGATGGAGGTTCTTCCGAATTTAGTGACCTCTATACCAATTTCTACAATATCACCTTGCTTGGCTGAAGACATAAAATTAATCTCTGACATAAACTTGGTCACAATCTTTGAATTTTCGAGCTGTATAATTGTGTAAAGCGCAGCTTCTTCATCGATCCAAGCCAATAGTTCACCACCGAATAATGTTCCGTTGGGATTTAAGTCTTCGGGTTTTACCCATTTGCGTGTGTGGAATCTCATTTGATTATCTAGTCTTTTTATGAGCATGTCACTTCGAGTGTTGCACCTGTGGCGTGATGTACTTCGACAGGTGTCACACTGAGCTTGTCGAAGTACTCAGCAGAGCTATCGAGAAGTCTTTAAAATTATAAAGTTCTCGATACGATTTTCTTACCAGAAAATCACTCGAACTAACAACTCCTTATGCGTTATAATAATTTCTGTTGTTGATCCTCATTCGGAATCTTTAAATCCGTGCCTAATTCAGCATTTAATTGTTTTATTAAATAGGCCGAAAGTAAAGGCGATTCCTTTTCAATATTCTGGTGTACAAAGAAATTGATGTGTTCAATACCATTATCTTTCCAATGTTTTAAACGTGCCACCCAATCATCCAAACGCGTATAATCACTGTCGTGATTGGCACCCACATAGCGTATAAAAGCTCTAGAATTGGTAAGGCGCATGTGCATAATATCGCGTCGTCCTGCACTATCTACAATAATATTCGAAATATTATTGTCCTCTAAAAGCTGGTACAAATCTTTGGCTATGGCTTCGTCATTATACCAACCTGTATGTCTAAACTCAACAGCTAGTGGAATTTCCTTAGGCCAACCTTCAATAAAATTAATGACACGGTCAAAATCCTTCGGAGCAAAGTTATTATGCATCTGTAAGAAGAGACAACCTAATTTTTCTTTAAGATTTACGGCGCTGTAAAGATAGTTGTCAACTACAGGACCAACATCATCATTCAAACGCTTCCAATGGCTAATTTCTTGGTTGAGCTTTGGAAAGAATTTAAAATTAGATGGTGTCTTGTCATACCATTTCACAAATTGCTCAGGAGGGAAAATCCTATAGAACGTCGCATTGAGCTCAATGGAATTAAACTGACGTGAATAGTACTCCAATTCGTCCTTGGTACCTCTTGGATAAAACCCTTTGAGATCGGCTCTATTCCATTTGGCACAGCCTACAAAAACAGTGGGAGATGCTGATGGATTCTTCTGTAATACCTTCAATGTATCAGGGTGGTCCGCTGGTAATGTAAAATCTATAGTTTCTGGATGATCAACACTTCCGAATTTCATAATAAATGGTAATTTTATCAAAAGTACAGTTTCATTCATTAATCTTAATCATAAAAAACAGAGAAATCTTGTAACAATTCACTAATTTGTTAGTCAAACGTTTATCAAAAACCAGATATCATATGAAAACTTCACTAAAACTAGTTGCTGCCCTTATTTTTTGTTTAACCATCAACCTTCCCCAAGCACAGACGGCTGATGAGATTGTCACCAATTACATAGAAAACATTGGAGGTCATGACGCCTGGGATTCTGTTGAGAATATGAAGATTACGGGAGTTGCTAATCAGCAAGGTACAGATTACCCATTTGTTGCCACGTATATGAAAGATGGCCGTTATGTTATAGATGTTGATTTACAAGGGAATTCTTTTATTGTAGAAGCTTTTGACGGTGAGAATTCTTGGGCTATGAATTTTCAAACCCAAAAGGCTGAAGCCGCTGATAGTGAAACCTCAACAAACACAAAAAATGGAGCTAAAGATGAAATCGTCAGTCCATTCTTTAATTATTCCGACAAAGGCTATAAGGTTGAATTGTTAGGCAAAGACACCTGGGAAGGTTCTGAGGTTTATAAGGTAAAACTTACCATGACGCCAGTTTTAGTAGACGGCAAAGAAGAAGAAAATACCGAACTGTTTTATTTCGATACGGAAAATTATGTGCCTATTGCCTCGGAGTCTAAAGTAACTTCTGGCCCGGCTAAAGGTGCCACAGCACAAACCCTATATAGTGATTATCAAGAAGTTGATGGCAAATATCTTGCCTTCACCATGACTAATAAATTTAATGGTAATGTGGGCTTAGTGATGAATGTACAGTCCGTAGAATTTAATGCTGATGTTGACGAGAACATTTTTAAAATGCCTGAGGATTAAGGTGTTAATGTTTATTAAAACAACGTATTATTGACGCCTTAGTTTAGTAATTTCACAACGAGCTTAACAACAACTTAATAACACATACTAAAACATGAGAACTTTTAAATTATTAATGCTGGCGTTTACATTCGCTATTACGGCTTCTGTTCAGGCCCAAACTGCTGAAGAAATTGTTGCCAATTACTTTGAAAATACGGGCGGAATTGATGCCTGGAGAAAGATTGAGGGCATGAAAATGTTCGCAAAAGTGAATCAAGGTGGTATGGAAATACCTTTGGAAATAGTTCAACTTAAAAACGGTAAGCAAATGACCAAAATCATCTTTCAAGGTAAAGAACTTAAACAAGCCGTATTTGATGGGGAAACCTTATGGAACACAAATTTTCAGACGCAGAAAGCAGAAAAAAGTGACGCTGAGTCCACTGCGAATATGAAATTGAATATGAATGACTTCCCCGATCCTTTATTAGATTACAAGGATAAAGGTTATACCCTAGAATATTTAGGGAAGGAAGATTTTGGCGGTACAGAAACCTTTAAATTAAAGTTAACTAAAGAGCCTATTATGGTCGATGGTAAACAAGAAGATGATGTATCCTTTTATTTCTTTGATACTGAAAATTATGTACCTCTAGCCGTTCAGTCAGAAATAAAACAAGGTCCTTCTAAAGGAATGATGTCCGAAACCACATTTAGCGATTACCAAGAGGCTGGTGATATTTACATACCTTATACCATTGCGAATGGATTAAAGGGACAACCAAATCCCGGTATTACCTTAGACAAAATCGAAATCAACCCTACAGTTGACGACAAAGAGTTTGAATTCCCAGAAGATGCAACTACCGACACTAAGGAAGAAAACAAAAACTAAAATTTAATTCCTCAAGAAAATTGCTTCTTGAGGAATTTTTATATCTAATCAACTAAATTCAAAAAACGAGTCAAAAAATGAAAAAGCTATTTAATGTATTGGTATTGATCTGGTGCGTAGTGCCTGTCATTTCAGCACAGGACAACACAGTTAAAGCAGAGAGCTACTTTGGGGATTTACGAGCCCGGCATATTGGTCCGGCTTTAATGAGCGGACGTATTAACGATATGGAAGCACATCCCACAAACCCGAGAATAATTTATGCAGGTACCGCCGGTGGTGGTGTCTGGAAATCAAATGATGCTGGTACAACCTTCAATCCTATTTTCGATGAGTACTGCCAATCCATAGGAGCTGTAGAAATCGACCCTAATGACCCAGATAAGACAATTTATGTTGGTACAGGCGAGACTTGGCCTAGAAATAGTGTTTCTATTGGTGATGGGCTATACAAATCGACAGATGGTGGAAGCACTTGGAACAAAATGGGCTTTGAGAACTCTGAGCGTATTGCGAATATCATAGTAAATCCTAAAAACTCAAAAGAGATTTACGTTGGTGTGTTAGGTGCACTTTGGTCCGATTCAGAAGAACGCGGGGTTTACAAGACCACTGATGGCGGAACGACTTGGAACAAAATTCTTTATGTCGATGCTATGACGGGGTGCGCTGATATGACTATGGATCCTAAAGACCCAAATATACTATATGTGTCTATGTGGGAATTTCGACGTACAGGATGGTCATTTAACTCTGGAGGTGATAAAAGTGCACTTTACAAATCAACAGATGGTGGCGCCACATGGAATAAAATTCACAATGGTTTCCCTGAAGGAAAACTAGGACGATTGGCAATCGCTGTTGCGCCTTCAGACTCTAATGTGCTCTACACGGTTATTGAGGCGGAAGAAAACAGTAAGAAAGGACTTTACAGAAGTGATGATGCTGGTGCTTCATGGAAACAATTGAATAACGATTTTGGTATTACCGTACGTCCATTCTACTTTTCAAGAATTACGGTCGATCCTAGGAATCCCGATGTGGTTGTGAAAGGAGGCTTATCAGGATCTATCTCTCGTGATGGTGGTAAAACCTTTAAAAATCTTGGTAATATGCACAGTGATATTCACGATGTCATTTTTGATATCAACAACTCTGATATCATATATTCAGGAACCGATGGTGGTGTATATAGAAGCTGGAATGGCGGTACCACTTTCGAAATTGTTGAAAACCTTCCCCTATCGCAGTTTTATCATATTAGTGTAGATGACGCGGAACCGTACAACGTATATGGCGGCTTACAAGATAACGGTTCTTGGTATGGGCCATCTCGAGCAGGTGGTGGCGTTAAAGCTAAGGATTGGAATTCTATAGGCGGTGGTGATGGTTTTAGAGTTCTAAAACATCCCACAAAAAGCATCATATATTCAGAGATGCAAGGCGCAGAGAATGTTTGGCGTTATGATGCCGATCGTAAGCTTGTAAAGACCATTCAACCATTACCTGCTGAAGGCTATGCAAAATTGCGTTTTAACTGGAATGCGCCCATGGCCGTGAGTAAACATCAACCAGACCGTTTTTATATGGGAAGCCAATATCTACATAAGTCAGAGGATATGGGTGATACCTGGGAAATCATTTCTCCAGACTTAACGACTAATGATCCCGCAAAACAAAATCAGGAAGATTCTGGAGGTTTGTCTATGGACAATTCTGGTGCAGAAAATCACACGACTATTTTCACTATAACTGAGTCCCCATTGGATGAAAACATCATTTGGGTTGGTACCGATGATGGTAACGTGCAAGTGACGACCGATGGTGGAAAGACCTGGACCAATACCACTCCTAATATTCAAGGCTTACCAGCGAATACTTGGGTATATCATATAGAGGCCAGTGTTCATGGTAAAGGAACGGCCTATGCTGTTTTTGATGGTCATACCAAGGGAGATATGAAGCCCTACGCTTACAAAACGACCGATTATGGCAAAACCTGGACCAATATTATTTCGGATGACGTTGAAATCTTCGTCAGAAACATTCAAGAAGATTATGAGAACGAGAATCTTTTGTATCTCGGGACCGAGTTCGGACTGTACATTACCTTAGACGGAGGGCAAAGTTGGAGTAAGTTCAAAAATAATATGCCTTCGGTGGCTATCCATTTTATAGACCTTCAGGCACAAACAAACGATCTTGTTTTGGGAACCCATGGTCGAGGTGTCATTATAATCGATGATATTTCTCCGCTACGCGAGATTAATGCCGATGTTTTAAAGAAAAAGCTACATTTTTTTGAAAGTGAGCCCTTTGTTATGAATGACAATAGCGGTTCGTTTGGTAATGGGTTTGGGGCAGAAACGCAGTTTGTAGGATCAAATGGTCCCTCTGGCGCATTGATTAAATACTTGCTTCCAAAGCGTCATACCTTTGGCAAAATGACTATGGAAATCCAGGACATGGAAGGTAACAAAATTGTATCTATGTCGCCTGGCAAGGCCAAAGGGATAAATATCGTCAATTGGAACTACACTATAAAAAATCCAAAAGTCGCTAAAGGAAAGACATTTAGTTTTGGTGGATTTACCTCTCCACGGGTTGCTGCAGGACAGTATAAGGCTGTTATTAAAAAGGGCAAAGATACCTTTGAACATGTATTTGAAGTTGAAAATGATACCGACACGGGCTTGAGTGAAGAGGCTATTGCCTTAAAGCATAAAACCACCATGAAAATGTATGACATGACACAGGAATTAGCATACATGGTTTATGAATTAGATGCCCTATATGAGGCGACAAAAGGTAAAAAGAAGAAAGTTGCCACTGCATTAGATAATCTTAAGAAAACCTTAGTCGTCACAACTGGTGATAACTATGTAGGTTCAGCAGAGCCTCAACTGCGTGAGAAGATGGCAGATCTGTATTCAAAAATAGCGGGGAGCTACGATAAGCCCTCTAATGCTGAATTGGAAAGTCTTAAGCTTATTGTGAAACGTTTTGATAAAGCGAAAGCAGATTTTGCAAAGCTGAAGAAAAAAGCCAAAGCAGATGATCTACAGCTAAAAACCTTTGAAGAATTTATTAGTAAATAAATGCGTTACCGTACAATAACTCAGGCCAGCTTATTAAAGTTGGCCTTTTTTGTTAATAACACCGTTAACAACATAATTGAGCAGGTCCATTATCCTTTGGGTTAATAGTTAAATTTAATTCCAAATTAATCCTAAATACTTAACCATGACAACCCGTTCTGAGCATCTACTGGCAATTAGACCTGTTATTACTTCGGCTAAAATTTATGATTCTATGAGTTCTGACGAGCTATTTCAGAACAAGACCTTGCGTCCTATTATAAAAATGCAGCACGATTTATTTATCGCTGTATTCAGGAACTACATTAACAAACACAAAAATGTGTTCTATGAACTGAGTTTATCCAAACAATTGGCCTATATCGACAATGCCATCCATAAGGATATGAAATTTAGAAACTCCATAAAAGGGATGATTATTGGCCAATTTACAACAGAAGAGTACGCAATTTACATTCAAAATTCATCGGCTTTAAACAAGCGCATGATGCATATTGTAAAAGAACGCCTAATAGACAGTATCCAAGTCTTTATTGATCCACAGTTTTTAGCGGCGATTTAATGCTATCCATAATTTTATGAAAATTTTAATAGTTCAGGAGATATTTTTATTTTAATTTTGAAACGTTCATTTCAAATAAAATGCCAAGAGTAGAAATTTTTAATCGTGATGAGGTTCTTGAAAAAGCGGTACAGCTTTTTCACAGCAAGGGCTATAATGGCACGTCGATGCAAGATCTTGTAGATGCTACGGGATTAAATAGATCGAGCATATACAATTCTTTTGGTAGTAAAATGGAACTATATCAAGAGAGCTTGCGCGTGTATAAAAAGCATGCAAACATGTATGTCCAAAAGGTTTTGATTCACAATTCAGAGCCTTTAGAAACGATTCGTAAGATCTTTGCTACCAGTCCAGAAGATAAAGCCAATGGCTGTTTTTTAGGAAATTGTACCACTGAAATGGCCAATCAGGATCGCGAGATCAAGGATTTTTTAAAAAACAATTTAAATGCGATGCACGATCTTTTTGAAGCCCTTGTGTCCAAAGGACAAGCTACAGGTTCGATTAACACTGATAAAAGTGCAAAAGCCTATGCGGCCTATTTGTTTACCGCTTTACAAGGCTTGCGCATCACTGGGATTTTATTAAATGAACAAAAAGAGTTTGAAAGTATTGTAGATACCATACTTTCTGTATTAGATTAATATTTTTTTAACCAATTTTGGAACGAACGTTTCAAATAAAAATCAAAACAATGAGTAAATTAGAAAACAAAGTCGCTGTAATTACAGGTGCCAATAGTGGTATTGGTCTAGCGACCGCAAAATTGTATTTAAAGGAAGGGGCTAAAGTCGTATTGTCAGGACGTAGAAAAGAAGCTTTAGATGAAGTGTCTAAAGACCTGGAAGGTGATTTTATCACCCTCGTAGCCGATGTTTCAAAAGATGAGGACAATAAGTATCTCATTGAAGAAGCCACGAAACATTATGGAAAGATAGATATTCTTTTCCTAAACGCGGGTATCGCTCCGGTCTCACCAGCTACGGATGTAACCGCGGACCACTATAATGAAATTTTCGATATCAATGTCAAGGGCCCCATTTTAGCCACCAAAGAGGCTTTACCGCATATTAATGACGGTGGCACTATTTTGTTCACCAATTCTATTGTACACCAAAAAGGTTTTGACGGTTTGGGGGTCTATTCGGCAAGTAAAGGTGCTTTAAGAGCTTATGCCAGAGTATTGACTTCTGAGCTAAAGTCTAGAGGTATTAGAGTGAACTCCATAGCTCCTGGACCAATTTTCACTCCTTTATATGGTAAAATGGGCTTGCCTCAAGATGTTGTGGAAGAAATGGGTAAAGGTTTCGCTGCATCAGTACCGCTGGGTCGATTCGGTACCCCAGAAGAAATTGCCAATGCGGCCTTGTTCTTAGCTTCTGAAGATGCTGCTTACATAAACGGCATCGAATTAGAAGTCGATGGAGGCTTGAGTCAGATTTAATGCCCCATAAAAATTCATGAAAGACCGGACATAACGTCCGGTTTTTTCTTTACAGTAAAGACTCTCCATTAAGATTTGTCGTCAGTACATCACTCATATAATCAAAATATGGGCGTATATGTTTAAAAGCCTCGTCGACATTGTTGAGAAAATCATCGGCCAATACCTCTTTATCACTGTACTTCTTGATAAAAATAAACTGTTTTTTACGAATTAAATCTATAGCCGGATGCGCTTTGTCAAAGCCTTTGGGTGCCGTTTTCAATTCATCCCCGACAAAATCTCCCCAGGTGTCCTTAAATATTTTATCCTTAAGTATCGCTCTCATTTCACTGTCATCCATTTCAAACTCCTTTCTAATTCTAAAGAGATCTTCTTTGTTGGGTTCCCAAAAGCCAGTAGCAATAAACGACTCGTCATTGGGTTGGATATGCAGGTAATACCCACCCCTTAATTCTGGTTTTTTTCTAGCAAATGAACCGCCAAAATGCGTTTTATAAGGTAGTTTGTTTTTCGAGAAGCGCACGTCTCTATAGATTCTAAAGATCTTTATCTTTTCAATTTGGTCGTGCGCATTCATAAGTTCACCAAGGTGATTGTATGCGCTTTTAACTTTTGCTTCAATGGCTTTAAACTCAGGCTTATGCTCATTAAACCAATCTCTATTATTATTTTTTGAAAGTGTTTTGAAAAACGTGAGGGTTTCTTTTGGGATGGTTGGATTCATGATGTCATTATTTGTCATAAATGTATAAAAATCATGGCTTCATTTTTGTTAAAAAGCGTTAATCCTGATATTGTTAAAAATTCTGTTTAGAATAGTTACAAATAAACTTGTGTGTTGACGGAATTTTCAGTATAATGCAATACTTTTTAAAACATATACACTAATTTATTTATGGGTAGACCAGCAACAAGACCAACAAAGCTTAAAGATGGTTTCTATATTGAAATCAGAAACAAAGGTTCAAAATCAGGTGTTAAACTGTACAGTGGCACCAAATTACAGATGCATCGTGCCATTAAAATGTACGAGCGCTCTAAAGAAGTTCTTATTTTAGGCGAGTCTGTAAATGGAAAATTTATTGATAAGGAACCTAAGCTACATGTTGTAGAATAACTATAATATCATAGTATATAAAAGGGTGGAAATTTAGGTTTTCACCCTTTTTTATTCGCCTTAAATTACTTTATAAAACAGCACTCTATGAAATTTTTTATACATTGTTAGCTAAAATAGAAGGAATAAACCTGCTATAAACTAACTAAACTAAATCAATTTTTATTATGACAACATCAGCTAACAAGCCCCCAATTTGGTTCTGGATTGTGAGTGTAATTGGTCTTATCTGGAATAGCCTAGGCGTACACGGTTATTTAAGTCAAGCTTACAAAACCAGTGCGTATACAGATGCTTACAGCTCTGAACAACTTGCGACTATGGATAGCTTACCGGCTTGGTACACAGCCTTATTTGCTATAGCGGTTTTCTCTGGCGCCATAGGGTGCTTATTACTATTACTTAGAAAAAAATTCTCGAAACTACTTTTAACCCTATCCTTTTTGGCAGCCACAATACAAATGGTCTACTTCTTATTTATCGCCGATCTCAAAGGTGTAGACTTTAGCGACAATAAAATAATGGCATATATCATTATTGTATTTGCTGCATTTTTAGTATGGTTTGCCAAAAATGCCAATACCAAAGGTTGGATCAATTAAAATATAACCAACCAATCTTGAAAAGGAATTAGTAATTGCTAGTTCCTTTTTTTTATTCAAAATCTAAGGCATGTAAAATTAGGCCAGAAGCTGGTGCAATATAGTCCATAACTTCCTCATTATGCTCTTGTAGGCTTTCCTTTAAATAATCTAGTGTCACCTCTCCCCTTCCCAATTTAATGAGACATCCCATCATTAAACGTATTTGATTTCTCATAAACCCTTTACCTTTAATTTTAAAAACATAGGACTCCCGAGGAAAGAAATTGGCTTGGTAGATGGTATTGTCGACAATTTCTGAAGAAATTATGGTTCTCACATACTCACCATGATTAGTAGCCTTATAGCAATATGCTCTAAAATTATGAGTGCCTTCAAAGTACTTCGCTCCTTCTTTCATCAATTCGACATTTAGAGGCTCAAGAATGGTGGTTAATATAGGCGCACAAAACGGATGATTCTTTTGGCCTTGAGAAAATACATAGTGGTATTCCTTTAACTTTGAATCTTGAATGACATTAAAATCCTTATCGACCTCTTTTATGGATAAGGCCCTAATATCTTGTGGTAAGTTATGATTAAATAGGGCCAAAAAACCATTAAAATCGGTAATGGGGTCGTTCTTAATAAACAATTCTAAAGCAGCTTCATTGGCAGAAACCATGGCATCCGTGCGGCCAGCACCCAAGGTTTTAAACGAGGTATCACCCAATACATATTTTAAGGTTCTATCGATCATGAGATGAATCGTCTTCACATCAGGTTGTTTCTGCCAGCCATGAAAACGATAGCCCAAATACTGTATTTTTATGAGATAGTAATAACGCTTTTCGAACATTAGCGCAAGAACGCTATTTTATTTATGAAACAAAAATCAAACTATGAGTTATCGAATAATTAGCTTTTGGGTTTTGGTTCCATTGTCATTTATGACTTCAACAACATAGACCCCAGATTGGATATTTCCAACATAGATTGAATTCGTAGTGACCATAGTGTTCAGCATAAGATTTAACACAAGTCTACCTTGGATATCATATAACTTCGCTGTGGTTTCACTATTTAAATAGCCTTTAATAACTAGAGTTCTTGGATCTGCAATTGTAAATATTTGCAGGTCATTTAAGGTGTTATCATCTGTAGATAAGGTCTGATTGGTAAATCGAATGTAGAAACGCCCAATACCGTTTAAATCAGAATTGGGTGTAAATATATAGTCGCTCGTGTTCAGTAAGGTAAATGTGTTGGCCTCCGTATCTTCTAAATACACATTGATAGATTCAGGAACCGTGGATATATCGTCAAGACCAATAGTCAATTGTGTTGTCGCCGTAGCGTATATCCCAATAGGAATAACCACATCATTTAAATCCTCGTAAGCTAAGGACTGAATAGCCATATCGATGCCCATATTATCCTCGACTAAATTTGAGAAAATTGAAAAGGTTCCCGCCTGTCCTTGAAAAGAGCCTGCATCATAACCCACGTCCAAACCTCTTGTTGTTCCTTCTATAAAATAAATTTGTGTTGACGCAGCGTTGCTATCACTTATCAGTTGCAGCTGACATAATGCGGTATTCACAGAAGATCGTCCTGAAATAAAATCATCAGCGTTACCTGTGCGCCGCATAGCCGTTGTAAAATCTACTAAGCCGCCGCTTGTTTTGGATTTTACAAAAAAGCCTTGCCCCGGTGTAATCAATTCCGTGACGCTACCATCGTCAATCGTGGCCTGGTTCCATACCGTCCAACCATTGGAAGCATCTCCATCATAGCCATAAATTGCCTGAAATTCGGTCTGTGTATCGAACTCAGAGCTGTTGGCTTGAAAAAAGGTGTCAAAATCGAGATAAGAAGGATATGGATTGCCCATTAAGTTCCATGCGTTTCCAGCGGCTGCATCAGAAATAGGGATATTAAGAATGTCCGTAGAAGCAGCGAGCCCTGTAAACATCAAAGTACTGCCATCGGTCGTAGCAGCTCTGTAGCCCATACCTTGACTAATCACCGTTGCAGCGTTGGTGACACTATCGTAATTTTCATAAGCCCCACTTACAGTATTATAGGGTGCAAAGGCATGTGTTGAGCCCGAAGCTGCCAAATTGGTATTGGCCGCATCAAACGCACCGAATGTTTGCCCAGAGAATGGGGTGGCGATTAAATCATTGGTTCCGGTAGGTCCCACCTGAGCGGTATATCTATGATAATTTATAGTTCCAGAAATAGACCCATCCAAAATTAAACTAGAATAGGACGAAGAGGTGGATTGTAGATTCAAAGCATTGGCGGTCAAGGTAACGCCCCCATCAATAGTGACACTGGCCCCTGCACTTACTGTAAATGTATCGCAGGCTAAATTGCTCGATAAGGTAAAATCACCGGTTTGAATTTCTATTTGATCCCTACTATCGAGCACACCAACAGGGTTTGATGGCAACCATGCACCTGCATTATATGTATATACGATTGGCGTATAGGTTATCGTGACACTTACTGTATTAGAACTTAAGGCGCCACAAAAAGCTGTACTGGAAATATCGGATTGAAGACTTGAAAAGGCACCACCGACATAACCACTGGTAGCGCTCCCTGAGAGATAAGACAGTCCATAAACCGTATAGTTTCCTGCCAAAAATGTTCCGCTATTAGAGAGGTCTGAAGTTGCACTAAAAGCTACAATATTTCCGGAACTATCATTAACAATAACATAAGTATATGAATAACCTGTGATCTCTAAAGCACTGACATTATAAAGCGTCTCAGAAAAACTTATATCGTAATTTCCGGGATTTGGAGAGTTGGTACTAAAGCCTGATGTCAACAATATATATCCTGAGCCACTTGATAATGATTCAGTGAAACTGGTACCTAAGTCTACTGTTGCACCATTGAAATTGGCATTGGAATTTAACCAGTTATCACAGACACTACTTGGATTATAGCTTCCTTGGAACAAGTTTGTTATATTGTTGTAAACTTGAATAGTATTAGTAAATGTTACGTTAGCATTTGAGGCCGCAACAAGCTCAATGGCTTCATAATATGGACTATTCCCAAAGGAAATACATGTACCACCGCTGTTATTTTCTACAGTAAGATTAGTGTTGGGATCACTGGCATCTAAGGTGCCAGAAACAGAATTTACGGGTAAACCGGCCATAAGGCCAAGATTCAAACTGGCATCTCCCTCAGGCGCCGTAACGGCATCGCTATTGACAATGGTTCCCCCAACAGCACCACAACTAGAAGCCACTAGTATATCGACATCATTAATATCGAAAAATATATTTGTCCCACCTGTACATACAATTCTTATTCGTCCAGAAGATGTATTCATATTCGGTACTGTAATATCATGAGACCCATCGTTTGCAACCCCACTGGCAAGTGTCGTTGGGAAAGTATTTCCTCCATCTGAAGAAAATAAAATATCTATATTGGGACAGGTGTAGGTAGGACTATCCGTATTGGCCACATCCCAGGTAATCGTTTCAGTTGCACCAGCAAGCCATGCTGTGGAAGTATTTTGGGATGTAATTTGGAATGGCCCATCAGAACCCACGGTTAATGTAATTTGATCACAGGCCACACCGCCACCGCCAATTTCATTATCCCTAACTGTTAATCGCCAGGTTAAGTTACGAGCAACGGTCGGTAAGACTTCTCCGGTACCCGTCGTGACATTCCCTGCCAAAACTGATGATAACTGCGGTACGGTGCGTTCACTACTTGTGGAAGGTGGAAAACTTCTGAATAATGGTGCCGTTGTACTCGCAGCGGTATCATCAGGTGCATCTGAGCCCGAATAGTCTGTATCATATTGTTCCCAAGTATAGGTCAAACTTCCTGTACCGTCCGCATCAGACCCTGATCCGTTCAATACAAAAGGCGTACTATGTGGTATGACCAAGCCATTAATACTATTAGCATTGGCATCAGAACTTGGCATATTATTTCCTGTTGCGGTAATAGTGGCACAATCGGACCAACCACTAACCGTAAATGTCCCACAAGCCACACCACTTACAAGTAAACCAGAATTTTCATAATCTATCATACTTTGCAAACTGGCTACACCAAAATAGTCTGTACGATCGGCAAAAAAATCACCGGCATCACAGCCCGCACCAGTACTCATAATTGTAGACCCTTCTCCCGGTTCATAACGACTACAGGCGTTATTGGAATTACAGCCATAATTGGTATGTCTATTACTAAATTGATGACCAAATTCGTGTACCATTACCGTAATGTTGGTTGGTATATCATTAGGCAGGTAGGTATAACCTCTGGCTTTTAATGAGGTACAAACCACGCCTAGCCCTGCTCTACCACCAAAGCTACAACTACCGCCACAAGTAATTTCATGAAACCCATGACCAACATCCCAAGAACTAGCAGTGACATTGGCATTGATATAAACTTCTGTTTCATTAATGGATGTAATGGTATCCGTAGGATCGGTGTAAGGGTCTGTTGCAGGATTATTATTGAGCAAATACTCAACAATCGTAAAGCTTGTAGCCACTTCGGTTTCATAAACGGTATTCACCTGTGTTACTCTGTTAAGCAGTGCCGCTTCCACGAGTGGATCGGTCCCCCCATTTAAGGCATAAAATTCCCCAGAGCAAGTCACCACCAACTCATAGGTGCGCAGATTATCCCCGATCTGAAAACAGGAATCAATACGATTAGCCGATGGTGTGAGACGCCCGGATTCTGGTGCGTCATCCGATTCACAATGAAATCCATCATTATCATCCAATATATCGTGATCAAAATAGGTGATGTATCTATGGTCATCACTATACCTATTTATTTTCTCAATAATTGAGATACCCTTAGCGCCTTTCATAACGGCATAAAACCCTGCCGGTGTGATATTAAATCTAACTGAGGTCGTTGGATCATCTATCCCCTGTGCAACATAACTTTTAAATTCTGGTCTAGCGGCTGACAGTTGGGGCGATAGTATTGGGGATTCCACAACCCTAAAGCGTTCACTGCTACCATTTGGTATGGGTAACTCCAAAATAGTCGTCGATCTTCTATTTTGGACAACCGTTCCTTTCATAGCAACATTTGTTAAGGTATTTCTCAATTGGGAGACATCAATTTCGACTTCGCTATAATTGGCTAAATGTTCAGAGTATTTCGCTGGAACCTGAGCAATTAAATTAAAAGACATTAGGGAAAAGCACGATAAGACTAAAATCAAATAACGGAGATTATTCATTTGACTGGTTTTTAATTAGTAGGTAAAGCACCACACTATAAAATCAGACTAAATGACTTCTGAAATTTTGGGGCACTAGATATTATGATTAATTAAAAATACAATTTAATTACTACAAACGCCCAAATATCATAAATTTTGATTTAACGCTGTCTTTGCACAAGGGTCTTAAGGACACTATTTATCTGTTAGGTCAAAAACTATAAGCTATCGAATAATTAGCTTTTGGGTTTTGGTCCCATCAGCATTTACGACCTCTACAACATAGACTCCAGATTGGATATTTCCAACATAGATTGAATTGGTAGTGACCATAGTGTTCAGCATACGATTTAACACAAGTCTGCCTTGAATATCATATAACTTCGCTGTGGTTTCACTATTTAAATAGCCTTTAATAACAAGAGTTCTTGGATCTGCAATCGTAAATATTTGCAGGTCATTTAAGGTATTGTCATCTGTAGATAATGTCTGATTGGTAAATCGAATATAAAAACGCCCAATGCCAGTTAAGTTAGAATTGGGTGTAAAGATATAGTCATTCGTGTTCAATAAGGTAAACGTGTTCGCCTCCGTATCTTCTAAATACATATTGATAGATTCAGGAACCGTGGATATATCATCAAGACCAATGGTTAATTGTGTTGTCGCCGTAGCGTAAATCCCAATGGGAATAACCACATCATTTAAATCCTGGTAGGCTAAGGATTGAATGGCCATATCGATGCCCATATTATCCTCGACTAAATTTGAGAAAATTGAAAAGGTTCCCGCCTGTCCTTGAAAAGAGCCTGCATCGTAACCCACATCCAAACCTCTTGTTGTTCCTTCTATAAAATAGATTTGTGTTGACGCAGCGTTGCTATCGCTTATCAGTTGCAGCTGACATAATGCGGTATTCACAGAAGATCGTCCCGAGATAAAGTCATCAGCATTGCCTGTGCGTCGCATAGCCGTTGTAAAATCTACTAAGCCGCCACCTGTTTTGGATTTTACAAAAAAGCCTTGGCCCGGTGTAATCAACTCCGTGACGCTACCATCGTCAATCGTGGCCTGGTTCCATACCGTCCAACCATTAGAAGCATCCCCATCATAGCCATAAATCGCCTGAAATTCGGTCTGCGTATCGAATTCAGAGCTGTTGGCTTGAAAAAAGGTATTGAAATCGAGATAAGAAGGATATGGATTGCCCATTAAGTTCCATGCATTTCCGGCGGCTGCATCAGAAATAGGGATATTGAGAATGTCCGTAGAAGCAGCGAGTCCTGTAAACATCAAGGTACTGCCATCAGTCGTAGCAGCTCTGTAGCCCATACCTTGACCAATCACCGTTGCAGCGTTGGTGACACTGTCGTAATTTTCATAAGCCCCACTTACAGTGTTATAGGGTGCAAAGGCATGTGTTGAGCCCGAAGCTGCCAAATTGGTATTGGCGGTATCGAATGCACCGAATGTTTGTCCAGAAAATGGGGTGGCGATTAAATCATTGGTGCCGATAGGTCCCACCTGAGCGGTATATCTATGATAATTAATGGTTCCAGAAATAGACCCATCCAAAATTAAACTAGAATAGGACGACGAGGTCGATTGTAGATTCAAAGCATTGGCGGTCAAGGTAACGCCACCATCAATAGTGACACTGGCCCCTGCACTTACTGTAAATGTATCGCAGGCCAAATTGCTCGATAAGGTAAAATCACCGGTTTGAATTTCGATTTGATCCCTACTATCGACTACACCAACAGGATTTGATGGCGACCATACACCCGAATTATAAGTGTAAACCGTCGGAGTATAAGTGATATTGACGGTAACCGTGTTAGAACTGAAAGCACCACAAAATGTAGCATTAGAAATATTAGTTTGTAGGCTTGCAAACGCATGTCCAATATAGCCACTGGTGACATCAGTTGCTAAGTGTGATAACCCATAAACCGTATAGTTTCCTGCCAGAAAATTTGATGCATTGGATAAGTCTGGGTTTGAATTAAAAGCTACTATATTTCCTGAACCATTATCAACTATAACATAAGTATATGAGTATCCTGCAATATTCTCAGCTGCTGAATAGTAGAGTGGTTCCGAAAAACTTACTTCATAACTCCCAGGATTTGGTGAATTCGTAAAAAACCCAGATGCCAACAAAATATATTTTGCGCCTGCAGTCAATGTTTCAGTAAAAGGCGCATTTGTCTCTACGGAGGACGGTGGAACAAAATTCCTACTAGAATTCAACCAATTATCACAAACACTACTTGAATTATAACTGCCTTCAAATAAATTAGTCACACTCTGATAACTTTGATCCGTAGTTGTAAATGTTACATTAGAACTAGATATGGCAATTAGTTCGACAGTTTCGTAATAAGGACTATTAGCGCCAAAAAAGATACATGTTCCACTGCCATTATTCTCGACAGAGAGCGCGGTGTTTCCATCGCTAAAGTCTATTGTTCCAGAAACAGAATTGACGGGTAAGGCAGCCACGAGTCCAAGATTCAAACTGGCATCGCCTTCTGGAGCCGTAACGGCATCACTATTTGTAATGATTCCACCAACAGCATTACAATTAGACGTCACCGATATATCCATATCATTAATATCGAAAAAAATATTTGATCCACCTGTACATACAATTTTTATTCGTCCAGAAGTCGTATCCATACTCGGTACCGTAATGTCATAAGAGCCGTCGTTTGCAACTCCGCTGGCAAGTGTAATTGGAAACGTATTTCCTCCATCTGAAGAAAATAAGATATCAATATTGGGACAAGTATAGGCCGGGCTATTGGTATTAGCTACATCCCATGTAATCGTTTTAGTCCTACCAGGCATCCATTCGGTCGTTGAGTTTTGCGATGAGATTTTAAAAGGTCCATCGTTGCCGACAGTTAACGAAATTTGGTCACAGGCCACTCCTCCTCCCCCTGCTTCATTATCTCTTACTGTCAATCTCCAAGTTAAATTACGGGCTACCGTCGGTAGTGTTTCTCCGGTTCCGGTCGTTACATTTCCTGACAGGATTGATGATAGTTGCGGCACGGTTCGTTCACTACTTATGGAAGGCGGAAAACTTCTAAATAATGGTGCCGTAGTACTGGCACCGGTATCATCCGGTGCATCTGAGCCCGAATAGTCTGTATCGTATTGTTCCCAAGTATAGGTCAAACTTCCTGTACCGTCAGCATCAGAGCCTGATCCTTTCAATACAAAAGGTGTGCTATGTGGTATGACCAAGCCATTAATGTTATTAGCATTGGCATCAGAACTTGGCATACTATTTCCTGTTGGTATAAGTGTTGCACAATCGGACCAACCATTAGCAATGCCCGTCCCACAACCAATTCCAGTAACCGACAATCCTGAACCCATAAAATCTATCATATTTTGCAAACTGGCCACGCCAAAATAATCCGTACGATCCACAAAAAAATCACCCGCGTCACAACCTGCACCTGTACTCATTATAGTAGACCCAGCCCCTGGCTCATAACGAACACAAGCGTTATTAGAGTTACAACCGTAATTGGTATGTCTACAACTAAATTGATGTCCGAATTCATGCAGTACTAGCCAAAGACTTGAGGGTAAATCATTTGGTAGGTAGGTATAGCCATTAGCTTTATCCGGAGTACAAACTACACTTAGTCCTGCTCTACCTGCATAAGTACAACCACTGCAGGGAATTTCATGAAACCCGTGTCCAATATCCCAAGAACTAACGGTTACATTAGCATTAATATAGTTGTATGTAGCGCCTAGGGAATCAACTGTATTTGTAGGGTCAGCATAAGGATCCGTGGCTGGATTATTATTTAGCAAATACTCGACAATCGTAAAGCTTGTAGCAACTTCAGTTTCAAAAGCTATATTGATTTGTGCCATTCTATTTAAAAGTGCGGCTTCCACTAAAGAATCCGTTCCCCCATTTAGAGCGTAAAATTCTCCTGAACAAGTCAATACTAATTCATAGATACGAAGGTTATCTCCAATTTGAAAGCATGAGTCAAGCCGATCGGTTGACAGTATGTGACTTCTCGATTCTGTCGTGTCATTTGATTCGCAATGAAATCCGTCACTATTATCTAAAATATCATGATCATAATAGGTGATGTACCTATTGTCATCACTATACCTATTTATTTTCTCAATAATTGAGATACCCTTAGCGCCTTTCATAACGGCATAAAACCCTGCCGGTGTGATGTTAAACCTAACCGAGGTCGTTGGATCATCTATTCCCTGTGCAACATAACTTTTAAATTCTGGTCTAGCGGCTGACAGTTGGGATGATAATATTGGCGACTCTACAACCCTAAAACGTCCGTTGCTATCATCAGGTATAGGCAACTTCAAAATAGTCGTTGATTTGTGATTTTGGGCAAGCGTTCCTTTCATCGGAACATCTGATAAGGCAGTTTTTAGCAGGGATAAATCAATTTCAACTTCGCGATAACTTGCTAAGTTTTCAGAAAATTTAACAGGAACTTGTGCTTCTAGTGAAACAGAAATTTGGCAAAGGCACAATAGGATTAGCACCCCATAACGTAGGTAATTCATTTTGTTTGATTTCAATTAGTAGTTGAGGTACCATGGGGTAAAATCAAACAGGATTAACTGATAAAGAAACGGTGCCTATATTTCTTATTATGTGCTAAAATTACAATATAAATATTATAACTGGCAATAAAAATCCATATTTTAGTCTAGCGTTGTCTTTGAACAAGAACCTTAAGTACATCGTCTAATCTATAACCTTTTGCCTGTAAAAGCATTAAATAGTGGAATAATAAGTCCGCACTTTCGTTTAAAAATAAGTCATTATTACTGTCTTTGGCTTCAATGACCAATTCCACAGCTTCTTCACCAACTTTTTGGGCTATTTTGTTAATCCCCTTGGCGAATAAGGAGGCCACATAGGATTTTTCGGTATCTGCATTTTCTATTCTAGAGGCGATAACATCCTCTAATTGAGATAAAAAACCATAGGTTTGGGTATTGTCCTCATTCCAACAAGTGTCTGAACCTGTATGGCAGGTAGGTCCAGCAGGCTTCACTTGAATCAATAAGGAATCGTTATCACAATCTAATTTTATATCTACTAGATTTAAGACATTGCCACTTTCCTCCCCTTTTGTCCAAAGTCTATTTTTACTACGACTAAAAAAAGTAACAAGGCCAGTGTCTTGCGTCTTATCGAAGGCCTCTTGGTTCATATAGCCCAGCATTAATATGTTCTTTGTTATGGCATCTTGAATAATTGCCGGTACTAAACCATCGCTATTTTTATTAAAGTCAATATTCATATTTTATTTAAAAATTTTATATAATTGTCTAAAAGCCCTCGTATTTGATTCGCTGCTACTGGATTAGCTGAATGCACTTTATAGTTCAAATGACTTAGATCCAGTCCTGAATCATATACTAACCATTTTGCAGCAGCATAACCATCAGGAGCTACATGACCTTCTGAGTCCAATCCTAAATCGTTGTCAAAACTTATAAATTCAGGCAAACCATTGGTCTTTATATAATTCACAAACTCATCAAAAGTTCTGACGATATCAAAGTCTTTTTCTTCTGATTTGTTATAAACCATGTCTACAGTTCTGATATCGTCTAAAAATAATTTTTTCACTTTTACTTTTTTGTCATTTCAACAGAGCGTAGTGATTAGAAATCCCATAAGGTATGAGATTCTTCACTTCGTTCAGAATGACAGTTATATTCTAACTGCAATCCCCTCGTTTTTCAGTTTTCGTTTTAAATCCATAATCGCTATTTCACCAAAGTGAAACACGCTGGCGGCCAAGGCTGCATCCGCCTTACCATCTTTAAAGGTATCCACAAAATGCTGTATGGTTCCTGCTCCACCCGAAGCAATGATTGGGATATTGACCAATGTTGATAACTTAGCCAAAGCGTCATTGGCAAAGCCCGATTTGGTACCGTCGTGATTCATTGAGGTAAACAGAATTTCACCAGCACCGCGCTGTTCAATCTCCTGTGCCCAGTCAAATAGTTTCAGGTCGGTGGGAATCGTCCCTCCGGCCAAATGCACGTACCACTCCCCTTCTATTTGTTTGGCATCAATTGCTACAACAATACATTGGCTACCAAACTTATCAGATAGCTCGTTAATCAATTCTGGTCGTTTTACCGCTGACGAATTAATGGAAACCTTATCTGCACCACAATGCAATAAATCATCCACATCGGCAATTGATGAAATGCCTCCGCCAACCGTAAATGGGATATTTACCTGTTCGGCCACTTTCAACACCATATCGTGCATAGTACGACGTCTTTCTTGTGTGGCACTGATATCGAGAAATACCAATTCGTCCGCACCTAATTCAGCATATTGCTTCGCCAATACCACAGGATCACCGGCATCACGTAAATCCACAAAATTGACACCTTTTACGGTGCGGCCATCTTTAATATCTAAACAAGGTACAATTCGTTTTGTTAGCATAATTCGTATGCATCATTGTGCATGGTGAAGCAATCTTTCAAATAAAAAAGGGATTTCCACGCTACGCTCGCAATGACAGTTAATGATTTAATATAAAATTCTCTATTTCTTTTAAACTTATTTTATTTTCGTAAATAGCCTTACCGACAATAACACCTTCACATCCTAAGTCTTTTAATTGCGGTAATTCATTATACGTTGAAATGCCCCCAGAGGCAATCAGTTTAACTTTTTTTGTTATTCTAGAATCATCTGTTATGATAGTACCCTGATTAAGAATACGTTCATAAAGCTCAAAAGAGGGACCCTGCAACATCCCATCTTTTGAAATGTCTGTGCATATGACATAATCCACTCCTTTTTTCATATAATCCTTTATAAACGGAATAACTTCTATATCACTTTCTTCTTGCCAACCTGAAATGGCTATTTTTTCATTTATGCAATCTGCACCGAGAATGATTTTGTGCGAACCATAGGTGGTTAGCCAATTCTCAAATACCTTTGGTTGCTTCACAGCAATACTGCCGCCCGTAATTTGCTCTGCGCCACACTCAAATGCAATGCGCAGATCCTCATCGGATTTAAGCCCACCACCAAAATCAATGTTTAAATTGGTTTTAGTCGCAATAGCTTCCAGTACTTTATAATTGACAATATGACTTGCCTTAGCACCATCTAAATCCACTACGTGTAAATACTGTATACCGGCATCCTCAAATGCTTTGGCAACTTCCACTGGATTTTCGTTATAGACTTTTTTGCTGCTATAATCGCCTTTGGTAAGACGAACACATTGTCCATTTATAATATCTATTGCTGGTATGATTCTCATTTTTTACGCTTTTGGCCTTTGGCTATTAGCTATATGCTAACAGCTAAAAGCATTAAAATTTATAGTCATAACTTTAAAAAATTACTTAAAAGTAGCTCTCCTGTCTTTCCACTCTTTTCAGGATGGAACTGTACGCCAAAGAAATTATCGTTTTCTAAAGCCGAGGCATACTCCACTTCATAATCTGTAGTTGCTATGGCTTCTTTACAGTTTTCGGCATAATAACTATGTACTAAATACATATAATCACCTTCGCTTATGCCTTTGAACAAATCCGATTTCAAGTGCTTTACAGTATTCCAGCCCATTTGGGGGACTTTAACAGCCTTAGAAAACCGTTTCACATCCACATTAAAAATACCTAAACCCTCAGTGTCGCCTTCTTCGGTATAATTACACATTAATTGCATCCCCAAACAAATACCTAAAACAGGTTGCCTTAATTGAGGAATGATTTTATCTAAACCGCTTTCTTTGAGCTTTTTCATTGCCGAACTGGCCTCACCTACTCCAGGGAAAATGACCTTATCTGCTTTTATAAGTTCCTCCGGATTGTTAGTTAAAACCGCTTCATAGCCCAAGCGTTGAAATGCGAATTGGATGCTTTTAATATTTCCTGCGCCGTAGTTTACAATTTTTAAATTCATATTTCATGTTGAGGGCAAAACACCCCTAAAGCCCCCTCAAGGGGGCAATTCAATTTATTTATGTTTGACGTCTTTCTTTTACAGCATACCTTTAGTTGAAGGTAAAATCATTTTCTCTATATCTTGCTTCACCGCCATTTTAATCGCCTTAGCAAAGGCCTTAAAAATGGCTTCTATCTTATGGTGCTCATTAACACCTTCAACTTTGATATTAAGGTTGCACTTGGCCCCATCCGTGAAGGACTTAAAAAAGTGATAAAACATCTCAGTAGGCATTTTACCAATCATTTCACGCTTAAATTCGGCTTCCCAAACCAACCAGTTTCTTCCTCCAAAATCAATGGCCACCTGTGCTAAGCAGTCATCCATAGGTAAACAAAAACCATAGCGCTCTATACCTAATTTATTCCCTAATGTTTTAGCAAACACCTCTCCTAAGGCAATGGCCGTATCTTCAATCGTATGGTGTTCATCTACTTCTAAATCACCCTCAACTTTGATATTTAAATCCATTTGGCCATGACGTGCAATTTGATCCAGCATATGATCAAAAAAAGCGATGTCGGTATCGATTTTGCTTTGTCCTGTGCCATCCAAGTTAAGTTCAATTTTAATCTTGGTTTCATTGGTGTTACGTTCTATCGACCCTATGCGTTCTGTGATTTTCAAAAATCGATAAATGGCTTCCCAATCGTTAGTCTCTAAAGCAATAAATGCCTGCAGTTCATTTTCGGTTACCGTTACTT
The DNA here is from genome assembly GCF_965228925.1 of Winogradskyella sp. Taxonomy (GTDB): domain Bacteria; phylum Bacteroidota; class Bacteroidia; order Flavobacteriales; family Flavobacteriaceae; genus Winogradskyella. The sequence continues at coordinate 3,542,568 of NZ_OZ245845.1, forward strand.
CATCCGTACCTAAATGTGTATGATCATTTATATAAATCCCTTTGGCACCTAAGTTTTTAGCCAATTCCATATCAGTGAGTCGGTCACCAATCACGTACGAATTTGCCAAGTCGTAATCTTCGGAAAAATATTTGGTCAGCAATCCCGTATTAGGCTTGCGTGTTGGTGCATTGTCCTTGGCAAAAGTTCTGTCTATAAACTGCTCCTCAAATACAACACCTTCTTGTTCAAACGATTTGATGATAAAGTTATGAACTGGCCAAAAGGTATCTTCGGGATACACCTCAGTGCCTAAACCATCTTGATTGGTAATCATGACGATTTCAAAATTTAGTTCTTGGGCAATTTTGCTTAAATATTGAAACACTTTTGGATAGAACTCCAACTTTTCAAAGGCATCGATTTGTTCATCAGCTGGTTCTTTGATTAATGTTCCATCCCTATCTATAAATAATACAGGTTTTTTCATGGTTTTTTGTCATTCCTGCGTCCACGTTCGCCATAGCTATAGCGGAGGCGCTAGGCAGGAATCTATTTTAATTTTTAATCTATTGGATTCCGCGTTTGATGCAGAATGACAATCTGGTATTTTTTACGTAAGTCAGTTCGAGTGATTTTCTTTAGAAAATTGTATCGAGAACTCATTGTATCTCGATACATCACGCCAATGGCGTAACATTCGATGTGACATTACGATTATAACTCATTTAATACTTTTATTAATTCCCTATTCTCTTCCAATGTTCCCACTGTGAAGCGTAAACAATTTTCACAAAGTGGTTGGGTGGTTCTATTCCTTACCACAATACCTTTAGCAATTAACTCTGAATAACGCTTATTGGCATCATCTACCTTTGCTAAAACAAAATTTGCATCCGAGGGATACACTTTGTCAATGAAGGGAATAGATTCTAATGCTTGTAGCAACAATTGTCTTTGCTCCAAAATAGCTGATACTTCTTTTTCAACGTCCTCGGTTCGGTCTAATCGCTCCAAAGCCTTATCTTGTGTTAATTGATTCACATTATAAGGGGGTTTGATTTTGTTTAATATTGAAATAATAAACTCTGAAGCATAACAAATCCCTAATCGAATCCCAGCTAATCCATAGGCCTTAGACAAGGTTTGCGTTACAATTAAATTTGGAAATTCACCCAAGCGACTAATCCAGCTTTCTTGCTTGGAAAAATCGATATAGGCTTCATCGATTACGACAATGCCTTTAAATTGTTTGATTAATGCCTCAACTTTTTCCGAATCAAAACTATTGGCTGTCGGATTATTTGGAGAACAAATGAAAAGCAATTTAGAATTTGCGTTTTGTTGAGATAAAATCTGCTCTACTTTAGGTTGAAATGCCATATTCAAGTTCACTGAAATAATATCCACAGCATTTAAATCTGCCAAAACCGAATACATGCCATAGGTTGGTGGTAAAGTCATGATGTTATCGATATTTGGTTCGCAAAATGCTCTAAAAATCAAATCTAAAACTTCATCGCTGCCATTACCCAACAAAATTTGCGATGTGGATACGCCCTTTAATCCTGCCAATCGTTCTTTCACTTTTGACTGTTGTGGGTCTGGATAACGATTAACGTGGGTTTGAAAAGGATTCTCATTAGCATCAATAAACACCATATCTGCCGAAGCATCCTTGTACTCATCGCGGGCTGATGAATAGGCTTTAATGGTTCTAATATTTTCCCTTAAAAGATTTTCTATATTCATGATTCCAAATCCTTTAGCCTTAAAGTCACCGCTTTCTTATGTGCCTGAAGCCCTTCTGCTTCTGCCATCAGCTCGATAGCTGGGCCTATAGTTTTAATGCCTTCTTTTGATATTTTTTGAAAGGTCATACTCTTCTGAAAGCTATCGAGGTTCACCCCTGAATAGGCTTTAGAATAGCCGTTAGTTGGTAACGTATGATTAGTACCAGACGCATAATCACCTGCACTTTCTGGTGTATAATTACCAATAAATACAGAGCCAGCATTGCCTATATTTTCCACAAAATAATCATTGTCTATTGTGGCTACTATAAAATGCTCAGGACCATAGGCGTCAATTAAACTTAGTGCCGTTTCAAAATCATTAACAACAATAGTCTTGGAGTTTTTAATCGCATCAGAAGCCATGTCTTTTCTTGGAAGTTCCTTTAATTGAGAGGCCACTTCCTTATTAACACTTTCCGCTAAATCTATAGACGTTGTTACCAATATCACCTGACTGTCGGACCCATGCTCTGCCTGACTTAATAAATCTGAAGCAACATAAGTTGGATTAGCAGAGGCATCTGCCATAACCAATAATTCACTTGGGCCAGCGGGCATATCTATGGCCACACCGTACTTTGTTGCAATTTGCTTGGCTACAGTTACAAACTGATTCCCAGGGCCAAATATTTTATAAACCTGAGGTATACTTTCCGTACCAAATGTCAGTCCAGCTATAGCCTGTATACCCCCAACTTTTACAATTTTTGTAACACCACATAATTGAGCGGTGTAGAGAATCTCTTTGGCTATTGTTCCATTTTTATTTGGAGGTGAGCACAGCACAATCTCTTTACAACCTGCAATTTTTGCCGGAACGGCTAACATCAAAACAGTAGAAAATAATGGTGCCGTTCCACCTGGAATGTAAAGCCCTACTTTTTGGATTGGGCGTTTTTCTTGCCAACATTCCACACCTTCCATCGTATTCAAATGAACTTTTTCCGTTTGTTGCGCTTCATGAAAACGCTCTATGTTAGATTTTGCCAATTGTATAGCGGCTTTTAACTCCCCAGAAATGCCATTTACGGCGTCTTCAATCTCGGACTTTGATACGAGCATTGTATCGAGTGATACCCTATCAAATTTTAAGGTATAGCTATGAATAGCCGCATCACCATGGGTTTTAACATCGTAAAATACCTGATTAACCGTATCTTCAATGGCAGCTACGGTCTTCGTAGGTCGTTTTAATAGGGTCGACCATTCTGATTGGTCCGGATTGATATAGGTTTTCATTTTAAACTATCGAATCTATTGAGTTTTCTTCTGCTTCTATAATTATAATACCATATTTTCTATTGGACATACCAATATACCTTCTGCTCCATTGGCCTTGAGTTCATCTATGACGTCCCAAAAATCATTCTTATTGATCACTGAGTGCAAGGAACTCCAACCTTCTTTGGCCAATGGTAAAATGGTAGGACTATTCATTCCTGGAAGAATCTTGCAAATTCTATCGAGTTGATCATTTGGTGCATTAAGCAATATATACTTGTTTTCTCGGCCTCTTAAAACCGACTTTAATCGAAACTGAATCTTATCAATAAGGGCTTGATTCTGTTCTGAAATTTTTGGTGATGTGGCCAATACAGCTTCTGACTTTAAAAGCACTTCAATTTCTTTTAGGCCATTTTTGAATAAGGTACTTCCACTTGATACGATATCGCAGATACCATCTGCTAAACCTATATTAGGTGCTATCTCAACAGAACCGTTTATAATGTGTAGTTGGGCAGAAATATTGGATTTATCCAAAAATTGATTCACGGTATTGGGATAGGATGTAGCAATGCGCTTACCTTCTAAATCCTTTAAACTTTTAGCATTGGAAGATTTCGGTACTGCAATAGATACGCGGCATTTAGAGAAGCCCAGTTTCTCTACAATCGTAATATCTCGCCCCTTCTCAATCAATACATTTTCCCCTATAATAGCCGCATCGACCACTCCATCTTTTAGATATTGTGGGATATCGCCATTTCTGAGATAAAACACTTCTAAAGGAAAATTTCTGGCCGAAGCTTTTAGTTGGTCCTTTCCATTGTCAATCGAAATGCCTATTTGCTTCAGAATCTTTAGTGAGTCCTCATTGAGGCGCCCTGACTTTTGAACTGCAATCTTTAGTGTACTCATTTTATGCTGAATTTACTTGTGCTGAATTTATTTCAGCATTTCAGTATCTTTTTAATTATTCAGATCCCAACTTTCGTTGGGACTATTTTCTATCACTTAACAAAGCGATAGAAAATGAAAAACCCATTTGATTATCTCAAACGGGTTTCATTAATATGTTGAAATTAATCAATACATTTTCACCTCGCTTGAGCGATTACCTGAAAATGATGATGTAATTGATTGTTTAACATTTAATTTTTGTTCAAACAAAGTTTTGTAAAATTATTTTACAATTCCAAGTCTTTATCAATTTTTTTATTGATTACCCAAAATAATAGGCATTCCGCTTTCCCCAGAACCAATAATAACGACCTTACTATTTGGTGATTCTGCCAATTTATTGGTGGCCTCTATACCTTTATCTTGCAAAATCTTATCGGTTAATGAAGCACTTAAAATTCTATTGGCATCTGCCTTACCTTGTGCTTCTATTCGCTGACGTTCTGCTTCTTTTTGAGCAGTAACCAGTCTAAACTCGTATTCCAAAGATTCTTGCTCTTGTTTTAATTTACGCTCAATAGCTTCTTTGATGGTCGGTGGAAGTGTCACATCCCTTACTAGGATTTCATCAAGAACAATATACTGTTCGTCCACAATCTTTTTAGTCTCTTCGAAAATTTCATTTTGAATCGCATCTCTTTTACTAGAATACAACTGCTCTGGTGTATATCGCCCTACAACACTACGTGCTGCAGATCTAATTGTAGGAAGGATAATTCTATTGAGATAATTCTCCCCGATTTCCTGGTGCAATTTTCCTAAATCACCATAGGCAGGCTTGTACCATGCCGAAGCATCCAATTGAATATCCAAACCATTTGACGACAAGACCTTCATTTTTTCAAAAATCTCCTGACGACGCACTTCATAAACATAAACCTTATTCCATGGGGCTACTATATGAAACCCTTCACCTAAAGGCGGCTCATCGGTCACTACACCTCCGCCGAAAGTCTTATACAATACTCCTGCTTGACCCGATCCGATGGTTACAGCAGACTTTGCAATAACTATGACCAAAAAGATTATTCCGACTAAAATAGGCAACCCTATTTTTGGTAATTTATCCATTTTATTTTCTTTTAAATTAAACCATTATACTTTCTTATAAACCATTCTGCAAATAAGCTCAACGCTATGATGGCGAGCAGATATTTCCAGTCTATCAAAGGTACGACATTTTTACTGCTTTTTTGTATGGTGGCATAGCGATTGTCAGTTAACAAATCCGAAATCAAGGCCTCATAATCTGAACTGAAAAACGTTTTCCCAGAACTGCTATTTGCTAAAAAGCGAAGCTTATCTATATCTGCATTTAAGAATTGTTGTTCCACATTGTATTCTAGAACCTTAAAGCTGCCAGATGCAGTGATCGATTCGGTATTGTGTCTTATGGTAAAGTCATAGGAACCAGACCTGATACCGCTTAGATCAACACTGTAATTACCATTATTTAACAACAGTGGCACTTCCCTAACACTATCATCATCTTTGTTTTTAAGAATGATAGTCAATGCGGCCGAATCATCAAATTCAAAATTCTTATTAAAATATTGTGCTGAAATAATCACATCATCATTGCCATTGTAAAATGATTTGTAGTCAATATTAAGACGCTTTCTTTTCTTATTTGAGCTCAAGTATTGCACCAGTTTTCCGATAAAATTGTCAAAATCATTAAAACTTTCTGAGTCTAAATAGGATTGGGCTCGCCATCTCCAAATACCTTCACCTAATAGCAAAGCATGTTTCATATTTTCAAATTCATAGGTTGCCAACATGGCATCTCCGGTGTTAATACCGTTGACCGTTCGATATAGAATGACATCGGTAGGCACTAAAAATTCTATGCCACCAAACTCAGACTTTAGCGGTGGGTAATCTTCAAAGGTGAGATTGTCAATAATAAAAGCACTATAATTTCTATTTAGTTCTGGTTGAAAATCTTCTGTTTGATTGGTGACAGTGGCGAATAATTTAAGATGGGTATTGTTTAAAAACAATAGGTCGGTCGTTTCACCCGTAATGATGAATGTATTTAAATTTTGCTTCTTAATTTCTTGCAGGGCTTGCGTAAAGCTATTGTTCGGTTGATACAGTATAACCAATTGAAAGTCATTGATTTTAGACAGGTAGTCTTGCGGCTTTAAGACAGAAACACTCCGTTGTTCGTTGCTTTCTATGGCCTTTTTTAAAGCCCCCAAATCTGGGTGTAGACGTTCTGATACGAGAGCGATATTTGTTTTTTGATCGATGATTTCGACTCCAAAGTTCTTAGAATTATTGACTGTATTTTTCTCATTTGAAAGTGGCACTAACTCTACGCGATAGGTTTTTACACCAACACTATTGGCGCCCAAAGTTGTCGTCACAATCTCTGAGGTCTTGGACGCATCGAACTGAATAGCCTGCCTGTAGATTACCGAGTTGCCCGACCAAATCTTGAGTTCTGTACTTACAGCATCAGTACCATTATAATTGGCAATAACTTCAACGGGAAAGCGATTCTTTAAATAGGCATAACGATTGACATTGAGTTGCTTTATACTCAAATCTGCATAAACTGTGGAATCGCCTAGAATAACAGGGTAAATGGGCTGTTTTACTGATTTGGAGCTATAACTATAGTCGGCTCCATAGGTTTGATTCCCATCGGTCAATAGTAGTATTGGTGCCGTTGTATTAGCATGAACTTCACCAAACTGCTTTAAAGCTAATGAAATATTGGACTGACGATCTTCAAAGTTTAAGCTGTCTAAACTATTCACCGACTTCCCAAAACTATAGTTCTGAATATCAAAACGTTTATTTAGCTCCGAATTCGAATTTATAGCCTGCTGTAAGGAAATCGCAGTACTGTCTTGACCTAAATAAGTTACGGATTCGGAATTGTCTACCGCTACGACTAAAGTCGGTTTTTCGTCATAGTAGGTTTTGGATTCAAACTTTGGATTGATCAGCAACAACAATATTCCAAAAATGGCTAGGGTTCTTAAAACTATGAGACCATAACGAAGCTTAGACTTTAACTTCGATTTATATACATACTGAAACAGCGCTAATAAAAGCGCTGCTATACCAGCAATAATTATATAAACAATCGTTTGTGTTTGCATTAATTTCTAAGTCAACATACCGCCATCGACATTCAAGGTTTGCCCAGTGACATAAGCACTCATATCACTTGCTAAAAAGACGCAGGCATTGGCAATATCTTCTGGTGTACCACCGCGTTTTAAAGGAATAGCTGCTCTCCATCCTTTTACCGTATCTTCGTCCAATTTTGCAGTCATCTCCGTCTCAATAAAGCCTGGAGCAATCACGTTGCTTCTAATATTTCTAGATCCCAATTCTAAAGCGACCGACTTAGAAAACCCTATGATACCCGCCTTTGAAGCCGCATAGTTGGTTTGACCTGCATTACCTTTAACGCCTACAACAGAACTCATATTAATAATAGATCCTTTGCGTTGTTTTAGCATGGTACGCTGTACGGCTTTGGTCATATTGAACACCGATTTTAGATTCACTTCGATCACTTTGTCAAAATCGGCTTCACCCATGCGCATTAAGAGGTTGTCTTTTGTGATACCTGCATTATTGACAAGGATATCTATGGCACCAAATTCCTTTACGACATCTTCAGCGAGTTTCTGAGCCTCTTCAAAACTTGCCGCATTGCTCTGATAACCAATGGCTCTGACACCTAGTTCATTTAAATCCTGCTCCAAAGCTTTAGCCGCATCCACTGAAGAACTGTATGTAAATGCCACATTGGCCCCTTGTTGCGCAAAAACTTCAGCAATACCCTTGCCTATACCACGAGTAGCTCCAGTAATTATAGCTGTTTTTCCTTCTAATAATTTCATAATATATGTGTTGGTTTAGTTAGATTAACAATTATAGTCTTCAATCAAATATAGCAAATACAAGTTGCAAGAAAATAAAAAACCTCACAACATTTTGTAAGGTTTTTAACAGTAATTTGAAGAAATCTTAGAAACCTTTCTTCAATATAGAATTAGCCTAAAACTTCCGCAACTTTCTTGCCTATTTCGGCGGGAGAATCCACCACGTGAATACCACATGCGCTCATAATCTTCTTTTTCGCCTGCGCTGTATCATCACTACCACCTACAATGGCCCCGGCATGTCCCATAGTACGCCCTGCAGGAGCTGTTTCACCAGCAATGAATCCTACGATTGGTTTGTTGCTTCCGCTCTCTTTATACCAATGGGCAGCATCCGCTTCTAATTGTCCGCCAATTTCACCGATCATCACTACAGCTTCAGTTTCAGGATCGTTAATTAATAATTCAACAGCTTCTTTAGTGGTTGTGCCGATTATAGGGTCACCACCAATACCTATGGCCGTTGTAATACCCAAGCCTTGTTTTACCACTTGATCTGCAGCCTCATAAGTCAAAGTTCCTGATTTAGACACGATCCCTACTTTTCCTGATTTGAAAACGAAACCTGGCATAATACCCACCTTGGCCTCCCCTGGAGTAATAACTCCTGGACAATTAGGACCAACTAAACGGCAATCTCTATCTTTTATATAATCTGCCGCCTTAATCATATCGGCAACAGGTATGCCCTCCGTAATGGTAATAATCACTTTAATACCCGCATCAGCAGCTTCCATAATGGCATCAGCAGCAAACGCTGGTGGAACAAAAATGATGGTAGTATCTGCACCTACTTTTTCCACAGCTTCGGCAACAGTGTTAAAAACGGGTTTTTCGAGATGTGTTTGTCCTCCTTTGCCTGGGGTCACACCTCCGACAACATTAGTTCCATATTCGATCATCTGACCGGCGTGGAATGTACCTTCGCTTCCTGTAAAACCTTGAACAATAATTTTAGAATTCTTATTGACTAAAACGCTCATGTGATAGTATTGTTTTTAATTTTTATAAAATTTTAGTGCAAAAATAAGGGTTTTGAAACGTATATACGAGCCCTTTTTAATTATTTATTTTTTGGAGTAAGAGGCCATACTTTTGGCATCACTTTCATCAGCTTGCTGACTTATTTCGTAGCCCCTAAATAGCTTATTATCTTTAACTTCCCAAATAGTAGAAAAATGGCCTAAAACCATTTCGTTTCTTGAATCTTCTATGGTAGAACCATATAAGGTGTGTCTGGTAACAACACTGGCATTGGATGCTATGAGATGTGTAAATTCGAATCTGAGACTATCGAATGCTTTTCTGGTTTCAACGAAAAAGTCTTCGAGGGAATCATAATTCAACAATTTAAATCCTTGACTATTAGTCCAGTGTAATTCACAATCCTTGTGAAAGAACTTTGAAACGACATTGGAATCATTGGCTAAATCGGAAGCGTAGAATGATGTAACGAGTTCTAAGGGCGACATTTATAAGTCTTTTAATTTTTCGAGGATTTCAGGTATTTTTCTTATCGCTGCTATTTCTTTGTATTTAGACCTAAAATCATCAGCAGGGATACCAAAATAGTGCTTTCCGCCTTCCAAAGATTTACTAACGCCTGCTTTTGCAGATATGATTGTCTTGGCTCCAATGGTAATGCCACTAGTAATTCCGACCTGTCCCCAAATGGTAACTTCATCTTCTACAATGACACAACCCGCAATACCTACTTGCGATGCAATCAGACACTTTTTACCAATCACGGTATCATGACCTATTTGTACTTGGTTATCTATCTTGGTGCCTTCTTTTATCGTGGTATCTCCGGTAACGCCTTTGTCTATGGTACAAGCTGCTCCAATATCGACATAGTCTTCAATAATTACGCGCCCTCCAGAAAGTAATGGATCAAAACCTTCTGGTCGTTTTTTATAATAAAAAGCGCTACCGCCTAGAACCGTACCTGCGTGAATAGTGACATGATCACCAATAACGGCATCATCATAAATGCTAACATTAGAATGTATCACACAGTGTTTACCAATGGTGACATTATTACCAATAAAACAATTGGGTTGGATGATGGTACCTTCTCCAATTTTAGCATCCGCAGCGATTGATACATTAGAGGATTTAAAGGGCCGAAAATGCATCGTCAGCTTATTAAAATCTCTAAAAGGGTCATCTGAAATCAATAAGGCTTTTCCTTCCGGGCAATCGACATCTTTATTAATCAATACAATGGTAGCAGCGGACTGCAATGCCTTATCATAGTATTTTGGATGATCCACAAAAACAATATCACCAGGTTCTACGACATGAATTTCATTCATCCCAAGCACTGTAAAATCATCTGGTCCGACATAGGTCGTACCGATCAATTCCGCGATGTCCTTTAATGTATGTGGTTTTGGAAATTTCATAGATTCTTACCAAAGTTTATCTTGAGCCCTTCGACTACGCTCAGGGTAAACTGAAGTGGAAAGGCAGGAATAACAACTCCTGCTCAATTTACTTAAGTGTTACTCTTTGATTCTTTCTTTGTAGGTCCCTTTTTCAGTTTCAATTTTAATTTTATCCCCTTCGTTAATAAACAAAGGCACATTTACCGTAGCTCCTGTTTCTACAGTTGCTGGTTTGGTCGCATTAGTTGCGGTATTGCCCTTAACTCCTGGTTCGGTATGCGTTACTTCTAAAATAACACTTGCAGGCATATCAACTGACAATGGCATATTGTCTTCTGAGTTAATCTGAATGGTCACAATTTCACCCTCCTTCATTAAATCTGGTCGATCTAAAGCGCCTTCCGTCAATTGAATTTGTGTATAATCGGCCTCATTCATAAAATGATAATACTCACCATCATTATACAAATATTGAAACTTATGGGTCTCAACTCTAACATCGTCAATTTTATGCCCCGCAGAAAAGGTATTATCAATCACTTTTCCTGTCGTGACGCTCTTCAATTTTGTTCTTACAAAAGCAGGGCCTTTTCCAGGCTTCACATGAAGAAACTCAATGATTTTATATATATCGTGATTATATCTAATACACAGTCCGTTGCGTATATCTGATGTATTTGCCATTATATTCTATTATTTAGTATTAATTTGATTTGAAATAGCCTTTCATAATACCGCGATGCGAGTTCTTGATAAATTGAAGAATTTCATCGCGTTCTGGGGTGGCTTCCATTTCAGCTTCAATAATCTCTGAAGCTTGAGTATTATTGTAATTTTTCTGATAAAGAATTCTATAAATATCCTGTATCTCACGAATTTTATCGGTGGTAAATCCACGGCGTCTTAAGCCAACGGAATTAATACCCACATACGACAGCGGTTCGCGTGCTGCTTTAACGTAAGGCGGGACATCTTTACGCACTAGCGAACCTCCTGTAACAAAGGCGTGGTTGCCTACTGAACAAAACTGATGCACGGCTGTCATACCTGCTAAAACGACATAGTCCCCAACAGTAATATGCCCTGCTAGTGTACTATTGTTCGAAAAGATACAATTATCACCAACAATACAGTCGTGTGCTATATGGCAATAGGCCATGATGAGGCAGTTATTGCCAATAACGGTTTTCATCTTATCTGAAGTTCCACGGTTAATGGTTACACATTCTCTTATGGTAACGTTATCACCGATTTCTACTGTGGTTTCTTCATCGTTATATTTTAAGTCTTGGGGCACAGCAGAAATGACTGCTCCTGGAAAAATATTGCAGTTTTTACCAATTCGTGCACCTTCCATAATGGTGACGTTGCTCCCTATCCAAGTGCCTTCCCCGATTTTCACATTATTGTGAATAGTTGTAAAAGGCTCTATAACGACATTTTTAGCAATTTTTGCTCCGGGATGTACGTATGCTAAAGGTTGGTTCATTTACTTTACTTTTGAAATTTGTGCCATTAATTCTGCCTCTGCGCATAATTTCCCATTCGCATAAGCATAGCCTTGCATATGACAAATTCCTCTTCTTATCGGTGTAATCAATGTACATTTAAATATTAGGGTATCACCAGGCACAACTTTTTGCTTGAATTTTACATTATCGATCTTCATGAAAAAGGTCAAATAGTTTTCGGGATCTGGAACGGTACTTAATACTAAGATTCCGCCTGTTTGCGCCATGGCTTCTACGATTAAAACGCCAGGCATAACGGGTGCCCCTGGAAAATGCCCTCTAAAAAACTCTTCGTTCATAGTGACATTCTTCATCCCAATCACATAATTATCGGTCAACTCATAAACCTTATCCAAAAGTAAAAATGGCTGTCTATGCGGCAACATATTCATAATCTGGTTCACATCCATAAGTGGAGGCGCATTCAAATCGATCTGTGGGACGTTATTTCGTCTTTCGTTCTTTATGATCTTAGACATTTTCTTTGCAAACTGCGTGTTTACAAAATGCCCAGGCTTATTGGCAATAACCTTACCTCTAATTCGGGTACCTATTAAGGCTAAATCACCTACGACATCCAATAATTTATGACGCGCAGCCTCATTGGGATGATGTAAGGTTAAATTGTCCAGAATACCATTTGGTTTTACAGCTATATCATCCTTTTTAAAGGCTTTTCTCAATCTGTCCATGGTCTCAGGGGACAATTCTTTATCCACATAAACAATCGCATTATTGAGATCTCCTCCTTTGATCAGTCCATGCTCGAGAAGCATTTCAATTTCATGTAAGAAGCTAAAGGTTCTTGCATCGGCAATCTCGGTTTTGAATTCCGAAACCGCATTCATGGTAGCATTTTGGGTACCGAGAACTTTAGTCCCAAAGTCGACCATAGTCGTAATTTTATAGGATTCAGACGGCATCAAAATAATCTCGCTACCCGTATTTTCATCGGCATAAGACACTACTTCTTTAACTACATACTCTTCCCTAAAGGCGTTCTGGTCTACAATCCCGGCTTTTTCAAGCGCTTCAACAAAAAACTTTGAAGACCCATCCATAATTGGGGGCTCCGATGCATTGAGTTCTATAATCGCATTATCAATATCTAGACCAACCAAGGCCGCCAATACATGCTCGCAGGTTTGAATCGTGACACCATTTTTCTCTAGGCAAGTACCTCTTTGCGTGTTAGTGACATAATTAGAATCCGCTTCAATTTTAGGATGTCCTTCTAAATCAACCCGTTCAAACAAAAATCCTGAATTTTCGGCACCTGGTTTAAATACCAAGGTTACATTAGCACCAGTATGGAGTCCTACGCCAGTTAGCGTCACCTCTTTTTCAATGGTCTTTTGTTTTATTTCCGTTTTAATTATTGCCATCTACTTTTTTTTCAATTTCACTAATATTTTTCATGATCTTAGGCAGGTTTTTAAAGTACACATAGGATTTGTTATAATCGCCATATGCCAAAGCTGGTGACCTTGTAACACCTCATTATCTTTTACATGTCTGCCTATACCAGATTGTGCTTGTATCTTTACGTTGTTGCCTATAGTGATATGTCCAACGATACCGACTTGCCCACCTATTTGGCAATTCTCACCTATTTTGGTAGAACCTGCAATACCTGCTTGCGCCGCAATAACCGTATTCTTCCCAATCTCCACATTATGGGCAATCTGTATCTGATTGTCCAGCTTAACACCTCGTCGTATAATGGTTGAGCCCAGTGTTGCCCTATCGATAGTAGTGCCAGCTCCAATGTCTACAAAATCCTCTATAATCACATTTCCTATTTGAGGCACTTTGGAATATTCGCCGTTTTCATTTGGCTTAAAACCAAAACCATCAGCACCAATGATAGCACCAGAATTGATGACACAATTAGTTCCGACCACACAATCTGAATAAATTTTTCCACCTGAAAACACGATGGTATTGTCGCCAATAACTACATTATCACCAATATAGGAGTTGGGGAAAATCTTTACATTATGACCTATACTCACATTATCACCCACATAAGTGAAAGCTCCTATATATATATTGTCACCGATTTTGGCTGAATCGGATACAAAACTAGGCTGTTCTATACCTGATTTATTAAGCTTAATCTGGTTGTAATATTCTAATAATTTTGTGAATGCACCATAAGCGTCATCTACCTTTATCAAGGTGGTCTCTAAAGTTTCTTCGGGCTCAAAATCCGTATTGACGATAGTTATTGAAGCCTTAGTTGTATATATATAAGGTTTGTATTTAGGATTCGCCAAAAAAGTCAACGACCCTTCTGTACCTTCTTCAATTTTTGCAAGTTTTGAAACTTGTGCATTTGGATCACCAACGACTGTACCTTCTAAAATACCCGCGATTTGTTCTGCTGTAAATTCCAATTAATTGATTTTAAAAAATGTTGGTTTCCGCAAAAATAGAAAAAATGTATTACATTTTCTTTTTGGGATAGCACATATAATACTTCGTTACCGGTTTGCTCAAGGCTTTAAGGTTTAATTGATCCGAAGCCTTTACGATATCCTTTATTTTGCCCGATTTTAATAGAATATTGATATGTTGTTTTTTATGTTGATACGCCACATTGGTGATTTCGCCATTGAAGACAAAATAATCCGCCTCTTCTTTTGAAATCGAATAGTTTTCCATAAGTGCATTGGTATGGGCAATCAAGTCTGACGTCTTAATGGGTTTATTCTTTATTTTAATTCTAAGCAAATCTCTATTAATGATCATTTCACAGAGGTTGCTCAATACAAAATCCTCATGGTATTGCCATTCTTTCATCGCAGCCACGATATCATAATCATCGAGTTTTGCGAAAATCAAAAGGGTCTCCGACCCAAAACTTTTAGGACTAACCTCTGAACTCAAAAAATATGACAGGGCTTCACTGCATTGTAGTTTTAATCCCTGTTGTACAAGGGCTTTAGCTCTCTTGAGTATTCTCGTCAATAGCTGCTCGGCTACAACACCAGTTTTATGTAAATAAACCTGCCAGTACATAAAACGTCTTGCTACCAAAAATTTCTCAACGCTGTAGATTCCTTTTTCTTCAACAACCAGTTGATCATCCACCACATTAAGCATTGTGATTAAACGTTCACTGTTTATATTGCCCTCAGCCACTCCCGTATAAAAGCTATCCCGCTTTAGATAGTCTGCTCGATCCATGTCTAGTTGACTAGAAATAAGCTGACACATAAATTTTCGCGGGTATTCGCCTTTAAAAATCGAAATAGCCAACGTTAAACTTCCGTTAAACTCCTCATTGAGCACTTCCATAAAACGAAGGGAAATGTCTTCGTGCGACACGTCATTGACCAAGCTATGTTCCATCGCATGAGAAAAAGGACCATGACCAATATCGTGCAATAAAATCGCTATGAGCAGTCCGTTTTCTTCTTCTTCAGAAATGCTAATAGCCTTAAAACGAAGCACATTGATCGCTTTTTGCATTAAATGCATACTACCCAAAGCATGATGAAAACGCGTGTGATGTGCCCCTGGGTAGACCAAATACGACAAGCCCATTTGACTTATACGACGCAGTCGCTGAAAATATTTATGCTGAATAAGATCGAAAATTAACGAATTGGGAATCGTAATAAATCCGTAAATTGGATCGTTAAATATTTTAAGTTTATTGCTCGACTTCAATTAGAAAATTCATTAATTAGAAAACAAATATACATGAACAACATAAATATTCTCTGGGTAGATGACGAAATTGATTTATTAAAGCCCCATATCCTTTTTTTAAAACAAAAGCAATATGAGGTCACAACCTGCCAAAGCGGTACTGAAGCCTTGGAGATTATTAATGATACCAATTTTGATATCGTTTTCTTAGATGAGAATATGCCCGGTCTCACTGGCTTGGAAACCCTTAACGAAATTAAGGAGCGCCGTGCCAATCTTCCTATTGTTATGATTACCAAAAGTGAAGAGGAATATATTATGGAAGAAGCCATCGGGAGCAAAATTGCCGATTACCTTATTAAACCTGTCAACCCCAATCAAATTCTATTAAGCTTAAAAAAAAATTTAGACCATTCTCGTTTGATATCAGAGAAGACAACCTCTAACTACCAACAAGAGTTTAGAAAAATTGCTATGGACTTGTCTATGGTGAATTCTTATGAAGAATGGATAGACCTCTATCAAAAATTAATTTATTGGGAGCTACAACTAGAAGATATTGAAGATGTGGGTATGACTGATATCCTAGAATCCCAGAAAACAGAGGCCAATTTACAATTCGGAAAATTTATTGAGAAAAACTATGAGGATTGGTTTCAGCCCAATGCCGATGCCCCTGTAATGTCGCATACTTTATTTAAAGATAAGGTGGTGCCCGAACTTAGTGACAAGCAACCCACGCTTATGGTGGTTATTGATAATCTGCGCTACGACCAATGGAGAGCTTTTGAACCCATTGTAAACAATTACTATAAAAAGGCATCTGAGCTATCCTTTTTTAGTATTCTACCCACTGCTACCCAATATGCGCGAAATGCCATTTTTTCTGGTTTAATGCCTGCTGATATGGAAAAGCTATATCCTCAATATTGGAAAAACGATATTGATGAAGGCGGTAAAAATTTACATGAGGATGATTTTCTAAGGGAACAGATGAAGCGATTGGGCCTTAATCATATTAAATACGAATATCATAAGATAACGAATTTAAAGTCGGGCAAAAAGTTGGTTGAAAACTTTAGAACACTGAAGGACAATGATCTCACTGTTGTCGTCTATAATTTTGTGGATATGCTCTCTCACGCCAAAACCGAAATGGAGGTGGTTAAAGAATTAGCTTCAAATGACAAAGCCTATCGGTCTTTAACGCAGAGTTGGTTTAAAAACTCACCCTTGCTCGAAATGATTCAACGCTCGCAACAGCTTGGATTTAAATTGATTTTAACTACGGATCATGGGACAATAAATGTGAAAGCGCCAACCAAGGTCATTGGTGATCGAGACACCAGCCTTAATTTGCGATACAAAACCGGTCGTAGTCTCACCTATCAAGATAAGGATGTGATAGCGGTGAAGAACCCTAAATCGATTCACCTACCAGCCCTGACCATGAGTAGTTCCTTTATTTTTGCAAAAGGGGACTTATTTTTAGCATATCCAAATAACTTTAACCACTATGTGAGCTATTACAGAAATACCTATCAACATGGCGGTGTGTCTTTAGAGGAAATGATCATTCCTTTTGTGGTTTTAGATCCGAAATGACAGTAAGTTAATAAGCTGTCACACTGAGCTTGTCGAAGTGTAGCTTCAGGGTAACAAACGTTTCATTTTCAAGAACAGAAACATCTTTTAAAAGCATAAAAATCCGATGAAATGCACTTTTTTCTAGGTTTTTCCATTTTTTATTCCTAATATTGTAACCCATTTTACAATAGGTAAGCGTGAACATTATAGAGTTTACATACGATTTAAAGACTATTGATGCCATAGCAGCAACAGTTTTGGAGCATTTAGATTCTAAGGTTCTCTTATTTAGAGGCCATATGGGAGCTGGTAAGACCACCTTTATCAATGCTTTGTTAAAGGCCATGAATAGTGAGGATATGGCTACTAGCCCTACCTTTTCTATTGTAAACGAATATCAAATACCAAACGATAAGGTCTATCATTTTGACTTTTATCGCATAGACTCTTTAGATGAGGCCTATAATTTTGGTGTGGAAGACTACTTTAACAGCGAGCATTGGTTATTTATAGAATGGCCAGACCGCGTTGAAGCTTTGCTTCCAGAAGATGCACAATCCATTACCATTACGAGTATGGATGATACGATTAGATCCCTCAAATTGACTATAGATAACAAACTTTTAACCGAACATAACGCTATGACAGAACCGAAATTTTAAACAAAATTTCATTGACATTCCAACGACAGAGTACCAGAGTTACGGAAAAACCGTAACGGCAAACTCAAAATTTCTCGGATTTTAACATCGATTGATTTCTACAAGCTGTGCATGCACAATATCTTTGTAGTAATTAATTAATTAAATCCCTTAAATTATGAAAGCTAAAAAATTAGTACTAGCCATCGCCATCTTCGGCGGAATGTTATTCACTGTTCAAGCCACTAACATTATTGACTTAGATGGACAAACAACAACTCAAGTTAAAAAAGATAAGCTTAAAAGGCCTTGCCACGGATAAGAGCCATTATAATCGTAAAATTATTTTAGGGAGTATCATTGCGACTATCATTGCAGGTACTCCTTTTGTATTTTATCTCCATGAGTATGTCCCTGATACCAAAGAGTGGGAAACAATATTTGGAAGTTATAACAGTCAATTTTATGAGAGTGCCAATGTGGCTATGTGGGTTTTGTCTATGAAGATAATTCCTTTACTTCTTACTTTGATATGGTTTTTTACTTGTAGACATTGGTGGTATCACGCCTTATTAGTGCCAATTATTATGTTCTCCTTCCAAATTGTAAGTGCAATCAATGCTGACACCAACCCTCTTGATGAATTACATATTCTTTATTTGCTTCCTATAATGGCAATAGTATTTCCATCAATCTATTTAATTAGAGCCAAAATGTTTAATAAAATTAATGATCATGACAAAACCATGGAAGAATTAGAAGAAGAGTTTATGATCAAGCCTAAAACCTTTTGGGGTGTTATAAAGCAGTATTTTTAAACTATAACAACATAAGATAAAAAAAGGGGTTCATATTACATATGTACCCTTTTTCATTTCTAATACCCTGAGCTTTATAATTAGCAGTTTGTTACAAACTACAATTAACGATCCAATACACTCTTAAACTGATAGAAAAAACGTTCGATCAATCTGAGATCTTCGGTAATTATTTCTGCGGCTCCGCGCATCTCCTGCTTAAACTCGATGGTCTTATTATAGGAGGTCATCATGTTGTTAGGCAAACTAACATCCACAATATAAAAACCGTCACTATTAGGTACTATAGAAATATGTTCTATTATACCATTAAGTACTCCAAATTCAGTCTCAGGGTAATTCTCCAATTTTATATTGACCTTTTGGCCTTTTTTAATTTTACCAGAATTTTGGGATGGTGTTGTGAGTTTTCCAATAAACGATGAGTTCTTTGTTGGGATCACAATAAAGATCAAATCCCCTTGATTGACCGCTTGATTAACCGCCCAATAGTTTAAAAAGGACACCTTACCCTCTATATTAGATTTTAATACAAACCGATTTTCCCAATCCTTAATGGCATTTTTTAACTGGTTGAAGGATTGAAAAACGTTTCTTAATAGTACCTTCTCTTCCTTTACACGGTTAATCTCAATATCTCTAGAATTCCTGTAAGTATTGTTAATCGTTTCTTTTAATTGGGAAATTGAATTTTCAAAATTCTTATAGTTACGCTCAAATTGGGCATACTCAATCTCCTTGTTTTCGTATTCTTGGGCAGAGATAACCCCTTTATTAAATAGTGCTTTTTGCCTGTTTAAATCCGCTAATTTATAATTGAGCTCGTTTTTGTTGATGTCCCTTTGCGCTATTAGACTAGTCAAGCGATTATTGAGTTCGGTGATCGAATACTTAGTAGCTAAAGCTTGATTCGTAAATGGTTCTAATTGCTTATTTAAAACATACTGAATGTAATTATTTTCAAACAACGCATACTGCGATTCAATATCACCTAAAAATAGTAGCTCCAAACTGTCTATTGGAAAACTAAAGGTTTTTCTATTAAATGTAATCGTATCGATGACGGACTTAAGCTTAAAGACGTCTTCGTAGTTAGCAGTATTCTCCAAAATGGCTAAAGGACTATTAGCCGAAACAAGGTCATTGTTGTTCACAAATATCTCCTGAATTTTTCCACTAATTTTTGCATATTCTTTATGTGGTGGGGTGTTCGTCGTTATTAAAGCTTCCGAGATGATAATATCTGGATACTTTACAAACCAAGATACCGCTAGGACCATGATTATTAAGGCTAAAAAAACAAGATTCCCCCAACGAATCATCCAATGTGGAGGATCCGACAGTATCTCCTGTACTTCTTCGCTCCTTAACGTAATCTCCTCGATATGATCATTTTTAACTTCTGGCATAATTCATCCTTATTTTCCGAGTTCCAATTGATTCTTAACAAGACCGTAGTAACTCCCTTTTAATGTAATCAAGGATTTATGATCACCTATTTCAACAATGTTTCCTTGATCTAAAACAACGATTTGATGTGCATTTTTTACAGTGCTTAAGCGATGTGCAATAACCACTACCGTTTTATTCGTAAAGAATGTATCTAATTGATCCATGATTACTTTTTCGTTATTGGCATCCAAAGCCGAGGTGGCCTCGTCAAAAAACAAGAAATCTGGATCCTTGTAAACGGCCCTAGCAATCAATAAGCGTTGTTTTTGACCTGTGCTAATCCCAGAGCCCTCCATACCTATTTTAGTATTGTAAGACAATGGTAAGGCTTCAATAAATTCTTTAATATTGGCGACCTCTACGGCATGTGCTAATTTCTTTTTGTCCACAAAATCCTCACCTACCGCAATATTATTGGCTATGGTATCATTAAAGATGTAGCCCTCTTGCATCACCACACCAAACTTATCCCGCCAAGCTTTTTGAGAGATATTATTGAAATTATAATTGGCCAAGCTAATGTCACCTTTGTTGGGACTGTAGAACTTTAGAAGCAACTTCATTAAGGTCGTTTTACCACTGCCACTTACTCCAACTATAGCCGTGATCTTATTCGCTGGAATCTTTAGATTTAAATCTTTCAATACCATTTGGTCCGAACCGATATATCTAAATGAGACATTTGACAACTCAATATCGGCATCGGTCGGGATATCAAAAATCTTATCTTCATCCTTCTGCTCTTCATCATCTTTATTATGGATTTCGGATAGTCGCTCCAAGGAAATTTTGGCGTCCTGCACTTCTCTAATAAAATTAATAAGTTGTGAAATTGGGGAATTCAATTGACCCACAATATAACTAACGGCCAACATCATACCCAAGGTAATATCTCCATCGATGACCAGCTTTGCAGATAAGATGGTGATAAAGATATTCTTAACCTCGTTGATAAAGCTAGATCCTACACTTTGGTATTGTTCTAGGGCCAGACCTTCAATGGCCACTTTAAATAAGCGTACCTGGGAGAACTCCCAACCCCAACGCTTTTGCTTTTCGGCATTGTGCAACTTAATTTCTTGCATGCCATTGATGAGCTCAATTACTTTACTTTGCTCTTGACTTATTTGTGAAAACCGCTTGTAGTCAATATCCTTTCGTTTTTTAAGAAAAATGATGATCCACAAAAAGTAC
Source organism: Winogradskyella sp. (assembly GCF_965228925.1). Taxonomy (GTDB): domain Bacteria; phylum Bacteroidota; class Bacteroidia; order Flavobacteriales; family Flavobacteriaceae; genus Winogradskyella. The sequence goes on from NZ_OZ245845.1 coordinate 3,563,688, forward strand.
AAAAAACTACCTATAACGAACACTCCTAAAAGAAGAAAATTATAATAGGCCAATACTAAACTAAACACCACAAGATTGACCATGGAAAAGAGAACGCTGAGCGAGGAAGTCGTCAATATACGCTCAATTCTTTGATGGTCGTTGATACGTTGCAAAATATCACCTGTCATACGAGTATCAAAAAAGGCAATGGGTAGATTCATGAGTTTAATAAAGAAATCTGACACCAACGAAATATTAATTCTTGTACTTAAGTGCAGTAATATCCAACTTCTTATGACCTCTATAGACGTTCGTCCTATAAATAATGCCAATTGCGCAAAGAGTATCAAATACACAAAATTGATGTCTTGGTTTTTAATACCGACGTCTACAACACTCTGTGTCAAAAAAGGAAAAATAAGCTGTAACAAACTTCCGGCAAGCAGACCTATGGCTAACTGCCAAATAAAAGCTTTGTACTTAAAGATATATTTAAACAAAAAGGAAAAGCCAAAATCCTTTTGTTCCTTCTCAAAATCGGATTTGTAAAATTTGGCGGTGGGTTCTAGCATTAATGCTATCCCTTCTTGTGTATTGGCATTAGCATTTTTACCAATCCAAGATTCCAAAAACTCCTTTTGGTTATAGGTGATTAAACCATGTGCCGGATCCGAAACAAAAAAGGTGTCTTTCTTTATTTTATATAGTACCACAAAATGGTCATTATTCCAATGCAAAATGCACGGTAAGGGGGCTTCTCTAAGCCCTTCTAAATCGACTTTAATTCCTAGACTTCTAAAGCCAATTTTTTCTGCGGCATCACTAAGACCAAGCAGACTACTCCCCTGCCTTGTGGTCTCGCTTATGTTTCTGAGCGTTTGTATGGAAAGTGTTCGTTTATAGTACTTTGCAATGATTTTTAGGCAAGTCGGCCCACAATCTTTATAATCTGCTTGTTTGTAAAATGGAAACTTCATATGGTACTGTAAATATAACGTAAAAGTGACTTGCAAACCATTTTTTTGAGCCATCAATGCCAACTCTTTTTCGTTATGTTTCGAATAAGCTATGAGCTGATTAAAAAAATAGAAAAAAATCAGCCTTAATTTAAGCAAATTCTTACATAAACATAAGGTTTTTATTCGTAATTTAACATTGAGATAATGTGAGTTTAAATAGCCCTATTTTATTATCTTGCATTTAATATGTCAACCCACTAACTTAATGAGCAAATCTTTATCACCATTTACCAAAGCCCAATTATTACCGCAAGAAGAAACTTTGGAGATCCTTAAGCAAAAAGGAGAGCTTTTTATTGGTATTCCTAAGGAAACCCACTTTCAGGAAAAACGGGTCTGCTTAACACCCGATGCGGTCTCTGCGCTTACGGCTAATGGTCATCGCGTTTTACTAGAGTCTGGTGCTGGTGAAGGAGCCAATTTTAAGGATAATGATTATAGCGAAGCCGGTGCCGAAGTTACGAAAGACTCAGCCAAGGTCTACTCCTGCCCTATTATTCTTAAGGTCGAACCACCATCTTTAGATGAGATATCACTTATTAATCCACAGACGATATTAATTTCTGCGCTTCAGATTAAAACCCAGAGTAAGTCTTATTTTGAAGCCTTAGCAAAAAAACGAGTTACGGCTTTAGCCTTCGAATATATCAAAGATGAAGATGGCGCATATCCTGCGGTTCGGTCGCTTAGTGAAATTGCGGGTACGGCATCCATTTTAATTGCTTCAGAGCTCCTTTCTAATGTTAATGGTGGTAATGGACTAATGATGGGAAATATCAACGGTGTGCCACCAACTGAAGTACTTATTTTAGGCGCAGGGACCGTAGGTGAGTTCGCAGCACGCTCGGCAATTGGCCTTGGTGCAAACGTTAAAATATTCGATAGCTCTATTACCAAATTGAGATGTATCCAGAATAATCTAGGACGTACCATATACACCTCAACAATGCAACCTAAAAACTTATTGAAGGCTCTAAAACGTTGTGATGTCGCTATTGGCGCCGTACGAGGCACCAACCGCTCGCCTATAGTTGTTACAGAAACTATGGTAGAGCATATGAAAGTTGGCTCGGTTGTTATCGATGTCAGTATAGATATGGGCGGCTGCTTTGAAACGAGTGAAGTAACAACTCATGATCATCCCACTTTCGATTATAAAGGCGTGACACATTATTGTGTCCCTAATATTCCTGCAAGATACTCTAGAAGTGCTTCTGTATCGATTAGCAACATCTTTACACCTTATCTGCTAGAAATTGGAGAACACGGTGGGTTAGAAAATGCGCTGCGATTTGATAGAGGATTGAAAAATGGGTTGTATTTTTACCACGGTATTCTAACCAACAAATCCGTTGCCGAATGGTTTGGGTTAGATTATAATGATGCCAACTTACTGATATTTTAATTCGATTAAACGATGAAGTTTACCCAACGCTTGGCTTATTACCTTAGTGGTTTTGCCATCGGTCTTGTTATTCTAATGTTTTTTTTAAACGGCAAAGACGCCTCATGCGATTATGGACCAAATGCCAGAACCGTTAAGAATATTAGCTCCAAGCCTATTGCTTATTCGGACGATGCCAGAGATTTCGTTGCTAACAATGCGATGGACTCATTGACCATCGTTAACTTGATTAAGTATGGTAGGGTTGATTTTACGAGAAGCAATACGACATTAGATTCTTGTAAAATATATCATATCGACAATAGTTACAAACAACGCGATATGGAACTTACTGTCGAAAATTGCGATTCAATAGCTAAAATATTAGATATGAGTTATGTTAACGAATAAAATCACAATTTCATAGTATAAATATCTATTGTCAATATTTAAATTTTAATCTTTGATTTCTAAACTTAAATCTACTTTATAAATGAAAATACTTGTAACCGGTGCAGCAGGCTTTATTGGCTTTTTCACGTCCAGAGTACTACTCGAAAAAGGACATGACGTTGTGGGGCTAGACAACATCAATGATTATTATGATGTAAATCTTAAATTTTCAAGACTGAAAGAATTAGGAATTGACAGAAATGATGCTGAAAATTTCAATGCGATGTGTAAAAGTACTAAGGGTAATTTCTCTTTTGTTAGAATGCATCTTGAAGATCGTGAAGCACTACCCCAACTTTTTGAAGCGGAGCAATTTGATGTGGTTTGTAATTTAGCCGCTCAAGCCGGAGTGCGATACAGTCTTGAAAATCCAGAAACGTATATCGATTCTAACTTAGTAGGGTTTTTAAATATTCTCGAATGTTGTAGACATAACTCTATTAAGCATTTGGTTTATGCCAGTAGTTCTAGTGTATATGGTTTAAATAAAAAAATACCTTTTTCTACAGCTGATAACGTAGACCATCCTATAAGTCTTTATGCAGCTACAAAAAAGAGTAATGAGCTAATGGCCCATACTTATAGTCATCTATTTACTATTCCTACCACCGGATTACGGTTCTTTACCGTCTATGGTCCTTGGGGTAGACCAGATATGGCCATGTTCTTGTTTACGGATGCCATAGTAAATGATAGGCCAATCAAAGTCTTTAACCACGGTAAAATGGAGCGCGATTTTACCTATATCGATGATATTGTTGAAGGCGTTGTTAGGATTATAGAAAAGCCTGTAAATGACAGAAGTGAAAGTAAAGAGCTCTACAAAGTCTATAATATAGGTAATAACAACTCTGTGAAACTTTTGGATTTTATTAAGGAGATAGAAATTAATTTAGATAAAACTGCTGACAAAAATATGATGCCTATTCAACCTGGTGATGTAGAACGTACCTGGGCAGATGTAGATCAGCTTATTACCGACTATGATTATAGCCCCAATACATCTATTAAAAAAGGGGTGAAATCATTTGTAAAATGGTACAAAGATTATTACAAGGAAAGTATAGAATTACAACGATAGATTTTGCTAATCTCTAAACTAAAGTGAGGTTTATCGTTAAAACAGGTCGTTGATATAATAATTTAGAAGAAACCAAATAGTTCTTACAAATTTGTGTCCTTTAATAAGGATTAAAACCCAAGTCAAATAAACTTAAAACTATGAAGATAAATAAGATATGTTGCATTGGTGCTGGTTATGTTGGTGGTCCAACAATGGCAGTCATCGCAAAGAAAAATCCTAATATTGAAGTTACTATCGTCGATATCAATGCTGAGCGTATTGCTGCTTGGAATGATGAAGACGTTTCTAAACTACCAATCTACGAGCCCGGTCTGGCCGAAATCGTGGCCGAAACCAGAGGTAAAAACCTTTTCTTTTCCACTGAAATAGACGAAGCGATTAAAGCGTCCGAAATGATTTTTATTTCGGTAAACACGCCTACCAAAACCTATGGTAAAGGTAAAGGCATGGCTGCAGACCTTAAGTATGTAGAATTGTGTGCAAGAAATATTGCGGAAGTGGCTACAACAGATAAAATCGTAGTAGAAAAATCTACATTACCTGTAAGAACGGCTCAAGCCATTAAAAGTATTCTTCACAATACTGGTAATGGTGTAAACTACAGCATATTATCTAATCCTGAGTTTTTAGCAGAAGGTACAGCCATTCAAGATCTATTACACCCCGACCGTGTATTAATCGGTGGTGAATCAGAAGAGGCCATCGAAAGCTTAGCTAATATTTATGGGAGTTGGGTACCGCAAGACCGAATATTAAGAACAAATGTCTGGTCTTCTGAGTTATCAAAATTGACTGCAAATGCATTTTTAGCTCAGCGTATTTCTTCTATAAACGCCATCTCAGAATTATGCGAAAAAACTGAGGCTAATGTTACTGAAGTTGCTAGAGCCATAGGTATGGATTCAAGAATTGGCCCTAAGTTCCTAAATGCGTCCATCGGCTTTGGTGGATCTTGTTTTCAAAAAGATATTTTGAATTTAGTTTATATCGCGAGAAGTTACGGTCTTAATGCTGTTGCTGATTACTGGGAGCAGGTCATCATTCTCAATGATCACCAGAAAAGAAGATTCTCCGACAATCTAATTAGCACATTATACAATACGGTATCTGGTAAGAAAATTGCAATGTTGGGTTGGGCATTTAAGAAAGATACAAATGATACTCGCGAGTCCGCTGCCATATATGTAGCAGACCACTTGCTAAGTGAACAAGCTCATATTGCAGTATATGATCCAAAAGTATCAGAATCGAGAATTCAAGCCGATTTAAATTATCTCAATACTCGAACTGAGGATGAAAATAAAGCTTTAGTTACCGCCTATACCGACCCATACGAAGCGGTTAAGGATGCACATGCCGTTGCCATTATGACGGAATGGGATGAGTTTAAAACTTATGACTGGGAAAAGATATTTGCCAGAATGAAAAAACCAGCATTTATTTTCGATGGAAGAAATATTCTAGATAAATCAGAAATGAATAAAATTGGTTTTGAATATTCTTCTATAGGAAAATAATCAGCCTTATATATAGGTTAAAAAAACGGCACTAAAGCTTATCTATTAAGACTTTTAGTGCCGTTTTCAACTACTATAAAATCAACTCGTCTTATTTCACCATTATCTTTTTGGAAATTTCCTGTCTTACATCCACTAGCTTCAAGTAGTACATGCCAGGATGTAGTTCACTTACATTGATACGTCTTGTACCAACCGTACCAAGATTTTCATTAGAGATAATATCAGAATAAATTAGTTTCCCTGTGATATCGTATAAGTAAATTCTTGAAAGTGCTATTGAGCCCGCTAGTCTTACATTTACAATATCTGAACTGGGGTTAGGATATACACTAAACTCAAAATCTAGTGGTTCAAAGTCTCCAGGATCACCAGGATCAATATCCTCTACACAGTTGTCATCCACATAAACGGTTACCGAATCCTCGTCGAAATCCAAGGCATTAAAGACGGTTACCGTATACTCCGTAGTTTCATTTGGTGATACTTGTATGGATTGCGTCTCTTCACCTGTACTCCAAAAATACTCATCGCCTCCAGACGCTGTTAAAGTAACTACTTCTCCTAAGCATATATCTACATCTTCGCCTGCATTGGCAATAACTTCTGGTATCACATTAACGGTCACCTGTTTTTCGTCATAACAATCTCCGATGTATCCTCTCACTTCATAAGTTGTTGTCTGAGATGGACTAACCGCAATATTGGGTTGGGTAGCCCCATTATCCCATTCGTAAGTATTGGCACCTGTAGCTGATAAGGTTACAAAATCACCACTCATTATATCCACACTTTCCCCATTTAAAATAACCACATCTGGATTGGGGTCTACATAAATGGTGACCTCATCAGTGGCTTCTTGGGTCCCTTGGGTTACTGTCACCGTATAGGTCGTCGTTGATAATGGGCTTACGACTATGCTTTGTGTTGTTTCGCCAGTACTCCATAAATAACTATCTCCTGCTGTAGCCGTTAAAACAATTTCATAAGTGTCATCTTCGCATACATGCTCATCACTACCCGCGGATACGACGAATGGTTCTTCGACTGTAATGGTAACTTGTGCTTCCGCTGAGCAGTTCCCAATGGTACCTGTAACCGTATAGATGGTGGTCACACTTGGACTAACGACTATACTGCTTGTTGTTTCACCCGTATTCCAAAGATAAGTATCGGCTCCATCTACAGCTAAGGTGATGGAATCCCCTTCGATAATGGTTGTATTCTCATTTAAAGTAAGTTGTGGGCTTGGTGTGACACTTACAGTAACGGTGTCTGAATCCGTATTACCATAATCGTCCCCAACGGTCACTGAATAAGTTGTCGTATTGGATGGTGATACTACGATTTGTGCTGTTGTTTCACCTGTATTCCATACATAGGTTGTACCACCTGTAGCGGTTAAAGTCACACTTTCGCCACTACATATAGAGACATCCTCGCCTGCATCGGCAATAACTTCTGGTATAACCGTCACTGTAACTTCTTCTAGATCTTCGCAAATACCGTTTGATGATACGACCGTATAGGTGGTTGTTACACTTGGACTTACAGTAATGCTTGCGCTGGTTTCACCAGTATTCCATAAGTAGTTATTACCACCACTGGCTGTAAGCGTGGTCGACTCGCCTTCAAATATTATAATATCATCGCTAACACTTATATCTGGGGTCTCAATAACTGTCACCGTAACACTGTCCTCATCAGTATAGCCATAGTCGTCTTCAACAGTGACTGTATAGGTTGTGGTTACAGATGGAGAGACCACGAGTTGCGCTGTAGTATCGCCTGTGTTCCACAAATAGGTTGAACCTCCAGTAGCGTTCAAAGTCGTACTTTCACCACTACAAATCGTAACGTCTTCACCTGCATCTGCAACAACTTCTGGTATAATTGTAACCGTAACTTGCTCTATATCTGCACAGCCACCTACTGCGGTCGAAACCACGGTATATGTGGTAGTCGCTGTTGGTGTTACTGTTATTGAAGCTGTGGTATCACCAGTACTCCATAAATAATTATCTCCTCCACTTGCACTGAGCGTTACTGTTTCTCCTTCTAGAATAGCGACATCATCGCTCACTGTAATATCTGGAGTTTCGTTCACCGTAATGGTGACACTATCTGAATCTGTATAACCGTAGTCATCTTCTACAGTGACTGTATAAGTTGTAGTAACTGTAGGTGCTACTATAATTTCCGCTGTTGTATCACCGGTGTCCCAAAGGTAAGTTACGCCTCCAGTAGCTGTTAATGTCACATTTTCTCCGGCACAAATAGTTACATCGTTCCCCGCATCGGCAACCACTTCTGGAATAACTGTAACTGTTACCTCTTCAGTACTCGAACAACCGTTTGTGCTTATAGAAGTCACTGTATACGTTGTGGTTACTAATGGTGAAACCGTAATAAATGGTGTTGTTTCACCTGTACTCCACAGATAGTTGTCACTACCCGTGACTCCTAATGTGGTCGAACCGCCCTCTACAAGAACTACATCATCACTAACGGTAATATTTGGTATCTCGTTAACAAAGACTGTAACACTATCAGTGCTAGAGCAATTGTTTGTGCTGACCTCAACGGTATAAATAGTCTCTGTGGTAGGACTGACTTGGATAGCTTCGGTAGTTTCACCTGTACTCCACAAATAGTCTGTACCGCCACTTGCCGTTAAAGTTACTGTTTCTCCTTCGCATATATCTTGATCTTCACCGGCATCAGCTACTGGGATGGGGTTCACTGTGACGACGACGCTGTCTTCATCAAAGTTACCATCATTATCAAATACCGTTACTGTATAGGTTGTTGTCGTTGTTGGGCTGACTTCAATCGAAGCGGTGGTTTCGCCTGTATCCCATAAAAAGTTGGGCCCACCAGAAGCAGTCAGTGTTACGGTCTCTCCCTCGCAAATATCTTGGTCTGGACCAGCATTGGCAACGGGCAAAGTGCTGAAAAAAAAAGTGAGTGAAAAATTGTCTACGGCAACAATATCGCCCGAAGCGCCATTATTACTGTAATAGGTAACGGTAAAATTATAGGTGCCCGCTTCTACAATATAAGGTTCAAAATCTAGGCCTACATGTCCATTTGGTAGCCCTGCGTATAGCGGGTCACTTTCTACCCAAATACCACTGGTCGGTCCTGTCCATACAACTTCAACGCTCTCTACTCCTGGATTGACATCTCCTCCTTCGGGTATGCTTCTAAAATTAATCCCACTACTTTCATTTCCTAAATTAATCGAATCATCACCAACAATATCATGAATAATTATATCCGTATCCGCATTATAAAGCTGATAGGTACCATAGAAATCATCAACAACGGTAATTGTTGAACTATCGGAAAACCCACCATCATTGGCCGTAAACGTAATTATGGCGGAACCTTCACTAACTGATGATACCAAGCCATCGTTGCTCACTACGGCAACGGTTTCATCGCTACTTGTCCATGTACCAGAGGTATCTGTTGTATTAACAGGTGCAAAATCGATATTCAATTGATAATTTTCCCCTAAATCCATGGTCACTGCATCGGGCGTAACGGCTACAGACTCTAGTGGGATAACAATATTGGTCACCGTTATTATCGATGTATCCGTAAAACCACCATCTGAAGTCGTAAATGTAATGGTTGCCGTACCTGCAGCAACAGGTGTGACCACACCACCATTGTTGACCGTGGCTATAGATGCATCACTGGTGCTCCAAATTCCATTTTGATTAGTAGCATTGTCGGGTAGTACCTCAGCTATCAATTGTACAGTTTCAGGAATATTTATGGTTGCAGTTGGAGGTGTGACTTCGACTCCGGTGACCTCAACAGAAGGAATTCCATTGGTATCCACTTGATTCAGAAAGTCCTCTAAATCTGTATAGCCATTTCCATTTGAGTCGACAGTTCCATCATTATTTAAAGTACTAAAAGTTGCTAGTTCCCATTCATCTGCCATACCATCTAAATCAGTATCATAATCAGTGGGTCTTGATGAAGTGGTTAAAACGGCGACTGGATAAGGTTCGGCTAAATTTTCTGTTCTTATATCTTGATTCATATTATCGAGCCATTCCGTATCAAACTGGTCTCTATTTATAGAAAGACTACCATCTGAATTAAGACTTTTGAATGCTCCTGAATTATTTGGTACAGCTATTTTAGCCTCGTCTGCTGTAATCATTGGAAAAGATGCACCTAATATTGGAAATGGCTGACTGGCTCTAAAATTGTCAGTAAGTTGAATTCCTCGATCTATATCTCCATAAGGTGTACCAGAAACCGGTAAAAACCACTTCCAGCTTAAATAATTGTCGGCATTCATTTCTGCTAAGGTACTTGTAACCGTAAAGTTTGGCGGATCATTTCGTTCCCCTTGAACCGAAACAAGTCTATTGCCAGAAGAATAAATACTTGGCGTGGCACCATTAGAATAACTATGATGATTTAAAATTTTATCGTGTATTGGTGTACTGTAGTCGTAATAATTATTCATTTGGTTTAATTGATAACTTCCGTTACCACGTACCAACCTTTTTTCCATATTCCAGACAACGTTATTGATGATATCTATTCTACCATCCATAGCTACATTAGGGAATCTATGAGATATATTGTAAAATGTATTTTCGATGTAACTCATTTGATCGGCTCTCTCCATGAAATTATTAGAGCCATCCCCAACGATTCCACCACCACTTGTGCTTTCAGCAAAAAAGCAGTTTTGTACGGTGACATTATTAGTATCTATCGTGGAATCCGTAATAACACTAAAGGCCTCATCCTGTCCGAAACTAAAACTACAATGATCAACTATTGTATTGGTTGCATAATATAGATTAAAGGCATCACCATTATAGGTACCGCCTCTAAAACGCAAGTATCTAACAATTATATTATTACCCTTAAGAACAACGGTTTCGCCGATAAAAGTAATACCTTGGCCTGGCGCTGTTTGACCAGCGATAGTAACATTATTAATTGTAGCATCAATTCCACTAGTTAAATTAATAACTCCACTAACATCAAAGACGATAGTTCTATTATCTCCAAGTGCATCGCGAAAACTACCTGGGCCACTATCATTTAAATTGGTAACATGTACGACAGCACCTCCTCTACCACCAATAGAGAAAGCTCCAGCACCTTTTGCAGTTGGAAAGGCTAGCTGAGCATAAGCATTAAAAGACAGTGAGGTTGCAAGAAATATATAAAATAAAATTATGCTTTTACGAGCATAGTTTAGTAGGTTAAATCGTGCTATCATAAGTTTCGAATCCTTTATTCGATTAATTTGGGGTCTACAATAAAAAAAAAATAAATTACAATTTAAGTTTAAAGACAATATAATTCGTTAATTAGCAATTTTTTGTAAGTATTTACGTAACACCTAGAATAAATCATCGATAAACTACACTTTGTACGTTTAAAAAGTCCATCTGGATTACGAAAATTTCATGTTTAACATAACAGAGAATATACTTACCAAGAGCACAAATCATAGCCTTTATTTTTATCCTAAAACTATGGATTTGTCATAATCACGGAAGAAGTATACCCTTTGAACGACTTTTAAAAAAAAAGTCATCCTATTTTGTTAAAAATTCTTTTTTTTACAAAAACCTAAAATATATGTGTGGCATATATCTAACGAACATCCCTTTTGATAAAGAAGAGGTCAAAGACAAACTTGAATCTATCGCTTACAGAGGCCCGGATTTTATGGGCATCGAAGTTATCAATAAGCTCACCCTAGGTCACCTTCGCCTATCCATATTAGATCTCGACCCCAGATCAAATCAACCGATGCACTACGAAGATCTTTCGATTGTATTTAATGGAGAGATATACAATTATAAAGATGTAAAACGTGATCTTATAGCATTAGGCTATGATTTTAAAACCGAAAGTGACACCGAAGTACTGTTAATTGGCTTTAAACATTGGGGGAAATCCGTTCTGGATAGAATCAATGGAATGTTCGCTTTTTCTATCTATAATTCGAAGGAAAATACTGTGTTTTCAGCCAGAGACCGTTTAGGGGTAAAACCTTTTTACTATTTCTGGGATGGTCATGATATAGAAATCTCTAGTCAGATAAGACCAATGCTGAAAGGAAAAGAGATCAACGAAGAAGCCATATCGATGTACCTCGATTGTATGTTTATACCTAGTCCATACACCATTGTCAATGACGTCTATAAACTTCCACCTGGCAATTATATGGAGTTGGACTTAAACACAAAAACACTTACTATCCAGGACTATTGGAATCTGCAAGATGCGAAGATCAGGGACATATCTTATGAAGATGCCAAAGAAGAGCTAAGGGCCCTTTTACTAGATGCCGTTAAGATAAGATTGCAGTCGGACGTGCCTATAGGTTCTTTTCTTTCGGGTGGAATCGACTCTGCGCTAGTATCGAGTATGGCTACTGAAGTCTCCCCTACCCAAATCAAAACCTTTTCCATTGGTTTTGATGATCCTAATTACGATGAAAGTAAGATTGCCGAACAGTATGCCAAAATCATTAATTCGCATCATACCACAACGATTTGTAGCCCAAAGGATATCTTAAATTTAATTCCAAAACTCACTAAGGTCTACGACGAACCTTTTGCCGATAGTTCTGCATTACCTTCATTATTGCTAAATAAGGTGACAAAAAATTATGTGACCGTGGCATTGTCGGGTGATGGTGGTGATGAGAGTTTTATAGGCTATACGTTTTTTGACTCTCTCATCAGGAACAAAAAAATAATGGATATCCCATATCCTATCAGAAAATTCCTGTCGCATCCTATCCTACTAAAATTATTTGGATTGAACTCTCACAGAGTTAGAAATGCCTTAAACACTAAAACCAAAAACGATTTCATCGAAAACATTTTTTCTAGAAAAGGATTCCTTCTTAAAAAGAAAAATCAAAGTTGGATGAAATACTATCAAGACTACAAAACATGGTCAAATAGTTTTCTTCAGAAAGCAGCAGATTTAAACATAAAGCTTTGGCTAGAGAATGACAGCAATGTTAAAGTAGATAGAGCTAGTATGGCCTATTCTGTTGAAGTGCGTAGCCCATTTCTCGATTACCGAGTCGTAGAGTTTGCCAGAACCTTGCCTATGGAGTATAGATATGATAAAGGAAAAATGAAGAAAATATTAAGGGATCTATTAAAAGAATATATACCAGAAGAGGTTTTTAATCAGCCCAAGAAAGGATTTGCTGTACCCATTGGCAACTGGATGCGGAATGAATTAAGGGACGCATTTTTGTCGGCCCTCAATGATGAATTTCTAAATAAAGTTCCAAACCTAAATGTCAAAAAATTTAAGGAAATTCTGGATGAACACATGAGCGGCAAAGCCGATCATACCCCCAATGTTTGGAAACTATTTGTTCTTAGTAAATGGTATGAAGAATTTGAAAGTATTAACAGAACATAATTGAAGCGCAACATAGAGCTTTCCTATTCCCTTTAATCCAAATCATTGTCAAAAATGGTCGTTAATCTTGAAAATTAATGACTTAATATAATTAAATACCATTTTTAATATTTTATCTTCATATTTGTTTCAAACTTAAAAAACCCTTAAACAACCCCAAATCACTTCATGTATAAGATCAATACGTTACATCTTTTCAGTAGATTTCAATGTCTACTAGTATCGTATATGATTACATCAGATTTTGGGATGGTATAGCATAAACTTAATTCTTTACAATGGAACCTAAAGTAAGTATTATTGTTCCCGTTTTTAATGTCGAAAATTTCTTAGAAAGATGTATAGATAGTATCCTCAATCAATCCCACGGTCATATAGAGTTGATTTTAGTAAATGATGCCTCTACGGATGGCTCTAAGGCTATATGCGATCGCTATAAAGAAAAGCATCGCAACATCAAGGTGATACATAGAGCCGAAAGTGGTGGATCTGCCAGTAAAGCAAGAAATGATGGTCTTAATGCAGCAACAGGTAGCTATATAGCCTTTGTTGATAGTGATGATTGGATACATCCAGAAATGGTAGAGACCTTATTGAAGGTACTAACAGAAAACAATACTAAGGTTGCCGAATGTGACATTCATGAAACCGATCATTATGAAATCATTCCTTTAAGTGCAGATCTCAACCAGTTCACGACTGTTGAAGGTAGACTTGAAGCATTCAAAAGAATAATAGATAATCAAAGATTTTCTGTTTGCGTCAGACTTTATGAATACAATGTATTAAAAGACATTAGATTTCCAGAAAACGTTATTTCTGAAGACGTTTATTTCACACTAGAACTAATAAAAGGCCTGGAGAATTTGGTTAGAATTAACCTGCCGCTATACTATTATTATATGACACCCAATAGTGTCACTCGAAAAGCCTATAGTTTAAAATATTTCGATTCGCTGAACTCAGGGTTACATTTGCAAAAATATGTACAGGAGAATGAACATGACCCAGAATTATTAGAAGCCACGCAAATTCATATCCTAAAAAAGCTGCTCTACCATTATAAGATGCTTAATTACTATCCTAGTATTGATCCAGATTATGTGCATAGAAAAAGAATAAAAAAGTTGATCAACAAGAATTATTTTAAACACAAGAAGCATGAGACTTACTTAAAATATGCTCACTTTTTGTCTATTAAATCGTTCGAAGCTTTGATTAATTTAAATAGGGTTAAGCATAAACTTCTAAAAACAAAGGAATTTTAAAAAAGAATTAGTTATTTGTCCCTTAAGTTATGTCTAGAGTTTCTAAATCTTTAAAAAATGCTAAGGTTGGTGCCTTTTTTTTTGTTGCATCAATTTTTGTACAATTCTTTACTAGAAAGATCTTTTTAGATGCTCTTGGCGATGAATTTATTGGGCTTACGTCTACCCTGCGCAGTATTCTAGGGTTTTTAAATTTGGCAGAATTAGGTATTGGAACAGCGATTGGTTATGCGCTATATAAACCAATTTTTGACAAAAACCAAGATGAGATTAATCGGATAATTGCCCTGCTCGGTATACTTTACAAGAGAATAGGCCTTTTTATACTTGGAGCGGGCGTACTGGTCGCTTTGTTCTTCCCATATTTCTTTGAGGATACCCAATTTTCAATCGGTCTTATTTATTTTGTGTTTTTCTCCTTCTTGTCTTCAACCTTATTGACCTATTTTGTCAATTATCATATGACCTTGCTAGAGGCAGATCAGAAAGGTTATGTGGTACAAGTCTATTTTCAAACGCTCAATATTGTAAGGCTTTTTATTCAGGCTGCCATCGCCTATTATCTTCAAGATTTTTACCTATGGATTTTTATGGAAGTTGTCTTTTCGATATTCCTGAGTATTGTTTTAAGATATAAGATTAAGCAACATTATCCATGGTTAATTATTAAAGCCAATGAGAAAGCGGATATCATTAAAAGGTATCCTGATGTTATAAAAAAAACCAAACAGCTTTTTATTCATAAAATGGGATCGTTTGTAAAAGACGGGACCGATAACATATTGGTATATGCCCTAGTAAGTTTAGAAAGTGTTGCATTCTTCGGAAACTACCAATTGATTTTTATGAAGCTCATCGGTTTAATAAAAATTACATTTTCTGGTATTGGAGCTGGTGTTGGGAATTTAGTCGCAGAAAACAACAAATCTCAAATTAACAAAGTGTTTTGGGAAATGATGGGCCTTCAATTTTTTATAGGTGGCTTTTTTAGCTTGGCCATTTATTATCTCATTAGTCCATTTATTATGTTGTGGATTGGTGACAAATATATTTTGGATGACATGATCATTTATTTAATGATAGGTAACTTTTTTATCAGTGTCATTAGATCGCCAGTTCAATATTTTCAAAATGCCTATGGCTTGTTCTCTGATGTTTGGGCACCATTTACTGAAATCATTTTAAATCTTGTCGTATCGATTATATTTGGTAAACTCTACGGTATTGCTGGCATCATGCTAGGTACTTTTTCTAGCTTAGCCGTCATAGTTTTACTATGGAAACCTTATTTTGTATACAAAAGAGGGTTTGAAAAAAGTATATGGGAATACTGGAAAGGTTTTTTATTATTGAGCGTTGTGCTCATAGTGTCATCCACATTAATCCATTTTATTGCTAGTAATTATTTAACTGTAAATGTTTCTAGCTTTTTAGGTTGGAGTTTTAGTGCAGTTAAAATAAGTGCTTTAATCATCATTATTTACGGTTCGCTTTTGTATCTTTTTTCAGTTGGATTCAGAAATATTTGCCTTAGATTCAAAGCATTGATTTTTTCAAAAATTGGAATGAAGTAATATTTAATTAATGGAGAATAAGAAATTAGCTTTTGTCATTGGTTCCCTTTCATCTGGGGGCGCCGAACGTGTCATATCAAATCTTAGCAATGAGCTTGTCAATAGATTTGATATTCTCATAATTACATTTACTAAATCAAAACCATTTTATCCGTTAGATGAGAGAATTAAAGTAATGGCCTGTAGAGATACTAATGACATACCTACGTCTATGTTTCAATCATTAAAACTAAATTACTTACTGGTTAGAAACGTTTATAGCATATTTAAGAAGGAAAAAGTCGATATCGCCATAGGCTTTATAACTTCAGCAAACATAATTACGACCATAGCAGCAAAACTATATAAAATTCCTTGTGTAATAAGCGAACGCAATAATCCATTGGTTGAAGAAGTGCCGAGATTTTGGGCCATATTAAGAACATGGGTCTATCCAATGTGCGATGCTCTTGTTTTACAAACCAATGGCATTAAAAACATCTATAAGAAGAAATTAAAAGCTCATAAAATCACCATTCTTCCCAACCCTTTGTCGACTGAACTGGCAGAAAAAAGAGATGTTTCAGTAGAAAAAGAGAAATTGATTCTAACTGTTGGCAGACTCGATATAAACAAATGTCATGAAGATTTAATCAAAGCTTATAAAGCATTAAACATTAAAGATTGGAAAGTAAAAATAATTGGGGATGGCAATAGAAAACAAGAACTATTGGCGCTAATTGATACCTACGATTTATCAAATAACATTAAAATAATATCTAAAGTTAAGGACATGGAACGCTATTATAATAGGGCAAGTATTTTTGTTTTAACATCTAGAACCGAAGGTTTTCCCAATGCTTTGTTGGAAGCTATGTATTTTGGAGTACCGTCTATTTCCTATAATTGTAATTTTGGACCATCTGACCTAATTAACGATGGAATCGACGGTTTTCTAACATCCATACATGATGTTGAGGCCCTAAAAGAAAAGCTTTTAGTACTCATGACCGATAAAGAACTAAGAGCAAAGTTTTCTTTAAAAGCAAAAGCATCTACTGAACGATTTAAAAGTGAATTCGTTGTTTCGAAATGGGAAAATTTGATTAAGGATCTAATCCATAATTAAATGTCCTATTTTTAAATAATTATCTCAGAAGGATATGATAATTTTAAGATACATAACATTCTCGCTCATAATACTAAACGTTCCAGCAATAGTTTTAGTTAAATACAACCCCTTTCTAGGGAGCTTATTGAGCTACGTATCAATTTTGTTGTTAACGGTCTATTACTTCCTTTCGGAGAAAACAGGATGGAACTGGAGAATGATAGTCATTGCATTATCGTACTTCGTTATTAGCGGTTTTCAATTCGATGGATTAACGCGAGATTTCATAATGGACTTTATTAAATATATGATTTTCTTAATATGTTGTTATGAACTCACCAAAAAGGTAACCAACCTCGAATTATTCCTATTTATACTCTTTGGTGCTCTCACCATTGGTTATGACGCGATTTTTGTACCTACAGATTTTGGAAGGTATTCTGGTTTTTATATAAATCCGAATGTCGCAGGGTTTATGTGCATTTATGGCTATTCGCTCGTTTATAGTCTTAAAAACTCGTCACTAAAACTATTTGGTCAGTTTGTGTTTACTTTAATGGGGCTATTGACATTTTCGCGTACATTTATTGTTATTTGGCTAATGCTTAATTTGATATCACTTCGTATTAGCATTAAAAACATTAGAATATTTGGTGTTGGTTTCTTAATTTTTAGTGTCCTAATAATTATTGATGAGACCGTTGGGTTAAACAATCCGCGTTTCGACCAATTAATGGGTATCGTAAAAAATGAGCAAGTTTCAGTAGAGGAAATAAATGAAGATAATCGGGCAGATACATGGGCGGAATTCTATGATGCCATTTTTCAAAAGCCGATATTCGGTTACGGCTATGGCAAATTTTCTGGTAAATTAGGAGCTAAAGGAACTCATAATACTTATCTGATGATTGTTGGTGAAGCTGGTATTATTCCATTTTTCCTTTTTCTTGCTTACATAAGTTATTTGTTTTATTGGAGCATTTATTATTTCAAAGAAAAACCCAATCTAATAATGCAAACCATTGCCCTCGCCATGTTTTTATTAGCAAATCACAACTTTTTTACGTTTTATTTTGTTTCTTTTACAGCAATGTGGATTCAATATCAAATTTACGCTTCGAAACAAGCACTAGTTTTAGATAACGAACAAAATTATGATACAGTCGAAAAAAGATTATCTTGATTATTTGGCCCAAGACAAAGTTGCTTTAGGAGTCAAAGGCCATTCATTAGAACAAAAGATAATAGGTTACATTTCGCCTAATCCTATTTGGACCTTTCAAAAAAGACTGCGTAAGTTAGAATACTACAGTAATTGCAAAAACAAGGGTTTATTTAAAATCTATGTGTATTATTTAAGATTCTTATTTAAAAAGACATCGGTCAAGTTGGGGTTTTCAATTCCGATTAACGTTTTCGGACCGGGTCTTGCCATCATACATTATGGAACAATTGTGGTTAACATTGCGACCAAAGTCGGTAAAAACTGCAGAATGCATGCGGGCGTCAATATTGGAGCCTCGGGTGGTAGTAAAAAAGCCCCCGTCATTGGTAATAATGTTTATATCGGTCCCGGAGCCAAAATTTATGGGGATATCCAAATTGCTGATAATTGTGCCATTGGTGCCAACGCCGTAGTTAATAAAACGTTCTTGGAATCATCCAAATCAATCGCTGGGGTTCCGGCAAAAGTCATTGGTGACGTCGACATAACATCTATTATTACTCATATTTAAACCTTTAAAATGAAAAAAATAAAGATTGCTTTTGTTTTACCCACTTTACACGCAGGTGGTGCAGAGCGGGTAATGTCATTCTTATCGGAAAACCTCGATAAGTCAAAATTCAATTGTAGTCTTGTGGTTGTCGGACATGAAAAGAATAGCAAGTACAACATTAATAATATTCCCGTTTATTTTTTAAATAAAGATAGAGTAGCTACTTCCATACCATCATTAATTAGAGTTTTAAAAAAACTTAAGCCAGATATTGCGATCAGCTCTATTTCTCATATAAATTCAGTTATGGGTATGATTTCTTTCATATTCCCAAAGACCATATTTATCGGTCGAGAAGCGAACGTATTAAGTGTAGTTAAAGACTACAAAGGCCAATCCAAACGGTTGGGCAATCTCATTTCCCCTAGTAAAAGTTATAAGCTCCTCGATTTAATTATTTGTCAATCAAAAGACATGTACCATGATATGCATCATAATTTTAAGGTGCCGAAGCGTAAACTTAGGGTTATAAATAACCCTATAACTGACAAATTTCAGTTAAAAGCGCATTACGAAAGGGATGACAATGAACTTAAATTTATTACGGTCGCTGCGCTTAAAAAACAAAAAGGACACGAACGTATATTAAGAGTATTGGCCAAATTGAATTTACCATTTCAATACACCATTGTTGGTAATGGCAGTGAAAAAGACCCATTGTTCAAATTAATTGAACAGCTCGGTCTTCATAGTAAAATACACCATGTCCCGTATACCAGTGAAGTGCCTAAATATCTTGCTGAACATGATTTTTTTCTACAAGGTTCTTATGTTGAGGGTTTCCCAAACGCTTTAATCGAGAGTTGTGCTGTCGGAACCCCAGTTTTGGCTTTTGATGCCCCTGGTGGATTAAACGAAATCATAGAGCCCGAAATTAACGGTCTTGTTGCTGAAAATGAAGACGAATATCTTGAAAATATCATTAAAGCTTCTCAAAAAATTGAATGGAACCCTGATGTTATTAGAACATCTGTCTATAAAAAATTTAATAGCGAAAAGATTCTAAAAGCCTACGAAGATCTTTTTATAGAAGTCCTAAAAAAATAGCCCTATTTTCGTTTAAACATTAAAAACTTACCATTATCGAGAAAATAGGTATAGTATATTAATAGTTGCTATGTTTGACACTAATATGCCCCTAAATCAGAAAAATATTGCAATTCTAAGCATATCACTTACGAGCGGAGGAGCAGAAAAAGTGATCAGCTTACTTCTAAAGGAACTACGGAACGATTATAAGGTCACTTTGGTTTTGTTTCATGGCGTTTTACACTTTCCTGTTCCCGAAGGTGTTGAGGTTTTTGCTATGAGCGATAAATCACAGAATAGACCTTTCTATAAAAAGTTCTTTGATCTCATACGCTTTATTTTCATCTATTATCGTTTTATTAAAAAGCGTAACATTGAGATTTCCATTTCATTTTTAGCATTTCCAAACTTAATTAATGGCGTCGTTGCGAGTTTCAATAAAAATGTAAAGACCATTATTAGTGAAAGAGGATTTCCTTCAGATAATGTAACCAGTAAACTGTCATTTTATATTTCTAAGATCTTCTACCCTATCCTATATAATAAGTGCGATAAGCTATTTTCAAACTCCGTTTATATCAATAATGATCTAAAGGATAATTTTGGTGTTAAAATTCCGATGGAAGTCATTTATAACCCTATTGAATTACCTGATAAAACCATAAATCCAGAGCGTTTAAATACACAGACCAATAAGCTGAAACTTATAACAGCAGGCACTATTAACAAGAGAAAAAATCATATCATGGTGGTAAGAGCTATTAACGCATCTGAGCTAGATTATGATTTTTCCATTCTTGGCGATGGCGACTTAAGATCCTATTTAACTGAAGAAATAGCTAAGTTTAAATTAGAAGACCAAGTCTCCTTAAAAGGAAAAGTCAAAAATGTGAACGACTACCTCATAGCAAATGAATGTTTTGTTCTATCGTCTTTTACGGAGGGCTTCCCTAACGCATTAATTGAAGCTATGGCCGTAGGTTTACCTTGTGTCTCAACAAATTGCCTGTCTGGGCCTTTAGAGCTTTTAAATGAAAATGAGGCTGTTGATATTAAAAATGGCGAATTTTGTATTGGTAAATATGGTTTACTGGTTAACAACGATGACCACATCGGATTAAGTAAGGCTTTAGATTATTATCATGCAAATCCGGAAGAAAGGGAACGCTTTGGTCGCCTAAGCTTAGAGCGCGCAAAAGCTTATGAGCTGACATCAATTTACAGCCAATTCAATCAATTTATTAAAAGTTAAAACCTATGTGCGGAATTAACGGACTTATAGATAAATCTAAGATGAGCGAAGCTAAAATGTCTTCTACGCTCAATGCTATGAACGACCTTATTTTACACAGGGGTCCGGATGAAGATGGTGTTTTCGCAGAGCAGAACGACAATTGCTCAGTCGGAATGGGTATGAGACGTCTTTCTATTATCGATTTATCTTCTGGAACACAGCCCATATTCTCTGATGATAAGCAGATTGTTATCGTCTTTAACGGAGAAATCTATAACTATAAATCTATAAAATCCAGATTAGAATCCGAAGGTGTCACTTTCCATACATCGAGTGATACCGAAGTGATTTTAAAAGCCTATGAAAAATATGGAGTTACGTCCTTTCAGTGGTTAGATGGTATGTACGGATTTAGTATTTATGATAAGAAAATAAACAAAGTCTTCATCGCGCGCGATTTCTTTGGTGAAAAGCCCTTATACTATACACATACCGAAAAAGAATTTATCTGGGCTTCAGAATTAAAATCCATAATCAAGACCATAGATTTTACGCCTAAGATCTCGAAAAAAGGATTGAATCTCTATTTTAGATTAACCTATATTCCAGCGCCTCATAGCATTTATGAAGGTATCCATAAATTGGAAGCCAATCATTATATCGCCTATGACTTGGCGTCTCATACCACTAATATTCATGAAATTAATGTCGAGCCAAAGCCAAAGACCATAAGCATGTCCTTTGAGGATGCTAAAGCGAAAACAAAAGAAATGGTCTATAACACTGTGGATAGCAGATCTATTGCCGATGTGGGCTTAGGCACATTTTTGTCTGGTGGTGTAGATTCATCCATTATCTCGCTTTGTCTTTCACAGACCACTGATAAAAAGATAGATACGTTCTCCATAGGCTTCAAAAAAGCGTCCTATGACGAAACGGACAAATCTCGAGTCGTGGCAGACATGATAAACAGTAATCACCATGAGTTCATCATCGATGAAGATGATTTAAAGAATAATATCCACGATATCTTGGTTAATTTTGATGAACCATTCTCAGATAGTGCAGCCTTACCCACGCACCTATTGTCGGAAAAAACACGAGAACATGTGACCGTAGCACTAACAGGTGATGGTGGTGACGAAGTATTTGGTGGTTATAACAAGTATTATATCGGCAAAATGAACAAGCGATATACGAGCGTGGTTCCTAAAGGCATACATAAAACCATCTTAAAACTGAGTCAAAAATTATTGGTAGATAAGGATGATACCAGAGGCAAGAAATTTCGAATCAATAGATTGCTTAATGCCATAAATTACAATGGCGACTTCTATTGGGATATTATTTCTTTGGCTAACACAAACAAGCAGCTTGCCGAAATCATGTTATCCGAATACTATGACGATGATATTTTTAAACAGTATAAGGCCATTTTAGGCAAGGAAAAAATAGAAAGTCTTACAGATTTTAGACTAGTAGATAAAATATGCAGCTTAGAAGGTGGTATGTTGGCGAAGGTAGATCGTACAAGTATGATGACGTCTTTAGAATGCCGAGCACCTTTTTTAAATAGAGAATTATGGGAGTTTACAAACACATTACCAGAAAGCTATTTAATGAAAGGTTGGAACAAAAAATACATTCTAAAAGAAGCATTTAAGGATCAATTTCCAGATGAATTCTTATACAAAAGCAAAAGCGGATTTGGCAGCCCTACAGGGGATTGGTTAAGACAGAGCTTGCGACAAGAGCTTGAGAGTTATATAGAGCCCAATATGCTAAAAGCCCAAGGTATATTTAATGTTGAAGTGATTACCAAACTGGTGAAGGACCATTTGGATAGCAAAAAAGACAGTACGTTCAGGGTTTGGTCGTATTACTGCTTCCAAAAGTGGTATACCTATAATTTCCTTAAGCAAAATTAAAAACGATGGACAAAAAACGCATCTTATTAATAGCATCTTATGATGGATCTTTAATTAGGTTTAGAGGGGATTTTATAAAAAGCCTGCTCAATGCTAATTTTGATGTTTTTGCTGCAGCACCAAACTTTGCGAAACAAAACCGTGCGCAAATTTCTGAAATGGGCGCTACACCCATTGAGTTTAATTTGCAACGTACCGGTTTAAACCCGCTAAAAGATATAGCGTCCATCAAGGCGTTAAAGCGCATTATTAAAAACCATAAGATCGATTTGGTTTTCCCGTATACCGTAAAACCTGTAATCTATGGTTCTATGGCGGCTAATAGCTGTAAAGTTCCTGTAATATCGCTTATTACGGGATTAGGATATACATTTACAGGAGGCTCTAGCAAAGCAAAACTTCTTCAGAAGTTTAATGAGACCCTGTATAAATTATCAATTCGAAAAAATAAAGTTATCGTCTTTCAAAATAAAGATGATCATCAATTATTATTAGAGCGAAAGGTCATTTCTAAAGCACAAAAGGTAGATTTTGTCAGTGGTTCTGGTGTTAACTTAAAAGAATTTTCATTCAAGGAAAAGAATCCAACGGATAAGGTTAGTTTTCTTTTTATTGCCAGATTGATTAAAGAGAAAGGTGTGGCACTCTATCTGGAAGCATCTAAAATTTTAAAGGAAAAATATCCTAAAGCCGAATTCCATCTTATCGGTGCACCCGAAACTTCACCTTCGGCTATCACTGAAGAAGAACTCAACGATTTGCACGATAAAGGCATCATTATCTTTCACGGCAAACAAAACAATATAGAACAGCATTTGCACAAAACCGATGTATTTGTATTACCGAGTTATTATAGGGAGGGTTTACCTAGGACAACACTAGAAGCCTGTGCCTGTGGTAATCCTATTATCACCACGGATTCTGTGGGTTGTAGAGAGTCTGTTAAAGAAGGTGTTAATGGATTTTTAATTGAACCGAGGAATTTAGAAGCCTTGGTAAAACCCATGGAATATTTTATCACCAACCCAAAGAAAGTAAGGGAGATGGGATTAAATAGCAGGAAGTATGCAGAAGAACGTTTTGATGTCAATATTATTAATCAGGATTTAATAACTATTATAAAACAAGAGCTTTATTAACGATATTGCTTTTTTGATAAACTACTGAAAATGAACAATCCCAAAAAAAATTGATTTAAATTTATGGAGCCTCAGACGGATTGATTTTAAGATAAGCAAAAGACCATAGGCCTAAATTTATAAATACCTACAGCCATGAAAAATTTATATAAAATCCTAAAACGATTGGCAGATTTTTTAGCCTGCCTTATTGGTTTGATTATAATTTCTCCACTACTACTTACATTGATTGTAATTCTAGTAATCCTTAATAATGGGAAGCCTTTCTTTTATCAGCCAAGAGCAGGTTTAAAAGGCAAGCCCTTTACCATTATTAAGCTAAAGACTATGACCGATAAGACCGATGCAAATGGGGAATTACTCCCAGTGGCAGAACGCATTACTAAAATCGGAAGCTTTTGTAGAAAGTATTCTTTAGACGAGCTCCCACAATTGATCAATGTTATAAAAGGTGATATGAGCCTTATCGGACCAAGACCTCTTTTAATTAAATATTTGGAGTTGTATAATGAAGAGCAGATCAAACGACAAGATGTGCTTCCAGGTATTACAGGCTGGGCCCAGGTTAATGGCAGAAATGCCATAAGTTGGGAACAAAAATTTGATTTCGATGTCTATTATGTAAAGCATCAATCCCTCTTACTAGATCTAAAAATTCTCTTCAAAACCGTTGAAAAAGTCAT
Source organism: Winogradskyella sp. (assembly GCF_965228925.1). GTDB lineage: Bacteria > Bacteroidota > Bacteroidia > Flavobacteriales > Flavobacteriaceae > Winogradskyella. The sequence goes on from NZ_OZ245845.1 coordinate 3,588,296, forward strand.
AGGTTCTAAGGATATCAATAACTCTGAAGAGGTGGATATGCCCGCGTTCACGGGTTCAAAAAAGGAACCCTCTCGAGCTTAAATGCTGGCAACTACCTTAAATCAATCGTTTTATTTGAAGGGTAATGCATATTAAGACCATTATCAGTTGATCTTATAGTTTTCAATCTATTGTATTTAGAGTCGCAATAGCCTTTAGAATATTGTCATTAATGTCTTAGTGACCCTTTGATACCATAAACAATTTTGAAGATTTAAAACCAATGGCAGAAGATGAGAAGCGCACAAATATTTGTGAGCACTTTTTATCAATTAGTATCAACTAAAAAGTCAATTTACACTATATATAATCTACGATTGCAATTTAATAATAGGACGAGTTGACAACGTAAATATTTGCCTTTTATCGTCTTTATTTGTTGAGTCTCACATTATTGATGCATCTTTAAATCGATTTAATAATCATGTCCCAAATCCCTCTATGGCATGAAGTTGAACAAGTAATGTCTATCCATTACTTAACAATTGACTTATGAAACCTAAAATATGGTTGTCTTCTCCGCACATGTGTGGTTTAGAACAGACTTACATAAAAGAAGCTTTCGATACCAATTGGGTTGCCCCTTTAGGCCCCAATGTAAATGGTTTTGAAAATGACTTACAGCAATATCTTAATCAAGACAGGCATGTAGCAGCTTTAGCTTCAGGCACATCTGCACTTCATTTAAGTCTCATTTTACTTGGTGTCAGCCAAGGAGATGAAGTGATATGTCAAAGCAAAACCTTTTCTGCTTCAGCAAATCCGATTGTCTATCAAGGTGCAACACCAGTTTTTGTGGATAGCGAAAAGGATACCTGGAACATGTGCCCTACGCTCCTTGAAGAGGCCATAAAAAGTAGAATGTCCGATGGAAAAACACCAAAGGCCATCATTGCTGTTCACCTCTATGGTATGCCTTATAAAGTGGAAGAGATTCATTCTATAGCTCAAAAGTACAATATACCTGTTATAGAAGACAGTGCAGAATCTTTAGGAAGCCACTACAAAGGTCAAAACTGCGGTACCTTTGGCGATTTGGCTATATTGTCATTTAACGGCAATAAAATCATAACCACCTCAGGTGGTGGTGCTCTGGTTACAAAAACTATAGAGGACAAAGAAAAAGCCGTGTTCTTATCGACACAAGCCAGAGATAAAGCACCTCATTATGAACATTCGCATATCGGATATAATTATAGAATGTCAAATATCGTCGCTGGTATTGGAAGAGGACAAATGACCATTTTAGATAGTCACGTGGCAAAGCGCCGCTCCAATCACGAGTTGTATTCTAAGACCTTTAAGGATAATGAATACATGACCTTTCTAAAAGAACCTGAGGGTCACTTTTCTAACCGTTGGTTGTCCTGTGTCCTTCTGGATTCCAAAAAAACCCGCGAAGGTTTAAGATTAGCGATGGAAAAAGAGAATATCGAATCCAGACCCCTATGGAAACCTATGCATCAACAGCCCGTATTTAAGGACGCTCCCAGTTTTCTTAATGGCGTTTCAGATGATTTGTTTGACAGGGGATTATGTTTGCCTAGTGGTTCTAATCTTAGCAATCAAGACCTGGATAGAGTCATTTCTTCCATAAATATGTATTTTGCAGTATGATTGTTAAGTTTTTAAATAAAATATCTAAGCGATACGCTTCAAAATGGTTGGTATTACTATTCGATGTTTCGATAGTCGTTACTACCTTCTTTTTGGCCTATCTCATCAGATATAATTTTCAAATAGATTTTGACTTTTCAATCCTAATAAGGCAAATACCTTATGTAGCACTTGTAGCAGCGATTAGTCTAATCGCAGTAGGCTCTTATAAAGGCGTTGTAAGATTTACGGGATTCAAAGACATTGTCAATGTTATCATAGGCACCAATATATTAGCTACCATTCTTATATGTTGTACCTTCTTGAGTAGAAAATTTATGGATGAAGAAAGTATCCTTGACATTTCGGGATCAATCATCTATATCCATTTATTATTGAACATTCTATTTTTAATAGGTGCTAAACTGTTTATAAAATCGCTTTATAATCATATCACCCAAGATGTTCAAACAACGGCTAATGTGTTGATTTTCGGGGCTGGAAGTTCTGGAATGCTAACCTATGACGCTATTTTGAATGATACCAAGAATGGATTTGAGGTTGTTGGTTTTATTGATGATGATGAGCGAAAGATTGGTAAAAAGATCAACCTAATTAAGGTATATAGCCTTACCTCTATTGATAAGGATTTTATAGAAAAAAATGATGTTGAAGATGTTATCATCTCCATACAAAATATAGATCCTTCACGATTACTTCAAATTACCGGAAGTTTATTTTCTCTAGGACTTAAGGTAAAAATAGTGCCTCCTGTTCAAAGTTGGATCGATGGGGATTTAAGTGTTGGCCAGATCAAAGAAGTAAAGATTGAAGACCTATTGGGACGAGATCCAATCAATATTAAAAATCCAGATTTAGAAGATCAATACGATAATAAAGTCATTTTAATCACAGGAGCTGCTGGGTCTATTGGTAGTGAAATCTGCAGAAAAGTTAGTCTATACAACTATAAAAAATTAATCCTTGTTGACAACGCAGAGTCTGCATTATACGACATACAGCAAGAGTTTAAACAACTTGGGCTTTCAAGCATAGATGCCATTGTAGCCGATGTGAGAAATAAGACTAGGATTGACCAAATTTTTAACCAGTATAAACCAAAGATTGTTTTTCATGCTGCGGCGTATAAGCATGTTCCTTTAATGGAAAATAACCCTTTTGAAGCGGTTAGTGTTAATATTGGCGGTACCAAAAATGTTGCGGACGTTGCCGTAAAGCACAGCGTCGACAAATTTGTCTTAATATCTACTGATAAAGCCGTCAACCCTACCAATGTCATGGGTGCAACAAAGCGCATCGCTGAGCTTTATGTCACCTGTCTAAAAGGAAAAGGGCACACCAAGTTTATTACAACAAGATTTGGTAATGTATTGGGATCTAATGGTTCTGTTATTCCGTTATTTAAAAAACAAATAGAAAAGGGTGGCCCATTAACGGTGACCCATAAGGAAATCACCCGTTATTTTATGACAATTCCAGAGGCCTGTCAACTGGTTTTGGAAGCTGCGGCTATGGGCAATGGAGGCGAAATATTTGTCTTTGATATGGGTGAACCTATTAAGATATTTAACCTAGCAAAGAATATGATCATCCTTTCAGGACTGCGTTATCCTGAAGATATTAATATTAAGATCACTGGTCTTAGACCAGGCGAAAAGATATACGAAGAGCTTCTAGCTGATGGTGAAAACACAAAGAAGACCTATCATGAAAAAATTATGATTGCAAAATCGAGATTTGTGGATATCACTGAAGTAGAAAAGGGAATCAATAAGCTAACATCTATAAACTCATTGACGCAACCCTTAGAAATCGACTCGTCAATTAAATCTTTAATTCCCGAGTATGTTTCCAATAATTCGACCTATGAAGTATTGGATACAAAGAACAATCCGAACTTATAAACATAACCTATAAACATCTTATGAAAACTCGCCACTTTTTAATTCTATTTTTAGCAATTGTTACGTTGACTTCTTGTGGATCAAGAAAGAATATTGTTTATTTTCAAGATGAGCCGATAAGTGATATTATTACCTCTGAACCAAAGCAACTTATCTATAAACCAGATGATATTTTAACAATCAATGTATCTGCTTTAGACCCAGAAACCGTAGTACCATTTAATTTAACGCTGGTTGCTGGTGGTTTGAATAATAATCCGCTAAATGCACAAGGTGGCTTACAACAACAGACCTATTTAATCGATTATGATGGTAACATAGAGTTTCCTGTCCTAGGGACTTTAAAGGTCGCGGGTTTAACAAGGACGGAGCTTACGGATATGCTTACACAAAAGATTTCAGAATACGCCAAAAACCCTATTGTCAATGTAAGATTAGCAAACTTTACGGTGACCATTCTAGGTGAAGTTAGAAACCCTGGAACATTTACCATACAAGACGAAAGAATTACGGTTTTGGAAGCCTTAGGTCTCGCCGATGACTTAACTATTTTTGGAAAGCGAAAAAATGTGCTGTTGATAAGAGAAGTTGATGGAAAGAAAAAATTTGCAAAAATCGATTTAACCTCAATCAATAGTGTCAATTCACCCGTTTATTATTTGCAACAAAATGACGTGATCTATGTTGAGCCTAACACGGCTAAAATAAGAGCTTCAACATTCAATCAAAATAATTCTATTCTAATTTCTGCAATTGGAACCTTGACTACCATTGTAGCGGTATTTTTGGCTAACAGTAATTAAAATAGTTTTTTTATTTTCACTTCATGGAATCTAAACCCATTTCAGTAACCGCAGATATAAAACAAAAGCTAGAATTATTTCTCTCCTATTGGAGGTGGATTTTGCTTTGTATCATATTGGCCATAGCGCTAGGCTTTGCCCATTTAAGGTATGCCACCTATCAATATAAGGCATCTGCTACGATTCAGATTCAAGAAGAAAAACAAGCGGCCAAGCTTCCGAGTATCGAAGATATTGGAAGTGACGGGCTATTCTCTGGTGGTTCTGATAAAATCAAGGACGAGATTCAAATTATCAATTCCCGTACGTTATTGGCCAATATTATAAAAACATTAAAGCTGAATGTCCGGGTTTTTGAACAAGGGAAAATAAAGGAAAAAGAACTTTATGTAAATCCACCTATTAGTATAAGTTTTTTTGAAAGTGACTCTGTAATAAATAATATCAACGCTAATATATTCATCAAAGTAAAGTCGGATACAGAATTTGTTTTGTTCCAAGATGATGGGAAATCGATTATTGATGACAGAGATGAAACTGAAGGAACCGTATATGCCTTCGGTGATAAAATTGACTCAGATTACGGTGGCTTTGTCTTGGTACCCAATGTTGGTATTCATGCACCGAAAATAGGAAGTAATATCAAGATTAAAATAAGTCGTGTTTCTAGTCTGGTTAGTTATTACCGAGCTAGTCTACAAGCAACTACCCAAAAAGGTTCTAGTGTCATAGGGCTTACCCTGAACGAAACTGTTGCCCAAAAGGCAGTAGACTTTTTAGATCAGTTAATTTTAGAATACAACAATGATGTCCTAAGAGATAAAGAAGACGTGGTTAAAGTAACCTCCGATTTTATCAATAAACGTCTTGAACAAGTACAACAAGAACTTGGTGAGGTCGAATCTAATGTAGAACAAATTCAACAGCAAAACAGCCTTGCGGATTTGGGGTCTCAAACCAACTTAAATTTAAAAGCAAAAAAACAGCTCGAGCAAGACATTGCATCAACGGCTACCAATATACAAATGATCTCTTATTTGCAAGAAGAATTGAATGATGAGAATAAGATCAGTGATATGTTACCTGCAAATATTGGTATTGGAGATGGCAATACAGCGCTCATCATTCAGCGTCATAACGATTTGGTGGCAAAAAGAGATCAGTTACTTAAAACAAGTACCGAAAAAAATCCGGTTGTTGTTCAACTAAACAATCAGATTAATGCCCTTAAAACTAATCTCGAAAGTTCATTGAGCAGCATGAAAAAAACATCTGAGCTCACTTTGGACAACTTGAATTCAGAAAATGACCGAATCAGTGGACAACTCTATGTAGCGCCCACGAAAGCAAGAATGTTTAGAGGGGTGCGAAGACAACAAGACATAAAAGAATCGCTGTATTTATATTTGTTAGAGAAACGCGAAGAAACCGCAATTAGGTTAGGTATGTATACCGCTAATGCGAAAGTTATAGACCATGCTTATTCGTCATATAAACCCGTTTCACCCAACAGAACAATTACGTATCTAGGTTCATTTATATTAGGGCTTCTAATCCCGATTGGTATTATTTATATTACGGATTTGTTAGATTCAAAATTGTATACTAAAGACGATCTGGTTAGTATTTTGGATGTGCCCTATCTCGGTGATATCCCTAAGTCACCTAAAAAAACAAAGCTTGTTAAAAAGTCTGACTATTCCCCTATGGCCGAAGCGTTCAGGATTGTTAGGTCCAATATAGATTTTATGCTCAAGGGCGTTAGTGGGAAAGCCAAGAAATTATTCATTACGTCGACCAAAGCGCAGGAAGGAAAATCGCACACCAGTACTAATCTGGCCATGTCAATATCCTATTCTAGCAAGTCCGTACTGCTTATAGAGATGGATATTAGAGTCCCAAAGATTTTAGACTATCTCTACATAAAGGAGAAGCCAAAAAAAGGACTATCCGATTACATTGCAGATAAATCTATAAAGCCTCAAGATATTGTTGTAAAGCATCCTGACAATAGCTTTTTGGATATTATTCCATCGGGTACCATACCACCAAACCCTTCTGAATTACTAATGAGCGATAGGGTTGCCGAGTTGTTTAAGTTTTATGAAAACAAATACGATTACATTATTGCAGACACCTCTGCTGTTGGTTTAGTGAGCGATACTTTGCTAATATCAAAGTATGCAGACATGTTTGTTTATGTCGTGAGCGCCGATGGTGTAGATAAAAGACGCTTGGTAAGTGTTATAAAGCCACTCTATGATAAAGACAGGCTTCCGAATATAACAATGCTCCTCAATGGCGTTAAACCTGGTAAGAAAGGTTATGGTTATGGCTATGGTTATGGCACCAATCCAAATCGGAAAAAGAAATGGTACAAATTCTCAAAATAGAGATTTGAGATCGACCTTTTGGATGTACTATTATAGTTTGCGCCTTTTCTTTTCTGCTTTCAGTAACTCTAATTCCCGATTAGTCTGACCGGCAACCGACGTATTTTCTTCGGCTCTTCTAATTAAATAGGGCATCACGTCCTTTACCGGACCAAAAGGAATGTATTTGGCAACATTATATCCTAAAGCCGCAAGATTATAGCTGATATGGTCACTCATCCCATATAATTGACCAAACCAAACACTGTTATTATTCTTGTGGATACCTATTTTTTCCATAAGTTCCATAGCCAGATAGCAACTGTCTTCATTATGGGTGCCAACAAACAGGGAAATATCATCCGTATGCTCCAATATATAAGTGAGTGCATTATTGAAATTATCGTCCGTTGCCTTTTTATTTTCACAAATTGGAGAAGAATATCCTTTTTCCTCAGCTCTTTGACGCTCTTTTTCCATGTAAGCTCCGCGAACAATCTTCATGCCTACTTTAAACCCTGATGTCTTAGCACGCTCATGAAGTGCCTTAAGGTACTCTAAGCGATCCCAACGATAACACTGAAGCGTATTATACACTATGGCCTTATCTGTGTTGTAGCCGCGCATCATTTGCTCGACCAAATCGTCTGCTGCATCTTGCATCCAACTTTCTTCGCCATCAATCAGCACTTCTACATCTTTTTCCTTTGCCAATTTGCAAACGGCATCAAATCGTTCCACTACCCTATTCCATTCCTCTTGCTCCACTTCTGTAAAATCAAGGCCTTCCGTCTTTTTTTGATAGAGCGCAAAGCGACCAAAGCCCGTCGGTTTAAAAACCACGATAGGCATGGCATCCTTTTCATCGCAAAAATGAATAATCTTCAATATTTTTTCTAAGGCATTATCAAACTGCTGCTCTGTTTCTTTTCCCTCAACCGAATAATCTAAAACAGAACTTACACCTTTTAAATAGAGCTTATCTATGACCGGGAGACAATCTTCTTCATTAACACCTCCGCAAAAATGATCGAATACCGTAGAACGTATTAATCCTTCAACTGGTAAATTGGCTTTAAGAGCGAAATTGGTGGCCGCTGTACCTATGCGCACCAATGGCTGGGAAGAAATCATTTTAAACAGAAAATAAGCACGTTCCAATTCAGAATCGGATTTCAGTGCAAAAGCGATGTCCGTGTTTTCAAAGAGAGAGCGGTTGATCATAGATTATGAAACTAGTGATTGCAAATATATTTAATCCGCGGCTTACTTTTTTCTCAAAAAGGGAGTATTTTCACGGCATCAATTTAGGAACTTTTTTAAAATGACGTCCATAACCACTAAAAATGCCATAGTTCACTTTAATGACAAGGTATATTCAGAACTCAATGCATACATAAAGGCTTCCAACCCTTCTAAGATATTTGTATTGGTCGATACCAATACCCACGACTATTGTTTGCCACACTTTTTGTCGCGCTTAGAGTCTGGAGATATTGTAGTCGAAGTCATGGAAATGCCAGAAGGCGAAGATCACAAAACCATAGATATATGCACAGGGGTTTGGGAAGCCTTATCAGAATACCATGCCGACCGTAAAAGCTTGCTTATTAATCTAGGCGGCGGTGTTGTCACCGACCTTGGGGGCTTCGTTGCTAGTACCTATATGCGAGGTATCGATTATATCAATGTTCCCACGTCGTTGTTGGCTATGGTCGACGCTTCTGTCGGCGGAAAAACAGGAGTTGATCTTGGAGTCTTAAAGAATCAAATTGGTGTTATTAGTGAAGGCAGCATGGTTTTAATCGATACGTCTTATCTTGAAACACTACCGCCAAACCAGATGGTTTCGGGTTATGCCGAAATGCTAAAACATGGATTGATCTACGACAAGACCTATTGGGAACGTCTGGTCGACCTGGAGAACTTAAGCAGCACTGTTTTAGATGGATTGATTTATGATTCAGTGGTCATAAAGAACAAGGTCGTGTCAGAAGATATTACCGAACAAGGTTTGAGAAAAATCTTGAATTTTGGGCATACACTTGGCCATGCTATAGAAAGTTACTTTTTGGGCAATGCAGACAAAACCCCTCTATTACATGGGGAAGCTATCGCCATCGGAATGCTATTAGAGGCTTATCTTTCTGTTAAACTCACTGGTTTAACTATGACCGAGTTTGAAGCCATAAAAAGCGGAATACTCAAAACATTTTCAAAAGTTGAGATTAGCGAAAATGATCAAAAAGTTATCATGAACTTACTCGTACATGATAAAAAGACGAGTCATGGAACAGTGAAGTTTGTTCTCTTAGAAGCTATTGGTCAACCAAAAATCAACTGCGAAGTGAGCAATGAATTGATCTTAGAAGCTTTTAAAGATTATAACTCCTAAAGGTAGCGTTCTTTGATAACCGCCATGTGATGATTCTCATGACCGGATATGATATAGCCTAAGGCTCTTACCGATATAGCCGAACCGCTTGCCTCTCCAATACGGAGTAATACCTCTTCTTCAAAACTACCAAAGAGCGCAATGGTACTGCTTCTAACCGCCTTATATTCCTCGATAAGGCTTTTGAAAGATCTATTGGCCGCATGAGCATTAGCCACATAAATATCCTGATCAAAACCAGCCAACGGTGTTTTATCTCCTCTGGCAATTCGCAACGCTCTGTAAGCAAAAACACGTTCGGCATCAATAATGTGGAGCAGCAGGTCCTTAATGGTCCACTTGCCATCTGCATAGGCATAATTGTGTTTTTCCTCTGGAATTTCAGATAGAAATATCATCCCCTTTTTAAGGTTAATAGCTAGACCTTCTACAATGTTGGCACTAGTGGCTTTGTCGATATAAGATTTGTAATACTGATGGTATTCTGCGGTATTTAAGTGATTAGATGTCATAGAATTAGAATAAAAAAGCCCTTAGCATACTTACTAAGGGCCTTAATTTATAGCATATGAATTAAAGCTCATTAAATATGGTATGCATTAATCGTTTTTTATCATTAATGCTTTCTTCTAAAGATATCATAGTCTCAGTTCTGTAAACGCCATCTATATCATCTAACATAAAGATGATATCCTTGGCATGCATGGTATCTCTGGCACGTATCTTACAAAAAATATTAAACTTTCCAGTGGTTATATGTGCCACCGTAACATAAGGTATGCTTTCTATACGCTCTAATACAAACTTTGTTTGTGATGTATTTTGTAGAAAAACGCCAACATAAGCAATAAATGAATAGCCTAATTTTTTGTAATCTAAAGTTAGAGAAGATCCTTTGATGATTCCTGCTTCTTCCATTTTCTTAACACGTACGTGAACAGTACCTGCAGAAATCAATAATTTTTTTGCAATATCCGTAAAGGGAATACGTGTATTGTCTATAAGCATGTCTAGGATTTGGTGGTCAACTTCGTCTAATTTGAACTTCGCCATAATTGTATAATCTTTAAACTTTATGCAAAAATAAAGGATTTTCGTTATCAATTACGCATAATTTGAGAGTTTTTTTAAGGTTTTAGTACGATTTTTTCATTATTTATCAATACGAAATCGTTTTCGTTAGTAACTTTTATCTCCAAATTATCTCCACGTTTTACAATTTGCCCCTTAGCATCAATTTCTTTGTGCCCAAAAAAATCATCTAATTTTGAAATGGCCTCAACAGTAGGAACAAAATCAATTTTTCCATCATTAAGTCGTTCCACATATTGAATACCTAAGTCGACCAAATCCTGAGAATGATCCGAAATGCGCGCATTTCGTATGATGATATCATAAAATTGCTTACCGTTTTCCGATATTTCAAAATACCCTTCATAATCTATAGGTCCCATAGCGCTGGAAATAAGGTCTAGGCCCTTAAGAATGGCTATAAATACCAAACGCCTCACCTCTTCCCTATTATAATCATTAGGAAAATGACCTGCTTCATACAAAAGTGTTGGTACGCCAGAGCTTTGAAAAGTGTCGCCTACGCAATCGAGATTAAAACCATCATCATATCGTGCCACAGCATTGGGTATCTCTTGCTGTAAAATTTTGTTGATTTCAGAAATGAGGTGCATAGCCACTTTTCTATTGTGCGTCAAGCTCCGTTCAGAATCTTGTGCAGGTGAAAGAAATGATAATACGGAGGACATAGCGGTATGGCCTACGTTGTAAATGGTACGCTGACCGTGTAAATTAAAGCAATAATGAGGCTTAAAATCGTTAAAAACAGCGCTTAGCACCTGGCTTTCGGGTTGAGAGCGCCTCTGGGCGTCCCTATTTAAATCAACGCTATTGGCATTTAAGCGTGTATAGCGTTCAGCCCCATCCGGATTGAGTATTGGAATAGCCACTATTGTACAAGATTCTAGAATATGATTGGATATAGTATGACCCGTTAAAAACAGATTAAAACAGTCGAACAAGGCTTTTGTTGTGGTAGATTCATTGCCATGCATTTGCGACCATAAGAGTACTTTCTGTGGCCCAGTTCCGAACCGCAAACCGTAAATAGGTCTTTTTTCAACCGAATATCCAATAGTGGAAATATAGTCTCCAGGAATATTTTTAAAGCAATTTTCTATATGTGAATTTGTGATATATCTACCCGACAAAGCATCCGATTTTACATTCGGAAAAATGCGATTTAAAAATTCTAGAGTCATGGAGTGAACTGATTTGTTTACAAAAGTAACAATAAGAATATTTACAAATGTAAACACGTCAACTTCAACAAATAGTTACAATGATAAACACATTTGTTTCCATAAGTATACAAAATAGCTAGGAAAGTTGCTGAAAATAATACGTATCTCTATTTTAATTATTAAATATCATATTATCAGTATTTTAAATATTTAATATTAAATCAAAAGTTCAATAATTTTAAACTATATTTTACCTATTTTGCTCTTAGCAATATATTATTATTTACTTTTGTAACGTTATTAATAGGGATAATTCGTTTACAATGATAAACTCCGTAAATTTCACAAAACGACTACAAAAAATAATCGATTTTTACGATGAAACGGCCTCTAGCTTTGCCGCAAAAGTTGGTGTGCAACGCTCCAGTATTTCACATATTCTATCGGGCAGAAACAAGCCGAGTTTAGACTTTGTTATGAAAGTGCTTCACTCCTATCCTGAAGTAGATTTATATTGGTTGCTCAATGGCAAGGGCGAATTTCCAAAAACAAGTTTAGATCTATTTGAAACATCCACTTCGCAAACTTCCGATGTCAGAGATGCGATTTCGGAACAACCTGCCCTATCTTCTAACCCTGATCCTACAGCGCACGAAAAGGCCCCATTCGAGAAGGATTCTGAAATTGAAAAAATTGTCATCTTCTATAAAAACGGAACTTTTAAAAGTTACAAGCCCTAAATTTTCGATTTACTCGACTATCTTTGCACAAAGTGTAAGGATGAAGAATGTTATTTTACTCTGTGTTTTCGCTGTCTTAACAGGCTGCTATGAGGTTGAGCGCAATTGCAATGACTTTAGAACAGGTGAGTTTGAGTTTAATTATACCATTGATGGCATAGAGAAAACGGGACGATTTGTAAGAACCGAAACTTTAAACATCGATTACTATGAAGGTAAAGTAGATACCTCCTCAATACGCTGGATTAATGATTGCGAGTTTATCCTTAAAAAATTGAATCCAAAAACCAATTCAGAAAAGGATGCTATTCACATGAAAATCTTATCAACAGACGGCAACGCTTCTTATACCTTCGAGTACAAACTTGCCGTAAAAATACCTAACAGACCCTTGCAGGTAGAAAAAGGAGTCGCCTATAAGATGAATTAGAACCTATGTTGGACTTTTTATTATCCTCAGATGCTATACTGGCATTGCTTACATTGACATTCCTAGAGATTATATTAGGCATCGACAATATCGTTTTTATATCGATCGCTGCTAATAAGCTACCAGAACACCAACGTGGCAAGGCCACTAACATCGGTCTGGTTTTGGCCATGGTACAGCGGGTTGCCTTATTATTCTTTGTGTCTTTCCTTATTGGTCTGAGCGAACCTTTCTATACTTACGAATCCGACTGGCTATCGGTAGCACTGAGTTGGCAAGCTATTATCCTTTTTACAGGTGGTTTGTTTCTGATTTACAAAAGTACCTCTGAGATTAGAGAAAAAGTTGAACATCCCGGTCATGATGAGGCCAATCTAAAATCAAAGGCGATTACATCGTTATCCCATGCGATTACCCAGATTTTGATCATAGATTTTATTTTCTCGGTTGATTCCATTTTAACGGCAGTCGGGATGACCAATGGTTTGCATCCCAATACGAATTACACCTTAATCTTAATGATTATTGCCGTAGTTATTTCAATAATCGTCATGATAGGCTTTGCCAACCCTATTCGCAAATTCATTGATCGCCATCCGAGTATGCAAATATTGGGCTTGGCCTTCTTAATCTTAATCGGGTTTATGCTGATTACCGAAGCCGCCCACCTGTCGCATACCGCGTTTTTTGGCAAATCCGTAGGCGCCGTACCCAAAGGGTACCTCTATTTCGCCATTGCATTTTCGTTGTTTGTTGAATTTCTTAATTTTAAAACGAGCAAGAAGAAAAGTTAAACCGATTGTTCTTAACGTCTCGGTTCAGGAATGGGAATATAAGTATCATCATTTGGCACTTTAGGGAACGCCTTTTCTTGCCAACGCAGCTTCGCCTCTTGTAGTTTTTCCTTACTGCTCGACACAAAGTTCCACAGCAGATAGTGCTCCTCCTCCAATGGCAAACCCCCAAACAATAAAAGTCGCGTACCTTTATCTAAGCATATACTACACTGGGCATCCGTTTTACTGATTAACATTTGTCCAGCTTCTACCTTGTGATCTTTTTCAGTAATTTCTCCTTCTACAATAACAAAAGCGACTTCACCATGAAGTTGGTTGGCCAAATCTAGGGTCGTCTCCTTTTCCGCATAAATATCTACCATAAAAAGTGGTGAATACCCCTGCAATGGTGAAGATTTCCCAAAAGCATTGCCTGCCACGAGTTTTAAGCTTAAATCACCATCGCTCCATTCTGGTATTTCAGTCTTATCAAAAAATTTGAAATTTGGCTTAATAGCTTCCTTGTCCCTTGGTAATGCCACCCAAATTTGATAACCGTGCATTTCGAATTTTTCCGAAGTTCTGCGAAATTGTGGCGTGCGTTCAGTATGTGTAACGCCATGCCCTGCGGTCATAAACCCTACATCTCCCGGTGTGATGAGTTGCACACTACCTATGCTATCGCGATGTTCTATCTCGCCCTTAAATAAATAAGTCAAGGTACTCAGCCCAATATGCGGATGCTGATCAACATCCATATACTTCCCATCGCCAAGAACTGCAGGACCTATATGGTCTATAAATGTAAAAGGGCCTACTTGACGCTTCTTACGAAATGGCAACAAACGACCGACCATAAACTGGCCTAAGTCCGCTTGACGCTCATTAACGAGAAGTTTATTATTCGCCATATCAATTAGAACAGTGTGACCTGACCCTTATCGTCTATCTCTAAGTCGTCGTCATCGTCATGGTCGTCATTAGTTGTCGGACTATCATTGGATACTTCTGGTTGGTCTGTGTTTTTATTCACATCCAAGGCTACAGAAACCGTTTCCTCGTCGACCACTTCCAAGTCGTCCGCATGGACTTCTTCTGGTGCCTCAAAAGGCAAGGGGTCTAATAAATTAATTTGATTTATTTTTTCTCTAGTTAATTGATTTCCAAGTGCATTAATCCCTTTTACTGCAATAAACTCTTCAAGATTTATTTCCATATTAGGCCTGCGGTCTTTTCCTCGTTCTTTAGTGAATTCTACTTCGGCTATAGGCCGCCAATCCGTTGAAACAATCTCCAACTGCGAATTGGGATGGCTAGAAATAAAGGATTCCTCTTTTCCTTCGTTTTCTATTAAAAATCGCTTCACATAATAACGCTCTTTTTCACCGTCATAATAGATGGCAGAAATCGGTTTCTTTGGCACCCACTTCTCAAGCCTAATCATATCACTATCGAAATGCGTGGTCAACTCCGGAATAAGTGTTTTTACTATTCCAGATTGCGTTATGACCAATAAGCGGTCTTCTCCTCTAAATTCACCAATAAGTTCGCCGCGCTCATCGACATTAAGACGCTGAACCGCATCATCAAACCATATTTTTCGGGGTTTTAAGGTAGATACACCTTTTTCTTTAAGCTCTATGCGCTTCACAGAATACTTAGTGACCAAATTACCTTTAGAGGTTCTTCCTTTAATAAGGATATCGGCAAAATTTAAATCCCATTTCAATTTCTTAATACTGCCTACCTGACGGAGTAAAACTGTAACCACTTCTGCTTCCCCGTTTGGATTAGCCGAAAAATACCAGACTACAGAACCTTTGTTGTCATTGGTGAGATCATACTCTCTATCCCTAGTAATACTGGTTACCGCAAAGCGTTTCACATAAGAAGGGCCACCTCTGCCATCACGATAAATCAAATTGTAAATTGTGCGCTTATCCTTCTTCTTAAATACGGCAACATGTATGATATTCTTACCGACAAAAGTCTTAGAATCGACTTTGGTAACCATCATCTTTCCTTCTTTGGTAAATACAATGATATCATCAATATCACTACAGTCACACACATATTCGTCGCGTCGCAACGACGTCCCAATAAAGCCTTCTTCTCTATTGACATATAGCTTGGTATTCCTTATCACCACCTTAGTCGCATCGACGTCATCAAAGACGCGCAATTCGGTTTTTCGTTCCTTGCCTTCGCCATAATCCTTTTTTAATCGCTCAAAATAAGCTATGGCATAGTCAATAAGATTTGCTAAATGGTGCTTTACTTCAGCGATTTGCTCTTCTAAAGCATCGATTTTTTGCTGTGCCTTATCGATATCGAATTTAGAAATACGCTTAATTCTAATTTCCGTCAGGCGAACAATATCGTCTTCAGTAACCTCGCGCTTCAAATGCTTTACATGTGGCTTAAGTCCTTTGTCTATAGCACTTATAACACCTTCCCAAGTTTCCTCTTCTTCAATATCGCGATAAATCCTATTCTCGATAAATATGCGCTCTAGAGACGCGAAATGCCATTGCTCTTCATACTCACCCAGTTTAATTTCGAGCTCTTGCTTTAATAACTGAACGGTATTATCTGTAGAACGACGCAGCATCTCAGAAACGCCCACAAAAAACGGTTTGTTATCCTCAATGACACAACCTAAAGGCGATATTGAAGTCTCACAGTTAGTAAATGCGTAAAGCGCATCGATCGTTTTATCAGGCGATAATCCTGAAGGCAAATGGATTAAGATTTCAACTTCCGCCGCCGTATTATCCTCTATGCGTTTAATCTTTATTTTGCCTTTATCATTGGCTTTTAGAATGGAATCTATCAAAGACGATGTTGTTGTCCCGAACGGAATTTCGGTAATGGCCAAAGTATTCTTATCGCGTTGGGAAATTTTGGCCCTTACTCTAACTTTTCCACCACGCATACCGTCGTTATAATTGGATATATCAGCAATCCCAGCAGTTGGAAAGTCAGGTAGTAAAGTAAAACGTTTACCTTTTAAATGCTTGACGGAAGCCTCGATAAGCTCAATAAAATTATGCGGCAATATTTTAGTAGAAAGCCCTACCGCTATACCTTCTCCGCCCTGTGCCAAAAGCAATGGGAACATCACTGGCAAGTTAATGGGCTCTTTACGTCTGCCATCATAGGAGGCCTGCCATTCGGTAATTTTCGGATTGTAAACCACATCCAAAGCGAACTTAGACAATCGTGCTTCAATGTAACGCGAAGCCGCTGCCCTATCACCGGTAAGGATATTTCCCCAGTTTCCTTGGGTGTCGATCAATAAATCCTTTTGGCCTATTTGCACCATGGCATCAGCAATACTGGCGTCACCATGTGGATGGTATTGCATGGTATGACCTACAATATTGGCCACCTTGTTATAGCGCCCATCATCTAAGTCTTTCATAGAATGCATAATACGGCGCTGCACCGGTTTAAAACCATCCTCTATAGCGGGCACCGCACGTTCTAGGATAACATAAGATGCGTAATCCAAGAACCAATCTTTATACATGCCGGTAACCTTAGTAATCGTTTCCTGGTTACCACTATTCTCGTTTAACAATTCGTCATGTTCTTCTGCCATCTATCCTTGTTTAAGCTTTCTGTTTGCTTTTATTGTTTTACTTAATGATTGTTTTACGTATTTCAACTTTTTTGATTTAAGCAGTGTTACGTTAAACTGTTCTTTTACTTTGCTTCCATCATAGGCCTTTATTAAAATCACTATGGATTTATAGAGGATGTAATTATTGATTTCGAATCCAATAAGATCTTGTCTTGCAAATTCAACTTTCTTCTCCCTGTAGTTGATGTACTCCGTTAAAAGAAGGCCTTTATTCAGTATCGTAATTTTAGCACCATCACTATCATATTCAAAATAACCTGCCACGGAATGAAATAATACTAATACGACAAAAAGCCCCAAGATTATAAAGAAGGTGTAGTCGACTAAAAACTCTAAAGATTTAGATAAGACAATCATCAGTATGCCAAAAGTTATCAATAGAACATAGATAGACACCACCGTATTCTTTACATTCCGATTGTCTGTTCTCATAGACTGTCTTCAACGATATCGAGTTCGACCTTCAGATTTTCAATAATAAATTCTTGTCGTGATGGCGTATTTTTACCCATGTAGAACGACAAGAGCTCTTCAATCGACATATCCTTATCCAACATCACAGGGTCCAAACGCATATCATCACCAATGAAATGCTTGAATTCATCTGGCGAAATCTCACCTAAACCCTTAAACCGCGTAATTTCGGGCTTTGGTTTCAATTTTTCTATGGCATTTTTACGCTCTTCTTCCGAATAACAGTAAATGGTCTCTTTTTTATTTCTGACCCTAAACAAAGGGGTCTGTAAAATATACAAATGCCCTTCTTTAATCACTTCTGGAAAGAATTGTAAAAAGAAGGTAATCAATAACAAACGAATGTGCATACCATCCACATCGGCATCCGTGGCAATCACAATATTGTTATAGCGTAAATCTTCAATGGATTCTTCAATATTTAAAGCTGCTTGCAACAGATTGAACTCTTCATTTTCATAAACAATCTTCTTACTTAAGCCATAGGAATTTAAAGGTTTTCCCTTAAGACTAAACACGGCTTGGGTGTTCACATCCCTTGATTTTGTAATACTTCCAGATGCTGAATCTCCCTCTGTAATAAACAAGGTCGTCTCTAAACTGCGTTCATTTTTGGTATCCCCGAAATGAACACGACAGTCCCGCAATTTCTTATTGTGCAAACTGGCTTTCTTGGCGCGTTCTTTGGCCAATTTTCTTATGCCCGACAATTCTTTGCGTTCACGCTCAGCCTGCAAAATTTTACGTTGCAGTTTCTCGGCGGTATCCTGATTTTTATGGAGATAATTATCTAAATACCGTTTTACAAAATCATTGATATAGGTTCTCACTGTGGGTAAATCCCCTCCCATGTCTGTCGATCCCAATTTGGTTTTGGTCTGACTCTCAAAAACGGGTTCCATCACCTTAATGGCAATGGCGGATACTATCGATTTTCTAATGTCGGAAGCATCATAGGTTTTGCCGTAAAACTCTCTTATGGTTTTTACCAAAGCCTCTCTAAATGCGGCTAAATGCGTTCCTCCTTGGGTGGTGTTCTGGCCATTGACAAAGGAATGGTATTCTTCACTGTATTGGCTCTTACTGTGCGTAATGGCCACTTCAATATCATCTCCCCTTAAATGAATAATCGGATATAATAAATCTGTTTCATTAATGTTTTCGGACAGTAAATCTTTTAATCCGTTTTCGCTAAAGTATTTTTCACCATTAAACACTATGGTTAATCCCGGATTGAGATATACATAGTTTTTTAGCATTTTCACCACATACTCATTGCGATACTTATAGTTTTTAAAAATGCTATCGTCTGGAACAAAAGTAACCTTGGTCCCTTTTCGTCGTGAAGTATCATCTAAAAATTCTTCATCTTTTAGTTCTCCTAGTTCAAACTCCGCGGAAGCCGATTTACCATCTCTAGTGGATTCTACTCTAAAATACGTAGATAAGGCATTGACGGCTTTTGTACCCACTCCATTGAGACCAACCGACTTTTTAAAGGCCTTGGTATCGTACTTTCCACCGGTATTCATCTTAGAGACCACATCAACCACCTTGCCCAATGGAATACCTCGACCGTAATCGCGTACAATAACGCGTTCCCCTTGTATAGAGATTTCTATGGTTTTACCAGCACCCATCACAAACTCATCGATCGAGTTGTCGAGTACTTCCTTGAGAAGGATATAGATACCATCATCTGGAGAAGAGCCATCTCCTAACTTACCGATATACATACCTGGCCGCATTCGGATATGCTCTTTCCAATCGAGTGAACGTATGTTTTCTTCAGTATAGTTAGACTGTTCTGCCATAAAAAATTAAGAAAAGTTAGATGAAGGGCTAATATAATATTATACGTTAAAAAATGAAATACGGTTCCCCTAAAGTAATTAACAATAAAAAGCCAAAGTTGTTGAGAACATTGGCTTTTAAAAACTATCAACGGGTAATAGTCTGATTTTTTGATTGATGATTGTTAGATTTCAACTAGGAGACATCTTTTAAAATGTTTTATCCTATTGATTTACTACAAATGTAATGACTAAACGTAGAACGAATAGTTAACGAAAGTTAACTAGTGTTAACCGAATCTTTTGGGCATATACTTCTTGAAATGCTTAGGAGTGGTCGCAGTAAATGTTACACATTAAACAAGAAATGCATCACATCACCATTCTTAACGATGTAGTTCTTGCCTTCGACACGCATTTTTCCAGCTTCTTTAACTTTAGTTTCACTACCATAAGCCACATAATCATCATAAGCAATCACCTCTGCTCTAATAAAGCCTTTTTCAAAATCGGTATGAATGACTCCAGCCGCCTGCGGCGCCGTAGCTCCAATTGTTACAGTCCAAGCGCGGACTTCTTTGGGCCCTGCTGTGAAATAGGTCTGTTGCTTTAATAGTTGGTAGGCGGCTCTGATTAATTTTGCTGAACCTGGTTCTTCCAGACCTATATCCTCTAAAAACATCTGGCGTTCTTCATAATCCTCCAACTCATTAATATCGGCTTCTGTGCCGACAGCCAAAACCAAAACTTCTGCATTTTCATCCTTTACGGCTTCCATCACCTGCTCTACATAAGCATTACCCGTGGTGGCAGCACCTTCATCCACGTTGCAGACGTACATGACGGATTTATCGGTTATAAACTGCAAGGGTTTAACGTATTCCGTGTAATCCTCATCCGAAAATTCTAAAGCACGTACTGAGGTTCCCGACTCTAATCCTGATTTTATTTTTAGTAAAACAGCTTCCTCGGCTTGGGCTTCTTTATTGCCAGTCTTTGCGGCACGCTTTACTTTATCTAACTTCTTCTCTGTGGTTTCCAAATCCTTCAACTGCAACTCCATATCTATGGTTTCCTTATCCCTTATCGGATCTACGGAACCATCGACATGAACAATATTATCGTTATCGAAACAGCGAAGTACATGCAAAATGGCATCAGTTTCCCTAATATTGGCCAAGAACTGGTTGCCCAAACCCTCGCCTTTACTAGCTCCTTTGACCAAACCGGCGATGTCCACGATTTCTACAGTAGCCGGAATCACTTTCTCTGGACTTACTAATTCCTCGAGTTTGGCCAACCTTGGATCTGGCACATTAACCACACCAATATTGGGTTCTATGGTACAAAACGGAAAGTTGGCGCTCTGCGCCTTGGCATTAGATAAACAATTAAATAAGGTTGATTTTCCGACGTTTGGTAATCCTACAATTCCAGCTTTCATAATATTCCCCACAACCGTGGGAATCTTTTTTAATTAGACTCTAAATTTCAGTGTGCAAAAATAAACGATTTATTTGGTTTACGAGTTTTTAAAGTCTACTAACGCTAAAAGTCAGTTTAATTTATTATGTTTGTTTAAACTTGAAAAAGTTTACTTACCCTTATAGTCACTCATATAAATATCCAACTAATCAATAGTTGAGAAGTTTTTAAGAGTATTAAAACACCAAATCTACTTATAAAACCATGACTTATAGGGAAAAACTATTCGTTTTATTTACATTACTAAGTTTTGCTTCTTTTTCACAAATTAAAATTCGAGGTGCAGTGCGCGCCGAAAGTGAAACTCCTTTAGCTGGTGCCACAATAATTGAAAAAGGGACTGATAATGCCACCGTTACAGATTCTAGCGGTACTTTTACCATGGAAGTTTCATCCGAAAATGCTATAATTATTATTAGTTATAACGGATTTGAGAGTAAGGAAGTCCAAGTAGGAAATATCAGAGATTTCAAAATTATTCTAAATGAGTCTATTGCTTTGAGCACGGTTATCCTAGTAGGTAGTAGAACACCTGCTAGAAGTAATACTCGTACTCCATTACCTGTAGATGTGATTACCCCTAAAGATATCATTAGTACAGGACAAAGTAATTTTGACCAAGTTTTACAATATAAAGTGCCTTCATTTAATGCGGTTAATATTCCCGTGTCCGATGCTGTTTCCTTATTAGATCCCTATGAGATAAGAAATTTAGGGCCAAGTAGAACTTTAATTTTAGTAAATGGGAAAAGGAAAAATCTGAGTTCATTGGTTTATACGTACGGAATTGCCTCGAGAGGAGAAACTGGAGCTGACCTGTCCGTTATTCCTATAGACGCTATTAAAAGGGTGGAGATTTTAAGGGATGGTGCTTCGGCCCATTATGGATCCGATGCCATAGCGGGTGTGGTTAATGTAATTTTAAAAGATGATGATGAGGGATATGTGACCACACGAGCTGGAGTTACTTCAGAAGGAGATGGAGAGTCTATAGGGCTTAGTCTACACAATGGTGAAACGTTTAAAGGAGGAAAAGGATTTATAAATTATACCTTAGATGTCTCTCAGACAGACTTTGCAAATAGACCTGGCCAAGTTAACGCTTTAGGGGAATCCATAGATTTTAATGCAGATTTAAGCGATGTTGAAGATTTTTTAAATAGGCATCCTGATGCAAAAAACATTAATAGCACACCAAAAAACATTACCGTAAAATTCTTGCTGAATGGGGAATATGAGCTAAATAAAAATAACCAGCTGTACTTCAATGCTGCTTATTTGTTTAAAAACTCTAACAGTTTTGCAAACTATAGAACACCCTATTGGAGAACTATTGAGCAATACCCTTATTTATCTGACTTTTTTCCTGCTCCAAATACAGCAAATAATTATGATGGTTATGTTCCTACATTTGATGGTATCTTAAAGGACTACAATGCAACACTTGGGTTTTACAGCACTAAGAATGATTGGAATTATGATATGAGTATAACACTCGGTGGTAATTCACAGCGCTATACGGTTAGAAATTCTCATAACGGAAATTCTGTGTTATCGCCTATTACATGGGATGATATGAATCAGGATAATATCATTGATCCGGGGGAACTCATAGGTGGAGAAGAGTTATATAGAGAAAATAGTCCCATAAATTTTGATGTGGGAGGAACGGATTTCATGCATGTGGTGGCCAATATGGATATTTCTAAACAAATAAATGACAACATTGGAATTGCCTTTGGTACAGAATTTAGATCTGAAAACTATGAAATTATTGCAGGTGAATTGGCTTCATATGATGGAGGAGGTTCGGATTCTTTTGCAGGAAGTAGGCCTGAAGATTCCAAAAACTTTAATCGTTATAATTGGGGTGGTTATTTTGACTTAAGCTACGATATTGATGAAAAACTTTTAGCAAATGCCACAGTAAGAGCAGAGAATTATTCGGATTTTGGGAATGCCTTTGTATGGAAATTAAGTTCTAGGTATATTCTCAATGACAATTATACCATAAGAGGATCTATTTCTACAGGATTTAGGGCGCCTACACTTCATCAGATATATTCACAAAAGCTTCAATATAGTTTTGTTGCTGGTCAGGGTATTCAAATTACAGGTTTAATAAATAATATTTCCCCAGATGCTCGAAGACTAGGGATACCACAATTAGATGCAGAAAGATCAACAAATTTAACTTTTGGGTTAGGTGCAAGACTATCAAAAAACCTAAATCTCACTTTGGATTATTACAATATAGCGATAAGGGATCGTGTTGTTTTGAGCTATGAAGTCTTTGGAACTGATAGTGGGAATACGGATTTGGATGTTTTTCTTAATGAAAGAAACCTAAAAGCCATAAGCTTTTTTATCAATGGTTTGGATACAAGAACCAATGGTTTGGATTTGGTATTGAGCTATAAACATAAAAACTTAGGAGGAGGAGATCTTTATCTTAATTTTTCAGGAAATTATATGCTAGAAAATAAACAGGTCGGTACAACCAAGAATCCACAAATAATTGAAGATGCGGGACAAAGCGTCGTAAACAGAACCCAAGAGTCCGTATTGTTTACATCTAGACCCAAAACAAAATGGATTTTGAACAATCGTTATGAAATAAAAAACTTTGATATTATCTTAAACAATACCTATTTCGGAAAAGCGACGTTTATGCAACAGGGACTGGATGAAAATTTAAGGACAGAATTTATTCCCCAGATCATGACCGATTTAGGATTTGGGTATCAACTGTCCGAAAAAATTAGACTAAATTTTAATATAAATAATCTATTTAATATTAGACCAAGATGGAAGTTTGTGGCGGAAAATGCCGCTGGTGAGAGCATTTTAGCGGACGAAAATCTAAGTCTAAACCAAAGAAATCTAATCACCTTTAATCAGCGTTATAATACGACGACATACGATGGATTCCATTTTAGTCAAACTGGAACAATGTTTAATGCCGCTCTTCAGTTTAAACTTTAGCAAAAACTGACTGGGATATGATCGCTCATATCAACAGAATAGCCTATTTTTGAAGCAAAATCGATTTTTTACTTGTAGCAGTGCAACAATTCTCGCTTTCATAATATTTCGCGTGCCTGCGTGTCGCCAAAACTTTAGTGGAGGCACAAGCTTTTCGACCGCAATAGTTTTAGCTACTAAGGCGAAGTCGGCTGGCAGAGGCGCAAAGTGGGAATCTTTTTAATTAAACTTAATTCCTTTCTTTTTAAAGACTGCAGATATAATTAGTCTGTGGAATAGTTGCGATTAAACAGTATTTAACTAATATCTAAAGATCATAAACCACAAAATGCCAATTGGTTCTTACTGGCGTTATGGTGTAGCTGCTTGAGATCGTTTGTATTCTATCTGCCCAAATAATAACCTCAAAACCTCTAATCGTTTGATAGCGTGATGCTATGCTCGTAATAACATAATCAGGCCCATCTTCCCCATAATTTTCTGCGGTGAGTTGTATAATATAATTATTATCACATACTAAGCCTTCTGGAAGTGTAACGGTATAGCCTATATCATCTCGCGTTCCATAAATCTCACCCTCGTAAATTACTGTTGAGATACTTATACCCGGTGTTGCTTTTAATATACTGCCATCTGCAGCTATTTTACCCATTGCTATTGGTTTTCCTTTTCGTCTTCTCTTCTTTTTCTTTTTAGATTTTAGCTTTTTTACTTTCTTCATAACTACGATTTAAAATTGATGTGTAAGATTCTAACCATTAAATGTAGAGGTTTTAAAGGGTATAATCAATACGTAGAACTACGTAATTTTTAGGTCTTGATTAAATGTTAGACGTTGATGCCAAACTCAGTTTTATTTCTTCTGTTCCAATTGTTTTAACCGTTCAATGACTTGTTGGTCTTGAGGATTTATTTCCAAGCTTTTTTTGTAGTTTTTAATGGCCTCTTCTTTTAGTCCAGCCTGTAATTGGAAGTCCGCCAAGAACGCATATGGGTATGGTTCATTAGCGTAGGCTTGTACAATTAATTTCATTACTTCGATAGCTTTGCCCATTTCGCCTTGTCCAGCAAACTGCTCAGCATAGCGAAAGGTATTCTTATCAATGATGTTATTGTTTAAACGAGTAAGTTGCTTGCTAGCTTCGGTAAACCCTTTCAACTTATAAGTCTTAATAACTTCTTCAGTATTTAAAAATTTTTCTATTTCAGGTGTAATGCCGAAGAATTCCTTTTGGATATTGGTTCTCATTTGTGCCCAACCGTCCAATGGATTTCTGTTGGTCATAGTCACAATGATAAGCGGCTCTCCCATTACCATGCTTAACTCACCTGCAATACCTGGCGCACCTCCGTTATGTCCGTAAATATAATTTTCATTAAATTGTTTTAATGTCATGCCATAGCCATAGCCATGTCCCAAATAATCGGTTGTCATGGCCGTCAAAGTTTTTTTACCTAGGAGTTTGTGTTTCTGTAAGGCTAGTGCAAATTTGTATAGATCACTAACAGTAGAAAGGCCTCCGCCTGCTGAGCCTATAAGTGGTCCAGTATTATTCATTCCAGAAGGTTTGAAAATATGCTCTTCTAAATACATATGGTATTTTTCACCTGTGATTTCCTCTATAATCAGTCCAAGCACAATGTAACCGGCATTGCTGTAACGCATTTGTTCTCCAGGGACAAAGTTGATGGGGTCATTGACGAAATAAGGCAAAAAATCACTGAGGCTTTTGATGTTTTCTTGGTTCTCAAAAAAAGCTGGGCCAAAGTAGTCACCCATACCTGATGTATGTGTTAATAGATGTTTGACCTTTATTTTTTTGGCACCCTCATTAGGATAATCTGGTAGAAGTTCACCAATGGTTTGTTCAAGTGAAAGTTTACCTTGTTCTACTAACTGCATAGTTGCTGTGGCGGTAAACATTTTGCCCATTGAAGCCAAGCCGTACTGTGTGTTAATTTCATTTGGTTCATTTAATTGGTTTTTTCCATAGGCATTTTGGAACAGAATCTTTTCTCCTTCAGCAATAAGGACGGAACCATGGTAATTTTCACCTAAAGCTGTACTATCAAATAAATTCCTTACCGCATCTACTTTATCAGTATATCCAGATTGGGCAATCGTTTCAGTTTTGCAAGCAGTTAAACTTGCAAAGCAAACCATTATAACAATTAATTTCTTCATTATTTATGATTTTTAAGTGCGTATATTTTATTGAATACGATTAGAAAAAGTGGGATTGCGCAAATGATACTTCCAATCATAATAACATTTGCATTTTGTTTGGACTCATGAGTTAGGTAAAAAAACAGAGCAAAAACAGAGGTGAACAAAAACCAATGCATTATTGCGTCTTCTTCAAACAGGATTTTAAATTGTTTTCTTCTTGTTACATGCAGCTTTTGAATGATTTCACTATTGAAATCTTCATTTTCTGGGCTTTCAAGATCATCCT
The DNA here is from genome assembly GCF_965228925.1 of Winogradskyella sp. Taxonomy (GTDB): domain Bacteria; phylum Bacteroidota; class Bacteroidia; order Flavobacteriales; family Flavobacteriaceae; genus Winogradskyella. The sequence continues at coordinate 3,614,467 of NZ_OZ245845.1, forward strand.
TTAAAATCCGCTTTATCATATCATTTTCCATTTGTATTGTATTTTTTATTATACATTCCTCTTAGTTTCGTTCTTGCCCTATACAAAATCACTTTAATATTGGACCTGCTAAAAGATGTTATTTGACTTATTTCTTTAATGCTTTTTTCTTTTAAATAGAAAAGCGAAATGATTGTAAACTCATTTGGTTTCAAATAACTTAAAAGCTCTTCAACTCTAATATGGTCTTCTTTCATTTCTGCTTGGGCTTCTAAACTGACAAACTTTGGAATGTATTCAACTGTTTGATTTTTAGATTTGAGCGCTTTAAGACATTCATTATAGACAATCTTATAAAGCCAAGTAGAAAACTTTGATTCACTTCTGAATTTTTTGATAGAATTCAAAACAATGATAAAGGCATTCTGTGTGACATCTTCAGCATCTTCTTTATTTTTCAGATACTTAAACGCAATAGAATAAGCTACAGTCTTGTGCCTTTCTATCAATTTGTTCAAGGCGAGGGCATCACCTTTTTTTGCCCTTTGAATCAATTCCTTTGACATTAGTTGGTCTATTGGTCTCTAATCAAACCATAAAACACTAATGCACCAATACCAAAGAAAAGAAGTAACATTGTGGAATAAGACACCCACGGATCGAGAGACATATAGCTCTGAAGAAGGTGTCCTACGAGAATTCCTAAAGACATCGTAATCGAAATAATACCCTTGCCCAAATGGTTGATCTTCATCTGTTCCAGAGAATCGAAATTCACGATACTCTCCCCTTTTTTTATCAATTCCATTTTTTGGCGGTATTGCGTCCATAAATAGAAAACCACTACTATCGCAACGACCAAAAATATGGGACCAATGGGAATATCCGACAGTAAATGAGACAATGTTGTGACCATGATTCAGATTTTAAAATTTATTCTTTAGAGAGAAAAAATCTTAAAAAGGTTACATTTTTAGAAAAATTATCAGATATACCTATTATTAATAATGAAAATACAAAACCTACTCGTGTTGTAATGTTAATCCCAAAAGAGAAGTTGTACATAGCATATTAAATTAGAAACGCTCTAATTTTAAAGGCTGTCACAGGTCACCTTTTATCTTGTAACGAATAATTCGTAAGAGTTCAGAAGGCATCAGTACGATTCGGAAAAAGGCAATATGCAGTGGAAACAGATCAAAGGTGGGGTGAACGACAATGTTCAGTTTGTTTTCAAAATGGGTTATTGTTTTCTTAAATGTTAGGTGTTTTCTTAGGATTCCATCAAATTGATAGACTAAATGAAGCTTTTGCACACCTTTAAGTCCTTCAATTATTTTTAATGTGTTGATCGCATTTTCTTTGGTGTTCCCAGATTCTTTCTCATGAATAATGTGGTCATGTTTAACATTTAGATCGATTACTCTTGCGATTTGTTTCTCGACAGGGATTGGAGTAATTGCTTTTTCCAATAATTTCTTCAGACCATAAGATCCTTGTGTCTCAGGGTCTCTGTTTGCCCCTGTGACAATAATAGGGCATTGATGTTTTTTATGTAGCCTAGCGGCTTTAACATAAATGCTTATTGAATAGCCTTCGTCCGGTACGACAATGATTTCCATTGACTTTTGTAGTTTTTTTCTGAATACTCTGACTGAGAATTTTCATTAAAGTCCCGGGGTAAATGAACTACAAGTAACTTTCGTAATTGGCGTATTAAAACACTGACATAATAGCAATGACATCTGGCTAACTACTCCATAGTCATTTTGGTATTTTGCCTAAAATAAACCATTCATCAAAAACGCAGATTATCGGTATACCGTAATCGCCTTTATGATAGGATCATAGTTGCTAAAATGAGAGTTTTTATTATTAAATGGAGGTAAGTTATAACAAAACGTAGCCTAAAGATACTAAAAAAGTAACGTGCTCAATGCTTGCGAAACTTTTAATCTGAAAGTCCTTATTCGTTCAATGATTTTAAAAACACAAAACCATTGGGCTTATAAACTTGAGCAAATTGGTGAACACTATAATCATTTAAATTAATTACACTCATGTGATTGTCTAAAGCATTTGAGACCAAGGCTTGGTTACCATTTGGTGCAATACGCACATAAATTGGCGCTTTACCTGTGCTTAGTCGTTGTTTGATGTCTCCTGTTTCCATATCTATAACCAAAACCAAATTGTCATAAGGACATGGGGCGAACAAAAGACGTCCATCAGGACCTAAACAAGAGTAAATAATTTGTTTGACACCTAGATTGGCAATGTGTTTTTGGATACTCATATCTTTGGTACTAATCCTATAAATTTCATCATGACAACTCAAAATTAAGCTTTGCTGATTTGGTGTAAAAGTCATTCCCCGTACTGGTGTTGTCGTAGGAAAATGACCTAATTCCTCACCTGTAGTGGCATTGTATTTATAAACGCCGTTAGTACCAGCATGTGACCAAATGATATTACCGGAGGAAGAAAACTCAAAATTGTGTACCCCTTTAGCTAATGGAAAAGTACGTTTTATTCGACCTTTTTGTGTATCATACACAAGCATGGAATCCCCATATTCTAAGTTGACAAATAGCTCTTTTTTAGCTGGGGGCCTCAATTTAAGCCCATGCGGCCCTTTACATGTATCATTTACCGTTCCATGAGTTCTATAGGTTGGCCAATACTTAACATTTGAAAAATCCTTTAAATCAATGACGGACAAGCTAGTACCCGGAATGCCAATGGTGTAATCATAATCTTCAACACCAAAGTTACTTACATATACCTTTTCATTAAAGCTGTCGAGTTCAATTTCATGTGGATTATAACCTACTTTGGCACTGTCTATCAAATGACCCTTACTATCAAATAATTTTACTTGGTTTCGGCCTTGCTCAACAACTACAACCCGAAAGGACGTATCTGTCGATTCTTGCCCTTTTTTAGAACCAACATTTTCACAGCTAAGAATTATCAATCCTAAAAGTAGATTTGTCAAGACGTATTTAAGTACTGTTTTCATAAGTATTAAGAATGTAAGTATGGTGGGGCAATTGCGTTAACTAGATTAAAGATAGAAATTATTCATAAATTTAATCACATCGAGGTCTAAGTCATTCCTAACTATCAGCTCGAATTGTCATTATTGTTTTTACGCATTTCTGTCATTATTAAACCAATAGAAACACCAATAGCAACCCCTATAGGTAACCAAAGTCCTATTTTATCGGTAGCAACACCAATAGCTGTACCCATACCAATACCAATGGCAATGCCTAAAGGTAACTTACTGTTATTTTTAGAGGATTTACTCACGGTTTTTATTTGGTAAGTCTATATATTACAATCAGACATTTAGAATATACCAAATACTATGTTCGTTTTAATTTAACCACCACACGCTTGTTTTTCACATTTTTTACTTGTTCATTTTGAAACCTTAATGTGTCAAGTTGATCATTAGGGATCAAATCCTTTAAGACTTTATAATTGGACTGAATGTTAAGCTGATTGCCTTGACTCTTTTTTACTTCAAAAAAATACTCGCCAAAATCACTTTTAAAATCTATACCACTATTTTCTATACCCAAGACTTCAATATCACAAGGAAATTGTAAATTGAATATATAAAAGTCAGAATAACTATAGTCTAAGTAATAACTAAGTTTTGAATCATCGGGACTGTTCTCGAGCTGATTATGTTGTATCAATTTATCAATAGAGACATTGACGAGACTATCGTTAATAAAGGTGATGGCATTATTTATAGTCCCTTCAGCACTCATGGCATAGGCAAATGGTTTGTTATAACTCTGTACTCTACTTGTTACAGTATCTATCTGCAAGGTATTATCGTCTCCCTCATACTCCCACAGTGCATCGTAAAAGCGACTCATGTCTTCATTCCGATTAAGCATATCGAAAAAGGCCCTTAACTCTGTAGACGCTCCCCCAGAAACTTTAAATCGATATCTAAAAGAGGTTTTCTTTTCTTCAATATCTACTTTCGCAAAAACCGTTTGATTAATGTAATTGTAATTAGAGTTCATTTTAGGTAAATTAACCACTTCCATTTTAACAGAATCTACCTGCGCCAATTTAAGATCTCTATCTATAAACCTGTCCCTTTTTCTACGCTTTTTATCTTTCGAAAACGGTTTAACCAAAATAGCATCTGTAGCATATAGTGTTGTTGGGATTTCATCGATGAGGTATTTATAAAACTCTTCATGAGGATATAAGAACTTAATATGCCCTTTTTCATTTTCGAAAGCAAAGAATATATGATCAAATTCACCCTTTCTAATAAAATGGGTGTCTATAGGGCCAAGACGCCTTTCCCTGCCAAACACGGCCCAATAATCAATATCCAAATCCTCCAATAGTTGTCGATAAAACCTTCTAATACTCAAAGGATCAAATCTTTTTTCTTTTAAAAAATACCCACTGGATTTTATGAGTTCATCTTCTCGAACAGGTCCCATGTCACAGGTGTTTAGCACTTCTTCGTACAGCAAGTTAAACTTATAGTACTTGGAACTATCCTTGGCTGTTCCGATAACCTTACGTTTCCATCTTTTATAATATGACGACCTTTCATAATCCAGAGCTATGGGCTGAGTAAGGAAATTAAACTCCTGATTGTAAACATCTTTCCATGTTCTTAATTCATTATCCCTATTCTCTAGGGCATAGTATATGTATGGTTTTTCGCAGGGCAGACAATTATACTCATTCTGTATAATTCCCTTTATACTATCCATCGAAAATTGCAAATAGACCATAGAATCATTGGCGATAACTTTTGGCTCGGGAAAATTATTATATGATTTGTAACGCACCACCAATTCTTGACCCGTTTTTACTGTGTATTGTGAATTAAAACTAGGTAAGTCAGAATATAAGTCAACATAGTCTAATAATTCTAGTTCCCTTAAACTTTCGTAATAAACATAATCTGTTTCGATAGTATCGCCAGGCTCCACTGCCGGAATGGGATAACTTATAGCACCAAATTTTTTATCTTTTGAACTTCGTTTAAAGACCAAATTAGAATCTAACTCAATGACAGTGCCATCCGCCTTTAAAGTCCTTATTTTAATGCTTTCTAAATGATTGCTCAAATACTCATTTAAGTTTAAAAAGGCATAATCTTCAACTCCCTTCGCTGTATTCACCACCAATTTGTTATTCACATTTACATAGCGTTTATAATCCAGCCAATTTTTAGAGTACGTCACATCAATGTAAGAATGTAAATAATAGGCATCTGCATTTTTGCAAAGTGTTAAAAACGGATCTTCCTTGTTCCTCCCTGGGGTACTAATACTATAAAGAAGTACGCTGATGCATATAAGGACTAAGCTAGCCCTTCTGTTTTTTGAAAACAATAGGTTCATTAATAATATGCTTAAATGATTTTAATATATCATTAGTTGTAATGATATTTTTTTTATCTATAAATATATGATCAAAAACAAAATCATAATTACACTCAATTTCCAAGTCTGATATTGCTCTAGCAATAACATGCAAGGCTACTCCCTCACCTTCATGATTATGCTCAACAGTTTTAAAATTGTCTATAGGCGTCTTCATTCTAATTCTCGCACGCACCTTTTTAGAAAAGGGATACCTTAAATACGTGCCTTCTATCAATGTTTCTCTACTTTCAGTCTCCATAAGTCTTGGTAAAAAATCGATAAATAAATACTGATTTGGACCATCACCAAAAGTCTTACCATTAATAGAAATATTACCTTTGAAATTAAGTTCTTTTGACTGGTTATCGACCACTAAATCTGATATAGACTGATTCCCAAGCACTTCTTCAAAATAGGTGTTTCCAAATTTGTTAAACCATTCTTGATGCTCACTTTTGAGAATTCGTCTCAAATAATTACTCGATATCCCTTTGTAACTAACATTAAAGTCACCTGATATAACATTCACATTGGCATCCAATTCTAAATTTAACTCATAATAAATTTCATTTTGATGAGGGCCAAACGGTTTTACCTTATGAAAAACACCTCCATCAGAATTCACAATTAGGATGGTACGATCTTGCAAGCTTTGCACAGGTGTTCCCTCCACATGAATAGAGTCCGTAGGATCCAATAATACTTTTTTTTCATTGACATAGGCCACACATATCACATGATTGGCGGAACTCAGTGACGGAAAATCGCAATCACTAATATGATCGAAAGTAGCGGCTAGGGCAATATCAGATTCAATACCTTTATACCTTAAGGCCTCAGACAAAAAATTAGAAAGATCCTTACAATCCCCTTGTTTGTTCAAATAAACCTCATCTGTATGTGAAGGAATAAAGGCTCCCATACCAATTTCAATGGCTACGTATTTGAAATTCTCTCTTACATAGTCATAGAGTATACTAATAATTTTTGATGGATCATTAATATTAGTGGTGAGCTGATCTATTTTTTGCTTGACAGAGGTATTCAGTCCTTTTTTTGGAATTGTGTTATTAAAGTACCAATCGTTCATGTATTGAGTAGGCCGATTTTTGTATGCGCTTGGCACTACCAATGTTCGCATTAATGGTACTTTCATATTTTTAAAAATTCCGAAAAACTGCAGCGGATCCGGTTCTACTTTTTTTGGTATAACCTTAATATTCCATACGGCATTATTCCCAATTTTTGTAGAGTCTATTTGATAAAACGCTAGTGAATCTCTATCAATCGTATTATGAGTCAGGTCAAACGTGCTTGGCACTTCTATTCGATATCGTAAGGTGTCTATTTGGTCATAAGAAAAGAACGGTAACTTTGCGAAATACATTAATTCTTTACAGGACACTAAATAGCTAAGCTTTATCTCTTTTTCGGCAGGAATCAAAATAGATTTTATCTTCTTGCTTGTTATATAATCTAACTCTACATCCTCCTCCTTAATATGCTTTAGCGGTAGATTCTTCAAACGTCTTCCCTTGATTTCAGAGAGTTGAATACCCGATATTTCTTCTAATTCGGTATCATAAAAAATTGGATATACACGAGGGATATCACTTTTATTGAATACGATCGATACTTTGTTTACAAAAGAAGAGTCCTGTATAACCTTAATGCTTTCAGATCGTGATTTTAAATGAATATTTTGGGCTAATCCTACTGAACAGAAAAAAGAAGCTAAACATAAAGCTAATACTTTAAAGATATTATTTATGGTATGGGACAAATTATAGAAAGCTATTATTAGTACACTGCAATATAATTTTTTAATTAATAATTATTCTATCTAATCTAAGTTTTATCTGAAGATACTGGGTTCATTGTGTTACTTAATCATTAACTACTTATGCCTATATCACTTTGCCTATTCTATATCTTTCTCGGTGGATTACCAATTAATCTAATATTTGATTTTACGCTTTTTGTAACTACCGTTCCTGCTCCAATATAAGATTTTTCCCCTATTGTAATACCCCCAATTATGATAGCGTTATTACCAATAACTGTTTTCGACTCTATGATTGGTGCAGATTCTTTTATACCGGCCATATTATTTTTGTAACTATGCACCAACTGCCCATGAGAAGTTACAAAATCTCGAATTATACTATGATTACATATAAAACCATAAAGCCTGCAGTTATTACCGATTAGCACATTTGTATTAATTTGAGTATTAGACAAAACATAAGTATTATTGCCTATTTTACAATTTTCCCTCACCACTACGTTATGGCCACAATCGAAGTTATTGCCAATATTAGTGTTACTATATATTACGGTTCCGGATCTAATTATTGAATTTGAACCTATTTGAGTTTTCGTCTTATTATAACTTTTATCTTTTTTATAATTTATTTGACCAATAATTACATTGTCCTCTATAATTGTGTTAGCTCCTATAAATACGTCACCTATTAATGTTGCTTTTGTTGAAATATTAGCTGTGTCATCAATTGGCCTAGAGCTTTTCAATTTATTCGCAACATTTTTCATTTCTAATTTGGAATTCTCAATTAGTTTATAAAAAAGCTCTTGAGATAAAACATTGTTTGATTTTATGGTGTCATTTCTAAATCTAGGAATTATATGGACATGTAAATGTTCTACAGTTTGTCCTGCTTCTTCTCCATGATTTAAAACCAAATTATAATCATTTATAATTATTTTTTTTTCTATTAGTCTTTTAATCGCAGTTTTTATACAAAACATTAAATCAGATAATTCTGTATTGCTTAAATCAGTTATTGACGAAACATGTTTTTTGGGAATCACAAGACTCTGTCCTTCATGGATTCTATGTTTTGAAATAAAAGCTATTGAATGAGCTGTTTCAATATAACTTCTGACTGTAAGATCTTGATTACAAAAAGGACAATTCACTATTAGTAACTGTAGTTATATGATTCATGAAAATTCCTCTCTCCAATCCAATCTAATAATTCAATTTTGGATTCTCCAATTACCCTTCCATTATTATCAAGCTTAATGGAGCCTTTAATTATTAGTCCAAATTTTTTGTCATTGTTTAAGGATTTAATGACTTTTTTTATTGTAACATTTGGAATTTTTGTTAGGGCTTCTGCAGCAAATAGCACGCCAAATGTACTATATCCAGAAATAATCATTAGCAATCCTCCATTGTCTCTCTTTTCACATATGATGCAACCAAAATCACTAATTTGAGAAAAGTTTTCATTCGTAGTACAGTTATACTCGTAAAGAGTTTCTTTATTGACAGAACTTCTTTTCTCAATCAACCCCTTTTTCGAACTACTAAAATATAAAGGAGAGCCTATGTCACCTATCAAATACTCAGTGGTTTTATTCCATTTTGGACCACCAATTGATACAATAATATCATTATTGCTATTTTTATATGGTTTATAATCCGAATACCAATTAGGTTTAATATTTGACCAAATGGAAAATTTTGAATATATCTCTAAGATTGCATTAGTATCACCATACTCGAAACTTGTAGAAGGTAATTCCTCTAAAATTGGTGATGTATAGCTTACTGAATTGTGTGTATTCCCATAGCACAAGATCAGAGGCGCACTTTTTTTAATAGACAAAAAACTAAGGAATTTATCTTGTCTTTTAAATTTATTTCTAAAATAAAAGTATAATGAAGTTAAAGTGACCCAAATAACTGCGGAAATTAAATTATATATTATTGAGTTGATTTCAACATTGTTCATATTTTTTTAGCTTTAATTATTGTATAATGGATGTAGCCTTTAGTATTTAATTTACAATCCATCTTCAGTTTTTCTAAGCCTTCGGCAAAAGAGGATTCAGGTATTTTGTGCAAAGCAGAAAAGACCTTGTGTTTACAGGCTAAATAAAACTTCTCATCAACAAGATATTCCTCACGTATATTATAAATAGTGACATCTTTAAGATTTGATTTTAACATAGAGTTATTCAAGCTATTGATTGTTGGTGTAATATTTGTTTCAATATTTACTGTTTCAGGAAAATAAAAACCAAATGTATTTTTTGAATAATCATCTTTAGAATGAGTTGCTGTGTATATAGCACCTTCCGTTTTTAATAATCTATAAACATTATCAAAGAACTTCTGAATATCGTCTACGCAATGAATAAAATTGATATTATAAACAAACTTCATCGAAGCATCCTTAAAGGGAATTTCAGTATTGACATCTTCATTTTTGACAATAAAGTTGAATTTACTTTTCGCGGAATTAAGCATTTTTTCATTAGAATCCATGCCAATTACTTTTCCGTCTTTATTTCTTGAAATGTTATCTGTATAGTTTCCAGTACCGCAACCTACTTCCAGAATATCCCCATCTATTTGAATATTGGATATCTCTTCATTTATATCACTTATCAACTTCTTAAATGTATATCTATATTTATCATAATAAGCCGCAACTTTACTGTATATATTGGAATCAAGTCTAGAGCCTTTACTGGACTTTCTAAAATTAATCAGCAGTTCCATTTCACGCTTTTCCGTTTTCATTAAATTTTCCATCTCTGATTTTGTCCCATTATATTCATCGCAAACAAATTCTAGGTTGTAATCATCATATATATGATTAAAGATATATTTAACTCGTTCTTCATGAAATTTTGATGTAACTATAAATATAGTTTTTGGTCGATACTCTTTAATAGTTTTATATGATAAATGAGCATCTTCAATGGTATCTTTACTAGATATTTTGGCTAGTATGAGATTTTCATCCCCTCCAATGGATTTTAAATATTTATTTGCATAATAATAGTATGGTTTATCTGTATTATTAAAATGACTTCCAAAACCCCCAGTTAAAATAATCTTAGCATTTTCAAGTGTTTTTGATAGTTCATAACCAACTTTTAATCTTCCTTTACCAATTGGAGATACTTCGCCAAAATCATCATTTGTAGAACCTAAAATTATTATTATTTCGTCAACCATTTAAAATTGAAGTATTACCAAATCTAATTAAACATAAATGTACTGATAAGTATTATTTAATTGAATTTATGATTCAATACTGAAACAAGTTCGGTACATATAGGCATAGTCAATTTAATAAAAAAAATACATTCTCAGGTGCATTCTTCTTAAGAATATTTGTACCTTAAAGATTTAGAATTTTTCTAAACGCAATATCGAGCGTAGAGATTATAAATGGGCAATTCAGAGGACGGCAGCTCTAATGACTGTTATTATTAGTTCAACAAGGTTTACTACTTAGAGATTCTCCTTAGCCATTAAAATGAGTCTATTTGCTTTATACTTTGTTACATTACCTTAGTTCCAAGTCACATTCTCACTTTTGGTAATCAATTGCCTCAACACCTCTAAATCGATATCTGCTAGTTTATTCACATACAAACAGCCCTTTCCCCATTTACATTTACCTAACCTAGAGGTCAGTTCCTTTTCTGTGCTGATATCAAAAGTCAAGTAAATGGTCATTTTAGCTTTTCGCGGAGCAAAGCCCACATTAAACCATTCAAATTCCTCTTTGCCATTTTTACGCTTGTATTTGTATTTGCCAAAACCGATGATAAAGTAATCACCCCAGATTTTGGGCTCATGCCCTGTAATCTCAGACATTATCTTAATTAAGGTTTTACTATCCTCTCGTTTAGTGTCGTTTTCGATACGGTCTATATACTCAGAGACACTCTTATCGGTTTCTTGGGTGGCTAGTCCCGCCATGATGTTTGATTTATATTTTCTTAAAGATAGAACTTTATAATGAGGTTGAGATATTTGAGGTCATAGCTATAAACCTATTAACTGTATTTTTGCACTAAAATTCATTAAACATTGAAACTTAAGACCACAGAACTTAAAAGCTTTTTAAACGAAAAGGTCGCCCTTTATAATCATCCCAAGTTTATTGAGAGCGATCCCATACAGGTACCACATCGATTTTCGAAAAAGGAAGATATCGAGATCGCTGGTTTTCTCACGGCGACCATCGCTTGGGGCAATCGGAAGAGCATCATTAACAATGCCAACCGTATGATGGAACTACTCGACCACTCCCCTTTTGAGTTTGTGACACAACACCAAAAATCCGATTTGGAACGCTTACAATCCTTTGTACATCGTACGTTTAATGGTCAAGATTTTGTACAGTTTATCAAAAGTCTACAACATATTTATAAGGTTCATGGTGGACTGGAAATACTGTTTGCTAAGCATGTGGAGACCACATCCCTACAACAAAGTATCCATGAATTTAAAACCGTATTTTTTGAGATGCCACATTTAGAACGAACCAAAAAACATGTGAGTGATCCTTTAAAAAATTCGGCAGCTAAGCGTATTAATATGTATTTGCGTTGGATGGTGCGCCGTGATAATGCCGGAGTGGATTTTGGCATTTGGAGAAGCCTTAGCCCTTCTCAGTTGAGTTGCCCACTGGATGTACATTCTGGTAATGTGGCTCGCAAACTAGGTCTTTTAAGACGTCAGCAAAATGATGGTAAAGCACTAATTGAATTAGACCACAACCTAAGGCAACTCGACCCTAAGGATCCTGTAAAATATGACTTTGCCCTATTTGGTTTAGGCGTTTTTGAAGGTTTCTGATTTTTATATTTTCTGTTATAACTTTCGTTATCAATATGAGGTTATTTTTATTTTATTATGGGTGAAATCATTGGCGAGTTAATTGTCTTTACGTTTTTAAACTTTATAGGAGGTTCCATACGGTGGTTTTTTGCAACATTATGGAAACTGGTTTTTAACAAACCTAAACGACCGTTCAAAGACTATATTTACGATTCCGATAATGACTCATTAACATACGATGGTGCACATGGTTGCTTTAACATAGTCCTAGGAATAGCCTTCGTCGTTTTGATAGTCATCATAATTTCTAATATTTAAAAAGGCTCCCAGATGGAAGCCCATAAATTATGTGATGTCTCACATAAAGTTCGACATGACAACATTTGTCATTTCGAGTGAAACGAGAAATCACATAATTCTTTTTATGCTGCTAATGTGATGTCTTACAACTTGTATTGAGCATACTTTAGTCAATAGTCAGTTAGCAAGCAGATCACCGAAATTTTAGAAAGGCACTAACCTTTTAACCAAGCGTCTCTAACCGCTTGTTGCGCTTCACTTGCATTTTCATCTTCCACTAAAGTTTCACTTTTAGCAGTGGCCTTTTCTAGTGTACCACTTAAAGTCATGGCTTCTCCATTACGCTCTATGTCCAAGCTATAGTCTTGCCCTGGTTGCCATCCAAACATACCTCCTATGACTTGCTGAGCGTTTTGTAAGCTCAATTCGGCTCCATTGACTTTTTTTATCACATCACCAGCTTGCACACCTTGCGATGCCCAGAACGAGTTCTTTAAAGCCATTGGGGAAAAGAAAATCGTCCCTTTTTCTTGGTCGGCGTCAAAAATAATATTCTGCCCGCCAGCAAAAATATAATTAGTCGGCACTTCAGATTGCCCCATAGTCAATCCAACAATTTCAAAAAATTCATTGTAGTTGATCGGTACATCGCCTTCAACATGGGTCTTTAAAAACTCCCCTACACTCGGATAGGTCATGGCTGTAATCTCTGCGATAAGATTATCATCTACGAAGGGTTTCTCTCGCCCATATTTGGCCGATAATTCTTTCATTAGAGATAGCATGCTTCGATTTCCGCCACTCTCTTTGCGCATTAAAATATCGAGACACATATTAATCAGTGCACCTTTCATATACACGTTATAGTAATTAGAGGCATAGGGCTCTTTCAATACATTCTCACTCATAACGGTGAAACTCATAGCATCGTCTAAGTTTTGGGACGTGCCAATTTTAGTCATAATCGTATTGTAAAAATCCGCAGGCTCTACCAATCCTTGATAAACTTGAAAGTGCTGCGCAAAATATTCAGTCGTACCTTCATACATCCATAAATGTTTCGAAAACGTTGGTTTATAGTAGTCAAAGTAGTGTACATCTTCTGAGTGAACAGACAATGGTGTTACAATATGAAAGAATTCGTGCGCAACCACATCTATAATGGCACTCGCCAAACCTTCCTTACTCGAAGATTCTGGTAAAACAACAACAGTCGATGTATGGTGCTCTAGGGCTCCCATGCCTTTTGGTGCCGTATCGGAGCCGTCAGACAGATATAAATAAATATCATAACGCGCCGTACTGTTAATATCTCCTAAATAGGCCTTTTGGGCTTGCATCATTTTATAAACGGTCTCCTTTTGGCTTGCGGCCGTATGGACCTTATTTGGTGAATATACGCTTAAAACTATTTTAATATCGCCTACCATGAATTCTTCCACATCGAGTTCCCCATACATCATAGGATTGTCAGTGATGTCAAAATAACGCTCCCCAAAATACTTACTTCTCACAGACTTGCCGTCTGGACTAGATTCGGTGCCTCGATCTGGCAAGGCCGAAGTTCTAACAAACGTCGCAGGCGATATGACATCTAAGGCATATTGATTGCTTTTCAAAGAATCAAAATATCCTATAAAGCCATGAAGGTTTAGTACATAGTTATCTTCTTCAATATTCGTACCTGCAGGAGAAAACGGATTTTCACCACCAATACCACCACTCGATTCTATATCGAAGGTATCATTGACGTAATAAGTGAGCTTATCTAATTTTGTAGCATCAGAAATGGTCCATGAATTGGTGTCAATTTTTACGACTTCTAATGCATTGCCATCATAGTCCAATGCTTTTAAATCATCGACATACTTTCCAAAATCACTCACCGAATAGGTCCCTTGTACCACTCTTGGCAATCTATAGGTTACTGTTTCTGAAGTAATACGACCTGGATCAATGGTCACTGGCACCTTGTCGTCAACCACTGCCGTTAAATCTAAAGTCGTCTGTATGGGATTGTTTACTGCTAAATCATCAACCTTTGGCCTTGCTGAACCGCAGCCCATTAAAATTGCACACAAGCCAAGAATGGCTACATAATTCTTCATTCTAATTTTATTTTCGTTAGGAGACGCACAAAACTACAATCTGTTACCGCTTTAACTCTAAAGGTTTTGTTAAATTCGTAGCATGCCACAGCCTGTAGTCAGCATCTTAGTACCGTTTAAAAACACAGAAGCCTTTATAACCGACTGTATGAGGTCAATCCTTAGTCAGACCTACAACCATTGGGAAGCTATTTTTATAGATGATCATTCTAATGATTTATCCGTTTCTATTGTTGAAAAATTCTCCAAAAACGACCATCGCATCAAATGCTTTAAAAATGAAGGAACTGGCATTATCGAAGCCTTAAGGACGGCTTTTAAGCATTCAACTGGTGATTACATTACACGAATGGATAGTGATGATATAATGACACCAAATCGTCTTGAAGTCATGCTCAGTAATCTCTTAAAACACGGTAAACAGCATTTAGCAATTGGCCAAGTGAAATACTTTAGAGACGATGGCATTAGCGATGGTTATGCACGTTACCAGCGTTGGATTAACCAACTCACGGAGAACGGAAGCAACTATTCAGAGATCTATAAAGAGTGTGTCGTTCCCTCTCCATGCTGGATGTTGCATCGCGACGATTTTATAGCTTGCGAAGGTTTTGAGCCCAATCGCTATCCCGAGGATTACGATTTGACCTTTAGATTTTATAGAGCTGGTTATACCTGTATCCCATGTAACAAAGTACTACTCCATTGGCGCGATTATAGCACGCGAACTTCTAGAACCCACGAGCATTACGCCATTAACTACTTTCTGGACATAAAAGTTCATTATTTTTTAGAGTTGGATTACGACAGTCATAGGCCCTTAACAATTTGGGGAGCTGGTCATAAAGGTAAAACAGTAGCAAAATTATTGATTGACGAGCAAATTCCATTTTATTGGATTTGTGATAATCCTAAGAAAATTGGTAAAGACATCTATGGTCAAAAGCTCTTAAATTTTAATTACCTGCAGCAACTCCATCTTCCACAAACCATTGTAACCGTTGCCAATGACAATGAGCAAAAAGACATTGTGGCCTACTTTGAACAACAGAAAATGCTCTCCATGACCGATTATTTTTTCTTTTGTTAAAATTCTCAAAAGCACAATACCTTTATCTTTTTTCATTTTCTATATTTGAATTCTAATAATCCTATAGCACAGGAATGCAGTTTAAACATCCCGAATTACTTTACGCTTTATTTTTACTGGTCGTTCCTATCCTTATTCATTTATTTCAATTGCGTCGTTTCCAGAAGGTGCAGTTTACCAACGTTAAATTTCTAAAAGCCGTAAAGTTGCAAACACGTAAGAGTTCGCAATTAAAGAAATGGCTTACCTTGAC
The DNA here is from genome assembly GCF_965228925.1 of Winogradskyella sp. Classification (GTDB taxonomy): domain Bacteria; phylum Bacteroidota; class Bacteroidia; order Flavobacteriales; family Flavobacteriaceae; genus Winogradskyella. The sequence continues at coordinate 3,630,233 of NZ_OZ245845.1, forward strand.
AGCGCGCTTATTGCTTTTGACTTGCGCTATCATTGCGTTTGCACAACCCTTTATTCCGAATACTGATGACTTTAACGACACTCAGGAGACCGTGATCTACTTGGATAACTCCTACAGTATGCAGGCGAAAGGTAGAAATGGAACCCTATTAAATGAGGCTATACAAGACATCATAAACACCTTGCCTGAAGACGAGCCCATAAGTCTATTTACTAATGACCAAACCTTTAGGAATACAACGGTCAAAGCCTTAAAAAATGACCTGATTCAATTAGGGCACTCATCGGCACAACTCAATTATGATGCCTTATACTTAAAGGGTAAGCAATTGTTTTCTAATAACCTTACTTCAAATAAGAATTTAGTCTTGGTGTCTGACTTTCAACAAAAAGCAAATCCCATCTCCTTTGAAGTTGACAGTACGATAAACATAAAATTAGTCCAGCCAAAGTCGACGGTATTAAGCAATGTAAGCATTGATAGTGTATATATTTCTAATACCTCGGCCGAGACATTAGACCTCAGTGTAAAGCTTTCCAATCAGGGAGAAGCTCTAGAAAATGTAACAGTCTCCCTGTTCAACGATGATGCCTTATTAGCGAAGAGTGCCGTCGATATCGATGGTGAAGCTGAAACGCTTTTTACCATTTCTAATACTATGGTCGTCAATGGTCGATTAGTGGTTGAAGATTTAGGCTTACAGTACGATAATACCTTTTATTTTAATATAAACTCCAAACCGAAGATCAAGGTTTTGGTCATCAATGAATCCGCAGAAGATCGTTTCTTAAATCGCATTTATACCGATGATGAATTCGCCTACCAATCTTATGATCTTAATGCGCTTAACTTTAACCTCATTCCTGATCAAAATTTAATCATTCTGAATGAGATAGAGATTATTTCTGAAGCGCTAAGAACGGCTTTAAACACTTATATAGAAGATGGCGGGTCTATATTAATTATTCCATCAAGTGGCATCAATTTGACTTCTTATAATCAATTATTTAAAGATCAAAACATACCCTTGTTTCAAACGCTTAATAACAATGAAAAGCGAATTACAACGATTAACTATAACCATCCACTTTTGGCCAATGCCTTTTATTCGAAAGTGACTAATTTCCAGTATCCCAAAGTAGACCAAGCTTATCAGTTATCTTCTAATTCTAACAATGTCTTGTCTTATAACGATGGTAGCAGTTTTTTGGTAGGTAATTCTGGCGTATATGTTTTTTCCTCAGCGCTAAATGAAGCGAATTCCAACTTCAAGAATTCGCCTTTAATCGTACCTGTACTATATAATATGGGAAAACAAAGTCTCAAATTACCTCAACTCTATTATACCATTGGCCAACCTAATACAATTGCCATTAACGCCGTATTAGGGCAGGATGATATTTTGACTTTGAGCTCAGGCGAGACTTCGGTGATTCCACTTCAAAAAACGTATAGTAAAACCGTAATTTTAGAGACAGAGGATTATCCTAATACCGCAGGCATACTTAATGTCAAAAACAAAGCACAAACGTTGCAGAATTTAAGCTTTAATTATGGCCGAAATGAAAGTAAGCTCAACTACTATGATTTGCAGACTATTGGCGATGTAACGTTTAACAATAGCTTGGCGTCCACTATCGACGCTATAAAAAGTAGTGCAAGTATTAATGCACTATGGAAATGGTTTGTTATTTTTGCCTTAGTATTTTTAATCATAGAAATACTTCTACTAAAATATCTTAAATGAACGTATTAGTAAAATCTGCTACTATTGTTGATCCCAAAAGTGATTTTCACAACGAAACGGTAGATATTTTAATTGAAAAGGGGCGTATCTCTAAGATATCTAAGCGTATTTCCAACCCCAACAATTACAGAGAAATAAAGTGTGACAATCTTCATATATCACAGGGTTGGTTCGACAGTAGTGTATCTTTTGGAGAACCTGGCTATGAAGAACGGGAAACCATTGACAATGGTTTAAAAACAGCGGCACAATCTGGATTTACAGCTGTTGCCTTAAATGCGAATTCGAACCCTGTTATAGACAGTTATGCAGATATTACCTTTGTGAAGTCTAAGGCGCAAGGTAAAGCGACTAGCCTCTATCCTATTGGCGCTTTAACAAAGTCTAGTAATAGTACGGATTTAGCGGAACTTTATGATATGAAAAATGCGGGTGCCATAGCATTTTACGATTATCAAAAGCCTATTGCCAATCCTAACCTTCTTAAAATTGCATTGCAATACGCGAGTAATTTTGAAGGCTTGGTGTACTCGTTTCCACAAGAATCAAAAATTTCGGGTTTAGGAGTGGCCAACGAACATATCAATAGTACCCGATTGGGATTAAAAGGAAATCCAGCTTTGGCAGAAGCGCTTCAAGTGTCCAGAGATTTATTCTTATTGGAATATACCGAAGGTAAACTGCACATACCGACTATTTCCACGGCAAAATCCGTAGAATTAATCAGAGCGGCAAAAGCTAGAAAGCTCGATGTGACTTGCAGCGTCGCCATACATAATTTGGTGCTTACAGATGATTGCTTAGACGGCTTCGACACCAGGTATAAGGTGTTACCGCCTTTGCGTACACAAAATGATTGTGACGCCCTTATTGAAGGGCTCAAAGACGGTACGATCGACATGATTACTACAGATCACAATCCTATTGATATTGAAGACAAAAAGGTTGAATTCGATTATGCTAAATATGGTACTATTGGTTTGGAATCGGCCTTTGGAGCCTTGCAAACAGTGTTTACAACTAAGAAAACCATCCATCTCCTAACACAGGGAAAATCTAGATTTGGAATCAGCAGCTCAGCCATTAGTGTTGGAGCGCTTGCCGATTTGAGTCTATTTAATCCTGATGCAACCTATCAATTTGATAAATCGAATATTACGTCAAGATCCAAAAACTCGGCATTTTTAGGCCTGGAGCTCAAAGGAAAAGTATACGGGGTCATTGCCAATAACAAAATTGTTTTAAAATAATGGATCAAAATACAATTAACGAAGGAAAAACATTAGGATTTGTAGCCTATTTGACCTTGTTTGGTACGTTAATCGCCTTCTATATGAATCAAGAACATAAGAATTCTTTTACCTCTTTTCATGTAAGGCAAGCCCTTGGCTTAGGTTTACTTTACATTACAATTGCTTTTTTAATCAGTAGTTTTGACGATATGAATATTAGCATGGCCTTCTGGGTGTTCTTCTCCGTCTTATATCTTTATGGATTGTTTGGAGCTATTACTGGAAAAACGTATAAAATTCCTTTGCTCGGTAACCTCTTTCAGAACTTGTTTAAATCCATAGGTCAATAATTTATGACTGACTTACATTATATTACTAGACCTTCATCCTTAGAAGAAAATGCACCATTACTTATTATGTGCCATGGCTATGGTAGTGATGAAAACGATTTGTTTTCATTTGCATCAGAATTACCTGAGGAACTATTCATTATTTCACTAAGGGCACCTTATGCCATGCATCCATTTGGCAATGCTTGGTATGCTATAAATTTTGATGCCGAAAATGGAAAATGGAGCGATAACGAACAGGCCAGAGCTTCCGTGGACTTAATTTCGACGTTTATTGATTATGCCTGTGAAGCTTATCCTGTCAATGCTGATAATGTGACCCTTTTGGGATTTAGCCAAGGTACTATTTTGAGCTATGCGGTGGCTTTAAATTATCCTTTAAAGGTAAAGAATATTGTGGCCTTAAGTGGTTATATCAATGAAGCTATTCTTCCAGACAGCATAAAAAATGAGGCTGTTTCCCATTTAAACTTCTTTTGTTCCCATGGTACGGTAGATCAGCTTATTCCCGTGGAGTGGGCTCGAAAAACATCAAGCTTTTTAGAGACTTTGGGTATCAACCATGTCTATAAAGAATATCCGGTAGGACATGGTGTAGCCCCACAGAACTTTTATGATTTTAAGGAGTGGCTAAACCACTATATCTAGCCTAATTTAGGGTACATAAAGTATTCTACCAGTTTATATTTTAGGTCGTTGTTTTCATCGATGTTATAAGTCACAAATATCTCCCCCCAATGCTCTCCGTCCGTAAAATTGGCCAATATCCACCTATGGTTAACAATTCTAATTTTATTAATAAGTAGTTTAGAATTGGTCATCGACACGAAAGGAACAATGGGATGGTCTTCGCCTTCATAATTATTCATATCATACAAACCTTCCGTAATTGCAGCGATTAATTCATCCACATTATAACCTTGAGCAATAAAATAATCTAGGGCATTATCATTGCGGTCTATATTAAAATAATTGAGGTCAAAATTCTGCTCCTCCAAGTCGACAATAGCCTTTTCTTGGGTTTCTATCTTAGCCTTATATGTTTTGATATCCTTTTCGTACTTGTCAATGATATTTTTGGAATTGACATATTGAAAAATAATGATCAATGTCGAAAAAATAAACAGATACATAAAAACTCTACTTTTCATAGCTTAAATAGTGATTTGTAAATTATCATATGCCAAAAAAACGTTCTTTGGCAACTTTTGTTGTACGTCATCATGAAACCCAAGATGATGACTGATATGGGTTAAGTAAGCGCGTTTGGGTTTAATTTTACGAATAAAGTCTAAGGCTTCTTCAAGATTAAAGTGCGATATATGCGGCTCTTCGCGTAATGCATTAACCACCAAAACCTCAAGGTTCTGAAGCTTTTTCACTTCAACATCCGGAACCGTTTTCATATCCGTCAGATAGGCGAAATCCTTAAATCGAAACCCGAATACCTGAAGCTTATAATGCAAGCCGTCAACAGGAATAACTTCGAGGTTCCCTAATGTAAATGGTTCATTCTTAATTTCGTGCTTAATAACACTCGGTACGCCAGGATATTTGGCTTCGGTGGTAAAAATATAATCGAAACGCCTTTCCAAAGCTTTAAAAACACGTTTGTGGGCATAAAGATCGATATCTCCCTGTCTAAAGAAAAACGGGCGAATATCATCTAAGCCCATAGTATGATCCGCATGCTCATGGGTAAACACCACGCCATCTATTTTCTCAACTTTAGCGCTTAGCATCTGCTGCCTAAAATCTGGACCGCAATCAACAACATAGCAATAATCGTCCCATTCTACCAAGACAGAAACACGCAGTCGTTTATCCTTTGGATTATCACTTAAGCAAACGGGATGTTTACTCCCAATTATGGGTATGCCTTGTGACGTTCCGGTCCCTAAAAACGTTATTTTCAAAGGTGTTAAGTTTATAACAAAAATAAGCTTATTTTTTTGTTTGCTGTACTAAATTAATACCTTTGTAGCAACGATGAAATCCCAACAACCATGGAAGAAATAACGTATAAGGGGGACTACCAAATTGAAAATATTCCTTCACTTAAAGACAAGGCCCTACGTATTAATCTCAATAAAGATATCTATGGAACTTTTGCTGAAATAGGCGCTGGACAAGAGACCGTACGCCAGTTTTTTAGAGCTGGAGGAGCTTCAGGAACCATTGCAAAAACCATGTCTGCTTATGATAAAGATTTTAGCGATTCAATTTATGGTATCGAGGACGACAAGCGTTATGTCACCGAAGCGAGACTTCGAAAAATGCTTAACCACGAGGTAGGTCTTATCGAAAAACGTATAACAAGAGAAAAACATCCCACAAAGCTCTTCTTCTCCTACGCCAACACCGTTACAACTATCGATTTTGCGAAGAAATATAAAGGACACGGTTGGGTTGGTATTAAATATCAGGTGGCTCCAGACCAAGAGTACAACGATATTGTATTACATATTCGTTTTAAGGAAAATGACGCGCGATTACAGCAAGAGACTTTAGGAAAACTAGGAACCAACTTGATTTATGGTGCCTTTTACAAATACAATCAACCTAGAAAATTATTGCGCTATTTGTATGACCATTTAGATAAGGATCAATTAGAAATAGATACCATTAACTTTTCTGGTCCTGTGTTTAAAGACATAGATAACCGCTTGATGAGTTTGCAGCTGGTGAAAAATAACATGACGGATGCCGTTATGTTTGCACCAGATGGTAATAATGTATTACCGGCACGCGTCCTTTATAAAAAGAATATACTGGCACTAAGGGGTAGTTTTAGACCCGTAACCAAAGTCAATATGGACATGTATGAGAAATCCTATGAAATGTTCATTAAAGAGAATAAGGTTGATAAAGCAAAAACACAGGTGATTTTCGAAATTACCTTGTCTAACTTACGTGCCGAAGGAGAAATTGACGAACAGGATTTTATGGATCGCGCCAAATTATTGTGTTCCTTAGGACAAACCGTTTTAATTTCCAATTTTCAAGAATATTATAAGCTTGTTGAGTATTTTTCCCAATACACAAGAAGTAGAATGGGATTGACGCTTGGTGTAAACAACTTGGTGGACATATTTGATGAAAAGTACTATCGCCATTTAAGTGGTGGCATTCTTGAAGCCTTTGGTAAGTTATTCTACAAGGACTTACGCGTTTACCTTTACCCTATGCAAAATGAAGATGGTAGCCTTACAAACAGCGAGAATCTTAAAGTACATCCCCGTATGAAGGAACTTTACAAATTCTTTAAATACAATGGGAAAGTTGTTGATATTACGGATTTTGACACCTCTAACTTATCCGTATTCTCAAGAACGGTATTAAAAATGATTGCCAATGGTGAAGAAGGCTGGGAAGAAATGTTACCCGAAGGTGTGGCAAAACTCATAAAAGAGAAAAGCTTATTTGGATGTGAAACCGAAGAAGTGGTTCACAAGTAAATAAACATACATAAACAATAAAAAAGACCTACTTAAAAAACAGTAGGTCTTTTTTTATATCTAATTTTATAGTTAATCTGCTAAAATCTGAGCCGTATGATCCTTAGTTTTAACTTTGGTAATCACATCTTCTAGAACCCCATTTTCGTCAATAACGAATGTTGTTCTATGAATACCATCATACTCTTTGCCCATAAACTTCTTAGGTCCCCAAACGCCAAAAGCTTCAATGACCGCTTTGTCTTCGTCGGCCAGTAAAGGATACTGAAATCCGTATTTATTCTTAAAATTCGATTGACGTTTTGCACTATCGGCACTCACACCTAAAATCTCGTAGCCCTGCGCTTGAAAACGCTCATAATTATCATTTAAATTACAGGCTTCGGCCGTACATCCTGGCGTACTGGCCTTAGGATAAAAGAAAACCACGAGTTTCTTTCCCTTGTAATCCGATAGTGAAATGGTATGTCCTTGTTCATCTTTTGCCGAAAAATCTGGTGCGTTATCACCTATTTTTAAATGCGTCATATTGCTTAAATTTGTTTTTTGTAAAAATACGATGAATGACAAAGCAAGAAAAGGTACAATTTGTTATAAATACGTTAAATCAATTGTACCCCGAAATTCCAATCCCACTAGATCATAAGGATCCTTATACATTATTGATCGCAGTACTGATGTCTGCGCAAAGTACTGATGTTAGAGTCAACCAAATCACACCATTATTGTTTGAACGCGCTAATAATCCTTACGATATGGTGAAACTAAGTGTTGAGGAGATTAGGGACATTATCAAACCCGTTGGCTTGTCACCAATGAAAAGCAAGGGTATCCACGGATTATCCCATATCCTTATTGATAAATATGACGGACAGGTGCCACAGACTTACGAGGAATTAGAAGCTTTACCAGCGGTAGGACATAAAACAGCAGCGGTTGTTTTGTCCCAAGCATTTGGAATTCCAGCATTCCCTGTAGATACGCATATTCACCGCTTAATGTATCGATGGAACCTAAGTAATGGTAAAAATGTGGTACAGACCGAAAAAGATGCCAAGCGCCTTTTTCCAAAAGAACTTTGGAATGATTTACATCTTCAAATTATATGGTACGGTAGAGAATACTCTCCAGCTCGTGGTTGGGATTTGGACAAGGATATCATCACAAAAACCATTGGTCGAAAATCCGTAATAGACGACTATTTCAAAAAGAAAAAATAATAGCATTGGTACAATTATTGATGACCTATTCAAAACCATCAATTAATGAAAAAGCCAATCGCTCTTCTTTGCCTAATAACCGTTTTAACGTCATGTATTCCCATAAAAGTAGCTCCTAAATTCAAAAACAAGGATTATAGAGTTATGAAAGCCAAAAAGTTTCAACGTAAGCTACCAAAGGAGACTGCTTTTATTTTCAAAGACCCTAAGGATGCTGACGAATTTTACAACTATTTAAATACAAAGCTTAATCTAAATCATAATGACGTAGGCTTTAACTCTCCGTTTATAATTGATGGAGAAACATTTCATCTCTCGTATAACGAAGTGAATAAAGAGGATAAAAACTTAAATATTGGCCTTAAAGCCGTTGATCTAGTACTGGATGAAAAAGTTGGTGTTACTGCATTTGATGATAACTATGTTAGCCGAAAAGGCCATTGGTATATCGTCATTACGGTCTATGATGAGCACCTAAAGAATTGTCTATTAGATAAGCATCCTATGAAATCGCAAATTATTCAGTATTTGAAAGATTTAAAACAAGAGTACTTGGCGACATACAATTATGAGGAGCTATTATTTGCTAAAAAATCCTAAATAATTATTCAATGAAGAAACATGTGATAAGCATTTTATTGGGAATAACCATAACAGCCTGCATTCCTGTAAGCTTTGCGCCCGATTTTAATAAAAAGGGCTACAAGGTCAAAGAAGCCCAACGGTTTAAGCGCAAACTTCCAGAGCAACAGGCCTTTATTTTTGAAGATACTAAAGAGGCTGATGCCTTTTACGACTTTATAAATACAAAATTTGAGCTAAATGATTTAGACGTAGATTTCGAAGTGCCTTTTAGAATTGAAGGACAACTTTACTATCTTTCATTTTATGAGGTAGAGAAATCAACCACTGCCATAGATTTGTTTAACATAACGGATGAATTGGTACATGAAGTGGGAACTTGGTATATTGTCATTACTGTTATAGACAACGACTCCAAAGATGGTTTAAAAGCATCACATCCTAAACATCAATTGATTCTACAGTATTTAAAGGATTTAAGACAAGAGTACCTCGACGTAAAGGAAAAAGAAGTACCGTCCAAAATAAAAAAATCCTGATTGTCGCATCAGGATTTTTTTCCAACTTAATTTAGAAGTGCTTCAAACTTCAATTTATTATAATTTATAACACTTAAAGCCTTAGAGTATTTCAAAAGGAACCTTACGGTTTCATCTTTTGGTTTTAGGTTATCATTTTTTGGGGTAGCATTAGAGTAAATTTTTGCCATATTCGTTGATTAGTGTTTGTTATATGACAATAACGTACTTTAAAATGCATTATTGTATCAATTTGTTAAAATAATATTATTTTGTTCTATCACCTTGCGCATATTGATAAGCGCGTAGCGCATTCTCCCAAGGGCCGTATTAATACTCACTCCTGTGCGCTCCGAAATTTCCTTAAAGCTCATATCTTGGTACATACGCATTAAAAGCACCTGCTTCTGATCCTCAGGAAGCTCTTCAATAACACGTCTCACATCAGATTCTACCTGATCTTTAATCATACTCTTTTCGGCATTGAGACTAGAATCGCTCAAAACAGAAAAAATACTAAACTCACCAGCGTTATCAAACTTAGGCATTCGGCTATTTTTTCTAAAGTGATCAATGACCAAATTGTGGGCAATACGCATAACCCAAGGCAAAAATTTGCCTTCTTCGTTATACTTTCCGAGCTTTAAGGTTCTAATCACTTTAATAAAAGTATCCTGGAATACATCTTCTGTGATATCCCTATCATACACCTTAGAATAAATAAAACTGTAAATCTTTTGCTTGTGACGTTCTATCAAAACCGATAGCGCACTTTCGTCTCCTCTAATGTAGTTGCTGACCAACTCTGCGTCTTGGATAAGTTCTCTTTTCATAATATTACTCTTAGTAGTAAGAAGCGGACTTCTTAGCAAGGGGTTAAATTTTACAAAGTAATATTATGCGATACGCAGTAGTTTTTTAAATGATTATGTGGTAAATATAACAACAATCATTCCGAAAATGCAAAAAAAACTACCAAATTTTAACATTTAATCTGGTATTCCTGCATTTTATCAGCTTAAATAGATAACGTATCTTTGCAAAATTATACACGCAAATAGCCTATATGAACGCCAATATTACAGACGTCAATCCTAAAAAAAATATCATCATCAAAGGTGCAAAATTGCACAACCTAAAGAATGTTGATGCTGTTATTCCCCGAAATAAATTGGTCGTTGTGACCGGATTATCGGGCTCAGGGAAGTCTAGTTTGGCTTTCGATACCTTATATGCTGAAGGCCAGAGACGTTATGTAGAAAGTCTATCGAGCTATGCCCGTCAATTCTTAGGACGGCTCAACAAACCTAAGGTCGATTATATAAAAGGTATTGCACCAGCTATCGCCATAGAACAAAAGGTCAACTCTACGAACCCACGTTCAACAGTGGGGACCACGACCGAAATTTATGACTATTTAAAACTGTTATTTGCGCGTATAGGCAAAACCTACTCACCCATTTCCGGTGATGAAGTTAAGAAGCATACAGTTACAGACGTTATTGATTACATTTCAAAATTTGAAGAAGGTTCTAAACTTTTATTGTTATCCCCGATTATTCTAGAAGAAGGTAGAACCGTAGAAAACAAATTGCAAACCCTGCAACAACAAGGTTATGCCAGAATAAAGTACAACAATGAGGTCTTAAGGATTGACGATGCTTTAAAGCACAATATAACATCTGACAAAAATTTGTTTTTAGTCGTTGACAGAATTGTTTATAAAGATGATGAAGATTTCCTTAATCGCTTGGCCGATGCCATAGAAACGGCATTTTTTGAAGGTGTCGGAAGTTGTATTATCGAAGCGATAGCAGATCAAAAACAAACCACTTTCAATAATAAGTTCGAGTTAGATGGCATGACCTTCCTAGAGCCCAATGCCCATTTATTCAGTTTTAATAATCCTTATGGAGCATGTCCAAAGTGCGAGGGCTATGGAGATGTGATTGGTATTGATGAAGATCTGGTGGTACCAAATACGGCACTTTCAGTCTACGAAAATGCGATTTTTCCTTGGAGAGGGGAAAGTATGAGCTGGTACAGGGACCAATTAGTTAACAATTCACACAAATTCGATTTCCCCATCCATAAACCTTATTTTGAATTAAGTGATGCACATAAAGCACTTATTTGGTCGGGAAATGAGTATTTTGAAGGTCTCGATAGTTTTTTTGCAGAACTGGAGTCCAAAGCCTATAAAATCCAAAATCGTGTTATGCTCTCCCGCTATCGTGGGAAAACCAAATGCAACGTTTGTAAAGGCAAGCGACTTCGTAAAGAAGCTGATTATGTAAAAATAAATGGGTTTGCAATTACCGATTTAGTCGATTTACCGCTTAAAGAACTCTCGGAATTCTTTAAGAATTTAGAGTTAAACACCTATGATTCTAAAATTGCAAAACGCTTACTCCTTGAAATCAATTCGCGCTTAGAATTCTTATCTAATGTCGGTTTAGATTATTTAACACTCAATAGACGTTCCAATACATTATCGGGTGGCGAAAGTCAACGTATTAATTTGGCGACTTCCTTAGGCAGCAGTCTTGTTGGATCTATGTACATCTTAGACGAACCCAGTATTGGCCTGCACCCCAAAGATACAGAACGACTGATTAAAGTCTTGAAGTCCTTACGCGACCTTGGCAATACAGTTATTGTCGTTGAACACGATGAGGACATTATGAAAGCCGCTGATGAAATCATTGACATTGGTCCAGAAGCCGGTACCTTTGGCGGTGAGATTGTAGCTACTGGCGAATTTAGAGATATTCTGGTATCCGATACGTTAACAGCAAAATATTTAAACGGTCAATTAGAAATCAAAGTTCCTGAAAAGCGAAGAACATCAAAATACCATATCGATATCATTGGTGCCCGTGAAAATAACTTGAAGAATATTGATGTGACGTTTCCGCTCGAAATGCTTACGGTAGTGACAGGAGTATCAGGTAGTGGAAAAAGCACTTTGGTGAAAAAAGTATTGTTCCCGGCCATTCAAAAGAAACTCACCGGATTTAGTGATAAAGCTGGACAGTTTACCGAAATGAAGGGGAATTTCAGCAATATACAGCACGTGGAGTTTGTAGATCAAAATCCTATTGGGCGATCTTCGCGTTCAAATCCTGTGACCTATGTTAAGGCTTATGACGATATAAGAGCCTTGTTTGCCGCTCAAAAGCTCAGTAAAATCCGAAACTATCAGGCTAAGCATTTTAGCTTTAACGTGGATGGCGGCCGCTGCGATACCTGTAAGGGAGAAGGTGTGGTAACCATTGAGATGCAATTTATGGCCGATGTGCACTTGACCTGTGATACCTGTGGCGGAAAACGCTTTAAAAAAGAAATTCTTGAAGTTCAGTTTGAAGGTAAAAATATTGATGATATCCTTAATATGACCATAGACGACGCCATTGCGTTCTTCACGAATCATAAGCAGACTAAAATTCAAAACAAACTGCAACCTTTACAGGATGTTGGCCTGGGCTATGTTACTTTAGGGCAGTCCTCTTCTACCCTATCTGGAGGTGAGGCACAGCGTATTAAATTGGCCACTTTTTTAGGTAAAGGTAGTAAAAGTGATAATGCGCTTTTTATATTTGATGAACCGACGACTGGCCTGCATTTTCACGATATCCAAAAGTTGTTAAAATCCTTTCAAGCCTTAATAGCCAAGGGACATTCTATTCTTGTTATTGAGCATAATATCGATTTAATCAAGTGTGCCGATTATATTATTGATTTGGGGCCTGAAGGTGGAAAACATGGTGGTCATCTAGTAGCGGTTGGTACTCCTGAGCAAATCGCGTCTAATACTGATTCGGTAACTGGAAAATACCTTCAAGACAAATTATAATATGGACTTACCCAAAGGTTTTCATCGAGAAGTTATTGAGTCTAAGGAAAGTCAACCACAAAATATCAGCAATATCAATGACATTGTTTCGACTGAGCCTCTAAATCCGGGCGGAGCCAGTTTTAGAACTAACGTACTTATACAGGAATCTAGCCATAAATTGGTTTACAAGCCATATATAGGTGTGGCTTTATTCTGTTTTATTTTTCTTGCTATTGGTATAGGAGTTTTGTTTGTTGGCATATATCCATTTGATGGTGATTCTAAGAATATTAAGTGGTTAGTCGTTCTGGTGGGGTTGATTTTTACAACGGTTGGCAGTCTTATGTTTTATAATTTCTATAAGCCTAGAGTTTTTGATAAACGATTAGGCATTTATTATAGCGCTTATAACTTTAAAAGTGATAAAATTGAGCAGCATAAAACTGACAATTACATTTCATTAAAGCGTATTATTGCCGTTCAAATCATTGGTGAAAACATAAAGGGTGATGACGGTCACTACAAAAGCTTTGAACTCAACTTAGTACTAGACGATAAGTCGAGAAAGAATGTCATCGACCACGGTAACTTAAAATCCATAATTGACGACGCGCATGTGTTAAGTGATTTCCTCGATGTTCCTATTTGGCATGCAAAATCTCCTAATCAATAAAGCAAGAATGCCAAAAATGCCAGAATCGAAAACGACATTGGTATGACGAACAGCAAGAAGGAAAATGAGATAATGCCACTTTTTATCCAAGACAGAAACCAATTTTGTCTGTAAAACTTGATGAGCGCCACTAAGAAATAAAAATACGTCGATAGGGCGACCAACCAATCGATCCAGTCGGGAATATCGTATACAAATCTGTTGACCGCAAACAAAATACTGAAAACGGTAAATAAATAAGAAAAGAAGTAAAAACTAAACACCAAGTGATGGGCATATTTTCCTTTGTTGAAATAAAAAATCTTCAGTATAAATGCAAAAAGCGGTAATAGAAAAAACATAGAAATAGGGATACTGTCAAAAAATGCCTGGACGATACCCCCAGCACCTCTGCCCTTGGTCAGTTTCAGTGCGTTCTCAAAAATACGCCGTTCAAAAAAACCGGGATTGTCAGACATGCCCATTTCCTTCAAAATAATATCTTCATCGGCATCAGCAGCTATTAAGGAGTCCACTTTTTTCTTATTAAAGTCCCATGTAATATTATCATTACTATTCTTTTCCTTCATATTGGCCTTTATGATAGAATCCGTTAACTTAAAATCCTCATCATTTAGTCCGAGTAATTTCTTGTTTTGTTCTAGCGGTTTCATCATTTTTTCAAGCTGAATAGAATCCAAAACTTTATCAACGCTATCTTTTTCTATCTCAACAGCATCAGCATCAACTACTTTTTGATTAATCTCATTCGCCTTGCTCACTAAATCTCTTGTGCTAAAGGAAATAATGAAAAAGAAAATCACAGAAACAAACAAATACATTTGAGCCGGATGCAGATAGAGTAAACGCTTGCCCTCCAAGAATCTTGCAGCCAGATAACCTGGCCTAAACATCAAGGGTAAAAAGCTCTTTAAGAAACGTGCATCAAACGAAAAATAATTACTAATGGTATTGTAGAACAGAACACCAATGGTTAAATCATCGTCTGTTTTTTGTCCACAATGCGGACAAAACTTAAACCCTTTTTCATAGGGTTGCTCACAGTTTTGGCAAATCTCTTGGTTAGTGTTCATAAAGCAAAGTTAGTCTCGACTAAAAATAATCAATTTTACGATATACCCCTTCAATTTTTAGAATACCAAACTCAATAATTGTTACAGGCACTTTTTAAAATACCACCTAAATAGTTGCTAATAAGTCATTTAAAAATATTGGCACGTTAATTGGTTTGACCAGACTATAGCGTAAACCTAAAAGTCCTAAACGAGTTAGTGACTAGGTAAATCTAAAAACCTATAAATTATGAAAAAGCAAGTACTTTTTTTGGCTATGGTGTTATTGGGAATGACATCTAGCACCGCAACAACAGCAGGAGATGCTGTTTTAAATAGGGAAGATTTAAAGCACATGCGTTATCGTTTTGCACAACCAATTCTGTTTGTAGAACGTGGTATTGAGTTTTTGATTTTTCCTGATGGCAGCTTCGATTTTAATACGGAAGCTTTTGTGACCCCACCAAATAATGACGATTATTATTACAAACGCAATCGCCGTGGTCCAAACCGTGCTTTTGGAGCACCAGGCACCTGGTATGATGCAGGAAACCGCGGTACTCTAGTACGACATGATCAATTAGGTCGTGTAAGACGTATCGGAAATGTCTTTATCAACTACGACCGACAAGGACGGATAAAACGTGCTGGGTCCGTATATATGACCTATAGAAGAGGCCAATTAAGACAGGTCGGTGGATTACGTATTCTTTACAATAGATATGGCGATATTATTGGCACCAGAGGTTATGTTAACTTTAGTAATCAAGATTGTGGTCTTTGGGACAACGAAGGCTATACAACGGGCTATTTTAATGGTAATGATTATTATGATGATTGGGATTCTAATTGGGAAAGTGATGACGATTACTACTACTATAGAAAAAATGGAACAGTGAAAAAACAAAGGAAAATAAGATCCTAAGATTTTGATCGCTTGGTATGACCATTAAAACATGTTTAATGGTTTAAAGAAACCCTGAATATTTCCCCAAACATTCAGGGTTTCATAATTTTATAGAGGACTTCTTCGCAGTTTTGGTTATTTAATCTTGGGCGCATTATGATCACCATTTTGATGCAGGGTTAAGGCATGCACTTCACCTTTGTCGTTTTTGTGGAATGTAATCTGAGCATCCACAAGGGTATTGTAGAACTTGTTTTCGGACATGGCGAATGCTTCGAGCTTTCCCTGACCAGTGGCTTGAACGAACAAGCGATGGTCTTCTCTGCTAATGGTCAATGTGAAATTTGGTTGAAGTTCATAAACACCGACATACTGATCCAATATTTCAGGGGCTACATCAATAGCTTCGGTCATTTTGCTAGTGTCCACTCCGATGCGCTTAAGTACATTGATGGCATTGGTGTTACTTCGGTCCAGTTCATAGGACTTTTTATAATTCTTTACGGCCTGAATGGTATCGCCACTAGCTAATTGCACCTCACCCAAGCTGTCATAAGGGTTGGAGGCCTTCGGATTTTTTTCGACATTAAACTCAAATATCGCCAAGGTCGTCTCAAAATCCCCATCCCCAAAATAGGCATAGCCTAGTGCATTAATGCCATACTCATCGATTTCATACTTCTCTGAATCCGCTAGAAGCAGTTCATTAGCTTTTATAATGGCGGTCTTAGCATCATATGCATCGAGAAGCTTAGATAGTTTGGTTGAAATAGGAACTCTGGGCAAATCATAAGGCGCGTTGGCTAAAATAGCGTCCAATGCTCTTCGAATAGGTGTTAGATTGCTCTGGTTACCGTGATTAGTAAGAATGATATAACCGCTATTATCATATAAATTACGCCTTAAAAAAGTACGGTATCCCGCCAGTCCTCCAGAATGTTGCACCGACTTTTTGCCATCTTGCTCATCTATTCCCCAACCAAATCCATACTGCGTATAGTCTCCATTGTTCAACTTTGCTGGTGTGAAAGCCTCATTTAAGGTCGCTTTTGAAACTAAGGTTTCGGTATATAAAGCTTGGTCCCATAAATGTAAATCATGGATTGTCGAGAACATACCACCGGCACCTGTTGTGAAAATTGTATAGTCGTCTAAGTCACCCTCGGCGTTATAGCCCACTGCCCTATCCTTAATTGTGGGGTTGGATTCATCATAAACTAAAGTGTTCTTCATACCCAAAGGTTCAAAAATATGAGCTTTCATAAACTCATGAAATGGTTGGTCCGCAACCTTAGCCACAATCATAGCTAATAATACATAACCGCCATTACTGTAGCTAAAGCGTTCCCCTGGCTCAAAATCCAAAGGCTGCTTTACCAATAAATTATAAACGTCTTTGTTAGTCAATCCTGGTTTATAAGCGCCTAGTCTATAATGATCTGGGATACCCGAGGTATGGGTCATTAAATGTCTTATGGTTACCGTATTGGCGTATTCAGGGAACTCAGGGAAATATTGTGATAATGGATCGTCATAAGACAACTTGTTCTGCTCTTTTAATAACATTACCGCCATTGTGGTGAACTGTTTGGATACAGAAGCCAAATACACCATTGTGGTTGTATTTAATTTTCGCTTGTTGTTCTTATCTGCATATCCCAAGGCGTTAGCATAAATTTCCTTTCCGTCTTGCGTTACTAATATGGTGCCATTAAAGATGTCATAGTCATAACTGTGTTGCATGAGTTTATCTATGGCGTCTCGCTTCTTGGAACTAGTCTCAGTCTGTGCAAGAACTGTTGGTACTAAAAGAAAAGTGATGCATACGATTGAAAAAAAAGATTTCATGATTACGGCTATTTTTGATTAATGATTTACAGGTATTGGGATCTTTAAAGTTACAACATTTAATTAATAGTCTTCTGAAGTGCATTTTATCTGAAAATTACGTTTTGGCACGCTGTTTGTTTTATAGTAAATGAGTTTAATTTTAAAACCCTTAACTATGAAACGGATTCTATTTTTATTTGCAAGTTTAGTGGCATTTTCCACAACGGCATTCGCAACTAATTCAACCACCACAGCAAACGAAGCAGAAGCTTCTATCAATACTTTTGTGAACGGTTATGGAAATTCTTTCATATTCGTTGAAAATGGTATTGAGTTCTCGGTTTACCGTGATGGGCAATTCGATTTCTACATCCCACAATATGGACCAGATCTTAGTGTTGGTATTGACACTCCTGGTTTTACATTGAGCTTCAACGGCGGTTTTAATTATAACCCTTATGTACAGTACGATAGTTTTGGTGCTATTATTCAAATTGAAAACACACCGATATACTATGACTTTTACGGTAGGGTGAACCAGATCGGAAATATCTTTATCACTTACAACAGTTTTAATAGAATTAACCGCATTGGTGGGCTAAATGTATACTATAGAAACAATGTGTTTTGGAGATATGATGGCTTCATCAATACCTTCAACAGGGCCTATATTTGGAGACCTTGGCATAGATTCTATGCGGTACCTGCTGTAAACTTCTGTGTGGTTAACGTTAACCCTTATAGACAGTTTTACAGCCCCGTAAGACATATATGGTACAGACCTTATAGAAATAATGTGAGATTCTTTAATGTGAACTACGGAAGACGTGGACATACACAAATTGCGAGAAGAAACAACAGTAATAGTTATGTACAAACACCTAGAAACAGAAGAGAACGTACCATACAGAGAACGGTGACCCGTAGAAATGCTGAAATTACAAGAACGCGTACGACACGTTTAGCCGAGAATACTAGGACGCGTGCAGCTAATACTGCAACAACACGCTCTAATAGAAGTACATCACGCAATGAGGTAGGTACATCACGATCGGCTACGAGAAGTAATAACTCGAGTACCAGAGCACGTTCTAATAGAAGTACCTCTCGTAACGAGGTCGGTACGTCGCGATCTTCAACAAGAAGCAACAACTCAAGTACAAGAACACGTTCTAATACGAGAGCAACGTCATCAAATACTAGAAACAATAGTGATAGTAGAACGATGAGAACAACACGATCTACGAGTAAGGTTTCTTCTCCTAACAGGTCGACACGTTCAAACAATGCATCACGGTCTAGAACGACGCGCGATAATGTGACCAGAACACAGCGCTCTGTGTCTAACAAAGTAGAGCGATCAAGAAATACTTCGGTGCGAAAACCAAAAGCAACTCAGTCTCGTACATATAGTAGAAGTAGTTCGCAAAACAATAAACAGCGTAGTACTGTTCAGAGTAAAAGAAAGTCTTCCTCGGTCTCGACCAGGTCTAAATCAAGTAGAAGCAACAACCAAAGTTCTACAAGATCTAGCTCAAGACGTAGCAGAGGATAAGAAATAAAACATAATTTTTTTGGTTGGTTAGTAGAAATCCCGTATGATGTATGCCTCAGAGCACCTTACGGGATTTCTCATTATTCTAAAGTACCTAAAACCCTAGGTACTTTTTTATTTGTAAGGACACATCTTCTGAAATGTTAAGCTTATAGACCAAAGCGAAATAGACAGCGCCTATCAGTACAGATTTTAATCCTATATTCACGATGGGATGAAAGGAAAAATCCCAGAAATACAAGAGGGCCGAAAGTAAAATTAAGAGCAGTACCAATTTTACAGAAGCTCTGGAAAATGGCTGCATATGCAATTTATAGTTTACAAATATCAATTTAATCGTATTGTAAATGGCCACCGCCAAAAACGTAGCAAAAGCTGAACCTTCAATACCGTAAATAGGAATAAAAACAAGATTTAAAACAATTGCGATTATGGCCAATACAACACCAAATAGCAAAACCATACTGTAATAATCACTGTTGAATAAGATGGCATTATTATTTCCTAAACTATTATCAAAAAGCTTGGCGATACTCACTATAAGTACAACGAATAAACCACCCGTGAATTCTTCGGGCAGTATTTCATATAACTGATTTATGTTCAAAACAATAAGTAAGAAAATAAAGCCACTAATGACCAAAAGGCTGATAGAACTTCGCTTGTAAAGATCTTTTAAGGCCGGTACATCGCCGTCATTTAAATATTTGGCTGTTAGTGGCATCATAATCTGGTGCATAGCACGTTGTGGCACCGCTATAACCGTAGCAATAAAAATAGCGACACTGTAATAGGCGACTTGTTCGATATGTTCTAGCAGTAGGCCTATCATAAATTTATCGATATCGAGAATCAACATGGCCACAGAACCTGCAATAATCATAAGTCCAGCATACTTTAAAATGGATGGCAAACCTTCTATTTTCTGAAACTTTAAGCTTGGAAATCGTATAGAATAAGCATAAAGTTTCATGATGAGGGTTCTTAGCACATAGACTCCTACAAGCGCTAAAATAAATTGGTCTACACTTAACCATTTAAGATGGACCATAAATAGCAAAAGCATAATGCAAACACGATGAAATATCTCTTTCATGAGGTTACCAAAAACCGTTCGCAGTTGTACTTTAGACCAGGAATAAAAAATTTCGAAATAGGCCATGGCCACAGCTAATACAAAGATATGCCATACATAATCCCTAGCGATGGTGTTTTCTTTAGAAAGCCATCCAGCAATGCCTTCATAGGATACAAAACCGATAAGCATTGTGGGGATAATAAATACCAAGGGTAAAAACAGCATGAGCGTCAAAAAACTGTCAACACGCGTCCTAGTCTTAAAAGATGAATAAAATTTAATAATGGCGTTATGTACACCAAATGCCATAAACGGCATCATAATATTAGCGGCCGACAATAAGAAGGCTACTAAGCCATAATAGTCATCCGTTAAAAAATTGGTATACAGAAAAAGTGTGTTGATGGCACCAATACCGAAGCCGACATAAGTGCTTATTGTATTTTTAAAAGATTGGTTTAATACAATACCCATAGTAATGCAAAATACAACTATTAAATATCAAATTCCAAAATCTTAAAAAAGGGATTAAACACTTCTAATGACTTCACTCAAATCCTTTGTCAGCGCTTTTCTGCTATAAGGTTGCAAACCAATGGCGTTCACTTTTAAGCTATTATTACTATAGGCATTAAAATAGTTCAAAACCTGAGTTTTAAGTGCTTCTTTTTGACTGTAATTAAAATAAGTACCTGTATTCGTAGTGCTAATGATCCGTTCAATATCAGAATCCTCTGGACCTATGGCCAGTATCGGGGTTTCAGAAATCAAATATTCAAATAGTTTACCTGGAATAATGGCTTTGGTATCCTCAGAATCGATTTCAATTAGCAATAAAACTTGAGATTGCATCTGAAATCTAATGGCTGATTCATGGCTCACATAACCTACAAGATTAAGATGTGGTTTTAAACCATGAGCAGTTATCGCATCCAAGACATCATCACTCACCACACCGATTAAATTAAGTTGGAAAGCTTTTGAAAAAGCTTCATTGTCTCTAATTAACTCTGAAAGCACTTGCCATAGAATCTCGGGGTTGCGTTCAGATAGTAAAGAGCCAATATGGGCCAAAGTAAATTTTTCATCCTTCTGACCTGCTCTAACCCCATGCGTATCATAGCCATTTGTAATCACCGTAATGGGCTGTTGCGTTTTAGTCAAAAATTCATTTTTGGTATGATGGCTTGTCACAATAATTTGATCTGCGGCATTTAGAACCTGCGCTTCTAGAGCTTTGTGTTTCGCCTCAGACGATTTACTGAGTTTTAAAGCCTTATGATAACCTATGGTGGTCCAAGGATCCCTAAAATCCGCTATCCAATTGATTTGAAGATGCTTTTTTAACTGAAGACCAATCAAATGCATACTATGTGGTGGTCCAGTAGTGATTATGGTATCAATAGTATGTTCTTTGCAATAATTAGAAAGAAATCTAACCGAAGGTTTGATCCAAAGCTTACGCGCATCGGGAATAAAAAAATTACCACGGATATAAAGCATAAGTTTTTCGGCTAAAGACTGTTTCTTCTCCTTTGGAATCACCCCAGAACTTATGGTTTTTGAACTTTTCTTTGAGAGCAGACGGGCTAAGCCATAAGGTTCCTTTATAGGCTGTTTTAGAATGGTGATCTGCTCAGGAATTTCGCTGAGCAAGCTGTTATCTATAATAGGATAGTTGGCATTTTCTGGACAATACACAATGGGCTCTACATCAAAGTCTGGTAAATACTTCACAAACTTTAACCAGCGTTGCACCCCTGGCCCACCCGCTGGAGGCCAGTAATAACAGATTATTAATACTTTTTTTTCACTCATTTCTGTCATTCCTGCAAGGGCAGGAATCCATTCAACTTTCTTTTTTCTTAAAGGAATAGAATACTCCCAAAATCAATAAAATCCCAAAAACGGCTGAACTGGCCAAAGCAATACTACTCCCTGTAGCGACGACCTTTGGTTCAAACTTAAATTCAATGGTATGATTACCCTTTGGCACTGGTATACCGCGTATAGCATAGTTAACGCGAATATGAGGTGCTAATTCCCCATCGATATAGGCATTCCATCCGTTCTCATAATAAATCTCAGAAAATACGGCAAAGCCATCATTTGGATTACTAGAAGCATACTTTAAATAATTGGGTTGAAACGTTTTGAGCTGTATAGAAGCTGTAGAATCCACCTCATACGATACGACTTCAGCGCGACTACTAAAGTTGGACATCGTCGTTACCGCTTTGGTTTTTGTATCCAAGCTGTCTAGAATTTTTATTTCCGAATTGGCATCAAATAATTGTTTTAACTCACTCACAAACCAAGCATTACCATTGGCATCTGGATTTTCATAAGGAAATATTTGACCTTGATCTTCCGCAATGATATACTTCGTATTCAGCATATTTAGTACGTTCATATTGTTGTCATAAATATGAAAATCCATCAAGTCATTATAACGTCCCAATTTAGCTGCATGGTATCCAAATAGTGAATTGTGAAAATAGGCTGCTCTACCTGGTCGACGTTGCCCATCGGAAGACATATCTAAAACCCTAAAATGCCCTTTATCCTTCAAAATATTTTTATCAGCCGCATTAGGTTGATACGGTTTATCCACTTGTATGGCCGAAACAAAGTCGTCGTTATTCACATAGTCCTTATTAATAGTGACTAAATCAAATACAATCAATATTCCAAAAAGGACAACCGCTAAGTTTTCGGATAATTTTTTCTTAAGGAAGGCATATATAATACCCGCAGAAAGTAGAACCAAAATTAAGGTTCTGATGGTATCGGAAGTGAACAGCGCTTTTCGATCTTCTATGATCGCGTCCACCAAAACTTCTGGAATCCCTGCATCCCTAAAACTCTCAAAATCAAAAAACGTCGATTTCAACGCTAAAAGGATCAAGCATAACCCGGCTGTAATAGCAACAGTATACTTCAAAGCTTTTAATTTTTCGTCATCTTTTAGGAAATTACTAAATAAGCGCACCAAAGCAAAAATACCTAGCACAGGGATACATAGTTCTAATATAACCTGAATAGAACTTACGGCCCTAAACTTATCGTATAACGGTACAAAATCTATGAAGAAATTTGTTATAGGGTTGCTATCGGGACTAGGGTCAGAAACAAAAAACCAATTTTTACCTAACGATAGTATCCATGACAATAATACCCCACCTAATAACCACCACTTTAACCGACCCTTTACCAAAAACAAGCCTAGTACAAAAAGAAAAATAACAACAGCACCAACATAAGCTGGTGCCTCAACGATGGTTTGATTGCCCCAATACATCGGTGCATTTTTGGAAACTTCTAATGCTTCTATGGGAGAGGCACCCATTGTCACATAAGTTTTATAAATATTGGAATCCTTGCCCACATCTTCAGAATTGCCACCTCCCATAAATTTTGGGATAAACAAATTAAAGGTCTCGGCCAATCCATAGCTATACTCCGTAATATACGCCCTGCTCAATCCATCCGTAGCTTCCTTTTCCGAACCATCCGGATTGATGGTCAATTCACTTTTGCCACGCGTGCTTTCCTTGGCATATTCTTGCGTCGCCATGATGTTGGTAGCATTAAGCCCAACAGCGAGTATGGCCGCAAGGGATAATAATCCAACAGATTTAAAATAATGCGGTAGTAGCTTTTTCCTGTAGGCATCGACCAAGTAGGCAATGCCCAATACAATAACAAGAAACAGCAGATAATAGGTCATCTGAAAATGGTTCGCTACAATCTCTAACCCCAGGGCAACAACCGTTAATAAAAATCCGAGGATATACTTTTTCCTAAAGGTGAGTATAATGCCCGCCAAAACCATGGGCATATAAGCAATAGCATGGGCCTTGGCATTATGCCCTACACCGAGAATAATAATCAGATAGGTAGAAAACCCGAACGCCAGAGCACCGAGTCCCGCCAGTCTAAAATCGACCTTTAAGGCCAATAATAGGATATAAAAACTAAGGAAATACAAGAACAGATAATCGGCCGGTCTTGGTAAAAAACGTAAGCTTAAATCCAGTTTTTTAATATAGTTGTGCGGATATTTTGCGCCCAATTGATAGGTGGGCATACCTCCAAAAGCACTGTTGGTCCAGTAGGTTTCTTCGCCTGTGGTCTTTGCAAACTCTTTTTGCTGCTGGGCCATGCCAATATAGTGCATGATATCGCTCTGGAATATTTTTTTGCCTTGTAATACTGGGCTAAAATAAGCTAAAGACAGTACCACAAAACCAACTAATACAAGGATATGTGGCAACAAACGTTTAAGGGAAAATGACATGAAAATGGCTATATTATTGATTCGGAAAAGTAGTCAATTTTTAACAAAATTCTGGAATATACCACGACTTATATCAATCAATCTCTTCGTAATCGATATATTCCCCTACCTTGTCATTAGAGCTTTTTTGTTGTTGCGGCATCTTGTCTATAACCGTCTCGCCTTCCTTTCTTTTTTGTGCTTCACGTTGCTGGGCTTGGTTCTGAAAACCTCCAAATTGTTGCCCGAAGCGTTCTTCCGCTTTCTTGGCGACAAAGCGCATAAGAAATGGTGCAAAAAGTCTAGCCAATATTTTTAAGCCAAACCAAATCAGTAGAATAATTAATAATGTGCGTAATAATCCCATTACAGAAGCTTCTTGCATATATCAAAGTAATAATCAAAAATACAATTATACTTGTTTATAATCCGTTATAAATACTTAAAAAAAGTATAAAATATCTATATTTGAATTTAAACCAAAGGAAATGCAAAGACTCCAATCTATTTTTACCCTTCTCATCATTTTAACCTATTCCACCGTTTATGCCCAATACACCGAGGTGATCAACTCTAATCGTCCTGGGCTCTCGGAAAGTGCGTTTTCGGTAGGTACCAATGTGGTACAATTCGAAGCTGGCGCCTTTACGGTTAAGGAAGAACACACGCCTTTAAACTATGAGGTTTCAGGTTTTGGCTTGGATTTTGCCGTGCGTTATGGCTTGTTATTTGAGCAATTAGAAGTGCAATTAGATGGTGTATATCAGAATGACACTCAAACCTTTAATAGTGGTGCGGTTCCTTTTGAAGACAAGCGCGCTAATTTTAGAAACCTCACCCTTGGAGCCAAGTACTTGGTTTACGACCCTTACAAAAATGCGGAGGAAGCCAAACCTAATTTATACAGTTATCACGCCAACAGAAAGTTTCAATGGAAATCCCTAATCCCGGCAGTTGCGGTTTATGTAGGGGCGAATTTTGATACCGAAAATAATCCTTACACGGCACCAGATGTTGAAGGTATAAGTCCTAAAGTAATGATCGCTACCCAAAATAACTTTAATGGCGGCTGGGTTTTCGTCATGAACTTGATAAAAGATAGAATTGGATCCGATTTTTCGGACTTCCAATATATTTTCACACTAACTCATTCGTTTACCCAACAATGGGTGGTCTTTGGTGAAGCCCAAGGTATCAGTAGTGATTTTTATGCAGATAATATCTTTAGGCTTGGTGGCGCCTACCTTTGGAGTAAGGACTTTCAGCTCGATGCTAATATTGCTTTTAATACAAAAGACACCCCTTCTGTTTTTAATATTGCATTTGGAGCTTCTTACCGTTTGGATTTTCACAAGGACAAAAAAATCGATAATGGCAATTCTGCTAAAGAAGAAGGCAAGCGTAAAAAGAGACGAAACAAAAACAAGAAGAAAAAGGCTGACGATTTCGATCCCGATGGAATATAGATTACTGCATGATTACAATTAAAGAAGTTACATCTAAAAAAGGCCTCAAAGCATTTGTAAAGTTTCCATTTGCGCTTTATGATGGATCAAAATACTGGGTACCTCCTATTATTGACCAGGAATTAAAGACTTTCGACAAAGACAAAAACCCCGTTTTTCACGACGCGGAGGCCAAGTTTTTTTTAGCCTACAGGGATGGTGAAATAGTTGGGCGAATTGCCGCTATCATCAATTGGATAGAGGTTAAACAACAAGGCATTAAGAAAATGCGTTTTGGTTGGTTTGATTTTGAAGACGATAATGAGGTATCGAAGGCTTTACTAGATAAAATCACTGAAATTGGCAAGAAAGAAGGCTTAGAGTTTATTGAAGGCCCTGTGGGATTTTCCAATTTAGATAAAGTGGGCGTCATGACCGAAGGTTTTGATCATATCGGTACTATGATTACCTGGTATAATTACCCTTATTACCAAGAACACTACAAGGCCTATGGCTTAGAACTATCCAAAGAATATGTCGAAAGCAAGTTCTCCTTCAGCGATATAAAACCTGAAACATTTACAAAAATTCAGGATCTTATTAAGCGTCGATACAAATTAGAGGCGCTAGATTTTAAGTCCTCTAAAGAGATCATGGTCTATGCCGATGAAATGTTTGATGTTTTTGAAACATCCCATGCCAAGTTATCTTCATTTGTAGCGATTAATCCTGAACAAAAGGCTTATTTTAAGAAGAAGTTTTTGCCCTTTTTAAATCCTGAATATGTAAAGTTCGTTGTCGATAATACGAATAAATTAATCGCATTTGCTATTGTAACGCCCTCTTATGCAGAGGCCTTACAAAAAATGAACGGCAAGCTCTTTCCTTTTGGTTTCAGGCACATTATAAAGGCCAAAAAGCATTCTAAATCGGTGACTTTTTATTTAATCGGAATTTTACCCGAATACCAGAATAAAGGTGTTACAGCCATTATATTTAATGAGTTTTACAAGGAGTTCGCCAAAAAAGGCGTGCAAGAATGTATCAGAGGCCCTGAACTCGCAGATAATACAGCCATCCATCAGATATGGAAACACTTTAACCCACAGGTTCATAAAAGACGCTGTACGATGAGTAAACCTATTGCATAAAAAAAGCCCGAACATTGTTCAGGCTTTATATATGTTGTAAAACAGTTATTATTCTCCCATCGCTGCAATTAAGGCTGCAGACATTCTTCGATACGTCCCGTTTTGTAATCGGTCCCTAATCGCATCAAAGGCATCTAAGGTGGCCTTCACATCTTCTAAAGTATGTGTCGCCGTAGGAATCATTCGCAGTAAAATCAAGCCTTTAGGTATCACCGGATAAACCACTATGGAACAGAAGATTCCATGATTTTCACGAAGGTCTTTAACTAGGGCCATAGCCTCTGGAATACTTCCCTTAAGATATACCGGAGTCACACAACTTTGTGTTGTACCAATATCGAAACCGCGCTCCTTTAATCCAGATTGTAAGGCGTCAACTATAGTCCAAAGGTTTTTCTTCAGTTCTGGCATTGTACGCAACATTTCCAAACGCTTAAGCGCTCCAACGGTCAATTGCATCTGTAAAGACTTTGCGAACATTTGAGAACGCAAGTTGTACTTTAAATAGTCGATAATCTCTTGATCTCCAGCAATAAAAGCCCCTGTACTGGCCATGGATTTCGCAAATGTAGCAAAGTACACATCTATGCCGTCTTGTACACCTTGCTCCTCTCCTGCACCGGCACCAGTAGCACCCAAGGTTCCAAAACCATGGGCATCATCGACTAAAAATCTAAAATTATATTTCTTTTTTAGGTCTACAATTTCTTTTAAACGGCCCTGTTCACCACGCATACCAAATACCCCTTCAGATATGACTAATATACCTCCTCCGGTTTGCTCAGCCATCTTAGTCGCACGCTCAAGGTTTTTTTCCAAGCTGGCAACATCATTATGCTTATAAGTAAAACGTTTACCCATATGCAGTCGTACCCCATCTATAATACATGCATGGGCATCGACATCATAAACAATAATATCGTCTTTAGCGACAAGCGCATCTATGGTAGACATAATACCCTGATAGCCAAAATTTAAAAGATAAGCCGCTTCTTTACTCACAAACTCGGCCAACTCATTCTGTAATTGCTCGTGCAAATCCGTATGCCCAGACATCATACGTGCGCCCATCGGGTAAGCGGAGCCATAGGCTGCGGCAGCTTCTGCATCAACTTTCCGCACTTCGGGATGATTCGCTAGACCTAAATAGTCATTAATACTCCAGGTAATCACCTCTTTGCCTTGGAATTTCATTCTATTAGAAATCTCACCTTCCAACTTTGGGAAAACAAAATAGCCCTCTGCTTGGGATGCCCATTTTCCTAAAGGTCCTTTATCTCTGTAAATCTTTTCAAATAAATCCTTCATACCTTGCGTTTGCCATTAATCCTCAAATCTATAACAATAAATTGAACAGATTCTTTTTAGTTTTATTTTAGTTTTGCTAGTGTGTGCAAAAGTAGTTAATTCTGTGATTTCTGCATAATAATATTTTCCCCAACTATTCACTTACTTTTAAACATAAAAAAGCCTACCACATAAGCAGTAGGCTCCACAGTTAGTTAGTTCTATTATTTTATGTATTCAATGGTTGTAGATACCTCATTTTGACTATCGAAAAAGC
Source organism: Winogradskyella sp. (assembly GCF_965228925.1). Taxonomy (GTDB): domain Bacteria; phylum Bacteroidota; class Bacteroidia; order Flavobacteriales; family Flavobacteriaceae; genus Winogradskyella. The sequence goes on from NZ_OZ245845.1 coordinate 3,658,712, forward strand.
CTTGGTCAGCCATCCATTTATCGCTGTAAACCTTACTCATATATCGCGAACCATGATCTGGGAATATCACGACCACCTTGTCTGTAGGTTTAAACTCCCCTTCTTCATTGAGTTGCTTTAAAGCTTGCATGGCCGCACCACTTGTATAACCGACAAAGAGGCCCTCAGTATTGGAAATTTCTCGTGCCGTATGCGCACTTTCTTCATCTGTCACCTTTACAAAAGTGTCGATAAGATCAAAATCCGTAGCTGTTGGAATCAAGTTCTTACCCAAACCTTCAATACGGTATGGATAAATCTCTTTATCGTCAAATTCTCGGGTTTCGTGATACTTCTTCAACACGGATCCATAAGCATCCACACCTATAATCTTCACATCTGGATTTTGCTCCTTTAGAAACTTGGCGACCCCTGAAATAGTTCCACCTGTACCACTACAAGCTACCAAATGAGTGATCCCACCGTTAGTTTGGTCCCAAATCTCTGGGCCCGTTGTGTGATAATGTGCATCAATATTTAATTGGTTAAAATACTGATTGATATATATAGAGCCTTTTATTTCTTCGTGAAGTCGCTTCGCTACCTGATAGTAAGATCTTGGATCATCGGCATTGACATGCGCCGGACAAACATAAACTTTTGCCCCCATCGACTTTAACATGTCAATTTTATCCGCAGACGATTTAGAACTTACAGCTAAAATACATTCATATCCTTTAATGATACTAACCATAGCAATACTAAAACCCGTATTACCCGAAGTCGTCTCAATAATGGTATCACCTGGAGTTAAAATCCCTTGGCGCTCAGCTTCTTCTATGATGTGTAATGCAATTCTATCTTTGGAAGAATGACCTGGATTAAATGCCTCTACTTTAGCATAAAAATCACCGTCGTAGCCTGCGGTCATCCTATTGAGTTTGATAAGTGGAGTACTACCAATGAGTTGCAGTACGTTATCAAATACATTTTTGTTGTTGTCCATAAATGCTATTTAATCAAGTGCGAAAAAAAACACACTCTAAAACCTCGCAAAACTAATACTTTTTTTTTAATTAGCTCAAAATACCTTCTAAATCTAAAAGAAAAGCAAATTCCTCTGCATCTTCCTTTAGACTTTCAAAACGGCCCGATGCCCCACCATGCCCTGCATCCATATTTGTCTTTAAATATAATTGGTTAGAATCGGTCTTCAATTCCCTGAGTTTAGCCACCCATTTTGCTGGTTCCCAATATTGTACTTGAGAATCGTGTAAGCCCGCTGTCACCAATATATTGGGATATCCTTTTGGCCCAATATTGTCGTACGGTGAATAGGACTTCATATACTCATAATAAGATTTGTCGTTAGGATTGCCCCACTCATCATATTCCCCTGTAGTTAATGGAATGGAATCGTCGAGCATTGTGGTGACCACATCGACAAAAGGAACCGCCGCAATAACTCCATTGTAAAGTTCAGGCGCTTCATTGATGACAGCACCAATCAACAAACCACCAGCACTCCCTCCCATGGCATAAAGGTGCATAGCCGAGGTATATTTCTCACTAATTAAATGCTTAGAGCAAGCGATAAAATCTTTAAAGGTATTTTGCTTATGGAGCAATTTGCCATCTTCATACCATTGACGACCCAAATATTCACCTCCCCGAACATGTGCAATGACATAGATAAAACCGCGATCCAACAAACTCAAGCGGATTGATGAGAAGTAAGGGTCTACGGTTGAACCGTAACTCCCATAGGCATATTGCAATAAGGGGTTGTTGCCATCTTGTTCAATTCCCTTTTTGTACACTAAACTCATCGGGATTTTTGTACCATCCTCAGCAGTGGCCCAAATACGTTCCGATATATAATTGTCTTTATTGAAATGGCCACCCAATACCTCTTGTTCTTTAAGTACCACTTTCTTTTGAGTCCGCATATTGAATTCTATCACGGACGCCGGCGTGGTCAGGGAATTGTAAGCGTATCTCAACAGCTCCGTATCAAAATCAACATTGGTACTTGTAAATGCGGTATAGGTTTCATTGTTAAAGGGCAAATAGTAGTCCTCGGTACCATCCCATCGTTTAATCCGCAAGCGATTAAGCCCATTATGGCGCTCACTGATGACCAGATACTCTTTAAAAATATCAATATTTTCAAGGAGTACATCATCCCTATGCGGAATGACATCTTCCCAATTTGTAAAAGCCCTCTCATTTTCAAGACACTTCATCAGCTTAAAATTGGTGGCCTTATCTTTATTGGTCAAGATATAGAAGTGCTCCTTATAATGCGCCATACTGTATTCTAGTCCCCTAACACGTGGTTGGAATACTTCGAATTGTGCTTCTGGTGTATCGGCATTGAGAATGTGATACTCGTTAGTTAAGGTACTGTAACACGCGATGATAAGGTATTTTCTGGATTTGGATTTATAAACCGTAGTTCCGAACGTGTCATCGGCCTCTTCAAACATTAACACATCCTCTTTTTTTCCGAGTTGGTGCTTGTAGATCTGATAAGCCCTAAGGGTGACCTCATCTTTCTTGGTATAGAACAATGTTTTATTATCATTGGCCCAACTTGAAGAGCCTGTGGTATTTTCGATTTCATCAGACCATAAGTCTTGGGTTTTTATGTCCTTGACTCGAATGGTATATTGTCGCCTTCCAGTTATATCGACTCCAAAGGATACCAACTTGTTATCGGGACTAATACTAATACCGACCAATTTAAAATAGGGTTGTCCTTCGGCCATGGCATTACAATCAAACAACAACTCTTCGGTCTGGTCTAAAGTGCCTTTTTTTCGCGTGTAAATGGGATAATCCTTTCCTTTTTCAAATCTGGTAATGTACCAATAACCATTGTATTTATATGGAACAGAACTATCATCTTCCTTTATTCTTGCTTTCATTTCTTCAAACAAATCGTTCTGAAAGTCCTTGGTATGAGCCATTTGTAAATCGCAATAGGCATTCTCAGCATTGAGATAAGCAATGACTTCCGAATCCTCTCTATCATTCATCCAGAAATAATTATCAATACGCACATCGCCATGCTTTTCTAAGGTATAAGCCTTTTTTTTGGCTGATGGTGGTGTATTACTCGAAGTCCCTGTCATGTGTTTTAAGAAAAAATGATTTAAAAAGAGGCGCAATTTAGTAATTTTGTACGGTAATTTTTAAACGACAAAGATATGTTTGGAGACATGATGGGTATGATGAGCAAGTTAAAAGAGGCTCAGAAAAAAGTTGAAGCGACCAAAGAACGCTTAAATTCTGTTTTGATTGACGAAAACAGTAATGACGAAAAATTAAAAGTCACGATTACAGCAAACAGAACGATTAAGTCTATTACTATAGATGACGAACTCTTAGAGGATAAAGACATGCTCGAAGATTATTTAATCTTAACGCTTAACAAAGCTATTGAAAAAGCCACAAGTGTTAATGAAGCTGAAATAGCAGCAGTTGCCAAGGAAGGTATGCCCAATATTCCAGGAATGGATATGTTCAAATAAGAGCAATGGTGTTTTGTAAATACCTTATGCGATTCTAAGCTTTAATTGTAGATAATCTGAGTAGGATTTGAGCAATATTCTTTGATTCTGCTGTAACCTGTTTCATATTATTTGCATACTGAGCTACAGTATCTTATGCCAATCACTATAGCAGGGCCTTTCTTTTTTGTCGCCTTAAACTTATGATGTTATTGGTTCTCCAAAAAAACTTGCATACAAGTACCAAAGGATCCTTGATGGCGAAAAGTAAGGGTGTGTTATGCTTTAAATAACCCGTTTTAAATATAAAAACAGGTGTTTTCTTTAGACGCTTTATTAATGCGTTAAGATGTAAGAAGGTCATTTCTTTCGCTTCTCGAAACTCAATCTTTTTGCCTAATGATAATAAGCAGTATAAATAGGGGAAATTAACGCCTGCTAAAGCAGAGGCCTCTGTATTTAGCCAAAATTTTGTGTTGATTTCTATAACTTTAAATTGTCTATCCTTGTAATCGTAGCGAAAATCGATATTTGCAACACCTGACCATTCTAAACTTTTCATGAGCTTCTTCAAAGTTAAAAGTAAAGACTTCTCATTAACGAAGCTGAATTCAAATTGAGGCGTAACTTTACCTTCTTCACTTGTAGCGGCCTTTTGCATGGTGTAGGCCAGAACTTCACCCTCTGAGCACAAAACATTGCAACTCATGTCATAACCTCTAATGTATTCCTGAAACAATATCTTACTATCTCCATATACTTTCATATAATCATCAATTGCCCTTTCATTTTCCAATAATTTTACGCCTTGACCACCTTCAAAACCTACCACAGGTTTGGCGATAATAGGAAAGTCTAAGTCTATTGAATTAGGTTTATGGAGGTGATCAGAAACAAAACTCTTGGGGGCAGGTAAATCATGAGACTCAAGATGTGTATAAAGCCGATCTTTATGCCTAGCTGTTAAAAAATTGGAAAGATTAGGCAAGGGACAAAGCTTTGCTTTATGTTTTAGATACTCTGCATTCCTAATAATCCTTTCCGCACCATCATCAAAAATTGGCATAATGATATCTATATTAAAGTCCTCTACGGTTTGATTAATATGATTTATCCAATTTTCGTCTGTTGTCTCTGGGTAAAACAGAAATTTTTTAACATATCTCGAAGACTTAAGGCAATTATTTCGTTTAGAATATTTAAAAAAGATCTGTCTATGCGACGACATGACATAAATCCGCACGTGCCGTATGAGTGAAAAACTGTATACGACATTGTACAACAGTGTAGATTCACCATCAGGTATTAAAACAGAAATGTTTTTGAGATTAGATTTCAATTTAAAATAAGCTATTAGATAGTTTGAGCATAATCTTTATTTTCAGATAATTATACCATAATACATCTGAAAGCGCCAAAATTAGTCATTAAAATACAAATGAAAAGTTTCATCGACTAATTGAAACATTATAAGGTTATTCTGACGAAAAACTTACTTGCTTATCCCATGAAAAAGCTAGGGTAAGTAAAGATTCGACTAGGATGTCTGTGATATGAAATTACATCGGTGAAATTTGAGTTTCATCTATTTAACTAATAAAATGAATCTTTTGTCAATTTTATTCTGTGTTAATTAATTTAACAAATACTTTCGTAGTTATTATTAAATAAGTGCTATTAACCTAATTTTAATTATGAAACATTTTACAAAACTAACCTTGTTTTGTTTTTTATTGATTCTTGCTGGGTGTCAGAATGAATCTACCGAAGAAACAATACAACAAGAAGAAAGTCAAGGCGCCGATTTACGATTTGAAAACGGCGAGGTCGTATCCGACGGATTACTCGAAAAAGATGAATTACTTTTTAACGAGAACAGTGAACAGCTAGTTCAAGCTTTTGCAAAAACATCAAACTCTGATGATTGCGTAGCAGATTTGCTACACACAGGCTTTGATACCACTGTAAACGTTGAAGTTGTCAACAAACCAGGAACTAATGCTTATTTCGATATCTCCATAGATGGTGGCGATGTGATTCAAGCTTATTGTTCTGACAGATTACCTAGTCTTAATGAAGACGATGATTTCTTAGATTTTACAGTAGTTTCTAGCTACGATGCCACTGTTTTACCTGGTGGTGCATTTGAGGGCGTTTATGCAAATCCTCAAAACTTCGATAAAGTCAACTGGATATTAAATAATATTGAGACTGACGGAGCACCTTACACTTATGGCCATGTACAATATGCTATTTGGACACTTATTGAAGATCCTTTCATTAACGATTTTACGGATTTCTTAACACCTAACCCAGGAGATTGGGATATTGATGCTGATAATGCTTTAGGTGATGAAATCGTTGCTGCTGCAATAGCCAATGGTGAAGGATATACACCTGGATGTGGTGATAAGTTAGGATTACTCCTTATTCCTGAAGATTTTGAAAATAAACAAGCCTTATTAATCGTTAAACACATACCTGAGGGTGAAGAAGAGTGTGAGGATTGCTATGGTAAAGTCAACCATATCACATTTAAGTGGGATTGGCATCATGACTACAGAGTGCGTTTGTATCAGCGTTATGAGAATACGCATTATGCAGTTAAGATATATGATAATGTTGTACAGCCACACGAAGAAATCTCTGTAAACGGAGCAAATCATAATGGTACATTTGGCAAGTGGATTTACGTCTATGTTGGTCACTGTTACTACACCAAATTCAGAACAGATTGTCATTTGAAAATTGGACCAGGTTACAAACGTGGTGTCATAGAAGTTGTAGGCGGAACAAGCACACATGGTGGTGAACTATGTGAATACGAACCTCCACATCACTGGTGCTGGTGGTGGTAGTTAAACACCCCGCATAAAATAAATTCAACCCCTAACACTAACATATTACATATATAGTGCTTAGTGCAATAATATAAAAGTAAAGGAGACCAATGGTCTCCTTTTTACTTTTATAAATTGAAATTACCATAAAACACGGGCTTTTCTATTAAAATAAACCCTCGGTCTTATATCTCCTTTAAAGTCTTGAGTAAGCTCGTGTGCATATCATCCGAATAGTCGAGATGCGTTACAATTCGTAATTTGTTGCTCCCCATACCAATAATATGAATATCCTTCGCGCTTAAGGTATTTAAAAAGACCGTTTCATCAATAGCATCCTCCAATTCAAAGATGATAATATTGGTTTCTATGGGTTCTACTTTCTTTACAAATGCTAATTGCGCTAAGACCTTTCCTATGTCTGCAGCCTTGGCATGATCGTCCTTAAGACGTTCTACATGATGATCTAATGCATATAAGCCCGCTGCTGCCAAATACCCCACCTGTCGCATACCACCACCGAGAATTTTCCGAACCCGTATCGCCTTTTGCATCAATGCCTTGTCTCCAATAAGTACCGATCCAATAGGACAACCTAAACCTTTACTTAAACACACAGAAATGGTGTCGAAAAGCGCGCCGTACTGTTTTGGACTCTCCCCTTTAAGGACTAAGGCATTCCAAAGTCTAGCGCCATCTAAATGGTAGCCTAAATGATGCTGATCCGCTACGGCTCTAATAAGCTTCAACTCCTCAAAATCCCAACAGGCACCACCACCCTTGTTGGTTGTATTTTCAATGGCGATTAAGGAGGTTAAGGGACTGTGATAAAAATCTGGAGGATTAATGGACGCTTCAGCCTGAGCTGCCGTAAACATTCCTCTATGGCCGTCAATGAGCTTACAAGATATCCCACTGTTAAAGGAGGCACCGCCTCCTTCGTAATTATAGATATGAGCGTACTTATCGCAAATGACCTGTTCCCCGGGATTGGTATGTAGCTTTAAAGCGGCTTGATTGGCCATACTCCCCGTTGGAAAAAACAGCGCCTCATCCTTTCCGAACATCTCAGCCAATCGCGCTTCTAAAGCATTCACGGAAGGATCTTCCTTATAAACGTCATCACCTACTGCTGCTGAAAGCATCGCCTCCAGCATACCCTCGGTGGGTTTGGTGACCGTATCACTTCGTAAGTCTATTGTCATTGCCTTTCTATTTTAGAGCCTAAATATATTGAATGATTGGCAACTATAGAATGTATTGCTGGCAAAATCCCATGTGAGATATAGACAGAAAAAAAGCATCTCTTAAAGAGATGCTTTCAAATGCTATTAAGCTAGTTTATAAATTCTTCACAGAAAGTTAGCTATATGGAACGCAAATATATGCTTAATAATCCTAGTCTAAATTAACATATGTTAATTAGCTATAGTTGTTTTGACGAGAAATCTTTAGATTCAGCATAGCTAAACCGTAAGGTTCAGCGCAGCTAAATCTCAGGATAATGAGATTCCTCCTCATGCTTCGTTCGTAATGACAAGGTTCTTATATTTTATTAACTAATTGATAATTAAGTGTGTATATTTATAAATATATCGAACTCATGCTATTTTAATCAAAAAGAATTCTCCGATGCTTGCATCGGGGTTTCCGTTGAAATTGTCATTCCCGTGAAAACGGGAATCTAAATAACAGAATTTTGTTTTTTTGATCCTTAAGACCAAAATGAAACCAGCGAAATACCCCTGTAGCTTGCCCTGGGGATAGTTGGTTTCAAGAAATTCTTTTATTTAGTCGATATAGCTACAGCTACTATGGCCTATAGGTGAACCATCAGGAATCTTGGGCGATGCCGGTATCTTAAATTTTTCGGGATGTTCGTAAAATGCCTTAATCATCATCTGGTACTGAAGACTATAGGCATCGGTCTTTGTCATCATTTTTGAAAGCTCCATAATAGCCTTGTTCGCTATGGCCTTGGTTTGAAAATAGCTCTCTTCATTGATGGCCAAATTCATCAAATATTTTAAAACATTGGCATTGACCTGATGTTGAATATCTGATAAATACCCATCGGCTTCTTTATTTTCGAAGGATACTTTTAATAGGGCTTCAATAAGCGTTTCCAAGCTCAACTGTTTTGCATCCAAGCCCTTTTGCAATACCAATCGATTGGCGCGCTGGGGATGCAATAAAAAGCGTAGGGTCATATCACTAGCCGTATTCGCCGCACTTAAGGGGTCGAAAGCCACACCGGTTTTGCCCTTAAAGGACTCTCTGCTACGACCATAGCCATAAGCCCTTGGTGGAAACAGCGCTAACTTATTTTTTGGAATAGCCAAGGTCTCCGCATCAAGTGTCTTTAAGATGGCATCAAGTGCTTTTTGTTGTTCTTTTAACACGATAGGTCTTGTCGTCACCTGCCCATCCCCTTTTACGGCATAATTATAATCCAATCCGCCAATCACTTTGGTAGCCGCTTCTACCTGATAACGATGAAAAAAATACAAAGGCACAAACACGTCCTCTAAAACCGAATAGGGCTCATAGCTTCTCATATTATCTTTAGAAAAATTCTGAATCGCTTTTTGTCTTACCGTTAAAACCTTATCCAATTCCTCTGCAGCATCACTCCCATTATCCCATAAATGCGCTAAAGCGTGTGCCCCACCTGCAGCTCGGGCATCAGCATCCGAAATAAACCGTAGACCTTTATCCTGAGCTTGCTTTAAAATACGGTTTAAAGCCGCTTTTTCATCGGTTTTTTTATCAAATTCAGAATAGCTGTAGGCCACCGTCACCTTATCCCAATCTCCAATACCCGTCGCATAAGCCTTGCTGAGATCGATCTTGCCCTTGGTCAGTTCAATTTGTGGATGCGGATAATCCATTACTGAAGCTCTAGTATTGGTACTGGCAGCAAAATTATGGACAAACCCTAGGGTATGTCCCACTTCGTGAGCGCTCAACTGGCGAATCCTGGCCAATGCCATCTCTAACATGGGTTGGTAATTATTATCGTCTTTGGCAAAAGGGATATTCATTAAGGCTTGGGCAATCATAAAATCCTGACGTATGCGCAAACTGCCTAAACTGACATGCCCTTTAATGATTTCACCCGTTCTAGGATCCACCACACTACCACCATAGCTCCAACCGCGCGTAGAACGGTGTACCCACTGAATGACGTTGTAACGACAATCCATAGGATCTGCATCTTCGGGCAATAATTTTACCTGAAAGGCATCCTTAAAGCCAATGGCCTCAAAGGCTTCGTTCCACCAACCCGCACCATCGAGCAAAGCCGAACGGACCGGCTCTGGAGTCCCGGGATCCAAATAATAGATAATAGGTGCCTTGGCCTCACTGCGCTTTTGCTTAGGATTTTTCTTTTCCAAACGATGTCGAATAATAAAGCGTTTCCTGATAGGCTCCTGAATCGGGGTCGCATAATCCATATAAGACATGGAAATAGCACCGCTACGCGGATCAAAAACGCGTGGCTGATAATTATCATCAGGTAGTTCTACAAACGAATGATGCTGAATTACGGTCACCAACGAAGCTGTTGGACTCACCGTCCGTAAATTTCTGCCTGTAGGCTGTCCCTTAAAGGTCAGTAGCGCTTCGAACTCCACATTTTGTGGAAAGGCTTTAGTGCGTTCCAAAGCCAAAGCACTTTTAGAAGCATCGATTTTATAAGTGCCCTCTTTCCTACCCTTTAGACGATTAGACACCCCATGGGCATCTTGCATCAAAAATGGAGTCAGGTCAATGATATATTCATCCTTATCTTGAGATAAAATCTTAAACCCAAATAATACGGACTTAGCAAAGGCTTGCTCTATACTCTTCTTTTCTAGGGTATTTTCGGTATTCGCTCTATAGTTTAAGTTGGGCTGAACCAATAACAATTTGTTTCCCGCTTTCTGAAAATAAACCACGCGCTCATTACCCAACTGCCCACGATCCAATCCAATATCATTGCTACCTACACCCGAAGCCAAGGAATTGACGTAAAGAAATTCACTGTTGAGACGTTCGACTTTAAGGTAAATCTTGTCGGTGGACGCCTCGTAATAAAAGTCGAAATAACCCTCATAGGATTTCAAATTTTTCTTGCCTAATATTTGGGCATTAACCTGAAAACTGATAACTAAAAATAACGTGAGGAGCGCTAGTTTATTCATGTTCAAAAAATTGAATCATAAAACTACGGAATTTCTAAAAAACCGATTCAAAGTTATGGTGGCTTTCAGACGAGGACTTATATTTGCAGAAATACAATAAATTTTATGATAACATCTGATCAACTAAAAGATCTTAATTCCCGTCTAGACGCACTTAGACAGTATCTTTGACTTAGATGCCAAACTTATAGAAATCGCTAACGAAGAAGAGCAGACCTTCGATCCCAATTTTTGGAATGACTCTAAAAAAGCGGAACAGGTCATGCGATCCATTCGAGAAAAAAAGAGCTGGGTCAATGATTTTGACACAGCTAAAACCCTGTTTGAAGATTTAGAAGTCCTCTACGAATTCTTCAAAGAAGGAGAAGCCCCTATGGAAAATGTGGAAGCGCGTTTTGACAAGGCAGTGAATGCGATCGAAAAGCTGGAATTTAAAAACATGCTTTCGGAAGAAGGAGACAGCTTAAGTGCGGTCTTACAGATTACCGCAGGTGCAGGTGGTACTGAGTCTTGCGATTGGGCCAGCATGTTGATGCGTATGTATTTGATGTATGCCGAGAAAAGCGGTTTTAAAGTCAAAGAGCTCAACCATCAGGAAGGCGATGTTGCCGGTATAAAGACGGTTACCCTAGAAATTGAAGGCGATTACGCCTTTGGCTGGCTTAAGGGAGAAAACGGCGTACACCGCTTGGTGCGTATATCCCCTTTTGATAGCAATGCCAAACGCCATACCAGTTTTGCTTCGGTCTATGTCTATCCTTTGGTGGACGATTCCATTGAAATCGACATCAATCCCGCCGATATCGAAATCACCACAGCGCGTTCAAGTGGTGCTGGTGGTCAGAACGTGAATAAGGTCGAGACTAAAGTCCAATTGGTCCATAAACCCACGGGCATACAAATCCAATGTTCAGAAACACGATCGCAGCACGATAATCGCGCAAGAGCCCTTCAGATGCTGAAGTCACAATTGTATGAGATAGAACTGCAAAAGCAAATGGCTCAACGTGACGATATTGAAGCCAATAAAATGAAGATTGAATGGGGAAGCCAGATCCGAAACTATGTGATGCAACCCTATAAATTGGTAAAAGACGTACGTACGGCCCATGAAACTGGCAATGTAGATGCGGTGATGGATGGCGATATCGAACCCTTTTTAAAGGCTTATTTGATGATGATGGGGCAACGGGTTGAGGATTGACGTTAGGAGTTAGGAGTTAGGAGTTAGGAGTTAATGTAGTAAACATAATTGAAGATTAAGGAACTTAAATTATTAAAAACAAACAGCTAAGAGCTAATGGCCAAAACCCAAGAGCCAAAGCCCAAAAGCTAATAAAGAAAAAATGAAGATAAACACAATCATATTTGACCTGGGAGGCGTTTTAATCGACTGGAATCCCGAATACGTATACCTAGATGTGTTTGAAGGTGACCGCGAAAAGATGCAATGGTTTTTCGATCATGTGTGTACTTCGGATTGGAACGAAAATCAAGATGCTGGCTATCCCATGCAAAAAGCAACTGAGGAACGCATTGCTTTATTTCCAGAACATGAGGAGCTAATTCGCATGTTCTATGGCCGTTGGGTAGAGATGCTTGGTGGTGCTATTGAGGATACAGTGACCATTTTAAAACGGTTTATTGATCATCCTGATTATAAAGTGGTGGCCTTGACCAATTGGAGCCATGAGACCTTTCCTATTGCCCTTGATACATTTGAGTTTTTGCATTGGTTTGAAGGCATTATTGTTTCAGGGGAAGAAAAAACCAGAAAGCCTTTTAAGGATATTTATGAGATTACCTTAAAGCGTTTTGATATTACGGCAGAACAAGCCATATTTATTGATGATAACCTCAGAAATATAGAGGCCGCAGAAACTTTGGGCATTAATGGCATACATTTTGAATCCCCAAAACAATTGATCGAGCAATTGAAAACATATTCTATAACAATTTAAAAGACATCATTTGATCCGGAACTAGCTATGATAAGTATTTACCACAATCCAAGATGCCGCAAGTCTAGAGAAGGCTTAGCCCTTTTAGAAGGAACAGGCCAAGCTTTTGAAGTCATCAAATATTTGGACGATCCGTTGTCTAAAGCCGATTTAGAGGCTATTATCGCTAAATTAGGCCTAAAGCCTATTGAACTGGTCCGTAAAAATGAAGCCATTTGGAAGTCGGACTATAAAGGCCAAACTCTTTCGGATGAAGCGATTATTGAAGCTATGGTAACACATCCTAAGCTTATTGAACGACCCATTGTGGTCAACGGTAGTAAAGCCGTTATTGGTCGGCCAAAGGAATTGATATTAAATATTATTTAATTAATGATAGAACAAAACAGGTTAAAATAAAACATAAAAGCATGTCATTCCGAGTCCCGATAGCTATCGGGATTGTTCCGTCGAAATGACTCAGATTGTCATGTCGAACCCCTACTGAAATCAAAATACTATTTTGATTGAAAGTATCTTGTGAAGCAAGTGAGACATCACATTATATAGTGTTTTACAGAACAAAACAATGTTATTTAGCGGTGCTGAACCTGAGATTTCTCGTCACTCGTTCCTCGCTCTGTCGAAATGACAAAATTTTTTAAGTTTACAGCAACTAACAGCAATACAAAGACAAATAAGAATTTCAACAAAAATAAGAACTCATGAAAAAGCTCATCTTAATCGCACTAGCCCTTCTTTTAGGCTTTAGCAGTTATGCCCAAAGACGGGATAGAATGGGTAACCCTATTGTCCCCAGAGAACCCACGGAAGAAGAAATCGCCAAATACCAGCGCTTAATTGAAGAGCGCAAAGACGAATACATTGCCAATTTTATCACGACTTTAGAGGCTGACGATTTTCAGAAAGAGATCATCAAGCAATACCTCAATTCGTATTTCGATAAAAAAGAAGAGCTCTTAAAAGTGAGGTATGAGCGCTCTTTTGATCGCCAACAGGCCATGAAAAAGTTGGATGATACCCATTTTAAGGAATTGGAAGAGCTGATCTCTAAGAACGACATGACAAAGATCAAGGAGATGATCAAAGGAGATTTTGACGAAAAGGAAGTCAAGAAGAAGAAAAAGAAGAAAAAGAAAAAGAAGAAAAAAAAGAAGGACGAAGAGGAAAATGAGGGCTAAAACTCAAATACCAAAATCCCAAATTCCAATACCCAATGGCTAATGGCTAATGGCTAAATATCAAAGCCCAAATCTCAAGTACCAGGTCCCAAATGCCAAAAGCCAATGGCCAAATCCTAAAATCCAAATTCCAAGAGCTAATGGCTAAGAGCTAAAAGCCAATGGCCAAATTCCAAAACCCTATGGCTAACAGTTAAGAGCTAATGGCTAACAGGCAATACCCAAATCCCATCACCCAATACCCACTGCCCACTGAACACTGTCTACTGCTTACTGTTTACTGAACACCGCCCACTGAACACTGAACACTGTCTACTGCTTACTGAACACTGAGTTCTCTTTAACATAAGATTAACCATAATCGCCGCAAGTAAACCTATTTTTGCGCATCAAAACCTGAAACATAACCATTAACCTGTGATGCGATTAGTTCTATATACCTTTTGTGTACTGTTCTTAAATACGATGGCAACCTTTGCCCAAAAAGAGGTAAAAGTAGAAGGCAAAGTGGTCGAAGAAGGTTCTAATTATCCACTCGAATATGCCACCATTACCTTTAAAACCGTTGCTGACAATAAAGTGGTGACCGGTGGTATCACGGACCAGAACGGCCAGTTTAGCATCCCAGTTCCTGTAGGTACCTATAATATTGCCGTCGAATACATTTCGTATAAGGCCAAAACCTACGACAATAAGGCCATCACTAAGGCGATTAACCTGGGCACCGTAAGTTTAGCCCTCGATATAGAATCACTAGACGAAGTGGAAATCATCGCCGAAACCACCACCGTAGATATCAAACTCGATAAAAAAATCTATAATGTCGGGAAAGACCTAACCGTTCGTGGTGGTACTGTGAGTGATGTCTTGGATAATGTTCCCTCGGTATCCGTTGATGTGGAAGGAAATGTAGCGCTGCGTGGTAATGATGATGTTCGTATATTAATCAATGGTAAACCTTCGGGTTTGGTCGGTCTTAATTCTACCGATGCCTTACGTCAATTACCTGCTGAAGCCATAGAACGTGTGGAAGTGATTACCTCACCATCCGCACGCTATGATGCCGAAGGCTCCGCTGGAATTTTAAATATCATTCTAAGACGCAGTAAACTTCAAGGTTTAAACGGGGCGATTACCGTGAATGGGGGTTATCCGACACAAGCAGGTATTTCTGGAAATATCAATTACAGAACGGGTGATGTCAATATCTTTAATACCACGAATTACAATTACAGAGAAGCGCCCGGTAATGCCTTTAACGATACTGAATTTTTTGATCCTGAACCAGGGAATACGGCCTTTAGTATCGAGGACCGTGAGTTTGACCGTACACGAAAAGGCTATAGTACCAATACGGGCATTGAGTGGTATGTCAATGAGAGCAGTTCTATCACGGTGGCTTTTGTATATCGCGACAGTGATAATGAAAGTATCACCACCAATGACATTGATCGTTTTGATAGTAATCGTGATCTGATTAGCCGTACGTTTCGCCAGGATAATGAACTTGAGGATGACAGAACGGTACAATATTCCTTGAGTTACGACAAGCAGTTTAATGAAAACAGTCAGCATAAATTGACCTTCGATTTTCAATACGAGGATAGTCGTGAGTTAGAGCAATCCATCATTGGCCAAGATGGTTTTATTGCCGAATTTGTGGAAACAGACGAAAACCAAAACCGTATCCTCTTACAAGCCGACTATGTGGAACCTATTGGGGAGAGCGGCCAATTTGAAGTAGGCTATCGCGGGGAGTTTTTTGATCTGTTGACGGCCTATTTGGTGGAATCGAGTTTTGACCAAGGCAATACTTTTGAGGTGAATACCGACCTTAGCAATACCCTGGATTTTAAACAACAGGTTAATGCCTTTTATACCCAATACGGGAATAAGATTGGTGAGAAATTTTCCTTCTTGCTAGGCCTGCGTTATGAAGGCACGCGCATTACTATTGACCAGATTACCAGTGGTGACTTTGACAAAAAGGAGTACCATCAGTTATTCCCAACGGTGAACCTGGCCTTTGAACTCTCAGAAGATGAGAACATCACTTTGGGTTATAACCGACGCGTCAGACGACCACGCTCTCGTTTTATCAACCCATTCCCTTCAAGAAGTTCGGCCACTAACCTATTTCAGGGGAATCCTGATTTAGATCCTAGTACCTCTGGTCAGTTTGATTTGGGTTACTTTAAAAAGTTTGGTAAGGTAAGCTTAAACGGTTCGGTCTATTATCAACGCTCTAAGGAAGCCTTTAATTTTGTGGCTTTGGAAACCGATAATTTCTACATTTTTGAGACCAACCAAACCATCAATGTTAATGACCCCAATTTTGATGAGCTCAACGAGCAGTTCGATTTGGTACCTGTCATCCGACGCACACCGATTAACTTAGCTACCAACGATCGTATAGGAGCCGAATTCACCTTGACCTACAGACCTAATAAAAAATGGAACCTCAACGGGAACTTTAATCTGTTTAACTCCAGTACCCGTGGGGATTTTGAAGGGCAGAACTTTGATGCCGATAACCTGAGTTGGTTTATACGCTTAAATAATAAATACACCTTACCAGGTGAGATCGATTGGCAGACACGCTTGTTCTACCGTGGTCCAAGTGAAACGGCCCAAAGTCGCAATCAGGGGATATTCTCTATGGATTTGGCCTTTAGTAAGGACTTGTTTAAAGATAAGGCCTCTATTGCGGTTAATGTACGGGATGTCTTTAATACGCGAATCCGTCGTTCCGATAACTTTACGGACACCTTCGACAACTATAGCGAATTCCAATGGCGAGTCCGTTCTTTTAATGTGGCCTTTACCTACCGCTTTAACCAACAAAAGAAACGCGATCGTAATGGTCGTGGTAATGGTGAAGATTTTGATTTTGAGGGCTAATCTGCAAGTGTCATTGCGAGCAGCTCGTCCATCTAATCGACCCTACTGTCATTGCGAGCGGTTCGTCCATCGACCGCGTGTCGCCTAAAGCTTTAGCGGTGGCACAAGCTTTGCCTACTTCGCCGAAGTAATCTGCTACGAAGGCTGAAAGCGAAGATGGAAGCGCGGCAATCTGCTGTCATCAAAACCTCAAATAAACAAAAACGGTTCCTCGTCCTTAGAGGTCTTCTTCACTTGCTTAGGGGTATCAACCGACTTTAAAGCCGTATTTTGAAACAACTTCTTAAGTAGCCCTTGCCATTTGTCCTGTAGATAATACATTGTTTTCATAACGTTATTCTTTTTATACAAGAAATACGTATGTGATAGTGGGTTTAGACTTCCCTAGGACTTATAAATCAAAGATTTAGCATGGATTTAACATTCGTGAGCTGGACCTTAGGATGAATTGCAGTTTTAATGTATGATTTGGTGGTGAGGGTTTTGGTTTTGAGGTGTGACACTATTCTTATGGAACAGCTACTTAATGCCTTCCGCAAAGCGGCTTTAACTTATCTGCCATCATTTTCTCAATAATATTTAAATAAATTGGGTTGTCTAAACCCTCAAACTCAACAACATTTAATGTGATTTCGAAATCCAAACCGCGCGCATAATGTACCAATTGTAGGCCTTGCGTTGATGTCACTTTATAATAACCTAAATGTTGGTTTATTCTACCAACAATGTTAGTTGGTATTTTAGGTTTCAAAGCTCCTCGCCTTATCCCAACGTAGAGAACATTACTATTTTCGTTTTTGTTTGTTGCGGGCACTACTCTATTATGCTTAATTCCTTTTTCTCTTCTATAGTTGTTAAGTAAAATGTTTAATGCATTAGCTTTATCATTAGATTCTAGTTCAAACCAATACAAACAATGGTTCTTTTTTAAATCTAACTCTTCAAAAAAGTATCTAAAATCAGAATCTGTGTTTGGGCTATACCAATCTTGATCATTGATATCTTTACCATACTGAAATGGTTTCAAGATTTTGGTGTTGAATGTCTTTGAATAACAGCTGGCCATTTTATTAGTTATTATTCTACCTACAATTGACTTAAAACAATATTCTATTTTATTTATTTCTCTTTCAATATTATTCATTATTACATAAATATTTATTGATCATATAATCTGTTATTGGTTTGAGTGTCTTACCAGTTTCAGGGTGCAAGCCATAATCGGTAAAGAATTGAAGTTCTTTTTTGATGTTCTTGCCATACCAAACTCTAACACTTCCATCCTTATTAAAGAATTCATACTTACAATCAGGGTTTATTTTTTTAAATTTTTCTATACGTTCTTCTTTATACAATTTGAGTTGACTAATACTATACTTCTCTAAATCAAACTTTACTTCAACATAATGGTCCTCCTGCCAAATCATCCAACGTTGACTATTAAACGATGGAATTATGATAAGTATACCAGCTATTAAAATTGTGATTAACAATATTTTCAAACTATTTTTTCTGATATAGATAATTATTCTATTATACCTATTTTGAGGAATTTCATTAGGTTCAGATAGTTTCTTGTCATTTTCATACCCTATATCTTCTACTTTTGATTTATCTCCACCCAAATCAATAGGTAAAATGACAATAGTATCGTCATCGTCATTTTCACCTTTTGAATCTAGTTCCTCTTCTATTTCTTCTTTTTCAACTATATATTTATTATATGGCCTAGGCTTAAAATCAATCATCAGGGCAATTAATTCTAGAGCATCTGATGATTGAATTGAACCCTCTCTCTTTTTTAAAAAATTACAAATAGGCCTCAACTTTTCTAGGTCATATTTCTTAATAACATTTCTTAAACTATCATCTTCATTTGGACCAAAAAAGTTCTTAAGAATTGATCTGTCTGATGTGCTCAAATCGCTATCGAAAAGATTCAAACATACCTTACGAACATTATTTGGGGTTAGCTTGTGTAAATTCCCAGTAAGTTTACCAGATTTATTATCAATTAAATACTTCTCTTTAATCTCATTTTCGTACGTGACACTGTTTTTCATTTTTAAGCTTTTTTCGGTTGATTAAAGAATAACTCGGAATGTTCGGAATATTCGGATTCTCTTTAAAAACAAGCTCTAACCTCTATATACATTTGTCTCAGAATCAATTCTAGTTATGCTTTGCTAACATAACTAATGTACAAAATTGATTGTTACGGAATACCGTAATGTAGTAGCTATATAGTCGGCCTGGGGAGCTTCAATAAGCTATTACAATACATTTTCCCACTTCCCAATTGAAACGGATGTATAACCCAAAAGGGTTGCACAAAACTCATCTGAAACAACTTCGGACAGCAACCCTTTTACCAAAATTTTAGAGATTATGAAAAAGCTGATATATTTATTGGGAGTACTTTTCATTGCGGTAAACGTTAGTTCATGTAATCCAGAGAGTCTAATCGATAATAACGAGCTTCAGGGCTGCTGCGACCAAGAAGGTGACTTACAACCGCCGCCTCCACCTCCACCGCCACCAGGTAATGGTGGTTAATAACAGATTTTGTTGTTATTTTAGAGGAATGAAACTTAAAGCATCATTCCTCTTTTTTTCCCTTTTAGTATGGTTTAGCCATTTTAGTGCTAAATCACAACAAGAGGGCATTGATAGCACCTCTTATTACAAAGAATTAATAGGATCACCTAAAAATAGTGAGGATCTTATCAGTGCATTTTCTTTTTTTAAAAATCAATTAATAAACTATCAGAAAATCAATCATCCATTAGGAGAGGTATACGCCTTAATTTCTATTGCCCAAGCACAGAAGAAAATTGGTTTTTTAAACGATAGTGAAAAGTCTGCTATTGAAGCCCTAGAAATTTTAGATAAAACGGAGCCTGATGATTATTACACCCTCAAGTATAGTAACACGCTTTATAATCATTTAGGAAAAATATATAGGGAATTAGACAACTATGCAAAAGCGCACCAATATTATAATACTGCATTAGATAAAATTGAAAAAATAGAGTATCGCATAACCATTTTAAACAATATAGGATATGTTTACCATGAACAAGAAAAATACAGGTTAGCAATTGACTATTATCAGAAAGCATATGAGGCTAGTATAAAAATTTCAGATACCATACAAGAAGCGAGGGCACTTGATAATATGGGTTTTTCCCAATCCAAGATTAACGATGCAGACGCTCTAAAAAATCTTGAGTCTGGATTGCGGCTCAGAAAATTGATGAACTATGACGATGGTGTTTTTACCAGTTATATGAACCTTGGCCATTATTATTTGGATAGAAACAATCAATCTAAGGCCGCTTACTATATTTCTAAAGCTGATCAAATTGTAGTTCAATCAAATAAAATTCCTCAAAAAATTGACTTATATGAGTTAAAATTTCGTTGGGGCGACTTTACGAATTATTCCGAGTATCGACTAATTTCTGACAGTATAGCAAATTTTGAAAGAAAAAGTAAGAACACATATGCTGCATTAAAATATGAAAAAGATAAGGAGATTAAACGCGCAAATGAAAACGAGTTAAAATTTAAGAATAGTAGACTTAACGAAGAAATTGAAAAATCTAAACGGATTACTTACCAAGGACTAGCAGTTCTAATTCTAATGCTAACAGTTTTTGTTATAATCAAAATGCTGGATAAGCATAAAAAAGATAAAATCAAGGCAGCTTATCGACAAGAAGCCGAATTATCAAAAAAAGTTCATGACGAATTGGCAAATGACATGTCCGACCTTATGAGTTTTGTAGAAAATGACATCGAAGTTACAACAACTCAAAAATCATTGCTTTTAGACAACATCGAAGATATCTATTTACGTACAAGGGATATTTCTACCGAAACAGCAAGTATCGATTTAATCGATTTCCCTGATAGTCTATCTAACCTACTTTTACAACATAATAAAGCAGGCACCAAAATTGTCATAAATGATATTAACACTATAAATTGGAAGAAAGTACCAGATTATAAAAAAATGGTGATTTACAGGTGCTTGCAAGAACTCATGGTGAATATGAAAAAGCATAGCCGGGCAAAATTAGTAAGCGTTGTATTTAAAGAAAAAAAAGCTAGAAAAGAGATTCGTTATGTGGATGACGGCATAGGCTTTTCTACTAAAGTCACTAAATTCAATGGTTTGGCAAATGTGGAATCCCGTATAAAAGGTATAGGAGGAAGTTTTAATTTCACAACTTCAGAAGGAAATGGTTTTAAGGCCATTCTAAAGTTTAACAGTTAAATACTTCTTATGTTTCAAAACGTTATAATAGCCGAAGACCAAAATTCGATCAATAAAGGTGTAGAACAAACACTGATTGAACTGGGTATTTCTAATGTCATAACATCACAATATTGTGACGATGCGCTTCTAAAAATAAAGGGAGCCTTACACACCAAGCAACCCTTCGGGCTTTTAATAACAGATTTGTCTTTTAAAGAGAATCATCGCGAAAGGGAGCTTACGTCAGGCGAACAGCTTATAGAATCTGTAAGGGCCATCCAACCAGATATAAAAATCATTGTATTTTCCGTAGAACATCGTATAGGTAAAATAAAAACCCTTATTGAAACCTATCATATAAATGCCTATGTTGAAAAAGGACGCGAAGAGTTAAATGACCTAAAAAAAGCAATCTATTCAGTTTTAGAGGATAAAAGCTATTACTCTAACAATGTTGAACAACTACTTCGTAATATTGATGATATATCCCAGACGGATCAATATGACAAATTCTTATTACAGCTATTGGCAAAAGGCTTAAAAAGGGATCAAATCGCCGATTACTTTAAAGAAAAAGACTTCCCTGCACGCAGCCTTAGTAGTATTGAAAAGCGGATTAATAAGCTTAAAGTCCTTTTTGATGCGCATACCTCAGAACAACTGGTCGCTATTGCTATCGATAGGGGTTTAATCTAATACATTTCCTAAATATTTTTTTGCCTTGTGGTATTCCGTAAGGAATACTTGACCTGTAGTTTTAGGTTTGGGTATTATTAACATTAAAATTTAAAACCATGAGTAATAATCCTAACAAACCTCCTATTCAACCAGACAGAATACCTCACAAGCCTTCTATTCCAGATAGACCAGTACCAGGAACACCTTCAATACCAAACAAACCAAAAATTCCAATAATAAAATAACATTTTCAATTATGGCAAAACAAAGAAAAACAAGTAAAAAAGCAGCCTCAGCAGCCTCCAGAGTATTAAAGGATAAGAGAACGAGCAAGGATAGTAAAAAAGCAGCTGGAAGCGCTCTATCTCAGAGAGCGCCTAAAAAGAAAAAGTAATCAAAATGAGGAAAAGTATCAAAATAATTTCAGCATTAATTATAACAGCAATACTACTGTATTTTCTATTTGGTGGAGGTCTTGAAGAAAAAGCTAGAAATGAGCTTGACAAAATTGAGCTTCAAGTTGCATTGGATGCAGAAAAACAATATGAAATAGCTAAAAACAGTGGTTCTGATATGGACGCATACGTACAAGCTGGCTTTGTTGCGGCAGCATATTTAGAAGCAAATGATGAAGTTAATTACAGGAAATGGAAAAAAATAGAGACCCAATTAGCTAGAAAACTTGAGCTAGAATAAAAAAATCAAAGAAAGCAAAACCTTACGGAATTCTGTAAGGTTTTGTCTTTTCTTCATTTTATGTTAGAGTAATTATTAATCTTAAAACCTAGAATCATGGGGCAAGCAAAATTTATCATTAAAAAAAGAAGTAACGGAGAATATATGTTCAACTTAAAAGCTGGTAACGGTGAGACAATTGCCACAAGCGAGGGCTATACTACTAAGCAGGGATGTAAAAACGGCATTCAATCTGTCAAGGATAATGCTCCTTATGCTGAAGTTGAAGATTTGACCTAGAGGAAGCACATAGTCTATTAATTAACAGCCTTACGGAATCCCGTAAGGTTTTAGTTTTTAATGGGTTTAAGTTTGAAGCATAAAACGACAAGTTATGAAGATATTTTTATTTGTAATTCTATTTAATATAAGTTATGCTAGTTGTCATAGTCAATCCAACAAATCTGAAATAGTTGCCTCATGTTGCTTAGAAGGTCGTGGGTGCAAAGGTTCGGCATATTGTACAGCTTGCAAAAACTGTACAGGATGTAAACATTGTGCAAAAAATGGCGGTACTTGTGGAGTATGTAGCTCAGGCAATACCAAAAAGAGAACATCAAGCAGAAAACCAAAATCTTATAAGTCATCAACGAACTCAAAAGTTATTTATAAAAAGGGGGATATTTTGTACGTCTCATCTAGTTCATTAAATCTTCGAGAAGGGCCTAGTACAAAATTCAAAATCATTGAGAAGTTAAATAAATACTCAAAGGTTGAATTATTAAAAATTAAAGGCTCTTGGCTAAAAGTTAAGGTTGTGGCTTCTAATTCTATTGGATATGTATATGCCAAATACCTAAACATAAATTAAATGGGCTTCAGATTTCAAAAAAGGATAAAACTTGGTAAAGGCTTAGGTATTAACATTAGTAAATCTGGTATTAAACCTAGCTATAGAACTAAAAAAGGATCTTTAAGCTCAAAAGGGTACTCTATTCGAACAGGTATTCCAGGCCTTTCCTATAGAAAAGCCTTCTCTAAATCATCTAAAAGTGGTTGTACTGTTTTGATTCTCATACTTACGAGCATTCCAATAATAATATTATTAATCAAAATTTAAGCTATGGGCTATCGAAAAGGCTATTATAAAAAGGATGGTACTTATGTACAAGGACATTATGTGAATTCCAGAAGTAAGAAGTTTTATGATAAAAAGAGTAAAGGTGGATGTCTAGGAACATTACTGCTAATTGCACTATTGATTTCTATTTCTTGCTCTGATGATTCTAATTGTGAAAGTAAAACTTGTTCAGATTTCTCAACGCAATCTGAGGCACAATCTGCTTATAACAGTGACCCTAATTGCTATGAAAATTTAGATGCGGACAATGATGGCATTGCCTGTGAAAACTTACCAAACTAAATAATAATGATATCTACAGAATTAAAAAGTCACTTTCTTAGGCTTTATCAAATGGCTTTTGCCGATGATAATTTTCATGAACTAGAATTAAAGATGCTTTATGATTTTGCAAAACAACGTGGAATAACAGAAGAGCAGCTAAACAAAATTTTATTGAACCCAACTTTTGGCATCTCAAATATTCCAAGTACAGTAATTGAAAAGATAACTTATTTGTATGAATTGTGCTTATTAATATGGGTCGATGGCATGGTAGATAATAATGAAAGTACAGTTTTAAAAAAATATATTCGTCTATTTGGTTTTGAAGATGAAAATGTAGATGAATTAGCCTCGTATTTATTAGCCGAAGCTAAGCAAGGAAAACCTATTGAGACTATACTTAATCAACTTTAAAACACTACTAATGCTAAAAAAATTAAAGGAACTTGCAACACTAAAAGAAGATCTGCCTAAAACAGAAAAAAGTCTAAGTGAAGAGACTCCCATGCATGAACGGAAAAGAACATATAGAGATGCCGGCTATAAAGATAGCGAGGATAATCATGGAAATCCAACAGCATTAAAAATTCATTTAGATGCAGTTTATGCCAAATTTCAAAATGAAGAAAAGGAGAATAAAAAAAAGCAAGAAGCTCTTAATGAACCTTATAGAAAAGAAAAAGCCGAAAAAGAAACTTTAATAAAAACGTCAAATGTTTTACTGGAAAACCTAAAAGAAAAAAAAGAAGCTAGAGTAAAGAAAATCGAAGTTATTAAGTATGAAATAGCAGATTTGCCAAATAATCCTGAAAAGTACGGCATAGAAGCTAAAAAAGGCGCATCTGTAAAATTTTGGATTGGTTTAGGATTATTACTTCCTATAACCGTATATCTATTAACCTTTTATATTTCTACCTCATACTCTGCATTTTTTAAACAGTTCGAAATTGGAGCTAGTAGAATTAATGCAGTTCTTGCCCCTGAAGCATTTACTAGAGCTTGGAGTGAAAGTGTTCTTGAAGGCCTATTTGTCACCTTTATCCCATTCGTATTTATGGGCTTAGGATACCTTATACATATGTTCGGAGAGAAAAAGAGTGGGACAAACTTCTTCAAAACAATTATACTTTTTTTTATCACATTTGTTTTTGATGCCATACTAGCCTATCAAATTGAAGAGAAGCTTTACAATTTAAATAAAACACTTAATAGTCCGAATTTTGACTTATCAATAGCTTTTCAGAAAATAGAATTTTGGGGAATCATCTTTGCTGGTTTTATAGTCTATATCATCTGGGGCTTAGTTTTCGATTTTATTATGAAAGAACATAAAGAAAGGGATAAAATTAAGCTTGCAATAACTGAGCGAAAATCTAAGCTAGAAATAGAACAAAATGCTTTTGATGAACATGAAGCTGCTATGCATCAGTTAGAAGAAGACATCGTTAAATATCAAGGTAATATTAATGAACTCAATCGTTTAATTGACGCTGTAATTATCCCTGTTAAAGAGTATAATTTGTTTGCTTCCGAATACATGCAAGGCTGGATTACGGCTATAAGTAGTCTAGTCGGAAAAAAAGAAAGAAAGCAAGAATTAATTAAAAATAGTTCTACTATTTATGAATCTCACTTGGAGGAAGTTGGTTCTTCAGGACAGTTTCAAAATAAACTATATGTAGCAAATTATTAAACATTAGTATGATGAAAAAAAGATTACTTATAGTCTTAACAATATTTAGTTCTGCAATAGCTTTCTTAAGTTGTAAACAGGATAATGACAATGAAAAAGTTATCGAAAATGAGATAAATAATAACAGTTATGATTGTCCCGAATATTTAATGAATAATAAGCAAAATAACTTAAATATAAGTTTGCTATTGGACTTGTCAGATAGAATAAACCCTATTAAATATCCATCAACACCATCATATTTCGAGAGAGATTTAGGTTATATTGAAAGTATATCATTAGCTTTTTCAAACCATGTTTTGAGCAAAAAATCCATACTTATAAAAGATAAGATTCAAGTATTTTTAGAGCCCAATCCGAATGACGAGGCAATTAACCAAAAGATTAGCCTGCTTAAACGAGATCTTACAAGAGATAATGCAACTAGAGAAAATATAAAAAATGTTCTTCCACTTTATAAAAAAACGGCGGGTGACATATATAATTTGGCAATTAAAGACAATAATTTCATTGGCTCGGATATTTGGCGTTTTTTCAAGGATAAAGCAAAACATTATGCGGTAGAAGATTGTTATCGTAATATTTTGATTATTATAACAGATGGTTATTTATACCATAAGGATACAAAGCTTATTGAAAATGGTAAAACAAGTTACATAACACCACAATATCTTAGAAGGATTAAATTGACAAAGAGTAATTTTAAAGATTTAATGAATGAAAAGAATTATGGTTTTATACAAACAAGACAAGATTTAAGTGATTTAGAAGTTTTAGTTTTAGGAATACAAAACCACGACAAAAAAAATCCTTATGGAAAAGAAGTTATTGAAGAATATTGGTCACAATGGCTTAAATCAATGGACATTAAAAGGTTTGAAATACATAGTACTGATTTACCAACTCATATGAGTAAAATAATTGATACTTTTATAAAAACAAGAAACTAAATGTTTAAATTATTATGGTTCGTTTTACTTCTAAGTGTTAATGCTAACATTAATTTATTTTCCCCGAAAAAACAAATCATTACTGGTAAAGTCGTAGCTATAACGGATGGTGATACTTTTAAAATTTTAACTAAAGATTCTACATTGATAAAAGTACGTCTCGCCAATATCGATTGCCCTGAGCGCAAACAACCCTTTTCCAAAAAAGCCAAAAAATTTGTATCTGATGCTATTTTTAGTAAGGCAGTAAAATTGAACGTATTAAAAAAAGACCGATACAGGCGATATATCAGTAATGTCATTTATGATGATTCATTGAGCCTTTGTCATGAACTTATTAAAAATGGTTTGGCATGGCACTACAGAAAGTACTCTAAGGATAGTATGCTTCAAGCTCTGGAAGATCAGGCTAGAAAAAGCAAAATAGGCTTATGGCAAGATCAAAATGCGATAGCACCTTGGGAATGGCGTGATTTACAAAAGAAAAAAACTAAAGGATGAAAGCGTTTAAAACCTTAGTACTATTTGTAACATTTGCCATAAGCTATGGTGTTTCTGCTCAAACTGTCTATACGACTAAAACCGGTGAAAAATATCATAAGAGTAATTGCCACTACCTTAAATACTCAAAAAAAGCTATTAAACTAGATAAAGCTAAAGCATTAGGATATACGGCTTGTAAAGTTTGCAAACCTACTGCTAGTAATACCAAAGAAACTTCTAATTCACTAACATCAAAAAAGAAAACAAAGGACAAATCTGTAACTACCAAAAAGGTTACTGCTACCCAATGCACAGGTGAAACCAAATCAGGTAAACGATGTAAGCGGAAGACCAAAAATGCAAATGGAAGATGTTATCAACATTGATTAACAGCAATTAGAGATAACAAAAGCCCCTATAAAATCAAGGGTTTATTAAAGTATTTATAGTCTCATCTTAGGTCTTAGGCCCAAACATCATTTTGGTCATGGTCTTAACATCGTCAATAGCTTTTCCTTTGACCAACCAGGAAATTCCAAAGGGAATCACTGCCGTAGTTTCAAAAATAAAGACATAGTAATCCTTAAGCGGGAAGTCAACCTTTAAATGTTCCAGGATAATAAACACAATAATCAATCCTACAGAAATAAATACCGCATTACCGCACCATTTGTATAAGCCATGATTACCATCGTCAGAACCGCGTGTAAACTTATAGCGCGACATCCAGCCCATACATAAAATAAAAATCCCTGCGGCGACTAAGTGTACCGCGTTGGCTGTTTTATCCACATGGCCAAATAAGGGCTCTAAAGGGGTACCGCATAAGGCCTCTATAGCGTCGCTACCACTGGCATAACAGGCCGTAGGCACCATTACCACCACCAAGGCAGCCAAACCGCCTAAATTGGTTAGAAAATCATCACTTATCCTTTCTGTAGTGTCATCAATTTTATAGCCTTTGTAGGACAACAAAAAGAGTCCAAAAGCCGATAGGATGATAATAAAAATTAAGGAGGACAAGGTATCGTAATAATAATGGCTAATGGAGGCCAAAAGTTCCCCTTTAGCTATGGGTAAGGCTACCGGTAAGCATAAGCCCAAAGTGCCAATGAGCTTACGGATACGGTAATCGGAGTGTTGGAGATTTGTGGTTTGCATTTGGTAATTGGTTTAAATGACAAATTCAGACTTAATTTTCTACTCTATTGGCTAAATTATAAGATATGGATATAAAAAATGAGCCTTTAAATACTTTTTCGGTAACATCGCTTAAAGATACTTCAGTGGTATCATAGGTGTTATCTACCTCAAACTGGCCTTTTTTGAGTCGATCTACATTCATAAAGACAACACCCGTATTGAGCATTATCTTTTGTTCTTTACCCAAAACAAAGGATATACCACCATAAAAACTTAAGTTAACATCATCTATGCTTTGAAAGCCTGCGCCAACACCAAACAATCCACCCCATGACATATTTTTTCCAGATCTTCTATAATAATGCATCATTGCAGCAACACCGGGATTCAATATATTATTATTGTCACGTTCTTTTAAGATGCCCATATTCTCTGTATCAGTAGACTCAAAGAAATATTTTTCATCTAACGCTCCATCACCAAAAGCAAAAGTTGGACCGACACTAAAATCTACTTTTAGCCCTCCTTTAACTGGAACGTCAAAACTATAAGTAATCGGGTTTTTATAAGATCCAAGCTCATGAGTTCTAGTTGGTGTAATAGTTACTTCAAAATTTACTAAATCGCCATTGGCTTGAATAGGCGGCGCTTTGGCTATAAAGTTATTCTTATTCTTTAGTTCGCCATATAAATAGTCCACCTGACTGAAAGCAATTAAGGCTTTACTTTTATCTAAAGCTGCATAAGCTTCATTGTTCTTTTTATATGTATTGTCTAATTGAATTACTTGTTCAGCTCCGAGTTTTGGTTTTAATTCTTCCATTTCTGCCTTAAGTTGTTTTAAACTAGAAGCTAAGTTATTGAAGTCGAAATTTGGATTTTTAGGTTTTAGGCTCGAATCATCTTCAAGATCTTTTTGCATCTGAAGATATGATACATTCCTAGTCGCAAGATTAATTAACTTCACTCGCACTACCTTTAAAGTATATATTTCATCTAATAAATTGCTTAGCTCATCAGAAAAGTCATCCATTTTCTTTAATAAATCATCTACTTCGGATTTTAAGTCCAGCTGTTGCATAGTAAATTCCTTTAAAGCCTCTGCCTCCTGTTCTTTGGATTTGGTCGATCTTCCACGTTTAGCCAAATCATTAATATCTTGTTGCATTTTAAACGCTTTCTTATTATTCTTATTAATGCTGGTCTCAAGTGTTTTACTAAAAACTGAGAGGTTGGCTTTCATGGAACTAGTGGCATCTGCAGCTTCTTGCGCAGCGTCATCTGCAGCTTCTTGTTCGGTGGTTTGCTCTAATTCTTCACCCGATAAACGAAAAAGTCGTTGTAATTCTGTTGGTACTGGTGTATCTAAAGAGATACTATTGCCTACAATAGTAACTTGGTATAAGAATTTGTTAACATTATCTATTTGAAATGAATAAAATTTACCATAATCAATTGGATTTAACAATTTACTATTATTTGAGGTAGTATTCATTGTTTGAAAATCTATAATAATTTCTTCGTTATCATTATTTTGAGAATGTAAAATGAAGGAAAAAAGAATAATTGCGAGGGTAACAAATTTTGTTTTCATGGTGTTTCAAGTTGATTATTAGTTGATAGTCAAAACTAACGGCAAGGACCTTGGTAAACCATACCCGATATAGGGTATATTGCGATTGGTAGAATACTTCTCGATACATCCTGACGGTAAACGTCAGGACACTCGAAGTGACAGATAAAGTCATGTCGAACCCTGTGTGAGACATCGCATCAGCTTTATTTAGAGAAAATATGATTATGTGATTTAGCTGTACTCAATATGAGATTTCTCAATCGCTTTGCTCATTTCGAAATGACAAATATTAGCATTTGAGGATAACTATACCATTTTAGCAATAAACATGAGCTTTCTCATGTATTCGCCTTTAATTTTTAGCTAAATTGTCATCATGAATACCATAGCTGCACGGATTTACGATTACCTTAAAGCCTTTCCTCCCTTTAATGTGCTTAATCGTGAGCAACTCATGGCCGTATCCCAGGCCGTGGATGTCATCTACTTGGAGAATGGGCAATCCCTGTTCGATATCGGACAACCCGTAGCCAATCATTTTTATGTCGTACGCGATGGGGCCATCGGTTTGTTTAGAGCTAATGATACCTTGGTGGATGAATGTGATGAAGGCGATATTTTTGGGCTTCGTGCTCTACTTCGTAAAGGTGACTATAAGCTTAAAGCCAAAGCCATAGAGGAAAGTATTGTCTATAGTATTTCCTCTGAACTGCTGGAAACCTATATCACTACCAATACCAAAGCCAGCCAGTTTCTCATGGCCAGTTTTGCCTCTAATACCAGAGCTCAAAGTAAAGATGATGATGATTTTATGGAAGCCCTCAACCGTTCTTCGGAATATACCTATCTGCAAACCGCAGACTATTCCAAGAATCCTGTAACCTGTAATCTCAACACCACCGTTAAAGAAGCGGCTCAAATCATGACCGAAAAACATGTGGGCTCTATTGTGATTGTTGAAGACACCCAACCTATTGGCATCATTACCGATAAAGACTTGCGCACAAAAATCGCTACAGGTCAATACAACATCTCCGATAAGGTCTCCTCCATTATGTCGTCGCCAGTCATCACCTATCCTGAGACCATCACAGTCGCTGAAGCACAAATTGCCATGCTCAAGCATCGTATCACCCACTTATGTATTACCAAAGATGGTACGGATCAGTCCGCTTTGACAGGTATCTTGTCCGAGCACGATATTATTGTCTTACGCGAAAACAATGCCTCTGCTCTCATCAAGGAAATCAAGCGTAGTCATTCGGTCGAACAACTCAAAGGGATTCGAGAACGCACCGAACAACTCCTGAAGCGCTATCTAGAGCAAGACATTCCTATCGACTTTATGTCACGCCTCATTTCGGCGATTAATGACGCCATTACCCAAAGTATTATTGGGTTTGCTCTGACTAAAATGGGTGAAGCTCCCCCAAGCCCATTTGCCTGGTTGGCTATCGGAAGTCAAGGACGGCAAGAGCAACTCCTTATGACCGATCAAGACAATGCCCTCGTTTTTAAGGATGTTCCTAAAGCCGATTATGATAGCACCAAAACTTATTTCTTGGAGCTATCCGATCACATCAACAAGGCCCTTGAAATTGTTGGTTTTGAATTATGTCCAGCACAAATGATGGGTAATAATCCCAAATGGTGCAATTCGGTGCCAGAATGGTCCCAACAGTTTAAACGTTGGATCACCACGCCCGATCAGGATAACTTGATGCTCTGCACCATATTCTTTGATTATGAATATGTCTATGGGGATAAGGAATTGGTGCGTCAACTCTCAGAGCATATCTTCCAACATATAGAAGCCCATGATATTTTCCTTACCTATTTGGGAAGGAACGCCTTGCAAAACCCACCGCCGTTAAGCTTTTTTAGACAGTTCCTTGTCGAGGCCGATGGAGCACATAAAGACCAGTTTGATATTAAGGCCAGAGCCATGATGCCCTTGGTGGATGCGGCGCGATTGTTGATCTTATCGCATAACATCAAATCCGTCAATAATACCATTGAACGCTATGAAAAACTGGTAGAGCTCGAACCACAAAATAAGGATACCTATAACTTCTGTATCGAAGCCTATAAAAACCTCTTGCGCTTTCGGACCAAACAGGGCTTGTCCAATAGCGATTCTGGGCGTTTTATCGATTTGGAATCCCTAAGCAAAGGGAATCGCTTACGTCTTAAACGTAGCTTTAAAGCCGTAAAAGCGGTTCAGGAATTGATAAAAACCCGTTTTAACCTTTCTCATCTACTTTAATATGAATTGGTTTCAGCGTAAATCCTACCCAGACTATTGGAATACCTATTTGGACTACTTTTCCAAAGAGCAAGTCCAAGATCCTAAGGTTATTCGTTTTGTGGTATTCGATACCGAGACGACAGGCTTGGATATCAAGACCGATCGTGTGTTATCCATCGGTTGTGTGGCTATAGAAGGACTTCAAATTAAAGTGTCCGACCAACTGGAATCCTACCTCATACAAGAGCAGTTTAATGCGGATACGGTAAAAATCCATGGCTTACTTAAAGCAGGGAAACTGACCAAAATAGAAGAATCTGAAGCCCTTGTACAATTTCTAGACTATGTGCAAAATGCGGTTTTGGTGGCGCATCATGCCGCTTTTGATGTGGCGATGATGAATGGGCTATTGCAACGTCAGGGCCTGCCAAAACTTAAGAATAAGGTACTGGATACGGGTCATCTCTTTCAAAAGACAAGGTTGGATCCCAGTGGAATGCATTTCGGCTTGGATGAATTGGCGGAACGCTTTAAGATTCCCTTGCATGATCGGCACACGGCTTCTGGTGATGCTTATATAACCGCGCTGTTGTTTCTAAAGCTTGTGGCTAAATTAAGGTTAATACATCCGAATTTAAGCTTACGTGATTTGGAGCGGCCTTCGAGGCGTATTGGGTTATTGTAGATTTTGGAATCATTTTTTCTTGATAAAAACGCCGAAGACCTCTCGATAGTTCTACTGAGCACTTCGGTACTTCGACTGCCTGTCCGCCGTACAAGACTTTGGAAGGCGCGGCGCTTCGACAAGCTCAGCGTGACACTTGTCGAGGTACATCCCGACGCTTACACTTCGACTCCGCTCAGTGCCCACAGTCGGGACACTCGGAGTGACAACTATTTGTAGTTTCGAAATTACTATTACTATTGTTTTTAGAATAAATCTGATCTGTTTTTACAAAAAAACACACCCAAATTGGATGTGTTTTCCCCTAACTAAATTAATAAACAAACAGAGATTATTTAGAAATTTTACTTTAATCACATTAAGCAACCACGCTTAAGGTCTTCTTTGGTTTTGTTTTCGTTTCAGGTGCGGTATCAAACTGGTTCGATGTATTTTTAGCACCTCCAGCTTTTAAGGCTTTATCGCCCGCAAAGAAAGTCTTATGGTCATCTCCTAAATCAGAGCCTGCCATACGTTGATGCTTCACACAGGCTACATTTTTACGTATTTCTTGGCGCTGCACGCCTCTTACATAAGCTAACATGCCTTCCGCCCCGAAGTAGCCTTCGGTAAGATCGTTCATATGTAAGGCTGTCGTATGATAGGTCGGTAAGGTAATCAAGTGGTGGAAAATACCCGCTTCACGCGCACCGTCCAATTGGAAAGTTCTGATTTTTTCATCAGCTCTATAGCTCAACTCGGTATTGTCATATTCGATGGCCATTAAATTGTTGCGATCATAAGCCGTCATGTTTTCACCTTCCAATACCATTTCTTCATAGACTTGGTTACGGAAATTCAAGGTCCAGTTGAAAGACGGCGAATTGTTATAGACCAATTTGGCATTAGGCATAACGGCCTTAACACGGTTCATCATATGGGCAATTTGCTTAACGTTTGGTGTTGGAGTTTCAATCCAAAGTAAATCCGCTCCATTTTGAAGGCTAGTGATACAATCGAGTACAACACGATCAATATTTGAGCCTTCTTTAAATTTGTATAACCCATTAGGTAATCGCTTTGGACGCATGAGTTGACCATCACGCTTTAATAAGACATCGTCTTCTTTGGCTTCGTCAATAGTGATGTTTTCGGCATCAATAAAGGCCAAGTATTGTGACGCTAAATCGCCCGGCTCCTTACTCACCGGTAGTTTTTGAGTCAAGCCAGCACCTTCAGAATCGGTACGTGCGACGATAATCCCATCGTCAACACCTAATTCTAAAAAGGCGTAACGCACCGCATTGAGCTTCGCAATAAAATCTTCGTGTGGTACGGTGACCTTTCCATCCTGATGACCACATTGCTTAGCATCGGACACTTGATTCTCAATCTGGATGGCACAGGCTCCTGCTTGAATCATCTTTTTGGCCAAGAGGTAAGTCGCCTCTTCATTTCCGAATCCTGCATCGATATCCGCAATAATCGGCACAACATGGGTTTCAAAATTATCAATCTGAGCTTGTACATCTTCGCCTTGCTCTAGACGTCTAAATAAATCATTCAACTCAATAGCATCGGCCTGACGCAAAAACTCATAGATTTCAGCAATTAATGCTGGCACCGCTGTTTTTTCGTGCATGGACTGATCTGGTAAGGGTCCAAACTCTGAACGCAGAGCGGCGACCATCCAACCTGATAAGTACAAATAGCGCTTGCTTGTGGTTTTATGATGCTTCTTTACCGCAATCATTTTTTGCTGTGCCACAAAACCGTGCCAGCATCCTAAAGATTGGGTATACTTGGATGCATCTGCATCGTATTCCGCCATATCTTTTCGCATAAGGGTTGCCGTATATTTGGCAATGTCCAATCCGGTTTTAAAGCGATTTTGTGTGGCCATTCGTGCCGCATTTTGCGGACTAATAGCCGTCCAGGGGTTTCCAAATTTTGCTTTGAGGTCCTTTACGGTCTGTAAAGCTGAGGCATAGTTCGGTTGTGGTAAATTTTTCATAATTTTGAATGTATTAATGATATTAATTAGATTTAATATGAATCCCGTGTAATGTTGCCGCATTAGCGGGATTTTTTTGGTTTTATTATTGTGGTCAGTTCGAGTGCTCACGCTTAGCGTGAGTGTATCGAGAACTATTCACTTCTCGATAGTTCTACTGAGCACTTCGACAAGCTCAGTGTGACATCTACTATAATTGTCTGTAAGCCGACAGCGTTAGAAACTCTTCAAACTCATCTGCTATGACTAAACGCTTAAACAAGGTAATGGCATCACAGAACTTAGTATCCTTAATTTGAGCTTCCCCGACTTCCCGGATGATTTTTTCAACCTCGTCATCGAAGATCGCGTCAAATAATTCTTGATTGAAAACACGTCCATCTTCCAAGACGGCTTCATTCTTTAACCATTGCCATACCTGCGTTCTGGAGATTTCCGCAGTCGCCGCGTCTTCCATAAGATTGTACAGGGCTACAGCGCCATAGCCTCTTAACCAAGCTTCCATGTATAGAATGCCGACGTTGATGTTCTTTCTAATACCCGCTTCAGTAATACTGCCTTTTGGTAATGCTACCAAATCCGCTTCGGTCACCTTAATATCTTCGCGCTTTCTAAAGATTTGATTGGGCGTCGGCATGTATTTGTCGAATTCTTTCATGGCGACTTCCACTAATGCTGGATGTGCTACCCATGTGCCATCATGCCCGTTTTTGGCTTCGCGCTCTTTATCTAAACGTACTTTTTCTAGGGCCTCTTCATTGGCTTTGGGATTATTCTTGATTGGGATTTGTGCAGCCATACCTCCCATGGCATGGATACCACGTTTATGACAGACTTGGATTACTAAGTTAGAATAGGCGGCCATAAACGGAGTCGTCATAGTCACCTGATCTCTATTAGACACCATAAAGCCCTCATGGTTTCTAAACTTCTTGATGTAAGAGAAGATATAGTCCCAGCGGCCACAGTTTAGGCCGACAATATGATCTCTTAATTCGTATATAAACTCGTTAAGCTGAAAACTTGCCGTGATGGTTTCAATCAATAAAGTCGCCTTGAAGGTACCCTGAGGCACACCGAGATAGGCCTGAGCGTATTCGAATACGGCATTCCACCAACGCGCTTCGAGGTAATGCTCTAGCTTCGGTAAATAAAAGTAAGGTGCTGTGCCGTTCTCCATCAATATTTTGGTATTATGGAATACATACAATCCAAAATCAAAAAGGCTTCCAGAGACTTCTTCGCCATCGACCAAAACATGGCGCTCATTGAGGTGCAAGCCTCTTGGTCTTACCAAGAGTACAGCTGTTTCCGTGTTCAATTTGTAATGTTTACCGCGTTTTTCATCAATCAACGCAATGGTTTTATTATTGGCATCCAATAGATTTTGCTGCCCTTTAATAGTGTTGGCCCAACTCGGGGCATTACTGTCTTCAAAATCGGCCATAAAGGTTTTTGCACCAGAGTTAAGAGCATTAATGACCATTTTTCGATCGACTGGACCTGTAATTTCTACACGTCTGTCCATTAAATCCTCTGGAATGACATCTACAGACCACTCACCTTCCCTAATTGCTTGTGTTTCTTTTGGAAATTCGGGATAATGGCCCTTATCAAAATAAGCTTGTTGTCCTTTTCGCTTATCCAATAACTCCAATCGTTGTTTATTAAACTTTCTGTGTAACTGTCTAATAAACAAAAGCGCATCCTCAGTTAAGATATTGGGGTAATACTGATTAACCTCTTTGGCGAAGGTCACTTGGTCCGGTGTTGCGATAATAAATTCCATATTAATTTGATTTTGATGAGACAATGTTACGACAAGTTTTTGAAAAAAACAAGCGAACGTTCGCTAAATTTTATTTTTCGCTAAAAATTAAAGTTCGCAAATAATTATATATTTGTATTTATGGAACAGGATTACATCAAACTTATATTCGGATTAAAACTCAAGCAAATCCGCACAGAACGAGGGCTTTCGCTCTTTGGCCTTTCTAAACTTTCGGGACTTTCCAAATCCTATCTCAACGAAATTGAAAAAGGAAAAAAATATCCGAAACCTGATAAGATTGCCGCCTTATCCGAACATTTAGAAGTAGGTTATGATGATTTGGTATCTTTAAAATTGGATAAAAACCTCGCCCCTATTGGCGAGATCTTACAGTCTAAATTGTTGAAGGAAATTCCATTAGAGCTATTCGGCATTCAGGAAAGTACGCTTATTGACATCATCTCTAATGCTCCCGTAAAAGTTACAGCCTTTATCAGTACCATTATTGAAATTGCCAGGAATTACAACTTTA
Organism: Winogradskyella sp.; assembly: GCF_965228925.1. Taxonomy (GTDB): domain Bacteria; phylum Bacteroidota; class Bacteroidia; order Flavobacteriales; family Flavobacteriaceae; genus Winogradskyella. Next base: position 3,695,375 of record NZ_OZ245845.1, read on the forward strand.
GCAGGGAAAACTTCTTTTTGGCCTCTGTACGATCGTTTCAAGAGGCCAATAGCAATTATTTTGAAGACTTAGAGGAAGCCGTTTTGAAATTTGCCAAGACCTATCAGGTAGACCTTTCGAAAAAAATCAACTCTCAAGAATTGGAAGATATTTTAGTTGAAGAATATGGCTACAATATCAATAACGATGAATTGGAGGCGCATAGCGAGCTTGACAACCTCAGATCTATCTATGTCCCCAAAACGAAAACACTCCTGATTACCAAAAGTATAGATGATGCGCAACGCGCCTTTATCTATGCTAAAGAATTGGCTTATAATTTTTTAAATATTGAGGAACGGCTTTATACCTTTTCATGGATCAAATTCGATAATTTTGATGAAGTCTTGAACAATTTCTATGCGTCCTATTTCGCAGGCGCCTTAATTATTCCCAGGGAAAGTTTGGTGGAGCACCTCAAACATTTGTTTGCCCAAAAACGATTCAATACCAAGGAATTTCAGTCTTTACTATCGAAGTATAACGCCTCCCCAGAGAGTGTTTACCAACGATTAACCAACATTCTCCCTAAGGATTTTAAAATCAAGAATCTTTTCTTTTTAAGATTTTCACACAAACAAGGCACTGATGATTTTTCGCTAAACAAAGAACTGCATTTAGCCAAGCATCAGTCGCCTAGGGCTAGTGAAACCAACGAACATTATTGCAGACGTTGGGCGTCCATCAAGGTATTGAATGCCATTAGTGACAAGCAATCTGATCATGAATTCGACATTCAAATCTCTGATTATGCCACAGAGAAAAAACAGTATCTGGTATTAGCCTCAGCGACCAAAGACCCTTTTAGGAACAACCGTTACAGAAGTGTGTCTATTGGTATTGAAGTCAGCACACCTCTACAACGTAAAGCCAATTTCCTAAACCATAGAGGATTAAAAACCGTTCACGTCGGTGTGACTTGTGAACGTTGTGCTATTGTGAATTGCGAAGTCCGAAAAGCGGATCCCATTTTTCTTGAAAAACGGAAAAAGGAAAGCGATACTGAGAAGGTGGTCAATACCATTCGACAGAAATACAGCCAATAAGCATAAAAAAATCCTAAATCCAAATGCACACATTTTTTGGAATTTAGGATTTTAGTATTGGAGCTTAAACCTTACAGCACATTATCCATAATCTCCTGAACGACTTCAGGATTGAGTAAAGTACTGGTATCTCCAAGATTGCCCGTATCTTTAGAAGCAATTTTTCTTAAAATTCGTCGCATAATTTTACCAGATCGTGTTTTTGGCAATCCGGACGTAAATTGAATCTTATCCAATTTGGCGATCGGACCAATACGATCAGTGATTAATTGGTTGATCTCCTTACGCACATTATCCTGTTGCCTTGTTTCCCCTGTATCTTTCAAGGTGATATAGCCATACAAGGCATTTCCTTTAACATCATGCGGGAATCCAACAATAGCCGATTCAGCGACCGCATTATGCTCATTAATGGCATCCTCAATGGGTGCTGTTCCTAAATTATGGCCAGAAACGATAATCACATCATCCACACGACCCGTAATTCTGTAGTAACCTACTTCATCCCGTAGGGCGCCATCACCTGTAAAATACTTGTTTTCATAGGCCGAAAAATAGGTGTCTTTGTAGCGTTGGTGATTGCCCCAAATGGTACGTGCCATAGATGGCCAAGGGAATTTAATACACAATCGGCCATCGACCTGATTGCCCTTTATTTCCTCGTTATTTTCGTCCATCAAAGCTGGCTGAATGCCTATAAACGGTAAGGTGGCATAGGTGGGTTTTGTTGGCGTTGAAAAAGGAATTGGTGTAATCATAATACCGCCTGTTTCCGTTTGCCACCAAGTATCCACGATTGGGCTTTTCTTCTTACCAATATTGTCATTATACCAATGCCAAGCTTCTTCATTAATGGGTTCTCCTACAGAACCTAAAACTTTTAGAGAGGATAAATCGTACTTCTCTACAAGCTCTGTACCATGCTTGGCCAAGGCTCTAATCGCTGTTGGTGCGGTGTAGAACTGATTGACTTTATGCTTTTCTACAATATCCCAAAAGCGCCCAAAATCCGGATAACTTGGGACTCCTTCAAACATGACTGTAGTTGCGCCATTACACAATGGTCCATAAACGATATAGCTATGACCTGTTATCCAACCAATATCGGCCGTACACCAATAGACATCTTCTTCGCGATATTGGAACACGTTTTTAAAGGTATAAGCGGTATATACCATATAACCTCCTGTGGTATGCAGCATGCCTTTTGGCATACCTGTAGACCCCGAGGTATATAAAATAAATAGTGGATCTTCAGCATCCATGACTTCGGCCGTATATTCGCGATAGGCGTCCTCCAATAAAGGTTGTAACCACTCATCGCGTCCTTCTTTCATACTGATATCCGAATTGATACGCTTTGCCACCAATACGGATTCCACACCTGGACAATCCTCTAGAGCTTCGTCCACAATACCTTTTAAATCAATAGTCTTGGCCCCACGATATGAGCCATCGGAACAGATGACCATTTTTGCATCGCAATCGTTAATTCTGGTCGATAAGGCCGTGGCAGAAAATCCTGCAAACACCACCGAATGAATTGCCCCAATACGTGCACAGGCGAGTACCGCAACGGCTAACTCTGGAATCATGGGTAAGTAAATACAAACACGGTCTCCCTTTTTGATGCCTTTATCATGCAATACATTGGCGAATTTACAAACACGATCGTACAACTGCCTGTAAGTGATATGTTCTGCTGGTTCGTTAGGGTCATTGGGCTCGAATAAAATAGCCGTTTTACTCCCCCTAGTATGCAAATGTCGATCGAGGCAGTTCTCGGTAATATTGAGCTTAGCCCCTTCGAACCATTTGATCTCTGGTTTTGAAAAGTCCCAACTTAAGACCTTGTTCCATTTTTTGCGCCATTCAAAATGCTCTTCGGCAATTTCCTCCCAAAAGGATTCTGGGTTAGAGGTTGATTTTCTATAAACCTGAAAGTACTCTTCAAAGTTTTTTATATGATAATTACTCATGGTTGATTATGTTTTTATGTATTCCTATTTGATTTTTCTTATATACGGATTCAATTTCTGAAATTATTGTGACATCATCAATAGTTGATGGCACATTATATTCTAAGTCATCAGAAATATTCCTCAATAATTTACGAAGAATTTTTCCGGATCGTGTCTTAGGCAAGCGTTTGACGACAAAGACATCCTTAAATGAGGCAACCGCGCCTATCTCGTGACGTACCTCTTGTATGATTTCTTTGGAAATCGTGTTTTCCTCTTGTACCTCACCTGATTTCAGGACCACTAAGCCCAATGGTTTCTGCCCTTTTAAATCACAGTGTACGCCAAACACAGCACACTCCGCAACGGCTTTATGCGATGCGACTATTTCTTCCATCTCGGCCGTTGATAAGCGATGACCGGCCACATTGATAATATCATCGACACGACCTGTAATAAAGACATAACCATCTTCGTCCTTATAGCCTCCATCACCTGAAAAATAATAGCCTGGGAATTTATTGAGATACCCCGATTTGAAACGCTCTGGGTTCCCCCAAAGGTTTAATAAAGTTCCCGGAGGTAAAGGCAGCTTTACGGCCACATAACCTTCGACGCTTGAGGCGGTTTCCTTACCCTCTTCGTTTAAAATCTGAATGTCATAGCCACAAACAGGAAGCGATGCTGAGCCGGGCTTTACCTCCATAAGCTCTACACCGACCATGTTCGCCAACATAGGCCAACCACTCTCGGTCTGCCACCAGTGATCAATCACCGGAATATTGAGCTGTTGCTCTGTCCAACGTAAGGTGGCCACATCGCAGCGCTCACCGGCTAAAAATTGATATTTCAAGCCACTGAGATCGTATTTTTTTATGTACGTACCATCAGGATCTTCTTTCTTAATGGCTCTTATAGCAGTTGGTGCCGTGAACATGACCTTAACGTTGTGCTCACTAATAACGCGCCAAAAGGTCGAGGCATCAGGTGTCTTAATGGGTTTGCCTTCAAATAAAACCGTGGTGTTTCTATTCAACAAAGGCCCATAGACGATATAACTGTGACCAACTACCCAACCCACATCACTGGCTGCCCAATATACATCGCCTTCTTCTACTCCGTACACATGTTTCATGGAGAACTTAAGTGCCGTGGCATACCCACCTGAATCCCTAATGATACCTTTAGGTTTTCCTGTGGTTCCTGAGGTGTACAAGATGTAAAGCGGATGATTGGAGGCGACCGCTACGGGTTCGATAGCCACGGATTTGGACACCAATTCTTCATAGTCGATATCATAGGATTTGTAAGGAATATCTACTCCCAATCTTCTATCAAAAACAACAACATGCTCTGGTTTGTGCTCGGCAAGCGCAATGGCCTCATCTACAAATGGCTTATAGGGAATAATGCGCTCTATCTCAATCCCGTTAGAGGCTGTGATGATGGCTTTTGGTTGGCAATCATCTATTCTTATGGCCAGTTCATGGGGTGCAAATCCACCAAAAACTACCGAATGAATAACCCCTAATCGCGCACAGGCCAGCATGGCATACAAGGCTTGAGGAATCATAGGCATATAAATGACACAGGTATCTCCTTTTTGCAAACCCAGTGTTTCTAAACCGCCTGCTAATTTGGCCACTTCTTCATGCAACTGATTGAAGCTTATCGCGGTTTTAGTATTAGTTACCGGCGAATCGTATATAATCGCATTCTGTTGACCAAAGCCGTCTTCAATATGCTTGTCAATGCAGAGGTAACTCACATTTAATGTGCCATCCTTAAACCATTGCGGATAGTCGTAATCATCGGTTCCGAGAATCTCACTCGGTTTGCGATACCAAGCCAATTGTTCAGCCTGTGCTTTCCAGAATTCGGAAGGTTGTGTAATGCTCTTGTTGTAAATATCTTGATAGGTCATGACTTACTTCTTTTAGAATTAAATAACCCAAACCAATTAGGATTCAACACTTTGAGCTTTATCAAAGCCCAAATAATAACCACAAAGCAAATGCCCATAATCAAGGACTCAAAAGGCCCTGTGGCAGTTTCACTTTCTAATTTAAAACGGAGATATAACGTCACTATAACGTAAAAACTGATAATAATATCAGACGCTAAAGCACTAATTCGAAGTCGTTTCATTTTATTTTACTTTAATTAAACATAGGTTTGTTTGCACACAAAACCAACATTCATTAAAGTAGAAACTATGAGGCTATGAGCTCATTGATTTCTGAAACTATTTTTTTTACTGAAAACGGCTTTGTCAAATATTTATCAGCTCCTAGTTTTAAGCCTTTTTCAATATCGGAAGCTTTATTTTTTGCTGTTAAAAACACCACTTTGGTGTGCTTTAACTGATTATTATCTTTAATTGCCTTAAGTGTTTGATATCCATCAACTTTAGGCATCATTATATCCAACATAATTACATCGGGAATCACGCGTTCTAAAATCTCCAATGCCTCACTCCCATCCCTGGCAATAAACACTTCAAAATCATGCTTTTTGAAGGTGTATTCCAATGTCATCACTATGTTGGGTTCATCGTCTACGATGACTATCTTTTTCATGATTTTAATTATCTTACAATTTACTTAAAAGGTAGCTTAAAACCAAAGGTTACGCCACTTTTTTGATTATTTTTTGCCCAAATATTTCCATTGTGGTTATCTACAATTTGTTTGCAGATGGCCAGACCTAGTCCGCTACCTTCAGGTTTTTGAATATTTTGGTTTTTTGATTGGTAAAATTTATCGAAAATATAAGGCATATCCTGATCTGGAATGCCCTTGCCATTGTCTTTAATCGTGACTTCCAAAAAGCCTTTATCATATTTATAATCGACTACAACTTTACCTTTTTTGGCATCACAAAACTTAATGGCGTTCGATATAAGATTGGTTAAGACCTGTACAATACGATCCTCGTCATACTCGGCATGAATAGCACTCATATTAGAGTGAATGAGCTTCACCCGCTTTTTATCAGCGATGTGATAAAGGCTATCCATTGTCTTTTGAATGGTATGTCTAATATTATGTTTCTGAATATTGAGTTGTGTTCGCCCTTTGGATAGTTTTTCAAAATCCAAAATGTTATGAATTAAGCGAGACAATCGGTCACTGTCTTGTAGCATATTCTTCAGAAATTGGGCCTTAATTTCTGAAGGCATATCGTCTTCATCATCCATCAATAATTCCGTGGTTGCTCTTATACCTGTTATGGGTGTTTTTAATTCATGGGCCACCGTATCCAAAAATTCATCTTTTTGTTTATCCTTTTCTAAAAGTTCTTCGTTGGCTTCTTTTAATTGATTGGTGAGTTTCGTTAACTCGTTCGACTTTTCGCGTAGTAGTTTATTCCGCGCTATGGTTTCCTTAGACTCTTCAAGGATCTTTAAAACTTCAACCAAACTTACCTCATCCTCTTTCACGACGCTAGATATCAATATTTTTGCTGAAGCACTACCAATACTTCCAGTCAACAATTTTTCAGAAAAATTAATCAACCGCGCATCTGCCATTTGGGTATCTAAGGGTAAATCATATTTTCTAAAAAATAAGTTCAGGGCACGTTCCGTTCGGGGTTCGCCCAGAAACTTAATGAGTACCTTTTTTATTTCGGCGACATAAGCTTCCCCTTTCCAAACCAATGCGCCATCCTGCAAGTCCGTATAGTTTCTGCTGTCCACATACATTTCCGCATAGTTGCGTTCACGATAGTTACCTTTGGTCAAAACCGAAAATGTCACATAGCAAAATAAATTAACCAGCATACTCCAAAAAAACGCATGTGCCGGTGGACTTAAAAAATCGATACCAAATAAGGCGTGTGGTTTTAAGGCTTCAATACCTTTAAGGCCATGCTGAACGAGATCATCAGATCCGGTCAAGGCTTGAATGCCAAAAGGTAAAATCAAGGTGTAAAAAACTACGGTAAGCCCAGCAATAATACCAATGATGGTCGCTTTAGACGAGCCTCTGTTCCAAAACAATCCGATAAAAAATGATGGCGCCAATTGCGCAATAATGACAAAGGCCATTAATCCTATGGAATACAAAGACAGTTCAAACGAAAAATTGACATAAAAGGCATAAGCGACGATGATAATTGAAAAAATAGAAATGCGTCTTATGTTCTTTATATAGCGTGCATTGCGCTCTGGATGACTCTTTACAAAATAATCCAAAAACCCATAAGGAATCACCAGGTTATTACTGACCATAGTCGATAAGGCCAAAGTCGCTACAACCACCATGGAGATTACAGCGGAAAATCCACCTAAAAAAACCAAAACCGATAAGACCGTATTCCCATTTTGGAGGGGTAATAGTAAGGCATAATACTCCGCCTGATCGGCGTTGCCTATGGTTAGATTACCAGCCCAAGCAATAAAGATCACGAAAAGATTGAAGAGTAAGAGGTATAATGGAAACATCCAAATGGCACCTTTAAGGTGCTTTTCCCTAACATTTTCTACCACTGCGACCTGAAACTGGCGTGGCAATAAAAATATAGCCATAAAGGATAACATAATCGTATACAACCAATTGAAACCATTTTCAAAACCATTTATACTTGTCAATGCTTCGAAATTTTCTGCTTTTGACATTCTGGTGTAGATATCTTCGGTTCCATCAAATAAGACATAGGTCACATAAATCCCAACGAATAGGAAGAATGCGAGTTTAATAATAGACTCAAAAGCCACGGACATGACAATGCCTTTATGTTTCTCGGAGGCATCAGTGGTTTGGGTACCAAAAAAGGTGGCGAATACTGCCAATAGTAAGGCAATATAAAATGTTGAATCATCATATACCGAGGTGGACACATAGCTCGTATCGTCTGAAAGAATCTGGAACGTTTCGGAAACAGCTTTTAGCTGAAGGGAAATATACGGCACGATGGCCAGAAGACATACAATCGTTACGAGCGCCCCTAAAAATCGATGGTTGCCATAACGCAAGGAAATAAAATCGGCGATTGAACTGATCTTATGCTGCTTTGAAATTCTTATAATTTTTCTGAGTAGGATAATCCATAGCGGAGCTGCAATCACGGGCCCCAGATATATAGGTAAAAAATTGACACCCGAATTGGCCGCAATACCGATACTCCCGTAATAGGTCCAAGCCGTACAATATACCGCTAAAGACAGGGTATAAACTATAGCATTATTGACCCATTTACTTTTAGAATTTTTTTCGGCGATAAAGGCTATGAGAAACAAAGCCAATAAATAGAAAATAATAATTGTAAATAAAACGTAATTACTCATAATGACGCTTTAATACTAAGTAAGAGACCACAATGACAACGAGCCAGATACTAAAAATAGAAACATAAAAGGTGGGAATTCCAAAGACATGTCCACCATTATTAAACACCAATAGAAAAGGCACATTTAAAATAATGAATGCTGTAATTGCCAATATCACTAATTTTTGCTCGTGTCTTTTTTTCAACGTATGGCGATTTTAGATTTTGAATTTAATAAAAGATATTTAAATACATCCTGAGATTCAAAAGCAAGTTTAGAACTAACGTAAAAAACAGTGTTGTTATCAACAACACTGTTTTTACTAACTAATAAAACTTGTCAACTAGTGACTATGTGCTTCGCCAGCACCAGAGGGTATCCTAATGTTTTCGACTATGTCCTGAACATGTTGTGGTGGTGGTGCAGTCATACGCGACACAACTACCGAAACAACAACATTTACAAGCATAGCGATGGTTCCGAAGCCTTCAGGCGAGGTTCCAAACCACCATTCTTCCTTAGGTCTTGCGTCAAATGTTCCTATTAGACCTGTTTTATAAACTATCATGTAGAACAACATCAATGTAATTCCGACGATCATACCTGCAATCGCCCCTTGTTTATTCATTCGCTTATCAAAAATTCCGAGAATAATAGCCGGGAAGAATGAAGCAGCCGCTAGACCGAAGGCCAATGCAACCACTGCAGCGACAAATCCAGGTGGTTTGATTCCAGCAAGTCCAGCAATTACTACAGCAAAAATAATCGAACCACGTGCCCAAGCTAATTCACCCTTATCCGATAGATTAGGTTTGAATTGCTTTTTCACTAAATCGTGCGAAATTGATGTTGAAATGACCAGCAACAATCCTGCAGCGGTTGATAATGCTGCAGCCAATCCACCGGCAGCAACTAAAGCCACCACCCAGTTGGGTAGGTTAGCAATCTCAGGATTAGCCAATACCATGATATCACGGTCTACATAAAGTTCATTTGAAGAATCATTAGCGTTAGAAATCATACGCTCCCCATAAGTTCCTCTTTCATCAATGAATTTAGGTTTTCCATCTGTAGCTGCACCAGCAACATACTGGATTTTACCATCACCATTTTTATCCGTCCAGGCTAATAAGCCCGTATCTTCCCAATTTTTAAACCATTCAGGGATTTCTGCATATGACTTATCAGTAACTGTTTCAATTAAGTTAGTTCTAGCAAAGACAGCAATAGCTGGAGCCGTTGTATAAAGAATCGCAATGAACAATAAAGCCAAACCTGCTGACTTACGGGCATCCTTCACCTTGGGTACCGTAAAGAAACGGACAATAACATGCGGTAATCCGGCCGTACCCACCATCAAGGCCAAAGTAATGGCAAAGACATCCCAAGTGGATTTACTACCATCGGTGTATTCATTGAATCCCAATTGGGTATGCAGTGCATCCAATTTTTCCAGAAGGAATTGTCCTCCTTCAACTTTCCCTCCCATACCTATTTGAGGAATTGGATTTCCTGTCATCTGATACGATATAAAAAATGCAGGCACCATAAATGCGAAGATCAATACACAGTATTGCGCCACCTGGGTATAGGTAATACCTTTCATTCCACCGAGAAATGCAAAGACCAGAACAATGATCATACCTATAACTACACCCCATTCGATTTCAACTTGTAAAAATTGTGAGAAGACGATTCCAACACCACGCATTTGTCCGGCTACATAAGTAAATGACACTAACAATGCACAAATGACAGCAACCGTCCTTGCGGTGTTGGAATAGTAGCGATCCCCAATAAAATCGGGAACGGTAAACTTTCCGAATTTCCTCAGATAAGGCGCTAATAACAAAGCTAATAATACATAGCCGCCGGTCCAGCCCATAAGATAAACCGAGCCATCGTAGCCAGCAAAGGAAATGATTCCCGCCATCGAAATAAAGGATGCCGCACTCATCCAATCGGCCGCTGTAGCCATACCATTTGCCAATGGGGAAACACCTCCACCAGCAACGTAAAAATCTTTTGTCGAGCCTGCTCTGGCCCAAATTGCAATTCCGAAATATAGTGCGAATGTGATCCCAACTAATATCCATGTCCAAGTTTGTACACTCATAATATTTTAATTTTTTGGTTATTAGTTAAGACTACTCGTCGTAACCGTATTTTTTATCTAGTTTATTCATAAGGCGGACGTAAACGAATATTAAGATGACGAATACGTAGATGGATCCTTGCTGTGCAAACCAGAAGCCTAGTTTAAACCCACCAAGTCTAATTTCATTTAAGGCATCTTTAAAGAGGATGCCACAACCATAGGATACAACGAACCAAATGGCCAATAGTATGGAAAGGTATTTTACGTTCTCCTTCCAATATGCTGTTGCGTGTTTTTGTTTATCTGACATAATGCTATTAGTTTATAAGAATATATGTGTTTGAATGGCGAAGACGTTTCTATTTTCTGCGCCCATAGCGCCACTTTTACCTGTCAAAAATTCTGCAGTAATCTTGGCGAAATGACCGTTGATAAAATAGTTTAAGCCTACACCAAATTCGTTGCCATTATCTGGCGTAAAATCCAGAGATTGTGTATTGTATTTCACATAAGGCATCAGCTTAGCATTTCGAAATAAAAGGCCCACTTGGCCATGAACAATAGAACCAGAAGAAGGAACCAAGGAGCCACCTGGAGCACCTGCGGTATCACCATAATTATAGTTGTAATAAGCACCTAAAGCACTTATGGCCAACTTATCATTTAAGGGCGCGTCATAAAAAACATCAAAAGCGGCATGGAAAACATCCTCTCTATTCTCGAGGTCATTAACCGCTAAGGCATCTGGGTGGTAGTGGAAACCAGCCCCAATGCTCAGTACTTTCTTTTTCCCCAAGTAGGTACCTACGAAATAAGGCAGCTTATCAGATTCCTTATCAAACAGGTCGTACTTAAAATAGCCTGCATAGTTCCATGTTCCTATGCCTACACTATTATCTACTTGAAATGTCGGTGTAGGACCTAATTCACCAATATTATTTCTGGCATTATTTGCGGAAACGCGATATCCAAATTTTCCCAGTGAACCTTTGGCATAAATCCCTAAATGACGTGCGAATTGGTCGCTGGTCGTAATATTGGACCAAGGGAACAGTCTCGCGTCGGAGACCGAAACACCGCCTTGACCGCCCGGATTATCTAAGGTCATCATGTTAAGTGTACTTTGATTGGTCAATCTTGAAATACCATTCCAATAATGCAAACCTGATCCGATATGTAATTTTCCAGGCTCTACGGCAAATTCAGCCCAAGCATCGTGTAAAAACAGTAAACTGCGTTGATTATTAGATTGTGAATTGGGATTTGCCGTGAGATTCCCAGCTCCCAAACTATTCAAACCAAAATGCGTTAGAATTAAAAATCGTGGTGAAATCTGGGCATAGGCCAAGACCCTTGACCTTCTGATAGAGAACTTTGGTCCCTTTTGTTCTGATCCAGCTTGAAGCCACATTTGGTGCCACAAGATAAACCGGATGTACTTACTACCATCATCATTTAATTTTACCTGTAATGGTTTGTAAGTATGATCCGGTTCGGAATCTTCTTGTTGTCCCCAACCCGCAAATGGTATAAAAAACAGTGCCAGTAGAAACAAAATCAAACTTGTTTTTTTCATAAATTGTAGTGATTTAGTTAGTTATACATTGGTTTTGTGTGCACTACTAAGCTCATAAAAACAAATCCTAAAAAAAAAGTTAATATAGTTTTTTGGTAATTACATATAGATTTTGACTAAAACATGGATAAAATTAGTCTTAATTTGACTTAAACAAAATTTACCTAAGGACCATTAGATATGGTTAGTCCCTAAAGCGTTCCCATTTGATGAGCATAAATTTATCCCCAAGTTCTGTGACTAGGGTACCTGCCCCGGAAAGATTTTCGGAATTGGAAAAAAACCGCGAGAGCTCCTCGGCATTCAATATTTTATAGGTAGGATGGTATTTGGAGTTGTAAGGGCGCTTGATATTGAACTTTTTTACCCAATTCATGACACTGACATGGGAAATCCCTAAGATACGTTCAATTTCACGGTAGGTCAATCCTTCCAAGTAGAGCTGTAGCGCCTTATTTACATAATAGTCATCAATCTTCTTCCCTAATTTGTTCACCGTAAAATAGTAATTACAAGCCTTACACTTATAGCGTTGTCTGTTGTTAACGATACCACTCTTTACATAATGATCGGAACCACAATTTGGACAAAGATTAGTTTTCATAATATGTATATATTAATTTAGCATAAATATATTAATTTAGCAAGATATATACAAATGCTTAGATTTTGTTACAATCCCAATTAAAGTCCTTAAACAAAAGTTAGGGTTAATCCTGCTTTTTTAGCTTGTTGATATAGCGCTTTGTTTCGACAATAACCTTTGGCGCTAATAGTATGGTAGCAAGCATAGTCGGTATCGCCATAAAGGCAAATACACCGTCAATGAAGTTGATCATAGCTTCAAAAGGCGTTGTAGCCGCTAAGACGATGCTGATGATATAAAAATAATTGTAGTAATGCTTTTTATCGGCACCTATTAAAAAGGACATACATTTTTTACCGTAATAGGCATAACTAAACAATGAAGAGACACTGAAAAAGAACACACAGACCATCAAAAGATACTGTCCGTAGGGCAATGCATCCTTAAACGCTGCAGCCGTTAGACTCACCCCATTATCTGATGTGCTTTGCCAAACACCGGTGACCAAAATGGCCAAGGCTGTTAGGGTACAGACAATCAAGGTGTCAATCACGGGACCTAACATGGCCACTAATCCTTCCCGAACGGGCTCGTCGGTTTTTGCGGCGCCATGTGCCATTGGTGCCGTTCCCAAACCGGCTTCGTTAGAAAAGGCACCGCGTTTGATACCATGCAGAATCAATGCGCCCAAGACCCCACCTAAAAAGGGTTGGTCAGCCGGAAAGTAATTCGCTGCAAAAGCATCCGTGACAATCAACGCCAAATATTTAGGTACTTCCGTATAGTTAATTGCGAGAATAAGAAGTACCAACACAAAATACAATACCACCATAGAAGGTACCATTTTAGAGGCCCAAATGCTAATGCGCTGAATCCCACCAAGTATGACTATACTCGTTAGGATGACTAAGACTATAGCAATGGTAAGGTTGGTATTAAAGGTCACTTCCACACCATTGGGAATTAAGATAATATCATTGATAGCTTGTGTCAATTGGTTGACATTCACTACCGGAAGGGCGCCCAACATCCCAAAAACACTAAATAAAACGGCCAAAAACTTCCAGTGCTTACCCAAACCTTCCCTGATAAAGTACATGGGGCCACCTTGCAATTCCCCTTTGCTGTCCTTACCCCTATACAATATGGCCAAGGTCGAGGTGAAAAACTTGGTACTCATACCTACAATGGCACTGACCCACATCCAAAACATGGCACCCGGTCCTCCTACCGCAATGGCCAAAGCCACACCGGCAATATTTCCCATGCCTATGGTAGACGACAAGGCTGTACTTAAAGCCTTAAAATGTGAAATCTGTCCCGGATCATTTGGATCATCATATTTTCCTCTGAGAATACTAATGGCATGTCCTAGATAACGAAAGGGTAAAAATTGGGAGCGAATCATCAAATACAAACCACCGCCTATTAATAAAATCAATAAGGGTAAGCCCCAAGCCAAGGATGAAAAGGCCGCTGTTAAATCCTCTAGTGTTTTCATGAGGCTTAAAAGTAATGAATCCTTGGCAGTGTTAATAATGAATTGATTTTCAAAAATTAAAAAACTAACTTCGCTTTCCTATATAAAAGCTTAAAAGCGTTTTGCTCAGGCCATCTTATAACAACATCAAACTTCTACCAAGGAGAAAATCATTTATTTAAATGAAAAAATTATTGAACCGCATTCCACTCAAAACTATATTCTGGTTTTATTCTATAACAAGTTTATATAGCATTAGTTGGGTTTACTTTTTTAGACCTACGCGAGCTAATTATGAGCACTTCATCTCGTATGTATCAAGCGCTTTTAATATTTACAACTTCAATCTTAATTCTGCAGTCTATTTTTTGAGGGATATACGAATCATCAGTTTTGATCTTTATGCCAATTCTTTTTTGCATATAGAAGCCATGTTTCCGCTTCTTATGCTAGCAGCGTCCTTAATTTTTTTCTTCAGTAAATTTAAAGACAGCCGAATGTTGCGTTATCTATTGTCTGTAGCCATTGCACTGATGCTTATGGGTTTTATAAATGGTTTTGTTTACAGACTATTTATGTTCGACAAATTTCCTTTGTCTAGCCTACTGCTCTTTCTATTATTTCGAGTTATAGATGTATTCATAATTTTATGTCATTACCATGTTATAACCAGATTAAATTCTGAAGACGAATTGAGATATACCTCAATTTCAGAAGGTGATGAAACACTAGTTTTAGCAAGTCGTGGGCAGCGTTTTATGAATTACTTTATAGATTGTTTCCCCAGAGTTTTAATTAGTCTCATCTTAGCTTCTTTTATGATGACCCTTGCTAGGTTGGAAATTCTTAGCGGCAACTTAGAAAGTTCTTTCGCAGAATATGCATTCCGCTATTTACTGCTTTTCATTGGTATAATAATCGTCTATTTTCTTCTAGAGCGTCTCTTTTTAAGAAGTCCAGCAAAGTTTATCACCAATACTCAGGTCATTGTAAAAAAAGGAAATAACAAAACATCTAGCATCGTAAAGCGAACTTTAACCCGGTTGATACCTGTAATTGATCTATTTTCTTTTGCTTTCTCAGAAAAAGGAGATGGCCTTCATGATGAATGGTCTGATACTTTGGTCGTAAAGAATAAACCTAAAGGTATCGCCTATGGTTGGTATTTTGTCATCTTTCCATTAGTCATGTTTTTACCCTTTACGCCGTCTATTATAAAAAATCAGATCAAGCTAATGAGATATAGGGAGGTGACTGCGACCTATGAAGAAAACAAAAAGAACAGACGTTTAGATCATCAACAACTAACCTATTTCGTTAAAGGTGAATTTTTTGAAATAGATAAAGGTTATAGGTCTTCTTATGGGTATTTATATATTGTTGATAGTACAGATACAAATAACATATATGCTTCGAAATTAATTGAAAAAAGAGAATTTGAAAAGTTTAACCCAGAAGTATACGGCTTGAACGATTATTATCGTGACTATAAAGACGAGCTTGAAAAAATAGTTTTCGATAAAAATAACCTAAAGAACCCGCTTAAGTTAACCAACCCAAAGCATATCTCGGTATCTGATGTATACTTACGGAAACATTCTTTGAGTTATAGCTATGGCAGCCCAGAGGAGTCTGTTGATAGCTACCGTTTGGAAATTGAAACTAATTACCGTTCTTCTTATTCAATTAAGGCATTTAAAACTATAGAAGGTGACTTAGTCTTGAAAAAAGATACCTCTTCTCCTAACAGTGTTAATTTAAAAATTGATACGGAAAAGAAAAAACTAGAAAACAAAGCCTATATAGTTGAAGTAACACTAATGAACCGAACATCAAACAATACTGCAAAATACCATATAAAGTTCACCAAGTATGGCGTATTGGATTTTTATGAGGTACAATAATGAAGTTAATAAATTAGCATGATTATTCTGTATCGTATCGAGCTTTGAAAACATGAAAAAATCAAATTAGCTTATGAGTACTGAACGGGCTTAGTGTCGCCAATTATAAGGTATTTGTATCCCTCATAGTGTTAAAAACAAGACTACTTAAAAATCACTATCTTGCATAAAAGCTAAATCAAAAATGAGTAAATCCGACACCAGCCATCACGACGAACGCATTGCAAATATGAGTTTTGCATCCGTATACCCGCATTACGTGACCAAAGTAGAGAAGAAAAGTAGAACTAAAGAAGAATTGCATCAAGTCATTGAATGGTTAACGGGTTATGATGACAAGAAGCTCAACGAAATTATCGATGCAAAAACTAACTTTGAAACCTTCTTCAAGAAAGCAACGCTAAACCCTAACGCTCACCTCATAAAAGGTGTGATTTGTGGTTACAGGGTTGAGGACATCACCAATCCCACAACGCAAAACGTGAGATACTTAGACAAGCTTGTGGATGAGTTGGCCAAAGGTCGAAAGATGGAAAAGATTTTAAGATCTGAATAAACATCTAATGCAAAGGGTTTGTTAATTAAAGGTCTTCTTAGTCATAATTAGCATAACTTACATCTAGTTATCACCGTAAGTTGTTTTTAAGTTCTCGAATTATGAAAAAATCACTGACCTTCGCCGTTTTCGCTTTACTCCTATTGGCTTCATGTAAAAACGAGGTCACCGATACTAAAGTGGCTTCTAAAACAGAGCCCTCGACCGAAATTCACTTTTATACCAGTGATAGCATTAAAGTCTATGGTGATTTATATCAAAAGGATACATCAGCTCCTACCCTTTTAATCTTTCATCAAGGCGGTTCCAATACTAGAGCCGAGTACAAATCCATCATACCGGTGTTAGAACAAAAAGGCTTCAATATCTTAACTATTGATCAGCGCGTAGGTGGTCAGTACTATTATGGCGGCTATAATAGAACTGTCGCCGAAATCCCCAATAATCAGTACCACTATTGCGATGCCTATCCGGATATGTTAGCCGCTATGGATTATCTTAAAGCTTCTAATTTTACTGGTAAAGTCATTCTTTGGGGAAGTAGCTATAGTGCTACTCTAGCGCTAAAACTTGCTCAAGAGAATTTAGATAAAGTCTCAGGCATTTTAATTTTTTCTCCGGCTTCGGGTCAAGCTATGAAAGACTGTCAACCAGACGCCTATTTACAGTCCTTAGACATCCCTTTACTCTTAATGAAACCGGCGTCTGAAATGCAAAGCGAGCGTTCTCAAAATCAGATGCAACTAGCCAAAGAACATGGCCATGACACCTATATCGCTGAAAATGGCGTGCATGGCTCTTCAATGCTAGACGAAGATCGAATTAAAGGGAGTTCAGCTGACACTTGGAATGTCGTCAATACCTTTTTATCCCAGTTCGAGTAAAATGCCCAAAACCCTGTATCGCATTTACGTTGTGGAATTGTCTAAACGCGTTTACACTGAAAACGCCAAATTCCGCGCCGCTAATCCGCAATTTAATGGTGTTCTAGAATGTCTTTATGTCGGCATGACGAGTAAGACTCCTAAAGAGCGGTTTCAACAGCACAAAACAGGCTATAGAAATAAAAAGGGCTATAAAATATCGGCAAATATTGTAGAAAAATATGGCATCTACCTTCGCCCCAGTTTATACAACCATATTGATCCCTTCTTATCTCGACAAGAGGCTTTGATTGCTGAACGGGAAATAGCACTGGAATTGCGACGATCGGGCTATGCCGTTTGGTTTAATTAGCGACCAAAAACTTGTCTAAAGTTTCCTCATAGATCGCTTCATACTTTGGTACGATATGATGAATGTCAAAGTTTTTGGACTGCGCCTTGGCATTGGCTTTAAACCTATTTAAGGTATTAGGATCTTTTAAAATCTTTACAGCATTAGACGACATGTCTTTTACAGCGTTGACATCACTTAAGTATCCTGAATAGCCATCGACATTAACTTCTGGCAATCCACCCGTATTTGTTGAAATTACAGGTACACCACTCGCCATAGCTTCTAATGCCGCCAAACCAAAACTCTCAGTTCTAGAAGGCAGTAAGAACAGGTCACTGAAACAAAGAATTCTATCGATTTCAAAACTGTTGCCAAAGAAAACCACTTTATCACTGATTCCTAATTCTTCCGTTAATAATTCCGCTCCTTCTTTTTCAGGTCCTTCGCCAACGAGCATTAGTCGAGCTGGTAGTTCCTTCTGAATGTTGTAAAAGATTTTAATGACATCAGGAATTTGTTTCACTTCCCTCATATTACTGATATGTGTAATAATACGTTCGTTATCCTCGGCCATCATACCGCGCTGGCAATCTGTAAAATTATGCTCGTGCTTATCCAGATCAATAAAATTTGGAACGACATGAATATCTTTTTTAATATCGAACAATCGCAAGGTGTCATTCTTTAAGCTTTCAGAGACCGAAGTCACCGCATCGGATTTATTAATACTAAAGGTCACCGCGGGTTTGTAAAATGGATGACTACCCACCAAAGTAATATCCGTTCCATGCAAGGTCGTGACAATAGGAACGAGAATACCTTCATCTAAAAGCATTTGCTGCGCCATATAAGCCGCATAAGCGTGAGGAATCGCATAATGGACATGCAATAGCTGAATACCGTGCAATTTCACCATATCTACCAACTTGCTCGATAAGGCCAATTCATAGGGTTGATAATGAAACAATGGGTATTCTGGCACATGAACTTCATGAAAATGCACATTGTTACTCAATAACTCCAGTCTTACGGGTTGACTATAGGTAATAAAATGAATTTCATGGCCTCTTTTGGACAATTCTAATCCTAATTCAGTAGCTACTACTCCACTACCTCCAAAGGTTGGATAGCAAACAATTCCTATTTTCATTCAAGTATGGTTGTTACTAGTTTGAGAAGCTAAAGTTAGATTTTTTATGTGTTTAACACTCAACTTTAAGATTTTTTAACTTAAGCGCCTTTAGGCCTGAATCACTCAATAATGGCTTCGTAAATGAGACGCTGGATTTCCGTTCTAATGTTTTCCCTGAGTAAGAGATTTTTACCAGCTTCTGGATAGGTTCTATTCGCTAAAAACACATAGACGATCTCTTCCTCTGGATCTGCCCAGGCATAGGTGCCTGTAAATCCTGAATGCCCAAAACTTGTCATGGATATACAACCGCAAGTCGGACCTTCGTCTCCTAATTGTGGTTTGTCAAAACCTATGCCTCTACGGTTATCTTTCTCGCAATAATAACAAGTATTGAACTTATCGATGGTTTTTGATTTTATATAGCGCTTGCCTCCATAAAACCCGCTTTGTAAATACATCTGCATAATTTTAGCGACATCATTGGCATTGCTAAATACACCGGCATGTCCACCAATACCACCTTGCATAGCCGCACCCATATCGTGCACATAACCATGAACTTTGTTATAACGGTAATAGTTATCGACTTCTGTAGGAACGATATCCTTTAAACTAAAGACATTCCTTGGGTTATATGTGGTGTAATTAGCGCCTAATGACCTATAATATCTATCCTGGGTGATTTCGTGCAAGGACTTATCATAAAACCCCTCTAAGTATTCCTTAAGAATGTAATATGGCAAATCGCTATAGCGGTAACGCAGTCTCGACAACAATTCACTTTCTTTAATAATCTCTTGAATAGAATCTTTGTAATCATTTCGCATAAAGAGCGAATTGGTAACTTCAACATCAAACGCTTTTGAGCGTTTGGTTCTGTAATATTTTGGATCTGGCTTTTTGGTAACAGAATCTAGTGTCGCATAATAAAACGGAATCCATGGTTTTAATTGCGCATAGTGGGATAGCATTTTCTTTATGGTGATGTCCTTTTTATTTGTGTTTTTGTACTCAGCCATTAAACGCCCCAATTTGGCGTCTAAGGATACCGAACCTTGGCCTTCCAGTTCCATTAATATCGGTAAGGTTGCCAAGATTTTTGTCAAAGAGGCAACATCGTAGACATCATCAAAATCGACTTTGTTCTTTTTTTCATAGGTGTGATATCCAAAGTTTTTATTGTAAATCACTTTGCCTTTTCTAGCCACTAAAAGCTGTATGCCTGGTGTCATCCTGTTATTTACAGCATAGTTGGCCACCGAATCGATGCGACTTAACAATTCAGAGTCCATCCCAACCCGTTCTGGAAGACCGTAACTTAAATTGGATATGGAGTTATAGGTTTCGCCAGAGCCTACAGGGAAAAATTCACCAGCACTTACGGGTAGTTTCCCCAATGCACTGATGGACCCAAAAATAAGTTGTGCTGATTTCTCTTGAGCTATTTTACTATTCTGATAGCTCATTACAATGCCTTCTATATTCTCTATGGAACGTAAATCATTTAAGGCATAAGGTCTTGCAAAAACATCTAAAATTACGGTATTGGTTCTTGCAATTTCATAGAGCCATGCCAGTTCTTTTTCCTTAAACTTATAGCCTTTCCAAGGATTATCGTTAGACTTGTGAAAACCAATAATCACGGTATTGTAATTCTGTAGTTTTGAAATAAGGCCATCTAGCTTATCGGCCTTAATATGATGCACTTTCGTATATTTCTTTAATTCATGGTAAAAGGTAGATCCAGAAGCATCACCTAGAGTGACATAGGCTATATTCTTAGTTTCCAAATCCCGCAAGGGCAACAATGAATTCTTATTCTCAAGTACGGTAATCGCATTCTCCATAAGGGCTTCGTAAAGCACGTCGTCCTTAATTCTGTTGAGATCTTTATCGAGATTATAAAGTCCCACTGGAGCATACTTATGTAGGCCGACCTTATACTTTGCCATCAATATTTTCTTCACGGAATGCGAAAGCCGCTCTTCTGTAATGATCTCTGCCTTATAGGCTTCTATGAATTTCGCAATTCCTTTTTTGGGATCTTCCGACATGAGCATCACGTCATTTCCGGCCAAAAATGCCATAAGGTCTATTTCGCCACCCTTTTCTAGCGTTTTTGGGGTCAAACCATCTACACCTTTTTCAACATAATCCGCCGCACCTTTCATGGTAAGGGCATCCGTAAAAATAAGCCCTTTAAAACCTAGTGAATCCTTTAAGATGTCGGTGACTATATGTTTAGATAATGACGAAGGAAATCCGCGTCTTTTTTCTAAACTCGGAACGTTAAGATGCGCCACCATTACACTCGATAATCCTTCTTTTATCAATTTCCTATAAGGATACAGCTCTACAGAATCAATTCTTTTTTCACTAAATGATACCGTTGGAAGTGTTTTGTGTGAATCGTCCTCGGTATCGCCATGGCCCGGAAAATGCTTGGCATTTGCCAAGACACCTGCACTTTGCATGCCTTTCATAAAGGCCAATCCTTTTGCTGTTACATTATCCCTATCCTCTCCAAAAGAGCGATTACCAATAATGGGGTTTTTAGGGTTAGTATTGATATCGACTACTGGTGCAAAATTAAAGTGCACGCCCAATCGCTTGCAATGCTCACCGATTTGTCGCCCGGTTTGTTCTACAAGTGTATTATCTGTAATAGCGCCAAGGGTCATGTTCCATGGAAAGGCATAGGTAGAGTCCAAACGCATACTCAGCCCCCATTCGGCGTCCATACCAATTAACAGCGGAAGTTTAGACGCCGCTTGTAATTGATTGTTAAGCCGGGCTTGTCGGTAAGGCCCTCCTTTGGAATAGATAATACCGCCGATACCTTCATTTTTGATGAGATCAACAACCTCTTCATTCACTTTATCGCTATTTTCGGACATCACCTGTACCATAAAGAGTTGCCCTATACGTTCTTCCACGGACATGGCATTATAAATACTATCGACCCATTTTTGTTGGGCCATAACATCTTGGGTATATAAAGGATGATTGTCTTCCGTTTGGGCGAAAGTCATTTGAACAAGAACAAATAATAGAATAAGGGACGGGTAACGCATGAACACTCTTTTTTCGTAATAGACTAATTAACGAATACCGTGCCAAAATAGCATAATTAATAAGAAGTAAAAAGACTTTAGGATACTTTTATAAACCGTGTAATTAACAGTCGATTACTACTTCATCAAGTCGATATGACGATCATGGTAACCTAGGAGATACAGCACGCCATCTAAACCGATACTCGATATCGAGTTTTGTGCATTATCCTTAACTTTTGGTTTGGCATGAAATGCAATTCCCAATCCAGCTAAATTGAGCATCTGTAGGTCATTAGCACCATCCCCGACCGCAATGGTTTGACCGATGTCAATACCCATATTATCAGCGAGTCGTTTAAGGTATTCTGCTTTTTTGTGACCATCTACAATATCACCAATATAGCCTCCTGTTAATCGACCATTCTTGATTTCTAGCTGATTGGCATAGACAAAATCGATATCTAACTTTTCTTGCAGGTAATGACCAAAATAGGTGAAACCACCGGATAGAATAGCGGTCTTATAACCGTAGTAGTGTAAGGTATCTATTAAACGCTTAGCCCCTTTTGTAATCGGAAGTTTTTCGGCCACCTCCTGTAGAACACTTTCACTTAAGCCTTCTAGGAGTTTCATACGTTTTCTAAAGCTTTCATTAAAATCGATTTCGCCTTGCATGGCTGACTCGGTAATCGCTTTAACGGCTTCACCAACGCCTGCGCGTTCTGCAAGTTCATCGATGACTTCGGTTTGGATTAATGTCGAATCCATATCAAAACAAACCAATCTGCGATTTCGTCTAAACATGGTATCCTCCTGAAAGGCAATATCCACGTCTAACTCCTTTGAAATATCCATAAATCGCGTCGTAAACTCGGATTTATCAGCTAATTTTCCTCGTATCGACAATTGAATTGACGCTCTAGGATATTCTTGTGTCTTCACTAACGAGGTTCTTCCCGTCAATCGCTTTATAGAATCAATATTCAGGCCTTTCTCCGAAATCACCTTAGTGACTTCAGAAATTTGCTCGGCCGCCAGTTTTTCGCCCAGGATCGTAATGATATAGCGATCTTTACCTTGCATGCTCACCCAATGTTCATAATCCTCTAGGGAAATTGGTGTAAACTTTGCAGTTATGCCAAGTTCATAGGCCTTAAACAACAGATCTTTTAATACTGCCGCGGATTTTTTGCCCGATTTAATCTCGAACATCATCCCTAGGGATAAGGTATCGTGAATGTTAGCCTGACCTATGTCTAAAATCTTGGCGTCGTATTCGGCCAATACACTCGTAAGACCCGATGTTAATCCTGGCTTATCCTGCCCTGAAATGTTTAATAAAAATATATCTGTAGCCATCTTAGTCTAAGAAGTCCTATTATATCTTAATACTTGGCGGTAAAAATGATTATTCTATTTGAGAAATAAAAATAATTTCACATGCGAATACCACAATAATTCTGGGGAATTCATGAAAATTCTTCAATAGCGAATTCTTATTTAATAAATCGACTATGCCAACTCTCGCTTGCAGGCACTTCCCAGTTGTCTCTAAATTCTGCAATATTGCTGACCAGATTATTAAATACGATGGTCTTTTTTGAAACAGATCTGTTCTTCGCCATTGTTTTAAAATCGACCAATGGCTTGTAAGCGATAAATTCCCCCTGTTTGAAAGAAACATTCATTTTATCCATTAAATCGACATTGTAGCTCTTTTCTAGGTCTTGAATAAAATGCACGGAAGCATCAATGGAGCATCCGGTTGCCGTATTTAAGTTCTGGTTTAAGGCGATAACAATAAAGCGCTTATAGACGATTTTATACCCCGCTTGCAAATCCTTTCCATGGGCTGTCCAGGCTTCGATAAACGTTTCAATCTTGGATTTTATTTCCAAAATTTCTTCTTCAGAAAACGAACGATTGGCTTGGTATATCCAAACCCTTGATTCTTCTGGTAAAGCTTCAAAATTAACCAGCATAACTTAGAGGGCTTCTAACTTGGTAATTACTTTCTTGGTGACATATTGCTTTTCACTTAAATCGAAAAGCTCTACTTGCTTAAAAGTGACGGTAAATGATTTACCGTAATTTGATCGTTTAAGTAGATCGTAACCTTCAAACTCTTCGGTTATTAAAAACGTATGGCTCTTATCGTAATCATCCTTAACATTAATATAGGAAATAACATCGTTATTCATACTTATGAGCTCCACTTCTATGGTAAGCCCTTCAGCATTGCCGGAACCGTCAAGTCCAACATCATATTCGTCATTCACAATTTCTACCAATTCTTCTGAAGAGAAAATGGAAAGGAAATCTTCTGCACACATGCTTGCCATTACAAAGCCTACGTCTTCACCTATTTGCTCAATATCATTTAGTGTTTTTTTACGATAGTATTTAGATTTCGATTTATGCTCATTAAAACTTTCTAAAAGACATAGCCCTAAAGCCATTTCTTTGTCTTCCTTTTTATCAGATTTACTGATCTTCTTCTTGGCAATGCATTCACAGGTGTCTTCAGCCATTAACTCTGTGGCTTCCTCTTTTGATTTATTCTGGGCAACACCATTAAAACAATACAATGACACTAAAAGTAATAGTAGGTTTTTCTTCATTCTCATTTTATGAATTTGAAATTAGTTCAGCTATATCGAGCACTTTAATACGATCCTCTTTTTCGTTGAATTTTATACCATCGCTCATCATGGTATTGCAATAAGGACACCCAGTAGCAATAATATCTGGCTTCGTTTCCAGAGCATCTTGCGTTCTGAGAATATTGATATCCATATCTCCTTTTTCAGGTTCCTTAAACATTTGTGCCCCACCTGCCCCACAGCATAAGGCTGTACTTTTATGGCGCTTCATTTCCACAAGTTTGGCATTGGTTTGCTTAAGCACTTCTCGTGGGGCGTCGTACTCATTATTAGCACGACCCAAATAACAGGGGTCATGGAAAGTAATACGCTTCCCCTTATAGGTTTTACCCTCTAAGCCTAAGCGCCCAGAACTTATAAGTTCTTGAATGTACTGTGTATGATGCACAATATCATAATTGCCCCCTAGACTTGGGTATTCATTTTTGATACAGTTAAACGAATGTGGATCACAGGTGACGATGCGTTTTACCTCATAAGCATTGAGCACTTCAATATTCATCATGGCTTGCATTTGAAACAAAAACTCATTGCCTGCACGCTTTGCCAAATCCCCTGTATTACTCTCTTCTGTTCCTAAAACGGCAAAGTCTACATTCGCTTTATTTAGTATTTTGACAAAGGCCTTGGTAATTTTTTTTGCCCTGTCGTCATAACTCCCAGCAGAACCCACCCAGAATAAAATCTCGGGTTGCTTTCCTTCTGCCATATATTCGGCCATAGTAGGCACTTTAAGTTCTTCGCTCATAGTCACTCTTTTTTCTTGTGCGCTATCATTAGATCTTGATAGTATGATTTTGCCTTTTCCAGTACTGGTGCAGATAAAATTTGAAAAAACATCGGTGAATCCGGATCATAGTTGATCATCGCCCATTTATTATTTGTAGATTCATCATTTATCATGATGGTCATGCTATTTGGCATATTTAAACTTATCGTGCTGTCAGAAACGAACTCCGCTTCCATCCCCTGTAGTTTCATCATTTGCACCATACTGTTTTTGGTGTCTTCATCAAACTCCTGATTTTTGAAAGTCATAGACATATGCAACGCATAACTCACAAATGCAAAGTCCGAATTATTTTCTTCGTCCTTAAAGACGTCAGAAATTTTGTATTCAGGATGCTGCTCCGGAATATCTATTGACATCTCTTCATTACCTTCGAGCATGGACTTTAGGACTGTGACCATGGTTTCCTTGGGAACAATTTCAAACAATTTTGGATGCGTGATATCTATTAGTGCATCATAATTCTTGTTATTGGTATGCTCAAACATCACCTTAGTTAAACTATCAAGTTCCTGCCGCTTTGTTCCTGTGTCCTGAGCATAACTGTTTAAGGTCAGACAAAAAATGAGTATTGCTGAACATCTTAGTAGCACTTTTGAAAATTTTGTTTTCATAGACCTATTTCTTCTTTTTTTTAAACAATCCCATCATTAAACCAATACCACCACCGATCAATCCTCCTCCAAGTAAGTGTCTCTGCTCAACATCATGCAATAGTACTAAAACCATAGTACCAGAAACAACCAAGACAATTCCCAAAATAAGCAAGATGATTTGCCTTTTATTCATCCTTCCAGTTTAAACGGTCCATTTGGTTATATGGCCACGGCGCCCCATTGTTTTCGATATTGGTCATCATGTTATTGAGCTCCATTGGCGCTGCGCTCTGCTCCATCACAAGATAACGTCGCATATCTAAAATAATCGATAAGGGATTGATACTTACAGGACATTCTTCAACACAGGCATTACAAGTGGTACAGGCCCAAAGCTCTTCGTGCGTGATGTAGTCGCCTAATAATTGTTTGCCATCATCCTTAAACTCACCCTTATTGGCATCGATATTCTTCCCAACCTCTTCTAAACGGTCGCGTGTGTCCATCATAATTTTACGAGGCGACAACTTCTTTCCTGTTAGATTTGCAGGACAGGCCGATGTACAACGGCCGCACTCCGTACAAGTATATGCATTGAGTAATTGGATTTGATTTAAATCCATCACATCACTGGCTCCAAACTTTTCTGGCACCTCGTCCTCTGCACCTTCTGGTGCTGCTGCAAACGGATCGGCATTAGGATCCATCATCAATTTGACTTCATTGGTAACAGCATCAAGATTGTCGAACTTCCCTTTGGGCTCAACACTCCCGTAATAGGTATTTGGAAAGGCCAAAATGATATGTAAATGCTTTGAAAAATACAGGTAGTTGAGGAACACTAAAATCCCAATGATGTGCAACCACCAGGCTGTGCGCTCAATGGCATGAAGGGTTCCTTCAGGCATACCTTCAAACCAAGGGGCTATGAATTGTGAAATGATATTGCCATGTCCCATAGCTTGAAAAGGCGTGTCCGTCGCATTCATAACCAAGAACAAGCACATTAAAACGACTTCGAAATACAGAATAATATTACCGTCATTTTTTGGCCAACCCTTCATCTCGGAGCTCAAAAAACGCTTGAGCTTAATGACATTTCGACGTAAC
Source organism: Winogradskyella sp. (assembly GCF_965228925.1). GTDB lineage: Bacteria > Bacteroidota > Bacteroidia > Flavobacteriales > Flavobacteriaceae > Winogradskyella. The sequence goes on from NZ_OZ245845.1 coordinate 3,722,461, forward strand.
CAAAATGCTATTACGGAAACCAGTACTAACACCGCCAATATCTCAAAAGCACCAATTAAAAAGCCATAAACAGATTCTGGTAGTACTTTTAAACCAATGCGATGTGTTCCAAAAATACCATCAATGATAATCTCTAAAACCTCTATATTAATGATAATAAAACCAACATAAACAATCACATGAAGCAAACCTGCAATTGGTCGCTTTACCATTTTGCTTTGCCCAAGGGCAATGCGTGCCATATTCTTCCAGCGCTCCTTTTTGTGGTCACTGGCATCTATAGCTTTCCCAAGTTTAATATTGCGAATAAGTTTTCTAACATTTCTTGTGAAATAACCGATTCCTAAAACAAGGACAATAGCAAAAAGTATATTTGGTATGTATTCCATAGGGTTGATTAATTCTTTTGGTCTTCAGTTGGTGGCTGGTATGGAATTTCCTTTTTCGATAAAATACGTCTATATCTTGCAGGGTGCAGCTTAATATCCAAGAGCAATAATTCCATTTCCTTCGACGCGGCTTCAAGGTTATTGTACAAGCTGTCGTCATTTAATAGCTTACCAATAGTGCCTTCGCTATTATCAATACTCGCCATAATGTCTTGTATGCCTGTAAGCGTTTTGTTAAGGTTGTCGACTGTTTTTGTCAAGTCAACCTGCTTTAACTCTGCTGATAATTCGCTTAGATCCTTGCTCGTTTTTTCAAAATTTTCCAGAATCGTGGCAATTTTTGCATCATTATCCTTTAACACTCCTTGAATGGAATAGGACAAATTCTTAAACGCCTTCAAGGTACCATTCAATTCGGCTATGGTACTTTTTATCCCTTCTTCCGATTCGTCAACGACTAATTTATTAAGATTAGTCATTAAGGTATCCGCAGAGCGAATGGTACTATCTAAATCTGAGCTAATTCCTGTAAAATTACTTTTTAAAGAGGTGATTAGTCCCGGTTTAACTTCTGAAGCGATAAAATCACCCGGCTTAGCAATATCACCATCATTAACATTAATAATGGCGAGGGCATTGCCCCCCATGATTCCCGTTTCGTATAAACGAATCACACTATTTTTGGAGAATTTAAGTTTAGGGCTTACCGAGAAGGATACACGTGTTTTCCCGGTTTCAAAATCATACCTAATATCTTCGACCTTACCAACCTTATTTCCTTTAACGGTGACCGAAGATGAAGCACTAAGTGCATTGTAGTCGAATTCGGTATAGTAGATATTGGTGTTCGAAAATAAATCCTCTCCTTTTAAATAGGAAAACAGATATATAAAAAGGGCAATACCAGATAATACTAATACTGCGGTTTTAACTTCTCTAGATATTTTCAATGGGTTGCGATTTGATGAAAAACAAAATTAAGTATAAATTTATTAATAATGTTTCTAATTAGTGCTACTTATCGAAGCTTCGACATGTCGATTCGCTTTCCGTCTTTATAAGCAACCACGAAGCTTGAGGCATACCCTTTTAATTTGGCCTCCTCCTGAAGTTGTCGTGCTTCGTTAAGATCTGAAGTATTGCCATAATAGTATTTATAAAGCGATCCTACTTTTTCCTTACTCAGTTCGGATAAGCCATTAAAGTTATAGGATTTTGGCTCTAAATCTCTAGAACTCGCCGCAATCTGCACCTTAAAAGTGATGTCTTCATAAACCAAGGATACATCTTCTACAGTTTCGACTGTTGGGGTATCTGTACCCAAAATACTATGCCCTACATTTTGATCTATTTCTGTCTTATACGACAAAATAGCCTCCTTTAGGGCAGTGGCCATTTTACTTTGTCCTGCTTTAGAATTTAAAAACTTCCCTTCTCTTTTATTGCTAATAAAGCCGAGTTCTACCAATACGCTAGGCATGTATGTGTTTCTAATCACCAAAAGACTATGCTGCTTTAGGCCACGACTTTTTCGTTTAGCCTTATTAATAAAATTGTCTTCTATTTTACGAGCCAGTATAACACTTTGCTCCACATAAACCTCTTGCTCTATGGTTAATGCAATCTCAGATTCGGGTGAACTAGGATCGAAACCCGCATAGTTTTCTTCGTAGTTATCCTCTAAGAAAATGACTTCATTTTCGCGTTTAGCGAATTCAAAATTGCGCGCTGAATTATTCTCTCCTAGCACCCATGTTTCTGTCCCATAAGGATTTGGATTGTTTACGGAATTACAATGAACAGACACGAATAAATCCGCATCGGCTTTATTGGCGATATCGGCACGTTTCCAAAGCTCAATGAATTTGTCCGTTTTACGGGTATAAATGACTTTTACATCATCTGTTTTCTCAAGCATCTTCCCCAAGGCCAAAACGACATCTAAGGCAATTTCCTTTTCTTTATAACCATTCTTTGCTGCACCAGAATCTTTACCTCCATGCCCTGCATCTATAACCACTACAAATTGCTCCTCTTGTGCTTGCAAACCTGTAAAGCATGTTAAAGAAGTGATAAAAGTAAGAACTATTGATACTATTATATATTTTCGTCTCGTTTGCATATTTAATTTAACGGTTGCTGAACTCGTATTATTACATGCCATAGCAAGCCGTACTGTATTTTTTAACTTTAGAACTTTAATGTGATAATCACAAAAAAATATCTGTACTTTTGGCGTTTCAAAAACCGAGCCATACTTTTACAAAAATACATCTAAAAGGATTGCGTACAAATAGCCTACACATACTTTTTACCTTGAGTTTTACAGTGTTTATTAACACTTTTAGCTTTGCACAAGAATTACCAAAACCCAATACAAGTATTCCGCCTAAGCAAAAAGCAGATACCACAATTGTAGCAAAAGACACGGCTAAGGTGGCTATTGATTCGCTATTAAATCAACCTGTAAATACCAAACAAGTCGATTCTACCCAACAAGATTCTGTAAAGGAAGAGGGCTTTCTAAAAGATATCGTGACCTATAAGGCCAAGGATTATGTAGCTATTAACCAAAAAAAGTCAGAGATTCGACTTTATAATGAAGCGCAGGTACTCTACGAAGATATGGAGATTACCTCTGGCGTTATTGTCATAGACTACAGCAAAAACTTGGTCTATGCCGGACGAATTAAGGATTCTACAGGCTATTCACAAAAACCGGTTTTTACGCAGGGTGCCAATGTCATAGAACCCGACTCTATAATTTTCAATACCAATTCGAAAAAGGCCATCATTTTTAATTCGGTGACCGAACAAAGCGGCGGTACTGTCATTGCAGAACGTACCAAACGCGAAAATGATTCGGTGTATTTTATATCGAGAGGGAAATTTACCACCTCTGAAAATCTTGAGGATCCGGAATATTATATCCTCATGAACCGGGCTAAAATTGTTCCTAACAAAAAGATTGTGACGGGCATGAGTCAAATGTATATTTATAATGTCCCTACACCTATTGCCATTCCTTTTGCCTATTTCCCAATGTCCAAAAAACAAACCTCGGGTATTATTTTCCCATCCTTTGGTGAAGACACGGGTAATGATAGGGGCTATTTTTTGCAAAATGGTGGTTACTATTTGGCCATAAGCGATTATGTGGATTTAGCGATTCTAGGCGACTACTATACCAATGGTAGTTATGGCTTGCGGTTAGAGAGCAATTATGCTGTGCGCTATAAATACCGCGGCAATTTTGGGTTTCGCTATGAAAATCTATTGAATAGCGAACGTGGTTTTCCCGATTTTAGTCAAAGTACGATTTACAATATTAGGTGGTCTCATAGCCAAGATTCAAAAGCTAATCCCAGCTCTCGATTTTCGGCTTCGATCAACTTGGGTAGTAGTCAGTTTTTCCGACAGTCCATTAACCAAGTTAATCTAGCAAATACACTGACAAACACACTAGCATCTTCAGTATCGTATTCCAAAACCTTTCAGGGTGAACCACAGGTCAACTTGAGTTTAACGGCCACACATAACCAGAATACAAATACAGAGGCTATCAATTTGACCTTACCAACCATGCAGGCCTCTATGACCAGAGTATTTCCATTTGCACCCAAATCTGGTGTGAAGAAAGGGGCTATTCACAATGTCAACTTTCAAGTCAATACCCGAGGCGAATATCGCATCAGTACGGTGGACTCTTTATTCGGAAAATCTGAAATGTTCGATGATGCTATTGCCGGCATGCGACACTCCATTCCTGTGACCACCAACTTTAAGCTCTTTAACCATTTTAGTGCGAGTGTCAATGCTAATTTTGAAGAAACTTGGACTTTAAAAACCATCCGACGGACTAATATTTTTGAGGGAGAAACGTCAGAGCCTATCGATATCAATGGTTTTGACCGCTTTTTGACCTATAATTTTGGGGCGAGTTTAGGGACCACCCTATACGGTATGTACGACTTCAAAAAAGAAGGTAAAGATCCCAAGATACAGGCTATAAGGCATGTTATGCGACCCTCCATTAGTTACAGTATTAGCCCAGCATTTGACCAATATTACGAAACCTATGATGTCATCGATGCAGATGGTACCACGACCGACCAAGTGGAATATACACGTTTTGAAAACTCATTATTTGGCGCTCCTGGCAATCGTTTTTCCAGTAACGTCGGTCTTAATATTGGAAATAATTTTGAAGCTAAAGTACGTTCTAAGGATTCTACCGAAACAGAACCCAAAAAGATCTTTTTACTTAATAACCTCAATTTCTCCACGGCGTATGACCTTGCTGCCGATTCGTTAAATTGGAGTCCTGTTAGAATCACTGGTAATACACAGATTTTAAATAAAAAGATGAATATTAACTTTGGTATGACCTTAAATCCCTATGCCTTAGACAGTAACAATAACGTTATTAATACTTTTAATGTTGATAACGGCGGTAGTTTATTCCGTCTCACCTCAGCAAACCTCAATATCAGCTATTCCTTAAATAACGATACTTTCTCCGGTAAGGAAACAGACGAAGAAACGGATCAGGAAGCCGAACGGCGTGCAGCTACTGCTAATGCTAGGACCGATGATTTATTTGGGGTCTCTCAGGATTTTGCCGACCAGCGGCTATCAGATAGGGCTAAGGACAAAGACAAGGAAGAGCCAGAAGACAATACGTTTTATAATTATAAAATGCCTTGGAGTTTACGGCTAGCTTATGCTGCCAATTATACCAATACGCGTAGGCAAGATCAGATTACATCCAACTCCTTGATGTTTTCTGGGGATGTGGAAATATCGCCGCGCTGGTCTATTGGGGTCTCTTCAGGTTATGATTTCCTCAATCAAGGGTTTACCTTTACCCAATTGCGCTTTGAACGTGATTTGTTGAGTTGGCGTATGAACTTTACTTGGGTGCCAATTGGAGTCAATACCTCTTGGAATTTCTTCATCGGTATTAAGTCTAATCTGTTGAAAGACTTAAAGTACGATCAGCGTCGTCAGCCAGACCGTCAATTGGGGAACTAGTAGGAATCAAACCTGATTCTCGATAGTTCTGCTGAGCCTGCCGAAGTAATAATTTTACACTTTTTAAGTGTAAAATTCACTCGAACTGACCATATGCATTTGTTTTAAAGAACCTATATATATTTCAAAGAGCATCATTTCGATAGAATCTGTATCGAGTCTGTCGAAATGCCCAGAACAGGTTAAAGTTTTTCAGTATTCTATTCTGAAAAATCACTTGAATTACCGACTTTTGGGTACATTATCCATATTCAAATAACTACGCACAACTATGAAACAGATCATCAACACACCGAACGCCCCCGCTCCTATTGGTCCTTACAACCAAGCCGTTTTAATTGGGAATACGCTTTATACTTCTGGACAAATTGCCTTAGATCCAGAAACTATGGAACTGGTTACAGAATATATTGAAGCTGAAACCAAACAAGTCATGGAAAACATGAAAGCAGTCCTAGCGGCAGCTGATATGACTTTTGAAAACGTCGTAAAGACGTCAATTTTTATTAGTAACATGAAGCATTTTTCCAGAATCAATAATGTTTATGGCGAATACTTCGATGAAGCCACTGCTCCTGCCAGAGAAACGGTTGAAGTAGCCAATCTGCCTAAGTTTGTGAATGTAGAGATTAGTATGGTTGCAATTAAATAGTAGTTCTTTTACTGGGTTCACTTATGGGCCTTGCAAACTATATCATCTCATCGAAGATATTATTTAGTTTGATAAAAAACGGTTTGAGGAATTGCTCAAACCGTTACTATTTTTGCATCTTATTAGACATTGTATTTAACCTAATGCTTTAATGACTTTTAGTTGTTTTTCGCTATATCCATAGTATTTAAGATTTGTTTCAATAACTGTTGGTTTATCAAGAACACCTTTAAAATGCGAAAAACACTCAAAACTATATTTTCCATGATAGCGTCCCATTCCGCTATTACCTACACCTCCAAATGGGATATTAGGATTGGTAACTTGCATGACACAATCATTGATGCCACCACTTCCAAAAGGAATTTCGTTTAAAAAGCGTTCTTTTATTAGGTTACTATCTGAAAATAAATATGCTGCCAACGGTTTTTCGATACTTTTAATTATTTCGAACGCTTCGTCCATAGTTTCATACTCAATAACAGGAAGTATTGGACCAAAAATTTCCTCTTGCATCACGGCATCATCAAGACTTACGTTATTTAAGATTGTAGGGTTAATCCGTCTGTCTTCTTTATTGTATGTGCCACCATAGTGCACTTTATCAGGGTTAATTAAGCTGACAACTCTATCAAAATTGCGTTCGTTAATAATTTGTACGAAATTATTGTTCGCTTCAGAAAAATTGGCTTTCTCAATTTCAGCTACAGCCAAATTCAAAAATTCATCCTTTACATCTTTATGCACAAGGGCATAGTCTGGCGCAATACAAAGCTGGCCTGAATTTACAAACTTTGACCAAATCATACGCTTTACTCCTGTTTTTAAAGCGGCATCCTTATGGAATATCACCGGATTTTTTCCACCTAATTCCAAGGTCACATTTGTTAAGTGTTCTGCAGCTGCTCTATTCACTATTTTACCAACCATTGGACTACCTGTAAAAAATATCTTATCGTAGCGTTGCTTAAGCAGTGCCGTAGTTTCTGGAATAGCGCCTTCAACGACGTGTAAGTAATTTGGATCGAAATTTTCATTAATGATTTTCGCCATTATTTTACTGGTTTCCACGGGAAGTTCGCTGGGCTTTAAAATCGTGGTGTTTCCTGCTGCCATTGAACCTACAAGTGGTGTAAGGGATAAGTTATACGGAAAATTCCAAGCCCCTATAACCAATGTTACTCCTAAAGGTTCGGGTACCAAATAACTCTTTGCAGGGAAATTGAGTAAATTGGTCTTAACACGTTTGTGTTGCATCCATTTTTTCAGGTTCTTAATTGAAATATTGATTTCATCAATTAGTGGGAAAAATTCTGTGAGCTGATTTTCGTATTTGGACTTTCCGAAGTCTTTAAAAATGGCTTCGTGCATTTGATCTTCATACTCAAGTAATAAAGTTTTTAGTTTCTTTAACTGCGCTAATCTAAATTCTGCGGATCGCGTTGCATTGCTTTTAAAATAAGTGCGTTGGTTCGCCACGAGTTGTTGTACTTGCTCTTCGAAAGTGATTTCTGGGTTTTCTATTGTTGCATTCATGATTTCTGATGTTTTTAAATGATCTATAATTAGTGTTCCACGGATTGTTTTTTCATTCTTTTGATTAAGGATTCAGAGGATAGGAAGGGGATGAATTTTAATTCCATGCGTTGATCCCAGCCTAGACCGGCGATAACCTCTACTTCGCCTTGCTCCATAGCCTTGTATCCCTCTAAAGCAACTTCTGCTGCACTAGCAGGTTTTTTATAGATGGCTGTTTTGTTCATTCCAGAGTGGTCGCCAAAAGCAGTCTTCGTCGCTCCGGGTAATAAGGCAGTAGATGAAACGCCCGTTTCACTCAATTCGCCGTATAATGATCTATTGAACGATGTAACATAGGCCTTTGTTGCAAAATACACGGCCTGGTATGGCCCGGGAACTAAACTTACTGTTGAGGAAACATTTAATATGCTTCCTGAATCTCTTGCTATGAAATCTGGTAAAAACGCTCGTGTTAATGCTGTTAAGGCAATAACGTTGACTTGTATCATGGCCAAGTCAATGGCCCAGTCTCTTTCGTGAAATGCACCCACACCGCCAAAACCTGCATTGTTAATGAGGTAGTCTACTTGAATATTATGAACTAAAACTTCATGGTGAATTTCATGTGCGGCAGACAATTGTGTAAGATTTTTTTCTATGGTATACACTTCGATACCATAGGCTTTTTCCAATTCGCTTTTTAGGGTTTTTAATCCTTCAGCGTTCATATCCACGGCCACAATGTCGCCGCCTTTTTTAGCGTGTATTTTAGAAAATTCTTTTCCTATTCCGCTTGCTGCTCCTGTAATTAATGCTACTTTTTTCATCGTGATAAAATTTATGATTAAAATGATATCACAAAATTATAGAGCATTAAAGTGCTTAAATTTACCCTATGGTAAAAAACGAAAAAGCCTAAATATTTTTTCTGACTCTGCTTAAACTTTGCGGTGTAATTCCTAAAAAAGAGGCGATATGAGACAGTTTTGCTTTTTGAAAAATTAGAGGATGTTCTCTCATGAGCTTTAGATACCTGTCTTCGGCAGTTTCTGTATGAATACTCATAATTCTACGACTTAAGACCATTGCAAATTCGGCTAATAAGTGCCGGTATGCCTTTTGGGTAGACTTGGATTGCGACATAATCTTGTCTAATTGCTCATTGCTTATTAATAATAGCTCGGTATCCTCTAGTGCTTCGAAATAAAGAATGTTTTTTTCTTTTTTAAAAAAGCTAAAAGGTGAGGTGACCATAGAATCTTCTGCCGAAAACCAATGCGTCACTTCATTACCTTCAACATCTAAATAATACAGGCGAACAAATCCCTTTAAGATATAGTAGAAGTAATCGCATCGTTGCCCCTCTTCTAAAAACAGTTCCCCTTTTTTTTGGGTGCTGGTCGTTAAACCGAGTTTGAGATTGATATTCCACTCAAACAAGTCTTCTGCTTTTATGTATGTATTGGATTTAATCATTAAAGCGCGTTTATTTTTTAACCAGTTGTTAATAAATTTCATGTAATATACTCATACTTTTTGTATGGCTTCTTTTTAAGAACTCCTATTTTTGAGTATCACCAAAGTCTATTTAGAGATGCGTATAGAAAATGATTTAAAGTTAGGGTTTAAAGATGTTATGATTCGTCCAAAACGATCCACCTTAAAAAGTCGATCGGAAGTCACTTTAGAACGCAATTTTAGGTTCTTGAATAGCAAAACTTCTTGGCAAGGCGTCCCTATTATGGCCGCTAATATGGATACTGTTGGCACCTTTGAAATGGCCCTTGCCCTTGCGGAACATAAGCTCTTTACGGCGATACACAAACACTATACTTTAGAGCAATGGCGTGTGTTTTTAAACCAAGCACCAAGCGGCATTGAAAACCATATAGCGATTAGTACCGGCACCAGTATAGAGGATTCTAATAAGCTCGAAGCCGTTCTTAAAGCCCACCCTATTTTAAAATTCATCTGTATTGATGTCGCCAATGGCTATTCGGAGTATTTTGCTGAATTTGTACAGGCAACACGCGAGGCCTACCCTGATAAGGTTATTATCGCAGGGAATGTGGTCACTGGTGAAATGGTTGAGCAATTGCTTTTATCAGGCGCAGATATTGTCAAAGTCGGTATTGGGCCTGGTAGTGTTTGTACCACACGTGTCAAAACTGGTGTTGGCTATCCACAATTATCGGCCATCATAGAATGTGCGGATGCCGCGCATGGCCTCGGTGGACAGATTATTAGTGATGGCGGTTGTGCTACGCCAGGCGATATTGCCAAGGCTTTTGGAGCTGGGGCTGATTTCGTGATGCTCGGCGGTATGTTGGCAGGTCATACCGAAAGTGGTGGTGATTTAATTACCAAAAATGGTGAGCGCTACAAACAGTTTTACGGTATGAGCTCCACAACGGCGATGGAAAAGCATGTCGGTGGTGTTGCTGATTATAGGGCCAGTGAAGGCAAAACGGTCGAAGTACCCTATCGCGGTGCTGTTAAAGAAACACTCCAGGATATTTTAGGAGGACTGCGAAGTACCTGTACCTATGTTGGTGCGCGACGACTAAAAGAGCTGACCAAACGCACGACGTTTATACGTGTGGCTGAACAGGAAAATCAGGTGTATAGTTCTTAGACAGAAAAAAGCATTCGAATCCTACTTCATGCTGCTTTTATACTTTCTTGTCATTAGTATGTCCATATACTATGAATTATATATTCTTTGGATAGACGACCATCGATCTTCGTAACCGAGTTTCCATTGAAACGTTGCTAATTCTTCCTCAGTGGATAAACAAGCATTAAGATCGGATATAATTTTTTCTTTATCCATGTTCTGTCCTATAAATACAATTTCATTTTTTCTATCGCCAAAGGTTTTGTCCCATCGTTCTTCAATGATGTCTTGGTTTTCCATATACATGGGATATTGTATGCGCTTTTTAATTGGCATACTGCTCCACCATACTCCGGCACTATGTGCTTTTAAAGATCCCCCAGCCTGACCCCATATCATGGCTTGATCTGGGCGAGACGCCAACCAGAATAGTCCTTTACTTCTAATAACGGTATTTGGAAATTGTTCCGCAAAGCTTAGAAAGCGTTCTGGGTCTAAAGGCTTTCGTGACTTAAACACAAAAGAGGATATACCGTATTCCTCAGTTTCGGGAGTATGCTCATCCTTTTGAAGTTCCTCAAGCCAACCAGCACTTTGTTGCGCTTCATCAAAGTCAAAAAGTCCAGTGTTAAGAATGGCTTCTGGGGCGACCTGGCTGTAAGTCGATTCGATAATTCGCGCAGAAGGATTTAATGTGCGAATAGCGCCTTTTAAGGTTTTGAGACGTTCGGCAGTGACTAAATCCGCTTTGTTTAAAATAATGACATTGGCAAACTCCACTTGATCGGTTAACAGATCCGCGATAGTACGATAGTCTCCATCCATATCCGTAAGTTGTCTGTCCATTAAGCGCTCTGGACTTCCAAAATCATTAAAGAAATTGAAAGCGTCTACAACAGTTACCATTGTATCAATATAACTAAAGCGAGAGAGGTCAATACCGTTGTCTTCATCCACAAAAGTAAAGGTCTGAGCCACAGGCACGGGCTCGCTTATGCCTGTACTTTCAATCAGCAAATAATCGAAGCGATTTTCTTTTGCCAAACGCTCCACTTCGACCATTAAATCTTCACGCAGGGTACAGCAAATACAACCATTGCTCATTTCTACCAATTTCTCTTCTGTGCGCGATAAGGTATTTTCGTTTTTCACTAATTCGGCATCAACATTGACTTCGCTCATATCATTGACGATAACGGCAACTTTTAAGCCTTCTTTATTGTGTAACACATGGTTAAGTAAGGTGGTCTTTCCTGCTCCAAGAAAACCACTTAGAACCGTGACGGGAAGTTTTTTTTCTGTAATCATAGCTATGGTTTAGCGAATTATAATTTTTGTTATTGCATGTTTTTAATGAATTTAAGGCGCTGATGTTCTAGATCAATTTCTCTGTAAAAACAGGCCTTGCGATGTTTACCTTGGGCATCATAGGTATGGCATACACCTTCACCTAGGAGTGTCACCTGATATACGAGGGCATCTTGGTCACAGTCGATTAAAATTTTATCGACCTTAAGCATATCCTCGGAGGTTTCGCCTTTTGTCCATAGGGCATTGCGTGAGGTACTCCAAAAAGTGGCCATCTTTGTTTTTAAGGTTTTTGACAAGGCCTCTTTATTGACGGAAGCAAGCATGAGAAGTTGACCTGTAGCAGTTTCTTGAACTGCTACCGGGAGAATTCCTTGACGTTTGGCAAACTGAGGATTTAGTTCTAATCCTTCTTCTAATTCAATTAGTGCTTCTGATATCATTATCGTAAGTCTTTAATGTCATATATTTTGCAGTGATGACCTATAGTTTTTCCGATCATCTCATATTTATGCATGTGTTTTAAAAATTTAAAGCTTAAATCATATCGATTCGGAGCAGTAATCGTTTTTCACTTCGTTCTTCAATGGTTGGACTACGATGTACGGCTCCATTCTTCATTTTTTTTGAATATTTAGCGCCCTTTAGAACGACTACGGAACCTGTTTTGGCTTGTTTTATGCGGTTCTGATCAATGACAATGCATGCATTGCTACCATAAGCTTCCAATGCTTCTCGATCAATATTATCTTCTGTAAGCCATAAGGTACCGGGACCACTATAGGTGCAAAGCATCCGTAACACATTAAAGTCCATATGGAATTTTCTGCACATATTGGTGTCTATGGTGGCCAAAAACAATCGAAAACGTTTGGCCTTCGTTATGGCTTTGAAGTGCTGTAAGAGGTTTTGAATGTCTTGCATCATCAGTATGTTTTCATCACCTTTAATTTGAATCGTCAATTCCTTCAAAATGACATCTAATGTCCCGCGCGAGTCGAATGTAATATCGCATTTCACTAGGCTGCTGATCTCTTTTTTTAAGGGATAAATATCTCTGTTGTAAACCGTTATATTCACATGCTTTTGGTGAATATCTTCCAGTATTTTAGGCCTTGTCCCTTCTACCCAATTTTGAGCTGTTTCAGAACTGAAATCTTGGAATCGTTTCTTGGTGCCAATAAGGCTTTGTAATGAAATCATCGCTACTTGGTTTTGCGTCATCCTTATAAAATGGACCCATGGCACATTGTTAAGGCTAGTCTATTGCAAATCTAAGTATTTATTTCTTATTGCAACTTAGTTGCAATAATTTTATAAGATGATAATTATATAGATGGGCAAAAGCAGTTATGCATTACTAAAGCCAATAAAACCTATTGCTATTACTTTGTAGTGTGAATTTTAATCAAAATAGTCTTACAGATGGTGTCTTTATTTTGCATTATCGTTCGTGACGCCGGAAATCCATCGGCATCAAATTTAGTTTTGGTCTCGTAAAAATCTTGACCATCATTATAAAACTGCTTTAAGCTTGTTTCATAAAGTGTGCTATCATGCCATGCATATGCTTTTAGCATGACTTCATAATCAAATTCGTCGTTTGGAGCGTTTTTGGCTTCGCTATGTCTTTTGATCAATTGTCCCTCTGAATTATAGAAATACCTGACTTCTTGAGAATAATCTTCATCTATATTGTGGGTTGACGATTTAGCTATAATCCGTTCGTTTTCTAAGGTGTAAATATGGGTATAGGAATCATTATAAGTCCCCGTTTCAGTTACGGTAATGGTATTGGCACCTCTTTTGTAACTGAAACTGTAATTTGTCTCATAATCCGTAAAAACGGAACTATTTTTTAATATGCCTAAGGAATCGTACTGATAGTCATTATCGCAGCACATAAAGCTCTTATGTCTCAGGTTTATGGTATTGTTACCTCGGGGCACATAACGATTTACTGTATCGTTCACATTAGCACTTGAATATCTTCCGTAGGTGACGATTTCAAACACTGAATCTATTTCCATTTCAATCATTAAAAACGGAATATTATCGACATTATTTATTTTTAAAGCTTGTAGTGACGTTGGTTGTTCTTCAGCACAAGAGAACAAACCCAAAACGATTAATAAGACTAAGCCATGTTTCATTATCATTAAAACAAAAAATCCTAAGACTTATTGCTTAGGATTATTATTCATTACTAATTAAACATTTACTCAATCATCCGGATGCATAAAACGTTGTTTGCCTAACAACTCCTCTTCGGTTTCTACAATATCCTCATCCGGCACACAGCAATCTACAGGACAGACTGCTGCACATTGCGGCTCCTCATGGAAGCCCATGCATTCCGTACATTTATCTGGTGCTATGTAATACACCTCATCACTAATAGGTTCTTGGGTTTCATCGGCATCGACTTCCTTGCCGTTTGGTAAGACCACTTTTCCTTTTAGGCTTGTCCCATCTGAATACCTCCAATCATCAGCACCTTCGTAAATGGCTGTATTTGGGCATTCTGGCTCACAAGCACCACAATTAATACATTCGTCTGTAATTATGATAGCCATCGTAATTTTTCTTTTTTATTGCGTAATTTTGCACTTGCAAAAATAAAGCCTAAAGCGCTTTTTACCAAATACATGATGGATTTACAACAAAGAATTAACGCTTTCGCAAAATTGGGCGCTTTTTTGAGTCAATTTTCTAATAATGGCATTCAAAAAAAGGATGCTATCGAAGCCAATGACCTATTCTTTGACGGATTTAAACATCAAATAAAGCTCGCCAAGGAACACAATGGCTGGTTTACCGAAACTAATGTCTTATTTAGTATAGCATCTTGGGCCCATGCACTAACTAAGGTCAATTTAGAGCAGTGGGTAGCGCCATATCAATTTAGTATCATAGCACCTAGAACCATTGGCATTATCATGGCAGGTAATATTCCGTTGGTAGGCTTCCACGATTTTCTGTCCGTGCTTATATCTGGACATAAGGTATTGGTGAAGCAATCTTCTAACGACAAGCACCTGCTCCCCTTTTTGGCCAAGTATTTGGAAGTTGTAGAACCTGACTTTAAAGGCAAGATCACCTTTACAGCAGACAAGCTAGCGCATTTTGATGCGGTCATCGCCACTGGAAGTGATAATACCGCGCGTTATTTTGAGTACTACTTTAAAAATCATCCATCAATCATAAGAAAGAACCGAAATTCAGTTGCGATTCTTACGGGTAATGAGACTAAAACACAGCTTGAAGCGCTTTCTGATGACATTTTTAGATACTATGGCTTAGGCTGCAGAAACGTCTCTAAGCTCTTTGTACCGAAAGCATATAACTTTGATGCGTTCTTTAATGCCATTTACCAATGGCATCCCGTGATCCACGATTCCAAATACGCTAATAACTACGACTATAATAAAGCCGTCTATTTAATGAGTGAATTTGATATGTTGGAAAATGGCTTTTTAATGCTCAAGGAAGATCAGAGTTACGCCTCACCTATTGCTACCATATTCTATGAGCATTATGACACTATCACAGATTTAGAGAAAAAACTAACTGAAGACAAGGACCATATACAATGTGTTGTGGCTAACGGATTTTCGGAGGTCGAAATCCCCTTCGGCGAAACGCAAAATCCACAACTTTGGGATTATGCAGATAATGTTGATACTGTTGAATTCCTGTTAAAAATTTGATTCAAAAATTATCAATTTATTAATGTTTTATACCCAATTAATTAGCACCTTTGTAGCTGTTTAAAAAATGACGTTCAGGGTTAATACGACGACTCTGAAATAAATTCAGATAAAATGAAAAAACATAATTTTAGTGCTGGACCATGCGTACTACCAAAATCGGTCATGGAGAAAGCTGCCGAAGCCGTAGTGAACTATGATGACGGTTTGTCTCTTATCGAGATTTCACACCGTAGTAAACCTTTTGTAGATATTATGGAAAATGCAAGATCTTTGGCCTTAGAGCTATTAGGTCTCGAAGGTAAAGGCTATAAAGCTTTGTTCCTACAAGGTGGTGCAAGTACACAGTTCTTAATGGTAGCACTCAATCTCTTGGAAAAAAGAGCAGGCTATTTAAATACTGGGACGTGGAGCGATAAGGCGATAAAAGAAGCTAAAATTTACGATGATATTTATGAGGTCGCCTCTTCTAAGAGTGCTAACTTCAATTATATCCCAAAGGGTTATGAAATCCCTGACGATTACGACTATTTCCACTGCACCTCTAACAATACCATCTTTGGAACGCAGATGAAGAGTTTCCCCAACTCCCCGATTCCTATGGTATGCGATATGAGTAGTGATATCTTTTCGCGTCAGTTGGATTTTTCGCAATTCGATCTTATTTATGCCGGAGCTCAAAAGAACATGGGCCCTGCAGGTACGACACTTGTGGTTGTTAAAGAGGATATTTTAGGAAAAGTATCACGTAAGATTCCATCCATGATGGATTATAAAGTACATATCGGCAAAGGTAGTATGTTTAATACACCTCCTGTATTTGCGGTTTATGTCTCTATGTTGACCATGCAATGGCTAAAAGACAAAGGTGGTATCAAAGCGATTGAGGAAGAAAATGAAAAGAAAGCACGTTTAATCTATTCGGAGGTTGACTTAAACCCACTTTTTAAAGGCTATGCCGTCAAAGAGGATCGCTCATATATGAATGCGACCTTCACCTTAGAAAACGAAAACCTTAAAGAAACCTTTGATGCTATGTGGAAAGAAGCAGGTATCAATGGTTTAAATGGACATAGAAGTGTTGGTGGCTATAGAGCCTCCATGTACAATGCCTTGTCCTTAGACAGTGTGAAGGTACTTGTCGAAGTGATGAGTGACTTAGAGAGTAAAGCATAATCATAAAATTGGTGACTGAGGCTCTCGAAGTCACCTAAAAAATTAATTAATTGTGGCTTCGAGAGCCTCAGCCACCATACCGATAAAAAATGAAAGTATTAGCAAACGACGGCGTGTCTCAAAGCGGTATTGACGCTTTAGAAGCTGCAGGATATGAAGTAATCACTACCAATGTAGCACAAGAACAACTTCAAAATTATATCAACGATAAGGACGTTACGGTACTTCTCGTAAGAAGTGCTACCAAAGTTAGAAAAGATATTATCGACAATTGTCCAGGCCTTAAAGTCATTGGTCGTGGTGGTGTCGGTATGGATAATATCGATGTGGACTACGCTAGAGAAAAAGGATTGCATGTCATTAATACTCCTGCCGCGTCATCCCATTCTGTTGCAGAATTGGTATTTGGTCATTTTTATGGCCTAGCACGTTTTTTACATAAGTCTAATCGCGATATGCCTCTAGAAGGGGATGCCAACTTTAAAGGCCTAAAGAAAGCCTTCGCCAAAGGTACCGAATTAAAAGGCAAAACATTAGGCGTTATAGGCTTTGGTCGTATTGGACAAGCAACTGCTAAAATAGGTATTGGTGCCGGTATGAAGGTTGTGGCCTACGATCCATTTATGGAAAAAGCCCATCTTGAATTGGAATTCTTTGATGGTCAGAAAGTGAACTTCGACATTGAAACCATTTCTAAAGAAGACGTTTTAAAACAAGCTGATTTCTTAACCTTGCACGTGCCTGCTCAAAAAGACTATGTCATCGATGAAAAAGAGTTTAGTCAAATGAAGGATGGTGTTATTTTGGCTAATGCTGCTCGAGGTGGCGTTGTTAATGAAGTCGCATTAGTTAAAGCCATTGAAAGTGGTAAGGTAGCCAGAGCTGCACTTGATGTATTTGAAAAAGAACCTCAGCCAGAAGTACAGTTATTAATGAATTCAGAATTGTCATTAACGCCTCATACCGGTGCAGCTACTAACGAGGCTCAGGACAGAATTGGTCTTGAACTTGCGGATCAAATCATCAGTATTCTGGGATAAATTAGTGTCCAAATGTGACCAAATTTAAAATAATGAGTCCTACATATGTTAGGACTTTTTTTGTACCTTATTAGACTAAATTTTATTAACCATAACACATATAAAAAACAATGGACGGAATCTTAGATTTATTGAATAGCGACTTAGGAAAAACAATTATTAGTGGTGTTTCCGGATCTACAGGAACAGATCAGAGCAAAACTAGTAACGTATTAACAATGGCATTACCTGTACTAATGAAAGCTATGGAGCGCAATGCTTCTACACCAGAAGGTGCGCAAGGCCTTATGGGCGCCTTAAGTAGTAAGCACGATGGTAGTATTTTAGATAACCTTAGTGGTTTATTCGGTGGTGGTGTTGATGAGGCCGTTACGACTGATGGCGATAAGATTCTTGGACATGTATTGGGTAACAGACGTCAAGGCGTTGAGCAAGTTATTGGTCAAAAGTCTGGTTTAGACAGCGGATCTGTTGCTAACATTCTTAAAATTGCAGCACCTATACTTATGGGTATGTTAGGTAAACAATCGCGCCAAAATAATGTCAGTTCTCAAAATGATCTCACAGGCTTATTGGGCGGTTTACTCGGTGGTGCAAGTCAGAGTGGTCCAGTGACGAGAGAACAAACCTTTTTAGAGCAAGTACTAGACTCGGATGGCGATGGTAGTGTTATTGATGATGTGGCAGGTATGGTGTTAGGCGGTAGCAAGAAAAAAGGCGGTCTCGGTGGCCTTCTTGGAGGCTTATTTGGAAAATAGATGCATTTAATATCAAAGGCAAAGCAGCTCTGAGAGCTGCTTTTTTTATTCCATTTAACGCTCTAAAATGACATCCTTACGCATTGATAGGTCATCATTACATAATTATAGACCTTGGATACTTTTTTTTGTGTTGCTTTGTGGCTAGAATGAAATTAAGACCATAAAATTTTTAATATCTTTAGTCATTATGAATAAAATTATTCCCATAGTCCTAGTGCTTGGTTTGTTGATAGCAAGTTGTAAATCCTATAATACGGATCAAATCATTGATCATGGTGAGAAAAATGCTTTGGTAGAAAATGACACGGTTTTTATTAACAGTGACGAAAGCGATTATGAAATCATTATCATCGAACCTGGTTTTAATCAATGGTTAATTGGCACGGCAAGACCTAGGGGATTTTATTCCCAAAGCTGGTTAGAAAACCGGAATGCACTCTTGGTTCAAGCCTGGAATATTAGAAACCTACAACCACAGAACTACGATCCAAACCTCTATCTATTGCCAATAGATTATGACACGCGTACCGATTATGGCTATGAGATCAACTACAAATTATACAATTATTTCATATACTTTCAATTAAAATATAAACAGCGATTGACCTCTTTTGTTCCTAGAATTTAGCGTAACTTTGCAGCTCTAAGAAATGAGATGAAAAAGTTTAAAGAAGCTTGGGAAATACAACATAATTGGCAGCTATTATTTCCGCTGTTAGGCCTTGTAGGCCTGGGCTACTCGGCATACAAATTATCCCATGTATTATTCCAAAAATTTGGCACAGTGATAAGCCTCATTTTAGCAGTGGTTTTTTTCTTCAGTTTGTTGTGGGTGACCCTTAAACTGTTTAAGTGGCTCGAAAAACGTTGGATTCTGCAATATCGGTGGGAAATGATTCGTGTATTCATCGTATTTGCCATCACAGGTTCTGCTTCTATGTATATAGGACGACCCATCATGTCCTGGATTGGCATTACTAAAGACAACTTGCATCCACTGATCTATTGGGTCTTATTTGTTATTATCGGTCTTATTTTTTATCAAATTCTTTTAGTGACTTTTGGTTGGTTATTTGGTCAGCACAAATTTTTCTGGGAATTTGAAAAGAAAATGTTAAGAAGATTTAGTCTAATTAAAGGTAAAAATTAAGATTTCGTTAACATCTTTAGTTTAGGAATATATATAGGTTTGCTCAAGATTGCATGAAGAAGGTTTATTTAAAGATTATCACTCTGTTTTTTTTAACAGTATTACTAACCAGTAATATTCTAAATCTTCATGTCCTTTTTAATCACGATGAGCATTACTCCGTTAATTTTTGTGAGCATCACGAAAATGAAGATGAAGAAGACACCTCATGCGACTTATGCCTCTTAGTTCTAAACCTAAATAGTTTAGACTACAACAATAGCCTAGAGTTTTCATACGAAAGCCATATACAAATCACTAACAATTTCGGAAAAGACCTCTTGGTCCATAAAAAACTCTATTACGGCCGACTCTTTTCTGAGCACAATAGAAATAAAGCACCTCCTCACTTTATTTAATACCTCAAAACATTAGTAAATAGATCAGTCATCAAGATATTATAAATAAGTAAATGAAGAATATCTTTCTCATCTTATTTATACTAATAACTAGTTTTGGCTACACTCAAACATGTAATAGCGTCTTACGTGGAACAATCTCAGATTTCCATGACAACAGTACATTAGAAAACGCCACCATAAAACTTGTTGGTACAAATAAGATTGCCATATCAGATAAACAGGGAAAATTTAAGTTCGAAAATTTATGTGATAAAACCTATCAAATAGAAGTGTCTCACGTCGCTTGTGAAACAAAAACGGTAACGGTCGACGTCCGTGGAGATGCTTATCACGTAATTAAACTAGAACATCACTTAGAAGAACTTGATGAGGTCAATGTGATAGGAAAAGAAAAAAAGGAAACAGCAACTGCTCAAGAGACCGTATTGAAAAGGGATGTTATAGAGCAATATGGCAATCTTTCGTTGGGCGATGCACTTAAAGAAGTACCAGGAGTATCGTCGATAAATACAGGAAACGCCATAGTAAAACCGGTAATTAATGGATTACATAGTAGTCGAATTATGATAATGAATAATGGTGTAAGACTGCAAGATCAAGAATGGGGTATTGAGCATGCCCCAAATATTGACATCAACAGTGCTAATCAAATTTCTGTCATTAAGGGCTCAGGCACTTTGGCTTATGGAGGAGATGCTATAGGTGGCGTTATTATAGTAAACCCTGCAAGGCCTATCTTAAATGATACGCTACACGGAAAAACGGCAATAACCGGCCAAACTAATGGTACTGGTATCACAGTCAATACCAGCTTAAATAAAGGTTTTCAAAATGGATGGTTTGCTAATGTTCAGGGATCTATAAGACGAATCGGCGATTTAGAAGCTCCCGATTACTATTTGACCAATACAGGTGTGAAGTCTGATGCTTTTACCGTAAATACTGGTAAAAGAACTTTTGAATCTGGTTTTGAGCTTTTTTACAGTTATATCGATAGTGAAATTGGTATTTTAAGATCCGCTCATATTGGTAATATCAAAGACTTGGCGAACGCCATCAATGCACCGGAACCTCTTTTTACCAACGACTTGGGTTACGATATCATTGAACCTAAACAAGAAGTAACGCATCACCTCTTTAAGGCTTCATATTATAAACGCTTTAAAAATTTCGGAAAAGTTGATGTACAATATGACTACCAAAACAATCAGCGTTTTGAATTTGATATACGCAGAGGAGGTCGAAGTGGCATACCTGCCATAGATCTTAAACTGCAAACACATACCATATCGGCCAATGCCAAAATGGATAAGAATTTAGAACGAAAATACAATTTTGGCCTTTTAGGTCGGTATCAAAATAATTTTGCAAACCCTGATACTGGCGTAAGACGTTTAATACCGGATTATGACAAATACGACTTTGGTATTTATGTCAACACGGAGTGGATCATTAACGATGATTTAATTGCCGATGCTGGTTTGCGCTATGACTTTAGTAGAATAGATGCTTTAAAATTCTATAGAACCTCAGCTTGGATGGATCGTGGATATGATGAAAATTTTCAAGATCTCATCATTGGTTCCGTGGTGAGCGGTGACGTTGTTGATGGTATTGCCCCTAATGCCTCGCAATATTTGACTAACCCCATATTTGATTATCATAACATCTCTGCTGCTGCGGGTATGAAATATGAATTCAACGCAAATCAATGGATGGCTTTAGGTTATAATTTGGCCAGTCGTGCACCAAACGCTTCTGAATTGTTTAGTGATGGTTTACACCATTCGGCCGCGAGAATAGAAATTGGGGATCTTCGTATTGATAGCGAACGTTCACATCGTATTTCGGCAACTTATGGTTATACCGCATCAAGATTTAATGTTCAAGCAGAGTCCTACTATAATCACATCAACAATTTTATCTACTTAATTCCAGGGCCAGATGGTATCATCCCATTAATTAGGGGACCATTTCCTGTTTGGGAATATATACAAACCGACGCCACACTTTTTGGTATAGATCTTAGTGCAGATTATCAAATAACACAACAGTGGCGAGCCAATCACAAATCATCATTTATTAAAGGGTACGATGTAAGAGCTGATTTACCGTTAATAGATATTCCACCATTTATGACTTCAAACGGTATTACCTATAGCAATTCTAAATGGTGTAATTTTAGTGCTAATCTACAGTCGGAATGGGCTTTTGAACAAAATGAATTTCCAGACGAGTTTAATTACACAGTCCCTATAGCGGACGAAGACGATATCTTTGTAGACCTTGGTCCACCTCCGGCATATCATTTAATGCATTTTCAAAGTGAAATCACTCTACCTATATTCAAACAATCCAGTTTGAATATACGGTTGAGCGTCGACAATATTTTTAATACCAACTACAGAAATTACTTAAACCGTCTACGTTTCTTTGCAGACGACATGGGAAGAAACATAAGGCTACAATTACAATTAAATTACTAAGCAATTAATACTTTAAATTTTAAATACGAAAACGATGAAAACTAATTTTTTAAATCTTAACACAATGAAAACAACTAAATTTTTCTTAAGTGCCTTTTTAGGCTTAGCACTTTTAGCATCATGTTCAGATGATGACGATGGTACACCACCAGTTGAAGAAGAAGAAGCAATTACCACTTTGATTCTTACCTTCACAGATGCAGACGATCCAACAGATACTGTTGTATTAACTTGGGTTGACGCGAATCTTGATGAAGTTATTGATGCTGGAGAACAAATGGTGGTAGGCGAATTTGATACTGATGACGTTTATAACGCTTCTATCGAATTATTCAATTTAGATGAAGATTTTCTGGATGAAGATATCTTAGCCAACCAAGCTAGTATCGATGCGCACTTTTTTGTTTATGCTACCAACCTAGATTTTACAATGGCAAGAGCTGCTGATGATAATGTAAGATCGGATGGTAATAGACTTGGTGTAAACACGGTATGGACTTCTGGCTCAACAGCAGGAACAGGAACTATTACTATTCAACTTTTCCACGAGTCTCCAGGTGTTGATGATGATGGCGGTTTCGGATCTGCAACAGGGACTGATACGGATATTGATATCACATTTAACGTTGAAATCAACTAAGTCATAAATAAACCCAAATAAAAAAAGCACTCATTAAGAGTGCTTTTTTTATGCCTTGCTTATTGCCTTTTCCGAACTTAAAACATAAGTATATAGCCACATTAGGGTAAATGTGGGTATGACATCCAAAAATGGTAAAGCTTCTTCAATAAAGGCGATAACCGCTGCTATTTTTCCTTCTCTTCCCTTATACAATTTCGTCATCAAATACGCCGATAGTGGCGCCCAAATAAAATCAAAGGGCGGAAAAATTAATGACACATAGCCCAAGCCATCTAAAAGTAGTCCTAAGGCCAGTTTTTTATAGATATTCATGTAAAATTTAAGTGTTTATTTGTGAATTAAATAGCAATAAGTATTCCAAAATGTATTGTCTGTCAGTTCGTTCTAAGAATTCATTAACATCCATTAGACCTTTTTAACGTTTAATTAAGAGCAGTGCTTCTTATGAGAATGTAGATTTGCACAGCTAAAGTGCAACAATCATTTTATTATTTTATCCTTATTACAAAAGTTTAAGTTTTCATCAACCATCCACTATGAACCTGCGTTCTTTATTCTTCTTACTTAGCTTTTGTTATACCTTTATTTCTCCTGCTCAAAACGATTCTATTCCGCTTTCTACCAAAAAAATTCTCAATATTGAGCGCACGGATCAAAAACCAAAAATAGACGGTATCCTCGATGAAGCGATTTGGCAAAATGCCGATGTCGCAACTGATTTTATTCAATTTCGACCAGAAATTGGCAATGCACTTCCAGAGGACAAGCACACCGAAGTCAAAATGACCTATGACGATAAGGCCATTTATGTAGCGGCCTATCTCTACGATGATCCTGAATTAATCATGAAGCAATTGGTCAACCGAGATAATTTTGGGCAGACTGATTTCTTTGCCGTGGTCATCAATCCAAATAATGATGCCCAAAACGATACCCAATTTTTCGTATTCAGTTCTGGTCAACAAGCGGATGCTATTGCCAATCCAAGTATCGGAGAGGATTTTAGTTGGAATGCTGTTTGGCAGAGTGCTGTAAAGATCAATGATGATGGCTGGAGTTTAGAAATAGAGATTCCCTATAGAACCTTGCGCTTTGCCGAAGAAGAAAATCCCATTTGGGGCTTACAGTTTCATAGACAATTTAGACGGGATAGAGCTCAGTATACCTGGAATCCTATCGATCCTACCAAAGGCAATATCGGTTTATACCACGGTGAACTCCACGGGCTCAGTGGACTCCAACCTCCTACCCGACTCATTTTCTATCCCTTTAGTACTGGAATTCTCGATAGTTTTGATGGTGAAACAGAAACCACGTTACGATTAGGGATGGATGTTAAATATGGGATTACGGATAATTTTACACTCGATGCTACCTTGATCCCCGATTTTAGCCAAGCTGGTTTTGATAATCTGGTACTCAATCTAGGTCCTTTTGAGCAAACCTTTGCCGAGCAGCGGCAGTTCTTTACAGAAGGGGTGGATTTATTTTCTAAAGGTGGCTTGTTCTTTTCTAGACGTGTGGGTAGTGCTCCAACGGGCGAATTAGATCTTGCCGATAATGAGGAAGCAGACGTCCCTAATGAAGTTAAGGTGTTAAATGCTGTAAAGGTGTCCGGTAGAACAAAAGATGGTTGGGGACTTGGTCTTTTTAATGCCATTACCGAAACTACGGAAGCGACGATTACAAATACAGAAACTGGTGAAACCCGAACAGAAGTGGTTGAGCCCTTCGCTAATTACAATATTTTAGTCGTCGACAAGCAGTTTGGTGGCAACTCAGCCATAAGCCTTATCAATACCAATGTCATGCGTGAAGGGGAATTTAGAGATGGTAATGTGACCGCTCTGGTTGCCAATCTGGTGAATAAAAAGAACACCTATCGTTTTGACACGGCTATTAGAATGAGTAATGTCAACTATCAAAACGATCCCTCTGAAACTGGGTTTAATACATTTATGTTTGTTGGTAAAGTCGCTGGAAATTTTAGATATAGTTTCGACCATCGTTTTGCGGACACCAAGTATGAAATCAATGATTTGGGTCTCAATTTCAGAAATAACCGGAATGATTTTGGGATGGATTTCTCATACCAGACTTTTGAACCTTCTGGGAAATTAAATAGTTATCGTTTTAACTTTTTTACAAATTACAGAAGACTTGTAGACCCCAATACATTCTCGCGTTTCAATTTTGGTGGTGGTTATCGCGCCTTTACCAGAAAACTGGACGCTTATGGTTTTCGTTTAAATATAGAACCTGGTAAGCAATACGACTTTTTCGAATCTCGGGATGGACGACCTTTTATTTTTGAAAACTTTGTAAGCACTGGTGGTTGGATCTCTACAAACTATAACCGCGTTTTTGCCATTGACGCCAGAGCTAACATTGCTACGCTATTTGAAGATGGGCGTGATTTGTTTACTTACAATTTTAATATAGAACCTCGAGTCAGAGTCTCTGATAAACTCTTATTGGTCTATGGGCTCTTTTTTAATTTCAGGAATGGTGATCGTGGCTATGCCACAGAGATTGATGATCAGCCTATTCTAGGAGAACGCAACCGACAAATCGTTACCAATACACTTTCTGGCAACTACACCTTTAACCCTTTTCATAGTTTGGGTCTTACCTTCAGGCATTATTGGGATACCGTCAATTACGACAACGAATTGTTTACACTACTGGATAATGGACGTCTAACTACTGCTGAAGGCTATACAGTTGATGGTATTGAAGATAGTCCAAATATTAACTTTAGTACCTGGAATATCGATTTAAGCTATTCTTGGCAGTTTGCACCTGGTAGTTTTTTAACGGCATTGTATAGAAACCAGATTTTTAGCAGTGATGAGAATGCTGAGGATGGCTTCTCCGAGAGTTTGGATTTGCTATTCCGCCAACCGATGCAGAATATTTTTTCGTTGCGCATTCAATACTTTATAGATTTTAATGACGTCAAGTCGATGTTTAAAAAGAAAACCAAAAATCAAGAGGGACAAGCCAGTAGGGAGCATATGACAGGGGCGTTTCATACTTTGCCATAGGTTTGGTGCCACTTCGAGTGTTTCATTCTTTGCATGAAACGTATCGAGAAGTCGTTCATGATTAGAATTTTCTTGCCTACCTGTTCAACCCACCTTTAAAGTCTCGTGCAGAGGACTGGAAAACAGGTAAAGTTGAAGTGCACTACGCCAAAAGCGTGACACTCTAACTAACTATAATTTGTTAATGACTATTTATTTCATGCCACTTCTCGACACAAAATTCATCCTGAATTTCACTCGAAGTGACGTTCTTATATACAAATTAAAATAGTATTTTCGCTGTTGTATGATTAAAGCCTCCAATATCCATAAATCGTTTAAGGATCTGCACGTTTTAAAAGGTGTAGACCTTCATATTTCCGAAAGCGAAATCATCTCTATCGTTGGGGCTTCTGGTGCCGGAAAAACTACCTTGCTTCAGATTCTGGGGACTTTAGATAAACCTGATTATAAAACGGATACCGAATTGATAATTAATGGGCAGTCCATTAAAGCCCTTAACGACAAAGCCCTTGCGAGATTTAGGAACCAACATATTGGCTTTATCTTTCAGTTTCATCAGTTGTTACCTGAATTTACCGCTCTAGAAAATGTCTGTATCCCAGCATTTATCAATAACACTCCTAAAGCTGAAGCTGAAAAACGGGCGAAAGAACTTCTAGACTATTTAGGACTAAGCGAGCGTATCCATCATAAACCCAATAGTATGTCTGGTGGTGAGCAACAACGCGTCGCTGTGGCAAGGGCTTTAATTAACCAACCCAACATAATTTTTGCGGATGAGCCCTCTGGGAATTTGGATAGCGAATCAGCAGAGCAATTACACCACTTGTTCTTTAAATTGAGAGACGAATTTAAGCAGACCTTTGTTATTGTGACGCATAATCAGGACTTAGCTAATATGGCCGACCGAAAACTCAGGATGGTAGACGGTAAGATAGTGAGTTAACACGAGCTATGGCAGTTTAAAGCTCTTTAAACGTGCATGCACTATTTCTTAAGAAAACCTGCTTTCATAACCTCAATGAGGCCCATTAAAGTAGCCGTATAATTGGTAGACTAACAAACCTACGCCGGCCAATACTAAGTACCAATTGACCGCTTTATAAAATGCCGGAAACTGTTTGTGCTTTCGTGAAAGCGTAATTACAAAAACAATAGGAATTAATGCCAGCACCTGCCCAACTTCCACGCCTAGATTGAAGCACAGAATTTTTGCTAGAAATTGTTCTTGTCCCATATCAAAGGACTGCAAGCGGGTCGAAAGGCCAAAGCCGTGAATCAATCCAAAAAGCCCTACCATAAGCAGTAAATTAGGTGATTTCACCTTCAACTTTTCAAAGCCACCTAAATTCTCAAACCCTTTGTATAAGACACTTAAGGCGATAACTGCATCTACTAAGTGTTCATTAGCCGTGATTCCTGCGTAGGTTGCTCCTATTAAGGTGATACAATGTCCTATGGTAAAAACAGTGATAAACTTTAAGATGTCTATAAAGCTGTTTAAATAGAATATAACCCCAGTTAGAAACAGCAAGTGGTCATAACCTGTTAGCATGTGGGTCGCTCCTACCCGAATATAAGCCCACAAACCACCATGGCGTAAAAGCTCTTGATCGGCACTGGTGACATCATGTGCAAATCCTAAAAATGGAAGGGCTACCAATAACAGAAATAAGGCCTGTTTTAAATGTTGATGCTTCATTACTACTTTTTTCTAAAGACTAAGAATAGCAAACCTATTATGAGTAAGCTACTTACAATAAATACCCAGTTAGGAATCCCGTCCTCGTGCTCATGATCATGTGTATGTGCCTCATCATCATGCTCATGCGTGACCTCAAAAGTCAAAGTCGCCCACTTCGATTGATGGGTTAATTCATCACTGTCCGTAACACGAACCATGTGAATGGTACGAAGGTAATAGATGCCATCTTCTGGTAGATCTATGGTGACTATACCTTGATCATTAGTACGTAATTGTTGACCGCTGGTATGCGTATGCTTTTTAGCATCGTGGTCATCACCGTGTTCACCATCATCGTGTTCATGGTCATGATCGTGTTCATCATCGTCATGCTTGTGCTCATGTGCATGTTTTTTCCCATCATGGTCATGCTTATGCTTAGCATCATTGTGTTTATGCTCATCCGAATGCTTTTTGCCATCATGTTCGTGATTATGACTGTGCTTATCACCATCATGATTGTGCTTGTGGTGCTTTTTGCCGTCGTGGTCATGGTCTTGCTTACCCTCATCATGCTTATGCTCGTGCCCGTGTTTTTTCTCATCATGCTCATGATGTCCATGATCGTGGTGTCTATGCACGTGTGTCCCTTCAACATGGTTTGCAAAAACCAGTTGGTTGGATAAAGGTTGACCATCTAGCAATAACTGTACCTCTAAGGTTTCACTCGTATATGTTTCATAAGGATTTGCTAGCGGCACAAATTCTATGGGATAGCCTAATGGGGTTTGCCAATCGTCGGTCTTATCATCGCCAACCTGATACATCGCTTTGACATGTTTTTCATAACGTTCTACGGCATCTTGATTTAATAAGTCGTTATCCCTGCGGTATTCAAGCATATCCAAAACACCGTCATGTTCGAGGTAGTTGTTAAACTTATCAGCGGTAAGTTCTATGTTTCTGGCTTTAGTAGAGACCCCAGCTACATAAGTTCCTGTTTCAA
This sequence comes from Winogradskyella sp., assembly GCF_965228925.1. GTDB lineage: Bacteria > Bacteroidota > Bacteroidia > Flavobacteriales > Flavobacteriaceae > Winogradskyella. The sequence continues at coordinate 3,751,086 of NZ_OZ245845.1, forward strand.
TAGGTGTAAATTTAAATTGTGTAATGGTGCTGTCTTTATCCGTCCATTGACTTGCATCTATATTTAAGCGCTGTCCCTGAAACAAAAGAGAGGCATCTAGCATACGGTCTCGGGTTATGGTATTTTCGCTAGTTTCAAAAGTTCCATTATACAAACTCAGCGTCGCCTCTTGGCCAGGTTCTAAGAAATAGGCGTCCAGTTTTATATACAAATCATGACTGCATAATAGGATTACAGCGAGTAACAAGTATAAGGGTCTAAAAACTCTATTTTTTAGAGTTTTTCCAATATTTTTTCGATTAAACTTCATATGTTTTAAGTTGATAATTTTCTGAATAAACTAGGTACAGACTGGCTTTATCCGTCTATTGCGAAGTTAATCTTTTCGTCTTAAGAAATCAATATATAATACTACGGAATTTACAATACTGTTACTTTAAGTTTCGTATGTCAAAACTGCAGAAAGGTACTAGGATAAATTAGGGACTAGTCCCTAGAATGATGTTTTAGTTTGTCTACAAACTCTTGTCTATTGCTCACCTCTAACTTCGCATAAAGATTTCGGATATGGGTTTTTACGGTACTCAGTGAAATAAAGAGCTCGTTGGCGATTTCTTTATTGGTTTTTTCCTGAATAATCAACTCTGCCACACGCTCTTCTTGATTGGTTAAATTGATAGTATCTTGTTGTACCCCTCCTTTTTTTGATTGCCTAAGTTTTATAAATAATAGGATAACACCTGTCAACAATATAAAACAGATAACACCCAAGACATAGGTCGATCGCCTATAAAATGCCAAATTTGTCTGGGTTTCGGCTTTTGACAAATCGATAATGAGGTCTTCAAATTGCAGGGCATAGCTGCTATTATCGTAATAAGCATTAAGACTATCCTGAAGTGCCTCATAAAATGGAGTATCGTTTTTAAAATCTTCTTCAATAATAGTCTCTCTAACACCAGAGAGTAAAACCAAAGTTACTAAGGGATGAACTTTCTGAGTGTTGGCGTAAGCTTTCAATTCCGATAGCATCTGTGAAGACGGTTGATTTTTTTGATTAAAGTCCGTTAAAGCATAGAGTTCTGTATTTAATTGAGTGACATACTTACTGAATTCTTGCCATTCGTTGTCGATAGGATTGGTATTGGTATTATTAGAAAACCAAAATTTGCTGTTTTTTTCAAAAATGATGGTATCCTGATTAGAAAACACAAAATTGTGCAAATTCTTTATATCCTCATTATTTGCCATTTGTAAGGCACCGTCCTCCTCTACTACTCTAGAATGAATGCGGTATAAGGCATGCTTATCTGAAAGTAGTTTGCCTGTGAAAGAAAAATAGCCTAAGCTATCCGTTAAAGTTGACATCAAAATTTGGTCAGTAGCAATAGTATTTTCCTCATTATATTTCAGCAAGCTTAGGTATACCCTTTTGTTTTTCTCTGGCGTATCTAAATAACCTGATATTGAATATTGCGCATAAGAGCATTGACTTAATGCTGTAAAAAAGAAAAACCCAAGTAAAAAGACGATTTGTTTCATGTTAGGTTTCCAAAATTAAAGAATTTCAATGATTGATAAAATCAAAAAAATCTTTAATCCCCTAAACAAATACATCTTTTCGCGTTCTGACTTATGGAAAATTGTGTAGGATCAAAACTTGGTATCTAGATGTGATTCATGTGTTCGTATATGTTAAGCGTGTTTTGTATGTCCTTTAAATGTTATCCGGTTTAGTGAAGAATTCGATCACTCTTTTGTCATTAGACATTACCTTTTCAAGGTATTCGTCCATTTCTTTTGAAGACATTATTGGCGAATTCATCTGTAACGAACGTAAAGTCCCATCTTTTTGTGGTGCAATTAATACTAGTCGTCCAATTCTCAAATCAAACAGCCGCATATTCACAATGGCATATGCATTTCTATCGGCTGTAATAAAAGATATGAAATCGACCTTGTTTGTTTTAGTTTTGACGAATCCTTGTCCGGCATAATGCGGATGGTTCCGAGATGTCACACTAACATCGGTATGGGTATAGCCTTTTAGATCTATACTATCCGTCAATACAGCAATGGTAAAGAATACCGCATTGGGTTTGTCATTGATGAACGTTTTGTTAACGGCATTTCTAGTAACGTATAACGAATGGTGAATTATTTTTTTGCCTTTTACCTCAAAGCCTTTCCAGTTGCCTGAATTTCCTAAACCGTCGAAAGTAGGATCTGTAAGTTCATATTTAGGTACGGGATAAACACCATCGGTTATGGGTTGTCCTCGCAATGCCACATTTTGGGTATCAGCCTTCCACGTTTTTAAACTCCATGTTGTCGAATCATTCCTGTTCTGGTTATGCGCTTTTTCTTTTTTGAGATTCCATTCAAATTCACTTGTTCTTTCTTTTGCTTTGCAACCTAAAGCAAGTATTAAAAGCATATAGATGATTGCTCTATTCATAAGATTCTTGTTTAAATTGTACCCAACGACTGTTTTAGTAGTCATAGTTTTGCTCTAGACTCCTATAAAACTTCTAAGCATATTAGGGAATAACGTTAGAGAATTATTTCAGCGCCTTAAGGTCCTCTAAGGTGAAATAGCTATTCTTATTAAAGTTGTCCTTACAATACTTCAGAGCTTTTTTGCCTTCTTTTCTATTGATGTTTTGTGCATTTGAGAGCTTAGCAATTTCAAAATTCAGAGCTAAAAGCACTGCGTTTTGACTCCTTCGCAAAAACTGGGGGTTATTGTAGAGTACGTCCTTGCTTTTAATTAAGAGTTCCATTAATTCTTTGTGCTGACCTATCTTATTAAAACTCTCCACAATTTTATCATGGTTATAATAGTACACTGCTGGTTCTACTGTAATTTCAAGTTGTTCTAAGGCGATTGCATACTGTTCTGCACTCTTCTCATAGGCTTCTATCACAAAATAATTATTTCCTTTGTTCATCGCATCGAGCCCTCCAGGTTCTTTCATATAATGGTTTTGCCAGAGTTTGTATTCCTCAACAAAATCAAAGTAATCACCGAGTTCCTTTTCTTTTTTATTATCGAAAATAGCACTTATAAAATGGTCCATGTCGCTCAGATTATAAGTCACCTCTAAACCATAGATGGCTTTCATATCGTTTAAGTAATTAGTTCTATATGCATAAAATGTGGGGTAATTCTTTTGATTTTTAAAATCTTTAAATACAAATCGTAAGCCTTCAAAGAGCGATGCTGGTACCATAGAATTATGGCCGCCTTCAAATAGTTGTTTCTGAAAAGAAATTCTATCATTTTTATTAGCATTATAAATCTTTTCATAATCATCACCCGCCTCTATTCTATCTGGTGAATCAAACTCGCTATTGGCCACGAAATAGTACATGGGTTTCCCTTCATAGTTTTTCATAAATTCACTCATTTCTTTACGAACATCCTTACTGTAAAAGTTGGTTGATATGGATATGAATCCTCGAAACGGATTGTCTGGTTCTAGTAATAAATGATGGCTATATTCAGCCCCATTAGAATGACCGATCATGACGTTAAAACCAGACGTACTATAGGTCTTATTCATATGAGGGATTAATTCTTTGAATAAAAAATTCTTGAATTTTTTGCCTGACTCGTTGTAATACACATCAAGATCCTTGTTTCTGTTGCTCACATTATCCGTCGCACCATGAACGATCCCAACGAGTATAGTTTCGGGCACAATGTCATAAGGATCTCCCGCAAGACTTTCCAAGTAGTTTTTGGCCACCTCAAAGTTTCGCCATTCTCCATCAGTAATGTAACACACCGGGTATTTTTTCAGAGGGTTGTAATTTTTTGGAAGTACCACTTTTATTTGTCGTCCATCATCCACATATTTTGAAGTGAAAAACATAGTGTTATACTCTAAGCCTAAAGCATCACCATTGGTGTCATCAGACCAGCCTTTCAACATAAAAATACCTTTTGAATCTTTGTTTTCTAATCTTAAATTGGGATTATCATGAAGTGTTTTTACGATACCTTCTGAGTTCCAATCCCCCTTTGTAAACTTAAATTCTGCTGGATAATTAAGGTCAAGGGTTACGGTTCTCTCATAGTCTGAAACTTTCTCCATTTTAATATGATTTGGATTCCAGTTTCCTAAGGACTCTTGATTGCCTGTAATAAATACCTCATCAGTCTTATTAGGCACAATGACTTTAATGGTTCTTTGGCCTTGTGGAAATAAACGTCCCAAAAAAAGAAGTGCTAGCCAAAATACAACGATTTTTCGATTCATGATTTTAAACATTTTGTTAAGGCAAATGTATTCTGAAGAACGCGTAATTTTTGTGTAACGCTGGGCTGAAATTGGGACTAGTCCCTAGGATGATTTTTAATTAGACCGGCTCATTTAAATGCATGTATGGCGTGCATACTGACTGTTGTCTAGGATACAAAGGTTTGTGTATGATTAGTCATGGAAAAAGCTGAATCACTTTTTAACCGTAAATAAAAGGAATTCATAAGATTGAATTTCAGAGAGGAAAGTCAGCACAATTAATTATGCTCGTTGTTGCCACTGGGTGATTAATATCCTAACCAGTATTTATTAAATCTCAAATACTCATTCCATTGCGATTCGGTCAGTATTTTTGATAAATCATTTTTATCGGTTTCAGAATCAAAATTGTCGGATTCTTGCACCAGACGTACAAAACTATCATCTAATTTGATGAAGTCTGAGTCATTTAGGTTCTCTAATATTTCACAATAGGTTTTAAAAAGCGTTCTCTTGTAATCATAAAATTCTAATTGACTTGAAATTTTTTGAGTGATGGCAATGATGCGATTCTGACCACTAGAATCCTCTGATTCCCAATACCATTCTGGCAACCACCACTTATTTGTCAATTGTTCATCTTGAGTATCCGCATCTGAATTGCGTTCATTCAAGTGGCTTTTGGTGTTTATATAAATAACAAAAGATGACATATCGGAATCCGTAAAAATTCCTATTCCATTGATATCATTTTCTGAAGTAAATTCATTCAGACACTGAATTAAGTAAACTTCAAATTCATTTTTTAGTTCTTGAATTAGCTTTGTTAACTTCACTTAGTTTTTGTTTTTAATTACCATCAATGTTAGGTTTTCTGTCTAAAGCAACGTGTTAAGGAAAAATCGACAAGGCCTTCCCTCATATTTGAAAGATAATGAATTGCAATGAATTGGTCTCTGGCCTCACAATAGCAATCGGAACCAAATGCAATACACTATTAAAGTTTTTGACAACAGTTTTATTCTAGTAATTCATGCGGTGCTCCTACTAGATGTTTGAAAATTTCGTGAATATGATTTTCGGTCAGAAGTATATCCGGATTTGTATCTATGTAATGTAAAATAAATTCAAGAAATGCGTCTAAATTTTCTGAGATTACAGCTAGTACCCTTTCATCTCTGCCATATATTATTATCTGTCCTTTTTTTCCGTTCTCATCAGGATCTAAGTCCATACCGATAAAATTGCCAGAGCCATCGGTAAAAATAGGTAACCACTTATAGTGAAAGTATTTTAATCGGACAGATTTATTCGGGAATGATTCAAAATCCATAATCTCATCCCAATTTGTTTCTATTCTTTTCATATCGAATTGACCTGAAGGATATATAACAAATTCCAATTTATCCCAATTTATAATATCCTTTTCCAATTGATGAAGTTCCTTACAAAGTTCAAAAGCTATATCACTATCCTCTAAAAATTTTAATATGATTCGTTCTTCATTTTTCTCTAAGTATAAATATGGTCCACCCAATGAAATGGGCGAGCACTCTAATTCTAACCGCTTCCAATTTTTATCTTTAGGTACTACAAATAAAAAGTAGTTAACGATCTTTGAAATGATGTTTCTTGTTGTTTCACTTTCTTCCAGTTTTTTACCCTTGGGTTTTATCATTCTTCTTGAAAACTCCAAGTCAGAAATGACGCTTTTTAAATCCATAAACTGCAATCCAAGAAGACTTCCTGTACCATCTCCTTCTTCTTCACCATTAAATTGTGAATACAACTCGATAAACTCTTTCGGAATGTCTTCTTCAAGAAGATTCCCAATTGTGCCAAAAAGATCTGTCTCGACATTCTTGCTTACTTTTTCGCTATCAAGTATGTAGTTGTTAAAAGTCCAGTCACTGATTTTCTCTAATTTTTCTGGAATAGTCATTTATGATATGGATTATATGGTTTATAAATATATTACTACCAAAGGTATATGTATGGTTAATTGCAGAAAGATAGTAAATTGCCATGATATGTTTGAAGCAAACAGATGTAAGTAATTTCAATCAACGACTTCACCCCTACTCGAATGTAAACAGGCACCATGAGCGAAACGTATTGTTAAGAACTGTGAGGTTATATTTATGTCGCAGAAAGTCTCCACATCCCAAAGGGGTTTTCGAATAATTCATAGCCTTTATTGGGTTGATTATTCTCCTCTGATATCCTGTAAATTGTGGCATTCTTACTTAAACTAAAGGTCTGGTTTGCGATTATTTCAGGTTTTTCCAACAATTGATATAAGTTAAAAGCTCTTATCAATTCTTGTCCTTTTTCCGAATCCATATCATCAACGATAGTGTCTTTAAGACCTAAATTGTGCATGCCGCAAGAGTATAATCCCGATAGTATTGAACTTATTGAATCACAGACAAACATGCTGTACAGATCATTTAAGGTTCTGTTTTTCTGCAAAGAAAGCCATTGATTCGTTGAAAATGCCATTCCAGCAGATTCAATTTTAACGCCACAACCATCAGATTGAAGAATCATGCTCGCAATATCAGCCAGTTCTTCTAAATGACCAATAGACCTGATTTTCTTAGATAGGTAAATGACCTTATTGTGCTCTTTTATGTCATCAATATCACTTTTTTGAATGCCATTCACTTTTCCTGCAAAAGCAAACGACATTGGCATTCTATCATCCTTTTCACATATTTCTAATTCAAAGTCTTCTTGAGTCGAGATGTTCATAAGGATTTGTCCAGCAAAAACATATTTATGATGGCTTAGCCTTGGTATCATTTGAACAATTGCTGTTCTCGATTCCCATTTCCCAGGAATACATATTACGGAGGTTGCATCCATTATTAAATGTTATATATGATGTGTAAAGTGTTTATGAGCATGTAGCTAATGGGCTTGTGTATAGCTCTTTGCCGAAAGATAGTGAATTGAGATGAACTCTTAGTGGGAATTTAGTCCTGTCTAGTGACATACACTTTATTTATGTATCATATTTAATTCTTTCTATAAGTTCTTTTTCAAAATCGGAGCTTAATTCATCTAGTAATCCAGAATAATGGCAGTAGTACATTGTTCCAGTTTGCTCACCTTCTTTAATTGCCATAATTCCATCGTCAAATTCTGCCAAATGGTAGTAGTTACCATCATCAAGTCCAGTCGCATAGATTTCTGAAACCCCTAAGATTCTGTATTGCTCAAAGTCTAGTCCTTCTGTCTGCTCGATTAATTCCAAATATCCGTCTGGAAGTTTTGAGTCAATGCGTTTTGTATATTTTCCGAGAAACTTTGGACCGATTGGATACCAGGATGCCTTGATGTTATCCATCTTAGTCAGTTTAGTCAGCCAACCTGTAAAGGCTGGAGCCGATTTTAGTTTTTCCTTTTTAAAATTAGGGTGAGCGAATGAGCTTGGGTCGGTATGTATCTTCTTGCTCGCGATTTGAACAGCATCTACTTTCATTATCGATTTAGGGTTAGGTCTTATTTTCCAACCCCAAAGTCGACCATCATAGTTGTCAAATTCGATAGCATACTTTTCGTCATTCACCTTAAATCTAATTATGGCGAGCTTACTCTCGTCTCTTCTGTTATATCGTAATTCTTCTGATAGAGGATTGTCATTGTCACCGTAAAGTTCTACCGACATACTCTTTTCCCAGTACTGTCGCCATTTTCGTTTAGGTTCGAAATATTCAAGTTGTTTTTTAAGCTTGTTAGACAAATCTGGTTCAAAGAGGTCGAAAAGTTCCATTAAGAGTTTTTTTTCGAGTAGCGTAAATCCTTTGTTATTAAATTTTGGTCGTCTTCTATTGGCGGCAATAATGAGACCTAGAAAAATCAGTCCTATGATTCCTGCAATTACTGCAAATATGACTAGAAGAGTTTTCATTTTATTTATGTACTATGACGGTATGGGCTAAGAGTAGTTGCGTGTCCCGATAGCTATCGGAATTAGTTTAAAATTGTTTGTTTTTTAACTTGGTTCTGTTGTGCATCGTTAATTCTTGGATTTATATAATGCTCCATAATATACAACTCCATTTGGGCTTGTAGATCTATATACATAGCCATTGTCACCGATAAGTTTAATAATCTCTACTTTGATTTTCTCCCCAATTAAATATTTTAATTTATCATTTGTCAATCTATGGTATATTAAATCGTATGTTGAATCGGAAGTCCAAACAATCTTGTAGATTTGATTTCCCCTATAGCTTTTTTCCTTCTGAATCCTTCTTCCTCTTTTAACTTTTGTGGACTTGTGGTTTATATGATGATATTCATATTTACCTTTTCTGAATTTTAAACATTGCTTTTTTTCGCTATCCGTTAATTCAATATTTTCAAATTCTGGATTAATGAGTGAGAACGTTAAAACTCCACATCTACCAACCAAGGGTCCGTCTTTAGGGTAATCAAAATTTTTCAAAAAATCAATCATTAGATCAATGTTCGCTTGAATCTTATGATTAGTTTTTTCTTTAACTAGCTCGACTTGATTAATCCCAGAAATACTATCGGCGCATAATTCAAAGGTGATGTAATCAACTATTTCAACTCCCTTAATAAAATGTCTTGTAGAAATTTGTGAATAGGAATAGTTGGAAATTATTAGTATTGTAAAAAATAGAACTTTCTTCATCGTCAAGTAGTTTTAGTTATGCACAAGAGTTTAGTATGAACCTTGTAAAGGGTTTTACGCAAAAAGTTTCAGTTTACAAATTATTTCTTAAAGAATAAAATTACCTTTAGTTTAACCTATAGCCATTATTGCGTTATGCTTTGTTACCAATCAAGTTGCAAAGCTTCCTCAGAACCTGGCTCTACTTTCAATTCCTCTTTACAGTATTGAATGGTTTTGGCTATTATTTTTTTTATTTCTTCAAAACTTTCAATTTGTTTTCTGTCAAATGTCGGTGTCACATCGAGGTTTGATTTTATCGAATTGAATGTGTTTTCAAAAAGTTTAGCCGTTTTTTGTTCATTCCTTAACACCACATAAGAAAGCCGAATGGCATCAAAAGGTCCGTTGTCATGATAAACTTCTTCTCCTTTTATAATAGGAAATAGCCAAAGTTTAACGTCATCTCCAATATCCGTATCATTTTTGATTCCGAAATAGTCATCGGTCTGTTCAAATCCCAATCCAGCAAGTTTTTCAAATTCTCTGCTGTTAGGAAGAAAATCAGGGTTTTCAAAACCAACTATTAAAAACAAATCTCCAAATGTTGGATTATCCGAATTGAAATGAAAATCTATGTTTATACCTTCAAAAGCTAGAGTTTCTAAATCTGCCATTTGTAATTTCATTTTTTCCTTTTTTTGATCTTCGCTTTTACAACTTAACAGTCCAAAAATCAATATTATTATGGTTATTCGTTTCATTTTCTCTGCTTGCTCATAATGGTCTGAGTTATGAGTAGTTGCGTGTCCCGACCGCTATCGGGATAGCACTTAACTTTGCAAGTGAACACCAAGTTGAAAATCCGAGAGGGTTTTCAGAAGCGATGGCCTGAGCATCTCGACAAGCTCGATACAGGCCCTGTCGAAGGTTAGGCGAGAATAAGTAATTACTTATAGCCATTGATAGGTGCAGTTTTCTTAATTTTTGTTTTTACTATATATTATTTTAGATATTCTTTCAATTGGGATTTCCTCAATGTCATTATTCGTTGGATTTTTTAAGGTTAAAGTATTGTTTGTCTTAATTAATAAGTATCCGTCTAATTCGTCTGCGGTGTTGTCTGCCTTCCTATACTCTATTGAAATTGGTAATTCACCTCCGTATTTTATTGTTCTCAAAAATGTTTGGTAAACTTTTTGGTTAAATAATGAAATAGTTAAAATTCCAATACCTAACAAAACAACAGATAGGGTGAAAATTTTCCTGCCAGATTCATTTTTTGCCAACAAATAGCCAATAAGAATTATAATAAGTACAATTCCTAAAACTAGGACGAAGTTTGAAGGAATATTTATTTCCGATGTCCTTATTTTAAAAAAGTCAAGAATATTTACAAACATTTCTGAAACCCCGGCAAATGAAGCGACGATTCCAATGATTGTTTGCAAGATTATAGCTCTTTCCTTAAATGTCTTTCCTTTCTCAGATTTAGTCGATTTTACAAAAATTTTGGTAAATATAGTGGCCATAAAATTGAGTAAACCATAAATCAAGATTGTTCCTAATATTGATGTTATTATAAAAGCAAAAGATAACAGAGAAATGGCAAGATTTATATATTCAACTCCTTCAATTGGTAGCCTGAAACCTTGTTTCAGAGCGTGATAATAAAGAGCATATTTATTAAAAAATCCTATAACAGAAGAGCCCCCAATTGCACCAATTAGGGAACTTAAAATCGCACGTTTCCAAATTGGTAATGCCCAAAACCAATTCTTGATAAATTCATATGCTTTTTTAATTTTTGTTATCATTGTTCAAGTTTCACCTAACGGTTTCGGCTATGAGTAGTTGCGTGGTTTAGCGGTTAACTTTACAAGCCTGCCTTCTGGTAGGCAGGTATACACCAAACTGAAAATCCGCGAGACACGAGCACCTAGTGTAAACTGTGCGTAAGCAAATTTTCAGAAGCGATGGCCTGAGCCTGTCTAAGGCTAGGTCAGAACAAGCAATTACTTATGGCCATTATTGTTGGCAGTTCTAAATTAGTTTTACATATAAAGGTGTGAAAAACGAACTTTTATCAGGATTTTCTATTCCTAAATTTTTATAAGTTTCATCACTCCAATCTTGAAAATATTCAGTTGCTAAATGCTTACCTAAAAATTCTACTTCGAATTCTGGAAACCTAACAGTTCTGTAAAATTCTCTAACTGTATTTGCTAGTTCAGAACCATTTACTCCAGATGCAATGCTTGAATGCTTTAATTTATATCTTTTGTCATCCATCAAGTGATTACTGTTTTTCTCCATATTTTCATAGCTTTCCACAATAGCATCTACTAAGTAAGGCCAATAGGAATTAGATGTAGTGTATTCTCCACTATCTATATTTCCTATTACGTTTCTTCTTGAACCTCCAATCAAGAAGTAATGCTCCATTTCAGGAACTTTTCCTACTAATCCAAATAGGCCAGGATTTAAGGATGATTTTATTGGTCTTACTTTTATTTTATCTCTTACCCATTCTCCTGGGTATTCTATAGTCCCAATTTGAGTTTTCTTTTCAAGTTTTTTAATCACTTTTTCTAGCATAGAGATAGTAGTATGTTCAATATTACCTGTTTTAATTGAAGTTTCTAATACCAAAAGCTTGGTTTTAATTTCAGCATCTATTCCCGCTAACTTATCAGAAAGTTGCTGAAAAAGATATTTAAGTTTTGATTCTGAAATGTAAATGTAACTATCCATATTTCTCTAATTGCATTCAACGGTCTCGTGTATGAGTAGTAGCGGATTTCTACTCACAAACCTTTCGATTTTTTACTGACCTTTGTTTTATATTCATAATTCTGTTTTATCACTTAAATCGTTATCGCTTATACACATTAGTTAGCGCAAGTAATTTGGTATTTCATTTTCCAATATTCCAATTCCATCTGTATTATCTTCATAATGAATATGTCTAAATCTTCTAAAATCAAAAGGTATATCGTCAATATTTTGGGTAATCAGTACAACCTTTTTTCCTAAAGCATGTGCAATTCCAATTTCATAAAATACATTTGGGTTTTTTGACGTTGTATCTGCGATTATTATTTCTGATTCTCTAATTGCCTTCCAAATATCTTTAAGAACATCTGCTCCATATAGATTATCCGCACGATTACAAGAAAATCCATTTTCTTTCATTATCCTTTGCAAATGCTTCCAAATTCGATCTGACCATTTTAACGTAAATGGCATTAGAACAAAACACGAATTTGTTTTAAAGTCAAAACTCTCAACTCTAAAAATTGAACTTGCCAGAATCCCTGAATCTGTGAACTCGAAAGGTTCTTCAATTACAAAACCTTCATCTCTAATTCTTCTTCTGAATTCAACCCAATTTAGTTCTTTATCTAAATATTTAGATAAAATATCCAAGATTTGAATCCTAGAATTGTAATCTATTTTAGATGAGTCTTTAAGGAAATATTGATATCGTCTTAAAGTTTTATAATTAATGTTGCCATGTGGAACATGTTGAAAAATATGCTCCGATAGATTTTTTAATTCCCGAGTATCTAAATCTCGGAAAGAACCCAAACTTGGACTATATTTTTTAGTTACTCTGTTTAGTAGTTCCTTTAAGTAGGGTTTTTCGATTTTCACTATTCTTTTTTATTTGTGCAAACGGTCTCGGCTATGAGTAGTTACGTTCCTTAGCACTTAACTTTGCATGTACATACCAAGCTGAAAATCTATAAGGATTTTCAGAATCGATGGCCTGAGCCTGTCGAAGGCTAGGCGATAACAAGCAATTACTTATAGCCATTGTTGTGCAAAGTAATTATTTCTTAAATCGGTTAAGTCCTAAAATTTCTCTTGAATCATTAAAGTCAATTATAGCTTTAGGTTCTGTAGATAATGTATGGTCAACATATTGCCTTCTGTCAGAATTTTTTATTTGCTTAATAAAATCTTCATATTTTTTTGATTTTAATTGCATTTCAATAAAGGAATCAATGTCAATTCCAGCTTCTGAATTCACAAAATTGAACCAAGTGTTATTTTCGAGTTCTTTTCTTATTGAAACATCTTCTAACCTTTTCTTTTCCTGTTCAATGAGTTTTTCTGAATTATCTGGTGTTACTCCTGTTAAGACAGCTTCCAAATAGGTTTTGAGTGTTTTATTGATTTCTTGTAATTCACTTATCTCAGTTGTTAAAGATTTAATTTGGTTTTGCTGAACTTTTCTATTCAGTAATTCTCTAAAACTTCCAGCCCATTGTTCTTTAAGCCAACTTTCAATTTGCTCAAACTTTTCAAATGAATAAATGGGGTTATTTCTTGGTTTGGAAAGTATTTCTTCAATAAAGTGAAATATGTTGACGGAATCAACATGAGCGTAATTGATATTAGTAGCTGCTTTATTTCTTAAATAAGTTCGATATTCATTATAAACATTAGATTCGATTAGAACATAGATTGGAATATCTTTTTTAGCGGCCGCTTCATATTCCTTTTTAGTAATACTTTCGTATCTATCAAAAAATTTCTTATTCGGTTTTTTTACTTCTTTACTTGCTTGAGAACCATATCTTCCTCCAATAATTAGTACAAATATGTCAACATTTTCAATTTCTCTATAACAAGACTCGTCTAAAGGTAAATCAAAAGAATAGGCAATATCTCCTTTTTCAGAAAGAATTGATTCATACCCAAGTGTTTCTATGAAATTATCTAAAGATGATCTTATATGTTTTAAATCATAAAATGTTGAACTAACAAATATTCTAGGTTTTGCCATTTTCTTTTATTTTATACAACACATAAATAAGTCTGTATTTTTATGTCTTAAACCCAAGACAACCATTAATCCTAAACCCTTAGTATTTAAATCATTAACTCATGCTCAGAAGCATTCATTTTGCATGTTACTTGATTTTAAAACAATGTAACTGATACATACACAAATGCTTACATCTCATATATGAAATATCATAGGGTCATACAGCGATATAATATGTTAAGGCTAAATGTAGACGCTTTTAACACCAAAGTCAATACGTAGAACTACGTATTTTTCAGAGTTACAAACACTTAAAATATATGACATTCTTCAGCTTTTAAACCTTCAAAATCTGTAATTTTGTAATTCCTAAATAACATTCAAGATCATGTCATATAGAATAGAAAAAGATACCATGGGCGAGGTGAAAGTACCTACCGATAAACTCTGGGGCGCACAAACTGAGCGTTCACGTAATAACTTTAAAATTGGGGCACCTGCCTCTATGCCTTTGGAAGTCGTGTATGGCTTTGCCTACCTTAAAAAAGCAGCGGCCTATGCCAATTGCGAATTAGGGGTATTAGATAAAGATAAGCGTGACTTAATTGCTCAAGTTTGTGATGAAATTTTAGAGGGTCAGCATGATGATCAGTTTCCATTGGTCATCTGGCAAACCGGTTCGGGGACTCAAAGCAATATGAACGTCAATGAGGTGATTGCTAATAGAGCCCATCAAATCGCAGGTAAAGTGATTGGTGAAGGTGAAAAAACTATTCAACCTAATGACGATGTCAATAAATCCCAATCCTCTAATGATACTTTCCCTACAGGTATGCATATTGCCGCCTATAAAAAAGTGGTGGAAACCACTATTCCTGGCTTGATTCAGTTACGAAATACATTGCATAATAAGTCTTTAGAATTTAAGGATTGCGTCAAAATAGGCCGTACACATTTGATGGATGCCACACCGTTGACCTTAGGTCAGGAATTTTCGGGTTATGTATCGCAATTGGATCATGGTCTTAAAGCATTGGAAAGCACCTTAGCGCATTTAAGCGAACTCGCTTTAGGCGGTACCGCTGTAGGTACTGGACTCAATACCCCTGAAGGTTATGATGTTTTAGTAGCGAAATACATCGCTGAATTTACAGGTTTACCATTCATCACAGCAGAAAATAAATTCGAGGCCTTGGCCGCCCATGATGCCATTGTGGAGACGCATGGCGCCTTAAAACAATTGGCCGTATCCTTAAACAAGATCGCCAATGATATCAGAATGATGGCCTCAGGTCCACGTTCGGGTATTGGAGAGATTATTATTCCGGCGAATGAGCCCGGAAGTTCTATTATGCCTGGAAAAGTGAATCCTACCCAATGTGAAGCCTTAACCATGGTCTGTGCCCAAGTGATGGGGAACGACGTCGCAATAAGTGTTGGAGGTACCCAAGGCCACTACGAACTCAATGTCTTTAAGCCGATGATGGCAGCTAATATTTTACAATCCGCACAGCTTATTGGTGATGCCTGTGTGAGTTTTGAGGAAAACTGTGCTATTGGTATAGAGCCTAATCATTCGGTTATTAAGCAATTACTCAATAACTCGTTAATGTTAGTGACCGCTTTAAATACGAAAATCGGCTATTATAAAGCGGCTGAAATTGCTAATACGGCGCATAAAAATGGGACGACCTTAAAAGAAGAGGCCATTAATTTGGGCTATGTCACAGCTGAGGAATACGACGAATGGGTGAAACCCGAAGATATGGTCGGTAGCCTAAAATAAAACGAATAAAATTCTTTTCAGAAGTTGATTTGTTATTCCGAATGAGGCACAAGGAGACATCGTAAATTCAGCGAAGCTAAATCTCATTATTGTTGAGTTTATTATGTGATTTAGCTACGCTGAACCTGCGGTTTAGCTGCGCTGAATCTAAAGATTTCTCTCTTTAGCCTGTCTTGAGTATTTCGTCTACGCTCAATATAAACTTAGTCGAAAGATTCGAAATGACTCAACTTGTCATGTCGAACCTTGCGTGAGACATCGCACTAGCTTTATTCATTGAAACTAAACTATAACAACGTATAATGAGATTTAGCTGCACTGAACCTTCGGTTTCTCGTCGCTGATTCTCGGCTCTGTCGAAATGACAATCTATACGAAAAGTTTATAGAAACCAAAAGTATCTGCAATGAAATTGCAACGTTACAACCCGTAACTAGATAATGAAACCTCTTATTTCAAACGCCAATATTAATCATATGGCGTTTTTTTTATTCGAAAAAAATAGGGAACTTTACAAAAAGCCTTCCTTATGTCTGTTCTCATCACAAATATCAAGCAACTCTTACAAGTCCATGACCACAATGTCTTGATTCTTAAGGGAGAAGCTATGAAAACATTGTCAGTACTAGAAAATGCCTACCTCTATATCGAACACGATACCATCATTGAATATGGTGAAATGCAATACTGTGAAGGTATTGAAGCTGAAACCATTGTCGACGCCACAGGCAGGATTGTATTACCCTCATGGTGCGATTCCCATACCCATATCGTTTATGCGGGTAACCGTACTTCTGAATTTGTAGATCGTATCAATGGCTTGACCTATACCGAAATCGCAGAACGCGGCGGCGGTATTTTAAATTCAGCCAAACTACTTCAAGAGACCTCCGAAGAAGACTTATACGACCAATCCATACAGCGTCTGGAAGAACTCATACGTATGGGTACATGTGCTTTTGAAATTAAAACCGGCTATGGCCTTACGGTAGACGCCGAACTTAAAATGCTTCGTGTGATCAAACGCATAAAACAAGAAAGTTTAGCAAAAATCACACCTACCCTATTGGCCGCGCATGCCATTCCGGAGGATTATCGTGATCGTAAAGACGCCTACATTAAGTTAATTACGGAGGAACTGATTCCAAAAGCAGCCAAGCTGCATATATCGCGTTATATCGACGTCTTTTGTGAAGAGGGCTATTTTGATATCGAAGATACCGAAGCCATCCTTAAAGCTGCCGCGAAATACAAGATGCGACCAAAAATTCATGTCAATCAGTTCAATATCCTTGGTGGCGTTGCCTTAGGTGCTAAGTATAACGCCCTATCCGTAGATCACTTGGAAGAATTGAGCGATGACGACGTAAAGGCTTTAAAAAACACGGATACCATACCTGTAGCCTTACCAGGTTGCTCTTACTTTCTAAGTATTCCGTATACGCCAGCAAGACAATTAATCGACGCGGGCCTACCTTTGGCCATTGCGACGGACTATAATCCTGGTTCTGCACCAAGTGGTAATATGAATTTTATTGTCGGAGCGGCTTGCGTCAAATTAAAACTAACGCCGGAAGAGGCGATTAATGCGGCGACTATCAATGGGGCTTATGCTATGGGTATAAGCAATATGTATGGGAGCATTACCCGAGGAAAAAAGGCCAATGTCATCATTACAAAACCTATGAACCATTACAGTGAAATCCCTTATGCTTTTGCACATAATCCTGTAGAGCAAGTGGTGATTAATGGTCAACTTAAGGACATAAAAAATCCGGAAGAAGACTTCCGGATTTAGCTATCAATCAATCAAATAAATTCTTTCTTATTTCAGTTCAAATTCTGAAGAAGAAATCATTTCTTTATCATTAAATACGCTAATCTGGTAGCGTCCTTTTTCAAATTTGGAGTTATCTGTTTGAGAAATGTACTCGCAGATATTTAGGTTTCTATTCTCATAGTTAAATCGGCTGATTAAGCTGTAATTTAACACCTGATCATCAAATTGAATTTGGTTATTCGCCCCTAAAACGTTGTTCTTAGGATCGATGACCTGTACGTATAACTCTTTGTCACCTGCTTCTGTTAAGGTATTCTTAGCTACGGTAAAGCAGACTTTAATCTTATCACTTCGACGTGCACGTTCTGTTGGTATTTGCTTACCGCTACTTCTCTCAATCACACCCATACCAACTAATCCAACAGTTTGTAAGGCCGCAGCATCTTCAACAACATTAGCCAATTCTGTATTTTGTACCAATAAAGAATCCGTGAATACGGTACGCTCTGCCAACTGCACTTGTGTACTATCTAAGGAGGTCGCCAAATATTCGTTCTCTACTTTTAAACGATCATTCTCAGCTAGTAATTCGTCCATTTCCTCTTGTAAGGCCAAGAATTTTTTCTTGTATCTAAACAGACTGTTCACGCTATTCTGTGAAACTTTTAGAGAATCCATTAAGCCTTGAATACGGTCTCTTGCGGCTACTAAATCCTGATCCTTAACTTCACTTTCGGCAATAGCTTGGTCGTATTGCTTCGCCATATTGTTGAGATCATTCATGACTTGTTGCTTCTCAGAAATGAGCTCTTTTTCTTGTGCTTTACCATCAGAATATAGTTTTGATGCGTAAAATGCAGTTCCTAAAAATAGTATTAAAAGTATCCCTAATCCTACTTTAAGGCCTATGTTCGATTTTTGTGAATCTTCCATAATTTTTAGTATTTAAGTTGTTGTCAATTTGTGTTCTTAAATTAAATCAAAAAATCAGTCTTATTTAAATAAAGCTGTATTTTTATTAAACATTTTATTAAACGTCCAAATGCAAAATCTCGTCATATTCACTTCAAAAGATCGCGATACACTTTTAAAGCTTCGTAAAGGAGAATCAAAATTTGGAGAACATGTTCAGCTTATATCTAAGCTCACTAACATATACGACGATATTAACAATTTAGATGTTGACTATGTGATTTTTGGTATTTCAGAAGACATCGGAGTGTATGCAAACCATGGAAATACGGGGGCTTATAAAGCATGGCAAGCTGTAATAAAAGTTTTGTTAAATATCCAGAGTAATGGGTTTACAAAGGCGAAACGTGTTTTAATTCTCGGGCATTTAGACTACAACCAAGAGCGAGATATCGTCACCCAAACACCTACAAAAAAATCCATATTAAAAGCGAGACAGCATGTGGAACACATTGATAAAGATGTGACTTATCTGGTCTCGTCTATAGTAAGCGCTGGCAAAATTCCAATTGTCATTGGTGGTGGACATAATAACGCCTATGGAAACATCAAGGGCCTCGCCTTGGCTAAAAATGACAAGGTCAATGTAGTAAATCTCGATGCCCACACCGACTTTAGACCTGAAGAAGGACGTCATAGTGGTAACGGGTTTAGCTATGCCTATGCCGAAGGGTTCTTAAAGAACTATTTTATCTTCGGGTTACACGAAAACTATACCTCTGATAAATTATTTAAGACCCTAAAGAAGCTAAAGGCTATTAAATACAATACTTATGAAGCGCTCGACATTAGAGGTGAATTAGACTTTACATCCGAACTGGAAAGGGCAAGCCATCATATCTCTGGCAAGCATTTTGGGGTCGAAGTCGATTGCGATGCCATAGAAAACATACCCAGTAGTGCCGAGACGCCAAGTGGATTTAGTGCTAAACGGGCCAGACAATTTGTACATTATTTTGGGCAACATCACAAGGCCAGTTATTTACATATTTGCGAAGCCTCACCAAGAAAAAAAACAGCACATAAGGTAGGTAAGCTCATTAGCTATCTCATCACGGATTTTATAAGAGCCCATACAAATTAGAGGACATATCCCCTTTTGTTTTAAAAAAATTATGTATTTTTACATAAGTACTTATATAAATCATTATTTAATATGGATGCATTAAGAGGTTATGGTGCCCTAAGTTTAGGCTCACGATTAAAAAGAGTCAGCGAATATATGATGCGCGAAACACAACTCGTATACGATAGGTATCACATCGACTTCGACCCTTACCTGTTCCCCGTTTTTAAAACCGTCAGCCACCATAAGGGCATCACCAATACCGAACTCGTTACACAATTAAAATTTACACAACCTGCCATTACCCAATTTGTCAACAAGCTCAGCAAAAAAGGCTATGTAGAACAACGGTATCACGATATCGATAAGCGTAAGAAGCTTATTGTTTTAACCAAAAAGGGCCATAACCTATTGAACGCTGTAAAACCGATATGGACGGCCATTGACAAGACCATGGGTGAACTCACCAACCGGCAATCTGTATCTTTATTGGATCAAATCGGTCAACTCGAAGATCGATTTAAGGAGACTGATTTTAATGAACTCATACTAGAACATATCAACACCAACATCCAAGGACCAATTGTTATAAGCGACTATAAGCCGGAATACAAACAACACTTTTATGATTTAAATATCGAATGGTTAAAGACGTTTTTCTATGTAGAGCCCTTTGATGAAGAGGTGCTGGGCAAACCTGAAACCTACATTATCGATAAAGGCGGCTTTATTTTCTTTGCTATTAAAAATGAAAACGTGGTAGGTACCGTAGCCTTAATGCCAACCAATGAACCCGGTGTTTTGGAACTCACCAAAATGGGTGTTTTACCCGAAGAACGCGGTCAAAAAATAGGACAACAATTATTACAACATTGCATCGACTTTGCAAAAACCAAAGATTTAAAAGCATTACTACTCTACTCCAACACCAAATTGGAAAACGCCATTTATCTCTATCGAAAATATGGCTTTAAGGAACTAGAGCTAAAAACGGACAGTCCGTACAAACGTTCTGATATAAAAATGTTATTGACCTTGTGATTTTGGATTGCCAAGGGGCTAAGATCTAGTCGCCAACCATTTGATTTTTTTGGAATTATTGATTTTGGTCTTATAAAATTCCTCGATATTAATCTTATACACCGCTTTTGAAGGTTCACTGGAATACTGATTTTCCGAATACCCGCCAAGGATATACAACATATCGTCCTTATAGAAGAGCTCTGCAAACTTCAAATTTAGCTTTATCCGGTACTCGTTTAGTATTCCGGTTTGTGTATTATAGGTCGATAACCTGCCATTATCATAAATATAGATCGTATCTTTATGGTAGGCCAAACCCGGACGTTCTGCCCCTGTAAAGAGGTCGCCTTCATGCTTCCACTCCCCAGTCATTAAATCAAAACTCTCTATGCTCGTCAATGGTCTACTATTAAATCCCCCAATTAAATAAATCTTATCATTAATTAACAGCCCTTTCGTTTCCTTAGGGTTTGGCATTTCGCCTAGCTTGTACCAATAGCCTGTTTTCAAATTACAGAAGTAAACATCTTTAGCATATGTTCTGCTACCATTTTTGTTGATCTTCTTAATACCCCCTAGAGTAATGAGATAATCATTATACAAAAAGGAGGCAAAGTTTACGGCTTGGTTGGGATTGGTTTCGTCCAAACTTATGGTGTTGGAATCTGAATTATAAATCTCAATGATATCATCTAGATATTTTTTTCCCGTGGGTACAGGTCGTTTTCCTCCAAATACATAAACCTCATCGTTATAGATATGTAAATTATGTCCACTGCGCTTTCTAAATTCCAAATCCGATGTTTCCCAGGTATCACTAGGGATGTCGTAGACCATCAGATGGCTAGAAAAATTCTCCTGATCGTCTGGTGTCATGCGCCATGCTTGTAAAAAATTCCTAAAATTTATACCCATAAGTCCAGGAATAGCCCGATTGGTTACATATCGAGCATTGCTAAAATCCCTAACAAACATCTGACGATTAAATCTATAGGTATTTTCACCACCCACTACGTATATTTTATCTCCTTCTAAACCAGCTGCAAACGAAAACAAGGGTTTGTCCAAAGATGCTAGCTCTGTATAGTTGATATTCTTTTTAAGGTTTCTATCAAAATTGACAACCGTTTCAAAAAGCTGATGATTTTTAGGTTCTAAGTATACTTTTAGATGCTTCTTTTTCGCCTCTGATAGGTGAATGGCTTTGGTCACAAAACCAATATGGGATACGTAAATAGAATCGTTAGTATTGTACTTAGCTTTATACCTAAACCTAAATTTGCCCTCTAGATCCGAAACCGCCCCATTCTTTTTGCTATAGTAGATATGTGCATTTTCGACGGGACCTTCTGTGTTTTCATTTAAAACAATACCTTTTATGGTTTGGGATGAAAGATGGCCGATAGAACACAAAAAGAATAAGGTGATGATCAGAGATTTCATAGCAGTATTAATTTATAACTGTTTAACTTTCAGCATAATTTACCGCTTTTTCACCAATTAGGCCGTTAAAAAAACTATAATTTCAGTGTCGTTTTTAAATAATCAAAGGCCTCATTAATGTTATTAAAAATATGCTCTTCGGAAATCAAATCCGGTACAATATCAATGGATACCAGTTTATCTTTGGGTTGTTCCTGCAAAGCCGTCAATAGGACCTGTACCCCTTTTTTTTCTAAATCCATAACCGCATTTTCCAAAGCATATAAACCCGACTGATCAATATAGGGCACCCGATCCATCCTAATGATTAAGGCTTTAACTTGCTCTGGGATATTTTTTATTTCGTTCTGAAAGTGCGAGGTAAAACCAAAGAATAAGGGCCCGTATAAGTGCTTAATGTAGACCTTATCCTTGTAATTATTATAGAATTCTACCTCATCTTGCCATGGTTTTTCACCGTCAAAACCAGCCAAAGTCCCTACTTCCATGCCCTTTTCTCCGATATCACTAGCTTGCTTCATAAATAACAAACAGGCCAATAATAAGCCCATGCCAACTGCTTGTATTAAACTACCGAAGGTCGTTACTAATAAGACTAAAACAAGGACAAAGGCGTCAGCCCTAGGAACTGCTAATAAGTGCTTTAAGCCTTTGGTATCTACGATCTTAAATCCTATAGGAATTAACAAACCCGCTAGTACTGATAAGGGAATGTAACCTGCCAATTTCCCTAAGCCAAGAAGTACCGCCAACAATACTAAACCATGAATGGTGCCCGAAACACGGGTTCTACCACCAGAATTGATATTTACAACGGTTCCTTTGGTTGCTCCAGCCCCTGGAATACCACCAAAAATGGCGGCTATAGAATTTCCAATACCTTGACCAATCAACTCTCGATTACTGTTGTGCTTTGTTTTGGTCATATTATCTGCAATCACTGAGGTCAATAAAGAGTCAATTGAGCCCAAAATTGCTAGCACCGTAGCATATTCCCCAATGAGCATATAAGCACTGGCGTCTATTGAAAAAATCCCATCGACTTGTAAAGACGGTAATCCGGAAGGAATATCACCAATAATTGGCACATCCCATTGAAGAAAATAACCTACAATAGAAGCGACGATTAAAGCCACTAAAGCACTAGGAATGACTTTGGTGATGTATGGAAATACATAATAAATTAAGACGGTTAAGGCGCCTAATGCCAGTGCCTGCCAGTTAAAATCCGAGAATAAACGCGGGAAATCCTGAATCACCAACCAAGTGGATTTTGCGGAATCCAAACCTACAAAAGGAAATAACTGAAGAATGACGATAATTAAACCCACACCACTCATAAAACCAGAGACCACGGGATAAGGAAAATATTTTACGTAGCTGGCTATATTGAGAAACCCAAATACAATCTGAAAAATTCCTCCAAGTAAAAAGGTTAGAATAATTATAGGCATTGCCGCTTCCAAGCTCCCTGTTAGCTCAATGGCCGCTGCAACTAAAGCCGCAGAGACCACGGTCATTGGACCTGTAGGCCCACTAGCCTGTGTGGCTGTACCTCCAAAAATAGCGGCAAAAATACCTACAGCAATAGCGCCATAAAGACCTGCAATCGCACCCAATCCGGATTGTACACCAAAAGCTAAAGCCAACGGCAAGGCGACAACACCTGCGACTAACCCACCGGTTAAGTCCCCTTTAAAATATTTAGTATCGTAATATTTTGAAATCATAGTTTAGTTTGGTTTAAGTGCTTATAAAGATAAAACAATCAGTAAAGTTTATACAGCGATTTACAATCGAATCTCAATTCTATAATATCTATTCCTATTTTTTCTCTTATTGATTGTATTTGATATTTCAGTTTCTAGACTATTGGTAAAATTCAAATAATTCATATTACTGTGATAAAGTGCGTTGTCTAAATCCACCAAAGCTTTATGTTGCATGCTAATTCTTGGGATGTAAATTTCCTCTACCTTGATTTCATAATCATCCAATAGGTCTAAAAATTTTTTCTTTTTGATTAATTCTATCCAATCGAATTCTTTAGCGTATTTCCTTATGATCTGAAGTACAAAAGCTCTATATGGATTTCTGTAATTATTATGGGTGTAGATGACTTTGTCAAATATGGACTTTATATAATTATATAAGCTCGGTGTTTTAGAACGATTTACTTCATTAATGGTATCGTGTACCAATACCGAAAACCAATCTTTATCTAATTGCAAATCAACGACTTTAAAATAATAGTCTGTAGTCGACCTCGAAATTAAATTAAAAGCATATTTATGACGCTTCTGAACTTGATAAACATCAATAATACCGCGATTTATGAGATTTAAAAGTGTAAGCCTTATGGTCGCTACGGTATGTAACCTCCAATCAAAACCCTCATAATTAATAAAATCACCGTACTTCAACCTTGGATATTTTCCAATGACATAAAGACCTATGTCGTCGCATTGAAAAGATTCGAAGTTAAGTTCAATTTTAGTTTCAGAAACTTTTATGACTTGATATAATGACAAATCCAAAAACGTTTTTAATTCTTTATGTCTTGCTGCAAATTTGAATTAAAGTCATCATCAATTATGATAGCGTCTGCCTTCTACAACCATGGCCTCAGGGACCAAATGGTCTTCGATGGTACGTTCTTTATTTCCAAACTGTTTATGCTTAAAACTAACAATTAAAAGGGTATCCGACAGCTCCTTAATCTTGAAAAACTTATAGTCTTTTTCTTGGTTGAGCAGTGTTTTGACTTTATCTCCTTTTAGCTTAATATAAGATCCGTCGTCATTCGTGTAAAAACTCCAATTGGCTTCCATGGAGTCTCCACAATCTTTATGTTGAGCATTGTTGTCTGTCGTTATACCGTTGGCATTATAGGTTACTCTATACGAAAGGAAACAATCCCCCATATTCATGCGATAGCCGTCATTATAGCGTTTCGCGAGTTTCCAAGTTTTGGATGAATTATTGGTTAATAACGCATTGGCATTTTCTGGTAGATCGAATTTATCTGAGGAACAGGACGAGACAACCATCAAAACCATAAATCCCAAACACCAAAATCTTCCCATATTAACTCCCAATGGCCTTTAACGAGTCTATTTGACGTTGCAAAGCTTCTATTTGCTTAGAGTTATCCTCTACTTTGGGAATGGCTTTTAGGGAGTCTATAGCTTGCTCAATGATATCTTCGTCTTTGGGTGTTTCTTGATAGTAATAGCCAATACCTTCACTAGCTCTCCAAGCTTCATTGAGTTGACTATAAACGGTTTCGTCCCAGGTACTTGGATGCTTTACATCTATCCAAATCACATCCCTGTATTCGCTATCAATCAATACCAAATCTGGTGTCGCGGAACCATCGAATTGCTGGGCATTTCGGTCACTTATTGAAGAGATGGTCCCTAAGAAAAACATCCGCTTTCTGCCCGCGATGTCTTTTATATAGGGTCTGAATTCTACGGGTGTACTCGCGTTCCAATCGTATTCCTTGCGCGATTCTTTAACCTTTAATGGCATGGCAGACACACCGGCATAGCCCTGCTTCTTCGTCGCGTGGTCGTAATAATACAACTTATCGGTACCATCGGCAGGAACAAAAACGCTATAGCTCAAGCTCGTACGCTCATCCCCTACCGGTTCTAGACCAAACCAATGGTAGAGTCCGCTGTAGGCATCCGAGTTATTTCCGGCAAAATCAAAATCCGTCACATAAGGTTGTTGGTTTTGATCTTTGGGCATCAGAGGAATCTTAACCGCAGTTTCCATATTCCAGGGCAAGGGATCACTAAATCCACCCAAAAACTTTAAGGACTCGGCCTGCAGTTGCGACACTTTTTCGGATAAGGTGTTTTGCTTGGTCAAAAATTTATAATTTTTAACTTCTTCTGGACTCACAAAGGTTCCCTTTCCTATGGTGATACGCTCTAAATAATCATTAAAATCGTGCGCTCCATTATCAACGATCATAACACCCCCAAAGGTTGGATAGGGAAAGAAAAAGCCTTTCCATTTGATGAGGCTTACTACTTGTACCCAATTGCCTTCATCGTTTTTCATATAAAAGGTGTCACTAGGTTCATAATTAAACAGCATCCAAGGATTAAACCGTTGTACCACGGCATTATAGGTGTTTCTACTAAACTTTAAGGATTCGCCTATTGAAAAGGTAACATTGATACGGTTTTCGTTTGAAAATCTCGGAAATGGTGTTGTGCTGCTTACTGAAAAGACCTCCTCCGTATTATCACTAATACGTTGCATGATATACTTTTCGCTAGGTTGAATGGCCATGGTCCATTTATTCTCTGTACCTATCCGTACCAAATGTGGTAAAGACACGTCTTTGGTTTCGCCAACGCTCTCATTGGCCATTGAGAAAATATTACGCAATGGTTGTATACGTTCGTTTTGAGTTAAAGGCAGTTCGTCTATTTCTACTCTATTAAGATGATTAAACACATTGTAAGTCTTCATATAGTCATAAAGCCCTTGATTCCATCCCAAGAAATACAACAAACCAAAAAATACAATAAGCAGGCCTAAAATACCCAAACGTCCTCCTGTACTTGCCGTTTTTCTAAATTTTCTCAATCCGAGAATTAAGACCAAAAGACTGACCAAAATTATGAATATATACTTTCGCAGAAATAGTAATGCTGGCTGGTAATCGTCTCTAAAAAAGAAGAGCGCAAGTAAGAGCAAAATTCCGATGATAATAACAATTCGTTTTTGTTTTGCTCCTTTGTTCCAATAGGTTTTAATCATGATTATTTTTTGTCATTCTGTCCCGATAGCTATCGGGATGTTTCAGAATCTATTTTAGTTCCTCGTATTATATGAGATCCTGAAACAACACTTCGACTGCCTGTCCACCGCACAAGACTTTGGAAGGCGCAGCGCTCAGTGTATCAGTTCAGGATGACACCTTGTGTCACATAAGCCCCTTATCCTTTAACCGATCACGCGCAGATTTCTTTTCAACTTCTGGCTCAGGTTCTGGTTGAATGTCTTCCTTGACCTCTTCAATTTCCTCAGTTGTGGCTGGTTTTAAGTCTTCAATTAAATCCTTACCCTTTTCAACAGCATCGCCCAACAAATCACCAATAGAATCACTTTTTTCTTCTACCACTTTTGTGGTTTTAATTACAAAATTTGCCAGATACGTTCCGATTATGGTTCCTGTAGCGAAGGTTGCTAAACCAGATAAACCATAAAAATTGGTAAACACTTTAATCGGCGTTAAAAACTGAAGAATTAATCCGATAACCAAAAGGGAAATTACTACAAACAATAGCCTTGGTATGAATGACTGCTTATAGACAAAACCCTTTGGATTGTCAGCGCTCATCTGAAGTTCTTTACTATTCATCATTTTGTTGATAAATCGATAAGCGCCATTTCCATTAGATTCCCGCCAGTAGATAAAAATCCCAACTAGAATAGCTGAAACAAAAATTATGATGTCAATTCCTAATCCCATATTGTCGAATTTAAGGTTCTTATAAAATTAGTCTAAAAATCTTAAATATTGTTACTAATCGTTTCAATCACCCAATCCCTGAACGAATCATCCCAGGTCTCATAGCTCTTGTAAAACTGCTCTTTATCATACCAATACAAAAACAATACATCCTTTGGAGAAATATTGATTAAGAGCCTATGTATTAAATCGCGATGTTTAGTCGATAAGGAAGAATGCGGTTGGTGCAGGGCAAAATATATGGCCTGATCGACCATATCCTCTAATTTGTAGGCATTACTGCGTTCTAACCTTTCGAGATACAGTTCTACACCCATAATTTGTTTTCTGGACTTGATATCAATTTTATTGAGATAACTTTTGAACAGGGATTTACTGTCCAAGATGTCTTTGATCGGATGCTCGGCATCCTTGAGCAATTGGTACAACTCAAATTTTTTGATGCGCTCATAATTTGGTGTTCCCACCATATATTCCAAATCACACTCAATAATGATATGGCTCTTTAATTTATCTACCAATTCGGGTTGGCCGATGTGATAAATCAGAACATCGTGAACGGTATCCTTAATAGCCTCTTTATAAATGGCTTCACTTTCAAAAACCAAAATGGGTTTAATAAAGTCCCGTAACAGGTAAACCCCATCAAAGGCCCTGGTATAAAAAGAATCTGTAGAAAATTGTAAGGGATGAAGCTTTAAATCCCTGTTGCGCAAGTCGCCATAGGTTTTTGCAGAATCCAATAACTCGTTATGTATACGCTCGTCTATAAAATTGTTTCCTGTTCTAAATTTTTCAACGAGCTGAAGCTGTTCCTTTTGCTTTTCTTCGAGATTATCAATGAGCCTAAAATTAATAGTGACATCTTCGTACCTTAAAACATCCAAAGGCTCATAAAACACATCAATGTCCTGATCAAAATCAATACAAATGGCCGAATCTCTTGTAATGTCATTTATTTTTTTGCCATGGGTTTTAAAGATATGGCGCATCATATCCCTATCAAAGGAATGAAATGGCAAATAGACCGGCTTTCCTTTCTGCAATGGCGAAATAATGATACCATGTGGATTAGCATCCCCGTGATTTAAATAATGTATATTGTTCTTTTCTTCTGCAATCTCCGGGCTCCAACCTACACCATCAATAGAGAACGATTCAAGTTTAGTGGTTTTAAACCCTAAGGTCTTTAAGCACTTATTGTAGCGCTCAACTAGTTTTCCACTTACTGGAATCAGTTCACTTCTATATAGGTTGGCTTCTTTTAGTTTGTTCATATTCATCTTCCACGAAAGTGGAACGCTTTTATTTTTTGGATTCCTGTCTGCACTTCGATGCTTCGACTGCCAATCCGCCGTACAAGACTTTGGAATGCGTGGCGCTCAGCACAAGCGAGCTCAATATGACATACAGGAATGACATTATAAAACTAATTCATGTATTTGGGCATATTGCAACAACATTATTGTCTTTGCATCAATAATCTCTTCATTTGCCATCATTTCTAAGACTTTCTGAAAAGGTAATTCTAAAATCTCTATTTCCTCATGCTCACTTTCTAAACCACCACCATCATTTATTTTCATACTGTCACGATATTCGGCAACGAACAAATACATCTTTTCAGTGAGTGCACCGGGTGATGTATATGCGATGAGCACTTGCGTGGCATCAGTAATCTTATACCCAACTTCTTCTTCGGTTTCTCTTATAATCGTTTCCAAAGGGCTGTCATTATTATCTATAGCACCGGCACAAACTTCAATAGACATGCTATCTCTTGTATCATTCTCATAAATGGGCATTCTGAATTGCCGCGTCAGAATCACGGTGCCTTTGGCTTTATTGTACAATAAAACAGCAGCCCCATTACCTCGGTTATAGGTTTCACGCGATAAACGTTTCCATTCCCCTGTTTTGAATTTAAAGTCATAATCGATACGATCTAACTTTGCCCAGGCCGTTGAGAGGTTGATGTGCTCTATGTTTTTCAAGTATTCCATATACTATTGGATTTAGCTCAGCTAAAAGCTTCTCTCTCCATCGGAACGACAAATCGCTTATAGTTACTTTTAACTTTCTTTTCCAAAACGCTCTCGAGCTTCTGTTTCAATATTTAACTGATTAATTCTGGCATCGACCTTACGTTTGAAATCGGTATCTGCAATGGTAGCTACATTGTCTAAATAGCGTACCACCTCTTGTCGTCTAATATCACTAAAATCAAGTCCTTTCATATTGGCGCGCATAAGCTCTTGTAGCATCCCGAATTTGGTGTCGTAGTCCTTTTTAAAGTAAATCTCTGGATTTTCGAACCAATCGGTTTCCAAATCAAAATCCGTCAATCGCAGTGACACCGCTTTTTGAATATTCCTCACATCGCGTGATGAAAAGAAGGGGAATATCTTCTGAATCTCGGTATACAAATGTGCATAAAACATATGATCATCATCCTCATATTTTTTAGACACCTTTTCAAAGGTATCCAGAACACGTTCTTCGGTGGGCTTATCTATTTTTTCTAAAATCTCTCCTAAGTTTTTAGCTACCTTTTGTGCATCCAAATATTTATAATCTTCAGGATTATCCATATTGATGAAGTCTGGCATGGTATCTTCTAACTTTCGCCACCACAAGTAGTCCTGATCCACAAAGTCTTTTTCATTTCGTGCTCCATCAATTTTGAAACGGCCCTGAACACGAGAAATTACAGCTTTATCCAACATTTCGGGTAAGTTGGTAAACAAGCCTACGGAGCTATTACCGTAGTTGACCGCATAAGCGCCTTCAGTATATCTTAAAAAGACGCCGATAACCTCTTTAACACCTGCAGAGACGCCTTGTGTGGTTCGTTCTTGAAGGTTGTTCTCGGCATCATCAATCGGAGCAAAAATTAACCGTGTCGGATCTTGTAAAGGCTTCATCCATTCTACCATTTTCTCAGCCGATCCTCCTTGAAACGTACTTACAATTGTATCGGGCATGGGGTGAAATAAAAATGGTATTTCCAAATTCTCACTGTGTTCCTTCAATCGCGTCGCTATGGCAGCAATCAGCATACTCTTTCCAGTACCAGGGATACCATAGCCCATAAATACAGGCATAAAACCTCCTAATTCTTGGAAAGGGTTTTTCTTAGCTTCAAAGTCGTAACTCAACAGTCGCTCCGTTAAACGTCTTGCAAAGTGCTTGGCATCTTTGTTTCCAACGATTTGTTCAAACTGTACCTTATTGAATTCTACACTCACTGCAGTCCCTTGAAAGACATTGTTCCAACCGTCAACCGCAAAATCGGAATGCTCTAATTTATAGGCTCTATCAACAATCGTTTCGGTATACTCTAAACTGCTCTTACGTAATTGAATTTCATCAATCAAGGCTTCAAAATACACCACAGTAAAATCGATGACATCCTTATCGGTTTTTATGATGTCTGGATGCCCTAAATACTTATCATAATAAAACAACTGGCACGAAATTCCCTTGAGTGGAGATAACAATGACACTTCTGGAATACCAGCAAATTTCTGTTTCATCACCGATAAATCATCGGAAGCATGCGGTTTTAAATCGTGTAGAATTTTATAGGCTGTAGCAAACAACATAAATGCCGTAGCCGTTTGCATTTTACTTTCATATTCGCGCTTACCTGCATTATCTAATGCGGATCTGTTTTCGTGCAATGTGGATAATCCTGAAGCATCGTAATAGCTATCTTTTATCCATAAACCAAGTGTGGTGCCTTCTTGTACACCAAATAAGGAATGGTTTAAATGAATCGGGATAGCCACAGATTCGGGCAATAAACGCTTCTTTAAGGCCAAAATCGTTTTAGACACCGAAGTCACGGCAACGCTACTGCCATTATTGGCTCTAGACAGATACAAAAGAATAGACTCGTCCTTACCGTCGTTATCTCTGTTTTTAGCGCGCTGGCTTTGCTCCCATTGAATAGATTTTAAATAGGATGACGCTTCATCACGAAGCATATCGAGTTCATTTTGTTTTATAGGAAAAGTCGAGTTGTGTTCCATTGTTAAGTTATAAGTACAAAAGTTATAAGTTATAAGTTTTACACCTGATGCTTCAAGCTTCAAACTTCAGACTTCTAGCTTATTTTTCAATTTTTAAATCAGAAACCTGAACTGGTGGAATTTCCAACTTGTTCATGAGCTCTGGTGTTTTGTTATACAATAATTGTATGATTCTATGTGGTGCAAATACATAGCGTTGTCTAAATGTATTTCCCCATTTCTGAAAGATGCGCTTATTAAAAAAGCTGCCTTCCTTAAATTCGCTTTGCGAACTTAGTTCATCAACTTTAAATGATATCACATAAGATTCAAGCGGTATGGTCTTTTTTGAAATACCATCTAAAATCGCATGTGTCAATTCATTCTCATCTTTAGCAAATACATTGTGAATAGGGCCCAAATCCACACGCCTAATTAACTTCGGCAATACTTTTGGCAATCGTTTATCAATCGCATAAGCCATCGTGTCTAAAGCCATTTCACGATCTGATGTGTTTTTTAAAACACTGTATATGTCTTCTTTATACCCTTGTACATCCCGCCCATCATAATCGAAATACATGTAGCAAATAAAAGGTCTGTTATGCGTAACGTCATAAAAGCTCCAACTGACCAAATACTCCGCAGACGATCCTTTTGGGGCGTCAATAATCTTACCTTGAACAAAACGATTAAAAATATATTCTTTTCTCGCAGAGGTATAGTAAACGATAGAGGCCGCCTGGAATAGCTTACGCTTAGAGATGGGCTGCTTTTTTCGCATTAAGGTATCTAAAAATTCATCCTTAAGGACATCAATATCCGTAAGTCTACTCAGGAATTCTTCTCTTAGTTCTAAATCATTGAATAAGTAGCGGAACTCCAGATAATTTGGAAAACTGGAATCTGTTAAATCCACTTTCATATTCTCATCATCATCGTACATGTATTTGACGCGCATTGCCTCAATTGAATACAGCAGCAAATCCGTATATTGCTTGAATAGCAAAATTTCTTGCTGATTGAGTATTTGTTTGGCTTGAACAGCGGTTATGAGTTCTTTGAGCGAAAAATCTATCATCTTATGATAGAACACATACTGCTCCTTAGAATCTAGAGTTGCTGAATCTAAAGGTGTTACAATCATGGCCTAGCTAGCAGTTTGCAGTCACAATATTCTATAGTGTTATAATTAGGGCCCAATACTGATTACTGATTACTGAATACTGTTTACTGATTACTGATTACTTATATTACGACAATAAGTCGTCATCATTTGCTTCTGGTATAGGTTCGCCTTCAGACTCACCGCCATCGCTAGGAGCATTAGGATCGGCATTATAGTATTCGTTAAAAATCTCTTTCATATCGATACCGTAACGATCTGCAAAGTTTTTCTGAATTTCTGCATCTTTAGACCTGATATCCTTAAGTGCTTCCGCATAGCTGCCATAAATGCCTTGCATCACTTTTTCGTGTACTGGAATATTATCCATCATTTCCTGACGTGCTTTAGCACTCGCTGTATGCATCGCAGCTAAAGTTTCTCCAATATGCTCATCGGTTTTTACACCTAAATGTTCTAAAATTGCGGCAAACTCTTGGTCTGTGCGCGCTTTTAAGGCCACAACATAACCGTCATAATATTTTAAACGCTCATCGGTATCCGATTTAAGCTTAGCACGATGGGTCTGTAAATTACTTCGTAATGACGTTAGTACTTTAATTGTTAAGTTATGCTTATGGACAAAACTATCTTTAGAAGCGGCTAATGTGGTGTAAGCATTTTTAAGACCTTCTAATTCCTCTACCTTTTGTTCAAGTTGTGTAACCTTCTCTAAAGCTTCGGAATACTCGGGAGATTGTTTATCGGCAACTTCCTCTAAGGCTTGTCGTGCCTGTTTTAACAAGGCATATTGCTCTTCGAGTCTGGCTTCTACCTCTTCTTTCTTCTGAAGGGCCTTAGTGTGGTTATTACTGGCTTCAACGATCGCTACTTTTAAGCTCTCCTCAACTTCTTTGATTTCGAGTTCTCTGTCTTTAAGACGCTTAATGGCAGCTTGACTTTTAAATGATAATTCATTTAACAAGGTTTGTACATCTGCTGTTTCGATACGTTGCTGAAACATCGCCTTAGCTTTATTGTCTGCTCCATCACGTTGCTTTTGGGCAGCCGCCAACTCATCTTCAGCTTTTTTGATTTTGCTTTTACGTCCCCAGAGGTTATTCCACCAAGTGTCTGGCTTTGCTTTGGCATCTTCCAGTTCAACTCTGGCGCGTTCTAATCGCTTAACGGCATCATCAATGATTTTTTGTTCTGCAGCATTAAGAGCAGAAAACCCTTCGAACATAATGCCAACCTCATCCTGATAGTCGGTTAAGTCCTTAATGGCATCCAAAAGGGTGGTTCTATCCTTCTCTGCCATATCCACAACATTATCCAATGTCGCATTTAAAATTTTCTGACGACTCTCGGGATCATCTTCTTGAGCTAATTTGGACTTCATTTGGTCTATGGCTTTTCCCCAGTTGACCTCTACTTTTTCAGCTTTTTCTTGCGAGTTAGTCTCTAATAAATCAAAATCATCAGACATGTTGTATTGTGTTATTTAGTTGAACAATTTTTAGGATAAGCAATTTCGGTATTTTTTTTAAGACTATAAAACCTTTACCACCAAATTATAGGTAGCACTTGTCATAAAATTGTTACACTATTTTAAATGTTCTCGATTGTTGAATAGTTTTAGATACCAATGAAAAAATAAAACTTCTAAAATCGACCATAATGCCTGTTATATTACAACCAGATCTTATTGTAAAATACCAAAAAAGAATACGGATTTATCGACAGATCAATCTTTTAAAGTCATTTCTGTAGTCTATTGTTAACAAATTCTATGATTCTGTCGAAATACGCAATTTATTGTGGGAATCGCCTTTTCTAAATGTTAAATTTTTAAGTTGTTAACAACTTGAGAAAAGCTGTCTTTTGGCCGAAAACACTGCGTTTTGTCGGATATTTGATTCATTTTAACGATAAAATTGTTCACAATAAAACGGTAAATTATTTAAAATTAAGTATTTGGCTAAAGTTTTTTTTCTATATTAGCACCATAGAACCCAAATCTTACAGTATTAATCATGCTTAATAGACTGATCCCCAAGGCTTTGATTGTCACTACCACGCAGTTAACTATGATTCTAATAGCCGTAGCATCCATATTCCTCGTTTTTATCATCATTGCTATTATTAAGATGTATAAATTAAAAGCGGAAAACAAGAAATTAATGGAGACGAATGCTTTTAAAGATTACGAAGCAACAGACAAAGAGTTTACGGGTCATTTGTACGGAGATAATTAAAAAAGAATAAAGAAATATATAATAAAAAAGCCTGCAGTTGCAGGCTTTTTTATTGTTTTAGAATTGATTTTATCTCACTAACTTTTTGTATTTAATACGTTTAGGCATAAGATCACCACCTAATCTTTTCTTCTTATTTTCTTCATAGTCGCTATAGCCCCCTTCAAAGAAATAGACTTGGGAATTACCTTCAAAAGCAAGGATATGTGTACAGATTCTATCTAAGAACCATCTGTCGTGACTAATCACCACAGCACAACCCGCAAAATTCTCTAAACCTTCCTCTAAGGCTCTTAATGTATTGACATCTAAGTCGTTGGTAGGCTCATCTAAAAGTAACACATTACCTTCTTCTTTGAGTGTCATGGCTAAGTGCAAGCGATTTCTTTCACCACCAGATAATAGTTTGACTTTCTTGTTTTGCTCACTTCCAGAAAAATTAAATCGACTCAAATAAGCCCTAGAATTTACCTGTCTTCCTCCCATCATCACCAACTCTTGCTCGTCGCTGAAGTTTTGCCAAATCGTCTTCTCGGCATCTATATTAGCATGCTTTTGGTCGACGTAAGCAATCTTTGCTGTATCTCCAACCTTAAATTCACCTTTATCTGGTGTTTCTTCACCCATGATCATTCTAAATATAGTGGTCTTACCTGCGCCATTTGGCCCAATAACACCGACAATACCTGCTTGTGGCAAATTAAAATTTAAATCATCATACAGTAACTTATCATCATAAGCTTTTGCGACTCCAATAGCTTCAATAACATTAGTCCCTAAACGTGGCCCATTAGGAATATAGATTTCTAATTTTTCATCGAGCTGTTTTTGGTCTTGGTTCATCAGTTTGTCATAATTCTTCAAACGTGCTTTTTGCTTTGTTTGACGACCTTTGGCGCCTTGTCTTACCCATTCCAACTCGCGTTCTAATGTTTTTTGACGCTTTGATGCTGATTTGCTTTCTTGAGCCAGTCTTTTGGCCTTTTGGTCTAGCCAAGATGAATAATTCCCTTTCCAGGGAATACCTTCTCCTCTATCGAGCTCTAAAATCCAACCCGCCACATTGTCCAAGAAATACCTATCGTGCGTTACTGCGATAACGGTTCCTTTATATTGAGCCAAGTGATGCTCGAGCCAATGTACGGACTCCGCATCTAAATGGTTAGTCGGCTCATCTAAAAGTAGTACATCAGGTTCTTGAAGCAACAAACGACACAAAGCTACGCGACGTCGTTCACCACCAGAAAGTACACTAATTTTTTTATCACCATCAGGAGTGCGTAAGGCATCCATAGCGATTTCAAGTTTTGTATCGAGCTCCCAAGCATTTGTGGCGTCAATTTGATCTTGAAGTTCTGCTTGGCGATTCATCAACTTTTCCATTTTATCTGGATCGCTATAGACTTCCTCTAGACCAAATTGTTCGTTGATGCTATTATACTCGTCAAGAATAGCGACCGTTTCTGCAGCTCCTTCCTTTACAACATCCATGACTGTTTTATCGTCATCCAATTTTGGCTCTTGTTCCAAATAGCCCACAGAATAGTCTTGAGAAAACACCACATCGCCTTGGTAATTTTTATCGACTCCGGCAATAATTTTGAGCAAGGTCGATTTTCCTGAACCATTGAGGCCAAGGATGCCTATTTTGGCACCATAGAAAAAGCTTAAATAAATATTTTTGAGAACTGGTGTATTCGCTGATTGGAATGTCTTGGTAACTCCAGACATTGAAAAAATAACTTTTTTATCGTCGCTCATAATTATACACGTCCTTTTAAAGCATTAAACACCCAAGCAATGCAGAAAAA
Organism: Winogradskyella sp.; assembly: GCF_965228925.1. Lineage (GTDB taxonomy): Bacteria > Bacteroidota > Bacteroidia > Flavobacteriales > Flavobacteriaceae > Winogradskyella. The sequence goes on from NZ_OZ245845.1 coordinate 3,787,512, forward strand.
ACCAAAACCTACTGCCGCAAAGCCCCATCCAGCGATTTCATCGTAACGAAAAGCCCCTAAAGCTATTAAACCTAGCCCTACAATGATCATAATGATGGTAGCCCAAGCTAACACCGTATTTTTATTCATTGCCATAAATATTGTCTTAAAATTAGTATAGTTAGTTGTGACAAATATCGTGAAATTAACCAAAAAAGCATTCTCATTTAAGAATGCTTTTAATTTAAAGGTATCCGTTTAAGTAATTTCACTAGTTCATAGGAACCTCGATAATGATCAAATCGGAGTCTTTATTCGCAGAGATTTCTACAACTTCAGCTTCAGAGATCCCAATTGCATCACGTCTGTTGAGTGTGGTTTCTCCCGCACTTATTTCTCCATCAGCAACAAATATATATAGCCCATTATTTTCAGATCTTAAATCGACATTTAGGCTGTGATTTGCTTCGAGTTGACTCCTGTAAATATAGGCTTGCTGACTAATCGGTAATGCCTCATCTTCTAGCTTATCTTTTGGAGCTACGACCGTTTGCAATTGATTCTTTTTACCTGAATCTGAGAATTTACGCTGTTCATAATTAGGTTTTACACTCATTTCTTCGGGAATAATCCAAAGTTGAAGAAAATTAACCGCATCGGTTGTACTATCATTAAATTCAGAATGTGTTAAACCAGTTCCGGCACTCATTACTTGCACTTCACCAACTTCAATGGCGCGCTTGTTGCCCATACTATCTTTATGGGAAAGTGCGCCTTTTAATGGAATAGAAATGATTTCCATATTTTGGTGCGGATGGGTTCCAAATCCCATTTCTGGTTGCACTATATCATCATTTAAGACACGTAACATGCCAAAATTTATACGTTCTGGATCTTGATATCCTGCAAAACTAAAGGTATGGTAAGATTTTAGCCATCCGTGGTCGGCGTAGCCTCGTGTATTTGCTTTGTGAATTATAGTTTTCATAGTCATTCTATTTTGAGTTATTCTTTGTTTTATAGTTTTAGCTTACAGGTAAAAATCCCATTTTACCCATTTGGTAATCGCGCATGGCTTCGAGCAATTCCGTTTGCGTATTCATGACATAAGGCCCATAAGTCGCTACTTCCTCATGAAATGGTTCGCCTGACAGAAACAATAGCAAACTATCAGCTTCCGCTTCGAGTGTAAAACCATCGCCATCTTGATTAAAATAAATCAATTGGTTTTCGTTCAATTGTAGAGTGGTTTCACCATTCACTTTTACTTTGCCTTTCAGCAGGTATAACATACCTTGATGAGCGCTTGAAAATCTAACGGTTTCCGTTCCACCTTCCTCAGCTTCAATCATAAACGCATTGACCGAGGTTTGAGTTATAATCTTGCCATTTTTCTCATGTAATGAGCCCGCTACAATTTTTGTTCTCACTTTATGGTCAATAGAATTAACCACTTCAAAGTCTTCACTTTTGGCGTGCTGATAATTGGGTTGTATCATTTTCTTCTCTGCAGGCAAATTCAACCATAATTGAATACCTTCTATAGTTCCGCCTTTGTTCACGAAGGCCTTGGTTGGTCCTTCGGAATGAATAATACCTCTGCCAGCAGTCGTCCATTGCACATCACCTGCTTTGACCACACTTTCATGACCAAGCGAATCGCGATGCAACTGCTCGCCTTGTACCAAAAACGTCACAGGTTCAAAGCCTCTATGAGGGTGCGGTCCTAAGTCAAAAGGATTACTTTCTGGGCTTATAGTATAAGGTCCATAGTGGTGTAACAATATAAAAGGATCAATCATCTCTATTTGTTGTGTTGGCAAGGGTTGACGTAGCCGTATGGGACCCATATTAACAAAGTCGCTACGCCCTACTCTTTTTATTGTGTTTGTTTTCATCTGTTTATTTTTATTTACAATATTTTCCATGGAAAATATCTAGTTAAAAAAATGCACTATCGCATTTTGTCCAAGAGATTGCTTAATTGTTCAGCTTCTTCTTCACTGATGTTTTTGAGCAACTCTTTATTTAAATTATTTGGTATGGATTTTAATAAATCTTTTCCTTCTTCGGTAATTACAATTTTAACGACACGCCTATCGTGTTCTGATGGCAGACGCTCAATATAATTTTTAGCACAAAGTTTATCCATTAGTCGCGTTGCGTTTGGTGAGCGCTCTAACATTCTATCTTTTATTGTTTGCACTTTTAACGGCTCACCCGCACCTCTTAATATTCTTAAGATGTTGTATTGCTGCGGTGAAATACCATAGTCCTTAAAAAATTCATTTTGGCAACTGTTAATCCAATTGGCTGTATAAATAATATTGAGTAAGGCCTTTACCCTATTATTTTCGAACTTTGAATTGATATCCTTTGCTAAATCTCCCATACTAAAACCGAACATCGTTATAGGCACTTCGCTTTCTAAAAACGGCATTGGCAAAAGGACAAAGTGGCATAATCTTTAGATGCTTTTCTCTCGCAAAGTTAACCGAAGCCTCGACCAACTTATAACCTACGCCTTGTCCCTTTAAAGACTCATCGACCTCTGTGTGATCGATAATAATCTTATCTGGACCTGCATAGCTATAGGTCATTAATCCTAATTTCTGACCGTCTACTTCATAGTAGAACTCGCCTTTCTTTTCATTTTCTGTCTGTTGAATAGTCATGACTACAAGCTTTCTTCAAATTGTTTAACTTCCTCTAAAAGTGTCGCACTCAATTCTGGATTTGTAATCTTTCCGTCTTGGAAATTAGATCCGAAGGTAGGCAAAGAAAATATACCAACGATATTGCCCCCCATATAAGGAAAACGTCCTTGAGCTATTTCTAATACCGTTGCTCCACCTCTGCCACCAGGAGATGCCGCCATTAATAACATAGGTTTATCACTCCAAAGCTTTTGATCGATACGAGACATCCAATCGAACATATTTTTAAATACCGTCGTATACGCTCCATTATGTTCTGCCAACGACATGACAATGCCGTCTGAATCCTTTATATAATTCAAAAACTGGTGGGCGCTATCTGGAATACCATGCTTTTTTTCGTGATCAATACCGTACAAAGGAAGATCAAAATCATTCAAATCTAAAACGGTGACCTCTGTATTATTAACTAGAGATGCGGCATAGGATGCCAATTGCTTATTCATTGAAGCTTTACTATTACTTCCTGCGAATGCTATTATTTTTTTCATTTTCAACTTATTCTTAATTAATAACTGCACAAATTTAGGAAAAATATATTTATTTTCCAAGGAATATAATTCCATGTAACTTATATTTAACGTTTCATTTAGAAAATAGCTTTAATATCTAATGGTATTGTTTCGTAAATTCGTACCAACTAAACCCGCATTAATGGATATTAAATTCAACAAAAACGAAGACCACAATAAACTATTACTTTCAGATTTAAAAAAACGACTAGCCAAAGTTAAACTTGGCGGTGGTGAAAAAAGTATTGAAAAACACCACAGCAAAGGAAAAATGACGGCAAGAGAGCGCATCGATTATCTTCTAGACCCTAAATCGAAGTCTATAGAGATTGGTGCTTTCGCCGGAGAAGACATGTATAAGGACTACGGCGGTTGTCCTTCTGGAGGTGTCGTTGTGAAAATAGGTTATATTAAAGGGAAACAGTGTATGGTCGTCGCCAATGATGCTACCGTTAAAGCTGGAGCCTGGTTTCCGATTACAGGGAAAAAGAATTTACGCGCCCAGGAAATTGCTATCGAAAACCGCCTGCCTATTATCTACCTTGTTGATAGCGCAGGTGTATTTTTACCCATGCAAGATGAAATTTTTCCAGATAAAGAACACTTTGGTCGTATTTTCAGAAACAATGCCGTGATGAGCAGTATGGGTATTACACAAATTGCTGCTGTAATGGGTAGTTGTGTTGCCGGTGGTGCTTATTTGCCCATTATGAGCGATGAGGCGCTTATTGTTGATAAAACAGGAAGTATCTTTTTAGCTGGAAGTTATTTAGTGAAGGCTGCCATTGGTGAAACCATAGATAATGAAACTCTTGGTGGTGCAACCACCCATTGTGAAATTTCGGGTGTTACGGATTACAAGGCAAAAGACGACAAAGATGCTTTGGATACGATTAAAAATATAGTAGATAAAATTGGTGATTTTGAAAAGGCGGGTTATAACCGCATCAAGGCTCAAAAGCCCAAGGAAAGTCCTGAAGATATCTACGGTATATTGCCCCATAGTAGAGCCGACCAATATGATATGAATGAGATCATTAAGCGATTGGTCGATAATTCCGAATTTGAAGAATATAAGGCAGGTTATGGACAAACCATCATCACCGGTTATGCGCGCATTGATGGTTGGGCCGTCGGTATAGTAGCCAATCAAAGACAAATTGTAAAGACCAAAGGTGCCAAAACCAAACCCAGCGAAATGCAGTTTGGTGGAGTCATTTATAATGATTCAGCGGATAAAGCCACACGTTTTATTGCGAATTGCAACCAGAAAAAGGTTCCACTAGTTTTCCTTCAAGATGTGACTGGTTTTATGGTCGGCAGTAAATCCGAACATGGCGGTATCATTAAAGATGGCGCCAAAATGGTAAATGCCGTCAGTAATTCAGTAGTACCCAAATTCACCATCGTTATTGGCAATAGTTATGGGGCTGGTAATTATGCCATGTGCGGTAAGGCTTATGACCCTCGGTTGATTGTGGCTTGGCCAAGTGCAGAGTTGGCTGTTATGAGTGGTAAATCGGCTGCCAAGGTATTACTTCAAATCGAAACGGCTTCTCTTAAAAAGAAGGGGGAAACCATTACCAAAGAAAAGGAAGAGGCCTTATTCAATAAAATAAAGTCGCGATACGATAATCAAGTATCACCGTATTATGCAGCGGCACGACTTTGGACCGATGCTATCATCGATCCTTTAGATACCAGAACTTGGATTAGCATGGGCATTGAAGCTGCCAACCATGCCCCTATTGAAAAACCTTTTAACTTAGGGGTTTTACAAGTTTAAAATGAAAGACCAAAACGTTCAAAAGCAGCCGCTCTATGCTATCATTTTATTGATCTTAGCAGCAGAGGCTGTTTTTATTTTACCCTTTGTTCTACAACGCATATTTAGAACCACATTTCTAGAATCTTTCTCTATTAATGACACTGAAATAGGCAGTTGTTTTGCAGCTTATGGTACTGTCGCCCTGGTCTCTTATCTCTTTGGTGGGCCATTAGCGGATAGATTTAAACCCAACCTATTAATGTCGGTTGCACTTATTCTAACAGCTTTAGGAGGATTCTATTTGGCGACCTACCCCGATCTTTACCGTCTGCATGTCCTCTACGGATTTTGGGGGTTTACAACGATATTCCTGTTTTGGGCTGCGATGATAAAAGCGACTCGCATTTGGGGAGGATCGGATAAACAAGGCATTGCTTTTGGTTTTTTGGATGGTGGACGCGGTTTGGTCGCTGCGCTTTTTGGGTCGGCAGGCGTCGTTATTTTTTCCTTATTTATTACAAAAGATATAGAACTCACTTCAATTGAGGAGCGACGCATCGCTTTTAAACAAGTGATTACCTACACCTCTATTGCCGTAATGGCTATTGGCTTAATCGTCTATTTCTTTTTAAATTTCTCAAAAACCGAAACTGTTGTTTCCGAAAAAACATCAAGACTTCTGACCTTAGAGAATTTTAAATTGGTTATAAAGTTTAGAGCTGTATGGTTGCTTATGATTATTATTCTATGCGCTTACTACGGCTATAAGATGACCGATCTTTTTAGCAAATATGCAGAACAGGTTATGAATTATAATAAAATTGAAGCTGCCAAGGTTGGTACTTATTTATTATACATGAGACCACTAATTGGTGTGGTTATTGGCTTACTTGCGGACAGAACCAGAGCTTCACTGTGGATTGTTATAGGGTTCTTGTTGATGACCATAACGAGTCTTATCTTTTACTCAGGGATCATAAATAATTCTGAAACGCTACTGTTTGTCTTATCCATAGGAACCATGGCGCTAGGAGTATACTCAGCCAGAGTCTTGTATTTTGCAACTCTTGAAGAAGCCAAAATACCTTTGGCTGTTACTGGAACCGCTATTGGTTTTATTTCCTTAGTGGGCTACACACCCGATATTTTTGCTGGTTTATTAATGGGTTATTTTTTAGATGCTAATGAAGGGGCTTTAGGTTTGCAACATGCCTTTGGTGTTATGGGGCTTTTTACCTTTGTCGGATTATTGGCCTCAGTCGCCTTTTACAAACATCAAAAAAACGCATCTTAATTTGCTAGAATTACCATCAAGGCCTCAATCGTCATCATGATTTGTATTGAAATTTTGATATTAAATACCATACAACTGTTAGATTTTCTTACATTTACCTTGATTTAAAAACCCTAACCTTATTGAAATCTATTTTTACCTACTTCGCTTTATTAATAGTACAAGCTAGCTTTGCACAAGATTTAGATGCTTTAAAATCGGAATACCCAAAGGATGATGTAGTGACCTTATCATTAACAAGGCATTTAGAGATCTCTGAATCTCGAGGAAATTTTAAGATTACCGAAAAACTGACCAAAAAAGATGTTTACCTCACAAGTGATCGGTTATCCCATGCCAATGAGAGCATTAGGTACAACTCTTTTGAATCTATTGAAGATATCAATGCCTATACCACTTCCGTTGTAAACGGGAAAAACACCACGCGATTTGTAAAAGATTTTGAAGATAAGGATGTTTTGATCAGAGGTGTTTTTTATGACGACCAAAAAAAGAAGAGTTTTTCGTTTCCTAATGTTACGGAAGGGAGCACTACATTTTTAAGTTATGAAAGAAAACTAAAAGACCCTCATTTTCTGCCTTCATTTATTATTGGCAAATCCATTCCCATAAAATCTGTAGAGCTTAGTGTTAGTTTTCCAAATACCGTAAAAGTGGCCTATTCTACATTCAATTTGGACAGTGTTGATGTAGATTTTAAGACCTCTAAAACCGAAAAAAACACGACCTATAAGTGGACTTTAAAATCCATTCCAAAGGTCAACCGAAACTATGACTTTAATCCAATATACTATTTGCCTCAGATTTTTGTACGCATAGAATCGGTTATACAAAAGGGTAAAGAAAAGGCTATATTATCTAGCCCAAAGGATCTTTATTCATGGTACAATTCATTAATTAAGAATATTAATCAAACCGATCAAACCGAGCTAAAAACATTGACCCAAAACTTAATTGAAGGCTTAAATTCTGATGAAGAAAAAGTTAAGGCTATATATTACTTTATTCAAAACGAAATCAATTATATCGCTTTTGAAGATGGTCTTAATGGCTTCATCCCTAGGGATGCCAAAAATATTTATGTCAACAAATATGGGGATTGTAAGGATATGGCAAATATCCTGAACGAAATGCTCAACTATGCCGGTATTAGGTCTCATTTAACCTGGATAGGGACAAGGGACAGGCCTTTTACCTATGGTGAATTACCTACTCCAATGGTAGATAATCATATGATTACTGCCGTAGCACTTAATGATGACTATTTATTTTTAGACGCCACAGCCAAATATCTAGGTTTTGGTTATCCTTCACCATTTATTCAAGGTAAAGAGGCTTTAATTGGAATCTCTGATACTGAATACAAAATTATTAAGGTCCCAGAAGTAGCACCCGAACGAAATGTTACCGTGATAGAATCTCATTTAGAACTAAAGGATAAAACGCTTTTAGGTCAGCATAATGCTGAGTTTACAGGGTTTGAAAAACTACGTATGTTACACAGACTCGAACGAAAAGATGACGAGGACATCGGATTCTTGCAATCCGTCTTAAAATTTGGAAAGAAGCGGACCAAAACCTTCAATATTGTATATAGAGATTTAAAACTGCAAAACGATACACTCTCTATTGAATTTCATTCTGAGACACATGACTATATCAAATCGATCGATCATTTAATTTATTTAAAACCGCATTTGGATTTTAATCTGAAATCGGAAATCGTTAAAGCTGAGAAAAAGAAGTTTGACAAAAAAATTGATCACAAATTTCAGAAAAAATTCCTGACGACTATAAAAATCCCTGACGACCTTAAGGTTCAAAGCTTACCAAAGGATGTAGCATTTAAAAATCCGGACTTCAATTTTAGCATTAGCTATGCAATGTCAGAGGATAATGAACATATTCTTGTAAACAAGCTCATTACGGTAAATACTTTAAAAGTCGAGGTTAACAAAATGGACGATTGGAACACATTTATTAAAGCCTTAAATAAAGCAAATAAACACTCCATAATACTTGAAAACGCTAAGCAATGAAATATTTTTTTAAAACCCTCTTAATCCTGTTAGTAAGTTATTCAGCATCTGCTCAACTTTACAAAAAACACGACTGGAAAGAATCCCAAGAGTTTTACGAACTTACAGAGACAGAAAGTCAATTACCTTCTATTGCGATTAAGGAAAAATATTTGATTCAATATTATCAGCCTGCCATAGCCATATCAGCAGCTTTTAGACTTTTTGAGACCAAGCACAGTATTATAAGAGTTAATACGGATAAGGGTATAAAAACGCACAACAGGGTTTATATTCCAATGTACAACGTAAAAAAAGTCATTGATATCAAAGCTAGGGTTACCCAAAGAGATGGTAAAGTCAAAGTCCTTAACAAGAGAAACATTAAAGAATTAGAAAATGTAGAAAACTATGGTAATTTTAAAATATTTGCCATTGAAGGCGTTACTAAAGACTCACAGCTCGAGTTTATCTATACGCTTGAAAAATATATTAGAAGTATAGGGTCTGTCGTGGTCCAGAAAGATTATGAGGTTAAAGAGGCAGAAGTCATTTTGAGAAAACCCCGCGTTTTAAGTTATCGCGTAAAAGAGTACAATGGTTTCCCAAAAATGGTGACCAAAACTGTGGAAGGCAACAAAGAAGCCTTAACCTCTACAGCTACCAATATCGATGCCATGACCGATGAAATGTCGGCTAGTCCCACAGCCAACCGAATGAAAATGTTTTATCAAGTAGCAGCGGGTGGTTTTGGTTCTACGTCCGAGATGTGGGATGGATTAGAAACCAATCTCATCGATAATTACATCAAAATAAAACCAAAAAAGTACAATAGCTTAATTAAGGATTACACAGCATTTGTCAAGGAAAAGCCTGCAGACACTCAGGCCCAAATAATTAATAATATTTGTGAATATGTCACTTCAAATTTTAATATCATTCGCAAAAGAGATGAGCAATTATCGGAATTGAAATATATCGTCAGGACGAAACAGGCGTCAGAATCCGGAATTATAAAAGTATACAGTTGTCTGTTCAACCATGAAGCTATCGATTTCGAATTCGTATTAACTTCTGATAGATTTAAGCATAAATTTGATAGACTTTTTTATTCGTCGAGTAACTTGCAAATTTCACTATTCTATTTCATCGAGGAAAAGAAATATATTGAACCGGATAATGTCAATACGCGACTGAATTTTGCGCCACCAGAAGCCATAGGTAATGACGCCATATTCGTCAACGAGGGTGGCCGACGATTTAGGATCATTGAAAGTCCCGAGGCCAGTAATAATACTATAGAAAGAGATTATACCATTTCTATAGACCTTGACGAGGTCATTACCAAAGTCGCTTGCGAACAAAAAAATACGGGCTACAGAGCTAAAAATGCTCGTGGTGCCTACAAATATTTAAAAAATAGGGATTTTGATAATTTTAAACAGTTTACTGGTGCTAACGGTATAGAGGATGCCGAATTTGAAACCTTTGAGGTTAACGATGAGGCCTTATCGTTAGGTACTGATAATATTCCTGTTCGGATGAATTATTCCTACACTACTGAAAGCCTCATTGAAGAAATTAATGAAGATATCATGTTAAACTTCGGAAAAGTCATCGGTACACAAAATGAACTTTACCAAGAAGCCAAACGTGTAAACCCAGTTGAACTGAACAGCTTAATTAGATATACCTATAAAATCGAAATTATAATTCCGGATGGCTACGAAGCCAAAGGCCTAGACGCTATCAAAATTAGTAAAGTAGTGGATATCAATGGCCAACCAGCCTGTCAATTCATTTCAGATTACACCTTGGACAATAACATATTAACCATTAACGTCATAGAATCCTATGATAGCTTAGAAATGCCATTGCAATATTACGAAGGCTATAAGGATGTTGTCAACTCGGCTTACGACTTTAGCAAATTAAGTATCCTATTAAAACAAAAGGTATAAAAAAAAGAGTGCTAAATAGCACTCTTTTTTTTATCATATATTTTGAAACTAGCTGTTTGCTTCACGCTCAGCTTTCTTTTCTTCTCTTATTTCTTTTAAACGCTCCATGGCCGAACCAAAAACCCAGTAAGGGATTACAAAAGTTAAAAGGAAAATCATTAACCAAAAACCAATTGTTAAAATGGTTAAAAAAGCTAAAAATCCTAAATACTGATCAAATTCAAACATAATGGTGCTTCATTTTTATTGTATGGCAAAGATATGACCAAATAATAAGTTTTACAATAGCAAAAATGAGATTTATTAACAGCTTATTAAACAAGTGATCAAACCGCCCTGATGAGTAATTCTGCAGTTGCGGGATTAGTAGCCAATGGTACATTATGAACGTCACACAATCGCATTAGCATTAAAATATCGGGCTCATGAGGATGTTTATCCAATGGGTCCCTAAAGAATAACACCATATGGCATTTGCCTTCAGCAACTCGTGCTGCAATCTGAGCATCGCCACCTAAGGGACCTGATAATAAGGCATTGACTTTAAATCCGGCCTTTGTGACTTTTTCTCCGGTAGTACCAGTTGCTATTAGGGTAATACTTTTTTTGTGTAAAATGTCACTATGCGCATTTAAAAACTGGACCATGTCCGCTTTTTTACCATCATGAGCAATAATGGCTATTTCCATTTACAAGTTTTTAATATGATAATCCACTAAACCATCGATTGGTCGTCTTACAAAATTACCCACTTTAAAATTGTACTCTTCAGCAACTTCTTTTATTTCATCTTGAGAGAAAAATGCTATGGAACCGGCAAAATGTACTGGAATACCCGTATCTAATTCTTCTCGAAATTGCAAAATCATATTCTCGGCGAATACCCTTATCCCTGATTTTATAAGTTCCTTAATATAGTCTGAGTCCTTATTTAAAAACATAAATTCTGCAAAATCAGCTAAATAAGCATTGGGATTAGCTTTTTTGTACAAATTGAATTTAATGTAGTCTGGATCCAAGTTGTACTTGTGTTCAAAAGCCAACTCAATGGTTTCTGGCATTTTTTTAAAATAGTAATCGCGTATGAGTCGTTTACCAAAATAATTACCACTCGCATCGTCCATCAAGGTATAGCCTAAGCTCTTTACGCGTTGATGTAAAATACTACCGTCAAAATAACTACAATTAGAGCCCGTGCCCATAATACAAACTACAGCGGCTTCTGTATTGTGATTAAGGGATGATCTTACGGCCGCCATCGTATCTTCTTGTACGTCGACATTAGCTGATGGAAATAAGAACTGAAGCACATGCGTTAGCATTGTCCTTGGCTTTTCTGTACCGCAACCGGCACCATAGAAAAAAATGTGTGAAACATCAGATGAAAACTGCATTAATTCTTCACTACCACTGATAATCTGCTTTAATTCAGTTTCTGTTAAAATTGCTGGATTAAGCCCTTTTGTCCTTATTTTTTGCGCCAGTCTTTCACCAGAACTATCTATGGCTATCCAATCACACTTTGTGGAACCCCCATCGGTAATTAAAATCATAATTCGTATTTAAAAAAAAATTCCGCAATGCCTAAACTATTATAACACTGCGGAATTTCATAATTAATATCTAAGCGTGTTATAGTTTCTAAAGGCTGTTAATTTTTTGTGCTAAATCGACTAGCTTATTAGAATACGCAAATTCATTATCGTACCAAGATACGACTTTGAAGAATTTTGAATTGAGCTCTATACCAGCGCCAGCATCAAAAATACTGGTACGTGTATCACTGACAAAATCTTGGGATACTACAGCTTCCTCAGTATATCCTAAGACTCCATTCATGGCGCCCTCAGAAGCTGCTTTAAATACTTTCTTTATCTCTTCGTAAGAGGTTTCCTTTTGAAGTCTTACCGTTAAATCTACCACTGAAACATCAGCAGTTGGTACTCTAAACGCCATACCTGTAAGCTTTCCATTTAATTTAGGAATCACTTTACCTACAGCTTTCGCCGCACCTGTTGTTGAAGGAATAATGTTATTTAAAGCTGAACGCCCTAACCTGTAGTTTTTACGAGATGGTCCATCTACAGTAAGCTGTGTGGCCGTAGAGGCATGAATCGTCGTCATTAAGGCTTCTTCGATACCAAAATTATCGTCTAATACTTTGGCAATCGGAGCTAAACAATTGGTCGTACACGATGCGTTAGACACTATTTTGTGATCTGATGTCAGCTCATCATCATTAACACCCATAACGAACATAGGGGCATCTTTACTCGGTGCAGAAATAACGACTTCCTTGGCACCTGCGTCAATATGATACTGAGCGGTTTCTAAAGTGGTAAAAATCCCTGTACATTCGGCAACAACATCTGTACCCACTTCATCCCATTTTAAGTTTTTTGGATCTCTTTCGGCAGTCACGCGAATTGTTTTTCCGTCTACAACTAAGTGTCCGTCTTTAACTTCAACAGTTCCGTCAAAACGACCGTGTACAGAATCGTACTTTAATAAGTATGCAAGATGCTCTACATCCAATAAATCGTTAATCGCAACAACATCTACATCTGGACGTTTTACAGTTGCTCTGAATACTATTCTTCCTATTCTTCCGAATCCGTTGATTCCTAATTTTAAATTTGACATGTTTTCTTTATTTAATCTTTTATATAGTCATGATGTCTGAAACTCTTAAGAGTTCCATATTAATTTTTGATTGTCCTTTTACGGCTTGGTCGAATGGTGTTAAATCCATGATATCATTCTTAAGACCAACCATATAATTACTTTTACCGGTAATAAGACTTTCCACCGCCTTAACTCCCATGCGACTGGCTAAAACCCGATCAAAACACGATGGATTTCCGCCCCTTTGCATATGTCCTAATACGGAAACACGAACTTCATATTCGGTCATATTTTGTTCGACATAATCTGCCAATTCAAAAACGTTTTTACCGATTTTATCACCTTCTGCTACTACCACAATACTTGAAGATTTACCAGAGGTTTTACTTCGTCGTAAAGATTCTAGTAACCTGTCAAGACCAAGATCCTCCTCAGGAATTAGTATTTCTTCAGCACCAGCACCAACGCCAACGTTAAGGGCAATATGGCCCACGTCTCGGCCCATAACCTCAATAAAAAATAAACGATTGTGGGAACTTGCTGTATCTCTAATTTTGTCGATGGCATCTACAGCTGTATTCAGCGCTGTGTCATAGCCTAATGTATGGGTCGTACCAAAAATATCATTGTCTATAGTGCCCGGTATACCCATAACAGGGAAACCAAACTCCTGATTAAAAATCATAGCACCAGTAAAACTACCGTCCCCACCGATAACCACAAAGGCATCTATTCCAGCATTTTTAAGGGAATCATGTGCTTTTTGTCGGCCTTCTTTAGTCCTAAATTCTTTTGACCTCGCCGACTTTAGCATAGTGCCCCCTTTATTGATGATCCCTTTTACACTACGTGCGTCCATCTGTTCGAAATCACCCTCAATCATACCTTGGTAACCTCTGTAACACCCGTAGCATTCGATATCGTGAAAGACACAGGCTCTAACTACAGAACGAATGGCAGCATTCATTCCAGGGGAATCTCCACCAGATGTTAAAACAGCTATTTTTTTTATTGTGTGAACCATTATCGATTTTAATTTTAGTAAAATTACTAAACAAAACACACAATTTTGTGACTTAAATCATAAAAAAGATACGCCTAAATAAATTCAAACGTTTTCGTTAATAACTATTTATTTAAATATGAAAAAATGACGATTTTAAGACTTGGATTTAGTGGTTTTTTTCTTCTTCATGGTAATATATTCTGGCATAAAATTATCATCGTCCTCTTCCTTCTTTTCAACCTTATTTTTATCTTGCTTGTCTTTTTTATTTTTTCCAGAAAATATAATGTCAATAAATTCCTTAAACGTATCAAATTCTACACTGTAAGATAATCCAACCCCTTGCGTATATCCTATTTCCTCACCAAAGTTTCTAATAGTATTTTCCCTATTGAATACTTTAGCTCGTAACGTCCCGTCTTCATTGAGCAACCAATCAATTTGAACATCTCCTGTTATGGTGGTCTGCTGTGCCGAACCAAACGGTACGCCAACAGTTCCATTTACCAAAACCCTATCGGAAATTTTTGTTTGCAATGTTAACCCAACCCTACTATTGGTTTGCAACTCGGGCGAATCCTGACCGAGTTCGAAATCCAGTCCTACCGCAAAATCTCCATTATTGCCCCCAAGAAGATTATTGACAATACCACTTAGTCGCTCGGCAATGGTACCCGAAAAATCAAGACCACTTACGCCATTGGCAAAACTACCTGTCGCTAAGAAAATTAGGGCTTGGTTATCGCGTTCGTCTTTAGATGACAATCTGTAATCGAGCTCAGATTTAACCGTCGATGTTACCGTTGGAAATCTAAAATCGAACTCCGGATCTGGTTGCTCCAATTGACCAGTAAGATGAATAATTACCTCAACAGGAATGGTTTGGCTAATGGGGTTGTCGAGTAACACCGAAGGGTTGGCAGAACCTTGATAGACCGCTCTTATATCTATTTGGGCTTTTAAAGGGTCGCCTTCCCAAACGATACTTCCACCCTGCTCTACATCAAACCTCTTTTCAACCAATCCTCGGTATTTAAAATTATATAAACCTTCAAACACAGAGAAATCTCCCCACATATTGAAGGTCCCATTGGTGTTTATTAAAAATACGAGGTTCCCTTCGCCCTTACCTTTTATGGTACTACCAGAATCTTTATCTATAACAATTTCGATGGTGGCATTTTGGTTAACGTCCAAATCAAAATTTAGCTCTAAACCCTTAACTTCAATAGCTTCAACAATCTCGCCACTGATCCTAGCCTCTTTCTCTTCTGGACTTAAAAAGTGTATAAATGAATTGTCACCGAAGCTTTCGGAGTCATTTAAAGGAATATTAAATTCGGTGCCTGGAGCCGTGCTCCCTTCTACATCGATAATTAATTGGTCGGTGGGGCCTTTTATGGTTGCATTTCCTGAAATAAATGCTGTCCCATAATACAATTCATCTTCAGATTCTTCAGTATTCAAAACCAATAACCGGTCCGTCTTTAAGTCCAGACCCAATTCCCAATCCGAAAAATTATTATGCTCGATAAAACCATTGAGATAACCTTTGGAGAAGTATTTTGAGTCGGTCATTGCTACATTATTGAAAATGAATTGTTGCTTACGAAGTGATACTTTTGAGTCAAAATCGAAACCAAAATCCACGTTGAGATAGGGAATGGACAGTCCTGCCCTATCGAGCAATAACTCCCCATCAATGCTGGGTTTCTTAAGGCTACCTGTAACCTTCGCATTCCCGGAAACAAGCCCCCTGATATTACTAATCACCCCTTCGCCTAAAGGATTCAAAGGATCTAATAAAAACTCTTCGAAGGTCACATCCAAGTCTATCGTAGGTCTGTTCTTTGCGACATCAATCGCACCTTTGGCTGCGAAAGCGGTTAAATTATCATTTACCAAAGACACGTCAACACTATAATCCGTTAGTGAGTTATTGCCTTCCACCTTAGCGGTTAAATTTCCTAGGTCATAATCATTAACAAAAAGATTACTTATTTCCATATTGGATTTTGGTAGGTAGACCCCATTATTTTGGGTGATATCTAATTTTCCGTTAACGACACCTGCTAAAGTTAAGCTATCTATACGAGGCGTAATTTTAACCAGTTCTACGTCCTTAAAATCGACCCTAATATTTTTGTTGATACTATCGCTAATTATTCCAGAAAGTTCAATTTCTTCATTGCCTTGGTTTATGGTTATAGGGAAAATGTCGAAAGCTTTGAGTGTTCTGTCGAAACGCACTTTGTTGAAGCTGTTTTTTTCTGAATTCACAAACCACTCATAACCCTTAAATAGAACATCCGACTTTCTGAAACCGACGATGGATTTATTAGCGTCATCTATAGTATAAAAGAGATTGAGATTGAATTCATCTGTATTGTTCTTTCCTCCCTTAAATTGAGTTTTAACCAGCAAGGTATCTCTCTTAGTGACATTGATGAGTGAAAAATCTGAAGCACCATAGACGCCAGCATTTAAACTATCTATTTCTATAAATGTATTGTATAGCGGATTACTATTATCTACAGATAAGCTGATATTATTAGCAAAATAGTCTTGAAACCTAATTTCAGGTGAATTAAACGTCAGTTCAAATCCTCGTTCGTCCGTCTCTACTCGACCTTCTACAAAGGTGTTTTCACCGATATAGAGATCTTTAAAAAATACAGCCGCAATCTTAGAATAGACATTGAATCTAAAATCCATATACTGACCTTCCTTAATTTCGAACGGCACATAATTCGTATATATGCTTCCCAGTGAATTCTCCATCAGTTTTTGAATGTCCCTAATTCTGAATTTGCCTTTTACTTTGCCGCTTATAATGTCGGGGGAATTAATAGATAAGGTTCGTTCTTCTCCTTCAAATGAGGATACGATATCAAAATCCTCGAATCTATATCTTCCATCTTGATTTTTATAGGTCGTATTTTTTATGTTTACGGTACCGCTAGCGTTATCATAAGTCGATCCCTTGGCTGTCATGTTTACTAAGCCCCTAAACTCCGAAATACTATCTCTATCAACAAAGTTGAGCACTTTGAGGTCGGCATAACCAACATTAGCTCTAAAATCAAATAGTTTTTGTTCTTCTGAAAAATCTACCAATCCATTAAAATCCAATTGCAAATTGGGATCTTCGGTTATTAATCTTCCATTAAAAACTTTATTCCCCAAATCGCCAGAAATGACAATGCTCTCATAGGTATAATCATTATAGTCTAGACTAAAGACATCGCCTTTTATATCTGTTCGCAGGTTATCTAGGGTGAAACCCTTACCATCTACATCGACATTTGCAGATACATATTTGGCTTTAGGATCATCTATGAGCTGCCCTATATCGAATTGGTCAAAAACAACATTACCGATATAATTGGCTTCATCTATATCATCAATTTCCGTAAGCTCCAAATTAGATTTCAAATCCCCTAAATCTGTATTTATAGCGATGTCGGCATTAATTTGCTTAGCTGTAATTCGCGACGTTCCATTAATTCTAAAATTCCCCACTTTAGACAAAACCGTTGGTATAGCATTCCCCAATATTCTAGGAAGTAATGCGGTTAAGTCGTTATAATTTGAGGACAAGTTTTTAAATTTCCCCTCTAAGGCGAAGCTATCGTCTTCTTTACGAAACACATTTTCGAACGTAATATCACCAATAATCCTTGTGTTTCGAGATGTACTTACATTAAGGTTGCTTGCCGCAAGTTTATTTAATGTCCCTGATAAATCGGCGTTAAAACTAGCTTTCTGGTTAACCCCAAATTCGTTGAAAAACACATTGAGTTCCGTAAGTGAAATTTGTGAATCTTTAAAGCTGGCCGTTACATTTACTTTATCCGTAAAGTCCTTTAAGTCCTCACGTAGGTAATCGAATCTTAAATCACCTTTTAGCTCAGAATTTTTGGTTTTAATATCTAAGTTCCCAAAATTCATATGATCTAGTGTGTATTCAAAATTGGCCATTAAATTATCGACGACAATGCCTCGGCTATCCTTAAAACCAAGTTTATTAATTCGACAACTTACATCTGGTCCACTAATCAAAAAATTGGTAGTATTGACATTGAGTTGTGTAAATTCTAAAATTTTCGGTGTCTCAATATTGTCATCTGTTAATCTAAAGACACCGTCTTCTATGGAGATATCACTGGATGAAAATAAAAACTTACTTGGCCCTTCTCTTGGGTTGTCGTCTTCAAACTTTTCTACAAAAACATCCAAGTTGGTATCTTCTTCTCCTTCGTATGTTTTGAGGTTGAATACTAAATCTTGAATGTCGATATCTCCAAAATTCAGCTTCCCATCATATAGATTTTTAAAACTAACGATTGAGCTATTCAGTTCACCAATACTGATAAGTGTGTCTTTTTTATGATCCTTTATAAAGATGTTCTTTAGCTCTATATCTCCGTTGAGCTGAAGACCAACTTTGGCGATATTAATATCCGTCTTAAATTCTTCATTAACCTTTTTGGTCGCATATTTGCCAAGTTTAGTTTGTACGGCAGGAATACCCAAGATCAAAAACACAATAAAAAACAGGAGTAAAATAATCCCCGCTATTTTTCCTAATATTTTGAGTATTCTTTTGATACGACTTGTGCTTACAAATTGATGGAATCTTCACTAACTTTGCACTTACGATACGTTGTAAAGTACTACCTTAGACTACATCTGGTAAAATTAACAATTATTGTGCCTAATATCGCCTATGAAAAAAGAAAATATATACATCCTCGGTATTGAATCTTCTTGTGATGATACATCAGCTGCTGTATTATGTAACGACAAAATTTTGAGCAATGTTGTTGCTGACCAAAAAATCCATACCGAATATGGTGGTGTTGTCCCAGAATTAGCTTCCAGGGCACATCAGCAAAATATCGTTCCAGTCGTGCATCAGGCGCTTGAAAAAGCGGGCATTTCCAAGTCGCAACTGAGCGCCATAGCTTTTACGCGAGGTCCTGGTCTTATGGGTTCTTTGCTTGTGGGCACTTCATTCGCTAAGTCCTTAGCCTACGGATTGGATATTCCTTTGATCGATGTCAATCATATGCAGGCCCATATTCTGGCACATTTTATAGATGAGGACAAGCACCAAAAGCCCCCTTTTCCTTTTTTGGCCATGACCATCTCAGGTGGACATACACAAATTGTGAAAGTGAGTGATTATTTTGATATGGAGGTTTTGGGTGAAACTATTGATGATGCCGTCGGAGAAGCCTACGACAAAAGTGGGAAAGTACTGGGATTGGGATATCCTGCAGGTCCAGAAATCGACAGACGTGCTCAACTCGGAAATCCCAAAGCCTATCCATTTACCAAACCTAAAGTAGAGGGTCTTAATTTTAGTTTCTCTGGATTAAAAACAGGCATCCTCTATTTTGTACAGCGAGAAACTAAAGCCAATCCCAATTTTGTTAAGGAGCACCTCAATGATATCTGTGCGTCCATTCAATACACTATTGTCGGTATTTTAATGGATAAGCTTAAAGTTGCTGTAAAACAAACCGGCATAAAACATATTGCTATTGGCGGCGGTGTTTCTGCCAATTCAGGTATTCGCAAAGCCTTAAAAAATGCTGAAAGTCAATATGGTTGGACTACCTATATCCCAAAATTTGAATATACAACAGACAATGCCGCTATGATTGCCATTGTAGGTTATTTAAAGTATTTGGATCAGGATTTTTCGGATTTTGATGTGATGGCGACAGCACGATTGAAGATATGACATGATCCTAAAAATAGTATACATAGCAAATATCATAGTCGCCGGATGGATTGGTATTACTTCGCTCTTCTATCCAAAAACTGCTGCGAGTTCCATTTTTGAAAATGTGTATTCCAATTCTGAATTCATTAGACTCATTGGAGCCTTATGGTTAAGTATAGCCATTTTATCGGGTTTTGGACTCTTTAGGCCCCAAAGTTTTTCTCCCGTATTGGTGTTACAACTTGTTTATAAAAGCGCATGGTTGCTCGTCGTGGCCTTACCTGCCATAATTAATCAAACTCCCTACCCTAAAGGTATGGCTGGATTTTTTGTGATTTGGGTCGTGGTATTGCCATTTGTTATTCCATGGAACTATTTGTTCTCCAACTAATTGTTAAAACATCTGTTAATAAGCTAATACTTATCGCTTCAATTCCATTTTAAAATTTAGTTGATTTGTGTAACCCAAATCCTATTAAAATTTTATACAATGAAACAACTATTAGTTTTACTAGTCTTTATTCCAATTTTAAGTCTTTCTCAAGAATCCTTAGAAGAAGAGCTAGATTCCATAAGTTCAATAGAAGACGCCAAAGTTTTTGCTAAAACCCACAAAAAAGAGAACAAGAGTAAAGTTCTCATTTTTAACAAGGAAAAGCACAAAACAAAACTCGCGGATGCACTTTTCAAATTGTCCGTAGGAGGTAAAAAAGTGTTGGATGAAGACCAGAAGAAAATCTATTATAAAGTCATAGATAAGAAAAAAAAGCTACACTATAGAGTGAGCTACATTTACTTTGATGGTCGCACAATGCCCATGGAAGACATTAAGAGTAAACGCTCAAAAATTATTGCACAATATAAAGAGGGTTATAAATTTGAAGCATTGGCAGAGCTTCACTCTATGGATCTCAATGCGAAAAGAGGTGGTGATTTGGGCTGGTTTCCTGAAGGACGTATGCATCCAGATTTTGAAAATGCCGCAAAAATTCACGACAAAGACGATATTTTTACGCTAGATATTGAAGATCGACAATGGTACTATATTGTCTTAAAGACGCACGAAGCTAAACCTATTGAAGAAATTACGGTTTTAAAGTATACAGAAGTGACCAAATAATGCAGCTCTTTTATAATCCCCATATTTCTGAAGATCAAACAGAGTTCAACTTTGATAAAGATGAAAGTCGCCATATTGTAAAGGTGCTTCGGAAAAAAGTCGGTGACCGCATCCATATCACCAATGGAACGGGTTGGTTATTTGAGGCAGAATTGACTTTAGCGGATATAAAGCATTGTACTGTTGCTATCGTTTCTAAAGCTTTACAAGTCCAACGCAACTATCATTTGCATCTTGCTGTTGCTCCTACTAAAATGAATGATCGCTACGAATGGTTTTTGGAGAAAGCCACCGAAATAGGCATTGATGAAATCACACCGGTCATTTGCGATAATAGCGAGCGTAAAGTGGTGAAATTGGAACGCTTCGAAAAAATCATTCAGTCTGCCATGAAACAATCCCTGCAGTGCTATTTACCAAAACTTAACGATATTATACCATTCAAGGACTTTGTACATCAAAATATGGCTGGTCAGAAGTTTATTGCGCATTGTGAAGATACCGACAAAACATCGCTAAAATCAAAACTCAAGGTCGGCGATAAATGTGTAATTATGATTGGCCCTGAAGGTGATTTCAGCACCCAAGAAATTGCATTAGCACTTGAAAAATATTTTATTCCAGTGACCTTAGGCCATACGCGCTTAAGAACCGAAACCGCCGCTGTTGCAGCCTGTCATTCTGTAGCATTTACCAACGAATAGCTAAAGGACTTTTTGACCCGCTCCGGTAATATCCAGCGTATTATTTTCAATTACGACGATTAAAGATAAATCGTCGGAAGCTTTGACTATGTTTGGAATTACAAGTGAGCCTTTTCCAGAATTTGTCTCTAACTTAAAGCGTTGCTCATTAACGACGATATTGGTATTAATGAGCTCTCGATTTCTATTTTCACCGCGTTTGACGGACGTTTTGCGCTCGTTAATAACTAAAATGGTTCGTATGTAACGGTCTTGGAGCCCACCGCCTATGTCGTAATTAAAACGTACCAAGTCCTCTGATTTCGAGACCTCAGATAGCTCAACACTATTGGCATTGGCTTTAGCAGCATACTTAGTGATCTTCTGATTTAAAGCTTGCCTATTAGAGCCTACAATATGCTCCTGTCCATTAATGACAAGTTGCGGCGTATAAATAGTACTGCTGTTAAACTTAGAGCCATAAGAACGTTGTCTCTCGGTATACACAGATTTGCTAAAAGGGTCTTTCCATCCGATATAATTCCAATAGTCCACATGATAGGACAAGGCTATAATGGTATTGCTTTTTACCTCATCTAAAAGGCGATCTGCTGGCGGACAACTAGAACAGCCCTGAGAGGTAAATAACTCGAGGACAATGACGTTATTAGTATCTACAGGCTTATCCGTAAGTAAGGAAAAAATGAATACAGGAATTATAAATAATGTTAACAGAATAGACTTCATAGGATTTCTTTTTTACATTTGAAACATGAATCTTAAGTCGAAAAAAAGAATACCTCTTACACTACTCGTTGGAATTGTGATGAGTTTAACAAGTTCTCAACTTGTGGCTCAAGATGTGGCCGTGCTAAGATATAAAGGTGGAGGCGATTGGTACAGCAACCCTACGGCCTTGCCTAATTTGGTAAAATATTGCAATGATCATATTGATACTAACATCAACGAAAATATCCAAACCGTTGAAGTTGGGAGTACTGATATTTTTCAGTTTCCCTTGTTGCATATGACAGGCCATGGCAATGTATTCTTTAGTGATGATGACGCCGAAAACTTAAGACGGTACCTCATCTCTGGAGGGTTTCTTCATATCGATGACAATTATGGGATGGAGCCCTATATTACACAAGAACTCAAGAAAGTATTCCCAAATAATGAACTGCGGGAAATCCCGAAAGATCACGAAATCTTTAATTCGGCATATAATTTCCCAAACGGTTTACCAAAAATTCATGAGCACGATGGCAAAGCTCCACAAGCCTTTGGTGTGTTTCACGAGGGTAGATTAGTACTCTTATTTACTTTTGAAAGTGATTTAGGTGATGGCTGGGAAGATCAGGAAGTACATAACGATCCCGAAGAAGTAAGGGAAAAGGCACTTAAAATGGGCGCCAATATAGTTAAATATGCTTTTGAGAATTAGAACTACATATGAAACGTTTTTCCATTAAATATAAAATCGTGGCCATCTTATTGGGTATAGCTTTTGTCTTTCAATCTATGAATGAGATCAATTGGCATACCTATACAACTGGAGTTGACAGTTATCACTATCAGTGTGGCTGTTTCGGATGTTGGCCATCGCACTTGGCTGTTAAGTGTAGTTCTTATAACCACCAATAATTTCATGATTTTTGCAACTTACGCACTACACTTCCAACTTTAAAAAACAAAAACATCCCATTACCATAGTATGCGATAACATTAGTAATGCCCCAAATATTGGGTCCTTATTTCGCATCGCAGATGCCTTTAATATTGAAGAACTCGTGTTTTGCGGTGCCGATATTACTGTTGGAAAGCGTATGTCTAAAACATCGCGTTCTACAGAGAAATACGTTAACCATAGAATTGAAGATGATATTAACGCTGTAGTACATCAATTCAAAAGTACGCACTTTATCATAGCCTTAGAAATTACGGATAGCAGTCTGGAATTGAGCAAATTTAAACTGGACACCAATCGTCCCATTGCCCTTGTTATTGGTGATGAAAACTTTGGTATTTCAGAGTCTGTGTTACAACAATGCGATGCAATAGTACACATCAATATGTACGGCAATAATAGTAGCATGAATGTGGTACAAGCCACAAGCATTGCTTTATATGAAATTACGAACCAACTTAATTCATAAAATTTGTTCCACTAAATTTATTTCAGCATCTTTGAGCTATGAATTCAAAAATCATCGCTAATGGCATTTTAAGAGCGTTGGGCATTCTTGCTGCTATAGCCTTGGTGTTGTTTTTTCTTTACAAAATTCAATCCGTCATCGTATACATTGCAGTCGCTGCTGTGATTTCATTAATAGGGCGGCCTATCGTCTTGTTTTTAAGACGTAAACTCAAGTTCAACAATACTCTGGCAGTCATAGTGACAATGATTTTATTTGTGGGTATATTGCTAAGTTTAATTGGGATGTTTATTCCACTTATTGCCGACCAAGGAAAGAATCTGGCTTTATTGGATTTTCAACAGTTGGAACGAAATGTCGACGACCTTTACCAACAGATTACCACCTATTTTGAATTCAATAATATCGATGTTGAGCAATCCATAAAAGATTCTAATCTCTTATCCAAGTTAGATTTTTCGCTAATTCCCAACTTCTTTAATGGTTTAGTTAGTGGATTAGGCAGTTTTAGTATAGGCTTGTTTTCGGTTTTGTTTATTTCATTCTTCTTTTTAAAGGATAGTCAGTTGTTCGAAAATGGTATGATGATATTTGTTCCCAATGGTAATGAGATGCGCTCAAGACGTTCATGGAATAAAATTAAGGACCTATTATCTCGCTATTTTGTGGGACTTATATTCCAGATCCTAATTCTTTTTGTGATTTATACCATTGTATTGTTGATTTTTGGAATCGATAATGCCCTTGTTATTGCCTTTCTATGTGCCTTGCTCAACCTTGTCCCCTATGTCGGTCCTTTAGTAAGTGGTTTTTTAATGCTGTTGCTCAGTATGTCCAGTAATTTGGGTGAAAGTTTTAGTGCCGTTATTTTGCCAAAAACAACCTACGTCATGATAGGTTTTATTATAGCACAATTGGTTGATAATTTCTTTAGCCAACCTTTTATTTTTTCTAAAAGCGTCAAATCGCACCCACTCGAAATCTTTTTAGTGATTATCATAGCTGGTATCCTATTTGGGATTGTAGGTATGATTGTCGCCGTACCAGCATATACTGCCATCAAGGTAATTCTGAAAGAATTCTTATCTGAATATAAAATCGTATCTAAGCTCACCAAAGGCTTATAGTTATAGTTTGAATAAAACTATCTTAAATATTGAAATACAGGAATTTATAAATTCTCATCTTAAATCTGATATTTCTACTATATTGCTAAAAGGGCTTCCGTTTAAAGACATTGATGCCAAACTAATCATTGAGCAGATTGAAGCTAAAAAACGTTGTGAAAAAAAGTTGCCAACTTGGTTTAATACCCCAACTATTTGTTATCCTAATAAGCTTAATATTGAGCAAACATCTTCAGAAGTCACAGCCAAATATAAAGCGGATTTAGTTTCTGGACATTCATTAATCGATCTCACAGGTGGCTTTGGAGTGGATAGTTTTTACTTTTCTAAAACTATGGAAAGCATCACGCATTGTGAGATAAACCAGGAGCTTTCGGACATAGTACAACATAATTATAAAGTTCTAAATACACCAAACATTAACTGTTTGAATGAAAGTGGCATCGACACGCTTAAGCGATTGGACCGTCCATTCGATTGGATATACATTGACCCATCCAGGAGGGACGAAACAAAACAAAAGGTATTTCTTTTAACAGATTGTACGCCAAATGTTAAGTCGTTTCAAGGGCTGTTTTTAAAGTATTCTAAACATGCAATGATTAAAACTTCGCCCTTACTCGATATCAAAGCCACCGCCATTGATTTAAAATTTGTTAAGGATTTACATATCCTAGCGGTCGATAACGAAGTCAAAGAATTATTGTGGGTTTTAGAACGGGATTATACGGCTGAATTCACAATTAAAACCATAAATATTACCAAATCCACAAATCAGGTTTTTGAATTTCAACATAGCGAAGAGGCCTCAGCCTCAGTTACATATTCCGAGCCTCTCAGCTATTTGTACGAACCCAATGCGGCAGTTTTAAAAGCTGGTGCCTTTAATTCCGTAAGTGCTCTATTAAAAGTTGTTAAGCTTCATAAACACTCGCATTTATACACATCTAACCATCTCATAGATTTTCCGGGGAGACGATTTAAAATTGAAAAAGTTATCCCGTTTAATAAAAAAGAATTCTCAAAAGAACGTATCACCAAAGCCAATATCACCACTCGTAATTTTCCGCTATCAGTTCATGATATCAGGAAAAAACTAAATGTAAAAGATGGTGGTGATCACTATCTTTTCTTTACTACGAATGCGAACAACGCTAAAATTGTGCTGTTATGCTCTAAAGTGTAGTGGGTGTATATGATACAATCTCATTATTGGCATCAATCTCAATCTCATAGGCCATACAAGAATTCATTTGCAATGTGACCTTATCATCTATTGAAGACTCGTCAGTATTGAGATAAAATATCACTTCGCCTTCGGGAAAACTCGCCCAAGATGTTGTTGTATCTGGGGGAATATTAGGTATATCAACTAATGCAGACCCATTACCATTAGCTACAAGCAAACTAAAAGCAACTGTACCGTTATTAACGACCCTAGTAACGGGATCGTCATCAATACAAGAATTAGCTTGTGAGGTTAAAACATCGTCTTCAGTAGTTGATTCATTGGGGTCAGCCGTGCAGGCAAAAACTATCATTGCCACAAATGGCAAAAATCTAAGTAGGTTTCTCATCGGTTAATAGTTTTTTTATTGTAGAACTCGTCTACAACAATCAATTTGGGATTTCAAACATATAAAACTAAATTCAATTATCGGTAAAAAGCATTAAATATTCGACGAAATGCATATTAGTCAAATTTGAAAATCGTCGATTCTGTAAATGCATAAGAGATGGCATCTTCAGGACTTTCGTGCGTATTTAGCCCTGTAAACAGGCTAAACGCTGGCAAAACCAGATATCTTGAAGTCACTTGATAGCAAGGTAGTTTCACCTTTTGCCTACCCTTACCTTTAATGAGAATACCTGGATGGATATGACCAGAAATCATAAAATATTCTGAGGTTTCTGCACTTGAATCATGAACAAACAAGAACGGTTTCATGTGCAATTCTGTGACCTCTTCAATTCTTAAATCGCTCATGAGATTTTTAGATTGCCTATCGTGATTGCCTCTGACTAAGATTATTTTAAGCTGTTTGAAAGCGTTTAACCAGGACTTAAAGGTTTGAAGGTTGCTATTAGCTTCAGCATGGAACAAATCGCCAACAATAATGAGTTTAGACACTTTGAAATAGTGGATTAAGGTTTCAAGGCGCTCCAGATCTTTTACCAAAATATCATCTGGCATTGGTATTCCATGTTTCCGGAAATGCGCAGTTTTACCAATATGAAGGTCTGACAGAATTAGAGCATCTTCATGTTCCCAATATATGGCTCTTTGATTGGTTAGTGCGAGACGTTCGGCCTCTATGGTGATATTCTCGGTTATTATTTGCATTTAATTGTCATATCGAATGAATTTGAGGCGTCAAGCAAGTCTCTCAAAAAGAAACAAAATTATGTGATTTCTCGCTTTGCTCGAAATGACTAGTTAATTTTAAAAGCCTGTTCTTTAATACGCTGAATACGCTTGTCTAGATTTTCGTTACTCATCGTACCTCTCAAACTATCTACTTTAAGCGGAAAACTCAAGGGTGTAAAGGACTTTGCATACTTAACTATAATCTTACTTTTAGAGATACGTTCAAACGCCTGTTGCAACCTTGCTTCTTCGAGTTGTTGATTAAACACCTCTGTATAAGCTTGTCGTAGTAATAAATTATCTGGTTCGTAATCTTCAAGGACCCTAAATATAAGACCCGAAGAGGATTGTAAACTCTTGTTGTTCTTTCTGGCACCAGGTTGGGACTGCACCACTAAACCTGCAATGACTGCGATATCCCTAAACTTACGGGAGGCCATTTCTGAGGCATTGATGCTGGCAATAACATCGTCCATTAAATGCTCTTTACTAAGGAGGTCTTCAATAGTGTCTTCATCAACTGGAATCGGCTGATCACTCAATAATTCAAAACCATAGTCATTCATGGCGATGGTGAAGGTTATAGACTTGATTTTACTTATTCTATATGCGATTAATGCTGAAAATACTTCATGTACCAGTCGGCCTTCAAAGGGATACATAAATAAATGATGACCATCTTTGGTTTCGATCAGTTCTACTAAAAACTCATCATCTTTTGGAATGTGCGAGTGTTGCACCTGCCGACTTATCAATGGATTTAAAAACCGTAATTCTTTTTCCAGTCGACCAGGTTGTAGGGCATCTGACAATTTTAATCTTAAATAATGACTTAAATGTGAGGTCAACGGAAGACGCCCACCCAGCCAGCTTGGCGAGACCGCTTTCTTAGCCTTGCTACGTCTCACCAAAACGGTCATATCCTTAATTTGAACCAATTCGAGAATGCGCCCTGCTAAAATAAAACTGTCCCCAGGTTTCAATTTGGAAATGAAAAATTCTTCAATCATCCCGATGTAACCTCCAGACATAAACTTTACCATGACATTGACTTCGCTCACGATAGCACCAATATTCATACGATGTAACATGCTGATACGCCTACTTTTTACGCGGTAGATGCCATCATCTTCCAATAGGACCTTATGAAACTCTTCGTAAGAATTCAGGGTTTTTCCGCCCTTAGTAATAAAATGCAGACACCACTGCCAATCTTCTTTGGTTAGATAATGAAATGCATGTACTTGCTGGATGCGACCGAATACATCTTCTGAATCAAAACCTTCGCCCACAGCTAAAGTCACCATAAATTGCACTAGGACATCAAAGGTCAATACCATAGGATCTCTTGGTTCGACCTGTTTATTTTTAATGGCTTCTTTTAGCGCAGATACCTCAACCAATTCTAAGGAATGGGTAGGTACGAAGTATATCTTTGAGCGCTCAAATGGTGAATGCCCACTTCGCCCCGCACGCTGCATAAAGCGTGCTACACCTTTTACTGAACCTATTTGAATCACACAATCTACGGGTTTAAAATCTACCCCTAAATCCAATGATGATGTGCAAACCACGGCTTTTAAATAGCCTGAGGCAATATGGTCTTCGATCCAATTACGAAGTTTCTTATCTATGGACCCATGGTGTATGGCTAACAGACCTGCCAAATCGGGTTGTGCGTTCAGTAATAACTGATACCATAATTCCGCTTGACCTCTTGTATTCGTAAAAATTAAAGTAGTGGTATTAGAGGCAATAATTGGAAGAATTTTATCAACCATTTTCGCACCCAAATGCCCAGCCCACGGCAATACTTCTATCTCGTTGGGTAGTACTGAGATGATATCCAATTTCTTTTTTTGCTTGGCCTTGATTTGCGTAATTTTTAAATCGCTATAGGGCAGTAATACAGATTTGGCCTCTTCCAAATTACCAATGGTCGCCGTAATACCCCAAATTTGAAGTTTTGTCGAATAATGTCTTAGTTGAGAAATAGCTAACTCTGTGAGAACACCGCGTTTATTTCCTATAAGTTCATGCCATTCATCAATAGCCACACATTGCACGCTTTTAAACCATCGCGAATTCTTTTTCTGCGAGAACAGCAAGTGCATGGTTTCTGGTGTTGTCAGTAAAACATCAGGCATTAGTCGTTCTTGTTTTCGTCGCGTCGCAGTTGGTGTATCACCATTTCTTACTTGAACCGACCAGTCTAAACCGATTTCCTCAACGGCCTCAGACATCGCCTTAGCCAGATCTTTAGCTAAAGATCGTAATGGACTTATCCACAACAGTTTTAAACCTTTTTGGTAGCGTTCCGGATAATTGAGATAATCGATAACTACTGCCAAAAACACTGAGAAGGTCTTACCAAATCCTGTAGGTGCGACTACCATACCCGAGTAGCCATTGGCATAGCGCTGCCAGGTTTGCATCTGAAATGGAAAAGGTGCATGGCCTTTTTCGCCCATCCAATTGTTTACAATACGTAAGCCTTCGCTGTCTTTAAATTGACTCAAGTTGTTGTGATTAGTTCTTTTACGGTTTCTATGGTATCAATTTCGTCAACGGGCTTATCTCTTCGCCATCTTGCTATTCTCGGAAATCGCAACGCCACACCCGATTTATGCCGCTTACTTAAAGCAATACCTTCAAAGGCTATTTCAAAAACCAATTCTGGTTTGACGGTTCTAACTGGACCAAAACGCTCAATGGCATTTTTATTGACCCATTGAGAAATCTCTGTAATTTCCTTATCGGTCAATCCTGAATAGGCTTTGGCTACGGTAACTAAGGCGTCTCCATTTTTCACAGCAAATGTATAATCCGTATACTTTGAACTACGTCGACCACTGCCCTTTTGGGCGTAGATCATGACCGCATCAATAGTTAAAGGGTCCACCTTCCATTTCCACCAATCCCCTTTTTTCCGTCCTGTATGGTATGGTGAATGCTTTTGTTTTAGCATTAGGCCCTCACTATTAATGGCTCTTGAATTATCCCGAATGGCATTTAAATCATCCCATTTTTGAAATGCTACAATAAAAGATAACTTGATGTAGTCTGGTAAAGCGATAGAATTAAATACCGCTTCTAATCGCTGTCTACGCTCCATAAAAGGTGTATCTCTAATATCATCTCCATTAAACTCTAGCATATCGTAGGCATAAAAACCAATAGGTACATCTTCTAAAAGTTTCTTGGTAACATTCTTACGATTCAGTCGCTTTTGCAAATCGTTAAACAACAATACGTCATTGTCCTTCATCGCTAAAATTTCGCCATCAATGACAAAGTCATCCTTAAAATTGCTCATAGCTTCAACGAGCTCTGGAAACTGTTGTGTTACCAATTCCTCGCCTCTCGACCAGATATAGATTTCATTATTACGCTTTACAATTTGCCCTCTAATACCATCCCATTTTTGCTCGACCATCCAATCTTCGGGTTCTCCCAAATCTGATAAGTCTTTTTCTAAAGCATAGGCCAAACAAAATGGGTAGGGTTTGGAATTGTCATAATTAATATGGGTGCCATGTATAAGGGCTTCAAAGGTTATGGAGTCTACATCCCATTTTCCAATAATACTGTGCATCAATTGATTGGCATCTATACCAGTGAGTTTTGACAGGGCATTGACAAGCGTTTTTTTAGAAACCCCAATTCTAAAACTGCCGCCTATTAATTTGTTAAATATGAGTCGCTCTTGCTGGTCTAAACCAGACCAGGCCTCTAGCACAAAAGCTTTCTTTTCTTCATCAGACTTGGACTTTAAGACCTTTAACTCGGTCATCCATTCATGCAAACTCAAATCTAATCGATGCGTCGGTTCAGGCAATAATAATGCCAAGGTTTCCCCTAAATCACCAACGGTGCTATAGCTTTCTAAAAACAACCACTCTGGTAGCTTTGTAAGTTCCATACACCACGTCTTCATTAAGGTGGTTTTTACTGGCCGTGATGGTCGCTTCCCGGTGAATAAGGCAATAAGCCAAAGTTTGTCTTTATCTGGTGCAGTTTTGAAATAATGCTCCAAAGCCGCAATCTTGGCATTGGTCTTATTGGTGATTTCTAAAGCACTGATAAGGTCCGAAAACAACTTCATTCTACATTCGCTTTATCAGTTTCAACTTCTGTGTTAGCTAAGGTCTCGTCCCCATATTCGGTTACTAATTCATTTGCCTTAATACCTATTTCGTTTAAATATTTTGAGAATACGGCCTGATAACCGTGCGTCACATAGACTTGCTCTGCTTCTGAAGATTTTACTGCATCTATTAAACCGTTCCAATCGGCGTGATCACTCACCGCAAAACCCGCATCTACGGATTGCCAACGGCGATTACCACGTATTTGCATCCAACCTGAGCAAATGGCTGTTGCAGGATTTGGTAAGCGCTTTAGCATTCTTGAACCTAGGATAGCAGGTGGTGCCACGATGACCTTATTTTGAAGCGCTTTTTTATCTAAATCTGCAGACCAAAGTTTTGTTTTTGGCAATTTAATACCTGTTTCCTGAATGGCTTGGTTTAAATTATGAATAGAGCGATGCACATAGATATCATCATCTACACCCTTTAATAACGACAATAAACGTTGGGCCTTACCCAACGAATAGCCTAAAAACACCGAAGTGCGATTATTTGATCTATTGGTCTGTACCCAAGCATGTAATTCCTTTTGTAATTCTTCCTCCGATTTCCAATTGTAAATCGGCAGACCAAAGGTGCTCTCGGTGATGAATGTATGACATTTTATGGATTCAAAAGGGGTGGTAATGAAATCGGGTTGTGTTTTATAATCACCCGTAAACACGACGATATAGCCCCCATATTCTAAGCGTATCTGAGCCGAGCCTATGACATGACCGGCTGGATGAAAGCTGACTTTGACGCCATTGATGTCTAAGGCCTCACCATAGCCAATGCTTTGAATATCAATCTCTGCGCCTAACCTATGCTTTAAAATAGGTAACGATTCGTTAGTGCATAGGTAATGTTTCATTCCCCAACGTGCATGGTCTGCATGACCATGCGAAATAATGGCATAATCCACTTTTTGCCAGGGATCCAAATAAAACTTTCCTTGTGGGCAATAGATACCTTTTTTGGTGAATTTAATAAGTCGATTTTCTTTTGACATAGCTTAAAATAGCTATTAAAAATACGACCTTTTAGTATTAAAAAAATGCTAAATGATTCGAATTATAAAAATCTTTATTATAAAACAAGCATTTCATCTTCTCTATTCTTTACTTGGAATGAAATATTTAGTTCACATGATATAAAAAACTGAGAAAAATTGTTGCGTTCTTTAATATGATAAGTTACATTTGCACCCGCCTAAACAAGAAAAGTTATTTTTTCGGGCGGGTCTATAATTTTAAGAAACGTTCTTTTAATTTGAGGAGAGGTGCCAGAGTGGTAATGGAGCAGATTGCTAATCTGTCAACGCGTAAGTGTTGCCCGGGTTCGAATCCCGGTCTCTCCGCCTTCGCCCGCTGAAGTTTAAACAAAAGTGGGCTTCGTTAAATAGGAAAGCGGGCTTCATCGGACAAGTCCGCTCTTTCCTCTTAATAGTTTGATTACAGCGCAAGCTGTTGTCCGGGGTGTAGCACCTCGGCTTCGCTCGGTACAGGCTCTGCCCGGAACCGGGCTATAATTTCAGGTTCCATTGGAATTTGGTAACTGTTTTTTTGAAATATTGACCAGTAATATTGTTTTCGGGGTGTAGCGTAGCCCGGTTATCGCGCCGCGTTTGGGACGCGGAGGTCGCAGGTTCGAATCCTGCCACCCCGACAAATGAAGCTTTTAGGCTTTAGTAGAAAGTTTAAAAGATTCATTAAATTGAAGCTAAGCTTCAATTTGCAACAACACATGTTCAGGATCAACGCAGTTAATCCTTTAATCAGTGTAAAGAAGTTAAGCCCGCCCACCAGCTGGCCCCTTCGCTAAAAATGTCTACTAGACATTTTTTAAACACTCGGTCCGGTCGCGTAGCTCAGCTGGATAGAGCATCTGCCTTCTAAGCAGACGGTCACAGGTTCGAATCCTGTCGCGATCACGAATAAATAGTTCGATAAGAAAAAACGCCAAGCTTGCTTGAGCGTTTTTTTGTTTGGACTATTTTCAAAGCGGAACGCTTTGGATCATGAAAATAATCCTATCACAATCACAATTAAATAAACCCAACAAAAAATCAATTTAGACTTCAAACTCCATATAAGATTCAAAAAGAATACTGCAAAAACTACCAATCAATTGGCGCCGTCTCTACGCGGCGATGATCCTCGGGAATATTTGGGGGATCATAATCAGGATTATTCTTTCTCTGGAAATAACTCTCGTGAATAAAACTACGTTCTGGAATTGTGCGATACCTCCCCCAGGGAATACACCAGCGCTTGATTCTTTTAGCATAGTCTATCACTCTTTTTTTAGGAATGATTTCAAGCAAATACCAAAAGGTATGCAACGATTTATGTAGTTTTCCATTAGGATCTGGAGCCACATAATTGCTATCATTACCAAGTACCACTTGATCGTATTTTTCTTGATCAACTAAAAGGGTTTCCTGCATGGCTTCGTGTACCATCCATTGTAATGCTATCTTTGAAAGACCGCTATCCGCTTCGGGATAGGACCCGCCAACATCTGAATGCACACCTGGGAACCAAACCTCTTTTACGCTTTGACCTTCATGATGTTTTAACCCTAATCTATTATTGACATAAAAAGCTCTACGCTCATCAATAGCCACCGCGTGTTTAATGGTTCTTATGTTTTTATTATTGGCTGTATAAGGATAGGTTTTCCAATTCCAGAAGAAACCAACAGATGAAACGGTATCCCAAATACCCATAAATTCTATAGGGCATTCTCGTGAATATTGTTTTTTAAACCTTCTTGCTATATCCCACTTGGGCTTCTTTTTAGAATATATTTCAAAAGCATAAGGAATCAAGTTTTGATTACCTTTTTCTATCAAGCCCAAAAAATAAATAAACCCAGATAATACCCTTACGGTATACGCCCCTCGACTAAAACCAAACAGGAATACCTTATCTCCAGGTACATAATTTTCCATAAGGAATGAATAGGCCTCATAGATATTATTGTATAAACCATGACCAGTCGCCAAACCCAGAAGTTGCCTCCAGCGACTTTTTAATGATAACCCCACAACACCTGAATACTGATGCGTTCCCACACCAGGGTCATAATAAGCAATCTGCCTATCAGGTATTTTTTTTATAACACTATAAAGTTTAACAACATTCGAATTTGAATTACCGAATTTGTTTCCTGTGCCATCACAGCAAATAATAATATTTTTGGGCATATGACGATATTTTAAAAATTTACTCTAGAATAAAGGCTAAAACCTAGAACTCATACTGATACTATGGCCTAGTTCTGCTTTCTTTATGCCTCATTAGTGGGCGTATTCTTCAATCCTAACCATTTTTTTAGTCCATCAAATAATTTGTCTGCTAAATCACGAATAAAATCCCAGGACCTCCAGGGCGCCAAGCCAATTAAAAAGGCTACAATAATGACGACATATATGTTAGAAAAATCAATATTAATATTAGTTCCACCAATGGATACAGTAATTTCAAAGAAGGAAACAACGAGCGTAATTATCCAAGCAATTACCGGTATAGTAAATAGAAGCGCAGCCTTATGTGAGATACTATCTCGAAAAAATCTATTTCTTGAAATATAATAACTTGTATTACCAATCAATCTTAAGAGTGTTGCGAAAAACGCCCAAAAAAGAATTTCAACATAAATAAGAGGCTTACTTTCCCAAAACCATGAAGCCGTTAAATTAGGTACATCCAAAATTAAGTTTTTGATCTTGGAGAGCGATTTTATAACATCTTCTCGACTTTGCCTGGACAAGGCATTTTCTAAGGCTTCCATATTGCCTTGCACTAAGGCCTGGTAGGATGAATCCGTAGCTGCGACCTTAAATACCTCATTAGTTGCCTCTTGCAGTTGTTGTAATTTAAACCTTAATAAAGGCATATCTGTAGTGTCGATTAAACCATCTTTAAGTTGTAAACCACTTATCGCTAAAGAATCTGAGGTGACCTGACTCTCAAAGTTGTCCACGAGCGTATGGATTAATTTTGAATCAATCTCTTTTGGTGTTTCATCATTGGCGATATGGAACTCATAATATGCAAATCCTGCTAAGATTAAGGTTATAATCAGAACAATCAAAAACACAATGCCCGAAACGCTCGAAATTGGTCCTCTGTCTACAAGTTTAATTTCCGCATAATGCTTATCTTGTCCTTTATCAATAGGCACAATTAATGGTACTGGTTTGTATTGTGTCCCATGCTCGGAGCAGGCTTTTAATGAAATGTTATACTTAAGTTCATCTTGCCCTAAATCAGGCTCTTCGACATCCTTAAATTTAAACCTTCCGTCATCATCTGTATATTCTAACAATGTACTGTTAGGGGTCTTCAAGCTAACAACCGCATTACTGATCCGTTCGTTTGTCCCTTTATCAATTACAATTCCGCTAAGCGTTAGTTTAGTTGCCATAGTTATCAAATTAGGTGGTTAATTAAAAGCAATGAAAATAGTTTTGATGCGAAAAACGCTGTTCGATTATTACAAATAGAACATCGTATGGATTTTATTATCATTACGTTACGATCTAAAGTTAAAGAAAATTCCGGTTAATTTTAACAAAGCTCGAATTTCTTATTCAAGTATGTAAAGAGCTTGACCTCAAAATATAGTGACCTTCTCATTTTTTACAATTAGCCAAATGGGCAAGCCTGTTGCTTCAAAATTACCAAATGACCATTGGCAGTATTCTTTACAAATAATTCAGATTATTCACATTTAAATCATTATATTTATAAATCTCCTTAAACAAAATTCTTCATAAGAATTAAAGAACTAATAGCTTAACATAGATAATCTCTATGGTTGAGATCATCTTATTATTATTACAATTCAACTATCAAATCGAGTAATATGGGCAAAACATTTCACTTAGGAATTACCATGGCAGGAGCTGTATCGGCTGGAGCTTATACGGCGGGATTCATGGATTATGTATTAGAAGCGCTTAATGCATGGGAGGCTGCCAAAGCAAAGCATAAAGACGATCCAGAAAGTCCAATTCCAAACCACAATGTGGTGATAGACGCTATTGGAGGTGCTTCAGCAGGAGGTATGGTAAGTATGATTACTGCCTTGGCGCTATGCGACGGAAATATTGAACCTGTGTGCGATGTGTCTAAAACGAAAACGGGCAATATTCTTTATGATAGTTGGGTGTTTTTAGATGATGATGATAGTTTATACGACGGCAGTGGAAAAGGGAGAACCACTTTTGAGAAAATGCTATCCAATGACGACCTAAAATCCTCAAAAGGGGCACCATCCTTGTTGAATTCCGTGCCCATTGATCGCATTGCTGAAAAGGTGTTCGAGCAGCTGCCATCAAGTGCAAGTACTAGTAATTTCCCTTCGTACATTTCAGATGATTTGCGGGTATTATTAACGGTAACCAGTCTCAGACCTCTTGACTATAAGGTCAAATTCAGCAAGATTAAATCTAAGTTTTTAGATTCTACACCCGGACATCGCATAAGCAATCATGACATAGTGGCTCACTTCAAATTGAATTATGATGCTAATACGGATAGTGGAAAATATTTGCCATTTAGACCATTGCCTTCAGATGGCTCAAATGGAACACCACCATCAAATCGAGATTTTCTTATAAAGGTGACTAAAGCTACGGGGTCGTTTCCCGTTGGATTAGCTCCTCGTTATTTTGACAATGAATTTCCAATGGATTATGTTAGAAACAATCTTGTAGAACGGAAAGCCTTCAATGCCAATATGGACGTTGAATTAGGCGATGGCCATGGTGATAACTTCAAATTCACGGCTGTCGACGGCGGTACTATTAATAATGAGCCTTTCGATGAAGTACTTCGTTGTTTAGTAGCTAATCATGGTCCTGAAGATCCTGACAATCCTAAATACGGAACCATCTTGATCGATCCATTCCCCAACTTTGAAGATGAAAAAAGCAGTACACCACCAAATTATAATAAAACAAGTATCATGGATATCGTTGGAAGTTTAATTCCGACAATTCTTAATCAAGCAAGAAACAAACAAAGTGACACTTATGGCAGTGGCTTATTCAAGCTAATGGCGTTTCCAAGAAAATTGAAACTGGGTACATTGCGGGAGGCCGATCATCCCCCATTGGCAACCGGAGGCATAGGCGGGTTTGGCGGGTTTATTGATATTAAGTTTAGACAGCACGATTTCTTTTTAGGGCGTAATAATGCGCGTAATTTCCTCAGAGGTATATTGTTTATGGAATACGATCCCGACGATAAAAATAACTTATTCCATGGCGTTAGTGAAGAAGCTGTTAAGAAGTTCAGAAGAAAGATCACTCAAGATGGGGTAGAAAAAATATTTATGCCCATTATCCCCGACGTGAGCAAATTAGATCCTGACGATGATTCCAATCCTTCGAAATACACCGTTCCAGATTTTCCAAAATTCGACAAGGGTGCCTTCCGAAAGTTAGAGCGTCCTATTCGAAACCGCACCAAAGCGATTTTAAAAGCAGAACTAGAGGGAAAAATGTCAGGATTCTTTGGAAGACTATTCAAAGGCATCATTGTCAATAAAATCTCAAAGAAATTGACAAAATGGGTAATGGAAACCATAGAGAAGGACTTTGTAAAAAGAGGAATGTAATTGATATGCTATAAAAATTATGCTCAAACCATAAATATGAAGGTACTCACAAAATCAAGATTTAAACTTGGACTGGAATGTCCCAATAAGTTGTTTTTTACTGGCAAGAAATCCTATGCTAACAATAAAAAGGATGATCGTTTTCTGGAGGCCTTAGCCGAAGGGGGATTTCAAGTAGAGGAATTGGCAAGAATGACCTTTCCAAATGGTACACTCCTAGAAGGTAATGACTGCAATTATGAAACGCTTTGGTATAAGACGCGTGATTTGCTAAGGCAGGATAATGCCACAATATATGAAGCAGCTGTACTCTATGAAAGTTTGTTTGTTCGTGCTGATATCTTGGTTAAGAAAGGAGACACAATCCAACTGATTGAAGTCAAGGCAAAGTCGTACGATTCAACCGAAGATCATATATTTATTGGTAAACGCGGTGGTCTGCGCAGTGAATGGAAGGTTTATCTATTTGACATTGCGTTTCAGAAATATGTGCTTCAGAAGCGCTTTCCTGGATTTGAGATTAAGTCTTATATAATGATGGCAGATACTTCCAAAACAGCTTCCATCAATGGACTAAATCAATTGTTCAGAATTACGAAGACTGCCAATAATCGAACAGGTATTAATACTTTGGCCAATTCCATTGATGATTTGGGAGATCCTATTTTATCGCGTGAAGATGTCACAGAGATTATTGAAGACATCATCAACGATGTACATCAATATCAAGATGGCTTGAGCTTTAAGAAGACCGTGGCAAAATTCAAGTATAATTATGAACAGGATGATTACATTAATGCGCCTACTACCTATTCGGCCTGCAAACATTGCGAATTCAAAACCAGTCAGGAAGAAAAAGAAGATGGTTTAGATTCAGGTTATGAATACTGCTTTAAAAAACAACACCATTGGACAAGTGATGATTTTGAAAAACCCCACATTTTTGAAATCGGAGGCTTGTATTACCGTCGTGGTATTGCGTTCTTTAATAGCAATAAATTCTTCTTGTCCGATATCAAAAAAGACGATTTAAAAATTAAGACTGAAGATGGCAAGCTGTCTAGTACCGAGCGGCAATGGCTACAAATCGAAAAGTCCAATAATAACGACCATTCGCTCTTTGTAGATAAGAAAGGATTAAAAACAGAAATGGACAAATGGTCGTTCCCATTGCATTTTATCGACTTCGAAACCAGTACTTCGGCTTTACCTTTTCATAAAGGACGTCGCCCATACGAACAGATCGCTTTTCAGTTCTCACATCATATATACTACGAGGACGGACGCATTGAACATGCGAGTGAATTTTTGAATGCTGAGGCGGGCCAATTTCCAAATTTTGAATTTATTAGAGCCTTAAAGCGGGCTCTTGAGAAAGATGAAGGTAGTATTTTTAGATACGGCAATCATGAGAATACCATTGTCAATGCGATTTATGAACAGTTGGCTACGTCAGATGAAGCGGACAAAGACGAATTGATGACGTTTATTCAAAACGTTTCACATAGCACACAGAGCGCCTCAACGGAATGGCAGGGTTATCGTGACATGGTGGATCTACTAGAGGTGGTTAAAGACTTCTACTTTAACTCATTGACCAAGGGTTCTAATTCTATTAAAGCCGTATTACCAGCTATTCTGGCATCTAGTGCTGTATTAAAGAAAAAGTATTCAAAAAACATCGGTGCGCTAGCATTAAGTTCAAGAAACTTCCAATCAGATCATATATGGCTTGCTATTGACGGCGATCAAGTTATGAGTCCTTATGAGAATTTACCTCCGATTTTTGAGGATTGGTCGGAAGAAGATATTGCAAATTCAATATCGGAAATGGAATCCATTAGTGATGGTGGAGCGGCCTTGACCGCATACGGTAAGTTACAATATACAGATATGACCAAAAAAGAAGTTAAGCAAATTAAGGATGCTCTGTTGAAGTATTGCGAACTAG
Organism: Winogradskyella sp.; assembly: GCF_965228925.1. Lineage (GTDB taxonomy): Bacteria > Bacteroidota > Bacteroidia > Flavobacteriales > Flavobacteriaceae > Winogradskyella. The sequence continues at coordinate 3,827,294 of NZ_OZ245845.1, forward strand.
ACACCTTGGCCATGGTGATGATCTATGAACATTTTTTAGAACTCATATCAACCCAATAAATAGAAGCCATTATGCCTTATTATTATCCACTAAAGAAAGACAAAGACATTAGTCGGCGTACACGTACTATTGAAGGTTTACAGCGCATTAGGAAGCAATTGAAGGACGAAAAATTCCCTAGAAAAAAGGAGGCGGATTCGCTAATTTTAGGAACATGGAATCTTCGAAACTTTGATGATGATAGATTCAATTTCGGACCAAGGATGACGGAGTCGTTCTATTATATTGCTGAGATCATTTCTCATTTCGATGTGATTGCCATTCAAGAAATCTGTTATGATTTATGGCCCCTTAAACGATTAATGCGCATTCTAGGAAATGACTATGATTACATAGTTACGGATGTAACCCATAGTAGCTTAGGGGGAAATGAAGAGCGTCTTGGTTTTATCTATAATAAGAAAAAAGTTGACTTTACTGGTATTGCGGGAGAGATTGTACTGCCGCCAAAAATGATGATCAGTAAGGAAACGGAACATAAGCGCCAGTTTTCAAGAACACCTTTCGGAGTGGATTTTCAATCTGGATGGTTCAAGTTCTTCTTTTCGACCGTTCATATTTACTTCGGATCTAACAGTCCGAGTTCAGCAAAGTATAAACGGCGCGTACAAGAGATTGAAGCTGTTGCAAAGTATCTTGCCCAAGAAGCCAAAAAGAATATTGAAAGCAATAACCAGAGCAATACCAATTATATTTTAGTTGGTGACTTTAATATTAAAAAAGAGGGCAGTGCGGGATTTAATGCACTAAAAGAAAATGGATTTGAGGTTGTAACCAATAATAAAGGTAGTAATAGTGATCAAACCAAATTTTACGATCAAATCTCCTTTATGTCCAAAAAGAACGAACTAAAATTGTTACAGCCACATCGCAAAGACCGTGTCTTTCAATTCTTCAACAGTGTCTTTAGGGAAGAAGAAGACTATGAAACCTATAAGCCAATAATGAAAGAACGCATTGCGGAGAAATTGGAATATGCCGAGGAGATGTTAGCTAAAGCGACAAATCAAAATGACAGGGATAAATATAGCGGTCAAATTAAAAGCTTAAAAGCAGCCAGAAAAACAGATGTGTCCTTAAAGGCTTATTATAAGAAATGGCGTACGTTTCAAGTAAGCGATCACCTACCGCTTTGGATAGAAATAGAAATCAACTTCACTGATAAGTATTTAGAGAAGATCAAAAATTTTAACCCAGACCAAAACCTTTAAAAAATTAAACTATGGGACTCTTATTTTTAGGAAGTACGGATGCCGCTAAATATCCGAACGATAGAAAAAAATTTCTCAAAAGATATCATACAGATGGGCTTTTAAAACAGGTGGTCACCTTTAGGGATGATGATCGTACGAAGTGGCGCTCATTCAGAAAAGTTCCTGGTAATGATGTTCAAAAATTGCAGGAATTCTTGAAAAAAGCTGGTTTTTTGACCAATCGTATGAATGTGGGTGTCTTTGATTATGCCACGCAATCTGCCGTGCGCTTATTTCAGGAATATGTACGTACTATAGATCCTAATGGCGACAAAACTATGGTTCCTGATGGATTTGTAGGGAGTGGAACGATGAAACATGTAGAACGTTGGCAACGTGATAAATTGGTTTGCAGTTGGAGACCAGAATCAGCAAATAATCCAACACAAGAGTATAAAGATTGGTTTAAGTTATTAGAAAAAGCCAAAAGGCACTATAAGTCAAATCCGGGTCCGATATTGAAGTACGTGAATAAGATGAATAAGACGTATTCAACTAGAAAAATCGACGATTGGAAATTCGATAAAGATGATATCCATTTGATTGGTATACGTCGAAATCAAGATCAGGCCGTTCATGATCGTGAAAATGACGATTTATTTATTCTTCTCATAAATGGTCAAGTCTTTAAATTCTGGGGCTCTACAGATCCCAGTGTACGTATGGCTGGAAGAAAAGATGAACCCTTTTTGGTAGAAGGGCAACATGACTATAGGTTTGGGTGGCATAAAATATGGGTAGAGAAAAAAATATATAAAGCTGCAAAACCAAAAATAGCAGAAGGGGTATTGGTTTTAAGAGATTGGAATAATGACAATTCTTTAACTCCAAAAGATTTAGAAATAACGGATCACAATGGTAAGCCTCTGGGTATCCGAGTCAACAATTCCATTAATATTCATTGGTCCGGAATTGGAAGTTTGAACTTCTCGGCGGGCTGCCAAGTCATCTCAGGGGAAAGTTATATCAACAACTTCAATACACCTATTAGCTGTAAGTCATTCGCTTCCCGTAGTTATAGTCAATTGACCACCTCTGAAAAGAAAACTAAAGGAGCTTATAATATGTTGACTGACTTGGTGATTTGTTATACCAAACCTGGACAAAATAGTTTGATTTATACCTTGGGACGTGAAGAGAGTTTAAACATAGATACGGATTTTGACGCCGACTATGCCAAGAAGGCCATGGAATCCATGAAACGTATTTAGGCACGGATCACCCTTTTAGTTTCTATTTTTGTTATTGCTTATCTAGCCAAAAGTGCAGCCCCTACGATTCCCGCATTATTTTGATATGCTGCAGGCATAACGGGAGTTGCTATGTTTATTTCGTCTTTAAATCGATCAAATTTTTTACTGGCTCCTCCGCCAAGGATGATGTAATCTGGAGAGAAAAGTTTCTCTATTAGTCTTAAAAATTTATGAACGCGCTTTCCCCATTCTGGGTAGGATAGTTTTTGGCGTTTACGAACGGCATCAGAAGCATAATACTCTATACGCTTATGCTCTTTGTAGGGTATAGACCCCAGTTCAAAATTCGGAATAAGCTCCCCATTATAAAAGGCGCCGGAGCCTATTCCCGTTCCAAGGGTTATCATAAATACCAAGCCACTTTTACCCTTTCCCGATCCGTAGGTCATTGTAGCCAATCCAGCAGCATCCGCATCATTGGCAACCGAGAAATCTAGACCCGTTCTTTCTTTAAACAAGTCTTCAATGTTCACACCTCTCCAACTTTTATGAATATTAACACTCGTATGCGCAACACCATGGGTGACTAATGCAGGAAAGCCACATCCCACTTTTCCTTTCCAATTAAAATGCTCTACGATTTCCGCCACTTCATCAGCAATATCCGCAGGTTTTGCACCATTTGGGGTCGCTACACGGTGACGTTCTGTAATGAGTTCTCCTGTTTCCGTATCTACTATTGCCCCCTTAATTCCCGTACCGCCAATATCTATACCTAGTAATTCCATAAATTGATGATGTGTATTTTGTTATGCCTAAATTCTTTATTTCGCGCTAAATATAATCAAAAGCATTTTCTTCGTTATATCTTATCATTTCAGATTGAAATTGAGTAATAAAAATACTTATATTTGTGGCCTTATTTATGGGATGTAGTCCTTCGACAAGCTCAGGGTAAACTGCACTACGGTTTGGTTTGTTCTGTTCTTTGAAAATTTTAAAAAACTGTTTTAACTAAGTACTTAAAACAGAAACTCGGGATGTAGCGCAGCCTGGTAGCGTACTAGCATGGGGTGCTAGGGGTCGCTGGTTCAAATCCAGTCATCCCGACAAACTAAAGCGAAAAGCTTGTGTAGAAAGTTTACTTTCTTAAGCAAGCTTTTTGCTTTAGTTAAAATTAAAGCAAAGCTTTAATTTGCAACAATAGCGATGTAAATGGATTCTATAAATCCTTTAAGATTCTAACTATCATTTTCAACAATCGTATTTGGGCAGTCCAAATCTCTTGAGACACTAAGCTTTATTTGCAATAAAGGTTTTATTGGATTCTATATATCAGCTAAAGCATTGCTTTAATTTGCAAAATTAACTCTATAATTGGAATGAAGTAATAACCACGATTTGTTTATATAAAGCTAAAAATTATGTGGGAGACAATGAGTAGTTATTGACCAAATTGATGAGGAATTTATTCATAAATGATTGAGGGCATGATATTTGATACATATTTTTTGGATCAACATATCTAGAGAATAAAATGAGTAAATTCAAGAAACTTGGTAGAGATGCTGCAGAGTTCAGTGTGGATTCTGCTTTAAGTCTTATATTCTTTTATGGGTACCCTGTTCCTACTTCCATATTTCTAAAGGCAATATATGCATTAGCAACCCAAAAGAATAATGATAAGAAAAGTATAGGATCTTTATACCCTTCTTTGGATAAATATATTCTAAACAAAGATGCACAAGTCGTGCCTATTCTTGCAGAAAAAATGATTCGAGATTTTCATTTATCCTGTATTGGAAATCGTGAACAAATTATAGAGACTAGGAAACTTTCAATTGCTCGATTTGAAGCAATTAAAGCTCAATCGGAAGAGCGCTTATATTTACCATTTGGCAAAGATTTATTTAACCTAGATGCTGATATTAATGAGACTATTTTATCTAATCCATCTAATGTTGACCTCTTCCCTTATGCGGAAAGAAGCAATAATCTAGTGAAGATGATTTCGAGATTAAAAAAAACAATTAGAGTAAGCATTACTTCTGTTTGTGCAGCAAGTATAGCAACTTTACTTAGTTTAAAAAAGCGATTTGACCTTAATATTGAAATTGGATTTTTTGACGTCAATGCCAAGAAACAGATGGAGACAATTTTGTTTGAAAATAATAAAAAAAACGATTTTATTTTTTCTGCTAATCCAACTCTTACATTCCATTCAAATGGTTTAATGGATGTAAAAGAGATGAGTCTAATAAAAGAATTACATTATGAATATCAATACCTAATGACGAAGTCAAGAAAGAAAAAGGCATTTAATAGAAACAATACAATATCAGTGTATTCAAAATCTACCGCACAAGAGCATTATCAAATATCGAAAAGTAAAAAAGGTTATAAGATTCAGTTGATTGATGAATTTAATGTTTACCCTAACCTAGAGAATGATCTTGTCTACGCTTGGGAACCATTGGCTTTTCATCTTGAAAATAATGGGTGGGTTAAAATACCTAATACCGAACATCAAATTATATTTTCAATATTTGGTAATGACAATAGAAAAGATCAACTAAACAAATATTTTTTAGAATTATTCTGTAGGGAGTGGTTTTACTGTAAACAGAATAATTTCAAGTCTTTAGAATTATTATTAGAGAGGCAGGATTTTGTTGAGAAATTTAAGCAAGGGAGCGGAATCTCCTAAATTGGCTGAATGTATTCAAGGAAACTAAGTGTGCTTTTGTGGTACCCAAAAACAAATTTACTTAACGCAATGGAATAAAAATCAAGGTCAAAATTATCTCTTTAACTATTGGTTTTAAAAAACTGAATGTAACTTTTTGATTTATAATGACTAATGACTATTGATTCAAAATTGTACAGATGAATTAAAGTTTTGCCCAAATTAGCAATAATCGCAAATTCAATTGACACGTTAAACCCAAACAGTTATTATTAGTAAACTAGCGATCTACATGATTTAACAGCCCTTTGGAAGATGTCACTCCGGATACTCAATCCTAAGATGATAAATATTGGCCAATTTATGCTTAAGTACTTTTTTAATAGACTGAATTTCCTTGAAGGTAATATTCGCATTGAGGAATTGGCCGTTGTCCATCTGCTTGTTAATAATGCTTTCTACAAAATCATTAAGCTTCGTGGTCGTTGGTTCTTTTAAGCTTTTTGAAGCCGCTTCTACACTATCACACATCATTAAGATCGCAGTTTCCTTGCTAAACGGTTTTGGCCCTGGATATGAAAACTCCTTAATATCTGTATCCTCTTCATTTGATTTCTCTTTCATGTAAAAATAATATACGGAGCTCGTGCCGTGGTGAGTCCGTATAAAATCGATAACACGATCTGGTAAGTTGTGCTTTTTTGCTAGTTCAATACCGTTTAGGACATGATCGATTATCATTTTTGCACTTTCCTTGTTGGAAAGCTCTTTGTGCGGATCTATACCATTACTTTGATTCTCTGTAAAATAGGTAGGGTTAACCATCTTACCAATATCGTGATATAAGGCTCCTACCCTAACGAGCATGGCATTAGCACCAATTTCATTAGCAGATGCTTCAGCCAAATTAGCAACATTTAAAGAATGATGGAACGTACCGGGTGCTTCATTAGACAGCTGCTTTAATAGTTTCGTATTAGTATCTGATAATTCTAACAAGGATACATCCGATACTAAACCAAAGATTTTTTCGTAAATGTAAATTAGGGGTTGAACAAATAAGGTCGCCAGTCCACAGAGTACAAAGAGCCCGAAGGTTTCCCATTTTAAACTTGTGATTTGGCCTTCATGAATCACGAAGAAGGCAAAATATGCAATAATATAAATCAAGGTTATTTGCCCAACTGAAATAAAAAGATTGGCACGCTTATATAGTTCTGAAACTGTAAGTATGGTCACAATACCAGCAATGATTTGAAGAAACATGTATTCATAACTGTTGGGAACTATAAACCCTAATAACAATACCGTTAATACATGTGCAAAAAGTCCCAATCTGGCATCAAAAAACGCCTTTAGCACCAGTGGCAAAATACACAATGGGACTACATATATATATTGTGAATCATAGTTGATGATCAAAGTGGTTAACAATATCATTAAAGCAATATTGAAAAATATAAAGGTCACTTTGGTGTTATTCAAAAATACCTCAGCTCTATACTTATGCAAAAATAGAAGCAACATTAGCAAGGTTAACGCGACCAATAATGTGTAAGCAAATAGCACCCAATTGTAGTTGGCTGTATTCCAAACTTGGGACTCGTATTCAGACCTTAAGGATTTTAGGATTTTGTACTCCTCATCTTCCACCACCTGTCCTTTAGAAATAATCAGCTGATCTTTATCAATACTTCCTCGAGTGAGCGCTATTTGGGACAATTCTTCTTCAAGTGTCTTCGTGGTGAGGCTTTCGCTAAGCGCCACATTGGGTTTTACTATATCGAAAAACAGAGATATCATTTTGTTCCTGTTATCTAAAGACGTCGATGTTCCGAAGTAGTCTTCCAAGTAGGATCTTAATTGATTAATCTCTATGAGGTTACCATATTCAAGGCGTTTTTCAATGGTATTAGAGGCAACCAAAGCAATGGGTTTATCCTTGGCATACGGATAGTCCGTATCTAAAATACCATTAGTATATAATCGATCTATTAATTGCTCACCCCTTTTATAGAGGTTTAAATTATTTATACCCGTAGAGTCTCCGAATAGCTCATAATAGGTCTTAGGATAATTAGATTTTATTTGTGTATATACTGCTGGATTTACATCAAAATAGACCGAGGCATTTTGCTCTATCTCTTGCCGCTCCTTATCTATTTCATCCTGCGATTTTTTTACAGCGAAGTTAAACGGAGCATAGAGATTCTCCGACTGCCACGGTTTTCCTTTTTCGAAAGAATATCTAAACTTACCAGTTTTTGGAAATAGGTAAACAATAAAAAAAGTGGTTGATAAGAACAGTAATATCTTATAGATTAATGCATGATTCTTATACCATTTATTTAAGAGTTCCTTCATATAAAATCAAATGTAACAAATATTAGAATCTTTGACTGCTATTATCATTAATACATTGAGAAATATCTCAAAAATTGATTAATTTCGCAGCAATTAATTTAAACAAAGACATCATGAGCAAGGAGGTTGTTATCGTATCTGCTGTTAGAACACCAATTGGAAGTTTTTTGGGCAGTTTATCTAGTGTTCCCGCCCCTAAATTGGGCGCTACGGCTATAAAGGGAGCCCTGGACAAAATCAGTTTAAAACCCGAGATGGTGGATGAAGTCTTAATGGGAAATGTTGTTCAAGCTGGTACTGGGCAAGCGCCTGCAAGACAAGCGGCAATCTATGCTGGGATTCCTGATACTGTTCCTTGTACAACCGTTAATAAAGTCTGTGCTTCTGGTATGAAAGCCATTATGCAGGCGGCTCAAGCTATTCAGTTAGGTGATGCGGAGATTGTGGTGGCAGGTGGTATGGAAAATATGAGTGCCATTCCCCATTACTATCATGCAAGAAGCGCTACAAAATTTGGACCTGCTGCTCTAGAAGACGGTATGCAAAAAGACGGTTTGGTGGATGCTTACGATAAAAACGCTATGGGTGTTTGTGCCGATGCTTGTGCTACTGAGTATAATTTTAGTAGAGAAGATCAAGATGCGTTTGCTATACAATCGTATGAGCGCTCAAAGACAGCATGGGATTCAGGAAAATTTGATAATGAAGTGATTCCAGTTGAAGTTCCTCAAAGACGTGGAGATGCTATAGTCGTTGACAGAGATCAGGAGTACACCAATGTAAAAATGGAAAAAATTCCTGCTTTACGCCCAGCGTTCACAAAGGATGGTACTGTAACAGCCGCTAACGCTTCGACTATCAACGATGGTGCTGCAGCTATGGTTTTAATGAGCAAAGAAAAGGCTGACGAATTAGGCCTATCTCCCCTAGCCCATATTAAGAGTTATGCCGATGCCGCTCAAGAACCAAAATGGTTTACAACGGCACCTGCCAAAGCTTTACCTAAGGCGTTAGCCAAAGCCAATGTCTCTATTGAAGATATTGACTATTTTGAGTTTAATGAGGCGTTTTCTGTTGTTGGTTTGGCAAATATGAAAATCCTCGGTTTGTCAGATGACAATGTCAATGTAAATGGTGGGGCTGTTTCTTTAGGTCATCCGCTCGGTTGTTCTGGAGCAAGAATTTTAGTAACCTTAGTTAATGTATTACATCAAAACAATGCCAAATTGGGCGCGGCAGCAATTTGTAATGGTGGTGGAGGTGCCTCGGCAATGGTACTAGAACGCGCTTAAATTTTATCTATGCAATACGGCATTTGCAATCTAGGGATTGTACCTATACGTCTTGAAGCTTCTGACCAAAGTGAAATGGTAACCCAAGCTTTGTACGGTGATGTTTTTAAAGTTTTGGAACAGCGGAAAAAATGGAGCCGTATTCGTTTTGCATATGACGGTTATGAGGGTTGGATTGACAATAAACAATACCTTGAAATTGAACACGAAGAGTATAGCCAACTTGCAAATTCGGAGATTTATCTGTCCAGAGATTTAATTGAATATGTATCGGACATATCAAATAGCTTATATCCTATTCCATTAGGTTCTGATTTAAACGGCATCACTTTATTGAAACATCATTTTGATGGAAATTCTATCACTTCAAAAAGTGAAAAGACCAATATCATAGAAACCGCTTTTTTATATTTAAACACCCCTTATTTATGGGGTGGAAAAACTCCGTTTGGCATTGATTGCTCTGGTTTCACCCAAATGGTCTATAAACTCAATGGCCATAAGCTTCTAAGAGATGCTTCGGAACAGGCGACTCAAGGGGTTCCTTTGAGCTTTATTGAAGAAAGCGAACCCGGGGATTTAGCATTTTTTGATAATGCGGATGGCGACATTATACATGTTGGTATCATTATGGCCGATAATCATATCATTCATGCTCATGGAAAAGTTCGGATAGATCGTTTAGATCATAGTGGTATTTATAACGCGGACAAAAATACCCATACCCATAGACTCAGAGTTATTAAAAAAATCATATAGGCATAAAAAAATGCGACTTTAAGTAAGTCGCATTTTTTTATCTTTTTATAAATCAAAAATTCTTAGTTACCACCAGCAGCTTTTAAAGCTTCAACTTTTGCCTTCATCGCCTTATATTTATCTCCTTCATCCAAAGCACTGTAGATATTTGCCAATTGATTGTAGATATCAATATTATTTAAATCTGGATTCTTCTCAATAAAGTTTTCCAAGATACCCGCACCGCTTTTAAAAAGGTCATTCTTTTGAGCTCTCAGCTCGTCATATCTTTTATTATCAGCTGCGCTATTACCTAAAGAATTCATCTCGTCATTCATAACATTTCCCTTATTAACTTCTATAAACGATAAGTTCAAGGCAGCATTGGCATAATCTGGTTTTAGACCTAAGGCTTGTTCAAAAGCCGTCTTAGCAACGTCATACTGATCGACTTCCATAGCCATAATACCGACATTATAGTTTAAGTCGGGGTTATTAGGATCTTTCTCAAGTGCTTCTTTAAATAATCCGAAGGCTTTTTCACTATTTCCTACTTTAATTTGCACAGAAGCTTCGGTCAGTACTAAATTATTATCGTCTGGAAATTCTTCTCTAGCGTCCTTTATCGCCGCTAAAGCTTTTTCATTATCACCATTAGACACATAGATAAAAGCAATGTTCTTTACAATATTGGCACGTTTTGACTCTTCTTTTTTATCAACTGGCTTATGATGTGTTTTTAGCGTTTTAACGGCAAAATCTCTGTTAGCCTTTTCAGGAAAGTATTCTTCACCTCCAGTTTCCTTGTTAGTGGCAATATAATTCATTTTAATACCCGTAAAGCCTAAATCTTTGAGTTTGATGAAATGCTTTAATGAGGTGTCATAATCATTGTTTTGCGCAGCCAATAAAGCGGCGTTATATAAATAAACCGTATCCTTAGGAGAAATCTTAAAGATATTTTCGTAAGCCTTAGACGCTACGGTTAAGTTCTTACTATTAAAAGCCTCATTGGCCTTCTTTAAAAAAGAATTGTATATCTCGGTCTTCATTTCATTAGCTTGATCCGTATATCTAAGCTTACCCATAGCGGACTCATGCGTCTTTAATTCATCTAAAGTCGCTATAGCTTTATCAATATCACTATCCGAACCAGCACCATTGGCGTAAAGCGCCTTTGCCTTTACAAAGTAAAACTTAGCTTTAGTCTTATCATCCATATTGCCAATTAAAGCCTCTGCAGCAGCAACAGCAGATTTAGCATCAGCAAAATTTAAGTTCTTAAGTGCCTTATCTATTGCCTTAATTTCATTTTTTTGCGCAAAAGACATTGTCGCTACCGTAAACACTAGCACTAAGGTCATTAACTTTTTCATCTTGTAATAAATTAGTTTATATTGTTATTTTAGTTTTCAGGTTCATTAGTATCAAGAGCCGTGCCATCTTCATTAGGATTCTGACTATCAGTTATTTCGATGTCGTTTTCTTCAGCCTCATCCTCATCATCTTTCATAACTTTGGCTACAGCTGCAATTGAGTCATTGCCCTTAAGGTTAATCAATTTTACGCCTTGAGTAGCTCTTCCCATAACACGCAAATCGGCAACTTCCATACGAATCGCAATACCTGATTTATTGATAATCATTAGATCATCTTCATCCGTTACATTCTTTATAGATACTAAATTACCAGTTTTTTCCGTAATAGAGATGGTTTTTACACCTTTTCCTCCTCTATTAGTAATTCTATAATCTTCTAAACTAGAACGTTTTCCGTAGCCATTTTCTGAAACAACAAGTATATTACTTTCCATATCATCAACGGCAATCATACCTATGACCTCATCCGAATCATTAGCTAAAGTTATACCTCTTACACCTGAGGCATTTCTACCCATAGGTCTAGTCTTGGCTTCTTCGAAACGAATGGCTTTACCAGATTTGAGCGCTAGCATCACTTGGCTTTCTCCTGTAGTTAACTTTGCTTCTAACAAGGTATCATCTTCCCTAATAGTAATGGCATTAATACCATTAGTTCGCGGTCTAGAATATTGCTCTAGAGACGTTTTCTTCACCTGACCTTTCTTAGTTGCCATTATGACATAATGACTGTTAATGTAGTCTTCATCCTTTAAATCTTGAGTACATATAAAGGCCATCACCTTGTCATCTTGCTCAATATTTATAAGATTTTGAATCGCTCTACCCTTAGATGTTTTTGCTCCCTCAGGAATTTCATAAACGCGCATCCAGAAACATTTCCCTTTTTGGGTGAAGAACAGCATATATTGATGATTCGTACCAACAAACAAATGCTCTAAGAAATCTTCGTTACGGGTGGTTGACGCTTTTTGACCAACGCCTCCTCTATTTTGGGTCTTATATTCTGTAAGCGACGTTCTTTTAATATAACCCGCATGAGAAATGGTGATAACCACCTTTTCATCTGGTATCATGTCTTCAATACTTAAATCCCCACCAGCATACTCAATAATCGAACGACGTTCGTCACCATATTTGTCTCTAATCACTTCCAGTTCAGACTTGATGATATCCATTCGACGTTCTTTTTTATTCAAAATGTCTTTAAGATCTTCGATGGTTTTCATCAATTCTTCATACTCTGCTCGTAACTTATCCTGCTCAAGACCTGTTAACTGGCGCAAACGCATTTCTACGATGGCCTTCGCTTGAATTTCAGTCAACTCAAAACGCTCAATTAATTTGGCGCGGGCTTCTTCAGCATTAGCAGATGCTCTAATCAGTGCAATAACTTCATCTATATTATCTGAAGCTATAATTAAACCTTCTAAAATATGTGCGCGTTCCTCAGCTTTTCTCAACTCATATTGCGTACGTCTCACAACGACTTCATGTCTGTGCTCAACGAAATAATGAATTAAGTCTTTGAGGTTCAATAACTGAGGTCGGCCTTCAACAAGGGCAATATTATTAACGCTAAATGATGATTGTAAAGCTGTGTATTTAAAGAGCTTATTCAACACGATATTAGGAATAGCATCACGTTTTAACACGTAGACAATACGCATACCTTTTCGGTCAGACTCATCCCTAATTGTAGCAATACCTTCAAGTTTTTTGTCATTGACAAGGTCAGCGGTCTTTTTAATCATATCCGCTTTATTGACTTGATAAGGAATTTCGTTGACGATAATACATTCTCTCCCGTTGACTTCTTCAATATTAGCCTTGCCACGCATTACAATACGTCCGCGACCTGTATGAAAAGCCTCCTTAACACCATCGTAACCATAAATGGTTCCTCCAGTCGGAAAATCTGGGGCCTTAATATGCTGCATTAACTCATCAACCTCGATATCATTATTATCGATATAGGCAATGGTACCGTTAACCACTTCGGTAAGATTATGAGGTGGCATATTGGTAGCCATACCAACGGCTATACCAGAAGCTCCATTGACCAATAATCCTGGAATACGCGTCGGTAACACTGTGGGCTCTTCGAGCGTATCGTCAAAGTTGAGTTTGTGATCTACCGTTTCTTTGTCAATATCTGCCAACATTTCCTCAGAAATCTTTTGCATTCTTGCCTCTGTGTAACGCATTGCTGCAGGACTATCTCCATCGACAGAACCAAAATTACCTTGCCCATCAATTAACATGTATCGTAAACTCCACTCTTGAGCCATACGTACCATGGTATCATACACCGAAGTATCGCCATGCGGATGGTATTTACCTAAAACTTCACCAACAATTCTCGCTGATTTTTTATGTGCCGTATTTGCTCTAACACCTAATTCATGCATGCCATAAAGCACCCTTCTATGAACGGGCTTTAGACCATCTCTTACATCTGGAAGCGCACGTGACACAATGACCGACATTGAATAATCAATGTAGGCTGATTTCATTTCATCTTCAATGTTAATTGGAATGAGTTTTTCTCCTTCTGCCATATAGTAAATTTAATTAGTTTTCATAGGTTTTCAAAACGTGCTAATATAACCAATTTAGTAGTGTTTGAGGTGAATTTAAAGCTTGTTTTTAGTAGTTTTTATTAACAATTTTTGATATCTTTTTCGTTAATAAGTATCCGTTAATTTGCTTTGATTTAAAGTGCTTTTTTAGTCTATTCGTTTAAGCCTTAAATTTAAGGTATGGTTTTTGACCATTAGATAATATGTTTTTACTATTTTTAATGCAGAAAGGAGTTTACTATGGACGATAATTTTTCCCCAAGAGTTAAAGATGTTATAGCTTACAGCAAGGAGGAAGCATTGCGTTTGGGCCATGATTTTATTGGCACCGAACACTTAATGCTCGGACTCTTACGTGATGGTAACGGAAAAGCTATAGATATATTGAGTTCCCTAGATGTAGATCTTAACCACTTAAGACGAAAAGTTGAGATTTTGAGTCCGGCGAATCCCAATATCACAACGACATCTAACGAAAAGAAGAACTTGCACTTAACGAGACAAGCCGAACGCGCTTTAAAAACAACGTTTTTAGAGGCCAAGTTGTTTCAAAGCACTTCAATAAATACCGCACATTTATTACTGTGCATTTTAAGAAATGAAAATGACCCAACGACTAAGTTATTGAATAAACTTAAAGTTGACTATGATAACGTAAAAGAAGAATTTAAATCTATGATTACAAGCGAAGAAGATTATTTAGACGAGCCAAAAGCAGAATCTTTCTCTGATGATGATATCAATGAGGAAGAAGAGGATGCGAAACAAAATCCTTTTGGTGGCAGTCAGTCTAGCAAAACAAATAAAAAATCTAAAACTCCCGTTTTGGACAACTTTGGTAGAGACTTAACCGTACTTGCCGAAGAAGGAAAATTAGATCCTGTTGTGGGTCGGGAAAAAGAAATACAACGCGTGTCTCAAATATTGAGTAGACGCAAAAAGAATAATCCCTTATTAATTGGTGAACCAGGTGTTGGTAAGTCGGCTATTGCCGAAGGATTAGCGCTAAGAATCGTAAAGCGTAAAGTATCACGTACCCTTTTTAACAAACGGGTCGTGACTTTGGATTTGGCAAGCCTAGTCGCCGGGACCAAATATAGAGGTCAGTTCGAAGAACGTATGAAAGCCGTTATGAACGAACTGGAAAAGAATGATGACATTATCCTCTTCATTGATGAGATTCACACTATCGTAGGTGCTGGCGGTGCAACTGGTAGTTTAGACGCCTCAAATATGTTTAAGCCCGCACTAGCGAGAGGCGAAATTCAATGTATTGGTGCTACCACCCTTGATGAATACCGACAGTATATCGAAAAGGATGGTGCACTAGAGCGACGTTTCCAAAAGGTCATCGTCGAACCAACCACGGTTGAAGAGACCATAGAAATATTGAACAACATTAAAAGTAAGTATGAAGAGCACCATAATGTAGATTATACCGATGGGGCTATTGAAGCTTGTGTGAAGTTGACCAATCGCTATATGACGGAACGCTTTTTACCAGACAAAGCCATTGATGCTCTGGACGAAGCAGGTTCTCGTGTTCATATCACTAATATTGATGTGCCGAAGCAGATTTTAGAGTTAGAAAAGCGTTTGGAAGAAGTAAAGGAAACGAAAAACAGTGTTGTTAAGAAACAAAAATATGAAGAAGCAGCCAAGCTTCGAGATGATGAAAAGCGTTTAGAAAAGGAACTGGCTTCTGCTCAAGAAAAATGGGAAGAAGAAACCAAACAACACAGAGAAATTGTCACCGAGGATAATGTGGCCGATGTTATCTCTATGATGACAGGGATTCCTGTAAATAAGATTGCACAAACCGAGCTGAATAAATTGGCCCAATTACCAGACCTTATCAAAGGTAAAGTGATTGGTCAGGATAATGCTGTAGCAAAAGTCGTTAAAGCGATACAACGCAATAGAGCTGGACTAAAAGATCCTAACAAACCGATTGGGTCCTTTATTTTCCTAGGTCAAACCGGTGTGGGTAAAACACAATTGGCAAAGGTACTGGCACACGAATTATTTGATAGCAATGAAGCATTGGTGCGTATAGATATGAGCGAGTACATGGAAAAATTTGCAGTATCTCGACTTATTGGTGCACCTCCGGGCTATGTGGGTTATGAAGAAGGCGGCCAACTTACAGAGAAAATAAGACGTAAGCCTTATGCGGTGGTGCTTTTGGATGAAATTGAGAAAGCACATCCAGATGTATTTAACATGTTACTTCAGGTGCTCGATGATGGCTACTTAACCGATAGTTTAGGTCGAAAAATTGATTTCAGAAATACGATTATCATTATGACCTCTAATATTGGTGCTAGAAAGCTTAAAGATTTTGGTACTGGTGTTGGTTTTGGGACATCTGCAAAAGAAGCCCAGGAATCTGATTATGCAAAAGCTGTTATTGAGAATGCTCTTAAAAAGGCTTTTGCACCTGAATTCCTAAATAGAATCGATGACGTTATCGTCTTTAATACACTTGAAAAGGAAGATATTAATAAGATTATTGATATTGAATTAGTAAAATTAGTTTCGAGAATCAAGGAATTGGGCTACACGCTTAAATTAACAGATAAAGCCAAAGACTACATTGCAGAAAAAGGATTCGACAAACAATATGGAGCGAGACCTCTAAATAGAGCCATTCAAAAGTATATTGAAGATGCTTTAGCAGAAGAGATTATCAATGCAAAAATCCAAGAAGGTGATACGATAACCATGGATTTAGATTCCAAAAATGATGAACTTAAGATTAAGGTCAAAAGTTCTAGTAAGACCACTGAATCGTAACTAAAGTACGACTAAAAATAGCTGAAACTCCTTCATTTTGAGGGAGTTTTTTCTTATCTTAACATAACGTAAGTACATTTTAGTCATGAAAGAAACTCTTAGTCTCGACTTTTGTGACATGACGATTTATGACAATTATCTTGTCGTTGTTATGAAAGAAGGTGCGAATATCACACCAGAATATAATGATGTTCTGTTGGATATCACCCATACCTATTATCCCGAGCGTCCTTTCGTATATATTGCCCACAGAATCCATTCCTATTCGGTAGATCCGATCATTTATCTCGAAACCGCAAAAATTGAAAATTTAAAGGGTTTTGCTGTCGTTTCAAAAAATTACCAAGCCAAGGTTAATGCCCAGATAGAACAAATGTTTTTCAAAAAACCTTTTGAAATTTTTAAAACCTTGGAAGATGCCGTGGACTGGGCCAATAAGCTTATCGAGATATGACTATATCCTATTTTAGCTTAGTGTTTCTCAACCCCATAATTATTGAGAAATAACTCTTCGACCTCGATGTCGACATCTTTCAAAAATTGAATTGAGGCCTCAATATCATCATGTAACACTTCATCTTCTTTTATAAACGGTACCACTTTTCTATAATACTCTAAAAAAGACTCGAGCAAGGGTGATGTTTTTAAAGGCCTTCTAAACGCAATAGCTTGTGAAGCATTCATCAGTTCTATGGCAATGACGCGCTCGACATTTCTAATCAATGTATAGGCTTGTGTAGCTGCATTGGCGCCCATACTTACGTGATCTTCCTGACCATTACTGGAAACAATACTATCGACACTGGCTGGGGTCGCTAATTGTTTATTGGCACTTACAATACTCGCTGCGGTATACTGTGGTATCATAAACCCTGAATTTAGACCTGGATTTTCCACTAAAAATGCTGGTAGACCCCGTAAACCAGAGACTAACTGAAAAATTCGACGTTCAGAAATATTTCCAATTTCGGCCATGGCGATTTTTAGATAATCTAATGCCAATGCCAATGGTTGGCCATGGAAATTTCCCCCCGAAATAATTAAATCCTCATTACTAAAAATATTGGGGTTATCCGTAACCGAATTGATTTCGGTTAAGATGACTTTTTCCACAAAGTCCAGGGTATCCTTCGTTGCCCCGTGTACTTGAGGAATACAACGGAATGAATAAGGATCTTGCACGTGTTCCTTTTCCCTAGAAATAAGCTCACTTCCTTCAAGAAGTTCGTTAAAACGTCTTGCTACCTTTCGTTGTCCTGGATGTGGTCTCACCTCATGTACCAAATCATGAAAAGGATCTAGCCGGCCATCGAAGGCGTCTAAGGAAATAGCAGCAACAATATCTGCCATGTAGGATGTTTTATGGGACATCAATAATAGATAAACACCATAGGCACTCATAAATTGTGTTCCATTTAATAAGGCCAGTCCTTCTTTTGCTTGCAACTTAATCGGTTCCCAATCGAACTGATCCAAAAGTTCGGCCGCCTCATAGTGCTTGCCCTCATGCACAACACTCCCCTTTCCTAAAAGTGGTAGTGCCAAATGTGCTAAAGGGGCTAGGTCTCCTGAAGCTCCCAATGAACCTTGGGTAAATACAAAAGGAAAGATATCATTATTAAAAAAATCGATAAGTCGGTTTATGGTTTTTAATTGTACACCACTATGCCCATAACTCAAAGATTGAATTTTTAAGAGTAACATGACCTTCACAACAGATTCGGGAACGCGCTCGCCTGTTCCACAGGCATGAGACATTACCAAATTTTCTTGAAGTTTTGTGAGATCGTTATCAGATATCTTAACATTATATAGTGACCCAAAACCTGTATTAATACCATACATGGGTTTCTTGTTATTTGCCAATTTATCATTGAGATACGCCTTGCATGCCACTATTTTTTCTATGGATTTTTCAGAGAGTTTTAACTTCTTTTTCTCTTTGAAAATGTTGTAAATCGTAACAATATCTAAGGCCTCAGAAGAGATAACGTGATAATCATTCATAAATCTTAAATTATTAGCCTCAAAATTGAGAATATTTTATTGGTTTGACAAAAAAATGTTAATCATTCAATATTTCTTTCATTTCATCTCATTATCATTATTTTTGATTAAAATAAATCTCCAATTATGAAAAAATTATTGACCCTTTGCATTGGCTTATCTCTATTTGCATGTAAAGAAGAGCCTAAGATCGACTATGCCTTGTTCTCTGGCAAAATTGAAAATCCCGCCGATAAAGTGGTTACGGTATACCATGGAAGAGAAAAAGTTAAAGAAATTCCCCTAACCGATGAAGGAACATTTGCAGATACACTTAACATAAAAAGTGGCTATTATTCACTCAACCATGGACGAGAAGGCTCCGCTATGTATCTTAGCCCTGGTGATGACATTAAAGTGTCTTTAGATACTAAAGAATTTGATGAGACCATAACATACAGTGGTATAGGATCCGAGAATAATAATTTCTTAGCGGCTAAATTTTTAAACGAAGAAAACTTAGACATCAACTTTGCTGAGCTTTATGCTATGGAGGAAAGCGATTTTCTTGCCATGATGGACGAGGTGAAAAGCTCGAAGGCCGATTTTTTAAAAGCAGCACAAGACATCAGTGCCGAATTTAGAAGTCTGGAAGAAAAAAATATGGGTTATGAGTACTTAACCTATTTACAGACTTATGCTTCTGCCCATAGCTATTATGCTAAAAAAGAAGTGTTTAAACCTTCTGAAGATTTTTCTAGAACCTTAGAAGAATTAGATTACACCAATGAAGAAGACTACAAAGCTTTTGACACCTATAAGCGATTAGTACAGCGTTATTATGCCGATAAAATTAGTAAGTCTGAGAATCCTTCCGAAGTTTTTAAGAGCATTAATGCCACTGGTTTTACGGCTTTGAAAAAAGATTTGGCAAATATGCTTAATTACAATATTTCACCTAGCAATGAACATAACGAAGCCTATTACAATGGCCTCATGGCAATGTCAACTGACGACAAATATAAAGAGGCACTAACCTCTAAATACAATACGGTTAAAAAGTTGGCTAAAGGTATGCCTTCGCCTCAATTTGTTGAGTATGAAAATCACAAAGGGGGTACAACGTCATTAGAAGAATTAAAAGGCCAATACGTTTACGTTGATGTTTGGGCTACATGGTGCGGCCCTTGCATCAGAGAGATTCCTTCACTTAAGGAGGTAGAGAAGAAATTTCATGGCAAGAATATAGCCTTTGTAAGTACTTCAATAGACCGTGCTAAGGATCACAATACTTGGGTGGACATGGTAAAAAATAAGGAATTAGGAGGTATACAACTTATGGCCGATAATGATTGGAATTCTAAATTTGTTAAGGATTATGCCATTGAAGGGATTCCGAGGTTTATTTTAATAGACCCAGATGGAAATATTGTCAGTGCTGACGCCCCTAGACCTTCCAATCCGAAATTAGTAAAGATGCTAGAAGAATTAAAAATATAGTGCTTCCCTGATTCAAAAAAAGCCTTCCAGTCGGAAGGCTTTTTTTATTGCTCTTCTTTCGATTCCTCTGCTTCAGTTTGCTCGGGTTGTCTAAACAAATCTATATAAGCTTCGCCAATGGTCTCAATGATATGGCTCGCAATTAAACTCTGATACCCGAAATCTTCCAAAGAGATGTCGGCTGATCGCCCATGCAAATAAACCCCAAAAATAGTTGCGCCTAAAGGCTCATAGCCCTGTGCTATTAAACCCGAAATAATACCTGTTAAGACATCACCACTTCCTGCTGTAGCCATACCGGGATTGCCTGTGGTGTTTATGTATAGTTTGTCCCCAAAAACCGTAATAGAATTGGCTCCTTTTATAAGCACAATAACCTTATGCTTTTTAGAAAAGTCTTTTACTTTTTTGAGTTTGTCAAAATCGTCGGACCACGTCCCTACTAACCGTTCGAGTTCTTTGGGATGTGGTGTTAATACGCTCTGCTCAGGTAAAGCACTTAAGAGGCTTTTCTTTTTGGACAATAGATTTAAGCCATCGGCATCTATCACTAGAGGTATCTTATTATTCTTTAAAAAAGTTTCGAAGGCTTTAGCCGTTTCATCGGCTGTTCCTAGTCCGACACCAATGCCTATCACTGTTGGTTGGATATCAAAATCTATTTGGCTTATGACATCATCCTCAGTGTCTGTAATGACCATAGCCTCCGGAAACGAGGTCTGCAGACTGTGATAGCCACATTTGGGTATGTAAGCTGTAACCAAACCCGCGCCAGAGCCCAAAGCAGCTCTGCTTGCCAAATTAACCGCTCCTATTTTTCCATAACTACCGCCAATAATCAGTACATGTCCAAAATCCCCTTTGTGCGCAAACTTATCCCTAGGTTTGTACAGAGGTATCACTTCAAACTTAGAGATCAGCTCAGCTTCGGTTTCGGTTCGCATAAGGTAATCTCTATCAATACCTATATCCAAAACTTCCCATTGCTGCGTATATTTTGCCGTTTCGGGTAAAAAGAATACGAGCTTAGGCGATTGAAAGCTTATCGTATAATTGGCATGAACGACAGCATTTTCGTCTTCCACGGCTCTATCGGTATACAAGCCTGAAGGGATATCGACAGCTAAGGTGAATGCTTTTGACGCTCTCCACCTTTGAAACAATTCTTGCACCCAATCATTAGGAGGACGATTAAGACCGATTCCAAATATGGCATCGACAATGATGTCTCTTTCCTCAATCACAATATCGGAATAGTCACCACCACAGCTGAGCATTTTTGGCCAGTCCTTGGTCACAGTTTTAATACGATCATAATTAATTAAGAAATCCTTAGAACGTTTATCACTGCAATTAACGATATAGGTAATGACATTATAACCGTGCGTTATTAAATGTCTAGCCAATACCAGACCATCACCTCCGTTATTGCCTATACCACAAAACACGTGAATAGGCACTTGGGCTCCCTGCATACGCATATGTATCCAATTGAATATTTGGGTGCCGGCACGCTCCATCAAATCGGCCGAGGATATGTTTTGGCGCTCAGTAGTTAATTTATCACCTTCGTAAATTTGCGCTTTAGAGAATATTTTCATGAATTATTAATTCAGTATATTTTGCTATGTAAAAATAACATATTACTTAGCAATACATAAAAATACTTTTAGGAAGCTTATGACAGTAACTAAATCATTCCAAACACAACGACTTCACATCAGACCTGTTACTGTAGAAGATGCGCCATTTATATTGGAGCTAATGAATACGCCGTTGTGGATTCAATTTATCGGAGACCGAAATGTAAGAACTATAGAGGACGCTGAAACTTATATCAAAGAAAAAGCCTTTTCACAATTAGAAACACATGGCTATACCAATAATGTCGTCATTAGAGTACAAGATGATATAAAACTTGGCACCTGCGGTGTGTATCATAGAGAAGGAAAAGAGGTCCCAGATATTGGATTTGCTTTCCTGCCCGACTATCATGGTCAAGGTTATGCTTTCGAGGCGGCAAACCAACTCGTACAAGAAGCGCGACACAATTACAGTTTAACCGAATTGAGCGGTTATACATTAGAGGAGAATATGGCGTCCCGAAGGCTCTTAGAACGTCTAGGCTTTCAGTTAAAAGGTGTTGGAAAATTACCAACAAGTAATGATGAGCTCCTACACTATCATCGCATTTTAGATTTTTAATGATAAATAAAATCTGTCAACTTTTACATTTCGTCCTAAATAAGCGTGGCTCATATAGTTTTTGCAAGTTGAATGATAAGAATAACTACATTTAAGCCTCAGTAACTAGTTATGAGAGTATCCGTTTATTTTAGTGTCATTTCATTTTTCCTAATTCTATCTATTGGTGCACAAGAACTGACATTAGAAACCGCACTCGAAGCCACAGTCAATGAAACTTCAGGGTTATTATATCTCAGTAATACACTGATAACCCACAACGACAGTTCTAATACCAACCAATTATTTGATATCGATCCTTCAACAGGCATGGTTACAAGAACGGTAACCATTACCAATGCCACAAATGAAGATTGGGAAGATTTAACTCATGATGGTACCTATATTTATATTGGAGATTTTGGAAACTTCAGAGGTGATAGAACAGATCTAAAAGTATATAGAATTTCAATTATTGACTATTTTACGAGTACTTCCGTTACTGCGGATATCATTAACTTTAGCTATAGCAATCAAACTGATTTTACACCAAACCCCTTAGCTACCAATTTCGACGCTGAAGGTTTAATTCATTACAATAATAGTTTGTATGTGTTTTCAAAAAACTGGCTAAACGGTAACACCGACATATACCAATTACCAAAAACCCCTGGCACATACAGTATTTCTAATGTGGATAGTATAACTGCAGAAGGTCTAATTTCTGGTGCAACTTACAATGCATCAGACAACAGTATTTTTCTAACTGGCTATGATATAAGTGGTGCCTTTTTAGTTCAACTAAGTGGTTTTAGTTCAGGGCTATTTTCCAATGGAAGCGTTATTAAAAGCGCCGTGAATGTGCCTGCCAATTTTTCATTTCAAATCGAGGCTATTACTCCAATTAACGCTAATGAATATTATATAACAGCTGAAGAAAGCGCACCCAATGCCTCTGGTTTGTATAGTTTTAATATTTCGACTTTAGATATTCCTGAAATTGATCACTTGGATATGGACTTTTATCCAAATCCAGCAACGTCTGTTATTAGGTTGAGTAAGGGCGATCTAAAAACAAAAATATATAACATCACAGGGCAAAATGTCAAAGCTTCAAACCAACAAAACATTGATATATCTGACCTAAAGTCGGGCGTCTATTTAGTAACAATTGAAGACAGTAGCACCGGAAGTCTCATATCGAAGCGATTGATTATTAATTGAGGGGCTTATCCTAAAATCCTAACTAATAGTTCTTTAAGCAAATCGCCTTGGGGAACAGCATTGGCACCTACACCTTTGCTTTTAACATCAAATTCGCGCAACAACGCAATCACCGAGCTTACTTTTTTCATAGGATAATTACGTGCAGCGACTAAATACTCATTGACAAAATAGGGATTCACCCTTAGCGCAGAAGCGACACTCCTTGGATTCTTGTCAGACATCCCATGAAGATGCAATAACTGTGAAAAGAAATTAAACAACAAGGCCACAGTCACCACCATGGGATTATCCTTAGGGTTATCGGCAAAGTATTTCGCAATTTGATGTGCCTTAACCACATTGCGCTCACCAACAGCTTTACGTAATTCAAAATTGTTGAAGTCTTTACTGATACCGATATTTTCTTCAACATGTTCTGGTGTAATCTGTGTGCCTTTTGGCAGTACAATTTTTAGTTTATCGAGTTCGTTATTCACCTTGCTCAAATCTGTTCCTAAAAATTCGACAAGCATTTGAGCTGCTTTTGGAGAAATCTCATAACCTTGCCCTTTCAAAACCCGTCTGATCCAATCTGGCACCTGATTCTCATAAAGCTTTTTGCTTTCAAATACAATACCGCCATGCTTAGTTATCGCCTTATATAAAGCTTTCCGTTTATCCAGCTTCTTATACTTATAATTAATAACTAGTACCGTGGTTGGCTGAGGATTTTCTGCATAAGGAGCCAGTTTTTCAATGGTCCTACTGAGGTCTTGGGCTTCTTTAACAATGACCACCTGTCGTTCGGCCATCATAGGATAGCGTTTGGCATTGCTTACAATATCGTCTACAGATACATCACGGCCATAGAGCACCATTTGATTAAACCCTTTTTCGGCCTCATCCAACACATTAGATTCGATAAAATCAGAAATCTTGTCAATGTAATAGGCCTCCTCACCCATTAAAAAATAGAGGGGTTTCAGGTTCCCTTTTTTAATATCAGCTACTAATTGTTTTACTTCGTCCAAAGTCTTAATTTGTAAGTCAGTTCGAGTTTTGACATTAGTCAAAGTATCGAGAACTTCTCGATAAATTTTCTACGAAAATCACTCGAAGTGACATTATAATTTTAATTTTGTGCAGTGCAAGAACTCAACTTTCCCAAGTTTGAATACCGATTCAAAAGTACAGAAAATAAAGTTTCTATTTTTGATGTGATTCGGAAAAAGTTCATCATTCTTCAACCTGAGGAATGGGTGCGACAACACTGTGTACACTATCTCATCAACAACAAAAACTACCCTAAATCCCTCATCAATATAGAAAAGGAATTGACCATCAACGGCTTAAAAAAGCGCTATGATATCGTTGTGTTTCATCCTAATGGGAGCATTCGTTTAATTGTAGAATGCAAATCTTATTCAATTAAAATCGATCAAGGCACATTTGATCAAATTGCGCGCTATAATTTAGCACTAAATGCAGACTACTTAATGGTTACTAATGGGATAAATCACTATTATTGCCAAATGGATACGGAAGCAAAACGCTATACGTTTTTAAAAGATATCCCTGATTATACAACCGCATAAATGTATACGCTAAAAGATATTGCCATCGTCATTTTAAACTGGAACGGCAAACCATTGCTCGAACAATTCTTGCCATCGGTTATAGCATATTCCGATCAAGCGGCAATATATGTTGCTGACAATGCTTCGACGGATGATTCTGTAGCCTTAATATCCGAAAAATTCCCGAGTGTTACACTGATACAAAATGTCGAAAACGGAGGTTACGCGAAAGGCTATAACGAGGCCTTAAAAGCTATTACAGAACCACTGCTCTGCTTATTAAATAGCGACATTGAAGTGACCGAGGATTGGTTACAACCGGTTTTAAATGAATTCAATACGGATGAAAACATTGCTATAGTTCAACCAAAAATTTTAGATTTTAAGCAAAAAACACATTTTGAATATGCCGGAGCAGCTGGTGGTTTCATAGATAAATATGGGTATCCTTACTGTCGTGGACGTATTTTTCACACTATTGAGGAGGATAAAGGGCAATACAATGACAGCATCCCTATTTTTTGGGCATCGGGTGCGTGTTTTTTTATTAGGAGCGCCGTTTTTAAACGTTTAAATGGTTTTGATGAGACCTATTTCGCCCATATGGAAGAAATTGATTTGTGCTGGCGCGCTTTTAATGCTAATTACACAGTGAAATATGTTGGGGCTTCAACAGTGTATCATGTCGGTGGTGCTACTTTAAGCCATACCAATCCTAAAAAGACCTATCTCAATTTTAGGAATAGTTTGTTGACACTGGTCAAAAATACCGATAAACATGTTTTTATAAGAACCATACTGAGAATGAAACTCGATGGTATTGCGGCTCTAGGATTTTTGCTACAACTCAAACCAAAATACTTTTTTGCCATTCTCAAAGCACATGCCTCGTTTTATAGAAATTTGAGACGGATTTTGAAGCTACGCCAACAATTACCTAAACGTTCTCATTATTACAAAACCAAGTCTATCGTTTGGTCTTATTTTATTAAAAAGCGTAAAATATTTTGATTGTTTATAAAACTGTTAAAAGTTTTGTTAATCCATGCTTGCCCATCTTTTCTTTTCTATAATTTTGAGTTGTCATATCTAAAAATTTAAACTGAAAACTGATTATGAAGAAATTAATGTTATTGAGTGTATGCACAATGTTGTTATTGGCATCTTGTGTATCGAAGAAGGAGTATTTGGCACTTGAAGAAAAGCAAAAAGAAACCCAGGATTTACTGAACTCAGCGACTGTAAAATTAAATGCGTGTTTATCTGATGCGGCTGCGGCAAATGCAAGGGTTGAGGCGATGAAGGAGCAACTAGCTGATTTGCGTAAGGCAAATCAAGATTTAATTGACACTAAGGGAAATCTAACCACATTAACCCAAAAAGGTGCTGAGAATCTTGAAAGATCATTAGAAAGTTTAAAAGAGAAGGACTTAAAAATCTCAAGACTTCAGGATGCCTTAAGCAAAAAAGACAGTGTAACCTTAGCACTTGTTACCAGTTTAAAGAAAGAAGTTGGTATTAACGATCCTGATATTGAAGTGAATGTAGAAAAAGGTGTGGTATTTATCTCTATCGCAGACAAGCTCTTATTTAAGAGTGGAAGCTATAACGTTACTGACAGAGCAAAAGAAGTTTTGGGTAAAGTGGCGACCGTTATTAACGGAAAGCCAAATTTTGAGGCTATGGTAGAATCACATACCGACAACGTGCCTTACAGCAAACCACCCTTATTAGACAACTGGGATTTGAGTGTAAAACGTGCGACATCTGTAGTAAGAGTCCTTGAAGAATTAGAGGTAAACCCTGAAAAGCTAATTGCTGCTGGGCGTAGTTACCATGTGCCATTAGTTGATAATGACACTGCTGAAAATAGAGCAAAAAATAGAAGAACTCGCATTATAGTACTACCTAAGATTGACGAGTTCTACGAAATGATTGAAGAAGAGATGAAGAATCTATCTGCGGGAAATTAAATATTTAGCTTATAAAATTGAGAAACCCAATGCGTTTGCATTGGGTTTTTTATGTTCCGAATAATTATTTGAGATAATTATAAGATTTAACAAGTCTAATAAATTCAGCTCTATAACCATCTTTATCATGCCCTCTACCTTTTTCAGCTAAAGCCACGACTTTGTTTAGCTTGACATTATTGTAATACTTGGAATTTCGTAATTGCATACCATACAATGCTATAGCGGAAGCAAAACTCATATCTTCGGATGCTATTGAAACATTAGTATCTTGAACATGAACCATTTCTATACTCTTGGTGCCATCTGGTTTTTTGTATCTAAATTTAACTGTGAATAATTCGTCCTTATAATTATCTGATGTTTCAACTTTGGTATATTTCAATTCTGGAGTTTTTTTGAGATAATCACTTTCTAGACCAACAGGGATTACTTCGTACAATGCAGTAACCGTATGACCGCTTCCTAATTCACCTGCGTCCTTGGTATCATCTATAAAATCTTCGTCTGCCAATAATCTGTTTTCATACCCTATTAAACGATAGGCTTGTACCTTATTGGGATTAAACTCCACCTGAATTTTTACATCTTTGGCAATGGTAAATAAAGTTCCACCAAATTCTTTACCGAAAACTTTTTGTGCTTCCTGCATGTTATCAATATAAGAATGGTTACCGTTGCCTTTATCTGCTAATGTTTCGAGTTTTGAATCTTTGTAATTACCATAGCCAAAACCTAAAACGGATAGAAAGACTCCAGATTTACGCTTTTCTTCAATCAGGTTTTGCATATCCTTATCAGTGGATGCTCCAACATTAAAGTCTCCATCAGTAGCTAAAATGACACGATTATTGCCATTTTTCTTAAAGTGCTTTTCAGCCAATTTATAGGCTAGTTTTATTCCTTCTCCTCCAGCAGTAGAGCCTCCTGCTTCAAGATGATCCAAGGCTTTTAATATTTTACCTTTTTGATTACCTGCTGTAGGCTCGAGTACAACACCTGCAGCACCAGCGTAAACAACGATAGATACTTTATCATTTTCCCGTAATTGATTCACTAAAAGCTTAAATGCTCTTTTTAATAATGGTAGTTTGTTTTGCGAATCCATAGAGCCCGAAACATCAATTAAAAATATGAGGTTCGACGCTGGTAGCTCTTCATTCTTATACGTTTTTCCTTGAAGGCCAATTCGTACCAGCTGCGTATCTTGGTGCCATGGCGTTTGAACGACTTCAGTATTAATGGAAAATGGGTGCTCATCGGTTGGTTGTGGATAGTCATAATTGAAATAATTAATCATCTCTTCAATTTTAACCGCATTAGGTTCTATATAAGCACCATTGTTAATCATACGTCTTATATTACTGTAAGAGGCTTTATCTACATCAATGGAAAACGTAGATAATGGAGATATAGAGGTCTTCTCAAAATCATTTTCATGTATTAAAGCGTAGCTCTCATTTTTAAATCTAAAATTACCTTGATGCGTTGTAATAACAATGCAACCATGTTTGGCTATTTTCCCGAATTTATCCTTTGCTTCAGAAGCTTCATAAATCGTTTTACTTTCAATATCCGTTTGTGGTATATCTTCGATGACATAATTGTTTGCTTTGTTGATAGGCCTACCATCTACAATGTATAAAGGTTGTTTTTGGATATTTAATTTTTTACCCTTTGTGGAAATAAGAATAACCCCATTAGCTCCTCTACTTCCGTAAATAGAAGTCGCACTGGCATCTTTTAATACATTAATATTTTCAATATTATTTGGGTTTATATCACCAATATTATTAGTAGAAATTGCACCATCTATGATAACGAGAGGTTGATGATGTCCATTGAG
The DNA here is from genome assembly GCF_965228925.1 of Winogradskyella sp. GTDB lineage: Bacteria > Bacteroidota > Bacteroidia > Flavobacteriales > Flavobacteriaceae > Winogradskyella. Next base: position 3,855,909 of record NZ_OZ245845.1, read on the forward strand.
AGATCTATAACCCCGAATACTTATTTGGGCACTCGAACCTGGACTATCATTGCGCTCAATGACATTAACACCAGTAACTTCTCCTTGCAAAGTCTGAGTAACAGCGTTAGATTGAATCTGATCTGCTAATTTTTTGTGATAAGCTTGCTTTTTTTGTCTTCTTAATTCCGATTTACTAGGTTGACTGATATTTTCGTATGATACTACGGCTGCCGTACCCGTATAGGCTTCTTTTGTCGTTGTAGAATAACCAATCACCACAACTTCATCCAATGCATTTTGGTCTTCCTTTAAGGCCACATCGTATACATTGGCATCTCCTATTTTTACTTCGGCAGTTTCCATACCTACATAACTGACAACTAAAATATCACCTACCTTGGCTTTTATAGTGTATAATCCATCAATATCTGTCTGTACTCCTAGAGATGTTCCTTTAATAACTACACTTGCACCTGGTAACGGCAAACCATCGCTGATAGTAGTTACTGTTCCTGAAATTTCTTTTTCTTGACTATAGCCGCTCCAAGCAAAAAGAGAAATGCATAAAAAAATAAATACGTTTTTCATAATGACTGTCTTATAAGTTTACTGTAAACTTACAGACAGCTGTAATCTGAAAAAACCAATAATGAGCCAAAGTGACCTTTTGATGAGTTAACTCCTCAAGATCAGATTCTATAATCTTATGAGGTTGAATTTTCCGTTTAGTGAAGCCTTAATAAACCTATGGCAGGTATCGCTAAAATACTATTCCCGCTGGTGCAGGAGTCGCATGCCGTGGCATATAGACTAATGGTTCTTCATTTTCAACGGCTACCTCAGTGTTAAGAAGGTTGATCTTTACTATAGAATTCTTAGAGTCGTTTATAAATTGTTGTCTTGTATTCTTGTAGGCAAACTCAATAACATTAGCCCCTAAAAAATCAGTGCTAGGTACAGGATACTCTATGGCATGCAATATTTTTTTGCTTTGTTTCGGACTTGTCCAATCCAGTACAACTCCGTTATATTTTTCATAGGAAATAACACGAATTGCATCCTTTTCTCTTAGTCTGTCCGAGATTAATTTAAAGGCTTGTTTGAGCAATAACCTTTCTTCATCATTAAAACTATTGTCATAGGTCTGTATTAAAAACGTAATATTTCTAATCAGAATAGAATCCGTTACGACGGGATATTTTTCAAGAATAAAGCTTATGAAGTCTTTAATTGCAATAGACTCCGTTTCTATGGTCTTTTTTTTGGAAGAGCTTACTTGATAACACATTAAAGCAAGCATTGAATCAATAAATGTTTTCATGGTATGGCCTATAGTTTTATATAAAACTATAGGCCATACCTCTAAAATAAAACCAAAAATGAGGGAACGCCCTTTTTGAGTGAGTTAACTACCCTAGAACAGATGCTATCGTCTTATTACGCTGAATCTTACCATTAACAGTCTCTACAAACTTATCCGTAATATAAATATGCTTTGGGACTTCGTATTTAGTCAAACCTTTAATATACCGGATTCTGTTGGCAATACTTTCTGCAGTATCCCTAGGGTTCTCTACAATTAAGATCAGACGCTCTCCGAGCGCATCATCTTCTTCTCCTGCGACAATAAAACGCTCATCGATGACGGGCTGTAACTTGTCTTCAATCTGTTCTGGAAATAGTTTTATACCCCCAGAATTAATCACATTATCAATACGTCCTAATAGGTCGAAACTTGTTTCAGACTTTAAGTCTACTATATCACTAGTGACCAAAGGCTCATCTACTAATTTTGGAGCCCTAACCACTAAACATTGGCGGTCGTCCTGAGAAAAGGTAACATTAGGTAAGGCATTGAATAGCGCTTCACCATCAGAAACCTGCGACGCTAATCGTCTTATGGCTACATGAGTGACAGTCTCGGTCATACCATAGGTTTCATAGAATTTCGAATCGCTACTCTTAATGCGTTCTAGCAGAGGTTGCGTTATTTTAGAACCGCCAACAATTATGCTTTTAATATTTTGGGTATAGTTAATCGTATGTTTTAACTGTAGGGGAATCATAGCACAAAAGTCGTACTGCTTTTCATAATCGAAAATAGGATGTGCACTTGGCTCTACATGATCTATTTCCAAACCTAAAATCATCGCTCTAACCAGCATCATTTTACCGGCGATATAATGACTTGGTAAACAATCTAGAGCTGTATCCCCCGGCTCTAGACCAAAAAAGTCACCAGTGGCAATCGCGGAATTCACCATAGCCTGCTTCTTTAGCTTTATCAGTTTGGGCTTTCCTGTAGATCCAGAGGTGTTCACATGCAAGTAATCATTATCATTGAGCCAATCAATCAAAAAATTACCTGTAACTTTCTCATAAGCCTCACCTTCTTTAATAAGGCTGTAAGCCACTTCTTTTAAATCCTCATGGCTATAATGTAAACCATTTAATTTAAATCGGTTATGAACTTTATCGTATTTGGGTGTCATCTATTCTATAATTTTATAATCCTCTTTTGGTGGTTCTGATACGTTTCCAAATAATCGCTCTTGCCAGTTTTTCCAGCCATAACGCTTAGACAAAATCATAAGCATAATAGGATACACCACAAGAACGGGTACTAAGATTTCAGAGACTATACTCATGGAAGGTTCAGCCGTACTTTTAAATATGGCATCGGTCTGCAATGCGGTCCAATCGGCAGTGATTAAAAGTGAGGCTAAGAGGTTGTTCCCTAAATGGAAGCCTAAGGCCAATTCGAGCCCATCATCCATGAGAGTCATAATACCTAGCAGTAAACCCGTACCTACATAAAAGATCATCATTTTCCAAAAACCAATAGCAGCCACTTCGGGATTAGCACTATGCGCAATGCCAAATAATATAGAAGTGAATATTAGAGGAAACCATTTATTCTTAACCAAGACACCGATATGTTGCATTAAATAACCTCTAAACAAATATTCTTCAAGACCGATTTGAAAAGGAAATAAAACAATACTCACTAAAAATAGTATAGCGAATTTCTTAAAGTTAAACTGATAAACAATCTCAGAAGCATCTATGGAATAGCCAATAAAAAAGGTCCCTAAGGTAAAGACTGCAATCATCATAAAAGAAAAGAAAACTCTTCCAAAGTCTACTTTAGATCTTGCCGTTGTTAAAGACAAAATACTACGTTGATGCATAAATTTTACCAATAAAAACAGCAGTCCCAACAAAAAGGCAAAAGGAATCAAGTTTAATGCTAAGCTCAAACTGGAGGGAAGCCCCTTCATTAATTCATAAGCAGCATCCAAATCTGATGGATCGGAAAATAAGTACACCACAAAGTTTAGTAAAAAGATGCCTGCTACTAAAATTGTCGTCAAGATAAACATCCATAATTCCCGTTGTCCTTTATAAGCTTGTTGTATATAATTCATGCTTGTAAATTAAAATTCCAATCCTTTTCTATATCGTAATGCAAATTACCATTTTTTACGCTTAATGGCGAATCAAAATTATTGGTAAATAAACTGCCCGTCCCCAAACCTTGAGGCAAAGTATTTTTAAGGGTATAGGTCCATTGCGAAATGGCATTTAGACCTACGTTACTTTCCAAGGCACTGGTTATCCACCATTTAATATTTAAGTCTTCTGCCAAATCAATCCATTGTTGGCTTCCATAAAAACCACCGATTAAGCTAGGTTTCAAAATAATGTATTGTGGCGTTATGATTTGGAGCATGTTTTGCTTCTCTTTTTTCGAAAACACTCCTATCAATTCCTCATCCAAAGCGATGGGTAAAGGCGTTACTTCACAAAGCTCAGCCATGGCCTCCGTTTGTTTAGGTTTTATAGGTTGTTCTATGGAATGTAACTTGTACTCCGAAAGACGCTTTAATTTTTCTAAAGCTTCGTTAGCGGAAAAGGCTCCATTGGCATCAACCCGTATTTCAATATCAGAGGGGGAAAAGGTTTTTCTTATGGATTTTAGAATATTCAATTCAGTCTGAAAATCAATAGCCCCAATTTTAAGCTTAATACAATCGAAGCCAGCTTCAATCTTATCCTTAACCTGTGCGCGCATAAAAGCCTCATCTCCCATCCAAATCAATCCGTTTATACGAATCGCGTCGAAACCTTTGGTAAATGCTGAAGGAAATAAGGTAAAAGCATCAGTACCATCTAATGACTTAAAAGCCATTTCAACACCAAACTGAATGCTCGGCAGTTCGACTAGCTCACTGACCAATCTTTCCAGGCCCATATTAATATTAGCGCAAACCCATTTGAGTTTTTCTTCGTAATCTGGGCGATCATCTATAGAAAGACCTCGTAAAATACCACATTCGCCAATACCTTTTCGGTCATTATTTTCAATTATGATAAACCAAGTCTCCTTGGTGGTCATAATACCTCTAGACGTTCCACTAGGTCTTTTAAAATTAAGGACATACCTGTAGTAGCTTGCTTTTATCATCCTATATATTGTGATGCATACTAAATTGCAATTGGCCCTTTCCCCAGTTAACCGTTTTCTGATTCATCCACCCCAATTGAAAACGAATTTTAGAATTTAAAACATAGCCTACTCCTAAATAAGTTCTATTTCTATCAAAGAGTTGCACTTCCCTCCCATCACCTATGTCGGTTTGTCCGTTAATAAACAGTTCATTGTATAAAGCAACATAGATGGCCTTTTTATTTAAGGTTTTGCGATTGAGCGGTACATTTAAAAAGAGGTTGTAGCGGTAACGTGTCCTAAAATCCTGATCTTCAACAAAACGCTGTTCGTATCTAAAGCGATGCGTTAGATAGAATCGATTTCCCAACTTTTGAGGAATCAAAGCTTCTTGATATATACGGTTTTCCCCAACTGTACTATCGCTCTCACCAAATTGGCCTGTAGTAATATTGGCATACCCTAAGGTAAACATGATACCGGAGCCTTTAGGGGAAAAGGTCATACCCGAACGCAATAACAATTGTTCCATGTCACCGAGACCTTGCCAATCCCGATATTGAAAATCTCCTTGAATACCAAATTGGCTATTTTTAAGCTGAAGATTGTAAAAGTACATGTACCAAGCACCAGTTTGCGATTCATCAACTTGAGAATAGCTTAAACTGAAGCAAAAACAAGCCAATAGAACAATAAATTTATATCTCATAAATACCTGACAAAAATTAAGGTATAAAAATACGTAACTGACATTTTTTAACGCCTGTTTATTTTAAAAAATCTTATTTTTAAAGAAAAATAAATGCCGGACTTCCCCAACATCATTCTGTACGCCATTCCGTTCTTTATACTTGCCATGGCATTGGAATTATATGTTACTACAAGAGCACAGCTTAAGCATGTAAAAGGTTATGAAACTAAGGATGCTTTGGCTTCGATTTCTATGGGATTGGGCAATGTTATTTTGGGTTTTGCGAGTAAGGCCGTCGTATTACTCGCCTTTTTTTGGGTTTATGACAATTTTAAACTATTTGAAACCCCAATCACTTGGTGGTCTTTTGCTTTGTTGTTTTTTGCCGATGATCTGTCCTACTATTGGTTTCACCGCATATCGCACGAATGTCGCTTATTCTGGGCATCCCATGTGGTGCATCATTCATCACAACACTATAATCTCAGCACGGCTTTAAGACAAACTTGGTCTGGTAGTTTTTACACCTTTATTTTCTGGCTCTGGTTGCCTTTATTAGGCTTTCATCCAGCAATGATTATGCTTCAAATGTCCATTAGTCTTTTGTACCAATTTTGGATACATACGGAAGCTATTGATAAAATGCCAAGATGGTTCGAAGCTGTTTTTAATACCCCATCCCATCATCGGGTACATCATGGCAGTAATCCTATTTATCTGGATCGTAACCATGCAGGTATCCTTATTATTTGGGATAAGTTCTTCGGTACATTTCAACCTGAGCTAAAGGAGGAAAAAGTCACCTATGGTTTGGTGAAGAATATAAAAACCTTTAACCCGGTTAAAATAGCGTTTATGGAATGGTTATATATGTTTAGGGATGCTCTTACTGGACGGAAAACATTGAAAGAACGTTTGTCGTATTTCATAAAACCCCCAGGATGGAAACATGATGGCACGGGAAAGATAAGTGAGGATTTGCGAAAAGAGTGGCTGAACGAAAATGGGTAAGACTAAATTTGAAAATAAGGTTATATGGATTACCGGAGCATCGAGTGGTATTGGTAAAGCACTCGCTATAGCTTTATCCCATTATAACTGTAAACTTATCTTATCATCTCGAAGAGCGGCAGAACTACAACTGGTAAAACAACAATGCCTGCACCCCGAAAATGTTAAGGTTCTAACCTTAGATTTAGCTCATTATAGTGAAATGGAATCTGTTGTTGATAGAGCACTCACGTTTTTCAATCGCATTGATATTTTGGTCAACAATGGTGGCATCAGTCAGCGCTCTCCTATTATAGAAACGTCTATCGAAGTTGATAAAAAGTTAATGGAGATCGATTACTTGGGGACCGTGGCCTTATCCAAAGCACTTTTACCCCATTTTATTAAAAATAAATCAGGTTATTATGTAGTTGTCTCTAGTCTTATGGGGAAATTTAGCTCACATTATAGATCATCGTATTGTGGTGCAAAACACGCCTTACACGGTTTTTTTGATGCTTTACGATTAGAGCATAGCAAAGACCATATCAAAGTTACGATGATTTGCCCTGGTTTTGTCAATACCAATATTGCTCGTAATGCTTTAACAGGCGATGGTTCTGAACAAGGCTATCAAGATGATATGACAGAAAACGGTCTTGATGTCAATACCTTTGTAAAAAAGATGATTAAAGCTATGCGTAAAGAAAAATTTGAAGCCTACATAGGGCAATTTGAAAAATTCGGAGTTTACGTCAAACGACTGTCCCCTCGACTCATTCACAAATTGGTGATGAGAAGCAAAGTGAAGTAAAACTTACACCTCCATACTTTCTCCAATATCTAAAAGAATCAGTCGTTTTAATCTTGCATCGAACTTAGCTACGGCTTGTGGCTTATCGATTTCTATATAACCAAAAGTATCATAATGATACCCTAATATTCTGTGGCAATCTATAAATCTACAAGCAATGAGTGCATCGTCAACACCCATCGTAAAATTATCGCCTATCGGTAGTACGGCTAAATCCAAATCGTAGTGCTTTCCTATTAATTTCATATCATAAGTCAATGCGGTATCGCCTGCAATATATAAGGTCTTATCTGCTTGTATTACAAAACCGCCTGGCTGCCCACCATAGCTTCCATCCGGAAAAGAAGAGGTGTGGACGGCATTGACATACTTCACTTTTCCAAAATCAAATTTCCATGAACCGCCGTGATTCATAGGGTGACCTTTCAATCCCAAATTTTGGTAGTGCATAACTATTTCATAATTAGAAACGATAACAGCACCTGTGCGCTTGGCAACGGCTTCAACATCTAGCGTGTGGTCTTGGTGCGCATGAGTAACTAAAATATAATCGGCTTTAATACTATCTATGTCAATACTCGAGGCTCTTTCATTGCCCGTTATAAAAGGATCAACAAGAATATGAGTGTCTTTAATTTGTATACCTAGACATGCATGTCCGTAAAATGTAATTTTCATTATTGTGGAATTTGAGAACTAAACTTGTCTCTAAAATTACTATAAAATATAACCAACACCTAAGAGAAGTGCGAAAAGAAATGTGGATAAGGCCAAAACTTTCAGCTGACCATCAAAATCATCGGGTAGTTTGGCCGCACGTATTTTCTTGAGATGGATCACCAATGGCAAAAACACTAACACATATAAAAAATTATAAGGCGCTACGTAATAAAGAATAGAGAAAACTACGGTAATGAACATGGCCCCCATAATAAGAACGTAATGGTATTGTTTTGCTCGCTTAATGCCTAGCTTCACGGCAATAGTTATTTTCCCTGCATTGGCATCGGCATCTAAATCTCTCATATTATTGAGATTTAAAACTCCAACACTCAATAACCCCAATGCTATAGAAGGTAGTATCGTAACATGATCTATTTTGTGCATGTATAATAGGTAGCTTCCTATAGTGCTGACCAATCCAAAAAAAATAAACACAAAAATATCACCGAGGGCTCTATAGCCGTAAGGAGCATCGCCCATAGTATAATTTAATGCAGCATAAACCGAGATGCCACCTAAAAACACGAATAATAGTAAAAACAGAAAATTGGTTGATCCGAAAGCCGCCCATATCAAGGCAAGTGTTAAAATAATGACCAGTACAATGTTAAACTTTATGGCATCTAGCATCTCTTCTGGAGTAATACTACCGCTTTGAACAGCACGTCTTGGCCCCACACGCTCATTATTATCTGCACCATTAACGCTGTCCCCATAATCATTGGCCAAATTTGAAAGTATTTGTAAACTTATGGTGGTTAATATGGCCAAGACCAAAACCCACCAACTAAAGCGGCCATTGTAATAGGCAAAACAAGTTCCTAAGATAATACCAGAAACTGAAAGGGGAAGTGTTCTAAGTCTCATGGCAGAAAGCCATGGTCTAATTTCTTTCATTCAAATTCATAGATTAAGGGATCCATTTTTTGGGGAAGTTAGGCTTTCTCTTCTCTAAAAAGGCATCTCTACCTTCTTTTGCTTCATCCGTCATATAGGCGAGACGTGTCGCTTCACCAGCGAATACTTGTTGACCAACCATGCCATCATCCGTGAGGTTCATAGCAAATTTGAGCATTTTTATTGATGTTGGCGACTTAGCCAATATTTCTTGAGCCCATTGGTAAGCTGTAGTTTCTAATTCTTCATGCGGAATTACGGCATTGACCATTCCCATTTCAAAAGCTTCTTGCGCTGAATAATTTCTACCTAAGAAGAATATCTCCCTTGCTTTTTTCTGCCCCACCATTTTGGCTAAATACGCTGAACCATAACCGCCATCAAAACTAGTGACATCGGCATCCGTCTGCTTAAAAATAGCATGCTCTTTGCTGGCAAGGGTGAGGTCACATACTACATGTAAACTATGTCCACCACCGACAGCCCATCCAGGAACCACAGCTATTACTGCCTTTGGCATAAACCTAATGAGACGCTGAACCTCCAGAATATTTAGACGATGATAACCATCGTCACCCACATAACCCTGGTGACCTCTTGCTTTTTGGTCTCCACCAGAACAAAAACTCCAAATACCATCTTTTGAAGATGGTCCTTCAGCACTTAATAGCACGACGCCGATATTAACGTCTTCATTAGCATCATAAAAGGCATCATAAAGCTCTGATGTTGTTTTTGGACGAAAGGCATTTCGTACATCAGGACGGTTAAAAGCGATTCGCGCTACACCATTGCATTTATGATATGTTATATCCTCATAAGATTTGGCAATTTTCCAATCTATATGACTCATTCTCTTCAATATTTTAATGGCAAAAATAAGGAATTAATAATAATGAATTAAAGGCCTTTTTTTATTTGATTTTATTATGCAAGCATAATATATTTGCGACCATTTTGCATTGATTATAATTGCTAACCTTAGTTCTTACTGATTGACCTAAGCCTCACTATGCTCTAATAACATTGAGCAGTATCGCTTTACTGAATTAACGGTTAGCCTTTAAAACAAGACTATGAGCATCACAGATTCAAATGTTGCAAAACATATATTAAAAGAAGTAAAGACTGAGGTTGGTGTATTGTACTTTTTTAATCACATCGCCGTTGTTGAGTTTAATGAAAGTACTCATGTAGATATGATTTCTGCGCGAGATACCATACATAACCTAGTTAGTTATTTTGGGCAATCGCGGCCTTTTGGTCTCATTGCCAATCGTGTCAATTCGTATTCCATATCCTTGTTGGACGCAAAGGAAATAAAGCCAGCCTTACCAAATATGATCGCCTATGGCGTTGTTAGCCATGATCACGCTAGTAAAATGGATGCGGAAATTGAAAACAACTTTTGCGAATCGCAGCAAATACACTTTAAAGATATCTACGAGTGCCTAAATTCGGTATACGGGAGAGTTAAGGAAAGCCTTATGCTATCACTTAATTAAAGTGATTCCGTTGGCATCAATTGAAATTAATCGGTCTTTATAAAGCGAGCCTATCGCCTTTTTAAAGCTCTTCTTGCTCATTTGGAGTTGTTCCTTTATAACTTCTGGACTCGATTTATCGTGAAGGGGTAAAAAACCACTGTTATCCTTTAAAACTTCTAAAATAAATGCGGCACTCGGCTCAATGTTTCTATAACCTATTTGGCTTAAGGAAATATCCAACTTATTATCTCGTCGTACTTTTTTAACAATACCCTTTAGTCGATCACCGACACTGATATCCTTATAAATATCATCCTTAAAGACAAGTCCTAAGTGTCTTTTGTTGACAATGACATTCATACCAATTTCAGAGGGATGAGAAACAATCAAATCGACCTCATCGAACTGAGATACTGTTAATTCCTTATTGTCTAAAAAGCGATTGGTTTTACTTGAAGCCACAAGACGTTGTGTGTCTTCATCCAAATAACAATAGACCAAATACCATCCGCCAGCCTTCATCTTAAATGCCTGTTCCTTGAAAGGGCAAAACAATTCTTTAACGAGACCCCAATCTAAAAAAGCTCCAAACTTGGTCACTTGGTTACAGCGCAATACTGCAAAATCCCCTTTCTTTATATAAGGTTGGTCTGTGGTAGCTACAGGGCGTTCCTCATTATCCAGATAAACAAATACCTCTAGCTGGTCACCGATCTCGAATGTTTCTGGAACATAGCGATTAGGCAATAGAACTTCGTCTTGATCCCCATCACCCAGAAACAAGCCAGGTTCTGTATCCCTTAAAATCTCTAATGTATTGTATTCGCCTAAATGTATCATGGCACAAAGGTATTGATATTAGCGACATACTAAAACGAAATTTAGACAAAGAAAAACGCTGCAATTGATGAATTACAGCGTTGAAGTTTATGATTTACGAGTGTAATCTACTAGTAAACAGATGCTTTATTGAAATGGGTTACCAACAAGTAATAGACAACCGCTCTGTATTTATTTCTATTAGACTGTCCATAGGTATCCATAACAGATGCAATGGCACCATCTAAGCCATCGCTCTCACTTAAGCCTAATTTTTTGATTAGAAAATTGTTCTTCACCGTAGCTAGTTCTTTTTCGTCGGAACCTGATACTGTAGACGAATCGGCATTGTAAATGGAAGGTCCTAAGCCAATGGTTACTTTGGTTAATAGATCCATATCTGCATCTACACCACATTTTTCCTTTAAATCTGCAGCATACTTGGCGATTAATTCATCTCTTTTACTCATGTTGTTACTTGTTTATAGGTTAAATATATTGTCTCACTAAAGGTAAGATATTTTTTAGACACATAAAAAATAGGCGCGTCACACGAAATCATATTTAGCCTAAAATTTATTTTATGAATTTAAAGTAGTTTAAAAGGATTTCATCATTGCGCGTTGATGGTGTAAATACCTCCAGTAACTTAGGGCGTTCTGAAGCATTGTAAAAAGATTCCAAAGCTGAATTTAAAGAGGTATCATCTGTGGCCTTTATATAGTCAAAGCCATACATATCGCAAAGCTGAGTCGCCGTTAATTGATGTTTGGTTTCGAAGTACATATCAAAATTTTCCGTGTTCTTGTGTCCCGGTAAAATCCTAAAAATTCCCCCACCTTGATTATTGATAAGAATAATTCTAAAACTTTGGGGTATGTAATTGTTCCATAATGCATTGCTGTCGTAAAAGAAACTCAAATCGCCCGTAATAAATGTAGTGCGCTTTTTACTGACCACTGCTGCACCAATGGCAGTGCTTGTACTACCATCAATACCACTGGTTCCTCTATTGCAAAACACGGTAACATCGTTCCGCAATTGAAACAATTGCGTATATCTAATGGCAGAACTATTTCCTACCTGTAATTGACTTTGCTCAGGAATACGCCTTAATACAGCATCAAAAACCGTAAAATCCGAAAATGGAATGGTCTTTATATAATCCTCATGGCGCTTACGACGTCTTTGTCTTACAGCTAACCAATAGGTCTTATAATCGCTTTTTGTATGTACCGTTATCCGAGGAAAAAATGTCGCAAAAAATGTATTGGCCGATAATTTTATGTGCTTATCCAAACTAAAAAACGTATCATTCGCTCTAAATAAATCGACATGCCAATGGTACTTTGGCTTGTAGTTTCGTAAAAATGCTTTAATCTTTTTGGATACCACTAAACCCCCGAAGGTCAATAAAATATCCGGCTGAAGTGCTTTAAATTCCTCGTCGCCCAAAGGCGCAATGATTTTGTCTATTCCAGGGAAAAAATCTGGATGATGCCAATTAGAGGTCGTTTCTGTAAAGACCAAAATACTACCATCATTGGCCAATTCTTGTAGCCATTGCTCTTCTATCGAATTAGGTTGATGCACCCCAACTAAAACCATTTTTCTTTTAGCAGCCTGCCAAACATCCAAAAGACTTTCAATTTCAAAGTCATCAACTGTTTCTTTTCTGTCTTTCAGACTAAAGGGTTTGGGGTTGATCGTCAATTCATCGACGGTATCATATAAGGGCTCTTCAAAGGGAATATTAATATGTACTGGTCCCGATTTTATTCTAGATATGGTTAAAGCCTCATGCACCTCCGATTCATTATAAGTCTGAATCCCTTTCTGAAGTCCTAAAAAGTGTTCAAGTTTATTTTCAATACTCTTAAGAATAGGCAATTCCTCATCTGTTCCATGATGTTCTTCTTCCTTGAGGTCTAACTTCAAATTTGTGCTATACAAGACATGCTCTCCATAAACATTTTTTTGTTTTATGGTTTGCCCATCACCAATATCGATTAAATATTTTGGCCTATCAGCAGACAACACCACCAATGGTATATTGCTGTAGTACGCCTCTGAAATTGCCGGGTAATAGTTGAGCAAGGCACTACCAGAGGTGCAAACTACGGCCACTGGTTCTTGTAGTTGTTGGGCAATTCCAAGGGCAAAAAATGCGGCACAGCGTTCATCGACTATGCTGTAACACTCAAAAAAATCATCGTTAGTAAACCCAATGGTCAAGGGTGCATTTCTACTCCCGGGTGAAATTATAATATGCTTTACATTATGCGTTTTGCATAAGGTCACTACCGTTTGGGATAAGGGAATATTGGAATATGTCATCAAGCTACAAAAATAAGGAATCTCTTTATTTTAGCTTAAAACGTTAACGATTGTTTTAGTTTTGTTCACGGTTTCCTCCCATTCATTTTCTGGCACTGAATCCTTTGTAATTCCACCTCCTACATAAATGATGGCGGTATCGTCCTTAAGCTGCATGCAGCGCAGATTCACATAAAAATTAGAATGGGTCTTAACGATGCCATAGGCATTGTTCTCAACATTTCTCCGATTGGTATTTCTAGTTTTAGATTGTTTTAAATTGAGTTCTCCCAGAAATCCTGTATAATATTCCCGATGGTAAACTTCATGTTTTAAAATAAAGTCTTTCGCTTGCTGTTTTGGAAAACCACAAACTGCCGGTGTAGGATGTAAAGCTTCGATTATAGATTTTAAGCTGCAATCGTCCTTGATCATGCTAATAATATAGGTCTTGAGATGTAAGAGATTACCTGCTCTTACGGTTTCTACCTTTGAAATGTCTATTTGACTGACATAAGGTGCGATTTGCTCCGTAATATAATCTGTCACGATTTGTTGCTCTTCATACTCTTTATCGGTCCAGGGTAACTGGTCGTTTTCAGAATAGGGTTTCGTTCCTGCTAATGAAATGGTCGTAAGGCGTTTTCCTTCTACTTTGAATAGCAATTCTGGTGTGGCACCCAACCACAGCCCTACTTTAGGATGGTACCAGCAGTAGACCATAGCATTTTTATAGGTATTGAATAGCCTTTTAAAAATCGCTATGGGGTGATTAGAGCTTGATGGTTTCTCGACTTTTCTAGATAAGACCACTTTTTCTAAGTCGCCATTTTTTATTGTTCTAATACCCCTAGAAATAAGATCTAAGTGGTCTGCTTTGTCTTTATTCACCAAGGAAGATGGTTCAAAATCCTGTTCTAGTTCTAATGCTGCGATTTCCAATTTGTGGTGTTCACAATGGGCTTCGGGCAATACAACACTTGGCGTATTTAAATCGAACGGCGCAAATACAAAACCACTTTCTGAAAAATCTTTTGTGGTGTGCAAGGCATCGTCCTTTTGCAGCCAACACTTTATGATAGAATTGATCGGTCTACTATAGACGACAAAGGGTAATTGATTACGATACTGATGTTCTAAAGTTTCAAAAAATGAATGTATAGTCATCAACTATTTTTTAGGCAGTGAAATTGTTGATAAGCGGCAAATCGACACCAAATTATCGGCCTCGTCAGTCACTCTAATATCCAATAACTGTGTGGTACGGCCCTTATGTAAAAATGTTGCTTTTGCGTATACATAGCCCTCCTTAACGCTCTTTAAATGATTTGCTGTTATTTCTATACCTCTAACAAAAAATTGCTCTAAATCCACAAAGACATGGGACGCAAAACTACCGACACTTTCGGCTAACGCCGCTGTAGCACCTCCATGAAGAACGCCATCTGGCTGATGGACTTTAGGGGTTACCGGCATACGCGCAACTATAAAATCTTCACCAAAATCGATCATTTCAATATCTAAGGTCTCTAGCAAGGTATTCTTGGATATGGCATTGGCTTTTTGCAAAAATTCTTCTTTAGATAGTTGCATATAAAACGTATTTTTAAAATCGATTACAAAAATACTGAAACTACTAAGAATAATGAATTCAGAAGAAAAAGAAATCCTGTATCAAACAGGTAACTCCTACTCGACTTTGAATAGCCTTACTGAGACTACTAAAACGGTCTGGTTTGTATGCCATGGCATGGGCTATCTGAGCCGTTATTTCTTGCGTTATTTTAAGGGTTTGAATCCTGAGGACAACTATATTATAGCACCACAAGCGCCCAGCAAATATTATATTCAGCCCAAAATGCATGTTGGGGCCAATTGGTTAACACGAGACAATACCGTGGCAGGTATGCAGAATATCCTCAATTATTTCGAGGCGATTTTTGAGGTGGAACAACTGCCAGATCATGTTAAGCTTATCGTTTTCGGGTATTCGCAAGGTGTCAGTGTCGCCATGCGCTATCTAGCTTATAAAAAGCTACAATGTTCGCAATTGGTGATGCATTCTGGTGGTATTCCCAAAGAGTTAAAAGCAGAAGATTTTGAATACTTAAGTCCTCATACAAAGGTGAAACTCATTTACGGTACCGATGACGAGTTTTTGGATGAGAATAGAATCGCAGATGAGACAGCACGTGCGACAGAATTATTTGGTGATCGCTTGACCATACGTCCTTTTGAAGGCAAACATGTGGTTAATGTGGATTATATAAATGATTTGGTTTAGGCTGTCATTCCTGCGAAGGCAGGAATCCACTCAAAAAATTAACACTAAATTAATATAGATTCCTGCCTTCGCAGGAATGACAACATATGAAAGCACCAACTTTAGAAAACAACCGAGCTAGACTAAGTCTTATAGATTTAAGCAACTACAAACATCTCGAGGCTATAGCCCAAGAAAAAGATCTTATTTTCTATTCCCCTTCCGATATTTCAACGCCTGAAAAATTAAGAGCCTATGTACAATTGGCCGTGGATGGCTATTATCATAAAACCATAATCCCGTTTATCATCTATGACAAAGAAAAAGAGGCTTATGCGGGTTCTACGCGTTTTGGGTTGATCAACTGGAAAAACAAATTACTGCACATTGGTTGGACCTGGATTGGTCACGACTTTCAAGGTACGGGGTTGAATACGAATATGAAGTTTTTAATGCTTCAATATGCATTTGAAACTTTGGAATTTGAGAAGGTAGAGTTTAGAATCGATGAGCGCAATAAGAAATCACGACGTGCTGTTGAAAAACTGGGGGCTACCCTTGAAGGCATCTTGCGCAAAGACGTCTTGATGAAAGATGGCTTTAGACGGAGTACCTGCTGTTATGGCATTCTAAAAGATGAATGGCCACAGATAAAGCAGAAATTGTTATCGGTCATAGCATAAACAACAAAATGTCATTCAGAAGGAATGTAATGACTGAAGAATCTCTTTAATTTACTCTAGATTAGATGCTTCGCTTTTCAACTTCGTTAGCTTCCTTCGCTATAGTAGCTTTGGCTACGGTAGCCGAGAAGCTGCGTTGAACGAGTCGCTCTGAATGACAGTTCGTTAAAAACCTATTAACTCGGTTGTTGCAGGGTTTTGTTCTTCTCCTTTAGAATCGCTAATTGCTTTTCTAAAAAGGTAATGGCCTGTTCGGTTTTATAACTGGTTTTAGAGGCAAACTCTTTAAGGTCTTCCTTAAATTTGTCTTTACCAGACTTTGCGGCTTTTGAGACATCTTCCTTAACCTCATTAAAGTCATTGACTATTTGATCCTTAACCTCTTTACCCTCTTTCTTTAATTTATCTCGTGTTACGCTTCCCTTGTCTGGTGCTAATAATACAGCAACACCTGCACCTATTAAAGCGCCTAAAACCAGAACTCCTTTATATTGTATCATGTTGTTTTCTTTTAAGATTAATAATTCCTTTACTTGTAAGTAGTAAAACTTAGGGATTTGTTACAAACAAATACAATGCCAGTATCCAAGCTTAAAAGACCCATCCTAAAACCTTTAGATAAGTTTTCTATCCTTTAGGTTGACTAGCGAGAAGTTTATCTAATTTCTCTTTCGAAAAGTCTTGATCGGGTTTCATTTCCAAAGCCTTTTTGTACCATTTTATGGCCAAATCAATGCTGTCCATCTCCTTGTAAGCATCCCCTACGCTATCGACCCAACCTGCATGGTCTGGTTCTACTTCTGTTTGAAATAGCAGGACGTCTAAAGCCGGTTTCAAATGATTTCTATCTATAAGCCAATATCCCAAATCATCGAGTTCCCCATCATTAAAATAATAGTCTTGTGGTGATTTCTGCTTTTCTTCGAAATATATAGCTTTCATTTTTTCAATGCCGCCCTTAAGAATGCAGTCTTTTAGCTTGAAGTGAATAGGCGCACGAGATCGAAGCGTATCATCAAAAATGATATTCTTTAATATAATTGCTGCATTGTTGGTTCGCCAGAAATAATCGGTATTGGCCATCATTACAATGGCTGTATTATGCTCCGGAACGAACCCGAAGAAACTGTTGAAACCTGTATCCTGGCCACCATGATAGTAAATAGGTGACTCGTTTATTCTTCCAGGAAACCAGCTTAAGCAAATTTTTCTTTGGTCTTCTGGTGTATGTACAGCAGTCAATAACTCATAAGAAGCTTCACTATATATCCGCTTACCATTAATGATGCCTTTATTTAAATATACCTGTGCCCATAACAACATATCCTCGACATTTGAATGCAAGGTAGAGCTTCCGGCATGCCTTCGATTGTAAGGATAAATAGCACTCACCTCACTTTGAAGACTATCACCAAATACATGGGGTTGCGTCGCTAAATCCTCAGGTACTTCAGGCTTAAGGAAGGTACTGTTTTTCATACCGATAGGCTCAAAAATGCTTTGTTTCATATAAGCTTCAAAGGTCATCCCTGAGGTCTTGGCAATCACATCACATAAAATATCAAAAGCGGGATTGCTGTAATTATATTGCGTCCCTGGTTCAAAATCCAGTACTTCTGTGTTTTGGCTTCTGGCATAGCGTTCTGCCGCACCATCATCGTATTGGGGTTTGTCCCATTCATAATCATCGATATTGGGGATGCCAGAGGTATGGGCAAGCATCTGCTTGATGGTGATATCTTTATAACGCGCATCGGCCATGGTGTAATAGGGTAAGTAATGCGTTAGTTTTTCATCTAGGTCAATCTTTCCTTGCTCCACCAACTGGACAATAGCTGTGGCCACAAAGGGTTTTGACACTGATGCCATATGAAACAGGGAACGTGTTGTTAACGGCTCTTTTGTATCTAAACTTCGTACCCCATGAGCACCTGTGTAAACAATAGTATCATTTTTAATCAAGCCTATGGCGATGCCTGGGGCATCAAATAGTACTTTTTGTTTTAGAACTTCAGTCTCAATTTTTAAGGCTTCTGGAGAAAGGGTATGTATTTCTTCTTCTTTACAGCTCACTAATAAAAAGAGACAGACAATGGTGTACAGTGTTTTTTTCATTATTAAAATCGTGTTTTAGTTATTTTGATAGGTTTTTTTCGAGTTTATCAATGATGTATTGTACACCTTGAATCCAATTAGCTTCAACAAGAGTCAAGGCCTTTGTAACATCGTTAGCAGCTAAATAATTAATGATCTTTTCATGCATTGCTATGGACTTTAGCTTTTGGTCTTGGTTCCAAAAGGCATAATCGTACAAGCTAATTCTCACCCTGAGATTTTCAATTATTTTAACAGCTAATCCGTTGTTATAGGTTTCGATGAGCTTTTGATGAAATAAGCGATCATAGTCCAACATTTCTAAAGCGTTTTTAGCATGTATAAATGCCCCATTTATACCTCTTAATTCTTCGATTTGCTTTGTGGTATACGATGAATTCTTAACCGCATTACGCTCTAACACCGCCATGAGGTCGTAGATCTCTTTGGCTTCCGTAATTGACAATTCCATTACAAAAAACCCTCTATTGGCAATGTAGTTAACGATCCCCGTTTCTGATAGTTGCGTTAAGGCCTCTCTAATGGGAGTAACACTTAAGTCTAATTCTTTAGCCACCCTTGGAAGTGAAATTCGTTCCCCAGGTTTAATATGACCTACAAGGATATGCTCCAAGAGAATTTTTTTGACTTCATCTTTAAAAATAATTTTTTTTAGCATCGACAAATGATATATCGTATACGATTTCTAGTTTGAAATTAACACAATTAGAAATGGCCTATGGTTCATATTTTAAACTAAAGATGACCTAGTTTTCTAATTGTTACACTTATTAGAAAAATAATTACTATTTCACTTTTTTGCCGTTATACCCGACGACTTTCAAATTTGTGACTGATTCATTTTCAAAAACAAATTCAAAATATAACCCCGTTTTGGCACTAAAGAACAGGGTCTCTGTTTCTGGCAATAAATAAATGGGGTTTCTTACTAGTCCTCCACTAAATTCTAGACCATTATCCTTTATAATCACTTGAGCCGTTGCATCTTCAGAAAATTGATAGTCCCCAACATAGCGCGATAGTTCTTCGTTCGACTGCTCCTTATACTTCCTTAGTCTTGGGTAGACTCCTGGCAAGTTATATTCTTGGGCGATGCTTAGAAATAACTCTTTAATAATATCATTTCCGTTATCCGAATTGACCATAATAGCCACAGAAATGGGATGTTCCTTCCAAATTCTTAGGTCAGAAACAAAACCTTCATCTGAGCCACCATGCCCAAATACATGTTCAACCACATAAGGGCCCATACCTTGATTATTTCCATAATCGGTAAGCATTTCGTTAACAGTCTTTGTCTTTAAAAATCCGTCTTTTTGACTTTGATAGGTGGTTTGGATATCCTTTGCCCATAGCAAAAGTTGGGAAGGTGTTGTCCAGAGTCCAGCAGCAGCCATTTCCGGATAAGTATGCCACTTTCCTGGTACTTGAGAACCATCGGATTTGTATCCTGCGGCTGCAAGATTATGATAAGACTTCGGAAGCGGGTTTTCATAGGTACTTGAGGTCATACCAAGTGGATTAAGAACCTCTTCTTGCATAATGTCCGAAAAGTTTTTCTGCTCAATATCTGTAAGCATCAGCTGCATCACCGTGTAACCACCTCCGGAATAACCGACTTTCTCACCAGGTGCTCTAAAGACCTGAACTGAATCTGTATTTCCTTTGCCGTTCAATACGTCCACAACGCTGGGAATGGTATCGTTTATGGCGTAGCCTGGGAAGCCATGAACGGTAAGTCCTGCCGAGTGGTTTAACAAACGTCTTAAAGTCACCTTTTCTTTAGTTGTAAATTCGTTCTCTGGTACTTTCCAACGTTTTAAAACGTCATTGACGTTAGCATCTAAACTGAGCTGACCTTCTTCCACAAGTTGAAGTGCTCTGGTTGCTGCAATAGGTTTACTAATGGAACCTGCCTGAAACAAGGTCTTTGTCGTGACCTTACGATTTTCACTAGAATCGGCCATACCATAACCTTTTGCCCATTCAATCACCCCATTATTCATAACAGCTATACTTATTCCCTTAATATTTAACTCCTTCATTCGGTCTTCGATATGATGATATTGAATACTTACACTATCCCCATATTGCACCCGTAAATTGGATTGGAGTCCATTTTCTATTCGAGCAATTTTTTCTTTTAATAATTCACTCTCTCTTTTCTCTTGACTGTTACAACTGGCCATGACCAATAAGGTCATGACATAACAAAGTATGCGCATAATTACATGTTTTAAATTAATATTTGATGAATTTTTTAGTAAACCACTGCATGGTGTTATCATAAATCACCATGCAATGCTTACAATGCTAGAATTGTGAATTCTACATATTGGTAGGATGGTCTAGCTTATACGCTAGACACAATAGGAAGTTAGTTTATTCCTGCTTTCTAAGATAGATGTTGCCCGACCCCGCGTCTAACTTCATCTTTGTTTTCCCAGAATTTAACTGCAGTTTCATGCTCTTGGCACCTTCAGTGATGGTTTCATTCAAAACTTCAAAATCTACATTGCTTAATATACGATCGCCAATAGCATCTACATTCAGATTGGCATCTGTTGGCAAAGTAATATCAATGTAACCATCATTGCTGACTAAGGAATATAACTTTGATGGTTTTACGCCATCGAATATCACTTTGATGTTACCACCAATGGTATTGGCGATAACGGGTCCATCCACATCTGTTAAAGTTATAGACTTATAAGAGGTTGAGATCTCCACTTCACCCTTAAAATCCGATAGTTCCCAAGGCTGTGATGTTGTTCTTACAAAGAAGGTATTTGAATTTTTCTTAGAGCAGTCTTCCACATTCCAAGATAGCTTAATGGAATTGGGAATTAAAATTTCATATTTGTTATTTGAGAATGCCAAATTCGCCAACCCTATGTACGAATTTTTCTTAGAATTCTTCTTTTTAGCATCCGTAGATTTAACAGTATAACCAAGGGCCCTATCCTTACCGGATGTTTTAAATTTAAAATCCTTAATGATTAACTCTCCCGGTTTTTCAGTAATGTCCAAATACAAATTATCCGCAGGATTATTGGATTTGTTACCCAAGGGTTTTAATCCTTTCTCCAATTCTGCATCTTCATATTGTGTGGATAATAAATAGAAACTCCTATCTACGAGTGATTCCTCTAATGAGTCTAATGTCTTCTCTTTCTTTATTAAATTCCCGTTTTTGCCATCAAAGTCATAAACATAGGAAAAACGCGATTTGTTATTTAGGCTTTTAATGATAACCTCATCACCATCATGGCCTTTAATGGTCATATGCGAATTTGAGCATATTTTTAAGGTGCCACTATTGAATTTAATGCGTTTTTCTTTGTCCTGTGAATGGCCTACTCCTAGGATTAAAAGTAGTATTACTAATGTTATTATTTTTTTCATTTCTGTTCGTTTTTTTAGTTCACCATAGCTTTGCCTACTTCGCCAAAGTACTTGCTACGAAGCCTGAAAGCGTAGGCGAATTATTGATTTAACATGGCTAATAAGGCTGAAGCATTACCTTTAACTAAGGGTAAAGCCTCTTTATCCTCCATAATTTTTTGCAACGGTACTTTGGCCCGTTGCTCTCTTAAAATAGCGACTGATTTTATGAGTTTAAGCTGCACGATAGGTTCTTTTTCGGTACCTAGCGCATCTATGAGATTATTCCGTACCGATGCATTATTTGGAAATTTCAATAGTGCATCTATGACAGCAATTTTAGAGTTGGCATCGGAATCGTCTTTTAAGATCTTAAAAAAGGCATTCAGAATTTTTTCATCCTCTTTTTCATTCTGAAACGCATCCTCTATCTCATAGATAGCTTCTAAACGCGAACTATTGGTGTCACTTTCGTCTAAGGCCAACACCAGATTATCTCTTTTCTCAATATGTTTGGTATGCTCATTATAGAAATACCCAACAGTCATTAATAATGCTATACTCGCCGCAATCGAGGCATACCTAATCATATGTAATCGCTTGACTCGACCTGAAGGATGCAACTCCTTTTTTAATCTGGATTCAAAATCCATCCTTGCGCTTTCTGGCATCTTTTGGTCATCAAAAGTGGATTTGTGCTCCTTTATAAATTTCTCTAAACTCATAATACAATACTATTTTGCAATTGTTGCTTTAAAAGACGTTTCCCTCTTACATATTGGTTGCGTACCGTGCTTTCCTTTAAGCCTAATTGTTGAGCTATTTCCTTATGGGAATAGTCTTCAATGAGGTACAGCACAATAATAATTCGGTATTTGTCCTTTAAACCATCTATTGCTTTTTTAACGTCTTCAAATTTTAAAGACTTCTCCTCGTAGTCGTCCTGTGCGTCTTCTAGTTCTGGAAGCTGATTGGCATCGTGCAGCCAGCTTAATTTTTTTTGCTTCCTTAAAAAGTCCAAAGCACAATTCACGACGATACGTTTTAACCAAGGCCCAAGGTTAAGGTCGTTTTCTAACTTCGATATATTCTGAAACGCTTTGATAAAGCCGTCGTGCACAGCGTCCTGAGCATCGTATTGGTTTTTAACAATCCTAAAGCTTACATTATACAGCATGTCCTTATACATCTCATAGACCTGCATCTGTGCTTTTAGATTATTTTGCTTACATGCTTTTATTAATTCTGAGCGTTCCAAAAATTAGTTTTCGATGGGTTAGTTGACTTAATAACGTGGCTAGTTAAAAAATGTCGCAAAAAAATAAATCGATTTCTAAAATTAGGGAATGTTTGGGATATCTCGAGTGATGGCAATACTTAGAACTAGGCAATTTTCAGATAAGTGCGATCAAATTTTTTTTTTTGTGTAAGACTGGAAAGACACTACCCCAAGGCTACCATTAAGCTCGTGACTATAGAACAACGGTACACGACCGAATCCATACAGAACGAAGCATACCCTATGTAGGGAAGCTTCATTCAGTTATGGTAAGATCGATTTAAGACCGCTCGCAAGTCAGCCCTATGATAGGCTGAGTATTGATAATAGACTGCCAAAAATCATTATCTGATCCATTATGAGCTTCTGGGGACAGCTCCACAGGGTGCCATTTTATATTGGATAGTCCTGATTGGGTCATGGTCCTTTCGTGCGTGGTCTTTTCGAGATGGTAGTTAACGACTTCGATATGGCTGCCATCGTCTTGATAAAAACGGTAGATGACTTCTCCTCCTTCGTCGTAGTTCTTATTCTCCCTTGTAAAGCCATATTTAAACATGGTGTCTACTGGAGATCGATAATCCGGATTAGAGTTGATGGTAATAAAACGTCCTCCTGGATTTAAATGTCTTGAAATGGCCTGAGAAAATTGCAAGAGTTCTTCCCTACTCTTTGCATAATTGAGCAGGTAGGACGCCGTTATGAGGTCATAAGTTTTGTTCAGTTGCAAATTGAGCACATTTTGTATATAATAGGTAATGCCCAATGGCGTTTCCGTCTCCGATACCTCAGCCAATCGAATCATTTCTTTTGAGATATCGACGCCTTCCACATGTGCCGCCCCTCTTAGTTTTAACTGTCTGGTATAAAAACCATCCCCACAGGCAAGGTCCAACACCTGCATGTTCGATAAATCTCCGGCTAGTTTAAAAAAGGTATAGGCCTCCACGTGGCGTCTCCAAGGTTGTAGTTTAGACAATTGGTATTCCTTGGCAATGTTGTTGTAGTCTGTTTTCATAAGTTTAGGTACTAATTTGTTCATATTTAGTAGGGGAAGTTTTCAATATGCCTACATCCAAAACCGTAATTTCCGGATACTCTGGTATAGGTATGCTTCGCACAAATAGTGCGGTTTAAAGGGTAAGTAAAATTGTGTTAGTCCATTGCCTTGTTATAAGGAATGGAAATGGCCCATTTTATATCATCTGGCCTAGGGGTAGGTGCAAATCATAATCACTTTCTACACTTCTGGTATACATATCTAAGGCGATAATGAAATACACGATAAATATAGCATCATCTATCTTAAAAACAAAAAAATAGGCGTTTCTTGTAGAAATATACAAGGCCTTAGATACCCTACAAGGTCGACCAAAGGCAAAGTTGCTTTAGAGCTGTGCTAACCAATCGGATAGGGTCTGTAGAAACCCTTCTGGTCGTTCCCAAGGCAAGTCATGATCCTGAAACTCATAAAAGCCGCCTGTCTTACATTTATATAAGTTGTGGTTAGTATCGGGAAATGATTTTATAGTCAAGTCCGTAGTTTTACCTAAAGTCTTTTCGTAGAGTGCTTTGGTTTTTCTCCAATCCACGTGCATATCTTTTTCCCCAAATATGGCTAAAACGGGACAATTGATATTTGACAACATGTTATCAAAATCGGTAATGACTATAGGTAATCCCGTAGCTTCATCCAGCACTTGAACTTTAGACGTTTCTTGATACTGATAATAATCTTCTTCCTTGTAAGGCCCGCCATTAAACCGCAATATAAAAGCGTTCTTACTCAGGTTTGGAGCGGCTTTTTTAGCACTTTCAAAACTGCCACCAGAATGTTGAATTTTTGTGGCCTTTAACCATTCGTTAGCTAATAAAGCAATGGAATCTTTAGGCATACCGGCGATACGAAGATTATTTTCCAAGAGATATTTAAAATTTTCTTTGTCGTCCACACCACTTATGGAAATCCAAAATGCTATGTCCTTGTATTGGTTAATGATAATGGGATTGATCCAACTCCCCCTACTTCCTCCGTATAGACCAAAACTGTGGGTACCTGGTATATTTTGCGCTTTAAGCGCCATTATAGCAGCAATAGCTTCATCGGCACTATTATAAACCGATTGGTTATTATTAAAGGTTCCGCCACTTTGCCCACAACCCATTTTATCCCACATATAGGTGGCATAACCACTGTTTACAATGGTTTCCCGTATGTCGGCATACCAGTTTTGAGCCACGGCATTGGTACGACCTGAACCATGAATGATGAGTACAAGGCCCTTGGGCTTTTGATCTTTTGGAAGATTTAATACACCATTTAAAGTGACGCCCTCAAAATCAAAATCTAAAATTTGCTTTTGCATTTGCATTTGCGCATTGCAAAACGATATAAGAAATAGAAAAACAAGAAATACGCTTCTTAGCATGGTCTATAACAGTTTTATGTATAGACCGCTTTAAAGTGGCAGTGTTACAGTTTTATGACGCATTGGCCATTTATGATAATATCTATTTAGGAGTTATTCAAAAAAAATAAGACCTCACTTATTGGCCTTGGCTATGACCAGTCCCGAACACTCGGGATTACTTATAGTCAATGTTGGCAGTAGTTGCTTTTTGTTAAATTTTAATCGTACCTCAAAGTCTATTCTGTAACAACAAATTGCCACGATATACCATATTTATCGGCACACCATCCGAATTTTTTACCAAATCCGTAATCCCCTTCTCCTTTGTATGCGTCTAACGGAACCATGATCTGCCCACCATTTGAAGAGAGCTTTTCAAAAAGCGTCTGGATCAAATCCTCTGAATCATCACTTATAAAAATTGAGACCCCTGGCGTAAATGACCAAGCATGATTATAATTACTTTCAGAAACCATATAATCTGTGCCATTAAGCGTAAATATACCATACTTAATCAGTTCAGGTGTACCTCCGGCTTCCCCTTCTGAATACTTTATTATGCTCTTAATTTCTGAGTTTGGAAATATGGATGTATAAAGCTTTAAGGCTTCTTGTGCTTTTCCACATTGGTCGCCCACAAATGTTAGAAATGTTGTTGTTTTCATGTTTTAAATAGTTATTTATTTTACCATCGATAAGTTTTTACTTTGTGTATAATTCCATTTTTGTTAATAAAAAAATCCTTGGAGTAATTATTAGGCGGGATATCGGGTGTGAAATCTGTATGATGATAAAGATAAACTTCAGTTTCCGGAAATTCATCTACAGTATAAATTTTCGTAGGTTCTCCATATTTTTCGATTAATTCTGATTTTGATTTTCCCAACCATTCTTTTTCTAGCTCTTTTCGCCATTTGTTATTAGCTGAACCACAAGAGAGTACCACAGCAATTAGTATTAGACAAAACCTAGTTATTAAGGGTTTATTTTTCATATGATCCGTTATTCTCAAATTTTAGCCTGCGATCTCAACTATAGGTAGTTCGGCACTCAGAATTACCTATCGCGTTTGTTTTAAAACGTCTTTTTAATAATCATCAAAGTTTAATTTGTCAAATCCTTTAAATTCCATGCGTTTAGTTTGCACACAATTATTGACCACTAAATCAAATTTATCAATATGTTTTAAAGGAGTTACCAATGATTTTGATGTCCAACCCCCATAATCACGAGTCAATATATAAACGTAGTCGTATTTTGTCTTTTTGATTGAAAACAGTCCTTTTTCTGATTTTGATTTTTGAGTAATCGTTCTGATTTCAATTTCGATTTCCGTGTCTGTCAATTTTTTTAAATTGTGAATAACATCCGCATCTGCTTCGATATTATATGCATAAACAGCATTCTTATCAATAAAATATGTTGTAGAAATTCCATCACATTTATAATAGGCAACAAATTCGTTATTTAGCTTTTCTAAGGTAATCCAAGTATCTGGGAAATTTCCAATGGAGATATGTTTTGGTTGATGCTTTTTCGAAATTTCCTCAATGTAATAGGCGATAGCTTGTTTGTCAAATTTGTGTGGGTTCCAATCCAAATAGGCTTTATAAAAAATAGAATTTCTTGTGGTATCTATAAATAATTGGTGTTTCGTTAAATCCAGATGCTTAGGATTATTTTTTTCTAAAATAGAGTCTTGTCCTACCTTCCATAAAGGAATTTTTGTTTCAGAAGTTTCAATCTGTGTTTCGGTGGCTTTTTTATTTTCCATTTTTGATTTCGTATGGGATTGACAAGCCATCAAAACTATGGCGACCAATATGTATAATGCTTTTTTCAAATGTTTTACAGCCTGTTCTTATATGCATATTTCAGAAAAGGACACAGTCATTTTCCGCCGTAGATTAAAGGTAGTAAATTGTAATGAAACTTGTGGAATTCAGGCCAACTGGCAGGCTCAGCAAACGATACAACTCGTTAGCAAAAGAAATTTAAAAGCTAAACTCCAAAACAACAATTCTTTTATGAAAGTAATCCCTAAAATTTGGATCATTACTCAAAATTCCAGAAACCACGATTGCATTTTGCATCATTCCTACGGCATTCCTTGCTTTCCAATAGTTATTAATTAATGCGTCAGAGCTTTTAATTTCATACAGTGCTTTCATATATTTTCCTGCTTGATTTACCTGTAATCCGTCAACAGAATCTTTTGTGTATATGTCTTTCCATAGTCCACTTTGATGAAATTCTATATTTGTTTCACGCGATTGAAATTTAAATTTTTCCCTGTCAGATGTCGCGTCCGAAATCATATCAGTCAGGTATTGTTGATATGCTTTTTCGACAGACAAATCAGGATAGATTTTGTTTAGATTTTTTTCAAAGTCTGACACCAGTAAATTCAAGCATTTCGTTTCCCTTTCGCCTAAGACTTCTTCAAATTTTACAACATCAGCATTTCTTTGTTTTTGAGAACAACTGAAAGTCAAGATTAGAATAATAATTAAAACTTTCTTCATAGGTACATTGTCAAACATTATTGGCATTAGTTTTTCAATAGGTCATCAAGTTCATTATGGATATCGTGAGACAATATCTTTATAACCTGGTTTTTCTCATCTAAAAGCACTTGATAAGGCACTGAATTTGTCCCAAAAAGATTATAAGTTTCGTTATTTAGATCAATAAATTGTTTCCAGGGCGTTTTATCGTGTTTAATCGCCGTAAGAAATTTATCCTTTTCAGTTTCACTGTCAATTCTAATTCCTATGCCGTAAAACTCAATTCCTTTATCCTTATATTCCGAATAATGATTTTGGAATCTCTTGTTAAATGATCTACAGGGCGCACACCATGTAGCCCAAAAGTCCAATATCTTATACCCCTTATGCTCAAGAAGTAAATCTCGGAGAATTATAGTATCGTTCTCAATAATTCTGATTAAGGAAAGCTTTTCATCGCGTAAATTAATAGTTTTCAATGCATGTACTTTGTCATCCTTAGCTTTTAGATATTTCTGATAAGCTTTTCTTGCCCCTTTTCCTATTTCAGTAGAAAAGTCTTCTTCATTTAGCTTTTCATACAATTCAATGGGGATATATCCTGAGTTGTCTAGATTTCCTAAGATCTTAAGAATTGTATCCGTTGGTGCTTTACCATAAGATTCAATGAGTAAGTTGATTATATTTTCGGTATGTACACTTATTTTACGTGTAATAGAATCGTTTTTGTTATGATCTTCCTGATTATCAGATTGGCTAACAACGAATTGGCTCATATGTCGTATTGAATCTAACTCTTTGTTTATATTCTGAGAAAGGTCAAAAGGTTCCAGAGTTTTATTGCTGTTCGAATTTTTATGCGCTTTCTTACACCCAAAACATATTAAAAAAACAAGTAGAATTGACGATACCTTTTTCATTTTTAGTTCTTTGAGTCCTATAAGATTGACGATTAGTTTTACCAATTGTTACCTGCTGGCTTTTTATTTGATGTAATATCTAACCATTGGCCTATGTTTGGACTTTTGGTCAACTATTTCAAATCCCGCCTTTTCAAACGATTTGTATAATCCAATCCAAGCAAAAGCATCTGGTAGTTTCTCTTGCGTAGGTATTGTCGGGTATGCCTCTAAAATTTCGATTCCATTGTTTTTTGCATATGCAACTGCACCTTTTAGAAGCTCAACAGAAATTCCATTTTTCCTAAAATCCTTTGAGACAAATGTGCAAGGAATTGACCATACTTTCTTTTCGTCAATCGGCTTATGTACTCTCGACTTTTCAAGTCTTTTAAAATCTTCTCTTGGTGATAATGCACACCACGCGATCGGAATATCTTCATAAAATCCGATTAACCCTGTTGGTTCATCATTCCAAACGAGTGCTTTCATTCTGTCTTGATTAGCACATTCAGCTTTTCCTTCGTCGTGGTCAGATTTGGCCTGTCTGAAGTACATACACCAACATCCTGCACCAGCACCGTTTCCACCAAAGAGCTCTATAAATTTGTTCCAATTCGATTTGGTTAAAGATTCAAACCTTAAATTAGAGCGAAATTCTCTATCAATTGTCTTTTCTTCCATGTATCAATGCAGTTTATTTAGCTTGCAGGTAACCGTTTTGTGTATGGCTTCGTTGCGGATTTCTACTCACAAACTTTTCGGTTTCACCACTTAAACCCTTATTGCCCATACACATTGTTAGCCATTCGTCATTTATTTCCAAAATTCCCACCACTTCTTTTTCTTAGTTTCATTTTCATTCATCATTTTTTGAATTGGACTTTCAAGCTTACCGCTATTCATTAATTCCTGCATTCTCAAATAAGGTCTTGTAATGTCAAAATATATTTCTTTCCCGGATTGACATTGAATCAAATCCAATATGCTGTTTTCATTTTTAACGAGACTTTGACTTTTAAACTCTTCTTGAAAATATCTCAACATATCTTTCTCATCGGATACTCTTGTCACCATGTAGGGCATTTCTTTTGTACCATTTCCAGTTAAGCTAATCCCCTCCATTATTTTATGAGCAAAAATCAATTCAGCTTGCGCTTCTTTTTCTTTATTCATTTTATCTAGAGCGTAATTCTTATATAAATGTGCTCTTGGTGAAAGAATTACATTAATATTATTGTACTCTACAGCTTTTACTAATTCTTCTTTATCCAAAAAGTCTTCAATTACATCAAGGTCTTCGGAATAGGGATTGTAACTGGAATGATTAAATACTTCTTCTTGAGAAGAGATGAAATTTTCATTCGTAGTTGTCCTTATAAAATCAAAAAATGTGTCTGTCATTCAGTTTTCTTTTGGTGATGTGATGGCTAACGGTCTCGTATAACCGTCAATTATGGACTTTAAATTTGGGGTTTTTCTACTTATCTAAAGATATAAAATAAAGCTTAGATTTTTTAACGAAAGACTCCACCTTAATTGCGGTTATCTATTGTTGTGTGTAGATTTTATTTCTCCTTTTATTATTGTTAAATACTTTTTCTCGTCCAAACTAAACTTTGCGATTTTCCAAGATTTCTTTCTGTATATAAATTCAACCCAAAGCCCTAATTCAGAATTTAATTTTATTGACAGTACGTCCTTTTCAATTACTTCAATAGTCTTGTCAAAACAATTTCGAGTATTTAGTTCGGTAAGAATATAGGCCGTTGTTTTTAAATAATCCTCAGACGCTCTTATGGCATCTTCTAATTCTTTTTTTCTATTCATTTCTTCATAGAATGTCTTAAGGCTTTTATAATATCGTACCTCATATTCAGATTCAATTAAATCGTTACTAGGTAGTTCCCGTTGTCCTAATACCCTTTTAATTGGTTGGGAATTATGCCAAGGACCTCTTTTATTATTTTCCTTACGACGAAATAATATCCAACTTACATCGTTTTCTTTTAGGCCATTCTCCTGACAACTACAAAGTAAAAATTCGTTTTTTAATTCACACATAGTTTGGTCGATTTACACACAACTGTTGCGGCTATGATTTCGTTACGGTACCAGCCTTTCGACAGAGCCTGTATCGAGCTCGTCGAGATGCTCAAGACAGGCTAAAGCGAACTGGTGTAAGCGATTATAGTCGATGTTGCCCACAGCATTTTATTTAGTTTTTAAATTCCTAATATATAGTCTTATCCTATGGGTTGGTGTTATTGTAATCATGCCACTTTTTTTATAAAAGTTAGAAACTACAATATACATTTCGATTTCTGTAGTTTCATTTGGGTACCATTTGTCATTCTTTTTCAAACCACCCTTTAGTTCTGCTTGTTTCAAATCGGACAGGTCTCCTCTGGATTTCGGTTTACCATAAAGTTCCGTTAGTTCTTTTTCTAATTCATTGAACTTTTCAATTAAAGCTATTTGATATTCCTTCGATTTTTTCTCTTGAGTATTTGGTTTTAGATTATGTAAGCTTTCATCCCATTCGTAAAGAATATGAGACATTATAGAGTCCTTTTCTTTAAAATAATAATAGCATATTAAATCGGATATTATTTCTTGTTCACGTTTAAATTTTAGAGGTTGTGCATTTCCATCAAAAGAAATGTGATTCCTAATATTCGGTACTTTTTCACTACCAAGACTTTCTTCGATTTTTAGATATTGTTTTAACGACGTGTTTTGAATATCAAATTCAAATTCTTGTCCGAAAAGAGTAATTCCGATTAATAAAAGACCAAGTGTGATAATATTCCTCAAAGGTTTGTTCATAGTATGGGCAACAGTTTTGTGCATAGCTCGTTGCGGAAAATGTCCAACGGACTTTTCTGCCGTAACCGAAAGATAGCAAATTGCAACGACACGAGCCACTTTTAGTGGCGAACTGGCGAAGCGATTCCGACTGCGAACACAGAAGCTTTTCAGCCTTCGCAGCCGATCTACTTCGGCGAAGTGGGCTGGCGTAGGTATGGAATTTCAGCCCTAATGAACTATAGCCGTTGTAGGCAATTAGCTTTATTTAGTCCATAAATTGATTTATAGTTTTCCATTTTGGGTCTTCGTTAATTTCATATCCGAAACCTCTTGTTAATCCTTCTTTATTTATTTGCGTTTGTAACCATTGATGTACCTTTTCAGGGTCATCTAAATATACATAAACGTCCAAAAAAGTGTCATTAAATAAATGTCCAACGTAATGAGATGTAGTCATCTCTTTTATATTTTTAAGAAGTTCATCTTCGAATTTATTCGCAATACTTGTTTCCTCTGGTTCAGGAAGTCCATTTTCTTTACACTTCTCTAAATCCAATCCAATTGCAATTTTCAGACACCAAGGATATTGAGATTTATATTCATAATTTTTATAAGCAAAATTAAACGACCCTATAGCAGGTCTTCCATCTTCTAATTTTGCTTGAACAACAGCAAATTCTTCTTTAGGGAATATTTTGTCAGATTCTAACTTTTTATTCTGTCCGTATCCAAACAGGGATGATAATATACCCATGGCTAATATTAGTACTTTTAGTTTCATTTTTCAGTTTATTGCTAACGGTCTGGTATAACCGCCAGTTACGAGTATAAAGTTACTGTTTTTCGGTTGTGATTGCATAAATGTCTGAAAAACTCCAAGTCTAGAGACCAAGTGCAGCTTGTAGGTGTTTTAATCCTTCCCCGTTGTTCTTATTCAATCCTGAATTGATGAACTTAAACATGGCTGCGTAAGCATCAAAATTGGTGTCGCCGTCTACTGGCGCTGTCGCAGCATCTGGATAAGCACATGTAAATGAGTGAAGCGTTCCTCTTGTGCCTCGAGAAATACCCAATGTAACATTCTCCTTTGTAGTAATTTCATATTTGGTATACACCAGTTGATTCCCTCCCGCCTCATAGGTCCATGTCGCAGCTGTAGAATAAAGTGGCGTTGAATCAAAAATCTGTAAATCAGGAGCAATGATACAGTATTGCGCAACTTTTATATCAATACAAAGGGAATCTTTAAAACCAAATAAGCTTGCAATATCGACTCCAACATTTGCCGCGCCTTTCCTCGGGTTGGTAATTGTTGAAACATTGTCAAAAGCCACAATATTAAAGCCTTCAGCTTGGTTGTTTAATTGTAAGGATCGTACAAGCTGAGCAACACCCGAATTGTCTACAGCTCCTCCGTCAGCAAGTCTTACAACCTTTTGGTTGGCCAATTCCTCAAGTTCTATTCCTTCTGTGTTAACATATTGAACGTTAGAATTCGCAAGGCCAAAACTAACGGCATCGTCTGCAAGGGTATACGAAAGATCAAATATTCCGGTAATGCGTTCACTGGCTCCAAATCCCAATGCTGCGCTAGAGGCCGCGGCCGCTACCATAACGGGAACATTATCACTATGTAATGGAAGTTCCAAGCTGGAAGCATATTCCGGTGCTTTTTTGAAAACAAAATCTGCGGTATATCCAAGATTAAACACGGACGATTTGGTATTTGTCCCCAATTCCGACAAAAAAGGAGAAGGTTGGTAGTCTGCACTTTTGGGTACACTTGAGAAGGTGACGGGAGTTACATCCGGTGGGATTCCGTTACTGCAGTCGGATCCCGAATCTCCATCCAGGACAGGTGTAGCAGGTGAAAGGCAAGCCTGATAATAATTATGATTGTTCCCGAGGTCATTTTCGCTATTAAGGACTGCTGTATTGGTTAATAGCGTTGATGCCAAGAGTAATGACTTATCAGCAGCCCATGTTTGATGTGGTGCTTTCAGTGTTGTTCCTCCTAAGGAATAATCTCTGAATACTAGATCTTCAACCACTAACTTCCAGTAAGTCCCCCCTGTAAATGATACATTTGTGTAGTAGTCAAAGACACATTCCAAATAAATATCCTCAGGTTTATTATTACAACCTGCGGCATCAAAGAGTTTTCGTTGCTTACCAGTCCATCCGCTGGTTGTGGTCCAAGAATTTGCTGCGTCCTTAGCTTCAATATCCGAAACGAAGTCGGCAGAATACATAAGCATAGTGCTAAACCAACTTCCTCCTGAATTTGAAGAGACAGTCCCTACATTGGAAAATATATCGTTCAGTTTCTTAGTACCGTTATCTAACAGTGAAATAGTCCAGGCAGAATGCGCGGTATGTGCCCGCCAGCCGCCACCGGCAAAGGCGACATGCACTTTCTCAGCGGAATCGGTAGTCACTTGTTTTGTTTCACTTTTTGTTGTATCATTTTTACAATCCGTCAATAGGAATAATGTACATACTGTAATTAATACAGAAAAAACAGAGGTAACAACTTTTGTAGAAAGAAAAAGTTCTGTACGACTGATAATTGGTCTGGTTTTCATTTGTTTATTGCATTTAAATCATTTGCTTTTATGGTATAGAACGGTATCGGCAGTTACATATCCCGATAGCTATCGGGATAGCAATTAGCTTAGCAAGTACACACCAAACTGACACGAACGCAGCGAACTGACATAAGCAAAATCCGTGAGGATTTCCGGATATGTCATATAGTTATAAAATTAGCACTTTACGCACAACCATATATACGTAGAACTACGTAATTATATGTCATTTAGCAAGATTGGAAAAGTGATTCCAACTCCTACCTTTAATGTTGTAGTCATATTACGATAACATATGGACAGATTACCCAGAAACAAGCACATTTATCAAGAGCAACCCCATACTGTTGAAGAGTACATCCTTAACTTTTTTGATACTGAAATTGATATCGTTTTAGGAAGAACTTTCTCATTTTCACCTGTTCACCTTCATCGCTTTATGCGTGCCATGCTCGGAGAACCCATTGAGGCCTATATTACCAGAGCAAGTCTCGAAATGACAGCTAAACTCTTGTGGTATTCTGAAAACTTGGTAGAGTAGATTACCTATACGTGGTTATGAGGTTAAGCACTTTTATTGGGAGGTGAGAACGGACTATTACTTCTAACAATTTTTGGGGGCAGACTTTTTCAATCTAATTTTTCTAAAATAGCTGTTCCACTTGAATTGGCAGCTGTTGTTTTAAAACGACCTTTGATAAGTTTTAAATCGTCCATAATTTCAAATTCAATATGACCAGAAGTTTCTCGTCTTTTCCCTTTTTCATAAATATTTGCTTCAAGCTTATCTTCTGATATTTTCCCATTAATGCTTATTGGTGTTTTTTGATTCAAATTGTAAAATGTTTCTACTCCTTTAAATTTTTCCCAAAACTTTTCTCCATTTCCATTTATTGCATTTTCATTTTGAGTCAAAAAAATCTTGTACTTGTATTCTAATTTATTATTGTCAAATCTATCAAGGCTACTATTTTGAACTTTAAAAGTCATCTCCCAATTTCCTGATAAATCAATTTCATTTTGACTCGAAGAAAAAAATAAGATGATTGCAATTATTCCTGACGTAATTCCAATTATCCAAGCTATGACTTGTATAATTTCTTTGGCTTTTGAGTTTATCATTATGTTTGTCTCCAGCTTGTTTATACCAATTAAAGATGGCGCCGTTTGTAATTAACTATATAGTTAATGCCAAAACTAGCTCAGTACCTATAATCGAAGTTAGCCTTTCTAAATAATGAAATCAATACGTAGAACTACGTATTTTTTCAACAAAGAGATGCTTAATTACAACTTAGCAAGATTGGAAAAGTGATTCCCAACTCCTACCTTTAGTTTTGTAGTCATAGAACGATAGCACATGGACAAATCACCCAAAACCCAACACATTTATCAAGAGCAACTCCATACGGTTGTAGAGTATATCCACAATCATTTGGATACTAAAATTGATATTGCTGTATTGGCAGAGCTGTCTCATTTTTCAGCGTTTCATTTCCATAGAATTACCCGAGCACTTTTAGGTGAACCTATTGGTGCTTATATCACTAGAGCACGTTTAGAAACCGCGGCTAAACTATTGCGCTACTCCGATAATTCTATAGAAACTATTGCTTACAGTGTAGGGTTTGAGACACCCTCTTCCCTATCCAAAGCCTTTAAAAACTATTTTGGGATTTCGCCAAGTGCACATCGTAACAAAAAAGAATTAATAATCAAAAAACAGAACAGTATGACGACTACACTCAACATCAAAACACCTAAAATCCAAAATCTCGACGATCAAAACTGCTTGTATTACACCATGCATGGGGCCTATCGAAGTTTAGACTATGCCGGTGCTTGGCAAAAATTATGGACGGAGATCAAGGCTCAAAAACTCTTTACCAAAGGCATACAAATGATGGGCTTACCCTTTGATGACCCTAACGTGACAGATCCAAATAACACACGTTATGATGCCTGTCTCATTATCCACAAGGACGCTAAACCCAACGGTGATGTCGGCGTCAAAACCCTAAAAGGTGGTAAATTCGCGGTCTTCTTGTACCAAGGCAGTTATAAACACTTCCCAGAAGTGTATGACTATATGTTTAATAACTGGCTATTGAATACCGACTATCAATTACGAGACGCTCCACCTCGGGAACGCTATATCAGTAACCCGGATCGTGTAGCAGAGGACAAACTAAAAACGGAGTTTTATATCCCGATTAAGTAATGTTATAAACAGAACTGTCATTGCGAGTGAGGTACGAGCGGGGCAATCTCATTACTATGGACGCTAATATATAGCAGATTGCCGCAGCTACACTTTTGGCGTAGCTTCGCCAGCCTGTCGGCTAGGCAGGCAATGACCATAGATAAGGCGTTTTCGTCAGTTCGAGTAATTCCTCTCCTGATAGCTATCGGGAGAGGAATTGTATCGAGAACTGCTTCTAGTTAGAAAGACTTCTCGATAGCTCTGCTGAGCGCAGTCGAAGTACATCACACTAAAAAGCGCGACACTCGAAGTGACAAAAGCTTTTTAATTCTGAGCAATGTAAAATCATAAAGAGCAGGTCAATTGACCTGTTCTTCCAATTGTCGCTGCTTCAATAATTTTTCGACCGTGAGTAAAGACACCAAATACGATAAGGTGGATTCAGCACCTTGGTTAAGATTAATGCCATGGGCTTCTATACCATCGTGACCGCCACCTGTTGCCGGATTATACACAATTTGATGCAACACATTATTCCCCATAAACCAGGTAAAAGCACAAATGAGCAGATCGTAGTAACGGTAATCATTGGTGACTTTATAAGCGATTTCCAAACATTCTATCAGCGAGGCAATCTCTACAGGTTGCTGACCAAACTGATCGATATGATTGGTACTTTCCTTGGTGATCTGACTGCGATTGGAAATTGGATTGATCATCCCTTCGTGATACATATTGGCGATTAAAAATTCCAAACTCTGTACAGCAATGGTCTTATACCTTTCGTTTTTGGTCATCTCAAACGCGTAAAACAAACCTTCAGGAATATCGCTGTTGGAATAGCTTAAATTGTTCTCGAACCAAGGCCACAATTCAGAAGCCGTATTATTATAAAGTTCACAGAGGTAATCGGCCAAAATCGTAATCCGTGATTTAAAATCATAGGAGTCGTTAGCAAGCATCAATCCTGAAAAAGCCTTAATCAATTTGCCCACCGCTCTTGGGGACTTTACCTGTGGTATTAAAGGGATATAGGTATTTAGAATAGTCCTAGCCTCCGCTTTTGATGCCTCACTCGACCAATTACTGTTAAGTACTTCGCATAAGCCCAAAACGGCTCGTGAGGCTGCTTCATCGGTATTGACATAATAGTTCTGATCCGTAAACTTGCCAAACTCATCCACATAATTCAAAAATATGCCATCCTTGAGTTGGCAGGATTTTATGAAGTTTAGATAAATCGCTTCAAGGTGCGCCACGGATTCATCTTCAGGATGGAGCTCACGATATTTTAATAAAACATAAAGTGCCCTAGCATTATCATCCAAGGTATAACCATAGTCTTTATTCGGGTATTCAAAATCTGTAAATTGATACATGCCTATCTCGTCGGTAATATTGATGAAGTGATCGAGATTTAGGGTGGGCTTGGTGTAGACGAGTCGACCTTCTATTTTCAAGATATTCTTAAAGATTTGAGCATAGGCAATGGCTATGTTTTCCCATAGCCCTTTACGCGATAGAATATGTGCTCTAATGCTCAACTCTTTTCTAAGTGCCTCATCCGCAATAAGCTTATTGATCTTCGATGCCAAGTCCTGACTATCACCAAAGTCGAATGAGAGTGCTGCATTCTGGTCCAAAATTTCTTTGGCATGTGAAATAGGCGTCGTTAATACCGCACATCTGGCACCTAATGCATAGGTTAAGGTGCCACTAATGGCCTGAAGTGGATCTTTGGAGGTAAACAAATAAATATCCGTCATTTCGAGATATTCCAACAATTCATCCAATTCCAAAAACCTATTGATAAAGCGTACGTTATCCTCTAATCCATTTTCTCTTACTTTCTGCTCTAAAAACTCCCTGTAGCGTTCACCCTCGTGCTTTTTGACTTCCGGGTGTGTCTTTCCTAACACAAAATATATGGTGAAGTCGCGACGTGTCACTTGTTTTAAGGCGTCTAATGCCAATTCAATGCCTTTATTTCTGCTCAAAAGCCCAAAGGTGCTAAGCACAATTTTGTTTTCGCAGTTATACTTGGCCTTTAAAACTTCGGGCGGGACAGACGGTCTGAGATGAAATCCATGAGGTATGATCTTAATTTTATGCTCAGGGATGTTATAGGTCTCGGTAAGCAATCGCATCGAGTGCGCCGTCATTACAATGGCCCATTGACTATGTGTTATAAGATCGTATACAACGGATTGCATGAGTACTTCTGGGTTGGGCAATACGGTATGAAGCACCACAACATAGGGTTTTGTCAGCCTTGTGGTCAACTCCAATATATCCTTGCCAAATTCGCCAGCATACAATCCGAATTCATGTTCTAAGACGACAATCTTTATGGAGGCATCTGCATTGATTTTTTCTGATAATTCGACATAGCCTTCAATGGATTTTTCAACTTCAAAAATGACCTCGGGCGGGTACGCCCTTTCGACTTCGGTATGTTCGTTAAGTGCTGCAACCACCAAATCAAAATTGGAGTGAAAAGATGTATTGATGGCGTTAATCGTATCTTGTGTAAAGGTTGCTATACCACATTCTCTTGGCGGATAGCTATTTATAAAAAGGACTTTCGGTTTAATGGTCATTGCATGGGAATTTTAATAGGTGTTCTAGTAATTCTGAAAGTTGCATTCTCGCTACGGCAATCGTGTTATCTGCGGCGCCGTAATAGACATATAGATCGTCATCAAATAAGCTCGTTCCTGAAGGAAAGCAAACGTTATTTACATAACCCACTTTTTCATAAAATTGATCGGGAGAAAATAAGGGGGTATTGAGCCTGTGGGTCACTTTGGTAGGATCTTTTAAATCCAACAGCGCTACCGTCGCGTGATAATTTCTTCCTTTTGGTGTAGATTGCACGCTGTGATTAATGAGCAACCAACCTTCTTTTGTTTTTAAAGGCGGAGCACCAGCACCAATATGCATATTTTCAAAATCGAATAAAGGATCCATCAAAATGTATTGATTGAGATGAAACAGATAATCTTTCCAAAAGGCCTTATCCAAATCTGAAAAACTCTTGAATTTTACCCACTGCATGCCCGGTAATAGACGATGTATCATCATAAAATGCCCATCAATTTTTTCAGGAAACAGTACCACATCCTTATCCCACACTTTATATTTTGTCTTGTGAATCAATCCGCGATCAATATAGGTCTGAAGGTGTTCAAAATACTTTGGAAAAATAGATCTGTTATTGTCTAGAGCTATTTTATAGGAGTTTAAAGATGCAGAAGGCGTAATAATACCATGTTTTTCAAAATGTTGAAGATCTTTACTTGTGGCCAAACAGCCCAAGGCATTTTTTCCATCATAACCCGTGTATGTGA
Organism: Winogradskyella sp.; assembly: GCF_965228925.1. Classification (GTDB taxonomy): domain Bacteria; phylum Bacteroidota; class Bacteroidia; order Flavobacteriales; family Flavobacteriaceae; genus Winogradskyella. Next base: position 3,895,571 of record NZ_OZ245845.1, read on the forward strand.
TGTAATACACTCCATCGATCTTTACGATTCTTGGATCTTCGACACCGTGAATCTCATAATTTTTTTCAGGAATAATAACGGGAATATCATATCTGGCTTTTAGCTTCACCGGACCATTAAACTCACAATACCCAATGGTTGAAAAATTACCATCTTTAAAAGCGCGATAGAGCATTTTTACGTTTTCCCCTTCTTGAATTACAGCTGGATTTAAAACCCCAGCGCTTTCAAAATCGTGTGCCGTGGCTTCTAAAATAACGCCTAACTTTTCTACTTTTAACATAGCTTTAAAATGATATAAGCTAAATATATGGAAAATAAGCGGGTATTTTTTTATCAAATTGATAACATAATGATAATTTAATGCGAATTATGCAATGATTCTAAATCCCTTGCCATTACCGTTAAGAATTTGGATTAAGGTTTTTATCAGGCTGTTTCATCAACTAAGCTTTAGACAAAAGCTCGGTATATTTTTTCTGCAAGTAATCTCTTTCGGAAGTGTTGTTCACATTTGCCAATGCGATCTCAAGATGTTTTAGTGCTGACTTTTGGTTGTTGGTTTCAGCATAAAAATCTGATTTTGCGGCATCGTATAAATACCGGCGCTGCTCTAAATCCTCTGGATTGATTTGTTGGAAAAAACTTTCCGATTGCTCATAGTCTTTAATTTGCACGCAGATGACGGCCATAGTCAACAAGTGAATCGGCATAGGTTGTAAATTATGAAGTGCTTTATACCATTGTAATATTCTATGCCAATCGGTATCCTCAAAAGACTGAGCTCGTAAATGCTCTGCTGCGATGGCCGCTTCATAATGGTAACAGGAAAATGTGTCGGTCTTAACCGCCTTATTCATCATGGTATTGCCCAGCTCAACCAAAGGGAAATGCCATAGGCTTCGATCCTGTTGTTTTAAGTCCAGAATTTCATTATTCACCCCTATCTTAGCCTCTAACCTGGCCGAATGAAAACACATCAATGCGAAAAGTGCGTAAGCTTCAGGAATTCGCGTATGACTATGCCTCAGTAGTAATTGACACAAACGCATGGCTTCTCCACAGAGGTCTTCGCGAACTAAATGCGCTTTTGTATTAGAATGAAAGCCTTCATTAAAAATAAGATATAAGACTTCCATAACGCTTTCTAGCCGCCGCTGTAAGGCCTTTCCCTTGGGAATATTAAATTTTATATCAGAGGTTTGGATGGCTTTTCTCGCTCTGGATAGACGTTTTTTTATGGTCTCTTCTTTAGTGAGTAAAGCCGTAGAAATCTCCTTTATACTAAACCCAGAAACGGTTTTTAAAGCAAATGATATGCGATCTCTTGGATCTAATTTTGGATGGCAGGCCGTAAAAATCATTCGCAATTGCGCATCTTCAATTTCAGAGTCCAGGAATAGTTCGTTAATGGCAATGGCATCTGTTCCGGTTTTGATTGACGACTGGTATTTTCTTTGGGTACTTAAGGCTCTAAAAATATCGAGGACTCTATTTTTTGCGGCCTTGGTCAACCAAGCTTCAGGATGCTTGGGTATTTCTTTTCGCCAAGAGATACTGGCTTTAATGAAGGTATCTTGGACGGCATCCTCGATGATATCGAGATGTTTCAGCCCGAATATACGGGTTAAGACAGAGACCATCTTTCCACTGTGATGGCGAAAAAGATGGTCTACAAGTTTATCGTTCATTATTTATCAAATACCATAATTTCTCTTATCTCCACTGTATTTCCCAAATCGTAATCCGGGAAGTCTTCTGCTATTTTTTGGACCTCGTCAAAATCTTTAGCTTCAACCAAATAATATCCGCCAACAATTTCCTTAACCTCAGCAGAAGTTAAATCTGTAACTGTTCTATTTTCGCCTGTCACTCTCCTAATTTGTGGTGTTAAAGCTTCACCACCTCTTAATATGCCTGCCTTTTCCATCTTACTTCCCCAAGCAAACCATTTTTCCATTCTGCCTTGCATATCTTCAGGAGAAAGGCCGAGATCGATATACTCTTTGCCAACAAAAATCATCATAAAATTTTTCATAAGTTCTAAAATTTAAAAGTTTATATCCTTAAGACGTTTCTTAATTTACAAAAGGGGACACCTTTCTAATCTTTTTTAAATATATAAAGAAAAACAAGACTAAAGTTAAAGCTTGAGGCGCCTTTAATCGTATAAATAGCGATCCAAACGATTAAAAAGGTCCCAATAAATAATAAATCCTACTTTTCTAAACAGAAACCAACCCCTATGAAATATTTAGTCACACTATTCGCACTAGGCATTTACAACTTAAGTTTATGCCAAGTGACCTTAGAAGATGAAGGCCTACATTTTGCGACTGGTGCTGTTTTATCGAGTGCCACCTATACCCTAGTCTATGCCAAGACAAAAAATAGAACGAAAGCCTTTTGGTATAGTTTCGGTGTAGCAACTTTGGCAGGTCTCTCAAAAGAAATTCACGATGGCTATTTCATTAACGGAAAATTTGACACCGGTGAATTTATAGCGACTTCATTGGGTGGGCTTACGGCCAGTTATACGTTTAACATCTTCACGGGGAAGCGGAAAAAGAAAAAGGAAAAAAAGAAAATGGAAGCCTTAAGCAATTAGCTTGGCTACAATGTCTTTCACTGGCAATATTTCAGTCGTATGTTCAATACTTGGACCGGCTACCCAAACGGTTTTATAGGTTGCCTTTTTGGCCGCCTTCTCTGTAGCCTTCATACCAATTGAAAAGCGTATCATCTTCACCCATTTTTTGAGCTTTCGGTTTTTGTTGAGCAGATTCTCTATCCAAGTGGCTTTAGTCCCAATTTTTTGAACGTAAGGCGTGTTAATGACCGTACATGGTGTTCCAGAAATACGTTCGGTCATTACAATATCCTCAGCACCATAATCCACACAGGCTTGCTTATACTCTTCCGTCACATTAGCCTCGGTCGAAGCAATAAATGGGCTTCCCACTGAAACACCTTCTGCACCATAACTGAGCATTCTATCAATATCCGCTTTACAACCTACACCACCAGCAGAAATGACAGGAATGGAACAATGTGTATTCAATTCTTTTATTAAGTCCTCTGGCGATAAATTGCCGCGATGCCCACCAGCTTCATTATTTACCGCAATGAGCGCATCTGCACCCAAGCCTTCCACTTTTTTAGCAAACTTTAAATCAGTGACATCACAAAACACTTTTATACCCACCTTATGGGCCTGTTTAATAGTTTCTTCGGGACTCCCGAGCGAAGTGATAATAAAATCACAGCCTTCTTTACACAAAACCTCAAGCTGCCCTTTGTACTTGATATTCGATTTGTTAACGATCAGGTTAAAACCAAAAGAGCCGCCTTCTACCTTATTGGCCTTAAGGGCTTTAATCGCACCTGAAAGCTCTTCAAGTGTCCTGTAATTTAAAGCAGGGATACAGCCCGCAATGCCCGATTTCATAGCTTCTGTGACCATTGCCACATTAGATACCAAAAACATCGGAGCTTGTATTACTGGATAGTTGATATTGAGTAATTCAGTCAGTTTTGTTTGCATGCTTCGGAAGAATTTTTCCAAATATACTAAAATTTATTATGCATGCATAATACTTTTATTCTAAAAAGCGATAGTATCCACATTTTAAATAAGCCCCTTCAGGAAAAGTGACTGGATGATCGCTATCGTGCTTCGTTTTGAGCATCGTCTCATAAAGCCGATGTTGCCCATTTAAGACCCTTTGATTAAGGTCAAAAAACGACTGTGCCAAAACCCGCGACGAACAAGAGGCTAACACCAATAAACCTTTTTTTGCGGTGAGTTGCGCGCCCAATTCTGCAAGTTGCGCATACTTCTTTTTTGCCAGATCTATTTCGGATTGTTGCTTTGCAAAACTCGGTGGGTCTATGACCACCACATCAAATGTTTTTTTCCGCTTGATAAGATGCTTCATTTCATGAAAAGCATCCCCCACTATGGTTTTATGAATTCCTAAATAATTGTTGCGTTGCCCATTGTCCATGGCAATGTCCAAAGCTTGTTTGCTGATATCTAAACTTGTGACTTCGGTAGCACCGTTGGCTAAGGCATGAACTGAAAACCCACCGGCATAAGAAAATACATCCAATACGGTTTTGCCCTTACTCTGTTCCCCTACCCGTCTTCTATTGTCTCTATGGTCGAGAAAATATCCTGTTTTATGACCTTTAATCACGTTGACCGAAAAATGAACTCCGTGCTCCACAAATTCAACAACTTCGGTATCTAAATGGCCATAAACTACCTCGCCATCTTTTAAACTGTGATTGCTGCTATTCTGGAGATTTCTACTCAAACGTATAACAATGGTTTGGGCTTGGGATACCTCTTGTACCCCTTTTAATAGAGACTCAAGATAAGGTAACCATATCTCGGAATACAATTTCACAACGAGGACTGAAGCGTATACATCTGCAATTAATCCAGGAAATCCATCATTCTCGCCAAATAAAAGCCTATAGCTATTGGTATTGGTCTTTAATAGTTCTAGACGTTTCTGATAGGCTAAATCGATTTTGTGCCGAAAGAAATCAGCATTGATTTCTGCTCTGGTTTGTGCCTGGTGAATAACTTTTATGCGAATGGGAGAATCCGCATCATACAAGCCTATGCCAATCACTTTGTTTTTATTCTTACTAAAAATAATGGCCAAATCTCCGGTCTGTGCATGGTCATTAACCTTTACTATACTTTTGGAAAAGACCCAAGGATGACCTTTAACAACGGATTGCTCTCCTTTTGAATTAAGCTTAACCGCTAGACGTTTTGGACTGTAATTATATTTTAAATTTTTAATCAAGGGCTACGACACGAAATTAGGCAATAAGTTAAAGCTTACTGTTTCAAAAACTTGAGTGAATGGCCATTGTCCAATTTTAATAAGTATAAACCGTCCGTAAAACTCTCTATATTAATTGCTTCGTCATTTGAAATCTTGCCACTTTTAACCTTTGACCCCAGAACATTATAGATGGTATAATATTCTGAATTCCTCAAACCCGAAATTTTCACGTAAGTACTTGCTGGATTCGGACGTAGCTTCAGCCTTTCGTTGAATTCGAACGTTTCGGTGCTTAAGTTTTGGTCTGTAGACCGTTCATAACTAAAGCCACCTCCAGCACCTCCAGATTGCCAGGATAAAAATTTTATATCGATATAAATATCATCAGTGATTAAATGAACCACCATATCTTGGTTGACCAAACTCGGTGGATTACTGCCACTCGTATCTTCCCAGTTTTGAAACATCAGACTTCCGATATTGGCTGTTGTTCCTATCGCCCACTCTGTATCTGCTGGACTTGAAAAATCCGCGTAACTGGGTTCTGTTACAATGTTAAAAATACCTTGATTGTTGGCTCTTGTAATCCAGACATTGTCAGTTATACGGTCCTGATTAGCCTCTAAAGTCCAGTCGGCATTATTTGTTTTGGTAAAGGTCGTCATCGGTCCTGTCCAAATCGTTTGAGCACTAAACTGACTCATACTTAACAATAAGCTCAAAGCAGCTATAAAAATGTAGTTTTTCTTCATGCCTTTATGTTATTGATGTTAATTGTCGTTTATAAAGTTATACCATTTTACAAACTTAAACACATTTAAACGCACAAATTCTGTACCATTACTACGGTATAAGATAGAATTTTGCCAATTGACAAAGTCATTGTCTCACGAAATGAATTAATTAAAGTCTACTCTAAGTCCGATAGCAAGATTGTTAATATCGACAGGATTATTCCTAAAAATCGGATTGATATCATATTTAACAAATAGACTAAAATCCTTATAACCAATGTAGGCGTTAAGCCCAAAAGTAAATCTGTTTGTATTAAAATCATCCCATTGTATTTCGGTAATTCGTTTGCCATCTTCCTTATACGAGATATACTGCCTTGTAAAAAGTCTAATCGCTGCAAAACCGCCCAAGCCCAGCCTGAATCCTTGCTGTGATCGCAAATAGGTTTGCTCTGTTTTTTTATCGTATTGCGGCTTTGAAAAATCAAGTTCTAAAAAAACAGGAATCCCCAAATTAAAGTAGCTAAGTCTTGCATCTCTTAGATTGATCCCAGAATCTACAAGCGTGGTTTGGCCTTGGTTGGTCACTAAAATATCATCATCATTGTTATAGGTGATATCGCCCATCATATTCATTAATCCAAATTTCAGGTTCCAAAGGTTACTATCTTCCCTTAGTCTATACTTTACCGTAGCACCGACTTCACCATAACCTATAGGGTTGGTTTTAAATCCATCGCCATAAAAATCATCATTACCATTCAAAATGGTATTGGCGCCTAATGCGATTACGAACTGTGAGGTCCATCGCTTTTCTATTTTTATCCCTGTAAGACTATCTTTATAATAATTCAATTCGTCAAAGGTCTTAGTAAAAGAATTAGTAAAAGAACTGTTATTTTCCTCTGATTGCAAGGTCCCATTAACCCTATTCTTAATTAGCGTTTGTAGCTTTTGTTCTTGTTCTGAAACGGCTTTATTGATGCGCTCCGAATGATATGAGGCAAGCTCTTTTTTTTGGGCTTCGGCTTCCTCTACAGTGATGTCCTTCTTTTTAAGTTTCTTATCTATTTGTGCCAAGGCTTTCTTTAAAGCTTTTTTTTCGACCTTTGAAATAGAATCAATGCTATTGGCAATTTTAGAAGCTTCTTTTTCGAACCTCTCATTTTGAGCTAAAGACATCTGAATAGAGGCGAAAGTGATGAATAGAAACACTAAATATTTCATAATTAAGGGTTTAATTGTTCTTTTTGTTGCTTTCATTGTTTTTATAGTTTCTATTAGCCAGAGCTTCCTTTACTTTTTTAAGCTCTCTTTTAGCCTTATTGAAAATCCCTTTGTTTTTTTCATCAAAGCGTTGGCGTTCCACTTCAAGCAAAAGTGCCTCAGACTCCACATAATTATCCTTTGATATCTTCAGGTTCTGATTTAGTTTTAAGGTACTGTCTGTGATTGTGGCTGCCAATAAATCTTCTGCTGATATATATATAAACTGGTTTGGAACTGCAGGCTTTATCGCCTCTAATGGGGTCACCACGTCTTGGTTAGATTCCTGAAGTTCTGATTCAATACTAACTATGGCGTCTTGGGGTTGTTGAGCGCGTTGATCTTGTTGGGTTTTATTTGTGATCGTTGCAACTTCAGGTTTTGGTTTTTTATATTGTTCTGGTTGCTGATCACTTAGTATCTTATTTGAATTAGCGACGTTCTCCCCTTCGAATTCGTCCTTAGGGATTAATGGTTTCTGCTCAACTGGAGACGGTTCATCCTCATTGACGATTTGAGGAGTGGGTTCTGAAATCTCCACATCACCGAACATCATTTTTGCACCTACAAAACACATAGCAAGGATGATGGAAGCAGCAATACCATAGCGCAGCCAGAGGGTCTTTCTATTCTTGCGATTTGAGCTCAGGGCATCAATAAATCGCTCTCTGGCATTATCGGAAGGTGCTATTTCGCGATTGCCAATAATCTCTTTTATTAAATCTTCGGTATTATCGTGTTCCATTGTAATTCGACTTTAAGTGGGCCAATTGTTTTTTAAGCAAGGTTTTGGCATGCGCAAGCTGCGACTTCGAGGTCCCTAAACTTATTTTTAGAAGCTCGGCTATTTCCTTATGCTTATAACCTTCCAAAACATAGAGGTTGAAGACCGTTCTACATCCTACAGGTAGATGATCAATAGCACGCTGAACATCGGCAGTAATATCATCATAGCGCTCTACAACTTTGTTTGAAAAATGATAGTCAAAAATCTCTACCACGTTAAACTTGTTCTTTTGAACCCGTAAATAAGAGATACACTCCCTTACCATAATCTGGCGCAACCAAGCTTCAAAACTCCCGATGGGTTTATATTTATTTAGATTTTGAAAGGTTTTTTGAAATCCTATGAGCATCACATCCTCAGCAAATTGCAAGTCGCTGATATACTGTCGGCAGACACTTAGCATCTTTGGTGCGTATAGGTCATAAAGTGTTAACTGCGCTTTTTGATCAGACTTCTTGGATAATCTAATCAGCTCGTTAACACTTTGATTCATAGAAATTAGTTTTGACATCCTTTCGCTTTCTATTATTAAAAACGCTTTTGGATAAAAAAAGGTTGGATGCCTAGTTAAATATTTTTTGAATTTAAACCAAAAAGATGATTTAAGCGCATAAACTAAATAACTCTGAATAGGGTAGCACTAAACAAAAACGCTATAAATATTTTTGACATCTTCACATCAATAGTCTAACTTTAAAACATTATTATCTAACTTAATCAACCAATTATGAAACAAAAATTACACTTTTCTTTAGTTTTTTTGTTTAGTATCGCCTTTACCTTTGGGCAAGGTATTTTTGATGATACTATACATACGGCAGTCAACTTTGGTACCGTAAGTTCCCCTAGTGGGGAAGCTGTCCAAAATGTTATCGATCAAAATTCAAGTACAAAATTCTTAGATTTTGATGCTTTTGATGGTATTGGCTTTGAAGTGGACTTATTGGGCGTATCTAAAACTGCAGTAGCAATAGAAATCGTTACCGCAAACGATGCTCCAGAAAGAGACCCAACAGATTATGAAATATTTGGCTCTAATGACGGCGTCAGTTACACCAGTATCGCTACGGGTAGTATTCCCTGTATTTCTGATCGTTTCTTCTCCAGAACATTTTCATTCACCAATACAACTGGATATACTATTTACAGGGTAAATTTTACGGGGACTTGCGCTGCCAGTACCATAAATCAAATAGCTGATGTGCAACTCTTTGAAACTGTCGGCAATGCGCCTGTCATAACCTGTCCTGCTAATGTTAGCGTAAATAATGATATGGGCGTATGTGGTGCTGTTGTCAATTATAGCATCTCTGCCAACGATGATGAAGATGGGGTTTTAAACCCAACCATTACTTCGGGTTTGGCGTCTGGAGAAACTTTTCCTGTTGGCATCACTGAAGTTTTTGCAAATGTTACGGATAGTGACAATAACACGGTGAGTTGCAGCTTTACGGTAACTGTCACTGATAATGAAAACCCTACAGTAAATTGCCCAAGTAATATTACTCAAATGGTGTCTAATCCTGGAGATATGAGTGCGGTTGTAAACTATAGTTTAAGCCCAACCGATAATTGCGATCTTATAAATCCATTAACCGGGTTTACACCACTGGCAAACATCAATGGTAAAGCTTATTATTTATCAGACAGCAGTTTTTCTCCTATAGATGCATTTATAGATGCTATAGCACAAGGCGGTTTTGTAGGTACTATAAGGAATAGTTCTGAGAACGATTTATTAGTAAGTGCTATTAGCGCTATAGGAGCTGCAGGCAATATATTAATTGGTTATAATGACATCGCTACAGAGGGCAGTTTTGAATGGCAAAGCGGGGATGCTTCAACCTATGACAATTGGAATTCAGGTGAGCCAAATAATGTAGGAAATGAAGATTATACCGTAGTGCAATCCACTGGTGGCTGGAACGATGTTAACACTAATGAGACCTATAGATATCTTTTAGAAATCGACTATGTACCGCTTCAAACAGAAGGTCTTCCCAGCGGCAGTGATTTTCCCATTGGTACCACTACGAATACCTTTCAGATTACCGATATATCGGGTAACCTCGTGTCCTGTTCTTTTGATGTGACCATTGAAGAAAATCTAAGTATTGATGATCATGACTTTAATAGCAGTATATCTCTATTCCCTATTCCTGCACACGCCTTTATTACGCTAAAATCCAATGCTTCAATAGCTATAGATGTTTTAACGATGACAGACTTAAACGGAAGAGTTTTGCAGGTATTTACCAATATAGAATTGACTGAAGCAGAACAACAAATTGATATATCACAATTGTCTCCAGGCATTTATTTTATGTCCATGAGAAGTAACGACGGTCGTTCTGCTTTAAGAAGGTTTATTAAGCAATAATCTAATTGGTGCAGGTTTTATATAAATAAAAAACGCAATCAAATAAATGATTGCGTTTTTGTTTTATGAGATGCCGAAACGAGTTCGGCATAAGCGACTCACACCAATTGTCTAAGACAATTTGGTTCGCTGAGATACTTCGACTTCGCTCAGTATAAGCGATTCACTACACTTTTTAAATAAAAAGTGTGTTCTCTGCTTACTTTACTTCTTCGAAGTCGACGTCTTCAACGTTATCGCCTTCGCCTGACGTTGCTCCTTCTGCATCAGTTCCACCTGTTGGAGCTCCATTCTGCTGCGCTTCAGCTTGTGCTTTGTACATCTCTTCGCTAGCCACTTTCCAAGCTTCATTGATTTTCTCTAAAGCAGGATCGATTACCGCTAGATCTTTAGTTTCATAAGCCTTTTTCAACTCTTCTAAAGCTTCTTCGATAGGCTTTTTCTTATCGTCAGATAACTTATCACCAAACTCTTCCAATTGCTTTTCCGTTTGGAAAATCATCGCGTCGGCCTGATTCAATTTATCAGCAGTTTCCTTAGCTTTTGCATCGGCTTCGGCATTAGCTTCTGCCTCTGCTTTCATCTTTTCGATTTCCTCTTCAGTCAATCCTGATGATGCTTCAATTCTAATGTCTTGCTTCTTACCTGTGGCTTTATCTTCTGCAGATACTTTGATGATACCATTGGCATCGATATCGAAAGTCACTTCAATTTGAGGCGTACCTCGTCTTGCTGGTGGAATACCGTCTAAGTGGAAACGACCGATGGTTTTATTATCTGCTGCCATTGGACGCTCACCCTGTAATACGTGAATCTCTACCGATGGTTGATTGTCTGCTGCTGTTGAGAATACTTGTGATTTCTTAGTTGGAATCGTCGTATTAGCGTCGATCAACTTCGTCATCACGTTACCCATAGTCTCGATACCAAGTGATAAAGGCGTGACATCTAATAATAAGACATCTTTAACATCACCTGTTAATACACCACCTTGGATACCTGCACCTAGAGATACTACCTCATCTGGATTCACCCCTTTACTTGGTGCTTTTCCGAAGAATTTCTCTACGGCAGCTTGTACAGCTGGGATACGTGTAGAACCACCTACTAAAATCACCTCATCGATATCTGATTTTGATAAACCTGCTGCTTTCAAAGCTGTTTCGCAAGGCTCAATGGTACGTGCAATTAAATCGTCTATTAATTGCTCGAATTTAGCACGTGTTAAGGTACGTACCAAGTGCTTTGGTCCACTAGCAGTTGCTGTGACATACGGTAAATTAATTTCTGTTTGTGCAGATGATGATAATTCTATTTTTGCTTTTTCAGCAGCTTCCTTAAGACGTTGCAAGGCCATTGGATCTTCTCTTAAATCCAAACCTTCATCACTCTTAAATTCTTCTGCTAACCAATCAATGATTCTTTCATCGACATCATCACCACCTAAATGTGTATCTCCATCTGTAGATAGTACCTCAAATACGCCATCTCCTAATTCTAGGATGGATACGTCGTGTGTACCACCACCAAAATCGAATACAACAATTTTTTGGTCTGTTGATTTTTTATCTAATCCATAAGCCAAAGCTGCTGCCGTTGGCTCATTGATAATACGTCTTACTTTTAAGCCAGCAATTTCACCAGCTTCTTTTGTCGCCTGACGTTGTGCGTCATTAAAATATGCTGGTACTGTGATTACCGCTTCTGATACATCCTGTCCTAAATAATCTTCAGCAGTTTTCTTCATTTTTTGAAGGATCATCGCTGATAATTCTTGAGGCGTGTACAAACGGCCATCGATATCCACTCTTGGTGTATCGTTATCGCCTTTTACCACTTTGTATGGTACGCGTTCTGCTTCTTTTTTAGATTCAGAATATTTATTACCCATAAAACGCTTAATAGAATACACCGTTTTTGTTGGGTTAGTTACTGCTTGTCGTTTTGCTGGGTCACCAACTTTAATTTCACCGCCTTCTACGAAAGCAATTACCGAAGGTGTTGTGCGCTTACCTTCAGCATTTGGGATTACAACAGGTTCGTTACCTTCCATGACTGAAACACAAGAGTTGGTTGTCCCTAAATCAATTCCAATAATCTTACTCATAATTTATTTTGATATTAGTTTTCCGCTTTCGCGAAAATTATAGTGTTTTTAATTTTTAAACTCGCTTTCTATAAGTCAAGTATTATGCCATGACAACGATTATGACATGATGTCATACACTTTTTTAAAAAAGAATTTTATCCCCGTATGACTTTGGAATAGCATTTGATAATACATATGAAAACTATTAATTATTATGAAACGCATTTTAACTTTTATGACCCTTTTAGCTTTAGTATTAACCGCCTGTGAGGGTGATCCGGGACCTCCAGGGCCACAGGGCTTTCCTGGTCAAGATGCCGAAATTGCACCTGGATTTGAAATTGTATTGGATTTTACACCACAAAATAATTATGAATTTATAGAACCTTATGGTTTTGAGGTTCGCCCTTTTGAGGTTGTTTTAGTCTACTTGCAGGACGGGAGCTTAAATGGTCAGGAAGCATGGCGACTTTTACCACAAACTTTCTTTTTGCCTAATGGAAATCCTGTAGATTACAATTATGATTTTACGCAAAGCTTTGTTCGGTTTTTTATTGATACGGAAGACTTCAGCCTACTGACCTCTGAGTTTTTACTCGAACAAGTATTTAGGGTTATTATCGTACCCGCCGAAAATATCGGTCGTGTAGATTTATCAGACTTAAATGCAGTTATGAATTTGTATGGTATCGAATCTTTTGAAAGACGATAAATAAACAATCATAAAACTAAAAAGCCGAAATTACAATTTCGGCTTTTTTTATTTAAGGCTTGCAATCTTGTCGTCGTCGTGTGTCCACCAAATAAATTAGCTTCTACTCCCCCTCTTATTTGATGAATTGGAAAGAATTCACGCCGCAATGACTAAAATTGCCATTATACCAAAACTCGTAGGGTGTCTATGTATTGGCCATAGCACCATCCGCTTGAGCAGTAAAGTCTAGCAACTTTTCCTTAAAGGTATTATAGGCTTATTCATCTAATATTACTGGTAGGATTAATCGGGCATGGACGCCCTGAGACACATTTAAATAGTCTAACTGAAAGTTAGATTTGAACTTTTTCGATAGAATTCTTAATCTTTCTTTTATCAATTTCGTTGAGAACGATTCCTTTTCTATGCCAGAAGCGTTTGCGTTCTGTTGATTAAAACCTTTCCCATTGTCATAAACTTCAACTATTAGAACTTTAGGGTCACTGTGAGATACATTTATATCAAGATTTATCAACCCCTTTTCCGCTACAATACCGTGTACGATCGAATTTTCTAAAAGAGGCTGTATCAACATAGGTGGAATAAGTAACATTTCTTGATTTAAATCTTTATGCACCTTAATATTGAAATCAAACTTTTCTAAAAAATCGGATTGTACTTCTAAATAATTGGATAAAAACTCCAATTCATCCTTTAAGGTGACATATTCCTCAGATGAATTCCGTAAGATGCTTCTAAATAAATAGCTTAATTTTTGCACATATGTTAAAGTATTCTCTGAGCCAGAGACTATTTTACCATTTATGGCATTAAATGCATTAAAGATAAAATGAGGATTCATCTGCATAAGCATTAAACGTTGTTGCAAGTTTATTTTTTCATACTCATTTTGTTGTCGTTTCACCTTTCTGTAATAGACAAAAAAAGCGGCAGCTAACAGCAAAACCGCTATTAAGGCAATAGCTATAATTTGGTAGTTCTCAATAATTAATTTTTGTTCACTTTTTTCCTGAGATAAGGATTTAATTTGATTCTCTTTTAATTCAGTATCAAACTCCATTGACAAAAGCTGTAGCTGTTTTGCTGTATTGACCTCCCCATAATCGTCTAAGTACTTTAGAACCCTCCTGTTTAGTGCAATGGCCCTGTGTTCTTTATTAATTCCCTGATATACTTTGGTTAGATAATCCTGTAGTCTTAAATACAGTCTTTTATTATCTCTGGAGTAATCGGAAGGATTGATAGAATCTAAAACACTTAATAAAATCCCCTCCGCTTTTTTTAACTGCCCCTCTTTATATAAAACGAAGGCATGATTTGCTTTCATAAAGAATTTGATATTGGATTTTCCTTTTTTTGTGTAGTCTAAATTTTTACTTAGAAATTCGTTATGCGCCTTTTTGAAATAAATGGTTGCGGAGTCGATATGTTCTTCTTGATAATGATAAGCGCCTAGGTTGCTATAGATTCCGACTTTATTCATATATAGCGATTCATAGGATTCGTCACCAGTGTGCTCTGCATCCGAGTTATACACTGCTAAAGCCTTATGATTGTATACTTTTGCAGAATCTAAGTTTCCTAAATGCGCGTATAAATTTCCGATATCGAGATAGGCTAGGCTTCCAAAAAACTTAAATTTCATTCTATAGTCCTTCAATTTTTCCTTTTTATACCTTAAGGCAAGTTTCAAATCTCCAAGATTATAATGGCTGTTGCTTAAAAAACTATAGATGTAAGACTTCCAACTCTTACCATCATAAGAGTGAGGGTATTTCTCAATATACCGAAGTCCTTCATTGAAACTTGTAATGGCAGACATGTATTTTTTTTCAAAAAATGCTCTGAGCCCTTTTAAATAATAAGCCTTATGGATTAATCCTCCAGCCGCTTTATCATTAAACTCTTTTTCGTTAAAAACAGAGATCGCCTGTACAGCATATAATTTTGAAGAATCCTTTTTTCTTTCCACAAGGCACCGAAATGACTTGAAGGTATAATATTTAGTCCAGCCTACGATCGTTTCATCATTTTGAATGGCTTGTAAAATAGCATTCTCATACTTAAAATTTTCATTAACAAATCTTAAGGTATCGATAGCATTTTGGTCTAAGGTTATTCGCTTTTGCGAAAAGCAGTTAGTAGAAAATAAAATAACTGTAGTAAGTAGTAAAATTCTGAACATAATAGTCGTTTTAACAGTATATTTGAAAAAAAACATGATCAAGGTCGTCGTCATAGAAAATGAGGCTAACGCCTTACACTATTTAACTGCACAATTGAGACGTCATAAAGACATTACAATATTGGACACTGCAGGTTCAATAAAGGTAGGAAAAATCTTAATTGAAACAGCGAATCCAAATATTGTTTTTTTGGATATAGAATTAGACGATGGTAATGCTTTTGAATTGCTAGATGAACTGAAAGCAAGAACCTTTGAGGTTATTTTCACTACAGGATTTGATAATTATTATCAAAAGGCCTTTCAGCATTTTGCACTGAGTTACTTACTAAAGCCCATCGATCCTACAGAATTAGATAAGGCTTTGTCCTATTATAAAAATGGACTTCAGCGCTACGGCATATCTAAATTCAATCAATTCAAAAACTTCATTAGAAACGACGATTCTAAGATTCTTTTAAGTATTGGCTACGATCATATTTTAGTTGGGCTCGATACTATACTCTATTGCAAAGCCCACCATAATTTTACGCTCTTCACATTGACCTCGGGAAAAACTGAAATTGTTTCGAATTCTCTTAAGTACTTTACGGAATTATTTGCCGAGAAGGGCTTTTTTAGAGCAAATCGATCTGTCTTGATCAATGTTTTACATGTGAAACGTATCATTAAAAGGGAGGCTTTAGAGATGACCAATCGAGAGATTATTAATGTTTCTCTCAAAAATCGACAACAGCTCAATCACTTGATAAAGAAAATGTCTTAGTCTCTCCAATAATGGATATCATTAGAATCCATTCACTCCTCATTTAATATAGCTTATTCATCATTTTTAATACTATTAATCAAATGAAAATCAATAGCTTAGTGTTAAGCTAGTAAAAGTGAATTTCATAAAAAATCACTGTTCCATGTCTTATCCGATTGGTGTAAGATATAGCAACTATACCCCTATGGCTTACGACCCAACTGAGGTCCTTTTTTAGCACAACATTGACTTTAAAAGCATAGACATAACTAGCGAGTGTCTTTAAAGGTTCGCTAAAAATTATTTTAAACACTTTACAATATGAAAAAATTAAAAACATTAGGAAAAGTTCTAAATAGAGCTGAACAAAAAGACATTCTTGGGGGTAACTTTCCTGTTCCGGATCCTAACAACAAAACTTGTGTAGGTACGGGAACTGGAGGTGATATTACTATAGGTTATTCAGAAGCTTGCATAGGATATTCTGGAGACTGCACGATTGATGGGTATCTAGCGGTATGTACCGGAGGTGGTGGTTTTTGGTATTACTAATTGAAAGATTTTCAGTCAGAAATATTACTCATTATTCCCTGATACTTATCAGGGAATATTTTTATTTAGAAGCGCGATTAGTTCTTTATATTAAGGCTTACACCCTTGTCGTCGTCGCGTATCTACCAAATAAATTAGCTTCCACTCGTCCCCTTCTTTGATCAATTGGAAAGAATTCACGCCACAATGACTAAAATTGCCATTATACCAAAACTCGTAGGGCGTCCATGCATTGGCCATAGCGCCATCTACTTGAATAGTAAAGTCCAGCAACTTTTCCTCAAAAGTATTGTCCTTCGGAATACCAGCGATACTTTTTATAAAGGTTTCATAGCTGCTTTCTTGTAACACCGTTTTGCCCTCTTTATTGACCGATATGGATTGTAGTGGAATATCCCCTTTGGCCATGGCCTTTAAGGCCGTGGTGTCTTGCTTATGAAAAGCCTCAAAGAACTTGATAATCGTAGACTTTACACGATCTTCTTCGGAGTCTTGAGCATGTCCCATTAATCCTAGGCATAACACAAATGCTAGTGGTAATTTTTTCATGATTGTTATAGTTTTGGCTGAAATTAAAGATTAGACCGTATTTCTATAAGGCATTAAACAAAAGTTTAACAAAACCCTTATTTTTACATTCTCTAATTTACAAACTATGTCAGTCGCAAAAAAAGAATACAAAAGAATTACCGTGAAGACTTTGGTCGATATGAAAGCCAAAGGCGAAAAAATCTCAATGCTCACCGCCTATGACTATACCATGGCAAAAATTGTGGATGGTGCTGGTGTTGATGTGGTTTTAGTTGGGGATTCTGCGAGTAATGTTATGGCAGGTCACGAGACCACATTGCCCATTACTTTAGACCAAATGATTTACCATGCGTCTTCAGTGGTAAGAGCTATTGACCGTGCTTTAATTGTGGTTGACTTGCCCTTTGGAACTTATCAGAGTGACCCCAAGGAAGCCTTGCGTTCTGCCATACGCATCATGAAAGAATCTGGTGCACATGCTGTAAAAATTGAAGGTGGTAAGGAAATTAAAGAGTCCTTAAAGCGTATCCTCAATGCAGGGATTCCCGTTATGGGCCATTTGGGACTGACCCCACAATCTATTTATAAATTTGGAACCTACACTGTAAGAGCCAAAGAAGAACAAGAAGCACAACAACTAAAAGAAGATGCCATCATGTTAGAAAAAGCAGGCTGTTTTGGTATTGTTTTAGAAAAAATACCTGCCACATTGGCAAAGGAAGTTGCTGAGAGTGTTTCGATACCAATCATAGGTATTGGGGCTGGTGATGGCGTGGATGGCCAAGTTTTGGTACTTCACGATATGATTGGAATGACCCATGAATTCAATCCACGATTCTTACGTCGCTATATGAATTTATACGAAGATATGACTAAGGCCATTAGCCAATATGTTGCCGATGTTAAGTCCGAGGACTTTCCAAATGAGAAGGAGCAGTATTAGTAGGCAGTATTCAGTAAGCAGTGAGTAGTAGGCAGTAGGTAAATAGAAAGGGAATTGTATGGTTTTTAAGAATTGGGCGTTTAGACTTTTCATCTACTCTTTAGTTCTAATCATTTTATCATATATAATTGATGGTGGTTTGCTAACTATTCCGTATCATGTAACTATTGTTTTGGGGGCAGTATTTGGGATATTGTCGGGTATTAAAAAAGAAAACAACGATTACAAAAAGTATGTTGGTCTCATTGGCAACCTTGTTTTATTTGTATATATAGCATTCCTAAATATATTTATTTTAAGTTTTTTAGGATATGTCTAAAACCTTGTCAAACTCCACTAATTTGCAAGTTCTTTACGAAGACAACCACGTTATAGTAGTCAACAAACGTGCAGGCGATATCGTTCAAGGTGATAAGACAGGTGATCGACCGCTAAGCGACATTGTCAAGGCCTATATAAAAGAAAAGTATAAGAAACCGGGAAATGTTTATCTCGGTGTGGTGCATCGTCTGGACCGCCCCACGACGGGTATCGTACTATTTTCTAAAACCAGTAAAGCCTTACCTAGACTCAATAAACTATTTGCCGAGAAAAAGGCCCAAAAAACCTATTGGGCTTTAGTGAAACAGCAACCTCCAAAGTCCGAAAATCGCTTAGTACATTGGCTTAAGAAAAACCCAAAAAATAATAAGTCGACCGCCTATGATCATGAGATTGAAGGAAGTAAGAAAGCGATTCTCAACTATAAGGTCATTAAAAAACTCGATCATTTTTATCTGTTAGAAATTGACTTAGAAACTGGAAGGCACCATCAAATCCGTAGTCAGCTCGCTAAGATAGGCTGTCCGATTAAAGGGGATTTAAAGTACGGATTCCCCCGAAGTAACAAAGATGCAAGCATCAGTTTACATGCCAGACAACTCGCGTTTACCCATCCTGTAAAAAAAGAACCCCTTCTCATTACCGCATCGGTCCCAAATGATGCACTTTGGCAAGCTGTATTGTAAACTTTAAGGGTCTCGGTAAGCGTATGTCAATGTGAGTGTAGTACCTTTATCAGGCTTAGATTCTAGATAAAATTCTGTATCAATCAACTCCGCGCGTTTTTTCATGTTGGTCATTCCAGAACCCTGTTCTACGCCATCGATGTCAAAACCCTTGCCATTGTCTGTGACCTCAATGCGAAGTGCCTTAGGGTTATAATCTAAATGAACATTCAAATGTTCTGCTTCCGCATACTTTAGGGTATTTGAGAAAAATTCTTGCAATATTCTAAATAGGATGATGCCGTCCTTTTTGTTCTTAAAATTGATGTTTTCACCCTCAATACTGAGATTGGCTGTAAGGAGTCCAGATTTATTTAAACGCGCTATCTCATTTTTTACGGTGGCATCAAACCCTAGGTTAGCAATAACATCGCTATTAAGGGATTTTGATAAGTTTCGGACTTCTGCCAAACTCTCTTTTAGGGCCTCTGAGGCACTATCAACTTTAGATTTTACGTCTTCATGGACGGCTTTGGACAAGGCGTTCATTTGCATGGTAGCCACCGATAAGAGCTGACCAACATTATCGTGCAGCTCCCTGCCTACATGTTTTAAGGTGGCTTCTTGGATTTCTTGTTGGGCATTTGCCAATTCCTCCTCGAAGGCTTGTTTTTGTTTTAACTGATCTAATAATAATTGATTTTTTCGTTTTTGGAAAGCGATAAAAAATACAATAATTGTAATGGCGATAATTGCCATCACAACTACCGAATAGATCAGAATAGTTAAATCTAAAACCTCTTTTTCTAATGCTCCCTGGCCCATAAAAAACCGATTATAAAACAACCGTATAAATAAAGATTAGTACAAATCAAAATTACATCTCGGAAGCGCATCATTTCAGGATAAATAGTTTTATAATATTGCATATAAAAAATAAACGGTGGGAAAATCAACCACCAAAGTAATAATCCAATACTAATATAAAAAAGAGTAGATCTAAAAAAAAGTAAAATCTCGTCGCTCATAAGAAGTTCATAAAAGTATAATGCTATGCACATAAAAACACAAAAAGTTGTCCAAATAAAATTATACTTTATATTCATAGTGAAATACGATAAACCATTTACATAAATATTATAAGCAATAACGAATACAGATAAAATGATAAGCAGATTTATGAGCTTCTTATAATTATCTGAAACGATTAAACTTCTATAAAAAATCATGTAAAAAAATAATGATCCTATTTGAAATGTATTATAAAGCCAAAAATTCTCTTTGAATATCGTATTCTCAATGGGCTTCAAAAAATCCAGAGTATTGTACAAATTGGCATACGTACCTAATGCATCTACAAGCACTGTTATTACCAAAAAATAAACAAAACTCCTTAATCTTGAATTTTTATTTTTCGATAAATAATAGAATCCCGCAAATGCAGCTAGTAATTCGAATATGTTGGTCAA
Organism: Winogradskyella sp.; assembly: GCF_965228925.1. Lineage (GTDB taxonomy): Bacteria > Bacteroidota > Bacteroidia > Flavobacteriales > Flavobacteriaceae > Winogradskyella. The sequence goes on from NZ_OZ245845.1 coordinate 3,915,761, forward strand.
AAAACCTAGCACACCTGAGCAAAATAATTATTGAGGATAGTTTGCTCCTGGTGGATGGCCATTTTGTCCATAGTTCAAACCTTTAGCCCCTTGAATATCATTACTCCCTCCTTGAGGTATTGGAAATAAACTGCCTTGAGCAGTGTTTTTAGTTCCTGTAGGAATAAAGAACATGGTCATGAGACCAGGCCCCTCCTTAGTATCTGGATAAGCCCCAGCATAAAGTCTTAAACCATCTAGGGTGTAGCCCAAAGAATCGGCTTGTTCTTGAGCATATTCTATATACGATGTAATATCCTCTAATGCATACCAAGAGGAGCGGTTATCGCTTGTTGGAGCGTTACTAAAAAGCGAATCACTAATAATTCTATGTCTAAGGTTATAGGCTTGATCCAATACCATGGCCTCTGAGGGTGTGATTAAACCTTCTGGCTCCTCAATTTCGGGAGGATCAGAAATATTGGCATCGTTACAGCAATAAAAGTAGACTACCAAGGCACCAATAATGAGACCTAGGATAAATAATCCAAAGTTTTTCATGATAAGTAAATTTAAATTAATGAACAGTTAATTCTGGGCATAGTTAAATGCCCAGAAAAGAAAACTTACTGTGGATAATTGCCACCTGGAGGGTAACCATTTTGTCCAAAATTTAGGCCATTCGCCCCTTGAATATCATGGCTTTGGCCATCTCCATCCTCCTCACTGCTACTTGCCGTAGGGACAATAAACGACGTCGAATAACCTGCTTGACCATCAACCTTGGGATAGGCACCGCAATAAATACGGATACCGTCCATGGTATAGCCCAAACTTTTAGCTTGGGTTTCGGCATAGTCTAAAAAATCCTTAATCTCTTGAAGTGAATACCAGGACGATCGGTTGTCCTCTCGTTTTGTAATGTCTTTGCTTACCAGTTCGCATCTTGCGGTGTAAGCATCATTTAAAGCTTTCGCCTGTTCAGGCGTAATTAAACCTTTTGGGTTGCTCATTTCTCAGTTAGTTTAGTAGTTAATAATTAGTTTTTGGTTACTAATTAAGGGTTATTAGGAATTAAGGGATTAGTATAAAATTATGGAATTTAAATGCAGACCACAAAACTTTATTAAAATTTTTCTTACGCCACTACTCTTTTAGTCTGATTTTTAGGGTATTTCCCACGGTCTTTTGACTAAGACTATTTATAGACCTTTCTGTAAGTTGCAATACTCTGGGATAACCTCCTGTTGTTTGACAATCGCGCATAAGTACAATTAAGTGCCCCTGTGGCGTTAATTGAACAGTTCCCGGTAACACAGGCGCCGTCAATATTGGTATTAAATCATTAGGTATTAGGGGTTCTAGTTGATAGGCCATTCTATTATTCAGTTTTGATACTTTAAGTGTTCGATTTAGTAAATCACGTTTTTGATGTTCAATTAGACCATCAAATTCAGGACCTTTATAAGCCTCCAAACTACCATTAACTAATATGGAGTCCTCGTATTTAACTGAGGCATTAGATTCTTGGAACTCCTGACTCAAACTCGCATGCTTTAGGATATCATTATTCTTAATCGTAGAGCTTGCTGTTATGGCGCCATATTGACTCTGGCTATTTAGCATCTTTTCTGAAACAAAGCCCCCTTTAATGGCTAGATAGGTCCTAAATCCTAGGGAAGTCTTACCAAAGCTTAAGATATCATTGGGAGCTATAGCTGTAATTGTATTTTGACTTATAGGTTCATTATTTAAATGCGGTTCCATAAGCGCCCCCGAAATCACTATTAACGTTGGAGCAGTAAACTGAAATGTTCCACCAACCATAGTCATTTCTAAAACAGCGGCCTGCTCATGATTCCCCAATAAGGCATTAGCGAATTGACTGGAATAGGAATCCATGGCACCAGATACGGGCACACCATATCCTCTAAAACCGAATCGTCCAGAATCTTGTAGGGTTGTATAAAATCCAGCCTTTAAAACCTTAATCATTTGGAGCTATGGGTTTAAGTTGAAATGTAGCCCTAGCGATTTGGCTTTCTATATCAAAGTAGGTCTGTTTTTTTATGGGAACAAACTTTAGTGTATCGCCCGCTTGAATAGGACAAGGAGAATCATAGGCCGCGTTGAATAGTTCCACCGGTGTTTGACCTATAATATGCCAACCTCCAGGGCTATCTTGAGGATAGATTCCCGTTTGCTGTCCGCCAATACCAACGGCTCCTTTTTTGACATCCAAATTTGGGGTCTTTTTCCGATCTAAGTGCAGTTTGGTATCAAGCCCACCCAAGTATAAAAACCCCGGCAAAAAGCCAATAAAAAAAACTGTGTAACTGTCTTTTGTATGCCGTTCGATAATCTCAGCTTTTGGCATTTTTTTTTCTATTGAAAAGGCTTCTAAATCCGTTCCAAATTCGTCGTCGTAACACACTGGGATTTCCCAATGATTAGATGTCATCGCTATAGCTTCGCTTTGGTGGTTTAAAAGTGCTTTTAGCTCTAAAAATCTATCATTGATATTTTCTATAGTCAAATCATAAATAATTAATATTGAGTTATATGTATGTATTACATCAACTATTTGTTTAACACCATTTTTTGAAACCCTTTTTTTGAAATTTAAGATACTTTCTAAGATATTTTCATCAATAATTGCCGGCCATTCTATTAGAATTGAGCGTTCATTGTACTGTGAATATCGAAGCTTATAGTCCATGAAAATCTACTGAATTTTGATGTTGTTTTTAGATAGTTCCTGTCTGAGAAATTTCAAAATTTCATGTGCATTTTTAGTATCACCGTGGACACAAAACGTCGAGGCTTTTATCGGCACTTTTACTCCAGTAACAGCTGTGACACTTTCGTGCTTTACCATTCTTAAAACATGACTCAAAACGTCGTGTTTATCGTTCAGAATAGCCTTGTCATTTGTCCTAGATAACAGAGACAAATCCTCGTTATAGTTTCTATCGGCAAAGCCTTCATAGGTGACCCGAATGTTTTCACTTTGAGCACATTTAGCCATAACAGATTGGTAAGGTGCGTAAAGTTGTAATGGCAGCGCGATACTCTTTACAACTTCTATGATAACCTTAGCCGTTTTTTCATCCTTAGCAGCCAAGTTATACAAGGCGCCATGGGGTTTAATGTGATGCAACTGTGTATTTTCGTCATAGAGAACCTTTTGTAAGGCTCTGACCTGTTGCTTTAACGTCGTATATAAATCTGCCGCTGACATCGTCATAAGCGTTCGCCCGAAATTTACTTTATCCGGAAAGGACGGGTGTGCTCCAATCTTAACATTATGGGTTTTTGCCAATCGCACTGCATCAGTCATGGTTTGTAGATTACCTGCATGGCCACCACAGGCAATACTGCATGAAGACAGATATGGCATTAAGTCAGGTTCGTTATTTAAACCCTCACCAACATCGGCATTAATATCTATGGCATAGTCACTCATTATATCCAATTAAAAACACTCAAAATCCCTTTTACTCCTAGACCTAAAGCTATTAGAACAATTAATAAGCCCAAAACGTTTTGAGTTTTGGAATTCTTGTAGTGCCCCAAAACGGAGGCTTTATTCATTACCCAGAGTAAAAAACCCGCTATTATGGGCAATAATAGGCCATTGGCAACTTGAGCAAACTTTATAATCTCGATGGATTTGAAACCAACGGTCGAAAACGCAACACCTAATACCAATATAAATATCCAAACTGCTCTAAATTTCAAGGATTTAAGATGGGAATCCCACCCCAGACAACCGCTAGCGACAAAGGCAGCGGCTAAGGGCGCTGTAATGGCACTTGTTAGTCCGGCTGCAAATAATCCTAAAGATAAGAATTGCTTGGCGTAGACGCCAAATAAAGGCTCTAGCCCTCTTGCCAAATCGGAAGCATTGGAAATCTCTTGGGACTGCATTACCGATGCTGAGATAATAATACTCATGGATACGATTCCTCCTAAAATCACGGCTAGTATGGTATCCTTCCTTGCATAACTTAAATCAGATTTATCTTTCCATTTGGTTTTTGCCAATGACGCGTGTAAAAAAAGATTATAAGGCACCACCGTTGTTCCGATGAGCCCAACAATAGTGAGAATACCGTTTTCTGGAATGGAAGGCACTAATGCACTTTTTAAAATCTGTAACAGATTAGGTTTTGTGATTAGTGCTGTGGTTAAAAAAGCCAAGCTCATCAATACGACCAAACCGACTAAAAAACGTTCTAAAATCTTATAGTTTCCCAAATACAACAATATAAATGCTAGAACACCTATAATCAGAGGCATGACTTTGAGCTTAAAATGACTAAGTTGAAATGTCAAATTTCCGAACAAGGCCTCCATACCAAGTGCTCCCCCACTAATATTTCCCGCTTCATATGCGGCATTTCCAATAACGATTGCACAAATGATTAAACATATAGCAAGGGCTTTTATGATAGGATGCTTTAGTTCTTCTCTAATAATTTCAGATAATCCCTTTTGTGCAACGACACCTAAACGCGCTGCCATTTCTTGCAATACTATGGTCGCTACAATAGATAATACCATTGCCCAGAGCAGTGTGTATCCAAAATTAGCACCCGCTAACGTACAGACGGTTACAGTACCAGGACCAATAAAAGCCGCAGCCACTAAAGGTCCAGGTCCGATATGCTTAATGAACTTTCTCATTAGTCTTCAATGGAATTCAAAGCATAAATAGCAAAACTCCCTAACCAATGGCCGCCTTCGTAACTATCGCCGATAATACTTGGCAATGAATAATTAATATGCTGATTGGCAAGGTTCTTAAGATGTGCATAGTCCGGTAATCCTTTGGCGATATAATTTAAGCTCCAAGCTCTAGAAAAATTGACCCCATCGAGATGAACCAATTTACCATCGGTTCTGTCCGACACTTTACCTGTTTCCATCTGAAAGGTTTTAGATTGCAATTGCGGTAAGAACTCTACAATCCAAATCTCGAATTCCGCCTTCGGCAATACACGCTTCATTAGGGCCGCTTCTTCGAGACATGGCGATAGAAAATCGAAGCCGCTAGGCTCCCAATTAAGCGGGCAAACTCTATCGTTCATATAGAAATCTTTGGCTCTTTTTTCTATTGCGGTTTTTAGTTCTGTATGACCAATGGTCTGTGCATAATCGTATGCAAAGCTTAATCCAAAGGCGGTATTGGGATGCTCGCCTACACGAATAGGATAGTTAAGCTTGGGCAGAAACTCTAAATAGCGTTCAACGATTAAATCCGTTAAGGGCTGAAGATTGGCCTCTGCCTTTCTCGCCGTTACATGATCCCATTGATGCAATTCCTCGGCTAACTTAAGCAGCCAAGCCCAACCATAGGTGCGCTCGTATGATGTATTGTGCTTCCCATTAAAATAGTCGACTTCCTTTAAAATATGGTCTTTAGAAATACTTTGCAACAGCCATTGATGAATCTCAACCTTTTTTTCCAAATCCGGAAATTGCCGTATTAAGCTCACCAAACTCCAATGACCATGTACGGCCGAATGCCAATCGAAACAGCCATAAAATGCAGGATGCAAGTCCTGCGGTGATTGTAAGTCCGCATCACTTCCCAGAGTCTGTCCCAATTTATTGGGGTATTCAGTGGCTACACATGCCAAGGGCAAGGCCGCCAAACGATTGGCCTGTTCTAAGTTTAATCTTGGGATATCTACATTTTCAATAGCATTTTCTTCTACCGTCTGAGTAACGTTTTCTGAATTTTGACAACTAAAAAGTAAAGCAAGTATACAGATAGAGACATAGTATTTCATAGAAAGTTAGGTATTGGTCTAGTAAAAATACATTAAAATGCAGTTTTAAGTAACTTTTAAGTGAATACACTTGAAATACTGAGAATACTATTTATCTTTAAACTTGAATTTTACAATGTATTAATAAAATAATTAGTCTCAATGTCCCCTGAAGTAAAAAAGAAATGGATTAATACCTTAAAATTCTTCGCCGCTTATCTTGTAGCGGCATGGACGTTTTTACAGTTTGTAGATTGGGTTCTCAATCGCTATAATATTTCACCGCATTGGGTAGATATTTTGCTGTGGTTTTTTATAGGTATTAGCCCTTCCCTACTCATTTACCTTTACCATCAGGAACGTTTAAGTAAGCGTATCGTAAAACTGAGAGAGAAAATTTTAATCCCTCTAAACTTTATTATTCTGTTTATTGGTTTATACTTCGGCTTCGGTAACACGGATTTGGGTGCAACAACTAAAGAGGTAAAATACACGGACGAACAAGGGCTAGCACAAAGTGAAATCATTACTAAAGAAGAATTTAGAATTGGTGTACCCATATTTGGCTTTAAAAATTTAACCAAAGATGAATCCTTAAATTGGATGCGCTATGGCATTGGTAGGTTACTCGAAGAAGACCTATATCAGAATAAAAGTTTGAGTCCATACTTTTCATTTATTACTAATACACGCACCAAAATAGAAGAAGCCTCTCTTTTTAATGACTTTTATATTGATGGCGACTACAAAAAAGAAGGCGATAATTATGTAATCAATGTTTTTAAGAAAAAAGCGACTAATGGTAAGATTTTAGCACAAGACACCTTCAGTGGTGCTGAGTTTTTGCCGCTAATCGATGAGATTACCGTGTTTATTATAGAAAATTCAGGATTCGTAGAAACTAGGCAATTACGCTATCTCGATTATCCCATCAATGAGTTTATGAGCGACTCCATGACAGCCATCAAAGAATATATCAATGGGAATTACACCAAGGCGGTCGCCATTGACAAAAAATTTGCGCTAGCCTATTTGGCCTATGCCAAACAATCTCTGCGAGTAAGTAGAGGAAAATTAGAAGTTCAAGATTTAACAGATAAGGCTTTTGAAAATAGAAATCGATTGCCCTTACAAAAACAACTCGAAGTTCATATTCAGCGTAATCTGGCCTATGAAAATTTTGAAGATGCTGCCGAACAGGTAAAGCTACAATTAGAAGTCGACCCACATAATGAGTTCTATAATCAAGTTTTGTTTAGTATATATGGCGAGACCCAAGAAACGGATAAGTACTTGGAGGCGTCGTACAAATTATTCGATATAGATCAAGATGCTGAGACCGGTATGAACTTAGCGATTGCTGCTTTGGTCAACGGAGATGATGACTTATTAATTCAAGAAATTAAGAAGTATGAAATCATAAGTCCAAACCTTAAAATATTTAGATTGCAACCTCTATTATTTAAAGGTGACCTCAAAAAGGCTGAAGATCTTTTGGAGGATATAGGGACCCTCTATCCTGGATATCGATACCGTGCTAGTGTTTACGATTCCGCAGTGGTTTATCTTAAAAAGAACGGATATAACATCAATAGATTTAAAAACTTTGAAGGAACCTACAGGGCCGGGTTTAATGAGCAGGTTCATACATTTTGGATTGAGCATAATAGAGTTATTCAGTATGTAAAGAACCAGATAATGTATGCGCTTTTGCCTGGGGGTGATCATATTTTAGTTACTGGTTTCATTAATAATGAAACCTATAAATACGAACTTATATTAGATGATAATGGTAAACCTATCGGCTATCTTTTTCATGAACTATATAATAAGAATAAGAATCTATACTGGTACTGGAAAGAAGACGAAGTCATAAAAAAAGCACATGAGGCGTTTGATAGTGGTAATCATGAGGAGGCCACATCCTTATATGAAATTGCCTTACGAGAGAATCCTAAGCACACCTATTTAAAGAATACTTTAGACCATTTGAATTATATTGTGGCAAAAGGCAAAGATTCTATACAATCACAAAACATATCTTTTGCGGGGGATTATGGGCCTAGAAAATTTTGGGTAGAAGATGGAAAATTTTATTACAAGCGGAAAGATGCCAATACTGAATTGCCTAAAGTAGAGCTATTGCCCATTTCTGAAAATCGTTATATGGACTTAACACGCTTAGGCACAATTATGGCCTTTGAGGAGGATCCATCCGGTAAAATGGCTTCGAAAAGTTACAGTTTTATTGTGGGTGAAGATTTGGAGTTTGTATGGAGACATAGTTCTGGAGACGATAATGCGACTAATTATTTTGTGAAGGATGATTAGATTTTTTCACTTTAAAGCTTATAGCGTAATCCAAATAGAATTCTCAATTGCGTATTGGAAAATTCCTGATCGGTAGTATTTACAGGTTTCTGAAAATAATTATAGCTCGGCTCTACAAATAGATTCATCTGCTTCGTCAACTGATAGGACAGATTCGAGTTCAGCGTCGCCCCAAAAACCGTCGCCTCAACACCTATGCTTTCTCCTATTTGCTCACCATCCAGAAAAGCTCTGTTATCCGTTAAAAAGTTGACATTACCACCGATACCTAAAGACAAGGCATATTTTTGATTATTGAGTACTTTATATGAAAATTCTAAGGGGATTTGAAGATAGTTGAACTGTTGCTCCAAGGTCCCAAAATCCGTTGTGGTTTCAGAACTGCCATCTTGACTAGCAAAGCCTGGAGACGCTACAAAAAAGATTTCTTGATTGCTTATGATGTTTTGTGGACCTCCCGAAAGCATAGGCGTATCTGCGCTGAGATAACCAATATTGTTAATCTCTTGACCTAATACATTATTACCAATACCAGATTTCACCACCAACCTGTCGGTCAGTGCATAGCCCACTCTTACGGTGTATACAAAATTGTTTTGCGACGTGGTATTTACCATGGTGCCTTGAAAAGAGGCATCTGAGGCCGTATTTGACAAGCCGCCTAAGGCCTCGACCGACCATTTAGAAACACCTTCAAGTCCAGTATTCAGCGTGTCCTTGGTTGACTCGTTTTCAGCCATCAGCACTTCAGAAATATCTAAAAGAGCAGGTTCTTTAGGTTTTGGAATGGAGTCATTATGGGCAATGCCTTTATCCTCCATACTATCCATAGCGCTTTCAAGTTCGCCTTTTGAAATTGAGACCGCCTCCTTAGCAGACTTTTTAGGTGCTTCTTCTTGGCTAGCTATGGCATAGTTACGATCAAATTTAGACGTCTCTTCTTTTTTATCTTGGGGCTTTTCAATACTATGTTCTGCCAAATTCTTCTTTTGTGCTTTTTGCTTTACTAAATTTTGATGGGATCGTTGTTTTTGATTCTCTACGTTATCGATTATCCCTTTATTGTTATTGGTAGTATCTGGTAAGGTTTCTTCGTCTTCTGTAATGGTAATTGCTTCGTTTATAGTTTTAGTAGTACGGTCTTTCAATTCATCAATCGTATCATGATCTTCGGTATGCTCTATATCTGTAATTTCCTTGATAGGACCGTTGTTATTGTCCAAATTGCTAAGCATATACCCAACAAATACTACCAATATAGCTGCAGCCGAGCCCCATAGCCAAAATACGCCACGACGCTTCTTTTTAGGATGCAGTCTAGCTTCAATATGATCCCACAATTCCGATGGAGGCTCCTTGGAAAAATCCTTCAGATCGCTATATAAATCTTCTATATGATCCTTCTTCATGATACTTTTTTACTTAATTCCTCATTTATTTTGGTTCTTAACATACGCTTTGCCCTACTCAATATGGACTTTGATGTGCCCTCTGCCATATTCAACTTTTCGGCGATATGCTTATGGCTCTCTCCCTCTAACACATAAAGGTTGAATATGAGCCTATAATTATCAGGCAATTGTTGTATGTGTTTTAACAGTTCATCTTGAGATATCTCGATACCTAAGTTAGGTGTCGTATCCTCAAACGTATTGGTTGCTTCCGTATCTTCAATGGCCACATGGACTTGGCGCTGCTTTTTCCGCAACACCTCAATGGCTTCATTTACGAAAATTCGTTTGGCCCAACCTTCAAAACTCCCCTTAAATTTATATTGTCCTATCTTTTGAAACAGAATAATGAACGCATCCTGAAAGACATCGTCTGCTTCGGTCTTGGTTTTCATATACTTTAGGCAAATACCATACAATACAGGAGAGAGCAGCGTGTATAATTCGCGCTGCCCTTCCCGATCTTTCTCAACACATTTTTGTATGAGTATTCGCAGTTTTTCGTCCAAGCTGGTTCTTATCTATATATGTATTATAAGGGTTAAATTTATTAATAACTAACAACATCAATAGACCGCCACCTAGAGTAAAGGGCTTTGATGGTTTCTTTAGAATTGAACTGTACTGATCAATTCTAATCCAAAATCCTCGGTATAGTCATATTGATGAATGACATTTTCTCCAACGGAGATGAGATGTGAGGATAGCGGAATAACATCTTTCGACACCACATTATAGGTATTTTCTAAAACAATGTTATTCGGGTTTTGTACATCGAATACATTGATACCTTGATCATTGCACACATACAAGACCTCATCTTTAATACCTAAACCATAAGGACTAGACAGAAAGTATGTGGAATATTCCTGGGGTGCACTAATATCGGAGATATCAATAACATTAACTTGATCTTCTATGGACCCACAACTATTTCCTCCTCTCACGGTAATATAAGCTGTATCGCCTTCCACCACTACGGGATCACAGCCAGTAGCGTGTAAAAATGAGGATGTGTAAGCCGGACTGAAGGCATTCTGCAAACCAACAATGTGCATTCCATTGGTTGCTCCAATAAATAAATAGTCCTTTCTTATGTAAGTGGTTTCGAGCACAGCGCCACCAAACCATCCTTCCATCCAAGTTTCTCCGACGAACGAAATATTATTATAATCAGTGATATCAAAGGTTAACAAAGAGTAATCACTTATGGTATATAAGGCGTTATTGTAGATCTGAAATTTTGCATAAGAGCCCCCTGTACCCACTTCATTGGCCGAAACTGCTCCAGCCGTATCTTCTAAAAACAAATTGAAATCCCAGTTATAGATAGCAGGATCGTTTTCAGCTTCTTGTCTTTCCATGTAGATGGTTGTATAATAGGCTACAAACTCATCCTCATTTATAGAGAAACTAGACTGAAAATATGATGCATCTGTAGGAAATGTAGCATAATACGGCAACATATCTTCCTCTACATTAACCATTTGAATGGCATTTAAATTGTTAATATCAAATACCACTAAATCCATAAAGTTATCCGCATATAAGATATTGTTCTTTATGGAAATATCATTAACGCCTTCTAGCTTGATAAAGCTTAGGTTCTGAGGAGATTCCGGGTTTTGATTATCGAAAATATGTATGCCCGAATTTTGTGCGATATAAAACAGCAAATCGTTATACACGTATATCTTACCATCTGAATTTGTGGGTTGCGCACTTTCGATGGATATATCATTTCGAATTTCGGATTTAGACTTAATCACAGGCACGGTTACGGCAACGGGATCTGTAATTCCAATTGAATCATCATCATTATTACAATTGATAAGCTGTAGGCAGAGTGCCACAACAAGAATGAAAGGTAAACTTTTGTGTTTCATATGGGTTGTTTTCTTATAAGATGAAAAAAAAATAAAAGGTTGCAGTGTTTTTGTGAAAAAGATATTTCAGTTACTTATTGACTTATCTGCTCTACTCGCAAACATTACTTGACAAAAAGCATTAATAGTCTACTCATTTTTTGTATTTTAGGTGATGCACCGAATTACTTTCGATGTTGATAATTCATCTCCTTAGACCTAATAGCATTTTTTAAAATTTAATAACCATACAGATTTACAGGTTTGTTAAGATTATTATGCATTTTAAATTAAAACATTTTGTATTATGATCAAACATAATAGAGGTCCTGAACCACCATTTTTTAGAGAAGATGTTATTCTTAGGGCAAAACATTCTGATGATCTCTTTTACGAGCAAGAACAAAATATACGTGCTCAAAAAAGATCACATACTCAGGAGGAAAATCTCATTACCGAACATAGGATTGAAACTATTCTTCGCGATGAGTTCAATGGCAAATGTGCATTCTGCGAACAGCAGGTTGACAGAAAAAATCTTTACCCTCTAAACCATCGCTTAAGACCTCGCCGCTCGGCAAAAAATCTTAATGGTGAAGTAGCACCTGACCACTACTATTGGTATACTTATGAATGGAAAAATCTCTATTTAATATGTAATGAGTGTAACGAACACAAATCAACCTTTTTTCCTGTAAAATCCTTTAGAGCAGATAGTAACATTGAAATTGAACAGGTTGATCGCGTAGAGGAAAGACTTTTTATTGATCCTTGCACAGAGGATCCGGAAGAACATTTTTATTATGAAGATGATGGCAGTATCCAAAGTAGAACGCGAATAGGACAAGTAACCATTGAGTTATTTCAATTAAATAGGATTAGCCTTAAAAATCGAAGGAAAGTCTTAGTTAAAAAGCTGTTATCGAGTAATTCAATTACTTCAATATCTTCAATGAATCTCAATGAAGAATTTATTGGATTAAAGCGGTTTTTTCTCAGAAAAAAAATATCTGAAAACCCATATTTAGCAGCTGATTTGACTGAAGTTATATCAACGAAAGATAAAGATCCATCTCTCGGCGAGAAAATTTTTGTTGACGTCGTTGAAAAGTTTAAACAGCAAGAGGAATTACAACATAAAAAAAGTGATAGTCCAAAAATACCCAAGGAAACATTCCCAAAAATAGATAGAACTGTAGAATTTGTCCAATTACATTCCTTAGAAATTACAAATTTTAAAAACATTACTAATCTCCGTTTTGAGTTTCCTCAAGACACCTCAAAAGGTACAAGCTGGGCTTTCTTTTTAGGAGAAAATGGTTCTGGCAAAAGTAGTATTATACAGGCGGTGACCCTTGCTTTAATTGGTGAAAGTGCTAGGAAGAAATTAAACCTAAATCCTAAGGAGTTCTTACAACGTGGAAAACGCAAGTGTACCGTAAAGCTCGAAACCAGTCAGGGTATTTACAATCTTGTTATTAGATCTAATAGCATTGAAGGCACCAATGAGGCCACAACAACATTTGTTATTGCTTATGGTTCAACAAGACTAATGGCAACTACAAGAGGTATAAAAGAACAAAATCATAAGTATCGTATTAAAGTGGGGAATCTTTTTGATCCTACTTTAGGGCTGGTCAATGCAGAGAAATGGTTATTAAGTCTAAAAAATAAAACCGGAAAAACTGACGACAAAAAGATTAAAGATGAAGCAACTTTTAACTTAGTCTCTGTTGTCATAAAAGAAGTTTTGGGTCTCACTAAAAAGCAGAAAGAAAAAGATGATGAGGGCAATATCATTGAAAAAAATGGTGAAATCTGGTTCATTGAGCCTGGACGACCAGATATGGTTCTTTCTACATTAAGTGATGGTTATAAAGTACTCATAGCACTTGTCTGTGATATATGTCGAACGATTAATGAAGTATTGACTAAAAAGAATGTAATGCATTCGGATTTTCAAGATGTCCAAGGTATTATAATTATTGATGAACTTGGAACTCATCTTCACCCTAGGTGGAAAATGAGAATTGTTAAAGCATTAAGAAGGGCTTTTAAAAAGATGCGATTTATAGTGACATCGCATGAACCTTTATGTTTAAGAGGAATACAGGATGGTGAGGCTATTGTCGTAGAATACGAAGATTCTGATGTGACGATAATAGATGATTTACCTGACCCATCCAAGTTTAGAATCGATCAGATATTGACTTCGCCTTTTTTTGGTTTGTACTCTGTTGTCGATCCTGAAGAAAGTGAGACCTTTTACAAATATTATGAGCTTTTAAGAAAACAAGAAGACGCCAACCTTAGTTCTGAGGATAAAGAAAAGCTTGGAGCTGAACTTAAATCCTTATCTGAAAAAGTTAAGCAATATAACCTCATGGGAAACACGCTTAGGGAAGAGCTTGCGTATTACGCTGTAGATCAATTATTGGCAAATCAAAAAGAAAAAAATAAGATAGATTGGAATGATCTTAAAGAGCGTACAAAAAATCATGTAAATGATTTATGGAAAGAATATGAGGACGAAATAAAAGAATAATACCTATTGCAAATGATTAAGATTAAACGCACAACAAAACCAGCATATTTAGATGACCCAAAAGTACTCGAAGAGACTGCAGAAGCAATAAAACTGTTTGCCCCTAATCAAAGCATTACACCATCACTGACCAAAAAGCGTAAGGAATTTAAATACAAGCGATATTCTCACGCAGCTGTTAAAGATGCTTTGAAAGATATGTGTAACAACAAATGTGCCTACTGCGAAAGTTCATTTTTACACGTATACTATGGAGATATAGAACATTTTAGACCTAAAAAATTTGTTGGCACCAAGAAAGATCAAAAGATTCCTGGCTATTATTGGCTGGCTAACGATTGGAATAATCTATTACTGTCTTGTCTATTCTGCAATCAGGCAAAAACCCAGATGATCGAAAAAGAAGACGAACTCATTAAAATCACTCTAGGCAAACAAAATCAATTTCCACTAAGCAATCAAACACTTTACAACAGAACACGTTCTCATATCAACTGGGAAAATGGTAACGATAAAAAAGACGATAAAGCGCGTTTAATTGTTAACCCTTGTATTGATGACCCAGAGAAGCACTTTAGTTACACTAAGGAAGGTATTGTTATTCCTAAAAAAATTAAAAGGAACAATAAGTTTATTGATGATCCAAAAGCCTCAGCTTCCATAGAGGTATATGCCTTGCAGCGCATTTATTTGGTACAAGAACGAAAAAAACGATTAGTTAACCTTGATTTGCACATCAATAGCGTAAGAGAGGTTTTAAAGAAACTTGATGACATGGATTTTAACTCTAATCCGGTGATTATTAACTATTATCAAGATAGGTTAAAAGCGGAAATAGAAACACTATTTTACTTTACCCATAGAAAAATGGCATATGCTGCTATGTGCAGACAATTCGTTTATGAATTTCTTCAATCTAATTTAAAGAAAACAAAATCTGTTATTAGAAAAGTAGAAGAAAGTATTCATAAAAAAATAGACCAAGGGGACATAGAACTTGTTTAGTAATATATGAAAAAGGGCTTCCTTTTTAAATCTACCCCAGCCACCCCTCGCGGTCCAAACTTCGGTACTGAATGGCTTCGCTAATATGGCTGCCAATGACATTTTCGGAATGTTCTAAATCGGCTATGGTTCTGGCGACTTTTAGAATTCTGTCGTAAGCTCTGGCAGATAAGTTTAAGCGTTCCATGGCTGATTTGAGCAACTGTAAAGAAGCTTCATCTAATTTACAGTATTCACGGATTTGTTTCGTGTTCATTTGTGCATTGTAATGCACATGCTCTAAGGCTTCAAAACGTTTAGTCTGTAGGTCTCGAGCTTCGGTAACGCGCTTTCTAATGGCGACCGACGACTCGCCTTTCCGATCGTCAGACAATTTCTCAAAAGGGACTGGTGTCACTTC
Organism: Winogradskyella sp.; assembly: GCF_965228925.1. Classification (GTDB taxonomy): domain Bacteria; phylum Bacteroidota; class Bacteroidia; order Flavobacteriales; family Flavobacteriaceae; genus Winogradskyella. Next base: position 3,931,114 of record NZ_OZ245845.1, read on the forward strand.
GATATGAATATCGATACGATCTAGCAATGGACCAGAGATTTTGCTTAAATAGCGCTGCATTTCTGCTGGGCTAGACGTTACAGGCGCATCAGGATCGTTAAAATAGCCTCCTGGACTTGGGTTCATGCTAGCGACCAACATAAAGGACGATGGATAAGTCACCGTAAACTTTGCTCTAGAAATGGTCACTTCCCGGTCTTCTAAAGGCTGGCGCATCACTTCTAGTACGCTGCGCTTAAACTCGGGTAATTCATCTAAAAACAACACGCCATTATGAGATAAAGAAATCTCACCAGGCTGTGGGTAGGCGCCTCCGCCGACCAAAGCTACATCACTAATGGTATGATGCGGACTTCGAAATGGTCGCTGTGCCATTAATCCTGCATGTGCCTTAACACGACCTACTACTGAGTGTATCTTAGTCGTTTCCAAAGCTTCATGGAGGGTCATGGGTGGTAAGATGGAAGGGAGTCGTTTGGCCAACATGGTCTTACCTGATCCTGGCGGGCCAATGAGTATAATATTATGGCCACCAGCCGCAGCAATTTCCATACAGCGCTTAATACTTTCCTGGCCCTTGACGTCGGCAAAATCAAATTCTGGAACATCGAGATTTTTATAAAATTCTTTTCGCGTATCAATTATGGTTTCTTCTAAGGGGCCTCCTTTATCAAAGTGGTCGATGACCTGCGTAATAGTATCAACACCATACACCTTTAAATCATTAACGATAGCTGCCTCCTTAGCATTTTGAGAAGGCAAAATAAAATGTTTAAACCCCTCTTCCCTAGCCTTTACGGCAATGGGCAAAGCCCCTTTTATGGGCTGCAAGCTACCATCTAAGGATAATTCGCCCATGATAAGGTAATCTGCTAATTGGTCGGCTTTTATTTGATTTGATGCTGCCAATATACCTATGGCCAGGGTTAAGTCGTAAGCTGAGCCTTCCTTACGCAAATCGGCAGGTGCCATATTGATGGTAATCTTTTTACCGGGAATACGATAACCATTATTCTGCAATGCCGCAGCGATACGATAATTACTCTCTTTTATGGCATTATCGGGAAGTCCAACAAGGTGATAGCCTATACCTATATCCACATTGACCTCAACGGTTATGGTTGTGGCCTCAACACCAAATACGGCACTTCCAAATATTTTTTTGAGCATGAACGATTAGTTTTTCTAAATGTAGGAAGATTCCCTAAAAAAGCAAAACCCTTAATTGTATTATCAACAAAAGTTATTGTTTTAGGGCTCATTTTAATGCCCCGCTAGGCGTACAATGATTTAGGCTCAACAAATATTTTTTCTTCTTTTAAAAACTCTATTTTTATGGCGGAAAGCAGATCCTGAAACTCCAGTTTTTGTCTTTTCTGCTCTGCCAACTGAAGACAACAATACGCCATGGAATTATTAATCTGGGCCCCGGTGAGTTCGTAGGTGTTAGAAATTAAACGCAATGTTTCCTGTTCTGCCTTAAGTGTTTTTGGCAATGCCATTTCCCATAATTGCAGACGCTCTTCTGAATCGGGTTTTATAAAATTTATGATAGCATTAAAACGTCTGATAAAGGCCTGATCGATATTGTTTTTATAATTACTTGCTAAGATCACCACGCCATTAAAATATTCTATACGTTGTAACAGGTAGCTCACGCTCTGGTTGGCATAACGATCTTGGGCATTACGTGTATTGGAACGTTTTCCGAATAATGCATCGGCTTCATCAAAGAAAAGTATCCAATTTTTGTTTTCGGCACGAATAAAGATTTTCTCAAGATTCTTTTCGGTTTCTCCAATGTATTTTGATATAATCTGGGATAGGTCTATTCGGTATACGGGGCGATCGAATTCCTTACCCAACAACGAAGCCGTTAAGGTTTTTCCAGTACCAGAAGGGCCACAAAACAGGGCCTTATAACCAGGCGCCATACGCTTTGCCATACCCCAATCCTTCCGCAATAGCTCTTTGTGTTTAATCCATAAACGTATATGGTTGATTTGAGCCAAGGTATTGGTATTCAGCACCAAGTCCTTCCACTCCATTTGAGTTGCAATTTCCTTGGCAGGAAAATCTGGACCGAAACGTGGTTTTAAGGCTTCACCATACATTAATAAGTGCATACTCTCTGCTGGTACTATGAGTTTCCCGCTCATATATGGCATGCCTTCTTTAACAGCTTCCAGAAATAATACTTGATCCTTATAAAACCAATGGTCTTCGTTAAAATAGTTAATCAAATACAGTCTTTTCTGCATATCATTCCCAGCTAGAATATACTGAATGGTTTCGCCAGTTGGCTGCATACTCCTATACTTATCCTCTTTAACGCCGCCCCATTCTGGAAACTCACCACCTTCCGGATAGAGCCCTTTTAAGATGTCATCATAAAATCCTGGAATGATATGGGGCGCAATGGTTAGCAACAAGATTAATCCCTCCTCATGCGTTGTTGAGCGCCCCAAGACTTCTGAGAACAAATTCTGAAATGTATAATTAACAACACCCTCTTCTCCTTCAGGATTGAAGCGCTGTATGATATATTGTTTTAGACTATCTAATATCATCATTTTTATACGATTTGCAGTTCATAGTTCTTTAACCGACTAACGGTTTAGTTTTCATTCGGCCTAAAAAAAGGCTTTTTTACTTGCTTTTTTAGCCTATTTACTTTGCATCGTTTCGACCATAAAATTAACCTGTTTTTAATGTTTTAAGTAGGGGTTTTTCCTGTTATTTAAGGGGTTTTAACCTGAAAGTACATATTATGCATCGAGAGTCAATGCTAAACCAAGATCGCTTTTTGACTGCTTGTAGCACTATGTACTTTTTTAAATTTTGGAATGACACTGTTAGTATCTTAATCAATCCTCACTTGGTATGTTACTTTCACTAAGGTTACGTATAAGATGATTTAAAGAATTTTCGCAGCACCATAAGCCCAATGCGTTTAAAACATCATGAACCATTCTAAGGTTAATTACAGCTAAACTTTGATCATAACGACCACTTGTATGCTCTGTTTCTATATTTATATACCTGATTCGGTTAGCGATAGCATTAGTTAACGCAGTTATTAATATCTGACGAATATTCTGAGTGACTGAATTTGCTATAACAACGTCAAAAATCGTATCACTAATAATTGATTTTATTTCCTGAGATTGATTATTAAAAACATTTTCCACAAAAATATTAATCACTTCAGAAACCTCATAAATATCACTAACATCATGAATGTTATTCATCATAATATCCAAAAAATCTTGAGGAAGTCTGTTAACAGTGCGAATTGTATCTCTCAATAATATTAAGGGTAAATGACCGAAAAGAGTAGATAAATCCGTATCACCGTCAAAGGTGTTATCCTGTAAAACTGTATTCTCCCTTCCTCTGTTCCTAAGAATGTCGTAATCGCTTCGATTAGAAGTCCACACTACTCTATCTATATGGTCTCTATCGTTCATCACACCTTCCTGAATGGCATCAGACTGAATCCAACGTATAATATTTGTAGAACCCTGATGAGCTGTCGATCTTCTTCGTTCTGAATTTTGAATCACATTATTATGCAATGCAACTACAGGTTTTTGAAAATTACTGCTACACCTTTTTAAGTCGTTATAAAAGCAACATATTTTCGTCATATCAGCATCTCTTAACCTTCTATGTCTTCTTAAAAAAGTAGCTCTATCGGCTGCATTATCATCACAATGACTAATCACTTCATGCGAAAATATTTCATTTGGATCTGTTCTTGTAACAACACGACCGTTCATAAGTGTTCTAATCGGATTTCTTAAAAGCCTTGGGCTATTACTGTTAGATGCTGAATCCTTGACATCTATTAAATTATAGTTACAATTATTGTGTAGCAAATTAGCTACTGCTTTTGAGTTACGTTCGTCATTATGAATATGAACTAAACATGCGCAAGACTGATCATTCTTAGCATGAAAATCGTGAATTCCATCCTCACAACTAGTACTTATATCGTCTTGCGATTTTTGGATTAATTTCTTTCTAATTCCACCTTGCTGTATTGTATGTGTCAACTCATGTGCCAATAGGTGCTTTCCTGAATTAGAGTTTGGATTGTATTTCCCTTCATTAAAATAAATATCATTACCGACCGTAAAGGCCTGAGCATTTAAATCTCTGCTCATTTGAATGGCTTGCGTATCTGTATGAATCCGTACGCCCGAAAAGTCCGTTCCAAAACGACTTTCCATAAAACGCTGAGTCCCTTTATCCAAAGAATGGCCATTGCCTTGACTAGAATTGATTTGCTGGGTTAATGCTTGTGAAACTACTCCAGCTTCTGAACTATGGCTTTTGCGTTGAACCACAGGTGTAATCTCGGATGCTAGTGACTTCTTTTGGACCATTTCTTCTTCACAAGCTGCACATTTACGCTGTAATAGAGGTCCTGAATGTTGTTTGGCATGGATATATGAATCGCTCATGCCTAACACCTTATCCGCCATGGCATCGGCTTCTGCTTCATAAACATCATCAGCTGAACCAATAGCAAGTTTTCTTTGGATTACAGGAGTAGGAGACACAAATGCCTTTGGTTGGGTTTGTGCTTTAGATGGGGTGCTATGGTCGTGAGATACTGCTTGCATTTTTCCTATTACTTATTTGGTCACAGCATTACTAGGAATACTGGAAGGCATTCCAACTACAGCTTTTGTAGGAACCACTGGAATCGTTCCCTGCTTTTTGCTTGCTATTTTTAGTGCTATTGGTTTAAAGTATTGATTTATAAACATTAAAAATCGTAGTCTTCCAGATCCGCCAGCTTCCTCAGCTATAATGAGGACTTTTTTCTTCCCGATAGTAACCCAAACGAGCCCTGTTTTAATCGTTCTTTGGCGCCTTCCTAAATGTGGTTGTGGCGGAGTAGTTCTTGTCTTTCCAATACGTAAAACTAGGTCTCTATCTTTGGCATAGCGCCTAGATTCATTATATGCTACTCTTCCTTTATGCCAGATACCTCCTCTATCGTTAAAGGTATGATCCCACCAATCTGTTGAAGAGTCATAATCGTTTGGCGTGCCTCCACAATTTGCATATTCATGACTGCTTGTAACAAGATTTCCATAATCATCATAAAAGCATTCATTTTGTGGGTCGGATGGTGTTGGCGATCTGTCTTCTATTATTCCATCAAAACAACAATGAAAGATGCAAGAGTTTCCAAAGTATTTTTTCCATCCTTTAGGCGTCTTTTTAGGTTTCTTTGTAGGACATGCTAAAGCCCTCTGTATTTTTAATTGAGCTGTGTTTTTACTTTGTTGTAATGTATGCGTCAACTCATGCGCCAATAAGTGCTTCCCAGAATTAGAGTTTGGATTGTATTTCCCTTCATTAAAATAAATATTATTACCGACCGTAAAGGCTTGAGCATTCAAGTCTCTACTCATCTGAATGGCTTGCGTATCTGTATGAATCCGTACGCCCGAAAAGTCCGTTCCAAAACGACTTTCCATAAAACTCTGAGTCCCTTTATCCAAAGAATGACCATTGCCTTTACTTGAATTGATTTGTTGAGTTAGTGCCTGTGAAGCTGTACCTGATTCTGAACTATGGCTTTGGCGTTGAACCATAGGTGTAATCTCGGATGCTAATGACTTCCTTTGAACCATTTCTTCTTCACATGCTGCGCATTTACGCTGTACTAAAGGTCCTGAATGTTGCTTGGTATGGATATGTGAATCGTTCATGCCTACCACCTTATCCGCCATGCTATCGGCTTCTGCCTCTAGCGGATCATTAGGAGCACCTATTCCTAACTTTTTTTGTATTATAGGTACAGGAACTGGTGGCACAAAGGCTTTAGACTGACTTTGTGTTTGGGATTGGGTGATATGTTTTTGAAACGTTGCTTGCATGAGATCCTCAATGTTCTATTCTAAGGATTTGTTGTTCTTTTATGGGAACGATACTTTTCCAATACTTCTTTTGCATATTGTTCTTTATGTGGGCTACCGTTATAATCTCTTACGGCAGTTTCCCAATTTTGAGAGCGCGCATACTTTTGGAATAAAATTCTAACCCCAACTGCGATTTGAAGTGAGGCATTTTTATCAAACTGTTCTGTTTTGAAACCAGAAATTCCAGCAGTATATTTGGCAACTCCTTTACGCTCTCTGCCTATTACTTGTGTTAATCCACGTGCTTTACCACTACTAACAGCTTTTTTATTAAAACGTGATTCTCTCCATATAAGAGCCTTCATCAAGTCTGGATCTAAAGGATTAGGATTGCCCTTACTATCAACGGTTTTAAAAAGTCTGTTATAATAAGTAACCCAATACACTATTTGCGTATCATAAGTATTAGGATCTACTGCTGAATCTTCTGACTTTGCACTACCCCATTGGAAAATAGCTCCATTATCCAAAGTTGGTGATATAACTTGAGACTCTACATTTTCTCTAGTCAGAGTTAATGTATCTAAGTAGTTGTCCGTCGCTTTCATCAGCAGAGTAGCTTCTGTTGCAACACCATTAAGCATTTTATCTTTTGAAAGTTTCCTTAATGATCGCTGCGTTAAACGCTGAGCAAATGGGTTTCTTATTCTCATTGATTTACCTTCACTTTTACTTATATAATATAAGTGTGAATCGGCGTACATTAATAAATTTTTCCTGTCATGATCTCTAACATTGCTATATATAAGACGCATAGCTCTATGGGTCGGAGTACTAATGTTGTAATGTCTCATAATTTTTCTAAACATCCTATTCCAGCCTCGTCCGTTGTAATGCAAGCAAAATCCAGGCATGGGATAAGCCTGATTTATTAAATATTCAATATATTGTTTTCCATAGTTTGTGTTCTCCCTTACATGTCTTCCGAGTATATCAGTAAATTCTGTCCCCTTACCTTTTGAGATAATACCAAAGTCTATTAACCGCTTAACAAGTATAGATTTTTTAGGCGCCGCAGTATGGTCTATTTTGCACTTATTGGATGGTTCAACTTTTCTTTGATCTATATCTGACTCCTGTTTTTGTAATTGTATTGTTAGTCTTTGGATATTTTTTTTATGAATTTTACCTTCTCCTTGTTGTAAGGTATGCGTCAATTCATGCGCCAATAGGTGCTTCCCAGAATTAGAGTTTGGATTGTATTTCCCTTCGTTAAAATAAATATCATTACCGACCGTAAAGGCTTGAGCATTCAAGTCTCTACTCATCTGAATGGCTTGCGTATCTGTATGAATCCGTACGCCCGAAAAGTCCGTTCCAAAACGACTTTCCATAAAACTCTGAGTCCCTTTATCCAAAGAATGACCATTGCCTTTACTGGAATTAATTTGTTGAGTTAGTGCCTGTGAAGCTGTACCTGCTTCTGAATTATGGCTTTTGCGTTGAACCATAGGTGTGATCTCGGATACTAATGACTTCCTTTGAACCATTTCTTCTTTGTATGCTGCGCATTTACGCTGTACCGAAGGTCCTGAATGTTGCTTGGCATGGATATGTGAATCGCTCATGCCTACCACCTTATCCGCCATGCTATCGGCTTCTACTTCATGAGCGTCATGAGCTGAACCAATAGCAAGTTTTTTTTGAATCACTGAAATAGGAGATGCTTGCACAAAAACTTTGGGTTTGCTTTGTGGTTTAGACTGTTTGGTATGTTCGTGATTTATAACTTGCATATTAATTTTGTCTACCTTATAATTTTAATATTTATTTCGGTTTTAAGTAACAGTTATGGTAACATATTCACTTGTTGATTTTTTCTGCCAATTCAAAATATCCTGTTCAATATTTTCACTCTTAATGTCATCAAATTTTTCTTCAAAACCATATCCAACAGTTGCCTTGAGTTGATATTTACCTGGGCTCAAACGAACTTTATCTTCCTTATTCCAAATCATGTTAAGCCGCAAAGGAAAAATTAGTTTAAGCTTTCTATAAAACGTTTCTTGTGGACCTACTTTTTTCCTATTAGGATTGAAATATCCGAAAACCTCGACACCTGGCCTCATCTTCTCTCTAGCCAAAGAGATATGTATCTTTTCTCCTTCTTTTTTCCATACGAACCAATCATCATTTACTATCCAAATAGGCTCACGAAAGTTATTCTGAATTTCTATATGCAATAGTATTTCAGTTGGTGTTAAGTTCGTTTGAACATCAACAATTTTGACGTTAACAAATTCTTTTTCATCCTCACTAAGCATAATTAGATATTCTAAATATTAAAAGTCTTGTTTTAAGGAAGTATTTCTCCGGCTCTAACAGGAATATCTTGCGAAATAGTATAACGTGTTCCATTTAGACGGTTATATTCCCTCCTCCATCTTTCACACACTAATTTAAATCTGCTCCAAGTAACTGACCCGGGTGTAGCAGAAGTGCCTTTTCTATGTGAAAATGATTCTCCACAATAAGGCTGTCTGTGTGTTCCTCGCCGTTCTATTCCATGTTCATCTCTGATTAAGTTTTCTCTTTCAACAGTCGCCTGATGGCCACCTTCTCCTCTAGGTTTCACATGATCAGCACCATGAGTGCCCTGATCCATCATCCAAGCATGTCCGCATAATTCGTGACCCAAAATTAGCCAAGGATCGATGTCAACTAATCTCCCAGAGGCTGTAGCCGCTCCCCAAGCTTCTCTATCATTTGGTGACGGCGCAGTAACAATTCCACCCGTTCCTCCAGAATGAGGAGTGTTACCTCTAGTCGCATTATCAGGAATGGTATGAGGCCAGGTAGAATCGTCTATTTTTATTCTCCAGCGATTTGAAGACTTAACCATATCGCAAAGGCATCCACAACCTGTAGGGGTTGACGGCACTGCAACAATAGAGCAAATACCATTAAGACCAACTCCTACTTCACCACTATTATTAACATTAATATTTCCATCGGGACATAATCTTCTCAAATATTGTTTTGCAATATTTCTGTTAGTATCCACAACTCCTCTTCCCGTAGGATTGGCGATAAGACTTGAAGGATCTTCTACAACTATACTTCTTTGTATTTTTCGTTGTACCGCTCCTTGCTGAACAGTATGCGTCAACTCATGGGCCAACAAATGCTTTCCTGAATTAGAACTTGGATTATATTTCCCTTCATTGAAATAAATATCATTACCTACGGTAAAGGCCTGAGCATTTAAATCTCTGCTCATTTGAATGGCCTGAGTTCCTGTGTGGATACGAACACCTGAGAAATCAGTTCCGAATCGACTTTCCATAAAACCTTGGGTGTCTTTATCCATGGCTTGACCTCCACCTCTACTTGAATCGATTTGTTGTGTTAAAGTTTCTGAGGCTGTTCCTCCCTCTACACCATGACTTTTTCTCTGAACCATAGGTGTAATTTCAGTTGCCAATGATTTCTTCTGCACCGTCTCTTCTTCGCAAGCGGCACATTTTCGCTGTACTAAGGGTCCTGAATGTTGCTCAGCATTCACCTGAGAATCGCTCATGCCAACCACCTTATCTGCCATAGCATCGGCTTCTACTTCATAAGCATCGTTGGATGATCCAATAGAAAGCTTCCTTTGAATCGTTTGTGTTCCAAAGAATGGTCCATTATCTTTTTTCTGAATAGCAGGTTGAGTTATATGTTGTTGTACTAATGCTTCCATCTGATTAAATTTTTATAGCCATTGACATGTTAAAAAATGTTTCATCCAAGGCGTCTTTATAGTTCCGATGCCCCATGGTAAGTGATCTAAGAGTATATCAACACTTTGATGCTCTACGATAAGTTCATACTGTGCTTCTTTGTATTCTGTGAGCTTGGCATTGCGCTGTAAAAACGTATCTCGTAACGTTGCTACAGACGTATCCTTTAGTATAGACCAATGTGTAATCACTGATTCCAACAATTCTTGACATTGTACTTTTTCTTCTTTAGTAATGTCCCAGTCTGTTTTAACAGCAGTTGCTACGGCGACCCCGCAAAGGATTTTATTTAGGACCAATTCATTTTCAAAAATTTCTGCTGTTCCATAAACCAAATAATGCATCAACAATATGGCGCGATGTTGCAAGACTTCATCTTTCCATTGACTTGCCTCGAGATAACCCAATCGTTCAAATAACGGCACTAAAAAAGGACTTAAAATTACTATACCAGAATTTTTAATATACATATAGGATGTATCATCCTGAGATTCATTGTGACTATACCCTTGCAAAGCTTCTAAGATGGATTCAATATCAGTGTTTGTTGCATTTTTTAAAGACGTATCATCGTTTTTTTGTTTGGTGTTTGTATTAACTCCCGCTACTTTAGAGGCAATACTAACTAAGGTCTTCTGAAACCCTTTAAAGATAACCTTATTTTTAAAGGTCTTTGAATGGATTCTTGTTTGCCAGATTTCGATATGTTTTATGAGTTCTGGCTCTGATATACTAAAATAGGTATGCGCCGATTTTAAAATAGCATCGGTCAAGGTTTTTGTGTTACAATTTGGACCTGAACTGTTTATGATCGTTATCCATAACAAGTAAAGCGCAAATGGCTCCAAGGATTTTGGACCTTGCTTTAAAATAGCCCTAAGACCATCAATATCTTTTGTAACATTTAGCGTATCTGCCAATGCACGCTGAAGTTGATGAGGAAGATTTAAGACTAACCGCAAAACAACATTATGCAATAGTTCGGAGTCTTGTTCAATCGCATTGAACAACGCATCGGAAAACTGCTCATCAACCTTAACCACATTCATAATATGGCTTAAACGATCGGTAGATGTGTTTAATGACAATTTACCTTCTGTTAAATACTGTAACAATAGCTGTTGATATAGGAAATCCTTGGAAACAATTTTGTGATTATTGGATGTAGTTTTCTCATTAACTTTTTGTTTTTGATTGGCTGCAAAAAATACTTCAACTTGTTCTAAAATGGCACTGATCAAGTTGTGCTTCCAATTCGACATGGTTAAATTTGGAATGGACACCTCTAATGTTTCAACCTGCCATACATGATCAGAAACATCATACCTGCTTAATAGTTCGTCTAGTTTTGGGTACAAGGTTTGTTCAAAAACATATCCTATTTCATGCTGAATATGTTTTGCAGTACTTTGTTTGGCACAAGAGATTTCGATATGATGCTTTTCTATAAAGTTCAAGGTCTTCTAACTAAATTTTGGAGCATGAAATTGTAACGAAGTGTACACTTTAATAGCATTAGTCCTTTCCAACTGACTAACAAAAGTTAATGCAACTCTTCTTTGGGTAGACAGCTTAATACTCAATGTTCCTATTTCTATTTCATTAATATTATTTTTCTTTCGAATTGGAATAGCAAAAGACATCTCCTCCTTAAATTGGGCATTATTGTTAAAAAATTTCTGAAGTGTTGAAAATAGTCGGTCAGGAACTTGGAATAAATACGTAAAAACAGATTCAGAGTTCGTTTCAATCTTAAATGTAAAATTAACTGACTCGCCTTCCAATCCTTTGAACGAATACCATATTGCACCAACGCTATTACCACGTCTACCTATTAATTTTTCTGCCTTTCCATCATTAAAAAAATGAAATGGTTGTAAGCTACTTGGGCTACCGCCTCCTGTAGTATCATTTTCAGTATAGTCCAATAGTTTTGTTAAAACATCCCGAACTTCTGATGCTTTATTGTTTCCTTCGTCTTCTATTGCAGCTATGGCTGCTTCTACTTGTGGTCGTGTTGCCATAATATTAGTGTTTTAAAAATTATTGATCATTTGTAAAAAAGTCGTTGCAATCAAAATCATTGCCGTCAAAATCGGCGACAATAGGTTTTGGTGTTTCAGATTCAATGACGATATTGATATTGTCGCCTTCAGAACAGCAGATATAGGGCAAATAGAAATCGGCCACTATAGTTTTCTGAATAGCTGTATCGTTAGTTGGCTCTGCCCGCAAACCAGTTAAATAATTCGTTACGATGTTTTGGTTAAAATATCTCGCTACCGCAGTATTAAAATTATTAGCGATATGGCTAGAGATATGAGCTCTATAATCTAAAAGGGCTCTATTTACAGTATTGAAACTTGGATCGCTATTATCCATCCGACGCGATTCTAAGTAAGGATTATGTGTTTTTCTTTTGCGAAGTACATTTTCATTGGTAATTCTATCAACGGAAGCCTCCGTAAATTTAAATTTCGCCACATACTCTCTGACAAATTGAAAAAACAGCGGATTAATAAAAATTGGTGAAGACGCCTTTTGGAAAATAGAATAGTCGCTATATACCATTACAAAAGTCCCTCCTGAAACCACTCCTGCTTGATGTTCTAACCCAGGGTGTTTTTTTGAAAACTCAGATAGGAAGGTCGATTTTACACCACGAATCCAACGGTTTATAGCTTCTTGATAGATGACCGTAAAGCTGTCTTCTAAAATAATAGCATTAAAATCTTCTAAACGATTTTCAATTTCCTGTAAAACGGCTGAGTTGTTTCCGCGTTGGACAAAATCGATACATGCATTATGCAATAGGAATATATCATTTAATTGTTCTAAAGCATCATAAAACGTTTGATAATTTTCTAAAAACTCGGTTAAGTCCTCAGTTAGAAGCGTTTTGAATTCGTTTACGGTATCCTCGAGGCTTTTAAGGAAACTATCATTAAATACAGCATAGGCTTGTTGAACTGCAGCTTTGTTAGTCTTTAGCCAATTCACTATAAAATCTGTTGTATTAATGAGCCTTGTTTTGGCGAGGTCATACTCAATTTCCAAGTCATCCCAAGTATTTCTATCATTATTAAAAATAACAGTGCGTCCTGTATCATCGACGGCATTTATACCCACAACTTTAAACGGTAATCGATATTGCTCTTGTAATGCTGTTACTTGAGTTAATGCTTCTGTGTATGATTTACCGACATGACCTTCAATTCTAAAAAAGTCATAATCCTTTATGTCATATTCCAAAGGGTTTGTTACATGGGAAGCACCTGGATTATATTGCGCCGCATGATAACTCAATATATTTTTATGTTGATGCCTTCTTGTCAACTGAGGTGACCATTTTGTATTGAGTTCTGGGATGTCTGAATAATAAAACGGTATGGCCTTTTCGGATAAAGGCACTTTTCCCAAGTACGATGGTGTTATTTTTATACCTTCTTTTAATACGGCTTCTAGGTTGAGATTAAAAGTGCCCACTTGCCTTATTAATTTTTCTAAAAGTCCCTTTAATTCCTGTTCTAGCTCTCGTTCGCCGGACGCCATTATCCCTGTCTTTATAAAGGATGTTCTAAACTTAGCCAAACTGTTATCGTGAGATACAACTTCGGTAGCAATTTCTGCTGATCCTAAGAGTATGTGAAATGGGAACTTCTGTTTATCTGGACAGCATAGACTTGGGTTACATAAATGAAACTGGGCAATTTCATTATGGGTGTCTACTAAATCTGAAATCCAGTCCCAAATGTACTGCAAGTAATTCCCGTTTTTATTCTGGTTAACTACTGAAATTATTCTGCCCGAGACCTCATGAAGTCTAATATAATTATCTAAACTACTGAAGGCATCTGCATAATGATCGTGCAGCACATTGAAACTATTGTTGACTAAGGGAATGGATTTTTCTATTAAGCTTTTGTAGGATCCCAAAACATCAGCTACGATTTTCAATTCTGTTTTAGGAACATTATATCTGGGTAATACCAGTGGGTCGAAATAAACACGATTACAATGATTGAGGTCAAACTCAGATTCCGACAGTACATCAGCGTCTACCAAAAGTGGTCTTACTTTAAACTCTAGGCGTTTGCCTTTGTCATCACAATCCAATGACTCACAATTTTTCAGATTATTTAAGCTGGTTTCTACCAAAAGCATGACCACTTTGTTTTCTAACATAACAGCCGTAAGCGGTTGCTTTTCATCGTCAGTGGCATCTGAGGGCAGTAATTCTATAGACGTCTTAAAAGGTTGGTACATATTTGCATACTGATACAAATCATTGAGATAAGTGAGATCATCTTCTATTGCTGGATTTAAAAAGTTTTCCGCTAGGTTTACTGTCTTAAAATGTGTAAAGGTTGCGGCTTCAAATGGGATTAAATAACCCAATGAGGTCACACCTACACCACAATTGATACGTATACTTGTTGTGTTAGGTTTCGTAATCTCCATTCCACATACCAAGCCCATACCCAATAGTTGCACTCTAGAGGCGCGATCTTGCTCTTCTAAATAACTAATGAATTTGTTTAAGTGCTTTTGACTTAATACTTGATCGGCTTCAAAAATGGGATAGCTGTTATTTATTAATGTCATGGCTCAATTTTTTTAAGTGTTCCTAACGAACTGTTATTTAATATTATTGGATTGTCTAATTCACTCACTTTACAATCGTAAAGTATGCCACTATCATAAATTGTATTTAATTCCTTGAATACTACGATTAATTCCGAAAGGGCAAGGTTGTATTGTTTTTGCTGAGTTTTGCTTAGATTTCCCATACAATACTTCTGTTTTAATTTTTTATAGGCTTCTAACCATTTTTTATAGGCGTTTTGAAAAGCTAGCATATCCGATCTACCGACCCAGCATATTTTTATCATACAATGTGCTGGAGCTTCTTGTCTGCAGAGCGTTTCGGCATATTCGCGGAAATATCTATTCCTGAAGCGCGCCAACCAACCGGGTAAAACCAATGTTGCCTTAAATGAATATGGATCCATGTGATCTTCTGAATAGCAATCGTCATTAAGGCATACAGTTAAGAGGTCCTCATCTGTAAGGTTCTCATCAGAAACCAAAGGCCTTAGCAAGATATGTTCTAACAAATAGAAATTCTCTAAATGCGAATTGAGCCCTTGATACAATTTTGAGATATAGTCCTGAGCTTCTTTTTCACTTTCAAAGGCTTTATCTAATCTTGCTACTTTTTTGTGATCACTATTTATAACATAGATATAGGATTTAGAAAATGTAAATACACGATAAGCACTAATCGTATGAAGTAGCTCATGTGCTAATTGCCAATGTGCCTCTAATGGTAAAGTCACTGAGTTTAACAAGCGAAATTTCAATTCCCCAATAGCTGTTTGATAGGTCCATGTTTTCTTAGGAACATTATCAACTATATCTCCTAATACAATGGAATTAATCCCCAACAGTGCAGCAATTCTTTTTTCGTAGCCGCCTCTTTGCTCAATACCCCAAGGATAAGCCTCATCTGCATTGGTTACTTGGCAATAATTAAACCCCAAGCCGCGCGCATAGCTCAGTTTTGGATATTGCATCAAAAAGCGTTGCTTATCATCTATCAGCTCCTGATTCTGAAGCGTAAGTTCGGCAAGCCCCTGCGCATTTTGTTGTATCATATGTGTCATAAGCACATAGTCATTAAACGACTCACCAAAACGGGCCATTAAATGGTCTAAAACACGATTTCGTCTATCATAAAATGTGGCTTCTGTTTCGTAAATTGATCGATCACTGTCCCTCTCTCCATGCAATAGTATATTTTCAAAATCTTTGCTGTAAGCCTCATCTGCAAATGTTATTTCATCAATGCCACTGATGGTATTGACGTACTTTGGAAAGTAGGTTTTATCTATTTTATCCAACTTATCGATATCGAGATCAAACAGATGCTTAGCTTGGTACAACTGATTGAAAAAATCTGTCAATATCTGATCAAAATGTAACAAATAGGCTTTTAATTGTTTCGCTTGCGCTTTGCGTAAATCGGAGCTCGTTGTTAATAACTGTCCTTCCCCTATGCGATAGGTCTCAGGAAAGTCGTTTTGTATGCTGTAATATTCATTCAACTCATAGTATTGCCCTTCTGGAATAGGGAAATCATTGCTAGGGTTTTCTAGTTTTAGGCTATTGTTCTGTGTTTTTAGGTAGACAATTCCTTGACTCAGTTCTAAACCACCTGCCTCTGGTATCATAAAAGGAATACTGTCCCTAAACAACAAAAGCTTGGACTTGCCGTAAGCAAAAACAGCTCTTTTTTGTCCATCCAATGTGAGGCACCAAGCTTGATTTTTTGCGTCTTCGAGAGGTTTTCCATCAGCACCATATGCTGTTAAAAGCACATTCTTCACTGATTTAACCCCTGGTATATCTAGAACTGCAGCTATAATATCTGAGGCGTGAATGCAATCTTTTAAGTCAGCTTTCAACACATCTTCATCTAATAGAAAACCATGTGTCAATGATGGCCCACTAAATATCTCCCTTGGTGATTTGCCCATATTTAGCATGTCACCAAGCGTATAAAACGGTATTGGTGGGGCGAAGATTTCATCAATCGTCTGATTTACTTTTGCAAGGATTTCTTCAGCATCAAAGCCGTTTTCTAGTTCTAGATCCGCGCATATACCAACATCTATATTTCCTATCGTCTCAACACATAACCAATCTTCTGTCAGATTTCTATTTTCGCAAAGGATGTGATTGACGACTTTGAATATTTCAACAACTTTTTGTTTCTTTTGCGCTAGTAGATCGATGACATGGCTAATATTTTTTACTACATTAAAATAGTCTTTAACCGTATTTAACTCATCTGGATCTCTAGTCTTAAATAAAAGCGTCAAGGTTTGTGAATTATTACTACTTCGCTGAATAGTAACAGTAATCGTTCCGTTGTGATCGTCAATAGACTTAAGTTCTATTTTAGAGGGTGTATTCATTAACCTTAACCAATCGGCTTTATAATGATTCCAACTATCAAACTCAAGTGTGATATCAACTTCTACAAAATTGTTATCGTCGTCTAACCAGGCGTATTGTAACGCGACGTTGTTTAATTCTCCCAAAGTCATGTCGTCGCTTAGTTCTATGACCACTTTATTGAGTCCACGAATCGGCAAACGCTGTACATCATCATAATCATCGAGTGATTTTAGACTTAATTTATCTTCTTTTAGATTGACAAAAACAGGGATTTCATTATCTAATGGTAGATTGTGGTCTGAGGCATTTTTTTCGTGCTTACCGTAAATAAGCCAAGCATTGTTAATGCCTTCCACATCTATAAGTACTTTTCGATAATCCAGTACCGTCAGCGGGGCATTGGTAAGAATTTGTTTTGCCGTAAAAAAGGACTTGTTTTCAATTTTACCATTGGCATTTGCCAAAATATGTTCAATATCAAAATTGGTTCTGTAACCTAACTCTGTTATGGCATAGCAGAGTATTTCCATTATTGTAATCCCAGGGTCATGGGCATTATAGTCTGTCCATAATTTGTGCGTTAAGGATTCGATATACCGTTGTCCTTCTTTCCTTAGAAAATCAAAATCTTCTGCTGGTTTTAGGGTTCTGCCTTTATCTATATAAAAATCTGTTTTCATGAGCAGCAATGTGTTAAAGGAGTTATGTCATGAGTATCAGGAACAAACAAACTATAGACGGTTTTGGGAATGATTTTATCAATATCCTTCATCTCAGAAACGATGCTATCTGAACTTTCTTCAAGGATAAAATGATCGACTTTAAAATCCGAGATATAGTCTACATAAGTTTGTTGCTCTATGAGATGAATTAGGCTCGATTTATTTATTGGTTTTTGAAAGTCTATTGAGCCATCATCACTATAAGCCCAAGGACTTAAAAATGCATTGATGGTATCCTGTAATTGTTGCTTATATAAATTTGTATCTGCCCCAGGAATTTCAATGTATTTCACACTAAATCGAAGCTTCAACTTTTCTAGCCTTGGGGCTTTCACCGCTAAACGAACGTGCGGACTAGTTCTGTTTTTGATAAAGGTTTCTATGCGTTTCATAGTCCCTAAATCGACCAAGGGTTTATTGGAAGCCCTAGTTTTTGCTACAGGAATGAGCGTGACATATCCTGCACTACTGTTATCCAATTTGACATTGTCATAGCGATGATGGTTTAAGCATTTGACTTGAAATACTTCCGGAAAATTATCCAATACCAGCTTTTCATAATCCCAAATCGTAATGGCCTTTCCTTTGTGACGTAATCGTTCACTGGTCCTTTGATAAAAACGGTTTTGATCTTCTCTCGGCCGTCCCGAAAAAGAGCTGTAGGGTTGCTCTATTTTCTTGATATTGCGATTGGTAGATTGGAGCTTGGAGATGGTTCTGGCATCGGTATGTTCTATAAAGTCTGTACCTTTTAATTCAAAATCCACTAAGGTTGCTTTTAAGGCTTGGTCATGAATACCTATTAAGTCGCATATGGCATCAATGCGTTCTGGGGCTTGGATACGTATCCACCAATAATCTGAAGGCCATTCGGTCTGATCCTTTAGTTTAAGGTCATTTGGGCTGTTCAAGGTCACAATGCCCGATTGCGTAAGTCCATTGGTAGCATCGTTAATGGCATTACTTTCAAAATCGACCCATTCCGTTCCATAAAGATAGCTCCATGTTAAATCGATAGCTTCTAGTCTTGGATTTGCTGTACCATCGGCTACTTGAAACAATAAGTTTAATGCATTGCCGCCTTGAATATCCTTTATCCCAATAAACAATTCGCCTTCATTGGTGTAAGGTGGTAAAATGCGCATTCTTTCTGTAGAAAACACCTTGTAACCCTTAGGGTAAATCTGATAAAGCCCATAAGTATTTTGCGTCTCTGAAACAGAGAAACTTGCCGATACTGAATAATTAAACGACATCTCCAATATATTTGGCACATAAGGTAGTGCGGTAGCGCCCTCTGTCTTCTTTGCTTCTTCGATATAGTTATTTAAGAAGGTATTGTTACTATACGCCTCATCGTCTAGAACAAACTTAGCAAAACCCGAAGCATCCCCTGTTGTAATAGCTTCGTCCTCAGTGAAATCATAAGGAATCAAACTCGTATTAGTAAAGGCGTAATTTGAGTCTAAATCGCCATCTATCCAAGTGCCATTATTAAGAAGCGTAAAATTGGAAGAACCTTCCATATTAAAACGAACATAAGTCGGCACATCAGTGACAATATTTAATATATCTGGGGTATTAATATTCCAAACCCTCTTTTGAGCCACGCCCTTTACTAAGTTAACTGGCGCATCCGTGGTGATATTAAAGGTTCCTTGAGCACCTTCTTTCTGAAAGAATTCCTTGCATGCAAATATCAGTGCATTTCCGTTTTTTGGCAGCGCCCCATAAGGCTCAAAGCTTTTGGTGTGATCAACTTCTCCTGTATTATTAAACAATTTAAATTGCTTGTAGTTGGTAACCGTAATGTCTAGGTCGACTTTGTTGAAACTCTCATTATCTCCGGTCTTGCTGATTATTTTTAAAACTGGAAATGGTGTATTTATAAAAACACCTTCATGAACTTCAGGGTCAAAAGGAACAATGCCTTTCTCATCAGAATCTATGGTTAAAATTGTAATATTATTTTCAAAATTCGCATCAGCTTTATGCCAACCTTCTTCTCCTGTGAGATAAAACTCAAAATGTTCCGGCTGTATCTTAACGCTTTGGGTGTCATTGTTCCAAAATGTTAATTTAATATCACGTTTGCCTCCTCTGAGATATAGCAGCGGTGATGCCAAAGCAAAACCTATGTCATTGTATACGGTTTCTCCAGGAAAGGCTTTCCAGCTATCACCAGCTGCATTTAAATCCGTAACATCTTGAAAATAATAGGCCTTATCTCTGATACTACTTCCATAGATTTGAGCGATTTTGGCCTGATTTATTGCTGTATCTGATGCCGATTCGTAGTATTTGTTTCTGCCTTCACTGTCCTTACCCGCCAAAAAAACACTGCCCTTTTCAATTAGAAAAGCTGATGCATTTTTGTGTGGTTCAATACATAGATGCACCGCATCAGGGTTTGCCACCTCAGGATAAAGGTTTAATATTTTGTTGTAGTAAAAATCGAGATGACGTTCGGTAAACTCGTTAAGATTGTCTTGTGCAAATCCGAATAACTTCAAAAATGCTAAATACAAGGCATATTGCGGCGAATGCTTTGGATAGGTATCTAGATTCTTAGTAAGCTGATCTTGACTCTTGTTTTTCCATTGTTGTAATAAGCCAAATATATTTTGCACTTTCTTATTAAACAAATGATGCTGAAGTGTGAATAGTAAATCGGTCGATAAAGCCAACTCCTGCTGCACCGTATCAATTAAAAGTATTAAATTGCTTTGAGTATTCTTAAAATACGCTTTGATTTCAAAATCATTTGGGAGCTCCGCTATTTTGTCTGTTAATCCTATAACGGTTTTTGATATCGCTTGAAAAAATGGCAACACTATATCGCGTTGATCTGCCAGTACAGGCACAAAAAGCAATTCTCTTTTTTTCAATTTAAAGTCTTGGATCAATGCAAGAATATCCAATTCCGTAATCTGTGCCAGAATAGCGGTGGTTTCCCACTGAAAAAAGGTATCCCATCTATCCGTTAAGACATTATTATTATCATAAAAATTAATCTGTTGAGATAGCTTGTTGGTGCCCACAATGAGATCTGCTATCGTACGCTCATCGAGATGTATAAAACCTGGCTGCAATGCCTTTAGCATTCTGCCGGATTGTTTGGTTCCAGGTTTTTTATGTGTTGCTATGTCTATATCACAGTTGGCCATGATGCTCTTTAAGTTTTGATATAAGTGCCTTCCTTAATGTAAAAAGGATGCACGTAATTAAGCCTAGAATTGGTTGTTCTTATTTTATATTGAAGCTGAATATTTATCACGCCCTCTTCGGCCTTTGGACTCGTAAAGAAAATTTCTTCAAGATCTATTCTTGGTTCGTACAAGAGGATCGCCTTTTTGATAATGGTTTTCAGTTTCGTTAAAAATGTAACCGTGATGCTCTCAAATGGCATTACATGTATGCCACAACCATAATCGGATAGCAATACACGTTCACCCAATCGCGTCGACATTAGTATTTCTAGGCTTTGCCTAATGTCTTCCTCATCACTCACAGTTTCTACGGTTCTTTTATGCGGATTGAATGTTGGTGGAAAGCTCCAGCCTGTTCCTAAAAAATCGTCTTGATCCATATCCTATGTTTTTATCCTCCTATTATTACTGTTGGACAACCCATTACAATAGTCCCGCCATGGGCTGTGGAATCACCCATACGTGCCGCTGGGTTGCCAGATATCATTACACTAGATGAGCCTTTTATAATGCTATCTGTTGGCCCAACACAAGTGCAAGAATCACCAACAACGGCTGCTGGCTGCCCGCCTATCAGCACAGTTGTATTGGCACCTGGCAATATGGGACCACCAACGTGGGGTTTTGGCCCATCTGACATGGGACACACATGCATATCGTTTAATCTAGCAGCGTTGGGCATAATTAATTCAGTTTTATAAGTTGGCCAGATATTTCCATAGTGGAGCTGGCCTTTATCGTACTCTGCTGACCTTCTACCTTAATATTTCCCTGAGCTTTGAGGCTGATATCCTTAGTACTTTCTATGGTGATACCATCACCATTCATGACTATTTTATTGCCATTCTCATCTTCTAACACAAATCCTTTTTCAGCATCACTTACAAGGAGTTTATTGCCTTTATCCGTACTAATCTCAACTGATTTATCATCATCATTAATAATGATCTTCGTTTTCTCTTTTGAAACGATGCCTTGAATGTTGTTATCGGCTTCAATAGGAAATGGCATTGGATTAGAACTGCTATAGAGTTTTCCAAGAATTACAGGAGTATCTGGATTGTTATTGATACAGCCTAAAATGACTTCATCATCGACCTCTGGAATAAAAAATGCGCCGCGTTCATTACCTGCCTGAAATGATGATAATCGTGCCCATACGCCTTCTGCCGAATCAGAAATTGATGGAATTCTTACTCTTACCCTAAATTCACTGGCTGGATCTTCTTCTAATTGTGTTACAATACCTATTTGAAGCCCTTGCATACTATTGGTTTGCCCTATTAATGCTGCGCTACTACTCGGTGTGCTTTTGCTGATATTTTGAGCAAAGGATTGGTTGTCCTCTAAACCAAAAGTATACTCCGTATCCCAGCAACCATTTTCAATAGTATGGTACTCTGTTTTGATAAGCAATGCGGTACCATCGATATCTGGATTGACATTATCAAACTCCATATAAGTACCATATTTTGCCGTTAAATTTCCAAAGGTTTTTACTTTTCCCTTTACTGTAGCTAAACGATTTTTTGCCGCTCTGGCCTCAGTAATTTGAGCAAGTGTTTCCGTATTATAAGAAGATTGGCTCATATCTATGACCTCTCTCCCACTGCCATTGCTCACATTGGTAGTGCTTTCCTGGGTTTCAATGGATTGTGTTTCTGGATTCCAGTAGCGTACTTCAATATCTGAAACACTATCTTCTTGCTTAGCTTCAAATTCAAAAACATTAACTCCATTTTGGGCCAAATAACTGGTGTCACTTGGTTCTTCCGTAATGTCTGCAATAGTAAAAATACCTTCCCGCACTGTAGACATCATTCCAAGACTATCGAGATAACTTACCAGGTAATCCCAAGGTGTTATGTTCTGAGTTTTACTAACGGTTTCTTCTCCTAAAGCCTCTAATCGAACTTCATTAGTCATATCGACCTCACCAAGAAAACGGTCCATTTTTTCGGCAAAGGTTTCGTCAGCGACAACATCCTGTTGACTTGTTAGGTTAACAGCAATATCTTTACATTCGATCTTGGTTTCAAAACCTTCGGTCCCTTCAGCATTTTTTTCAACCCTATGGATAATACCTTTGAATAGTGTTTCAGCAGCTTCTCCAGTATTGGTGCGTACTTCAATCTCGTCGGTTACACTTAGTGCATCACTTTGCAGTGTATCACCCTCAGCATCTATTTCTGGATTTGAGGATATAAAGTGCAGTTTTGCACTGGGAATTTTATTTAACTCATAATTCACCTGCAGCTTTTTTAAAAGACTATGCAAACCCTCATTGGTGCCATTGATTAGGATCTCCAATTGCAGTGTTTTGTATTCAGGTGTATACGGAGTATCTGCCATGGTTATTTGATTGGGGGAAACATTAGTTTTTGTCCTGTTTCGAGTTTTCTAAAACTCAACAGACCATTCGCTTTTGCAACATCGATATAATACTTGTTCTGACTATAAGTTTGCTCTGCCATCAGCGTAAAACGATCTTGTTGATTCACAATTTTCATATGCGTTACATCTGGCGACTGCTGATTTTGTTCGGCTTGCATTTCCTTGTAGGATTGTGTCCCCTTGAATTTACATGTCGCCTTTGCCCTGATGGGTCTACCGTCTCGCCTAAAAACACTGTATTCTACTTGCATACTAACAAGCCTACATTTCATCTCGAATCCACCCCAAAGCAAGTGCAGATATCGTGTTTCGTGTGTTTCGCCATTATAGCCCAAAAGCAAATCTTTGAATTGCTTAAGTTCTTCTTCAACTGTATCTGCCTCCTCAAAAGGGTTAGAAATGGCTGGTTTTAGTACATCGACCAGACTATCTAAAAGTGGTAATTTCTCCACTTTACCTGACTCTATTTTGGCCGGTGGTATCACCCCCGAACTATCAAAAAGAAAATCGAAAGAAACTTCTTCTCCTCCAATACGATTGAACTTTAGGTTCTGACTAGAAGCTCCCATAGCCTGCCCTTCACAAAACTGCACTTCGTGATTTAGCGTATACTTATCTGGGTTGACCTGTACAAAGATTGTACTAATAGCCTCGCTTTCATTGTAGTCATCGTTGGGATAAACTTCAATGCGCATTTTATCAATGATTCCTAAAGCACCCTCTATCATCGTTCTTGTTGTTCTTTAAGTTTTTCTAATACTTCGCGCGTGCATTTTTTGATAATATCCGCCTTTAACCGTTCTACATCTTGATGTTTCTGAACAGTGACCACATTGGTCTTAACAGGCGACTCATCTACTACTACCTTAACCAGCAATTCTTTAATTTCTATAGCCATTATAATTGGATTTAAGGAATAGGTAATTCTTTAAAAAATTGATATTTTAATGTAAATGTTTCGATAACCAGCTTATTCTCTTCTGCACTAAAATCAGAGGTTTCGAGAGCAATCGGTATGGCCTGGGACACATACCAAACTTTGACCGGATTATGATTTTCATTGAGTAATGAAATCACCAGATTTGCCGGATGGTATACAAAATCATTGAGTGCTTTTGTAGTCCACATTCTAAGTCCAGAGAGTTCGTTTGTAAGCCCTCGTTTTAGAACCAGATTTTCATGAGTGGTCCGTTTAGGTAAGGTAATCTTATATTGATTTTGGCCTCCCTCTGAAATCGTTTCGGTTTCCATGGTTGCCTTTAAGCCGGCTACACTCTGAAATTTAGTATCGATACTAAACTGGGGCAAAAGCTCAAATACAACCGAAAAATGATATCCACTCAATGGCATGGTGCTCGACATGTTTTAGACGTGTTCCATGGTAAATCCGTGATTGGCAATCTCAACCGTGTCAATAGCATTGGCATTTTCGTCTGCCTTAAGATCAGTACATTTTAAAGAAACGATAAAGCAATCTTTTACCTTCCAAACAATGGCAGGCTCATGATTTTCATTTAATAGCGAAATAGTAATATCTCGTTTTTCGACCGTATTCATGGCCACAGTGTTGTACCAATCATAAAATTCGTTGTCGTTATGAAACACACCTCGTTTCAAGGTAATGTTACTGAGCTTATGCATACCTGGCATTTTATGCTTGAAATATTCTGGACTAGAGCCTTCTCTATATTCTAGGACCTCTACTTCTTTATTAAGTCCTGATACTTCTGAAAATCCTATGCGTGTACCTCCCCATTCTACTCTAAAATGGAACTTTGGTAATGGATAAGTTGTTGACATAATTAATTATTTTGTATTATGATTTTTGTTGAGTTTGAATAAATTCAAGAATAATAAATTCGGCTGGACGCGATGGTGCGTAACCTATTTTTACGATCATTCTCCCTTCGTTAATATCTTGGGGAGACATAGTTTCATTGAGTCCAACACTCACGAAGAAGGCATCTTCTGGTTTAGATCCGGCCAGAGCGCCATCGCTCCAAAGTGTAGTCAAGTAGTTTTCTATCATACCTTTAACATTGACCCACGTTTGCTTTACATTGGGTTCAAAAACAAAGTTCATACATGCCTTTTTGGTGGACTCTTCAATCATATTGGCCAAACGACGTACATTGACATAGCGCCAGTCGTTACTATTACCATCTAAGGTTCTTGCACCCCAAACCAACAAGCCTTTACCCGTAAATTTTCTGATGGCATTAATGGATTTGCCTGACTCATGAATATTCATATTGCCCTGTTCTTTGTGGGTAATATCATCCGTAAGACCTATAATACCATTGACACTGGCATTTGCCGGAGCTTTCCAAACACCGCGTGTAGCATCTGTATTGGCATATATTCCCACAATAGCACCACTCGGTGGTACAGTATTCATGCTTTTGTTTAAACCGCTAAGAATAGATGGATAGATTGGTAGTTGGGATACTAAATCATTCTCTTTTTTCAAATCATAGTCTGCAATCGCCGAAATAACAGCGTTCACCGTGTTTGTTACTTGTGTATGTAGTTTATTTAAGTGTGACTCAACTTTGGGGTAGCTCACATTATCATCACCAGTATCTGGGTTGGCACTTATTAGTTTTGCATATTGATTACCCCCTGCAGTTACGGTAAAATCAGTAGCTCCTCCTTTCCAACTGTTATCATCAAAACTATCATCTGCTACTGCTCCTCCAAGCACTATGGTATAAGTAGTATCCGAAAAACTTTCTATTTGATTTTCAAAATCAAAAAGCTTTTGAGCTAATGGACTTAATGCATTGCTTATTAAATTGGCCACAAATTCCTGTAGCTTATAGGGAGCATCGTTACTAAGCGTTGTAGGATTATTAAGTAAGCCTAAGAGATTCCAACACTGTGTTACATAAGCATTAACCTTAGCTTCATCATCTATGGGAGAGGCTGGTTTTTCTTTATCGCCTTTTAATGGGTTGGTAGTCCATGAGTTCTCCAATGCCTTAAGTTCTGAATGCATGGTCTCATAACCAGAGATGTCATTGATTAAAGCGGGATATTTGGCTTTAAAATCGATACCATTGCCTTGAATATCCATAAAACGATAAGCATAAGTAAAGCTCGATTGCAAATAAGGATAATATGCAGCGCCATATTTAAGATTCATATTGCCCACGGCATCACGGAATTCTTCAGAATCCTTTTCTAAACCATTAGAAGGTTTTTGTACTACGTCCATTACGGTAAAGCGATCCATAAGATCCGCACATTGCATAAGCGCGTGATTTTGTACCAACCCAAGATTAGTTGCACCGAGGTTTACACCATCTGGAAACAACAATAAGGTAACTTCATCGACTTTTTCCAATAAGTCTAGACCGGCGTTAAAAGGATCTGCCGAAGCGAAAGGTGTTGCCGTTTTGTAATCGCCTAATGATACAATATAACATTCACCTCCACCATTAGAAAAAAACAAGCGTAAACTGTTATACAGTTTAAATTCACTTTCAGTAACATCAAAGGTCAAATCGCTTCCAGATTCAGTTATTGAAATGGTTTTAGGTTTTGGAGCCCCTCCAAAATGGTCTTCATATTCTAACAATGAAGTGACCTTTACCGGCTCCGTCGGTCCCTTTTCTGTATAGCCAACAAATGCTGGTATTGCCGTTGCTACTTGAGCAATACTTGGAGGAAATCCATTAATCTCATGGATATAAACTCCGGGTGTTTTAATTGAACTTATCATAATTTTTAGTTTTATGTATTTAAAATAATATCATTACTTTCTTCGATTTGCCCAGTAATATCATCGCGATTTTCATTCCATAGTTTGATATTTACACGCTCAACAACACCTCCTCCATCTTCTTCATCATGTTGTATGGTAATCATCCGCATTTTATAGAGGACTGAAGGCATATACTTATTGCCCAGCATCGACCAGAGCTGATTAAGCTCACTGATCTTTAAGCTTTCCATATCCAAAATAATTTTGAGATGTTCTTGTGTACTTGGATCTACTTCTGTCACCCCATTGATGTAAAAGACGTTCTGCTCCTGAAAGCAACGGATAACATGTTCTAACTTTGTAAGACCATCCTTGTACTTGTCCGTTTTTTGATCCTTATTGTATGATGAAAACAATAACGATATGACTAAATTTTGAGCAGGGTTTTTGTATTTCTGCACAGACGAATTTTGTGATGTATTTGGAAGGTAGACGTTTGGGGTTTTGGCTACTGTATCTTCTTCAATATTAACTATAGAAAGTGTGATTGGCGAGGTAGAAGGTAAAAACTCATCACCGTCATTAAGCGTTGCAATATTTATAATCTCAACAATAGCATTGACGTTACTGTTATACGTATCGATTTTTGATTTTAGAAATTGTAGTGTTTGGTTTATGGTATCCATTAATTCTGAAGCTCTTGATATAAACAAATTTCACCACCCATTTTGCTTTGCGACGTAACCGACATCAAATTCATTTTTAGGTTTTTGTGAAATTGTTTGCAACTATTTGACACTACAAAATTGGCTGAATTAAATACAGTACAAAAGAGCAATTTGACCCATTTTGCAATAGGTTTTTTTTGAAAAGCTTTGCGTTATTTTCCGTGTTGGTTTGGAAAATAAGACCCTAGCTCATAAGGGTTTTTCCCCTGTTGAGAATAGGATTTTTCATAAAAAAATCTTGCGAATTATTTTTAGACACCTGATTTCTAAATAGTTAAATTTATTTAGTGGATTTTTAGGTTCTATATTAGAGCTTATTAAATAAATTTCGTTATAGCTTTGCATCAAACCCATTTTAACCTATAGCATTATGAAAAGAGATTTTTTTTATGTGATTATTATTTTACTACTGATTTTAGCTTTGTTTAAATTTGGTGTTTTCGACCAAGACAGTCCTCAAAGTGATGTCTACAGAAAACACATCATTTCTATTGAAAGTGCAAAAGAATTAAGGGCAGAATATCTAACGAATCGAAAGGAATTATTTCAACCGGAGCTTCGAAGAATCTACGAAGACTCCACATTTGAAGATACGGAATTTGTTTGGTTCCCTTTAGAGAGTATAAGATCTTATCTCAATTTTATAGATAATATTCAGGCTAATCATCCTGGTGAAGACATTAGTGGCTTAAGACTCTACTTTATGGCTTATCCAAAGTCTTCAATAAAATATAAAGGGCAGCAAAGTATTTTTATGGTCCCAACTGTGAGATATCAGCATGATAACAATAGCTACGAAACCATGAATAACCTTCCTTTTTACTTAAATGGCGCAGAACCCGAAAATCCTTTTGGTGGTAAAATAGCACTATACACGGATTTAATGTCTAGTTACCTATTAAAAGATCGACTCAATAATTTTAACAAAAGAAGAGCTAGTGAAGCTCAAAAGGCGAGTTTGGGCTTTGGATTTAGTACTACATTAGATTCTGCTAATATTTTAAATAATACTAGCACCATTTTTAATGAAAGTCAGGCATACCCGCCGCCTAAAAGCTAAAAATAACATACAATGATTACAGCATCTTTTGATGTTACATATTTTTTAAAAGATTCTATAATATATTTAGAATTATTGACAGCTTTTGTTGCTTCTTTTTATTATTACAAATACAAGGAAACAAGATTAATTTACATATTATGTTTGCTATGGTTTACAGTTGTAATAGAGTTTACTAGTTATTTTTTAGGACCGAATAAATTTAATTTAATCCAGACGAGTTATTGGATATACAATTATATTTATCATCCTGTAAATTTTACAATACTGCTATTTGTGTATTCACTTTTTTTAAATAAAAGTGTATATAACAATCTAGCAAGAGTTTTTACAATAGGTTTTCTTCTTGTTTATTTTTTAAATATGTTCTTTCAAGATTACAAAACCGAACTCATTACGCTACCATTTATTGTAGGTGGTATTTTTATTATCCTCTCAATAAGTTTCTACTTTATTGAATTGCTTAATTCTAATAAAGTACTGTACGTATCCAAGAATTTGCTGTTTTGGGTAAGTGTTGGCCTACTCATTTACTTTGCCGGTAAAATTCCTATGCGTTTGGCTAGAAACTATTGGTATGAAATAGCGAGTTATGATGCCTTGAGTATAACGGGAAGTTTACTCAGTATAATTATGAATATTTGTTTTATCATTGGCTTTATATGGAGCGAGAGACGTTATCTATATTAATTTCTGTCATTATTGTCATCTCATTAGTTATTGCAATAATCTTTCTTTTTATGCTATTTCAAAGCAAAAAGAACAAGCTGCTCATAGAACAAAAAGAGGCGGAAAAAGCATTTGGACAGGAGTTAGCAAAAGCGCAGATTGAAACACACGAAACTACCTTAAGAAATATAAGTTGGGAACTACATGACAATATTGGTCAGCTCATTACATTGGCCAAAATTCAAATTCAAAATGATCATAAAAAAGAGGATGTAAAGCAAGTTTTGGATAAGGTCTTAAACGAAGTAAGAGCGCTTTCAAAATCGCTCAATTCAGATGCACTAAAAAGAATTAGATTAACAGAAGCGATAAGGCACGAAATGAGCCTGTTTAATCGTTTAGAGTTTTTGCAAGCCGAATTAAAAATAAATGGCGATGAACAAAAACTAGACGACAATGATGCGCTTATTCTATTTAGAATTTTGCAAGAGTACTTTTCTAATGTTATAAAACATGCTGGGGCCTCAAAACTTGTCGTATCTTTAGACTTTAGAGATAATGAACTTCATATCTTTGCTAAAGATAACGGTAAAGGATTCGATATGAATTCCAATGACGGTAAAGGTATTGGGTTAATTAATATGAAAAATAGAGCACAACTTTTAGGTGCAGAATATGCTTTAAATTCAGAAATTGATAAAGGAACTTCGTTAACTATAAAACATTTTATCCATAACCATGAAAATTAAAACTGTCGTTATTGTAGAAGATCATAAGCTCTTATCCCAAGCTATAGAGGGGCTAGTGAATTCTTTTGACGGTTTTAAAGTACTGTATTTGTGCAGCAATGGTCAAAAATTATTAGAAAAACTCAAATTTCAAAAAAATATCCCTGACCTCATATTAATGGATATTAATATGCCCATTTTAAATGGCATTGAGACTACCAAGATATTAACTAAAGAATTTCCAGAAATAAAGGTGATTGCCTTGACGGTAGAAAGTGATGATAAACTCATCCTTGAAATGCTAAAAGCTGGTGCGAAAAGCTATCTATTAAAGGATGCGGAAAAAGAAGTTTTGGAAACGGCATTGAACCATACAGAGTCTTTTGGATATTATCATACGCCAAAGATTTCTAATCTCCTCATAAATTCTTTAAATGATCAAGAGAAGTACGAATCACCTCATCTTAAGGAAAGAGAAATAGAGTTTTTAAGGCATGCCTGTTCGGAATTGACCTATAAGGAAATCGCCGAAAAAATGTATCTCAGTCCAAAAACAGTAGACGGTTATCGGGATACCTTATTTCAAAAACTTAATGTCAAAAACCGAATTGGCCTGGTATTATATGCCATAAAGCATAAAATATTTAATATCAACATTAAATAGGAGGTTCTAAAGGTCCGATTCTAATAATATAGCAAAGCGCTAAAGATTCCAT
Organism: Winogradskyella sp.; assembly: GCF_965228925.1. GTDB lineage: Bacteria > Bacteroidota > Bacteroidia > Flavobacteriales > Flavobacteriaceae > Winogradskyella. The sequence goes on from NZ_OZ245845.1 coordinate 3,961,673, forward strand.
TTTTTAAAAAAAACCTAGGGTCAAATTAATTCAATTCAGATACGAACTCTAATGCCCGTCGCTCATTGTAATACACATTCCCTTTATCGATAAATCCAACATGCCCGCCATATTTGGGCATTTCCAAATACACATTTGGGTTTTCTTTAGCTTCTTTTACGGGGTAGCAGCTAGCAGACAAAAAGGAATCATTAAGGGCATTGATAATTAATGATGGTATTTTAACATTAGGAAGAAATTGCAAACAACTGGCCTTGTCATAATAATCATAAGCATCTTTAAAGCCATGTGCTCTAGACGTATAAACATGGTCAAAGTCGATTAAGCTTTTAATGGAATTGTAGTCTTCTATACTGATGTCATTAGGAAATTGCTCTAGCTTAGGCTTTAATTTTTTCTTGAGGTGATCCAAAAACCGGATGGCGTAATGCTTGTTCTTTAGACTTAATAATGCATCACAAGAGCCTTTTAAATGACAAGGAGTAGATACAGCAATGACCGCTTTCAATTCCTTTGGCACATGATTACGCTCACCAACATATTTTAAGGCCATATTGGCGCCTAGGCTGATGCCTTTTATATAAATATCGCTATAGTCCTTATGCTTTAGAATATAGTTTACAACGGCCTCCAAATCTTCCGTGGCACCAGAGTGGTAACTACGATATAGTTTATTGGGCTCACCGCTGCAGCCTCTAAAGTTTACCGCACAAGCGTCAATACCGTTGTCATTAAACAGCTTTGCCGTACCTGTTATGTAAGGCCGCTGTGCATGGCCTTCCAATCCGTGTAAAAGAATAACGACCTTATTCGATGTTGAATTGGCATAACTCCAATCTAAATCCAAAAAATCACTGTCAGGTAATATAATTCGTTCTCGGGTTTGTTCTACTCCATTAACGGTTCTCGCTAAGCCTGAAAATACGGTGGATACAAAACTCCGTTTTGCCCAAAATGGTGGTTTATAAGTCGATGTTATGATTGGCATGTTCAAAAATATAATAAAATGTCAGTTCTAATGAAATTATTTTATACAATTTTTCCTACATATTTGGCTACCTTCATAAGTCTTACAAGGCGCACAGATGGAAAGGTATCGAGAGCCTTTTCAATGACGTCTCAATAGTTCTACTTAGCACTTCGACAAGCTCAGCGTGACACCTGTCTGCCGACGGGCAGACTCGAAGTGACAGTCTACTGTACTTCTAAACTTGTAAATTGAAAAGCGGAGCCATCAAACAGCCCTTTATCGCTTAACTTTAATGATGGAATAACCAAGAGTGCCATAAAGGATAAACTCATATAAGGTGCATGAAGTGAACTACCTAGATCTTTTGCCATTTCATCCAGTTCTGCATACTGCTGACCAATAGTTTCAGCATTTTGGTCACTCATGATGCCCGCAACTGGCAAGGGCACTATTTTCTCCTCAGAATGGCTTACGGCACAAATTCCCCCTTTGTGTTCTATAATAAGATTTACGGCCTTGCATATCATCTCATCTGAAACGCCAACAGCAATGATATTATGAGAATCATGTCCTACAGATGACGCAATAGCCCCTTCCTTAAGTCCAAAATTCTTAATGAATGCTATGGCAGGATGATCGTCTCGATAGTCCCGATAGCTATCGGGATCGGGATTGTAACGATTAACCACAGCCATTTTCAACACATCTGTTTCAACATTAGAAACTAAATTGCCATCTTCTATTGTGGAATCTGTGATGATTTCATTGGTAATCAACTCGCCATCTAGACATTCGATAACGCGAATATGTTGGGCATTGGATTCGAATCTAAAATCAGATTGGTCTTTTTTGTCTGTATTGAAATTATTTAAATTTTCAAATTCGACGGATTCGATTTTTGAAATACCATGATCATAAACCAATTCACCATTGATATAGGTTTGAAGCGTCTTAAAGTCTTTTAAATCTTCTACAACAATACAATCTGCTTTATCACCAACTTTAAGCTGACCAACATCAAGGTTATAATGCAGTACAGGGTTGATACAAGCAGCCTGAAGCACTTTAAAAACATCAATGCCTTTTGCCACTGCTCTAGCACATAATTGATTGATATGTCCCAAGAGCAAATCATCCGGATGCTTGTCATCGCTACAGAACATCATGTGTTCATAATGGTTGTCCAATAAGTCAATTAAAGCCTCAAAATTTTTGGCAGCACTGCCTTCGCGAATAATGACTTTCATGCCTTTCTGAAGCTTCTCTAGGCCTTCATCATAACTAAAACACTCGTGATCCGTAGAAATCCCGGCATTAATATAGGTGCTCAAATCATCTCCCCGCAATCCTGGTGCATGGCCGTCTATTGGTTTGTTGTAATGTTTTGCCCATTCTAATTTTTGAAGCACTTCTGGATCCTTATAAATCACCCCTGGATAGTTCATCATTTCTGCTAAGTACTTAATATCTGGATGTGCCATCAGCGCTTTAATAGCTTCTGAATCAATTACCGCACCAGCAGACTCAAAGCTCGTTGCCGGGACACAAGATGGTGCTCCAAAATTGAACTTAAAGGGTGTTTGCTTGCCATTGGCTATCATAAACTCTACACCCTTTACCCCTAAAACATTAGCAATTTCATGTGGGTCGGAAACGGTGGCTACAGTACCATGTTTTACAGCAATTTTTGCAAACTCCGATGGTACCAACATGGAACTTTCGATATGGATATGGGCGTCTACGAATCCCGGAAGGATAAAGTGGTTTTCATCACAATCCTTCGCTGCGATTGAAGCGATTCTTCCGTCTTTAATAGTTACCTCACCCTTGAAAATTTTACGGTTGGGTATGTCTACGATGTTGCCTTTTAAAATCAAATTGTCTGTATTTAAAAAAAGCGACCAAATAGGCCGCTTTGTAAAAATATAACAATTTTAATTATTGTTTGATTATTCTTTCTACTGTTATACCCTTATTAGATATTATCTTAAGGAAATAAACACCTTTTTCTAAACCTTCTAAACTAATATCATGGTTAAATGAAGCTTGATCTAAATTTACCTCTTTAAGTAACTTAGAGTTGATATCGTAAATATTGAATTTCAAAAATGAATGATTACTTTTTATAATTATTTTATTGTCTGTTGGATTTGGATAAATCGAAATATCTTGATCTTCTTCAATCTCGTCAATATTTAAGGTATTATTAGAATATCTAACTAATGCATAATCCCTATTACAACAAACGGTAAAACCGCTACCACCCCCAACAATGATCTTACCATCCGGCTGAATATTTACCGTGTTAGCATTATAGGAACTACTAGTTCCAAATAATTCTAATCGTACTCCATCGCTACTGAAGGTAGTATCTAGTGTCCCATCGGTATTGACTCTTAAGGTTAGAAAATAGAAATCATTAGACGTTGAAACATATCCACCAGATATAATTGCTTTATCATCCGGCTGAATCACCATATCGTATGGTATGTCCTCACTTCCATTATCAATATCTATGACGAGGTACCCATTATTACCAAATGTAGTATCAATGGTTCCATCGCTATTGTATCTTAATAAAGCAATATTAAAATTATTTACAGTGACATGTTGGGCAACGGCAAAAATCTTACCATCACTTAATTCTCCAATAGATATTATTTCTGGATTTCCACCCGAAACATCAGCTGTCGATACTATACCGGTACCGTTAAATGTGGTATCGAGGTTTCCTGTTGGTGTAAAGCGCATTATAACATATTCCCCACCGGTTTCTCCTCCCATAACAATTCTGTTGTTTTGGTCTACAAACCCTCCAAAGCCGTTAGCATTTACGTCATTTACTACATTAGCAGTTTGCTTTCCGTCAATACTAAACTCTGTATCTAAAAATCCAAACGGGTCTACCTTTGCCACAGCAAAATATCTATCAAAATTTATTTCCGCAGAGCCCATCATTATTACCGAATTGTCCGGCAACATTACAGCATCTTCACATTCAGAATCGATACCCAAGTCAAAGAAAGTTTTGCCATTTGTTCCGTAAGTGGTATCTAGGGAGCCGTCGGAATTTAGCCTAATTATAGCAAAGGATTCTTCAGTATTATCCGACGGAATTCTTGGACAAGTACCTGCTAAAACTATCTTTCCATCCGTCTGAACAAATACTTTTCTGGCAATATCAGTTTGGTTACTCGATGTACTATAACCTCTTATATCGACACTTACCAATCCATTGATTCCAAAAGTACTATCTAGAGTACCGTCTGGCATATATCTGGCCACTGCAAAATCAGTCCCAGTTGTTGAATTACGCGCTGACCCGGCCGCTAAAATTTTTCCATCAGTTTGAAACGCGATATCAAAAACCTCATCCGTTAATCCCAAAAAATCTGTAGTGACCCTACCTCCTGTCCCAAAGGTACCATCAAGGCTACCATCCGATTGGGAATAGTTGAAATTAAAATTGAGGCATAATAAGGTAATGACAAAGTAAATCTTCTTCATATATAATCTTTAGTTTATATTTAATTTTACAATTATAATACTTTATTACAAAGCATTGTTGAGGCATAAATTAAATATCTATTACTTTCTATTAAAATTTATCGGTTCAATTTCTAAAAACATCGATATTCTAATTCACTCCAATTCTAAGGATTTTCTGTGTTTGATTAGTGACTTTAAATCGGTCATCGGCGCGCATTCCAACAACCCAAACAATGTTGTCCTCCGAAGTCAATACCCAAGTATGTTCTTTCTCTACTGCAGAAAGCTTTTCATCCTTAAGATATTTGCTCACCTTTTTTTTGCCTTTCATGCCTAATGGATAAAACACATCTCCAGATTGGTGCAAACGTAACTCCAATGGAAAACTAAGTTTAGATTTGTCTACAAAAATGGTGTTGCTAGAATTATCTTTAAGCTTATTGGCTTTTTCAAAGTGTAAAATACCTATGGGTGTTTCAATCGATTTCTCAGATTGACTCATAATAATGGGTGCTTCGATTTGCTCTGAATGACTATCGGCTAAAATTAAAAACTCACGATGCTTAATTAATCGGTGTGTGCTAGACTTCACATACTTCCCTGTTTTGGCATCCATTAGTTCTACAACATCATTCCACTCCGTAAATCCGAAATCCTTGAACATTTCAAAAAGATAGGCCTTCGGATTATTCACTTTCTTAAATTCTGAGATTTTATACGTAATTCCATAATCAGAAATGTCAACTATGGCACGCTTCGCAACGGCGTTTAAACTCTCTTCGACGATATCAGCCGTGTCATTTAAATAACTCAAGGTGTCCTGAAAACTATTCAATAATTGTGGATTGATTTCTTTCAGAATGGGGACCACTTCATGACGTAGTTTATTTCTCAAATATTTACGTGACGTGTTGCTACTATCTTCGCGCCACTTAATTTGATGCTCCATAGCAAAAGCCTCAATCTCTACTCTAGAAAACCGTAATAAGGGCCTTACGACATGGTTATTAACTTCTGGAATTCCTGTTAAGCCATTTAAGCCTGTTCCTCTGGTAAAGTTGATTAAAAAGGTTTCTAAATTATCATCGGCATGATGGGCCGTAAGAATAAAATCGAAATCCAGTTGCTCGGCCAATTCCTCAAACCAATGGTACCGCAATTCTCGCGCCGCCATTTGGATAGAAAGCTTTTGTTTATCGGCATAAACCTCCGTATCAAATTTTTGAATAAATACTTCAACATCCAGCTCCTCTCCTAATTCCAAAACAAAATCTTCGTCAGCATCGCTTTCCTTTCCCCTTAAATTGAAATTGCAATGTGCTAATGCAAAATCAGCGTTGAGCATCTTACACAAGTGCGAAAGCACTACACTATCAATACCTCCAGAAATACCAATAAGTAATTTTGCTGAACCTAAGAATGGTAGACGATTATTAATATATTCCTCAAAGGTTTTAAACATGGTATAAATATACAATATTGGCAATGCCTAACCACTGGTGTTTTCTTTAAAATGACAATTGTCATAGAAAAGACAAATAGTTATCAATAGCTTTAAGGACATAAAACATCATTAGCTCATGAGTACCTTTAAAGAAATCTCGTCAAAATCTGCACAAACTGCTTTTGATAAAAAAGTACTTTCTGCAGTACCTCATTTGCATCCTTATGTAAAACACAGGATTTACATCGCTGAATCTACTGGTATTTTACCAAAAAACATGTACTCATCCAATGGCATTATTGATGAATGCATTATAGAGCTTTACAGCAATGGCTTTAATATTGAAGCCGAAAGAACGGCCGTAAAGCTAGAGCTATTCAAGCTCGTAGATAACTATATGAATCTGCTCTTTAAAAAGGAAGCCTATCACAAGACGACTATAAGCACGGACACTATTCTGAAAGACGAACTTTCTAAATTGGGCGAAGATTACACTATTGATGCCGATTTAGATTTGATCTTGAATACTGAGCTCAGCGATATCTCGTATCAGCAGGACCATCACAACCATTTGTATTTATACGATGATAAGCAAACCTCAATACTTAATGCTTTTGAGCTGGAAGATTTATCCAAGTCTGAATCACCGAAAGTTTTTGGTCGATTTTATAGTTGGTTGCCTATAACTATTTCAAACATTGTTGATCTCTACATCTTTGGAAATTTAGACTTTGATGCTATTGCCAAAATCAAAAATATTGAAACATCACGCGTAGTGCTCATTTTCGATCGCGTAAAAAAGAGTTTCAGAAGGCATTTGGAATGAACGCCTTTATTTTTTTAAAAACAACACCCAATCCCATTCGTTCGGGTCGCCAATACCAACGCTTGGAGTATATAAGAACAAATTAATTTCACTATTAGGATTGTTATTCCTAAAGTCTGTTACCTCTTGCAAATTGGAAATTGAATTCCATATGGCCGAATAATCAATTGTATCTGGATAATACGCAAAATCATCATACATTACTGTCTGAAAATTAGCTTCTGAAGGCATCGGCACCGGATTGGTATTATTTTGAAAATCATCAGGATTAATTAAATTTTCAGGAAATGAGCGTTGTCCAGTTCCCATCCAAACTATGGAGCCATCAAATATCATTTCGTTTAATTCATCATAATACAATGCGATGTTACCAAAATCACCAGGCGCCTGGTAGTTTGAAGATATTGTAAAACTTTCAACACTAGAGTCAAAAACGTACTTTTTACCTCCTTCAAAAGTATTGGTCATAAAATCAACTTGCAATAATAGAACTTCGCTAGCAGGATCTATATTATTATCATCGTCATCAGCGCAGGAAACAAAAATTAAAAAAAGTAAGATGGTAAGTACAGAAGAAAAATTAGCTTTCATAGTCTATATTATTTGATGTCTATACTATATAGATGTAAAAAAATGAAAAGGTTGCAGTAAAAAATTTGAATTATGAATATTTAAGACTCGAGTACTTCGCGCATGGCTTTGGCCTTAACTAGGCATTCTTCATATTCTTTTAAAGGATCACTCTTTGAAGTTATAGCGCTACCGACTGAATAAGAGATATAGTGTTTCGAAGCATTATAGAGAATACTCCTAATGATCACATTAAAATCGAAATCCCCATTTGGAGAAAAATAACCCACAGCGCCAGAGTATAAACCGCGTTTAGTTTCTTCTAAGTCTTCAATAATTTTCATCGCTGAGATTTTTGGGGCACCCGTCATGCTTCCCATCGGAAATGTAGTTTTTAAAATTTCAACAGGAGCTACGTTCGAATCCACTTCAGAAGAAATGGTAGAAATCATCTGATGCACTTGTAAGAACGAATATACTTTACATAATTCTTCAACCTTAACACTACCTTTTTTAGCCGTATGAGATAGATCATTACGAACCAAATCCACTATCATTATATTTTCGCTGCGCTCTTTTGGATTATGAGCCAATTCCTCTAACAAATACAAATCCTCAATCTTATCATTTGATCGTTTTGCTGTTCCTTTTATGGGCTGTGAAATGACTTTTAATCCTTCTTTTTTAATATAACGCTCCGGCGAAGCTGATAACAAGTACTTGTCGTCAACTTTTAAAAATGTTGCGAATGGAGGCTTAGAGATGTCATTTAAATGATTAAAAGTCATTATTGGATCAATGGTACTATCTTCAGCATAAAACTCTTGGCAAAAATTGGCTTCGTATATATCTCCTCGCTTAATATGGGCCAGCATTGTATTGACTTTTTCGAAATAGTCGTCTTTATGGATTCTAAGCTTAATTTTAATACCATTACCCGTTGGTTTACTAGCTTGGCCATTTAGTTGCTTAATGCTGTTCAGGTCCGTCTCAATCTCATCTTCCACAAGCCTCAGATATCGGATTTCTACAGTATCATTTTTAAGTAAAAAAAGTTTTTTAGGTTGGAAAAAATAGAGTTCGGGAAGCTCTATCCCGTCAAAATTATCGGACCTCAAATCTTCAATACTATTCTTAAGATCGTAAGTTAAATAGCCAAAAATCCAATCTTTAGTGACTTGCTGGTACTCATCCAAACGATCAAATGCGTTGTGATCATCTGTCTGCAAACTTGTAAACGCATCTACCGCCAATATAGCATCATAACTACGTAGTTTGTCTTTGTGATGATTCGAATCTAGCCAAACGACATCATCATATTGTTGTGCCCAAGACAATAATTGTCTTTTGAAATTCTCGGAATGTTTTAATGGATAAGTAAGTGATGTTCTCAATAGATCATTTTAGTTTTGCAAAAATAAACAGAATACTTTTAATGGTATAAGTCTTATATTTCGACAAAATAAAAGTAATGTACAGTCTTAAAAACGAAAGCCTCAAAATTGGTATAAAAGGCAGAGGTGCAGAATTATGCAACATCACTTCTGTAAAATCGAATATTGAATTCCTATGGCAAGCCGATCCTAATATCTGGGGAAGTCATGCCCCTAATTTATTTCCAATTATTGGGGCCTTAAAAGATGACACCTACTACTACAACTCTAAAGCCTACAACATGCCTAAGCATGGTTTTGTGAGGCATAATGAAGATTTTGAAGTTGTGGCGCAATCTGAATCTAAAATTACATTTAAGCTAAAGTCTAATCATACACTAAAAGCAATTTACCCTTTTGATTTTGAATTTTTACTGACCTACGAGCTTATTGATAATGTGCTTCACTTACATCATTACGTAAAAAATACGGATAGTGGAGCCATTTATTTCTCTTTGGGAGGTCATCCTGCCTTTAGTTGTCCTTTGTACGATGACGAACGCTATACGGATTACATTCTCGATTTTGAACAAGCTGAAAGTAGCGAATCCTATATTTTGAATATGCCCACTGGGCTAGTCACTAAAAAGACAAAACCGGTTTTTACGGGATTGCATAGCATTCAGTTAAGACCAGATTTATTTAACGAAGATGCCTTGATTTTTAAAGACCTTAAATCCAGAAAAGTAACTTTAAAGCATAAACAAAAAGGAAAAGTGTTGTCCGTGACATTCCATGGGTTTCCTTATTTGGGTATTTGGGCAAAACCCAAAGCTCCTTATGTTTGTATAGAACCTTGGTTAGGTATTGCAGATGCCGAAAGTACCAATCAACAATTTACAGAAAAGGAAGGTATCATCGCATTACAGCCTGATACCGATTTTAAAGCGAGTTATAGCATTGAAATAGATAAAGCCCATTTAATCTAACTAAGTAGATTAATAGTGGTAGTTTTGCAGCAACTATGGAACGATTGACTTTTCAATACTTAAATTTAAACACACCGCTTTACAATGCCATTGATGATCTGGGTTTTGAGCACCCGACACCAATTCAGGCTGAGGCCTTTAATGTCATAGCCTCTGGTAAAGATGTTGTGGGTATCGCCCAAACAGGAACGGGTAAAACCTTTGCCTATATGCTACCTATTTTGCGCCATCTCAAATATTCGAGGCAAGATAATCCAAGAGTTCTGGTACTTGTCCCTACCCGAGAGTTGGTTGTGCAGGTTGTCGATGAAATTGAGAAACTTTCAAAGTATATTAATAATCGCGTTTTAGGGGTTTATGGCGGTACTAATATCAACACGCAAAAACAAGCCGTCGCCCAAGGCCAAGATATTATAGTAGCTACGCCAGGAAGACTCTATGACTTAGCAGTTAGTAGGGTTTTACAATTAAAATCCATTCAGAAATTGGTTATCGACGAAGTAGATGTGATGCTCGATTTAGGGTTTAGGCATCAATTGATGAATATCTTCGATATCTTACCAGAACGTCGGCAGAACATTATGTTTTCTGCGACGATGACCAAAGATGTGGATGAATTGATTACGGATTTTTTCATTAATCCGACCAAAATTCAAATTGCGGTATCTGGTACTCCTCTAGAAAACATTGAACAGCAACGTTATGATGTCCCCAATTTTTTCACTAAAGTCAATTTACTAGAACATTTACTGAAAGACGATCATGCATTTTCTAAAGTGCTCATATTTGTGGCTTACAAGAAAATGGCCGATCGCCTTTTTGATATGCTCGAAGACTTATTTCCAGGACAATCGTGTGTTATTCATTCTAATAAAACGCAGAATTATAGACTGCGAAGTATTGAGCAGTTTAGAGAAGGTGAACATCGCTTGCTCGTAGCTACGGACGTGATGGCGAGAGGCTTGGATATCGATGATGTTACTCATGTTATTAATTTTGACACTCCCGAGTATCCCGAAAATTACATGCATAGAATCGGTAGAACAGGGCGAGCTAAAAAACAAGGGCATAGCCTGTTATTTTCAACGGAAAAGGAACAAGAAGCACGTGAGAAGATTGAGGACTTAATGCAACTACAGATTAAAACACTTGCAATTCCCGATTCGGTGCAGATTTCTACAGAACTCATCGAAGAGGAACGCCCTGAAATAAAAGAGCGCAACAACCCTATAAAACGGAAAAAAGACGATTCGCCCGGATCTGCATTTCATGAAAAGAAAGACAAGAACAAAAAGGTCAACCAAGGTGGTTCTTACAGGCGTGAAATAGCAAAAAAATATAAAAAACCTAAAACGCGAGGAGACAAAAATTATAATCGACGCAACAAAAAACGCAGATAACAGAAAAAACCTCTTTTGTACTAAAGAGGTTCTTCTTTTTAGGTCAAGTACGGCAGGACCACATTTTATAACCAGATAAAATCTATAACCCTAACCTTATAGTCGATCCTGCATTTGTACTTGATTATCCATAAGATCATTTATTGGTACTATTAATTTGCCCTCAGCGTTTTTTAAGATTACCGAAATACTCTTTACTTCTTCTACGGTGTAATTCTCATTGTTAAAAACAATGTTCTGACCCACTTCGAACATTTTTCTAGCATAAAAGGTGTGCATAAGTTTGGCAACTACGGTTCTAGCCCCTAATCCAAATGCTATAGCAAAAGCTAAAAGAAAAGCCGCCATAATCATTGTGATATTACTAGTAATAATCGTCGTATCGATACCAGCTTGATTTAAAGCCGTAATAGAGATAAATATCAATAACAAAAAGAATACGATCTGGCTTATAATCTTTCCTCCAGATAAATCCATGGATTCAAAGAAGGATTTCAGGCCTTTCTTTACAAAATTGGCGAACAACAAGCCTAATGTAAAAATGATCAATGCTGCAAAGAGCTGCGGTAAATATGACAGCAATTCGCTTATTTGATTAGAGATAATCTCTAATCCCATAACATCAGACACCATTATAATTAAAATGATGTACATCACCCATTTTACGAATTTTGAGACAATCTTAATGGTATCAAAATTGAGGGTTTTTCCCTCTACGATTTCAATGTCGTTTAATTTGTCATCGAGTTTATTGGCCTTGGCCAATTTAAGTACCTTTCTTATGGCCTTAACCACTAATTTTGTGACCAACCAACCCACAAACAGTATGACCAAAGCTCCTAATGCCTTTAAAGCTACTGCCATAAATTCTGGCCACATTGATGATAATGACTGTAGTGCCGTATTTTTAAAATCTGTTACTTTTTCCATACTTAAAATTTATGCTAGGGTTTACTAAGTATTTATTTTTCTCTATTTCGGCTTACGGTATCTATGATATAGCCGATATTATACGAAAACAGCTCGGCAAGCTCCATCAATAGCTTAGCCATGGCAATATCGTGCATGACCTTAGCTTTAAGCTCTGGCGGAACTTCCTTCATGGGCTGATTTATTTGCTTAAATGGATTCTCCATCTTTCGTATATAGGTTATTGTACTTCTGTACAAGTTTTTCTTTTGCTCGTTTTAGGCGCATTTTCACCGCGCTCTCACCAATATCTAAAGCGTCCGATAATTCCTTTATGGATAGATTATCTTGGTACTTTAGCAACAGAATCATTTTTTCTTCTGGAGCTATCAACTCCATAACGCGTTTTAACTGCTCTACTCTCATACTTTCGAACTCACGCGTAGAATCCACATCCTCTCCAATATTTTGGATGTCAACATTCTCTGAACTTACCGATTGCTTCTCTAATTTTTTAGCCGTATTTCTGGTAACGTAATTTACGCAATGATTATATGTAAACGCATATAACCAAGTCGAAAATTTTGACTTCCCCTTAAAGCTGGCCAACTTTACAAATACTCTTAGAAATACATCTTGTGTTAGGTCCTTAGCCTCATCCACACCATTAGCAAACCCATAACATTTATTGTAAACCATAGATGCATATCGATCATAGAGCACCTCAAATAACAAGGTGTCATTTGTCTTTACTATTGCTTCTACGAGCGCTTCATCGGTTAGGCTATGAACGGCGTCTGTTGTCAAGTTGGTTTGTTAGTTCTTTTATCTTAGTTGGTATAGGTTTAAGACACCACTTTTTTAGTGAAGTCACATTAATTATAAAAAAATTCTTACTGCTTTAAATAGTCTTCCATATCGCTGAGATGATGCCCTAAGGCTTGGGTCGAAATTTGTATTTCCCTAATTAAAAAAGCCAATGACAAAATAAGTAGCAATAATGCAATGCCAAACATCCAAACTGCTGATGTATGTAAGTCTATATAAATTAAGAACATGGTTAAAACGCACAACAAAAGACTGGATATACCAAAGATTTGCATCCAACGCGTTAAGTTTAATCGCAATTTTAAATTGTCGATCTGGCGTATTAGGGAGGCTTCTTTCTTTTCTTTATATTTTTCGCTCAAGTTTCGTATCACCGCTGCATAGGCTAAAAAACGATTGGTATATGCTAGCATGATTAAAGAAATAGCTGAAAATAAAAGTGCTGGTGTGGTGAGGGTTAGTGCTTCCATTGTTATGTTTTTACAAAATTACTAAGCATACCCTTACAAAGCATAAAAAAAGCGAACTTTAATAAGTTCGCTCGCTTAATTGTCTATTCGTACATGTTTTATCCTGTTATATTTCTAATTCTTTAAAGCATCCAATCTATTCTTATGATAGGTACTTTTACTAATTTCATAAGCCTTTGTAGCATATTTTATAGCATTGGTTTTATCACTTATAGTTTGATAATAATCTACCATAGCGTCATAGGCCTCAGTGCCGTTGGGATAGTATTCTATGGCTTTGCTGATAAACAGCCTCGCTTTTTCGTGCTGACCAGTTTGGAAAAACATTTGGGCATACCCCACAAAAAGTTCTTCTAGCATTGGTGGTGAGTTATACCCAAAATTTTTAGTGTATATCTCCTCTTGCGTTTTCAATAATTGGTTTAACTCGGACAATGTTGTTTCGCTATTGTTATACTTTTGAGGGCTTATAAACTGGTACCATTTAAAAACATGTACCAATCCATCTCGTATTGAAGGCAATGGAACCGTACCATGTAAATCTTCAGGATAGACCTTCCAAGAAAAATTCAATCCATTAGTAACTTCGTCGGACACAAACTCAGAGAATTCTATAATTGAGCGTGCAAACAAGGTAAACTCGCTTTGGTCGTGCTTTATGTTTTCTAAAGTAATCGATTCATCAAACATGTGAAGCTGTTCTGCTGCCAGACTCACAAAAAGCGATTTATTTTCTAGGTGTTTTGATGCCAGGACCGCTTTGCACTGTTTCAATAACTTCTGGTCGTCCCAATCTAAGCTGGGGTCTATAGCGATGTAATTATTGAACAAGTGGGCGTGATTTAACAACATATTTATGGTAAAAAGCCCTCCATAAGAATGCCCAATTAAAGTGCGGTGCGTTGTTGTTGGAAAATGGCTATCAATATGTGGTATTAATTCGCTTTCAATAAATCTTACAAATTGATCTGCGCCTCCAGTTTTAGCACTAAATGCTGCTCCATGTCTTGATTTAATTTCTGAAGTTGTTAAATCGAAAGTTCTATTGGTTGCATTAGATAGACCTACCAAAATCATATGCGGCATATAATGCCCCCAATAATTGTCGTATACCGTCACTAAATTATTCTTTAATGCAAAACCATCTAAAAGATAAACTACAGGATATTTTGAATCACTGCTTGGATTATAATTTTCAGGAAGTTTTACCCAAAACTTACGATAGGTCTTCTGTACATTTGAGTTGATACTGTCGACCAAATCAGTAACGATTAACTCCCTTTCTTTGTGATGGGCTTGTGCTTTAACCAATAAATTAAAACACATAAATACGATCAAAGCCAATGGCATTTGAATTCTATTTTTCATGTCACTGAGTGCTTTTAATTTATGCCTTATCAGCATTAATTAACCATCGTAAAATCAATATGCCTATTCTGGCAATAATAAAAGTAAATAGACCAAAAGTGGCCGTGAGCAGTGATACTTTAAGACCTCCCGCAAAGATCGCGGGATTAGGATCTCCCAAGGCCTCTACAGAATCAAAGGCCGTAATAAGGCCTATAACAGAGGCAAAAAAACCTATAACCAAACCGAGTAAACTCGTATCAACGGTTAAGCTGAGCATTTTTTCTGCCTGTTTTGTGTCTTTTTTAAGACTTAAAAACCCTTTAACCAAGAGAAAAAGCGAGAGCAGTAAACAGATTAAAATTAAGGACATAAAAAAAGGACCACCTTCTCTAAAACGGTCGGCAAACTGAGTAGTCAGTAAAGAAATTGTGAATTGCATAGTGTGTAAATTTAGTTATAGTTTTTAATTAATAACATGTTTGTTTTTTGATTGTGATTTCAAATCTATAAACAACACCTAAGCCATTTTAAGTTTTGCGACGAATCACCGATTTAGTGCGCGATATGACAACATGTTGAAACCAGTGTTAAATCCGTCGTTCGTCTACAAAAGCATCATCCCGGTTAAAAAATGTACTATTATTGTATTTCATTACGCATGCATGTTTACGAAACGGTTTATTCTAAAAAAAGTAGGTCAAGTACTGCTCCATCTCTTATTTTGGACAGGAGTCTTATTTTTTTATACATATTTTTTTAGTGTTGGCACCAAAAATTTAAGCGAAACACTCTCCTTTTCACTATTTTTAATGCCTATTACCATAGCGACGACTTATGTGTCGATATATAAATTAATACCCGATTACTTGGTCACTAAGCGCTATTGGCTGTTTGCACTCTACAGCGTATATACATTCATCATTTCTGCATATCTCGTCATGGCCTCTATATTCTTTAGCCTTATTTATATTTCAGGTTTTGAGTATGCGGAAATGAATCCTGCCACCAAGAATATTCTGTTTATCATGGCAGGTGTTTACTTAGTAGTCTTTGTTGTAAGCGCTTTTAAGCTTTTAAAACTCAATGTAAAGCAAACCGCGAAAACCAAACAATTAGAGACCAAAATCCTAGAAGCCCAATTAAAGTTGAAAGAACAGGAACTCAACTATCTAAAAATGCAGATTCATCCGCACTTTTTATTTAATACCTTAAACACGATGTATGGCTATGCATTAAAAAAAGCTGAAGAAACCCCTGAAATGATTTTGAAACTATCCAATCTTTTGGACTACCTGCTATACCAAGTCGATAAGCCCTTAGTAGCGCTAGCGGATGAAATCAATCACATTAAGGATTATATCAGCTTAGAGCAAATGCGGTTTAATGACACCTTAGATGTGCATTTTTCTGAAGAAGGCTGTTCAACATCTATCGAAATTGCCCCTATGTTGTTCTTGCCCTTTGTAGAGAACAGTTTTAAACATGGCAAAATTGAAAGTGGTGTTCTAAATATTGATATTTCATTAAACTGCAAAGATGATTGTATTGTTTTCAGTTGTAAAAATTCGCATTCAAAATCAACTTCAAAATCAGCAGGTATAGGGTTAGAAAATATCAAAAAGCGTTTAGAACTGTTGTACAACAACCGTTACGAGTTAAACATCATTGAAACTGATCAGGTATTCGAAGTACAACTTAAACTCATGTTAGCCAATGTCTAAAGCCATTTCTTGTATCATTGTTGATGATGAGGCTATTGCACGAGAGGTCATTGCCTCTCATCTATCCCATATTGAAAACATTGAGGTCTTGGCGCAGTGTAAAAATGCCATAGAAGCCTTTAATTTCATAAGTAACAATGCCGTCGACTTAGTCTTTTTAGACATTAATATGCCCGAAATTTCCGGAATAGCCTTTGCCAAATCTATCAACAAGGCTATTAAAATCATATTCACTACGGCCTACAGAGACTATGCTGTTGAAGGTTTTGATTTACAAGCCGTAGATTACCTTTTAAAACCTATTGCTTTTGAACGTTTACTGAAAGCCGTAAACCGCTATTTTGAAATAGCGACCAATTCTAAAAAAGCATCTACGTTATTATCAGAACATCAAGACTTTATTTTTGTACGTTCTAACCGAAGGATGCTCAAAGTCGATTTTGATAGTATTCTATACGTTGAAAGCTATAGTGACTATGTAAAAATACACCTCAATTCTTCAATAAAGTCTAATTCGGTGGAGACTATTGTTACAAGAGAAACTATAAGTGCTATTGAGGCTAAACTTCCCAAAAAACATTTTTTACGAATTCATCGTTCCTATATTGTCCGTTTATCGAAAATTCAATCGTTTACTAATGAAGAAGTTACAGTTAATCGAATTGCGCTGCCCATTAGTCGAAGTTATAAGAAAGAAGTTTTAAAACTTCTGGAAAATTTCTAAGTTTATGTAAATAAAAGTCCAAATCTAACGTTATCATAGTCTCTGGCTATAGTAATTTTTAACCGCTTGATGAACGATTACCTACATAATACTATACCTAATCTTAAGCCTTTTGATTATGAGCGTCACCACGACTCTCATTTCATTAATCAGCAATGGGTATTGGTTAATGGTATTTCCAAAAAGAAATCGGTTTACACCTTTAGGGATGATAATATTTTAGAGATTGAAAGAAAAGACGCTACGATTAAAACATCCTGGACATTAAGCATTCATAATATTTTCACCATAGAAACTGAAGATGGCATCATTACCGTAAAGGCCTATTTTAAAGATGATGACATCTTAGTACTCAATCATCAAGACAAGCAAGAATTTGCCTTATACATCAATACAACCAACTACGATGAGGACTTAAATTCTGTCGAAGATATTCAATCTTTCTTAAAGGAAAAGTACAGGAAAAAGGTGAGCAATGTTATCTATGAGCACGAGTTCTACTATATCTCAGAATCTGAAGAATTTGGACCTAATACGGTTGAGGAACTTACCGCAAAAGTAAAAAATGAAGATATAAGCGCTTATTGTTTTGTGCGCGACATCAATGAAGATGATTACTCCAAACGCCTACGTATTGTTGATTTGATGCAGGAGCTTTAGGCTTTGAGATATAAAAATCATAAAAAAAGCGAACATGGTCACTGAGCTTAGTCGAAGTGCAGTTCGCTTTTTGTTTTAGATTCTGAAATATTTAAACACAGGCAGGTTTAGAATGACAATAGTCTTACTTTAAACATGCAATGGTCTATTATCCGTAGCCGCTAATGCTGCTTCTTTAACCGCTTCAGCAAATGTCGGATGTGCGTGCGAATATCTGGAAATATCCTCTGCAGAGGCCCTAAATTCCATAGCCGTTACCGCCTCGGCAATTAAATCGGCGCAGCGCGCACCGACCATGTGTATACCTAAAACTTCATCGGTGGTTTTATCCGCCAAGATTTTTACAAAACCATCAGTGTCACCACTTGCTCTGGCTCTACCTAAGGCCCTAAATGGAAACTGCCCTACCTTATATGCAATATTGTCGGCCTTTAACTCTTCTTCCGTTTTACCAACTGCTGCAACTTCTGGCCAAGTATAAACGACTCCCGGAATTAAGTTATAATCGATATGTGGCTTTTGTCCCGCAAGGGTTTCTGCCACAAATACACCTTCTTCCTCTGCTTTGTGGGCCAACATGGCACCTCTTACGACGTCACCTATTGCATAAATATTAGGCACAGACGTTTGCAAATGGTCATTAACTTCAACTTGTCCTCTATCGTTAATTTTAACACCAGCGGCTTCTGCATTTAAACCATCCGTATATGGACGACGGCCAACAGACACCAAACAATAATCGCCTTTAAACTCTACGACTTCTCCCTTTTTATTTTCAGCTTTCACAAGGACCTCATCACCATTTCGCTCAACAGATTGTACTTTGTGAGACATCATCATTTTACATTTAGCCTTCTTGAATACTTTGTTTAATTCTTTAGACAATCCGGCATCCATTGTCGGTAAAATTCGGTCCATATACTCAATGACCGTTACCTCAGCTCCTAATCTGTAATACACCTGTCCTAATTCTAAACCTATCACACCACCACCAATGATGATTAAGTGTTTCGGAACCTCCTTAAGCTTTAAAGCTTCCGTCGATGTGATTATTCGTTCTTTATCTAGTGTTATAAAAGGTAGATTGGATGGCTTAGAACCTGTAGCTATAATAATATTTTTAGCTTCTATTTCGCCAGCGTCCTTTCCCTCAATTTTAATATGTGTAGCGTCTATAAACGATCCTAAGCCTTCATAAACGTCGATATTGTTCTTTTTCATCAGGAAGTCAACACCTCCCGTGGTCTGGTCCACAACGGCCTGCTTCCTAGCAATCATTTTTTCTAAATTGACCTTTATATCACCAGGAATCTCAATGCCGTGCTCTTCAAAGTGCTTGGTGGCCTCTTCATAATGATGAGAAGAACTCAATAAGGCTTTACTTGGAATACACCCTACATTAAGACATGTACCGCCAAGGGTAGAATATTTTTCTATAATTGCAGTTTTCATCCCTAATTGTGCACAGCGAATTGCTGCGACATAACCACCGGGACCCGAACCTATTACTGCGACATCGTATGAATTCATAGTATATGCTATTTTATTTTAAATTGAAATGCTAATTGAAATGCTCTATTTTGATTTTTTGTATCTGCTGTGGTGACATCAGTTAAACCTATGTAATACCTTAATGACCCACTAACTTTGTCGGAAATGGCATAACTAGCACCAACATTTATCCCAAAATCCCTATCAAAAAAATCGGATTTTACGTCGGCCTCAGAACCGGTACCATTTTTGGCGGTCACTAACAGACCCACTTGAGGGCCGGCATCAAGACTCAAGGCTTTTGAAACAAAATACTTAGCGATTACTGGTAATGCCACATAGTTTAATCTTACATTAGGATCATCCCCTTCATTTAATTCAAATCCGTATACCGTAAACAATAATTCTGGCTGCACTTTAACATCTTTAGTAAGCCCTATTTCCATAAAAAACCCTGCGTGAAAATTAATTATTGACGAAAGGCCATCGGTACCATCTCCTGCCAAATTTGCAATATTACCACCCGCTTTTATGCCATAGGGATGTTGCTGAGCAACAAGGCTAAAAGAAACAAAAAGTAATGCAACTAAAAGTATTTTCATGTAGACCCAAATGAAAAGCAAAAATACAACTTAGTTTAGTGATTTGCGAATCTAACGACTAATATTAAAGCCGTCGTTTTTTTACTTTCTTTCGATGTCTTCCAATACCCATTCGAGTTCTGGGTCTCTCTGATTTAATCTATCCTGGTAAGTTGGTAAAATTTCAACATCTGGCTTCACACCATAACCATCAGGTTCAGTTTTATAAGGAGCATCAATATGCGCTAAACCAATTCTTGCTTTTACCTTTGTATTTGGTAATTCATAAACCTTATAGAATCCAGCAACGGTACCATTATAAGCCCCACCTGTTTCTTCACCAACGAAAGTCGCTCGTTGATCTCCATGTAACTTGGTAGACAATACTGAAGATGCTGAAAACGAATTACCGTTGATTAATACGTAAATCTTCCCTTTAAAATTATTAGGTTTAGGGTCTTGCTCTCTAGAGGCTTTGAATCTGTAATATAATTGTCCGTTTTTCTTCTTAGTCTTGCACAATTCATAACCATAAATAAATGGCGACAATATACCGGCAAGTATCTTTATGCCAGTCGGTCTCGAATTGCTCATTGTATATTTTAAAAATGGGGATCTCGTATTAATTTCACTTGGATTAATCATCACAAAGTTCTCATCCGTAAGATAGGAATATAAATATGTAATTTCTTTAAGACGACCACCAAAATTATCTCTTAAATCTATAACCAGAGTTTCTGTTTGTAACGAATCAATAGTTTTAAAGGTATCATCATAAAACGCCTTGTAGTTTCCATTGGAAAATCCTCTAATTTTCATAACGGCTACAGAACTATCAGGTCCAACAAAATCTAAACTTCTATTATATTCATCACGCAATGCGCTATAACCATACTTACTGTTATATCTACGCTTAGCCTTTGCTTCACGTTTTTTTGCTTTACGCTCTACTTTGGTCAGCTTCACCTTGGGTGTTTTTATGGGCTGAAGCGAATCTTTTGCCAAGGCGGTATCCAAGTCTTTTGATGCATACTTATCCTTAAGCCTGCGCTTGTAGTGTTTTACAAATGTAGAGTCAGAATTTCTGAAGGTTAAGGATATACTGTCAAAACGCCCTTTGTCGCTTAGGTAAAAACGCATAAATCGCGTCCCCACAGCCCGATTATAGAATGTGGTATTGTACCCATCAGAAGCAAACCGCTTTTTATATTGTTCAATGAGCCCTAAAGGATTCTCATCTTTAATCTCTAGCACTTCGCTTCCAACAAGTACTGAGTCATTACCCCTTGCATTGACGACCAAAAGTTTATGATCAAGATATTCAAAATCGAGATTGTTAATATCAAATTTTGTTTTATTTAAAGCCTTTCGTTCTTTTCTTTTGAATTGCCGAGATGGTGGAGATACTGACATGTGACCTTGCCCAACAAATCTTGTCACTTGAGACAACTGCTTATAAAATGTACGACTATCCATGGGCTCTTTAATGGACTTCTTTAGGCTATCGAACTTAAAGTCCAAAGTCTCTTTTGAACTATACTGGTATAAACGTGGATGGTGACGTTTTAGTTGTTTGTAGACCTTGTCCACATCTTCATGTAAATCTTCAACAGCATGTAGTCTGGTGATTTGTAAATTGTGTTTTTCTACGCTTGCGCAAGAGGCTAAAACCAATGGGAGGCTTAGCATAAGAATTAGCTTTTTCATTAATAATTAATTGATGGTTTTTACTTTAAAATCCCTTTGTACTCTTAAAGACGTAAAAAAAATAAAAATGGTTGTCTCAACTTTCAATTTTTTATCACGAAGGAAATCCGAGCATTTCGCCCATTCCGATCGTGAATAACCAACAGCCATAAATAGCATGCTCAATAGACACCAAAAGTGTGGATTTTGTCTTTTTGAATGTTAATGCGAATAAAATACCTCCTATAAAAGTTAAAAACATCACTAAGGTGTTTCTAAAGAAAATATGGGCCAAGGAAAATAGCGCTGCATTTACCAATATAAAAACACCGTTGGTCCTAAACAAGGATTCATAACGCTGAAAGAAAAATGTTCTATAGATCAATTCTTGCGGATATACCGAGAAAAAAGAATAGATAAATAAAATCATGACCCAAAGATTAGGCTTTGTTTTTACAACAATGAATAGATTTTTATCATCTACCATATACATATATACTGAGGTAATTATAGCTATTGCTACAAATTTTATGGCGGTTCGTTGCCAGAATTGTGTCCAGTTGATATGCTCTCGAAGCTTAAATTTATTATGCTCCACTTTAAGCAGCACATATACAATATATATAAAGCCCCCAAGCCCGATGAGTAGTTTTACCCAAATAGGAAACTCTAAAGCAAAACTAATCGGAGTTATTACAAATATTAAAATAAACTCTATGAGTCTATAGCGTATACTTTTCATTAATTACAAAGTGATTGCAGTGGTGTGTTTTACTTCGTTTATCATAAACATACTGTGTGTGCTGCCAATATGATCAATTTTTGTGAGCTTTTTCACCATAAATTCTCTAAACGCTTCCATATTCTCAACCTGTACCTTTAATAAATAATCATAATCTCCACTAATATGGTAGCACTCTAAAACCTCCTCTAATTTACGAACTTCCCGTTCAAATTTCATAACATAATCTTGAGAATGTTGTACCAGCTTTACATGGCAAAACGCAACAAATGCTTTATTGACTTTCTTTTTTTCAATTAAGGCTACATAATTACTAATAATACCTTTTTGCTCTAACTTTCTAATACGCTCATAAACCGCTGTGACCGACAGACCAAGCGTATTTGAAAGTGCTTTGTTGGTCTGTTTGCAATCCTCCTGTAGTAGTTTGAGCAGCGTTTTGTCTATATCATCTAACATTATTTAAACGATTTTTCGGATAAAACTATGTGTCTGTTAAAAATATAGATTTTTTTTCTAATAAATTAATATTTATAAGTTTTATTTTCTTTAATATTCATTATATATTGATTTTATGTCTAATAATTAAGAAATTTGCATATAACCAATTAAGTCAAAAACCATGAAATTTAAACCTGCTAATAATATTCAAGATTTACAGTATTTTGGCGAATTTGGTGGGGTTAATCCATCCATATCAGATTCATCTACCTATACATTCTTATCGGCTAAAACCATGTTTGACACCTTTGAGGGCAATGCCGATGGCTGCTATTTATATTCTCGGCACTCATCCCCATCGAACTTATATTTGGGCGAAGCTTTGGCGGCAATGGAAGGGACCGAAACCGCAACGGTTACAGCCTCTGGTATGGGAGCAATTACCCCTGTTTTATTACAACTTTGCACATCCGGAGAGCACATTGTAAGCAGCAGGACTATTTATGGCGGTACTTATGCGTTTTTAAAGAACTTTGCGCCTAGAATGGGCATTGCCACTTCTTTTGTAGACATCACAAAATTGGATCGTGTTGAAGCGGCCATAACCTCAAAAACCAAAGTCCTATACTGTGAGTCTGTTAGTAACCCTTTATTGGAAGTCGCGGATATTAAAAATTTAGCGCAATTGGCCAAAAAACACGGCCTAAAGCTCGTTGTCGACAATACCTTTTCTCCCCTATCCGTTTCTCCCGCTAAATTGGGAGCAGATGTCGTTATCCATAGTCTGACAAAGTTTATCAATGGCTCTTCCGATACGGTTGGTGGTGTGGTTTGCGGATCGCAAGACTTCATCGATCAATTGCGAAATGTGAATGACGGTGCGGCTATGCTTTTAGGGTCAACCATGGATAGTTTGCGTTCTGCTTCTGTTTTGAAGAATTTAAGGACATTGCACATCAGAATGCAGCAGCATAGCCATAATGCTATGTATCTGGCAACTCAATTTGAAAAAGATGGCTTAAGAACCGTCTATCCGGGTCTAAAGTCCCATCCATCACATAGTTTATTTAAATCTATGATGAATGATAAGTACGGTTTTGGTGGCATGATGACCATCGATGTCGGTTCTTTGGAAAAGGCCAATGAGCTTATGGAACTTATGCAAGAATGCAATTTGGGCTATTTGGCCGTAAGCTTGGGCTTCTATAAAACCTTGTTTAGTGCACCCGGCAGTTCAACATCGTCCGAGATTCCCGAAGATGAGCAAGCTGAAATGGGATTAAGTGATGGTTTAATTCGCTTTTCAATAGGATTAGATGCCGATATAGAGCGCACGTATAAGATGATGAAAAAATGTATGATAGAATTAAACATTCTTGAAACTGAGCTGGTTTAAACCCCCGTTACCTTCATTGTCCTTTTAAACGTATCCAAAGCGCATTCATAGCAAAGCCAAAATCACCTGTTTCAGGCTCAAAGGGTTTCATATTTAAGCGATCCTCATCCTTGTACAACATAAGATTAAAAATCGCTTTATAGCCTTTGCGCGTCTTCATCATAGGATACCTTAAGTCTTTATAGAGATAGTCGCCATTATCTAATGATTCTATATTATAATAATCATTACTGAACCAGGCCAAACCTTTGATGTCGTCAAAATCATCTTTGCTCAGATCTCGTGTTTTGGGAATTGTTTTCCAGTCAGAAAAACGATTGGATGTATCAAGCAATGAATAAAATCCCACCTGATAATCATCCTCAGTTTCTGCAATACCATACCAAAGTATATTATTTAAAATAGCGGGTTGTGTACTAAATCTAAAATAGCTAATGTTTTTATCATTTAATGTGTTTTTAAAAATAGTATCGATATAAGTCTTATTAAAAAGTGTTAGCATCATATAAAAAGAGCTAATCCCAATGCCTATTTTAAGCCAAAGTCGCCTCCGTGCCTTTGTTCTCTTATAAAACATCAAAATAATCATACAAATAAGAAAGGGCGCTGTATACAAAGGATCTGCTACCGCGATGTTATTAAGAGCCACTCTGTAATTTGAAAATGGCGCAAAAAGTTGGGTCCCATAGGGCGTAAAACTATCGAGAATTACATGGGTAAACAGGGACCAAAAGAAGAGCTTTATCCAATCACCTTGGTTAGTTGTATCTGATCGCTTTCCTGTATCGTAAAGTTTATGAGTCAACCAACCAAAAAGAAACGCGCCTAAAATCGAAAACAAAATGGAGTGCATAAATCCTCTATGGAAGAGCATGGCATCAATTTCGTTACCGTATAGTGCAGCACCAACAAATGTGTCCAAGTCTGGTATGGTACCACCAATGGCACCAAATAGTAAGGCCTTATTGCCAATTTTCTTGCCGAGTACAGCTTCACCACAAGCAGCACCTAAAACAATTTGAGTTAATGAATCCATAATGCCATGCTAAAATACCAAATTCAAAATTCCAATTCCGAAAAACTTTCTGATCAAAGTCTAGAAAAGACCACAATTGATTTCCCGATAATCCAAAGACACAAGGCGCATCGGCTTATCAATTTGCAAATCGCTTTACAAAATCGTAACATTACAAAACTAAACTGAACTAAAAATGCAAGACGGCAAGAATATTTCTGAAATTAAGGTAGATGACCAGAAAATAATTGATAACACAGAATTAAACATATGGGAAGCCTTGATTCCGTTGATTGTTTTAATCGGGTTACTCGCATATAACGTATTAGTCGCTTTTGGAGACTATTCAATTGAAGGTCCAAACCAATTTGCACTTATTTTTGCTGCCGCAATTGCTGCCATCGTTGGCTTTAGAAATAAAGTATCTTATAAACGGATGCTCGAAGAAGTTGCTGAAAATGTAAAATCAACGACTAGTGCGATATTAATTCTTCTTATGGTAGGCGCTTTAGCTGGAACTTGGCTCATTAGCGGTGTAATCCCTACTATGATTTATTATGGTTTACAAATATTAAATCCTACTATATTTCTGGCCGCATGCGTGGTAATTTGTGCTATTATTTCTATTGCGACAGGGAGTTCATGGACAACATCAGCAACTGTGGGTATTGCTCTCATAGGTATTGGTGGGGCCTTGGGAATCTCATTAGGTATGACAGCAGGTGCTGTATTATCTGGTGCCTATTTTGGCGATAAAATGTCCCCATTGAGTGATACTACCAACTTGGCACCGGCTATGGCAGGAACGGATTTATTCACCCATATTAGATATATGGCATTTACAACGGTACCAACTATAATAATAACGCTCATGGTTTTTATTATTATCGGTTTCACTCAATCTACTTCTGGAAGTACGGATACATCAGAAATTACAAATTTAATTGGATCAAAATTTAATACTTCGCCATTGATATTTATAGTTCCTATTGTAGTTATTGTATTGATTGTTAAAAAAGTAAAGCCTTTAGTAGCACTGTTCATTGGTACACTTTTAGGAGGAATCTTTGCAGTAATTTTTCAACCCGATATTATTAAAACATTATCTGGTTCTGAAGTTGTTGACTTTAAATCTTCCTATCAAGCTGTTATGAATGCGATAACCATAGAAACAAAGTTAGATGCTCCTGAAGATTATGAAAAGCTATTTAAAGCAAAGGGGATGTATGGTATGTTAAATACTGTTTGGCTTATCGTTTGTGCTATGGTATTTGGCGGTGTTATGGATGCCATTGGTGCTTTATCGAGAATCACAAAAGCACTATTAAAAATGGCCAAATCTATCTTCGGATTATTTGTAAGCACCGTCGCTAGCTGTCTGGCATTAAATATAACTGCGTCAGATCAGTATTTGGCCATTGTAGTACCAGGAAAAATGTTCAAAAAGGCTTACGAAGACAGAGGGCTGGCTCCAGAAAATCTAAGTAGAACATTGGAAGATTCAGGGACGGTGACTTCCGTCCTTATTCCTTGGAATACATGTGGCGCCTATCAATCTGGCGTGCTTGAGGTAAGTGTAGCTGATTATTTTTTCTATGCCATATTTAATTGGCTAAGTCCTTTTACAACCTTACTTTTTGCCGCATTTAGAATAAAAATTAAAATGCTAACCAGTAAATCAAGTTAGCTGAAGTTTAAACAAAAAAACAAATCGTCTAAAACTTATTTTAGACGATTTATTTTTTAATCTATCAATTGGCAGCACCGTTTATTCATCGTCAACAATTAGAGGTGTTTCTCCATTGGTCACAATCACTTTAGCATTTGACGAATTACTAAGCTTTTCAAAAGCTTCTATAGCTCTTAGACGTAATAAAAGCTCATTTAAGCCCATGCTTAATACTTTATTCGCCTTTGCCTGTCCTTCAGCAGCAACGATATTAGCTTGCGCTACACCTTGTGCTTCAATCAGTTTACGCTCATTTTCTAAACGTTCTCTTTCTAAAACAAATTGCATTTGTTGCGCACGTTGCTCTGCCGTGAGTTTTTGTTCAATTGCTGCCGATAGTGATGCCGGAAGTACGATGCGCTTCATTAACACCTGTTCTATAACGATTCCTTTTTCATCTAAAGTTTCATTAATCATGTTTTTAACTTCTTCTTCAATAGAAGCTCGGTTGCCGGTATGCATATCTTTGGCCATAAACTTAGCGCTTACATCTGCTAATGCAGAACGAAATACAGGAGCGATTAATTCTTGTTCATAATTCATTCCTACATTTTCTAGCAAAGACTTTACCTGAGTTGGTCTTACACGGTATAAAATCGACATCTCAGAACCAATCGTTAACCCTTCTTTTGATGGGATATCTAAGTTAATTTTGAAATTAACAATACGTGTTGGCACTTTTATATAAGTCGCAACTAAAGGGTTGTAAATTTTAGCTGTTTGACTTATGGGTTCGCCAATTAATTTTCCTTGCCGGCGCTTTATAGCGACTTCATCCTGACGCACGACAACACATGAACTAAATAAAAATAAAAAGAGTAACAAATAGTAGAGTGATTTCATAGCATATATATTTTTAGATTACTCTTATAAAGATACGCTATATAAGGGATAAACGCTATTTAGAACTGTTATAAGTATCCTAAATTTTGGCGGAAAATACTTACGAATTCTTAAAAATTCCTAAAACCGATTCTTCTAGCTTAAAATACCCGTTAACTCTTTGAAATTCTTATCTTTCGCATGGTCTAATGCTGTTTTTCCATTCATATCGACAATGGTCTTATCGGCTTGATTGGTCAATAGTGTTTTCACTACTTCTTTTTGATTGTATTGTGCTGCAAAACTCAAAGCGGTCGTGCCATTATTATTTTGAGCATTGACATCCGCCCCACTTTCGATAAGGAGCTTTACAAGCTCAATATTACCTTTAAAACTCACACCTATAAGAGCCGTATTACCCGATCCGTCTTTTCCATTGATATTGGCCTTATGGTCAATCAATAGTTTTGCAATAGCTTCTTGGTTAAAATAAGTAGCAAATATAAGCGGTGTAAAGCCTCTAGCGTCCTCAGAATTTACCAAGTGGGGATTATGCTGCAACTGCAATTTCAAATTTTCGACATTACCTGTTTGTATGGTTCTAAAAAATAATTCTTGTGCATTCATAGTATTGTTATAAGATTAAAGTTCCGATTAATAGCAACAACAATTAAAAAGGGAATGCACAATCGTATACGCATTCCCTTTTCACAATTTGCTATTAACCAATTCTTATTTTAAATCAAAACGATCTAAATTCATCACTTTAGCCCAAGCCGCTACAAAGTCATTGACAAATTTTGCGCCACCATCATCTGCTCCATAAACTTCGCATACTGCTCTGAGCTCGGTATTGGAACCAAAGATCAAGTCGGCTCTTGAGCCTGTAAACTTAACCGCTCCTGTTCTACGGTCCCTACCTTCAAAAATAGTATCATCATCAGAGGTTGCACTCCATGTATACGTAAAGTCTAAAATATTCGTAAAGAAGTCGTTAGATAAGTGTCCGACATTATCCGTAAATACGCCGAGGTTAGAATTATCGTAATTAGCGCCTAGAACACGAAGACCACCCACTAAAGCTGTCATTTCAGGAATTGAAAGCGTCAATAGGTTAGCACGGTCAACCAATAAATCTTCTGCTGCCACTTCCTTTAGTTCTGAACTGATATAATTTCTAAATCCATCAGCCAAGGGCTTTAAATACCCAAATGATTCAACATCGGTTTGTTCTTGGGAGGCGTCGCCGCGACCTTGCGTAAATGGTACAGAGACGTTGTGCCCAGCATTACTAGCCGCTTCTTCAACTGCTGCATTACCTGCTAAAACAATTAAATCCGCCATGGAAATGGTTCCGCTGAATTCGCTTTGAATACCTTCGAGTACATTTAGCACCTTATTCAATTCGTCTGGGTTATTCACTTCCCAACTGCGTTGCGGCTCTAATCGTACACGCGAACCATTGGCGCCACCGCGCATATCGGATCCTCTAAAGGTTGATGCAGAAGCCCAAGCCGTTTTAACTAATTCTGATACCGATAAACCTGAAGCTAGAATCATTTTCTTTAAAACTTCTATATCCGAATCGCTCAAGGTATAATCTACTTTTGGTATTGGATCTTGCCAGATTAATTCTTCACTAGGCACCTCTGGACCTAAGTAACGGTCAATCGGTCCCATATCTCTATGTGTAAGTTTAAACCATGCTCTTGCGAAGGCATCTTCAAAAGCTTTATGATCTTTATGGAAACGCTCTGAGATTTCTCTATAGGTCGGATCCATCTTTAAAGCCATATCCGCCGTTGTCATCATTAATGCCTGTTGACCGCTACCGTCAGCTGTCGGTGCCATACGTGCATGAGAATCTGCCGTCGGTGTCCACTGGTGCGCTCCTGCTGGACTCTTAGTAAGTTCCCAATCATAATTCAATAGCACATCGAAATAATCAGCGTCCCAGCGTGTTGGGTCGGGTGTCCAAGCGCCTTCTATACCACTTGTAATGGCGTGCTGCAATACGCCTGTTTCAAACGTATTTTTCCATCCGGTACTCATTTCTTCAATTGAAGCTCCGTGTGGTTCTGCTCCAACATATTTTTCGGCATCGGCCGCTCCATGTGCCTTACCAAAGGTATGACCTCCGGCGACTAAAGCTACAGTCTCTTCATCATTCATGGCCATACGCCCGAATGTTATTTTAATGTCATGGGCAGACTTTAATGGATCAGGTTCGCCATTAGGACCTTCTGGATTTACGTAGATTAATCCCATGTGTACAGCGCCAAGATGTCCTTCCAATTCACCGTCACTAGTATCGTAACGATCATCATTATCTAACCAACCTGTTTCACTTCCCCAGTAAATATCCTGTTCTGGTTCGTACACGTCTTCGCGACCTCCAGCAAAACCAAATGTCGGGAACCCCATAGATTCTAAAGCCACATTTCCTGCAAGTATCATAAGATCAGCCCAGGAAATCTTGTTGCCATATTTCTTTTTTACAGGCCATAATAATAAACGTGCCTTATCAAGGTTACCATTATCTGGCCAACTGTTTAAAGGCGCAAAACGGTGTGTTCCTGTACCAGCACCACCACGTCCGTCACCTACTCTATAGGTTCCTGCACTGTGCCAAGCCATACGGATCATTAATCCTCCATAATGACCATAATCTGCTGGCCACCAATCTTGAGAATCTGTCATTAAGTCGGTCAAATCTTTCTTGAGCTCATCATAATTGACACTATTGAATGCTGCCGCATAATCAAAGCCCTCACCCATAGGGTCATTCTTTGACGCATGCTGTCTTAAAATATTCAATTTCAATTCATTAGGCCACCAATCGCGATTTTGAGTACCACCACCTGCAGACTTTTTCTGTGTTCCACTTAAAAAAGGGCATTGGCTAGCATCGCCACTGTTAATGTTGTAATTTCCTTTATTGTCCATATCTATAGTTTAGAAGTTGTTTTTAATGTTCGATAAAATTAAAAAATTAATGAGCAGCGACTAAAATGCAGACATACTATATGTTTATTTTTCCATAGGTATTATCTATTATTAATCTATTTAGAATAATTTCAAATAATAGCAATGTGTTTACTTTGTTTAATAGGTTCGCTGGTTAAGCCTTAATTTTGCTTAGAAAGCTTAAACAGATTTGTTAAATTTTTGTAACTAAGGCAGAGTAGTCTTATTTTTAAGAAAAAAGAAAAATGCAACTGAAAAAGACGAATATTGAGGATAAGCTAAAGGCGCTCAAACGCAAAGGCCAAATGGAGACGAAGATTATCGATGACGTCAAGGCCATTCTGGATGCTGATAACAAAAAAGATGAGGAGATTCTGAATACCTTGTCTAGCGGCCATACTTCTGATCACAATGATTTTGTTTTTGACTTATTGGAAACTGACCGTATTTATCATATAAGTCAAATTAAAAAAACCTGTGTCAATTACAGGTTGCGTTTTTTAGACACCAAGCTTTTTAAAGGCGAATTGCCCTATGAAGCCATCTCCAAAATAAAACAGCTTGAAAAGGCACACAACACCGAATTGAAAGGCTTTAAAATTATCGCACCAGCCAAGTTGTTTAAATTGGAACATTACGATGATCCACTTCTCTTCGCCCCCATAGGTAACGGTTATTACTATTTGATTCATAAATGGGGAAATGACCTTAGCGCGTTTAGAAGAGCAATTATGTGGCCTGTTAGGGATTTTGAGAACTTTGTGTTTTGTATGTTCATTTTGAGTATTCTACTTACTGCCGCTATCCCTGAAGGCGTATTTTCTAACAAGGCAACTGCAGCTAATGCGGGAATCGTATTCCTTTTTGTGTTTAAATCTGTTGTTGCTGCCGTGATGTACTACGGGTATTTGTCAGGAAAAAACTTTAGTGCAGTAATCTGGGACAGCAAATACTATAATACCTAACTAAAGAATTGTTAGATTCCCTTGATTTTTGTAACTTATAGGTACAAAACAACACCTATAGTTATGAGCACTTCTGAATATACAAAAATATTTTACGGCAACTTTATTTTAGTCACTCGTGTTAAAGATGAGTTGGAGCGCCTTGGCATTGTCCCCATTATTAAAGATGAGGGGGAATCGCAACGTTTGGCGGGTTATGGCTCATTGAATCAAGGCTATCAGGAAGTCTTTGTCCATAATGATGAACTGGACAAAGCTACGGCTATTGTAACACGAGTAAAGGCTGAGATGGAGGCTTCTTAAATAAAAGTATTGCCTAAAGAGATGCTGAAATAATCCCGAAAGCTTTCGGGACAGCGTGACTGACACATACCTTATTTAAACGGTCACCGCATACATCCTCTCACGCTGCTCTTTAATCTTTTTATCATTCATATATTCGTCAAAGGTCATATAACGATCAATAACGCCATTAGGCGTTAACTCAATGATACGGTTACCAACCGTTTGTGCAAACTCATGATCGTGAGTCGTTAACAATACCGTGCCTTTAAAGTTTTTCAGCGAGTTATTGAAAGCCGTAATACTTTCCAAATCCAAATGGTTGGTGGGTTCGTCCAACATTAATACATTGGCTCTTATCATCATCATACGGCTTAGCATACAACGTACTTTTTCACCACCTGATAAAACATCTGCTGTTTTTAGAGCTTCTTCGCCACTAAAAATCATTTTTCCCAAAAATCCTCTTATATAGACTTCTTCGCGCTCTTCTTCTGTAGTGGCCCACTGACGTAACCAGTCAACAAGCGTTAACTTGTTATCAAAATAGTCGCTATTGTCTAATGGTAAATACGACTGTGTCGTTGTAACTCCCCAAGCATACTTACCTGCTTCTGCTTTTTCTTTTCCGTTAATGATCTGATAGAATGCTGTAGTCGCTCTTGAGTCTTTCGAATAAACCACGACCTTATCTCCTTTTGCCAAGTTGATATCTACCCCTTTAAATAACACCTCACCATCCAAACTAGCTGATAAGCCTTCAACATTTAAAATCTGATCTCCCGCCTCCCGCTCACGTTCAAAAATTATCGCAGGATAACGACGGCTACTCGGTTTTATATCAGAAATGTTCAGTTTATCGATCATTTTCTTTCTACTGGTCGCTTGCTTTGATTTTGCAACATTAGCAGAGAAACGACGAATAAATTCCTCGAGTTCCTTCTTCTTCTCTTCAGCTTTTTTGTTCTGCTGTGCACGTTGCTTGGCAGCTAGTTGCGACGATTCGTACCAAAAGGTATAATTCCCAGAATAGTGGTTTATTTTTCCAAAATCGATATCAGAAATATGTGTACAAACAGCATCGAGAAAATGCCTGTCGTGAGATACCACAATGACACAGTTATCATAATTGGCCAAGAAGTTCTCTAACCAAGAAATCGTCTCATAATCCAAATCGTTTGTAGGCTCATCCATAATGAGCACATCTGGATTTCCGAACAAGGCCTGCGCTAATAACACACGTACTTTTTGCTTACCATCCAAATCCCCCATCAAGGTATAATGCAAATCTTCTTTGATACCTAAATTAGAAAGCATGGCCGCTGCGTCACTATCGGCATTCCAACCGTTCATTTCCTCGAACTCAACTTGAAGCTCGCCAATTTTCTCAGCATTCTCGTCGGAATAGTCGGCATAAAGCGCATCGATTTGAGATTTTAATTCGTATAGCGGTTTGTTACCTTTTAAAACGGTTTCCAACACGGTATCCTCATCGTGTTTGTTATGGTTTTGCTCCAAAACAGACATACGTTTGCTAGGCTCCAAGTGCACATGACCAGAAGTAGGATCCATTTTTCCTGCTAAAATTCTTAAAAATGTAGATTTTCCAGCACCATTAGCACCGATAATTCCATAGCAATTACCGTTATTAAAAGTGGTATTCACCTCATCAAAAAGAACACGCTTACCAAATTGAACAGAAAGATTAGAAACTGATAACATTTTATAGGCTTTAAATTTTCGGCAAAAGTAGAAAATAAAAGCCATTGAGCGAAATAAATAAACCGTATAACAAGATTTAACTAGGTCTTAACAAGACTTCAATATTGCAAAACATATTTTTGTCTAATAACTTATGGTAAGATTCCCAATGTTGACTAGGTACATTATATGCTCTTTTGCTTTACTGTCTATAACTCTTGGATGCAAAGTAGATACAGGTGGTGAAGGTGATTATGCTTTTGTAGGTGGAGAAATTATTAATCCAAAGAACAAAAATGTAATACTTTATAACACCGAAGGTAAAGTTATAGACTCTTTAACCTTAGATCTAAATAACAGATTTGTCTACAAAATAAAGAACTTAGAGCCCGGTCTATACTCATTTACCCATGGCGGGGAATACCAATTAATTCTTTTAGAACCGAAAGACAGTGTGATGTTTAGACTGAATACCTACGACTTTGATGAGTCCTTGGTTTTTACTGGTGTCGGCGCCCGAAAGAATAATTACCTGATAGAAACCTATTTGGCTAATGAACGTGAAGAAAGCAAACTGATGAAGTACGCCAAAATGGAACCTGAAGCCTTTAATGAATTTATTGAAGAAAGACGCCTACGGGAATTGACCAAGTTTCATAATTTCCTTAGCGACAAACCAGAGTCTGAACTCTTCAAATCCATTATAGAAGCGAATATTAACTACTACTCTTATGCCCGCAAGGAAATCTATCCGTTTGCCTATTTCGGTAATAACAAATTAATACACATAAAGGATTTACCCGAAGATTTTTATGATTATAGAAGTACGGTAGATTACAATGCAGCGCATCTTGCCCATCTGTATTCCTACAATAGATTTCTATTTTTTTATATCGACAATTTGGCAGCACACGCCTACTATGAGAATAATCCTTTTCACAGTAAGTTCGATAGGCACAGAATGGATTACAATAAATCAAAATTAGATTTAATAGATAGCATCATTTCTGATGAAACGATTAAGAATAGTTTGTTAAAGTACAAGACCAGAGATTATGTAAGCCACAACCATACCGAGGCAGATGCTGATGAAATGCTCAATTATTTTCTGTCAAAAAGTACAAGTGAAGAAGATAAGGCAAGTATGAAAGAGTTAGTCTCGTCTTTAAAATTACTGAGACAAGGCAATACGATCCCTGATTTAGCCATCATTAATTATGACAATTCTGAACAAAATCTAAATTCTATTATCGAGCGACCTAGTATTATTTACTTCTGGTCATCCAACTCAAAACTACAGTACCGTAATAGTCACTATAAAGTAAAAAGTTTAAAATACGAATTCCCCAATGTCGACTTTGTCTCCATAAACCTTAACAGTAATGATGACAAATCTTGGAAAAGCATCATAAACAATTACGACTTCCCAAAGGATAAAGAATATAAATTTAAGTATCCAAAAAAGGCAAGGAAAGTATTAGCCGTTAACTATTTGAACAAGGCGATCATTGTTAACGAATACGGCATGATATTGCATCCAAACGTCAATATTTTTAAATCGGATTTCACCGAGATGCTAGGGGATCTTTTACAAAAAAAGCATCTTATCGCTAAACAATAAGATGCTCTTATACTCTATGTTTTGGAATAGGTTCTAATTCCCTTTCTTGTAATCTGCTAAGAATTTTTCTAATCCTATATCTGTTAATGGATGTTTTAGAAGTCCGATGATAGACGATAAAGGTCCTGTCATAACATCAGCTCCTAATTTGGCACAATCTATAACGTGCATCGTATGTCTCACTGAGGCTGCTAAAATTTGCGTATCAAAGGCATAGTTGTCATAAATATGGCGTATTTCTGCAATTAGATTTAAACCATCCGTAGAAATATCATCTAAACGACCGATAAATGGTGAAACGTAAGTTGCACCAGCTTTAGCGGCAAGTAAGGCCTGACCAGGTGAAAATACCAATGTCACATTGGTTTTAATGCCTTTATCCGAAAAATATTTACAAGCTTTTACACCATCCTTGATCATCGGTAACTTAATCACGATTTGATCGTGCAACTCTGCCAATGCCTCTCCTTCCCTAACCATACCTTCAAAATCAGTTGAGATAACCTCAGCTGAAACATCACCATCAACAATATTGCAGATATCTACATAATGCTTCATAATATTGTCTACACCTGTAATGCCCTCTTTTGCCATTAAAGATGGATTGGTGGTTACACCATCTAAAATACCCATATCCTGGGCCTCTTTAATCTGATCAAGATTGGCCGTGTCAATAAAAAATTTCATAATAAGCTCGTTTTATTTCCCTTCAACAGAGAATCTATTTAGTTGTGTTTTAATTGCCGCGAATTTACAACTAATCCTTAGGATGATTTAAAAAAAATCGTCAAAATATATTAACAATTTACCAAGAGAAAAACGGTTATTCTATAATTATCGTATAGGTTTTTGAAGTCTCTTGATCGCAAAGAATACTTTCATTATTATCATTAAAAGGTCCTTCAACAAAAAGGGATATGGTAATGTCATAAGTCCCCGCTTCCACAGGTCTACCTTCTATACTAATGGTTCTGTAATTTACAAAGTAATCCATGCCCTCTGGCAATCCGAACACATCAAAGAAATAATCATAATCATCGTCTCTGGGTTCATTATTAACTTCGCCGGTAAGTTGTTTGTAATAATAGGTTTCTGTCGATCCAATTGGGAATTGCGCATTGGGTAATTCGGCCTCCACTGGAATAACACAATCAAAAATAGACTGACAGCTAAAAGTGAAAAAAGAAAGTGATAAAAGTAAAAGAAAGTAACGTTTTTTCATGATAGCTAAGTTTGGTATGTATACCACAAATAGCGTACCACAAATGTTAAATCTTATAATGATTCATCAGTAGCCTTTCGTAGACCTTATCTGGAAGTATACGCTTTAAAACAATAGAGAACTTCTGCATAAAAGCACCTACTTTATAATGGACTTTTGGTGATGTTGTGCGTATAATTTTATAAATAGCCTCTGCCATATCTTTAGGATCATTACCATCATCAACATGCGCATTCATCATCTCTAGGGAGTGACTGTATTTTATCTTATATGGTGAATCCTCTAAAACGGGGGCATGGTAACGTCCCGCAGCAATATTGGTTGCAAAATCGCCCGGAGCCACATTGGTCATAGCAATGTTAAAATCTTTCAACTCCATCCTAAACGCCTCGGTCACTAATTCTAAAGCCCCTTTACTGGCACTATAGACGCCTCGAAAAGGTAATCCCATATACCCGGCAATAGAGGTGATATTAATAATCAATCCCGAATGTTGTTGACGCATGGTTGGTAATACGGCCTTAATCACGTTAATAGGTCCAAAAAAATTGGTCTCAAAGTTTCGTTTTATCTCAGCATCTGGAATTTCTTCAAGGGGTCCTGTAATTCCAGCACCTGCATTATTGATTAAAATATCTATTTTAGATTCTTTTTCTAAAACTTCTTCAACGCACTTAGAAATCGTTTCGGGCAGGGTGACATCTAAAGCTACGATAGGAAATTTACTATCAGGATAGTTCTTCGGATTGCGACTAGTGCCATATACTTTAAATCCTTTAGTCTGTAGAAACTCTCCAATCGATTTTCCGATACCTGACGATCCCCCTGTTATTAAAACAACTTTGGACATTTTATTGAGTTAGAAGTTGGAAGTTAAAAGTACGAAGTTTGAGAATAATAAAAAGAATTTAGAACCAAGAGATCCTGAATTTACTTCGGGATTATTTTAACTTATAATTTTAAAAACGCTACAATAAAAAAAGGCAAGCTACCTACATCACACCGCTACGACCGCGTACCTTTGCTACGTTCCCGTCCTGGAGGATTAAGCAGGAGCTGGTTGTGTAGGACTTGCCGGCTGCAAAGATACAACCTTTTAATATTTTTACAACCAAAAACAGTCATTTTTAAACTGAATTATATTTAATAACTTGCCAAAAATCTTCAGACATCTATGCACGTATATAAATCTACCGTCCTCTGCGCCTTAGCCTTATTGCTTATAAATTGCGGAAATACCAACAGCGCCCAGCTAACAGGTTTGGCTATTGATACCAAGGTAAAGTCCATTTTATTGGGAGATACTCTGGACTTATCCATTAAAAACCCCAAAGCATTGAACATCACAAAAGTGACGTATCAATTAAATGGGCAGGCCATAGAAAAAAATGCAGTGCTAAATAATACGACTTTGGGCGACAAAACGCTGACTGCTGTTGTTGCTTACGATGACAAAACTGAGACCTTAACGAAGTCTATAAAAATATATAACAATATCATACCTTCTATATATACGTATGAGATTGTCAATACCTATCCGCACGATATCACATCATATACTCAAGGCCTTGAGTTTTATAAGGGTGAATTGTATGAAAGTACAGGTCAGTACAAAGAATCGAAATTGAGACGTGTCAATTTTGAAACCGGAGAGGTTTTAAAAAATATTAATCTAAGCGACAATTTTTTTGGTGAAGGTTTAACCATTTTAAATGACAAAATCTATCAGTTAACTTGGAAAGCGAGACGTGGTTTCGTTTACGATGTCAATTCTTTCGAAAAACTAAGTACCTTCAATTATAGTAAAAGTAAAGAAGGCTGGGGTATTTGTAATGATGGTCAAACCTTATACAAATCGGACGGTACGGAAAAAATATGGCTTTTAAATCCTGAAAATCTAACCGAGAAGGGTCACATCCAAGTCTATACCGAAAAGGGCAAGATTCCTAGTTTAAATGAACTCGAATGGATTGACGGTAAAATTTTTGCCAATATCTATCAACGCAACGGTGTGGTGATTATTGATCCTAACACCGGAGGCGTTGAAGGTGTTATTGACTTTAAACCACTTCGAAAGCTCGTTACGCAACACGATAAACTAGACGTGCTCAATGGTATTGCCTATCACCCTGAACGCGGGACCATTTTTGTTACAGGAAAAAATTGGGATAGACTTTTTGAAGTAAAACTAAAGAAGCAGTAGTAAAGCATTGCAAACCTACGAGAAAACCATTACAGTCTCGGAAGAGGATCTAGATCAACTTAACCATGTTAACAACGTCCGCTATGTACAATGGGTGCAGGATATGGCGGAAGCGCATTGGCTTCAAAATGCAACAAAAGCTATATTAGACCACTATTTTTGGGTTTTGGTCAGTCATCATATCGATTATAAAAATCAAGCTGTGTTGGGAGATCAGCTAAGGCTTAAAACTTATGTCTCTAAGTCCGAAGGTATTTTTTCGATACGGCAAGTGGACATTTACAATGCTTCAAACGACAAACTCATTGTTAAATCAGAAACCAAATGGTGCCTTATGAGTATTAAGACTAAAAGGCCCACTAGAATTCCAGCAGAGATCATTACACTATTCGAATAAATTCTTCAGACAAGCCAATGTCCTACTATAAACCTGCTTTCCCAAGCCACGTTTGAGGAAGTTAACATTAATTTAGGTTAAAGTTTTTTTAATGGGCCTAGACGTATCGTATTTATCACTTTTCTTTAGCGCACCAATCATTTCAATATGCGACGCTTCGTTTTTATAATATTAGTGTTAGGTACAAATAGTCTTGTTTTAGGGCAAACTCTAGAAGGAAAAGTATACGATTCAAAAGCTGTTGTAAAGAACATCAAGGTTCTAAACAAAACCCAGAAGAGACTTACGGTGACCGATAAGGACGGTAACTTTAGTATTCCTGCAAAGATAAATGATACCATTTCATTTCAATCCGTATTCTATCACCCTAAAGACATCATCGTCACCCAAACCCATTTTGATGATCTTAATGTCTTTGAAGTCAAAAAAATTGTCAGTGAATTGGATGAAGTCACCATTAAAGCTGATCCTGAACAACCTGTCTTTGAAGAAGAAACCTATAATGAGGAGCTTCAAAATTTAATTCAGGAAGACATTAAGCGCAATCCTCACCTCTATCAACCACCAGGGGCGACTTATGGTGTAGACTTTATCTATCTCATTGGGCAAGTGGCGAAGCTGTTTAAACGAAAACGGCCTAAAGTCCCTACATACAAACTTCTCACTTACACACAAATAGACTCTTTATTTAAGAAAAGTACATTCTTTAATGAGCGACTCGTTACTGAAGATCTCAACATCCCTGAAAACAAAACAAAATTGTTTTTTGATTTTTGTGAGGCCAAGGGCATTAGCTCAGAACTATTACAGGATGGAAAAAAGATGATGCTATTAGAACAATTAGTTTTAAATAGCCAGTTATTCTTGCTCTTGCTCGAAGAGTATGGGGAACAAAAGAAAACTAAAGATTAGGAATTACAAGCTCCCATTCCTGTGGCCGCTTGCGCTCAGCGTGACATAATCTTTTAATTAAAACAAATACATAATAATTCATAACTTCAAAAGTTATATTTTAGAGCCAAAATTAGTTTTATGAAGCGATTGCTATCATTTTTCATCTGTTTAGGAATTATAGTAATGTGGAGTTCTTGTCGTGAGAATTTTGAATTTTCGCCAAGTACTGGAAATTTAGAATTTGAAAGAGATACCGTTTACCTAGATACCGTATTTACCAATATTGGTTCTAGCACCTATAATCTCAAAGTTTATAACCGAAGTGACGATGATATCGTTATCCCTACTATTCAGTTAGAAAACGGCACTGGTTCCTTTTACAGAATGAATGTCGA
The DNA here is from genome assembly GCF_965228925.1 of Winogradskyella sp. GTDB lineage: Bacteria > Bacteroidota > Bacteroidia > Flavobacteriales > Flavobacteriaceae > Winogradskyella. The sequence goes on from NZ_OZ245845.1 coordinate 4,001,946, forward strand.
TGGTACCACCGGACTTGAGGGTGACCAAGAAGGTAAGTTTTTTGAAAATGTTGAGCTTTTGGCAAATGACAGTTTGTTCATATTTATAGAGACCACAATTGACATTGAAACCCTCTCGAGCACAGATACCCAGTTTTTGTATACAGATCGTATTCTATTTGACTCTGGCAATAACCAGCAAGATGTGGATTTGGTGACTTTGGTAAAGGATGCCGTGTTTATATTTCCAAGTAGAGATGAAACTACGGGTATTATTGAAACCTTGACCTTTGATGTCGATGGTGATGGCACTCCTGACGAAACCACCTTACAAGGTCGATTTCTTGAAGATGACGAACTTGCATTTACCAACGAAAGACCCTATGTTATATATGGCTATGCTGGTGTAGGCGCAGGACAAACCTTAACTATGGAACCTGGAACTAGAGTTCATTTTCATGCTGATTCGGGGATCATAGTAACGGATGGCGGCACACTAAATATAAATGGTGCCTTGAGTACCGATTCAGAAGCACAGGAAAATGAAGTAATTCTTGAAGGCGATCGTTTAGAACCTCTTTTTGCAGATGTACCAGGGCAATGGGGAACGATTTGGTTATTTAATGGCAGTATGGATAATACCATTAATTATGCAACCATTAAAAATGCGACTATAGGTGTGCTTTCAGAGGGGAATCAAGAGGCAACAAATGATAAATTAACCATAAGTAATTCCCAGATTTATAACTCTAGCGCTTTTGGTATTTTAGGACGAGCTACATCCATAGCTGCCGAAAATGTGGTCATCAATAATGCTGGGCAATCCTCTTTTGCAGGTACTTTTGGCGGTAAATATAATTTTACACATTGTACCATAGCTAATTATTGGAACAACAGTTTTAGGCAATTCCCTGCGCTCCTACTCAATGATTTTATTGTAGATGAAAATAATACCGTCTTCACCAACGATTTAACAGAAGCCAACTTTAATAACTGCATCATTTACGGTAATGACAATCCCGAATTTTTATTAGAAAACGAAGGGGCTGTGTTTAACTTTAAATTCAATAATTGCTTATTGCGTTTTGATAATAGCAGTTTAAGCGGTACTGGAAACTATGTGTTTAGCGATATGATGTTTTACGAAGGTAACATCTTTAATACGGATCCCGATTTTGAAGCTCCATTTGAAAATCTGATGCGTATTGGACAAGATTCAGGGGCCAACGGCATTGGCAGTGCCAGTTTCATCATTCCAAATGATATCCTTGGAGACGCACGTACGTCGCCACCAGATGCGGGAGCTTATAACAGTACTATTTTTGAGGATTAGTATTTTGATTACTCACCAAAGTATTTAAAAGTTTATCATAGAGTGTTCTCCGGTAAACAAAAGCCATTATAAAATAGACTACAAATAGTATTGAACCCAATAATACTAAGTATCTGAAATCAGGGTTTTCCTCAAACCAAACTGGTGTTGGTAAATTCAATCCGATATGAATCAGCTCCCATGGCAGTAATTTAAGTGCTGTTCTTTTTATACTTTTAGTCTTAGAGATTTTTGATTTTGTTTCAGAATCCAAAACCTGTAGCTTCAAAATACGTTTGCCAAATGTCGCTTTACGATCTGAAGGTTCAGAAGTTATAAAATACAACCATGTTGGTAAAGATATGGTCAACCATACATAGCACTGTACATTCCACCCATTCCTAAACCAGTTTTCATCCATACCAAAATGAGTTCTTATCGGAGGCATAATGAGCCATTGAAAAACTAACATCAATACCACGTATATGATACTAACATCAATAAAATAAGCCAAACTACGCTTGAGAATATATTCCAATTTTATCTTCATAATAAGGGTTGTTTATAAAGCAAACCTATTTATGAATGTTGTCGATTCTAAATCAAACCAACTGAAATGTTATTTTATGCTGATGAATTGTGATGCATCAAATGCACAAATAACGCAAAATCATAATGCAATGACGGAAGGATAGAATTACGATTTTACTTGATGTAGTCTTTAAGATCGTGATACATAATTACCTTTAAATCAGGGTCTAATCGTTTCAATTCATCACTAACAGCTTTGGCATGGCCAGCACCTACGATTAGGACACTACGCTTTACAGAGTTATTTTTTAAGACCTCTAATATATTCTTCGCCATGTTTACATTGCGCTCATCCCATTTTTTTATTTGTAGGTCATAATCCTCACCGCTAAAGCCTTCGAACCGCAATGAGTTTATTCTGTAGTACAAATCCAAGGTTTCTGGCTTATTGATATATCGCCCTAATGACCATGAGGCGCCGGCAAATATATTTCCCCAAGTATCCTTTCGCATGGCTTTTTTAAATGCTTTTTTACCTTCTTTAGTTCCGGCTTTCAAGCTACGTTGCCATGCTGGCCAGTATCCGCTATAGCCTTCATGGCTGTCAACACCATAAACCTTTTTCAGTTCTAATTTTCGCATTAATTGAAAGGTTAAATCTGGATTTTGATTCCCATATGGTTTGAATTTTTCTGTAGCACCATGTCTTGCAAAGTATCCATACATTCTATGATTACCTTGATCACCAATACTTAAATAATAAGATTGTAGTTTTTTAAATTGAATACTATCTAATTCTGTATTCGGCGTTTGTTCTAGCACATCTATTTCGTTTTTAGCCATAATGAATGTGTCTTTCTTTTTAAGATAGGCCTCCTTAAAACGTGAGTTCCATTCACCCATAGCAGCGGTATCTCCCTTTTTTGAATACTCAGCCATTATTAATTCTGGCTCGTATTTTAATATCTTTTTAAGCATCGGCTTGTAAGCGCGCTTAACAATGCCCGGTAATTGGTGCATGTCCCCTACAATAAGAATTTCTTGCTGCTCTTGTGCACTTACACTGCAAAACTGAATTAATAGAAGTGTTAATAGAAGCTGAGATAAATGTTTCATAATTTTTCTTTTTAATGACATTCCAAAATTCACAATCTTGTATCTCATAAAAAAAGAGAATCTGTAAACTGCCTAAACTCCTCTGTAAAATTTTAAGCTCATATATTCATCTCAAAAGCCCTCATGTTGACCGATAAAAATTCTGAGTTTACAGATAGGTTTTTACCATTACAGGTATATTTTATTAGTTTCGCATGTATGAAATTCGACTTCAAAAAACTCGGTCTGTGGTTCCTATTTTATTATTTGGTCACTGATGTCATCAGAGGACTTTTAGAAACTGATACGATTGCTGAAGCCTTTAAATATCATATACAGCCTCATATCATTGCTTTAACCATTTCCGTAGGTTTTATCTTTTTCCTTTATGCCATAGTATCCTATTTCATATTTTATAAATGGCATAATAAAAAGCCTTTTTGGCTTAATCTCATAACAACCCTCATCTGTGCTCTAATCATCGTCTATTTGCGTTATCTCATTGAGGAAGTACTTTACAGAACCATGTTTGGATTTGGAAATTATAAAGAAGGGGTGTCTATGTCTTATTATATATTGGATAACTTCTACTACGTCTTTCAGTATTGCGCTTTGGGGATTATTTTTTACTTCTGGCAGTATTCAAAATTCAAGGATGAACGCACCAACCAATTGCTTTTGGAAAATCAGCGCATGGAATTGGACTTGTTACGCTCTCAGACCAATCCGCATTTTTTGTTCAATACACTAAATAACATATATGCGCTAGTTCATATAGATACGGATAAAGCCTTAGGCGCCATAGAAAAATTGTCTCTATTATTGCGCTATTCCTTATACAAAACCAAGACTCTAGTTCCTTTGGAAGATGAGATATCCCAAATTAGAAATTTTATAGATTTGGAAAGTCTTAGACATAAAGAACAACCAGCTGTAATGCTTAACATCGAAGGGGTCACAAAGAATATTCAAGTCCCTCAATTTTTATTATTACCTTTTATCGAAAATGCTTTTAAACATGGTAAATTGCATAGCAAAGCGCAACCTATTGAAATTAAAATCACAGTAAGAGATATGCGCTTAGATTATAAGGTTATAAATGAAATCGCTCAAAAGGAAAAAGACAAGGTTGGTGGTTTAGGTTTGGATAACCTTAAGAAGCGTTTAGAACTATTATTTCCTAAGCAGCATTCATTTTTCTGCAAAGCAGAACATTCAGTATTCAAAGCTCATCTTCAAATCCCTTTAAAATGACCTGTATAATCATTGACGATGAACCCCTAGCTATTAAACTACTAGAATCCTATATCTCCAAAATTGAAGATTTAGAGTTGGTTGCTACATACAATAATCCACTGGATGCGTTAAAACTATTGCGCGAAGCTTCCGTAGATTTGATATTTCTTGATATTCAAATGCCTGAAATCACCGGAGTTGAGTTCAAAAAAATTATTGGTCCAGAGGTAAACGTTATTTTTACTACAGCTTACTCTGAATATGCTTTGGAAAGCTATAATCTCAATGCGGTAGATTATCTGTTAAAACCTATCACCTTCCAGCGATTTTTACAAGCCGTTGAAAAAGTTCAAGAAAAAACTATCAAAACGCCTTCGGATGATGGCATTGATTACCTCTTCGTTAAGACCGAATATCGACATCAAAAAATTAGCTTTTCAGATATTTTGTTCTTAAAAGGTCTCAGCGATTATGTGGCTATACAAACAAAAGACGGTAAAGTACTCACGTTACAAAACATGAAAGACTTTGAACAACTCTTACCAAAACATAAGTTTATTCGTGTTCATAAGTCCTACATTGTGAGCTTAGAACATATTGCATTTATAGAACGCAATCGCATCGTCATACAAGGAGAATATATTCCTATCGGTGCCACTTATAAAGATGCGTTTTGGAAACGGATCAATGGGCAATAACACTAGGCATTAAACAAAGGTCTGCCACTCATCAATGCATTGACTTTCTTCGCAACGCCTTCTAAAACAGTGTCATTTTCATGGTTATTGATGACCTCATCAATTAAATCGACGATATAGGTCATGTCGTTTTCTTTTAGACCTCTTGTGGTAATGGCAGGAGTTCCTATTCTAATTCCAGACGTTACAAATGGAGATTCTGTATCGAAGGGCACCATATTTTTATTAACGGTAATATCTGCTTTAACCAAGGCATTCTCAGCATCCTTGCCCGTAATATTCTTATTGCGCAGATCGATGAGCATCATATGGTTGTCCGTTCCGCCCGATATTAAATGGTAATCCTTAGCAACAAAGGCTTTCGCCATGGCATCCGCGTTATGCTTAACCCTTAACATATAATGCATAAATTCGTCCGTTAAAGCTTCTCCGAATGCAATCGCTTTTGCCGCAATAACATGTTCTAAAGGCCCGCCTTGATTACCAGGGAAAACACCTGAATCCAATAAACCGGACATTTTACGAAGCTTTCCGCTTTTTAAGGTAATACCAAAGGGGTTATCAATATTTTCTCCCATCAATATCATACCACCTCTTGGCCCTCTTAAGGTCTTGTGTGTGGTCGTTGTCACGACGTGGCAATGTGGCATGGGATCATTGAGAATACCCTTAGCTATTAATCCCGCAGGATGTGAAATATCCGCCAGTAAAATAGCACCAACATTGTCGGCAACTTCCCTAAACTTGGCAAAGTCCATATCGCGAGAATAGGCCGAAGCCCCTGCTATGATTAACTTAGGACGTTCCTTTTCGGCAACATCAGATAGCATGTCATAATCGATATAACCTGTATCCTTCTTTACACCATAAAACGTAGGGCGATATAATTTACCTGAGAAATTGACCGGAGACCCATGCGTTAAGTGACCACCATGTGACAAATCAAATCCTAAAATTGTATCACCTGGCTTCAGGCAAGCATGAAACACCGCCGTATTGGCCTGACTTCCAGAATGTGGCTGCACATTGGCATAAGCTGCTCCAAACAAGGTTTTTGCACGATCGATGGCAACACGTTCAACTTCATCTACTACTTCACAACCTCCATAATAACGCTTTCCGGGATACCCTTCTGCATATTTGTTGGTTAATACAGAACCTGTAGCTTCCATAACTTGGTCACTAACAAAATTTTCGGAAGCAATTAATTCTACACCATCCAATTGGCGTTCTTTTTCGGCAGCTATAAGTTCAAAAATCTGTTCGTCGCGTTGCATAAATAATTTCTATATTTAAATGAAAATCAAAAATAGTAAAACATTAGTTTTAATATTAAAAATTATGTAGGTTTGAATAGAAATTAATGAACATATAATCAACAATAACAATATGCCGCTATCAGCAAATAATCCAAACAGAACATCATGGTTATACGTCAACAAATATTCTGATTTTCCCATTCAGAATATTCCCTTTGGTGTGTTTTTAACTAAAGAGGACATCATCACCATCGGAACGCGAATTGGGGATACAGCCATAGATCTTGGAGCACTGCATCAATTGGGTTATTTTGATGGCATTCCGTTAACGGATGATATTTTTCTTCAAGATTCCTTAAATGACTTTATTGCTGATGGTCGCAAAACTTGGCGCGCTGTGCGTAACCGTGTTGCGGAAATTTTTGATGCCACTAACGAAACGCTCAAGAACAACACCAAGCACAAGGAGATTATTTGTTTTAGATTGGACGAAATTGAAATGCAGATGCCCGTTCATGTGGGTGACTATACGGACTTTTATTCCAGTAAGGAACACGCCACCAATGTAGGTTCTATGTTTAGGGATCCTGACAATGCACTTATGCCTAACTGGTTACATATCCCTGTAGGATATCACGGCCGTAGCTCTTCGATTGTTACCACACACATTCCTATTCACAGACCACAAGGGCAAACCTTACCAGAAGGAGCAGACCGACCCGTTTTTGGTCCGAGCAAGTTGGTCGATTTTGAGCTAGAAATGGCTTTTATCACAACGGATGCCAATGACTTAGGTGAGCCTATCCCTGTTGACGAAGCCGAAGAATATATTTTTGGACTGGTGGTCTTTAACGATTGGTCGGCAAGAGACATTCAAAAATGGGAATATGTGCCTTTAGGACCTTTCTTAGGAAAGAATTTTGCATCGACCATGTCCCCCTGGATTGTTACACTCGATGCACTTGAACCCTTCAGGGTAGCAAGCCCTAAACAAGATCCAGAACCGCTACCTTATTTACAGACCAAAGGGAAACACAGCTTTGATATCCATTTGGAGGCAGGTATTATTCCAAAAGGTGGTAAAGAAACTACGGTTTGCAAAACCAACTTCAAGCATATGTACTGGAATATGGCCCAACAGTTAGCACACCATACCATCAATGGTTGCCCGGTAAACTCTGGTGATATGATGGGAAGTGGTACTATTTCAGGTCCGACTGAAGATTCTTATGGTTCCATGCTAGAGTTGACTTGGAAAGGCACCAAGCCTATTAAACTAAAAGATGGTACAGAACGTAAGTTCATCAATGACTATGATACGGTAGTGATGCGAGGCTATTGTGAAAATGACGATGTACGAATAGGCTTTGGTCAGGTAAAAACACAGTTACTACCCATATTTAATCCCAAGAAAAAGAAGTAATTTAAAATACGACGACCTTATAAATAAGAAGCTCGGAGTTAATTTTAATTTCGAGCTTTTTTGTTAGTCTTCCTGCCCACTGCCTACTGTTTACTGCTCACTGTGTACTGTTTACTGCCCACTGCCCACTGCGTACTGCTTACTGCCCACTGTTTACTGCCTACTGTTTACTGCCTACTGTTTACTACCAATCCCCCCTAAATAACTAATAATCAGAACTGTAAAAATTTTGGCATAATCATTGGTTTATACTTTGTATAAGATCCTGAAACGAGTTCAGGATGAGTTCAACTAACCATGTTGCTTCATTTCATTAGAAATTTGCAACAATGCGTTTCACTAAAATACAAGATTATGAAACGATTTTTACTTTTAACCGTCCTTGTTTCGGTACTCGTATCTTGTAGTGCCAAAAAACAAATCGAACAAGCTATCAGTCACGGTGATTACGACCAAGCCATTTCTGATGCTTTAAGGAAACTAGAAAACAACAAAGACAAAAAACGTAAGCAAGCCTATGTCTTTATGCTAAAAGATGCTTATGATAAAGTCTTGGCTGAAGACTTAGCGCACATTGCCCATCTTAAAGAAGATGGCAATCCTGAGTTATATAAAATCATTTATGAAACCTATGCCGATTTAGAGGCTAGACAGAATGCTATAAAACGTGTAATGCCTTTGAGAATTGAAGGTAGAACCATTCACTTTTCATTTAATGATTATAGCAGTGCATTGGTAGATTACAGATATAAAACCTCCGATTTCTTAATGGATAAAGCGCTGGATTTATTGGATACTGAAGATAAATTCAATGCGCGTGAAGCCTACAAGCTATTTGATTATGTGGATAACATTAATCCAAATTTTGAAGACGTTAGAAGCCTAATGCAAGAAGCGCATGCTATGGGTATGGACCATGTACATGTGTCCGTAAAAAACGAAACCCATCAAATCATACCACAACGCCTAGAAGCTGAGCTTTTGGACTTTAACACCTATGGCTTAAACCAGTTTTGGACGACCTACCACTCTATTGTAGATGATAGTCTGGATTACGATTTTGCTATGGAATTACAACTAAAGCGTATTAACATATCTCCAGAACGTATCAACGAAAGGCAGTTGTTAAGAGAACGTGACGTTGTGGATGGTTGGGAATACCTGTTGGATGAGCATGGCAATGTGGCTAAAGACAGCCTAGGTAATGATATTAAGGTCGATCGAATTATTAATGTAAGAGCCCGGTTTTTTGAAGTCCTGCAAACCAAATCTGCACAAGTCATTGCAGAAGTGGTGTATAAAGACTTGAGACAAAATCAAGTCATCGATTCCTTTGCGATAGATAGTGGCTTTACTTTCGAAAATGTCTTTGGGCATTTTAGAGGTGATAGACGTGCATTGAACAGAAACGATAGAGCTTTGATAAGACAAGGGCAAATCGCTTTCCCTAGCGATGAGCAAATGGTCTATGACTCTGGCGAAGATTTAAAACTACAGTTAAAAGATATTATTAGCCGTTATCGCTTAAATAGTTAGTGAATTAAAACCTCTCACATCAATTTAACATTCCGAAATGTGAGAGGTTTTTGTTACAGTTATAGGTTTCTTTAAACTATGGTTTTGAATCCAGCTTTTTTATGGGTTATTCTTGTTTAATGAGACATTTTCTGTGTAATATATTCACTAATGTTTTTCTCATTCCTATCAAACTTTACTCCTACTAAAAGAATTTCCTTTTGAGATCCAAAATACTTCTGAAAATATTTTCTTTCATGGATTTGCTCCAATGCAGATTCTGCGTCGGTAAGTTTAAACTCCATTAAATAAATATAATGATCAGTTTCAATTACTGCATCTATTCTTCCAATATTTGTTTCCATCTCTGAGTTAATATCCATACCAATTAAATCAAGAATTACTTGAATATAGCCATGATAATAACTCTCTTGGGTTTTCATGTTATATGTCAATCCCGCAAAGATTGACTGCATGATTTTTATGAATTGATCCAAGTTGTTTTCTTCTAGAGAAGCCTTTAACCCTTCGATTTTTGTAAGTTGCATCTTTTTCGATTTATCAGCTAGCCTTTCATTTTTTTCTAAAAAAGAATCCTTCATCCTTTGGAAAAAGAAACGCCTTTTTTTATCATCAATTGGAATAGGTTTACTAATATAATCCGAAGCCATTAAATCTTTTACGGCAATAACAGCGTCATCAGTTTCTGGGTATGCAGTAAATAAAACAACCCTCAATTCTGGATTTATTTTTTTTATTTGTTCTAGAAAAATCATTCCTTCTTTCGGGCTATTAGGAAATTTTATATCTAATAAGAGATTATCTGATTCACCCAAGAGTACATGTCTCAATGCCTGTGCTATAGAACTGCATTTTATTATTTCAAAACCATAGTTATTAAATAGCAACTCAGCTTTATTTAAAAACTCAACATCATCATCAGCCCAAATAATTCTAATGTTCTTACCTCTCATTTTAAAAATTTTAAAATTGCAGTAGTCCCAAGGCCTTCTTCAGATTTAACTTCAATTGTACCGTTAAGTTCTTCTTCAAGAATCCTTTTTGTCACTGTCAATCCAAGGCCCGATGCTTTAAGGTAAGTAGTAAAACCAGGATCATAGATTTTATCTAAATTCTCAGTAGAAATACCACGTCCATTATCTACAAACCTAATTTCTATATAGGCATCATTATTATTTATCTCGATTGTGATTAATCTATCTTCTATAGATGTATCAAAAAAAGATTGAATACAGTTGAATAAAATATTAATAATGATTATTGTGAATTGATTCTCTTTTCCAATTATTGAAATATTTTTTTGCACATTTACATCCACTTTAATCTTCTCCTTATAAAATCTAGATGCCATCAAATCAATACAATTTCTGATGCTCTCCCGTATATCTATATTTTTCTCTTTTGCGGTACTTCTATTACCCAACAAATCTTGCAATTTATTCAAATCATCATTGAGCATTCCGGCCGAACTTTTAATATCCTTGACTCCCCTTTTTATTCTCATAATATCATACCTCTCATTACTCCTTAATTCATTTTCTAATAAATAGTGTTCTAAGTTTAATATGTCAATATTTAACATGTCAAATTTCTGTACAAAATCATGAAGAAATACACGAATAAGAGTTTCAAATATCAAAATTCTACCTGAGTCACTAAAAAATAAATCTTGGTCTGACATTTTCTTTTAATTCTAGATACGCCTTTGTGCGGTCGATTATAATTTATCTAAAGTCTATTTCTGAATGCTTATAATATTAGTTCAGTTCAAATTGACTTTAACATCCGGAAATAAAGTTAATCTATTGAAGCGGTGATATCAATACGTAGAACTACTTAATCTTCAAAATTTATGGTTACTCTGGTTAAGATTTAAAGCTACAGTTAAAAGACATTATTAGCCGTTATCGCTTAAATAGTTAGTAAAATAAAACCTCTCACATTTCGATGCTTCGACTTTAGCCTGTCTTGAGCGTAGTCGAAAGGCTCAGCACAGGTAAGCTCAATGAACGTGAGAGGTTTTTTATTAAGCCAACACTTTTAGTACGTTTTTTCACGCAACCATTTTCCTTTTTTTACGTCTTCTATCTGAAGAAGCATCTAACTAAAAAATCAATCACAATGAAACAATTTACTATTCGATCTTTGGTCATATATCAATCATTTTTATGCTTTTCTCAAGATCCTACTGTTTGTATAACCAGTGATAACGATGACCAAAACGTTTTAAAAATTAGTAAGAATTAATTCATACGACAGGCATGGCCCATATTTGGGTCTATCACCCAAATAGCCAGTAAAAAAAGAGGTGGTCTAAGTAAGGTATTAATTCTGTTAATCTTCATTTTCACTCAGAATAATACTTTTTTAGTCGCCTCTTTTGAAAATACTTTCGGTGTTTAACGTATTCTTTAACCCTTAGGTTCATAGGTCAACACCACTCTAAAATGGCTTCTCGTAAAATAGGAGACCAATTTATTCCCCAACAACAACTGTCCTAACTTCCCTAAAACATTGGGTGAAGTCCATGTTGTTTTTACATGTTTAAAGCCTACTTCACTCACCAATTCGGACCATGTCTTTGGGGATTGGTGTTTTTCCCATTCTATAGATTTGGTAAAAACAGAGAATGGATTCTTAATTTTATAATCGTAGAAGAAGTTTCTATTACTGCAATCCGTCATAATCAAGGTTGCTCCTGGGTTACAAAATTTGACCAACAGATTAAAATAGTCTAAATAATATTTTCTAGCCGCTTCATCTTCTTTTAAAATGACACAGGCTTCCTCATTAATATGATTTACAGAATTTTGCATGAGTATAATATCAAATTTCTCAGTATCCTCGGGTAGGTTTTCAAGTACCTTAGTCGTCAGGCTGATATTATTTAGATTACCCAATTCTTTGTTAATTTCTTTAAACTCTTCATTGACTCCTGAAGTACTCCCATCAAATTCTGGTTCCATAACAACGGCATGCTTTGCTCCATTTAACGCGAGATAAAACGAATACAATCCTGAACCACCACCAATATCCAAAGCGCGTTTATCCTTAAAGTTGACGCCTTTAAACAGCTGTTCCTTAATATAAAACTCTATGCGTTTTGCCGAATAGACGACTCCGCGTTTCTCTAATAGTTCAAAATAATTCATGTTGGTATAGATTTAAATAATGGTTTGTGCGAAATAAAAATTGAAATAACAGTTTCAATCGAATAGGCTAGAATTTAGGTATGGTTGGTATTGCCTATGTAAACTCTTAATTTATTGGCAAAAGATGAAATTTATTGGTCTTAGAACAAAAAATCAAGACCAAGTGCAGCCTAAAAGGTTAGATATCATGGCTTTTCGATGGAGACCTATACCTTTTGAATCTATAGTAATGCTATTTTAAATGGTCTTTATCTCAAGAGCAATTTATACGATTTCATTGATCATAATTTACTTTTGTTTGATGACACTTTTTTGATTTTACGATGCTTTACTGATAACTAAAGCCACCTAAACATGAAAAAGCTATTCAGACTCTTCTTTTTATTTTTTGTCTTACATCCTTTCGCTTCCAGAGCACAATTATCCCATTATGTCCCAACACATTACCAGGGATTGTTTAATATGCAGCCCTCTAGTGCACGAGCAACAGGTATGGGGCTAACTACCATTACTTTACCTGGTGTTGAAAACGCATTCTACAATCCTGCCACCATAGGACTGGTAGAAGAAAAAGTCAGTGTACATCTCAACTATGCTTCTGGCAGTGAGGTGTACAGAAAAGGCCGATTTCCATTTATTGGCGCCACTTATCGTATCAATGATAAACTCATTGTAGGGATGAGCACCTTTTCTTGGTTAGACGATAAAGACTCACCATGGACGACCATAATTGGTATTTATAATGAGCCTGTCGATGGTAGAAGAAGTCAATCATGGTATAACTTTATAGCGGCTTATGAGATCATACCCCATCTACAATTTGGTGTTTCTGGGAACTATTTGGTTGATCGTTCGGTTGGACCTGGCACAGTCACCAATTCAGAGTTTATCTTATCGGCTGGTGCTATCTATGATAGAGCCGTAAACTTTATAAAATCGGATAAGGTTCAAAGACAAAATATTCGCGTAGCTGCAAGTTTGGTTAATGCCCTAATGAAAAACAGAATAGAGCAAACCTTTGAAGACAACCTCAACTTTAGAGATTTACCGATCCATTTGACCTTTGGAACAGCATATCAGGTTCGTTTGCCTTTTAGTCTGGGCTTTATAGAAGGTCGATCATTTTACGAAAGTATGCCGCGACATGTGGATTTGGCACTGCACTTTCAATATAGAGATGTCTTAAAAGGACCTGAAGATGATGTCGTTAACGCTAACCACGAGTTCAATTCCGCATTTGGAATTGGAGCTGAAGCCTGGTTTTTAGATTTTGCAGCGCTGCGCATGGGTTACTATACAGAAAAGCGTCCTTCTGGAAGACGTGAAGATGGAGGTCTATGGGTAACAGACACTAAAAGAGGCTTCACCTGGGGATTTGGGGCCAAACTGCCATTAAACGAGTGGACCAATAAAGCATTTCCTTTTACTACAGAAGTTAATTTGGTAACGAGCACCGTCTTAAACGAATACGCCAATAATGGCCCGACAATAGAGTCTTATTTTGATGGGAGAGATTTCTTGTTTGCCATTGGAGTTAACTTAAAATTGGTGAATAATAGTCAACCTTAAACAAGTAGGACTATAGGTTTTAATATTGTTCTTAAAAACCTCTCAATTTGAAAGGCTTTTTCTATTGCGTTTATAGGTTTTATGCATTTATTTTAACCTTTTTCTGTCGCGTTGTATAATATGAAATTTGTCTTTATTATAAGTAAAGAAGCTTTGTGGATGTCTGAAAATTAGATATACATGTTATTAGGTATATCAGTTCTATTTGTCCCTCTCTATTTTGGGAAACTCAATATTTATGGATTTTAGTAGAGAGTTAATTCCATCAAGCATTTTCTCCAATAAATCATCAAAGAAATTTGAAAATACATTTTTTGACTTCAGGTTTGAAAGGATTAAAATAAAAATTAAAGGAACCAATATCAAAAAAAATAGGGATTCACCATTCTCTGTTGCAACTGAAGAAAATGAATGTTCAAAAAAAAGAAATACGGCAACTACAATAATTTTAAATAAATAATTTATTAAGTCAAACCTTTTAAATTTCATCAGTTCTCTTGACCATCTGGTATTTTCTTTTACCAAGGCGGAATACTGTTTAATATCTCTTCTTATCAATTTAGCTGATTGAATGAAAAAGATTACTATACTTGGTATAATTACTGAGCTAGTCAATACTCTGAAAAAGATATCTGAGTTATTCTTCATTATTGCATAGCGATAAATAATTAGTCCTAGAGATATAAAGAATAAGCTAACAAGATTAACTATTAAGAAAAATTTTAATCTTTTGACATATTCTCTAATTGCTTCCTTTTTTCCCCTTTGAAGTGGTAACAAGGCAGGTCTTTGAATTTCTTTATCCATTAATGTTTTTAACTACTTGTTTGTTTATTTTTAACTTCATTATTTGCTTGAATTGTCAGAATATATAAGTCTTTGTATAAATTAATTAATATTGGTATTAACGTCGAAATTGCAAAGATTCCTCTAAAAATCAATATTAGTATTTTATTCATTTCATCTGTGGTGAGAAGGGAAACTATATAGGCAACTAAATATTGAACTCCTAACCAAATACACAAAAAAAATGCATTTAGTAGAACGGACCAAATGCCAATTAGAAAACTATATAATTTAGACTTAGCCTGATCTTTTATGTTATTATTAGACATATAGTTTTTATGTTTTGTCGTGCAAATAATTGATAATAAAGTTAATACTCATTTATAAGTTTAACAGAACTAATCGTTTCAAGCAAAAAGTATTAGACAACTGATTATACATAAGGCCAAGTTGAGTTCAGTTCTAATATTTCCTCTAAGTTCAGCACGGATACGCTAAATTAAACTTTAAATTCGCAGAAATCAATACGTAGAACTACGTAATTTCAAGGAAGTTAAGGGCTATTTAACCTCTTGAATATAAAAAAAGGCTTGGCCTGAGTTATCCGTCATAAGGAGGCGTTCCCCTTCATCAAAGACCACATTTCCACCATTATCCAGAATAAGACTTTTGGCGGTATTCAAATCCTTAACACCAAAGGTACAGACCCAATATTCGTATTTACCTTTGAAATTATTATGAATTTGCAGCGCATCAGCAATATGTACCTTATTCTGGGTATAGATTTCGAAGTGGTCATTGCTGGTCTTTACAAAGGTCCAGTCAAAAATACCTTCATAAAATGGAATGATGTTTTTGGCATCAGAAATATGAAGTTCGTTCCAAATAAGGGTGTTGGCTTCATTTTCTGTACGCGTAGATTTGAGATGATCACCTTCATAGATGGTAAATCCGGCCCCTTGGGGATCCCTAATTAAAGCTACTTTGCCAAAACCGTCTAAGCTTTGTTCCATCTCTATAATCCCACCCAATTCGCGGGCCTTAGCAACCGTATGCTTGATGTCATTCACCTGAATATAGGTCATCCAAAAATGGGGCATACGCATTTGTTTAAACTTCTCTGGGGTTTCGTACAACCCTACAATATCCTTATCCCCTTTATAAGCTACATAATATTGATAATCCTTATGATAGAACCAACCAAAAACGGTTTCGTAGAAGACCATTGTTGATTTTGGTGTATAGGTCGATAAATCGGCGAAAATAATAGTATTTGGTTTCATATTAATCCGTTTTTTGACGTTTCCAGGTTTCGGTATAAGGCTCCCTGTCAAGGGTCATTTTTAGCTCTAATTTGTCAATGGTTTTTAAGGTTATAAGGACTTCATAATTTAAACCATCTGGCATATAGAGTCTACCTCTTTTATAAACCCCATCTTCATAATGCATAGCGCTCAAAAAATAATCACTTTTATCTCCCTTTGCCGTGTATTCGGTGCTACCATCATTATAATAATGGATTTTCCCTACATAAGCTCCTTCGTGTTTTTCAATCTCATAAATGCCCATACCATAGTCATTTTTCATCTCCCAGACACCAATAATTTGGTCCGCTTGCGCACTATTTAAATTGACGGTCTGTTCTGTCTTAGAAGCATAATACTTCTTAGCATCCATCTCATGTTGCATAGCAACAATGGAGTGTGCTATCGCTTGTGCTTTTTGTTTTTCTACTTTAGACTCACAGGACAATAAAACTATAAATAGTGTTAGAAGCTTAAAAAATGGATATGCTTTCATCTGTTAATCTTTACTAGGATACTTCAAAATTAAAACTCTTAAACCTCACAACTTTTGACTTAAATCAAAAAGCACTTATCCGTTTATAAATTTCTTTAAGGCGCAACCATTGTTGGTAGAATAAAGGCAAACTGACCATACTTTCGATATACTGATAGACATACATGATCAAGGCAAACAAAGCGCCGTATTCTGTGATGCCTGCAGCCACTGAAATCACGATAGCAAGCAGCAGAAAAAAAATCATGACTATCCAACTTAACGAAAAGTTGACCGTCTCTAAATCGGATAATTGTATATTGATTTTTGTCAATCGGGAAATGTGATTTTGCAATTCGTTTTTAGGGGATTGGCTTAAAGTATGGACCTGCGTTTCCAACTCATTATTATAGGCTGAGTTATAGGTAGTAATTTTTTTAGAACTCAACCCATATATAAGCAAGACCAAGATACCCGCAGCTAGCGCAAATAAAAATATGTAGCTATTTAGTGAAAGAATAATAAAAGCGATACCAAGCAAGCCTATGGTATGTTGAATTAGCTCTGGAATTTGATTTTCCATAAACTCGGTAATCTCATTAAGCATATGAAGGCGTGCTGCTTTTTCAGACACCTCAGTTGGATTATCGATCATAAGTTCTGAACTCATCGCTATGTATAGCTTCGCATAAAAGCGAGAATCCATAAGTCGCCGGATACCTCCAACAAGAACGAGTGCAATGCCCAAACCGCCTAAATGATAGATTGCGGTAAAATCCCTCTGTATGGCGCCATCCACAGCATAACCAATAAAAAGTGGTAGTAATATCCCCATAAATGCTTCCACAAGAATAAGAAGCAAGGTCAACGACAATCTAAAGGTATAGGTCTTGAGTATTTTATTAATATCCATAATACCAATCCATTACGGGTTCTGAATACACTAAACTGAGCAATGATAACATCACCCAAACTATAGAAATTAACCAAAATAAAAATGGGTTGTCATCTTTTGGGACATGATCCAAAAAAACAGCAACTTTAGATCTAATCCCTTGAATGCTCCATATTAAAAAGACAATAGCAAAATAGAAAGTGCCCCAGTTAAAATAAAAAGCAAAAGGCATAATGGCCAAAGCGATAACAGACTTCCTGTACCTCATATGTATTAAATTTAGATACGCAATGTACTATGGGCAGAAGCTATTTTTTTTGAGCTATATCAAAAAATTTAGCGCTGGGCACGTATTCGGCTTAGAGTTTCTTGAGAGATGCCCAAAAAAGAAGCGATGTAACCGAGTTTTACTCGTAATTCTATTTGTGGAAATTTTCTGAGTAAAAGCTCATATTTTTCCTTAGCGGAAAGAAAAGACCAGCTCTTGGTAAATTCATCCAATACGGCCAAGATATCTTCAGCCATAAGTCTTGCAAAATTGCCAAAGGCAGGGAAATCGGCGATAAGCTTTTGAAAATCGGTAAAACTGATGCGATAGAGTATACTATCCTCCAAACATTCAATCGTTTCAAAACTTGGTTTTTGTAGATAAAAGCTAGACCAAGCCGTAATAAATTGTCCCTCAGCATAAAACCAAGAGCTCACTTGTCGACCATCATGAAGGTAATAATTGTGCAGCATCCCCTTTTCCACAAAATAAAGATCCTTAGCACGCTGTCCTTCTTGCAAAATGCTGTCTCCTTTTTTGGTCTCAATCCGTTGAAAAGCATTCAAAATAGCCTTCTTAAGCTCTGGTGTGATATAAGCATGTTGCGATATGTAGTGTAAGAGGTCTTGCATTATTGTGCCCAAATTAACAAAGCATTTAATCAGACTCTATACAAATCTACTCAAATCCAAGTCGTTAATAGCGCCATGGGAAGCTTGTGCCACTACTACCCTATTCTTAATCACTAACAACTGTGGCGACTGGTGCATCACCTGAAACTTATAACCCGTTTCGTTAGACACCTCGCGATAGCTCAATAAATCGAGGTAATAAAGATCTGCATTGGCATCCACATCATATAGTTCTATAAACTGGTTGATTACCATTCTGCTAATACCACAACGTGTGGAGTGCTTGAATATTAATTGGGGTTTGGTTTTGGACTTCTCTTCTATAGCGCTCAATTGCTCTACCGAATTAAGTGCAATCCATGGTAATACTTTTTCTTCTTTAGGTTCCTTAGAACCGAATAATTTTTTAAACATATTAATTACTTTTTCAATGTCAGTTCGAGTGTCTCGACCTTGAGTCGAGATGTATCGAGAACTCTATAGGCATCTCGATAGCCCTGCTGAGCCCGTCGAAGTACATTTTTCGTGCCGAAAAATCACTCGATGTGACAATCGTTATATCATCAAAACCAACGCTTCACCTTATTCATATAGTTTAAATAGTCGGCTTTAAAATCTCTGGTTAGTCTCGGTTCTTCAACAAAAATTACAAACAGGTGAAATGCAATGCCAACGGCAACGGTATACACCAAAAGCCGCCAAGATGCCGTAAAAAGCACTTCTCCGAATAAAATCAATAACATGCCTACATACATGGGATTTCTGCTGTATTTATATAGCCCCTTAACCACCAATGCCTTGGTGCGATGTGCTGGTGACAAGGTCCCTCTACCATCTACAATAAAACGGTACACGCAATACAATGCTATCGATAGCCCTACGAAAATCAAGAAAATTCCGAAATAACTCAAGACGTTTAAATCAGCATTTAAAATGCCCGGTAATTGATGCTGTAACAATATATAAGGAATGAGTCCCACAACAAGTCCAGGTTGAAGAATAAAAAACAGAAGGTTCTTAATATACAGTGTTAACATGGTTTCGCAAAAGAGACAAAACGTCACGCTATCGCACACTATATCGGACATTTTGTCGTTTTTCTCTTACCCTTAGGCAATGGTAAGATTATTGACTAAAGATAGTCAAACACAATAAAAAAACAATGCTGTTGTCGTTCAGAGTCTCGACAGTAAACGTCAGGAAGAAGAATCCCTAAATAGATTGCTTCGTCCTACGTCACTTCGACAAGCTCAGTGTGACAATTAGCAATGGCGATCAAAAAAGAAATAACTCATATGAATTTTAACAATTATACCATCAAATCACAAGAAACCATTCAGCGCGCACAACAGCTCGCTCAGGGTTTCGGCCATCAGCAAATAGAAAATGAGCATATTTTTAAGGCGCTTTTCGATGTTGATGAAAACGTATTACCGTTCTTACTAAAAAAACTGAACGTCAATGTGTCTATGCTCCAACAAGTTTTAGACAAAGAATTGGAAAGCTTTGCTAAAGTTTCGGGCGCAGACCTGATGCTTTCTCGCGAAGCAAGTAAAGCCCTTAATGAAGCGGCTATTATTGCCAAAAAAATGAATGATGATTTTGTGTCTATCGAACATTTGATTCTGGCCATTTTTAAATCCAAAAGCAAAATCGCACAAATCTTAAAAGATCAAGGGGTTACCGAAAAGGCACTATTGGCCAGCATCGAAGATTTAAGAAAAGGCGATCGTGTGACCTCTCAAAGTCAGGAAGACACTTATAATTCACTGAATAAATACGCTAAAAACTTAAATCAGTTGGCACGCGATGCCAAGCTAGATCCCGTTATTGGTCGTGACGAGGAGATTCGTAGAATTCTTCAAATCTTATCGCGTCGTACCAAGAACAACCCTATTTTAGTTGGTGAACCTGGTACGGGTAAAACCGCCATTGCTGAAGGGTTGGCCCACCGTATCATCGATGGTGATGTACCAGAAAATTTAAAGGACAAGCAAATTTTTGCTTTGGATATGGGAGCCTTAATCGCCGGTGCCAAATTTAAAGGCGAGTTTGAAGAGCGCTTAAAAGCTGTCATTAAGGAAGTCACCACAAGCGATGGAGATATCGTACTCTTTATTGACGAAATTCACACCCTAGTAGGTGCCGGAGGAGGCCAAGGTGCTATGGATGCCGCCAATATCCTAAAACCAGCATTGGCTCGTGGAGAATTGAGAGCTATTGGTGCCACCACTTTAGATGAATATCAAAAATACTTCGAAAAGGACAAGGCACTTGAGCGTCGTTTCCAAAAAGTGATGGTCGAAGAGCCTGATACCGAAAGTGCCATTTCCATTCTGCGTGGTATTAAGGAAAAATATGAAACACACCACAAAGTTCGCATTAAAGACGAAGCTATTATTGGAGCCGTGGAACTATCCAATCGCTACATTACCAATAGGTTCTTACCGGATAAGGCGATTGACCTTATGGATGAAGCAGCGTCTAAATTGCGCATGGAGATCAATTCAAAACCCGAAGAACTAGACGTTCTGGATCGCAAAATCATGCAATTGGAAATTGAGCACGAAGCTATTAAGCGCGAACGTGATGAGTCTAAGTTGAAATCTTTAAAAGCCGATTTAGCCAATCTTAAGGAAGAACGCAATGAACTCAATGCCAAATGGAAGAGTGAAAAGGAAATCGTAGAAAACGTTCAGAACATTAAACAAGATATTGAAAACTTTAAGCTAGAAGCAGAACGTGCCGAGCGTGAAGGCGACTATGGCAAGGTTGCAGAAATTCGATACGGAAAGATTAAAGAAGCTACTGAACAGCTTGAAAATTATCAAAAACAACTGGTGGAGCAACAAGAAACGGCTTTGATTAAAGAGGAAGTCACTTATGAAGATATTGCAGATGTTGTGGCCAAATGGACCGGTATTCCGGTAACCAAGATGATTCAGAGTGAGCGCGAAAAGTTATTAAAACTCGAAGACGAATTGCACAAACGTGTGGTTGGACAGGAAGAAGCCATTGAAGCTGTAAGTGATGCGGTAAGACGCTCTAGAGCAGGCTTACAGAACCCACAAAAACCTATAGGTACATTTTTATTCCTGGGAACGACTGGTGTTGGTAAAACCGAACTTGCAAAAGCCTTGGCAGAATACCTTTTTGATGATGAAAATGCCATGACGCGTATCGATATGAGTGAATATCAGGAGCGCCATGCTGTAAGTCGATTGGTAGGTGCGCCTCCAGGATACGTCGGTTATGATGAAGGTGGTCAGTTGACGGAAGCTGTGCGACGTAAACCTTACTCGGTCGTCTTACTCGATGAGATTGAAAAAGCCCATCCAGACACCTTTAATATATTGTTACAGGTATTGGATGAAGGCCGATTAACGGATAACAAAGGACGGATTGCAGACTTCAAGAACACCATCATTATTATGACCTCTAATTTAGGAAGTCAGATCATCCAAGAGCGTTTTGAAGCGACCAAAGACATACCAACGGCTATTGAAGGCGCCAAATTAGATGTCCTAGGGTTGTTGAAGCAAAGTGTGCGGCCGGAGTTTTTGAATCGTATTGACGACACCATTATGTTTACACCGTTATCGAAGCAAAACATTGTGGATATTGTCGGCCTTCAATTAAAGAGTGTTACTAAAATGATTGCCAAACAAGGAATTACCTTCGATGCTACACCTGAAGCTAAAGCCTATTTGGCGGAAAAAGGCTATAATCCGGAGTATGGGGCAAGACCCGTGAAACGCGTCATACAGAAAGAAGTATTGAACCAATTGAGTAAAGAAATATTGGCTGGCCGTGTCACTACAGACAGTATAATTTTACTAGATGAGTTTGACGATAAATTAGTCTTTAGAAATCAAGGAGACTTGGTTGTAGAAGAGTTATGAACATACTGTAACAATATGGCTGGTAAACAGTCTTTATAATGATTGGTTGGTTTAAGCAACACCGAAATAAATTCGAAAAGCTATCGGATTTTGGACGTGTTGCTTTCCTTTTGTAACAAATTTGGTTTTAACGCTACAAATGTTTTAAAATTTAAACGCTATATAATGCAACGTATCTTATCGCTAAGTATTGTATCACTAATCACATTATTAACTATAAATGCCCAACAACTCGAGCATTCAACCTTGTGGAAAATTGAAGGTAAGGGCTTGGAACAACCCTCCTACTTGTTTGGCACAATTCATATCACCTGTAACGTCTCCTTGGATGATGATGTTAAAAAGGCCCTAGAAGAAACGACGCTTATAGTCATGGAACTCGATATGGATGATCCTAGTATGACCTCTAAAATGATGTCGGGTATGTATCTATCCGATGGAGAAACTATTAAAGACTATGTCTCAGAAGACGACTATACCGCTGTAGACTCCCTATTTACAAATCACATGGGAATGTCTATTGCATTAATGGAAAATGTGAAACCTTTTTTCCTAACCTCAATGTTATACCCAAAAATGTTGGATTGCCCTATGCAGTCCTTTGAATTGGAGCTCATGGAAGTCGCAAAGGAACAAAATGAAAGCATTGAAGGTTTGGAGACCATTGAAGCACAGCTTAAAGTTTTTGAGGATATCCCTCTAAAAGATCAGTATGCCGATTTAGTGCGAATGGCTAAGGATAATCTTGCCTACGATAAAGCTAATTTTGCCAAAATGCTCGAAATCTACGACAATGAAGATATCGTGTCTTTATTGGAAATGATGAACGACGAGAGCTTTCAAACCGTTTCTGGTCATCAGGAAATTCTCCTGGAAAATCGCAACAAAAATTGGATTTCCAAGATTGAAGATTATGCCAAAGAACAACCCACTTTCTTTGGTGTCGGCGCTGCACATCTCGCTGGTGAAAATGGCGTTATTAGTTTATTAAGACAGGCTGGGTATACCGTTTCTGCAGTTACTGAATAAGGCGCAATTAAAATATCTATTAATAAATAGTAAAAAATATACCAATTGGTATATTTTTTACTATTTTTGTTTCAGATGCTCACAAAATCCGAACATACCAAACAATATATTCTAGAAACCGTTGCCCCTATTTTTAACAAGCATGGCTATGCCGCTACCAGTCTTAGTGATATTACTTCTGCCACAGGACTTACAAAAGGCGCTATTTACGGCAACTTTAAAAACAAGGAAGAGCTTTCTATAGCGGCGTTTAAGCACAATGTGAAGAAGTTGATGGCATTAATTTCCAAACACATTGAAAAAAGTGACTCGCCAATAGGCAAGCTGTACCTCATTGCAGATTTTTACAGAGATTATTATAGCATCAGTAAAACCTATGGTGGATGTCCAGTTTTAAACATCGGTGTAGATGCCAATAATCAAAACTCCGAATTATTAGAAAAAGTAAGGGTTGTTATAGAGCGTATCCAAGATCAAGTGGCAACCATGATAGAGAATGGTATTGAAGCAGGCGAAATATCAACAGAAATAAATGCTATGCAATATGCCAAACGTATTGACTCCATGATTCAGGGCGCTGTTTTTATGACCTATACGATGGATGATGAGTTTTATATGAACGATGCTATGGATCAAATAGACACTATGATTACGAATGAATTAAAAGTATAATATTTTTTTAACCAATAATATACCGATTGGTATATTTAAAACAATAACGATGAATTTAGCTAAAACACTAGAAAGTAAAACCAAAATTAGATTTCAAGATTGTGATCCATTTAACCATCTCAACAATGGGAAATACACGGATTATTTTATGAACCATCGGGAAGATGAACTCATTAGGAACTACGATATCGATATTTATAAAATGGCTAGGTTAGAAGGTAAAAGTTGGGTGTCTAGCAGTAACCAAATTGCCTATTTAAAACCCGCTTTACTTATGGAAACCATAGTTATAGAATCGCAATTAATTAGCTTTGATAACAGTAATCTAAAGGTTGAAATGCGCATGTATAACGAAGACAAAAGTCATCTAAAGGCTGTTATATGGTGCGGCTTTGTACATTTCAATCTTTTAACACAAAAACGAGAAACACATTCGGACGAGATGATGGATCTTTTCGGTGCCGTAGTCAACCCAGTTGATGTCTCTATTTTTGATGAACGCGTAAAACAGCTAAAGACCCCAAGTAAGGTCCAATAAAAAAAGGGCTGTCTAAAAAGCCCTTTTCGCTGTCATTTCGAGCACTTCGCCTTCCAAAGTCTTGTACGCCCCGCCTGCCGGCTCGCCTTCCGAAGTCTCGTACGGAGAACAGGCAGACAGGGCGGACAGGCAGTCGAGAAAGCTATACCCCTTACTATAAATGCTTTTCGACTACTCTCAATATGACAATTTGATACATTTTGTGTTTCTAGACAGCCTCTTTGTTGACCATGCTATGTTTAGTTTTAAAACTTCATACCAACACCAAGTCCTAGTACAAAAGGATTAATATCAACATCGGCCCCAACTGTAGCCCCAAGTGCGGATGTGGCATTGACGGTAGCGTCCGTGTTGATAAAGATATATTTGGCATCGAGGTTTAAAAACCACTTGTCGTTAAGCATATAGTCTATACCTCCTTGAAATGCAATACCAAAACTATTCTCATAGTCTATATCATCAGCAACGGGCCCTTCATCGGCTCCATAAAAAATAGTGTAGTTGATACCAGCCCCTAAATAAGGTTTAAAATCATCGGCATAAAAGTGGTATTGTAAGGTTAAGGTTGGTGGCAATAACCAAACATCGCCTAAATCAATATTGCCAGCAGCGGTATTCACCGCATCGACCTCATGCTTTGCGGTCCCAAGTATCAATTCTGCCGCCCAATTCTTAGAAAAGAAATAGGTAAAATCCAATTCCGGTACAAAAGCCGTATTAATTTCGACATCACCGCCAATAGTCTCGATATTAGCAGATTCATTTGGAATAACGCTAATAACCCTTAATCTAATTTGCCACTTATTATAATCGTCAGTGGCTTCAGTTTCTTGTGCATTTAGGTTAAAAGCAAAACCTAATAGTAAAACATATAATAACAAATTTCTCATAGTATAATATTTAAATTTCCCACAAAAATAAAGGCATAAAACACCCTAAACACTGATAAATATCATGTATAAAAAACTTTAATATTCTCAATGAAATCCAAGTAAATTCTTCAAAAAAATAAGCACCTGTATAACAGTGATTTATAGCCTACTAAGTCATATTTTCGATGAAATGCACAATAAATTTTGAATTTTAACGTACACTTTAACGGATAAATCATTAATTTTATCGAGCTATTTAATTCCGACTCACTTAAGACATTGATCTTGTCTGGTATTCCCTCATAACAAATAGGGAATTACATAGTTATTTTTTTGTCAAAACCCTACTTATAATAAATGGAATTAAATAGATATATAGACCATACCTTGTTGAGTCCTTCAGCGACTGAAGCCGATATTCTCAATCTTTGTGAAGAAGCCCTAAAATATAATTTCTATGCGGTTTGCGTTAATAGCAGTTATGTGCCTATTGCCAAACAAGCATTGGGCCGCTCCGATGTTAAGGTTTGTACAGTTGTGGGATTTCCCCTCGGGGCCATGTCTACGGAAGCTAAAATATTTGAAGCTAAAAAAGCTATAGAGCAAGGTGCTTCAGAAATCGATATGGTAATGAATATTGGTCGTTTAAAAAGTAAAAACTACGTTGCTGTTCTAAAAGATATTAGTGATGTAAAGCGCGCCATTGGCCTGACGCCATTAAAAGTGATTTTGGAAATAAGTGAGCTCTCAAAAAATGAGATCGTAAAAGCTTGTGAAATTTGTATCGACGCTAAAGCCGATTATGTAAAAACTTCAACAGGATTTTCTAAAAGCGGAGCCACACTAACCGCAGTAAAAATCATGAAAAAAAGCGTTAAAGATCAACTAAAACTAAAAGCATCTGGGGGTATAAGAGATGCTGAGACGGCTTTAAAATATATAGAAGTGGGTGTACACCGTATTGGTGCCTCTTCTGGAGTGGCCATGATGACCAATCAAACCTCAACTTCTGCCTATTAGTTAAAACACTTTATGTAACTTTACCACATGAGTGTACACATTGGTGCCAAAAAAGGCGATATAGCAGAAACTATTTTATTACCTGGCGATCCTTTGCGAGCCAAATGGATTGCAGAAACGTTTTTTGACGATTACTTTTGCTTCAATGAAATCAGGGGCATGTATGGCTATACTGGCACTTACAAAGGCAAACGTATCTCAGCAATGGGCAGTGGTATGGGGATTCCGAGTATCTCTATTTATGCCAACGAACTCATTAAGGAGTATGGTGTCAAAAATTTAATTCGTGTCGGAAGCGCAGGGTCTTATCAAAAAGATGTCAAACTCCGAGATGTTGTACTGGCCATGGCCGCTTCTTCAACATCGGGTGTTAATGAATTGCGTTTTGGTGGTGCCGACTACGCGCCTACTGCAGATTTCGGATTGTTTATTAAAGCTGTAGACACTGCTAGGGCGAAAAATATTCCTATCAAAGCTGGCAATGTTTTATCTTCTGATGAGTTCTATGAGGATGATATAGAATCTTACAAAAAATGGTCAAAGTTTGGTGTCCTTTGCGTGGAAATGGAAGCCGCAGGATTGTATACAGTTGCCGCCAAACACAATGTTAACGCCTTGGCTATCCTCACCATTTCGGATTCTTTGGTCACTGGGGAACGCACAACGAGTAAAGAACGTGAAACTACCTTTAAAAGCATGATTGAGATTGCTTTGGAATTGGCATAAACTTATTTAACATACTTTTAAAAACAAACTATTTTTTCTAGTCTATTTTTGAGTGTATAACCAATCACTCTAAAAATGAAAACTTTATTCGCTTCTCTATCTCTTCTTTTTTCATTCACCATTTTTGCTCAAGATTTATCTGACAAAGCTCAAATAGAAGTTACCCTTAACAACTACATCGATGGGTTTTATCAAGGGGATACCACTAAACTAAAAGCAGCCTTAAAGCCAAGGCTCTATAAGTTTGGTTACTGGAAGAGTAAGAAGACTGGCAACTACGAGTATTATAAGCAGTTGACTTACGAAAATGCGCTTAAAATGGCCCAAAAAAACAAGGAAGAAGGCAATATACGTACGGAAACCAAAATGCGTAGTGTCAAAGTTCTGGAAATAAGCAATCACATTGCAGCTGCAAAAGTGACCGGAGCTTGGGGGTTGGATTATATGCTGCTTTCTAAGGATGATGGTAAATGGATGATAGAACAAGTCATTTGGGAAGGTCCTTTTGAAGACAAGTTTAAAGAGGAAGAAAAGACAACGACTTATTATTTAATAAGACATGCAGAAAAAGACCGATCCGATAAATCCAACAAAGATCCACACTTAACGGAAGCGGGAAAAAAAAGAGCAGAGAATTGGGCCAATGCCTTTGGTGATGTGAAGTTTGACATGGTTTATTCCACAAATTATAACCGTACTAAAGAAACGGCAATGCCGACTGCAAAAGCTCATGATGTCGAAATTACCTATTATGACCCTAATGCTATGAATCCTAAAGCATTCAAAGAAGCGACAAAGGGCAAAACTGTTTTAATTGTGGGGCACAGTAATACCACTCCTATGTTCACCAATGCACTATTAGGATCGGCCAAATATGATTACATGGCTGATGATAACAATTCTAACCTCTATATGGTTACTATAACAGGTGATTCTAAAACATCAACCCTACTAAAGGTGAATTAGCGTTTAGCCTTTGTGCATATGTTTGTTTTAGCTACAGAGATATGCCTTAGGGTTTAAATCTTAGATTAGTTTAAACGAGTTTAATTTCAATACGTAGATAAATAAAGTACGTTCAAAAAATATTAACTACTTTGGCATCATCAACTTAAACGGATGACGTAGATAATGAAAACAGTAATGCTATTAGGTGGCACCAAAGGTGTTGGAAAAGAAATCCTTAAAGCTTGCATAAATAAAGGTTACAATGTTGCTTTCTGCGGTCGCGATCAACAATTAGGACAGGAAATCATTGCCTCTTTTAACTCAGAACATCAATTATATTTTCACCAAATTGATCTCAATACCATTAATGATATTAAAGACTATTTTGATGCGGCTATTGAAAAATTTAAAAAAATAGATGCCTTAATCATCTATGCCGGTATTACACCTGTATCTTCCATAATTGAAACCGATGAGGATACTTATGATAGTGTGTTTAATATTAATCTTAAAGCACCGTACTTTCTTTTAAAGCACGTCTTAAAATCTATGATGGACTTTAAGTCGGGTTCAATTGTCTTTTTTGGTTCAGCACATATGGACTATGGGCAGGAAGATAGAACCGCTTATGCACTAACAAAAAGCACACTCTATACCCTCTCCAATCATATTGCACATCACTATGCTAAATATGGCATTAGATCCAATTACTTGGTCATGGGGTGGACACATACCGAAGGTGAATTAGAACTCAGAGCTAAAGAAGGTATCTCTGAAGACGAGCTAAAAAATAATGCTAGCAGCATAATTCCTATGGGAAGGATGCTAAGCCCGTACGACCCTGTGCCAGCAGTTATGCATTTTATATCAGATGATTCGGCAATGACGACGGGATCCATTATGCGCGTCACAGGAGGAGAATATATATAGATTACGTTTTATGACCTCAAACTTAATTTACTTTTCCCAATCTGCAGAACTTTTTGAAGGCCCTATTTTCGATTCGAAATATGAGCTCCTATATTTTGTTTCTATATTCGATCATCTGGTGTATTGCTACAATCCGAAGACGAAGGAAATGCTTAGTCTAAAACTGGATTCGCCAACGAGTAATGTATATATTGTGTCCGAAAAATTAGTGCTAGTCGCCTCTAAAAATGGTTTTTATGAGGTTGATTTCAAAACCTTAAGTGCTACCTATAAATTTCAAATTGATATTGCCGATTCGGTTCGCTATAACGATGGTATTGAAGATGCTTATGGCAGGTATCTTATTGGTACTATGGGCTACCCTGAAGTCGTAAAGAATGTGGGTAATGTCTATTCTTATCACAATGGCAAGTCCAATATCATTATAAAAAACACCACTATTTCTAACGGATTGGCATTTACAAAAGATCATAAAACGCTTTATTTTATCGATACACCGACTAAAAAAGTTGGCAAATACAACTATGATATTGAGACTGGTTCCGTCGCTTTTATCGATTATGTCATCGCGTTTAATGGTCAAGGAAGCCCTGATGGCATGTGCATCGATGAGAATGGCATGTTATGGATTGCTGAATGGGGAGGAGCATGCGTATCACAATGGAATCCGTTGACAGGAGAAAGAATAAACGAAATATCACTGCCCTATACCAATGTAACATCGTGCTGTTTAGACCAGGATGCTAACCTTTATGTCACAACAGCCAGAGCTGAAAGCTCGTCCAATTATAACAACGGCAGTGCTTTATTTCATATAAAATTAAATTAAACCTTTAATCATGAGCCTCACCAAGATTAGTGTTATTGTTCCTATTTATCGCATAGAGAATTATTTAGCTAAATGTATTGAAAGTCTATTACAGCAGTCATTTCAAGATTTTGAATTGATACTAGTTGATGATGGCAGCCCAGATAGCTGTCCTGAAATATGCGATAATTATGCAAAAAAAGACCAACGCATTAAGGTCATCCATAAAACCAATGGAGGTCTCCTATCCGCTAGAAAAGCGGGGTTAGACGCTGCCTTAGGAACTTATATAGCCTATGTAGATGGTGATGACTGGGTAGATAATTATTACTTAGATACACTTTACAGGCTCGCAGAATCCAATATGGCTGACTTGGTGGTCACAGGTCATTTTAGAGAATTTAATAGTAAAATCGAAACTATAAAACCAAAAGCTGCCGGTGTATATGACGCTGACCAAATACGGTCTGAAATACTACCAAATGCCATATATAATGGAGAGTTTTGTGAACACGGTATGTCAACTTATGTTTGGAATAAACTATTTAAGAAAGCCCTTCTTAAACAAATACTTTATGATGTTCACAACGATGTTATTATGGGAGAAGATGCCGCCATCACCTATTCTTATTTAGCAATTTCAAAGCGATTGGTTATTAGTAAGATACCGCTATATTACTATAGGCAAAGACATGATTCTATTGTAAAATCTATCGAGAATCCTAAAATTGAATACTACAGACTAGGGCTTCTCATGAATTTACTTAAAACAAAACTCAGTGCGATTATCGATGAGAACACCTTAAATAAGCAAATCAATTATTATTTGTATTCCCAGATTCTTGTGAGATCTGGTGGTCTTATTTATAACGATAAAACACAATCGTGGTTTAATCCCTTTTTGCAGACAAAACAAGGTTCAAAAATTGTAGTATATAGTTCTGGTTCATTTGGTCAGCATATTCTGTCGACCAATTTAAAAACGGATTACTTCAAAATAATCAAGTGGGTAGACGTGGATTTTCATGATCTGAAAATTGGTGATAATACCGTTAACCCAATTAGTTCACCATCAAATGAAGAATTCGATTTTCTCATCATAGCGACTATAAATCCGTCTATATATCGCTTGATTAAAACCGAACTAGAACTTATGGGAATAGAAAGCTCCAAGATTATAAAAATCGATACTGACGAAAACCGCATTAAAAATCTCTTGACCGATTTGGGATTTGACAACAACTATCTTTTTAATAAAGATTAAAAAAATACCAAGTCCTAGATTAACCATACAATATTGAAAAAGCATGAAAAAAATTATAATTCTCGGTGGAAATCCTGAAACTGCAGCCGTCGTTAATATTGCTAACAGCATGGGGTTATATACCATTGTTATCGATATGGGTATAAATTCACCCGCTAAACGCAATGCCGCTAAAAGCTACGATTTAGATGTATTTGAAGTAGAAAAAGTAGCACAAATAGCAAAAGATAATGAAGTTGATGGCGTATTAGTAGGTGTCGCGGATATTTTGGTTAAACCCTATAAGGATATCTGTGATATTTTAGGGATACCATGCTATGCGACTTCAGAAGCTGTTGAAGCCTTTTGCAGCAAAGACGGCTTTAAGAAATACTGTCTAGACTATAATATTCAAGATATCCCTGGCATATACATTAATGGTGTCGAAAATATTGATAAACCACATGGTTTAGGATATCCAGTAATGATAAAACCCGTGGACAATGGCGGTGGCGTCGGTATGAAAATCTGTAGAGATGAAGACGACTACAAAGCTTCTGTCAAAACCGCTTTTGGTTTTTCTAAAAAAGGGGTTGTACTCGTTGAACGCTACATGGACTGTGATGATATGGCGGCTTACTACACCTTTAAAGATGGCGTACCATACATTTCTGCAGTCTCTGATAGATTTACTACTAAAATTCAAGGCGATGCAAGCCCAGTTTGTATAGGTGCTGTTTATCCCTCAAAACATACGGATTTATTTGTAGAGCAAATGCATCCCAAATTATGCGAACTCTTTAAAGCGCTAAAGATTCAGAATGGAATTTTAAATATCCAATTCTTTGTAGAAGACGGTATTATTTATGCCTATGATCCTGGATTTAGGCTTCAAGGCGAAGCACCTCACTTTCATTTACTGGATATTCATGGATTTGATCATAGAGAAATGCTTCTCAATTTTGCACTTACGGGGAAATTTGGAGAGGACAATTTTGGTATGGTCAACGACCATAACTTTAAGGGTAAAAAAGCTTGTACGGTATGGGTGTTGTTAAAAGGCGGTAAAATCGCTCATATTGAAGGTATGGATGCCATAAAGGCTGACGACAGTGTGCATTCTGTTTTGGAACGTTTTAAAGTTTCTGACGTTGTTGAAAGGAGCTTTCTAGGTACCGAAAAACAAGTTTATGCAAGGATCTACTTAGTGGCCAATTCAATCTCGGAGGTCAATGAGAAGATTGCCAAAATCAAAAGCCTTCTCAAAATTACAGATACCGATGGTAACGACATGATTTTAGAATGGCTCAAGCCTTTTAAAGAGAATGACTATAGCTAAATATTCGGGAAAAACTGGATAAAACTGGCGCTGCGATTTTTCACTTTATTATTAACTCTACCTCAACATTTTCGAGTTCAATCTTTGAAAGGAGTTCTAGATTATTTGTATCAAATGCATTTCCTATGTCTACCAGTGGTAATGCATCACGCTTTGGTTTGTAATTGTCATAATCAACAAAACGTAAACCATTGACATACCTTTCGTTATAGGCTACTCTAAACCGCATTCCTTTGTCGTCATCCTCATCGTAAGAGTAGGCCAAGTAATCTGGCTTAAAGGTTGTTTTATCCACCCAATAGATAAAGACGTCTTCAAAGTCTTCACCGCCACCTTCCTCATTAAAGGTAACTTTGATTTTATAATAGTCTTTACTTTTAATTTGTTCCTCCCCTATTAAGGCTTTATTGACGGCTTTATCATTGAGTCCATAAGGCAAAACTGAAAAATAATGGACCGAATTCACTGAAGCCGAATATCTAGGAATCATTGAATCTGCCACTTTAACCGGAACTTGATTTATGTAACGTTGAAAAGCATTTCCTTTTAAAAAATCAAGAATGGTATCATTATCTCTTAACATGAATCTTGATAAAACCCTGCCATCAGGTGTATGTGAAGCTTTATAAGATTTATCTCTAAAATCAAATTTTATCACAACCACAGAAGAAGAATCGAAAAGATGCCCGCCGGATACCTCAATCGATTTATTTACAATGTCCTTAGCCGTTAATGCTTTTGATGGTTGTTCGTTTTTACAACTAAAAACTAAAAAGACAACTAGCAGCGCGTATATATGTTTCATAATTGCTATTTGAATATTGACAGTCGTAAAACTAAAGATTTGATTACAGCTTTCAACTTTTAAGGTATTACTTTTAACTTTTAATTTTAACAACTACCTTTGCCCTCTATGCAAAAAACGGTGAACATACTTAATAAAAAAGCAAAATTTCAGTACGAGATATTGGACAAATATACAGCTGGCATTGTACTTACGGGCACCGAAATTAAATCCATCAGAGCGAGCAAAGCTTCTATTGCCGAAAGCTTTTGTGAATTTAACGATGGTGGTGAGCTTTTTGTAATTAACATGACCATAGAAGAGTATGCCTTCGGTAATTACTACAACCACAAGCCTAAGGCAGAACGCAAATTATTACTTAATAGACGAGAGCTTAAAAAATTGGAAAAAGAGGTCAATGTTAAAGGCAATGCCATTATCCCTCTACGTTTGTATATCAATGACAAAGGCTTAGCAAAACTAGAAATCGCATTGGCTAAAGGGAAAAAACTCTACGATAAACGCGAAACTATTAAAGATCGAGACAACAAGCGCAACCTAGACCGTATTAAGAAAAGTTTTCGATAATTTTAAGACTGTTATAACCTTACTGCTGTTAATTTTAATCTATGTTTGAAACAATATAGGCAACCATTCGTTGCATTTGTACGTCTATATATGTAACCATCAATTGGAATCAATGAACAAAACTTTACTAAGCTTGCTGTGTGTTCTCTTTAGCAGTATAAGCACGGCCCAAATTATTGGCTCAATAACCGATACTAAAAACAACCCACTACCCTTTGTTAACGTTATCGTTGAAAATACTTATAAAGGTACCACCACCAATGACGACGGCTATTACGAACTCAATGTTTCTGAGGCTAAAACCTATACCATTGTGTATTCGTATCTGGGCTATAAAACCGTAAAAAAGAACGTTAATATTACACAATTCCCTTACAGAATTGATATGACGCTCGAGGAAGAATCCGTTTCTCTAAGTGAAGTTGTAGTCGATGCCGAAGATAATCCTGCGAATGCTATTATTAGACAGGTTATTGCGAAACGCAAAGAAAATCTCGAGAAAATCAATTCCTTCAAGGCAGATTTTTATTCCCGTGGACTCATCCGCATAAAAGATGCCCCAGAGAAGATTCTTGGTCAGGAAGTCGGTGATTTAGGAGGTGGTTTAGACTCCACAAGAAGTGGTATCATCTACTTATCCGAAACCATTTCCAAAATTCAATATCTGAGGCCTAACGCACTTAAAGAAAAAATCACGGCATCAAAAGTCAGTGGTAATGATAATGGTTTCAGTTTTAATAACGCACAAGATGTAGATTTTAATATTTATAACAATACCATAGAATTTGGAAACGAAATTGTATCCCCTATTGCCAATAATGCCTTTGGTTATTATCGCTATCGATTAGAAGGGGTTTTTTACGATGACCGTGGCAACCTCGTCAATAAAATTGCGGTCATTCCAAAACGTGAAAATGACCCGGTATTTTCAGGGATGATTTATATTGTTGAAGAGCAATGGACGATTTATGCTATAGAATTGGAGCTTACCGGAACACAGGCCAGAATTCCCGCTGTAGATATCATCGCACTTAAACAGAGCTTTTCTTTTTCCGAAAGCGACGCTATATGGGCCCTAATTTCACAAAGTATCGACTTCAAATACGGCATATTAGGCATAAAGGGTGATGGTAGATTTACTGCAGTTTACAGTAACTATGAATTCAACACCAATTTAACCCGGAAGGATTTTGGTGCAGAGCTCGTGTCTTTTGAAAATGAAGCCAATAAAAAAGACTCCTTATTCTGGAAAACAATTAGACCGGTCCCTTTGACTTTAGAAGAACAAACTGATTATATTAAAAAAGACAGCATTCAAATTGTAAGAGAGTCTAAAACTTACTTGGATTCCGTGGATCGCGTCGAGAATAAATTCAAGTGGGGAGATCTTTTGGGGTATACCTACAGAAACTCCTACAAAGACTATAGTCTAGGTTTTGATATCCCTTTGGGTGGTGTTCAATTCAATACAGTACAAGGCTATACAGGAAAAGTGAATCTGTTCTTCACGCAACGTTATGATGACTTTAGACGGTATTTCACAGCTAACGCTGGGCTACAATATGGCTTTTCGGACGAACGTTTACGCCTTACCGGTTCATTGACTTATAAGTTTAACAACACCAATAGACGTATTATCACCTTATCCGGTGGTGAGCAGGTGCAGCAATTCAATCCGGCGAATCCTATTACACCATTTGGTAATACCTTAGCCACCCTGTTTTTTGAGGAAAATTACATGAAGCTCTACCAGCGCCGCTTTATTCAGTTGAATTATTCTGAGGAATTGTTCAATGGGTTTCGGTTGTTTTCTAATATAGCTTATGAGAATAGAAGTCCACTCTTCAACACTACAAATCAAACATTTTACCCAAGAGCTGATCAAGACTATCTAACAAATAATCCTTTAGATCCCACAAGTACTGATGCGCCGTTCGATAATCACAATATTATAAAATTGAATGTTACGGGCCGTATTAATTTTGGGCAAAAATATTTGAGCTATCCCGACAGTAAATTCAATGTTACTACAGATAAATATCCAACTTTGGTCTTGAGTTACGAGAAAGGTTTTAATGCTTCAAATGAGGATTACAACTTTGATCAAATCAAAGCCAGGTTATATCAATCTTTTAATATTGCCGATAAAGGTCGCTTTAGCTATAACATGAGAACAGGAAAGTTCTTTAATGCCGATGACATTGCCTTTATGGATTTCCAACACTTTAATGGCAATCAGATTAATGTGAGCCGACGCGGCAATTACACGGATGTATTTAATAATCTGGGATATTACGATTTAAGTACCAACGACAGCTATTTCGAACTGCATGCCGAGCACGATTTTAATGGCTTTATTTTAGGGAAAGTCCCACTGTTGAACAAATTGAACTTCAATCTTATTGTAGGTGCTCACAACTTGGCCACACCAGATAATAAACCTTACCAAGAATTCACCATTGGGATTGATAATATCGGCTGGGGCAAATGGCGCTTCTTGCGATTTGATTATATACGCTCCTACCAAGGCGGCTATCAAGGGGATGCCATTGTGTTTGGCTTGAAATTCTTTTAACTTTATAGTACTGTCATTCCTGCGTCCGTGTTCGCTGTCCGCGTTTCGCCATAGCTTTAGCGTAGGCACAAAGCAGGAAACCACTTAGTAAATGAGACGTTGTGAAAAAATTTATTTTTCTATTTTTCCTTACTGTTTTATTGAGTTGTAAAAACTCAAATAACAATCTAGGCTATGAAAGTTTCATCTCTGAAGGAAAAGCAAAAAATGATGTACTTACATTTTGTTCAACCGTAGCCCAAGAAATAGAATATAATTACCGTATAGGGGTTTGGACTTTTAAAAGCTCACATGGATATAAAATCGCTCAAGGTGAGTATAATATTTCAGATGAAGTAGTTGAAGGTCATGATGGCTGTCCTTATAAATATCGAAAAAATTCAATTAATCTTGAAAATTGGAAATTTTGGAATGAAAAAGGAGAATTAATTGAGCCTAATCAAAAATTGATTAATTTAATCCAGCCTATTCAATTCAAAACTGATGACCCTTTTCAAAACAACTATTAGATCTATGAAGTCAAAACTAACCACACTTTTATTAGCGCTAACACTCAGTATTTCCGCCCAAGAAGACACCAAAGACTACTCCAAACAGGTGACAACTTTAGATAGCACTATTGAAACCTTATATACCGTTATCTCTGGTGATGCTGGCGTAGAACGCAATTGGGAATTATTTAGATATCTTTTCCATAAGGATGCCAAGTTGATTCCAAGTGGTAAAACCAAGGACGGTAAACACACCGCACGTTATATGACACCTGACGACTATATCAACAACTCAGGAAATTGGTTGTAT
The DNA here is from genome assembly GCF_965228925.1 of Winogradskyella sp. GTDB lineage: Bacteria > Bacteroidota > Bacteroidia > Flavobacteriales > Flavobacteriaceae > Winogradskyella. Next base: position 4,038,871 of record NZ_OZ245845.1, read on the forward strand.
AACAACGGTTTTCATGAAATTGAACTTCACCGAGAAGTACATAGTTTCGGAAATATTACACAAGTTTTTAGCACTTACGAATCTTATAAATCCTTACAAGACAAAAATGACAAGGAGCCCTTTATGCGTGGCATCAATAGCATTCAATTAATGAATGATGGGGAGCGTTGGTGGATCATCAATATCTTCTGGATGCAAGAATCTGAAGGCCATCCTATTCCAGAAGCGTATTTACCTAAAAATTAATCGGTTCTAAATATGTCACTTCGAGTGAAATTGCGACAGCAATTTTGTATCGAGAAGTATTTAGGAATCTAAACGAGTTCTCGATAAAATTTCGATCCCGATAGCTATCGGGACGAAATCACTCGAAGTGACATTTAGAATAGTATTATCTCAAACTTATCATAAAGAATTTGGAGACTAATCGATAGTCCTTATTTTTATAAAAAATAAATATGATGTCTATAACATTCAAATCTGAGGCTTTCTTAATTGCAGCTCTAGCTTTTACAATACTAAGCTGTGCCCAAAACACTTCCGAAAACGCAAAACCAATTTTTAATGACGGTGAAGCACAAATCGTTGATGCATTCAATAACCCCGATCAATGGCTGCGTCACGACCTTTGGGTAGAGACTTCATTTGATACTGATGGTGATGGAGACCTAGATAGAATGCATGTGTCTGTAACGCGTCCTAAACAAACCGAAACCGAAGGTTTACAACTTCCCGTAATCTATGTGACCAGTCCATACTTTGCTGGAGTTGCAGGTGATGTCCCAGGCATTATGTGGGACGTGAAACGCGAACTTGGTGGCAAATCAAAAGAACGTGTACACCCAGAAGTGAAACGCCGCGGACAACGCCCAATTATTTCAAACTCACATATTAGAAAATGGGTACCCAGAGGCTATATTGTCGTTCATTCGTCATCTCCAGGCACAGGTTTATCTGACGGAGCGCCAACAGTTGGAGGCCCTAATGAATCTTTAGCTCCAAAGGCTGTGATCGACTGGTTATGTGGACGTGCTAAAGGGTATACCGAACGCAATGGCAATGAAGAAGTAAAAGCTTATTGGTCGACCGGGAAAGTGGGTATGACTGGCACCTCATATAATGGCACTTTACCTCTAGCTGCAGCAACCACTGGAGTTGAAGGTTTAGAAGTCATTATTCCCATCGCCCCAAACACCTCATATTACCACTATTACCGCTCTAATGGTCTGGTCCGTTCACCAGGTGGGTACCTCGGGGAAGATATCGATGTGCTTTACGATTTTATTCATAGCGGTGATGAATCCAAACGCGCTCGGAATAATAAGGTTGTCCGAGATACAGAAATGATGGATGGTATGGACCGGCAAACAGGAGATTATAATACCTTTTGGGAAGGACGGGATTACCTTAACCAAATGGATAATATGAAAGCAGCATTGCTTATGGCACATGGTTTTAATGATTGGAACGTGATGCCAGAGCACAGTTATCGTATCTACAAGGCAGCGAAAGAAAAAGGCTTACCTCATCAAATTTATTACCATCAGAATGGCCATGGAGGCCCACCACCTATAGCTATGATGAATAAATGGTTTACCAAGTACCTTCACGGTATAGACAACGGTGTTGACAAAGAAAGAACTAAGGCTTATATCGTTAGGGAATATGACGATAGACAGCAACCCACAGCCTATCTCGATTATCCAAATCCTGGCGCTGAAGATGTCACTCTAAATTTAACGCCTGGTGGAATGACCATAGGTGGTTTAACCTTAGATTCAAGTATAGAAACAGGAGAAACCTTAATCGATGATGTTTCCTATTCCGGAAAGGATTTAGCAAAGGCCAAAACCTCTAAGCACCGTCTGCTTTATGCGACGCCCAAATTAAAAAGTGATCTTCATATTTCGGGAGTGCCTAAAATAAGTATTACCCTATCCTCTAACCGACCAGCAGCTAACTTATCGGTTTGGTTAGTCTCGTTGCCATGGAATGATGATGCCACTAAAATCACGGAGAATATTATAACACGTGGCTGGGCAGATCCTAAAAACCATAAATCTTTAACTGATGAAGAGGACTTGGTACCAGGCCGTTCTTACACCGTAAATTTTGAGTTACAGCCCGATGATCAAATTATTAAAGCAGGGCAACAAATTGGGCTCATGATTTTCTCTAGTGATCAGGAATTTACGATTCATCCAAAACCAGGTGCAGAATTAACCATTGAACTGGATAAAACAACTTTGACGCTCCCCGTTGTTGGTGGTGAAGAAGCTTACAGAAAGTTCGTGAATTAATTCTTATTCTCTAGAAGCGGTACAAATCTAAATTGACCAAATTCGTGTTTTTCGAATGCCTTGGGTCCTTTTCGAATGAAAAGAGTCATGGTTTGCACCTCTTCTCCGACTGGAATCACTAGTCGTCCGCCTACTTTGAGCTGACTCAATAATGGCTTTGGGACAAAAGGTGCACCGGCAGTGACGATAATACCATCAAAAGGAGCCTCTTCTGGCAGCCCTTTATAACCATCACCAAAAACCAATTTTTTGGCTCTATAGCCAATTTTTGGTAAGAACTTAGATGTTTTTTTAAACAGCTCTTGTTGCCGTTCTATACTGTATACTTTAGCACCCAATTCAATTAAAACAGCACATTGGTAACCACTTCCTGTACCAATTTCTAAAACTTTATCGCCAGATTTAACTTGTAGGAGTTCCGTTTGAAATGCTACCGTATAAGGCTGCGAAATGGTTTGGTCTGCGGCAATAGGAAATGCTTTATCTACATAAGCGTGATCAATAAAACCAGAATCCATGAAAAGATGCCTAGGCACTTTATTAATCGCTGTAAGTACAGCTTCATCCTTTATACCACCGTGTTTCCGGATAGAGTCAACCAATTGTTGACGCATTCCTTTATGCTTAAATGTATCTTTCAAATCTTAGTTTAGTTTCACACAAAATTAATTCAAAGTACAGCCAATTCCAATCCTAAAATCCAATTATTGAATTCGCAGTTTTTTGTATGTACTTTTTTAAATTTTTGACCTAAAACGCCTATTTTTGTTGAAAACTCAAAAACATGCTTAAAGCTGGTGTTCTCGGTGCTGGTCACCTAGGAAAAATTCATCTGAGATTGCTCAATCAATCTAATAAATATGAGCTTGTTGGCTTTTATGATGCAGACCCAGAAAATGCCCAACGTGTTGTAGACGAATTTGGGTACAATTACTTCAATTCAATAGATGACTTGATAGATGCTGTGGATGTTGTGGATATCGTCACTCCTACACTTTCGCATTACGATTGTGCGAAGAAAGCAATTAGCAAGGGAAAGCATATTTTTATTGAAAAGCCAATCACAAATACGGTTGAGGAAGCCGAAACCATCAGAACCTTAGTAGCGGAGCACGGGGTTAAAGGGCAAGTTGGTCATGTAGAACGTTTTAATCCTGCGTTTATAGCGGTAAACGATAAGATTGACAACCCAATGTTTATCGAAACACATCGCTTAGCAGAATTCAATCCGCGCGGTACGGATGTTCCTGTTGTTTTGGATTTGATGATTCATGACATCGATATTATTCTTAGCGTCGTTAAATCCCCTGTTAAACACATATCTGCCAGTGGCGTTTCTGTAGTAAGTGAAACACCAGATATTGCCAATGCGCGCATAGAGTTTAAAAATGGTTGTGTGGCCAATCTTACAGCTAGTCGCATCTCTCTGAAGAACATGCGCAAAACCCGTTTTTTCCAAAAAGATGCCTATATCTCCGTGGATTTCCTTGAGAAAAAATGTGAAGTCGTTAAGATGAAGGATGCACCTGAACAACCTGGTGATTTCGATATGATCTTACAAAATGCAGAAGGGGTTAAAAAACAGATCTATTTCGATAATCCGGAAATTAGTAGTAACAATGCGATTTTAGATGAATTGGAGACGTTTGCCGATGCCATCAATAACAATACAAAACCAATAGTGACCTTACACGATGGTACTGAAGCATTGCGTGTGGCCACCATGATTATTAATCAGTTTTAATTTATTACAAAAACTTGTCACTGAGGCTCTCGAAGTGACCATAGTATTAATACAACGTGACTTAGAGAGCCTCAGTCACCTAAATAATTCATATGAAAAACGTAGCCGTAATTGGAGCAGGAACCATGGGAAACGGAATTGCCCATACTTTTGCGCAATCTGGATTTAAAGTACAACTTATAGATATTAACGAAGCATCCCTTAAAAAAGGTGTGGACACCATTTCGAGAAATTTGGATCGTATGGTGGCCAAAGAAAAAATCACTGAAGCCGATAAACAGGAGACTTTAGGGAATATTACTCTATTTACAGATATCGCGGAAGGAGTCGAATATGCAGGTTTAGTTGTGGAAGCTGCAACAGAAAATGTAGATCTAAAGCTAAACATCTTTAAGCAACTGGATGAAGCTTGTGGAGAGGATACCATTCTAGCCACAAATACGTCGTCTATCTCCATTACTCAAATTGCTGCAGTTACCTCCAGACCAGATATGGTCATCGGCATGCACTTTATGAACCCCGTGCCTATCATGAAGTTGGTAGAGATCATTCGCGGTTATAACACTAGTGATGAAGTCACTAAAACCATTATGGAGTTATCCAAAACTCTGGGTAAAGTTCCAACCGAAGTTAATGACTATCCTGGCTTCGTAGCGAATCGAATTTTAATGCCCATGATTAACGAATCTATTGAAACGCTGTACAATGGTGTTGCTGGCGTCCAAGAAATTGACACCGTTATGAAATTAGGAATGGCGCATCCTATGGGACCTTTGCAACTGGCAGATTTTATAGGTTTGGATGTCTGTTTGTCCATATTACATGTTATGTACGACGGTTTTAAGAATCCAAAATATGCGCCTTGTCCGCTTTTGGTTAATATGGTAAGAGCTGGTAAATTAGGTGTAAAATCCGGTGAAGGTTTTTACGATTATTCTGAAAGTAGGAAAGCCGAAAAAGTTTCTGGCCAGTTTTCATAATGAATGAATAGGATTCTTAAATACCTAATATGTACAATAGTCATTTTCTCCTGCAACCAAAACAGAGAGCCAACTACAGACGGGTCTAATCCTAACGATGAGGGTTTAAATCTAGAATCCGAAGTAGAAATAAGCAACGACATTGATTATAAATCATTATTTCTAAATAATCCTCAATACATCGCAAAAGATTTTGATTTCCCTATTACAAAATCAAATATTATGGGTATGAGGAATTTCAACACACAGAAATTTGGTGCTAATAATAATCTTGCCGATAACTCGAACGCCGTTGGTGCAGAAAACATATATTTGGATAAACCTGTTTATGCCATAGGAAATGGTTACATAACTGAAGCAAAAGCGAATCTTAATAAATGGGGTAATGTTATAAGAATCGTTCATTTGTTGGATGGACATTTATATGAATCTTTATATGCACATTGCAACAAAATGCTGGTAAAACCCAATCAGTTTATAAAAAAAGGTGAACAGATTGGAACCATTATCACATGTAATAAATTATATCATACCCATTTACGCTTTGAAATCAGAGATTCATTAGGTATGGCTATTGGAGATGACTATTCGGCAGATCGAGCTGGATATCTGGATCCAAATAAATTTATCAAAACTAATAGAAATTAATTGGCAAAAATTATTCCTTTTAAAGCAGTAAAACCTACTAGGGCTATTGTTGGTTTAGTCGCTGCGCGTCCGTATCAAAGTTATACCATAGAAGAACGCGAATCGCGTATGGACTATAACCCTTACAGTTTTCTCCATATTGTAAATCCCGGTTATAAGTATTCACAAGAAGTTACTGGCAAAGAACGCTACAAACTGGTAAGAAATCGCTATCAGGAGTTCAAGGAAGATGGTATTTTTCTAACCGATCAAGAGCCCTCATTATATGTCTACAAAATAGTCAACAGGCATCGACAGGTTTTTAATGGCATTATTGCAGCTACCTGTGCCGAAGATTACGAAAAAGATATCATCAAAAAACACGAAGACACCATCTCCAAGCGTGAACAAACCTTTAAAAATTATCTTCAAACTGTCGGTTTTAATGCAGAACCCGTATTATTGACCTACCCAGATAACACAGTGATTTCAGATATTATTAAAGATACCCAAAAAGGTCATGCCGAGTTTGAGTTTACCATGACCTACAGGGACACACACTATCTGTGGAAAATTGATAATGAAGAGACCATTGCGATAATCCAGGAAGAATTTAAAAAAATGGAGACCATTTATATCGCAGATGGTCACCATAGATCAGCTTCTTCTTATCTCTTGTACAAGGATGAAAAGGAGAACAACCTTAACCATGATGGTTCGGAATCCTATAATTTTTTCATGTCTTACCTCATCCCGGAATCGGATTTGGTTATTCAAGAATTCAGCCGTTTGGTCAAAGATTTAAATGGGTTGACAAAAGAAGAATTTCTTATCGAGCTCGACACTCATTTTAGGATAGAAAATCGCGGTGCGGTTCCCTATCAGCCCTCCAAACCTCACCATTTTAGTATGTACTTAGACGGTGAGTTTTATTCGCTCTATCTAAGAAAAGCTAACTATACGTTCAATACAGCGCTCGATAAGTTAGATGCACAGCTACTTTACAAGACGATTTTAAAACCTGTATTGGGTATAGATGATTTACGAAACGATAATAGAATTGAGTACGTTCATGGCAGACATGAAATGATTACCATTAAAAGCAGTGTTGACAGTGGGGATTTTAAAGTAGGCTTTGGCATGTGTCCTGCAACAGTACAACAAATGAAGGAAATAGCGGATGAGGGTCTTAAAATGCCTCCAAAAAGCACCTACATATTACCCAAACTTAGAAGTGGAATTACAATTTATGAGTATTGACGCCTTATGTCATTCTAGACTGTCATAATTAGTACAATCTGTTGTTTCAGAATCTAAAATCCCATTAATAAGGAAAAGAGATAAATGAGCATAAAACAAAACCTTGAAAACATAAAATCAGCTATACCAGAGCATGTCACTTTAGTGGCTGTTTCAAAAACGAAACCCGTAAGTGACTTAATGGAAGCCTATAACGCTGGCCAACGAATTTTCGGAGAAAATAAAATCCAGGAGATGGTTGAAAAGCACGAACAAATGCCAAAGGATATTCAGTGGCATATGATTGGTCATGTACAGCGGAATAAAGTAAAATATATGGCTGAGTTTGTGAGTTTAATTCACGGCGTAGATAGCTTTAAGTTATTGAATGAAATTAATAAGCAAGCCATGAAATACGATAGAATCATAAATTGTTTGCTACAAATTAAAATCGCCAAAGAAGACAGTAAATTCGGTATGTCCCCAGAAGAGGCCTCTGCTTTACTCCTATCCGAAGAATTTTTAGAATTAAAAAACGTTACTATTATTGGATTAATGGGCATGGCAACATTTACTGATGATATAAAGCAAGTGGAGGAAGAATTTAAATTTTTAAAGACCACCTTTGATCATCTGAAAACGCTCCAATCTCCAAACTCCCAACTTCAAACCTTAAGTATGGGCATGAGTGGGGATTACCAATTAGCAATCGATTGTGGCAGTACTATGATACGTGTAGGAAGTAGTATCTTTGGTGCAAGGAATTATCAGTAAGCAGTAAGCAGTGAGCAGTGAGCAGTGAGCAGTGAGCAAATTATATTTTAACTTTTAACTTTTAACTTTTAACTTTTAACTTTTAACTAATTTACGCAATATTAGACATAGAAACTACGGGTGGTAAGTACAACGAAGAAGGAATCACCGAAATTGCAATTTACCGTTTTGATGGTCACAAGGTTACCGACCAATTCATTTCCTTAGTTAATCCCGAACGCGAGATTCAACCTTTTGTAGTTAATCTTACAGGGATAAATTCTAATATGCTAAGGAACGCTCCCAAATTCTACGAAGTGGCTAAGCGTATTGTTGAAATTACTGAAAATTGTATCCTAGTAGCACATAATGCAGAGTTCGACTATCGTATTTTAAAGACCGAGTTTAAGCGCTTGGGGTTTCCTTTTAAGCGCAAAACGCTTTGTACCGTAGAATTATCTCAACGACTTATCCCAGATATGGAATCTTACAGCTTGGGAAAATTAACACGTGCTCTCGGTATTCCGGTGAGTGATAGACACCGTGCTAATGGGGATGCTATGGCAACGGTAAAGCTTTTCAAAATGTTATTGAGTAAGGATACCGACAAAACCATTATAAAAGATGCTATAAAAATTGAAAAACAATCTAAGTTAGCACCCAACCTTAAAGACATTATTGAAGAATTGCCAAGTGATATTGGCGTCTATTATATTCATGATGCCAATGGCAATATCATCTACATCGGTAAAAGCAACAATATTAGAAAACGCATTACGCAGCACTTTACCAATAAAAACTCTAAATCAAAGAAGATTCAGGTACAGGTCGCTGCTGTTACATATGAAAAAACGGGTAGTGAACTTGTAGCTCTTCTAAAGGAGAGTGAGGAGATTAAAACGAATAAACCCATTTTAAACAGAGCCCTAAAACACAATCAATTTTCTCAAGGTCTATATAGCTTTATAGATGATAATGGCTACGTTAATCTTAGAATAAGTCAACTTAAAAAAGGAGTAAAGCCCATCACTACCTTTACTAATAGAAAAAGCGGTATTTCTTTTATGAATCGAATGGTGGAAACCTATGAGCTCTGTAACAAGCTTTGTGGTTTAGAAAAAACAGAAAGCAGCTGTTTTAACCATGGCATAGAAGACTGTTTTGGCGCTTGCATCAATAAAGAAGATCCCGAGACATACAATAAACGGGCACGAGTAGTTATTGAAAAAAATAGCTATGACAATAAAGATATGATTCTGATAGATAGAGGACGGGACATTGATGAAAAAAGTGTGATTCTTATTAAAGATGGTACGTTCAGAGGTATTGGTTTTTTTGATCTCAATTACCAGATAAACAATCAGGATATTTTGGAATCACTCATTACTCCAATGCAGAATAACAGAGATACCCAGCATATTATTCAAAGTTATATGCGAAAGAACAAACGTCTAAAAATTGTAGATTTAGGCAACTAACTTTTCTTTCGTACTTTTAAACTATGGAACCCAATACAAAACATACATGGCGATCTAAACTTCATGAAATTATTTATGAGGCCGATACGCCTTCGGGTAAATTTTTTGATGTCGTTCTACTAATTGCCATTCTCGCTAGTATCGTTTTAGTAATGATAGAAAGCGTTAAGAGCCTCGATGAACGATTCCATGATTTCTTAAATATCTCGGAATGGGTCATTACTATACTATTCTCTATGGAATACGTTGCAAGAATTGTTTCAGTAAAAAAGCCCCTAAAGTATGTAACTAGCTTCTATGGTATCATCGATTTATTATCCACCATACCAAAATACTTATCATTAATATTTGTTGGTACACACTCGCTTGTTGCATTGAGGGCATTGCGACTGCTCAGGGTTTTTAGGATCTTAAAATTAACACGTTATATAGGTGCATCCACTAATTTTATTAGGGCCTTAAAAACAAGTCGTGCCAAAATAGGTGTTTTCTTGTTATTTGTTGTTATTCTTTGCATTATATTGGGCACCGTGATGTATTTGGTAGAAAGTGAGGAAGGTAGCGGTTTTTCTAGCATCCCCAGAAGTGTCTATTGGGCCATCGTAACCTTGACGACGGTGGGTTATGGAGATATAGCTCCGGCAACACCGCTTGGCCAACTTATAGCATCTTTGATTATGATTATGGGTTACGCGATTATTGCTGTTCCTACCGGAATTGTATCATCAGAAATGACAAAATTCAGTAAACGCGACGTGCATACGAATACGCAATGCTGTTCTAACTGCCTAGCTGAAAATCATCGTGATGGAGCGGAATTTTGCTACAATTGTGGACACAAGTTGCATTATGACTAAAACACTGATATCTGTTGTTGGACCAACGGCCATTGGCAAAACTGCACTAAGTATAAAATTAGCCCAACATTTTAATACGGAAATTGTTTCTGCAGATTCTCGGCAGTTTTATAAAGAGATGTGTATCGGGACTGCTGTACCTTCATCGGAAGAATTAAAATCGGCCATTCACCACTTTATACAACACAAATCTGTTGAAGAGCATTATACCGTAGGAGATTTTGAACGCGATGCTATTAGTGTTATTCAAAATATACACAAACATAATTCCATAGCCCTAATGGTTGGAGGTTCCGGTCTATATGTCAAAGCCGTTACCAAGGGACTAGACGATTTTCCTGAAGTCGACAATACCATTAGAACCAATCTCAACGAAGCGCTTAACACACAGGGGCTCCAATCTTTGCAGAATAGACTAAAGACACTAGACCCCGTGGCTTATGATACCATTGCCATAGATAATCCCCAACGCGTTATTAGGGCCTTAGAGATCTGTTTAGGTACGAATACACCTTACTCTTCATTTCTAACAAATCCCGAGAAAGCGCGTCCTTTTAAAACCATCGCCATTGGATTAAATGCTGAACGCTCCATCATTTACGACAGAATTAATCAGCGTGTGGATATAATGGTTAAGGATGGGCTTGTTGAAGAGGCTAAACGTTTATTTCCCTATAGACAGTTAAATGCTTTAAATACTGTTGGTTATAAAGAGTTATTTCAATACTTTGAAGGGACCTATACCTTAGACTTTGCTATTTCAGAAATAAAGAAAAATACAAGACGCTTTGCCAAACGGCAATTGACTTGGTTTAGAAAAGACACAAGCATAGCTTGGTTTGATTATAAAACCGCCACCGACGAGATCATACGTTATATTGAAAATCTATTGTAAAAAAAATCCGGCTCGAGGCCGGATATATCGCTAGAATTAACTGTCTTTATTGATGACTAACCTAAAGCCTTCCCCATGAATATTCAATATTTCTACTTTTGGATCTGGTTTTAGGTACTTACGGAGCTTGGCAATATACACGTCCATACTTCTAGACGTAAAATAATTATCATCTCTCCATATCTTTGTTAATGCCAATTCTCTAGGCATCAAGTCATTTTCGTGCAATGCTAACAAACGTAACAATTCGTTTTCTTTTGGAGACAATTTAGTGGGTTCTCCTCCATCTAATTTTAAAAACCGAAGCTTAGAATTAAGATCGAAACGTCCAATCTTAAATTCAAACTGCTTGCTATCTGCCACAGAGTCCGTGGCCTTACGCTGCATAATAGCTTTTATTTTCATCAATAAAACCTCACTGTCAAAAGGCTTATTGAGATAATCATCGGCACCCACCTTATACCCTTTTAACACATCTTCTTTCATGGCCTTCGCCGTAAGAAATATGATTGGTACATCGGTATTCTTTTCACGAATCTCTTTGGCCAATGTAAAGCCATCTTTATAAGGCATCATGACGTCTAATATGCATAGATCGTAATCATCTTTTTTGAACTTTTCAAAACCTTCCATTCCATTTTTGGCATGGACAACGTCGTAATCGTTCATCATTAAATAATCTTTTAAAACAGTTCCAAAATTTGGATCGTCTTCTACCAAAAGAATTTTCTTGTTTTGTTCTTCCATAACTCGTTTTTATGATATTAATGGCAGCTTTATAATAAAAGTACTGCCTCTTCCCTTTTCACTTTCTACTGATACATGACCTTGATGATCATCTACTATGCGTTTCACATAAGCCAAACCTAGCCCATGTCCCTTTACATTATGTACATTGCCGGTGTGTTCTCTGTAAAACTTCTCGAACACACGCTTAGCGACTTGTTTGTTCATACCATTACCCTGATCAGCGATTTTCAAAATGATATTGTTACCAATATTTTCGGTATATACATCTATTTTAGGGGCATCATCTGAGTATTTAATGGCATTGTCCAATATATTAACGATTACATTTGTAAAATGTGTATCATTAGCTAAAACTGATGATTTAGCTGCATCAAAATGTGTATTGACATAACCATTTCGATCCTCTACAATGAGCTTTACATGGGTAACCGCATCAGCGATTAAGTCGTGTAACTTTAAACGTTCCTTACTTATATTGAGTTCGTTTTTCTCTAACTTAGATATTCGCAATACGTTTTCTACTTGTGCATGCATACGTTTATTCTCATCCTTAATCATGCCTAAATAGCGCTTTACTTTGTCCTGATCAGCTATAATCTTGGGGTTTTTTATGGCATCTAGTGCCAAGTTTATAGTTGCTATTGGAGTTTTAAACTCGTGTGTCATATTATTAATAAAGTCCGTCTTTATCTGTGATATTTGACGTTGCTTTATCAACTGATAAATAGCGCTTGAATACGCAACTATGATAACACCTGTAAATAATATGGACAAAAGGATCATCCATAGTATAGATGACAATAAAAACTTCTTTCTATGCGGAAAGTCTACCCAAAGCCTATAATTACTTTCACTATTGCTATCCAAAAAAATTGGTATTCCAAAATAGGCATTGCTTTTATTGAAATTTCTTGTCAGCACTTTCGTAGCCAAATCATCGTCATATATGGCAAACTCGAAATCGAGATCAATGCCTTCGCTTTTTAATTCCCTTCGTAGTAATGTTTCGACCTGCAAGGCCGTTACTCTTTTATAGATTGGAACTTCCCTTAACAAGGTTTTGAACGTATCTTCGTAAGCCTGCTTATCTATCTCAGGAAGATTCGAAAATTCAACTAAACTTTTGGTCGGTTTAATTCCTAATTCACCATCTAATGATCTGTTAAAACGTTCTGTGGAACGCTCACTTGTAAAATTACTAACATCAATACTGTCTGCATCAATTTCAAAGAACAAAGAAGGCACTTTAAAACGCTCTTCTAATATGGTGTTACGGTGTATAATGGTCTCATCAGTAACATCGTCGTCTCTAGCAATATAAAGCTGCCTAATGGCTGTAGAGTCGGGTTCCCTGTTATCAGCAATATAAGGCTGAATTAAACCATAAAACTTTCTAATCTCGTAGTCCTGTATGTCTCTAGACACAAAACTTAGAGCCCTAGTAACACTAAGGGTAAAATTCTTTTCCTCATTTTCTAAGCTATTGTTAATAAAAAATGATTGTACAAAGATGATTCCTATGAGCGATAAACTCATTAAAACCACTAATAAGATGAATAGTCTTTTACCCATCAGCCAAATTTAACATTTTAACATTTAGCACAAATTATGTTTAACCTTACATTAACAAACAGAATGGCTAAGGTTTTTTTATTTTTCTGAGAATGGCTGAGTGGATATCTTGTATTTGTTTTTTTGAAATATCTAAGTCATTGTTTTCTATAACAAAGTCCGACTTTTTAATCTTTTCTTTATCAGAAAGTTGGTTCTGCATAATGGCTTTAACTTTTTCGGCCGATACACCATCGCGTTTTATAACGCGCTCTATTCTCAAAGCCTCATCCGCAATAACGGTAATAATATAATGGTATTGATACTCAAGGTTGTTTTCAAAAATAATGGCAGCTTCTTTTATAACATAGGGAGCGTCCTGTTTTTTTAACCATCGTTTAAAATGCGAGGCGACTTTGGGATGTACAATGGCATTCATCTCAGATAGAAGGGTTTTATCGTTAAATATCTTAGAGGCCAAATATTCCCGATTTAATTGGCCATTAACATATGCCGATGGTCCAAAAAGCTGGATGAGTTTCCTTTTAATGACTTTTGATCGATTCATTAATGCTTTAGCCTCTGTATCAGCGATATAGACTGGAATGCCGAAAGACTCGAAACACTTAGCTACTGTGGTTTTACCACTACCTATTCCACCTGTAAGACCGACTACTATCATTTTATAGTTTTATAAAATCTATGCGCCTTTGTTTAATGGTGATGCGCTTAATAAAGTTAGGGCTTTTTGTGATTTTTGGCACGAAATACGTTTGGTCTCCCTCAATTTGGTTAAAATCACATTCTACCTTAAAATCACCAGCCGAAATTGAACCATAACTGTCCAAATCCACATAGTACAAAATCGTAACCGTCTTAGGAAAAAAATTAATAGTCACATCTTTTGGCGCCCCAGTTATAGTAACTGGTACTTCAATGGTACCTTCGGTAAAGCGCTTTACCTCTGCCTTTACGTTGACCGTCTCAGGAAATACGTCTACCCCTTTAATCTCATCCAATTCGATATCCTCATCGATCAAACTATTTACCTTACTTAGTTTTAATTCCTTCGTCGATACGGTGGCTACATTTTTGATTTTATCCTCTGGTCCAACTATTTTAACACTATCTATACTGAATCTAAAATCCCCAATGATATCAAATCCTGTCGCATATTGAATATTGGCATTCAGAATCACAGGAATATACTTCGAAGCTCTTTTTGAATAGGGTAATATTAGCGTATCAGGGGTCATGGACAGTAACGTATAGGACGATCCTAGTTGTTCTTGGATAAGAAATTTATGTTTCTGCACATCGAATATATAATGTGTGGGCTTGGTAATTATGTCAGTCTTTGAATCTAAAACTATGGTCTTATAATTATTAAAAACGTAGGGTACCAGAGCAAATCCCTTAGCCTCCACAAAAATGTCAATAACATTTGAAGAGTCTTGTTGAAGTATTACTTCTTCTTCAATATGTGCTAAATTCACCTTGAGCTTTATCAATTGTTTATAATCATTCGAAAGCTTAGAAATAATTAGAAATATAAAGGCAATAGCAATAAATAGGCTAAAACGCTTTACGTTTCGCTGCTTTAAGCTGTTAAATATGTTTGACGTGTTTTTAGAACTCATAGCTATCTAAAAAAACAATTTAGGAAACGCCTCCCTTGGTTTTTTCCTCAAAACCAAAAGATTAAACGTCGATTTAAGAAAACCATAGCCATAACCAAAAAACTGGATGATAACAGCTAAAACCGATTGCAAAGCGACCCCAATATTTTTAGTTGAAATTAGTGCCAAAGTAAATGCCAATACAAAATAAAAAAGATATAAATACAAAGGAAGTCTCATCCTAAAAATAAAAAGTACTAACGAAACACAAAAACCCAATAAGAACAGTGTCGGGAACCAATATACCAGGCTTTTGGAATTGGGGTGCCACTGATTAAGTATGGGTCTCACCAAACCAAATTTATGTACCTGTTTATAAAATTTAGACCACGATATACGACGCTTGTGGTATACATAAGCGCGCTCTATCAAAGTTGTTTTATATCCCAATTTATTTAAGCGTAAGGACAAATCTGGATCTTCGCCCGGGTGTATGCTTCCAAATCCACCTGAATCTCTAAACGCTTCCCTAGACAGGCCCATATTAAAGCTTCTAGGTTGAAATCCCTCTAAACGCTGCTTACCGCCTCTTATGCCACCAGTTGTAATAAAAGAGGTCATTGCAAAATTTATGGCTTTTTGAAGATTAGAAAATGAGTCATGCGCCGCATCAGGTCCGCCAAAACAATGGTAATAGCTTTTAGTTAAAAAAGCATTAACCTCCAATAGATAACTCGAAGGCAAAATGACGTCCGAGTCTAATATGATAAAATAATCGCCTTTTGCTTTCCGCATCCCAAAATTTCTAGAATCCCCTGGTCCAGAGTTTTCCTTAAAATAGTAGGCTATATTCAATTGACCTTTATACCTGTCCACAATATGTTTGCAATCCATATCAGAACCATCCTCTACAATCACTATTTCATGGTTGCAATCACCATCCAATTGGGCAAAACTATTCAGTAGTTCATCGATTTCTTCAGGTCGATTATAAACGGGAATGATAAAAGAAAATAGAATACCTTTCATAGGCATAAAGGTAATCAAAGCATACAACTTAGCTTAAGTTTAGTCCTTGATTATTTGAATAGATTCGCTCGATACGGGCGAAACGATCTGTGCCACATAAATACCTTTTGATACGCCTGATAAATCTACCTTGGTCTTAAGCGTATGTGGTGTATCATTATACACACGTTGTCCCAGTTGATTAATGACCTCTAATCGAAGAATAACCTCCGTCCCTTTAATGTTTAGCATATTCTTGGTAGGAATAGGATAAACCTTGAACACATTTTTTATAGGCTCATTTAGGGACAAGGTTGAGCCTTCAACAATATATAATTCTTCATTAGTGTTTATATCATAGATGATATCTTCTATGCCACTCAACCATTTGACCTTAACATAATCCACAAGCGCATGACTCCCAAGTCCAAAAATTTCTGTGGCAGAATTTTGTGAAAGGTAGCCTTCACCACACAATGTATAGCGATACTGCTTTTCTCCATTTACAGAAATCTCGATAAACGAGCCTATACCATTTTTATTACTTTGTGTCCCTTCCAGCTTAATTTTTAGCCAATTATTTGTTTGTGGAGTACTATTCTTCCAAAGAAAGATGTTGTCATGATTTATATTATTTACCACAATTTCAGGATAACCGTCGTTATCGGTATCCCCTATAGCGTTTGAATAACTTATAGCGAAGTCATCGGGAATAGCATCATTATTAAGGTTAAAAGTACCGTCATTATTATTCTCATAAAATGCAGATGATAAATAATCTGCGACAGAACCATTGTGATCGCCGCTCATATACAAATCCAAATCCCTATCATTATCCGCGTCTAGAAATACAGCACCCCAGCCCACACTATTAAAGGTCGTTTGGGTTTGCTGTGCCATATTGGTAAAGGTGCCATCTCCATTGTTCTTTAATAACGCATTACCTGGAATATCGTTTGTGATGTAAATATCTAACCAACCATCATAATTATAATCATCAATAGTCACGGACATAGCATCAATAGACACATTTGAGCCTGAGATTTCACCAACCTCAGTGAATGTGCCATCTCCATTATTCTTATATAACAAATTGGGGTTATAGGTCTTATCATTGGATACATAGATATCTTGAAAACCATCCTTATTGTAATCGAAAAAGGCCGAGCAAAATGATAAAAATCCTGTATTCAATAACCCGGCTTCTGTGTTGACCAAGGTAAAGGTATTATTGCCATTATTTTTGTATAAAATATTTGGCACATCAAAATCCCTGATGCTTAAAAACACATCCAAATAACCATCATTATTATAGTCGCCCCAGGATGCACCATAGGTATAGAAAACATCCGTAAGCATTCCACAGCTTTGGGTGATATCGTTCATGATCATATTACCCATATTTTCATACAATCGATTAGAACTACTATCACTCGTTACAAACAAATCATTATCACCATCATTGTCAATATCGACCCAATTGATTTGCTTGTTTTTCCAGTTATTCATAGGAATGTTCAATACTTGTTCTACAAAATTGCCGTTGATGTTTTTCAAAAATCTTATAGGGTCTCCATCCGCTGAAGCTATTGTAATATCATCCCAACCATCGTTATCGTAATCAAAAAAGCTAATTCCATTGCCTAAATAGGTATTACCACAAGCAATACTAATACCTAATTCTTGGGCACTATTGACAAAACTAATTTGGGACTCTGCCTTAAACCAAGCTACAAAAGCTAATATTAAAAGATAAACCCTTAAAACCATGCAAAATAGAATTTAGTCCTTTTTTATTAAGAAGTATTAATTAACAAAAAGCCGCTAAAAGCGGCTTTTTGTTAATTAATGATAAAAACGTTATTGCTTAATGACACGTACGGTTTGAGTCGTATTGGCAATAGTTACCTTTACAAAATACGCGCCCGTTTGTAAACCTGACATATCAATATTACTATCCACGCTGTTAGGAGTCGCTCTTAACACTTCTTGGCCTAACATATTATACATCGTAACAGTCTCAATAGTATTTTGAGCTTTTAAAGTCAATGTATTTTCTACAGGATTAGGATAGTAAGAAAACGCATTGCCCTCCACTTCAGGTACACTAAGCGGTAATGCAACAGTATACCCTCCAATCAATGTCGCCCCTGGAATATCATCCGTCGTATCCGCAGGGAAATAGATGGCGCCGCTGGTCGGTGCAGTGATAAATGCATTATACTCATCTGTAGTCAACGTCCATGTTCCTTGTCCAGAAAATGCTACTTGACCGACTGTAAAGTTTGATGTTGGATCGTTCGTATAGGTCCAAATATTCAGTCCTACATCTATACCTCCAGTACCTCCTCGAAAAAGATCTGGCGAACTATCTGAAGTTTCTGATGCAGAGGTCAGTGTTCCAGTAACAAGAGTTGGATCTATACTCTGAGTACCTGCGTTTACGAAAAAATCAGCAAGTAAACAGCCTGTGGTATCACTTCCACTATCTGTAGCTAATGATAATCCAGCTCCTGCTGTGATCGTAACCTCATTTGTTACCGTCAAATCTACGATTAACAATTCAGGAAGTGAGCTTATATCTAATACTGAAACCGATGCTCCAGTAACATCTAAAGCCGCACAAAGCATGTTATTAGTAACAAGGTCTAATACATCTGCACCTGTAGTGGTTCCAAAAACGATGACACTTAAATCCAAAAAGTTGGGATCTGTATTATCCGTGGTCTCAGCCACCAACGTATGAATGATATAATCATTCGCAACAGTGACATCAAAACTCGGTGTAGCACTTGCTGCTTCAATAACCAAACCTGGTGAGGTCAGTACATAGGTAACATCATAATTTGTTGGCACAACAATATCACCATTTGGTGTTGCACTAATTGTTGTTGTGCCATCTAGAAGAACTGCAGCTGCATCGGCAGTTAAGGTACCAGCATCTGCGATACATTCCGCTACTGTAATTGGTGCTCCAGTAACATCTAAAGCCGCACAAAGACTATTATTAGTTACAATATCCAAAACATCTGTCCCCGTAGTGGTTCCAAAAACGATGACACTTAAATCTAAATAGTTGGGATCTGTGTTATCTGTAGTCTCGGCCACTAAAGTATGAATGATGTAATCATTCGCAACGGTCACATCAAAACTAGGGGTAGCGCTTGCGGCCTCAATAACTAAACCTGGTGAGGTCAATACATAGGTAACATCAAAATCTGTTGGTACGACGCTATCACCATTTGGTGTTGCGCTAATCGTAGTTGTACCATCCAATTGAACTGGCGTTTCATCAGCAGTTAAAGTACCTGCATCTACGATACAGCCCACTGTAATTGGAGCGCCAGTAACATCTAAAGCCGCACAAAGCATATTATTGGCAACGATATCTAATACATCTGTACCTGTAGTGGTTCCAAAAACGATGACACTTAAATCCAAAAAGTTGGGATCTGTATTATCCGTGGTCTCGGCCACCAACGTATGAATGATATAATCATTCGCAACAGTAACATCAAAGCTTGGTGTAGCACTTGCTGCTTCAATAACCAAACCTGGTGACGTCAATACATAGGTAACGTCATAATCTGGTGGCACGACAATATCACCATTTGGTGTTGCACTGATCGTTGTTATACCATCTAATTGAACTGGTGTTGCATCAGCCGTCAACGTACCAGCTTCTGCAAAACATGATGGAGCCTCATTGAATATCACATTATCAACAGCCATATCACTTCTAAAATCAGGTCCTTTAGTCCCTCTAAATGTTACGGAGACTGTTTGTCCTGCATATGGCGATAAATCTACAAACTGTGTAATAAAGGGGTCTGATTCATCCGTTTGCTGCTCACCTGAAAGTGTAAATGCTGTGGTATCCATACCACCTGAACTTACAATGACTTCTAATGTCCCCATATCAGATCCGAACATATGATAATCAAAATATAAGCCTGGGGCTGTCAATGGTGTTAAGTCAACTAATGGAGAAGTAAGATCGATGGCATCCCCTTGAGAACCTGAGGTGGCTTCCGTAAATAAATAATTTCCATCACTGACACCAGATCCTGGGCCTGTGCCTGTAGAGGACGTATCTGTAGTTGCAGCAACTTCCCAAACATATCCTCCTATATTCGTCGCATTCCAACAATTTTCATTGCTAAGTCCTGCGGAGGACACTGTAAAGGCCTCAAAATCTTCAGTATATGGTGCTGAAATCGCAGTACATGGTGTGGTAAATGCAAAAGGTCCTACCCAATCAGAGACATCACCTCCACCACAATCTGCTTGTACATAATATTCATAGGCGTTATCAGCGGTTAGCCCCATTAAAGCTGTAGGATTGGAAACACCACTAAACGTTGGAGTCCCTGTCGCTGTGCCCATCGCTGTGATATCAACTAATTCAATATTCCATAAAGTTTCAGTACCTCCTGCTGTCCAACTTATATCTGCACTATCAGGAGCAATATTGGTAGCTGTTAATGCTGTTGGCACTGGACAGGTTGCCAAAGTAGTAAAAGCAAAAGGTCCCACCCAATCAGAAAAATCACCACTACAGTCAGCCCTAACATAATATTCATAATCATTGTTTGGTGTTAAACTCATAGCCGTGTAAGGGTTGGTAACTCCTGTTACAGTAGGTGTCCCCGTTGCGGTTCCTGCTGCAGTGATATCGACGATTTCTATGTCCCAAACTGTAGCCGCTCCATTTTCTGTCCATGACAAATCTGCCGAATCGGTCGTGATATTTGTTGCATCTTGAGAAGATGGGGCAGGACACGTTATTTGACTTACATCTAAAGTATACGATGTGGTTTGAGGTGAAGGCCATGTAGATATGACCAAATAATAAGTCGTTCCAGATACCAAATTAAGCGAAGGAAGTGATCTCGTTCCTGAGCCAGTTGCGGTGTGTCTCGCAACAATAGACGTAAAAGGACAACCTTCAAAAAGCCAAAAGCCTACCCAGGTACCTATTCCTGATAATTCAAAACTATATGTACCATCGGCACTGGGTGTAAATGCGTAAGTAACATCATCACCTGTTAAATAATTGGCATCTCCAGTACCATCGACATATTGCTCACCTCCAAGGGCAGGTCGATCTGTCGTACCATAATTATCACCGTAATTTGAGGTATCATCTGTAGTATTATAAGGAAGAGAATTAATAACAATTGGGTTATTACAATCTTCTCCTTGGGAAAACCCCACTACATAAATCAAAGAAAATAATAGAATAAACGTAATTTTTTTCATGTAAAGCTAAATTAAAGTTAGTATCCTCTTAAAGTATGCTAATTATTCATGAAATTAAGGTATCAATCCTGCTAATCGATTAAAAACACAAAAAAACGATTAAGCGATGTCCCTTTATAAGTAATTATAAGTTAAAACGTTCCAGCTGAAATTTAGCGATGAAGTCTTTCGTCTATTTTGTTCAATTGCATTTTAACATAAAAAAGCCGCTTAAAAGCGGCTTTTATTAGTTATCAATACAAACGGTTATTGTTTAATGACCCGGATTGTTTTTGTACTATTGGCAATAGTAACTTTTACAAAATACGTCCCTGTTTGTAAACCTGACATATCGATATGACTATCTACAGTATTAGGAATAGCTCTTAATACTTCTTGACCAAGCATATTATACATCGTTACATGCTCTATGGTATTCTGAGCGTTTAAGGTCAGCGTATTTTTTACCGGATTAGGATAATAGGTAAAAGCTGCAGGGTCTACTCCATCTATACCCAGTGTAGTAGATGCACTAATATTAAAACTAATAGGTCCTGCGTCATCACCACTAAAATCATAAAGTCTTAATATATAATTTGTATTAGCCGCTAATCCTGAAAACACGATTGTAGGAGCACTAACAAATTGCTGATTACAAGCTACCTCATTCAAATCTATACAATTATCGTATAAGACGGCAATGGTCGAAGAAAAACCAGAAGATGCAATATCTATTGTTAACTCATCTATATCGGCTGGTGTAGTGAAACTGTACCAAATATCATCAGTGACATAAAAGGCGTTACAGCTTGGGTCAGCAACACCTGAATCTCCGGCACCAACATTAGTTCCATTAACCGTTGGACCAGGTACATTTATACCTACGGTTACAACTTCGGCCGTACCACAATCTACATTGTCTGGTGGACATGCAGCTTGAGTTAAAGCCCCACTATTCTGAATACAATTGGAGTCATTATCATCTGTCACAGTGATAACGACATCGGTTGCATTCACATAGGGTCCAAAAGTGTAAGTGCCAGTTGCAGTAACAGCTTGCGTAGAGCTACCTTGATCATCACTTAAAGTAATATCTGTTGCAGAGCCCATATCTGTAATTTCAACCTCAATATTAAAACCACCACTAACAGCACAATCATTAACGACCGTATAATTAACTGTAGCGTCTGTACATGTATTTTCTGTAATATCTAAGGTATAAGAGGTACTCTGAGGAGAAGCCCAAGTAGAAATTACAAAATAATAAGTTTCTCCATTGACTACAGGCATGTCAAATTCTAAGTCCGCAGTTGAGCTTCCATTAAAGTCTCCTTCTACAGCACATTGGGTTCCAATATCTGCACAATTATCATATGCAAATACACCGGCGTAAGTACTACCAATAGACGTTAAACTAATATTAATAGATGTATCTGAAGTTGCTGTATAGGAATACACAACATCATTTCCGTTTAAATAATTGTTTGTTGTCCCACATCCAGTACCTGGGCCACCAGAATAAATGTCATTATAATTCGCTGTATCATCTGAATCATTATAAGGTAAGGCACCAGCAACTATAGGATTACTACAATCATCTCCAATTGGTGGTGTACCAACGCAAATATCGAATGTGGCTTGAGCTGATGAACTATCTGCCCAACCATAAACCCTGATCGTATATGTTGTCCCTATGTTAAGACCAGATAAGTCTAGGGTGTTAGGGTCACTGTCATCGACAAACACAAGACTGCCACAACCTCCTGTTAAATCATAAACACCCATACCCATGTCGGTAGCACTGCCAATTACTGCACTAACGTTTAAAAGGGACACCCGATGACTCGCATTTGTTGCTACAAAAGTAAACCATACGTCATTATTGGGAGTACCAGTGACATCATCAGTCTGAGCCGACGCAGTAGCAGAAACTGTTGTTCCTGCTGTCACTGTGGCACAAGCAAAATCCGAATTAACGGTAAGTGCAACAGCGTTGTCACATTCATCATTTCCAGGAGCAGGTGGCGCAGTCACCGTTAAAACACCAGAATCAAAACCGCCAACACCCCATTCTCCACCATTGGAACCATCGGGTAAAATACCTCCATAAGTAAATGGACCTCCATTAAGTCGCCATCTACTCGCATAATAATAAGTTCCTATAGGCACTTCGGCACCTAGGTCCAAAAAGTATTCATCATTATTCTGTGTAAAATCAAAACCTGGATTCGTGGATGCAGCTACCCATGTCCAATCGGAATCCGTATCAGGACTCGAATCTACGGTGCTATATCCAATCCAAGCTTCTATACCTGCAGCAGGCGTATCCGAGCCATCGGTAAGACCGGCCTCATAAGCTTGTGCAAAAACCAAGAACTCGTCACCGATTTCAATATTTCCTGTCGCAGGGAATTGAAGATTAAAAAAGTCTAGGGTATCCGTAGGAGCTGTATCATTAACAAAATTATCAGCATAAAGCTCAAATTCATTCAAACCTGTAGCTCTAATTGCAACATAAACGGTTTGCCCCACATAAGGCGTAAGGTCAAATGTTAATTGTGTCCATGTTGTTGGGGCCGTTGTTTCAGCCTGTAAAACCACAGTAAAATCTGCCGCAGTTGCCGTAGCTGTAGATAATCTTACATCATAAGACTCTAAAAACGTACCAGACCTAGACTGTACCCAGAATGAAATTCTGTCATTCACTCCGGCGGCAACTGTAATAGATGGTGTAACAAGATAATCGTCATGAGCCGTTGAACCATCAAAACTGATTCTAGCAACAGCACTTCCATCTTGAGCCCCTCCACTACCTGAAGGCGTATTATCCCAGACCCAAGTTTCTGAACTTGCTTCATCTAAAATAGTCCAAGTCGCCGGAATCTCGGTTTCAAAACTTTCAACAAATTGAGCACTTCCCTGCCAAATAAAACATAGAAGTACCATTACAAATAGGGTAATTTTTTTCATAAAACTTTTGGATTAATTAAAGTTAGTAACTCTTTAAAAATATGTTAATTATTTATGAAATTAGGGCATCAACCCTGCAAATCGATTAAGGACTTAAAAAGCCGATTAACGATTCCCAATATTAACAGTATATAAGCGAAGATATGCAGTTGTGAATCTAATAAATCGATAAAGAGCATAAGAAATCGATTAAATTTAAACCCTTAAAAGTATAAAGCCATACCCTACTTTCATTAACTAGACTTTGTAAAATTGTCCAAGGACCTCTGTGTTTTACCGCACAAAAAAAGCCACTTTTCAGTGGCTTTTTTTCTATTTATATAAAACATCATTGTTTAATGACTCGGATTGTTCTTGTACTATTAGCAATAGTAACTTTTACAAAATACGTTCCTGTTTGTAAACCTGATGTATCGATAATACTATCTACGGTGTTAGGAGTGGCTCTTAATACTTCTTGACCAAGCATATTATACATTGTTACATTATCAATGTCATTTTGAGCTTTTAAGGTCAGGGTATTTTCTACAGGATTGGGATAGTAAGTAAATGCAGCTGAATCTTCTATATCATCAACACCTAAAGTCGCACTGTAAGCTGATATTGAGAATGGTTCGATCTCATCGCCTAAGTATTCCCAAACTCTAATGTAAAGTGTTTCCCCGGGAGTTCTGCCCGCTAGACTAAGAATTGAAAAGTTACCTGTAGATGAACCATCGTCATCACATGCAACTGAAACCAGTGTACCACATGATCCTTCAAATACTTCAATTACAGAATCGAACGTGGTTGTGCTAGTGCCAGCATCTGGTCCTGTCTCAATCGTAATATCACCCCCTGCAGGCACAACTACAGAATACCACACTCCAGGTCCGTTAGATCCGCAATCGTTGGGCTCAGCGTCAGCCGTAGCGCCTACTACTGTTCCATCCACCGGATTATCCGAATAAATAGCGCCTGGGGTCAATGCAACCGCATCAGCGCAAGCATCATTTGATGGAGGGCAGTCATACTGTACCTCAGACAAATTAAAATCACAGGCCGCCACTGAGTGTTCAACTGAAAGTGTTACAGCCGTACCTGTTGGATATGGACCTGCTGTCACAGTACCAGCAGATAAAGCATAAGTATTTGTACCATCATTAAGTTGAGTACCATCATTCACTGCGCTAACCACTACATCGAGTGTAAATTGACTATTAACACAATCTTCTACTACTGTAACAGAATCTATTACCGCAGCAGTACATCCTAAATCTTGCTGTGCCACAAAATTATCTACATAAAAGTAATAGTCTCCAGCCACCCATGTATTCACGATTTGTAACTTGACATCAGAGCCATTTGGCAAGTCAGCTGCTAGCACCGTAGCCATCATAGTTGCGCAACTTGTAGAGACGACATGGTTTGAATCATCTATAGTCAATATGGTCGTCCAGTTCATACCGTCATCCGTAGAATACTGTAGTTCTGCTGAACCCCATCCAGCTGTGGTGGCAGTATCTGGTGGATCGAAACCTGCTGGATAATCCAATATGACATAATCAAAACTAATGTTTAAATCAGTCGCATTTGAAGCACCAGCATAATTCGCTGTGG
This sequence comes from Winogradskyella sp., assembly GCF_965228925.1. Classification (GTDB taxonomy): domain Bacteria; phylum Bacteroidota; class Bacteroidia; order Flavobacteriales; family Flavobacteriaceae; genus Winogradskyella. Next base: position 4,064,482 of record NZ_OZ245845.1, read on the forward strand.
TTAGATTTGCAGAAGTATTACTACTATACAAATTCACTCGCTCAGAAGCAACTGCGCATGCAGCTTCAGTTGTGTTGTTGTAATTACCTGTCCAATCAGTCGGAGTACCTGCATCAAAATTTTCATTAACATTCACTTGCCCGTATGTCATATATCCCATAAGGCAAAAGAGTAGTAGAGTAATTTTTTTCATAAAATGTTAGTTTGTAAAGTTAGTAAGTCTTAAAAATATGTTAATTATATAAAAAATAATTAGGTTATTATTGCTAATCGTTAAAAAGCAAAAAACAACGATAAAATAATTGCCAGTTATTAAAATTAAGCTTTAAGTTGGCCTCGCACTATCTTACAATAAAATTAAGCAACTCAATTTTTGATACTTAAATCATTTTATTTTTGTAGCGGGGTCTTTATTGCATCATAATTCATTTAAAATCAATAATAAATGTTACGACCTTTATTTATCCTATTGTTTTTAATATCGTTGAATAATTTAAAAGCACAAGCAACTTTTGGAACTCAACTCATTACAAACCAAGCTTTTGAAGGGTATACATTGTTTTCTGTGCACAAAAAAGCATATTTAATAGACAACTGCGGAAACGTAATAAATGAATGGGAGAGCAATTATTTACCGGGGAATTCGGTTTATTTACTACCAAATGGTAATATCTTAAGAGCTGGACGATTTGAAACTATCGATAGTCCGATTCAATTTGGAGGAAGAGGTGGAATAGTTGAAATGTTCAACTGGGAAGGTGATGTGATATGGTCATATACATATATCGGTGAGGAGTACAGACAACACCATGATGCATATCCCATGCCAAACGGAAACGTATTGATCTTGGCCGCGACTGTTATCACAAATAATGATGCCATAGAAGCTGGTAGAGACCCACTGAAATTAGGAGAGTCTACTTTATTTAATGAACAAATTATTGAAGTAGAACCCTTTGGTACCAACAGTGGCAATATCGTATGGGAATGGAATGTTATAGACCATGTCATTCAAGATTACGATGCATCAAAAAACAACTTCGGCGATATTTCTGATAATCCTGGGAAATTGGACATTAATTTCTTAAATGGTCTTGATAGCGGTAGCAACTGGCTACATATCAATTCCATTCAATATAACGAAGAAAGCGATCAGATTGTAATAAGCTCTAGGCGCATGTGTGAATTTTGGATTATTGATCATTCAACAACGACAGCTGAAGCAGCAAGTAGTAATGGTGGTAGCTATGGTATGGGCGGTGACTTTCTTTACAGATGGGGAAACCCAATGACCTATCGGCAAGGTAATATTGACGATAGAAAACTATTTGGTCAGCATTTTCCATATATTATTCCTTCTGGCTTACCAAATGAAAACAAAATTATTGTCTTTAATAATGGCATAGGCAGAACCCCATTATATTCACAAGTTGATATCCTTAAACCTTTAAGGACTGCTAATGGATCTTATGAATACACTCAAAATACAGCATATGGACCTACCGATACTTACTTTTCTTACCCAGAAACTGCACCAGTTGATGATTCTAGTTTTTTTTCAGGTGCTTTGAGTAGTGCTCAGCAACTGTCTAATGGAAACATTCTTATTTGTGAGGGGACTAAAGGTCGCTTCTTCGAAATCAATAGTACAAACGATATAGTTTGGGAATATAAAATCCCTGTAAGTCATACTACTGGATTACCTTTTCCTGATAATTCTGCCGAAACTGTCAGTAGCACTACCTTTCGAGCTTTAAAATACAGTATTGATTATGAAGCATTTCAAGGCAGAGATTTAACACCAAGTTCACCACTAGAGATAAATCCCGATATTGATTTTTGTGTCGAAGCGCTTAGCGCAAACGATTTTAACAATAGCACTGACATTAGTATCTACCCCAACCCGACAAGTCATACACTAAATATTGAATCTTTATTTGATATTGGAAAGGCAGAAATATACTCCCCTTCAGGAGCAAAAACCTTGGAAACAACTTCTAAGGCTATCAATTTAGAATTTCTAAATAATGGTATCTACTTTCTAAAACTTTATTTCGATGATAAAGTGATCATAAAAAAAATAATCAAGGTATAATTAAATGAAAGCATCCTTGAACATGGAAATTTGGCCTTCTAGGCAATAAACTTGGAAAGTGTGTTTGCTTTACTTATTAACCAAAATCATTTTAGACGTATCGTTGATTTTCAGCAAGTACAATCCCGATGGATTGTTCCCAAATTTTAACACCGTAGTAGAGTTTTGCCTGCTGTAGACTCTTTCCGCTAAGTCTATACGCCTGCCACTGATGTCAAATACCTCAATGGTTTCAGTGCCGTCAGTATTGCTTATAAAAATCTCTCTATCAGTCGTTGGATTAGGATAAATAGTTATAGGTCTTTCATAGTCCTCAACACTAAGGGTACCATTAAAATAGGGCACTGCAAAATCGAAAGTATCCTCTGCGACCACCTGCCCTATAAAGCGTCCGGGAATATCATCTGCAGGTGGATGGATACCGCCCCAGATCCTGCTCAGGCTCGTCTGGTCCGATGCATCCCTATAGGTGGCCCATTGCAGCACCACATCCACCGAAGGCCCTTCCTCGAATACCAAAAACTCGTTCGCCCTGGCCACGAATTCGCCCAATCCACCGGGGAAGAACTCGCTCCCCGTCATCATGGTCATCAGTTCCGCAGCGGCCCGCGAATAGGTCGAATGTCCCGAAACATACCCTGCAAACGGTGGGGTCACAAAAGTAGGTCTCTGGTAGGGATACCAATCCTCCGCCAAAATCCAGCCCACACCCGCCTGGTCCGTCTCCGTATCACCTATAAAATCATGGCCCCGCCATGTGTACAGCTTTATCTTTCCAACGTGCTGGTTGGCAAATCCCGCCAAGGGATCCCCCATTTCCACCACCTCGATATAACCGTCCATTAGGGGAATACCGCCTACATCGTAATTGCTTAAGCTGTTGTCCGTGCTCTGTCCGCGTTCGGCCATCGAACGTATCGCCGATATCGGCCTGATGTAATCGTACCAGCCCTTGACGCTCCATGCCGATATCGCCGCATCGTGCATACCCCCGCCAAGAACGAAGTAGGCCTTCACGTCCCATTCCAATGGATCCAGAATAGCGCCCTCCCCTGCAAAGCGCTTTTCGAACTGCGGATGGTCGTTGACATAGTTCAATATGGTAAACCAATGCCCCGGAGGGGTCTCGGAATCCGGACCGTCAGCCCAAAACTCGGCAAGTACCCGGGCATAGTCCCCTCTCGGTACCATATTGGTTTCATAGGGGTTGCCCGTCACGGGGTTGAGATCGTGCCCGTTGCTGTTTGCCCCGCCTTCAAAGAAATCGTAGAAACTGGGATAGTCCGCATAATCCGTCGGAAAGGTGCCTATATCCACATTGCCTATCGAATTCGGCGAGATGTCCCACATCACGCCATCGCCCTGGTCCAGATGCGATTGCCAGACCGAGACCATGGAAAAGCCCCATTTATAATAACCGCTGTCCGCATTATCCTCTGTCAGGCTTATGTACGGCGGATCCGAGGGATCGTGGAACACATGGTAGTCGTTGCCGTCCCGTTGATAGGTCACCTTATCCTCTTCCTTGAGGGCAAATCCATAAACATTGCCCCATTCCGGGCTTAAAAACGGCGGTACGTTGCCGTCTACCAGATTACCGCCCTGGTCTATGAAAGAGTCGAGCCCCAACGGTTGCCAACGGTTGGGATCGTCGATTGGAGGATTATCGTTGGCATCCAGGGCATAGGCCTGGTTCGCCGGCTCGTAATAGGCATTGTCATAGCCCGTCGCCTCCCTTGATCCGTCCTGTAGGCCATAATCTATAATGGTCTGGGCCACAAAGTTGCCAAAGGCCGCGGCATCCCCATCCGTGTACATCAACGATACGATGCCTGTATCATAGCCCAGCCGTTCCATCAACAGGTCGAAACGCCCCTGGGACTCGTCAACGCCCGGGGAGTTCTGAAAACGGTGCGACAACAGACGGTACATCGCATAGCTGATCGATTTGCTCAATGAGGTCTCCAGATCCTCGTTTGGGGTGAAATCCTCAAGTACGCCCGCAAAGCCGTTGACCGTATTGCCCATCAAATAGGGTACGGCAACAGTATCGTATACGGCCCAAACATCGTACATCGCCACACTGGTATGGAACAGGTTCCTCGCATGTACCGTAGGCCTGGCAAAATCGTTCCTGATCGCCTCCAAAAGGGCCTCGTTCCACAATCGCGCTATCGATATGTCCCCCGGCAGGTTATCGACGCCCAGGGTCACATCTATAGCAACCTCCTGGCTGGAACACTGGTCGTCCGATTCGACAATGGCTACGCGCCCGGACGCTTCCAGGTGCCAGCGTACCGTTATGGTATCGGTACCTCCGCCGTCCAAGATCTCGCCGCCCGATACCTGCCAATTGGCCGTGGAGCCCGGGGCTATGTTATAGCTATAGGTCTCCGTCCTTAAAAAAGAAGAATCCGTGTTCCCGATGATGCTCTGGGACGGCAGATAGGAACAGGAGCCATCGTCCAGGGTGGCATCGGGATCGTAATTGCACGACACGGGATCCGTACAACCGTAGACCTTCTGGCTGGGAAGGATATCCAAGACTTCCAGGCCGACGCCCTCGGTCAGCTTGATGGTGCTATTCGAAGCGATGGCGCTGTAGTTCTCCACCAGGCCAGAGGGCCATTTTACCTCGAGCGTCAATACCTCGGTGGCATCGTCCAGACCAAAGTGCAGTCCCTGTAGGCTCTGGCCCAAAAAGCCCACTCCCGAATGGTAGCGCTTTAAGGTACCGTTGGCGGTAGTGATGGTCAGGGTCGTCCCGATGGCGTCCCTGTTGGAAACCGTGCCCTCCAAATGAACCTTGAGCCAGTTCAGACTTGTCGTTGCATCATCAAAGTTTAAGAGCTTGTTCTCGTAAAAAAAGACAGAACGGTCGCTATTGGTCACCAATAGATCCATATCGCCGTCATTGTCATAATCGAAATCTAAGGCTTCTACACTTATACTTAACTCGTTTAAACCTAATTGTGAAGACTGATTAGAAAATGATGCGGAACCTTGCGATGCAAGGTTTTGATAATAAAAATTATTCTCAGGACCATTACCAGTATTCTCAGTCGCATAACCATTAACAACCACTAAATCTTCATCGCCATCAAGATCAAAGTCAGAGAATTTTGCGCCCCAAGCCCATAATGAATTACCCACACCGTTCTGATCAGCCAACTCTGAGAAAGTTCCATTTCCATTATTGTTTAGAAGAAAATTATCATTAATTGCCGTGACAAACATATCGAACTCACCATCTAAATTGTAATCGCCGATAGCTATAGCCATGTCATCCCCTGTTGTATTTACACCATAAGCAACAGCTTCATTAATAAAACTACTACCATTTTGATTCATAAATAATTCATTTGGATTATGTAAATCATTACTCACATATAAATCCATAAAACCATCTGAATTAAAATCGAACGGCAATCCTACAAAACTTGCAAAAATATGAACATTAGATATCCCAGTCGCCTCACTAACATTAGTGAAGGTTCCATCGCCATTATTAACATATAATAAATTGGATGCACATCTTCTCCAATCGGCAATAAAGAGATCCAAAAATCCATCGTTATTGTAATCGAACCAAGTTGCTCCTGTATTCCCGCAACCATTAGTGCCCGTTATTCCAGAAATTCCGGTTACATTGGCAAAGGTGCCATTACCGAGATTACGCCATAACTGCACTTCGTCTAAAAAGGTCATAAACAAGTCAGGAAAACCATCATTATTATAATCCCCCCAATAGGCCCCATATTTAAAACCTGCTAAGCCAACAAAATCTTCTGGATTATTACTCTCTGAAAATAAATCTGAAAAGCCTGCCATTTCGGTGACATCGGTAAAAGAGCCATCATTGTCGTTGCGAAACAATCGACTCAATGTCATTGGGTTATTCGTATTATCTTTTGCCTTGGCAACGACAAAAATATCTAAATCATTATCCCCATCATAATCTGCAACAGCCACGCCGTTATTATTTTCCAACACTCCTAAACCCGCAATATTTTCTATCCGTTCAAAAGTCTGACTACTTAGGTGATGGATAAATGCTGTTAATAAGATAATAGAAAAGTAATGCTTTGTCATTCTGCTAATTTAGATTCTAAATATAAGGGAATTTAAAAATATCGACTAAACAAAAAAACAACCGTTGAACGTTGGACATGCCCTTTCATCATCAATGTTTAACAACTCTAATGACCTTCTGACTATGCTCCAAAAACGATAACTTACAATAGTAAATCCCTGTCTGTAGCTGTTCAATGTTAATCCCAGTCTGATGATTTGAAACTCTGCCACGCATAATTTCTTTTCCAATACTATCAAATATGACATAGCCCTCCATAGGGCTAGAAGTGCGTATATGCAGCACGTCCCTTACAGGATTATCAAAATAAACATGGAGTCTTTGGTTATGGTCCGCAATAGACAAACTTGAACCCTCAACTACAGTCACTGTTTGATTTACAGGGACATGATACAGAATATCTTCGATACCGCTCAACCATTTAACTTTAACATAGTCAAGAACTGTATGCTGGCCCAAACCAAAAAACTCTGAAGCGCTATTCTGCCCCATGTAGCCTTCACCACATAAAGTATATCGATACTGTTTTTGCCCATCAACACTAATCTCTATCGTTGATCCGATACCTTGCCTATTACTAGTTGTGCCTTCCAATTTTATTTTTAGCCAATTATTTGAGGTAAGCGTAAGGTTCTTCCAGAGAAACAAATCACCATTGCCCGAATTACTTACTACGATTTCTGGATAGCCATCATTATCTATATCCCCTATAGCATTGGCATAACTTTCTAAATTGTCATTGCTAAAGCTGCCATTGCTCAGTAACGAAAATGTGCCATCCGATTGGTTGTCGTAAAACGCAGCGGATAGAATATATGGAAGCCCCCCATCTGAGGACCCACTTACATATAAATCTTGATCACCATCATTCTCGGCATCCAAAAACACGGCTCCCCAGCCTGTACTGTTAAAAATCGTTCCTGAGGTCAATGCTTCATCGGTAAATGTTCCATCGGTATTATTTCTGAATAACACATTTCCTTCTGGACCATTGGTAACGTAGATATCAAACCAACCATCATTGTTATAATCGCCAATAGTTGTACTCATGGCATCAATAGCTACATCCGTACCCGATGATTGTCCTACTTCAGTAAAAGTTCCATCGCCATTATTGTGATATAACAAGTTTCGAGTTTGTATTTTATCATTGGCGACATATATATCTTGCCAGCCATCGTTATTATAATCAAAAAAAGCAGCACAAAACGATAAATGGCTCCCCATTCCGATTCCCGCTGCTAGACTCACGTTAGTAAAAGTACCATCCCCATTATTCTTAAACAGATAATTGGGAATCTGAAAATTAACGTCTCTATTACTTATAAAAACATCTAAATACCCATCATTATTGTAATCTCCCCAAGATGAACCGTAGGTAAACAGATTAGGTAAGGGCAAACCTGCATCACTTGTAATATCCATTAATGAATTCCCATTATTTCGGTAAAGTCTATTACCATCCACATCGCTGGTGACATACAAATCAAAATCGCCATCATTGTCAAAATCCACCCAAACAGGTTGCTTTTGCTGAAATGTATTATTGGGATTCAAATTTGTTTCTAATATAAAAAAACCGTCTTGTGTGTTTTTGTAGATTCCCAAATTCTCAGACTCTTGTGTTGCAAGTGTTATGTCGTCCCAACCGTCATTATTATAATCAAAAAAGGAAACGCCACCACCGAGATCAATAATTCCGCAAGACGCACCCACCCCGCGCGCAGATGCTTGGTCTTGAAAATTTATCTGAGCATAATTCATTTCAAAGCTCAAAATAAATAGTATCAGCATTATGAGGAAAAAAGACCTTTTCATTAGTAGACTAATTTACTTTTTTATCAACTTAATCATTTCACCTGCGGCATTTTCAAAGTTTAGTTCACAATAGTAAATACCATATTGTAAACTACTGAGATCTAGACTAATTTCGTCTTGATTCGCCTTCCCTTCTAAAACCACTTTACCCAATCCATCAAAAACTGTATAGCTATCTATTACAATCGAGGATTTTATAACAGCTACATCGTTTATCGGATTAGTATAAAATAGATGAGGCGTTTTATCATACTCTTCGATGTTTAGTGTTGAGCCTTCAACTATATTTAGGATTTGATTAGCTGGCACATTTAAAAGTATATCTTCTATGCCACTTAACCATTTCACCTTAACGGAATCAATAATCGTATGATGGCCTAAGCCAAAAAATTCCTTAGATGAGTTTTGTGACAAATAACTTTCGCCATTCATAACATATCTATATTGCTTTTCTCCATTGGTGTCTATTTCGATCACGGAACCTACGCCATCTTTATTACTTGTAGTTCCTACTAAAGACACTGTTAAATAATTATTGGTGGTATTGGTTTTATTTTTCCATATACTAGGATTGGTTTCAAAGTTATTGATTACTGCAATATCGACTTTTCCATTATTTTCAATATCACCAATGGCGTTGCCATAACTTCTGTAATCGTTATTGACAAAACCCGCCTGTGTGTAATTGGTAAATGTACCTATACCCGAACTCTCGAAATAACCATAAGACGGAAATCCATCTGAAGATATATAGGAACAACTGACATATACATCTAAATCCCCATCGTTCTCTGCATCTAAAAAATTAGCTCCCCAACACCAACTGTTGAGTTCACAGCCACTTATCACCGCCACATTGGTAAAGGTTTCATCCCCATTATTTCTTAGCAGCACACTGCCATCTGTCGTAGTGGTCGCCATATTAAACGGAGTATTGGTAATATAAATATCGAAGAACCCGTCGGCATTGTAATCTTCGATTGTTACGGACATGGCATCTATGACAATATCTGCACCTGAAGATGTGCTTACATCCGAAAAAGTACCATCACCGTTGTTCTTGTATAAATAATTTGGAAATGTTTTATCATTAGACACAAATAAATCTTGCCAACCATCATTATTGAAATCAAAAAAGCCTGAACAATACGTCAATGCTGCACCTGAAACAACACCTGAAGTAAAGGTGATATCCGTAAAGGTACCATCACAGTTGTTCTTGAATAAATAATTGATGATTGGTGAATTTTCAGTCCGATTAGACATGTACAGTTCTAAACAACCGTCATTATCTATATCACCCCAAGACACACTGTGGGTTTCTAAGTTATCCGTAGGCAATCCTGCATCTACAGTAACATTGGTAAATACATCGTTTGCACCTCTTTGGTAGAGTCTACTGCCATTAGAGGTATCGCTCACAACAAAAAGATCTTTATCACCGTCATTGTCATAGTCTACCCAAGAGACACTTCTCACTTTGTAGTCTATGTCTTCTATTGAAAGGGCTTCTTGAACAAAAAAGCCACCATAATTCTTATAAAATCTTAGTGGAACCCCTGATCCGGAAGTCAGTGTAATATCATCCCAGCCATCATTATCAAAATCAGCAAAACTCAAACCATTCCCATCACCAATTGTACCTGTATGATCATTAAGTCCTAAGATCGAAGCATCATCTTCAAACAAAGTCTGACTTGATCCATTATAACAAACCAAAATACCTATAAGCATGAGTGCATAAAAACATTTCATAACACCATTCAATTTCTTTAGAGAACTTTCAACTTATTTTGGGGCTTGAGCCCTAAATATCGATATAATAAAAAAACATCGCAAAAAAAATTGCGATGTTCTCTGTTTTTAGCTTGGAAAAAAGTCGGTTTATGCGTTGTCAGTGAAAGTGTCCATAACGGCGTCACTCACTCCCATATTGCTAAAGCCTCCATCATTATATAAGTTTTGTAGTGTAACGCGTTTAGTTAAATCACTAAATAAACTGACCGTATAATTTGCGCAGTCTAAAGCCGTGGCATTACCCAACGGTGACATTTTTTCTGCATAGGCTATAAAACCATCAAAACCTTTTACGCCACTCCCGGCTGTAGTTGGTGTGGGTGATTGAGAAATTGTATTGACCCGTACTTTTTTGTCTCTACCAAAGAAATAGCCAAAGCTTCGTGCTATACTTTCTAAATAAGCTTTATTATCGGCCATGTCATTATAATCTGGGAAAACACGTTGTGCCGCCATGTAGGTCAATGCTACAATACTACCCCATTCATTCATGGCATCTGCTTTGTATAAGGTCTGCATCACTTTATGAAAAGACATTGCAGAAACATCCGTTCCTTTTTGGGTCCAATCGTATTTTTGATCGGTATAGTGTCTCCCTTTTCTTACATTAATAGACATCCCAATGGAGTGTAATACAAAATCTAATTTTCCGCCCAGTATTTCCATAGACTTTTCAACAAGGTTTTGCAAATCTTCTTCAGACGTTGCATCCGCTGGAATTATTTGAGAACCTGTTTTTTCAGCCAAGGCATTAATTTGTCCCATACGCATCGCAACCGGTGCATTAGTCAACACAAATTCTCCGCCTTCTTCATGTACACGTTCCGCAGTCTTCCATGCTATTGAGTTTTCATCTAATGCTCCAAATATGATTCCTTTTTTTCCTTTCAGTAAGTTATACATAGTCTGTTAGTTTAGTCTTTTTTTAATTAGTTTCTGTTGGTCAAATATAATATTAATTAAAACATCTTATCATAAGATTCATGCCGCCGCTGGAATGACATATTAATTCAATAATTGTTTGGCATGGGCCATAGCTGATTCTGTAATATCTACACCTCCTAACATTTGTGCTATCTCTACGATGCGTTCATCATCATCCAGACGCTTAAGCCGCGTGTGTGTCATTGCATTGGTATCGGTTTTAAACACCCTAAAATGTGAATCCCCTTTGGCCGCAATTTGAGGTAAATGTGTAATACTAAATACCTGCATTCTACGACTCATTTGCTTCATAATCGCTCCCATTTTGTTAGAAATTTCACCCGAAACTCCTGTATCTATTTCATCAAACATTATAGATGGTAACTGCATGTACTCTGATAAAATAGATTTTATGGTCAGCATAATCCGAGACAATTCTCCGCCTGAAGCGGTCTTCTTCAAGGCATTAAAACTAGACCCTTTATTCGCCATAAATAAAAACTGCAAGCGGTCTTTACCATTGTCACTAAAACTATCCAAAAGGTCAAGTTCAATTTTAAACTTCGCATTGGGCATTCCCAAATCTGAAAGCCTAGTTTCGAGTTTGCCTATTAGTAAAGGAATTATTGCATTTCGCTGCTCGCTAATCTTAAGAGCCATTTGGTTGAGCTCCTTATCGAGATTTGAAATCTCAGTTTCTTTCTCTGCAATACTATCATCCAAACTTTCTGTATTCGAAATCTTAGATTCTAGTTCCGCTTTTATTTTTATTAATTCTTCGATGTCGGTAACAGCATGTTTATGAAGTAGGTTGTTAACCGTTTGAAGTGTTGTGCCAATACGCTCTAACTCCTCTGGATCGGAAGACAATAAGGTTTCGAGCTTATCCAATTCTACGAGGATATCATCTAACTCAATACTAACACTCGACACTCTTTCCTCCAAGGATTCATACTCCTTTCCAAAACCAGAAATCCTATTGAGCTCCTGTTTTAGAAGATTTAATTGGTCAATAACACCTAGGTCTTCTCTATTTAGAATCGAATTTGAACTCCCCAATTTCTCCCCTATTATTTCAACATTATTAAGCTGGTCGTATTGTGATTCTAAATCTTCCATTTTAATAGATTCCAAATCAACTTCGCTCAATTCTTTGGTCAAAAATAAATTGTAATCGTACTCTTTTATCAAATCAGCTCTTGAAGCTTTGAGTGTTTCTAAAGTCTTCTGAAACGCTTTATAAGTTCTTAGCTTTTCTGAATACAGATCTAAGTCCTGGGCATTATCGGCTAAAGCATCAATAACCTTAAATTGATAGTCATCCTGAATTAACTGTTGCGTTTGATGCTGCGAATGTATGTCTATAAGATGCGTACTAAGTACCACCAAATTATCTAAGGTCGTCGGCGTATCATTAACGAATGCTCGAGATTTGCCCGAAGGTAAAATTTCTCGCCTAATTATAGTGTGAACATCATGATCTAAGTCTAATGACGAAAAAAGGGATTTTAAGTTGTAATTGGCAATATCAAAACCAGCCTCAACGATACACTTTTCGTCCTTATTTTTAACTTGGCTTAAATCGGCGCGTTTGCCCAATACCAATGATAAGCCACCCAAAAGAATAGATTTACCGGCCCCTGTTTCGCCTGTAATAATAGTCAATCCACTATTAAACAAGACGTTGAGTTCGTCTATAAGTGCATAGTTCTTTATGTAAAGTGACGTGAGCAAATAAAACGGAATTGTTTTTTACAAAAGTAAAGATTATGACATACTGAAACAAGTTCAGCACAGGCAAGTTGAGATTGAAAAAAATAAATAAAATAAACGTTTAAGGCCTAATATTTCTCCACTTTTGAGAGTGCATTGGAGCTATCTTATTGAGAATATCCACCGCTTGAGCCGTATTGACACTAGGCCCCCCAGAAAGAATATCCATTAATTCATCCGATTTGGCATCGAAAAAAACACGCAATAAAAAGGAATTGGGGCGCCTTCTATTAATCTTGTCTAATTCGGAAAGTTGTTCGATGATCTTGTTCTTTCCCTCTTTGGCACTTTCTGCCATAATATCTAAACCACCAATATGATAATTATACATGGTAGATCTAATCTCTTTAAACGTAGGCGATAATAAGTTATCAATTAAGGCAAAACGGGATTGTAAACCATCTTCCAACTTCCAACCTTGTCCATTGAGTTGTTGTGAATAATTAGCTATCGTTTGCGCTTGGGCAAAATATTCGTCACCTCCATTGAGTGCAAAAGAATCTGCATCCATACCCAATATCATGAAAATATGAAATGACAGCACAGACACCAAATTAGATTCAAATTGAAGTGGGTTAAATACCAAATTCTGAAATTCTAAATACTGAAAATTAAAGTCTTTGTCGTTATAGTTGTATACAGGAGAACTGTAGGACGAATTAAAAATCGGTCGAGAGGATGACACCTGTAAAGTCGCACTAAAACTATCATTTTCGTAGTTGGTTACATTGATGACCATACTACAATTAATGCGTTCTTCAGGGCTAAAGCTTTTTTCTGTCCATTGTGTATTATTAATGAACTCTGTCAACTGTTTTTCAAGTGTTCTGAAAACTACATTATTGTCATTACCTGTTAATTGTGCAATGACATTAACGGTACAGTTCAACTCTTGGGAAACTGCAAGTGTCGAGCAAAAAAGGGTACATAAAATGAATAGTTTACGCATGTAACTGTTTTAATATCTGCTGCATTAAATCTTCGGCGACTTCAGCTTTGGATTTAAGCGGATGTTCAATGATGTCGTTTGACGATGTTATAAATGTAACTTTATTTGTCGATACTCCAAAACCTGCTCCTTCATCTTGCAAAGAATTAAGAACAATCAAATCTAAGTTTTTAGATGTCAATTTTGCCTTAGCATGTTCTAATGCATTGTTAGTTTCGAGTGCAAAGCCCACTAAAAATTGATGCGCCTTAATTTCACCCAATGATTTTAGAATATCTTTTGTCTTTTCTAATTCAATACTAAACGTTGCATCGGTCTTTTTTATTTTTTGATCTGCTACTATTTTTGGTCTATAATCTGCTACCGCTGCAGAAAGAATAGCTATGTCCGAAGATTTGAAATGCCTGTGCACTTCATTATACATCGCTTCAGCGCTAACCACTGGTTTTACATCCACAGCAGCATGACTAATTTTTTGATGTGTTGGACCTGACACCAAAATGACTTCGGCACCAAGGTTTGCAGCAGCTTTTGCGATTTCAAAGCCCATCTTTCCACTCGAATGGTTGCCGATAAAACGTACAGGATCTATGGCTTCATAGGTAGGGCCAGCCGTAATTAAAACTTGTTTTCCTCTGAGTGGTAACTGATTTAGAATATCTTTCTCTATAAAATCAATGATAGCCTCGGGTTCTGCCATACGCCCCTCACCTATTAAACCACTCGCTAATTCCCCTGTTCCTGCGGGAATCATTTTGTTACCGTAAGTCCCTAACTTCTCAAAAGACGTCTTTGTGGATTGATGCTTGTACATATCCAAGTCCATAGCTGGAGCAAAATAAACGGGGCACTTCGCCGAAAGATACGTTGCCAACAAGATATTGTCGCATACACCATTAGCCATTTTTGCCATGGTATTGGCCGTTGCAGGCGCAATAACAAAATAATCGGCCCAAAGTCCTAAATCAACATGGTTATTCCACACCTGATTATCGTCATCATCATCAACAAAAGATGAATACACAGGATTTTTGGATAATGTAGACAGTGTAAGTGGTGTTATAAAATCCTTAGAAGCAGGCGTCATAACAACCTTAACGTTAGCGCCTGCTTTAATGAATAGTCTTACTAAACTAGCAGATTTATAAGCGGCAATACCAGCTGTAATGCCCAATAAGATGTTTTTGTCTTTTAAAACAGACATGAAGGTTTACTCGATAATCGAGATTTAAATAGTTCGAGGTTGACCCCGAAACTAAAAATTAATTCTTGTAAGCATCTCACGCACTAGAACACTAGTACAAGAGGGTCATTTACTCCTGAGTATTCTCAGTATTTCTATGATAAATTTTATCATCTAACCACTCTTTAACTGCTAGTGCATGTGGCTTTGGTAATTTTTCGTAAAACTTAGAGACCTCTATTTGTTCCTTGTTTTCGAAAATTTCCTCTAAACTATCATTATAAGTCGCAAATTCTTCCAATTTGTCAATCAACTCGCGTCTTATGTCCGTATTGATTTGTTCTGCACGCTTGGCGATAACAGAGATCGCTTCGTAAATATTATCAGTAGGCGCATCAACGTCATTTCTGTTGTAAGTTACAGTAGTAACAGGTGCATCTGTCTTTTTTAAATCCATTTTTATAATGATTAACTTTTTGTATTAAATATTCTTAATTCTTGGTCCAAGGCTTCTTTCATTACTGTGGCATTCGCCAAAAACTCTGAATTAGGATAGGCTTTCTGCAACGCGTTGTAATAACCTATAGCATCTTTAAGTCGCTTCTCTTTTAAGTTATCAATACTCAACATTGCTAAATTATAAGCGGCATCGAATCTGTAAAACATCGCTTCATTTCTCAATTTAGTTCCTGGAAAATCCAATAAAAAATTGTTAAACGATTTAATTGCAGCCTTATAATCTCTGATTAAGTCGTATTGTTTCGCGATTTCAAAAGCCTTTTTCTCTAACTTAAAATCCAATTCCTTTACTAAAGCGTTGGCTTCAGACAAATATTCTGAATTTGGGTAAGCATTGACAAACAACTGTAATTTTTCGATGGCTTCTACAGTTTCCTTTTGCTCTTTTGAATACACAGGAGAATTAAAGTAGTAACCCTTTGCTGATAAAAATGCTGCTTCTTCGGCTTTTTCACTTTTGGGATATACATCCGTAAACTTTTCAAAGTGATAACTTGCGATGTAATAATCTCCCATTTTATAAGAGCACATGGCATGCATGTAGGTCAATTTCTCAGCCTGAGGCTTCCCTCTGTATTTCGGAAGGATTTGGTTTAAAAGCCTGTGGGATTTGCTCCACTTTTCTGCTTCATATAATTCATTGGCCAAGCCAAACTTCTCAGCCACGTCTTCCGATTTCAAGGCCTTCTGAAAATCACTGCAGGAAACCAACAAAACAGTTAATAATACGATGTAAAGTCCTCGTTTCATAAATTTTAAACAGGCTGCAAAAGTACACATAATTAACGGATTATAAAAACAAAAATTATATGCTAAAATACACTTGGTCCGATAGCTTGGGTATAATTTAAATTAAGTTTAACTTTTACCCAAGTCACTTAGGGCCGCTTTGATGTCTTTTTTTAGTTGATCCGTAGCTTCTACCAATGGCAAACGCACATGAGATTCTGATATGTTTAATGCCGCCAAAACTGCCTTAATTCCAGCAGGATTATTCTCAGAAAAAATTAAACTTGTAATGGGCATTAACTTAAAATGAAGGTCGTAGGACGCTTTAGCATTACCTGCAATCCCCAAACGAATCATCTCCGAGAATTCCTTGGGCAATGCCTGACCAATTACAGAAATCACGCCCGATCCGCCGGCGAGAGCTACACCTAAAGCTAAATCATCATCCCCAGATAACACCAAGAAATCCTTAGGTTTGGTTCTCAATAATTCTAAATACTGATGCACATTGTTACCCGCTTCTTTTACGGCAATAATATTATCAAAATCATTAGCCAAGCGAATCGTGGTCTCTGGCTCCATATTTTTCGACGTTCTTCCAGGTACATTGTATAAAATTATTGGTAAGGGTGATACCTCAGCAATAGCCTTGAAATGTTGATAAAGCCCCTCTTGGGTAGGCTTACTATAATAAGGCGATACGGATAAAATAGCACTAATATCGGATAAGTCCGTGGTTTTTATTTCTTCAATTATTGTAGCTGTATTATTTCCACCAATACCTAAAACTAAAGGTAATCGCCCATTATTGACCTTGGATATAAATTCTATTAAGGCTTTCTTTTCTTCTGGTGTTACAGTAACACTTTCGCCTGTCGTACCACTTATGACTAAGTATTCGGTACCATTTTCTATGTTGTACTCTACCAATCGTTCTAGCGCATCAAAGTCGATACTTAGGTCTGATTTAAATGGTGTTATCAAAGCAACTCCTGTGCCTATAAATTCGGTCATTATAATTTATTTAAAATGGTTAAGTATTTTTTAAATTCCTCTTTAAATGTTTGTACATCCTTAGGTTTAAGATCTATAATTAAATCATACAAGCGTTCATCATTCCTGCTTAAACCTACTTTGAGATTGGCCTTCGATGCAGCCGTAATGATATTTAATTGTAGGTTATCATTCTTATAGTAGCTGATTAAAACATCATAAGCTTCATCGACGAAAGCTTGTAGGTCGTTATTATTTAGCTTTCCTTTCCATCCAAAATCTTTCGGACTAAAATAGGTTTCCCACTGACTAGCTTCAAACTTATCATCATTTGTATATACTACAATTTTGTGTTTGGGAGATACCAAGTTCAACTCCTTAAAATATTGTCTAAACATTTCGAAATCAACAAATTCATCAGCATTCAGCAAAACGGCAATAGTCCTTACCTTGCGGTTATTAACGGCAGCTTTTCGTGCTGACAACAATTTGTTGACATATTTTTGATTTGATTTTTCTTTAAATGCCTTTAAAATCATTTATATTTAGACTTTGTGCAAATTTAACAAAAGCCTAAACATTTTTAATCCCATTTGAAAGTTAAACAATGATTAGAAATTCTTTTTTAATTATTCTATTATTATCACTCATCCACGCTTGCAAGGAGCCTCAAAAAATTGAGGGTAGCCGAATAGAAATTGATGAGGATATTACTAGCAGTAAAACCGTTGAAGATTATATTAAACCCTATAGAGAACACCTTAACAAAAATCTAGATAGCGTTATTTCTTATGCGCCTGACACCTATTCTAAAACCGACGGGGAACTGAATACGGCCATTGGCAATCTCATGGCGGATGCTGTTTATAGCGAAAGTAACCCTATATTCAACAAACGCACTGGAAAAGATATAGACTTCGTTTTGTTAAATCATGGAGGTATTCGGGCCATCATATCCGAAGGCCTTATAAAATTAAGAACGGCTTACGAAGTAATGCCCTTTGAAAACGCAGTCGTTGTGGTAGCCCTCAAAGGAGAGCAAATCAATAAAATGGTTGAATACTTAGCCAGTGCCAAAAGAGCACATCCTATATCAAAACAATTTCAGATTGTTTTAGATGAGAATTTTGCTATTAAAAAAGCCTTGATTCATAACCAACCCATTTCAGAAAATAAAATCTATTATGTGGCTACGAACGACTACTTATACAATGGTGGCGATCGTATGTCATTTTTCCATCCTAACGATAGTTTATATGTATTGGATTATAAAATTAGAAATGTTCTTATTGACTATTTTAATAAAGTCGATACCATAAACCCGAAAATTGATAATCGCTTTATAAAACTCAGCAACTGACCATGAAACGACGACATTTTATACAACAGACTACGGCAGCCACCACAATGCTAGGTTTGGGCGGGCTATCTTTACAATCGTGTCACCCCAAGTCGAAGCATATCACCATTCTTCATACCAATGATGTACATAGTCATATAGATCCTTTCGGACCAGATGATAAAAGAAATGCCAACAAAGGCGGAGTGGCGAGACGTGCGACTATTGTAGAAGCCATTAGGAAAGAAAATCCTAATACCCTGCTCTTAGATGCTGGAGATATTTTTCAAGGCACGCCTTACTTTAATTATTATGGAGGTGAGCTAGAGTTTAAGCTCATGAGTATGCTCAAATACGATTTGGCCACGATAGGCAATCATGATTTCGACAACGGTATTGATGGGCTTTATGCACAACTGCCAAATGCAGAGTTTGAGTTTGTATCGGCAAACTATGATTTTTCGAATACCGTTATGGATACGCACATAAAACCTTATAAAGTTTTAGTGAGAGATGGTGTGCGAATTGGCATTTTTGGTTTAGGTGTTCAACTTGAAGGGCTTGTTGATAAAAAAATGTACAAAGAAACGGTCTACCATTATCCCATAGAAATTGCCCAAGACATGTCTCGTATTCTAAAAGATGACGAATCGTGCGATTTGGTGATTTGTTTATCTCATATTGGTTACGACTACAAGAACCATCCAAATCGTGTTAGTGATTTAAAGCTCGCCAAGGCTACGAAGGATATCGATTTGATTATTGGCGGACACACGCATACCTTCTTACCGAAACCCACTATAACCAAGAATAGTATGGGACAAAATGTGCTTGTCAATCAAGTAGGAGCCTACGGTTTGTACCTGGGTAGAATCGATTTTTATATCGAACCCGGAAAAGAACTAAAATCAGATAGCACAACAATAATTGTCTAGATTCTTGTAAGTTACTTAATTCTGAACGTCTAAGATTTCAACTAAACAACCATATATTATGAAATCTAAGACCGTTATTTTAATACTACGAATTATTGTTGCCGTAATCCTTATTCAAACACTGCGATTTAAGTTTACAGCGCATCCCGACAGTGTCTATATTTTTGAAACTGTAGGTTTGGAACCTGTTGGTAGAATTGGCATTGGTATACTAGAACTCATTGCAGGTGTATTACTTTTAATACCAAAAACAGTCTGGGCTGGTGCTACACTAACACTTGGTCTTATTGGAGGTGCCATTATGATGCACTTAACGCAATTGGGTATCGAGGTAAAGGGTGACGGCGGCGTTTTGTTCTACACGGCCATAGTCACTTTTGTACTAAGCGCCATAATTCTATATAACAATAGAAAAGCGGTTCCCTTTGTTGGTAAGCGCTTAAGCTTCTAGCTTTTCATCGATATCCACATAGTCTGGCTCTGGACCTGTATATTGTAGCTGCGACTGTAAATAGAAAAACAGAAAAGCAACGACCAAAAAGAAAGAATAAATAAACCCCAGGTTGTTATCCTTTAGGATATAGTAGTAGGCCAACTGAATAATCTCTGAAAACACAATACAAATAGAGCCTAAAAGGAATTGCATGGACTTATTATCGTTTCGATACATGTAATCTATCAGCGCTACCGATAATAGCGCCATGATTACCGCATTATATATAAATTCTAATGTATATTCATATATGGAAAGTGCACCTTTTGTGGTATCCGTCACTAAAACCACACAAAATACATCCAACAGAAAAAGAATGACTATGGGTATGGCAAGTTCTCTAAATACTTCTTTTAACTTGAGTGATACTGTGATTTTTGCAATTAGGAACACATAAGATATAATATACAGAATATTGGCTCCGTAATAATAATAATCCACTTGCCCCTTCTCTATTGTTGGTCCGTACCAAGCCGAATAGCTCAATAGATGCGCAATCGTAAACGTCACTAAAAACCAAAAGAATAATTTTGACTTTACGTTGGTCCATCTGCAGTACAGAATGGTCAATAATACAAGCATTAGCGCACTTACTGCTGCCCCCTCTAGCTCAAATCCTAGGCCTTGAAGTACTATAAAGACTCCTCCTAAAAGTAATAGCCCTACTTTTATGGTTCTATTCACTAACATTAATTAATCCCTTATTAATGAAGCGAATATAATAATATTTTACAATTAAACGATAAAAAATTGCATTTTATCGATTAAATACCCATTTTTTTGTAAGAATTTATTTCAATAGCTCTAAAAATGCTTCCTCAGTAAGTATTTGAATATTCAAATTTTCTGCCTTCGTACGTTTACTTGGCCCCATTTTATCACCTGCAACCAAATAACTGGTCTTAGAAGATATGGATGAAGACACCTTTCCGCCATTATCCTCAATGAGTTTTTTAAGTTCGTTACGAGAGAGTGACTCAAAAACTCCAGAAACAACTATGGAGAGTCCTTTTAACTTATCGGTCTGATTAGCCAATTTATCTGCAGAAATTTCAAGTTGTACCCCAAAAGATCGCAAGCGTTCTACAATATGTCTATTTTCTTCCGAAGAGAAAAATTCAACCACACTGTCTGCAATACGCTCTCCAATTTCATCTACAGTCACCAAATCCAGCGCTGAGGCAAACATTAAAGCATCAATAGATTTATAATGTCTGGCTAACTTTTTGGCAACGGTTTCACCTACATATCTTATCCCTAAGGCGAATAACACACGTTCAAAAGGAATTTGTTTGGAGGCCTCAATGCCATTAATGAGATTCTCAGCGCTTTTCTCTGCCATTCGTTCTAACGGAATGACCTGCTCAACCTTTAACTCATATAAATCGGAATAATTGGCAATCAGTCCTTCATTTACTAATAAGGCAACCGTTTCACCACCTAAGCCTTCAATATCCATGGCTTTTCTGGAAATGTAATGTTGAATACGCCCTATGACCTGTGGTGGACAACCGTTATAATTTGGACAATAATGCTTGGCTTCTCCCTCTGGGCGCACAAGTTCAGTACCGCATTCCGGACAATGTGTTATATACACCGTAGGTTTTGAATCGGAAGGTCGTTTGCTTAAATCTACACCAACAATCTTCGGGATAATTTCTCCACCTTTTTCTACAAAAACGGTATCTCCTTCCCTAATATCTAATTTTTCAATCTGATCCGCGTTATGAAGCGATGCGCGTTTCACGATAGTACCGGCCAATAGTACGGGTTCTAGATTCGCAACTGGTGTAATGGCTCCCGTGCGCCCTACCTGATAGGTGATTTGATTTAATCTGGTGGAAACTTGCTCTGCCTTAAACTTATAGGCCATAGCCCATCGTGGCGCCTTAGCCGTATAACCTAATTCCTCTTGTTGATACAAACTATTGACCTTAATGACTACGCCATCAATCTCGTAAGGTAAGTTGTGCCGATGTTTGTCCCAGTATGCTACATAATCTAATACCTCATCAATAGAACTGACTAATTTTGCCTCTTTTGGTACTTTAAAGCCCCATTCCCTAGCCTTCTGCAAACCCTCAAACTGTGTGGAGATATTCAGGTTATTTCCCTTAATACTATAAAGTAAACATTCCAAAGGCCGTTTTGCCACCTCTGCACTATCTTGTAGCTTTAAACTTCCCGAGGCCGTATTTCTAGGGTTTCTATAAGGTTCTTCGTCATTGGCAATGCGCTCTTCATTCATTTTTAAAAATCCCGCAATAGGCAAAATAATTTCCCCTCTAATATCAAAACGCTCTGGATAATCTCCTTTGAGCTGCAAGGGCACTGTATGGATGGTTTTTACATTGGTGGTTACCTCATCACCTTGTACACCATCTCCCCTAGTCACTGCTCTCAACAATCTTCCATTTTCATAAGTGAGATTCATGGAAGCCCCATCATATTTTAACTCACAAGTATATTGTACCTCGCCATCGACCAGTTTTTTGATTCTGGTCTCCCAATCCTGCAAATCTTCTTTAGAATAGGAATTATCCAACGAATACATTCTGAAATCATGAGTAACCGTATTAAAATTCTTTGTTATTGTGCCACCAACACGTTGCGTGGGTGAATTGGCATCAAAAAACTCAGGATGTGCGGCTTCTAAGGCCTGAAGTTCCTTCAACTTCATATCAAACTCATAGTCACTAATAGTCGGACTATCAAGGATATAATAATTGTAGTTGTGCTGACGTAATTCGTCTCTAAGGGATTGTATGTTTTGTTGTGTGTTCATTTTAACTGTCATTCCTGAAAAAGCAGGAGTCTATTTAATTAAAACTAAATGATATTCTTTTATGGATTCCTGCCTTCGAAGGAATGACATAACAGGGAATAATCTTAATTCGTAATTCATCAATCGTCAATCCTAAAGTCCTTCTTTATTCAACCATTTTGGTGTTGGCAATGGCACATAATTATTCATTTTATGGAGTAAACCACTAATCGTATCATCGATAACCACAGCATCCAAATTGTCCTGCTTTAAAAACCCACGTGCCACCATGGTTTTGCACTGGGCAATTAATGCGTCGTAATAGCCGTTAACATTCAAAATACCGATGGGTTTTGTATGTAGACCCAATTGTCCCCAGGTCGTAATTTCAAAAAACTCATCCATGGTACCGAATCCTCCAGGAATGATGATAAACCCATCACTCTTCTCATACATAATCACTTTACGATCATGCATGTTCTCGGTCACAAAAATTTCTGTGAGTTCATTATTAACAATTTCTTTCGTTCTCAGAAACTTTGGAATGACGCCAATGGTTTTCCCTTGATGATCTATAACACCTTGCGCTACCTTGCCCATAATACCAATCTTCGCTGCGCCATACACCAAAGCGATCTGTTCCTTGGCCAATGTAACACCCAAATCATAGGACTCCTTAACAATGTAAGGATCATTGCCACTACTACTGCCACAAAATACTGCTATGCTTTTCATATTTATCTCTTTATTCCTTTTAACATACGGTCATTACCATTAATATCCTGTCGCAATTCAATATTTTGAAAATTGGCATCTGTGAGTAATTGCCTCATATTTTCACCAAGATACTGGTTAATTTCAAAATACAAATGACCTTTTGGTTTCAAATTATTAACAGCAACATCTGTTATCGCTTTGTAAAATTGAAGGGGATTTTCATTATCTACAAATAGTGCTAAATCTGGTTCATTGTCCAATACATTTGGTTTCATTTCTGCTTTCTCCAAATGTCTTACATAAGGTGGATTGGAAACAATGATATCGAATTGAGATGCTGAAACAAGTTCAGCATGATAGGCTATGTTTAAAATATCCTCTTCCATGAATTTTACTTCAACATTGTTGAGTTCTGCATTTTGCTGAGCAACCTCGAGTGCCGCTTTTGAGACGTCTAAAGCATAAATTTTAGCGTTTGGCAGGTGTTTAGCCAAACTAATGGCTATGCAACCCGAACCGGTTCCTATGTCTAAAATTTTGAGCTTAGAACTTAGCTTTGAATCAGACTCTTGAAGAACCTCAGTGTTCAGAGAATTAATGATCCAATCCACCAACTCCTCGGTTTCTGGTCTCGGAATAAGTACATTGGGATTGACCTTAAATTTTAAGCCATAAAACTCCGTCTCCCCTAAACTATATTGTATGGGCTTTTGTTGCTTTAAATCCTCAAGGGTTTTAAAAAAAGTATCGATTTCAGACGCTGTGAATAACAATTCGGGCTCTAATGCCAATTGAAGTCTAGTAATGAAAAAATAATGTTCGGCAGTCAAAAAGAAAAATTGTTCTGCTTCGTCCTTACCATAAATAGCATCCAGTTCCTGATGGAAAATCGTCTTTAACTCGAGGGCCTTCAATATTACAAATCTTTAAGCATCCAAACGGAACAAGAATAATGGCCCGTATCTCCCATAGGTTCGTCAATAAACTCAAAACCTACTTTTTTATAAAGCTTTCTCGCGTCATCCATATAAGGCATCGTCTCCAAATAACACTGGTCAAAGCCCGCTTCTTTTGCAAATACCAAGCATTTTTGCATCATCTCACTGCCCAGACCCTTACCTCTCGCTTCTGGCATAAAATACATTTTTTGTAACTCGCATACATTCCCCTCATAATTGTCTAAAGGTGAAATTCCTGCACCACCAATAATACGGTCTCCTTTTGCTACCACAAAGTAAATTTTACGCACTTGGTCATAGGTTTCGGTCATACAATCCAAGGCTGCATCTTCGTAAGCCGTACCCACTTTGGGCACACCCATTTCAATCAACACACTTCTAATGGCCTTAGCAATTTTAGGATCGTCCTTTTGTTCTATTTCTCGAATAACAATAGTATCTTTACCCACAAAATTTAAGATTTTAACGCTGAATTTATTTCGGTATGAAGATAGCCATAATTATCTATGTTATGCTTAAAAGAACAGCACTCATTTTATTGTTTTTTTCACTAGTTTTCAACTGTACCGTTACCGAAGAACCCGAGTTTTTAGGTCTGGAAAATATAAAAGTTGAAGACTCCAATATTAAAAATATCACCCTTAGTGCAGATGCCTTATTTAGTAATCCTAATGATGTTGGCGGTACCCTTAAAACTGATAATTTAAAGGTTTATATTAATGATACAGAAGTCGCTACTTTTGTATCGGACCCCTTTAAAGTCCCTTCCAAGAAAAACTTTAAGATTCCTTTGACCGTGGCCATAGCGACCGACAGCATTATTGACAGAAAAAGTCTTGGTGGACTGTTAGGAAGTTTAATTTCACAACAATTAAAAGTCCATTACAAAGGTGAGATCAAGTATAAGGTCTTGGGTTACTCATCTGTTTATGAAGTGGATGAAACTCAGGATGTAAAAATTAAACTCTAGTTGCAAGTTCACGAATATTACATAAAGCGCTGTTTGCAGATAGGCAAAAATGGATTGGGTACAACACGACCAAATCCTATGGTTGGCTGTGTGATTGTGTGCAATAACAAAATCATCGGCGAAAGCTTTACTAGTCCTTATGGTTACAGTCATGCAGAGGTCAATGCCATCAATTCTGTAAAAGATAAGGCCTTACTCCGTAAAAGTACACTATATGTAACGCTAGAACCTTGTAGCCATTTTGGAAAAACACCACCTTGTAGCGATTTAATTATTAGACATAACATTCCAGAAGTTGTTATTGGTTGTATTGACGACAATCCGGAAGTGGCGGGTCGCGGTATTGCGAAATTAAAAGCTTCAGGTTGTCATGTAATTGTTGGAGTACTTGAAGAAGCATGCAAAGAACACCACAAACGTTTTTTCACTTTTCACAATAAAAAAAGGCCTTATATCATTTTAAAATGGGCAGAAACTACTGATGGTTTTATAGCACCAAAAACAAAAGACGAAAAGAAACCCGTATGGATCACTAATCAATATTCGAGACAATTGGTTCATAAATGGCGCGCCGAAGAACAGGCTATTTTAATTGGTACTCATACCGTAATGGAAGATAATCCAAGCTTGACCGTAAGGGATTGGAAGGGTCAAAATCCTATTCGAGTAGTCCTGGACAAAAGCTTTAAATTAAAAAATGATTTTAGCGTATTCGACAATCAATCTGAAACGATTAGAATTACAAATACTGAAATCGACTTTGAACAGCCCTTAGCTACTCAAGTATGCCGTATGTTGCATGACAAAAACATCAATTCCATTATTATTGAAGGTGGGGCCAAAACGCTTCAGACCTTTATAGATGAAAACCTTTGGGACGAAGCACGTGTTTTTATTGGGAAACCTCAATTTAAAGAAGGTGTTAAAGCACCTAAACTTAAAAGGCAATTGATTTCAGAGTCCAAGATTTTGGAGGATACGTTGAAAATTTACAGGAATAATTAATAAGATCCTGAAACAAGTTCAGGATGATGATATGATTAAAACATTAATATTCGATTTTGGTGATGTCTTTATCAATTTAGACAAGCAAGGTGCACTAGAAAACGCCCTTAAGCTTTTTGAGCTCTCAACCTTTGAAGACGACATGATTGCTATAAATATGCAATATGAAATGGGTAAAATTTCAATGCGTGAATTTATAGATTTCTACATATCAAAATTTCCAAATTTAAACACATCTCAAGTTGTTGACGCCTGGAATTTTATCCTAAGGGATTTTCCCGAATATCGTTTGGATTTTATCAAAGATTTATCTCAAAAAGGCAACTTTAAGCTTATGTTGCTTAGCAATACAAATGAAATGCATATCGATTGTATTAAAGCAACCGATATGGCTTTCTATAAAGCTTTCAAAGATTGTTTCGATAAATTCTATCTATCGCATGAAATCCATTTGAGAAAACCTAATAGTGATATTTTTGAATTCGTTCTACAAAGTAATGACTTAAACCCTAGCGAATGTCTATTTATTGACGATACCTTGGAGAATACCGAAACTGCTGAGTCCATGGGTATTCATGTTTGGAATATCGATGAAACCAAAGAAGATGTTGTCAACCTTTTCGAAATTAAAAAAGACCTCTTTTGATATTTTTAATCCTCAGCATATTTTCCTCTACAGCTATAATTGTACTCTTCAAACTATTCAACAAATACAATGTCAACACCTTACAAGCTATTGTCATCAATTATATGACTGCCAGTGCCTGCGGTGTACTCTTCCATAACTATGAGGTTAACAATTCTTCGATACTAGGTTCTACTTGGTTTTTTGTCGCTTTAGCTTTGGGGTTCTTGTTCATTGGTATTTTTAATGTTATGGCACTCACCGTCCAGAAAAATGGGTTATCTGTAGCTTCAGTGGTCAGTAAGATGAGTGTAATTATCCCCATTTTGTTTGGCATTATAGTGTATAATGAAAGTGTTGGTTTTCGAAAAATAGCTGGTATTCTTCTGGCCTTGATTGCCGTTTATCTAACTTCAGTAAAGCCAAAAAGCGACATTGTTCTTACGAGGTCTATTTATTTACCGATAACTCTGTTCTTAGGTGCTGGCATTATAGACACCAGCGTCAATCATTTTGCTCCCGATGGTAAAATGCCTTTGTTTTTAGCCATAATCTTTGCCAGTGCAGGTGCTATAGGTATTACCATCGTTGGTTATAAAATACTGAACAAAAAGGACAAGTTGAACAGAAAAAGCATCCCATTTGGCTTGGCTTTGGGTATCGTCAACTATGGCTCTATGTACTTTTTATTAAAAGCCTTGCGCGTTGATGGATTTGAAACCTCATCTGTATTCACCATTAATAATGTAGCTATTGTAGCAGTCTCTTGTTTGGTAGGACTTTTACTTTTTAAAGAGCTCATTTCTAAAAAGAATTGGGCGGGAATTCTATTGGCTCTAATTTCAATCATTTTGGTAACGCTATAAACAAATAAAAAAACCATCACTATGCAATAATGATGGCTATTTATTAATACCTATAAGTAGAACTAAATGTACCTCTTAATCTTTCAATACCTTTACGAATTCTGAGTTATTATCGATCGAAACCTCAACGATGTACATACCTTTAGCCAAGTTCTCTAAATTAATAAAGTCAGAGTCAGATTTGCTCAACACTTTTTTGCCGGTCATGCTATATACCTGAATACGGTCTATACGTCTTGCGAATTCAAAGTTTAGGATATCCCTTGTCGGATTTGGAAATACGCTGAGATCATTGAGTTCTGAATCATCAACGGATAATCTATTTACACAATCATCGGATATGGAGTTTTGATTCTCAATGATACCCGTATTGTTGAACGCTAATCCATTAAAACCAACATAGTTCGAAGGATAGCGATGTGCCCTAAAGGCTCCATTACCTTCAGGTTGTGAAAATTGATCGAAATCCAAATCATTGCCCACCGGTATTCTGTAAACCCATAGAATATTACCAGCCGGGTCAACTTCTGTGAGACGTCCTATATCGGATTCGTTGATAAGTGCATTTCCGTTAGATAAAATCTGTAGACCACTCTGCGCCGCGGCGTGCATCACTTCTCCCATAATGACGCCGTCCCAAGACCAAAAATAATCTTGAGGCAGAAATTTACCTGAATCCATGCTATATACCCCATTGGTATCGCTCTGATCTAAAATATGAATCGAAGAGGCGAAGAAATCATTGCCATAACCATCATTACTGAAAACGGACATCATGCCTTGAGTTGGACCCTCGGTAATCCATTTTATATCGTGTTGTCTTCCCAGCTTTCTATCTGCAGCAGTACCTTGATCATACACTTCTGGATTCCCCCATCGCCATAAAAAGTCGCCACCCTTACCGTAAGTGCCACCCGTATGAGATGCGGCTTCTACAGTTGTTGTACTGTGGTCTATAACAAACACCTCGCTAAGACTTCTTGAGGAAAATGCCAATTGATCTAAATCTTCATTGTAATCCAAGGCGTTCGCATGGATAAGATTAGAAGCATTGCCATTATCAAAATTCATGTCCAATAATTGTGGATTGTCAGCGACCACTCCAAAATTGGGCTTCGTGTTATCAAAATTCTGTACAAGATGATCAAACAACTTCCACTCCCAAACAATTTGGGCAGAATCGGTTCCAACCGGTTGAATTTCTAAAATGCGTTCTAAGACCAGTGTGTCTAGAATATAGGATGTATCCAAACCCTCTGCAAACATTTCCGTATTGGTATATATGTCTCTAACTAAAACCAAAAAATTACCATTCGGAAGTGGTTCAATATCATGGTGGATTTCAAAACCAAAGGTGTCTTGATAATTTATTCCCCAGAGAATATTGTTGTCCCAGTCCCTAATATCAGCATCAAAACGGCTACTTTGAAGTATATTGCCGTTCTCTAAAATGTAACTGGAGACGCTTTTCCTACCAGAAAAATCCCATTGTCTCATAACCTCGCCGCAATTATCAATTAAAAAAACCCGATCATCAGATCTTGGATTAAACAACGTATAGCCATCAGACTTAACGGCATTAGCATCATCGAGTATTAAACCTAAGGTCTCTTGCGAATGAGACAAATAAAATGTGGAAAGTAAAATTAAAACTATAATCTTCTTCATTGCTTCTTTTTAAATCAAAGATAAGTAATTTCGGGTAATTTTATAAACTCTTTTATGAGCACATTAGATACATATAAAACCATTACCAAGCAAGCGCAAGGAGCCATTTTTAAGGATAAGGGCAGTAAGTTCTACGGTTATGCCTTCCCAATACGTGATGAAGCACAGATCAAAATGCATGTAGAAAGCATAAAAAAAGAACATTATTCGGCACGACATTGGTGTTATGCCTTTCAAATTGGTACGGAGACCATCAGCTACAGGGTTAATGATGATGGAGAACCCAAGAATTCTGCAGGTATGCCCATATATGGACAAATTCAATCTTTCGGTCTTACTAATGTTTTAATTATCGTAGTACGTTATTATGGTGGTACTAAACTAGGTATGGGTGGCCTAATAAATGCCTACCGAACCGCTGCAAACCAAGTATTGACGACCGCAGATATTGTTGAACGAACAATTAATCAAAATTTTAGACTCTATTTTGAATATAAAAGCATGAGTAAAGTGATGCGATTATTAAAGGAACATCGAATTGATATCATCAATCAAACCTTAGAACATAATTGTATGTTGGAAATATCTGTCAGAAAAGGTAACAGTTCTAAAATTCTAGAACTTTTTAAAGATTGTTTTGGGGTGAAAATTGATGAATTATAACGAATAATTATGCAGTTTATCTAAAAGATATTTTGGACAGCGCGTAGGCCTATTGCGTTTCATATCGATAAACGCTAAAACTGTATTGCCAGTTGCTAATAATTGACCGGAATTGTTTCGCAACTCATAATCAAATTCTATTGAAGCCGTTGGCATTTTTTTCAACTTAGTTATCACTTTAAGCTCGTCATCATAACGCGCTGAATTTTTGTAATTTATAGACAACGAAATTACAGGAAGCATTATGCCTTCAGCTTCCATAGCCCTGTAGCTGAGACCAAACTCGCGTAACCACGCAGTTCTACCAACTTCAAAATAAACGGCATAATTAGCATGATACACAACGCCCATTTGGTCTGTCTCACCATAACGAACCCTTATTTTTGTCTCATTAAAATTCAACTTTATGCTTTTTTTTAACAAAAAATTTGTAATTTTCAAGGATTTTAAACATGGGGAAAATTTTCTAAAAATTCAATAGAATTTCATTTTTTTTTTAAGAATTTTGTTCACATATTTGTCATGTTCAAAACCACAAGAGAATCCTAATTCTCTTTTTTTTTGCTAATCTAACTAACAACGAAAATCTGACTTAACGAATGGAGATCACAGCGCAATCTGTATGGAATAATTGCCTCGAATTTATAAAGGATAATATACAACCTCAAGCCTATAAAACATGGTTTGAGCCCATACAAGCGGTTAAACTTTCTGGTAATGCGCTGAGTATCCAAGTACCGAGTAAATTTTTCTATGAGTGGTTAGAGGAACATTACGTAAAGATTTTAAAGGTGGCCCTAACAAAAGAATTGGGTGACGATGCCAAATTAGTTTACGTCATAAAGATGGAAAACACCTATGGCAACAAACAGCCTTTTACCGAAAAAATTCCAAGTGCTAACCGAACTCCTGTTAAATCTCAAGATGTAGATGTCCCTTTTAATAATAAGAGTCCAGAATTAAAGAATCCTTTTATCATTCCGGGCATTAGAAATGTAAAGATTGAGTCTCAGCTCAATCCTAGTTATACTTTCGAAAATTTCTTGGAAGGAGATTCTAACCGTCTAGCTAGAAATGCCGGTATCGCAGTTGCCAATAAACCTGGAGGTACCTCTTTTAATCCACTTTTAATTTTTGGCGGTGTCGGTTTAGGAAAAACACATTTGGCCCATGCTATTGGGGTTGATATTAAAGATAAGTATCCCGAAAAAACGGTGTTGTATATTTCTGCTGAGAAATTTACGCAACAGTATATAGATTCAGTAAAGAAGAATAACAGAAATGATTTTATTCATTTCTACCAAATTATTGATGTTTTAATCATTGATGATGTTCAGTTCTTGTCTGGCAAAACCGGAACACAAGATGTCTTCTTTCACATCTTTAACCACTTACACCAAAATGGCAAGCAAGTCGTCTTAACGAGTGATAAAGCTCCTGTCGATATGCAAGATATTGAGCAGCGCTTATTATCTAGATTTAAATGGGGACTTTCGGCCGAATTACAGACCCCGGATTTTGAAACTCGAGTGTCTATCCTAAAAAATAAGCTCTACAGAGATGGCGTTGAAATGCCCGAAGAGATTGTTGAGTATGTTGCCAAACATATCAAAACCAATGTGAGAGAGTTAGAAGGTGCCATTATATCACTCATCGCACAATCTTCATTCAACAAAAAGGAGATTACAATCAATTTGGCAAAAGACATTGTTGAGAAATTTGTAAAAAACACGAAGCGCGAAGTGTCTATAGATTATATACAGAAAGTGGTTTCTGATTATTTCCAAATGGATGTCAGCACTTTACAATCCAAGACCAGAAAACGCCATATCGTACAAGCACGTCAATTGGCCATGTTCTTCGCTAAAAAATACACAAAAGCCTCTCTGGCAAGCATTGGTTCTCAAATAGGTCAGCGCGATCATGCCACGGTTTTACATGCCTGTAAGACTGTAGATAATCTTTCTTCAACTGATAAACAATTTAGAAAGTACGTTGAAGATTTAGCCAAAAAACTATCGCTTTAAATCACTAATCATGACTCGTATTTTAATGGTGTGTCTTGGCAATATCTGTCGCTCACCACTAGCGCATGGTGTTTTAGAATCCAAACTCCCCAGCAGCAAGTTTTTTATTGACTCAGCTGGTACAGCAGCATATCATATTGGTAATCGACCAGACCGCCGTTCTATTGAAGTCGCCGGTTTACATGGCATTGATATCAGTACCCAAAGAGCCAGACAATTTAAAGTGTCCGATTTTGATACTTTTGATTACATCTATGCTATGGATGCTTCAAACTATACTAACATTATTAATTTAGCTAGAAATACTGACGACATAGGTAAGGTAAAATTGTTCCTAGAAGAACATCCAACCATTTCCAACAAAAATGTCCCCGATCCTTATTATGGGGATATGACAGACTTTGAGCATGTGTTTGATCTCGTTGAAGCCACATCAAATCGAATAGCGCAAAAGTTGCTAAGCACCCCACTGTAGCGCATTACTTACTACTTACTTGATTTTTTTGTAATTTAGTGACATAACTCCCATATTACCTATGCTATGAAAACTATAACTACACTTTTGTGCTGCTTGTGCATTACAGTATGTTTTTGCCAAGATTTAGAACTCGAATTATTCGTATCCGGTTTGAACCGTCCTGTCAATATAAAACATGCCGGGGATGATCGTTTATTTGTTGTGGAACAAAATGGTACCATTCGAATTGCTACATCTGCCGGAACTCTAGAACCTTTTCCTTTTTTGGATATCACTGGCCGCGTAGGCGATATTGGAGGTATAGGAGATGAACGCGGTCTATTAGGTTTGGCATTTCATCCTGATTATGCCACCAATGGTTATTTTTTTGTAAACTATATCAATAACTCGGGGGATACCGTGATTTCGAGATTCTCAAGAAACACCACCAACCCTTCGCTCGCAGATTCTACTTCCGAACTCATTATATTGACCTATGACCAACCATTTCCAAATCACAACGGTGGTGATTTGGCCTTTGGAGCCGATGGTTACTTATATATTTCCTCTGGTGATGGAGGCTCGGGTGGAGACCCTCAAGACAATGGTCAAGACCTAGAAAATCTCTTAGGTAAAATTCTTAGAATCGATGTCAATAATTCTTCGGTATCTGACCCTTATGATATACCAGCTGACAACCCCTTTGTTGGCAATGCCGCCGCAAATGACGAAATATGGGCTTATGGCTTGAGGAATCCTTGGAAGTTTTCGTTCGATAGACTTACCAATGACATTTGGATTGCTGATGTGGGACAAAATGAGTTTGAAGAAATTAATAGAGCCTCATCGACTGATGCTGGTTTAAACTATGGGTGGAGATGTTATGAAGCCAATAGTACGTTTAATACCTTAGATTGTCCTAACGCCAACACACTTACCTTTCCTGTAGCAGAATATAGCCATTTTAATGATGGCGATTTTAAGTGCTCTATTACTGGAGGCTACAGATATCGCGGTTCGACCTACCCCAATTTTGACGGCTTGTACTTTTTTGCGGATTATTGTAGTGAAGAAATCGGCTTTTTGAGGTTCGAAAGCGGCAATTGGAACATGACCTTAGAGGGTTTCTCTGGAGATTGGGTTGCTTTTGGCGAAGATATTAGTGGCGAACTTTTGGTGGCCAGTATTTCAGGAAGCATTTTTAGGTTAACTGATGCACTTTTAAGTGTGGATGAAAACGCGCTTAGCACGCTCACTATTTATCCAAATCCTGCTGAAGACATACTTCACGTCGATTTTTCAAATAACACTACCTCAATACCAATGGAGATGACCATCTACGATATTCAAGGAAAATCAATAAAATCCCTTTTGAAAACTAATGACGCTGTTCAGGATATCAATATTTCCGATTTAAAGTCTGGCTTCTATGTTTTAAAAATTACATCCGAAGATGGTCCGCAAATCAGCAAAAAGTTAGTCATCAATTAAAATGAATACCCAAAAAGGCGCATTGTATTTAATTCCCACAAGGCTAGGCGATAATCCGCCTCTTGAGGTATTACCTATATCTATAAAAAAGGTGATTGAAGATATCGACTACTACATTGTTGAAAATGAAAAAACAGCGCGGCGCTTTATAAAACGTGTATCGCCGAGTAAGTCCCAACCTTCATTGAAGCTGAGTGTCTTAAATAAGTACACCACGGAAGGCGAACGGAATACCTATTTAAACCCATGTCTTGAAGGTGAATCCATGGGCTTACTATCCGAAGCAGGGGCGCCAGCAATTGCCGATCCAGGATCCGACATTGTCAAATTGGCACATCAACTGAACATAAGAGTCATTCCGTTAGTTGGCCCGTCATCAATCATCCTAGGGCTCATGGCTTCAGGTATGAATGGTCAAAGCTTTAGCTTTAATGGCTACCTACCTATAGATAAGAATGAAAGAAAGGCCAAATTAAAGGCCTTAGAAAAGCTTTCGGCTGAGCATAATCAAGCCCAGATTTTTATTGAGACGCCCTACAGGAATATGAATATGCTAAATGACCTCGCGAAAGTGCTTCACCCACAGACTAGGGTCTGTGTCGCTTGTGATTTGACCTTACCTACGGAATTTATAAAAACAATGCCAGCTAGTGCTTGGAAAACCAATAAAGAGGACTTTCATAAAAGACCCGCCATCTTTATTATACAAAAAGATTAAAGTCTTGCTTTTGCTTTCTTATTGGGCGCTATAACGGAAGTATCGTAGCCTGAAAATCGCTTCATGTAGTATTTTACCGTTGTGCCATAAGCATCCGCAAAGTTATCACTACCATAGCTTCGCAAAAACTTCTTAACACTTCCAGGTCCGGCAAGGTGAGCCGCTGCCAATATACCCGATTCGGTAACCTTAACACCACCTATAAGCTTTCCATCAAAACGCTTAATATCCTTTCTCAAGACCCATTTGTTTCGAGATGCGTTAGCCATAAAGGCCTTTTCTTGTAGCTCTGGATTGTATAGAAACTGGTTCGGATTGTAAATACCCAATAATTTTAAGGTCTCGGAACCGAATTGGTACTTGCCTAAATACCCCAAGGTATTTACTGTAAAATAATCACCTCTAGACTCTTTAAAAGCTAGAGCTTCTTTAAAGCCCTCAAAAGATTTCCCTAAATGAGGTGTGAATATATTTGGCTTAATGTCCTGAGTATCTTCAGTCATAGCCAATTCTGCAGACATATTATAATCTAGGTCTAATCCTTCAGTAGAATATAAATCTGAATTTAAAGTGGAATCTGGATATAATGCCAAAGCAATTAACAAACAAATTGAAAATGGCAATAGAACATTCTTAACGCTATTTTTAATCATAACAGCCAATTTTTCACTCATGAAGCTTTCCCCAAAGACTTCATAAAAATTCGGCTGCAAATATACGAATTTTTTCTAAATTCTGAAAATCAATACGTTAAGCTTTGTTAAAAGTTATTAAAAGTAGATATAATGCAGCTTTGCGCGCCCTCGACTATTGAGCTCTATAGTTGGAAAAGGGATCTTAATGACGTTAAAAACGTCAAAAATCGTTTTTAAGACATGAGATTTCGTTTTAATTCGACTTAAATCGATATCTAAACTCAAGTAAAACTGTCGTGTTCTATTTTGGTCGGGAAAAAGTGGATCATTAGGGTCACCAGACAACATGCCATCAGCTCCGTATCCAAAAGCTAAGTTTAACCAATTCGGTATATCATCGGTCTTTAGAAAGGCATTGATATTTGCACTCAACCAATAGGTTTGGCCATTGTAATCTTTCAAGAATTCTTCGGCCAAACCACTGCCCAATTTATCGGGTCGTTGTTCGGCGAAACGCGTTCTATGAAATGAATACTTTAACAACACACGCTGTTCTCGCCATAATAATTCTTGGCCTACATACAATCCTGTTCCTAAAGCATTAGCCGCCATATCTGCCCAAGAAAAGCCCCATTCTTCCGAAAATCCATCCATAACTTCAACAGCCGTCAAAAAGCCCAAGCCCAATGTTGAACCATAGATTAATTGGTCCTTTCGACCCACACCAGCCCAGTTTAAGGTATTGGCCCCTAGCCTTCCCAACTGATAAGACGAAAATACATGACCGAGCTTATCCATCTGCAGCCATTCCTCGCTATCATCAATCGTCTTGAATTTAGAGCGTGGATAATCCGCATACCATAGCTGATCTAAGGCCAAAAGCGTCAAGGTTCCTAGCGACGCTTCCGTTATGACCACCGCATTTCTTCTGGGACGATTTAAGGAGTCACTTGGTTTTAAAAAGGAATTAATTTGAGACTGTGAAAAAAGAGAGGTAGAAACACAGAATACTACAATGCTATAGCCACAAATCCACCTCAAGGCTTACCTATTTATGCCTTGTGATGACAAATAGCGCTGATAGGCTCGAGCATTGACATTATGTTGCTGTAATGACTTGGCAAACTTATGATAGCCAGGTCGTTTAACATCGACTGCAAAATAATAATACCCGTGTTTTTCAGGATTTAAAACTGCATCAATCGCCGATAGATCTGGCATCGCAATTAGGCCTGGTGGTAATCCGGCATTTTTATAAGTATTATAAGGAGAATCTATCTCTTTATGTACATTTAGGACTCGCCTAATAACCGTATTTTTGTATTTCGGCAATTGGTAAGCTGCAAATTTAAGCGTCGGGTCGGCATCGAGCTTCATTCCTATTCGCAGTCGATTTAAATAGACCCCCGCTACCCTAGGTTGTTCTTCTTTTTGCTTAGATTCTTCATAAACGATAGAGGCCACGGTCATCACTTCATTGGGTGAAAGATTCAATGCCGTTGCTTTCGCCATACGGTCCTCGTTCCAAAACTTTTGGTAGGCTTTTAACATTTTATCCCTAAAGCCCTTAGCGGACGTATTCCAATAAAATTCGTAAGTATCTGGCAGATACATTCCTAATGCCGTGGCCTGATTGAATCCATTTTCGTTTAAAAAAGCGGTGTCGGTCATCGCAGCAATAAGTGATGTACTATCCGCTTCGATTTGTTTACTTATACGCCCTGCTAAATCTTCAAGATTATGCTGATTATTAAAGGCGATCTTAACCGGTAAATTTTGGCTTCTTATGGAATTAATGATCTCATTATTATTCATGCCTTTGGAAATGACAAAACGACCTGCCTTTATATTGGCGGTATATTTTTTTTGACTTGCCAAAGCATCGAATGTACCCATATCCTTCAGCAAGGGTTTGAGTTGCTCCCTTACATGGGTATAATTGGCATCTGTAGGAATGTAGATATAGGCCTTATCATTACTGAATGCTGTATTGGGCTGAAACATCGCTCCATAAATAAAATAAGCGATGACCCCAAAAATGATGAGTCCAATTATTGCTATAGCCCAAAGTATCTTTTTTATATACATATACTAATTATTAATATGCTGC
This sequence comes from Winogradskyella sp., assembly GCF_965228925.1. Lineage (GTDB taxonomy): Bacteria > Bacteroidota > Bacteroidia > Flavobacteriales > Flavobacteriaceae > Winogradskyella. Next base: position 4,101,797 of record NZ_OZ245845.1, read on the forward strand.
AAAATATATTCATTTGAAAATGCTTCTCCATCAAAACTCCAATCTTTTTTTAAACCAATTATTTCAAAACCAAGGCCCTCAAACAATTTTAAACTGGCCTGGTTGTCTTCTGATATATTGGCATACACCTGATGCAAATGTAGGACGTTAAAACAATAATCGACCAAAAGTCCGAGCGCTTCCTTACCGTAACCTTGATGCCTATCTGCTGCTTCCTTAATTAAAATACCTATACCGGCGCGTCTGTTCTTGATATTAAAATCAAAAACGTCAATCAATCCAATTGTATTGTTATCGTGAGTACAAATTGCTAGACGCAATTGTTTGGCTTCATAAATATCCTGTTTTGCGTTTTCGAGATATTGTTTAATTAAAAACCTAGAATAAGGTGCTTGCGTATCGCTCAATTGCCAGAATGACATGTCATTCTCGACCTGATATACAAAATCCAAATCCTCAGGTTCCAAGGCCCTTAGGTATATATGTTCACCTTTAAGAGTCACCATTCCAATTCTCCTTTAAATACTTGTGCTGCTGGACCGATAAGCCATACATTGTTGTATCCAGCTTCGCTCTCCTCAAAAGTCACTTTTAAATCACCCCCAGGAGTCTTTAATTCTATAGCATTGGCTGCAGTTTTAGCACTTTTGTGCATGGCAATAGCTACGGCAGTAACCCCAGTTCCACAAGATAAGGTTTCATCTTCCACCCCACGCTCATAAGTCCTAACGGCAAATGCATTGTCGGTAAGCTGCTCAACAAAATTCACATTGCTACCGGCATCCCCATAAGGCGCCCCATATCTGATTTTAGAACCATTTGCTTTGACATTATACCCTTTAACGTCGGATACCATTTGTACATGATGCGGCGATCCCGTATCCAAAAAAAGATGTTGATCAAAAACGTTAACAGTATTGACATTTTGCATCTGTAAATGCACAATGTCACCATTAATTTTAGCGCGATGTAAACCATCTATGGCAGAAAATACGGTCTGGTCATCAATAATTCCAAGAGATTTTGCAAAGGCAGTTATACAGCGTCCACCGTTGCCGCACATACTGCTCTCATTACCATCGGCATTAAAATAAACCATTTTGAAATCTACATCTTTATCATTTTCCAAAAAAATAAATCCATCGGCTCCAATGCCAAAACGTCTGTCGCACAATTCAGCAATACGCTTGGTATCATTTTTGTTGATATTTAGTAAACGATTGTCAACAATAATAAAGTCGTTTCCGGTACCTTGATATTTATAAAATGTCATTGTCATAATTACAGGCAAATATAAGAATAATAGCCTGTAAAATGTGGTGTTAAAACGCAGTTAAAGTTGGCGTTAAATAGTCGTTAAAATAGAAAATGAAATTCAATAAATCTCTAAATTTAAACGTTAAACGATTGAACTTAAATCCTGAAAAATTATGAAGAAGATTTTAACTCTAGTATGTGTTTCAGCTTTAGGCGGTCTATTGGCCTTAGGCGGATATAAATTGTTCGTCGAAGAAGAACAACAAGAGCAATTGGCCGTAGAACAGGTTTCTGATTTACCGGTTTATGTACCAACGAACACCACTCCAAACACTACATCTTATGACCTTCCGAACTTTGTGGAAGCTGCAGAAAAATCAATTGACGCCGTCGTTCATGTTAAAAATACGGCAATTGTTACCGCACCAATGTCTATGCAAGATCTATTTTTTGGTCGCAGTTCGCAACGTGCTCAGGTCGGTACCGGTAGCGGGGTTATTATTTCACCGACAGGTTATATAGTGACCAATAACCACGTGATACAAAATGCTAACGAAATCAGCATTACACTGAACAATAACAAATCGTATATGGCTGAGCTTGTTGGCACCGATGAAGCCACGGATATTGCCTTAATTAAAATTGAAACGGACGAAGACCTACCGTTTTTAGCTTTTGGAGATTCGGACAACGCAAAAATTGGCGAATGGGTATTGGCTGTTGGTAATCCGTTTAATTTAAACTCTACGGTTACCGCAGGTATTATCAGTGCTAAATCTAGAGATCTGAGCGGTAGAAATACACAATCCTTTATTCAAACGGATGCGGCCGTAAATCCTGGAAATTCTGGTGGAGCTTTGGTGAATACCAATGGAGATTTAATCGGTATTAATACAGCAATCTCTTCCCGTGATGGGTCTTATATTGGTTACTCGTTTGCCGTGCCTAGTAACATTGCTCGTAAAATCGTCAATGACATTATGGAGTATGGCAATGTACAAAACGGTATTCTTGGTGTGGTAGGAGAATCGCTCAATAGCAATAGCGCAGAACGACTTGGCACAAACATTACCGAAGGTTTTCATGTCAGTGAAGTCACAGAGGACACGGGCGCAGAAAAGGCAGGTATTCAATCTGGAGATATCATTAAGAAGATAGATAATGTCGAAATCAACAAATTCTCAGACTTGTCTGGCTATCTGAAAACCAAAAGCCCAAAAGACGTCGTCAATGTCACTTTAATTAGAGATGGAAATCAAAAAGTGCTACCGGTGACCTTATTGAAGAATAGTATTGCAGAGATTCCGATTATTGGTCGAGTGAAAGATGCCACCAAAGACGAATTAAAGAGGTTTGGCGCTGAATACGGAGTAAAGATTTCTAAGTTTAACGATGACTATAAATCCGACTGGAATGAAAGTGGTATCGTGGAAGGCAATATCATAACACGCATCAATGGTAAAAAACTGTACTCGGCTGATGACGTTCAAACGGCAATAAAAACTAGAAGTTATAATGAACCTCTTCAAATAGAAGTGATAAATAATGATGGCGAAAAAGTGGTCTATAACTTTAGGTAAGGTCGATTAAAATCTTATAAAAATTGGATTGTTAATGTTATTTTAAATAAGATTAATAAAACTCAAATCTCGATTTTTCAAAGTAAAAAGAAAGTTCTTTTTAATCATAAAAAGTTTTTTACTATAAGAAAATTCTGTAATTTTAAATAACTAATTATTTAAATAAAATTAAGAATGAATTTAGAAAATCTTAAAAAATTTGAGCTTTCAAGAGAAGAATTAAAAAAAGTTAATGGCGGTGCTCGATACGTTTGTGCTGCTGGTCGTGATGGTCAATTAACCACGTTTGGTACTGATAGTGCTGACGTAGCAGAAGCTTGGATGAATATGCAGACGTCTTTCGGATGGGGAGATGTAAGTTGTTTCGATAATCAAGCTCTTCAAACCTACGAATTCATTTAACATAGTGAAAATTTATCAGCTTTAGATTATTACTGCGATACCATCAGTATTTGACGTCTAGAGATAAACTAAAAACCCTTCAAGGAGTTATTCTTTGAAGGGTTTTTATTTTCGACAAAATATGTTACGAAAACGTTTGAAATATGTATTTTTGCGCCGAAATTAAAAAACACTAAACCAAAACAAATGGGTTTTAACGACACTTACGAAAAAGAGTTAGCGTTTCAGGCCGATCGTCGCAGGGCAACGGTCGAATTTATTAAAACAGTGAGCGACCTTTGGTACGACAATTCCATTGAGCTCGTCCTGTTCAGAAATCAATTAATCGACAGAAAAGTGAGCGAAATTCTGAACTTGCACGAGTATGCAGGAGAGTTCGTTCAAAAACCAATTTCTATTTTTGATTCGGTCGAGATTGCTCAGGCCATCAAAAAACTAAACTTACCTCCTGCCAAATTGGATATTGGTAAGTTGACTTATGAGTATCACCTCGAGGATAAAAAGTACGACAATGCCATGGCCTTTGTCGCTGCGAAATTAAAAGAAGCCAAAACATCTAGAGATATCGAACCCAAAGATGTCATCCTCTATGGTTTTGGTAGAATCGGGCGTTTGGTGGCCCGTGAGTTAATGACGCGCACAGGTAAAGGGAATCAATTGCGATTACGGGCTATCGTAACACGTGGCGATATCAATGAAACCGTATTAGAAAAGCGTGCATCACTGCTTAGAAATGATTCAGTACACGGAGATTTTTCGGGTATGGTAAGTGTCGATGTAAAGAACAGCGCACTTATTATTAACGGGACTACCGTAAATATCATCTCCGCTAATGCCCCAGAGACTATCGATTATACAGCTTACGGTATTAACAATGCTTTGGTTATTGATAACACCGGTGCGTTTAGAGATGAAAAGGCACTAGGCAGACACTTAAAAGCTAAAGGCGTAGATAAAGTACTATTGACAGCACCTGGTAAAGGCATCCCAAATATTGTCCATGGTGTTAATCACTTAGAACACAATCCTGATAAGGTAAAGATTTTCTCTGCAGCATCCTGTACTACCAACGCCATTACCCCCGTATTAAAGGCGATTGAAGATTCTTTTGGTGTTAAATCCGGGCATTTAGAAACCATTCATGCCTATACCAATGACCAAAACTTGGTAGATAACTTCCATAAAAAATACAGACGTGGAAGAGCGGCTGGTTTAAATATGGTTATTACCGAAACGGGAGCTGGACAGGCAGTAAGCAAAGCCTTACCATCTTTAGATGGCAAATTAACCTCTAACGCCATTAGAGTTCCTGTACCAAATGGATCTTTAGCTATTTTAAATCTAGAATTAGATAAGAAAAGTTCTGTGGATAGCATCAATACGATTATGAAGAAATATGCGCTTGAAGGAGATTTAGTAGAACAGATTAAGTACGAAATGAGCGATGAATTGGTCTCTAGCGACATTGTCGGTAGCTCGGCCCCATCTATTTACGACAGTAAAGCGACTATTGTTAGAAAAGATGGTAAAAATGCGATTCTATACATCTGGTATGATAATGAGTACGGTTATAGCCACCAAGTTATTAGACTGGCAAAATATATATCTAAGGTAAGACGCTATGCTTATTACTAGACTATATTGAAGATCGAAAATAAAAATCTTGCCATGGGGCAAGATTTTTTTGATTTATGCGTTTCTGACATCTATATAACGACTTGTATCGTATATAACATGTCCATGATAATTAATTTATGAAATGCTCATAAAATCCTTATCTTGGCACCTAATTAATCTAATGCAACCAAAAATTCTTGAGGATGAAAACCTTAACCAAAATCGCTGTAATTCTTGCAGTTACGTTTAGCCTACACCCCATTAATGCCCAAACCAGCAACACGAATGACCAAGATCAATTATCATTAGACCGTGGCACTATAAATAGTCAGTTCGAGTACGTATTTAGAAAGTCCGGTAATTTTAAGGGTACCAATGGCCAGCCTTACGAAGCTGTAAAGCAGGTTTGGCTACTAAAGTTGAAATCTAATGTCTTGGATTCCCTTAAAACAACCTATGGCAACTTAGAAGCGTCTAGAAGTACGGTCGAGAATCAAGCTAAGGAAATTGAGGACTTAAAAGCAAAATTGACGAGTACACAGACGACTTTAGACCAAACCAATACTGAAAAGAACAATATGGCTTTGCTAGGGATGCAAACCAGCAAAACCAACTATAATGTGATTATGTGGGGTATCGTTGCTGCACTATTTGCACTGTTATTGTTCTTTATCTTTAAGTTTAAAAACAGTAATGCTTTAACAAGAGGAGCCAAACTAAAACTCGAAGAAGTCGAAACCGAGTTCGAAGAGCATAGACGCGTGGCTTTGGAGCGCGAGCAAAAAGTGAGACGTCAACTACAAGACGAGATTAATAAGAATAAATAACATTTAAGAATTTAGCCTCATGAGAAAACTAGTTTTTGATCATGTCAAAAAAAGATTCGAATGCCCTAACTAAAAAACCAACGATTAACATAGACAAGCGAATTAGACTGTGGGTTTCAAGTGTCATCCTACTTCTAATTGTTTTATTTGCCATTTATCTCAGATATGAGGATTTTTCCGTTTGGAAGGCGTATAAGTCCCAATTTCAATATCAGGATAAATACCAAATGTCGAATTTTGACAGCTATTATTATTTACAAATAGCTAGAGAATTACAGGAAGGCACTTATGACTCCTTGCAAGAATTACGAAGAGTGCCTAATGAGGTACATGCACCTTATATCCCACCTTTATTATCTGTTTTAGCAGCTTCTATAAGTGGCATTACAGGAATACAACTCGAGACCATAGCCATTTTTCTACCCGTATTTTTAGCATCTTTACTAGCCCCTTTGGTGTTTCTTTTATGTGTAAGACTTAATTTCAACAAAATAGCCTCACTATCCGCTGCTCTTTTTTCCATACTATCTATAACTTATATCGTTAGGACACGTATCGGCGTATTTGATACGGATTGCTTAAATGTAGTTTTTGTATTACTCAATACCTATTTGTTTTACCAATTTGGGGACATTAAATCGAAAAAACGCTATACCTATCTCGCTTTAGGTATTTTAAGTACCTTTCTATTCTACACATGGTGGAATACGGCTACCAGTGTTGTCATTATATCTGCTCTTGTCCCCTTTTCTGTGGCACTAATTTTCTCTTATGAGACCAAAAAACCTTATTTAAAATATCTCATTTTAGGCCTTGCCATATTGATAAGCGCATTTTTTATAAGTGACGAAATTATAGCGTTTGCCAATCTTGTTTTGGGCAAAACGGACACTGCTTTTCCCAATAATTTGGATATCGCAGAATTAGATAAAATTACTTTTGAAGACTTCATAAAAAAGACTGCGGGAAATGATCTTATTTTTTATGCAATGGTTATAGGGATAATACTCTTATGTTGGAAACTAAAACGAAAAGCTCTTTATTTTATAATTCCTATTGGATTGGCGCTATCCCCGTTTGTAGGAGGAAATCGGTTTATGATTTTTTCCGCACCAATTCTAGCGATTGGTATAGGCTACAGCATCCATTTATTGTTTCAATTTAAAACAAGAATAAAACCCCACATCGCTTTGGCAGTTACTGTAATTATTGCAATCATCGGAATTGCTTCAAACTATAAAACCATTACACATAATTATTTAAAACCTGCAGCCTATGAAAGCATAGCTCTATTAAATGCCATGGATCAACATATTCCCGAAGGTGCCAATGTATGGACGGATTGGGATTTAGGGTATCAGATACAATACTATTTAAAAAATGGTACTTATGCAGACGGTGATGTTAGTGATGGGGAACTGTTCTATTATGTAGCATATCCATTAGCCGCGGATAACCTTGCGGTATCTGCAAACTTTATGAGATTCTATAATAAACATGGTATAGAAGGTATGAATACACTCTATGGTGCTTTTTCTGGAGTAGTAAATACTTTTAATTTTTTAAACAATATCTTTTCATTATCACCGAAGCAAACTGAGCAGTTGTTTGTACGAGAACAAGATAATGGTAAGCTTCCAAAAGCCAATGGTCTAAATACTCCAAAGGAATGGGTATCATTTCTCTTCCCGAGAGAATCCGAAGATATTTATGTTTTTTTCTATTACAAAATGACCCAAACAGCTGTTTGGTTTAAACAAGGCCATTCAGACTTAAACACCAAGAAAACTGTTGGACTACCGCTATTCTTAACTTTTAATAATTTGCAAGAACGCGGCAATAAAATTGGCAATGGTCAAATCATTCTGGATAAAAAAACCGGTATTGCCAATTATGGAAAGCAAAAACGGTACTTTCAATCACTTTCAACCTTTAATGGTATCGACTCAGAAACTACTTTTTTTGAATCAGGTAATTCTAAAACTTCTGATAATCGTTTTGTTTTTCAATGGAATAAAAGTATTGGTTTTGGTGCTGCCATGTCCAAAGAAATGGCCAATACCACGCTTGTAAAACTATACTTGTTACAAGAGAAATCGCAATACTTCGAACCCGTAGATTTAAATACCCCTAACTATCAAATATGGAAGATTACAGGAAATGCATACTCGAACTAAATCTATGGAATTATGGCACTATCCGACTCATTCTTGTTATGGCTCGGGAGTTTTCTTGTTACTCTTAGCAAAACATTTAATTTTATTTCTATTCAAGTTCATCCAGCTAGAAAAATAAGTCTTTATGATATCCAATAAAAAGATCATCGTCGTTATACCCTGTTACAAAGTCTCTGAACAAATAACAGAGGTTCTAACTACTATTCCATCTTTTGTCGACACCATAATAGTGGTTGATGATGCCTGTCCAGAAAATTCAGGAGCTATCGCAAAAACGACACACTTAGAGCACCTTTTAGTAATTTCGCACAATAAAAACAAAGGAGTTGGTGGGGCGATGGTCACCGGTTTTAAAAAAGCTTTGGAACTAGACTGTGATATTGTGGTCAAAATTGATGGAGACGGGCAAATGAATCCAAATCATATAGCTCAACTTATTCAACTCATCATCGAAGGAAAAGCAGATTATACTAAAGGCAATAGATTTAATGACTTTAAGGCCTTAAGGCGTATGCCTAAAACGCGATTATTTGGCAATAGTGTACTGTCCTTTATGATTAAAGCGACATCTGGGTACTGGAATATTATGGACCCAACCAATGGATTTAATGCTATTACTACCGAAACCATAAAAAGTCTTAGACTCGATAAAATTTCTAAAGGGTTCTTTTATGAAACCGATATGCTTGTAAATTTAAATCTACTCGATAAGGTTGTAAAGGATATCCCAATTCCGGCAGTTTATGGTCATGAGAATAGTAACTTAAGCATTGGTAAAGTTCTCTTAACCTTTCCATTTAAAATGATACGACGATTTATGAAAAGGATTTTTTATAAATACTACATCTATAACTTTAATATGGCTTCTATCTATATACTCATCTCTATACCGCTTCTTATCTTTGGCTTTTCTATAGGCTTTTATAAGTGGCACATGGGCATCGTAGCGCAAACTCCAAATAATGCAGGAACCATAATGCTAGCAGCTTTACCAATTATTTTAGGGGTTCAATTTTTATTGCAAGCCATAAGTATAGACATTAATAGCGTACCGAAAAAAGATTAAGACTTAGGCATTCATGACCGTCAGGCTAAGCTGTCATGCTGAATGCCGCACATTCCAAGGTCTTTTACATCTGCCTGCTGGCTAAGCAAAGCGAACAGACATTCGAAGTACAGTCAAAATTGCCAAGGATGAATCTCAAATCAGCAGTAACTGCGGATTTTTAGTTTTTTTTATGGGTAATTAATACGGTAAGTTTACGTTTATAAGATTGGTAAATATTTGAAAAACAAAATCGTGAAATATGTTAAGTTGATTTTAGTTTTGTACTTTTTAAGCTCTTGTTCAATGAACAAATCGGTTATTGGTTTGTACGGTAAATGTGCAAACCAGTATTTGGCATGTACTCAAATTGAATTAAAATCGGACAACACATTCGAGTATTACATTTTTATGGATGTTGGTGGGGAAAATATAATAAAAGGAACTTGGAAAAAAACTCCGAATAACTCAATTATTCTGAATTCTTTTAATCAACCAGAAATTGCAAAAACAACTTATAGAGGAAAAATAAATCCAAAACTAAAAGGGAAGGTTAAGATTAGGATTTCGGATAAAAATGGAGAACTTGGATATTCTAATATTTTAATAAATGATGGAACACAGGGTGCAGCGGCCAATGAAAGTGGCATAGCAAAGTTTGATACAAGTGTATTGAATAATATAACTTATAACTTTTTAGGACAAGAGGAAACAATCAAAATTGAGAATCCAAATTACAATGAAATTGAAATTTTGATTAGGGATTTGGATATAAATGCCATTCCTGAATTTCTAACTGATTATAAAATCTGGGTAAAAGGAAAAAAACTAATCATGGATTCGGATGACGTTTTCAAAAAAACGAGTTTAAAAAACAAACAGTGGAATTAAAAAATGAACCAACATTATATATCCAGAATTAAGACCTATTATATGACACTGCCATTTTTTGTGTTATTTACTGCATTAAACTATGCCCAGCAAGACTTAGACTCACTTTGGACTGAGATTGCCTTTACCAAGCAATCGTCCTGTCTTTTGGGGGCGCAATACACTTTTGATCGCGAAGGTGAACGCTTTAAACAGACAGCTTTCAACAAGGAACCATGGCAGCTGCTCTCACAATACGACAAACAAAAAACAACAGTATTCTTATTAGGAAAGCTAGCAGATACCACCAAAACCAACATACATACCTGTCCATTTATGGGAGCTTCAAATGGAGAACTCGCTGTCTATGCCCTTCAGCAGATCCATAGGATCAATTGGTATGACTTTGATGAGTTTAGCGCCTATGCCAATCGTGATATAACCAGTGCCGCAGATAGCCATCAAGGTTGGTTACTAGCCATATTATCGGACGATTCGGAACGCAAAAAATTAGAAGCTTTATTCCGTAAACTCTTGGAGTAATTTTAAGTCCTAAAATAGGTTATTCTAAAGGTGAGACTGAGTTGTCATACCAAGCGCAACACTTTCAAAAGTCTCATACGACAGATACGAAGTCGAAGCCGTTAGCAAAATATCAGAAAATTCGTAATAATTGTGATTTTATTTATTGCTAATGGGTAATTAATGTGCTAAGTTTACATATACTTATGTTGGGCAATATCTAACACTGAACTAAAGAATAAATCTAAGAATTTGAAAATGAAAAAAATCCTACTTATTGTATTTTGTACAGTGTTGTGTATTGGTAAAATGCACTCTCAAACAAATTGGGAATTATTAAACCCAAAGCCAACAGCCAATACTGGAAAAGATGTTGAGTTTGTTACAGCTAATATCGGATATATAATAACTTCTAATGAACTATTAGAAACATTAGACGCTGGTAATAATTGGTTAAAAAAACAAAACATCTCTAGCGGAAATGATATGAGTTTCCTCAATACCATAGGTTATATTGTTGGTAATTCTGGATACGTATTAAAATCTGTTGATAATGGGGCATCATGGAATCAAGTTTCAACAGGTTTTAGTGGTTCTTTCAATACTGTGAATATTATTGATACTAACAATATCATACTATCAACTTCAAATAGTATCGTAAAAACTGATGATGGAGGAACTACATGGGAAAGTAGAAGTATTCCTAATTCGGCAGTAAATAAGACATTTTTTACCAATTCCCTTATTGGACATGCTGTTTGCAATAATGGAATCATACTAAAAACTATAGATGGAGGTGAAAATTGGTATACAACAAGAGACAATAGTAATATTACACCTTCAAATTATCTTACAGTTTATTTTGTTAATGACACTATTGGTTTTGCAACAAGAGAACATAATAATATGTATAAAACCACAGATGCTGGGGAAACTTGGGTGGAAATCTCAGGAACAGGTCAGGCTACTTTCGATTTTCATTTTTTAGATGTAAATAATGGTTTTGCGACAGGCGAATTTGGAGCAACCTATAAAACAACCGATGGCGGAAACACATGGAGTCAAATCTTTTTTCAAAATGGTTTTGTAGGAGGAACTTCTATGTACGGCATTTACTTTCAAGACAGTAATATAGGTTATGCTACTGGTGCTCGAGGTCGTATTGTTAAAACTACAAATGGCGGCAATACTTGGACACCTCATTCTATAACATATATTGATTTTAGACAAATACAATTTGTAGATGACAATATAGGTTATGCTCAGTCGAGAAGTAATTTTTATAAAACAACAGATGGCGGAGATTCATGGATTTTAGCGGGTTCTTTGAGTTTAGGAACTTCTGTTTCAAGCAGTGATTTTATTTTTATAAGTGAAAGTTTAGGGTATGCGACTACAGGAGGACCTTATGGAGGACACGTATTCAAAACTATAGATGGAGGAATAACATGGACAGCTTTGAATAATGGTAATGATATCATTGACGAAGGAATAACGTCTATTTTTTTTCTGGATGAGAACAATGGCTTTATGTCAGGTGGTTTTAACTGGAGAAAAGTTATGAAGACTACTGATGGTGGTGTTAACTGGACACAAGTTTCAAATGAAAGGTTTGGTCATATCCAGTTTATTAATGATTTAGTTGGTTATGGAAATACAATTGGATATGCAGATGGTAGAATGTATAAAACTACCGATGGAGGTAATACTTGGAATGTTAGTATTGAAGTAGATGAAGACATTAACACATTTCATTTTACTGATGAGAATAATGGTTACTTTGTTGGTGACCAAGGCTTAATGTATAAAACCAATGATGGAGGAAACAACTGGGAAGAATTAGAAATACCATATGAATGGTATACCCAAGTCCGTTTTTATTCAAAAAATGTTGGTTATATAGCTGATGAGGATGGCAGACTCCATAAAACGGAAAATGGAGGAATAAGCTGGAACTATCTAACACAACAGTTTTCAATCAATTCCATCGCGCTCATAAACAACAAAATATATACAGCAGGTACAAATGGAAAAATCTACAGAAGTGATGTGGAATATGAAACCATAGTCTTACATATTAATGATGCCCAAAACATATCTAATTCTAGCGCTAGCTTAACAGGTAATGTAACCTCAAATGGGGAATCTATTTCGGATATCCAATTTGAGTATAGTCTGGATTCTTCTTTTAGCAATATTATTTCAACAACACCAAACACAATCAATTCAGATGAATCTTTAAACTTTTCCGTGGATTTATCAAACCTAGAACCGAACACCACTTATTACTATAGATTATCTGGAACTCAGAATTCAAACACAAATTACAGTCAGATTTTGAGTTTTACAACACTTCCTGATTATGAAATAACAACAAATTGGGTGTTTAACTATTCAGCAACCACCGCACAAATATCAGGTCTTATAGTATCCAATGAACATGATATTACAAATGTAGAATTTGAGTATGGAACAAGTTCTGATGCCCTAGCTAATAGCATAATTGGCGCACCAATGATAGTTAATGGCAGTACTACTGAGAACATTACAGGAAGTTTAAATAATTTACAACCTGACACACAATATTTTTACAGAATTAAAGGAACACATCAAGGAGAAGACATTTATGGGGATATTCTGTCTTTTACTACATTTCCTGAATATAGCATAAATCTATACAGTCCAAATATTATTGGAACAGATGTTACACTATCAGCGTTTTTAACTTCTTACGATCAAAATATAACTGATATTGTGTTTGAATACGGGACTATTGATTATGAGAATACTATTTTAACCAACCCATCACAGGTCACCGCTAACAGTTCGTCATTTGTTAATGCTACCATAACCGGTTTAGACACAAGTTTAAATTACTATTATAGATTGAAAGCTAATCATGATGGAGGAACTATATACAGCGAAGAAGGTGTTTTTAATTTCTCAGGAGCTATCATCATGACCGGTGGAACCATAGAAGATACACAAACAAGTTCATTAGAATTAAGAGGTTTAATTAATAGTTATGGAGCTTTTTTAACAGATATTCATTTCGAATATGGGCTTACAGACAATTTTGGTTCATCAGTAGCAGGAATGCCTGATTATGCTTTTGGATATAATACTAATTTGATAATCGGTTTAATCAATGACCCATTACCAAATGAAACCTATCATTACAGATTAGTTGCTACTAATAATGGAAATATAATCTATTCTAATACTTATCAATTTACGACAGGTGCACTTAGCTTAACAGAATTTGATTTAGAAGACGGTATATCAGTATATCCAAATCCCACAACTGATTTTGTAAGTATTAAATCTAATATTCCTGAAAAAATTAAATTTATTGAACTTTATAATACTTTAGGTCAACGTGTATATCATGATGATGCTGATAATAAGACTGATATAAAAATTGATTTATCGAGTTTCAGAAAAGGTATATACTTTGTCAAAATTAGCTTGGAAAGTACCAAAGTAATATCATCGAAATTAATTTTGAAATAAATCTGGTGGAGTGGATAAACATGTTCCAACAATAAAGACCGACCGGCTTCTACTGCGTAAAATCACCGATTTAGATCTTGAAAACATATTCAACGGTCTTTCTAACCCCAATGTTATCAGACATTATGGCATTAGTTATGATAGTTTGGAAGCTACAAAAGAGCAAATGATTTGGTTTGCGGATATGAAACAGCTATGGTGGGCGATTTGCGCTCGTGATAATCAAACCTTTTACGGAGCGGGTGGACTAAATGACATTAATCCAGAAGAAAATAAGGCTGAAATTGGGCTTTGGTTACTTCCAGAATTTTGGGGAAAGGGCATTATGCAAGAGGCTTTACCATTAATCACTAATTACGGATTTAACCATCTTCAACTGCACCGAATAGAAGGCTTTGTAGACAGCGAAAATATCAATTGTAAAAAAGCCATGTCTAAACTCGATTTCAACTACGAAAAAACCATCAAGGATAGCGAAATAAAGGACGGAAAATCAATACATATTGATGTCTACGCTAAAACGATTTAAGTGAAAATGCGAGCTATCATTATTGATTACTAAAGGTGTTATACTTTTTTATTGTTAGTAGTTGATTGATGTGTTAAGTTTAGCTCCTGTATTTTTAGGGTATGATCGAATCGGATTATAAAGCAAAAATAAGAGGTGTAGTTTTTGGAAGCTTGTATCCAAATACAATTCATATTCATGTAGGATATGGAATAGGGATGATGGATGGAGGCGGATTACTAATGGTCAAAAGAGAAAAAGTACCTCCCGATTGTAGAATGCCCAACAGCTACGTATGGGTCTTATTAGGTAAAAATTACTACGCAGACGTTAAAATTGAAAAAATGACGGACTCTGAGATAGAAAAAAATAAGATATGAAATGATTACGCATTGGCAGATTAAGAAAGAGAACCAACAGCTATCAGGGTTGGCTACTTGGGATATTATCGGACAATTCAGAACGTGAAGAATTGAAAGCTTTATTCCGTAAACTATTGGAGTACTTTTAAGTCCTTAGAACATAACACATTCTAAACTGTCAGGCTGAGCACTTATCTAAGACACTTGTAAGGTATTTCTTTCTATCAACCAAATCAAATCCGTATTTATTGTGAATTTTTTTGTTGTTAATCGTTTATTAATATAGTAAGTTTACATAGACCAACATGATGAACTCTTAGTAAAATTCTTAAAAATGAAAGCAAAAATTACTTACAAAAATACAACAGTCTTAAAACATCTCTTATTGTTTTTTATTTCCATAGCGCTTTTATCTTGCGATTCGGATGATAGTTCTATTGATCCATCGCAGCTATTAAGTAATTTTCAAGAACCGAATCTGAATTTTAGAATTTCACCTGAAGAATTAAAAATGCAGGAAGGTGAGCCTGATCTAGATAATGGCTTTTTTTTCACCTATTTAAATCCACAAAATGCGGTTACGGAATACCGATATGTTATTCTAACTGATTTTTTAACTCAAGAACCTTTCTATGCACACGTCAATGTTGACATATATGCCAATCAACAGAATCTGGATTATATTGTAAATTGGTTAACAGATAAATATGGGACACCAGAATTTAGTCAGTTTGGAGATGGAAGCCAGGGCTACGAATGGTTTCTTAATACAGAAGCTGACGATGATTTGTTTAATATATCAATAGTCTATTCGGGCGATGGAATAGGGACAGAAGAGACTTTTCTGGTCGATTTTAGTCTGTTCTGAATGGCATACTTTTTACAGTATATCATAACATAATGACTAATGCATCAACAAAGCACTGACAAATTTGCCAAAGAGTGTCCTTGTTGATGGAACGGTAATCAAATATTATCCTACAACCGCACCATTACCAAAAAAACGTATTAAGTGCTTTTATTTCCTGATTTTATTTACAATTATTACTAACACTATTAACATTGAAAAGAAAGCTATCCATGTTAATTGAACGATAGAAAAATGCCCTGATAGCACCGGAAACATAAGACAAGCTAAACAGATTTCAACAGCCACAAACCAAAACTTAAAATTAAAAAACGATTTCAATCCTAGCTTAGAAAACAAGTAAAGCCAATACGTAAAACCGATCATCAAAACACCCACAAGGTTTAAGCTTATTATGAGACCCGTATTCATTAAAAAATGAGCTTTGGCCATTATAGACACTTTAGTAAAAGCAATTATGATACAGCCTAAATAAACAAATTTGACGAATTTAAAATCTTTAAAATCACTATAGGCGAAAAGATAAATCACGCCTAGCACCTTAATAATTGAGACCAAAAAATAGAAATTAAATTCTGGGAAAGCCCTGAACAATAAATTATTTAATAGGCCACTGACAAAAAAAAGACATGCAATAAAAAATAGATTAATAAATGCTCCTTTGGACATTTTCATAAGGTGAAAATAAAAAATCTCGCTAGAACATCGCCTAAAATTCATTACTACTGTATTTCTTAATTAATATGGCCTTGGTAATCTAAAAACTATGCTGCACAGCGATATTACGACTGCCGTACCAGAGCGTTTAAAGAAGGTTGATTTTATAAAAGATTATTTAATTCAAAAGTCAAGTAGCTAACAACTTGTATAACTCATTTCAGCCAAATTAACCCTACCTTTGTATTTCAA
This sequence comes from Winogradskyella sp., assembly GCF_965228925.1. Lineage (GTDB taxonomy): Bacteria > Bacteroidota > Bacteroidia > Flavobacteriales > Flavobacteriaceae > Winogradskyella. Next base: position 4,118,254 of record NZ_OZ245845.1, read on the forward strand.
TAAAATAGTGTATGCGCATCGATATCATTACCGTATTACCAGAATTATTAAAAAGTCCCTTTGAGGCCTCTATCCTTAAACGTGCCATAGAAGCTAATTTGGTAGAGGTGCATTTTCATAATCTTAGGGATTACACCACAGATAACTACAAATCCGTAGATGATTACCAATTTGGCGGCGGTGCCGGTATGGTCATGATGATAGAACCCATCGATAAATGTATTTCAGGTTTGCAGGCTGAGCGCCATTACGATGAGATTATTTATATGACACCAGATGGGGAGCGGCTTAACCAAAGTATTGCCAATCAAATCTCCTTAAAAGAAAACATTATTATTCTTTGCGGTCATTATAAAGGGGTGGATCAGCGTGTACGCGACACCTTTATTACCAAAGAAATCTCCATTGGCGATTATGTGCTCTCAGGTGGGGAACTGGGAGCAGCCGTATTATGTGATGCTGTGATTCGCCTAATCCCTGGTGTTCTAGGTAATGAGACCTCTGCCCTCACCGATTCCTTTCAAGATAATCTGTTGGCCCCTCCTATTTATACTAGACCAAGGGAGTATAAAGGCATGAAAGTACCCGAAGTCCTATTTAGTGGTAATTTTGGTGAAATTGAGAAATGGCGAGAAGAACAGGCCTACAAACGCACCCAAGAACGACGGCCAGATCTTTTAACTGACTAAAACATTGGATATGGATAATTTCGACGATTTAAGCATACACTTTGCTATTAATGGTGTTGTAATATTATTATTGCAGCTCGCCGTTATTGTTTCAAGCATTATTATAATTACAAAATACCGCAAATCTATTGGTGCAAAAATTATGGTCGTAGGTACTGTGTTTACACTAATAGCCATTGTAGCATTTCAAGTAATGCCATATGTAACAAGTTCTTTTGAAACGGATAACTATTTAAAAGTGCAAGTACTATTGTCTTACCTAAATACATTCTCATTCTTTGTGTTTACCATTGGTTTTGTAATTTTCGCTATTAATGACCTTAAAAAAGACGACAATAAAGATTAAAACTTTTCACTTTCTACTTTCTACTTTTAACTTTTTGACTATCTTTGCAGCCACTTTAGATTAACCTCTGGCGAGAATCGTGAATGTTGGTTTGGAGCAACCCTAATAAAAAAAGAAAACATGGATTCTTTAGTAAAATTTGTACAAGACGAATTTGTAACCAAAAAAGACTTACCAGAATTTAGTGCTGGTGATACCATCACCGTATATTACGAGATTAAAGAGGGTAATAAAACCCGTACTCAGTTCTTTAAAGGTGTGGTCTTACAGCGTAAAGGAAGTGGATCCTCAGAAACCTTTACCATACGTAAAATGTCTGGAACCATTGGTGTAGAGCGTATCTTCCCAGTGAACCTACCAGCCTTACAAAAAATTGAAGTAAATAAGCGTGGTAAAGTACGTAGAGCACGTATATTCTACTTTAGAGGTCTTACTGGTAAAAAAGCAAGAATCAAAGAAGTTAGACGATAAGCTAACTGACATACCTTTTAAAAAGCCCCTGAATTCAGGGGCTTTTTTAGTTATTAACCATTGTTAATAACTCTAGTTTATAAGTTGTGCATATCTAAATGCCTAAAAAATTTGGAAATTCGCAATGTAGACATATCTTAGCTAAACAATTAATAACAAACCTAGTTTGGTTTTGGAGTTTTCTTCAAATTTATGTTAAATTGTAAATAAAGTAACGTTCTTTATATAATGAGATTGTTTTTGAGGTGAACAAGCCGCTTGTGTAGGCAAGTGAGGTGTAGTGAACCATGAAGCTAGAGCTTTATAGCATGCTTGCAGGTTATAAAGTGACGGTGGAAAGCTTTGAAAAAGTAACGGAATCGAAAGTGAACGTGAAAAGGACGAGCAATGTTTTTGGACGTATGAGACACGAAAGTGAATGATAAAAAAGAAAATATCAAGAAAACACATCTTATGAAACGCAGTAGCAACAGGTCAATACATTTTGAAAGTTGCGAAACGTTTCACTGAAACAGAAACCCTTGAACTGAAAAGGATGATGGTGCAAACCATGCAGCTGAGTTAGTGAAAACTAAATAGGTCACGTTAGTACTGTTTCAAAAAGAAGCCATGTCAGCACAGTTTACTGTAGTGATATGGCTTTTTACATTTTACAAAACTCCTTTCAGCATTCCATAACATTTTAAATCCGGCCATCCTGAACTTGCTTAGGCGGAACTCTTGTCTGTTGCTTGCCTCCCAAAACGTATATTCTATTTAAATTGTCCCCTTGAGGATTATCGAAATTAAAGCCATAGCTTTAATTGAAGATACCGAGCGTAGCTCATTAGGGGTGTTACCGTGACAAGAAATAAATAATACCTACTGGTCAAAATTGCAACATGAGCAAAAAGACGATAAAACCAGTGCCATATGGGTCTTATCTAAATACTTAACTTGTTAAGAGTCCATATTAGTTTTTGGACTCTTATCAAATAACTAGTATAATTAAATTTTTGTCAGCTTATATTTGTAATATGAATCTTCCTCTCATAGACAGTCAGAATTTCAACCACCAAGACTATACCAAGAACCGCTTGCCTAAGGCAGAATATAGCTACTGTAGCTTTACCAACTGTAATTTTGAGCATTCTGATATTTCTAATACCATTTTTTTGGAATGCGAGTTCCACGACTGTAACTTTAGCAATGCCAACCTAAAGCATGTCACTTTTAATGATGTTATTTTTACAAGCTGTAAACTCGTCGGAGTCAACTTTAAAGATTGTAATGACTTTTTAATGGCCTTTAGTTTCAAGGATTGTAATCTGAGTTTAAGTAGTTTCTCAGAGATGACCATTAATAAAACCCTTTTTTCTTCCTGCAACATGCATCAGGTCGACTTTAGTTTTACGGAAGCAAAGTCTTGCCAATTCATAAAATGCGATTTAAAGAAGGCCCTATTCGATAATACCAATCTCGAACAGTCGGATTTGTCAACTGCGTTTAACTTCGATATCGATCCGTCATCAAACCATTTAAAGTCTGCATTGTTTTCAAAAGACAACCTTTTTGGGCTCTTAAGGACATTCAATATTAAGGTAAAGTAGAGATTATCAGTATCTCATATAATTATTATTAAATTCTCATTTTTTTAAGCAAGCTCTTATTAATCCTATACTGACAAAACACAAGTGTTTTTGTATATTTGCACAGCTTAAAATTAAGCCCAAGCACATTCACTTTATTTTTGACAACCTATGACAAAAACAGCAAAGATTGTTTATACAAAAACGGATGAAGCACCAGCTTTAGCCACACGTTCTTTTTTACCAATTGTTCAATCCTTTACAAAATCTTCTGGTATAACGCTAGAGGTCAAAGATATCTCGTTAGCCGCTAGAATTTTAGCCGTATTTCCTGATTATTTAACAGAAGAACAAAAAGTGGCGGATGCTTTGGCAGAACTGGGTGAATTAGCGAAACAACCTGAAGCCAATATTATAAAATTACCAAATATCAGCGCCTCAATTCCTCAACTTACTGATGCTATTGAAGAATTACAATCAAAAGGTTATAAACTCCCGGATTATCCAGAAGAACCGAGCACTAATGAAGAAAAGGAGATAAAAGCGCGCTATGATAAAATAAAGGGAAGTGCCGTCAATCCTGTATTAAGAGAAGGAAACTCGGATAGACGTGCGCCAAAAGCGGTTAAAAATTACGCCAAGAAAAACCCTCACAGTATGGGCGAGTGGACGTCAGATTCCAAAACTCATGTGGCCACTATGGCTCATGGAGACTTTGCACATAACGAAGTGTCTGTGACCATTCCAGCAGCAACTTCTGTAAAAATTGTTCACACCAATACCTATGGAAATGCGACGATTTTAAAAGATAATATCAGCGTATTAAAAGGTGAAATTATCGACACAACCTTCATGAGCAAAAGTGCATTATTAGGCTTTTTGGATAAAGAAATTAAGGACGCTAAAGCTCAAGATGTGTTAATGTCCTTACACATGAAAGCCACCATGATGAAGGTTTCCGATCCCATCATTTTTGGTCATGTGGTCAAAACCTACTTCAAATCTGTTTTTGAAAAACATGCTGAAGTACTCGAAGATATAGGTGTCGATGCCAATAATGGCTTTGGGAACTTATTGGAAAACCTAGAAGAATTAGATGCTGCCAAGCGCACTGAGATCGAAGCGGACATCAGCGCCGCCTTTGAACAAGGTCCAGATTTAGCGATGGTCAATTCCGATAAAGGTATTACCAATTTGCATGTGCCTAGCCACGTCATTATCGATGCCTCAATGCCAGCCATGATCCGTACCTCGGGTCAGATGTGGAATAAAAATGGTGAGCAACAAGATACCAAAGCTATCATTCCAGATAGTAGTTATGCTGGTGTTTATATTGCGACTATAGACTTTTGTAAAACACATGGAGCTTTCGATCCCACCACTATGGGAACGGTTCCTAATGTTGGTTTAATGGCCCAGAAAGCGGAAGAATATGGTTCTCATGACAAAACTTTTGAGATTGCATCGAATGGAAAAGTCGAAGTGATTAATGCCGAAGGGGATCTATTAACAAGCCATAATGTCGAAAAAGGTGATATCTGGAGAATGTGCCAGGTTAAAGATGCACCTATTCAAGATTGGATTAAATTAGCGGTAACAAGAGCAAGAGCGTCTCAAACACCTGCTGTATTTTGGTTGGATAAAAATAGAGCCCATGATGCCGAATTGATTAAAAAGGTTAATCACTATTTACCAAATCATGATACTTCAGGATTAGATATTAGAATCTTATCACCTATTGAAGCTACAAACTTTACTTTAGAACGCGTTAAAATAGGAAACGACACCATCTCCGTTACAGGTAATGTTCTCAGGGATTATCTTACGGATTTGTTCCCGATATTAGAATTGGGAACAAGTGCAAAAATGCTCTCTATCGTTCCACTGATGAATGGTGGTGGTTTGTTTGAAACTGGAGCTGGAGGTTCTGCACCAAAACATGTGCAGCAATTTGTGACCGAAAATCATTTGCGTTGGGATTCCCTAGGTGAGTTCTTGGCCTTGGCTGTATCTCTGGACCATTTTGGAGAAGTGAATAATAACACAAAAGCAAAAATCTTAGGTGAAGCTCTAGACGACGCCACCGAAAAGTTGCTAGAACACAAAAAAGGCCCTTCTAGAAAAGTCAATGAATTAGACAACAGAGGCAGTCATTTTTATCTAGCCTTGTATTGGGCAGAAGCTTTGGCAAATCAGACTAAGGATGACGCTTTGAAAGTAGAGTTCACTGAGGTTTACAAACAGCTTTCAACCCACAAGGCTACCATCGTAAAAGAGTTAATCGATTGCCAAGGTGAACCGGTCAGCATCGATGGCTATTATTTACCCAATGAGCGCTTAACTAACAATGCGATGCGGCCTAGTAAAACATTGAATTCAATAGTAAATTAAACTTAAGTTAAAAGAGCTTCATTCAAAATGAAGCTTTTTTATTTTTGTTTGACTTAAAAAATTGCAATGAACAAAAACCCCTGCTTTGTTTTTATCATCTCCTTATGGTTTTCTTTTAATAGCCTAGCCCAAGAAAAATTTACCTTAAGTGGCACCATTACAGATAACCAAAGTAACGAAACACTCATAGGTGTAAATATCATTATCCCAGAACTGCAGTCTGGTACCATGACTAATGAATATGGGTTTTACTCTATTACACTTCCTGAAGGTACTTATAACGTTCAAATTAGTTATTTAGGCTTTAAAACCATTTCCGAAACCATTGTTTTAAATGCCAACACGACCAAAAATTTTAAGTTAAGTGAAAGTGCTGAAAGCTTAGATGAAGTAGTGATAAAAGAAAACATTGAAAAACTCAATATAAGAAAACCTCAAATGAGTGTTAATGCACTTTCCATCCAAACCATTAAGAATATGCCTGTGGTCTTGGGAGAGGTAGACGTTATAAAATCCATTACATTGCTTCCTGGTGTAACTAATGCCGGTGAAGGTTCTTCAGGATTTAACGTTAGAGGTGGTGCCGCAGATCAAAACCTTATCCTATTAGATGAGGCCACAATTTTTAACTCCTCCCATTTATTTGGATTCTTTTCAGTTTTCAATCCAGATGCCATTAAGGATATTAAGTTATATAAAGGTGGCATACCCGCAAAGTATGGTGGTCGCGTGTCATCCGTATTGGACATTTACCAAAAAGAAGGAAACAGTAGTGAGTTCCATATGAATGGTGGTATAGGTCTAATTTCGAGTCGATTGTTAGCAGAAGGCCCTATAAAAAAAGATAAGGGTTCTTTTTTATTTGGCGGCCGAAGTAGTTATGCCCATTTATTCTTACCCTTGTTCGACATCGATAATGTGGCTTACTTCTATGATTTAAATACAAAGCTCAGCTATCGATTGAATGAACGAAATAGTATCTTTCTTTCGGGTTACTTCGGCAGGGATGTCTTTAACATTCAGGATAGTTTTGAAAATACTTATGGCAATACCGTCGTTAATTTTCGTTGGAACCACCTATTTTCGGATAAACTGTTTTCAAATTTATCATTGATTTATTCAGACTATTACTACGGTTTAGATCTCAATTTTGTCGGTTTTGAATGGGAGTCCTTTATAAGAAACTTTAATGTTAAATACGATCTCAAACATTATATCAGTAATAACTTTAAGCTAGAATATGGTTTAAATAGTATTTACTACAAATTTAATCCCGGTGAGATCAATCCAAATACTGAGGATTCTGGTATAAATCCTTTCAAATTAATCGATAAATATGCTTTTGAAAATGCCGTATATATTGATGCAGAGCACAAACTCAGTAATAAACTATCCGTGAGTTATGGTGCAAGATTCAGTACATTCCATCGATTAGGGCAAGACGAATTAAATACTTATGAAAATGACAATCCTGTCCTGTTTAACGAAGCTCTAGGCATTTACGAAAAAGCTGAACCAACAGGAACGGAAAACTTTAACAGAACTGATGTCATAGCATCTTTTGCCAATATAGAACCACGTTTAGCACTCGCCTATCAGCTTGACGATAACTCGTCCATAAAAGCGAGCTATAACCGAATGAGTCAGTACTTACATCTCTTATCGAACACGAGTTCGCCCACACCTTTGGATGTATGGACACCCAGTGGAAAATTTGTTGAGCCTCAGTTATTAGATCAGGTGGCACTTGGTTATTTTAGAACGTTTAAAGACAACTTGTTTTCATTAGAAGTAGAAACCTTTTATAAAACCATACAAAATCGCATCGACTATATTGATGGTGCAGATTTGATTGCCAATAATGCCATAGAACAGGTCATCTTAAATGGTGAAGCTAGAGCCTATGGTTTAGAGGTCTTATTGAGAAAAAATGAAGGCAGACTTCAAGGGTGGTTGGCCTATACCCTATCGCGGTCTGAGCAGCGTACCCCAGGGAGAACACCAATTGAAACAGGAATTAATAATGGGGAATGGTATAAAACACCCTTTGATAAAACCCATGATATTTCGTTGACTGCTAGTTACAACTTGAATAAAAAATGGTCGCTTAGCTCTAACTTTTTATTTCAAACGGGTCTACCGGCAACCTTTCCAAATGGACAATACGAATTTAATGGTATTGTAGTACCAAGCTATGAAGCTAGAAATTCAAGTAGATTACCAGCGTATCATCGTTTAGACTTATCCGTTAATTACAACCCAAAACCAGATAGTCAGAAACGATTCAAAGGCCAATGGGTTTTTGGGATATACAATGTTTATAATCGAAGAAATGCGGCCAATATTACATTTCGGGAAAACCGCATGTCGGGCACAAACGAAGCCGTGAGACTATCCATTTTTGGTATCGTTCCTTCGGTTTCCTATAATTTTAAATTTTAGAACTAATGAAAAAGTTATTTGTAATAGTATTGTTTCTTAGTTTTTTTACAAATTGTGAAGACGTTGTCGACGTCGATCTCAATACAGCAGAACCACGCTTAGTGATAGACGCCTCTATTAATTGGTTTAAAAATACAAGTGGGAATGAACAAAGTATCCGACTAAGTTTAACAGCACCTTTCTTTGATGAATCTGTTCCTCCCGCTAATGGAGCAACAGTTCAAATCACGGATTCTAACAATACTGTTTTTAATTTTGTCGAAGAAGGCCTTACTGGAATTTACAGAACCAATAACTTCGTACCCGTTATAGATGAAACTTACACCCTCACCATTCTTTATGAAGGTGAAACCTACACGGGTACAGAAATCCTAAAATCCGTTGTCCCTATAGATTTTGTCGAACAAGAAAACGAAGGTGGTTTTTCGGGAGAAGACATCGAATTAAAAGCCTTCTATACAGATCCTGCTAATATTGAAAATTATTATTTCTTTGAATTTATCAGCGATATTCCTGTAATACCAACACTTGAAGTTTATGAAGATAGATTCACAGATGGCAATCAAATTTTTGGTTTCTACACTGAAGAAGATTTAGAATCAGGTAATATTGTAACCATTAGAAATCATGGTATATCCGAGCGATTTTATGAGTTTATGTTTATTTTACTTCAGCAAGGAAGTGAGGAAGGTGGTGGACCTTTCGAAACGCAACCTGCAACAGTAAGAGGCAACTGCATCAATACGACCAATCCCGACAATTTCCCGTTTGGCTATTTTAGGCTCTCGGAAGTTGACGAACTTATTTATACAGTTCAATAGTATAAAGGAACTAAGGTCGATTTGCATTAAACTCCGTTAAATTATTTCTTAACTTTAAGCCATGAGTTTTACCAAGACAACGGAACAAGATTCTCATTATAACGACTTAGAAAAAATGTCGGTAAATGAGATTATTATCAGTATGAATGCTGAAGATAAAACCGTACCACTTGCTGTTGAAAAATCACTTCCACAAATAGAAATACTGATACAAAAAGTGGTTGAAAAACTCAAGAATGGTGGGCGGTTATTCTACATAGGAGCCGGTACAAGTGGTCGTTTAGGTATTTTGGATGCCTCAGAGTGCCCACCAACATTTGGTGTTTCGCACAATTTAGTCATAGGCTTAATTGCTGGTGGTGACACTGCTATAAGAAAAGCTGTAGAAAATGCAGAAGATTCTACGACTCAAGGCTGGAAGGATTTACAGGATTATGATATATCAGAAAAAGATATCGTCGTAGGTATTGCGGCCTCGGGGACCACACCATACGTTGTCAGTACTCTAAAAAAATGTAATGAAGAAGGTTTAATTACGGGATGTATCACTTGCAATAAGAATAGCCCTTTAAGCCTCACTGCACAATATCCGATCGAAGTTATCGTCGGTCCAGAATTTCTTACAGGCAGTTCTAGGATGAAAGCTGGAACAGCCCAAAAGCTGGTATTGAATATGATTACTACGGCCACTATGATTCAGTTGGGAAGAGTGAAGGACAATAAAATGGTAGACATGCAATTGAGTAATAATAAATTGGTAGACCGTGGCATAAAAATGATTATGAATGCCTTAAACGTTTCGGAAAAGGAAGCCTCCAAATTACTTGAGGAGCATCAGAGTGTAAGACAAAGTATAGCACATGGACGACAACAACAGAACCGATAAAAAGTTATTAGGAAAAGGACTAAAACGCATGGGTATTTGCTTGGTGCTTATGTTTGCGGGTCCGACTTTATTACATCTAGCTCTAAGTAATGACGACAAACCCTTATATATTCCGCTACTTGTACTAGCTATAATACTATGCATAGCGGCAATTGCCATGCTGTTTATTGGACTTAATACTATCGCAGATAGTATTTTTAAAAAGAAGTAATTTAAAACCTATCCTATCCATTCTAAGCTTATTGAAAACAAAAAACCCAGTTCAAATGAACTGGGTTTTTCAAAAAAGGCGGCGACCTACTCTTCCACAAGCGTAGTACCATCGGCGCAAACGGGCTTAACTTCTCTGTTCGGAATGGTAAGAGGTGAGCCCCGTCGCTATAACCACCTTAAGTTGTAAGTTATGAGTTATGGGTCATTGAGTTATGAGCTTTTTAAACTCTCAACTCCGAACTCCGAACTCCTAACTGTCACGCTACAGGCGTGACCAATATTGTTGACACATTGAAAAAATTACATGACCTATACCTTAAAAAGAGCGGCGTACAATAAGCCTATGGGCTATTAGTACTACTCGGCTATGACATTGCTGCCTTTACACCTGTAGCCTATCGACGTGGTCGTCTCCCACGGCCCTTTAAAGAAATCTCATCTTGTGGTGGGTTTCGCGCTTATATGCTTTCAGCGCTTATCCCTTCCGAACGTAGCTACCCTGCAATGCCCTTGGCAGAACAACAGGTACACCAGAGGTTCGTCCAACTCGGTCCTCTCGTACTAGAGTCAGATCCACTCAAATTTCTAACGCCCACAGTAGATAGAGACCGAACTGTCTCACGACGTTCTGAACCCAGCTCGCGTGCCACTTTAATGGGCGAACAGCCCAACCCTTGGGACCTTCTCCAGCCCCAGGATGTGACGAGCCGACATCGAGGTGCCAAACCCCCCCGTCGATGTGAGCTCTTGGGGGAGATCAGCCTGTTATCCCCGGAGTACCTTTTATCCTTTGAGCGATGGCCCTTCCATGCGGAACCACCGGATCACTATGCTCTACTTTCGTACCTGATCGACCTGTATGTCTCTCAGTCAAGCCCCCTTATGCCATTGCACTCTGCGCACGGTTACCAAGCGTGCTGAGGGAACCTTTAGAAGCCTCCGTTACTCTTTTGGAGGCGACCACCCCAGTCAAACTACCCACCAAGCACTGTCCTTCATCAGAAGTTAGACTCTAGATAAGCAAAGGGTGGTATTTCAACAATGACTCCTCGACGCCTGGCGACGCCGATTCATAGTCTCCCACCTATCCTACACATTACTTATCCAAAGCCAATACTAAGCTATAGTAAAGGTTCACGGGGTCTTTTCGTCCCACTGCGGGTAAACGGCATCTTCACCGTTACTACAATTTCACCGAGATCATGGCTGAGACAGTGTCCAGATCGTTACACCATTCGTGCAGGTCGGAACTTACCCGACAAGGAATTTCGCTACCTTAGGACCGTTATAGTTACGGCCGCCGTTTACTGGGGCTTCATTTCAGATCTTCGCCGAAGCTAAACCCTCCACTTAACCTTCCAGCACCGGGCAGGTGTCAGGCCCTATACGTCATCTTTCGATTTAGCAGAGCCCTGTGTTTTTGATAAACAGTCGCCTGGACCTCTTCACTGCGGCCACGCCGGAGCGTGGCGACGCTTCTCCCGAAGTTACGCGTCTATTTTGCCTAGTTCCTTAGCCATGAATCTCTCGAGCACCTTAGAATTCTCATCCCAACTACCTGTGTCGGTTTACGGTACGGGCTGCATCGCTCGCTTTTCTTGGAACCCCCTTCGCTGCATTATCACCTTGGCCGTAGCCTCGGTGTACTATCGCTTGCGCTTCAACGTACTATTCCGTCAGTACGCAGCAACCACGGGGATCCGTCACTTTCGTCGCGGGCAGGTACGGGAATATTAACCCGTTGTCCATCCACTACCCCTTTCGGGTTCGCGTTAGGTCCCGACTAACCCTCAGCTGATTAGCATAGCTGAGGAAACCTTAGTCTTTCGGTGTGCGGGTTTCTCGCCCGCATTATCGTTACTTATGCCTACATTTTCTTTTGTAGCTTCTCCAGCATGCCTCACGGCAAACCTTCGACGACACTACAATGCTCCCCTACCCAACTTGCGTTGCCATAGCTTCGGTAGTATGTTTATGCCCGATTATTATCCATGCCGAACCGCTCGACTAGTGAGCTGTTACGCACTCTTTAAATGAATGGCTGCTTCCAAGCCAACATCCTAGCTGTCTAAGCAGTTCAACCTCGTTTATTCAACTTAACATACATTTGGGGACCTTAGCTGATGGTCTGGGTTCTTTCCCTCTCGGACATGGACCTTAGCACCCATGCCCTCACTGCCGGAAATCATTTTATAGCATTCGGAGTTTGTCAGGAATTGGTAGGCGGTGAAGCCCCCGCATCCAATCAGTAGCTCTACCTCTATAAAACTAAACCGACGCTGCACCTAAATGCATTTCGGGGAGTACGAGCTATTTCCGAGTTTGATTGGCCTTTCACCCCTACCCACAGGTCATCCGAAGACTTTTCAACGTCAACCGGTTCGGGCCTCCACTGTGTGTTACCACAGCTTCACCCTGCCCATGGGTAGATCACACGGTTTCGCGTCTACCACTACTAACTATAGCGCCCTGTTCAGACTCGCTTTCGCTACGGCTCCGATCCTTAAAATCTTAACCTCGCTAGCAACGGTAACTCGTAGGCTCATTATGCAAAAGGCACGCCGTCACGGATAAATCCGCTCCGACCGCTTGTAAGCGTATGGTTTCAGGTTCTATTTCACTCCCTTATTCAGGGTTCTTTTCACCTTTCCCTCACGGTACTGGTACACTATCGGTCTCTCAGGAGTATTTAGCCTTATCGGATGGTCCCGACTGATTCACACAGGGTTACACGTGCCCCGCGCTACTCAGGATACTGCTATCTCGTCTTCGCTTGCGTATACTAGACTATCACTATCTACGGTCCGTCTTTCCAAACGGTTCTACTTCGCTCCGACTCGAACATCGCAGTCCTACAACCCCAACATTGCCGTAACAATATTGGTTTGGGCTGTTCCGCGTTCGCTCGCCACTACTGGCGGAATCACTTTTGTTTTCTTCTCCTCCGGGTACTTAGATGTTTCAGTTCCCCGGGTTCGCCTCCTATAAAGGATACTATGTCTTCAACATAGTGGGTTGCCCCATTCGGATATCCGCGGATCGATTCGTATGTGCCGATCCCCGCGGCTTTTCGCAGCTTATCACGTCCTTCTTCGCCTCTGAGAGCCTAGGCATTCCCCATACGCTCTTGTTTAGCTTATTGTACTTTTGTCTTTTTAATGAGTTATAATTGCTCGTTACAATTATTTTGTTCTATTAAATATTTCTATCTAATTATCATGTATCTTTTTTCAATATGTCAATGAACGTTTGTCCAGTTCGCAGTATCCAGTATTCAGTGTGCAGTTTGGACTGCCTACTGTAAACTGATGACTGTTTACTGGTCTTGTGGAGAATACCGGAGTCGAACCGGTGACCTCCTGCGTGCAAGGCAGGCGCTCTAGCCAGCTGAGCTAATTCCCCATTGTTTAGTCGGCAGCCCTCAGTATTCAGTAGTCAGCTACTGTGTACTGCCAACCGCGTACCGCAAACTGGTTGCCCAACTTCTAGAATTTCCTATTTTAATGAACTTATGCCCTTCTTCGCCAAGGCTTCGAAGGACGCCGTAGTCTCAGGCAGACTCCCTTCGACTGCGCTCAGGGTAAACTTCTCGTCTGTCTTTCGACCTGGTAGTCTCAGGCAGACTCGAACTGCCGACCTCTACATTATCAGTGTAGCGCTCTAACCAGCTGAGCTATGAGACTGTCTTTAGTCGTTAGCCGTTGGTAATCAGCAAGCGGTCAAACCCACTCTTTACCAATAACCATCAACTATATACTTAAATTTAAATCGACAGCAAGAGAACAGAACCACCTATTTCCTGTATTTGATAGCTTCCTATCCGTCGTCTTTCTCTAGAAAGGAGGTGTTCCAGCCGCACCTTCCGGTACGGCTACCTTGTTACGACTTAGCCCTAGTTACCGATTTTACCCTAGGCCGCTCCTCTCGGTGACGGACTTCAGGCACTCCCAGCTTCCATGGCTTGACGGGCGGTGTGTACAAGGCCCGGGAACGTATTCACCGGATCATGGCTGATATCCGATTACTAGCGATTCCAGCTTCACGGAGTCGAGTTGCAGACTCCGATCCGAACTGAGATATAGTTTGTAGATTCGCTCCTTCTCGCGAAGTGGCTGCTCATTGTCTATACCATTGTAGCACGTGTGTAGCCCAGGACGTAAGGGCCGTGATGATTTGACGTCATCCCCACCTTCCTCGCGGTTTGCACCGGCAGTCTTGCTAGAGTTCCCATCTTTACATGCTGGCAACTAACAACAGGGGTTGCGCTCGTTATAGGACTTAACCTGACACCTCACGGCACGAGCTGACGACAACCATGCAGCACCTTGCAAAGTGTCCGAAGAAAAATCTATCTCTAGACCTGTCACTCTGCATTTAAGCCCTGGTAAGGTTCCTCGCGTATCATCGAATTAAACCACATGCTCCACCGCTTGTGCGGGCCCCCGTCAATTCCTTTGAGTTTCATTCTTGCGAACGTACTCCCCAGGTGGGTCACTTATCACTTTCGCTTAGCCACTCAGACCGAGGTCCGAACAGCTAGTGACCATCGTTTACGGCGTGGACTACCGGGGTATCTAATCCCGTTCGCTCCCCACGCTTTCGTCCATCAGTGTCAATACGTTGTTAGTGATCTGCCTTCGCAATCGGTATTCTATGTAATATCTATGCATTTCACCGCTACACTACATATTCTAACCACTTCACAACGATTCAAGACCGACAGTATCAAAGGCAGTTCTACAGTTGAGCTGCAGGATTTCACCTCTGACTTACCGGTCCACCTACGGACCCTTTAAACCCAATGATTCCGGATAACGCTTGCATCCTCCGTATTACCGCGGCTGCTGGCACGGAGTTAGCCGATGCTTATTCTTACGGTACCGTCAGCCCCGCTCACGAGCGGGGGTTTCTTCCCGTACAAAAGCAGTTTACAACCCATAGGGCAGTCTTCCTGCACGCGGCATGGCTGGATCAGGCTTCCGCCCATTGTCCAATATTCCTCACTGCTGCCTCCCGTAGGAGTCTGGTCCGTGTCTCAGTACCAGTGTGGGGGATCCCCCTCTCAGGGCCCCTACCTATCGTCGCCTAGGTGTGCCGTTACCACACCTACTAGCTAATAGGACGCATACTCATCTCTTACCGATAAATCTTTAATATAAATGTCATGCAACAACTATATACCATGGGGTATTATTCTTCGTTTCCAAAGGCTATCCCCCTGTAAGAGGCAGATTGTATACGCGTTACGCACCCGTGCGCCACTCGTCATCTGGTTGCAAGCAACCAATGTTACCGTCCGACTTGCATGTGTTAGGCCTGCCGCTAGCGTTCATCCTGAGCCAGGATCAAACTCTTCATCGTTAAATTTTAGGTCTTTCGACCATCTCTTCAACAACCGATAGGAATTTAATTCAGTACTCCAAATGATCTATTCTCTTGTTTTTCGCCGACCGCTTCCGATCGGCTCTTACGCTGTCAATTCAATATGTTAATGAACTCTTTTTTTATCTCCAAAACAACCCTTCGGCGTTTTAGCGGGTGCAAATATAAAACCCTTTTTTATTCCTCACAACATCTTCGTAATTTTTTTTGAAAATATTTTCCAACCTCTAAATTACGCCTGTAAGAACTTCCCACTTGAACCGAAATACCAACTACGGTTTCATCCGATGCGGGGCGCAAATATATAACCCATTTTCTTCTTGGCAATGAAAAAAATGAAATTGTTTTCAACATATATTTATATCCCTAATTTACAATAATCTAGAATCATGAATTTTTATTCAAAACTTCACTTTGTCCTTTATATATATAGATATATCTTTGTGGCCTCAATTTTATAACTATATATAATGATTAATATAACTCTACCTGATGGTTCGGTTAGAGCTTTTGACAAAGCTATAACGCCTTATGAAGTGGCTGTAGATATTAGCGAAGGGTTCGCGCGTAATGTTATCTCGGCAAAGTTCAATGACACTGTTGTTGAAACCACCACTCCATTGACCACAGATGGTAGTCTTACATTATATACCTGGAGAGACGACGCAGGTAAAAAAGCATTTTGGCATTCTTCGGCCCATGTACTTGCCCAAGCTTTAGAAGAACTTTATCCAGGTGTTAAACTTTGGGTAGGGCCTGCTATTGAAAATGGTTTCTACTATGATGTGGATTTAGGCGATGATGTTATTTCCGAAAAAGACTTCAAGACGATTGAAAACAAAATGATGGAGATCGCACGTGGAAAGCACGATTTTAAAATGCGAGAGGTTTCCAAAGCAGAGGCACTATCTTATTATGACGGTAAAAATGAATATAAAGTTGATCTCATCGAAGGATTGGAAGATGGTGACATCACATTTTGTGATCATTCCTCATTCACTGACTTGTGTCGAGGAGGCCATATTCCAAATACAGGCATTATTAAAGCCGTAAAAGTTTTAAGTGTTGCTGGTGCTTATTATAAAGGTGATGAAAACGAAAAGCAATTAACAAGAGTTTACGGTATTTCATTTCCAAAACAAAAAGAACTTACGGAATATCTCCACTTATTGGAAGAAGCCAAAAAGCGTGATCATAGAAAATTGGGAAAAGAACTCCAGCTCTTTGCGTTTTCACAAACTGTTGGTCAGGGATTACCCTTATGGTTACCTAAAGGTGCTGAACTAAGGGAACGTTTAGAAAATTTCTTGAAAGCTGCACAGAAAAAGGCAGGCTATCAAATGGTCGTTACACCTCATATTGGTAATAAGGACTTGTATGTCACTTCAGGGCATTTTGCTAAATATGGTGAGGATAGTTTTCAACCCATTAACACCCCTGCTGAAGGTGAAGAGTTCTTATTAAAACCCATGAACTGCCCGCACCATTGCGAAATCTATAAAACGCGACCTTATTCTTATAAGGAATTACCAGTACGGTTTGCAGAATTTGGTACGGTATATCGTTATGAACAAAGTGGTGAGTTACACGGCTTAACCCGTGTGAGAGGTTTTACACAAGATGATGCCCATATTTTCTGTACTCCTGATCAATTGGATGCTGAATTTAAGGAAGTAATTGATTTGGTACTTTATGTATTTAGTTCTTTAGGTTTTGAAGATTTTAAAGCGCAGGTATCTTTAAGGGACCCTGATAATCCTGATAAATATATCGGAAGTAACGAAAATTGGGATAAGGCTGAACAAGCCATATTAAATGCAGCAAAGGATAAAGGATTAGACTATATTGTCGAAACAGGTGAAGCCGCCTTCTATGGTCCTAAATTGGATTTTATGGTAAAGGACGCTTTAGGACGTCAATGGCAACTTGGAACTATCCAAGTGGATTACAATCTTCCTGAACGATTTGACCTGACTTATAAGGGTAGTGATAATGAGCTACATAGACCGGTAATGATCCATAGAGCGCCTTTTGGAAGTATGGAGCGTTTTGTAGCTATTTTACTAGAACATACCGGAGGAAACTTCCCGATTTGGTTAATGCCAGAACAAGCTATTGTGTTGTCGGTGAGTGAGAAATACGAAAAATACGCGGAAAAAGTTTTAAATTTGCTAGAAAATAACGAAATTCGCGCCCTCGCTGACAATCGAAATGAAACCGTTGGTAAGAAAATTCGTGAAGCTGAAATACAGAAGTTTCCGTATATTATTATTGTCGGTGAGCAAGAAGAAAATGACAATACCATTTCTGTAAGACAACACGGTGGTGAAGATCTTGGCAGAATTAGTGTAGAAGCATTTTCGCAAATAATAAAAGAAAAAGTAAGTGAAAGCTTAAAAACTTTCAAGTAAATAACGTTTAATTAAAATTATATAAGCCATAGCAATACGTAGAAACAGAAGGAATTATAATAGACGTGAAGTCAAAGAGGACAAGCACCGTATAAATTCTAAAATTAGATCTGAAGAAGTCAGAGTCGTTGGAGACAATGTAGAAGTGGGAGTTTATCCCATTAAGAAAGCACTGGCCATGGCCGACGAGCAAGGTTTAGATTTAGTTGAAATTTCGCCTAACGCGAACCCTCCTGTTTGTAAGATTATGGATTATAAAAAGTTTCTTTACGAACAAAAGAAACGGGAGAAAGCTTTAAAATCTAAAGCCTCTAAGGTGGTTGTTAAAGAAATTCGTTTTGGTCCTCAAACCGACGATCACGATTACGAATTTAAAAAGAAGCACGCCATTAAGTTCTTAAAAGATGGAGCTAAGCTAAAGGCCTTTGTGTTTTTTAAAGGACGTTCGATCGTATTTAAGGAGCAAGGCCAAATCTTGTTATTGAGACTGGCCCAAGATCTGGAAGAGTACGGCAAAGTAGAACAAATGCCTAAGCTCGAAGGAAAGCGCATGATTATGTTCATGGCGCCTAAGAAGACTAAGTAAAAAGGACACACCTTCGCCAAAGGCTTCGGTGTATAAAATAAGCGAAACGTAAATTAAAACTAGGACAAAATGCCTAAAATGAAAACAAAATCGAGTGCTAAGAAACGTTTCAAACTAACTGGCACTGGTAAGATTAAAAGAAAGCACGCTTTCAAGAGTCATATTTTGACTAAGAAATCTAAAAAGCGTAAGCTTGCGTTGACTCATGATACTTTAGTACATAAGTCTGACGAGAATAATGTTAAAACCATGTTACGCTTAAAGTAATTAGGTTTTAACCGGTTAAATTAATTTATAAACCCTGGAGTTAGGCAAAAAAATTTAGCAAGTGTCTATTTATAGACCGCCTACTACAAAAAACAATTAAAAGAAATGCCAAGATCAGTAAATTCAGTTGCAAAAAGAGCTAGAAGAAAAAAAGTTCTTAAGCAAGCCAAAGGCTACTGGGGAAGACGTAAAAACGTTTGGACAGTAGCTAAAAACGCGGTTGACAAAGCGATGCAATATTCGTACAGAGATCGCAGAAACAAAAAGAGAACATTCCGTGCCTTATGGATTATGCGTATTAACGCCGGTGCCAGACAACACGGTATGAGCTATTCAAAATTTATGGGTAAATTAAAAGCTAATAATATTGAATTGAACCGTAAGGTTCTTGCCGATTTAGCGATGAATCACCCTGAAGCTTTTGAAGCTATAGTAAACAAAGTTAAATAAGGGCTTTTAGCCAAATTTATAACAACATTTCGCTTAACAAAAAATCCGATTCTAACGAGTCGGATTTTTTTATGCTCTAATTTCCAAAGACTGTAATAACTATGTGTCTCCCTGAAGCATTATTCCTGTGTTCGCAGAGATAAATACCCTGCCAAATTCCAAGATTCGGTTTCCCTTGCGTTATTGGAATCTGGACTGAAGCTCCCATTAAAGAGGCTTTTATGTGTGCAGGCATATCGTCCGAACCTTCAAATGTGTGCCTATAATACGGTTGATTCTCGGGCACCATCTTATTCATGTGGCTTTCAAAATCCTGTCTCACCGTTGGGTCTGCATTTTCATTGATGGTCAGACTTGCAGACGTATGCTTTATAAATACTTGTAATTGGCCAATAGCGATCTGATTGATTTCAGGAATGGCATTCAACACATCCCTTGTGATTAAATGAAATCCTCTAGTATAAGGTTTTAATCGTATTTCTTTTTGAAAAAATTGCATGCTGAATTTAATTTAATCTATTTGTTGTTCTTAAAACTTAATTATATGTCATCACATGACATAGATTTAACGTGAGTTCGATTTAAAAGTTTTATTTAAATCTTGATTATCAGTCAATTAATGCTTTATGTCAGGTTGAGCGCAGTCGAAACCTAACTGGAAACCAGATGTTAAAGACCTTTCGACTGCGCTCAAGGAGACAAGTTTTTATTTTATTAAAATAAAACAAGCCAATTTTGAATTCTTACTTCAAACTCACGTTAAATTTAATACATATTTAAAACTCATTTAAGTTTACAAACCCACATGTCAATATATTTCAATAAACTCGAATTGTACTGACATAAGTCCAAATGATAAAGAGTATTTGCAATGGAATTCTAAACCATAAGTAAGAAAGACCAGGCCCATCAAATGTTCCTTTCTGATAATTTATTGTATTTATAGACGCATAAATATTTATAGGAAGCACGAGTATGAGAAAAATTAGTATTGCCCAACCTGTTATTACTTGGAATTTTGGTACGAGTAAGGCCATAGCAAAAACGATTTCTAATAGTCCTGTTAGGTAAACAAGATTTTTCCTGAACGGAATAAATTCTGGCATCATAATAGCCATTCCATTGGTGTATACAAAATGCCCAATTGCCGTAAAGCATAGCATCATTGACAAGGCTATTCTTGCTGATAGCATAAAATCAAAGGCTTTTTTGAAAAAATATGTTACAAAAAGAGCGATTATAAAACTAGATATGAGTACAATAAGTGGTTTCATGTTGTTTTCCTATTTACGTTACAAAGAACCTAAATCCGTTTAGGAAAGACAATGAACCCAAGTTAAGTAATTCGCTTTCTTATTCGACTGAGTGCTTGTGGAGTGACGCCAATATAAGATGCTATATATTTTAACGGAATATGTTTTATCAATTTTGGTCTCTCCAAGAATAGATCTAAATAGCGCTCCTCTGCTGTTTTACTCAGTAAAGAAAGTTCTCTTTTAGCCTTTATGATATACATGCGTTCCGCCATTCTTCGACCTATTAAATTTCCTTTTTCTGTTTTTTGATAAACCTCTTGAAGGTCTTTGAAGGTTATTCTCCATAAAATGGCATCTGCCAATACTTGGGTCTGATACGCACACGGGCTTTGAGAGATGAATGAATCATACGCCGTAAAAAGGTCATTTTCAAATAAAAATCCGAAGGTTAAATCATAGTCTTCTCCATGAATATAAAATCTAACAACGCCTTTAGAAATAAAGGATAAATGGTTTTCTACCTGTCCTTGTTTCAATAGTATTGTATTCTTTTTGAAGCATACCTTTTGCAGTTTTGAAGAAAAAAAATCCCAATCAGATTGACTCATCGGATATACTTTGTCTAAAAACTTTCTGACTTCTTCCACTCTAAAGTGTTTTCAGTTTATTGTAAATCAGTTTGAAACTCCAAACACCTCTACGGACTTTTCTTTGCCTTTTAGCTTTAAGACCCCCATTGAATCTATAGTAAATTGCTCCTTAAACTTGATGTTTTTCAGTGTGGTTTCGGATACTAAAAGTGATGCATTATAGGTGTTACAAAGGCTCTGAATTCTTGAGGCTGTATTAATGACGTCTCCGTGGTAAGCAATTTCCTTTTTTAAGGTACCGACTTCTGCAATCATGAGCTTACCAAAATGGATACCTGCCTTAAAAATAGGTTCGAAACCAAAATTGGATGTATAGTAGTGATGGCGTTTTTTTAATTGTTCCGTGAATCCAAAAAACAGACGAATACAGTTGTTCTTTTTAAAGCCTTTGTTTGTGGCCCAAGTTACCACAGCTTCGTCACCCACATACTGGTATACCTCAGCATCATATCTGCTCAAAACTCTATTTAAATCCTTAAAGCAATCCTGAATGAACCTGCTGTATTTAATATGACCCAATTTTTCTGCTATTTTGGTAGAATCCTTCAAATCCAAAAACATCAATATCCGTTCTTCTTCTCTCGGTTTTCTATACTTTCCCAAGAGCGTATTTAAGAACATGCCTCTACCAAATTTGTCATTTGCAATTCTTATAAGAGAAAACACAATGGACGCCGTCACAAAATAAACTACCGTAGTCCAAAAAAATGCATTTGTATGCCACCAACCTCTCTCATTAGGTAGATCAATATCTATTTGTTCTTCAATTTTAAAAGATAGCAAACTCAACACCACAATTATCAGTATTAGATAAATTAGCGACTTTGAGACCAAGCCCACTCCAAGAATAAGCTTCTTACTTAAAAATTCATCAAACAAGAATTCGATAATCGCATAACACACGCCTAATAAGAGTCCGAGTATAATGCCATAATTATAAAATGATGTTATAGGTATGCCTAAATCTTCATCTGTATATATAGCTAATTCCTGTATTATGCCATTGTATCTAATGGCAAAGAATAACGCAAACGCTACAAGCCAATAGATCACCGAAGAAAAGAACAATTGAAGAAACGATCGTAGTCTACTACTCATCAATACCGTTTTTAAGTCTTCTGCTTCTTCTTTTTAGCAGCTGGGAATAAAACATTATTTAAGATTAAACGGTATCCTGGGGAGGTGGGATGCAGGTCTAATTCGGTTTTAGGGTCTCCTACCCTATGTGTGTAATCTTCAGGGTCATGACCGCCATAAAATGTAAAAAAACCCTTGCCTTTAATGCCATGAATATACTTGGCCTCACCATTAGTTCTATTTTCACCCATGACCAAAACATTAGATTTTATCTGAGCTCTTGTAAACGATGTGGTTTGGCCCATAAAACCTTTCACTAAAGATGTGTGGTTTTGGGTTAACATCGTTGGTATGGGATCCCACTTCGCCGAATATTCCATAAGTGAAAAATAATCCGTCTTAAAAGGGATCTGGCGTTTTTGTGTCATATCAATTGATGAGAACTCATAAACATTGGGACTTCTTTCCAAGGTATAATCCTTAAAAGCGAATGTTCTAGAATAATCAATCTTGTTTTGATAGCCTGGGTCACTACCATCACCATCAAACATAGGCTCGCATATATCGACACCTTCAGCCGATAAGGCAATATCAAAACTATCCGTCGCCGAGCACATGGCAAACATAAAGCCTCCACCTACGACATAATCCCTAATTTTTAGGGCAACATCCAACTTGGCATCAGACACCTTACTATAGCCCAACTTTTTCGCCAAGGCCTCGGCAGCCTTCTTTTCTTCTATATACCATGCGGCGGAACGGTAACTTCTATAAAATTTACCATACTGTCCGGTAAAATCTTCATGATGCAAATGCAACCAATCGTATAATAAGAGTTCATCTTTTAAAACTTCTTCGTCGTAAACCGTTTCATAAGGAATTTCGGCATAGGTCAACACCATAGTCACTGCATCGTCCCAAGGCTGTTTTCCATAAGGTGTATATACGGCTATCTTCGGTGCTTTTTCTAAAACCACAGCCTCCTGGTTAACGGCTGGGCTACTAATGTCTTCAAGAATTTGAGCTGCTTCAGCATCTGAAATGACTTCAAAGGAGACGCCTCGTATCTGGCATTCGCGCTGTATGATCTCTGCATCTGGCAATAAGAATGATCCACCTCTATAATTGAGCAGCCACTTCACCTTTAGCTCCCGCTCTAGCGTCCAATAGGTGACACCATAGGCTTTTAGATGGTTCTTTTGTGACTCCGCATCCATAGGAATGAGAATATAAGACGCATAAGCATTCGCGCTTAAGCAAATAGCAAATATGATAAGGGCAATTCTTTTCAACATCATGAATTTATACCAGCTTAACAACGAATTATTGCATTCAAACTTGTTCATTTTATGTTCTATTTTCTTGTTCATAGATTTCCGTAGCTAATGCTATGCAAATCAATCACAGCGTCATATAACGCAAAAGCAACTTCGTTTTCGGTACAAAAATTCATTATTAAACTGGTATTATAACGAAATATACTCAAAATTTAGTCTGCATAGACATAAATTATAATTCTTTTAAGAGCTATAGCGCATATTCGAGCAGCTTGTCGTAATGCGGCTGACAGGTTTTAAGAAGCTTATTAAGATGCTCCGGAAAAGGGGCTTCTTTTGGCTGATACTTTAAGAATCCACTGGATTTATGCACATTGGCATACCAATATTTAGCCCAAATACCGTCTTCCTCACGTTGTTGTGGCTCCCAGGACAACATGCCTTCATCAAAAGGTATGCTTGCAAAATCACACAATTTGATTAAGCGCTGCTTGGGATCCTCTAAAACCCGCTTAGCATCTAAAACAGTAAAGGGGATACTGTGTTTTTTAAAATAATCGATTAATTCAACATGAAGCGCATAGCCAACATCTTCTAGTGTCGGGTTTTGAATGACCTTATCGAAAGAAGGCAGCATATCTTCGGGATCTCTTGTTAGAATCACATTAATGGTGTCCTTCATAAAATCCCGATTTAAACCTAACAAGTGATGTGTCATATGCTTAAAAAATAGTACTGGTTTTTCACTATTGGAAAGCATCATATCCACTACGTTTTGACCATCATTCTCCATGGTCCTTAAAATATCTTGTGCGCCGGGATGATAGCTATGGGCTTGGGGATGATGTTTTAAATAAAAGGCGTATAAGGGTTCATCAAAGACTTTAGTGTCTTTACGTTGGGCAAAAGCATACATTAAAGCTGTAGAAATATTCCGTGGCCCAGACCACAAGCAAATGCGTTTTATGTTATCCATGATTTACTGATTCTAAAATTAATTCCTCATATAGTTGACTTAGCTTTTTGGTCATTGTACCAAATTCACCCTTACCTATAATTCGCCCATCTATTTTGGTGACTGGTGTTAGCCCACCAAATGTGCCGGTGACAAAGGCTTCATCAGCTCCATAAACATCAAATAGCGAAAAGTCTTTTTCTAAACAGACGATATCCTGAGCCTTGCAGACCTCAATAACTTTAGCTCTGGTAATACCATTCATACAATATTTACTCGTCGATGTCCATACCTCATTACCTTTCACAATAAAGAAGTTTGTGGCATTACAGGTGGCTACAAAACCATTGACATCCAACATTAGAGCTTCATCGGCTCCTGCTTCTATGGCTTGAATTAAGGCCTGTACCTCGTGCAGTTTACTATGACAATTGAGCCTTGGATCTAAATAGTCTGGCGATCCTCTTCGAATCGTACTGGTGAATAGTGTGATTCCTTTGTCCTTCGATGCTTCAGACGCGGTTTTGTATTCCGGAATGATGACCACATTAGGTCCAGAAATGGTCAATCTTGGATCTTGGGATGGCGTCTTTTTAATACCTCTTGTCACCATAATACGAACATGAACACCATCGTTCATTTGATTGGCCTTAAGGGTGTTCCAAACTTTGGCTGTTAATTCGTCTTTAGTAAAAGGCAAGTTCATACCTACCGTTTTAGCGGATTGCCATAAACGCTCGAGGTGGTCTTCTAAAAAGACTAAGACGCCATGATGTAGTCGCAAGGCTTCCCAAACACCGTCACCTACTAAATAACCGCTATCAAAAACCGATATTTTAGCTTCACTTCTGGGGAACAATTCATCATTAATTGCTATTAGAATATCATTATTTCTTGAATCCTCTACTGCATTATGCGTACCGTGAACCATACCAAAAATTTTAAGCAGAAAGATACATTAAATAATGTGAATAAAAGCTTGAAACCTGCTAATGAGATATCTCGTCGCTCTCCCAATCGCAATAGTATTCTGGACTATCGGAATTGGGAGAGCTCTGTCGATATAACAAAGCCTTACTTTTATTAGTATAACTAGGCTTCGTTTGAAGACATCTAAATCGAACTCAAGTCAATTAGAACGAAAGATTTTTAAAGCTTCTCAATTTGGGTTTCACTACCAGACAATAAGCTGGCAATAACCTTGGTACTGGGAAATTGTTCTAAAATTATTTTTATAAATACCGTAATGGGAATGGCCATGATAAGTCCTGGAATACCCCAGAGGAAGCCCCAAAACATGAGCATAACTAACACTGCAATGATGTTTATAGAGAAGGATTTACCCATAAATATAGGTTCTAAAATCGCGCCAAAAACCACTTGTACTAGTGTTATGGAAAGCATAAAGAATAAGAGTGTACTTGAAGGATCTAGCTCCACAAAGGCAAAAATGGACAGTAAGATGACCGATACAAAAGAGCCTACCATTTGCACAAAATTAATGGCGAAGGCGAATAAGCCCCAAAATATGGGGAAGCTCACATCAAAGAATACACACATTAAGCCTGTAAACAACCCTGTTAAAGCACTGACCAAAAACTTGACCTTAATGAACTTTATAAGGTCTTTTTCTATTTTCATAAATGCTTTTATGGACGTGTGTTTTTGCTTTAAAATGGTATTATTCAAAAGCTTGTGCACGTTGATGGATTCTGCCAACCACAACACCACAAAAAAGGCAGTCATTAAAAGCATGGTTATAAATTTACGTAGAAACCCTATAGTGGTGCCCAGATTCTCCTTTTCAAAAAACTGTGTGAGTAGATTTGTATCTTGCTCAATTTCAATACCAAAACTATCGGATAAATAAAGTTTTAGGTCCGTTAATTTAGATTCAGCCTTTGGAAGGAACTCTGACTTTGTAGCTAAAATTTCCTTACTGGATAACTGAATCAATTCTATCCCTAGTTTAAGACCGCCAGCGACGAGCAAAAGCACAATGATGATGCTAATATACTTGGGTACGTTTCTTCTCCCTAACCAACGCATTAACGGTAGAAATAATAGGGCGATAAACATCGAAAATATGAGTGGAATAAATATAAAAGATAGAATCTTAAGTATATAAAACACTATAGGAATAGCGATAATCAGCAACAAAATATTGGTCGTACGTCTTTGGTCTAACATGAGGCAACAATCTTTGCAATAGCGAACGGTAAAGATACGCCAAAAAAGAGGTCCAAAACCTATAAATTGCTGTTAAAAAGGAACCCCATCATCTTCTGGTGCACCAAAGGCATCAGATAGGTCTGGGAAACTATCGGGTTTAAAGGTGTCGTCATTCGCCGCCGCATTCATCTTGGAATGGAATTCACCAAAGGGCGTGTCGAAATCATCCAAATTATCGAACTTACCAAGGTGACCGATAAACTTCAGTCTAATGTTTTCCAATCCACCATTTCTGTGCTTAGCCACAATAAACTCAGCCTGACCTTCTGTGGGTGAACGCTCTTCATCGTCCCATTCATCAATCTTATAGTATTCTGGCCTGTAGATAAAGGATACAATATCCGCATCTTGTTCTATGGCACCAGACTCACGTAAATCGGATAATAAAGGACGTTTACTTCCTCCACGGGTTTCCACGGCACGCGACAACTGTGATAGTGCTATGACCGGGACATTGAGTTCTTTAGCCAAGGCTTTAAGGTTACGCGAAATCGTCGATATTTCTTGCTCCCTGTTGCCTCCTTTTTGACTACCGCCTGCGGTCATTAACTGCAAATAGTCAATCACTATAAGCCTAATACCGTACTGTGATGCCAAACGACGGGCTTTTGCTCTTAAATCGAAAATGGAGAGCGATGGTGTATCGTCGATAAACAAAGGCGCTTTTTCTAAGGTCTTTACTTTAACGTTGAGCTGCTCCCACTCGTGCTTCTCTAACTTCCCAGTTCTCAATTTTTCGGATGACAAACTGGTTTCACTAGAAATTAAACGGGTGATTAACTGCACGGAAGACATTTCCAATGAAAAGAAGGCCACGGGGATTTGACTATTCACCGCTATATTTCTAGCCATGGTTAGCGTTAATGCCGTTTTACCCATACCAGGACGTGCGGCTACAATAATCAAATCTGAGGGCTGCCAACCCGAAGTTAATTTATCGAGTTTATCAAACCCCGAAGGAATACCACTCAACCCTTCTTTGTTTGAAATCTCTTCGATCTTCTTTTTCGCTTGGATGACCAAACTCTGGGCCGTTTCGGTAGACTTCTTTACGTTGCCTTGTGTCACCTCATACAGCTTAGCTTCTGCATTATCTAAAAGATCGAAAACGTCCTTGGTTTCGTCATAAGCTTCTTCAATAATTTCGTTAGAAATCTTAATCAAACTACGTTGAATATATTTTTGAAGTATGATACGTGCATGAAACTCAATATGTGCAGAAGACGATACGCGTTGGGTCAAAGAAATGAGGTAAAAATCACCGCCGATGACATCGAGCTTTTCGTCTTTCTTTAATTGGCTAGAAACCGTTAATAAGTCTACGGGTTCGCTATTTTCAAATAATTTGAAAATAGCCTCAAAGATGTGTTTGTGCTTTTCTAAGTAAAAGGCATCGGGACTCAAAATATCAATGACCTCGTCTACACCCTTCTTATCGATCATCATGGCACCCAACACAACTTCCTCTAAATCAATGGCTTGTGGAGGGATTTTTCCTTTTTCTAAACTAATAAGTGTGCTTTTATCGACTTTATAGCCTTGTACTGGATTAGGTTGTTTCATAAGTCACAAAGGTAACTAAATACTATCGACGAACTGTAGCTTGGTCATTTTCAATCTCAACAGGTCGTTAACAATCTAACTGTTAATAACTTAAATATATTGTTAATAATCACAAAAAAAACCGAAGTCAAAACTTCAGTTTTTTAAGTTCGCTCATTTCTAGTGGATTTAGTCTTTATAGACACCCATATTATCGTATTTCTCCATACGCTGATTGACCAAATCTGTTGGTGATAAGTTTTTTAATTCTTCATAAGATTTTACGATAGCATCTCTTACGGCTAAAAATGTTTTTTCTCTATCGGTATGTGCTCCACCTAGTGGTTCTTTAACGATTTGGTCGACCAATTTCATGCGCTTCATGTCCTTGGCCGTTAATTTTAAAGCTTCTGCAGCTTGCTCCTTATATTCCCAGCTTCTCCATAATATCGAAGAACAGGATTCTGGTGAGATTACTGAATACCAGGTATTCTCCAACATCAATACCTTATCACCTACACCTATTCCCAAAGCTCCTCCTGACGCGCCTTCGCCAATAATGACTGTGATAATTGGCACTTTTAGACGTGTCATCTCTAAAATATTTCTAGCAATGGCTTCTCCTTGCCCTCGTTCTTCGGCCTCTAACCCTGGATAAGCCCCAGGAGTGTCGATTAAAGTTACTACCGGAATTCCGAATTTCTCAGCGGACTTCATTAATCGCAGTGCTTTACGATAACCTTCGGGATTAGACATTCCAAAATTACGGTACTGTCTGGTCTTGGTGTTATAGCCTTTCTGCTGACCGATGAACATATAGGTTTGGTCTCCTATTTTTCCCAATCCGCCAATCATGGCCTTATCGTCCTTCACATTTCTATCCCCGTGCAATTCTAAAAAAGAATCACCACAAAGGGCTTGGATATGATCTAAGGTATAAGGTCTATTAGGATGGCGCGATAACTGTACACGTTGCCAAGCTGTCAGATTTTTATAGATTTCCTTTTTTGTTTCGGCTAGTTTTTTTTCGATCTGCTTACAGGTTTCCGTAACATCCACATCGCTTTCTTCACCAATGATTTGGCACTTTTCAAGCTGTTCTTCCAGTTCTTTTATGGGTAATTCAAACTCTAAATATTCCATACAATTTGAAATCAATATTTTAGTTAGTTAAGTTTACAAAACTACGTATTCTTATTTACTTGTTATAAAAAAATAACTATAAAGTGGGTTCTCTTAGTCCTTATCGGGGCAATAGAACTTTGCGAAGTAACTATAAGCTTAGTTGGTAATACTCGGACTTTTGTGCTTTCGTCTTTTATTGTTTTTTAATAGGGCATCCATAACGACGGTTAATATGATCAAACCCGCTCCAATATAAAATTGTGACGACATTTTTTCTGATTCTGGAAAAATCATTAAGGCTAATATGATGCCATAAATCGGTTCTAAATTATAGCTAAGAATCACAGTAAACGGACTGATATATCGCATCACTTCTACCGCTCCTATAAATGCATAGGCCGTACATACAGACGCCAAAATAAATATGTAGACCCAATCCATTTTTGAAAGGGTAAAAAATTCGGCATTAAATTGAATCCCTGAAGCGTAAATAAACAGACTTAGAAATATGACACCACTGATAAACTCGTAAAACGAAATAACGGTAGCATTATAGCGTTCTATGAATTTACCATTAATAACGGCAAATAATGTTGAAAATAGGGCTGATAAAAGTCCCAAAATGATTCCGTTTAAATACTTAAGTTCACTACTGGTAATTAAAAAGACCCCTGCAATAACAATAAGACCAAATAAAATCTCATAGATTAAAATGCGCCGTTTAAAAAAAATGGGCTCTATAAACGAGGCAAAAAATGCGCCCGAAGAAAACATAGCCAAGGCTATGGAAACGTTCGATTGCTTAATGGATTCAAAAAAGGTGATCCAGTGCAAGGCGATAATCACACCAGCTATCGAAAATTGTAAAATGGCTTTCTTCGGGACTTTTATTTTAAGTCGCACTATTTTAATGTAAAAGAGCATAAGGACAGCTGCAATAGCCATACGGTACCATACAATTTCACTGGCACCAATGGTGATCTTTTTTCCTAAAATTGCTGTAAAGCCAGCAATAAAAACTAGAAAGTGTAAATGAAGATAATCCTTTAGTCTAGCGTTTGGCATTCTGCAGAAGGTATACTGCTAAAATACCAAATAATACATTAGGGAGCCATACGGCAACCTCAGGTGAGAAATTAGCTTGCCTTGCCATGACACCAAAGATCTTATCGAAAAAGACATAAATCATGGCAATGATAATCCCAAATGCCAGATTTACACCCATACCGCCTCTGCGTTTCACTGAGGACACCGCAACAGCGATAATGGTTAAAATATAGATAGATACTGGCAAGCTCCACTTTTTTAATTTAACTACCTCGTACATTCCAATATTTGAAGAACCCCTGCGCTTTTCTGATTCTATAAAATCGAGAAGTTCGCCATAGGATTTTGTTTCGGCCGCATATTCAACGGGTGATAAATCTTCAAGTTCAAAAGGAAAGTCCATCTGTTTTCTCCGCTCTGTCTCAACGGTTTCAACACCGTTTTCAAAAGTGCGTTTTACATAACCCGTCAATCTGTAACTGCTATCCGCTTCAATGAACCTGATATTACCCGCAAATATTTTATACTTTAATTCGTTGCCTTCAAAATGCTCATAAGTAAAGTTTCTACCGAATTTCTGAGTCGGAGAAAAACTACTGACATAGATGTAGTCATTATCATTTATTTGTCGATACACATCTATGGTCTTTTGAATTTTTTTATTCTTTTTAAGGTATGTAAACTTAAACTCATTGAACCCTTGGCTGGCAAGAGGCGCCAAGTACATTCCTAAAAACAAAGAGAATCCGGCAACAATAGTCGCACCTATGAGGTAAGGCCTTAAGAATCTTGAAAAGGATACGCCTGAACTTAAAAAAGCCACAATTTCTGTATTATTGGCCAATTTTGATGTAAACCAGATCACGGATAAGAATAAGAATAAAGCAAATAAAATGTTGGCAAAGTAAACCGTGAAGTTCAAATAATAAATAGCTGTCTCATTGAAAGGCGCTTTATTCTCTATGATGGCTCCTACTTTTTCTGCTAAATCTACCATGATGCCGATAGGGATAAATAGCAGTAACATCATTAAAAAAGTAAACAGATAACGTTTTAATATGTACCAGTCTAAAATCTTCATCTATTACAATCGATTATCCATTTGTTTTACCATTTTTTCTTTCCAAACCTTGAAATCCCCATTTATGATGCGTTGTCTTGCTTCGCGAACTAACCACAAATAAAACCCTAAATTATGGATGGTGGCTATTTGTTTGCCCAGTAACTCATTGACCGTAAATAAATGCTTCAAATAGGCTTTCGAATAATCCGTATCCACAAAGGTTATTCCCATCTCATCTATGGGCGAAAAATCATCGGCCCATTTTTTGTTTTTAATATTGATGGTGCCATGAGCTGTAAATAACATCCCATTTCTAGCATTACGTGTAGGCATCACACAGTCGAACATATCTACACCTAACGCAATATTCTCTAAGATATTGATTGGCGTACCAACTCCCATGAGGTAACGCGGCTTATCTTCGGGTAAAATGTCACATACAATATCCGTCATGGCGTACATTTCCTCAGCGGGTTCACCAACGGATAAACCACCAATGGCATTGCCTTGGGCGCCTACATTGGCAATATATTCTGCAGATTGCTGTCTTAAATCCTTATAGGTACTTCCT
Organism: Winogradskyella sp.; assembly: GCF_965228925.1. Lineage (GTDB taxonomy): Bacteria > Bacteroidota > Bacteroidia > Flavobacteriales > Flavobacteriaceae > Winogradskyella. Next base: position 4,149,972 of record NZ_OZ245845.1, read on the forward strand.
TGAACAATTGGAAAGAAGGTTTGCTCATAACCGTATTTGAAAGGTGTCTTTTGTAAATGCGTTAAACAACGTTCTAACCAACGATGCGTCATGTGCATGGATCGCTTGGCATAATTATAATCGCAAGGATAGGGTGTACATTCGTCAAAAGCCATTATGATATCTGCTCCGATGCTACGTTGCACTTCCATCACATTTTCTGGGGTAAACACATGATAGCTCCCATCGATATGCGATCTAAACTTTACCCCTTCCTCCTTAATCTTTCTATTGGCCGACAAAGAATACACCTGATAGCCGCCGGAATCGGTTAAAATATTGCGATCCCAATTCATAAACTTGTGTAATCCTCCCGCTTGTTCCAAAATTGGTATTTGCGGCCTTAAATATAAATGGTAGGTATTACCAAGAATGATGTCTGGATTAATGTCATTTTTTAACTCACGTTGGTGTACCCCTTTAACCGTTGCTACGGTTCCTACAGGCATAAAAATCGGAGTTTCGATAACTCCGTGATCCGTTGTAATAACTCCAGCTCTAGCTTTGGTTTCCTTATCTTTTGCTAAGCGTTTAAATTCCATAAAACGATGTCTGCTGGCAAATATAAATAACTCTTAAACATTCGTGTCTTAATTAAATTCAAAATTGTTAGCAAATCACAAAAATCGTTGATAAGTGCATAGTACACACTTTTGCAAGAGGCCTATAAAAGATTATTTTTGTGCATTAAATTTAAGCCATATTTTATGCCAAATATTCAACAATTAGAAGCTTTAACGACTCAGGTACGTAGAGACATTTTAAGAATGGTTCATAAGGTCAATTCTGGACATCCTGGTGGTTCGCTCGGCTGTGCAGAATTCTTCGTTTCATTATATAATGACATCATGGATACCAATGATGGTTTTGATATGGACGGTATAGGTGAAGACATTTTCTTCCTATCTAATGGTCATATTTCACCGGTCTACTATAGCGTTTTAGCGCGCTCAGGCTATTTTCCAATTGATGAACTCAATACATTTAGATTAATAGATTCGCGTTTGCAAGGTCATCCTACTACACACGAAGGTTTACCAGGTGTCCGTATAGCCTCTGGGTCTTTAGGACAAGGCATGTCGGTAGCAATCGGTGCCGCCCAAACCAAAACGTTGAATAAGGATAACCATTTGGTTTACAGTTTACACGGTGATGGCGAATTACAGGAAGGTCAAAATTGGGAGGCGATTATGTATGCTGCTGGAAATAAGATAGACAACCTCATCGCCACTGTGGATTTAAACGGTCAGCAAATTGACGGTTCTACCGATAGTGTATTACCTATGGGTAATTTAAAGGCTAAATTTGAAGCTTTTGGCTGGACCGTTGTTGAAATTGAAGAAGGCAATGACATTGCATCTGTTATTAAAGGTATGGGCGAAGCTAAAGCATTAACAGGCAAAGGTAAACCGGTTTGTGTTTTGCTAAAAACCGTGATGGGTCATGGCGTCGATTTTATGATGCATACCCATGCTTGGCATGGTAAAGCACCTAATGATGAGCAACTAGAAATTGGCTTGGCTCAAAACGCTGAAACTTTAGGAGACTACTAATCATCAACCAAAACACAACATGAAAACATATACGAATACAGGTAATAAAGATACACGCTCAGGTTTTGGAGCGGGCTTAACGGAACTTGGAAAAACTAACGAAAATGTCGTTGCACTCTGTGCAGATTTAACGGGTTCCTTAAAGATGGACGACTTTAAGGCCAACCATCCTGATCGCTTTTTTCAGGTGGGTATCGCCGAAGCCAATATGATTGGTATCGCTGCTGGGATGACGATTGGTGGCAAGATTCCTTTTACAGGGACCTTTGCTAATTTCTCAACGGGACGCGTGTACGATCAAATCCGTCAAAGTGTGGCCTATTCAGATAAAAACGTAAAAATTTGTGCTTCACATGCAGGTGTAACACTTGGCGAAGATGGGGCCACCCACCAGATTCTAGAGGATATTGGACTCATGAAGATGTTACCGGGAATGACGGTGATCAATACTTGTGATTTTAATCAAACCAAAGCGGCAACATTGGCTATTGCTGAGCACCATGGTCCTGTATATTTAAGGTTTGGACGTCCTAAAGTCCCTAATTTTACTCCTGAAGATCAAACCTTCGAGATCGGTAAAGCAGTTCACCTTCAGGAAGGACATGATGTCACCATCGTTGCGACAGGTCATTTGGTTTGGGAAGCTTTGGAAGCAGCTAAAGCCTTAAACGAAGACGGAATAAGTGCCGAAGTGATTAATATACATACTATAAAACCTCTGGATGATCAAGCCATTTTAGATTCTGTCTCTAAAACGGGCTGTATCGTCACAGCAGAAGAACATAACTTTTTAGGCGGTCTTGGTGAAAGCGTATCACGGGTTTTGGCCAAGCATCGACCAACACCTCAAGAGTTTGTGGCCACCAACGATACCTTTGGTGAATCAGGGACTCCTGCCCAGCTTATGAACAAATACGGTCTAAACAGCAATGCCATAGTAAAAGCAGCTCAAAAGGTTTTAAAAAGAAAAACGATATAATCCCATCTACTTAAATTTCAGCATGAACAAAACACTAAGTATGCTGCTCATTGCGGCTTCAACCCTATTTATCGGTGCACAGTCTGGTAGTGGTATCGGTATTAAAGGTGGTATTAATTTTGGAAGTACCGGTGACTTAACTAGTGACGTCTTCAATGGTTTTAACAATATCAGTATATCGCAGGGTACTAATTTAGAATTTGGATATCACATTGGGGTCTTTGGTAAGCTGAATTTTGGCGGTAAATTTTATGTACGACCTGAAGTGGTGTTTACAAAAAGACAAAATGAATATGACATCATAGGCGCTGATGAACAAGAGCAACTGAATATCTCAAGTCTTGATGTTCCCATATTGTTAGGGATTAAAGTGATAGGCCCGGTAAGTTTTTTTATTGGTCCCTCTTTTCATTACATTCTTGATAAAAGCATCGATAGTCCAGGGGACTTTAATATTCTGGATATTGAAAATGACCTTATGCTTGGCATCAACACCGGAATTGCTGTTAATATTCAGAAATTTGGAATAGATTTAAGATATGAACGAACTTTTGGCGAAAATTTAATGCGCTTTCAAAGCGATTTAAATCAATCATTTTTTGCCGCTATAGACACCAGAGCAGAACAAATTATTTTAAGTATTTCCTATAAACTTTTATAAACCAAACTATCAACTTCTCATCTAAGTTTTGATTGGGCAAATTTAAAATCAGAAGTTCTAGAACCTCTGAAAACGCCCAAAACATATAGACCTAAACCGTCTACAAAGCCAAATCTTAAAAGACTAAAATAGGTTTGGCAGCGTTTTTGATATTAGATATCTAATCTTAAAAACGAACATTATGAAAAATTTGAAAAAAGCAGCATTCCTCGCTGCAGCTTTTGCTTTAATTGGACTAACCGTAAATGCCCAAAAAGGAAGTGCCTTTGGTTTTAAAGGTGGATTAAACTACAGTGCCAACGGCGATTATTTTCAATCCATTGGTGATAATGCCCGAAATCCAGACCGGAATATTGGTTATCATATAGGGCTTTTCGGTAAAATCGGTGACCAATTATACTTTAGACCAGAATTAGTCTATACGGCTACTAAAAGTGATTACGACAATAATGATTTCAATGTTAAGAAAATCGATGCTCCGCTTTTAGTTGGTTTAAGGGTATTAGGTCCCATTAGTGTTTTTGGAGGGCCTTCATTGCAATATATCCTCGACACCGAATTCGATGGTATTGATATCGATAATGTCGAAGATGATTTCTCTGTCGGACTCAATTTTGGTATTGCGTTAAGCCTTAATAAGATTGGTATCGATCTGCGATACGAAAGAGGCTTTAGTAATAATGAAGCCACATTTATCAATAATAATTTTGGTGAAGGCGTTGCCAGTCGAATAGATACCCGACCTGATCAATTGATACTGAGTTTGTCTATTGCACTTTAGAAAAAAATCAATAATAAAAAAAAGCCGCTGTTAGCGGCTTTTTTTGTAAGAATAATTTTAAGTATAATAACAATTTTATAAAGCAAAACAACTATATATCACTGATAAACAATTATATATTTAACAATATTATATGATGCTTTTTGTAATCTAATTCTTATTATTGAATAATAAAAATCTTAAAATCTAATTCAATGAAAAAAACTACTTTATTATTCTTGACATTATTCTTATTTTTCGAATTATCATTTACACAATGTTATGATCCATTTGAAAATTGGAGTAATACTCATGTCGCTTCTGGTATTGATCTCACTGGGGAAGATGGGCATACTTATCCACAATTAGGCAATTCTACTTTTACATGTGATAAATTTGTAAGTATTAGATTTTGGTTTAAACTAAATCCAGACGAGAATCCTTTAACTGAATTTATTAATTGGCAAGATATTTCACATTTCGAAATTGATTTTGGTTTTTTTGACACCTTAACAGGAGATTATGTAGAACATATAATTCATGTTTCGAAATCAGAGTTGGAATATACCAATACTGCTCATTCTGGTGAGGCAATGTACTATTTTCGTAATTTTTCGAACCCATTTATTACAAGCCTAAGTCAAAATGGAATTATTACAACTTTAAGCGTTAAAATTAGAGCTGCATTAACAAGTTACGGTATAATCGGTCCAACTTCTAATAATGCCCTTGTGAATGAAGATAGCAGTACATGCGGTACTTTTCAATTTCAAATTTGCGAACTTGCTCAAGATAGTGATCAAGATGGAATAATTGATAATCTTGACAATTGTCCATCTGTACCAAATACTGACCAAAATGACAATGACAGTGATGGCATAGGAAATTCATGTGATAATTGTATCAACTCATCAAATCCAGATCAAATTGATTCAGATAATGATGGTCTCGGGAATGCATGTGATAATGATGATGACAATGATGGTGTTTTGGATAACAATGATAACTGTCATGTAGATGTAAATCCTAACCAAGAAGATTCCGATACTGACGGTGTTGGTGATATATGTGATAATTGTCCTCAAACCGCAAATCCGAACCAAGAAGATTCTGATGGTAATGGTATCGGAGATGCGTGCCAGATTGATCCAGATTTAACAGTAAGTACGAATGATGTTTTAATCCTGAGTGATTGTTTAGATTGTCCTTTTATATTATCGGATTTAGACATAGATGAGAAGTATAAAATAACTCCTAATAGTAGTCTGACTATACAAAGTGCTATCATACAGAATATGACCAGTGCGGGAGCCCCAGCTTCTAAAGTTAAATATGCCATTTCGCCCGATTTATCAAGTAACGAACCAAGTGATGATTTTGACCTTCCTTATGAAACGTCTATTCCATCTATCCTTGGAAATTCGAGTTATACATTTTCTGAAGTAATATCTGGGGCAGATTTCCCTGCATTGACTTTTGGTAATTACAAAATAATTGTAAAAATAGATGCCGATAATAATGTCGAAGAAGGAACTGGAGAGGATAATAATAAAATTGTGATTCCAATTAAATGGACAAATTCTGTAAGTGGCAGATTTTATTTGAATTTGGGCGCAAATACTTTAGAGTTCGAAACTGATGATTTTCAGCAATCGTTTAACGGTACTATCAATCTCAAAATATATAGCTTAAACGGTTTGATCGGCATTGACGGAAATCAATCAACTAATACATCCAATAATAATCAACCACTAATTAATCAACAAATATCAGAAAATCAGACTATCGATATTTCATATTTGGCGGCAGGTACATATGCCATCCACATCAATGACGTTTATCTACAAAAATTCAATAAGAAACGTTAGTTGAAAGATAAATTAATCAAGGATTCGCTATAGAAAGAGAATCCTTTTTTTGTTTAATAAAACTGCATTAATTAGAGGAAGGTGTAATCAAGAAAGCAGATACCCTACCTAATCAACTGATACTAAGTCTATCTATTGCACTCTAAAAAAATTAATAATAAAAAAGCCGCTGATAGCGGCTTTTTTATATATCATAGCTATAGTACATGCTAACCTTCGCTTTCTTCTTCATTATAATTTTCCGAAACCGACTCGTCCAAATAATCTAGAATACCATTATTGTTGGTATCATCGGCTCTTACCGTATTAATTGTGATAATACCATCGACTTCCGTCCGACTCACTTCATATTCATTAGCTCCTAAAACCGGTTCTTCGTCACCCATAGTTGTATCTACAATATAGGTCGTCGCGACTAGTTCATCTCTGGTATTCACCCCATCATTATCATCATCCGCATCGATAAAATTTGCAAGTTGATCTTCATCGCTATCGTCATCTTCGACTTCTAAATTATTGTCTATATCCTCTATATATGATGGAATACCATCGCCGTCATGGTCTTCTTGCTCAAAACGGAGTAGTTCAAATTTAAATACCAGATTATCATAAGAGGTCCCTGTATTCGTCCCGGAATAAAAGCCAAGTCCAGAGGGCAAAAACATCACCCCAAGGCCATAATTATTATAATTCACAAAACCATTATCAATGGAAAAATCCGTAGCCGTATTAAAGGTTGGAATGACCAATTGCCAACCTCTAATGGCACCAATAGTAGTAAAAATGTTGCCTTGCAAATTTAATATTCGAGAGGAAGCCAATGAATCAAATACATCCCCAGTCGTCACCGAAATACCTTCATACCTTACAGACACCTGGTCTGTAAATCGAGGAGCCTCTCCTCCACCCTGATTTAAATTTAACACATAATACTCGTATTCCACATCAAAAAACGTGGTCGTTCTTGGATCGCCGACAGCATCAAGTAGTAAAGTATGCCCAGCAGGTACATCCTCTCCTGCTTCCAATTCGGTAATGATAATATCAGAATATTCATGATTGGTACCGGTTTCAAAAAAGCTCGAGTTGTAATAATGTGTACTGAGGTAGTCTATAAGCGAATCGCTATCAGCTGCCTGCTGCTCTGTTCGATCTCTTTCTTGAACAACAATTGACGGTCCATCATCATCTCCACAGGAAATCAATGTGACTACGATTGTCAACGAAAAAAACGCTACTATGAAGGATTTTAGTTTCATATATTTTGGGTTTGATGCCTAGGATTCACCACAAATCCCAAACAAAGTTCATTATTGCTTAATTATAATGGCGCAAGATACATTAAATTAATATTTTTATACCATAAGGTTAACGTAGATTTTAGTTAAAACTATATGCGAATTGACAAATATCTTTGGTGTGTACGCTATTACAAAACCCGTAATATGGCCACACAAGCTTGTAAAAAAGGACAGATAAAACTTAATGATGCTGTTGCAAAGCCTTCGCGAGAGGTGTATCCGACGGACAAAATCGAAGTCAGAAAGAATCAAATTTCTTATCAACTCACCGTTAATGATCTACCACCCAATCGCGTTGGTGCCAAACTGGTGGATATTTACAGAACGGATACCACACCAAAATCGGCTTTTGAGGCGCAAGAACTCTTAAAATACAGTAAAGACTATTATAGAAAAAAGGGTACGGGGCGACCCACCAAAAAAGATCGACGCGATATTGACAGCTTTTATGAAGAAGAATAATTTAGATAGGGGTTACTGGGAAGAACGTTACCAATCCCATGCCATAGGTTGGAATATCGGCTACCCTTCTACCCCATTAAAAACCTATATCGATCAGCTCGACGACCCATCCATGGACATTCTCATTCCCGGTACGGGCAATAGTTATGAGGCCGAGTATCTATGGAATGCCGGTTTTAAAAATACGGTTGTACTTGATATTGCCCAGGAACCCTTGAAGCACTTCAAAAAGCGCGTACCTTCATTTCCAGATCAGCAATTGTTACATACTGATTTCTTTGAGCTCGAAGGGCAATTCGACCTTATATTAGAACAGACCTTCTTCTGCGCTTTAGACCCCGACTTACGGGAAAGGTATGCGCAACACACGGCGCGACTTTTGAAACCTCAGGGCAAATTGGTTGGCTTGTTTTTCGATTTTCCATTGACGGCAACAGGTCCTCCTTTTGGTGGTGATATCGACCACTACCGATCCCTTTTTAGTTCTTACTTTAAGATTAAGACTTTAGAACCCTGTATAAATTCCATAAAAGAACGACAAGGTAAGGAACTGTTTTTTATCTTTGAAAGCCTATAAGGCATTGTAAATTTTAATTCGGTACGTTAAGCATGGCACTCACTAAAAACACCATTTTAAGTCATAAGGAAATTGAGCATAAAATAAGACGCATCGCTTATCAGATTTATGAGAGCAATGTCAATGAAACCCATATCGTTATTGCTGGTATTGATGATAATGGTTATATCCTAGCCAAAAAAATCAAGCAGCAACTTGATAAAATATCGGATATTGAATCGATGCTGTGCCGTGTAAAGATCGATAAAACCGAACCTACAAAGCCTATTAGCACGTCCATTGATAAAGCTGACTACGCCAATAAGTCGATTGTATTGATCGATGATGTTTTAAATTCTGGTAGCACACTCATCTATGGGATTAAACACTTTTTGGATGTACCACTCAAACAATTTAAAACAGCGGTACTAGTGAACCGCAACCATAAAAAATATCCAGTTAAAGCGGATTTTAAAGGGATTTCCTTATCCACCTCTCTTTTTGAACACGTGCATGTGAATCTGTCGAAACAACCCTATGAAGCCTATTTAGATTAGGGCCATTAATAGCTCTTCTAAAATATCTTGTGGCATTTTATTATTATCCGTGTTGATGATATGCTGGGCTTGGTTGTAATAGGGACTGCGTTCAAACAAATGCTTGCCGATAAATTCCATAAGCTCATCTTCGGTCTGCAAATGACTGATTAAGGGTCTACTGTCGCGTTCTTTAAATAAACGTTCGGTTAAAAGCGGAATGGACAACTTTAGATAAAACGATGTAACGTCATCGTTATCTAATAGGAGCTTGAGATTATTACCGTAGCAAGGCGTACCTCCTCCTAGTGCTAAAACGATATCCTCATTAGAATCTAATACTTCTTTTAAATACTGTGTTTCCTTCTTTCTAAAGTAGATCTCTCCTTTGTTGTCGAATAGCTCCGGAATTGTGGCGTTTTCTTGTTCTGAAATATAGGCATCCAGGTCTAAGAATTTGTAATTCAACAGGCTAGCTAGGGCCTTCCCAAGGGTTGATTTACCGGATCCCATATATCCCATTAGAGCGACGATCATGAGCTTAGATTTTGGATTAAAAATGTGCGATTGTACGAAGCACAAAAAAACAAAAATTTAAGCAAAAAAAGTATTGTTTTATTAATTAAACATTTTATATTTGCACCCGCGTTTAAGCGCATCACCTAATGACCGGGTAGCTCAGTTGGTAGAGCATCTCCCTTTTAAGGAGAGGGTCCTGGGTTCGAGCCCCAGCCCGGTCACGTAGTGAGCAAACCCTGACGATACTGTCAGGGTTTTTTTATGCCATAAATCTGGGAGCATACAGTACTTAAATGATATTTTAAAAAGTTTTGAGCAATTTAAATCCTAAAAAACGCTGTTATTTTGTTTTCTGTTACTTTTTATATTTAACTAATTGATTATCATTTTTTTTTTAATTTAAAAAAACGTAATAAATAGCCATTTTAAGTTTGTTACCATTACCAATTTTTTTGTTACTTTTAGGTATTCCTACTAGATTTTACTCGTTTTTCTCCCTTGTTTTATGATTTAGTAATAAATCACAAATTTCACCTATATCAAATGGGATACTTTTATTCTTGTGATGGTATGATAAAATAATTAGTTAACAATCATAAACAAAAAAGATCATGGGTAATGAAGATACTAGGGTTGATAAAATGCTAAAGCGTCTAAAAAACAATAAGATCTTAGCATCTATAATCCTGTTTTCAGTAATAATTATAGCAATAGGCAGTTTAACTGACGCTACAGGAAAAATCGCAGACTTTTATAATCGATTGATTACTTCCGGAGAACCCAAATATCAAGAGCTAATTGACAATGTATCCCAATATGTTATAGAAGGCTCTTTACAAAGGGTTAATTTTACTGGCGATGTTATTATAACTCCTGTAGGATTATTTAGTGATCCAGGAAATCTTGCTGATGGATCCCCTACAGGATACACCTACCTTCTCTGTAGGATTACAAATAAGAGTAGCTCACCTGTAACAATTGGAGCAGTTTTAGATGAAAACGAAACATGGTATAGGTTAGATGACCCGAGCTTTGGCTACCGTCCTGTTGCTACTTCATTAGTACAGTTTCAAATGTGGTTTAGAGGCAACCCCATTAAAAGAAAGGAGTTGAACGATAATAGGAGTAGTTACCATGATTCATTTATACAATCTTCAACCATTGAACCTGGTCATACAAAATATGGTTTCATTAATAGTTTAGGAAGGGCTTGGCCAAAGGAAGTAACCTTTTCAATAGTCGATGTAACTGATTTTATTGTGGGTTCAGCAAGGATAAAAATTAACCTTAATGATTCCAAACAACCATAGTTTAACAAGACTTAAACTATTCAAGATCTGAATCATACATTAATAATCATATTTAACAATAGCTATAGGCAAGTAATTATACATATTAAAAGCAATTGGTAAATATACCCATCATTGGGTATTGAAACTGTAACTTGATTTTTGAATTTTTAACCTTCAATAAAAAATCAATTTATAATGAAAAATATTTTAATTCTAGTCTTGTCAATTCTTGTATTTAGTTGCAGTTCGTCAAAAACAAATAATAAAAACAAGTCAAATTATGAATACGAAGAATATAAAATAAATTCTGAAGACGAATTATCAGATGACTTTCAAATAATAAAAATAGATGATGACTTTTCAAATTATCTTGAAGAAATAGATGAATTCGAAGAAGCTCTTTCAAATAAATCTAGAAGGTACTATTACAAGAAAAACCGAAGAGTTTATAAAATATGTATTGATCAAGATGGCAAAGTACTCGTGACACCAAATGGACAAAGAATCACCTATGGTAAAGGTTACAAGGTGAAAGATATTAAATCAAGATATGGTTTGGGAAAATATTACGCTAGATCTTTATCCAAATCTAGTTGTAGATATTTTTAAAATTTGTCAATTATTATTCTTCTAGTTACTAAATAGAAAATCAAAAAATGAAAAAAGCCACCTATTGATCTGAGTGCCTTTTTTAAAGGAGCTATAAGAAATTGAAGTATTGTAATAATTGTGATTTTTTATTACTTTTAGGTAATCCTCCTAATTCTCAATCTTTTATTACCCTTTCTTAACAATGGAAAACAATCCTTGAATTTATACAATTCATAGATTCTAGTAATCGTATAATGTGGATATACGTAATACGTTTATTCAATTGTTGGTATTAATTTAAAACATCAATGACTTAAAACCTATTAATCATGAAAACCAGATTACAAAATCTTCTGATTCTATTTACACTAGCTTGTTTTATTTCAAGTTGTGACCGAAGTTATGTTGCACCTGAATCTAAAACTGAACCTTCTGAAGAAAATGAAATGTTTCTTAAAAAAGTTAATTTTCTGTTTACCCCTAATGAGAATAATAAGCCTATGGAGAACATCGAAAATTATGGGGCCAAGGTCAATGTATACAACGATATGTTGGTTTTATTTAATCCCGATAACTTGGAATGCGGATTAAGCGACAAGATTAAAAGGAGACTGAAAAAATCAAAAAGAGATGGAAAAAACAAAAAAGGATTTGTACCTGATATCGTAGTTAACAATACTAGTGAATTCAAGAATGCAATCAAACTAGATGATAGAGGAGCAAATGTACTTGCCCATTATTTCACCTATGAAATAGCTGAGAATAAAGAATCGAAACCAATAATTTCCAGTAACGCGCCTAGCCAAGTTAACTTTAATGCAATAGACCATATTGACAATCAATCTGAAGGGTATGAGAGTTTCTATTTTACTCTCGATTGTTCAGGCTTTTTCTCGGCTTCTGCTAAGGTTGCAGCAAAAGGCGGATTTTTGGGCATTGGTAATGGCTCTATTGCCGCTGAGGGCGAAAGCACAATTGAACAGAATAAATCGGTTGTAGTTATGCGTGTTTTAATGCATAGTCCTCTCTACGCAGCATATGTTGGAAGTTATGTCCACAATATAGATAATGCTCAAAGTGATGCACAGAAAAAGATAATTTTAAATAATAGGATTAAGACGTTGAATGCTATTTTATCAGCTGTACCAGAACACGATAGAATTGATGACAAAAAGGTTTATCTAAACACCAACTATGAAGCTATTTTTACTTCAAACAAAGGAAACTCTGGCTTTAATGGGGTTGGGCAGTTAAATAGTAATCTAGAAGTAAACATATCTGTAACTCAAAGCGGAGTTGGTGCTGAGGCCTCAAATTCAGTGAGTAGAAAAAGTGAATACACAAGTTATGATACGTACATCATAGAATCAAACAAAGATGCTATTCCTGAAACAATAACGTTCAAAAAAATAAACGATAAGATAGTGGTTTTAGAAGCTGCTCTAAATGATCTGAATACAACAGACAATGGTATTTAGAAAAACTCATACCAAGAAAACCCATAGTTTAAAAAAGATTGAAGTGTTAAACCAGTTATATTTTGTACCTTAAGAATCCCTTTGACTAATTAATACTTTGTTTGTATTTAATCCACAAAACTTAGTATTAGGAAATTATACAAAAAGATTTATGTTCTGATTCTATTGGTTATTATCATTTCCTGCAAAGATGATGTGAAGCAAGACACTGTGGTAAAAACGGCAGAAAGAACTCCAGCTTCACATGATTATAATTTTCAAAGTGTCTATATGGCGACTATGGCAAATGAATTAGATCTGGGGATGTCAGATAAAGAAATCGATAATATGATAACCTATTCGAAGGTATTAGATTCCTTGCAACATACAGCAAATTGGGGAATTCCAACTTCATCAGGGTATAAAATTCAACCCCATAGTGCCAATGACATTGCTATAACTTTAAATGCAATGGCTGGCATTGATGACTGTTGGACTAGTAGGCCTAAAAGCATAAAAGATTTAACAGATGGTGTATTGATCGATGCATACTCATTTGTAAGAGGTGATGAAAAAAAATTGGGTTTATTAGGTTTTTTTAATACAACTATAGAAAAAGGCAAAAAATCGTCGTAGTTGAGTTTTCTCAAGAAGGCTCGCAAGTTTGTAACGGAAAAATCAAAAAATATGGTGTTGGCGCTAGATTAATGATGAAAATAACTAAATCAGATAAAAAAGCGAAGCTGAATACTCCACAACAAATAACGGCAAGTGTTATTTTCGGTAGAGCCGAAGTTACATATAGTTTAAAAACATTTGGAATAGTTGGACCTGGCATTAGTAAATTGAGTAAAACAGGGGCATTAACAGAAGACACCTATCAAGCTTTTATTCAGGAAATATCTAATTTAATCGTTGAGATGTATAAGGAAAATAGCTCTTTTATTGTTACTCCTCAACCGCTGCCATTCAAAAATAATGGAGCATAATTGTAATCAAAAATAATGAAGAGATGGTACTTAGTCCTTTCCTTCTTTGATTGTAAAATTTTAATCAAGAATAGACAATATTCAAATTCCTGCAAAACCAACTTCCCCGAATAAGGAGAATACTTTAACTCACTCAACGGCACATAATTATTATACCGGTTCTTATGATTATAACCATAGTTATTCCTAAAGTCTTCACGATCTACCTCTACTTTTAAAATAATATCGCCATTAAATCCACCTTTGGTACCCCCACGCATTTTACAATCACTGGTGTGTTAGAAGATTTTGTCATTAAAGGCTTTACGGACATCCTGGTCAAAATTAGCCCTAGTGTTTAATTCCAAGACTTATTTCAGTCACGAATAGAATTATAAGGCTTGAACAAAACCTACCGTTTTTAGTTTGTTTATATTTGGTGTATGCTTAACGACTCCCACCACCACGAACATCCCAATCTCTATAGAACGATTGTTGTCTTTTTATTTTGTTTTATCGGGATGTCGGTTCGATTTATCGTCTTTGGTTTTATGTCACTGGTAAAAGGCGAAGCACCTAAATCCTGGATATCCTACTCAAAAGGATTCAAACAGATCTTATACAGTCTTATGTTGACCTTGGTCCTGTTTTTTACAACTGCCTTTTTACTGCTGTTTACACTTATAGAAAAATAGTTTTACTCCTGTTTTAGTTTCCTTAAATTGGTTCATCATGCTTTTGGAATATATTATTTTCTTCGGTTTAATTTTCGTAATTTTCTTTGCTCTTGCTTTGAGCAAGAAAAAATCTAATACTATTGATTTTGACGAGCCTACATTTTATGATGATGAGGATTTAGACGAATTATAGCTTATCGAGTTTGCAACGTTCTATACCCTTATGTTTCAATGCTCCACTTCTATAAGTGGGCTTTTTTTATCCTATTTCTAAAAGTTTATTCTACTGCGATTAACTTGTTATCAGTATTTTCTTAACATATGTTATTTTTTTTAAAGGTATTAGCGCTTAATTTTGTTAGTCTGCAAGTCAGATATTTAATTCTTACCCCAAAAAACACTTCCTTTGAGAAGTGTTTTTTTATAGTCTTATGTTATGTTTAGCTATTTTTGGTAGCTCTAATCGTCTATTATTTTCCCTATGAAATATGCCTTGTGCTATTATGCCTTGTATTGTTTTTTAACCTATTCACCAGACTAAAAAGTCAGAACGATTAATTAGATCTCAATCCTTGCACTAGAGTTTTATACTAACAATAGCACAATACCTATAACACCACTTAGGACAATAGCCGTTAAAAACCCCAATGCAAATCCGATTTTACGATTGGTCTTGGCGATATCATTGATGATAGAATCCATGCTCATGATTGCTATATAAAGCCCCATAGCAAAGGCTATTCGTCTTTTGCCGGTTGTTGTGGATCCTCTGAAGTCTTGGAATGCTTACGTCTTAAGGTTTCGAGCTTTCGTTTTTTGCTCATCTCCTCCTCGTAAAGCTCCATAATTATCAATTCTATGGCGAGATTGTCTTGGTAGCCTTGAAACACGTTATTAATGGTTTTGATATGGGCGACTGTGCCCCTGTTGGTGTAGATTTTGGCCGCTTTGAGTTTCTGCTGAACCTTCGTGGAGTACTGGAAATTATTGCCTAAATCGCGCTTAAACTTCTGCCTAAATTCTTTACTTATCATAGATAATATGTAGTTTTTAGGTAGGTTTTGTGTACCTTGCTATCGGCCTTACAAAGTTATTAAGATATTTTCTAATATCAAAAGTTTTTTAAGATTTTTTCTAATTATTTTTCATGAGCTCAGTTCAACGCATTAAACAATACCTCGATTTTAAAGGGATTACCGTACAACACTATGAGTCATCCGTGGGCTACTCTAATGGGGCCTTTGGTTCGCAACTCCGAAATAACGGTAAAATTGGTAGTGACAAATTAGAAAAAACCTTAAGTCTGTATACCGATCTTAGTGCCGAATGGGTGCTACTCGGTAAAGGAGAGATGCTAAATGATAAGGCTAAAGAACCCGATCCCGATTACCCAAAAACCAAAAGGCAAAAAGGAGAATCCATTAGTAACGCCAAGGCTATTGAACAAAAGTTAGATACCATCATTAAACAGAATGAGGAGATTCTTGGGAAGTTTAAGGACTCTTAAAACTTATTGAGAATAACTACTTTTAAAGTTGTTACCATTTTCATTTTTTTGTTACTTTTCAATAATCCTTTTAGAATTTTAATTTTTAATTCCCCAGTTTAGTAATATTAACCTTGAAATTGAAATTAACTTCATATTGTTTTAATAAAAAAGAAAATAAATGGATGCTCTTAATCCAGTAAAAGAACAAGTTGAAAGAATAAACACATTAAGGTCAAATTTGAATCTTAATTCTGTAATAACTCATATTGAAAGAGCAAATTTATTTTTTGAAAGAGGTAAGAAAGAATACGATGAACAGTATTTTACCGATGTAGTATATAGAACTAACCAAGCATTTGAAGGCTGTTCACGGCAAGGATATATGGTTCTCGCTGGCAAATCAGAAGAACAAGCACAAGACATTAAAGCCTATCAAATCGAAAGTTATTTTATTGAAAATAATATTCTAAGCGATAGGGTATTGCCACAATTCAAAAACTACAGAGACAATTGGCGAAACGAATCTGCTCATAATTTTAAACTATTCTTCAATGAAGAGGAAGCTTATTTTGCAATCCTGAACGTGCTCAGTTATGCCTATGTTTTATTTAATCAAATGATTACAAAACTGGGAGAAGAAATTGAAATTGAAAGATTAAGAAAAGAAGCAATAAAAATTAAGAAGATAAAGGGAATGATTAAAAAGAAGGGATTGTCGCTCAAAGAAAAGATAATTACTTTAATTGAGTATTTTGATAAAGAATATGAAATTAGTAAGTCCAAAATTGATGATAATACTGTTTTTTTTATCAAAGAGGCAGAAGTAATAGGAATGCTTATAGCTTATTTGTCCGAAATGACAAATAGTGAAATGACAATACAAGCTGAAAAAAGGTTAGAGAGCGGTTCTTCAAGAGGATTGATAGCCGATATTTGTATTGAATATAAAGGAGAAAAATTAATAGTTGAACTTAAAAGATTTGGAAGAAGAACGATTGATTCCTATACTGAACAAATTTCAATGTACCTTCAAGCTGCAAGTACAAATGAGGGAGTGGTCTATATTTATAACCCAACTAAAGTTCAGACAGAATTAAAAAGAAAAGATTTAAAAATTGAATCAAGAGGCGAGATATTATCAATTAGTTATTTAACAAGATAAAATACTGCAAGCAAAGATTACTAAAAGTAATTGCTTTATATCGTCTTATTCTGAAAATCCTGACGCTTTATTTTAACTTATGATATAATGCCATAATCGAGCTAACTCTTAATCTAAAAATCAATTGCCCATTATTTTTTACAACAATCTTATTCCCCTAAGAAAAATTATCAGTATGTTTGCATCCCATTAAACTTCACTGCGCACGTGGCGGAATTGGTAGACGCGCTGGCTTGAGGGGCCAGTGACCGTTTAGGTCGTGGAAGTTCGA
Source organism: Winogradskyella sp. (assembly GCF_965228925.1). Classification (GTDB taxonomy): domain Bacteria; phylum Bacteroidota; class Bacteroidia; order Flavobacteriales; family Flavobacteriaceae; genus Winogradskyella. Next base: position 4,167,113 of record NZ_OZ245845.1, read on the forward strand.
ATCTTCTCGTGCGCACTTAAAATATTACTAAATGCTGGTTGCTAAGCATTTATTAATTCTAACTTAACTCCGGTTTTTTACCCGCTATTTAACTTTTCCTATATCTAAACTTAGTCAAGATTATTTTTATATCAATCAGGTGAAATGTTCAAGTAAAAAAATGACAAACTTATTAGGAAAATAAAAATATATAGGCATGGCGAAATCACCATGACCATATCATACTAAGTCAGTAAAGCATAAAATTAATTGTAAGGTAAAATCATAAAGACAATATTAGTACAACGGAATTGTTTAACAGTTAGAAATTCCTATAAGCATTTTGAACAAAATCATTTAGTTCCAATTCATAAATGTAAAAGACTTCATCTTTGGTTTCAATTTTTTGAATTTCTTTTAGATATTTCCATGAAGAAATCTCTATTAAATCCACTAAAAAATCTTTGTACCCGCTATCTCCATAACAAAATATCAACTTTCCATGTGGTTTAATATGAAATTGAGAACCCAAAATTAAATTTTGTAATATTTCTTTGGATCCACAGAACGAATTCATATAACTTGATTTTTTGGTTTTATAAGTGTTTCTCAATGCAGAAAAAGGGAGATTTGCAATTATTAAGTCATACTGTTCATTTTTATCAATATTGGAGAATAAGTCCTTTTTATCACATAGAATAAAATCTGTATATTCAGAAACAGAATTTGTTCTAGCGTTATTTTTAGCAAGATTAATAGAAGTCGCCGTAATATCTGCACCAAAAACTTTACATTTTTTATAGTAAGCCAAATAAATTGGATAAAAACCTGTTCCAGTGCCTAAATCTAAAACTAAATCTGAGGTTTTTACCTGCTTTGCTACATATTCAATAAATGGTATTGAAACTTTTCCAAGTGTTGGAATAAATGAATCTTTATTTAATCCTAAAACAATATCTGAAACTTGACATTTACTTTTGTCATACTTTTCGTGTTTTACTATAATATCTGAAATTATTGATTCATTGGCATTCCATTTTTCTTGAAGCAAACCCAAGTAGTTGTGAATTTTGGACTTAAAGAAACTATTCTTTTCACTTTTAAATTTAATTATCCACTCTCCTCCATTTATTTGGCCTGACCTTCTTGGGCCCAACCATTTACCTGTAAATGTATTTGTTTCATAATCAAGATGAAATAAAGCAGATCCTTTATAAGCTGTTCTCTTTCTTGCTTTCCAACTTCCACTATATATAAATTTATTTGCAGTAAAAGGTATGGCTCTGAGGGTATAATCATGATTATCCTTATGGATATATATTGGTTTAGCTTTAAATCCCCTATATGTCTTCTTAAGAATTAATACTTCACAATTAACTAACTTATTTTGAGGGTCTATCCAATAAGCCTGGTAAATACCATCTTTAACATTTTTGGATCGCTTGTATAAATACCAATTGTTTATACCCTTTACAATCCAGTATATTATTGTAGGTACTCCAACTACGATTGAAGCTATCGAACCTATGCTATTAATATCAAAAAGATTCAATTCTAAGTTTGTCTCGTATTACTTTTCTCTCCAAAATTTTTCTTTGCCATAACCAAACTTAGAATTTTCTTTTTGGATATCAGGGAATTTTTCTAACCTTTTAGTGTCCATCAAAGTCTCATTAAAAGCATAATAAGCAGCTAACCCATCATTTGAGATACCTTTTAAATACATTTTAGCACTATCTAAAAACTCTGAAACCTTTGTTGATTGTAGCCCTAAAAAACCAAACAAAGCTGCCAAAGCTGGAACTGGTATTAAAGATAAGCCAAAAAAACTATATGCTAAGTAATTGGAATTACGCCTAATATCTCTGTGATTATTCAAGAGCTCTCTATTTATAGAAAGAAAATCATCAGTAACCTTTTTTTTGAGTTTTCCCTCAGATAAGTTAAAAGCAACTTCTTCCGAATATTTCATAAGTTCTTTTACCCTTAATCTATATTGTTTATAATTATGAAAGATGCTCTTATATACATTGTTGAACTTAATTTTTGAAAGATTAAATCTCATAAAGTCATATTCCGGTTCCAATGGTAAGTGTATAGATCCATTAATAAATTTACTGGGAATTTTATTTTTATATGTAAATGCAGTTCTTTCTGTAATTAATGGCGCGTCTAAATCAAGTTCGATATACTTTAAAAATGGTTCATATTCTTTTAAAGCTGTTAAAGGACATGAATTATATTCCTTATTCAAATGTTTTAAAGTAAGTACTTTTTTAATAATATTTCTTGTAGCATATTTAATAATTGCCTCCTTCAAATAAAATGCTTCGTTACCTTTTCTTTTTAGAATATCTAAGTCATCTTTCCACAATGGCATATTTTTCAAAATGTCAGCATGATAATCTTGATCTTCTGGAACTAAATCTAATTTCATATTATTAAACTCAATCCAATAATTGTATGCAAAAATCATATCATTAAGAAGTGATGGGTGTACTTCCTTTTTTTTGATAATTTTCGCAAGAATCAGGTCAGTTTCTTTGTCTATTTGGTTTTCATTTAATTTAAAATCCTTAATCTCAACTAAATTATTATCCAAAAGAACTTGGAGTCTATCCCATGTAACTTTATGATAGCCTGATCTATCCTTAGACTCTTCTTCTTTATGATATTGTTTTTTACTCATGTATATTTTCTCAGTGAAAACTGTAAACTCTGGTCGAAGAATCCACCACATGGAGTCATCAGGTGCGATAATTAAATTTGAACCCATAATCTTTTTATATAAATCTAACTATTTCATTTTAAATCAAATAATTAATGCTTAAATGATTAGAATTAATTAGAATATTTATAAATAAAGCAGCAATGATAATGACATATTAAAAACATGATAAAGAATGGCATTAAGTTTAAGACCTCTCGTGCGCACATCTTTGTAATTAGCTCATTATTCAGACAAGACCGCTTGCTTCTTTATTTTCTCGCGCGCACATTTTTATTCACAGATTACTTTTTACAATCTTTTGACATTTTTTTGACACCTTCTATGGCATAGCCTGATAATTTTATTAAAAAAACCTATGAAATATTTATTGTACATAATTTTTACATTTTATTTGTCTTCAGTATTTTGCCAAGATTCAATTGAGCTTTCTATTCTGTCCGCAGACGATAATTGGAGCAAAGAAATTATAACATTCCCTGTAGATTGGGCACCAAATTTAACACTTAAGGGCTTTGAAGAATTGCGTTTTTCACCATTTTGGTCAAATCCTAAAAGCACCCAATTTTGGTCTTTGGTTATGGCATGGAAAGTTAATGCTACAAGTACATTAACAATTGAAGCATTGGAAGATAACTTTGAGGCTTATTTCGATGGGCTCATGAAACCAAACCACTGGGCGACAACCTTTCCTCAGCCAACTGTGGTATTTCTACCAAATCCAGAAAAAGATTCAGCGAATGGCATCATAGGCAAAATGAGACTATTTGATGGTTTTCATACTGGTAAATCCATAACTCTGAATATTAAAGTAGAACAGTATTTCTGTGAAACTATCGATAAAGCAATTATCATATTCAGACTTTCTCCAAAAGATTTTGAACACTCTATTTGGAATGAATTAAATGCGATTATAAGAACCCCTAGGTCATGTGAGTAAAATATCACATTCTCAGAAAGATGAATATCCCAAGGATAGTATAGGTTAGGGCCATTATACCGAACTTAAATACTAGATTCAGAACTCTTAGTTTCTAATAGCAATTAGGCTAAGCTATAAAATCGAAAAACAGATAAGTATTCTAATAAGCAAAAATTAAGTCAACAAGCACTTATCAACAACCCCTTTTTCATTAAATTATGTTAATTGTGGGGATAATCTCGGTTAAAAGCTTATTTTTGTTTAAACATTTTTTGCAAAAAATGAACAATATTAAGAATCAGTTTAGTATTAAAGACCTGGAAAATCTTACCGGTATCAAAGCACATACCATAAGAATCTGGGAAAAACGCTATAATCTCCTACAACCCAAGCGTACCGATACCAACATCAGATATTACGATTTAGCGAGCTTTCAGAAACTATTGAATGTAAGCTACCTCAACAACAACGGCTATAAAATTTCCAAAATTGCCACCATAGAAGAACATAAAATTCCCTTATTGGTTCGGGAAATTGCTGCCGAGAGCAATATGGAAAGCCATGCCATCAATGCTTTTAAGCTGGCTATGCTCAATTTTGATCAAACCTTGTTCTATAATACCTATGAATCCTTGTTAAAAGAAAAAGCCTTTGACGAAATTTTCTACGATATTTTTATTCCGTTGTTAACGGAAATTGGCCTCTTATGGCAAACCGATACTATTACCCCAGCGCATGAGCATTTTTTAACCTCTTTGATTCGACAAAAAATCTTGATTAATATCGAAAAGGTACAGTCCAAGCAAACCAATACCTCTAAAAAGACCTTCGTGCTCTATCTGCCCGAAAATGAGATTCATGAATTGGGGCTGATGTTTATTAATCACGAGTTGGTCAGTAGAGGTTACCAATCCATCTTCTTAGGCTTTAGCGTACCCCTTGAAAGCTTGGCGGACTTAAAGGACTATTACGATGAAATTATCTACATCTCCTATTTTACGGTAAAACCTGAAAAAGGCGAGATTGACAAATACATGGAGAAGTTCAATACACTCTTGCTCAATAACACTAACACAAAACTTTGGATTTTAGGTCAAATGCTAAACGCCTTGGATTTGGACAACTTGCCAAAAGGCGTTTCAGCATTTAAGAGCATTCAAGCTTTAATCGATAACGTAGCATAAGCCATGTCTAAAACAATTGCCATCATAGGGTCAGGGTTTTCGTCGCTATCAGCGGCTTGCTATTTAGCAAAAGCTGGTCATAAGGTGGCTGTTTACGAAAAGAATGCGACCGTTGGTGGCAGAGCGCGACAGCTCGTTAAGGATGGCTTTACCTTCGATATTGGTCCAAGCTGGTACTGGATGCCCGATATTTTTGAAAAGTTTTTTAACGATTTTGGTAAAAGCACCAGCGACTACTACCAACTCGATAAGCTGAGTCCTGCCTATAAAATCTTCTTTTCTGATGAAGTGATTACCATAGGTGATCATATGGACCAAATCTGTGAAGAGTTTGAACGTATTGAAACCGGGAGTTCCAAACCACTTCGTAAGTTTATTGCACAGGCCCAAGAGCATTACGATATTGCCATTAACAAAGTGGTTTTGAAGCCGGGAATTTCACCCTTCGAGTTGGTCACCAAAGAGACCGTCACTCGAGTAGACCGCTTTTTTAAAACGATCAGCTCTGAAGTACGAAAGAATTTTAAGAATCCTAAGCTGATATCAACACTTGAGTTTCCTGTATTGTTTTTAGGGGCGAAGCCTAGTCAAACCCCTTCATTTTATAGCTTTATGAATTTTGCCGATTTTGGTTTAGGCACTTGGCACCCCAAAGGCGGTATGTACGAAATCATTAAGGCTATGAAACGATTGGCCGAGAGTTTGGGAGTAGATATCCACACCGACAGCAATGTTGAAAAGATCCTTGTTGACAACGGAAAAGCGGTTGGTCTAAGCGTTAATGGTCACCAAGTGACTTCAGATATTGTGCTAAGCGGAGCTGACTATCATCATTCGGAAACCTTATTAGATGAAAACTATCGACAATATTCAGAAGCCTACTGGGATAAGCGCACTTTTGCGCCCTCTTCCCTACTCTTTTATGTTGGGTTTGACAAAAAGCTGAAAGCGGTAGAACATCATAATCTATTCTTCGATACCAGCTTCGAAAATCATGCTGAAGAGATTTATGATGATCCCAAATGGCCGGAAAATCCATTATTTTATGTTAACTTTCCATCAGTAACGGATGAAAGTATGGCACCGGAAGGCTGCGAAACAGGGTTTTTCCTCATCCCTATCGCACCAGGATTAGAAGATACGCCTGAGCTCAGGCAGCAGTATTTCGATATTATTATCAACCGTTTTGAAAATATAACGCAACAAAACGTTCAGGACCATATCCTTTTTAAAGAATCCTTTTGTGTTAACGACTTTGTGAGCGAGTATAATTCCTATAAGGGCAATGCTTACGGCATGGCAAACACGTTAAAGCAAACGGCGTTTTTAAGGCCAAAACTCAAAAGTAAAAAAGTAAAGGGGCTTTACTTTACAGGACAACTAACAGTCCCTGGCCCTGGAGTGCCTCCATCGTTGATATCAGGAAAGCTTGTCGCCGATCTGATCCAAAAGAATTAAGTTAAATTGCTAGTAAAAGAATACCGATTATCATGAAATCTATTTTTGACAATGTCTCCAAAGAATGTAGCAAGCTTGTTACAAATGCCTACAGCACCTCATTTTCGATGGCGACCAAAATGCTATCTGAAAGTATCAGACAGGACATCTACAATATCTATGGTTTTGTGAGATTTGCCGATGAAATTGTCGATACCTTTCATGATTACGATAAAGAAAAACTCTTTAGGAATTTTGAAACGGAATTAGAAAATGCATTAAAGGACAAGATTAGCTTGAATCCTATTTTAAATTCATTTCAATACACCTATCACAAATATCAAATCGATAAGGATCTAGTCGATGCGTTTATGAATAGCATGCGCCTGGACCTATTTAAAAAAGACTATCTCACCGAAGAGGAATACAAAAATTACATCTATGGATCGGCGGATGTCGTTGGTTTGATGTGCTTAAAAGTGTTCGTCAAAGGTGATAATGAAAAATACGAGGATCTTAAGGACTCGGCCATGAGTTTGGGTTCGGCCTTTCAGAAAGTTAACTTCTTAAGGGATTTAAAAGCTGATTTTGAAGACTTAAGCAGAACCTATTTCCCAAATACCGATTTAAACCATTTAGACGAAGCCTCTAAGCAAGCCATTATCAAAGATATTGAGGCCGATTTTGCCAAAGGCTTAAAAGGGATCAAACGTTTACCACTCGAAGCGCGCTTTGGTGTATTTATGGCCTACCGTTATTACAACAAGCTACTACAAAAGCTCAAAGATACGCCTGCATTAGAAATTAAATCGGCCAGAATTAGAGTTCCTAATTACAAAAAGATTGAGTTACTCACCCGTAGTTATGTAAAATATCAATTAAATTTGTTGTAAACTATAAAACCATAGGCGTGCAAACTGTTTTTTGGATATTAATTTTCTTAGGCACCTTCTTTATCATGGAGTTCAATGCCTGGTTTACCCACAAATATATTATGCACGGATTCTTATGGAGTTTGCACAAGGATCACCACCATAAGGATCACGACAGCTGGTTTGAGCGTAATGATGCCTTTTTCATTTTCTACGCTGTGGTGAGCATGACCTGCTTTTACTTCTGGGGCGAGCAAAACATTTGGTATTGTTTGCCTATTGGGATTGGGATTATGGCTTATGGTGCAGCCTACTTTATTGTGCACGATATCTTTATTCACCAGCGCTTTAAATGGTTGCGAAATATCGACAACAAATATGCACGTGGTGTGAGACGCGCTCATAAAATCCACCACAAGCATTTAGGCAAAGACCATGGTGAAAACTTCGGAATGCTTATTGTGCCTTGGAAGTATTTCAAATAAGCTATTCAGAAAGCAATTGATCGAGTTGCCCTCTTACGGTCGCGCTGTTCCAGTCCAGAGCACCAGATTCATCGACGACAATTTCCCCTTTTTTATTGATAATGAATGTTCTCGGAATTGATCGCGATGTTAACTCTTCTGGCACCTTACTTAAGGGGTTAAATACTTCAAAAGTATAGCCTTCTTTTGTCTTGAAGTTTTCTACAGTCTTAAAATTATCATTGGTAACGAATAAGAATTCCACCCTGTCCTTATAATCATTGTATAAGGCCTGAAGGCTTGGCATCTCAGCAATACAAGGTGGACACCAGGTTGCCCAAAAATTCACAAATACGACCTTGCCTTTGGTCGCTTTAAAATCTAGCGAGGCCTTCATATCCGATTGTAGACGCCAATTGTCATAGGATACAAGTACCCTATCGTCTTCATCAATTACCGAAGATTGATTGATGTAGCTCAAGCCCTTGTGCAAGAGTATCTGTATGGGTTGTCTGGTTTGTGGTATAATGAGTAACGCAATTATGATCAAAAAAATGATATTGCGCTTGGTAAATTTAGCTTTCATTAAGGGTGTTTTTTAAGCCGAGGTATTGTAAATTCTGATCTGTCTACGATTAAAGTCGATGATCGCATCTTCCTTGAGTTCGTTCATCAGAATATTTAATGTTGGACGCGAAATTCCGATCAACGACGCAATATCTTTTTGGGTATAAGGATGGTTAATAATTTGGTCTCCGGTTTTGTCGCAGTTGTATCCATAATCCGAACAAAGTTCGTCCAAGAATTCAACCAATCTCGTTTTAGAGTCTTTAAACAACAACAACTGTAGGCGACGTTCCAGTTTTCTAAACTTGTAACCTATAAATTTATATATTCTAAAACTAAAGGTTTGGTTGTCTCGCATTAAATCATGCATAGTTTCGACACCAACGGGGCAAATAGACGTTTGGTTGTCTAAAGATTGTGCAAATTCTTCACGTATTCTTTCCCCTAATATGGCCTTCTCACCAAATAGTTCTCCTTTTGTTAAAATGGCTTTCACAACCTCATCGCCTTCTTCACTGTAATAGCCAATTTTTACTTTTCCTTTTTCTATCAAATATATTTTATTGGAAGAATCATTTTCAAAATAGATATAATCCTCTTTCCTGTAATGGTCAAAGGTATGCGCTTGCTTGTAGGCCTTAAACTTATGAGGGCAAAGTAGCTTAAACAGATTAACGTCCTCAAAAAACCAAAATGACTTCATGATACTTTTATAGAATGTTGATTGCGTATGTTTGAAGGGTCGTAGGGAGATTGTATACCTTACAAAAAAATCCAAAAAAAACTCTCAGCGGTACACTGAGAGTTTTCACAATGTGATTAAATGACAAGTATACTAGGCATTCTGCTTCTTTATTAAATTAAGGGCAGAGCCTTCCTTATACCATTCTATTTGCGAATCGTTATAGGTATGATTAACAGCAATAGTATCTTTAGAACCATCGGTATGAACCACCTCGATATGTAAGGGTTTTCCTGGTGCAAATTCATTTAAATCCAAGAAGTTAAAGGTATCATCTTCTTGTATAAGATCGTAATCCGCTTCGTTAGCGAAGGTAAGACCTAACATCCCTTGTTTTTTAAGGTTAGTCTCGTGAATACGTGCAAAGGATTTTACGATAACCGCTGCCACACCTAGATGTCTAGGTTGCATCGCCGCGTGCTCTCTTGAAGAGCCCTCGCCGTAGTTGTGATCACCAATAACGACTGACCAAATGCCATTTTTCTTATACTCGCGTTGCGTATCTGGTACACCACCATACTCTCCTGTTAATTGGTTCTTTACAAAATTGGTCTGCTTATTAAATGCATTAACAGCACCGATTAAGGTATTGTTAGCGATATTATCGAGATGCCCTCTAAAGCGCAACCAAGGTCCTGCCATAGAGATGTGATCCGTTGTACATTTACCATAAGCTTTTATTAACAGCTTGGCACCTGTAATGGTATCTCCTATAGGCTCAAAAGGCGTTAATAATTGTAAGCGCTCAGAATCGGGTTTTACCGTAACTTCCACACCACTACCATCGGCTACGGGTTCTAAATACCCATTTTCTTTAACATCAAAACCTTTTGGTGGTAACTCCCATCCTGTTGGTTCGTCTAGCATCACTTCTTCTCCATTTTCATTGATCAGTGTATCGGTCATTGGGTTAAAATCCAAGCGTCCCGCTATTGCAATGGCCGCAGTAATCTCAGGTGATGCTACAAAGGCATGGGTGTTAGGATTACCATCGGCACGCTTCGCAAAGTTTCTATTGAAGGAGTGCACAATACTATTCTTTGGCGCATTCTTAGGATCGCTATATCTCGCCCATTGTCCGATACACGGTCCACAGGCATTGGTAAATATGGTAGCGTCTAATTCTTCGAATACTTGCAAAATCCCATCGCGCTCTGCAGTGTAACGCACTTGCTCAGAGCCTGGATTAATACCAAACTCTGCTTTGGTTTTTAGACCTTTATCCAAAGCCTGTTGTGCTATGGATGATGCTCTGGATAAATCTTCATAAGACGAGTTGGTACAAGACCCTATAAGGCCCCATTCGACTTGCATTGGCCATTCGTTATCCTTTGCCTTTTCAGTCATTTCACGTCCTACCGTCGTTGATAAGTCAGGTGTAAAGGGTCCATTTAATAATGGGCCTAATTCTGAAAGATTGATGTCGATCACCTGATCGAAATATTGTTCCGGGTTGGCGTAAACCTCAGCATCTGCTGTAAGGTAGTCTTTAATCTTATTAGCTTCATCTGCAACATCGGCTCTGTCCGTAGCCCTTAAATAACGCTCCATGGAATCGTCATAGCCGAAGGTCGAGGTTGTCGCTCCGATTTCAGCCCCCATATTACAAATAGTACCTTTTCCTGTACAAGACATTGATAAGGCACCAGGACCAAAATACTCAACGATGGCTCCCGTTCCTCCTTTAACGGTCAGAATCTCAGCCACTTTGAGAATAACATCTTTAGGGGCCGTCCAACCAGAGAGTTTTCCTGTTAATCTAACGCCTATAAGCTTAGGGAATTTAAGCTCCCAAGCCATACCTGCCATCACGTCCACGGCATCGGCTCCACCTACTCCAATAGCTACCATTCCCAATCCACCGGCATTAACTGTATGCGAATCGGTACCTATCATCATACCGCCTGGAAAGGCATAATTTTCTAAAACCACTTGGTGAATAATACCAGCTCCTGGTTTCCAAAATCCAATACCATATTTATTCGACACTGATTCTAAAAAGTTGAAAACTTCACTACTTGTATCATTAGCGTGTTTTAAGTCGATCTCAGCTCCACTTTTCGCCTGAATTAAATGATCGCAATGTACTGTGGTCGGAACTGCAACTTTGGCTTTACCGGCCTGCATAAATTGCAATAATGCCATCTGTGCCGTCGCATCCTGGCAAGCTACTCTATCTGGCGCAAAATCCACGTAATCCTTTCCTCTAGTAAATGACTGCGTTGGTTTACCATCCCATAAATGCGCATATAATATTTTTTCCGAGAGTGTTAATGGTTTACCTACAATTTCTCTGGCCGCATCTACGCGTTCAGCGATGTTAGCATAAACCTTTTTAATCATATCAATGTCAAAAGCCATAAAGTATATTTAAAGGTTGATAATTATTATTTTTTAAGTCCCACAAAATTACAAATTCTTAAGGTTTTTTAAAAATATGTAACGAAACCGCAATTTCTTTACATTTAAATCATAATTATCAGTATTTTTTATATTTAATTTTAAAAATTAACAATAAAAATGCTTAAGTATCAATAATTTAACAATTTGCCTTATTTAGAATGAATATGTATTTCTATTCATTTTTTTTATATCTGTATTCACACCCGATATCTTTTTCAAAGACCAGGACTAATTTTAACGTTTTATTTGTAACAAAGGCTATCACTTTTTCTTCTAATGCCATATACATTGAACAATCAGTACTGAAATTAATTCAGTACAAAAAACGAACTTTCAATCTTAAATAATCAAAATGAAAACTACGATTTTAAAATTGAGCGGCACCTTTCTTTTATTTTTAGGTACCCTCATGCAAACCTATGCCCAAGACATAAAGGGAGCATGGGAAGGAAAACTATCTGTACAAGGTACGGAAGTCCCACTAATGTTTAACATAACGATGGAAGATGGTACTTACGCATCTACCATGGATAGCCCGTCGCAAGGTGCTACGGATATCCCTATGGATGTGACGACTTTTGAAGGCAACACCCTAACCATCAAATTTAACCAAGCTGGTATCAAATATGTGGGTACTTTGGCAGAAAACACCTTTACTGGAACCTTTTATCAAGGTGGAAATGAGCTACCATTAACGCTGAACAAAACCGTAAAAACCTTACCCGGTAATACGGCTTTGCCCACTTCTGACGAAGATTTGGAAAAACTATCGAACTGGAAGCCTATCAACAGTTATAAATATGCTGTTGAGGATTATTTTGCAAGACCTAAGGCGCGATCTTTTAATTTTTCACCTGACGGTAAATACCTATCCTACAGAGAAAAGGATGACAACAAAAAAAATCATGTCTATGTAAAAAATATCGAAACTGAAGAAGTAACGCGTGTTATTGAAGAAAAAGACGAACTCGTAAGAGGTTTTGGATGGGCCAATAATAATCGCTTAGTTTATATTATGGACAAAGGTGGTAATGAAGACTATCATTTATTTGCTGTAGACATTGACGGTAAAAACCAAAAAGAACTGACGCCTTTCGACGGTGTAAAAGTCAATATCTTAAACGGTCTTAAAGAGGATAAAGATCATATGATCATCTCTATGAATCAAAACAGTCCTCAAATATTCGAACCATACAAAATAAACATCGTCACTGGTGAGCTCGAGCAACTCTATAAAAATGATGATGCCGCGAACCCCATTGATGGTTACGAATTTGACAAAGATGGGAATCTACGTGGATTTGCAAGATTGCGTAATGGTGTAAATTTTGACATGTATTATACCTTTGATGGAGAGAATTTCGAAGTTATAAAGGAGTTAAACTGGAAAGATAGTTTTAGCATTTCATCCTTTAATTACGCTACGGAGTATCCTCATGACGCCTATGTGATATCCAACTTAAATAGCGACAAAACGCAAATCTATCTGTATGACATTAAGGAAGACAAAGTCATTGAAAAGTTATTTTCGAATGCCAATTACGACGTATCAGGCATGTCATTATCAAGAAACAGAGGCTATGAATTGGACTATTTTTCTTATGAAGGTGAAAAGGATATCATCGTTCCTGTAAGTGACTACTATAAAAGACTTCACGGTAAAATCATCACTAAATTTCCTGATTACAGCTACTCTATAGCGGATGTCACTGATGATGAAAGTAAATATCTCATCTTTTTACAAAGTGATAAGCTGTACGGTACCTATTATTCGTATGATGCAAAAAAAGATGAGTTTAAGTTACTCTATAATTTAATGCCTAATCTTGTTGAAGAGGACATGGCCGAGATGCGACCCATAACCTTTAAGAGTAGAGATGGAAAAACCATTCATGGTTATATCACTCTACCAAAAGCAGCTCTAGAAGGCAAAAAAGTTCCTGTGATTGTTAATCCTCACGGTGGACCACAAGGGATTAGAGATTCTTGGGGCTTTAATCCAGAAGCACAATTATTTGCAAGTCGAGGTTATGCAACTTTACAGGTTAACTTCAGAATTTCTGGCGGTTACGGGCGTGAATTTTTAGAGTCCGGATTTAAGCAAATCGGAAGAAAAGCCATGGACGATGTTGAAGATGGTTTACAATACGTCATCGATCAAGGTTGGGTCGATAAGGATAATGCGGCCATTTATGGTGGAAGTCATGGTGGTTATGCCGTACTGCGTGGCTTAACGAAGACTCCAGACTTATATGCCTGTGGTGTGGATTATGTTGGAGTCTCAAACATCTTCACATTTTACGATTCTTTCCCAGAATATTGGAAGCCTTATAAGGAGATTGTAGAAGAAATCTGGTACGACCCTGATGTACCTGAGGAAAAAGAAATTATGACAGAAGTATCTCCCGCATTTCATGTTGACAAAATTAAAAAGCCACTCTTTGTGGTGCAAGGTGCCAATGATCCTAGGGTAAACATTGACGAATCGGATCAGATTGTTGAGGCCCTGCGTGCTAAAGGTGTGGATGTCCCTTATATGGTAAAGTATGATGAAGGTCATGGATTTGGCAAGGAAGAAAACAGAATTGAGCTGTACAAAGCCATGATGGGCTTCTATGCCAAACATCTAAAACAAGATATGCCACAACCCGCGATTAAAAACTAAGGCAGTTTAGCATTTATCGCTAAAAAAAAGACCTTTTGAGAAATCTCAAAAGGTCTTTTATATTTAGAGACTCTTTTTAGATTTTTGGAAATTTACGTTCCCTATAGGCCATGAAGGGCCGTTCGATGAATCTATAAAGTAATTCCGATAAAACGACGGTACACAAAAGATATAAAAAGACAAGGCTAACCGAAGGTTCAAAATAGCGTTGAAGTGTTAAGAGTACAATTGAATAGTTCACTAAATAAATGGCATATGAGCGTTTACTAATGTAAATAACGCCATGAACCCATAGGTTTAAAGGTTTTAATGCTATGAACCATGAAAAAGTCAATGCAATACTACCACTTATTAAGGGTAAGTAAAATACCGTGTAAAAGAGTAAATTGTCCTGTGGTAAGATACTATAATAGACGATAAGGGCATGTAGCGCCATAAACAAAAGTAGTCCTAATACGAACAGTAGATTTCTATACTTCTTAAGCTTGTGATTTACCCTGTAAAGGTAGACAAGAATAAACCCATAGTAAATTGCATCTAACCTGTAGATAATAACTTTTCTAAAGCCAGCACTCCAATCCTTATAACTTTCTATCTCCATATAGACATAAAAGTGAATTTTGAAAAGAAATAAGATCAAAATAACCGCACTTGTGGCCCAAAAAAATAGTTTGGATTGCTGATGCTCATTTACCTTTCCCAGTAGCATATATATTATGGTCGGTAAAATAAGATAGGCATACTCCTCAATAGATAAGCTCCATGCTTCGGTAAAAAAGTCGGGATGGGGCGTAATTGCATTTTGAATAAATAGAAAATAGGTCCAATTTGTACCATTTAACATTCCATCTAAAACGAAAAGTAATGCAAAATTAACCAATAGAACTAGAACATAGTTTGGAAGCGTACGCAACCATCGACGTTTCCAAAAATGGAATATATCCTTTCTCCTCGTACGCCCTTTTTGAATGTATTTGAGAATAATACCACCAATAAGATAACCGCTTAGCACAAAAAATATATCGACACCAGTAGCGCCTAGTAATCTTATAGCATCAGTAACTTGCTGATTAAACTGCGGTAATAAATAGGTACAATGTGAAGCCACAACTAGAGTTATGGCTATTGCTCTAACAAAGTCTAAACCAAAATTTCTACTTGGTGTATGCCGCATCCTACAAATGTAATACTATGCTGCTGGATACTAGAATAAACTTTCAATTATGGCTTCGTCGGTAACTCCTTCAGCTTCTGCTTTGTAGTTTTTAATGATTCTGTGTCTCAATATGCCTGTAGCAATGGCCTGAATATCTTCAATATCTGGTGAAAACTTGCCTCTTGTGGCCGCATGGGTTTTTGCGGCGAGAATTAGATTCTGAGAGGCTCTTGGTCCTGCGCCCCAATCCACAAATTCCTTTACAATATCGGCTGCAGTATCGGCTTTTGGTCTTGTTTTAGCTACTAAAGCGACAGCGTATTCGACCACATTATCGGCAACGGGAATACGACGAATCACATTTTGAAACTCAATAATCTCTTCGGCCGTAAATAAGGCGTTAACTGATAATTGAACATCCGTTGTGGTCGCTTTTACCACCTCAACCTCCTCCTTAAAAGAAGGGTACTCCAATCTAATGGCGAACATAAATCGGTCTAATTGCGCTTCTGGCAAAGGATAGGTTCCTTCTTGTTCTATGGGGTTTTGCGTCGCTAATACAAAATAAGGTAAGCTCAATTTATATTGATGACCTGCCACAGTAACAGCGCGCTCTTGCATCGCTTCTAAAAGTGCCGCCTGTGTCTTTGGAGGTGTTCTGTTAATCTCGTCAGCGAGAATAATATTGGCAAATATCGGTCCCTTTATAAATTTAAAATGACGGTTCTCATCAAGGATTTCACTTCCAAGAATGTCACTCGGCATTAAATCTGGTGTAAACTGAATACGCTTAAAATCCAATCCCAATGCTTGGGCAATGGTATTCACCATAAGGGTTTTTGCCAAACCCGGAACTCCGATCAATAAGGAATGGCCGCCAGAGAAAATAGAAATTAAGATCTGGTCTACGACATCGTCTTGGCCTATTATAATTTTAGCAATTTCCTGCTTTAAAACTTTGTACTTTTCTACAAAGTTTTCAATTATGGTAACATCAGACATATGCTATTGTGTTTTTAACCAATTACTTTCATAGTCACAGTCTCTATATACACCATTAATCTTAATGTAAGTTTCTTCTATAACTTCTTTTTGCCACTTTTCTATCGCTCTTACTTGCTTGTCCTGTAGTGCTAATTCCTTTATTTTAAGGTAATCTCTCGCGAAGTCGGCCTCGTGATCATCAATTCTATCGGTAACCGTCATAATCTTAAACTTAATGTCATTAAGACGATCTTCATCCTGAATAACTTCACTAATTTTTCCCTCTTCTAAACCTTGGATCTGGGTATACATTTCCGTATCCATTTTGGTCAATTCGAAATTAAAATCCTGTGTCGTAGGGTTGGTAAGTTTTCCTCCTTCATATTTTGTTTCTTCTTCATCACTAAACTCAAGTGCGGCAGCTTCAAAGGACAACTTTCCACTAACGACCAACTCTCGCACCTTATCAATTTTATCTCTTGCCTCTTTAATGGCATCTGGTGTCACTTTTGGACGCAATAAAATGTGCCTCACCTCATACTCCTGACCTCTAATTTTTTCTAGAAATATAATGTGAAAACCGAAGTCTGTTTCGAAAGGATCGGAAATTTCACCTTCTTGTAGGTTAAAGGCAACGTCCCTAAACTCTTTCACCATTCGAGGTTGCTTTCTGTTCATGGTCGGCAATAAGCCCCCACTATTCTTAGAACCTGAATCTTCGGAATAGAATAGTGCTTTTGTTGTAAAACTAGCTCCGTTTTCCTCTATATCTTTTTTGAATCCATTGAGCTTATCTATAACGGCTTGCTTGGCATCGTCAGTAACCTCTGGAATAACAACAATTTGGGCCACTTTAAGCTCTGTACCAAAGGTTGGTCGTTCATCTTTAGGAATATCGTTAAAAAAGGTGCGCACCTCTTCTGGTGTAATCTCTACGCCATCAATAACTTTCTTTTGCATTTCTTGGGAGAGGTATCCACTTTTATTGATTTCATACATCTCATCTCTAAGCGCCTGTTCTGATTCTTTCTTATAGTACTTCACCAACCAATTCATATCTTGTTGCGCTTGAGCGAGAATACCTTGTATCTGTTGTTCTACCAAGGATTGTATATACAATTCGTTAACAATGACACTATCTTGTATGGCCTGATGTGCGTATAATTTATCCTCTAAAAGTTTCCCAAAAAGTTCGCAGCGTGTTACTCCCGACAAGTCAGCGCCCTGAGCTTCTAATTGTGAGATTTCACGATCTAAATCAGATTCTAAAACAATGTAATCCCCTACTACAGCAGCTACACCGTCGGCCTTAATACGTTTTTTGTTGACAACGCTATCTTTAGCCTTCTCCACCGTTGACACTTCGTCTGGAATAATCTCTTGAGCATTTGCTAAACTAACACTCAAAAGGCAACATAACCCTAATAGCTTAGTCATAAATCTGAAACGTGTTATTTTTAATAGCATCTTTTGAAATATCATTTTCGAGTTGTTTAATCAGCTCTAATTTTCGCTTATTAATGACAATTTTTTTTATGGATTGGTTAACGTACCCCAAAGGTGCATAATCATTTTGAAGACGTATGTCATTAACTTGCATCAAATATAGGTTTATTGAATCTTTGAGCTGTAAGAAATTAGATTTTTTTAACAGTTGGTCTTTACTTTCTTGGGTTACCACAGGCACTTTATCCACGACTTGATTAAACTTTACCCATAGCGAATCGTTTAAGGAATAGGATTTAAATTGCAATGAAATAGAGTCTAAATAACGCTTATCC
The DNA here is from genome assembly GCF_965228925.1 of Winogradskyella sp. Lineage (GTDB taxonomy): Bacteria > Bacteroidota > Bacteroidia > Flavobacteriales > Flavobacteriaceae > Winogradskyella. The sequence goes on from NZ_OZ245845.1 coordinate 4,184,997, forward strand.
TTAGCCTCAAAACGTCTGAATCGATGCGTAATGGTATCTAAATCAATGGGATTTAATGGTAAACTAATATATCTTAATTGTAATAGGTCGTCATTGAGTTTAAAAGACTCTTTATTGGCTTCATAAAATACCTTAGCTTCCTCCATATTTACGACTGTATCTATGTTTTTTTTTACCAGTGCCTCGAGATATGCTTTGGTATACAGATCGTTTTTGTATTGCTCTATAAGCTTTGAGAATTCTTCCTGTTTTTCTTCTGAGAGATTGAGAAGTGCCCCATCCATGAGCAACAATTGCCTTGCCCAGCGATTTATATAAGCATTAACCATAAGTAAGCTATCAGCTCTGCTCGTTCCTTCTGGCACTAAACCGGACACATCCTCTTTGTATAAATACGAATCCTTAACTCTCGCAATGGGTTCGCGATCATCTGCTTTTTTAAAGAAATCACAACTAACTATACAACAACAAAGTCCTATAAATAAGAACGTTTTTTTAAACAAAATCTATTGATTTTTAATTTTCGATTTTACAGCATTAAGGGCCTTTTCATTAACAACCACGTCAAAACGCTCATAGAGCTTTTTAATCCAGTTGGTTTCTATTTGCGTCTGATAATCATTAATCACATTGCCTTTAGCTTCTTCTAGGGTTTTATCCCCAGCAGGTAAAGTCTCTATGACGTTTATAACATGAAACGCATCGTTATGTCCATATATTTTGTCCATGCCTTTTTTGAAGCTTAAATCCTGTGGCAACTTACCGTCTTTCAAATCAAAGATGCCTTTTGTAAAAATGACGTTCTTTTCGGAATCCGTATTTAAAGCTGCTTCTATAGCGTCTTGAGATTTTCCTCTTTTCATCTGCTTTAGGACCTTCTCAGCAATCGCCTCTTCCGCCGAGGATGCCATTACAACATCTACACGATCACCCCACTGGTATTTTGATTTATTTTTCAAGTAATAAGCCTCCAGACCCGTGGTATCTTTAGACGCTTTATTCCAAACCTCTTTTTCCATTAAGTCGAATAATAACAAGCCATCTCTGTATTCTTTAAGGATATTGGCAAAATCTTCGTTTTCGAGTTCAAGGTTATCTTCGCGATACTTTAGAATGGATCGCTCGAAGAATTTTTCATATTCGCTTTCAACCACTTGAGAAAAAGGCATCTTTCTGTTCATATAAGTGCGCTGTGCCGATACTAAGTGGCGTCCAAATTCATTATAAGTAAATGGTTTGTCATTGATAGAGAACACTACTTTATCCTTGTCGAATTCTTCTGGCACCTTCCAGGTACGCTTAAAGAAATCATCATTCAAAATGGATTTAAAATAAGACTTTGATTCTGGGCCTTCAGAAACTTCATAGCGTTTTTTTAGTTCATTGACCATTGCAGTATTAATCAACTTAGATCTTGAATCCCTTTTTACTCTTGACTCCAAAGCTGATTTTTGCGCTTCGAATGTTTCAATTGGTTTTAAATCGATACGTTTTACAATATGCCAGCCATATTCTGTTTTAAAGGGCTGACTGATATCGCCATCTGCCGCTAGACCAAAAGCTTCGTCCTCGAACTTAATTGAACTCAATTGTCCGCTCTTAAAGGGTGATAATTTACCTCCGTTTCGGGCTGAACTTTTATCATCTGAAAATTGTTTTGCAAGCGATTCAAAACTCTCCCCTTGCTGTATTTTTTTATAAATATCGTTAATGCGCTCCTCTGGATTCAGCAATGAATCGCTTTGCTTTAACGCTACCATAATATGAGCAGCAGTAATGGTACCACGAGACGGACGTCTGTCAGTTATTTTGACCACATGATATCCAAATTGTGTTCTAAATGGCATGGATATTTCACCCTTGGGCGTATTATATGCCATAGTTTCAAAATCATAAACCATTTTAAAGGCTGAGAAATATCCTAAATCTTCCAAGAAAATCGTTTGACCGTTATGTACATCGGCCTTCACAACATCAAAGCCTTCTTTTAATGCGCGTTCCCTTAATTTCAAAACTTGATTATAAGCACTTAGGGTATCCTCTGAACTTTCTTCCAGTCGCACTAAGATGTGTGAGGCTCTAAGATCGATACCACTGCGCTCGTAAGCTTCTTTAACCAAAGCATCAGTTACCTTGTTTTCTGATAAATAATTATTGGTCAGCTGCTTTTTATATCTTAAAAATTCACGCTGATATTTGGTGTCCTCGTGTAACTTTAGACGCTTAGCTTCTTTAAGTTTTAATTGATATTCCGTAAAAAGCTTTAAATAGCCATCGATATCCTTTTGGCTTTCATCTTTAACTAAATCTAAATTTTTATTGTAAACCCTGAGGAATTCTGAAGTCATTACCGGGTCACCATCCACTGTTAATAGTACCTCATCCCCATCTTGAGAAAAAGAAAAATTTAGGGCGAATAAGGCTAAAAACAACCATTTAAATTTAAGTTCCATTTTCATAATACCGTCTTTGTTTAGTCATTGCCGTTGTAGGGCAATTAAATGAATTTCAAGATTCAGCAAAAATAACACAAATCACCTATTTTACAAGCCGAACGCCTATCATAATTTTATTTATAAACGAATAAAAATAATGTGCTTACGGCTTCTAAAATGGTAGAAACGTCGATAATTTAGAGTTAGTATTTATGCAATTGCTATATTTATTGATTATTGTTGTTTTCCTATGAAATACACCACTGAAATCATCATCAAAAAACCATTGAACGAGGTCATTAAAAAAATGGATTCTACCGAGAATATGAAGCACTGGCAAGAAGGTTTGGTCAGTACAGAACATATTTCTGGGGCACCCGGTAAGTTTGGAGCCAAGATGAAACTAAATTATGATTTTGGCAAACGAAAAATGGAGTTGATCGAGACCATTACCAAACAAAATTTCCCTGAAGAATTTCATGCCACCTACAATACGAAAGGCGTTAGAAATATTCAACAAAACTACTTCAAGGAAACACCAGAAGGCCATACCAAATGGGTTTGTAAAAACGAGTTTCAACCGACAACTTTTATGATGAACGCCATGCTGTTCTTAATGCCTCGTGCCTTTAAAAAACAGACAAAAAAATATATGACTAATTTTAAAAATTTTGTCGAAAACGGCACCTCTGTAGCTCATGCGTAAATTAAAACTCATATGGGACTTTAGAGGCCCTGTAAGCCAAAAAACGGCTGAGCATCATTTAATTCATTTAAAAGAATATACAACCATAAATGCTGTCAAAGCCATTACATCTGGAGTGGAGACCTTTAGCGAAATGCATAGTATTGCCTATTTGGTTGTTGAAGAATCTGAAATGAAACCCATTAGAGATGCGCTTAAACCTCACAGTGGACAAATTTATAATGAGGATTAAACGATACGCCTTAATAAGGATTGAATAAATCGTTTTGGTGGTACTGAAAAAATAATCTTTAAATCTTCTATTAGACTTGATTCTTCGTCTAAAAATTTGAATATGGTTTTCGTATTACCTTTTCTAAACATGGAAGCAAATAGATCGGCACCTTCGTCATTATGATTGGCAAGTACGTCTAAAAAAAGTAAATCATAATACCAAAATTTGGATACCTTGTTAAATTTAGACAGGTCCTTCTCGTCCTTTAAAAAAGATACCAGTTGCTTTGTTTTTTTGGTCGTATTCCTGAAGGTATACCCTGTACTGGCCTTGGTCCAACCCCCGGCAGTGCCTATATTCAAAATGTGTTTAGAATCTAATGCCGAAAACCGGAAGGATGTCATCGGAATGGACCCCATTTCCTTTTCAATGATGTCGTAATGTGTTATCCCCTGCTCTAATAGATATTGTTTTATGGCCTCTTCATAGTCCGATTGTTTGAGTAGATCTTTTGAAAAGAGCGTGTATTCAAAAAGGGCCGTCTTTTTATCTAAAGGTAAAACATACATAAAGCGTGTATTCCCTTTTTGTGGTACGGTAAAGTCCATAAAGGTGGCTGTAGAATCGTCAAACACCTCGGCATTGCTCTTTACAAACCAGCCTAAAAAATGTTGTTGTAGCACTGGGTATTTGTCTTGCTTGAGATACAAATCTGGTCGAGCTATGCTATTAAACAATTTTGAACAGGTATAGCGCTTATTTTGGGTGATGACTTCAACCATGTCGTTGGCTTCCGAAAATCTATCGACTGAGTCTTCTACAAAATTTATATTGGGCTTTTCCGCAATAGTTTTCCACAGCGTCTCATAGAAATTTTCGCTCCGTATCATTTTATAACGGTAAGGCAGAATCTCAATGTTTTCAGAAAATGTTTGGCTTCCAAAGAAAATTTTAGACCATGTTTTTGTCAGCATACCATCCCACTCCCCATATTCATTTTCCCAATAGCACCAAGTTCTGTCGTTACCCTTCTTTTTGGTCTGATCAATGATTAAAACAGACATATCATCAAAGAATGCATCATTCGCCATGCGATAAGCCAGCATTAAGCCTGATGCTCCTGCACCCAAGATGATATAATCGTAATCCGTCATTTAAAAGAATAAAAACACCGTAAAAAATACAACAATTGAAATGAATACATGTATGGAGATGGTCTTATTTGTTTTGATTTTAAAAGACTGATAACCCAAATGGGCCACGAATGCGGTTACGAGCCAACCCAAATAATTCTGTAATGGTACATCTCCATTTTCGAACTCCCAAAAATCAAAACGTGGTGCTGATACCTCCAAAATAAGATCTAAGCCAGTCATTAAGGCTGCACCAATAAGGGCAGACCAAAATAAATTTTTGGACACGAGTTTTGCAATATCAGCTGTAATCATAGTCAATAAGGCCCAATTGACGCAAATCATAAGTGGTACACCCGCAACTTTATAACCTAGGTTTTCGCCATAGACATAGCTTCCGAAAATAAGTCCATAATTAACACCCAAAGCCTCAGTTATAAATCCAAGAAAAAAAGGAATGGCCAAAGCATAAACCAACTTTATGTTTATGGTATCTACGTGCCATAAAACGAAGATAAAGCTCAGCAATAAGTTTAATGGGGTCAGCGATAAAAACCAATTTTGGTATTCGGATAGGACACCAAAAATTCCAGATATGGCAAACAACCATATCACAAAAATTGACACCCTCAATTTCAATGTTTTATTCATACTTAGTGTTGGTTAGCTATGAGTTCTGAAACAATTTTACCAGATAATAGACAAAGTGGGATACCGCCGCCGGGATGTACACTTCCTCCGCAGAAATACAAATTTTTAATTGAGTTTTTAAAATTGGGATGGCGCAAAAATGCCGCATACTTATTATTACTAGATGCACCATATAGAGCTCCTTGATAACTTTGGGTTCTCGACTCTATGGTCCTAGGGTCCAAGATAGCTTCATATTCAATTAAGGTATCCAAGTTGATGTCGAGCAACCTATTGAGTTTCTCTTTGATGTGTTGGCGCGACCTTTCAATGATGTCGTCCCAATCTTGCCCCGTATTACTAGGGACGTTTATCATCACAAACCAGTTCTCACAGCCTTGAGGCGCATCATTGGGCTCTTCTTTTGAGGTAATATTGACATATACCGTAGGATCGTTATAGACATCTTTTTTGTTGAATATATAATCAAACTCCGTTTTATAATCTTTTGAAAAGAAGATATTGTGCAAATCGAGCTGCGAAAATTGCTGCTTTACTCCCCAATAAAATATCAATGCCGAACTACTTCTGGGTTGCTTCAATACCTTTTCTGGTGCTTTATGATTTGGTAATAGTTTTCTATAGGTAGGCACAACATCAGCATTAGAAACAACAATATCTGCTTCAACAAAGACCCCATTAACTTTAATCCCTTGTACCTTATGAGCTTTGGTAATTATTTCTTCTACGTTTTGATTGAAGTGATATTCGACACCAATATCCTGAGATAGCCGAAACAAGCTTTGTGTAATAGCGTGCATGCCTCCATTGGGGAAATAGGTCCCGTAATACTGTTCTAAGTGTGGAATCATCGACATAATTCCGGGTGTTTGATAGGGTGAAGAACCATTGTAGGTTGCAAATCTATTATAAAACTGAACCAAGCGCTCATCCTTAAATACCGTTGTATTAAGATCGTCTAAAGTTGTACTAATATCCAGTGCATTAATATTAAAGATGGCCTTTAAGGTATCTTTGGAAAGGTATGTGGCCGTTTTATGCAAGGACTTTTCCAAAAATAAGGATGCTGTTAAATCATATTTTTTTTTGCTCTTATTAAGGTAATCTAGAAGCACCGGTTTTTCTACATCAAAGGTTTTGGAAGCTTGGTCAGCAAATTCGGTAATGTCTGCTAGAGCACTAAAGGTGGTGCCATCCTCATAGAAGTAGTTACAGACGACTTCCTTTTTTTTATAAGCGAAATATTCGGCGATAGGCTTGGATGCCACTCGGAATAAATCCTCAACAAATTGCGGCATTGTAAACAAGGAAGGGCCCATATCGAAACGATAGCCTTTCTCGGAAAAAGCGGTGAGTTTACCCCCGGGATATGTATTGACTTCAAATACCGAAATGCTATGACCTTGCGATCGCAGACGAATAGCAGTTGCAATACCAGCAATCCCGGCCCCTACTATGGCAATAGTTTTCTTTTTCATTGGCATAGCAAAGATACACTGAAAACCACCTTAAAGCGGTTGACATTAACATTTCATAAGGAAATATCCGCCTTAGTTACTGGCCTCGGAATATTTTGGTTGATAGAGGTCGAGATACTTTTGCGCCCCCTCATTTCCGGGATTCATTTTTAAGGCTATTTTATAATTCTGATAAGCCTCTAAACTATCACCATTTATAAGGTAGGCTTCTGCCAAACTATCGTAAACATTACTGCTATTAGGATGCAGTTTAGCATTCATGCTCAATACGCCAATGGCTTTATCATACTCTTTATTTCTCATATGACGGTAGCCTTGACTGTTAAAGCCCCATTCGTCAATATAGGAACTCGTTGAATCTTGTTTCTTTATTTCCAAATACCCTTTTAATGCAGCTTCATAATTGCCCTCACTTAAATGTCGACTTGGTGTTTTGTAGTCATCGGGGACTTTCTTATAATCATAGGTTATTTTCTCTTGATTATCTTCATCCACTACAGACAAATAGCGCTGCTGAGTTTTTGGATGTTGTACAAAACGGAACTTCTTATACATGTCTGGCACAAAAAATTCGTTGTCCCCTAAGGTCACAGGTTCCACTTTGCCGCCTTTCCAATTGAGGTAAAGTTTATCATTCTCATAATACACTAAGAGCAACTCATCTGGATTATAGAGATATTTTCCTGAGGTGTCTTTTTTAAAGGCTTCTGTATAGTCGACGGAATTACCGCAACTTATTAATAGGGTAAAAACAGTTAGGATTAGAATGGTTGGTTTTAATTTCATTTTTGATTGGCTTGTTATTATTTCTAGTTAAAGACTTACTGGATGTCAGTTCGAGTGATTTGCGATTTTAGAGCAAATCGTACCTGCCTGTTCGGCCCTGCCTACCGAAGTCTCGTACGGAGGACAGGCAGACAGGTCGAGAACTATTGTATCATAATACACTTCTCTATAGTTCTTCAGAGCACTTCGACAAGCTCAGTGTGACACTTATCGAAGTACATCTAGAAGTTCACACTTTGCCTATGCTAGGTGACCGAAGTCGGGATACTCGAAGTGACATTATAATTTGTAAAAGCATAATCTTACAAACAAAAAAGTCTCACTATTAAGTGAGACGATTCTTTTAAAAAAATGTTACTGAAATCTTTCTAAAGGCTTAATTAACACCCATCAGTTCAACATCAAAAACCAAAGTGGCATTTGGTGGAATAACACCTCCTGCACCAGCAGCGCCATAAGCCAAATCGCTTGGTATTACCAAACGCGCTTTATCTCCAACATTAAGTAAGCAAATGCCTTCATCCCAACCTGGGATCACCTGTCCGACGCCCACCTGAAAGTCTAATGGTGCGTTGCGCTTGTACGAGGAATCGAATACGGTACCGTCAGCTAATTGACCTTTATAATGTACGGACACCATATTGCCTTTCTCTGCTTTTTTACCATCGCCCTTTTGGATGACTTTATATCTCAACCCCGATGGTGTTTCATCAAATCCGGCCGCTAATTTATCGAGTTCGGCTCTCGCCGCTTCGCGTTCTGCAGCGATACGCTTCTCACGTGCTCCTTCAAAGGTTCTAAAGGCTTCAACAGCATTAAATCCTTTCGCAGATTCCCCTTCTCTAATGATTTCAATACTTTCAATTTTATCTCCTTGCGCCACAGCATCCACAACGTCCTGGCCTTCAACTACATTTCCAAAAACCGTATGCTTTCCGTCCAACCAAGGCGTCTCTACATGGGTGATAAAGAACTGGCTACCATTGGTTCCCGGACCAGCATTGGCCATGGATAATTTACCTGGAGCATCGTGTTTTAAATCTGGATGAATCTCATCATCGAACTTATAACCGGGATTACCGGTACCTGTACCCTGTGGACAACCACCTTGAATCATAAAATCTGGAATGACTCTGTGGAAGTTTAAACCATCGTAATAAGGTGTTCCTTGTGGTTTGGCGGAATTTTCCAAGTTACCTTCTGCCAAAGCCACAAAATTACCTACTGTCCCTGGAGTCTTTTCGAACTCCAAGTTGACTACTATTTCTCCTTTTGAAGTGTTGAATTTTGCGTATAAACCGTCTTGCATTGTGTTTTCTTTTATTTAAGGCTGCAAAGATACGAAGTAAAGTTAGAAGTTAGAAGTTAGAAGTTAGGAGTTAGGAGTTAGGAGTTAGGAGTTAGGAGTTAAAGTACTCAATAATAAAGTTAGGCATCATTGCGAGGTGTCACACTGAGCACTTCGACAAGCTCAGTGTGACACCTGTCGAAGTGACGATAAGGACGAAGCAATCTCTTAACTTTGGGATTTACGAGTTAAGAATAAACGATACAGTCCTTAACTATTTAGAAATAAAATTAAAATTATATGCATTACTGTCAGTTCGAGTGTCCCGACTGTGGTCGTTGAAGTAACTCGAAACGTAAACGTCGGGATGTATCGAGAACCAGAGTTTTATTCATCAAAAGTTCTCGATACAATTTTTCGTACCTCAAAATTACTCGAACTGACAAATTTTATCAAAATACACAACAGTTTTTTATGTAGCTTTGGCAAAATTTAAATCTATGGGTTTTTCATTTACCAAATTGTTTAACAAATCTGAGTCAGCATCTACCGATACAATTGAGGCCATTGTAGCTTCTGCACAGCACCAACCTTATGGCGTTTCAGAAAGCAATGTTTTGTTTTCTGGATTAAATGAATTGGGAGGTTACTTTTTCTTCCAAACGGTGATCGTTGGAAACCTCAACATTAAGTGCAAAAATGGGGCACAATTGACCTTCAAAGGCAAAGATTTTGAACTGGCTTTAGATGCGGATTCCCTCGAATTTGAATCGCATCATACCGAAGTAAAAGGGCGTTTTGTGACCAATATCGATTTCCAAATTGAAAAGGCAGATATTAAAACTTTAGAGAAAACCAAGCTCAATGAAATTGTATTAAAGGTGAAGAAGCAGGAGATTTTGTTTACTAAATATACTGCCACTAAAAAGTGAACTTGCCGTTGATCTAAGCATTTCTTCTTAAAAGCAGCTAACTGATCCCCAAAATAGCTTAAATCATATCGTGATTAGGGTTCAATGTAACACTAAATAAAAATCTTTACTATCAAAAATAAGAATCCTAGACCTATAGCAATCAAAAAGTATAAAAGCGCATAAACTAATACAAGACGAAGTGCGGTATATCGCTTCTTATCTGTATGATAAAATTGGAAAAATGTCCAAAATCGATAGCTGACAGATAAAATGAAGGCCAATAAAACTGTAAAATCATTTTGGTTGATTACATAATCCACTATGGTGAAGAGCACATAAAAAATGGTTTGAAGCCCCATTAGATAGGAGTTGATTACGATGTGCTCTAAATAATTCTGCCCCTTGCCCAAGAAAGCTATAAATGTTGCTATTGAAATTAAAGGCATTAGCAAAAGTGTTGTATAGGCAAAATTGTCAATTAACCATGTCGTTAACAATTCAAAAACCACAGTGTTCTGCGATGGATTGGTCGTACTTTCGATGCCTCTTCGAAACCCTACAATACCATCAGCCAAGAGTGTATTAGAACCTATAATTTTTGTTATGATGAAATAAAATGTCGCTAAGAGTAAAACAAAAGCGATAGGCTTAAAGTAATACTTCCTTTGTCCGCTTAAATAGGCTCTAATTGAATGTCCTGGTCTTGTCAACAAGCCTTTTATGGTAAAGAAAAAACCACGGTCGACCTGGAAAATACTTTCTGACAGTTCTACTATAAAGCTTTTTAGTGTTAGTCTATCAACGCTGGTGTTTTGTCCGCATGCGTTGCAAAATTTTCCTTCAAAGGTATGTCCACAATTTTTGCACTCCATAAATGATTTTTAAACACCATTTGTTTATTGATGTCTTAGTATAAGAGAGAATGATAATTAATTTTCTGCGAGGATTGAAAGATAGGAAATTGTAATGAATTTCGATTAAGTATTACAACCGTAGTGAAGTGCCTACAGTGTTAGGCGCATTATTTACTTAAATAATCAATTGGTTTTTCATTGATGCAAAAATTCACATAGTATTCATTAGGTCGTATTTCCTTATTTTCTTCAAAATTAATATAAGGTTTACTACATTTTGGACAACAGAAATTATTGTAATACTTAAAACTTCCATCTTTTGTTTCAGGCAATTGTTTTTCAACTTCAACTAATTTCGTTTCGTCAATTTCGGTTTGGTTTTGAAAAGGTAAATTATCAATATCTCCATAATTCAAGGTTAGCGTTTCCTTACTGTTACTTGAATAGAAATACTGGATTTCTGCAAATCCAGCATGATAGAATTGAACACTAAAACTTGAAGCACAGAAATCGCAAATGCATATTAATCGAATATTTCTAGATGAAATAAGTCCCGAATAATGGAGCCCTCTTTGAAACATTCCCTTCCCAATTAGCGATGTATTCATTTCTTCTTTATCGGACAAGAAAAAGGGTTGAAACCTAACCCCTTCTCCATTTTCATTGTAGCTTTCAGAATTATCAGAAATTATTCCATCAATTTGAACGGAAGAATTCCTATTAATTCTGACTGAGCTATGAAAGAATTGTCCGGTCAAATCGGGGTTTTCAATTTTTGTATCAATTATAAATTCTCTTATTAGATTCTCATCTTCATAGATTTCGATACTTGGCACGGGTTCGTGAAATTTAATAACAGGCTGAAGTTCAAAATCAATATTTCTCAGGTTTTGATTTTTGTTATTAATAAATATTTTGTTTTCGGAAACTCTAACTCTTTTATTCAACAGTTCGCTGTGAATTTCAGGGAATTCTTTTTTCATTTTTTGCTGAACAAAGTCGTCCATATGTTTTCTATTTTTTTTAGCTCTTTTTGCATCATTACTGATATCGATTATAGTTTTGATGATCATAACTAAAATTAATATTCCAACAATTGTATATACTATCGATTTGAAATTCATGATTATGTACAACAGTTAATGAAACTTAGCCAACCGGTAAGCGCTATAATTTGTTATACCGTACTTGTGGTTTTTCATTTTTCAATTTTATAAATAGTTACTGATTTATCATCAGATTTTACCAATCGATTTAAAGTAGGATCATATGCAGTTAAATTTAATTCCTTGTCATGAAACAAGATTTCACCCTCTAATGATATTATTGCTATGCCCTGTTTATCGGAGCTAAAGAAAATAACGTTTAATGCTTTACTGAAATAAATTCTAGAACTTACAACATCTAGCTCCTTAACCTGTACTTTCTTCTTTATCTCTGATATACCGTCCTTGATTTGGTAGAAATGTAGTTCTTGTGGAGAGTCTTTGGTAGTACTTTCATCATCTTTCTCTAGAGGGTTATAAGCTACTGCGACTGTTTTATCATCAATCCAACAAGCAGCTCTATTACTATGTTCCCAGTACCCAAGTGGAATGTCAGCAATTCTATTGTTTTCTATGAAATGCTTTACCTCATAAACCTTGTATGCATCATACGATCCCCAAGCCCATCCTGTACTTAGAAAATTCTCATTATTTGGAGACATTTCCAGTTTGCCAAAGAAATAGTCATAAGGTCTTGGCCACGGTAGTTTATTATCTTCCTTATGTTTTTTATAGAATTCAATATGTCTTTCTTCTGCATTTTCTTCTATTAATGACTTAGATGCAGTGAGTATTTGCCTCGAATCTAAGTTCATTATTTGAAGGTGGTTCCAAGCCTCGCTAAATATTAAATGAGGAATACCAATATCATTTTTAAATAATGCTATCGGGTAGCGAGAAATATCGGCGTGATAATCTTCTCTCCATAAGCGCAGCTTTTTGTACTTTTCCGGATAGTGAACAAACCCATGCTGTCTATAGTCATTGACAATTACCACAATTGCATCCAAAGTGTAAATGGTTGATTTTGCATTAATATCAAATCCCCCATCTTTATAACTGACACTACTTTTTACCGAAAATAGGCGTTTTGTATCTTGTCTATTAATATCATAGCGAATAACATCACCTGAGCTCAATAGCATTACCAATTCATTCAAACTAGACGCAGCCGAAGTAATTATTCTTTCTTTGGTATCTAATGTTATATTATGAGCTACTGTTATCTCCATTTTGACTAATTATTGCCAACAGGTTTGGCTTAGTTTCTTAAAATTACTAGTAACGCTTTTGTACATAGCTCGTTTCGAAAAATAGGCTATGATTTTTGGTTAAACTATTACAATCAAATCATTTGTAATGCGCTAAATATGCTATCTGTCAAAAGTTTTTCTTTAGGTTATCAAAGTATGACTCATTTGAATTAAGATTGAAGAATTCAAATATCTCATCTTTAGCGCTTTTATTTTTAGGGTTCCTTAGATCAGCTTCCCGATTATAAAATTCAGATTCCCAATAGGGTTGATTTGAATTAATACTAATGCAATCCTCCAATATTTTTTTATTGAAATTTAAGTTAAAACCTATTGATTCCATTCTGTAAGGATTAAATTTCAAAACTTTATCCCAATCGTGTTTTGAATCGGGATTCGGTATTTCTATATATTTATAGTACCTATTCCTTGTTGTCTCTCTGTAAATAAGTCCATATTGCAAGTATACCGTTTGAAAATTGTCTTCTGGAGTTATACTTCTGGCGTAAGAAATTGGAAAATCTAATTCCCAGCCTTCTAATTTTAGATTACCAATGACTTCGTAATCTCCATAAAACAGGGAATTATCCATAATATATTGAGCCGGGATTGACTTTAATTTTTTAAGTTTCTCTAAATCAGTATCTTTTTTTGGACTTATGAAATGGTAAATTTTAATCACTAATGGTTGAGTCATGAGATTCATGATTCCATAATTTCTATTTGCCTTAAATTCTGAATCCTTTCTCAAAGGTCTTAAGTCACAAATTAATCGTCCAAAGCCATAATTTCTTCTATCTACTTTGAAAATAAAAAAATCTCCCTCTTTCAGCTTTACTCTTTTTCTCTTTTTTAAAGAAAATTTTTCAATGGCTTTTAAATCATTAGGAGTAGAGCTCTGAATAAAATCAGTTAACCAGTTCTTTAAGTCCGAAATGCCTTTTACTTTGAGGTTCTCGAAATATGTGGAGTAAAAAGTATTTTGAGTGGTGTGATTTCCAATAGTAATTACGTTAACCCCAAAATTAAAATAAGTACCAATTGGCGTTTTTGATTCTAATGTTGCGGAAGTCAATTTCTTTGGTTTACCTCTTTGAGTTTTAGGAAGAATGAATTCTCGATTCTCAGTCTCTTCATTATATTGTATCTCAGAATATTTCGAATCAGTCGAAATTACTTGTTTTCGAATAGTATTATTTTCAAAGTATAAAACCGAACTTGGGCGATATGAATCTCCTTTCAGTACTACTTTTTCCCAATTTTTATCAACTAATTCTAAACCTAAATATTTTCGTTGCTCATTGTTTAATTCAAAAGTCATACGCTTTTTTGCATTTACAGTAGATCGCTATAGTACCGAATATTTTATCACGCGATCTAATTCTTCACGTAACATATCATTTTAATGGTTTTGGAAATTGGAATTATTCTAATTCGCCACCTCACTCATAAACTTAATACGGTATAAGCGGAGCTCTTCGTCCTCGTAGTCGCCATCAAACTCTTCAATGGCATCAGAGATTTTATCACTTTCAGACTCCATAAAGTAGTCGTGGATTTCTTCCTGTTGGTCTTCATCTAAAATTTCATCAATCCAATAGTTGATGTTGAGCTTGGTCCCTGAGTAAACAATGGATTCCATTTCTTTAATAAAGTCAGGCATCTCCATGCCTTTGGCTGAAGCAATGTCATCGAGCGGTAATTTTCTATCGACATTCTGAATAATATAGAGCTTTAACGCTGAATTGGATCCCGTAGATTTTACCACCAAGTCATCTGGTCTTACGATATCGTGCTCTTCGACATATTCGGCAATTAGTGCCACAAAGTCCTTACCGTATTTCTTGGCTTTGCTTTCACCTACGCCATGCACATTAGACAATTCGTTTAAACTTGTGGGATATTTTAAGGCCATATCCTCCAAAGAAGGGTCTTGGAAGATCACAAACGGCGGTACGCCTAAACGTTTGGCATTGCGCTTACGCAAATCCTTAAGCATAGTCATTAAACGCTCATCGGCTGCGCCACCTCCACCTTTAGCATTGGTGATGATACCATCATTGGATTCTTCATCATAAACATGGTCTTCGGCCATCATAAAAGACTGTGGCTTATTAATAAAGGCTTTACCAGCATCACTCAGTCTAAGAACACCATAGGTTTCAATATCCTTTTTTAAATACCCAGCAACAATCACTTGTCGAATTAAGGCCATCCAATGTCTAGCTTCCTTAGCTTTTCCGACCCCAAAGAAGGGTTGGGTATCCGTTTTATGTGATGATATAAGCGCATTAGATTTACCAACAATGACCTGTACTAAATCTTTGGACTTGTATTTTTCATTGGTGTTCTGAACGGTGTCCAATAGGATTTTAACATCGTCTTTGGCTTCGACTTGTTTTTTAGGATTGCGGACATTGTCGTCCATATCCCCTCCTTCACCAGTCTCATTATCGAATTCCTCACCAAAATAATGCAAGATGAATTTCCGTCGTGAAATGGAGGTCTCAGCAAAAGCCACAACCTCTTGTAATAAGGCATGACCTATTTCCTGCTCGGCGACAGGTTTACCAGACATAAACTTTTCTAATTTCTCAATGTCCTTATAAGCATAAAATGCCAAACAATGCCCTTCTCCTCCATCGCGTCCTGCTCTGCCCGTTTCTTGATAATAGCTCTCTATACTTTTTGGAATATCATGATGTATTACAAAACGCACATCGGGCTTGTCAATCCCCATTCCAAAGGCAATGGTAGCCACAACCACATCGGTATCTTCCATTAAGAACATATCTTGATGCTTCACCCGTGTTTTGGCATCCAAGCCTGCATGATAAGGCACAGCTTTAATACCGTTGACCTGAAGGACTTGCGCTAATTCTTCAACACGTTTTCGACTCAAGCAATACACAATACCAGATTTTCCTTCATTTTGCTTAACGAAACGGATAATATCGGCATCGACATTTTTGGTCTTTGGTCTTACTTCATAAAATAGGTTAGGTCTGTTGAATGAGGCTTTAAAAGTCACCGCATTGGTCATCCCCAAACTCTTTAGAATATCCTCTTGTACTTTTGGCGTCGCCGTTGCTGTAAGTCCAATGATTGGAATATCGTCTCCTATGCGTTTTATAATGTGTCGCAGATTTCTATATTCGGGTCTAAAATCATGGCCCCATTCACTGATACAGTGGGCTTCGTCTACAGCCATAAATGAAATCTTCACTGACCTTAAAAAATCTACATACTCTTCCTTGGTCAAGGACTCTGGTGCGACATAAAGCAATTTTGTAATACCGTTAATAATATCATCTTTTACGCGCTTCACCTCAGTCTTGTTCAACGATGAGTTGAGGACGTGAGCTATACCTTCGTGTTCTGATACCGCTCTTATGGCATCCACCTGATTTTTCATCAATGCGATAAGCGGAGACACCACAATAGCAGTCCCCTCTTTAATCAAAGCAGGTAATTGGTAACACAATGATTTACCGCCACCTGTAGGCATAATAACAAAGGTATTATTACCCTCAACAACATTTTGTATTACCTCTTCTTGTAGACCTTTGAATCCAGAAAAACCAAAGTATTTTTTTAGAGCGGAGTGTAAGTCAATTTCTGCAATACTCATTAATCCCTATTAGTATTTTATGTACATTTCTTAAGTCACCATTTGGTGGGTACAAATATTTATTCATTCGGTATTTCAGAATCTTCGAATGAAAAAATTCATGTACTTTTGCATAACCTTAAAGATAATAATTTCTTTAAATAAAAAAACACTCTAAAAAATTAGTTTTGAACACAGTGTCTTCCATTCTAAGCATTGCCAAAAGTACCATAGAATTAGAGAGCAAAGCCATCGCCAACTTATCGGAATTACTCACAGATGACTTTGCCAATGCCGTCGAATTAATCCTTAATTCCAAAGGCCGAGTTATCATCACAGGTATCGGTAAAAGCGCCATTATTGCCAATAAAATAGTGGCGACATTAAACTCTACAGGAACACCAGCTATTTTTATGCACGCTGCCGATGCCATTCACGGTGATTTGGGCTTAATCCTTAAGGACGATGTGGTGATATGTATTTCTAAAAGTGGAAACACACCTGAGATTAAAGTTTTGGTACCACTTATTAAGAATGCGCATAACAAAATGATTGCCATTACCGGCAATAAAGATTCGTTTTTAGGACAACAAGCCGACTTTGTTTTAAATGCTTATGTGGCACAGGAAGCCTGTCCAAATAACCTAGCACCAACAACGAGTACCACAGCGCAGCTAGTTATGGGTGATGCCTTAGCCGTATGTCTTTTGGAAATAAGGGGATTCTCGAGCAAAGACTTCGCCAAATACCATCCAGGGGGATCCTTAGGGAAACGTTTGTATTTAAGGGTGAATGACCTGTCTTCGCAAAACATGAAACCACAAGTTGGTCTCGAAGCAAGTTTAAAGGAGGTGATTGTTGAAATTACCGAAAAAATGCTCGGTGTGACCGCCGTGATTGACAATGATGAAATTGTCGGTATCATCACAGATGGGGATTTAAGACGTATGCTCACCAAAAGTGATGATATTACCCATCTCAAAGCTAAAGATATTATGGGTACCAATCCAAGGCGTATTGATAAAGATGCTATGGCCGTCGATGCTATGGAAATGATGGAAGAGTTTGGTATCTCTCAATTATTGGTCGAAAAAAAAGGGAAGTACGCTGGTGTTGTACATCTTCATGATCTAATTAAAGAAGGTATTATCTAATGGCAAAGAAGAATGTTGACGAAATGTCATTTCTAGACCATCTTGAAGATCTAAGATGGCACCTTATAAGAGCAACCTTGGGTATTGTTATCGCAGCAAGCCTAGCTTTTATTTTTAAAGATTTTGTGGTAGGCATTATAATGGCACCAAAGGAAATGAGTTTCCCTACCTATGCCTATCTCTGTAAAGCTGCTCAATTTTTAGATGTTAATACGTCGTTTTGCGCAAGTGAATTACCTTTTGAAATTGAAGTTCGTAAGGTTGCGGGGCAATTTTCTGCACATATCTGGACCTCTATATATGCAGGTCTGGTTTTTGCTTTTCCTTATGTACTCTACCAATTATGGAGTTTTATAAGCCCAGGTTTGCACGAAAAAGAACGAAAGAGCTCTAGAGGTTTCATATTGGTTTCTTCTTTTCTGTTTTTTCTTGGCGTAGCATTTGGCTATTATGTCATTGCTCCTTTATCATTAAATTTCTTGGCCAATTATACATTTACAGAAAAGATATCCAATGCTTGGGATTTACAATCTTATATAGCTCTTGTTAGATCCTCAGCTTTGGCCTCAGGATTTGTATTTGAACTCCCCATTATCATTTACTTTTTAACCAAAGTGGGTCTAGTAACTCCGCAATTTTTAAGAAAATATAGGAAGTACGCTTTGGTCATCGTGCTCATCTTATCAGCCATTATCACACCTCCTGATATTGCAAGTCAAGTTATTGTAGCCATACCGATACTAATTTTATACCAAGTGAGTATTTATATTTCGGCCATTGTTGTTAGAAATCAAAATAGAAGAAAAAAGCATGTCTGATATCGTCAAAGAATTTAATGATTATCGTTCTAAGATGAACGAGAAAATCCTAGCGGATAACAATAAAATTGTAAAGCGTATTTTTAATTTAGACACCAATGCATTTGCGGAAGGTGCTTTGGATAAAAAGACCAAAGAGTTATTAGGTTTGGTGGCCTCAACCGTATTGAGATGTGATGATTGTGTGAAATATCATTTAGAATCATCTTATAACGAAGGCCTCACCAAAGCCGAAGTCAGCGAGGCTTTGGGTATCGCCACTTTAATAGGCGGCACGATTGTTATCCCTCATTTAAGACGTGCCCATGAGTATTGGGAAGCCTTAGAACAGCAAGGTTAAACTTTTAATAAAACTCAAGCTACACTGATCGAATCTATATGATTTTGCTAATTTTATCGTTTTAAGCAAGCCTATGAAGTTACGCGCAGAAAATTTGATGAAGTCCTACAGTGGACGAAAAGTGGTTAAGGATGTCTCTCTTGAGGTTAACCAAGGGGAAATTGTTGGTTTGCTTGGCCCTAATGGTGCCGGGAAAACAACGTCGTTTTACATGATTGTAGGTATTATTAAACCAAATGGTGGCAATATCTATTTAGACAATACCAATATCACCAAATATCCCATGTACAAACGCGCTCAAAATGGTATTGGTTACTTGGCGCAAGAAGCTTCTGTATTTAGAAAATTGAGTATTGAAGACAATATTTTGAGTGTGCTACAACTGACCAAACTGAGCAAAAAACAACAGCACGATAAAATGGAATCGCTAATCGAAGAATTTGGCCTAGGTCATATTAGAACCAATCGTGGCGATTTATTATCAGGAGGTGAAAGACGACGTACAGAAATTGCTCGCGCCCTGGCCACAGATCCTAACTTTATTCTGCTGGATGAGCCTTTTGCAGGAGTCGACCCTGTTGCTGTTGAAGATATACAGCGTATTGTAGCGAAACTCACCAAAAAGAATATTGGCATTCTTATTACCGACCATAACGTACAGGAAACTTTGGCCATCACAGACAGAACCTATCTAATGTTCGAAGGTGGTATTCTTAAAGCAGGAATCCCTGAAGAACTCGCCAGTGATGAAATGGTACGTAAAGTCTACCTTGGGCAGAACTTTGAACTGCGTAAAAAGAAATTGGAATTCTAATTTATTTCAACTTCTTACGGACCCTTCTAAACGCACGCCAACCCATATATATTATAAAGGATTGAATGAACAAATTTACAATCCAATACAATGCTTTAATGTAGAGACTTTCCCTGATATAAAACGGTAAGCTTTTATTGACAATACTGATAGGGAGGCTAAAAATATCAATGATTTGATCAGTTACTACCACTAAATTACTCCCGTTTTTGGATAGCGTGATATCCGCAAATACAATTAAAAATTGAATCACCAGCAGCACCAAAAAAATGATGACGAAGGATTTTACTTTAAACTTTCTCATTTTTTTGTGATTTCTTCGTTTATTAATTTCTTTTGATAACGTCCTTGTACAACATCTACAACTACCAAAACGGCAATTACAAAATAGAATGTCGTCTTACTCATGGGCACAATCTCGTTGCCAAAGATTTTTATATGTGCCAAATGGCCACCTTCTGTCACCAACATAATACCAACAATAAACAGAATGAATAATCCCAGTACCTCGTACATTCTGTTTTTGGCCAAAAAGGCTGATATTTTATCCGCTAGCAACAACATCAATAAACCACTAACTACAATCGCGATGGCCATAACAATAAATGCTGTTGTCGAATTTTCTATTTCATTGGTTAAGCCTATGGCGGCCAAAATGGAGTCGAATGAAAACACCAAATTCATAATGACGATACTGACTATGGCGGCATTTGCAGATTTACTCCGACTAGAATCGCCTTCACTCTCTACGTCATGATCTAAATCTTTGATAGAGATCATATGCCAAATTTCCTTAATCGCCGTATAAATAATAAAACCACCACCAGCGAGTACAATGAGACTATGGCCATTAAAAGCAAAGTCCAAAACATCATCATCCATATGGCCTGTTAAAAATGAAAACGGTTCTTGGAAAAATTCTATGACCGATACCAAAACAAAAAGTAATACAATCCGCAATACTATTGCTATGAGTATCCCGACTCTCCTAACGCGCTTCTGGTCGCTTAAAGGTGCTTTTTTAGATTCTAATGAGATATAAAGCAAATTATCAAATCCTAGAACTGCTTGAAGCATGACTAGCATTAATAGGGTAAAAATAACTTCAGCCATGTGCTATGTACTGTTTTAAATGGGTTGGTTAATATTTTTTATATCTAGCAAGGATAATATAATGTAAAGCAACACAATGAAGGGTATTGCTGCAAACTTCAAAATGATTAGCGCCACTAAGCTTAAGATCAAAAATATATAGCGTGTAGCATTGCTCTTAAAACTCCAGTCCTTAAACTTCAGCGCAAATAATTTAATATTAGAATTAAGAAGGTAACAACTTAAAAGCGTCAGTCCTATTAAAAACCATTTGTTAATGATTATAGCGTTCATGATATCATTATTCTGATATTCTAAAATGAGCGGAAGTGATAATATGAGTAAGGTGTTAGCTGGTACGGGCAAGCCTTTAAAATAGCTTTGTTGATCTTCGTCTAAATTAAATCTTGCCAAGCGATACGCGGAGGCCAATGGAATTAATAAACCAATCAATGGTACATAAGAAACTTTAACCGTAGTCCATTTCATTGTCGCGGTCCAGCTGTCGTCAAAAGTTACAAAATCATTAACGCCTACTGACAACGCGATTAATTTCAACATGATAATTCCGGGGACTACACCACTGGTTATAAGGTCAGCTAAAGAATCTAATTGAATCCCCAACGGACTTTGTGCCTTAAGCACACGAGCCAATAAGCCATCAAAAAAGTCGAAAAATATGCCTAAAAAAACAAAAAAAGCAGCGAGGACAAAATTGCCATGCACTGCAAATATCAAAGCAATACAACCCGAAAACAGATTAAGAAGAGTCACCATATTAGGTATGTGTTGCTTAAAACCCATCAGTTTTGTTTTTGTAAAAATAAAAAAGTATTTGAGCATAACTCATTATTTTTTCAAATTGCAAGGATTTTAAAACAATAAGAAGCCACTTTTGCAGTTAATTAGATAGAAAAATTGTGCATCTTTGTAAAAAATTTTGCTGTTGAAAAATTACACTGTAATTCTCTTAACACTCTTTGCACTTATAGCTACGGCTCAAACTACCAGAAAATATTCCAATGAATTTATGAATATTGGTGTTGACGCTGCTGCTCTAGGTATGAGTAATGCTGTAGTATCCCAGACTGCGGATGTGAATTCTGGATATTGGAATCCGGCCGGATTAGTACATCTCGAAGATAACCAGCTTGCCTTAATGCACTCGAGCTATTTTGCCAATATTGCCAACTATAACTATATCGCCTATGGTATGCCTTTGGACGACCGAAGCGCCGTTGGTGTTTCGATCATTAGATTTGGGGTCGATGATATTTTGGACACCACGCAGTTAATTGATGATCAAGGCAATATAAACTATGATAGAATCAGTACCTTTTCTACGGCAGATTATGGATTAACCTTCTCTTATGCTAGAAAATTACCATTGGATGGCCTAAATTTTGGTGTCAATGCCAAAGTTATAAGACGGATTATAGGCGATTTCGCCTCGTCTTGGGGTTTTGGTTTAGACGCTGGTATTCAATTTGAAAATAAATCGGGGTGGAAATTTGGCCTTATGGCCAGAGACATTACCACAACGTATAATGCTTGGTCTATTGATGAAGATAAATTTGAACAAATCAGTGGTGCTATTGAAGGGCAAAACCAAGAGTTACCAGAAACTACAGAAATCACCATACCAAAACTAGAAATAGGCTTGTCCAAACAATGGGTTTTCAACTACGACTATTCTTTAACAGCTGCTGCCAATCTCAATGTACGCTTCGAGGAAAATAATGATGTGTTTTCAAGCTCATTGGCCAGTATAAATCCGGCACTAGGCTTCGAGTTTGGTTATACGGATCTAGTTTTTCTAAGAGGTGGCGTTGGTAATTTTCAGAATGAGCTGCAGATCGACAATTCTGAGAACCTAACTTTTCAGCCGAACTTTGGAGTCGGATTTAAATAT
Organism: Winogradskyella sp.; assembly: GCF_965228925.1. Taxonomy (GTDB): domain Bacteria; phylum Bacteroidota; class Bacteroidia; order Flavobacteriales; family Flavobacteriaceae; genus Winogradskyella. The sequence continues at coordinate 4,207,495 of NZ_OZ245845.1, forward strand.
AAAGGTTTTCAGATCGACTACGCCTTTACTGATATTGGTGACCAAAGTGCCGCATTATATTCTAACGTCTTCTCCCTAAAAATAGATTTTAGTATTTTTAGATAGTGATGCCTATGAAATTAAAACTATCGCTTTTCTGCTTACTAACCCTTTCCATTTTAGGCTTTAGCCAGCAAAACACATTAACTGAAAATGCGGTGGTCTCTGTTTTGACATTTGGTCCTGGCACCTCATTAAATGATGCTTTTGGACACAACGCCTTTAGAATTAAAGACAACAGCCAACGCATTGATTTGGTTTATGGTTATGGAGAATATGACTTTGACGCGCCAAACTTCTATTTAAAATTTGCGAGAGGTAAGCTCAACTATCTCATTAGTAAGCACCGATTTTCGGATATTTTTTATCATTACTCAGGCCATAACAGAACTATTGAAGAGCAGGTACTGAATTTTAGCATTGAAGAAAAACAACGACTATTTGATTTCTTAGAGAACAACTACAAACCAGAAAACCGAAAATATCTCTATGACTTTTTTTACGACAACTGCGCGACGAAAATAAGAGACGTCTCCAAAATCGTAACCCGAAATAACGTTAGTTTTGAACTACCTGCCTCAATTGAGCAAAAAACGTTTAGGCAGCTCATATACGAACACCTAGACCGTAACTCATGGGGGAGTTTGGGAATTGATATAGCCTTGGGGTCTGTTATTGACAGAGAGGCTAATCCCAACGAATATATGTTCTTGCCAAAATACATTCACGAGTTCTTTAATGCGGCCAAAATTGGAGAGACTAATAATTTAGTTAAGAGTTCTTCCACATTATTTCAAAAAAGACATATTAACGCATCAAATACTATCTTTTTAAGTCCATTTTTTATCTTAGGACTTCTGGCTGCAGTCATTATCTATATCACCTATAAAGATTTTAAATCTAATAAACGAAGCAAGTGGTTAGATATCTCACTCTTCGGTATTACAGGGCTCATTGGCACCCTGCTTTTGCTTTTATGGTTCGCCACGGACCACACAGCCACTGGCTATAACTACAATCTGCTTTGGGCCTTCCCTTTAAATTTTATCCTCGCCTATCAATTAAAAAATGGTACCATTAAAAATTGGGTTAAGGGCTTTTTAAAGTTTTTAGTGATACTCCTTTGCCTTATGACGCTACATTGGTTAATAGGGGTGCAAGTTTTTGCAATGCCCCTAATTCTGTTGTTAATAGCCTTATTTATACGCTATATATTTTTGTTGAAGTTTTTTGACTAATACACCTACTACTGACCTCGGTAGTATAAAATAGTGCTTAGTGTTTTAATGGTAATACTAAAGTCTAGGAAAATGCTTCTGTGTTTTATGTAGTACAAATCGTATTGTAATTTGGTGAGGCTATCATCTATTGAAGACCCGTACCTTGTATTTACCTGAGCCCAACCCGTAAGACCGGGTTTAATAATATGTCGTGTTTCGTAAAAGGGAATGATGCGCGATAATTCATTAACAAAAAAGGGCCGCTCTGGTCTTGGGCCAATAATGCTCATCTCCCCTTTTATGACATTATAAAACTGTGGGATTTCATCTAAGCGCGAACGTCTTAGAAACATACCAAAGGAGGTTATGCGCTTATCATTCTTTTGAGCCCATTTAACACCATCTTTTTCAGCATTGACGATCATAGTCCTTAACTTTAAGATTCTAAAGGGTTTACTATTTCTACCAACACGCTCTTGGGTATAAAATAGTGGACCTCTATTACCTAGAAGGTTGCCAATTAAAATAAAGGGCAAAAGCATTAAACCACATAATAGTCCCAGAAAGGCAACAACAATATCGAAAGCACGATGGAAAAAGATATATAATTTGTTTTCATTACTCCTACTAAAAGGGAAATACTTGTAAAAGTCCTTACCGACAAATTGTATGGGCACTTTATGGAGTAGTTCTTCATAGACCTGTGTGTATTCCCTTATTTTAAAACCACGTTCCAGTAATAAGATCAAATCGTGATAAACTTCTGCAATTATCGCTTCACTGTTAAAACTTGCCACTAAGACCTCTGAGATTCGTTCTTTTTCTATGGTATTGAGAAAGTCTTTTGCCTCAAACTCCTTAAGCCCCTTAAACCTTACAGACTCTGATGTGGATTCTTCACTATTTATAAATCCGATAATCTTATAATTAGGGTCTGAGGCATTCAGGGCATTGACTAAACCATCAATATTTGAGACCTCACCAACCAGCAAGATACGCTTGTAAAATCTTGGTGACTCAATAAGGTTGATGTAAATAAAACGCCATAGTAAAAGCGATAAAATAATGGCCAAATAAAAATAAACAATCTGAATTCGTTCTTCCGGCAAGTACGGTGATAGAATTGGTGTTAAAAGGTAAAACAAAACCACGGTGGATGTTGTAATAACGATGTTCCTGAATGTGGTATCTAATTTACTGGCCTTCTGAAGGTCGTAAAGTTCGAAAATAGTACCAAAAACCAATACGTAAACACCCAATAAAATCAGTGCAGTTAAATTATTTTCATCGAACTCTATGTATTCGAATTCTGGGTAAAGATTTAAAAAATAAATGGCAAAAAAGACCATAACCAAGTCCATAATTCTGAGAAGAATCTTTCGTTCCGAGACTTCGAAATGGATGCCCTTTTTGTGCTTCATGTTTTAAGGTCGGTTGTAGCGTAAATATAATAAGTACAAACTATTTTTGACATAAAATCTAAGACAAAAGTTCTATCCATTTTGATTTGATCTTCTCCCAATCGAATTGCTCCACTTTTTTCCTAGCGTTTAAAACCAGCATATTTTTTAATGCTTTATCTTCTTTTAAGTTGATTATTTCATCAACCATTTGGTCGACATCAGAGGGAGGTACTAAAATCCCATCTGTATGATTTGATATCAAATACGGTAATCCACCAACATCTGTAGATACGACAGGTAAACCTAAAGCCATGGCTTCAATAACACTAACGGGTGTATTATCAAAATTTGTAGTATTGATAAATACATTGCAATTATTAGATTGTTCTATCCATTCATTTCTGGATAATTTGCCCGTAAAATTAATTTCGAGTTGTTTGTTTTTTGCTAAGCGCTCAGTTTTTTGAAGTGATCCGTCAGAATCTGGCCCTACCATTGTAAGTTCGGATTGATATCCTTGTTCAATGAGACGCGCTAATACCATGACTGCCATTTCTGGATTATAAATTTTTGCAAAAGATCTTACCCATAACAACTTAATCACTTTTATATCCCTGTTTTGATATGCGAAATCCTCTATTACGATAGAATTGGGTATGTGTTTAATATTGTTAAATCCATAGGTCTCAAAAGTAGTTTTTAAAAAGTTTGAAGGTGAAACTAATGCATATGCATATTTAAACACCAATCTACTCATTGTAGGATTCATTTTTAGACGGCTTTCAAGATTTCCGCCATGTAAAATTGGGATATACTTAATTTTAAACAGCCGTGAAAATTGGCTAATAACCAAAGCATAATAAAAGTTTGTAGTACTATATGTATCTATTAATACATAGTCGGTGTGTTTTCTATTGGCAATTACCAATCGCATCATATCTAATAAGCGCAACGCCTTATTCGATTTGTTCGATGCGATTTTTATAGAACAAAATTCGCTCAATCTCGCTCCTAAACTCTCAATCGAAGTCGTTGTTTTCCCCTTATTCGATAACGCGTTTCCTACGTAAAGAACGTTTTTCATATCTTACATTTAATAGTGCGAGCCCATATATGAAACCAGGTGCCGCAATACGCATAGCGGAGTGGTTAATTGTAGCAAACCAAAAGGCTAAAAATGCGTAAAACAAAACATTTCCCTTTCTATAAGTGCGAAATGCCAAAGGACTAATTACTAAAAGTAATAGTATGATTAGGCCTAACATTCCGTGTTCAGACAATAATCGACTTAGCTCATTGTGCGATGCAATTACAATACCCTCTTCTTTTAAACGCTCTTGCTTCATCCCACTGGCACCAACCCCAACAAAAGGGTTATCTACAAACCCTTGAATCTCGTGAACGAAAAGCTCAAATCTACCCGTAGTAATATTTTCCTTTTCAAAACCTCGTCTATCCGTATTTGCATATCGATTGACCACTAAACCATCGGTTTGATCAGAGCTTATCCACCAAGTGATAGCACCGCCTATTATCAAAATAAAAAACGATATTACAACTTGCTGTTTCATTCTATATCCTGACCTGAAATACAGTGCCCAAAGAAAAGCCATAATGACAAACACAGCTGTTACGACGCCCCCACGACTAAACGTTACAAGGGCTCTAAAACTTACAGCACAAAGAAGAATAATATTAAATATTTTTAAAAAAAGCGTCGGTGATTTAAGAAAAAAACGTACCGTAAAACTAACCATGCCTAAGCCAAGCAGGGACGATACTTGGTTAGGACCAAAACCGCCAGAAGTAGCAAAATTAGATCCTGTTCCCGTAACGACTTCTTTAATACTAGGCGTATGCAAAAACAAATGGGTGGTCATTGCTATAATGGGAAAGCCAAAAAAAGATACGACATGCAATAATTCTTCATTACTAATTTTTTTATCATAACAATAAATTGCACAAATCCCCAAGCACACAGGGCCTGTTAATACAAAGGCAACACTAGTTCTAAAATTTAAACCGAAATCCAAATTTGTAGACGCCACAACTACGGCTGGAACCAATAAAATCAGGTATATTAAATAGGCGTATGCTTTACCCGAAGCGCCATTAAAAAAAGTTCCTATAATCATTAAAAGAATAACAAAGTACTTGGCAAATTCATAAGATATTCCACCACCAGTCATTCTAAATAATGCTTCTGCACCGGCAATGTAGGCGCAGCCCAATAGTACCCAAATTGTTTTTTTATGCTTTGGCGCAAGCAATAAATTAAAAACGAAGTACGAACAAGCAGCAACAAAATAAATTTGAGAAAAATTCGGAATCTGATTGATAAAAATACCAATAAGAATGTGCAGAACGATTAGCGCAACATATTTGTCGTTTGTAAAATGATATCTATATTTTTTACGAGTTGAACTTCCCATTATTTTGGTTGTACTTCTTCATACTTGAGTAAGAGTGATTCTCTAACAGCATCCTTAGAGAAGTTACTGAGAACATGTGTTTTTAAATTAGTTCCCAATTCTAATCTAAGTTTCTTATCGCTCATTACATGTACCATCGCATCACTTAAAGCCTTAGCATTTTTAGACGCTACCAATACCCCCTTAGTATTATCATTTATAACGCGTGCACAATCGCCCACATTGGTAGAAATCGCAGCTAAAGCGCCAAAGCCATACTCAATTAAAGCTAAAGGTAGGCCTTCAGATTCTGATGACAAAATACCAATGGTCGATTGTGAAATAATATATTCCGTATCGCTTTTACTTCCATAGAAATAAATATTGTCATTTAGATTGTGATTCTCAACATATAACTTTAGCTCTCTAGAATAAGAATCATTAAAATCTTTACCTACACAATGTAGCGTCCACTCCGGAAATTGTTCACAAATTGCTGCAAAGGCATCCACTAAATTAAAGTGATCCTTTTGAGGTCTTAAATTTGCTAAACAAAGTATGCGCTTCCCTTCACGACCTTTTAAAATCGTTTCCTTGTCATAATTACTTTTTGGTAAAACAAAATTTGATAGGTATGAGATCGATTTTAGTCCTAATTTTTCTTTACCCCATGCTATCAGGTTAGAATTCACACAGAATACGGCATCAAACAACCTTGAGCAGACTTTTAAAACTCTGTAAGGTCTTTCTTCAAGTAAATTGCTATTACCATAATGATCGTGCCATATCAGTCTTACTTTAGGTCTTAATAATTTGGCCATTGCGCCCATAAAAAACGAAGAAGAATGGGCATGTATTATTGATATATTTTCTGATTTAATAAATCTGTAAAATCTATATAGGGATTGAACATCAAGGGTAGACTTACGCCCTAAGAACATATAGCTCACCGAATCTTCAATGGACTGTTTTAGAAGTCCTTCTTTTCTTGTAGCTACTAAATACGATTTCTCAATATCCTTTGAAAGTAAATTTGCAAGATTAACAGCCATACGCTCTGCACCGCCAGCGTCCAATGAATCGATAAGTTGCAAAACTCTCATTAAACCAGTTATAATCGTCTTATAAAATCTTGATGGCTACATGTGCATAGTACTGATACTTAGAGGTCGTTGCCGCTAAAACCTCATATTCCCTTCTATATGACATACAATAGTCTTCTAACGCTCTGAACTCATGAAGCATGCTAGAAAACTCATCAAAAATAATAATTGTACCTGCCTTTATAAGATTATCCATCTGAGTTAACACGAATAAAGTCGATGAGTACAAATCTGCGTCTATGTTAATGACCAGCGTATTCGATAATTCATTATTTTTTATGAATGATGGTAAAGTATCTTGAAAGAGTCCCTTATGAAAAAAGACCCTATCATCATCTATTTGTGGCAGTTGGCCTTTAACATCAAACACCCCTTTTGAAAGTCCCCCGGTAAAATTACTCCAAGTCTCCGGAAGGCCGGTAAATGTATCAAAACCATGAAAATCTGATTTGGGATCTGTATTCGTTGCAGACCAGTACTTAATACTAGCACCTTGATACACGCCAAACTCGCAATAGTTAATGGCAGTATTATTGATTTCATCGTTTAGATATGTATACAGTTCTTTACGCGTCTTAAAAACCTTGCAGGTGTCTGATGCGTTTTTCACAAAGTCATTAAGTTTAGGTAATGCCGCCAGATATCTTATTTTTTCGGAGTTAGGTAATATTTTAGATAAAAAACGTTTTAGTTTAGTGGTTATGGTCGCCTTCATAGATTTGAATTAGTTTTTATTTAAATAACGAATAGTCTTGTTTAGATAAATCCAAGTCCATCGCTTTGCTTTTATTTCTGCGTATTTCGTAAAACCTGCCTTTTCAATGCCTTTTATAGAACTTTCGTTGTCTTGGTTCACTACCATATAAACCGCTCTTTTTTCTGAATCAACAATGGTATTGGAAATTTGATTGATAACATAAGGGTAAATACCTTGTCCTCTATATTCTGAATCAGTTAAGCAGTCGCCAATCACGGGGTTTCTTCTTTTTTTAAGCAATCCCAACAAGAAAACGTCTAGGTACAAATAACTTTCATGAATTACACGTCCATCCTTCTCAATAAAGAATCTGGTTTTATTCTCAGAAAGCTTTTGCTCTTTAATGGTATAAGGAAATTCTTCAACACTCAAATCAAAAGCGCTTTGCTTTGCAAAAATATATACTTCAATTCTCCTTATTTTAAAATACTTTAAGTATTTACGCACCTTTTTTATATTTAGACAACACCTTTGAAATATAAGATTTATAGGGTTTAATTATTTTCTCAAAGACTAAAAAGCTTTTAAAAACAAATGGTCTTAACACAGAATGGTAATGTGGTTCTTCAAAATAAATCGCTTCTGCGCTGAATTTCTCTTTAAACTCTTTAACTCCTTCTGATCCTCCCATAGAGATATTATAGCCTCCATAATCCAGATCAAAGGATTTTTTAATGGCTTCCCACTGTAACATATAGCCTAACTTTATATCTGGCTTTTCTCTGAGGGTACCACCAGAGATATTAGTCATATAATTACCTGCTTTTATAACAAAACAAGAGGCTTTAATATCGCCATTTACGTATATATTTATAAAAGATCCATAGCCCTTTTTAACAAGGTTCAAAATCGTACTCTTAAAGTCGTCATACGATCTTAGGGCATAATTTCCTAATCTCGCGTTTGCTTCTATAATCCCATAACCTTGTCGTATGCTATCTTCATTTTGCTCAAAATTAGCAACAGCCCCTTTGTTGTAAGGCAGCCTTATATTCCTCCTCACTTTTGTGGTAAGACCTTGCAACAATGATTCAGCATTATCTGTCTTATTAAAATCTACCCAATTTAAACCGTAAGACGAATAGATATGACTAAACAATTTCCCTTTTTTATAAAGCGCTTTATCAAGGCTTATATTCTGAAAAGAAAAGGTATGCTTACTGATCTTGGGATTATTAGAAATAGGCAAACTAAATTGAAAATAACTGCATTTAATTTTCTTAGCTCTAGACCTTGCTTGTATTAGTAAGTCATTGATATAATTTTCATAGGCTTTGTCCAAAATGGGACCATGAGGAACTATGTAAAATTTGAAGAAGAGTACTTTAGGAATAATAACCCCAAGTCCCCCGATTATTTTGTCATCCTTGAGTGCAATTCCAACTTCGAAATCAAATCCATAAGACGCATAAGATTTTAGCCAATCCGATAAGATGAGATGACTCCCTCGCGGAGCATTTACAACGTAACTGTCCCATTTTTCTAACCATGCCTCTTCCTTAGTGAATACGACCTCCATTAATTTATTTCTCTTATAGGTATAGCGTCTTGCGAAGCCAAATATATGTTATCTGAACTATCTATACTAAAAACAGCATTCTCTATGTTGTCAAAATATGAAATTAACTGCTTTAAAGTCGGATTCCAAACCTCATTATTCGCAATTTTATGGGCTAAATAGCTAAAATTCGCCTCAACGTCTTCATCTATTTGACTCGGCGTCCTTAGCAATTTACCCGTATGATAACCCATAGGTACAGAGAAATACGTATGGGCTATAAAAAGTCCACTTTCTTCAATTAATAAATCTATGTTTTCTTTACATAAGGCTTTTTTGAAATCCACCATTTCAATGGTTTGAAATATTGAAAACTCTTCATCTTTAATTTTATGCTTAAAAAGTACTGGTGTGTATTTAGCTAAGGGATAGGTTTTTGTTTTACTACTATTCCATGTTAAAAAAATCTTGAGAATTGCCCCAGCTACTAACCCTAGAGAAACTAAAAGGTTAAATATGTACTTGGGTTTCTTGGCCATAAAAGTCAGCTTATAAAACTTGGCGATATCCTTATAATTCAAGGCATACTTTTCGCCATTATAAAAATGGAACATGATATTTTTAATAAACGCAGCATATCTGATTTTGGGCGTGTTTGATTTAATGCCTTTTACGTATTTTTTTAAGGTAAAATGTTCTGGGTTTATCTGATTAATAACACCTTTAGTTGCTGTACCGCTATCGATATAATTCCAAAGTATAGCTATAGACTTATCTTTCAATTGTTCTTCATACCAATCGTCTTTTCTTCCATGTTTTTTATATAAGCTAAAATTATAAGGTTGATAGCCATGATCAATCCATGTTGGTATGTCCTTATTTGGTGGATTAAAGGTCTCAAAATCCTTAAAGCTAACTTTATCATCTTTGATTGATTGTGACAACGAATGATAGGCAAGTTCATGACCATCGTCCTTCCATTTCATCAGCTCTTCAGCATTTGTTTGAAATGATGCATTTGGTCTGTTTGAAAAGTCATTTAGGAAAAAACCCTTTGTGGTTTTTATATTGTATTTTTTAAAAATTCTCTCTGTAAAATAAGGTTTTCTTCAGTATCAAAATCACAATGATCGGTAAAACAGGCTATGGCTTTAAACGGAATTTTAGATCGGCTAAATTCTACCGCACCTTTCTTAGACATTAAAAGCTCTAATGGTACCTTGAACTGCAAGAATGTACTCTGAACTATCTGCTTAGCATTACGGTTACCACTGTAATGCGTCATAGGTTTGGAAAATTCCACATTAAAATGCCAGAGTAGTACATGCTTCTCTTTTGGGGAATATTGCCAAATTCCCTTTGGTGTATTCGCCTGAACATAAACGCCATTTTTGAGCTTGAGTATTTTTGGGCTATACCAATTAGATAAGCTGGGTTGACTGCTATTTATCCATTTGTAGTCGTGATGTCTTATTAGGGCTATGTCGCAGTCGAATTCGATTCTTAAGCTATGAAATTCTTTTATTAAATCCTCGTTAATAGTAATCGTCGTTTTATTATCCGATAGTGCATATTGGCAATCCGATGTATGCTTGTCTTTACTATATTTTATTGATGTAATTAACAAAATGAATTAAATTTTATCCCTTTCGAAATAGCTACTATCTGTTTAAAACTTTATCGATCTCTTTTTCTAACCTATCAACTGTATATTGCTGCGACCATTCTAAAGCGCTTTTTGAAAGGCTTGCCAGATGCGTGTCTCCTTTTTTTAGTTCTTCTACTATCGTCTCGGTGGCCGCATCTAAATCTGCATCAATCAAAATACCTCTTTTACCCCAATCCAAAATCCAAGGTAAACACGATATTTTAGTAGAAATTGGAATAGCGCCAAAAAACATGCCTTCGGCTATTGCTTTTGGCCAGCCCTCACTTTTAGAAGGTAATATTGTAAAATGAGCATCTTTTAAGTTCTCTTTTATCACTTCTTTATTCTGGTTGCCATGCACTACAACAGCATCTTGTAAATGGTTTGCCTCTATATTATCTTTCACCTCATCAATTAATAGTCCATCACCAAACATATGAAGTTCGCAATTAAAATCATTTTCCAGCAGTCTTTTTATAATGTCGATTGTTAGAAAAGGTCTTTTGCCAACAACCATAGCACCAATAAATACAAATTTCAACTTTTCCTTATAGTCCTTTCTTTGATAGGCTGCACGTTCGGAAACTTTGTAGGTCGCCGAAAAAAAAGGCACCACTGATTTTGTTTGATTTGGCCACTCACCATAGACCAAAACCTGCATATTCTTGGTGAGTAATGTGTTACTTAATAGCCACTTCTGAAATCTATAACCTATAGGCTGTTTACTGTTTGGTTTCCAATTACCAGCATATTTGGCACTCTTTGGTTTGCTAGGATAAAAGATTTGAATTACGGCGGCTATGGCTGAGACATTACTTGGACATCTAAAGTGTAAATGACTGGCATATCTCATTACCTTATTTATTTTAAAACTAATAGTCGGTAATCTTAAAAGAAGCTTGAGTATACCTTTAAGTGATTTTATATGAAAGCTAGGTATCTCAATCAAGGAAAGGTTGGAATGATCGTATGCCAAATCCAAATTCCCCACCTCTGTCGACGAAGAAAATGGCCCAACTACCAGAACTTCATCAAAATGGCTCGTCCAGATATTCATCTCCGACACATAAGGAGCATAGCCGTAATATTTACCATCTTTTTGCCTATGCTCTACTAAAGTGAAAATCGCTAATATTTTGTTTTTCTTTTTCAAATGTATTAGGCCATCAGCTTGTTATAAAATTCTAAATTTCTATCACATAAATAATCGATACCAAAATTTGATTGCACAAACACCCTTGCATTATTTGCAATTTCCTCACAGGCCTCTTTATTTTTCAGAGCCCATATAATGTTATCTGAAATATCATCAACATCATAGGGATTGCATAACAATCCTGTTACCTTATGTTCTACGGTTTCTGGACCTGGGCCACATTCAGAAAATATGACCAGTTTGTTCGTCGCCATGGCCTCGGGTGCCACCAAGCCCTGAGTTTCCATTAAAGATGGAAAAATGCAAATTTCTGCTTCGGCATATTTTTGCGCTAGTTCTTGCATCGGAATCGAACCCATAAACTGGATATGGCTTTCCTCTATCTCTTGCTTTGCAATAAAGTCTTTCAAATAGTTTATATAGGATCTTCCGTCTTTAAAAAACCAATCCCTTCCGTAGATATACAACTGAATATCTGGGAATTCTTCAATAACTTTCGGCAGTGCCTTAACTAATTGAAAAACACCTTTTTTTTCACAAACCGTTCCAGCAAATAAAATAGTGTTTGGTTGTACCTTTATATCTGATTGAGGTTTAAAAATGTCTAAGTTAATGGGAGACATTATGACTTCGATAGGCTTATTACGATAGCTTAGATAGTTCTCCGTATGGCTTTTCACATATTTAGAAACGGCTATAAATCCATCCGCTTTTTTAAATGATCGTTTTTCTTGAAAACTTTTCCACCGCGTTAATTTTCTTCGTTCTGCCTCAGCAAAAAAATGGTGACCACCATGCAACCGGATTATATACTTTATGGACCTATCTTTTTTGATAAAGGCGAATCCTAGCTCTGCCGCTTCGACAATATCTATAGGGCTTTCCTGATGTATTTCTTTTAACTTATGGTTGACGTCCCTACTATTGAGCCACCATGTCAATCCCTTCAATTTATTGGGTTTTAATCTATAAATTATGACCCCTTCGTCATTTTCACATTCCTCGGTATCTGTATAAATATTAAACCCTACAACTGAAACTTTATGGTGTTTCGCCACTAATGTTTTACTAATAGTACTGATAAACGTGCCTATACCACCATGTGGAAAACCTTTTTTTGGGTATTCTGGAGTAATAAAACAAATGTGCATTATAATAAGGCCCTTGCGATTTTTTCTGAATTTTGATCTAAAGGATGAAGCACCAAATCCTCTATCCATTCTTTTCTATCCATAGCGATGTGGTTGGGATTGTCTAATGTCTTTAAGATGGTATTATGAATATCTTCTTTACTATTAATCCAACCCACAGCATCTAAATTTTTCATGCTTCTAAAATGCTGAAATTTATAAATTATTTCAGTACTCCAGCTCGAATCATTTGAAGGGTTATAATTAAGATATAAACACGGCTTATTGAATGTCGCAAAATCCACGGCCATGGTGGAGCCCAAATTGGTCACAAGCTCACAATGCTTAGCCAGATTTATTTGTAGATTAATGTCTTCGTACATCGGAAAAAAACCTGCCCATCCTGTCTCCGCTTGGTTATTCCATTTTGGGTCTATTGAAATTATGAAATCCTTATAGGTCTCTAAAGCGTCATCGTATCTGGATGAGAAATCTACTGGACAGCGTCTAAAAATAATCTGAAGATTGTGTTTCTCGGCTTCTAATGCCTGGGCAACATCTCGCAAAAAAAGTGCGTCGTAGGGTGATGTGGTAACATCATCACCACTAAAGCATATCCATTTTTTGTTAGGATCTAAACCATGTTTATCCGCAAACTCGTCTCTTGGAGTGATTCTATTTTTATCTAAGTAAAATTCAAATTGTGGTGTACCCACCAGTTGTACATTTTCTTGTGAAATTTCAGGATAATAATCCTTCATCTCCTCTTTCATCCACTGCGACCAAACCAAATATAGATCTGTATAAACCGCCAAACGCGCTTTTGGTAAATTATCCCAAGAGAATATGGCAGTCGCTGTTTTAATGTTTATTTGTTTTGCCGCAAGACATATGGGCATAATTCCCGGAACACGTTGGTGGGTAATAAACAGGGCACTTGGCTCTAACAACTTTAATTCATTGACATAATATTCGACATCTTTTTTAGAGATGTGTTTTTTGTATTTGTCTTCATATTTTAGAATCTTACCATAATCTTTGGATAAATAACGCCCCATTACTTCTGCTATCCGATAGAGCAATTTTATTTTAAAACCTCGTTTTGGTCGTCGCCAGTTAGTTAGTATCGTAGCGTTAGTTTTGAGCTTCGTATTATGCAATAATCGGGCATAAGTGGTTGCTTCTCTATACAAACGAGTAAATGCACTTTCGGGTTTTAATGTGAGCTGCTTGTAATTAAAGTTAATTTGATGTAGGGTCCTTACATCATCAAAGGCATCTAAGGGTAATGGCGACCAAATGCTAATATCGCATTCTTCTTTTAAATACTTAATGATATCTGAATAAAGAAAATTCTTTATTCCAACACCATCAGGCACAACAAAAAGGATATGCTTTTTAGTAGGTGTCATTAAATTGTTTTTGATGATTTATCTCCCACAACTCCTTAGTTTCGAGCGTCGTTAAAAATAGCTCTGCGCTATTGCCCCTGCCGAAAATCTCACTACTCACCTCAACTTTTTCTGATAATTTATTTAAGGCTTCAAGAATGTTTTGTTTTTTACTCGATACATTAATGATCTCCAAAGATGTCGCTCTATTAAGCTGTCGGTTGCCTATATTGACGGTTGGTACACCGTAATACGGCGCCTCTCTAATGCCTGCACTGCTATTACCAATAATAAACTCAGCATTCTTTAATAAGGTCAGGAAATACTCGAAGCGTATGGATGGGAAAACCTTAAATCTTTTATTATCCGAAAACTTCTCGTAGGCCTGTAATATATGTTTACTTCCCAGGTCATTGTTAGGATAAATAACGACATAATTTCTATCGCTTTCTATTAAAGCATCCACATAGTTATTGGCGTTTTCCGCTATAGTATCTATTTCTGTGGTCACCGGATGATACATGGCTAGTCCATAGGTATCAAACGCTATTTGATAATAGTCCTTTACGATATCCAATTGAGGTAAATCATCAGAAAACATAATATCTACGTCTGGAGACCCTATGGTAAAAATAGAAGATTCAAGTTCTCCCATTTGTAATAAGCGCTTCTTAGCATCATCATTAGAGGTGTAATGTATATGGCTCAATTTAGTAACGGAATGCCTTATCAACTCATCTATTGTTCCTGATAGTTCCCCACCTTCGATATGGGCCACAAGTATATTGTTTAAGCTTCCAACAATGGCTCCTGCCAAAGCTTCTACTCTATCTCCATGTACAACGATTAAATCGGGTTCAATGGTTTTTATATATGCTGAAAACCCATTGATGGTCTTTGCCAAGGTGAGGTCCATTGTCGCCTCATCGGTATGGTTATTAAAGGTTGCTAGGTTTTTAAAGCCACAGCGTTCTACCTCAATAAGTGTGTAACCATATTCGTGCATCATGTGCATTCCAGTGACAAAAATATAGGGCTCAAAATCTTCATGATTTTCAATGACCTGTATTAATGCCTTTATCTTTCCAAAGTCTGCCCTAGTACCGGTAAGAAAAACTATATTACGCATGCTGATATCTAAGGTTGCTATTATTCAAAATCCTCATAATCTAAGTGTTCGCCTTCTTCAATATCTCTGAGTGCTGTTTTACCCAATATATCATTAAAATGTTCGGCCAAAATTTTTCCCGTCCCTGGTCGCTTTACCCAAATATTGTCTTTAGATAGTTGCTCTCCGGCTTTTATATCGGTAATCGTACACACCGTAGCGAATGCAAAGTCAATGGTGACCTTTTCTTCTGCTGCCGGTTGTTTTGTGCCACCTCTCATAGACCAAATTTCTTTACTTCCTACTATTAATTCTTTGCAGGCGGTTTCATCCATGCTGCATACTATGTCTGGCCCTTGTCTATCCATATGGTCTGTAAAATGACGCTCTAAGATTGAAGCGCCTAAAGCTACGGCACCTAAACAGGCATTGTTGTTTAAGGTATGATCACTTAAACCGAATACATTATCTGGGAAGGCATTGTGCAATTCCATCATAGCGCCATAACGTACTAAATGTGATGGTGTGGGATATAGATTTGTGGTATGCAATAGGGCTAAATCCGTATTGTGTTTCTTAAAAATCTCAACTGCTTTAGATACACTTTCTATGGTATTCATTCCTGTGCTTAATATCACTGGCTTTCCGAATTTTGCGATATGTTCTAACAGTGGATAATTATTGCATTCACCAGATCCTATTTTGTAAGCCGACACGTCAAACTTTTTTAAGCGTTCTGCTGCTGCTCTTGAGAAAGGCGTGGAAATAAAAATCATTCCTTTGTCTTCGACGTAGTGCTTTAGAGCTAATTCATCAGCTTCATTTAAAGCACAACGTTCCATGATTTCATAAATAGATATATCTGCATTTCCAGGAATTACTTCTTTAGCCGCTTTGCTCATTTCATCTTCAACGATATGGGTTTGATGCTTTACCACTTCGGCTCCTGCTCTATGAGCGGCATCCACCATTTCTTTGGCTATAGCTAGTGACCCCTCGTGGTTTATTCCTATTTCTGCAATGACCAATGGCGGATAATCCCTTCCTACTTTACGTCCTTGTATTTCTATAAATGGTGCTGACATAACTTAAATATAATCTAGTGACTTTAGACTCTCATTCATTATCTGCTTTAGTTCAGATTTTAAATGGTCTTCTATTTTATCAATTTTGAAATTGGTACTCTTTACTTCTGTAAAATCAAATTGGCATTGACTTTCGACATCCGAAAACTTTAAAAGTTTGGCAATCTCATCTTCTGGATTTTCAGTGAGCTTTTCGTAGCTCAACGAGAATTTTTTGTCATCTTCTAAACCTTCGAAAAAATCATTTATCGCCAATATTGAAGCATTATAATACTTGGCGCATTCTAAGATAAACTCATCTTCTGTAAAACTATCTTGATATTCCTTAACACGAAAGTATTCCTTTTTAAACCAAGATCTCGCTACTGCAAAACCATTGCGGTACAAGTGAATATACTTAGCGTTTGGAAAGAGTTTCTTTATTTCTGGAAGCATAAATGTGATGGCTGGACTTTTCAAGAAAAACCGTTTATTGGTTTTACTCATCTTAGTATCCATCATTATCTTCAGCTTAGACTTATAGAATGGCGTCCACTTTTCTAAGCTCTTTTTTATGGTGATATCAAAGTTGACAAGATCTGAATATATGGGATCATGTTTTTTGCCCTCATCATTAGCGGCCATTAAAAACCAATCGTACTGTTCGTTTTGGTCGATTTGAATATCTGGATTGGTCATTAATATATCCACGAGCAATGTACTTCCACATCGTCCTGTTCCGACTATAAAGATGGGATCTTGTCTTTTGTTTATCAGTCTATTGTAAAAAGCTCTGACGATGTGTTTTACTTTTTCTGCTATTGTCATTGGTCAATGCCATTAGAAATTAAATACTCCGCATATTTCAAGTCTTCATAAGTATCAATATCCACTTTTGCGAAGTGATGATTTACTATATAGGGAAAGGATTGTTCGTTGAAAATAATGCCTTGCTTTATGAGTTCTGATTTAGTGATATACAATAGGCCATTTTCATAATACAAGGGTTCTAAATCTTGACTTCTCTGGCCAATTTTATAATTGAATGGTACAAACTTATCGTTATTAATCTTACCTAACTTCTTGTGATCCCTACTTACGGTAAATAAACTATCACAGTCTTTATCCTTGAATGTTTTATAGGCGTCTCGCAATAATGTTTGAGGTCTCAACGGGTTAGTGGCTTGAAGCAGCACCACACAATCTATATCATTCCCCAGTATTTGAAGGGCATGCTTTAAAACCGACACAGTCGTAGCTGTATCATCGCTGATAGTCGAAGGTCGCTCTATAACTAGGGCATCATACGATTCGGCCACAGCTTTTATTTGATCATTATCCGTTGATACATAGACCTCATCGATAATATCTGCGTTTGCCTTTGCATAATGTATGGAGTGCACTAAAAGCGGTAGGCCATTAAAGTCTATAATATTCTTATTTGGAATTCTTTTTGATCCTCCTCGAGCTGGTATGATGGCAATGGTCTTTCCCAATTTTGGTTCAATTATAAATGGAATTAAACAATCTGTTTAAAACTCTTTTCTTTAATTTATAGAGTGTTCTATTTGGTGTTTTGGGATGAAAGCTTGGTAAATCCAGTTTATGATCTTGATTTTTGATTTGATCTATTTTAGAAATATTATCCTTTTGTACATTGCGCATCCATTCTTCTACGGTATTCCCCATATGATACGCATTATTATAATAGGTCGCCAAACGCATGCCCCCTGAGTAATTAATTGGGTCATCGCAGTAATAGTATTCAGACCTATTTCCTACTAAAATCAA
This sequence comes from Winogradskyella sp., assembly GCF_965228925.1. Lineage (GTDB taxonomy): Bacteria > Bacteroidota > Bacteroidia > Flavobacteriales > Flavobacteriaceae > Winogradskyella. The sequence goes on from NZ_OZ245845.1 coordinate 4,225,214, forward strand.
TGATGGCTCTCTTGGTACTGTGGTAAAGAACAGTTCTCGCCTCATACTCAAAATTTGATGACCGCTACCAATAATAGCTTTATGCTTATTAGAGCTTATCACTGGCCATTTTAGGTTTTCATCCGTTTCTTCATCGTTGTGCGTACTCAATAAGTATTTGTTGTAATCGTCATGGTTTTCAGGAATGGACTGGTAAGAAAATTTCACCTTGCCCAACAGTACTTTTCCGAAGGTAGAATAGGTTTCATAGTTTTTAAACATTCTAGCGGGAATCGGTGATACTGAAGCCACGCCTTTAAAGTTTTCAAAGATGTCTTCTACACTTTTTTGCCAACCATGTTTAAAGAGAATGTCAACGTCAGAAATAGTAATTATTGGCTCTCTACTCGCTCTTGCTGCACCAATTAATGCATCTATTTTCCCAATATTTTTCTTGTGATGAATTACCGTATCTATGCTATTCTCATCTAACTTAACTTTTAGATATGTGTTAACGGCTTCACAAGACGCATTGTTAACAACCGTGATAGCACAGTTAGAATTTGTAGTGGCTATGGCAGATTCTAAACAAAGCTTAAAAACTTCAAGAACATCTTTGTAATAGCCTTCTAAAGAAGGAATAAATACTATAATTATAAGTCTATGTTGGCAGTCTAATTGTATTTTTTTAGACTGCTTTTGAGGATTCATTCCTACACGCATAACTCAGTCTCTTGGTTTGGCTTTCAATAGGTTAAAAATACTGTTTTTGTATAGATTCTCTAAAGTATTTTTTCTATAATTCGCTAAATAAGTTTCTCTATTTTTTTGTGCAATATTTTTAATGTCTTGTTTAGTCAGACCTTTTAACTTCATAAAAACATCTTTAAGGCTGTAAGCGTCATTGATGTCAAACCAAAATTGATTTAAGGTGTTTTTTAGTCTATGTGGCATGGCTCCTACTTTGGTCGAAATTATGAGCCTCCCAGAAGCCATAGCTTCTAACCCTGCAAGTGGACCAGATTCTTTAAAAGAAGGGATTATTATGGCATCCGAGGCTTTTATATATTCTAAGACCTCGTCTTGGCTTTTGTATCCCAAAAGGTTGATATTACTTTCTGTGGTGATTAGGGCTTCTACCTCACTATACAAAGGACCATTACCAACGATAGTTAAGTTGAGACCTTCTCCATGAATTTTAAAATAAGTGACGAGCTCTTTTATGCCCTTCTCTGGCGAGAACCTCCCAACAAACAAGATATTTTTAAAGCTGTTTACGACATCCATCCGCAACATGGGTGCTTCCCTGTAGGTACATTGGTCAATGACTTGATAACTATAGTTTTCTAAAAACGATAATCTTGAAGCATTGGACTCTGAGTGATGAATAAACAATGTTACCTTTTCTAGCCAGTCTTTATGCAGTCTATCCTTTTCCGATATTTTGCTTGAAGTCCTTATAACGACTTGTTTATTAATACCATAAGCATATTCTACAATATCCTTAACATAAGCACTACTGATTTGCGCACAAATAAGTATTACATCAAATTCTTCAACAATTCCTCTTAGCGTTTTAACTGCATAGTTCTTATAACCTAGTTTTTTAGAAAACGTATTTGACACATAATGACTTAAGGGTTTTTTCTCGCCTGATTTTAAGTAACTGAGTTGGGCTAAAACTTTAAATAAAAGATTTTTCTTTAGGAGTATCTCGTCTAAAACTTTGAATTGATAGGGCTCAATAAATTCAAAAATTTGAGAATTTAAAGAACAATTAGTCGTTGATATGACACTGACTTCACAATGATCTTGCTGTAAGGTTTTTGCAATAAAGCCTGTTTCTAGCTCTCGTCCTCCAAAATCACCTATTGGACCGATTATAGCGATCTTATGTCTCATTTCGAAGGTTTAATTAGTCTGACTATTGCAGCCAAAAACGACAATTTTACCGTAGCAACTTTTCTAAAGATTGGCGATTCTTCGATAAGTTTTAAATCTCTAAAACGCTTATGGGTATGTATAAATTTTTCAAAGATATAAGTGTCATTTTCATTATTAAATACTCTAGGAAAATAGTGTTCTAAAACTTGCGTTCGTTCTTTATTCACTTTCTCTAGATTCTCTTTTCTTGAAGAAATGCCATTGGCATCAAAAACTGATATGGTCTCCGAAATCTTTAAATAGCTCTCATTATGACGACCTAATACGTTTAAAAAGAAGGCCCAATCTGACACAATTTTGAAACGCTCATCATATTTTCCGTAAACCTCAAATAATTCTCTTTTAATAAATGTTGAAGGATGGGAAATGGCATTACCTACCAGATATGAAAAGCTTATCTTTTCTGGGTGCTCCCGAAGACGCTTACCATCTTCTTTTTCAAAAATTACGTTTCCTGAAATGATCGACTTATCTGTATCGAAAACTGTCTTTACTTCATTAAGAACGTCATTGTTTTCTAAGGCGTCGCCACTATTTAAGAACAAAAGGTATTTACCCGAAGCCTTATCTATACCCTTATTCATGGCGTTATAAATCCCTGTATCAGGTTCACTCATCCAATCTAAATTCGTATAGGTATATGATTTTATAATATCTATACTATCATCAGTAGAATTACCATCAACAACAATATGCTCAAATTCCTGCCAGGTTTGAGCCTGTACACTATCCATGGTCTTTTTTAGACCATTGGCATCATTATAGTTGATTGTTATTATGGATAAAAGCTTAGTCAAATCTTGTTTATTGTTTTTCTTTTCTTAGCCACAAGTTACCACCAGTATTTTTATAAGCTAATGGCATATCGGTATATACGTCTTTATGATGCATATGCAAGTAATGCGCAAATACTTGAATACTGTAATCCTTGTTATTCATTAGAAATGCTCTCAACAGATAATTCTCGTTCCAGTTATAGCCTTTAAAAACCCAATTCTTTGGATATTCGAACGGATAGAAAATATCGTGAAAGTGTATATAAACACCTTCATTTAAAACAGGAAGCACTTCAAAAAGCAAGTAATTTAGATCACTACCACATTTCGAAACATGCGTACTATCTATAAATAAAATATCATTTTCTTTTAGCGATTTAAAGTACTCTAAATCTACATCCTGAACTCTACTTTTGAGTATAGAAACATTCTCTTTATCTCCCTGATTAATAAGCATTTCTAAACGTTCAGTATAAGGTTCAATGAAATTAAAACCAATATTAGAATCAAAGAATAAATCATTGACATCTAACATTAATGCTGAAGAATAACCAGAACCCACTTCTATGACTCTATTTGGTTTTAAATGTCTCAGCATTCCATATAAGACAATACCATCTGTGTATAAATAATATGGGTTATTAAAATGATATCTTAAGTTGTCTTCAAGATCATCCTTAAAAGGGATTTCAGAATAATACTTATTAATTTCTGCCAACAACTTCTTCTGAGTTTCTGTGTTTAAGTCTATCGCATCTATACCATCTGTTTCTATTCCTTTCCAGATTCTGCTTTGATCATTTCTTACCTCTTCTAAATTTGGAATGACGGAATAAAAATGACCTGGCAAAAAATGCGCATTATCGCGGTAAAGCTTATCGCGTTGATACAGTCCTCTTACATATGGTAATTTATTAACTATTCTTTTTATAAAATCCATTAGCAGCTATCTTTAATGGCTTCATTGTAAACGTCAATGTACTTATTTACAATCAGTTTTGAATTATACTTAGCTATCGCATCATTTCTTATCTCCTCAGCACTCCACTTAACACCTTCTTCTAAAAACTTCTTTATTCCATCTTTTAAGCCTTCAGCATCATGTTTTTTTATTAAAATACCATTATAGCCATCCTCAATAATTTCTGGAATTCCACCAACATCAAAACCTATTACTGGTGTACCAGAAAGGCAAGATTCTATTGCCGTATTTGGCAAATTATCCATTAGAGAGGGCAATATAAAGACATCTACTGCATTATAGATTTTATTCATCTCCTCTTCTTCTTTTATAATCCCTAATGAATTGATTCCTAATGCATCAAAATCGACATTATTTGAATCTCCAACTGCATATAAACTAATTTGGTCATTTTCTAAAGACTCAAAAGCTTTTACAAGTATTTTTATTCCTTTTCTGCTGTTATTTAAAGATTGAGATACAAATAGTAATTTAATCCCATCATGCGTTATATCATAATCCTTTTGGGACGCCTTCTTGTTTAAGATTTTAAAAGATTCACTCTCTATAGTATTAGGCACATGATAGCATGGAAATTTATTAAACACTTGACTATTTTCTGCTACCCTTTTCAACCAGTTAGAAGGCGAAATCAACATTAAATTATTAACCTGTCTAAAAATATTCAATTTTTTCTCAATTATCTCATCAAATACTTTAAGCTCAAGGTTATTATGAACTCTCGATTTTGGCATACCTCCGTCGTCTATACCATCATAAATCTCATTGTAATGTTCTCCTCCTAAAAATGGACTCATATCGTGCAATGTCCAAACAACCGGCTTTTTATTTTTTTTGAAAAAAGAATCATAGTCTAAAAACTGTGCTACCCAATGCAAATTAATTACGTCTGCCTCTTTATATAATTCGCTTTGGGTTATATCATACTCAGAATAAGGGAAGGAAAAGTATTCTAAATGTACTGACCGATTGCTTCTAAATAATCGCTCTTTCTCTTTTTTCTTCTTTTTTTTAAAGTCGAACTTATTTATAATTCTTTTTAAAATACTATTTAATCCACTTGGGGCTGTTTTAAACTTGAAGATGTTATCATTAACTTGATCGTCCGAGCGATGCAAAACCAGTAATTTGCTCGAATACCCATGATTAAGCAGTGCATTGTGAAGTCTTATACAAGCATTAGCCGCACCTCCTTTATCATAAGTATTTACGATTAGTATGTTCATACTTTACTTTTTTCCATAGATACATAATCCTGACGAAAGTCCTAATGACTGTAGAAGTATTCTAAAAAGAAGATTAAAATATTCTAGCGTCAATTTGATCCCAGTTTTTAGCTTGAATTTTAGAAATGCCTTTATTACATCTGAAAATTTCGGCGCTGGGATATTTGGCCAATAAATTGGATGACCAAGCCTGTAATGGTCTTTAATAAATGGCTTAATGCCGTTTTTTTTCAGCAGATTAGAGAGGTTATTCATTCTAAAGGCAAACAGATGTCTTGGCGGGTCCAATGCAAATGGTCTTACGGAGAGTAGCTTATAAAACGAAATGTCTTTAAAATTTTCACCGTATAATTTTAAGTAAAAATCCTTAACACCTTTTTTAAATAATATTTCGATTCCTGCATTATTATCAGTCTCAATAATAAATACACCATCATCTTTTAATAGTGACGAAATATTTTTAATTACTTCATTAGGTTCGGTAACGTGCTCAATAACATGTCTAAAAAAGACGATATCATACTTATCAGTATTGCTCGAGAAAAATTCATTCAAATCTTGTTGAATTATAGTATCTAATTGTAGTTTACTTTGAGCAAAATCTACCGATACAGCGTCTTTTTCAACTAAAATTGGAGACATTCCATACTCTGAAGCCGCTTTAGAATAATAACCTAATCCACCACCTAAATCGAGAAAAGTTTTGCCTTTACTTTTTTCACCGATCCAATTCAATCGCTTTAAATAACCTTTGACAGATTTTAATGCACGATTCATTTGCACTTCATTAAAAGAAAGTGCTTTTTCTTGATACATTCCTGTATAAAAAGCATTTAGCTCTTCAGACGAAGGCTGTGGATGTACAAAAGCCGTTTTGCATTTTGGGCATCTATATATAGAGTTGTCTGTTTTTTTGTTTTCTAAAAGAAATTTAGGAGTAATATCATGTTCGCATACCTTACAAATCACACCATCAAAAATTAATTGGTTAAACTTTCTACAGCTATTAAACTTTCTAGCTTATTATTATCTTTTAAATAGGCATATATTTTACCTCCCATTGTATAATCTATGGCCAAAAAATCTGTATTTAATGTATGAGCAAAAAGCACGGAATGGAATCTCATACAAATATTGAATTCTGATTTTTTCATGGCTTCTATAATAGAGTCAACAGTCGATAATTTTTTATTCATAGTAACTCTTTCATCATCGGAAAAATAAGTCTCTATGAAATATCTGGAAAAGTCTCTATCATCATTTCCCATTACAAAATTATGCATGTGATGAAATTCTATTCTTTCAACATTTAGCCTTTGAGCTTCTTGCTTTATTAATTTAGCTATACCTAGTTCAAGACGTTTCTTCTTATCTTGAAATACATCTTCATCGCCATCAAAATACTGATATGTCCAGTCACGTAAAAAGCAGGATAACACCTTTTCTTTAGTCACATTAATTTGATTATCTCTAGCCTTTACATATAGTTTTGCAGGGTCGCCAAACAATTCGGCTTCTGCTTTAAAATTATATGCATTGTACTTTGAAAGACTATCCTTGTCTCTTAGTTTTACATCGTCACTAATGGACAAAATTTGTTCGACTACAGCTGAGTACCTCTGATGCTTTAATGGTCCTATGCCACAACCAAATACAGTTGTTTTTTTACCATTGGCTTTAGCTATTTTAAACCCTAAGTAAGGCACGTACAATGCTTCTAAATCCATCAGTGGCCCACCTCCCATAACAGTTTCGTCAGCACTTTTAGCATATCGCAATAAATCAAGATTTTTAGTCGATACCACTTTTGCTTCAAGATTTAATTCCTCACATGTTCTTTCTGTAATAAATGGATATAAGCTTCCTATAATAAATTCTACTTTATTGTTATACTTTTCGTTATAATCTGAAACTATTCCACCTAAAATAGCCTTATCTCCTACAGTTTCTGTACCATACCAACCCATAATAAATACTGTATATCGATTAGAATCTGTTTCCCCTTTTTTAAGGAATTTGGCTGTTAAATGTGCCCTTTTTACGTGTTTTATGTTTAAAATTTTGGTGTTGAATAACTCTGCTATTTCACTTCTACGCTCATTATAAGTTATAGGAGCATGATAGTCGTGTATACAATCATTACAATGCTCTTTGATAATACGCTCTTTTTCCTGAAAATTTTTCTTATAAATATCTAAGGCAGATGATTCTACGCCATTACCAATTTCTTTAGACTTGGGTGCGCAATAACTTATTTGTCCTTTAGAGCCTAAAACTATACCATCGTTATGGTATGGACATCCTATAAGTCTATTTCCTCCTTGGAGCATATTTTGAATGCTAGAATATGTCCTCTTGAACGTTTTGTTCTTTTCGTAAGTTACTTTTAGTTTTTCAAAAAACAATAACAGGTTATAAGTTTCATCAGCGTCAAAATTTCTTATGACTTTTCCTCTGTTATGATTATATAATCTATTAATCGTTTCTGCTATTCGAAAACGACCATACATATTATTCTTCTTAGCATAGTAGAGAAGGTCATCGGCATCCCACGCATTTATTTTCGATATTGTACAGCCAAAAGATGTTGGTATTTTTAATTCGTCTTCTAAATATTTAAATACTTTTATCGCTGTTTCGAAATTGCCCTTTACACCCCTTACTTGGTCGTGTACTTTACCTACACCATCAATAGATACCATAGCTGCAAAATGAACTTGTTTTTCATCACAAATAGCCTTTATTTTTTTTATTCTATCTAGTACATCATGGTCTTCTATCGCATTAGTAATAATGCTTAATCCTCTGATAGTAGGTACTGCTTCAATTATGGCACTGTAAATTTCTGGTAAGTCTTCACGTAAGGTGGGTTCGCCTCCTGTAACACCAACATACTTTAATTCTGAAAACAAGGGATCACGTAATACTGTTTCTAGCTGTTGTGGTGTAATTTCTAGTTCTTCCTTTTGTTTCCAAATATTGCACATGGTGCATTTAGAATTGCAACTGTCAATAATATTAAGATTTAGAACACTCGGCTTTGCATTAATATCGAGCGCTTTTTTCTGCCTTAATCGATATAAGTCTTTTCCTAGCCTATATATTGTTTTTAAAATCTTTAAAAAGTTCATAATCTTCTAAAACCTTATTCTTGTAATTGTTTCATTAATTAGGCAAAATGCTTCTCTCATTATAATTTTATAAAGCTTTTTTTTCAAAGGCATCAAACCCCGAGTATGGATCGGCATTATAAATTTCGAACTTACGATTTTTCTCTTTTATCTGTAGTGACTCATAGAGTTTGTATGTATAATAGAATCTGTAAAGACGTTCTTTAGGTTGTCTTCGCGTAAATGCAGGTGCTTCATCTATAAGACCATCTTGTTTTAAATATAATTCTAAAGATGGTTTATTATGGTCATAAAAATGAAAATAGCCACCTGTATTTTGCCAGTCATGGTCTATACCAAGCAAGTTCAACTCCTCTAAACCTATATAATAACCTAGCTGAATGGCAACCATTGCAACCGTTGTCGGCGATATTATTTTTTTAGTAAAATCGATTGGAAAATCACCCCCATAGGCATATCGGTATAGTTTTCTAGATTTAAAAATTGATTTTGCTACCTCATAATCCTTTTCTTCTACCAGCACCACCGTTCTAGGCGGTAGGCGCTCTTCTGCTCTAGCAAACCATTTCTTAAGTACTTTTTCGGTTATTGGCGGATGTGACGCCGCAAAAATGTGAACTTGAGGGTTTATGGTTTCTATATCTGGGTGTTCATGAAAATTCCCCATCGATATCATAACTGCCTCCTTATCTAGCTTATTAAAATCAATCTTATTTATAGATGGTGCAGAACCTAAGATATAGGCTTTGTTGTACGGATCGAATATCTCCTTGAGTTTCTCATTTTCAGGAAATAATACATCCTTGTTTAACAGGACTTTTATTCTTGATTTTATTGCTTTAATAATTCTCATTTATTGATCATTTGCCATTTTTAATAGGCAGCAGGCTATCTTTATACAAAATACTCAACATGTCATGGCGCAACATCATGAACTCCCTAAAACCGTTTTAATCCATTTATTTACTTTTGATTTTAGTCTATAACTCAGTTTGGGGTGTTTTGGTTCTTCCTTTGCAGGTTTCATATTGCTAAGCTCCTTCGTTAGTAATACGATTACTTCTACATAACTTTTGTCTTTTGATTCTCTTGAAGAAAAATCTTGCGCCTTTAACTCGGTGAAATTATCGATATCAAAATCGTGAAAATAACTTTTAAATAATTTTTCATTATCCGCTTTAAAATAACCCTTCAAAAAAGTTTCTTCTTCTTTGCTTAGAAGCTCATATTTTGAAAAAACGCTTCTGCTTAAATGCTTTTGCATTAAAGTTCGTAAGACTTTGCTTTCCGCATTGTTGAGATAAGGATTACAAGCCTTCGCTATTTCGGCAGCATTTTTATTATATCCTTGATTGTGAGTTTCTAGTTTAAGGTGCTTTAGCACTTCTATGTCAGAAAAATTTCCAAAATAATTAATCAGGTTAGATTGGCCTAAAATTTTTGTATCATAAGGTATTGGACGTATATTTTCAGAACCAAAAACGGACTCATAGGCTTCTAAAAAATTACACCACTTTATGTGTGACAGTTGGTCTTTATCAAGAAAACTCTGTATATCTATGTCTTCTCCTTGATGCAAATATTGCGTATAAATTGATTGTACAAACTGCTCTTGATGACGTAGTACCGCAAAGATCTTTTTAACATCAAAGCTCGATAATCCTTCATATAGTACATGAGCCACTTGGGAAACATTAGAATACAATGATTTAGGATTACCAGATAGGTACTCACAGCAAATAATGTATTTATTGATATCGTCTTCTATTCTCGAGTCTATAAATGACTTTAAGTTTTCTGCAATACTTTTGTCATGATGCTCAAGCATCATAATTTTTTGTGCTTCCTCAAAATTGTACAGATCAATGTACTTTACGGACTCTTTTCTTAATAAATTGAGGTTTTTTGATAAGGTTCTTTGAATACTGGTAGTCCCTGTTTTATGTGTTCCAATGTGTATAAAGATTTCCTTTTTCATGCTTTCACCCAATTTAACTTTGGAATAATCAGAGCTCTTCTGACTTGAGCATTCTTATAAAAACCGATCTCATTGATTTTAAAGTTAAGGCAATCAATTCTTTGAACATTTTGATGCTTGCTTTTGTCATAGAAAAACAGCCTCACCTTATAATCTCCTTTGTTTAGAAAATTTCCGTTAATATTAACTTTGAACATGTTAGTACCCTCATCGATTGCAAAATTATTAACGTCTGAAAAAGATGAACTTAAAATAACGACGTTATTAGAATTGACTAGAGCAAAAGATAAATCAAAGGCATTAGTTCCGCCTTTTTGTTTTAATACCTCAAAGCTTAAAGTTATAGTTTCATTAAACTTAAAATTGGATGTTGATTCGCCGTCTTTGTTTGAAAGGACGACGCGCTTCACATAGCAGTTTTCATCTAAATCGTCTTCCTCGAAAATAGATCTAAACTCAAGGTTATTACTCAAATAATAATCGATAACATCATTGATTTCTCCTGTATATTCGATTAAACCATCATTAAGCAAAATTCCTCTTTCGCAAAGTCGTGCCATAGATTCCATGTTATGGCTCACAAAAAGTACGGTTCTTCCATCACTAGAAGATATATCTTGCATTTTACCAATCGCTTTCTTTTGAAATTCAGCGTCACCTACCGCCAATACTTCATCGACAACTAATATATCGGGCTCCAAAAATGCGGCAACTGCAAAGGCTAAACGCACACGCATCCCTGAGCTGTAGCGCTTTACCGGAGTATCTATATAACGCTCACAACCAGAAAATTCAATAATTTCTTGCTCTTTAGCTTTTATCTCTGCTTTGGTCATCCCTAAGATAGCCCCATTAAGATAGATGTTTTCTTTTCCCGTTAGCTCAGGATGAAATCCTGTACCTACTTCTAACAAGGACGCAATGCGGCCTCTGGTTTTTATCTCTCCAGTCGTTGGACTGGTGACTCGCGATAATATTTTTAGTAATGTAGACTTGCCTGCGCCGTTTTTACCAATGATGCCTAAAACCTCACCTTGCTTCACCTCAAAACTAATATCTTTAATGGCCCAAACGTACGCACTCTCTGCAGCTTCAGCTCTATTATTGGTATCCCCTATTTTTAAATAAGGATCTTCCTTACCTCTCAATTTATAGAACCACCGCTTGAGATCATGACTAAGCGTACCAGTCCCCACGATACCCAGACGGTACAGTTTGCTTATATTTTCGACCTTTAAAATTATATCTGACATAGATCTAAACGGTATCTATAAATGATTTTTCAGTTCTATTAAAAATGATAAGTCCTATCAAAAATATCAGGATACTTATGAATAAGGTATATAAAAAAAGGTTAAGGTTAAAATTCCCTATATCTAATAGCATATGCCTAAAGCCCTCGACTATCTGCGTTACAGGGTTATACTCAACAATTTTAGCGACTAAGGACGGAAACTTCACTCTAGCCTCGGACATCGGATAAGGCACAGCAGAGAGGTACATTAACAACTGTACCGCAAAGCTCAGCAAAACGGTTAAGTCTCTGTACTTTGTAGTTAAGGACGAGAAAATCATTCCTAAACCCAAGCCTAACATCCCCATGATAATAACATAGACTGGAAATAAGGCTAAATACATGTTTATCCCAAAATCAAACCCCGATAACTTGTAATAGACAAAAAAGGCAAAAAATATCAGCAACTGAATGCTAAACTTAAGCAAGTTGGATACCGTTATGGACATCGGTAAAATAACTCTGGGAAAATAGACTTTTCCGAAAATACTTTGATTTTTAGTAAATGTGTTTGAGGTATTGTTTAGGCAATCCTTAAAATAATTCCAAGCTGTGATTCCAGCTAAATTAAATAAAAACGGTGGCACCCCACCAGTTTTTATATCACCAAGGTTATTAAAAACCAAAGTGAAAATTACAGAGGTAAACAAGGGTTGTATGAGGTACCAAATTGGACCGAGAATAGTTTGCTTATAAAGTGTTACAATATCGCGTTTTACAAACAATAGCAACAAGTCCCTATAGCGCCAAATTTCCTTAAAATTGAAGTCGATGAATTTTCTCTTAGCAGAGATGGTATAAAGCCATTCATCTTCCTTATAATTCGACAATTTAACGTGTTTTTTGGTCACGCTAATATACTATTTATTCGGAATTCAGTAAATAATGCTATAAGTATTTACCAACAACTTAATTGAAGTAATCCCATGTAACTTTTAAGCCTTCACGCACAGTATATTGGGGTTTATAGCCTAAAAGTTGCTCTGCTTTTGAGATGTCGGCCAAAGAATCCCTGACATCCCCTTGCCGTGCCGGTCCATAAACAGCCTCTAAATCAGAATCCGCGGCGGCTCTTAAAGCGTCCCATAAATAGTTGACCGATATACGTTCACCACAAGCGACATTAAAAACTTCATTAGCGGCTTCTTTAGATGCAAAGAACCCTCTTATATTGGCTTGAACGGCATTATCAACAAAGGTAAAATCTCTGGTTTGCTCTCCATCGCCATTAATTTTTGACGGTTTATTGTCTTTTAAGGCCTGCATAAATAAAGGAATGACAGCAGCATAAGCACCGTTTGGACTTTGCTTTGGACCAAAAACATTAAAATAGCGCAAACCTATGACATCCGTATTATAGGTCTTACCAAATACATCCGCATAAAGCTCATTGACATATTTTGTAACCGCATAAGGAGATAATGGTTTACCTATAGTATCTTCTACTTTAGGCAAGGTCTTGCTATCACCATAAGTAGAGCTCGATGCCGCATATACCATACGTTTTACCGTTGGGCTATCCTTTAGTGCAATCAGCATATTTAAAAAACCTGAGATATTGACTTCATTTGATGTTGCTGGATCATTTATTGAACGTGGCACAGAACCTAAAGCCGCTTGATGAGATACAAAGTCGATACCATCCATCGCTTCTTTGCAAGTCGTTAGATCTCTAATATCTCCTTCAACTAATTCAAAAGAAGGATGGGCCATGAATTCTGTTAAGTTTTCGCGATAGCCATTAGAAAAATTATCTAAAACCCTCACTTTCTTAGCGCCATACTTTAATAGGTATTCTACAATATTAGAACCTATAAAACCTCCGCCGCCGGTAATTAGAAAACTTAATTGCGATAAGTCTTCTGTATGATATTGATTTGAGTACATCTTTTTGTTTTGGGATTAAAACTATAAACGTGCGTCTACTACGTCTAACGGTAATAATGACTTTACATCAAAAACGACACACTTATCTGATTTTAGGTTATCAATAGATACGTCTAAAAATTCTTTGTGAGATACTGCTAATATAATGGCATCGTAATTAGACTTTAGTTCGTCAGTAGATGATAATAAATCCAGTCCATATTCATGTTTTACCTCTTCCTGAGACGCCCAAGGGTCGTATACATCGACGTTAACATGGTAGGTCTGAAGTTCTTCTATAATATCAATAACTCTAGAATTTCTAATATCCGGACAATTTTCCTTAAAGGTAATTCCTAGTACAAGTGCATTAGATCCCTTAATGGTAGCACCTTTATTAATCATCATTTTAACCGTCTCGGTAGCAACATAACCACCCATACTATCATTCATTTTACGACCCGCCAAAATAATTTCTGGGTCATAGCCAGACTCAATAGCTTTTTGTGCTAAATAATAAGGATCAACTCCAATACAATGACCGCCAACCAGTCCCGGAGAAAACTTTAGAAAGTTCCACTTGGTCCCTGCAGCCTCTAATACGGCCTTAGTGTCAATATCTAGAAGTCTAAAAATCTTTGACAATTCGTTTACGAAAGCAATATTAATATCGCGTTGCGAATTCTCAATAACCTTCGCAGCTTCAGCTACCTTAATTGACGGTGCCAAATGCGTTCCGGCAGTAATAACCTTTTTGTAAAGCTGATCGATTCGTTCTGCAATCTCTGGTGTCGATCCAGATGTTACTTTTAATATTTTGGTAACCGTATGCTTTTTATCTCCCGGATTAATACGTTCTGGAGAATAACCGGCATAAAAATCTTTGTTAAATGTGAGACCAGAGACTTTTTCTAAAACTGGAATACAAATGTCTTCTGTAGCACCAGGATATACGGTAGATTCATAAACAACGATATCTTCGTGCTTTAACACCTTCCCAACCGTCTCACTTGCTTTAATCAATGGTGTAAATACAGGTCTCTTAAGTTCATCCGTTGGCGTTGGGACCGTTATAATATATATGTTAGTAGCTGATAAGGCCTCAAGGTCATCCGTAATATAAAGTCCTTTATCAGCACTTAAATCTTTAGTTAAAACAGATTTAAGATGATCATTGTCAACTTCTAGTGTTTTGTCCACACCAGAATTTAACTCATTGATTCGTTGCTTATTAATATCGAAACCTACAACAAAGAATTGCTTGGCAAATTCTACGGCAAGGGGTAAACCGACATAACCTAAACCTATAATTGCAATTTTATCTTTAGTGTGTGTCATTTGTTTAAAATTGATTGTATAATAAGCCTCAAATCTAAATAAAAACTATAATTTCGAACATAGTTCTTGTTAATTTTCACTTTATCTACCCAAATAATCGTTCTGTTGTAATGCTCTGGGTCTTTTTGCCGTTCTAATTCGCGTTCTTCATCCTTATATTTCAAGGTTGCTTCGCCAGTTATACCAGGTTTAACCAATAAAATTATACGATCTTCCCCTTCTAATTCATCGGCAAAACCCTGAACATCAGGCCTAGGACCAACAAAACTCATATCACCTAACAATACGTTAAACAGTTGGGGAAGCTCGTCCAATTTGGTTCGTCTAAGGTATTTCCCTAAGGTTGTTGCACTTTTTTCTAAATGACCAAGCTCATGGATGCCTTCTTTTAGAGTCCTTATTTTATAAATTCTAAACAGTTTTGCATGTTGACCAACACGCCATTGTGAAAATACACCATACCTCTTGGTATCAATTGATGCGCATAAGATTAAAACTAAAATGGGAATAATCAGAATAGGCAGCAAAACTACAACCAAAACAACATCAAAAAAACGTTTTATTGCAAGCTGTCTTTTAGTAATCAAATTCTAAATAAATTATAGTCTCTTAAAGAAGTTTTTAACCTTCTTAGAAAAGCTTTGGTCGTTCTTTTCGTGATAGGCACTTCCATACACTCCATAACCGTAACCGTAGCCATAACCGTAACCATAGCCGTAATTATGGTTGTTCTTATGTCTATAAAAGTTAAGAACAAAATTGACATTCTTAAGTTCTCCGGACTTATACTTTGCATTAACGAGCTGTAACATTCCTTTTTTAGTATAATCTAGCCTTACCATAAATATAGTGGTGTCGGCATATTGTACCAACTCTAATGCATCAGTAACTAAACCTAAGGGTGGTGTATCTAAAATAATAATATCATACTGATCCTTAAGTGTGGCAATAAGTTCTTTTAACTTATTTCCCATTAAAAGCTCTGATGGGTTTGGTGGAATTGGACCGGATGTAATTAAATCTAGATTATCAATATGTGTATGGGTTATAATTTCATTTAATTCGTTATCGTCAATCAGATAATTGACGATACCCTTATCGTTTGTTATATTGAAATCACCAAAAATTTTCGGTTTCCGAAGATCGAGTCCCAATAGAATGGTCTTTTTACCAGATATTGCGTAAACCGTAGCTATATTAATTGATGTAAATGTTTTGCCCTCTCCACTCACAGAAGATGTAATCATTATTGTATTGGCCCTTTTGGTAGAAGGATTATTTTTAAATATGAATTGTAAACTAGACCTTACAGCTCTAAACGATTCGGCAACCGCTGATTTTGGTTTTTCATAGGCCACTAAATTATTCTTATAACGATATTTACCTATAAGACCTAAAATAGGAATGTTAGAGATCTTCACTACCTCATCAGAACCATGGATAGTATTATCAAACAAATAGGTAACAAATATCAAGAACATTGGGGCAAAAAAACCAATCATCAAAGCCATCATATAGTTCAATGATTTTTTTGGTCCGATTGGCGGATCACCAATGTCCTTGGCTTCATCTATGACTATAATATCAGAAACGTTTGCTGCCTTAACTATAGCCGCTTCCCCTCTTTTGGCCTGATAAATATTATAGGCTTCCCTACTTAAATCTAGCTTTCTCTGAATCTTTAAAAATTCCTGTTGATCTTTTGGCAAACCGATAAGCTCAGATTCCAGACTAGCAATCTTTCTATTAACGGTATTTAGTTGTATTCCTATAGTCTGTTTAGTTATATCAATAGCCTCTAGTAATACGCTTTTTTCGGTGTCAATTCGCCTATCTAATTCGTCAAAGAGTATAGAGCCCTCTTTGGTCGAATATTCCAAATTTCGGCGCTCAACAGATAAGGCAATAATCCTGCTAACACTAGATAGTATATTGGCTTCTTCAATACCTACTGAAGATGGTGCTGCAATTTGACTATAATCGGTTTTTGTTCTTAAATAATTCTCGAGTGTATTAAGATAATTGAGCTTAGATTGCTCTGCCAATTTTTCGGTATCATAGCCTTTTAATTGTTCAGATTTCTGAATGATTTCCTGTTCAACATCAAATACTTTGTTAGACTTTCTAAAGTCATTCATCTCATCAGTAACAGCTTTTAAATCAGCATTAACAGCACTTAGACTACTATCAATAAACTTAATGGTATTGGTTGCATATAGATTTTTGCGTTCTAATTCTGTCCTGCTTAATATTGCGGAAGTAGCGTTCAAAAAATCTACTATTTTAGACTTGTTCTTACCGATAAGAGATAATTTCAAAACTGAAGCGGCATCTCTAGAGGTTGGATCAATTTTAATATCTTTCTTGTACCTATTAACTACGGAATCGAAATTTAAATATTTAATAAAATAGCTCTTCCCAACAGGAATATTTGCTCTAGGTCTAAGGCTTATTTTTCCATTAAAAAAAGATAAGTTAACGACTTCACCAAATCTATACGTCTCTCTAAACTCACCTATGTTTACGTTAGTAACTATTTTCTGTTTTGAATCATAAAATTGACATTGTACTCTATCTACTTCAAACTCATGAAACAATTCGTAAGAATTATTGTCAATGATTTTAATTCCTATCGCTTTCCCTAAAACCTGAGGCTTGCTCCTGTCCGTTTCTACAATGAATGGGGCATTTTTATAGATATCTATGAGATGATATTTTCCTTCTTCTAAGTATTGAATATAGAATTCAAGAGAATCCACAACGAGTTCATTATGACTCCTTGTTTTTATCTCAGTCAAAACACTTCCAACCTTTGCTGACACACCTCCCCAATTAAACGATATGCTCGTGTTGGCTGTAAAAAAAGGATTTTGATCGTTATTAACTGTAATCAGGGAGTCCAGACGATAGATATTTTGCTTTCTTACGTTGATAAAATAAGCTACAACCAAAGCAACACCAATGCACAATAATATCAGTTTCCAGAGATTGAGTACTTTAAATAAATAGCCTTTAAAATCAAAGCCTAAGCCTTGTGACTCTCCTGCATCGTTATCTTCGTAGTTTGAATAATCCATTTTATAACCTTGTGAATATTAAAATTGAAGATGTCACTAACGATAATATGGTAGCTATTGTCGCCAAACTAGACACAGCGGTTTCTCCCGTTCCAATTGATTTTTGCTTAAGAGGTTTTACGTAAATGATATCATTGGGCTGAATGTAATAGTAAGGTGATTTCATGACGCTGATATCTGTTAAATCCAAATGATGTATTTTTTGTCCTTGGGGGTATTGCCTTATAATCAAAACATCTTTTCTATTACCTGTAATTGGGATTTCACCAGCATTCGCGATAGCTTCAAAAATATTGACACGTTCCTTAAACAAGGTAATCGTCCCAGGCTTGGCAATTTCGCCATTGGCCGTATATCTCAATCCCGCTAATTTTACGGTAACAAATATGTTCGCAGTTTCCTTAAATTGTTCCTCTAATAACTTATCTTCAATTGTTCGTTCTATTTCAGAGGCAGTATACCCCAATACATTAAAACGACCTAAAGTTGGTATTCTTATATTACCATGGATATCTACGGTAAAGCCATCAAAATAAGCACGCTCTGCGCTACTTGCATTGAGGTTTCCTTCTCCAATCGGATTAAAAATCTGAACATTATCCTGATCCAATACTTTAATTCTAATATTTAAAATATCGTCGATCTGAACACGATAGGGTTTTTGAATTTCGGATAGGTTATTTGGAATGGTGTCATTAAGTGCGTTTTCCTTGTTTTGAAGGTAAACCGTGTCTTTATGAGGAATACATGATGAAATAAAAACACAACCCAGAACAATGATCAAAAGCTTAAGGCGCTTCATAAGTAAAATAGATGTTTACAGACAAATATAATGTATCAACTGCAATAACAAAACTATTAGGTTTCTTTTTGGTTTATTTCGTTCTTTGTAAAAAAATAGCGTGAATTATCTAAACGTAGAACATATTTCGAAGTCTTATGGAGAGCTCGTACTCTTCCAAAATTTGTCCTTTAGCATCCATAAAGATCAAAAGATCGCTTTTATAGCAAAAAACGGAAGTGGAAAAACCTCAATACTAAATATTTTATCTGGAAAAGATGCTCCCGACGAAGGACAAATCGTTATGAGAAAAGGCATACGTTTAGCCTTCCTGGATCAAGAACCCAACCTAGATAGCAAACTTACCATTGAGGAAACTATTTTTGCTTCGGACATCCCTATTTTAAAGACGATTGCAGCTTACGAAAATGCTTTAAAACATCCTGAAGATACCGAAGCATACCAGCTGGCTTTTGATGCTATGGATAGAAATAACGCTTGGGAATTTGAAACACAGTACCAACAAATATTATCCCAATTAAAGCTAGAGGATTTATCCATGCGCGTCGCTACACTTTCAGGTGGACAAAAAAAGCGATTAGCCCTTGCACAAGCACTACTGAGCAAACCCGATATTTTAATTTTAGACGAGCCTACCAACCATCTCGATCTAGAAATGATTGAATGGCTAGAAGATTATTTTACCAAAACTCAGCAAACACTGTTTATGGTAACGCACGACCGTTATTTTTTAGAACGTGTTTGTAATGAAATTATAGAACTAGATCAGGGCCAACTATATACCTACAAAGGAAATTACTCGTATTATCTAGAGAAGAAAGAGGCGCGAATTGAAAACGAAGCGACGGAAGTTGCTAAAGCTAAACAGTTATTTAAGAAAGAATTGGATTGGATGCGTCGTCAGCCGAAGGCAAGAACCACAAAATCCAAAAGTAGAATTGATGACTTTTTTGAAATAAAGAAAAAAGCCCATCAAAGACGCAAAGACCATCAGGTACAGTTAGAAATTAATATGGAGCGCCTCGGTAGTAAAATCATAGAGTTCCATAATGTGTCTAAAGCCTTTAAAGACAAAAAAATACTGGATGGTTTTGATTATACCTTCAAAAAAGGAGAACGCATTGGTATTATAGGTAAGAATGGTACAGGAAAGTCCACATTTTTAAACTTACTAACCGGAAGTATGCTACCTAATGGTGGTAAAATCGTCATTGGTGAAACTGTAAAAATAGGCTACTACACGCAAGGCGGTATCAGTGTAAAGTCCGATCAAAAAGTTATCGATGTCATAAGAGCTTATGGCGACTATATTCCATTGGCAAAGGGTCGACAAATAAGTGCCCAACAATTACTGGAGCGTTTCTTATTCGATAGAAAAAAACAATATGATTTTGTAGAAAAATTGAGCGGGGGCGAACAAAAACGTCTTTATTTATGTACGGTTTTAATTCAAAATCCCAATGTTTTAATCTTGGATGAGCCAACCAACGATTTGGATATTGTCACTTTAAACGTTCTAGAAAGTTTTTTAATGGATTTTCCCGGAGTACTTTTGGTCGTTTCTCACGACCGTTATTTTATGGATAAAATTGTGGATCATTTATTTGTATTTAGAGGCCATGGCCTTATTGATGATTTCCCAGGTAATTATTCCGACTTTAGAGCCTATGACAGTAGCCAACCCAAACCGACTAAGGCTCTAGAAAATGCGGATGCTAACAAAGCCATAAAACAAAATGAAGCCAGTAAATTATCATATAACGAACAAAAGGAGTACAACAACTTAGAATCTAAAATTCGCGCTTTAGAACTCGATAAAAAGGCCTTGGAAGCCAAGTTCAACAATACCAACTTATCACAAGACGAGATCAATCAACTATCAGAAGAACTCCAAAGTATTATAGACACTATTGAAGAAAAAGAACTGCGTTGGTTTGAATTAGCCGAGAAGCTAGAAGCCAATAGCCAATAGCCAATAGCCAATAGCCAATATAGTGTATCAAATTAAATCCTACATAAGATTCCTATTCAGTTCAACCAATCACCATGGTGTGCACTCCCCATTTGTATATGACTTTGTTACCAAATGTCTTTATGATAAAAACCAGTATTCTGATTATAGCAAACTTTCAGCCTACAGAAACACACTACTCAGAAATGGAGACATCATCGTAGTTGAAGATTTTGGTTCGGGCTCACGAAAGTTTAAATCCAATAAAAGATCAACTTCGCAAATGGCACGTACGTCTAGTACACCACTTAAACGTGCAAAACTATTCTACCGACTTTCTAAATACTTTAAACCAAAAAACACATTGGAATTAGGAACATCGTTAGGAGTCGCTTCGCATGCTCTTGCTATAGGTCATTCAGATAATCAGATTGTAAGTATTGAAGGTTGTCCAAACACCTCACTATATGCAAAAACCCAGCTATCAAAATATGAAAATATCAATATAATAACAGGAGCATTTGAGAACATCATTCCCAGGCTAAAGGAAGACTGTTTTGATATCATTTTTTTCGATGGTAATCACAACAAAGACGCTACCATAGCGTATTTCGAAGCTTTATTGCCCAAAGCAAATAATCACTCTATTTTTGTTTTTGATGACATTTATTGGTCAAAAGGGATGACTGAAGCTTGGGCATATATAAAGGCACATACATCTGTTACAGTAACGGTCGATACCTTCCATTTGGGCTTCGTATTTTTTAGAAAAGAACAAGCAAAGCAACATTTTAAAATTAGACTGTAACAAGCTTGCAACTTTAACGTCTTATTGGGGAAACTGATTTTTAAATTCTTTTATCTTGCAAAGAATTTGAGCAACCAACACCATTCAATTATGAGTGACAATGTCATTGAGATTAGAGGTATCATTAGAGATTTTAAATTAGGACAAGAAATTGTTCATGTATTAAAAGGGATAGATTTAGATATTAAACGCGGTGAATATGTCGCCATTATGGGACCTTCTGGTTCGGGAAAATCAACCCTAATGAACTTATTAGGTTGCTTGGATACACCAACTGCCGGCATCTATCGGCTTAATGGCAAAGATGTGAGTCAGATGTCCGATGACGAACTGGCTGATATAAGAAATACTGAAATCGGATTCGTTTTTCAAACTTTTAATTTACTACCGAGAACTACAGCACTAGAAAATGTGGCTTTGCCTATGGTATACGCTGGACAGTCCAAAAAAGCCAGGGTGGATCGGGCTTCTGAAGTACTAACTGATGTGGGTCTAGCGGACCGTATGGATCATAAACCTAATCAATTATCTGGTGGGCAACGACAACGTGTAGCCGTTGGTCGTGCTTTGGTAAATAGGCCTTCAATTATCCTAGCAGATGAACCAACGGGTAACTTAGATTCTAAAACCTCGTTGGAAATTATGCAGTTATTCGATGAAATTCATGCCAAAGGCAACACGGTAATCATGGTTACACACGAGGAAGACATCGCAGCTCATGCCAAGCGTGTGATTCGATTAATGGATGGTATGATTGAGAGTGATACCTACAATGATTAGCGATTGGTAAAATTACCATTAGGAAACTTGAGAGCCGTTTTTGATTTGGCTTTCAGGATGCAATAAAAACACATCATTGTCCTTTACGGCTCCCATAACTAAACACTCACTCATAAAATTTGCAATCTGTTTTTTGGGAAAGTTAACAACCGCTACAATCTGTCTTTGAATGAGGTCTTCTTTCTTGTATTGTGTTGTAATCTGTGCTGATGATCTTTTTATACCTAAATCCCCAAAATCAATGGTGAGTTGATATGCGGGCTTTCTGGCATTCGGAAAATCATTTACCTCGAGAATAGTGCCTACGCGTAAATCAACCTTTGTAAAGTCTTCAAATGTTATTATATTATCCATGCTTTAAAATTATATAAAACTTATTAAAATAATGGCCTTAACACCATCAAATATGTTGCCTTTGGGCACTACAGCTCCCGATTTTAACTTGATTGATACCAAAGACGACCAAGTCAAATCCCTAAATAACTTAAAGGGAGATACAGGAACATTAGTGATGTTTATCTGTAACCACTGCCCTTTCGTCATTCATGTGA
The DNA here is from genome assembly GCF_965228925.1 of Winogradskyella sp. Lineage (GTDB taxonomy): Bacteria > Bacteroidota > Bacteroidia > Flavobacteriales > Flavobacteriaceae > Winogradskyella. The sequence continues at coordinate 4,247,697 of NZ_OZ245845.1, forward strand.
ATGAACAGTTGGTTCATTTAGCAAATGATTATAAGTCCAAAGGTATTCATTGCATCGCCATTTCGAGCAATGATATTGTGAATTATCCGCAAGATGCCCCGGATAAAATGAAAGCACATGCCAAAACCAATCACTATCCCTTTCCATACTTATACGACGAAACCCAAGACATCGCCAAAGCCTATGACGCTGCATGTACTCCCGATTTCTTTTTATTTGACAAAGATTTAAAACTGGTTTATGCTGGGCAACTCGATGATTCAAGACCTGGAAATGGTATCCCTGTAACTGGTAAAGACTTAAGAGCTGCCATGGATGCTCTGGTTAACAATGAAGCGATTAGCCCTAAACAAAAACCAAGTATGGGTTGCAATATTAAGTGGAAATGAATTTAAAACTAGAAACCAAGCGTCTTTTCCTAAGACCTATAGCCAAAACTGATGCGCAAGATTTTTTTGATATGGATTCTAATCCTAAGGTGCATCTCTTTTTGGGAAATAATCCGGTGACCTCTATTGCACAATCAAAATCAAAAATTGAAGAAGTCTTACAGCAATACAAGGATTACGGAGTGGGTCGATTGGCTATAATTAAAAAAGATTCGGGAGAATTTGTCGGATGGTCTGGTTTAAAGTTTGAACGCGAATTGCGCAAAACATTTGATTATTACGATTTAGGCTATAGACTCAAAGAAGAGTTTTGGGGACATGGTTATGCTACAGAAGCAGCTATAGCTTCTCTGGATTATGGTTTTAAAGATCTAAAGTTAAAGGAAATTTGTGCCGCGGCCCAAATTGATCATATCGCCTCAAACACCATTCTAAAAAAAATAGGTATGCAACCCTCAGGAACTTTTGAGTACGAAGGTGACTTATGTAATTGGTATACCTTAAAAAATGAAACTTTATAATACAACAAAACCCCTTTCTAACAAGGGGTTCTGTCATCAATCAAAATTTATCTAAACCAATAGTTACCGTTATAGTTTAGTCTTGTCGTAATTTAAAGTTTATAGGAATACTGTAAGGCACACCAACGGCTCTATTACGCTGTTTTCCTGGTGCCATTTTAGGCAATAGACTAATAATACGTTCTGCTTCGGTCTCTAACAATTTGTCAGGTCCTCTACTTTTAATTTTAGAAACTGTACCTGTTTTATCAATGATGAAGTATACAAATACTCTTCCTTGAATGTCAAGCTCTGCCGCAGCATCTGGATATCTAAAGTGCTTTTGTAAGTGCTCATTCATTTTTTGTTGGAAACAAGCTCTTAACTCCTCGTTCGTACCAGTACATCCTGGGAATTGAGGCACACGTTCAATCACAGCAAAAGGTACTTCTATATCTTCCTCGACCTCCTCAACCTCAACCTCTTCTACAGAAACAACGCGTTCTTCTATAACATCGTCTTGCCCTATCTCAGTACTTTCAATAAAAGTTTCTTCCACTTCCTCTACATCTTCAACTATAGTAATAGCTTGAGTGACCACTTGCTTTGGCGGAGGTGGTGGTGGAATATTAATTGTCGTAATTGGAATATCCTCTTCTAATTGTTCTGTCAACATTAAGATATCAATCTTAGCCGCTTCTGTTTCGTAAGTCTTATGTTCTAATCCTAAGTATGTAAGGAGTAACATTACGTTTAAGCCAACAGCAAAATATATACTACTGTTTCGACCTACATTGGCTCTTGGGTTCTTCTTGAGTTCCATGACGTTTAATTTTATACCTTAAAGTTACCCATCATTAAGCATAAAACTTATGACAAAAGTCATGTTTGCCCTAAAGCACCTATTTTGACTCCTACAAATTATCCAATTGATTGTCTTGACCATCTTCACTAATTGTCCAAAAGAAGCCTACAAAAAAGAACTGGTCGGTGGCTGGGCGAAAGGCCATACGATCAAACTGACCATTCATATCTGGAGTATTTGAATATTGATAACCATTAATATTCCTAAACCCAAGAACGTTGTTTACCGAAAAATACAATATCTTCTGTTGGTCAATGAGATACGCCCAGTTTAAACTAATTCTATTAAATGATTTGGTGCGCTCCGCAAGAAATTCGTCTGTGTTGGGATTGTTGTACGGACGGCCAGAGGCAAATGTATAATCGATACCCAATTGACTTTTCCAATCTTCGATCCAGTATTTACCAACTATTGAAAAATTGTGATTTGAAGCAAAGTTTGGCTGTGCAGCTTCACGAAAATTCTGATGGTTCCGCTCGGTATCTAAATAGGAATAGCTTATCCAGTAATCCAGATTTTTAATACTCGTATTATCGCGCCAAAATAAATCCACACCTTGTGCATATCCATCTCCGCTCGTGTTAAAGTTGGTATTGATATTATTATTGAAGCCATTATTCAAATTTGTGAATTCGCTATCAAATTTCACCAAATTGTCATAATCTTTCCTGTAGGCTTCTGCTCTAAAAATTCTGCCATCATTAACATATTGATAATTGAGAATGTATTGTGTCGTCTTTTGAGCCTCAAGATCTTGTTCAAATCTTAGAATAGTATTACTGGGGTTTTGAAAAAAGTTACCATAGGCTAAAGAAAACTGGCCATTTTTGGAACTTTTGTATGCCAAAGCAGCCCTTGGTCCTACTTCCATCGTGCTGAAAATTGAGCTATAATCAGCTCGGATTCCTGTCTTTAACGCTAACTTTTTAGAGAAAATAACATCAGCTTCAGCGAATCCTGCAGTAATATTATTATCAAAACCATAGGACACATTAAAACTATCATCCTGAAAACTTTCATTGTAACCCGTAACAAATTGTTCTACACCAAGACTCAGTTTAAAACGGCTACTAAAGCGTTTTTTTAACCTTAATTTGAAGTGTGCCGAGTTCTCAAAACTGTTAATATCAGCAGTTTCAATACCACTTATTGTATTATCGTGTGTAAAACTCAAACCTGTACGGATAGACCAACTATCACCAAGTGCACCAGTGTAGGATGAGTTGAGATAAAAATTTCTATTGTTTAAGCTGAAATTTAATCCGTCTTCAAAGTTAATATCCTCTTGGGTCAATCTAAAGTTCGTAAAGTCAAAAGCTGAATAAAACTTAAAAAGGCCACTGTCAAGCTTTTGCCTAAACACCATTTCTCCCTGTGCCGCTTGAAATGGCTCTTGAAAGGCATTCCGATTGTCAAAAATTTCAAAATAAGGTGACAAATTGATATATGATGCATTAAAGCTCAAAGAGGACTTTTCCCATTTTTGGGTATTGCCCAAAGTGGCGCCAACACTCATGATCCCTATATCTGTTTTCTCTTGGTCGGGTTCGTCAATGGTACTTAATAACAGGACACTTGAAAGTGCCTGACCATATTCTGCAGAATATCCACCAGTGGAAAAGGTAATGCCATCAAATAAAAATGGGGAATAACGACCACGTGCAGGAAGGTTATTAGTCGTCGGAGTAAATGGTGTAAACACACGAATGCCATCGATAAAAATCTGGGTCTCATTGGCATCGCCTCCACGTACAAATAAACGACCATCTTCAGCATTGTTTGACGTTCCGGGAAGGGTCTGCAAAGCACCCACAAAATCCCCAAGTGCACTAGCAGTTGTTACCACGTCCAAAGGTTTTAAAACGGATACTTTACTATTATCGCTGGCTTCAAAAGTCCCTGCAGTCAAAACAACGGCATCTAAAGATTCTACGTCTTCACGCAACTTTATTTGAAGACCTGATAATTTACCGACATCATCAAAGATGGTCTTGGTCTCAAAAGATAAAAATGAAATAACCAGTGCTTGTGTCCCCTCTTCCTCGGTAGTAAACAAAAAATCGCCTTCCGCATTTGTTGTAGCACCGTCATAAGTGCCCTCTAAATAAACGTTGGCACCTTCAATAGGCTGGTTTTTGTTATCCAAGACTTTACCTGAAATAGTTGTCTGGCCATATACGACAGTGGATACTATAAAGATTATTATTTTGATTAGTGCTTTACTGAGTGTGTACTTACTAAATGTAACATGTTTGTGAGTCTTCGATTTCATTTCCTTGTTGGTAATAATTGTTCGTATTCTGATTGTTGTACAAACTTCTTCTATTTTTAAAGCAACAGAAATTGTATTTTACCGAACTGTAATAATTCAATGACGAATTGAATTTTATGGATTAAAACTCGCAAATAATGTTATCTAATATTGAAAAACGATTCTCAATTCTATTCTTTATTATAGTCCTAATTGAATTAATTACTGGCACTGTTGAAAGCCTACAGACTGCACATTACTTCGCTAAGCCAGCTATAGTTATAAGTCTACTTTTCCTATTTATTAAAACTTCTGGCCTTCTCGATAAATCATTAAGAAATATCACTATTGCTGCTTTAATATTTTCACTCCTAGGAGATATTTTATTGATGTTCGTAGATCAATCCCCACATTTTTTTACCGCGGGATTAGTTGCCTTTTTAATCGCCCATGTGATGTATAGTCTTGTGTTCTTAAAACATCGAAACCTCGCCAATTCCATGAGTGTATTTTTAATAGGCCTATTGGTTTATGCTTCGGGTTTGTTTTATGTACTCAAGGATGGTTTGGGAGACATGCTAGTACCGGTAGTTATTTATATGCTTATTATTTTGAGTATGGCGACATCGGCATATCTTAGAAAACACAAGGTAAATCAATTGAGTTATAGTTTGGTCTTTGCTGGTGCCCTGTGTTTTATGATTTCTGATAGTATCTTGGCCCTTAACAAGTTTTATCAAGCCCTACCCTTATCGCATATAAGTATTATGGTCACTTATGCGCTAGCTCAATATTTAATTGTCCTCGGAATTTTAAAAATAAAAAAGCAGTAGATCTTACTTTTTAAACGGTCTGATAATCAATCGTGCCGCTTTATCAAAATTGATATAGTTATAGGTCCAATTAAATAGTACCACCACTCTATTTCTAAAACCCACAAGCGACATAAGGTGAACAAACATCCAAATAAACCAAGCAAAAAAACCACCGAATTTATACCGCTTTAAATCCACTACGGCTTTGTTTCTTCCTATAGTCGCCATAGACCCTTTATCGTAATAGGTAAAGGCCTTCATTGGTTTATTACGAACTAAGTTCACTATGTTATGCCCTAATAATTTTCCTTGTTGAATGGCCGGTTGGGCGACTTGAGGATGACCTTTAGGATAATCTTCTGTCTCCATTAAAGCGATATCGCCGATAGCAAAAATATTATCATAGCCTTGTACTTGATTATATGTGTTGACACGATATCTATTTGCTCTTTCCATTAATGCATCTGCTTTCAATCCTTCAACCGGTGCTCCAGTAACGCCTGCTGCCCAAATTAAAGTCTGTGATTGCATTTCTAGGTCAGAATTGGTTTTGACATTCAGCCCATCATAGTTTTCTACAAAGGTCTTGCAGTGTACCTTAACGCCAAGTGCTTTGAGGAACCGTTCTGCTTTTTGGGAAGCATGGTGACTCATTGGTGGTAGCACCCTATCAGCGCCTTCAAGCAAATGGATATTCATATCGCTAGGATTTAAGTCGTGATAATCCCTAGGCAAGATGTGATTCTTAAGTTCTGCTATAGCACCCGCTAATTCTACTCCCGTAGGACCTCCGCCCACAATCACAAAATTTAGAAATGCTTCGCGTTCTTCTTTTGAATTTGCAATGGCGGCTTTCTCAAAATTCTGTAAAATGAGACTACGAATGTTAAGCGCTTGTGGCACCGTTTTCATTGGCATGCTATGAGATTCTATAGCTGTATTGCCGAAAAAATTTGTTTTAGTCCCTGTAGCAATCACCAAATAATCGTACGTTACTTTTCCTATACTGGTAGCAACTTCATTCGTATCTGGTAAAATTTGCTGAACTTCAGCTAGACGAAAAAAAGAGGTGCTATGTTTTTTAATAATTTTCCGTAAGGGATAAGCTATGGAATCCGGTTCTAGCCCAGAGCTGGATACTTGATATAGAAGTGGTTGAAATGTATGATAGTTGTGCTTATCTATTAATACAACCTGAAGATTTTTATTCGCTAATGTTTTTGCTAAATTTATCCCAGCAAAACCTCCTCCGACAATGACAACTCTTGGTAGATGAGACTCTGGAATATTCATAAGTTTTATGGTTAAATTTGCCTTTGCAAAAATACAATTTAATGATCGAAAATTATACTTTTTAAAGAATTGTGTAACAATACCAAATATCGTCATACTAATAGGCAACTAACCATTTTCATCAATTGAATAAAGAACTCGAACATAGTTTTGTTGAGCAGTTGCAAAAGCATCAAAACATTGTGCATAAAGTATGCCGTTTATATACCAACAATGCAGATGCGCACAACGATCTGTTTCAGGAGATCACCATTCAACTTTGGAAAGCGTATCCAAAGTTTAGAGGCGAATCCAAATTTAGTACATGGATGTATCGTGTGGGTTTAAATACCGCTATTACATTATATCGGAAATCGAAACGTCGCATCAACACGCAAGAATTTGACAATGTACAATTTAAGATTAAAGCCGAAGAATACGATGACACCGAAGAACAACAATTAAAGTTATTGTACAAAGCGGTACATCAATTAAACGATATTGAAAAAGCATTAGTCTTTCTATATCTTGAGGATAAAGACTATAGAGAAATTAGTGAGACTTTAGGAATCACCGAAGTCAATGCACGAGTAAAAATGAACCGTGTCAAAAAGAAATTAAAAACAATATTAAATCCGTAAACTTATGGATGAATTAGAATTATTAAAAAAGGATTGGCAAAGCGGAGCCACTGAATTTAGAAGTTATACCGATTCGGATTTATATCCAATGTTGCATAAAAAATCATCCTCAATTGTAAAAACATTGTTTTACATTAGTATTGGCGAATTGGTATTTTGGCTTTTGGCCTCCATCTTACCCTATGTCTTATCTCCAACCTTTAGGGAAAAACTTGACGAAAGCTATGAAAACCCTTTGTTCATAGGGATAAGTATCTTTAGTTATGCCGTTATTCTATTATTCATTTATTTATTATTCAAGTCTTACAAAGGCATTTCATCAACGGATAGTGCAAAAAAATTAATGGAGAGTATTTTAAGAACCCGCAAGATTATTAAGTATTATGTCGTTTTTAATCTATCCCTATTTTTCCTCTCCATTCCTTTATCGCTTTATTTCGAGTATCAGGACAATCCCGAATTCCATCAACAAATTGTAGAAGCAAGCACCACACAAATGCTAGCATTTTATGCTGTTTCTGCGGTAACCGCTGGTGTTATTCTATTAATTCTTTGGTTGTTCTACAGATTGATTTACGGCATATTGCTCAAGCGCTTAAATAGAAACTATAAAGAGTTAAAAAAGCTTGAAGTTTAAAAAAGGTATTGGGCATGATGTTCGAAGTCGAAGTCGAAGTTGAAGTTGAAGTTGAAGTTGAAGTTGAAGTTGAAGTTGAAAAATTCTAAAAGATATACTTTGCACTTATTACATAACACTAATACGAATATAACGTCATCATTCGTAATTTATACAACTGTATACCACAACAAAAACTGAGACTAAATTACCAATCCCTTAGCTCCCTGTTAAGCCGCTCTTTTTCCTCTAACTCTTCTTGTGGAATCACTTTTAAAAATGAAGGATGTTGCTCTATGGCATATTCAATCTTCTCAACGATGTCTGCTATGGTTTCGTTGTCGTAGTCAATCTCAAGTGGTTGTTTAATTTCAAAAGATTGATAGATATTCTTCTTTTTTATACGTAGCCCTTTTTTATCGAAGGAGCGTCTAAAACCATCAATAACAATAGGTACTACTAAAGGTTTGTAGTGCTTTATAATATGAGCAGTGCCTTTTCTTATGGGCTTAAAAGGTGTAGTAGTGCCTTGAGGAAAGGTCACTACCCAACCATCATCCAAGGCCTTTTTAATATTACTGATATCACTCATTTTTACCTGGCGATTCACATCTTGCCCTTTTGATCTCCAAGTACGCTCTATACTTATAGAACCGGTATAGGCAAATATCTTTGGTATGAGTCCGGATTTCATCGTTTCTTTTGCAGCGACATAGTACATATTTAACTTCGGATTCCATAAGTATCCTACATTTTTGATACTGTCTAGACGACCATTTAAACTCGCGTTAAACACATGAAACATTGCGATAACATCGGCAAAATAAGTTTGATGATTGGAGATAAATAGCACATTGGTATCGGGCAAATTCTTGATGATTTCTGAGCCTTCAATTTGCAACTCATTAAAGCCTCTAAATCGTTGGTGGGTCAAAAGCCCTAGGATTCTAATCAGCCATTTTTTAACCCAAAGAATGTGCCCAAAAGGATTGGTTTTAAATAAACCCATTGTTAATTTTAGATATTAATCAGTGACAAATGTAACAAATATGCGGTGCTATAGCACTTGTTTTAACAAGTCTTTTATCTCACCGAGCATCATTGCAGTGGCTCCCCAGACTACATGACCATTTAATTTAAAGGCTGGGACATCGACTTCAACATTAAAGGAGGTGGGTACTCGCGTTGTGATTATATTCGTTTCGTTTAAAAATTCTCGAATAGGCACTTCAATAATATCTTCGACTTCTTCGTCTTGTTTTATAAAGCTTGGTGTGGTTTCGGATATAGCAAAATAAGGATGTACTAAAAAATTACTTGGAGGAATATACAAAGGGGATAAAGCTTTAATAACACTTAATGCTTTTTCTGGCACCCCAACTTCTTCCTCTGTTTCTCTCAATGCGGTAACCATTAAATCTTTATCTGTTTCCTCATACTTTCCGCCAGGAAATCCAACTTGGGCGGAATGTACGCCTTTATAGGTTTTTCTCAGAATTAAGATGAGATACGTTTCGCCTTTAAGGTTAGGATAGAATAAAGCCAAGACTCCTGCTTTTTTAGCAGTTTTTGCTCTTTCTTTCATACGTTCTGCCAATTGGAGTCTGTATGGCGGCGACATTTTAGCATGAGAAACTTCACCAAAAAGTTCTAGATGTTTTATGTTTATGACGGATTCTAAGAACGTGTTAAAGTGCATGTGCTATCCAATATTATATAATCGTTAATTCCAGTTCAATAAACAAAAATACACTTTAGGTTTTATATTATTTTTCTTACTTTTAAGAATCCCTTGCAAATCGTATTTATTGACTTTCATGATTGCATGTCTTCTTTAGAGTTAGCAGTGTTGGTAGTAATTGAATACAATCCATTTTCACATCGAATAATTAACTATTAAATCTTAATATTATGAGAAATCTAGCTTTCATTTTAACCCTGTTATGTTTTTATGGGCAGTCCTCTTTTTCACAAAATCCAATTTATTATACAGCCGAGGAAACAGGTACTAATTCTGCTGGTTTTAACTTGTTAAATCCCGTAGGATATTGGCATATAAGTGGGCCTAGATCTTATGAAAACAACAATAACCTTTCTGTGTTTTGGAATGATGGTAGTTTTAAAAGATATTTAACTATACTAGACGATGGAAAGGTTGGTATTGGTACAAGCAGTCCAACTGCTCTACTTCAAGTAGATGGAAGTACTATATTTAAGCCAGATGTTACCAATAACAACTACTTGAGTGTTATTAGTAATACATCGGCTCAAACGAACCTATTATTTTATTCTAATAATACGGCTAGATGGAATCTATATAGTAACAATGAAAATTTTCATTTTAGGAAAGCTGGAACTAATTCTTCAGAAGTGATGTTACTTGACTCGCAGGGCAATGTAGGTATAGGTACAACTAATCCGACCGCTAAACTACATGTTGAGAATGGCGCCATAAAAGTGATAACTGATAGTAACATCCCTTTACAAATGTATAGCCCAGACACTTACTCTGGGATTTTGTTTGCAGATATAGATGGTAATTCTAGAATATTCTACAGAGGATCGACAGGGACGTTCGATATTGGCGGCCCAGGCGCTAATGCGCCAAATAAAAAACTACACGTGCATGGAGGAACCAGTATCGGTACTGCTTACACAGGTACTTCAGTACCAACTAATGGTTTAGCGATAGAAGGTGAAGTAGGAATAGGTACAGCAAATCCAAATAAAGCATTAGAAATAAAGGGCGGCGATGATATTGGCCTCAGGTTATTTAACGATCAGGCCAATTTTTGGGACATTAACAATTCCCAATATGGCAAATTAGATTTTGTAAGAGGGGGCTCTGATATTTTTATGCGAATTGATCAAGTCGGTAGAGTTGGTATTGGCACAACCTCTCCATCATCCAAATTATTCCTGCAACAATCAACTAATGATGTTGATGGAGGTTTTACCATTCAAGACTCAGATGGTAGAAGAATTCAACTTTTTGGAGAAGGACCAAGCGGAAGACAAGTGCTTAGCACAAATACATTGAATCCCTTGGTTTTTGATTTAAATGGAAATGAACGCGTGAGGTTTACTGCGAATGGTGAAGTTGGTATCGGCACTTCCAATTTTTCTCAGAATAGTGGCAATTCAAAACTAATAGTTGATGGAAAAATACTATGTGAGGAAGTGGAAGTCATTGCCGATGTGGTACCCGATTACGTTTTTCAAAAATACTACACAGGGGCTTCATCAATAAAAGCAGACTACACAATGCCTACTTTAGAAGAAGTGGAAGCCTTTACCAAAGAATATCACCACTTACCAGAAGTTCCATCGGCAAAAGACATTAAAGAAGAAGGCTTACAACTAAAAGAAATGATGATTTTGCTATTACAAAAAGTTGAAGAATTAACCCTCTATACGATTGAACAAGAAAAACGAATTAAAACCTTGGAGGCCGAATTAGCAAAAAAAGAATAATAGCGGTTTACCTGGACTTAAAAAGCCAATTAGCAATACTAATTGGCTTTTTATATTTTTGAAGTATGAGATTTCACCACGTTATTATCATCCTTCTGATTTTATGGAATTGTGAAGATAAGCAAACTCCAAAACAAACAGATTCTTCGGTTCCAAAAGATACCATTGCAGAAACTCCAAAGGCAACTCCAAAAAAGAACCCTGAGCCTCAATCAGAATATCCCTTACTAACGGATAACAATGCTATGGAGTACTTTTTGGAATATGAAAAAGTGCATAAGGAGAATAAAGTACGGATTACGACAGATTTTGGAACCATTGATATTCTACTTTATGACAAGACCAAATTCCACCGTGCCAATTTTATCTATCTCACCAAGCGCAAATATTTCGACGGCACTCAATTTTATCGCGTTGTTAAAAACTTTGTGATTCAAGGGGGTAGCAGTGATGACTATAATATCGCTAAACGACGCCGAAAAATTGGGAAATACCTTTTACCACCTGATACCAAACGTGGCTATACCCACAAACGTGGAGCAGTATCTATGCCGAGTAGTGAAATTGAAAATGCCTATAAACTCGCCTCACCATTCCAGTTTTTTATCATTAACCGTATCGGAGGTGCCGATTATTTGGATAAGGACTATACTGTTTTTGGAGAGGTGATTCGCGGTATGGATGTAGTCGACAAAATCAATGCTGTAGACACCGACGAAGGAGAATGGCCTCTACAGAATGTATACATTAGGAAAGTAGAAATTATAAAGTAATTAAGACCTATTGTTTAGATATGGTAGCCCTATTAACCTAGTCTATGGAATATCCGGAAGTAGAACAACTTAAAAATCAATTTAAAAAGCATAAGATAAAATTATCGCAAGGTTTCAACCATATCCGGGAGAATTTATTCTTTACAACATTATCTATTGGTTCACAGTCTTGGGATATCCTAATCGATGACGAATTTGGAGATTTTTCAAAACACAATACTGTGTTCGATTGGCTCTTAGTGCTCTATGCGCTAGAAACTTATGAGGAATGTGAAGATATTTTGGAATGGAGCAACTTCCATGGCATAGATACTACAATGCAATTGGACTATTACAAATCCCTGGCAACCACTTATAGAGAGATTGAAACTACTATTGGATCTATCGATCCCTTAATCACTTCATTTGACTATACGTTAAGAACTGGTGTAGTGCGCGCCTTGGCAGATGTCAATTTATAAAACAATTAATCTTCAGATTTGTAAAGGCTCGGTAAACTAATTTTAAATACTACCGCTAGCAATCTAATAGCGATAACCACCAAACCAGCAATCACAAAAAGATAATTTTGGTCTTTAAGGAATTCTCGAAGGACAAAATAGGTCAATCCACCAACAATACAAGCGGTAGCATAGATCTCCTTTCTGAATATTACAGGAATATCATTACTTAAAATATCGCGAATCACACCACCAAAACAGGCCGTCATAGTACCTAGAGCAATGCAAATAATAGGATGCAAACCAGCTACCAATCCCGTTTCAATACCAACAACAGTGTACAATCCAATACCTAAGGTATCAAATAAGAACAAGGAGCGCCTAAGATGCTTTAATTGATTTCTAAATACTATGGCGAAAACAGTAGATCCCATAATCACATAAACATAGGTCATGTTTTTCATCCACGACACCGGGGTTATACCAACTAGGACATCACGTAATGTGCCTCCACCAACGGCAGTAACAAAGGCGATGATTAATACACCAAAAGGATCCATACGCTTGTGCATGGCGACCAAAACACCCGAAATGGCAAATGCAATGGTACCTAATATATCTAGAGTTTGAAAAAACATTTTTCTGTCATTCCTGCCTTTCGACTACGCTCAAAATAAACTTAGGCAGGAATCTATTTCCAATTTCATTAAAACACCGGTATTATTTACCTGTGTTTGATTAAACTTTATGCTCTTATATCCTGAAATAAATTCAGGGTAAACGGTTCACACAATTTTACTTTCGTAAAATTGGTTCTCTAAGACCCTTAGACAGGCTCAGGGTAAGCGATTCACACAATTTTACTATCGTAAAATTGGTTCTCTAAGACCCTTCGACAGGCTCAGGGTAAGCGATTCACACAATTTTACTATCGTAAAATTGGTTCTCTAAGACCCTTCGACAGGCTCAGGGTAAGCGATTCACACAATTTTACTATCGTAAAATTGGTTCTCTAAGACCCTTCGACAGGCTCAGGGTAAGCGATTCACACAATTTTACTATCGTAAAATTGGTTCTCTAAGACCCTTCGACAGGCTCAGGGTAAGCGATTCACACAATTTTACTATCGTAAAATTGGTTCTCTAAGACCCTTCGACAGGCTCAGGGTAAGCGATTCACACAATTTTACTATCGTAAAATTGGTTCTCTGCTTACATATTTTGGGTATAGTAATTATAATCCTTTAAAATAGTATCTATAAACTGAACATCGTAAAGCTTTGATTCTATACCAAGTGTCTCACAGATTTTAGTTTTTAGAAGCGTCAAAGTTTTAAAATCATTGTTCTTTCTAGAAATCGTAAAGGCTTCTTTAATGATTCGTACATCCTTGTCGGTAAGCTGAGTAACGTTACTAAATACCGGCTCGTAATCGTCATTAATCTCTTCGAGGATGGTACTCGAAATTTTATGCTTCTTCTTAACGCTTATCACTACAGTTCCTGCTGCTGCATCACCAACACGTTGCCGTTTATCGGATAGTAAAATACTCAATAGGCCTATGGAAGGTGAAAAAATCCAAATATCCACAATTCTCAGCATCCATCGGACCGCTAAATTATACCATTCCGTTGGCGAACCGTCCACTTTAACCACCTTAATTTTCAGAATCATTTTTCCGACGGTCTGCCCCCTAAAAAATATATGGCATAACAAAGAATAAAAGAACGCTGGCAAGAGAAATAATCCCAAAAAACCACGTCGTGTCCAAGCATCGGCTTCAAAAATATCTGAAATCGTAATAAGGTTTTCCATGATGGTCATGTAGGTCAATAATATAATACCATCAATTAAGAACGCTATCATACGCTCCCCCAAACCGATTAACTTATAATCCAGGTTGACATTTTGTGCCGTGTTAATTGCTAATTTGTCCATTGCACTGTATATTCGTTTTAAATTAGAATGGTTTATGCGCGAAGCGTCTTTCGTGAAGCAAAATAAGGAAAAATGGATTGGTTTTGAAAACGCATTAAACAATAATGCCAAAATAAATCCAGATGATTTGGCTTCTTATTATATACAACTCACCAACGATTTATCGTATGCCCAAACGTACTATCCCGATAGTAAGACGTTGTTGTATTTAAATTCATTGGCATCGCAGGCCCATCAGAAAATCTATATCACCAAAAAAGAGTCAAAGAACAAAATCATTTCGTTTTGGCGCGATGAATTCCCATTATTTTTCTACCAGTATCATAAAACACTGTTGTACGCCTTTTTAATATTTATGTCCGCCGTTTTAATCGGAGTAGTCTCAACATTAAACGACGACACCTTTTTAAGGCTCATACTAGGTGATTCTTATGTCAATATGACCATTGAGAATATAGAGAATGGTGAACCTATGGCTGTTTATAAAAGTGGGAGTAATATCGGAAGCTTTTTAGGGATTACCATAAACAATATTAGAGTGGCTATCATCGCCTTTGCTCTTGGAGTAATTTTTAGCGTGGGTACTATTTGGGTATTATTTAGCAATGGTATTATGCTAGGTGCTTTTATTACTTTTTTCTATAACTATGGTATTCTCGAAAAAACCTCAACGGTTTGGTTACATGGTACTATTGAAATTTCAGTGATTGTCATTGCAGGATGTGCTGGCTTGGTGATGGGTAATAGTTTCTTATTTCCCAAAACTTACTCAAGACGTGTGGCTTTTATGAAAGGAGCTAAAGATGGTTTAAAGATTATGGTCAGTACCATTCCATTTTTCATTATAGCAGGATTTATTGAAGGCTTTATAACGCGTTATGGAGAGCAGATGCCTTGGATTTTAGCCTATGGTATTATTTTTATTTCACTTTTTATAATTGTTTATTACTATATCATTTACCCCACTTTACTAAATAAGTATCAAAAAAGATTAATGGTCAAACCCGAATCATTGTGAACGAAAAATATATAGAACTTAGAACAAGAAGTACTTTTGGCGATATTATCAATACCTACTTTTTATTCCTTAAGCATAATTTTAAGGCATACACCAACTTGTATTTAAGGTATAATGTGATATCTATTGTTTTAACGCTGATTTGTTCTTATTTGTTGGTCACGGGCTTCATGGGATTAGCGAGTCGAGATTTTAGATTTGGCATGGGTAGTAATGTATCTAGTGACAACTATTTAATCGCCGGTGCTATTATTCTTGTTTTAGTCGTTTTTATAACTTCACTTATAAATTATAGTTTCTCTAGCGCTTATGTGGCCGACTATGTCAATAATGAAGGAGCTATTAAATCGAAAAGAATTTGGAACAGTATTACTGGTAATATAGTATCCATAATTTTGTTTATTGTTATCGGTATCTTGATATATATAGCATATGGCATCATCTCTTTTATAATAGCTTTTATTCCATTATTAGGTTTTCTTGGAAGACTTGGGTTAAATGCCATACTGACTGCTGTTTTTGGTATTACATTTATGTCGATTTTTTCTACTAAGAAAAGTATTGGAGAAGCCTTTTCGGAAGGGTTTGACTTTACTTTTTCTAAATTTTGGAGAATTATTTTATACGGTATAGTCATCGGGATTTTAAATTTTGTGATTAGTGGTCTACTGGTATTAATTCCTTCTGTTTTAATGGGAATCGGCACTTATTTTTCTGTTGATAGTGGTATCGATATACAAACAAGTACCACGGCTACCTTGTTTTTTACCTTGTGGTTTGCCGTTGTCTTGCTCGTTTTTATTTTCACCCAAGGATTGACCCAATTATCGTATGGGATCTTGTATTACAACCTATACGAAATGAAGTACAACACCTTTCTTCAAGAGAAAATAGATCAAATTGGCGTTAATGATTAAATCCAACTTAAAACATAGAGGCCTATTTGTATTGGTATTGATATATGCCCTAAACCTGAATGCGCAAGATGCCATCATAAAAAGGGATTCTTCGGCTCTGGAGGTCACCTACTTTAAGGATAATTTTAAGGATAATTATGCTGGAGACGACTTTAACTATTCTATCAATGATACAGGTGGCATTAACTTAATACAGCGTATTTTAAGATCTTTCTTTAATTGGTTAAGTGATGTATTTGGATTTGATATTAGCTTTTTGGATTACCAAACCTTAGAATATATCGTTTATGGGCTATTGGGCGTCATTGTGTTTTACCTATTGATAAAATTCTTACTACAAAATCCTGTAAGTTCAGTATTTAAAACTGAAGACAGAGCCATTGAGGGCTTTAATTATGTAGAAGAAAACATTGAACAGGTCGATTTTGATCGACTTATTAAACAAGCCCTAAAGGACAATAATTATCGATTGGCTACGCGCTATATGTATCTTAAGTCTTTAAAAGCTCTAACCAATAAAAAGGCCATAGAATGGCATTACGACAAAACCAATACCGATTATCTCAACGAAATTAAAGATTCAAAATTAAAGGCCTTGTTTAAGCGCATATCTTATATCTACGATTATGTCTGGTATGGGGAATTTCCGATTGACGAAGAGAGCTTCAACAAAAACAAAAACGATTTCAACCAACTCATAAAAACGACGCAGCGTGGATAAGCGTTCTAAAATAGCACTCTATATTATTGCCGCGGTCATAGTTTTTATGATGATTGCCGAAGTCACCAAACCCAAAGCCATTAATTGGCGTGATTCTTACTCAGCTGCTGATAAAATTCCTCTAGGTTGCTATATTGTATTCAATGAACTGGAAACATTCACCGATGACGAAATATTGACCTCTGAACGCAACATATATGAATATCTAAAACGTTCAGATACGTCAACCTTAAAAACACTCATCTTTATTAACAATTACCTCAGTTTTGACAGGGAAGAGTCAAAAACTTTGATGGACTTCGCTGAAAAAGGCAATACCATTTTTATGAGTGGAAATTCTTTTTATGGCAACGTGCTCGATTCGCTTAATATTGCTGTGGAACGTCGCTATGGGAACCTTTACAAAAAGGCGTCTGACCATAAATTCACAAACCCCACCCTCCAAAAAAACAATCGCCAGTTCAAGGATGTCATCGAGAATAGCCATTTTAGTTCTATAGACACCTTAAACACCACGGTTTTAGGTACAATTACCACCAAGGACGATGACGACATTGAAGAAACGCATCCAAATTTCGTAAACGTGGCTATCGGCGAAAATGGAGGACAATTTATATTGCATACCAATCCATTTGCCTTCACCAATTACCACCTTATGGCAGACAAGGAAGACTATACAGCTACTGTGTTGTCTTACCTTCCCAAACAGCAAATTATTTGGGATAATAATTATAAAAGCGGCCGAAAAGTCATTACAAGCCCATTGCGATTTATACTCCAAAACGGTGCTTTAAAATGGGCCTTTTATATGAGTATGTTTGGTCTTATTCTGTTTGTGATTTTTAGGGGAAAACGCACACAGCGTATTATTCCAGTGATTGGCAAACTAGAAAATGCTACCGTAGATTTTACCAAAACCATTGGTGAACTTTATTATCAGCATGGAGATTTCTCAAATATTATTGAAAAAAAGATAGCGTACTTTTTAGAGTTTGTACGTAGAACCTATTATCTCGACACAAATCAACTGAACCAAAGTTTTATAGAAAAATTAAGCGTTAAGTCGACCAACTCCAAAGAAGACACCAAAGCCTTGATTGATTATTTGGTCTTTTTAAAATCTAAGACCTACCATACTGAACAAGAGCTTATAGAATTAAACAAAAAAATAGAACATTTTACAAAACATAGATTATAATGGAAGATCAAAATACGCCGTCATCCGATCCCTTGGATGAGACAAGCCCAAAGGACATAAACACCACACCTCAGGTCCCTGAAAACGCTTCAGAGGATTTCAAAAACCGTATAGATTTAAAACCTTTACAAGACAGTGTTGGACAGATTAAGGAAGAAATTGCCAAGTTTATTGTAGGACAAAATGAAATGATTGAACTTTTAATTATTTCAATTCTCACCAATGGCCATTCCCTTATAGAAGGTGTTCCCGGTGTTGCAAAAACTGTGACAGCAAAGTTATTGGCCAAAACTATGGATGTCGGTTTTAGCCGTATCCAGTTTACGCCAGATTTAATGCCAAGTGACATATTGGGGACCTCAATTTTTAATGTAAAAACCAATGAGTTTGAATATAAAAAGGGCCCTATTTTTTCAAATATAGTGCTCATTGACGAAATCAACAGAGCTCCCGCGAAAACCCAAGCAGCTTTATTTGAGGTTATGGCAGAACGCCAAATCACTATGGATGGTGAACGTTATGACATGGCACTACCTTTTTTGGTTTTTGCCACACAAAACCCAATCGAACAAGAGGGTACTTATAGATTACCAGAAGCCCAACTAGACCGTTTTTTGTTTAAGATTGAAGTCGACTATCCTTCACTTGAAGATGAAGTACAAATCTTAATGGAAAACCATCAAAGACAGGATGTGATGGATTTGGATACCATTTCGGCGGTATTATCATCAGATGCCATTAAAAGATATCAAGCCTTAATAAAGCAAATTATCGTTGAAGACAACCTCTTAAATTACATCGCTTCCATTGTGACAAATACGCGTAACAATGCCAATCTTTACTTAGGAGCCTCGCCAAGGGCGTCTATTGCCATTTTAAATGCTTCTAAGGCCAATGCTGCCATTAACGGTAGAGACTTTGTAACTCCAGATGATATAAAACGTTGTTCTAAAGCTGTTTTAAAACATCGCTTGGTATTGACACCCGAGCGTGAAATGGAAGCCTTTACAGTCGATAAAGTGGTCGATCAAATCTTAGAGACTATTGAGATTCCTAGATAGTGAAACGTCTCTTTAAACATACCTATTTAACCTTTCGGTTTTTCCTAGTGGCTATGGCATTCGTAGCACTATTTATCTTATCCTACATCTATCCGGGCTTATTAAGTATGGTTAAAGCTTTGTTTTTTGTTGCTCTAGGACTCGTAATCGTCGATCTTATTTTGCTCTTTAAACAAAAGGGAATTTCCGCTTCCCGCATACTTCCCGAGAAGTTGAGCAATGGTGATGACAACCCGATAGCACTGACACTTACTAACAACTATAACTACAAAACTGAACTACTGCTTATTGATGAGCTACCATTCCAATATCAAAAACGCGATTTTGAGATTAAAACACAGCTCGACAAACACCAGGAAAAGAAAATTACCTACACCTTAAGACCTCTCGAACGCGGCGAATACTATTTTGGACATCTCAATATTTATGTCAATTCACCCGTAGGATTGGTTACCAGACGTTTTCAATTTGCAAAGGACGCGATGGTACCTAATTATCCCTCTTTTCTGCAATTGCGAAAATATATGCTTATCGCCTTCTCCAATAAATTGTTCGAATATGGACTAAAGAAGATACGTCGCATTGGTCACACTATGGAATTTGAGCAAATCAAAGATTACGTTCCCGGTGATGATATAAGAAATATCAATTGGAAAGCCACAGCAAAACGCAATCAATTAATGGTCAACCAATATCAAGATGAGCGTTCACAACCTGTCTATAGTGTCATCGATAAAGGCAGAGCTATGAAAATGCCTTTTGAAGGTTTAAGCCTTCTGGATTATGCTATAAACGCCACATTGGTGATTAGCAATGTGGCTCTGAAAAAACAAGATAAAGCCGGGATGTTTACCTTTTCTAAAAAAGTGGAAAATAGGGTAACGGCAGAGCGTAGACCTACGCAAATGAACAAAATTCTAGAGACCTTGTATAATGTGAATACAGATTTCTCTGAATCTGATTTTTCAAGATTATATATAGATGTTAAAAGAACCATCACACAGCGTAGTCTGCTTCTACTCTATACCAATTTTGAGACTCTAGATGCCTTGCACAGGCAATTACCATATCTACAAGCCATAGCTAAAAATCACTTGTTAGTGGTCATCTTTTTTGAAAATACAGAACTCGAAAAACTGACCAGCGTAGAGGCCCACAATACCTTTGAGATTTTTCAAAAGACTATTGCAGAGAAGTTTATGTATGAAAAGAAGTTAATTGTCAACGAACTTCAAAAACACGGTATCCAAACTATTTTGACCACGCCTCAAAATTTAACCATCAATACCATTAATAAGTATTTGGAGATAAAAGCAAGAGGGTTACTCTAACGATCTGCAATTTTCGTTTGTTGATTGACGAATAAACAAATCAACACATAAGCAAATAAACGGGCCACTGCCTACTGCTTACTGCTTACTGCTTACTGCCAAACTACAATTCATCCTCATAAAAATACATTTCAGTAAAACAGATTATGCCTTTGTTAAGGTTTGTTGGATATTTGAATCGTCAATCCGACTTCACTTTCGGCCTTCGTAGCATAATTTCGACGAAGGAGGCAAAAGTTTCGTTGGAGAAGCACACAAATAAATAACCATTAAAAACACGAATATCATGAAGAATCTAGTTTTAACTTTAGCTCTAGCATTAACCACCTTAATAGGTTTCTCACAAGATGAAGGTGTAACTATTACAGTGACCATAGATAATGTAACAAGTGACGAAGGGAAAGTTTTAATGTCGCTCCACACTTCCGAAACTTTTATGAAAGGAAACGGTGTTATGGATGCCGAAACAGAAATCAAGGATGGAAAAGTCACCATCAAATTTGAGAATGTACTACCAGGAGAGTACGCCATCTTGGCCATGCACGATGCCAACGACAATAAGCGTATGGACTTCCAGGAAAATGGAATGCCAAAGGAATCCTTTGGAATATCGAATAACGTGATGGCTATGGGGCCACCGCAATACGATGATGCTAAATTTAAGGTTGAGGGCGAAGACTTAGAATTCAATATTCGTTTCTAGCATACCGCTTCATCAATCAAAAAAATAAAGCCTTCAAAAACAAATAGTTTTTGAAGGTTTTTTATATGGTCTACCAGTAGAGCCTAAACATAAAGTTAGGGGTAATCCCAATAGAAAAGCGTTCAATCAGTTCAACAGGATCATCCAAACTGTTGTTCCCTCGATACTCTCGAGAAATCAAGTTATTCCTATTATAAAGATTCCGAATAGAAACACCCACCTTACCTCTCAAGGTATTACGCTTAGACATCTTGAAGCTATAGGTAGAAGACAGATCCAAGCGATGATATACGGGTAATTGCCCTGTATTAACCCCATTGTTAAACTCAAGACCGTCCTCACCTACCTCAGCCAGAGTGAATGGTCTTCCTGTTTGCCATTTCCAACCCAATGCCACTTGAAAACCATCCAACTTATAACTCAATGCAGAGGAAACAGCATGTGTAATATTAGATTTAGACTTAAAAGAATCACCGTTATTAAGGTTATTAAATTGACTTCTGGCTCTGTTGTATGAATAACTAATCCATGAGTCAAATCCATTGAATTGTTTTTTTAGAAAGACATCAGCACCAAAAATATTTTGATCTCCGATATTAAAACCTATACTTTCTGGATTTAAGAAACCAAGTGATAAAGCGGAAACATTTTCCAATCGCTTATAATAGACATCGGCATCAAAGCTAATAGTGCTATTAGAATAGATAAACCCAAAAGAGGCATGCTTACTGTTTATAATGGGCGAATTATCACCATTGGCCAAGCGCCAAACTCTATTTTCTAAAGATAAATCACTAAAAACGGTCTCATCAATTTCACTAATAATCTGATTTTTCATCTCAGCACTGGCCTGAAGCTTAAAGCGTTCGTTAATAGCCTTAAATACTAATAATCGCGGTTCAAAGCGAACGGCGTCTAATTCCTGAAAATACGTACTTCGCAAACCTAAAGAAACATCCAAGAATTTAGGATTTTTAAAATCGACATTCGCATAAGCACTATGGGTTTGGACAATTTGCGCCTCCGCATCAAGAACAAAGGTTAAATCCGCTCTATTTATAAAGGCATAAGACACATCCTTTAGGGTGTATTGATAGCCCAAATCATAGTTAAATTGCTCTGAAGCCTTATAGTTTAGTTCGGTAGATATGCCCGAATCAAATATGACATTTCTCTTTTCAAAATCCGAAACTTGTGTATCATTTTCGAAAGTGATGAAGTTGTAGTCGAATGCATAATCAGAGAAAAAAGCTTGGGTAGATTGCCTTAGTTTATCATTCCAGATGACATTCCAACCCAAACCATAGCCCGTATTCCTAATGGTCAAAAGGTCATTAAAGTCCCTATCGGTTTCAGATTCATTAGAGATATAGTCGAGTTGATTATCAATATGTATAATACTGGCGAAAAAATGGTTCTTAGTATTCGGCTTGTAGTTGAGCTTCACATTATAGTCTAAAAATGAGAAATCATTGTCTCCATTGTCGTTCTGGCTAATCTTTGTACTTTCAAATACTTTGTCGGCCAACTGATCGAACGTAAAGGTCTCTAAAATACTTGTGTAGCTATGCCGCAGTGATGCTTGAACACTTAGTTTATCTTTAATCAATGGCAATTCTAAAATCGCATCTGCACTCATGCCATTCACTCCTAGTTCTGCCTTAATGTCATTGGATATTTCGGTCTTTGAGCTAATATCGATAACACTCGATAACCGCTCTCCATAGCGCACATGAGACCCTTTGTTTATAAATTTTATCTCTGACGCCACATTAGGGTTTAAGGGAGATATCATTCCAAAAAGATGACCTTTGTGGTAAATGTTTATTCCGTCCCAGAGCAATCGATTTTGGTCAGCATATCCCCCTCTAACAAAAAAGCCCGAAGCGGTCTCGTTGGGACTCAATACTCCGGGTAATAACTGGATACTTTCTAAAACATCGGGCTCAATTAATCCCGGTAAAATTCCCAATCGCGAAGGATAAAGTTTATAGGTTCCATCACTATTCTTTTCAATACCTTTTGCGATATAACTTTTAACAACCACTTTATCTAGTGTTTCAGTGACCACAATGGTATCTTGCTGCACACTCACTATGATATAGCGTCCCTCAACAAGTTGGTAATAAAGATTTGTTAGATCTTGAAGTATATTTAAAAGTTCTGATAAGGTGCGCGCTTTGCCGTCAAGTGAAATTCTCTTGTCTTTTATATAATCGTCTTTAAACGAAAAGCGGACATCATAGACATTCTCAATCTCCGCTATGGCATCTTGTAAGCTAACATCATCAAATTCAATGTAAAAAGCCTCTTCTTGTGAAAAGGCTAGTGTAGGAAGTAACATTAAGGCCAAGATATATATTAACCTCATTCTTTATACCTCAGTTTAATGTTACGTTTTTCTTTTTCATGATACGTTATATTGAGTGTCTCAAAGACAGTCTTTAAAGCTATATTTAGGCTATCGTGTGGAAAACTACCTGTAAAAATTTCCGAATCGTTGACAGCACCAGCATCAAAATTAATTTGGTACTGATCCTCTAATGCTTTGATAACGTAACGTAGCGGTACACTATTAAAGCTGCTTTCTCCGTGGATCCAAGTCGGTACTTTTTCTAAGCTTCTGATGACCTCAGTAACTCGTCCATCAACATACCTAACCACGTCATTGGGTAAAAGCACAGTCTCAAATTCTGATGTTTTAACACCAACTTTTCCTTCGTAACAAACCACATCAAAAAAGTTACTTCTCGAATTAACATTAAACTGCGTTCCTAAAACTGATACGGCGCCCTGATCCGTATTAACAACAAAGGTCTTCCCTTTAGCGACTTTAAAATAAGCTTCGCCTTCTAAAAATAGCTTGCGCTCCTTATCCCAGGTACTTTCATCATAAGTGAGCTTTGACTTAGCATTTAAAATCACTTCAGAACCGTCCAAAAGTACCAAGGTTTTATGTTCGCCATATCCAGTTTCAACAATAACCTCATCAGCATCTAAAAATGTAAATAGACCAAATAACACTAGGACAGATGCGGCAATACCAATAGCCCAATTGGTGTAAAGTGGTTTTACCTTAGCCTTCTTTTTTGAAATACGTTCTTGAATTTTTGAAAACGATCCATCAACAGGTGCTTCGAGTTGTTCACGAACATCTAAGCCTTGTCTTATTTTTAAATAAGCTATATAATCCTCCTCACTCACCAGATTCTTAAGTGCTTCATCTGTAAGTTGGCCTTCTAGCCATTGGGCCAAAAAGGTCTCCGAATTGTTATGTACATGCTCGTTTTTCATACGTTTCTAAAATTAAGACAACTGACTATCAAAAAACCCTACTTTAAAAAATTAAATGTCACCTATTTCTTTTCGCATAGTCGTAAGCGCCAGATGCATCCGCTTTTCTACAGCTTTAACACTAATCTGAAGTTGCTCTGCTATCTGTTTGTATTTCTTCTTTTCTATTCGATTCATCAAGAATACCTCTCGCTGTTTCTCTGGCAAACTAGCAATCGTCGCTTCTAACTTTTCCATAAACTCTTTCTCCAACATAATAAACTCCGGAGATTCATTTGTATCTTCTTTCCTGTTGCGTTTGTTGTAATCCTGAACTACTTTTTCGTGTTTTACGGTATTCAAGAACATATTATTGGCTATACTAAAGATATAAGACTTTACCTTATCATAATTTACACTTCCGCAATTATTCCAGAGCTTTATAAAAACATCTTGCATCAAGTCTTCAGCTTTATTGATATCTTGGGTTTTAAAAAAAAGAAATCGCCTTATATCCTTTGCGTAGGTATTGTATATAAATTCAAAGGTTTTTGAGTGACAAATATTGCGTTTATCGCTAGACATTAGCTGTTTTGAGGTTAATTTTTCAAAACTATGAAAAAAATAATTTGAGAAAAAGTAGGGTTTTTTTTTTTCGGGTTGTCTTATTAGCGATTAACCTCAAGAAAACATTTTTCAAACCTTTTAAACCAAAAACTATTAAAATGAAAAATTTAAAATTTGCTATCTTAAGTATGTTTGTAGCACTTTTTGTCGTTACATCTTGTACAAACAATGAGCCTGTTGACGACGGACAGCAACAACAAACCGAGGAAAGTACATCAATCACAACCGCCTTAAGTCAGTTGAGTACTCAATTTGATTTAAATGGCAATATTAGTGTAGAGAATAATCCTGCCGGTAATATTGTTCTGGATTTCTGCTTTGATTTTGTTTATCCCTTAACATTGTCCTATAACAATGGTACGACAGTAACGGTTGAAGACTTAGACGGGTTAATCGAGGTTATGTTAGGTTCAACTGACGAGCTATACATAAACGGTATAGCATTTCCTTTCGACGTTGAAACATTTGACGATGATTCAGACAGCATCGAAGTCGAAACCATAGATGATGAAGAAGAATTTATAGAGCTACTATTGAGTTGCGCTTTTGACGATGATGATATTGATGATTGTGATGAAGATTACGATCCAGTATGCGTGGTAGTTACAGACCCAAGTGGAGAAACATTTGTTGTTACCTATCCTAACGAATGCTATGCCATAGAAGACGGATTTACAGAAAATGATTTTGTAGATGATTGCGAAGATGATTATTATGTTGGCGGTGGTGTTGAATGTTTTGAACTTAACTTTCCAGTATCCGTAATTACTGAAAATGGAGACGTTATTACGATTAATTCTGAAGAGGAATTGGCTACAGCCTTATACGATGTTTATGTTTTCGATTTTGTCTATCCTATCACAGTAACTTTAGGAGATGAAACCGTCGTTACGATTAATGATCCAGAGGATATTGAAGATATTTTAGAAGATTGCTATGATGATTACGACGATTATGATGATGACGAGTGTGAAGAATGTGAAGACCAACCTATAGACCCAGTGTGTATTGAGATGACCACTGCTACTGGTGAAACCGTAGTTGAAGTTTTCCCTAATTTGTGTTTTGCCCTGTGTTTAGGCTTTGATGAAAGTGATGTTGTTGACTGTGAAAATGACGGGTCTCTGAATTGCGACGAAAATGATATCGTAAGCAATTTAGCAGAATGCGAATGGTATGTATACGCTAGCCTACTATCACAAAATGAAGCGCTAGATGCGATTTTTAATGCGGATGGTACCCTTACTGTTGAGTTAGGAGATGGCACAGCTATATCCGGAACTTGGGAAATAGCAAGTAATCCTAGTGGTGTATTATCTATGTCTTTTGTGCTACCTGAGCCATTAGATACAATTTCTAACCTTGACTGGACAGTCGCTCAATGTAGTGAAGAATATATATTATTAGAGTCTAATAACGAGTTTATTGCTCTAGAAAAAGACTGCGACTAAAAACGTTAATCAAAGTAGTAGAGTAATTTGATTACGAATTAAGTTTGTAAGTTGATTAGTTAGCCTTCAAGGTCATTCTTGAAGGCTTTTTTTGTTTCATTATCATAGAAAACAACAATGGTTTTTGTATTTTTATAGCCTAAATCAATTATAATGACCATTACGCAACTTAAATATGCACTCGCTATTGCCGAGCATAAAAACTTTACTAAAGCTGCGGAAAAGTGCTTCGTGACTCAGCCGACTTTAAGTACGCAAATTCAAAAATTAGAAGACGAGCTCGATGTAGTTATTTTCGATAGAGGCAAAAAGCCTATTGAATTGACCGATGTTGGACGTAAAATCGTATTTCAGGCGCGCAATATTGTTAACGAAGCCGAGCGTATTCAGGATATCGTAGACCAGCAAAAAGGGTTTATTGGAGGCGAATTTCGATTAGGCATTATTCCAACGATAATGCCAACCTTACTTCCTATGTTTTTAAAGAACTTCATTAAGAAATACCCTAAGGTGAAATTAAAAATAGAGGAGTTAACCACCGAAGAAATTTTAACACGCATCAATGATGGGCATTTAGACGCAGCTATTGCAGCAACACCTCTAGAAAATGACAACATCAAAGAGCGTGTGTTATATTATGAACCTTTTGTGGCGTATATTCCCAATAGCCATAGATTAAGAGACAAAAAGACTATTGAAGTTTCTGATTTGGAAATTGAAGATATGCTCCTTTTGGAAGATGGCCATTGTTTTAGAGAAGGCGTCATTAATTTATGTAAAACCTTCAAGGATCAAATCGATGAGAACTTTCAGTTAGAAAGTGGTAGTATAGAAACACTTATTAAACTCTCTAACGAAGGAATGGGCATGACGCTTCTTCCCTATCTACACACTTTGGATATAAAAGAAAAACTGAATCCTAATTTAAGGCATTTTACCGAACCCTCACCAGCAAGAGAAGTCAGTATTATCTATCACAAAAGTGAGTTAAAAATGCAAATTATTGATGCAATGCATAATGTGATTTCCGGAATCATTCGCGGGGCTATCGCATTCAGCGATGTTCAAATTATTAGTCCACTGTCTAAATAAAAAAATCCCTCTTCTAATAGAGGGATTTTAATAATTCTAATATAGTTGACCTAAAAAGCATACTGTAAACCGACAGTAATGGTTTCTTTCGTTTTCAATTGTACGCCATTTAAATCTTGTAATAAAGGAGTCGCAAATTCAACGCCTAACCTTAAATCCTTTAAAGCTCCTGTTGGCGCATAAAGATTAAACCCTAATCCCGAGTTTATAAACGTTCCTCCAGAATTATCGGTATCCGCAGTAATGACCATACCGGGGTTCAAATCCGGGTTGCTCCCTTCTATTTCGCCGACAACAACACCCTCTACTCTGGCCGAAAAACTAAGCCAATCCGTAGCTTTAACAGCTAGCCAATTATTGAGCGCATACCGATTTCCTAAACGATACTCGTTGCTATTTTCACCAAATCTAAACGTCCCTCTCAATTGCGTCCCGAAAGATAACAGATCACCTTGGCATAAATAGGTCAAAGCAATTTCTGGGTCTAAAGTACCACTACCGATCTGCATAGGATAAGGCAGAATGACATCCTGACCATTAGAGGCAGGAGTCACGTCTTCATTCTGTATGGTTCCTGTTGGGATGGATAAGCCTATCTGACCGTGCAATTGTTGTCTATTTTTATTGAAAAAACGGTATAGCATAGAAATCTTAGTATCACCAAAACCAGTGGACTCCGTGGTAAACGTCCCGCCCATTGCCGTTATGTGGTCCATTTCCATACTTATGTAGTTCAACATTGCCATAAAGGTAATTTTGTCATTTATGGCATACATAGCACCAAGCATGTGCATATCCATAGGCATATTGGTTGGAGTTACCATATAATCCCCACCATTAGGGACCAAAACATCAGCAAAAGCCTCATCATCTGTCCCTCTCAATAAATCCTCCATATTCATGTGCATATATCGGTAGGAGAGCATAAAACCACCTTTGTTATGCATGTGATCACCCATTACAGATATTGGGGCATGACCATCCGGTCTATTACTTTTCCATTGTTCTGATGTTTGTGCTGTTTCTTGCGCGCAAAGCATAAATGTTGCCATAATACCTATGGCAGATATAATTTGTTTCATTCTTATAGTTTTTTGACTCGCAAAGAGCCATGGGAATCCTGTTCATAATGCTTTTACATCGAACAGTTCCTCTTTAAGTTTTTGTATTTTTTTGAAAATTAAGTCTTAGACTTATGCGGAAGTTAAACGGCCATTTCTGGTGGTTGAAAACAATCGTAAATATATAGATGCTTTAAATTGGATTGATATGTCCAATACTCTAAAGTTCTTAAATCATGGGATTCGTTTTCGCTTGGGTGCTTATCACTTTGGAAAAATAATGGGTAAAAGGCTTCATGCAGCACGCTAAACATGGACGTTTCTCCTGAGGCCTCATCATCAGTGACACTTAATTGCTTGGCTAAATGACACTTCCCATTACATTGTAGTTCTGGCTGATCCTTATTTATACAGTAGGTTTCTATGATGTAATCAATATTAAGTTGATAGTACAATACGTTACCCACGAAATATATTGGACGCAAAGCAAAGGATAAAAGTAATATGAAAACGATGTACTTTTTCAGCTGAATTGATTTTGGACAAAGATAAGTTTAGGGACTAAAAAAAGCGACTCGTGAGTCGCTTTTTTTTATGCTTTCAAGTAAATTAAACTTTTATTTAATTCTGGGTTTTGATTGATTAGGGACAGAATAAAAATTCTCAATTCTTCTAGTTCGTGAGGCAGTAACCGCTTTACTGCTTTTTCCACTTCTCTGCAGAATAATGTCGCATCAAAACTCACCTTTTTAAGTACAGTTTTAGTGTACTCAAACAT
Organism: Winogradskyella sp.; assembly: GCF_965228925.1. Lineage (GTDB taxonomy): Bacteria > Bacteroidota > Bacteroidia > Flavobacteriales > Flavobacteriaceae > Winogradskyella. The sequence goes on from NZ_OZ245845.1 coordinate 4,276,901, forward strand.
TGCTCTCGCCATAAGTAATACTTAGTTTTAGGTTCAACAAAAAGGTAATTCTCTCTATAGGCTATGGTTTCAATTCTTCTCCTAAGATAGAAAAAAAACGTTTTCGTTGGAAATCTTCGTATAAAGTTTAACAGCTTATTATGTTAAAAGTTGGAATCTATCGATGAAAACAATAAAATAACAAAGCCATTTCTTACAAGCTAAGTATCTGATTTTATTGTTGTTATTTAAAATCGATTATCCCCATCCAACAAATCACCTAAGCCACCAAGTATACTTCCCTCTCCTCTATCCTTTCCTCCAGCGCGTGGCGCAGAGGCAATAATCCGATTAGCCAATCGACTAAATGGTAAGGACTGGATATAGACCTTTCCTGGACCTCTTAACTTGGCAAAGAACAGTCCTTCACCTCCAAAAATAGAATTCTTAATACCGCCTACGAATTCAATGTCATAATCGACATCTTGGGTAAAACCGACAATACAACCGGTATCGACGCGAAGCGTTTCGCCAGGTTGTAAAGTCTTCTCTGCCATAGTACCTCCTGCATGAACAAAGGCCATACCATCACCTTCTAATTTTTGCATAATAAAGCCTTCACCTCCAAATAAACCTCGTCCTAATTTTTTTGAAAATTCTATACCAACACTCACCCCTTTTGCTGCGCATAAAAAGGCATCCTTTTGACAGATGAATTTCCCTCTAAATTCATTTAAATCTATAGGGATAATCTTGCCCGGATAAGGTGAGGCAAAGGACACATTGCGTTTTCCCGAAAGGTCATTATAAAAGGCGGTCATAAATAAGCTCTCACCCGTGAGAATACGTTTTCCCGCTCCTAATATCTTGCCTAGAAAGCCTTTATCCTTTTGTGAACCATCACCAAAAATGGTATCCATTTTTATGCCATCGTCCATCATCATAAAGCTTCCAGATTCCGCAATTACGGCTTCTTGTGGATCGAGTTCTATTTCTACATATTGCATTTCTTCACCATAAATACGATAATCAATTTCGTGAGCATTTCTATCGGTAAAGTCTGGTAATTTTTCCATTTTTTTCTTCTTTTTAAGTTGATTTGTTAATAAGTTGAATTCTATAGTTTTTTGTTACAAAAAAAATTGAGATTGCCACGTCGTTCGTTCCTCACTCCCCGCAATGACAAATAAGTTGTGACCTCAAACTCCTAACTTCGTACTTCTAACTTTTCACTTTTAATGTCCATTCAAAATTAAACGATGATACTTCTACCCCATCTTTATTAACGCCATTGGCACTCAACCATACGGTTTGGCCCTCACCGGTTGAAATCGCCTTATCGATAGCCTCGTCTATCTTATGGCCCTCTTCGCACGTAAAGGTTATTCTTCCGGTTGCTTTTTTGGTAAAAGTGGCATTATTATTAGCCACAAGCATGGATATTTTTTTACCACGCTCTCTTATTTTTTTCATGACCAAAGCACCCGTGGTTAATTCTGCTGCCATACCTTGCACTGCCCAAAACATCGACTTAAATGGATTTTGATTGATCCAACGATGCTTCACGGAAACCACACAAGTCGTATCATCAATATGTTTGGTCCGCACTCCTGTAAAATAAGCAGAAGGCAGTTTAAACAGCAGATAGGTATTGAGTTTTGATGGTGATATGGTCATAAAATTCAGTTTGATTTCGCACTAAAATAGTCCAAATATTTTAACCTCACCAATGTTAAAAAAATGTTAATTTTTAGTACTATGCGTAACATAATACCTTCTAAAAGACATATATTTGTATAAGCAACTATTATATACTTTTAAAAATGATAGACAATCATCATAAAAACTTAGCGACATTTATACATCTTTCCACGTTTTCAAGATTCATTATCCCCTTTGGAAATTTTATAGGTCCTATTGTATTATGGGCCGCCAATAAGGATAAATCAGATTTTATAGATAAGCATGGAAAGCAGGCTATTAATTTTCAAATTAGCATTTTGCTATACGCTATAGTTATAGGGACTATAAGTGTTCCTTTTTTCATCTTTAAACTTTTTAGAGGTTTGGATGTTATCGACTTTCACGGGTTTCATAACTTCCATATCAATGTCGGTGAACCTTCTCCACTATTGTATATAGGAGGTGGTTTGGGAGCCTTAGCCATATTGGCCTTTATAGTAGAATTAGCGCTTATTGTAAAAGCGAGTTTGACGGCCAGAGACGGAGGGCTTTATAAATATCCTTTAACCATTAATTTTTTAAAGTAAAACACAATATTCATCAATCAATGCACCTACGCTTTAAGCTTTGGTGTAAAAGTCAATCAATACTGAAATAAATTCAGCACAAAAAAATGAACAGTTTAATCGAATTTAAGACCCTTAGATTATGACACGAGCGCTAAACAAACTATTAATTAATCATCTCAATGTCAATGCGCGCACTGCATGTGGCCTTAGATTAAAATAAAAGATACACATGAAAATAGAAAACACAAAAGCACAAATGCGTAAAGGTGTTCTAGAGTATTGCATCTTGTCCATCTTAAGAGATGAAGATGCCTATGTTGCAGAGATTCTTGAGACTTTAAAGGACGCAAAAATGCTTGTTGTAGAAGGAACCATATATCCACTATTAACAAGATTAAAAAACGCAGGATTACTCAGCTACCGTTGGGAAGAATCCACATCTGGACCGCCAAGAAAATATTACGGTCTTACCGAAACAGGCAAACTGTTTCTTAAGGAGTTAAACACAACTTGGAGTGAATTACAAAATGCAGTTAACCTAGTAACACGTACAAAAACAACAAAAAAATGAATAAAACAGTCAATATAAATTTAGCAGGTGTATTCTTTCATATCGATGAAGATGCATATCTTAAATTATCACGCTATCTTGAGGCTATAAAACGTTCATTTACAGACTCTCAAGGCCGTTCGGAAATTATTGCGGATATCGAAGCACGTATCGCTGAGTTATTTTCAGAACGTATACAAAACGAAAAACAAGTTGTAGGGATTAAACTTGTGGACGAGGTCATCACTATAATGGGACAACCAGAAGATTATCTGGTCGATGATGAAATTTTTGAAGATGAGCCACGATCCAGAACCACTTACAGTTCTAGACCTACAAAAAAACTATACAGAGACACAGACAACTCTTACATAGGTGGTGTTGCCGCAGGGTTGAGCCATTATTTTGGCATAGAATCCATTTGGATGCGATTGATCTGGTTATTGTTAGCCATAGGTTCTGGAGGTACCTTTATATTCATATATCTCATCTTTTGGGCCTTAGTACCAGAAGCCAAAACCACAGCCGAAAAGCTAACCATGAGTGGTGACCCTGTGAACATCAGTAACATTGAAAAAAAAATTAAAGACGGTATTGAATCAGTCTCAGAGACCGTAAGAAATGTCGATTTTAAAAAACAAGGCGAAAAAATAAAGGAGGGGTTCGAAAATGTATCGGATAATATCTCTGAAAGTGTAAAAAATGTCGATTTCCAAAAACAAGGCAATCGCATAAAATCAAGTTCGCAAACGTTCTTTGACACGCTAGGAAACATATTTATGTTCTTTCTAAAGGTCATCGCCAAGTTCATTGGAATTATACTCATTATCGTTGGTATTAGCACCTTATTGAGCTTGATTGTCGCGTTCTTTACCGTTGGCGTTACAGATATCGTTTATTTTCCAGGAACGGACTTCATAGATGCTGCAAATGCAGCTGATATTCCTATGTGGTTAATGTCCATGCTCTTGTTATTTGCCATAGGTATACCCTTCTTCTTTGTCTTTTATTTAGGCTTAAAGATTTTGGTCAACAACTTAAAATCCATTGGTAACATCGCCAAATTCACACTTTTGGGGCTCTGGTTAATGGCAATCATAGGCTTATTCGTCATAGGAGTGAAGCAAGCGACCGAACATGCCTTTGATGCCAAAGCCACAGTGAAAGAACAGCTAAATATCACCGCAAATGATACTATACGATTGAGCATGGCAACTGATCCTTACAATGGTTATTATTACAGACGTAATAACTATTATAGACTCGTAGAAGATGAAAATGGGCGTACGATTAAATCTACGGATATCAGACTCGTTGTAAGATCGACCAAAGATTCGTTAGCCACGATTGTTCTCGAAAAGCAAGCACGGGGAAGCAGTTATAATGCAGCCAAATCAAGAGCAGAGAGCATCAATTACAATTATGAACTAAGTAATGGCAAACTCACCTTAGATCCATTCTTAACGACAGACATTGAAAACAAGTTTAGCGATCAAGAGGTATTAGTCATTCTTTATTTACCAGAAGGAAGCGTGCTTTACGCGGATGATAACACCTATAGCTACCATAGAAACTCAAGTTATTTCAATGATATATTGGATAATGGAATGGAAGAGCATTATTTAAAAATCATTGAAGATGATACGGAATGCTTGGATTGTGTAGAAAAAAATAAAGAAGAGGAAGAAATTATTGAAACCTCCACGACAGAACCGTCGTCTAATGAAGAGCAACCTGACGTCAGTCTAACCATTGACGAAAACGGTGTGGATTTAGAAGTCAATGACAATTGAAGACAACTATTCAACAGTTCAGTACAGTTTAATATAAATCAATCAAAAACCTACGGACCTTTATAGTCTAATAATCAATCAGAAAATGAACCAATCAATCAAATCACTTTTGCTATGCAGTATCGGATTACTCCTGTTATCCGGTACTGCTTCGGCACAGGTGGACAAAAGTTCTGAGCTTTTTAAAACCTTAAAAGCAAAGGACAGTATCTTATTTAAGATAGGGTTTAATAAATGTGAGGTGGAACGAAGCGCCGAATTAATGTTCGACGATTTGGAATTCTATCACGATAAAGGTGGGATTACAGATTCGAAAGAAGCATTTGTAAATACAATGAAAAATGGGATTTGTCGCCCCGATAATCCAGAAAAGATCTATAGATTTCTCGTTGAGGAAAGCTTAGAAGTATTTCCTATGTATAATAACGGCAAACTTTATGGCGCCTTACAAAATGGAAAGCATTTCTTTTCTCCAGATGAGAACATGACCTACGAAAAGAGCGATAATGATGCACTGTTTTCGCATTTATGGATCATTGATAATGAAGGTAAATGGAAAATTAAGCGCGTTATAAGTTATAATCACAGATCTAAAGACGTTGAAAAAGAAATAAGTGGTATTTCAATTTCTGATGATTTGCTAGAATCCTACTCTGGTAATTATAAAGCACCGAATACGGGTGATGTCAATATTTCGATTAACGGAAAGCATCTAAACATAAAAGCCGGACAAATGTCAGCAACGATTGTGGCCATATCCGAGAACATTTTCGAACATCCACAAGCCCCATTGACCTTTGAGTTTAAGGCGAATGATCAAGGAGACATCGAAAAATTTATCGTTCGTGAAAACGGTAAAATCGTAGAAGAGGCCACAAAAATTAAACAATAAAATCAATCACAAAAAAATAAAAAAATGAGCACATTAGTAAGAATTGTAGTAACCAGTATTTTAAGCATTTTTATGCTATCCTGTAATATTTCCTTTGGCACTGGTGTCGATGGAAATAGAAATGTCGTAACACAAGACAGAACTATTTCTGACGACTTCGAATCCATTAAGGTCAGCCAGGGATTAGACCTTTACATTACCCAAAGTAATGACGTTGCATTAAGTGTAGAAGCCGATGAAAATCTACACGAATTAATTATGACCGAAGTAGAAAATGGCGTTTTAAAAATTTATACCACAGAGAATATCCGACGTGCGAAATCCAGAAAGATAAATCTCAATATCGTTACAGTTTCGGCAATTAAAGCTACAAGTGGCAGTGATGTCATCTCGACAAATGTCATAGAAACCGATGCCTTAGAACTGAATTCGACTAGCGGGGCGGATATTCGGTTGGATGTTAAAACCGAAACCCTAAACTGTCATTCTACTAGCGGTAGTGATATTAGTCTTAGTGGTACAACGAAACTATTAATAGCAGAAGCGACTAGTGGCAGTGATATTAAAGCCTCCAACCTAAAAGCAGAAACCTCTAAGGTGAAAGCCACCAGTGGTGCAGACATCTCGGTCAATACTTCGAAAGAATTAACGGCTAGGGCGACCAGTGGAGCGGATATTAGATATTCAGGCAACCCAGAAAAAGTAAACAAATCGGATAGCTCTTCTGGAAGTGTAAGAGGAAACTAAGTAGGACCCGAGAAATAATGCTTAAAAAAGTAATTGTATTCTTTTTGCTTTTAGTCCTAGGCGTCTTTTTACTCTTGCATTTTAATGTGATATGGCGGTCTCCATCTTACTACAAAACTGAAAAGCAAGTCGTGCTAAGCATTCCCATAATGGATATGGAAGCCTATATGAAAGTAGTCAACGAACATAGAAGGCCATACATCTTTACTTTAGATTCAAAGTCAGGTGGTAAAGCAATCATCGTTGGCGTAGAGCACATCAATGATCCTAATCACAGCCAATTTGATTCGATAAGCCTATATTGGAAACAACATCAACCGACCATCGCTCTAGTAGAAGGTCGCTTAGGCTTTTTCTTTAAATGGATGCATGACCCCATCGAAAAATATGGGGAAGGCGGTTTAACCGCTATGCTAGCAAAGCGAGACCGTGTAGATTTATATACTTGGGAACCCTCTAGAGAAGACGAAATTCAAATATTAACAAAAAAACATTCAGCTAAAAGATTAGCTATGTTTTATTCACTAAGACCATTTTTTCAGTTACCGGATAGTAAAAAAAATGAAGACAACCTTCAAGCTTTAATTGAAGAACGAACAGATTATGAAGCATTAGAGGGTTCCATATCCAAATGGCAGCAAATTGATAGCATATGGAATGTTGATTTTCCAGAATTAAACTGGAAAACGTTTAATGCTGGTTATGGTTATCCTGGTTATCTACACGATATATGGAATGACTCTAATTTAGCAAGAGATAAACATATGATAGATATCATTGCCGAACAAGTTCATAGAGGTGAAACCGTGTTTGTCTCTATGGGAGCGAGCCATGCTCCAAGAATAGAAAATGCATTAAAAAGTGTAATTGAGTAATAATATTAATCAAAATAACAACATAAACAACTAATAACCAATCAATTAAATCCGCCTTAAATTCTTTTATAGAGTTTGGGGCGGTTTTTGTATATCTTTGTTTAAAGCCTTACAAGTGACATTAGCATTGATCTGTGTCCTAATTATAGTATAATAAAGATCTACAAATGAAAAACGTATTGCTTATTTTGGTTGTAATGGTGCTTGTTTCATCGACCGTTACAGCGCAAGAAAAGATAAAAGGTAATAGAAACGTCACCATTAAACAAACCTATATAGACGATTTTGATACCATCATCGTTGACGGCGATTTCTCTATTGAAATAGTCTACAACAGTAAACCCTCTGTTAATATAGAGACGGATGATAATTTACATGATGTTATACAATTTGATGTCGTTGATGGTGTACTCAGGTTTGTCGAAACTGTACGCATCACCACTAAAAAACGACTTAATATCACGGTAAACTATGGGGATGCCTTAAAACATATAGAAACTCATGGAAATGGTGAAATTAGATCATTAACATCTATGGAATTCGGAGATGCCACCTTATCCACTTCAGATAATTCTAGGGCGTATTTAAATATTAAAGCCAAGAGCTTCGTTTATAAGAGTTCTGGCAAGTCCAAAACGCGTTTAAATCTAACTGCTGATTCTACCAAGATTGAACTGAGTGATAATAGTAAACTAGACGCACTCGTTAATAGTAAAGTTGCCGATTTTGATTTATACCAACGTTCGGATGCGGTCATCGATGGCTCAGCGACTAGTGCCTTGATTAGAATTGATAACTCTACTAACTTTAGTGGTCCTAAGTTCGATGTCCAAAAGGTGGATGCTGTTTTAGAAGGTAATAGCGATTTAACTATAGATGCCATAGAAAGCATCACTATCGCAGCTTCGGGTACTAGTAAAATTTACCTCTATGGAAGTCCAGCTATTACCATTACCAAATTTGAGGATACTGCTAAACTTCAAAAGAAACAACAATAAATAGGTCTTTGAATCTATAAATAAAAAGCTGAAGCATTTAGCTTCGGCTTTTTTTATGTAATGATAATTACTTTATTAATTATAGGTCGAAGTAGATACCTCAAAATCGGCTTCCTTTGCTGCTAAATAGCGTTCAGCATCTAAAGCCGCCATACAACCGGTTCCTGCTGCTGTAATAGCTTGTCTATAGACATGGTCAGCAGCATCTCCACTGACAAATACACCGTCAACATTGGTCTTACTTGTTCCGGGTTCGGCATTGATAATATAGCCCGTCGCATCCAAATCCAGATAATCTTTAAAAATATCTGTATTGGGCTTATGACCAATAGCCACAAAAAATCCTGTGGCAGGAATCTCAAAAATAGCTCCGGTAATATTATTTCTAGCTTTCACTCCGGTAACCACCTGTCCATCACCTAAGACCTCGTCAGTTTCTGTATTAAACAATATTTCAATATTCTCGGTATTCTTAACCCGGCTTTGCATAATTTTCGAAGCGCGCATTTCATCACGTCTCACCAACATCGTCACTTTTTTACAAAGCTTAGATAGGTAATGTGCTTCCTCTGCTGCAGAATCTCCTGCCCCAACAATGACAACTTCCTGATCTCTATAAAAGAACCCATCACAAACAGCACAAGCGGAAACACCTCCACCTAATTGTAAATACTTTTGCTCAGATGGCAGTCCTAAATATTTTGCTGAAGCACCTGTTGAGATAATTACCGTCGCTGCATGGATTTCAGTTTCACCATTGACCCAAACTTTATGGACGTCTCCAGAAAAATCGACTTTGGTTACCCAACCATGTCTCACATCGGTACCAAAACGTTCAGCTTGCTTTTGCAGTTGAATCATCATTTCTGGCCCCGTAATGCCATCGGGATAGCCTGGAAAATTCTCAACATCATTGGTCGTAGTCAACTGACCACCAGGTTGTTCACCTTGATATAACACGGGAGCCATATTAGCTCTAGCCGCATAAATGGCAGCTGTATATCCTGCAGGCCCAGAGCCAATTATTAAACATTTTATTTTTTCAATCGTATCAGACATATAGTTCTTTATTAGTTCCTCAACAAAAGTAGGTTTTTTGCATAAATCCTTACGCAGAAGTTATTAACACTAACTATAGTGCTATAAAATCGATGAATTGCTTCATAATCTCGATATAATTTACTAATTTAAAGCTGTTTAATAGCTAACACCATACAATCATGAAAGCATATATTTTTATCATCGGCCTTGTATTTTTAACAATATCATCTTGTAAAGATGCAGAAGCAAGTGCATCGTCCATGAGTGAGACGAATGAAGACGTAGCTGAAGTAAAAAACGGTTTAAAAGGCGCTTGGGAATTAAAAGGATTTTACAATTATAAAGACAATGTCGTTGTAGATTCATTTTCCAATAACACCATCTCTAGGCAAGTAAAGATGTACACGGATACCAAAGTGATGTGGTGCAAGCTTTTAAAAACAGATTCCATCGAGTTTTTTGGTTACGGATCCTACACTTATGAGGATGGCATACTGACCGAAACTTTAGAATTTGGATCGGCCTTTATGAACGACGTCATTGAAGAACAAGAAGAATTCACCTTTCAATTTGAGCTAAAACCTGATCGATTTGAACAGATTGAAATCGATGAAGATGGCAATAGAGTCTATTCGGAAAATTATGTAAGAATAGAATAAAAGCTTAAGATTGAATCTTAAAACTGAATTCTCTTTTAATTTTTTTTGTGATAAATTTAAAACTATAGTTTTTAATCTTAGCGCCTATCCTTTTCATACCCTCTGCCGTCATTAAATCCTTATGAGTATTGAATTTTTTAATGTTAGAAAAGTTCATAAGATGGTTTTCCCCATTGGCCATACTATAAATACCTCCATAAAAAGGAAGTACATCTAGTACAATGTTTTCATTTAAAACGGTAAGTCTATGATCAAAATATAAGATAGGATCTAGACCAAAAAAGTACTTAAAGAGTTCTGGTTTAACAATAACTGAGCTACCACATAAATAGCTGAATTTTTGGGACTTAAACAAAAAGAAGTTCCCTTCAAAATAGATATACCCCTTCTTTACATACCAGCCCGGACGATTTTCATGATTATTATTGACAAATTCGGCAATACGATCACTAACAAAGTCATCCGAATCGACTGTCATGATATAATCCGTGTTGAAATTATCCTTTGCGTAAGCAGCCCCCAACTGTAATTTCTTACCCTTATCAAGCTCTCTACGTTTATTTATACTGTCATCACTCTCCGACTCGCCTCGTATCGGTGGATCAAAATCAACTTCTAAATAATGAATATTTTTATGACTAAAGTCGATTTGTGGCCGTTCATGACATACCACCACGACTTTAAAGTTCTCATCGGTTTGGTTGCATATTGAAGTTAAAGTCCTCTCGTACAGGGCGCAAAATTTGGACCAATTGGCAGATACACGTTCACTTTTTACAGGAACTACAAATGTAAGCATAGGTTGTTTTGGTTTATAGGTACCGAAAAGTAATAAATAAAATGATTGGAGCAATTAAAAATTCGTTGAAAGCTAACAATTATTGATTACAGGTTTGGGTTGAACTCCATTACTCATGAGCTATGGCATAAGATGTCGTATAAATCCGTTGAGTGACCTTTGGCGATGAAAATGGGTATTTTAGAAAAATTAAATTTTAATCCAATTAATACCAACCCAATGCTTTAAGTCGCTTAATATCATATTCTATCCACTCTTGATTTAAGCTATCGGAAGCATCTTGGTATTGTACTCTTAGTGCTTCTAAGCGTTTGTGCATTTCCATCTGAACGTCTTTATAATCGCTATGATCGTAAACATTATTGAGCTCTTGGGGATCCTCTTTTAAATCATAGAGTTCCCAAGCTTCAGTGTCATAATAAAAACGAATGAGTTTGTAACGATCGGTACGTACGCCGAAATGGCGCTTTACCATATGAATCCCTGGATATTCAAAATAATGATAGTACAGCGCATCCCGCCAGTTCGTATTATCGCCTTCAAATAAGGGCACCAGACTAAGACCCTGCATATCTTCTGGTACTGAGACACCAGCCACATCCAAAACAGTTGGTGCAAAGTCTATATTTTGAACCAAATCATTATTTAGACTGGCTGCAGGAATGCTTCCCGGATATCTAATCAATAATGGTGTCCTAAAGGACTCTTCATACATAAAGCGTTTATCGAACCAACCGTGCTCTCCCAAGAAAAAACCTTGATCCGAGGTATAAACGACCATCGTATTTTTCGTAAGCTGTTTTTCATCCAAATAGTCCAGTAATCGCCCTATATTTCGGTCAACGCTTTTAATCACGCCTAGGTAATCCTCCATATAGCGCTGGTATTTCCACAAAGTCAGTGCTTGGCCTTTAGGTGAGTTCTTTAAAAAATCGTCATTAATTGGGCCATACACCTTTTGCCATTGCTCCTTTTCATCATCATTCAATCGTGCAAAACGTTCCTTATAGGCGCCTTTATACCAATCCAAAAACTCCTCGTAATTGAGTTGTTCTAAAATTTCAGGCGCTATTTTATTATCTGCACTCAAGGCCATGTGGTCAGCAATGCGCATTTCGGCTTCTACAGACGCTTTACTCTTAGTTTTATATTCGTCGAATAGAGTCTCAGGGACCGGAATCTTCTTATACTTAAAATCCTCCAAATCGTGCATCGATGGCCACCATTGTCGGTGTGGAGCCTTATGATTATACATTAACATAAAAGGTTTGGATGAATCTCTAAGCGAATCCAAGTAGAAAATAGCCTTATCAGTAATGACATCGGTTACGTAACCCTTGGTTTTTATCTCTCCTTTAGGTGTTAATAATTCTGGATGATAATAATGACCTTGATCGGGTAAGACCTCCCAATAGTCAAAACCTTTAGGTTCTGATTTTAAATGCCATTTACCATAAATTGCCGTTTCATAACCTTCCTTTTGAAGCAACTTTGGAAAAGTGACTTGCGTCGTATCAAACACATCGAGATTATCGCGTACACTGTTTAAATGGCTAAACTTTCCGGTTAACGCGACGGCTCGACTTGGAGAACAAATCGAATTTGTGACAAAAGCCTTCTTAAATAACATCCCTTCTTTTGCCAATCGATCGATATGTGGTGTTTCAATAAGCGTATTGTCGTAGGCACTTAAGGCCTGATACGCATGATCATCCGTTATGATAAAAACGATATTAGGTTTTTGGCGCGACCTGTTTTCTTGCTCGCTCTTTTTGTCGGTCTTACAGGCGCAGCAAAAGAGTATGATTGTTAAAGAAAGTAATCTGTTCATATTACAAGTAATGATGAGATTAGTCTAATGTACTAGTCATTTTGAATACCAATTTCCCGCCATTCATAATCTGGTCGAAAGAAATCTTATGGTCTTTTATTAAACTATCGTTTATAAAAGCACTATCAGTAAAGTTATTGCTTTCTGAAAAATTCTCTGTGCTCATATGAAACTTTTTCCCGTTTGCGAGCTGTATGGAAGCTTCAGAAGCTTGAGGCGCACCAAGTACAAATGTCCCATCAGAAGCATTTACGGGATAAAAGCCTAAAGTCGATAAAATATACCACGCGCTCATTTGTCCACAATCGTCGTTGCCAATCATACCATCTGGAGTATTGTTATGGAATTCGTCTACGACGCGTTTAATATACTCTTGCCCTTTTTTAGGGGTATCAGAAAAAGCGTATAAATATAAAATATGATGACTTGGTTCGTTGCCATGGGCGTATTGCCCGATCATGGCTTCTTGACCTAAAAATTTATTCGGATTTAAAGCTTTTGTCGTAAAAAAAGTATTGAGGTGCTTGGTAAATTCGGATGTTCCACCTAGCAGCTCAATCATCCCTTCGACGTCATATTGCGCTGGTGTCCAAAAATATTGCCAAGCGTTGGCTTCTGTATAATCTCCTGGATTGTTTAGTGGAGATGTCGCTGTTAATGGATCGAAAGGCGTTCTAAACTGTCCTTGGGTATCTTTTCCTCTAAAAAGATGAGTTTCTGGATCGAATAGATTTTTGTAATAATTGGCACGTTTGGTAAAGGCGATATAGCTTGATGAATCCCCAAGCTTCTTTGCCATCCGTGCTACAGCATAATCATCAAAACCACTTTCCAATGTTCGTGAAACTGCTTCATTATCGAGCTTATCAAATGGATAATACCCATATTGATTGTATAACTCCCAATCAGAATTGATATGGCTTATCGTGGAGGTTTCTAGCATGGTCTGTAATGCTTTTTGAGCATCGAAACCTGTAAAACCATTTTGATAAGCGGATAGTATCATCGGAATGGCATGATTACCGATCATACAATAATTATCCTGGCCCCAAGCCGTCCAAATAGGTAAGAACCCAGCAGCTTCATGGTGCAATAACATAGAATTTACGATACCATCAATTCGCTCTGGTGCAACGATTTGTAATAATGGGAACGCGGCTCTGTAAACATCCCAAATCGATAAGGTTGAATAATAGGCTTTATCGGAGGCTACGGCAATTTTATCATCCGCACCACGATACTTACCATCTACATCAGCTATGTTTGAGGGCTGCAAAAACAGATGATATAAGGAGGTATAAAATATTTCTTTTTGCTTTTGCGGAGCTTCAATACTAATTCGGTTAAGGTAATCGTCCCAGGTATTTTGATTTTCAGTTTTTACCTTTTCAAAATCCCAATGCGGAATTTCCGTTTGTAAATTGCGCTTGGCCCCTTCGACGGAAACAGACGATAACGCAATTTTAACTTTGAGTTGCTTATCCGCTTTCAATTTAAAGGCAGCATCATACTTTGGTGCTTTATCATTTTTGGCTTTAGACAAGGCCTCAACACTTGTAAAAGGTTGGCTAAACTGAATGGTATAAAAATATTTGCGTTTTACCCAATTATCCGTGAACGCATAACCAGAAATGGTGCTGTCATTTTCAATGGTAACATCACTATCTAACACCAATCCTTTTTGACTATTTTCATCAAAGACAAAACGCAAGCCATGCTGAAGATTTATAAATACCTGCGCTTCTTTTGTTGGAAAGGTATATTGGTGAATCGCAACGCGTTCCGAACACGTCAACTCAACTTTCACATCGTCTTTTTTGGTCAGTGTGTAGTAACCAACCTCAGCTTTTTCGGTATTTTTAAAATAACTATGCTTTAAAGCCTCTTTTTCTTTTGAGTAAGGTAATAGCAGTACATCGCCCATTTCATTGATTCCTGTTCCGCTAAACCGCGTCTGTGAAAATCCTAATAAGGTCGTGTCTTTGTATTGATAACCACTAGTGTGAGCCCAGCCATAATTCTTATTATCTGGCCCCGGCTGTACCATTCCAAATGGCATAGATGGTCCTGGAAAGGTGTGACCTGTGCCGTCCGTACCAATAAATGGGTTTACGAATTTTCTGTTAGCGATTCGCTCTGCTTTGTTATGCTCTTGAAGCGTTTGTTCTTTTTTACAGGAAAAAAAACTCAATTGGATTAAAAGTAAAAGTGTTAGATATCTCATATTACTTCGATCTGTCTAATTTCCATTGTTCTATCTTTTGCTGAAATTCCTTTACCTTTTCTGGATGTGTTTCCACCAAGTTATTGTCATTTCTTGGATCGGTAGTCATATCGAACAAACCAATGGTCTCAGTCGTAAGATTCCACTGAAAAAACCAATCCTTGGTTCTTGCCCAATAGGCTTCTATTTTCATACCCATCATATCCGCTTCAGAACGCATTTGGGTAGCCTTACCTATAATGATGTCCCGATCCGTTTTGCCGGTATCATCTACCAAAGTTTTATAGGATTTGCCAAAATAATCTTCTGGAACCTCCACGTTGATATAATCTAAAATGGTGGCAGGTATGTCGGCACTGTGTATTAAAGCCTTTGACGTCGCACCAGGTTTGATCTTATCTTTCCAAGAAAAGATAATAGGTGTTCTAAAGGATTGATCGTAAACAGATAGCTTACCTTTATCTCCTCCATTATGCCAACGTAGGGAATCGTGTCGAAACTCTTGGTGCGGTTCCTGTTCCCAACCATTATCATTAACATACACAAAAAGTGTATTATCGAACTCCCCTTTTTCTTTCAAGTACCTTACCAACTCACCAACGCCGTCATCAAACCAAGTACAATTGGCATAATAGCGCTTGGCCGACTCCGTCATGTCCTTATCCTTGTATATGTTGTAGTATTTATCTGGTGCATCAAACGGATAATGTGGCAATTCTGGTGCAAACCAGATAAAAAATGGTTGTTCGTTATACGTATCTATAAAATCATAAACGGGTTGCATGGTTGCTCTAGCCAACTGTCTACCGTCACCACCCATAAACTGTAAAAACCAATCATTTTTGCCCTTATCTTCTTTCTTCCAGCCTTTGGTCATGCCTTCATCAAAACCTCCATTCTGATAGTTGAATTCCCACCATTTGCCCCCTTGGAAACTTTTATAACCTTGTTTTGCCAATAGCCTTGGTAGGGTTTCAAAATGCCTCATCGCATGATGTTTAAATCCAACTATAGAATCTTTTGGTATTTGCTTTTCTTGGATTAACTGTTCTACGGATTGGTCATAGTTGATAGGCAAAGTCCCTGTCATCAATGTTTGCAGTGAGGGTCTACAATGGTTTTGAGGTACATAGCCTTCGGTAAACAACGTACCACTAGCCGCTAAGGCATCCATATTTGGCGTTTGTACGTAATCAGCTCCCATAAATCCGAAGTACGGATAGCCTTGGTCATCACCAACCAATAAGATGATATTAGGTTTTTCAGTAGTTACTTCTCTGGTGCCTTTTTCTTTGGTTTCGCTTTTGCAACTTACTATTGCGATACTTAACAACAGTACTATAAAACATCTCATAAGCATTGATTCTTCCTTATTCTACGATTATAATGCCATAGGCCTCGAGTATTAAACTTTCGGGTTTTAGTTCAGCGCTTTCAGTAAAAATAATGTTTTTCTGATGGAGTTTGTCAATGTCCTTTACTCGAACTGAATTTTCAGATGTGTTGATAATTACCCAATGTTCTTGATCATTATAGGTTCTCTTAAACGCCAAAACATTATCTACTTCAGGCCAGATGGGTTGATAGGCGCCTAGTCTAAATGCATCGCTTTGCTGTCTCATCGCAATCAGGCTTTGATAATGGTGCCAAAGGGAATTTTTATTCTGTTTTTGCGCCTCTAAATTAAGTGTGTTAATGGCATCAGAATTCCAAAACGATTGCTCCCACCATTCCCCCGTGTCTTTATACCATAGGGCATTACCTGAAGTTCTTTGGTTGGCTGTCCACGGAAATGCTTCTCTCACAGGAATGTGATTGGCATCACTTCCCCATTCACTGGTTTGCCCTGTCAATCCTAGCTCTTGTCCATAATAAATGGAAGGCACCCCTGGCAATAAAATATTTAAAACGGCAGCAACGCGCTTTTGACTTTCATTATTGTTGACTACTGAAGCCCAACGTGCTGTATCGTGATTTTCTAAAAAGTTTACCGTAAAGGTGCTATCCGTAAATTTAGTCATGCTTTCCTTAACGACTTCATGAATGCGATTCGGGTCCATTTTCACACCATTGGAGGTAGGGTCTATGTACATATCGTGCGTCCCTTCTTCCCCGGCAATGGCAAAACGAAGTGGAAAACTAAAGGCGGCATCGGCTCCGCTTTCTAAAACCATTTTTTCTCCATATTCGTTCCAGTTAGATTGTTCTCCTAAGACAAAAACATTAGGGTTAACAGTCTTACACCTATCAAAAATAGGTTTCCAAAAATCTTGATACATATTGGTAAAAAGCCCTTTATAATCTAAATCATCCATAATATGGTCTATTCTAAAGCCATCTACGCCGTCGTCAAAATTGCCATCTTTATTAGGGTCTACCCAATACAAATAGAAATCGGTCATCCATTGTTTTACATTTTCATTGTTTAAATCGAGAAACACAATGTTGTACTTGTCTCCTGGCCAAGCTGTAAACTCGTACAATGGAGATTGGGATGGCATAAAAATTTGTTCGGGATATTGATTTAAACTATCAGAATAATAAATGAAATCCGAGTATTCGGATTCAGGATTCTTGTAAGAATCATCGAACCAGATATTACCACTTTGTGCATATTGGGTTTCCATATCCATCAAAAACTTTAAGCCTTTCTTATGGACTGCCTTTATAAAATTGATATAATCTTCTTTGGTACCGTACTCTTGGTCTATATTTTCATAGTTGGTTGGAAAATAATTATGGTAAAATCCAGATTCATATAAGGGTGTAAACAAAATGGTGGTAACCCCTAGTTCTTTTAAATAGTCTAATTTTTCAACGAAGCCGTTAAGATCCCCATGTCTATCTCCATTACTATCGTAAAAACTGCGTTGCATCACATGGTAAATGATTTCGTTATTCCAATTAATAGGTTTGTCAATATCTGTTTGTACAATAGCTTCGGATTTCTGATTTTGTTGACAGGAACTGAAAACCAGAAGGAGCAATAAAGCAGTTAAATAACTATTTTTCATCAGTTGTAAATTTTGGAAAGGTGACACGTCGTAATACTGTTTTTCCAATGGGAACCAGTTTAGCTTTTATAGTGGTATTTTTTGAAACATCAAACAACTCGCCTTCCATGTACCATTCAGAATTGTGAAAAGCTTTAGTGACTTGTGGTGTCTTTAGTTTAAAACTTGAATTTTCATTGAGATTTAGATGCTTGTAGGTGTCATCTGTCGGGAAACAATAATAGTCCTTGAAACCATTTTCATAGGTTTTTATAGCTTCTTCACGATGCGGAATTTCTAAAGCATAGACCAATGGCCCCTTTTGAATGTAAGCTTCATCGTTATTAGCCATATTGACTTTGACGTTATTTTTAAACCGAACCGTTAAGCTATCTCCATCTTGCCATGTTTTGGCCAGCACGTAATAGCCTGCTTCTTCCAGATAGCTATCGGGACCATCAAAAGCACTATCGTCTTCTATGCCATCCGACCAATTGGGATGTCGTACATAAAATTTAAACGTCTTTGGGGTCGCCATTGAAAATTTAAAAGTCACCTCATCAGACATCGGATAATTAGTAATTTGCTCAATAGCGATTTTAGAACCATCGATTTCTGTCGTTAATTTTGAAGGGCCAAACATAACGGCCGCAATACCATCTCCTTTTTTCATCCATTGTTGCTCTAGAAAATAGGTGAGGTTTCTTCCATAGTTGGGCACGCAACACACTGCAGGCTCAGAATGGGTTGGTGAATACTTATAACGTGAGTCTTCTCTAGATTCTCCATGCTCATAGTGATGTCCATCCAACACATAACAATTATCAGATTTCCCATAGGTAATGGCAGTACCGTCTTCATTTCTAAAGCCCAGCATAGCGTTATACGTTAATTTTTCAGCAGCATCCGCAAATTTGACATCGCCAGTCTTTTGTATTAGGCTTCCGTAGCTATTGCGCAGTTCGAGCATGGTACAATATTCGCTGCTTGTATTTGTTGGATGTGCTTCCATTTTAAGAATCCATTCGTTACCATGACCTGCACCGCTTGGTAAAATACAAGGTTCTAACTTTGCCAACATATGGTCATAAGCGGTTTTCAGCTCTGGATAGCCCGTATTGTAATAGGCATTGACCATGGTTCTAATATGTTCGTAGGTATGTACGGCATGACCTTCGAACATGGAATCCTTTTCCACTAAATATGGATAACGCAAATCGTTAAAGGAACGATTGATGGAATAGGTGGAGAATGCCTTATACAAATAGGTGGCATAATCTTGATAAATTCTATTCCCTGTAATGCGATGAAGTGTTTCACAAACGTCCGTAAGCATTAATCCATGAGTTACACCTCCGAAAGCATTTTTCAAATAAAATGGATTTCTAGAGTCTTCACCATAATTATTCATAGTGACTTTCATACCATTCTCAACGGCCTCTAAAACCTTATGGTCTTTTGTGAATTCGTAATAAGCCAGCATGGTTCTAAAGGCTGTTGTTTGTGCCCAAAGTTCACCATTAGACCCTTCGTGCTGATATCTTAAATTGGGTTTGTAAATACCTATATAACCGTCTTCGTCTTGTGAGGCCAACAGATTTTTGATGATACTATGCGATTGTGCTATCGCCCCGTCATTCCCAGTTAAAAATGCATGTCGTATAAAACCATCCCACCAATTACCAATAGTTTCAGCATTCCACCACATAATGGATTTTTCCCATTCGGCACCTGTCAACACCAAATCGCCCATTTCGGGGATATCCTCCATACCTCCTCGTCTAGCCGTACGATACAAATCATCTGATGTAATCCCTGGGTATAACTCATCTAGAGCCCCAACAACACCGGCTTCGAGATCACTTCTCATCATGTCTAGTATCCAACCTTTTGGTTTGACGCTTCCAGTTGGGAACTGTTCGAATTCAGCCTTTAAAGGAGCTTCTGGTTTTTCGAAAAAGGTCAATTGATTACTATCATCTATAATAGTCTGAGCAACCTTATTGACATTTTTGGAAAAGCTTTCACCTTGTGAGTTTTTATCTTCAGTTTTACATGAAGCAAGGGTTAATAGACAGCCTATGATGAGAATTCTATTCATGTTAAGTGCGTTTTAAGGTAGGCTTTCATCTTTAAATTTAGTGCTTTCTGGTCAGCCAGTGGTACTTTTGTAAACGGTGCTTCTGGCATATAAGGGTATGGCCCAAACTCTGGTGTCATCGTGAACTGAAGTTTTTCACTATGAAACTGCAGTATTTGTCGCCACCAATCCAAATATTGCTTCAAATACGGTTCCCATTCTGGGGCAAAAGGATCATTAACCTGTGGCGTTTGCTCAAAGCCTATTCTTGCATGGAGATGTTGGATATGTGGAATCACCTTTTCAATAATGGCTTCCTGATTCTGCAGCATAGATTCCGAGACCACGCACCAATGTGATAAATCGCCTACAAGTTTTAATTCCGGAAACTTTTCTAAATATTTTAGGGTGGTTAACGCATGAAAAGTGAAGCGTCCTCTGTGAATCTCATGGTAAACAGGAATATGGTACCTCACAGAAAAGTTCTCAATAGCTTCAATAATTCTACAATTATCTTCGAATGAAAAATAATCACGTCCCGTATGCGAATTGATAAAATTAGGCTGGTAATGCACCAGATTTTCCAAACGCTTCAACAAACGTTCTAAATAACTGTCAGGAGTTTCGGGCTGTACCCCTAAGACCTGCTGCAATGCGCATATAAAGTTTGGGTTCTGTTGTCTTTCCTTCTTGAGCGCATCATAGAACATCGTTTCAAAAATGGAATCCTTGGGCACGTTAATCTCAATACCGTCAAAGCCATTCGATTTGACCACATTAAGAAATGCTTCAAAGGGCAAGGCTTCACTTCCCCAAAATGGATATAAAAACTTTAACTGCATTAGTATAGAATAGGATTTATGGGCGTATTGATCACCTCCCCTATTTTCGCGCCCGGACACCAGGTTTCCCAATCATTTTCCTGTCCTGGATTTGTTGGTTTCTTGAGTGTCATATCCTTATCCATATAAATAATCGTCATCACTTTTCGCATTTGGTCCGTTGTGTTAGCACCTGCACGATGAAAGACCCAACCTGAGTGAAAACTAATCTCACCAGCATCAAAAGGTTCGATAATATGCTCAAAATCGGTCACCTTCAATCGTTTTTCTATTTGTGCTTCGCTATCATCACTTATTGATAACTCTCTGCCTTCCATGATTTGGTGACTGCCTGCGCTAAACTCTAAAGGCCCCATCTCTAAAGGTGTTTCTTGCAGCGGAATCCAAGCTGTAATAGTTTTATCTGTCGATAATGGCCAATAATGCTGATCGGCATGCCACGGCGTAATACCACCGCCTGCTTCTTTAAACAAGGCTTGATCGTGATACAAACGCACACCATTTACTTGCATAAGATCAGCCGCGATCTTTGCAATGCGTTTACTGAAAATCAAGTCTTTTATGGCTTCATCCTTAGTCCAAAGATTAAAGAGCTGAAGAAAAGCTTTACCATAAGTACTACGTGCCTCAAGGGGTTGATCTTCTTCATTCAACTCATGAACTCGTTTTGAAATCACACTATTGAAATGATCTAATGTCTCTCTGTCCAAAACATTTTTCAACTTAATGTAGCGATGCTTTTGATAGAATGAGATATGTTCATCTGTTAAAGTGTATGATTCGTCCAATACTGTTTTTGTTTCCATGATCTTCTTGATTGTTTACACCACAAAGTTATCTGGACCTGCATCAATTACTTTTTTAGATTTTAACCAAAACTATGCGTATTTAAACATTAATATGATAATTTTACACTTATTTAAGTTTATATAAAATAATATGAAGCCTGAATTAGAGCTACTCAACTTAGATGATGCCGAACAATCGTTCCGCTTTTTCAAATCAGAGGTAGACGCCTTTGTCCCCTTTTGGCACTATCATCCCGAGTTAGAATTGACCTTAATAGTCAAAGGCGAGGGTACGCGTTTTGTGGGTGACTCTATTGAACCATTCAATGATTTTGATTTGGTACTTATTGGAAAGAACTTACCGCATCATTGGGTAAGTGTAAAAGAAAATCTAATTGAAAAAGAAAGGGCAATTATTTTTCAGTTTGATGAAGCTGCTTTTTCTAGCTTCAAAGAGTTTCGGCATTTCGAAGTTCTATTTGACTTGGCGTTAAGAGGCGTACATTTCGAAAACCCTCCTGAATCTGTTATCAATCGTATTCTGAATTTCGAAACTTTAAATGATTTTGAACAACTTGTCTCGTTTATGGAGTTGATACAAAGTTTGTCATTAGACAAAAACAAGAAGCTTTTAACTTCAGAGGCTTATACGCCTATTCGTAAAAATGGTTATGGAGAGCAAAAGTTTTCAGAAGTCAATAATTACATCTTGGAGCATCTCAATCAAAAAATAACCGTAAATCAAATGGCCGAAATTACTCATATGGTGCCACAATCGTTTTGTCGTTGGTTTAGAAAGCACTCGGGACATTCGTTTATCCATTTTTTGAATCGAACGCGTATAGAGCGCTCTTGCCATCATTTATTAACCTCATATACATCCATTCAACATATCGCTTTCTCCTGTGGCTTTGAAACTATTAGTCATTTTAATAGGACCTTTAAAAAAATTAAGGGGTGTAGCCCGAGGGATTTTAAACGCAAACATCAAAGTACTTAACCCTGTATGGGCTTATATCATCCTTTTATTTCGGCATTACCAATATTATAGAATGATCTGATGTCTTTAATTAAGTTTCCTTCTATCTGATACCATTCGCAAACAGCCATTTCTAATCCTGTATTTTTATTATGCTGTTCGAATTGTATACAAACATTATTGCCTTCTTGAATCTGCTTGATAACAGTAAGTGTATTACCTAAGAAGTCTTTTCTGTTCTTTAAGACAATATCCATGTACTTGGATTTAGGAGCGATAGTGCCAAATGGACTCGTATGGCTAAAATCTTCAGTTATTGGTAAATCTTCTATATTTCCGTTTTTCCAACACGAAAGCCATTTCTCTACGATTGGATGTATTTCTTTCATTTCTTTATGTGTTTAAACTCTTATTTTTCCACAAACAGATTTGATAATCTTTTACTTTTGGAGGTTTTTTTCCTTTTTGAAATTCTATGTCAAACCCCTCATTCCTAAGTAAAGTGATCTGTTTTTCCTGACCTCCAGGAAATTTAATATTTATGGACCCATCGGGTTTTAATACGCGCCAATAGGGTGTTACTTCTTTTTTTAGTAGTCGTTCTTCTTCTGCAGCCAAAGCGACATATTTTAAATAAACTCCCGTGGGAATAGCTGCTGTGACTTGAACACCTTTTTCTTTTGCTAGTACTTCTCTGATAATATCATTTGTTAGTAGTTCGCCCTTTTTGGTGCGGTTAATCACCGCTTCTATATCTTTTGCATTAGGAATCAAAATTTTGCCTTTGCCTAATCTGTCTTCCCAATCTGGAGTAATAGTATGGATTTTTTGTTGTACCTTTTCAACTCTCTCCCTCCAGGTTTTTTTCAGAGCCATTGTGATTTTAATTTGAGGTTCCTCTAGCTGTACGTTTTAATACAATAGCACTTATAAGATTAATTATTGTACCTATTAAAAATACCATGATGAACATAACCACGCCTTGAAAAAGTGGAGTTTGCATATACTCTGGCATTGTTGCCATTTGCAGTTGCGCTTGCGCTAATTCTTCAGGACTAAACCACTTCTGCTGCCATGCCTCAAAATCATCTCCTTCGATAGCAAAGAACAACATCCCATAAAGTCCCATAATTATTGAAGCAATTAGGGTAATACCAGTTCCTATTTTAAAGCCATCCTTAAAGGAGACCAATCCATTGTTTAGTTTGTCTCGATAATATTTAATACCTAAAGGAATCGTTAGCAAAGATATTATTATGGTGAGGTAACCAATGGACTCTGATGTTTTTGGACCATAAGCAGGCGCTATAAAAAACCAATTGAGTAAACCCAAAGCAATAGATATGCTAGCTCCAAGGATTCCGTATCTGATAACAAATTTTTTCATAATAAAAGTTTTTAGTACTGTCTAAAATTAGGAGATAGGAAAAAAATAGTTGTCACTCGAAAGTATGATTTTCAGTATCGCACACTAAATCATACTAAAGAATGACACATGGCAGTTCTGTGGTTTTAAATGATATTAAGGTCTCTACCTATTTTGACAGCTTCAGTACGTCTTTTGGCATTGAGTTTTGAAAGGATTCGAGATACATGTGTTTTTACCGTGTTTTCTGAAATAAAAAGATGTTCTGCAATTTGCATATTAGAAAGTCCGTCCGACATTAAGCCTAACACCTTATGCTCTTGCTTACTTATTTTGAGTTGTTTAAGGCGTTCTTGGTCTATTTCTTTACTTTGATTTGTATCTCTTTTTCCGTAAAAAAGTCTTGTAATAACATAGCCTAAACCAATGAATAAAACTCCAGATAGTATAAGATATACATCATTAAGGTTTTGAGAATTCAACAGGGAAAGCTTACTAACTTGAAATAGCAATAGGATAGCAATAGCTATAGCACCAAAAATAAGGATGGTCTTCTTCATTTTAAATGATTACTAATTCTTAATTAAACTCATCAATGAATCAATGGCTCATCGTAAATATACTCATTTCTAAACGTATATTTTGATACCAAATATTTCACTAATTAACCAGGTCCTTTTTAAAACTAAATCCTATCAATTTATGTAGTCTATAAAACCTAAAAAGTTCTCTTAAGAAAGTAAACTTTCTACGAGAACTCTTTAACTTTAATTTGTCGGGGTGGCAGGATTCGAACCTGCGACCTCCGCGTCCCAAACGCGGCGCGATAACCGGGCTACGCTACACCCCGGACTGAGCGTAAAGAAAATGTCTAGCAGACATTTTTAGTGAAAGGGCCAGCTGGCGGGCGGGCGTTACATTCTAATAGCTCAATTCGTAATTCTTTTTACCGGTAAGAATCAAAACCGTTAGCTTTCAATTTCAAGCTCCAAAGATATTATCAAACTAAGAAGCCTTTTAACCGAACAAATTCGGGTACCACACCCCTGCCTTTTCAAAATTCGGATTGCAAATATAGAGTTTTTCTTTAGAAACCAATAACATTTTTCTAACTTTAGATTCTCATTTTTTGACGACATTTAAACATGAAATTGAAACTTCCTATTATCGGCTTTGTTCTTATGAGCATCTTGGCCTGTGCCCAAGATAAAAACCCGACGAATACCGAGAATACATACGAGATTGTTGTTCCAGAACTCAATATCCCTTGGGGCTTTACATTTCTGCCTGATGGTGCACTATTAATTACTGAAAAAGCTGGCGAACTCATCCATTTTAAAGACGGAAAAAAAACTAAAATCTCAGGATTACCCGATATCTATGTGAGAGGCCAAGGTGGTTTTATGGATGTTATACTTCATCCCAATTTTAAGGACAATAACTATATCTATTTTTCGTATGCCTCTTCAGAAGGCGAAGGCCAAGGCGGTAACACCGCCATCGCGAGAGCTCAATTAAACCAAACAAGGTTGACAGATTGGAAGGTCCTATACAAAGCTGAACCCAATTCGAGACGCGGACAACATTTTGGATCCAGACTTGTTTTTGATAATGAAGGCTATTTATATTTTACCATTGGAGACCGCGGCAATAGAGACGTGAATCCTCAAGATATCACCAGAGACTGTGGTAAAGTCTATCGCATCAATGACGATGGTACTATTCCCAAAGACAATCCTTTTGTTAATTCAGCAAATGCCAAAAAAGCAATTTACTCCTTTGGCCACCGCAATCCGCAGGGTATGGTTTTACACCCCAAAACTGGCGATATATGGACCCACGAGCATGGCCCCAAAGGAGGCGATGAGATTAATATCATTGAAGCAGGAAAAAATTACGGTTGGCCCGTCATCAGCTATGGTATTAATTACAGTGGCACCAGATTCACAGATATTACAGAAAAAGAAGGCATGGAGCAACCCTTTCATTACTGGGACCCTTCAATTGCGCCAAGCGGTATGGCATTTATTAATAGCGATAAATATGGCAATTGGAATGGCAACTTATTAGTGGGCTCCTTAAAATTTCAGTATTTGGATATGTGCACCCTAAAAAACAACAAGGTTGTTAAAGAAGAACGCTTACTCAATGGAATTGGCAGGGTAAGAAGTGTAGAACAGGGGCCTGATGGTTATATTTATGTCGGCATAGAAGATTTAGGAATAGTAAAATTGATTAGAAAATGATAAAATGGCTTAAGCTTACAGCAGCAGTATTGGTTATAATGTCTTGTAACCCAAAAGAAAAAAAGGCAAACACAGTAGATTACCCGGAAAAAACCTCCCTTTCAGCACAAGCCCCCGAATTAAAAGCCAGTATGGAACGCGGCAAGTCGGTTTATAATGATTTATGCATTACCTGCCATATGGCTAATGGAAAAGGGGCACCAAGAGTCTTTCCGCCTTTGGCACAATCGGATTACTTAAAAAACAATCAAGAAAAGAGTATTATGGGGGTAAAAAATGGGATGAAAGGCGAAATGGTCGTTAATGGTATCACCTATAATAGCGTCATGACTCCACTCGGCTTAAGCGATGAAGAAGTGGCCGATGTCATGAACTATATCAATAACAGTTGGGGAAATAACTTCGGCAAATTAATTACACCCGAAGAAGTGACAAATGTCATTAAAAACTAGCGCTAATTAGCTAACTTTGCACAACTAACTTAATCTGATATTGCAATGCTCATAATTGGAATTGCTGGTGGTACGGGCTGCGGAAAAACCACAGTGGTCAACACCCTTCTCAATGAACTTCCCGAGGGTGAAGTTGGGGTCATTTCTCAAGATTCCTACTACAAAGATACCTCGCATTTAAGCTATGACGAGCGCGTAAATATTAACTTCGATCATCCACGTTCCATCGATTTTGACTTGTTAGGAAGTCATCTTAAACAATTGAAAAAAGGGAAATCCATAGACCAACCTGTATATTCTTTCGTGAAGCACAATCGTACAGGTGATACCATTAAGACAAAACCTAGAAAGGTAATGATTGTAGAAGGTATCTTGATTCTAACAAATCCGGAAATACGTGAGTTGTTCGATATAAAGATATTTGTGCATGCCGATTCTGACGAACGCTTAATCCGTCGTTTAAAACGAGATATTTCCGAACGAGGAAGAGACATCAATGAAGTACTCACGCGGTATCAGACCACATTAAAACCCATGCACGAGCAGTTTATAGAGCCCATGAAGGAGTATGCCGATATTATTATACCTAACAACAAATACAACACCGTAGCGGTAGATATCGTTAAAACCATAATTAACGAACGTTTATAATGGGGATTTTTAACAACAAATATTTGAAATCATTTAAGAACATTTACCTTCTAGTGTTTATCGTTTTTGCCGTCTGGATGTTATTTTTTGATGCGCATTCCTTACTCTTTCATCGTGAATTAAATACCGATATGGAAGAACTTGAATACCAAAAAGCGCATTATAAAAGTGAAATGGAGAAAGATAATAAAGCCATTAAGGAACTGAGCACGGAAGAAGGCATCGAGCGAGCAGCACGAGAAAATTATTACATGAAAAAACCTAATGAAGATATCTATATCATCGAATACGAAGACAGTATAGCAAAACAAAAAAAAGATGAGTAAGGCATTATTTAGCGAGTTTGAAGGCGTCTCTTCAAAAGCTTGGAAACAAAAGATACAGGTCGATTTAAAAGGTGCCGATTATAATGATACCTTAATCTGGACGACCAACGAAGGTATTGATGTTAAACCCTTTTACCATGCCGACGAATTCGAAACCTTGCCCAAGGTATCAGCCAGTAAAGCCACCCAATGGCGCATTGGTCAATTGATAGAAGTTAAAGATGCTAAAACGGCTAACGCAAAAGCTGTTGATGCTATTCAAAGAGGCGCTGAGAGTATTCTATTCCAAATGGCGTCCGAAGCGATTTCTGTAGCCGAGTTATTTCAAAATATCGACTTGGAACAGATTGCTATAGAATTGAAGGACGATTTTCTTTCGACTGGTTTTCAAACTAAAGTTCAAGATGTCATTTCAAGTCTGAGCGAGAAATCACAGCAAAATGTCACCTTGCATTCAGACATTATAGGTCATCTCGCCAAAACAGGCAATTGGTATCATAACCTCACCGTAGATCATACGACATTTGAAGCCCTTGTAAAAAACACTGGCCAATTCTCGGTTGATTTAAGTATCTACCAAAATGCGGGTGCTAACATTATACAACAACTAGCATATGGCTTAGCCCACGTCAACGAGTATTTAAATCATTTTGACAATGTCGTTACGAGCGAAGCGAAGCAATCTCTCCGTACAACCTTCAATGTTTCCGTCGGTTCCAATTACTTCTTCGAGATTGCCAAACTCAAGGCCTTAAGACAACTTTGGGAAACCTTGGCATCGGAGTACAATGTAAATACCAGCTGTCGCATCATTGCCTCACCGAGTAAACGGAATAAGACCATTTACGATTATAACGTTAATATGTTGCGTACCACGACCGAGTGTATGAGTGCTGTTTTAGGAGGAGCAGATACCGTCTGTAATTTGCCTTATGATAGTTTATACCATGAGCCTAACGAATTCGGAGATCGCATTGCGAGAAACCAACTTTTAGTGCTTAAGAACGAAAGCTATTTTGACAAGGTCAATAATCCAACGGATGGAGCCTATTATATAGAAAGTCTTACACAACAACTGGCAGAAAAAGCCTTAGCACTTTTTAAAGATATTGAAGCTAATGGAGGGATTTTAAAGCAATTAAAGGAGGGCACGATCCAAAGAAAAATTAAAGAAAGTGCAGCTAAAGAGCAAGCGAATTTTGATACTGAAAAACTTGTCTTACTGGGTACAAACAAGCATCCAAATCCTGCGGATACCATGAAAAACGATTTAGAAATTAGTCCATTTTTAAAGGTTGAGAAGCGAAAAACATTGATTGAACCAATTATTGAAAAAAGATTATCTGAACAATTGGAAAAGAGAAGGTTAGATGGAGAATAAAACATTGTATTGAGAAAATCTATAGTTTGCCTATTTAGCATTATCAGCCTTAGTTTTTTCGCATCGGATGTTTACTCTCAAAAGTTCCATTTAGAGCTTAAGAGCATCACCTCAAATAGGGTAAGAAAAGTTTATGAAAATGATATTGTCACTATTCACACAGCATATAAACGCTACAAAGGGCGGTTAAAATTTATCACGAAAGATTTTATTTCTATAAACGGACATAGAATCAGAATAGAGAATATTATTAAAATTGAAATAGAAAAAGTAAAGGTTAAAACAAATAAGACATGAGCCGAAAACCACTTCAACACATAACGCTTACAACATTGGATTATGAACCTGACGCTCAAAAAACTTCCTTCCATACCGCAGAAGACATTGATGTAAAATCAAGTTACTCTAAAGATGATATTAAAGACTTAGAGCACTTGGATTTTGTCGCGGGTATTGCGCCCAATCTTCGCGGTCCCTATTCGACCATGTACGTACGACGGCCATGGACCATTAGACAGTATGCCGGCTTTTCAACCGCCGAAGAGAGCAACGCCTTCTATAGACGTAATCTCGCAGCTGGACAAAAAGGGCTCTCAGTTGCTTTTGACCTCGCTACACATCGCGGTTACGATTCGGACCATGAGCGTGTCGTTGGTGATGTGGGTAAGGCTGGTGTGGCTATCGATTCGGTTGAGGATATGAAGATCCTTTTCGATCAAATTCCTCTAGATAAAATGTCCGTATCTATGACCATGAATGGGGCTGTTCTTCCCATTATGGCCTTTTATATTGTGGCCGCCGAAGAACAGGGCGTACGACCAGAGCTATTAGCGGGTACTATTCAAAATGATATCCTAAAAGAGTTCATGGTGCGTAATACGTATATTTACCCACCTACGCCATCCATGAAGATCATCTCTGATATTTTTGAGTTTACAAGTCAAAATATGCCTCGATTCAATAGCATCAGTATTTCGGGCTATCATATGCAAGAAGCTGGAGCTACCTGCGATATTGAATTGGCATATACCTTGGCCGATGGACTAGAATACATTAGAAAAGGCTTAGGTGCTGGTATGGATATAGATACCTTTGCTCCTCGCCTATCCTTCTTTTGGGCCATTGGCATGAACCACTTTATGGAGATTGCCAAAATGCGCGCTGCTCGTATGCTCTGGGCAAAACTTGTTAAGCAGTTTAATCCTAAAAACCCCAAGTCCTTAGCCTTACGGACACATTCCCAAACCTCTGGTTGGAGCTTAACCGAGCAGGATCCGTTTAATAATGTCGCCAGAACCTGTATCGAGGCTGCTGCTGCTGCTTTTGGCGGCACACAAAGTTTACATACCAATGCCTTAGACGAAGCAATTGCTTTACCAACGGATTTTTCAGCACGTATTGCCCGTAACACGCAAATCTATTTACAAGAAGAAACCCATATTACCAAAACGGTCGATCCATGGGCTGGTAGTTATTATGTAGAAAGCTTAACGAATGAAATTGCCGAAAAAGCTTGGAAACTTATTCAGGAAGTGGAAGAACTTGGTGGGATGACTAAAGCGATCGAAGCAGGGATTCCAAAATTGCGAATCGAGGAAGCTGCTGCACGTAAGCAAGCCCGAATTGACTCCGGACAAGATATTATTGTTGGTGTTAACAAATACCAGCTCCAACAAGAAGATCCACTTCATATTCTTGAGGTTGATAACCAAACTGTGCGTCAACAACAGATCGAGCGTTTAAATGCGATTAAGTCCTCACGAAACAACGAAGCGGTCACTGCTGCCTTATCAAAATTGACGGAAGCCGCTAGATTTTATGTAAATTCGTCTAATTCAACCGACAAAAAGGCTAAGGACTTAGACTCAAAAGATCCTGACCTCCGTCAGGATATGAATTTACTAGCTTTGGCTGTAGATGCAGCGCGTCATCGTGCCACACTAGGTGAAATCAGTGATGCCCTAGAAGCAGAATTCGGACGTTACAAAGCACAAATAAAATCATTTAGCGGAGTGTATAGCAAGGAAATAAAAGACGATAAGAGTTTTAAGAAAGCGAGAGCGCTCGCCGACCAATTTGCAGAACAGGATGGTCGCCGTCCTCGTATCATGATTGCTAAAATGGGACAAGACGGTCACGATAGAGGCGCTAAAGTTGTGGCAACAGGATATGCCGATGTTGGTTTCGATGTCGATATTGGACCGCTATTTCAAACACCAAAGGAAGCGGCCAAACAAGCCGTAGAAAATGATGTACACATTTTAGGAGTGTCCTCACTCGCAGCCGGGCATAAAACCTTGGTCCCTCAGGTTATTGAAGCATTAAAAGCTTATGGCAGAGACGATATTATGGTCATTGTTGGTGGCGTCATTCCTAAACAAGATTATCAATATTTGTTCGATGCTGGTGCTGTAGCCGTTTTTGGGCCGGGTACTAAAATAAGTGATGCTGCCATTCAGATTTTGGAGATTCTGATCGATTGAGCTTAATGAATTTCGGCACAGGTATCTAAACCATTTTTTTTGATTGATATTGCTTTCATCGATAGTATACCCTATAACCATATTGGATTACCTTCGAAATCATTATTAAAACTAAACCTCCAGATGCCTTCTGTTTGGAGGTTTTCTTACAATTTGCAAGTACTAGAGCCTTATCCATACATTAGATATTCATTACTATCATTCTTCACTAATGATAACGCCTAAAAATTCAAAAATTGAACTTCTTTTAGAGTCAAAAGCGTTTTGAAATTATCTTTATGTAGTCTTTATCCTACTATTGATTACGGGAAAACCACAATCTTAAATTAAACTGGTGTTTTTCATCGAAACAGTCTTTCTCCGTCCTTCCATCTTAACATTTTTTTAATACATTTGAGAGAAATCACTCCCCTTTTACATCACATTTTTTTTACTAACTAGCTAGGCCATCTGCGGCCTGGCCAAATACACTTATCTTATGAAGTATTTATTTCAATTAATTGTTTTAATGGGCATATCTCTGAGCATAAATGCCCAAGAATGGATGACCGACAGTTCCAAGCTCTATTATTTAACGAAGCACGGAAAAGTATTCATTGAACCAGACTATAGCGCTGCGGCAATTTACTTTAACGAAGGCCTTTCTGAAGCAAAAGAACACGCCATAATTGAGCGATTGAAACTTATGAAAACCGGTGGTCAGTCTGACGCATCAAATATTGAAGTAATGAATTTAAAAGGTATTGTCCGGTTAAAATCAACCTCCGGTCTAAACCCTATTAGAAGTTCCAAGAATCGGAAAGACTTCCTTGATTTTTATGAACTCGCCAACGACGGGGCTTATGAAGTTTTGCCCGCATTTACCGTAGATGGTATTCAGGCATGGATGACAAAACGCGTTGTGATTCGGGTAAAAGAAGGCTACAACCTAAACTCAATTTCAAATATAATGGACGAGTTTAATGGAACGTACATTAAAAACCTGACCGATACAAACACCTTCATTATTGAAGTTAAAACTATTGGAAACCAGCTTAAAATGATTCAAAAAATTGACGCCCAAGGCATGTTGGATTGGGGGGAACCCGATTTTAAAATGGAGCTAAAAAAATTCAATGATCCACTTTACCCTGAACAATGGCATTTGAATAATACTGGTGGTACTCTAGACGGTAAAGCCCTCGTTAATGACATCGATATTGATGCGCCCGAAGCCTGGACTATAGCCACTGGAAATAATGTTACAGTCGCTGTTCTTGATGATGGTATGGATAATCATGAAGATTTGGCGACATTATTAACAGGTTTCACTCCTGGGGTCACAAGTGGAGAAGGATCCGCTGGTTTCCCCGAGTATTCTAATACCCTTAGTCCTCCTGGTCATGGACAATCTTGCGGTGGTCTTATCGGTGCTATTCACAACGACATCGGTGTAAAAGGTGTTGCGCCCGACGTCTCTATGTTTAGTATCAATATTTTTCATAGTTCTGTCACTAATTCAGATATTGCAACGGGCATAAATTGGGCTGTTAACGCTGGTGCGGACGTTTTAAGTAATTCATGGGGGTATCCTACATGTACTGGATCAATTTCTTCAATTACGGCGGCATTTGATAGTGCTGCAGTGAATGGTAGAAGTGGTTTAGGATGTATTATTTTAGTTGCCGCTGGAAATAGTTATTCATCCTGCGTGAGCTATCCTGCAGATATTCCGTCTGTCATGGCCGTTGGTGCGATTTCTGGTGATGGACAGCGCAGTGTTTATAGTCAATATGGTCCTGCACTAGATATAGTGGCGCCTAGTGATGATGATCCTGAATTTGATGCTTTTGGCAACTATATAGGGTCGAAACATGGTTTAAGAACGATAGACCTCTCGGGAAGCGCGGGCTATGAGCCAGGGAACTACAATCCTGGTTTTGGCGGTACATCAGGAGCAACCCCTATCGCAGCTGGAGTAGCGGCCCTCGTCTTATCCGTTGACCCAACATTAACAAAAACGGAGGTAGAGAATATTCTTTACACGACTGCCGTGGATGTCGGAAACTCCAATGAGTACGGAAATGGTATGGTTAATGCCTATCAAGCCGTTTTAGCAGCATCAGCATCTAGTGATACGCAAGCCCCGACAACTCCTACTGGCTTATCCTCATCAAATGTGGCAGCAACATCATTTGATATCAGCTGGAATGCCTCTACAGATAACACAGGAGTTGCTGGATACAATATATACGTCGATGGCTCTAATGTGGGGACCTCAGCACAGACATCCTATACTGTTACAGGATTATCCCCGAATACGAACTATACCGTAAGCGTATCTGCCTATGATGCCGCAAATAATGAATCCGGACAATCTTCTGCTATTTCAGTAACAACTACAGTAGCTACCATTAGTTGTAGCACCACCATTTCATCCTACCCCTATTCTGAAGGATTTGAATCTAACGACGGCTGGACGCAAGTCAATGGTGATGATGGAAATTGGGTAAGAAATTCTGGAGTGACTCCCTCTTCCAATACAGGACCGAGTTCTGCATCTGAAGGCACATTTTATATGTTTTTGGAAGCCTCTACCAACAATAGCCCAGGAGAAATCGGAAGTAATGCCTCAGCCATATTAGAAAGTGACTGTTTTGATCTTTCTGGGGAAAGTTCAGCAACATTCTCATTCGAAAATCATATGTATGGAACTGATGTCGGATCACTTGCGGTACAGGTTTCGGTCGATGACTTAAACTGGACCACTGCTTGGAGTCAATCCGGAAACCAAGGCAATCAATGGAATTCAGTGGATATAGATTTGAGTTCTTATCTTGGAAGTAGCATTAAACTTAGAATTGTAGGAACGACAGGTAACGGTTGGTCTAGTGATATCGCTGTCGATAATATATCTATGACTACAAATGGTAATGCGGGTGACACAGAAGCTCCAACAACCCCAACCTCCCTTGTTTCATCTAATATTACACAAACCGCGTTTGATATCTCATGGAATGCATCAACAGATAATGTAGGAGTCGTTCAGTATAACATCTATCTCAATGGGTCTAACATTGGTTCTGTCTCAGGAACCCAAGCTTCAATTACGTCACTTATAGCGTCTACAACCTATGCCGTAGCTGTTGAAGCTCAGGATGCTGCCGGAAATGTTTCTGGACAAACCTCAATAAATGTAACTACTGCAGGCGCTTCAGGAAGTACCATTATTAGTGAAGGCTATTTTGAAACAGGATTGGATGGCTGGACATTGGGTGGTAACAATGCAACTTGGATTAGCAATAGTACAAGATCGTGCGAAAACACATCATCCATTCGATTGCGCGATAATAATGGAGTATCATCATCAATGACATCAGAATCCTTTGATCTAAGTGGTTATAATTCCGTTGACATTGAGTTTTTATTCTATGCAAATAGTATGGAAACAGGCGAAGATTTCTTCTTACAATACAATGACGGTTCGGGATGGCAAACTGTTGCAAGCTATGTGAGCGGAACAAGTTTTTTTAATGATTCATGTTATACAGATACGCAAACCATAAGCGCTTCTAGCGGCTATAGTTTAACCAATGGAGCACAATTTAGATTTCAATGTGATGCTAGTGCAAGAAATGATCGTGTTTACATCGATGCCGTTATTATTACAGGTTCTGGTAGTGCATCGTCATCCAGTCCCAATACGCTTAATAACAATCCTACCAGTGCTATAACGCAGAATGCCAAAACACTATCCATTTATCCCAATCCCGCCACTACTGTTTTAAACATTAAGACAAATGGATATAAAATCAATAGTATAAAAGTATTCTCAATCATTGGCGAGTTAGTATTAGAAGCTAGTGATATGGAAAACTCATCCATAGATATTTCGAATCTCCCTTCTGGAAATTACATCCTTAGGGCTATTTCCGAAAGTGAGGTTCTCACAAAAAGGTTTATCAAGAGATAACTATTGATAGTAGGTCAATGAAAAAAGAGGGGGTATCCCTCTTTTTTTTATGCTTTAAAAAGTAGTCATTTTAAATCACCCTAAGCCATAGCTTCTGTCATAAGCGGTATTAGATGTATAAATTGAATGAGGGCAATAATCAACTATAAATTTAGTTAAAATACTGTTATTCCTTTTTTACAGCAGTTTAAAAAAAGTAAATTAGGGGAACTTTCTTATATATTAATCACTTAAACCATCAATTAATGAACACAAAATTTTCACCAGTGTTTAAAGCATTTCTTCTGTGCTTTTTGTTTGTTGCTTTTACTACAAACGCACAAACCAAAACTCCAGAAAAACAGACTATGGGCTCAGTGCCTTCTGACGCTTTACCAATTACACCAGAAGTAAAGATTGGCAAACTATCTAATGGACTTACCTATTACATTCAGAATAATGGAAAACCAGAAGATAAAGTAGAATTGCGATTAGCCACAAAAGTGGGCTCTATTTTAGAAGACAAAGATCAGTTGGGTTTAGCCCATTTTATGGAACACATGAATTTTAATGGTACTACCAACTTTGAAAAGAATGAGTTAGTAGATTACCTACAAAGTATAGGTGTAGAGTTTGGGGCGGACCTTAACGCCTATACAGGATTTGACCAAACGGTTTATATCCTACCAATCCCGAGTGACGACCCTGTAAAATTAGATAAAGGGTTCTTGATTCTTAAAGATTGGGCTGGAGGCGCACTGTTGACCGATAAGGATATCGATGATGAACGTGGTGTAGTGATTGAAGAGTACCGAACACGCTTAGGAGCCTCCACAAGAATGCAGTCCAAATACTTAGATAAAATCGCTTATAAATCTAAATATGCAGAACGTTTGCCCATCGGTACTTTAGAAAGTATTGAAAATTTTACATACGAAAGCCTGAGACGCTTTAAAAATGATTGGTATAGACCAAATCTTATGGCCGTTATCGCCGTTGGTGATTTGGATGTAGAAACCTTAGAAAAGAAAATCAAGGACAACTTTAGCGACCTAAAAAACCCAGACAATCCAAGACCTCGAGAAGAGTTTTACTCAGAAAATCATGAAGGTACTTTTGTGGCTATTGAATGGGACGAGGAAGCTACAGGCTCTCGAGTACAGATATATTATAAGGATAAAGGCAAGCCAGAAAAGACAAAAACCGTAGCAGATTATAGAGATAATATGGTTGAAGGGCTTTTTGATCAGATGATTAACAATAGACTCGCAGAATACAGTAACAAACCTAATCCACCTTTTATTTATGGATTCTCCTTTAAAGGTGGTATCATCGGAAATAAAGATGCCTATCAGTCATTTGCACAGACCAATGAGACGGGACAGCTAGACGCCCTTAAAACCTTGTTAGAAGAGAATGAACGTGTAAAACGTTATGGCTTTAAAGCATCAGAACTAAAGCGGGCTAAAAAAGACTATTTGGCGCGATTAGAACGTCAATTTAAGAATAGAGATAAGCGCGAATCCAATAGAATAGTAAACAGCTATATTCAAAACTTTTTACGTGAGAGCCCTATTCCAGGAATAGAGTGGTCATACAATTATGCGCAAACCGAATTACCTAACATAACCCTTGACGAAGTCAATGGACTTATTTCAGATTTCTTGCACGATGATAATAGATTGGTTATTCTCACCGGGCCAAAAAAAGAGGGACTAACCAAAGTAACAGAACAACAAGTGATAGACCTGTTAGAATCTGTTAAAAAAGCTGAAATTGAAGATTATAAAGACGAAACGGTTAGAGAAGCGTTAATGCCTGTTAAGCCTACTAAGGGAAGTATTGCTGACAAGACGACTAACCATAAAGGACAAATCAACGAAACGACAACCTTAACCCTAAGCAACGGTGCCAAAGTGACTTTTAAAAAGACGGATTTTAAGAATGACGAAGTGCTTTTTGAAGCGTTTAGTTATGGAGGTACGTCTCTATATTCAAATGACGAATTGAAACAAACAGCGAGTGCTAATGGTGGCTTATTTGAAGCGGGTATTGACGGCATAGACAAAAACGAAATGGCCAAAATGACCTCCGGTAAAATTGTTAGGGTTCGACCCTATATTAGTGGTAGTTCTGAAGGCTTTCGTGGATCAGCTTCACCTAAGGATATGGAGATGATGTTCCAAATGATTCATTTGTACTTTACCAAACTTGATAAAGACCCTGAAGCCTTTGCCTCTTTTATTAGTAAGCAAAAAGCATTTTTGGGTAACATCTTGTCCAATCCAAATATTTCCTTTCAGATTGCTTTAGGAGAATTTAACAATGAAGGTAATCCCCGTTATACAGGCTTCCCTGATGAAGAGGCCTTAGCCAATGCCAATTACGACTTAGCCTATGAGAAGTATAAAGAACGCTTTGCCAACGCTGGTGATTTTCACTTCTATTTTGTCGGCAATGTCGATGAAAACCTCTTAGCGGATTACGCAGCCACTTATATTGCTTCCTTACCTAGTACAGACCAAAAAGAGACCTATAAAGTACACGACTTTAGACCAAAATCCGGTTCGCATGAGTTTGTATACAACAAAGGTACGGAACCCAAAAGTCAAGTGCGTTTGTCCTGGACCGGTGAAACAGAATATAATGCTAATGAAGCTAGGGCCATGACCATGTTAGGCGAAATCTTAAGCATTAAACTCATTGAAAAACTAAGAGAAGAAGAAGGTGGTGTATATGGTGCCGGAGCCAGAGGGTCATTAAGTAAAATACCTTATGGCCGTTATAATTTCAGCATATCGTTCCCTTGTGGTCCAGACAACGCTGAAAAGCTCGCGGCTGCATCCATAGCAGAATTAGAGGAAATTGTTAAAAATGGACCTACGGATGCCGATTTGGATAAAGTAAAGAAAGCCTTATTGTTAACAAGAAAAGAAAAACTCGAACAAAATCGTTTTTGGTTAGATGCCATTAGAGGAGCAGACTATAATAAGGGTGACCTGAACAATGTCGTTAATTATGAAAGTAATATCAATGCTGTAACGGCAAAGGATATTCAAGAGGTCGCCAAGAAATATTTAACCAATGGTTATATCAAGGCTATTTTAATGCCTGAAGAATAACATAAGTCTTATAAACACTTCAAAACAAGCTGTCTAAAACTAATCGTTTGGGCAGCTTGTTTGTTTAACCAATGTTAACAACTTCAATTTTCAAAACCCATAATAAATTGTATTTTTAAGCCCTTAACAAACCAAATCATTTAATGGGTAAAATTATAGCCATTGCTAATCAGAAAGGTGGTGTTGGCAAAACCACTACTTCTGTTAATTTAGCCGCCTCTCTTGGTGTCCTAGAAAAGAAAGTCCTACTTATAGATGCCGATCCGCAAGCCAATGCAAGCTCTGGATTAGGTATCGATGTTGATGCCGTAGAAATTGGTTCTTACCAAGTACTGGAACATACAAAATCTGCGAAAGAAGCTATTACTGCTTCAAACGCACCCAATGTTGATGTTATTCCCGCGCACATAGATCTTGTTGCGATTGAAATAGAGTTGGTCGATAAGGATGAGCGTGAATACATGCTTAAAAAGGCCATTTCCGACCTAAGATCAGAATATGATTATATCTTAATAGACTGTGCTCCGTCTCTGGGCTTATTGACCTTGAACGCCTTAACGGCTTCAGACTCGGTCATTATTCCTATTCAATGCGAGTACTTTGCCCTTGAAGGCTTAGGAAAACTGTTAAATACTATTAAAAGTGTACAGAAAATCCATAACCAAGCGTTAGACATAGAAGGTATGCTACTCACCATGTTCGATTCTCGATTGCGTTTATCGAACCAAGTGGTTGAAGAAGTCCAAAAGCATTTTAGCGATATGGTATTTGAAACCATCATTCAGCGTAATGTAAGATTGGGTGAGGCACCAAGTTATGGTGAGAGTATTATTAATTATGATGTAAGCAGTAAAGGCGCGGTAAACTATTTAAATTTAGCCAAAGAACTGATAAAGAAAAATGAATTGTAATGGCGAAGGCTACAAAGAAACAAGCATTAGGAAGGGGTCTTTCAGCGTTATTAAAAGATCCTGAAAACGATATTAAATCTGCCGATGACAAAAATGCAGATAAAGTGGTTGGTAATATTGTTGAGCTCGATATAGACAGTATCGATGTTAACCCATTTCAACCCAGAACCAATTTTAATGAAGATACGCTAAAGGAATTAGCGTCTTCTATTCGTGAGTTGGGCGTTATTCAGCCCATTACCGTTCGAAAATTGGCATTTAACAAATACCAATTAGTTTCTGGAGAACGTCGCTATAGAGCTTCAAAACTAATTGGTTTAGAAACGATCCCAGCTTATATACGCATCGCCAATGACCAAGAGTCCTTGGAAATGGCTCTGGTTGAGAATATTCAGCGTCAAGACCTAGACCCTATCGAAATTGCGCTTTCCTATCAACGATTAATTGATGAAATCAATTTAACCCAAGAGCAAATGAGTGAGCGCGTGGGTAAAAAGCGTTCGACCATTGCCAACTATTTGCGTTTATTAAAACTAGATCCTATTATACAAACGGGCATGCGAGACGGTTTTATTTCTATGGGTCATGGTAGAGCTATGGTCAATATCGAGAATCAGATTGACCAACTCGAGGTTTATGAAAAAATAATTAGCAATAAACTATCCGTAAGAGCCACCGAACAGTTGGTGAAGAAACTAAATTCCGATACCGACTCTGAACCAGAACCTGCTTCTGTTGAAATCCCTAAACATATTAAGAAAGGGGTGAAAGATTTTTCGGAATATTTTGGCCATAAAATCGATATTAAAGTGGCAAAGAATG
Organism: Winogradskyella sp.; assembly: GCF_965228925.1. GTDB lineage: Bacteria > Bacteroidota > Bacteroidia > Flavobacteriales > Flavobacteriaceae > Winogradskyella. Next base: position 4,316,914 of record NZ_OZ245845.1, read on the forward strand.
GCAGTGGTAAAATTACCATTCCATTTCATTCAGAAGAAGACTTCAATAGAATTAAAAAATTAGTGCAGCGTGCTAAATAAAAGCAAAACCCTCTTTTTACTCTGTTTATGTTCAGTACTATTTTCATTTTCTCAAAAGAAAAATGACAGTACGAGTATAGCCCTAGATAAAGAGCCGGTTTTGGTAGAAGAGCAAATTTTCAAAAGAAAAGAAATCGATCCATTACGGCCTTCAAAAGCAGCGTTTTACTCGGCCATTTTCCCTGGGGCAGGACAGGCTTATAACAAAAAGTATTGGAAAATTCCCATTGTTTGGGGAGCTATTGGTACGGGAGTCTACTTTTACTTGAGAAACGACCGACAGTTCGACCGTTATAGAGATGCTTACAAAAGGCGATTAGCAGGCTTTACCGATGATGAGTTCTCTGATGAAAATGGAAATCCGTTGATCTCTGATGACGGTTTAATACGTGCCCAGCAGCAGTTTAGGCGTAATAAAGAGATTTCTTTATTGGTCACCATTGGCTTATACGCCTTAAACATAATTGATGCCAACGTAGATGCCCATCTGCTGCAATTTAATGTTGATGAAAATCTCAGTTTGCGCCCGCATTATCAATACAATGAACGAGAAAACTCCTCGGATTTGGGATTAACAGTTAATTTCAAATTTTAACTATGAATATCGCATTATTAGGATATGGCAGAATGGGAAAAAGCATTGAAGCTATTGCGCTCGAGCGTCATCACCATATCGTACTAAAAGTTTCTGAAGCTTCCGATGATTTTGATTTTTCCACGACTGATGTGGCGATAGATTTTAGCATCCCTACGGCTGCAGTGACTAATATCAAAAAAGCATTAGATGCCGGAGTTCCAATAATATCAGGAACCACTGGGTGGCTAAATGATTACAATCACATTATAGACTATTGTAAGGCAAAGGACGGAACTTTTTTATATGCTTCTAATTTCAGCTTAGGAGTCAATATCTTTTTCGAAATCAATAAAAAATTGAGTGCGCTCATGTCGACGGTTGATGGATATTCAACCGAAATTGAAGAAATCCATCACACTAAAAAACTAGATGCGCCTAGTGGTACCGCCATTACTTTGGCCGAGCAAATTATTGAACATACCAATTATAAGAATTGGACATTAGATGTCCCAGTGTCCGATGAAATTCCTATTAAAGCTAAGCGCATCCCCGAAGTACCAGGTACCCATGAGATTACTTACAATTCTGAAATTGATTCCATTTCCATTAAGCATACAGCACATAGTCGACAAGGCTTTGCTTTAGGAGCCGTTATCGCTGCGGAGTGGATAAAAGATAAAAAAGGTGTTTTTAGCATGAAAGATGTGTTAAACATTGGTTAACTTGCCACACAATTGATTTAAAATAAAATATTTTTCAACCAATTAGACTAAACATAGCATTATGACTTGGACCGAGTGGTTTATTTTTTTACTGATTTTACAGATTATCCATGGCCTGGGCACATGGAAACTATATATAAAGGCAGGTAGACAAGCTTGGGAAGCCTTTGCCCCTATCTACAATGCCGTTATACTTATGAAAATAATTTCCCGTCCTTGGTGGTGGGTAATTTTAATGTTCTTACCTATTGTCAACCTTATCATGATTCCCGCAGCTTGGGTAGAAACCGCTAGGGCGTTTGGCAAAGACACGAAATTAGATGCACTCATTTGCATCGTCACTTTAGGGTTTTATCTGTACTATTTAAACTATGTTGCCGATGTCAGCTATATTGAAAATAGAAAGTTGAAACCAAAAACTTCAACAGGTGAATGGATTACGTCCATTTTGTTTGCTATCGTTGCGGCGACGATTGTACATACCTATTTCTTTCAACCTTTCGTGATTCCATCATCGTCCTTAGAAAAATCACTTCTGGTAGGTGATTTCTTGATCGTAAGTAAAATACACTATGGTGCCAGAGCGCCAATGACCACTGTTGCGGCACCAATGGTACACGATACCATCCCTAAGTTAGGTGTTAAGTCTTACTTGTATAATGACAATTTCGAAAAACGTAAGACATCATTAATCAATAAACTACAACTCCCTTACTTTAGATTGCCAGGCTTTGAAAAGGTAGAACGGAATGATATCGTGGTCTTCAATCAGCCCGCGGATACCTTACTGGATATGAACGATTTCAATCCGGACCGTAACTATTACAAACCCATTGACAAAAAAACCAATTTGGTAAAACGTTGCGTTGGTTTACCTGGGGATACCTTAGAGGTTAGAGACGGTTACGTCTTTATTAATGGCAAACAAAATAAATTGCCTCCAAGGTCTCATTTACAATTTTCATATCGCCTCACCTTGAAAAAACCAATAGGTACTTCAGCAGAAGAACGTATGTTTTATAACATGTTAGACAAAGCAGATATAGATGATGGTTTTAGGTATAATCCTCAGGATGGATCGTTTTATATTGCTGCAGCATCAGACGAGGCTGTAAATAAGCTGAAAATTCAACCTAATGTAGCCAGTGTAGAGCGTGTTACGCGAGAGCCTGGTGAAGCTGGTGATGTCTTTCCAAGAGACCCTAATTATAAATGGAATGTGGATCATTTTGGTCCGTTATGGATTCCAAAGGCAGGAGCGACCATTAACTTAACGATGGAAAATTTACCGCTTTACAAACGCGCGATAGGTGAATATGAAGGCAATACAGTTGTGACACGCGACAATCAGATCTTCATTAACGATCAACCCGCAAGCTCCTATACCTTTAAACAAGATTATTACTGGATGATGGGAGACAACCGGCATAATTCTATAGATGCCAGAGCTTGGGGATTCGTACCCTACAATCATATTTTTGGTAAACCCGTATTTATTTGGATGAGCATTGATGGCATAAACGATGGCCTTAAAAACTGGAGTTTTAGATGGGATCGCATTTTTACTACCGTAAGCGGTACAGGAGAGCGTCAATCGTATTTTATTCCATTTTTAGTGGTAGTTTTTGGCATTTATGGGTTTACAAAGTGGCGAAAGAAAAAGAAAGCTAAACCATCAGCTTAAGGCCTTAGATAAAAAAGGTATGGATTGCCTTATACATCCGACGTATTTTCCAAACATCGCCCATTTAGTGGCTATGGCCCATTCAGATGTGGTCTATTTTGAGGTCTGTGATAATTATCAAAAGCAATCCTTTAGAAATCGCACAGAAATTTACGGTCCAAACGGAAAACTAGCCTTGACGGTTCCAGTAAATTACACGCAAAAACATCGACAAGGTTATAAAGATGTGAAAATCGCTAACGGTGACAAATGGCAATTGCAACACCTAAAATCCTTGCAGTCCGCCTATAGCATGTCCCCATTTTTTGAATATTACATCGATGACTTAATGCCGCTATTCGAAACGAGGTACGACTATATCTTGGACCTCAATTTAAAGTGCTTTGAGATACTCTTGGACCTTCTCCAAATTGAAATGTCTACCTCGAAAACTAAGAGCTTTGAGAAAACGCCTATAGACAAGACCGATTACAGGTTCCTTGTTAGTCGTAATCATCAAATAACGTCTTTGGATGCATATACACAAGTATTTACCGAAAAACATGGTTTTATAGCGAACCTAAGTATCTTGGACTTGCTGTGTAATGAAGGTCCAAACACCGAATTATACTTAAATCGACAATCCCTATAAACATGTTACGATTTTGTATACACTACGGTTTACATTTTGGCCTACCTCTGGTCATTGCCCTTCTGGTTTTTAGGAAACATTGGTTAAAGGCCTATCTCATAATGCTTTCTGCCTTTATTATTGATTTGGACCACTTATTAGCGCGCCCTATTTTCGATGCCAATCGCTGTAGTATTAACTTTCACCCGCTCCACTCCTATTATGCCATAGCAGTTTATGCCCTACTTTTAATACCTAAACCCACGCGCATTTTCGCTATTGGACTCTTGGCTCATATCCTTGCGGATACTTCGGATTGTTTATTGATCTAGTTTTAAGGTGGCTTTTATGGGATAGTGGTCAGAAAGCTGAACGTCAGAGTAGGTTTTAAAACCATTAACCGTAAACGCTTTATCGGCAAGTATAAAATCGATCCGCATTGGAAAATATTTGAAATCAAGCGTTTTACCAAAACCATGCCCTGCTTCTTCAAAGGTATCTAGGAGATCCTCCCCTAGAATTTCTTTATAGATATATGAATAGGCGGTGTTATTAAAATCACCAGCAATTATCGTTTTATAAGTGCATTTAGCCTTGTGCTTTAAGAGTAATTCAACTTGTTTTTGTTGCACCTTAAACGTTCGGCCCACCTGTTTAAAAATTTGTTCCGAAGACTCTTCTGTCAAGGCGTCAACATCGGTGTTAATACCTGCAGATTGCAAATGCAAATTGTAAATACGTATCGTATCTTTTTGTTTTACAATATCCACAAAAATGGCATTGTTCCTTGTATTCTGAAATTCTAATGACCCTGAATTCACAATGGGAAATTTTGAAAAGATGGCCTGTCCGCCTTTTGCTGATTTCGTATACTTTGCATTAAAATTGTAATAGCCCTCAAGGCTAATTGGACTCCCTCTTCGATACTCTTGCAAACTGATCACATCAGGTTTTTCTTTTGCAATGAGGCTAATAATATCGCTTTTTACATTTTTGTTGGGTAACCACTGAAATACATTAAACGATCTAACATTAAAAGACATGACCGAAAAATCAGCGGGGTCATCTAAGATTTCCGTCGATGAAAATTGATATATAGAGCTGATATACTTATAGCCCAAAATCAAAACGATTAAAGACAAAAATAGTTGCTTTCTTAATTGAATCGCCCAATACAGAAAGAACAAAATATTAAGAAAAATCAATAAAGGCACACCCAAACTTAAAACCGATAAGGTTGCAAAACGCTGTGGTGGCGCATAGGGCAAAAGATAAGAAATCAATAGTAAGAGTGCTGCCAACGTATTGACAATAAATATCAATTTACCAAAGAATCCCAGGCGCTTCATGTTGCTATTAATCGTCTTTGCTAGCCTCAAATAAAAATTTCTTTTCTTTCGCGGTCAGACTATCATAACCACTCTTACTGATTTTATCTAAAATAGCATCGATCTTTTTTTGCTTATCGTTGGTATCAGAACTGCCCTTCGCTTTTGGAGCTCTAGATGGCTTTCGATGTACCGTTTTTAAATTGGATTTCGGTTTAAACCAGCTCATAATGGTGTCCATAAGACGTTCAAAACCTACTCCGATATCTTTTCCTTTTTTCAAATTAGCGGCATAGGAATACCCCAATAGATAACCGCCAACATGCGCTATATATCCCCCTTGATTAACGCCCATTAGTATTCTTATGACATCTATGCTTACAAAAAAGATAGCGATGTGCATCCACTTTACATTAAACGTATTGAATAATCGAATTTGGGAATCTGGCATATAGATGGCAATAAACATCAATAAGGCGCTGACGCCTGCCGAAGCCCCCACCATAATACCTTTTTGAAAGCCAACGATACTGGTTGGAAGGATATTAGAAAATGCCAAATACGCCAGTCCACCAGAAATAATGCCCAGCAAGTAAATGTTCAACACCATTTTGGTTCTAAAGAGATTAGATGCCGCACTCGACAGGTAGAACAAAAAGAGCATATTGAACAACAGATGCCAAATACCTGAATGTAAAAACCCATAAGTGATTAATGACCAAGGTTGTAAAATAAAATCACCAAAACCAGAGGGCATTACAAAATACTTGACGACTGTCAATCTAAAAATACTAGACAACGCCACATCAAGAATAAAAACAATAATATTTATGGTAATGATTTTACCAAAGACATCTAAATTATTATATCTGTATTTCAGACTTTGAAAGGTATTCATAGTTAGTTCCAACGGTAATTATCCATACTATTCTTCCTCCAATACCACATGATTAGAAAACCAATGACCGCTCCACCAACATGCGCCATATAAGCAGTATTACTTGGACTAAAGAAAGATTGCCCTGTGATTGCTGAGATTATATCCAAGATTATAATTCCAGGAATAAAATACTTTGCTTTTATGGGTATTGGTAAAAATATTAACATCAATTTCGCATTGGGATTCATCATGCCAAAAGCTGCTAAAATGCCCATTATACAACCTGAAGCCCCTACCATGGCACTTCTATTAATAACGTTCAAATCAAACAGTGCACTAAATTGAGCATTCGAAATATTTCCGCTAAATCCATATTCATTAAGAATAGGCATCATCTTCCTACTTAAAATTTCCCCTTTTATTAATCGTCCATCTGAAGCGTCAATATTTATAATCTTTGATAATAAATCACTGTTAAAATTTAATTCCGAAACCGTTTGCATAGCAGGGAAATAGTCAACATAATAATATCCTAACTGAAAAAGTAATGCTCCAAAACCAGCAGAAAAATACACAAATAGAAACTTTTTCGTCCCTAGTCTCTGTTCAACTGGAGTACCAAACATCCATAAGGCAAACATATTAAATAAGATATGTGTTGGACCTCCATGCATAAACATATGCGTTACAACCTGCCAAGGTTTAAACAAATCATTAGTTGGGAAATACATAGCGAACAAACTATCAAATAAGCCTTGCTGTAGGGCTTCTTTTCCAATAAACATCAAAACATTTATAATTATCAAATGCTTTACAGCGTCTGTAATTCCTAATCTCATAGACTAATTAAATTTATTTTCAATATCATCAACGGACATGGTGACAAACGTCGGTTTGTTGGTTGGTGACATATTGGGTTCTTTACAAGCAAATAGACTGTTCACTAAATGCTCTTGTTCTGTATGATTAAGGGCCTGTCCATTTTTTATGGCTAGACTCTTAGCCATGGATTTTGCCAATAAATCGGCAGCACTAAAATTGGCATCGGGCACATCTTGCTTAACATCACTAATGAGCTGTTCTAAAATCGAAGACACCTCGCTTTCTGGTACGCCTACAGGTACTCCCGTAATGGTGATCGTATTTTCAGATCCTTCAGAAAAGGCAAAACCTGTATGCTCCAAATTGGCTTTTAACTCCTCAATAATTTTGCATTCGTCTGGTGTAAACTCTAATTGCAAGGGAAATAACAATTGCTGACTTGTGGCTTCTTTAATGGTAACGTGCTTTAAGAAATTTTCGTACAATACACGTTGGTGTGCCCTATTTTGGTCAACAATCAACATCCCGGATTTTAGCGTACTCACGATATACTTATGTTGCAGCTGAAAGGTGGTCTTATGGGTTTCTACCGCAGAATCCCCAAAAACAGATGCCGTTTTTGAATCACTCTCAAAAGTAACGGAGCTAAAGTCGGTGTTACTATTGTTTTCTTTAGATTCCAGACCCACATAGAGACCTTCCCAATTGGCTGCTGGTGCTTTTTTAAAATGTGTGTGACCCGAGGACGATGACTGTGCTGTATCGGTATCATCGGCAAACGGATTAAAACTTCTATCTACCTCAATGGTAGGCGCCTTACCCACTTTATCTTTATAACTGTAAGGTGTGTTTAGACTGCTCTGGTGCTCAAAATCCAGTACAGGGGCGATATTAAACTGCCCCAAGCTGTGTTTTACGGCCGAGCGCAATATGGCATATAAGGTATGCTCATCGTCAAACTTAATTTCTGTTTTTGTAGGATGAATATTAATATCAATTGTCTTGGGATTAACGGTGAGGTTCAAAAAATAGCTCGGATGATAGCCCGTTTTCAATAAGCCTTCGAAAGCTGCACTAATCGCATGATTGAGATAGGGACTTTTGATAAAACGCTGATTGACAAAAAAGAATTGCTCTGATCTTGTTTTCTTGGAATATTCGGGCTTACCCACAAATCCCGAAATCTTGAGCACTTCGGTATCTTCTTCGACAGGTACTAATTTTTCGTTGGTTTTATTTCCAAAAATATGTACCACACGTTGTCTATACTTTTCTTGTGGCAGATGAAACAATTCTGCTCCATTGTGATAGAATACAAAGGCAATATTGGGATGTGCCAAAGCCACACGATGAAATTCATCGGTGATATGTCGCAATTCTACCGTATCTGATTTTAAAAAATTACGTCTTGCCGGAATATTGAAAAACAAATTTTTCACAGCCACCGATGTGCCTACGGGTGTAACGGAAACGTCTTGCGACTTCACTTGGCTGCCTTCAATTTCTATAGCAGTGCCCAATTCATCCTCAGGGCGTTTAGTTTTTAATTCGACATGGGCAATAGCTGCGATACTCGCTAAGGCTTCACCCCTAAAGCCTTTGGTATGTAGTTGGAATAAATCTTCGGCTGATTTTATTTTGGAGGTGGCGTGACGCTCAAAACTTAAACGCGCATCCGTAACACTCATGCCTTTTCCATTGTCAATGACCTGTACAAGGGTTTTCCCAGCATCCTTTACAATGAGCTTTACTTCAGTAGCCTCAGCATCAATGGCATTTTCTAAAAGTTCCTTAACTACGGATGCAGGGCGCTGTACCACTTCACCTGCTGCAATTTGGTTGGCAACATGGTCAGGTAAAAGTTGAATGATATCTGTCATTAGCGTCTTAGTGAGAAAATAGAGAGATCAAAATCTATGATATAAAGAAAAATAAACACAAAAAGCGCTATAAGTAATAATATGGTACGATTGAATCCCGAATTATTTCTGTTTCTGCTACTGACCCTTTGCTCATGCCATTGACCAGAAAAGTCATTTTTATTGTAAGTATCGGCATAAGCATCAAATTTTGTAGAGTATTTTGATTCGTCTGTACTCTCTTTACCTTTATAATAACGTGGCGTATAGTTAAACCTTTTGTTTTTAGGCAATCTCTTGATAAGTGTGAATTTTATTGGACCCATAATTCAATTATTTAATATATCCATTAAGGATATAAATTAAAACAAAGAGCGCCACCAAAACGACAATCAGAAAAGGTAAAGACGTAAACCTATTTCCTCTACGTTTCGTATTACCTCTTAACTCATCCCATTTTGCTTCTAGACGTTCTCTCGACTTTTCTTCTTCAGAATCCTGAAAACGAGGCTTATAGCTAAATCGCTTGTTTTTTCGTTGATTAAACAATTTATATCGTAGATTAATACTAGATAATCTCAAATGTACTTAAAATACTGAGACAAATTGCCTAAGGATTCCTTAAAATTATCAACAAAAAAGATGCCACTTTAAAGTTAGAAGCTTGAAGTTGGAAGCAAGAAGCTTAGGAGCTTGAAGTACAAAGTTAAAAGTTGGAAGTGCGAAGTTGGAAGTGCGAAGTTGCTACTTGGGTCTTTGGTTTTGGGTATTTGGTATTTGAAAGTTAATCGTTACATGAATACCGCCTACTGAACACTGATTACTGAACACTGAATACTGTCTATTGGGTATTAGGGATTTGGGATTTGGAATTTGAAAGTTAATCGTTACTCATTACTGAACACTGCCTACTGATTACTGATTACTGCCTACTGAACACTGAACACTGCCAACTAAGCAGTATCCTTCCGTAACTTCGCCATCTTAATCGCTGTAATGGCAGCTTCAGTGCCTTTATTCCCATGCTTTCCGCCAGAACGCTCTATGGATTGTTGCATGTTGTTGTCCGTTAAGACACAAAAGATTACTGGAATATCCCCTTTAAGATTAAGGTCCTTAATGCCTTGTGTGACGCCTTCACAAACAAAATCGAAGTGTTTGGTTTCCCCTTGTATAACACAGCCAATAACAATAATGGCATCCAACATGCCAGATTCGGCATAGATACTTTTGGATAGTCGTGCGGCCCCATAGGTAAGTTCAAAGGTCCCAGGCACATTCCAACGCACAATGTTTTCTTTTAATGCCCCACAATCGATCAGAGCATCAAAAGCGCCTTGCCAAAGGCCCTCGGTAATATTGGCATTCCATTCTGAAACAACAATCCCAAACCGAAAATCTTTCGCGTTTGGGATTGTAGCTTTATCGTAATTCGATAAATTATGATTTGCAGTCGCCATTTTTATAAGCTTGCTTCTACTTTTCCTATGAGTACATCTACCTGTCCAGCTTCTGTAGAGCCGTCAAATTCAGACTTAATACGATTTAAATAATCCAAAGCTTTTTGGTTGTTGCCTAAATCTATAGCCACTCTAGCAGCCTTCAACAGATACATGGGTGTTGTAAAGTCATTGACATTGGCTTTAAAGGCTTTTTCATAATACTCTAAAGCTTCGGTAGGCTGTTCTAATTGTACGAAGGCATCACCTATACCACCTTTAGCAATAGGTCCCAACATGGTATCATCGCTAGTGAAATCACTGAGGTAGGTCACGGCATTTTGATAATCCTTAAGATTTAAGTAAGCCATCCCCGCATAGTAATTGGCTAGATTTGCCGCTTGGGTACCACCATATTGATCAATGATATCCAACATACCATACTTACCTTCACCTCCATTTAAAGCCATGGTGTATAATGAATCAGATGAAATACCATTAGCGGCATCCTCAAAGTATTTTTTAGCCTGGTACATTTCGTTCATCGCCTCTTTTTGCTGTGGTTCAGCGAAGTATCTATTGTAGCCAAGGTAACCCAATACGACTACAGCTATGGCAGCTATAGCGCCAATGATATAGTTCTGATTTTTAACAAACCACTCCTCTGTCTTGGAAGCTCCTTCATCTAAGGTATTAAATACCTCTGCCGTTGCAGAGTTCTCCTCAACAATTTCTTCCTTTTCCTTTTTCGTTTTTGGTTTATAGCCTCTTTTCTTATACGTTGCCATCTGTTGTCTATTAATGCGTGCGCAAAAATATAATATTTTATGGTATTTAAAAATCTAATTATTTGTTATTTTTCAATAATTTGCACAGCTATTTATCGCAATTGAACATCTTTAAAATCAAGAAAAAGATGTAGGTTTTTATGATTCTAAACACATTATCTTTAGTTAATTACAAAAATTTTGAAAGTCAGGTTTTTGATTTTGACACCAAAATCAACTGTTTTGTGGGCGCTAATGGTGTCGGAAAAACTAATGCACTCGATGCGATTTACCACCTAGCTTTCGGAAAAAGTTACTTTAATCCCATCGCGCTTCAGAACATTAAACACGGTGCAGATTTTTTTGTGGTTGATGGGCATTTCACTAAAAACGAGCGCTCAGAAAAAATCATCGTATCGTTAAAACGCGGTCAAAAGAAAATCATTAAACGCAATGGCAAGGCCTATGAAAAATTCAGTGATCATATCGGTTTTATTCCATTGGTAATCATCTCACCTGCCGATCGCGACTTAATTATTGAAGGTAGTGATACGCGACGAAAGTTTATAGATAGTGTTATTTCTCAAAGTGATAAAGCCTATCTCAGCCAAATCATTGCCTATAATAAGGTGCTATCGCAACGTAACGCCTTACTAAAATACTTTGCCCTGAATAACACCTTTAATGGCGATACATTGGGCATTTACAACGAGCAGCTCGACACCTACAGTAAATCTATTTTTCAGAAGCGTCACGATTTCTTAAAGGTCTTTATCCCCATTTTTAAGGAACGCTATGAAGCCATAAGTCAAAGTCAAGAAGCAATTGATTTAAAATACAAAAGTGATCTCTTCAATGGAGATTTAATCGATCTTTTACAGGCCAATCTCAATAAGGATAAAGCCTTGCAATACACTAGTGTTGGAACACATAAGGACGACCTTACCTTTTTGATTGATGACTTTCCCATTAAGAAATTTGGTAGTCAAGGCCAGCAAAAATCCTTTTTAATTGCCCTTAAATTGGCACAGTTCGATTTTATAAAGCAACAAAGTGGTGTCTCGCCTATTTTGCTCTTGGATGATATTTTTGATAAACTCGATGAGCATCGTGTGGCGCAAATCATAAGCTTGGTGGATGACACCCATTTTGGACAGATTTTTATCAGCGATACCCATGCGGACCGAACAGAGCATGTGGTTAAGCAAATTCATCAGTCCTATAAACTGTTTAAGTTATGATTAAAAATACAACCGGTAAAGTCATTGCGAGTTCCGAAAATTCGGAACGTGGCAATCTCACATTTTTTAGTCTTGTTCTTTTGTCATTATTATTACTGACCTTAAGCTGTTCCAAAAACCCCGAAACTTATATTCCGCATATAGAGGGCTACTGGGAAATTGAAGAAGTGACCTTACCTAATGACGAAAAAAAACAGTATCAATTCAACGAAACTGTAGATTATATTAGTGTTAATGATAGCTTACATGGGTTTCGCAAAAAATTAAAACCAGGTATTAATGACACCTACTTCACGTCTGATGATGCAGAATCGTTTGTTTTAAAAATCGAAAACGATAGTCTGAATGTGTATTATAGGACGCCATACGCTCAATGGAAGGAAACCATTTTAGAAGCCTCGTCGACACAGCTCAGAGTGAGTAATCAAGACAAGGCAATATATGTCTACAAACGATATACTCCTATTAAATTGAATGTTGAATAACCTTTAATTCTAATGTTGTCCGGATGTCATGCTGATCACTTCAGCTTTATTTATAGAAACTATGACAATTTGTAATGTGATTTAGCTTTGCTGAACCTTCGGTTTCTCGCTACGCTCGAAATGACAGGTTTAGTCATGTCGAACCCTGTGTGAGACATCACATCATACTTTGAGGACGCAAGACTTGAATCCTCAAAAGTAAACAAACTTTCACCTTTAACTAGACTGTCAGTTCCAGTGATTCCGATCCCGATAGTTATCGGGACTATCGGAATTGTATCGAGAACCTTCTTACAACAAACTTTCACGTTTTTTTACGAATAAAATTCACCCGAATTGACGACCTTTGTTAAACTAATAAAATTACCCCCTTTCCTGTCTGCCGACAGGCAGGCGCAGGAACTATAATGACAAAGCGTAGCAACGATAATCGCCCTATAGAAGAGATTCTTAAAGAGTTTGTAGAAACCCATAATTTACAAGCTGGTCTAGATAAGGTGAATGTGCGTGAGGCATGGGCCAATCTTATGGGTAATGGGGTCAACAATTATACTACTGCTATCGAACTAAAAAACGACACCCTATATGTACAGCTTAGCTCAAGTGTACTCCGTGAAGAATTGAGCTATGGCAAGGAGAAAATCGTTACCATGCTCAACGAATCCCTAGGCAAGGACATCGTAAAAAAATTAGTCCTTCGCTAAACGACAAACTGCTAAAGTTTTCAAAAATCTAAAAACGGTGCCTTAGGGGCTTTGTATCTTTACAAAAAGCTATAATGAGACCCTTTTTATTTGTATTTATTGTTCTATTTCAACAATCCATGACCCTATTTCAATTTAGTACCGACAGTAATAGCAGCAACTGGAGAATTTTGGATGATGTGGTAATGGGAGGACGTTCGGATGGGCACTTTAAAGTGAATACCGATGGCTATGGCGAATACTCAGGAAACGTTTCACTAGAAAACAATGGTGGTTTTTCGTCCTTGCGCTATGATTTTGAAACGGTGAACTCGTCTGATTACACCTCATTTAAAATCAGAATCAAAGGAGATGGTAAAACCTATCAATTTAGAGTGAAAGATAGCCGCTACAATCGCTATTCCTACATCTTCAAATTTGAAACCACGGGTGACTGGCAAACTATAGACATTCCATTTGCAGCCATGTACGCCTCTTTTAGGGGCTATCGTTTGGATATGCCAAATTTTAAGGGTGATCAAATGGAAGAAATCGCATTCTTGATCGGCAATAAGAAAAAAGAAAGCTTCAAACTCCTTATCGACTCCATTACTTTAGAATAATATTTGGTATTTTTAAGTGCTACTAATTTTTACACTTAATGAAATACCTGAAACTCCTGTTGTCCTTTGTTCTTACCATTGGCATTTTTTTCGTCTTAAATACAAAACTCGGTTCAATTCCCCCCTTAGGTAAATTCTTAAATCCAACATCTGGTATCTGGCAAAATGAAAAGGATGAAGCCATCACTGGTGAAGTCTCTATCCCAGGCTTAAAAGATCAGGTCACGGTACACTATGACCAGCATATGATTCCACATGTCTTTGCACAGAACGAGCACGACTTGTATAAAGCCCAAGGCTATTTAACGGCCAAACATCGCTTATGGCAGCTGGAATTTCAAACTCATGCAGCGGCAGGTCGCCTCTCAGAGATCTTTGGTGAGAGAGCCTTAAACTACGACCGTACAGAACGTCGGCGCGGTATGGGTTACGGTGCCGAACAGGCCATTGCCTATATGGAACAACACGATAACGAAACCTTGAGCTATGTGCAGGATTATGCCGATGGTGTCAATGCCTACATCAACCAACTCAATCCTAAAGATTATCCTGTCGAATATAAATTATTGGATTATGAGCCCGAAGCTTGGTCTCCTAAAAAAACAGCCTTACTGCTGATGTATATGACTAAAATGTTGGCTGGCGGTGACGATGATTTAGAATATACCAATGTACTGCGATTAATAGGTCAAGACCACTTTGATTTGCTCTTCCCAGACTTTTTTGATGTGACCGATCCTGTGATTCCGAAGGAAACGGATTGGAGCTTTATCGATGTGCCGCAAACCCCGCTGCCTGCGAGTCAAGCCGCAGTTTTGGATACCATTGTAGAAACCATTGAAAAACCGAACCCTGATAATGGCAGTAACAATTGGGCAGTTTCGGGAGCTAAATCTGCCACGGGAAACCCCATTCTGGCCAACGATCCACATTTAGGCTTAAACTTACCTGCCATTTGGTTTGTAATGCAATTGAGCACTCCAGAGCACAATGCCTTTGGGGCGACCATTCCAGGAGCTTTAAGTGTCATTTCTGGCTTTAACCAGCACATCGCTTGGGGAGAAACCAATGCCACACGAGATGTCATTGATTGGTACAAAGTGGAATTCAATGCTGATCGCACCCAATACAAATATGATGGCGGTTGGAAGGATGTAAACCTAAGAGTCGAAGACATTACAATAAGAGGCAAGGAAAACTATGTAGATTCGGTGTTGTATACCCATCATGGGCCTGTAGTTTACGACAAGAACTATAAGTCTGATGAAGAGTTGGCAGGCTACGCCATGCGATGGATCGGCCATGATGGTGGGAATAATCAAAAAACCTTTATCGCGTTGAACAAGGCCAAAAATTATGACGAGTATGTAAGCGCTTTACAATGCTGGAACGCTCCGGCACAAAACTTTGTCTTTGCCTCGACTGAAGGGGATATTGCTTTATGGATCCAAGGGAAATTTGCCAATAAATGGGAAGGCCAAGGTAAGTTTTTAATGAATGGTAGCAACCCTGAAAACGACTGGCAGAGTTACATTCCTCAGAAGTTTAATGCCCATACTAAGAATCCTGAGCGCGGATTTGTCAGCTCGGCCAATCAGCATCCTGTAGATGAAAATTATCCCTATTATGTGTTTAACGATGGCTATGAGACCTATCGCAATCGTGTCATTAATGACTATTTCGATTCTAAGGATAGCTTTAGTGTTGAGGATTTTAAAGACTTACATAACAATAATTATAATTTAAAAGCCTCAGAACTCGTCCCTTATATGTTAGAGCATATGGATGCCACTTCCCTATCTGATGATGAAAAAGCGATTTATGAAGAAATCAAAGCCTGGAACTTTAATAACGATATCGATGAAGTCGGACCAAGTATTTGGCGCCAATGGTATGGCCGATTGTATAACATCACTTGGGATGAATTTGCTGTAGAAGATACGGCCTTAGATGCTCCCACAACCTACCAAACCATTTACCTCTTAAAGAATCATGGTGATCATGAATTTATGGATTTTGTGGAGACCAAAGATAAAACCGAAACCGCTAAGGATCTCTTTTTATTGGCATTTAAGAAGGCTGCAGAACGCTTAATGGAAATTAAGGAAGAAGAAGGCGACTATACATGGGCAAATTACAAAGGCACCTATGCTGGGCATCTATTACAAGGCTTACCCGCCTTTTCACGATTTGATATCCCCATTGGAGGTGATCGTAATATCGTCAATGCTACCTCCGAAAATCATGGGCCTTCCTGGCGTATGATTGTGGAAATGACCTCACCACCCACGGCTATTGGTATATATCCTGGCGGTCAATCAGGGAATCCGGGAAGCCAATACTATGACAATTTTATTGATGATTGGGCCGCAGGTAATTATTACACCCTTAACTTTTTACAATCCGACAACGCTACAGATGCAACTATTGGAACACAAACCTTAACACCAGCAAAAAATGACTAAAAATATCCTCAACTTTATTGCAACCATTGTTTTGGCAGCCCTATTATCTTTATTCCTACCTTGGTGGTCCATAATGACAGCAGCTTTGGCGACGGCTTTATTTATTCCCTTAAAAAGAGCAGCCGTGTTCTTTGTGCCTTTTTTAGCCATATTGTTTTTTTGGTCGATTTATAGCTTTATCTTAAGTAGTGCTAATGATTTTACCTTGGCGAATAAAATAGCAGTATTACTCGAAATTGGTGGTAAACCCTATCTCTTGATTTTGGTCACAGGCGTGGTTGGAGGTTTGGCGGCTGGGGTAGCAGCTATTTTTGGCAAGCAAATCTTTGCAATGAGCAGGGGTAGTTAAGTACGCTTACCTAAAAATATCTTAAAACTAATTTCAATAGGACTACATTTTTAGTAAAAGAAGCATAGCTCACTAAAACCGATATTCTTGTCCACCGAAGTCAATACGTAGGTGGAAAAATACGTAGTTCTACGTATAATAACGCATGATTTTTTAAGCTATCTTTAAGGAATAAACAAAAGATTATGAGACCACAATCTAATATCAAAAAAGCACTTTTGACCTTAAGCCTTGCCCTACTGCTTATAAGTGTTTCGAATTGTACCTCAACAAGAGTGGTGGCCAGTAATTATGGTGACACTTTTGCTGGTAACGAGTCTTACGAAACGGATAGCTGGAGTTATTTATGGGGCATGGTGAAAAAAGACGTCAGTGTCGAACCTGACGCTGATGATAGTGACCATGCTATTTGCGATGAAGGCTCATTAGCCAATGTGGAAGTTAAAACCACCTTTGGTGGCGCCTTGCTTACTATAGTGACCTTAGGGATTGTCAACCACCGAAAAGTAAGCTTTGCATGTTCAAGGCCTTCAAACGGTGATGGAGGACTAGATGATTAAAATTACAGCATTATGTTACCAGAAGGCATCAGCAAATTACCCATAGAAAAATGGACCAATCGTCATGAGAACTTTACACAAGATCTTGTAAAAAACGCCTCTTTTAAGTTACGCAATCCTAAAGGCGCGACCTTTCCCAAACGACGAGACCGTTATATGGCCTCTACTAAAAACTTTCAATGGCTTATTCAGCACGGTATAGACCACAACCTGAAACTGCGCGCCATGGGAAGCGGCTGGTCTTTTACCAAATGTGGTGTGGCTAAAGGCGGTATTATCGATACCTCATCCTTAAACTTTTCTTTTCCACTCAGCCAAGCCTACGTGTCTAACCAGTATGCCCAAACACCAGAAGACCTCTACTTCTTACAGTGTGGTACCATTATTTACGAATTAAACAATCGCCTGAGTGCCAAACGCCCCATGAGAAGCATTAAAGCTAGTGGTGCCAGTAACGGGCAGACTATTGCAGGGGCCATGTCTACAGGGACGCATGGCGCAGGCTTTAAATCGGGTGCTATACAGGATTTTGTCGTCGGTTTACATATTGTTACAGGTGCCAATAAACATGTTTGGATAGAGCGCCAATCTTATCCCGTAGCCTCCCAAAAGTTTGTGGATTGGTTAGATGCTGATCTTATTCAGGATGATGCTATTTTTGAAGCTGCCGTCGTGTCCTTTGGTAGTTTTGGCTTTATACATGGTGTTATGGTAGAGACCGAACCCATCTTTTTATTGGAGGAGCATCGTATAGGCAATCTGGCCTATAACGACGATCTTAAAAAGGCGATGAATCAACTCGACTTTTCGGGCTTAAACCTTCCTGGTGCAGGTCCTGGGAAAGACCTTTACCATTTTGAAGTGCTGTTTAACCAGCATAACTTTGAACCCAGTAATCCGGATAAGGGCGGGTTTATAAAGTTTATGTATAAAAAGGCCTATGATCCCAACTACACCAAGTTTAAAAAGAACAACAAGTTTACCTATGGTGATGATCTCTTAGGGTTTATACAAACCGTTTTAGACAGTTTAAAACCCTTCAACCAATTACTTATTCCGCCTTTGGTCAATAGTTTATTCTCTCTGGCCTTTAAACCACAACCCCCGCAGGAAGGTACAGTTGGCGATATCTTTAACTATACCAAATTTAGAGGGAAAGTAGCCAGTGCTGCCATGGCGATTGATATTAAAGATACCGTTGCTGTTGTAGAAGAAATCGTAGACTTAAATAAAACCAAGGCTTTTCCAGGCGGCTTATCTTTGCGCTATGTTAAAGGCACCAAAGCCACACTGGGTTTTACCAAATTCCCACAGACTTGTGTGTTGGAAATGGATGGAGTAGACTCTAATGCTGCTAGAGAATTTTATGAGCAAATCTGGACTCGTATGGAGCAAAAAGGGATTGCCTTTACCCTACATTGGGGCAAGATCAATTTCTTTTTAAATGAAGCCCGAGTTAATGCGATGTATGGTACCCAAGCTGTGGATGCCTGGTTAGAAGCGCGTCATCACCTGCT
The DNA here is from genome assembly GCF_965228925.1 of Winogradskyella sp. Classification (GTDB taxonomy): domain Bacteria; phylum Bacteroidota; class Bacteroidia; order Flavobacteriales; family Flavobacteriaceae; genus Winogradskyella. The sequence continues at coordinate 4,335,605 of NZ_OZ245845.1, forward strand.
CGACCAAGCCACGCGCCAAGTCTTTAATAATAAATTTATTGCGAATTGTGGTTTGGATAGGGAGTTGGGGGCTATTGTTTAAAATTTGAAAACAAAAGAAATATATTGGCTATTTGGCACAACCGCCTTTATTCCTATACTAAACCTCATATTCTATGGTATTGACGGATTTACATCAGTGGCTGCCATTGACATCAATGTACATGATACCTATTATGTCATTTCAAATTTTCATTTTATGCTCATATTGGGGGTCTTGGTGTTTTTTGGAGTTTATCTCCTTAGAACGTTGATTTACAGGTTTAAAAATTTAACGGCCAATCTCATTCTTATGATTTCCATAATTCTACTCTCTATTGTATTGACTGGAATTAGCACCCTATTAGACGGTTTAATTGAACAAACATCCCATTGGACGGTTTATCCACCTTCAAGCGCCAAAAACCTTGAGTCTGATATTAAACCTAGAGCAAGTAATTTAGGTATATTAGCAACAGTTCTTTTTTATATCCAAATCCTATTACTTGTTTTCTTAGCGTATTGTGGGTTTAAAACGGGGCGCAACTATAAATCGAATATATAAAACACCATTCTAGGTGGATGTTTAGATGATGACCATTTTTGACTACATACTCCTTGTAGCTATGGCCCAGGGTTATATCCTGGCATTTTTTCTATTAACCTCCCGATACTACAGATCAAAGGCTAACCAATGCCTTGCCTATGCGCTTATTATTTTGTCAACGCAAAGCATTTTAGATATCCTAGGGCAGTTTTATCAAACCACAAATCCCATAACGGAATTCTTTGTCAATGACCTATCCTATGATTTTTTGGTCTATGTTCCCTTATTTTATTTCTTCCTATTATCGTCTAAGCCCAAAGCAAGCCTAAAAGCACATTATTATTTAGTACTTCCTTTTATTATAGACAGCATAGCCAATTTGGTCATTGTAAGTACTTACAACCTTGAGGAAATCATGGACAATTCAGCCATCCAGCTATTTTATGATGTCGAGGGCATTGTCTCCCTTTTATTCAACCTGTTTCTCTGTTACAAGTCCTATCGACTTATTAGAAATCATGTGAATCATTCCGCTTCTAGAAGCCATCTCTTTAGGATTTGGAATTCAACACTTGCCTTATTGGTGCTATGGATTATTGTCACCATAATTAGTCTTATAAATGAAGATATCCTCATCGTTATTACCATACTCTATGCGGTTATTGCGGTTTGGATATTTTGGATGATTTATAATGGGGTCGTTAATTTAAATTTAATTTACGATCGCCACGGCATAAGGGAACGCTTGCTGACTCAGTCCAATGGTGCCGACCAGCAATATCAATTAAATGACGCCAATAAAACTAATGAGCGTAATGCTGAATATATAGATATTGCGAAAGCACAGCCTGCAGTATCTGAGCTTAAGAATCCCTCGAACATTCAAAAACTATCTAAGCACTTTACTGAAATGAAGGCCGTAATGGCAAAAGAAAAGTTATACAGGGACGAAGATTTAAGTATTGAGGACATAGCAAAACGATTTGGTTTAAGTTCAGGTTATATTTCTCAAATCATAAAGAAAAGTGCGAACAAAAATTTTCCGACGTGGATCAATGACTATCGCGTCGCCGAGGCAAAAATGATGCTATCCGATACGGCATTCGATAACTACACCATACTGGCCATTGGCTTAGAAGCAGGATTTAAATCCAAATCCGCATTTTATGCTATATTCAAAAAAACCACGGGATTAACACCGTCCCAGTTTAGACAAAAAGAGTCCTAATTTCAACACTTTTCAGCATCTAAGACTTCAGTAGCGCATAAGCCCACTAGTTTTATCAACAAATTAAAGTTGATGAATACCAAAGTCCTCTTATTTTTAATATTTGTTTGTGCCAGTGCAAGAGGTCAAATCATTAAGGATTTAGACATTTCACTTATAAATACTTCTAAAAATTATCCCTTTTCGAGTTTTAGTACGCTACATCCTGGCATTCAAATCGGCGCCTCCATAAGAGAACGGATTAAAGCCAAATCCGAAAGAAATTACAATGTATACTTGGGGTTTTATCATCAGGAGGATCTTGAAAATGGGTTGTTTCTTCGTGCTGAATACGCCCACACCTTTATCATTTTAAAACAAATCGGGTTAACTCTACCTATAGGACTTGGTTATCTACATACCTTTTTTCCAGGTGAGCTGTTTTCGCAAAATAGTGATGGTAGCTTTAGTAAGGTTAATCAAACCGGACGGATGCACGTTCTAGCTACTTCAGGAGTCGGGCTATCCTATAGAGGCTTTAAAACCGTCGAACTCTATGTTCAACACGATTTTGCTGTGCAATATCCATTCAGTGAAGCGATTCCGCTACTCCCAAACGCATTTTTCAGAATAGGCATTAAATACAACATCAACTAATGATATCAAAAATTTCAAAATACATAGTATTGACAATTGTACTGACGACTACCAATTGTTCATCAGAGGAAACATTCAAGGAAGATTTTTATGCATGTACTACCACAAACGACATTAACTCGAATCTCCATCCAAAAGCAGCTCTATTTCAGTCCATTTTAGACCAAAACCAAAAACTGAATGTCGTTGGAGCCGTTTTATGGGTCGAAGATCAGGATGGGGTATGGCTAGGCGCTAGCGGCTATGCTGATATAGCATCCGATATAAAGATGAAACCCTGCAATACTTTTATGATTGCGAGTATAAGTAAAGTATTTACTGCAGTAGCTGTCTACAAATACATCGATCGAGGATGGCTGTCATTTAATGATACCATAAGCCAGTATTTGCCACCTGATATCGTTGAAGAGGTGGCCAATATAGAAGGCACAAAAATCAGTGATTTATTGGGCCATAAAAGTGGTATTCCCGATTTTTACACCACGCCATTTGATTTGGACCGAATCAATGATTCGCAACATTGGGATAAGTATGATGTTCTAGAGTATGTGTATGGATTGGATGGAGAGTTTCCGTCAGGGACATCGTACAGCTACTCCAATACCAACTACCTCCTACTGTCTATCATTTTAGAGCGAATCACCCAAAAGTCTTTAGAGCAAATTTATAATGAAGACATCTTTCTACCTCTCAATCTTCAATCCGCTTATTACAGTGAATCAAAACCTTTACCTGACGGCGTTGTAAAAGGCTATGCCGATATCTATGGCAATGGTCACTTTGTGTATTCTGATTTTTTGTACAGGGAAGAACTCGGCATTGGTGGTGATGGTGGTATTGCTTCTAATGCCCAAGACTTAGCGTTATTCTTAAAGACATTAGCCACCGATAATTTCATATCAGATACCTCTTTTGCCAACATGACGGATTGGTTTGATTTACCTTTGAGCCAACAAGATCTTGACGACCCCGTAGTCATTAAAAATGGTTATGGTCTTGAACGCGTAGAGTCCCTCTATGGATTTGGGTTTGGTCATACCGGTGGTATTGATGGGTTTAACACCTTTGCGTTCTACTATCCTGAAACCGATGTTACTTACGTATTACTATTAAACTCAGTAACCGCGGCAGGCACGAATGCTCCTGCCAATATTCAAACAGAAATTCTCGATGCTATTCACAATTAAGAGACAGCAAACAAACTATAAAATCATATCCTATGAAAACATGTAAATATCTAACAACACTATTAGTCATTCTAAATTTTAATTGCTCCAATCCAGATTTTGAAGGTTCTGACACCATAATCACGGTAACAAGAGATTTATCTGAATTCACCAAAGTGAAAGCCCAAAACGATTTAGATGTATCTATTACTCAAGGCGATGAGCAACGTGTAGATGTCGTAGTTAACGACAACCTTCAAAATAATCTTAGAACGGAAGTCTCAAACGGCACACTCAACATTTCCCTGGCAGATGGGTCTTATGACAATGCGAGTTTCACCGTAAACATTCAGATACCAAATCTGGAGCGCTTACAATTGAATGATAACACAAGAGGGGTCGTAAATTTTGTCACTGAACAGATAGAATTTGAAATTAAAGGTTCATCAGAATTAGAACTATATGGAGGTGCTGAAATCTTAAATACTATTTTAAGAGATGCCGGCAAATTACATGGTTTTTCCTTTAGTACTCATGTTTTAAATACCATATCCAGAGATGCCTCGGAGCTCAGAATAACCTGTATTGAGGACTTAAATGGGACTATAGCCCAGGCCTCAAAAGTTTATTATCAAGGACAACCGGTTGTAAATGTTCAAACCTCTGAGGCTGGACAACTTATTAACTCCAATTAAAATGAGTCAAGTATGAGCACGGGTGCAATATGATGATTGCTCGCGTTTATTTCTAAAAATTCCACCATCGTAGATTCGAACAACACAAGCATAGATTTGGCAAAATAAGCACCGTGAATTCGTCGCAACTTTGTATCATAATCACAACCCGACTACGCATAAAGCTTCATCGGGTAAAAAAACTAGAAATTATGAATACAAAAACAGCAATTATCACCGGAGGCAGCCGTGGACTAGGAAGAGACATGGCCCTTAGCCTCGCCAAAAAAGGTGTGGATATTATCTTTTCATACCACAGCAATACGGCCAAAGCAGAAGACGTCATCAACGAGATAAAAGACTTAGGACAAGACGCCAAAGCCTTTCCTTTTGACGCTAATGATCATACAAGTGGGCAAGCCTTTATCGAAAGTGCCACCACTTATCTTAAGGACAGACATGGTAACCCGAACTTTGACTTTCTCATAAACAACGCAGGCACTGGCACCTTTAATATGGTCGCTCATACTACTGAAACGCAGTTTAATGAGATGATGAATGTACACCTTAAAAGTGTTTATTTTATGACCCAAGCCGCCCTACCCTATTTAAATGATCATGGTCGTATTATTAATATTTCCAGCGGATTGGCACGCTTTAGCCTACCTGGTATGTCGGCCTATGCCGTTATGAAAGGCGCTATTGAAGTCTTTACACGCTACTTAGCCAAAGAGTTAGGTGAGCGTAAAATTACCGCTAATACTGTAGCACCCGGAGCCATTGCTACCGATTTTGCGGGTGGCAGTAACAAAGAAGAGGACAAAGCCAAAATGATTGCTAGTATCACGGCTTTAGGAAGAGTTGGCGAAGCCGAGGATATAGGCGGCGTTGTGGCCTTCTTATGTTCTGTAGATGCCGGTTGGGTGAATGGTCAACGTATTGAAGTGTCTGGAGGGATGCTTGTATAAACAACCGAAGAATGTGGATATATGAAACGTGTTCGTTTCTGTCATATAGATGTCACTTCGAGTGATTCCTCTCCCTATAGCCACGATAGCTATCGGGAGAGGAATAGTATCGAGAAGCAAGTTTCTATGTGAACAATTCTCGATAGTTCTGCTGAGCACTTTGATGCTTCGACTACGCTCAGCACAGGCGAGCTCAGTGTGACACTTTTCAATTTTATTGATTTTTCAGATATCCGCATTCTTTTTATTAAATTTAATACAACAATAAAATATCGTCATTTAGAGTGAATTGTCTAAGGTTTGATACACTTCGACTGCCTGTCCACAGTACAAGACTTTGGAAGGCCCGGCGCTTCGACAAGCTCAGCCTGACAAGCTCAGTGTGACAAATGAATTATGAAACACATCACACGCTTTAAAAAAGTAGGAGACTACCATAAACTCGCCCAATTACCAGCACCAGAGCATCCTTTAATTAGCCTGGTCGATTATTCTAAAGTGCGTTATCCTGAAGAAATCAACACGATGACCTGGACGCAAGATTATTATACCATAGGCTTAAAGCGCAATATTCCTTATAAGTTTTTCTATGGCCAACAGGAGTACGATTTTGATGAAGGGGTCATGACCTTTATCGCACCTAACCAAGTGATGAGCCTGTCGAACAACCCTAATATAGGCCATACCCCATCGGGCTGGTTATTATTGATTCACCCCGATTTTATGTGGAACACTGCCTTAGCTGAAAAAATTCAACACTATGAGTTTTTTGGCTATACCATTAACGAAGCCTTGTTCTTATCCGAAAAGGAAGAAACCATGATGGGCGACTTGCTTCAAAATATTCAGCGCGAGTACCAATCAAACATTGATAAATTCAGTCAAAATATCATTATCTCACAAATAGAACTCCTGCTCAATTATGCAGAACGCTTTTACGAACGCCAATTCATCACTAGAAAGATCGTCAACCATAAAATTTTGGATGGTTTAGAAACTTTACTTAAAGACTATTTTAAGGACGATTCCCTAATTGAAAAAGGCTTGCCTTCAGTGCAATGGGTGGCTGACGGTTTAAATTTATCACCTAACTACCTTAGCAGTATGCTAAAGTCCTTAACGGGGATGAGTACCCAGCAGCACATTCATGAAAAACTCATTGCAAAAGCCAAAACCCAATTATCAACAACCACATTATCCATAAGTGAAATTGCCTACAACCTTGGTTTTGAACAACCGGCATCGTTCACCAAACTATTTAAGAGCAAAACCGATATGTCACCTCTCGAATTTAGAAAGACATTTAATTGAAAGTTTACAGATAAAGTCTATCTTTAGGGTATAATAATCGACCTATGAATCCTTCGGCTAACGGCTGGATAAAAAAACTACTCACGGAAGTTTCAGGAAGTATCTATTGTAATCTTGAAACCACGGAATTTTACAATCAATTAAAGAAAACCGGGTTTATCTACGGAAGTAATGTCAATGTCGTATTAGACATCCCCAAGCCTTTCGATTTCACGGACGAAGAGCGTTGTAAGATCAACTTATTGACGGCCTTTTATGTCACACACAATAGGGAAGGGTGTAAAGAAGATTTCACAGAAAGTCTTATTCGGTATTATAAGGTGATTAGCTATAAAAAACGTTCCTTTTTTGATGAATTATTTGGTGATAAATCTTCAGATAGTTTACTGGAAAAAATGATCCATAAGCGTATCTATATCGATGATAATTTAATCACTAAAAGTTTTAATTATTTTTTGGTCAACGCCTTATTATTTGTCGATGTTTTAGGCTACCACCGTTTTTTAAAAGATGAACGTGAGATTGGAGCGTATATTAAAAATTTAGAGTCCGCTCTAGAAACTATTGTATTTTCTGCTATTGACACTAAGTCCGAAAAAACTATATATGACAATAATCTTATTAGATTGATTGAAGAATCATCGCGCCATAAAGATTCTGATTTACCTACCTACGCTGAAGCTACGGCCTTTATCACGGAACCTTTAGAGAAACGCTACCTCATCGATTTGGTGTGCATGGCCTCTTGGAGCGATAAGGTAATTGATAAAGAAGAGCGCGAATTTTTGAATCGCCTTAGATTGGATTTAGACTTGCGCCCCGAGGATATCATACAATCCGTAGATGATATTAATGCCTTTTACGACACCTATAAAGATGATGTCGCATTTTTGAAGTCTAAGAACTTGGCCCAAAGCTTTTATGATAATAGCAGTAAGGTCGTCGCTAGATTGATTAAGCGCAACAGTAAACGACTGATTAAGGAGCTCTCCGAAAGTAAGGATGCCATGTGGTTATTGGCGCAATCTACGCAACGCCCCTTAACTGATGAGGAGCAAAAGAAGATTCAAAATCAACTTTTGGATATCTTTAAATCCATACCGAGTCTGGCAATCTTTATGCTACCTGGCGGGATGATTTTGTTACCGCTCTTTGTGAAGTTCATTCCTAAATTACTGCCATCGGCCTTTGATGATAATAGGATTGAAAAAGATAAGGTGTAACATTTTTGGCATTTAGATATAAGTCTGTCACTTTAAACGGCTTACTGTCGGGCTGAGCGCAGTCGAAGCCTATTCGTACTAAATGCTAAAATTGTAATTCAACTCGCTTTAGAATGTGTTTTCGCTAAAACATATTTTACCATAACCAATACTGAGCAGAGCTAAGGAGAAATAAATTTTCTCAATACGAGTAGTTCTCGATACTAATTTTACTCATTTCAATCGTAAAATTCACTCGAACTGACGTTTAGAATACAATCATGTCTTAAACAAAAAACAGGAAGCCTGTAACATTTAAGTCAATTCGTTGACTCATAAGCATAATCATAAGTCATGATCACGAATTATTACACGTTGCTTAACATCGACCAATCCGCCGATTTAGAAACCATTAAAAAAGCTTTTCGAAAAGAAATAGCAATTTACCATCCTGATAATAATGCGTCACCAGAGGCTAGAGAAAAATTTGAACAACTCGTAGAAGCCTTCGACATTTTATCTAACGAAGATAAGCGTCGAGAGTATGACCAAATGCTAAAACACCAAGCGACCAACAAACCTGTGGTCATTGAACAAAAACAACAGTATGAAGATTGGCAAAAAGAGGCCAAAAAGAAGTCCAAGACATATGAAGGTATTGGGCTAGAAGAATTATTACTTATAGATATTTTCGTATTAAACGGTGACTTCTTAGACGGCTTGTTCTCTGGTGCCGATGACATTCTAGATGGTATCGGGGATATTTTTGACTTTTTCTAAAAAAGAAAGCCTAACCTTATCGGTTAGGCTTTGCTTTAGAAAGGGATGACTTGGCTATTAATCCTTTTTATTTTTCTGTCTGGCTTTGTATAACTTTTTAACCTTTCTAAAGTTGTCTTTGGTCACCTTTTCACCCGTTGCCACATGGTGTTCTATAGATATGGCATAGTCTCTAATGAGCCTTTTGAACTTTCCTTTGGCAAAGGCTCCCATAAAGGCGGGCTTGGTTCTGTATTCCATCTTAAAGATAAAACGGCAACTGTTTTCATCTATAGGCTCTATTTTATAAATGCCTCTGGTGTACGCAGGATCTACGGGAAACTTATCGGCATGAAAAACCTGATTGATAAAGGTCATATTATCGGGATCATAAGAAATCATGCGCTCTTTTAACAATCGGGTCTTCTTGTCATTAAAATAACACACGCGTTCGGCACCTTCACCCGCTTTTAAGGTTCCTTCCACATAATCCGAAGATATAATCTTGGGGTGGGAATTAGCAACAGCCCCATAATCGACGCCTACCACATGCCATACCTTTTCGGCACTATGCGGTATTACTTTTGTGACAGTAAACTCCTGAACTTTCTTTTGCGCCACGACGTCATCAGCAGCAATCAAAACAAAAAGTAAGGCCATAATCATTGATAATTTTTGATTCTTAAACATAATTCTGATTTTTAAATTCTATGACTCAAAATTAGCGTCTGAATACGCGAAAACATTTAAGAATCAGGTCAATTCCTTAGAATTTTGGCTCAGTCTATAATCCGTTGGTGAGCAACCGAATTGATCATGGAAGGAGTTGGAAAAATGAGCCACTTCAGAAAAGCCACAGTTAAACGCAATATCGCCGATGCGCTCATTGGTACTCAGTAATAATTTGGCGGCACGTTCTAGCTTGCGTCTTTTAAAATAACGTCCAGGACTTTCGTTATAGACTTTGTTGAATTCCCGCTTAAAAGACGATAAGCTCACCCCATGTAATAGGGCCAGTTCACTTAAACTTAGATTGGTAAAAATATTGGCTTCGACCAGTTCCTTAAACGAATACTCTGTAGGTGTAAACAAGCTTGCCAATAGGCGTTTCATATCCCCAGATGCATCGGTCTTAATGAGTAACAAAATGATTTCCTTAAGCTTTAGTTTAAGCAATTCCTCATTGACCAATTCAGGGTTTTTAAAGTAAAATTGGAGACTGTTAATATAGTTTTTTAATAAGGTACTCGACTTTACCTTGGCAATACAACTCGGGGTAAGATCCTTAATGGATTTAAAGAAATCGGGAAGTTCCTTATCATATATTTTCTTAAGCACATCTGGATAGAAATGTATAGCGATAGCTTCGCAAGCACTCTGATCGACCGTTTCTAGCCAACTGTTTAAATAGTTGCCACACTTCATGACTACCGCTTCTTCGGTATGTAAAGGCATTTCGGAAGTCGCCGAAAACACTTTTGACGCTCCTGCTACTGCATAGATAAAGCAAGCTTCATTGTGCATTATACCAGGAGCCGTCATTGGTGCTTTAAAAACAACCCGTTCAAAAATACCTTTATCGAATAAGGTCAATTGAAAGTGTTCTTTAATCATATCGAAATTTGATGCTTATCAAATGTAGTGGAAATAATCAGGTCAAATGGAGTTTAACTCACCAAACTGTTGGCAAAGGTCTCAATACCTTTAATCCCCATTTCACCCAAACCATTTAAAGCTTCCCTTACTTTTTGATCGTCGGTGTCCTCTACCAAATACTCCCAACTCCAATTGATGATTGCCGTATCCGCATCTACAGACTTCACCTGCATGGTACCATGGATATCTTTTATAGGAAGCAAATGTTGCGTTGGGATGAGATAAGAGAACGTTTTGTTGACCTGGTCCACTTCTAGAATATCTTCTTCAAAACTACCATCTGCCGTGGCACAATAGCGCTTTTGCCCTTCTACTTTACAACTGGTAATCGGGGCCATCCACTTGTCGACATCTTTACCCGAACCTACGATGTCCCAAACCGTTTCTGGATTGGCATTGATTTGAATTTCTACACTGTGACTGGATTTTTTCATGATTTCTAATTTTTAATATTGAACATTTATAGGTCCAAAATTAAAAGTAGAACGTCTTGAATCTTTTTAGCTAAAGTTCAATTGTTTGCATGAAAAGTCCAAGGTTAAAAGTTTATTCCAACCAATTCTTAAAATCCTTAACGCGTTCTCTAGCGACAATTACTTCCTGCTCGTTAAAATGATTGAGTTTTATCTGGAGTCTGGAATTAGTGTAGCTGATGATATCCTTGATCGCATTGATATTGACATAAAACTTTCTGCTAATCCGGTAAAACACATGAGGTTCTAATTCGTCTTCAAGTTGATCCAAAGTCATGTCCAAAAGATAGTTTCGCCCTTCATTGGTATGGGCATAAGTGCCCTTATTCTCACTGTAAATACATTCAATATCCTCAATATTGATCAATTTTAAATGTTGCCCTACTTTTACCGAAAAACGCTTTTTGTATTCGCGTTCTATAGGGTTCACCAACAACTTTTTGATATCGTTAAAGTCTAAAGTCACTGATTTCTGTTGTTGTGCAGTGCCCTTGTATTGATGAATTGCAGTTTTCAGTTCGTCTTCATCTATAGGTTTTAGCAGGTAATCTATACTATTTAGCTTAAATGCCTGCAAAGCATATTCATCATAAGCGGTTGTAAAAATTATGGCAGATTTGATTTCAATGGTTTCAAAGATCTCAAATGATAAACCATCACTCAGCTGAATGTCCAGAAAGATTAAATCGGGATGTTGGTTATCTTGAAACCATGCTATGGATTCCTCAACGGAATGCAACAAGGTTTCTGTTTCAACATCTAAGGATTTGAGCATACGTTGTAAGCGTCTTGCTGATGGCTTTTCGTCTTCTATGATAATTACGTTCATTATTTTAAATTCAGTTTTTTTGCTTCTTTGTTAATGATTCTGGCGCCTATAAATACGGTGAGAAGTGTAGCTAAAAGGACGGCCCACCAAAATTGTTGCCTATTCGTTACAAACCGTGTACCAACTTCTGACCAAAATGCACAGTATAATCCAACTACGGACCAGCTCATAAAATAAAAATGGTAGCCAAACCAATTTTTTTTCTTCTTAATTGTGGGGACCATGCCGCCAAAAATTGTGACCAAGCTCACTAAAGCGAAAAAATGAAATATACTAAATCCATCAAAATTCATGATGAAGAATGAAGATATATTCATCAATAACATGGAAACCACATATATATAACCCGTACGCTTATGAAATAAGGTTCCCTTTTTATTAAGTACCACTATGGCACCAGATAACATGGCTATAAGTGCCAGAATAAAATGAAACCAACCTATATGGCTATGTATGATATCATTTAGAAAGCTCATTCCCAATGGCGTTCTTCTTTATCCATAAACTCTTTGATCTTGCGCTTTTCCCAGTCCTTTCCAAAAAAGAAATCTGGTCCAAAGACCCCAAGAAAGTGAAAGAACAAACCGATACCCCAAAATGTGGCCGTGGCATAGGGACCAAAGCCATCAAATCCGGCATTGACGCCAATAAGAATGATCAGAAAAATATTGACCACTATATACACCGCAAAATGCCAGTAAAATCCAATGATTGAATCGACCTTTTTCTTGGCGCGCATATACGCTTCTTCTCTTCTAAAATCGGAAACCTCATCTTTATCTTTATAAGGTTCTATGCTATACTTTTCCATTGCTATATTTTATTTTTTTGAATCGTTAGACAATTCCTTATTCATTAACTCTTCTATTTTGCGCTCTTCCCAAGCCCCACCAAATTTAAAGGACAAGAAATGCAATATGAGAAAGATGCCCCAAATGCCCCAAACACTCAGTACATTGAGACTAATGAGTTCATTGGTAAAGCTTTCCCAACTCCCTAAATCATTCCATACTTTAAGTACAGTGATGACGGTATTGACCAATACGTATACGATAAGATGTTTGTAAAAACCACGCTCTCTTTCGACTTTATTCTTGGCCTTTATATAAGTTAAATTTGAATTTTGATTTTTCATGATTACTCCGAATTATTTCCAACGGTTTTTTTCCTCTTCTTTACGCATATACTCTTCAATTTTGCGTTCTTCCCACTTGGCACCCAAAGCACCGTCATCGATATAAACCCTGTAGGCTTGGAATGCTAAACCAATACCCCAACCAAACATGGGGAACCAAAACCACTGAATGGTATGGCTCGAAAACTTATACCAAATAAAAATTAAAAATGGAATAACGAAGATGTAAGAGATTAAGCTGTAATAAAATGCCTTAAGCTCTTCGACACGGTTACGTGCTCTAACATAATCGTCATTAAGACGCTCTTGTGATTTTTGTGTTGTTCTCATGATTGCTATTTGTTTTGTGAGCATAGGAATTGCTACTGCAAAATCCGTATCTCGTTGATTGATGTAAACGTTTCGTTCTGTAAGAAGTTTGTAGCGTTGTTTAATATTCTCTAGGCCCACACCACTACCCTTCTTTACAATTTGTTTGGGCTGAAGATTGTTCATCACCACTAAATGACTCCCATCTTCGTATATTTTTATGTGTAATGGTCTACTCGAAGTGACCATATTGTGCTTTACGGCATTTTCTAAAAGCAATTGCAAGGACAAAGGCACGACTTTACTCTCAGGGTTTGAAGCGTGATCTGGAATTTCGAAAATGATACTATCTTCGAATCGCATTTTTAAAAGCGACATATAGGTCCTAGCAAAGTTGAGCTCTTCATCAACGGTCACCAGTTCCTTATTTTTCTGCTCTAAAACATAACGATACACTTTAGATAAGCCTGTTGTAAACTTTTGGGCACTCTTTGGATTCTCTTCAATTAAACTGGTAAGCACGTTTAAGCTGTTAAATAGAAAATGGGGATCCAATTGATTTTTTAAGGCATCAAAACGTGCACTTGCGGCACCGGCTATGACCTTTTGCTCCTTAACCTTATTCTTTTGATAACGATTATAAAAATAGGCGATATAAAAAATGGATAGTATGCTGAGCGTGATCCATAGCCCAAATGAATAGCCTCCCCAACCATCATTCTCTATAAAGGTCTTAAAGGACTGCCCATAAAAGAAAACCAATACTAAAATTCGCAACAGGAATATCGTTGTCAATGTGATCACAGTTGCCCCAGATACTCCGTATACAATACGCTTTATAACGTCATAGCTTTTAATTTTTAGTCCTTTGATAAAGCCAAAATACAAGGTGTTTACATAGCTTAAAACAAAGGTATATAGCTGTGTTATGGCAAAGTCAATTAAGTATAGGTTGGTGTTTTCATATCGAACTTCGTTGCCTACCAAAAAAAATCTTATGGCATAGATCACACAACCGATAACAAAAACGACTATTAAACTCTTAACTGACTTTATCATTGTATTCTAATTGTTTTAAGATTTACAATCTTCGACGACGCGCTCTGCACGTTCCTTTCCCCAATTTGGGTGAAAATCGCTCTCTGGCTTAAAGGTATCAAAAAGTTCGATGGATGCTTCAACCTCCGCACAATATGGTGCCGTATCCTTGCCAAAATATCTAGCACTTCCCATCGCCCAATCCGCTTTGCAAAATGCGGCTCTAGGGTTGTTTGGCGCTAATTCTAAGGCCTTAGCATATAGCTCGGAAATCTTCGAAGCATACTTCATCCCATAAGTCATACCATCATAAGCCACCCAATTGGTATACACTTGACCCTGCATTACCAAAAGTTCAGGATTGTCCTCACTTTTAATCATGGCAATATCTAGATGCTCCTGTGCTTTTTCAAGTCGCGCCTTTAATATAGCCTCGTCTTTTTCGTTCCAGCTTTTTATACTGTTCATCTGCGCAATATAATAGTTGGGCAACCATTCGTCTTTCTCGGCGTTGGCGATACGCTCAAACATATTTTCGGCGGCTTCCCACTTCTCCGCTTCCCAAAGTTCAAAAGCCTTGGCCATTCCTTTTTCAAAATTGGTCTGTGCTTGGGTCAATCCTGTGATGACTATTAAAGCCATAAAAACTAAATGCTTCATGTGTTGATGTATTATAGTGTTATAGTTATTGTTTTATCCGATTTTAATTCGAATTTGGCATCCTTCCATTTCGGTGGTCCCATAAAGCCTTTGGCATTATTGGAGCAACCGTAGTCTTCCTTTGGGATACCTATAAAATTGCTGTCCAATTTATCATTGTCATTTTCGTCATGAAAAATAGATACCGCATAAGTCCCTTCGGGGATATTTTCAAAAGTCACTTCACAGGCATTGTCGCTAATCTCACTTCCCTGACCCTTAAAGGTTTTGTCTAGAAAGTCCGATGCTTTATTATATAAACCTATTAGTACTTTCCCCTCATTATTCTCAACATTCTCGACCTTTACCGTTAAGCTGAAAGCCTCCTGAGCGCGTATGTTGGCCGAGCATATACTTAAGATGATAATAACTGCAATTTTTACTAGTGTACCCATGTTATTGATTTTTGTATGGTACAAATATCCGACACAAGTCCAGATTTTTAAAACCCGAATGACCGAATCGTCATTTTTTAATGATGAAATGTAATTTTTTTAAAAGTCCCTCTAAAAAAGAGTAACTTAGTAAGCCGTTTAGCTACTTATAGCGTATCTCAACCTCTTAAAATCCAACTAAAAATGAAATCGAAGATTCACGAATTCCGCTGGAAAAATAGAAATCAAATGAGTAAGAATTCATTTCTCAGCCTTGCCCTTACCTTATTTGTAGCCCTATCCTTTGCGCAAAGCGATAAACGCCTTAAAGGCATTGAAAAACAGTTTAATGCTGTATTAGAAACTTCGAAAGCCGTTGGGTTTGCCATGGCTATTGTAGAAGGTGATCAAGTCATCTATGCCAAAGGCTTTGGCTATGCTGACTATGAAAATAAAACACCTGTAGATGCCAATACTTTATTTGCCATCGGCTCCTCCACAAAAGCCTTTACCTCAGCTTTGCTGGGCATTTTACGAGAGGATGATAAGCTGTCTTTAGATGACAGCCCCTTGGATTATGTCCCTGGACTAAAGTTTTATAATGATGACATGAACAACAACATTATCATTAAAGATCTAATGCGGCATAGTACGGGTTTACCAAGACACGATGGGGCTTGGTATTTTTTTCCGTCCCACAACAAAGATACTCTGGTAGCGCGCATGCAATATCAGGAACCTTTTACTGGAATACGGCAGCAATGGTACTATAACAACTTTGGATTCTTATTACAGGGTGTGATTACCGAAAAAATCACTGGAAAATCTTGGGAGGAGAATATTGAAAACCGCTTCTTTAAGCCCTTAGGAATGAATCGTTCTAAAACCATGATCGATGGTATGAAAAATGGCACTAATACTGCGAAAGGTTATCGTTTGGATGAGGACCGAAATATTAAAAAAATGGATTACTATGATATCGCCGGGATGTCACCTGCTGGAAGCATTAATAGTAGTGTGAATGATATGAGCAAGTGGTTGATGCTCTGGATCAATAATGGGAAATACGGCGAGGAGCAAATCATTCCCGAAGCGTATATCAAAGAAGCTATGAGCTCCCAAATGGTGGTTGCGGCTGGTTTCCCAACGGAAGAACTACCGGGTGTACAATATGCTAATTACGGTTACGGTTGGTTTTTACATTCGTATAAAGGCCATTATATGGTAGAACATGGCGGTAATATTGACGGCTTTTCTGCAAGTGTTGCTTTGTATCCAACGGATAACCTAGGGATTGTGGTCTTAGCTAACCAAAATGGCTCTGCGGTACCACGACTCATCAGAAATATCGCAGCGGATTATATGTTGAAAGTCGAAAAAACGGAATGGGCCAAAAAACATAAAGAGGATGTCGAAAAAGCGCTTAAAGCGCAAGAAGAAGCTGAAGAGACCAATGAAACTTCTAATGTAAAAGGCACTAAACCCTCGCATATTTTATTGGACTATACGGGGTCTTATGAGCACAAAGGTTATGGGAAGTTTGATGTCGTGGTAGAGAACGATACGCTATATGCCGAATTGGATGGCAATCGCCAATATCTGCACCATTATCACTATGACACCTTTGAATTGATTGATGTCAACGATGGTAAAATCGACGAATCACAGATTGGTAGTGCAATAAAAGTGACCTTTAGCACCAACGTCGCTGGTGATATTGATGATTTAAAAGCCAGTATTGAACCTATGACGGACGCTATTGCCTTTAAACGTACTCCCAACACCATTGATGTGGATGCCAAAACTTTAGAGCAGTATGTAGGTTTATACGACTTAATGGGTACAGAAGTGAAAGCTTATATTAAAGATGAAAATGTGCTATACGTCTTTGTACCCGGCCAACCGGAATACGAGCTCATCCCAACTGCAGAACATAAGTTTAACTTTAAGGTTTTGGAAGGCTTTAAAATAGAGTTCTTGGAAACCGATGGGAAGATTGATCAGGTGAAGTTTATACAGCCTAATGGGACCTTTGTGGCAAAGAAAAAGGAAGAGTGATTTGCCTTAATTCATGAAGAATAAAAAAATTAATTCATATATCCTTCCGGTACTATTAATTGCTGCTGCTTTTGGTGGATTTTATTTAATAATGATCGGTTCTAACTGGCAAAAACGCGGCTATTTTTATGAAAACAATTCATACGATATTAAACTTATAATTCTTGGCTTAGCGGCTATGATTCCTCTTTTCATCTTCTTATTTACATTAAAACCTACACCAAAAACAAAACTCAGAGGGAATAATGCAAGACTACGCAATCAATTAAGACCAAATCGAAAAAAAGCAAAAAACACGTGTTTTGTGTATATTCAAAATAAAACAGCTGAATCGTTAATTGTAAATAGAAAATCTATTCTAGAAGAAGAACAATGGTACATTTTTGAATTGAAATTTGAAGAAACACTTTACTTTAGCAACGGTATTACTATTGAAAGGGAGAACGACGATCTTTTAGAAATCCATGATTTTAGAAATCAAATAACAGGATTAAGTAAAGATGATTTCAGGAGTTATGACATCCCAGATTATGTAGATTTTGCACTATTAATTGGAGCACAAAATGAAGGTGAATTTATGAAATAAAAAAACCATCCTCTCGGATGGTTTTTTTTATGTTATAAAACTATTTTCTTTAAAATGTCACTGTGAGTTTTCCTCTTAAGAAAAATGGCACACCCGGTGTAAATGTAATTTCTTCAACGGGTTCTGTTTCATTGAATAAACGCGTTTCTGTAGCGAATTGAGTTTCATTCCATTCTACATCAAACAAGTTTTCTACAATCAAACTAAAGGTCCAATTTTTGTTAAAGTTGTAATTTAAATTTAAATCTGTTACAAAATAACCTTCTGCGATGATAGAATCGTCTTCATTAGCTGGTCTATCATCCACATATCTATAGGACAAGCTACCTGAAAATTTACCAAGATCTTTTACGGTGAGGCCACCGGTAGATGTAAAATCGGGAGCTAGTGGAATAAAATCCTCTCCGTCTGGTTCATCGGTAGCTCTTGCCACAGTATAATTAAGATCGTTATTTACAAATAACCAATCATTTAACTGATATCTAAATCCAAAATCAACGCCATAACGTGTGGTTTTACCACTGGGTTCGACCACCGCAGCGTCACCCACATATACAAATTCCTGTTCGAGGAATAAGGTCCATAAAGCCGCATTGATAACCAATCTGTCTGCAGGTTTAAAAATCCCTCCTAAATCGGCTCCAAAAGCTGCTGGTAAGGTTTCTTCACCAGTATTTGCAGTAACTACTCTAGAATCGTTAGAATGGAATCCAAAACCTAGTTTAGCAAATAACTGCAAATTTTCTGAGGCCGTAAAAATGGTATTAAATTTTGGACTAATAATAACATCGTCCTCGCTCAACGTATCAAAGGAATCCGCGAGAAAATCAACATAATTGAATTTAAAATAATCCAGTCGTATGCCTGGATTAAACTTCCATTTATTCGTTTTTAAATTGGCGCTTAGAAACGCGTAGCCGTTGACCTCATCAATGTCACCAAAGGCTAAACGCTCTAAAGTCTCTCTCCTATTTCTTGTTCTAGAAAGCTCAACATCATTATTGTCGTCATATCTAAATCCCAAACCAGCATCAAAATCGAACTGAAGATCGTGATTATCTAAATGAAATGAGCGGTTATAAATGGATTCCACACCCGCAATGAGCCTGTTCTCCTTTTGACGAATCTGATCACCGTTAACCGGGTCTTCTAAAAAGAAGGTAAAGTTAGAATACAGCTCAAAACCATACTTAGAAAGATAGGCCTTAGAGGTAATGCTTTGATGCTCGTCTAATTGTTTTTTATGGTTCACCCAAATGTTAGAGCGGCTTGTAATACCGCCCTCTGTATCATCAATGGCTCCAAAACGATCAATAATACCTTGATCGACCGCACGCTGAGGGATTTGCCCTGAGGCATCCCAACGACTTTGAAAATGCGAAATTGATAAGGTCAATTCTTCATCTTCATAATTATTAAAATTATAACGTCCCAGAATATTTAAGCGATTAAAATTCTGTGGAGAATTAAATACTCCATCGGTTAGCATGAATTCTGAGGCAATATAGGTGTTGCTATTCTCGGTGTCAGAAATTTTAAACATGTTTACATTTCTAATGGTGCTAAATTCACCTAATTCCAATAACACCATATTCTTATCGATTTTCTTTTTTGTATTGAGCTCCACATAACCAGCTGTATTAAAATTACCGACATTAGCATAATAAGGTCCTTTGCCAAAATCGATATTATCAATTGTTTCTGGAATAATAAAGTGCATATCTGCGTAACCCTGCCCATGTGCATGAGAAGGCATATTTACAGGCAGACCATCTGTACTTATAGTTATATCGGTACCGTGATCTATATCGAACCCTCTTAAAAATATTTGTTCAGCCTTACCTCCACCAGCATGCTGCCCAATAATTAATCCAGGTACTTTTCTCAAGATTTCCTGAGCTGATTTTATAGGGTTCGTTTTAATATCTATATTAACAAATTCGGTAAGTGCATTAATTTCAGACACCAATACAATCTGGTCTAATGACACCGAAGATGCTTTTAAGGTCATATCTAAGGTACCATCGAGTAGATCTTCTGTAATTGTAATCTCCTTTTTCTCATAGCCCAAACCGCTAATAATAATGACATCACCAACTGAGATATCGTCAATTTCATAGTATCCAGAAACATTGGTATAAGTAAAACCACCTGTATTCTGGTTATAGACATTGATACCTTCTATAGGCGTATTGTCTTCTGAGGTAATTGTTCCGTTTAATTCATGTGCAAAAGCACTAAAGGTTAGAAACAAGTATCCTACTAATAATAAAATGTATTTCATTTGTTTTGTATTAAGATTATTTATGATTAGTCCATCTTTAAAAACAGTTAGAGAACGCTTAGACAGACAACTGCTATTAATCATTAAATAATACCTAATACCTGTGGAGGTCGATAAAGCTGAAGTGTATGCTCCTCCTTTTTTAACCTAATTACAGATTTAAAATTATCTTGTTTTTGATCATTTGTAAATTTGTTCTTAAACTTATATTTATAAGTAACAATAGTCTTTTTAGATCCAAAAAATTCATTCATGGGTTCACCCTGATGGTCATCCTTCTTTGAGCTTGAATCTATTAAATCACTAATAAAGTCTAATATGTTATGCTGATGGGCCTCTTCAATATTTTCTATAGCTCTATGCTCTTTATGTACGTTTTTAGAATCATGTTGAATTATATAATTCGGTACTTGTAAATTATGAGACATAAAATGCAGTGTATGTTTTATCTGATCTTGGAGCGGCTCTGCCATATAACATAACACTATTAGTACTGCCAGCACTTTAGAACATACATTTTTTATTTTATGGAAATTGATTTTCAACATCATCAATTATTATTCTTCGAGTAAACTAGTTATGGTCTCTTCGATATACTTTGCATAGGTTTCTATTGTCGGAAGATTAAACACCTTATTTAATGGAATATCCATTTGCAACTCATCGTTGACTCGTGATGTCACCCTAATTGCCGCTAAGGAATGCCCGCCTAAAGTGATAAAATTATCATAAACCCCAATTTTATCTAACTTCAAAACTTCTTTCCAAATACCTTCTAACAATTCTTCTATTTCATTTCTTGGGGCTACATATTTATTGTTAGACGCTTCAACTTTAACATCATAATTCATTAGTGCCTTCTTATCGACCTTACCATTTTTTGTAAGTGGAATTTCTTCTATGTGTTTAAAGACCGATGGTACCATATAGGACGGTACTTTTTTTGCCAAATATGATTTTAGTTCCCTACTAGTCTTTGAACTATCACCAGTGTAAAATGCCACGAGTTTATCGCTGGACTCTATTAAGTCGGGTTCTTCATAACCTATCTCCTTCATAATGCGCTTTACCTCAGCTTCGTGAATATATTCATTGATTTCCTCCAGACTCTCATCTCTTGTTTTATGGCCAAGTCTTACATCCCAACTATATGGAAAAGCATAATTACTATAGCCCTTTTGCTTTTTGTGTACATAAATACCAACTTGGTTAATCAGACAGTTGGTAGATCGTCCGGTATCTGTTGGGCGGACCCATCCAATTTTATGGTTTAAAAAGTCGAGCATCTCTGCTAAACTTACATCGGTGTAGCGATAAAAATCAATGAATTGTACTTTATCAAAAACCGCATTATCCTCAAACATGGAAACATCCAAAAGCTCTTTTATAGCATCTTCTTCTTGGTGATAGAGTTTTCGGACCTCTAAGATAGTATCGTCTATCTTTGTTACATCTAAATCATCAGCCCAAAATAGCTCTTCAGTGAGTCGTGTCTCAAAAAACTGTCCTCTTGACAGACCGGTGACAATAAATGGTATCTTATGATGTAATGCTAAATGCGTACTTAATGTGTAGATGGCCTTAAAACAACCATTGCATACATTCTTATGGCGTTTAAGGCTATCCACAAAAATGGCATTCATGTGCTCGGTTTCTCCATAAATATGATCGACGCCTAGTTTTTCAACAATGCGATCAATATTTGCCTTGGCTTGGTCCGAGATGTAGCCATTATCTAATGTAAAGGCTAAAACCTTTAGGCCCAGACTCACTAATCTTGCAAGAATATAAGTACTATCCTTACCACCACTCAATAGTGATAGACAATCGTATTTTGGATTTTGACCTATGGCAGGAAGTAAAATTTTTTTTAAGTCTTCCTCCGTTTTAAAATAACGGTCTACCTTATGCTTATAGCCCTTAAACGCATTGCATAAATTACAAACACCATATTCGTCAAAATCGGTTTGAGGGTAACTTGATGGCAAACCACAGTCTGTGCAATTTATAACAGGTTCTTCGTTTTCAGGTTGATGATCACTTTTAATAAGAACCACAGTACAATCGTCAATATCTTTATAACTTGAGAGGTTAGATTCTATATCTTCCAATTCTATTCTATAGCCTCTTAATTTCACTTGATCATCCGCCCTTCCGAGAAATTCGTAGACTCCATTTCTGTTAATTCGAGCTAAATCCCCTGTAGCATACATCTTGTGGCCTTCAACAAAAGGATTATCTAAAAACTTTTTTTGTGTTAACGCATCAAGGTTGAGATAACCTTCTGCTAAACTTGTGCCACTGAGATACAAATGCCCAGTCACTCCATTTGGTACCAGATTTTTATGATCATCTAAAATATAGGCATGCATATTTTTTATCGGCAAACCGATGGGTACCGAAATGACGTCTGTATACTCATCTAAAAACTCACCTACGATGCAACCTACTGTTGCTTCTGTAGGACCGTATTCATTATAAATCTTAACTGGTTTATTAAAGTTATCAATAATAGATTTTGCTAAGCTCAATTTGAAATTTTCACCACCAACAATTATAGTCTTTAGGAGAGATGATGATAAATCCCGATCTTTAATAAAGGATAAATGTGAAGGCGTAAGTTTTATCGTATTTACAAGATTATCTGCCATAACCTGCATTAAAGACATATCTGGTCCAAAGTCATTTTCGGCATATAGCATTAACGTTCCACCACTGACCAGTGGTAATAGGGTCGATGTAATAGTCAAATCAAAACCTATAGACGTAAACAAAGGCATTACAGAATCACTTGTGATATTGTAATAATCCCTTGCCCAAAATATATAATTAGAAAGTGCCTTATGTGATATCATCACACCCTTAGGGCGACCCGTAGTGCCAGAAGTATAAAGAATATAAGCGATATCTTTGGGTGAGCGCTCTAAAAGCAAGTTGTGGATAGGTTCTTTTGCGAGATAGTCTTCTTTTTCCAGATTTAGAACCGGCACATTGATAGTACTTAATTTGGGTTCTAGCCAACTATCAGTGATAACGAGTTTACAACCAGAATCTGAGATGATATAGGCTACACGATCGTTAGGCTGATCAGAAGCTATGGGTACAAAGGCCCCTCTAGTTTTCATAATAGCTAAGACTCCAATGATATAATGCATACTTCTGCGATTGTAGAGTACAACCTTGGTGTGCTCATCGACGCCGCTCCTTATTAAATAATGGGCCAACTGATTGGCTTTTTTATTGAGTTCATTAAAGGTTAAAACCCTATGCTTATCCCGAACAGCAATGGCATGAGGTGTATGTTCTACTAAAGCTTCAAAATTATTAAGGACATCCTCGCTAATTTTTTCGGATATACTGGCTTTTAAATAATTGTGTTCTTCTTCGGATGTTAGCATCGGTGAAGTAAGAATGTGTTCATCGCTATTATTTAATAGTGTATTACATATATTTTTAAAATGAACCGTAGCATCTTTGGCTCTAGAAACTCCCATTACAGTAGCATTAAAATCAAAAACTAACTTTAATGTCCCAGTAGCATTAAAATCCAACACATGAAAACGCAATTTGTGCGACGAATCCGCATGATTAGGGTGTAACCATTCTGCTTCACTCGGTAAACCTGCAAAATCTGGAAATGTTGTGTTTATATAGTTAAAGACCACATTAAAACTTCGGTTTACTTTAGGCGATGAGCTTCCCGTAAGACCATTTTTAAGGTAATCGCCTGATGCGGCTTTAACTTTACCTAATAAGGTTCTATAAGTGTCCGTGGGTTCAACCACTACGGCCAGTGGAAAAATTTCAATGAATAGCCCGGCCGTATGTTTAAAACTCTTTTTAAGACGATTGTGTATAGGTGCACCAATGACCAATTCTGATTGACCACTTATTTTGAAGAGATATGCAAATAATAGCGTTGCAAAAATGTTAAATAAAGCCATGTCTTCATTGAAAAACATGGCACCATCTCCTTTGGATACTGTTCTTAGTTGATTTAATTCTTCTTGGTCGAGCAGCAACTCAACTCTGTGTGATTTAGTAATCGTATTATCTGTTGCTTTCTCACCATAAAGTCGAGGTAATTCTTTAAAGTCTTCTATTTTATTCTGCCAATATGCGACTTCACTATCATTTTTGGATCTTACATTTTGCTCATAACTTACAAAATCAATGTAAGAGCCTGCTAAATGCTCAGATGATGTTTTCGCTCTAACATCTTTATATAGTTTAGACATGCGTTCAAACAGAATAACTGAACTGGATGCGTCGGTAATTAAGTGATGTAAATTAAGGTACCATTTATAAGTTTCTGTACCTGATTTGATCAAAACCGTATCGAAAAGTTGGTCCGATAAATCAAAAACCGCCTCACTCCTACTACTTAAATAACTTTTGATATGATCATCCGCTTTATCTGTGAAATCTTCAAAACCTACGGTATAATCTGTGGTATCTTTAATAATTTGAAAAGGGATACCTTCCCTTTCTTCAATGACTACGCGCAATACATCTGTAGTCGTTATAAGTTGTTGAAACGCTAATTGAAATGCCTTAACATCTATATGGCCATAAACATTAAATACATAAGGTACATTATTAAGCGGTGTACCTTGATTTAACTTCTCGGCGAGCCAGATAGCAGTTTGACTTTTAGTTAGGGGTAAATTTTGAGTCTTAAAAGTCACAAATTAATAAGTGATTAGTTATTTACTTTATATACATATTCATTTATGCTATTAATACAATCAAAATTATCTAAATTAATATCTTCGAACGGAATCGTAAACTTGTACTTTTTCTCGAGAAATCGCACCGTTCGCATAAGTCCTAAGGAGTCTAATATACCTTGTGAAAGTAGTTTATCACTTTCGTTTAGTTCTAAAAGCGGATCCTCAAGAACCTCATTTCTTATAAAATCCAAGACATCCGATTTTATATCCATAATCAAACTTGATAGTTATTAATAATTCATAATTACGATTAATCAAAACACCTTCAATAATTGAATTTAAATACCTTAAAATTCAACTCATATCAGACGTTTTATGCCCGCTTTGATAAAATTAATAACCCTAGAAGTAAATATATACGAATAAGTAAAACAAACGAAATGAATAATTGTCAATATAACGACTAATTAAATGAACTTATCGAAAAAAACCCTGAATATCATCATTAAAGCTATATAATTTTAGATATTGAATTAAATAATCGATGAAATACATCGATAGATTGCAGGTATATTTCAGAACTAAAACTAACCCCTTATGAAAAAAATCTACATCAAGATTTTAGTGCTTTTTATTGTCTTTTTTTCAATTAACCAAGCATTTGCTCACCACCCTGATAACAGTTTAATTTATTTAAGAGTTTACGAACAAGCCAATATTGAGGGTAATTTTCATCTTAATGTTAATGAGCTCAATGACATTTTAAAACTCAACTTACCTAAGGATTTTACTTTGGATGACATCAATCCATATTTGGATAAAATAATGGATTATATCAAAAATAATGCGAGTTTCTCATATAATGATAAAGCCTACCCCATCATTTTTACCGGAGAAAATGAAGTGTTAGATGTTGACTTTGGTAACTTCATCATGTTAGATTTTTATTTAGACAGCTCTTCGGATGTTCCAGATTCATTAGATATTACCTATAAAGTTTTTATTGATGAAGACCCAGGTCATGTTAATCTGCTCGGGATTGAATACAACTGGAAATCTGGCTTAATAAATAATGAAGAACTTATCGCCCTAGATTTTACATCTAGAAATTACTCTAAGACTTTATCACTTACAGATGGTTCATTATGGACGGGATTTATGACAATGATTAGACAAGGGATATGGCATATATGGATTGGATTAGATCACATTCTTTTTATCATTGCTCTTATTTTACCTGCTGTTGTTAGACGCAGAAAGTCGGATGATGATCATACATCGAAAATCTATAACTGGTATCCGGTGGAGAAATTTAAACCTGCTTTCCTCTATATCGTAAAAATCATTACATTTTTTACCATAGCACACACCATTACTCTAAGTTTAGCATCATTAGAGATCATTAAACTGCCATCGCGATTTGTAGAATCGATTATTGCCTTATCAATCGGCCTAGCGGCATATCATAATATAAAACCCATTTTTAAAGGTAGAGACTGGGTAATTGCTTTTGTTTTTGGTCTGTTTCATGGCTTCGGATTTGCAAGCGTTCTTGGTGACTTAGGATTTAATGGGGAACATTTAACCTTGTCATTATTGGGCTTTAATATCGGTGTAGAAATTGGTCAGGTTGCTATTATAGCTGCCATTTTTCCAATACTTTATCTATTGAGAAAATTAAAACTATATCCCAAATTCCTAGTGTACTTATCTTTAATCCTCATTATCATCTCGCTCTACTGGGTTGTTGAACGTGTTTTTGATATTGATCTTCCGATAGATAATTATATTATGAAAAGAGGGTATGAATTTGCCGTATGGCTAGGACTGCGATAATGCCTATTTATGAGTGATAACAGCAAAAAAGTGTCCTTATTAGATAAATGGAAAAATAAATCCAAAGCAAATTATAAGGCCCCATCAATAAAAAAAGCACCTCTGGGAATAGACATTCCGCTATCTCCAGCTCAAAAACGCTTGTGGTTTTTGCAAAAACTTTATCCGCAAAATCCCTTTTATAATCTATCCCAATTGTATGAGTTTAAAGGTCATTTAGATATTGATGTACTAAAGAAGAGCCTAAATTCTATTTTTAACGAGCACAGCATATTAAAATCATATGTCACCGTTAAAAATGGAATTCCAATATTAAAGGTAGGTAATGATTCAATGCCCGATCTCAATGTATTGGATTATTCGGATTATGATGAAGAACACCTAAAGGCAATGACCAAAACTGTTTTAGATGAGCAGGCTAAAACTGATTTTGATCTATCCGAAGCACCCTTATTTAAATCGCTATTAATAAAAAAAAGCAATGACAGATATACTTTGCTACTGACCTTGCACCATATTATTACGGATCAGTGGTCTATGGATATTATAGAAGAGGAACTGGCCACGATTTATAACAAGTCCAGTACTAATATTAGTGTTAATTTTGACAACAATAGTATTGATTATATTGATTATGCCTATGAGCAGAATAAACCTAGAGACTATAGTGAATCAATAACATTTTGGAAAGCGTATCTTGCTGATGTAAAACCATTACACCTTCCTTTTGATTTTAAAAGACCGCAGCTTCAATCTTTTAAGGGACAACGTCTAACTCAGAATTATTCAGACGAATTATCTTCTGATATATTGACACTTTCAAGGGAATTGGGGGTTACACCGTTTGTGTTCTTTTTAAGTGCGTTTTATATTTTACTTTACAACTACGCCAAAAGCGAGGATATTACAATTGGGATACCTATATCTAACAGAAATAATAAACAGTTAGAGAAGTCTATAGGTTTATTTCTTGAAACGCTACCCTTACGCATCAGTATCAGTGGTCTAACAACTGTAAAAGATTTTATCCTTAAAGTACAAAACACATATTTAAATACATTATCATATAAAGACCTACCTTTTAATGAGATTGTTAAAGCATTAAAACTTGAACGGTCCTTATCTATAAACCCACTTTTTCAAGCGATGATGGTTTATTCCAAAAAAGATAAACCACCTCGTTTTTCCGAAAGACTAGAATTAACTTCCAGACGCGACTACGATATCGGTGTATCAAAATTTGATCTCACCTTATTCGTAACGGAGCAAAATGGCACTTTATCATCTACTTTTGAGTTTGCAACAGATCTTTTTAATGAAAGTACCATCATTAGATTTCAAGAGTACTTTAAATCGCAACTAGAGTATATAGTTGAAGATCCCTCTCAAAGTATAGCGTCTATACCAATGCTTACAAAGCAAGAAAAAGAACTTTTTTTTACTGATAAAGCATCGTCTTTAGGTGATTTCGCGTCCTATGAAGCCATCCATAATAGTATTGAAGATGTCGCCTATTCTAACCCAAATAAGACGGCTGTATCCTTCAAGGATGTATCTATAACCTATAGTGAGTTAAATACCAAAGCTAATGCGGTTGCTCAAATGATTTTAAATGGGGCTCCTAAACATAACTCGGTAATTGGGTTGAGCGTTGATCGTTCTGTGGATATGATTATTGGCATATTAGGCATACTAAAGGCAGGTTGCTGTTATTTACCGTTAGATCCTGAATATCCAAAAGAAAGAACGGATTATATAATTAAAGATTCAAATACTAAGTTAATCCTAACACAGTCGTCATACACGGAATTTTTCGATGCTTTTGAGGATTGCAGTTATCTCATTATTGAAGATCGTCTAGATGCACCCCAACCAAACACCGAACTTCCTAAAAACAAGAAAGATGATCTAGCTTACATTATCTATACCTCAGGAAGTACAGGTCAACCAAAGGGCGTACCTATTTCTCATGGAAACATAATCAATTCCACTGCTGGCAGACTAGATTTTTATGATGAAAACCCCAAGGTGTTTTTGTTAATGTCCTCTATTGCTTTTGATAGTTCTAAAGCAGGCATTTTCTGGACACTTTGTACCGGTGGTCATTTAGTAATTGCCGAAAAGCGCATTGAACAGGATATTGATAAAATAAGCGCACTTATAAAAGCACGTGAGGTTTCACATACCTTAATGCTACCTTCTCTTTATAATTTGGTATTGGAATATTCTAACGAAGCGAATCTAATATCTCTTACTGATGTTATCGTAGCTGGTGAAGCCTGTTCGGTTTCAATGTGTCAATCACATTTTAACGTACTCCCAAGCGTAAATCTTTATAATGAGTATGGTCCGACCGAAGGTACAGTTTGGTGCATTGCCCATAAATTGACAGTAGATGATTTAGCATTGACAACCATTCCTATTGGCAAAGCTGTTGCCAATGCCAAGGTTTATATTCTCGACAAGAACTTCAATCATGTTCCAATAGGGGTTCCAGGCACCTTGTATATTTCTGGCCCAGGGCTATCCAAAGGTTATATAAATCAACCCGAAAAAACCAATGACGTCTTTATCGTAAATCCTAACGATAAAAATGAAATCATTTATAAAACGGGTGACTTAGCAAAATACGACAACGATGGGAATATCATCTTCCTCGGGAGAACGGATGAGCAAATAAAAATAAGAGGGTTTAGGGTAGAGTTGAGTGAAATTGAGAATACAATAAATCAATTAAATGAGGTTAAAGAAGCCGTTGTGCTGTTTATTAATGATGGGGGCAATAGTAAATTAATGGCTTATGTAAAGCCTATCAATACTATTGATATCGAGCTTGTAAAAACAAAATTGAAGGCCAAACTACCAGCATATATGATTCCCAATAACTTCATAGCGTTACAAGAATGGCCTTTACTTCCGAATGGAAAAATTGATAAAAAGAAGCTTGAAGCGCTAAAACCTATAACTAAAAACACGACATCTGGCGAGCCAAAATCTGATGTTGAAAAATTACTGGTACAACTATGGCAAGAGGTTATAGAAATACCAAATATTGGAGTAAACGATAATTTCTTTGAAATCGGGGGAGACTCCATTTTAAGTATTCAAATCACTGCAAAAGCTAGGAAACATGGCATCGCGATTGGATCTAATCAAATCTTCGAACATCAAACCATTGCTGAGCTCGCCATGTTTGTCTATTTAGACAATGAGGAAAAAGCCAGCACTCATGATTTATTTGGAGAAGTGCCTCTAATGCCCATTCAAAAATGGTTCTTCGACACGCACAAAAATGCACCTCAGTATTGGAACCAAGTCTTTATATCAAATAAACTACCCGAAAGTGCTAATGCGGAAAAAGTAAGACAGATTACGACTGATATCATAGAAAATCATCCGGCGTTAAGATCAACATTTGTTTATGAGCATGCAACATGGAAGGCCTTCATAGAGAAAGAGGAAAATATCGATGCTTTCCATAAGGTCGATCTCACAAAAGAGGATTCACCAAATTATCCTTTGCTCATTGAATCCCATTTGGACAAAATACAAACATCGATGGCACTACACCAAGGTGGTTTGTTTAAGTGTGTATATTTTGACACCGGACATACTGCTACTAATGTCCTCGCATTGCTAGCACATCACCTCGTCATTGATTTTGTATCCTGGCAAATTATTTTTGATCATTTAGAAGAAGCTCTATTTAATAAGCGTGGTCAATTTTTTCAAACAGCATCTATTAAGGAATGGGGAACACATCTTTTGGAGTTAAACAACAGCAAAAGTTTAAAACACCAAATTGATTATTGGAAAGACCAGATTCCTAATAATATTCAGCTACCATTAGATTTTAGCTGTGAACTACCTATATTAGAAAAGGACGTCGATACGGTAGTGTTGGAAGTTGATAAAAACACCTCCTTGAGTCTTATAACTGAAGCTCACAATGCTTACAGTACAAAAACGGATGAACTACTATTAGTAGCATTAACACTCACCATTTCAAACTGGACTCAAAACGATGAAGTAGCATTTGCTCTAGAGCGTCACGGCAGGGAAACTACCGGGACTAATTTAGATGTATCCAATACCGTAGGATGGTTAACCGCTTTTTTTCCAAAAAAATTAAATGTGGTTAGCAATGATGACTTAGGAGATAACATTATAGCCATTAAGGAAGCGTTACGCCATGTTGAAATGGGTGGTTTAGGCTATGGGGTTTTAAGGTATTTATCTGAAGAATTAGGAAATATAGCCTATCCCAAAATTGTATTTAACTATTTAGGAAAACAATCATCTTCGAAATTAGATTTTCAGTTTTGGGACAAGACTACAAGGGATCCAAATAGTGAAAGGGATTATTATTTAGAAATTAATGCACTCTATAAGAATAATAAGCTTGTCTTTAATTGGAGTTATGCCTCCAAGGCTATAAAAAAGGAAACTATAGAGCAACTCATAAATGAGTATCATACGCACTTAAAAGACATTGTTGATCATTGTTTAACTCGTAATGATGTTAAACATACACCGTCTGATTTTGAAGACATAGATTTAGATCAAGATGATCTTGATACCTTATTTGATGCTTTAGATTTATAATATGAAACACATTGCCCTAATTACCACAGGAATGGTTGGTATTACAAATGCGAGTATAGAGCTGGCGAATCGACTCATTAACGAGGGCCATGATATTACCTATTTATCACCTATCGATATTAAGGAAAAAGTCATAAATAGTGGGCTTAATTATGTCCAACTGCCAGAGATTAATTTTTACTTATCCATTAAGGAGCATTTAATTCCCAGTGCTAAAAAGAAACATCTAATTCAGGCCTATTTTTACGTCCTTACGCATTTAAAAACCATATTAAACAAAGGTATTATAAGTCTAAAGCTACATGAATATGAGAACATTTTAAAAAAAGTAAATCCAGATTTAGTTCTGGTTGATGTGGAAGTTCATGAGGCCATATTAGCCGCTTTAAAATTAAATATTAAAACACAGTTATTAAGTCAGCACTTATTTGATCAAAGAAGAGTAAATCTGCCTTCTATAACAACTGGAATCATCCCGAAAAAAGGCCTTAGCGGAAGTTCAATTGGTATAGAATTATCATGGTGGAAATTAAAATTGACACAATATGCACGAGCGCAGTTTAATAAATTAAGACTCATGTATAATCGAAAATCAGTACTATTTTTCTACAAAAAAAAACACGGTATTACAGGGTTAAAAACTGCTAACAGAAGATTTCCGTCAGATTTTATCTATCCGAAATTTGATACATTATTTATGGTCATGCCAGAAATCGAATTTCCTCTTAAAAAACCTAAAAACATTCATTACTTAGGGCCAATGATCAACACAAAAAGAGAGACATCTCAAATACCTGAGGATCTTAAAAAACTTGTAGACCAAAAGCACAAAAAAAATGCTAAGCTTATTTATTGTTCACTAACCACTATGAAAAATATGGGTGACTTAAATTTCATTAAGAAACTAATAGAGGCCGTAGCCCGCAGAAGTGACTGGATATTAATTATATCCTTAGGTCGCACCTTAAGTGAAGAACACTACTTTAATGACTTACCAGAAAATGTACATGTCTATTCATGGATACCCCAACTTTATATATTGAGTAACGCTGACTGCAGTATTAATCATGGGGGCATACACACCATTAATGAATGCCTATATTTCAAAGTACCCATGCTAATTTATTCAGGAAAAAAATATGATCAGGACGGCTGCGCAGCAAGAATTTTCTACCATAATTTAGGCTTATGCGGCGATAAGGACAAAGATGATGTCGAGACTATTAATTATAATATCGACTACTTATTAAAAAATAAATCAATTCAAAAAAACTTAAACACACTAAAACTTCAATTAGATATCTATGAGCGCCAAGAAATTACACCTTACTTATCTTAACCACAATTCCATTTCTTTTTAAATAATAGTAATATGGCTATGGAGAATAAGAAAAAAAGAAAAGTCGAAGCAATTTATCCATTAAATAAGTTGCAACAGAGTATTCTGTTTCATCACCTTTCAGAAAAAAATGATAAGGGTTTTCTCATAGTTCAGTCCAAAATGGATGGTCAATTGGATATTGATGCGTTTAAAGAATCTTGGGTTAAGACCATAGATAGACATTCAATACTGAGAACAACAGTCCATTGGGAAAACATAAAAAGCCCTGTTCAAATTGTAAATTATGAAAGTAGTGCTAATATTCAATATTTAGATTGGTCCGAACAAGACAATCAAGAACAAGAAAAAAAATTAAATGAGCTAAAAGACGCGAAGAAAGACAAAGGACTAAATTTTCAAAAAAATCCATTATCTGATGTCATTATTATTAAGATTGGTAATGCGTCTTACTTCTTGCTTTGGGTATGCCATCATTTGTTTTTAGATGGTTGGTCATCGCGTATCATAATCGAAGATGTTTTCAAATATTATCAAGCCATAGAAACAAATAATAGTGTTAATCTACCCAGCATACCGTCCTATAAATCTTATCTTAAACATATTAAACAATTAGACGTAGACGACGCAAAGTCTTTTTGGGTAAACACCTTTGAGGGATATCAGAACCAGCCTTTTTTTGGTTCCAAGAAAGTATCCACCAACATCTTAGAAGTTAATTATTTACTATCTCAAGACCTAAATAATAAGGTTAATCTGTTAGTAAAAACTTACCGCATTACCTTGAACACTTTATTTCAGGGTATGTGGGCCTTAGTCTTATCTAAACTCCTGAACTCAGACGATATCACATATGGTAATACAGTATCGGGACGATCTATAGCGTTTCCACAAATAGATGTGATGGCAGGCATGTTTGCCAATGTAATTCCGCTTCGAGCTAAATTAACCCGTGAGTTTACGGTGAAAGACGTTCTAAAAACATTGCTAAACCAACAAACACAGGCACGGAATTATGAATATTTAAGTGCTGACCAAATTGCAGAATGGGTTAATGGAGAAAGTGCTCATCTATTTGATTGCTTATTTATTTTCGAGAATTTCCCACGGAAAACTATTAAGACCGACAAATTGCTTATTCACAGCACAGAAAGTGGCATAACGACCACATATCCGCTCACCCTTGTCGTTAATGTTGAAGAAGATATAACTCTTAGTCTATTTTATGACCATGAACTATTTTCTAAAGCTGTTGTGAGTTGGATGCTAAAGACATTTGAAGACATCATTACTGGCCTATTTGCCGCACCAGATCAAAATATAGAACACCTTTTGGACAGTATAGCCAAAATTGATTTTTCTACTGAGCAATTTAGCCATAACGATCAAAATAAGTCATCTAAAAAAATTACGAGACCTAAAAACAAAACAGAATTCGAGTTATTGCAAATATGGCAAAACACATTAGGCATTCAGGAGATTAGCACTTCAGATAATTTCTTTGAACTAGGTGGGAAATCTATAATGGCTGTTAAAATGATCGCTATCATCAATAAAAAGCTTAACACTGGGTTATCCGTTATAAAATTGTTGGAATATCCTACAATCCATGAGCTCTCTGACTATATTTTACAAGATTCCAAAGCAGAACCCTTAAACCATATAGTTCCAATTAGATCCAAAGGAGATAAAACACCCCTATTTTGTATTCATGCTGGTGGCGGATATGTGTTCTTTTATGGCCACCTTAAAGAATACTTAAAACAGAACAGACCAATTTATGCCTTACAGCCTTCAGGACTAGAACCAGATGAAGATATGCACGAAAGTGTTGAGGCTATGGCAAAAGACTATATCAAAGCCATTAGAGACATCCAACCTAAAGGGCCATACAATATTTTGGTGTATTGCTTTAGTACTACAGTTGGCCATGAAATGTCAATACTTTTAGAGAAAGAAAATGAAATGGTCAATTTTATTGTGGTTGACTCCTTAGCCACCAATTCAGGAGGTACAGGTGATATTACGCTATTGACAAGAATCGATTTTTTCTTAAAACGATTGGTCTCATCGCCAATAAAGTCCATCAAAAACTTCTTTAATGAGCGCAAATACCTTATAGAACCCATAATTGTAAAACTTTTCGGTACCGACGCAGAAAAACAACTTGTTAAGGTTCAGGCGAATTTAGGGAAGTTGAGTAATGCCTATAAATTTATGCCTAGAAATGGAAATGTCTCTTTAATCCTTACCGATAAGGTGGATAAAAGATTCGAAGATAACCATATACAATCTTGGAAGAAAGTCACAAAGGGAGAGGTAAACGTCCTTTATACCAATGGAAAACATGCTAAGCTGTTTGAAAAACCAGATGTAGAATTTGTTTCAGAGCAAATAGATTTAACCATGAAAGATTAGTCGGTTATGGATGATGGCCACACATTTTTTTTTAGAGACCATATCCCCCATATTTGGGTTTTGAATATTAATTCTGAGATCAAACATCTTAATTTTTTTGAAGGTCTTTTATCCAAAGATGAAAAAATTAAGGCGCATAAGTTTAAATTCGAAAAAGATAAAAGGGTATCCATTATTGCGCGAGGAGCGCTTCGGGTATTGTTGGGTAAGTATTTAGATATCTCTCCAGAAAAGATTGTATTTAAATACGGAGATTATGGTAAGCCCGAGTTTAAAAATTGGCAAAACTTAAAATTTAATACGTCTCATGCCAAGGATTTAGTAGTATTTGGTTTTACAAAAAATTCTGAAATCGGAATAGATGTTGAATACTGTAAAAGCAACTTTGATGTCATGGATATTGTAGACAATTACTTTTCAAAAAAAGAAATTGAAGCTATTCATAAAATTCCGAAACATATGCAAACACAGGCTTTTTATAGAGGTTGGACGCGAAAAGAGGCTTTTATAAAAGCAAAAGCAAAAGGTCTGTCGTTTCCACTTGATGCATTTAGTGTTTCAATTGAAAGTGACAACCAGTCGAAATTGGAAGAAACATTGTGGGACTCAAACGAAAAACACAACTGGAGTATAATTCCATTTGAAACCTTAGATAATTATAAAGCCGCTATAGCTATACAAGAACGAACAATGGTTGTTGATTTGTTTGAATTTGGATTAAAACAGATCAACCATATGTCATAAAAAATGAAATAGGATTGGACGCACCAATTAAGGCTCTAAAACCTTCATGGTGACCTATACATTAACGAGTATATAATTTCTTGTAACACCTGCATTTTTCCGTCGTCTTTAAAGGAAAATATCATGATCCAACCCTTTAAGAGTCTTGCGCTCTTCTTATTTCTTGTCTCTAGCTCTGCGTCTTTCGCATTCACCAAAGCCATAGATTCCATACAATTAATCAAACCGTCTGGTCCATATTCAGTGGGTACAGTCACTTACGAATGGACAGATACAACAAGAACGGTTAAACTTAACGAAGGTATTATCGAAAAGCGCAGACTCATTGCTCAAATCTGGTATCCTTCACAAAACAACACAAACGGAACCTTAGCACCGTATTCCGCCGTGTCAAAAGACTATCTTGAGGTTATGACCAACGCTTTTCAGCGTGCCGGCTTTAATAACTCAATATCAACATCTCATATCATATTAATTTCGCCCGGACGAGGGACAGAACGCTATATGTATACCACTATTGCTGAAGAATTAGTCAGCCATGGTTATACCGTTGTCGCTGTTGATATGCCAAAAATAGGTTATACCATCTATGGTGATGGATATATCATTAAACCATCGATTACATTTAAACCTCCTCGAGGTATGATGGCTGGACCCTATGAAAAAGTGGATGCTTTTTTTGAAAAACCTACAAAAATGGGCTTTGAAGATTTGAGGTTTGTACTATCAAAATTAAAAGAATTGAATACTGACGACCCTGACAATCGCTTTACAAATAAGTTAAATTTAAAGGCTATTGGCATCTTCGGTCATTCTTTGGGAGGGCGTATCGCAGGCGAATTTGCAAATAGAACACCAGCTGTTAAAGCTTACGCTGCGATGGAAGGCATTCCCCCAAGAAAAATACGTTACAAAGGGATGTTAGATATTCCTGTAATGATGTTGTGTAGTAGCGGCACCTGGCCGTATGCTAAAGACAACTATTTTAGCTTAATTGATCATAGAAAGAAGCCTGTCTATATGGTAGAGCTCCCCAGATTCAATCATAATTCGGTTACTGATAATCCTTATATATTTCCTGATATATTTAAATTCGAAATCGACGCTGTTGAAGCATTAAAGACAACCAGAGAAATTCTGCTTGGCTATTTTAATGGTATGTTAAAAGAGGACAACACAAAACTAGATGCACTACAAGAAAATGAATCGATCAAGCTTCAGGTGTATCCATAAAAAACCATCCTTTCGGATGGCTTTTTAAATCTTATATAAAATGTAAATGGCTATACCTTAAAACATCTCTCTCCCCGAAAAGTGGAAAGCGCCTTCAATAGCTGCATTTTCATCGCTATCACTACCGTGCACCGCATTTTCACCAATAGAAGCGGCATATAATTTACGAATCGTCCCTTCAGCGGCTTCCGCAGGATTGGTAGCACCAATTAAAGTTCTAAAATCTTCAACGGCATTGTCCTTTTCCAAGATGGCCGCAACGATAGGGCCACGCGTCATATATTCTACTAAATCAGGAAAGAATGGACGTTCTTTGTGGATGGCATAAAATTCCTCAGCATCTGCTTTGGTCATTTGCGTTAACTTCATCGCAACGATTCTAAATCCCGAAGCTGTAATCTTTTCTATAATAGCACCAACGTGTCCTTTTTCGACAGCGTCTGGCTTTAACATTGTAAATGTTCTGTTAGTTACCATGTATATTTTTTTAATTGTTCGCCTTCGCAAAAAATCGCTTCTGCGAATGAATGCGCAAAAGTAATGTATTTCTGCAATTTATCAAGCCATGCTTTTATTAAATTATTGTTACAATAAAACGTTAATTTGAACTAGTCCAACCCACCAGTAAGCAGACAATTCTTCATTCATTATAATTACTACCAATAACCTAATTTGCAAATAGTTTACTACTGCACCATTAAAAACACCCCTCAAGTCCCCTCAAGGGGACATTACAAATATTGAAATTTCTAAGTCAACTGTACTCTGTAATTTTTCCATGGCTCGAGTCATGTCGAACCTTGTGCGAGACATCAAATTGCATAGTGCTTTACAGAACAAAGAATTCGATTTAGCTACGCTGAACCTTCGATATCTCGTTGATCATAATTTGAGTTTCGCTTACTTAGACTAGTGTCACACTGAGCTCGCCTGTACTGAGCCCTTCGACCGAGCTCAGGGTAAACCTAGAGTCGAAGTATCTAAGTGCTCAGCAGAACTATCAAGAACTTTTTGTTAATCCTGTACTTAATATACGACCCTCTTTATCCCTTAAAGAGATTCCTGCCTTGTGCCTCCGCTAAAGCTTGTGCCTCCGCTTTCAGCCTTCGTAGCGAACTACTTCGGCGAAGTAGGCAAAGCTATGGCGACACGCGGACAGCGAACGCGGACGCAGGAATGACAAGATTCTTAATTTCCTATTAAAAGCATTTTCAAAAACCCTAAAAATTGTATCTTCGTCCACTATGATAAATGCGGAAATTACAGCGCTAAAAGCGGAACTTAGTACACCCAAGGACATTGTAATCGTGCCCCATAAAAATCCAGACGGTGACGCCATGGGCTCTACCTTAGCTCTATATCATTATTTAAAAGCTTACCATCATAATGCAAGGGTTATTGCACCTAACGATTATCCCGATTTTCTAAAATGGTTACCGGGTAATGATGACGTCTTGATTTATGAAACCCAGCCCGAAGATAGTGACACTTTAATTAGCAAAGCGGAACTCATATTTACTCTAGATTTTAATGCCTTACATCGCACGGGCGATATGGCCGAAGCCTTAGGGCATTCTTCGGCGACTAAAATCATGATCGATCATCATCAGCAGCCGGATGACTATGCCAAATACACCTATTCGGATGTCAGTATGTCCTCGACCTGCGAAATGGTCTACAATTTCATTGAGTTCTTAGGAGATTTAGATAAAGTAGATGCTACGATAGCCACCTGTTTATACACCGGTATAATGACCGATACAGGCTCGTTTCGTTTTCCGTCGACGACTGATAGAACCCATGAAGTGGTGGGCCATTTAATTGCCAAAGGCGCCAATAATGCCGCCATTCATAATAAGGTCTTCGACACCAATAGCTATAGTCGTTTACAGCTTCTAGGAAGAGCTTTACAAAATCTTAAAGTACTTCCAGAATTACACACCGCTTATATTAGCTTATCTCAAGCGGAGTTAGACGAATTTGACTTTAAAAAAGGAGATACGGAAGGTTTTGTGAACTACGGCTTATCCTTGAAGGACATCATTTTTGCAGCCATCTTTATTGAGAACCATCAAGAGGGCATTGTAAAAGTATCTTTACGAAGCAAAGGATCCTTTTCTGTCAATCAATTTTCGAGAGCCCATTTTAACGGTGGCGGTCACGATAATGCCGCTGGTGGACGCAGTGAAGCTAGTTTAGAGGCTACGATTGACAAATTTATTAGTATATTACCGCAGTATAAAGATGAATTGTCCCAAGCCCATAATGGGCAATAATGTATGAAAGATGAAAAACCTACTCATAATTATTCTTTTAATATTAGGCCTCGTAAGCTGTAAATCGCCTGAAGCGCGAATGCCAGAAACGGTTCAATCGGGTTCCTTTCTCAAAGAATCTGCCGAGCGTAATAAAAAGCTTAATGAAAAAGAGCAAGAACTCATTCAATCCATCATAAAAAGCGATCCAGAAAAGGAATATATCGCTTCAGAAAGCGGTTTTTGGTACTACTACACGACCAAAGTGGAAAACGACACCATTCAACCAGCATTTGGTGATATCATTGACTTCCGTTATAAAGTATCAGACATCAACGGTAATGAGATTTATGCAGAAGCTCAAAAGACCTATGTGATGGATAAGCAAGAGTTATTCACAGGTCTCCGCGAAGGATTGAAATTGATGAAACCTGAAGAAAGTATCACCTTTATTTTCCCATCGCAAAAAGCCTATGGCTATTATGGCGATGATAATAAAATAGGAACTAACATTCCTTTAATTTGCGAAGTAACATTAAATACAATAACACAAGAAAATGATTAAAAAAGCCCTTACAGCATTCGTTGTATTAGTCGTATTGGTAAATATCTCTTGCCAAGAACGCTATCCAGATTTAGATGATGGACTTTATGCCGAAATAATAACTTCAAAAGGCACGATGGTTGCCAAATTACACTATGACAAAGTCCCTGTCACTGTCGCTAATTTTGTAGCACTGGCAGAGGGCAGTCACCCCATGGCTGAAGAAAAATACAAGGGAAAGCCTTTTTACGATAGTCTTACGTTCCATAGAGTTATCGATAAATTTATGATTCAAGGTGGCGATCCTTTAGGTAATGGTAGGGGTACGCCAGGTTATAGATTTGCAGCAGATTTTAGCCCAGAACTAAAACACGATAAGCCTGGAATTTTGTCCATGGCCAATGGTGGAGGCATCAATACCAATGGCAGTCAGTTTTTTATTACGGAAGCACCTTACCCAAGAGGTAATTTCTATGATGACAATGGTGAATTAAAACCTTGTGATCAGCCTGGTGTAAGTTGTCATTCTGTTTTTGGTGAACTGGTGAAGGGTTTTGAAGTACAAGACTCCATTTCTAATGTGAAAGTGGTTGATCCTAGAGCAAGAAATCACAAACCTGTTGAGGATGTCATCATTGAAAAGGTGAATATCATAAGAAAAGGGAAAGATGCCAAATTCTTTGATGCGCCAAAGGTATTTGAAGTAGAAATGCCAAAAGTTGAAGATAACTTCATGGCTATTAGACAAGCCGCCAAAAAGGAAGCCGAAGACAAAGCCAAACAGGCTAAAGTAGATTGGTTAAAGAAAAATGAGGAACTCAGTGGCCGTCGTATCGATTCACCAACTGGAATGGCTATGATTTTCACCCATGAAAGTAATGGTGTACAACCTAAATCCACACAAAATGTCAACATCGATTGTGCGGGGTATTTTGAAGACGGTACTTTATTTTGGACCACCCAAAAAGAAGTGGCCGAAAAAAATAACAAATACGATCAGCGGCAAGACCAAGCAGGTCAATATGTACCTTTTTCTATGCCTTATAACGAAACCGCTACTTTGGTTTCCGGTTTTAAAGAAGCCATGTTAAACATGAAAATTGGTGATAAAGCCCGCGTGTTTATCCCCTACTATTTAGGTTATGGTGAAGCCGGCAGAGCGCCTTTGATTCCTGGTGGCACCAACCTTGTGTTCGATATCGAACTGGTAAGTATTAAAGAGTAAGAACTCAAACATAACTAAAAAAGCAACAGCACTTCGACTACGCTCAGTGCTGTTGCTTTTTTTTATGCGCTTTGCTATTCTAAGCTTTTGGAATATGCTTTAAAATTTCAAGAACAAACTCCCAATATTTCTGTGCTGATGATATTTGTGCACGCTCATCGGGCGAATGTGCGCCTTTAATATTTGGACCAAAACTAATCATATCCATTTCCGGATAATTCTGGCCAAGAATACCACATTCTAAACCGGCATGGCAAGCAGCTACATGCGGTTTTTCACCATTGTTTAAGCGCTCATAAACGGGTACCATCACCTTTAAAATGGCCGAATCCATATTCGGTGCCCAACCTGGATAACTTCCTGAGAACTCCACCTCACATCCCGCCAACTCAAAAGTGGCTTTAAGCGCATTGGCCAAATCCATTTTTGATGATTCTACAGAACTGCGTGTTAAGCAACCTACGTGTATGTTGCCCTCTTTAACCACAACTTTTGCAATGTTATTAGAGGTTTCTACCAAATCAGTAATATCCGCACTCATGCGATACACGCCGTTATGCGCTGCGTATAAGGCCTTAAGGAGTTGCTCTTGGGCTTCATAAGGCATAACCGATTCAGGAAAATCCGTCGCCGTGAAAACCATTTGCAAATCGGGTTCCATGGTTTTAAACTCTTTTTTGATAGTATCAGATAATGAATTTAAAACACTCATTAGTAGTTCCTCTTTATCTGCCCTAAAGACGACGGTAGCAATACTCTCTCTTGGAATCGCATTGCGTAAACTTCCTCCATCGATAGCCGCAATTTTAATATCTTCTATAACAGCATATAACAGGCGATTCATAATCTTATTGGCGTTCCCCAAGCCTTCGTGAATTTGCATTCCAGAATGGCCACCT
Organism: Winogradskyella sp.; assembly: GCF_965228925.1. Taxonomy (GTDB): domain Bacteria; phylum Bacteroidota; class Bacteroidia; order Flavobacteriales; family Flavobacteriaceae; genus Winogradskyella. The sequence goes on from NZ_OZ245845.1 coordinate 4,377,326, forward strand.
TGTAAGCCTTTTACTTCAAGTCTATAAGCCTTGTTACTATCTTTGGCTACAGGCTCTTCATTATAGCTGCCTCTTGCCGTAATATCAATACCTCCTGCACAGCCTACACCAATTTCATCATCTTCTTCAGTATCCAAATTCAAAAGAATACTCCCTTTTAATACACCACCTTTTAAACCCATGGCACCGGTCATACCTGTTTCTTCATCGATGGTAAATAAGGCTTCTAAATCTGGATGTGCGATGGCATCGCTTTCCAAAATTGCCATAATCGTTGCTACACCTAAACCATTATCAGCACCAAGTGTGGTGCCTTTGGCCTTTACCCAATCGCCATCCACATACATATCGATTCCTTGAGTATCAAAGTCAAAAACGGTATCGTTATTTTTTTGGTGAACCATGTCCAAATGCGATTGCATCACGATGGCTTGTCTATCCTCCATACCTTTGGTCGCTGGTTTTCTTATAATTACATTACCGACCTCATCCTCTAGAGTCTCCAAGCCTAAATTCTCACCAAAATCCTTTATGAATTTGATGACGCGTTCTTCTTTTTTAGAAGGGCGCGGTACCGCGTTAAGATCTGCGAATTTATTCCAAAGTACTTTGGGCTCTAAGGTCCTTATTTCTGAACTCATATCGATTATTTTTAGGTTCACAAAAGTACAAAAATGACATTTCATTTTTGTACTCCTTTCCAGATAACTATCGGGACAGAATAATAAGTTTTTTCTATTTTTGAATCATGCTGAAAAACAAAAAATTCGTTATTACACTCTTTCTGATAGTTCAGGTTTTAATTATTCAGGTTCTAAAGAATTTTCCAGAGTTTGTTGAACAATTTTATAGCAATGGTATATATGTTTTTATCTCCAAATTAATGCGCTATGCCTTTGGATGGCTTCCGTTTTCGGTTGGTGATATCTTTTATACCTTAGCGAGCATTTATATTATCCGTTGGTTGGTTTTAAACAGGAAACGCATTTTTAAAGACACCTTAAATTGGATATTGGATATCGGTGCCACCCTTTCCATGGCCTATTTTGCGTTTCATATCCTTTGGGCTTACAATTATTATAGACCGCCGCTTTATAAATCCCTGAATATTAAAGCAGAATATACAACCAAACAGTTAGTTGATTTTACGAAGCGCCTCATTGAAAAATCTAATGATATCCATATTAAGATTGCAGCAAATGACTCAGCAAAGGTGATTATGCCTTTTACCAAATCTGAAGTGTTTGATAACATGCAAAATGGCTATGATAAATTAGCCCAAGATTATGAGGAGTTTAAATATCATCCAAGCAGCATAAAGAAATCCATTTATAGTCTACCCTTGACTTATATGGGATTTTCGGGCTATATCAACCCTTTCACCAATGAAGCTCAAGTTGATGGGTTAATTCCGACTTATAAATTCCCTACAACAGCCTGCCATGAAGCCGCCCATCAAATTGGTTATGCTGCCGAAAATGAGGCCAATTTTATCGGCTGCTTGGCAGCCATTTATAATGAAGATGACTACTTTAAATATTCGGGATATACCTTTGGTTTAAGGTATTGCCTTAATGAACTGTTCCGGAGGGATGAAGCCTTATATCGCGATATGCTCAAGACCGTGAATAAAGGTATTTTAAAGAATTACGCAGAAGTCCGTGAATTCTGGCAGTCTTATGAAAACCCTATAGAACCGCTATTTGAAACAACCTTCGACACCTTTCTTAAAGCCAATAACCAAGCCGACGGTATGAAAAGTTATAGTTATGTCGTTGCCCTTTTGGTGAATTATTATAAGGACAAAACGCTGTAAAAGTCAAAGTGATTATATTGAAAATAAGCTAATTTACAATATCATGACTTCTCGATACATCACGCCAAAGGCGTGACACTCGAAGTGACAATCTATTTCGTAGGATGTAGAGATTGCCACAGCTACGCTTTTGGCGTAGCTTCGCAATGACATTAAACTATAAATTAGTCTATAACCTTAGCGCCCTCAGGCATTGCAAACATAGATTTATCCGGTGCCTTTTCTGAAAGTACGACATCGGTGAATTCAACCGTATTGCGTTTTTCAATAGGTTGACTATTTTCATAAGTATACCAATCGATACTTTTTGGAACTGCTAAACCATTGACCTTTTGCCAATTGTTATATCTGATAAAATGGAAGTCTTTACTCTTTTCATTTTTTCCAAAGGTCACCGTGTAGCCCAACCATTCCATTTGCCCAGATTCGGCATCGTAATAAATAATGTATTGATCATCCGGAGAGACTCCGATACCAGCCTCGTAAGAAATCATGATACCTGGATAGGTTTTCCCTTCAAAAGTCAGCGGCTCGACCTCTTCATATAAAATCCCATCGTCGCCAACTATAAAAGGCATGGCATAGAAATACATCATTAAACCTTTATAGAACTTGGCATTGCCTTTGTACTCATTACCGTCCTTTTCAGTCACCCATAGACTGTCACCATCAAAACCCATAGTATATGTTGGAGCATCGATTAACTCCGCTCTAGTTTTTAAGTGGGTAGTGGTCACTTCTTTACCATTTGGTCTGTCCATAGTAAACGACAGGGTCTGCATGTTATTCCACTGGTCGATACCGCCATGAGCATCAAATACCTTGGTAATATGTTCTGGGTAAATACTGGTGGTGATTTCTAAATCGTCGTTAGAATAATCTGTTTTGTTTTTTGTTTGCTGACAAGAAATGGTCACAGCAAGGATAGCCAATAGTCCTATTAAGTTTTTCATGTTTCAGTGGTTTAGTTGATGGATTGGACGTAATCAACAATACGCCATTACAAAAAAGCTTCAGAAAAAAATCCGAAGCTTTAAAACTCTTATTCTTTAAAACCTTAGTCCACTAGCAACTTCCCTATTTGAGAAGCATCATCGCGACTTAGCTTTACAAAGTACATCCCAGTCCTAAAAGCTGAAATATCAATAGCTGTTGTCGCATTGATACGTGCAGAATACAGACGTTTGCCTTGAATATCAAAAATCTCAAGACTATAGTCTCTACCTATAGCATTATTAAGTTGAACGGTTACAGTGTTGTTTGCTGGGTTGGGATACAGACCAAAACCAACTATTGAATTATCTTCAATGGATAATGGCTCGATAAATTCAGTATTAAATGTATTTGTAATTATTGGAGCATTAAAATCAAAGTAAATTGCTGCATTGTTCGGAATAATATCACCGACCGCATAGCCTGACTTTGGTTTAATTCTAAAATGCACATAGCCTATACTGCCTGCAGCATCGTCTTGCTCAGCTGGCAAATTGATGTTATCAAAAAACCACTCTAAATTATTATTTGTTCTCGTAACGACATAGTCATGACTCGATCGCAACATTTCGAAGGTATCTTCATCTAATTGGGTATCCAATACATCCTCTATTCGTACGAAGATAGCCTCTGCGGTACCCAAATTCTGAAAACGAATCGTATAATATAAATATTCATCAGATGACACAAAGTCGTTATAGACAATTTTTGGACCGTGAGCTTCCATCTTATCATTAGGGTCATAAGACCCTACGACCACTTCAGAAAGTGATGCGCTATTGTTATCCAAGTCTGTGTCATTAGTGGTTGTTGTATAGCTTGCCGTATTAGTGACGACCTCATCTAATGGTACCGACACAGGAGTAAATAAAGTGATATCCACCGTTTCGCTAGTTCCAGGTGCAAGATTTACAAAATCTAATGTGAACCCTGTAGTTGTCGTCGTTACCGTTAAATTAGGATTACTGACTTGTGTCCCATTAATAAGCAAATTGTCGTCTAAAGTAAATTCTACCGAGCCTGAGGGAATATTAGCTCCAATGAGATTCTGTATAATAAGTACATTCATATGTTCAAATCCCGGTCGTGGTGCCGTGAAAGGATTTATTAAATAGACTGCCAAGTCTTCGCAGGTTAAATTATCTTGAAGCGGAAAATCAACCAAGGCCACTTCTCCAAAGGACACGCTGACATCATCAAAAGCCGTTACGGTTTGAGAATAACAACTATTTAAATCGTCATTAGCATCAAAGTTAATATCGTACGTATCGTTTTCATCGGTGCTTATGATAGTAAAGCTTCCGGTAGAAGTGTTTACAGTATTTATAGTACCATCATTATTCTTCTCATACGTAAAGGTCCCATTGGTAAAAGAGGATTCGTCATTGTCTAAACTACCATTATTATTGGTATCGTAAAACGCGTTTACAGCAATCAATCCGATGTCGCTATTTCCTAAGTTAAAACTATCGCCTTCCAAAAAGATGGCAGAATCCCAAATGCTATCACCTTGATCAGCAATAACCAATTTTATTTCATAAGTCGTATTAGGTACAACGGTTGCCGAAGCCGTTAATACTGTGGTTCTACCTCCATAATTGGTGTCGCCAATATTATAACCTTCAAAAAATTCTGGATTACTGGCGCAATTGGCAGCATTATTGACATTCGTCACATTAACTGGTGTACCGTCGGGTAATACAGCCAGATTTGTATATTCTGTTGTACCAACTTCCCGCAATAAAAACGCAAAACTATCTGCAAAACTACATTCCGTAGAGCCGTCGTACTCTTCTGAGGCCAATAAATATCTAAAACTGATTTCGTCTCCTGCGGGTACAAAATTGAATTTTATAAATGCTGCATCATTGGTATTAGTCACATTCAAAGCATTTTCTAAATCTACATCACCGGGTTGGCTATTATTAGTACTAACCAAATTATCACTTACCGTATTGCCGCCTTGAAAAGCCACTCCCGTCGTTAGCACAATCCCTTCTTCAAAAGGAAAATTGAGTACATCACCCCTATTAAAATAGCCATAACTTTTTGTTTCGAGATCTGTAGGACTGCCATTGACCTGTGAAGAAAAGATATTAACCGAAGCATCCTCGGGAATCAGTACATTAAGAACGAGTTCTTCTGGTGACAAATAAGATTCTGGATCACTAGCATCGTTAATAGAGATCATGGGATCTGACCCACAATTCGGATCCGCAACCAAATTAAAACTAACTATAGCGGAACAACCTGACGAAAGGCTTTCTACCCTTGCATAAATAGTCTGAATTGAGGCTACTATATTACTGTAACTAAGCACCGAAATTATAGGATTGGTTCCAGTTATAGCATCAATTTCAGTTTCATAATAAGATACGGTCTGATTTGGCTCCCCATTAACAATTACGGCATCATTCTGAGTCAGATCAAAAACGCTAAAGCCATCACCATCGTCGTCACAAACTACTAGGTCTGGAATTTGAGCACTTGGCGAAGGACTGGGCAATACCGTTATGGTGAATGACGTGGTATCAAAATTTCCCGTTGCAACAGCCTCAATTCTAACAAATATAACCTCCGGATTAGTGCTATTTATATAGGGACTTGCAAGTGCATTAGTACCATTATCGGCATCCATTTGAGTATTATGATAGGTTACAACAAAGTCAATTGAATTTTGACTCCCAAGTACAAGAGCATCATTAATGGTTAAATCAAAAAATGCAAATCCATCACCATCATCATCACAAATAGAAATATCCGATGGTTGGTTTGCTATTTGGGAAAAAGCGTTTAAAATAAAGAGATTTAAAATGAAGGAGAGTAGAAATTTTTTCATAGTTGATTGTTTAGTGTTTTTATAAGTTAGATAGTAATATCGAAAAATGGTTGCGTTGCTGAAACTATTAATTTAATCTAAAAGCTAAATAGAGTCAAAAAAAATTAGCGTTTTACTAGATCTTAACCAACTATTCAATAATTAGTTTTCTTACCAAAGTACCTTTACTCTTTTTAAGATGTATAAAATACAATCCTGTATTTAATGATGACACATTAAGTTCCACCGAATGTGTATGATTTACTTTAGGTATATCAATAACTTCACCTTGAATATCAATTAGACTAATGTCAGCATTATTCATTGAGCTATCATCTAATGAAACAATAACCTTATCCTTTGCTGGATTTGGATAAATTATAAATTCAGTAAGCAAACTATCATCAATAGATAGGGTTTCTACAAAAGTCGTCGTAAACGTATTGGTGATGATCGGCGCATTAAAATCGAAATAAATAGCAGCAGAATTCGGAATAATATCTCCAGGAGCATAGCCTGCCTTAGGTTTAATCCTATAATTTACAAATCCATTACTCCCTTCTTCATCATCTTGTTCCGCAGGTAAATTAATCCCATCGAAATTCCACGTAATAGTGTTTCCTACTCTTAGTACGCTTTCGGAATGACTAGATTGAAGCATTTGAAATGTAGTTTCATCTAGCTGCATATCTATCTCATTTTCTATACTAACATCAATAGCTTCGGCAGTCCCTATATTTTGAAAACGAATGGTATAATACAAATACTCACCTGAAATTATAAAATCATCATACAGTACATCGGTGCCGCGTGATTCAAAAATATCATTTGGATCATAGGAGCCAATAACAACTTCATTTAGTATACTAGTATCATTTGAATTATTAACATCATTTTCATTGGTTAAATATTGTGCAGAATTAGTAATTATGTATCCTAAAGGCAAATCTACAGGTACAGTAAAAAAGAAATCGATAAATACACCATCATAACCATCTAAGTCATTAAACATTACGGTGAAACCATTATCAATAGCGGTGATATTGAGACTATTATCTGAAATCGACATAGAATCATAAATAAGGTTTTCATCGTACAAAAACTCTACCGTTCCATTAACTACATCTGCTGTGGCCACATTTGAAATATAGAGTCTATTTTTATAGGAAAATCCAGGCCTAGGCCGAGGTGAAATTCTAACGATATTAACTGCAATATCTTCACAGCTCGTATCAACTATTAAATCTAATTCAACCACTTCAGTACAATTACCATCCGCTGGGCTATCAAATGCATACACACTTGCATATATAGTTTGTTGAAACGCATTTGTATTTGTGAATTCTGATGGCAAGGGATTATTTAGATTAATAGCATCTTCAATAGTTTCAAAAAAGCTAAGAAAGAAATCATTTTGGCCAGCTAATATTTCATTCCGTTTTGAGCTTAAATCAAAAACAGCAAAACCACTTTCATTGCCTTCACAAGCTATTAAAGGAGAAGGCTCAGAAATAGTGGGCTTTAGTTTAACACTTAAATCTTCATTTTTATACAATACATCTTGTCCTGGTCCTTGTCCAGGATTAATCTTGTCTGCCCTAAACCAAATCTCTTGGATGAAGGGTATTACGTTTGTATAAGACTCCGGATTTGGTATGGCATTTATATCATTTATGGCATCTGATTCTGATTCGTAATATTTTGTTGGAAAATATTGATCAGCTGCATCAGGACTGACACAAAATGTAAATGGATAGTAACTGACCAAATTAAATTCCGCAAAACCATCACCATCATCCTCACAGACCGTATAAGGGGTGGCTCCACAAGGAGGCGGAGGACCCTGAGAATGAATGAGTACAGAAAAAATAATACCAAAAAAGAGTAATGCTTTTTTCATAAGCAATTGATTGATTAAATTAATTTAGTCTCCTTATTTTTAAAACTATTTAAATATAGTATTTACCTTAAGATTTTCAATTAAAAAACAGCTAAAGTGCATAAATTCCTACTTTATCTAATTAACTCTAGCCATTCTTTGGAAAGAAGATAGCAATTTAAAGTTTACATTTGTATTATTAAATCAACTCAACAGCTTTAAGATTTTTATGGCTATAAAGTCCATTTCAAGCCCACAAAACCCTTTAGTAAAGCGCCTTGTACTTTTAAAGGAAAAGTCACGAGAGCGCAAAAAAACAAATTCCTTTTTAATTGAAGGGAAACGTGAGCTATCTTTAGCCATTAAAGGAGGCTATACCATAGACACCTTATTGTATTATCCAGATTTGTTTTCTGAAAGTGAAGCCCAGGCCATGAGCCGCTATGGTATTGCTATCATAGAAATTTCAAAAGAGGTTTTCCAAAAACTAGCGCATCGCGATACCACTGAAGGTATTATTGCTGTGGTGCAATCTAAATCCCATGACTTGGAAGGGCTTAACTTTAGGTCTAAAAACCCTTTGATTTTAGTGGCGGAAGCACCCGAAAAGCCAGGCAACATCGGAGCGTTGCTTAGAACGGCAGATGCTGCCCGTGTCGATGCCGTCATTATTGCCAATCCTAAGTCGGATGTCTATAACCCAAACATCATTCGCTCAAGCGTTGGTTGTGTGTTTACAACGGAACTGGCAATGGCCAGTTCTGAAGATGCCATTGCATTTTTAAAGAAGTACAATTTTAATATTTTTGCGGCCATATTACAGGAGTCCGAAGCCTACCATACCCAAGATTATACCTTACCCACCGCTATTGTTGTAGGCACCGAAGCTACAGGATTGACGCAAGTTTGGCGGGAAGCCGCGACAAAAAACATAAGTATTCCCATGCAAGGTGTTATTGATTCTATGAATGTCTCCGTTGCCGCAGGAATTCTTATTTTTGAAGCGAAAAGACAACGACATTTCAAATAATAAAAATAATGTCGGTTCGAGTGATTTTCGAAGTATGAGAAAATCGTATCGAGGACCTTATATCTTAAAAAAACTTCTCGATACATCACGCCAAAGGCGTGACACTCGAAGTGACAAAACCAGAAATATATAGAGAACTTAATGACCGCACAAACCCTTTTCTACATCATCATAGGAATCATCATCATCAACTTCATCAAGGATAAAATCCTTAATGCCGTAAACGCCAAACACTTTAATGATCCCATTCCAGAGGAATTAAATGATGTGTATGATACTGAAGCCTATAAAAAATCGCAAGACTACAAGGCCACCAATTATAAATTCGGTATATGGTCATCTCTATTCACTTTGGGCTTAACGCTAGCCTTTCTCTTTTTAGATGGGTTTGAGTATGTGGACCATATAGCCAGAACCTATTCGGATCAGCCTGTGGTTATTGCCCTCCTTTTTTTCGGCATCATCATGTTGGCCAGTGATATCATTACCACACCATTTGCTTACTATAAAACCTTTGTCATCGAAGAACGTTTCGGCTTTAACAAAACAACCATGACCACCTTTATTTTAGACAAACTCAAAGGTTTATTGATGATGGCCATTCTTGGTGGTGGGATTATTGCCCTTATTATTTGGTTCTATCAGTTGACAGGTCGTCATTTCTGGCTCTATGCTTGGGGCATTGTCACCCTCGTTACCCTGTTTATGAATATGTTTTACTCGCGACTCATTGTACCTCTATTTAATAAGCAAAATCCTTTAGAAGACGGAGATTTACGGAACAAAATCTCCGAATATGCCAAATCGGTCGGGTTTAGTCTAAATAAGATTTTTATTATCGATGGCTCTAAACGCAGTACCAAAGCCAATGCCTATTTTTCGGGTTTTGGAAGTGAAAAGCGCGTGACACTCTACGATACTTTGGTGAACGATTTAGAAGATGAAGAAATCGTTGCCGTATTGGCCCATGAGGTTGGTCATTACAAGCGCAAACATATTATTTTCAATTTAGTGACCTCCATTTTACTTACCGGGCTGACCCTTTATATTTTATCCATCTTTATTTCTAATCCATTGTTATCAAATGCCATAGGCGTTGAAACACCAAGTTTTCATGTGGGGTTGATTGCCTTTGGTCTACTCTACTCCCCTATTTCTGAAGTTACAGGACTGATTATGAATTATGTATCTCGCGTCTTTGAATACCAGGCTGATGACTATGCCAAAGCCACTTACAAAGCTGAACCGTTGATTACATCTCTAAAAAAATTATCGAAGAATAGCCTAAGTAATTTAACACCTCATAAAGCCTATGTATTTATGCATTATTCGCATCCGACACTTTTGGATCGGGTTAAGAATTTGAGGAAGTAAATTCCTTGATTTTGTGAAATAAAAAAGTGAACTGGTTTATATGACGAATGCATACAAAGAACTTAACAGTGAGCTTAAAAACTGTGGAGTTGAGGACATCGATTTTTTGGGAAATAAAGCTGGCTCCTTAGCAAGACTAATAAACACAAAACTTTCCTCAAAACCCTATGTCGATATTTTAATAAAATATTTGGGAAGACTTAAAAAGAATGAAACGGATATGGTAGTTCGAGCCTTAACTGAAAAAGGAAACAAAAAAGCAACGTCTGCGCTTTTAAAATTGTTTAGAAATCAACAAGACATAGAATTATGGGCTGTAGGAAATGCGCTTTATACCATTGACGATAAAAGTTCCTATCCCGAAATTCTTAAAATATGCCAGAACAAATCATTTGGGATGGCAAGACAAATGCTAATGGGAACTTTAGCTCGAATGAAATCAGAGGAAGCATATAAAGTTTTGATCGAATGTCTTTCTGATGAAACCGTAAAAGGTCATGCAATTCAAGCATTGGGGAGATTTGGTAATCCAGAAGCAATAGAAATATTAGAAAAAATTGATGTTAGAAAGGATAAATATGAGTTTAAAGCTAAAAATACAGCTATTAGGACATTAAAAAGGAAAAAACATAGTAGCTAACATTACAAGAGCTCATTAAGACCCATTAAAAAAAGAAAACATCTAAAATTTCCTTTTAAAACCCATTGCTCAATTCGCAGCGTTTGTTTACTTTAGTTGTTATGACTGAAGTGGATATTGAAAAAGAAAATGCAGCCATTGCTAAAGCTTACAAGGAACTTCTCCGCGTAAGCTACCAGACCTTAACCACCGCTGACAAAAAATTAATTCGTCAGGCCTTTGAGGTGGCTCTTGACGCCCATAAAGATCAGCGACGTAAATCTGGTGAGGCCTATATTTTTCATCCGATTGCCGTGGCAAAAATCGTTGCCCAAGAGATTGGCTTGGATGCGACTTCTATTGCCTCTGCCCTACTTCATGATGTGGTCGAAGACAACCCCGATTACACCATTGCCGATATTGAGCAACTCTTTGGTGAAACCGTAGCGCGGATTGTGGATGGCTTAACCAAGATTTCATCCTTAAAAAAGGACATGGATGTCTCATTACAAGCGGAGAATTTCAGAAAAATGCTGCTCACGCTCAACGAGGATGTTCGTGTCATCATCATAAAAATTGCCGACCGTTTGCATAACATGCAGACCATGGACTCCATGCGCGATGACAAACAGGTAAAAATCGCCTCAGAAACCTTATATATCTATGCGCCTTTAGCACACCGTATAGGACTGTACAACATTAAGACCGAACTCGAAGATTTAGGGCTCAAGTACACCGAACCAGAAGTGTATAAGGACATTGCTGAGAAGATGCAAGAAAGCAAGGAAGAACAGGATGCTTATATCAAAGCCTTCTCTAAAGTCATTGAAAAATCCCTAAACAAGGAAGGGCTGAACTACGAGGTTAAAGGGCGGCCTAAATCGATTTTTAGCATTCGTAGAAAAATGGTAAAGCAAGGCGTAGCCTTTGATGAAGTCTACGACAAGTTTGCCGTAAGGATTATTTATAAATCGGATTTGGACAACGAAAAATTCCTCGCTTGGAAGATTTATTCCATTGTAACGGATCACTTTACGCCAAATCCCATTCGATTACGCGATTGGATTTCCTCACCAAAATCTACGGGTTATGAAGCTTTGCACATTACCGTTGTAGGTCCAAAAAGCCGATGGGTCGAAGTTCAGATTCGCAGTGAGCGTATGAACGAAATTGCCGAAAAGGGCTATGCGGCGCATTACAAATACAAAAATACCGATGACAAAGACGATAGTCTCGATTTATGGATCAACAAACTGCAGGAAGCTTTAGAAAGCAACGAAGTTGATGCGGTGGATTTTGTGGAGCAGTTTAAACTCAATCTGTATTCCAAAGAAATATTTGTCTTCTCACCAAAAGGAGATTTAAAGTCCTTACCAAAAGGAGCCACTCCATTAGATTTCGCCTTTAGTATTCACACAGAAGTTGGGATGACCACGCGAGGTGCCAAGGTCAATGGTAAATTGGTGCCTTTGAGTTATGAGTTACAAAGTGGTGATCGTGTAGAGATCTTAACCTCCGAAAATGCCAAGCCCAATGCCAACTGGCTTGACTATGCTACTACAGCAAGAGCACGCAGTAAGATTAAATCGGCATTAAATGCACATACCAAGGAAATTGCCGAAGAAGGCAAAGAAATCCTGAGACGTAAATTAAAACAGCTCAAGATTAGCTTAAACGAAAAATCGGTCAATGAACTGGTTAGCTATTTTAAGCTAAAAACCTCTTTAGACCTATTTTATCGTGTGGGTATAGGTACGATTGATAATGCGAAACTTAAAGCCTTCGCATCCTCTCGGAGTAATGCGTTTATGAGCTATATCAAAAACCGTATCCGTAAACCAGAGGTTCCTAAGGACATCGATAAAGAGGAAATTACCTCCAAATACGACATGTTGGTTTTTGGAAAGGAAGAGGAACGCCTTAACTATACCTTGGCGAATTGTTGCAATCCGATTCCTGGGGATAAAGTATTTGGTTTCTTAACGGTTAGTGATGGTATTAAAGTACATAAAAAGAACTGCCCTAATGCCCTAAGTCTGCAATCAAACTATGCCTACCGAATAATGCAAGCCAAATGGATTGATTCATCGCAGCGTACCTATACCTCTAGTATTAAACTTTCCGGTATCGATAACCTTGGTTTGGTGAATGACATTACCAAGCTAATCTCAGAAAACCTACATGTTAATATGAAAAGTATCAGCTTTTCGAGTGATGATGGGATTTTTAATGGCGATATCACGGTCGAAGTTAAAAATCAGGCCATGCTAAAGAACCTTATTGAAAAACTTAAAAAAATCAACGGAATAGATAAAGTGACCCGAGTATAAGATACGTTGAGCTATTTGGGAGTTTGTCAGTTCAAATGTAACACTAATTAGAGTGATACATGTGGATTGCTCTGAGTAAAACTATCAAGAAGTAAATACCTATGCTAGAGTTCTCGATACTAATTTTACACTTTTCAAGCGTAAAATTCACTCGAACTGACAGTATGGATTTATTTTATAAGGTGTATCTGCATATATCTATCATATGTCACTTCGAGTGATTCCGAGGAACGAGGAATTGTATCGAGAAGTGTATCCTAACGTTTACACTCCGAATGTGCTCAGCATAACTAGGCGAAAGTTCTTGAAAACTTGTTCATTTTTTTCGGTTTAAATTAGCGCTTCGAGGTATGAAATCCTTTAATTTTATGTAAATTTGCACCTTATTATGAATGCAAAAACAGAAGAAAGTAATCAGGAAATCGTAAAACGCGTGTTTACGCAATTCCTTGAAGATAAAGGCCATAGAAAAACTCCAGAACGCTATGCCATTCTTCAAGAGATCTACGACAGTGAAGAGCATTTTGATATTGAGTCCTTGTATATCAAAATGAAGAATAAAAACTATCGTGTTAGTAGAGCGACGCTTTACAATACGATAGAATTGCTCCTGGAATGTGATCTGGTTAGAAAGCACCAATTTGGACAAAATCAGGCGCATTATGAAAAGTCGTACTTCGATAAGCAGCACGACCATGTCATTCTTACGGATACTGGTGAAGTTATAGAATTCTGCGATCCGCGCATTCAATCCATAAAGAAAACCATTGAAGAGGTTTTTGATATCGAGATTACTAATCATTCACTATACTTTTACGGCAACCGTAAATCAGACGACTAACTTACTTTTTAAAATGGCAGTAGACTTACTACTAGGATTACAATGGGGAGATGAAGGCAAAGGAAAAATTGTTGACGTTTTCACCTCTAAATACGATATTATTGCACGATTTCAAGGTGGCCCAAATGCTGGACATACCTTGGTGTTTAATGGACAAAAGCACGTATTGCATACCATTCCCTCTGGAATTTTTCACGATAACACCATTAATCTTGTCGGCAACGGCGTGGTGATAGATCCTGTTATATTTAAGAAGGAACTCGATAAGTTAGACGAACAAAAGGTGGATTACAAAAGCTCCCTTTGCATTTCGCGTAAAGCCCATATTATTTTACCCACGCATCGCCTATTGGATGCAGCAAGCGAAGCATCGAAAGGCAAAGCAAAAATAGGCTCTACCCTTAAAGGTATTGGTCCTACCTATATGGATAAAACCGGTAGAAACGGTATTAGGGTTGGTGATATCGAACTGTCTAACTGGAAGAAAAAATACCGAGCCTTAGCCGATAAGCACGAAGCCATGATCGAATTCTACGATGTAGATATTGAATACGATCTAAAGGATTTAGAAGCTGATTTCTTTGAAGCTATTGATACCTTAAAAACTTTAAAATTTATTGATTCCGAAGAATTTATTCATAAAGCCCAAAGTTCTGGACAGTCCATTTTGGCCGAAGGTGCTCAGGGTTCACTATTGGATATCGATTTTGGTACCTACCCCTTTGTCACCTCATCCAATACCACGGCAGCTGGCGCCTGTACAGGTTTAGGAGTAGCACCAAACAAGATTGGTGATGTTTTTGGTATTTTTAAAGCCTATACCACACGGGTAGGTTCAGGACCTTTCCCAACGGAATTATTTGACGAAGCCGGTAAAACAATGGCTCGTGTTGGTCATGAGTTTGGAGCTACTACAGGGCGACCAAGACGTTGTGGCTGGTTAGATTTAGTTGCATTACGTTATGCCTGTCAAGTTAATGGTGTGACCCAACTTATTATGATGAAAGGGGATGTCCTCTCAGGTTTTGATACCCTAAAGGTATGTACCGCCTATAATTATAAAGGAGAGACCATTCACCATCTTCCCTACAATATTGAAGCCGAGAATGTCTCGCCAATCTATACAGAAATCAAAGGTTGGTCAGAGGATTTAACAGCTATGACGGAAGCCTCACAATTACCAAAAGAGTTTAATGCTTATGTGGAGTTCTTGGAGAATGAACTTCATATTCCTATTACCATAGTATCGGTAGGACCCGACCGTAAACAAACCATCGTAAGGAAAACACCATAAGTTTTAGGAGATTTCGTTCAAGACATATGGTCTAGTGCTTTTCCAAGCGCTGTACTTTTTCTTTTAGGGCTTTTACATCGGCATCGAGACGGCTCATATCCCCTATTCTTTCGAGTAACACATCGAGTTTTTCGTTAATCTTTTCGTCTAAAGATACACCAAACAACGACTTTAGTAGCTTCAGTTGTTCAAGATCTTCAACTGTTTTATAAGCACTTTCCTGCTCATTGACCTTATTGTGGGTTTCAGATGGTTTTAAGGTATCAAGATGCTCGGATGAGACATCACCAATAAGAAGCGTTTGGAGTGATGTGCCGAAATAATCGGCAATACCTATAAGGACGTCCAAGTCCGGTTCAGATTCACCACGTATATAGCTTCCTACCACGCTTCGTCCCTTACCTATTACCTTACCGAACATTTCTTGCGATAAACCGTTTTGCTTTAATAAGACGCCGAAATTCTTAGCAAAATTGTTTTTTGTCATATATTTTTGCCGATTATTTTGGTATATACCGATTATTTCGGTAATTTTGTTCCAAATGTTGAACTAAAATTATGAAAAATAAACCAATGAAATGTCAGACCACCTAAAAAACATCACATTACCACTTTCGGAAGAACATCGAAAAAAAGTAAACAAATCGACCCTAGCTGCAAAGCACGAATGCTCAGGCTCTTATGTATCAAGAGTTTTAAAATCAGAGCGATTTCCTACCAAGGGAAAAGCCAAGGCGATATTAAACGATGCTATAAAAATTATAGAAGTCTATAACCAGCAGCATTAACAATGACCCGTCTATTGGCAAATACGGTATTCAACCTTTTGCAAATAGTCTTTAACTTACCCCTTAAAATAGCCGACGACATAAGCTCGTATTTTATTAGAGACCTTTTGGTATACATAGGTTGCGTCTCTGCGCTTTGTAATGCTGCAGTGCTCTACTATGCGTATCACACAATCATTATCAACGATAGATATGGTGTTGTTAACAAGGGATCGCGACCATCAAACACCCAAGGTTTAAAACAATTTGTGTATTTAGGCTTTTTGGTGTGTTTAGTTTGGTTAATTGCCCTTGTAGCGATAGTCGTATTAGATCTATATGAACCTCTTGTTGTCTATCCTATATGGACTGGATTATTGATTTTAGCCTCCTGGATGGCTTACGTTGGACTTCAACAGTCCAAACGATTCAAAAAACACATAAAAACCGTCCGAGATTGTCTTCGGTATAACCCGTCAACCCCCATACTCGAAGAGAAAGCTAAATCCTTTGAGACCCTAAATGCGGCGATACGTACAGAGCGCCTATTTTTAAATCCAACCATTAAATTAAAGGATTTGGCCAATACCCATAACCTAAGTGAGGGTTATATTTCACAGCTCATTAACAAACATTCAGGCTTAAATTTCAATGAATTCATTAATACCTTACGAATTGATGAAGCAAAGCACCTTTTGCTAAATAAAGACTACGATCACTATACCATAATGGCCATAGGTCTAGAATCCGGATTTAATTCAAGAGCCAGTTTTTATACCGCTTTTAAAAAATATACGGGGCAAACGCCTTCCGAATTTAGAAAGTCTGTCCGAAATCCTTAACTATCTATACATTCCGAACACCCGTAAGGCGGTCTTGTTCTAACCTTGCCAGGAATTTATAACAAAGCGACATGAGAACTAAATCTTTAGTTGCCCTCCTTGGCTTGGGATGGCTCACTTTGTATTTCGCTTGTCAACACGACGTCTTACCCCACGAATCACAAAGTACAACAGACGTACCACGAATAACAACCATAGACTTTGATGGCCCTGATGCCACCTTCAATGCCCTTAAGTCCCAATATCATTTAGAGGCATTTAGAGCACCACACTCGTCCCGGCGCATAAAGGGTAAGTCTACAACGGACACCTTGGGACTCACCATAGCCACCGACATCATTAGACAGGTGACCCTTGGTGACTACAGCTCCTATACCATGAAGATCGTACATGATAAGGACAGCACGGTGTTCTATAATTTGACCATCGAGTACAAAAACGGGGCCTCCGATATATTCATTACCAAATACAGTCCAACTGCCTATTGGTTAAATAATACGAATGAGACCTACCAAGGCGAGGTGCAGTCTAGACGAGCGACCTTAGAAGATTACTCAGACCCCGATGATGCCTTTAACGAGGAACCAGGTAGTGGCCCTGGGAATCCAGATTTGGGTGCTGGTCCCGGAGGTGGTAGCGGCGTGAATTACAGTGCTGATTATCCTTGGGACTGTATGGGGACCGTGATTGTTTCCACCGAGCTCATCCCTTATCAATGCACTTGTGAACACCATTGGCCTTGGGATGCTTGCGACTGCAGCGACCAGCCCGGTTATGATCAGGTGGTGGTCTATGCCTGCGAAGAAAACTGGGATGCCGACCCTTCAGACCCCGGAGATACCAGTAACCCTGGAGGAGGTAGTGCAGATCCTATACCAGATGATCCGGCGATTACGGTAACCATAACACCCGAAGAATGCACCGAACGTATCGATGGGGATTTGGACCACGACTGCGACGTGGACACTGTGGATTGTGAGCTCGCTGGTAATGGCCCGGAGGTATGCGATTGTGTATCTACAGGAAGCTTGGTCGATGAGTGCAGTACCCTCATGGATTGTGTCGGCACTGAACACAGTGCGACCTTACTACAGATGAGCCGTGAGGTGAGAACGGCCATGGCCAATTATATCAATACCAATGGCTGTAGTACCGAAACCACACAGACCATTAATACCCTGGTCAATTATTTAATTGAAGGCCAAATCACTGATAAGGAAATACAGCTAACCCTTGCCACCTTATCAAATGATACGCCTTGGACAACTGCCTCTGGCTCCTATAATGGGGTTTCAGCCATTACTTATTACGAGAAACGAACCATAAACCTTGGTGGACGCCAACACTTTCAGTATAAACTAATTAATGGGGACGATATATTTTCTGTCTCAAACTACCCGCTTGGAAATGGGTCTGGAGAAACAGCACAGGTGTTCTTCTATTTTAGCCAAGCCACTCAAAAATGGTACGATTTTCAGGAACCAAGCAGTTATTCACCGCTTACCCTTGACTTCTTATGGGATGGCTTTTGGTCAGCTACAGAGACTGCGATACGGGTAGCTACTCCTTTAGAAGATGTGATCATCTTAATCGAAGGCAAGGACTTTCATGGTGTGGAACAGAGCCGGGCCGTCGCTGCTGGTTGGATTCTTGTAGACATCATACCAGGTTCAGCCGCCATAAAAGGATTAAAACTCATCAAATATGGTGATGAAGTGGTACAGCTGGCCGAGGCTGTCATTAAGTATGTAGATGACATCTATACAGCACAGCGACAAAACATCGAAGCTGTTTTAGACGGATTTTTAGATTTGGACCATTTTGGCAATACCATTAGAAAGGGTAATTTTGGCGAAATGGTCACTGATACGGATTTGTACTCCAAAGGGTACGAGCCGCTTCATGTGCGCCGCACGGATATTGACGAACCCCTTAACCAGGGCATTGACGGCGTTTTTAAAAACCCGCAGACTGGTGAATACATTATCGTGGAAAGCAAATACAATACTTCACAATTAGGAACGACCTTCGATGGTCGACAAATGAGTGACGACTGGATTCAAGGCGCAGTTACAGGATTTGATAGATTAGGACAAGAAGTAGGCGAAGAATTGGCAGAAGACATCTATGCTGAAGGTTATACTAGAGTTTTAGCACAAGTATTGCCAGATGGCTCAATCAGCTATAAGGAATTAGATAATGCAGGTTATGTAATGGAACCTTGGATACCCTAAAAAAATTCACCCTAATGATTAGAGATATATATAAAAGCAAGCAATACTTTGATAGTAGTATATCTAAAAGAGAGCAACTAATAGAAAAAAATATTTTGCGAATAGAACAAGGTAGCGTCAAACCTGACCGCGTTACGCCTGTAAAGGAGTTCAGGGTTGGTTTATATAAAAAAAATATGATAGCAAGATACTCTAGAGGTGATGCCACGAATTCAGATAAGATTAAGGAAGATTTTAACAATGCGGTTATATTATCAGAAAAAACTTGGGAACCTTCAAAAAGAGTGATGAAACTTACTGAAAATAAGAAATCAATTAATCTAAATCAATTTTCTTTTTCTGGTTATTTAGACATGATAAGAATGTTATCTTTTGGAATTCTTATCAATTCCCCTAAAAATATAATCGACAAACTAGTACTTCAAATCGATGGGGATAAAATAAAAGATTTTTTACTAGAATTCTTAATAAGGTATTATGATACTAACAGACCCCTCGTTACAGAAGAAAGCTATAGAGAATTTTTCCATATCAATGAACGTTTTGGCCGCCTTAAAAGCATCATTAAAGAAGAAAATAAGACTACCGCAGAACAAGAGCTCAAATACTTTTTAGAGAAGGAATGGTATGAGTCTTTTAAGGGCACCCCTTTATACAATCAACACCTTAATCCAAACGATACCTATTCGGGGTATTGGTGTTTTGTAGCCGCGGCTATTGTAAAAATTAAAGGCTTAGACGACAGCAGTTTTAGAACTAATACCTACTACCCAAAAGATATATTAGCATGATAAAATTTGCAATAAAGAGTGTGGCCCTTTGGTTATTATTAGGTCCCATGATAAGCTTCGCCCAGGTCGATTCTATTCGTTTACCAAAGGGCGACGAGACCGTAAAAATTGGTAAGTTTAGGCCACTTTTTAAAATCTACGTCGATGCCAACAATATGGTCTATCTTGAAAAAGAGCCGATTGAAGTCCATAAGATTGCCAAGACATTAGCCTATAGACGGTATAAATTGCGTCATGATAATGAAGCGGCTAGGGCCATTTGTTTATATATTGATGAACGGGCCGCCTATGCCACGGTTGATGAAATTAAAACCGAACTGGCCAGCTTTGATTTTGAACGTATTTATTACAAAACCAATTCTATAGATGACAAGGATATTTCAAAAGGTATTTACATGCCAAATTGTTGGTCGTTTTTCAAATTTCGGTACTTAGAAAAAGTACGCACCGATAAACAAATCGAAAAAAGTAGACGTTATAATGACAGTTTAAGAAACATAGGCGATTTAGATGTTATACCGCTTCCTCCCCTACCAATGCCAAATTGGTATATCGCCAATATCCATAAAATCTATTCAGACAACCAAGAGGCCGTTGATGAAGCCCTAGAGAAACCAAGCTATACCTGTGCGGTATTGACCAATGCAGGTTTTAAGACCGATTCAGGTCTGGTCGACCCTGAAGATGCAGAAGCGATGGAAGCCTTTTTTCTACCAGTCAATATCGTTTTTGTGCGTTTCGATGATACCTTGACCTATGCCAATTACTTTAAAGCCATACAAGGGTTTAAAAAAATGGATATGCGGAAGAGAGGCTTTTTTATAGAATTGTCCCATGAAATTGTAGACATCCATAAAAGGTCTGAGATTACGCTATGTGATTGATGGGTTGAGTTGGATTTCACTATGAGATGTCCTATATTACTACTTAAATTAAAATTTATGCTGTACTTATTTTGGTCACTACTCAACCTGGGGCTCATCATTCTCTTTATTTACATCGCTTTTGGTTTTATAGTTAAACCCAAAAACATATTGAAATCTAAGTTTAAGATGGGGTTTATGCTCCTCTGCCTTATAGGTCTGGCCCAAAATGCAATTGCCGAATCCACAAGACATCAAAATACTGAGGAGATAGACACTCAAACACCAATGCATCAAAAAGATGCCAAGGTTATAAAGACAACACTAGAAAAGCATTTAACCTTCGATATTAATTTGCATCTCACCTACAGTCTAGACAATGATGCTTATGTGCTTAACAATGCCGACAGTTTTTTGACTGGTTTTGTCAATGGTTTTGAATGGGACCTTAAAGCACTTGACAGGCCTAATTCGCCATTGGACTATTCTGCGCAGGGTATCTTAAAATGGAAAATTCTTGGGTTTACGCTGTATAAGCAAAGTAAAACATATGAGGGTGGTTTTGAAACTCTTAGTCTAGATGATTAGGCTGTCATTCCGAATGAGGAACGAAGAGAAATCGTAGATTCAGTGAAACTAAACCGAAGGTTCAACGAAGTTAAATCACATACGGCGCAGCTAAATCTCATAAAAGATTCAGTCAGTCAAGTTATTAAATGAGATGTCTCGTCGGGCGTTCAGCCCTCTGTCGACATGACACAATACCCCAAATAAAATCCATCTATACATTTCTGAGAATGTCACTTCGAGTGATTCCGAGGAACGAGGAATTGTATCGAGAAGTAGGTAGTTATACTAAAGTTCTCAATAGTTCTGCTTAGCACTTCAACGCTTCGACTTTAGCCTGTCTTGAGCGTAGTCGAAAGGCTCAGCACAGGCAAGCTCAGTGTGACACCTGTCGAAGTACTAATTTTACTTTTTTCAAGCGTAAATTTCACTCGAAGTGACAGTATGAGTTAGTTTTAACGAACCGTCATAGCGAAGAGTAGCACCACTACCAACATCAGAATCATCAAAAAGAAATCCCCTTTATCCCAGTTGCCCGCTCCTAAATTGGAATACTTATCCAAATTGGGCCCGGATTTAAAAGCCGTCACATCCGTGATAACATTATGCTCAGAATCGTAGTGCACCTCCACAAAAAACTTATCGATGGCATAGCAGTTGATACGTACTGTATCCGTGATGTAATGATCTAAAAATACACCCACAGCCCAAACTGTGGCTTGCTTCTCTTCTAGGGGTAATATGTTAAACTCGTAAAGGGTAATGCTGTTAGCGGCTAAATAACACTACAATATAAGAATTATGATAGCATTAGAGAAGTACAGTCGTAAACCTTGCGAATGAATGCTATCTAAATGGACTGCTAAAAGTAATGATGAACAATTCAAATCATGGCTCCCTAGTCGTCATTATACGGTTTATTTTCTATTACTTGTGGTTGAGTTCAATCTTAGTTTTTCCTTCAGTTTTTATGAGCTCACCCAGATAAATTTGATTCCGATTATGTGATCCTTCAATAAAAACTTGTTCAAATTCTATGGCTCCCAATTGATTTGAAAAGTAGTCATACTCCCATTCGGGAGGTGAAAAAATAATGATGTTGGACGTTATATAGGTTTTAATCTTTTGTATTAATGCTTTCAATGGCGGATTTTTATCAATTAGGTTGCCCTGATTTTCCTGTTCATGGGCATACCAAAAAGGAATGTCGTAAATCACAATGTCCGCCTCAATACGTTTTAAAATGTCATCGTCAAAGACATCTCCCAGAAGAAGCTCCGTTTTAGCAATGCAACCGGATCGTTTTAAATTTGTTCTGCAAATGTCCAGAATATCTTTATCAAGGTCGACGCCGATAACTTTTTTAAAGCCTGAAGCCAAATACTCCAAGGTCACGCCTACACTACAGCACAATTCGGCAAGCGTTAGATCTGAATTTCCAATTCTTGACTTTAGGTAAAGCGCATTTACAGGATAATTAGAGATATAAAGTGAGAATTTAGTGCCTTGGATATCCTTACGATAGCCTCGGTAATTAATAATGTCTGCTTTGGTAATAGCTTCGTAGTTCATGATTGTAAGTAACGTCCAAGTGATAAGAATAGTAGCCGACTTCGTAACACTTTTCTTTCAAGCTGTACAAAAGTTGAAACGCACTACACCCTTTGAATTTAATACTGTCATGGCCATTTTTTTAGCCATGGTTGTATAACGTTTTTTTAATATGTTTTTAATTTTCAATTAACTGATAAAAAGCACAAATTAAAGAAGGATTTGGGTCTTCTATATAGTCTAAATTCCGAGTAATTGAAAAATCAAATTCACAAATTTCATTAGGCATTAAGCTCGAACATACATTTCCATTAGAAACAATGTGTCTTTCTCCTCCAGCATTTAAAACAAAATACATTTTTCCAGTCAATTCAGTTTCAGATTTGTTTTGGATTTGAGCACGAACTTGATAATATTTGCCAAAAGAATCATCTGGATTTTCATTACTAACAGGCAAATATTCAGTTTCAAAATTTAGTAATTCTATTGTTTCGTCGTCTGCGATTGGTCCGAAGTAAAAATCATCAAAATTATTTGGGTCAGTTGTATTCGGACAGTTTAAATTTTCAGGTTCTGAATCAGAATCATCTGAACAACCAATGATTGCGACACATAATAATATCAGAATAATTTTTTTCGCCATAATCTGGTTCTGAATGTTGTACAAGACGCAAATAAGTCTGTATTTACAGTTCTTTTAACGAATATAGAAATTATTTCAAAACCTTTACGATCAAGGGTATAAATAAAAATTGGTTATCAAATGTTTTGTATAACCTATGATTTAGATGTCTGTCCATGGTTATACAAAACACCCCACTAAAGCCCACCAGTATTCTAAAAAACTGTTAAGGTGTGCGAAAGTGATTTTATATACGTTACTTTGTAAAAAACTATTGAATTTTGAATCGTTTTAAGACCTTAGTCATTATTCTCATTGTTTGTTGCACAGCCATTGGGGTTTCCCAAAACAAACAAAAGATCACCATAGAATATTCGGGCAATACCTCTTCGAATCCTGATATTGAGGAAGGAGCGCTGATCTTTCTAAGGGATGCTTCACAACAAGTGCACTTTGTGCACAAAGGCGTCAACCTTTGGTGCGATAAAGCGATCTACTACCAAGATCAGGAATATATTGAAGCCTTTAGCAATGTGGTGATGAAACAGGGCGACTCTATTAATATGGTAGCCAAATACGTCGAATACAGTGGTAAAACCGAACTGGCCTTCGCCCAAGGAGACGTGGTACTTACTGAGCCCGAATCGACACTAACAACCGATAAGCTCTATTTTGACCGTACACGGCAACTGGCCTATTACAATACCACAGGTAAAGTCGTTAAGGATTCCTCGGGTACCATTACCAGTCAGATTGGACGCTATTATATGAATGCCAAAAAGTATCAGTTTACCCAAAATGTGGTACTCGTCAATCCTGATTACACCCTTAATACCGAACGCCTCGATTTTTTTCCTGATAACGGTTATGCCTACTTATTTGGACCTTCGACCATTGTAGGCGAAGACAGTAAGATCTACACCGAACGGGGCTTTTACAATACCAATGCCAATGTGGGGTACTTTCAGCGCAATGCTAAAGTCCATTACGAAAATAGGACCGTCGAAGGCGACAGCATCTACTTTGACCGCAACCGCAGTTTTGCTTCGGCCACCAATAATATCACAGTGACCGATACCATTAACAATAGTATTGTTAGAGGGCATTACGCCGAGGTGTGGCGCGATAGGGATTCTGTCTTTATTACCAAACGCGCACTGGCCATAACACTACAAGAACAAGATTCTGTGTATTTGCATGCCGATACTTTAATGGTTACGGGCAAGGCCGATAACCGCATTACAAGAGCCTATTACAATGCCAAGCTTTATAAAAGTGATTTGGCCGGTAAGGCTGATTCTATCCATGTGAATCACCAAACCGGTTTAACCCAGTTAATTAACTTGGCGCGTTATAGTTCTACCGATGTCTTTGCCATTGCGAGAAAACCTGTACTATGGAACCTAGGCAACCAAATGACGGGCGATACCATTCATTTGATTTCTAATGTGGAAACCGAAAAATTAGACTCCCTCAAGGTATTTAACAATGCTTTTTTGGTGAGTAAGGACACCTTAAGCGACGATGGCTATAATCAAGTTAAAGGTCAGCGTTTAATAGGGTTATTTAGGGATAATGAAATCTATAATGTCGACATTATTAAAAATGCCGAAACCATCCGCTATATGCGTGATGAGGCCAATGAACTCATCGGTATACAAAAGTCTAAATCTGGGCAAATCAATATTAAGATTGTCGACCAAGCGATAGACGAGGTGCGTTTTATCAATCAGATTGATGGTAATATTTTCCCAGAAGCCGACTTTCCGAGGAGTTCCAAGCGGTTTAGAGGTTTCGATTGGCGAGGCGAAGAACGCCCCTTATCGGTGGAGGACCTGTTTAAAGACGATCCCCCTTTGGTACTACCAAAAATTTCTGGTCTTGAGGATTATGTGCCACCCGAAGATTTTGTAGACGATTCTGTGATGGAGCGTATTGAGGAAGCAGGCAAAGCTACCCCAGAGAAACCCAATAAGGCCGCACGTAACTTGCCCGAAATGGAAGGAAAAATTCAAGACAAGACTAAAGAAAAAAAGCCCAAAGTTGATTGGACACCTAAAACGAAACCCCTAGAGGTCTCGGAAGAAAAGAAAAAATTGAAGGCACAAGGCAAGCAATAATTGCAAGAGGACTTTTTAAAATATCAGGCGCAGACCACACCGCATCCTTTGGCTATGGAAGTGAGCCATGCCAAGGGTTCCTATATCTATGACGAACAAGGCAAGGCGTATCTCGATTTTGTGGCCGGTGTATCGGCCTGTAGTCTCGGGCATGCACATCCCAAAGTCCTGGAGGCGGTTAAAACCCAATTGGACAAGTATCTGCATGTGATGGTTTATGGCGAATATATTCAGAAACCTACACTAGAGTTGTCAAAACTTTTGGCAAAGCATTTACCGACGCCTTTAGAAACGACCTATTTGGTAAATTCTGGTACCGAAGCCATTGAGGGCAGTATAAAATTAGCACGACGCTATACCGGACGCAGTGAAATCATAGCCGCCAAGAACGCCTATCACGGTAATACCATGGGCTCCTTAAGCTTGATGGATTATGAGGAGCGCAAAACACCTTTTCAACCCTTACTACCAGATATTAAACATATCGCATTTAATTGCGATTGGTGTTTGCAAGAGATTACGGAGACCACAGCTGGGGTGATTTTGGAGACCATTCAAGGCGGTGCGGGCTTTATTGAACCCAGCAACGATTATCTCAAA
This sequence comes from Winogradskyella sp., assembly GCF_965228925.1. Lineage (GTDB taxonomy): Bacteria > Bacteroidota > Bacteroidia > Flavobacteriales > Flavobacteriaceae > Winogradskyella. The sequence goes on from NZ_OZ245845.1 coordinate 4,403,277, forward strand.
AAGGTACAAGATCGATGTAAGGAGGTTGGTGCCGTTTTTATCCTGGATGAAATTCAACCGGGTATGGGCAGAACAGGTAAACTCTTTGGTTTTGAACATTACAACTGCCAACCTGATATCCTAGTAACCGGAAAAGGTCTTGGCGGTGGTTTACCCATTGGCGCTTTTACAGCGTCGCACAACATGATGCAAACCTTAAGTGACCAACCAAAGCTCGGCCATATCACTACTTTTGGAGGGAATCCAGTTATCGCTGCGGCAGCTTTGGCTACCTTAAAGGAAATCACTGAGTCTAACCTTATGGCCGAAGCTCTGGAAAAAGAGCAACTCATAAGAGCACACCTTCAACATAAGCATATTAAAGCCATTAGAGGTAAAGGCTTAATGTTGGCTGCTATCACAGAAGATTCCGAAATCACCAATCAGGTCATCCTTAAAGCACAAGAGCAGGGTCTGATTTTATTTTGGTTACTTTTTGAGCCCAAAGCGATCAGAATTACACCGCCATTAACGATTTCTAAAGATGAAATTATTGAGGGCTGCCGAATAATTACTTCAATATTGGATACGATTTAGAGGTTCACAACGTATTTAATTGACTGGCCTTCAAATTAAACAGTACATTAAGTAAAGCTTTATTTAATGTTAATTATTTTGTTAAAAACAAAAACTCAAATCCTCACGTCCATAGCACTATAACTGTAATTTTAGATTAGTGAATCTTTAAACCGCTTATGAACTACAGTCACGACGACGAAAACTTTCCGCTTACTAGATTTGAATCCATGTTAAAAACAAATGATATTTTGTTTTTCGATTCAAATGAATTTGAGAACATTATCCACCACTATCTCGAAAATGGTAAAATTTCACTGGCAAAACGCGCTATTAAACTAGGGCTCTCACAACATCCGAGTTCGGTCAATTTAAGGCTGTTCCAAGTAGAGATTTTGGTGATAGAGAATAAATTCTCTGAAGCCGATGATATTTTAGATATGCTTCACGATCTAGAACCCAATAACGAAGAGATATTTATTCAAAAGGCCAATGTGCTATCGAAGCAAGATGAGCACGAAAAAGCTATAGACATATTGCTATCAGCCATTGATATATCTAGTACGCCTTCTGAAGATTCCGATCTTTATGCCTTGGTGGGGATGGAATACCTGTTTTTAGATCAGTTTGAAAATGCGGTTATCTATTTCAAAAAATGCCTAGAAGCCGATCCCTCGGACTACTCTGCACTCCACAATATTGTGTACTGCTATGATTTTTTAGATCAGAACGCGGACGCCATTGCCTACCTTAACGGCTTTTTGGACTCCAATCCCTATTGCGAAGTGGCCTGGCATCAATTAGGTCGCCAGTATTTTGCCATAAAAGATTACGCCAAAGCCAATGCTGCTTTTGATTTTGCCATTATCTCGGACGACACCTTCGTTGGGGCCTATATTGAAAAAGGGAAAGTTTTGGAGAAGATGAAGCATTACGAGGATGCTATAGAAAACTATAAGATTACTTTGGCCCTAGATGAGCCTACCTCTTTTGCCTTGTTGCGCATTGGGTATTGTTATGAGAAACTCGGGCAGGACGATATGGCCTTACAATTCTTTAAAAAAACGGTTGAAGAAGATGTGTTGTTAGACAAAGGTTGGATTGCCATTACTAAGTTTTACATGAAACGCCTCAACTATCAAAAAGCTTTACATTATATTAATAAAGCCGTAAATATAGATGGTGAAAACGTTTTGTACTGGAAGCTTTTTGCTACCATTAACAAACGCCTTAACTTTTTGGAAGAAGCCGAAATAGGGTACAAACGCACTTTAGAACTTGGCAATTACGAGCTTGACACTTGGTTAGACCGTTCTGATATCTTAATCGCTTTAGGTGAATATGATGCCGCCATATATAATTTAATGCAAGCGGTGGAATTCTATCCAGAGAATTCAGAAATAGAATATCGACTCAGTGGCTTGTATTTTACAGTACATCAAACGGAAGAAGGGCGTTTTCATCTTAAAAATGCCTTAAGACTCAATGTAGATTACAGCTTTATCATTAGCGAACTGTTTCCGAAGCTTAATGATAGACCCCTAGTAAAGGCTATAATTTCGGAATGTAAAAAGACTTCTAACTAATACCTGTTCTAAGTTAAATTTAAATCAGAACGCGTATAAAAAATTCCATACCTTAGCGTTTCTTATAAAAAGGAAATGCAGAGACGTTTTTTAGACTATGTAGTCATTGCTTTTAAAGGTATAGCCATGGGAGCAGCTGATGTTGTTCCGGGGGTTTCGGGTGGCACTATCGCTTTTATTTCTGGTATTTACGAGGAACTCATCGAGAGCATCGATAACCTTAATTTTGGTGTTTTTAAAGTGTGGAAGCAGCAAGGGTTTAAAAGCGCATGGACCTCTATAAACGGTACATTCTTATTAGCACTGTTCTCTGGAATAGCCATTAGTATTTTGTCTTTGGCCAAATTGATCAAGTGGCTTTTGCATAATGAACCTATTCTGCTGTGGGCTTTCTTTTTTGGCTTAGTTCTAGCGAGTATACTATATATCGCTAAGCAGATAAAAACCTGGTCGGCAAAAATCATCATCGCCATTATAGCCACCTCTATCCTATCCTATTTTATTACACTAGCAGAGCCTTTTGCATCACCAGACAGTCCTTTTTATCTGTTATTTTGCGGTTTTATTGCCATCATCGCTATGATCTTGCCTGGTGTTTCTGGGGCTTTCATTTTATTGATTTTAGGAGCTTACCAAACCGCTATAGATACGGTAAACAATCTAAGAGACGGCATAATGACAGGGAATATGGAAGTATTTAAGGATGCCCTCTTTAAATTTGTACTGTTAGGTATTGGCGCTGTTATTGGACTGAAAGTATTCTCCAAAGCTTTAAACTGGATGTTTAAACACCAAAAAAACCTCACACTTGCCATATTAACAGGTTTCATGATCGGTTCTTTGAATAAGATATGGCCATGGAAAAAAGTCTTAAAAACCAGAATTAATTCCGAAGGTGAAGAAGTAACACTTCTAGATAAAAGTGTATTACCATCCACTTACGACGGCGATAATCAAATAGCATTAGCTATTGTTTTTATAATCATTGGCATCGCTGCTATTCTGATTTTGGAATACTTCGGACGTCGAAAAAACAAAGCTTAATGCAAAGTACAAGAAGGCTTAAAGATCGTATTTTTTTGGTTATTAAGGGCTTGGCCATGGGAGCGGCAAATAAAGTTCCTGGGGTCTCTGGAGGTGTTGTAGCCTTTGTTGCTGGATTTTATGAAGAGTTTATTTATTCGCTGCAGCGTGTTAATAAAACCGCCTTTAAACTGTTATTTAACGGTCGCTTTAAAAGCTTTTACCAGTATATCAACGGCAAATTTCTAGGGCTTTTATTCTTGGGGATGGTGGTGAGTTATTTTAGTGTCTCCAAGATTTTAGACTACCTCATCGTCCACTATGAACTTTACGTCTGGAGCGCCTTCTTCGGAATGATCTTAGGTTCTATATATTACATTAACAAGGATTTTAAGGCTTGGAACAAAGCAACCATAATCACCTTAATTATCGGCACCACCATAGGTGTTAGTATTAGTTTTTTGGATCCTGCGACGGAAAATGACAATCTTTGGTTCGTTTTTTTCTGTGGGATTATTAGTGTATCTGGCATGACACTTCCTGGTTTCTCGGGGTCTTTTATTCTGATATTACTGGGGAACTACGTCTTACTTTTGGTAGACTCCGTCAACGCCTTATACGATACAATATCTGAGATTTTTTCAGGAAATTTTGACTTTATCAAAGACAGTGCTAGAATGCGGATGCTCAAAGTTCTAGGTGTATTCACCTTAGGTTCAATCACTGGACTAGTGACCTTTTCGCATGTTCTCAACTATATTCTAAAACACTACAAAAATAGTACCCTAGCTACGCTTTTAGGATTTATTGTCGGATCGCTTGGTGTCGTTTGGCCATGGAAAAGAACGATCTATAAAACCGATAGCGAAGGCCTTTATATTTTGGATTCTACTGGTTCACAGATTGTTGAGAATTACGAACGTTTTTTCCCCGAAGCTACGGCCGAAACTTATATTGCAATTGCTTATATTGTGCTAGGAATCCTTATAGTTTTAGGGTTAGAATGGTATGGACAACGCACAAGACAAGTCAAAGCTTAAATTCGGTCTCGTAGGTAAAAATATTTCTTATTCCTTTTCAAGGGGCTATTTCGCAGATAAATTTGAACGTGAGGCATTACCGCATTCTTACGTTAATTTTGATATCCCATCTATAGAAGAACTGGATACTATTATTAGAACCACACCTCATTTAAAGGGCTTAAATGTTACCATTCCGTATAAAGAAGCTGTCATTCCTTTGCTAGATGATTTAAATAAGCGCGCTCGAAAAATTGGCGCTGTCAACACCATTAGAATTACACGCTACCAAAAACTGATCGGTTATAATACGGATTATTATGGCTTTAAAAATTCGTTAAGGCCTTACTTAAAGAGCTACCATAAGCGTGCTCTGATTTTAGGGACCGGTGGGGCTTCTAAAGCCATTGCCTATGCCCTTAAAAAACTTAAAATTCAATACGATTACGTGTCACGAACCGAAAAAGAAGGCGTGAAATTCTTGTATTCAGACTTAACCGACGATATTATTTCATCGTACCATATCATCATTAACTGTACACCCATTGGCACGTTTCCCAATGTGAACGCATGTCCTGATATCCCTTACGATGCCATAACGGAGCAGCATATCCTTTACGATCTCATTTACAACCCAGAACAAACTAAATTTCTAAGTTGCGGAGATATCAAAGGAGCAACGACCATTAACGGATTGGAAATGCTAAAACTGCAAGCCGAAAAATCCTGGGAAATTTGGAATAAATCATAATCACCAACAACTAACTACTGCTTACTGTGAACTGATTACTGCCCACTGACCACTGCTTACTGACCACTGCTCACTGATTACTGCTTACTGACTACTGACCACTCATCAACCAACCTCATTGCGTATTTCCTTTGTAGTTCAAGGAGTTGTTAGTATCTTTAACATCCTAATAAAATTTTTGACTCATGTCTGAGAATGATAACCTGCAAAAAGCAGATGGAAAAAAAGAAGTAGCGCACAAAGATCCTACTCCAAAAGAAGACGCAGTAACTGAAGTTGAGCATACACCTGAGGCTGAAAGTACAACTACAGAAACTGAAGTCGAGAATGCTCCTGAAGCTGAAAGTATGACTACTGAAACTGAGGTTGAGTCTGCACCCGAAGCTGAACCTACAACTACGGAAATTGAGGTTGATCATACACCAGAAGCTGAAACTACGGCTACTGAAACTACGGAGAATACTGAAGACGATACTTCCACAAGCTCAGCAATCACTGAAGTGGAGGCAGACTCTGGGGCGCATGCCGAAATCGAAGCCTCTAATGCCGAAGATGCTAAAGAGGATACTTCGACAAGCTCGGTGACCACAGAAGAGGAAGACTCTGAAGCCCATGCCGAAATTGAAGCTTCTAATGCTGAAGATGCCGAAGACATTACCAATGTAGAGCGTCACGAGGTTGAGGAAAAAGACTACCATGCCATGTCTATGCAAGAATTGGCAACGGAGTTAAATCGACTTTTAAAGCACCATAAAATTCAGACCATCTCGAAACAGGTCAATCAAATTAAAGCTGAATTCAATGCCAAGTTTAGCCAACTACTTGAAGAGAAAAAAGAAGAATTCTTAAATGAAGGTGGCAATGAAATCGACTTTTACTATACCAACGATTCCAAGAAGCTATTTAACCAGCTTTATAAGGATTATAAACAAGCCATAAACGCATATTACAAGGAACGCGAGCAAAACTTAAAGCAAAACCTTGATAACCGATTAGCAATTATCGAAGAGATAAAAGGCTTATTGAATGTTGAAGAAAACATCAATACGACCTATAAACATTTTAAGGATCTTCAGGAAAAGTGGCGTAATGCAGGCCCTATTCCAAGAGACAAATACAATAATGCCTGGAACACCTATCACCATCATGTAGAGCGTTTTTATGATTTCTTGCACCTCAACAACGATTTGCGAGATATGGACTTTAAGCACAACTATGAGCAGAAGTTAAAAATCATAGAACGCGCCGAAGAACTGGTTAAAGACGATAATATTAATCGTTCATTTAGAGAACTACAGGTGCTTCATAAACTCTGGAAGGAGGAGTTAGGTCCTGTAGCTAAAGAACACCGCGAAGAAATTTGGGAGCGTTTTAGTCAGGCTACCAAGACGATACACGATAAGCGTCAAACGTATTACGCAGACCTCGATAAGGCCTACGAAAAAAATCTTGAAAAGAAAGAGGAAATCATCTCGCAGATACAAGCCATTGCAGACGATACGGCTAATTCGCATGGCGCATGGCAGAAAAAAATCAGGGAGGTGGAAGCCTTGCGTGAAGCCTTTTTCAACGCTGGTAAAGTACCATTAAAAGTCAACGAAGCTACTTGGGCTAAATTTAAAGACACCGTAAGGGCCTTTAATCGTGGAAAAAATCAGTTTTATAAAGCCTTGAAGAAAGACCAATACGAGAACCTTCAAAAGAAACGTGAACTGATTAAAATAGCCGAAGAAAATAAAGATAGTGACGACTTCGCCGTGGTGACGCCTTTAATGAAGAAAATACAAAGCGATTGGAAAAAAATAGGCCATGTGCCACGACGCGATAGTGATAAAATCTGGAAGCAATTTAAGGATGCCTGCAATCACTATTTCGACAGGATGCATGCCCAACGCAAAGCTGAAAACCAGCATCTTTATGATGCCTTTGATAAAAAAGTGAAATTATTGGACGAGTTAAAAGCCCTAAGTTTCAGTGGAGACAACAAAGCCGATGTTGAAGCCCTAAAAACAAGAATTGCAGATTGGAAAGCTATTGGTCACGTTCCACATAACAAGCGCTATATTGATGGTAAGTTCTATAAAGCCATAGATGATGCCTTCGACAAATTAAAAATGGACAAGTCGAAACTAGATATGGTGAAGTTTGAAAGTAAGCTCGAAAATCTGGCTGGTAACAATGACGATACCCGATTATTGGATAACGAGCAAAACTTTATCCGCAAGAAAATTGGTGAGGTCCAATCTGAGATTACCCAATTGGAAAACAACTTGCAATTTTTCTCTAATGTCGATGAGACCAACCCGCTAGTCAAAGATGTTTTAAAGAACATTGATAAGCATAAACAGGAGTTAGAGACTTGGAAAGCTAAGTTGGCCAAGATCCGTGGGATGTATAATTAAATTATGGATAATAAATTATTAGGAAACTTTATTATCGCCTTTCCTACTGCTGCTTATGTTACTTACACTATAGTTATGAAAGAACCCAATACTGGAATCGATTGGACTTCGATAATTATTGGGGGCTTAATCGGTATGGTCAGTTATGCCATAGGTAAGAAGGTGAAAAGTAAAGGTGAGGTAGAATAGTACCCTTCTACAAACCATCAAAACTCATCTTTTTCCTGGTTAAGGCACTTCTGTGATGTACACAATAGGATTATTGACATTCTTAAACGTTTACTAAAACTAAGATATAATTCATCATGAGATTCCGCATCAATCCCGATAGCTATCGGGACGGAATAAATATCAAAACCCATCTGTGACTTACAGATGGGTTTTGCCCTAACTAAACTAAATTAACCTTAATTATAACCGCTTAATAATAATTAAGATTTCTACTAAGATTATAAAAACGCTCTGGTTTTATATAAAGTATTTACGTGAGAAATTTCCGTTTGGATGTTAGGATTTAAATTTTTTTAAAATTTTAACAAAAAACATTTCTGATAATGTCTCTACAACCTAAAAACAATACAAACGTGATGATAATCTACAATGACTTCGCCTCTTCCCAAAAGACATCCATCTCAGCCAAAGTCATATCTTTTAGCGGTTTGTTTAGTGCTTTGGATTTGCTTTCGAGGTATTGAAAGCGTTTGATGAATTTTTTATTTGTGCGCTCTAAGGCATTTTCTGGATTGATCTTCAAAAAGCGTGCATAATTAATCATAGAAAACATAACATCGCCAAACTCATTTTCTATAGCGTCCTGATGGCCCTTAGTGATTTCGGATTCTAGCTCGGCCAACTCCTCCTTCACTTTTTCAAAAACTTGTTCGGGTTGCTCCCAATCAAAACCCACGCCGGCCACCTTATCTTGAATACGATTGGCTTTTACCATGGCCGGTAGGCTTCTAGGCACCCCTTCAAGTACGCTCTTCTTTCCTTCTTTAAGTTTGAGTTGCTCCCAATTGCGTTTTACATCGTCTTCATTCTCAACTTTAACATCTCCATAAATATGAGGATGACGCTCTACTAATTTATCACAAATACTATGGCAAACATCAGCAATATCAAAGTCTTGGGTTTCGCTACCTATCTTGGCATAAAACACAATATGCAACAGAACATCTCCGAGTTCTTTCTTAACCTCATCCAAATCCTTGTCTAAGATCGCATCACCGAGTTCATAAACTTCTTCAATAGTTAAATGACGGAGTGATTCCATCGTTTGTTTTTTATCCCAAGGACATTGCTCTCGCAGTTCGTCCATGATGATGAGTAGACGTTCAAAAGCCTTGAGCTGAGCCGTTTTATCAGACATCTTATTCTTCCTCTTCAGTGGTTACTGAGCTTGTCGAAGTCTCTTCTTCGGTTTCTAAGGCACCTAGAAGATCGTTTTTCTGAAGTAAATTATACCACTGAATGACTTTCTTAATATCTGAAGGATACACACGGTCCTCATCATAATCTGGCAAAACATCAAAGAAGTATTCCTCCAAAGCATCTTTACCATCCTTATGACTTATGGATGTCTGCTGCCCATTTTCTTTATCCATCACTTTCTTAAGCACATCTCTTAACGGCACTTCTTCTGTTAAGGTATAAATAGCGATTTCGCTCAAAATACTAATATTACTGTGGGCACCCACCGTAATCCGTTTTTTATCGATTAGCGATTGCACTACGGCTCCGGTTCTTGTCTGTGTGACGATTTCGTATAATCCCGGCTTACCAGAAATTGCTAAAATTTTATCTAAACTCATATATCTTTTTTTGTCTGGCTGAGCATAGGCTAAGCCTTCTTGGCTAACTTTGTCCTATTGTTGATATTAACGCTTTCTACTCATTGCAGGAAAGCGCATTTTATAATCTATTTTAATTTTTCCTTTTGAAATGTTGGTCAATTTTCCTTTGATCAAACGCTTTTTAAACGAGGATAGTTTATCTGTAAACAATATGCCTTCAATATGGTCATACTCATGTTGAATGACCCTAGCGATTAAACCATCGTATTCTTCCACGTGGGTTTCAAAATTCTCATCCTGATATTGAATTTTAATCTTTGGTTGCCTAAAGACGTCTTCCCTTACATCGGGTATGCTTAAACAGCCTTCGTTAAACGCCCATTCGTCTCCTTCCTCCTCCAAAATCTCGGCGTTTATAAATGTTTTCCTAAAGTCTTTTAACTGTGCTCTTTCCTCATCAGAAAGATCTTCATCTTCTGAGAAAGGTGTTGTATCCACTAAAAACAAACGAATAGGCAAACCAATTTGAGGTGCTGCTAAACCAACACCAAAGGCCCCATACATCGTCTCGTACATGTTGGCAATAAGCTCCTCTAGATTTGGATAATCCTTATCGATGTTCTTTGCTTTTTTCTTTAGCACGGCATCACCATAAGCAACAATCGGTAATATCATAATGTATTTATTTTCGGGTGCAAAAATATCAAATTTCAAGCACTAAATTCTAAATTCCAAACACTAAATTAAAACCATCCATTATTCCAACAGTGCTATGGTCATCCCTAAATCTAAATGTTTAGTGTTGATCTATTTTTTTAAAATGAATTCTTGGAAAGATAACTTTGTAGTATCAATGTGGCACTGATTTCATCAATCAATGCTTTATTCTGTCGTTGTTTTTTCTTCAACCCACTATCGATCATGGTTTGAAATGCCATTTTTGAAGTAAAGCGTTCATCTACACGTTCTACTGGGATATGAGGTATAACTTTGGCCAACTGTTCTAAAAACTTCTGAATATAAGCTTCACTCTCAGATGCCGTATTGTCCATCTGCTTTGGTTCACCAACTACGAACTTCTCTACATTTTCGGATGTGATGTAATCTTTCAAGAATTGAAGTAAATCCTTAGTCGCAACCGTAGTAAGACCAGAAGCTATTATTTGAAGCTCATCGGTAACGGCTAAACCTGTCCGCTTTGTTCCGTAATCTATGGCCAGTATTCGTCCCATTCGGCAAAGATACACCTTAAAGGATATTAAGCTAGAGCTTTCATTGATATCTTATAAAATACTTGTATATATACTTTTCAAAGCCAAATTTCATCAATAAAAAAACGCTTCTCTACAAAAAGAAGCGTTTTTAAAATTAGCTATTAATTAAGTCTATGATTTTATTTCCCTCTATAAATAAATCACGTTAATTATATTTTTAAGACACCAAAAAAATGCTTGGGTCACATCATAAATAAAATTTAACATAAAATATTGAAGGCGTTTTGGAGATCCTGCTAGATACTGAAACAACATTTCGATACTTCGACTGCCTGTCCGCCGTACAAGACTTTGGAAGGCGCGGCGCTCAGCACAGGCAAGCTCAATATGACAGTTCAGCACATGTCGGAATTAATTCAACTAACTATATTAAAAAGAAAACTCCTCGTTTTGAAGGGGAGAGGAGTTTTCATTATAATTAGCTATTAATTAAATTCTTAGAATAACTTATTATAGAGAAGTTATCGTCGCATTTAATACTATTAAGACCCGCATTTTTATTTGATGTCACAATTTTTAAAAAAATTTTTCCTGAAGCCTTATTATCAGCTTATCTTTGAAGCCTAAATTTCTACGCTTTACTATGAAAGAACTACAATCGCTAATAGAGCATGCCTGGAACGATCGTTCGCAATTAAAAAACGAAGCAACTATTAATGCTATAAGAACAGTTATCGACCTCATTGACTCAGGAAGCTTAAGAGTTGCCGAACCCACAACAGATGGGTGGCAGGTTAACGAGTGGGTTAAAAAGGCAGTGGTGCTCTACTTCCCTATTCAAAAAATGGAAACCTTTGAAGTTGGTATTTTTGAATACCACGATAAGATTCCTTTAAAACGCAACTATGAAGACAAAGGGATTAGAGTGGTTCCGCATGCGGTAGCCAGACATGGCGCCTATATCTCCAAAGGGGTTATCATGATGCCAAGTTATGTTAACATTGGTGCATACGTCGATGAAGGAACAATGGTAGATACCTGGGCGACCGTAGGCAGTTGTGCACAGATTGGTAAAAATGTACATCTTTCAGGTGGTGTTGGTATTGGCGGTGTACTTGAGCCTTTACAAGCCGCCCCTGTCATTATTGAAGATGGTGCTTTTATTGGTAGTCGCTGTATCGTTGTAGAAGGTGTGCGTGTCGAAAAGGAAGCCGTACTCGGTGCAAATGTGGTCCTTACCATGAGTACAAAGATTATAGATGTTACAGGTGATGCACCTGTCGAAATGAAAGGCAGAGTTCCTGAGAGATCTGTTGTGATTCCTGGTAGTTATACCAAAACATTTGCTGCTGGTGAGTTTCAAGTACCTTGTGCATTGATTATTGGTAAGCGAAAGGAAAGTACCGATAAGAAAACCTCTTTGAATGATGCTTTAAGGGAATATGATGTTGCCGTATAATTTCAAATTTCGAATAGCAATTACCAAATTCCAAACACTTACTTTGGAATTTGGACCTTGGTGGTTGTGATTTTATTTTCAATATGAAAGTTCTCATCATACAACAAAAAATGATTGGCGATGTTCTGGCCACAAGCATCCTGTTTGAAGCTATTAAGAAGAAATATCCTAAGGCAGAATTACACTATGTTTTAAATTCACACACCTATCCGGTTGTTGAAGGTAATCCGTTTATAGATCAATTCCATTTTTTTACAACAAAACACGAAAAAAGTAGACGTAAGCTTTGGCAGTTTGCCCATAAGCTGCGACTCGAAAAATTTGATGTTGTTATAGATGTCTACGCCATGCTGTCGAGCAATATTATGGCTCTTAGATCCAAGGCAAAAACAAAAATATCGATTGATAAAGGCCATAACACTTTAATTTATAATCATACCTTCAAGAATAAATCCAAGGCAAAAACCAATGCGGGCTTAGCTATTGAAAATAGATTGCAGTTGCTAGAGCCATTAGATATTGACACCAACAAAATTGTTAGACCAAAAATCTATCTTTCCGAAGCAGAGCGAAATAAGGCCAAAGAATTTTTAGAATCTCATACGATTGATTTAAAAAAGCCAATCCTTATGATTGGTGTTTTGGGTAGTGAAGAAAGTAAAACCTATCCTTTTGCATATATGGCAGAAGTGATTGATACTATTGTTAAGCTACAACCAGAAAGCCAGATCTTATTCAATTACATACCTAAACAGGAGGCTGAGGCTAAAGCTATTTTTGAACTTTGTCAACCCGAAACCAAAGCACATATTTTCTTTGATGTTTTTGGGCGGAACTTAAGAGACTTTTTAGCCATTACGGCACATTGTCGTGCTTTAATTGGTAATGAAGGAGGCGCCATTAATATGGCTAAAGCACTACATATTCCGACATTCACCATTTTTTCACCATGGATTAAAAAAGAAGCTTGGAACATGTTTGATGATGATATAAAACACATCTCAGTTCATCTCAGTGATTTTGATAATACCCATTATGAAACTATTGACCATCCCAAAGTGCTAAGACCTAAGGCTTTTGAATTGTACGAAACTTTTAAGCCCTCTTTATTTGAGAAGCAGCTAAAAACGTTTTTAGAGCGATTGCATTAATCCTTCTTTATCCCAAATGCCGTCCAACTAAGGTGTTCTTTTTTAGTAGTGGCCCTAATAGCTAAATTCTTATCTATAGAGTCCTGAGTTTTATAACCTCTCGGATGATCTAAATGTAAACAAACAGCACTATAGCGAATTTGCTTAGATTTTAATCCATAATTAAAAAGACGTTCACCTAACTCACGATCCTGCCCACCATATTGCATCCGTTCATCAAAACCGTTAACAGCCATAATATCGCTCTTCCAACCTGAAGCATTATGACCATTCCAACTGGCATTTGTCGGTGTGACCGTATTTAAAAATTGACTTGTGAGACCTTTTGCAGTTAACTTATTATTCTTAAATGATGATTTTAATCCATGGGACTTTAGCCATTTCACATTAAAACAGCGTTGTGATAAAATATCGTCTTTCGTAATACGCTCCGAAATGTGCATAGGCAGCATAAAGTAACCACCAGACAAGAAATAACCTTCTTCGCGCTCATTAATATGCACCTCAACATAATCCTTTCTTGCCATACAATCGCCATCACTCATTAAAATATAGTCAGCATTACAAGCTAATATCGCTTTATTTAAAATCTGGGATTTCTGAAAACCGTTATCCTCGTGCCATACATGAATGATAGGATAATTAACTTGCGATTTCATGGTTTCAATGAGATCGAATGTGGGTTGTTTTGAGCCATCATCTGCAATCACCATTTCAAAATTTTTAAACGTCTGTGCCTCGTAACTCCACATGACTTTTTCGAGCCATGCCTCAGAATTATAGGTACTTATGACAACTGAAATTTCTGGTTTTTGCATTTTTTACTGGTTTATGCCATGGGCAGTCCACTTCACCCTGTTTTGTTTTGTTGCCGATCTTATTTTCTGATTTTCGATTTGAGCTTCCGTGTGCTTATAAGGTCGGTCGTGGTGCAAATGTACGCAAATCGTACTATAACGAACTTGTAAAAAGCGAACTCCATTATTCATCATACGTTCGCCAACTTCTCTATCCTCACCACCATATTGCATGCGCTCATCAAAACCGTTTACGGCCAGAATGTCCTTTTTATGGCATGACACGTTCATCCCATCAAAGGTCGCCTTAGTTGTTGTAATGAAGTTTAAAAGTTTCGCTTTAAATCTGAGCTTGGTCAGTTTATTGAGCTTAAAATTATCCGGTTGTCCCTTGGCTAAGAGCCAATGTTTATCAAAACATTTTTGTTGATGGATGATATCCTCGGTGATGGCTTGAGAAATCTTTTCCGTAAGCTTAAAATACCCCCCTGAAAGTGCACGGTTAGGCTGACTCAATTTTAGATGGGTTTCCACAAAATCTTTTCGGGCAATACAATCGCCATCCGTAAAAATGAGATAATCGGTATTGGAAGCTACTATCGCTTTATTGAGAATCTTCGTTTTTTGAAAACCATTATCCTCTTGCCATACATGAATGACTTCGAGTGGACTTGCTTCAGAAAATCTATCGATCACCGCTTTGGTTCGCTCATCTGAACCGTCGTCAGCTATAATGAGCTCAAAACCTCTATACGTCTGTATATCATAACTATACAATACCAAATTCAACCAATCTGGTTGATTATAGGTACTAATAATAACTGAAGCTTTTAAGGGTGAGCGCATAAATACAAAAATACTATTTTTACGATAGTGAAATTACAATTATGCTAAAACTATCTGGTGTTATCATTACCTTTAATGAAGAACGTAATATTAAAAAATGTTTGCAATCTTTAGTTAATGTGGTGGATGAAATTGTCGTTGTAGATTCATTTTCCACAGACCAGACCAAAGCGATATGCCTTGAATATGACGTCAAATTTATTGAACAACAATTTTTAGGTTATATAGAACAAAAAAATTTTGCACTGGATCAAGCCACATACGATCATGTCGTTTCGTTGGATGGTGACGAAGCCTTATCTGAGCGGCTTCAGCAATCTATTATAGATGTAAAGACCCATTGGCAATATGATGGTTACTATGCCAATCGCTTTAACAATTTCTGCGGGCAATGGATAAAATATTCGGATTGGTATCCTAATAAAAAATTACGCGTATTTGACAAAACCAAAGCGGAATGGAAAGGTATTAATCCTCATGATCGCGTGCAGTTACACAGACCTAAAGCCAAAATAGGTCATTTAAAGGGAGATATTTTACACTGGACATACCAAACCTATGCCGAAATGGATAAAAAAACAGAATACTTCTCTACCATTGCGGCAAAAGCCTATTTCGATAAGGGTAAGACAGCACCATTCTGGAAACTATTTTGGAACCCCTTTTGGGCGTTCTTTAAGGCCTATATCCTGAGATTAGGGTTTTTAGATGGTAAAAATGGTTATAGGATTTGTTATCAAACTGGTAAGATCACATTTCTAAAATATGACAAACTTAGAAAGCTCTACATAGAGAAAGCTTAATTCTTTTTCTTTCTCCAGAAATAATACTTCTTTTTAAACGCCTCTTTCTTTTTAAAGCTCGATGAAAATTTCTTGGAAAAATAATACATCTTCTCCCTGACTTCATTATGCGGTTTATTGATCAGTTTTGCGTATTCATCACTAATAATCTCTAACATATAATCCTTTGGAGATAGCCTTGCAAAATTGGCTAAGCGCTCGTCATAAGTTAGGGTTTTAAATGCCATACGGTTAAGATCCACTAAATAGAAACGATAATCCTGCCCTTCTTTAACAATTAAAGTATTTCCAGGAGAATGATCCAAAAAATGGATACCTTTTTCATGCAATTGATAGGTGAACCGTGTAAACTGTCTTAAAATATTGTCATAATCATCGCATTGGGGTTCGTCTATAAGTTTTCTAATCGTAAAATCGTAGTGAAGCTGCTTACTGATGTAATAGCTCTTGCCAAAAACAAACAATGAGGTATACTCCACATAAGCTTCTGGGCTCGGCGTTAATATACCCGAATCCAACAGACGTTCAGCATATAAAAACGAACGCTCCGCTTTACTTTTTCTAAAGAAGCGATAGACGATTTTGTTAACTAGATTAGGAACTTTAAACGCTTTAATATTATAGGTTTTGCCATTGCTATCTAGGATTTTAATGACATTTCTATAACCTGTACCTATTAACTCCCCTTCATGAGTAAACTTATTGAGCAGCGCTTCTATAGATGGCGTCGTCAATGCAGAGTTCTTATGAATATGAATCTTTTTGGACATGAATAGCGTTTACTAGGCTGTAAAAGTAGGTATTTAATTTTTTAAATTTCTTCTGTTAAAAACTAAATTTTCTACTAAAAAACTATAAGATTTAGTTGGGCTTCAGTGCCTCTACCTTTAACAACCAGTAGGCACTTCGTTAATATGTGAATTTTTTCCGTTTGATTTTTTTGGGAATTTCCAAACGAAAAAATTCATCTATTTTTGCCAATAACTAACGGTCACTTATGTATAAGCATTATCTCATTACGCGCTTTAATCTCAAAAATAAAAATTGGGATGTCACAAAGAATAATGAAACTCTTCTAACGCGCGATTGGATGAGTCATCGCATCGATTTATTCCGTAGTTTTTGTTTGCCATCGGTGGTCCATCAGACCAATTCCGACTTTCAATGGTTACTTTTTTTTGATGAAACAACTGACGAAGACTTTAAGAAAGAATTGGAGTCACTATTACAGCCCTATCCGCATTTTAAGTTGTTTTATATTGATGGTATGGATGCATTCCATCCTTCTATAAAAAGTTTTACTAGTGAAGACAGCAAGGAACATTCCTATATTATTACGTCTCGTATTGATAATGACGATTGTATTCATAAAGACTATATAGCGACCATACAAGAGCAATTTGCCTCACAGGATTTTATGGCGATTGATGTTTTAAAAGGCTACTCACTTCAAATCTCTCCAGACATCATGCTCGGTAAGAAGGAGCATATTTTTAATCCGTTTATTAGCCTTATCGAAAAAAACGAATCTCCTAAAACCGTTTGGTTTAGTGATCATAATATGTGGAAAAAAGAATCTCGACGCATAGAAATTGCGAACAAACGTTTATGGATGTCTATCATTCACGAGAAAAACAAGGTGAACGAGTTTGATGGCTACGATAATGTGAGTTGGAATGCGATTAGGTCTGAATTTATAGTCTCCAAAGCTGTAGATAAAAAAGTATCTGCAGAAATTATTCCACATAAGAAATGGCGCTACTTAAGTTTTAAAAACAAACTTTACGTCAATTATGTTTTAATGAGCAAAAAGTTTAAAAAAGCATTAGGGCTTTATAAAATTAAATAAGCCTAAAACTTACTTATGGTGGTTCTCCAAGACATCGTTTAACTCATCAATCATTTTTTTGGCGATGACCTCCTTGGTATGATTCTCTACCAAGAACTGATAGCCGTTTTTGATAAACTTTTGCTGAAGGGTTTCATCGCGAATTAATGCCATAACCTTTTCTGCAAAATCCTTCGCATTACCAACTTCGGCTAAAAACCCAGTCTCATTATTTATAACCAACTCAGGTATTCCACCGGCATTTGCAGCCACTACTGGCACTCTACAAGCATAGGATTCTAAAACAACCCCACCCGCGGGTTCATTGTTTGAGGTAAACAGGAACAAATCAAATTCTGGTAAAATGTCAGGAATATCTTTTCTAAAACCTGCAAAGATCACCCTATCCTCGAGTCCCTTTGAAGCAACATAGGCTTTTATATCTTCCTCTAAGACGCCTTCACCTACTAAAATGAATGTGGCCTTTAAATCGGTCTTGGCTAAAATCTCTACAGTATCTATCCAGGTATAGTGATCTTTAAAACCCGTGAAAGCGGCAATATTTCCAATAATCTTATGATCCGAGGGAATATTGAACTCTTTGTGGAGTAAACCATCTTTTTCGGTCTTTGTAAACTTTTTGATATCTGTTAGAATCCCGACGATTCTTAATTTACTATGGTCTTTTACGGCATATTTAAGTTCATCAACAACGGGTTGTGTGATGCACAGTATGCGCTTAATGCCTTTATAATTGTACTTCCACTTTCTAAAAAAGTTAGTATCTACACGCTTAATAAGTGTTCTGCACAACACTAAAGGAATTTTTAGTCCGTAAAAAAGTGAAGACAATACAGCGATGGTATGCGATTGGCTATTATGAATAAAAACAAGGTCTGCTTTATTTTCGTCTGCAATGCGCTTCAAGGACTTGGCAAATTTTAGATCGTATTCGGATTTAAAATCCAATCCGATGACCTGCATATTTTTCGCTTTGGCAATTTTATGAACTTCAGAATCTTTGGTACAAACGATCCACTGGTCCTCAACATACCCAAAATCCCTAAAGGCTTCATAGAGATAGATAATCTTTTGTTCATGTCCTCTCCATCCTCTAGATGCTGTTACTTGTATTAATCTCATGAACTAAAACTATTTTTTATTAGGAAGCTTTATCAAGTCTCCCATGATTTTGTTATGTGGCTCGGAAATTACACGTTTCATGCCGCCTTTGTGTAAAAAGGTTAATTCACCAAAATATATTTGGCCTTCAATAGAATACAAGTCGACTCTCACAAAAATAAAATCCTTAGACAAAACCTTGGCAATCTCAATCATATCCTCAAAGTTATCTGGTTTGTCGAGACTCCGCTTTAAGTAGTTGGACCGCTCTTCTGGAATTTCAAGTTTGTTCCAGTTAATGTCATAATCCACCTCTTTCCTTATACCATCTTCTAAGGCTTTAACATGAATAAACTTTGGTTCACCGTGAAAACATAAAAATTTATAATCCAAAATCGCATCATCATTGAGCTGATCCAAGAACTTTTCGGCAATAATCCTAGGTTTAATACCTCTGTAAATAATTTCTTTGTACTTATCGTAATAATTTTGAGATAAAAACTTTTTCAATTGAGCCTTAGCTTTGGGCCAATCTAATGTGGCTTTATCTTCAACAATGATATTGTATCCCGAACCATGCGTGCCTTTTAAGACAAACTTGTTGGGAAGTGCATCGATGTCAATCTCTTCTACATCCTCGTATACACCTAAGAGTTCATTTAAATACGCTTCACCAATGGTTTCTTTTATGTGTTTCCTTACCTCGTATTTGTCAATATACTTCTTATAAGACTCATCGTACTGATAAAGCTTTAGCCATTGTATTTTTTCACTTAAATCTACTGGATTATCCAGATTTAAGCGCCTGTTATTCTTTAAATAATAATTGGCTTTTATATAAGCTTCATCAGCATTAGGCTTATTCTTCAGATACTTGACAAGTAACTGATAATACTTTCGTTCAAAGAAATTCATAAAAAAAGATTGTGTCCAAAAGTATGAATAGTTTTTGAGATTAATAAAGCACAAGGTCAATTTTAAAACACCACAAGTAAGTCGTATCTTTGCACAGCAAAAATTAGAACGCCAAGATGAACCACAAACAAGCCCTAAAACATGAGCTATTCTCTGTTATTTCTCAGTCTGCTGAAGAACTACAGTTAGATTGTTTTGTAATTGGTGGTTTTGTGCGCGATTACCTTTTAGAACGCGGTAACGCAAAAGATATAGATATTGTTGCTGTTGGAAGCGGTATAGCATTAGCGCAACAGGTCTCAAAAAATTTACCGACACAACCCAAGGTGCAGATTTTTAAAACTTATGGTACGGCAATGCTGCGTTACAACGATATTGAAGTTGAATTTGTAGGTGCGCGTAAAGAGAGTTACAATGAAGACAGCAGGAATCCAATAGTCGAGAATGGGACGTTAGAAGATGATCAAAACCGTCGTGATTTTACGATTAATGCTTTAGCCTTGTGTCTTAATAGATCTGATTTTGGTACGCTCTTAGATCCTTTTAATGGAATAACAGATTTGAATAAAGGTATTATTCGAACCCCATTAAATCCCGATATTACCTATAGTGACGATCCACTTCGCATGATGCGTGCCATTCGTTTTGCCACACAGCTAGATTTTAAAATCGAAGCGCATTCTTTAAAGGCCATAAGCGCAAACAAAGACCGAATTAAAATCATAAGCAAGGAGCGTATAGTGACTGAATTGCATAAAATTCTTGAAAGCGACAAGCCCTCTATTGGGTTTAAACTTTTAGAAAAAACAGGGCTCTTAGATTATATTTTACCTGAACTTACAGCACTAAAAGGTATTGATGAGATTGAAGGGCAGCGCCATAAAGACAATTTTTATCACACCTTAGAAGTTGTAGATAATATTACAAAGACCACAGACAACGTATGGCTGCGCTGGGCAGCGTTGTTACACGACATTGGTAAAGCACCGACTAAAAAGTTCCATAAAAAAATTGGTTGGACATTTCATGGTCATGAGTTTGTAGGTTCCAAAATGGTATACAAACTTTTTAAGCGGCTCAAAATGCCATTAAATGACAAAATGAAGTTTGTTCAAAAAATGGTATTGATGAGCTCTAGACCCATTGTTTTGGCTACGGAGGTGACAGACTCCGCTGTGAGGCGTTTAGTGTTTGATGCTGGTGATTATGTAGATGATCTCATGACGCTATGTGAAGCCGACATTACCACCAAAAACCCTAAAAAGTTTAAGAAATACCATAACAATTTTAAACTGGTTAGAGAAAAAATTGTTGAAGTTGAAGAACGTGATCGCATTAGAAATTTCCAGCCACCAGTAACTGGAGAAGAAATCATGAAAGCATTTAACCTTCAACCTTCAAAAGAAATAGGCATTATCAAAGAGGCCATTAAAGAAGCTATTTTAGAAGGAGACATTCCCAATGAGCATGAAGCGGCCTTTGAATTAATGCTTAAAAAAGGAAAAGCATTAGGATTAATTGCTGTTGATATATGATAGAATTGCTCAGAACAGATTCGCGTCATGCAGATTTTATAGCATTGGTAAAACAATTGGATGCCTATCTAAAAATTACTGACGGTGATGAGCATGATTTCTACAATCAGTTTAATGCTATCGATCATCTTAATCATGTCATTGTCGCTTATTCGGATCAAAAACCTGTTGGGTGTGGCGCTTTTAAAGTGTTTGACGATTCTAAAGTTGAAGTGAAGCGCATGTATACATTACCCGAAGAAAGAGGAAAAGGCATTGCTTCAGCGATATTAAATGTCTTAGAGACTTGGGCATTTGAACTGGGGTATATAGCAACAATACTCGAAACTGGAAAACGGCAGGTAGAAGCTGTTAATTTTTATAAAAAATGTAATTATGTGTCCATCCCTAAATATGGCCAATACAAAGCGATGGAGAATAGTCTGTGTTTTGAAAAAAAGTTATTGAAAAATGAAAAAGGATAACAAAGCCGTTGTTTACTGGCTACTTATAGGTTGTGTTTTAATCTTTATCATGGTGATTGTTGGTGGTATTACCAGACTAACGCATTCGGGGTTGTCAATTTCGAATTATAAATTGATTTCTGGGACCATTCCGCCTATGAATGAGGTGGAATGGAACGAGGCCTTTGAACTGTATAAACAATATCCTGAATACCAAAAATTAAATTACGGTATGTCGTTAGAAGACTTTAAGGATATCTATTTTTGGGAGTGGATTCACCGCGTTATCGGTCGCTTTATAGGCCTCGTATTTATAATTCCATTTGTCTATTTTTTGATTAAGAAACGGCTGAGTAAATCCACAATTAAAAAGGCCATTGTACTTCTCATCATGGGAGGTTTTCAAGGCTTCTTAGGCTGGTATATGGTAAAAAGTGGTTTAGTCGACCGACCAGATGTGAGTCATTATAGGCTTGCCGCACATTTAACCACTGCTTTTCTCACCTTTGCCTATACATTTTGGGTGGCCTTAGACTTAATCTTTCCCAACAAAAAGACCATTGACAAAAAGCTGCGCAATTTTATCCGTATAGGCCTTGTGGTCTTAGTGATTCAAATTATTTATGGAGCCTTCGTCGCAGGTTTAGATGCGGGTTGGATCCATAACCATTGGCCTTTTATGAACGAAGGCAAGCTGATGCATGAGACGGTTTATATTGAGCAAAGCCCTACCTATCTCAATTTTATTGAAGGCAAAAGTGGTGTACAATTTGTGCACAGAACCTTAGCCTATGTTGTTGTTATATTTATTCTAGCCATTTGGTACAAAGCCACTAGACAAGACATGACCCTATTGCAAAAAAGAGGTGTCAATAGTCTTCTAATAATTGTTGGTTTTCAATTTTTGCTAGGTGTCTTAACGCTCTTACTGGCAGTCCCCGTTTGGCTAGGTGTATTGCATCAAGTCGGTGCTTTTATTTTGTTGAGCAGTATGGTTTTTACCCTGCATCGCTTTAGTAAATAGGGATTAGGGATTAGGAACTAAACGAATGAACTTCCCGACATATCCAAAGTTAAAATGCATCCTCTTAAAAATATAAACGAACACGCAGTCAGATGTTCGACATTCAAACACATTCCTTTATCTTTGCAATATGGTATATAGATTTAGAGTCATCTTAGATAACGATACGGAAGAAGATGTATTTCGCGATTTAGAGATTCGCGAAACAGATACTATGGAAGATCTTCATAATATTATTACTCAATCCTTTGGCTTTGATGGTATGGAAATGGCATCGTTTTATATTAGTGATGCACAATGGAACCAAGGCGAGGAAATTCCTATGTTGGATATGAGTGAGGGTGGTAATGAAGTTAAAATGATGAGTACAACCCTTATAAAAGATGTTGTGCATGAAGCATCACCAAAACTGATCTATGTATATGACTTTTTGAATATGTGGACATTTTTTGTTGAGCTTGCAGAGATTGTGGACGAAGCCGTTGGAACTGACTATCCAAATTTAATGTTTGTGCACGGGCAAATTCCGGACGAAGCACCGGAAAAGTTATTTGAAGCTGAAGATGACGACAACTTTGGGGATGATACTGATCTTGGCATTGACGATTACGAAGATCTAGACTTTGACGAGAACTGGAACTAAATCATGGAATGCCTTAATTGTAAAACCATTTACGAAGGTAAATTCTGTCCAGAATGTGGTCAGAAAAGTGAAACCAAGCGTTTTACATTTCAAAAAATCACAAACGACACCTTGACCACTTTAACCAATACGGATAAGGGATTCTTTTTCAATCTAAAATATCTCACACTCGCACCAGGTAAGAGTATCAATAACTACTTGGATGGCAAACGAAAACAAGTATTTAATCCATTCAGTTACGCGCTTTTGGCCATAGGATTATATTTATTTGTCGATCATTATTACGATTTTTCAATTTTCAGAAGTTTTAGTAATCCAGACAATAAATGGAGAGATGCAAATATAGGTGCTTATGATTTTGGGCAGCAAATAGGACACTTTATTCGCAAATACCTTAAATTCTTTTACTTACTAAATATTGTTTATTTAAGCCTCATAACCTATTTAATACTCAAGAAGCGTAATTTAGTTGAATATTTAGTGAGCAATGCTTTTATAATTGGACATGCTATAATCATCACCACAGTTTTTATTCCCTTATATAAAACACCCATATTCTTCAATCCCATAACCTTTATAAGTATTGCCATACTCATGTATTTCACTTATAAAGATTACGAAGAAAAAATTGTGGTTTTCGTTGCTCTTTTCTTTAGCATCCTTGTTTCATTTTTACTTCAATTCATTGTGCCAGGATTCATTATTTGGTTAAAGACTTTGATCTTTTAAGCAAGCATTATTGGGACTCCGTTACAAAAAAATCAATTCAGATGAAGCTTTTGATGATATAGCGTTTAAAGATGAGGCCTATATAGAAGGGTATGAAAACTGCCGTTCAACTTTAACGCGCACTAACACTTTCGTAATTCCGTTTTACAAAATCTAGTGCATTCTTTACAATTTCGCCCATGGTTTTGCTTTTCTTAAAATTAACGTCTAGCGTATACTTATAAATGTCATCTTTTAGTCTTGTGATATGCTTCTCATTAGATATTTCGTCTGAGACCATACATTCTAAAAGCGCATTCACCCTATTTTGAAAACTAATGATGCGTTTTGCAACAATAGACCGCTCTTCGATCTTATATTGTTCAATGGATTCGTTTTGTATTTTATGCTGCACCAACTCTACCATCTTTAAATTTTCCTTAAAAAATTGAGGCATATATATTTTTAGATTGCCTTCATAGGATTGTTGGTCAAAATCAATAGCCCTAATTTTAAATACGACATGATCAAAATCGTGAATCGGCACGATGACATAATTGTAAGAGCGCATATCTCCTAAGAGTCTAATCATAGAACGTTCGTTAAATTTGACAAATTCCTTGGCAATTTGTGCTTTTTCAGAATCCAAGCAATTGTCTAAACTGTTCTTAATAAATTCGTCACCGGGAATACCCGAGATATGCTCTTCAATCAAGGTGTCCCTACAAACTAAAAAGTTGATGCTATACGGTGATAACATATGTTCAAGTTCTAAACCGTAAATCCTTGAAGCATCAGCTTTCTTTACATAAAAATAAGTGTAATTATCGTTTAAAATATTTCTAACCTTTATCCTAAAAGGTTTTGAATTACCGAACGTACAAAAATCAATGGCATCGACATTGAGGTATTTTAAAATCCATTCCCCACCATCAGAAATTAAATGCGAATAGACTTTCTTTAAACTTCTATTAATTTCGTCCCTGTCAAATTCATTGTAATACACCCTAATCCATAAGGTATCTTCATCCTTATCATTATATATTTCTACAGCGCCCTGAAAACGCAATAAATCCGAATAAAAAATGGGTAAATCAATGTTTCTTCCGTAACTGGACAGGTAAGAATCTAAGGCTTTAGAAACAGGATACGAAGGCTTTTTTTTCGATATTTTCACATCATCTTCCATTGCTTAAATGTAATGCTTTTCATAAAAACTGTAACAAATTTTGATAGATTTCGTCTTAACTACATAAGCTAAAAATTATTTAGCATTTTGTAGAACCAATCAATCTTTAAAAACCAATCATATCTTGGAGCCTATCCTTACAATCAATAGTCTTACGAAAAAATTTGGCTATTTAACAGCCGTAAAAGATTTAAGCTTTACCATTAACAAAGGCAATGTCTATGGTATATTAGGACCTAACGGAAGTGGTAAATCCACCACCTTAGGTATCGTACTCAATGTCGTCAATAAAACCAGTGGAGATTTTCATTGGTTCGATGGCAATACCTCAACCCATGATGCTTTAAAACAAGTCGGTGCCATTATTGAGCGCCCTAACTTTTATCCCTATATGACCGCCGCAGAAAACCTAAAACTGGTCTGCCGAATAAAAGGCGTGGATTATAGTAAGATTGAAGAGAAATTAGACGTTGTGGGCTTGTTAGACCGAAAAGACCACAAATTCAAGACCTATTCACTAGGTATGAAACAACGTCTTGCCATTGCATCCGCTCTTCTTAATGATCCGGAAATTTTAATTTTGGATGAGCCCACCAATGGCCTAGACCCACAAGGTATTCACCAAATACGACAAATTATCAAAGAAATAGCTGCAGACGGCACTACCATTCTTTTGGCCTCGCACCTCTTAGATGAAGTAGAAAAAGTTTGCTCCCATGTCGTCGTATTACGAAAAGGTGAAAAATTATATTCTGGTCGTGTGGACGAGATGATTAACAGTTATGGCTTTTTTGAACTGAAAACCGATAAGCTCGATAACCTATTGAAATTATTGGAAGCCGACATTAATTTTGGTAAGCTAAAAGTCGAAGGTGATTTAATCACCGCATTTTTAAATGAACCGATGTCCGCTGCGGATTTTAATCAATTAATGTTCGATAAAGGTATTGTGCTATCCCATTTGGTAAAACGAAAAGAAAGCCTTGAAGAACAATTCTTACAACTAACCGATAATTTAAACTAAAGATTTGTCATGTTGAACTCTCGTACTGCGTATAGTCGACGTATGGTTCAACATCTTATCCATATTAAACCACAACTTCACAACCAATCCACTTTATATGTTACGTCTTGTTAAATTAGAATTACAAAAACTCTGGCTCAACAAAGTCAGTCGCATCCTAATTTTTGTATCCTTTATATTACCTTTTACCGTATTAGTACTGTCATCGATTAAGATTAACTTTTTCGGCTTCTTTACTCTGGAATTGGGTGAACTCGGTATTTTTAATTTCCCAATTATTTGGCATATCACCACATTTTTTGCCTCATATTTTAAATTCTTCTTTGCCATCGTTGTTGTGAGTATGATTGGTAACGAATACAGCAATAAAACGCTTAAGCAAAATCTTATTGATGGTCTTAGTAAAAAGGAATTTATACTCTCCAAGTTTTATACGATTGTATTCTTTTCGCTTTGTGCCACCATTTTAATCGGCGTAGCATCCTTCTTTATTGGACTCTACTACTCTAGCTATACAGAAGCATCCATCATATTTAGGGAGATAGAGTTTTTGTTGGCTTACTTTATTAAGCTTGTTGGATTCTTTAGTTTGTGTTTATTCTTTGGAATGCTATTAAAGCGCTCAGCCTTTGCTTTAGGGTTTTTATTTGTGCTTTACATTTTTGAATGGTTGTTCTTCTGGGGAGCCTATGAAATTTTAGGAAGTGGTGATGCCGCTTTTCGAGTAAAGAATGTGCTGCCTTTAGAATCCATGTATAAGCTCATTGATCAACCGATTCAGCGTATTGTGATGACCAAATTCCCAGAAAAAACCGATATTGCCTATGATTATGCCGTACATTGGTACGAAATCGCCATCGTCTTGGGTTGGTCTGCACTATTCATCTTTTTATCGTATCGATTATTAAAAAAGCGAGATTTATAATATCTTTGGTAGCTATTGCTATAAATTTTCAATACTAAAACTAGGAAAATAAGAGTTCTAGTTGTTTTATAGTATTGATAAGTGTCTGTTCTACACCAAAGATGTTATGAAGAAGATCTCTTTTGTATGTTTCTTAATTATGTTTTGCTGCCCTATTTTTGGGCAAAATGAAGCCTCTTATTGGTATTTTGGTCGTAATGCCGGCGTGCGTTTTGATGCGGCTGCAGGAACCGTTACAGCGGTTACTGATGGCCAACTCAATACTTTAGAAGGTTGTACTACTATTTCAGATGCCGATGGCAATCTGTTGTTTTATTCAGATGGTAGTACGGTGTGGAATAGAAATCACCAAGTTATGCTTAATGGTACTGGTCTTAGAGGTGATGACTCTAGCACCTCTTCTGGTGTTATTGTTCCTAAGCCCCAAGATCCAGATTTCTATTATATTTTTACGGTTGATGAACCCCATCACAACAACACGTCAAATTTTCCTAATGAAGTTGCCAATGATGGTGTTAATGACGGTTTAATGTACTCCAGAGTCAATATTTTAGATGATGGCGGTTTAGGTGCTGTGGATGCTGTTGAAAAAAATATTCCACTCATAACCTATGACACGACAGATCCATTAGCCACAGAATTAAAGTGCTCAGAAAAGATTACGGCAGTCAAGGCAGATGATTGTTTTTCCTTTTGGGTAATCACACATTTTGCGGACACCTTTTATGCTTTTAAAATTGATGATAGTGGTGTGGACCCTAATCCTGTCACTTCCGTGGTTGGCCCAAATATTCCTTTACAAGGCTACAGGCGTAATGCTCTTGGGTATTTAAAAGCCTCGCCAGATGGCACAAAATTAATATCGGCAAATTTCGGTGAATCCACTGTTCCTGGTGGTGACGCAGGAGGAGGCATTTATTTGTTCGATTTCGATAATGATACAGGCATAGTGTCTAATGCTGTTGAACTTTACAGCGCTCAAAATAACAACAGTCCTTATGGCGTAGAATTTTCAGCGGAAAACCGAAAAGCTTATGCTACTGTTGGTTTTGGACCGGGCGGCGGCGGCGCTAGTCAAATACTGCAATGGGATCTTGAAGCCGCAGATATTCCTAATTCACTGCAGGTCATTCATAGCTCTAATACCTTTAGCGCAGGTGCTTTACAGTTGGGAGTTGACAGACGTATTTATAGAGCACTAACGGATTTTAGTCGTCTTGGTAACGGACAACCTACAGGTTTTTATCTCGGTGTTATTAATAATCCTGAAGAAGACGGCTTAGCAACAAACTACGTTGACGAAGGCGTGCTTTTAGACGTCAATGGAAATAATCAAAATTTGAGTCGTATCGGTTTACCACCATTCATTCAGTCCTTATTCAATTCTCAAATAGACATTATAAGAAATGGCGAAAGTACCACAGAACTCAGGTTATGTGCAGGCGGCGATTACACACTTCAAGCCGATGATATACCAGGTGCTGATTATGTATGGTCCCGTGATGGTAATCCACTACCAGAAAGCTCATCGCAATTATTTGTGGACACCCCAGGATTCTATGAGGTTTTTATTGAGCCTAACAATGGGGATTGTCCTATTGAAGGAAACGCCGTAGTTGGTGTTTTCGAAATTCCCGTTGCTAATCCAATGACCGATGTGAGTGTTTGTGATAATTTTCTAAATGATGGTATTTTCAGTGAGTTCGATTTCACTAACAAGGATAGCGAAGCTTTACTAAATCAGGATGCTACACAATTTAGTGTGGCGTATTATAACGATCCAGATGACGCAGATGCCAATATCCTTGACAATAGGATCATATTCCCTTATACCAATACCGTTAACGATCAAATTATATATGCAAGAGTCTATAATAACGATAGCCCCAATTGTGGTAACACGACGTCTTTTGTAATTAGCGTTTTTAATACTCCGCAAATTGCTCAACTCGATACTATTGAATTCTGTGATAATGAAGGCGACCCCATGGATGGTTTTGCTACTATTGAATTGGGGGATTTAATTCCAACAATTAGAGGAGATCAAGAAGAAGCAGACACAAGTGTTACATTTCATTCGTCTCAGGAGGATGCCGATGACAATGTGTCTCCCTTACCGCTTAGCTATACGAACACAACGGCCTTAAATGAAACTATTTTTGTAAGGATAGAAAATACAAACAATACTGATTGTTATAGTACTGGGAGTTTTAGTCTTATTATTAATGATACACCGGTTGCCAATGATATATCCATTTTACAGTGCGATGAAGATGGCATCCCTGAAGGCTTTACGACTTTTAACATCAATCTATTCAATGATGATGTAACGGGTGGCGCAACGGAACGTTCCGTAACCTATTACCTTTCGTTAGCCGATGCCGAAAACGAGATGGACCCTATCAATTCTGGTGCCTTCGATAATTTCTTTAATCCACAGATTGTCTATGCTAGGGTGACCAATACTAATACAGGCTGTATAAGCTTTAGCGAAGTGTCCCTCGAAGTCAGTACGACAGCTTCCAACAATGCCAGCCTATCCGTTTGTGACGATGACGGTACAGAAGATGGTTTTGCCCTATTCACACTCGACGATAGCGATACCACCGTACTAGCCGGTGCTCCTGCGGGACTCGACCTTCAATATTATGAAACCTATAACGACGCCTTGCTCGAATCTAATCCTTTGGGCAATACCTTTACCAATACCGTTCCCTACAACCAAACCATATATGCGCGTGTGGAAAACGCCAATGCCTGTTATGGTATCAGTGAAATTCAGCTCACCGTTTTTGAGCTGCCCAACATCCAAACCGAAGCAGAGACCCTCTATTGCCTCAACTTTTTTCCTGAGACTATAGTCCTCGATGCCGGCGTCCTCAATGGCTCGCCTAGCAACTTCTACTTCGATTGGTCCACAGGTGAAAATACGTCCACTATTGAAGTCAACGCCCCTGGCACCTATACTGTAAGGGTAACCAATACTGATGGTTGCTTTAAGGACAGGTCCATTACCGTTGTGCCCTCTAATATTGCGACCATAACCGATATTGACATTAGGGATGCCACCGAGAACAATACCATAACCGTGATCGTCAGTGGTGAAGGCGATTATGAATATGCCCTGGACGATAGCAATGGGCCTTATCAAGACTCCAACGTTTTTGAGGATGTAAGGCCTGGACTCTATACCGTTTTTGTAAGGGATAGAAATAATTGTGGCATTACCGAAGAACTGGTCTCCGTAATCGGGTTCCCTAAGTTCTTTACGCCCAACAATGACGACACTAACGACTTTTGGCAGGTAAAGGGCATCAGCAGACAGTTTCAACCCAATACCTCCATACTGATTTTTGACCGCCAAGGAAAGCTCTTAAAGGAACTCGATCCGCTGGGTCCTGGATGGGACGGGACCTATAACGGTGCCAAAATGCCCTCGAGCGACTATTGGTTCAGGGTACAGCTACAAGACGGCAGGACCTTTACAAGTCATTTTAGTTTGAAGCGATGAAATTAAAACATAAGCTAATTTTTAAATCTCTCGGACTTTGCATCATGCTAAGCGCTTCGCTTATTGGTTTCTGCCAAGAGCCAAACGATTGTGCTAATGCTGTGACGATTTGTGGAAATTCCAATCTTAGTTTAGACGTCAATGGCGTAGGAACTCAAGAATTAATCGGATCTAATACCTGCTCCAGCCAAGAAAATAACAGTATTTGGCTCGAAGTCACTATAGCGACTTCTGGAACCCTAGCTTTTACACTAACACCAGGTAGTACAGATATTTCTGAAGATTATGATTTCTTCCTTTTTGGCCCTAATGCGACCTGTGGCAATATAGGTCAGGCCATTAGATGCTCTACAACGAATCCTGCGGCTGCCATGCAAGGCAATAATTTAACAGGAATGAGTCCTGATGATCCAGATCCTGATGAAGGCCCAGGTGCAGATGGGGATAGTTTTGTAAGTGATTTGGATGTGCTTGCCGGTGAGACCTATCTTCTAGTCATTGATCGTCCTATTGGCAATAGCCCATTTTCAATAGAATGGACGGGTACGGCTTCCTTCCCAGACAATCCATCAAATCCTGTTTTGCCGAATCCAAATTCTACGAGCTTACCTAACTTAGATTTATGTGATAACCAAGCCCCCTTCGACGATTTAATACGACAAATTGATCTGACTTCACTGAGACAAGACATTATTAATGGTCAAGGTGATGTTGCCGTAAGTTTCCATAATTCAGAAAATGATGCGAATATTAACGTCAACCCTTTAGGCGATGTATTTACAAGTTTTTTTTCAACTCAAATCGTCTTTATTAGAATTGAAAACACCACGACCAATTGCTTTATCCTTAACACTTTGGAAGTCAATATATCTGGGCTCACTAATTTTAATCCACCAACGACTTTTGAAGTCTGTGATGATGACACTGATGGTGACGATCAAAATGGTCTGACCACATTCGATCTTGATATTAAAACTCAGGAAATTGTAAATGGTGTGGTAGGTGCTAATTATAATATCAGTTATCATTTAGATCAGACCGATGCCGAAGCAGGTATAGCTCCTTTACCGACACTATTTTCCAATACCGTTCCAACCCCTACTGAAGTATTTGCACGTATTGAGGATTTGGATAGTGGCTGTATAGGATTCACATCCTTTAATATTATTGTAGCTGAAAAGCCCATTGCCAACGATATTTCATTATTACAGTGTGATGAGGATGGCATTCCTGAAGGCTTTACAATATTTAATCTCACTGAGGCGACCGATGCTGTAGTTGGCAGTAGCCCAGACACTTCGGTCAATTACTATTTATCCTTAGTCGACGCAGAGAATCAAGACAATGAAATCAATGCCGATGCCTTTGAGAACTTCCTCAATCCACAGATTGTTTATGCTAGGGTGACTAATACCAATACAGGCTGTATAAGCTTTAGCGAAGTGTCCCTTGAGGTCAGTACGACGGCCTCCAACAATGCCAGCCTATCTGTTTGTGACGATGATGGTACCGAAGATGGTTTTGCCTCATTCACCCTCAGCGATAGCGATGCCATTGTCCTAGCGGGTGCTCCTGCGGGACTCGACCTTCAATATTACGAAACCTATAACGACGCCTTGCTCGAATCTAATCCTTTGGGCAATACCTTTACCAATACCATTCCACACAACCAAACCATATATGCGCGTGTGGAAAACGCCAATGCCTGTTACGGCATCAGCGAAGTTCAGCTCACCGTTTTTGAGCTGCCCAACATCCAAACCGAAGCAGAGACCCTCTATTGCCTTAACTTTTTCCCTGAGACCATAGTCCTCGATGCCGGCGTCCTCAATGGCTCGCCTAGCAACTTCTACTTCGATTGGTCCACAGGTGAAAATACGTCCACCATTGAGGTCAACGCCCCTGGCACCTATACTGTAAGGGTAACCAATACTGACGGTTGCTTTAAGGACAGATCCATTACCGTTGTGCCCTCAAATATTGCGACCATAACCGATATCGACATTAGGGATGCCTCTGAGAACAATACCATAACCGTCATCGTCAGTGGTGAAGGCGATTATGAATATGCCCTGGACGATAGCAATGGGCCTTATCAAGACTCCAATGTTTTTGAGGATGTACGACCTGGACTCTATACCGTTTTTGTAAGGGATAGAAATAATTGTGGCATTACGGAAGAACTGGTCTCCGTGATCGGGTTCCCCAAGTTCTTTACGCCCAACAATGACGACACTAACGACTTTTGGCAAGTAAAGGGCATCAGCAGACAGTTTCAACCCAATACCTCAATACTGATTTTTGACCGCCATGGAAAGCTCCTAAAGGAACTCGACCCGCTGGGTCCTGGATGGGACGGGACCTATAATGGTGCCAAAATGCCTTCGAGCGACTATTGGTTTAAGGTAGAGCTGCAAGACGGTAGAACCTTTACCAGTCATTTTAGCTTGAAACGATAGATTAAAAAATTGTAATTTAGTTTTACCAAAGTACGTCTTTTGAAAACAGCACACTATATACTTTGCATATTTTTGTTTGGTGTGGCTATCCCTCTGCGTGCACAAGACATTTCACTATTTCAGCAATTTAATGGTCGATTTGACTATGTGGCCATCGGTAATACTCTAAATCTGATGGAAAATGGCAATTTTGTTCCCTGCGTGATTCAAACCTCGTCGTCTGCAGATTTAAATCTTAGCTCCACTCAAAATGTTGCAGCGGCCTATTTATATTGGGCAGGTTCTGGTAGTGGAGATTTTGACATTATGCTCAATGGCATAGAGGTAAATGCAGAACGTACTTTTAGTGATAGTCTGGATAGTGTACGCGTCTTTTTTGCTGCCTTTGCCGATGTCACCGATATTATCACTAGTCAAGGTAATGGCACTTATACCATTTCAGACTTTGATTTAACGAATGTTATAACACCCTACTGTCCTTCGGGTACCAACTTTGGTGGTTGGGCCATTACCATAATTTATGAAGATGATGGACTGCCCCTTAATCAGCTCAACGTTTATGACGGTCTGCAGAGTGTCCCAACATTCTTGAGCATTACCTTAGACAATCTTAATGTATTGGATAATGAAGATGCTAAAATAGGGTTTATTGCCTGGGAAGGTGATAGCGCATTAGCAGTCAATGAGCAATTGACTATTAATGGTAATGTCATCAGTAATCTACCATTGAATCCAGCCAACAATGCCTTTAATGGTACTAATTCATTTACAGGATCTAACAATTTATATAATATGGATATTGATGTCTACAATATTCAGGATAATATAAATATCGGCGATACTTCAGCTACCATTACATTAACCTCAGGACAAGATTTTGTAATGATTAACAACATCATCACCGTCTTAAATAGTCAGTTGCCAGATGCTACCATAGATATTAATGACTATATCGTGAATTGTGGTGATAATAGTGTAGAACTTTTTTATACTGTGAATAATTTTAATAGCACATCTAATTTAGCGGCTAACACACCCATTGCATTTTATTTAGATGATCTATTAATCGGTCAGAGCCAAACCATGGACGTCATCAATATCGGAGATAGTGAAAGTAATACTATAACACTCACGGTTCCTGAGAATTCTAGTCCTAACTTGACCATTGTTGCGGTAGTAGATGACGACGGTACTATGACAGGAACCGTAACAGAAATTAACGAAGATAATAATAGCAATACGGCTGATATTGAATTATTAGTGATACCAGACATCATAATATTGCCTAATCTTATTGGATGTAATGAAGGTTTTGAAGTATCTACCTATAACCTATTTGAAGCTTTAGAAAGCCTAGATTATGAAGAAGACCAAGTTTCATTTTATCTATCCCTCGACGATCTAGAAATGGCTGCGAACGCCATTTTAATCCCAACCATGTATAATAATACGAATAATCCTGAAATCGTATACGTTCGATTTGAGAGCCCACCCTGTTACGAGATTTATCAATTTCAGCTCACCGTAGAAAATTGCCCACCTTTTATACCCAATGGATTTTCTCCGAACGATGATACTTATAACGATTGGTTTAACATCCAAGGCCTGTACGATATTTTTACGGAACATGACCTTCATATATATAATCGCTATGGCGACCTCATATTTCAAGGCAATAATAATAAACCATGGCTGGGTAAAATAAATCGTGGCCTAAATAATCATGGCAATACAGTTCCCGTGGGTACTTACTATTATGTCTTAAATCTCAATGATCCCGACTATCGACCAATGGTAGGTTGGGTGTACGTAAATTATTAAAAGTGTTAAGATTTTAGTTAATTCATCTTATTCTTTTGGAACTCTTAAGAAGTCATTATAATTTTAATACACTCACAAAGACCTATAGCCTCCCTCTTCTCTCTTTGTAGCCCTTCCCTCAAACTTATTGTTCACAATTAATTGAAGATTAATATGCTTTAAAATATGACGATATGGAGTTTCAGGTTAAGAAACATTATCTGTTGAGGTATAATGTTTTCGAAATTTCAATTTGGGAAAAAGGCCTCTAATTGGGGCCTTTTTTAATCCCGGCCCACATGTTTTGCTTCTAAATGTTAACGTTTTGTGTATTTTGTCGTATTTTTTTGTATTTAATCTTTATTCCCCTTACTTTACCACCCCCAATTACCCTGAATCTAATTGATTAATAGTTTATAAACTTAACCGCTAGCTTATGAATTATATTCATCGCCCCCTCTTTGTATGGCTATGCCTTTTTTGCAGCGTTTTGAGCGCGCAACAAATCACAGTAGATAATACAATAGCAGTACAAGATTTAATTGAGAATAACTTAATCCAAGGTTGTGTTGAAGTTTCAAACATAAGTTCACCTTCTAATGGTAGCGTCGTTGGATTAGGCAGCTTTGGTTATTTTGAACGTAGCTCTTCAAATTTCCCATTTCAAAATGGTATTGTTCTAACTACGGGAAATGCAAGCTCAGCCGGAAATGGTTTAAATTCCGAAATTCTCAATGACGGCAATGGTAATTGGACCACCGATCCTGACTTAGAAGCCGTACTTGGTATTACCGGTACCTTAAATGCAACCTCTATTGAATTTAATTTTATATCTATAGCCAATCAGATACAGTTTAATTATATACTAGCCTCTGAGGAATATTTCGGGAATTTTCCATGTCAATACTCCGACGGCTTTGCTTTTTTGATTCGTGAAGCTAATACCAACAATCCTTATGTTAATATTGCACTAGTTCCGGGAACCAATACTCCCGTTAACACCAATACCGTACATGATGAGATTGTAGGCTTTTGCGATGCCTCTAATGAACAGTATTTTGAAGGTTATAATATAGGAGACACCAATTATAATGGCAGAACTACAGTGCTTTCTGCTTCAGCTTCAATTTTACCGAACGTCGAATATCAAATTAAGTTAATTATTGCAGATCAAACGGATGAAAATTACGATTCTGCTGTATTTATTCAAGGTAATAGTTTTAATGCGGCTGTTGATTTGGGTGATGATTTTTCTACCTGCGCCAGTGTTGTCAATTTAGATGGGGATATTGAAAATCCTCAAGCAACTTACAGTTGGTATTTTAATGATGTATTGGTCCCCGGTGCGGACCAAACTTCCTTTGATGCTTTACAAACGGGAAATTATCGCGTAGAGATAGAGATTCCATTAGCAGGAGGTACTTGCGTCATAGAAGATGACATTAACCTAATCTTAAGCTCCACACAATCATCAGATCCTATTTCAGATTACGAACTGTGTGATGATCTTAGCAATGATGGTATTGAGACCTTTGACTTGTCGACTAAAGATGCGGAAGTATTAGCTTCTGTTCCTGACTCTAACTACAGTATTTCTTACCATTACAGTAACACTGCCGCCCAAAATGGTATTAATCCTATTACTGGGCCCATCCAAAATACGAACAACTTAGAGGCCATTTACGTAAGAATTGAAGATATTGACAATGGATGTTTGGCATTTTCAACTATAAATCTTATTGTTAATCCACTGCCAGATATTTCGGATCCCACACCACTAGAGGTTTGCGACGACCAAACTGACGATGGGTTTACCAGTATGGATCTTAATATTAAAAACGACGAAATAACTAATGGACAAGCTAATTTAGCAGTCACCTATCACAACTCCCCCGCTGATGCTGCAACGGGTAGCAACCCAATACCCATGCCTTATGTAAATACCAGTCCCAATGAGCAAGTTTTTGTACGTGTACAAAACCCTCAGACAGGCTGTGTCAGCACAACGAGCTTAGATATTGTCGTTTTAGACAATCCTGTTATTAATACAGCAGAACATTATATCGATGCCTGTGATATTGATCACGACGATTTTGCAAGTTTTGATTTAACTTCAATTATTCCCGAGGTACTTCAAGGATTAACAGGAGTTAGCGTCACATTTCACGAAATCTATGAAGATGCGCTTTCTGGAGCAAACCCAATCATAAACGATACTAATTATACCAACACTACTGCCCAAGAGCAAATCGTATATATTAGAGTTGTAAGTGATACCACAGGATGCGCCTCGGTAACGCCAATTGAGCTTCATACTAATTTATTACTTACGGCGACGAACATTAATGATATAAGCCGATGTGACATAGATAATGACGGTATTGAGTTATTCGACTTTTCAGATATCGCAAATTATATTGTCCATGATTTACCATTTGATATAACCATAGCATTTTATCTTACAGAAGAGGACAGAGATAACCAAGTAAATCCCTTAGACCAAGGCGTTCCGTTTGCTCCAACTAGTAATCCTCAGACCATTTATTTAGGTCTGTCGAGTCCGACCTGTTACGATATAGCACAAATTGACCTTGTACTAGTTCCTGTCCAAGAATTCGAGGCCATTGTAAGCCAAACGGTTTGTGACGAAGATCAAGATGGACTAACTACAACCGATTTGTCTCAATTTGATGTTTTAGTCATGGATGGGCAAGATGGGTTTAGCGTTACTTATTTTCTTTCAGAAACTGACGCTACGAGTAATACTGATGCCCTACCCACCTTTTATACTAACACGACTAACCCATTTACCCTATATACAAGGATCGTCTCTGACCAAACAGGTTGCTCGGATACCAATTCATTTGAAATTACCGTCTTAGAAGCACCTGTTACCACTAGCCCATCGCCTATCGTGATTTGCGATGATGACCAAGATGGCTTCTTCATCGTTAACCTCTTAGATGTTATTCCACAGGTGGTGAGTAATACCAATGAAAGACTCATCAGTTTTCATTCTAGCCAAGAAGATGCTGATAATGCAGCAGACGCCATAATCAATGAAAATGTCTTTAACGCTCAAACTGAATCCGTATTTATTCGCGTAGAAAATACAATAACAGGGTGTCATTCTACTGAAACATTACCTATTATTGTGAACACACTTCCTGTATTTACGGCTATAAGTAATTATAAAATTTGTGAAGACAGTAGTGATGGGTTTGGAGACTTTATATTCAATACCAAAGATGCTGAAATTCTAAACGGGCAAACAGGCAAGCAGGTCCTATACTATTTGAATCAGAATGATGCCGATAACCGAACCAATGCCATTGACAAAAATGCAGCTTTCCAAAACACCAGTAATCCACAGACTATTTTTGCAAGAGTGGAAAATCTATCGGATGAAGATTGTTATGATACTACCAGCTTTACGATTGAAGTAGGTACAAATCCTGTTTTTAATACGCCTAGCGATTGGTTTGTGTGCGATGACATCACAAATGATGGTTCTGAGACTTTTGATTTGAGTACCAAAATTACAGAAGTATCAGAGGGAATAGCAGAGAACTTAACGGTGACATTTTATACCTCACTATTTAATGCCGAAAACAGTATTGATGCACTGCCTCTTCAATTTACAAATACGGTCAATCCACAGACCATATTTGTCCAGATAGATAATGGTACCATTTGTAATTCTATTTCGTCTTTTGAATTGAATGTTATTCAAGTTCCTGAAGCTAATCCATCCATACCAATGGTATTTTGTGATACAGATTATGACGGTTTTATGCAGTTTGATTTAACGAATGCCGAATTCGATATCCTGGACGTTAGGCAAGATGATATTGAGATTACGTACTTTGAAAATTTTGAAGATGCGGAAGCACACATTAACATCATAGCAAATCCAGAGGCATATACCAATACAAGCAATCCGCAGACTGCTTATATCAAAATTACCAATACCATATCTAATTGTTATGCTTTAGTTCCCATTGATTTAATTGTCAATACACCTCCTGTAATTAATGATTTTCAGTCTTATGAGATTTGTGATAATGAAAACAACAGTTTTGACCTTACGGAAATTAATCAAATCTTAGTAGATGATGGTACCGATGTATTATTTAGCTATTTTTCAAATGAAACTGATGCCTTAACTAACGAAAATGCGTTAAGTTCCGACTATACGTATTTGACGAATAATGATTCCATATATGCCCGAGCTGAGTTTAGTACCACAGGTTGCCATGCGATTTATGAATTTAATTTAAATATCAATCCACTTCCGATTGCTAATCAACCCGACGATTTAATGGCCTGTGATGATGATTTCGATGGCCTGCTGGAATTTGACCTGACCCAACAAAATGCGAGTATCTTAGGAACTCAAAATCCATCAAATTTTAGTATCACTTATTATAATTCAGAACAGGATGCCAATAATGGCATAGCGCCTTTAAACACTAATTATATTGCCTTTGATTCTGAAGTTATCTTTGCCAGAATAGAACATAATACAACGGGGTGCCATGCGACCACACAATTCTCAGTGGTCATTCATCCTTTGCCAATAATTGATCTTGAAGATCAAGTCATTTGCCTGGACAACCTTCCATTGCTTGTTTCAGCGAATACGAATCAGCCAGCCGACCAATATTTGTGGTCAACCGGAGAAACGACTCCTGAAATTGAAATCAGTGAAGTCGGTACCTATTGGGTGACCGTAACTACCGAATTTGGTTGCCAAGACACAAGAGTATTTGCTGTTTCAGAGTCTGAAGCCGCTACAATTGAGGCTACTGAGATCATTGATTTTTCTGACCCTAATAATATTACGGTGACTATAAGTGGTATTGGCGATTATTTATACCAATTAGACGATGGCGAACCTCAAGAATCCAATGTCTTTGAGAATGTAGCTATGGGCTACCATACCGTAACTATTATAGACTTAAATGGTTGTTCTGAAGTAACAAGAGAAGTCTTGGTCATCGACATCCCGAAGCACATGACACCTAATAATGACGGACAGTTTGATACTTGGCATATCGTCGGTGTAGAAACCTTACCAGGTACTGTTATTCATATCTTTGATCGTTATGGTAAGCTTCTAAAAATACTAAAGCACAATACTCCAGGATGGGATGGCACATTTAAGGGTCACAAATTACCTGCCAATGACTATTGGTTTGTAGCCGATGTAAGACGCGGTACCCAATCATTCCAAGTCAAAGGGCATTTTGCCATTCGCCGCTAGTTATAGCCGGCAAATATTAGACATCTGCAAGGGCAATATTTAACTTTTCTCTATATTTGTAGTAGACTAGCTTAAATTTCTATAAATAGACCCTTTAAAAAAAGCAATGAAAAAGAAAAGTTTCCATACACTTCTCTGCTTTCTCGTGTCTATATGTTTTGGATATACGCAACAAATTGTCACAGATAATTCCCAACAGCCCGAACAACTTATTCAGAATATTGCGGGTAACAATTGCGTTATAACTAGTAATGTTTCCTCGCCTGTTAATGGCAATATCAATAATATCTTAAGCTACGGTAGTTTTAACAGGGGAACCTCCGATTTTCCTCTAGAAAATGGTATGGTTTTGTCCACAGGAAGTGTCAATAGTGCTGGTAATACCTTCATTGAAGATAATCTCAGCGAGGGAAATCTAAATTGGCAGACCGATCCCGATATTATTAACATTTTGGGCATAGATCAAACCCTCAATGCCACTTCGATAGCGTTTGATATTGTTTCGGCCAATGATTTCCTTACTTTCAGATATCTTTTTGCCTCTGACGAATATCAACAAGAATACCCATGCAATTTTAGGGATGTCTTTGCCATATTGATCAAAAGGGCTGGAACAACGGACCCTTATGTCAATATTGCAACAGTCCCCGATACGACAACCGAAGTCGGTACCAATACCATTCGTCCAGAAATTGACGGTTTCTGTGATGCACAAAATGAAACATATTTTCAAGGGTACAACATCGGTAACACGAATTTTAACGGGCACACCACCGTGTTAACAGCAAGTACCGAAATAATACCGGGCGAAACCTACCATATTAAGTTTGTCATAGCTGATCACATCGATCAGCGTTTCGATTCGGCCGTCTTTATAGAAAATGGTTTTGGGAGTGCTGTTGATCTTGGTCCAGACCAATCAGTTTGTGGCAATACCCTTAGCTTAGATGCCGAAATCAATAATCCTGCGGCCACGTACAGCTGGTTCCTAAATGGAACTCAGATACCAGGAGAAAATAATTCGACTTTAGAAGTCAATGCCTCAGGGACTTATAGTGTGGAAATTTCACTGCCATTCAATGCAGGTGATTGTATTTTAACCGATAGTGCAGATATTGAAGTTATACCCTTTCAACAAGCTGAGCCTATTAGTGATCTTCTCGTTTGCGATATAACGCTTAATGATGCTATCTACGACTTTGACTTTTCTTTTTATAAAGATGATGAAATACTGGCTAATTTACCATCTAGCGATTATGTGATTAGTTATCATTTAACTGAGGATGATGCCCAAAACAACCTTAACCCCATTACAGGTATCTATCAAAACTCTGCCCCAGAAGAGATTATTTTTGTCAGAATAGAAAGTTTAGACGGTAGTTGCTTGCAGGTCGGAAGCTTTAATCTATCGGTAACCTTACCACCAAATATTTCAACATTAAATTTTTTCTTAGACATTTGTTTCGATTTCATAACAGATCCTGGTATTACTGAGCTTAACCAATTTGATGTTGTCATGGCCAATAGTGAAATCAATAGAGTGGTCACCTATTACATGAGTGAGAGCGATGCTATCAACAGAATAAATGCCATAACGGATTTTCCTGATTTTAGTGAACAGCCCCCTTATGTCGTTGCAAGGGTAGAAATTACGGGGGCTTCTAATGAATGCTTTTCACTCGCTTATATAAATTTCAACTATCTAAACCCGCCTGATCTAGGTATGGATCAACTCGTTTTAAGTGAATGTATAGACCCTATGTACGAGGAGTTTGAAGGGACGACATTATATACTTATAATACGGTTCCCGTAACCTTCGATATTGAAGGCTATTTTGAGTATTTAGAAACAACCTTATTCCCTGGTTCTACAGTAAGCACTCTAGAACTCTATGGCCTCGGTAACCCTAGGACCTTAGTTTTAACAGATGCTCCATATTTTACACTTCGACTGGGCATAGCCTTTGAAAATGCCAATTGCCAGACTGAAATACCATTAATCGTTCATAAAAATTTATTGTATAATGTCATCGGTAGCGACAACGAATACTATTTATGTGATGACAGCTCTAACGACGGCATCGTCGATTTTAACTTAGCAGATGTGGCCGCAGAGCTTAAAGGGGCTTATGATGACATAGATATAGACTTTTATCTAACAGAAACGAGTCTTCAGAGCAACAGTAACGCGCTTGATCAAACCACAGCATTGACAGTCACCAATGAACAAACACTATTTATAGGTGCTAGCTATGATGGTTGTAGTTATAATTCGCAAGTTACTTTAAAGATTCATCCGTCATTGGCACTGTCCAATTACACCTTTGATTATTGCGGTTATACCGACGCTTTAACCAATACAACAAGGATTATTTTAGAGCCCTTGAAGGAGAATATTATTAGTGATCTCGGCATTACTGGAACAGTTGAAGTTTATGAAACTCTTGAAAATGCCCAAAACCAAGTCGATCTAATTTCTGGTAGTTCCTATGACTTGAGTACAAATCAAGATTTATATATTAGAGTAACTGATCTTTTTACGGGTTGTTATGATATATCAACGCTGCAACTCAATGTTATTCCTATAATTGAAACCTTCAACTCTGAACCGATTATCATTTGCGATGAAGATCAAAATCTCATTGCTACCGTCAACCTCGAAGATGTTTTGGATGGTCTCACCACAAACAATGCTGATCTCAGTATTACATTTCATGAATCACTCGATCATGCCGTTAGCGAGTTTTATGAATTTCTATCGATTTCCGACCCGAGTAATTACCTAACGCCGAGTAGAGATGTTTATTTAAGAGTGGCACTCGATTCTGAGAGTTGTTTCACCGTACTTGATTTCGATGTGTTGATTTATGCGGATCCACAGTTGGGAGATATCCCCAGTTTTGTCAATTGCTCATCTGACCCCAATAACCCTTCGGACTTTTTATTAGAAGATAGGGATGAGCAAATCATCAATGGACAGGAGGGCATGCAGGTGCTTTACTTTGAGTCCGAAGCAGAGGCCATCAATAGAGAAAATCCTATTGACAAAACCATAGCCTATCAAAACTCTTTTAATCCCCAGACCATTTTTGTGCGCTTAGAAAACGCCTCTAACAATGACTGTTTTAAGGTCTCGCCTATGCAAATTGAAGTACGTCAAGAACCTATATATAACGTACCAACCGATGTCTTTGAATGTGATGTAGCTTTAAGCGGCTTGGCCACAACCGACCTAAGTATCAAAGTATCGGAAATACAAATGGCAAGCCCCACCGATCTCAATATCACTTTTCATCTTTCCCCCTTGGAGGCGAACTTGGGTACGGATGCCATTCCTTTAGACTATACGGCGACCAGTAATCCTGAATTCATTTATGCCCGCATCGAAAATATAGCATCGGGATGTGCCCTTGTAGAATCTTTCAGTATAAATACGCTGTCGATGCCAGAAGTCAACTTTGGGCAGTCGCTCGAAGGCTGTGCTAATAATTCTGAAAATCTTATACAATGGGACCTTACGGATGTTGAACTCGACATATTGGATGGCCGCCAATATAACACGGATTTCACCTATTATCCAACACAGGAGGATGCAGAAGCCGATGCAAATGCGATTACTAATCCTGAGACCTATACAAACATTCAGGACCTAAACACCATATTCGTGAGGGTAAGAAATGTGAGTACTGGCTGTTTTTCTATTGTCCCCTTCGATTTAATCATCAATCCCGCACCTTTAATTAATGAGATAGAAGCCTATGAGGTGTGCGATACAATTGACGATACCATCGATTTATCTCAGATAGATACTGTTTTAGTGGACGATCTCTCAAATATCATAGTGACTTACCACAGTAGTTTGGTAGAAGCCGAGGCCAATGTGAATCCACTTGATGTTAACTTTACCTATAATAGTCCTACCGAAAATCTATTTGCAAGGGTAGCTTTTATTACAACGGGATGTTACAGTACCCATGCCTTTAGATTGGTGGTCAACCCATTACCAATAGCCAACCAACCCGATGACCTCATCTTATGTGATGATAACTTCGATGGGGATTTACAACTGAAC
Organism: Winogradskyella sp.; assembly: GCF_965228925.1. Classification (GTDB taxonomy): domain Bacteria; phylum Bacteroidota; class Bacteroidia; order Flavobacteriales; family Flavobacteriaceae; genus Winogradskyella. Next base: position 4,447,140 of record NZ_OZ245845.1, read on the forward strand.
CTATCCGTCCAAAATGCGGCAATATTAGGAGGTCAAAGTGCCAATGTGCATTCTATAGACTACTTCTTGACAGAAGCCGATGCCATTGAAAATACGAATGCATTAGGCAACTCTTATCTGGCCTCAAATAACGATACGATATTTGTGAGACTGGAAAACGATAGTACGGGTTGTTTCGATACCACACAGTTTTCTATTATCATTAATCCTTTGCCAGTGCTAGACATCGAAGATCAAGTTTTGTGTACAGATAATTTACCGCTGGTGGTCTCTGCATTTACCGGAAATACCTTAGAGACCTATCTGTGGTCCACAGATGCTACAACGGCGGACATTGAGATTACGGAAATTGGGAGCTATAGCGTTACCATAACCAACGAATACGGCTGCGAAAGTAACTTTAGCTTCAACGTTATAGAATCAGAATCTGCCTTCATTGATGTTGTCGAAACCATAGATTTTTCGGATCCCAATAATATCATAATGACGGTCAGTGGTATTGGGGATTATTTATACCAATTGAACGATCTGCCCGTACAGACTTCGAATGTTTTTATCAATGTACCTCTTGGTTACAATACAGTAACCGTTATTGATCGTAATGGTTGCGCAGAGGTGACCAGGGAAGTCTTAGTTATAGATGCTCCTAAGCATGTGACACCAAATGGCGATGGGGACTTTGACACTTGGCACATTGTTGGCATAGAGACCCTTCCTGGTACTGTTATTCGCATTTTTGACCGATATGGCAAGGTATTAAAGGAACTGCGCCATAATACCTTTGGCTGGGACGGCACCGTCAATGGCAACAAGATGCCCGCTGGGGATTATTGGTACGTTGCCGATGTGGTGCAAAATGGAAGGCAATTCCAGATCAAAGGGCATTTTGCACTGCGTCGCTAAAATTATTTAATCGTTATTTTTCAATTTGTAACGCAACCGTTTTAGACTTTTTGCATCTAATAAATGAAAAAGAAAAAAATAAGGAAAAAATGCTATGATAATCTTTAAGAAGTCAATATTATTAAGTTAACAATAGCTTTCTAAAAATGCTATGGTCAGGAAAAGTTTCCATACATTTCTCTGCATTTTTATGTCCATATGTTGTACATATGCGCAACAGATTCTTACGGACAATTCTCTCTCACCACAACAACTTATCCAGAACATCGTAGGTGGCGATTGTGCTACCGCCACCAATATCTCTTCCCCGGTCAATGGTAATGTTAACAACATCGTAAGTTATGGTAGTTTTAATAGGGGTACCTCCGATTTTCCGCTGGAAAGTGGTATCATTTTGTCCACGGGAAGTGTCAATAGTGCCGGAAATACTTTTATTGGGGACAATCTTAGCGAGGGGGATTTAAACTGGCAGACGGACCAGGATATCTTTGACCTTTTGGGCATAGACCAAACCCTTAACGCCACCTCTATAACCTTCGATCTCGTCTCCGCAAATAATTTTATAGCCTTTAAATATCTTTTTGCCTCGGACGAATACCAACAAGAATATCCCTGTACCTTTAGGGATGTCTTTGCCATTTTAATCAAAAGAGCGGGAACAAACGATCCTTTTGTCAACATCGCCATAGTCCCTGATACCACCACCGAGGTAAGTACCAATACCATCCGTCCGGAAATCAATGGATTCTGCGAGGCTTTGAACGAAGCGTATTTTGAAGGCTACAATATCGGCAATACGAATTTTAACGGGCACACCACCTTGTTAACGGCAAGTACAGAAATAATACCGGGCGAAACCTACAACATTAAATTTGTCATAGCAGACCATATCGACCAACGTTTTGACTCCGCCGTTTTTATCGAGGCCGAAAGTTTTGGGGGTGCCATAGACCTAGGGCCGGACCAATCCGTTTGTGGCAGCAATCTCACCTTGGATACCCAGGTCGATAATCCTTTAGCTATACATACTTGGTTTAGAGATGGCGCACCAATAGTTGGTGAGAACAGCCCAACGCTTCAAGTGGGCGTATCGGGCACTTACAGTGTCGAAATCTCCATTCCGATACCGGGCGGAAGCTGTGTTCTAGAGGATAGTATCGATATAGAGGTTATACCGTTTCAGCCTGCGGCACCAATAGAAGACCTTGTTATTTGCGATCCGGCACCAAGCGATGGTATTTTTGATTTCGATTTCCCAACATTAAAGAATGACGAAATACTATCGGAACTGCCATCGGATGACTATCTGATCAGTTACCACTTAAGCCAAGACGATGCCCAGAATAATATAGACCCAATCACTGGCATTTATCAGAACTCGGTCCAGGAGGAAACCATTTTTGTAAGAATCGAAAGCTTAAACGGTGATTGCTTGCAATTGGGCAGTTTTAATACTATTGTCAACAATTCACCGAATACGCAGGACTATACCCTGGACATCTGTAACGATTTTATTGCAGATTCGACGATCACGCATCCCGGTATGTTCGATATTTTAATGGCCGATTCGGAACTGGATAGAAGTGTGACCTACTATATGAATGAAAATGACGCCATTGACCTAATAAATCCAATAGAAGATTTCCCGGATTTTAGTTCCCAGCCCCCATATATTGTGGCAAGGGTAGACGTAACGGACGGCTCAAGCGATTGCTTTTCCCTCACATATATCAACTTCAATTATTTAGAACCATTTGATTTGGGTATTGACCGCCTTGTACTAGATGCATGTATAGATCCTGATTACGAAGAATTTGAAGGGACGACATTATATACCTATAATACACTTCCCGTTTCATTTGATATAGAATCTTATTTTGAGTATATAGAAACCACCTTATTCCCTGGCTCGTCTGTAAGAACCTTAGAATTGTATGGCTTAGGTAATCCTAGAACCTTAACCTTGACCAATCTATCCTCCTTTACTATGCGTTTAGGAATTTCTTTTGAAAATGGCAATTGCTATACCGAAATACCATTAATTTCTCATAAGAACGTATTATATAATGTTATTGGTAATGATAGGGCCTTCGCTCTATGTGATGATAGCTCTAACGACGGGATGGAGGATTTCAATTTAGAAGATATTGCAGCAGAACTTAAAGATGGTTATGACATAGACCTAGATTTCTATCTTACGGAAGAAGACCGTCAAAACAACGTCATTCCTATAGATCAAACAGTACCATTTACGGTAACGAACACCCAGACGCTGTTTATAAGCTCTAGCCATGACGGTTGTTCGTTTGATACCGAAATCACCTTGACCGTCAATCCTGCTTTGAATTTGCCCGTTTACACCCTGGATTATTGCGGTACTACAGATCCCGATACGAATGCGACAATCGTGATATTGGAAACAATTTCTAATACCATTATAGAAGATATTTCAATTAATCTCGGTGTTACCGCAAACGTTACGTATTATTCAACGGCCCAAGATGCCGAAAATCAAGAGAATGAGGTCGTAAATACCTTTGATTTACCTCAAGGTCAAGACTTAGTTATCAGAGTAACCAATGTAGATACGGGGTGCTTTGATATCTCGACGGTTCAGCTTAATATCACCCCAGCGCTTGAAGCTTCAGACCCAGAACCTATCATAATTTGTGATGAAGACCAAAATCTAAGTGCTACCGTCAACCTCGAAAGCGTTTTGGATGGTTTAACGGACAATTCGGACGATATAAACTTTACATTCCATGAGTCTTTTGATGATGCCATCAGTGAGTTTCATGATTTCTTGTCTATACCCAACCCAAGCAGTTATATCACCACCTCAAGAGAGGTCTTTATCAGGGCGGAGCTTGAGTCCGAAAGCTGTTTTACCATTTTCAACTTTGAAGTACAGGTATATGCAGATCCACAGCTAGGAGATATCCCCAGTTTTGTCAGTTGCTCATCCGACCCGAACGATCCTTCGGACTTTTTATTCGAGGATAGGGATGAGCAGATCATCAATGGGCAGGAGGGCATGCAGGTGCTTTACTTCGAGTCCGAAGTAGAGGCCATCAATAGGGAAAATCCCATTGACAAAACCACGCCATATCAAAACACCTCCAATCCCCAGACCATTTTTGTGCGTCTGGAAAATGTGTCCGGTAATAGCTGTTTTAAGGTCTCCCCTATGCAAATAGAGGTGAGACAAAATCCGGTATATACCGTACCAACTGATATCTTTGAGTGTGGATCAGTAATAACGGACCTGAGCACCAAAGTGTCGGAAATAGAAATGGGAAGCCCCACCGATCTCAACATCAGTTTCCACCTTTCCCCTTTGGACGCTAGCTTGGGTACGGATGCCATTCCTTTAGACTATACGGCGACCAGCAATCCCGAATTCATTTATGCCCGTATCGAAAATATAGCATCGGGATGTGCCCTTGTAGAATCTTTCAGTATAAATACGCTATCGCTTCCCGAGGTCAACTTTGGACAGTCGCTCGAAGGTTGCGGCAATAATTCCGAAACTAGTTTACAATGGAACCTTACGGACGTGGAGCTGGATATTTTGGATGGACGCCAATACAATATCGATTTCACCTATTATCCAACTCAGGACGATGCCGAAGCCGATACAAATGCAATTGTCAATCCTGAAACATATACAAACATCGAGGGCCAGGACAGCATATTCGTGAGGGTAAGAAATGTGAGTACCGGCTGTTTTTCTATCGTCCCTTTCAATCTTAATATCACTCCCCCACCCTCAATCAATGAGATCGAAACCTACGACGTGTGCGATACAATTGACGATACCATAGATTTATCTCAAATAGATGCTGTTTTAGTCGACGATCTCTCAAATGTCATCGTGACCTACCACAGCAGTTTGGTAGAAGCCGAGGCCAATGTAAATCCACTAGATACCAACTTCACCTATAACAGCCCTTCTGAAAACCTGTTTGTAAGGGTGACTTTTATCACAACGGGCTGTTATAGTACCCATGCGTTTCGATTGGTGGTCAACCCATTACCGATCGCTAACCAGCCTGATGATCTCGTGGCCTGCGATGATGATTTTGATGGGATTTTGGAAGTGGATCTATCCGTCCAAAATACGGCAATATTAGGAGGTCAAAATCCGCTAAACTTTGATATCACCTATTATAATTCAGAACAAGATGCCAATAATGGCATGTCTCCTTTAGACATCGATTATTTTGCCTTTGATTCCGAAGTTATCTTTACAAGAATAGAACATAACACAACGGGGTGCTATGCGACCACTCAGTTCTCTGTAATCATTCATCCTTTACCAATAGTTGATATTGAAAATCAAGTCATTTGTCTAGACAACCTTCCATTGGTTGTTTCGGCGAATACAAATCATCCTACAGACCAATATTTGTGGTCGACCGGTGAAACTATCCCTGAAATTGAAATTACTGAAGTAGGTACGTATTGGGTGACGGTAACTACCGAATTTGGTTGTCAAGATACACGAGTATTTGATGTCTCAGAATCTGAATCTGCAGTCATCGATGTTGTAGAGACCATAGATTTTTCGGATCCCAATAATATCATTATGACGGTAAGTGGTATTGGGGATTATTTATACCAATTGAACGATCTCCCCGTACAGACTTCGAATGTTTTTATCAACGTACCCCTTGGATACAATACGGTGACCATCATTGATGGCAATGGTTGTGCAGAGGTCACAAGGGAAGTCCTTGTAATAGACGCTCCTAAGCATATGACACCAAACGGCGATGGGGATTTTGACACCTGGCATATTGTTGGCATAGAGACCCTTCCGGGTACCGTTATTCGCATTTTTGACCGATATGGCAAGGTATTGAAGGAACTGCGCCATAATACCTTTGGCTGGGACGGCACCGTCAATGGTAACAAGATGCCCGCAGGGGATTATTGGTACGTGGCCGATGTGGTGCAAAACGGAAGACGCTTCCAGATCAAAGGGCATTTTGCGCTACGCCGTTGAAAGTGAAACATTTAACCTTAAACACAGATCGAATCAAAGAAATTGGGTACTTTTCTATATCTTTGATAAAGAGCGCTTATAGTTTTTAATAGACTATCGTTTCCAACAATGCTATGACAAAGAAAGGTTTCCATACATTTCTCTGCATTTTTATGTCCATATGTTGTACATATGCGCAACAGATTCTTACGGACAATTCCCTTACGCCACAACAACTTATCCAGAACATCGTAGGTGGCGATTGTGCTACCGCCAGTAATATTTCTTCCCCGGTTAATGGTAATATCAATAATATAGTAAGCTATGGTAGCTTTAACAAGGGTACCTCCGATTTTCCGCTAGAAAATGGTATAATTTTGTCCACGGGAAGTGTCAATAGTGCCGGTAATACTTTTATTGGAGATAATCTTAGCGAAGGGGATTTAAACTGGCAGACGGACCAGGATATCTTTGATCTTTTGGGCATAGACCAAACCCTTAACGCCACCTCTATAACCTTCGATCTCGTCTCAGCAAATAATTTTATAGCCTTTAAATATCTTTTTGCCTCGGACGAATACCAACAAGAATATCCCTGTACCTTTAGGGATGTCTTTGCCATTTTAATCAAAAGAGCGGGAACAAACGATCCTTTTGTCAACATCGCCATAGTCCCCGATACCACCACCGAGGTGAGTACCAATACCATCCGTCCGGAAATCAATGGATTCTGCGAGGCTTTGAACGAAGCGTATTTTGAAGGCTACAATATCGGCAATACGAATTTTAACGGGCACACCACCGTGTTAACAGCAAGTACAGAAATAATACCGGGCGAAACCTACAACATTAAATTTGTCATAGCCGACCATATCGACCAACGTTTTGACTCCGCCGTTTTTATCGAGGCCGAAAGTTTTGGGGGTGCCATAGACCTGGGGCCGGACCAATCCGTTTGTGGTAGCAATCTCACCTTGGATACCCAGGTCGATAATCCTTTAGCTATACATACTTGGTTTAGAGATGGCGCACCAATAGTTGGTGAGAACAGCCCAACGCTTCAAGTGGACGTATCGGGCACTTACAGTGTCGAAATCTCCATTCCGATACCGGGCGGAAGTTGCGTTCTAGAGGATAGTATCGATATAGAGGTTATACCGTTTCAGCCTGCGGCACCAATAGAAGACCTTGTTATTTGCGATCCGGCACCAAGCGATGGTATTTTTGATTTCGATTTCCCAACATTAAAGAATGATGAAGTATTATCGGAACTGCCATCGGATGACTATATGATCAGTTACCACTTAAGCCAGGACGATGCACAGAATAATATTGACCCAATCACGGGTGTTTATCAGAATTCTACTCAAGAGGAAACCATTTTTGTAAGAATCGAAAGCTTAAGCGGTGATTGCTTGCAATTGGGCAGTTTTAATACTATTGTCAACAATTCACCGAATACGCAGGACTATATCCTGGACATTTGCAATGATCTTATTGCGGATTCAACGATTACGCATCTGGGTATGTTCGATATTCTAATGGCCGATTCCGAACCCGACAGAAGTGTGACCTATTACATGAACGAGGACGATGCAACCAATGGCGTAGATTCTATAGATATCTTTCCGGATTTCACGTCCCAGCCCCCAAATATTGTGGCAAGAGTAGAAATAGCAGATGGTACAAGCGATTGCTTTTCGCTCGCATATATCAACTTTAATTATTTAGAACCATTTGATATAGGAATAGATAGATTTGTCATGGATGTTTGTATCGATCCATTGTATGAAGAATTTGAAGGTACAACACTCTATGATTACTATAGCTTACCTGTCACTTTTAATTTTGGGGAATATCTTACATATATCGAAGACACCTTATTACCTGGTTCGTCCGCAAGAACCCTAATACTTGTAAATCCATTTGGCCCCCCTGGATTTTTCACATTGACCAATCCAGCTTCCTATACTATTCCTCTAGCGATTTCATACGACAATGGCAATTGCTATGTTGAAGTACCCTTAATACTTCACAAAAACTTATTATATAACGTCATTGGTGACGATAGGGAGTTCTATCTATGCGATGACAGCTCCAACGACGGTATCGAGGATTTTAACTTGGAGGATATCACCACCGAACTCAAGGACGGCTATGACATAGAACTAGATTTTTACCTCACCGAAGAAGACCGCGGGAATAGCATCAACCCCATAGACCAAACCCTACCGTTTACGGTAACAAATTCGCAAACCCTATTTATAAGCTCAAGCCATGACGCCTGTGCGTTCGATACCGAAGTGACCCTGAGCGTTAACTCCGCTCTGAATCTGCCCGATTACACCCTGGATTATTGCGGTACTACAGATCCCGACACGAATACGACCATTGTGATATTAGAAACAATTTCTAATACCATTATAGAAGATATTTCAAATAATCTGGGTATTACCGCAAACGTTGCGTATTATTCAACGGCCCAAGATGCCGAAAATCAAGAGAATGAGATCGTAAATACCTTTGATTTACCTCAAGGTCAAGACTTAGTTATTAGAGTAACCAATGTAGATACGGGGTGCTTTGATATCTCAACAGTTCAGCTTAATATCACCCCAGCGCTTGAAGCTTCTGACCCTGAACCCATTATAATTTGTGATGAAGATCAAAACCTCAGTGCTACCGTCAACCTCGAAAGCGTTTTGGATGATTTAACGGACAATTTGGACGATATAAACTTTACATTCCATGAGTCTTTTGATCATGCCATAAGTGAGTTTCATGATTTCTTGTCTATACCCAACCCAAGCAGTTATATCACCACCTCAAGAGAAGTTTTTATTAGAGCGGAGCTTGAGTCCGAAAGCTGTTTTACCATCTTCAACTTTGAAGTACAGGTATATGCAGATCCACAGTTGGGAGATATTCCCAGTTTTGTCAATTGCTCATCCAACCCCAACGATCCTTCGGACTTTTTATTCGAGGATAGGGATGAGCAGATCATCAATGGGCAGGAGGGCATGCAGGTGCTTTACTTCGAGTCCGAAGCAGAGGCCATCAATAGGGAAAATCCCATTGACAAAACCACGCCATATCAAAACACCTCCAATCCCCAGACCATTTTTGTGCGTCTGGAAAATGTGTCCGGTAATAGCTGTTTTAAGGTCTCACCTATGCAAATAGAAGTGAGACGGAACCCCCTATATAACGCACCAACTGATGTCTTTGGGTGTGGTATGGGTCCAAACGGCTTGGCCACAACCAACCTGAATAATAAAGTATCGGAAATAGAAATGGGAAGCCCCACCGATCTCAATATCAGTTTCCACCTTTCCCCCTTGGATGCGAACTTGGGTACGGATGCCATTCCTTTGGACTATACGGCGACCAGCAATCCCGAATTCATTTATGCGCGTATCGAAAATATAGCATCGGGATGTGCCCTTGTAGAATCTTTCAGTATAAATACGCTATCGCTTCCCGAGGTCAACTTTGGACAGTCGCTCGAAGGTTGCGGTAATAATTCTGAAACTAGTTTACAATGGAATCTTACGGACGTCGAACTGGATATTTTGGATGGACGCCAATACAATATCGATTTCACCTATTATCCAACTCAGGACGATGCCGAAGCCGATACAAATTCAATTGTCAATCCTGAAACATATACAAACATCGAGGGCCAGGACAGCATATTCGTGAGGGTAAGAAATGTGAGTACCGGCTGTTTTTCTATCGTCCCTTTCAATCTTAATATCACTCCCCCACCCTCAATCAATGAGATCGAAACCTACGATGTGTGTGATACGTTCGACGATACCATCGATTTATCCCAAATAGACGCTGTCTTAGTCGATGATCTCTCAAATGTCATCGTGACTTACCACAGCAGTTTATTAGAAGCCGAGGTCAATGTGAATCCACTCGATCCCAACTTCACCTATAGTAGCCCTGCTGAAAATCTATTTGCAAGGGTGACTTTTATTACAACGGGCTGTTATAGTACCCACGCATTTCGATTGGTGGTCAACCCATTACCAATCGTCAACCAGCCCGATGATCTCGTAGCCTGCGATGATGATTTTGATGGATTTTTGGAAGTGGATCTGTCCGTCCAAAATACAGCAATATTAGGAGGTCAAAATCCCAATGTGCATACTATAAGTTATTTTGCCACTCTAGATGATGCCACGAATAATACAAATGCATTGGGCAACACCTATATCGCTACCGATAACGACACAATATTTGCAAGACTCGAAAACAATAGCACGGGCTGCTTTGATATCACAGAGTTTTCTATTATTATCAATCCTTTGCCTGTACTAGATATTGAAGATCAAGTGCTGTGTATAGATAATTTACCGCTGGTGGTCTCTGCATTTACCGGAAATACCTTAGAGACCTATCTGTGGTCCACTGATGCCACAACGGCCGATATTGAGATTACGGAAATTGGAAGCTATAGTGTTACCATAACGAATGAAAATGGCTGCGAAAGTAACTTTAGCTTCAATGTTATGGAATCAGAATCTGCCTTCATTGATGTTGTCGAGACCATAGATTTTTCGGATCTCAATAATATCATAATGACGGTAAGTGGTATTGGGGATTATTTATACCAATTGAACGATTTGCCCGTACAGACTTCGAATGTTTTTATCAACGTACCCCTTGGATACAATACGGTGACCATCATTGATCGCAATGGTTGCGCAGAGGTCACAAGGGAAGTCTTGGTTATAGACGCTCCTAAGCATATGACACCAAACGGCGATGGGGATTTTGACACCTGGCACATTATTGGCATAGAGACCCTTCCCGGTACTGTTATTCGCATTTTTGACCGATATGGCAAGGTATTGAAGGAACTGCGCCATAATACCTTTGGCTGGGACGGTACCGTCAATGGTAATAAGATGCCCGCTGGAGATTATTGGTACGTTGCCGATGTGATGCAAAACGGAAGACTATTCCAGATTAAAGGGCATTTTGCATTAAGACGATAACCCTCTATTTTTCGATTCGCAGATTTCTTTAGGCGAGTATTATTATGCTTTAATGACCTAATCCACCTGCCCTATTCTCAAATTCACAGCACTAATTGAGGTATAACGGGTTATGAAACATATGTCATACCATTTGTAACATATTAAATATTGTCCCAGAAACGAAGCGCATAGTTTTGAAACTGAAAGTTCAACGCTATGTGCTTTCTTAATTCAATACAAACCATAAAACTTAGTCTCATGAAACCTATCCTTTCATTAGTATTTACTTTATTATGCTTTAATATTGCGATTTCAAATAATATTCAAGTCAGCAATATTTCGCTTGAGAACTTTAATGACCCAGCCAATTGGGCTCATGTCGAATTTGATCTTAGCTGGGAGAATTCTTGGCGTATTAGTAGTGGACCATCAAACTGGGATGCAGCTTGGGTGTTTGTAAAATACCGGATTGACAACGGTAATTGGTTTCATGCTAATATTAATCAAACAAATACCAATGCACCAGGTGGTAGTATTGTGGAAGTTGTAGGAGACGACGGCGCTTTAATTTATAGAGCCACGGATGGCTCTGGTGAATTTGTTCTACAAGACATCCAGATCCGTTGGGATTTACCTAGTGCCGCGACTACAGAGTCTATTATTGATGTTAAGGTATTCGCCATAGAAATGGTATACATCCCAGAAGGTTCTTTTTATGTTGGTGGCACATCGGGAGATGAAATCAATAAATTTTATGCTGGAGGATCTTCTACCTCAACGTCCTTTCAAATTACTTCAGAAGCCGCTTTAACTATCTCTAATAACCCTGGGGATCTTTATTATACTGCAGACGTTGGTGATGGAGGTGATCAAACGGGGACTTTATCCGCAAATTATCCTAAAGGCTTTAATGACTTCTATATGATGAAGTATGAAGTCTCTCAAGGCCAATGGATAGAATTTTTTAATACCTTAACCGAAACTCAAAAAACCAACCTCGACGTTACTGGGCCAGGCGGTAAAAATTCAGATGATGAATTTGTCAGAAATGGTGTGTCATGGGCTGAAGGCTCTGGCGCCTCTGCAACCACAACAAGGCCCGATATTCCTATTACCTATGTTAGTGTATTTCTCGTTAATTCTTACTTAGATTGGTCTGCCTTGCGACCTATGACCGAATTAGAATTTGAAAAAGCATGTAGAGGTCCTGTTTTGCCCAAACCTGGCGAATTTGCTTGGGGCAGCGCTAATATTGCATCAACACCACATCAGGTTTTTTCAGCAGGGTTTAGTTCAGAATTCATCAATAATCTAGACCAAAATACGGGCAATGCTATATATGTCGAAACAAATGGCACTTTATCTGGACCCAAACGCTGCGGTATTCTCGCCGCAAGTTCGGTGAACCATAGCCGGGAAGAAACGGGTGGTAGCTATTATGGCGTCATGGAATTAAGTGGAAATGTTTATGAACGCTGTATCTCTGTTGGAAATCCAAGAGGACGAGCTTTTACAGGCCTTCATGGTAATGGCTTTATTTCTAGTACAGGAGAAGGTACCGTAGGCAGTACTTGGCCAGATGATAATATAACTCTAGGTGATGGCTTTGGCTATAGAGGTGCAGGCTATGTTAATCAATCCATCTACATGAGAGTTTCTGATAGAAATGATGCTGCCAATAGCTTTAGTGGCAGCAATGGCAGAATTGGATTCAGGGGTGTTAGAACCGCACCAAATTAAAAGCCTAGACTCATGAAGATTAACAAACTAATCATAATCTTAGTATGCTTGTGTTTTTACGAACAGACTAAAGCCCAGTATAATGGTGGATTTGGGGATGGGTTTTCAGTAGCGACCTGTACCAAAGCCTTATTGTTAAACGAAGGCATTTTGATCTATTACGGAGGAAATGGGGATGGTTTCTCCGTGAACACCTCCATTAAGAATCTGCTCCTTGATGACGCCGTTGCCATTTATTACGGCGGAAGTGGCGATGGATTTTCTGTAAATAAAGGGATTAGCAGTCTGATATCAGATGAAGGCATCGTCATTTTTAATGGCGGTATTGGTGATGGTTTTGCAGTAAATACGGCCATCAAAAATTTGTTACTAAATGAAGCCGTAGCCTTGTTCTTTGGTGGAAATGGGGATGGATTCTCGGTAGATACCTCTATTAAGAATCTATTGCTTGATGAAGCCCTAGCCCTGTACTTTGGTGGAAATGGCGATGGTTTTGCTGTAAATCAAGAATCTCTGGTTCTATTAGAGCAAGTACGAGCAAGCATTATTGCGTTTCTACAAGGTCCATCCATTAGTCCTACGGATAAGGGATTAATGAACGACACATTAAGGGAAAATAATCTAATTCCGACCACAAGTCCATTTGAAGATGCCAGCGAGATTGATCCAAGTATATTTGAGGTTCTTGGAGCAGATGCTATTGTCGATTGGGTTTTTATTGAGCTAAGGGACAGTTTGGACACTGGAGAGGTTTTAGCAGCGCGTTCCGCTTTAATTCAGCGTGACGGAGATATCGTAGATCTCGATGGCTTTTCGACACTTGCCATTGAAATTCCTTTGAATGCCTACTATGTCGTGGTTAAGCACAGAAATCACTTAGGGGTGATGACCGCTAATCCTATTAATCTAACTGGGTTTCCTACGACGATAGATTTTACAAACACCAATAACCAAATCACTTTTGGAAGCAACGCCCAAACCGTAGCTGGGTCTGGTGAATTGGCACTATGGGCCGGTGATGCCAATGGCGATAAAGCTATTCAATTTTCAGGAAGCCAAAGTGATGCAAATGCCATCAAAGATCATATTTTAGCCGACCCGGCAAATGTCCTTAACTTCATTACCTTTTCATCTAGTGGTTACTTCTCCGCTGATATCGATTTAAATGTACTTGCAAGGTTTTCAGGTTCATCCAATGACAGTAATATTATAAAAGATAATGTTTTGACCTTTCCTGGAAATATCCTCGGGCTTCCTACTTATAGCATTAATACAACAGTACCACCAATAAACGATTAAACCTTATGATTATGAAAAAATACGTTTTATTAGTTGCATTCAGTTGCATCCTATTAGCCTTAAAGGCGCAGACCGGCATTGATTACAAGGCCATTATAAAAGATGATAATGGCAATGTGGTCGCCAATACAACCATCGAAATTCGATTTAAAATTCAACAACTCAATGATACCATTTATGAAGAATCCCACAGCCCTACCACGGACAATAATGGCATTATCGCCGTTTTTATTGGGGAGGGAAACCCCATTGCTGGAAATTTTACGGATATTCAATGGGAACAAGACGATCACTTCTTAAATGTTCAAGTAGATATTGGTAATGGTCTAATAGACTTAGGAACCACACAATTTAAACCTGTCCCTTATGCTATTATCGCAGAAAAATCAATGAGCTCTAATGAGTCCCAAACTAACGCGATTGTTACATTTCCAAGATATCTAGACTATAGCTTTACAGATTTTTCATTAATATCTGGTCAGCGTGTTCGGATAACTATAGATTTTAATATTCAGATGGATCCAAGCTCGTTCGTCAATGGAAGCAACTTTATTGTAAGTGGTTTAGGAGGAACAGCAACAGGCACATTTTCTTGGTCGCTTGGCAATACTCGTTTAATATTTACAACAGATCAAGATTTCATTGACCTGGCGCCTTGTTTTAGCGGAGGACTACAGCTTCAGATTATTGGCAATGGGATAAATCCAGTAGAAGATAATCAAGGTAAACCCATTGACGGAGACAGAGATGGTAAAACAGGTGGTAATTTCACCGTGACTTTTGATATTGTTTGTTAGCCTTAGGCGTCTTCATTCAGAACGCATCTAAAAAGTCATTCTTTTTTCTAACAGAAACTGGAATATGGTCACCATTAACCATAATTAAAGTTCCACCGCGTCCTTTAATATATTTTGTTACGCAGTTGAGATTTACCAAATATGAATTGTGAACACGAACAAATTGCAGTCCATCCAACTTCTCTTCCATAAACTTAATCTTTCTTGTCACCAGAATCCTCTGCCCATTCTCGAGGTAAATTTCAGTGTAATTCCCGTCGCTATGGCAATATAGTATCGATTCCACTTTCACAAAATCTAAACCCTCCATAGTGGGTAAACCTATAGATGTTATTTCATTCCTAGTTTTTTGAAGACGCTCAAACAGATCAATGATGTAATCTTGACTGGCATCGCTTTGTAATTTACGTTGCACCTTAGCAACTGCTTCTTTAAGCTCATTTATAGCGATGGGTTTTAACAAATAATCTGCAGCTGCCGTCTTAAATGCTTGTAGGGCATATTCGTCATAAGCTGTGGTAAAAATAACCTGTGATCTCTTGTAAGATATAGTGTTAAGAAGAGCAAATCCGTCCATACGTGGCATAGCTATATCTAAAAACAAAATGTCTGGTTTTAGAGTATTGATTAGTTGCACAGCCTCTTCTGGGCTTTTAGTTTTCCCAACTATCTTTATTTCAGGACAGTGTTGCGTCAACATACGCGCCACAGCGCTCAATGCCAGAGGTTCGTCATCAATCAATAGTGCTGTCGGTTGAGAATAACTCATGAATTTGATTGTTTTGGAAATACGACTTTAACTAATGTACCTGAAGCGACTTCATTTTCAAATAAATCAACTACTTCAACTCTAGCTTCTTTACCATGAATACTCTTTAATAACTCCAACCGACGTTCAGTCAAACCCATACCCTGTGATTTATGATTGGAGCTATGCGCTTTCATTTTTTTACTTGCAGCTCGACCAATACCATTATCTTCTATCTCACAAATTATAATATCTGGTTCACTATAAAACCGAAGTTCCAATTTTCTATTATCCTCTTTATTCATCAAACCATGCCAAATCGCATTTTCCACAAATGGCTGGAGCATCATTGGTGGAATGGATACCTTTTCCAAAGTTATTGAACTAGCAATATTGAAGTTATAATGTATTGAATTATAAAAACGAAGGTTCTCCAACTCTAAATACAATTTTAATAGATCTATCTCTTCTTTTAAAGTTACGAACTTTCGTTTAGAATAGTTAAGTGTAGAACGCATTAAACGCGAAAATTTTACTAAATAGTTAGAAGCTTCATCACTATTGTCATTCTGTATAAATTCATTAATTGAATTGAGTGAATTAAACATAAAATGGGGATTCATCTGCGCTCTAATAGAGTTGAGCTCTGCCTCAATAACCATGCGTTCTTTATTTGTCAGTTGTTCATTATATTGACTTATACGCAGTCTTTCTTTCTGCTTTTTTTGGTAAAAGAAAAAGCTCGTTAAAATTATTAAAGCTAAAAGTGAATAAATCAAAATATTTCTGGCAGTGGTAGTTTTTGAAACTTTATCATTTAAGATCTCATTGGATGCAACTAAAGACTTATTTTCAATGATATAATTATCCACATCAAGTTCTACTTTAGCAAGAATGGCCTGTTTTTTGGCTATTTCTCTATTTTCAATGGCTATGTTAGTATCGTACTTATTTCGGTAATACAATGCCGAATCTAGGACGTTCATAGCTTCATATGCTTTTGAGAGCAACAACTCCGTATGCGCTTTATAAAAAACTCTTGTATTATTTGTACGCGGATAAGTAGATTGTAGTAGATTCAGTGCTTTTTCTACTTGATTTTCATTGAGGTACATTTGAGCAAGACTTAACACAGACAGAATCTCTACTGTGACATTGTTATAATCTTTGGCATCTTTATAACTGCTTAGAAACATATCTTTTGCCTCATCTTGTTGATTTGACTGCCTTAAAACCTTCCCTCTGTAAAACTTATTCTCACTTCGTTCATAGCCATTATCTTTAACACTATCAATCTTAAATAAAAGATCACTGTAAAATAAGGCGGAATCTATCTGCTTTGTCTTAATAAATGCATCTGTTACGGTTTGATATACAGTCGTAGGATGATCATAATTCTTTAAAAAAGGCTTTATCTGCCACCAAACTTTAAGAGCATCTTTACTATTATCTGTAATGCTAAGATTTTCTAGTATGGTTTTTAAGGAATTTACAATTCTGGTGGTATCCCTTAATTCCATAGCTAAATCATAACAGACTCTATTATGGTATAAACATTTTTCATAATCCGCAACCATGGTATAATAAAAAGACAAATTAGAGTGAAAACCTATAATCTGCTTATCGACTTTTGCTTTTTTGGCGTACTCCAAACCTACCTCTAAATCTTCAATCCCTTTTTTAAAATCAAATTTTTGAAAAGACATGTTTGAGCTGCTCTTTCTTCTTAAAACAGCCAATAACACATAATCGATAGGCATTTTTCTTAGAAGATCCTCTTCCAGAGATTTAAAAAGCTCTCCAGCCTTTTCATAATCTTTCTTCAATTTCCAATAATCAGCTACAACTAGTCTTAAAATAAAATTTTCGTGTAACTTAGATAAGTCTTCTATTTCACTTTTTGATAAACTTTTAAGTCCATCATGTAAAGTTGCTATCAATTTATACTTCTTCTCATTTTCAGATAGGGTATCATATACTTTAGCACTTTCGATAAAAACAGTATCCATTTGTGCTTGGACTTCAGAGAACCAAACAGTAATCGTCATTAAAAAGAGTACAGATATTTTGCTTATAAAACGCACTTGAAAAATTAGACTACTTTGAAATTATATGAGTAATAATACCTAATATGAATTAAAGTTCATATCAAAAATGTATAAGTGTGATATTTTCAAATAAAACCGCAACGCACTTTTACTATTCGTGAATTGTACCAAAAGACGATTGCGCTTTAAACCAATTCTACACCTATACACTCAAATTTACATATTATGCAGCAATGCTGCACACATTTACAATCTGTCTTTAGAGTACAAGATAAGTAGTATACATTTAAATTGAATGAACTACTAAATCATCACATCATGAAAACTTTTTGCGTTACTCTTTTTCTAGTCATAGGCCTTTTTGGGTTCACCCAGAGTGCTATTAATTATAAAGCTGTTATCAAAGATGGTAACGGCAATGTCATTGCTGACGACTTAATTGTAATACAATTTACAATTAGGGAGGCTTCAGAAAATGGCACCATCATTTATCAAGAAAATCACACTCCCACCACTGATAATAATGGTATTGTTATTTTGGGTATTGGGTCTGGAACGCCATTGGTTGGGTCTTTCGCCACTATTGACTGGATATCCAATACGCATTATTTAAACGTACAAATAAATTTAGGGGGTGGATTAGAGGATATGGGAACGACACCATTTGCGGCCGTACCATATGCTTATGCGGCAAGGACGGCTTCAAATGTATTTAGTGGCGATTACAACGATTTGGATAACTTACCAAGTATCACCACACCGAGTGGTTTAGAACAAATAACCGAAGATGGTGATACTGGCTGGAGACTCATTGCTTCAGACCCAAACAACTATGGCGATATAGGCGATGATGCTGTAGATTTAAGCATAAGTGCTACATCGTCTTCATCTTTTGGTGCTACAGGTATTGGATCCGTCGCATTAGGGACTGAGAATATTGCCTCTGGATCGTTCTCTACTACTTTTGGAAATTCGAACATTGCATCATCAAGTTATGCTACGGCTACTGGTAGATTTACAGAAGCTTCAGGATTGGGATCGTTTTCAACTGGCTTTAATTCTAAAGCGCAATCTTTGTATTCAACAGCTTTTGGTCGTTATAATATTGGAGGTGGCGCATCAAATAACTGGAACGATTCCGATCCTCTTTTCGAGATTGGCAATGGTTCAAATGATGCAAATCGAAATAATGCATTTACATTACTTAAAAATGGCTTTATTGGTATTAATGATGAAACACCAGCATATCTCGTTGAGATAAATAATGACAATTTATCACAACGATCAATTAATATTCGTCAAAATGGGAGTGACACAGATGCTGGTACCCAATATGGGATGTTTATAGATGTAGATAAAACAAATACTGTGGCGTTTGCAGCGGCATATGGTATTCGTACGCAGATCGAAAATTTACGAGGTGATGCTCTTGGTTACTATGGTTGGGGAACAAATAGAGGCACTAGCGTAGGTGATGCTTATGGTATAAGAGCACTTGCCGAAAATGACAATGGAACAGGTTTGGTTTATGCAGTCTATGCAACAATTCTTAATTCCACTTCCTCTGGAGATAAATATGCAGGTTATTTCGATGGTGATGTGTTTACGACTGGGAGCTATTTACCTTCAGATGAAAACTTGAAGAAAAATATAACACCTGCAAACGAGAGCGCATTAAACAAAATTTTGAATTTACCGGTTGAAAATTACACTTACAAAAATGATCAATATGGTGATATGAAATTACCTAGAGGATTACGAACAGGTTTCACAGCACAAAATTTAGAAAAAGTAATGCCAGAGCTAGTAAAAACTGCTACACGACCAGCGCCAACCCAAGAAGAGATTGAAGCTGGTGCGACGCCTACTGAAGAAATTCAATTTAAGGCTGTGGATTATACAGGTATAGTACCTTATTTGGTTAAAGCTATTCAAGAACTAAAAAAAGAAAATGATCAGTTAAGAACACGTTTAGAAGCCCTAGAAAACAACTAATGTTACATCTGTGCTATCATTTGTAACATATGTAAAGTTCTATCCATAGGTATTTAAAGAATTTTGAAATATGAAAAATTTAGTAATAGTTGTATTTGTAATGAGCTGTATATCTACAGGAGCCGCTCAAACAATTGAAAAATATAGTATTGATAGCGGAGGGGCTTCAGCTACCGCTGGTGGAATTGAAATACTTTATACTATAGGTGAAGTATTTATAGCAGAGCGTTCAGCCTCTGGCGTCTCAATTTCAGAAGGTTTTATCAACCCCGAATTTAAGTTGCAAATTAATGCCCAAGTCTTATTGCAGGGGCCGATTTTAAATCCGGTGGACATAGGATTGATGAATGACGATTTGAGAACTGTTGGTGATTTGCCGACCACCTCTCCTTACGAAGATGCCGCAACTTGCGATGCTTCAGTTTTTAATACCACTGGAAATGATGCCATAGTCGATTGGGTATGGCTATCTATTAGAGCTAACAATGATAACCAAAAGCAGATCCAAGGGCGTTCGGCACTTTTACAGCGCGATGGCGATATCGTCGACACCGATGGCTTTTCGGATGTTACTCTCAATATTCCAAAAAATACCTATTACATTGCCATTCAGCATAGAAATCATCTCGGCGCCATGAGTGCAAATCCTGTTCAGTTTGATGATACTAGCACCGTAATTATCGATTTTAAAAACTCGGGATTTTCAACATTTGGGAGCAACGCTCAAGTTGCACTGGGATCAGGAGAAACAGCACTTTGGGCTGGTGATGCTAATGGTGATAAAGCCATTCAATTCTCTGGGGGTAATAGCGACGCAAATGCGGTAAAGGACTTTATTCTTGCTGACCCCTTAAACATTCTAAACTTTATAACCTTTTCCTCAAGTGGTTATTTAAGTTTTGATGCGGATCTAAACACACTCACAAGATTTTCAGGTTCAAACAACGACAGCAATATTATAAAAGACAATGTACTTGCATTTCCTGGAAATATATTAGGATTCCCTACCTACACTATTAATTCAACAGTACCTCCAACAACCAATTAAAACCCACTAATTATGAAAAAATATTACACTTTAATGATGGCACTTCTTATAGGTGTCTTAGGTTATGCCCAAGGCTATGAATTTGGCATTCAGCACAATGGCGGTTACAATTTTTCTATTGTAGCTATTCCAGATTTTGACGGCACAAACACCGATATCTCAGATATAGGTTTTGCCTTGATGTTGCCAGCAGGAAATGCTGACATTTCTAACGTAAGCACGTTCAATGGACGTCTTTGGGGAACTACCGAATTTACCGCCGGACAGCTTACAGGCTTAGGTCTTGGTGATGGGACTCGTGATGGTTTTGCTATGAATTTACCTCCCGGTCAGACCATCCTCTCTCATACCAATGGCGTCCCTTTTGTAATCGTCACTTTTGACATTTCAAATATGCCCACATCAGGAGCCCTAGAAATTTTAAGTAACTCCGACCCCATTGCCATGGGATTGGGAGGTTCTATCGATAGTTTCTTTAACTCAAATATTGATAGTACGACAACCCAAAATTATTTTTCGGGTATTGCTTCGGGGCAAGGCACATTTTTGTTTAATATCCTTAACACAGATGACGTGGATTTATCAAACATCCACTTGAGTATTTATCCAAATCCAGCCAAAGATCAAGTTATAATTACAACTGCATCAGGCCTCGACCGTGTAGCGCTTTATGATATTACGGGTAAGCTCGTAAATACCTACAAGACCAAAACTATCGATATTAGCGGTTTAAATTCAGGCGTTTATCTTATGAAGATTAAAGTCGATGATACCACAATTACCAAGAGATTAATCAAAGAATAGCTTGCAACCTTTGATTTATTTATGGCCTTTCTATAACTTTACTTTATGCTTACCCACAAAGTAAAGTTATGTTGCTTATACGCCATCTTGTGTACCCACTTTATCTGGTCGCAAGGTGCTAAGCAATTTTCATTTAGAAATCTAACGGTAAGTGACGGCCTTTCACAGAATAGTGTGGTTAGTATGGCCCAAGATTCTATTGGTTATTTATGGTTTGCAACACAGGATGGTCTTAATCGATATGATGGACGGACATTTACCTACTATAATAAACAATACCAAGATGTGACCCGTTCTAATTATGCACAATTAGGACAATTAATCACTGATAGTTTTGGTGACCTGTGGTCTTATAGTTCTAATGAGATTATTGAAAAATACAATTACAACACTCGGACTTTCGATTCTATCACTTCGATCAAAAATGGTACTGTCATACATAGAAAAAACAAATCAACTTTATGGGTAGGTACATTAGACAATGGATTGGTATCAGTAGACCTAAACACACAAAAAGTCATAGCGGTCTCTAAGCAAGAGCTAAAGCAAACCTCGGTTTTTGAGATTAGTAGGGTTGACAATTCGATTTATTTAGGGACCAGTAAAGGTATCTTTAAGATTGAGAACAATACGATTGCCCATCTAAATGATACAGAACCCTATGCGGTGAGTAGTATTGTTAAACGCGGTCAGCAATTGCTTTTTGGCACTTATGGCCATGGTTTAATCGCAATGGATTTGCAATCTGGAGCCTTGTCCACTCTGCTAAACACAGAGGCTAAAAACTTAAACATTCAAGATTTATTTGTAGACTCTAAAGCACGCTTATGGGTAGCCACCTATGGAGATGGACTTTATCTATTAGACGAAACCAATGCCTTTAAGAATTTTAAGGCAGATAAAGAAAATCCTTTTGCCTTGCATTATAACGATATCCTAAAGATATATGAGGATATTACTGGTAATATTTGGTTTGGATCGGATGGGGCAGGTTTAAGTTTTTATGATGAACATTTAATTAAGTTTAATACCATAACGAGCAAACAAGTCCCCGAAGACATCAACGTAGACGTTATACGTTCAATAGCCGTAGATGCTTTGGGTACCATATGGCTCGGTACTTCTGGAAAAGGCTTGACTAAAATCAATCGAAAACAAAATAGCTTCCAAACTCTTACAACCCAAAATTCGGATTTATCGAGCAACAGAATTATGAGTTTGCTCGCTGTCGATAATCATCTATGGATTGGTCACCAATCCACAGGTTTACAAATCTTAAAACCCAATGGTAGCATTCAATCCTTACCTGCTTTAGACAACAATGCCATATGGAAAATATATGAGGATAAGCTCGGGCATATTTGGCTTTGTACACGTACCAATGGTCTTATAAAATTTAGTTTGGCCAATGGGATTACTGAAGTTTATAATAGTAATAACTCCTTGCTCCCAAATAATGTGAGAACCATAGAGCAAGGGGACGAAAATACCTTATGGATAGGCACGGACACCCATGGATTATATGTCTTAAATACAGCATCCAAAACCATTAAGAAAATCAATGAAGTCGAAGATAAAATAAAATCGCTTTACTATACAGATGCCACCTTATGGATCGGTACCAATGGCAATGGGATTAAAAATATTCACGAAACCACCCTGGAGGTCCAAGAATTTGAATATGAATATGGCTTAGCAAATAATGTGGTTTACGGCCTTCTGCAGGATGATAATGATAATTTTTGGGTAAGTACCAATAAGGGAATTTCTCGATTTACGCCAAATCATCCCCACAAACACTATGTGGAAAATTATTCTATTATTAACGGTTTGCAAGCCTACGAGTTTAATACCGGTGCCTATTTTAAGGATAATGACGGCCAATTATATTTTGGCGGAATTGAAGGCCTAAATTGGTTCCATCCCAAAAACATTACCTATAATGAGGTACAACCCAAAACGATTATATCTAAGTTTGAAGTGTTTGGTAACGAGCATCAAACCATACCAAATCAAGAATTCAAGCACAGTGAAAACACGATGACTTTTACCTTCGCAAGTCTTCATTTTTCACATCCAGAAAAAAACTTCTTTAGTTATAAACTCGAAAATCATGATCGCGATTGGTCCGCCTCTGACTATTCAAATATTGCGCATTACACCAACTTACCACCTAACGATTACACCTTTAAGGTCATGTCTAGTAATTATGAAGGGATATGGAATAAAACACCCCAAACCTTTAGCTTTACTATTGCTAAGCCATGGTTTAAAACTAATTTGGCCTATACCGTATATGGTCTATTGATTGCATTTACCTTATATACCGTCTATAGTTATTTTAGGTTCAAATGGAAATTGGAAACCCAAGTGCGCCTCGAGCATGCCGAAACCGAACGTTTGAAACAACTCGATGATTTTAAAACCAAACTCTACACCAATATTTCCCATGAGTTTAGAACGCCTTTAACCCTGATTTCGGGCCCCATAGATAAACAATTGGCTAAAGATAATCTCGACAACACCAATCGCAAAGAATTAGAGATTGTAAAGCAAAATGCAACACGATTATTAGGTTTGGTCGATCAAATGATGGACTTATCCCTTATTGATGCGGGACAGATAAAATTGAAAGTTACCCAAGGTAATCTGGGTATCTTGTTGAAGCAATTGGTTTCAGCATTTTATTACAAAGCTCAGGACAAGCACATTGCGATTCACTCCTCGATCGAGAAACTCGAAAATTGTTGGTTCGACAAGGATATCATCGAAAAAATCGGATCCAACCTACTTTCTAATGCGATTAAATATGCCCCAAAAAACACCGCCGTTTATTTTGATGCCCAAATGAAGGATGAGCAACTTTTTCTTTCTGTCATCAATCAGAACAATCAAATTAAAGCTGATAAATTAGGGAAGCTTTTTGAACGTTTCTATCAAAATAATGAGGCCTCAGAAGGTATTGGTGTTGGTTTAGCCCTAGTTAAGGATTTGGTCACCTTGTCCAAAGGTACCATCTTGGCTAATACACTTCAAGATAGCAAAGTCCAGTTCAGTGTGACATTGCCCATTCATAAAGACGCCTATCAAGATTATGAACTGCTTGATTCGGAGACGAAGCCACAGGAACCCATTGAGAAGCTAAGCTCAAAAGTCGAAAAAGATGCATCGACAATTGTCGTCATTGATGATGAGTTAGAAATATTGGATTTTGTGGCCTCTGTATTTACGGACCAATACCATGTGATCAAAACCACAAGTTCTAAAAAAGGCCTAGACCTTATTAGAAAAGAACTACCCGATTTGGTCATCAGTGATATCATGATGCCAGAACTCAATGGTATTGAGCTGTGCAACACTTTGAAAAATGATGAACTTACCAGTCATATTCCTATCATCTTGCTGACGGCTAAAGTAACCCAGGAGCAAAAACGTGAAGGTTTGGAAACTGGCGCCGATGCCTATGTTACAAAACCATTCAACGCAGATATTCTCAAAGTACGCGTTACCAAACTGATTGAAATTCGCGAGCAACTTAAACAACGTTTTAACGAACAACCAATTCTAACCAAGGCCTTAGAAGTGACTTCTGTTGAAGCCGAATTCATGCAACGTCTTAAAACGGTTTTAGATGAACATCTCGTCAATCCTGAGTTTACCTCCGAAGCGTTTAGCAAACATATGCTAATGAGTAGAACCCAACTGCATAGAAAGCTAAAAGCGGTGGTTGGAATGACCACTTCAGAATTTATAAGGTCCCAACGTTTACTTTTGGCTAAGGATGTTCTAGCAAAGCAGCAAGTTAACACATCTGAGGTCGCTTATATGGTCGGCTTCAACTCGCCAAGCTACTTCATAAAATGTTTTAAAAACGCATATAAGGAAACACCTTCTCAATTTGCCGATCGGCAAAATACCTGATTTTACTGGACTTATCAATCATGTTACATATGTATTACCTATTGAAACATATGTCATATATCGTCCACTACCCCACGGCTAGCTTTGTCATTGCAAGATATTAATTGCCCTCTAAATGACTAAAACTAACTCAAAAAAAGAAGAGGAACATACGCTTCCTTCACAACTGTATATCGCTGTAGATCACCTAAAAGACGGGATGTACCAACTCAATATAATGAATAACAATACGGTGGTATCCTCAATAAAATTTAAAAAATGAAACTGAAAATCACACTTCTAAGCTTGCTTTTTACTTTGAGCATTACCGCCCAGAATGGTATTAATTACAAAGCACTAATTAAAGATACCAATGGTAATGTCGTAGCCAATCAAGCCATCGATTTTCAATTCAGTATCCAATTTAGTGGTGGTACTATCTTTTACGAAGAAGACCAAACCGCTACAACCGACCAAAACGGTATTGCTCGTCTTGAAATCGGAGAAGGCACAAGTACTCTTGGTGATTTTGCAACCATACCTTGGGAACGCGCCAATGTGCTCCATATCCAAATTGACTTGGAGCAGGATGGTACTTTTGTAGATTTTGGTGACGAACCCATTAGTGCTATACCACGATCATTTTATGCGAGCAGAGCGGGTGAAGCAGATAATGTCTCAGGGCTAGAACTGATTAATGAGGGCGGCAATGATGGTTGGCGATTGGTTGGTCGTGATCCTGATTTTTATACAGATATTGGTGATAATGCTGTAGATTTAAGCACCTCTTTTAACGCAAATCCATCAACCCAAGGTGGGGCTGTTGGCGA
Source organism: Winogradskyella sp. (assembly GCF_965228925.1). GTDB lineage: Bacteria > Bacteroidota > Bacteroidia > Flavobacteriales > Flavobacteriaceae > Winogradskyella. The sequence continues at coordinate 4,473,230 of NZ_OZ245845.1, forward strand.
TTTTTCTCTGGCATCAGGACTTAATACTACGGCTTCTGGCAATTTTGCAACTGCCACCGGTCAAAACACGCTAGCATCTGGCGGAACTTCAACAGCTATGGGAATCGGTACAACTGCATCTGGTGCAGGTGCTACAGCAATGGGAAATGGTACAACAGCATCCGGCTCATTATCAACGGCATTAGGCATTAATACTGTAGCAAACTCGCAAGGAGCAACAGCAATAGGAAGATACAACGTTGGAGGTGGAAACCCAACGGAATGGAATAATAACGATCCACTTTTTGAAATTGGTAATGGTACTTCTAATAGTGAAAGAAGTAATGCTTTAACCGTTATAAAATCGGGTCGTCACACAATAAACTCTACTAGCGATGGACTAAGAATTACTTCTGCTTTTAATGGAATAGTAATAAATCATGAACCTATTAATGGTATAAATGCAGCATTTAATGGAATACTTATTCCTGACGGAATAGATACTGGTATCTCTATTCAGTCTCCATCTATTAATGGAATTAGAATACTTGATTCCCAGTCTGATGCTGTATTTGCCAGTTCAGATAACTATGGTGGAGCATTCTTTGGTGATACAGCAGGTTTATATGCAAGTGGTGACAGTAATGCTGATAATGTACCTGATATTATCTTAGGAAGTTCAAATAATTCTTCTTTATCAGCCAATGGTATTATTTCTACAAATCCAGAAAGAGGAGGTAGCGATATGTTTTTACGCAGTTACGACGCGGTAGTTGTACAATTAGATTATAATGAAAATGAGGCAGGTAACTTTTTAATTCGTTCTGGTCAAAATACGACAAGTGTTTTTAATGTCAATGAAAGTGGCAATGTAGAAATGGGTAATCGTTTACAAATTGGCACAGAAACCATTGAAGATACAGGCAGCAATCAATTATCCGTAAACGCCAGTTTAATACCAGACAATGATAATTCGTTTAGGCTTGGTAACCCTTCAAATCGATGGACACAAGTATGGGCAACGGATGGAACCATTAATACCTCCGATCGTCGCGAAAAGAAAAACATCAAAGCACTACACTATGGACTCCATGAAGTTCTTCAAATGCAACCTGTAAGTTTTAATTGGAAAAGCAATTCAAACCCTGATACTAAACTAGGGCTTATTGCTCAGGATCTTCAAGCTATAATACCTGAAGTTGTCAAATCTCATAGTTGGGAAACTGACGAGGCTACTGGCTCACTGATAAAAAAAGAACTCGAACGGCTTGGCGTCTATTATTCCGATCTCGTCCCTGTACTTATTAATGCCATTCAGGAACAACAGGAACTCATCGAAAACTTAAAAGCGACGGTGCATCAACAAAACAAACAAAATCTAACATTACAAGAAACTCTAGAAGCACTTTTAGCCCGTGTTGACCATCTAGAACAAGCTATTAACCAATAATTAAAAACCAATGAATTTAGTAAGAAACCTCAACGACATAGCTATATCTCATCTCTCAAAAAAAATTGTGATTGTACTATTAATATCAATTTGTATATGCGCATTATCCTGCAGTAGCGATGACGATTCATCAGGAGATAACATGCCAACAACCTCAGAACTATTAACAGCCAGTGTATGGTATCAGGAATCCAGATCTCCAGGAACTTTATCGGACTGTGAGAAAAATTCATCCTTTAAATTCAATACGGACAATACGGTTACGGTAGAATCGTTCAGTGATAATTCTGGTCCATGCGAATCTGAAGGTATTCTGAATGCGACCTATACGCTGAATGGCTTGACCATAACCATTACCTTGGGTACGGATGTCATTATTGCTACCATAAATAGTATATCCGAAACCGAACTATCTGTTACGGATAATCAAGGCGAAACCGTTGTATTTGATAAGACACAGGGCTAGACATCATGAAAAAAGTACTTTCTATTTTCGCCTTACTCCTATGTACTGGGATGATTATTGCCCAGAATGGTATTCATTATAAAGCGCTTATTAAGGATGCTAATGGTAACGTTCTATCGGCTTCACCTGTAAGCATTCAATTCATCATCTATAAAGGCGCTGAATTGACGGATAACGTCTATCAGGAAAGCCATGTATTAAGTACAGATTCGAATGGATTCATTATAACATCCATAGGTAAAGGAATAAGCAGTGATGACTTCGGTACTATTAATTGGGGCGGTGACGAGCACTTTCTCAACGTTCAAATAAATACAGGATCGGGTTTGGTCGATTTTGGGACAACACAATTTATGGCAGTCCCCTATGCTTTAACCTCGGAGGACAATGAATGGAAGAAAAATGGTAACCATATTAACACCACAAATTATGCGGTTGGAATTAATAGCGAAAATCCCGAACACACTTTGGATCTTAGGTCTGCATCACTAGAAGAAGCTTCAAGTTTCAACATGTCTAACAGCGATAAATCAAAATTTGTGCGGTTCTTCAGTGGCAGTGATTTGTATCCAGATCCATCCATGACCTGGGCCCCTGAATACGATTTTCTATTCGCAAGTTATAACGACAGCAATTCGAATTTTAATGAATATATGCGAATAAGCTCAGAAGGACATTTGGGCTTGGGCATTAGTGATCCAGAGGCTACCTTAGATATTGCAGGCGGCGATTGGAATTTAGAAGCAGGCAACCCAGGTGATTTTAGAATTGGAAGCCTAGCCCATAATTTTAGAATAGGTGTTGCTACTGGTGGGGGCGGTGCTGGTATTACCCGAATGTATACCAACAGCAATGCTTTAATTCTCGGAACCAACGACTCAGCGGATTTAATCATCGACCAAAATGGCATACTTTCGGCACCTTCCATGACTAATGCTCAAATAGAAAGTGTTGGGAACAAGGCATTAGCCACAAAAGAATATGTTGATGCACAAACGTCATCGCATACAAATGTGGCTTTTAAATGTAGATTGAATGTCATTGGCACATTACAAACCCTACAAAATGTCACAGAACAACAGCTCAACTTTGAATATGCGGAACATAATTATGGTGGTGGTGTTTTTAATGCTACCAACCATTCTTATACCATACCGTATACAGGGGTTTATGTCATTCGCAATAAACTTCAAATCAACTTTGATGATGCTAATGAAATTGCCATCGTCTCTAAAATATATGTCAATGGTGCCTTTAAGGCAGCTACGGGTAAGCAATTTACACACGACTATAGTGACCAATGGTCACAGCAAATGACATTTTCCGAACAGTTAGCCTTAAATCAGGGCGATGTCATTACATACCGGATCACGGCAGGATTTACAACGACCGGAAATTTACCTAAAGTACTGAACAACTCCTCCATGTCGATTTACAAAGTGTACTAAAGTCCAAAATCATGAATATACCTGCTATAAATTTTATTCTAAAGCATGAAAATACAATTACCTATACTGATTTTATTGGTCACAGAAATTCGGCAAAAAATCGATGGCCGGTGGAAGATTAAACATCTGCATTCCACAGTCAATAAAACTTCAAATACTAATCCATAAATAGCAATTAAATTTCAAAATGAAAACGTTAACCCTATCCTTTCTAGCATGTCTCACGACTGTTTTGTATGCTCAGAATAAACCGAAACTAATGCCTGAACGCGCAGTTACCGATAACTATCATGGCCAACAATTAGAAGATCCATATCGTTATATGGAAAATTTACAAGACCAAGACGTCTTAGACTGGATGAAGGCCAACACCAAATACGCTGAAGACATCATGAGCAAAGTTCCAGGTAAACAAGATCTAAAAAATCTGATGATCAGTTTATTTATGAGACAAGGCGATCGCATTTCAAATGTTCATATTACGGATAATGATGGTTACTTCTATATCAATAAAAAAGCAGGCGAAGAGTTTGGCAAATTATACAAACGTTCTTGTTTTAGTTGTGAGGAAATATTGCTTTTCGATCCTAAAGACTATAAACCCGAAAACGATGAGAAATTCACTATTTATGGCATTCAACCAAATTATAAAGGAAATCTTATCGCCGTCGCTTTTGCAGCGAATGGTTCGGAAAATGCGGAAATACAATTGATGGATGCCAATGGACAACTTTTAAAAGATTTTATAGCGCTAGCAAGAGGTGTGTCTTGGTTACCAAAAGACGACGCTTTTATTTATACAAAGGCCAACTCTGCCGATGTTACTGAAATGGACAGATATAAAAATCTTACCACCTATGTGCATTATGTAGGTACGGACCCAATGACAGATAAGGTCATCTTATCCCGAAAAAATAATCCTGACCTAGATATTGGGCCTGACGAATTTCCATCAGCTCGATACGATGCCGATGCTAATAAGTTTATTGGATATGCACAAAGTGTTGATAACAGATTAAAAACTTATATCGCTGATTACGATGAAAATTCAGTTTTAAATTGGCAGCCGATGACCAAACGTGAAGACCAAATTGAGGTAGCTTGGGTAGGGACAGATCATATGTATTACATGAGTTTTAACAATGCTCCGAACAAAAAGATTCTAAAAGCGCCTATTGATCAACCCAGCGTAGCTAATGCAACACTTTTAGTCCCCGAAAAACCAGATGAAACCATTACGGATATGGCGGTCACAACGGATGGTCTTTATTATGTTACGACTAAGAATGGTGTTGAGGCCCATGGCTATTTTTTACCAAACAAAGGACAAGAGATGAAGTTAAAATTTCCATTTACGGCAGGTTTTGCAAATGTCTCTACTAAAAATTCCAGATCCTCCGATGTTTGGTTTACCATATCGGGATGGACTTCGCCCAACAAGCGCTATCGCTATCATCCAGAATCCAACACATTTGAATTGGAGGAACTCGCAGCCCCAGTTGAATTTCCCGAATTGGACAATATCAGAGCCAAGGAAGTGATGATCACCTCGCATGACGGCGTTAAAGTTCCAGTATCGATCATTTACGATAAAACGATTCAATTAGATGGTAGTAATACCGCAGTACTTTTAGGTTATGGTGCCTATGGTATCTCTATGGAACCCAATTTCTCCCCTTTAAATTTAGTACTGACATCTTATGGTGTTGTATTTGTTGTACCGCATGTTCGTGGCGGTGGTGAATTAGGAGCAGATTGGCATAAAGCTGGACAAAAATTGACCAAACCAAATACATGGAAAGATGCTATTGCAACGGCCGAATATCTCATAGAAAATGGATATACTAGCAAAGGTAAAATCGGAATCGCCGGTGGCAGTGCTGGTGGCGTTTTTGTAGGGCGAGCCATCACCGAACGGCCAGACTTATTTCAGGCCGCAGCACCTATGGTGGGTTGCATGAATACGGTACGCCAAGAAGCATCCCCAAATGGCCCTATAAATATCCCGGAGTTCGGAACGGTAAAAGATGCCGATGAATTTAAAGGACTTTTGGAAATGGATAGCTTTCATCATATCGTAAAAGGTGTCGACTATCCTGCATTATGGATTTCCGCCGGAATGAATGATCCTAGAGTCATTGCTTGGCAGCCTGCAAAATTTGCGGCACGTATTCAGGCCGCAGATCAAGATGAAGAACCCATCTTATTATTCACGGATTTTGAAGGCGGCCATGGTGGTGGTGTGGCCTTCTCAAAAACACTTGAAGAATTTTCAAACGTATTCTCATTTATGCTATGGCAGACTGGACATCCAAAATTTCAGCCAAGCAATTAAAAATATTAAAGACGCTATTAATCAGGTGCAAGAGGAAATGACAAAGCTTATGCCATGTTGTTTCCTCTTCTTTTTATAGGCTATCTAAGGCTTTTAACCATTGATTAAAGACAATCTTTATCGTAACTTTGCAAGATGCGATTTAAGATAGAATCAGAGTTTCAACCTACAGGAGATCAACCAGAAGCTATACAACAATTGGCCAATGGTATTACAGAAGGGGAACCTTATCAAACTTTACTTGGTGTGACCGGTTCCGGTAAGACGTTCACCGTGGCCAATGTTATACAGGAAGTGCAACGCCCCACCTTAGTTTTGGCGCATAACAAAACCTTAGCAGCGCAGTTATACTCGGAGTTTAAACAGTTTTTTCCCGATAATGCTGTGGAGTACTTTGTGTCCTACTATGATTATTATCAACCAGAGGCTTATATTCCTGTGTCTGGTGTATACATAGAGAAGGATTTATCCATCAACGAGGAAATTGAGAAGATGCGACTGAGTACGACCTCTTCCCTACTTTCTGGACGCCGTGATGTTTTGGTCGTGGCTTCAGTATCTTGCCTATATGGCATTGGAAACCCTGTTGAGTTTCAAAAAAATGTCATCACCATAGAACGGGATCAGATTATTTCTCGTACAAAGCTTTTGCACCAATTGGTACAGGGCTTATACTCCAGAACCGAAGCGGACTTTAAAAATGGGAATTTTAGGATAAAAGGCGATACTGTTGACGTGTTTCCAGGCTATGCAAATAACGCCTTTAGAATTCATTTTTTTGGCGATGAAATAGAAGAAATTGAAGCTTTTGACGCACATACCAATGAAATTCTTGAGCGCTACGATCGCTTAAATATCTATCCCGCGAATATGTTCGTAACATCACCTGACGTGCTCCAAAATGCGATACGTGATATACAAGATGACTTGATGGTACAACACGATTATTTTAAAGATATAGGCAAACACCTAGAAGCCAAACGTCTTAAAGAGCGTACAGAATTTGATCTGGAAATGATTCGAGAATTAGGGTATTGTTCGGGTATTGAAAACTATTCGCGCTATTTAGATGGAAGAGCACCAGGGACAAGGCCATTCTGCCTATTGGATTATTTCCCAGATGATTATCTTATGGTAGTAGATGAAAGCCATGTGACCATTTCGCAAGTCCATGCCATGTATGGTGGCGACCGAAGCCGTAAGGAAAACCTCGTCGAATACGGTTTTAGGTTACCTGCGGCTATGGATAACCGACCTCTAAAGTTTGAAGAGTTTGAAGCCCTTCAAAATCAGGTCATTTATGTGTCAGCAACTCCTGCAGACTATGAGATGCAAAAAACTGGTGGTGTATATGTGGAACAGGTGATACGTCCAACAGGTTTATTGGATCCGATTATCGAAGTCCGTCCGAGTTTAAATCAAATTGATGACTTAATTGAAGAAATTCAAGAGCGTGTTGAAAAAGACGAACGCACCTTGGTCACAACATTGACCAAACGCATGGCGGAAGAGTTAGTAAAATATTTGACAAGAATTTCTATTCGCTGTCGTTACATCCATAGTGATGTGGATACCTTAGAACGCGTCGAAATTATGCAAGATTTACGCAAGGGTATTTTTGATGTTTTGGTGGGCGTCAACCTGCTTCGTGAAGGTTTGGATTTACCTGAAGTATCCTTGGTCGCCATTCTTGATGCCGATAAAGAGGGCTTTTTGCGCTCCAATCGTTCGTTGACCCAAACCGTTGGTAGAGCGGCACGTAACCTTAATGGAAAAGCCATTATGTATGCGGATACGATTACCCAAAGTATGCAAAAGACGATTGACGAAACCAATTACCGCCGGAAAAAACAAATCGCTTATAACACGGCAAATAACATTACACCAAAAGCCTTAAACAAAAGTTTAGATAGTGCCTTGGCAAAAAACTCCGTGAGTACGTACCGAACCGAACTCGAAGCGAAACTCGCTGCTGAACCAGAAAGTGAGTATTTAACAAAATCCCAGCTTGAAAAGAAAATAAGAGAAAAACGCAAACAAATGGAACAAGCAGCCAAAGCTTTGGACTTTATGGAGGCCGCACGTTTTAGGGATGAGATTACCGCCTATCAGGAAAAATTGGAGAAGCTAAAAGTAAAGTAGTAGACCTAAAATTGTCAGAATTAGGCCCCATTAATTTCCATTGATGACATTTTCTTATTGTTTCGATGTGGCTATATAAACATTTATATAGCTGTATTATGAAACGAATTTTACTATTTATACTATTGCATATATCTTCTACAATAGCAATCGCCCAAACCACATGGACCGGTTTAGGCGCTAACACAAATTGGAATAACACTGATAACTGGGATACTAACATGGTTCCTACTGTATCTGATGATGTGATAATCCCTACGGGATTTACTGTTACACTCAATATTGCAGGTACCGTTAAATCCATAGATGTTCAAGGGAATTCAACTTTTGAAATGAGTAACAGTTTAAACTTTACTGACCCTTCAACTTTTGGAGTGAATACAATTATAAATTGGAATTCAGGAACGCTTAATGGTGGTACAAGTACCCTAACACATCAAGGAGTGTTACATATGCTAACCGGTAGTTCAAAAAATATTTCTGGCGGGATGACTTTACAAAATGAGGGTACTATGACTATTGCTTCAAATGGCGATTTGCGGATTACCGAAAATAGTATTTTGAACAACACGTCATCAGGAATTATTGATATGCAGGCAGATTCAGGGAATATTACCTGGTCTGGGATATCAGGCACCTTAAACAATCTAGGACTTATTAAAAAGACCACCTCAACAGGAGAGGCGCAAATCATCATTCCTTTTACCAATAACAATGGTACGATTCAGGTTGAATCTGGTGAGCTTTCCATTCAAAATGCAGCTTCAAAACGTTTTATCAATGGAACCTATAATGTATTCTCTGGTGCTATTTTTACTTGGGATACACAAATTACTATTGAAGGGACATTATCTGGTGATATTGATGGGACTTTGAATTGGAATGATAATTTAAACGTTGCTGTCGGTACCACGGCCACATTCAATTTTTCTACTGATAACGACTTTAATTGGGCTGATGGCAATCTATTAGGAGGCGGAACAGTAGTAAATAACAACATTTTGAACCTAACTACTGGTGCAACAAAAGTAGTATCAGGAGATTCTACATTTGAAAACAACGGAACGATAAATATTGCCTCGGTAGGTGATTTGAGGATTATTGGTGTCAATTCTAGCATTAATAATAAAGCTTTAGGGATTATTGATATGCAAGAAGACAGTGGAAATATTACTTGGTCTGGAACAGCCGGTTTATTGTTTAATGATGGATTAATCAAAAAGACGACATCTACAGGAGAGGCCCAAATTATCACACCATTTACTAACAATAACGGAACTATTCAAGTTGAATCTGGAATATTGTCTATTCAAAACCCCACATCAAATACCTTTTTTGGTGGTACCTATAATGTATTTACCAATGCTGTATTCGATCTGGATACAGAAATTACAATTGAAGGAACACTACAAGGAGTGATCAATGGTACTTTAAATTGGAATAGTACTTTAGTTGTGGCAAATGGGGCTACAGCAACCTTTGATTTTTCAGTTGATACTAGTTTTAACTGGAATTCTGGAAGCTTAACAGGAGGAGGTACGTTAATTAACAATAACACAATAGACTTAGACACTGGCAGTACCAAGGCTGTAAGAGGTGGTTCAACATTTAATAATAATGGCAAACTGAATTTTGTGTCTGCTGGAGACTTATGGATTGCAGACGAGAACTCTTTAATGAATAATAATCTATCAGGAGTTATTGATCTTCAAACTGCTTCTGGAAACATCACTTGGTCTGGCACGGCTGGTTTACTGGTTAATCAAGGTTTGATTAGTAGAACAACTAATACAGGAGAAGCTCAAATTCTCATACCTTTTACTAATAATGACGGTACTATTCAAGTAGAAGAAGGCACGCTTTCTATTCAGATTTCCGAAGGAAAAACGTTTTTGAATGGAACTTATAATGTCTTTGCTGACGCAATTTTTGATTTGGATACAGAAATTACAATTGAAGGAACACTGCAAGGTGTGATCGATGGAGCCTTAAATTGGAATAATGTCTTAAATGTAGTAGATATGACATCCGCTTCTCTAGATTTTACAGTGAACAATAATTTTAATTGGACAAATGGAAGTTTAACAGGAGGAGGAACAGCAATAAACAATTCAGTTATTTCTTTAACTACTGGAGGCACAAAAAATATCACAGGAGCTACAACATTTGAAAATAATGGAACTATTAATTTTGAATCGAACGGCGACCTATGGATTACAAGTGCTAATACGGTTCTCAACAATAATGAAACAGGCTTTATAGATATGAAGTTTGATTCTGGAAATATTTCATGGAGTGGTACATCCGGCACTCTAAACAATTTTGGGCTTTTAAGTAGATCAACAAGTACAGGATTAGCTCAAATATTTACAGACCTCAATAATTTTGGGACTATTGAGATTGCGTCCGGTGAATTGGAAATAACATCTTCCAGACCATTTACCAACACAACTACGGGTGTTATCAGGGGTATAGGCATTTTTGATTTACCTCCTACAGCCAACTATACCAATAATGGTAGTTTTGCACCTGGATTATCCCCGGGAACTCTAAACGTACAAGGCGATTACACCTCTGCTTCTACATCACAATTGGAAATCGAGTTAAATGGCTTAACACCAGATACAGAATATGATGTACTTGCCATAACTGGTAATAATAACGTATTTGAGGGAAGTGTGGCTATTATTATGGGATTTGAAGGCAATATTGGTGATGAATTTACTATTGCTACCACTTCAGGAACTATAGCTTCAGGAAATCTACAATCACCGATAGAAAATATAGATTTTGATGGTAAACGCTATACATTTGAGGTCTCTTATCCAGATACTAACAAAGTAGTACTTACGATTACAGATAAGCTGGATATTCTCCCTCCAGATATTATCACTCAGAATATCACGGTGCAACTGGATGAATCTGGCAGCGCATCAATTTTACCTTCGGAAGTTGATAATGGTACGACAGATAATTGCACACCGAATAACGAATTGCTATTTGAATTAGATATAGACACATTTACATGTGGCGATTTGGGTGATAATACCGTAAACTTAACTGTAACGGATAATGATGGAAATTTTGCAACAGTATCAGCAACTGTAACTGTTGAAGACGTTTTAAATCCAACAGTTGTTACACAAGATCTTACTTTGCAATTAGATGCCTCTGGAAACGCGAGCATTTTAGCTTCAGAGGTCGATAATGGTTCGAGCGATAACTGCACTGTTGCAAATCTAAGCTTGGATGTCAGTGATTTCACCTGTGCCGATCTGGGCACAAATACGGTAACCCTGACCGTAACCGATCAAAGTGGCAACTCGGCTTCCGAAACCGCCACAATCACTGTAGAAGATACAACAAACCCTACCGTGATCGCACAGAATCTTACGGTACAGTTAAATGCTTCTGGAAACGCGAGCATTTTAGCTTCCGAGGTTGATAATGGCTCGAGCGATAATTGTACCGTTGCAAATCTAAGCTTGGATACCAGTGATTTCACCTGTGCCGATTTGGGTACAAATACGGTAACCCTGACCGTAACCGACCAAAGTGGCAACTCAGCTTCCGAAACTGCTATAATCACTGTGGAAGATACAACAAACCCTACCGTGATCGCACAGAATCTTACGGTACAGTTAAATGCTTCTGGTAGTGCTAGCATTTTAGCTTCCGAAGTTGATAATGGCTCGAGCGATAACTGCACTATTGCAAATCTAAGCTTGGATACCAGTGATTTCACCTGTGCCGATCTGGGCACAAATACGGTAACCCTGACCGTAACCGATCAAAGTGGCAACTCGGCTTCCGAAACCGCCACAATTACCGTAGAGGATGTTATAAACCCTGCGGTGATAGCGCAGAATCTTACGGTACAATTGGATGCTTCTGGAAACGCGAGCATTTTAGCTTCTGAAGTTGATAATGGCTCGAGCGATAACTGCACTGTTGCAAATCTAAGCTTGGATACCAGTGATTTCACCTGTGCCGATCTGGGTACAAATACGGTAACCCTGACCATAACCGATCAAAGTGGCAACTCGGCTTCCGAAACTGCCACAATCACTGTAGAAGATACAACGAATCCTACCGTGATCGCACAGAACCTTACGGTACAGTTGGATGCCTCTGGAAACGCGAGCATTTTAGCTTCTGAAGTTGATAATGGCTCGAGCGATAACTGCACTGTTGCAAATCTAAGCTTGGATACCAGTGATTTCACCTGTGCCGATCTGGGTACAAATACGGTAACCCTGACCGTAACCGATCAAAGTGGCAACTCGGCTTCCGAAACTGCCACAATCACTGTAGAAGATACAACAAATCCTACCGTGATCGCACAGAATCTTACGGTACAGTTAAATGCTTCTGGTAGTGCTAGCATTTTAGCTTCCGAGGTTGATAATGGCTCGAGCGATAATTGTACCGTTGCAAATCTAAGCTTGGATACCAGTAATTTCACCTGTGCCGATTTGGGCACTAATACGGTAACCCTGACCGTAACCGATCAAAGTGGCAACTCGGCCTCCGAAACCGCCACAATCACTGTAGAAGATACAACAAACCCTACCGTGATCGCACAGAATCTTACGGTACAATTGGATGCTTCTGGAAACGCGAGCATTTTAGCTTCCGAGGTTGATAATGGGTCGAGCGATAATTGTACCGTTGCAAATCTAAGCTTGGATACCAGTGATTTCACCTGTGCCGATTTGGGTACAAATACGGTAACGCTGACCGTAACCGACCAAAGTGGTAATTCGGCCTCCGAAACTGCTATAATCACTGTTGAAGATACAACGAATCCTACTGTGATTACTCAAGATATAACCGTTTCTTTAGATACTTCGGGTGCTGTTTCTATTACAGCTGGAGATATTGACAATGGTTCAACAGATAATTGTTCAATTTCATCCTTAAGTTTGGATGTTACTGACTTTAGTTGTTCTGATCTAGGAGTAAATACGGTGAACTTAACCGTAACAGACCAAAGTAGTAATACGGCTTCAGCAACTGCAAACGTAATTATTATTGATGAAATTAGTCCCGTAATTGATTGTCCAGACGGATTGAACGTAGAAAGTACTGGAGATTTTATACTTCCAGATTATATTATAGATGGGCTTGTTACAGTTTCCGACAATTGTGGCTTCTCAACCTTACAGACTCCTGCACCTGGAACCAATTTATCTCAGGGTGACCACATTATTGAGTTTGAAATAACAGATTATGCCGGAAATACAGCGAGTTGTTCTTTTAACCTCAAGGTAAACGATATGACCTTAAACATAGGAAATAACGAGTTGCTCGATGCAGCTATAAGTCTATATCCAAATCCGGTCAAAGACGTATTTACTATAAACAACCCAAAGAAATTCAACTTGTTAAAAGCCACAATTATTGATGTAAAAGGTAGCATCATTCAAAAAAATGATTTGCGTTCAATGGGATCTAAAGCGACCATCTCAATGCAAGGCTACCCATCTGGAATTTATTTTGTAAAAATTGAATCAGAAAATAGCTTTACAACTAAGAGAGTTATAAAAATGTAATAGCATCATTACTAATTAGCCTTACAACAAAAAAACTATGGAACAAGCAGCCAAAGCTTTGGACTTTATGGAGGCCGCACGTTTCAGGGATGAAATTACCGCCTATCAGGAAAAATTGGAGAAGCTAAAGGTGAAGTAGTCAGTAGTCAGTAGTCAGTAGTCAGTAGTCAGTAAAAATAATAAACAAACCTGCCTAATACCTAATACCTAATACCTAATACCTAATAAAATTAATTATACTGCACCTTAAAAATATCGATCAAAAAATCAGGTGGTACAACTTTATCCGGAAAACTATCCATTAAATCCAAGACGCGGTTAATAGATTCATGACTTAATCCCATTCGCAATCCAAAATTGTGAATTTTTACGAGCTGTTTTGGAGAGACTTTATGATCGAGGTTCATTAAAAGTACTAATCTATGAAACTGAACGATACGTTCACTATGAGATTTTAAGTGGACATAGGTTACAGGATGGTCAAAGAGGTATTCAAAATCTTCCCTAGAAATATCGAGTTGCCTCGCAATACTAAGTAAGAAATTGTATTCAATGGATTTTATATTTTCATCTGTTTGAGCAAAAGCAATCATTTCGGATAGCAAACTCAATTTTTCAGCACGATTGATCATAGATAGAGGGAATTTAATTAACAAGGTAAAGTTAAATAGGTAGATTCTTTTATTGTCGTTGATATAATGTATCTTGTCGAAAAGTTCAAGGTATTTAGTCGGAATTTTTAAACGTTTATCAATCGGGGCAACCAATAATAACATGAGATTGAAACTTATATGCGCATTCTTCTTTGCCGTTACCATCAGCGCATTAAGTGCACAAAGCACTGCGTCTGAACAGGTTACAATGTTCATTATCGCAGCACCTCAACTCGATACAATCAAGCAAATTTGGGTCTATCTCCCTAAAGATTATCAAAATTCTGAAAAACGCTATCCTGTGGTCTACATGCACGATGCGCAGAACTTATTTGACGATAAGTCTTCCTATGTTGGTGAATGGCATGTCGATGAATATCTCGATAAGCAAGATGATAAAGAAAGCATTATTATTGGTATCGAACATGGTAATGAAAAGCGTATTGACGAATTAACGCCTTATACACATGAAACTTATGGAGGCGGAAAAGGAGACGCTTACATCAGCTTTATAAAAAATACCTTAAAACCTCATATTGATAATACATACCGAACCAAACCCGATGCTTCTAATACTACCATATTTGGGGCGTCTCTTGGTGGTTTAATCTCTTTTTACGCTATTGTAAAATATCCTGACGTATTCGGTAAAGCTGGTGTGTTCTCGGCTTCATTTTGGTTTAGTGAAAAAATTTACGATTTGGTTAAATCTACAGCGATTCCAGAATCCTCTAAATTCTTCTTTCTAATTGGTGAAAAAGAAGGGGATTCAATGGTTCCCGATCAGGACCGTATGGTAAAATTATTAAAATCAAAAGGAGTGAAACCTAAACAAATGGAAAGCCATATCATTAAAGATGGCGAGCATAACGAAAAATTGTGGTCCACAAATTTTGGAAAAGCCTACCTATGGCTTTATAATTAAAGGTAAATAGCATGACGAACAACGACATATTTAAAAAACTACGGGTTGCCCATAAGCTCAGGGATGAGGATATTGTAAACATATTAGCACTTGTTGATTTTAGAATTTCAAAAAGTGAACTCAATGCTTTCTTTAGACGGGAAGACCATCCTAAGTATATGGAATGCGGTGACCAAATTCTCAGAAATTTCCTTAATGGATTAATCATTCATTTAAGGGGGCCAATGCCAAAATCGCAAAAAAAGTAGGTCAAATTTATCAACATCGTAAAAATCAATCATTTGTTTCTTCATTGAATTATTATCTAATAACTTGCATTACTATAATTGATTAATAGATGTTTGGAACCTCACAAAATGTTCAATCACTTCGCTCTTATACAAGCGAAGAAATTGAAGCCTTAAATCAAAGGTATAGAGCATTAGCACCCATAGACCGTATAAAACAACTCTATATAGATTTTGATATAGCTGATGTGATGTTAACAAGCTCTTTTGCCGCGACTTCAGCATTTTTACTAAAATTAGTATCTGATGCTAATCCCAAGCAAGAGGTGTTTTTCATAGATACGGGGTATCACTTCGAGGACACACTTAAATACAAAGCACAGCTTGAAGCCAAGTATAATCTGAACGTCACTTCCATTTCGGCCTTAAAGGAAGAACACGAGTTTACTACTAAGGATGAGACCTGGAAAAAGAATCCTGATTTTTGTTGTTCTATTAATAAAGTGCAACCTTTAGAGACTATAAAGAAGAAGTATAAAATTTGGATGTCTGGTCTTATGAAATGGCAGTCCGACCACAGATCGACCTTAGATATATTTGAAGACCGTGGTACGATATTAAAGTTTTATCCGCTTGTAGATATTTCAAAAGAAGCGCGTGACGCGTTTATTAAAACACATAATCTACCTTTTCATCCTTTAGTAGCAAAGGGATATCATTCCATTGGCTGTAAGCACTGTACTGTACCAGGTGAAGATCGCAGCGGACGTTGGAATAATAATCCTAAAACAGAATGTGGCTTGCATCTATAGGATTAGCTAGAGCTATCAACTAAGATTCTTAACACCTGCTTCATCAACTGATTTAAGGAGACTATCTATAGTTTTTCAAATGTAAATCGGTCAACTCGTCAGCTTATAGGATACATTCAACTGTTTCTAGTAAAATAGATATATCATCATTTTCATATTTGTATTGTTAATTTTTAAATGAAATACTTATGAAAAAAATGATCATATATGTAATGCTATTTGGTTTATATGGATGTCAGAAAACCAATTTACCAAATAATGCAGAAGAGCTAATAGCCCTAAGCATAGATAATACTTCAACCGGTGACCAATGGAACCATATGCATTCGGCTTCAATACTATTGAATAGAACAACAAAAATATCCGGTAATACAGTGGAGAATTCAAACTATAAACAATTTTTTAAGTATCCCGGTAAACAAAGAAATGAAATATACACCAATGGAAAATTGACATCATCCATATATTATACTCCCAAAAAGAATCTCATTATCAGCTATAACAATGATAAAAAAGGGTTTACAGATATTCCCCATAAGCCTATTTATAAATCCCCACTATTTGAAATTAAAGCGACTCTAAATTATTTAGTGTTATCAGATACACTCATAGGCTTAGAAAATTTTTATAAGCTAACAGATACTGTGAATGGTCATAAATACTTATTTGATTGGATGGACTATTTCTTAGTTTTAAGAGAGACTAAAACTAATTATGGCTGGCAAAAGGAAAAATTTGAAAACTATCAGAATATTGACGGATATATGATACCTAAAAAAATATCAAGGTCTATTCCCGAATCCCAATATGTCCAAGAAGATATCATCGTTGATATTAAAATTAATAATGATATAGATGATGACGTCTTTGTCATAGATGAATCTGATAGGAAAATTGTCCTAGAAAAAGAAATGCCCAATTTTAGCTTTCAAGATTTTGATAATCCCGACCTTAAAATCACAAATAAAAGTTTAAGGGGCAAAACCGTTCTATTGGATTTCTGGGCAACTTGGTGCGGGCCTTGTATAAAAGAGATCCCTAATATTGAAAACTTGTACAAACAATATAAAGACAAAGGGTTTGAGGTCGTCAGTGTATCCCTAGACAAAAATAAAGGTCTTGTAGAATCCTTCAGAGAAAATCAATCCGAGCTTCCTTGGAAGAATGCTATATTGACCAAAGGTTTTAAGGATCCACAATCCATTACTATGGAAGTTAGTTCGCTTCCAAAAGTGATATTATTTGACCCTAACGGCAAAATTATAGCTATAGATGAACAGGCTAAAGGTGATAAATTAGCAGCTAAACTCAGTTCAATTTTTAATGATAGCTCAGATTAGTCAATGCCATAACTTTCAAACAAAAAAAGAGCAACACTTGGTGTTGCTCTTCATATTGATAATCAAAAACCAATGTTAATTTGATTTTAATATGGTTACCGGTAATTTAAAAGACCTACTATAGCCTATTTCTTTTGTGTCCACTTTCTTATAGTTTAATCGACCTTTGATATAGTCTTCTACGGCTTTGCTTTTCGTTTCCACAGATAATACAACCATCTCATCGTTTTGGTTTATGGCTATTTGTACTATGGCCTTAGTGTCTTGACTTAACTGAAAATCTGGGTTCTTTAAAAGCTTTCCTATGGTTTCAGTAACTTCATTTGGTTCGGATTTTTTGATTGGGTTGGTGCTCGCCGAGATAGCACTGCTAAACGTAATAGCTACGACTAGCACTAACATTTTTAATGTTTTCATAATTATTTTCGTTTATAAGATTGATACCTAAAAGACGATATTTAATTACAGATGTTACAGTCGTTAACATTGTTTAACGTTGATTGGCAGATTATTAACAATAGGGAAACAAAAAAAATGCGCCCTTTAGGCGCATTTATAATTTTAGATACTAATTTATTTATGAGAGTACTTCCTGCACTTTATCAGCAGCTTCTTGGAATTCTGTAGCGCTCAGTACATCCAAACCAGAATTATCGATCAGTTCTTTCGCGATATCTGCATTGGTACCCTGTAAACGTACAATAATTGGTACACTGATATTGCCAATATTTTTGTAAGCATCAATAACTCCTTGGGCAACGCGATCACAACGTACGATACCTCCAAAAATATTAATCAAAATGGCCTTTACATTAGGATCTTTTAAAATAATATTAAAAGCCGCTTCTACTCTAGCTGCGTCAGCCGTACCACCAACATCCAAAAAGTTAGCAGGATCACCACCAGCTTGCTTAATCAAGTCCATAGTGGCCATAGCCAAACCTGCACCATTGACCATACAACCTACATTACCATCAAGATCCACATAGTTTAGTCCAAGAGAACCAGCCTCGACTTCAATTGGGTTTTCTTCTCTTAAATCACGAAGCTCCGCTAAATCGCGGTGTCTATACAAGGCATTATCATCTAAAGTTACTTTAGAATCTACCGCCATAATCTTGTCATCACTAGTCTTTAAAACTGGATTGATTTCAAATAAAGACGCATCCGACTTCACATAAGCTGTATATAAGGCAGATACAAATTTTGTCATCTCTTTGAAAGCCGCACCTGATAAACCTAAATTGAATGCTACACGACGTGCTTGAAAAGGCAATAATCCTAATGCCGGATCAACCTCTTCGGTAAAAATCAAATGCGGTGTCTCTTCAGCCACCTGCTCAATGTCCATACCGCCTTCCGTAGAATACATAATCATGTTTTTACCAGTACCTCTGTTTAATAGCACAGACATATAATATTCCTCTGGTTCGTTGTCCCCTGGATAATACACATCCTCAGCAATTAAAACTTGGTGTACCTTTTTACCTTCAGCTGATGTTTGAGGCGTGACCAAATTCATACCTATGATTTGTCCAGCAAGCTCTTCAACCTCTTGAAGGTTTTTCGCCAACTTAACACCACCACCTTTGCCGCGTCCACCAGCGTGAATTTGTGCTTTAATCACATGCCAACCCGTACCTGTTTCAGCAGTTAATTGTTTTGCCGCATCAACAGCTTCCTTAGCATTATGGGCAACAATGCCACGTTGAATGCGTACTCCAAAACTGCTTAGTAATTCTTTTCCTTGATATTCGTGTAAATTCATTTGTGATCAGAGATTTATTTT
Organism: Winogradskyella sp.; assembly: GCF_965228925.1. Lineage (GTDB taxonomy): Bacteria > Bacteroidota > Bacteroidia > Flavobacteriales > Flavobacteriaceae > Winogradskyella. The sequence goes on from NZ_OZ245845.1 coordinate 4,492,351, forward strand.
GTTGTGCAAAAATAAACATACCCCAAGTTTAAACCAATTTTTTTTTATGCTGATTTTTCTTAGATTGGAAGTCGTTGTTATTTAGTTCTTGTTCAAATTCTTTATAATAGAGAAGGCACTATCCACGAAGGTATCCTCAACTACAATGGTAAACTCATTGGTCGTAGAAATGACCTCGTAAAGGGATACATTTTGCCAGGCCAAGCGCTTTAATATCTGATAATACAAACCTGCAACTTTGGTGTTGTGCTTTGGCAATACAAGACTTATTGCCGACAAATTTTCCTTAAGCGCTATACAATTCTCATTTTTAAAGCTCTCTAGAACCGCCTCCTTCTCTGAACTGGAGATAATAATATTGCTCTCTAAAATACCTCTGGTAAACGTATAAAAGATATGGCTTTTGTTCTTAATTGTATTCAGAATAGCAGCTTGGCTATCAATTAGGGTATTAGAGTTTCTAAACGTAAAATCACTTAGGTTTGAGCGTAAGGTGATATCCCCTAATTGTTCTAGTAAGGCATTCAGTCCATAATACGGTTTACTAACAGTCAGCCTATCCTTATAACGCCGCAAAGCCATCATAATAGCACCAGCTTTTACAGGCTTGCCCAAGGTTTGGGATACGTCGTCTTGAAGAACATCGGCCAATGCTGAGTAGTTGATGATGCCTTTGGATAAGGCCTCTTCCAAAAATGGCTGTTCCAAAACAATAGCCTCAACACAGGATGAAATAGTTTGCATTTGTTAATTATTTAACAATTTGTGCAAAATTAGTAAATATATTGCAATTAATTTCATGTCCTATATCGAAAGCCTATGTTTGCATCTCAATTTTGAAGACGACTCATGGATAATAAAACCTTATTACAGATTACCAAGGACTATGGAAGTCCTGTTTACGTATATGATGCTGAACGCATTACATCGCAATATCAACGGCTTACAAAAGCATTTCGCAATGTAAAGCACTTAAGACTTAATTATGCGGTTAAGGCACTATCTAATATTTCTGTATTAAAGCTATTTAATACATTGGGCTCTGGATTAGATACCGTTTCCATACAAGAGGTGCAACTGGGACTCAAGGCAGGTTTTAAACCAGAACATATCATCTTTACTCCAAATGGCGTATCCCTAGAGGAAATCGAAAATGTAGCCAAGTTAGGTGTTCAAATTAATATCGACAACCTATCTATTTTAGAACAGTTTGGTACCAAGCATCCTAATGTTCCTGTTTGTATTAGAATAAATCCTCACGTTATGGCCGGTGGAAACACTAATATATCGGTGGGACATATTGATAGTAAATTTGGTATTTCCATCCACCAAATACCGCTATTACTGCGCATTGTGGAAAACACGCAAATGACCATTAATGGTATTCATATGCACACCGGTAGCGACATCTTGGATATAGATGTGTTCCTCTATGCGAGCGAGATCCTATTTGAAACCGCCAAAAACTTCCCAAACCTTGATTTTATTGATTTCGGTTCGGGTTTTAAAGTCCCTTACAAAGCAGGAGATATCGAAACTAATATCGAAGAATTGGGTAAAAAGTTGTCCAAACGATTCAATGAATTCTGTAAAAACTACGGTAAGGAATTGACCTTGGCTTTTGAGCCTGGTAAGTTCTTAGTGAGTGAAGCGGGTGTATTCTTGGCAAAAGTCAATGTGGTAAAGCAAACGACCTCTACTGTTTTTGCTCAAGTTGATTCTGGTTTCAATCACCTTATTCGGCCTATGCTCTATGGCTCTCAACATGAAATCGTCAACATTTCAAATCCTAAAGGAAGGGAACGTTTCTATTCTGTTGTTGGCTATATCTGCGAAACCGACACTTTTGCCAATAACAGACGCATCAATGAAATTAACGAAGGGGATATTTTATGCTTCAAAAATGCCGGAGCCTATTGTTTTACTATGGCTAGTAATTATAATTCACGTTATAGACCTGCAGAAGTATTGTTCTACAACGGCAAATCGCATCTCATTAGAAAACGTGAAACTTTTGATGACATTATTCACAACCAAATAGAAATTGCTATATAAATGTTAAGCGTTGCTAATTGCAGCGCTTTTTTTATACCTTTAGCCGTCCTCAAGTCTTTTAATTAAAGACACATGTCATCAATCAAATCAACCAGAATTGAGTCCATTGATATTCTTAGGGGTCTTGTCATGGTTCTTATGGCATTAGACCACGTTAGAGATTACTTCCATATCAATGCGTTTACAAGCAACTATCCAGAGAATATGGAATCCACAAATATGATTCTTTTTGGCACACGATTTGTCACACACATTTGTGCACCAGTTTTTGTGTTTTTAGCGGGTACCTCTGCCTTTTTATATGGACAGAAAAAAACAAAGGGACAATTATCAAAGTTTTTAATCACACGCGGATTATGGCTCATTTTTGTAGAAATTGTCGTCAATAATTTTCTTTGGTGGTTCGATCCGTCCTTTGGATTTACCAATCTTCAAGTCATTTGGGCTATTGGTATCTGTATGATTGCGCTTGGTATCCTAATTTATCTCCCTAAACGTATTAGTCTAGCCTTAGGCCTACTCATCGTTATTGGTCATAACGCCTTAGACGGTATTGTAATGAAAGGCGATAGTCTAAAATCTATTTTTTGGTATTTCTTACATCAATCCAATGGTATAAGCTATGCCGAAAACAGGTACTTATGGTTCTCATATCCTGTTCTACCCTGGATTGGAGTCATGCTTCTCGGCTATTGTTTTGGTGAACTTTATAAAAAGGATGCTTCGGTTAACATTAGATTGAAGAGGTTGCTCTATATTGGAATAACGTGCATCCTATTATTTTTTGTTTTGCGAGGTATTAATTATTACGGTGATCTTACGCCGTGGTCCTATCAAGCCACTACAGAAAAAACAATCATATCCTTTTTTAATGCTACCAAATACCCGCCGTCGTTAGTTTATCTCCTAATGACTTTGGGCCCTGCATTGTTATTCCTTTACGGTATTGAAAACATCAAAAATGGTCTTACCAATTTTCTAGTCGTATTCGGTCGTGTTCCGTTTTTCTATTATATCCTGCACATCTTGGTCATTCATCTAGGAGCGCTTATTGGGCTATTGATAACAGGTAAAAATTGGAAGCTTATGATTTTAGATAATGAAACCATGGGGTCTGGCGTGTTACAAGGCTATGGCTATTCGCTTGTTACAGTATATATCATATGGATTACAATTGTTTTAATCCTATATCCATTATGTAAAAAATATATGTTGTATAAACTCAATAATAAAGACAAATGGTGGCTAAGTTATTTGTAAATTTAGGACCATTCAATTTAAACCAATCTTAATATATGAAATCATCTTTCAAAATTCAATCTCAAATCACTTACCTCGTATTTTTATTATCTACTTTTTTAGCTTTTTCCCAAGGTACTCGATTGCTCAGACAGCCAGATATAAGCGCTACTCATATCACATTTACCTATGGAAGTGATGTTTGGATTGCAGAATTAAACTCCAGCGAAGCTAAACGTTTAACATCCACAGCAGCAGTAGAATCTAATCCTAATTTTTCACCCGATGGCAATTGGATTGCATTTAGCTCTAATCGCGCGGGAAGAAACAATGTTTATGTTATCTCAAAAAACGGTGGAGAACCGAAACAGTTAACATGGCATCCAAGCGGATCCACGGTAAGAGGTTGGACGAATGATGGTAAACATATCCTTTTTGCCAGCGGAAGAGAAACAGCGCCAAGAGCCTATGATAGATTATATACTATACCCGCGGAAGGAGGTGTTCCAAAATTACTCACAACGCAATGGAGTCATGATGGTTCATATTCCCCTGATGGGAAGCAATTGGTTATAGATAAAATGGACCGTTGGGATGTAGAATGGCGAGCCTACAGAGGTGGGCAAAACACGCCGCTTATCATTTTAGATTTAGATAGTCAAAATGAAGAATTACTACCCAATGAACGCACCACCGATGTTCAGCCCATGTGGTTGGGGGATAACATATATTTTCTGTCCGACAGAGATTTAGTTTCAAATATTTGGTCTTATAATCCCACAACAAAAGCCCTAAGTCAAATCACCAAATTTAAAGGTTCAGACGTCAAATGGTTAAGTGGTTATAATACTACATTAGTTTATGAACGCGACGGTTATTTGCATACACTGAATCTTTCAAATAATAAGTCCACACAATTAAATATTAAGGTCGTGGGCGATTTTCCTTGGGCCGAAACGAAATGGGAAGATGTATCGCGTTCCACACGTTCTGCATCGCTTTCTCCAAATGGAAAACGTGCTATTATGCAATCCCGTGGCGATATATTTACAGTTCCCGTAGAATTTGGCGATTCTAGAAATATTACCGAATCTTCAGGAACAGCAGATAGACGACCTATATGGTCACCCAAAGGGGATAAAATTGCTTGGTTCTCCGACGCCAACCGAAAGGGATATGCATTAATGATTTCTTCTCAGGATGGTTTGTCTAAACCTGAAGCTATTTCTATAGGAGAATCCAAACTTGGTTGGAATCCCACCTGGTCTCCTGATGGAAAACATATTGCCTTTGTCGATGATGACGTTAGGTTACGCTATGTCAATTTAGAAACCAAAAAAATTAAAACTATCGATATCGGAGGCACTAATTTAGAACGAGGAAGAATAGCACTAATGTGGTCCCCTGATAGTAACTGGATTGCCTATACAAAGTCGGCATCAAACAACTTTAGACAGGTTTATATTTATTCCTTAAAGAACGATGAAACGAAAGCCATTACCGATCCATTTGCCGATTCCTTCTCACCTGCATGGGACTTGAATAAAAAACAACTTTACTTTTTAGCCAGTACCAATATTGCGCTGCGTTCTGGTTGGGCAAATACAAGTTCAATGACAGCCGACCCTATATATGCAGCTTATGTGATTAATCTTGATGCCAATGACGACTCTCCTTTTAAACCAAAAAGTGATGAGGAAGAGGTCAAAGAGGAAAAAGATGATGATGGTAAGAAAGAGGATAAAGAAAAAGATAAAAAAGGTACCAAAGACAAAAAAGAAGATGCCGATAAAGCTATGGTCATAGACTTTGATGGCATCGGTAGAAGGACTTTGGCCTTACCTATGCCATCTAGAAATTATGGCTACATATTAGCTGGTCCAAAAGGCTCTATGTTTATTGCTGAGTATATTCCTAATGGAAGAGGTGCAACACTCCATAAATTTGATCTTAAAAAGCAAAAGAGCAAAGAATTTGCATCTGGTGCTCGTTCTGTTTCGATTACATCAAATGGTAAGCACATGCTAGCCAGACTCAATGGCAGTTGGAAAGTTGCAAAAACTGGTGGTGCCGATGCAAAAGGTGCTAAAAATCTAAAGGTCAATCTACAGATGAAATTAGATCGTTCTGCAGAATGGGAACAGATTTTTGAAGAGGCTTGGAGATACGAACGCGATTATTTTTATGACCCCAATATACATGGTCGCGATTGGAAAGTTGTTTATAAACGTTATGCACCGTTGGTACCGTTCGTGAAACACAGATCTGACTTGAACTATATTTTAGATCAAGTGAATGGTGAATTATCCGTTGGGCATAGTTTTGTGTTTGGTGGAGATTACCCTGATGTCGAACGTTCTAGAACTGGCTTACTTGGTGCCGATATGCAACCGAATAATAATCGATGGCAGATTAAGCGCATTTATACTACGGAAAACTGGAATCCAGGGTTATCTGGGCCATTAGATGCACCCGGGCTCAATATTAAAGAAGGCTATTATATTGTAGGGATTAATGGGAATGAAATAAATGGGAATGAAAACTTCTATAAATACCTAGACGGCACCTCTGGTAAACAAACCATTCTTCATATTAATGACAAGCCCGAATTTAAAGGGCATTGGACCGAGGTTGTAGAACCGATTCGTAGCGAAAATTCTCTGAGACAACGCACTTGGGTTGAGGACAACCGACGATTAGTGGATAAATTGTCTAATGGGCGTTTAGGTTATGTTTGGGTGCCAAATACAGGAGGTCCAGGTTTTGTCTCCTTCAATCGCTATTACTTTGCACAACAAGACAAAGAAGGTGCTGTTATCGATGAACGCTTTAATGGCGGAGGTTTATTAGATGATTATATGGTCGATTTAATGACTAGAAGTCTTAGGGCTGGTTTAACCAATGAAGTTCCAAATGGTATACCCATGAAACTTCCTGCTGGAATATTAGGACCTAAAGTCTTGTTGATTAATGAACTTGCTGGCTCTGGTGGTGATTTCTTCCCATGGGTATTTAGACAGCAAAACGCTGGGAAATTAATCGGAATGCGCACCTGGGGAGGCTTAGTAAAATCCTCAACACATTATGCATTAATTGACGGTGGAGGATTAACAGCACCAGACAATGCCGTTTTCGACCCAAATAAGAATGAATGGATTGCAGAGAATAAAGGCGTAGCACCTGATATTGAGGTAAGACAAGACGCCAAGTCCCTATCTGAAGGAAAAGATCCTCAACTTGAGCGGGCCGTTGCCGAACTCATGAAGCAACTCGGAACAAAGAAAGCTGTTAAAGCGCCTAAATTTTCAAAACCAGCTAAAGGAAACTAATCAGAACTAACTATTTTAAAATGAAGACAAATTTTAAATATTCAATACACCTATTTTTCATACTGTTGTTCAACCTTACCGTTTTTTCACAAGATAAAAATGATCCTTCACGTTGGACACCAGAAGATATTATCAATACAGAATATATGCGGTCTGTATCCATATCGCCTGATAATACCATGGTCGTTTGGACCAAACGAAAAGCAGTTAAAGACAAGGACCGTTTTGTTTCAGATATTTATTTAACGCGATTAGATCTCAAAAAAGAGGAGGCCTATAAAACCATACAACTGACCAACGGAAAGGACAACGACTACAGCCCTATCTTTTCTAAAGATGGCGAACACATTTATTTCTTGTCGTCTAGGGAAAAAGGCAAAAAATTATGGAAATTGAGTATTTACGGTGGTGAGGCCAAAGAAGTCAAGGAATTTAAAAATGGCATTTCAAATCTTCAATGGAAGGACGACAAGACACTTTTGTTTCAGTCTAATGACGGTAAAACGCTCTATGAAACCAACAACGAAGAAAAAAAGGACAATGTGATTGTGGTTGAGGACTCGCTTAATTGGAAACCGAATCATGTTTATGCCTTTAGTCTAAAAGACAAATCGATAAAACGACTCACTTCAAATAAAAAACCTTTATCGGGTTATAGAATATCTAAAGATGGTAAATGGTTGATTTATGGTGAACAGCGCAATATTAGTTACGCCTCTGATGCACAACGAGACCCCTATCAATACTTAAAAAATCTAGACACCGGAACTACCACAAGGATACTTTCGGGTTTTGGTTATCCTACGTATAGCTTCAGATTTACCGACGACCACAAAGGCTTTTACTTTTCATCAGAATATGGTTCTAACCCAAAATACAATGGTTCTGGAATTAATGAACTCTATTATTTTGATTTACAGTCGATGAACCATACTAAAGTGGATCTGGATTGGGATTTAGGTCATGCTGGCGGTTATCATGTCGTTGGAAATGATATTATCGTCTCTTTGGCCAATAGAGCCACCCGACGGTTAGCCTACTACAAAAAAAACAACAACTCCTGGACTAAAAAGAACATCGATTTAGGAGCTAAAAACGATCATGTATCCATAAGTTCGGTGTCTAAGGACGGGACTAAAATTGTTTATGTGTATTCTACAGCTTCACGCTTACCCAGCTTTCTTATTTCGGACTTAAAGGAACATAAGTTCTCTAACGAGAGTGAATTAGTGAAACTCAATAAAAAGCTTTCAAAAAAGCCAATTACCAAAAGTGAAGTTATGGTCTGGAAAGGCTACAAAAATGAGGAGGTTACTGGTATTCTTTACTATCCTGAAAATTATGTTGAGGGCCAACGCTATCCCTTAATGTTATCCATTCACGGTGGACCTGCAAGTCAGGATTTAGATTCATGGTCCGAACGATGGAGTACCTACCCCAACCTTTTGGCCCAAAAAGGCATGTTTGTTTTAAAGCCCAATTATCACGGTTCTGCTAATCACGGACTGTCTTATGTAGAGAGCATTAAAGAGAACTACTACGAACCAGAAATGGAGGACATTATTAAGGGCATAGACGTATTATCTAATGAAGGTAAAGTCGATAAAAATCAATTGGGTACTATGGGCTGGTCTAACGGAGCTATTATAACGACCATGTTGACCGTTCGCTATCCTGATATGTTTAAGGTTGCAGCTCCAGGAGCTGGCGATGTCAATTGGACTTCTGATTATGGGACTTGCCGATTTGGAGTGAGTTTTGACCAGCATTATTTTGGTGGAGCCCCATGGGATGACGTTAATGGTAAATCTTATAACGAAAATTACATTCTGAAATCGCCCCTATTTGAAATTGAAAAAATAAAAACCCCAACCATCATATTTCATGGAAGTGCAGACAGAGCGGTTCCAAGAGATCAAGGATGGGAGTACTATAGAGGTTTACAGCAAGTGGGTAAAGCTCCTGTTCGCTTTCTATGGTTTCCTGGACAGCCCCATGGCTTAGGGAAGATTACCCATCAGTTACGAAAAATGAAAGAAGAGATCACTTGGATAGAAACCTATTTACTCAATAAGCCAAAAACTGAGAACGAGGCCTTTAAAAAAGGGAGTCCATTAGATCAAATTATAAAATTACAAGCTGTAAAAAACACCAATGGTCTATATGGAGAGTTGGTTAACGGCGTATTAATCCCTGAAACCGTTAGCGTTAAAAAAGATTCTATTGCTGTTGGAAGGTTTGAAGTGACCAATGCGCAGTTTAAAGCGTATGATCGAGATCACACTTATGACACTGGTAAAGATAACCATCCAGTTGTTGTTTCCTTAAATGACGCAAGGGCTTACGTCAATTGGCTTTCCCAACAAACTGGTGCGACCTATAGATTGCCATCAGCTAAAGAAGGCAAAGCCTTTCATAAATCAGCTAAAAAAGTAGCTTCTAAAGAAAACACATTAAATTATTGGGCTGGATACAAACTTGTTCCTAGTGACTATGAAAAGTTAAAGCTAAAGCTAAGTAGTACAAAGCCCTATCTACTGACTGAGGTAGGTAAATATAAAGCTACAAAAATTGGTGATGCCTTGGTATATGACCTCGGTGGCAATGTGGCCGAATATTATGACGATGGTACTTATGGTTATTGTGCCTATGATTATGTAGACCTAAACACTACCGACTCGGTTGAAAGCGCCTATGTTGGAATTAGATTAATAAAGGACTAATGAATGGATTTGACATCGTCTTGGTCATCGCTATTATCCTCTTCGCCAGATTAGGAGTGCGCCTAGTGTCTAGGTATATCAAAATGAAACAAGAGCGTAAGGACGAAAACGAATAACAATAATGATAAGTATTTTCAGAAAAATCAGAAAAAAGTTCTTTTCAAACAAGTTGAGTAGTTACCTGCTTTATGCCATCGGCGAAATCGTCTTGGTAATGATCGGTATTCTACTAGCGTTACAAGTCAATAATTGGAATGAAGAACGAAAACAAAACATACAGCTTAAGTCCATTTTAAAAAAAGTAAGAATAGATTTAGTCGCTGATACGTTGCGAGCAAAACCCATTTTACAATTCTATGACTCGATCAACAAATACAGTACTAAGGTCATCAATAAGGACTATGACGCAAAGACTATTCAGTCCTGCCTGCTGTGCCGCAGTCTTACGACACTCTATCAGCCATTTGTCGTTCAAGATAAAGGCTATAATATGTTGAAAAACTTTGAAGAGTTAGAAACACGGAAAAATGATAGTCTCCAAAATACTATTCTTCAGTTTTATAAACAGATGACCGATATGTTGGACCAGAGTAATGAGTTTGTAAAGTCCGAAACCTTAAAGAATTTAGATTACTTTAAAAGTCAACCTTGGTTTGTCGATTGGATGCAAGGTCGCTTTACCGAAGACATGAAGGACTATTTTGGTGAATCTGTTGACTATAGAAATCGGGTGGCTTCAAACTTTATTCTTGCCAGTCAGAATCACGCCAATTTTATTAAGGTGCATAGGGACAATGCTGTTGAGTTAATTGATCAAATAGACGACCGATTAGAATCAAATTAGTTGCTTTTAAAGCTCAATTTTCTATAGCTCAAGACTAAATATCCCTGTAAAAGGTTAAGCCGTTACCGTATAAATCATAAAACGCAAACTCTTCGGTTCCCCATGGGGTTTTCTTAAGCGCTGTCTGCTTATGGAATACATCTTTTGTTTTGTATGCTTCGTACAATTGAGCAATATGCTCTACATAAATTCTGAGCATTGGTCGATCTATGCCTGTAATCCATTCGTTCTCGTCATGCCACTGTAAATGAATTTCAATAGCGTCTCTTGAGACGCCTGCGTAACCTTTATCGCTTGTAGTATCCGTAAAGGCTAATTTAAAGCCCAACTTATCTACATAATATTCGACTGCTTTAGACACGTCTTTAACAGGAAGCACGGGGTGAATTTGTTTCAGATAACCTCTATTCATTTTTGCTTAAATATTTATATTTATAAATGTAATTAAAAATTGAATCTATGATACTTAAGAAAGGGCCTTTAATTGCATTTGTGGTTCATCTCTTTGTTGGATTAAGCTTTGGTCAGACTATTGAAACCCATAAGCATATCACTAAAGACTCGGTGTATTTAGACTACATCAATCCATTTTATGCCCCACTAGAATTGAATCTATCCCCCTTGGATTCTACGCAATCCTATATAAATGTTAATCCTTATGGGGTTTTAAAGCATAGAGACACGCTAAAAAATGCATTAGCAATTCCCTTGAGCAAGGTAAAAGATACAGCTGTCATAGACTCAAAGCTATACCTTAAATTTAAAGGAAGTTTTGGCGATCCAAATAGTAGTATCGACGAAAATTATCGCTATACACTACCCTATCCCAAAGGCAAGAAATACAAGATTGTGCAATCATTTGGTGGAAAGTTCTCTCACAACAAACCACACTCCAGATATGCCATTGACTTCGGCATGAAAGTGGGTGATACCATTACGGCGATAAGGGATGGCGTCGTATTCTTTATAAAGGAAGATTCCAATGAGTATTGTAAAACCAGAAAGTGCGTAGACAAAGGGAATAAAATCTTAATACTTCACGACGATGGTACAATGGCACACTATGTACATTTAGATTTTGAAGGCGCCATAGCCAAGGTTGGAGATCGGGTAAGTGTTGGACAGCCCATCGCTATATCCGGGATGACCGGATTTACAACAACACCCCATTTACATTTAGTCATGTATAAATCGGAAGGCCTCTCAATCCCCTTTTATTTCAGGGGACAAAAACGCAAAAAATTAAAGCAAGGTAAATATTACAAGAGGACCAAATAATTACTCTCTTACCTTACCCGAAAAGTGACTAATCTTGGGATTGATAGGGTTTCCTGTGGTTCGTCTGTAAATCACAATTTGACCACAATGCCAAATGGCGTCAGCGATTGGTCCATTAACCTGATTCCAGAATGGAATTTCGCGCTCTCCAAAAATGATCTTATATTCTGAAATATCTTCACTTTCCCTTAAAATATCGGCTGCTGTTTTAAGATTTTTTAGTGTCTGTGCTCTCATTTCAGGGTACGACAAACTTTCATCAACGCTAATATTAGGTTGCTTTAAAGTTGAATTCACAATAATTTTGGATAAATCATAAATATGGGCAATCGTCTCTTCCGAAGAGCGGCTCTCTTTATTCGCTTTATATGCTAAGTCTTTAGCTGTTAGACTGTCTGTAGCCCAATAAAACCGGAATCCCAAAGCATCAACCATACGTGCCGCCACAGTGCCAGCCGTAAACTCCTCTGGATAATCAGGAACTTCGTAATAAGGTAGTTCATCCTTTTGTCCAAAACCAAAAGCTGTGGACAAACTTAGCATTAGAAATAGTATTTTTCTCATTGAATTTTTAGTTAGTCTTTAATTTCCTTTTCGTCAGTAATGGTCTCTGTACCATATTTATCTATTAAAAATACCAAGGAGGTCATAGTGGCCGCCCCTAAGGCCAACTCACGCTTATTGACATGCTCAAAGGTATCGTTCGCAGCATGGTGGTGATCAAAATAGCGCTGCGAGTCTGGTCTTAAACCGGCTAATACTATATCATCACTTTTTAATGGTCCAATATCCGCCCCACTACCTCCTTTTTCGAAGTAATGAATGAGGTAAGGCTTAAATAAGGGCTTCCAGCTTTCTATTTTAGCAAACATCAAATCACTGCAATCAAAACTAAAACCCCTTGGTGTAAAGCCACCTGCATCACTCTCTAAAGCGAAGATGTGTTTTTCTCCCTTTTCTTTGGCGACCTCGGCATACTTTCTCCCTCCGCGTAATCCATTCTCTTCGTTCATAAACAATACCACTCTAATACTTCGTTTTGGTCGGACACCGCTTTCACTTAATAAACGTAAGACCTCCATAGATTGTACCACTCCTGCACCATCATCATGTGCGCCATCACCGAGATCCCAAGAATCTAAATGACCGCCGACAAGCATATATTCGTTTGGGAATTCGCTTCCCGTAATTTCCCCAATGACATTATGAGACAGTACATCATCGAACTTCTGACAACTCATTTCAAAGAAGAATACCAAGTCCTTATCCTTTTTTAGAGCCTCACTTAGCTTTACGGCATCATTGGTGCTAATCGCAGCAGAAGGAATCCGCTGCTCAACAGGTAAATCGCCATAAGCCATACTGCCCGTATGTGGATAGTCATCTTGTCGTGAGCTCAAAGATCTAATAATAGTACCAACTGCTCCGTATTTTGCCGCTTCAGCCGCACCTCTGTAACGCTCTGTAGCACAACCGCCATAAGCCTGAAATGTATTAACGAGTTCTTGCTCCCAAGATCTATTGATAAATACAATTTTACCTTTAATCTTTTCCTCGCCTAGAGTCTCTAAATCCTTATAGGTCCCAACCTCTAAAACTTGGGCTTTTGTTCCGCCGTTTGGTGTGGCGACAGAACCTCCTAAAGCGCAGATATTCACTTTTTGAAGTTGTCCCTTAGTCTCAAAATAACCCATCTCCTTCTCTCCCCTTACCCATTTAGGAACCATAACAGGCTGCAACCATACCTTGTCCAAACCTAATTTTTCAAGTTCTTTTTTAGTGTATTGCACAGCAAGTTCGGCATTAGTAGACCCTGACAAGCGGCCTCCGATGGTATTAGATAGATAATCTAGCCATTCGTAGCTTTTGCCCTTAGTCAATGAGGTCTCATATAGGGTTTTTAAAATCGCTTCATCCGATTGGGCCTTCATATTCCCAGAAAGCATCAAACTTAAGAGCAATACTATTGTCGAAACCGACTTCATTAATTTATTCATTTTCTAATTGTTGTTTGTAGATATGGATATTGGCTTTTTCCTTTGCTGGAAGTTCTGGTTCTCTAATATCCGTATAGGTCTTTAAGGTATCGTATAAAATCTTGGCGACGATATATCGTGCCGTTGGTTTATCATCCGCTGGAATATTAAACCATGGGGCATGGGGTCTAGAACTCCGATTTAAGACATCCTCATAACATTCCTGATACTTGTCCCACAGCTTTCGTTCCTTTAAATCGTCCGAAGAGAACTTCCAATTTTTATCAGGTCTATTAAGCCGTCTCAACAGCCTATTCTTTTGCTCCTCTTTAGACAGATTTAAAAAGAACTTAAAAATAATCGTCCCATTTTCCGCGATGTGTTTTTCAAAAGCATTTATCTCATTAAAACGCTTATCCCAAAAGGCATCATTGACATCATCAACAGATGTTATATCTGGCATATTTTCGTACATTAAATAATTGGGGTGTACCCTTGTGACCAAAACATTCTCGTAGTGGGTTCTGTTAAAAATTCCAAACTTGCCCCTAGCTGGTAAGGCAATATAGTGCCGCCATAAGTAGTCGTGTTTTAGCTCGAGCTCCGTTGGCTTTTTAAAACTATGGGCTACAATACCCCTGACGTTGAATTCTTTAAATACTTCTCTAATTAAACTATCCTTGCCCGCGGTATCCATGCCTTGAATGCAAAACAAAACGGAATACTTGCCATGGGCATACATGGCGTTTTGTATGTCTGCCAAATCTTCACTGACTTCTCTTAAGGCTTCCTTTAATTCTTTTTTGTTTGCATTTAGGTCTATTTGGGTGGGCAAATCTTTGATGTTGATTTTAGATGTAATCTTAAAATCGGCGATGGTAATATCTTTCATAATTCAGAAATAACAGCTAAATATAATGAACATTTTGTAGATTTATCAATGTAACCTCAACCTCCCCTTTAATTGAAATATAAATACAACATGTGTTTGTGTTTTCTAGTGCTGACCTTGGGTTCTATTTCACAGAACGCTAATTCTCCTAAGCCGACCGATACACCTATTCTTAATAAGCCCAGTATAGTCTCTACCCATCCTTATGGTATTTTTTTCTCGAGATGGCAAGGTAATTTTCAGACAAAACCCTTGGGGACCTACAGTTTCAATATCACCCTGGAAAGCGGTAATGTCTGGTCTCCACCCGTAACAGCCTATATACCAAATAATGAAAACGACAGAGCCTTTGTCAGTCAATTCCCGTGGCATGCCAGAGAATTTCGAATAGATGTGAACAGCTTAGATGCCAAAACATTAGAAGTGCAAAACGATGGCGTTATAAAAGGGTTACGCCTAAATTTTAACCTACCTATTAATTCAAAGAGTGAATTAAAAATTGGATTGCGCTCCTTTGTTTTAACGAGAGGAACATTTCCATTTTCAATCATTACGAGTGACGATACTATAGAGTATTTTCATAAACACATTGCTGGTGGTGAAGATCCTTTTGATAGGCAATTATACCCATTAAATGAAGCCCTTATTCGGTACAAAGACCGAAATGACCGTGTGATGACCATAGAAAACGGTGATTTTATTTTAAGTGGATTTGAGTTGAGTTATTACAGATATCCAGTGCGTTTTCTCAATGGCTTTGATTTTAATTACGGCGCTCATATGGGCATCAATACGTCCAAATTCAATCGATCCTTAGATATTGGAGCCTCCGCAAATGTCATGAAACTCTTCTCTTTAAAAAATGACAACACCTTAAGCGCAGGCTTAAGCTTAGGAGGTACGAAAAACAATTTGATCGATTTTAGTGAGGATAATATGGATTTTAATAACAATACCTTTATCGGTTACCTTGAAACCCTTGTTGAGTATAGTTTCCTATCCAAAAATAAACGCACACGTCATAGTTTTGGTGCCGATTTTTATATTCAAACCAGTTTGAATAAAAAAAGTGAATTTGATTATTTGATCCCCACAAAAAATGGTACTTCCCTCAAATCCTGGAATTCTGGAACTTCGAACCTCTATAGAAATAATAATTACTGGACATTGATGTATACGTTTGCCAGAAAAATAGCCACGACTTTCTACATTCAACAAGACCTAACGGTAAATAACAATCCCGATATTCAAACCGGGATTAGTTTATCTTTTAACTTGTGATTATTTAGAAGCAAAAGCTTTGACATCGGCTTCACTCACCTCTTTTCCTCCTAAAATGATTAAACGTTCTACGACGTTCCTAAGCTCACGTATATTACCTGTCCAATCGTAGTTTTGAAGTAGTTTAATGGCTTTATCGGAAAAGGTTTTTTTGGCGTTACCTTGTTCTTGTGAAATCTTATCTGCAAAATAATCTACCAATAAGGGAATATCTTCCCTACGATCATTTAGGGCAGGTACTTCGATTAAAATTACAGCCAATCTATGATATAAGTCTTCTCTAAAATTACCTTCGTCAATTTCTTTCTTTAGATCTTTATTGGTAGCTGCAACAACTCTAACATTGACCTTAATATCCTTATCGCTACCAACGCGTTGAATGCGGTTTTCTTGTAAAGCTCTAAGTACCTTTGCCTGGGCAGACAAGCTCATATCACCTATTTCATCCAAAAAAATAGTACCCCCATTCGCCGCTTCAAACTTACCGGCCCTGTCTTTATTGGCAGATGTAAATGCACCTTTAACATGACCAAACAATTCGCTCTCTATAAGCTCACTAGGTATAGCCGCACAATTCACCTCAATCATTGGGCCTTTAGAGCGTTCGCTCTTTTGGTGCAGCCAATGCGCTACAAGCTCTTTTCCTGTTCCATTTGGCCCTGTAATCAAAACTCGAGCATCTGTTGGTGCCACTTTATCTATCATATCCTTAATTCGGGCAATAGCATCACTCTCACCAATCATTTCATAGTTTTTGCTTACTTTCTTTTTAAGCATTTTGTTCTCTACAACCAGCTCTTTTCTATCTAAGGCAATCCGGACTGCATTCAATAATCGATTTAAGTCTGGCGGCTTGGATATATAGTCAAAAGCACCCAAACGCATCGTATTAACAGCCGTGTCTAAGTCGCCATGTCCGGAAATCATAACCATAGGAATTTCAGGTTTCATTTTCTTCACAGCTTCAAGCACTTCAACACCATCCATTTTTGGCATTTTAATATCGCAAAGCACAAGATCATAATCATCCTTTTTGATTTTCTCTATACCAACTAAACCATCCTCTGCTTCTTCTACCTGATAAGCTTCATTTTCTTCGGTTAATATTTTAACCAATACTCTGCGGATGGCCGCTTCATCTTCAATTATTAATATTTTTGACATCTTTATATTTTAAATTTTAATCCGGTTCTTAAATAAAAAGCATTGAGGTCGTTTAATCTAAATACCTCATCCCTATCGTTGTTACGCAGGACATTATTCAACCTAAAGGTATATCCTACATAGGTATAAGCGATAATATTTTTTGTAAAGCAATATTCATACCCAAGTCCTCCTATAGCTACAGAAAGTGATATATTATTGACTTCTCTATCGTTGATGAGCATGGGTCTTTGAATATTCGCAAAATAACCATCTAGTGATGCAAAGGTCTGCAAAAAACTGTGTGTATTAAAGGCATATTTTAAATTAGACTTTGGCACACCTAGATTAAAAGACCAATGGTCATTAATCTGTCTAAAATAACTCACAAATGGCAACGGAATTGGTAACCCTGCGGTCGTATTATAAGTAAGGCCCAAAACTAAACGATAAGGTCTTTTAATATCTGTTGCATCCGTTCTGTCCTTAATAGCGAAAATACCCCCATTTAAGAATAAATCATCTGAGGTTAGATTATGGGTTAAGGTAGAGGCGATTCTAGGATTGATATTAAGACCTAACCTCCAATCATTTTTGCATTTAAAGGTATAACCCAAGCTTAAATCTATGATGTGCAAGCGATTTATTTCGCTGGTATTAAACGGATAATCTTCTTCCAAACTAAGAATAATTCTGTTGTACTCAGCGCCGACGACTAAGTAATCCTTGTCTTTGATCTTAATAGGGTAGTTTAAAATTCCTCTTAATCTGGTATACCGGTCTTCTGATTTGCTACTCGGTATAAAAGAATATTCAAGGCGCACTAAATCCGTTAATTGTGCTTCAACAGAATGTATACAGCACATAACAAAGATTGCCAAAACTGTATAACATTTAGTAAAGCGTAAAATCATTCCTATTTATTTTCAATAATATGAATATCGCGCTGTGGGAACGGAATTGTGATGTTGTGTTCTCTAAATAGCCTATCGATTTCAAATCGGATATCACTCTTTGGAAAGGTCGCCATAAAGCTATCATTAAGCGTAAAAACTAATTTAAAATTTAAAGCACTGTCGCCAAAATCGGTAAACAAAACCGCCGGTTCAGGCATTTTAATGACGTCTGGATGTGAATTTGCGGCTTGCAACAAGAGGGTTTTAACCAATTGCACATCACTGCCATAAGCCACCCCAACGGATACGCTTTCACGTGTTAACGTTCCATTTTGCGTCCAATTGTATAAAGAATTTGTTAAATACAAATGATTAGGAATGACCAAGACCTTATTATCTATAGTGACAGCGCGTGTTGTTCTTAGTTTAATCTCCTCCACGCGTCCGACCTTGCCATCCAACTCAATAATGTCTCCCACATGAACCGTCTGATCTATCAGAATAAATACCCCAGATATAATGTCCTGAAACAAGGTCTGCAATGCCAAACCCACACCAATGAGAAGGGCTGCTGAAGCTGCGAAAATAGCTGTAACATTAACCCCGACGGAATGTAGGGTAATCAGAAGAATAATCAGATAAATCAGCCATCTAAAATAACCATAAACGACATTGAATTTTCCCTTATCGGCTTCTGGTAAGTTTCTGGTGATAATCCGCAATAAGACTTTTAGAATTACCGTGGTAATCACAATAACGGTGATTACGATAAGAATATCTAAGATTGAAATACTTATTTTCTCGCCAAAATCGACATGCCTGTTAAGAAAATGCGATATTTTCTCCCAAGTACTACTTTCCGTTACTTTTTTTTCAATCTTTTCTAAATCCTGATTCATCCTCTAGTACTTCAACCACTTGAAAAGCTCTTTGTAGGTTGGCTTTTTGCCGTACATCAAAATACCAACACGATAAATTTTGGCTGCAAACCATACCGCAAACATAAACGTACCTACCAAAAGTAAAAGTGATAACAATTGTTGCCAAAGCGGTACACCAAATGGAATACGCATCAACATCACGACGGGTGAGGTTAAGGGTACGAACGAAAATACTGTAGACACCGTCCCATGTGGATCTTCGATAACGGTAAACACCCCAACATAGACCGCTAGTATCAATGGCATTAATATGGGTAACATAAACTGTTGTGTATCGGTTTCATTGTCCACCGCCGCACCAATGGCAGCATACAACGAACTATACAGCAAATACCCTCCAATAAAAAAGCATATAAATGCAATGACCAAATTCAATATAGGTAAGTTGCTTATCCCATTTATTAAGTTCTCGGCCATGGCCTGAGCACCTTCCGTTTGCATAGCCTGATTCATTAATTCTTGCTGCTGACTCGACGCCTGAGACATATCAATACCGAAAATTGTGGATACAATAATCATTAAAACACCACCCAATACTACCCAAATCGCAAACTGAGTGACTCCTGCCAGTGAGGTACCTATAATTTTACCCATCATCAATTGAATAGGTTTTACCGAAGATATAATGACCTCAATAATTCTACTGGTTTTTTCTTCTATAACACTTCTCATAATCATATTACCATAAATAATGATAAACATAAACAACAAGTAACCTGCTATACCCCCAAAAGCCAGTTTGATGATATTATCTATTTTAGAGCTCTTCTCTCCATCAAAACTCTCTTGTGCAATATCTACGGTCGTTTTGGAAGCTTCAATTTGGGCCAAAGTCACTCCATCTTTTTGAAGTTTCATTTCTCGTAAATGCTTTTCTATCTTTCGTTCAATACCAGAGATAACGGTTAGTGAAGGCGACTCTTCGGAATAAAACTTAACATTTTTAGAAACGTCATCCAAGGCATCGACTTTAGCAAGGTGTAATAAACCATAATCCTCTTTTTCCTTAACCAAAGCTTTCGCGTCCTCCAAACTCAATCCATTAAGTACGGTATACGTGGTGTTATCCGTATTCTGAAAAACATCCGTCAAATAGCCTGTTTCATCCAATACGGAGATGAATCTTTTCTTGTCATTGTTTAATTGCGACAAATAGGCAACGACGGCAATAAGTGCAATCATGATCAGGGGACTTAAAAAAGTCATGATGATGAACGACCTATTCTTCACTTTAGTGAGATATTCGCGCTTTATGATGAGGGGTAAATGATTCATTCTTAGTGGTTTTTTACAGTTTCAATAAAAATATCATTAGCGGTAGGAATCACTTCTACAAAGTGATGGACTTCCGCTTTAGAGGCTAAAAAGGACAATAAATCATTAGACGATATGGTATCGTCAATTTTTATATTTAACTTAATATCATCGTTCAAATTTTTAAACGTCGCAGGTAGCACTTGAAACTTATCCTTTATTTCTTCTAAAACCACCTGGCTATTGTTAGATTGTAAGCCCACTTCAAAGGTGTTGGTCTTAAATCGGCGTTTGATATCGTTGAGTTTACCGTCCAGTATTTTATTGGATTTATGAATAAGTGCAATATGATCGCAGAGTTCCTCTACAGATTCCATGCGATGGGTCGAAAATATCACGGTTGCCCCTTCCTCTCGCAACTGAAGGATTTCGTCCTTAATAAGGTTGGCATTAATAGGATCAAATCCTGAAAAGGGTTCATCAAAAATCAAAAGTTTTGGTCGGTGAAGTACGGTGACCACAAATTGAATTTTCTGCGCCTGCCCCTTGCTGAGCTCCTGAATTTTTTTGTTCCACCAGTCTCCGATATCTAATTTATCGAACCAATACTTCAACCTGCTTTTGGCTTCGGCCTTTGCCATGCCTTTAAGTTGCGCTAAGTACAATGCTTGTTCACCAACTTTCATGGATTTGTACAAGCCGCGTTCTTCGGGTAAATAGCCAATATCTCTAATATGCTCAGGTTTTAAAGGTTGTCCATCGAGTTGAACAGTCCCTTCATCCGGCATTGTGATTTGGTTAATAATACGAATCAGTGTTGTTTTACCAGCACCATTAGGTCCCAATAATCCAAAAATACTGCCCTTAGGTACGGCAATAGATACTTCATTTAGTGCTCTAAAATTCCCAAAGTTCTTTGACACGGAATCAGCAACTAACAAGTCATTCATATACAAAGCGGTTTACTGTAAAAGGTTAGTGCGTAAATATATTAAATGTTAAGAAGTTTTATTGTATATCACCCCCACTTATTCGCTATTTTATGATTGGTGAAGCCTAAATTTGTAAGAGACTTAGTATAAATCAGATCTTGCTGCACGACGGGATTAGCCTGACCGTCTGTCTTACACGCAAGACTTCGGAAGGTGAGCCATCTTAGGCTAGTTCAACCAACAATTTTGAATACGCCGCAAGGGCTTTTCAAACTATGGGATAAACCTTCATGTGTAATTAAGAATAAATTTACTCGACAAATTGTATTTGGAAGATCCCGCTCTACAGCGGGATTAGCTCAACCAACAATTTTGAATGCGCCACAAGGGCTTTTCAAAATTGGGTTTCGCTAAAAAACAAAACCCACCCTTACGGTTAGATAAGGATGGGAAAAAATTGCTATGAAAAAGAAAAATTACCGCTAATTAGCATTAGCGATAATTCAAAGATAGTATTTTTTATTAAACAGAGGCTTTTTTATGAAAACATATCTTTAACCTTTTCAAAAAAAGATTTATCAGAACTTTCGGGTTTTGGCTCGAAATGCTCGTCTTCTCTCATGTTTTCGAAAAACTCCTTTTGTTTTTTACTCAAAGTCTTTGGTGTCCAAACATTTACATGAACCAGTAAATCTCCTTTACCATAACCATTAATACTCGGAATACCTTTTCCTCTTAGTCTTAAAATTTTTCCGGATTGCACACCGGCTTCAATCTTAATGCGCACTTTACCAGTAACGGTATCTATTTCTTTTGAGGTTCCTAAGACGGCATCGGGTAAACTCACATACATATCGTAATGTAAGTTGTCGCCTTCACGCTGTAAGGTAGGGTGTTCCTCTTCCGCAATAACGACCAATAAATCCCCTGCAATGCCATTACCAGGTGCATCGTTACCTTTTCCCGTTACTTTGAGTTGCATACCATCAACCACACCTGCCGGTATTTTAACGGATACCGTTTCCTCGGTAGCTATAAGGCCCTGCGCATCGGCATTCGTTGGTTTTTTATCAATAATCTGTCCGGTGCCCCCGCAAGTCTGACAGGTCGTTGCAGTTTGCATTCTCCCCAGAATAGTATTAGTAACACGTGTTACTTGTCCTGTACCATTACAGGTTGTACAGGTCTTGTAGGTGGTTCCTTTAGCCTGAATTTTACGTTTTACTTTAATCTTCTTTTCGACGCCATTGGCCACTTCTTCTAAAGATAACTTCACGCGGATTCTAAGGTTGCTCCCTTTGACCATACGTCGTCCTCCGCCA
This sequence comes from Winogradskyella sp., assembly GCF_965228925.1. Taxonomy (GTDB): domain Bacteria; phylum Bacteroidota; class Bacteroidia; order Flavobacteriales; family Flavobacteriaceae; genus Winogradskyella. Next base: position 4,514,456 of record NZ_OZ245845.1, read on the forward strand.
CCGAAGCCACTAAATCCGCCTCCTCCAAAGGCACCGCCAAAAATATCACCAAACTGGCTGAAGATGTCATCCATATTCATACCACCGCCACCAAAGCCTCCTGCACCTTCAAAGGCCTGATGCCCAAACTGGTCGTAACGGGCCTTTTTATCCGGATTGCTCAAAACCTCATAAGCTTCAGCTGCTTTCTTAAATTTTTCCTCAGCATCTTTATCATCAGGGTTTTTATCTGGATGATATTTTAGGGCCATCTTGCGATAGGCCTTTTTGATTTCTGAGTCCGAAGCGCCCTTGCTAACTCCTAGTATGTCGTAATAATCTTCTTTCATATTCATTGTCACGCTCAGGCGTGATGTCTTTATAATTTAGCATTCTGACTTTAAATTATGCTTCGATACTTCGATTGCCTGCCCGCCGTACAAGACTTTGGTAGGCGCGGCGCTCAGCACATGTAAGCTCAGCATGACATAAAATCAGATAAATATCTCATTGTTTATTGCCCAATCACCACTTTCGGGAATCGGATCACTTTGTCTCCTAGTTTATAACCATGTTCTACAACGTCGATGATCTTTCCCTTTAAATCATCACTTGGCGCTGGGATTTGGGTTACAGCCTCATGATCATCAGCATTAAAGGTGTCGCCTTGATTCACTTCGATCTTAGACAAGCCTTTCTGCTCTAAAGTATTTAAGAGCTTATTGTAAATCAACAAGACGCCTTTGCGCAATTCCTCAGCCTCCTTATCTTCCTCGATATGTGTTAACGCGCGTTCAAAATCATCGAGTACAGGAAGCATGGCTAGCATCACGCCTTCACTTGCCGTCTTAAATAATTCGAGGCGTTCTTTATTGGTGCGCCTTTTATAATTTTCGAACTCTGCGAACAAACGCATGAATTTATCTTTCTCAGCAGCTAACTGCTCTTGCAACTGCTCCTCTGTGGATTGTTCTTCCGCTTCTGCTGTAGCAGTGGTTGTATCTTCTACCTGAGGTTCTTCAACCTCTTTGTTCTTATCTTTTTTACTCATTTTGAGTTTTATTTTAAAACGTAATTTAAATCTTCGATTTAGAGTTGCAAAAGTACTGCCATTATTATAAAAATGTCAAAATGTCATTAACATTTTTTTATTAGTCTTTGGGCGAGAATCTAATTAACTTTGCAATTCACAAATAAATTCAAAACAACACCGACATGAAAACATCATTTTTAAAAATTTTTGCTTTAGTGGCATTCGTTGCATTCTCTAGCTGCAAAGACAAGGCTAAAGAGGTTGAAACCACAGAAGCTGAAGAAGCTTCTGTAGCCGAAGCTACTGCGCTAAAATTCAAGGCTGACACGGAAAAATCTACCATTGAATGGAAAGGTTTTAAGCCCACTGGATCTCATACAGGTACGATTGCCATTGCCAAAGGCTTAATTAATGTCAACGATGGTGCTGTGGAAAGCGGAAACTTCGTCATAGATATGAGTAGTATAAAAGTTACGGATATTCCTTTAGAAGAAGAAGGCAATGCTAAATTAGCAGGGCACTTAACCAGTGCTGACTTTTTTGATGTAGCGACATATCCACAAGCAAAATTTGAGGTAACAGGTTTAGAAACGGTTGACGGTAAAACGATGCTGTCTGGTAACCTAACCATGAAAGATGCTACGAATAACATTAGTATTCCTGTAACTACCAATATCGAGGGCGACAACATGACCTTAACCAGTGAAGCCTTTACTATTGACCGCTCTAAGTGGAATATCAAGTATGGTTCTAAGTCTTTCTTTGATAATTTAGGAGATCGCTTTATCAATGACGATATTGAGTTAAAAGTGAACTTAGTAGCCACTAAGGCTTAAGATACTAAAATTTAGTTTACAATCATTCCGAATAAAGGTATGATGAGAAATGATGAGATTTGGCGAAGCTGAATCTCATCATTTTTGTATTTAGATTTCTCGTTACTTACTTCGGCAAGCTCAGCACATCGCATTCTTCGTTCCGTCGAAATGACAAGTTGGATTAAACAGCTTAGAGAAATTAAAACTCAAAAAGCACTTACATTCCTGTAAGTGCTTTTCTTCTCCATAGCAATTTTATAACTAAAATTGCTTCGCTATTAATCAATCCTCATCAACCCAATCATTAACTAATAGCATTGTGCTGTAGTAATGCGCTATTAACTTAACACTAAAACCATTACTTAGGCATTACTACGGTGTCAATTACATGAATCACCCCATTACTTCCTGCTACATCTGTCGCAGTGATTTCACTGTAATTGCCTGCTTGGTCTTTCAACCAGATTTTTCCGTTTTTTTGCATTACGGTTAATTTTTGTCCTGCAAGGGTCTCCACCTCAACTTTGCCTTTTCCTTTCTTTAAAGCCGCAACCACATCCTTGGCCATTAACTTCCCTGATACTACGTGGTAGGTCAAGATTTTAGTTAAGGTCTCCTTGTTTTCTGGCTTTAACAGGTTCCCTAAAGTTTCTTTGTCAATTTTCCCAAAAGCATCGTTGGTTGGTGCGAATACGGTAAAAGGTCCGTCTCCTTGCAAGGCTCCAACTAAATCTGCAGCTTTTAAAGCGGTGACTAAGGTTGAGAAATCTTTGTTACCCACAGCGGCATCAACGATAGTGCCTTGTGCTTTTGTTGTTTGTGAGAATGCTAAGGCGACAACGGTCGTTAAAACAAATACTAACTTTTTCATGATTTTCTTAAATTTATGGTTAAACTATATTGCACTTATTTCGTTTTTGTAGTGCTTTCGTTTATATTTACACAGGCTTGTTTGTGCTGGATGAGCATAGCCTCACTTTTGGGAAATCTTTAACATTAATGCAAAACGATAAGCATCTTATTCAACAACTACAACAAAAGGATGAGCGTGCGTTAGCATTACTCTATGACAAATATGCTGGTGCTATTTACAGTGTCATCCTAAAAATGATTAAAGATGAAGGCCAAGCCCAAAACTTATTACAAGATACCTTTATGACGGTTTGGGATAAAGCTGAACGTTATGATGCGAATAAAGGACGTTTTTACACTTGGGTCTATCGTATTGCTAAGAATAAAGTGTTAAATGTATTGCGAAAAACCGATCCGCTCATCCAAACCGATGATTTTAGTGTATATGACAATAAAGAAGATGCTATTGGTATAGATTCGGAGTATTTGGAGCTCAATGGCGCCATAACACAACTCGAAACGCACCACAAGGAAGCTATTGAATTGGTGTATTTTAAAGGTATGACGCATCGGGAAGCACACCAGGCTATGGATGTGCCATTAGGCACGTTTAAATCTTACGTGCGACAGGCCTTAAAACAACTACGAGACCGTTATGCCAAAACCCTAAGTGTACTATTACTAATACTAAATGCGCTGTGATGATGGATAAGAAAACGCTATTAGAGAATGGATTACTAGAGCAATATTTGCTAGGAGAACTCGACGCTGCAACATGCGAACAGATTGAGCAGATTTTAGCATCCGACGCTGAGCTTAAAGCTTATTTTGACCAACTGGAACAAGACTTTGAAACCCTGGGCCTTGAAAATGCTATTACACCACCACCAGCGGTAAAATCACAATTGCTTGATTCCATAAAAGCGTCTTCTGAAACTTCTAAAGTTGTTGAACTACAAACCAATAACAACTTCAAATGGTATCTGGGCATTGCAGCAAGTATAGCGGGCTTACTATTGATTGGTAGTTTCTGGATGTACAGCCAACTCAATGCTGTAAAACAGCAACTGCAAACCGTTGAAATCAATAACACCGAACTCAATACCACAATCGAGGTCTTAAATAAAGAGTTAAAGCAAACCACTAGCTTTTATACCAATATTGTCAACCCAGATACCGAGCAATACGTCTTGAAAGGCAACGATTTACTACCCGAGGCCAAAGTGGTGAGTTATGTGAACCATAAGACCAAGACTGTGGTCATCAATACCGAGCGTTTACCTCAATTAGATGATGCCCATGACTACCAAATGTGGGCTGATGTGGAAGGCGAAATGATTAATATGGGAGTCATTGCCAAAGACAAAACCTTAATAACCATGGCCTACATTGACCATGCGGAATCCTTAAACATTACCATAGAACCTGCTGGTGGTAATGATCATCCTACAGTGGAACAATTGGTGACGAATGTTTATCTACAATAACAAGTCCTCCAAAGCAGGTCTTAGATTTGCATAGTTAAAATGAAAACCTTTATGTTCTATTTTTTGGGAACTGACACGTTGGCTTTCAAATAAAAGCATATGCATTTCGCCCAAAGCTAATTTCATCGCAAATTTTGGAATATTAGGTAAGAAGAGTGGTTTCTCCAAGACATTAGCGGCAATCTTAGTCAGTTCTTTATTCGTCACCGCATTGGGCGCCACACCGTTGTACATACCTTCGAGTTGGTATTTAATGGCATACATGAAGATACGCGCTAAATCCTCAACATGGATCCAACTTTGCCATTGCTCGCCGTCCCCAAAAGCCGCTCCAGCGCCTAGTTTAATAGGCTTAACAATTTCTGGTAAGGCTCCTCCATTTTTGGCTAAGACCAAGCCAATTCTAATCTTAGCGACTTTACAACCCAGGGCTTCAAAACCATCCACAGCCAATTCCCACTGTTTGACGACTTCTCCTAAAAATGAGTTAGACACCTCATCATGGGACTCTTCATAAAAGTTAGTGAGACTTGTTGGGTAAATCCCAATAGCACTGGCAGACACCACATGATCAATCGTATAATTATTCGTTTTTATCGTCTCTTGTAACAACTGCGCCGTTTTGGTCCGACTTTCTAGAACCACTTTTTTGTAGGCCTTGGTCCAGCGTTTAGAAATGGACGCTCCAACCAAGTTGATAATTGCTGACACGCCTTCAAAACAGCTATGGTCAATCTCATTGGTCGCTGGATTCCAATAATAGCCCTTGTAATTAGCCGCTGTGCTTAACTTGGATTTAGAAGTGGTTAAATAATGTACAGCAATCCCTTCAGCATGGCATTGCTTTACAATTTCCTGCCCTATGAGTCCGGTGGCTCCTGTGATTAAAACGGTTTTTGGGTTGTTCATGATGTAAAGATACGATAAGGTCTAAGCCCGAGATGAGACTTTAGTTTGGATTTAACGTTTGGGATGTCATTGCGAGCCTGCCTGCCGGTAGACAGGAAGTGAGGCACGCGATGCGCTGAGCTCGTCGAAATGAACGACGAAGCAATCTAATGAATTAGTCAGGTTTTATGAGATTGCCACGGCTGACAAAAACGTCAGCCTCGCAATGACATCTTTATCTAAATGTGCTTCGACAAGTGTCACACTGAGCTTGCCTGTGCTGAGCGCCGCGCCTACCAAAGTCTTGTACGGCGGACAGGCAGTCGAAGCATCGAAGTCCTCAGCAAAACTATCGAGAACCCTGATAACTCCAAAGACTTCTCGATACAATTCCTCTCCCGATAGCCATCGGGACTGGAATCACTCGAAGTGACAAATAGTTTAGACATTTGGCTCTTTAACGCATTTAGCTCACTATGTTCGCTGAATGTTTATTTAGACATTTGGCTCGCTGCGCTTCGCCGAATGCTAAGAGCGAATTTTCTTTTTTTAGCATTTAGCTCACTGCGTTCGCTGAATGTTACGAGCGCATTTTGCGCGCTCGTAACATTTCCCTCTTTCCAGGAGGTCCAGGGAGGCGTTCTACCGTAAAACCGACCGCTTCCATAGCACGTCTTACACTACCTTTGGCGGAATAGGTTACCAAAACACCATTTGGTTTTAAAGCCTTGAACATTATGGTAAATATAACCTCGGTCCAAAGTTCAGGTTGTACGCGGGCACCAAAAGCATCGAAATAGATGATATCGAAGGCATTGTCGGCCTCAATCTCTTTAAAGAATTTCTGTTGCTTTTTGAGTTGAAAGAAAGGTGTAATGTTATGCTGTGCTTCCCAAGACAACCGATGTAGTTGTTCAAATTCATCTTGATGGGATGGGGAAATCAATTCCACATAATTCAGTTGTTCTATTTCGGCAGCTTCTACAGGATAGGCTTCTACCCCAACGTAATGGATATGGCGCTTTAGTTGCTCGGCTTGTATTAAAGTGAGGAAGGCATTGAGACCTGTGCCGAATCCGATTTCGAGGATGTTGATTGGGTGAGATTCATCAACTTTACTTCGATCCTGTTCGGATGACACCTCGACTGGATTTCGACTCACTTCGACTTCGCTCAATGACCGATGCTCGGTATTATGCTCTTCTTGATGAGATCCTGAAACGAGTTCAGGATGAGAAAGCAAACCATGCTTGATAAACACATGATTCGCTTCTTGTATAGCACCATGAATGGAATGGTATTGCTCATTCCAGTCTTCGATCTGAATGGTCTTTGAACCATCGGAAGTGGTGATTATCTTTCGCTTCAATTATTGAATGAGTAATTTTTTAATCTTGGGAATCGGTCCTGTACATTCGGTTTTATGGCAGGCCAAACAATTGTTGATGGCTGCATTATAACGCTCTTTGAGTTGTATGTTGGACAGTGTATCCACCACCGACTGCTGTGATTCTATAAAGACATTCACGAAATTATTCCAAACCGCCGTTCGCTGATGGCCATTACTCATCTCAGCAGAATGTAACTTCATCAAATCCAAAGGCATGCTTGCTGGCACTTCTCCATCAATGATTTGTTGCTTTAATTGCAGATTATAAGCATACATGGCATTCATCAAATTGGCCATTTCAGAAGGCTGATACATCACTAATTCGGGCTTGGCATCAACTTCCGTGTCTTTTTGCTCCGCTTTTTCTTGACAACCCAAGCAGAACAATAAAATCAACCCACAAGCAAAAAAACTATTGTTTAAGTAAGACCCCATCGGCCAAGAATTGGTATTCAAATTTTGGTTCTGTAATGGCCGCAATTTCTTCTTTCGATTTTCCAGCGTCTTCCGCATAATGTCTGAGTTCGTCCACAGAGGTTTCGGTTACAAAAGCCTTACCATTTACAACAACATCACCTTCGGCATTCAATGGCATAAAAAAGCCGTAATCCTTAAACTTCACCATGACCTGCTGATCATTACCCATGTCGAGTTTCATCCAACAGCCCTTTTTAGAGCACACATCGATAATCGTTCCTTTCATTTTGGTATCGACCGTATCTCCAGCTTTTAGACCTTTATAATGTTCCATCATACGGTCTGCGGATAAGGCATCTGCATCATTGATTTCCATACCGAAAGAGGCATAAGCGATTTCTTGTTTTGCGTCTTCTACGTTTTCTTCTGTGGCTTTTGTCTCATTTTTACATGAAAATACAACTAAGCTCATTGCTAAAATCAAGAATATTTTTTTCATTATTGATATCTTTTGTATTGATTAATTATTGAAGTGCGAATTTACGAAATTTAAGCTAATTTTACCTTTTATGAACCACATTGATTTTGTATTTTTGCAGAAAATTAAACCACTCTTTTAATGGCAGAAATCCACCCTAACGAAATCGTTATCGTAAAATCAGAACAGTCTAAAATTAACGCTGTTGATTTTAGTAATCTCACATTTGGTCGTGTCTTTACCGATCATATGTTTGTTTGCGATTTTGAGGATGGCAAATGGCGGTCGCCTAAAATTATGCCTTACCAAGCCTTAACGATTGAGCCCTCTGCCCGAGTGTTTCATTATGGTCAAGCTGTTTTTGAAGGTATGAAAGCCTACAAAGACGACAACGGCAAGATTTTCATGTTCAGACCCGATGAAAACTATAGACGTATTAATATTTCCGCAGCGCGATTAGCCATGCCAGAATTTCCTGAATCCTATTTCTTTGACGGTTTGGAAACCTTATTAAAATTGGACAGCGCTTGGATAAAACCAGGTGTGGGCAACTCGCTCTATATTCGTCCATTCGTCATTGCGACGGAGCCCGCTATTTCAGCCTCTCCTGCAGCTACTTATCGTTTTATTATTATTTGTTCACCTGCGAAGGCCTATTATAACGACCCAGTTCGTGTACTTTTTGCTGAAAAGTTCAGTCGTTCAGCTGATGGTGGTGTTGGTTTTGCTAAAGCCGCTGGGAACTATGCCGCGCAATTCTACCCGACAAGTCTGGCACAGCAAAAAGGCTTTCAGCAAATCATTTGGACCGACGCGTCGACGCATGAATATCTTGAAGAAGCTGGTACCATGAATATCTTTTTCAGGGTTGGTGATAAATTAATTACTGCCCCAAACAACGATCGTATCTTGGATGGGGTTACTCGTAAAAGCGTCATTCAGTTGGCCGAGGATTTGGGTATTACCTGTGAAGTAAGACGTGTAAGCGTTAAAGAAATTAAAGATGCCGCCAATAATGGTAGCCTCAAGGAAATCTTTGGTGCCGGAACGGCTGCCGTAATCAGTCCGGTGTCAGCCTTTGAACATTCCGGTGACGTTTATGAGATGCCAAATATTGAACACTCCTATGCGTCCTTATTTAAAAAGACCCTAATGGATATTCAGCACAACCTGTCTGAGGATCGCCATGAGTGGAGGTATGAGGTACTTTAGTCAGTAGGCGGTGTTCAGTATGCAGTATGCAAAACTAAATTATGCCCTTAAACATTAGTGCTATTTTTCTAAAATCTCCTTGATATGTGGCTTAAAATAGTTAGGGCCTTTTAAGACTTTACCATCGTCACGGTAAATGGGCTCTCCGTCTTCTCCGAGCTTGCTCATGTTACTCCGTTGGATTTCCTCAAAGACTTCTTCTATTTTATGTTGTAAGCCGTGTTCTATAATGGTTCCACATAAGATATAGAGCATATCACCCAGCGCATCAGCTACCTCGACCAAATCATTATTATTCGCCGCTTCGAGGTATTCTTCGTTTTCTTCGCGCATCAGTTTGTAACGCAGCATATTTTTTTCTAGTCCTAAATTAGCCTTTGGTGTGTCTAAGTATCCTAGTTTAAAAGCGGTGTGGAACGCCTTTACAGCATTAATTTTGTCTTGCATGAGCCTGTCGTTTGTTAGTGCTTAAATTTGTATATTCGCATAAAAATACGCTAATGTTTTCTACAGGTCAATTGATTTTTGCAATTTTATTTTTTATCGCTTTTGTGATTGCAATCGCCTATCAATATCGTAAAGACAAAAAGGTTCATAAAGCCTATTACAAGGGAACCGTTTGGATCCTCATTGCCTTTGTTGGATTTATAGGAATGATTGCTGCCGTAAAGTTTCTTTTGATGTAATTCACTGACATTACCTTTGTCTATTTTTTTATTTGTCTTTAAAACTCGAATGCTTGTACGTTCGAATATTCCTCTTCTATTTTGGTTGAATTCCATCAAAAATTCATTAACTTGATAGAACTATTTACCTAAATTTTATATGTTGACGTCATACAAAGCACTCTGTATAACGCTATTCTTTTCCTTTATACTTTTACCCTGTAAGGGCCAAAACTATATGGGTTATACCATGGACAATTATGCTGGTATACATGCTGTGAGTTATAATCCAGCGCTTATACTATCCAATACGCTTAAGGTGGATATCAACATCGCTTCGGCTAGTGCTTTTGGTGGTAGTGATTATTTTGGGATTGATGTTGGTAGCCTAATCAGTACCGATGATGTATTTACTTTTAGTGACGATGCAGATCGCTTTCCAGATGACAGCAATAATTTCTTTGCTAATGCGGATGTTTTGGGGCCATCAGTAATGTTTCGCTTAAATGACAAAAGCAGTATCGGTCTTATCACCCGATCACGTGGTTTGTTTAATCTCAGTGAAATCAATGGTAAGCTCTATGAGAATTTAGTCGATCAGTTTGAAAATGACGAGGATTTTAGTTTTGACTCACAAAACCTTAGTGGTACGCTCCATGCCTGGACGGAGATCGGAGTGTCATATGGGCACTTGTTATTAAAGAAGGATCGCCACGAATTGATAGGTGGTATCACCCTAAAGTATTTATTGGGCGCTGGTGGTCTTTTTGCCAGTAGCCCAGGCTTCGCAGGGACATTTATAGGTGAGACGGAGACCTTACAAACCCAAGGCTTTTTAAACTACGGCCAAACACGTGATTTTGACAGGGACGGCGTATTATTCAATAATTTAGAATATGGTTTAGGCCTAGATTTAGGAGTGGTCTATACCTGGTCTCCTAATACCACGGTAAGCGTACAACAAGGCCTTAATCCCTATACCTTAAAAGTCGGCATTTCGGTGACTGATATTGGCTCCATTACTTACGACCAAGCCGAAATCACTTCCTATAATTTAAATGCTTCTGTCAGTACTGGAACTATTGAAGAGGATATTCAGGAATTTTTGGATAATAACTACGACAGTACGGCCGACGACCAAAATACCAAAATCCAATTGCCTACGGCTTTACGTTTGCTTGTCGATTGGCGTTTCGCCAGAACCTTGTTTATTAGTGTGCAATCAGACTTTTCTTTAGTAAAACGACGTATTGAACGCAGCAATACAGTAACCAATGTCCTCACCCTATCCCCACGACTCGAAACCAAATGGTGGAGTGTTTATCTGCCGATTAGCTTAAGACAAAATGAAGACATAATGGTTGGAACGGGTTTTCGATTGGGGCCACTAAGCGTGGGCTCCGGGTCTATAATTAGCAACTTTATCTCCAGTCGGACGAGAACCGCCGATGTCTTTGTAGGCCTTAAAATTCCTATCTACAACTAAGGCCTAATGTTAAATAATGACTTTTCTTTAGGAGTTTTTAGAGCTGAGTTGTCTTATTATAAAAGCAGCTATGATCTTCCTTTACGCAATCTTGGTTTTGGTGTGTATTAACGGTGTATTATTGATCTACAGTGTTAATAAAAACGATTAGGTCTAGGCCTATCCATTTGCAGTTAGTCGTATATCTTTTAAATTCTTAGCAATTATTTTGATATACGCTAGCTGAGTACTATCTTTAAGTACCCTCCCTTAATTAGTGACATTTAAAATACCCGTTACTGGGTATGTTTTGGTGTATGGTATTACTACACCTTTGTAATGTTGACTAATTAATCCAACCCTTATGAACGATCAGTTAATTCCTCCTATTTTATTATTTTCATTATCAATACTTATTTTATTCTTTCTAGCATTACTCGGCAAAAGATTAGATGCTTGGCTAAATAGAATTCTTGATGCTTTTGCTGCAAGCGGATTAAGTGTTGTAATTCCTGGAACAATAACTATTGATACAACAACCAACAATAATCTTAACACATTTGTACAAGCATCACCCAATTTAACTGCTACAAGTGCAATGGCAATTTTTGTTTTAGTGTATTTATTTAACCCTTTAAAAAATTAAACATGACTTTAGAAGAAGCTGAAATAAATTTGAAGAAAGAAAAGGAGATATTTATAGATAAAATATACACAAATGGTCAGCCCGTTATCTACGCTGCTATTGTGAATCATCCTAAAAAGGCATTTGAGTATTCAATTGAAATAGGCCTTAAACAAATAACCGGCGAAAGAGTCTTTCTTGACCTGTTGAATAATGGAGAATTAGATATAATAGAAGGTCTAATGATATCTCCGGATACGATAACAAAAATAATGGATAACAGAGTTTCAATATTAGAGAATAAGAGCTTTATAACAGATGATAATGAAAACTTTGGCCTTACTGATATTGAACTTGACACTCTAAAATTTAACTCAGAAAACTTGAATTTTGCAAGTCTAAAATCACTTAATCGATTATTTTCCGACAGAGTTGTAGCAAAACAAATAGAAGATGATGATATTACTTTTTCTGACTCCGATGAACTACAATACCTTAGAAATGGCGAATGTAACTGTAATGACGATTCAGATTGCATCAGTTGCAAAGATTGGAATGACCCTCACATAAGAAAAAATGGTTGGTTAGAAGGTGGAATAAGTATTGGTAATGATAAAAATAGTCGCTCAGCAGGTACTCTTGGAGGTATTTTTAGAATGAATGGCAATAGTAATAACTATGCAATTACAAACTGTCATGTTGTTGAGATAAATGGATGTGACCCTAATTTTACAGATATAGTTCATCCCTCAAGAAGTGACGATGTTAAAAAAAATATCAGTTTTATTGGTGAATTGGTATGGAAAGAGCATAATGATCTAGTGGATGCAGCAATCATTAAATTAAATAATAATGTCCGAATAGGAGATTTCACTAGATGTGATGAAATTTCTTTAAGCTACCCTGTTGACGCATCATTTGGCATGAAAGTAAAAAAATGTGGTAAGACGACTGGATTTACAGAAGGTAAAGTATTATCAACTAATTCAACACTTTACATAAGCCAAACAAACAGATACTACAGGAATCAAATTATGACTACCTGTAAAACATGTCCAGGTGATTCAGGATCATTGTTAGTTAATACTTCAAATCACGTCTTAGGATTACTATACATGAATAATAAAAAAAACAATAGAAGTTTTGCTAATCATTTTAAAAACATCTTTAATCAAAGTGTAGATAATAAAAATTGTAAACCAAAAATATCATTCAAGGAATTTATTAACTTTAAAAATATTTAATTATGAAAGTAGAAATTGGCGATACTCAAAACGAATATCAATTATATTTTAATCAACAAAACGGACAAGAAATTAAAGGTATTTTCACAAAATGGAAAGGGGATTTTGCAACCGATATAACAATTACGAAAAATGATGTTACCCAATTTCATATTGAAGAAATTCATTATATTAATCTAGTTGCCTGTGATGGCCACACTTTATGTTTTGAACTTCAGCTAAAGGCAATATACGATGATCCCAATATTGGTCCATTTCCAATAAAGAATAACTTAAGCTTTAATGCTGAAGTAGTTTTAATTCATTATGAAGATCCAGAGGAAATCCAAATACAAAAATGCAGTTGCAATTATGCCCAAGCACCATTCGGTGGAATACCTAGCACAAAAAAGGGTAGTATATTACAAGGAGGAAAATAAAAGTTGACATGTAATTTTAGCAAATATTTAATTCTTGTACCAGTAAGTTTTTTACTTACTGGTTTTGCTTTTTCTCAAAGTATAGATTTCGAGGGTATTATTGATGGATTAGATGGACAAGACTATTCAAAGCTAGAAATAGAATTTAAAGCCATTGACACAAGTAAAATTACCACCTATGATAAGGCCACATGGCTATATTATTATTCTTATTATCAACTTAAAAAAGATAATCACCACCTTGCCTATCAAAGCGTTATAAAGTCCAAACAAATTTTCGAGAACATAAATGCCTCTTCGGATATTAGTGATTGTAATTTTATGATACTTGAAATCTTAAGTCATCAGAATAATTTAAAAGACAAAGACGCAAGAAAAAAAGCTATAATAAATGAGGAACACAAGAAAGCTTCAGAAAGTAAGGATAGTAATGCATTACATAGAGTTTTCTACAGGTTTGCGGAATATTATTTAGATCATGATAATGGCCCAGAAGCATTAAAATACTTCAAAAAAGAGTATGCGGTTCTAATGAAACAAAGAGATACTCTCCGAATGGCGTATAACCTAGATAATATTGGAACTGTACATCTCACAATATTTAACAATCCTGATTCTGCTTTGTACTATTCAAGACAAGCAACACCAATCTACCTTCGTTATGATGATAATAGGGCTTTATCATACAATTATAATAACATTGCAGAACAATATAAATCCAAAAAAGAACTTGATAATGCTATTTTATATTATATCAAAGCAGATTCAATACCAAATAGTGAATTCAAAGCAAAGAGTAAAGTTGTTTTTTATAAAAATATAGCAGAAGCCTATCAACTCAATAAGGATTATAAAAATGCTACGTACTATTTAAATAAGCTTAACAAGTTAAAAGACTCAATTAACGATACTAAGCAGAACATTGCTATTTCCGAAATCCAAGAGAAATATGACAATGAAAAATTGAGGGTAAAAAACCTTGAGAACGAAGCCAAAAGTCAACGAAACCAAAACATCGCTATAAGCCTTGGTGGTAGTTTAATTTTAGGAAGCATTATCGCCTTCCTACTCTTTAAAAACACCAAACGCAAACAAAAACTAGCCGAACAAGACAAAGCCCTAGAATCCCAAAAATTAGCGACGGTCTTAAAAGAACAAGAGTTAGTGACCATTGACGCCATGATTGCAGGTCAAGAAAAAGAACGTCAACGGATTGCCAATGACCTGCATGATGATTTGGGTGGCTTGATGGCCACTGTAAAGCTACATTTTAATGCTTTAAAGGATAAGGATTCGCCTGAACTGTATGAGAAAACCAATAACCTTATCGAAGAAGCCTATCAAAAAGTACGTTCGGTCGCCCATGCCAAAAACTCTGGGGTAATTGCTAAACAGGGCTTACTCAAAGCCATCAAACATATGGCGGATAAAGTCTCTGCGTCTAACCAACTTAACATTGAAGTTTTAGATCATGGCTTAGATCAACGCCTAGAAAACAGTTTAGAATTGACTTTATTCCGGATTATCCAAGAGCTCATAACTAATGTCGTTAAACATGCAGAGGCCTCAGAGGCGACCATTCATTTAACCAATCACGAGGATAGTATCAATATCATGGTCGAAGACAATGGGAAAGGCTTTAACCCCAGTCAAATTACCAAAACCAAAAAAGGGATGGGTATCAGTAGCATCGATAAACGCGTTGAGCACTTAGACGGGCAACTCACGATTGAGTCGGAGAACAACAAAGGGACTACTGTCATCATAGATATTCCATTATGAAATCGAAATTGAAATTGAAAAAGGATAAAGAAACCAACACCTAATGCCTTATACCTAATGCCTAATTCCTAATACCTAAAACATGATACGTTTAGCCATCGCCGAAGATCACCAATCCCTTATCGATGGGATTAAACTACTTCTGGAATATGAAGAGGATATCGAAATCGTTGGGACTGCCAATGATGGAGAAGCCTTATTAAAATTGGTACGATTAAAACAACCCAATGTCGTCATTACAGATATCAGAATGCCCAAATGTGATGGGATTACGGCCTGTAGAACCATTAAAAAAGAATTCCCGTATACCAAAGTCTTAGCCTTTACCATGTTTGACCAAAAGGATGCGGTACAACAGATGTTAATGGCCGGAGCTTGTGGGTATCTCTTAAAAAACTCTCCTTTAGACACGGTTTTAAAAGCGCTACGTGCTGTGCACCAAGGGCAGACCTTTTATGATGCCAATATCGAAATCGATGCCGAAGACAACGGTAATAAAAAAACCAAAGGCGTGTTGACCAAACGCCAAACTGAAATTTTAGGTTTGATTGCTCAAGGGAAGACCTCACGCGAAATCGCCGATGAGCTCTTTATTGGCATTCATACCGTAGATACTCATCGTAAAAACATGGCCCGTATTTTAGGCTTAAAAGGTAAAGGGGAACTCTTGCGTTATGCTATAGAAAAGAAGTATAAGTTTTAATTAACAAAAGAATCAATCTATTAAGCCAACTCTACTCTTTTATTGCTTTTTAAATTCACTCTAAGCGCGAAAACTATCCCCATCTTTCTTACAAGAGCTTAACAATTGCACTGTGCGCCAATGCGTTGTTTTACTTTAATTGCTATCTTTGAAGAACTACTAACGTAATAATCAATCTAAAAATGAAAGCATTCAAATACATCTTGTTATTGCTGCTTGTTATCATCATAGGCTTTTCCATTTATATTGCCGTACAGCCTAATTCTTTTGAGGTAAAACGCAGCCGAACCATGAAAGCTCCTGTTTCTATGGTTTACGACAATATCATTGATTTTAAAAACTGGAAAGCCTGGTCCTCTTGGGCCGAAGCCGACCCGGACATGACCTTTACGCTACCCGAAAAAACCCAAGGTGTGGGTGGCTCGTATTCTTGGGAAGATAAGGACGGTATTGGTACCATGAAAACACTTGCTGCAACACCAAGTACCTCGATTACCCAAGAAATGCAATTTGCGGAATTTCCACCGTCGAACATAGCCTGGGACTTAAAGTCCAATGCCGATGGTACTACGGAAGTCACTTGGAATATTAAAGGGGAAAATCTTCCGTTTATGTTCAAATTGTTTTCGGTTTTAATGGGAGGTATGGAAAAACAAATCGGTCCACATTACGAGCGTAGCCTAGAAAAACTCGATAGTATCTTAGTGGCTGATATGCAACGTTATACGATTGACATCAACGGTATTACCGAATATGGCGGTGGCTTTTACCTTTATAAAACTACCAATGCGAATTCGACTAATATTAGCTCTAAAATGGCGGAGAGTTTTGGAGCTATAATGCAATTTATGGGTCAAAACGGACTGAAACAGTCTGGAATGCCACTTACGGTGTACAATGAAATGGCCGAGAATATAATCATGAGTAATGGTATTCCTGTTAAGGAACGTGTTAAAATTCCTGCGGATGCGGATGTTTCCATAGACTTTATGCCAAAAATGAAGGTCTTAAAGACGACATTAATGGGGAACTATGAGAATCTTCCCAAAGCCTGGGAAGCGACCATGAAGCATATCGCCGAACAAGGTTTAGAACCATCGGAACATAAACCTTTTGAAATTTACACTAACGATCCAGGGCTGTATCCTAATCCCGCTGATTGGAAAACTGAAATCTATATTCCGCTAAAAGACTAAGGCCAACCGCTTTTGTGGCAAATGCATATGAAACATCTTATTTTGGTCTTTGTTGGGGGTGGCTTTGGTAGTGTGCTTCGGTTTGTTATTGGTAAATGGCTCAATAGTTCTAGTGACGGTATACCTTACGGTACCTTTGCGGCCAATATTCTAGGCAGTTTATTGATTGGAATTATCCTTGGTCTGGCGGCAAAGCACAATAGCCTATCAGAAAGTCAGACCCTTTTATTGGCTACAGGATTCTGCGGAGGCTTTACCACCTTTTCGACTTTTGCTTATGAAAACCATGTCTTTTTAAAATCAGGAGATTTCACAAGCTTTGCCATCTACACTATAGCTAGCTTTATTATTGGGTTTTTAGCCGTGTTCCTCGGTATACATTTGGTAAAAGCCTAGTGCTTTTTAAAGGCTTTAACCCCAGCTTCGATTTTTAGAGGTAAATAATTGGCTCTTGGTACAATGGGACAGGAATATTTTTCATTGTAGGCACAATACGGATTATAAGCCGTATTAAAATCGATGACCATGGTATCCCCTTCTGGTAATCTTGCTTCAGTATAACGGCCACCTGCATAACTTCCGTTACCATTGGTATCATCTAAAAAGGGTAAAAACAAATAATCCTCATAGCCCTCCTTCTCTATCAGTCCGAGATTTTGGTATATATTCAACTGGTATTCGTTTCCTTTGAGTGTAAAAGTCACAACACCGAACTGCACATATTCTGGTCGTCTGTTGGTTGTGGTTTTCATTTTAAAAGGCTTCGCTTCGGGAGTCCTCTTTAGTTGAGCCGTGACAACATAGGTAGAGTCAAATTTATAAAAATCTAATCCCTTAAACCTTTTTCGGTCCTTATCTTTAAGAGGCGATTTTGTGGCATCCTTAAAATCGGCATTCATCTCTTTTTGCCATTCCGTTTCACCCGCCAGCATTTGTTTATCTTGAGCACAAGCCGAGGTAAATACGACTAAAAAAACTATTAGGAAATTCTTCATAGAAAAATATTTATGGTCCAAAAATACAACTTCTCAAATTTTATTGTATGTTTGAACCGTAAAACAAACAACAAATGTTACAAATCAATAGATATACAAAACAAGCCTCTGTGGTTTCTTCGGAACACACTCGGATGTACGATCTATTGTAGCTATATAAATATACGATTAAACAATATGTAAAAGTCCGACGTCACCGTCGGACTTTTTATTTTTAGTGAAGTTCTTAATTCAAAAGTTTACGCATTGAATTATGATAACTGAACGTATCCCGATGGATATCGGGATCTTAACCTTAAAAACCAATGCGTAATGAAAAAACTCTATTTTAACTACCTCGAATCCTTTAAAGGACTATCTAGAGAAATCTGGTATCTCTCCTTAATCAGTTTGGTGAATAGAGCAGGTACTATGGTCATTCCTTTTTTGTCTTTGTACTTAAAAAATGATATGGGGTTTTCTGAAGCTGATATTGGCTCCATATTTGCATGCTTTGGCATTGGCTCTTTTTTTGGTTCCTTATTAGGCGGTAAACTGACCGACATTTTTGGATTCTATAAAGTCATGATCGCCAGTCTTTTCTTAACGGGTTTGTGTTTTATTTCGTTGCAGTTCATCAACTCATTTTGGGGCTTTTGTATCGGTATATTAATTACCATGACCATTGCCGATAGTTTTCGCCCGGCAATTTTTGTGGCTATTAAAACGTATAGTAAGCCTGAAAATCAAACGCGATCCGTAGGTTTATTACGATTGGCGATTAATGCGGGAATGGGTATTGGTCCTACGCTGGCGGGTTTGATTATTGTGTTGGAAGGCTATAACATTTTGTTCTGGATTGATGGTTTAACCTGTATTATTGCCATTCTGCTCTTTAGCTATTTGGTTAAAGACCCAAAGGTAAAACCTGCAGAAACACGTGAAAAGCATCAAAATTTAGATAAAAATGCGGTTTACAAAGACAAATCGTTCTGGATCCATTCTGTGATATGTTTTCTCTTCGGGATGGCATTTTTTCAGTTGTTTACCACAATGCCCTTGTATTACAATCAAATATTTCAACTTGATGAATTCAAAATTGGGATTCTCCTATTCTTGAATGTGGCCATCATCGTCATTTTTGAAATGCCATTGTTGAACTATTTGGAAAAGCAACTAATTCCGGTTACCAAACATATCCTTATGGCTTGTGTTTTGCTATCACTAGGCTTTTTGGTTCTGTATCAAAATTTCTGGATAGGCATCCTCATTATAAATATGGTGCTCTTGACCCTCAGTGAAACGCTTGGTTTCCCATACACCAACAAATTTGCGCTTCAACGTGCAAAAGAAGGCCTAGAAGGTAGTTATATGGCACTATATGCCATGTCTTTTTCCATGGCCCATATATTCAGTCCAAAAATCGGACTTAGTATTGTAGATGTATACGGATTCCAGATTAACTGGTTGGTTACCTTTGGTTATGGTATATTGGGTATTTTATTGGCCTATTGGCTACATAAACGTGTGAAACAGAAACTTTAAACGGGACTATGTTATGAAAAAAACAGCTATGGATGTTATCATTATTGGCGCAGGACCTATTGGGATTGCCTGTGCTCTGGAATGTAAAAAGCGACATTGGAATTATGTAGTTATTGAAAAGGGCGCGCTCACCAATTCGCTTTTTAATTATCCGTTGAACATGACTTTTTTTTCAACCTCAGAAAAATTAGAAATCGATGGTATTCCTTTTATTAGCAATAATGCTAAACCAACGAGAAACGAGGCCTTGGAATATTACCGTCGTGTAGCTACGTCAAACAAATTGGAGATTAATTTATACGAAGAAGTAACATCAATAAATAAAAATGATATCCATTTTGAAGTTGAAACGACTAAGCAGAGCTATAGGGCACAAAGTGTCATTATTGCCACCGGATTTTATGACATCCCAAATTTATTGAAGGTTCCCGGTGAAGATTTGCCTAAGGTATTTCATTATTATAAAGAAGCACATCCATTTACATTACAAAACGTAGCCATCGTAGGCGCAAGCAATTCCGCTGTTGATGCAGCCTTGGAAATCTATCGTAAAGGTGGACATGTGACTATGATTGTAAGAGACGAGGCTATAGGAAAGCGTGTAAAATACTGGGTAAGACCCGATATCATTAATAGAATTGAAGAAGGTAGCATTACCGCCTATTTTAATTCTGAAATAAAAGAAATTAGATCTAACGAGATCCTCATTTCAACACCAAATGGAGAAAAAACGCTACCCAATGATTATGTGATTGCCTTAACCGGCTATCGCCCTAATTTTAAATTTTTGGCGAACGCTGGCGTCACTTTTTCCGAAGACGAAAAACATATTCCAAGTTATAGTGCAGATACTATGGCATCTAATATTGAAGGTCTATATCTTGCTGGAGTTATCTGCGGCGGTATGGAAACCCATAAATGGTTTATTGAAAACTCGCGTGTACATGCTAAAATCATAGCTGAAGCCTTAGAAGATAACTTATGAAAAATTTACACCCATGAATTTAAATCAAATTACGATTCCCTCATTGGATGTTGTTAAGGCGACGGCATTCTACAAAAAACTAGGCTTACTTCTCATTGTAGACGCTCTACCAAGGTACGTCAGGTTTGAATGCCCCGATGGCGACAGTACCTTCTCCATTCATGTTGTCGAAGAATTACCCACTGGAAAGGATCGTATGACGATGTATTTTGAGAATGAAAATTTAGACAAGGTGGTATCACAACTCCAAGAAAAAGGCATTACTTTTACAAGTGAACCTGAAGATAAGCCTTGGCTATGGCGGGAAGCCCATCTGTACGATCCTGATGGTAATTCTATCATTTTATACAGTGCTGGCGAGAATAGAAAAAATCCACCTTGGAGACTAAAAAACTAAAATTTCAAATGACAAAATTCAAATTCCAAATAGTTTTAATTATTATATCGCTTTTAATCAATCTAAGCTGTAAGGATTCAAATGAAAAATCAGAGGGTCCAGATGACACTTCGATTGCCAGTCCGACATACAAGACTTTGGAAGGCGCGGCGCTCAGTACAGGAGTTCAGAATGACAAAAAGTTGCCTAAAATTGAGCCCAATCGTTATAATGTCGCGTTTTTAATTATGGATGGTGTTTATAATACAGAGCTCACAGCCCCTTATGATATTTTTCAGCATACCATATTCCGAGATGGTATTAAAGCCATGAACGCCTTTACGGTGGCCAATACCAATGGCCCAATTACCACCTTTGAAGGGATGCGTTTAATCCCTGACTTTAACTATATTACGGATGATTTGCCAAAAATTGATATCCTTGTGGTCCCAAGTGCGGAACATCATTTAGATACCGACTTGGAAGACGAGGTGATGCTCAACTTTGTACGGCAGGTGGATAAAGACGCCCAATTTATCACCTCACATTGTGATGGTGCTTTTGTTCTTGCTAAAGCAGGCTTGTTAGATGGCGTGGTATCGACAACTTTCCCTAGCGATATCGATAAAATGCGTGAAATGTTTCCTCATTTAGACATTAGAAAAGAGGTGCTTTTTGTGCACGATGGGAAGTACATTACCTCAGCAGGAGGCGCAAAATCGTTTGAAGCCGCCCTTTATTTAAGTGAGTATTTATATGGCAAAGCCATTGCCCAATCCTTGGCCGGTGGATTGGTTATTGATTGGAATTTAGATCAAGTACCACATTTAGTTATTAAAACTAAATCCTATGAGAAATGAATGGGAAGAACTGCCGCTTTTTAAAAAGGCGATGGACATAGAAAAGTTGGTTGATCACATCGTTAAGGTTGTTGAACAAACAGATATTGAGTTTGAAGAAGACATCCAAGGCGAAATGATAAAGCATCACCTAGAATATCTTAGAAAAAACGCCATGGTTATTCCGGCTAAAATCGCTGGAGTCGCAAGCGAAGATACGATCTACGATTTACGTATGGAAAACGCTACAATCATTAGAAAAGCAGCCAGAGAATTAATTACTGATGCTAGAGGACTTCAAATGCACGGCTACAAGGATGAGGAGTATTTAGACCTTTTGAGAGCCGAAGTTGAAGCCTTTAGAATACTCTTCGCTGAATGGGTAAAAACGTTTGACCAGTGGAATTATATTATTGATCGTTGGGGGCTTTTCAATCCACCTGGAGTTAACTATGATGACCATGATCCAGATGATGATCTTCCAACCGATCCAGACCATTTTTTTAACGATAGTGATGATTGAATTTACAATAAATAAAGCTGTAATATACTCAGACTGTAAATTGAGGTCATATTAGTGCCCAATCTTCAGCAGATAGACCGGTAGAACAGGGATCTTGAATAAGATTCTCTATTCGATCTTAAAAAGGTTATTAATTAAATTTTATAATCCATATCTGCGGTGAGTCGCTTTATTTTTTTGCCTTTTTTTCTTTTCTTGACCACTTTAGCCATACCTTTTTGGATGACTGTTTTATTATCTTCTTGTTCTTCTTTCAATTCCTCTTCCGTAAACACCTTGGCCTCCTTTTCTTCTAAAAGTTTGTTGATACGTTTCATCTGCTTTTCGTCAGAATAATCGACCAGTTTAAATTTTACTCCTGCTGAAAATCCACCCATTACAGCATTTGTTTCAACCAAATAGATTTTACCTGCTTCAAGATCAGTTTCTATAAAATCGATGTTCTCTGCTTTGATCCAAAAAATACCTTCACCGGGATCACACTCATAGCGCACATAGTTTTTCCCCTTGTACTTTGCAATAATCTGTGATTTATCAAAGAGTCTAAAATTCATAAGCGCACCAAGGGATGTCGTTCTTAAAAAATAAATGACAGCCTTACCTTCTGATGGAGGCGTCAAGGCCTCTTGCGCATTGATTTGAGATTGACTACATAAAGAAATAACTAATATAAACGTAAGTGTTTGGAGTATTTTCATAAATAAAGTTTTAGGCGCTAAAAATAATAATTAAGATTTGGACTACAAGTATATGGGCTATCAAATTGGACTTATTTCTTTATATTGAACAACATGGGATAACACAATTTGTGTCCTACTTTCACCATAGGTAATGAGTTGGTCAATAAACGACTCCAAATGTTTCTGATTCTTTAAAACAACTTCCATAACAATATTGTCATTCCCAGTGATTCGGTAACAGTTAACCACTTCATCATAGGTTTTTACCTTTTCAAGAAAAGGTTTTAACATCCCCATAAATGCCCTTAAGGTAATTATGGCTTTTAATTGATAGCCCGCTTCAAATGGAGATACAAAGGTGGTATATCCCTGAATAATTTCGGCGTCTTCCATCTTCTTAATGCGCTCACTTACTGCTGGAGAACTGACTCCGACACGCCTTCCAATCTCTGCATTAGACATCCGTGCGTTCTCTTGAAGGCATTTTAAAATCTTCCAATTTAGGCTATCAATACTCATTTAATATTTTTTACAAAAATTAACATGTATTTTAAATCAAATATAGCATTTTACTTTAAAAAGTAAAGTATAATCTCATTACTACTCCGTAATTTCGTGTTAATTGCTATTGAAAATGAATTATAACCTACCGTCCCACTTATCAGAATTGCCTGTATATAAAAAGGCAATGGATATCATTATGCTTTCTCGCAGTATTTCTACCTATCTCAATCACGATTTATCGTATTTAAATCATGATGGTACCGAGGATAATGATATTTACTTCTCAGGAGATATTGTACAACAATCCTCTAATTTGGCACCAGAAATTATTAATGCCGAACGCGAGCGCTATTCTGAGAAAAAGCATAAGCATTTAGAAAGCCTAGAACGTCTTACCAATAAATTATACAGTAATTGTAGACGGCTAGAGCGCTCCAAAAGTAATGGCAGAGATTATCTACCTATTTTGAAAGGCGAACTTAAAACGTTTAGAAAGCTACAGCGTAGTTGGATGATGACACTCTAATCGTATTGCTTGCTATGTTTTAACGGTATGTCTTCTGACCGAACAGGTTATCAATACCAATTTCAAAGTACCCAACTACATAGTTCTTAGTTATTACATTTTCCATTATCGAACGCCCATTATTATAGATATATGTCGTCTTCTTTTAGGTTATGTCCATAAAAATTTAGGCATTGGGTAGTGATATTGTAAAAAGTTACAATACTTTTGATGCCTTTATGACATTTAATGTCAATTTTTTGAGGGCATGATCACATTTTATTTCACGGTATTTCTGTTACTTTTAATTGGGATTGGTATCTATTCCCATAAACTACGAAAAAACAATTCTGAAGATTATTTATTGGCCAGCAGTAATGTATCTCCTATGCTATCTGGAATTTCAGCGGCGGCTTCTACGTTCAGTGGCTTTATGTTCACCGGTTTTGTAGGCTATATTTTTGTACATGGCATATCGGCCATTTGGTTTATTTTCTTCATGTTTTTAGGAGAATTCCTGTCTACTAATTTCAATAAATTCATTCAGAAGCAAACAGAAAAAACGGGATCGTTAACCTATATAGAGCTTATTACCAAACTAACGGGAGGCTATGAATATTTGCGAAAGATCTTGGCCCTTGTCGTCGTCTTGTTCCTAGGCATCTATGCCTCTTCTCAGATCCTGTCGAGTACCAAAGCCCTTGAAGAGATTCTCAACTGGAACCAAGTATCCTCTATAGTCATAGCAGCCGTAATTATCCTAACTTACTCTTTCTATGGAGGTATTAGGGCTTCTATCTGGACCGATGCGGCACAAGGTCTCTTAATGCTGATTGCCGTCGGGCTTTTAAGTTATTATGCCTTAAACCAAATAGGAGGTATCACCAATCTATATACCGAGCTAGAACATATAGATTATGATTTAGTGAGCTTCTATCCCAAAGATTTAAAGTTTGGACTCTTTGCTTTCGCTATAGGTTGGCTATTTCACGGTATGGGGCTATTAGGTCAGCCCCACGTTATGAACCGATATATGGCATTAAAAAAGGGGAAAACAAGCTCTAGAAATGCGTCGCTCTATTTTATGTTTTTTACGATTCTATTTGTGAGTATGCTTTTTGTATTGTCTTTGACCATCCGTGTCTATTATGCCAATTCAACGTTCGATCAAGAGATAGCACTACTAAAATTCTCCAATGAGTTTTTTTCTGACTTCTTTCTCGGTCTAATTTTAGCCGGAATTTTTGCGTCGACCATATCCACTGCAGATTCTCAAATACTGGTCTGCTCTTCTGCTGTTGTAAGAGATTTATTTGCAAAGAAGATTTCCCCAAAAAAAGCGATTTATTATAACAAAATTGCCACATTGGCCATTACCGTTTTTATAGCTTTAATTGCGATCTATGGCAGTAAAAGTATTTTTAAAACCGTCGTAATGTCTTGGTCTGTCCTGGGTGTCGCCTTTACACCATTATTAGTATTGGCAATTCTCAAGCAAAAGGTTTCTCAGATTACGACTCTAGCGATGCTCATCTTTGGAGTAGGCACCACTATTGTTTGGAACGCGATTGGCTATGGCAGTAATGGTATACCCGCTTTTCTACCAGGATTCTTAGTAAGTCTACTCGTTTTTCTTCTGTCTGAAAAACTGATTATGAATAAGGTTCTAAAGAAAGCCTAAACAAAACATCAAAATCAACGAGACTCTTCGACAGGCTCAGGGTAAGCGATTCACACAATTTTACTATCGTAAAATTGGTTCTCTGGGACCCTTCGACAGGCTCAGGGTAAGCGATTCACACAATTTTACTATCGTAAAATTGGTTCTCTGGGACCCTTCGACAGGCTCAGGGTAAGCGATTCACACAATTTTACTATCGTAAAATTGGTTCTCTGGGACCCTTCGACAGGCTCAGGGTAAGCGATTCACACAATTTTACTATCGTAAAATTGGTTCTCTGGGACCCTTCGACAGGCTCAGGGTAAGCGATTCACACAATTTTACTATCGTAAAATTGGTTCTCTGGGACCCTTCGACAGGCTCAGGGTAAGCGATTCACACAATTTTACTATCGTAAAATTGGTTCTCTGGGACCCTTCGACAGGCTCAGGGTAAGCGATTCACACAATTTTACTATCGTAAAATTGGTTCTCTGGGACCCTTCGACAGGCTCAGGGTAAGCGATTCACACAATTTTACTATCGTAAAATTGGTTCTCTGCTTACATATTACGTCGATATTGGCCTCCAACCTCGAACAAAGCCGAGGTAATCTGACCTAAAGAGCAGACCTTACAGACTTCCATCAATGCTTCAAAGATATTTTTATTATTGATGGCCTTCATTTGCAAGTCTTTCAACAATGCCGATGTATCATGGGCGCCATGCAAATTCTGAAGTGTTTTTATTTGGAATTCCTTTTCCTCTTCTGTTGCTCTGATGACTTCCGCAGGCTGAACCGTTGGCGAGCCTTTACTGCTCAAAAAGGTATTCACCCCTATGATTGGGAATTCCCCGTTGTGCTTCAAGGTCTCATAGTACAAGCTCTCTTCCTGAATTTTAGAACGCTGGTACATGGTTTCCATAGCCCCTAATACGCCTCCTCGTTCTGTAATTCTATCGAATTCAGCCAAGACGGCCTCTTCCACTAAATCCGTTAACTCTTCAATAATAAATGAACCTTGGATCGGATTTTCATTTTTGGCCAATCCTAACTCTTTATTGATAATCAATTGAATCGCCATGGCACGACGTACGGATTCTTCTGTTGGCGTAGTAATAGCCTCATCATAAGCATTGGTGTGTAGCGAATTACAATTATCATAAATCGCATACAAGGCCTGAAGTGTGGTTCTGATATCGTTAAAGTCAATTTCCTGTGCATGCAAACTACGTCCAGAGGTTTGAATGTGGTACTTCAGCATCTGCGCTCGCGGATTTGCGCCATATTTGTGCTTCAAGGCTTTTGCCCAAATCTTACGTGCTACACGGCCAATAACTGCATATTCGGGATCGATTCCATTTGAAAAGAAGAAGGATAAGTTAGGTCCAAACTTATTAATGTCCATACCTCGACTTAAGTAGTACTCTACATAAGTAAACCCGTTGGCCAGTGTAAACGCCAATTGCGAAATAGGGTTGGCACCAGCTTCTGCAATATGATAGCCTGAAATAGACACCGAATAGAAGTTGCGCACGTTATGGTCTATAAAATACTCCTGTACATCCCCCATTAATCGCAGTGCAAACTCGGTCGAAAAAATACAAGTATTTTGTGCCTGATCTTCTTTTAGGATATCGGCCTGTACCGTTCCTCTCACTTGAGCAATTGTCTTTGCCTTGATGTCTCCATAAATTGCTGTTGGCAATACTTGGTCACCCGTTACGCCCAGAAGCATTAGACCTAAACCATCATTGCCCTCTGGAATGTCGCCGTTATAGGTTGGACGCTCCTTGCCTTTGTAGATGACTTTTATTTTTTGTTCAACTTCTTTTTCAAGTCCATTTTCCTTGATGTAGATTTCGCATTGTTGGTCAATGGCCGCATTCATAAAAAAGCCTAATAACATCGGTGCGGGACCATTAATCGTCATACTTACCGAGGTCATTGAATCCGCCAAATTGAACCCTGAGTATAACTTCTTGGCATCATCCAAACAGCAGATGCTTACACCTGCATTACCGATTTTTCCGTAAATATCTGGTCGGTAATCCGGATTATTTCCATAGAGTGTTACACTATCAAAGGCCGTGGATAGACGTTTTGCAGGCATACCCAAACTCACATAATGAAAACGTCGGTTGGTCCGCTCCGGGCCACCTTCACCAGCAAACATACGCGTCGGATCTTCACCTGTTCTTTTAAAAGGATATAATCCTGAAGCATAAGGAAATTCGCCAGGGACGTTTTCTTGCAAGCACCATTTCAAGATATCACCCCAAGCTTGATATTTAGGTAAGGCCACTTTTGGAATATCGGAATGTGATAAGGATTTGGTATGGGTTTCAATTTTAATTTCCTTATCCCTTACCTTAAACGCATATATAGGCGCTTTATAACGGTTTACTTTATCATCCCAACCTGTAATAATTTCCCAGTTGTAAGGGTCTAGGTTGAGTTTAACTCGGTCAAATTCGGCAAAAAGTAATTTTAAAAAGTCCTTACTGTCATTCTGAGCAACGCGAA
This sequence comes from Winogradskyella sp., assembly GCF_965228925.1. GTDB lineage: Bacteria > Bacteroidota > Bacteroidia > Flavobacteriales > Flavobacteriaceae > Winogradskyella. The sequence continues at coordinate 4,542,226 of NZ_OZ245845.1, forward strand.
GAATCTCATCTTGATCTATCCCGTTTTTTGTAAGATGAGATTTCTCACCTTCGTTCGAAATGACAGCCACAGAACAAATGGTTTTGTATATCCCATAAAGCTTTTGGGCAACTTCTACTTGAGCACTGGCCGTTTTATCATAGGCACGGTTATTCTCGGCAATTTCTGATAAATATCTTGTACGTGCCGGTGGAATAACAAATATCTTTTCGCTCATCTCCTTGGAAATCTCAAAAGTGGATTGTAAATCCGCTTCTGTTTTCTCTACAATCTTATCCATAATGGCCTTGTAGAGCGTATTCATTCCCGGGTCATTAAACTGTGAGGCGATGGTTCCAAAAACTGGCATAGTATTAGGATCAGCGTGCCAGAGATTATGGTTACGCATGTATTGTTTCTTGACATCGCGCAAGGCGTCTAAAGCGCCACGTTTATCAAACTTATTGATGGCTACCAAGTCCGCAAAGTCGAGCATATCGATTTTCTCTAATTGTGTCGCTGCTCCGAACTCTGGCGTCATCACATATAAGGACACATCGCTATGCTCTAAAATTTCAGTATCAGACTGTCCGATACCTGAGGTTTCTAGTATGATTAAATCGTATTCGGCAGCTTTTAAGACCTCAACAGCTTCATTCACATACTTAGACAGTGCCAAATTAGATTGGCGTGTCGCCAAACTGCGCATGTATACTCTTGGGGAATTAATAGCGTTCATTCTTATCCTATCCCCTAACAAGGCACCTCCTGTTTTACGTTTAGAAGGATCCACTGAAATCAATCCGACGGTTTTCTTTGGAAAATCGATCAAGAATCGACGTACCAACTCATCGACTAAAGACGACTTCCCTGAGCCGCCTGTACCAGTAATTCCTAATACCGGTGTTTTGGAATCTTTATTCTTTGCATGGATCGTCTCTAAGGCCTCCTTTGCAACTTCAGGAAAATTCTCGGCAGCAGAAATGACTCTAGCAATAGACTTTGGATGCTTTTCATGAAGGACCTTGACCTCACCATTCAATTGATCTCCTATAGCAAAATCAGATTTTTGTACCAAATCATTAATCATACCTTGCAATCCCATTTCCCGACCATCATCTGGTGAATAAATTCTGGTGATACCATAATCCATTAACGTCTCTATTTCTTCTGGGAGAATAACACCGCCGCCGCCGCCAAAGATTTTAATATGACCTGCACCCTTTTCCTGTAAGAGGTCGTACATATACTTAAAGTACTCATTATGACCTCCTTGATATGAAGTCATGGCTATGGCATTAGCATCTTCTTGAATCGCTGTATTCACAACCTCTTCAACACTTCGATCATGGCCTAAATGAATCACCTCTACGCCAGTGGCTTGAATAATTCTTCGCATAATATTGATGGCTGCATCGTGGCCATCAAATAAAGATGCGGCAGTTACAATTCGTACTTTATGCTTGGGCTTATAGGGAGCAACTTGTTCCATTCGTAAAAAAAAGACTTAATTGAACGACAAATTTACGGAATATTCAAAAAAGTATAGCAATAATTAACAATTATCTAAAACTTTCAGAAGCCACCCATAGCAAGGTAATTTGATTATTTTTATCAGCGCATTTAAGTTGACTTTCTATGAATAAGATTACCCTATTAATTCATTGCGATGACCAACCCAATATTATTGCTTCAGTAACCAATTTTATGGCTGAGAACGATGGAAACATTGTTTATATCGACCAGCATGTTGACAGAGAGCAAAACATATTTTTTATGCGCTTGGAGTGTGAGTTTGAATCCGATACATTTTCTGTTGAACACTTTAAGGAGGCATTCCGCAACACCTTAGTGGATCGATTTAAACTCAAATGGCGTATCTATGCTGCTGACAGGAAACCTCAAATGGCGCTGTTTGTCTCTAAATACGATCATTGCCTGTACGATATCTTAGGACGTTATAATTCTGGTGAGCTTTTTCTGGATATTCCTTTTATATTGAGCAACCACAAGGATTTAAAACCAATAGCAGACAGTTTCAACATCCCTTTTTATCACATACCGGTTACTAAGGACACTAAGCCCGAAGCAGAAAAAAAGCAATTAGATCTTTTAGAATCATACGATATTGACTTTATTGTTTTGGCGCGATATATGCAAATCGTTTCTAGTCGTCTTATCGATAGATACCCCAATAAGATTATCAATATCCACCATTCGTTTTTACCCGCATTTATTGGTGCTAAACCTTACCACTCAGCCTATAAAAGAGGAGTGAAAATCATTGGTGCTACGAGCCATTACATTACTGAAGAGCTGGATGCCGGCCCCATCATTGAACAAGACGTTACACGCGTGTCGCATACCCATTCCATTAAAGATCTTATAGCGAAAGGGCGGGATTTAGAGAAGATTGTGTTGTCTAATGCCATTAAACTTCATGCGGACCGAAAAGTAATGGTCTATAATAATAAAACCGTTATATTTTCTTAAACAATTCGCAGGACCAAAGCCTTTTATGTTTAGTACTAAACGGTTGCACATTTGACAAAAAAGTGACTTTTTTCAATCTTGTGTTTCTTAATTTAAATATAACTGTAAGATGACTTTTAAACTATATCTTTGTTTTCAATAAATACCCACACCATGATCAAACGAATTTTCACTCTATTTATAGCTTTTAATTTGATGGCCTGTGCCGAATTACAAAATGTCATTAACGACCTACCTCAAGGTGGTGGGCTCAGCAATGCCGATATGGCCGCTGGATTACGGCAGGCTCTAGACTTTGGCATAGACAAACAAGTCACCAAACTCACTCAGAGAGATGGCTTCTATAAAAATGAATTGGTAAAAATTTTATTGCCCGAAGAACTTCAAAAAGTTGATAATGCCTTAAGAAAAGTAGGTTTAAGTAGCTTGGCAGATGAAGGTATCAAAGCCCTAAACAGAGCTGCTGAAGATGCGGTTAAGGAAGCCACACCTATTTTTGTTAATGCTGTTAAAGATATTACCTTTAATGATGCCAAGAACATTCTCTTGGGAGAAGATGATGCGGCCACCAACTACTTAACATCCAAAACCCAAACAGCACTTTACAATAAGTTTAAGCCCGTCATTAGCAACTCGTTCGGTAAAGTTGGAGCGGATCAAATTTGGACCAATCTTATCACCAAATACAACAATTTACCCCTTACCAATGATGTCAATCCGGATTTAACGGATTATGTCACTACGGAAGCCTTAGAAGGTGTGTATACTATGATCGCGGTAGAGGAAAAAGAAATTAGAAACAAAGTATCCTCACGAACCACAGATTTATTGAAGCGGGTATTTGCGCTACAAGATTGACGAAAAATAGCTGTTCAATTTTTTTGATAATTTTTTAAACAATTTGTTAATTCGTATCTGAATATTTATTAATTTAACAACATTAATTAATCAATATTCAATGTTGTGTCTTATTCTGAAAAACTGCTTCAAAAGAAAACAGAGCTAAAGCAGCAATACCTACAACTCATAGAAGATGCCTATAATTTAAGGCAGACCGATCATGCGCTCAGTGACATTTCTGAATATAGAGCGACTAAAGTACTTCATGAAATAAACAAGCTGAAGTTTATTGTTGGAGATACAACAACTGCACAAACTCTTTAATTTTTTCGTTTATACCACCCGTCAAATTTTCTTGTAGGATACGTTTACCTTGTGCTTTTTCATGATTGATCTAGTTTCCAAAAAGGTTATTAAACTACATTTAATTATATGCTAATGTTAACATAACATTCAAACCGCAGAAAGTCAACATCTTTGCATAGCAAAAGAGATTAAGTCTTAAAAGAGATTAGAACAGTTAGTTAGATTAAGGTCGGTATTTTAGTTAGGTACCGACTTTTTTTATTTAGTATGCAGTGATTCAAAATAGCAGTAAGACTTTTGTAAACGACTACCATACCAAGAAAACAACTCCCCATCAACGATTTGAAAAGCCTTATCTGGGAACTTAGTTTTTAGTTCCTCAATATGCTTCTCTTTAAATGGATAGGGCTCGCTGGATAAAAAGATGAGCTCTGCGTTATGTAATGCTGGATGATTTAAATCAATTTCGGGATAACGCTTTTCATGTTCAAAAACATTGCTATAGCCTGCTTCTTTAAGCATATAACCTATAAAAGTACCTGAAGCGGCAACCATCCAAGGTTTTTTCCAGATAAAGTAGACCACCTTAGGCTCTTTTTGATGCGCTATTTTACTTTGAAATTGTGTTCGCTCCTTTTGAATGTTATCAATAATATTTGAAGCTCTGGACGTCACTTGAAATAGCTCACCATACATTTCAATGAGTTCAAAACAATCCTCCAAATCATTAATATCACTGATATGAACAGGTGCTATGTGCTCTAACTCCTCTATCATCTCTTTAGTATTCTCTTCTTTATTACAGAGAATGATATCTGGATGCAATGCTTTTATCTTTTGAAATTTGACTTGTTTGGTACCTCCTACTGCAACTTTTGCTTTGCGGAGATCATTAGGATGAACACAAAATTTAGTTAGCCCTACCAAAGCATTTTCTAAACCCAAATCGACTAATAGTTCGGTCTGTGAAGGCACCAAAGACACAATGCGTTTAGGTGTTTCTGGCAGTGTAATTTCTCTATTAAGCTGATCTTTGACAATCATTGAGATCAAAAACGCTTGAGTTCGGCTTCCATTTGAATCTGAAGCGCTTCTGCTTTTTTTGCTGCAGCTTCAGCAAAATCCGCTTCCTGAGATGCATAAATAATGCCTCTGGAAGAGTTAATCAACAAGCCTACAGCATCATTCATTCCATATTTACAAACCTCTTGCAAATTACCACCTTGAGCTCCTACTCCTGGAACGAGTAAAAAGCTATTTGGAATAATCTGTCTGATATCCGCTAAATACTCGGCTTTTGTGGCTCCCACCACATACATTAAATTCTCCGAATTATTCCAAGCCTTTGAAGTCTCCAAAACGTGTTTGTACAATTCCAAACCATCAATTGACTTGGTCTGAAAGTCAAATGCTCCTTGATTAGAGGTCAAAGCCAAAAGTATGGTATGCTTGTCCTTAAATGCCAAAAAAGGCTCCACAGAATCCTTACCCATGTAAGGTGCTACAGTAACGCTATCAAAACCTAAATCCTCAAAAAAGGCTTTGGCATACATGGTACTTGTGTTACCAATATCGCCGCGTTTGGCATCTGCAACTGTAAAAATATCCGGATGGTTGCTATTGAGGTAGTCTATGGTCTTCGCTAAGGCTTGCCAGCCTTTTATGCCGTAAGCCTCGTAAAATGCCGTATTAGGTTTGTAGGCGACACAGAGATGATGCGTTGCATCAATAATGGCCTTATTAAAAGCAAAGATTGGATCTTCTTCCTCCAACAGATGCTTTGGGATTTTATTTAAATCGACATCTAATCCTATGCAAAGGAAGGATTGTTTTTTGTGGATCTGGTCTATGAGTTGATTTGTTGTCATGTTTGTCATTCCTGCGAAAGCAGGAATCTTATATTTAAACTAATTCCTATAACATTGGATTCCTGCTTTGCGCCACTGCTTTCAGCCTTCGTAGCATACTTCGGCGAAGTAGGCAAAGCTTTAGGCGGCACGCTGTCGCAGGAATGACAGCCTTAGATGATATCATCACTAGCTTTTAACAATTCTGTATTCTCTGCTAGCATGAGTTCGTCTATAATCTTTTGAATATCCCCATTAATAATATTCTGTAGGTCGTATAGGGTTAATCCTATTCTGTGGTCCGTGACACGCCCTTGTGGATAGTTATAGGTTCGAATCTTCGCGCTTCGATCTCCTGAACTCACCATACTTTTACGCTTCTCTGAATCCGCTTCTTGACGCTTTCGCATTTCTTCTTCATACAAACGCGAACGCAATACCTTAAGCGCTTTTTCAAGGTTCTTATGAGACGATTTCTGATCTTGACAACTGACGATCATCCCTGTAGGTTCGTGGTGCAACTTAATGGCCGAATAGGTCGTATTTACCGACTGACCACCCGGACCTGTAGAAGTGGTACGCTCTATGCGTACTTCGGTCATATCAAGCTCAAAATCAAACTCTTCTGCTTCTGGTAAAACAATTACCGTAGCGGCACTGGTATGCACACGGCCTTGGGTTTCGGTTTGCGGCACACGCTGTACACGATGGACACCTGCTTCGAACTTCATAGTGCCATAAACATCTTCGCCAGTCACCTCGAAAATAATCTCTTTAAACCCTCCTGAGGTGCCTTCATTCATACTCACCACGCTCGTACTCCAGCCTTTGTCACTGCAATACTTCGAGTACATCCTATATAAATCGCCAGCGAAAATACTCGCTTCGTCACCGCCTGTCCCCGCTCTGACCTCAACAACAACATTCTTAGCATCATCCGGATCTTTAGGAATTAACAAAAACCGAATCTCTTCTTCGAGCTTTGGGAGGGCTTCTTTGGCCTCATCGAGTTGCATTTTAGCCATCTCTACCATTTCGTCATCCGAACCATCGGCAATGATCTCCTCCGCTTCGGAAATATTATCCATTAAGCTCTTGTAAGCATCTCCTTTATCGACAATCTGCTTAAGATCCTTATACTCTTTATTTAACTGAATATAACGCTTCTGATCTGCTATAATATCTGGTTGAATAATGAGGTCGTTCACCTCATCGAACCGTTGTTTTACTATCTGTATTTTCTCTAACATCGCTCTTCAAAAAATTGAAGTCAAAAGTACAATTTTTTATGGATTTTGTTAAAAACGACATTTGTCTATCTCTTGGAAAAATAATTTTAATTGTTTTTACGTTGTACACATATGCTAAGGCAGTTCACCTCTATACTCAACTACTATAAACCGCTAGCGCTTTGGTCCTTTTTAGTGACTATAGCCATTACGGTCATCAATCCTGAATTGATATTGGCGCTTTGCACCAAATTGTTTCTGGTATTTTTATTATGGATTATGATTAGCGATAGGCGGTTAAGACAGCGTCTAAAATTTTATAAAATAAGAGGCGTTTCGCATTTTAAATTCTTTGGCACCATCTTTATCTTTGATAGCCTCATCACTTGCACTTTCTTACTGCTTATAAAAGGATTTATTTAACTAATATTCAAAGGTACCATACTCACTTTTTATGGTGAGCCTCTTGGCGTCGGACGCTTCCACCCTACCTATGATTTGAGCATCGACATTGAATGACTTGGATATGGAAATGATATCTTCTGCTACCTCAGATTTTACATAGAGCTCCATTCTATGACCACAATTAAACACCTGGTACATTTCTTTCCAGTCGGTCTTGGACTGCTCTTGTATTAATTTAAATAAGGGTGGGACCTCAAACATATGGTCTTTAACAATATGGAGCTTATCGATAAAATGCAAAATCTTGGTTTGTGCTCCTCCGCTACAATGGACCATACCATGAATGGTATCGCTATTGTATTTATCTAAAACGGCTTTGATTATAGGCGCATAGGTTCTGGTTGGAGACAACACTAATTTACCAGCATCAATTGGAGAATTCTCTACGGGATCTGTTAGTTGAGTGTTTCCCGAGTACACCAATTCCTCAGGAACGGCAGCATCAAAACTTTCAGGATACTTTTCTGCCAGATATTTTGAAAATACATCATGTCGAGCAGAGGTTAGCCCATTGCTGCCCATGCCTCCATTATATGCCGTTTCGTATGTCGCTTGTCCATAAGAGGCCAAACCTATAATAACATCACCAGCAGAAATATTAGCATTATCGATGACATCCTCGCGCTTCATGCGTGCTGTCACCGTAGAGTCTACAATAATGGTCCTTACCAAATCCCCAACATCTGCAGTTTCGCCTCCTGTTGAGTGAATGGTGACACCAAAGCTTTTTAAATCTTCGATTAATTCTTCAGTTCCATTAATTATGGCTGAGATGACTTCCCCTGGAATCAAGTCTTTATTCCTTCCAATAGTTGATGACAACATAATATGATCAGTGGCCCCAACGCACAGCAAATCATCAACATTCATAATTAAGGCATCTTGAGCTATGCCTTTCCAAACGGAGAGGTCTCCTGTTTCTTTCCAATACATGTAAGCCAAGGACGATTTTGTACCGGCTCCATCCGCGTGCATAATAAGGCAATAGGCCTCATCATTGGTTAAGTAATCAGGGACAATTTTACAAAATGCCTGAGGAAACAGACCTTTATCAATATGTTTTATGGCATTGTGCACATCTTCCTTTGAGGCGGAAACACCTCTTTGTGCATATCTTTTGCTCACCGAATTACTCATTACAATTGATTATGATATTGGTCTTGCAAAAGTAAGAATTGAATTGAATTATTTAATCAAATTAGAGTTTATTATAGTCTCTACACGTTCTAATAAACGCTCTCTTTTTTTATTTCCGCCAAAATATATATTAACACCTACGGCAACTCTAATGAAGGATTCATCGTTATTAGGAACTATAAGACCTTCCATCTCATTAGAAAGGACATAATTATAGTCCCCAAAAAGTTTCACTCCCACACCTTCGACAAGGGTATACTCTATACCAACACCCACTTGTGCTTTGGCCTGAGTACTTTCAAAATTATTTGAAGCATTATAGCCATAGCCTCCAAATACGAAAGGCGAAAACTCATTATAGGGTGTGATCATGTATTCTAAGTTTAGGTCGAAAGACATGTAGCCCTCATTAAAAGTTTCATTAAAAGCCAAATTGTACTTATTGTAACTTATGCCAATATTTAAATGATCCGTAAGGTATTGCTTAAAACCAATTCTAAAATAGAACTCAAACTCTGGTTCCGGATAGTCGTTATTAATTAATGCAGTTCCAACAGCTAGATCAACAGCACTCGTACCGCGCAAATCAAAAAAACTTAGTTTACGGTACAAATTCTCATTATTCTGTTGATGATTTTCATCCTGAGAAGAACAAAGACCAATACTAAAAATAGCTAATACTATCAGCAGTAATCGGTTTTTAGATGTAGTAATCATATAACCCTAATTAGCAAATAAGCTTATGTCATTTGAGATTGGGGAGCCGTACAATATAGAAAAATAATCTTCAATTTATCTTAAAATATAGGATTAACGGTAATAAAAATAGGATAAACCCTAATATAGGTTTATCCTATTAAATCTAGACTGGCACTTTAGCCTTATAGTAAAGTCTTTTAAATTTAAGATTCTGTCTGTAGCTCGGGTTGTATGTTCACAACCTCATCCTTCACGACATCCTTGATGTCTTCTGAATTGTCCTGAGAAAGAATTAATGTCGCACCAACAAGAATAGCTACACTTAATAGTAACTTCTTCATTTTTACAAATATTGATTAATAGCATTTCAAAAATACTAAATAAACTAATTGCCAAATGTGCTTAAACCACTTTTTTAATAACAATTAACAGGGTTTTCGATGATGCGACACTAGTTATCGACAAACGACATAAAAAATAATTTTAGAAATAATTTTGTACGTATAATTACTTACATAATAAGGGTAGTTACTTATATGAATTTTGGAAAATCCTATTTTTGTTACACGAACACTTCTATTTGGTGAACAAAAGCTCTCTGTACTTGGTGAGTGGCCAGAGCTCGTCATCAATCATAAGTTCGAGCTTATCGCAATGATATCTTATCTGTTCAAAAAAGGGCTTTACTACATTGCAATAGCCACTTGCTTTCTTGTCTAAATCTGTCAGTTTATTCAGATCTTTACGTGCCTCTATCATTTTGGTGACTAAAGAGTTGATTGCCGCAATATGTTTTGAAATCTCCTCAATTATAGTCAATTGTTCTTGGGCAAAATCCTTAAACTTAGCCCCATAAATTGTCTTTAATCCGGTGACATTTTCTATGAGTATGTTTTGATAGCGCACTGCTGTAGGTACAACATGGTTGCGAGCAATATCTCCAATCACCCTGCTCTCTATTTGAATGTGCAAAATATAAGCCTCCATTTCAATTTCATAACGTGCCTGTGCTTCAACCTGATTCATAACGCCGAGCGTTTCGAAAAGCGCAATGGCTGGCTTAGAAACCTTTACTTTTAAGGCTTCTGGTGTTGTTTTATTGTTGCTTAAGCCTCTTTTCTTAGCCTCTTTTTCCCACTCAGTGCTATATCCGTTTCCTTCAAAAAGGATATCCTTTGAGGTTTTTATATATTCTCTTAAAACATTAAAAATAGCGTCGTCTTTTTTCATTGATTTTTCATCAATCAAAACATCCACCTCTTCTTTAAAGTCTATAAGCTGTTTGGCTACGATAGTATTTAAAACCGTCATAGGATTTGCGCAATTAGCCTTAGACCCTACTGCTCTAAACTCAAATTTATTTCCTGTAAAAGCAAAAGGCGATGTTCTATTTCGGTCGGTATTATCCAATAATATCTCAGGAATTTTACCAACAACATTTAGCTTTAAGTCTGTTTTTTCTTGTGGTGATAGTTTCCCCCTCGTCACCGTTTCTAGCTCTTCTAGTACTTTGGTCAGTTGGGCTCCAATAAAAACGGACATAATAGCTGGCGGTGCTTCGTTTGCACCTAAACGATGATCATTGCTGGCTGTAGCTATTGCTGCTCTTAGTAGTTCCTCATAAGTTTGAACCGCCTTTATCGTATTTATAAAAAAGGTGAGAAACTGTAAATTGCTCATCGGTGTTTTTCCGGGTGACAACAGGTTAATCCCAGTATCCGTACTTAAGCTCCAATTGTTATGTTTCCCTGATCCATTCACTCCTGCAAATGGCTTTTCGTGCAATAACACTTTAAAATCATGACGTTTTGCCACTTTCTGCATCACATCCATCAACAAGGAATTATGATCTACAGATAAATTGGCTTCCTCATAAATAGGTGCTAATTCAAATTGATTCGGAGCAACTTCATTATGTCTTGTTTTCACTGGAATACCCAACAGCATACACTCATTTTCTAAATCGCGCATGTAAGCCATTGCCCGAGCAGGTATGGTTCCAAAATAATGATCATCGAGTTGTTGCCCTTTTGCTGGAGAATGTCCTAGTAGTGTTCTACCTGTCAATACCAGATCGGGTCTTGAGGTCGCTAAAGCATTATCGATCAAGAAATATTCTTGCTCCCAACCTAATGAGGCGCTTACCTTTCTAACATTTTTGTCAAAATATTTACAAATGGCGACCGCCGCTTTATCTACGGCATGTAATGCCCTTAACAATGGTGTTTTATAATCTAGAGCTTCACCTGTGTAGGACACAAAAACCGTAGGAATACATAAGGTCGTACCATATATAAATGCAGGTGATGTAGGGTCCCAAGCTGTATAACCTCTTGCTTCAAAGGTATTTCTAATGCCCCCATGCGGAAAACTGGAAGCATCGGGTTCTTGTTGTACCAACTGACTGCCCCCAAACTTTTCTATAGCCAGTCCGTCACCAATGGTTTCAAAAAAAGCATCGTGCTTTTCGGCAGTTGCTCCTGTTAATGGTTGGAACCAATGCGTGTAATGCGTGGCACCTTTTGAAATGGCCCACTCTTTCATAGCCGTAGAAATATGGTCGGCTAAAAATCGATCTATTTTAGAGCCTTTTTCTATGGCCTCCATAATACTTTTTAGAGCATCCTTAGTCAAATATTGGCGCATTGCCGCCTCATTAAAGACATTGGCACCAAAAACTTCTGAGCGTCTTTTCGTCTCTTCAATATGTAATGGTGTTCTTTTTAAGGATGCTTTTACGGCGTGGAATCTTAATGTTGTCATATTCACAAAATTTGGACTCAAAAATACGAATTTACTAAAATCACAAAATTGACCCTACAAAAAATAGGGTTATTAACAAATATTAATAACATTTTATCTAAAAGACCCTGTATTTTTTGACTGATTAAAAAAAAAGTTAATCTTTGCAGGGTCAAATTATAAATCGTATAATGATGAGTAAATCTAAATTAGAGTACATATGGCTGGATGGTTATAAGCCGACTCAAAACATGAGAAGTAAAACTAAAATTGAGGAGAATTTTAGTGGTAAATTAGAAGATTGCCCTATTTGGTCTTTTGATGGTTCTTCAACCAGACAAGCTACAGGAGATTCTTCAGATTGTTTATTAAAGCCTGTTGCGATCTACCCTGATCCTGCAAGAAAAGATGGTTATTTAGTAATGACTGAAGTATTGAATGCTGATGGAACACCACACGAGTCTAACGGTAGAGCAACTATTGATGATGATGATAATGATTTCTGGTTTGGTTTTGAGCAGGAGTACTTTATAATGGATAGAAAAACACAGTTACCTTTAGGTTTCCCTGTTGGTGGTTACCCTGCACCTCAAGGTTTATACTATTGTTCTGTAGGTGGACGTAACACCCACGGTAGAGAGTTGGTCGAGCGCCATGCAGATTTTTGTATTGCTGCCGGACTAAACTTCGAAGGTATTAACCAAGAAGTGGCTTCTGGTCAGTGGGAATTTCAATTATTTGCCAAAGGTGCTAAAAAAGCTGGTGATGAAATCTGGGTAGCGCGTTACATGTTAGATCGTTTAACTGAAGACTACGGTTACTATATAGATTACCATCCAAAACCTTTAGGTAAAGAGATGGACTGGAATGGTTCTGGTATGCATGCTAATTTCTCTAACACGACACTTAGAACGGCAGGTAGTCAAGAGATTTATGAGAAAATCTGTGAGGCGTTTAGACCTGTTGTGAAAGAGCATATTGCTGTATATGGGGAGTTTAACGACCAACGTTTAACTGGTGAGCACGAAACACAATCTATTGATGAGTTTAGCTATGGTGTTTCTGACAGAGGGGCGTCTATTCGTATTCCAATTATTACTGTAGAAAAAGGATGGAAAGGATGGTTAGAAGATCGTCGTCCAGCGTCTAATGCCGACCCTTATAAAGTAGCCGGTAGAATTGTTAAGACTGTAAAAAGCGCAGGTGTTTAATGACTTGAACTGACATTATATATAAATAAAAAAGTCCGCGGTTGCGGACTTTTTTATTTTAGGGCCAACACTATAAATACAATATAGGCCCCAAATAACAGTATTCCTTTTAATCGGTCAATTTCAAATTTCTTAGGTACCAAGATTAAAGGGACTAATACAGCAGCAAAAGCAATCATCCAAAAAATGTTGGTCGATAAAATCTCTGGTGTATTAGGATTGACGGCTATAGGTTTAATAATCGCTGTTAAACCCAAAACAGAGGCGATATTAAAAATATTAGATCCTATTAGATTCCCTAAGGAAATAGCTTTCTCTTTCTTTAAGGCAGCAATGACAGAAGCCGCTAATTCAGGAACAGATGTCCCAATAGCAATGACCGTGACAGAAATGGCATAGTCGCTCACACCCACGGCCGTAGCCAATTGTTTGGCACCCTCTACTAACCACTCAGAACCGAAATACAAGCCAGCTGCTCCAATTAAAAGCCAAGCCACTATTTTAAAATTTGACACTACGGCCAAGGTATCATCGACCTCTTCTAAGCGTGCTTTGGTCAGCTTCCGAGAGCTACGAATCAGTATAATAAGAAATAAAATAAGGGCAATGAATAATATGGCACCCTCTATTGCAGATAACAGCTCATCATTTTTTAGAAAAACGTAAAGCGCAAAGGACACCAACATCATCATTGGCCAATTGAGCTTATAAAAATCCCGATCTACTGATAGAGGAGAAATGATGGCTGTAATTCCTAAAACCAGTCCAATATTGGCAATATTCGAGCCTATGACATTCCCTAATGCTATGTCGGTAACACCATCAAAAGCTGCCTGTAAACTCACTAACAGTTCTGGAGCCGAGGTTGCAAAAGAAACCACAGTCATACCGATAACGAGCTTTGAGATTTTGAGCTTAAAGGACAGTCCGACGGATGCTCTCACCAAAAAATCACCACCAATCACAAGCGAGGCCAAACCAACAATAACAAGAAATATACTCATCCGTCAATCAAATATTTAATTCCTTTTTTAGTTAAACGGCGAAGATAACACTTCATTTTTAAAGCAACGAAAAACTAAAATTTTCGTTAAATAACTATTAATTTAGTTGTATAACTATAAATTTAGTTATATTTGAATCCTGAGGAATAAATTTAGTATCAAAATGCAAAAGTTAACAAATAAAGAAGAAGAAATAATGCATATTTTATGGAAGCTCGAAAAAGCTTTCGTGAAAGATGTTTTAGCAGCGATTACCACCGAAAAACCGCATTACAATACCTTGTCTACTATTATTAGAAATCTAGAAGAGAAAGGCTATGTCAGTTACAACGCATTTGGTAAAACGCACCAATATTACCCTATTGTTTCAAAAGAGGACTACAAAAAGCGCTTTATGACAACAGCTATTGAGAATTATTTTAACAACTCTTACAAGAATGTTGTTTCCTTTTTTGCCAAGGAAGAAAAGATCAGCGTAGACGAACTTAAAGAGATTATTTCACTCATTGAAAACAAGAAATAGCTATGGAATACTTATTAAAAGCATCGGCCGTAATTGCCATATTTTATATACTCTACAAATTGTTTCTACAACGCGAAACCTTTTTTCAAACCAACCGTGGCTATTTATTAATTGGTCTGTTAACTTCTGTTCTTATACCATTAATTGTAATCCCCATTTACATCGAATATACTCCAGCGGTGGTAGAAGGAGTCTTGTCTTACACGATATCGCCTGAGGTAAAGCAAAATATCAATGAAGGGACCGTTCAACAAAGTTCAAATGAAGCAACATTTGATTGGTGGACATTTGCTGTTCTAATTTATGCCATGGGCGTCACCTTTTTCCTAGCAAAATTGCTCATCGAATTGGCATCGCTCAAATTCTTGTTTAGTAAACACCTATACTTTAAAAGTGGGCCTTACATGTTGATAGAAACGGAAAATGATATTCCACCTTTTTCATTTTTTAACTGGATTGTTTATAACCCAAAGCGCTATGCTGAGGAAGAACTACAGCACATTCTCAACCATGAAAAAGCCCATGCCAGCCAATTGCACTCTATAGATATTATGTTAACGCAGTTGGCCTGTGTATTACTTTGGTTTAACCCTTTAGTGTGGTTATACAAAAAAGAAGTACAACAAAATTTAGAATTTATCGCTGATAAAAAGGCTCAAGACTTTTCTTCTTGCGAAAAAAGCTATCAGCTTATACTATTAAAAGCCAGTATACCTCAGCACAAATTTTTAATCACAAACAACTTTTACAATTCACAAATCAAAAAGAGAATAATTATGTTACACAAATCAAAATCAAAAAAAGTAAACGCTTGGAAATATAGTTTGGTCCTACCGATTCTGGCACTTTTTTTAATGAGCTTTAACACTAAGGAAATTTTCATTGAAAAGGAAATACCAGAAGATTTTGGTGATATACCACAGCTAAAAGCGTCTCAACAACTCAACGATATATACGATGCTATTGAATCTAATGAACGTTTAGATGAAACGGCCAAAACAGAAGTCGCTAAGGCTAAAAATAAAGCAAAAACGACTATTGACATAAAGCCCGAAACAACTGCAGTAGACCAAAATAGTGAGCCTGATACAGCAGGTAGTATTTCCATCACCATCATAGACAAAAATACAACGGACGCGGAACTCGATAAGATTAAGGACGATCTTAAAAAAGAAGGCTTGACCGTAAAATTCAAGGGTATTAAACGCAACAGCAGTGGGGAAATTACAGCGATTAAAATTGACGCAAAATCCAAAAACTCTAATGCCAATTACAATGTAAGTTCGGATGACGCCATAAATCCAGTAAAGATCATCTTTGATACGGAAAATGAGAGTATTTCAATTGGTAATGGCCATACAAAACATGGCAAGCATACTGTTGTTTACGAGGCACATGACGGTGGCTCGCACACTATTCATAAATCTGGAACGGGTAATAATACGTTCGTAATCACCGAAACGCATGACGGAGATGTCGTACACGAACAAGACTATAAAGTGGTCGTCAAACAACGTGGTAGAAGAGGAAGAGGAAAAGGAAGAACCGTCAGAAGGTCTAAAAATGTCGAAGTGATTTCAGGAGACGATGATGCTGTTGAAATTATTGTTGAGGAAGAACCTGATCAGGATGTTGTTGAAATTATTGTAGAAGAAGAAGTTGATCACGATAGTGACGTCATCATCGTCAATGGAAAAAGAGTCGATATTAACGAAGGTAAAGCAGAAATTATCGTCAAAGAAAATGGAAAAAATGTTTGGATTAGTAGTGATGGAGATGATAAAGGTGTCATAGCTATTGGAGACAAGAATGGTAACAACAATATCTATATCTCTGGCATTGAAGGTGATCCCCTAATTATTGTTGACGGCAAAGAAGTGTCAAGAGAGAAGTTTAAATCACTTAATCCCAAAAAGATTAAAACCGTGACCGTACTAAAAGACGAAAGTGCTATTGAAAAGTATGGTGATAAAGGAAAAAATGGTGTTATAATAGTAGAAACAAAGAATTAGTCTTTAATTTCATCAATCAATCAAGGAAAAAAGCCAAACACTTTTATGGTGTTTGGCTTTTTTTATTTTAAGGTCCTTTCTTTATTTCACTATTAATTTTTGAATGATGGATCCACCTTCATTCATCAGCTTAAGGATGTACAAGCCAGAACTCAAATTAAGATCTATAGTATGACCAATATCCGAAAATCGCTTTAAGAATTTACCCTGTAAGGAGTAAACTTCAACGGTAGTCGCTGCAGCACCCTTCAGGTAGATTCTGCCGTGTGTTGGATTGGGATAGATTGAGAGTGTCGTTATATCTTGCTCGTCCAAACTCAATGGCTGGTCCCAGGTATCGCCAACATTATTACCCCAAATATACTCTACCAAAAGTGGCTGGTCTATAAAAGGGTTTCTATTTCTTTGCCAATTATAGACGATATTGTTTCTATTCATTTCATAATCATCGGGAGGATCATTTCTATGCCAGTCCAATAGTGTCGCTAAATCCCCTAATTGGCCTACCGTGCTAGGAAATCCATTGACAACTTCTAGACCATTGTACCTAATTTCCATATACAAAACACTTCGGGCTACATCTCCCCTAAAACTCCCTAAAGTACCATTCGGCCCAATATACTGCCCATAATGTTGATTACCACGTGCACTATTTTCCGCAGCATCAGCAGCTCTCAAGGCATGTGCATCGGAATTCCCATGCCGTAGCGAATCCGCTTCTGTAGTCCAAAACACATCAATTCCATCGGCTGTTTCATCAGCTTCAATATCGTCAAATCCGCCTCGTGATCTGGGATAGGTATGCTCTCTGTTCCATTTGCCCAAATTACTACTGCCCGTTTGCAAATCGAGCTTTGCCCGACCTTGTTCGGTATATAGCAACCAAACCTGATTACTGTTTTCAGGATTTTGGTCGGCTGCCAATATAATATCAATGACATCGGCATAGGTTTGCGCCCTAACCGTATTGGGGTCAGCAATAATATCTTGTAAAGCTTGCCTTAAAGCCATATCCGCTAAACCATCCAAAGTGTCATAGTAGCCCATAGGCTGTGTACTTTGCACAATACCTACTGTTGGATTTAAAGGCGTACCCCAAGCGGCTGTTGTAAAATCATTGTCCACTACCCTAAGCTCGATATTATTATTGGATGCCACCATAGGTTCTACTAAGTCCAAGAACCGAATACGCAAAACCTCATCGCCTTCGTCATCAGCATCGTCGATAATAGTTATGGTTGTGCTCGCTGTATTTTGACCACTAAGAATCGTAAGATTTGTAGTTCCTGTATAATCCGAAGTGTTGAATCCAGTATTATCCAAGCTGATGGTAAAACTTACATTCGATGCTACATTAGTTTCTGAAGTGAAGGTAATGTCAAATGTAGCGCCCTCATCAAATTGCGTCTCGCTTACTGAAATAGATACTGGATTTATCGCATTACCTGAACCATCGTTTTCCCTTCTGGGAGTTGGTGTAGCCGTAGTATACGATTCATTGTCCATAGCATCTACAAAGCGCTGAATAGACCTTGGATTTGCATTAGTACCATCGTCATTGTGCTGCACTGTTTCACCGAGTAAGGCTAAAAGTACAGTATCATCAGCATCGTTTGTTCCATAGACCATAGCATCTATAAGGTCATCTTGGGTGGCTAAAGTACCTTGAGGAAAATCATTGACGCTTGCCTGGTATATCCCTACAGCATCTGCACCGTTTTGTATGACATTTTCAGAAATGACCACTTGTGGAAAAGGTGACACGGCTTCACCTCCTATGACCAATAGCCCATTATTATCTGTCTCATAACCGGCCAAATCAATAACCATGTAGCTAGCATCTGCACCACTTGTAGAGCCATTAAAAAACACCAGTATAAAACCATCTGTAGAAAAATTGGGTAGTTGGGATTTTAGTTCAATGAATTCGGCAGTATCTGTGCTCGGTGAATCAGGATCAAACTCATTAATCACTAAAACTTGTGACCAAGACACAAAGGAGATTAAAAAAACAAGTGGGGTAAGGACGTTTTTCATATTGTGATTTTTCACAAAGATAGTCCTTAAATCCACTTTTGAGGTTAAGCCAAAATTATTTACAAAATTCCAACAAAACATCCTATGATAATTATCAGTAAAACCAAACCCGAAAAAGATGAAATGCCCAAAAAACGCTATTTTAAGGATGAAATGCCTCTACGTTTTCAAAACGTATCCAAAAAAGCCCCTACAAACCTATAATATTGTAATATTAAATTATATTTTCAATTATAATTTAAAACTCATTTCAAGACAAGTCACATTTTTTAGTAATGATTATCATCTTTTTACTTATATATTTAAATGCAAATTCATCGATTTTCATAAAAACGTTTGGAAGATTATTCGTTGTCGATATATATTGAAAACTCAATCAAGAAACTAAAGCAAATTATTAACCTCTAAACCAAAAAAATTATGATGACATTAGCTAAATTGATCATTGACCTTATATTTTCAATGTTCTAAATTAAAACCAACCAAACACCTAAATCGAAGCTTCGGTGTACTAAAAACCATCAATCAAAAAACAGTAAAACTTAGTTCTAGAATAAGTTTTACTATTTTTGCTCTCAAGTACAACTAACAAAAGCTGTAATTAACTTTTCCCATAGATGACATCATGAAGAGATCCATCTTTAAGATGATTGCGAAAATCAATAAAGTGATTCTTCCTAGCTACTCTAAAAGACAACTCGACTTGAGTAAGGCTACTAAAATTCAGCTAGCTATTATAGGTTGGCGTGCTTATATAACAAAACGAGCCATCAATTAAAACTTGATTTTATCCTTTTAGCACTTTTCTTGTTTAGTCAATCATTATGCTCAAAAACTCTTCGCTTATACAATTCAATAATTTTTAATTTAATAATTATTTTTATTAAATTGTTGGGCATGATTCTCTATTCTTTTTTTAGTTCCTTATTAAATTGCCCTATAACATTTACAAAACCTCGTTTATTAGACTATAGGCCCATTTGTCTGATTACACTTTAAGATGCTGTATTACAACTATAAAATCTATTTAAGCCAGATGCCCAGATGATTGGTAAAAAAAAAGAAACAGTATTTAAAAATACTACCAAGGATTCCATAGAAATAGATATCGACGGTATTTCGCATACAATTGAAAGGAAATTAGATGCATTGGTAAAACTGATGCAAGATTTTTCCAGAAATTCCATTCAAACTGCCGATAAAATATACAATATTGGGACTATCACCAACGCCAATTTCGAATATGTAATAGATTCTATAAATAGTAAAAAAGAGTTTCCTGAAAAACTGGAAAAACAACTCATAAGGGACAATCAAAGTTGGATAAAAAGTCTAAAACACGAATTGCTAGACAGTTATAAATTACCTGTAAAAAATAGCTCAAAAGATATTTTTCAATACTATGGTTGGCTTATAGAAGCATTTTTGCAAAAATTATTATCCAAATCAGCGAAGGATAAAAATCTACGCAGATTGTCATTTATGACAGAAGCTTGGCAAGCTTCTCTGCGTTATTTGTGCTATATCCAAATGGCACAATTGATGGAATCAAAAAAGAATCATAATTACAAACTCATTTCTGATTTTATACAAGCTAGCCATAACGAGCATATTTTATTTGATTATACGAGCTTATTATTAATTACAAGTAAAGCCGTTGGCGAAAACAATTTCATTCCAGAAATTATTCCCTTTACCATGGAGTTGACGAATAGCGATTCTTTATTATTCGAAACCTCACTCTACCTCAACGATATCCGTAGTAAACTCATAAAACAAAAGCTAAATGATAGCAATATGGACTCTATAATAGATAGATATCTATCTGCTCTTGTATATTGGCTGCGCAAAATATCGTTTATAGCTAAATATCGATTAGTATCCATCAAAGAGATCAATTTAGATTATAATTTAGGCACAAATAAGTTCTATGTGCATTCCTATGGTGAACTTCATGGCATATATAATAAAAGTGAA
The DNA here is from genome assembly GCF_965228925.1 of Winogradskyella sp. Lineage (GTDB taxonomy): Bacteria > Bacteroidota > Bacteroidia > Flavobacteriales > Flavobacteriaceae > Winogradskyella. The sequence continues at coordinate 4,562,727 of NZ_OZ245845.1, forward strand.
TTATTAGACGAAGAAGATGACGACTATATGTATATCTCTATCGAAGATGCATGTACATTTAATAAGAGTATTTTATTATTTTCGGAACATGTATTAGAGTCGGCTTTTAACGATAAAAAAATACAGCAAAAAAATTATCTGTGCCTCTCCCCATTGATTATAGATCAAAGTGTTTATTCTGATAAACAGACACAAACACCTGAAATATTTTATTTTTCCGGTTATGATATTCAGAGCAAACAATACCAATATTCTCTATATAAAAATGAACTTGTTTATAAAGGGAATAAGGATCTCCGATCTAACGATTATTTAAATATAGAAGAACATAACGACGAATATCTTCTCAATAAACTTTATAAGCAAATTGTAGATAATCTAGAACCATTCAAAGAGTAGAGGCTATGAATAAATCTAAGCAATCTCCATTTAAGTTCCTTGACTCTTATAAAAAACAGGATATTGATATATTTTTTGGTAGAGATAATGATACCGAAGCACTCTATGATGCCCTTAGAGGAGTGAAACATCTTTTGGTTTATGGTCCTTCAGGTTCTGGTAAGTCGAGTTTAATTGAGTGTGGCTTGCGGAATCAATTTTCTGATGCTGATTGGTTTGCATTGACCATAAGAAAAGGAAAAAATATAAATAGTTCAGTGTATACCGCCATTAATGATGAATTAGACTCCAAGATAAAACTGAACTCGAAAACCAAGTTACCACTTGATAAAAAAACCGATTTTGTAGATGCCGTTAAATTATTGTACGATGAATTCTATCAGCCTATATATTTACTTTTTGATCAATTTGAAGAGTTGTTAATCTCGGGGACAAAGATTGAAAAAGAGCGCTTTTTTAAGTCCGTCAATAAACTAATTAAACGAAAAATTCCTGGGCGTATAATATTAATAATGCGTGAAGAATTTATTGGTCATTTATCGGAATTTGAATATTTATGTCCAAGTATTTTTCAATACCGCTTTAGAGTTGAAAAGATGGGCAGAAAAAATATAAGAAATGTTCTCAATAAGATTTTATCTGCACCAGAATATCTAAAATTTTTTACTGTATCAGACAAAAATCAATTAGTTGATAAAATACTGTCAACTCTACCTGATAAGCGTAGAGAGATAGAGCTATCGCATTTACAGGTATTTTTAGCCGAATTATGGGATCGTGCCAATCGTCTCAAAGGTATTAATTTACCTCAATTAGGACCACACTTGATAATAAATAATGATAATCTGGAAAAAGTATTAGACGGTTTTTTAAAAAAACAACTTAGCAATCTTAAAAAAGAGTTTGGAGATTTACCTATTGAAGTACTTAACACAATGATTTCAGAAGAAAACACTAAACTTCAACTAGGCGAAGATCAAATTAAAAATAGATTAATTCGAAAAACTAAGAAAAATATAAAAAGACTACTTGAAGAACTTGAAGCTAACCAAATAATTAGAAATGTAATAATTGGCAGTGATAGTCAATACGAAATTAGTCATGATACGCTTGCATTGGTAGTAGGGAGAAATAAAACCCAGGAGATGATTATGCGAGAAAGGGCCTCAAAAGAGTACGATAGTTATTCTAAAGAAAAAATTCTGTTTTGGTGGCAAATCATAAAACTAAAAAACTATAAGCAATATAAATCATGGCCAAAGAAATTGAAAAAACTTATAGTTATAAGTACAATTTTTTGGTACATTGTTATATTTAGTCTTTTTGGAATAGGTGCCGTTATAATATACCAAAACCTTTCAATTAAAAATGAGCAATTAAAGTCAAAACTACTAATTGAAAAACTTGAAAAAGAGCAAGAAAAGTCTGATGAGGCGATTAAAAAATTCTTAGACGAAAAAACAAAAAAGGATAGACTCTTATTTAATAACCTCAAAGAACGTGTTAACACAATTATAGAACCTGGTGGTTGCCCTGCATCTATTGTGTATAAAATGGACTCCTTGGTTAATAGTTATAATAAAGACTCTTTAATGATCGAGTATCTTTCAGATTCTAAAAAAAGTACGATGACCGATTGGAAAAAAGAACTTAATTCAATGAAAAACAAACTAAATCAATCATGTCAACAACTACTCCTAAAACTAAATGAAAGTAATAATGAAAATTAGTAATTACTTTATCATATATATCTTATTTCTTTTTCAAACCTACTTATTGCTTGGACAAAACAGCTATAATGAGGCTTTGGATAGCGCACGCTATTATGTTAAAAAAGAAAAAATTGGAAAAGCTCTTAAATTTTATTTCGCTGCTGAGGCTTTTGATGAAACAAAAAAAGATTCTATTAAGATATATGTTGAAGATGCTTTTTTAAAAATTGAGAAGTTAAAAATTGAGGCTGAAAACGCTAAAGATTCAGCTACTGCTAGAGCAACTAGAGAGTATAAGGCAAAACAACAGGCTAAGCTCGAAACAGAAAAAGCTCAAAGTCTAACGCTAGCCTTACTTGCAAACGAACAATATGGTAAAGGAAATAAAACTATTGCTTTAAGACTGGCCGAATTAGCCAGTAAAAAAGCTAAGGCAAAATATTTCGATAAGCTTCAAAGCAGAATCCTAAAGGAAGTTTATGAAAATATAACTTTAGAAGAGAATTTAGTCTTTCACCATAAATTGAGCTTGTCAGATGAAATAATTCATATGAGGTTATCACCTAAGGGGAAACTCATCGCAGCTAGCTCTGAATGGAATGAAATTAAAATCTGGAATACAGATACGGGAGAAGAAATTGTCACTTTAAGTAATTCTTATAATTGGAATAACAAAGCTATTCTAGATATGGATTTTACTAAAAACGGTTCTGAATTTGTAGTGATTTTGGATGATACAACAATTAAAAAATGGAATACTAGTAATTGGAAATCGTCCCCTAAAGATTATCAGCTAAGCAAAATTGAAACTGAAGAAATTGTTAATCGTCAATATTTTGGAGAACTATCGCGTGCCTATATATCATCAAAAAAAGATTTTGTTCTTTTGAATTGGGATAATCGTATGGAAGTTTGGGATTTAAATTCCAATTCTTTAAAATTTTCAACTTGGGCATCCTCAGAATTTTGGGCAGATAATTCGTTTCGCTTAACTAAGGATGGAAATACGTTACTTAGCTATTTTGAAAAAGAAAACATCATCAAATTATGGGATGTAAATAAAAACATTGAATTAGAAGCAATAAAACTGACTAGTTACGACTATGTCACTGATATTGAAATTTCTTCTAACGGAAGTTATTTCTATTGTGTATACGGTGACGGCTCCGCTAACATTTGGAAAAAAAACAAACAAGGAATCTTTGTATTGCAAAGTGATGATTCTCTACCTCCCATCGCGGATGTATCTGAATTTATTTTTTTGGATGACGATAAACAAATTGTAGAACTAATGGGAAACCGTTTGTCTATTAAAATTCTCAATTTAGAACAAAAAACATCTCATTCTATGTCACCACCTTTAGGAGTGATAACCTCTATTCAAAATATAGACGATGAAAAAGTATTCTTAGGGGTAGGGAATGATTTTATTTTTTTACGAGATACAGAAACTGACAAAGATAAATGGAGAATCACAAATTATGACCTATCCAATTATAATAGATTTGATCAAGAAATACCAATAAATAATGAGCTTTTAGTGACCCCAACAGCTGAAGGCAAGAATTTATTGATATGGAAAACGAAACTATTAAAGAATAAATTTCTCCTAGATACTAGAGTTAAGGAAGGGAATTTTGATGATATTTTTGACTTTATTGTTTCTTCTGATGAAAAATATATAGTAACATCTAACAATAAGAGATTAAAAGTCTGGTCGTACCAAACAGGAGAATTACTGCATGACAACATTTATCCTGTTAAAAAAGAAGATTTAATTCTTGTTCAGTTTTTTTCCCAAAATAATAAGTTCCTATATTCGGCATCCGCTGGAGGAGAATTTGCCAAATGGAATGTAATTACTGGAGAAAATGTATGGAGAGCACAATTGGACATACCTATTTATTGCGCCGAAATTTCTGATGATGGTAATTCCATCATTGTACCCAGTGGAAGAAATGAAATATCGTTTATCTCAACTGCCAACGGAGGTATTGATAAAAAGATCATAATTAAAAACATAGATATTTTCTCATTAGAAAAGTCACCAAATAAAATGCATAACCTCTTTCTTAATGATGATATTTTAATAGATATTGAAGAAAAAATTACTGTAAAATCATTTAATTACGATTTGGATGATTCTCTATTAAAGGATGTGGCGTTTTCAAATAGTGGCAAAAATGTTCTAGCATTTTATGAAGATGGCACATTGATTAATTACAATATACTTAAAGATTATGAGAATAAGATTTACTTAAAAGAATTACAAGGCATGGAAAAAATTAAATGCTCAAGTGACGATATTCTTCTACTATATTCTGATAATAAATTAAACTTATTAGACTTAAAAACTTCAAAGATTATCTTCGCATTTGACCCAAGAGAGAATTTTGATGGATTTATTAAACATGCAAAATTCAGTAATGACGAATCTTATTTAATTTTGGCCCTAAGCAATGGAGTAATTATCAAAGTTCATTATTCTACCGAAACGATTTATGATTCTATAAGTGAAAATAAAGAGATTTATAAATTAAAACAAAAAGATTTAGATCAACTAGAGGCAAGGTTTATTAATCTAAAGATAAATGATAATTAAACCTCTTAATGTTAATTGTTCGCTCAGAGCTTTCTCAATTATCAATTAAATGTGGCGTTATCGATGTGATCAATATTATAAATCTTATCAGCATGTTGGTTGACAATAGTCTCGTGTTTAGATAATTTTTCGTTTGTTGACAAAGCATTACCTTCATGCTTATCCTTCCATTCTATTAAGTCATTTGTTGGATAATCCTCAGGAGAGTCATCTATCATCTTATGGCACTGAGGACATAGTAAGATTAAATTATCAAAAGAGCGACGTTGTTCTTCCGTCATTTTATGGTCGTATCTTGGACCGTCATCACTAGCAGCAGCAATATGAGCAATTTGACCATGAATAGACTTACCATCGTCAGAAATCATTTTGTTATGACAACCTGGTCTGGCACACTCGTTTCTAGATAATGCAAAAAGCTTCTTGGTAGTGGATGGTTTAATTTGTCTCGCCTTATTTGTCATTTTGTATTACTTAATTGCTCACTTCTAAAGATTCTTATTATACATAACCTTTAAATTACATATTAGAAGTTAATTATAAAAACAAAAATCCTAAAATCGCCTTATTTTCTCTAATGATGAAATATCATAAGCGGTAAAATAAGGTTTTTGCTAATCTTTGTTTTACTGGCATCTCCGAACAAACGTTCAAAAAATCCCTTAAATTGACCGACCAAAGTAATCATATCAGCATCTTTCGATAACTGGTCGTCGACCAAAACATTGGATAACGGAACGTTAGCTACTGTTTTGTACGTAAATTTATTTTCGTTGATGAGTTCCAACAACAATTCCTTATCGAGATTAATCTTGGATTGTATACTATTCTCAGACGAGATAAATCTGACCACATTAATATCAGCCTCCAAACTATGTATAAGTTCCATAATGTCTAGGACGGTCTTATGGTCTGCATAGTCGTCGGTATCTAATGCCAATACCATAGTCTTAGGCTTTTTATACTGATAACCTTCAGGCACAACCAAAGTGTTGCAATCTATATGTCTTAAAACTTTCAAAGCATTACTACCCATAATGGCTTCGCGTAAATTAGAAGCACCATTGGTTCCCATAACGACATATTCAATAGTCTCCTTAGCTATGGTTTGTTTTATAGCATCAATAAAAACATCATAATCTATAATAGGTTTAAATCTGTGCAAGCGCTCATTCGCGTTAAGTTTTAATTGGTCTACAATACGTTTTAGCTTGGTCTTACTCTCTAAAATTAACGCGTCATATAGACTCTCCCCAGATTTGCTCGTCATTAAATCGTCAGCTGTGTAGCGCAATGAGTTCTGAACATTTAGAACAAAAAAATCACAAAACTCATTGTGGAACAATTTCAATGCATAATTCATGGCATTGATAGAATTCTCAGAAAAATCGGTTAGAAGCAGTATTTTTTTCATAATCCATGTGCTTTCTATCAATTTAAAAAAATAGTCTTATTAAAGTCATGACAATTATCAGCTTAAGGTTTATCTCCTATTTTTCTTTACAAAGCTGACGAATATCATTAAAAGATACTGATTTAGTTGGTATCTTTTAACTTAAATCTTTTCAACCATGATTAAAAGTTTAGATCAACACAGGTGCGCAGAGGTATTAAAAAACAATTATATAGGCTATTTGTCCTATATTAGTCAAAGGAGACCCTACACCATTCCTATCACTTTTTTTTATAATGACAAGGAGAACTATATCATCTGCTATTCGGGAAACGGCCATAAAATTGATGCCATGCGCCGGCAACCATTCATTTCGCTGTCTGTTACAGATATCTACTCCAATAAGGAATGGCAGTCGGTCTTAGCCCATGGCCAATACACTGAAATTGAAGGTGGTACCGCTAAGCTCTATTTGCATGAGTTTTCTTTGGGCATTAAAAAAATCGTACTTAGAAAGGAGCGTAAAGATCTAGACTATATCAGTGAGTTTTCGAGTAAAATCTACAATCAAGAAATGCCTATTGTCTTTCTCATTAAACTGGACGATATAACGGGGAAAATGAGATCGTGATTTGAATTAAAGATAGTATTGAAAATTTCTACTAAAGCCATGATAAACACAAGGCAGCTTTAAAATATATTACACTTATTTTCACTGAATATGGAAATGGTACTATAGAGAGCGTCCTAACTCATTTTGCAAACCAGAATTTTGAAATCATCTCACTGATTTAAGCTCTTATATTCCCCAACATCACTTTAATCTACTTTTTAGTACCTCATATCTATGTTTTTTAATTTATTTATCTGATTTTCATAACATTGTTTTGTCCATAAAATTATATGGATTGCTTTCCCCGAGCATTAGTTTTTAGTTCTTAATTTGATTAACAGAAGTCTTCTAAAGGTTTCAGGCAATTGCTAATGTTCACACATCTCGTTAATATTTTGATTATTGTAATACCATTGTCAATGGCTGTTATTGCAATGATTAATTTCAACAAGGATAATAGTTTCTCTAAAAACGAGAGACGCATTCTAACATTTCTTGTAACAGGAATCAATTTATCCTTAATAGGTGTTGCCTATTATCTCGACATCACCCCAAAACCAATAGAAATAGATGACCCAATTGAAGATTTTAAAATTGACAACATCATAGAAATTAAAGGATGGTATGAAGGCTATAAGCTGAATTCGCTTGGAGAAAGAGTAAATGGAGTACTAGTTATTGAGCAGAAAAACAGAAGTGATAGTATACGGTTAACCTTTATTTATGATAGAAACATGCCGGTTATATATGGTCAATATCAATTCGAAAATCAATTAATCACAACTCGTAAAATTGGAAATGCTAAAGTGAGTAAGGACTCTGGCTGTATATATATTAAATCACTGAATAATACCACTAATAACGTATGGGAATTTACAAAAGAACTAGACAGTATATATTAGCATTTATCATCTGCTGCCTCAGTTGTGAAGAGCATGAGAAAGGCAGTTTAAGCAATGACGAAGCTACTACTATAAGGAATTTAAGACAAGAAAATCGCAAATTAAGAAATGACAAACGTATACAACAAGAGGTATTTGAAAACTGGTTCGAAGCTTTTTCTGAAGTACAAGAGGGTTTTTTATCTATTGATACCAAAGAGGTCTTAAGATTAGAACCTTGGTCTGAAGAACTCGAACCTTATGAAAACGATGTTATTGAAAACTTAAAAAATAAGGCCAGCGACATCAGAAAACGCATAACACAATTAGAGGATGAATCAAAACAACTATCGTTTGAGAATGATAATTTGAATAGCATCATTTCCTTATATAAACAGAGACTTAGTTATACAGAAAGTAAAATTGATGTTTTAGAGGAAAGAAACGCCATACTCGAGGAAGAAAATGACATCCTGAATGAAGAGAACGAAGACCTTAACGAAGGCATTGAGAGCCTAAGTATAGACCTGTCCGACAAGTCAAATACCATTGAAGGTCAGAAAGCAATTATTGAAAGCTTAAAACAGAAACTAAATGAACGGTATATCGTCCTTGTCACCACAAAACAAACCAGAATATACAGGACACAATCGCGTGAAATAGATCTGGATTACGACGCAAAAAAAATTGAAATTCTTACGACACATCCTAGAGGAAGTTATAAAATGTTGAAGACCTATAGTGGTAGCTCTCTACAAATACGTAATGAAAGTAGCTTTTGGTCAAAAGCCAACATTTTGGTTATTAGAATAAAACAAAGGAAATTTTAAGATGTCAATATGAGTATTTAATGTCCAATGTCTTGTAAGTAAAAGGTAGATATTTACAAACTAAGTAAGCATTAAATCCTAAAATGAAAACTAAGATGTAATAACTATATTTTAATAAAGAAAAAATGTTATAAAACCTAAAAAATTCCTACTTTAACCATAGGAAAATACTCTACCTAATTAATAGCAAACAATTTATTAACCACTAGTAAGCGTTTATAGTAGACTGCCTACTAGTATTTGTATAAGCATAAGTGTATCATTAGTTACTATTTATAATGTATTATTTACCCATTTATATTGAAAATCGGAGAATTCATATCAACAAACTCACTGAAAAACCAAGCGACAAGGCAATTGGTGAATTTGTGATTTCCAATGCTTCGAGAAACACCCTATTTACCCTTAAAAAGGGTACAAAACTATTATCTGAAAAAGGCACGAAATACGACCAACAGCTAATAAAGCAAGATGCTAACGACTTGATCTTTAAGTTGAACATCACATTTAAAAGGGATCATTCAGATTTATGGATACTTTTAGAAACGCCAAGAAATGAATCTGAAACGCCCGGCATCAATGAAGAAGGCAAAGCACTTGAAGACTTGGGCCTAAGGTACCATCTTAATAACGACGGTTTGGCTCTCGAGAATATTTCAAATACCTCTAGAATCTTAAACTGCTACATCTCCTACCAGTCCTATACCTCGCATTTGGTGTTCAATATTGCGTCATCACAACATATAGTTGATGCTGTTTTTGATTTTGGATCTGAAGCCTCACAGATTGGGGTGAAATTCTATAACGATCATAAAACGGATTTTCTCAATTTGGTTGGACTGACTTACAACTATTTTTATAAAAATAAACTCAATGATAAGGTAGCTAAAAATGAGGATTTTTATCAATTCGAAAAAGGCAACAACGGTGTTCTTCTATCATATTTCTTTTTAAAGGCTCAAGACGGCATATCAAATAAAATCGGAATGCCTTTTGAAGGGGGTAAAAACAGTTTGATTAAAATATTAGCAAAACACACTACTGATGATAATACCAGTTTTATTGATAATATCAATAAAGATAATGAAGAGGGCCATTTTCTCCTCCCTAATTTAAAGCTTGCCGATAGTATAGGTTTCCCGGATATTAAGTTTAATATTAAAAAAGGAGCTTCTAAATTTTTTGATAATAAGGAAGTTAAAGATTACATCTTTGAGGTCATCTTATGCCAATTCATGCATGTACTTCTAAAGCGTATAGATGAGCATTACACTACCAAAAATCCAAATTCTAAAACTGGTATTTGTATAAGAATCAACCTTCTAGTACCCAATATTTACTCCCAGCATAAGGTGTTTGAGATGTTAGACCGACTGACTAAAAATATAAAGGCGATTTTTAAACAACCTATTTTCAAAAATAATTTTATTGGACTAGAGTTGTTAACTTCTTCCGAAAGTGATGCATCCTTCGACTTTGAGGGTTATGAAAAAGAACGGGGTAGAACATCTAGAGCCAATAGCTCAGACCATTGCTTGGTTATTGATGCGGGTAAAGGAACTACCGATTTTTCCATTATTGAATGCATGCATAACCCCAAACAATATATTAGCAATCATCGGTCTGGTATTGCTGGTGCCGGCAATTTAATGACCTATGCTATTATGGAAGCCATCGTAGCCATTATAACAGATAATGATCGGCGCAAGACCAAAGATCTTATCCGAAATAAGATTCTTAAAGCAGATAAATACTGGCAAATACGATTCTTTGAGGAGATTGAAGCCATTAAAAAACAATATAGCACCTTAGATGAGATTCCAGCAAAGAAGTTATTCAGTTCAGAGCACCAACATCTCGACACGTCTTTTGAAGATTTAAAAGAAGGAAATTTACGACCCTTTGTCTCCTTTTTAAAAAACATGCGAGAGGCAAATAATCGCGTAGGAGACTACTATGGTATTATCGACAAGTCTATAGATGCTTATGTCAATAAGCTCATGAAAGAATTGGAACAAGCTCAGGAAAAGAAGTTTTACAACATTCGATTTGCAGGTAGGGCTTTTCTATTTGATCCTTTAAGAGAAAAGCTTGAAAAAAAACTCAAAAAGTTCTCATCTAATATAGCCCATTTGAAAAGCCCAAAGACAAAGTGCTTAGACAATAGTTTAGACAAACGCATAAAAATTAGCGAAAACTCAAATCTGGTTGGTATTCCAATGACGTCCAAAGGTTCAGTAATCAACCAAAGTAATTTTTTCAAAAACCTAGGCTTTGAAGACTCTGACGAACCTAAAAATGCCAAAACAGCGTCAGACAATTTTTTCTTATCGGGTATTAACTTAGAAAAAGCCGATGTAGATACCATTTCCATCAGTGGATACCGCTATATTCCAGCAAACCAAGGCTTGACTCATACCTCAGAGCGTCTTTTTAACCTTATCTATACCGGAGATGCTTTCTTACTGCGTTCTTTAGAGAACAGCTCTAAATTAGAAATCATTTTTAACAATACAGACGAAAAGAGCGACGCCATAAAGAGCGACGCCATCAGGTCTTTATTCCCAAACATTCCTTTAGGGGAAGAGGTGCCAGTAATAGAAGGTAATGCTAATAAAGCCATAAGCGATGTATTAAAATACGAGAAAACCGTAGAAAAATATATTAAACTACTTAAAACGCCTTAAGAACAGACACATTATGAAATGCTTCCTTTCAAATAATATAAAACCATCTACGGTTGTCACGGTGCTTTTAACTGTGGGAATCCTATCAATTTTAGGAATGGCCAGACCACAAGACCATTCGTTGCCTTTAATTAAAATAGCCGACAGGCAATTGGTTATCGGAGCCTTCAAAATAGATTATACGCCCACCACGTTTAAAGTTAATGACCAACAGCTGGCTTATGACTCAATTGTTAGTATTGGGGCTTTAGAAAATGCTGTAACAGCCTACTTTCCAGAACTAAGCTTTAGTGAAAATCAGACCTATACTCAACTACAAGACTCTATAAGAGGATGGAGATTTGAGGACTTACTCAATGCTATTGGTGCCTCCAATGATAGCATAACTTCACAATGGAGGCATTTAGAACTTAAACATGCCTTAGGTTCCTCGCTTATTGCCCTGGCGAAAAAAAGTAATGATGCCCATGTTTTTATTAAAGACGGAAAGGTAAGCAGTGTAAAAAAGCAAAATGAAGACTATACGATTGACGAATCTGATCATGGATTTATCACAAAGACAATAAAGGGAGGTAATGATCCTTCGCAAACACCAGCCGGAACTTCTAATGTTTGGATATGGCCATTAATACTTATAATAATTCTTGGAGCCATCGCTTTTGGTCTCCTGTGGATGAGAAAGCGCTACGTATCTGTTCACCAACTTGAGACTTTTTTCGAAAACGGTGACAAGACTGTATTAAAACCTTTGGTGCAGGATGCTCAAAACTATCTAAAAGCATGTCGTAATCGAATCGATTATAGTGATGAATTAAAAGAAGGTTCTAATCCCGATCACGATCGTATTATACTGGGCTATAAAACTCTAGAAGATGCTTTAGAAAATGATAACAACCTGAAAGCCATCACTGTAGCACTTGCTAAATACTTTAAAGACAATGATCTCATCAATGAGCAGCTGAATCAACTTCACACCTTTCTAGATCGGAGAGCACAACTGAGTTCTGCTGTTGTTACTCCTATTACTGTAGACCAGCAGCTATCAGACTTCCTTTATCTATTAGATGAAAATGTGAGTCAAAATCAAGGCATGTTTGAAAATCGTTTACAGGAATTACGCAGTATAGAACGACACATGAAAGGTATTCTCGAATGCACCAATTTAGTTAGTGATTCGCAACTTTTGAATCAATTGGACCGCAATCTGGAGAGGATTAATACAGAAGGTAAGGTATATCCATTTATGGATTTGCTAGTCCTATTTAAAATAGAAGAACCTACGTTAATTAAACTAGAAAAAACCTTAAACCTAGCCGATCGTATCGAAAATTTACGGACCCTATTAGAAGAGGACTTACCATCAGATTCCGACGCATTGAACATCCAAATTCAGGAATTGTCTAAATTAAAAGCTGTACTACAATCCTTAGTACCAGGCAATAGGTTCGATTTTGAAATATCGTTAAAAAGCATGGTGGAAGCACATTTGTTTAATGTCTTCCTAAAATCAGTAGAAGAACGAGACACATCACTTTTAAAAGAGGCCATACCAGAAATTATTGCTAACATCAAATCAGCATACGAACAGTTAACATTAGATCATCAATCGTATACTTTAGATATTGACACCTTTATTACCTCTAAAATATCACCATATTTAGATTTAATAGCGCAATATGAGCAAGACTTTACACAAGAGAATCGATACTTATATCAATTCCATGAACGCTATAAAGGTCTTTCAGAACGTTTAGAGGAATCTGGTGCACTCTCACCTGAGGACAAGTCTTGGTTCTTTCAACAATTATTCAGTATGGCTTTCCATATACTAGATTACATAAAAGTAGTACTGCGTTTACCAAAAACAGAGGGCACCAAAGTAAATTATGGCATGGTACTCAATAATCAATCCATAAAACAACTAAGTGGCGAACAATACCAGCCTATGACCAATAGTGCCCTAGAAACACCAAATGAGGTACGAAAACTAGTAGAATTGGCACGCGAGGTCAATATTGAGACTTTAGAGGATGTGCTTTTTTACGGTTTTTACATCGGACCTAACTTTTTAAAAGACAACTCGAATGGCTAGAATTAATTTTGCACTACCAGACAGAAAAACGTTGTTTATGGTGGGGTGGCTAGCCTTCCTACTATGTTGTAGCCTTATAGTTACCACATTTACAAGCCTTATTATTTTTAGTCTTATCCTTCTGGCATTCATAATTGTTTTTAGAAGGTTTTCTAAACAAACGTCTATACTCATATTACCAGCCATAGTCATATTAGGCATTATGGGTATGCGTATTATAAATAGTTACACCTTCCCGGATGCTGGAAAACATGTTTTTGATAATACAGACTATCATATTCTTGAACATGTCGGATTTGATTACGAAAATGCGCTGCCTTTGGTCAATGCAAAAGATTCACTTTACGCGTTATGGGAAGGAAAAGAAGGTCAGATTACCATAAAAAACGTAGATAAAAATGCTAGCAGATTTAGTATTGAAAACTTCTTCGAGCCTTTTTATATTAGGGAGTCGACAAGATATAACCTAAAAAATAATGTCTACGATTTAGACATATCCAAAGGCTTTGTAGTAAAAAACAATGGTAAGGTTATCCTAAGGCTTGAAATTAGTGAAGCTACCAATGACGCGGGTAAGTCATCTTCTTCTAAAGCCATTTATAAACTAGGAACAGATACCAAAGCTATGGAAACCGTTGAGTTTGATAAGAAGCTCTCTATCGGGTATCCTTTCATAGATTTGATTCTGCAGAGCAATCTTCCCAATTTAGACAACTTGTTATTCCTTTTTCAGGACAGCTATCTCATAAGAGAAGCTTATAGCACCAGCTCCAGAAACCCAATTTCTAACAGTACACTTTTCTTTTTCCCTGGCAAGCATTTTGTTGAAGCTGATGGTCTTAGCATTTCAAATGGCATTTCTGTTATACAGAGTAATGAAGCCAAACAATCCTTTAGTTTCTTACTCCCCTATAATAGACCATTCTTTGCTGGACTAGGAAAAAATGCTACAGAAAAGCTCTTAATAGCCGCACCCGATAGTCTTCAAATAAAGAACAATGTTAGGACCTTAAAGTTCGATTTTCCCCAGAAATTCAGGCTTAAGGCAGATGCTAAAAATCTAATGTTCATCTCATCCTCCTTAGATGAAGTCATTGAAAACACCCTTGATGGCGGGTATTATTTTCCTCTATTTGAAAGTGCTTCAAACAAGAATCATTGTTTGGCAAGTATACGCTATGACAAGGGTAGTAGTCAAAATGCCATGGCCTTTCAAATCAATGACCAATACAACGAGAGCGTTCCTTTAATAGAAAAACCTTCGGATAACAGCATACTAAAAATTAGCGCAGATGAGCAATTTCTCTTGTCAACCAAAAATAAAACTAATAATGTTTCCTGGCGATTTCAAATAACCAATCTCAGAGCTTCAAATGCATTAACAAATTTCAAACTCTATGGATTCGTCATTACCTATATCATTTTGGTATTATTAGTCATTAAACTTGTTGGCCATCAAAAAATCCATCTGTTTGAAGTATGCACATATATTGTTCTTTTTGTTTTCCTTCTCCTTCGCATCATCTTACATTGGCGCATAAGTACATTTGTCCCCATTGAAGAAATCTCGAAATACGAATACGAAAACACCCTTAGAAGTGATGTTTGGTTTGTGTTTACATTTCTGTGGATGTTATTGTTCTTTACACTTCGAATCAGTATATTTTACCTTAAGGACACTAAAAGCCTTATCAACTTTGCAAACCGACTCAAAAGTCAATGGAAAAGGATACCGTTCTGGGCCTTCGTACTCGCCTACAGTATTCTATGTTTAAGCGCTGTTGCTATCAGTTTTTTAGGGTCTGATGCACTAGAACGTATACTGAACATATTCTTACCAATCACGCTCTATTTTTTAATCACATACTTAAATTTATCAATAGATAGGCGGCCAATTACGGTATTTGGTATAGAGCCTTTCAATGCTTTCAACACCCTTTTAATTATGGGCTGGATGTTTATAGCAGACGCCGGTTTTGGAATCATTTTCTTTTTGTTTGTATGCCTAAGAGAGTTTTTAATTGCCCTCATAGGAAAAACCTCTAAACGTCGACTTTTCAGAGCTCTTTTATTTGCTATACTTTTCCTTACAACCATATTTCTAGGCAGTAACTTTATAAGTTTAGCTATTACACACCGCGAAGTAACCTATGTTGCAGTTTGTCTTTTTGGTATCTTAATCATGGCTGGTATACTTTGGACTATTATAAACTTAGACACCATTCCTACCAGTTCATTTCGCAAAAAACTTTTTGGCATTGGGTTGATTACTGTATTCGCAGCAGTAGCGGTCATAGGCTATGCTAATGACGCTCCCGATCTGCTAAAACGTTTTAATTATGTAAAGTATAGAGCACAAATTCACCATACGTCTATAGATAAATTGATTCAACAAGAACAATTTAAATCCTCGGAGGTAAGTCAAATACTTAGAGCAGGACAAAATCAATGGTTCATAAATGCCTATCTCAAAAAGAATTTGTTTGCGCCTGAAGATGCGCCAAAAGGTTATTTTTCATTAAAACCACACTTCAATAAGGGTTCTGGTTATACCACCCAAACACGCGATGTTGTGGTCACTAGATATGTTATTGCCGAACACAACGAGTTTGTTGTAATTGGGCTCATTTTACTCATAGTAACCTTGCTGTTTATGTACATCCTAGAGTACAGAAACGATGGTTATAACTTCATTGGTCTCAATGGCATCATACTCCTTTTTACTATTGCCTTTTTTGTATGGCTCACAGCAACAAATCGTTTTATCTTTTTTGGTCAGGACTTCCCCTTCTTAAGCACAACCAGTAAGCTTACACTATACATGCCATTTTTGCTGTTTTTAATTGGGATACTATCCAAAAAGCGAACGGAAAGTGTTGAAGAGTCCTATGCAGAAAAAAGGCATAAGATAAAGGTTGTGGCCGCTACTCTTGGCGTACTTCTAATTATAGGTGCGGTTCTGAAAGTACAAAATAACATTATAGAGGAGGAATTATTCAATATAAAACCCACAATCGCAGAAGTAAAAGACCGGATAATTGTGCTCAACAGACACCTTAAAGCCTATCAAAGCCAACTCTCAAATAAGGAAAGCGACTACTACGATAAAACGTTTAATAGAGACCGCATTGTCGACTTCTATGGCAATTTAAATCGTTTAGATGATTTTATACTCAACTTTAATGCGTATTTGATAAAAGAGGCACAGGACGACCGTTTACATCCAGATCATATTAGCGACAAACCTTTTGTTAATAGTATTTACAAATATTTCTACAAGGATTTAAATAATAAAAGAAACCCAGCTGAGATTTTACACCTCATTGTTAAGAACGACTTCTTACAACTGGCCATTAACGAACAGTACTACCTTATAGAACCGCCTGCACATCAGCAAAATAGATGGATGGGACACTTATACGCTGCACAAAAGGACCTATCGTTCACCCTAGAAAACACCAATAATGATTCGGAATTTACTGTTATTCAAAACAATAAATTTAATCCGGACTTTGATTGGATGACAGAGCATAAAAACATCAGAAATTATAAAATCTCCGTCATTCCCGGTCATTGGCTTATGGATAATGAAATGGCGCTGTTATTAAGAAAAAACTCCACCAATATTAAAGAGGAATTGGGAAAATTTAAAATGATTAATAACAAGGGAAATTACACCTCTTTTGAACAAGCATACAACAGTTTTGCGCTCCGTTTTAATCCCAACGACTTTATAAACGTTTATGACCCTAAAAACCGTGTTAGTCAATATAAATTGGTAAAAAACAACAACAGCTATCTCATGCGAAACATATGGCTTAATGGTAAGCAGCGCTTCTTTTACCCACTTGGCGAAGACTTTATCTGGGCCTATAACTATGCTAATGCAGCTAAATCAAAATATTCTAATAAGGATAATGCTACTGATAGTATAAGAGTAAGTATAGATTATGAACTCACTAAAAATATCAATGACATTATTAAAACATATACTAAAAATCAACGGTGGAACGAGCAGAGTTTTGCGGTGTCTATAGTTGACGGCAATGGTCGAATCAGAACAATGTTAGATTACACAAAAAATAAACGACTAAACCCCAATGATGTTAAAGGCCTTCTAAAATTCCGTAAAGAAGCCTATGCTATACAAAGTCCGTCCTCTGGTAGAGATGAAAAAGGAAACCTTAACCTTTTTCAGGTAAGGATTGGCCCGGGATCGTCTATAAAACCCATTATGTATGCTGCTACTACTTCTCAGTTTAATTTCGATTGGAATACGCTAAAGCTTAAAGGGATGACCAAAGAAATTCAAAATGAAGTGTATAATGATGAAAGCAAACTCAAATCTTACGGGGGAAAACCTATCACGCCTTGGACCTTAAGTGGCGTAGACCCTTCGCCCAGTGACAATTTAGAGTATCTCGTTCAATCGTCAAACACGTACCACTCTTTAATTATGTTTTTGGGTTCCTATAATAAAACGGCACTGCAATACAATTCCAACGCTATTTTTAGACCATTTCGAAGAGACTCAATGAGTTATCCTGTAATGCGTCATGGTAATCGAAAATATGACCTTACGTTTAATCCTGAAAATTGGCCAAGTTCTATGGACGGTGACAGCGATTTTTTTGGTAACCCCAATTCAATTCTTGCTAAGGGCTTAGTAAGCAATTTTGATTTAAGTGTTTCCATACCAAAAGAAAAACGACGAAATAACTATGTGAATTTTGATCCCGACCTTAGGACAAGTGTTTTTGAAAATAATGCTACTGAATTCAAAAGTTTCAGTTACCCCGAGCAGTCCTCATTTATTCACGATAACAGAGAACAAAACAAAGGTTTTGGAAGGGCTTTGAAACAAAGTACTTTGGGAGGTTCCCCAATAGTGGTAACGCCCTTAAAAATGGCAGAAATGGGTGGACGATTAATAAGTATGAATCGTGATTTTCAACTAACCCTAGACGACACCAAACAAACGCAAGATTACAACCCTTTTGATATTGATATGGATTCTTGGGGAAGCCATAACGGTTACTTTAAAAATTTCTATCAACCAAAATTACTTCGCAGCCTAGAAGACGTAGTTTCTAGAGGTACCTTAAAAAGGATGAACGATTTGCAACGCGATTCCCCGTACTTCTATTATGCTAAAACAGGGACCATCAATTTTGAAACTCGGCAAGGCAGACGACAGAGTGATAAACTATTGCTATTTATAATCAGCAAGAACCGTATGAACAACCTTAGCTACAATGACCTGAAGGATAATAGATTCTACATTTTCTATTTTGCCTGCTATGAATGTGGTGCTTTACCCTATGAATTGCTCAAAAAGATTGTAAAAGAAGTAGAGACTAACAGCGAAAGCTTTGAAAAATATTTCAACAATTCAACTCCGGAAATAACTATCAACCAATGATTCAGATATTAAAAAAACTAACATTTCCTTTAATAGCCTTGGTGGTATTGCTACTCAGTTCTGCATGGTTATATAAAACAGAAACCGCAACCGCTACAATGAGTTCTAAAAAGACGGCCAATACGAATATTGACAAAAACTTTAGCTCTAATGACGACATTATTATCAAAGAACGTCATATAGGCTCAGTAAAGTTAGATACTCTAAAGGCACTTATTGCGCAAATAGGCTGGAATGACAAAGTGACGGTAGAAACCAAAAATGATGAAGTGTCCATCTTATTGGTCTTACCAAAAGAGAAAAAAGCGCAGCAAAAACATAAAAAAGCGTATCAAAAAATATTTTTAAATGGTATGGGAATAGACCTTTTACTTTCCCAGAAATTTGAAACTCCCACCCCCCTTTTTACCATACATAACACAGATGAGATTTATGGGTATACTGTTAAGCTTGTCAAAAAAGACGATGTTGCTTATGCAGAACTCCCTTTTGAGTTTTTATTAGGACTTACTGATGAACGTGGAAGAGAAAAAGCAAGTACAAAAAACTAACCAAATATCTTACTATGCCTAATACTAAATACGACGATTTACTCAAGGATATAGAAAAAATAGTCCCGCTAAAAGAATTCGCAAAGACCTATGCTAAAGGTAAAGTTTCGGAACGAGCACTAGAGGATGCGCTTAAAAAAGCGGAATTCAATGGTGAAAAAGCAGCATTTTTAGAAGCCTTAGAGCGTATAGTTAGAACACCGCTCAGAAAACACCTCAACACTTATAAAAAACCGGGCATTGATAAGTTAAGAAAGAGGCTAGTTAATGCCTTGATTATACTTGTAATTACAGCTGGCATATGCTGGGGTGCTTATGCATTTTTAGACAGTAGGAATAGTATTCCTTGGAATACCTACGAATATAGTTATGTCCTTCCTGGCAAACTGTATTTAAGAGACATCAATAACAAAGCTGAAAAAATAGATTCTTTCCCATTTGGTCATAAACTAAAAGTACTGGAATTAGACAAGAGGACATCTACAGCTAAAGTTACCGAGGACTATGACGCATTTTTTAACGCTAAAAGTGGACATGTTAATAGTTTTTATTTAGTCAATGAAGAAGAACTGCTTATTTACAGATCATTATTAGGTCGCGGAGAGGCCGATAATTTAAGTATACCTGAATCTTGGATGCGTAAAGCCTTGATAGGTTATTATAAAAATCGAAACTATATTGGAAGTAATTTTATTGAAGATGACATTGAAAGATTTGGAAAAGAAAAAGACACAATGTCAGTATGGGATTTTGAAGGGGTGGTCTCCAAAGACAACAGCGATGGTCTCATATTTGAAGAAAAGCTCTCTACCGGAACCTACGAAAGAATATACAAACGCGCATTCCCATTTGGGCCTAAAATTGCTATATCAGCAGATGTCAACCGAACCATTGATCAATATGCAGCATTTATTTTAAGACAAGTACTTACTGGTTCCCAACGTTTGGTACTTTTTGAGTTCGACGCCAGCCAAAACGCTAAACTTATTGATGAAATAGACCTCCCTATGGATTACGACGATTATGTCTTAAAACCTATTATAAAGGGGTTTGAGGATTACTACCCTTTTGAACGTTATGTTAAGGACCACTGGGGTATTGCTTGCCGATCTCAAGACCCTGAAGAATCTGGAGTACTGCTTATCTACAGAAATTCTGATGATGATTCTTTCTCGTATGTTAGAAAGAGCGTTAGGGTTAAATGAGCCCAATAGTAAAATATCATTAATGCCTCCTTATAAACTGCCGCCCTCCAGATTCTTGACGTAATTCAGAAAGTTAAATCGTCTTATCTAAGTTCTGGTTCTAGAAATTTAAAACAGAAAACCCCCTTAAGAGATTAAGGAGGCTTTCTTGCACTACCGTTTACTTACACTCAACCCCTTTAAGCGAAACAGTATTGTGCGTCTTCAGCTATTAATTAATGAAGAGGGTTATAATTCAGTACCTCATTCCCTCTGGGATGATTCCCGAATTATCTTTTTAATTTCTTTTTATTGGGTTATTTTAGTTTAATCCTGCGCTTAATCAAAAGGATTTCCTCCAGGGTCTGGAGGTGATGATGACTGTGCCTTAAGTGGATTTAGTATAACCATAGTACCTAATGCCGTCAGCGCTGCATATTTACCCATTTTATTTAGGGCTTCTTTACGAGTGATATGATTGTCTTTATTCTCTATTTTTCTCATCTCTAAGCTGCATTAATCAATAATTACCTTTTGTGTATATGTTCCTGCACTATGCGACAATTCTATGATATACATACCCGCCTGTAGACTGGCGGTATCCAAGGTGTTATAATTGCGCTCTGCTTCAATCTCCTTGCTCAGGACAACCCTACCATTAATATCGTATAACTTGGCCTTTGTACCGTGGTTAATGGTACCCCTGATGACCAATTGATTAACATCCTTTAAAGTATATATCTGAAGACTATTAAAATCGATTTCGTTGTTCCCCAAAGTCTGTTGGTTAAGTCCTATATAAAATCGTCCCGTACCACTTAAGTCCTCTACCGGCGTTATTACAAAATCCTCAGTATTCAGATGCGTAGATTGGTTCGTCTGAGTATCCATTAGGTATACATCAATATCCGTCGGCAGATTTGAACTCTCAATACCAATGGTCAATTGTTCGCCTTGATTAGCATTGACGCCTAGAGGAATCATGGTACCACTTGATAATAGATCCAATGGTAAGGATTGAATGGCCATATCCACGCCTTGGTTGGCTTCTAACAAATGGGAAAATATTGCAAAATCATCTGCCGTATTGCCAAAAACAGCAGCGTCATAGCCTGCGTCCAAACCATCTGTTGAGTTCCCATTAAAATAAAAGTCTGTAGTCGAGATGTCATTGGTATTGCTAAGCTTCAACCTCAAGTGTTGATTGGTCGTATTGTTACGTCCTGCAACAAAATCGTCACCCGTACCATGTCGTCGCATACTCGGTGTAAAGGCTATGGAACCATTGGCTTCTGCGGCTATAAAAAAGCCCTGTCCCGGAGCGATTACTGTATTGACATCCGTGGTGTTCAAATTATAGATCACCCAACCGTCCGAAGCATCACCGTCATAACCATAGATCCCTACGTTGGTCTCGTCCAATAAGGTCGCATTGGTCGCATTATTCAGAAAATCCTGTACGTTGAGATAGCTGGGATAGGGATTCCCTATCAGGTTCCAGGCACTGAATGATGGGCCTGAATCTACGACAGGTATGTTCACATTAGACTGGTTGATATCGCCACTAAAACTCAAGGTACTGTTATCGGTTGTTGCCGCTCTATACCCAACCCCAGCTGTCAATGCTACCGTTTCGGTATTGGCATAGGTCATGTAGGATGCTGAGGCTTTATCAAAAGGTCCGAACAGGTACAAAGTGTTTCCAGCATTGGAAACGATATTGCTGTTCGAGGCCAAGAGGTTGTCGAAGGTCTCGCCCGAGACCGGCGGTGAGATTAGGTCATTGCCACCTGATGATGCTGTTTGGTTCACATGACGTCTGTAAGTAGTCGTCCCGGTTAAAGTACCGTCTAAGATCACACTTGAATAGCTGATCGATGTGGATTCCAATACCATTCCCGAGGCTGTGGTGAGGGTCACACCGCTATTGACGGTAAGACCGGCACCGGCGCTGATGTTTATGTTATCACAATCCGTATTGGAGGTTATCGTCGCATTACCGGCAACAATATTGATATTATCGGAAGCCGTGGATACCCCATTAGGGTCTGACGGCGACCATGCGTTATTATATGTGTAAGCAGTACTCAATGTGGCACCTGAACAATCATAAGTGTCATTAGTGATTTGGGTTCCTGGGTTATTGGTACAGTCTGCAGTACTTCCACCACCACAGGCTGTAAAGAACTGATCCTGGAACACGCCATCGCTAAAGAAACAAATACCTGGGGCCAAGTTCGCATCGACATAGCGCATTTTAATATGGAGTAAGGCTTTTGGAGTAGAGGTGATCTGTATAACAGGTGCTGTTTCCAATCCTACCAAAGCGATATTCTGTTGAAAGGATAGAGATACTCTTGAACTTGTATTGTCATTCTGTACAAAGTCCTTATAGGCTGGTGAAAACAGACCGAAGCTAAAGCCCAAAATCGAACCTGCCGGTTGGCTATATTCGATATTGTTGTTAGCCGAGATGTTATCCCCAAAGGCCGCTGTATTATAATCCAAGTACAATTGCCCTGAACCGACATAAAAATCGGTACTACTTTCAATAAAGATATCGGCTTCGTAAAAATCATCGATACCGTCATTGGTTATGGCAACGTTACCGAAACTAAGGGTAATGTCCTGGGCATAAGCGAAGCTTAAGTTTAACATTACAAGGGTAAATACATAGCTAAAGTTTTTCATAATTGTGATCTTGTTAAACGATTTGGTCTAATTCTTTTACTTAATTCATTAATCATAATTAAGTGCAAGGTAGAGGCACTTCACTAATTAAAGAATAAGAGCCGACTCGTATTTATTACGTAGTAGTACGTATTACCATAATCTTCATAAAAAAACCCCCGTGAACCTAACACACGGAGGTTAATGCAATTGTCATTCTATCTTTTGAAGAATTCAACTGTATCATGGCTATTAATCAATATTCTACTTTCCATATCCATATGATTTGACTTCAACTTATCAATCTATGGTATTATAAAAGTAAGAGCTATTAATACGTTGCAAATTACGTCGCTTTGGTTGCACCACCTATACGAGCCAGCTCGTAATTATTACGTAGCAACACGTATGTATTAGTAGTCCATAAAAAACCCATGTCTTGTAGACACGGGTTCTTTTTATACAGTTGTCATTTCTTACCCCAGTTAAAGCCAACTGTTTTTTGCTATTTAATCAATACTCCACATTTAAAAACCTATGGGGCTATCTCGTCGTTATATTCATGCTTGGTTTATAAATGATTTCTATTAATCCTTCGCAAGATATGCCGCTTTGACAGCGCTACCAATACGAGCCGACTCGTATTTATTACGTACCAGCACGTATATAATGGGAGTCTATAAAGCATCTTATGTCTTGATAACACGAAATTCATAGCTTATCTTACTTATTTATTTCTTGATGAGGCGTTTAATCTGTGTTCCTCGTTCTGTACTAATCTCTACCAAGTAGATCCCGTTATCGTAGCGGCTCATGTCAATAGGACGATCGTCACCGCGCTGCTCCTCTAGGATCAGTCGGCCATTGACATCATAGATGCGTATCTGGCTTGTGGTGGTCAGCCCCTTGATTCTAAAACTGCTGCTGGTGGGGTTAGGGTATAATAGGATTTGTTCGCTCTCAAGACCTGTGATACTTAAGGTACCTACCCCCGCTTCTGAACAGTCATAAGTATCGCTGGTAATCTGTACGCCTGGTGTGTTGGTACAATCGGCCGTGGCCGTTCCACCACAGGCCGTAAAGAACTGGTCCTGGAACACCCCTTCGCTGTAGAAACAGATATCGGCATCGGCACTAATGTCCACATAGCGGATCTTGATATGGAACAGGACCTTTGGCGTGGAGGTGATCTGCAGCTCTGGTGCCGTCTCCAAACCGGCCAGCCCAATGTTCTGCTGGAAGGATAGGGACACCCTTGAGGTCGTATTGTCGTTCTGCACAAAGTCCCTGTAGGCTGGTGAAAAGGGTCCAAAGCTATAGCCCAAGATACTGCCGTCCGGTTGACTGTATGCTATGCTGTTATTCGTCGCGACGTTCTCGCCAAAGGCTGCCGTATTGTATTCCAGGTAGACCTGGCCCGAGCCTATATAAAAGTCCGTGGTTCCCGATATCACAATATCGGCTTCGTAGTAATCGTCCATACCATCATTGGTAATCTCTGCATTGGTAAAGGCCACAGTGACAGCGCTCGATAAGAGCTCCGTTGCGATTCCAGGTCTGCCAAACTGCTCGCCACGCCCGATATTAGGGTTGATCAATGCGTTGACATCCGCATTCTGGATTTGGTTATTGATGTCCATATCGGCATACTCATAGCCTGCCCCACCGATCAATTGGATCACCGCATTGGCATCCGAATTCTGGATCTGGGCATTGCCATCAAAATCACCTGAGTACATGGCATATTTGCCGTTGGGTAACAAAACAACTGAATTGTTGCCCCCTTCAACCTGGGAAGGCGCTGACGATAGATCGACTTCGGTAACTGTATCGCTCAATGTAAACGGAGTGCTGCTCATGATACCAACATGGTTGCGGTGGTTGATTACTACATAATAACTACCTTCTGGTATATTGAAAACTAACGGTTCGGCGTCCTCTATAAATGAATAATCAACTACATTACCTTCTCTGGTAAGCATAGCGGACTGTCCCGCTATTACTATTGAAGGGTCATCTTTATCGCGCAGTTCTACCCAGACCCAATCTACAAAGGCCCCAGGTCCTGAATAATGAAAAAACGCTGATACATCTTCTGGCGTCGCCACACCATCATAAGGCGAAATAATGATACTACTTGTGCCAAGGCGTAAATCGTCGCGCATTAAATGTTCTTCACCTGGATTAGGATTTAAAGCCGCCCCTTGCAAATACACTTTTGGCGCTACCAAAACATCGGTTGGACAAGTCGGATCCAGACCAGCATCGGTAATGCTCCAGCCATAAGTATCAATTAAATCCTGTCGCTGTGTTTCAGATAAACAATATTGACTAGTACCGCTATGTAAATTAATACTCAAAGGAATTTGTGTTTCTCCTCTAGAGGTATCTAAGGCAGCCCAGCCTATTAGGGTATCATCATAATTTTCTGTAGCCAAACCAGCATTTAAAAACATATCCTCAGCATCTGTTAAACTGGAAATATCCCAACTTCCCAAATCCTGATCAAAACTGGTCGCTCCAACAAACATCTCTCTCATAGACGTGACATTCCCCACTTCCCATTGGTCTAAGGGTTGATTGAAGCTTGTGGCTTCCCAGAACATAAATTCCATACTTTCAATGTTCGAAACATCCCATTGATTGAAGGTATCGTTCCCTACAAGGGATGTACATTGAAAAAACATACCGTTCAGGTCCGAGATATTGGAAAGGTCAGGAACATCTGAAGCCGTTACGTCTAAATTCGAACATTGGAAAAAAGCACCAGCTAACGACTCCCATGTAATGGATCCCCATTGTTGGACCTCCTGAAGCGCTGATACATCGAATGACTCAGGGCTCATAAAGAGGGTTCCAAAATCTCCAACAATGGAAACGGTATAGGTCCCTGGCAACATATATTCGTGAATGGCGTCACCTGTAAGACCAACTTCAACCGTACCATCCCCCCAGTTGACCGAATAGTCTGTACCTGTTCCCAGCGAAATGCGCTGATTTGGCGAAGTCGTTTCCCATACAGTAATAAAGCTATTGGGATTGACGCAGTCTGAAACTTTTCCTCCATCTTCGATCTCCCATCCATAGCTATCGATCAACTCTTGGCGTTGTATTTCGGACAAACAATATTGACTATCACCGCCATGGAAATCAACACCTGTTGGAATAGCTGTTTCGCCAGCGCTCGTATCTAAGGTCGCCCAGCCTATCAAGGTATTATCATAGTTTTCTGTAGATAAACCTGTGTTAATAAACATACCACCAGCATCAGCTAAACTAGAAATGTCCCAACCCCCTAAATCTTGGTCAAAACTAATGGCGTAATCGAACATATCATCCATATCAATGACACTTGAAACATCCCAGGTGCTGATGTTACCATTAAATGTCTCGGCACCCCAAAATAGCGTTGTCATATTGGTGACATTAGACACGTTCCAATTGTCTAGGTCTGAGTTGAACGCATGAGCAAAATAGAACATATCGTTGATGTCGGTGATGTTTGATAGGTTCCATGCATTAAAATCCGTATGGTCACCTGTAAGTCCTGAACATAACCCGAACATACTCTCCAGGCTTAACACCTGTGATAAATCTGGTACATCTGAAGCTGTGACATCCATATATATACAACCAAAGAACGCCGCTTTCATGGATTGCCATGGTATGGCACCCCATTGTGTGACTTTCCTAATCCGTTCGGCATAAGGTATATCTATATCCCCATTGTTAAAATAAATGGCAGGGAAGTTACCAATAATCCTTACTGTAAAAGTACCTCCCAAGACATAGTTATGAGTAACACTTCCCGTAGCGTATGCGTTGATATTACCATCGCCCCAGTCTACAACATAAGCATAATCATAAGCAGGATTCGTTGGAATAGTAATCGATTCTCCTGCACTGACCTGCCATTCGGTTATAAAAAAGTCCGTAGGCGCTAAACAATCCAATACAATGCCGTCATCATTAATGGTCCAGCCATAGGTCTCCACCAAGGATGCTCTTGCTTCCCAGGCCGCACAGAACTGACTATCACCGCCATGAAATTCAACATTTGTTGGTATTTGGGTCTCTCCAGCACTCGTATCCAAAGTCGCCCAACCTATTAAGGTATTGTCATAATTATTTGTAGATAAGCCAGCACCATTAAACATGCGGTACATCCTATTGATAGAGGAAATGTCCCAAGCTCCTAAGTCTTGGTCAAAATCCGTCGCGTTTTGAAACATGAATCTCATATCCGTGACATTGCTCACATCCCATGAGGAAATATCTTGGTTAAAATTAGTTTCAGCAAACATGGATCGCATGTCAGTAACATTACCGACTTCCCAATTGCTGAGATCCTGATTAAAATTAGTAGCAGCAATAAATGCTTGATTCATATATTCTATGTTGGAGACATCCCAAGCGTTGAAGCTACTGTTCCCCACTAAACTGGTACATGCTAAGAACATCCCACTAAGCGATGTGGCATTAGAAAGGTCTGGCGTATCGGTTGCTGTCACGTCTAAATTGGCACAACCCCTAAAAGCACCTCCCATACTCGTCCAAGGATTGGTACCCCACTGCACTACGGCTTTTAATCTATTTGACACCTCATTATAAAGGCTTCCAAACTCTGGTTGGGGAAAGTCTCCGATAATGGAAACATTATAAATGCCTGCGCTAGTATATCTGTGCTGGGAATCACCCATAATATGGGTTTCAACCGTACCGTCGCCCCAATCCACTACATAATGGTATCCTGGGTTTCCATCCGTCTCTATGATGACCAATTCATTAGCGGCAGTCGTTTCCCATTCAGTGATAAAATACTCCGTTTCTACAATATTAATGGTTACGGTGGCCTCACATTCGGTCATATTACCCATGGCATCAAACACCGCAAGTGTCACGGTATTTTCCCCTATATCATGAAAATCATAAGATAGTTCAGAACCGCCGTTTATGAGATAGGTGACAATACCCACATTGTCTGAGGATCCATTATCGATATCATTTGCCGTTATGGTAATTTCATTGTTATCTCGCGTTAAGTCAAAACTCAGATTCTGGCATATGGCAATTGGGCCTATAATATCCGTGATTAAAACAAAATCATTTCCATCACCGCCCATATAGCTTATAACCCCTGAAAAACCACCGAAGTCAAAACTAGCGCCTTCCGGAAGTCCGTGAAAGGTCCCTATAATGGGATCTGTCCCATCATTTTGGATAAGTACGATCTCTTGCGTGCCATCCGTAATGGTAAAATCGCCCGTAGGTTCAAATTTTACATTGTCCAATTCTAAGGTTCCCGTAAGGTTCAAAACATCATAGTTGACATCGCTCTCAATAAAAGGTTTGAAGATTGGGAAATTATTACTATTGATTGACGTTGTATATAATTTCAAATCACCATTAATGGTCAAGCTGCCAGCAGCCCCATCGGTTCCCGGATCTAGGCTTGCCTGAGTAACAATATCGATATTGCCATTGACAATACCATTGCCTTCCAATACCGTCCCAGAAGATTCAAACTCGCCTTTGTTCAGGACATTAACTATAGAACCTGCCGCCACCGTAAAGGACTCAAAAAACATATCCAGCTGACCAAAAGTCTGTTCATGGTTCGGTGTGTCTATTAGTACGGCCGTACTTGTAATCTGTGTCGTCGTTCCCGCAACTGCCGTATATTGGAACGCACCTGTAAAAGTATATGGCGTCGCACCGTACATCCTCAACTTGCCACCGTTATGGTTGATCCGTGCAGGGGAACTGCTATTGGTCGCTGTTTGATTGATACCGCCAGCTAAAAGACTGTCGAAACTAAATGTGAGATTCGTCGATTCTGTCAAGGTAAAGGTATCCGCCGTAAAGTAAATCGCACCGGTATCGATGGTTCCTAGTTCTAATGCATCCACGTCCTTGAATAATATCCCACTTGTGCGATGGTCCGTGGTACTGGAGCTCAGTTTATTGATGTTATTGTCCGCCGTATCAAGAACAAATGCACTGGTTAAGAACGTATTGCCCTCTAAAATCAATTCATTGGTGGTAATGACGCCGCCAGAAGCTTGTTGCACAATGTTTCCTCGTATGGTTAAATTGGAACCACCAGCCGTTTGTACGGGCGATGACAACAAAATATCACCGTCGCTGTATATGTAGTTCATATCCGTAGCGGCTGTTCCAGTGGCCGTAATGGCTCCAAGTGTAAGGCCTTCAATAGCTTTAATATCGATGGTATTTCCTTGCAGGCTTACCGTACCGTCAAATGTACTGTCGGTAATCGCAATATCGGCATCACCGGTGATGCTAAAGTCACCTTCTATATCCAAGACTCCTAATTGCGTGTAATTACTTATATCATTGATTATCAATCCATTCCCTGTTCCCGAAAGTGTAAAATCATCTTCAATGGTAATGCCATTATTACCATCACGCCCATTGAATATGATACCCCCGGTGATGGCAGTCATCGGAACTGACACCACTGTGCCCGTATCGCCCTCATAGGACAAGTCGCTACCGATAAGTTCTACCGAACCGTTTAAGCCACTAATCAATAGTGTACTATTATCATCTGAGATGGACAGCGTGATCTGGTCATCGTCCGTGATTGTATTGACATCCGTAATGGTCAATTCGCCTTGGTCGAGTTCGATTGTGGTTTCTACAGGATCCACGATGACGGTCACATCAAAGGCATAGGTGAATGGGGTACCTTCGACCAGTATCTCGTAGGTATTTGTCGTCGTGCCTATTGGAAACGGCGACCCTGAAGGCAACCCATCGATTTGTGCAGGTGCAGAAAATGGACATCCTACCGCTGCAAAGGTACTTATATCATAATCATAGGTTGGTAAATCCGTTCCTAGATTGGTATAAAGTGTGACATCTTCAATATCTGGATATGTTATCTGTGGAAGTACAGTTATAATAGTACTACAGTTTGCCGAAAGCCCGTCATCCGTGTTGACTTCCAGGGTAATATTATGGTCACCAATGGTACTGCAAGTAAACTGTACGGTATCTGAATTGTTAATACTGGAAGCTGTAAATTGGCCTTCCACGGCATCCAAAATAGCATTAAAGTCTAGTTCCAAAGTACCGTTTTCATCTAAAGTGAAAATCAAGTCGTCTTTACAAGTCAGTTGTAAGGGTGCCACACCCAGTCCTCTAATGTCAAAGCTGTAGGTGGGCACATCGGGGTCATTACTATTAATACTAATGGTCGTGTGCTGTGGTCCAACCGTTATTGGTGAAAATTCCACCACGAAGCTTGTACTTGCACCCACGGCAATATTGGAATTATACGTTCCGATGGTGAACTGGCTATTACTACTTGTAATACTAGAAATTCTTAGAATGTCTTCTCCAATATTCGATATGGTAAAGGTTTTGTTATTGGTAGTACCAACTTCAGTGTCTTCCATGTAGGTGCTTACAATACCAGTATCCTCATCGCATGCCTCAGCAATATTCACGCGAAAAGCGACATCTCTATCGTTCCATATAAAATGACGTCCCCTAGGGTAAAAATCATTGATGTAAAATGCCAGTCCCCAATCGGTCGTCGTTGGATCTGTTATGGCAAAGGTATACACTTCATCTTCTTGTAAATATGGGGTTTCATCAATAGTAATCGTATTAAATGTTCCTAAAGTGCCCGCGAGATTCTTGGTATAGATTAACTCTCCACTTGTGCCTTCGCCACGGTGTATGTTTAGGATGGCGTTCTGCGGAATCT
The DNA here is from genome assembly GCF_965228925.1 of Winogradskyella sp. GTDB lineage: Bacteria > Bacteroidota > Bacteroidia > Flavobacteriales > Flavobacteriaceae > Winogradskyella. The sequence continues at coordinate 4,593,501 of NZ_OZ245845.1, forward strand.
CAAAGCCGTCAAAGGTATCAGGGACAAATTCAAAATACAGGCTTTCCATAAGTCCCGAACCTTCAGGTGAGAAGGATTGCCACTGGGTGTGATGCCCATTAAATCGATACCAAGTCGGGTGAATATTTTCTATGAGTTCCACGTTTCCTGAAACACAATCATTGACCGATATTTTTGCCGCTTTAACATCGACAGTCATTTCGTATTGACATAAGATCGTTCCTCCAAAGGATATCAACCCTATTTTTTGGGTATGCAGTCCCGGACCAAATTCTTTCTCTTCGCCTTCTGCAAGCGTCCCATCCTCGTTTAAAAATTGGAAATTAAAGTTTTGTATTAATGGTGTCGTCGTACCTGTTAAATTCACCAAACTTTGTGCATTAATAACAGTAGAACTGTCTCCTGCATTCATATAAAGCTCTGCCTCATCCTGCCATTCAAATTTTGGAATAACAAAATATATATCATCAACGACGGCATGAGGACCATAACGTAATAAAAGCCAGTATTGCACCCCGGCACTAATACTGCCATTATATCCGCCTTGATTATCTAAGGCAACGAGTTGGCTATAGCATGATCTGTAATTAAAATCTGATAAGGTAGAATGTAGCGTTACCGAAAAGTTATCTTGACTGGTATTGCCGGGAAGGAAATTATTGCATTTACCTGCAGGAAACGTAATATCGATTATTTGCGCGGTGTTATCCACGGGCGGACAATCGATGGTCAATTCTATCCATCCATGCTCTGTATTACTGTCATGGTTGCCTTGAGCGATACTGCTGTTAGATGTATAAGTGCTATTAAGATAGCTTCCACCGCCACCGCCATTATTCAGTTCGGAACCGCCGCCGCCGCCTGAGTAGCCGCCACCGCCGCCACCGCCTTGGTCGCCAGCACCACCACCGCCAAAGCCCCAGCCACCATTTTGACTCGGACTACTACGCCAACCGCCATCACCACCGCTGGGTAGGCCTTTCTCACCTCCCATTGGATCACCATTATCCCCAAAAACCATGTTGTTCCCCGTTCCTTTAGAAAAGGCACCACCGCCACCGCCGGCATAATCGGTAAATCCAAAAGTGGAATCACCGCCTCCGGTACCTCCTTCGCCATTAGTACCGCCAACACCGCCGTAGGTTCCATGGCCACTCCCCCCAGACGTTGTTGAGCGCCCGCCTTGACCATCTTGATCATCGACACAGAATCCTAGTGCGTTTCCACGGTAGGCACCGCCACCGCCACCAGCAACCGCAATGATTTCCCAATCACTAGGAATATCATTGAGTTTTGCCAATACTGCAGTACCGCCGCCGCCACTGCCTCTGGCTCCTACATTACTCACATCTCCTCTATCCTGGTCGGTTCCTTTGCCGCCAACAATAAATCTGAGTTTGGTCCCAGGTGGAATTTCATTGGTACCATAGCCTACGGTTAAAGTAAACTCGACAATAGCACCATTTCCGCCTCCAGACACACAATCCGAAACTTTTGCAAAACCACCGTCACCACCTCGTATTTTAAAGGTTAGTATTTCACCGGGGTTAGCATCTTCAGCTATCCTGTAGTCTTGCTTGCTTCCTGTGTATTCGTAAAGAAACTCGCCAGCATAAAAGGGCTCTCTTTGTGCCTTGGCTGACATAGCGCAGCTACACCACAGTAAGGTCATTATCACCTTTATAGCAATTGATCTAAGACTATTATTATTCCGACTATTTAGGGCTTTAGTAATCATAATAAATATTTTTTTTGCAAGTTAGGACGCGCTCTTAGGGTGAGAAATAAGAGCCAGCACGTATATATTACGTAGCGGTACGCAAGGTTTAAAAGAAATATCCCATGCCTTAGTGGCACGGGATTTCTAGGTCTTATAAGCTATTTAATTCTATTTTTTAATCAGTCGCTTAATCTGTGTACCGCGTTCAGTGCTAATCTCTACCAGATAGACCCCGTTGTCGTAATGGCTCATATCGATAGGGCGGTCGTCACTGCACTGCTCTTCTAGGATCAATCGGCCATTGACATCATAGATACGTATCTGGCTTGTTGTGGTCAGTCCCTTGATACTAAAACTACTGCTGGTTGGGTTAGGGTATAATAGTATCTGATCGGTCTCAAGACTGCTAATGCCCAAGGTATCTACACCCGCTTCAGAACAGTCATAGCTATCGTTGGTAATCTGTACGCCCGGTGTATTGGTACAATCTGCCGTGGCCGTTCCGCCGCAGGCCGTAAAGAACTGATCCTGGAACACACCGTCATTGTAGAAACACGCACCTGCATCCTGACTCACATCCATATAACGGATCTTGATATGGAACAAGACCTTTGGTGTCGAGGTCACCTCTAGCTCAGGTGCGGTCTCTAAACCTGCTAAAGCGATATTCTGTTGGAAGGATAATGACACTCTTGACGTGGTATTATCGTTCTGTATAAAATCTTTATAAGCCGGTGAGAAAGTCCCAAAACTGTAGCCTAATATAGTAGTGTCCGGTTGGCTGTATACTATGCTGTTATTCGTAGCCACGTTCTCACCAAAGGCTGCCGTATTGTATTCCAAGTACACCTGACCTGAGCCTAGGTAGAAATCCGTTGTACCCGATATCATGATATCGGCCTCGTAGTAATCGTCCATACCATCATTGGTAATCTGTGCATTGGCAAAGGCCAAAGTGACGTCGGTCGATAACATTTCGGAAGTTACACCTGGTCTGCTACTAAACTGCTCTCCTCGTCCGATGTTAGGGCTGATCAGTACATTAACATCTGTATTCTGAATCTGTGTATTGATGTCCATATCGGCGTCTTCGTAGCCTGCGCCACCAATTAATTGGATGACAGCGTTAGCATCCGTATTCTGAATCTGCGCATTACCGTCAAAATCGCCCGTATACATCCCGTAGTTCCCATTGGATAATAGTAGGACCGAATTGGCCCCACCCTCGACCATGGAAGGCTCTGAGGACAGATCGACTTCAGTCACCGTACTGGTTAATGACACCGCATTGGCGCTTCTTATATCCAAATGGTTACGATGCTCTACAACAACAAAGTAGTTCCCTTCTGATATGCTGAATGCGAGTGGTGATATACCATCAATATCGACCACATCACCATCCCGCTGTAATAAGGCCGATCGGGTACTACCAACTATTAAACCTGGAAGAACAGCACTGCCACTAGGAATTAGGCGTACCCAGACCCAGTCTACAATCGCATCAGAACCTGTTGCTGTCAATACAGAAGCATCAATAGTTAGGCCATCGCTATAAGGTGTATTTAACGGGAACAAACCATTGACTCTAAGATCATCACGCATTAAACTTTCCTCGCCAAGATTTGCATTCAGGGAGGCGCCTTGTAAATACACTTTAGGTGCTACCAAAATATCGGTAGGACAGCTTGGGTCGAGACCACCATCTGTAATGCTCCAGCCATAGCTATCTATAAGCTCTTGACGCTTGTCTTCCGACAAACAATATTGGCTACTACCCCCATTAAAGGTAATCCCTGTTGGGATTTGTGTTTCCCCAGTATCTAAGGTGGCCCAACCAATTAAGGTAGCGTCATAATTGGTAGTGGATACCCCTGCATTGGTAAACATAGTGTTAAACCCCGTTAGACTAGAAATATCCCAAGCCCCAAGATCTTGGTCAAAATTGGTGGCATGGGCAAACATGCGCTGCATACTAGCCGTATTACTGACATCCCAATTACTGAGGTCCTGATTAAAACTTGTAGCTAAGCTAAACATTAATTCCATATTTTCAACAGAAGATACAATCCAATTGTCTAGTGGCTGATTGAAGTTCTCAGCGCGCAAGAACATTTTGTTCATTTTTTCAACATTGGCCACATTCCAAGTATTTAGGGGTTGATTGAAGTTGGTCGCATCTGAAAACATATCCTCCATATCGGTGACACTAGAGACATTCCAAGCGTCTAGAGGTTGATTATAATTGCTCATTTCGGAGAACATCTCACTCATATTTTGTACGGACGAGACATTCCAGTTGTTGATATTTTGATTAAAATTACTAGCCTGAAAGAACATTGATCTCATGGTTGTCACGGAAGACACATTCCAACTGCTAATATCTTGGTTGAAGTTAGTGGCAGAAGCGAACATAAAAGCCATGTTTTCAACGGCCGATACGTTCCAGTTGTTCAGGTCCTGGTTAAAGTTCGTAGTTCCAAAAAACATCCCTTCCATAGTTTCTATGTTGGAGACTTCCCAAGCATTAAAACTCGTGTTGCCCACTAAGCTCTCACAAAGCGCCAACATGCCATCGGCAATCGTTACCTGGGATAGGTCAGGTAGATCTGTAGCTGTAATATCTAAATGCTTGCAACCTGTAAATGCATAATCCATACTGGTCCATTCCATGGTTCCCCATTGTTGAACCTCCTTAATCTTTAAACGGTCTCCGCCGAAGTTGAAATAAATTCTTGGGAAATCCCCTATAATCTTTACGGCATACTCACCAGCGACATCATATACATGAGTGGCATCTCCCGTAAGATCGGTTTCAATAGTGCCATCTCCCCAATTTATGCTATAGTTATATCCTGAACCTGTGGTTGGAATGGTGATACTCTCGTTATCGGAAGTCGTTTCCCAAAGGGTAACAAAACTATTAAAATCGAAACACAAGGTCGCTTCTCCTCCATCTGTAATACCCCAACCATAGGTATCTATAAGCTCTTGACGCTCATCTTCTGATAAACAAAATTGACTATTACCTCCATTAAAGGTAATATTTGAGGGAATTTGCGTCTCTCCGGCAGCGGTATTTAAGGTCGCCCAGCCTATTAAGGTTGTATCGTAATTATCTGTCGATAAGCCTGCATCAAAAAACATATCCTTAGCATCCGTTAAACTGGAAATGTCCCAAGTCCCCAAATCTTGATCGAAACTGATAGCACCGCCAAACATCTCTTGCATAGAAGTAACATTACCTACATTCCACTCATCTAGGGGCTGATTGAAACTTGTGGCTTCCCAGAACATAAATTCCATACTTTCAATGTTCGAAACATCCCATTGATTGAAGGTATCGTTCCCTATAAGAGATGTACATTGCAAAAACATGCCGTTCAGGTCCGTGATATTGGAAAGGTCAGGAACATCTGAAGCCGTTACATCTAAATTAGAACATTGGAAAAAAGCCCCTGTTAATGAATCCCATGTAATGGATCCCCATTGTTGAACCTCCTGAAGTGCTGATACATCGAATACCTCAGGGCTAATAAAAATGGTTCCAAAATCTCCAATAATGGAAACGGTATAGGTCCCTGGTGATATATACTCGTGAATGGCAGCACCTGAGAGACCAACTTCAATGGTGCCATCTCCCCAGTCTACGTTATAATTTGTTCCTATTCCTATACTAATGTTTTGGTTTGCTGAAGTGATGTCCCATTCGGTGATAAAGGCATCCGTACAGTTAATGCCACCATCGCTCATGGTCCAGTTGAATCCTGTAGAAGCGGTCAAGGCCTCTCTTGCACTTTGGCCTAAGCAGTATTGGCTACTTCCCCCATTAAAGTTGATATTTAAAGGGACTTGAGTTTCTCCGGTATCTAGTGTCGACCAACCTATCAATAACTTATCATAATTTGATATGGATAGTTGTGCTCCAGAGAATATATCATACATATCTGTTACAGAAGAAATATCCCAATTCCCAATATCCTGATCGAAATCCCCAGCAAACGAAAACATAAAAATCATATTGCTTACATTGGAGACATCCCAGTTATTCAAAGGCTGATTAAAGGCCGCAGCACGATCGAACATTGCAGACATGTTATTAACATTTGACACGTTCCAATTATTCAAAGGTTGGTTAAAATGTCTGGCATTCTCAAAGAGTGATTCCATGTTGGTAATGGTACTTACATCCCAAGTATCAAAACTTGCGTTCCCAACCATATGCTCACAGCGCCGAAACATTTGTCTTAAACTGCTAGCATTAGATAAATCAGGTGCATCTGAAGCTGTCACTTCCAAGTTTAAACACCCCAAAAAGGCATTTTCCATACTCGTCCATGCTATGGCACCCCATTGTTGCACCTCTTTAATCTTAGCTCTATCGCCCTGGTCATTAAAGTAGACTCTAGGGAAATCCCCCGAAATATAAATCGTGTAAGTTCCTGCGGTTGCATATTCATGGGTAGCATCTCCTGTAACTCCAATATCTACGGTACCGTCGCCCCAATCTATAGCATAATTATAGCCTGAACCTGTTGTTGGGATGGTGATACTCTCATTATCTGAAGTCGTTTCCCAAACAGTGACAAAACTATTAGATTCGAAACACAACAAAGCTCTACCAGCATCTGCAATGGTCCAACCGTAGGTATTTATGAGTTCAGACCTTTTAGCTTCCGACACACAGTACTGGCTGTCTCCTCCATCAAAATTAATCCCTGTTGGAATTTGTGTTTCTCCATTAGCGGTATCTAAAGTGGCCCAACCTATTAGGGTATCGTCATAATTTTCTATTGCTAAACCAGCATTTAAAAACATATACTTAGCACCTGTTAAACTGGAAATATCCCAACTTCCTAAATCTTGATCAAAACTGGTCGCTCCAACAAACATCTCTCTCATAGAAGTGACATTCCCCACTTCCCATTGGTCTAAGGATTGATTGAAACTTGTGGCTTCCCAGAACATAAATTCCATACTTTCAATGTTCGAAACATCCCATTGATTGAAGGTATCGTTCCCTACAAGGGATGTGCATTGCAAAAACATGCCGTTCAGGTCCGTGATATTGGAAAGGTCAGGAACATCTGAAGCCGTTACTTCTAAATTCGAACACTGGTAAAAAGCACCCGCTAATGAATTCCACCTAATGGATCCCCATTGTTGGACCTCCTGAAGTGCCGATACGTCGGATAACTCGGGGTTCATAGAGATGGTTCCAAAATCTCCAACAATGGAAACGGTGTAGGTCCCTGGTGATATATAGTCGTGAATGGCGTCACCTGAAAGACCAACTTCAATGGTACCATCACCCCAGTTGACGGAATAGTTCGTTCCTGTTCCCAGCGAAATGCGCTGATTTGCCGAAGTCGTTTCCCATAAAGTAATAAAGCTATTGGGGTTGACACAGTCCGAAACTTTTCCAGCATCGGCAATAGTCCAACCAAAATTGCTGATCAACTCCTGTCTCTTAAATTCGCTTTCACAGTATCGACTATTACCGGCATTGAGGTTGACATTTATTGGAATTTGGGTCTCACCAGCCTCTAAGGTGGCCCATCCGATAAGCGTATTGTCATAATTTTCGGCAGACAATGCCGTATTAAAGAGCATACCTTGCATCGTAGGGGATTGTAAGCCTGAAATATCCCAGGCGCCTAAGTTGCGATCAAAATTAGTGGCATTCCTAAACATATCGCGCATATTTTGTACTTGGCTCACATCCCAGCTAGAAATATCCTGATCGAAACTATTAGCGCTTAAAAACATGCTGAACATATTGGTTACTTGACCTACATTCCATGATGCAATATTTTGGTTGAATGCCGTATTACTTTGAAACATACGTTTCATATCTAAAACATTATCCACTATCCAAGTGGAAATATTCTGGTTAAAGTTCGAATCCCTAAAGAGCGAAGACATATCCTCAACATGGCTTACATCCCAATTCGAAATATCCGCCCAAAGATCCATATCAATATTAGTCCCAGCATCCTGAAGCATACGTTCCATGTCGGTCACATTTGATAAATCAGGGGCGTCTGTTGCTGATATGACTAAGTTCTGACAACCTTGAAATGCCCTGTCCATGGAGCTCCATGCGATATCGCCCCATTGTTCTATTTCTACGAGCTTTAAGCGGTCCCCTCCATTGTTGAAATACATATGCGGGAAGTCCCCATTAATCTTAACCGTATATAATCCGGCGTTTGTATAGGTATGTGTTGCATCACCTGTAAGATTGTAGGTGAAGGTGCCATCGCCCCAATCCACACTGTAGTCATAGGTTGTTCCCAATGAAGTCGCTGTTGCAATGGTAATTTCATTAGCTGCCGATGTTCCGACATTATCTGTTTGCCATTTGGTAATAAAGGCAGCCCCACAATCCACACCGCCATCGGTGAAGCTCCAATTGTGATTGGTAATGATGCTCTGTTTCGAAGGTTCCCCAAGACACAGAACAGCATCGGTACCGAAGTTCACATGATCTTGCAGGGTCAACTGGTTCCAACGAATTAATAGATTGTCATAATTTCCTGATGAAAAAGCCGTCCCTATAAGCATGTCGTCTGCAGTTTGAACATTAGAGACATCCCAATTACCAATCGGTTGATTAAAATTAGTTGCACCATTGAACATATAAGCCATAGTGATCACCTGACTCACATTCCAACCTGAAATATCCTGATTGAAATTCACCGCATTTTGGAACATGGCATTCATAGTGATGACCTGTGCAGGGTTCCAACTAGAAATATTGCCGTTAAAGTTAGTAGCCTCCAGGAACATGAAATCCATTTCCTGAACCTGGCTCACATTCCAGCTGTTTAAATCTTGGTTGAAATCTTCCGCACGGTTGAACATATAACTCATGTCCACCACATTGCCTACGTTCCAGTTCCCAATAGCGCCATTAAAGTCTAAGGCATCCAAGAACATAAAGTCCATAAATTGCACTTGGGAGGTATTCCAGCTGTTAAGATCTTGATTAAAAGATTCGGCCCCATTAAACATACTGCTCATAGTCGTGACATTGCTCACGTTCCAGTTGTCTAAGGGTTGGTTAAAATTTGTGGCAGATACAAACAGAAGTTGCATATTTTCTATGGTACTCACATCCCAATTGTTAATGGAAGGATTACCCACCAACGATCGGCAGTTGTCAAACATGCCAAATAAGGTGGTAACATTAGACAAATCAGGAACGTCCATAGCCAATAGATCCATATTTTCGCAGTCAGAAAAGGCACTATCAAAGGAACTCCAAATGTTAGCGCCCCATTCGTCGATACTGATCAGTTTTTCGGCATCGCCGCTAGATATAAACTTAGGGAAGAGGCCTCGTATGCGAATCGTATAAGTCCCTGCTGTATCGTAGGTATGTGTTATGTTCCCAGTAACGTCTGTTTGAAAGGTCCCGTCACCCCAATCAATGGCGAAGTCATAAGTTAAGCTATTATCTGTAAAGATGGTAATCTGGTCGTCCGCACTACTGCCCGAATTATCGGTTTTCCAAGTCGTTATAAAAGCATCTTTAAAATAATTGTATTTCAAAACCACGTCGTTACCATCACCCCCGGTATAACTAATAATGCCATCAAAGTCGCCAAAAGTTACCTCAGCCTCCTCAGGAAGGTTATTAAAGGTTCCTATGACGGCGTCGTCACCGTCGTTGTCAATGATAATGACCTCATCGCCACGTTGTGCGGTATAGCCTCCTAAAGGCGCTAAATTGGCATTATCTAAAGTGACTGTACCAAATACGGTTAGCGCGTCATAGGTATTACTATTTTCTATTACAGGTGCAAACGTTGCCGAAGTAATGGACAGATCATTTAAAGCTAGAGTGGCCACATTACCAATCCCTCCTGGCGTAAGTGTTGCATCGTTTTCTACAATGGTCGGTGCTCCTGAAAGGGAGCCTCGACCTTTCAATACAGTCGACACACCGCTAAATCGGCCTTCATTCAAAATACTAGTGAAGCTGTCTACAATAAATGTCCCCGTTCCATTTATAGTTCCAAAGTTTGGAGTGATACTGGTATTCAATGTTGTCGTTCCACTAAAATTGGTAGTAACTGTACTACTACCGTTATAATCTAAAGCGCCATCAAAATCATTTATTGTACCGTTAAAATTAATGGTCCCAGCATTATGATTAATAACAGCGGGATTAGCCACATCTATTGCTGTGATGCTGACATTTCCATTGAGATGACTTATTCCAGATCCATTTTTAGCAAGTATGGTGTTTTCAGAAAGCGCAATATCACTAGCTGTTAGCAATAGTTCGTCGACTATGATTTCTTGTAGCTCAACGGTATTACTATCTGTATAATTAAGCGTCGCTATAGGTCTACTAGAATTTTTAACCTCAAGCGATGCCACATCGTTATTGGCAAGATTCAATTCAACATTAGTGGTTCCTAATAGATTCCCTTCAAAAGTGAGCCTATTTGTTGTGATGGTACCCGAAGCGGTTTGCTCAATAAGATCTCCTTGTAATGCTCTTAGCCGAAGATCAGAATCCCCTGCTGTCTGCACTGGCCCTGTTAAGCTTATGTTGCCTTGGTAAGAGGATAGGCTATTTAATATTGAATTATCGGTTCCTGTGGTGGTTACTGTTCCTAGCGTGAGATCTCCTGTTGCGATAAATATGATGCCCGAAGCTTCTATATTAACGAGTCCTGCAAATTGTACATTGTTGTTGAATACTGCAGAATTTAAGTTAATGCTAAAATGCGTTTGCAAGGTCGTGGTTCCTGATATATTCATTACTGTAGATCCAGCATCAGAGATGCGATCAACACCTGTAATGGATAAATTTCTGGCGTTTAGTGAAAACAATGAGACTGTTCCACCGGTATTTCCATTGATGGTGAAGTCACCTTCAATATCTATAATTCCTGATTGTGAATGACTCCTTATATCATTTAGAGTGATACTGTTAGTCGTCCCTGTTAGTGTAAGGTCATTCGCAAATGTTACCGTATTATCGCCATTACCTGCGTTGAATTCAATCCCTGATACCAAATTTATCAATGGTAGCGTAACGGTAGTGGCATCTACAAGCGTTGGTCCTCCAATCACCTGTACAGGCGCTATAAGGTTGCTGATGGTTAAGGTCGTGCCATCACTGGATAATGAAATTTGATCGTCAGAAATGGCGCCATTTGTATCGGTAATCGTAAGCTTACCTCCAGAAAAGTCAACAGTCGTTTCGACCAAAGTTAAAACCACATCGTTCCCGTCGCCACCTATATAACTAATGACGCCTTCAAAATTACCAAAAGTAATGGTACTCCCTTCTGGATAGCCGTTAAATGTCCCTACAACAGCATCCGTCCCATCATTGTTGATTAGTACCATCGGAAGACTTCCAAAGGTCTCTGTTCCCGTGATTGGTTCCAAAGTAGCATTAGTCAAAGTTACCGCACCTTGCACCTGTAGGAAATCATAATCATCATCATTTTCAATCACTGGCGCAAACGTTGCCGAAGAAATTGCTAAGTCATTCAAAGACAGTGAGGCGACATCCCCAATTCCTCCTGGTGTAAGTGTAGCGTCATTCTCTACGATTGTTGGTGCTCCAGAAAGTGAACCTCGACCTTTCAATACAGTCGACGCACCGCTGAATCGGCCTTCATTTAAAATACTAGTAAAGCTGTCTACAATAAAAGTCCCTGAACTATTTAAAACTCCAAAGGTGGATGTAATTCCAGTGGTACTCAACGTTGTTGTGCCATTAAAATTGGTTGTGACTCCAATACTGGCGTTGTATTCTAAAGCGCCATCGAGATGATGGGTTGTACCATTAAAGTTAAGCGTCCCTGCATTATGAGTAATGACGGCGGGATTCGCCACATCCGTAGTTGTGATGGTAACATTACCATTGAATTCACTTATACCCGATCCATTTTTATTAAAGATGGTATTTTCAGAAAGTGTAATGGTGTTGGCCGTTAACACTAGTTCGTCTACTATGATTTCTTGTAGTTCTATGGTATTAATATCTTCATAATTAAGGGTCGCCACAGGTCGACTTGAATTTTTAGCCTCAAGCGCTGCCACATTGTTATTGGCTAGGTTTAATATAATATCAGTGGTCCCTGATGGATTGCCTTCCAAAGAGAGTCTATTGGTCGTGATCGTACCAGAAGCGCTTTGCTCAATAAGATCTCCTTGTAATACTCTTAGCATTATATTGGAATCCCCACCCGTCTGCACCGGACCTGTTAAGCTTATGTTGCCTTGGGTAGCCGTTAGGAAATTTAATATGTCACTATCCGTCCCTGTGGTGGTTACTGTCCCAAAGGTGAGATTTCCCGTTGCCGCAAAGATTACACCTGGAGCTTCTATAGTAACCAATCCTGCTAATTGTACATCATTATCGAATATCGCAGCATCAAAAACTATATCCTCAATGGCTTGTAAGGTAGTTGTTCCTGATATATTCATTACCGAGGAATCATTATCCCTTATACGGTCAACACCTGTAATCAATAGATTTCTGGCGTTGAGGGAAAACAAAGTCACATCTCCACCTGTAATGCCATTGATGGTGAGATCGCCTTCAATAGCTATACCACCTGTTTGTGAATAGCTGTTTATATCGTTTAAAACAATGCTGTTAGTAGTTCCTGTTAGCGAAAGGTCATTAGCGAATGTTACCGTATTATCACCATTACCGGCATTGAACTCAATCCCTGCAGTAATAGCTGTTATTGGAACCGTTACTGTAGTGGTATCGAATAAGGTAGGACCTCCTGAAACATTTGGTAGCACCAAATTACTGATCGTCAGTGTGGTACCATCGCTCGAAAAGGTAATTTGATCATCAGAATCATTCTCAATATCTGTAATGATTAGTTTACCGTCAACTAATACTACGGAGGTTTCTGCTGGAATTCTATCGATAATGACATCAAAACTACAAGACGATGTATTGCCACTTAAATCTGAAACGTTATAGGTAATGGTTGTGGTTCCCAGAGGGAACTCACTTCCTGAAGGGAGTCCTGTGGTGGGTATCGTCGTCGGCCCTGTAAGTTGTAAAATATATGGACGTCGTGTGACAGCAAATGTAGAAATCCAACCACCATCACCATTACTAGATAATAAGGCGTAGTCTCGATTCCCTGATTGATTAGGTTGACTAGCAAACCAGTTTTCATAGGTTATAGTGGTATTGCCATCATGCCAAACGAAGGCGCCTTCTGTATCCACATCATTATAGCCTATCAATACGCTCTCATCTCCAAAAATAGCATCGACACCCGTTCTAATTAAAGTATTGAGCTCTTCATCTATTATGGTAGCAACACGACCGCCTAAGGCTTCTGCTTGTGCAAAGGCTAAGTCGCATCGCTCATAACTATCAGATACGTAATAGAATTTATCATCACGAGCACCCAAATAGGTAAAGCCATCTGGTGGTACAATAGAACAATCGGAGTAAGCGGGAGGCTCATAACGCACTATCGGTAAAGGATCACCAGGGTTTAAGGTCATACTTATATCTTCGGGACAGGTTAATTCTGGGGCCCGGTTATCTATAATTTCTATGGTCGTACTACAAGCAGCACTTTGCCCTGAGGAATCCTCTACTCTCAAGGTCACTGTTTGGGGCCCTATATCATCGCAAGTAAAGAAGTTGGGGTTTACCGTTTGAAATATCAGGCTTTCTCCATCTGAAGTACCACTTCCCGCAGTCATTTGGCCGAATGTGATATTAACCGTACCGCTTGCTCCTAGGGCAAAGGAACGATTTTCTCTACACATGACATAGGGTCCTTGATCACGCCAATTGATACGAAAACGAAAGTCAATAAGGCCAGTAATCCCTCCAGCAGTAGAAGCTTCCTCCCAAGTTGTAGAACCGGTATCTACCCAAAATACCTCACCATCTGGGTAGGAATCCAATGAGGAAAGATTAAAGTTTATAATAGCGCCGTCAGGGACCACGATGACAAAGGCATAGGTCTCTCCTGCCAAAAGATTAATAGTATCGGGGATTGGAACCGTTGTCTCTTCATGGACCGCAGGGAACGAAATCTCTGTAGCCGCTAAAGTAAAGGAAAAATTGCTCAAAATGGTACTGCTGTTAGGATCTGCACCTTGAGCAATAAAAATATTTGCCTCGCGTTCGATAAAATTTTTACGCCAAACTGTAAAACTGTCTAATATCCCGTCACAGTCAGGCACAAAGCTTTGATAAAAGGCAAATTGGTCACCTTCAACATTTGACCCATCAGTAATATTTTGAATAATATTATCTGGAGTGCCACAGGTTTGGGCATAAGATTGTACAAAAAATAGAAGTCCTATTAGTAAAAACACAGGGGATTTCACAGTCATGATTGTCGTATTTTAAATCATGAGCAAGGTATCGTCAACCTTAGGGATACGAAATAAGAGCCGACACGTATTTATTACGTGGTGGTACGTAAGTCCATGATGGACCTAAAAATTCCCGTGCCTTTACGGACACGGGAATTATATGTTCTCTTTTGTTTACTTCTTAATAAGACGTTTGATGACCGTGCCTCTATGGTTGCTAATCTCTACCAGATAGACTCCATTATCATAATCGCTCATATCGATTGGCTGTTCGTCACTACGCTCATCTTCCACGATTAATCGGCCGTTGACATCGTAGATCTTTACTTGGTAGGTCGAGGTCAAGCCTTTGATTTTAAAGCTGGTACTTACCGGATTAGGATATAAGCGGATTTCACTGGCCTCAAGGTTAGTGATACCCAAGGTCGCCACGCCTGCCTCCGAACAGTCATAGGTGTCGTTGGTAATCTGTACACCCGGTGTATTGGTACAATCGGCCGTAGCCGTTCCACCACAGGCCGTAAAGAACTGGTCCTGGAACACGCCATCGGTGTAGAAACAGATATCGGCATCCGCACTGCTATCCACATAGCGGATCTTGATATGGAACAAGACCTTTGGCGTCGAAGTAATCGCTAGCTCCGGTGCCGTCTCCAAACCGGCCAGCCCAATGTTCTGCTGGAAGGACAGCGACACCCTTGAGGTCGTATTGTCGTTCTGCACAAAGTCCCTGTAAGCCGGTGAAAAGGCCCCGAAGCTATAGCCCAAGATAGTACCATCCGGTTGGCTATACTCTATGCTGTTATTCGTCGCTACGTTCTCGCCAAAGGCTGCCGTATTGTATTCCAGATATACCTGACCCGAGCCTATATAAAAGTCCGTGGTTCCCGATATCACAATATCAGCCTCGTAGTAATTGTCCATACCGTCATCGGTGATCTGTGCATTGGCAAAGGCCACAGTGACATCAGTTGATAACATTTCGGAAGTAATGCTTGGTCTACTAAACTGCTCACCACGTCCGATATTAGGATTAATCAATACGTTAACATCCGTATTTTGAATCTGTGTATTGATGTCCATATCCGCGTCTTCATAACCTGCACCACCGATCAATTGGATCACCGCATTAGCATCCGTATTCTGTATCTGCGCATTGCTATCGAAGTCACCTGTGTACATGCCGTAGAAACCATTAGACAATAGGATAACGGAATTGGCACCGCCTTCTACCGATGCTGGATCGGCCGTTAAATCCACAAGGCTTGTTGTTGTGCTCAAGGTTTGTGGTGCTGCCGTAATGATACCGATATGGTTACGGTGATTAATCACCACATAATATCTATCTTCGGGTTGGTCAAAGGCCAAGGGTGATATACCATCTAATCCTACCACATCGCCATCGCGCTGTAGCAAAGCCGATTGGCTATCAATAACGATACTGTTATCCGTTTGATTGCGGAGTTCTACCCAAACCCAATCCACAATGGCATCCGAGCCTGTTGTGGTTAATACGGAAGCATCGATCGTCACGCCATCGCCATAAGGTGTACTTAGTGGAAATAGCCCATTGACTCTAAGATCATCGCGCATTAAACTCTCCTCGCCACTGATCGGATTAATGGACGCGCCCTGTAAATATACTTTCGGCGATACCAAAACATCAGTTGTACAGCTCGGATCGAAACCACCATCTGCAATACTCCAGCCGTAGGTATCAATTAAATCTTGTCGTTGTGTTTCAGACAAACAATATTGACTATTACCGGCATTGAAGTTGACATTTATTGGAATTTGGGCCTCACCAGCCTCTAAGGTGGCCCATCCGATAAGCGTATTGTCATAATTTTCGGTAGACAATGCCGTATTAAAGAGCATACCTTGCATGGTAGGGGATTGTAAGCTTGAAATATCCCAGGCGCCTAAGTTGCGATCAAAATTAGTGGCATTTCTAAACATATCACGCATATTTTGTACTTGGCTCACATCCCAGCCAGAAACATCCTGATCGAAACTATTAGCACCTAAAAACATGCTGAACATATTGGTTACATTACCTACGTTCCATGATACAATATTTTGGTTAAAGTTCGAATCTCTGAAGAGCGAAGACATGTCCTGAACATGACTAACATCCCAATTCGTGATATCCGCCCAAAGATCCATATCAATATTAGTCCCAGCATCCTGAAGCATACGTTCCATGTCGGTAACATTTGATAAATCAGGGGCGTCTGTTGCTGATATGACTAAGTTCTGACAACCTTGAAATGCCCTGTCCATGGAGCTCCAAGCGATATCACCCCATTGTTCTATTTCTACAAGCTTTAAGCGGTCCCCTTCATTTTTGATATATATATGTGGGAAATCTCCATAGATCTTAACCGTATATAATCCTGCGTTTGTATAGGTATGTGTTGCATCACCCGTAAGATTGTAGGTGATGGTACCATCGCCCCAATCCACACTGTAGTCATAGGTCGTTCCCAACGAAGCCGCTGTTGCAATGGTAATTTCATTAGCTGCCGATGTTCCGACATTATCTGTTTGCCATTTGGTAATAAAAGCAGCCCCACAATCCACACCGCCATCGGTAAAACTCCAATTGTGATTGGTAATAATGTTCTGTTTTGCGGATTCTCCAAGACACAGACCAGCATCGGTACCGAAGTTCACATGATCTTGCAGGGTCAACTGGTTCCAGCTAATTAATAGATCGTCATAATTTCCTGAAGAAAAAGCCGTGCCTATAAGCATGTCATCTGCACTTTGAACATTAGAGACATCCCAATTGCCAATGGGTTGATTAAAAAGCGTAGCACCATCGAACATATAAGCCATAGTGGTCACCTGACCCACATTCCAACCTGATATATTCTGATTGAAATTTATGGCATCATCGAACATGGCATACATGTTAGTAACTTGTGCTGGATTCCAGTTTGATATATTACCATTGAAATTAGAAGCTTCTGAAAACATGAAATTCATTTGCTCAACCTGACTCACATTCCAGCTGTTCAACTCTTGATTAAAGTCTTCTGCACTGTTGAACATATAGCTCATTTTAGCAACGTTACTTACATTCCAATTTCCAATAGGTTGATTAAAACGTTTAGCGCCTTTGAACATCCACGCCATATCGGTCACCTGACCTACATTCCAACCTGAAATATCCTGATTGAAATTTGTGGCATCTTGGAACATGCTATACATGGATTGTACCTGACTTGTATTCCAGTCTGATATATCAGCATCAAAATTGGTAGCTCCTGAAAACATAAAGTTCATTTCCTGAACCTGACTCACATCCCAGTTATTCATGGAATCATTACCTATTAAGGCATCACAACCAGAAAACATGGAATATAGTGAAGTGACATTGGTTAAATCAGGACTATCTGTTGCCGCTAGATCCATATTTTCACATTGATAAAAGGCGCCATCGAAAGAACTCCATAGGTTAGCGCCCCATTCGTCAATACTGATCAATTTTTCGGCATCGCCGCTAATATTACCATTGGATATAAACCTAGGAAAGAGGCCTCGTATGCGAATCGTATAAGTCCCTGCCGTATCGTAGGTATGTGTTATATTCCCAGTAACGTCTGTTTGAAAGGTTCCGTCACCCCAATCAATGGCGAAGTCATAAGTTAAGCTATTATCCGTAAAGATGGTAATCTGGTCGTC
Source organism: Winogradskyella sp. (assembly GCF_965228925.1). GTDB lineage: Bacteria > Bacteroidota > Bacteroidia > Flavobacteriales > Flavobacteriaceae > Winogradskyella. The sequence continues at coordinate 4,611,250 of NZ_OZ245845.1, forward strand.
CGCACTACTGCCCGAATTATCGGTCTTCCAAGTCGTTATAAAAGCATCTTTAAAATAATTGTATTTCAAGACCACGTCGTTACCATCACCCCCGATATAACTAATAATGCCATCAAAGTCGCCAAAAGTTACCTCAGCACCCTCAGGAAGGTTATTAAAGGTTCCTGATACAGCACTTGGACCATTATTAGTAATGATAACAAGCTCATCACCTTCTTGAACAGTGTATCCTCCTATGGGTGCTAAATTGGCATTGTCTAAAGTAATTGTACCCGCACCCAGCACTTCAAGGGCATCATATTCATCATTACCTTCAATTACTGGCGCATAAGTTGCTGAAGAAATGGTTAAATCACTAAAAAGCAGTAATGACACATCGTTAACGTTCCCGGGTGTTATGGTTGCGTCATTTTCAACAATCGTTGGACCCGATGAGAGAAATGCTTCGCCTTTTAGTACCGAGGAACTGCCGCTAAATCGCGCTTCATTTAAAATACCAATAACTCCTCTTCTAGTGATGAATGTTCCCGTGCTATTTAAACTTCCAAAGGTTGGGGTGATATCGGGATCCACTGTTGTTGTACCACTAAAATGAGTAATACCTGCATTGGTGCCATTATAATCTAAAAGACCATCAAAATCATTTACAGTACCATTAAAGTTAATAGTTCCTGCATTGTGATTAAAAATGACCCTTGCTGGAATAGTACCAGGATTCATATCCATATTGGCGTTGAAATTACTTTCTCCAGAACCGTTTTTAGTGATACTAGTAAAATCGGGCTCTAGATCAAATTCTGGTGCAGTCAATGTAAATTCGTCTACAATAATATCTGCTAAAAACATATTGACGGCATTTGTAAAAGACAGGTTACCAAATGCACTTTCATCAGCATTAAAGGGGTTTGCTACGGCAAGCGCCGCAACAGTATTTGCACCTTCCAATGTGGCATTACCCGAACCATCGCCACGTAGAATTAGGAAACACTCATTAATGATTCCGCTTTGTTGTGCAATTCCATCATTACTGGCTAAGAATAAGTTGGTCGTTCTTTCAGTGATATTGATGTTACCATCTAAGGTTAAGGTTCCAGGAGATGCCACTAAATAGTTTTCAAGGGCGTCTGTTGCTATGATCGTAACTTCATTGAATATAAGATCTGAACCAGCAGAGAAGGTAATTCTACCCGCTTCTAAGGTAACAGGGCCATTAAACTCATGAAACCCTTCGCCGTCATTGATGGCAATCTCATCTGACGCTCTTAAATTAGTCGTACCGGAAACTGTAATTCCTGGACCGGGTTGATCTTGAATAGTACGTACATTATCCACATAAAGATTTTGTACCGTCCATGGCCCGATATTGAGATTTAAATTACCGTTGCCTGTAATCTCTACATCGCCTTCGGTATTTATAAATCCAATGACAGTGAAAGCTTGTAAATTATCAAACTTTAAATCATTAGTTTCCCCAGTTAAAATAAATATTTCTGACATGGTCACTTTATTGATGCCATCACCAGCAACAAATTCAATACCATTGGTAATATCGGTATAGGGTACGGATACCGTCGTTTCATCGATCACGGTAACATCGCCTAACACCTCTACTGGAGGCGTTAAATTACTAATTGTTAATAGTGGTGATGCAAAATTTGAAAGAAAGAGATCATCATCTGAAGTACCACCATTAACATCTGTAATCGTGAGCTTTCCACCTGTAAATTCAACCAAAGTCTCTGGTACCGTTACCGTTACCGTAAAGGAGCAAATGGTTTCATTACCACAGGCATCTGTAATGGAGAAGGTATTGGTTGTAATTCCTTCTGGGAAGGTCTCTCCCGAATCTAAACCTTCCGTTTGTAAGACGGTAACATCGCCACATATATCGCTTGCTGTCGGTAAATCGTAAGTTATAATAGCATCGGATTCACCTGGCGCCAATTTGAATAAAATATCTTCGGAACATGAATCGATTATTGGAGGCGCCATATCGGTAATTGTTATTGTTTGAACGCAAGAACTTGAATTTCCAGAGGCATCTGTGGCTGTCCATGTTCGAGTAATGACCTCAGAAATTCCGCAACCGTCTACCACACTATCTTCATAGTTTATGGTTGGTGTACAGTCAGGCAAATTACAACTATCTATCGCCGTAGCAAAACCAGTAGCCGATGGATCTGAATTAACTGCACCTGAAACTGCACCGGGATCATTAGCCGTTATATTCAACTGCCAAGACACTAAGTTACCCGTATCATCTCCTATGTCATCACGAAGACTTAAGGTCCAATCGCCATTAAATGAACTTCCGTTCGTATTGATTTCAGCAATAAGTTGGGCAAAGGCATCCACACCTTCCATGGCCGTATATTCACAAATATTATCAACTTCGCAAACGGCATCAAAACCACTAATTGTATTGCCTATATCAATGGCGGGCGTCGTTGCAGCATCCGTAAATACAATAGGGAAGTCGGCATTCAAATTACTGTTCTCATTCAGCGACTCAGCAAATAATACGACTGTTTCCCCATTCGGCGCTGTAAGATCCATATACAAATCTCCAATCCAACTATGATTAACGGCTGTTTGTACCGTAATTTCAATAACCTCTAAATCAGCATCTATGCCTGTAATATTAGCGACACTTGTAATCCCTGTATCGTCATTATCTGGAATATCAACAGGCGTGTTTTGGCCAACACCAATAGCAAAAACCTTAGCGGCATCAGCACAATCAATGGTCACATCACCAGGACAGGTCATCACAGGTGCTTGCAGATCTTTTGATAGCGTGATATCATTGCCATCGCCTCCTGTATAACTAATGGTAATGATATCGCTTGAACCTGGTAGTGTGACTTGACTTCCTTCAGGAAATCCATTAAAGGTGCCTACAACGGCATCGGTTCCATTGTTATTGATAAGCACAATCTCCTCGATACCCGAATCCATACTAAAATCTCCTGTTGGTACAAAGTCCGCATTGGTCAAGGTTACCGTACCCACTACATTTAATTGATCAAACGCGCTGTCGCTATCTATATATGGTGCAAATGTTCCATCATTAAATTCAACACTTCGCACGATTAAAGTTGATGGGGTTGTGCCATTGCCTGGCGCGATAGTTCCGCCTTGCTCAACTGTTGTTGAACCGCCAATAAAACGACCGGCTCCCGATAAAATCCCGTCAGCGTCATCAATTAAAAGTGCGTCAATAATTTGAATATCACTTGAGGTTATATTCACTGGCGCCTGAATTTTTAAGGTGCCAAATTCTAATGACAAATCGACATTATTAAAGGTGGTAGGGCTCAAGAATCGCGTAGTGGTCCCGGTTAGGCCCTGATAACTTAATTTTTCAACTAGAATATTAGTCCCTTCAAACTCAATGTTTCCCCCATTATGTGTAATGGAGGCCGGCGAACCGACATCAGTGTTGGTGATATTTAAAGCACCTGAACTTAAAATTGAGAGATTGCCTGTTCCGTTTTTAGTGATTTCCGTAGCCTCTGTTAGGTTAATTGTCGTACCAAATAATGTAGCGGCTTCCACCGTAAACCTGCCTATTTCCAAATCATCAATATCATTAAAAATAATGGTTTCTAAGGCGCTTCCTGTTGGTACTTCAATTGTATTAACATCGTTGTCTCCAAATAATGTAGCCACTGTTTCACCACTTAGGTTGCCTCTAAGGAATAATATGTCCGTTGTAATCGTCCCTGCAGATTGATTAATGGTATCTCCTCTCAAAAGGAGGTCGGAGTCTCCGGCCGTTACGATATCCCCTGTTAGCGTTAAATCTCCAAGAGCTGCACTGACGACATTTACCAGTATCGCAAAATCACTTGTGGTCGTTACGGTTCCTAAATTTAGAGGACCTATAGCGTTAAAATCAATCGATGCCGCCTCTAAGTTAGCGGTTCCCAAAAACGTATGGATTGCATTTCCAGTAAGCTGAAGCGCACTACTTATCTCCATATCGGTTTGCCCTGAAATGGTGATCGGCAAAGGGCTACTGGGAACTTCAACAGAAAACGCATCCGAGATATTTAAGTTAACTGCCGTAAGTTCACCGATTAGAATTTTAGCATCTGGACTGCTTGTGATTATAAAATCGCCCCCAATATTGAGATGACCACTATTCTGAAAGGCAAAACCATCTAAAATATCTGTTCCCAATCCCAATCCGCTAAGCATAATATCATTATTACTGCCCGTTAAGGTGAGATCGGTAGAAAAATTAATACTATTATCGCCATTGCCAGCAATGAATTCTATACCATTGGTAATATTAGCAATGGGTACGGTCACCGTCGCAAAATCTGTTAGCACCACACCATCACCAGATGCCGTAGCCAGCACTAAATTACTAATCGTAAGTGTCGTGCCATCACTGGATAAAGTAATTTGGTCGTCCGAATCATTTTCGACATCCGTAATTGTCAGTTTTCCACCATCAAGTTCAACCAATGTTTCGAATGGATTTTGCACTACGGTAACATCAAAAGAACAAGTCCCTACATTTCCATAAGCGTCAACAACTTCGAAGGTATTTGTAGTTGTACCTACTGGGAACACGCTTCCTGAGGGGAGTCCTGATATAGGTGTAAGTGTCGTAGGTGCCTCTGTGAGTTGTAGAATATATGGACGTCGTACAGTAAAATTAGAACTGACCCAAATACCAGTGCCAGTAATTAAGGCATGGTCTCGATTTCCCGATTGGTTAGGTTGACTTGGTGCCCAGTTGTCATAGCTTATACTCGTATTTCCATCGTGCCAAACAAAGGCGCCCTCTGTGGCTGCATCATTGTATCCAATTAAGATACTTTCATCACCATGAATATCATTGACTGCATTCCTTATAAAATTGTTGTGCTCTTCATCGATTATGGTAGCGACATGCCCTCCTAAGTCCTCTGCTTGGTCAAAGGCGAGGTCAGCTCTCTCATAATTGTTAGACACATAAAAGAACTTATCATCCCTCATTCCTATGTACGTAAAACCATCAAAATCTCCTACTGGAGAGCAATCCGAGTAGGTTGGTGTATCATAGGTGACAATTGCCGGCACTCCTGGGTCCGTATTGAATGTAATATCATCGGGACAGGTTAGCACAGGGTCTTCACCATCTGTAATAGTAATGGTTGTGCTGCAGAATGCATTTTGCCCTGAGGTATCTTGAACAGTAAGGCTTATATTTTGAGGTCCAATATCATCACAATCGAAAAAGTTTGGACTTACCGTTTGAATCACCAAACTTTCCCCATCTGATGCACCACTCCCTGCAGTCATTTGACCAAAGGTGATATTAACCGTACCATCAGCGCCTAGAGCAAAAGAACGATTTTCTCGGCACATTACGTAGGGGCTTGGATTTTTAAACGCAACCTGAAAACGCAAATCCACCGGTTGTGACGGCGTGCTAACGGTTTGTGCTTCAATCCATGTAGCAGAGCCTCTACTCTCTACCCAGTACATATCTCCATCGTCAAAACTGTCATTGGCTACGCTAAATGAAACAAAGGCATCCGGATCAAATATGAAAGCGAATGCATAGGTCTGTCCAGCAGAGAGATTGACATTTCCTGGAATTGAAATATCGGTACGCACTGGTTCAAAATCTGGCGCTACACCAGCTTCTGTAAACGTGTGAATAAAGCTGGTTAGAATATTGGAGGAGGCTTCTATTGGGTTAGAACCTTCCAATATAAGGACAGTCGCCGTTCGATTGGATGATGTTTTGTACCAAACGCTAATATGATCAATCGCGCCGTTACAATCTGTAACAAATGGTTGAAACCAGGCATAGTAATCTCCAGCATTTGGTATTCCATCTGTGATGTTTTGACTAATATTATTTGGTGTTCCGCAGGTTTGTGCCCAAGATTGCACAAAAAAAACGAGTCCAAATAGAACAAATAAAGGGGTTTTCTTAATCATGATGATCGTATTTTAAAATCATCAACAAGGTATTTTGAAGTCTTGGCATGGCAAATAAGAGCCGACTCGTATTTATTACGTAGTGATACGTAGTTTGGTTTTACTCATAAAAAAACCTCCGCAACGTTTCAGTCACGGAGGTTAATGCCGTTGTACCTTACCCCTTTTAAATATACAACGGTATTTTGCTATTAACCAATATATCTAAGGATTAAAACCATTAGAACTATTAATCCAAGTGCAAAGTATATGGATTCAGGTCTACGACAAATACGTGACAATACTTAATAATTGGGTAGTACTACTTAGCTTTTGGTCATTTATAAGAAATCCCATGTCATAACATGGGATTTCATTTCGTCTAAACTTAAATTTGCTTCTTTACTAATCGTTTAATCAACATACCGTGTTCACTTTCAATTTCAACGAAATAAACACCATTAGCATAGCCATTCATTTCTATTGCTCGGTCGTCATTGTGCTGCTCCTCTAATATCAATCGGCCGTTGACATCGTAAATACGTATTTGGCTTATTGTACTCAGCCCCTTAATTCTAAAACTACTACTAGTTGGATTAGGGTACAATAAAATTTGATCGGTCTCAAAACTTGCGATGCTTAAGGTACCTACACCCGCCTCTGAACAATCATAGCTATCGTTGGTGATCTGTACACCTGGTGTGTTGGTACAATCTGCCGTGGCCGCACCACCACAGGCCGTAAAGAACTGATCCTGGAATACCCCTTCGCTATAGAAACAGATATTCGCATCCGCACTGCTGTCCACATAGCGGATCTTAACATGGAACAACACCTTTGGTGTTGATGTAATCTCCAACTCTGGTGCTGTCTCCAGTCCAGTTAGGCCAACGTTTTGCTGGAAAGACAGGGACACTCTGGAAGTGGTATTATCGTTCTGTATAAAATCTTTATAAGCCGGAGAGAAGGCCCCAAAGCTATAACCTAATATCGTACCATCGGGTTGGCTATATTCTATATTATTATTGGTCGACACGTTCTCCCCGAAGGCTGCCGTATTATAATCGAGATACACCTGTCCCGATCCTACATAAAAGTCCGTTGTTCCAGATATCATAATATCGGCCTCATAGTAATCGTCTACGCCATCATTCGTAATCAGGGCATTGGCAAAGGCCAAAGTGACATCGGTCGATAAGAACTCTGTTGAGACTCCAGGTCTGCTAAACTGCTCACCACGGCCAATATTAGGATTGATAAAGGCGTTGACATCCGAGTTTTGAATCTGCGTATTGAGGTCCAAATCGGCATTCTGATAACCCGAATCACCGATTAATTGGATTACCGCAGTGGCATCGGAATTCTGAATCTGTGCATTACCATCAAAGTCACCTGAGTACATAGCGTATTTGCCATTGGGCAAGAGAATAACTGAATTGGTGCCACCCTCTACGCTTGCAGGATCGGCCGTTAAATCGACAAGGCTTGTCGTTGACGTTAAGGGTTGGGTTGTGGCTGTGATAATCCCCACATGGTTGCGGTGATTAACAACAACAAAGTAACTGCCTTCGGGTTGTTGGAATGTTACTGGTGAAAAACCATCCGTGGCTACTACGTCACCATCACGTTGTAATAGCGCCGATTGGCCATCGATGACGACATCACTATCGCTTTCATCACGGAGTTCTACCCAAACCCAATCTACGATAGCTTCGCTGCCCGCCACTGCGAACACTGAGGCCTCTGCTATGGCCGCATCCCCATAAGGTGACGTAGTTTGTAGAAGTCCATCGACTCTAAGATCGTCGCGCATTAAACTTTCCTCGCCAGAGTTTGGATTAATAGCCGTGCCTTGTAAATACACTATTGGGGACACTACGGCACTTAGCAGACAACTTCCATCATAACCATTGTCGCTTATCGCCCAACCATGGGTGTCTATTAAATTCTGACGTTCAACTTCACTGTTGCAATACTTATTCTTTCCTCCACCGAAAGTGACATTTTGTGGGATATCGTCGATGCCATCACCATCAAGGCCACTACTATCGGTATTCCAACCGATTAAAGTCGCATCATAATTAGCCAATGACATTTGAATGCCCCCTGGCCCTGAACCAAACATATCTTCCATACCATCATGAAAACCTATATCAACAATACTCGTTAAATCCCACGCACCTAAATTTTGATCAAAATCATCTGCGCCTCTAAACATTCGATACATATTGGTTACACTACTCACATTCCAACCCGAGATGTCTTGATTAAACGCTTCTGCTCCAGCAAACATATCTGTCATGTCTTGAACATTACCAACATTCCAATTAGATATGTCCTGATTGAATAAATAAGCCCCATCAAATAAGGCTTCCATGTCTTCAACATTACTGACATTCCATGTTGATATATCACCATCAAAAACCTCAGCAGCATCAAACATTTCATACATAGAGGTTACATTTGAGGTGTTCCAATTGTTGAGGTCTTGATCAAAGGCCAAGGCCGAAGCAAATACTCCTTCCATATTTGTCACACTAGTTGTCACCCAACCGTTTAGTGGCTGGTTGAATGATTCCGCTTCATAGAACATGTAGGACAGGCTGGTCGCACTTGTCATGGCCCAGCCATTTAAGGGTTGATCGAATACGATACAGGTAGAGAACATTTCATCAAAAATCTCAACATTACTCACATCCCAATTTTCTATATTGGCATTAAAGGACAAACAGTCACTGAACATATCTTTCAAACTTGTCACGTTTGAAAGATCCGGCGTATCGATAGTTGGATTGGTAATATTTAAATTGGCGCAATCATCAAATGCGCCTTCCATAGACGTCCATTGGATAGATCCCCATTGTTCAATGGTTAAGATCTTATCGTGATCGCCTCCATCATCAAAATAAATTCTTGGGAAGGTCCCACTAATGGCAACGGTATACGTTCCTGGCGTTCCATAATCGTGTGTGATATCCCCGGTAACGTTCGCATCTTCGACATTGAAGGTAACACCGTCATAGGACCAATCGACCTGATAGTTATAGGTTTCTCCCAGAAATGTAGGAATGGTAATTGACGTGTCGCTAGAATCGCCAGGGTTATCGGTTTGCCATGTCATGACAAAGTAATCGGCAGTATCACAATCTAAACCGCCATCATTAAATATCCAATTAAAATTAGTAATGATCTCTTGTTTGGCCAGATCTCCGAGACAATAAGTGGCATCAGTGCCAAAGTTAACATCGTCTTGAAGCGTAAGCTGGCTCCATGCTAGTAGTAGACTATCGTAATGTTCTGATGTAAACGCGGTTCCAATCAGCATTTCATTCGCCAATTCTAAGTTAGAGACATCCCAATTGCCTATAGGCTGATTAAATTGTGTCGCTCCATTTAACATCCAGCCCATATCGGTGACTTGGCTGACATTCCATCCTGAGATATCCTGATTGAAGTTTACTGCATTTTGGAACATGCCATACATCGTCGTTACTTGTGCTGGATTCCAATTGGATATATTACCATTAAAATTGGTTGCACCTAAGAACATAAAGAACATATCTTGAACTTGACTCACGTTCCAGTTATTTAAATCTTGATTAAAATCTTCGGCATTGTTAAACATCCAACCCATATCCATCACATTACTCACGTTCCAATTGTCAATAGACTGATTGAAATCATAGGCTCCCGTAAACATAAATCGCATGGTTTCTACCTGAGATGTATTCCAGCTATTGATATCCTGATTAAAGGATTCGGCGCCATTAAACATACTTTCCATAGTGGTGACATTACTTACATTCCAATTATCCAGCGGCTGATTGAAATTAGTTGTAGAGTTAAACGTTAATTGCATGTTTTGGACATTGCTTACATCCCAATCGTTTATGGTAGCGTTCGCAACCATGGATTGACAGTTTACGAACATGCCTCGCATAGATGTCACGTTGGATAGATTGGGGATATCCGTAGCCAATAGATCCATATTCTCGCATTCCCCAAAGGCGTCCTCGAAAGAGCTCCATTCAATAGTGCCCCATTGATCGATACTGATTAATTTTTCAGCATCACCAAAGAAAGATCCATTAGATCCAAACTTTGGGAAGGTTCCTGCTATTTTTATGGTATAAGTACCTAGGGTACTATAGGTATGCGTCACATCGCCACTGACATTTCTTTGAACAGTACCATCTCCCCAGTCTATTGAATAATCATAGGTTAACGTATTGTCTGTATAGATCGTAATCTGGTCATCATCGCTATTGCCTCTATTATCTGTCTTCCAGGTCGTCACAAAGGTACTTGTACTCGACGCAAAGGGCGCGGGATTAATAGTACCGAATGTGCCATCAGAATCAGGAATCACATCAAATAAAGACGCATCAACCTGATTCCCCGAGCTATCGAATATATCGCCACTAGTATTTGAAATTTGATAAAAGTCTCCGACAGTAGCTTCTCTAAATATTGCTGAAGGTAATCCGCCTATATTCGGCAAATTGACACCTCCAAGTTCAGTGGCGTATAATACATCTTCAGGGCAACATATACTGCCATCACCAACGCCAACAGCGTCAACAATCACTCCGAATGCAGACAAATCATCAGCAACACCATCATCATCTGTGTCGATATCGGTGACATTTACCGTTCCTGAAAACGAACTGGTTAATACTACGGTATGTGATGGATTGGCAATATTTGGAATGGTCGTTAATAATAATCCGTTAGCATCAAAGGTCCCACCAAAGATTTCTAGACCTTTTACAACACCGACCTCCCCTGTATCTGTGTTTCCTTGAATCACAACAAAAGCACCCGAGAAAGCTTCACCTGGAGTTCCGTATATTTCTATCTCTTGAATGCTATTTGTGGTTGTTGGCTGGTATTCACTTATATAAATAGGTAAGGATCTATTTTCCACAACCGTAACTGTGGATTCGCAGTAAGAAAAGCGCCCCAGCTCATCGATACTTACCAAATACAAGGTATTTTCCCCAAGGTCATCAGCCGTGTAGGTAATAGAGTCCATTTGACCAGCACCTGGTGTACCGTCTAAGTCACCATCAAAAGTTCCTGTAACTGCTGTTATATCTGGACCACCTACGTTTACTATAGCGACCTGCATATAATAGGTCGTACCTGCATTTAAAAAGACTTCAGCATCATCAGGCCCAGTAATGGCCCCTAAAAGTATAGATGGTGGTGAATAAAAAAAGCCTTCTAAAAACTCTGTTCGATCTTCAACAGGCCCAGAGTTTGGCACCACAGGTTGGTCATAGACTAAGGCTAACAAAAATACATCGTCATCGGATATGGATGGCACAAAACTGAAGCTAGGGGTATAAAGGCCATCGGTAGGAACCGTAAACGAAAATTCTTGATAGTAAAGCCCCACACCAGTATCAAAGAGATCATCTGTTGGACTGCCGGTTGTGGTTTCTCCCGCAAACAGGCCACCACCGCCTCCAGCACCTGGATCCGTTTCGGTTAAATACAGCGTAGCCCCTTTTCCAATACAAGGGCCTTCTGATCCATTGAATATATCAAAGTCGTTGACTGTGACCTCGCCTTCCAGGTTCAAGGTTACGGTAATATCTTCACAAATGACTTGAGAAGGTCCAATAACCACATTGACATTAGATGTACAGGTCGCTTTATTTCCAGCAGCGTCATAAACCGTTAGATCATATTGTGTTGAACCACCATCATTGCATCTAAGGATGTCGTTTGAACCGTCATCTACTAGCTTTAACACGATACCTTCATTATCTGTTGAACCTCCGTCTATTGTATCGCCTGTTAATTCAAAACTATTAGATACTACCGTGACCGTTGGATTTAAACAAACCGCCGTCGGTGCCGTATTATCATAAGGCTGCCCATAGGTCCCTATTGGAAAGGGTATAAGTGCGGTAGCGTTCGTCGACCCATCATTATATTGTAAAACGTCACCATTAGGTAATCGCCAATTATTAATTTCAAATCCGCCATCAGGACCTGAATTATTCATGCGATAAGCCCAACTAATGTGATAATCCCAGTCCGTTCCGGTTCCATCTGTATTTATATCACCGAAGGTATCTACAAGTGTTGGCGCACCCCCAGAATTAAAAAATAGCTCCACCGCATCATCACCCGATGGGTTGAGCGCATCTGAATTACCCAAATGGAAATCTGGAGCAAAACCGTAGACATTTTGAAACAGAATTGGTCGCGCTGCTAAATATATAAATTCACCAGCAGAAGCCGAACCTGTTAAATAATACTCCTGACTATCAGATCCACCGCCTCCGTTTGCCACACCAATAGCATATAGGCTTAAATCCGGAATATCATCTACGACATATAATTCGATAGCTGAATTAGAACTAAAATTATTTACAACACCTGTAATGATTAAAGGTGATGTTTCTAGAACGGTATAGGTAAAACTGCAAATGCTCGTGTTTCCAGCAGTATCAGTCGCCGTAAATTCCATAAAGGTATCTCCTATGGGGAAATCACTTCCTGAAGCTAATCCAGCGGTTTGAGTGACCGTTACTCCTCCACAAAAATCTGTTGCCGTAGGTTCGGTAAAGCTAATATTAGCCGTGGTTTGTCCAGAGTCCACTAAAAAGGTATCATTGGAAGGACAGGTATCAAATACAGGATCTTGATTATCTACGACGGTCACTGTAAAACTTTTGGTCGTAATATTTCCCGCGGCATCTTCGAGTTCAAAGGTATTGGTCGTTACACCTAAAGGGAAAGGACCCGTACCGGCAATGCCTTCTGTTTGTGTTAATGTTGCACCGCAATTATCAATTTGTACGGTATTGTAAAAAGGAATAAACCCTTCACAGTTGGTTCCTGTCGCATTTACAGTGCGGTTATTTGGAATGCCGTTTAATATTGGAAAAACTGTATCGCCTATAAACACCGTAAAGGAACACTCTGCTGTATTGCCCCCAGCATCGGTAGCACGATAGGTCACCGTGGTGGTTTGATTGACAGGAAAAAGGGCTCCACTTGCGAATCCTTCGACTAATTCGACAGTTAAAGGACAGTCCGCATCTGTATTGTCCGAAAATGTTGGCATATCATATGTGACAATAGCGTCACTACATTCTTCTCGTGAGATATTTTCTGGACAGCTTAGATTAACCGGTGCTATATTATCTACAACAGTTACTGTGGCATCACAATTATCACTATTGCTTGCATTATCAAATACGGTTAAAGTCACGGTGTTAGCACCTATATCGTTACAATCAAACGTGTTTTGTGATAGTTGAAAGGCTGCGACTCCGCCAGAAGATCCATTATTGATCTGCGGATGTGATAAACTCGCATTTCCGCTTGCATCTAAAAAGATGGTTGCATTTTTACAATTGGCTACCGGAGGAATGACATCGGTATAATGAACTTCAAATTTTAGGTCTCTATCCGTATACCGCGTCAGAAACGAATTTGGTTGTCTTCCAAACAAAAACCCACCTGTATAATCTAAACTGTTATCGTCAAATGAATCCAATATACTATAGGCCACCTTACCTATTGTGCCTTCTATAATGAAGGTATAATCTTGACCACTAGTAACAGCTAGTGGTGTGGATAATACGATCGTTTGCATGGTTTCTGAAGAACTTGTACTCCAGCTTACCGTTTGTCCATTAGTGCCATTAATAGGCGTGAAATTTGGGTCAGGACCTGTAAAGGGTACTTCATTATAAAACTTTAATTGACCATTAACGGCTTGCGTTACTTCATCCGTATACACTCTGATGCTCTTAATAGTGCCATTACAAGTTGCCGTAAACGATTGACCGTACTCCAATGTATTAAACACATCATTGGTGTTTAGTTGTTGAATATTGTCTGGTAGTGAACAATCTTGGGAGACTGAATGGTTTTGCCACAAAAAACATATGACCAACCAAGACACGAGTTGCGTAGTTCTTCTCATAGGGGTTAAATTTTAAAATTCAATGGCAAGTTACCTTGACACCCTACCCTATCAAATAAGAGCCAGTACGTAAAATATACGTAGCAGTACGTAGTAAATTGTGGGTTTATCCATAAAAAAACCTCCGTAACTCTTCAGTCACGGAGGTTAATGCCGTTGTATCTTACCCCTTTTTTGAATACACAACGGCTTTTTGCTATTAACCAACATCTAAGGGTTTTTAAAACCATTAGCACTATTAATCATCTGCAAGATATAGCGACTTCACCCTTCTAAAAATACGTGCCAATACGTAATTTTTGAGTAGTGCTACTTAGAATTTGGATATATAAAATATCCCATGTCTCGACATGGGATTTCTTTTGTTCATACTTGATGGGTTTACTTCTTAATTAACCGTTTAAGATGTGTCCCGTATTCACCTTGAATCTCTACCAAATAGACCCCATTCTCGTAGCGGTCCATGTCAATAGGACGGTCGTCACTGCGCTGCTCCTCTAGAATCAATCGGCCATTGACATCATAGATGCGTATCTGGCTGGTTGTGGTCAGCCCCTTGATACTAAAACTGCTACTGGTTGGGTTAGGGTACAATAGGATTTGTTCGCTCTCAAGACTTGTAATGCTCAAGGTACCTACCCCCGCTTCTGAACAGTCATAGGTATCGTTGGTAATCTGTACGCCTGGTGTGTTGGTACAATCGGCCGTGGCCGTTCCACCACAGGCCGTAAAGAACTGGTCCTGGAACACCCCTTCGCTGTAGAAACAGATATCGGCATCAGCACTACTATCCACATAACGGATCTTGATATGGAACAGGACCTTTGGCGTGGAGGTGATCTGTAACTCCGGTGCCGTCTCCAAACCTGCCAGCCCAATGTTCTGCTGGAAGGACAGCGACACCCTTGAGGTCGTATTGTCATTCTGTACAAAGTCCCTGTAAGCCGGTGAAAAGGCCCCAAAGCTATAGCTCAAGATACTGCCATCCGGTTGACTGTATGCTATACTGTTATTCGTCGCGACGTTCTCGCCAAAGGCTGCCGTGTTGTATTCCAGATACACCTGGCCCGAGCCTATATAAAAGTCCGTGGTTCCCGATATCACGATATCGGCCTCGTAGTAATTGTCCACACCGTCATCGGTGATCTGTGCATTGGCAAAGGCCACAGTGACATCGCTCGATAAGAGCTCCGTTGCGATTCCAGGTCTGCCAAACTGCTCGCCACGCCCCATGTTAGGGCTAATCAGTGCATTGACATCCGTATTTTGGATTTCTGCATTGATGTCCATATCCGCGTCTTCGTAGCCTGCGCCACCGATTAATTGGATCACCGCATTGGCATCTGTATTCTGGATCTGGGCATTGCCATCGAAGTCACCCGTATACATACCATAATAGCCATTGGACAACAATAGGACGGAGTTGGCCCCGCCATTAACCATGGAAGGATCGGAGGACAGATCAACTTCAGTCACTGTACGACTCAATGCTACTGTACTTGCGCTTCGAATATTCAAATGGTTACGATGCTCTACAACCACATAGTAGTTATCTTCTGCTATATCGAATGAAAGTGGTGATACACCATCAATATCAACCACATCGCCATCGCGCTGTATCAAAGCTGATTTGGCATTTCCTACTAGCGGTCCTGGTAATGGTGGCGCAACACTATCACTGTCAGGTACTAAGCTTACCCAAACCCAATCCACAATCGCATCTGGGCCGTTTGTTGTCAATATGGAAGCATCGATAGTCAATCCATCGCTATAAGGTGTACTTAATGGAAAAAGCCCATTGACCCTAAGATCATCGCGCATTAAACTTTCCTCACCAACATTTGCCTCTATAGAAGCACCTTGTAAGTATACTTTCGGCGATACCAAAATATCGGAAACCAAAACGAGATCATTTCCATCTCCGCCAATATAACTTATGACTCCTGAAAAACCGCCAAAGTCAAAACTAGCACCTTCCGGAAGTCCGTGAAAGGTCCCTACAATGGGGTCTGTTCCATCATTTTGGATAAGTACGATCTCTTGCGTACCATCTATAACGGTAAAATCACCCGTAGGCTCAAATTTTGCATCTTCTAAGTCTATCGTTCCTGAAAGATTTACAGTATCAAAACTAGTATCACTTTCAATTAAAGGCGCAAAGCTGGGGAATGCATTCGTATTGGTAGATGTAGAAAATAATTTTATATCACCATTAATGGTTAAGTGTCCCGTCGTTGTTTCAGTTCCTGGTTTGAGCGTTGCTGATGAGCTAAACGCGACATTACCATTGATAGTTCCATCACCCCGCAATGAAGCTCCATTAGATTTAAAGTCGCCTATATCCAAAATATTGACCGTTGAGCCTGCGGCTACAGCAAACGACTCAAGAGACATATGCAATCTTCCAAAGGTTTGTATATGGTCTGGCGTGTCTATGAGCACTTCTGCATTTGTAATTTGCAAGGTTGCACTTGCAACAGCCGTATATTGAAATGCCCCGGAAAACAGATATGAGCTTGTACCTCTCAAAGTAAGCGTACCTCCATTATGATTAATCTGTGCAGGGGCACTAGGGTTTGTTGCTGTAAGATTCATAGTCCCATCTAATACACCATCAAAAACAAGCATAAGATTGCTGGTATCAGAAAAAGTAATCGTATTTGCATCAGCATAGATAGCTCCAGTATTAACTACACCAATTTCAACATCGTTTATATCATTCAATAATATTCCAGATGTACGATGATTTGTTGTATTCGAGGTAATTTTATTGACATCATTCATAGCCTGGTCCAAAACGAATGCACTTGTTGCAAATGAATTTCCTTCTATGACAAGTTCATTAGTGGTGATTATACCACTTGATGATTGTTGAACAATATTTCCCCGTAGGGTCATATTGGAATCCCCCGCAGTCTGGACTGTATCTGTAAAATTGATATCTCCTGCAGCATATAGGTAATTGTTATTTGTTACATCAGTTCCTGTAGCTGTTACCGTATTAAAAGTAAGATCACCACTAGTGGCTCTAAAATCTAAAGTTTCACTCTCTAAGGTGATAGCACCTCCAAAAGAACCATTATTTAAGCCAATCGATGTCTGGGACTGTAAATTGGTAAATCCGGAAATAGCAATAGGGCCAGTCGTTTGTGTGATGGCATCTACATTGTTAATATTGAGCTGTCCTTGTACATTCATTGTGGCTAATGAAATGGTTCCACCTGGATTTCCATGGATGAATAAACCACCTCCGATATTCATGGTTCCCGTTTGCGTAAAATCAGTGATACCCGAAATTGTTAGGTCATTGTTAGTGCCTGCTAAATCAAGTCCGTTGGTGATTGTTATCGAATCTGAAAATGCCGCATTCCCTGCAAAGTCTGCAACGACCAAAATATCTGTTGTAATGCTCGTAACAGGCACAGATACTGTCGTATCATCTATAACAGTAACTCCGGAAGAAACCTGTACTGGAGCATTTAAATTGCTAATAGTAAGTGTATTCGCATCGGCAGATTGTGTGAATACAAATTGATCGTTTGAATCTGTACCGATATCTGCAATAAATAATGTTCCCGCAGAAAGTAAAACCTCAGTTTCTGGAGCTTGCTCTACCGTTACGGTAAAAGAGCAGGTCCCCACATTGCCACTAGCATCCGTAATCTGAAAACTATTTGTCGTCTCTCCCACAGGGAATTCACTTCCTGAAGGTAAGCCCTCAGTTTGAATGATGGGGCTAGGCAGCTCTAGTATGAATCTTCGTGCGAATGTGTTAGGTAGATCATCCCAAGTCCCTGAGCTATTAATTTGGACGTAGTCTTCGGAGCCACCACCATTTGGTGAACCATTGGTAGGGTTCCAGTTGGTATAGGTGGCTGTGGAACCACTATGCCACTCAAAGTTGCCCTCTACTGTGCGATCAGTGTACCCTATCCAGGCTTCAACGCCATTGAGTGCGCTCACCAAAGCATCATTCTGTTCCTGACTAGTAATCGTTGCCAGGTTCAAATTTAAAGTTTCGGCAACACTAAACGCAACGGAGCTAGGGATGAAGGCTTCTGATAAATAATAACTAAAGCCATTCCAACTCCCTAAATATGAGAGTCCACTTGAAGTTGGTAGTGCACATTCTTCTGTAGCGATAACATCCTCATAGGTCACTATCGTGGGCGTTCCTGGAACAGCTGTTACCGTAATATCTGCAGGGCACGTAAGTGTTGGACTTACGGTATCTACAATAGTCACCGTAGCTGTACATGTATCGGTATTTCCGCTGGCATCTTCAACCGTAAGGGTAACCAGATTGTCTCCAACGTTTGAACAATCAAACGTATCTTGTGATAAGGTGTATGAAACAATACCCGATTGGTCATCATATGAGCCATTATCAATTTCTGAGGGTAGAATGCTTACTGTATTGTCACTTTCCAGATTTTTTGAGATGTCTTGACAAATCGCTACAGGCGCTGTTTCGTCTAGATAATCTAACTTAAAGAACCAATCCGACCTAGGAAAACCAGGAATACGAATATAATTTCCAGGATCATCAGCAGCCTCCATAAATGAGCGCCCATCGGGATATACATCTGTGGTAATTGGTGATCGACGAAGCACTATAGCTATTTGATCGGGATTTTTTTTAAGTGCCCAAGCATAGGTTTCTCCTTCTACTACATCTACATCTATCGAAAATGTTCTATAGCCTCCACCTGAATCAGTTGGTAGACTTTCATTTAGTTCTTGTAGTAAAACGGGATTAGACCCTAAAAGATCCTTATATATCTTTAATTCTACGGGAAGATCTGGATCACCATTTATCGAAAATGTTTTAATGGTTAGCTGATGCAATGTCCCTGTACAAGTCGCGAGAAATGTATTTCCTGCAAGCGGTCTTTCATTAGCTACAGGATATGAATTACCACCATTTAATTGAGATATCTCATCGCATTGGGCATAATTTTGAATTGAAGTAAAAAGAAAAAAAAATATTAGTAAATAGTTGTAGGTACTTTTCATGATTTTTGAGTTTAAAAAAATCAAGCACAAGTTAACTTGGCACCGGTCTCTATCAAATAAGAGCCAGTACGGAGATATTACGCAGTGGTACGTATCTTACTATGTAATTTACGTGAGTTCGATATATTATATATTTATAATCAATACTTTATGTTTTTTCAAAGCGAGCTATTGTCATTCAGACACTATCGAAATCAAAATACATTTTGATTAAAGATATAAAGCGAAGTTTTGTGAGGAAGAATCTCAAACTTATGAGATGTCTCGTCGTTCTCCCGATAGCTATCGGGAGCGCTCTACTTCGACATGCTCAGCACAAGTGTCGAAATGACAAGTCGCTGTTTTTCAAAATACTATCATCAATTTGTTCTTTTATTTTATGTCGAACTCACGTTAATTATAATTCTACTTCTTAATCAGGCGCTTGATCTGTGTACCGCGTTCATTACTGATCTCTACCAGATAGACCCCATTGTCGTAGCGACTCATATCTATTACTCGGTCGTCACTGCGCTGCTCCTCGAGGATCAATCGGCCATTGACATCATAGATGCGTATCTGGCTGGTTGTGGTCAGCCCCTTGATACTAAAACTACTGCTGGTGGGGTTAGGGTACAATAGGATTTGTTCGCTCTCAAGACTTGTAATGCTCAAGGTACCTACCCCCGCTTCTGAACAGTCATAGGTATCGTTGGTAATCTGTACGCCTGGTGTGTTGGTACAATCCGCCGTGGCCGTTCCACCACAGGCCGTAAAGAACTGGTCCTGGAACACCCCTTCGCTGTAGAAACAGATATCGGCATCGGCATTAATGTCCACATAGCGGATCTTGATATGGAACAACACCTTTGGCGTCGAAGTGATCTGCAGCTCTGGTGCCGTCTCCAAACCTGCCAGCCCAATGTTCTGCTGGAAGGATAGGGACACTCTTGAGGTCGTATTGTCGTTCTGCACAAAGTCCCTATAAGCCGGTGAAAAGGCCCCAAAGCTATAGCCCAAGATACTACCATCCGGTTGACTGTATGCTATGCTGTTATTCGTCGCGACGTTCTCGCCAAAGGCTGCCGTATTGTATTCCAGATACACCTGGCCCGAGCCTATATAAAAGTCCGTGGTTCCCGATATCACGATATCGGCCTCGTAGTAATCATCCATACCATCATTGGTAATCTCTGCATTGGTAAAGGCCACAGTGACATCGCTCGATAAGAGCTCCGCTGCGATTCCGGGTCTGCCAAACTGCTCGCCGCGCCCGATATTGGGATTGATCAATGCGTTGACATCTGTATTCTGGATCTGCGTATTGACATCCATATCCCCGTATTCGTAACCCGAGCCACCGATTAATTGGATCACTGCACTGGCATCCGAATTCTGGATCTGGGCATTGCCATCAAAATCGCCGGTGTACATGCCGTAGAAACCATTGGGCAACAATAGGACTGAATTGGTTCCACCTTCTACAACAGCCGGATCGGATGTTAAATCCAAAAGGCTTGTTGATGTGTTCAAGGTTTGTGCTGCTGCCGTAATGACACCGATATGGTTACGGTGATTAATCACCACATAATATCTATCTTCGGATTGGGCAAAGGCCAAGGGTGATATCCCATCTACCCCTACCACATCGCCATCGCGCTGTAAAAGGGCCGATTGGCCATCGATGACCATACTGTTATCGGTCTGATCACGAAGTTCTACCCAGACCCAATCCACAATGGCATCGGAACCGCTTGTAATCAATACGGAGGCATCGATAATTGATCCATCGCTATAAGGTGAGCTTAATGGGAACATACCATTGACCCTAAGATCGTCGCGCATTAAACTCTCCTCGCCACTGATCGGATTAATGGAGGCTCCTTGTAAATACACTTTTGGCGCTACCAAAATATCGGTTGGACAAGTCGGATCGAGACCATTATCTGTAATGCTCCAGCCATAAGTATCAATAAGTTCTTGTCTTTTAGCTTCTGCAGCACAGTACTGACTGTCTCCTCCGCTAAAATTAATATTTGAAGGTATAAGTGTTTCTCCAGCCGCTGTGTCTAAGGTGGCCCAACCGATCAAGAGGTTATCGTAATTGGCATTAGATAATCCAGAATCTGTAAACATAAAAGAAGCAGTGCTTAAGCCTTCTATATTCCAATTACTCAAGTCTTGATCGAAATCTTCAGCACCATTAAACATGCTACCCATATGACTGACAGAAGAAACATCCCAATTGCTCAAATCCTGATTAAAAGCTAAGGCATCGCTAAACATATTGCGCATTATTAATACTCCGCTTACATTCCAGATACCAATAGGTTGGTTAAAGTCAGCAGCTCCTCTAAACATGTTGAACATTCTATATACGTTACTGGTATTCCATCCGCTGATATCTTGATTAAAAGCTTCTGCACCTGAAAACATACTGAGCATGTCGGTGACAGCATTGGTATTCCAACTTGTAATATTTCCGTTAAAATTTGTAGCGTCAGCGAACAACGCAGCCATTATTTCAACCGAAGAGACATCCCAGTTATTTAAATCCTGATTAAAAGCTTCTGCACCTGAAAACATACCACCCATATGGGTTACGTTTTCCGTGTTCCAATTCCCAATAGGTTGATTAAATATCGAAGCAGAATCAAACATATTTGTCATAAATTGAACGCTAGAAACATTCCAATTGCTAATGTTTATATTGAATTGGGAAGCAGAAGCAAAGAGTTGTATCATATCTTCTACATTGGCAACGTTCCAATCATCAAAGGCTGTAGTTCCGATTAACGAGGTACACCCTCTAAACATTTTTTGCATTGAGGTTACATTGGTAAGGTCTGGTGAATCCATGGCAGTGACATCTAAATTGGTACAGCCTAAAAACGCAGACTCCATGCTGCTCCATTGGATATTACCCCACTGTACCACTTCAGTTATTTTTTGACGATCTCCGAAGCTATTATTGAACTGGATTCTTGGAAAAGTACCAAAAATCTTAACCGTGACCTCTCCAGCAGTCGCATAGGTATGTGACGGAGATGCATCTGTAGTAATTCTTTCGATAGTACCATCTCCCCAATCAACAACATAATCATAAGTTTCCCCAGAGGACGTGGGTATACTTATGGTTTTGTCGTTCGAAGTGCCCGGATTATCCGTTTGCCAAGTCGTCATAAAAGCTATTGAATTATCTGTTCTTAAGGAGACATCATTACCATCACCACCTTCATAGTCTATTAAGCCTGCAAAATTACCTAGTATAAATGTTGCGCCTTGTGGTAATCCGTGAAAGGTCCCTATAATAGGGTCTGTCCCATCATTTTGGATAAGTACAATCTCTTGCATGCCATCCGTAATGGTAGGATCGCCCGTTGGTTCAAATTTTACATTGTCCAATTCTAAGGTTCCCGTAAGGTTCAAAACATCATAGCTGACATCGCTCTCAATAAAAGGTTTGAAGATTGGGAAATTATTACTATTGATTGACGTTGTATATAATTTTAAATCGCCATTAATGGTCAAGTTACCAGCAACCGCATCGGTTCCCGGATCTAGGCTTGCCTGAGTAACAATATCGATATTGCCATTGACAATACCATTGCCTTCCAATACCGTCCCAGAAGATTCAAACTCGCCTTTGTTCAGGACATTAACTATAGAACCTGCCGCCACCGTAAAGGACTCAAAAAACATATCCAGCTGACCAAAAGTCTGTTCATGGTTCGGTGTGTCTATTAGTACGGCCGTACTTGTAATCTGTGTCGTCGTTCCCGCAACTGCCGTATATTGGAACGCACCTGTAAAAGTATATGGCGTCGCACCGTACATCCTCAACTTGCCACCGTTATGGTTGATCCGTGCAGGGGAACTGCTATTGGTCGCTGTTTGATTGATACCGCCAGCTAAAAGACTGTCGAAACTAAATGTGAGATTCGTCGATTCTGTCAAGGTAAAGGTATCGGCCGTAAAGTAAATCGCACCGGTATCGATGATGCCTAATTCGACCGCATCCAAGTCCTTGAATAATATGCCACTTGTGCGATGGTCCGTGGTATTCGAGCTCAGTTTATTGATGTTATTGTCAGCAACATCCAAAATGAACCCGCTCGTCTCAAATGAGTTGCCTTCAAGAATCAATTCATTGGTAGTAATTATGCCATCCGAAGCTTGTTGTACAATGTTTCCGCGAATGGTTAAATTTGAATCACCGGCCGTTTGTACGGGCGATGATAACAAAATATCACCGTAGCTGTAGACGTAGTTCATATCCGTAGTAGCTGTTCCAGTGGCCGTAATGGCTGCAAGTGTAAGGCCTTCAATAGCCTTGATATCGATGGTATTTCCCTGCAGGCTTACCGTACCGTCGAACGTACTATTGGGAATCACAATATCTGCATCGCCAGTGATGCTAAAGTCACCTTCTATATCCAAGACTCCTAATTGCGTATAATTGCTTATATCATTGATTATTAATCCATTGCCTGCGCCTGAAAGTGTAAGATCATCTTCGATGGTTATGCCATTATTACCATCACGTCCATTGAATTTAATGCCATTGGTAATGGCACTCATAGGCACTGCTACGACGCTTCCGGTATCACCTTCATAGGACAAGGCACTTCCCAAGAGCTGTACCGAACCATTTAAATTGCTTATGTATAAGGTGTTACCGTCACCTGATATGGACAATGTAATTTGATCATCATCGGTAATGGTGTTCCAATCTGAGATGTCCAATTCGCCTTCTTCAAGGTTGATTAAAGTCTCTATGGGATTTTCTACAACAGTAACATCAAATGAGTAGCTCATACTGATATCATTATTACTGATTTCAAAGGTATTGGTCGTCGTCCCTGCTGGAAATTGTGAACCGGAAGGTAATCCAGCTATCTGTATCGCCCCTAAGAATTCGGGACAATCCGCGACAAAGGCACTTACATCATAGTCGTAGGTTGGTAGTGCTCCTCCGCGGTTGAAATATAGTGTGATATCTTCTAAATCGGGATAAGTGACTTGTGGGTTTACACGAACTGTAGTATTACAGGTCATAGAAGTTCCTCCAGAGGTACTTATTTCAAGTGTTATGGGATAATCTCCAATGGTATTACAGCCATTAAACTCTAAGCTACTTAAACCGTTAATGGTACTTGAAGTGTAAGTGCCTTCTACTACATTTACGATATTATCAAAGCCTAGTTCTAAACTACCGTTCTCATCTAAGGTAAAGATCAAGTTATCTTTACAGCTCAGCTGTAAGGGTACTATACCTTTTCCTGTAATATCAAAGCTGTAGCTCGGCATATTTAAATCATTGCTCATGATAGTAATCGTCGTCTGATGCACACCTTCACTTGTCGGTGTAAAGTTCACTTCGAAGGTCGTACTGTCTCCTTCAGAGATACTTGAGCTATGCGTCCCGATCGTAAACAGAGCGTTACTAGTTGTTATGCTGGATATTGTTAAAGCATTTGTACCTGTATTGGATATGGTAAAGGTTTTGCTATTGGTAGTACCAACTTCAGTGTCTTCCATGTAGGTGCTTACAATACCAGTATCTTCATCGCATGCCTCAGCAATATTCACGCGAAAAGCGACATCTCTATCGTTCCATATAAAATGACGTCCTCTAGGATAAAAATCATTAACGTAAAATGTCAGTCCCCAATTGGTCGTCGTTGGATCTGTAATCGCAAATGTATAAGTCTGGTCTTCTTCTAGGTACAGGGTTTCATCAATGGTAATCGTATTAAATGCTCCTAAAGTGCCCGAAAGATTCTTCGTATAGATCAACTCTCCACTTGTGCCTTCGCCACGGTGTATGTTTAGGATGGCGTTCTGCGGAATCTCAAAGCCGTCAAAGGTATCGGGGACAAGCTCAAAATACAGGCTCTCCATCAGTCCCGAACCTTCCGGTGAGAAGGATTGCCACTGCGTATGGTGCCCATTAAATCGATACCAAACAGGATTAATATTTTCTATAAGTTCCGTAATTCCAGAAGTGCAATTGTTAACGTCGATCTCAGGGGCCTTTATATGGACCGTCATCTCGTATTGACAAATTATGGTACCTGCAAACGAGATTAACCCTATGTTTTGGGTATATGACCCTGCCGTGAATGTCTTTTGTTCACCTTCAGCAATACTGCCGTCTGCATTTAAAAATTGGAAATTAAAGTTTTGTATTAATGGTGTCGATGTTCCTGTAAGATTTACTAAATCTTGGGCATCTACAATAATGGTACTATTAGTCGTAAGGGATATCTCTGTTTCATCGCGCCATTCAAATTCTGGAAATACAAAGGTTTTTTGAGACAGTGACACATCATTATAGGTCACAAATATAGTGGTCTTCACTCCCTTTTCTATATTGCCATTTGCATAATCGTTATAGACCCAATTGTTAGTGTCATGCCTGTAAATGGCATAGGTAAGATTTGAATTACAACTATAATCTAAGGATTGCGGATCGGTCATAAAATTTAACCATACGCTACCAAAGGTAGGATCACAATCATTATCGTAGAGGGTAACAATATCCGTGATTTCAGCTTCGGCCGTAACCGTTAAGGGGCATACTAGTAAGTATTCTATATAACCGTGATCTGGATTTGTAGTCGTTCCATTCTCTGTCATTGATGACGATATTGCGTAGTCCTCATTGATCCAACTACCACCACCGCCGCCAGCATGAAAATTAGTAAGCTTACCGCCACCGCCGCCAGAGTAGCCACCGCCACCACCGCCGGCTGTTCCATTTGAATTAGTTACGGGAGCACCACCGCCGCCAAAACCAAAGGTACCACCGCCACGGCCAAAGCTCCCTACAGGTTCACCAATTTCATGAAAATCGGAGAGCGAATTCAAATAGCCTCTGCCGCCTTTGGCGTAGTCATCATCATTAGAACGTCCATCTTCACCTCCAAACCCATTATTTGCGTTTGTTGCGGTTCCTCGCCCCCAATATCCAGCAGTATCTGCTCGTCCAGGTCGCGCTGTATTTTGACGTGAACCTCCTCCCCCGCCACCAGCTACGGCTAAAATGACCCATCTACTTTCACCAGGGACTGCAAAAGGTCTTC
Organism: Winogradskyella sp.; assembly: GCF_965228925.1. Classification (GTDB taxonomy): domain Bacteria; phylum Bacteroidota; class Bacteroidia; order Flavobacteriales; family Flavobacteriaceae; genus Winogradskyella. The sequence continues at coordinate 4,637,209 of NZ_OZ245845.1, forward strand.
GAAATGCCAAACCAGTACCTCCAGCGCCTTTCCAATCTTCATCCCCTTTTTGTCCGAGAATCATTCGAATGGTACTCCCTACGGGGATCTCATTAGGGCCAGAACCTATGCCGACCCGCATCGTAATGGTAACGCCTTCTCCACCACCATTCTGGTCATCCCTGTCACAACCATTATAACTCATACATTCATGCCAAAGCGATCCATCACCGCCTTGTACAGTAAAGTCTATGAATCGGCCTTCCAAGGCTGATGGCACTGTAAAATCCTTAACGGCATCCCATGCTGGATTATCGGTACCTTCGGGATAGGCCACCATTTGGATTTCACCATCATCAATAAAGTCATTGCTTTGTGCTTGGATCGTATTAGCTATTAAGAATAGTACAAAAATCAACGGCACCAAAAGTGTTTTGATATCGTAAGAATATAAACGGATGGTTTTAATGCTTTTCATTGGATATTATATATTTAAGTCACGCCCCACAGTCAAAAGTCTCCTGCCTTAATAAGGACAGATTCTAAGGAAATGCCGTATCGAAGATTCTGATCGTTCTGAGTTCGCTAAAAAAAGTGCATAGCATCCCATTAGTTATATGTCAGAATCAAAATAAAAGTGGCATTGCCAAGGGGTTTTTAGATTGTATAACTAGTTCTCTTTTTTTATGGAATGCAAGATATATCGCGACGATAAAGCATAAAATAAGTGCCGCTACGAAGATATTACGTAGTGGCACGTAGTATGTTTTGGATTTATCGATAAAAACCTCCGTAACTCTTCAGTCAAGGAGGTTATTGCCGTTATATCTTACCCCTTTTTTGAATACACAACGGCTTTTTGCTATTAACCAATATCTATGGGTTTTTAAAACCATTAACACTATTAATCATCTGCAAGATATAGCGACTTCAGCCTTCTAAAAATACGTGCCAATACGTAATTTTTGAGTAGTGCTACTTAGAATTTGGATGTATAAAATATCTCATGTCTCGACATGGGATTTCTTTTGTCCATACTTGTTGGGTTTATTTCTTAATCAGTCGCTTGATCTGTCTACCGCGTTCATTACTGATCTCTACCAGATAGACCCCATTATCGTAGCGACTCATATCTATTACTCGGTCGTCACTGCGCTGCTCCTCTAGGATCAATCGGCCATTGACATCATAGATGCGTATCTGGCTGGTTGTGGTCAGCCCCTTGATACTAAAACTACTGCTGGTGGGGTTAGGGTACAATAGGATTTGTTCGCTCTCAAGACTTGTAATGCTCAAGGTACCTACCCCCGCTTCTGAACAGTCATAGGTATCGTTGGTAATCTGTACGCCTGGTGTGTTGGTACAATCCGCCGTGGCCGTTCCACCACAGGCCGTAAAGAACTGGTCCTGGAACACCCCTTCGCTGTAGAAACAGATATCGGCATCGGCATTAATGTCCACATAGCGGATCTTGATATGGAACAACACCTTTGGCGTCGAAGTGATCTGCAGCTCTGGTGCCGTCTCCAAACCTGCCAGCCCAATGTTCTGCTGGAAGGATAGGGACACTCTTGAGGTCGTATTGTCGTTCTGCACAAAGTCCCTATAAGCCGGTGAAAAGGCCCCAAAGCTATAGCCCAAGATACTACCATCCGGTTGACTGTATGCTATGCTGTTATTCGTCGCGACGTTCTCGCCAAAGGCTGCCGTATTGTATTCCAGATACACCTGGCCCGAGCCTATATAAAAGTCCGTGGTTCCCGATATCACGATATCGGCCTCGTAGTAATCGTCCATACCATCATTGGTAATCTCTGCATTGGTAAAGGCCACAGTGACATCGCTCGATAAGAGCTCCGCTGCGATTCCAGGTCTGCCAAACTGCTCGCCACGCCCGATATTGGGATTGATCAATGCGTTGACATCTGTATTCTGGATCTGCGTATTGACGTCCATATCCCCATATTCGTAACCCGAGCCACCGATTAATTGGATCACCGCACTGGCATCCGAATTCTGGATCTGGGCATTGCCATCGAAGTCACCCGTGTACATACCGTAGAAACCATTGGGCAACAATAGGACTGAATTGGTTCCACCTTCTACAATGGCCGGATTGGATGTTAAATCCAAAAGGCTTGTTGATGTGTTCAAGGTTTGTGGTACTGCCGTAATGACACCGATATGGTTACGGTGATTAATGACTACATAATATCTATCTTCGGATTGGGCAAAAGCCAAGGGCGATATCCCATCTACCCCAACCACATCGCCATCGCGCTGTAACAGGGCCGATTGGCTATCGATGACCATACTGTTATCGGTTTGATCACGAAGTTCTACCCAGACCCAATCCACAATGGCATCTTGACCCGTTGTATCAAACACGGAAGCATCTACTGTGGCACCATCTCCGTATGGAGAGACCGTTGGCAATAGTCCTGCTACACGCAAATCATCACGCATTAATGTCTCTTCACTTAAATTTGGATTTAAAGCAGCACCTTGGAGATAGACTTTAGGAGCTACTACAATATCTGTAGCACAATTAAGCCCTCCATCGGTAATGGTCCAATTCAATCCAGTAGGATCGGTTAAGGTGTTTCTTGCCGTTTCACCGAGACAATATTGGCTGTCTCCTCCACCAAAATTAATATTTGAAGGTATCAGTGTTTCTCCAGCCGCTGTGTCTAAGGTGGCCCAACCGATTAAGAGATTATCGTAATTGGCATTAGATAATCCAGAATCTGTAAACATAGAAGAAGCAGTGCCTAAGCTTTCTATATTCCAATTACTTAGATCTTGATCGAAATCTTCAGCACCATTAAACATGCTACCCATATGACTTACAGAAGAAACATCCCAATTGCTCAAATCCTGATTAAAAGCTAAGGCACCACTAAACATATTACGCATTGAAGATACGCCGCTTACATTCCAGATACCAATAGGTTGGTTAAAGTCTTCCGCTCCTCTAAACATGTTGAACATCCTATATACGTTACCGGTATCCCATCCGCTGATATCTCGATTAAAAGCTTGTGCACCTGAAAACATACTGAGCATATCGGTGGCGGCATTGGTGTTCCAACTTGTAATATCCCCGTTAAAATTTGTAGCGTTAGCGAACAACGCAGCCATTATTTCAACTGAAGAGACATCCCAATTATTTAAATCTTGATTAAAAGCTTGTGCACCTGAAAACATACCACCCATATGGGTTACGTTTCCCGTGTTCCAATTCCCAATAGGCTGATTAAATATCAAAGCAGAATCAAACATATTTGTCATAAATTGAACGCTGGAAACATTCCAATTGCTAATGTTTATATTGAATTGGGAAGCAGTAGCAAAGAGTTGTATCATATTTTCTACATTGGTAACGTTCCAATCATTAAAAGCTGTAGTTCCGACTAACGAGGTGCATCCTCTAAACATTTTTTGCATTGAGGTTACATTGGTAAGATCTGGTGAATCCATGGCAGTGACATCTAAATTTGAACATCCGAAAAATGCGGATTCCATGGAACTCCATACGCTAGGTCCCCATTCCATTACTGAGCGTATTTTTTCTTTATCACCTGAATTATTGAAGTAAATACGCGGAAAATCTCCTGTAATTAAAACCGTATAGACTGCCGGGTAATTATATTCATGAGTAGCATCTCCTGTAAGACCTGTTTCTATAGTTCCGTCTCCCCAATTTACACTATAGTTATAACCTTCTCCTGTTGTTGGGATGGTGATCGTTTCAAATGTACCAGAAGTCTCAAAAGTCATCACAAAAGCAGTATCAATAGGATTTACATTGACTGCTGAAGTACAACTGTGTTCGGTTCCATTTTCATCAGTTAGGGATATCGTAACATCTACCGAATATGGAGTTTCTGCCCAATCAAAAGTCGTTTGACTCAATGTGAGATCCATTATGTCATAACAAGCAAGTTCAGTAAATTCATCTGCGTTAAATAATATATTGTAGATATCACCATCGGTTAAGGTATATTGTCCTTGTACATTGGTCACATCAATATCAATAGGGGCACATGCAATACTGACTTCACGTGTATTAATGACGTGCACAACAAAATTATGCACATAGGTATTCCCACTTTGATCTTCAATGGTCCAGGAAGAAGGAACCGATGTTCCTATTTGGTCACATGTAAAAGAAGTGGGACCTGTAAATCCTTGACTCTGTATACTACAATTATCAGAAGAAGGAGAGGAGAACGCCGAGGAGTATGAAGTAATCGATCCACCAAAACGGAGATCTACAGTGATTTCGTCATAAATATCCGTATCAAACGTAGGGGCTATGTCATCAATGACCGTTACGGTAGCTTCACAAGAACTCGTTTGAAGACCATCTGAAGACGTCATGGTTAAGGTTACCAAGTTATCTCCTAAGTTGTCACATGTAAAGGTGTCCTGTGAAATGGCAAACGTAGGTGGTGCACAGCCAATGGCTATGCTTCCATTTTCTATTTCACTTGGATCTAGTAGATACATTCCATTGTCATCGAGTGCCACAGTAATGTTTTGGCATTGTGCTGTAAATTCTCCATTTTCCGTAACAATAAGTGTGACTTCACACGAATCTGAATTCCCACTGGCACTGGTGACCGTGAAAGTCACCTGTTGTTCACCCACATCATCACAAGTTAATGTTTCAATATCTGCAGAAAATGTAAGATCACCACATTGATCATTACTATAACTACCATTATCTAATTCAGCTGGATCGAGGATAGCCGTACCATTTTGAAGCGCCAACGTGTAGGTGTCTTTACAAATGGCCACGGGTATGCTACTATCAATAACAGTGACCATAGTGGTACACTCTGATGTATTCCCAACAAGATCAGTCATGACGAGTGTAAGGGGTCTGGTCTGCCCCAAATCGTCACAATTAAAAGAGGTGTCGGTACCAAATGCAAAACGTATCGTGCCTTCATCTTCACAAAAGAAGGAAGAATTATCATTGATATCATCTATTGAAAGCGACTTGTACGATTGTCCTTCCAAATCCAGTTCAAAATCAGGTACACAATTGGCAGTAGGGCCTTCATAGGGCAAGACCGTAACATAGGTCGTACAATAATCCCAAGCACCATTCTCAGCGGTTACCGTTAAAATAACAGGTGTCTCTCTCCCTACATCACCACAGTGGAAAATAGTCCGTTGCGCATCCAATTCCAAGACATAATCGCAGGTTGGGTGATAAGAACCAGCGTCCATGGCTTGCGCAAAGTCCGGATCGATATAGAGGCCATCAGGACCCAAAGTAACGGTAATATTTTCTTCGCACACGGCTACAGGACGCTCATTCGTAACGCCCGCCGTGAAATCGTATTCCAGGACATCACCGGTACCCAAATTGGTAACGGTCAATGTGTAATCCCCAGCTCTTATGGAACGGAAAATACCATCACCCAGATAACTCCATCCGTTCATTGGTTCCAGTCTCCAATCCAACTCCATATCACAGTGTCCCGTATCCAGAAGTGAATAGTTAAACTGGATACGTCCCTGGTCTCCGGGAGTGCATAAAGGATTGATATAGTCAAAACCCGTTACATTTATAGTACATTCGTGCTGTACTTCGATATATCCATGCTCGGTGTTGTTATCATGGCTGCCCGCAGTAATGTTTACACCTGAAGTATATAACGGGTTGGCAAAGCTGCCGCCACCGCCGCCATTATCAAATTCGGTTCCGCCGCCACCACCGGAATAGCCGCCTCCGCCGCCCGCGCCTTCATCTGATGAGCCGCCACCGCCAAAGCCCCAGCCTCCTGCATAATCCTCTTCGGTACCTCCTGCTCCCCCTGCGGGGTATCCTAACTTGCCTCCCATGTGATGGGAAGATGGGCTCGTGCTATTATCTCCTGTGCCATTTGAAAAGGCACCGCCGCCGCCGCCTGAGAAATCTACCCAATCGGCAACACCGCTACCAGCCCCATTACCTCCAGCGCCATTGGAACCAGCAGCTCCTGCACTGGAACCACCTCCATTTCCTCCAAAAGTTGTAGCGCGTCCACCTTGTCCGTGTTGTCTATCGACACAGTCAAAAAAATGGCCCTGATAGGCACCACCGCCACCGCCAGCTACAGCAATAATTTGCCATGTCGAGTCTATATTTGCCAATACAGCGGTACCACCACCGCCACTTCCGGTAGAGCCTGCAAAGCAACCTGATCTAATTTCATCTGTTCCTTTACCGCCAACAATAAATCGTAGCGTTGTACCTGGTGGTATTTGACCAACACTCGTATTAGAACCAATGGTTATCGTAGCTTCCGTAATAGCTCCATTTCCTCCTCCTGCTCTACAACCACATACTTCTGCACGACCACCATCACCGCCCTTTATTTTAAATGTGAGTTGTGAGCCTTCTTGGGCGTTGGCATCCACGGTGTAACTCTGTAAACCTCCTGTATAATCGAAAACTTGTTGTCCCCAAACTGAAGTCGAGAAACAACATATTAAAGCAATACATGTTAATTTGAGTTCAAATGCATAAATGCATTTGTTTATAAATTTCTTAATTGGGATAATACAAGACATAACAATATAATTTTGATGCTTTTAGTATGTATTAGCGCTCATAGCCAATACGCAATCACAAAATTATATTGATAAAAGATGGTATAAAATACGTACCAGCCCGTACATATTTCGTAGCAGTACGCATAATATAGTTCTATAATTGAATCAGTATAAAATGTTATAAGCATATCAGATCCGAAAGGTTTTAAAAACCTTTCGGGTCTATTAAGCAAAAGCATGATCATAGCAGGGAGGTGTACTGCAGGCCTTAGCTATTTAACTTTTTTAGCTTTTATTTTTATATCTCCTTAATACGGGATGGGATAGGTGACAAAATACGAAGACTATTGTCAAGGACAAGCGTATTTAAACTATATGAAGATTGTAGACCTGACGTTATGGTCATTTTAAGACCTAAAACTTGCATTAATGGCTCTTTATATGACGGATCTTTAAAGTATTGCTTTCGCGCTGTACCAAGGCCAAAATTTTCAGCAATGCCGTTTCATCGCTTAAGTCCACTTTGGCGAGTACATTTCTATTGGTTTTTAGTGACGAGTCGCTGTCAGCGCCCAAAATTATAAATTTAGAAGGGATGCCTTTAAACCTTGCAGCATTACTGATATCCCAAGCATTTAGACCTTTTAAATCCTTATCCAAAAGACAGACTTTACAATTATGACGGATGATATGTTCTAAAGCGTCGAATCCGTAATCAGTCGTATATATTTGGCTAAGACCTATACTTTCGAGGGATTTCACTAAACGATGCATCTGTTTTTCACTACTATGTGCAATGAGAACTTTCAAAAAATAATTCGTTTTAGTTACAATATGCAAATTATATGTTATGCACGTCTAATAAAATAAGAAGCGGTACGTATTTTTTAAGTATTACTACTTAGGTTATTGCGACAAAATAGTACTTCGATTCATCAGGGCCCAATTCGTTAAGACGTTATTCTCTTTTTTCAGTCCCAATTTGTCAATAATATTACTGCGATGCTTTTCTATGGTTCTTATGGACAGTGACAAGGACTCTGCAATCTCCTGATTGGATATTTTCTGGGCAATGAGTTTAAGAATCTTAGTCTCAGAGAGCGTCAATAAGTTGAGCCGTTTCAACTCTTCCGTAGCCTGCATAATGGGTTGCGCATCGATAGATTTACTGAAATACACATTGCCAGCAATGACCTCATTGATACAGCGTTCGATCTCAAAGAAACTATCCTCCTTCAACAAGTAGCCATTAATCTGAAAGGTTTTAGCCTGCACCAAATAATAGGATTCTTTATGGAAGGAGAGTATAATAAATTTGGTTTCCGAACCTTTATCGCGTGCCATTTTAATCACTTCAAACCCGTTGAGCACGGGCATGTCAATGTCTAATAGCGCTATAGTCGGTTTTAGTTTTAAAACAATTTCCAAGGCCTGTATGCCATTATCGGCCTGGCCTATAATGGTATAACCGCTTCCCGTTAGCTCATCATGTAAACCTTTTAGTAACATCGGGTGGTCGTCAGCCACAATAATCGTAATCTGTTCTTTATTCATATCAAAGGGGTATATTTAAGGTCATCACTGTGCCTTTATTAAGCTCGCTATCTAAAATCAACTGCGCTCCAATAATCTTAGCGCGCTCAAACAAGGTCTTTAAGCCTAAACTTAGTGATTTATTTTTGCTTTCAATGTTAAATCCCTTACCATTATCACTTACTAATATATTAATACCATGTGCTGCTTTCTTTATTTCCATCTTCACCGCTTTAGCATCAGCATGCTTAATCACATTACTTAAGGCTTCCTGAATAATGCGATACAAGTGCAGTTCTGACGCTTTAGATAATATATCATCGATATTATCAATGTCTTCGGTAAAAAATACGTTGGTGTTAGCATTGATATTGTAAACCAATGCATTAATGGCCTCAGTTAATCCCAGACGTTCGAGATTCGAAGGGTGTAAACCTCTTGAGATACTACGCACCTCCTCTAAAGATTCCTTTGCCAGCGCATCAGCACTGGCTGTATCGCGCATAATAGATTTGCGCAATAACATGAGTTTTTGACCCACACTATCATGTAATTCACGGGCAAGGCGCGACCGCTCCTTTTCTTGCTCCTGAATCAAATCTTGAGAATAGGACTCTTGCATACGTTGTTTTGTAATTGCAAATCGCCTTGTACGCCAAAGGTAGAGCATTGAAAATAGTGCTAGAAGCCCTAAGCCTCCAAATACCAACCACTGTTGTTTAACTTTATTCTCAGTATCCAATAAGGTAATTTCCGATTCTTGCGATGCTATTTTAGCATCTCGTTTTTCGGTTTCGTATAAGGTTTGATAATAAGAAAATCCATTGGCTTTTTGTACACTTTTTATGGAGTCCTTTATAGTCGCATAACGTTTTAGACAGTCATAGGCCTTTTCCTGTTTACCTAGGCGATTGTAGACTTCGGCTAAAAATTCATTGGCCAAATAAATCCCTTCAAAAAACTTTGTATCCTTCACCAATTGGTAATGCTTTTCACCTAATAAAGCGGCTTCTTTATAATTACCCAAAGCAAATTGGTATTTGGCTAAGGCCATATAATAATCCTGTAGATTTGGGTTGGTATCGCCTTTTAAGAGGGCTTCTAATCGTTGTTTAGCTTGCTTAGCTTTAGCTAACATCCTGTTATCGGAAAAAGCCTGAATTTGAGCTATAGCTAACTCTTTTCGGTAATACTCCGACAGTCGATTGGCATAGACTTGAGCCGAATCTAAATTGCGAAGTTGTTCTGTCTGATTACCCTGTAAGAGTTCATCAAAGGCCTGGTCAAAAAACGCAATATAGACTAATGAGTTATTTTCAATTTTTTTTGCAAAATCGACCAATTCCCTTCGTATAGTTTTGGCCTCTTGATGCAAGCCATTCTGTGAATACAATATAGCAAGACTTCGTTTTACATAAGAGGCGTTGTCCGGATCGAACTTTTCATATAAATCTATGGTTTCCTGAAACTCGGTCGCCGCATTTTGAAAATCGCCCATCATGGCATAGACATGACCTATATCCTCCTTAACATTGACGATTACTGTACTATCATTCGCTTTTATACCAAATTCATAAGCTGTTTTTAAGTGGGTCATTGCTTCATTAAACCGTCCTGATACGATATACGTACTGGCCCCTTCATAATAAAAGTTCCCTAATTCGGTGAAGTGTTCATTATTTGTAAATCGGGCTCTTAACTCATTGAATGCTTCTCTGCCTTGTTTGAGCTCGCCTCTTTCACTAACGAAATGGTTAACCAACTTCATCGCATGAAATATGGCCAGTCTCATAGAGTCTATTTCTATGGCATAATCTATAGTTTCTCTGGCAATAGAATCATATTTAAATGCTTTCTTTCTCCATGTTATTTTACTTAGACTGTCTAATAGTGTAAGTTTTTCAACACCGTCTGTCGCTGAGATTTCGTTTTTAAGCTTACCGACCTTAAGGCCAAGATCATCCTGAGCAAACGCAGCACATACATTGAGTAGCAGTATATATATAACCATCTTTTTCATAAGGCATTCAGGGGTATATCTAGACTAATTTGTGTGCCCTTACTAGAGCCACTATCCAAATTTAGTTGGGCTCCAATCATCTTAGCGCGTTCGAATAAAGTTTTTAAACCTAAACTCATGGTTTTATATTTCGCTTCGAAATCAAAGCCTCTCCCATTGTCACTGACCAATACATTAATCTTATCATCTACTTTCTTAACTCGCATTTTCACCGCTTTAGCTTCGGCGTGTTTTACAATATTGCTCAAGGCTTCTTGAATAATTCTGTATACATGCAATTCTGAGGATTTGGACAGAATATTATCAATATTGTCAATGTCTTCGGTAAAAAATAAATCGGTACTGGCGTTAATATTATAAACTAAAGCATTAATAGACTGGGTTAAGCCCAAACGCTCCAGATTTGAAGGGTGTAAACCCCTTGAAATGCTACGCACTTCTTCTAAGGTGTCTTTTGCCAGGGATTCTGCACTATAATTATCCCCTTTTTTAGTTGTTTTACTCAACAACATCAATTTTTGGCCAACACTATCATGTAATTCCCTAGCTAGACGCGAACGTTCCTTTTCTTGTTCTAGAATGAGGTTATGTGCAAAGGCCTCCTGCATCTTTTGCTTGGTCACTGCAAATCGCTTCGAACGCATAAGGTATAGCACTAAAAAAAGCACCAGAAGTCCTATGCCTCCGAATAGCATCCATTGTTGTTTGACTTTATTTTTTTGATCTAGAACGGTAATCTCATTGTCTTGAGCAGCGATTTTAGCATCCCGTTTTTCGGTTTCATACAAGGTTTGGTAGTAAGATAGCGCATTTGCTTTTTGTATGTTATTTACAGAATCTTTAAGCGCTATAAATTTTGTATTGTAGACATAGGCATTTTCAAGATCGCCTAAGCGCTTGTATATTTTTCCCAATCTTTCATAGGCTTCAAAAATACCTTCGACGTCATTGATATCTTGCAATAGTTCTAAAGCCTTTTGCGCTTCGACCAAAGCCTTTTCGGGTTGACCCTTAGCTTCATAATAAGCAGCGAGGGCTACCCTGTAAAAATCTTCATAGGGAATGGCATCGCTTTGCGTATACAAGGTATGGGCTTTATCATAATAGACCTTTGCTTTAGTTAAGCTGTCCGTTTCGGCGTAGGCTCGCAAGAGTTCGAATACAATAATCGGTTTTAGCGGGAATCCCTCGTCTGATTTTAAGCCATCCCTATAGGCGTTTTTTAAATTGGCGATGCGCGCTACTTGATCACCTGTTTTATAGGCATCAATTGATGCATTGTGAAAATAGGACGGTAAGCCAAGATAATCCTTCTGCAATGATGCCAGTTTTATTACCTCATCGCGCTCTTTTTTTGCTGCTTCGATGAAACCCATTTTACTGTACAATATGGACAAACTACACCTTGCTCCCGTTAAATAGAAGGTATCTTTGTACCTTGTAAATAATTTAGCGGTCTGAGCGAGTAATTTAGAGCTCTCCACATAATTACCCTTATCTAAAATCGCTCTTGCTTTGGACGATCGGGCTATAGCATATTCGATGCTATCATTGGCCGCTAAAGCAAATTGTTCTGCCTTTTCATAAAACGAAATGGATTCTTGTAATTTTCCCGAATAAAATTGAAGATCCCCAGTGTACCTATTCAATAAACACAGTAATTCATTATCTATTGAGTTGTCAATTAGATGTTTGAATTTATCATAAACAACAATACCCTTTTCAGGGAATTGCGATACATTGCCATGGTAAAAAATAAGATCTGCAAAATGCTGTACGGCCATTCTTATAGAATCTTGGTCCATGGCCTTGGTAATGGTTACCTGAGCAATGGAGTCGTACTGAAACTCTGGCTTGTCCATCACCAAGCGCGTTAAACTATCTAGCAATATCAGTTCTTGTAATTGTTCCGTCTGCCCGATTTGGTTTAGCAACGCATCCACTTTGGGCTTCAGATCGTCCTGTGTATAGCCATATAGCACACTAATTAATCCTAAAAAAACGATAACTCTTTTCATCTTTAGTTAGATTGGAATAGTTAAGGTTAATGTAGTGCCTTTGTTAAATTCACTACTCAAATGCAACCGCGAGTCAATGATTTTGGCGCGTTCGAACAGGGTTTTCAGACCCAGGCTCATGCTTTTATATTTCGATTCAAAATCAAAACCTTTTCCATTATCGCTAAGCACGACGTTAATGCCTTTAGCTCCTTTCTTCACTTCCATCTTCACCGCTTTCGCCTCGGCATGTTTTACAATATTACTCAGGGACTCCTGAATAATGCGATAGACATGTAATTCCGCATCTTTAGACAGCACATTGTCAATATTATCTATGTCCTCCGTAAAAAACAATTCCGTATTGGCGTTAATATCATAGATCAAGGCATTGATAGCCTCGGTCAATCCTAATCGCTCAAGATTTGACGGGTGCAAACCTCTTGAGATAGCACGTACCTCCGCTAAGGAATCTTTTGCTAAAGCTTCAACATTAGTATCACCTCTGGCTTTAGTGGATTTACTCAGCAACATGAGTTTTTGACCTACACTATCGTGTAATTCTCGTGCCAAACGCGAACGTTCGCGCTCCTGTTCCTGTATAAGGTTCTGAGAAAAAGATTCTTGCATTTTTTGCTTGGTCACGGCAAATCGCTTCGTACGGACTAAGTAGATTATGGAAAATAAGGCTAAAAGCCCTAATCCACCAAATACAATCCACTGTCTTTTGACTTTATTTTTCTCATCTAATATAGATATCTCAGATTCTTGAGAAGCGATTTTGGCATCGCGCTTCTCCGTTTCATATAAGGTTTGGTAGTAAGACAGCGCCCTCGCTTTTTGCACGCTCTCAATGGAGTCCTTAATTTTGGTGTAAACCTTTAGATGTTTTAGGGCTTGTGGTTGGTTTTTCTTAGCCTCGTAGATGCCGTACAACAATTCGTGTACTTCCATGATTACTTCATAATCCTTAGTTCCCTGTCGCATGTCGAGGAGCGCTTTAGCTTTGGCCTCGGCTTTGGACAAATCTCCTTCTGCTAGTAAAAGCTGAGTCTCAGCTTCAATATAAAGATCTTTGAGACCATAATTTTCCGGATCCCTATCTAAAAATGCTTTCAATTTATGTATATATAATCTTGCTTTATCCAAACTATCGGTCGCCGTATAGTCGAGTGCCAAAGCCTGAAAACTGTAAGGTGCGAAAAAATCAAATTCTGGATGAAGGTCTATGACAGCCAACTTTCGCTTATTGCATGCAATGCTTTTTTTATAGGCACCCTGGACGGCATAATCGTAGGCCATATTTCCTAGATTGGCTAGGTAGGCGCCGTAGTCTTTCACCCCAAAGGATAAGGAGTCAATGGCCAAGTATTCCTTTTCAGCTTCATCATAAAACCTATTTTGGCTATAGAGGATGGATAGGCCAATCCTTAGCTTGAGAATATTTTCGTTATCTCCTCTATTCATAAATACCGAAAGTGCTTTTTGGTATTCTTGGGAGGCCGATGCAAATTCCCCCATAAGCGATAGTGCATAGGCCTTGTATCCCTTAACTTTGGCATACTGGATCGAATCCTTAGCCCCTAGAAAAAGCTTTTCAGCCGCTTCATAATAGTGAATAGACTCGGCTTCTAGACCCGATTCTAAAAAACTATCCGCTCCTCCACTATATAAGACGGCCAACGTCGATTTATCGGTAATTTCCCAATTCTTATTTAAAGTAGCCTTAAATAGTTTTAGGCCTTCTTCAGAATTTCCTTTGAGGTTCACTAAAACGAAAATAAGTTCTCCGGTCAGCTTTGCAGCCCTATTATAATCCTGTTGTTTAATAGCTAAATCGATGGTGGCCCTAATTATGGAATCGTATTTAAATTCCGGCTTTGAATGGTAACCGATCAGCTGCACTAAACTATCCATTAATTGTAGCTTTTCGCCATCATTTACGTTAGAAATTTTCGCCTTTAACGCATCAACTTTTACTTGCAAATCTTCCTGAGTGAAAACACAAGTTGAAACGATTAATCCCAAAAAAAGAAGCAGTTTTTTCATCATAGACTAAATCGGAATATTTAATATCATTGTGGTGCCCTTATAGTCATTGCTGTCTATATTGATCTGTCCTCCAATAATTTTAGTGCGTTCAAGCAAGGTTTTTAATCCTAAACTCATATGCCTATATTTTGCTCTAAAATCAAAGCCTTTGCCATTATCACTTACGACTATATTAATCTTGCCATCTGTTTTCTTCACTGCCATTTTCACCGCCTTTGCTTCTGAATGTTTTACGATATTGCTCAATACTTCTTGAAGAATACGGTATAAATGCAATTCGGAAGCCTTGGAAAGGATATTATCAATATTGTCGATATCTTCGGTAAAAAACAATTCGGTATTGGCATTAATATTATACACTAAGGCATTAATAGATTCGGTTAAGCCCAAACGTTCTAAATTTGAAGGATGCAAGCCTCTAGAAATTGTTCTTACTTCCTCTAATGTATCTTTAGCCAGAACCTCAGCGTTATTATTTCCACTGTTCCTTGTCGTTTTGCTCAGCAACATCAATTTTTGGCCCACACTATCGTGTAATTCTCTAGCTAATCGCAAGCGCTCTTCTTCCTGACCATTAATAAGGTCTCGTGAAAATTGTTCTTGTAGTGATTTCTTAGCCATTGCAAAACGACGCGCTCGGATTAAATAGATAAAAGAAAATACAGCCAATAAACCAATGCCTCCAATAACCAGCCATTGTTGCTTCACCTTGTTTTGGGCATCTAAAACGGTAATCTCAGATTCTTGCGAGGCGATTTTAGCATCACGCTTCTCCGTTTCATATAAGGTTTGATAATACGACAAGGCATTGGAACGCTTAAGACTTAATAAGGAGTCATTGAGTATTGTAGCCTTTTTGTAATGGTACAAGGCTAATTTGGATTGTCCGGTGGCTTCAAAAATATCATACAACAGGTCGTGGGCACTTTTAATATTTTCAACGGTGTTATTTTGTATTTGAAAATCGAAGTGTTTCTGAGCAAATTCCAATGCTTTTGCATAATCCTTTTTAGCAAAATAATAATACCCCAGACTTTTGTGATATGCATCTTCGAAGTACCCGGTTCGATAGCGTTCAGGAGCTGATTGAATCTCAACATGTGTTTCTTCTGCCTTATCCAAATAATTTGCTTTCGAATATTCCTGAAGTAACTTAATGAGTATTTGCGGCTCGTACCTGCCCTTAACTTCTTCAGAATTGCGGGCATAGATCAGTGCTAACTTTAAATTATCTAATGTTTGCTCTGTGTGTTCATTAAAACTATCATCTATGGCCGCATTGAGTAATGCGGATATCAACCCTGATTCGTAATTCACTTTTTTGGCCAATTCAATAACCTCGTCTCGCTCCGTCTTTGCTTCTTCATAAAACCCATTCATGCTGTATAAATCGGCTCTGGAACTCTTGGTATTCACCAATCGAATCGTATCTTTTGTCTTTAAATAAAGGGCTTCCACTTCCTGTAACATTCTAGAAGCCTCTGCTAACTTACCACTGCGGATATAGGCATCTGCTATGTATTTTTTTGATGTTCCATAGAGTATAGAATCCCCTTGTTTAAGGGCATAGGTGGCAGCTACATCATAAAGTTCAATAGCCTTTACTGCGTCTTCGGAGAAATAATACGCATCCCCAGCGTTAAGATAAAATCGGGCCAATAGCCCATTATTTTGAACCGGTAACTTCAGTCCATCGAAATACTCAAAGAAGGCTTTCCCATCCTTTGGCCTACCCAATCTATTGGCATACGACCATATTAATCGTGCCGCTTGCCGATTAGCGATATTAAAGGAATCTAATTCTACGGCGTAAGTGATGGTGGCCTTTACGATAGAGTCGTATTGAAATTCTAGTTTATCCCTAGTAAGCCAACACAGGCTATCTAAAAGCTCTAATTTTGCACCTCCATTTGAAACCTTTACTTTTTCCTTTAAATTATGAACCGCGGATTCGAGTGATGCATCCTGACCTCTACTGAAATTGCTTATCAATAGAAAACATAGCATTAATACTATTAGGGGTTTCTTTTTTTCCATAGCATTTTTTGGTTCTTTAAAAGAGACCACTCATTCTGGACTATACAAAAATAAGATATACTGAGCTTTGACCTATACGTACCGGCTCGTATTTTATACGTAGTGATACTTACCTAAAGATTAAAAAGATTTTAAATCTTCTTTAGTTCGCAAAACGTTTAAAGTGTCCTAAATAAAAAACCCCCTTAATTTCTTAAGGAGGTTTCGTTGCACTACTGTTTGTTTACCTTACCCCTTTAAGCAAACAGTATAGTGCTTTTTCGCTATTAATCAATATTGAACGATATAATTCAGAACTGCGTTCTCTCTAGGTGGATTCCTGAATTATTTTTTTAAATTTATTATCAGTTTTCATTTGCATTTTTTTGCATTTAACAGGAAGTTTTTTAATCAAAAGGATTGCCCCCAGGATCAGGAGGAGATGACGATTGCGCCAAATTAGGCGTAAGTACAATGTAAGTCCCTATGGCCGTCAATACCGCATATCTTCCCATTTTGCTTAGGGCTTCTTTACGACCGATATGATTTTCTCCTCTCATGTTTAGCCCACATTAATCAATGATTACCTTTTGTGTATATGTTGCTGTACTGTGCAACAATTCTATGATGTATACTCCTGTCTGTAGATTGGATGTATCCAAAGTGTTATAATTACGGTCTACTTCGATCGCCTTACTCAGTACAATCCTACCGTTAATATCGTATAATTTGGCCTTTGTGTGCTGGTTAATGGCTCCCCTGATGACCAATTGATCAACATCACTCAACGTATATATCTGAAGGTGGTTTAAATCGGTTTCCGGATTCCCCAAGATCTGTTGGTTAAGCCCTATATAAAATCGTCCCGTACCGATTAAATCCTCTATGGGAGTGATTACAAAATCTTCTGTATTTAAATGGGTCGCCGTGTTTTCTTGGGTATCCAAAAGGTAAACATCGACATCCTGCCCTAAGCTTGAGCTGGCTATACTTATCCTTAACTGTTCCCCTGCACCGGTGTTGATCCCTAAAGGAATTATAGCATCCGCTAAGCGATCCTCCAATAAGGATTGAATGGCCAAGTCTACACCTTGGTTAGCTTCCAATAAATGTGAATATATCGCAAAATCACCTGCCGTATTGCCAAAGACCGCAGCGTCATAGCCCGGGTCTAGACCATCCGTTGAACTCGTATTGAAATAAAAATCCGTGTGTGCGCTATCATTGGTCGTGTTCAATTGTAATCTCAAATGTTGGTTGGTATTGGTGTTTCTCCCCGAAATAAAATCGTCACCACTACCATGTCGTCTCATGCTCGGTGTAAAGGCTATGGAACCATTGGCCTCTACGGCTACAAAAAAGCCCTGTCCCGGAGCGATTACTGTATTGGCATCCGTGGTGTTCAAATTATAGATCACCCAACCGTCCGAGGCATCACCGTCATAACCATAGATCCCTACGTTGGTCTCGTCCAATAGGGCCGCATTGGTCGCATTGTTCAGAAAATCCTGTACATTGAGATAACTCGGATAGGGATTACCGATCAGGTTCCATGCACTAAAACTCGGACCTGAATCTACGACCGGTATGTTCACATCAGACTGGTTGATACCTCCACTAAAGCTCAAGGTACTATTATCGGTTGTTGCTGCTCTATACCCTAAGCCTGCTGTTAATGCTACCGTTTCGGTATTGGCATAGGTCATGTAGGATGCCGAGGCTTTGTCAAAAGGTCCGAACAGGTATAAAGTATTTCCGGCATTGGAAACGATATTGCTGTTCGAAGCCAAGAGGTTGTCGAAGGTCTCACCCGAGACCGGCGGTGAGATCAGGTCGTTGCCACCTGATGACGCTGTTTGGTTCACATGGCGCCTGTAAGTGGCCGTCCCGGTTAAGGTACCGTCCAAGATCACACTCGAATAACTGGTCGATGTGGATTCCAATACCATTCCTGAGGCTGTCGTAAGGGTAACACCGCTATTTACAGTGAGACCGGCACCGGCACTGATGTTAATGTTGTCACAATCCGTATTGGATGATAGCGTCGCATTGCCGGCAACAATATTGATATTATCGGAAGCCGTGGATACCCCATTAGGGTCTGATGGGGACCATGTGTTATTATATGTGTAAGCAGTACTCAATGTGGCAGCTGAACAATCATAAGTGTCATTAGTGATTTGAGTCCCTGGATTATTGGTACAATCTGCAATACCGGTACCACCACAGGCCGTAATGAACTGGTCTTGAAACACCCCATCACTAAAGAAGCAGATACCGGGGGCCACGTTCGCATCGACATAGCGCATTTTAATATGTAGTAAGACTTTTGGAATAGAGGTGATCTGTATAACAGGTGCTGTTTCCAACCCTGCCAAAGCGATATTCTGTTGAAAGGATAGGGACACTCTTGAGCTGGTATTATCGTTCTGAACAAAATCTTTATAGGCCGGTGAAAACATACCAAAGCTAAAACCCAGAATCGATCCATCGGGTTGGCTGTACTCCATATTACTATTGGCCGAAATGTACTCCCCAAAAGCAGTTATATTGTAATCTAAGTATAATTGCCCTGAGCCAACATAAAAGTCTGTTGTGCTCTCTATCATGATATCGGCTTCGTAGTAGTCATCAACGCCATCATTCGTAATCTCTGCATTGGCGAAGGTCAACGTAATATCCTGGCTACGGATAACATTAGTCCAAAGTATCGCCAGAATTAAAACATATTTAAGTGCTTTCATTGTATATATCATATTAGGTTAAGTTTAATTGCTCTTTTTAATCATAGACTTGCATAGTGACATCCTGTTGATGATAGCTTCAGTGCCCACGACCGTGAGCACTGAAGTATCTGCTATTAATCCAGCCCCATAGGCTGTGATGTTACTCGTATCGGAATACACAAAAAAGAGGCACCAATTATAGAAATTACAGAAGTTCACCATAAGGGGTATTAAAAAGTTACTTCACAAAGCTATAACCACTGTATGGCTCATTAAATACTTAAGAATACCTATTATATAAGTAGTATTACTTATTTAACAGGTCTTAGTTGGCTATAAATGAGAAACCGCTTTATCAATATTGATAAAGCGGTTGTCAAGGTTATCGGATACTTACCCCATAATATATTTCCAATAGCCTTTTTTCAATACCACTTAATCTTACCTAACTTAAACAAAGGGATTACTCGGATTTTTTAATCAATTGTTTAATTACTGTAGCGCTGCCACTGGTAATCTTTACAAGGTATACGCCATCACGATAAGCCCTCATGTCTATGGGGCTCTCATCATTACGCGGCTGCTCTACGATTAACCTACCGCTGACGTCGTAAATCCGTATTTGGCTCATCGTGCCCAGTCCCTTGATCCTAAAGCTCGTGCCTACCGGGTTAGGGTATAATAGAATTTGATCGGTCTCAAAACTTGCGATGCTTAAGGTACCTACGCCCGCTTCTGAACAGTCATAGGTATCGTCAGTGATCTGTACACCTGGTGTGTTGGTACAATCTGCCGTGGCCGCACCACCACAGGCCGTAAAGAACTGGTCCTGAAAAATACCATCGCTGTAGAAACACATCCCTGCATCTTCACTAACATCCGTATAGCGGATCTTGATATGGAACAACACCTTTGGTGTCGAAGTGATCTGCAGCTCCGGTGCCGTCTCCAGTCCGGTTAGGCCAACGTTTTGCTGAAAGGACAGTGATACCCTTGAAACGATGTTGTCGTTCTCTATAAAATCCCTGTAGGCCGGTGAAAAGGCCCCAAAGCTATAACCCAGTATGGACCCATCGGGTTGGCTGTACTCTATGTTCCCATTGGCGGATATATTCTCGCCAAAGGCCGCTGTAGCATAGTCCAGGTACACCTGGCCAGAGCCCACGTAAAAGTCCGTTGTGCCCGATATCACAATATCGGCTTCGTAGTAGTCATCAACGCCATCATTGGTGATCTGTGCATCGGCAAAGGCCAAGGTCACATCGGTCGATAACTGCTCTGTGGGGACACTAGGCCTACCAAACTGCTCTCCCCGTCCAATGTTGGGACTGATCAGTACATTCACATCCGTGTTCTGGATTTGTGTATTGAGATCCATATCGGCATCCTCATAGCCCGCACCACCAATGAGTTGTACTACCACATAGGCATCCGTGTTCTGGATCTGCGCATTGGCATCATAGTCGCCCGTGTACATCCCGTAACTGCCATTAGCCAACAGCACTACAGAACTGCTGCCCCCTTCGACCATGGAAGGATCTGAGGACAGATCAACTTCGGTCACGGTACCGCTCAAGCTTACTGCCGTACTGCTCATAATCCCCACATGGTTGCGGTGGTTAACCACTACATAATAGGCATCGGCCGGTACATAGAAATTTAGTGGTACGGCCAAACTTATATCCATAGGGTCCACAATATTACCGTTTCGCGTCAACATGCCAGACTGCCCTGCTATGACCACTGAAGGGTCATCCTTATCTCGCAGTTCTACCCAGACCCAATCTACGAAGGCACCAGGACCTGAATAACTAAAAAACCCGGGTAGATCATCTGGTGCAGCAGCATCCCCATATGGGGATATCATGACTTCACTTGTGTTAGTGACACGAAAATCATCGCGCATCAAAGTCTCCTCGCCTGCATTTGGATTTACAGCCGCCCCTTGTAAATACACTTTTGGGGCTACAAAAATATCGGTAGGACAACTTGAATCAAGACCACCATCTGTAATGCTCCAGCCATAGCTATCTATTAATTCTTGTCGCTGTGTTTGAGACAAACAATAGTTACTGTTTCCTCCTTTAAAGGTGATTCCAGAGGGTATATCATCAATTCCATCGTTGGGAAGTCCGCTACTATCATTGTTCCATCCTATTAAAGTACTATCGTAGTTGGCTGTCGATAATCCAGTATTAAAAAACATATCCTCAGCATTTGTCAAACTGGAAATATCCCAATCTCCTAAATCCTGATCAAAATTAACAGAGCGATCAAACATACGTTCCATTGTGGATACATTGGACACGTCCCAATTATTCAAAGGCTGATTAAAAACAGCTCGACTAAACATATACGCCATATTAGATACGTTAGACACATTCCAAGCATTTAAGGGCTGATTAAAATTAGTATCATTTAAAAACATATATTCCATATTAGATACGTTAGACACATTCCAATTGCTCAAAGGTTGATTAAAAGGAGTAGTACCTGCAAACATCCAAGACATGTCTATCACGTTTGTCACATCCCAATTATTAATACTTGCATCCCCAATTAAAGATTTGCAGTGAAAGAACATACTGTTCATACTTATCACTTGAGAAAGGTCTGGAATATCCGTTGCGGTGACGTCCATAAATCTGCAGCCCGTAAAAGCATTTGCCATAGATTGCCATTGTATGGTCCCCCATTGTTCAACACTTCGAATTCTTAGTGAATTTTCAGCCGGAGGTGAAACCGCATCATTAAAATAGATGGCTGGAAACTCTCCGAAGATCCTTACCCTGTACGTCCCTGCTGTTGTATAACTGTGCGTGGCATCGCCATTAACATTCCAATCAATATGACCATCCCCCCAATCTATATCATAATTATAGGTGTATATGGCGTTGGTAGGAACAGTAATACTTTCGTTATCAGTAGATGTCACCCATTCGGTAACAAAAGCATCGCTATCATTAGGACAGTCGGCATCTATACCACCATCGGTAATGCTCCAGCCATAGGTATCTATTAATTCTTGTCGCTGTGTTTGAGACAAACAATAGTGACTGTTTCCCCCATTAAAGGTGATACCGGATGGAACTTGTGTTTCACTTGCATCAAGCGTCGCCCACCCTACTAATGTACTATCATAGTTTTCTGTTGATAAACCCGCATTGCTAAACATGCCATCTGCCCTGGTTAAACTGGAAATATCCCAACGCCCTAAATTCTGGTCAAAATCCGTTGCGTTATAGAACATCCATGCCATGTCGCTTACATTGCTAACATCCCAACCGCTCAGATCTTGATTAAAACTAGTAGCGTCATCGAACATCCATCCCATGTCGATTACATTGCCAACATCCCAACCGCTCAGATCTTGATTAAAACTAATAGCGTCACTGAACATCCAATTCATGTAGAGTACATTGCCAACATCCCAACCGCTCAGATCTTGATTGAAGAGGCTTGCCCCAATGAACATATACGCCATACTCTCAACCGCCGTTACATTCCAGTTGCTAATGTCTTGATTAAAGTTAATGGCTCCTGCAAACATGACTTCCATAGTTTCTACATTGGAGACGTCCCAAGCATTGAAGCTCGAATTGCCCACTAAGCTTACACAAGATGTCAGCATGTTATAGGCATTGGTCACCTGAGACAGATCCGGAACATCGGTAGCGGTAATATCCATTTCCCCGCAACCCTTAAATGCCGACTCCATACTGGCCCAGGCTATACTTCCCCATTGTGTAATTTCTCGAATCTTAAAACGATCGCCATCATTGTTGAAATAGATTCTTGGGAAATCACCAACAATAGACACGGTATAGGTCCCTGCCGTGGCATATTGGTGTGTTGCATCACCCGTAAAACCAGTATCAATTGTGCCATCCCCCCAACTTACATTGTAGTTGTATCCTGAACCCGTTGTTGGGATGGTGATACTTTCGTTATCCGAAGTGGTTTCCCAAACGGTTACAAAACTATCAGAATTGAAACAAACCGAAAGTTTTCCTCCATCCGAGATGGTCCATCCATAGGTATCTATTAATTCTTGTCGCTGTGTTTGGGATAAACAATAGTGGCTGTTTCCTCCATCAAAAGTGATGCTTGAAGGTATTTGCGTTTCGCCAGCACCCGCATCTAAGGTCACCCAACCAATTAAGGTGTTATCATAGTTTTCTGTTGATAAACCCGCATTGAGAAACATACCATCTGCCTCGGCTAAACTGGAAATATCCCAACTCCCTAAATCCTGGTCAAAACTGAGGGTCCCATCGAACATCCATCTCATGTCGCTTACATTGCCAACATCCCAATTGTTTAGAGGTTGATTAAAGTTCGTGGCTCCTGCAAACATTCCTTGCATAGTTTCTACATTGGTGACGTCCCAAGCATTGAAGCTCGAATTGCCCACTAAGCCTACACAAGATGCCAGCATATTATAGACATTCGTCACCTGAGACAGATCCGGAAGATCGGTAGCGGTAATATCCAAATGCTCGCAACCCATAAATGCCGACGCCATACTAGCCCAGGCTATACTTCCCCATTGCGTAACTTCTCGAATCTTTAAACGGTCTCCACCATTGTTGAAATAGATTCTTGGGAAATTACCAACAATAGACACGGTATAGGTCCCTGCTGTAGCATATTGATGCGTGGCATCACCTGTAAAACCTGTATCAATTGTGCCATCCCCCCAGCTTACATTGTAGCTGTATCCTGAACCCGTTGTTGGGATGGTGATACTTTCGTTATCCGAAGTGGTCTCCCAAACGGTTACAAAACTATCAGAATTGAAACAAACCGAAGGTTTTCCACCATCCGAGATGTTCCATCCATAGGTATCCATTAATTCTTGTCGCTGTGTTTGGGATAAACAATACTGACTGCTTCCTCCATCAAAAGTGATGCTTGAAGGTATTTGCGTTTCGCCAGCAACCGCATCTAAGGTCGCCCAAGCAATTAAGGTGTTGTCATAGTTTTCTGTAGACAAACCCGCATTGATAAACATGCCATCTGCCTCGGTTAAACTGGAAATATCCCAACTCCCTAAATCCTGGTCAAAACCAATGGCCCCATCGAACATCCATCTCATGTCGCCTACATTGCCAACATCCCAATTGTTTAGAGGTTGATTAAAACTAGTAGCGCCACTGAACATCTCTCGCATGGAAGTGACATTCCCCACATTCCAATTACTTAATGGTTGATTAAAGCTTTGAGCACCTTCGAACATCCATCTCATGTCGTCTACATTGCTAACATCCCAACTGCTCAGATCTTGATTGAAATTTGTGGCTTCAGAAAACATTTCGTTCATGCTTTCTACATACGAGACATTCCAGTTACTAATATCTTGATTAAAGTTCGTGGCTCCCGCAAACATTCCTTGCATAGTTTCTACATTGGAGACGTCCCAAGCATTGAAGCTCGAATCGCCCACTAAGCCTACACAAAATGCCAGCATGTTATAGGCATTCGTCACCTGAGACAGATCCGGAAGATCGGTAGCGGTAATATCCAAATGCTCGCAACCCCTAAATGCCGACGCCATACTGGTCCAGGCCGTACTTCCCCATTGCGTAACTTCTTGAATCTTTAAACGGTCTCCACCATTGTTGAAATAGATTCTTGGGAAATTACCAACAATAGACACGGTATAGGTCCCTGCCGTAGCATATTGGTGTATCGCATCACCCGTAAAACCAGTATCAATTGTGCCATCCCCCCAACTTACATTGTAGCTGTATCCTGAACCCGTTGTTGGGATGGTGATACTTTCGTTATCCGAAGTGGTTTCCCAAGCGGTTACAAAACTGTCAGAATCAAAACAAATCGAAGATTTCCCTCCATCCGAGATGGTCCATCCATAGGTATCTATTAATTCTTGTCGCTGTGTTTGGGACAAACAATAGTGACTGTTTCCTCCATCAAAAGTGATGCTTGAAGGTATTTGCGTTTCGCCAGCAACCGCATCTAAGGTCGCCCAAGCAATCAACGTGTTGTCATAGTTTTCTGTTGATAAACCCGCATTGATAAACATGCCGTCTGCCTCCGCTAAACTGGAAATATCCCAACTCCCTAAATCCTGGTCAAAATCCGTTGCGCCATCGAACATCCGCATCATGTCGACTACATTGCCAACATCCCAACCGCTCAGATCTTGATTAAAACTAGTAGCGCCACTGAACATCTCTCGCATGGAAGTGACATTCCCCACATTCCAATTACTTAATGGTTGATTAAAGCTTTGAGCACCTTCGAACATCCATCTCATGTCGTCTACATTGCTAACATCCCAACTGCTCAGATCTTGATTGAAATTTGTGGCTTCAGAAAACATTTCGTTCATGCTTTCTACATACGAGACATTCCAGTTACTAATATCTTGATTAAAGTTCGTGGCTCCTGCAAACATTCCTTGCATAGTTTCTACATTGGAGACGTCCCAAGCATTGAAGCTCGAATCGCCCACTAAGCCTACACAAAATGCCAGCATGTTATAGGCATTCGTCACCTGAGACAGATCCGGAAGATCGGTAGCGGTAATATCCAAATGCTCGCAACCTGTAAATGCCGACTCCATACTGGTCCAGGCCGTACTTCCCCATTGCGTAACTCCTCGAATCTTAAAGCGATCACCACCATTGTTGAAATAGATTCTTGGGAAATCACCAACAATAGACACGGTATAGGTCCCTGCCGTAGCATATTGGTGTATCGCATCACCCGTAAAACCAGTATCAATTGTGCCATCCCCCCAACTTATATTGTAGCTGTATCCTGAACCCGTTGTTGGGATGGTGATACTTTCGTTATCCGAAGTGGTTTCCCAAACGGTTACAAAACTGTCAGAATCAAAACAAACCGGAGATTTCCCTCCATCCGAGATGGTCCACCCATAGGTATCCATTAATTCTTGTCGCTGTGTTTGGGATAAACAATAGTGACTGCTTCCTCCATCAAAAGTGATGCTTGAAGGTATTTGCGTTTCGCCAGCACCCGCATCTAAGGTCGCCCAAGCAATCAACGTGTTGTCATAGTTTTCTGTTGATAAACCCGCATTGAGAAACATGCCATCTGCCATGGCTAAACTGGAAATATCCCAACTCCCTAAATCCTGGTCAAAATCCGTTGCGCCATCGAACATCCATCTCATGTCGCTTACATTGCTTACATCCCAACCGCTCAGATCTTGATTAAAACTAGTAGCACCACTGAACATCTCTAGCATGGAAGTGACATTCCCCACATTCCACAGGTCTAAGGGTTGATTGAAATTACTAGCCCCTAAAAACATCGATTCCATCCCTTCAACATTTGAAACATCCCATAGATTAAAGGATTCGTTTCCTGTAAGGGATGTACAATAGATAAACATTTTGCGCAGGTCCGTAACATTGGAAAGGTTAGGTATGTCTGTAGCGGTTATATCCAAATTCACACAACCACGAAAAGCTGATGCAAATGAATCCCAAACGCTAGTTCCCCATTGTTGAACCTCTTGAATCTCGAGCATATCATTCGATTTTCCATGGATTAAGAGTCTTGTAAAATCTCCAATAATGGAAACGGTATAGGTACCTGGTAGTCCATATTCGTGTGTGGCTTCATCTGTAACACCAAATTCAATGGTACCATCCCCCCAATCTACAGCGTAGTAGGTTCCAGTTCCTATCAAAATGTTCTCATTGGCCGAAGTGATTTCCCAAGTGGTTATGAATGCATCCGTACAATTTGAGCCACCATCGGTAATCGCCCAGTTGAATCCTGTAGGATCAGTCAAGGTATTTCTTGCGGCTTCCCCTAAACAGTATTGGCTATTACCACCATCGAATGTGACTCCTGTCGGAATTTGAGTTTCGCCAGCATCTAAAGTGGCCCAGCCTATCAATGTCCTATCATAATTTTCGGTAGACAATGCCACATTAGAGAGCATACCTAGCATTGTAGTAGATCGTAAGCTTGAAATATCCCAAGCTCCTAAATCCTGATCAAAACTAGTGGCATTTCTAAACATATCGCGCATAATTTGTACTTGGCTCACATCCCAAATCGAAAGGTCTTGATCGAAACTTGAGGCGCCAAAAAACATGCCATACATAGTGGTCACATTGCCTACATTCCATGATGAAATATTTTGATTGAATTGCGAATTAGCCTGAAACATGCGCTTCATGTCCGATACACTATCAACAGTCCAAGAAGAGATATCTTGATTGAAATTGGATTCCCTGAAGAGCGAAGACATATTCTCAACATGGCTTACATCCCAATGTGAAATATCGGCCCATAGATTGATATCTATATTATTCCCTGCTGCCTGAAACATCCTTTCCATATTGGTGACATTTGATAAATCAGGTGCATCGGTAGCAGAAATAATTAGATTCTCACACCCACGGAAAGCGCTTTCCATAGAATCCCATGCAATGGCGCCCCATTGTTGTATTTCAACGAGCTTTAAACGATTTCCTCCATTATTAAAATAGATGTGTGGAAAATCCCCCAAAACACGGACGGTATAGGTATCTGCAGTAGCATAACTATGCGTAGCATTACCTGTAATACCCGTCGCAATGGTCCCGTCGCCCCAATCTACGACATAATTGTATCCCGTACCTGCTGTGGGTATGCTAATCGTTTCATTATTTGAGGTCGTTTCCCATTGGGTGGTAAAGGATTCCGTTTCATCAATGGTGAGGGTTACCGTAGCCGTGCATTCTGCGGTATTTCCCATAGCATCAACAACGGTAAGCGTAACCGGGTTATCGCCAAGGTCTTCATAGGTGAAGGCTACAGAAGGTTCCCCATTAATCAGAAATTCTGCTATGCCTACATCATCTGTTGAACCGCCGTCAATTTGATCTCCCGTGACCGTCACTCCATTGAGACCAACAGGTACTGCGATGTTTTGACAAATGGCCACTGGATCAACCCCATCGGGTCGTAAGACCACATCGTTGCCGTCGCCACCCACATAACTAATCATACTTTCGAAGTCTCCAAAAACGATTCCAGTGCCCTCGGGAAGGTTATTAAAGGTGCCTATCACAGGATCCGTTCCATCGTTATCGATTAATAGAATTGGAACAAGCCCAAAGGCATCTGTTTCTGTGATTGGACTTAAGGTAGCATTATTCAAAGTCATAGTACCTTGCATCTCAAGCGGGTCGTAATCCGTATCATTTTGAATAATATCACTGGTATCATCGCACTGTGCATGTGTGCGCTGTAACCCAAAAAACAGGCAGCAAACAATAATTAGTGAGTTAATTGAAAGTTTCATACGATTTTAATTTTTAAATCAACCAGAAGTTATCTTCAGAACTAAATATTATGGCAAAGTCATAGGCTACTCTAGCACTGAGGTTGACGATGTTAGGTAATTCAATGGTTGTGGCTTCGGAGATTGGTTGCTGTTCCGAACCACAAAACCGTCCAAATATCCTATCACAATCAGAAAGAAAGGTTAGGTAAAGGGCGAATTGGCCGCCTCCCATATTGGAGCCATTCATAGCTGTTTGATCAATACAATCTGATGTTTTACCGGTTTGTGCCCAGGATCGGAACATACACAAAGCATAGGTACTGATAATAGAAATTGCAGTAGGCTTCATCATAAGGGGTTTTATCATAAAGAGGGGCATTAAAGATTACCCTTAAAGCTATAACTACTGTATAATCCATTAAATACTTAATAACACCTATTATATAAGTAGTATTACTTATTTAACACGTTTTATACAAATGAGAAACCGCTTTATCATATTGATAAAGCGGTTGTCAAAGCTATCGGATACTTGCCCCTTTACTATACTTCCAATAGCCCTTTTTCAATACCACTTAATCTTACCTAACTTAAACAAAGGGATTACTCGGATTTTTTAATCAATCGTTTAATTACTGTAGCGCTGCCACTGGTAATCTTTACAAGGTATACGCCATCATCATAAGCACTCATGTCTATGGGGCTCTTATCATTACGCAACTCCTCGACGATTAACCTACCGCTGACGTCGTAAATCCGTATTTGGCTCATCGTGCCCAGTCCCTTGATCCTAAAGCTCGTGCCTACCGGGTTAGGGTATAAGAAAATCTCATTACCCTCAAGGCTTGTCATACCCAAAGTATCCACGCCCGCCTCTGAACAATCATAGCTATCGTCAGTGATCTGTACACCTGGCGTTGTCGTACAGTCGGCCGTAGCGGTACCTCCACAGGCCGTAAAGAACTGGTCCTGAAAAATACCATCGCTGTAGAAACACATCCCTGCATCTTCACTAACATCCGTATAGCGGATCTTGATATGGAACAACACCTTTGGTGTCGAAGTGATCTGTAGCTCCGGTGCCGTCTCCAGTCCGGTAATACCAACGTTTTGCTGAAAGGACAGTGACACCCTTGAAGTGATGTTGTCGTTCTCTATAAAATCCCTGTAGGCCGGTGAAAAGGCCCCAAAGCTATAACCCAGTATGGACCCATCGGGTTGGCTGTACTCGATACTCCCATTGGCGGATATATTCTCGCCAAAGGCCGCTGTAGCGTAGTCCAGGTATACCTGGCCAGAGCCCACGTAAAAGTCCGTTGTGCCCGATATCACAATATCGGCTTCGTAGTAGTCATCAACGCCATCATTGGTGATCTGTGCATTGGCAAAGGCCAAGGTCACATCGGTCGATAACTGCTCTGTGGGGACACTAGGCCTACCAAACTGCTCTCCCCGTCCGATGTTGGGACTGATCAGTACATTTACATCCGTGTTCTGGATTTGGGTGTTGAGATCCATATCGGCATCCTCATAGCCCGAACCACCAATGAGTTGTACTACCACATAAGCATCCGTGTTCTGAATCTGCGCATTGGCATCATAGTCGCCCGTGTACATCCCGTAACTGCCATTGGCCAACAGCACTACCGAACTGCTGCCCCCTTCGACCATGGAAGGATCTGAGGATAGATCAACTTCGGTCACGGTACCGCTCAAGCTTACTGCCGTACTGCTCATAATCCCCACATGGTTGCGGTGCTTAACCACTACATAATAGGCATCGGCCGGTATATAGAAATTTAGCGGTACGGCTAAACTTATGTCCATAGGGTCCACAATATTACCGTTTCGCGTCAACATGCCAGACTGCCCGGCTATGACCACTGAAGGGTCATCCTTGTCCCGCAGTTCTACCCAGACCCAATCTACGAAGGCACCAGGACCTGAATAACTAAAAAACGCGGGTAGATCATCTGGTGCAGCAGCATCCCCATATGGGGATATCATGACTTCACTTGTGTTAGCGACACGAAAATCATCGCGCATCAAAGTCTCCTCGCCTGCATTTGGATTTACAGCCGCCCCTTGTAAATACACTTTTGGGGCCACAAAAATATCGGTAGGACAGCTTAAACCGCCATCGGTAATCGTCCAATTGAGTCCTGAGGGATCTGTTAAGGTATTTCTTGCCGTTTCTCCTAAGCAATAGTGACTATTTCCCCCATCAAAGACAATGTTTAAAGGAACTTGTGTTTCTCCTGCATCAAGCGTCGCCCACCCTATTAACGTGTTATCATAGTTTTCTGTTGAAATTCCAGCATTTTCAAACATGCTACGCATACCCGAAAAAGGACCGACTTCATTTATATTACTGATATCCCAAGCACCAAGGCTTTGGTCAAAGCTCGTCGCATTATTAAACATATTACTTAAGTCGGTAACCTGACCAGTATCCCAGCTTCCTATATCTTGGTTAAAACTGGTCGCCCCCTCAAAAGTGCCGCTCATCACAGTAACATTACTGGTGATCCATGAAGCAAATGCCGATGTCCCGACCAGTGAGGTGCAACCTGCAAACATTTCACTCAATGCATCTGTATTTGACAAATTAGGCGTATCTGTTGCTGTGACATCTAAATTTGCACAACCTGCAAAAGCTGAATCCATGGTGGTCCATCTATTACTTCCCCACTGTATAAGCTCTAAAATGTTCAATCGGTCTCCACCATTATTAAAGTTAATTGTATTTGTTCTACCAGATACGCTTACGATATATTCTCCAGCATTGATATAGTTATGCGATGGATTATCACCTAAGCCTGACTCAATAGTACCATCCCCCCAATCGATAATGAGATTACTCGCTCCTAAAAACGGTATGGTTATCGTGGTATTTGGTGCTGTGGTTTCCCATTGGGTAATAAAAATGTCATCACAGTCCATACCACCATCCGTAAAGGTCCAATTGTAATTGGTAATTATGTTTTGCTTAGCTGTTTCTCCGAGACAGAATCCTGCATCGGTTCCAAATCCGACACCGCCATACAATGATGGGAGTTGACTCCAACCAATTAGCAAATTATCATAATTTTCTTGTGAAAAGGCACTACCTTGAAACATGTCATAAAAGTTCTCTACGTTAGAGACGTTCCAACCTGAAATATCCTGATTAAAGTTTGCGGCTCCATTAAACATAAATTCCATGTCGGTCACCCGAGCTACATTCCAACCGGAAATATCCTGATTAAAGTTTGTGGCTCCATTAAACATATTAGACATGTTCGTTACCTGGGCTGTATTCCAATTGGAAATATCTCCATCAAAATTGATAGCTCCTTCAAACATGTACTTCATAGATTCTACAGAGCTAACATCCCAATTGGATAGATCTTGATTAAAATCAGATATATAAGCAAACATAGCCACCATGTCAATAACGTTACCTACGTCCCAATTACCAATATCTTGATTAAATACGTAAGCTCCTTCAAACATACTTGACATATTGGTTACATTAGATACGTTCCACTGCGAAATATCTTGATTGAAATCATCAGCGTAAGCAAACATTTCTTTCATACTGGTTACATTAAATACGTCCCACTGCGAAATATCTTGATTGAAATCATCAGCGAAAGAAAACATACTACTCATATTTGTTATCGTACTTACATCCCAGGCTGAAATGTCTCCATTTAAATCAGTTTCAGCAAAAGCATAAGCCGTGGAGGTGGCATTAGACAAATCAGGCGTATCAATGTCTGGATTGGTAATATTGAAGTTATCACATCCATAAAAAGCACGCTCCATAGAGCTCCATTGGATATCACCCCATTGCTCAATGGTCATTAACTTGTCAGAATCTCCATAAAGCAAAGGCAAGTGCGAATTTTGACCGTTATTGTTAAAATAAATTCTAGGGAAAGTCCCTCGTATCGCTATGGTATACGTACCTGCTACGCCATAGTCATGCAGAGCGTCACCTGTAACGCCTGTACTTTCAGCATTAAAGGTAACTCCGTCATAGGTCCAGTCTATTTCATAATTATAGGCTTCTCCCGAGAACGTAGGGATTTCAAATTGGGTGTCCCCTGAGACTCCGCTATTATTTGTTTTTACCGTAATTACAAAAGGATTTCCAGAGAATTCAACCGAGTTTTGCTGCTGTGCATACAGGCTATTAATACCTGAAAAACCCAGTACTAAAATTAATATTATAATTTTTTTCATATATATATATTTTAAAAGTGTTTTACCGCATATGTTTTGATTACACCCCATCTTAATTTTAAATGGTATTATTTAAAGACTGATGTTAAAAAAAATGCGCCCTAAGTATAGGTGCAATAAAGAAGTCATTGTTTTACCGGTTTGTGCCCAGGATCGGAACCTACACAAAGCATAGATACTGATAATAGAAATTGCAGTAGGCTTCATCATAAGGGGTTTTATCATAAAGAGGGGCATTAAAAGATTACCCATAAAGCTATAACTACTGTATAATCCATTAAATACTTAAGAATACCTATTATATAAGTAGTATTACTTATTTAACACGTTTTATACAAATGAGAAACCGCTTTATCAATAGGATAAAGCGGTTGTCAAGGCTATCGGATACTTACCCCTTTAATATATTCCAATAGCCCTTTTTCAATACCACTTAATCTTACTTAACTTAGGCAAAGGGATTACTCTGCTTTTTTAATCAATCGTTTAGTTGCTGTGGCGCTGTCACTGGTAATCTTTACAAGGTATACGCCATCATCATAAGCGTTCATGTCTATGGGCCTATCATCGCTTCGCTGCTCCTCTAATATCAATCGGCCGTTGATATCGTAAATGCGTATTTGGCTTATTGTACTGAGCCCCTTGATTCTAAAATCACTACCAGTTGGATTAGGGTACAATAGAATTTGATCGGTCTCAAAACTTGCGATGCTTAAGGTACCTACGCCCGCCTCTGAACAATCATAGCTGTCGTTGGTGATCTGTGTGCCGGGTGTTGTTGTGCAGTCGGCCGTGGCGGTACCTCCACAGGCCGTAAAGAACTGGTCCTGAAAAATACCATCGCTGTAGAAACACATCCCTGCTTCTTCGCTAACATCCGTATAGCGGATCTTGATATGGAACAACACCTTTGGTGTCGAAGTGATCTGTAGCTCCGGTGCCGTCTCCAGTCCGGTTAGGCCGACGTTTTGCTGAAAGGACAGTGACACCCTTGAAGCGCTATTGTCGTTCTCTATAAAATCCCTATACGCTGGTGAAAAGGCCCCAAAGCTATAGCCCAGTATGGACCCATCGGGTTGGCTGTACTCTATGTTCCCATTGGCGGATATATTCTCGCCAAAGGCCGCTGTAGCATAGTCCAGGTACACCTGGCCAGAGCCCACGTAAAAGTCTGTTGTGCTAGATATCACAATATCGGCTTCGTAGTAGTCATCAACGCCATCATTGGTGATCTGTGCATTGGCAAAGGCCAAGGTCACATCGGTCGATAACTGCTCTGTGGGGGCGTTAGGCCTGTCAAACTGCTCCCCCCGTCCGATGTTGGGATTGATCAGTGCGTTCACGTCCGCATTCTGGATCTGGGTATTAAGGTCCATATCGGCGATCTCATAGCCCGAGCCTGAAGTCCCTATAAACTGTATTACAGCAATAGCATCCGTGTTCTGGATCTGGGTGTTACCATCATAGTCGCCCGAGTACATCCCATACCTGCCATTGGCCAACAGCACTACCGAATTGCTGCCCCCTTGGACCATGGAAAGATCTGAGGACAGATCAACTTCGGTGAGGATACCGCTCAAGCTTACTGCTGTACTGCTCATAATCCCTGCATGGTTACGGTGATTAATGACAACAAAGTAACTGCCTTCGGGTTGTTGGAATGTCACGGATGAAAAACCATCCGTGGCTACTACGTCACCATCACGTTGTAATAGCGCCGATTGGCCATCGATGACGACATCATTATCGCTTTCATCACGGAGTTCTACCCAAACCCAATCTACGATAGCTTCGCTGCCCGCCACTGCGAACACTGAGGCCTCTGCTATGGCCGCATCCCCATAAGGTGACGTAGTTTGTAGAAGTCCGTGGACTCTAAGATCGTCGCGCATTAAGCTTTCCTCTCCAGTATTTGGATTAATAGCCGTGCCTTGTAAATACACTATTGGGGACACTACCGCACTTAACAAGCAACTTCCATCATAACCATTGTCGCTTATTGCCCAACCATGGGTATCCATTAAATTCTGGCGTTCAATTTCACTGTTGCAATACTTATTCTTTCCTCCACCGAAATTGATATTTTGTGGAATGTCATCAATACCATCACCATCAAGGCCACTACTATCGGTATTCCAACCGATCAAAGTCGCATCATAATTGGCCAATGACATTTGAATCCCTCCTGGCCCAGAACCAAACATACCTCTTAATCCAGAATTATTTCCTGTATCTACAATACTTGTCAAATCCCAGTCCCCCAAATTTTGATCGAAATCATCTGCGTTCCTTAACATACTGGACATATTGATGACCTTGCTTACATTCCAACCCGAGATGTCTTGATTAAACGCTTCTGCTCCATAAAACATAGCTTCCATATTCGTTACGTTTGACACATCCCAACCTGAAATATTTTGGTTAAATACATAGGCGCCATCAAATAAGGCTTCCATGTCTTCAACATTACCGACAATCCAGGTCGACACATCGCCATTGAACACTTCGGCGGCATCAAACATTTCATACATAGAGGTTACATTCGAGGTGTCCCAATTGTTGAGGTCTTGATCAAAGGCCAAGGCCGAAGCAAATACTCCTTCCATATTTGTCACACTAGTTGTCACCCAACCGTTTAGTGGCTGGTTAAATGATTCCGCTTCATAGAACATGTAGGATAAGCTGGTCGCACTTGTCATGGCCCAGCCATTTAAGGGCTGATCGAATACGATACAGGTAGAGAACATTTCATCAAAAATCTCAACATTACTCACATCCCAATTTTCTATATTGGCATTAAAGGACAAACAGTCACTGAACATATCTTTCAAACTTGTCACGTTTGAAAGATCCGGCGTATCGATGGTTGGATTGGTAATATTTAAATTGGCGCAATCATCAAAGGCCCCTTCCATAGATGTCCATTGGATACTTCCCCATTGTTCAATGGTTAAGATCTTATCGTGATCGCCTCCATCATCAAAATAAATTCTTGGGAAGGTCCCACTAATGGCAACGGTATACGTTCCTGGCGTTCCATAATCGTGTGTGATATCCCCGGTAACGTTCGCATCTTCGACATTGAAGGTAACACCGTCATAGGACCAATCGACATAATAGTTATAGGTTTCTCCCAGAAATGTAGGAATCGTAATTGACGTGTCGCTAGAATCGCCAGGGTTATCGGTTTGCCATGTCATGACAAAGTAATCGCCAGTATCACAATCTAAACCACCATCGGTAATGCTCCACCCATGGGTATCTATTAATTCTTGTCGCTGTGTTTGAGACAAACAATAGTGACTGTTTCCTCCATTAAAGGTGATACCGGATGGAACTTGTGTTTCTCCCGCATCAAGCGTTGCCCAACCTATCAATGTACTATCATAATTCTCCGTAGATAGCGTAGCATTATAAAACATTTCATTTGCCCCGGTTAAACTAGAAATATCCCAACTCCCTAAATCCTGGTCAAAATCCGTTGCGCCATAGAACATCCATCCCATGTCGATTACATTGCCAACATTCCAACCGCTCAGAGGTTGATTAAAACTAGTAGCGCCATAGAACATCCACATCATGTCGATTACATTGCCAACATTCCAATTGTTTAATGGTTGATTGAAACTAGTAGCGCCATAGAACATCCAATTCATGTAGAGTACATTGCCAACATCCCAACCGCTCAGATCTTGATTAAAACTAGTAGCGCCATCGAACATCCATCCCATGTCGATTACATTGCCAACATTCCAATTGTTTAATGGTTGATTGAAACTAGTAGCGCCATAGAACATCTCCCCCATATTGACGACATTACTAACATTCCAATTGCTTAAAGGTTGATTAAAAGCAGTCCCTGCAAACATTCCTTGCATAGTTTCTACATTGGTGACGTCCCAAGCATTGAAGCTCGAATTGCCCACTAAGCCTACACAAGATGCCAGCATGTTATTGACGTTCGTCACCTGAGACAGATCCGGAAGATCGGTAGCGGTAATATCCATTTGCCCGCAACCCATAAATGCGTTCTGCATGCTGGTCCAGGCCGTACTTCCCCATTGCGTAACTTCTCGAATCTTTAAACGATCGCCACCATTGTTGAAATAGATTCTTGGGAAATCGCCAACAATCGACACGGTATACATGCCCTCTGCAGTATAGTTGTGCGTGGTATCTCCTGTGACACCTGTTTCTATGGTTCCATCGCCCCAATCTATGATATAATCGTATCCGGTGCTGCCTGTTGTCGGAATAGTAATGCTTAGATCACCGCTCGTGACTTCCCAAGTCGTTATAAATGCAATTTCATTGCAACCAAAGCCTCCATCGGTAATCGTCC
This sequence comes from Winogradskyella sp., assembly GCF_965228925.1. Classification (GTDB taxonomy): domain Bacteria; phylum Bacteroidota; class Bacteroidia; order Flavobacteriales; family Flavobacteriaceae; genus Winogradskyella. The sequence continues at coordinate 4,673,930 of NZ_OZ245845.1, forward strand.
ATCCGTACGTATCCATAAGTTCCTGCCTTTGAAGTTCTGATAAACAGTATTGGCTGTTACCACCATGAAAATTGACATTTGACGGAATCTGTGTCTCTCCTGCATCGAGCGTCGCCCATCCAATTAACGTGTTATCATAGTTTCCTGTTGATAGTCCAGCATTAGCAAACATGCCATCTGCCTCCGCTAAACTGGAAATATCCCAACTCCCTAAATCCTGGTCAAAATCCGTTGCGCCATAGAACATCCTTCCCATGTCGATTACATTGCCAACATTCCAATCGCTCAGATCTTGATTAAAACTAGTAGCGCCATAGAACATCCACATCATGTCGATTACATTGCCAACATCCCAATCGCTCAGATCTTGATTGAAACTAGTAGCATCATAGAACATATCCCCCATATAGAAGACATTACTAACATTCCAATTGCTTAAAGGTTGATTAAAACTAGTAGCGCCACTGAACATCCATCCCATGTCGATTACATTGCCAACATCCCAACCGCTCAGATCTTGATTGAAACTAGTAGCATCATAGAACATATCCCCCATATAGACGACATTACTAACATTCCAATTGCTTAAAGGTTGATTAAAAGTAGTCCATGCAAACATTCCTTGCATGGTTTCTACATTGGAGACGTCCCAAGCATTGAAGCTCGAATTGCCCACTAAGCTTACACAAGATGACAGCATGCCTCTGACATTCGTCACCTGAGACAGATCCGGAAGATCGGTAGCGGTAATATCCAAATGCTCGCAACCCCTAAATGCCGACTCCATACTGGTCCAGGCCGTACTTCCCCATTGCGTAACTTCTCGAATCTTTAAACGATTGCCTCCATTGTTGTTGAAATAGATTCTTGGGAAATCACCAACAATAGACACGGTATAGGTCCCTGCCGTAGCATATTGGTGTATCGCATCACCCGTAAAACCAGTATCAATTGTGCCATCTCCCCAACTTATATTGTAGCTGTATCCTGAACCCGTTGTTGGGATGGTGATACTTTCGTTATCCGAAGTGGTTTCCCAAACGGTTACAAAACTATTGGAATCGAAACAAATCGAAGATTTCCCTCCATCCGAGATGGTCCATCCATAGCTATCTATTAATTCTTGTCGCTGTGTTTCAGAAAAACAATACTGACTGCTTCCTCCATTAAAGACAATGCTTGAAGGTATTTGCGTTTCGCCAGCATCTAAGGTCTCCCAACCATTTAAGGTGTTGTCATAGTTTTCTGTTGAGAAACCTGCATTGAGAAACATGCCATCTGCCATGGCTAAACTGGAAATATCCCAACTCCCTAAATCCTGGTCAAAACCAATGGCCCCATCGAACATCCATCTCATGTCGATTACATTGCCAACATCCCAACTACTGAGATCCTGATTGAAATTTAAGGCAGAATCAAACATCGATCTCATGTCGCTTACATTGCCAACATCCCAACCGCTCAGATCTTGATTAAAACTAGTAGCGCCAGTGAACATCTCTCGCATGGAAGTGACATTCCCCACATTCCAATTGTTTAAAGGTTGATTGAAATTAACAGCTCCAAAGAACATATAACTCATCGTCGTGACCGAAGCCACATTCCAACTGTTAATATCTTGATTGAAGAGGCCTGCCCTAGAAAACATATACGCCATATTCTCAACCGCCGTTACATTCCAGTTACTAATGTCTTGATTAAAGTTTGTGGCTTCAAAAAACATGCCTTCCATAGTTTCTACATTGGAGACGTCCCAGGCATTGAAGCTCGAATTGCCCACTAAGCTTTCGCAAGATGCCAGCATATTATAGACATTCGTCACCTGAGACAGATCCGGAAGATCGGTAGCGGTAATATCCAAATGCTCGCAACCTGTAAATGCCAACTCCATACTGGTCCAGGCCGTACTTCCCCATTGCGTAACTTCTTGAATCTTTAAACGATCGCCACCATAGCTGAAATAAATTCTTGGGAAGGTTCCACTAATGGCAACGGTATATGTTCCTGGCGTTCCATAATCGTGTGTGATACTTCCTGTAACGTTGGCATCTTCGACATTGAAGGTAACACCGTCATAGGACCAATCGACATGATAGTTATAGGTTTCTCCCAGAAATGTAGGAATCGTAATTGACGTGTCGCTAGAATCGCCAGGGTTATCGGTTTGCCATGTCATGACAAAGTAATCGGTAGTATCGCAATCTAAACCGCCATCGGTAATGCTCCACCCATAGGTATCTATTAATTCTTGTCGCTGTGTTTGAGACAAACAATAGTGACTGTTTCCTCCATTAAAGGTGATACCGGATGGAATTTGTGTTTCTCCCGCATCAAGCGTCGCCCAACCAATTAAGGTGTTGTCATAGTTTTCTGTTGATAAAACTGCATCGCTAAACATGCCATCTGCCTCGGCTAAACTGGAAATATCCCAGCTCCCTAAATCCTGGTCAAAACTGAAGGCCCCATCGAACATCCAATTCATGTAGATTACATTGCCAACACCCCAATCGCTCAGATCTTGATTAAAACTGGTCGCCCCTTCAAAAGCACTGCTCATCACAGTAACATTGTTGGTGATCCATGAACCAATATCCTGATTAAAATTCTCAGCAAACTTGAACATAAAATCCATAGATTCAACAGCTGAAACGTTCCAATTGCTTATATCTTGATCGAAAATACTTGCACTAAGAAACACAGCTCGCATATTGGTAATGGTGCTTACATCCCAGTTATTAAAAGCGGATGTCCCAACCAAGGTATTGCAGTTTGCAAACATATTTGACAAACTTGTGGCATTTGATAAATCTGGTACATCTGTCGCTGTAACATCTAAGTTTGAGCATCCGGTAAATGCCAATCCCATACTCGTCCATGGGTTAGCTCCCCATTGTACCACCTCAATAAGCTTGAGCCTGTCGGAGGTATCATCAAATGTTCCTGGTGTGGCCGTAGTAATTCTTGGAAAAGTTCCTGCAATAGCCACTGTATAAGTCCCCGGTGTTGTATAGGTGTGGGTAATATCTCCTGTTACTCCAGAGTCTAATGTGCCGTCGCCCCAGAATATAGTATAATCGTAAGTCTCGCCTGAAACCGTCGTGATTTTGATTTGATTATCTCCTGAACTTCCTATATTATCGGTTTTCCACTTCGTAATAAAGAAGGAATCGCAATTCAATCCGCCATCTGTAATGTTCCAATTGAATCCAGATGGATCTGTTAATGTATTCCTTGCACTCTCACCAAAACAGTAGTCTGCATCAGTACCGAAAGAAACATCATCCTGAAGGGTCAACTGGCTCCAGTTTATGAGTAGTTCATCATAGTTTTCTGTTGAAAAAGCAGTTCCGACAAGCATTCCATTAGCCTCACTAACATTGGATACGTCCCATCTTCCAATAGGTTGGTTGAATAGTGTCGCACCATTGAACATCCACTCCATGTCGGTCACCTGCCCTACGTTCCAGCCTGAAATATCCTGATTGAAGTTTACAGCATTTTGGAACATGGCATACATGGTCGTTACCTGTACTGGGTTCCAACTCGATATATTACCATTGAAGTTGGTTGCTCCCAGGAACATATAGTTCATTTCCTGCACCTGACTGACATTCCAGCTATTTAAATCCTGGTTAAAAGCTTCTGCATAGCTAAACATCGAACGCATTTCAGTCACCTGAGATACGTTCCAATTTCCTATAGCACCGTTGAAATCCAAGGCGGCTACGAACATGAAATTCATGAATTGTACCTGGCTTGTATTCCAACTGTTTAAATCCTGATTAAAAGACTCTGCTGCATTGAACATGCTAGCCATGTTGGTGACATTGCCTACATTCCAATTGTTTAAAGGTTGGTTAAAATTGAATGCAGAAGCGAACATTGACTGCATATGCTGCACGTTACTTACATCCCAACTGTTAATGCTTGCATTGCCCGTAAGTGATTGGCAATTGTCAAACATTCTGTTTAAGGTGGTCACATTAGACAAGTTAGGAGTATCTGTAGCTATCAGCTCCATATTTTCGCACTCCACAAAGGCTTCTTCAAAAGAAGACCAAGTATTTGTTCCCCATTGGTCTATACTAATGAGTTTTTCGGCATCTCCAAAAAATGAACCGTTAGACATAAAGCGTGGAAATGTACCCGTAATTCCTATGGTATAGGTTCCGGCCGTGCTGTATGTGTGTGTAATGTTGCCAGTGACGTTTAAGTTTGAAGTACCATCTCCCCATGCTATATTATAATTGTAGGTTTCATTGTTGTCAGTAAATATGGTAATCTGATTGTCGGCACTACTTCCGGAATTATCTGTTTTCCATGTTGTTACAAACGCATTAGAAGTAAGCGTTATAGTTGCAGTGCAGGTTGCGGTATTTCCACCAAAGTCCACAACTGTAATGGTTACTTCGCTGTCACCTAAATCCCCATAGGTATAATTCAATTCTGTTACTCCATTGATTAGGAATGACTCTATGCCTGCATTATCTGTAGAACCACCATCTAACTGGTCACCCGTTATTGTTACACCATCAAAATCAATTACAATTGAAATGTCTTGACATACCGCCACAGGATCTATAGTATCTGGTAATAATGTAACATCATTCCCGTCACCTCCCACATAGCTTATGATTCCTCCGTAGTCTCCAAATGAAATTGGAGCCCCTTCAGGAAGACCATTGAATGTACCGGACACTGGATCCGGTCCATTATTGTATATAATTATAATCTCTTCGGTTAATTGCGGCGATGATTGACTTGTTGGGACTAAATTAGCATCGTTTAAAGTAATGGTTCCGTTTACAGTCAATGTATCGAAATCAGATACTGAACCAGCTCCGTCACCTATGATTAGAGGTGCAAAAGTTGCTCCTGTATTCATTACCAGGTCATCAAAAGTATAATTTAAACCAAAGGACGCTCCTCCGGGAGTGATCGTTGCATCGCCTGAAAGGGTCGAAACTCCTCCTCGTATCCATGGAAACCCGTTCAATAGGGTATTGGAACCTGAGACATTGGCAGCATCTAAAATATTGATTGTTACATCCCCAGCATAAACATAGCCAGTACCATTTAAAGTGCCAAAGGTGAAGTCTATACCTGGACCATCCATTGGGAAAAATGCAAGGTCGCTGTTTAAATTCGTAATGGTTCCTGCAGCACCGTTATAGGTTATTCTACCACTGAAATCATTGGTAAGACCATTAAAATTAATGGTTCCTGCATTGTGATTGAAAACTGCAGTTCCTGTCCCAATATTGATATCCATATTGGCATTAAAGTTACTCACGCCTATTCCATTTTTTGTAATGATTGTAAAATCGGGGGTTAGATCGAACCGTGGTGCTGTTAATGTAAACTCATCGACTATGATCTCTTCTAAAAATATTTCTATTGCACTGGTAAAGGAGAGGTAGGTAAATGCACTTTCCGTGGCCACTAATGGATTCTCTACAGCGAGTGTTCCAACCCTATTGGCTTGGTCTAACGTAGCGGTACCTGAACCATCCCCTCTCAGTATTAAAAAACCTTTGTTAATGATACCGCTTTGTTGAAAGATGCCATCGTTACTCTCTATAATAAAATTGGTGTTGGTATCAGTTATATTAACATTACCATCCAATGTTACAGTACCTGGAGAGGCTATTAGAAAGTTTTGAAGCGCGTCTGTAGCTGTTATAGTAACACCATTAAACGTTATATTGGCTCCAGCCGTAATGGTTATTCTATTCGCTTCAATAGTTACAGGGCCATTAAATGCGTGGTTCCCTTCCCCGTCGTTTATTGCAATTTCTCCAGAAGCCATAAGTGTTGTATTGCCTGTCACCGTTATGGTGCTCCCAATATCCGTGATTTCAGTAAACCCTTCAATAGTTAGGCTTCCCGTATCAATAGCATTGAGTGCAATCGTTGCGCTATCATCACCTTCAATATCAAGTACTGAAGTTCCTGTAGAAGTATCAACAGTAACTGTGTTGGTTCCACCCACAGTATTTATCTTAATCCCAGATGGAAATGACAAGATATCTACTGTTACTGTGGTATCGTCTATCAAAACCAGACCTCCGGAAACCGTTACTGGAGCAATCAGATTGCTGATGGTCAAGGTGGTGCCATTGTCGGATAGTGTTATGGCGTCATCTGATGTACCGCCTTTAATATCATTAATTTCCAGAATACCTGCATTGAGTTTTACTTCGGTTTCCGGTATTATCGCCGTAATCGTAAAACTGCATATGGTCTCATTTCCGCAAACATCTGTGATTGAAAATGTATTGGTAGTAACACCTTCAGGGAAGGATGCCCCAGAAGCAAGTCCTTCGGTTTGCGTAATCGTAGCATCGCCACATAAATCTGTAGCTTCAGGAAGATCATAGGTTATAATGGCTTCTGTTTCACCTTCAGCTATCTCAAATACAATGTCTTCTAGACATGAGCTAAGCTCTGGTGCACGTGTATCGGTAACTGTAATCGTTTGTACGCAAGTACTTGCATTTCCGTCGGCATCAGTGGCCGTCCAGGTACGTTCAGTAGTTCCTGTAACACCACAGTTTCCTAAGATTACTACATCACTGTAAGTTATTGTCGGTGTTCCCTGAGTATCGGTTGCAGTAGCTGTACCTGTGACAACAGGATCGGTAGGATCTGCATTAGGGCTCGAGGCTATAATATTAATTTGCCAAGATACCAGGTTTCCTTGATTTTCACCTGAGTGATCACGAAGGCTTAAGGTCCAATCGCCATTAAAGGAGTTTCCGTTGGCATTTATTTCATTTATGAGTTGTGAAAACGCATCAACGCCTCCCATAGCTGTATATTCACATAAGTTATCATCCTCACATGCTGATTCTAAATTATCAATTGTATTTCCTATATCGCTAGCAGGTGTTGAACCAGAATCGGTAAATGTAATTGGGAAATTGGGGTTTAACTCAGAATCATCGCTAAGTGATTGTGCAAATAAAAGCACAGTTTCCCCCCCTGGCGCAGTAATCTCCATGGTCAAATCGCCTATCGAAGTATGGCGAATGGCTGTTTGTACGCTAATATCAACAATGGTAAAACCAGGGTTCACGCCCGTTACGTTAGCTATACTGGCAATGCCTGTATTGTCGTTATCCGGAATTGCAATTGGGGTATCTGCACTTACACCTAAGGCAGCAAGGGCTGTTCCACACTCAAGGGTGATATCTGAAGGACAGCTAATTATTGGTGCTAAAGTACTTTCTCTTGTTAGTGTGAGGTCATTTCCATCACCACCAACATAACTAATGATAAATTCTTCTGTAGTTCCAGGTAGTGTGACCCGAGCGCCCTCTGCTAAACCATCGAAGGTTCCTACAATCGGGTCTACCCCATCATTATTGATCAATGTAATGCCCCCAATACTAGCGTTGTTGATACTAAAACTTCCAGTAGGCTCAAAATCTACATTAGTTAAGTTTACGGTTCCAACGACATCTAATGCATCAAAGCTCGCATCAGTGTCTATGAATGGTCTAAAGTATGAGCTTTCAGGAGACGATGTAAACAATTCTAAATTTCCGTTAATCGTTAATGTCCCAGTAACCCCATCGGTACCGGGGTTTAGCGATGCGGCATTACGAATGTCAACGTCACCGATAATGGTTCCGGCACCTTCTAAAGAAGTTCCCGCAGCACTAAAGTTACCCTTGTTAAGGAAGTTGACCGTAGACCCTGTAGCCACTATAAATGGATCGAAGATAAAGTGCAACGTTCCAAAGGTTTGTATATGATCTGGTGTATCGATAAGGACCTGTGCATTCGAGATCCGGGTCGTGGCCCCTGAAACGGCCGTATACCTAAATGCTCCTGTAAATGCATACGAGCTTGCAGCGTCTAAAATTAGCGTGCCACCATTATGGTTAATTTGTGCTGGGTTGTTGCTATCCACCGCGGTTTGGTTGATGGCACCAGATAATTCACTATTGGAATCAATCGTAAGATTAGTGGTCTCGGTAAGGGTAAATGTAGTAGCTGTAGCAAAAATAGCGCCTGTATCGATGGCTCCTAATTCAACGGCATCTGCATCTTTAAAAGCAAACCCTCCTACTAAGTGATTCGTCGTATTGGAGGTCAATTTATTCACATTATTAGGAGCGATATCTAAGAGATGCGCACTGCCGCCTAAGGTATTGCCTTCCAGGGTAAGTTCGTTGGTGGTAATAACCGCATTAGCCGTCTGTTGCACAAACTCCCCCCGTATGACGAGGTTAGAATTACCAGCAGTTGTCACAGTATCTGTAAAGCTTATTTCTCCTGCCGAATGTAAATAGTTTGTATCAGCAATATCAGTTCCTGTGGAGGTCATAGTCCCGAGCTCTAAAGATTGAGAAGATGTAAGGAAAAAGTCAAGTGCGCTTATAGTTACTAATCCGCCAAAAGTATGAGGTGCCGTAACGCCCAGGCCTATGTTGACATTTTCAGTTGTTTGGATATTTGTGGTACCTGTTATAGTTATTGGATATCCTGGAAATTGATCGTTTAAAGAATTTATTCCTGTGACGTCAAGACTCTGAGCCGTTAACGCTTCATAAATTGTAAGGTCTAGTTCTATACTCTCAGAAACTTTAAAAGCTCCCGTAATTGTAAGGGTTCCATTTTGTATAAACGTCTTTATATTTTTAATGTCAAAATCTCCGTTAATATTTATATCAGAATCTATATTGATACTATTATTTCCGTTTCCGCCAATAAATTCAATACCATTTGTAATATTAGACATTGGAACCGTAACCGTAGTTGCATCTGTTTTTACCACACCACTTCCAGAGACAGTTGGTACAACTAAATTAATGATGCTTAGTGTTGTACCATCGCTAGATACAGATATTTTAATTTGATCATCGGAATCATTTTCAATATCTGTAATCGTTAATTTACCATTGCTCAGTTCTACTAAAGTTTCAAAAGGGCTTTCATTGCTTTCATTTACTATAACATCAAAAGAACAGGTTCCTACATTACCATAAGCATCTACTGTTTCGAATGTATTGATCGTTTCTCCCACTGGAAATACACTTCCAGATGGCAGACCTTCAGTCTGCGTTATTGTTGGGCTAGATAACTCCAGAACATAACGATAAGAGTTCGTATTGAAACTATTACGCCACCTTCCTAAAGCCTCTGAAACAGAACGGATAGTAACATAATCCGCATTAATAGCAGTAGCTGTGTTATTTGGTTCTGATGACATCCAGTTCTCATAACCCGAATCTGCCCCATGCCAGGCAAATGTCCCTTCTTGTGCCATGTCAGAATAACCTATCATGAAAGGCTCGGTATGCCCATAAAAATCAGCAGCAGCTCTTAGCGCATCGTTATGGTCCTGATCCCAGACGGTGGCGACAAGACCTCCTAAATTTTCTGCATGGGCAAAGACTTCAGAAGCCAAGATGGGTTCTTCCGAAAGAAAGTAACTGACGCCATCCCTAGCCATAAGAAAGGTAAATCCATCTGGTGTTTCTACAGTACAATCATCAACAATTGGCATATCGTAATTGACAATGGTGGTATTTGGGAAATTAGGGTCAACATCTATTGTAATGTCATCCGGACAGGTGAGTTCTGGATCTTGCCCATCAGTAATAAAAATAGTTGTAGTACAGCCTGCCTCCTGGCCTGAAGTATCTTGAACGCGTAAGCTTACTCTTTGTGGCCCTACATCATCACAATCAAAGAAAGAGGGATTTACAGACTGTATGTTTAGGGACTCTCCTGCAGAAGGACCACTACCAGCACTTACTTGACCGAACGTTATGTTCACTGTTCCATCGGCACCTATTGCGAAGGATCTGTTTTCTCGGCATGTTACATATGGACTTTGACCTTCCCAATTCACATTAAAACGCATATCGTAGGTACCGATATCTCCTGCATTAGTTGAAGCTTGCACCCATGTTGTGGTTCCCGTATTCACCCAGAAAATTTCCCCGTTTGGATATGGATCTCCCCCTGAAAAATCAAAAGCTATAAGATCGCCAGGATCTACCCATATCATAAAAGCATAAGTTACTCCTGCCGTAACAGCAAGTGCACTTGGAAGGTCAATAGTGGTCTGGTTTGATGGACGAGGATGTTGATCACTGGTCGGTGCAAATGTATAGGTAAATGCAGTTAGAACATCAGAAGTAGTTGGATCAGCACCTTGAGTAATAAGAATCTCAGCTTCTTGAGAGCTAAAATTTTTATTCCATACCGTAATCTGGTCTATAACACCATTACAGTCTGGTACAAAAGTCTGACAATAGACATACTGCTGACCAGCTTCACTGCTAGCATCTGACGCCATCTGATTAATATTATCTGGTGTTTCGCAAGTTTGCGCAAATGTTTGAAAAGCGCATAACAAAACTAGAACAGAAATTACACGTAAAAAGAGGAAAGATTTTTTCATCATAAGTAGGTTAAGAATAGTTTGGGATTTGGCTTGGCTTTATTCTGTTTTATTATTTATAAAAACAGTACCATATTCCGTTCCAGTTGTTATGGTCGGATTATCATCAAGGACAAAATACTGCTAAGTATCATTATTAGAAGTATTGAAAGGTATGTCCTGTGTTTGTGAAGTAATGAGCGTTCGCGTACTGCTGCTTAATGGATTTCTCCTTAGTTCTGCAGTAACTCATACACTTCGAATAGTACCACCTAATACCCCATCTGTAAAGAAAGCACCCTATAGGGTACGGCTACAAGTTGGCGTAAAGGTTTGGTCTACATTATATGGCCTATGAAGAATTCATTTCATAGAAACTAAGGCCGGACGATTGTATCATATCATCTGTACTGTCACATTGGGCATAAGATGTCCTAATACTTAATACAAGAACAAAAATTACACGTAAAAAGAGGAAAGATTTTTTCATCATAGAGGGGGCATTAAAAGGTTAAGCCCTTAAAGCTATAACCACTGTATGGCCCATCAAATACTTAAGACTACCTATTATATAAGTAGTATTACTTATTTAACACGTCTTAGTTGGCTATAAATGAGAAACCGCTTTATCATATTGATGAAGCGGTTGTCAAAGCTATCGGATACTTGCCCCTTTACTATACTTCCAATAGCCCTTTTTCAATACCCCTTAATCCTAGTTAACTTAGGCAAAGGGATTACTCTGCTTTTTTAATCAATCGTTTAGTTGCTGTGGCGCTGTCACTGGTAATCTTTACAAGATATACGCCATCATCATAAGCACTCATGTCTATGGGGCTATCATCGCTTCGCCGCTCCTCTATAATCAATCTACCGTTGACATCGTAAACCCTTACATGACTCGCTGTGGTCAATCCTTTAATTCTAAAACTCGTGCTCGCTGGATTCGGGTACAGCAGAATAGGGCTGTCTGTAATCTTTGTTATCCCCAAGGTATCCACGCCCGCCTCTGAACAGTCATAGGTATCGTTGGTGATCTGTACGCCAGGTGTGTTGGTACAATCTGCCGTGGCGGTACCTCCACAGGCCGTAAAGAACTGGTCCTGAAAAATACCATCGCTGTAGAAACACATCCCTGCATCTTCGCTAACATCCGTATAGCGGATCTTGATATGGAACAACACCTTTGGTGTCGAAGTGATCTGCAGCTCCGGTGCTGTCTCCAGTCCGGTTAGGCCAACGTTTTGCTGAAAGGACAGTGACACCCTTGAAGTGATGTTGTCGTTCTCTATAAAATCCCTGTAGGCCGGTGAAAAGGCCCCAAAGCTATAGCCCAGTATGGACCCATCGGGTTGGCTGTACTCTATGTTACCATTGGCGGATATATTCTCGCCAAAGGCCGCTGTAGCATAGTCCAGGTACACCTGGCCAGAGCCCACGTAAAAGTCTGTTGTGCCCGATATCACAATATCGGCTTCGTAGTAGTCATCAATGCCATCATTGGTGATCTGTGCATTGGCAAAGGCCAAGGTTACATCGGTCGATAACTGCTCTGTGGGGACGCTAGGCCTGCCAAACTGCTCTCCCCGTCCGATGTTGGGATTGATTAGTGCGTTCACGTCTGCATTCTGAATCTCTGTATTAAGGTCCATATCGGCGATCTCATAGCCCGAACCCGAAGTCCCTATAAACTGTACTACTGCAACAGCATCCGTGTTCTGGATCTGGGTGTTACCATCATAGTCGCCCGAGTACATCCCGTATTTACCGTTAGATAGCATGACCACCGAATTGCTGCTCCCTTGGACCACGGAAGGATCTGAGGACAGATCAACCCCGGTCTCGGTATCGCTCAAGCTTACTGCTGTACTGCTCATAATCCCCACATGGTTACGGTGATTAATCATTACATAATAATTGCCAGAAGAAACGGATTCAAATCTTACAGGTGCTGAGCCATCAACATCCACCAAGTCACCATCGCGCTGTACTAAGGCTGAACGCCCAGCTATGATATTGGTATCATCTGCAGCATCACGTAATTCTACCCAAACCCAATCTACAATACTGTTATTTGGTTCTACTTCTGAAAATGCATTGGCATCGGCTGATAAATCTCCATAAGGACTAGCAATCGGTAATAAATCTGCCACACGTAAATCGTCACGCATCCAACCCTCTTGACCTGAATTTGGATTTAATAATGCGCCTTGCAGGTATACTTTTGGAGATACTAATATATGTTCGGTTTCCGGTATTATCGCCGTAACCGTAAAACTGCATATGGTCTCATTTCCGCAAACATCTGTGATTGAAAATGTATTGGTAGTAATACCTTCAGGGAAGGATGCCCCCGAAGCAAGTCCTTCGGTTTGCGTAATTGTAACATCGCCGCAAATATCTATAGCTTCAGGAAGATCATAGGTAATTGTAGGATCTGGATCGCCAAATTCTATTTCAAATACAATGTCTTCTGGACAAGACGTCACCACAGGTGCAGTAGTATCAGTAACCGTAATCGTTTGCACACATGTACTTACATTACCGTCTGCATCAGTGGCCGTCCAGGTACGTTCTGTAGTTCCTGTATTACCACAGTCCCCTGATACCAATACATCACTATATGTTATTGTAGGAGTTCCTTGAGTATCGGTAGCTGTAGCAGTACCTGTTGCGGCAGGGTCTGTAGGATCTGGATTAGGGTTCAAGGCTACAATTTTGACCTGCCAAGACACAAGGGTTCCTGTATCCTGAAATACTTGGTCGCGTATACTTAAGGTCCAGTCCCCATTTATAGGGCTTCCATTGGCATTGATCTCGCTTATGAGTTGTGCAAAGGCGTCCGTTCCGCCCATAGCTGTATATTCGCAAATATTGTCGACTTGGCAAACGGCTTCTATATTATCAATCGTCTCTCCGATATCGTTTGCCGGAACGGTAGCAGAATCAGTAAATGTAATGGGAAAGGCAGCATTTAAATCGCTACCCTCAGCAAGAGACTCTGCGAATAGGACCACAGATTCTCCGCCCGGTGCAGTAACTTCCATCGCTAGATCTCCTATCCAAGTATGGTTCATGGCTGTTTGCACCGTAATGTCTATCACCTGAAAACTAGCATCTAACCCAGATACATTGGCTATACTTGTAATGCCCGTATCATCATTATCGGGAATATCGATCGGGGTGTCTGAACTTACACCTAAACCTATGGCTGTTCCACACTCCAATGTAATATCTGGTGGGCAGCTGATTACTGGCGCAAAAGTGCTTTCTCGTATTAGTATAACGTCGTTTCCGTCACCACCTACATAACTGATGGTAAAGTCTTCAGTACTTCCTGGTAATGTCACTTGAGCACCTTCTGCTAAACCGTTAAAGGTACCTACAACTGCATCTACCTCATCGTTATTGATTAAGGTAATCACCCCAATATTAGCATCATCAATACTAAAATCTCCTGTAGGTGCAAAGTCGGCATCAGTTAAAGTGACTGTACCTACTACATTTAATTGATCAAACGCGCTGTCGGTATCTATATATGGTGCAAATGTTCCTTCATCAAATTCGACACTCTGTATGGTTAATGTTGATGGGGTTGTGCCATTGCCAGGAGCAATGGTACCATCTAACTCTACTGTTGTTGAAATGCCTGTAAATGTTCCAGTACCTGATAACACACCATTAAATTTGTCTATTAATAACTCGTCTAAGACTTCAATATTAATACCACTGGAACCAATATTTACAGGGGCTTGTATCGCTAAGGTTCCAAATTCTAATGAAAGATCTAAATCATTAAAAGTCGTATTACCATCTAAGAATCGCGTCCTTGTTCCTGAAGCACCTTGATAATCTAACTTTTCGACTGTAATTGTACTTCCAAAAAACTCTACAAGACCAGCATTATGTTCAATATTAGCTACAGAACTAGCTATTGAATTGGTAATATTAATTGTACTTGTTTCTGATCCTATGGTTAACGACCCAGTTCCATTCTTAAAAATATTCGTATTCTCTGTAAGATTCATAGTGGGTGCAAAAAGACTTGCATCTCCAATTGTTAATAGACCAATCTCCATATCATCGATATCATTAAATACAATGAGTCCCATGGTACGTCCACTTTCTACTTCAATCATGTCAATATCATTATTACCAAAAAATAATGCTATTGTATCTTCATCATTACTCCCATCAAAAAACAAATGATCAGTAACGACGATACCAGATGATTGATTGATACTTTCTTCTGCTCTTAGATATAAATCAGAATCTCCAGCAGTGACTATATCAGCTGTTAAGGTTAAATTTCCTGAACCTACATAAATTTCGTTCCTTCTGATATCATCAGAATCTGTCGCGATAATAGTTCCAAGCTCTATAGATTGTGAAGATGCAAGAGAAAAGTTAAATGCGTTTATATTTACTAATCCACCAAATACGTGCGGTGCTGTAGCTCCCAAACTCAAATCTACATCCTCTGCAGTTTGGATATTTGTTGTACCTGATATTGTAATTGGATATCCTGGTGATTGATCCTTTAAAGAATATATTCCAGTGATGTCCAGACTCTGTGCTGTTAACGCCCTTCGAATTTCAAGGTCTAGGGTTATACTCTCAGAAACCTTAAAAGCTCCTGTAATTATAATGGCTCCATTTTGAGTAAACGTGTTTATATTTTTAATGTCAAAATCGCCATTAATACTGATATCAGAATCTATAGTGATGCTATTATTTCCATTTCCGCCAATAAATTCAATACCATTGGTAATATCGGCTATGGTAACCCACAAAAGCGATGACGTGAGTCGATTAATGCCTGTTGAAATTTGAGCCAGAGGCAGATCACTTAAGAAGAAAGCGTTTCCTCCTACGTTTTCTGTAATAGTAAGATTTATATCGCTTGTATTACCTATATCGGTAATTCTCAAGGTACCGTTATCAAGCTCCACCAATACTTCAAAAGGGTTTTCTATTACTGTGACATCAAAAGAACAGGTTCCTACATTTCCGTAGGCATCGACAGCTTCAAACGTATTGGTTGTTGTTCCTATAGGGAATACGCTACCAGAAGATAATCCGGCAGTCTGTGTCAGTGTTGATGCAGTACAGTCATCCACGGTTGGCATATCGTAAGTGATAATGGCTGGAACAAATGGATCGATATTGACTGTGATATCATCAGGGCAGGTCAATTTGGGATCTTCTCCATCGGTTATAGTAACAGTTGTTGTACAGCTTGCATTCTGGCCCGAAGTATCTTGAACCGTTAAGGTTACTGTTTGTGTACCTAAATCGTCACAGTCAAAGGAAGAAGGATTGATAGAACGTATGATTATGGACTCTCCATCTGAAGGACCGCTACCAGCACTAACCTGACCGAAGGAAATATCTACCGTTCCGTCTGCACCCAAGGCAAATGAACGGCCCTCACGACATGTTACATATGGGCTTTGATCTACCCAATTAACACGAAAACGCAAATCGACCACACCGCCGACTGCATTTTCCCAGCTACTAGTACCTTCTTCTACCCAGTATAAAGTACCATCTGGATAAGGATCTGCTGCTCTAAAATCGAAGCCTATATCATCGCCATTGGAAAACACAAACGCAAAAGCGTAGGTTTGTCCTGCTGTTAGATTGGCCGTACTGGAAAAATCAATAACGTTCTGGCTGGCACCCGATGGCGATGCCGGAAACGTAAAAGTAAAGTTGTCCAATATATCACTCCCTACTGGATTAGCTCCTTGTCTCAAGAAAACATTTGCAGTATAAGCGGTAGTGCTTTTATGCCATACCGTTATATTATCAACAATGCCATTGCAATCGGGTGTAAAGGTTTGATATAAGGCCCAACGTGTGCCTAGAGGAATAGGTCCATCTACTTCATTTTGATTAATGTTGTTTGGAGTTCCGCAGGTTTGCGCAAATGTTTGAAAAGCGCATAACAAAATTAGAATAAAAATTACACGTAAAAAGAGGAAAGATTTTTTCATCAGAAAGGGGTATTAATAAGTTACCCCTTAAAACTATAACCACTGTATAGCCCGTTAAATACTTAAGACTACTTATTATATAAGTAGTATTACTTATATTTCTCTCTGAAATCTTTAATGCGTATCAAATGATACTAAGATTTGTTCTTGTAAATAGAGTTTATATCATTTTACCTTATGAGCATTGTCATTGAACTAATCGGATACGAAAACACACTGCCATAAGGCTTGACTACAATTGACTTATGGCATTTTTATTCATAAGTGCCCAGTTGGTCAAGGTGTTGGTGCCTTTGGGCAACTTCATTTTATTAATGATATTGGCACGATGCTTATCTATAGTCCGTATGGAAACCCCAATTTCTGCAGCGATATCCTTGGTGGAGTGGTTTTGTGCAATACGTTTTAAAATTGAAATCTCTGAGGCCGTTAATTGACTAAATTGTTTTAATTCATCACTGGTATGGTGCAATAAAATATCATTGAAATAAGGACTAAAAAATGTCTCATTCTTCATCACGGCATTGATGCAGTTCTCGATAGTCAAAAATGAATCTTCCTTGAGTAAGTACGCATCGATTTTCAAGGTCTTAGCCTGAAGTACGTATTCTTTTTCTTTGTGATAAGATAATAGGATAAACTTCGTTTCTGTTTGCTTTTCTTTAGCGATTCTATAAATCTCAAAAGCATTTAATAGGGGCATCTCTATATCCAACAAAGCCAATGTAGGTTTTAGCGTTATAATTAACTCTAAGGCTTTCATACCATTATTGGCTTTGCCAATAACCTTATAGTTGTTGGAAATCAGTTCATCATACAAGCCTTTAAGCGGCATGGGATGGTCATCTGCAATAACTATTGAAATATCGTTTTTATGAAATGTCATAAGCAGGGGTAATTATGTTAATTGTCGTTCCTTTATTCATTATACTACCAATATGTATTTTGGATTTGATGATCTTCGCCCTTTTTAATAAGGTATTCATTCCTAAACTCTTAGAATTCCTTATCGCTTCGGAGACCACAAACCCTAAGCCATTATCGGTAATAGTTGTATGTATATACCGATCTCCTTTTTCTATATCTATGGCAACTGCTCTAGCTTTAGAGTGCTTCACGACATTATTAAGACATTCTTGAACAATACGATATAAATGAATGGCAACTTCTTTAGAAATATGTTCGTCTACATTTTCAATATCTAAGGTAAATAATATGTCCGAACTGCTATCGACCTCATCGACCATAGCGGCAATTGCCTTACTAAATCCAAAGCGATCGAGTACGGCGGGATGCAAACCTCTTGAAATAGACCGCAACTCATCTAGGCTTCTTTCTGCTAAAGTTTCTATAACTTCATTATTAGCTTCCTTCGTCCTTTTTTTCAACAGCATTAATTTTTGCCCCACGCTATCGTGAAGCTCCATAGCCAATCGGGAACGTTCATTTTCCTGCTCAACAATGAGTTTTTGAGAAAATGTTTCCTGCAGCTCTTGTCGTTCCTGCGCAAACCTTTTACCACGGAATAAATAAATTATAGCAAATACAGCTATCAAGGCTATGCCACCAAAAATCATCCAACGCCGTTTGGCTCTATTCTTATGATTTAATAGTTCAATTTCAGCCTCCTTTTTTGAAATTTTAGCATCCCGCTTCTCAGTTTCATATAAGGTTTGATAGTATGATAATGCGTTGGAGCGCTTTAAACCCATCATCGACTCGTTAATCGTTGTGGCTTCCTTTAAATGATACAATGCTAATTTGTATTTTTCTGTGGCTAGATATATATCATACAGAAGCATATGCGTACTCTTAATTTCTTCCACAGTATTATTATTAATCTGGAAATCCAAGTGTTTCTGGGTGTATTCTAGAGATTTGTCGTACACTTTTTTAGCGTAATAATAATGCCCAAGACTTTTATGATAAGCTTCTTCAAAATACCCCGTTGTATAGCGCTCAGGGTTTGCTTGAATTTCTTTAAACACTTTTTCAGCCCTATCTAAACTATCTGCCTTTGAATATTCTTGAAGCAACTTGATTAATATTTGTGGCTCATACCTATCCCTGACTTCGTTTGAGTTTCTAGCATACTCTAAGGCCAACTTTAAATCTTCCAATGTTTTTTCAACATTGTCATTAACACTGTTATCAATGGCTGAATTGAGGAGAGCGGATATGATTCCTGACTCATAGTTTATGGTCTTGGCCAATGCTATGACCTCATCTCTTTCAACTTTTGCTTCTTCAAAAAAACTATTCATACTATACAAATCAGCCCTAGAACTTTTGGTATTAACTAATCGTATGGTATCCTTAGTTTGTCGATATATGGCTTCTACCTCTTGTAACATTTTAGAGCCCTCTGCTAATTTACCCATGCGGATATAGGCATCTGCGATATATTTTTTGGAGGTACCATAAAGGATAGAATCGCCTTGTTTAAGGGCATAATCTGAAGCCAAATTGTAAATAGCAATGGCTTCTTCAATCGCTTCAGAAAAATAGTAACTATCTCCTCCATTGAGATAAAATCTAGCCAATAAGGCATTATTTTTAACAGGTAATTTTAATGCATCAAAACTCTCAAAAAAAGACCTTCCCTTTTCGGGCTGACCAAGTCTGTTCGTGTAAGACCAAATGAGCCTAGCTGCTTGCCGATTTGCGATGTCAAAAGAATCCAAATCAATGGCATGGCTTATCGTCACCTTTACGATAGAATCGTACATCAACTCTTGCTTATCTCTTGTCAGCCAACACAGGCTATCTAAAAGTTTTAATTTTACAGTGCCATCTGAAGCTTTTATTTTTTCCTTTAAATTACGAACTGCGGTTTCAAGGGGAACATTTTGAGCACTACCGAAACTCACCACCAATAGAAGGAAAACAATTAAGAGTATTCGCCATGTCTTTTTTTCCATAATTCCTTATTTGTTATCTAGAGTCAAAAACAACCCTAAACCATTCAAAATTAAGCTATTATTAAATTATATATATAAAACTCTTATTCTCTAAATATTATAGTATTGATAACATTCACAAATCTGTTTTTAAGATGTTATGATATGTTCATAACATAAATAGGAGTAATGATGTTGACGGTTGTTCCTTTATTATTTACGCTATCAATATGTATTTTGGATTTAATGATCTTCGCCCTTTTTAATAAGGTATTCATTCCTAAACTCTTAGAATTTCTTATGGCTTCTGAGACCACAAACCCTAAGCCATTATCGGTAATAGTTGTATGTATATACCGATCTTCTTTTTCTATATCTATGGCAACTGCTCTAGCTTTAGAGTGCTTCACCACATTATTAAGACATTCTTGAACAATGCGATATAAATGAATGGCAGCTTCTTTAGAAATATGTTCGTCTACATTTTCAATGTCTAAGGTAAACAATATATCCGAATTGCTATCGATCTCATCGACCATAGCGGCAATTGCTTTACTAAATCCAAAACGATCGAGTACGGCGGGATGCAAGCCTCTTGAAATAGATCGCAACTCGTCTAGGCTTCTTTCTGCTAAAGTTTCTATAACTTCATTATTAACCTCCTTCGTTCTTTTTTTCAACAACATTAATTTTTGCCCCACGCTATCGTGAAGCTCCATAGCCAATCGGGAACGTTCATTTTCCCGCTCAACAATGAGTTTTTGAGAAAATGTTCCCTGCAGCTCTTGTCTTTCTTGCGCAAACCTTTTACCACGGAATAAATAAATTATAGCAAATACAGCTATCAAGGCTATGCCACCAAAAATCATCCAACGCTGTTTGGCTCTATTTTTATGATTTAATAGCTCAATTTCAGTCTCTTTTTTTGAAATTTTAGCATCACGCTTTTCAGTTTCATATAAGGTCTGGTAGTAAGACAGCGCCCTCGTTTTTTGTACGCTCTCAATGGAGTCCTTAATTTTGGTGTAAACCTTTAGATGTTTTAGGGCTTGTGGTTCGTCTTTCTTAGCCTCGTAGATGCCGTACAACAATTCGTGTACTTCCATGATTACTTCATAATCCTTTGTTCCCTGTCGCATGTCGAGGAGCGCTTTAGCTTTGGCCTCGGCTTTGGACAAATCTCCTTCTGCCAGAAAAAGCTGAGTCTCAGCTTCAATGTAAAGATCTTTGAGACCATAATTTTCCGGATCCCTATCTAAAAATGCTTTCAATTTATGTATGTATAATCGTGCTTTATCCAAACTATCGGTCACAATATAGTCTAGTGCCAAAGCCTGAAAACCGTAAGGTGCGAAATAATCAAGTTCTGGATGAAGGTCTATGACAGCCAGCTTTCGCTTATTGCACGATATACTTTTTTTATACTCACCTTGGGCGGCATAATCGTAAGCCATGTTACCCAGATTGACGAGGTAGGCCCCGTAATCTTTCAACTCAAGGGCTAATGCGTCAATGGCCAAGTATTCCTTTTCGGCTTCATTATAAAACCTATTTTGGCTATAGAGGATGGATAGGCCAATCCTTAGCTTGAGAATGTTTAGGCCATCCTCCTTTTTCATAAACACCAAAAGTGCTTTTTGGTATTCTTGAGAAGCAGAAGCAAACTCACCCATTAGAGATAAAGCGTAGGCTTTATACCCTTTGATTTTGGCATATTGGGTAGAATCCTCAACCTGCAGAAAAAGCTTTTCAGCCGCTTCGTAATAGTGAACGGATTCGGCTTCTAGACCTGATTCTAAAAAACTATCCGCACCCCCACTATATAAGACCGCCAGCGACATTGAATCCGTTATCTCCCAGTTCTTATCTAAAGTAGCCTTAAATAATTCTAAACCTTCTTCAGAATTTCTTTTTTTGTTTACCAAAAAGAAAATAAGTTCGCCGGTTTGCCTTGCGGCCATATTATAGTCTTGTTCTTTTGCAGCTAAATCGATGGTTACTCTTGCAATAGAATCGTATTGAAATTCTCTTTGGTATTTAATTAATTGGGTAAGGCTATCTAAAAATCTTAATTTTATAGTACCGTCTGAAGCTTTTATTTTTTCCTTTAAATTACGAACTGCTGTTTCAAGGGGAGCATTTTGAGCACTACCGAAACTTACCATCAATAGAAGGGAAACAATTAAGAGTATGCGCCATGTCTTTTTTTCCATAGTTCCTTTTTGTTATCTAGAGCCAAAAACAACTCTAAACCATTAAAAATTAAGCTATTATTAAGCCATATACATATAAAACTCTTATTCTCTAAATATTATAGTACTCCTAACATTCACAAATCTGTTCTCAAGATGTTATGATATGTCCATAACATAAATAGGAGTGATGATGTTGACGGTTGTTCCTTTATTATTTAGGCTATCAATATGTATTTTGGATTTAATAATTTTTGCCCTCTTTAATAAGGTATTCATTCCCAAGCTCCTGGAACTCCTTATCGCCTTAGATACTTCAAACCCTTTACCGTTATCGGTAATGGTCGTATGTATAGACTGGTTTTCTTTTTCTATGTCTATGGCCACCGCTTTAGCTTTAGAGTGCTTCAGGATGTTATTTAGACACTCCTGAATGATACGATACAAATGAATGGCAGCTTCTTTAGAAATATGTTCGTCTATATTTTCAATATCTAAGGTGAATAATATATCCGAACTACTGTCAATCTCATCGACCATGGCCCAAATGGCTTTACTAAATCCAAAACGATTGAGTACAGCGGGATACAAGCCTCTTGAAATAGATCGCAGTTCGTCTAGGGCCCCTTCTGCTAAAGCTTCCATATGCTCGTCGTTTAATTTCTTCGTGTTTTTTTTCAACAGCATTAATTTTTGTCCCACGCTATCGTGGAGTTCCATAGCCAATCGGGAATGTTCATTTTCCTGCTCAGTAATCAAATCTTGAGAAAACTTTTCCTGTAGCCGTTTCTTATGCCGGACATATTGTCTTGAACGCCATAAATAAGTAATGATAAAGAGGATAAGTACGCTTAATCCTCCGAACAAAAGCCATTGGCGATGTAACTTGTTTTTAGTGCTTAATAGCGAAATCTCTGAAGCTTGTTCGGCGATTTTAAAATCGCGTTTTTCGGTTTCATACAAGGTCTGATAGTAGGATAGCGCTTTTGCTTTTTGGAGGCTATTAATAGAATCTTTAAAGCGATTATACTTGGTAGAAAACACGTATGCGTTTTCAAAATCCCCCAGTGCTCTTTTGATTTTGGCTAATTGCTCATAGCTTTGATAAATACCTTCTGTATTATTTGAGCCTAAATGAATTTCCAATACTTTTTGGGCTTCTTCTAATGCTTTTGCAAAACTTTCAGTGCTGTAATAATATTCCGCCAAAGCTGATCTATAGGCATATTCAAAAGGTATGGGATCTTCTTTAGCGTATTGTTCTGTTATTTTATCAAAATAGGCTTTGGCCTTAGTCAAACTATCATTTTGCGCATATGCCGATAGCAACCCATAAGTAACAATTGGTTCATAATAATGCGGTTTTTGAAGTTTTTCGATTTCTCGGTAGGCCGTTTTGAGATAGTTGATACGCAGATGCTGATCGCCTTGTTTTTTGGCTTCGATAGATGCATTGAATGCGTTAGAGATCATAGCATTGTAATTACCTGTTAAAAGGCATAGGGCAATAATCTGTTCACGCTCTTGTTTGGCTTCTTTGTTAAAGCCTATCTTACCGTAAATATTGGCCAGTATTGTTCTGGCTATTAAAAGATTAGTGGTATCTTTTTGTTTTGTAAAGATGCTTGCCGTTTCTTTTAGCAATTGTGAGCCTGTGACATAATCCCCTATATCTGCATAGGCTCCTGCTTTGTAGCTTCTGGCTGCAGCGTATAGCGAGGTGTCCTTATCTTTTAATGCGAAGTTTTCTGCTTTTTCATAGATTGGGATTGAAGCTTCTATGGCCCCAGAAAAGAAATAGGCATCCGCTGCATTGGTATACAACCTTGCCAGCATATCATAATCTTCGATGCGCATGTTTCTTCTCTCAAAATCCTTTATCAATTTTATACCCTCTTTTGGGTTATTGACTCTATTGGCGTAATAAAAAAGAAGTGCATTGGTACGCGCAAGTGCTATATTGATGGAATCCAGTTCATAAGCAAAGTGTATCGTAGCCCTTGTGATGGAATCAAATTTGAATTCTGGTTGACCATCATAACTTATCAATCGCGACAGACTATCCATTAGTTTTAGCTTTTGTCCTCCCTCTAGCTGAAAAATCCTAGCTTTTAACTCCTGTACTTTTGGTGCAATGTCTTCCTGAGCGTCGCACAAGCTAATTTTGGGCAAGAAAAAAACCATTAAAACTATGATGTGAAATATCTTGGGCCTTTTCATAAACACAACGAGGTTCTAATTTTTTTGCAGGTAATGACATATTATCTTTAGCAAAATTAGACCATTATTCAGCCCTTGATATACGCATAAATGCTTATAATATAAGTAGTAGTACGTATTACAATTATAATATAAGTAGTAGTACGTATTACATAAGTGAATTTATTTTCTTTACTTGATACATTTACAAAAGGCTTTAGCTTAATTCAGTTGAAAGTAATCTTATATCATAGATGAGATTGACCTATTACCTAGCCTATATACAAATCGCTTCGGTCGGTGCCCCCTAAACGAAAAACCATGTGATTTTGGAAACGTATTCTATGATTAGGAATTCATGAGAGCTATGCCATAACTATTTATAGAAAACAGAGCAATAATACGATTAAGGGTATTTTTTTATAGCACGTTTTAGTTTTCTAAAGGAGACTACTCATTCTACACTATACAAAAATAAGATATACTGAACTTTGACATATGTCTACCGGCTCTTATTTTATACGTAGTGATACTTACCCAATAATGGAAAACACTATAAATCTACTTGAGTTACCAAAACATTTAAGGCGTGATAAACAAAAAACCCCCTTAATTTCTTAAGGAGGTTGTTGCACTACTGTTGATTGAAAACTTACCCCTTTAAAGCTCAACAGTATTGTGCGTCTTCTGCTATTAATTAATGAAGAGTTTTTACGCTTCAAAAAGGGGCTCCCTCTAAATAGTTGTCTTAAAAGCCTTATTTACTTTTTTGGTCTATTCTTTTCATATTTAATATCAATCGAGGGGATTACCCCCTGGATCTGGCGGTGAAGAAGACTGTGCTTGCATTGGTGTTAGAACAATAAATGTGCCTACCGCTGTTAATGCCGCATACTTCCCCAATGTCTTTATCGCTTCTTTTCTGGTAATTTGCTTATCTGTCATATGCCTCAATCAATTATTACTTTCTTAGTGTAATAACTTACACCATTTGATAACTGAAGCATATATACCCCAGATTGTAAACCGCTTGTATCCATCTCATTAGAATTAACCCTTGTTTTTAAATCCTCGGTCAAAATAGCTCTACCATTAACATCATATAATACGGCAGAGGTTTGTTGGTCCACTTGGCCTTTAATCATCAACTTTCTCTGTGGATTTAGAGTATATACCTTTAGCGTATTAAAATCGTTGTCTGTTGTTCCTAATGTCACTTCATTAAAGGCCATATAAAAGCGTCCTGTTCCGCTTAAATCCTCCACCGGTGTTATTACAAAATCTTGTGTATTCAATGGTGTAGAGGTATTCTCTTGTGTATCTATGAGGTACACATCAACATTTTCAGATAAATTAGAATTGGCTATTCGTATGGTTAATTGTTGACCTGCATTGGCATTGATCCCTAAGGGAATTATACCATCCGTTAACCTATCTACCGGTAAGGATTGAATCGCTAAATCTATATCTTGGTTCTCTTCCAAAAGATGTGAATAAATGGCAAAATCATCTGCCGTATTCCCAAATACTGCAGCATCGTATCCTGGATCTAATGCATTGGTAGAATTGAGATTGAAATAAAAATCTGTATTTGAGATGGTATCGCTACTGTTGTTCAATTGCAATCTCAGGTGTTGATTACTTGTCATTTGACGCCCAGTAATAAAGTCATCACTATCTCCATGACGACGCATACTTGGCGTAAATTCTAGCGAGGCATTACTACTCACAGCGACAAAAAAGCCCTGTCCCGGGGTGATGATGGTATTGGCGTCCGTCGTGTTGAGATTATAGATAACCCAACCATCAGAGGCATCACCGTCATAGCCATAGATGCCCACGTTAGTGGCATCCAATACGCTCATGTTATTGGTATTGTTCAAAAAATTCTGGACATTGAGGTAAGACGGATATGGATTGCCAATCAGGTTCCATTCGCTAAAACTTGGCCCCGAATTAAATACGGCTGTGTTTACCGTACCTTGATTAACGGTCCCGTCAAAGCTGAGAGTGGCATTATCTGTAGTCGCAGCCCTATAGCCCACACCCGAAGTCAATGCTGCCGATTCCGTACTGGCATAGGTCACGTAAGTCCCTGATGTCTTATCAAAAGGCCCGAACAGGTATAAGGTATTCCCGGCATTGGAGACCACATTAGTGTTATTGGCTATAAAATCCGTAAAGCCTTGTCCGGATAAGGGTGGGGTGATGAGATCATTACCACCCGTTGACGCTGTTTGGTTCACATGGCGCTCATAGGTGACTGTTCCGGTAATCGTGCCGTCCGAGATCAGGCTCGAGTAGCTCGTCGAGGTGGATTCCAAGACCATCCCCGATGCTGTGGTAAGGGTTACCCCATTATTAACCATGATACCTGCACCAGCACTAATAGTTATGTTATCACAACTCGTATTGGACGATATGGTCACATTGCCAGCAACGATATTTATATCATCGGAAGCCGTAGATACTCCATTGGGATCCGAGGGTGTCCATCCGTTATTATAAATATAGGCTGTGCTCAGCGCTGTCCCCGAACAGTCATAAGTGTCATTGGTAATTTGAGTCCCAGGACTATTGGTACAATCTGCAATACCAGCACCACCACAGGCTGTGAAGAACTGGTCCTGGAATACGCCGTCACTGAAGAAACAAATAGCAGGATCTTCAAGCACATCGGCATAGCGCATCTTAATATGAAGTAAAACTTTGGGGGTTGACGTGACCTGTATTACAGGTGCCGTTTCCAATGCTACCAAAGCAAGGTTCTGCTGAAAGGATAGCGACACCCTAGAGCTGGTGTTGTCATTCTGTACGAAATCTTTATAAGCTGGTGAAAACAGACCAAAACTAAAACCAAGAATCGAACCTGCAGGCTGACTGTATTCCATATTCCCGTTGGCCGATATGTTGGTACCAAAGGCTGCCGTACTATAATCCAGGTACAATTGCCCTGAGCCCACATAAAAGTCTGTCGTACTCTCTATCATGATATCGGCCTCATAGAAATCGTCAGTGCCGTCATTGGTGATCTGTGCATTGGCAAACGTGAAGGTAATATCCTGACCACTTATGAGATTAGTTGACGATAGGATTGCCAGAATTAAAATATATCTAAAGTTTTTCATCGTATTGGTATTAGGGCAAGTATTAATTGCTTTTTTTAATTAGGCGTTTGATCGCTGATCTATTCTCGTTAGTAATCTCTACAAGGTAAACCCCATCATCATAACCACTCATATCTATCGGTTGATCCTCTTCTACTCCTTTTCGTTCTAGAATGATTCTGCCATTGATATCATAAACACGTAGCTCACGCACTGCTTCCAGTCCTTTAATATAGAAGCTCGTGCGTACAGGATTAGGATGTAATACGATAGTATCGTTGTTGAACTCCATAAGACTTAATGTGCTTACATCAGCTCCGGTACAATCGTAAGTATCGTTGGTAATCTGCGTTCCTGGTGCATTGGTACAATCAGCAATACTGGTTCCACCACAGGCCGTAAAGAACTGATCCTGGAACACCCCGTCATTATAAAAACAAATTGCTGCATCTGCTGTAGCATCTGCATAGCGGATCTTGATATGAAACAATACCTTGGCCGTTGGTACTACCTCCAACTCTGGAGCAAACTCCAAACCTACCAAGGCAACATTCTGTTGAAACGATAATGAAACCCGTGAGGTCGTGTTGTCATTTTGTATAAAATCCTTATATGCTGGTGTTGCAAATGGGACGCCTGAGAATTCATAGCCTAAAATAGAGCCTACTGGCTGACTGTATTCTATAGCCGCGTTGGCCGATACATTCTCACCAAAGGCTGAGGTATTATAATCGACATAGACCTGTCCTGAACCCACATAGAAACCCGTTGTACTCTCTATCATGATATCAGCCTCATAGTAATCATCAGTACCGTCATTGGTAATCTGTGCGTTGGCAAAACTTAAGGTGACATCTGTGGATAACACTCCCGCTGGTGGTCTGCCAAACTGCTCTCCCCTACCGATGTTGGGGTTGATAAGTGCGTTCACGTCCGTGTTCTGTACCTGGGTATTGATGTCCATATCCGCTTCGTCATAGCCCGAGCTGCCGATCAGCTGGACCACCGTCGTGGCGTCCGTGTTCTGAATCTGGGCGTTGCCGTCGTAGTCACCCGTGTACATGCCGTACTTGCCATTGGCAAGTGCGAGCACAGCGTTGGTGCCGCCCTCTACAGTATTGGCATCCGAAGCCAAATCTACTGTTATCGCCGCACTACTCAAGAAAATGGCAGAACCGCTTATGATACCTATGTGGTTGCGGTGGTTGACTGCAACATAGTAACTGCCCTGGCTCTGATCAAATCTTAGCGGAGATGTACCATCGATATCCACGACATCACCATCGCGCTGTAATAAGGCCGATTGGCTATCTACAACAATTGTATTATCATCATTGTCCCTAAGTTCTACCCATACCCAGTCTACGATAGCTTCGTTACCCACCACAGAGAACACCGAACCATCAGCTATTAATCCATCGCTGTAGGGCGATGTGAAAGGTAAAAGACTGTTTGCCCTTAGGTCATCTCGCATCAAGGTCTCCTCCCCTGCATTGGGGTTTAGGGAGGGCCCTTGTAAGTACACCTTGGGGCTTAACGTGATCGTCATTAGACAATTCAATCCGCCATCGACCATCGTCCAGCTATAGGTATCTATTAAATCTTGTCGTGCCGTCGCCCCAAGACAATATTGGCTATTGCCCCCACCGAATAGAATTGCAGGAGGCACATCATCATCACCATCTCCTGCAACACCGCTATCATCGGTTTGCCAACCGATTAATAGGGCATCGTAATTTGCTGTTGAGAGTGACGTCCCTTCGAACATATCACGTGCATCATATAGTTCCGATATATCCCAGTCTCCAAGGTCCTGGTCGAAGGCTGTTGCGCCATTAAACATATTATCTGTTCGTTCTAATGACGATAAATCCCATCCACCAATATCTTGGTTAAAGGCCGTAGCTCCTTCAAACATGCTGTTCAAACTTTCAACATTGCCTGTGTTCCATCCCGTAATGTCCTGATTAAATGATGTTGCACCCTCAAACATAAGCGCCATGGTATTGACAGCGCTAGTGTTCCAGTTGCTAATGTCACCATTAAATGCTGTGGCCCCTTGAAACATTTCCCTAGTTCGAACCAAACTTCCCAAAGTCCAATTATTAAGATTCTGGTTGAAAGCAGTAGCCTCTTTAAACATTGCTTCTGCATTTATTAGGCTCTCAAGGGTCCAATTGTCAATAGCACCATTAAACGCAGTGGTTTCTCTAAACATCTCTTGAGTAGTTTCGACGTTGCTCATGTCCCAAGTATTGAGATCCTGATTAAAAAGAGTAGCCCCTCGAAACATTCCCCGCATATTTATAATATTACTAGTATTCCAATTGCCAATATCTCGATTAAACGATGTAGCATCTCTAAACATATCTCTAGTCGTTTCGAGATTATCCACAACCCATGTATTGAGATCCTGATTAAAAAGAGTAGCCCCTCGAAACATTCCTTCCATTGCCGTAACATTACTGACGTTCCAAGAATCTATATCTTGATTGAATGCTATTGCATCTCGGAACATCTCTGTTAGGTTCTGAGCACTGCTCAAATCCCAAATACTAATGTCCTGATTAAAGGCTAAGGTCGCTCTAAACATTCCAGAAAAATCCTCAACAGTACTCATATTTAAGGCACTGAGATCACCATCAAAGGCGACAGCACCACTAAACATATTAGAGGCATCGATTAAACTTCCCAGCGTCCAATTGAGATCCTGATTAAAGGCCTGGGCAGAACTAAACATCCCTTCCGCATTTATGAGGCTTTCTAGATTCCAACTGCTAACATCCCCATTAAACGCGAATGCATCTTCAAACATATAGTCTGCTGTCTGTACACTACTCATGTCCCAAGTATTAAGGTCTTGATTAAAGACGTGGGCCCCTTCGAATGTACCAGCCATATTAGTGATATTGCTGACATTCCAAGTGCCGATATCCTGATTGAAAAGTTGGGCATTATTGAACATACTGCCTATGTCTTCAACATTGCTAAGATCCCAACTGGAAAATGCCGGTGTCCCTACAAGGGAATAACATTGATTAAACATGCCATTTAAACTCGTTACATTGGACAGATCAGGAACATCTGTTGCGGTTACATCCATATTTTCACAGAAAGAAAAAGCAACAAAAAAAGATGTCCAAGCACTGGAGCCCCATTGACTTACCTCCAAGAGCTTTCTCGCAGTGTTAATACTGGTTGTCGACACATTAAAGGTTTGTAGATTTCCTTCAATCTTTACCTCGTATACGCCAACGTTGGCATAGGTATGATTATTAGTATTGTTTTCAATAGTACCGTCCCCCCAATCTATAACATATCCATTGTTGTCCGCATTTATTGGTAATACAAGCTCATCACTCGAATCAATATTCCACTTGGTAATAAAAGAGAAGCGATCACAGTTTCTGCCGCCATCCGCAATATTCCATCCAAGTCCGGTTAATATGTTGCGGGCCGATTCACCAAGACAGTATTGGCTATTGCCGCCGTGGAATGCAATGTTAGTTGGCACGTCATCGTCGCCATCTCCCGCAACACCGCTGTCATCGGTTTGCCAACCGATTAATAGGGCATCGTAATTTGCTGATGAGAGTGACGCCCCTGCGAACATATGAGATGCAAGGGTTAGTGTCGATATATCCCATCCTCCAAGGTCCTGATCAAAGGCTGTTGCACCTTCAAACATGGAGACCATATTTTCAACATTGCCTGTGTTCCATCCCGAAATGTCCTGATTGAAGGCTGTTGCACCTTCAAACATACTAGCCATGACATTGACAGTACTAGTGTCCCAATTGCGAATGTCGCCATTAAATGCTGTGGCCTCTCGAAACATTTCCTTAGTTCTAACCAAACTTCCCAAAGTCCAATTATTTAGGTCCTGGTTGAAAGCAGCAGCATCTCGAAACATCCCTTCTGCATTCTCAAGGCTTTCGAGGGTCCAATTGCCAATAGCACCATTGAATTCCTCTGTTAAGGCAAACATGTATTCAGTTCTTTCGACGTTGCTCATATCCCAATTATTGAGATCCTGATTAAAAGCAGTAGCCCCTAAAAACATTCCGCTCATAGAAGTGACATTCCCTACATTCCAAGCACCTATATCCTGATTAAAAGCCGTTGCTCCTAAAAACATGGATTCCATATTTGTTACATTACTTACGTTCCAATTACCAATATCCCCATTGAATGCCAGTGCATTTCGAAACATCCCTGTTAGGTTCTGAGCACTGCTCAAATCCCAGGTGCTAAGGTCCTGATCAAAGGCTTGAGCAGAACGAAACATTTCGGAAAAATCCTCTACCGTACTCATATTTAAGGCACTGAGATCACCATTAAAAGATGTGACCTCTCTGAACATATTAGATGCATCGATTAAACTTCCCAGCGTCCAATTGAGATCCTGATTAAAGGTCTGGGCCCCTTCGAATGTGCTAGCCATAGTAGTGACATTGCTAACATTCCAATCGCTTATATCCTGATTGAAAAGTATAGCCTTATTAAACATACTGCCGATGTCTGTAACGTTGCTAAGGTCCCAATTGGAAAATGTCGCTGTCCCCACTAGGGAAAAGCATTGATTGAACATGCCGTTTAAACTTGTAACATTGGACAGGTCTGGGGCATCTGTTGCGGTTACATCCATATTTTCACAGCCAGAAAAAGCACTGTCAAAAGATGTCCAGACACTTAAGCCCCAATTACTTACCTCCAAAAGCCTTAGTCTGTTGCCGCTGCTGGCTACCGACATATTAAAGGTCTGTAGATGTCCTTCAATTTTCACCTCGTATACACCAGCGTTGGCATAGGTATGATTATTGGTATTGTTTTCAACAATACCGTCCCCCCAATCTATGCGATATCCATTATTGTCCGCATCTATCGGTAATACAAGCGCATCACTCGAATCAATATTCCACTTGGTAACAAAAAATGGGTCACAGCTTCTGCCTTCATCTGTAATATTCCATCCAAGATCGGTCAATATGTCGCGGCCCGATTCACCAAGACAGTATTGACTATTGCCTCCACTGAAACTCACATTGTTCGGTATAGCGTTCTCACCGGCATCCAAAGTACTCCAACCAATCAATAGATCATCGTAGTTCTGTACAGACAGTGCAACACCCAAAAACATATCGCTTGCAGTCTCTAAAACCGAAATATTCCAAGCGCCAAGATCTTGGTCAAAACTCACTGCTCCATTAAACATACCTTCCATAGAAGTAACATTAGCTACATTCCAATCGCCTATATCCTGATTAAAAGCCGTTGCATCATCAAACGTATGGATCATAGCAGTGACATTACCTACATTCCAATCGCCTATATACTGATTAAAGGCTTGGGCATTTCGAAACATACTTGATATATTCTGAGCACTGCTCAAATCCCAAGTACTAATGTCCTGATTAAAGACTAAGGCATTAAAAAACATTCCGGAAAAATCCTCGACAGTACTCATATTTAAGGCACTGAGATTACCATTAAAAGATAGGGCGTCCCTGAACATGTCATGCGCATCGATTAAACTTCCCAGGGTCCAATTGATATCCTGATTAAAGACATGAGCATCTATAAACATCCCTTTTGCATATTCCAGGCTTTCCAAATTCCAATTACCAATATCCCCATTGAATGTCTCTGCTTCGGCAAACATGTATTCTGCTATTTGCACACTGCTCATGTCCCAAGTGTTAAGGTCTTGGTTAAAGGTTTCGGTCGCTGAGAATGTATTAGACATATTCGTGACATTGCCAACGTTCCAAACGCCGATATCCTGATTGAAAAGTTCGGCATTATTAAACATAAAGCTAATGTCTGTAACATTGCTTAAATCCCAACTGGAAAATGCCGCTGTCCCCACAAGGGAACGACATTGATTAAACATGCCCCTCAAACTCGTTACATTGGACAGGTCTGGGGCATCTGTTGCCGTTACGTCCATGTTTTCGCATCCGAAAAATGCATTGTTAAAAGAGGTCCAGGCACTGGAGCCCCAATGACTTACCTCCAAAAGCTTTCTCGCGGTGTTAAAACCGGCTGTCGCCATATTAAAGGTCTCTAGATTTCCTGCAATTTGTACCTCGTATACCCCAACTTCGGCATAGGTGTGATTATTGGTATTGCTTTCAATAGTACCGTCTCCCCAATCTATACGATACCCATTATTGCCGGCATCTATGGGTAATACAAGCTCGTCACTCGAATCAATATTCCACTTGGTTGTAAAAGGGTCACAGCCTTTGCCGCCATCTGTAATATTCCACCCTAAACCAGTTAAAATGTTACGGCTCGATTCACCAAAACAATAGGGACTGTTCCCACCGCTAAAATTCACATTGCTGGGTATAGTAGTCTGATTGGCATCCAAGCTACTCCAACCGATCAATAGACTGTCATAGTTCTGTACGGATAGCGCAACACCTGTAAACATATTAGTTGCAGTATCCAAAACCGAAATATTCCAAGCGCCAAGATCTTGGTCAAAA
The DNA here is from genome assembly GCF_965228925.1 of Winogradskyella sp. Lineage (GTDB taxonomy): Bacteria > Bacteroidota > Bacteroidia > Flavobacteriales > Flavobacteriaceae > Winogradskyella. Next base: position 4,707,220 of record NZ_OZ245845.1, read on the forward strand.
CTCACTGCTCCATTAAACATACTCACCGTTCTTTCCAGACTGGACACATCCCAACCAGAGATGTCTTGGTTAAAGTTTGGGGCATTGGCAAACATGGCATCCATATTTTTAATATTGCCAGTATACCATCCGCTAATATCACCATTGAAGCCAGAATCCCTAAATGTACCATTGGTTTGTCTGACTGTACTCATATCCCAATGCTCAATGTTCTGCGTGGTTGATAACAAGCCTCGAAACGTATCTTGAAAACTTGTGGTATTGGTCAAATCTGGGGCATCTGTCGCCGTTACTACGAGATTCTCGCAACCATAAAAGGCGTCTTGAAATGAGGTCCATTGGCTAGTACCCCATTGTGTCACTTCTAGGATATTTGTGCGGTCACCTAGATTATTAAAGCGAATAAAACTTATATTACCACTTACGGAAACAAGATATTCCCCTGCTGTGGTATAGGTATGAGAAGGATTATTTTCTGAAACGGTTTCAACCATACCATCTCCCCATTCAATGGTCAAGGATCCCGAATTAATTACTAATGGTATTGTAATCTCCTGACTATCGGAGTTGGTCTGCCATTTAGTAATGAAAGCATCTGGATCTGGTCCGGCACAAACGGTAAAATCTATGGCTTGCCCTGCGAGCATTTGTGTACCACCTGTTGGTGTTTGAACAATGACTTCTCCTATCGGACAAGAGATACTAAATTCTTGGGTCACCGTGCCTACTGTGAAGTCAGCAGCGATAATAGCAGCCTCGGCATCGGCCTGTGTTTCCCCAATGATATCCGGTACGGTGCCCGAACAGATATTGTTTATTATCGTGGCATTGGACGTACAAGAGGCCACTCTTCCGCATTCATCATATACGGTCAAGGTCTTTGTCAGTGTTCCAAATAAAGGACAATCTAAGGGTTGGGAAAGACTCCCGTTTATGATAGTATCCACCTGTAGTACTCCTTCAAAATCCCCATCGGATATTGGGCCAAGACGCACAATAGACATCAAGTAGCGCGTATTAGCACTTAAGGCAAAAGTCCCTGTATTGGGTTGCACTGTGCCATCGGCATTGGGTATAGTGCCATCAGACCTGTACACGACCAATCCCATATATTCGTCCCTACTTGTAAACTCACCACTAAAAGGTATAATAGGAGCGTCCCATAAGACAATCGCAAGATCAGTGGTTGTATTTCCTGACAGGTTGAAGGTGAAATTTCCCGATACAGGTGCCTGAAAGACAAATTCTTGATAGCTATATATATTTGGAGTAACCCCATCCCCAAAATCATCTGTCGGTGAAGCAGTCGTAATTTCAGTATTAAAATGTGTGCCGTCCATTAATACATCTATATCGCCATAGTTAATGAGATCTCCCGCAAAGATGTCGCTTGGCGCTATCCTATTGACCGTACCGTCCAGTGTTATCGTAGGATCCTGGCAAATCGCAAAAGGTTGATCTGTAACCGTAACTACAAAACTAGTTTCGGCTGTATTGCCAGAATCATCGGTCACCATGTAGGTCACGGTCGTGGATCCTATCTGGAATTCGGTTCCGCTATCGCCTCCATTGGTTGATATTGTTGGCGTAGGTGTACAGTTATCCGTAACACTAATGGTATGCACATCAAAATCCACAAGGGCCGTACATTTACCTGGGTCTACGTTAACATTAATATCGCTGATGATACCATTAACGACCGGAGGCGTATCGTCTATAATATTGGCCGTACAGGAAGTCTCCCTACCGCATTGGTCTATGATTCTTAAGGTCTTGGCAGTTCCTACCGATGAACAATCATAGGTTTGGGACAGACTCCCGTTGATGCTCGTATCGACCTGAAGCGTCCCACTGAAAAAATCGCCAGGATCCAATCCAATGATGGACATATAATACAATACACCTGCATCGAGATCAAATAGGCCGCTGTTAGGCGTTGCTGTACCACTAGATAATGTTACACTGCCATTGGCAGCATAGGTGACATTACCCACATATTCATCGCGATTGAAGAAAGGGCCACTGTTTGGAACAATAGGGGCGTCCCAAATGATAAGGTTAGAACCAGAGTCCCCAGACAGGGTAAAGGTATATAGGCCATCGGACGGAACCGTGAAGGCGAACTCTTCATAATTCCATGTATCGCTTGAGCCCCTTAAAATGTCTGATGGGTCCTCTGAGGTGATATCTGCATTAAACGCTGTACCATCCAATAAAAACGTGACATCCCCATAGTTGGCCTGCGGGATAAATAAAAAATCCGTTGGTACCGAGGTCGTCGATCCGCCAGCGTTACTAGCAATGGCGAAATCCTGGCATACCGCATTGGGTTGTGCATCTACGACCGTAATATTAAAACTCCTCTGGCTTGTATTGCCAGAATCGTCCGTAGCAGTATAAGTCACTGTAGTTGTTCCTATAGGAAATGCCGAACCACTATCCCCTCCGCTTATCGTAATCGTCGATGTTGCGCCGCATGCGTCCGTAGCGCTTACGGTATGGACGTCCGCATAGTTTACAACGGCCGTGCATCCGCCCAAATCCGTATTCACCGTGATATCGTCTGTTGCACCGCTAATGACCGGACCTGTATTGTCTATAATAGTGATGGTAGCATCGCAGGTGCTTTGATTGCCTTCATTGTCCGTTACGGTAAGGGTTACGACATTATCACTTCCTAGGTTTGAACAATCGAACGTTGTTGGAGGAATGCTTAGCGATGCGATTCCCGAGCCACCATCGAGATTATCAAAGGATCCACCATCGATATCATCGGCGGTAATGCTTGCTGTACCATTGGCATCTAGTGCTACAGTAATATTCTGGCAGATGGCTGTTGGCGCAACAGTATCTTTATAGTCTACCGTAAACCTAAGATCTCGAAGCGGTTGCTGGTCATCATTTAAATCAGACCCTTCTACCATGGCCCCAAAAGGATAGAAGTTCCCGAAAAATTCCGTCAAATTAGCGCCCTCAGCATTTGAAACACTAAAGACCAATTGATCTCCTGCCGTGACATCTACATCGTCCAGATCAATGGTATAGGATCTGCGCTGACTTGTTTCTTGATGAATAGTGAATGTAATATTCCTTAAAAATGTAAAGGTACTACCACCACTAGCTCTGAAGAGCCGGAATCTTGCTTGGGAGGTCGTAATGGGTGCATAGTCGGTGGAAAAAGAAATGGACTGAATCGTTCCAGTACACTGTGGAGTGAACCATTGCCCTTGTGTAGCTGGAGCGGCCGTGGTTTTACGGGGCCCTGCCAAGACTTGTGCTATATCGTTACATTGTGCTGCTAGATTATTGGTAATCAGTAGACCAATACTCAGGAGAGCTGCTAGTCTAAAACAGGGTTTTAAAAAGACTATTCTCATCTTAAAGGGGTACTTTAAAGTTTAGGCTTCAAAATTATCCCCAAATAAAACCCTCTGAAACATGTAGAACTACCTATTATCTAGGTAGTACTACCTAAGAACAGGTATTAAAGTTCGGAAATGGCTTTCTTATTCAATAGTGCCCAGTTGGTCAATGTATTGGTTTCCTTGGACAACTCTATCTTTTTAATAATGTTGGTGCGATGATTATCTATAGTTCTTATAGACACCCCTAATTCTTCCGCGATGACTTTTGAGGATTTGCTCTGCGCTATACGTTTTAGGATGGAGATCTCCGAGGCCGTCAGTTGGCTAAACTGTTTCAATTTATCGCTGGTATTTCTTAGCAGGGTATTTTTTAAATGAGGACTAAAAAACGATTCCTCGTTAATGACCTTGTCAATACAGCGTTCTATGGTGAAAAATGAGTCTTCTTTTAGTAAATAGGCATTTATTTTTAAGGCTTTGGCCTGTAACACATATTCTTCTTCTTTATGATAGGACAGTAGAATAAACTTGGTTTCAGTGAGTTTATCTTTGGCCATTTTAACCACTTCGAATGCACTGAGCAAAGGCATTTCTATATCGAGCAAGGCCAGTTTTGGCTCTAAGGTTAGTATTAATTCTAGGGCCTTCATACCATTATCGGCCTGCCCGACAACATTATAACCGTTTTCTATGAGCTCATCAAATAGGCCTTTTAGAAGCATGGGGTGGTCATCAGCGACCACAATGGAGATATCTTTCTTGTTAATTGTCATAAATCGGGGTTGTTATGGTTACTGTGGTTCCTAAAGCATCATTACTGTCTATCTTAAATTGGGATTTAATAATCTTCGCCCTTTCCTTTATGGTTTTCATCCCTAAGGACATTTTGTTTTTAAAAGCTTGGGATACATCAAAGCCTATTCCGTTATCCGTAATTCGCGTATAGATTAAAGACCCATCGCTTTCGATTGTAATTGAAGCCGATTTGGCTTCAGAGTGCTTTATAATATTGTTTAAACACTCTTGAATCATACGGTAAAGATGAATCGCTACATCTTTAGGAATGGCATGACCAATATCTATAACGTCCGAGGTGAAAAGGATATCAGAGTCCTTATCAATATCCTTGATCAGGGCATCAATCGCTTTTTTAAACCCAAGACGATCAAGAACCGCGGGATGTAGGCCTCTTGAGATCGCTCTCAACTCTTCTAAGGTACCCTGTGCCAGATCATCCATAGAATGGTTATTGAATTGTTTGGTCTTTCTGGTCAATAACATCAAGCGTTGTCCTATACCGTCGTGGAGCTCCATTGCCAGTCTCGTACGCTCTTTTTCTTGTGCACTAATAAGATCTTGAGAGAATTGTTCTTGTAATTTTTGCTTGCTTTCTGAATATATTCGCACTCTTTTAAAATAAAAAAATGTAAAAATCAATATAGATAATAAAATAACCAGAGATAATATCCAATATATTTTTGCAGATCTATTATTGAGACTTAATCTGAGATTTTCTTTTTCGATATCACTAATACGTTGTTCATTTTTTAGATTGTTCTCTGCATTTTGAAGACCAATTTGCCTTAAGAGTGTAAGATCACTTTGTCTTTTCATGGATTCGGCGCTATCTAAGCTATCCTTAAATTTATGATAAACACTATTGAGCTCATGAAAGCGCGTATAATCATATGCTCGGCGGGCATAGTCCATTTGTGTCTGCAACAATAACAACTTGGATCGGTGTTTGAGATCATAGTAAGAAATGGTATCCAATATATGCCCAATATCGCTGATTAGTCGTTTTGCTAGTTTTAGGTTTCCTAGATGCATTTCAGCATCTGCCCACTGCAACCCTGCCCTAATGAAACGCTCTTGATCGAAATGAAATGCATCATCACTACCATAATAAGCATAATTCTCCTTAAAAAGGTTCCTAGCTTTTTCGAATTCGTTTTGTGCCATATAGACTAAGGCCACATTATCGTTCATACTGTAATAGAAATGTACTTTAGAAATGATATCCTTAGGATACTTTTGACGATAATTAAGATAATGTAATGCAGAATCGTAAGCCTGGAGGTTCAAGTAATAATGGTACCCCAAATTGTTAGCCACGGGAAGATCATAATAGGGAGGAACAGTGCCAACTTTATTTGTGACTTTCAGTGCCTTTTTGTAGGCCCAAGTGGCACTATCTAATTTATTGACACGGGGATAATTTGAGGATAATCTGTTGTAATAGTCAAATAAACCATAATCGATCCCACTTGCTTTAGAGAGCGCAATACCTTTATGACAAAGATTAATGGCTTCTTCATAGATTTTTTCTAGGGTTAGCTCCTTTGAGTAGGCATCGTAAAATTTTAGTTTTACAGAATCGGAAGCCTTATCCAACAGGCTGAGTCCCCTGAAATACATGCTAAATCGTTCTTCGAGAGTCTTATTCACATTTTTAACAGGTATATTTTGAAGCACCTCTTCGTCTATGGTTTTCTCTTGTCCAAAACCAATATGGAACACCAAAAACAGACAAACGTATATGTTGAATTTTAACCTCACCTTATCAATCAAAGCTAAAATTACAAATTATAATGACGTTAAAAACCATCTGCTGCCCAAGTTATTTTTCCTTAAAGGCATATAAGAATAACTATTTATGTTCTTCATTATATAGCTAAGATCGTTTGTAAGACTAAGACATGGAGTCATGATTTCTGCATTTGCTTTTTAGAAGGAAATCTACTTTTTCTGGAAGCCCTCCAATACCTAGCCAATAGCGAATAAGTCTTAAAAGAAAAAACATATATGAATCATTATCATAAGGGCTTAAAATGATGGTTTTGATTTTTATACCTTTAAATCTCAAGGCAGTTTCAATGTCTTTAGCATTTAAACCAGGCAGGTTTTCTTCTATTATCAAAATTTTAGGTTTATTCTGTATCACATAAGCCAAGGTCTCAAATCCGTTTTTAAAAACGGCTATTCTGCGGACATCATTCTGAAGAAGCAATGTATTTAATGTATTCCTGGAGCGTTCGTTACTATGTGCCAATACTACCTGCATCAATAATAAATGAATTAATTGATTAATTAAAGTAGTGTAAAATAGGGCTGATTTTCAATTTAAAAAATAGGTGCTTCCACTTATAAACTAGGTATAAGTACTTAATTTTGTGCCTTCTATGTTCTAAAGTGTGTTCATTTTGACTCTTTAAGGTGAGCTGGACAGGTACAATATTGAAGTTTATGAATGATTTAAATCAACCATTCGAAGGACCAAAAGTGATCGATTAAATATACTACAATTACAACTCTTAAACTGTACACTTTGTTTTACTTAAACTCTATCAAATTTTGGTATTTTTTATTAAGTGTACTAAAGAGATAAGAACCTTCATAATTGTGTTAGAATCCTTGCTGGTGTTTAAACATGAAGTCGTATTGCAACCTAAGTATTTATGCGTCAATTTGGTCTTATATATGTGACACGATAGCACATCGCCATGATGACCGCTGTATATTTTGTCGGCTACAGCTTCTGCTTTTTTAATTGCATTAATAGATCACCAACATTATCTTTTGCTCTATTCATTCGCCCCAAAAGTCGATTGGTTTTGGTCATTTTCTCAAATACAAGATTTCTATATTCAATACTGTTTTTAATTTGATCAATATCAATGGGTTTATAAGCTTTACCTCTATCCCCTTTATTGATTGCAAAATTCTTTATACAATAGGGTTCGACCCTGTTAGTCGACCAATTATTGAAGGATTCAGTAAAATAATTAATTCTTGGATAGGTGTAGTCGTAGAGCTCAAGCAAACTTTTCCGAATATCTTCATTTGATATTAATTCAATACCTTTTGATTTTAACGTTTCGAAAGGTATACTTTTGGGTTCAAAAATAACTATCCAACTTATGCGCCAAAAGTGAATTTCTAGGGAGTCATTATACTTAATTTTCCCATCTAAAAATTCCAATACGGTTTCAGAAGATTGAATAATCTGCTCAGCTCTTGTTATTCTGGATGTGATATGAAAATCGTAGTCGCTAGTTAGAGATTTTTCAATTTCAGAAACGATTTTGTTTTCAAAATCCTTCAACTTTCTGGACTCATTTAGGTTATTAATATAAAGCGCTATTAAAATCCCAAAAACGATGAGTAGTAATTCTCCCATCACATACTTCCAACTCATTTTTGATGGTTTCTTTAACTGCTTATTCATTTTAAACATTTTATTTGAATCACTATTTTTTCTTTGTCACTTCTTCCGTTGTTCCTAACGATTGACAATATACTTCTAAATTCTGGATAAAAATATTCCTCTTATAAAGCTTATGTAATAGCTTAGGTTTTCATGGTTTAATCGTTAAGGTCTAAAGCTTTTTAAGCTGAGATGATAACGTTTGAGCGATAGGGCGTTTTTTATAGGTTCCTCCTGTATTGGATGTTACAATATAGAGGCGTTTTACATCTGGATAAAACCTTAGGGTTGCACTATGACCTATAAAATCATCATCCCCTGAATGAACGATGACCTTACCTATGGAATCTTCAAAGAAGTTCCATCCATACCCGTAAAAAATTTTATCGCTCTTCTTTACATGTTCTGTAAAAAGCAAAGTTGTACTGTCCTTAGACAGAAGCTTTCCGTTGTACAAGGCGTTGAACCATATAAATAGATCTGTAGGATTAGTTAAAATTCCGGTTGATCCTTTATAGCCATAATTTGTTTCCCAAAGTTGCGGATTCTCTTTGATTCGTCTGGAAGCCCCCTTCCCTTTTTTTGCCATTTTCAATTTATTCCACTGGGATTGATCCCCGGCATGTCCCGTATAAGTCAAGTTCAACGTCTTAAAAAAGGTATTGTGCAGATAGGCTTCATAAGATGTTTTGCTCGTCAGTTCTACAATAATAGCCAAGAGGTTGTACGCTTGATTTGAATAGGCATATGTTGCTCCTGGTTTTTGAACTAAGTCATCCGATAAAATCTTTTGAATCGCCTTATCCCTATCCGAAATACCATCAGCCACATAATTATCAGCCATACCTGAAGTATGCGTTAATAATTGATGAAGCGTAATATCAGATTTATCACTAGGCACATGATCTAGAAAATTGGAAATGGGATCGTTTAAACTCAGTAAACCCTCTTCTGCTAACTTCAAAATCGCGACTGCACAAAAATGCTTACTCAAAGAGGCGATCCAATACGATTCATTGGGGCTTATATTACAATCTTTTAAAGATTTTTTGAATTGATAGGACTTGCTCAATACGATGCCGTTTTCATCTGAAATTAAAACAGACCCCGCAAACTTCATTTTACGAGCATCCATTATGGTATTTTCAAAAGCTTCTATGTCTTCATGACGATTTGAATTATCTGTATTATCACTACTGCATAATTTTTGAGCATATGTACTCAGGGATAGTAAAAAGCATATAAAGCTGATTTTTTTTACAAATTTTGTCATCTATTTATGGTTTAATAGGTATCAATTCTTAACGATATATTCTAAAACAGGATCTACACCTTTCTGATAATGCTCAAAACGTTTTAAAATTTCAATATCTACGGGCACATGATCTAAGTCACCAAGCTCTGGCCAATGCTTGATAATTCGGGTGGTGTACTCTACTAGCAAACCAGAGTTTTTAAGTCGCTTGTGCTCAACATTATTAGACTTGTTAGGGTTTCCTCTTGAAGGTTCTCCAATAAGTATGGCATTGGTTTGTCTTTTTAGAAATACTGCCGTAGCCATGGCTGCAGAGAATGTCATTCGCCCTGTGATGACATAAACCCTACCTTCTTTGTTAAGATATGGATGTTTCTTAATGGCCTCAATTAGAGGTTTGCTTTTTGAATTATCTCCTCCTGTATTATACCTGAGATCTACGATAAGTTTTTGTGCCTTGGTGTTATCGATTTCTTTAAACATATTTTTAAAGAATTTCTTTAAAGAAGGTTCCCCTTTTTGATTATTGACTTGCCCAAAATACATGTACATGGCATTGTGTTCTGCAATGTATTTATACCAGTAATCCTTTCCCTGATTTTTTTGGGAAAGTGTTGGTTGTATGGCATTCATTTGCGTGTAGGATACCCAATCCCCAGCTTTGTATTCTGCTATTGACAGGGGAATAATAGTTTCATGGATAATTCTACCTGAACTATCCTCTAATTCAAATTGTACCTGAGCCATATCGTCTATGATATCCAAAAACTTGAGTACTTCTGGGCTGAGCATAAACGTTGTACCTGCATACAAAATTTCATAATGGTTATCATGAGTCATTATGGTCTTTAGTGCACTGAGTATTTCATCTAGTGTTTTACGACCAATTTTAACAACCCTCGTGCCGATAATGTGTTGATACTTCTTCTGTGCACCATAAATATACATACTATCATTAAATATGTACATCGCCAAAGGCATCCTTTTAAAATTGGCGACCCGCTGCATAGCACTTATCTCGGTATGCCCATTTTCTAATCCAACAATGAGTTGCCCTAGACGTATTGTAATCTCCTCATTAGATAATTGATTGAGTTCACTTATGAGTTGTTTAGTGTTGCTATCAAACTTGTCCTTGAGTTCGGGCTGAAAGGTTTTAAATTCATTTTGAATAATGTCGTTTAGCTGATTGACATCTGCTTCCCACTTCACAGGATTCATATGATCTAGATTTTTGAATTCTTGTGATGTGCACGAAAAAAAGGATAAGAGTAACAAGAAAAATATTTGCTTCATGGCTATTGTATTTGAAACAAATGTATAAGTAGAGCGAAAGTGAATTCTATAATTATGTCAAAAATGAGTGCAAATCGATTGAAAAATACTCTTTAGTCCTTACGGTACTCCGAAGGTGTTAATCCAGTCGTACTTTTAAACGCTTTGAAAAAGGTGGACTTAGACTTATAGCCCAAATCATAAGCCAACTGTTCAATTTTAATATGCTTCGCATTATCCTTAAGTCTTTTTTTTGCTTCTTCTACACGATAACGATTGGTCAACTGAAAAAAAGAAATTTGTAATTCTTCATTCAAAATCTGTGAAATATGATGTGTGGTCAGGCCACTTTTTTCTGATAAGGTTCTCAATGAAAAGTTGGCTTCAAGATATAAATGCTCTTCTTCTATTAGTTTTAATAAACGCGATAGCTTTTGTTTCTTATAATTTGCAGGTAAACTTGAGGTCTTATATTTTTTATTTGTTTTAATGAGTGTGTTAGGACGAATAATGAGATAAATCATAAAGGAATAAATACTAAACGTACTGACCAGATCTGCCGAATATGAGGGAAAAGGACTCTTTAAGAATGTATAGCCATTGACCACACCTCCTTGCGAGAAAAACAAAGCTAATCCCCCAAAGATAAAAAGCAGACTAAGGTATCTCAACCAATACAAGTGCTCAAAGTTGTTGTTTTTAAAATAAGCCTTGGATCGATTTACAGTAAAAAGTGCCATAAAGCTATAGATTAAAAGGTGCACCGTAATTAACTCCACCACAATAAACCCTTGAATGTCCCAAGGATCTGCTTCAAACGGCCTTACTGCACTAATGGCTTGTAGATTAGGATGATATTCTGTAACGACGGTATTATATTTTACTGCTCTAGGTTGTAAGAAAAAATTAAAGGAATACACTAGATAAAATATAAAAGGAATTAAATGTGCCACGGTTTTGGTTAAGGACCATCGTTCACCACGTAGATGATGTACATATATAAGCAAGAATGGGCCGAGTAGGAAAATTAATGGTCGCGAGGTATTGGATAAATACACAAAATTCTCAAAATATCCTGACCTTAAAAACAGTGATTCTATTTGCATTAAGGTGAGGGCTAATAGCATCCAGATAAATGCGCGATGCATTCCGTAATGCTTTTTTCTCAAAACCATTAATATGACCAAAACTGCTTGGATAATACCAAAGAGAATAAACATACCTAACCAGTCTATCTTCATCGTTTATCTATATGCATTTTTAGAATACTCTAAGATAGTTTTTATTTCATATCTGCGAGCTATTGACGAGACTATTAGCACTCAGTATATAAAGAGCTGCATTTGTTAGGATTGTTACAAGATCATTCTAATACATCATTAAAACTCTAATTGTTTCAAGACCTCCTGTTTATAGCTATCGCTAATGCGCATCTAATGACCATCTTTCATTTTCAACTCAAAATCGACATAGCCAACAGGAACAAGGGCCTCTACAAAATTAGTATTCACAATGCTAGACTCCTGTATTCGAATGAAATGGTTGGGTAGTTTTTTCATAATTTTAAGGCATGATAAATACAACAATCACTCATATTATTGCTACCGTCACGGTAATATTGTTGTTCCTTTTTATGTTGTATCTGTTATCGAATAAAAAAAGAAGCTTGCGCCATAGCTTGCTCGCCATTTTCTTTTTGGCCAATGGGCTTTATCTCATCGATTATTTATTAAATCCCATACAACGTGTATTAGGCATATCATTAGCATGGTTTGACGAAGTTGGTTTTTCGTTTGCTTTTTTATTTGGACCACTCATATTATTCTTTATACGATCCATTCTAACGCAAAAATTAGAATTAAAGCTAAATATGATTTGGCATATCATACCATTCATATTCTTTTTTATAGTCTATATTATTTCAGATAATATATTTTGTGAGTACGGCTATATCATTTTATTTATCCAATTATTTATCTATTACGCCCTTGCTCTAAATGACCTGATCTTATATCGATCAAAAGCAAAGTTGTTCTTATCTAATTTGGCCGATGTAAACTTAAATTGGGTCGTTTATGTTTTAATAGCCTTTATAATGACGTCATTAATTGACTTTACTTCGGCTATCCTTGCGTTTTTTCATTTAGATAATGCAACTACCAGAGCAAACCTTAATTTTTTCTCCGTACTTATTAATTTTTCATACGTCGTATACATCTTTTACAATTTGTTAAACCTTCCTGAATTATCGTTTGAAAACAATGATTCTTTTCATGCCGAAAAGTACACTGCATCGAAATTAACACAGGAGATGAAGGCTCGTATAGTACAAAAAGTTGAAGACTATTTTTCTAATGAAAAACCATATATAAATCCGGCATTAACCATTAATGATATAAGCCAAGCTTTAGAAATACCGATGCGAGATATTTCTCAGGTCATCAATGAATCCTTAAACAAGAACTTCTACGATTTTACTAATTCCTATAGGATTAATGAGGCTAAAGCTTATTTAACGAATGAGGCACATCATAAAGAAACAATTCTGGAAATTTTATACAAATCGGGCTTTAATTCCAAATCCTCATTTAATACAGCATTCAAAAAGAATACAGGCCAAACTCCATCCCAATACAGACAATCAAAACGGTTTTAACATAACAAAACGGTTTTAATTCATGTATTAGGTCGATTTCTAAATACATACCAAATACTTTCGTCATTTAATTCATACGCTATGAAGTACTGGCTTGTTATCATATTACTGACTGCGGTCAACACCATTTCTGCACAGCATATATCCGTAAAAGGAATTTTGGTCGATTTGAAAACCCATCCCATTCAAGACGCCACGATACAACTAATATCATTAAATGATGGAAGTGAAAATGTAATTATTGAATCCACGATTTCAGATAGTAATGGCGCATTTAGTCTCAATGATATAGCCTCAGGAACATACCTTATAGAAATTAGACATCTTAGTTATGAGCTGTATTTCAAAGAAATAAGTATCGAAGAAGACAAGCTAATTGACTTGAAGACCATTACATTGTTTGAAACGTCTAATCAGTTAAATGAAGTCATTATAGCTGGCAAAAAACTTCCTGTAAGGCAAACTGCAGATAAAATTACGATCAACGTGTCTAGAAATGTGTTAACCTCTGGAGGCACCGCTACCGATATTTTAAAACAGATCCCAACAGTTACGGTAAGTACTGAAGGTCATATAAGTATTAGAGGAAAAAATGACATTGATATTTTAATTGACGGAAAACCCTCCGGTATTGTGGCAGCCCAAGGACAGAACTTTTTAAACCAGCTGGATTTAAGCACTGTTGAGCGCATAGAGATTATTACCAATCCGTCGGTAGTAAGGTCTGTAAGTGGTGCAGGAGGCCTTGTAAACATAGTCATGAAAAAAGACGCCAAGACAGGTTTAAATGGAAATTTCAACGCTGGATATGGAAGTGACGAATGGTACCATATCTCTCCTGAAATCAACTATAGAACCGGTGATTTTAATCTCTTTATGGATTATACATTTCGCCACAGAAAACGATTAAGCAAAAACTCTAATATCAGAGATCAAATCGTTACGGACGGTCAACAAAACATCGATCAAAGACAGACCGGAGAAAGAATTGACAAGCGGCATAATGTAGAATTAGGTTTGGATTATTACTTCAATGAAAATGAATACATCACCCTATCGAGCAACTACCGCAGTAGGGATAAAGACGATAACCAAATCAGGCGAACAATATCAACCATTGGTACTGCTCTTGCCGAAAGCCGAGTTGGACATATTAAAGAACCTGAAACGAATGAAGGATGGGGTGTTACTGCACAATACAATTCTAACTATTCCGAGGAAAAAAGTTTATCAATTATTTTAGATTATGTGCATTCTGTCGAAGATGAAATTATTCTTAGAGAGGAATTAGTTACTACTGAAGCTGATGAATTTATTGATGGTGTTCAAACCTTTTACGTAGATACAAATGACAGGCTTTTTTTAGATTTAGAACACAAAATAGCCCTCAATGACCATTCGGAATTACTATATGGGGCGCAAGGCGTCTACAGAAAAATAAATCAGACATTTAACGCCTTACAATACAACAACGACAATGATAGCTATGAAAGCATTGATGGTTCTAATGATGTTTTCGATTATGAAGACCTTGTAGCCTCTATTTACGGGCAGTACAAATGGTCAGTAAACAAATGGTCTTATGAAACTGCCTTAAGATTAGAAGTTTGGGATAACACTTATAAATCCAGAAGTATTGATGAAACTTTTAAAAATGGCTATTTTAAATTTTTCCCAAGTTTAAAGGTCGCCTATGACTTTTCTGATAATACCAATGCTGTTTTTTCATTAAAAAAAGGGATCAATCGCCCTTCTCCCAATAGGTTAAACCCTTTTCCTAACATATCTAATGCATTCAATGTGTCTATTGGAAACCCAGAGCTGGGCCCAGAAATTTTCTACAATATGGAAACAGGTCTCAATTTTAGAATTAACAAAATAACATTATCAACGGCGTTATTTTTCACCCTTTATAATGACATGATCCAGAGAGTGACAGCACTGCAAGACGATGGCATCACACTTACCATACCCATTAATATCAATAATATGTACCATTATGGCTTAGATTTAAGCTTTCAAACCAATATCACAAAATGGCTGTCTCAGCAATTAGGTGGACTCTTATACAAGCGATCCTTCGACGACGATTTTATTGACACATCCGAGAAAGTCGTTTATCAAATAAAAGGCACCACAACTATTCAACTGACCGATAATCTAGAAGCCCAAATTTTCGGAAGTTACAATGCTCCAGAAAATACACCTCAGGGAGAGATAGATGCGCTTTACTATTTAGACACAGGACTAGAATATAAATTTTGGAAAAATAATGCCCGAATAGCTCTGGTCATTACCGATATCTTTGATACCCTCAGAGAAAAAACTACGCTAACCGATGAAAATTTAAGTGTTTTTAATGACTCAAAAATCAACACAAGACGCATGTATGTAACGTTTAGATATAAGTTTTGAATTTAAGTAGTTTTGCTTTCGCAGCTGTAGTTATTACATCCTTAGGCTTTATTTAGTGGTGCGAACATAAGAACAATAAACTTTTTATTGAGCATATTAGATAAGTTTAATCATAAAATTAAAGGATACGATATACTTGTTATGCACTCTTAAATCTCTATTCGATTTATAATTTTTCAATTAAAAAACACCATTAAGAAGATCATTTTTAAATGGATACAACAATTCTTTATTACCTTTAGTTTTAAGTCCTAAACGATTGCGTAATGCACAGAAATTATATCGACGCTCAACCAGACCAACTGCCTAAAGACATTTTCAGGTTATATCAACTCTGTTCTATTGAAAACGCACAGAATACAGGTCTCATGGTAGAAGACGGTTGTTTTGAATTCATACTCGTAAAAGAGCATAATATTAGGATTCAAATTCAGGATAAGCCACCAATAAAACTACCACAGTACTTTTCACTAGGTAAGCTACCGCTACCCTACAGACTTATTTACCCTGACTCTCTGAACTATTTTGCCATAAAAATACAACCATGGGTATCTTCATTTTTTTTTCCTAACGATTACGGTATTATCGACTTGAGCAAGACTTACGCATCAGATATTATTGAGCTGCATAAAAAAGTATTTAGCTCCAATTCTTTTGAAGATATGGTACATCACACTGAAGCTTACTTTTTAACCAAGCCCTTGCCAAACATCAATGAGTTAATCATCAGTAGAGCAATATGCAATCAGATTTATGACAATAAGGGTATTATTAAAATCAAGGATCTTTTAGACCTCTTTCCTTATTCCAGACAAAAACTCAACGACCTGTTTTTTCATCAAACCAAAAACTCCATCAAGGAATTTGCGGGCTATGTGCGCATACGAGAAGTTATCAAAAATGCTGTTAACCATCGACAGAAATCCTTGACCTCGATTGCCATGGATTATGGCTATTTTGACCAGTCACACTTTATCAAAGATCTTAAAAAGGCTACAGGCATATCGCCCTCTAAGTTTATATCCGAAGCTCATCTTTTTTCGGAACAATTAAAATTGTAACTAACCTTTTTTACAATTTTTATTTTAAGGCATCACGTATTTTGTGCCCGCTATTAAAATCATTTGAATTATGAACAGACTTATAGTATTCATCGTTTTTGTTCCAATATGTCTTTATGGACAGATAGAAATGACGCCTATAAAATGGAAACAAGATTTGAAATATCTACATAATAAATTGGAAGAAAGACATGCCAATCTTTATCATAGCATCTCAAAGGAGGATTTTGGCAATGACATTGAAAATTTAATAAGACTTTCTCATTCGATAGATGATAAGGAATTAATCGTAAGGATGAGTGAACTCATAGCAAGGGTTGGTGATGCGCATACTTGGCTTCATCCAGGATATCAGGACAAATGGGAGTTTGAAAGACTCCCCATTAAATTAAACTATTTTGAAGATGGGTTATTCATAACCGCAACCGACAAGGCCTACAAAGACCTTATTGGGAGTCAACTATTAGCCATTAATTCTATTGATGTTAATGACATTAAACCTCAAATTAGCAAGATTGGTTATAACGAAAATGCCTTCACTCAACTCATTTCGTATGATCGATTTATCGTTATTACTGAAGTTCTTAAGCGCTTTGGAATCATTGATGATTTAAAGCACATTCCTTTAGCAATTAAAAATGAATCTGGCACAAAAGAGGTTGTCGTCAATGCTACAACACTCAAGAATATAGATTGGCTAAGTCATAGGGATACCGAAAGGGATTTACCCATAGTTTATAAGCATAATGACAGTTTATATTGGACGCACTATAACAAAATAGAGCATACGTACTATATTCAATTAAATAGTATAGACGAAGATGAGAACCATTCCTTTAAACAACTCGCCGAGGATATATTAAGTGCCACTACAACCTATAAACCTAAAAAGCTTGTTATCGATCTACGAAGAAATGTTGGGGGCAATAGCCGTTTAGTTTATCCTTTAATTTATGCGCTGATGAACTACGAAAAGACCATTGAAGACGGTCAAATATTTGTAATCATAGGACGTTGGACCTTGTCGGCCTCTATTGTCACATGCGCTGAGATTCATAAGTATTGTAATCCTATTTTTATAGGTGAACCAACAGGTGCAAAACCAAATTTATATGGAGAAAATAGCCATAGAATTACCTTACCAAATTCAGGCTTAAGTATTTCTTATTCATCGGAATACTTTAAACCTTTTGGGCCATTTATTGATGAAGATTGGATTTCGCCCCATATCTATGTTCCAATATCATCGCAAGATTATTTTAGCTTTAAACAACCTATATTAGAGGCTATATACCAATACGAGCCTCCACGTAAACACGTCGTTGATGAAATTTATGAATTAGCGATGAACGCTAGTATTGATGCGGCACTCCAACTTTATTTCAAATTTCGAGACGATCCTAAAAACAAATACGTCGATATAAGTAATGACCTTAGAAGAGTCGCAGGGAAAATTGGTCGAAACGAAAAACTAGACGATAGTAGAAAGCTCTATGAACAACTTCATTTAGATCATCCAAATAATAGTCTAATTTCGGTTAATCTCGCTCAACTTTATGAAGACCTTAAGCAAGTACCAAAAGCCGTTGCGCTCTACAAGAAAACATTAGATCTTTTTAGTCGCGATAGGAAAACAGACAATTACTTAAAACACTATATTGAAGATTATATTATGGGTCGACTAAAGGCCTTAGACCATGGAAAATGAAGCGCTAAGACTGCTGACATAATCTCCCTTTTGTATTTGCCCATAGTAAATGGCTTCCACTTAGTTATTCTTGAAAATATAATCGACAACAGCTTGCGCCACCGCTTGGGTAGATGTTGGGTCTTGCCCTGTGATTAAATTGCCATCTTCCACAAAGTAACCGTCCCAACCATCTTCAGAAAACGAATAGTTGCCTCCATTGTCTTTCAGGGCGTCTTCAATGGTAAATGAAAAGGTTTTAAAATAGTCTGCTTTGCTATTTTCAAATTTATTGGGAAAGCCATTGACTTTTTTACCATAGTATATGGGATTGCCGTTTTTATCTTTAACATGAACAATACCAGCCGAACCGTGGCATACTGCCGAGACCACACCATTATTAGTATGTATGGTCTTAGCTATGTTTTGAATGGTCTTATTTTCTGGCACACCAAACATTGCCGCGCCGCCACCACTATAATAAATGGCCTTGTAATTTTCTGGATCAATCTCGCTCGGTGTTTTAGTAGTTTTAAGCAGATCCATCAATGTATGATCATAAATGTATTGCTTCTGAATGGGATCGGTAGTATTTAAGTAGCCTATGGGTACGGCACCTCCATCTGGACTTACAAAATCAACAGCAAAACCCTTATTGATAAATACATCATAAGCGACCACTATCTCTTCAAAATGATTGGCTGTTCGTATGTTGGTATTACCATAAGTATCTTGGTTTGAAACTACCATTACTATTCGTGGCAACTCCCTTTCATTTTTGCAACTGTACAAGCTCAAGTGGATGACAGTGATTGTTAAGATCAAGCCAATCGATTTGACTGTTTTCATTATCATAATCTCAAAGTTTTAATCTGTTTTCTTGGTAAATGCTTTATGAATAATCGTCCATTTCCCTTCCGCCTTTGCTAGTAAAAAATAATCGATATAAGGGGCGCTGGTGTTTGGACTCGAGATCATCACTTTAGCAACCGCAATATCGTTTGTATAATCCACCGATAAAATCTCACCCGACTCACCTGTTGGCTGACCTTCTTTTGTGTCTTTGATATACGCCTCGCCAGACCATACTTTTAACTTATTATTTCTTACATAATAAAGGTTGAGATCAGGATGAAAAGCAGTTCTCAGTAAATCGGGCTTCCCCCCTGTGGAACCATTTATATAGTTCTCTAAAGTTGCTTTGATGGCACCTGTTTCATCCTCTTGAATTGAAATTGGCTGAACGAAAAGGGCCATCATTAAAATCAATATATATTTCATGATTAAAAGTTTTAAATTGGGATTTTGGTATATGATTTATGGACAATCTTCCATTGGTCTTTAATCTTTAACAACATCATAAAATCAATAAACTTCGTTGTACTGTTCGGTCGGGTAATTTCAACTTTTGCCATAGCAATGTTATTCTCAACATCGATAGACACAATCCTACCGATACGATTATTCTTTTCGCCTTTTTTGAAAATCTTTTTATAATCTCTTCCTGGCCAAATCTTTAAGTCTTTTGTTTTGCCATCTATTGAATACAAATTCAAATCATCGTGAAAGGCTATGTCCAATCGTTCGGGCTCTCCAGCAGAGGTCCCTTGAATGTAATGATTTAAGACCTCTCGAATGGCTTTTAAATTCTGATTATAGGTAGCGTAAGTTGCTAAGAAGTTGTTTTGATTTTCTTGAAATACCGCCAGGTTTCTATTACTCTTTAGCTCAGCCAATTCTACAGCTTTTTCATAGCTTGTTTTGGCCAATTCATATTGTTTATTAGCGACTAAGGCATCCGCATAGCTATCAAACGAATTGGGATAAAATGAATATAGAATTGTGTTCATTCTTAAAATTGCCACAGCCTTTTTGGGCTGGTGCATAAACGCATAACCGAGTTCGTTGATAGCACTATGATTGATTACACCCGCTGTGTGATACCTTGTAATTAATTCCGAAATGGAGGCCCCAATATTATTAACATCTATAGTGCTAATGCGTTCTCTTAATCCTTCTAAACTTAGGTCTGGCGTTCCTGATTGGGCTTTTGCTTCTATCAATTCCATAGCTTTATCTAAAGCTTTTTCATTTTCTATGACAATATCAGGTTTAACACCAGTAATTTGAAAGCCTTTATTCGTCACGGGGTCAACCTCAGTTTCGTTTGATATTGAAATAAAAAAGCGTTCGTTTAGACGGTGCTCCATGGCGCCATAACCAGCCCCAATAGTATTTTGTCCAATGACTGTTGCTCTTTCTTGTCCCTGTAACCAAAAGGCCAATTCCTCTCCGGCGGATGCCGTTTTTCCATTCACCAAAACATAAATGGGCAAGTCTGGGAACCTTGTGCCAGACACATTTGGTTCGGTATAGATACTGTAGTTCGTATCGTTGTACCTAATAAAATAATTGGCCAACTTTTTAGGGGTTTTATCGAAAAAATAACTCAACAAATGAGAAACCACATAGGGTACACCGCCCAGATTATCCCTCACATCAATGATTAAGGCGTTCTTATTTTCAAAGAGCGGTGCGAGCTTTGTTATGGTTTGTCGCGCATTATTGGCGTTATTCCAATCTCCAAAGTCCGTAAATTTCACATAGATATTATCCTCCATAAAAGACACTTTAGATAGGCCTTCGTACCTATTATTCGGCGTTGAACCATGAGATGGGCTCTGTGATGAATTCTGTTCTCGGTGCGAAACAAACAAATGCAAATCGCCATGTACGGATCTTAAATCTTCCGTTAATTTTTCGGCCAACTGTTTAGGATCTTTAAGGCTATCGTAAGCCCCATTTTCTAATTGATTTTTGATGTAATTCCCTGCTTCGACACCTTCTTCGATAGAGACATAATAGTACTTTAAGGAATCGCTTATTCGGTTTATAATTTGCTTAAGCTCCGTTTTTTTTACTGGTAAAAGTGTAGGTGTTGAATCTGTAAATTGTGTATGATTTATACCCCTATTGTTTATAAAATCCAATGAAAAGCAAGTATTAAAACACAATACAAATACTAGAGTGAGGTGAATTACATTTAAACGTTTTGACATGATAGTTTTGTTTTATGGAATAAAACTATGGTCAATCCCTATAAAAACGAGACTATATCTACTTTGAAAACCTTTGAATTTATAATTCCGAAGAAATTAGAGTAGTTTTTTTTTATACTGGGCAGGTGTCATGCCCTTAATTTTTTTGAAAGCGGAATAAAACGAAGAATTAGATTTAAAACCGCACTCGTTACCAATAGCCTCGAGTGTTAAGACATTATTGGTTTGAATCATTTTTGAAGCGGATTCAATACGGTATTCGTTGATATAACTCGTGAAGCTCTTCCCTAGATTATCATTAAAATACTGTGACAAATAACTGGTATTGACTTCTAACAGTTTTGCCACGTCTGGAAGTTTCAACGTCGCATCCTTATACAACTCTTTTTCCACAAACAACGTCTCTAACTGCCTTGATAACTTTTCGGTTTCAGACTTACCGATTTTTTTACTTCCATATTTCTCAACAGGAAAAAGAAAAGCCAAAGAGTTTTGCCGACGCTTATAAAACCATATAAAAATGGTGACGTAAAAGGTAAACGAAAAAGAAAGTGCCCCTACAATGTAAGAGGTATACTGAGTGGTATTGTATGCCAACCAAATAATTGTATTTCCTATATTAATGGTTACCAACCAAAAATCTTGAGTTGTTGCATTTTTATTATCAAAGAACACTTTTTTGATGATCCCTCTAATTAAATACAATGAAGCAAACACATACAAGGTCCATTGTAAGGACCTGATCACACCAAAAGGTCTTGGCGGCATACGCCACCATAAATACGCATATTCCCTATAAGGAAAAAGAGAGCCGGCAATAATCATAAAAATAGTCACTGGTATGACATGAACAAGCCACGAATATTTTCCGACACGATTAGGTTTAATGGTCACCTTGGTATATAAATACAAAAATGGCCCTATAAGCAAACAGGCCAATAAACCTAGATGAATAAAGGTAGAGGATGTCCCTGGATAAAACGTTAAAAAAACAGACTTGGTCACCCTAAAACTGATGACAAACAACAGGGCAGCCAGAAAATAAGTACTGCGGTTTTTCCTCTTAATAAAAAATGCAAAATAAATACTTAAGAAAAGCCCATTAAACGCGCCGAGCGCACTAAAAAAAAATAATAACTGGTTACTAATATTCAAGTTGACTATATTTTTTTATGATGACTAAATAATTTGGCGTCTATTGCAATAAACGCCAAATTACAACTATAATTCTTATTACAAATTATATTTTTCCTTACACTTGGTGATAATCGCTTCGTCAGCAAATGGTATTCCCCGATGCGTTCCAAATATTTGATAACCATTCTTCCTAAAATTAATACGGTCAATAAGCATTATGAAGTAGTGTTTATCTACCTCTCCTTTAAAATAAGCTTCTTCTACAAGACCAAAATACGTATTGTATGATTCAATATCTCCCGAGTGTTCCAATAAAAGGCATCCGATATTTTTAAATTCTGCACTGACCATTTCTGCGGTAGGATAGCCATAATCATTAAATATTTCAGCCAAACGCGCTCTTACTTCTTTGTCTAAAATCGTCTGTTTTTCCCTATTTTTCATATAGTGGTTAAACGATACTCCGCGATAAAACTGATCTTTTTCCATTAGAGCGATAAGTTCATCTATGAGAGTTTCGTTATATAACTGTACATCTATTTGGTCTTTAATAGTTCTCCAATAGGGTACATTTTCAGTTTTTATTATTTCTGTCTGGCAATCTCCAAAAAGCAAATCGAAATCACTCCCAAAATAAACCTTATACGGATCTTCAGCCTTAGGGTCTTCAAAGGCATTATGGTCCTTTACCTGACTGTACATAGCACACAGAAAACTTGGGCTAAGTGCTTTGACCTTTAAAAAGAATGGGAGTACAATCGCCTTCTCTTGACCCATTCTCATATAAGCGGCACCAATATTGAAATAGTCCGCATAGATAAACGTCTTGATTTCTGCCTTTTCCAGTTGACCATAAATACTCTTTAGCTCTGTTTTAGCCATATTATAAGCCTCTAAGCTTACCTTACCAGAATATTCAGGATAATAATTAAGCTGAATGGTTTGTGAATTAGAATTTACCGCTATGAGTAAAAAAAGGATACATACTAAATTTTTCATCGTTTTGAATTTTATCGGTTATACGACAAAACTATAGCTGATCTTTCCTAAAAAAACTAAATGAAAGCTTGTTGCCATTTAATAAAAACTTAAAAATCTGAAAGACGTCTTAAGTCCCCAAAAAACAGAAGGTGATTACTCCAATACGAAGCCCTTTCCGTGAACATTTCTTATGGATATATTGGCCTCGGTGAGGTACTTCCTTAATCTTGATATATACACGTCCATAGAATTTCTTGAAAATTCATCTTGATTTTCCCATAAGCGCTGCAGAATTTCCTTTCGCTCAACCAGTTTCTCGGATCTCGAAATAAGCATCTCCAGAAGTAAACTTTCCCGCTCCGTAAGCTGAATTGATGTTGAGTCCACTTTCAGTTCACGCTTAGATTTATCTAAAATCAAAGTCTTAAACTCCAATGTCTGTTGGTGTTTATCATGGTTGGTCTGTCTCGATAAAACAGCCTGTATTTTGGCCAGTAGGATTTCTTCATCAATGGGTTTTGTGACGTATTCTTCGGCACCATAGCGATAACCTTTTAATTGATCTATTTTTAAATCTCTTGCCGTCAAGAAGATAAATGGAATATCGTAGCGTTTATCTTTAATCTCTGAAGCGACATCGTAACCCGATCCATTTTTTAAGTTCACATCCAATATGGCGATATCAAATGCGTGCTTACTCAATGCTTTGAGTGCTGCGCTTACTGTTTCCTCCCATACGACCTGAAAATTCTTGAGCAATAAGTACTCGCTCAGTACATAACCAAAACTTTTATCGTCTTCAACTAAAAGTACTCTATTCATTGATTGGAAAATTTAATGATACTGTTAATCCTTTAGGTTCGTTTTTTGAAATCTTAAGCGCGCCCTTGTGGTCCTCCATAATAGTATTGATGTATTCGAGACCTAAACCCTTATACTTAATACTATCGTCAATTTTGCTCACGCCCTTACCGTCGTCAGCTGTTTTTATGGTTAAGATATGATGCATTCTTTCCACTGTAATTGTAATGCTAACAGGAACTTCATTATGCTTGATAGCGTTTTCCCAAATATTGAACAACATCAGTTGTAAATGATTTTTATCTGCTTTTACAATATATTCATTTTCAGGAGGTACAAATTGTACTGTAGTCTTGTTGATCTGAAATACAGGTTTCATCTCTTTTAGAGCGTTTTCGATAAGGTCGGTCACCCGAATCTCCTCCTTATGAATTTGTAAACGGTTGGCATCAGATTTTACCCAGTGCAACACCGTTTTAATATGATTTTCTAGACGATTTCCTTCAGTTTGTATGATCTTAATGAGATCTTCATCTACATATTTTTTTGACAATAAATTCGCTCCAATTTTTATGGAGGACAATGGGGTTTGAAATTGATGCGACAGGTGATTTACAAACTCATTCTTCTGTTTTATTAATAAACCCTGTTGGCGGATTAGGCGTACTAACCAAAAAAATAAAAAGCCTAGGCCTATTAAAAACACCAAGGGAATGGTATAAGTTTCTAGTGCAATCGAGGAATCATCCGTATATGCTAAATATATGTATTTAATGTTTGACTTATCCATGCCGCGCATTTCCATCATTTGAGCTGGACTCTGATTTAATATAAAACCTGCATCATGGCCTTCAACCTTATCATCTACAATATCTATCATCACCAAACAAGACAAGCATACTTTAATATCGGATTCAAGGATATCGGTGGTAGCTTTGTTATGGCTTATTAAGCGCTCATCGATAGTTTCATTTCCATCGACAATGGCCCAATCAAAATTGTAATCATAATCCTTAAAATTCTTATTGACGAGAGAATCAATGAGTCTAAACTGTTTAGAGGCATCTGTGCGTATAAGCGAATCTGTGCGCTCGACTTTACGAATGCTAATGGCCGTCGTCATCAACATCGATTGTATGCCCTTCAGCTCAAGTTCCTTTTCTAATTTTTGAGTGGCTGCAAGGTGACTTATCTGCCAATAGGCCAAACCACCTAAGAGCACTAAGGAAATGACTATCAATACAATATATCTGAACTTCATAAGTCGATTTTTAACAAATGTATAAACAAAGCGCTTAGGGTGTTCGGTTTTTCAGTTTCCTTTAAGGTTTTTCAGATTTTATTATAAAAGCTTCAATTATTGTTCATTTAAGTTAAATAAACCGCGCTATAGCTTTGCCTCATCATCTTAAAAAAACAAAACATGAAAACAAAAATTTTAATCCTTTTCGTATGTGTTACCACATTATCATTTGGACAAACAGACTTTAAAAAACAAGCTGAATTACTACTAAATGCGCGTCGCGCCGAAAACAAAAACCTAAAAATCGAGGCATTAAAACTATACCAAGAAGGCTTTTCTATAGCACAACCGCAACGAAGTATAGACTATTTGCACGCATCATTGCTGGCCGCAGAATTAGGTAAAGTTGACCTAAGTAGAAACTTCATAATTGCTGCTATAGAAAAAATGAAAATAGAAAAAAGTACGATCATCACTTTTTCCGAGAATGCGACCTATCAATTATGTGCAAAAAAAATTGCAGAAAACTATAATAGGCATTTAGAACAATTTTATCGAAATCTAAAAGACCCAGTTGCTTATTTTAAAATTCAAAAGATCTTGAATAGAGATGAAGAAACAAGAAAAATGAGCAACTATTATTTTGGTTTAACCCCCGAAATATCGAATGCGGCGTTCGATAGTTTAATGAAGTATAATAAACCAAAGGACAGTCTCATTCGAAAAAAATATCAAAGCATCTTATGGCCAAAACTCAGCAAAGAAAAAAAAGAGTTTCAACAGAAAGCTTTTGTTTACGCCGACAGTTTAAATGTTAGAGCTTTAATTGATATTACTAAAGAACACGGTTGGCAAAAAGAAGGTGAGATGATCCTTTGGCATCAAAGAGGTATCTATGACAAGGACAGTTGGGTTTGGGACTTTTTTAAACCTTATATCAACGCAGAGATTAAAAAAGGAAATATCCGACCATTTTTCTGGGCCAGGTTTGAAGATCACAGCTCTTTTTTTAAAACCGGAAAAACAGTTTATGGCTTTTGGCCGGGTAAACTAGATCCAGAAACTGTCAATGAAAAACGAAAATCTATCGGTTTACCTCCATTGACCCAAGAGGAAATATATTCCCGAAATAACAGTAAAGGTGGCGGAAACGCATTTTAATATAAAACAAAACTATAATATCATGAAAACAATCATTTTAAGTCTATTCATTGTATTCTTTAATCTCTACCAATCCATAGGTTATAGTCAAACAAAAAACCTCAATAATGAACCTGTCATAGCCGTTGATTACTATCCAGCGAAAACAGCAACGGTATCCACGGAAAGTTATATTAAAGGCATCAAAGAACTCGATTACGCCTATTACGACTTTAAAAGACGAGAGGCAAGTACCATGGATTATATCGATTATTGGCGAATCGCTGTGGCCTATTCGTACATGGGTATTGATAAAGACCAGATCTATAGCATCCTGCTGAAATCAAAAACCAATAACAAAAAAGGGTTTTGTATTATTTTTAATCACTTTGAAAAAGACCGTGGTTATTTTAAATCCCTTTTAGGAGATGCGTATCAAAAGCTCAAAGAAGATTGTTATGGCTACAACATCACATCCAAAAAAACAGGGCCCTCAGGTAAGTTTTCCCTAAAAACGAATAAGGGTGTGACGCAATGGTTAAAAAAGAACTAATCTCCTCAACCATATAAAACTATCTAAGGCCAATCTTTGAACTCAATAAATTGCGCCTTAGATGGTTTTTTATACAGATTTATAAATCCATAGGTTTACGTTGTGCATTTATGGGATGTGCCCCTTAAGATAAATATATTTGATGTGGCTAATCTTTATAAGCTAACTGATGAGAATCACCACTGTATTCATAGCACTTTTATTATGCAATGGCATTTTTGCCCAAAAGTCCAATAAAGTTCTTAATGAGGGTGAACAAGACCTCATTGATTATTTATTTAGCGACTGCACGCCAAGCAAGCCTGGCGCTAGTGTATGGGTTATTAGCAAGGGTGACTTAGTTTATGAAACCAATTATGGTTTGGCTAACGTAGGCCAAGGCACTAAAATCGATTCTAACACCAATTTTAGAATTGCCTCTGTAACCAAACAATTTACTGCAGCATGTATTATGATTTTGGTGAAAAACGGCCAATTAAATTATACTACTAATCTTAGAGATATATTTCCGGATTTCCCCGAGTACGGTAAAAATATAACCATCAGGCATTTGCTCACGCATCAATCCGGCATTGTTGATTACAACGGGTTTATAGAGGAGTCCAGAACAAAACAATTGTTAGATTATGAAATTCTAGAATTCTTAAAGCAAAGTCAAAAGACCTATTTTGAGCCTGGAACAAGCTATAGATATAGCAATTCGGGCTATGCCGTATTAGCTCAGGTGATTGAAAAAGTCAGTGGCATATCCTTCGCCACATTTGTAAAGCGAGAGATTTTTGAAACATTGGGAATGCACAACAGCATGGTTTTTCAGCAAAATCAAAATATTGAGAATCGCGCCTTTGGATATGCCGTGGTCAATGATAGTATCCGATTTAACGATCAGAGTATTACAAGTGCCATTCAAGGCGATGGGGGTATTTACTGCAGTACCAGCGATTATTACAAATGGGATCAGGCGCTATACAAAGGCGAGCTCATTCCCAAAAAGGAACTAGAAGATGCCTTTATTGATTGGGACAACCATAGCAAGACCACAAAAGATGGTGAGGGCTATGGCTGGTTTGTAGAATATCAAAATGGGATAAAGATCTTACATCACTCAGGCGGTACCGCTGGTTTCGAAAGTCAGGTTATACGTATTCCTGATCTAGAACTTTCAATAGTGCTGTTTTCTAACAGAAACTGGTCAAGTCGCAACCTGAGATATAAGGTAAGAGCCCTTGCGAGTATATTTTCAGAATATAAAATTCCTATGCCCATTGAAATCGTTCTTAAAAAAGAGATAGAACAAAACGGAATTTTAGAAGGCATTGATGTTTATCATACACTAAAGCATGAAGACCACTATAAAACCAAGGCATTAGAGTTGTATTATTTGGGAATCATCTACCTCAATCAGCACCGCAATAAAGCTTCCAAAGCAGTCTTTAAAACCATCACTCTTGATTTTCCAAGTTATGCCAATGCCTATTATGGTTTGGGAATAGCCTATAAACGAATGAATGAAACCAAAGCGGCCATAAACAGTTTTAAAAAGGCCATCGAATTAAGTGCTGATAAAAATTCAACTATAGCAACGCGTTCAAAACAACACCTTTCAGAATTATCGGGAAGCAATTAATACGACTTTACCAAACGACACGAAATCTAATTGATTAGGCAACCATTTCAGTAAAATTTGCGTCTCTATAAATACCAACCCATACGTTTCTTCTTATGAAAAAAGTCCTCTATGTTCTTATCGCAATTGCTATTTTTTCTTGTAATTCAAACCAAAAAAAAGAACAAAGTCCCGTATATAGCAGCATTAACTTTGAATCTGTAGATGCCTATTTTGAGCTCCTTGAACAACTAGAAAATGGTAAAGCCATTTCTGATAAGCAATGGGATACCTTTTTGACATTAAAAGGTAACCGACTTTATATAGATGAAAACAACATTTCAAGCGCCACATTAAAGCTCATACGTCATGAAATGGAGCAATCATATATACCCGATAATGATAGTCTTTTAAAAGCAAGCATCGACTCCAATATAAGATTACAAATAAGGAAACGATATCAAGATTATAAACATGAGTACCTCAACCATATTACATGGTTGAAGCAAAACTCGGAAATATTGCAAGACAGTGCTGTTACTTTGGCTAAGACCTATCTGCCCAAGTCCATGCGTCGTTTAGATACTATACCGAATATTTACATCCATGGACTTTGGGATGGCTCCGCAAGTGACAAAGGCATTTTTGTTGATATCATTTTACAATACGATTTTGACAAAAGACGTCTCGGTAGTTTCATTGCTCACGAATTACATCACTTTATGATGGAAAGTAAAATTAATACTGAACATCTTGATAAGCATGACACAGGTCCTATGTGGGCCGTACAAAGTATTCAGACAGAAGGCATTGCCGATTTAGTCGATAAATCCACTATAGTTTTTGAAGGGTCAGACTGGTGGTTAAATACACAATACATGGCCTTATTAAATTATGCTCCTGATGTCATTGGCACACTGAACCAATATTTAGAAGATGAAGCTCAAGGTATCCATCATACTGAAGACGCATACAGAACTGCCCTAGCCAACTCCGTAGGGCATATCCCCGGTCAATTTATGGCTGAAGCTATAAAGCGTCATGGTCTGCTCAATGAGGTTATAAGCGACTTAGAAAACCCTTTTTCATTTTTTTATAGCTATAATCAAATTGCAAATGCTGATGAAGCGCTCCCATCATTATCGGAAAACGCCATCGCTTTTTTGCAATCCCTAGAAGCAAAATATATACATTGATTTAATGTTTCTGAATCATAAATCAATCAACTAAACTTAAAAAACCTCTAACCAAATTTGGTTGGGGAGTGCACTTATAGAATGTATCGGAAAAATATCGTGTCATTTAATTCATGATCTTTAGAGATTTTCTTCCTTGAAAGCAATTTGAGCATTATCAAGTAAAGACTGTCGTATCTATCGGTTTATACTAGGATTAATCGTCTTGAAATTAAAAAAGATGCCTATTAATTCTTTAAAATTTTAAATACCTCTTTTTTGTTTCCAGCATATAAATGCAGAACGTAGGACCCTGCACTTTCGTCGTTTAATTCAAAGGAAAACTCAGAGGTATTTGGATGTATCATTTTTTGTTTAATCAACTGTCCTGAAACAGTATAGAGATGCACCTCCAAGCTTGTATTAGTAGGATTTTCAAGCTTTATGTTCAACTTATCAATAAAAGGATTAGGATATATGGAAGTCTCTAAAGCACCTTCAAAATTAACACTCAGTGTTTCTGTTGAAGACCAAAATTTTAAAATACGAAGAGTACCTTCCCATGCTCCAACAGTATCATCCCAAGTCTCATAGATTAATTCTATTTCGTTGTCATCCAAATCAAAAGTACGCAACTGACGAAAATTATTTTCCCATTGTAACGTACTATTATTCCACTCCTGACTAAGGAATTCCGTTAAATTATTAGATGCATATGTTAATAAAGTCCTATTATTATTAAACCAAGTATCTGTGACATAAAGCTGATCGATAATTTCTTCTACCAAGTCATCTGTATTATAGGAATACAAAAACTGTCGGTACGGTGTGGCCCATGTACCTCCTCCAATATTCCAGCCACTTATTTCTTCTCTAATTAACACACCATCAGTGTTGTAGAAGTAATCTTTACGTTCATCATTTTCCCAATCATTTAATATTGTCCGCCAAGTTTCCATTATTTCATAGTTTAAAATACTGCTTGTAAAATCGTATGTACGTCGTTCTTTATTGCGAAGCATCATACTTGCAAAATCATATTCAGTTAAAAGATCCTCTATACGATTGCCCAAAGTATCATAGAGATATGTGTTCTGGTTAAAAACTTGCCATGTCGGGTTAATGAATATAGCAAATGAAAACGTCTCAACTAAGTCGTCTGTATTGTACTGATAAGTTAATTGTTCTGAGTTTTGCCACATGCTGCCATCCCAGTTTTGGCGTATGCGCTCTTCAATGTCATTGTTAGCATTGTATGCTTTATTAAACTGGTAAAAATTTTCCCAAATACCACCATTGAGAATAAGTCGTAGTAGATTCGTTTCTTTATTGCCTCCGTTATCATAGGTAAATAATTCCCTGGTATTGTGATCCCATTGCACGGTCACTTGATCCCATGAAAATTGGTGTATGGAATCTAACTTAAATACTGTTTGCGCACTTGCACTTATTGAAAGCACAACTATTAATGCCGTAAAAACTAATTGTATTCTTTTCATTACCCTATTTATTTTCAAGTTGTGTAATTCTTTGGCTTAGAGCTTCAATAGTAGATTGTTGTTCTTGGATGGCCCTTATAAGTACAGGAATCAACTCGCTGTAGGATAAGGTCAGAAGATCATGCTCTTTTACATAATCTGTGACTTCAGGAAATACTTGCTCTACTTCTTGCGATATCAGTCCAATGGTGCGACTGTTATCATTTTGCGCTTTCATGCGATAACTCACAGGATTTAATTGCATCACTTTATCAAGTGTGCCTTGTTCTAAACTTTGAATATCACTCTTCACCCTACGATCCGAAACCGAGCTATACGCACCACTAGTCCCATTAAAACCGCCTCTAAAATTACCGTTGCGATATAGCACTAATCCGCCTCCACTAGAAGAATACAGTTGCCAAGAATTTGCATTACTAGAATTGTATATACTTAATGCATTAGAAACATCACTTGGCGTAGGTGCACTATTGCCATGTGCCACCTCTAATAGACTTGAAGGTGTATACCTCCCTACACCTATGTTCCCATTCTTTAAGATGGTTAATGCATTATTTCTATTTGTATTGTTAACACCATTGCCCACTTCAAAAAGTGGATCTGTATCAATAGAATTAATTGAATTTCCACCTCCTATATTATATCTGCCTATTGCGGTTGTATAGATGGCATCTGCATTGGTACCAAGACCCATTGCTGTAGAGGCTTGTCCAAATGCTTGTGATAATACACCCATTGCAAAAGAATTATCGCCTGAAGCCTCTGTGCCGTTCCCCATGGCTAATGAACCTGAACCAGATGCGGTAGTACTATCTCCTATAGCTAAGGAAACACTGCCAGAAGCTTCTGTATCAAATCCCATAGCAACTGAAATCAAACCTGAAGCTACTGTGTTTCTTCCCATAGCTACAGAATTATCCCCTGTCGCACCTCTAGTTGTACTAAAATTCAACTGTCTACTTAAATCAATAGCATCCTCACCTATATCTCCATAATAATTGTGGTCTTGACCTTTTAACCGCCAACCGAGTCCATTACCTTCATCTAAAGCTTCTAAACCAGTTGAGATATCAATATTGGCATCTAGGTATTCTTTTGTAACTAATGCCTTATTGTCCGTAATTTCGCCGATATCAAAACTTGGAGCGGTAATGGTCCCATTTTTAAGTACAATCAAGGCATTACTTCTATTATCAAGTGCAGGACCATTTCCAATAACAAAAAGCCGGTCTGTTTCATTCCATTGCGTGGCACCATTAGTCGCCGGAGCATAAGTATCGTTATAAGAGCCTATAACGACTTCGCCTAAAGAACCCGCTATACTATTTTGCCCAAATGCAAAAGATAAATCACCTTGGGCAGATGGTAAATTACCCATAGCAAAGGAGTAGTCACCTTCTGCTCTACTTCCTCTTCCAACAGCCAATGAATAATCGCCAGTAGCGCCATATATAGTTGATACTGCAGTCCAGTTACTAAAATCGATAGCGTTCAATCCTATATCTCCCAAGTTATCTGGATTACGCCCAATAAGTCGCCATCCTATGCCGTTACCTTCGTTTAAAGTCTCTAAGCCCGTGGAGATACTACTATTGGTATCCACATATTCTTTGGTCACTAAGGCTTTATTATCCGTGATTTCAGCTATATCAAAGCTTGGAGCAATAACTGTCCCATTCTTTAGAATTGTTAAAGCATTGCTTCTATTACTACCATCGGATCCATTCCCAATTTCAAAAAGCGGATCCGTCTCAACCCATGCTATTGGGTCTCCTCCTCCAATATTATAGCGTCCTATGCTGAATGAATTATAAGCATTGGCCAAAGTTCGTAAACCAAAGACGGTTGCTATTTCACCTGTAGCCTCAGTTGCAGATCCAAAGGCTGTTGTATAAGCACCTGAAGCAAAATTATTGCTATTGGCAGCAAAACTATTGTATCCTACATTGGCATCATCCCATCGATCTGAGAAAAAGCCTCCGGTTAAAAAACCTGCTCTAAACGCTGCTTTATCTGGAAGCCACATTAGCTTTGTTCCCGATCCTGACAAGTTGTTGCCAAAAAGCACATTTTTCCCAAAACCTACATGAAAATCAGTTGATGGGTCAGCACCAATACCTACCTTCCCATCACCCTTCATCATGAGGACATTACCATATCTTGAATTGTATATATTAAATCTGTCATTTTCAACCTGAGGTTGTGTCAATCCAGCAAGAGTCCAGTAAAAACTACCATTAGTGGTTTTATAGTTTAAACGTGCATAATCATTTTCAGCTTCACTCAAGGTAAGTTGTGGCGTAGCCACACCACTATTACTCTCTATTTCTAATTGTCCATCCGGTTGATCGCTAAGTCCAATCCCAACTGGGTCGCCTGAATTATAAATATGTGTTTCGGCTTTATCCCAATTATTATCAGCAGAGGACAATGCATACGGTACAGCCATAAATTGAGTAGTGCCTAAATCCACAAATCCACTACCGATATCAATCTGAACATTGAGGAAATGCTCCTCTGAAGCCCAGTTGATATTGGCATATGTTCCACTTGCTGGAATACCTTGGCCAATATTAAGTATGGCAATACCATTGGAATCTGTTGTTGGTGTGTGTGTTTCTGTATAGACACTGATTTGAGCGAGGCCTTGTAAAATATCTATTTGAACAGTTATGGGTTGATTGGAAATGACATTTCCTAAATTGTCCTTTACAATGGCTTTGTAATTGATACTGTTGGTTTGACCATAACCCAATGTCGAAAGAAGTACGATGAGTACAATTACGATTTTTTTCATGTCAGTTATTCTTTTTTAAAGTGAGTTCGCTTTATAATTTTATTTCGCTGAATAATACGTAGCTCGTACTGCCCTTTACTCAACTCATTAATATTGATATAAATAGTGAAGGAACTCTGTTTAGTAAGATGAGCTTCATAAAACTTCCGCTTCATACGGACCAAGTGATTTGTAATTGATCTGTAACAAAGCTAAATCGAACGAGAAAGGCTTAATGAAAGGTATGTATCAGATACTATAAATAATGTAACAGCCCAGTGAAATGCAGTGTGATTAGTGAGAACCTTTCCTTTTTTGAGCGTATTCTTTTGGGGTGCATGCGTAAACTTCCTTAAAACATCTAGAGAAATAAGATGGGTCATTAAAACCTACAGCGTACGCTATTTCTGAAACGTTAATGTTTTTTTCTTGAAGTAGTGTTGTAGCTAATATCAATCGTTGTGAACGTACAAATTCTGTTGCCGTTAGACCAGTCAAGGCTTTGAGTTTTCTGTAAAGTTGCATACGGCTCATACCTACAGCCTCGCCAAATTTTTCTGTATTAAAATCCGGATTCGTCAAATGAGCATCAAGCACATTTTCTATCTTCTCTAAAAATATCTGGTCTACATCAGATATTGCGATATCTTTTGGTTTTAATACAACCTCTTGGCTATAGCGCTTGCGCAATATCTCTCGAGAGTGAATTAGATTTTTGATTTTTTGATCGAGTAATTTTGTTTTAAATGGTTTCGTGATGTAATCGTCAGCTCCTGTCTCCAAGCCTTTAAATTGATCTTCTGCTTCAACTTTAGCCGTTAAGAGAATTATTGGAATATGTGATGTTCGTTCATCTTGCTTTAATGTTTTGCTCAATTCCAGCCCATCTGTTTCCGGCATCATAATATCGGAAATAATAATATCAGGGATATGTTTAATGGCCTTATCAATGCCATCTTTCCCGTTTATTGCTTCGATAACTTGATACTGATCTTGAAAAGATGTCTTGATAAATGCTCTGAGATCACTATTATCTTCAACAATTAATAAAAGTGGAATTTCTGAATCTAGGATGATAGCCTCAACATCAATAACATCATTTTCTTCAACTTTAGTTGAAATTGACATTTCTTCATTAAGATGTACACCGTCAAAAATTTCGATGTCCTTATAATGATTCTGAGAAATTGGAAGGGTTGCAATAAACGCAATTTTATTGGGCGCTACATTTTCAACCTTTATGCCACCATGAGAAAGCGTTAATAATTCTTTTACCAAAGACAGACCAATACCAACGCCTTGTGCGTTTTCATCTGATTGATAAAATCTATCGAAAATGCGTTCTATCTCACCCTTAGTTAAAGGAATTCCTGCGTTAGTCACCTTAATTTCGAGTTGATTATCTATGACATGGGCCTTAAAACTTACTTCTCGCTGTTGAGGTGAATACTTAAAGGCATTTGACAGTAAATTGATAACTACTTTTTCTACGACATCCTTATCAAACCAAACTTCATCTATATCTTGGACTGTGCTATTATAAATGATATTCTTTTTCACTGCGATATGCTCAAAAGACGACACAATGGATTTTAGCAATTGCGTAATATTACCTTTTTTCACCTTTAATTTCAGATGGCCTGATTCTAATTTAGAGAGGTCAAGTAATTGATCAACGAGATTCAATAAACGACTAGAATTGCTTTTCATCATCAAAAGCTCATTTCGCTCATCGGTGCTTAATGAGTCATCTTGAAGGCGCTTTTCTAAAGGGCCAGAAATAAGCGTCAGAGGTGTTCGGAACTCGTGGGAAATATTTGCAAAAAATTGAGATTTAAACTTATCCAATTCTCGCAACTTTTCATTTGCCTTTTTTCTGGAATAGAATAAGAAATAAAATAATGTGCCCAATAATGTGGTTAATAGCAAGCCAGCCACCAACAAATTGCGCTGATTGACTTTCTGTTGTTTTTCTAACTGGTTTTGCGATTTGAGCAAGGCGATTTCCTGTTCCTTTTTTTCGGTTTCATACTTTGTTTCAGCATCTCGAGATAGTTTTCGATTAGCATTTCTAACAAGCTTCATTTTTAATCGGTAGGCCTCTTTAAAATAATTGGCAGCCGATTCATAATTTTTTAAATCAAGATGACAATACCCTAGTTCTCTAATTAAGCGTTGGTACAAATCCGTTTCTCTATCTTCTGGGAGAAGGGTCTTGTAAATGTCCAACGCTTCCTGATTCGTCTTAAGGGCACTTTCACAATCTCCTAGATAAGCACCTTGAAAAATCCCATAGTACGTAATGGCTTCAGGCCATCTACGTTTATCCTTAATACGCTTTGAATATTCAATGTTCTTCAAAAACGCTTCTTTGGCTTTTTCTAGACTATCAGTTGCCTTATAATATGATGTAGCAATAAGATACAACCTAGCTGCATGTTTAGGGATGTCCTCCTTAACATAATAAGCCAAACCCAAATCGATGTACTTTTTTGCCTCTTCCACCTCACCCACCAGTCCACTGACATCACATAAATACACATAAGTTAAATGTATGAGCTCTTGCGAATTCAGTGATTTAGCCTGTACTAATGCCTCATGTAACAAATCATATGATCGTTTTGAACTTTCCTTAGTAAACACCATTCTCGAGATCTCAGAACGCCTAATGAGTGCCTTAACGGTTGACGCACTAAAGTGATTATACGTTCGTGAAATTGAGTCTACTTTAAGGCAAAACTTAAGCGCAGCATTCTTATTATCACTGCGATTTAAAATATCAGCTTGAGTATAATATAGATCCATTAGTCGCCGCCAATCCTCGGTGTTTAATGCAGCTTTTTTGGCAAGTTCGAAGAACTGGATTGAATCATTACTAGTGCTTCTATATTTAGAAGTTAGCGCTATTAAAGCCGATTCAATAAGAAGCGAATCTGTTTTTGCAAACTGAAACATCTTGAACGCCGCTTTACTATACTTATAGGCACTGTCATACGCTGCAGCTTTAAGAAACTTATCAGATAAGGTCAGATATTGGTTGCCCAAATGGTCATTTTCATTCTGACTTGCCAACTTGAGAGCACAGAAAAATAACGCGAATAATAGTAATCGGTTCATACGGAATCAATACTACATAAATATACAGAATTGCCATAAAAATATTCGCCCAATTACTATAACTTTTGTAACCTGAAGCGTTACATTTATCTTATAGTTTTAAGGTATCCAAGCTTTGTAATTTACTTCTCGTCACTATTAGATTGAGGATTTTTACAACACACATATATTTTTCCTCACTGGAAGCTTAAGGATTAGTTGCTCATAAATTAGCAGTATTAAAGACCTTGAAAAATAGTCAAAAACTCCTTATCACATTTGGTCATGGGTTCTATTTGTAGCGTGAACACACCTGCACCTCGTCTAGGCAGACACACAGGATTAACCCTGTTCCAATAGCTATCGAGACAGGTTGGGCGTAGCGGGAAACCGAGTTATAGTTTACCAAAGGGATACCTTTTCGCATTCACCAATGTATGCATTCAAAACACCTATCAATTCTGCGTTTTTACCTTTAAATTCAAACTCAACGCAATGAGTATTATGGCCATACCTAAAATAATAAACACACCATAGTCCTCTTTAAAATATAGAATACCAATACCAGTTGTGAATATCACCTCCAAGTATTTAAAGGGTGCTATTTTGTTGGTTTCACACTGTTGAAATCCTTTAGTCATATACAATTGCGCAAAGTAACCGAAAACGCCAAGGCTCATTAAAACGAGCCATTCTCGACCTACAGGATGTACCCAGTCTGTTAGCGCTATTAATCCGCAAACAACAGAAGATATAACCATAAAATAATTAACGATAACAACAGGATGTTCAGCAGCTCCAATTTTTCGGATGGTGACATAGACAAGACCTGCAAATACAGCTGATATTAAGGCATAAGTAGTTCCCCCGATTTGAAACTGGGTATCCGCCCCTTTAATGATGAAAACACCCAAAAAAGCGATTCCAAAATAAACCCACTGTACCATTTTTATATTTTCTTTTAAATAGAATAAGGCAAAAATCGCAGCAAAAATAGGGGCGATATATCTAATAGAAACTGCAGCACCCATAGCGGTGTGCTTTAAAGCGAGAAAGAAAAACAGCATGGAAATGAGTCCATATATACTCCGCATTACCAACAATCCCCTTTTTTTACCGAGCATAGGGATTTTTGACTTTAATAAAAATGGAATGGTAAAAAACAAAGAGCCTGCGGCTCTAAAGAACACAATCTGATATACGCTAAAACCCTCTAGTGATTTAACAAATACATTTAGCAAGGTAAATGCCAAAGCACTTATGGTCATATATAGGATTCCTTTTTTCAGAAAGTTGAGGAGGTTTTGAGAATTAACTCTTGTTATGATTGAATCGGTATTTGCGATTTTACAAATTCAGATAAACCGTTATCCGTAAGCCTTTCAATATTTTTTGTAGACAGTCTTCCATTAAGGTTTATAGGAATTATTGGCGTTTTTAGTAAATTTCCTTGTGGACGCGTTTCTGAGGCATTGGAAATAATGAATATCCCGTCAACAGATCCATCATTTAAACTTTTGATATAGTTGCTCTCGGACTTGCTGGAGTTGAATGTCTGATACAATAAAACCCTGAAACCGGCATTTATTGCCTTGCGTTGTAAATGATATAATGCCTGATTGTATTTTGAGATTGTAACCGTTGGTAATATAATGGCTATGGATTTCTTCTTTTTCCCTCTTAAGGCAAGCGCATAGTTATTAGGAATATAATTGAATTTCCTTGCAATACCTTTAATGGTATTACGCGTTTCAAGGCTGATATCATTTTTATCGTTAAGTGCCTTGGATACGGTAGAAACCGAATATCCAGACATGGAGGATATTTCTTTAATGGTGAGCCCCACAAGTTTTAAGTTAAGGTTTTAAAGATTTGATTATTTCCAGAGCCTTTCTGGTATCTGATTCGATTTTGTCCAAATCATACTTACCTTCATTATTTTTTGCAATGAGCTTAGAACCCATTCCGACACATGTAACACCAGCCTCAAACCAGCCTTCAAGATTATCTTTAGTGGGCGAAACCCCACCAGTAGGCATAATACTTGTCCAAGGTTGCGGCCCTTTTATGGCCTTTACAAAACTTGGCCCATAAATACCTCCTGGAAATAATTTCACGATTTCACAACCCAGCTCTTCCGCTTTACATATTTCGGTGAGTGAACCACATCCAGGAGACCATAATACTTTTCTCCTATTGCAAACCATAGCGATATCTTCACGTAATACTGGGGTTACAATAAAATTGGCTCCGAGTGCCATAAATCTTGACGCACTAGCGGCATCGGTTACGGACCCAACACCCATAATCATTTCTGGCAGTTCCTTTATAACATATGTATTCAATGCTCCAAAAACCTCATGGGCAAAGTCGCCCCGCGCCGTAAATTCTAGTAGTCTCGCCCCTCCATCATAAACGGCCTTCACTACTTTTTTACTCAGCTCTAAGTCATTATTATAAAACAACGGAACTAGTCCTGTTTGCTTCATAACGCTTGCCACTTCTATTCTCGAAAATTTCGCCATACTACTATCTTGCTACTCGCCCTGAGGCATCACCGCCCATTAACTTTTCTACTTCAGCTACGGTTACTAAATTTGCATCACCTTTAATGGTATGTTTTAAACACGATGCCGCAACTGCAAAATCCAAAGCATTTTGGTCGTCTTCAGGATATTTCAACAATCCATAAATAAGTCCTCCCATAAATGAGTCGCCACCACCAACACGATCTACAATATCCGTAATCTGATATTGCCTAGTCTCATACATCGTACTACCATCATACAAAACGCCGGCCCAAGTATTATGGGATGCTGATATCGAACCTCTTAAAGTGGTAATAACTTTCTTAGCTCTTGGAAATTTCTGCATCATTTGCTTACATACGGATAAAAAAGCTTCTGCTTTTACATCATGACCGTGTTTATGCACATCGAGTCCTTCAGGATGTATTCCAAAATGTTTTTCTGCATCTTCTTCATTACCAAGAACAATATCGCAGTAGGAGGTCAATTCAGTCATAATTTTTTCCCTTTGTGCATCATCACAATAGTTCCATAATTTAGCCCTGTAATTCAAATCCGTCGAAATGGTTACGCCCATTTCACTCGCTACACGCACGGCCTCTAAGCAAGCATCCGCCGCTCCCTGAGAAATTGCTGGTGTAATACCTGTCCAGTGAAACCAACTGACATCTTGGAAGACGGATGTCCAATCAATCATTCCAGGTTCAATTTCAGAAATAGCCGAATGTGCTCTATCATAGACGACCTTACTACCTCTACTGACGGCTCCTGTTTCTAAGAAGTAAATGCCTAAGCGTTCTCCACCATATATAATATGATCTACGCCAACACCTCTTTTTCGCATTTCCATCATGGCACATTGACCTAAATCATTTTGAGGTAATCGGGTAACAAAGTCAACTGGTACGCCATAGTTGGCTAGTGACACAGCAACATTAGACTCCCCACCACCGTAGACAACGTCAAAGCTTGTCGTTTGAGAAAATCTCAGAAAACCAGGTGGAGCTAACCTCAGCATGATCTCACCGAAGGTGACTACTTTTTTCATTTGATCGATTTTGATATTTAGTTTTTACTATAACTACTTAATTCGCAACGATTAAATCCCAAGAGCCTGACCGCCTCCAATTTGAATCGTTTCGGCAGTAATAAATGACGCATCTTTACTGGCTAAAAAGGAAATAACTCCTGCAACATCTTCTGGCTGTCCTAGCCGTCCTAACATGATGTTATTGGCCCATGATGCAAAAACTTCTGGTTTAGTCGCTTTTATTTGCGCATGAAAAGGCGTATCGATAGTACCTGGAGACACAGCATTTACGCGTATACCGTACTCTGCCAAATCCTTAGCTAAGGCTCGGGTAATGGCATGGACACCTGCTTTAGAAGTGCCATAAATCCCAGCACCAGGTCCGCCAGCGGTCCAACCTGCATTAGAAGTATAGTTAATTATGGAAGGGTGTTCTCCTTTCTTAAGGAATGGAATTGCTGCTCTTGAAGCAAAAAACACGGAGTCTAAATTTAAGGCCATAACGAATCTGTAAAATTCAGTTGTCATCTCTTCAAATCGAGATCTGCCGCCCAGGCCACCTGCATTATTTACGAGAACATCTATTTTTCCATATTTTTCACCAATATTGGTAATGTTGGAAACAACTTGTTCTTCATTAGTGACATCGAAGCCATAATATTCGGCATTTATCCCTGCATCCGTTAATTCTTTTAATCGTTCTGCACCGGCCGCGTCATCGATTCCATTTAATACTACCGTATATCCATCTTCACCCAATCTTTTGGCTACCGAGAAACCTATACCGCCTGTTGCCCCTGTTACTATTGCTATTTTACTCATTTGTTTTTTGCTTTAATTTAAATGTTGTTGATGTTACGTTTTAAATGTTGATTCATGAATTTTGAATCCGTTGAATTTTAGGAATCAGTACCCAAACGGAGAGGATAACTATACCTACCAGTGCTGCCCCTATGAGGAACACAAAGGAGTACTTATCCACGGGTAATTTATCTCCGATATACCAAGTTAAGATGGCCGCAGCGAATTTTGCGGACATACCAGCAAGTCCAGATAGTGTGCCTACGGATTTTCCACTTAAGAGGTCACTAGGTAAGGTCTGAATATTACCGATGGCTGTTTGAAAACCAAATAAGATAACGGCCATAATGACAACAGCAA
Source organism: Winogradskyella sp. (assembly GCF_965228925.1). Classification (GTDB taxonomy): domain Bacteria; phylum Bacteroidota; class Bacteroidia; order Flavobacteriales; family Flavobacteriaceae; genus Winogradskyella. The sequence continues at coordinate 4,748,926 of NZ_OZ245845.1, forward strand.
TCAAGGCATTTCCTGGAGAACTCAATGCCAATAATGCAGGTAGCATTATTGCACATCCGATACCGATAGTCATTTTTCGCACCTTATTGACACTCCATCCTTTCTTGAAAAAGGCTTTGGCAAGGAGGCCTCCAAACCACGCTCCTATCATGGCTCCTAAAAACGGTACCCAACCGTATTTTGTAATCCCTGCGATATCCATATTAAATACATTGACCAAATAATTTGGAATCCAAATCACAAAAATCCACCATATAGGATCTATAGCGGCTGAGGCTATGATGACACCCCAACTTTGTTTTAAACTCAGAATTTTGCCATAGCTCAGACTCTTCTCGACCTCGGAACCATCAGCTTTAACAGCTTCATTTTCCTGACCGTCCAGAATGTATTTTTTTTCCTTATCTGTAATCCAAGGGTGCTTTTTGGGGGTCGTTTTTGCATAAATCATCCAAGGTATTAACCATAAAAACCCAAGTGTTGCAATGATTAAAAAAACCAATTGCCAGTGTAATTTTTGTGCTAAAAAGCCTATGGCCGGTATGGAAATCATGGCACCAAAGGATGCCCCAAAATTAAATATGCCCTGTGCAACGGCCCTTTCCTGTGTTGGGAACCACTCCGCATTACCTTTAGCCGCTCCAGGCCAATTACCCGCCTCAGACAAGCCTAATAAAACTCTGACAAAGGTGAAGCCTGCAAACCCCTTTACTAAAGCATGTAAAGCTGTTGCTAGTGACCAAAACCCTATAGATAGTACAAAACCAATGCGCGTGCCCAGCTTATCAAATATTCTACCAAATAATGCTTGCCCAAGGGCATATGCAATAATAAAATAGAAACCGATGCGTCCATACACCTTTTTGCGACCTTCTTGGTCTAATTCAGGATATAGTTCTTCGGCAATACCTGCTTCCCAAAGTACCGAAAACGCTTGTCTATCTATATAGTTTATAATGGCGGCTAGGGCAATTAAGCCTATAATCCACCACCTCAATCCTTTAACTTTCATATTTTGATATAGGGTTAGGGTCTCTTAGACATTATAGCAGTACTGATATAAAACGCTAAAATGTTCTTTCATTTTTTGTTTGGCCAGCTTGGGGTCCTGCTGCTTTATGGCATCATATATGGCTTGATGCTCTTGAATACCTTTGGTCGCTAAATCTTTATCACAGACGTGATATTTTTCAAAATTTGTGATGATTCCCGGAGTAATAATCAGCATAAATGTGTTCATCGTGCTATTGCCACTAGCCTTTGCTATAGCTAAATGGAATAACAAGTCCTCTTGAACGGCATCTTTACCTTCAAGCACTTTTTTAGTATAAGCATCTAAGGAAGCCTTCATTTTTTCCAGATCGTCATCTGTTCTCCGTAAAGCTGCCAATCTTACCGTTTTTAACTCTAAAAGAATTCTGGTTTCTACTAAAGATTTAAAATCCGGATCCTCGAGTCGCAAAATATCCTCTATCATACCGTTAATGGCAATGACACCAATATTGGCGACAAAAGTTCCACTTTGAGGAATGGATTTCAGGATGCCATAAAATTCTAGTTTTTGAATCGCTTCCCTAATATTACTTCGCGTTACACCAAATTTCTCAGAAAGCATTCTTTCTGAAGGCAACTTATCTCCGGGTTCGAGATTTTTATAGTTAATGAGATCCCTAATTTTAGCGATTATTGACTTTTGAAGGATTAAACCTTCCATTTTTTGTAGTGTTTCTAATTTCATACTATAAATTTCTACTAACTGGTTAACCAGATTTTTCTTCTTAAATTTATATAAATTAAATCATATCAGATAATTATTTCGCATTAGTTTTAACCTTTTAAACAGAACGCTCCGCTTTTTTGGACTATGAGCGAAGCGCTCGTTATAATCAACTAACTCAAATACGATACTCAACTCAATGACTAACTTCTAATTCATAATATCTCACTTTGGCATAGGCGCCCTCATCTCTCGTCTGAAAATAATTTCCTGCTTTAAAGTAGTTTTCAAATACCCCCCATTTCTTCATATGAATATTTTCATATACTTTATATTCATTGCCATTTAAGCCAATCACCATTTTGCCATCAGACACTTTAACCTCTAATGTAAACTTTCTAAAACCCACTTCTTCTTCAAAATTAAATCCTTCATCATCACCCCAGGCATCTTCATGAAGAATTTCGGGTTCTACGGCGTTGATATTTTTCAAGACTTTTGTCTTTACTCTCACCTTGCCTTTATCCCAATAAATTTTTAATATGGGCGGTGCATTATTATCGTCTTCTCCAATTAAATCGCGTTGTTCATTCGTTAAACGTCCATGAATTTGCATAATGATCACCCGATGGTATTTGCCCTCATCATCACGAGTTACTTCATCCATGGCCAACTTTCCCTTCATGTAAGCCCCATCCTTAAAGGTCCAATTCACGTTATTGTCTCCCGGTACCATTTGCTCTCTCAGCTCAGACCGCGTATACTTCGTATTCTTGGTTTTAGACGCCGTGGGCATAGCGTGAAATACTATAGCCCCTTTTGTGGAGTCGATATACATATAAGGCCTCGCAATCTCATTTGATGCAAAATCCAATATTTCTGGTGGCTCGATCTCATAAGGCTTCCCTCTATCATTAGTCACTGGTAAGGTCACTTTCCAATGGCTTAAATCAATCTTTGGTAGCTTATACTTTTTTTTACGCTTCTTCTTTTTCTTTTTTCTTTTTGTGTCTTTTTTTAGCTCTGAAACCGTAGTGTCATTTTGGTTGGTTTGACATACCACCGTATTACAGCTCAGCAGCAAAACAATCACCGTGAAAAAAAGGATACGTAAATCATTAAATATGTGCATCAAAACTTTTTTCATTCATCCTTAATTAAGGTGTAGTAATTACAACATCAGTTATAAATACTTCATTACTCGAGGTTACTGTATTGGTTGGTACAAAATAGAAAATAACGAATTTCTGATCTGTTGACACCAGTATATCATTAGTGTTTTCATCGACGCGATCTTGTGGAAAACTAAAGGCTGCGTCAGCATTGAAACTAAATGAAACCTGTTGCCAATTATCTATAGCATCCGAGACAACCTCGTAGCTTGCTAAGGTCAAGGCCGCTAAATCATTATCACTAGACGGTTCATCTGATAAAATGTAGAACGTACCTTCCACATCACCAACAGGCGTACTTTCGGACTTAACAAATACAGAAATTGAATACCCTTCTACACCTATTTCTATTTCAAAAGGCTGATAAGCTCTTTCACCTGAACTATCGAATTTGAGCGATCGTCCAGAGGTGCCACCTGCGGATTGTGCATCTGTTCCTGATGAACTTGCCTTATCTGTCGTTCCTGAACCGCCATTATTAGCGGGGTTCGACACCCAAGCTTCTAAGTCATCATTTCTCCAAAAATTAAAAGGTGTTGGCGACCCATCATTGAAGGAATTATCAGGATCTACGGTCCATGCATCAACAAGGTCGTTATTATTATTTTCGGCGGTCGGATAGGTCTCAAAGTCTGCATTTTGAATAACAGCATCGAAAGTAGCCATAACGCCACCAACAGGGACCTGAATCGTTATATCTCTCGCCACTCCAGCTTCATTAGTCGTTGTTAAGGTAACATTATACGTTCCTGCTGCTGCATAGGTATGTGTTGGATTGAGTTCTGTAGAGGTATTACCATCACCAAACTCCCAAAAATGACTAACTGCAAGCAATGAATCGTCTGTAAACTGCACTGTTAAATCTGAAGTCGTAAATGTAAAATTCGGAACGGTAGATAACACCAAACCTTCTATGCTTTTAGTTACAGAAAATTCTCTATCTAAAAAATTGGTAACGGTAAGTGTCGCCTGAAAGGTGTCTTCTGTTAAGTAGAAGTGTATGGGATTGAACTCAGGATCTTCTTCTGTATTTTCCTCACTATTCCATGTGACCGAATCCCCATCTCCAAAATCCCAAACCAAACTTTTGGCTCCGGTCGTCAAGTTACTGAATGTCACTTCTGTATCTACTATGGCCACCTCAAAATCTATAAATACAGGTGACACCTGAGCTGTTGCTGTGGCCTCAAGTCCGTCTGAACTTAAAGTAGTTAATGTTACTGTATATAAGCCACCTGTAGCATAGGTATAATCCACATTTTCTTGAGTCGATGTATTACCATCTCCAAAGTCCCATAAAAATGAAACCGCATCGGTTGAAAAACTCCTGAAAAATATGGTTAAACTATTATCGGCGTCCGTACTTGTCGTAAATAGGGTATTAGGTTGAATATTATTTATATTCCCAGATGGTGGAACAAACTCTTCAAACCCATCATCATAGCATGCGTTTAGCGCAAGCACACACACTACTGTGAAAATACCTAAAAACCCTTTTTTTATTTTTGTATTCATAATTATCATATTTATTGCACGACTACGATATTAAATGCGTCTAATCGGGCTTCGTCACCTGAGTTATTTGCAAAGATTATTACAGATTCATGCTCTCCTGCTTCAAAGCTTATGGAGTGTTGTTGAAATACATTAACAACGCGACCTGCATTGGTATCTATTCTAGAGGCAATTATATTTTCTTCTAACTGTGCCTCGCTAAAACTTGAAGTATTAGGCGCTAAAATTGAAACCTTCATTTGGCCATCAGCATCTAAATTGAACGCACTGAAATAGGTGATTACATATTGTGCACCTGGCGTCACCTCGATTTCTTGATAAGCTACCCTATCTCCTCCTGCTGGAAATTTCGCAGCTTGTACGCCATCTGGTAATTCGGGCCCTTCCCCTGGACTCGTATCTGTATTAATTTGTATAACTGTTGTACCGCCTCCTAACGGACTCCAAGCTGCATTGCTCGGTACGCGCCACGAATCCCTACCATCGCCTGTCCCATCAAACAGACTATTATCCTCAAAGCTAGGTTCTGCAATTTCTGGTACAGGAATCATTGGAACAGCTTGTAACACAGTAATAGCTCTTTCCGTAGATTCCGACTTCCCTAAATTATCAGTTACTGTAAGCCCTACATTATAGGTACCAGGGCCTGGAAATTCAATGATTAATTCTCTATCTTCTAAAGTGGCTTCATCTAATGCTAAAATTTGTGCTTCTAAATCAGCGACATTCTGAAGGGTCTCATCAGACAGTGCATTTTGCGCCTCTGTTAATGCGATTTGTAAAGCCGCAATTTCGGCCTGCATCACGGCTACCCTTGCTGGGTCATCCTCACAAGGTATCTTAAATTCCAATTCAGCGATATCTTCTTCGATAGCAATAACATCGGTTAACTCCGCTTCTATTAGTAATTGAAGAATGGGTAAATCCTTATTGATTAAAAGTATGTTCACGGCATTTCCATCCGTATCCGTTACACTCCACAAATACTGTGTGCCATTTACGGCTAGATTAGAGCCCGCCTGAAAATTGAATTGATAGTTTGACGATAATTCATTTTCTTCACAATCAAACTCAGCAAACGTCTCATCACTAAAATTATAAAATGGTGTTGGACCAGTAATGTCCTCTAAATCACCTACATCCGCTAAGTCATCACTTACGCAAGCAAACAATGACAATAGCATTAGCAATAAGCCGCTTAAAGTTAACCTATTGATTTTCATAATTATGTCGTTTTTAATACCCATTATTTTGTGTGTAAAAATTTGGTAAGTTATCTATTTCCCTTTGTGGAAAAGGAAGATACTTTCTATCTGATGTATAACTTAAACTGTTATCAATTGAAAACTGTTGCAACACTTCATCGGCTTGACCGAATCGAATTAAATCATACAATCGTTGATTTTCATAAACAAATTCTGCTCGTCTTTCGTCTAAAAGTTCCTGTTTTGTCAAAACTGCAAAGGCTTCTTCAAGTCCAGCTCTAACTCTTACCTGATTATAGGCGTCAATGGCTCTTTGATCTGTTGTACTTTCTGATCCACCTAATATCGCTTCAGCATATAATAGCAGTACATCTGCGTATCTTAAGATAATCCAATCATTATCACCAATCTCACCATCCGTCGGAAATTTTGCGTTATATGTGTCATTTGTGATATCATCAGTATTTACGGTTATTGCTCTAAAAGTCACTGGAAATCTCACAGGCTGCAACTCGGCTGTCATAATATCTAATAACTCAAGTGTCGCAATGTTTACACCATTAGACGGTCCTTGCAAGGTCATAGCAAAACTATGAGACTCGGAATCTGTTTCCACTTGATCATCTAGACCGCTATCACTAGTGACGTAATTATCACTACTTACCAAGTCATAAGCAATTGAAAATATGATTTCATCATTTATCTCTAAACCTGGATTGTTAGACCACTCTCCATTAAGTACTGAGGTACCTTCTAGCTCAGAAAATTCTATTGGTATATCATTACCAAAAATTCTACCGAAATCTAAGGCTAAATTCGCATGATACTCACGTTCTGAGACTATGCCATCACCGGTAAAATCCTGAGCACTACCAAATTCTGTAAATAGCAAATCGTAGCCAAAAGACGTATTATTTTCTACGACAGATGCCAATAATAACTCAGCCTCTGCATAATTAGGATTCGGCTGACTCAAATAGGCCTTGGCTGCCAAACATATAGCTGCACCTTCTGTTGGTCGATACCTATTTTGTTCACCGCCATTTAAAAACGCGATTGAGGTTCTAAAATCATCAATAATTCTATCATAAACCTCTGCTTCTGGCAATTGTGGATAATCCCTAGCTTCATCGCTATTCGGATCTAAGACTGTATCGATATACGGTACGTTTTGGTAAGCTCTAACCAAATTAAAATGACATAATGCTCTCATAAAATAAGCCTCACCAACCGTGTACTGTAGATCTTCAGGAGCCAAAAACCGATTGTCAATAATGGTATTGGCATGCTTAATGGTCGCCATATTATTGGAATAGTAAGTCGCAACATCCCCATTATTGGGATCTACATTATATCTAGCAATTTCCGGGAAGTTTCCATTTTCGGTGTTTGCTCGCGAATTATCGGACCTCAATTCTATCAATAGAAACTCATTTGCTGGCACTTTCTGATAGGCATCTAAAACACCATTGGCCAGTAAATAAAAGCCGTTTTCCGTTTGTAATAATTCTTCTAAAGAAAGTGCCGTCGGGTTGCTTAAGTCTAATTCTTCCTCACAACTTGTAAACATTGCGAAAAGCGAAAAACAAAAGCTAATTAGTATGATATTATTCTTTCTCATCGTTAATTAAAATTGTAAGTTAACTCCTAAAGATACTGTTCTAACTATTGGGCCATCACCTCTCTGGTATCCAGCCGTTAATGGTGTGTTTGCGTTATTTGATGTTTGACCTGCTGCTTCAGGATTAAAACCTTCATAACCTGCAGCAGTGAAGTAAAATAAATTCTCACCGGTCATATACACCCTTAAATTACTAATATTTAAGTCATTCAATACGGATTCTGGGAAGGTATAACCCAAAACAATATTTCTCACCGTTACAAAAGACGCATCCTGAATATGATCATTTGTAAATCGTCTATGAACGGTTAAATCAAAATCTGGAAAATTAGAGACCGGATTTGCAGCAGATTCACTAGCATAATACAACTGATCTAAATCGGCAACTCTAACTTCGGCACCGTGAGATCCTTCTAGCTGCACCGAAAAATCAAAATTATGAACATTAAGAGAGGTATTAAAACCCCAAGTAAAATCAGGATAAGGACTTCCTAATTCTGTTCGATCTTCATCGTCTATGATACCATCACCATTTAAGTCCTTAACATAAACTCTAGCAAAATCATTGTTAAATCTATTAAATGGATTATCTACCCATTCTAGCGGGACTTCCCTATCATACACCCAACCATAAAAGGAGGTTATGGGTTGCCCTACTCTCGCGATAAATTCGGTAGGTCTTGTATCTTGATCTATTCTTGAAATGATTTGCTCGTTACCACCTAGGTCAACGACTTCATTTCTATTTAATGAAAATTGACCAGAAGCCGTCCATCTTATGTTCTCATCAGCGTAGAGTCTTGAATTTAATTCAATTTCAAATCCCTCATTTTTTACCTCACCAATATTCTGTAACCAATTATCAGCGCCATAAACCGCAGCCACAGGTGCAAAAAGGATTAAATCCTCACTAGTCCTTGTATAGTAATCCAGTGATAGGTTAATCAGTCCATTACCAAAGGTGATATCTATCCCTGGGTTGAATTCAATTAATTTTTCCCATCCTAGATTTGCGTTGGCTAGTGTTGTTCCTTTTACCCCCGGGTCTCCATCATAACTGATTGTACTAAATGTTTCTTCGAACCTATAAAGCGATTCATATATATTATTGGAGATTTCGTTGGATCCTGATATCCCGTAACTCGCTCTTATTTTAAGGAAAGTAATAAAATCGCTTGATGACAAAAACTCCTCATTCGAAATAATCCAACCCGCGGATGCCGCCGGGAAAAAACCGAATCGATTGTTCGGTCCAAATCTTGTGCTACCATCGGTACGCGCCGATATTTGCAACAAATACTTTTCATCATAGTTGTAATCTATTCTTCCAAAATAGGACACCAGCTTTTCACTCGCATTATTCGTAAAAGTCGTACCGCCGTCTGCAAGCGCTATATTATTATTGAAATCATCGGTAAAGCCGACCGCTTCGGACTGCTGTCTAAAAAAGTCTCTTTGCGTAAATTCAAAACCTAGTATGGAGTTAAAATTGTGCTTACCAAAACTCTTATTATATCTTAAAATGGATTCAAAAGCATACTGATTAATTTCATCGCGTATCTCTTCTCTAAAGGATTCTTGCTCTCTGTTTTCCTGACCAAAAAAGAAATCGGCGTTGTTGTTTTTAGTATGTCTGAAAATAGCAGATACGGTTTGTCTAAAGGTTAAACCTTTGGCTAACTTTACATCTAAATACGTTGCCGCGTTTAGTGTAAACTGCTTTTTCTCCCGAGATCTTTCTAAGAAATGTACTAATGGGTGTACATTTCTAGTTGTGGATAAGGTCAAACCACCAGATGGTAATGAACTCGCAACAGGTAGACCTGTACTTGGATCTCTTAAAATAGATCTAGGGTTATTGGGATCGACCGTAAATACATGATCAAATGCTCTAGAAAATCCATAGCTTCCTACACCTATATTCTCAAATTGAGCACCAGCATCTCCTGGATTTCCACCAGTAATATAATTAAGATGATCTTCATTTAAATATAATGGTATATGCCCATATTGTCTTAAAGGATCTGTAAATCGCGCTGGTAGCCTTACTTGGTCGTTATAATTGACACGTAAGTTCCCTCCGAATTTAATCTTCTTATTTTTTGATCTGCTATCTACTTTTATTCTAGCATTGTACTTTGTGAATTTATCAACAAGGGCAACACCTTCATCCTGGAGGTATCCCAACGAGGCCACATAATTTGTTAATTCTGTACCTCCTCTTACTGATAATGAGTGGCTTTGAATAATACCCCCTTCAAAAATTTCATCTTGCCAATTCTTTTCACCATCCCCGAGAGATGCTATAAACTCCATGGCTTCTAGCTCTGCATAGGCATTATTATAATCGTTGATAATTCTATTAAAATTTGGACTCGTTGGAGCGATTTGATCAACAACGCCCTGTAAGCTATTTAGTCGTGATCGCTCGTCTGAAATAGAGGTATTAAAATTGTCATTATTAACGGTATATCTAAAACCCGTAAATGTATTGTAAGAGAATTGTGTTTTACCGGTAACACCTTCCTTCAATGTAATTAAAATCACACCGTTTGCACCACGAGACCCATAGATAGCCACGGATGAAGCATCTTTTAAGACACTGATAGATTCAATATTATTATTATCTATCGACGCCAGAATATCGGGCTCAGTTCCTAAAACTATACCGTCCACCACAATTAATGGCGCAGAGGTGCCTGTAATTGAACCGGGGCCTCTCAATGTGATCTTAGGATCACCACCAGCTTCGGATGCCACGGTTTGAATTCTTAATCCGGCTACTTTACCTCTTAAAGCATCTTCTACCCGAGGTACCGAAAGGTCTTTGATATCTTTACGTGATACCTTTGTCAGAGCACTGGTTACATTGCGTTCTTTCTGATCACCATAGCCTATGAGTACAACCTCGTCTAAGACACTAGTATCTTCTTCCATGACTACAGCTATATCTTGTTGTCCGCTGATTACAATCGTTTGGGTTTTATATCCAAGATAGGAGAACTGTAATATCTCCCCGTCGCTCACTTCAAGCGTAAAATTACCGTCAAAATCGGTGGAGGTACCTCGTTTTGTATTCAAAACGAGAATATTAATGCCAGGAATTGGCATTTTATCATTTGCCGAAGTGACACTACCTTTTAAGACATAAGCATCTTGAGCAAAAATCACAGCACCAAATACTAACGCGAAGATGGCGGATAGCTTAATTTTTAAAGTCATTATAATTGATTAATTAGTTCGCTTAAACTGGTTATTAAAATTGGTTAACCAGTTTGGTTTACCAAATATATACAAAAGATCCCTAGTATAACAATCTTTTGAAGATTTATTTTTCTATTACGTATGCTGCGCTCTTGTTCTACGAGCGCAGAATCTAATAAAAATCAGCCTATTTTTACTAGTATCCAGCATTTTGTGTAATTACACCATCACTAGAGTTGATTTCTGAAATCGGAATAGGGAACACGTAATAATTAGAATTAATGGTCTGTCCCATCTCAGCGTCTACTGCACCTGTTCTCACTAAATCAAACCAGCGTTGCCCCTCAAAGGCTAATTCAAGTCGTCTTTCATCTAAAATGGCTTTTCTAACCTCATCCTGTGTCGTAGCACTACCAGACAAGCTGCCTAAGCCTGCTCTTGTCCTGATGTCATCTAACAGGGCCAAGGTGTTTGCCGCTGTATCTGAGCCATTTTCATTTATAGCTTCTGCATACAATAAAATGACATCCGACAATCTTATTTCTATCCAGTCGCTTTCAAGTCCTAAATTGCGCTTCACACTTTTTAGTTGCGTCGGATCATCGTCAATTGTCAAGTCCTTTCGCGTGGTATCTCCAGCATCATCGAAAGCCGTTATTAAATCAGGATTCAAAGGTAATAGGGCCTTATCTTCAAAACCACCATACCAAACCGTAAACTCTGAAAAATCGTACTCATCGCTAATGGTCGTTGATTTTTGGGTCGCAAAAATAATTTCTGAATTCCCATCATCTAAAACCTCCGAAAAATCAGAGACTAAAGTTACACCAGCAGCACTTGCATTGCTAATGACATCGCCTAAAAAGGCCTCGGCATTTGGATAATTGCCCATGGTTGCATACACTTTTCCTAGGAGTGCCTGAGCCGCTAACTGAGACGCCCTACCGTTTGATATCTCGGAGTTATCCAATACCGTGATGGCATCTGTTAAATCTGGTATAATTACCGTATTATAAACTTCTTCTTTGGGTTGTCTTACCAAAATTGACGTGTCCGTAGTACTCGGTGCTGCCGATAAATTCACCGTAACATCTCCAAATACTATCACTAGTTTAAAGTAGGACAATGCTCTTAAAAACTTTGCTTCAGCAATCTGTGTGTCATCTGTTGAGTTTTCAATAACATTGTTTGCACTTAATATGGATTTGTACATATTTCTATAGATCGGGGCGAAAAACTGATCCCCCATCGATGTTGTTAAATTACTATTAAAGGTGTGGAAATCTGTATAAGGTGCTTCTCTCATTTCCATATTATCAGCTCTGAAATCACCCATAACAGCCATAGGCGTCGCTGCTGCTTGTTGATAATAATACGCTGCATTTAATACGCCACCAAAATTGGTTAGGGAATCGGAACTTGCAATATTATCAGGTGCTTGATCTAAATCTTCACATGCGGTTAAAACCAGCATTGAACATACGATTAAATAGACTATTTTTTTCATTTTTCTTTTTTTAAAAATTAACATTTAAACCAAACGTAAAACTTCTTACAATGGGACTTGCGCCTTCTTGCACACCAAACGTTGTAGGCCCTTTATAAGTATCACCGCCACCGTCGAAATTCTTTATACCTTCAGGGTTATAGCCTGTATAATCGCTGCCCATGATATAAAATAAATTAGTGGCAGCCACATAGGCTCTAACAGAATTTAAACCTATTGAACTTATGAGATCAGAATTAAATGTATACCCTATAGTTAAGTTTCTCAGCGCTATGTATGACGCATCTTGTATCCCATGATCTGTTTGATCTCTATTCCTATCGTAAAAAAGTCCATTTTCATCTGCAATTCCATCGTCATTAGCATCAAAATCGCTTCTTAAAGCTCTTCCCCATTGCGATTCAAAATATAGGGGATCTAGATTATAAACTTCCCCTCCTTGTGCACCCTGAAACTGCATGGATACATCAAAGTTTTTATATCTTAAATTATGTGACATACCCCAATAAAAATCTGGTGTATTTTGGCCAATCTTTACGTAGTCATCTTCGTTAATTTCGCCATCGCCATTTTGATCAACCACATAACTATAGCCGCTCGTGTTATTTGGTGATAATGTAGGATCTTCTAATTCTCCTGTCGGTACGACACCTGTTGTTTCCAAGCCCCACATTTCTCCGATTTCACCGCCTACATAATTTCTAAAAACAGGACCTCTACCACTGACACCAAACTGTTCATCGGGTAAGGCATCTAAGTCTCCTAAATCGGTGATTTCGGTTTCTACAGTTGATAAATTAGCATTCATACTCCAAGTAAAGTCTCCTTTTTGCATCACTAATGCCCCCAATTCGAATTCTAATCCCGAACTTCTCAAATCGCCAATATTCTTATTGATTGCCGCAGTACCTAAGACCTCAGAAACACTCTGGCTAATTAACATATCCTCAATATCTGAGGTATAATAATCTACACTTAAACGAAAACGATTGTTTAGGAACCCTAGGTCAATACCGAAATTGGTTTCTGTATTGGTTTGCCATGTTAAATCTGCATTTTCTATATCGTCTGGAATTAAATAACCTGTTCCAAATGCTGTTGCGGAAGGATTTAATAAACTCAAGGAATTATAAGCTCCTAAAAATGCTGTTGTTCCAAGCGATCCTGTGCTCACCCTTAACTTCACTGTACTCAGCGTTTCGGAATTCCAAAACGCTTCATTGTGCATATTCCAACCTAAAGACACTGCTGGAAAGTTGGCATAGCGTTGATTAGCCCCAAAACGTGAGTCGCCATCTCGTCTTAATGAAGCAGAAAACAAGTAACGGTTGTCATAGGCGTATTGCACTCTTCCAAAAACACTATTTCTGGCGATGGTCTCATCGCGTTCTGTGACTACTATACTTTCTTGTGTTAGCAAATTATAGTTTAAAATATCATCATTGGGTAAGTTCGTACCATTCGTCGCTATAGCGGTGGTATAAAAATTTTGGAATTCAAAGCCAATGACTGCAGAGATATCGTGTTTTCCGATAACCTTATTATAACTTAAAGTCGTCTCACTCAATATAGATGACCGTTTTGTATTGGTTTCATCTAAAGAGGTTCTTGCGATTTCTCCTCGTCTATCTGCCTGCGACAAGGCGTGAAAGTACTGTTTGGTATCTCGAAGATCTGCACCTAAGACTGTTCTTATGTCTAAACCATCAATGATGCTATATTGCAAATAGGTACTTAAATTCACAAAATAGGTAGTCTCATAGCGATCTCTTTCCAATAACTTAGCCGCAGGTCCTTGATTACTTGAACCACCAAAAAGACCATTTCTACCATAGTGCCAGTCGTGAGCATAGTCACCAGGTTGCAAGGTATAAATACTAGCATTCATTGGTGTTTCACTATCTGCATTACCTCCTGAAAAACCACCATCAAATGGGTTCAGTCCTATAGCCTGAGCCTGTTGGTCTAACTGTTGTACAAAAGCAATGGATGCTTCGGTGTGAAATATAGGGTGAATACTGTAAGCTCTTAACAAGTCTCTTTGGCCATGTGCCAAAACATCTCTTCTGGAAGCAAATCCATTAACGTTAAGACCTGTTTTAAATTTATCACCCAATTTAGCATCTAAATTTAGACGTGCATTAAATCTTTCAAAACCTTGGGTAATCGCTATACCTTCTGTATCCTGATAGCCCATGGAAGCAAAATAATTGACACTTTCTGAACCACCACTCATACTAAAATCATGGTTCATGGTATAACCATTTTGGAATAACCAATCTTCAACAGCGACTTGGTCAGGCGCATTTCGATACATTTCTCTTCTCAAAGCCAAGATATCTTGATCGAGCCCAGAAAGATCCCAAGATCCATTATTGACGTTCCTTTCGATGGTATTGTCCCACTCTCTACCTGTTGGAAGGATATTATCGCGATATTTGCTCGATATACTGTAGAAGGTGTTGTAACTAAAGGAGGTTTTACCTGCTCGACCTTTCTTAGTCGTGACTAAGATGACACCATTAGCCCCTCGTGAACCATAAATGGCAGCAGAAGCAGCATCTTTTAGAACTTCCACACTTTCAATATCGTTAGGGTTAACGGTTGCCAAATTTCCCGAAATAGGGTAACCATCAACAACAATTAGAGGGTTTGAATCTCCTGTAACAGAAGCCGCCGCTCTAATCTGAATTTTAGGATCAGCACCTGGTTCACCACTTTGATTTTGAATAAGTACACCCGAAAGTTTACCTGCCAATGCATCATCTACACGGTTAGCTTGGATTGCAGCAACCTCTTTACCCTTTACTTGAGCTATGGCACCTGTATTGTGTATTTTCTTTCGTGTACCATAACCTACAATAACGACTTCATCCAAGGAATTGCCTTCTTTTAAGACAATATTTAAGTCTTGTTGATTATTTATGGTGACGGATTGTGTAGCATAGCCCACATAAGACACTTGAAGTACTTCACCATTCTTTACTTCAATTTGAAATTTCCCATCAAAATCTGTCGTTGCGCCTCTCGTCGTATTAACGACAATAATATTAGCACCTGGAATTGGCATACTATCTGACTCAGACGTTACTGTACCATTAAGCATATAAGTTTCTTGAGCAAAAACAAATGTGCTAAACACTAAAGCGACAAGTGTTGTCAGCTTAAATTTTACATTCATAATATTGATTATAATTAGTTAGAATTTATTGGTCAACCAAATTGGTTAACCAAACTGGTCAACCAAATATATATAAAAAAATGTTAACTCAAAGTGTTTTTTTCAAATAAAATGATAATGGTGCATATAAAACGATTAATATAGTATAGTTCATATCAAAAAAACCTCGGTTTTTACCGAGGTTTTGGATATATCCAGAAGTTAATATTGCTTTGTTAAGGAGGCAAATAATGGGATTAGGCGTACACTTATCAGGTTTTATCACCAAAATAGGCAACCGTATCACCGCTTAAAAAGTCTTCTCTCACGGGACTGAACGTATCAATCAACATACCTTCTTCCAAACACAGTGCGCTATGCCATAAATTAGGTTCTATATATACCCCATCACCAGCATTTACGATTTGCTTTACGCCGTCAATTTCAAATTCGAACTTCCCAGAAACACAATAGGTCGCTTGTGTATGGAAATGTTGGTGCGGCGCGCCCAAGGCGCCTTTATCAAACTTTACTTGTACCATCATTATCTGATTATCATAACCTAAGAACTTTCTCGATACACCGCCACCAAGTTCTTCCCATTCCATATCCTTTGTGAGGATGTACTTTTCACTAAATCGTTTCATAATTTTATTATTTGTTTGCTTTATTTAAAATAATAGGGTCCTGTCCAACTGTAAGATGATCCATTAATACTTAGATCATGTATTGCATCAACAGACGCATTATTGTTGGATGTTATAAATATTTTGGTAGTACCACTTATCGTTGTAATTGCGACTGCCGTATAGGCCTCATTATCGAAAATGACTTGGAGTTCTGCTATACTACTCTTAGAATTCTCTGCAGACTCCGAAACAGGACTATAACGTCCATGTGCTTCAATTACTGAAACAAAACATGTGTTTTTGGTATCGTTTCGCCTTAGTATTAAGGCTGGATCACGACGTAAATTAAAGTCCGGATCATTTGCTCCTATTCTAGCAAAAAGCAATTCATCCTTATGACTTGTAGACGTGGTTAACGTATAAAATTTGTTATTATTAAACCAAGAGAACTTAGAATTATCATCGCGGGCTTTTGCCGTTGCCTCAAGATATAAATGCTGATAGCCGTTTTTTGTTCCTAAAGGCTTTAAAACTTCTTTTGTTTTATATTCAAAATTAGTCTGCAATATTTGCCCAAAATAGTAATAGGGCAAATCATACTGATCGGCCTTATCGGAGGTCACCTTCATGATATCGAGTACATAAGGTTTTTCTAAGGCTTCGTCTTTAATTAAGGCCATCGTTCGGAGCATTTCGGTACCGGGATAGGCATTGCTTTCTGCGGCACTTACAACCTGTATATCCTTAGGATCAAAAGAAAAATAATTGAGATCGGAATGAAACTGACTTCCTATATCATACTTTGCATTGAAGTGAGACCTCTCATTCTGTATTAAGGTATTATGCGCTATAGTTTGCTTTGCCCAAGTTGTGTTTTCTTTTAGATAGTTTCCGCCACCTTTTTGCTCAATATTTACATAACGGACCAACCCATAATCCTGAATCACTTCCTCACCGTTTTCATAGAAGGAAAATGACAGCTTATCGTAATGTCCATGACTTGAGCCCTGACTCGCATATTTAAAGACTAATTCTAGGTCGTCTTGTCTTAAAATACCAACACCTCCTTGTTTTCCGTCGGACCCATCTGATAGGTTAATTGATGTTTTTGCAAATGGTTTTTCGTTTCCTTCTTTAATCCCCAGTGCCACTGCCAAGCCAGAATCATCTAATAACACCCGATCTTGTTGTTTAGCGATGCTTAACAAGCCTGGATCCTGGTCACCGTAATGAAAGGACACATCAACAGCTGTTACTAAGGCCCCATTATAATAGGACATTCCTTTTTGGCCATCGTTAAGTGGAAAGAATTCCCCTTCGGCATCAGATAGGTTGAGGAGTGCGTTTATGGATTTCAAAAGTACCCCTTCTTTATATTCAAAAATCTTAAGTTCTGGTTTTACATTGTGTAATCCTGTTGCAAAAATTAAAAATGGGTACATAGCGTAACGTTGGTAATAGGGGCCTTCATTATAATATCCGTCAGGTGAAAATGGCTCTTCGATATTGGCCAAAAAACCCGCTTTTCCATTGGCGTTTAAAAACCCGCCATCATCATCTTTCTTGTTGGCATCTAGTTCTAAATCCTTAATGCCGTATAAAGCGCGATCAATTAATGCTTCATCGTTCATTACTAAACCAATCATGCCAACGGCCGCATTTCCCCAGGTGCTATGATTATGAACTCTTTGATAGAATTGTGGACTATCTACCGAAATGTGATCCGCAAATGGTCTAAACAAATTTGTTTCGAGCTTCTCGCGCTCTTCTTGCGTTAAATAATCATAAATGCAATCGTAAGCCTGACTTACATAAACCAACCAGTTGGCGTCATTTAAGCATTGCCAAAATAATTTGCCTCTAGCATAGGATCGTGTTTTTGGATGCAGCGGTAAGGTCTTATATAGGGCTTCATAGGCCATCAGCATGTCTTTGACATATTTGGCGTATTTCTCATCATCCAAAATTTGGTAGAGCAAACCCGCCTTTTGTAATGTAAACCAATTGCGCTTATGCGTGACGTGTGTATAGCCTCCTGAATAATCTTTGGGAATCGGCACATCAATCCCCTTTTCGATTTCAGAATCCACTTCTGCTTTCACCTTTTCTAAAGACCTATCGAAAATTGGTATTGAACCTAGCCGTGCTCTAATGGCCTTAACGCCCTTAGCCGTAAGTATAAGTTTGGGGTGTTCCTGAGATAGGTCACCATCAGCATGATATTCTGTTTTCGCCGTGCTTTCTTGTTTACATGAAAACAGCACTGTCAACGTCATGATCAGCAGTATTTTTAGCCTTGCGCTATATCTTGTCATTTCAATAAATTTAATTGGAAATTACAATCATTTTTGAAATGACTTGCCGACTGCTCATAAGATTTACAATATAAGTGCCATTAATCAACATGGAGGTATCAATAATAAGTTCTCCTGATGCCATTTCCATGGTTTGTTCAAGAACTTTTCTTCCTTCAATACTATAGATCTGGATTTGTTCTACCTGCGCATTGATGTCTTTAACATACAACTTATGCTTAGCTGGAACAGGGTAAAGTGATATGCTGTTTTGTAAATCAAAGTCACTTACTGACAGACTCTGGTTACCAAAAAATTCTACTTCTGTAATATTATTCCAAGGACTTACTCTGGTATCTCCCGCGCTATTAAATCTCCCGTAACCTATTAACTTTACATAGCGTGCATTGGCCATAACTTCATATTGATCGAAAGCATCATCCACACCAGTTGTGGTTGTAATTATTAAGTCCCCTGTTGTTGGCAAGAGTAATGTAAAATCTGAAGGGGCTGTGCCACTCGTAGAAATTAATACTTGCAATCCATAAGGGTCATCCTTATCGTCAGTTGCGATTTGTATTAAATCGAGATCATAAGTATTACCCAAGTCGAAAATAATATATTCGCCATCACCTTTGTAATCTCCTGGCAATAGGGCACCATCTTGAGCTGTCCAATGTGAGTCTGTATCTTTATCTAATGTATTTACGGCATAATTAAACTTATTATTGGCAGGCTCGACTTGCTCTTGAGAAAACGAGTGAACACTAACAGGATCATCTGGCAAACCTGTATTTATAAGGTTGTATAGATCTGATAAATCTGCACCTTCTTGAGTAACGTCTAAGATTCTCACAATATCATCGCCTCCAGGATTTTGAGTAAAGGTCACCGTTCCCGCTCTAGCATTTGTATCGGTATTTTCAGTTACTGATACCGTAATGATGGCGTCACCAGAACCTGAGTTTATATTAATGGATATCCATGCATCATTAGCCACTGCCGTCCAACCAACATTTGCAAATACGGCAACATCATTACTTCCGGCTTCATAGGTGAATTCGGGTAAAGTATCAACAGTCAAAGACTCTGGTACTTCAATAGTGCAATCGCCATCTATGATACTAGCACCTAAATGAT
Organism: Winogradskyella sp.; assembly: GCF_965228925.1. Lineage (GTDB taxonomy): Bacteria > Bacteroidota > Bacteroidia > Flavobacteriales > Flavobacteriaceae > Winogradskyella. Next base: position 4,768,090 of record NZ_OZ245845.1, read on the forward strand.
CGACAAAACAAGCCCCTATGCCGTAACCAACCATAGCATCTGTGGTCGGTTCATAAGTTCCCATATCAGCGCCCTTATCTGCAGCGCCTGTTCCGGAAAATGTAAAAATTTCACCATCGGCTGTCGCCATAATTGCTGCTTCTTCAGTAAATCCGGAATTCGTTTCTCCTAAAACAGTCCCTGTGTAGACATTGCCTAGATAATTTAATGTCGTGCCGAGATCTATATAAGATGTTGGAGTATCGCCTGTTAATACATCTGATATATTTGGGTTGGACATCGAAAAATAAATTAAGTTATCTGCAACAGTCCCTGTCGGATCGGTTGATCCTTTATCAATATTATAAAACAAGGGCGCATTCGTATTGACTATTGTATTATTAGAGAGGTTGATATTTTCAGATTTCTGATAGCCATTGGTCATATTAGTAGATGTACAAGACACATCATTAGCGTCATTACCACCTAAAAATGTGATGCCGTTATTCCATTTCGCCTGACTATTCACCGTAATACAATCTTGGATGTAATTATTGGTAATATCATGATTGCTATCGGTAATTCTAATTCCTCCGGTACCCTCGATATTTTCTCCTAAAAAATAATTACCATCAACGGTGGCATCAGAACCGTGACGCAGCACTAGAGAACCTCTACAGCGTCTAAACGTATTATTGATAAATGTATTACCCTTGCTTTTATTCGTGATAATTTCATTTTCACCATCGGCTTCAACAAAATAATTGTTACTTACGGTAACATTACTGTTTACATTTTGTTCACCACTAGCACCAATACGAATGGTCTCACTATCTCCTGAATTACTCAGCGTATTATCAATTTTCTCATAATTATAGAAATAATTATTACTAATGGTATGACCAACTATGGAGCAAGGATCATTCTCCGCATTGTATTGGTATTCAGCTAAAACCAGTGCCCCCGCACTTGCCTTATTCATAAAAGAACAATTGATAACCGTATTGTAAGTGCCATATAGTACAATCCATCGGTGTTTTGTGATGGAATTGTTAGCGATATCATCAGCTACATCGTCCGGATGTATGACTAAACCATCGATGACACAGTTTTGAATGGTACTATGATTCGCATAGTCTGTGCCATTTCTAAACTGAATAAAATTACTGGCACCAAACCCGCCTTGCCAATGAAAACCGTCAACAACCACATAGTCGCCTCCTATATTCATTTGTAAGCCACCAGTGAATATAACACCTCCAGGTGTTTCTGCCCTAAACGTAATGGGATTATCTGCCGTACCATTACCAATAAAATCTATGCGCTCATCACTAGTATAAATACCATTCTCTAATATAATGGTGTCACCTGCCACATAAGTGTTATTCTCTAAATCCTCTGGATTATTAATGTTATAAGTTGTTTGTCCTAACATAGGTATGAAAAACAACAACAATAGATAAAAGGTAATTTTTTTCATTTCTTAATATAAAATTGGTTTACCAATCTGGTTTACCAAAAATACAATAAAAATTCAAGTATAAAAATTCTATGGAATAATGTGTGGCTTATTGTAAACTCTGGAAGCTTTATAGACCTATTAAAATCTTAACAGCGATTTGTCGATTCTGGCCAATTCATAAGTCTTTATGATGGTATTAGGCCTTATATTCCATTCGGAAGTTTTGGTTTTTTTAATCCGTTACTACAACTAATTTTGATTGCTGTACTTGATCGCCTAGCAGCTTAACTAAGTAAGTTCCCTTGCTTAAAGCAGAAATGTCAAGTACATGTTCTAACTCATTTTTAGTGGCCTTCTCCATAACTTTTCTACCATCTAAAGTGTACAGGACTATCTTAGTTGCTGCTTGCGGTATATTTTTTAATGCTATGGTGTTTTTTGATGGATTTGGAAAAATAACAAAGGTATCGTTCAACGAGGCAGTTTCAAGAGATAAGGATTCTACTTCTTCAATACTAAAATTTGCAAAACGGACTGTTTCGTCTCGAAGATCTTGCGCGTTAATGAGACTTCTATAAATACCCCATTTTGGTCTTACAAAATCAGCTTCAGGCCTCCAATTCACAATATTAGTGGTCGCGTAGGAAAATAAAATAGAGCCATCGCTCACGTTTTGAATCGTAATTTCATAAGTTCCAGAAATTCCGTATTCTATTTTCTCAGTAACTTCTAACCATACATCTACTAAAGGCAATAAGTCAGTTTGTGCTAATGTGATTTGTGTGTCCGTTTCAGCATACCGCAGTTCCAAGCGATCTGGATTACTTTTTCGTACCGTAAGTGTATACATTGGCATACTCGATAAGGCACCACCTACGGATTTTAATTGGTGGAGATGTGTAAAATTTGGAGATGTTTGAAATCCGCTTGACAATTTGAATTTCCACTTATAAATTACTTTTTCACCTACCACACCAAGCAAATTATCTGGGGACTGATCGTAAGTTTTTATTTCGTTTCGCTGTCTATCAAAATTGATACACCGATCATTATCTGGTGTGACATGAATGTGAAAGCGAAAAACGTTTGCGTTTAAATCTGTATCATAAACTTCATCAATATGGTCACCAAAGCTTGTATGGCCGCAGTCGGGCACTTCTACAGGGTTATAGCCTGGCGCCAAAACCGATGTAATTAAGCTATACGTATTTCCTGGGCCATCTGCATCTAAAACCACTTGTCCGTTTGCATTTATCAACATAAGCAATGCGCTCAACACACAAAAACATCTCATATCTTACCAGATTAAATTCGCTAATATTCGTTTTTATTTGGCTTTGTTCCTAATCCTAAAGTAGCTGCTTTAAACCATACCTCTGCATAACTTCCATTGGCATATTGTTTAGCGATATCGCCATTGTAGGTTTGTGACTTTGTACTTTTTCCATTAGCCTGATTGTAACAACCCTGTTTAAAATAATTTTTTTCACCGGCATAGGCATTGGCTCTTTCTTCGCTGACCGTCCTCCTTGAAGCATACACATCAATTACCTGTTGCGGAATATCTGCTTTGGTCGGAAAATCTGAAGTCACTAAGCTTTTTGTGAATTTTATGGTTTCATGTCCCTCACTACTAAAGGTGAGATACATAATGCCCTTGAACACATTTACTTCATAACTAAATTCTTCGCCTAAGGCAATACCATCTTTAGGCTCCTCAGGATAGGTTGTTGCCTCTGTGCCAACCACTGAAAAATCATAGCCCCAGACTGCTGTTGAAAAATCCCACCTTCCAGAATTATCGCCTTTGGTATTGATTTCATAGTTCCAGAAGACTGAGCCTTTTTTATGTCCAGGGAATTTTTTATAGAAGATTTTTAAAGGCTCATTCTCATGACCTTCGTCGCTGTGAATTTGTCCAATAACCACCGAAAATGCCGAGGCAACAGTCGCATCGCCTGTGGTTGAGACATGCTGCACTTTCACAGTTCCCGTTAATTTGCCACCAGTTTCGGGTATCCAATGTGCTTTTTCACCTAATTCCGTTCTCGTATTTTTTGATGTTCTTGATGTTACGCCTGCATTGGGTGTTTTGTAGACTACCCAATCCGTTCCTGCTTCATGTTCAACATAAAAATAATCGGCTTTTTGGTAATCCACTAAATCATCTTTATACGTTCCGTCACCTAATAGGATTTTCCATTTATCCATAAATGGAATGACATCGCTTGGGTAAACTTCAGCCTTTGAATTCTCCTTATCGGAACGCTTCGTATTATCTGCACAATTGCTTATAAATAGTGTGAAACTTATCACTAAAACGTATTGAACTATGGTTGTCATTTTCGAAAACTTCATAATTGGTAGAGTTTTGGATTTCGCATGAATTGCAAGGCTTATGTCAATGGTTTTATAACATCACCTTATAATAGCACCGGCGGTTTCAGCTTGCAACAGGCCTTGGACATTTTCAAGTGACACCGTATTTACATCTCCCGGAACCGTATGCTTTAAGGCACAAGCCGCCGAAGCAAATTCTATAGCCTGCTGATCATCATAATGCAACAATCCGTAAATAAGACCCGCAGCAAAAGCATCACCGGTCCCTACCCGATCGATAATATGGGTTATATTAAGCATATTGGATTTAATGTACGCTTTCCTATTCCACATTTTTCCCTGAATTTGGTGGTGCGAAGCACTTATTATCCGTCTTGTTTTTTTTACGACGTTCTTAATGTTAGGAAAATGGTTGATTAATTGCTTGGCCAAATCTTGGAATTTATCATCATCTTCACCTATGGAAAACATGTCGCGAATGCCGCGACTACTTGTTATCACAACATCGCAATGCTCTACGAGTTTAGGTATAACGTCTTGCATGGTCTTTCCATATTTCCACATATTTCTTCGAGAATTAATATCGCCCGAAACCGTTATTCCTAATTTATTTGCTGTTTTTATGGCTTCTAAAGTACATCTAGCAGCCCCTTCTGAAATTGCGGGGGTAATCCCTGTCCAATGAAACCAATCGGCATCCTTAAGCACCTCTTCCCAATTGATCATGGAGGGTTCAATTAATGAGAATGCAGACCCTTCTCGCTCATAAATCACCTCACTAGATCTGTGCACCGCACCTTTTTCGAGAAAATACTTTCCGATCATATCATCGCCATAAATTACATGCTCTGTACTTAACCAATGTCGACGTAAGAACTGCGTAGCAGCTTTTCCTAAGGCATTATCAGGAAAACGAGTGACATGAGCCGCCTTCATCCCGAGATAAGCACATGAAATACCTACGTTGGCCTCGCCTCCACCATATACCAAATCGAATGAAGACGCCTGAGAGAATTTTTCATATCCAGGAGGAGATAACCGCATCATGACTTCACCAAATGTTATTACTTTTTTAGGCATAACTATTAATACATCAATTTTAATTTTAGATTTTGCTCCGTTTTAATGTGTCCTGAATTAATTAATTGGTTATTAGATTCTACATTATTTTTGGCACCCCATAATATAGCTACAAACGCCACAGGATTATTTTCGAAGGTATTATTAGTGATATTTACATTTATAATACCTCTGTGGTTTAACAGCATTCGGTTTTTTTCTTCAGCACCACAATTCGTGAACTTAGAGTTGGCTACCAAAAGATTTCCTCCGATAGTCGATTCGTCATAGCCCCCTCTATAATAGTCAATCACATTTTTTGAAACATTATAAAAGGAACACTCCTTAATTGTGAGATACTCGGTATTATAATCTCCTTTATCATTGGTTTCTTCGGATAATTCTATACCGTTTTCACAATCTAGGATAGTCGTATTTTGAAACGTAATACGCTCCGCAAAAGATTCTTTATAAACTTTTAAAGCATACTTGAAATCTTTTATTTCGCAATTAGAAACCATTAACCCAAAATGGTTAGACATATTTTCTTTGAGACTGGCAAATGCATAATTACTCGTGTTACCATTTAAAGTGACATTAAATAATGTAAGCTTGCCCTTTGGATGCAATTCAAAAAGCGGTGTATTTTCTAATCCAGAAAAATTGATAACAGCGTTGGTTTTACCGTCATGCTGAATCGTTATTTTCTTATCAATAATCAAAGAAGCATCTATGTTATAACTATAGGCTTTCAATTCTATGACATCACCATGTTCTGCTTCGGCAATTTTAGTACGTAACTCGTCAGCATTAGTAACTGCATGAATTGTCGGTTCTTTTTCTTCTATTTCGTTAGAATACCAACTGGTTCCGTATTTAGATTTATCTAAAATATTGGGCTTTGTTGCATTTAAATTCGTAACTGCACCAATTTTATTATCGACTCTTGACTGTCCGAATAAGTCATTTTCAATAGTTTCAAAATCAAAGCCTTTGTAGGGTTTTAAGTCTGAAGGAATTCCAGTGGGCAACGTTATATCATCTGATATTTTGTTTAACACCAAATCGGCTTCTATGAGCCCCCCATTAAAATTATTGAAGGTCAACCCTTGATTATCTATTATGTTGTTTTTGAATAATACCCCATCGGCCTTATCATTTTCTACAACGATAGTTTCTAATCCCTTTTCATTGTATACAATATTGTTTGCCACCGTGGTTCGTATGGCTCTTGCCGAACGGATTTCGGATTTTGGTAAAACATCGGCTTGTGCCAAATTTTGACCAACACCAAATTGCCAAGGCGCATTGCAATTAACATAGGTATTATATGCCACGACCACATCCGTGACTTGGTTATAGCGATTTAAAGGTGATTTAGGAATACCGTTCATCACCGCCAGTGGACTTCTAAAACTCTTTCCCTTCAGACCATAAAAATAATTATTGGTAACCCAATGTCCCGTATTAATGATTCGGATACCTCCATAGTTTTCATTAACCCCATCCCCGATAAAATAATTGCCATCTATAGTGGCGTAATTACCATGACGTGTTACGAGAGACCCCTCGCTTTTGTAAAACACGTTATTTCTAAATTCATTGAAATTTGTCTTGCTCGAAATCACCTCGACTTCACCATTGCATGCTTCAAACAAATTATTGGCTACTAAGGTATAACTTGGTGACATGGACGTAAAACTATCACCTAACTGAATGGTTTCACCACTCGGTCCACCTTTAACAGGTCTTGGTCCAAAGTGATTATTGATTATTTTGTGATAGTTATTGATACTTTCGACACCTGCAATACTGACTCTTACGGTGGGACCTCTATTGGTTTTTCCTGCAATGTAGCAATGACTCAACTCATTATGTCTGCCCCAAAATTGGACCCATAAATCACTATCGTCGCGTTTAAGTTTATTAAAATCTTCAATGACACAATTGGTCAGTTTGCAGTTATTGGCAATTTCGTCCAAGGTATCTTTATAGCTAATCTTAAAATCAACTACTGCATTTGAAGGCGAAAAGCCATTTTTGAAGTGTAGGCCTTCAACGGTCAAATATTCACCACCGAATTTTAGATACGATTGCCCTTCTATAAAGACCTTACCAGGTGTCTCTGCTTTTAAAACTATTGGGTTTTCTTTGGTACCTTTACTTCTAAATTTAATCGTAATATCTTTATAGGTTCCATTGGCCAAAATGATATGATGCCCTGGCTTACTATCCTTTAAAGCCTTATAAAGCGCGTCATGGTCCGAAACCTTAATTATATTATTCTGTTTTTCACAGGAATAAAGGCCTAAAACCATTACCAATAAAAATACTACGCTCCTCATTTTAATAACAATTAATTAATAAAACCAAAGCCTCTTAGTAACTAAAAGGCCTTGGTTAAGATAAATAATAAATAACTATTTAATTATAATTCTCCTTGTGGTCATTACTTTATGATCTGAAATAACTCTAACTAAGTATAAACCTTTAGTCAATTTAGAAACATCAACCCCAGACGTACCAAACTCTGCAGTCATAACTTTAGAACCTAATAAGCTATAAATCTCAACGCTTAAATCTGAAGTGTCAAGATTAGACTCAATATGTAATACTGTACTTGCAGGATTCGGATATAATTTAAATGTGTTTACCTGTTGGTCTATTGTACTTAAAGTGGCATCAGACACAGTTATTTCATCAGAATAATTAAAGGCTTTATCTGCGGCATATATTTTATAGTAATTACCCGCGGCATAATTATCCGTAAAACTGGTCTCCGTTCCAATATAGATCACCGTTCCTGTTAAACTTCCTGTCCCATTGGTGCTGACATTACCATACTCATATATACCATTTTGATTGGGATCATTATCTGCATTTGGCATTGTTGTAAACTTAAACACTACATAACCACCGCCATCAACACCACCAGAAGGCGCGGTCCAGCCAATAGTAGCGACGCCTGAATTATTCGCATAAGTCCCGGCTGTAGGCGCATTAGGTGCTGTATCATCATAGGGACCTGCATAGGTTACAAAATCATCGATACGAACGGTATCTGTATAGCCGTTATCATCACCGTCTAGTCGTGCAACTGCCCAATTTGACGCATTGAAAATGGAACCTGAAGTTACAGTCCGGTATGTTTTTGTATAGGTATCTGCTGCAAATGGTGTAACATCAGTGGTATTGCCAGCGACGCCACCAGAGGTATTGTTTAAATAAATCCCTGCATCTAAATCATCAGCTGGATCTGTAGGTGCTGAATAGAAATATTGTACCGTGTATTCTGTATCGGGTTGAATCGTAGGACTTGTTGGAGATGGCGATTGCATTCGCACGTTGTTTGAACCAAGATTAACCGCAAATGCTGCTGAGAAATCTCCTGTTCGGGCTAATGCAGGATCGTCTGTCATTTCCCTAACTGAAGAATTACTAGATGACGATACTGTCCATTGGGTCGAAGCTGTACCTGATTGCGAACTACCTGCCGTGCTCATGGTCGTATCTGCCGTTTGATTCTCCATACCACCGTCCATTTCAGGGAACTCACCGATAACTTGTCCAACGGTTGGAGGTGTAATTGAAGCACTTTCTTCAACCAGTGAAAAGTTATCGTAAAACACTTCGGTAGATCCATCAATAGAACCGAGTGATCTCACATAAACTACTACAAAAGTATTAGTGGCCGTAAAGGTCACGGAATTCGATGTCCAAGCATCAAAATCATTGGTAATCATCATAAAGCCATCGACGCTGGAATCGGAGCCTCCATTGGCATTGATACCCAGTTCATCGGCAATTTCGGTATTTAACAAATATACTTCTGATGGTGTTCCCATAGCTTCTGAACGCGATTCTACAGAAAACGTATAATCCAAACCTATAGTTAGCCCCTCGACTTTTTGGTAAAGGCGACGCGAGCTACCACCCATAAGATCTGGATTGCCATCATCGTACAATTTAACACCTCGTGTGCCATTATTCCCACTGCTGGTAGATCCAGGCTGTTCATCCAAACTTCCAGCCGAGCCTAGGTAAAAGATTTCTAGCCAGTCTTCTAAGGCATCATTATCCCAAACCGCCTGATAAGGACTAGGAATGTTATTACCCAGTTCGTCCTTTATCTCATTATTTGGTGTCATGTCATAAGCATCCGCATTATCGGTTGTACTTCCCATACTTCCCGAGCTTGTACCATGGTCATCACAGGTCGGGTTTTGCATGAGATTTTGACTCAAGACCACATTTGTACAGAGTACCAAAAGTAGACTGACAAAAATGCTTGATCCTTTTGCTAAGCGTAATTTTGTTTTCATATTAATTGATTTAGTTTATTATTTTTAGTGAGCTATATTTAAATTGAAATACTTCACATAAGAAAAGGCATTTTCATCTGTAGAAGTTAAGTAGTTACCAGCTTTAAAGTAGTTCTCGAAAGGCCATTTTTCAAGGCTAATATCTTGATAGATATAAGGGTCATTATCGTTTAATTGCACCTCTATTCTAGCATCAGAAGCTGTAATTCTAAACTCAAACGTATCATAGCCGACATAACCCAAATTGACCTTGACATCGGTCCATGTGCCATTGTATACATCGTATAAATCAAAACCTGATGTTGATTCATTTGCTAATGACTTTTTATGACTCCATACATACCCGTCTTTCCAATAGATTTTTATTAATGGTGGACCATTATTACCACTCAAATCATAGGTCTCCATATCTTCTTCTGATATAATTCCATGAATTTGCATGACTATGACTTTATGATAATCATCACTAGACGTGTCATTGGTCGATACACTATCAACTTTTAGGCTGCCTATCATTTCACCGCCTTCGAGAAGCGTCCAGTTTTCCTTTGAATTATTGGGATTGATTAATTCTCTTAATTCGGTTCTTGGATAGCTACTATTGGTTGTGGTCGCACCACCTTGGAAACAATAGAACACTAAGGATTGGTCGCTCGTATCATCATACATAAACGGCTGAACAGGCGCTAGTGTCTGATAACCATAATTATCCAATTGATTGGGTTGGTACTCATCGGGCTTACCATTACTGTCTTCATCGACGGGTAAGGTGACTTTCCAATTAGAAAAATCGACATCTGCATAAACGCTAGCATCTACTGGGTCATCGGGGTTATCATTTGTATCATCAATAGATGATGACCCATTTGAATTGGGAGAATCTGACTCTGGGTTATCGGAACAATTGACGACCAATAACGATATCATAAAAAACAGAATGTGATTAATCTTCATTTTAAATTGGTTAACCAGATTGGTTTACCAAATATAGAAATAAATATTGAGTATGCAAACTCAATAAAACAATTAACAGTTTTAGTCGGTAAAAGCTTAAGGTCGTCTGTAAGTTATTAGACTATAATCTCAAGCTAAATGACAAGAAACAAGCCTAACACAAAGCTATTTGGTTTGTGTAGTGGGAATCTGCGACCTACGAATTATGAGTTAGAGGACAACCCTATTTACAGGATCTCATAGTGTTATATTTCATAAACCCTAAAAACCCCATATACAATCGCTATTTTAAACGATACGTTTACTAGAGTTTTCAACGTGCTTAATATAATCCGATGGCGTCATCTTTGTAATTTCTTTGAACGCTTTATAAAACGTAGATTTAGAATTAAATCCAACCTCAAATGCAATAGATACTAAGGTAAACTCTTTATGCGCATTTTCGTTGATTCTTTGTGAAAAGTCCGCAACGCGATATTCATTGACCAGTTGATAAAAGGTTTTTTTATAAACGTTATTGAGCACCCATGATAATTTATTGGTTGTCGTATGAATCTCATCTGCTAAAATTGACAAGCTTAATTCTGGCCGTCGATAGCCTTTTTTTTCCTTAAAGAATATATCAATGAGGTTTTGAATCTTATGTATTTCATTGTCGCCAAGTCCATTCTTTCTTTTAGGTATGCTTTCAGTCTTAGAGGGAAAACGTATTTTAAATAATTCTGGATGTTTTAAGTTATAAAAACCTACGATATAAATCTGTATACAAAAGATTAAGCACGATATATCCCAGATCATTCCAATATCGATAGGTAATTTAACAACAAAGCGCTCTACCATGCCCAATAACCAAAAAATCATATAGATCAACAAGCAAATGAGCATGATCTCTATATACTTTATAATGGTTTGGTTAAAAGATAGTTCTTGTTCTTCATGTTTCTTATAGTAATTCAGTAGTCGATACGATTTGAATAAATAAGCCGAAATGGAGATGAAAAAAACGGCATCGTTCCAAAGCAATAAGGTGGTAAAGTAACGATGAAGATCTGTTATGGAATGATAAATATAAACATGGAAAAAGCAGTAGCCTAAAAACAGTAGGGCTGGTACATAGTGATAGTATGCTAACCGATAGTTTCCATTCTTGTAAAAAAGTAAACGTCTAATATAGGTGTAAACTAAAGGTCCGATAAAAAGATAAAAGGTATTAATAAAACCGCTATAGCGTCGCAAAAAGTAGGTATCCAAATCAGCTCCTATAGCTCTTTCCAATAGAAAAAGACTATAAATGGCCAATAGGTATTGTATAATCCTGTTAGCTCCGGTATGCTTCTTAGGGATATATTGAATGGCGAAGATCAAAAAAACACACTGACCAATAATCAATACCAGAAATAGCTCATACAATGACAGATTCATCCTCTTAAAATTTTATCCTAGGTGTGTTTTAATCTAACATAAAAATAAGTGTAATATTTTTTATCACTTCAAAAGATTAACATTTCATGTCCCTAGAACTTGCCTTTAATGTATCCATAGACTAAAAAACAGTCTGAGACTATAGTTTAGGACATCTCATACTCAAATTTGGTGCATCTGATGACGAAAAAAAGTTTTCTTTACAAAAATTTATTTACCACTATGAAATCAAATTATGTATTGATTCTTATGATCTGTCTATTCATATCTTGTAAGAACAATAGTCAATCAAAACATACAGAAGCAACCAAAATCGGGAATTTATATTTTTCTAAAGTAGACTTTACAAAAGCTAAGATTTCCTCAGAACCCTATTCAAAAAACTTTAATTTGCATAAGGACGGCTACCTTAGTATTGTCTTTACTTTAGAGCAACCACTGATACAAAGTCTTCGAGAATTGGCCCCTGACCTTTCCGAAGAGGATTTATTAAGCAAAGGGAATTTTCAATTTTCATTTGTTGTCGATGAGAACATAATTTATACAGAAAACCTAAATGTTAGAGCGGGAACTAGACCCCTTAAAACGGAGGAGCTTAAACAAGTTATTCCATTAGTGGCACCAGAGCGTATCAATTGGTGGGGTTGGTATATGTGGCAAAGGTTTATGAAAATTAACGGTGGACTAGATGCATTTACTGAAGGCAACCATACACTAAGCATAGAAATAAGACCTTACTTAAGAAATGAAACACTAAACGTTGGTCCGATTTTAGCAAAAGGAACGATTGCCGTAGAAGTGCCCAAAATAATTATAGATGAAACCCTAGTTCCTGTTCAGAACATACAACCTGGCAGTGGTTGGGAAATTTCTAATGCTAATTTTAATCATAAAAAAATAGAAGCACTCAATAGAAAGATAGCCGAAGGGAGATTTGAGGACATCAATGGTATTGTGGTGATAAAAAATGGTGAGCTCTTAATAGAAGAATATTTCAATGGTGCCACAAGAAGCAGTCTTCACAATGCCAGATCTGTAGGGAAATCATTTGCCTCTACCATTATGGGCATTGCCATTGAAGACCATTTTATAAAAAACGAAGATGCGCTCTTAAAAGATTTCTATGATTTAGAATCCTATAAAAATTATAGTGTTAAAAAAGATTCCGTGACACTAAAATCGCTTTTAACCATGAGTTCTGGATTTTTGGGTAATGATTGGAATGATGAAAGTCCAGGAACTGAAGATAAATTGCAATCCTCTGATCATTGGGTAAAGTTTACTTTGGATCTACCCATGCACGACAGTAAGGTCATCGGTAAGGATTTTACGTATTTTACGGCGGGGGTTAATTTACTGGGCGATATTATGCATAACTTAGTTCCCGATGGACTCGTTGCCTATGCGGATAAAAAATTATTTGCCCCATTAGGCATTACCAATTACAAGTGGTTTTATACGCCTCAAAAGATTGCCTATACCGGTGGAGGTATAGAACTCAGGGCGATTGATTTTGCAAAATACGGGCAACTTTATAAAAACAAGGGCCAATGGAAAGGCCTACAAATCCTAACGGAACCGTGGGTGGCCAAAAGTTTGGCTAAACAGGTATCACAAGCTAATGCCGGAATCGAAGATGGCTATTACGGTTACCTCTTCTGGAATAGTGTATACACAGTAAATGGTAAGGACTATGAAGTTTCTTTTTGCACCGGCAATGGCGGTAATAAGATTTTAATTTTCAAGGACCTCCCTGTTGTTGTCGTGATCACGGCTTCGGCATATAATAAACCCGGATCTCATGTCAGTGCTGACAAGATGATGGTTAATTATATTCTTCCGGCTATACTCGATGAGGGATAAGGCAATTGAATGCGCTCTATATTTAGTAAAATATTGAATCTTTAAAGGTTGCTGGAGCATTCTGACTACACCCATTTACGCAAATACTATATCTAGTATTAAATCATGACGTAGAAATCAGTAAAATGGATTTATCTCACGACTACAAATCGTTTTGGACCGTTTCCAAATGATAAAATAATTTCGAAGATTTCTACAGGCTAGTCCTATTTTTGGTATATTAGATTAGGTACAATCCAAGGTTGTAAAAAATGAGTAAGCGTATCACATTAAAAGAAATTGCCAATAAATTCAATGTCTCTATTGCCACTGTTTCTAAGGCTTTAAACGATAGCTATGAAATTAGCACAAAGACCAAGGAAAAAATTCAAGAATACGCAAGGCAACGACATTACAAACCCAATAGCGTTGCGCTAAGCCTCCTCAATAAAAAGACAAAAACCATTGGTGTTATTATACCCAATATTATGAACAGTTTTTTTACCAAGACCTTTGTTGGTATAGAAAAAAAAGCTGATGAAAAAGGGTACAATCTTATATCGTGTATTTCGAATGAGTCTTACGAAAAGGAAGTTAAGACCATGGAGCTTTTAAAAAATGGAACTCTCGATGGTTTCATATTATCTATTGCTGAGGAAACCCAAGCGAAAGAACAGTACGAACATTTTAAAAATGCCATTAACGAAGGTGTCCCTATTGTGATGTTCGATCGGGTCACCGAAGAAATCGACTGCGATAAGGTCATCGTAAATGACTTAGAGGGCGCCTATAATGCTACGCGTCATTTAATCCTAACGGGTTGTAAGAAAATCGCTTTGATTTCGGTTATTGACAATTTAAGTGTTGGTAAGCTAAGAGTAGAAGGTTATAAGAAAGCTTTACAAAAGTTCAATATCGCTGTAGATGATAAATTAATAGTCAAAATTGGCAAGAATGAGGATTTTGAAACCGCCATGAAGATTATTCTATCGGATAAAGCCATTGATGGCTTACTATGTTTAGAGGAAAGCTCTGCAGTACGGTCATTAGAGCTCGTAAAAAAAATGAGCTATAAAATCCCTGAAGACATGTCCATTATTTGTTTTACTAACGGAAAATTACCACGATATGTCACACCGCGAATTACAACTATAAGTCAGCACGGAAAGTACATTGGTGAAACTGCGGCAGAAATGCTCATTGATCGCTTAGAAAGCAAAGATAGTGACCAGATACCCTTTACTACAAAGGTTATAAAAACGAGTCTAATCGAAAGGGATACTACAAAGCGACTCGACTAAACTGAAACATGGTTTCATTGGTATATATGTCACCTGCCTCCAAAATCGTAGATTCAAATCTTTTTTTATTTGGTGCGTCTGGCATTTTTTGGGTTTCGAAACATATGGCTGGATTCTGAGTATACCTCATCCCATTTTTAAATACAATATTTTTATCAAAGGCTTTAGGTGTGTAAATCACTATAGCTGGTTGGTTCGTAAAAACATTCATTTTAATACCTGAAGTTGGCGATATCAATGTTGCGGCTACTTCAGATTTATCCTTAAGCACAAACGTATCGTCAAACCCTTTAGATTCGAGAAAATCTAATGTCTTTAATTGAGTCAAATCGAATAGCGTCCCTTTTGATTTTTTGAGATGGCCATTTGGAATTAAATTATGGAATACGCCTAAATGTCTTTCACTATTTACAAAAAGGGAATGATCCCTTATACTATGTTTGCCATTTAGATTGAAATAAGAGTGGTTCGTTAAATTTACATGCGTCGTTTTATCTGTTGTGGCCGTGTAGGTTATCTTTAAAGTATTTGTTTCTAGTAATTGGTAAATTACAGATACGTCGAGATTACCTGGATAGCCCTCCTCTAAATGTACTGAACGATAAGAAAGTTTGATCCAAGGATTTTTCCCTTCATTGATACCTGCTAATTCCCAGTACTTTTTATCAAAACCTACTTTTCCTCCGTGCAGATGCACCTTATCTTCGGAATGTAAAGGATAAAAGACCTTATTAATTGTAATACCACCATTTGATATTCGACCAGCAAACCTTCCAACAGAAGCTCCTAGAAACAAAGCATTTTTTTTCGTATTGGGAAGGTAATAATCCTCAATATTGTCAAAGCCAACGGTGACATTGGTTGTATTGCCATATTTGTCTGGTACTCTAAGAGCGACTATGGTAGCCCCATAATTTAATACCTCCAATTCCATACCATTGGAATTTGATATCGTGAAGGTTTTAACGAAAGTAGAAGTCTCAATCAATTGAAATCAATTTTTATTTAAGAATAGGCGCAGAGCTTATTTGATAAAAGATTAAAAGGCCTTGGATAAGTCGCTTCATTGTCAAAGTGGTAAATATTCGAACCAGTCAAAATCGGCATGACGTGTATTATTGCTTAAGTCCTGGCAGCATAAACCCACAAAGCAACCTGTAAATGCTGGCCTATAGCGATCACTATTATTGGTGACATAATCATCTGATAAAATGCTTAAGTCTAATGCTTCACCTACATTTTGAAAGTTGTCATTATTCAGGCTAAAACTAAATTGTAATCTATCGCAATTCGTCTCTGCCCTTAAGTAAATGGTTGAAGATCTCGGCACTATGATTTGTTCTTTACTCTCCATCTGTTTATAATTATCGCAGGACAAAATAGATAGGCACTTCTCCCCTAAATCATTGGCCGAAATATGCAAATAATGATAATGTGCGGTATTGTAGTATAAAATCAAGCCAGCTAAATGCTGAAAACGTTTGGGTTCAAAATCTATTGCTGTGGTAATTCTGGCCTTAAAATGCTGTAACCTTCTTGCGACCAGAGCCTGAGTATGCGTAGAACTCAACGATTCTTTGCCTTTTAATCTTAAATAACCTGGTCGTTCCGTTAAACTTAGCACATTTTCATTAAGCGGTATACGTAAGGATTGAAAATCCAAGGGTAATTCAGAAGTATCAAAATCGTATTTAGAATCTGAGGCGTCAAATACATGAGGCTTTAAATTACTTTCTGGGATTTCTAATCGAGGAAGTGCGCTCCCCGACTTTAAATAGGGCCAATCGTTTTTCCATTCTATCGCTTCAATACCAGTTTCTCTGCCCAATGTACATCTACCTAATTCGGTCAATGGCCTACCCAACAAAAAAGTAATGTACCAGTCTCCATGTTGGGTTTCGACTAAAGACGCATGCCCTGATTTTTGAATTTTATGTTCAGGATGTAATGAACAGGTCAAGAAAGGATTGTCCGGGTGTGGCTCATAGGGCCCAGTAATCTGCTTAGCACGAAATATAGTCTCTGCATGGCCGTATTCTGTACCGCCTTCTGCCAACATTAAATAATAATAGCTATGCCTTTTATAGATATGAGGCCCTTCCGTTTTACCGAATACTGACCCTTCAGTCAGATAATAAGTGTCCCCAACAAGTTGTTTATTTTGCTCGGAGTACTCCTGTAATTCAATACCCCCAAAAAATTTCCCTTCTCTATGATCCACGATCATGTTTACAAACCAAATCTTATCATCATCATGAAAAAACGAACCATCAAAACCACTAGATTTTAAGTAAATAGGTTCGCTCCATGCTCCAAGAATGTCCTGAGTAGTCACCACATAGTTCGGCGTATCTTTCCAAACACCGTCAAACGATTTTACGTTGGTATAAACCAAATAGAATGTGCCGTTATTGTATGATAAGCATGGGGCCCAAACGCCACATGAATCCGGCACACCTTTCATATCTAATTGTGATTTTCGATTGAGAGGTTGCGCAATAAGTTTCCAGTGTTTTAAGTCTTTAGAATGATGTATTTGTACACCAGGAAACCACTCGAAAGTTGAAGTCGCTATATAATAATCATCACCTACCCTACATATAGAAGGGTCTGGATTAAAGCCTTTTAATATTGGATTCTGAATCATTTTACTACGCTTTTACCAAGTCTTGTTCAATTTCCTCCAAGGATTTGCCTTTGGTCTCTGGTAATATGTTTAACATTATAAAAAAGCCAACCAAAGCAATGGCGCCGAATATGAAAAAACTCATCGCATTACCCAAGTTAGACAATTCCCAGGGAAATACTTGCTGTACCAACCAACTAACAAATGAATTGACAAAGCCAATGACACCGATTGCCAACCCTCTGTACATATTTGGAAATAATTCCGACAGCATTACCCACATGACTGGACCTAATGAAAAGGCAAAACAGGCAATAAAACCTAAGATTCCTATGAGTACTAAAACAGCATTCATCGATGTTGCAGCCTCCAGTATGACACCTTCATTTTTAGAATATACTTGATTACCAAGTGCAGACTTCATGGCATTTTTAAATTCTAAATCATTGTTGAATGTTTGTCCTGAAAATCCTTCTAATTTTTCTTTTCCATTAAATTCAAATCGGGCGATTTTTTCAGATGATAAATTATAGGTAGCTTGGTTAAAACCATAAGCACATATCAATAAACTCAAGGCGATTCCTCCTACACCCACCAACATTAATGGACGTCTTCCCATTCTATCGATGAGGAACATCGCGACAATCGTAAAAGCAACTGTTGTTAAACTCAATAATATTCCTGAAGCAAAAGCAGCGTCGGTTCCAATCCCAGTTTGTTTAAAGATGGAAGTAGCATAAAAATATATGGCATTAATCCCTGTAATTTGCTGAAGTACTCCTATGACTAAACCTACGATCATCACAAATTTCAAAGCCGGCTTAAACAGGTCTTTTAATCTTACGTTTTCCTCAACAGCCTTATTTTTTTCGAGGCTATCCACAATCATATGGGCTTCCTCTTGTGCTAAAGACGCACCATGCATGCTCTCTAAAACTAGAACTGCCTCTTCCCTCCTGTTCTTAGTAAATAGCCATCGTGGACTTTTCGGAACAAAAAACATCAGAATAAAATAAAGTATAGCAGGAAGAAATTCTACCCCAAGCATCCAACGCCAAACATTGGCTTCGGTCAAAAAGGTACTTTCGCCAGAGGTAAACGCTTTATTAAAAAAATAGTTGCTTAAAAACGCGGCAAAAAAACCAAGTACAATGTTTAATTGTTGGATGGAAACGAGTTGGCCTCGGTTTTTTGCAGACGAAATTTCTGCAATATAGGTAGGCGCTAATATTAATGCCGCACCAAATGCCAAGCCTCCAATCATTCTAGCGATGTATAACATTTCGTATGAGGTAGCATAGGCCGAGAGAATGGCTGATAATGCATAAAGAAATGCAACCATTATCAGGATTCTTTTGCGTCCGATGATATCGCTTAATCTCCCAGAAACCAGCATCGCAAACATAGACGCAAACGAAGGAGAACTCACAGCCCAACCCAATTGACCATCTGATAAGTTAAACTCTGGTCCTGCATAAGACATCACGCCTGAGATAATTCCAGCGTCAAAGCCAAATAAAAATCCCCCTAATGAGACGACGAATGCTACAAATAACGATTTCTTCATATATCTAATTTATTCAGATGGATATTTTAGACCAATTTGCTTTCTTACCTCATCTACAATACTAATAAGGTTCAAACTATCTTGATGCGACCATAAATCGCTTTCAATCTTATGCTCTCGAATACAGCGATGGCATTCTTCTATTTCATATGTAAATCCCTTGCCTTTTGTTGGGTGTGCGTAATCTACAACATGATTGTTTTTTAGTAATGAATAGGATTGTGTTTCGTGCCAAACGCTATTCAAATTTATTCTACCCGCTTCACCACTAATCGTAGCCATCATATTAGAAGGGGATACAAAACTACTATGTAACACGGCTTGAGCATCATCGTACTGTAAAATCATAGCTGTTTGCTTGTCACAACCGGAAGCATAAAAATTAGCGGAAGCTAATACTTTTTTTGGCATACCAAGCACTACATAAGACAAAAAAAGTGGATAAACACCCATATCCAACAGAGTGCCTCCGCCTAGTTCTTTGTTGGTCATTCGACTTCCTTCAGTGACCGGTACATAGAACGCAAAATCCGCATTAATATATTTCACTTTACCTATGACCCCTTTTCTAATTTGATATAGAGCTTCCTGAACTGACGGATTAAAACGTGTCCAAAAGGCTTCCATAAAAAACTTCTTGTGCGCTTTGGAAGCATTGACCATCTTTAAGGCTTGTTCATAGTTAAGAGCTACTGGTTTTTCACAGAGTACGTGCTTACCATGTGTCATTGCCTTAATGCTCAACTCGGCATGAGAGTCATGGGGTGTTCCAATATAAATGATATCTACTTGAGGATCTTTAAAAATGTCTTCGTAGGAGCCATACGCTTTTTCTGCACTAAACTTTTTGGCAAAAGCATCAGCTTTGTTCTGTGTTCTTGAAGCGACCGCATAGACTTCTGCGGTATCTACCATACATAAATCAGTTACAAACTGATCTGATATATTACCCAGACCGACGATTCCCCATTTTATTTGTTTCGACATGCGCTCTATTTGTTTTTTACATAGAATGGAATATTTGCATTTCCCGCCTTATGTTTTCCATCATATACATAGACCAGAATCCTATATTCGCCTTCTTCCTCTGGTGACTTAAAAGTAAAATCGCCATTGGTGTCTTTTAAAACTTCTAATTGAAGTCGTTTCGGTTTTTGCTCTTTTTCACCTCCTAGACTTCTCACATCGACTTCATGAGCTACTTCCCATTTATAACTCAATTGATCTCCATCTATATCTGAGGCAATGACTTTGGCATTATACACGGTGTTTGGTTCTAAATAAATATTATCCTGAGCTTGTTTCCCATCCAATAAAATTTTATCTACTCTCGGTGTTCTATTTTCAGGGTACTTACCCGTCCATAGTTTAATTAAATTATCCAAATATTCGGTTTGTCTACCATCATCATGATGCATCCCATACCAGGTTGGTGTGCGTTCGTGCTTTTGTCCCCAAACAAAGGCAAATCCACCCAAACATTTTCCAGAGGTATTATTAATTAATCCTTTGTGTATACGTTGTTTTATACCATCGGCTTTGGGTCCGCTCGGTTCCTCAATCTCTCTATTCCACTCCGTTTTTGGCATTTCCCAAAACCCACGAGGTCCAAATTCGGTCACCATATAAGGTTTGGTGATTCCCGCATCCTTTATTCGTTTTTCAACATGTTCCAAATCCGCATATACCTGAACGGATAGGATATCCAACTGTGGAACCCGCTCTAACGCCACCTTTAAATGTGGTTCTATGACTCCTGCAAAGGTCATCGTTACAGGATGATTTGGATCCACTTCATGAATGTAATCTACAACATCTGCCATGGCGTCATAGACTTTTGGGTTTACATCGCGTAAGGTGGTGCCATCGTCTTCAAACAAAAGATTTAACTCATTCCCTACCACCCAACACAGTAGGTTGGGATGATCTTTATAAGTGTTTATAATGCTTTTGACGTTTTCAAATTGATTGGCTACGGCACTCGTGTCATTGTAGTCAAAGCCCCAGAGTTCTTTGCCAATACTTATCCCCATGGCCACCATAAGATCATGCTTTTCTGCTGCTTTTAATATGGTGTCTGCATATTTTGTGGACCAAGTTCGTATGGCATTTGCCCCCGTTTGTGCTAGTTCATCAAAACTGGCTCGGTATTCATAATTAAAGCCTAAGCCCTTGAGTTGAAAAAGCGTATCGTTGACATAAAAATTGGATTGCCCATTAACCGATCTAACTTCTACTTTAGATGGTTTTTTTACATCGTGATCGGACCTCTCACAAGAGAAGCATAATAGACTTACCACCATTATGACATATAAAACTCTCATAGCTTGCGTTCTTCAATCACTTCTTGAGTTGAAAATCGATACCGCATATTCCGGTATACACAAATATCCGTGATATCCTCAGATGTGCCTTTTGGTATGGCTCTAAAATTGGACGAAATACGATCTTGCTTAGCTGGTGTCACACGATGCCAACAATGCCCATGAAGAAAAATGACGGTGCCTTTCTTTGGCTGATAGACTTGTTGTCCAACCATCTCCTCATGAGGATCACCAATGGTGAGCTCGCCTTTAATATGGGTCTTTGGAAATACCACAATTGCGCCACCCGTAGCATCTGTAATGTCGTGGGTATACACCAATCTATTGATGTTGAATTTTGTGTTATCTGACGGTGGGCAATCTTGATGCCAGGCTTGACCAATGGTCCCCGCTTTAGAATACATCATCATGCAATACAGGTTTTCCCAGCTATCATTTAATATGGTATCCGTGATTTTATTAAAGGTTTCATTTTTATCGACCTCATCAAAATAAGGCTTGTTTTCGCGATAAGGAAACCAAGGCACGACCTGAACTTTTGATTTTTGTTCAAATTCGCTATTTAATTCAGACTCAGGGTCACTTTCAAAATGATCTAGAATCCTCCTATTGTACTCATCCATAAGCTCATCAGAAAAAAACTTTTCGAAAATAACATAGCCATTTTCCCAAAATTCTTGAGCTACTTTTTCAAAATCCATATCTAAAGCATTTAGTTATTGTTGTATAAGTCCTCATATAAGCTTTCAGATGAATGAATAAAATAAGGGGTATAGACTTTTTCTTTCCATCTTTTGCTCATGGTATCGTTAAGATGTAATCGGGCATCTATTTTACTAAAGGTAGGGTTGCTCATCCACATAGGATGTGAATCCCAATGGCAATTAATGTAATGCACCGCTTTAATTACATCCTTGTTTTTCTCAATGGCATTAAAGAATGGTATAAACCATTTATCCCAAGCCTCTTCAGCTTGTTCTGGATTACTGAGTTGTGTCTCTTTACAAACACCATAAAGCTTTCCGAAGTAATCTGAAATTGTTGGTGTAGCTTCAGCAATAAACACGGGCTTTCCCTTCTTACGGGCAAATTCAAACATTTCAATTTCCTTCCAACGATTAAAGAAAGACACCCCACACCAGTCCACATAGTCATCACCCGGATACCAGCCTTCTAAATGCTCCTGTCCAGATATAAAGCCAACAGATTGCCAAACATAAGCCGTATTCTCAACACCTTTTGCTCTTAATCGGTCCACAATTCTTTTATAGGCTTTTATGGTAGACGCTCGGTCATAGTGATTCCAAGGATCACCATCAAACTCATAGGCAATTCTCAGAAAAACTGGGCGCTTTCCCAATGACAACAAGAAGTCAGCAAGTTTATCAATGTATTCATCGTGCGTACCATCGGCTACTTTCTCTTCATGATTTACAAATTGTAAACCTATGGCTAAAGCCATATTTTCGTAATCAGGATCTGCCAATTGTAGGGATGCATTATAGTCATTGTCTCCCCAATCGTGGGTTTCCCACAAACCATCCAAACCTTCTTGGATTCTTCCAAAGGAATCATCTCCTGGATTAATGTTCGTATACGTTGTCCAACCTGCAGGACGTTTGTAGTGGTCTAAATAACCATCGTTATAATTTTCGAGTCCTCCAATAGCTTCCAACTCTTGACCGGCAAATAATAAAACGCCCTCCCTGGGCTCAAATTTTGCTAAATCCCTTTTTTGTTCAGTTGTCTTTTTCTCCTCTGCCACATCCTTATTACTTGATGTACTGCATGAAAACAGCAAGGTAAATGAGAGTGCGAATATGATCGTCTTATTCATGATTGATAGTTTTTAATTTCCTTTTTTATAATCCTCTAAAAATTTGGCCAACCCAATATCAGTCAATGGATGATTTAATAGACCCATGATTGAGGATAATGGCCCTGTCATAACATCACTACCTAGTTTTGCACAATCAATGACATGCATAGTGTGTCTAACGGATGCCGACAGAATTTGAGTATTGAATCCATAATTGTTGTACACCTGTCTTATTTCTGAAATAAGATGTAAACCGTCTGTAGAAATATCATCTAATCGTCCTAAAAATGGCGAAACATAGGTTGCACCCGCTTTAGCAGCTAATAAGGCTTGACCTACCGAAAAGACAAGCGTCACATTGGTTTTAATGCCTTTATCTGAAAAGTATTTACAGGCCTTAACACCATCTTTAATCATCGGAAGTTTGACCACGATCTGAGGGTTTAAATTGGATAGTTCTTCGCCCTCTTTTACCATCCCTTCAAAGTCCGTAGCAATGACTTCTGCTGACACGTCACCATCAACGATCTTACAGATATCTTGGTAATGCTGCAATATATTCTCTTTTCCGACAACACCCTCCTTGGCCATTAGAGATGGGTTGGTGGTTACACCATCCAAAACACCTAATGCTTGTGCTTCTCTAATCTGATCTAAGTTTGCCGTGTCTATAAAAAACTTCATGTATTTAGTGTGTATTTTCTTTAGAATTAGACTTATCCTGTGAAATAGGTTAATATTGAAATAATTACAATGACTAATAGTACAGATAGTATGACATCTATGGTATCATAACTTCTTTTAGTTTCTAATTTTTGTTCTTCCGAAAGTGTTCCAAAAGCTAGTCCCCTAATCGTTGTATAATCTGGTGCTGTACTTGCTAAACTTACCGTAATACAAACCATGACTGAAAAGACAAACATAAAAATAGCCATGTGTGCAAAATTTATGGATGCGAATGAATAGGCTATTCCCGTTAAGCCATCTATATTTATTTCGGCTGTAATTCTCAATGCAGCAACCAATAGTCCCGACATTAAGGTCCAGATGGCAGCCTTTGCATTGACACGTTTCCAAATAATACCCAAAATGAATACCGCTGTAATTGGTGGTGCGATATAGGATTGGACGCTTTGTAGATATTTGTAAAGAGTTCCGCCTCCAATTTTATCCATAATCGGAATCCAAATAATCCCAAGCAAGACCACTATCCCAGTCGCAATTCTTCCAATTTTAAGAAGACGCTTTTCGGACATTTGAGGTTTTAGTTTCTTATAAATATCAATCGTGAAAATCGTAGAACATGAATTAAACACCGAAGCTAGCGAACTCATTAACGCGGCCATAAGTCCTCCGGCGACCAAACCTTTTAGCCCAACAGGAAGTAATGCTTTTACCATAGCTGGAAAGACCTGATCTGCTTTTTCATAACTCAAAACTCCTTTTTGCGATAAGGCAAAAGCGATTATACCTGGGATTAAAAAAATAAATATGGGAAGTATTTTTAAATAGGCTCCAAAAATAGCGCCACGCCTTCCAATTTTGATGTTGTTAGCGGCTAAAGTACGTTGCACAATGTATTGATCTGTACACCAGTACCATATCCCAACGATAGTGCCGCCAAATAACAATCCTGTCCAAGGAAAATCTGGGTCAGACATAGGACGCCACATATTAAAATGTTCGGATCCTACTGTAGCTCTTAGCGCTTCCCATCCTCCAACTTCTTGTAATCCTAGATAAGTAATAATTACAGATCCCAAAATGAGAATTATGGTCTGAAGGGTTTCGGTATAAATTACAGCTTTCATACCTCCTAAAATGGTATAAATCCCTGTAAATATTACAATACCTATGGCGCCATACCAAAACGGGATTCCCAATAATTCGGAAACAACGATACCGCCAGCATAAATGGTTACCGACACCTTGGTAATGACATAACCAACTAAAGAAAATACAGATAGAAACCAACGCGAACGTGCATCGAAACGTTTCTCCAAAAATTCTGGCATTGTAAACGAGTCACTTCTTATATAAAATGGGAGAAATAACCATCCTAAAAGAAGTACTATCCATGCGTGTAATTCGTAATGCGCCATGGGCATGCCCGATTCGGCTCCTGTACCAGCCAAACCAACGACATGTTCTGAACCAATATTAGAAGCAAAGATTGAGGCGCCTATAACGAACCAACCCACATTTCTACCAGCGAGAAAATAGTCTTCTGTATTTTTATTCTTCTGGAGGATAACCCATACCGCTACGGCCATCAACGCTAAGAAATAACAACCCAAGACCACCCAATCTAAGCTCTCTAATACTGAATTCACGCTATTAATTAGATGTATTGGTTAATGATATTTTCAAACAATTCTTGTTTGCCACTTTGTAATTGTAATTCACCGTTCTCTTGAGCTATCTCATATAGTGCTTTGAGATCTAACTTGCCTTCTTCGAATGCCTTGCCTTTACCTGAATCAAATGAACTATAGCGTTGCTGTCTTAGTTTTTCATACGGTGAGGAAGCGATGATTTTATCCGCCGTAATCAGCGCTCTTGCAAAGGTGTCTGCGCCACCGATATGCGCGAGAAATACATCTTCCATATCCGTTGAGTTTCTCCTGATTTTTGCATCGAAATTAACGCCGCCACCTTGAAGACCGCCAGCTTTGAGAAATACCAACATGGCTTCGGTAGTTTCTTGAATATTATTTGGGAACTGATCGGTATCCCAACCATTTTGATAATCCCCTCTGTTAGCATCGATACTTCCTAGCATTCCGGCCTTAGCTGCCACTTCAATTTCATGCTGAAAGGTATGCTGGGCTAAAGTGGCGTGGTTGACTTCAATATTAATTTTGAAGTCTTTATCTAAACCATATTCTCTTAAGAACCCAATCGCTGTAGCCGAGTCAAAATCATATTGATGCTTTGAAGGTTCCATCGGTTTGGGCTCTATAAAGAAGGTGCCTTTAAACCCTTGGGCTCTAGCATAGTCCTTTGCCATATGGAGAAACTGTGCCATGTGATCTAACTCCCTACTCATATCCGTGTTTAACAAAGACATATAACCCTCTCTTCCTCCCCAAAAGACATAATTTTCACCTCCTAGAGCTATCGTAGCATCTATGGCCAATTTTACTTGGCCTCCTGCACGTGCAACCACATTAAAATCTGGATTTGTCGCTGCGCCATTCATATATCTTGGATTTGAAAAACAATTGGCAGTTCCCCAGAGTAACTTCTTCCCAGTATCCTTTTGCTTTTGTTTGATGTAATCGACAATCGTAGACAGGCGTTTTTCCGATTCCTTAAATGTTGAAGCTTCTTGTACTAAATCGAAATCGTGAAAGCAGAAATAATCAAATCCTATTTTTGTAAAAAACTCAAAGGCGGCATCTGCTTTGTGCTTGGCGGCCTCAATAGGGTCCTTAGATTGATCCCAAGCAAAATTTTGGGTACCTGGCCCAAATGGATCCGAACCTTGTCCGCAGAAGGTATGCCAATAGGCTATGGCAAACTTAAAATGTTCGCGCATCGTTTTACCGGCAATTTTCTTATCGGGATCATAATATTTAAAGGCTAATGGGTTATCGGAATAATGTCCTTCATATTTAATATTTCCTATCCCTTTAAAATATTCTGCTTTATTTAGTACAATCATAATATGAGTGTTTTATTTATATTTTAAAATATGTTCTAATTCTGTTTTCCATTTATTGTAGGCCGCAATGTATGGGGCATTATTCTTTAGAGGCATAAAGGTCATCACATGGTCATTTTTAGAAATAGTTTCACCAAACTTCTGGTAATCCCCACCTACCAAGCCAG
This sequence comes from Winogradskyella sp., assembly GCF_965228925.1. Lineage (GTDB taxonomy): Bacteria > Bacteroidota > Bacteroidia > Flavobacteriales > Flavobacteriaceae > Winogradskyella. Next base: position 4,794,941 of record NZ_OZ245845.1, read on the forward strand.
AAGCTCTAGCGGCTCCAATGGCACCTGTTGTGTTATAAATTTCAATTTCATGACCAATTAATGTGGCAACCGTATTGGCAAAAATTTCTGACCTAAATAAATTATCATTTCCCGCCCGAATCACTTTGATTTCTGCATGGTCATTCTTTAGTATTTCCATACCATAGACAAACGAAAAAGCGATACCTTCTAAGGCCGCCCTATATAAATGGCCGTGGCTATGAAGGTTTAAATTTAGATTACAGAATTGCGTCCCCACATTCTTGTTGTTTAGCATTCGCTCTGCGCCATTTCCAAACGGAATCACGACAACACCATCTGATCCCACAGGAATCTTTGATGCTTTACGATTCATGTTCTCATAGGAATTTTCCACACTGTGATTTCGTAACCAACGGTATTGAATCCCTGCGCCATTAACGCATAAAAGCTTCCCAACATTTGGCGTACTTTTAGAATAGTTGACATGGGCAAAATGATTAATTCTTGAGGACTCTTTTGATTTCAGTTGATTGGTTACGGCATATATCACTCCCGAAGTGCCGCCTGTGGCGGCGACTTCACCATTATTAAAAATATTTAAAGACAAGGCATTGTTAGGTTGATCACCAGCGCGATAGTTTAGTGAGATGCCTTCTGGTAATCCTGTAGCTTCTGCTGCGACTTTGGTTACCGTTCCTTGAGATTGAAAATTATCTACGATGTCTGGTGTTAAAGTAACATCGATACCATAATAATCCAATAGCCAATTTGCGGTAGCATTTTCTTTATAATCCCAAAGTATGCCTTCGGACAACCCATTTTTTGTGGTTGAAATTACCCCTGTCAGTTTATAGGCTATATAGTCGCCAGGAAGCATAAATTTATAGACCTTTTTATAAAGCTCCGGTTCATTATCCTTAACCCACTTCAACTTTGAAGCTGTAAAATTACCTGGAGAATTGAGTAAGCTATTGCTACATCGATTTTCTCCCAAATCTACAAAGGCCTTATTTCCAATCTCTATGGCTCTGCTATCGCACCAAATGATGGCATTCCTCAGTGGTTGTCCTTCTTTATCTACAATGACCAAGCCATGCATTTGATAAGAAATTCCAATACCTATAATTTTGCTCGCATCGATATTGGCCTCTACAATGGCTCTCTTCGTTGCTTTGCAGATGTGTTGCCACCAAATTTCAGGGTCTTGTTCGGCCCAATCCGATTGAAAGGATACTATTTCCATTTCATTAGCTGGCTCATGAAGATTCACTAGACTCTTACCCGATTTAGCGTCGGTGATTGCCACCTTTACAGACGAACTTCCTATATCGTAACCAATGTAGTACACTTATATCACTTTTATTTTTTTATCTCAATTAGTAAGATATGAATAGAGATGATGATTATTGCTATTTATGAGTTGTTATAATTAAATATCTACGAAACTTTTTAAGTTAATTTTCTTGAAAAACCCTCACATAATCAATAATCATAAATGCAGGAAAGTCGTTAGGTACTGGATTTACAGATGGTAAATTACCTCCGACCGATAATGCAAATATGAAATAGAACTCATCATTAAATGGATAGGGTTGACCATTGGCCGTTGTTGTGCTTGGTGTCATCGTATGATAGACTACATCATTGACCAGCCATGAAATCTGATCTTCCTCCCATATTATTGAATAAACATAGTATACCTCGTCAAAATTTTCACCATTTAAGGCATCAAAATAAACTGAATTGAAATGATGGTTATTAGGAAAATCGGTACCGTAATGACCGGTTCCTAAAATTTCACTTGGATCTTCACCCAAATACTCTACAATATCTATCTCGCCTCCACTGGGCCACCAAGTTGCTGGCGAATCGATAGTGTAATTATGATTAAGCATAAATAAAGCAGACCATATACCCGATACTGAAGGCATGGCGGCTCTGATATCGACGCGACCATACTGAAATTCAAACTTGTTGTCTGTATGGATTCTTGAAGAGGAATAATCCATACCATTAATGCTTTCATTTTTAGCTTCAATAACTAAGTTGCCGTCTTCAAAGTATAAGTTGTCGTCACTATTCGTAAAGTATTGTTCTTCGTTATTGCCCCAGAAACATAAGTTAGGGCACCCATTACCTAAATGAAAATCCCATTTGTCGGTATCTAAAGTGTTCGTATCAAATTCATCCGACCATACTAATGAATATCCGGTATACGACATTGGTGTTTCATAACCAGATGCGGGAATTTGAACCTCAACCGGACATGGCTCACAATCTGGTCCGCCACAATCTACACCTTCTTCCTCGCCATTCATGATACCATCATCACAGCTTGCACAGGGTTCACAATCACCACCGCAATCTACTCCTGTTTCTGTACCATTCTGCACGCCATCATTACAAGATGACATTAGTCGTGGCCCCTCATCAGATGATGAGCATCCTAGAGCTAATATTAGAATAATAATATATAAGTATATTTTCATGTCGTTAATTAATTTTAAAGATTTTTAAATATGAATTATTAGAAGCAATCAAGAGGCAGGACTTATGCCCTTACCTTATCATGTTGTTGATCTTGGCAAGAGAAGAAAGAAAAAACAATCAGTGCTATAACAATGTGCTTTAACATTAAAGCTATTTTTGATTAAAAAAGAGGCATTAAATTCCATTAAAACTTAATAACCTCTTTTTTATTGAGACTAATAAACAACTAACTTATAATCTCAATTTCAATCTGCATTGTACCAATTAAAGTTTCTTACATAAAATGTTGCTGGTTCTGTATGTCCGGAACCTCCAATTCTTATGGCTATTTGATCGTACTGTACACCAAAACCACTCATGCTGGCTTGTACTCCTGACGCGTCGAACGTAAATGTCTGCCATTCATCATTAGTATCTATGACAGCATTTAATATGGTCCAATGTTCCCAGAAGTTAGGATTGGCATCATTACGCGCCAAAATGATAATTTCAACAGTTGGTGTTACATTACCTCCAATGGTTCCTGATGGCGTATACACTTCAAGACTAAACTTAGCATTAGTAGCAAATGTATATGGATCACCAGAGTTAATTTCAAATTTATAGTCTGAGAAACCGTCAGATATATTTCCTTCTGGTCGATTGTATTTGCCTACAAATCCGTTTTCAGGTCCAACCACTCCAAATTCCATCATTGGTAATGGAGCGCCTTGAGTAGTAACGTCATTTCCTGGGTCTCCGTCAGGGTTAATATTGACACCTTCATTAGTCGCAAATGTTGCAGAGGCAACAACTTCGCGATCTATGAAAACAAAATCTTTGATATAGAAGGTAGCCGCTTCTGTATGACCAGACCCACCAATTCTTATGGCAATTTGATCATATTGTACGCCAAAACCATTCATACTGGCTTGTACGCCAGAACCATCAAATGTGATGGTTTCCCATTCATCAGTACCAGAAAGCACTCCGTTGAGTATGGTCCAATGTTCCCAGAAATTTGGATTTGGATCATTACGTGCAATAAATATAATTTCTACTGTTGGTGTTACATTTCCACCTATGGTCCCAGCTGGTGTATAAACGGATAATTCAATATTACCTAGGCCAGTAAAGTCATAAGCAGCACCACTGTTAATTTCAAATTTATAATCTGAGAATCCATCCGATATATTTCCTTCTGGTCGATTATATCTACCTACAAGCATTGTTGCGTCTTCTGGATCGGCTTCACCAAAAGTAACCATTGGAAGCGCTGCGCCTTGTGTCGTAACATCGTTTCCTGGGTCACCATCAATTAAGTTAACACCTGTCTCTTCCCCTTCAAATGTGTGGAACCTTTCAAACCCAGCGGATTGATAATTAAAGAATCTAGTTACTGCTGCCGTCACACATGGTGGACAATTTGGGCCTCCGCAATCAATTTCCGTTTCGCCATTATTTAAAATGCCATCGTCACAGGTCTCTGGGCATGCATCACAATCTGGACCTCCACAGTCGACTCCCGTTTCGTTTCCATTCATTATACCATCATCGCAGGAAGGGCAAGGCTGGCAGTCACCACCACAATCAACCCCTGTTTCATTTCCGTTTTGCTTGCCATCAAAACAGGTTTCAGGTATGTTATATTCATCCTCACAGGATTGAAAACTTATAGTGAGTCCAACAACCATAACAAGCATTATTAGGTAGCTTAATTTTTTTGCTTTTTTATTCATAACTCGTTTTATTTATTAGTCCGTATTTAATTTTAATAGCCAGGGTTTTGTTCAACTAATCCTGCACTTTGGTCAATCTGCAATTGTGGAATGGGAAGATATTCATCTCTACCCGTGGAAAAACCCCTGGCTGCTAGTACCGTAGCAGCATCTCCCCATCTTACCAAATCCGTAAAGCGATCGTAACCTTCAAAAGAAAGTTCTGCTCTTCTATGGTACTTAAGATCTTCTAATGTATATCCCGTAGAAGTTCCTAGGCCAGCTCTGACCGCAATTTGGTTAAGTGCATCATCGCCTGCACCAGCACCATTTAACATGATTTGAGCTTCGGCTTTAATTAAAAGCACATCTGCATAACGCAATACGATGTCATTAACATCACATTGTTGTGTATTCCCGGTATCTAGTAAATCTTGTGTTTCACTAGGGGTTAAATAAATTTTTCTCTGAATGGCACCAGACGGGAAAAGTGCACTTAAAATTGAGGTATCATCGGCTGTTAAACCTTCTTGTGGTTCTCCACCGACAACTAATGTTCCGAGTTTTCTTTCATCACCATCTGCAAAAGATTCAACAAATTCTATGGTCGGAACAAGGTTGTTCCAACCCGTATTAACGCCACTAATTCCCGCAAACATTTGCCATAACCCAGAACCTATTATTTCCGAAGTTTCTTCAGCAGTCTCAAACCCTAATCCAGATTGTCCAGAAGTAAAAGGAACTTCAAGAATAGTTTCTGATCTATTGCCTTCAGTGGATAATCTAAAGTTATCGACAAAATCATCTTCCAGAGTATAGCCAGTGACAAGGTTGGCATTATCGATAGCACTTTGATAATCATTGTTATATAAAGACACTTTGGCCAAAAGCGCATAAGCTGCCCCTTGGGTCGCCTCATATTTTTCCGAAGGATTGCTCGCCAAATTGGGTAAGGCTTCATTCAAATCTGAAACTATTTGACTATAAACATCTTCTACAGAATTTGCTCTCGGTAATACGACGGCATCTTCTAGGCTCTCAACGGCCTCTAATCTAAGAGGTACAGCGCCAAAATGCTTAGCCAGTTCAAAGTAAAACAGCGCTCTGAAAAACTTTGATTGCGCAATTAAGTTCGCTCTTAATGACTCATCTGAAAAATCAGTAAATCCTTCTAGGTTTTTGATGGCCGTATTTGCTCTATTAATACCCTTAAACCATTTAGACCATAGCGCCTGTACACTTTGCTGGCTAGGCGTGATTGTTGAAAATTGGTTGAAATCCCGTCCTGTAATCCAGTTTACTGGATCTCGCTCAGATACGGCATTTCCTCCTCTTAAATCCTGAAAGATATGTGGAATTGTATGAGAGTTAGCAGAAGGACTATTGGAGCTCTGCCATTTTAATACATTTTTTACGTTTCTAGCAATATCAATAACATCTGTTTCTGAAAGATCTAAAGACGTAATCGTGTCTTCTTGTACTACATCAACATCGCATGCCATAAAGTTTACACCTAACATGAGTATGAGTAATACTGCAATAATTTTAAAGTTTAACCTGTTCATATTGTTTAATATTGAAATTGAAATCCAAATAAAAATGTTGTCGGTTGTGGATAGAATCCGCGATCTATACCTATATCTAAATTAGCATTAGGATTCGTAGAAGCATTTCCTATTTCAGGATCACCACCATCATAGTAACTAATAGTCCAGAGGTTTTGTCCTTGTACATAGCATCTAATGTTTTCGAACCCGATCCTATTCGCCCAGTTTTTAAAACTGTAACCAATGGAGACATTTTTAAGTTTAGCAAAGGATCCATCTTTGATATAGAAGTCTGACACCTCACCTTGCGAGCCCGCTAAACCAGACAACACGGGTCTTAAACCATTAAACAAATACTCTCTAGGTCGGTTGGAATAGGGTACAGCTGAATTATAACGTGCATCAAAAATATCATTGCCAGTAGCTCCATAAATGTTGGCACTAAAATCGAATCCTTTAAAGGATGCGCCAACCAAAAAACCATAGGTAATATCTGGATAAGGATTACCGATAGTTGTTCTATCGTCTAAGTCGGTGATCGACGCACCGTTTTCATCTACGGTATTAACAACGCCATCCCCATCCAAATCTTTAAAAACCAGTTCTCCTCTATTATTAATGAAATCGACTTCATATCCATAAAACGCCCCTATGGGCTGACCATCCAAAGTATTAGTAACAGGTGTTGCAAATTGTCTCAAGTTTCCTCCAGTGAGTGTCCCAGGAGGTATTGAAGGATCTGCATTAAAGGTATTTTCATTAAAACCTATGTTTCCAGTAATATTCCAGGCAAAACCGCCTTCTTCTTTAGGGAACGTTCTAAAGGAAACCAAAGCTTCAACTCCTCGGTTAGTAACGCCTCCGGCATTGATAAAAGTTTGACCCGGTCCACCACTATCTAAAACTGGTGGCACCTCTAGTAAAATGCCATTAGTCGACTTATCATAGTAATCTAAGGTCACCCCTAGCTGATTATTAAAAGCATTGAGGTCTATACCAATATTAAACTGTTCTATTTCCTCCCATTTAATGTCGGGATTTCCCAATCGTTCCAATTCCCCATTACTATCATAAGACGCATTAAACTCATCTTCTCGAATATTATCAACACCGTTGATACCCCAACTTGCTCTTAGTTTTAACAGGTTAACAAACTTAGACTCGTTTAAAAAATCTTCTTGCGACAACACCCATCCCGCTGAAACCGACGGGAAATATCCTGTTTGATTATTGGGGCCAAATTTTGAGGATTTATCAGCTCTAATCGAGGCTGTAAATAAGTATTTTTCATCAAAATTGTACAAAGCTCTTGCGTACAATGAAAATAACTTCGAGTTATTTGATGCCGTAGTAAATCCATTGGTGGCATCAGAAGGATCCGAACTTGATCTTACATCTGCTAAGGACAATTCTGCCTCATCAAATGTATTTACAGAAAGGTTGTTACCTTGTCTAAAACTTGCAGTACCTTGATCTTGTTGAAATGAGGTTCCTGCTAATACCTTTAAATTATGCTTGCCTATATCCGTAAATGTATATTCGGCGTTGGCATCAAAATTATCTATAGTACGATCCCATTCATTCAAATTAAGTTGGTTGCCGTTAAGTATGAAGAAATTTTGCTCGGTATCTATTGGAGTTCCTGTAAAATCTGGTTGAAAAGCCTTGAAAGTAGCATCTGATGCATAGTGCGAATAAGAAGTATTCACTATTAAATTTGAAGTCACATCCCATTTTACTGCAGCACCTAATTGCGCAATCATCGTATTTAGTTCTTGATCTGCAGCGGCAAGCACATAAAGTGGGGATGTATAAATATTCATGGAGTTTAAGATGACGCCGTTGACATCTACTTGATTCATAGCATTAAGGCCTCCCGTACCAAAACTTGGGTTAAATATGGTTCCCGTAGCACTGTGGGTAGGATAAATCGGTGCAACAGCGTTAGCTGCTGTAACGACACCAATACCTTGAGTTTCATTATTTTGGTTTTCTAGTACTGATTTTTGCCCGAGACCAACAAAATCAGCATTTAGTCTTACGGTTATATTTGGTGCTATATCAAAATCTCCATTGAGTCGAATGTTCAATCGCTCAAAATCAGATTTATCTGGACCACCTATAACACCTCCTTGGTCGAAGTAGCCCGCTGAAAATCCCCAAGCATAGGTTTCCCCTCCATCCGATATGGTAGTTTGAAAGTTTTTTATTGGTGTATCATCATTATAAATAACATCCGTCCAATCCGTATCTGGCAACAAATCTTCTGCTGCTGTTACTTCGGCAATGGTATTAAAGACTGCTGGTCGATATTGCTCTCCAAATGTATTTGCATACTGAATGGCACTTTTGTAGAAAAGTAGGTATTCGTCCTTATTCATTAAATCTGAATCTCTAGTCACATTCTGTACGCCGTAAAAACTATCGAAGGAGACATTAATATGTTCCGTATTTCGTCTTCCTTTTCTGGTTTCTACCAAAACCACACCACTACCTGCTCTAGCTCCATAAACAGAAACCGCTGCGGCATCTTTAAGAACATTTATTGTAGCAATGTCCGCAGGGTTTAAGTATTGTAGATTAGGTACCTGAAAACCATCTACTAAGTATAAGGGATTGGAATTGTTGGGAGTGGATACACCACGAACTCTTACGGCTAAAGGCGAACCTGGTGAACCTGAATTTTGGGCGACAAATACACCAGGAACAGTACCTTGTAATGCTGCTTCGGGCCTAGTCACCGCAAGCTCTTTAATCTGTTTTGACGATACCTTGGCTATCGCAGATGAGACCGTTCGTTTATTCTGTGTCTGTCCTAATCCAATGAGCACAACTTCATCTAAGGTGCTTGAATCTTCTTCCATAACAACATCTATTATGGCTCTATTGTCAACCGCTATTTCTATAGTTTTAAAACCGATATAGCTAAATACCAATATGGCATCGCTCGGTACACCCTCTAATAGATATTTACCGTCAAAATCAGTTTGTGTGCCTTTAGTTGTATTCTTTACAATTACACTAGCGCCAGGTAAGGGTTGCCCGTCGGCAGTAACTGTTCCAGAGACACTTTGGCCAAGTGCAGATGTACTTGAAACAAGCAGTACTATCAGTGCAACTTTTAACAGAAGGTCTTTCATAATTTTTGAGTGTTTTTGATATTGACAAAAAATTGATGTAAAAAGTGCGATATTATCAGAAATCGCGATCTAAATTTATTATTACGGCAATTTGAAATCCAAAAAATGTGAAAAAAGAGTTCTCTTGAAACTTAAACTTAAAATCAGATAAAGGTTAAGAAAATGTTAAGCACATCCATTCGTAATGCTTGCATTTTCAATCGGTTTGAGCGCTTGTTTAAAATTATTGGAGCAGAGAATTTTACGAACTTAAACGTTTAAGTAACTTTTTACTTTTTTATGAGATTTTAATGAAGATTAAATGCAATTATGATTCATACAAAAAACTCAATAGTCACTTTTTATAAAAGTCTGGACCTAGGTGAAGATCTTATATGAAGTAGATGGGGTTACTGTTATGATCGTTTTTTATTTGCCGTATTTTTCCTGTAACACGTTTTACACAAATGAGAAACCGCTTTATCATATTGATAAAGCGGTTGTCAAGGCTATCGGATACTTACCCCTTTACTTCCAATAGCCCTTTTTCAATACCCCTTAATCTTACCTAACTTAAACAAAGGGATTACTCTGCTTTTTTAATCAATCGTTTAATTACTGTGGCGCTGCCACTGGTAATCTTTACAAGATATACACCATCATCATAAGCACTCATGTCTATGGGGCTATCATCGCTTAGCTGCTCCTCTATAATCAATCTACCGTTGACATCGTAAACCCGTACATGACTGGCTGTGGTCAATCCTTTAATTCTAAAGCTCGTGCTCGCAGGATTCGGGTACAACAGAATAGGGCTGTCGGTAATCTCCGTTATCCCCAAGGTATCCACGCCCGCTTCTGAACAGTCATAGGTATCGTTGGTGATCTGTACACCTGGCGTTGTCGTACAGTCGGCCGTAGCGGTACCTCCACAGGCCGTAAAGAACTGGTCCTGAAAAATACCATCGCTGTAGAAACACATCCCTGCATCTTCACTAACATCCGTATAGCGGATCTTGATATGGAACAACACCTTTGGTGTCGAAGTGATCTGCAGCTCCGGTGCCGTCTCCAGTCCGGTAATACCAACGTTTTGCTGAAAGGACAGTGACACCCTTGAAGTGATGTTGTCGTTCTCTATAAAATCCCTGTAGGCCGGTGAAAAGGCCCCAAAGCTATAACCCAGTATGGACCCATCGGGTTGGCTGTACTCGATACTCCCATTGGCGGATATATTCTCGCCAAAGGCCGCTGTAGCGTAGTCCAGGTATACCTGGCCAGAGCCCACGTAAAAGTCCGTTGTGCCCGATATCACAATATCGGCTTCGTAGTAGTCATCAACGCCATCATTGGTGATCTGTGCATTGGCAAAGGCCAAGGTCACATCGGTCGATAACTGCTCTGTGGGGACACTAGGCCTACCAAACTGCTCTCCCCGTCCGATGTTGGGATTGATCAGTGCGTTCACATCCGTGTTCTGGATTTGGGTGTTAAGGTCCATATCGGCATCCTCATAGCCCGCACCACCAATGAGTTGTACTACCACATAGGCATCCGCGTTCTGGATCTGTGAGTTACCATCATAGTCGCCCGTGTACATCCCGTAACTGCCATTGGCCAACAGCACTACCGAACTGCTGCCCCCTTCGACCATGGAAGGATCTGAGGATAGATCAACTTCGGTCACGGTACCGCTCAAGCTTACTGCCGTACTGCTCATAATCCCCACATGGTTACGGTGCTTAACCACTACATAATAGGTATCGGCCGGTACATAGAAATTTAGTGGTAAGGCTAAACTTATGTCCATAGGGTCCACAATATTACCGTTTCGCGTCAACATGCCAGACTGCCCTGCTATGACCACCGTAGGGTCATCCTTGTCTCGCAGTTCTACCCAGACCCAATCTACGAAGGCACCAAGACCTGAATAACTAAAAAACGCGGGTAGATCATCTGGTGCAGCAGCATCCCCATATGGGGATATCGTGATTTCACTTGTGTTAGCGACACGAAAATCATCGCGCATCAAAGTCTCCTCGCCTGCATTTGGAGTTACAGCCGCCCCTTGTAAATACACTTTTGGGGTCACAAAAATATCGGTAGGACAGCTTAAACCGCCATCGGTAATCGTCCAATTGAGTCCTGAGGGATCTGTTAAGGTATTTCTTGCTGTTTCTCCTAAGCAATAGTGACTGTTTCCCCCATCAAAGACAATGTTTAAAGGAACTTGTGTTTCTCCTGCATCAAGCGTCGCCCACCCTATTAACGTGTCATCATAGTTTTCTGTTGAAATTCCAGCATTTTCAAACATGCTACGCATACCCGAAAAAGGACCGACTTCATTTATATTACTGATATCCCAAGCACCAAGGCTTTGGTCAAAGCTCGTCGCATTATTAAACATATTGCTTAAGTCGGTAACCTGACCAGTATCCCAGCTTCCTATATCTTGGTTAAACGCATTTGCTCCTGAGAACATCCACTCCATATTGGTGACGTTGGACACGTCCCAATCGTTCAGCGGCTGGTTGAATACATATGCCTCTTCGAACGTCCTGAACATACTGGTGACATTGGAGACATCCCAGGTATTGAATGCGGTAGTGCCAATCAGTGAACTACATCCTCCGAACATGACCTCCATATCGGTCACGTTCGACAGGTCGGGAGCGTCCGTTGCCGTGACATCTAGGTTCTCACAACCTAAGAATGCATCTTTCATGGAACTCCACTGGATGTCCCCCCATTGTGTAACCCTTGTTAACTTTAATCGATCCTGCTCAGGGGCAAGCCCAAAAATTATTCTTGGGAAGACGCCCCTTATCGCTATGGTCTTGGTGCCACCGATGCCATCGGTCACCCCATAGTCATGGGTTGCCTCCCCTGTTAACCCCGTTTCTACAGGCGAGCCATCTCCCCAGTCCACCTCATAATAGTAGTCCTCATGCGCTATTATGGGCAGGGTGAGCTCCAGAGCATCACCTTCCAGTTCCCACTGGGTAATAAATGCATCACCCGAACATTGCCCATTAACACCACCATCTAAATAGGTCCCCGTTGTCAGCCCGATCAAAATGCCGCGCTCCGCCACGGCAAAGCACACCTGGTTGGAGCCCCCATCAAAGTCTTGTACGCTCGGCAATTGGGCCTCCCCGACGTCCAGCGTCGCAAAGCCGATGATGGTATTGTCGTAGTTCTCCAGGGACAGGCTGGTGCCAGTAAGGAAATCGTCCATGTCGGTAGCCGAACCAATGTCCCAGCTACCTAGGTCCTGGTCGAAGGCAAGGGCATTCTTGAACACCGAGCGCATGTTGGTCACCACCGACACGTCCCAGCCCTCCAGCGGCTGGTCGAACACATGGGCCTCGTTGAACATGCTCTGTAGATTGGTGACTCTGGAAACGTCCCAGCCGTTCAGAGGCTGGTCGAAGGCCAATGCGGCTAGGAACATCCCCTCCATGCTGCTGATGTTGGAAACGTCCCAGTTGTTGAATGCTGATGTCCCCACAAGGTTGTTACAAGCTGCGAACATATAGTTCAATGAGGTCGTCTGGGAGAGGTTGGGCGTGTCCGTTGCCGTCACATCCAAGTTCTCACAGCCCAGGAACGCATTCGCCATGGTGGACCATGGCGTGCTTCCCCATTGCACCACCTCCAGGATGTTCAACCTGTCGCCAATGCCGTTGAACGCGATGGCATCTAGGTCTCCCGTGACCGTGACCTGGTAATCGCTTCCGATGGCACTGTATGTATGCGTTGGGTCATCCGTGGTGACAGTCTCTAGTGCGGTACCATCCCCCCAGTCTATGGTGACACTGTCCGCGCCAAGGGTAATCGGCAACGTGATGGTCTGGTTGGCAGAGGTGGTCTCCCATCTGGTCACAAAATCATATGCAGAACAACTTAGGCCGCTATCATCGATTTCCCAATCATAGGTTCCGATTAAGAGGTTCCTCGCGTCCTCTCCAAGGCAATATTGGCTGTTCCCGCCATCAAAATATAAATTCGTCGGGATCTCGGTCTCCCCAGCATCCGTATCCAGGGTGCTCCAGCCCATAAGCAGCGCATCGTAATTGGCCGTGGACAGGGTCGCATTGAAGAACATCAGGAGTGCAGTGTTCAGGCTCGAGATGTCCCAGCTGCCAAGGTCCTGATCAAAGCTTTCTGCATCATAGAACATCCCCATCATCCACTCCACATTGCTTACGTCCCAGTTCCCTAGGTCCTGATCGAAGGCCTCGGCATTGCGGAACATTGCAGCCATATTGATGACCTCGGAGACATCCCAATCGCCGAATGAGCTGTTCCCTACTAGCGAGGTACAGTTCCTGAACACCAGGCTCAGCGAAGCGTCACTGTCCAGGTTGCTCAGGTCCGGCACGTCCGTTGCCGTGACATCAAGGTTCTCACAACCAAAGAACGCCGCTTCCATAGAGCCCCACTGGATGTCCCCCCATTGGGACACGGACAGGATGTTCTCCCTGTTGCCCCCATTATTGAAATAGATCCTTGGAAAGTCCCCGTAGATCCGCACTTCGTAGGTGCCCGCCACCGCGTACTGGTGCAATGCATCACCGGTAAGGCCCGTTTCCGCATCGTTGCCCGAGTCGCCCCAGACCACCGCATAGTCATAGCCGCCTCCCTGTGTGGGGATCGTTATGGTCTCCCCATCGCCAACCTGCCATGTGGTGATGAACGGGATACCGCTTATCCCCAGGCAGGACACATCCTCTGGGCCGCCATCGGTGATGGACCAGTTGAGCCCCAGGAGCACGTCCCGCTCGTCCACGGCAGCACAGTATTGGCTGTTACCGCCACTGAACTCAATATCCGATGGGACCTGGGTCTCCCCGGCACTGGTGTCTAGGGTGCTCCAGCCCGTGAGCAGCGCATCGTAGTTCGCCGTGGACAGGGTCGTGCTATAGAACATATCCGCCGCGTCCGTTAAACTGGAGAGGTCCCAGTCGCCAAGGTTCTGGTCAAAACTGGTCGCGCCACTGAACATCTCGCTCATGTCGCTTACCTTGCTGGTACCCCATGTGTTGAATGTTGCCGTACCCTGTAGGTTCGTACAGTTTTTGAACATTCCCGACAGACTGGCAACAACACTCAGGTCGGGCGCATCGGTCGCTGTCACCTCCAGGTTCGTGCATCCAAAGAAGGCATCGGCCATATCTTGCCAGACGATGTCCCCCCATTGGGACACCTCAATCAGTCTTTCCCTGTTCTCGAGACTTGTCAGGCCCATGGCCATCCTTGGAAAGTCCCCATAGATCTTCACCTCATAAATGCCCGCGGCCCCATAGCTGTGCTGCATAGACCCAGTGGTGCTCGCCTCTATGGATGTACCGTCCCCCCAGTCTATGAAGTAATTGTAGTTCAATAGCGGGTCGTACCCGATAAGAATCACAGGGTTCTCTGCCCCAACATCCCATTTCGTTATGAACGGCGCCGTGTCCTCCGTACAGCTTGCACTTTCCGGGCCCCCATCCGAAATGTCCCAGCCATAGGTGGTCAGGAGCATGTTGCGGGCCTCCAAGGCATTGCAATATTGACTGTCACCGCCACTGAATTCTACACCTGATGGGACTTGGGTCTCCCCCGCTACGGTGTCCAGCGTACCCCAGCCCATAAGCAGGGCATCGTAGTTGGCTGTGGACAGGGCCACGCCATCGAACATACCCGCAGCGGATATCAAGGCCGAAATATCCCAGCTGCTAATGTCCTGATTAAAACTTTCTGCGTTTTTGAATAGGCTTACCATATTGGTAACATTGTCCACATCCCAATTACTGATATCCTGGTCGAACACGTAAGCTTGTTCGAACATATAGCTCATATCAATGACATTGAGCACGTTCCAATCATTCAGCGGTTGGTTAAACGCATTTGCTCCAGAAAACATCCTTTCCATATTGGTGACGTTGGACACGTCCCAATCGTTAAGCGGTTGGTTAAACGCATTTGCTCCTGAGAACATCCTCTCCATATTGGTGACGCTGGAAACTTCCCAATCGTTCAGCGGCTGGTTGAACACATGCGCCTCGTTGAACGTCCTGAACATACTGGTGACATTAGACACGTCCCAGGTATTGAATGCGGTAGTGCCTATCAGTGAACTACATCCTCTGAACATGGCCTCCATATCGGTCACGTTCGACAGGTCGGGAACGTCCGTTGCCGTGACATCCAAGTTCTCACAATCTAAGAACGCATCTTTCATGGAACTCCACTGAATGTCCCCCCATTGTGTAACCCTTGTTAACTTTAATCGATCCTGCTCAGGGGCAAGCCCAAAAATTATTCTTGGGAAGACGCCCCTTATCGCTATGGTCTTGGTGCCACCGATACCGTCGGTCGTCCCATAGTCGTGCGTCGCCGCCCCCTTTATCCTGGACTCTACAGGAGCGCCATCGCCCCAGTCCACCTCGTAATAGTAGTCCCCATTCGCTATGGGCAGGGTGAACTCCAGAGCATCACCTTCCAGTTCCCATTGGGTAATAAAGGCATCGCCAGAGCATTGTACGCTGATACCGCCATCCGAATAGTTCCCCGTTGTCAGCCCGATCAAAATGCCGCGCTCCGCCACCGCGAAGCACACCTGGTTGGAGCCCCCATCGAAGTTTTGTATGCTCGGCAACTGGGCCTCCCCGGCGTCCAGCGTCGCAAAGCCGATGATGGTGTTGTCGTAGTTCTCAAGGGACAGGCTGGTGCCCCTAAGGAAGTCGAACATGTTATCCGCCGAACCGATGTCCCAACTGCCAAGGTCCTGGTCGAAAGCAAGGGCGTTCTTGAACACCGAACGCATGTTCGTCACATCAGACACGTCCCAGTCGTCCAGCGGCTGGTTGAAGGTATGGGCCTGGTTGAACATGTCCTTTAGGTTGGTGACATTGGAGACGTCCCAACCGTTCAGTGGCTGGTTAAAGACAGATGTTGCAAAGAACACCCCCTCCATACTGCTGATGCTGGACACGTCCCAGCTGTTGAAGGTCGCTGTCGCCACGAGGTTGGTACAGTCTGCGAACATATAGTCCAACGAGGTCGCCCCGGAGAGGTCGGGCGTGTCCGTTGCTGTCACATTAAGGTTCTCGCAGCCCGCGAACGCATTCGCCATAGTGGACCATGGCGTGCTTCCCCATTGCACCACCTCCAGGATGTTCAACCTGTCGCCGGTGCCGTTGAACGCGATGGCATCGATGATCCCCTTGACCTCAATCCGGTAATCGTTTCTGGCGGTGGCATAGCTGTGCGCCGGGTGGTCCGTGGTGACGATCTCCTTGCCGCTGCCGTCGCCCCAGTCGATCTCAAGGGCGCTTCCCCCCAGGGTGATCGGGAGCGTGATGGTCTGGTCAGCAGCGGTGGTCTGCCACTTGGTGATAAACAGGAAATCGTCACAGTTGTCGTCACCGAAGGTGATCGTGGTCATCGCCTCGCATTCCCCACCCCCATCAAAACCCACGTTGATGATCTCGCCCTCTGAAGGAAGGTAGCTGGTCGGTTCGGTGATCAATATCGTGGTCCTCACATAGAATCGCCCCATGCCGAGCGGGCCGTCCCCCACCGCTATGGTGCTGGCCTCCGTGCCGGTCTGTGGGTCGTATGCGATCACCTTATCGTTCGCGTTGTCGATGATGTAAAGCATCGTGCCATCGGCATTGAAACTCAGCCCCCTCAGGCCGTTCGCCACCCCGTCCTCTATAAGGCTGTAGCTCGTCACGTTGCTGCTGTTCGTCCGGCTAAGCACCCCAGAGCCCTCGTCACCATACACGGCGTACACGTCACCATTGGGGTGCACCGAAAGTCCGTTGGGCGAGATATAATCAAGGGAAAGCGTCCCCGCCACCGTGTTGGTACCGGTATCTATGATGCTGAGCACGCCGTTAGGTGGGCTGTTCTGGTCCCAGCCACTGCCCACATAGACCTTGCTGCCGTCGGCGCTGACCCCCACTTCCCTGGTCCGGAACTGTTGGCCAAGATCTATGGTCTCCAGGGTGATGCCCGTGGCAATCTCCACCACTCTCACGTTGTTGTCGACCTCGTGCGCCACATAGGCCTTGGTATCGTCAGGGCTCAAGGCGATGCCCCAGGGGGTGTTACCCACATCAATGGTCCCCGTGACCGCATCGGTCGACGTATCGATAACCGAGATGTTGTCACTCACCGCATTGGTCACGTAGAGCCGGCTCCCGTCAGAGTTGAAGGCCGTGCCTATGGGATAGTTCCCCACGGCAATGGTCTGCACCACCGTGTTGGTCGCCACCTCTATCACACTGACCGTGCCACTGGTGATATTGGTGACGTATACCCTCTGGTTGTCAGGGCTCACGTTCACCCCCCAGGGGTTAGTACCCACGGGGATCGTCTGTATCTCCTCGTTGGAGTTAAGGTCCACCACGCTTACCGTGTGGTCCCGGAAGTTGGGGACATACAGGCGCTCGATGTTCTTGCTGTAGGTGAAGGTCCCGCTAGCCGTGGTGATCTGGTCCTCCAGGCCGGTGATGTCAAAGGGCTCGTTGAAGCAGAAATCTGTGGTGACAGGACTCAGGGACAGTACGCCGTTGACCACCGTGACCTCCACGGTCACATCGGGGAACTCGCTGTTGCTCTTGTCCAGGGCGACGAACACGCTGCCTATGTCAGAGCAGTCAAAGCTGCTGGACCCGGCCGGGACGCTATAGGCCGCGATAATATCGGCATCGCTGTAGCAGTTGTCGCTCACCGTGAAGACAAGGTCGGCCATTCCCAGACTGCCCACGCCACTCGCGTTAAGGTTCACCGTTACATCGGCCACTGAGGCCAGGATTGGGGTCGCGTCGACCACCGTGATCGTCTGCGATATGGCCGGGAAGTTGTCGTCTGACCTGGTTAGGGAGAACGTGTGGGTGCCGACATCCCCACAGTCTAGGTTGCGGAAGGACGTCGGTATGTTGTAGTATGCCTCAGCTTCCGATTGGGTGAAGCAGGGCGTTGACAGGTCCACGGAAATGTCCAGGTCGCCTACGCCAAGGGTGGCCTCGCCGTTGCCGTCCAAGACGATCTCCAGGTCGTTCGTCGTGGGTATCCCAGGGGCCAGTTCCGGATAGACCCCGGTGATCTCCACCGTGATCTCACAGGTGCTCGTGTTGCCTATCAGGTCCGTCGCCTCTACCGTAATGGTATTCTCTCCAAAGTCCCCACAGCCAAAGGTACGGGTCTCCCCATGGCCCTGTATCTCCAACGAGGCGATACCGCAGTTGTCGCTAGCCGTGGTAAGATCGCTTACATCGATCGTGAGACTGGGGTCACTCCCGAGGTCGTAGACGTATTCGGTAACGGTGCACTCAAGGACCGGCGGCTCGTCGTCCGTGCCGATGTCCCCAACGGTGTGGGTATAGGTGTCCACCACCACACCGTTGTAGCTCAGCTCGAAATCATAGGACCGGTTGGCCTCCAGGCCACGGAATATCCCCGTGGTGTTGACCTGGTCGGTGTCCAGGCGCCTGTAGGTGAACTCCTCGTTGCAGCCCCAAATGGCATTGTCCTGAGTGAACTGGATGCTCTGCCCGAGGCAGGCGACATCCGCGCTGATGTCCGCAGGGTCGTTGTTGGCCGGAATGTTGGGTCCCGTCAACACGTTTATAGTGTTACCAAAATTTAGGATCGTCCCGGCATTGCCACTAATGAAACTCATAGCTTGTGAATGATTGATGATCCAACCGTTGTTGGTAATAATGGTATTGCCGCCAGTGGCATGTACTCTAATCTTATAAGAAGACCTATTGACCACCCCCGAACATGGGCTGTTGAAGAATTCGGCATTACCAAGTGTTATAATGGCAGATACTTCATGATTGCCCAATGAGTCAGGGGTCAGGGCACCGATAAAGATCAGCCCCCCATCTTCATTGGTAAACCTGCCATCTCCTGATACATCTATTGCTCGGAATGTGTCGCCTCCATTAGGCCCCGCCGGATTGAAATGGTCTATCCTGATCTGGCCACCTTTATTGGTAAACAAGCCAAATACTAACATGCCAACTTGAGAATGCTGCCCAAGCCTTTGATTGATGTTGATACGGCCCGTGGCATTGTTAATAAAATCAGTGTTAATTTGTGAAATTAATATGGCATATATTTTACAAGCATCTATATCTATGAGGCCATCGTTGATGAATTGTGGTGTATCATCTTCAATATTTATTCCAAAGTCAGCCTCTTGTATATCTATTGTACCGTTATTAGTAAACTCATTTCCAGATACTCTTAGTCCATCATCTGTGATATTTTTAATAACGATGGTGCCATTGTTGGTAGATACGCCATCATCAGTTGTTAAACGAATTCCATTGTTTAATGCATTTTCTATATCGATGGTGCCATTGTTCGTAAATACGGGATTATCAAGTAAGATGATTCCATCGTTTGTATCTTCTATATTGATGGAACCCCAATTCGTAATAGTGGTGTTGTAACGCGTATAAATTCCTGCCCCGCCCTGAGCATTTTCTATATTTATTTCTGAATTGTCATAATTGAGGATTGTTGCGTCAAGCCCGTAAATAGCGTGCCCACCATTAATGTCATCTGTTCTTACAATACCCTCGATGTTTACAATACCTGAATTTGCTAGATTTCCAAGGTTTTCATTGATAAATGTCGCTCCTTGGTGTATGTAAATCCCAAAATACGTTTCCAAATTACTACTACTACTATTTCCCTCGATATTGATGACGCCATTATTTGTTAGCCTGGCGTTAAGTCCTATCGTGATATTCCCTTCTAAATAGAATGAATTCGTTCTACTTATGTTTAGAACGCCGCCATCCGAGATGGTCATTGTTGCTCCATCAGCGACTAATAGGCTATTAATGTATACTTCACTGTTCTCAAGAATAGGCTCATTGGCACTAGGGCCAATGTATACAGAACTTAAATGTGGAACTTCGCCATTTGACCAGTTGCCTGGGTTGTCCCAGTTTGAATCTTCAGCCCCGGTCCATGTTTGGGCAGAAAGGGTGGCACTGAACAAGCAAAAAACAAGGAGAAGAATGGTCTTAATACCTCTGGTAAAACCGATAGAAGAATCAGTATCTGGTGTAATCTCCTGGGGCTTGCCTTCTTGCTGGAATGCTGAAGAAAGGCATATGTGCAATGGGGCTTTAGTTTTCATAACCTAATAATTTTAATTATTTGCAAGATATTTGCCATCGGCTTATCAGGAAATAAGTGTAGATGCTTAAATACTAAGTAGCAGTACGTATATTAACTAACAGTACAAATTTGGTACACCAAGAATCAAAAACGTTAAGATTACATATAAAAACCTCCAACAAAAAAAAGTTGAAGGTTTTACTTGCAGCGGGAACTGGATTAACATGTTTCGCTTGTTGGACCTTGAATCTCATTAGAGGTATCTCTGCAACATATTCTTACCCATAGAGAACAGCAAGAACAGCGGTTAGATAAGTTAAAGAAAGTCATAAATAAGATGGAGAAAGAGATTCTGGATATAGTTCTCTATAAAGCCTATTCGATCTCAGGGAGTAGGCTAGGTATTTTGGTCCGGGAAGCCAGAATAAAATGATGCGACGACATGGAATCCATGATAAGAGAAAAAAATAAATACGTAAAACACCTCGATTAGCTGTTACATTACTTATGGTATTTTAAAATTCCGAAACAATTATTCGCAACCAGTAAAGCTCCTTTCACAAATAGTAATAAGAATTACAAACATATTTATATTACTCTTGAGTTTTATCCATCAAACAAATCTCGGAGATTTTGAAATCTCGACCTAAAATTGACTTCATTATGAAAACAAATTTCTTTTTAACTTTATTTTTTTTAATCAATATTTTAACTCTTCAAGGGCAAAATGTAAATAATGATTCTATTGCTAATATTATTGATAGTCAAGTTTGGGAACCTTTCTTAGATTCCTACAACAAAAATGATTTCACAAAATATCTCAGTTTACATACTAATGATGTTTTAAGAGTTGGAAATTGGGGAATAAGAACAGGAGATGCATTTAAAGAGAATGTCATAAAATGGTGGAGTAAACCAAATAGACCTAAGAGAGAGATGACGCTTAAGTTTGAGCATCGTTTATACGATGGAAATACAGGCTATGAAGTTGGCTATTATATGATATCTTCTGCAGACAAGAAAGGGGATTTAACTAAATACTTTGGAAGATTTCATATTGTACTGAGGAAAGTCGATGGAGCATGGAAAATAGCTCAGGATTGGGATATAGATACTGTAAATGGCGAAAAAATAACCGAGGAGCTGTTTGAAAAAATAAAGGATTAATAGGTGTTGAATGGATATTGAAAAAGAAATTTTCAAGGACTTAAATTGGAAAAAGTTTATTCTCGTTCTTTTTCTTATCTCAGTTTTGTTAACCGTCTTTAAAACGTTTAACTATAGCTTAATAAAAATAATTGATGGTAATGAAACCTACTGGCAAAGTAGCTTTATTTTTAGTATCAGTGTGTATATTGTTTGGGGCCTATTAACACCTGTAATTTTTGTTACTTCAATCCGATTTTTTTTTAGAAGCGCTAAATGGTATAGTTATGTTTTAAAGCATGGGCTTATCATGCTACTAATTGCGCCAATCCATGCATTTTTATTTTCTAGCTTAAATTTTTTCATGAAGTCACAATTGACTTTGTGGACACCAAATGACAAGACTAATTATGTAGCTTACATGTCTAGATCATTTCCAAATATGTCGGCCCATTCTGCATTAGAGTATATTATTTTAATAGGTCTGCTAACGGGCTATATTGTCTACCTAAAAAGCAAAAAGGTATCCGAATATAAAGCTGAGGTAGAGGACAATTTAAATAAGTCTCGTATTATAAACTTAAAGTATCAGCTTCAGCCACATTTTTTGTTCAATAGCTTGCAAACCATATCCAACCTTATCCGTGTAAATAAAAATAAAGCTGATGAGGCTATCGCTAATTTAAGCGATATTTTAAGGTTCTCAATTAATCAATTAAACAGTGACTCTGTCAAATTAAAAAAAGAGATAGAAATTACAGAAAAGTATTTGTCTTTTCAGAAAGTACGTTTTGGAGATTCAATAGATTTTTCAATTAATCTAGAGCAAAGTACTTCTGAAGCGGTAGTGCCTTCCTTAATTCTTCAACCTCTTGTTGAAAATTCAATAAAACATGGATTTGAGACTTCGGGCAGATCTATTCTTATTATTATAAGAGCATATATTCAAGGAGATAAAATTGTATTAGAAGTAAGAGACAATGGCCCAGGATTTGAAACCAATTACTATGAAAAAAAGAACTCAAATGGCTTAAAAAACTTAACTAATAGGTTAAAATACTTTTACGATAATGCCTTTGATTTTATAGTTAAAAATCTCCCTGAAGGTTCATCAGTAAAAATTATAATCCCGCACATTCATGATAAAATATAGTGTAATTGTAGCAGAAGATGAACCATTGACCAGACAAAGAATAATCGACCTTCTGGAAAATCAAGGTAATTTCAACGTCATTAAAGGAGTTTCGAATGGTGCAGAAGCTGTAATGGCAATAAAGCTTTATAAACCAGACATTATTTTCTTGGATATTATGATGCCACGCCTTAATGGTCTTGAAGTATTAAAGGAGCTTTCCCCAAAAGATTATAAATTTTTAGTTTTTATTACCGCGTTTGAAAATTATGCAATCCAAGCTTTTGAAAACGAAGCCTTAGATTATTTACTTAAACCTTTCGATCTCAAAAGATTTATGAAACTTATTGAACGTATAGAAAGATATATGGACATGGAGCAGAAAAAAGACACAGATAAATTGATAATAAAGGAGAAGGGAGAAATTTTTAGAATTGATTTAAATGAAATCATTTACATAAAAGCTGAAAATAATTATGTAGTGATTGTTTTGAAGAACCGTTCTTTTAAGAAGAGAACTAAAATATCGTTCATGTTCGAATACTTGAATCATAAGTTTTTGCGCGTGCATCGTTCGTATATTATCAATAAAAGTGAAGTTTTAAAGATGAAGCATGTAAAAAGTGGAGATTACGTAATAACAATGTCTAATCACAAAGCGATCATCTCATCAAAATCCTATAGAGATAAAATAAAGCTGCTTATTAAATAACTCGCCACTTAAAAGGATTATTCTACACATATTTATTCTTATTGCTTATATAGAATCGGTTAATTGAATTTCATAAAAAACTAAAGCTATGAAAATCAAACTAACTCAATTATTACTTATTCTTTCCCTTATGTCATCATGTAATAAAAATGATGATGAGACAAACTCACCACAACAACTAGAGACATTTCCAGCTACAAATGTTGTACTATCCGATATTTCAGATACGGACACTTTTGCTGATTTAGCGGTGTCGTTTAATAAAGCTACCGATGAGACAGGCATATTAGAATATAGAATTATAGTGACAAAAATGGGGGCGTCATTTACTATCGCTCAAGCGAATTTACTAAGCTCAAATCAGTATAATGTTGTAGTTCCCAATGGTGCTGACCATACCATAAATTTAACAGATAGTTTGAGAGATTCAGACAACGACCAACTTATTGATGGAAATAGTTATGCTGTGTATATTTTGTCGGTTGCCGATGGTGTTGATGCAGATGTAAATGCATTATCAATTGCTTCTGGCACCTTACAGGTCATAAATCAAATTGCGGCTATTGAATCGACCATAGAAGAAGAAATGGGAGTTTGGGGCATAAATGCCCTAGCCGTAGCAATGGTCGATGAAAATGGAATCATATATTCTAAAGGCTTTGGAATACACAATACCCAAAATCAATGGCCTGCATCGGAAAACACTTTATTTGTAACATCTTCTCTTTCCAAGCTCATTGTTTCTGTGGCCGTCATGCAACTCGTAGAACAAGGATTGGTAGATTTAGATGAAGATATAAACACTTACTTTGGATACAATATAAGAAACCCTAATTTCCCTGATATTCCTATTACACCCAGAATGGTGTTATCGCACCGAGCTTCCTTGGCCAATCCCAACGGGAACGAAATTTTGGAATTAAATCTTCTTTATGAGGCAGGAACTGCTCCTGGACTAGAAGAATGGATACCAGATTATTTATTAACCGATGGTGAACTATATAATCCTGTGATATGGAAGGACTTTGCACCAGGTTCGGGTCAGCACATAAGCTCAAATGCTGGCATGTGTTTAATGGCACATATGGTTGAGGTAGTCACTGGAATGGACTACAGGGATTATACGGAAGACAATATTTTCATCCCCTTAGGCATGGGAAACACCAAATTTAGGATGAGTGAGCCAGGTAGCTATGACGATAATTTATTGTCCGATAATTTCAATGGTGCCGGCGCCCTGTTACCCGCATATTTTGATTTGCAAATGTATCCATCGGGATTGTTAAGAACCTCGGTGGATGAATGGTCAAATTTTTTAGTGGCAATTTTAAACAATGGTGAGTTAAATGGTACTAGAATTTTAGAAGAATCTTCAGTAAACGAAATGGTAACGATTGATTATCCTAATGCGAATTTGGCGTTTGGTGCTGGTGTAGGTTTGGTTTGGAGGCAAGTTGGAGATTGGACAGGACATACAGGAGGTGGCTTTATTACAGCCAGTTCAGACATAAATCTGAACGCTAAAAAAGGAGCAGTCATCTTATGCAACAAAAGAGCTGCTTTTACGGTATCGCCAGACCCTAGTAATGGAAGAATCTATTATGCAATACATGATTACCTGTCTTCTTTAGATTAGATATCTGTAAAACATTATTGATTATGAGTTCATCTACTAATTACATTTTTAAGTATGTCACTGTATGCGTTATGGTACTATTTTCTGTTTCAACGCATGGGCAGAAGCTAATTGACAGCATAGTTTTAGGAAACACACCCTATATGGTAAAAATAGCAAACAACGGTTCGGAAATCTTTTTTGCATGTAAAGATTCTACGGGAGGTATATATCATCTAAAGACCCATAAAACCATTAGACTCAAGGGACATGTCCATTCAGTATCATCCATAGATTATAATAATAAAACGGAGACTGTTTTGACAGGTGCCTATGACAACTGTGCAATTCTTTGGGATAAAAAGGGGGACATACTCGCCAAGCTGAAAGGACACACAAATGGCGTCATAAATGTGGCACAAACAGCTACTTATTTAGGAACCGCGAGTAGAGATGGTACGGCTAAAATTTGGGATAAAAAAGGTGAACTATTGTTTACCCTGATAGGACATACTAAACAAGTGAATGCTATCGAGTTTTTGACCAAGGAAAATAAAATTGTAACTGCAAGTTGGGATGGATCTATAAGGTTTTGGAGTATGGGAGGGAAACCTTTGTTGTCAGTCAGCCCTAACGATTCAGGTATAAGGTGCTTATCAATTTCGGAAGATGGAAAAACCATTTTAGCTGGTCACAGAAATGGCAGTATTACCTTATTAGACAGAAATGGAAAAGTCTTATTCTCAATAGAAGGCCATGATGAAATGGTTAGTGAGATACAGTTTTACGATAAAGGGCAATTAATATCCTGTGGAGCAGACACAAAAATTAAGATATGGGACTTGACGGGAAATCTCAAAAAAGAAATTTTAAAGCACAAGGCATGGGTAAGTAGTATAGCCTGTTCTAAAGGTATTTTAGTCTCTTCAGGCGATTATCCTGAGAATAAAATCTATATCTGGGAGTTTGAAAGCCATAACTAACGTTCAAATTAAATAAGAAAGGATGAAAAAGAGCTTATATATTTTATGCATTCTAATGCCACTTATGAGTTGCCAAAAGAAACCAGAAACAAATGATGTTATAAAAAGCAATCAGGCAAAAGAAATCAGTTTTATAACTTCAGATAGTATCAAAGTATTTGGTGACCTTTACGAGTTAGACAAAAACGCGAAAACGATTCTACTATTTCATCAAGGCGGTTCAAACGCAAGAGGTGAATACCTCACAATAATACCAAAGCTAATCAAAATGGGGTTTAATATCCTTGCTATAGATCAAAGAGTAGGTGGTCAAGTATATGGAAACTATAACCGAACAATTGCTAATATACCCGACTACAACTTTGAGGACGGCTATAGTTATTGTGATGCCCATAGTAATATCGAAGGCGCTTTGGATTTTATAATTGAATCGGGTTTTACAGGGGAAAAAATCCTATGGGGTAGCAGTTATAGTGCCTCACTTGCCATTAATTTGGGGAACAAGAGACCAAATGACATTAATAAGGTTATTGCCTTTTCCCCAGCCACTGGAAATTCAATGAAAAACTGTCTGCCAAACGCCTCACTTGAAACCTTAGAAGTTCCTTTATTACTATTAAGACCCCCTCACGAAATGGGGAGAGAAAATGTGATTGCCCAATTTGAGCTAGCAAAAGCAAATGGTCATCAAACGTATGTTGCAAAATATGGAGTACATGGCGCTTCCATGTTAGTGGAGAGTCGTGTTAAAAATAATACTGACCAAACTTGGGATGTAGTAACGTCATTTCTTGAGCAAAAAGAGCAATAAATACCTAACAAATACTATGAAGCTATTGATAAAACAAATGCAGATAGATTGCTAAATCCTAGACCAATTGTTTTTAGCCTCAAAAAAGCCTAGTTCACAACAGATATTGCAAAAACAGCTGCAGTAGTATTTAATTTCAAGAAAATTAATAAACTATGCTTAGTAGAAAAAAATTCATCAAAAAAAGTGCTCTCATCTTAGGAACAACCATAATAACTCCTGCATGTTATTCCCAAAATACAGAACAAAAGAAGAATATCTATTCTTACGATGAAATAGAGGAATTTGTGTTTGCTGCACACTCAGATTTTGATAAAACGAAAAAAATCGTAACCAACAAACCAACAATTATCAATGCTACCAACCAATTTATAAAAGGTGATTTTGAAACTGCGCTAGGCGGTGCTGCCCATATGGGAAGAAAAGACATAGCGGATATGCTATTAGCTAGAGGAGCTAGGCAAGATATTTTTACGATGACCTTTTTTGGCGAAGATGATTTTATAAAGCAGATGATAAATAAGAGCCCAGAATTGATTAACGCTCCGGGGCCCCACGGCTTTACACTATTACATCACGCAAGAATTGGGAAGCACAAGAAAATGGAAGAATGGTTTCTAAGTAAAGGACTTACTGAAAATATGTTTAAGGATGTTTTTGGTGAAAATTAAATCACTTATAATTAAAGGCAGTAGATGAAATATGATTTTAAGAATTACAGAGAGCAAACAGTTTTGATAATGACATTAATCATTCTGCTATTAGCTGTTATTATTACTTCATTTGTTTTTAACCCCAAAATTCTTAATTACTCGCATAGCACTAGTTCTGATAAGAATGATATAGAATTTACAACCGTAGAAGGCGGGACATTTACAATGGGAAATAAGAGAAATGACGGAAGGATAAATGAGACACCAATAAAACAAGTCTACGTAAAAACATTTCAAATCTCAAAATATGAGATAACCAATGAGCAGTTCTGCAACTTTTTAAATGTAAATGGAAATACTCTTGATGCAGGCGGTCATCCTTTATTGGATATTGAAAGCCCATACTGTAATATAGAAAGAGTCGATGAAAGATATGTGCCGAAAAAGGGAAAAGCCATGCATCCTGTCATAGAGGTCTCATGGTATGGCGCAAAAGCATATGCTAAATGGGTAAACTCTAGATTGCCAACAGAAGAAGAATGGGAGTTTGCAGCTAGTTGTAGAGGAAAGTTTAACAAGTACACCTACGGAAATAGGCTAGATAACAATCATGCCAATATAAAAGGTACTTCATTGGTTGATAGGTGGAATGGAACTAGTCCCGTTGGAAGCTTCCCCCCTAATGAATTAGGCCTTTTTGACATGGCAGGCAATATTTGGGAATGGTGCGAGAGCACATATAAATTATACAATAGCGACACTCTACACGACCCTGTTGACCAAAAGCTAGGCCATGTTAAAGTGGTTAGAGGAGGCTCTTGGAGTTTCAAAAAAGAACTAGCTACAGTGACCTATAGAGCAAGGGAATATGCATCATACTGGAGTTATGACAACGGATTCCGAATCGCGAGATCATTAGAATGAAACAATATTAAATCAATGGTAAGATGAAAAAAAAGACCATCATAGTGATTTTGAGCACAATGTTAGGTGTATTGATTTTCACAAGCTTCACGTTAAAATCATCAACAAAGAAAAATGATTATGGGAAAAACCTATATGAAAACACCACTAAGGAAGATTCAATAAAAACAGTGGTAAAAAACTTCATTGAAGGCTTCACCAAAGAAGATTTTAATAGAGTTAGGAGTTCCTTAGGTAATTCATTTATAATGCTTAATGGCAATTTCTCATGTAACCCTGAAGAATGGGAAGGGCATCAGCATTTAGACCAGAAAGAAATTGACGAATGGATAAAATGGATGTTAAAAAAAGTAACGCCCATATCTAACACCTATGAAATAAAGAGTGTTGACATAAGGAATAATTCAGCCATAGTAACCACACTGGAAACTGGGAGTAATCAGTTTAGAAACTGGAAAAATGAACAAGTTGCCTATTTAATAGGAAAGGTTAATGGGGAATGGCGAATCGTAGGGTTTTTTATAAAAAATATAAAGAACCCTAATTAATATTAATCGAATTCCATTAATAAAAATGAATCACTGATTTTATGAGAAGAGCTTTACTTTTTTTACTAATAAACTTAGTCAATGGTGCTTTTTTAAATGCCCAAAACCTGGAAATATATGTTTCCGATGCTGGAAATTTTGGCCCACCCAATAAGATTTTAAAATATGACGAGAATGGTCAAAATCCAGAAACCTTTATTGACACCAATTTAAATTGGCCTCAGGATATTTTGTTTTTAGAAGACCAAAATGTGGTACTCGTATCGAACCTCAATGGAGGAGCGATTAATAAATATGATATAGAAACAGGTGATTTTATTGAGACCTTTGCCAGTGTTATCGGCGGACCAACAAGAATGAAAATAGGTCCGGACGACCTGATTTATGTGCTTCAGTGGTCTGGGAGTGGTCGAGTACTTAGGTACCAACAGGATGGCACTTTTGTGGATAATTTTACTAGCATTGGAATAAGTGGGAGTATTGGTATAGATTGGGATTCTACTGGCAATATGTACGTTTCATCATATAATTCAGATTTAGTTAGAAGGTTTGATGCTTCGGGCAATGATTTAGGGAACTTCATATCCACAAACTTAGTTGGGCCAACCAATATTGATTTTCAAAGTAATGGAGATTTAATAGTGCTGGATTATGATGGAGGGTCAATAAAAAGATTTGATTCCAACGGAAATTTTTTAAATGTTTTTGTTTCAGGATTAAGTCAAGTAGAAGGTATAGACTTTCTTGACAATGGTAATATACTTATAGGTAATGGCGGTACATCAGCCGTTAAGATGTACAACGACCAAGGTGTCTTTATCAACGATTTAGTGGCCTCAGGTTTAGGAGGCTTAATAAGACCAAATGCTGTGGTTATAAGAGATAATCCAAATCTATCAGCCACAGATTACAATTTAGACACTTTAGGATTCCTTAAGAATTCTATGGGCAGCATATTTTATATTAAGGAAAAGGTGATTCCGCAGATTGAGCATATTGAAGTGTATGATGCCCTGGGGAAACTAATGATAACAGACCTTCAGAACACTAGTCTTATCGATACCTCAACATTATCCAAAGGCATATATCTCGTTAAAGTTATATTGCAAGATACTCAGACCCTTAGCCAGCGTATCGTTGTCATGTAGGTATTATGCACAATGTTCTGTTGCACAACACTTAATGATAAGTGTATTACAATAGTTCTTTATTACAGAATTTAATTATGAAATGGATACTTTTTCTAATTTTTTCTTTATCGAGCTTTCTATCTGTTACGGCCCAAGACCATACAGACAAGCTGTTTTATATTGATAGATTGTACTCATCAATCAAATTCTCTATAGAATATCTGGAGATTATGGAATTTAATGGTAAAACCAATCCGCCGTTGAGATAAAGACTACCAGAGTTTCTCGAATTGGGATAATCTAAAGCTATTTCAAGATGACTATTATTCTGAGGCATGAATATAAGAGTGACAAAAGAATCGATTTTGACATACTAAGAAAAAAATACTGGTTACAAGAATGACTATAAAAAATTGCTCTAGCTGGTCAAGACAAGGAATAATTCTTATTTTTAAATAAACGCCTCAAGACGAAAAAACAACCCGATAAGAGCGTGACGAAATTATCAATATATCACTATTGCGAAAAGATTACAGAGGGCTACAGACGTATTTTATAACGCTTCTTAGATGCACGAAAGACTGGAGACGAGGCATTGTATAGCTTATTCTAAACAAGCTTATGAATATGGTATAAAGGCTGATGGGAATTTTCCATTAGAACCTTTAATTAATTATGACCTTCTGAGTGCCTATGCCAGTACTGATAGCCTTGTGAAGTCTAAAGTATATTTCGAAAATATTTAAAAAACACCCTGCTAAGAAATACTAACGATAAACTAAAAGGGTTTAGTCAATTGACAGCCTCAGAGATCTCCATCCTAAAACGTATAGCGCAGAGCAAATCCTCAAAAGTCATCGCAGAAGAATTAGGGGTGTCTACAAGAACTATAGATAACCATCTCAAACATTATTAAAAAGATAGAGTTGTCCAAGGAAACCAATACATTGACCAACTGGGCACTGCTTAATAAGAAAGCCATTTCCGAACTTTAATACCCTTTTTAGGTAGTACTACCTAGATAATAGGTAGTTCTACATGTTTCAGAGGGTTTTATTTGGGGATAAATTTAAAGCCTAAACTTTAAAGTACCCCTTTTAAATGTCTATAAAAATAGTTGCACTAATGTTTTGCGTGGTTGGTATAAGTTTACTACAAGCGCAGACCTTAAATGACAATGGTAGCTGGCATACCATATCCTACACGGGAAGTCCACAGAATTTTGTGATGCCAAGTAGCACCAACTATACACATGTCGAATTTCAATTGATGGGAGGCGATGGTGGTAATGCCAAAGAAACAGGATGCGACAATCCTGCAAAAGGAGGGCAAGGAGCCGAAGTAGTAATTGCATTTACTATTGGAAATAGCAACACTTTTGAGCTACCATTAAATACACCCATTCGTTTTATTGTAGGAGGAAAAGGTGAATCCATCGATAACAGTGTCGGTGGTGGTGGCGGTGGTGGCGGTGGAACCGCCGTTTTGGATGTCACTTCAGGAAATCACCGTATTTTAGCGGTTGCTGGAGGTGGAGGTGGAGGAAAAAGCATAGATACAATTTTTGAATGCAGAAATAGTGATGGAAAAAATGCCTCATTGACCGAGTCCGGTACCCAAGGGACTGGTGGAGACGATGGCGGTGATGGCGGCACCAATGGACAAGGAGGAGAAACCAGTGGAACCCTCCCTGACGGCGCTGGTGGTGGTGGTGCTTTTTCGCATGCGCTTACCAGTAACGGTCAATTATATGACATTGCTGGACGTCAAGGTACCTGGAATGGTGGTGCTGGGGGCGATTCCCCCAATTCATCTGATGGAAGAACGGCCCAACATGGGGGTTGGGGCTTTGGAGGCGGTGGTGCAGGATGGTCTAATGAAGAAAGCTCCAGTCTATCCCTTGTAGCTGGCGGTGGTGGCGGTGGTGGATATTCTGGCGGAGGCTACGGAGGTATAGCTGACGCTGGAGGCGGAGGTGGTAGTTATGTATTAACAGACGCTTACAGCACTAATTTACAAATTCCAAACTCCAATGCTTCAGAAAATGGTTATATCAAATACCGCTTTGTCAATCGAAATGACTGCGATCCTATTATCACCTCGTTAACAGTGGTAGATCCAACGGATTGTACAGGTGTAGCAAGTGTTACTGCAAATACTGGGCAGATTGCCGGTTGCAGTCTGTATGACGTAGAATACATATTATTGAAAGAGAACGACTTAGGCTTTGTTCGCTACAATAATTCTGGAGTTTTTAGTGATCTTGCCCATGGCAATTATGAAATCCGTGTTAGAAAATACACAGACCAATGGACTTTCGTTACCACAGACAATAAGTTCTTCTCGATTTCAAATGCAGACAACGAATATCCAACGGCGGTATGTCAAGATGTTACCATTTACCTAGATGAAAATGGCGTAGCTACTTTGGATGCTTCCGCTGCAAATAACGGAAGCTACGACAATTGTGGCATATTTGAAATTGGATTCCCCTATACGACGCCAGACGGCTATTTTGATATAGCACCTCAATTAACCTTTTCTCGCGACGACCTAGGCGTTCATAATAGAACCTTCGTGGCCATGGATTACAATAATCAAGGTGCTTTTTGCTGGTTCGATGTGACAGTGGCCGACAACCTACCCCCAACACCAATAGATGATAACTTTGCGACGACTCAAGAATTTGATGTTGAAATTCCTGAAAACGGTTCCATTACCCTTGACGAGGCTTTTTTCTTATCAATAAAGAATTCATTTCAAGATGATTGTACTGATACGCAAAATCTAACGTTAAATACCATAGCTATAGGTAGTACCTTTACCTGTGCACACGCTGGGGGGACTATCTCTCATATAGCAACGGTATCTGATGCCAGCGGTAACCATTCAGGTGAATTTGTAATCAAGCTTGATATTGTCGATAATACCACACCAACCGTAAATTATAATCAAGACATAACGTTATCATTGAATTCCTCGGGACAAGCAACTTTGCTTAAAGGTGATATCATAACAAGTGTTTCTGACCAATGTGTTTCTGATGCAGAGGTATTGGCGCAGTACAACTGGCCATATGAAGGGGTTACATATACTTGCCAAGATATTGGTGTTTATAACTACACACTAACACCAAACTCTGATACATCATATCCAATATTAAATGTGGAGGTCACCGTACAAGACGCTACCCCAATTACAAACCTGCAAGTACAAGATGTGACTGTTACGTTAAACGATCAAGGTTTAGGCAATTTGTCATTTGACGATTTGGTATTCAGTGCCAATACAGATAATTGCCATACGTTTCAAGAAATCGTGTCCAACTACGAACTTCCCGCAACCTACACCACATTTAATTGCTATGACTTAGGACTTCAAACCATAACACTTAATAAGCTAAATACAAATTTTCCAGATGTTTCTGTTAATGTCATAGTGGTAAATGGGACTGCAGGGGATTGTATTATTGATCCTTCAACGCTATTTATATCTAGTTGGAAGACGACCATTTCTAACGAAACAATTACAATTCCAACAACTGGTAATGGATACAATTATTCGGTAGACTGGGGCGATGGGTCTACCACCCATGGACATACAGGAAGTATTTCGCATACCTATAGCAGTGCGGGTATCTATACAGTGAAAATCACTGGAGACTTTCCTAGGATCTTTTTCAATGATTTAGGCGATAAAGACAAAATACAGAGCGTAACACAATGGGGAGCAAATCCATGGATTTCTATGGTAGGGGCTTTTTCTGGATGTACTAATCTAGATGTCACAGCGAATGATGTTCCAAACCTTTCTAATGTCACCAGTTTTGAAAACATATTTAAAGATTGTACTTCATTAATAGGCACTTCAGCATTTAATAGTTGGGACGTTTCAACAATTACAAGCCTGCAATCAGCATTCAGAAGTTGTGAAGTATTCGACCAGGACATCTCTAGTTGGGATCTCAGTAGTTTGACAAATGCCCAAAATATGTTCGAAGCAGCCGGGGTATCCAAATCTAACTACGATGCCTTGTTGACGGGATGGAGTACGGATACCAGTGGTGCAACAAATGACGGTATCGATGACATTCCCATTGGAATTGTTTTTCATGCTGGTAACAGTCAATACTGTGCTGTAGTCGAGCGGCAGATCCTTACCATTACCAATGGCTGGAGCATTACTGATGGTGGGCTCGACACATCCTGTAGTAATAGTATCAATGTACCTTTCATCACCAAATGGAGGACAACAGTGGCTAACGAGAGTATCACCATCCCAACAACAGGAACAGGTTATGAGTATAGTGTTAACTGGGGAGATGGCAACGATACAGAATCAGGTTTCACTGGTAGTGCTACCCATACTTATAGCGCTGCTGGAGTCTATACGGTTACCATTACTGGGATATTCCCACGGATCTTCGTTGCTAATGGGAGCGATCGCACAAAGCTTGAACAGGTGGTACAATGGGGCGATAATCCTTGGACATCCATGGAAAATGCCTTTGCAGGGTGCACTAATCTTAGTATAAACACCTCTGACACACCAGACCTATCAAATGCCACCAGTATGGCCTACATGTTTGAATCGGCGGGAGTTAATCAAGATATCTCCAGTTGGGATGTAAGTACTATCACGGACATGAGTGGAGTATTTGCTTTTACATCTTTTAACCATAACCTCTCAGGCTGGAATGTGAGTAACGTCACAAACATGTCATTAATGTTCTTATATAATACCGCTTTCGATCAGGATCTATCGGGTTGGGATATCACTAGTTTGACCAATGCTCAAAATATGTTCAGATTTGCTGGGATGTCGAATTCTAACTACGATGCCTTACTGATAGGCTGGAGTACGGATACTAGCGGTGGAATCGATGATGGAATCGATGACATCCCTTCAGGACTAACGTTCCATGCGGGTAACAGCCGATACTGTGCCGTAGCCGAACGGCAGACTCTGACCAATACCCACAATTGGACTATTACCGATGATGGACTCGGTACATCCTGTAGTAATAATATCAGTATACCGTTCATTACCAAATGGAGTACCACAATGGCTAACGAGAGTATCACTATCCCTACGACAGAAGGAGTGGGTTATGAATATACTGTTGACTGGGGAGATGGGTCTTCCTTAGAATCAGGTTTCACTGGCAATGCTACACATACGTACACTGCTGCTGGAACTTATACCGTTTCCATAACTGGGGTATTCCCACGGATCTTCGTTGCTTATGGGAGCGATAGCGCAAAACTTATGGAGGTGGTTCAATGGGGTGACAACCCTTGGACATCCATGGAGAGTGCATTTGCTGGATGTACTAACCTTAGTATAACCGCAACGGACAAACCAGATTTATCACATGTAACCAGTATGGCCTACATGTTTGAATCATCAGGGGTCAATCAAGATATTTCTAGATGGGATGTGAGTAATGTGACAGACATGAGAGGATTGTTTGCCTTTACGCCTTTCAACCAAAACCTCTCTCATTGGTATATGCGCAACGTAACGGACATATCAACAATGTTCCTTTTTAATACCGCCTTTGATCGAGACCTCGCACGTTGGGATCTTAGTAGTTTGACCAATGCTCAAGATATGTTCGCATTTGCCGGGATATCAAATTCCAACTACGATGCATCACTGATAGGCTGGAGTACGGATACTAGTAGTGTAGCGAATGACGGCATCGATGACATCCCTTCCGGAATAACTTTCAATGCAGGCTACAGCCAATACTGTGCTGTGGTAGAGAGACAGCTTCTTGTCGGCACCCATGGCTGGACCATCACCGATGGCGGAACACATACTTCCTGTACTATTAGTGAGGCATTCATTACCAAATGGCAGACTACAACCGCTAATGAGAGTATCACCATTCCAACAACAGGAACGGACTATGAATATACCGTTGATTGGGGAGATAACACTACAGCAACGACTGGTATTACTGGTGACGCAACCCATACCTATACTTCTGCCGGAACCTACACGGTGACCATAACTGGGGTCTTCCCTCGTATCTTCTTTGGAAAGGACAATAACGGGGCCTATGCACCTAAGTTATCAGAGGTATCACAATGGGGAAATAACCCGTGGAAGTCTATGGAAGAGGCATTTAAGGGCTGTTCTAATCTTAGCATAACAGCGACAGATGGACCAGACCTTTCTGCAGTGACAAGCATGAAGCGTATGTTCGAATCTTCCGGAATCAATCAAGATATCTCTGATTGGAATGTAAGCAATGTAAAAGACATGTCATGGATGTTCGCCAATACGTCCTTCAATAAAGCCCTTTCAAATTGGAATGTGGGGCGGGTCACAGATATGTCCTCTATGTTTTACAATAATGCGACTTTCAATCAGAACCTCTCAAGCTGGAATGTACGCTTTGTTACAAATATGAGTGGTATGTTCTACGGTGCAGGCACTTTCAATCAATCCCTATCCAATTGGAATGTGGGTCAGGTCACAAACATGAGCTTTATGTTTGCCGAGACACCTTTCAATCAGGATCTCTCAGGGTGGAATGTGCAGAATGTTACAGACATGAGAGAAATGTTCCGCAATGCAACATCTTTCGATCAAGATCTTGGTGATTGGGACCTTAGTAGTCTCCTTGATTCAGACCCTTCTTTTGGAATGCACGATATGTTTAAGTTGACAGGATTATCAGCCATCAACTACGACAACACCTTAATCGGTTGGAGCACGGATACTAGTGGTTCCCCGAATGATAATAACGACGATATTCCTGCTGGGATTATGTTCCATGCGGGCAACAGCCAATATTGTGCCGAAACCGAGAGACAGCTCCTAATCGATAACTATGGCTGGACCATCACCGATGGCGGTGTTCGATCGGTCTGTAGTATTAGCGAGCCATTCATTACCAAATGGCAGACAACAACCGCCAATGAGAGCATTACCATCCCTACCACCGGGACAAGATACAACTATAGTGTTGACTGGGGAGATGGTACTGTAGAGACTGGATTTACGGGAGATGCGATGCATTCTTATGCCAGCCCAGGAATTTATGTAGTTTCCATAATAGAAGGGACTTTCCCTCAAATCCATTTCGAAAAGCTCCTCTACAATGAGCATCAGGGTTTGGCGGAGTTAAGGATATTGGAGGTCACGCAATGGGGAGATAACCCATGGAGGTCCATGGAAGGCGCTTTTACAGGTTGCCGTAACCTTAACATCACAGCAAGTGATATACCAGATCTTTCCATTGTTACCAACATGAGGGCTATGTTTAAAGATGTACACAATTTAACTGCAGACCTTTCCAGCTGGAACGTAAGCAATGTCACCAACATGAAAGAGCTATTCAATGATGCGAGGTCCTTTAATATAGACCTCTCGAGTTGGAACGTAAGCAAGGTCATAAATATGGAGGCGATGTTCTTTTATGCGTCAGACTTCAACCAGGATCTTTCTAGTTGGAACGTAAGCAATGTAACCAACATGAAAAGGATGTTCGGTGAAGCAAGGTCCTTCAATGGAGACCTCTCTAGTTGGAATGTAAGCAAGGTTACAGATATGCAGGAGATGTTCTATTTTGCACAAGTCTTCAATCAGGATATCTCCAACTGGAATGTAAGTAAGGTCACGAATATGAATTCTATGTTCCATGTCGCACGCGCCTTCAACCAAGATATCTCTAATTGGGATGTTAGCAATGTAACCAAAATGCTTGATATGTTCAACAATACAGACTCTTTCAACGGAGACATCTCTGGTTGGGATGTGAGCAAGGTCACGGACATGAGAGGGATGTTTTTTTCAACTACCTTCGATCCAGATCTTTCTGAATGGGACCTTTCTTCGCTTACTACGGCAGATTTTATGTTTCAAAATGCAACGCTGTCTACAGAGAATTATGATGCAATGCTCATCGGTTGGAGCACTGACAGCAGTGGTTCCCCAAATGATAATATTGACGATATCCCCTATGGGGTTGGTTTCCATGCAGGTAACAACAAATACTGTTTAGGAGCAGCGGCACGTCAAATTTTAACCAGTAGCTTATACAATTGGTGGATTATTGATCATGGGCAATCCACAGATTGTTATGTGAGATTAGCACCAAAAGCATACCTGCAGGGTGCAGCTTTAAGCCCCAATACAGGGGAAGAAAGCTTAATGCGCGATGATTTACGAATAGCTAGCTATATACCGAGGACTAGTCCGTATGGAGACGGTATAACTCTAGACACTTCAGTTCTTGCAGTAACAGGCTCTGATGCCATTGTAGACTGGGTTTTAGTGGAATTGAGAGATGAAAATGATCATACAACCATTGTTGACTCTCGATCTGCGTTATTGCAACGCGACGGGGATATTGTTGCTATAGATGGCACATCGCCATTAGTATTTTATCAATCCTCAGGTAATTACTATGTGGCCATCAAGCACCGCAATCATTTAGGGATCATTACCAGTTCATCACAACCACTGAGTCCAACGGCCACTCCTTTAGACCTCACTGCAGATCCGCTATCCGTTGCCGATGGAACTAACGCCGTAATACTACTCTCAAATGGTAAGTATGGAATGTATACAGGTGATTTTGATAGCAATGCGCAGATTCAGATTTCTGATGCCAATGCCATTATCCAACATATAGGTGTTTCCGGGTATCAAGCAGCTGACATGGATATCAATACTGAGATCCAGAATACGGACGTTAATGCACTTATTAATCCTAATATCGGAAGGGGACAGCAGTTCAACAGAGGAGCTCAAAGTACTAATGCAGCTATTGAATTTACATTTGCTAATGCTCAAATCACCAATGATGGTAGCGATAACTTCTATGAAGCCGATATCCTTATCGCCAGTGACCAAGATATATATATAGGTTCAGGCCAATTATATATCGATTACAATACCGCCGCCTTCGGAGAGAACATTTCGGCCAACGGTAATATAGAGTATAGCCAGCCCGATGGATCTATTTTGGGTTTTGAATTCCCTAGAGTTCCGTTCGCTAGCTCGGCCTATAAAGATTTTATCCAAAACGATAACACAAGCTCAAGGGCGTCCCTATCCTTTCAACAAAATATAGGATTGCCAGCGTTACAAACAGTTCCTGAAATTCAAATTACAGCAATACCTAAAGTACTATTTCACATCAAAATTAGATACATAGATGTTACTATGGATCCTGATATCTGTTTCCCTAGTGGTGCGCTGTATCACAATCAGTTCTTTACCGCCTGTGGGGGTACTGATATAGCCAATTGTATAGATCTACCAGGAATACTGATAACCAACGACAGCTTTGACTGCCCTGAGACGGTTTTAGATACACTAAGCTTATCAGGTCCATTACAAAACACTCAGGTTATACTAGTCCCTAACCCGGCAAACCAGCAGTTTTTCGTTAAAGGACTTCATGGGAATGCTAATATTGAAGTCTTTGATATTAAAGGGAGAAAAGTTATAGAACTCAAAAACTATAGCAATGGACAACCTATAGATATTGGCCACCTGAATAGCGCTGTATACTTTGTTAAGATTTCTACTGGGGAACTAAAAGATATAAAACGTTTAATTAAAAACTAAATAATCATAATAACCGAGATATATAGCCCTGTTGGGGTAAGGCGGTATATCAATAAGATACCTCGGGTGGTTGCAAAATACCCGAGGTATTAAAATTATGGCGTGCATAATTGCTGCAAATCCTGAATACACCTGATTCTGCAAATACAAAAGCCAAAAGCCAAATTCATTAAAAACATGTGCTACAAAGCTAAGCAGCATTGCTACGTATCCTAAATGCTCCGCTTTGAAAATAGTTCAAACAAAAAAACGCTCAAGCAAGCTTGGCGTTTTTCTTATCGAACTATTTATTCGTGACCTCGACAGGATTATACATTTATTTTTAAAATATTAATATTCAGTTCGTTATAATTTCAGTGGGAAAATATTGGAAAATATCATAGTATTTCTCATCATATTTTTTTATGTTATTGGTCCTTAATCCCCTGTTATTGCTAGGTTTTACGGTTTTACCACAGCAAGTCTACGGTTTTACCGTAAACATTATTTAAATATAGTTCGTAGATTAGCTTAAATTAATTTGCTATTAATTTAAAATGTTGACTTAGTTACAGTTACTCTTGCGTTCTTTCTTTTTTTTTGTATATTGGCGGTCCCTCCTTAAAGGTTTCCCTCAATACAATTAATCCATTTTATAATTAATTAGTCCATCTCAT
The DNA here is from genome assembly GCF_965228925.1 of Winogradskyella sp. Classification (GTDB taxonomy): domain Bacteria; phylum Bacteroidota; class Bacteroidia; order Flavobacteriales; family Flavobacteriaceae; genus Winogradskyella. The sequence continues at coordinate 4,834,813 of NZ_OZ245845.1, forward strand.
TAATGAGTTTAACTCTAAACAATTATAAAGATGGAAAGAAAGAAAAGCTTTATTGCTATCCTATTTGTTGCTTTGTTTGCGTTTTCTACCGTAGCAGATTCATTTGAAGATGTTATTAAAGATCAAACAATTGCAGAGCACGACAAAACAAAGAAAATCAAGCGTCCTACAAACGGATAAAAGATTCTATAGAAATATAAGTTTCTATAAGGGTGTGGCAATTTCCATCATATTAATTGCCACACCTTTCGCATATCTTATATACCATAATTCACCAGAAGGTGATTCTTGGAATACAGTATTTGGTACAATTCGTGCAGGTGAGTTTTGGGGTGATATCTATTCATTCCTGTACCAAATCGTAAATAAGGCAATCCTAATAATATTTCTATCGATATGGTATTTTACCAATACTAAATGGTGGAAATTCTCCTTACTAATCCCAATAGCTATATATCTTTTTCAATTAGCTTCCGTGTTTAACGATAATTATCAATACACCGAAACATTTGAATGGTATCATTCCCTTCCCTTAACATTACCCGTTTTACTACTTCTACTCTATCAAGGTGTTAGAACCTATAATAGAAAAGAACGTATGAACCTGGTAGACATTCACGAAGAATACGAATCCTACATCTCCGAAGCCGAATGAACAGAGACAATCAAGACATCTACAAACAACTAAAAAATTTAAAAGAACGTCGCTCTGAGCTAACTGACGCAGAATTCCAATACGAGCTTGCGCAAATAAAAAAGTTGCTCAAAAAACCTATTAAGGATGACTTAGAGTTTATAGATAAAGAAAAAAGTGTACTAAATCGGTTTTTGAAAATGATTAATCCAAAAACAAAAGGCATTTAGCCATTGCCCTCTCTATGGTCTTTATCCTTGCCATCTTCCAAATCATCAACGATCTGTAACATTTGTAACCTTTGTTGAATAAATTCCAGTTTCTCCAAACGCTCATCATTTCGCTCCATAGAATCCTTGTTATACGATTCCACCCGCTCCACCTTTTCATTTAGATCCTTAAGATTGTCTATTATTACATTGTTCTGTGCCCAAATACGTTGCAAATCGATCTTGTCTTTAGAGTAACTAGATCGTGGCTCATTAACTAAACTCCTATCAACCTTCATGCTCCCCTCGCCGGTCAATATCCAGTTTATATTGAATTGGGGATATTTCTTGACTATATCAAAAAGAACATCAACAGTAGGCGAGCTGTTTCTCTTTCGCATCCCATTAATATAGCCATTAGACTTTCCGATACTAAGTTCAAACTTACGCTCACTAAAGCCTAAATCTTTAACTATATCAAGCATTCTTGAAACAACAGGATTCATCTTATACCGATTATTTTAGTTATAAATCAGAATATTTTCGTTTTATTACCGTTTTTATTTGGTAATTACCGTTATTATTCTATATATTTGCAATAGTATTACTATACAAATGTAATAATAATGCTATAACAATTCAATAATAGATTTCTATGATAACCAGTGAAGAATCTAAAAAGCTAAAAGAACTATTAAAACTAGACTATACGGCAGAAGTCTTGCAGACTTTAAAGATTAAAGGTATTACCAATAAACAGGGCAATGCCTACTCTAGGGGTATGATAAGTTCTGTGCTCAACGGGCACTGTGAGCATGCCGAAATTGAAGAGGCTCTTTTTGAAGTATACCGCCACAGAAAACAGGCTTTAAAAAAAACAGCCGCTAAACGTAAAAGAATCCTGTCAGAATGAAAATCAAAAAACATAGAAAAAAATCTAAACAAGAAGGTTTTAACGTTTGGTCCGTCTTTTTGTCTTATTCAGACCTATTGATCATACCGGCAATTGGCTTTCTGGTTTGGGCCTTCGTTGAATTCTTTAAACATTATAAATAAAAAAATCCAGAGCTGGAGACTCTGGACCAACACAAGATTAAAACATTAAACTATCAATCTTATGCGAAGCAAAGTTACAAACAAACCTACCGAAAAACAATTGTTACCTGCAGGCATTTCACCCTCAGACCCAAATATAGAATTTGTTGGGCAGGCCAATACAAAGACCGTATTATGGTTTCAGTACGGTAATCCCCACCGTTGGGAAACCTTACCAAAAAACATCTACCAAGCATTAGAAGAACTCTTCTTAACCGATGATACGGCCGTCAAAGTGCTTACCAATCACTACAGCGAAATCGCCAACGATATAAATAGGTTAACAGAAATCTACACCTATTATATGTATGGTGATCTAGATCATAATGCAGACGTTATAGACGGAGTATTGCAACCCTGCGAAAACTTTAGGGAAACTAAAGACTGCCTATCCCTGCAGTTCGATTTTAAGTACATAGACATAGAGGGCGTCCATTTATCGCAACGCGACCTAAAGATATTAGATATGTGTATGGACAACATGCCCGATAAACTTATTGCAGATCATTTAGGCATATCGCAATCCACTTTCGATTTTCATAAGAAAAACCTCTTTAAAAAATTCGGATGCGATAGCAAGGTAAGCATTGTAGTAAAGGGTATTAAAAACCACATCCTATGCGAAAACTAGATGTAATCGATGCAGAGATAAAAAAGCATCAAAACATATTAAAAAAGTTAAACCTAGAGCGCGATGAAGCCCTCAGAAACCTTACGGTCATTAATCCAAGAGTTGTCTCACATACGGGAGGCATCATCCTCGGAGTCTAGACCAGATAGTTTTACGGCTTATTGCCACAAGCTAGAAGAAAAGTATAACAGAAAATATTGTAAACATGTCTATTTCAACATCACGGTCGGTAGCTACACGCCAAAGCATCACTGTAAAAAAGCCATTGAGTAAAGCAGGCTATTTCGATATTCTATATACGGTCTCCGACTACTATAAGGCCATGAAGAGCGGCTCCAAATTTCCATACAATCCTTTACCGAGCCTCAACCATATGCTAGACGCTTATATGGTTGCCTTGGCTTACGTAGATGAAAAGCCCCTGCCCCCTTTAAAGTTGGTCAGCGCCCTAGCTAAAATAGATCAATCAAAAATAGTTGCCACATGGCTTTTATATCAAGAACCCAATCTCAATATAAAAGTTGGTACCAAACAAATAGTAGTAGTAAATACCGATAAACTATGAGTTACCAAGAAAAGCCGTCAACTTATGCTTTTGCATTAATAGCATTGGGAGCAATAGGAATTTTAACAATAGTAGCAACATGTATGTAGTATGAAACGATCAGAAGCACATGCCAAGTTCAAAGCCATCACAAGGGCATTAAGACAAGACGGCCTCAAGTTTTTTGAAATTGAGGAAATTTTTAGAGCTGGAGCAGAAGAATTGGTAACAGAAGAGAACAATAGTTAACCCTTGCAGCGATGTCGTAACGCTGCGATTAATAGCAGCACTTTGGGCTAGTGTTAAAGCCTTCACTGGCCCAGGTGTTTTTAAAACCAAAACTTATGAAAATATTAGAATTTATCTATCAAGAGACACAGATTCATTTTGCTTTACAAAACGATGGCGATGTTATGATTAATGCCACAGAAATGGCAAAAGCATTTAATAAAAGAACTTCCCACTACCTAGCCAACGAAAAGACAAAAGAGTTAATTAAAGAACTTGAATTAACCGAGAAGTCGGCGAATTCAGATGTGAAAATTTTAGAGAATAGAGGTCATCTCGGTTACTATTTTCATGAATTATTAGCATTAGATTTTGCTGCATGGCTAGATATTAAGTTTCGAGTTTGGATTTATAAAACCATTCGAGATATAACAATGGGCAACTATAAAACCCACTGGGATGCCCATAAAAAACAGATCGAGGCCGAAAAAGAAATGAAAGCCTTAAAGCAAAAGTTACTTACCAACCCAACAGCAGAGATAGCTATTCAATACTTTGAGGCAGAAAATACGGTAAAAGCCTGTAAAAGCACAAAACTAAAAGCCATTAAAGAGCAATACAAAATCGATTTTAACTAATGGCATACACCGATGCAAGTATAGACCGAGTACGCGAAGCCGATATCGTAAAGACCATTGGCCATTACGTTAGCGACCTTAAAAAGAAGGGAGCCAATTATTTCTGTAAATCTCCATTTACCAATGAAAGATCAGCATCATTCAGTGTATCTCCAGAGAAACAGATGTTTAAATGCTTTTCTTCCGGTATAGGTGGCGATGCCATAAAGTTTGTAATGGAGCAACAAAGCCTCGAATTTATCGAGGCTATAGAGGCCATAGCAAAAGTGCACAGCATCTTTTTAGAAAAAGAAACCGTTACGCCAGAGGTACAGCGCCAAAGAGATGCCAGGGCAGAAATGTTTGGCCTCTTAGATAAGGTTAGCAACAAATTTGTGGCTAGCAGAAAACAACTACCGAAAGAGCATTGGATCAATGATATTCTAGAAGAACGAAAGTTTACCGATGATGCCATAGTAAGCTATATGTTGGGCTATGCACCCAATGCCAACCAACTTTATAAATGGGCCGCAGAAAATGGTACTTTGGCCATCGCCAAAGAATTGGGCTTATGCGGATCTAAAGAAAATAGTGGCTACGATGTATTTAAAAACCGGCTCATCTTCCCTATTCATAACCATAAAGGCGCCGTAGTAGGTTTTGGTGGCCGTCGCTCCAATAACGAGGCAGATACTAACTATGCAAAATACATTAACAGTAAGGAGTCCCCAATCTACAAAAAATCTAATGTGCTCTATGGATTATGGCAAGCTAAAAGAGCCATAAGCAAAACAGGCACCGCTATTTTAACCGAAGGTTATACCGATGTCATTGGTATGGTTCAGCACGGTTGCGAAAATACAATTGCCAGTTGTGGTACCGCATTGACCGATAACCATGCCCAACTCATAAAAAAGTATGGTCAAGAAATTATATTGCTAAGAGATGGTGACGAGGCCGGCCATAAAGCAACCATTAGGGATATAGATATATGCCTGGCCAATGGATTGCAAGTATCCCTGTGCGTCTTACCAGAAGGCGAAGATCCCGATTCTTTTGCACGCCAACAGGGCGAGGCCATGATATATTGGATTAACGCCAATAAGAGAGATGCCCTTTTATGGAAGGTAGAGCAATACGATATAAAGCGAGACAAGTTCCAACGCGATGTAGACGACATTAACGATGAAGCCGAACGCAACATTGAGGATGCCAAAGCCAAAATGCATACTGATGACCACCTCAAAGAATTGTCTGGAGAAGCCTTAAAAGAAGCTAAGTCCCATAACGCCAATTATAGAGAGTTGATTGCGACTATAAGGAAACAAGCCAAACAAGACATTAAGGACATCCCCGAGATAGACAGCAACAAAAAAGCATTAGCCGTAGATGATATCTGTAAAACCTTATTCTCAGTTAAGCACGAGGTAAAGCGAGGCGAATACATAAAACAGATATCAAAACTATTTAATGTTACCACAGGTACGCTAAAAACCGAAATCGGTAATCTAGAAAAAAAAGCCACAGAGCAACGTCAAAACAAAATTGGTATAGAGAATACTGCCAATCTTCGGTTGCCTAAGGGCGCCGACAAAGAGGAGTATTTACAACATGGATTTGTAACCGTTGGTAATAGTTACCATTTTCAACGGACCAATGGTGGATTTTTTCAAGGCACCAACTTTAAGTTGCAACCATTATTTCATATACAGGGAGATAAAGAAAACAAACGCCTTTGCGAAATCACCAACCATAAGAGCAAAAAGAAACTCATCGACTTTGACAGTGATATGCTAGCGAATTTTTCGGAGTTCAGGCGCTATTTATTTCGTATTGGTGGTTTTATGTTCCTAACCCACGAAGGTGTACGCACAGAGCATTTCGACAAGTTTGTATATCGTTATGAAGAAGAATTTCAACCAGCATTAGAGCTCCTTACCATGGGCTGGAACCGAAAAGGCTTCTTTGCCTTTGCAGATGGTGTTTATTGGCAAGGTAAGTTTCGTAAGGTCAACAAATACGGTATTATTCATTTAGAGGGAATCGACACCGAGAGAAACGAATACAAGGATTTGATAGATTATTGGTATTCACCCGCCTTTTCGGTAATGCACAACGACAATCAAGATGGAGATGACAAGTACGAAAACGACCGGTATTTTGTCTACAAAGAGGCCAACGTAAAAATTAACGATTGGATTCAACAAATGCATTCGGTTTTTAACGATAAGGGGATCGTTGGTGTACTTTTCAATTTTGCAGCATGTTTTAGAGATTTGTTTCTAAGCAATTACGATTACTTTCCTTTGTTGGGAGGTTTCGGAGAAAAAGATTCAGGCAAGTCGGCTTTTGGCAAAATACTTCAAAACTTCTTTTACTACCGATTACCGGCGTTAGATCTTACCCAAGCAACGCATGTGGGATTTAGTAGAAGATTAAGCCGCAATGTTAACACCGTTCAATTTTTAGACGAATACCAGGATAAACAGTGCGACGACAAGATTTTTTCTGGTATGATGGGCGGATGGAACGGGATAGGCCGTGAAAAAGGCATGAACACCGCCGACAAACGTACCCAATACGATAAAATAAACTCTGCCATATATTATTGTGGCCAGTTTATGCCTACCCGTATGGAGAACGCCTTGGCCACCAGGACCGTTAGTCTATTATTTCAGAATAAAAACTATAGCGTAGACCAGAAAACCGAGTTTAACAAAATCCTAGACTGGACCAATGAAGGCCTCAGCAGTTTAGTGGTTGATGTGGTGCAGCATCGTGCGTATTTCGAGAATAACTTACCTGCGGTACATGCTGAGTCCGTAAGGACGCTAAAAAGCAACCTAAAGGATAGTGAATACCAGGAGCGAATTTTCGGAAACGTAGCGATGTTGTTTACCACTTACAATATCCTAAAGGATAAAATCAATTTTCCCTTTAGTAGCGAAGAAGTAGAAGAACTGCTGAGTAAGCTTATCGTAGACAACTCAGAACAGATTGCAGATAGCAATGGCCTAACGGAATTCTGGAGTATCATTCAGTTTTTGTTCGAACACGGTATTGTTTCGGACGAACGTGATTTTAAAATTTCCAAAAAACCAGAATTTAAGATACTTACCGGTAATAAAACATGGGAGAAGCACAATAATAATCTAGGCAAAAACATATTGTTTCTACGTCTTAAGAGTGTTTACCAGCACTACAATAAAGAGGTTACTAAACGGGAGGGCGTAGAGGTAATAGGGCAGACTACGATACGTCAATACTTTAAGAGCCGATCTTACTTTATTGGTTTGGTAAAAAGTGAACGCTTTGGGGAAGCCGGTCCACAAAGCTGCTATGCCTTCGATTATGAAGCCATGAAAGATCAAGGGCTCATCACGCTAATAAAAGATTCGATGCCAGAGATACCGTTAGGTCAAACCGGTAATGTCCCTAAAGATGAAAATGATATAGATTTCTAAAAAATGGATGATGTACTTTACATATCGGCACAGATAAGACTAGCTAAAGGGAATGACCTTTTGCTGGCGCAAGGCGTCATAAAATTTGATCAGCCATACTATGTGTTAAATGATGATCTAGAAACCTTCTCAGGTGTGCATGTTACCGACATCTTTCATTCTTACGAAGCTCTAAAGGAACTATTTAAAAAGAAAAGAATCTATGTCCCAATAACAAACAGCAATGATTATATCGATTATAGATTAAAGCAAGTGGATTTGAAAGGCCTGTCCGAAAAAAGCAAAATTCAAAGTATAAAAAATTAAACACCTAGTTATTATGAACACTGAAAACAAAGAATTAGAGCAACGATTAGCACAATCAAAAAAAGATTTGAAATGTGCTTTTTCCAAATTGGGTAAACCAGAATTAGACAGAATATTGGCAAATCACAAAGTGCCATATATGCAGGGTAAAGGGGTTAAGATCCATAAAAATAAACGGAAACAAAAATGAAGGCCATGAAGACAATAGTAAGATTTTGGATAGTGGTATTGGCAATTTTGTTTTTGATAGCAATACCGATTGACGCGGTCATATACATCTTTACAGGAAACGAGGGTTATTTATCTAAAAAAATAGAAGAAGAGACAGATAGAATTGAAAGTAAATTTAATGTGTAAATAAGATGACTGATAAAGAATTGAAGATAAAAGAAGCTTATGCCCATCATTGGGATTTTGTCAAGGATTATGTACATGCTGATGGCTGGTTGAACTTGAAAGATGTATTTGATGATCCAAGTTCAACTAAAGAATTAGATGGTATTGATATGGAAATTCTCAATGCATATCACCCAAAATATACTTACTACAAAAGACCAATTTCTATCAATGGAATTGAAAACAACAATGGTTGGATTAGTAAGAAAGAAGAAATGCCTGGTGATTCGGAAACGGTTGTTTGGATTAATAATGATAATTACGAAATCGAAATGGCTTGCTTGTTAACGGTAGGCTTTAATCATAACGATTATACGCATTGGTCTAAGGTCAATGAAAAACCACCAGTATACTAAAATTGTAACTAAAATTTAAACTAAATAGAATAATGAAACTCGCTAAAAGAATAGCAATGTTTTTGCTAATGGTTTTTTTAATATCTGGTATATATCCAGATTGGAGTTGGGAGCGGTTTATATGCTGCGCCTTATTAGGAACATGGTACGCATTGGATTATCGTACCGAAAAATTGTAATTGAAATGAACTTAGAAAAATGTAACGGCAGTTGTCTCTATGTATCAATAGATGAACATACAGCCCAATATAGCGAAACAGGCTACTTCATCTGTGAATGTGGTAGTGAAATTTAATTGTAGGTTTTGAAAATTGATTTAAATAAATATGATTTAGTAGTTGTCAACTCATCTGGAGGCAAGGATAGCGTATGCGCTCTTTACATGATCGTCTCTATGGCCAAACATCAAAAGTTTCCGTTGAGCAGAATCAAAGTATCTCATCAAGATTTAGGTGATATGGAATGGAAAGGCACTAAGGAACTGGTCAAAAAACAGGCGGCAATGTTCGGGCTGTTCGTAGAGATTGAAAAACGTATTGATAAAAATGGCTATGCAGAGGATCTTCTTGAATATGTCGAAAGAAGGGGGATGTGGCCTAGCCGTAATCAAAGATACTGCACCAGTGATTTTAAACGAGCACCAGGGGACAAAGTTATTAGAAGGCTGTCAAATAAAATCGACGCTAAAAGAGTGCTTAGTGTTTTTGGGTTTAGAAAAGAAGAAAGTCCTCAACGCGCCAAAAAGAAACGGTTATCGTTAATCAAACGATTAACAACCAATACCAGAGAAGTATATGAGTGCAATCCTATTCTACACTGGACTACAGATAGGGTTTGGAGCTGCATCAATAATCATAGCCTACCCTATCATGATGCATACGCAAAAGGAATGCCCAGGTTATCATGTATATTCTGCATATTTAGTCCATTTGATGCACTTGTAGTTGCTGGCAAAGAAAATCCAGAACTATTAGATAGATACGTTGAGGTAGAAAAGAAAATAGGACACACTTTCAGAAATGAATTTTCGATATCTGAGGTGAAGCAAGCAATTGAAAATAATTATAAACCTAAGCGCATTGCCAATTGGGTGATGTGATAAATACTGTAAATAAAAAAGCTCCCGCGGAAACGAGAGCTTAAAGAATAAAGTCCTAGCGAAGCTAGTCTTTAAACGTGGAACTTCAAAGATAATGATTCTTCGTTAGGGCTTGTTAAAATAGAGGAAGCCGAAAATCTAAAGAGTAGGCAACATTTTAATAAAGCCCTAGAAATAGGCAACTAACACATGAGAACCAAGATTCTTGGGTTATTACTAATTACGCTTATCGTATTTACATCATGCCAAAAAGATGATGTAGAATCCAACGAAGAAACTGTGCAGTTCGATGCAGACATATCTAAAAAGTATGACGGCATCAAGATTTGGAACGAAAAATTTCAAATGTACGAGCTTATTTTATTCAACTCTCCTAAAGCAGGTAATGGCAATGTATATTTCCACAATGGCGGATGTAGTTGTTCAGTGAGTTATTATAATGCGGCTACAGATCAGAATATGGCCCCCGTGTCGATATCATGTACTGAAATGGGTATTTATCGCGCTCATGTTCTTGTGCAAGTAGGAGATAACTTGCAAGACGACACTATCATTTGTCTTTAAATTTAATAGCCCCTCACCATGGAGGGGCTTACAAACTAACTGTAGTCTTTGACTGCATCGAGATATAAACTCAGCAATTAAATCCTGAGTTCAAGACCAACTTTTAACTCAATCGAAAAAGCTAGAATAAGTAAGTTGAAACGAAAGTTGGCACCACCGGAAGTCGACACCGGGTTAATAACAGACATGACTTTGGCCAGAGATTGAAAATAGGAACTCTACCTGGTCTGAAAATGAGGATGCCGAGACACTTTGTGTACGGAGGACCACCAGAGAAGCTGAATAGCGGACGCAATAAGCTGGTGTCGTGGGTTCGACTCCCACCTCCCGACAAGTATAATTTAATAGTAATTGAAATGAACTTAGAAAAATGTAACGGCAGTTGTCTCTATGTATCAATAGATGAACATACAGCCCAATATAGCGAAACAGGCTACTTCATCTGTGAATGTGGTAGTGAAATTTAATTGTAAAATTCAAAGATGATGGAAATAGTAAAAGACTACCACTTAATCCCGAAGTGTCAAAGGAGATTCTTAAACAATTTAAATGCTAAGATTGATTACTTCAATGAAGCAGTGGAGTTTTATAAAAACAATCCTAGTAGATATGAGACTGTGCTTAAGAATACTGATCTATGGATTGAAGTTTATATCGAACATATACCACAATTACAATCCTTCAGGGATTATGTCAGAAGTAAACTGAAAGAACTCAAAATTGAGTTGTACCCTGAATTTTTATATAAGCCAGAACACAATCATTTTAAAGATTCAGTAAACATATATTTTGACGAATTAGTAGAGTCACTAAACCTGTAAAATTCAAAGACAATGGCAAAGAAGTGTAAAAGAAGATGGTACGACAAAAAGAGATTTTCATTTATCGATTTTGGATTGATAATGTTTCTCGCGAAAATGATTGAAAATTTATTGATACGAATACTGTAATTATAATAAATCAGCTATGATTTTAAATCCAAATAGACCTAATAATATAATACCAATAAGTATTGAAGTCACCGTAAAAAAGTTGTGCTTATGGATTGGCCAACTTAAAATTCCTCCAAAGGCAATCTCATTATGCGTCTTTTCAGAACCGATAAAACCTAAGCCTATCATTATTAGGGCTATACCTAAACCAAATAAGTACTTTTTCTCGATAAATTCAATCTCAAATGAAAGAGAAGCAATTAACGCACCAACACCTAGGTATAGAACGATAACATACCACTTATTTAGCTTTAAATTTTTTAAAAATTCCATATTGAAAAATAAGTTGGAATATACGATAATTAAAATCAGTAGCATTTGAAAACAGAAGTTAAAAGACCGGTTTTAAGATATCATGGCGGAAAATGGAAATTAGCTCCATGGATTATATCACATTTTCCTGAGCACAAAGTCTATGTCGAGCCTTTTGGTGGCGGTGCAAGTGTTTTATTGAGAAAATCTAGGTCTTATGCAGAAGTTTATAATGACATGTGGGATGTTGTTGTAAATGTTTTCAAAGTTTTAAGAGATCCGGATCTTTCTGAAAGCCTAAAATCTCAATTAGAACTCACTCCTTTTTCAAGGTTGGAATTTGAGCAAACAGGTGATATTGACCTTGAATTAATCACTGATCCAGTAGAAAAGGCCAGGAGAACAATATTTAGGTCATTTGCTGGTTTTGGTTCGGCTGCTACTAATGCTAAGTATGCAACGGGTTTTAGAGCTAATTCTAACAGAAGCGGTACTACGCCGGCGCATGACTGGAATAACTACCCTACAATGATTGATAGCTTTGTGAAAAGGTTAAGAGGCGTTGTAGTGGAAAACAGACCAGCTATCGATGTTATCAAAGCCCATGATACTGAAGATACTTTGCATTATATAGACCCACCTTATGTGCATTCAACAAGAAATATGAAAAGGGGAAATGCTGCTTATGCCCATGAGATGTCAAATCAAGATCATATCGACTTATTTAATGTCATTAATGAAACACAGGGAATGGTGATTTTGAGTGGATATCCTTCTGACCTTTACAGCGATTTATATAAAGATTGGCTGTGTATTTCAAAATCAACACATGCGGATGGAGCCGTTGATCGAGTAGAATGTTTATGGTTGAATGATGCAGCAGCTCAAAAGCAAAAGCAATTATCAATGTTTAAATAACTGTAGTTAAACCAGCTTTTGAAAATGATAGCCATTCCACTCAAAATAATCAGCAGCTTGAAATTGCCTATAAAACCATTGGTAATTTCTACAATCTGTACAAATCTTTTCAAAGGCATTATGAAAGTCTTTAAGGTTGGTATCAATACATACAACCCTATTGTCTATAACGGCGCTATAAAGCGAAGTAATATTATTGTTCATAAAACAAATGTAAATAAAAATAAGAATATTTACAATAATATTTGTATATGTAAATAATCATAAGTATATTTACAACATAAAATTAATAAATACTAGAAAAATGGCAGTTAGAAATCAGAACGCAAGAAGAACAACTAATTATAAAATAATAACACATGAAGGGGTTAGATATTACCTACAAGTGGGTGCATTTCAGGTTAAAAATGTCATTTACACAGCAAAACGAAATATTGAAAACAATAGACTAAAAGCTCCTGAAGAATTAATTAAAACAGGTAAAACGATACTTGTAATGTGTAATGGGAAAGGAAATTATGATTTTAGTTTAATATAAAATTAGTGTAGTCTTCCTATACTACGATTCATAAACACCAATCCAACCCTTGAAAATTTCAAGGGTTTTTTAATACCCAAAAATCCCGCAACCCTAATTTATAAAAAACTTTTAGCGAAAAAATGGTTGAGATTTTCGATTCCACGGTTCCACAATTCCAACAAATAATAGAGATTAACACTTAATATACTATATATCATCTATTTATAAAGATAAAACACTAGTATTTTAAAGTGAATTTTTGTAGGAATTTGTGGAACTAGTTTTTTCGATTCCTACATTTTTAAGGGTGGTTCCACAAATTCCTACATTTGTTTTTAATGTATAATATTGATTATCAATATTTTAACCAATTTGTTGGAATTGTGGAACTCTTTTCCTCGAAATTCCACATAGGTAGAATATCGCCTCAAAAAATAAAATTTCTGAAAAGTTTATCTCAAAATTGTCCTTTTTAGACCTAAACGACAGAATTATCATTGTAATATGGTGTTCAATAAAAACGGAAATCTTATTACCAATATCTGCTTGGTTCAGATTAAGTCGGTTAATAATAACGTAGACATTTCTAATCTTACCACAGTTTATCATACCCCTTCAAAAATTACACTCACAAATTCAAGCAGCACCACAGAATCTGGTGTGCTGCACAGAAAACGTCTCAGTCTGTCTTATCCAGGTCTATCAGAGTCAGATTTTGAAAAGTTCAACGATCTAGTTGCTGGTGAGTATCAGATTATGATAAAGACTGAAGATAATGAAGTATATGAGTTGTCTTCGGTAGAATTACCTCTTCCGTGCACTACCTCATATAGTACTAATGGTCACCAAATCGTTTTTAGTGGATCCTCTCCCATTCCCTACAAATACCGAGGCGCTCAAACTGATGACGGTATTAATATAGACGGATTTAACTATGATTTTAATTTTTATCTCAGCTAATGTTAGAACGAATAACATATAGCGATAAGACAGCAGGTTCTTCTAACCAATCCGAGGCTGTTTTTTTTGATGCTGATGCAAACGAATTAAAGGATAAGACAAACGCTGCTATGGATAAAATTGAAGAGGTAGAAAACAATCTAATTTCTTCAGCTAATCCATTTTATAATTCTCATACAAGCCTAGCCGCTTTACAAGCGGCGCATCCTATAGGAGAGCTTAACGCTTGGGCATTTATAGACGCCGGTGCAGGGATAACACCACAAATTGCGAGATGGGATACAACTGAATCTGTTTGGGAATTAACCGGAGGATCAGAATTTATAATCTTTGAAAATTCCTTAACCAATTTTCCCCCACAGGGTGATTCAACAAAAATTTACGTTGCGCTGGATACGTATTTCGCTTACGTATATCAAAACAATAGCTACCAAAGGTTAAACCCTCAAAGCCAGGATTGGCAACAAAAACGTATTAAGGTCTTAACAACAGATACTGGTATAGACCCCTCAAATGCAGCACAAGGCACTGTTATTTTATTCTATTCTGGAGCCGACGTTACTCATATCATATTTGATCCGCAGTTTAGCAAGATCATGGAAAAAGCTTCAGAACTGAGCACAACCAATAGTTTTAGCTTAAATATTCTCAACGTTAATGATAATACAAACCTAAGGGCTGATATTACATCTTATGAACTTGTAAACAACAATTCTAATCTAAAAATTGGTGTTTCCGGGATTTTAACTACTGAGGTTGCTGAGGCCGACACCTTACAATTCGAGTTACCAGATAACTCATCACCAGGTCAGGGAGGGTCTCAAAACTTTCAACAAGTAACGGATGGTGCAGGAAACAATGTTACAACAAACAGTATAGCCGTCGGAGAAAAAATGACTGTTGGTGATGGTTCTAAGGGTTATGTTGATTTTAATACAGCTGGTAATGGAAGTATAGGTACCAATGGAGGTCGGCTTTCAGTTTACCATGATAATGAAATAGAATTTTTTGCGCCTTCCGTTCAAAAAAACAACAAAGAAATAGTCTCAAATGGCGGAAATTGGGATTTAGCCACCAATACTCCGGCTCTATCCAACAGCGACACGGACCAAAAAGATGTTGAGTATATCGTTGTGGGTTCTGGTAGTTTTAATTTTGGCGCAGGTGCAATTCCTTTGGTTGACGGTGACATCATCAGAAATGATGGTTCGATATGGAGCAAGAAAGTCAACAATAACCAAACAATTACATCGGATTTAAAAGGTCCGCTCGCAATTTCCGAAACACCAACAGAAGATGGATATTATTTTGCAATAGAGTCTGGAGCTTATGTAAATGCAGGTAATCTGACGGTAGATCTATCAAATGGATTATCAATCATAGTTAAGCAAGGAGCGAGTTACTCACTAATAGAATACCCAGTAACCCTTACACCTATTGGAACAATTCAACCTTTAGAATCTAACGCTATCAGTGGTAATAAAATTTTCAATTCCCTATTAGGCAAGGCAGATATCCTAACGGGCAAAAACATTATAAACAAGGATGATCTAATAGACAATACTTTCATTTCTCTAAGTACAGGCAACGAAGTGACATCGGCATCCTATAAGGCTACACCATTTATTAGAGCAAAAGCCCTTACACAATATGCTACTTCTGGTACAGGGCAAATGGCTTTTTATAACCAAAATAGACAATATATTTCTGGAACTTCTCCGAATAACGATACCTTTACAACACCCGCAAATACTTATTTCATTAGACAAAGCTTTACCAATGCAGAAGCTGTAGATCCTCAGACCGAAGAAGGTACAGAGAGAACAATCATCGAAGAATATTATACGAGCATACCATATTTAAAATCACCTCAGGACACACTAGATGAAATAGAGAATTTAGCTTTTAGATCACCTAAAAAAGTAATAGAACCCTTGCTCAACCCCTTAGTAAGGACCAACATTAAACTGATCGGCGATTCAATAGTTGCTGGTCAGGGTGGAACGGGATGGAATACTAATGGAGAAAATATATATGGAGCTGTCAATGCCAATGATGGATCATCCACTTGTTGGGCCAATTCATTTACCGAGTATGTCGATGAAAAATATAATGGGGTCAAGCATGCGATAGGCTTGGACAATTCTTCTATCAATATATTAGAGGCTTTCGTTTATGCCACGTATGGTACAACGGCGGCATACAACTTTCTAAATCTTAACACAAACCCAATTTTAAAATTAGATTTTTATGGGACATCGATTGATGTTATATATTCTACAAGTACGTTTTCGGGAATAATAGATGTATATATTGATGATGTTTTTAACTCATCAATTGATTCCTATTCAAATCCTATTCAGGTTAATATTAAGCATTCCGTTACTGGATTGACGGAAGGAACTCATAAAATAGAGTTGCGAAATACAAATACCAGAAATCCGAGTTCGACAGGAAACCGATTTTACCTGACCGGTTTTGAAGTGCAAAAAATAGCTCGTAGCAAAAATTTCGGTATTAGCGGGATAAATACCTCAATTCTTTATGCAAATAGGGGATCGATAATTGAAAATGATGACGATATAGTAATATGCCAGGTCGGTGTAAATGACAGGGTGCTTAATACTCTGGTCGGTCTAAAAACTTCTTTAAGGCTTTTGAAAAAATACTGTGATGAAAACGGAGTGAGTATTATATTTTCAATTTCAAACCCCTTAAGTGTTTCTGGAGATAGCTTGTCGATAAAAATGGCTAGCATTGCGAATACCATTGCTTCGGTTTTAACGGAAATGAATTTGGACTACATAAACAACTACCAATACTTTCTTGATTACTGTAGAAATAAGGATGTTACTATAGACAGTTTACTTGCCGATGGCCTCCATCCTAACGATACGGGCTATCAGGTTATGTACGAAAGTATTATGTCTTCATTGGGATTAAATAGGTTGGTTGATGGTTTAAGTTATTAATAAAAGAAAAGTTACAAAATGAGTTTACTAGATGAAATACACAAAAAAGAGTTTGAACTTTTAAAGTTGAGGCACGAAAACGAGAAGAAAAATAATGGTGATTCAGGACTTAAGGAGCAAATCAAAAATCTCGAGAAAGAAATCGAAAACCTAGAAATACAGCTAAGCGAAAAGGACGTCAAAATAGCTTTATTAAAGGATCAGTTAAACAATGCTTCAGGTTGTGAAGACGCTCTTGAAGATGTTCCAATTATCACAATTCCAGATAACCTTGCCTTTAAAGGTGCTATGGGTGCGGGAGCTTATGCAACCGGTGGCAAGGAAAAAGAGGAGTATGTTATTACCAATTTAAATCATAGCGGAGAGGGTAGTTTTGGCGAAGCATTGGAACTTGCAGCTCAAGAAAACGGTCTTAGGATAACGACAGCCGTAGAGGGTAATATAATTCTTCCCGAACGTTTGGATATGACCCTTAACAATACCTCAATAGATTTGAGAGGCCCGAACGGAAAAGGCATTACCATAACGGGTGAAACCTTGATCTTAAAAGGGAATAATAATATTTTCAGGTATTTCAGAAAAAGAAGGGGAACGAAAGACAAGGATGCCTTTAGCGGTTATTATTTGACTAATTCTATTTTAGACCATCTTTCATTTAGTTTCGGAGAGGACGAAGCCGCCAGTTTCGTAACGGACACCAATAAGGACTTTAAGGACGTAACCATACAAAATTGCTTTTTTGCCGAAAGTAAAACAGGTTCTTTGGTTGGTTCTCAAAACTCAAATGGCAACAACTTTTATGACTATACTGATCGTATTAGCTTTTTAAACAATCTGTTTTACAATGTATCTCACAGGTTTGCCAATTTCTACGCAAATGGAAGGGGTGATTTTGTCGGGAATGTAGTATGGAACATGAAAAAGCGCCTGATAAGAGCCAACGGAAATATTAAGCTGAACCAATATGGCAACTATTATGATTACGGCACACCGATACATGACGCTATACTCAATCATTTTGGATGGGAGCCAAACCATAGTCCTTTGATTTTTACTGCTAATAATAAAATAGTATCTATAAATGATGTAAGAGAAGAATTTGGATTAACCTATTCAATAGAAGAAATGAATGCTCAAAACTGGAAGTCTTGGAAATGGTTTGAGGACAACAAACCTCAAGGGGTGAAAAGAGGTGACCAATTGCCAGGTGATTTTTTTACAAATACGGCCTTCGAATGGTTGGGCGTTGAGCCTTTGTTAAAGTCACCTGATGAAGCCTTTGACTACGCTCTTGAGAACGCTGGTTGTAATATTGTTAGGGATGGATGGGATGCCGAATGGATAAACAAAATAAAGAACGGTGAAAGGACAGAATATTTGGACGAGCCTTACCCGACTATATAAACTTGCTATTTACTTATGAGGGTGAGTAAAGAGATTAAAATGACGTATTATTTAAACACAAGGTTACAAGATATTCTACAAGCGATTGGGAAATACTATAATGAGATCAAGGCATTTATTTACAGCCTGTTTATATACCTAGAAATGGACGTTGATGTCGTAAAGATTCTATTTTACCTAATGGTCATAGATACTGTTTTAGGTGTGGTTAAGTCTCTTAAACTAGGATATAAATTCTCAATGAAAAAACTAGGTTATGGTTTTATATCAAAGCTTTGTGTGCTATTGGTGCCAATGACATTGGCTTTTATTGGTAAAGGGTTGAGTTATGATTTTAAATGGTTCGTTAATGTGGTCATGGATATTTTAATTGTTAGTGATGGTATTTCAATATTTAGTAATGTCTTGACCATAAAGACAGGAAAAGAAGTTAAGAACATCGATATAATGACGTCATTGATTTCATTGATAAGAAAATATTTTATAAACGTATTGGAAGCCTTGTTTAATTCAATAAAAAATGAAAATAGTAAAAATAGTTAGTTATGGAAATTTTGGTTTCAAGATATAATAGCGCGAAGGATCATACAAATTCGGTTATGATCATTGACGGAAATTTCGAATGTTACGGATTGGAAGATGAGTTTAGAAACTTTAAGGTTTATGGAGAAACTCGTATTCCGGATGGGCGATATCCTGTAAAATTCAGAAAGGTAGGGGGATTTCACAACCGTTATCTAAAACGATTTGGCCCGCAATGGCATAAGGGTATGTTAGAAATAACCAAGGTACCTAACTTTAAATTTGTGCTAGTTCATATAGGTAATGATGATGAGGATACCGATGCCTGCTATGTTGTTGGTGATACACAGGCCAGAGGCGAAAACTTTATAGGAAGCAGCACAATTGCCTATAAGCGAATGTATCCCAAAGTAAGGAATGCGTTGTTAAGAGGAGAAGAAGTATGGATTGAATACAAAACACTGGATAACCCGCACAATTAATCATGAAACATATTTTCTATTGTATAGCTATTGCCTTGGTCTTCCTTTGCGGTTGCGATATCCAAAAAAAAGCAGCTAAGGCAAAGCGAGATACCATTACTCAAAACGACATTGTAAAAGAGTCGACAAAAGTGACAGAAGAAAAGCGCGATGGCGGCCAGATATTCTCCGGTATTATACCCATAGAACAAAGAGAGCGCGACGAAAATGGGGATATAAAAGAACTTATACAGACCTTACGGGATGGTGCCTTAACAAAGACCATTTACTATAAGCCCGATGGCAGTGTTGATGTTGATTGCACAGCTGATGAGATTTGGACACGCATCGAAGAAAAACTTAACGAGCGTAATAATTCACAAATACAAGTCCAGGAAAAAGAAAAGGACAGCGAAAAGGAAGAAAACTTTGATAGCTCTGTTATATTGTATGGATTTATGGGGATTGCAGTTATTATGATAATATTCGTGTTCTTTGCTATGCGTCAAAGCAAATTACTAAACCTACTTGTAAACAACAATTAACCTGCTACAAACACAAGCAATCACTTACTACATTTATAGGTAATTTTGTCTTATGAAATACGATTACCTACAAGCCTTTACCCAATTGATTAAAGCGAATAGCCTATTAAACCTTAGCGTCGATCAGCAAGAGCGTTTTATGCAGGTAATGGCTATCTCTTACTCTATCAAAGTCCTTGATTCCCTTCAAAAAGCGAATACTCTTAAAAGGTTGGACCTGGACAGGTTTAAACAACAAAAAAAATTGGCACAGCTTACCGGTAATATCGAACCCATAGAGGTTTTCAAGGAAATGGTGATGCTCAGTAGGAGCAAATAGCTATATTTGCACAAACCCCTTTAACAGTGTGCTACAATACCAAACACACCAGAAGTGTAAAAGATAAAGAGATCTATTACCGCGTTGGTCTATACCCTAAACAAGAAGATTCGAGAGCCGCCTTTGATATACCGATGTACCACAACAATGGTTTTTTGCACGCTAACCAGCTAATCATTCCGCAAGAAGCACCTCAATATCTAATTGTTGCTAAATGGGGTATAGTACCCGAAACTATAGAACCCGAAAATGTAAACGAATATTACAAAGGCCAGCGGCAATGGGGCGAAGGTCTTAATGCGCAAAGTGAAAAAGCCTTTGGGCATTATTTCTATAACTATAATGAGGCTATATTGCATCGCAGATGTATTATTCCGGTAGATGGGTTTTATGAGTCACATAAATTACCGAATAAGGTTTCGGTTCCATTTCATTTTAAGAAAAAGGATGATGGGCCAATGTCGTTGGCCGGCATTTATTCGGTTTTGAGAGGTGGGCTATGCACCTACTCTATTTTTACTAAGAAGGCTACACCATTATTTAAGGAGATACATAATACCAAGAACAGACAGCCACTAATGTTGGGTGAATCTGAAACCAAATTATGGCTCGACAGAAACACCTCTGAAAACGATCTGCATGCTATCTTGAGGTATGATTATAACAACTCGGAGCTAGATGCCTACCCTATTAGTCGAGACTTCAATAGGAGAACTGTAGACACTAACTATCCAGACATCACTAATAAGGTAGATTACTTTAAAGATACTTCGGACATCAAAGGATTTGACTTAAGTACCTATAAGTATAAGCACTTATTTGAATAATTACATAGTTTTTATTCTATATATGTAGTTTATTGTCTATATTTGGTAAACCCAAATACAGATGTCTTCAGATAAATACCAATTAGTGCCATTTCCTATTCCCGAGCATTTGGTGTATTATTTTTCTAGAAAATTGGGTTGTGAAGTAGAAGACTTGCCGGACGGTTCTAAATGTACAAAATCTGTTATTACAAAAGATTCATTTTATGGCGAAACCCTTTATCAATCGTTAGAGGTTTCTAAGAGCATGAAAAAGACCAACTCTAATTTTTATATTAAAATAAGATCTTCGATTTGCCAGGACTACAAGGGTATGCCCGATGGCAGATATAACAAGTACCATTTGTCTAAGAGCGCACTCCAATTTGTGATTAAGCACTTAAAGCAAGTTTTAAAAACAGAGCTTATCGCATTTGTCGATGGAGCCGTATATGCCAACCTTAAAATCAAGGGTACCAAAAAGGGAATAACCCATAATGCTATTGCTCAATTTATGTTCAGAAATCGCATCCATATCAACAAACTGACGTTCGAAAGTCTTAGAAAAATGCAATATCGCGCCAAAAAATCCAATAAACCACTGATTATTAAATAGTTATAAAATATAGCGGAATTTTGTCCTTAAAAACCACCAAAAACTGTTAAAATTCGCTCTCATTTTGTAGTGATTTGTCTATAATTTTTTTTTGGTTTCTAATACCAAAAATTCCCATCCAAAATTTAGTGTCCTTTTTAAATGCTATATAGGGATGTATCATTACAATGTTAAATACAATCTTTAGTATGTAATGATATTTTCTAAAACGGCTTCTGAAATTAAGCGGGGAATTTGGTTTATGGAACCTCGCATTGCCTTAAGTTATGCCGATGTCGTTAGTAACGTACTTAATAAAACCCAAAAAGAGATAGACCCAAGACCTGACGCTGTTAAAGTAAGGCAAGCTTTATCTCCTGGTGGTGTTTATGTAAATAATGACGAAGAAATACCAGAGGGTAGTATTGGTGTAGTTGCTATACACGGCCCAATGATAAAGTATGGGGACTGGTGTAGCTATGGCGCAGATGAATTAGTCGGGTTTGCCAATGAGTTTGAATCTAACGAAAACATTATTGGGCAAATATGGCTGATGGATAGTGGTGGTGGTTCTGTAGCGGCAGTTGCGCCTTACCTTGATTTTTTGGCTAAGAGTAAAAAACCAGTTGTTGCTTTATGCGACTTGTGCGCCTCGGCTAATTATTATGTAGCCTCTTCAACGGATTATATAATGGCAGAAAATGATATCTCTGCCATGTTTGGGAGTATCGGGGTTATGATTCAGTTTGCCGATTACAAAAAATTCTACGAAGAGATGGGTATAACCCTACACGAAATCTATGCAGACCAATCCACTAACAAAAACAAAGACTTTAGGGCTGCTTTAGAAAATGATTACGAGCCTATGAAACAAGAAATGCTGAATCCTTTGGCAATTCAGTTTCAAAACCATGTTAAGGCCAAGCGCCCCAACCTCAAAAAACAAAATGAAGTCTTATCGGGTAAAATGTATTACGCCAAAGAAGCGCTAGACTTAGGTCTTATAGATCAAATAGGCAATATGGATAGGGCTATTGAAAAAGTAAAGTTTCTTGCTTCTGCAAGGTCTTTAATATCAAACAATTATTAACTATTAAAATCCAAAACACATGAAAAATTGGAACATGATCAAAGCTAGTGTTTTAAAAGCGTTGGGCTTCAAGGCCGACCACGCTAAAAAACTAGAGCTATCCGCAGAAGACAAGGAGAAAGTAAATAAGCTTGCTTCTGGAGGTAAAGAACCGAAAGGGGATATGGCAAAGTTTGCAGACATCTTCGAAGCTAAGTTTAACGATGAGATTGCTGCCTTAGCTGATAACAGCGAAGCGTTACAGATGTACAGCGATTTCCTAGCGGAAAACAACATTGATCCGGCACCAGCAGGTGAAACCGATGATGACGAGCCGGCACCAGAAGTGCCTACCACAGATGCCAAGACCGTGGCCGAAGCTATGGCAGAATTAGTGGCCGAAAACAAGCAATTAAAACAAACTAATGCCCAACAGGCCGCCAACATTGAAAAGCTAAAGGATCTGCCTGAAGAGGACATACCTGCGGCGACGATTATAGTTGGCAACAAAAACCTTAAAGTCGTGAAACACAGTAAAACCCACCTATTTGCAAGCAACGAAAGCTATGACGGCCTAGATCGCCCATGGAATAAACGTGTTGTAGATGCCCAAGCTCAAGGAGCCGTACCTAGTGCTTCAACCGTTTGGGATAAGGTAAACATTGATAAGCTTAACCAAGATTTAGGGGCTTATGCACGTAGAAATTCTAACGAGATTATGGACATGCTTATGGATGGTTACGATATCCCTGCACATTGGTCCGTAGTATCTAACGTACAAGATGAGTTTGTTTTTGCAAGTATAGTTAGCGGACAGATTACGCAAGCATTTAAAAAGGCCTATTTACCTAAAAACAAGCAACGTTTTGTACCTGTTAAAAACAAGATTTATGACAAACAGATTGATGGTAAATGGGAAAGTAGTGAACTAAAATCTATTGAAAAAAGCTGGTTAAACATGTTCTTTAATGAAGGCTCTACTCCTTATAAGGATTCTTTTGCTAGATACCTTATCGAAAAATTATTGAGACAAGCACGTAAAGAAGATAAGATATCAGTATTTAAAGGTGTATATAGTGATCCTGAAAAGCAACCAGATACTGCTGGCGATTTTTTAAATGCTATGACCGGTTTCTTAAAACTAGTTGATAAGCACAGAGGTACAGACTACCAAGCGTTTGACGTAGATCCTTTAACAACCGCTAACAGCTATGATGTCTTAAATGATGTGTGTAAAAATAAATTACCGATTGATGTTAGAAACACGCCTTTAAAATTAGGTGTTGGTAGTGATGTTCATCGTTGGTATGTAGACGGTAGGGAAGCAGCCAAAGGTACCAACACAGATTACGGAAGGGTGACAACACATATCGATGATATGCCAAACATAGAGTTTGTAAAACACCCTCAACTAGAAGGCACGGGATTCTTTTACATCACAACCGAAGATAATATAGGTTTAATGGTAGACCGTCCAGGTGAAGAAAGCCTAATAACAATTGAAAAGGCGGTAAGAGCAATCAATTTCTTTGCTGATTATAAGTTGGGCGTCTACTTTAAAGCCTTCGGTGCCAACGTAGATCCCAATGCTACAGTAACCTATGAAGATCAAATCTTCTTCTCTAACAATGTTGAGCTCTTAACGGATGTCTATGTACCGGTAACCGCCAATGATGGTACGCCGAGCGTCTCTGAGCACCATGCTTTAAAGATTGGTGGAAACAATACCAGTGCAACCGATGTTACAAATTTTGATGATGCTACGGATGGCCAATACGTGTACCTCTATTGTGATGATGCTACCAATGCACCGACCATTAAGAACAACGCCAATATTGCTTTGTCTACAGGCGCCGACTTTACCATGGCCAAAGGTGATAAGTTGACACTGGTCTATACCAACAGCAAATTCTTGGAATATAGCAGAACGGTTGCTTCTGAGGTGTCATTGGAGTCTAAGGTAACCTTAGCAGCTGATGCTACCAGCGCCGATGCAACCAATGGTACCTGGTTTGTAACACAGGCCAATACGGGAGCCACTGCATTCACCAATATTACCAATGCGGTTAAAGATGAGATTTATACTATTGAAGGTGGCAACCCTGCAACCAACGCAACGACAATTGCTAATAGTGGTAACTTCTTGTTAAGTGCTGCGTTTACGGCAAATGCCGGATCTATTCTTAAAGTGAAGTACAACGGCAGCAAGTTTGTTGAAGTCTCTAGATCTTAATATGTCTTGGCCTTTGCGAAAGTAAAGGCCAAGGTTTTTGTTTAACTATTAATACAAAAAACAATGACTTACGTAAAACCAAGTTTAATTTCTAAGGGCAAAGGTTCTGCTGAGAACAAAAGCCAAGAAATTGTTATCATAGATGTGGCTGATATTGCTACACATCCTTCCCGAGACGTCAACAACGTGCAAATGGTAGGTAGTTTTGTGATGAATGCCGGAAAGTATGTTACCAAAATGCAAGTTACCGCATCAAAGACCAGCTTACCTGTAACCAGTGAAGGCGAAGAGGATAATGTATCCATAAGTGCATTACCTGAATTCTCGTTTCCTGGTAGTACTTTAGAGTTCGAAGAGTTTGTGGCCAACTGGACCAACAAAAGCCTTATCGTAGGTGTAAAAGTTGGTGCCTGTGGAGGCGGCTCTTCATTTTACCGCATATATGGTAGCCAATGCGCTCCTTTAAGCTTACTTGTAGAGGCGCAAAACAACAACGATGCCACCATGGGGTTGATAAAGTTTCAGCAGTTTGCTAAAACAGACTTAATGCCTGGTCGCTACCCCGGTACTTTTACAGAAGCTTCTGCAACAGTAATTGCTGCTGATGCTACAACGGTCGATGTTACCGATGGTGATGGTGAATACCAGTTAACGGATAACACGGTAGCAACCGTAATAACAGACCTTACCAATGCCACTAATAACGGTAAATATACCCTTATTGGTAGTGGTGGTACCAACCCCGCAACGATACAGTCGACTAATGCCAATTTTATATTAGTAGGTGGTGTAGACTGGCAAGGCCTAAGCGGTGCCACCATAACCTTTAACGCTATAGACGCCGGGTCTGGAGACCATGTGTTCATTGAAACAAGTAGAACTTAATTTTTTCATAATAATTAGAGTTGTTTAAGTTTAGTTAGTTGAAAACCACCACAGTTTTGTGGTGGTTTTTTAGTTGTATTCTTTTTTATATATTTACATACCCTTAGTTAATAGCCCTTTAACACTGTTTTATGGCGAGTATTTTAAACGATTACCTTAATAAGGGCATGGGCTATCATGATCTGCAAAAAGAGCTCACAAGGTTGTTATCGCAGTATAAAAAATATACAACAAGAGACTTATTTATTTTTTCGAGTGATATTTCTAAAGGCGGCATGCCTGGACACAAAGTTTCTCTAGAACAAGAAGATTTTTATACAATACAAGACATATTAAGAGAGGACGGAGGCAATTCTATCGATATGTATCTAGAAACCCCTGGGGGAAGTGGAGAAGCGGCCGAGGAAATCGCTATTTTTTTACATAATAAGTTTAAACAAGTTAACTTTATTATTGCTTCTGAAGCTAAAAGCGCGGGGACAATTTTAGCACTTTCTGGAGATAATATATCGATGACGGAAACGGGATCTCTAGGACCTATAGATGCACAAGTAAAAATTGGCAGATATGTATGCTCCGCTCATGATTATAAAGAATGGGTAGAGAATAAAAAGAAAGAAGCTAGTACTCATGGGAGACTTAATCCGTTTGATGCTATTATGGTAGCGCAAATAAGCCCTGGCGAACTAAACGGTGTTATTAATTCTTTGGAATTTGCTAAGGTTCTTGTAAAAGAATGGTTGGAAAACTACAAGTTTAAAAATTGGAATGTCACTAGAACTAGAGGTATAAAGGTCACACCTGAAATGCGAAAGAAAAGGGCTGATGAAGTTGCCGAAAAGTTCGCAAATCATACCTATTGGAAGACACATGGAAGATCATTAAAAATAAAAGACCTTGAAGATGTTTTGATAATTGATAATATTGACGATGACCCAAATTTGGCTGAAATTGTATACAGAATTAAAACCGTTATTCGATTGATATATTCTGGTTCATCTGCTTATAAAATGTTCAGGTACAAAAAAACATCTATTTTAAAAACTGTAACCGCGAGTCAACAAACGGTGCGTTCAAGGCTGCCTCAACCAATTTTTCCTGCTAAACCTCCAAATCCAGGCCAAAAAGTAGTTGATGCCATAGAAACCAAAACGGTATGTCCAAAATGTGGCAAAATTCATAAGATTCAAGGCTACCTGGATTTAACGAGTGCGGAAATAAAAAAATTAAAATTACCTACTAATAATAACATTAATGATAATGACGTTTTAATCTGCGATAATTGTAAATTTGCAATAGATTTAAAATCGCTGAAAAACGATATAGAGCGAGACTCTAAACGAAAAATTAATTTTAAATAACAAAGTGATGTCTAAAGAAGTTAAACCAACTAAGAAGCCTAACAGCAAAAAAGCTGATGAGCTCCTAGATTTTGTTGATAAAACCAAAAAAGGGGCTTTTACGAGGGAGAAACCAGACCTAACCTATATTGTTTATAAGCAAATAGATATACAAGAGCAAGATTCTAATTATGATGAGCACCAAGTTTTACACTTCGGTTTTACTATTTAAATTAACCTCTTATACAGTATGAGACACCTTTTTAAGGTGTTTTTTTTATACCAAAACGTCTCAAAAATCTACGTAGTTATACGTATAGATAGGAGATAATTCTTTTATAATTTAGTGGCAGGGATTAACCAAAATTTACGTTATGAGAAAATTAGCTATTATTTTATTCTCCTTTTTTGTTTTATCGGCTAGTCAAGAAGAAAAACTTACCCTTTTTAAAGGCCTTTACTATGGAATGCCCATAAAGGAAGCTAAAAAAGAACACAAAAATAACAAGGACGAATACATTAATGTAGACCTAGGCGATGGCGTTATTTGGGAGTTAAGGCGTGGTGGATTGGTAAAACAAGACAATAAATTAGTAGTTTTAGTAATGCAACCAAAAGGCTTTACTTTTGGAATGAATAACGAAGAAGGTGAAATCTACTTAAAAAAAACACGTCTTTTTTTCGAAGAGAAAGGTTACACACTAATTTCTGAGCCCGAGTATTGGGACGTTCCACTACTATTTTCACCTTATAACAAGATGGGTCTGCTACTTGGAAACGAAGAAAAAGGACTAATGATTGAATTAAGACCCGTAAAAATAACAGAAGGTTCTTATGTTGTAAATATGGGAATCTACAACTTGGATGATTATAAAAAAGCACAAGAAGCTGAAAAGGAAGCCAAAGAAAAAACTAAAAAGAAGTCTGGTTTTTAACTCATAGAAATCTATCATTGTACCTACATGGCCAATGCCCTAACTTTGGGTGTTGGCTTTTTTTTGTATGTTTGTAGTGCGAACATCATTGAATTGCAAGGCAATCAAAATTAATTTAATCATTTACGATAGGCGTAGTTTCTCTCATTCCTTTTGCTCTGCAATTGGTGGTGTTCGCGTACCAGAGGGGACTACGCTGTTTTTATTAATTAAAATTATTTTCTAATGCGAACACCAGAAAATCAATTACCAACAGGCGCAGAGATTGATGCGCAACATTTACTAATTTTAGAAGAGTGCCGTAGCGATGGCGAGTTTAAGGACCTAAGAAATGCCGTACTGGATATGTACGAGGCGAGCCTAAGCGACGAACCTATTAATTGTACGGCTATTAGCAGGCGTAATAACTTTTATTACTTTAAGACCATATTCAATGTCTTTAGTAGGTTGCACGCTATAGAGCAACCAGAAGACCATGAGAATATGGTTTTATAGGTATAGCTTGCACTGGGCCCGCCGGAGTGTCCTTTTTACCCCTATTTGCTGTAATTACATTAGCAATGTATAAAACATTGTCTTATGGACCCAAAACAGCAAGTAGAACACTATCTTAAAACGGACCGCTCGTTATTGGGCGGCCGTAACCTTTATAACCAATTGCCCGGCAAAAACCGGGCTTTTCAGAATACACTGGCCAGGTTTACCGATACCAAGTCCAATTTGGCCAAACTTTACTACCAATTGGCAAAGTTGGTGGGCATATCTGAATATCATCTTAAGATATTTTTGCAGAAGCCTTTAGAAAAAGTTGAAACTGTAGATGAGGCTAATCAGCAACAAGAACTTTCATTAGAAGAAAAGCTTAGAGCACTAGACTTTGAAGATAAAAAAGCTGTTGAGAAGGCTTTAACTGAGTTGGATGAATATTCTAAGCTAAGCCACTTAATGCCCAAAGGAATACCCTCATTTTCAATAGGATTACCAGGAAGAAATGAGCGGATAGAATATCTCAAATATCTAAAAGCCGATAACCTTAAAGGCAAATCAGTTGAGTTAGATGTTCGAATTAAAGAACTTTATGCCATAGCCATAGCGTTGGCTAAGTCTGAAGCAAAACTAAATTTAAAGGCGGCTCAAGAAGAATTACCTAGTGAACTTGAATTGCTGTTAGAGGATAAACTAATTGCCTTTAATCCTGATAATGCAAACTACAATGAAGCTAAGTCGCTTTTTAGAGCATTGAATTTGAAAGCCGATAGCTTAAAAAAGGTTGATATCTACCCTGCTCTAACTGACGCACGCTCAGTTCTTGTAAAAAAAAAGTAGCCTCCCTCCCACTCAAGGAAAAAGCATCGGTAAAACTGCGTGATCAGTTTCCGTTTTTGCGCCAACCTGGTTATCCCGTAGTATTAGACACCATAGTGAACCGGCTCATTACCGATTGGGAAATCTTTAAGGAAAACCAACCTTTACTGCACAGCATCCATACCGCAGAAGATCCTAAGGCTCTAGCTGATATTGTGCGAGAATCTTACATACGTAGGAAGCAAGCGTTTAAGGAGCTGGAGCATTACCAACAAAAGAAAACGCTATTGGGCAAACACCCCGTTTTTGAGATGCTAAAGCTTATGGATGAGATATCTGCTCTTTCTACACCAAAACTCAGCAATAAGGTCAACTCGTTGCGAGCCAACCTTACCCGTAACCGGCAAAAAAACAACAACAAATTAGTAACCCGTGACGAGCAGCTACTGGAGCACGCTTTGTCTGTTTTAAATAATCGATAAAACATGGATGAATATTTAGAAAAACCAATATCTGAAATGACTTTTGATGAAGCGGCAACAGAACTTGCATGTATTATCGAAGATTTGCAAAATTGTCTTCCAAAGAAGGAGGTAACGGCTAATCTTAGAAGGGCACTAGTTGGGCTTCCAGAGGAATATGTTGAAAGAATAAACACTCTCTTTTTAGAAGGTCATCAAAAACAAAATGAAAAGCAAATTAAAGAGCTTAAGGAAAAGAAAACTAAGCTTTTTAAACGCATGAACACCTTAAACAAATCTTGATTGTATGACCTTAGTGGCGCTTAAAGAACAGCTTACCGAAAGCGATTATACGGAGATCGAAAACCTAGCAGAACAAAACTATGGGCCACGCGATATTGCGAAAGCTTTACAGGTTTCGGTACGAACGTTTTTACATGTATGGAGCGATACCAAAAGTAGAATACGCGTGGCGTATGAGTATGGCAGATTACAGATAGATATCAAGAAACGTGAAAAGTTGATCAATATGATAGAGGCCGGGAATACCACCGCTATACAGATACATAACAAACAAAGTGAAGAGCGCCAATTCTTTGATGCTCGACTAGATGTCTTTGGTGTATGAGCATGGAGAATTTAAAAGATGAGCTAGAAGGGCTACACTTTGATATCTTAAACGATTATATAGAAAAGGGTGTAGCTAAAGAAGATATGCCTGCAGAGCTTATCCTATACATGGAGCAGGTACAATTTGCACATAATAGGCTTAACCGTGCTGAATCCCCTCAGAATGTTATTAAGTCGCTCCTAGCCTTTTATAATGATCTTAACCCCATATCGGCCAAGAGTCGATTGGATGATTGCTTAAAGTTCTTCTATGTCGATGAAATTGATAATAAACGCCTTTGGAACAACGTTTTGTTCGAAATCTCCATGAAAGCCATACAATTGGCCGTTAAAACCGTAAAGTCTCCAGAAACCAGCCTCAAAATAGTTGATGCCATTAAGAAGGCCCAAGAGGTTAAATATTTTGGTATTGAGGACGACGTTGACATCGACCCTCGTCTACTTGAAGAAAAAATCGAAATCCATACCCTTACTCCTAGTGATGTTGGTCTCCCAGAGGCGAATAAACGGATTATCGCCAACCAAATAGATCAAATGCCATTACTAGAGGAGCAAAAGCTACGTCTTAAAATGGACGCTGGACTAGAACCCAAACAAATACTTAATTGGCATGAGCAAACAGAAGATAGCGAAGGATAAATCTGATGTTGTATTGCGCTATATGCATTGGTTGGCACAGCTCATTAATTTAATAAAGCCTACCAATCTTTATTTGATTCTTGGTAGAGCTGGAGCCAAAACTGTACAGATACTATCTAAGCGCTTTATGGATATCTCCAAAGAAATGCCTGGTGCATTTGTTTCTGTTTCCGCAGATACCTATATGAATGCCATTAAGAACATTCTCCCTAATATTATTAAAGGATGGGAATTAAACGGCTGGATCGAAGGCATACACTTTGTAGTTGACAAACGGCCTCCTAAGCATTTTAAAAAGCCCCATAAGTCGGTGTTGAGCTGGAAGCATACCTTGACAACCCACCATGGAACACATTTTAAGATCATAAGTCAAGATAGGGCTTCTGCCGGTGCCGGAGATAGCTACCAACATAACGCTGGTGATGAGGCTAAATATTTAAATGAAAAAAAGCTTAATAAGATTAGCCAAGCTTCGCGAGGTGAATACGTTCGTTATCACCAAAGCCCCTATTATTTGGGATCAACTTTTACAACGGACATGCCCAATACCAATTTGGGAGAACATGATTGGATCTTATCCATGGAAGAAAACATGGATAACGAGCAGATTAAATTAATACTTCAAGCCGCCTTTATTCTTAATGATGAAAAAATTAAGCTGGTAAAAACACAGCGAAAACTCAAGGCAGATCCATTAAATAAGGACTTAAAAAAAGAAGTAAAAAACATTAATCGAAATGTAAAGCGTTGGACCAAACGCTATAATAAGGTTAGGATGAATTCTACTTTTTTCTATGTTGGCAGTTCTTATGTCAATTCAGACATCCTAACTGAAAACTATTTTCATACACAGTTCGAAAAAGGGAATTTCAAGGAGTTGATGACGGCGCTATTGTCAATACTTCCAAAGCTTGAAAAGGGTTTAATGTTCTATCCAAATTTATCAGAGCGCCATTTTTACAGTGATGGTATTACGTATAAACGCATCGATAAAACTTCATATAAGCAATTACAATTAGAAGAAGAAAGCAGTATTGATTTAAGATACATTAATCATGGAGTTGGCCTGGAAGCTGGCTTTGACTCAGGTAATATGTGTAGTTTAGTTGTTGGTCAAGAGATTAACAACATTAGGAGATGCTTAAAAGAATTTCATACTTTACCACCAGAATTCATAAAGCATCTAGGGGCTCAGTTTGTAGAGTTTTTCAAATACCACCAAACAAAAGAACTCTTGCTATGGCACGACAGGGCTACTAATAAGTATAAAAAAGTTGGAGAAGACCATGCAAAAAAACTTAAGGAAGCTATTGAGCTAGATGAACATGGTGAGAACACAAACTGGACAGTACAATTAATGAGCCGTGACCAGGCGACGATATACCAACAAGATGAGTACGAATTGGCCTTAGAAATGATGGAAGGCAATAATCCGGATCTACCGCAATTGTTAATTGATAAGCACAACTGCCCTAACTTAAAAAGCTCCTTAGAGAAAGCTCAAAAAATAGAGCGTGTAGATAGGGAAGGAAATAAGACCATTCATAAGGATAAATCGACCGAGAAACTACCAGATCATAGATTGCCATCAGAGTCTACAAATTTCTCAGATGCATTTAAATATTTTATCTGTACACCCGAAAATCTATCAAAAATTGACTCATCTTCAGTTGTTTTTTCAGGAAACCCAACAATTAAATAGTGTTTTTTTTGTCTTAAACCCTGTTTTTTTACAAAATATTCAAAGTAGATAATTGTTAAAAACCTGATAATCAATATTTAAACCCTAAATATCTTTCTTTTTCAGAATTTAAGTGGCGAAATATACCGCCACGCTAGACATGACAAGTGAAATTACACTTTCGCAGAAAAATTAGATATATGATTATGGACCAATCTGTCCTTTTGCCTCAGTTCCTAGTATTATAATATTGTTTCATGGATAATACATATTCAAATTATCAACAGATAGTTGGTGAGATGCAACGACTGACTGAGGCAAATGAACCGTTTACGATCAAACACATTAAGATAGATGGTAGTATTAGGATAGTCAATAAGGCCCTTTTAAGAAAGCAAACCCCAAAATCAAAAGACTCTAAAGCCCAATACAAACTCAATTATATTGATACACAACAAGATGTTTGTGGTGCTTGCTACATTCCATTGTTGTGTTCATTGAACAATAAAAAGGTAATTATTCAATGAGTACACATCGATTTAGCAAAAACGGTTATTTATCTCTATCTGGTGGCTATCTTAATTATTACGAGGTTGTTGGTTCAAGAAGTACCGATTACAATGATCTAACTGAAAAGTTTAATGATTGGGAAGAGAATACAATTTCCATTGGGGAATACGAAGTAATACCGTTTGGTAAACAAAATAATATTCCTTCCGAAATCCAAGAAACGGTATTGCCTAATAGTTTTGCATATAGAGCCCTAAATCGTAAAGCAGAATTGCTCATTGAGCAAGGTCCATATATATATTTACAAAAGGCAGATGGTAGAAAGTACTTTAGAGAACCTGTTGAAAATGAAAAGCTAACGCAATGGTTAGAGTCGTTTAACCATGAAGAACTCTGCCATAACAACGCAATTGATTTTTTCTTCAATAAATGTATTTATAACAAAATCTACAGGTCTCGAAGCTCAAGATTAGGTCAAAAATCAAGCCCTGAATACATTGAACATCTCAATGCCAAAGATTGCCGTTTGGCATTTAAGAGGACTTCAAAAACAAAAAAGCCAACACATGTAATCATTGGAGATTGGGAAATCGATGACCTGAGAGAAATGCAAGTCTATCCATTGTATGACCACAAAAACCCCGCAAAATATGCCGTATCTATTCACTATAAGCATTTGTACACCTATGGAATGAATAATTATCCATTACCAGAAATCCATGGCAGCCTAGATTGGATAACCAACACCACCAATACACCCAAGATTTTTAAAGCGTTCGCAAAAAATTCTTTGAATATAAAATGGCACATTCAGTCTCCTGCCAAGTTTTGGGAAGATAAAAGAGAAATTATAAAGCAAAACATTAAGGCAGGTGTTGTTGAGGGCCCGTATAAAGAACAAATGCTTGAAGATCTAAAGACTGAAATATTAGATCAGCTATCCTTATTGTTATCGGGGGTCGAAAATGTAGGGAAATTTTGGCACAATGAATATGTTGTAAAGCTGGTAGGGGCTACCGCCTCAGAACAAGGATGGAAAATCACACCTATTGAGCAAAAAACAAAAGAATGGGTAGAAAGTCAAATCAAGATTTACGATACAGCAATTTTCGCGGTACAGGCTAGTTTAGGCGTTCATGCATCATTATTGATGGTAGGAGCTGACGGTAAATCCGATTCAGGATCAGAGCAACTGTATGCCTATGTCACTCATCAAAAAACCGCAACCCCGATTCCAGAATACTATGTTTTAGCTTCTATTAATGACACAACCAAAGCAAAATTCAAGACCAAAGAAAAAGTTGGTTTTTATAGAACAACTCCAGAGCGTATGCAAGATGTGAGTGACAGTCAAAGGATGGCGCCTTCAAATAACCCAAAAACTCCAACCGAATAATGAAGCTATTATTTAACCGTAACAATGACGGGCAAGTTGTTCTAAAGCAAACATTAGGCTTTTTATCTGGAGATTTCAATTATTCAAATCTAGAACCCGATATAAAGCTAAACACGCCATATTTAATCGACTTAATTGGCCAAAATGTCTATAACAAAATAGTTGCCTTTTATTCAGGCAGTGTCGCTGATGATGAAAACAATACCCATCAAACAGCATTAGAGTATAGTAGGTTATATATTGCCTCCATGGCATATTTGGATTATGCACCAAACAATGACATGTCCCATAGCAATTCAGGCCGCTCATTTAGAAACGAAGAAAACGAAAAAATACCTTGGCAATGGCAGGTAGATAGTGATAATGCGGCAACTGCCGAGCGAGCATATAAGGCTTTAGATAGATTGTTTGTATTATTGGATGCTTCGGGTTGGACAGAATGGACCCAAAGCGAGGCCTATACCACCGCCAATCAGTTATTTATTCAAGATTCGTTAACATTCGATAAATCCTTTTCAATTAACAAATCGGCACAATTGTATTATAGGGTGGTGCCGTTTATGGAAGATTTAGAGCTCGAATACATTAATCCCATAATCACTGAAGATGTCGCCACAACACTAAAGTCTGCCAGTGAACCAACAGCTGAACAAAAAAAGCTATTAAGTCTTATAAGGAGTTCCATAGCTTATTTTTCATTAGCGAAGGCATTAAGGTCGTTTCCTATGATGATGTTCCCAAAAGAATTGCGCTTTGCGTATAAAGATCAAACCAAACTAGAGGAAAAAGACAAGGCAATAATGGGTATGGAAAAAGAAGCCAAAAAGTATCTACTCAAGCTAGAGCACGAATACGGACGCCAAACCCAAACATTTACAGAACTTAATACAATGAACGGCCTCGAAGAAGGTAAAAAATACGTCAATCTTTAATGAAACAAAATTTACAAAATATTTGGATCACAATCTATTGGTTCTTCAGAAAACTAACTAAAAAAGGTAAAGAGGATTATATAATGCAAAAGGCCTTTGCAGGAATCCAGGAGAGCAAACGCAAAGGACTAATAACTAAATATAATGTCATTAGTTCAGCAAAAAAACTGTTGAAACCAAAAAAGATCATCGCATTTAATAAGGGAGAATCCATTACCAAACCGAAAAAAAGCGATCACCAGTTAATAAAACAAGTAAGTCACCAACATAAGGAAGATTTAAGCCAAAACAACCTTAAGATTACAAAAAAAGGAAAATTTACCAATGCATAAGATAGAAGTGCCTGAGGCCAATATAACATTCGATTTTCCAGAGTCTGCATTAGAGTTCAATCAGGAGCAGACTATTTTATTTTCAAAATTGTTATTGTTATACCAATCAGGCCAGATCACATTTAAGCAACTTCAAATACATCTTACCTATCATTTCCTAAATCTTAAACGCAGAGCTGACTTTACAAAATCAGAAAACAACCAAGTTGCCGAGAATATTTACCAAATCGGCAAATTAGTTAAGGACTACTTTACAGAATATAGAGAAAACGAAGAGACCAAGTACAAAGTTAAAATGGACTTCTATATTCAAAAAATACCAAAGCTGACTGTAGATGGTATAGAATTCTACGGACCCACCGATGCATTGTTTAACACAGTTTATGGTGAATATCTTCAGGTAATGAATCACTTTACAGAGTTCAGTAAAACCAAGTCTTTAGACGACTTGGACGCCATGGTGGCCACAATATACCGCCCTCAAAAAGACAACTACAAAAAGTTAAAAACCAGTACTGAGTATGATGGTGATATCCGCAAAAAGTTTAATGCCAATCTAACGGCTAACTATGTCTCTTTTATATCAAAACTAGACTTAGAAACTAAATATGCCATATATCTATATGTGGCCTCTTGCCAACATTTTATTGCCAATTGTTCGGCCTTGGATATTGGAGGTGGTAATTCTATTGACTTATCCCAATTGTTTAATGGAGATGAAACTGAGGCTAACGGATTGGGTATGTTGGGCACTTTGTTTTCCTTGGCCGAAACTAAGGCCTTCGGAAACATTAAGGAAGTTGCAGAGCAAAATACTTACGATGTCTTTGCTTATCTGGTAAAACAATCACAGGACTATAAAAAACTAAAGAAAAATGCTCGCACTTAACGATTTGGTAGCCTTTGCAGAGGCACATGTTATAAGCAGGGTAAACCTCGAAAAACAGATTACCGTTGCAGAAGATGACGAAGTCTCAAAGCTCATTATGGACCTAAGCAATGCAAACAACCTTTGCACTTTAATTGTCGTGGTACCGTCCCATGATGCCAATCTTCCCGATGAGGATACACGTCAAATGAGCAATAACCTAATGTTTTTCGTGGTCAAAAAGTACGATAGCAAGGCAGGGAATCAAAAAAAACTAGACAACTTTAATACTTGCCAATTAGAGGTGAATGCGTTGCTCAATAAAATCTTAGACCTTAAAGGTAATGGAGAAAACAATTGTCTATTTAGTGATGTCGATTTAGGTAGTATGCCAATAACACCGGTGAGCAACTACTTTAACCAAAATGGTTATTTATTGCAATTAAGTACACGAACAGACTTTTAAGGCCTGCACTGAGCCTGTCGAAGTGTCCTTTTACAACTCTACTCCTCTACTTAAAATTGTAACATGGAAGTTGCAACCAATAACGCTTTAAGTGGAAGAAACCTAATTACCAATATTTACATTCAGCGCGTTCTAGGGCAAAGCGCCAAAGACATAATTGAGGCTCAGAACCGTGTTTTGTCATCGGCAAATCCAAAAGAAAAGAAGAATATCATAGCCTCAAGACGCTATGTGGTTTCTGGTACTCAATTAAACTTTACCCACTCAAAACAGCAGCGATTTATCGATATGCGCCGTGTTGCCGGCAGAAAACGCAAGTCTATTCCCCTTCATAATAAGGTCATTTATAAAGAGTTCAGTAATATAATTGCCCAGATCAAGTTTGGCCTTACCGAAGATGTCCAATATCTAATAGCTAACGAGTATAATCTACACATGTAATGGCAAAGAAGATCACGGACGAAACGCTAAAATTTAATATAGTTGTTAACGGCAACAAAGCCCAAAAAGAATACAATGATCTTAAAAAGGCTCAGGATAAACTCATCGAAAAAACCAAGGAATTAGAGAAGCAGGCCCTAGAACTTAAAAAGGCCAATAAAGAAAATGGTGACGAGTACAAAAAACTCACCAAACAAATCGAGGACAATCAAAAAGAGATTGCGGACACAGGAAATAAGATGTCCAAGCTCACTAAGGAAATCGGGCTCAATAACTTATCCATGGCACAGCTGGGTAAAGAAGCACGTAAGCTTAAACGTATAATGGATAATTTAGATCCAGAAACTGAAGAATGGAAAGATTATAACAAAACATTAGCAGCGGTAACCAATCGACAATTCGAGCTTCGTAAAGAAATGCGCGAAACGGCTATCGAATTGGGTAAACAGCAAGCAGCGGTAACAACTGTAACTTCCGGTTTTGCCAATTTATTTTCTGGGTTAAAAAAAGGAAATTTTAAGGATGTAAAAGAAGGTATTTCCGATGTTAAGTCAGGTCTAAAAACCTTAATTGCAACGCCAATTGGTATTTTTATTGCAACCCTTTCTGGTATTGTTGCTGTTACAAAATTATGGTTTAATTATAATAAGGAAATTGCCAAATCAGTAAAACTAACAGAACAACTTACAGGCTTCGACGGGCAAGAACTTCAAGACTATAGGGCTTCAGTACAGGCCACAGCAAATACATTTGACAAAGAATTTAATGAAGTTTTAAGGGCATCCAACTCGTTAAGTAAACAAATGAAAATCTCTCAGCAGGAAGCATTAGCATTAATAAATCAAGGTTTTACTAGAGGGGCTGACGTTGCTGGTGATTTTTTAGATAAAGTCGAAGAATATCCAGTACAATTCAAAAACGCAGGGTTTTCGGCCCAAGACTTTATAGACGTAGCCGTGCAAGAGCCTAAGGGTGGCATTTTCGGAGACAAACTTTTAGATGCCATTAAGGAAACAGATCTGTCTCTAAAAGAGATGACCAACACACAGCAAGAAGCTCTAGAAAATGCTTTCGGTAAAAAATTTGCAGACGAAATAGCAAAAGGGCTTAGATCTGGTGAAGTAACTACCAAGGATGCTATCGGTAGGATCATTGACGAATCCGATAAAATAGGCCTCAATATGCAACAACAGCAACAATTAGTTGCAGACGTCTTTAAAGGAGCTGGAGAAGATGCTGGTGGATTCCAAGAAATCATTCTACAGATTAATGAAGCTTTTAAGGAAGAAAACAAAATTTTAAACCAAAATGAAAAAGCAACACAGCGTCTAGTTAAATCTAACGAGGAATACGAACAAGCTTTGGCCGATTTATTCGATGCTTCAAAGAGCGGATTCCCTTCAATGCTCAACAATCTAAAATCTATTAGTAACGAAATATTTACTAATATTCTTAGAGGTTTTAGTTTAATGTTTACTTCAATAGAACAATTAGAACAACAATCGGCCTCTGAAGGACAAAAAAAAGCTGTTGAAAGAATTTCAGAAAACATAAATTTATTCAACACAAAAGCTGCTGAAGAGGCCAAAATTCAAATTGACGCAGCAACTAAAAACCTTGAAAGGCTTAAAAAAGAAGCGGAAAATATCGGTCTTGTTTCAAAGTTTTTTGGAGGTGATGACGCTTATGCACAACAAATAGCAGAAGCAGAGGCTTATCTTAAAGAACTAAAGCTTATCGCCGAAGGCGAGAGCACTGCGTTTAAAGAATTTCAGGAAAAACTTAAAGACCAAAAAGTCATTAACGATGATTCTGGAGATAACAGAACCAAAGAAGAGAAGGACAAAGCCCTAGAAGAAGAGCGCAAATACCAGGAGTTAAAGCTTCAGTTAGTAAGAGATTATTACGACCGCCAGGCTAAAGATGATTTTGAACGTCGTGCCAACAAGATAAAGCAAGACTCTAATGCTAGAGAGCAAGAAATAAATAACCTTCAGATTTCAGAAGACAAAAAGCGAGAATTATTAAAACTATCATTCCAACAAGAAACAGACGAAATCAATGCGCTTAACAAGGAGCGTGAAGAGACTGAACTACTAAGAATTCAAGAGTTCGAAGACCGCAAGCGAAACCTAGAAAACAACATTGCGCTCAGTAAAGCCCAATCAGATGAACAAAAGGAAATACTCAAGGCTCAGCAAGACGCAGAAAAAGCCATAATAGATTTAGAGAGGCTTAAACTAGACAAAGAAGAAGAAACTGCCTTAATATTATTGTTAGAAGAACAAGAAAAGGCTGCCTTAGAAAATATAAATAAAAAGTATCGAGAAAAAGATGCTAAAGCAAGAGCTGAGGCCAATAAAAAAGAACTCGAAGAGCGTAAAAAACTGCATCAAGAAATTATTGACGGATCTATTAACCTAGTTGGTCAAGAAAGTAGGTTAGGACAAGCTTTATTGGCAGTTAAAGCAACAATGGCAGCCAAAGAGACTTTAATACAATTGGGCGTTATAAAAGCAAAGGCTGCTACTGCAGTTGCAGAAGGTACCTTAGCAACTAAAGTTGGTGCTGCTAATACAGCAAAGGTCGGCTTTCCTAAAAATGTTCCCTTATTAATTGCTTTTGCGGCTCAAGCCGCTGGCATTATTGGAGCTATAAAAAATGCTGTTGGAGCTGCTAAGAATATAAACACATCAGTACCCGGCTTCGAAGAAGGACTGTATCCAGTAACACGAGCCCAAGACGGTAAAAAGTTTAATGCATCTTTTGGAGGTAAACCGATAACACAGATTGTACCCACGCCCAAAACCTTCTTGGCCGGCGAAATGCCTGAAATGATCATCGATCCCAAAACCTTTAAAAAAATGGATCCAATGATCACCGACTATATTTTACAATTGGCAGGGAAGCGGCCGATGCCAGCTTTCGAAAGCGGTAAATATCCAAAGGAGATGAAAACTAGCTCTTCAGATGTATTAATACAAACAAACGAAATGACTCCGGGTCAACCGTTGTTTAGTGATGATATCGGTTTAGAAATTATAGAAAGACTCAAAAGCCTTAAGATTAATTTCACCTTAACCGATGTTATTAGGTTAAGAGAGTTACAACAAAAACTAGAAGCTACCGAAAACGCAGCAAAAAACTAAGATATGGCATTTACACCAGCAGCACCATTACCAATAAATTACTCTCAAGGATTACCTTATCCGGATATACCTGTTTCCTTTGCAGTAGACGCTCAGCTTAGTAACATAACTAATCTACAAATCTTAGGTGTTCCAGAATGGCTAACGATTCTAAACTTGCTCTATTCGAGCAGTACCCAAACAATAACCTTTTCGGTTCGTGTTAATGCCGCTCATGCAGATGGAATGCAAGAGGGCAATTATGAGGCAGATATAAGGCTCCGTTTTAGAGCTAACGTTAGTATAACCACGGCTACAATAACATCAGATCCTTATAGGGTTTTCATAGAAATCAATGCTACAACCTTTTTAGCCCTAAACCCTACCGTATTACCATTTAACTATATTATTGGCGGTAACCTACCTCAAAACCAAACGCTAAACATAACGTCGGGCGGTAGTTGGAATATTACAGCCTTTCAATCTTGGGTTACCTTATCACAAACCAATGGTGTAGGGTCGTCTTCGCTATCAGTAGGAGTAAACACAGTGGGATTAACAGCAGGTATTTATGAATCCATTTTGCAGGTCAACGATTCGTTAGGTACACCAAGACAGGCCACTGTAACATTGGTGGTAACGGCAGGAGATACCGAAAACACCTATCTATATGTCTCACCAGAAAACTTACAGTTTATATCAGAACAAGGGGTCGATAACACCACACAAAAAACAGTTACCATTGAGGCCTCAGATGCTTGGTCGGTAACTAGCTCGCAAGCATGGTGTGTGTTATCGGTTTCCTCTGGTAGTTCCGGTCTATCATCAATAACGGTAACGGTAGATAGTGACGAACTTACCAATATAAATCTTCCTTATTTGGCAGAATTAGTATTCACCTCAGAAGGCATTCAAAAAACGGTATTTGTAGAACTGATCATAATACCCTTTCTGTTACAGGGTATTACAAGTGAAACACATTACTTCGCCAACGACCGCAACAAATTAGAGGTTACAAACGTCTTTCCAAATATGCAATTGTATTGCGAAGCCATTGCTGGTAATGGAGTAGAAAATGTAGTCTACAAGCTTAATGCACCTTATCAAAATGGGCTGGCTAAACAACTTATTGGAATGGAAACCAACGTGCTATTAAAGCATGTCATACCCACCAATAATTTCACTACTAGGGTGAAACACAATATAGACCCTGTTAATATTAATCTAAACGCCTTCAACAAAGCAGTTTTTACCGGTGCCACAACACCATTGGCCAATTACAGTAATCTTAAATTCCTTACCGGTAAAACACCAGAAATCGCCAACAAGCTCTGCTATACTCCAGCAACGATCAACGTCACCAAAGACGCAATAATATCGTTATCGGCACTAAATGCCACTGAGGCACCAACGGATATTGTTATATCCGGGGATGTAACCCAAACCATAAGCGCAACTATTGCAAACAACCTATTGACTTACAATGCCATAATTAATTTAAGCTTGCTAAGCCTTCAAGCCGGTAACCAAATAACTATTGCCTGGTCTGGTATTACCATTACGGTTAACATTAAGGACAATCCGGTAGAACAAACTATAATTGCCTTCGAAAATGAATGGCGCGAATTCGAATTCTTTGAGTGTACCGGATTCTTGACGATAACGCCCAAAATTGACCAAATAAAAACTGAAATACAAGTCGAGGGAGCAGAGCACACCAAAATAGTAAGTATCGATAAAGGCGCTTCATATACCTTAAATACCGGTTACATTTATTCAAAGGCAGAATTTGAGTGGCTTGCCAAGATATTATATGCAGAGCGTGTCTATATATATGTAGATGGTCAACCTGTGGAAATCATCCTCGATTCAAAATCATTGACCACTTACAAGACCAGAGAGCATTTTAGATCCTACAACCTAAAGTTTACAAAAGCCATCATTAATGATTAAGTTTATAAAAACATCATGGGAATGGGATCTTACTAACTACGGCTTAACCTTTGTCGAAGAGAACGATAATTTTACAGAGCAGACCACCAAGAGCTACAGTTTTCCAATTACCATAGAATTAAATGAGGATGTTGCTTCTAAGTTGGGCTTGATACATATAGAGGGAATCGTCCAGTATGAAAAAAAAATCTATGGACTATTGTGTATAGACACCAATTTCTATGATTCTTTCATTTCAATAAAGAATGTAAATGACGACCAGGCAGAAATAACCTTTTTTTATGGCAAGGAAACCTTACCGGTATTCGATAAAAAACTAAATACTTTACCGTTTAAAATATCAACAGCACCTGATGGTGATCTAAGGGTATATGCCAAAACCTTGCTATATTCAAATTGGCCTACGGTAACCCATCAATTTGTCAAGGTATATCGAGATGGGCTGAGCTCAAAGGGCAATTATAAAGCTTTTGAAAACTTTGTAAACAACTATAAGTTCAATGACGCCTTAAGTACTTGGTACTATGAGCAAAATGCAAATGAAACCATAGATAATGTCATAACCGCCGTTAATAAAAATGTAATGGCTCCAATGACCTATATATTGGAGGTACTTAGGGTCGGATTTAAAACAGAAGGTCTGGAGATAAGAGGTGACTTAGTCAACAATGAATTTGCCAAGCGGTTGCTCTTAGTCCCTAAAAACTTTATGGAGCAGTTTTCGTCGTCTCAATACCTCAATTACAGCTTTACCAATTATACGAGCCAAACACAAATTGGAAACCAAACCATTAATGTTTATCGTCAGATACATATACCTACAAACGTAGGCTCGTTCGAGCTTAAAATTAGGGTCAATATGAATTCTAACATGGCGCAATACTTTCAGCTTAAAGTAGTACAGAATAATGTTACCCTGTATGAAGCCTTTAGCGAGAATTCACAAGTTGCCATAAACGAAACACTGAATATTACTATAGTTAATACCACAATTTTTCAAGATATCGAAGTTGAAATGCGCCTAGTGCAACAAACCCAAGTTATTAGTGACTTCAATAATTTCACCTACCAATACAAAGAGGCTCAGCTCAATATTTTCCCAAGCGTTTACACCATTGCAGATTACATGCCAGACATGAAGTTTAGGGAATTCTTTAACCGTATAAAAGGGTGGTTCAACCTAGATGTGGTTTATTCCGATAATGCTGTTTACCTTAACTTTTTAGATAACGCCATAGAGCAAAAAATCTTTAAGGACCGCAGTCACCTTCAAGACACAAAACCAGAAAGGGACTTGGATAAGAACAATCTTTTTAAATTGGAGTATCCAAACAAAGATTATGCATTGGTCAATAAAGATGGACTAACCTTTAATGAGGCCAATTTTACCGAAGAAGAAACCACGCCAATAGAATTCAATGTTTTGCCTTTAGAGGTACGGGATAATTTTGGTAGCGTTACTGCGATCTATCCTGAGGACGAAAATGATCTCATGGTCATATTATTCGATAGGCTTACAGGCGAAACTGAGAACATCTCATTGAACTCATATAATAACCAAACCCTTACAGCGCTAGAAATGTATAATAACTTTTGGCAAAAGTGGTTAAAGTTTAGGGCTAATGCAGAGACGGTTAAAGACTCCTTCAGGATGCACTATACAGAAGCCATAAACATTAAGGAAGGTGAATACAAATACAATACCCAACGACTCATTGTAAGCATAAGAAAACAGCGCATCAGCACCGATTGGTATGATGTTGAAATGACGGCAGAAACATTTTAACTACAATATAAGATCATCCATTAGATTTATCTCTTTATTCATTAGTTCATCAACAACATGAGCATAGACCTCAGTAGTTTCAATCTTGCTGTGGTCTAATGCCTTTTGTAGATTTCTAAGACTTCCACCTGCGATCAGGTAATTTGTTCCGAAAGTATGCCGGCTACTATGAAAATACAGTCGCTTTTTAATACCACAGGCTTTGGCGATCTGCTTCAATTCCCTGTTAATGTGTTCTCTTGTATACTTTCCATTAAAAATATGGGGGAACTCAATTAAAGATTGTGCTGTAGTATTTAATTTAATGCGATTAAAATTATTGGTTTTCTTTGATGTCCAAACAAGGTGCTCACCAATAAAGTTATCTTCATTTAATGTTTCGATATCGCTAATCCTTAGTCCTGTAAAACAACTAAACAAATAGCGTTGCAATATATTTTTCCAAGAGTCATTAATAAA
This sequence comes from Winogradskyella sp., assembly GCF_965228925.1. Classification (GTDB taxonomy): domain Bacteria; phylum Bacteroidota; class Bacteroidia; order Flavobacteriales; family Flavobacteriaceae; genus Winogradskyella. The sequence goes on from NZ_OZ245845.1 coordinate 4,879,671, forward strand.
AGGTGAGTTATAAAATTCATAAAGTAGTTTAAGTTCTTTTGGATGTAAAAAGGTAAAATTTCCTTTCATACTGCTAACCTTTATATCCTGGTATTGTAACTCAGTTCTAATACCGTTAGAATTAGCCAAGTGGAGGTATTTTTTAAAATTCTTTAGAGTCCCTTCTACAGTAGGCTTTTGATTACCTATTCTCTTTAAATACGCCCTTAACTCCTTTATAAAATCATCATTGATATCTATAAAAAGGAGCGGATTACGGAAACGCTTCATTTTTTCTATAAACCCTTTTTGCTGCCTATAAGTCGAAGATTTAATAATACCGTGTTCCAATTCATATTCTAGTCTTTTTCTAGCAAAAACGTTAAAGTCAACTCTTAAAGATGGGTGGTTTAAGTCTTCCAAAACTTTATCTAATGAAATGGATTCGTCATTAAGTCTATAACTTACCTCAATTTCGTGCAACTCAGAAAGCTTCTTTTCGATTAGTAAATTATAGTCCTTAGCGTACTTGTATTTGCTTTTAACCCTGCGTTTTTTAACATCAAACTCCTTAGGTGGTACAGATATATTCAAGTTAACCTTTTTTGCCTTACCTCGATAGTAAATATTGATGTATATGGCACAAGTACCATCCGTCCTAATATGCTCCTTTTTTATACAAACATTGTAATTTAGTTTCCCACTCATATTTTGTGGGAGAATTTGTGGGAGAAAATTTTCATAATTTAAATTTGCCATCATAATCCAAAAGGTTTATAAAACACTAAAGGCTAAGCACTTACACAATTACTGTTTGTGTAAGTACTTAGCCTTTTTATATGTTAGTGACCTCGACAGGATTCAAACCTGTAACCTTCTGAGCCGTAATCAGATGCGCTATTCAGTTGCGCCACGAGGCCGTATGTTTAGTTTTCTCCACCTTCTCCCAGCTGCAGACTTAAGATATTTCTCTCTATGTCTGGCTTCAATCCTAGTAGGAAAACTTTCAAAATGTACAATCGCCCATGGCCTAAAGGCTTTGGTCGATATTACTTTGGCACTGTTATGTCCTTTTAATCTTCTTTGGATATTTGTGGAAATTCCTACATAATATCTTTCGAAATCCGAACTGTAAAGAACATAAACATAAAACATTGCCTTAAGTTTTATGCGCCCCGCCCGTATCGAACGCTACGTTCGGGCGGGCACGAGGCCATTTTTTTAATCTACCCCTTTATGGGCTTGCCCGCAGAAGGAACACAAGGTGCTCTGAAGGCGGGTGCAAATATAAGACAATTATTAAAAAACAACCAAACTATTTATTTCAAAATTGTAATCGTTATTTTTGGCCCATGGTAACAAAAGATTTACTTGAACCCTTTCAATATGTATTTGATTCAGAAATTCTGAACCATATAGCTGATGTCGCCTTACCTAAAACCTTTAAAAAACACGACATCATTATAGATATTGGACAAGACCTCAAGTTTATTCCGCTTTTAATTCATGGAAATATTAAGGTATTACGTGAAGATAAGCACGGCGATGAATTGTTGCTATATATCCTTGAATCTGGTGATACCTGTGCTATGTCATTGACCTGTTGTATGGCCAAATCCGTGAGTAAAATTAGAGCCATCGCGGACGAGGATGTCACCGTTGTGATGATTCCTATTGATAAAATGCAGGTTTGGTTTCACAAGAATGAAAGTTGGCGGAATTTTATATTACAAAGTTATCAGGTCCGTTTTGACGAAATGTTAGAGACGATCGATACGCTTGCCTTTATGAAAATGGATGAACGTTTGTTTAAATATCTCAGGGATCAGGTAAAGCTATCGGCATCGACCACTTTAGAAACAACACATCAAGAAATTGCCGAAGATTTACATACCTCTAGAGTCGTTGTATCACGACTTTTAAAGCAATTGGAAAAAGAACATAAAATCGAACTCGGCAGAAATAAAATATCCGTTTTAGAATTTTAGTAACTTAAGTGACATAGACTTTAACGAAGCGTTTTATTTTTGCAAGCAATTAAATACTAGTTATGGATTACATATTACAACCTTGGCCATGGTATATTTCTGGGCCGTGCATTGCCATAGTGATGTTTCTGCTGCTTTATTTTGGCAGAACTTTCGGCATGTCATCTAACCTTAGAACGCTATGCGCTATGGGTGGCGCTGGCAAAAAAGTAAAGTTTTTTGATTTTGATTGGAAAAGCCAACGTTGGAACCTAGTCGTAGTACTTGGAGCTATTGTCGGAGGTTTTATCGCGCATTATTACCTATCCCATCCTATTGATATAGCCCTAAGCGACAACACCATTACCGACTTAAACAATTTGGGTTTTACAGATGCTGGAAAAAGTCTATTGCCTCCAGAACTGTTCAGCTGGGATAATGTGTTTACCCTAAAAGGTATGTCCATTCTTATCATTGGGGGATTTCTGGTTGGATTCGGTACACGCTATGCCGGCGGTTGTACATCTGGTCATGCCATAACAGGTTTGAGCAGTCTGCAATTACCATCCTTAATTGCCGTGATTGGTTTTTTTGCTGGAGGCCTCATTATGATTCATTTTATTTATCCAATACTGTTTTAAAATGGGAAAATATATAAAGTTCTTTTTGGCAGGTATAGGCTTCGGTATTGTATTAGTAAAATCTGAAGCGGTGTCTTGGTACCGCATTTTTGAAATGTTTAAGTTTCAGTCCTTTCACATGTATGGTATCATAGGTACAGCAGTAATTACGGGCATACTACTATTAGTCATCGCCAAACTGTTAAAAGTAAAAACGACTGAAGGAAAGGCTATCAACGTTCCATTGAAAGCCAAAGGTGTATTTCGATATATTGTGGGTGGAGCCATATTCGGCTTAGGTTGGGCACTCTGCGGGGCCTGCCCGGGTCCTATGTATATCTTGGTAGGTACGGGTGTTTACTCCATGTTTATCGTCATTGCAGCTGCGCTTTTGGGCACCTTTATCTATGGTGTACTTAAAGATAAATTACCGCATTAAATGGAATTAGGTGACATCTTAGGTTACTTTGGAGCCTTAATTGTCGGCTTGGTTTTAGGACTTATCGGCGGTGGTGGATCCATCCTTACGGTGCCTATCTTTGTTTATTTTATTGGTCTAAATCCCATAATAGCGACTGCCTATTCACTTTTTGTTGTCGGTGTGACCTCCATCATTGGTGCCTTTCAGAACTTTAAAAAAGGTTTGGTCGATATAAAAATCGCCACCATTTTTGCTATTCCTGCGTTTGTGGCGGTGTACCTTACGAGACGCTATTTGGTGCAAATGATTCCGGACGTCGTATTCAGCATCGGGGATTTTGAGGTGACTAACAATATCTTCATTATGGTATTGTTTGCTATTATTATGTTCATGGCCAGTTTTTCCATGATTAGAAACAAACGCGACGCACGCGAAGAGCCCAAAAACAAGACACAAGAATTCAATTATCCCTTAATAGCCATTGAAGGCTTTGTTGTGGGTATCTTAACAGGAATTGTTGGTGCTGGTGGTGGCTTTCTGATTATTCCAGCATTGGTTCTGCTCGCCAAATTACCAATGAAAAAAGCTGTTGGCACATCCTTGCTCATTATTGCCGTTAAATCCTTGATTGGCTTTCTTGGTGATGTATCGAATTTAGAGATCGACTGGCCCTTTCTTTTCATCTTTACCAGCATTTCTATCATTGGCATTATTCTGGGCGTCTATCTTTCTAAATTCATCAGCGGTAAAAAATTGAAGATAGGCTTTGGCTATTTTACCTTAATAATGGCCATCTATATCATATATAAAGAACTGTTTTAACAGACTTTGTGACAAAAGTCACATATCAAAAATCGAACTTTCGTAAATTTGCATTATAAATATTTGAACTATGAAGATCGAACAATTATACACGGGGTGTTTGGCACAAGGCGCTTACTATATAGAGTCTGAAGGTGAAGTCGCGATTATCGACCCGCTACGTGAAACACAACAATACGTGGATAAAGCCAAAGCTAATAATGCTAAAATAAAGTATATTTTAGAAACGCATTTCCATGCCGATTTTGTATCTGGTCACGTGGACCTAGCCAATAAAACAGGAGCTACCATTGTTTTTGGTCCAGGAGCGTCTACAGAATACGACATTCACTCGGCTATCGATGGTGAAGAACTAAAGTTAGGAAAGTTGACCATAAAAGTTTTACATACTCCAGGACATACTTTAGAGTCTGTAACCTATTTACTTAGAGATGAAAATGGTAAGGACCATGCTATTTTCTCTGGTGACACCTTGTTTTTAGGAGATGTTGGCAGACCTGATCTTGCTATAAAATCGGACCTAACTAAAGAAGATCTGGCGGGTATGTTGTACGACTCCCTCCGCACCAAGATTATGCCACTTGCGGATGATGTCATTGTTTATCCGGCCCATGGTGCTGGTTCGGCATGTGGAAAAAACCTCAGCAAGGACACCGTTGGTATTTTAGGCGAGCAAAAGCAAACCAACTATGCTTTGCGCGCGAATATGACCAAGGAAGAATTTGTAAAAGAAGTACTAGACGGTATTGCCCCACCACCTCAATACTTTGCGAAGAATGCTATGATGAATAAAATGGGGTACGACGCCTTTGATACGATCTTGAAAACTGGCGATACACCTTTGACGCCCGAAGAATTTGAAGCCTTAGCAAATCATGAATCCGCCTTAGTTTTAGACGTAAGGTCCCAATCTGACTATGTTAAAGGCCATATCCCCAACTCTATTTTTATTGGATTAAACGGGCAATTTGCGCCTTGGGTAGGTGCCTTAATCACCGATCTAAAACAACCTATAGTTTTGGTGGTGCCCGAAGGAAAATCCGCTGAAGCAGTGACACGCTTATCGCGTGTGGGTTATGACCATACTCTAGGATATCTTAAAGGAGGTATTGACGCTTGGAAGGCCGCCGGGAAGGATTTTGATACTTTGGAGTCCATTTCTGCTGAGGAATTCGTCAGTAGGGCAAAAGCTTCGGATGTTAATATTCTAGATGTTAGGAAAGACGGTGAGTATCAAAGCATGCATCTCGAACAAGCACAGCACCTGTCCTTAGACTATATCAATGAAAAAATGAATGAGGTTTCTAAGGATAAAACCTATTACATACACTGTGCTGGAGGCTATCGATCAGTGATAGCGGCGTCCATCCTCAAGGCTAGAGGATTTAGTCATCTTGTGGATATCGCTGGTGGTTTTGCTGCGATAAAAAAGACAGACTTACCAACCACAGATTTTGTATGCCCATCAACTTTATAAGAATATAAGCAGGTAATTATGAAAAAAAATATGAGTAATTTAGATAAAGGCATACGCGTACTGATTGCTGCAGCAATAGCCTTGTTGTATTATTTTGATGTTATTGAAGGGACATTGGCCTATATTCTCATGGCCGTAGCCATTATATTCTTGATAACGAGCCTTATTAATTTCTGTCCGCTTTATAGAGTTTTTGGCATTAGTACATGTAAACTAAAAAATTGATTTATGGAATCGACATTGAAAATTCAGAACCTTAAGTGCGGAGGCTGTGCCAATACCATTGTCACGCAACTATCTAAATTGATAGGTGTCTCTATGGTTACCGTAAACAATGATACCGATGAAGTTCACTTTAATTATAATTCGGAAACCGAACTCAAAACTGTGAAAAAGAGATTGTCAGAACTTGGTTATCCTATGATTGGAGAGGCAAACCCACTACCTAAAAAGGCCAAATCCTTTGTAAGCTGCGCTATTGGACGGTTAAATAAAAAATAGTAACCAACTGCATATCAGCTATTTAATCACAAAACAAGTCGGTTTAAAACAAATTTAACACATAAAATTTTTAATTACTAGACGACTGGTCATATATTTGCTTCGCAAGCTGGCATATGGAAAAGATACTGAAACGTGATATAAAAATAGATGCCCTCTTAGATAAAGGGATAGAATTGCTATGGTCTAAAGGTTATAATGCAACAAGTGTCAATGATATTGTAAAAGTTGCTGGGATACCAAAAGGATCATTTTATTTTTACTTTGACAGCAAGGAAGATTTTGCCGTAAAGGCTATTGACAAATATTTTGAAGAGACCTTTACGCCTGCAAAACAAATTCTGCTAAACAAAGCGATTTCACCAAAACAGCGCTTGTTAGACTTTCATCAGTTTAGATATGATATGCTCAAAAATGAAATGAACTGTAAAATGGGATGTATGGCCTGCAATATTGGCAATGAAATGTCCGAACATAGCGAGTTAATTAGAACGCGCATCTTAAAAAAAGAGCAGTATATTTTATCTATAATTACTGAGGTTATTAAAGAGGCACAAGATTTAGGCGAGATCACCAGCACTATGCCAGCTGCGGATATTGCCGCGTTTATTGAAGATGCAGGAAAAGGATCTATGACAACAATGAAGGAAATGAATAGTTCATACCCCATAGATAATTTTATGAACATGGTGAGACATGTTCTTCTGAAATAATATTTTTTTTACCAATAAAATAGACGACTGGTCAATTATTATAAATTTAAAATTATTGTCCCCTAGTCTATGCACAAATTCGTCCTATAAATAAAACTAACAATCCACCATGTCAAAATCATAATTGACTGGTCAAATAACAAAAACAATGAATGCACTTAAAAAAGTAAGAGACACCACAAACAGGTTTGCTATGCAATGGGCAAAGTTTGTGATTAAAAGAAAATGGTATGTTCTAATTGGGTCTATTATTCTCGCCTTGGGATTAGGTTCTCAAGGGAATATGGAGTTTGATGGCGATTATCATGTATTTTTCAGCAAATCAAATCCAGAACTTGAAGCTTTTGATGCCCTTCAGGAAAAGTACACAAAGGATGATAATGTCATTTTAGTGTTGTCACCTTCAAACAAAAATGTGTTTACTAAAGACAACCTCATGGCTATTGAGGAGCTAACCGCAGAAGCATGGAACACACCATATTCCTCGAGAGTTGATGCGCTCACAAATTTTCAGCATACAAGTGCGCAAGGTGATGATCTTTACGTTGATGATTTATCCTACGAATCCCATTTAAAGGATGATTCAGAAATAGCTACTATAAAGCACAAAGCACTAAAAGAACCCTTGCTCGTTAATCGCATTATCAATGAATCTGGAAGCGTTACAGCAGTAAATATTACGGTTAGATTACCTGGCGAGGATAGCGCCAAGGAGATACCTGAGGTAACGGCTTTTGTTAGGGATATGGTGACCAACTTTAAAGCATCCCATCCCAACTTCGAAGTGCATTCCTCAGGTCTCGTGCCATTAAATACCGCCTTCTTCGAAGCTTCAATGAAGGACCTTATGCTCACCATGATTATGTTGGTGATTGTCATCATTACCACATTTATTTTAACACGAAATATATATAGCACCATTGCCACATTTATCGTTGTTATGTTTTCTATAATGAGTGCCGTTGGGTTCGTTGGTATCATGGGTATAAAGCTCACACCTCCATCTTCAGTATTCCCGACAATGATATTAACCCTCGCCGTTGCGGATAGTATTCATATACTCATTACCATGTTACAAAAAATGCGTAAGGATGGCTTGAGTAAGATAGAGGCTTTAACAGAATCCATGCGCCTAAATTTTATGCCGGTTTTCATTACGAGCTTAACTACCGTTATTGGTTTTTTAACAATGAATTTTGGTGATGTTCCTCCATTTTGGGATCTGGGAAATATTACCGCTTTTGGTATGACGATGGCCTTTATATACTCCACCACAGCACTGCCAGCATTGATGGCGATATTTCCGGTAAAATCTAAAGTAAAAACAGCAGAAGTTCAGACACCAAAGACCAATTGGTATTCGTCTTTAGGGACATACATCATAAAGCAACCTGTGCGCTTGACTGTAATATCTCTAGCCGTAATCGTAGGACTCACCTACTTAGCCACTAAAAACGAATTTAATGATGAATTCATTAATTATTTTGATGAGAGCGTTGCGTTTAGGAACGATACGGATTATATAAGCAAAAACTTAACCGGTATATATAATGTAGAATATTCTATTGGAAGTGGTGAAAGCGGTGGCATAAATAATCCTGAATATTTAAGAAACCTCAATGCTTTTGAGGCTTGGTTAGAACAACAACCCGAGGTGGTACATGTCAATGCGTTTAGTGAAGTTGCGCGGAGAATTAATCGCTCAATGCATGGTGATGACGAAACGTATTATCGCGTTCCACACAATCGTGAAGAAGCTGCACAATATCTATTGCTTTATGAGCTGTCACTGCCTTTTGGGCTAGATTTAAATAATCAAATTAACGTCGATAAATCCGAAACCCGAGTTACGGTCACCATCGAAAATGTAACAAGTGCCGATATGATCGCCTTTGCGCAGCGCGGCGAAGAATGGTTGAAAAACAATACGCCTAAGGCCATGCACGCTATTGGAGTGAGTCCAACCCTTATGTTCTCCAAGTTAGGATTTAGACAGGCCGATAGTATGTTTAAAGGTAATATCATCGCCCTAATTTTAATTTCAATAGTCCTGATTTTTGCCTTGCGTAATTTTAAACTAGGTGTCCTAAGTATTATCCCAAACGTGACCCCTGTTTTGGTTGGTTTTGGCATATGGGCCCTTTACAAAGGCCAAATAAATACGGGAATGGTCATTGTCTTTGGAATGACCTTGGGGATCATCGTTGACGATACCGTCCACTTTATGAGTAAGTTCTTAAGAGCGCGAAGAGAGCTTGGTTATAGTGCCAAGGAAGCTGTTGTCTATGCTTTTGAAACAGTAGGAAAGGCTTTAGTCACAACGACCTTAGTACTGCTGGCTGGCTTTGCAGTGATGTCCACATCGTCCTTTGCCCTAAATAGCTATATGGCAAGAATTACGGTAATCATTATACTCTCGGCATTGATTATCGATTTCATTCTATTGCCTTCACTACTCATTTTAACTAGTAAAAACAAGATATCAATAAAAGCGAAAAACTAAAACTATGAATTTTTCAAAAAAACAAAACGTAAAAAGACTTGCCTTAGCTGGTATAGCTATTGCACTGGCAAGCACAATAAACGCACAAACCCCTGAAGACAAAGGATTAGAAATAGCGAAAGCTGCTGAGCAGGCCGATTTAGGTTTTAATAGTTCTACCGTAGAATTAAAAATGACCTTAAAGAATAAAAATGGTCAAACCAGTGAGCGCTCGCTGACTACTAAAACTTTGGAATTAACTGAAGATGGTGACAAATCCCTTATTGTTTTTAATAGTCCTAAAGATGTAAAAGGTACATCAACCTTAACTTTTACACATAAAGAAGGCCCGGATGATCAATGGTTATACTTACCGTCCATTAAACGTGTAAAGCGCATCTCTTCTAATAACAAGTCTGGTCCATTTGTGGGAAGTGAATTCGCTTACGAAGATTTATCATCTCAGGAAGTAGAGAAATACAGCTACAAATTTATTGAAGAAAAAGATGGTCTACTCATTGTGGAGCAAGATCCTGTAGATCCAAAATCCGGATATACCAGAAGACTGGTAAGCTATAATAAGGATAAAGGCTATCGTATTGAAAAGGTTGAATTTTATGATAGAAAGAATGCACTTTTAAAGACATTAACCTATTTAGATTATAAGCTATACAAGGGCAAATTTTGGCGAGCCTCGGTCTTTAATATGGTCAACCATCAGAGCAATAAAGAAACACGTCTAGATTTTAACGATTATAATTTTGACGTCAATCTAACGGAGGACGATTTTAACCAAGTCTCCTTAAAAAGGGCCGGTAACTAGTTACTTTCCAAAAAATAAGCAATGTCGTCAACTATACCTTTTCATACTATATAGTTTAGTGCCTATTAATAGCAATAGTTTTCGGCATTGCTCTTTTAAAATTCATTGTAGATGAGAAAACTTCACCTCATATTCCAACGATTTAGTCTAAGCTTGCTTTTGTCATTTGGCTGTACATTAGCTCAGGAGCGTAGTTCAACCGCCAGCCACGAATTCGAGCTCGAAGTTCAAAGTGAATATCGCTACTTTACGGATAACGCACAGTTTGATGGCCAAAAAGATCATTTTCCATCAATCGCTGTGATTCCCGAATACAATATCGAATGGAACAAAGGCTACGAAAGTATAAACTTTACAGGTTTCTTTAGATTGGATCGCGATGACAACAGAACGCACTGGGATGTTAGGGAACTCTATTACCAAAAGGCAAAAAACAATTGGGAATTTAGTGCAGGTCTGAAAAAAATTTTCTGGGGTGTGACTGAAAGTAATCATCTGGTTGACATTATTAATCAAACCGATGCCGTAGAATCTTTTGATGGCGAAGCCAAACTCGGCCAACCGATGCTACAGTTTACGCTAACTACAGATTATGGCAATTTTGATTTCATCTATATGCCTTACCACAGAAAACGGGTTTTCCCAGGTGAACGAGGACGCCTAAGATTCCCTATCGTAATCGATGAGGATGAGATCACGTATGAAAGTGGCGCCGAAGAATGGCGGCAAGACATTGCCTTTAGATGGTCGCATTTCATTGGTGCGTTTGATATAGGTGTTTCCCATTTTTATGGAAATGGTCGTGAGCCGCTTTTTACATTTGATACCACCGGACAAATCAATGCGTTTTATCCTGTTATAAATCAAACGGGCTTAGACCTCCAAGTTACACATAATGCCTTTCTTTGGAAGTTAGAATCCATTTATCGCAGTGCTGAAGCTCAGGACTTCTTTGCCATTACTGCAGGATTGGAATATACATTTAGCAATATTAATGGTAATGGTTTGGATATTGGACTTTTAAGCGAATATCTTTATGATGACAGAGATGAGTTAGCTCTAAATGCCCTACAAAATGATATATTTTTTGGAAGTAGAATTGCATTAAATGATACCCAGGATACGGCAATTCTTATTGGCGGTATTGTAGATATGGAATCAAGCAGTAAAATCTTTAGCGTAGAAGCCTCTAGACGTATAGGCAGTAGCTGGAAAGCAGAACTGGAAGCTCGAATTTTTAGCAGTATTGATAGTCAGGAATTTATTTTATCCAACTTTAGCCAAGATAGTTTTCTAAGGTTTACAATATCCAAATTTTTCTAAACGATTTCGGCACTAAGGCCAGCCTGAAGCAATTTGGAACATCGTGGCTTTAAGTCTTCGTAGGGCCCGGTTTTAACAGTACATTTTCCTTTGTAGTGCACAATAATGGAACATTGCTCTGCCTGCTCTGGTGTATGATCACAAGCATATATCAGTGTATCAATCACATGATCAAAAGTATTGACATCGTCATTAAACAAAACAATTTCATTTTGCTTGGCGAGATCTTCCTCTAATAGCAGCTCTTCCTGCGCTTTCTCTTGAAAATTCATAACTGTTTTATGATTTAAGCTAATTTAAAAAATAATTAGTATTAAAAACGCAAAAGTGTAAAATTTAGATATGGTGATTATGTTAAAGTTTTGGTAAGCATATCGAATGGGCTGCTTGACTAAAGTCAAACAACCCATTCTCTACTAACTTACGATAATCCGAATTACGTTCTAACAAGGCCCTATGAGGTTCCAGCCACCGGAAACACGTTCATAGAGATTTCCGAAATAAGTTACACGGTCCCCAATATTGTAACTTACGCCACTCTGCCATTCTGATACACCATCACACGGACCGGAAGTCGCCACTGGATACATAAACTCTAAAGCTGTAACATCGTTGCCATTAAATTCACCATCTTCACTTGTAGAAAAACAAGCCTGCATTATGGATGTTATATCTCTACCGGTTGGTGTCCCTGGTATGTGCACAGCACCATCGGATCCAGCGCCTTCATCTCCTTGAAAACCAGGTGGACAGCTTAAACGGTCAAACCAATCCGAATGACGGAACCCAATGGAATGGCCTATTTCGTGCCCTATGACATGCTCATTGACGTTGGTAGAAAATTGCTCTATACCATAAATTTGTACAAACTTGTTAGGCTCTCCACTAGAATTTGGGAATCCAGCAACACCTCCAGTACCTCCTGGAGTATTTACGGTATTATCATATACCACCATATCCGCAGCCTGGAAATTCGTTCCAAAAGTAAGGTTGAACTGTAAACTAATATTCAAGTTATTGTAGTTATCGACAGCCCATTGTAGTGCCGTTTGTGCCTTACTTGATAGTGCTTGGCTACCACCCGTATACCCTAATATGTCAATCGTGCGGTTGCTCCCCGTTACCAAATTAAAGGTTCTATATTGCTTGGCTCCACTTTCGTGAGCAACAATTAGTTTTTTTAATTCTTTTTCGGTAAAGGTAATGTCACTACCTATATAAATACGTTCTTCAACGGTACCATCCGGTAAATGGAAATCCCCAACCGAAACTATCCCAACGTCAATATCCAGTGCTTTTATACCATCTAGTAGTTTGGAGTCTGTAATAGGAGTTCTATCCCCTATTTTGTTCGTATTAATAATAGCGTCCTCTTCGACATTTGCGACCTCGTTGTTAACCTCATCCTTCTGACAGGCCGTTATTACAAGAGCAAAAACAGATAGGGCAAAAGCCCAATACTTTATTATTCTTTTCATTTTAATGTGTAAATAATTTGTTTAATGATTTGTTTAAATCGCTTACGTAAACAAGAATGTACGGATCTAATGTAAACTTAAAGGGAATCGCTTACTGAAAATCTACAAGGAAATAATATTATTCACGTCAAATATACGAACAGAAAAGGATATAATATTACGGAAAAACCGTAATTTTTAAAATTTTTATGTTAAATTATCATAACATATTGATAATAAATCAAATAATTTATTAAATATTTAAATTATTTCTATATTTTGAATTTGGCTGCCACCCAAGAATTTCGCTGTATTTTGTCCTTGAGCATCAGCTTGTATTCTGAGCATTTTTCAACGATAATATCCAAATCTTCTTGGTAGAAACCACTTAAAAACAGTACACCATTGGCATTTAAACACTTTGCATAATTTGGGATGTCAGCTAACAATATATTTCTATTAATATTGGCAATAACCATATCATAATGCTTGCCTTGGAGAAGTCCAACATCGCCTTGGTAAACCGATATATACTCGCAATTATTACGCTCTACATTTTCTAAGCTATTGAGGTAGCACCAATTGTCAATATCGATGGCGTCCAATTGTGAAGCTCCTACCTTTTCAGCTAAAATAGCTAGAACACCCGTACCACAGCCCATATCTAAAACTGATTTGTCTTTAAAATCGTTTCTTATAATATGCTGAATCATCATGTGTGTTGTTTCATGATGGCCCGTACCAAAACTCATCTTCGGCTCTATAATTATATCGTATAGGGTATTGGGTTTTTCATGAAACGGAGCTCTAACAGTTACCAAATCATCGACAACAATCGGTTTAAAGCTTTTTTCCCACTCAGCATTCCAATTGGTTTGTTCTATTTCGCTAAATTCATAGGTAATTTTAAATTCATCCGAATTCAAAATGTAAACATCCTCAAGAACAAAGGCAGTCCAGTCGTCTTTTTGAATGTAAGCCGTCACCCCTTCCTGGTGTTCTACAAAACTTTCAAAACCAGCGGCACCCAATTCCGCAATGAGTATTTCTGTTGCCGGTTGTAATGGTTCTACTTTAAAATCGTAGCCTATGTAAATGGTATTTGACATGTAATTTGATTATCCTACAAAGTTACATGTATTTTATTCAACTAATTCTTTATAAGTTTTAATCCATCTCTAAGCTCCCCATTTATGTGTACGTCAACAAGGTATATCCCTTTAGGCTGCTTAAACGCAGCCTTAATTATTCTTGTATTGGCATAGGCTTCCGAAAAAATGGTTTGACCCAACATATTTTGAATAGAGACTGTTACAGCTGAGCAATGATGTCCAAGATCCAATGTAAACCATTCATTAACCGGGTTAGGATATAGCCTTAGGTCATTATATAAACGACGCTCTACACTAAGCGTATTTGGTTCATTAGCATCAAATACATAAGCAGATCCCGAGTTAGGCAGGGTATTCATTTCGTTTTCATCTTCGTCCTCCTGATAGGCACCAACCACTGCATAATTACCACTCAAACCTACATCAAAACCAAACAAATCTGAAGTTTCGGGATCTAAACTATGATTTAACTGTATTTGGTCCCAATGATTGGACATATCTTTTTCAAACACATAGGCAGCTCCTGCAAACGATTCCCCTTGCACACCTCTGTTGTAGGCACCAATTATCGCAAAATTGTCATTGATATCCACCGCATAACCAAATCTATCATTGATGCCCCTGTTTGATGCGACAACCTTTTGAATTTCTGAATAAACATCAGCAGAGCGCTCAAAAATATAGGCAGCACCTGCATTATCACCATTATTTATATCTTCAAAAGGCGCACCTACAATTAAATAATTAGCATCTGCATTTACCGACCACCCAAAATTATCGCCCTGAGCTCGGTCGGAAGCCACTATTTTTTGAATTTGATTCCAGGCGCCCATGGCATCGCGTTCATATATATACACTGAACCTGTTCCAGAAATTGTATTGCTTTCGGTTTCATCTTCATCTTCGCGGGAAACACCCACAAATGCATAATTTCCATTTAAAGCAACACTTCCTGTACTACCAAATCGATCTTCCTCAGCACGAGATCCAGCTGTTATTTTTTGTACGAAGTTCCACGTTCCACTGCCATCCCTTTCATAAATATAAGCCGAACCCGAATAAGCCAAGGTATTTGTTCCATTAACATTTTCATCCTCCCAGGGTGCAGCTATAATAACATAATTGCCGTCAATTGCCACACTTTCACCAAAAACATCCTCTACAGCACGATCAGGCGCCACAATTTTTTGAACAAAATTCCAGATGTCGCTACCATCTTTTTCATATATATAGGCTGCTCCTGCAGCTTCTAAGTAATTGGCGTTATTGGCATCGTAATCTTGTCCACGACTTCCTATAATCAAATAATTACCACTTATGCCCACATCATATCCTAAAACGTCATAAGCATTGCTTGCAGGATGTAAGATTTTTTGGTGTTCAATCCAATTACCGAAACCGTCATTTTTGAATACATAAGCTGATCCCTTTAGTATACTACCAACGGCGTCGCCCCTAGAGCCCACTACCATATAATCGCCATCCATAGCAACCGCATACCCAAACTCATTGCTACTAGCTCTATCGCTAGCTACTAATTTCTGGGTTTGCCCCCAAACTTGAGGCTTTATAGTTTCACTGTAAAGTATACAGATCAAAAGGAGCAGTACTTGTTTCATGATGACGCGTTTTAGATTTAAGTTTTAAATCTATCACCAACGGCAATGATGAAAGTTCTGTTTTATGTGATTCTCAAAAAACGGAACTAATTAGCGCGTTCCCTTTTAAATTGAGAAGGCGTTACTCCTGTTATTTTTTTAAACGAGGTATTAAATGCGGTTTTAGAATTAAATCCAGCCTCCAAGCCTACCGCCAGCAAGGTATAGTTAGAAAATGACTTATCTTTCAAATAGCGCTTAGCTTCTTCGACGCGTAGTCCATTGACATAATCCTTGAAGCTCATCTGTAGGTCTTGATTTATGATTTTTGATAAATGGCCTTGACTCAATTCTAAAACTTCCGCAGTTTGTTCTAAGCTCAAATTAGGGTTTAAAAACTGGCGCTCTTCCACGAGATATTGCTTGAGTTTTTCTATAATTACGCGCTTCGTTTTAACGGGTAATTTTACGTTACTATTTGTTTTTGATTGACTGCGAATATGCTTTCGTTCCTGAATAACACCATATCTATAAATACCGATATGCCCTAACCAGTACACTAAGATTGCAATACCAATCCAAAGTGGGTAGAAAGAAATCTGTCCTGGATATTTCATATACAGAAAAGTAAGAACGATCCACAGTAAAGTGAGTATGAGCAAGCCTATTAAAGTTTTTCTAAGCCATTGTAGTTGTGGTCTTACATTCTCGGCGTCATAGACCTTATTTTTTGCCCTAAACTTTGTCATCATTTTAAAACAAGCAACAAGCACCAAAACATGTAGTGTAGCAGATAGAAGCTCTGCATAAGTATCTAAATAATGTCTCAATTTTAGCAACCATTCGCCTGAGACATTTAACGCTTTTACAACTTTATAAATAGTAGCAATTGAAAAGGTTAGCAAAAACAGACTAAACAAATAATAGGCCTTTTTAGGTATCGGTTTTGTTGGAAACAGGAACTTAAACACATAAAGATATAATAGTACTGAAAGCAAATCGGCCCAGTTAACAAAGTAGTATAAAAATAAGTCTTCATACGAGGTAATATCTGCATCCTGAAGATAATACTGAAGGTTATTTAAGGAATAGACGACTATTAAGGTCGCCAGCAAGTAATTACTCGTACTCTTGTATTTTTTTGTTGTCCAAACAACGAGTCCAAATACAAAACCCTGAATAACACCAGCAAGGATAAGACTATTAAAAATGTTGAAATTCAAAAATCTATGAGATTACCAAGAAACATTCTGAAATTTACAACAAATCTAATTCCATAGCAATCTTAATGATCCCAACACTGTTTTTAGCGCCAAGTTTACTCATAATATTCATGCGATGGGTTTCTACAGTTTTAGGACTAATAAAGAGTTTTTCTGAAATCTCCTTAGTCGTTAATTCCTCAGAAATGGCAACCAAAACGTCATGCTCACGTCTAGTAAGCTTTGTCAGCACACCAGAGTTATGCGTTGTTTTTGAAGTCGGAGCAAAGAGTTTTTTTTGAATGTTTTTTTGAATATATAGTTCGCCCGACAATACGGTTTTCAGGGCTTCCAAGAGTTCTATCCTGTCGGTATTCTTTAACAAGTAGCCATGAACACCTTGTTTAAGCATTCGCTTAACAAAAGAGACATCTTCGAAATTGGTCAGCGCAATGATCTTGAGGTTAGGATAGGCTTTGATCAAGGTTTTGCTCAATTCAATGCCGTTGATATCCGGAAGGTTAATATCCAGTAATAATACATCAGGACAATCTTTTGATAGTCCCTCTAAGGTTTTCTGTGCATTGGGAAACGTCCCGATAATATCTATTTCTTTGGTATTGGAGAGCATGGTTTCCAAACCCTTTAAAACCATTTCGTGGTCATCTGTTATTGCGATTCTTGTAATCAATCTATTTGCGTTGTATCGATTTCTACAGTAAAGGAACTACCCTGTTCGTTGGACATAATATCTAATTCTCCATTAAGGAATTCTACTCTTGATCTTATATTCTTTAGGCCAATACCCTCTTGTTTTATAGCGTTTACATCAAAGCCCTTTCCATTATCCTCAACACTTATAAAAATGGCATGTCCCCTATGGCTTATTTGGACGTTAATTTCGGAGGCTTCAGCATGTTTAATGCTATTAGCCACCAATTCTTGGATGATTCTAAAGATATTAACTTCTGCTTTCTTACCCAACACGATGTCATCGCCTATAAACTGAAACTCAATTTTCGGTTTGTGAATACTATTTACGTTCTGGCAAAACATTTCGGTGGCCTCAACCAGACTAAAACTTTCTAAAGTCGGCGGAATTAGATTATGAGAAATAGCACGCACTTGCTGGCATGATTTATCAATCATTTCTACAGCTTCATCAATCACCTTATTATTCATTTCTTGTAAGGATACCAGTTTAAACTTAATGGCAGAAAGGTCACCATTAACGCCATCATGAAGCTCTTTGGCAATGCGCAGACGTTCTTTCTCCTCACCTTCTATTAAGGTCTCAAGCGTTTTAATCTGATGCTCGCGTTTTAATGTCAATATTTCCTGGTCTTTCCGCTTTTGTCGCTGCTGATAGATAAACCAAGTAAGCAAGGCGCTTAAGAGAAAAAAAATAGCGATTGCCGTCATATAATTATATTGTGTCCTTTTTTTTTGAAGGGCGTTATCACTCTGCTCCAACTGCAGTTTTTGCTGTAAAATAGCCTTGTCTTTCTTTTCGGTTTCAAACTGAAATTCCAGAGCATTGATGTTCTTAAGGTTATCCTCATTAAAAATACTATCCTTATAGGTCGTATAGGATTCATAATGTTGAAGTGCCTTTTTATAATTACCTAGGGCATTATAAAAATTATAGGATTGCAAATGAAGATCCTGATATACCTTTTTGTTAGGTACCTTATGACCAAAAGCTTGATTTAAATAGGACTCACTTTGTTTAACATCTCCCGTTAATCTATAAAGTGTACTTAATTGGGTAAGCGTTTCGGCGAGTTCCGCATCGTAATTGTAATCCTGCTGAATCTTATAAGCGTTTTGAAGAAATTCCTCTGCCTTTAAGTAATCCTTCTTGTCCATGTAAATAAGGGCGATATTCTTACTTACTTTGGCTGTTCCCCAATTATTATTGATTTGCTTATCAATAGCAAGTGTTTTTAAAAAGTAGTCCAAGGCTTTATCAGGTTTGCCTTTCTCCACATATACAGAGCCTAATCCGTTATACACATTGGCCAAATCGTTTAAATCATTGCGTTCCTCATGTATAGCTAATGCCTTTTCATAACTTTCAATAGCTTCAGGATATTTTTTAAGATTCTTATAAACAATCCCAATACTATTAAGCGTAAATCCAATGCCGGTGGAATCACCTAAAGTTTCATATAAATTCAAGGTATTAAAGTACTGCTCTAATGATTCTTGATAATTCCCTTGTAAGCTGTAAATCGCTCCTTTTTGATAAAAGCCATTAGCAATATTCAAGGTGTCCTGTACGGATTCTACGTAATTCATATAAGCCTGCATGGCCTCCAAAGCCTCCTTATAATTTCCAGAAACTCTATGCATTACGGCCTCCCTGTAATTACTGATCGCTATTCCTTTTTCATGCTTAATCGCTTTGAATAAGGATCGAGAAGAGTCAACATAAGCCTTAGCCATATCAATATCGGTACTGATATTTAGCCATGCTAGCCTCCCATAGGCCGAAGCCTTTATAGTGTCGTTGGTCGTCGTTTTAACCACTTGCCTAAGGCTATCAATAATCACTGATCGACTTTGCGAAAAACTAATTAAGGCAAAACAAAAAAAGACAAAAGTTAATTTTAGTTTCAAAACGTCCTACTTTGGCTATTAAAGTTACAGATTTAATATTTAGGATTCCAAACCGCTATTGTAATACTATTGCTTGACGAGTTTCTTAGAAATACTTCCTACAATGGTTTTTAAATATATTAAGTAGGTTCCAGCATTTAAATCGCTTAAGTCAATGTTGAACCCTTCAGGGATAACATCTAGCACAACTTTGCCATTGAGGTCAATGATCATTATATTCTCAATCCGCTGATTATTGGTTTCAAAAGTCAAAACATCTCTAACCGGTATTGGATACATCTTAAAATCCCTTAAAGGATTTTCTGTTGTTGACAAGGTAGATGGCCCTGAATACGCATGTAGGCTCCAAACTCCTTGTGTGTTGCGTACGCGAACATAAACGATATGATCACCTACAGGTAGGTCGTTAGGTACGTCTATTTCAAAATCCGAATCCAAGACTTCAGTCTCTGAGAAGGTAATCGGGGTTCCATTTCCTATACCTGGATCAATGTCAATAAAATATTCTGCCTCACTCAAAAAAGCTGTATTGGAGAGGTCTGCACTGAGGTAGAAAACAGCTTTATCATAAAGACTCCAGCTTCCATCCGCGTTATGCAATCGCACATAAAGTTTATGCACACCATCTGCCAATCCAGTGGTTGGAATATTAATATTTTGGTCAATAGCGTTACCTGAAATAGTCAATGGATTAGCATTGCTCGGTCCAGGATCCGTATCTATAAAATATTCAGCTGAAACGATACTAGCTGAGTTTTCATTGTTAGGGTTAGCATAGAATACATTCGTATCATATAGGCTCCAGCTACCATCAGCATTAAATAGGCGTACATATAATTTATGCACACCATCTAAGATTCCTGTGGTTGGTATACTGAAATTCTGATCTACGGTATTCCCTGAAACCGTTAAGGAAATACCATTACCGACTCCAGGGTCCGTATCCATAAAATACTCCCCTGAAACAATAGCGGCCGTATTTTCATTATTTGGGTTAGCGTAAAACACGTTCTTATCGTACAAACTCCAACTACCATCATCATTGATAACACGTACGTATAATTTGTGCACACCATCCATAAGCCCCGTTGTTGGTATATCAAAACTCTGATCAATGACATTTCCCGAAACAGTCAGCCCTACGCCATTACCTACACCAGGATCTGTATCTATAAAATATTCGGCAGCAGCAATATTGGCTGAGTTGTCATTATTGGGATTTATATAAAACACATTATTGGCGTATAGACTCCAGTTACCATCACTGTTTTGTACCCGTATGTATAACTTGTGCACACCATCGGATAAGCCTGTAGTCGGTACGTTTAATTCCTGATCTATGGCATTACCCGAAACTGCAATGGCCAAACCATTACCAACTCCTGGATCTGTGTCAATAAAGTATTCCGCCGAAGTGATTTGAGCTTTTAATGAAAAGCATACCACCAGAGTTATTAAAAAACTAAGACATTTCATAATAATTGTTTTAGTCCGTAATATTGGCACTGGCTTTTATATTGATATTCAAAGGTGTTCCTGCGCTGATAATATTGTTAAAAATGGTAAAGTCTGTTATATAAGGCAGCTCCGTCGGATAGCCTCTTAATTCATAAGGAAAATTACCATTAAAAACACCAAGGTCATTGCCATCAGCCCCAGCATTTTCAGCTGGTGAACCTCCTTGTACATGATAATCGTTAGTGGAGGTATTTAAACTTGCACTTGGATTGAAGCTTACAAATAAAGGATCTTGGTTATCAATATTGTTTGAACCCGAGAGTGCATCTAATGTTGAATTATAGCTATAGGTGAGATTATTTTGAAATGTCAAGGCGCTATTGGAACCTAAATTCATATTAGCCACACTTGTTCCTGTATATAGGAAAATATTATTGCTTATTTGCGTACCGCTACAGTTCGAAAATACCAATATGGACTGATTACCATCACCATTTTGCCGAGATAGAATAATATTATTGTTTAGCAACGTGGTATTATTTAAGCGGTAAAATAGCGTATACCCCCAGTAGGTACTTTGCATGGTAAAGGTATTATTGGCAATAATCCAATTTTGGGAGTTATAGTTATCAATCGAGGTTGTAGAGGTTGTGTAGAAGAAATTTCCAGAAATGATGGCATTATTGGCTCTTCCTGTATTGCTATTGCCATATACACCAATCAATCTGTTATTTGTGATGACAACATCATTATTTGTATAGGTCGTATTGTCCAGATAGATACCACTTATACGTAATCCAGAAATTTTTGAACCAGAGGCATTGGCATATCGAAATAGAATATTATTGACCACCGCAGTTTGGCCTGCATTCAACTGTGGAATATGGCCAATCCCATAAATTTTTAAGGGTTTAGTCATCTGGATATCGCCGTAATTATTCGGAGAAGGCTGAATGTAAATAATATCGTTAGGATTTGCAGCATCTACAGCATCCTGAACACTGGTGTATTCGGCTCCCGATCCTTGATTGTTATCCACAATATGAACCGCTTGGGCCTCGCTTTTGAGTGCAAATACAACTAGAAAGGTTAAAGAAAGTAAGGCTTTTTTAGTTTGGCCTTGTCTTAGAATTGTAGTGAAAGACATGATAAAAGTTTTTAATGATTAATACCATTTGCAAGGTAAAAACACTAAAAACCATATCATTAAGGGCATTCCTCGATTAATAAAAAATCAGGGAATACCCTTATAGTATGAATTTGAATTGAGATGCTGAAACAAGTTCAGCATGACAAAAGTCTTTAGAATCTAAAATGCGTTGACAATAGCAAAAAAGTCTTCTGCTTTCAAAGAGGCACCACCTATTAATCCGCCATCAACATCTGGCTTTCCAAAAATCTCTTTAGCATTATTTGGCTTTACACTACCACCATAAAGAATGGACACCGAATCCGCCACATCTTGACCATACTTTTCAGCCAAGGTCTTTCTGATAAATGCATGCATGTCCTGAGCTTGCTCTGGAGTTGCAGTTTCACCAGTTCCAATGGCCCAAACAGGCTCATAGGCTAAGACAATATGCTGAAATGCCGACGCTTCTAAATGAAATAAGGCATTCTTAATTTGACTTTCTACGACCGTTTCTTCATGACCAGCTTTACGATCAGACAACTCCTCACCAAAACAGAAAATGACACGCATGTCGTTGGCCATAGCCGCATCTATTTTTTTTGCAAGAGCCTCGTCCGTTTCATTAAAGTAGGCCCTACGCTCACTATGCCCGAGAATAACCGTTTGTATACCAATACTATTTAACATACCAGCACTTATCTCACCAGTGTAGGCACCATTTTCTGCAAAGTGCATATTCTGGGCAATCACTTCTATATCACTTTGCTTCGCCGATTGGAATGCATGCCATAAATTGGTAAACGTAGGCGCAATCATGACCTCAACATCAGAAGTCTTTTCTTGTTTTTTGAGCTCAGCGATTAATGTTTCGGTTTGAATTAAACCATTATTCATTTTCCAGTTTCCAGCGACAATATGTTTTCTCATAGTAATATGTATTGAGTTCTTAATTTAAGACTACAAAAATAAGACTTTAATAAAAAAAGAAGTGGTCTTACTGCCATGTAATTGTTAAGTCAGTTTGACTCTTGGGTCCAACCACGCATAAATAACATCAACGAGAATATTGATGGTGATGAATACGATGGCTATAACCAATACAGCTCCCATAATTACGGGTAAATCCAAAGTATTTAATGCGTTGACAATTTCTTTTCCTAAGCCATTCCATCCAAAAATGTATTCGACAAAAACTGCACCTGCCAACATAGACGCAAACCAACCCGAAATAGCAGTCACCACAGGATTTAATGCATTTTTTACAGCATGGTTTTTTATCACCTGAAATTCATTCAGCCCCTTCGCTCTTGCCGTCCTTATATAATCTTGACCCATCACTTCCAATAAGGAATTACGCATCAACTGAATCACAACTGCTAAAGGTCGAATGCCCAATACAATTGACGGAAGTATCAAGTTTTTCCATTTGATGGTCATTTTTTCACCAAAATCATCGAGCTCATAGAGGCTACCGGTCATCTCTAAATTGGTATACTTATGTAGCACAAATCCGAATACCCAAGCAAATAATATGGCACTAAAAAAAGAGGGCAAACTCATTCCTAAAGTACTCAACACCTGAATAATTTTATCTAGCCAAGTATCCTTGTATAATGCCGAGATGATTCCGAATACGATACCTAGTATTATAGCAATTATAATAGCAGACACTGCCAAAACAAAGGTATTAGGAATGGTTTCGCCTATGACTTCCGTTACTTTCTTTCCTTGTTTGGTAAAGGACTCTCGCAAGTAAGGGGATTTAACAACAACAGTAGTATTACCCACGCTAAAAAGCCTTGACGCATTATATTTATTAGTGCTCAAATGCGTATAATCTCCTACTTGATTTGAATGAAAAGAAATTGGTGACAAATCATTGAGGTAATACAAATATTGTGTCCCTAATGGTTGATCAAAACCATATTTTTTCTTGACCGCTTCAACCTGTTCTGCGGTTTGGTTTTGGCCCAACATCATCTTGGCAGGATCGCCTGGTAAAATCGTAAATAAAAAGAAAATGACGGTGACGACACCTAATAAGGTGATAAAGGCATAAAAGAGTTTATTTACAAAGTAGCTTAACAAGTGTTCAGTGTTCAGTGTTCAGTGTTCAGTGTTCAGTGTTCAGTGTTCAGTGTTCAGTGTTCAGTGTTCAGTAAAATTTTGGTCTATTTCATTTTACAACCAAACTTGCCTGGATTATTTATCATGTAATTTATTAATTTCCCTACTTCTTTACTTTTTTGCATGAAATCTTCATAAGCATCCTCTTTCATATATTTACATGCCAAAGCAAACCTTAACCAAGTTTGTGTCTCTGAATTTTCGGCATCACTATCCGTAAGTTTACTAACAAAATGTCTTGGATATAATCGCTTTCGATAAGCTTCTGATATATTAGCACAAACACTCCGAGAAGATCTCCTGATTTGATTTGTTAGAGAATATATTTCTTCCTTAGGAAATTCTTTAGTCTTATAAAAAATATCCATGGCTAAATCAAACCCTTTTTGATAAGCTAATAAATCCTCCAACTTCATTTCAAAAGAAATACTTTTTTGAATTCGACAAATTACTTTTTGCTACTGCTTACTGACTACCGTATACTGCATACTGAACACTAAAGTTCCATATCCTCAATATCGTTCCAATGGGTTTTATTAACTACAGTTCCTCTTTCTAAAAGCACAATACCCGGATTGGCACGTACAATGGTTTTAATCACCTTTTCGTCACACAGGTAAAAGTCAAAATCAAGTTTATAATCTTGTTTTACCCTTTCTTTAGCTTCATTACCCGAAGAGGTCAATCCAATAACCGTATAGCCCTTTCTAATAGCCTCATCGGTGAAAGCCCTTAGCTTTGCGACACCATCCGTTTCTGAAGTCGTAATATTATACATTGCTACAATGACCAACTTATCCTTTTCTAGAAAATAAGTGGTGAGATCTTCGTCCTCTGATTCAATTGAAAAATCCTGTATTGGCGGAATATAACCCTCATCAATCGTTTTGGTCTCTACCCCAACGTACTCTCCGTCAACGGATGGATAACTGCCATTAGTCACAAATTCTTGTGCTTCTCCATTCACATTAAAGGTCCAAGTATATTCCAAAACCGGTTTCGCCGCATCTTCCGGAATCACCATTTGCTCTTGGATATTTTTACCTATGGCATAAGCCCTAAAATCAATAGATGGCAAATGCATCAACACATGATAGCCGAACCAAAGTGACAAGATAAAACTGAATAAGGCAATGATGGTATTCAGTAATGTCTTGAATATAGGTTGTATATGCTTTAGCCCATAGACTAATATCAGTATTAGGACCAGAAGGACAACATCCTTAGTAAAACTTTCCCATGGTGTTAACTTTAAGGCATCCCCAAAACAGCCACAATCCTTGACCTTATCAAAATAAGCTGAATAAAAGGTTAAGAAGGTAAAAAACACAATCATGGCCAACAAACTATACACTGTGAATTTTGGTAGATAACCTATAAGCAAAAAGACCCCTAAAACGACTTCAAAAACCACTACAAAAACAGAAAGTAATAAAGCATAGGGTATTAAAAACTCGATATTTAAAACATCTGCCCCGAAATACTCCTGTAATTTATAGGAAAAGCCCAAAGGATCATTAAGCTTTATAAAACCTGAAATGATAAAAAGAACCCCAACAAAAATTCTACTAAACTGTACTATATATTTCATAAATCTTATGGTGACTAAGGCCCTCGAAGTCACACTTTATTTGTCTTGAGTCGCTTCGAGAATCTCGGCGACCATTTACCTATTAGTTACTACCCTTCGCCAAGGTGAATCATAGCAAAAACAGCATAATTAATCATATCTTGATAATTGGCATCAATGCCCTCACTGACAATAGTTTTTCCTGCATTGTCCTCAATTTGTTTAACCCGCAACAATTTCTGCAAGATTAAGTCCGTTAAGGAACTTACGCGCATATCCCGCCATGCTTCACCATAATCGTGATTCTTATCCAACATTAATTGCTTGGTTAAGGCTATCTTTTCATCATATAGCTGTGTTGCCTCATCAGTGCTTAAATCGGGCTGATCTACAACTCCTTTTTCCAATTGAATTAAGGCCATCAAACAATAATTGATAATTCCAATAAACTCACTGACCTCGCCTTCATCGACCTTTCTCACGGCATTTTGCTGTAAACTCCTTATACGTTGCGCCTTTATAAAAATCTGATCTGTCAATGATGGTAATCTTAAAATCCTCCAAGCACTGCCATAATCACTCATTTTATTCACAAACAGCGCTCTACATTTGGCAATAACAGCATCGTATTGTTTTGAGGTATCCTGCATCTAAATTTATTATTGAACTCGTTTATTATTTTGCGTAAATTTCGCTTAAATAGTTCAAAGTTCAAAGTTCCGTGTTCAATGTTTTACCAGACGTTTAAAATTCCGGAAATATGTTAATAACTTTGAATTTTAAATATTAAATCTTGAACCAAACCATAACTATAAATTGCAAAGGCCAATTGATTGATTTGTCCTCACCAAAAGTGATGGGTATCCTGAATGTGACACCCGATTCTTTCTACGATGGTGGACAATATAAAGATGAAACTTCCATTTTGAGCCAAGTTGAAATAATGCTCAGTGATGGATCCACGTTTATTGATGTTGGAGGCTATAGCTCTCGACCAGGTGCTGATGTTGTGAGCGAAGATGAGGAACTAAATCGTGTGGTTCCCGTGATTGAACTGATATTGAAGCACTTCCCAGAAGCCATAATTTCAACAGACACCTATAGAAGCAAGATCGCTAGACAAAGTATTGAAGCTGGCGCCTCTTTGATCAATGATATCTCTGCGGGTCACCTTGATAAGGCTATGATATCTACTGTTGGTGAATTGAATGTGCCTTACATTATGATGCATATGCGTGGCAATCCCAAAACCATGCAACAGCAAACCAATTACGAAGATTTAGTTAAAGATATCAACTTCTATTTCGCTGAGCGTATTGCTAAAGCCCATGCCGAAAAAATCAATGATATTATTATTGATCCTGGCTTTGGCTTTGCTAAAACCTTAGAGCAAAATTATGAGCTACTCCACAAAATGGAATTGCTTCAAATTGCGGACAAGCCCATTTTGGCAGGGGTCTCTCGAAAATCCATGATCTATAAAACCTTGGATACGACCGCCGAACATGCCTTAAACGGGACCACAGCCTTACACATGGTAGCCTTACAAAAGGGAGCAAAGATTTTGAGAGTACATGATGTAAAAGAAGCCGTGGAGTGTGTCACTTTGTTTAACCAACTTTCCCACAATAACTAAACCCCTATAAAACTGTCATTTCGAGTGAAATTCTTCAAATGACCTTGAAGAATTTTTTATCGAGAAGAAGGTTTTTCACTTGTAAAATTCCATTCTCGATACATTTTTTTGATATTTACAGTATTAATTATTGTATATGAAAAAAACACTCGAATTGACGAATTTTAGAGTCTTATATCATCCCATAAGCACGCTTGGCTTCATCTTGGTTTTAAACATCCTTGTTCTTGGTTGTAACAATGAGCGCGTGTTAGAGCTTCCAGAAATTGAAAATACAGACATCACTGAAGTTTTGGATGTCTCGCCAGCATACATCTTTTATGACGAGACCCAACCCGACTCTACGCTATTCAATCGAAAAAACTTGATTGGCACCACGAATTGGCTGGTTAATGTAGACAAACGCTTAACCTTGCGACAAGCCATTCCTCATATTCAATATCTACAGGAAAAGCGCAAAAAAAAATCTATGCATGAAAATGAGGATGCTAAGAATTACTTTACTTGTAATGATAAGAGCATTAAAAATTTGGGATTTGTTGAGTTTACGAAAGTGAATTATATTACTGACATAGACTCATATGATATAGACTCATATAAAAACAATAATCCTGTGGATCATGATAAAAGAACAGTTTATATTCACTTTTTCGATAGCGATGTTTTTATTGTAGATGAATATTTTGAGAATAAACCAGTAAAAAATGTGGGATACGAAATGGAACAATATTTTAACTTTGACTATTTTTCTTCATACAGAAATCAAAAGAGCATGATTAATTTGTCATTCGATAAAAGAATGAGCTTTCAAAAATATTTAAAAATAAAAGTAGGTTTATTGAATTTTATAAATGGAAAATCTGCTATTAGCGACGAAGAATTCATTTATTAACATAAATTCTTAAATTAGCAAAAAGACGCACCTTGGACGATTTACAACTTTGGGATTTTAGATTTATTGATTTTATTGATGTCTTCCTCGTTGCTATTCTCCTCTATTACATCTACAAACTGGTAAAGGGCACTGTTGCCATCAATATCTTTATCGGTATTCTCATTATCTATTTTGCATGGCGCTTAACGGACTACCTGCAGATGCAAATGCTGTACAGCATTTTTGATGGCTTTATGAAGGTGGGTATTATTGCACTTATCGTGGTCTTTCAACCTGAGATTCGAAAATTTCTGTTACTTGTAGGCTCTACCAATATTGGTGGAAAAAAAGGAATCTTTAAAAATTTCAAGTTCCTTAAAAATGATGACCAAACCACGACGGATGTAGATGCCATCATTAAGGCCTGCACTAAAATGGGGGCTACGAACACGGGAGCACTTATCGTTATAGAACGGAACAACAATCTCGATTTTTTAACAAATACTGGTGATGAGATGAATATTTTGGTCTCTCAACCTATCATAGAGAGTATTTTTTTTAAAAATAGTCCCTTACATGACGGAGCTATCATTATAGATAATAACATTGTAAAAGCTACACGGGTGATCCTCCCTGTAAATAATGAAAAAAATATCCCCGAACGTTTTGGATTAAGGCATAGAGCTGCGGTTGGTATTACAGAGAAAACAGATGCTATAGCCCTAGTTGTAAGCGAGGAAACCGGACAAATCTCCTATCTTAAAAATGGTGAATTTGTAATGTTTAAAGACACCGATGATCTGATTACAAAGATTAAAGACGACTTAATCTAAAATGAACTGCAAAAACTGTAATTACCCACTAAGCGAAGGCCAAAACTACTGTGATAATTGTGGTGCAAAAATCATAAGGCATCGTTTAACCCCAAAAATTCTAGCAAAACAGATCAATGAGCAGTTCTTATCTATAGACAATAAGTTTCTGCAAACATTTATAGCATTATTTGTAAAACCAGAGCAAGTCATTGATGGCTACATTAATGGGCTGCGAAAAAAATATATAGGCGTTATTCCCTACTATGCCATTTCGTTAACTGTATTGGGATTTCAGATGTTTTTACTTAAAAACTTTTTTCCAGATTTTTTAACGGCACAAGACGGTCTATTTGCTGACAGCTTTCAATTTGGTAGTCAAAGTAGCGAAGCCCCACCGATGGATTTTCCTGACGTTTTTAATGATTATCAGGGCGTCTTTTTTTCAATATTAATGCCATTTATGGCCGTAGGGACTTGGCTTGTCTATTTAGACAAACGAAAACACAATTACACAGAACACATAGTTATTAACTTATTTCTATCAGCCCAGACCATATATGTCAGCTTTATACTATACCTTTTACTGGCCATATTAGACGTATTGGATTATCTTACAGCTTCACTGATTATAACACTACCTCTAATCTTATATGGAGCATATGTCCTCAATAGGATATACAAATCCTTATATTTAAAGTCATTGGTGAGATATGTAGCTGCATATGCTATTTATATGATTGTATTTTTCGTAATAATGATGGTCGTTTTGGTTATTGTTCTTATCTACTTTTTTGCAACTGGAAAACTAAATCTTTAAATGAACTGCAAAAACTGTCATACCGAATTACACGAACAAGATGATTATTGTAGAAACTGTGGTGCTAAAGTCATTAGAAAACGCCTCACCTTCAAAAATCTTTTTGAACATGTCAGTGAAACATTCTTTAACTACGATAACAAACTTCTAAGAACTTTTTTACAGCTCTTTAAACAACCCGAAGATGTAATCGTGGGTTATATTAATGGGGTTAGAAAACGCTATGTCAATGTATTTAGTTATTTTGCCTTAGCCATAACGATTTCTGGGCTTCAAATCCTTATCATTCAAAAATTTCAATCAGACTTTACATTTTACGATACAAGTACTGAGATTGGGGTACAGCAGCAAGCAATTTTTGATAAGGTTAATAAATTCACCACCGAATACCAATCCTTGGTAATGATGCTGTATATTCCATTTTATGCTTTAATTGCTAAGATTGTTTTCCTGAGAACAAAAGCCTTTAACTATACGGAACTCCTTGTGGTATTTATGTATACGCAGGCTCAAATTTCTATTTGCGTTGCTTTTTTTACAGCCATAATCATTCCCTTAGATCTGATGTCTTTTGCTACCTACGGCATGTCTATAATTCCACTTCAATTCTTTTATTTCGTCTATACGCTCAAACGGATATATAAACTAAATAAGCTTCAGATGTTTCTGAGAACTATGATTTTTTTAGGACTGCTTGGTGTCTTATTTATACTTATGGTGATAGTTACCGTAATATTAATGTTTCAATCAGGGCAAATGCAAGAAATGATTGAAGCACAAAAAGCAGCTAGGGCAGCATTACTATAATTATTCGACCAAATCCGCTTTTAAAAACTGAACTTCGTACAAATTTTTATAATAGCCCTCTTTCTTTTTAAGTAAGGATTTATGTGTGCCCATTTCGACGATTTGTCCTGCATCCATAACGATAATCTTATCTGCTTGCTGAATTGTTGCTAGACGATGGGCAATGACTATAGACGTTCTTCCCTTAGTTATGGTATCTGTTGCCTCTTGGATCAACTGTTCGGAGTAGGAATCAACAGAAGATGTGGCCTCATCCAATATTAAGATACTTGGATTAGTAACATAAGCTCTTAAAAATGAAATCAGCTGACGTTGGCCCGAAGATAACATCACACCCCGTTCTTTGACGTTATACCGATAAGCCCCTGGAAGTGTTGAAATAAACTCATGAATGCCAATGGCTTTGGCC
This sequence comes from Winogradskyella sp., assembly GCF_965228925.1. Lineage (GTDB taxonomy): Bacteria > Bacteroidota > Bacteroidia > Flavobacteriales > Flavobacteriaceae > Winogradskyella. Next base: position 4,910,435 of record NZ_OZ245845.1, read on the forward strand.
GCAGTGATGACATCTTCTTCGGTGATATATTCGTTATTGAGCGTGATGTTATTTAAAATGGTATCCGCAAACAAAAATACATCCTGAAGCACAACAGCAATTTGATTGCGCAAGGAGCTTAAAGTCATTTCCCTTATATCGGTACCATCAATTCGTATATGGCCAGAATCAATATCATAGAAACGATTCAATAAATTGATAATCGTAGATTTTCCTGCACCCGTTGCGCCAACAATAGCTACCGTCTCTCCCGCTTCTACATTAAAGGAAATCCCTTTTAAAACTTCCTCATCCTTAACATAAGAAAACCTTACATTCTCGAAACTCAATTCACCTTTAAAATGATTAGCCTCAATGGTTCCATTATCATCGATATTAGAATCCGTGTCCAGTACCTTAAACACACGGTCAGCAGCTACCATACCCATTTGTAGGGTATTAAACTTATTAGCAATTTGATATAAGGGCCTAAATAGCATTGGGATAAACATGGTGAACGAAATTAAATCACCAAGTGTGGTCCCAGGAATTTCTGATACTGCATCAAAACCACCAACTAAAATGACCATTGCCATGGTTAAGGAAGACACAAATTCAGCAACTGGAAAGAAAATAGAGTTGTACCAAACCGTTTTTAGCCAGCCCTTTTTATGACGCTCATTAATGGCCTTAAAGTTTTTGTACTCTGTGGCTTCTCGCGTAAATAACTGCAAAATCTTCATACCAGTAACACGCTCTTGCACAAAGGAATTCAGATTGGAAACCTCTGTTCGTACATCCTCAAAAGCGCGCTTCATGTATTTCTGAAATATCTTAGTGGCTATGACGATAATTGGCATTGTTGCAAAAACAATTAAACTCAACTTCAGGTTTATAAACGCCATAAAAACAGCAACTACTACCATTTTTAAAATATCACTGAATATCATAAACAGCCCTTGTCCGAATATATCCGCAATACGCTCCATATCGGTCACAGCCCTTGTAATTAACACACCCACAGAAGACTTGTCGAAATAAGTCATTTTGAATTTTAGGATGTGTTTAAAAAGCTTTACCCTTATATCCTTGACTACGGATTGCCCTAACCAACTCGCATAATAAATAAAGAGCAATTGCGACACAACTTCCAATAGCAACAAAGCCAACATAATGCCGATATAAAAGACAAATCCGCCATACTCCTTGTTTGCTATTTTTATATCAATGGCATCTTTTAAGACCCTAGGCCTTAAAGCTCCGAAAACGGCTAAACCTATGACACAAACCAAGGAAATTACAAAAACCGTTTTATAGGGCTTTATATAGTGTAATAGGCGCTTAAATAACGTAACATCGAATATTTTTTTCTTTTGCTCTTCTGCCATTTTGTGCTGAACTTGTTTCAGTATCATTTCCCGACAGATCGGGAATCTTTTCAGTTTACTTTAATAGTTTTATATGATCAGGATATATAATCTCAACCAAATATAGGCCATGTGCTGGCGCCGAGAAACCTGCTCTACTTCTATCTTTTGAGGCAATGATCTCATGCAAATCTTTTGGTTTTAGCTTTCCCAATCCAATATTCACCATCGTACCAACTATTGCCCTTACCATATTTCTTAAAAAGCGATTAGCCGTGATTGTAAAAACTAATGCATCAGCATTTTTAGTCCAAAACGCTTCTTTTATATCACAATAATACGTCTTTACATCCGTATTGCTCTTAGAAAAGCATTGAAAATCCTTATACTTAAATAAGATTTCACAAGCTTCGTTCATAGCTTTGACATCTAGTGGTAACTGAATTTGATAGGCAAAATCGTAATCAAATACGTTTTTAGATGTTGATATTTTATAGTGGTATGTTCTACTTATAGCATCAAATCTTGCATGCGCTTCAGAATTGACCCCATAAATAGAATGGATAGCGATATCCTTTGGCAAAAAGGAATTGAGCTTATAAACCAAATCCTTTGAACTCAATTCATTTTCAAAATCAAAATGGGCAAACATCTTTGAGGCATGCACTCCAGTGTCCGTTCTACCCGCTCCTACAATAGCTATCTGATACTTTAATATGGTACTTAGTGCCTTTTCTAAAACTTCCTGAACGGAAATAGCATTGGGCTGATTTTGCCAACCGTGATAGGCTTTACCATTGTATGACAACTCTAAAAAATATCTCAAAAGATTGGCTATTTTTGCTTTAAAAGAGACAAAGATACGTAGAATCGATTGTTAAAATCACAATATTATCTTAATGCAAAACATACTTCTTTTATCCGATACCCATAGTTATATGGATTATGCTATCCTTAAATATGTAAAGCAAGCCGACGAAGTATGGCATGCCGGTGATATTGGCGATTTAAAAGTAACAGATAGTATTAAGGAGCATAAGCCTTTAAAAGCGGTTTATGGTAATATTGACGATACTAAAATTAGAAGTGAGTTCCCTCTCCACAATAGGTTTTTTTGCGAGGATGTCGATGTTTGGATCACTCATATTGGTGGTTATCCACCAAAATATAACAGTCGTATACGCGATGCACTAAAGACCAATCCTCCTGACTTATTTATATGTGGACATTCTCACATTTTAAAGGTAATCCCAGACAAATCATTAGATTTATTACACATGAATCCTGGTGCTGTTGGCAAACACGGTTTTCATAAAAAGAGAACTATGCTGCGCTTTAAGATTGACGGGAAACACATAAAGGATTTGGAAATTATTGAATTTGATAGGCGATAAAAAATGAAAAACCCAGACGGCAGCGTCCGGGTTTTTCGCACTAATACTACTAAGATTTTAGGTTCATCGTAACCGATCTACAGATTTTACGAGATCTTCATCCTTCTTAATAGCCTTGTTGGCCAAGACTAAACACACAATAGAAAAAATAGGAAGAAGCATCCCAATACCTTTCTCAGAAACCTCTGTTTCTCCAGATAAATTTAGAGATTGATACACAAAGAATCCTAGTAAAATAAAGTTTAATATGATATTAAGTCGTCCCATAACAAATTGGGACTTTCTATTTTTAAAACTAAAAATTGAAATCAAAGATAACAAAGCGGAGCCCAAAAACAGTCCTAAATAGGTATAATTATCTAGAGCAAAAACATCAACCCCTTCAGTATTTGTCCATAAATGAAACACAAATATGAGACCTGCGGAAATTCCTAATGCTAGAAATAAATAAAGTGTCTGTATGCGTTGAATCATATCTTTGATTAAAATCGTATGCAAAATTAGTAGTTTATTTTATAAAAAGATAGAAATTGTTTTAAAATAAAGTTGTATAATTGCAATAAGAAAGAAGCATTCTGCTGAATTGCATCAATCTATCTTCCAGATTAATTTCACTTTTTTTCTTTTTATTTCATTTAGAAAATCTTGAATTAATAATATCAAATTGTAATACATTATACAACATACGAATGTTTGAAATTTCACAGTTAAAAGCTAAGAAGCTACCTGAATTACAGGATATCGCCAAACAATTAAGCGTGCCTAAATACCGTAGTTTAAAAAAATTAGATTTAGTTTATCAAATCTTAGATTATCAGGCTGCAAATCCTCAAGCTTTAAAGACTAAAGTTGAAACAGAGGCTAAAGCTAAAGCTGAATCCACACAGAGCAAGCCTCAACAAAAACGAGCCAGAGTTCAAAGAGCTCCTCGAGATAATAAAGATCAAAAATCGTTAAACTTTACGGAAAAGAAAGAAGAGTCCAACGCTAAAGAGCAAAAGTCTAATAATGAAAGACCACATCAGAAACGTCAAGATGCTACAAACGCCTCTAATGATAAAACGGATGACAATCGGCGCTCTAACACACAAAATAACGACAATAGACAAAATCGAGCTAAAGACAATACCAATCGTAACAATAGCAATAATAACAATAATAACAACCAAAAAAATAATGGCAATAAAGACAACAGGAATCGTTACCGCGAGCCCGATTTTGAGTTTGATGCCATTATAGAAAGCGAAGGTGTTTTAGATATTATGCAGGACGGGTATGGTTTTTTAAGATCCTCTGATTATAATTACTTGACTTCGCCAGATGATATTTATGTATCACAGTCGCAGATTAGACTCTTTGGACTTAAGAAAGGTGATACCGTTCTTGGTCATGTAAGACCACCAAAAGAAGGCGAAAAGTACTTCCCCTTAATCAAAGTGAGTAAAATTAATGGTCAAGACCCAAATGTGGTTCGAGACCGTGTGGCTTTTGAGCATTTAACGCCACTTTTTCCAAAAGAAAAATTCAATATCGCCGAAAGACAAAGTACGATTTCTACTCGAATTATGGATTTGTTTTCACCTATAGGTAAAGGGCAGCGCGGTATGATTGTTTCGCAACCAAAAACTGGTAAAACCATGTTGCTCAAAGATGTGGCCAATGCTATTGCGGCTAATCATCCCGAGGTATACCAAATGATATTATTGATTGATGAACGACCAGAGGAAGTTACCGATATGCAACGTAATGTAAGAGGTGAAGTTATCGCTTCTACCTTCGATAAGGAAGCTCACGAACATGTAAAAATTGCAGATATTGTTCTTGAAAAGGCCAAGCGTTTAGTAGAATGTGGCCATGACGTTGTTATTCTCCTAGATTCTATTACACGTCTTGCTAGAGCCTATAATACGGTACAACCTGCCTCAGGAAAAATATTAAGTGGTGGTGTAGATGCCAATGCACTACATAGACCAAAACGATTCTTTGGAGCTGCCCGTAACATTGAAAATGGTGGATCCTTAACAATTATTGCAACCGCATTAACGGAAACAGGGTCTAAAATGGATGAAGTTATCTTTGAAGAATTCAAGGGAACAGGAAATATGGAGTTACAATTAGATCGTAAGATTTCTAACCGCCGCATCTTCCCAGCAATTGACCTAACATCCTCCAGTACGAGACGTGATGATTTATTATTGGATGACAATACGATTCAAAGAATGTGGGTAATGCGTAAGTATTTAGCCGATATGAATCCTGTGGAAGCGATGGAATTTATAAATGACCGCTTCAAGCAAACTAGGAATAATGAGGAGTTTCTTATTTCTATGAACGGATAGAATTTTAATTCTTTTACTATATAAAAAATAAACCTCTTTGAAGTTTTCAAAGAGGTTTATTTTTGTAATTGCTTAACATCCATTTAAGGATTGCCATTAGCGCAAAAACCCGATCCGTCTGGATACCATCCTAGGCACAAACACAGTGTTCCGTCTAATGAAATGGCATACTTGCATTGTGGGTTGCTATTGCCCCCAGAAATGTTCTTCATAGCTGATTTTGAAAGTTTTTGACTTCCCTCAATAGATAACAGTTTTTTTAACATAACTTATAAAGTATTGATTACTAATTATTTACAATAATAATCATTCATTTTGGAAGAGTTTACTGTAATTTACGGAATGAAACATACTTTAAAGTATTAGCTTTCAGTTATTTAGTTTATATAAGAAAATACTTACAGAGTGTAATTTGACCAAAAAAAACTCCCCAATCTTTGGAGAGCTTTTAAACTTTTTATTTAAGATTCTACATCATTATAATGCAGCTACATGTTTAGTTAACTGAGATTTTAAGTTACCTGCTTTGTTAGCGTGAATAACATTCTTTTTCGCTAACTTATCAATCATACTAATTACAGAAGGTAACATCTTTTGCGCTTCCTTAGCATCAGTCAACTCACGTAATTTCTTTATTGCATTACGAGTTGTCTTGTGCTGGTATCTGTTAAGCACTCTCCTCTTTTCGTTACTTCTAATTCTTTTTAATGCTGACTTATGATTTGCCATTTTATCTTTTCTTATTAAAAATTGTAGCCCGTAGGGGAATCGAACCCCTCTTACCAGGATGAAAACCTGGCGTCCTAGCCGATAGACGAACGGGCCATTTGGTTATTTACATCATTAAATGAACCTACAATGTTTCCATTGCGGATGCAAAAATACAACTATTTTTAAATGTTGCAACTACTAGCATCTATTTTTTGAAAAATTTTTAATAGGCCTTAGCAAAAAGTACACGCTGGCTCGATGGATTTCCTGTTAGAACACATTTACCAGCTTCCTTTTTATGATCTAGAGGGATACATCTAATGGTCGCTTTGGTCAGTTCTTTGATCTTTTGTTCTGTTTCGGCTGTGCCATCCCAATGGGCAGAAATAAATCCTGCTTTGGTTTCCAATACACTTTTAAATTCCTCAAAATCATTAACCTCAGTGATATGATCATCTCTAAAGGCTAGAGCCTTATTAAATAAGCTTTCCTGAATATCTTCAAGCAAGTCCTCCACAACCACATTGATTCGATCTAAAATAACGGTCTCTTTTGTCAGTGTATCTCGCCTAGCCAATTCAACCGTATTATCCTCAAGATCTTTTGGGCCTATTGCAATTCGCAACGGTACACCTTGCAATTCGTACTGGGCAAATTTTGCACCTGGTCTAAGCGTATCTCTATGATCGAATTTCACACTAATATTACGCTCCTTAAGATCACCCATGATCTCATCTGCCACTTTTTTGACCGCGTTAAACTGCTCCTCATTTTTATATATAGGAACAATTACAACTTGATATGGCGCTAAGTTTGGTGGTAATACCAAACCCTTATCATCACTATGAGTCATGATGAGTGCTCCCATCAGCCGTGTCGAAACTCCCCACGAAGACGCCCAAACGTAATCTAGTTGACCTTCTTTATTAGCAAACTTAACATCAAAAGCTTTGGCAAAATTTTGTCCTAAAAAATGGGAAGTTCCCGCTTGCAAAGCCTTACCATCTTGCATCAAGGCCTCTATACACATGGTTTCCTCGGCTCCAGCAAAACGTTCGCTTTCCGTTTTTAAACCTTGAATTACTGGTATGGCCATAAAGTTCTCGGCAAACTCCGCATAAACATTATTAATCAATTTGGTTTCTTCCCAAGCCTCTTCTTTGGTCGCATGGGCCGTATGTCCCTCTTGCCATAAAAATTCTGCTGTACGAAGAAAAAGTCGTGTTCGCATTTCCCAGCGTACAACATTAGCCCATTGATTTACCAAGATTGGTAAATCTCTATAACTCTGTATCCAACCTTTGTAGGTGTTCCAAATAATGGCCTCACTTGTGGGCCTCACCACGAGTTCTTCCTCCAATTTTGCTTCGGGATCTACCCTAAGCTTTCCCTCTTTATCCGGATCCGTTTGTAGTCTGTAATGTGTTACCACAGCACATTCCTTGGCAAATCCTTCGGCATTTTTCTCCTCTGCTTCAAACAAGCTCTTAGGAACAAATAAGGGGAAATAAGCATTTTGATGGCCTGTTTCCTTAAACATCCGATCTAACTCAGCTTGCATCTTCTCCCAAATCGCATAGCCATAAGGTTTAATAACCATGCATCCTCTTACTGCCGAATTCTCCGCTAAATCAGCCTTTACGACCAATTCGTTATACCATTTCGAATAATCTTCAGCCCTACTAGTAAGATTTTTACTCATTTTTAGTGTTTTGGCACAAATATTGTGACTTTGTTAATTAAAAAAATAGTTCAGCAAAACTAACTATTTTTGCTATGTTCAACAATAAAATATAAGAGATATGCAATTTAAAACCATTACACTCCGAAAATTGCCATTTTTTGTTGTACTGGGTCTTGCGACCTTGTTAACTTCTTGTGGTTCATTTCAATATGTAGGATATGATGATGATGGTATTTATTCATCAGATAATACAAATGAAGAAGACACTGTTGTTGAGCAACCTGCTGTCACTACAGCAACCAATGAATCGAATTACTACAAAAATTATTTTGCCGAAAATTCTGCTCAAGTTGATGCCATTAAGGAAGAGAGCGAGATTTTTACAGATATAGACTCTTACGAAGGTAATTATACAGAAAGAGCTCAAGACACGTTGGAACAAAGAGGTCCATACGGTGGTTGGGGTCAGGCTAATGACAACGTTACCATTAATATTATAGACAATGGATGGGGCGTTTGGAACGACCCTTGGCTATGGGGCGCTGGCTGGGGCTGGGGCTGGAATAACTGGGGTTGGGGACGACCTTGGGGCTGGGGCTGGAATGCTGGCTGGGGACCTGGTTGGGGCTGGGGCTGGAACGCCGGTTGGGGCTGGGGCCTAGGCTGGAATAGCTGGGGCTGGAATGCTGGCTGGGGCTGGGGCTGGAACAACTGGGGTTGGAATGGCTTTAGAAATCCTAATTCACTTGCCTTCAATTATGGTAGAAGAGGCTCTTTACTAAATACCAATAATGCATTAAGTCGTGGGAACAACATGTTAAGTCGTAGGAATAGAAGTAATGCTGCTGTATCAAGAAGGGACTATTCTACAAGCCGTTTATCACGTGCAGCAACAACAAGAAATACACGAGTTGGAAGATCAAATTCGAACGCAAGAAGAAGTGTAGGTACGAGTAGATCCAGCAGATCCAATACGCGAGTGACGAGGCCTTCCTCTAGGTCTTCAAGATCTGGTACCATGCGATCTTCAAGAAGTAGCCGTTCATCTGGCTCTATGCGATCGGGATCTAGTAGAAGTTCATCAAGATCTTATGGTGGTTCACGTTCTAGTAGCTCGAGATCCTCTGGAAGCATGCGTTCTGGTGGTGGCTCAAGGTCATCTGGAGGTGGATCTAGAGGTGGTGGTTCTAGAGGTGGAAGAGGAAGAGGTTAATCAAAACATTTCATTTAATTCCAAATAAAATACTTATGAAAAAAGCACTTATGTTTTGCATAGGCATACTAAGTACGTCTCTAATTCTAGCACAAGACGTCGCGGATGCCGTTCGATATTCGATGGACGAGATTCAGGGTACCGCTCGCTTTAGAGCTATGGGTGGGGCCTTTGGCGCACTTGGCGGAGACATGTCTGCCGTGAATATAAATCCTGCGGGATCTGCTATATTTAATAATAGCCATGCCTCCCTATCCTTGGGATTCTTTAATAAAGAAGATGATATAACTTATTTCAATGGAGTCAATACCTCTTCAAATACTTTTGTCGATATTAATCAAATAGGAGCCACTTTTGTGTTTTCTAATACTAATCCAGATTCACCATGGAAAAAATTTACCATAAGTGGTGCATTTGATCGTGTGGCTGATTTTGATGACGACTGGGTGGCTAGTGGTATAAACCCTAACACAAGTATTGTTGAATATTTTCATATCAATGCGCAAGGTTTGCGTTTAGATGAAATCTCTGCACTTCCGGGTGAAACTATATCTCAAGCTTATTCGGAAATAGGGGCTATATACGGTTTTAGAAATCAGCAAGCCTTTTTGGGTTTCGAAGGCTTTATAATTGATCCTGTTGAAGATACCGATGACAATACCGAATATATCAGAAACATAAACGGGACCAATTTTAATCAAAGATTTGCTTATGCAAGCCGAGGATACAATGGGAAGATGGCCTTTAATTTTGCGACCAATTATGACGATAAATTTTATTTTGGATTAAACCTCAACGCTCACTTTATTGATTTCGAAAGAACTACATTTTTTGACGAATCTAATTCTAATTCAAGTGGTGTAACCGATGTCAGTTTTGACAATAATTTACGCACTACGGGTAGTGGTTTTTCTTTTCAGCTTGGAGGTATAGCCAAGCTCACTGAAGAGTTCAGGGTTGGCCTGTCCTACAGTTCGCCAACTTGGTATAGAATTTCGGAAGAGACATCTCAGTTTTTATCCACTACAAGAATTGAAAATGGCTCCTCTGTTAATCAAATTGTAAATCCAAACGTCACCAATATATTTCCAGACTATCGCTTACAAACCCCTGGTAAAATTACAGGAAGTTTAGCCTATGTATTTGCCAGAAAAGGACTCTTAAGTTTTGATTACTCTGTAAAGGACTATAGCAACGCACGGTTTAGACCAACTTCAGATGTGTTCTTTTCTTCTTTAAACAATGATATAAACACGGCATTAACATCAGCAGTAGCTTATCGATTTGGTGGGGAATACAGATTTAAACAACTGAGCTTTAGAGGAGGCTATCGCTTTGAAGAAAGTCCGTATCAAGATGACACCTTTTTTGGTGATTTAACAGGATATTCTCTAGGCTTAGGCTATAATTTTGGCAATATTAATTTAGATGTAGCATTTAGTCAATCTGAACGCGATATCAACTATCAATTTTATAATGTTGGTCTCACCGATTCTGCATTAATACAATCAAGATTTACAGATGTAATCCTCTCCTTAGGATTTAGAATTTAGCATTTAGAAAATCATTAAAAAAGCCTGAACAAAAGTTCAGGCTTTTTTAATTTATATCTCATAATATTATTTATCGTTTCAAGGTAAAATGGGCCTTCAGTTCCCTGCGCTGTCCCGTCAACGGCTCGTCGTACTCCAACAGGAACCAATAATCGCTCGTGGGCATCAACTGGCCGTTGAACGTACCGTCCCAGCCCGGGCCCGTAGGGCTCAACTGCTTCAACAGCTTCCCGTAGCGGTCAAATATATAAATTTTTGCACTACTGCCGATACCGGCTATGTTCCACGTCTCGTGGTTCCCGTCGCCGTTCGGCGTAAAGTACCTCGGGTAGTCCAATACGAAAACGCTCACCACCGCAAGGCCGCAGCCGTTCCTGTCCCTAGCCGTAACCTCGTGCTCCCCCGCCGATACGTCCGCAAACGTACCGCCGGACTGCCAAGGTCCGCCGTCAAGGCTGTACTCGTAGTCCCCGGGACCGGTGGCCACTGCTTCTATAACGTGGTTTTCCGAAAAAGCTTGTGTCGTCACCCCAGCGGTCAACACCGGAGGCTCGCTCTCGATCACCTCCGTTATGGCCATGTTCGTACAGCTCGTCTGCGTCGAGGTCGTGATATCCGTGACCGTAACGCCATAGATACCGCCCTGTGCCGGGGACAGCGTAGGGCCCGTCTCGCCCGCCAGTACCGTACCGTCGAGGGTCCATTCAAAACTATAGTCCACGGCCGATAGCCCCGTATCCAACACCAGGGGATCCAATACCTCCGTACCGTTCGTATTCACGCACAATATGTAGCTCTCCTCGAACACCACCACCGGCAACGGGTTCACCTGCAGCGTCAGGGGGGCCACCGCAAAACAGATCGAACCGCCGATCTCGTTGTCCACCCTAGCATAGATCACCTGCGGGTTGACAATGTTCTCGTATAGGTTCGGCAGCGGGTTCACGCCTAGGTCGGCATCTTCCTCCGTGGCATAGTACGTTACCAGGTAGCCCACGGGGTCCTGGCCGTCCAATACCTCCGCGTCGCGCGTCGAAAGGTCGAACTGCACGCTGTCGTCCGTCGGGTCGCCGTCCGTCTCCATGGCGTCGTCGCACAGCTCGTAGACGATCTCAACCATATCAGGGTTCGCCTGCGCAGCCTCGTCAACCCTAAGGTCGAAGCGCTGCGTGCTGATCGAACAGCCCGTTACGTTGTTGGTGATCGTCACGTAGATCTCCTGGGGGTTCATTATGTTCGTATAGGGGCTCACAAGCGCGTTCATGCCCGATTCCGCGTCCGCAAGGCTCTCGTGGTAGCTCACCTCGAACACGCCCGGGTCCTGACCGTTCAGCACCTCAGCGTCCTTGACCGTAAGATCGAAGCCGGCGAAGCCGTCAGTGTTCAGCTCGCACTGGATAAAGTCCGTCACCGCAACAACCTCCGGGAGCGGGTCCACCCTGACGGCAAAATCCACCACCGTGTAGCAGCCCGTAACGTCGTTGGTTACCCTGACGTAGATCGCCTGTTCCGGTATGTCCGTGTTCGTATATTGTGTCGGGTCCGCTATGGCGTTATCCCCCGTATCGGCATCCTCCGCCGTCTCGTGGTAGCTCGGCGTTACGCCGGCCTCCCCGTTGAGGAGCAGTACCTCGTTCTCCGTAAGGTCGAAGACCTCCTGGCCGTCACCGGTATTAATATCGTCGCAAAGCACGAGGTCCGGCAACTGGTCGCTGGGCGTGGGCGTAGGGTTGGGCAGCACACGGATGGTAAGGGTCGTATAGGCAACGCAGCCCGTGTCCGTGTCCGTAACCACGGCGTAAAGCGTCTGGGGGTTAGCCGGTAGCCCCCCCACCGAGGTGTTCGTATAGTCCGTAGGGTCCCCTATCGCGTTCTCCTGGAGCTGGGCGTCAGCGTCCGTCTCGTAGTACGATACCGACCAGCTCGCGTTGCCGCCCGTGATCTCGACGTCCTTGACCGTAAGGTCGAAAGAGGTCAGCTCGTCGCCAGGGGACTCCCCGAGGTCGTCGCAGAGCTCCAACGGCGCGGGTACCACAGGTACCGGCGGAAGGTCCACCCGGAGCTCCAGCTCGCCCGTGTCGAAACAGCCCGTGGCGGGATCGTAGAGCCTTATGTATAGCGTCTGGGGGTTGGTCGTATTCGTATAGTTGCCGGGGTTGCCGATGGGCGCGTCGCCCGTCTGCGCATCGGCAGCGCTCACGTGGTGGGTCAGTACCACCTGCGCGGGATCCTGGGTCCCCAGGATATCGCCATCCCGTTCGCCAAGGTCGAACTGCGAGATGCCGTCGCCGTCGTCGTCGCACACCACCAAGTCCTCAAGGGACGTCGGTACCTGTGGCGAGGGCACCACGATTAGCTCAAGGGTCCCCTGCGTGAGGCTGTAGCAGCCCGTTAGCAGGTTCTCAGAGCGCACGTAGATCATCTGGCTGTTCGCAACGATGTTCGTATAGGGGCTCGCCAGTGCGTTCTCCCCCGCATCAGCGGACTCCTGCGTATCGTGGTAGGTGATCACCACGTCGGGCTCACCGTTGGTAATCTCCACCGTGCGCAGCTCAAGGTCGAACTCCGCAAAGCCGTCGTTGTCGTCGTCGCACACCTCTATAGGCGTAGGGTCAGGCTCAGGAGAGGGCACGGGCAGTACCCTCAGCGTAAGCGTTACCGTTTCGTAACAGCCCGTTATCTCGTTCTCGCCCCTGACGTACACCGTCTGCGCGTTCATCGTGTTCACGTAGGGGCTCGATATGGGAGAGGTGCCGCTCTCGGCATCCGCCTCCGTCTCGTAATAGCTCAGCGTTATACCCGTCTGGCCGCCGAGTATGCCCGGTCCGGCATCCTCCAGCGTGAAGGGCTCGCGTTCGTCGTCCGGCGTCTCAACGTCGCACTCCTCCAGGGGATCCGGCTGCAAAAGGACCGGGAGCGGGTGAACGATAAGGTCCAGGCTCGTCACCTTGTAACAGCCCTCCACCGTATTGCCGTCGACCACGCGTACCCAGAGCGTCTGCGTATCCTCCGTCGTGTTCACGTAGGCGTTAGGGTTGGCTATCCCCGCCGTGCCAGCCTCGGCATCCGCCTCGCTCGGGTGGTAGCTAACCGTATACTGTAACGGGTCGAGGCCGTTCAGGAGCTCGTCCTCGCTAGCCGTAAGGTCGAAAACCGCAAAGCCGTCGGCCGAAACGTCGTCGCACTCCTCCAGGGGCGAAGGGGACACCAACTGGGGTGTCGGCTCGACGATAAGCACAAGCTCCACCACCGTGGCGCAGTCCGTCGCTATCGTGCTGCTCTCCACACGCGCGTGCAGCGTCTGCGTCCAGGCGGATATATTGTTGTAGGGCAACGTCGTATCGATAGGGTTGGCACCGGAATCCGCATTGGCCAAGGTCTCGTGGTAGGTCACCGTAAGGCCCGCAACGCCGCCCGTGATCTGCCCGTCGGCGGCCGTTAGGTCGAAAGGACCGAAACCGTCGTTGTCCGGGTCGCAGTAGCGCAGAGCGTCCGGGACGTTCGCAACGGGTGCCTGCTCCACCAAAAGGTCCAGCAACGTCGTCGCGTAACAGCCCGTGCCCGTATCCTCAACGCGCACAAAGATAGTCTCCGGGTTGCTCATGTTCGTATACGGGATCGGCAATGGGTTGGTCGCCGCATCCGCGTCCGCCTGGCTCGGGTAATAGGTCACCGAGTACGCAGGGTTGCCGCCCGATATCTCAAAGTTCTTGAGGCTAAGGTCTATGGCCGTCTGGCCGTCGGGGATCCCGTCGTCGCAGACCTCCAATGCCGTAGGTACAACCAGCGATGGAAGGGGATCCACCATAAGGTCGAAAAGGATACGGGACGTACAGCCCGTCACCGTATTGGTCAGAACCGCCGTAATCTCCTGGGGGTTTATTATGTTCGTATAGGGCGCCGTGATCGCATTGGTCTGCGCATCGGCATCCGCACCGCTCGGATAGTAGGTCACCGTAACGTTGGCCTGGCCGTCGATCAGCTCGGTATCCTTTATGCTAAGATCGAACTCCTCCGACTCGTCGCCCGGATTGTCATAGTCACAAGCTCTTAGATCATCTGTTGCCACAGTAGAAGGTTGTGGGTGCACCACAAGCTGAAGTGTCGTGGTATCAAAACAACCTGTAGCGATATTTTCTATTCTAACGTAGATAAGTTCACCACCACCTACGGTATTGTTATAAAGCGTTGGTAATACCCCCGTGCCCGCAATGGCATCCGCCTCTGTAGGGTGGTAGGTCACCAAAACACCGATCTGCCCCACCTCGACTTCTGGTGTCTTAGTGTCTAAGGCAAATTCGGATATGCCATCGCCGTTATCATCGCAAACCTCAAAATCGGTTGGCATATTAGCCACTGGATTCTCCAAAACTACTAAATCCATGGTTGTAACATTGTAACAACCATTAACTGTATTTTCTAAGCGAATAAAAATAGTTTGGTTATTTGGCGTTGTATTGACGTAGCCATCAAAAATTTCGGCCGAATCTGTTTCAGCCCCAACAAACGTTTCATGGTAAGAGACATTCACATCAGCCTGTCCAGCCAATATTTCATTTGTTCTTAACGACAATTGAAAGGTCGTAAAACCATCAGTAATATCATCATCGCATACCTCTAAAGGTGTAATAGGGTTAATTATAGGTAATCCTAACACCTCAATTTCAAAGCTCGTGGTTACAAAACATAAAGGGTTTGTATCATCCTCAAGCCTTACAAAAATAGTTTGAGGGTTGTTTGCATTTTGATACGGATTAGGCAAAGCAGCAGCAGCAGCTTCTGCATCTGCTTGCGTTAGATGATAGGTCAATGACACATCTGTAAACGGCGCTAAAATATCAATGGTTTGTTGTGTAAAATCAAAGTTCTCCACACCATCTTCGCTTAAATCATCGCATAAAAATAAATCGTTTGGTGTATCTACCGTAAAACCAGAACTGACTAATAATTCGAAGTTAGTAACCACATAACAGCTTTCATTATTAGCATTTTCTAATCTTACAAAAATAATCTCAGGATTTTCCGTATTTGTGTAGAGATTGGGTAAAGGATTTGCATCATTGTCGGCATCGGTTTGATTGTCATGAAAACTGACATTGACATCAGTTTGTCCTCCAAGAATTTCCACAAGTTTTGTGCTCAGATCAAACTCAGTAAATCCATCAATAGTAGTATCATCACATGATTGATATTGAGTAATGGGATTCACTAAAGGAACCGCATTAAACGTAATCACTATATCATCTGACAAAGAGCAAGATTGATCAGTTATCTCTACGGTATAGGTTCCTGAATTTGGTGATGGAACGGTTAGCGTTGGATTTGTCTCGTTAGCAATTGGTGTTCCATCCAATAGCCACACGTATGTAGCAGTTGCTGAAGCTATATCTGCATCCAAAATAATATCTGGATCCCCTTCGCAAGCATCGATATCGGTTCCTAAATCAGCAGTAAAAGGTACATCTCGTGTAACGGTAACATCATCCGTAACCACTACAGTATCCCCGTTACAGTTTGTATATGTCACTCTTGCCGTATAGGTGGTAGGTGCATCCGTTAAAGGGCAAACATCTAGTGTTGGTGTTGTACCGATAACAGCTCCAGTATCATCGAGCCAAGCAAAATCTATGATGCTTGGTCCAGAAGGTGTAAAGCGCCATGCTTCTTCGCTAGTTGTCCAAGGAGAATCGGATACATTTCTTCCGGGAGGAACAAAGGCCTCTGTACCTGGGTCATTTTGTATCCCTACAACCGCTCTTCCACCATTAAATGTTGTACATGTTGGTTTGTCTCTTATGTAGATATCAATAACATTTGTTGTCTCATACAATACTGCCATATGTGTAGCTTCCAACGTCGTACATTGAAACATAGGGACTTCAAAATAAGAAACCGCTAAAACTCTATTTGGTACTGCTCCGATAATCTCCCAGCGGATTTCATTGGTAGTATTTACAGCTGGGTTTATGTCATGACAAGGGGTAAATACATTGGCCTCACCAAGCGTCGGGTTCGAATTGTTGGGCAGATCATCGCCAGCATTTAATTGATACGCATTCCCTGCATCGCCTGCATCAACATCAAAACGAATTACGCCATTCGATCCAACTTGAAAATCTGTTCTTATCACATCAAAGAAACAAAAGTCAAAAGGCAAAGCCTCTGGATCATTCCAAGCATCATCAATATTCGTATTTACAGAATTTGTCAAGCCTTGAAACGGGAAAGGTGGTACGAATGGGATTTGGGTAATCGAATAGGTATTGGTCTCGCCAATATCTAAAAATTCAGCATTTAAAGTGGCACAGGTTTCATCACAGTCTATAATAATATCATCGCCTGCATCGACAAAGGGGTTACCTGGTGTAGACGCTCCGATTTGCGCTGTTAAATCAATGTCATTTGTGCTTTGACAGCCAGCCGGATTAGTATCAGTTATTGTTAATGTGATACTATATAAGCCGCCAGGATTATAGGAATGTGTCACAGACTGCCCTGTCGCGGTATTACCATCGCCAAAATCCCAAAAATATGTGGCGCCAGTACCATCAACGGAAAAGGTTCCACTACCATTAAAAGTGATAACCTCATCAACATCGGCAATAACTACATTTCCTGGTTGTAAAGCAGGTATTGTACTATCTATATTTGCGACTATGGTCTGACATGGTAGGGCACAATTAATATCGGCTGCCCATCCCGCAGTATTGATGGCGGCATTGGATACAAACTGAATCGTAATGCAACCTGAAGTATTACCCGCCGATGCCTCTACCACTCCAGGACTATTAGCCCCTGAAAATGTACCAAAAGGTGGTGCCGCAGTAGAATCACCGTCAAAGATGGTCATAACATCAACGCTTATTTGTGTACTAAATTCTGTAAAAACCAACTGGATTTTTTCTCCAGCAGCAGCATTTTCAGGACAAATGGTAAGTATAAAATCTTCATTATCACCATAACTGCCGGCCTGACCGCCTGAATCATAAAACGTGCCACCACACTGACTTACGGTGCCTGTTTGCATGATAACATCTTGTGAATAACAATTTGCGACAATAAAAATTAATATTGGAAGGAATAATTTTTTCATTGTATATGATTAATTAGAGTGCTGAGGCATTATGGTTATTAAAAATTGTGTATTGTCTATTCTAAAATGCTTTATTCCATCCGTTGAATCAAAATTAAAAGCGTATTTCAATGGATTAAAACCATCTATTTTAATAGTGCCTGATTTTGCTTCCATGTAAGCGCCATCGGTCAGGGCAATTTCAGAGATCTTAATAAAACCCGACAAATCCTTATCTCGGTATTCATCGATAAGAACCCTGTTTCTGAGAATATTCTTGATGGATTTTAGACGGTGTGCATTACCGAACACTAGTCTTTCGGCATCATCCCCATAGGCCTCAATAATTTGAGCGCGTTCTTTAGCGGTCAATGGTAGATTTACATTATCATCATACTTAACAAGTGGAAGCGATCGCTTTTGTTCTTTTTGTTGCCCAAAAACGCCAGCTGGTAAGAGAATTAGAATAAGGAGAGTTAGTAGTTTATTCATAGCTTAGCCAAAATTTAAAGTCTGGAAAATTAAGAAAATTTTATAAAAACCATAGTTAGTTCGTCAATGTTATTAGCTTTTTAACGGTTTTAACTATACAACAGTTATAATTCTAAAAGTCCTACCTTATCTAAACTATTTTTATTGCGTATCTTTGCCATTCTATTTTAGATAAACTGATTATCTGAGTAATACAAATTGATTATGAAAATCGATAGCGATTTTAATGACATCGATGCTTTAGGTGATAATCACATTGGTTCTTCTAGCGAAACACCAATGCGACGCGATGCATTTAGATTATCCAATAGCGAAAAAATTGATATCATCAAGGATGATGTAAGGCATATTATGGAGACCCTAGGTTTAGATCTTAGTGACGACAGCCTAAATGGTACTCCGAGCAGGGTGGCAAAGATGTTTGTCAATGAGATTTTTGGCGGCTTAGATCCTGATAAAAAACCAAGTGCCTCTACATTTGAAAATAAATATAAATACGGTGAAATGCTTGTGGAGAAAAACATTACGGTGTATTCTACTTGCGAGCATCATCTACTTCCTATCGTCGGTAAAGCGCATGTGGCTTATATTTCTAATGGAAAGGTCGTTGGTCTTTCTAAGATGAATCGCATTGTAGATTATTTTGCCAAGCGCCCTCAGGTCCAAGAACGCCTTACTATTCAAATCGTAAGAGAACTTCAAGAGGTGTTAAATACCGAAGATGTAGCCTGCGTTATAGACGCGAAGCACCTTTGTGTTAACTCACGGGGCATTAGGGATGTGGACAGCAGCACGGTAACCTCAGAATTTGGAGGGAAATTTAAAGAAAAAGAGACACGAAGAGAATTCCTAGATTATATTCAATTAGATACGCAATTTTAGCTTGTTTAATCTTTCTTAGTTCTTTAGCTTTGTTCAAACATTTATTGAAACAGCGGGTATGCCTCTTTACGAATCTCAAATCATACGAATTTACAACTCCTTGTCTGGAGAAAAAGAAGTTTTTAAACCAATTACTGAAGGTAGTGTAGGCATGTATGTTTGTGGACCAACGGTTTACAGTAATGTACACCTTGGAAATGTTAGAACCTTTATGTCATTCGATATGGTATATAGGTACCTTATACACTTAGGCTATAAGGTAAGATATGTTAGGAATATTACTGACGCTGGCCATTTAGAAAGTGATGCTGATACCGGTGAGGACAAAATCACTAAAAAAGCACGTTTAGAACAAATAGAACCCATGGAGGTTGTACAGCGCTATACTGTAGATTTTCACAATGTATTAAAGACTCTTAATTTTCTACCACCAAGTATAGAACCAACGGCTACAGGCCATATCATAGAGCAAATAGAGCTTGTCAAAACCATAATTGATAATGGATTTGCTTATGAGGTAAATGGTTCCGTTTATTTTGATGTCCATAAATTTAACGATGTGGAAGAATACGGAAAGTTAAGTAAACGAAAACTTGAAGATCTTATACACAACACAAGGGTTCTTGATGGGCAATCTGATAAGAAGAACCCACAAGATTTTGCGCTTTGGAAGCGTGCAGAACCTCAACATATTATGCGCTGGCCTTCACCATGGGGTGATGGTTTCCCAGGTTGGCATCTAGAATGTACAGCTATGAGCACCAAATATTTGGGGGATAAATTTGATATTCATGGAGGCGGAATGGATTTAAAATTCCCTCATCACGAATGCGAAATTGCCCAGAATGAGGCTGCAAAGGGTTGTTCTCCAGTTAACTACTGGATGCACGCGAACATGCTGCATCTAAATGGGCAACGTATGGCCAAAAGTACTGGTAATACAGTGAATCCACATGAGTTACTTTCTGGTGAAAATACATTTTTCACCAAAGCGTATTCCCCAAGTGTTATTCGTTTTTTTAATGCTCAATCGTCTTACAGAAGTATTCTAGACCTTACCGATGATGGTCTATTGGCAAGTGAAAAAGGTTTTAATAGACTTATGGAAGCTATCAATGCTCTTGATGCTTTAGAACCTGCAAATGTCTCTACATTTAATGTTTCCGAATGGAGACAAAAATGTTATGACGCCATGAATGATGATTTTAACTCACCTATTCTCATTGCTCATCTTTTTGAAGCTTCAAAATTGGTTAATCAAATTAAAGGTCATAATGCCTCATTAACTGCAGAAGATCTGGAGCTATTAAAGAAAACTATGAATGACTTCACATTTGATGTTCTTGGCTTAGTTAATATCGCAAAGGAAGATTCTAGTGCTGATAAATTATCTGGTGCCGTAGAAATTTTAATACAACTTAGAAACGAGGCTCGACAAAATAAAGACTTTGCATTATCTGATAAAATTAGAGATGAACTCGCCGAAGTTGGAATTCAGTTAAAGGACAGTAGGGAAGGCACAACATTTACGACCAATTAATCGTGAAAAAACTGTTGACATATCCTTTTCTGTTATTAATAAAGGTCTATCAAACCCTAATCTCTCCTATAACTCCAGCCACATGCAGATACCAACCCACATGTTCGCATTATGCGAAAGAAGCTTTGGAAGTGCATGGCTTGTTTAAGGGTGGGAAGTTGGCTCTGAAACGGATTTTTAGTTGTCATCCTTGGGGTGGAAAGGGTTTTGACCCCGTACCAAAAAAGGATGACAACTAAAAAAATTTGCCTACGCGCCGTCTCGCACATTGACTGCGTCGAATCTTCGATTTCGCTAAAAATGTACACTGTACATTTTCTCTTTCACTCTGTCGCCCTAGGGAGGAAAAGGTTTCGATCCTGTTCCTCCAAAAGACCATTAATATAACGTTAATCTCGTATTCAATCCTTTTCAAAATAGTATATTTACGGCCAAAAGTAAACGTCTATGCATTTATTACAGATAGATTGGGATCCCATAAAATCACTTGATTTAGGTTTTTTTGAGCTTCATTTTTACAGTGTTATGTGGATTATTGCCTTCGTTCTAGGCCTCTATGTCACAAAGCGTATCTGGAAAAACGAAAATCTAACTAGCGATAGCTTGGATTCTTTATTTATCTATTCGGTTTTGGGCATTATGATTGGTGCACGATTGGGTCATGTGATCTTCTATCAATCCGAATTATTTAAAGACGATTTCTTCAGCATCTTTTTACCATTTAGCTTTAAAGATGGTATTCGCTTTACTGGATTTGCAGGTTTAGCAAGCCATGGTGCCGCCATTGGTATGATTATCGCTATGTACCTCTATAATAAGAGGGTTTTAAAAAAATCGCTTCTTTGGATTCTAGATCGTGTGGTTATGGCCACAGCTCTCGGTGCCATTTTTGTGAGAATAGGCAACTTCATCAATTCTGAAATTGTAGGTACAAAAACAGATAGTGCCTTGGGCGTTATCTTTAGACAAAATGGAGAAAGCTTCGCTCGGCATCCCGCGCAGCTCTATGAAGCTTTCTGCTATATTTTTGTGTTTTTGATCTTAATGTACTTTTATTGGAAAACCAACAAATCCAAACAGGAAGGTTTCTTATTTGGGCTGTTCCTCGTCTTTCTTTGGACCATTAGATTTTTTATCGAATTTATCAAAGAAGCTCAAGTTGAAGGACGTGATGATTACGTTTGGTTTATGAATACTGGACAGGTTTTAAGTGTCCCCTTTATTTTAATAGGCCTCTATTTTATGTTTTTATACCGTCCTAAAAAAATAGTGGAATAATGCAATTGCGCAAGTTTTGTAAATATTCGCTTTTAGTTGCTGCTCTTAGCCTATTCTTTAGCTGCAAAGAAGACAAAACGTCCAAAACTGAAGATAAAGTCATCGTTAGCTTTAAGAAAGAAGGTGTATTAGAACTTAAAAAAGCCGTTTCGGATTCAATCATTAAAACACTGGATATCGAAATTGCGGATAACGAATACGAAACTCAAACGGGTTTGATGTACAGGACCGAGCTTGGCATACAACAGGGCATGTTGTTTATTTTTCCTGATGTGCAAATGCGAAGTTTCTATATGAAAAACACCAAGATACCTTTGGATATTATTTATATAGACGAAGACAAACGTATTGTGAGTTTTCAGAAAAATGCCAAACCCTTTGATGAACGGTCACTCCCCTCTGAAGTCCCAGCCAAGTATGTTTTGGAAATTAACGCTGGGCTCTCTGATGAATGGCAGCTTGAAGTTGGAGATCGCATTGAATTTCAAACTTTAGAATAGCTATTTGTCGGCGTAAATGAAGGTGGCAGTCTCAAAATTCTTCAATGTTAATGCATCAGAAAAAAAATGGTATAAAATTGTTATCTGGTGGGAATTAAGACGAATTCCATTTAACTTGATTTTACTGACCTTAGTTTCAATCTCAATATATACTATATCCTCAATGCCTAATGACGGCTATTTTAAATTGATAGCCGGACCGACACTTGCTATTGGTTTTTATCTATCCATTTTATTTTATTTCATTGGAGCTAATCTATTATTCACTTTGGGTTGGATTGTTCAGATTATTTTAAGGCAAATCACACATAAAAATATCAGACTTCTCATTAAAAAACTATTCATCATCGGTATTGTCATTTCTTCAATCGTAACTTTAAGTCCTATATTTATCTGGGCTATTAATCTGATTATTGGTCACCAGGCATAAAAAAGCCCTTCTTAAAAGAAAGGCTTTTTTATTCAAAATAGAAAACGACGTTTATTCCTCGTCTTCTTCTTTTACTTTTTTCTTAAGCGATTCTGCTGCATCACCTTTCTTCGCTGTATCGTACATTAATGGTGTTGCGATAAACATCGAAGAGTATGTACCAACAATAACACCGACGATTAAGGCGAACAATAAGCCTCTTAAAGAATCTGCACCAAAAGCAAACATCGCTAATAATACTACTAAGGTTGTTACCGAGGTATTTAAGGTTCTACTTAAGGTACTGTTTAATGATGCATTTATGGTCTTACCGAATTCCCAAGACGTATGCTCGTTTAAGAATTCTCTAATTCTATCGAAGACTACCACGGTATCATTCAACGAGTAACCAATTACCGTTAAGATCGCCGCGATAAAGGCTTGGTCGATTTCCATACTAAATGGCATAAACTTCCAAGTCAATGAGAATATCCCCAGTACGATTAAAACATCGTGGAAAACCGCCGCAACAGCACCTAAGGAGAATTGCCATCTCTTAAATCTGAATAGGATATAAAGGAATACCACAACTAAGGATCCTAATACGGCCCAGAACGATGATTTCTTAATATCATCGGCAATGGTCGGGCTCACTTTACTCGATAGCATCTTACCTATTTTTGCTTCGCCTGAACCATCTTGAAATTCTTGATAGGTCATACCTGAAGGTAAATAGGGCTTTAAGGCCTCAAAAAGCTTGGATTGTACTTCATCATCCGCTTCAACTGAGTTATCTTCTACTTTATACTTGGTAGAAATCTTCAGTTGATTGGCAGAGCCTATAGTTTTTACTTCAGCACTTGAGAACACCGCCGGATCACTTAATACTGTGGTAATCTCTTCGGTACTTACAGGCTGCTCAAATCGGACCTGATAGGTTCTACCCCCAACGAAGTCGATACCCTGGTCTAATTTATTAGTAAACAATGAAATAATACTTGCGGTCAATAGCAATCCTGAAATCATGTAAGCAATCTTACGCTTCTTTAAGAAATTGATATTGACATTCTTAAATAAGCCTTTCGTCATCGCCGTGGAGAAATCTAGAGTTCCACCTCTATTCGCCCACCAATCAATGAGTAGACGTGTAATAAATATAGCCGTGAATAACGAGGTTAAAATACCAATGATTAAGGTCGTTGCAAAACCTTTAATTGGACCTGTACCAAATACGAATAATATTAAGGCCGTTAAACCTGTGGTTATATTCGCATCTAAAATTGAAGATAAGGCATTTGAGAACCCGTCTTTAATCGATTCCTTTTGCGATTTACCTTTGGCTAACTCTTCGCGTATACGTTCAAAAATAAGTACATTCGCATCGACCGAAATACCAATGGTCAATACAATACCCGCAATACCTGGAAGGGTTAATACAGCACCTAAACTTGCCAGCACACCAAAGATCAATAAGATGTTAAGCAATAAGGCAATATCTGCAAAAATACCGGCCTTACCGTAGTAGAAAATCATCCAAATTAAAACAAAAGCTAAAGCGATGAGGAATGATTTCATTCCACTATCGATAGCTTCTTGTCCTAGTGATGGTCCTACCTCATCTGCTTGAATGATTTCAGCCGATGCTGGTAATTTACCAGCTCTTAATACATTGGCTAAATCCACCGCTTCCGTCAATGAGAAGGCTCCTGAAATTTGAGAGTTTCCACCAGAGATTGGCCCACTAGATACACTTGGGGCTGAATACACAATGTCATCCAAAACAATAGCGATATACCCTTGGGTTTCATATGCTACTTTGGTCATTTCTTCCCAAGTTTTTGCGCCCTTGGCATTCATCTGCATACTTACGGCTGGTCTACTGAGCTGATCGTAATCTTGTCTAGCATCTGTAATCACAGCACCACTCAATTGTGGTTGGTTATCTCTATTGCTCTTTATGGCGTATAACTCTGAAAACTCTGAATCTTTGGCTTGAATAGCCCAAACAAATTTGGCATAGCGCATTTCAGAAGGCAACTGCGCTCTGTTCTGCGGAGCGTTGAGTGCTTCTAGAACTTTCTTTTTATCCTTTGCTAAGAATCGTGCTATAATAGGGCCATTTCCGGGACCTTGAATTCCCAATGGATTAATATCTGCTACGTTCGTTGTATCCGCTTCAATTTGGCCTGTTAACTCATCTATGGTACTTGATGTTGTATCTTGTTCTACTTCATTAACCTCAGCAACGTCATCCGCTTTTTCTTCTTCCTTAGCGGCATCGACCATAGCCTGATTCACCTGAAACACATAAGGCAACATCTCCTCGGCTTTATAGGTCTCCCAGAATTGTAACTGAGCCGTTTTAGTGATGATATCTACAACACGTTTCTTATCTCTTGCCCCTGGTAATTCTATCAGAATACGACCAGAGTTTCCTAGACGCTGTATGTTTGGTGAGGATACACCAAAACCATCGATACGATTACGTAAGACTTCGAACGCGGAAACTATAGATTCGTCTATTTTTCGCTCTAAAACACTTTTTACCTCGTCATCAGACATATCAAATTTGATATCGTCACTCAAATCACGATTCGCAAAAATATCTGGTGATGCCAATTTGGTATCGCCCTTAATAGCGTCAAAGGCTCTAAAAAATGATTCTAAATACGATTCTTGCGCATCCTTCTGCAACTCCTCAGCATCAGCTAAGGCTTTATTGAATACAGGGTCCTTACTATTATTAGCCAATCCTTTTAATATATCCTTTACAGAAATCTGGATGATGGCATTAATACCTCCTTTAAGGTCTAGACCCAATTTCATGGCATTACCTTCAACCTCGTTGTAGTTATATTGAGATATTCCTAAACTATACACCTCGATGGGTTCGAACTTATCGCCTACTTGAATCTTAGAAGTCTTTAAAGAATCAAGGTAGTCTATTTCGGCCTGTGTCCTTAAGTCTTGGTAATCTTTTACTGTTTCGTCATATTTAGCTATGGCGGCTACTTTTGCTTCATCTTCAATTTGGTTAGCCTTAAATGTAAAAGACAACTGGTAAATACTTACCAAACCAAATAGCAGCGCAAACAGTTTAATTATTCCTTTGTTTTGCATTTTGTTTTGTTTTACGTCTAATTTTTAACGCGCAAATATAACATCTACGGTACAATCAGACTATTGATTTTTATGTTATTACTAGATTTTTTGACTGAAAAAATGTGCGGAAATTAATGGGAATTGTTTTAAATGTTTATTTCCCCTTAGGACCATGGTCCGGCTCTTACTTCAGGAAGTAAGTAAGCGTGATTATCTGTGTTTAAATTTTCATTACTGCTGTTTAAGGTGGCCTTAATCCTTGTACTCAGATATTCTGAATCGATTTGAAGTCCTGAGGTGTTTTTCTTTAGATGGTTAAATCGATCACTTTTTTGATTAAGCTCTACGATCTGAACACGATCAAAATCCCAATCAGCCGTATTGCTGTTTTCATGGATCTTTGTAACATTGAGCTTGTAGTCCCCCGATTGCTCCTCAGCAGGAATTTCACTTGAATTTTGAATTCCAAAACCATAGGTCAGTTTGAAATGCTCTTGGTTGGATAAAATACTTTGAATGTCCTCTACATTTGCCGTACTGTAGTAAACTATTTTGAGGTTCCCATCCTGATCTTGACCTACTTGTATCTGCTCAACACCGATGACATGAAGCTTTGACTTAATGGACTCAATGGTTTTCTGAGCATCATTTTCGTTGATTTCTGAACCCGAAAACTGAACGATAATCTGTTGGTTGGGTATAACGGAATGCTCTAAATACCTAAGGAGAAAGGCAGTCAGAATTATTAAAATACCAAAATGTAGTTTGGATTTCATCCGGCAAATATAGAAAATTTAGAGCGTTTTTATACCTACTGCTTATCTAACTTATTAATTCGAACAAACTTTAGTTTCGGTATCATTTGTTGAGACCTTAAGACATTTGATAAATCTATGGCCTGGTTCAACGTGAAACCACCTGAAATTTGAGTTAACCCGCCTGAAATGGGTCCTGAGGTAACTCCCGGTGCAGAATAAACCTGATCATTTAATGTTACCGCTATTTTTGTATCGTTCTCATAAGCGTCATTTGTCATTTGATACCACTTATGCGCTCCATATTCATTCATGGTAATACTAACTGCCGGTCGACCTATTTGATCATAATCTTGTTGCGCTTCAATGATATGAGATTCGTTTATTGGTGCTCTTTCTGTTTGGTTAGATTCAACACCGTATAACTCTACGTATCCATCATCTGGCCGTCCAAATAATAACTTTAAACGCCTATAATCACCAACAAAAAGTGATTTTACTTTATCGCCTTTAACCAGTTTTTTAAGATGCGGTAAATCCTCTTCTGCAAAAATAGGGAAACCCGCAGGGTTCAAACTTAACACCATAGAAGAAAAGGATTTGGGAATCGTATCATTTTTTGTAATGCTGTCCATTTTCAACACAAATCTTAACATCTGATCCTTAGCAATGCAAGGCCAAAAATCTAACTTCCCTTGATTTTCGACGATTTGATTAACCACATCAATATCAAAACCAGCAGGGAGTCTGACTATAATTTCGTTATCGGAATTGCGCTCAACTTCAACATTTTTATGGTATTTGCTTAGTCGTTTTTTAAGAACATCCATCGTTTTTGCCTTATCCGCCTTAGCAATATTTTCTAGATTTACGAAAGCATAGGTTATTTCATACTGCTCAGAATCAGAAAGATTGGCACAAGAAAAAAGCAAGGAAATTATTAAAAGAATACATAGTTTTTTCATAGGATCAAATTAAATAAAAAAAGACTGTGTTTCCACAGTCTTTTCTTCACAATTAAAATTATGGTTACATCCCTTCCATTTTAGTGTAACCCTCTGGTGGCGTCATACTAAACTTTGAGTCATCAACCTTTTCACTTTTAACTTCCGTAACCTCTGTTATCATCACCATTTCTGCTTCGCCTTGATTGACGGTAGCCTCCATATACATCGGAAAACCAGTAACTTTATCTCCAAGTTGTGCGGTCTGCTGACTCATTACAGGAATAATCTTATCTGTTGTGTACATAATCATCCTAACGGTGTTACCATCTTGACTCATCGTAATGATATGCTCTTTACACTCAAAACCAAGAATTGTTTTCGTTTTTGAGCCTTCTTCGACATTTATATTTTCTAGCATCTCCTTTGGAACCTCTATTTTTTGAGACATAAACTTCTTCCCCACCATAGGGCTATCCATAAGCGTAAGATTTTCCATGTTGTCACTGTCCGTGATTACCGTAACATCACCCGACATAGGGTTGGAAATTTCAACACGTGATTTTGTACCTTTAAAATAAGTCGTGCTAATGACTTCACCCATCATAGCCAATTGGGCTTTTATAGCTTCGTCATCGGTAGTGAACGTTTGTTTTGCGGTAATCACACCTTCATTAATTTTCTCTTGAGCCATGACCACTGTATGACATACCAGCAGTAAAGCAATTACAAGTATTTTTTTCATCTTTTTTTGTTTTTCTTAATATACAAAAAAACCTTACCAACAAGCATGCCAATAAGGTTTTTGTTAAGCTAAAGTTTCGCCTTAAAATTCAAGAAGGCCATTTGTCTTTTTGACGCCCTCGGCACTTTCTGCTAAGTGCACTTTTTCAGCATCGCTCAATGGTACATCCACAATTTTTTCAATACCATTGCGTCCTAAAATTACCGGTACGCCAATGCAAAGATCGCTTAGTCCATATTCGCCATCTAATAAGGTAGAGCATGGGAACATTTTCTTTTGGTCACATGCGATGGCCTGAACCAATCCACTTACAGCTGCACCAGGAGCATACCAAGCCGATGTTCCTAACAATTTGGTTAAGGTTGCCCCACCAACTTTTGTATCTTCTTTGACCTGATTTAAACGTTCTTCTGATATAAATTCTGAAACGTTAATACTGTTTCTAGTAGCATGAGATGTTAATGGTACCATACCTTTATCACTATGTCCACCTATAACCATACCATCAATATCGCTTATTGGGGCATCCAAAGCTTCGGCTAATCTATACTTAAAACGCGCGGAGTCTAAGGCTCCACCCATTCCTATAATTCTATGTTTTGGTAAATTCGTAGTTTTATGTGCTAAGTAGGTCATCGTATCCATCGGGTTACTTACTACGATAAGAATGGTATTTGGTGAATGCTCAACCAAGCTAGCAGATACCGATTTTACAATACCAGCATTAATACCTATCAATTCCTCACGCGTCATGCCTGGCTTACGAGGAATTCCCGAAGTGATGACGCAAATATCACTATTTGCAGTTTTAGAATAATCGTTAGTGCTCCCGGTGATTTTTGTATCAAATCCATTTAAAGATGCACACTGCATAAGATCCATGGCCTTACCTTCTGCATAACCTTCTTTGATATCTAAAATAACAACTTCGGAAGCAAAATTCTTGATTGCAATATATTCTGCACAACTTGCGCCTACTGCACCAGCGCCAACTACGGTTACTTTCATTTTTTTTGTTTTTATAGCGTTAAAAAATCGACTACAAATTTAACGCTTTACAAGCAAAATTCAATGACTTATGTCATAGTATTCCGAAATAAAAAAAGTGACCTTAAAGTTGGTATTTTATTGAACTAAAACCTTAACAGATTGATAACCATAATAGGTGTATAAGGTCAAAAAATAAGGTCCTGAGGATAATATTGAAGCATCCCAAGCAATTCTGTGTTTCCCCGCGTGCCTCGTGCCTTCAGTAATATTTTGAACGCGTTGACCGTGGATGTTATAGACACTTAATTCTGTAAATGTATAATTGGCAAGATTCAATTCTATAATTGTATTGCCCGAAGCTGGGTTGCCATTTTCTAATTGTATCGAGTGTCCTTTTGGTTTTACGACTTCAAAATCATCAATGCTCAATGAAGCATCAGCATACCTATAAACATTAGTCCCAGACGTATACATCAGCGTGTCATTGACACGTTGAAAGCGATTAAAACTACTTCCAATTGTTGGTTGATATTCCCACGTTTGACCTCCATCTAGGGTTTGATAAAATAAATCGCCAAATCCACCAACCCATCCTATAGTTTCGTTTAAAAACCCGATGCC
The DNA here is from genome assembly GCF_965228925.1 of Winogradskyella sp. Taxonomy (GTDB): domain Bacteria; phylum Bacteroidota; class Bacteroidia; order Flavobacteriales; family Flavobacteriaceae; genus Winogradskyella. The sequence continues at coordinate 4,940,005 of NZ_OZ245845.1, forward strand.
TTGCATAGTTCCTGATGTATTAGGCGTTATAATCGTTTCAAGCTGCCAGGTCTGACCGCCGTCAATTGATTTAAAATATTGCGGGCTGGGTTCAAATTCTTCAATAGATGCGTAAAAAACAGTATCGTTGAGTTGTTGTATTTTCCATGCTCTTTGGTTGCTATGAGCTGATGTGGCTAGCTCGGTCCATGTATCCCCGCCATCTGTAGTTCCTAAAATTATCGCTTTCAGTCCTGTTCCTTGGGCACTTTGTCCAACGGCCCAGCCATTATCTGCATCTTTAAAATAAATGTCTACCAAACCATTGGCTAAAGAACTCATATCCATATAAGTCCATGTGTCACCTTGATCGAGGGATTTCATGATATATGCAAAACCATAGAATACACCGGTTATAAAAATGCTGTTCTCGTCCGGCATAGTGATACCACAAATACCACGTATGCTCACGGGAAAGTTTCCTGTGATATCCTCCCAATTTTCACCTCCATTTATGGTCCTTAAGAGTTGTGCATTTGGACCTCCACTAGACAATGTTCCTGCGAAGCCAATTTGGTCATTAAAAAATTCCACACTTCTAAAATACTGATTGGAATTATAGTATTGTTGGATCCAACTTTGACCACCATTCGTCGTTTTTAGGATTTGTCCACCACCATCTACGACCCAACCCATATCGGGTTCGACAAAATGCATATCCTCGAATCGCCAACTCAAGGTATTGGCATTTAAGGTCTGCCAGGATTGGGCAAACAGATTTTCAACGGATAACAATGCTACAACTAAAGTTATAGTGGAAAAAAAACCTATTAAAGTCCTCATATCACTTTTTATTCAAATGTAAATCGAAGACTTTTTAGGAAATAGTAAAAAAACGAAATACTAAGTGGCGCGAAGATTTAAGATATCGCCATCGGGATGTATGGATTCCAAAAACCGCTTAGGACTGTATCCCGTGAATTGTTTAAAGTCTTTAACAAAATGGGACTGGTCGTAAAAGCCATGATTTAAGGCTAGCTGCGTCAATAATCTAGAAGCACCTGTTTTAAGGTCTAAAATGACGCGATTGATTCTCATAATCTTATTGTAATGATTTGGAGATAAGCCTATTTCGTTTTTAAAACGCTGCTCAAGGCGACGCTTGCTCACGTTAAGCTTGTGCAGTGCAAGGTCCGAAGGTAGGTGCTCAAAACTTTTAAACACCATGCCTAAATGATCACTATTGAAATCGCTCATAACATTGCTAAAATAGTTTTCAATTGTACGGATTCTGCCTTCAAGTGTTTTAGAACCTATTATTTTTTCGGATAGCATTTTAATTCCCAGCAGTCCTAAATCATCCAAGCCAATAGAGTTATCCGTAAGGTAATGCATATCGGCACTACATATTTGATTGGCCATCCAAGGATAGAATTTTACACCAAATACATTAAGGTCGCCCCTAGAAATATCTAAGTCCACATAATTCTTGATTTGACCAAAAACATGAAAACGCGGAGTTGTCGTATGAGACTTGATATTCGAAAAATTACATTGCCATGGTATTCCTAAATGGAACACCCAATCTACCATACCATCTGGAACAAATCTATAGTTTCCGACTTGTTGATCACTTTCTTCTTCAGTAAGGGTCCAGTAGTACGCTATAAAATGCTGTAAGTGTATGGCGGGTTTATAGTACTGAAACTTCATTTGAACTATCGAAAACTCACTGCTATACCAACGGTTGCCGTATTAAATTTCTGAAAGGTGTAGTCCCCAAATATTTTAAAAAATCCTAAGTTCAGCCGTGTACCTATAGTGGCTCTTACTCCGTCGGCTTCAAAGTCTAAATTAATAGGATTACTTATAGACTCGTTTACTGTACCAATAACATTACCATTACCATCTTCTAAGTCATAGGTTAAGGTATAATCCCCTTTCATCTTGGCCGTTGTTCTACCATTATTATAACCTAAACTTCCATATACAGTTATTATTTTAAAATCCAAAGATCCTAAGGCTTGAATGGTCCAGGTATTCATTTTAAATTCGGCTTCGCCATTATTTACGGCTACATTATCGTCAATGTCATCATTTATGTCGTAAGTGACTTTCATATTGGTAAATGCTCCTAATATGGAAATACTCAACGGTAATTTGTCTATTGGCCCTAGGTACTGCGTTAAGTCGTGCTGTAGCCCGAAACCGATTAAACCAGCTTCGATATCATCATCAAAACCTGTATTAGGTACAAACCGCGCTTTAATATCTGTTTTAAAAGGCAGTCCAAAACCTACTTGAACGGTAGGAGCCGGCACAGCATTTACCGGTAAATCATCAGTAATACCACCTGGCATATTAAAACTTGCCACTTTAAACGTACCATCACCAACAGGTATGGATATATCGACCGTGGTTTCTGTGTCATTTTCGCTCATAACCGTTGGTAATTCTGTTTCGCCATTGGGTAAGGACACAAAGGAATAGTCACCAGGGACAAAAGCAAACACCTGTGATTCATCAGGAACAAAAGAGGCATTAAAGCCAATCGTAAGGTCGAATCCAAATTTCTTATGGACTTTAGCCGTAGTCGCCCAGCCACCGTTCATACTATACATTAACCCTTCCATTGCAGGGCTTAGATAGTTTTCGGTAAGTAAGCTAGCGTCATCAGCAGCTAATAAAATGGTTTCAAGTTCTTGTGCTTTACATAGTTGCAGACTTGCAACTAGGATAACTGAGGCAATTAACTTTTTCATGATCTCTAAGGTTAAGATTAGGATAAAGCTATAAAAAAAGAATTGAAAACTAACGTTTTAGCGATGATATTTACGCTTTATCGGTATGTTTTATTTGAGCTTACCACTGTAAGGCATAAAAAAAGCACCCCTTTCGGAGTGCTCTTTTAACTTTATAAGGTTTGCATGATCTAAGCATCTATATTCGCATAAATCGCATTTTTTTCGATAAACTCTCTTCGTGGTGGCACTTCATCCCCCATAAGCATAGAGAAAATACGGTCGGCTTCGCCACCATTATCAATTTGTACTAAGCGCATCGTTCTAAACTCTGGGTTCATAGTGGTATCCCAAAGTTGCTCGGCATTCATCTCACCGAGACCTTTATAACGTTGAATTTTAGAACCATCCCCAAATTGCTGAATAATCTCATCGCGCTCTTTATCGGACCATGCGTACTGTTTTTTCGCACCTTTTTTCACCAAATACAATGGTGGTGTCGCGATATAAACATGTCCGTTTTCTATCAACTCTTTCATATAGCGGAAGAAGAAGGTCAAAATCAAGGTGGCAATATGGCTACCGTCAATATCGGCATCACACATAATCACGATTTTATGGTATCTTAATTTTGAAAGATTTAGTGCTCTAGGGTCTTCTTCTGTACCTATGGTAACACCAAGTGCTGTAAATATATTTTTAATCTCTTCGTTTTCGAACACTTTGTGTTGCATGGCTTTTTCGACGTTAAGAATTTTACCTCTCAAAGGTAATATGGCTTGAAATGCCCTATCGCGCCCTTGTTTAGCCGTCCCACCTGCAGAATCACCCTCTACTAAGAACACTTCGCATTTTGCTGGATCTTGTTCGGAGCAGTCCGATAATTTACCAGGTAAACCGCCAATGCTCATAACGGTTTTACGCTGCACCATCTCACGGGCTTTCTGCGCAGCATGACGCGCTTGAGCCGCTAAGATGACCTTCTGAACAATCGTTTTTGCATCTTCTGGATGTTCCTCTAAGTAATCCGTTAGCATCTCAGAAACCGCTTGTGATACGGATGCTGAAACTTCTCTATTACCCAATTTCGTTTTGGTCTGACCCTCAAACTGGGGCTCAGCCACTTTTACGGAAACTATAGCTGTTAAGCCTTCACGAAAATCATCACCTGAAATATCAAATTTTAGTTTGTCCAACATTCCGGAATTGTCCGCATATTTTTTAAGCGTATGCGTTAGCCCACGACGAAAACCTGAAAGGTGAGTTCCTCCTTCATGGGTATTAATATTATTGACATAGGAATGCAGATTTTCGGCATAAGAAGTATTGTAAACCATAGCGACCTCAACAGGAACACCATTCTTTTCCCCTTCAAAAGAAATAACATCTTTCATCAATGGTTCGCGGTTACCATCCAAAAACTTCACAAACTCTGGCAATCCGTTTTCTGAATAGAAAGTCTCACCTTCAAAAGAGCCATCCTCTTTTTTATGACGACGATCTACGAGATGGATCGTAATCCCTTTATTCAAGTAGGCGAGTTCGCGCATACGACTCGCTAGTGTATCATAATTGTATTCTAAAGTAATTTGGAAAATCTGAGGGTCAGGTTTAAAGGTTACTGTTGTACCTGTTTTATCCGAATCTCCAACGGTCTTTACAGGATACATGGTCTTACCACGCTCGTACTCCTGCTCCCATATTTTCCCATCTCTATGAACGGTAGCCTTTAAATGCTCTGAAAGTGCATTAACACAACTTACACCTACGCCATGCAATCCACCGGATACTTTATAGGAATCCTTATCGAACTTACCTCCGGCACCAATTTTGGTCATAACGACTTCTAATGCCGAAACCCCTTCTTTTTTATGGAGACCAACGGGTATACCTCTACCATCATCCTCCGTGGTTATAGAGTTATCCTCATTTATAGTTACTGTTATATTATCACAATATCCCGCTAAGGCTTCGTCAATAGAGTTATCCACGACCTCATACACCAAGTGGTGTAATCCTCTTACCCCTACATCACCAATATACATGGATGGGCGCATGCGCACATGCTCCATACCTTCGAGAGCCTGAATGCTATCAGCGCCATATTGTTTTTTATTGTCTTCGCTCATAATTATATTTAATCTTGATTTTTAGATTTTTCTATATATCCTATACAAAAAAAAGACGCTTTTGCGCCTCTTCTGAGTACATACAAATATACGAAATAACCAAGCTTTTTTAAAGCTTTTTATCGACTTTATGCAATAATTATTAACAATTGTTAAAAACAAGAAAGTGCCTTAAAACGGCTAAAAAGTACCTTAAAATGAATTTTACCCTTTTTTATCTATATCCAAAAACTGAAATTAACGAAGATTCCTTAGGAGCCATTTTTTTAGTTATAAAAAGTTCAATTCGGCATCAATTTCTTCTAGATTAGCATCAAAACCTTTCAATAATTCTGACTCTGCATAATGCGCATCTTCCATAATCATTCCAACAAAGCTGAGCATTTGCAACGTCCCCTCTTCTGTGGTCTGATTGATTTCAAAGATGCCATTGCTAACGGTTTGGCCAAAATCATTATAGAATTGAACGGAAGTATATAAACTATTTAAAGATTCTGACAACTCTAAACTAAAGTCTTTCATTATACCCGACTGTACCGCTGTTTGAAAGGAAGCCGTACGCAACCTAAATATACGATGCCCTTTCCAAAAGCTTAAAGCATTAGTCTTGGTGGTTTTTAAGGTTTCCGGATTCAAGGTGTTCATAGTATCTCTTATCATATTATGATAAGGAAACACAGTTTCAATATGTTTTTTATTTGCTTGAATTTCTTTTTTAATACTTGTCAGAATTTGAAATTTTGCTTCTTGTGCTTTTATGTTATCATTCCAATTATTGATCTGGAGTGCTATTAGAATCCCGACCACCACGAGGAGTATTTCCCCAATGGCGTATTTGAAATAGGTCGCTATTTTGTTTTTCATAATGAGGTTTTGACGAATTTTGCGAAAGAATTTAATCATGCGCCCATAGATAAAATAAAATTTGCCAAGATTAAACTTAGATCTTCATAAATGTAATAAAATGTCATGAAATCATAGTTTTACTTAATGCCAAAGTAAAAAAAGCGAATCTTTCGATTCGCCTTTTCATATATGTGCCACTGTTTATATATAAGTCGATTACTAACCGTCTTTATACACCTTATGTCCGATACTAAAGTCGCCCATATGTTTAAATGCTTCGTCCCTATCTAATGCAATCTTTATACAGCGAACCTCATTAGTATATTGCGGTACACTTAAGGCTAAAGCATCATTTGGAAAGTATCATTAAAATTAAGACCGATCATTCACTCAAGTTTTCAATGCACCAAAACCCTTTTGATTGTGATTGATTTTTCCGAAAATATCTTCAGAACATAGAGTCCGGGTAAAATGTTTTCGATAATATAGGCGTCTCCACTTCTATTGTGAACATCTTCTGTTCTTATAACCTGACCTTTTAAATTTACAATCTGTATATGTGTTAGTTCTAAATTAGTTAACAACGATATGCTACCCGTATTTGAAGGGTTTGGAAAGATTCTTAAATCGTCCAAATTCAAACTATTTACGCCAAGCAAGCAATCAACAGTTATACTTACAGGGTCACCAGAACATGAACTAGAATTTGTCTCTACCACTGTTATCTCACCTAAATTTCCATTAAAATCTACTTCTATCTCATTTGTGCCTTGCCCAGAAACAATACTAGCTCCAAACGGAACCTCCCATTGATAGGTAGAACCCGCTGTATTCTCTACGTTATAGGTTTCGTTGAAATTAAAATTACAATCTATGATATCAAAACCTGAGATCTCTGAAGTGGTTGGTTTTGGGTCAACCGTTAACGTGAATGATTGATTTAAGGTGATCCCATTGCATTGATCTTGGTAATTAAGAGTGTAAGTTGTGGTTGCTGTTGGTGAAAACGTCGGCATAACGCTATTGATGTCACTAACACCGTTATCGGGACTCCAAACTGGATTACTTATGCCAGGAAGGCCTGTGATTATGGACTCACCCTGACAAATGGTTGTATCTTCCAAAGACACCTGATTTACTGGTAGTGTTACTATCCTTACTCGGTGTCTGTTTGTTGCAGCGCCTGTAGAGGCAGTAACACCCCAATACGGATATTGCCCAACAATCGCAGTTAAATCTCCAATGTAACGCAGCCTTAAACTACCTGAAAGATAAGCCTCAAAGGTTTGGGTAGAGGCCACCCATGTAAACCTAACAGGTTTATAATTACCATCTTCTACGTTCCCACCTAAAATAACGGTATCCGAACCGGCATCGTTAGATAATATATTTGCACTGCTGTGGTTAATAACACCATCCCGAAACATGGCCATATGGTCCTGTCCGCCTGATGGGTCACTAAGCGTGGTATTTCGGTAGGTATCAAACTCTACAATAAGCGAATTATCTATTCCTGAGGCTCCTAATCCACCTCCACCTCCGCCAGCACTTAAACAATCACCTTGCAGGGTAAAAGTCATACCGTCTGCACCACTGCTATTATTGGATCCAAAATTGAACTCAAGCTCTATATCAAAATCCTCAGTCAAGTCCAAAGGTTGGGTAAACCATATCTGTCCGTTTTTAGTCATTTGGTTTGGTGTCAACTCAAAAGTATCACTGCCCAAATACGATGCATCGTTGTTTATGGCAAAACCGTTTTCGACGGTTTGTCCTTCTATTAGATTCGAGCAAACCATACAAAAAAATGCCAAAATTAGCGTAGTCTTATTCATAATAGTTATCCTTTAAGTATTCTTATCTGTTTTGTATATAATCACTCAAGGTGTTTTTACTATCGGAATAATCGAACACATCATTAACCTTAAAGTAGTTATTAGGTTCGGTGCAGTAGTCATAGGCAAATTTTGCAAACTCTAATTTTGAAGCTTCGTAACTTAATAATTCACAAATGCGCTTTATTTGGTTTACGCTCATACAGTTGGAGCTACTTACCTGTCTTGCTAATTGCAATGCTGTTTGATCATATCCAGCATTTTTTATAGTAGTTAAAGCGCTATTAAAATCTTGATTAGACATGGCATAGGCATTTGTACACCCACTAGTATCGTAAGGCTGCTCTTCGTAAGGTTGCTCCTCGTAGGGTTGCTCTTCAACGATGACAGTTTCAGTAACAACTGGCTCATTAATCGATACGTTTACATTTACACCTGGTAAATTTACATTGGCATTAACGGATGTATTTTGCTGGGGCTCTTCCCTTATTACAACCACCTCCCGATTTGGTGGTACAGGATGACCAAAACGCCTAACATATACATTTGATGGTGCTACAAATCCCTGAACAACTGGAATAGAAGAAAAGAAGCTCAATTTCATTTTGCCTTTTCTGTTCTTGTTACGTTTTATTTTATACGTCACATCACTCATTATGCCATCCAAATCTGCTATTTGCAAAAAATTCTTGCTGATGTCTTTTAAAGATTCATCCTTAAAAATTATCTTGACATTGTAATGCGGATTTAACAATTCTTCAACACGAATGTTGGTCTGGGGTTCATCATTCATTTCCTCGCCATTTATTATTAAATAAAAGGCATCGCCATCCTCAGAAAATATGGTTAAGTGACCAAAAGGTTGGACTTGAGAAAACATGGTTTGGGTTAAGATCAGTAAGGTTACTGATATAAAAAATCTACTTTTCATAATTTGGGGTTTACTGTGTTTAACTATTTATAGTTTTATTATTTTCCGACTTCCGATTTTGTTGTTACTACTAATCTTAAAAACATAGACTCCAGAATCCAAAAAGCTAAGGTCAATAGCGTTTTCTTTCGCTAGGCTTTTAAAGCTCTTGACCTTCCTGCCATTCAAATCAAAGATTTGTAGTTCGGAATGACCATCAACTTCTTTTAAATTTACATGTACCTCTTTTTTGATTGCAGTGGGAAAAATTGAAAAATCATTAGACTCAATATGATCAACATTGAGTGTGATATCTAGAGTAATTGAACTTCGTCTTAGGTCTAAGCCTGTAACTATACTGTTTCTTACAATACAATGATAAACGCCCATATCACTCTGATCGACATTTAGCAATTCATAACTCGGTAAAGAAGTAGCTACTAAGGAAGCATTATCCTTATACCAAAAGTAAATGGTATTATTACTTCCCGTAACATTGGCCGATAGGGTTATGTTGTCCCCATCTTGTAACTGTATCGTTTCTTCTTCTCCAAAAGGGTTTTGTGATTGATAGGAATAGAACGATAACTGTGTGTTTGCTACATGATTTGGTTCTAAATCTCCAAATTGGAAATTATTATCTCTTATTAACACATTAGAAATCGTTGGAGAGTTTGAAAAATCTGGAACTTCACCACTTAAAAAATTGTTTTCTAACAGCAAACTATTCAGAGCTTGCATCGTCGTCACCTCAACTGGTATAACACCTGTAAGTCTATTATTTCTGAGGTCGACAAGAGACAGGTCATTTAAAGTTGTTAATGCTATTGGTATCTCTCCATCAAAAAAATTGGAATTCATATCTAGATTTGCCAAATCTGTGTTATTTGAAAAATCTGGAATGGTACCAGTGAAGTTGTTTAAACCCAGATATAAAAACCTTAAATCTAACATACCTGAAAATATATTAGGGAGATCACCATCTAATTGGTTATTGTTAACCCTAAAATCCATTAACCCGGTTAAGTTCCCTAAAGACAACGGCAGTTCACCCGAGAGGTTATTATCATTTAGATAAAATCCCCAGAGCGATGTACTAAAATTCCCTAATTCAGGTGGAATACTCCCAGTTAAATTATTACCAGAAAATGAAAACCGTTCTAGATTGGATAGATTTCCTAGTTCTGGCGGAATGGTTCCTGAAAAATCATTATTGCCAAAATCTAGGTCCCTCAAGTTTGAAAAACTGCCAATACCTGACGGTATTTGCCCCGTGAAAGCATTACCAGAAAACCGCAATACGGATAAATTTGTAAGATTACCGAAACTTGATGGTAGGTTTCCCGTTAACCCATTATTGCGCATATTTATGGATAATAAGTTCGTTAAATCACCAAAGGATTCTGGCAATGTGCCATTAACGTTATTATTGTTCATAGATAATCCTGTGACCTGGTTTGAAGATACGGTTACGCCAAACCAAGTGCTTACGGGTTCACTAGTATTCCAATTGGTATTATTTGTCCAATTTGGCCCATCTGTAGCATTGTAGAAATCAATAAGTGCATCTATTTCGACTTGACTTTGGGCCATCACAATCCCATTTGTAAATATCGAAATAAGCATAAGTAGTTTTAGCTTCATAATTCCGCCATTTTGGTTATTACAAAGCTATTTTCTAAGCTTAATCTATACAATAAGTAACCTTACTCAATTAATTCCTTATGCTTCTGTGCCCATATAAGCAGCGCATTGGGTTTTGGATGGAGTTTTAACTTCTTTACGATATTGCCGCGATGGTTGCTTACGGTCCGAGGAGAGATATTTAACATGTTTGCTATCTCATTACTTGTCATCTCCTCTGCCACTAACTTCAGTATTTTAATTTCGGAAGGTGTTAAGTTTTCCAACATCGCATTGGCGTCAGAGGTCTTTAAAAAACGTTTGTATATTTTCTTACTAAAATAGGATTCGCCATTAATAACTTTTTCTAAGCATACCTCTATCTCATTCAAAGCAAATTCTTTTAAGAGATAGCCATGAATATTATAGCGCATAGCATTTTCGTATATCTTTTTTTCCTTGTGTAGGGTAATTAAAATAATCTTTGTATCAAGATTGTGGCGCTTGCAGTTTTTTGCGATCTCTATTCCTGTAAGATTAGGCATGTCTATATCCAATATAGCGATATCAGGTTTTTGTTTTACGATAGCATTATAAGCCTTCTTACCATCAGTGCATGTCGCAATGACATTATGCTTATGGTCTTGCAGAAATGTCTCTAGTCCTCTTAATAAAATAGGGTGATCATCTGCAATAAGTATGGTTGGTTTACGCATTCTTAGGTATATTAAAATACAATATTGTTCCCCTTTTTGAAGATACTACCTTAAAAGTTCCATTTAAAATAGAAACGCGCTCTTGCAGCGTTTTTAATCCAATTTTTGATTTGGACTGTTGCTCTTTTTCCACATTGAATCCTTTGCCATTATCCGTTATTACAATTGAAATATGATCTTTAAAATTGTTTATTTGTATCTGTGCCGATTTAGCATTGGAGTGTTTGAGAATATTGTTAAAACTCTCCTGAATTAATCTGAAAATATTGATTTCCTGCTCAGGTTTAAATAGTCCATCAATATCATCAATCTCTGTTGTAATAAATATATCTTGGTGTTCGTCTATACTATCGATATTACTATTAATAGTATCTGTAAGACCCATTTCCTGTAGCTTGAACGGATGCAAATTTCTAGACATTTCACGCACTTCATCTATAATTTCATCGACCATATCTACAGTTTTGTAATCACTATTAAACAGTATTTTATTTTTTACCATTAACAAACTCTGGCCAATACTATCGTGCAACTCTCCCGAAATCCTAATACGCTCTTGCTCTTGAGCATTGAGTAAATCTTGAGTAAACTCTTCTTTTAACTTTTGCTTTTTCTTATTTCTATATATGATGTATCCTATTATTAAAAAAGAAGTCAATACAAGTACGGTAATCCAGAAATACCATAGACGCCAAAATGGTATTTTAATGGTCAATGCAAGCTTAACAGGCTCCTTTTGCCATATACCATTTCCATTATCCGCGGTAAACTCAAACACATAGTGCCCTGCAGGAATATAGGAATAAACAACATTAGGGTTACTCGTAGGTTGAGACCAAACATCACCTTCCCTTAAACCTTTGAGGCGATACTTATATTTAATCTCTTCCGAATTTGTAAAGCTAATAGCCTCCATGGTAAAGGAAAGATGGTTACTATCATAAGGTAAAACCAATTTTTCTTTCTCTCTGTATATGGAATCTGCCAGAGGCTCAGCAAATAACTTGACCGTCCTAAGATTTAGCAATGGAGCTTTGTAATTGGGTTTATATTTGGTTTCATCAAAAAATAGCACTCCATTTGATGGAATGCCGACGAGGGTTCCGTCTTCCAAAAACTTTGTACCATTAAAAATCAATTCTGAGTCTCTAAATTTACTGGGAAACTTATAAGTTGATTCTACAATGGTATTATTTATTAGGAGTCGACTTAAGTCAATTTTATAATAACGTCCTTTTTTAGCAAAATACAAGGCGTTGTTCTTTGTGCTAAACGAGTTAAACCCCTCAGCTTCATTTTCTTTCTTATAATTATATGTTGCTATGTTATAGTTACCCTCATTTAAGGTAATATGATAAAGAGAGTCATCATTGATGGCTACAACTTCATTTTTGCTAATGGCCTCGGCCCCAGTAAAGAAACTGTGCCTTTGAATCGGTAGTCCTGAAATTTCTGATAATGTACCATTCTCAAAATTGAATAGTCCTTGTGTTTTTGGAAGGAGATAGTTATCGCCTATAGGAGCTATATCGATACTTCGAAACGCATTTATAATGTAGGACGAATCCCTATTTATGATTTTCATAGAACGCGTTGCCATCAATATCGTATTTGTAGAATCATTATAACCAAAGTGATAAACACCCTTATCCAATATGCGTCTGTCGTTCTTAGCATTTGTTAGTACCACCTCGCTATCTGTGGTATATAATAATTGGTTGTCGAATGTTTTAGTTAAAGAAGTTGTTGGGGCTGATGTTAATAATTGCTTCTGGATCTTATTATTGACTAAAGTTGCAACTCCCTTATCTGTAGCAATTCTAATATGACCATCAAAAATTTCTACATCATTTACTTTATCCGAGGGCAGACCATCTGAAGCATCATAAAATTTGAACGATTCGTCCCTAAAACGCCCAATACCAGAATTTAAAGTTCCCAACCATATATTTTCTTCTCTATCTAAAGCAACATCAGAGACGTATTCTGATTGAAAGCCAACAGATTCATTATATAGTTTATAATCACCCGTTGATTTATTAAAAATAGCAAATCCATTACCTTCCAAACCTAGAACAAGTGTATCTGTGCCATAGGGTTTAATAGATACAACCCTATTTAAATTAGCTTCCTTTTTATTAAAATTGTAGGTTATAACGTCATCTCCAATGATTTTATACATAGCACCATAGGCGCCTAGCCAGATCACATTCTCAACATCCAAAAAAACAGTATAGCATATATTATTGATGTTATGCGATTCACTGTCCATGTAAGTGATCTCCGTAGTTTTGATATTAAATTTTATGAGTCCGTAAGAGGTCGATGCAATGAGTATGGTTTCTTTATCCAACCATGCTACGTCATTGGGGGCTAATGATTTTGGAAACTTAAAAAACTCAGAATGCATCAAGCTTGCCTCGTCGTTCTTGTAGGCTGTTATGGTGTGATGGGCAATGGCATATACGGTTCCATCATCACCTTCTAGAAATGCCACTGTGCCAAAAACTTCTTGAGGGTTGTCCCTTTCAAAATTCTTGATCTTACCATTTTCAATGCGACTGACACCTTTATCTACAGTTCCGATCCAAATTCGTCCTTTAGAATCTTCGAATAGGGTTAGCACATAATTACTTGCTAAACCTTCTTTTCGCGTGTAGTTTGTAAATGTACTCCCATTAAATACGCTAACGCCCCCCATGGTTCCAAGCCATATCCTTCCATCACTTGCTGCTAGGATACTATGCACCTCATTACTAGGCAAGCCATTAGATGTATCTAGAGTCTTAAAATCATATTGTTGTGCGTGTGAACTAATAATAAAAAATGAAAAAAAGATCAAAAATGTAAATCTCAATTCATGTATTTTAAGGCATAATTCCATTCGGTTAATTGCAACACGTAAAGATATACAGAATTAGTTTGCAAGTAAATAGGTAAGGTTACGCGATTTTAAAAAAGTGTGCGCTTTAATATTCCTACTCTTTAATTTTGTGGATTCTGAATTGGTCAATACCTAGGGTTTTCCCTAGTCTTTTAAAACCCCCTTTTTAACTGATGTTTTGATTGATAGTAATCTTAACCTTTACAATTCATTAAAATGCTATTAATCAAAATCTTACATCATGAAAAAAATTACATTATCCCTAGGCCTAGTATGTCTGTTTTTTATCAGTGCCCACGGTCAACTTACTACGATTCCAGACCCTAACTTTGAACAAGCCTTAATTGATCTTGGCCTGGATTCCGGTTCCATAGACGGTTGGGTATTTACAGGAAACATAGCCTCCGTGACCTCTTTAAACGTTACCAATAAAAGTATTTCTGACCTTACCGGCATTGAAGATTTTTCTGCTTTAACAAACCTGATATGCAATACCAATCAACTCACAAGTTTAGACTTAAGCCAGAATACACAACTAGAATCTGTTCTGTGTACCTCAAACCAATTGACGAGCCTAGACGTATCTAGTAACACCAATTTGTTGGCATTAACTTGTAATAGTAATTCCATAACCAACCTTGTTTTAAACAGTAATTTAGAATTTTTAAATTGTAGAAGTAATGACTTGATATCCTTAAATCTAAGCAACCTAACGGCACTTGCTAATGTTGACTGCAGTCTAAATCTACTGAACAACCTCAACCTCAACAACTGCTCTGGGCTTTCTACGCTTAATGCAAATAACAACGATTTGGTAAGTATTGATCTGAGCACTAATAGCAGCCTGCAAAATTTAAGCTTAAGCAATAATCTGCTGACAAGCCTCGATCCAAGTAATAACTTGCAACTCATCAACATAGATTGCAGTAACAACGCTATTGAAAATCTAGACCTTACAAATAACAACAACTTGACAGATGTAGATTGTAGAAGTAATGCGCTTATTAGTTTAGACATGAGAAATAACAACAATACTGCCATTGCCTTCAATCATTTTTTTGCTACTGATAATCCTAATCTATTTTGTATTTCTGTGGATGATATTAGCTATTCTGACTCAACATGGTTTAATCAAATAGACCCGCAAACTGTTTTTGAGTTAGATTGCGATGCGATGACCTTTATTCCCGATGATAATTTTGAACAGGCACTTATCGATTTAGGTTATGACTCTGGTCCTTTGGATGATTTTGTGCTCACTACCGTTATTAGCAATATTACATCCTTGGATGTTTCACAAGAAGGCATTACGGACTTTACTGGTATTAACGCTTTTGTGAGTCTCGAGTATTTGGATGTGAGTTTAAATCCAATAACACAGAGCATCACTTTTGCTATTCCTGCATTAAGCAATCTTGAAACACTAATTTGTGCTTTCAATCAGCTCGACACGCTGGACATAAGTGGAAATACTAATCTTATTGAGCTCAATTGCAGCACTAACGATTTAACAAGTCTAGATATAAGTGCTAATACCGCATTAGAAATCCTCTATTGCAATTCTAATGATCTCACTACACTAAACACCTCTAATAATACTGCACTTACAGAACTGAGAATTGGCAGTAACCCCTTGAGTAATTTAGACCTAAGCAATAATACGGCATTAGACGACTTAAGATGTGGTATTGTTAACCTTACAAGTTTGGATTTAAGCAATAACACTGCACTAACTCAAGTTTTTTGTAATAATAACCAAATTACAGACCTTGACTTCTCCAACAATACACAGTTAATAGCCTTACAGTGCCAAAATAATAATCTTTCTGGTTTAGACATCAGAAACGGCAACAATACAAATTTCATTCAATTTCAAGCGACGAATAACCCCAATCTAACTTGCATTTCTGTTGATGATGTATTTTATGCAGAAACAAACTTTACTAATATTGACGTACAGACTTCTTTTAGTTTAGATTGTAATTCACCTCAAACGGCCATACCGGATCCAAACTTTGAACAAGCTTTAATTAATGCCGGTATTGATAGCGCACCAATAAACGGATTTATACCAACTGATGACATCAATACGGTTTTAACTTTAAATGTTAATAATAATTCAATTTCCGACTTAACTGGCATTGAAGATTTTACGGCATTGGAAAGCTTAACAGTTAGCAATAATCTATTAACATCATTAGATGTTTCAAACAACACCGCTTTAGAATCGTTGGTATGTTTTAATAATGATTTAACAGCGCTGGACGTATCCAACAATTTAGCCTTACAGGTCATTGTTTGTTCTAGCAATGCATTGACCTCATTAGATCTTAGCAATAATTCGACATTAACCAATATTAATTGCAGCTCCAATTTATTGACTGAGCTTAACGTAAAAAACGGAAACAACACTAACATAACCAACCAATTTTTCAGGGCTAATAATAATAGTAATCTCAATTGTATAGAAGTGGATGATGTTGTATACGCAACTAATAATTGGTTCAATATTGATTTTCAATCACAGTTTAGTGAAAACTGTTCTACATTAAGTATAGATGACACCGTTTTAGATCGTAATTCCATAACACTATATCCAAACCCTACTTCGGGCTTTGTTAATTTCGTGACTAATTCATCTATACAAATTGAAAAATTGGAAGTCATCGACATTTCTGGAAAAATTATTGAGCATGCATATATTGAAGTTAATTCATACTCAGCAGGGCATCTGGCAAAAGGCATATATTTCCTCAGGCTCTTTAACGACAACAGCGTCATAACCAAAAAGCTGATTATAAACTAATACCAAATCTTGGGCTTGCGTATAATCTATTTCTATGGATCATACCAAGTCCAAGTACCTTTTATGGATTAAGCGCCAATTATTTATTACATTAGGATATGAATTTAATTAGGTTACTCAGTTTCTCCTTTTTTATACTTCTAGGTTTTGAGAGCATATCTCAGACATCTACACCAAAAATTGATAGTCTGAAGCTTGTTTTAAAACAAGCAAACTCCCAGAGAGGTAAAGCTAAAGCCTATGCTGATATCTGTTGGGAGTACTTAAATACCGATCTTAAAATCGCTAAAAAGTATAATGATTCATCAAAGATCTTTTATGAATCTATCAATCACGAAAAGGGAGTTTCTAATTGCGTCTATCGCTATGGTGTTATTTACAGAAAAAGTGGAGACTACAACAAGGCTCTTGTAAATTTCAACGATGTGCTTAAGTACGCCACAACTACCAAAGACACATTTACTGTTGCAGACTGCAGTTACCAAAAAGGTGTTGTATATGCTAGTAAAGGTGACTTTGAAAAAAGCCTACAAGAGTACTATCGATCTATAGAATTATATGAATCCCTAAACGATCTAAAAAGTGTTGGCATGGTATTAAATAGCGTTGGTATTGTACAAAAAAACCTCAAAGACTACCCAAAAGCTATTGAAAGTTATGAGCGCGTTATTGATATCTACAATGAAACTAATTATACAAATGGCTTATCAAACGCCTATGGGAATCTTGGTAACGTGTATGCCATAACGGGCAACTATGATAAGGCCATTGCCTGTTTTAGAAATTCGCTTAAAATAGATGAACAAAACCAAAACAATTGGGGAATAGCCATCAACAAGATGGATATGGCCAGACTTTATGTGCTGCAAAATGAGAATACTGAAGCCATAGGGCTATACGAACAGGCCCTGGCCATACAAATCAAGCACAATTTTAAAAAGGAACAGGTCGAAACTTTAACCAATCTAGGAGAAGCGTATCGGTTTGCGAAAAATTATGAGAAAAGTGAATATTACCTAAAAGAAGCTCTTAAAAAGAACATTCAGTCCAAGGCCATAAGGCAATACATCAACGAACAATTATTTCTATTGTATCAGGACAAAAAAGATTACAAATTGGCTTTAGACAGCTATAAAGTGGCTAATGAATTAAAGGACAGTATCTATCAGCAAAAAAATTTAAAAAGTATCAACGACCTTCAGATCAAATACGATAGCAAAGTAAAAGATGAGGAAATTGCAAACCAAAAACTTGTACTAAACGAGAAAGAAAAGGATTTTCAACTAGCCATACTTGGAAGCAGCTTACTTTTAATAACGAGCCTCGGCATTTGGCTATTTTACAGGCAGAAACAGAAACTAAAAAATAAAGAAATTGAAACACTCGTTGCCCAAAAAGAACTGAGTAAACTGGAAGCCCTAATTGCTGGTGAAGAGAACGAGCGCAAACGTATTGCTCAAGATCTTCACGATGGTATTAACGGAGACCTATCGGTCATTAAATATAAAATGACCTCTATCGACCAAAACAGATTTAAACCCAAGGAAGAAGAAGCCTTTAGCATGGCTATAGACATGTTGGATAATGCCATAGATCAGGTACGTCATATCTCACATAATTTGGTACCACCATCCTTGCAAAACTTCAATCTTATTGAAGCTCTGCAACAATTTAGTTCGAAAATATCCAGTACCAAAGCCATCAAAATAAACTTTCAGCAGTACGGTGAATACCTAAAGCTCAATAAAGATGCCGAGACCGCTATTTACAGGATTATACAAGAATTAATAACTAATAGTGTTAAGCATTCCGAAGCGACAAAGGCTCTCGTTCAAATTAACAGTCATGATGAAAACCTCCATATCACGGTTGAAGACAACGGTATTGGTTTTGATACGACTAAGACCTATAAAGGCATAGGGTTTAAAAATATTGAATCTCGTGTTGCACTTCTCAATGCCGATTTTTCCGTAGATTCCAATTCAAAAGGCAGTACCTTTACTATTGATATAAATACCAGCGAATTAAGAGATGATTGATGTAACTATTTTAGATGACCATACGATGGTATTAAAAGGTATTGAGAACATGTTAGCCGACACCTCAAATATCTCGGTCTCTCATACATTCAATAAAGGAAACGAATTGCTCAACCATTTAAAATCGGCAACACCAGATGTCTTGTTGTTGGATATCAATCTCCCTGAAAGCAATGGGATTGAATTGTGTGGCTTTATCTCCAAGACCTATCCTGATATTTCGATTATAGGCCTATCGAATTACAGTGATACGAGTTTTATTAAAAACATGATGCGCAATGGCGCTAAAGGGTATTTATTGAAGAATACGAGCAAGGATGAGCTTATAGAAGCCATAAAAACTACACATTCAGGCGATACCTATTTACCAAAAATCCTAAAGGATAAACTATTAAATGAAAGTATCGGAGTGCAGCTATCCCCTTTTATCCCTCAACTAACAAGGCGCGAACAGGAAATTTTAGAATGTGTGGCCAATGAACTTACCAATAACGAGATTTCAGAACAATTATTTATCAGCACTAAGACGGTAGAAAGTCACCGTAAGAATCTATTGCAAAAGTTTGGAGTTCGTAATACGGCAGGACTGATTAAAGAAGCTTTTGTAAAAGGGCTACTTAAATAAAACACTTATCAACAGAAAACCTTTTGACCATAAATTTCTTTGGTTCATTGATTTTGTTTTCTCAGAATAGTTTTCGAATTAAATTTTAAATATTGCTTTAAGAAAATTAGAGTTGCTACCGACGGAAATATGCCTTTAAAAAGATTAAAATAGAGCCAATTCCAATCTTTAAGTTCTATCCGAGATATTTCAGTAAAAATTAGTTCTCCGTATGGTTGGGATTCAAAAAAACATGCGTTTATAAAATTTACCCCAACATGAAACCCCAAACCCATCAATATAGATTTGGTTTTATAAAAAGCAAAAGCCCATACATAGCCTGTAAATCCAGTAATTAAAAAAACATATGCCATCAGTACTGCGTTTTGGCCGATAATTCCATAAGAGAACCAATGGTATACTCCAAAAATCATTGCAGATAAAATTATAGCTTTAGTAGGACCAATTCTTCTAATGAGGATATAAAGCAATGCACCTCTAAATACTAAATCTTCAGTGAGGGCAGATTTGAGATGATAATAAAAAGCATCAAAAATTAAAGTGTTATTAATGGTGCGTAATTGCCACTCGACCCTTAACAATAAAGTTTCAACAACTATGTTTGTAAGAACAATTACGGTTATGACTAACACTCCTATCATAAACTGAGTCCATCTATTTTTGTTAGGAGTAATCCCTAACACATCTATGTTTTTTTTCTCAATAAAATGCAACAGCAGCCCTGAGATTACTATTATTACTAATAATCCTAACATGTTTCTAAAAATTAAATTTGGTTTAAGCCTTAGGCTTTAAAAAAGGAATTGATAAAGGGTAGTAATAGTTCCCAGTATCTAATGAGGTCATAAAATTCTTTAGGCTAAAAATAATGCCGAAAAGGGCGATTCCTGCTGTTATCATAAAATTATACCCAGGGATTAAAAAAAACAACAGTAAGGACAGAATTATTAACAAGTTAAGTGTTGAATGAAAATTTACAACTGCTCTTCCATGCGCGTCATAAATCTTATTATCCTTGGCTTTACTTATCCAGATAAATAATGGAAATAGCACGTTCGCAAAAGGTATAATTAAACCAAAGAATGGCGAACCATGTATTAATAACATCCATTTTCGTTGTACGGTTTCCTCTTTAGGATCATCCAATACGATGAGATCTTCAACTTCGACACCAAGACCCACCGCCAATAATTTTACAGTTTGTAAATGCGGTTGTACATCTCCTTTCTCAATACGCTGAATGGTTCGGACAGTGACCGAAGTTTTATCCGAAAGTTCCTCTTGTGTATAGCCTTTCAGTTTTCTCTGATAGACTAAGTTTTCGCTTAAAGAATATTTATTCATTACTATTGTTTTGCTGCTACAAATTTACAGCAAGCCATTGGTCTTCAACACGACATTTAAGTGTCATCTATCTGTCATATACAGTAAATATAGGTGTTTCGCGAGACATTATTAGCAAACCAAAGCAATTATATGGCTACAAAACAAAAGAGACAAACCTTTCGGTTTGTCTCTCTATAGAAGTAAAACATTATCACATTTGTGTGAGTTAGATAAACTCTTAAGTTCATATCTTAAAAGTTCAAAGGGCAATTAATAGGCATCTTCATGTACTTTTGCCACTGCTCTACCAGAAGGGTCATTCATATTTTTAAAAGCTTCGTCCCACTCTAGTGCTATTTTTGTACTACAGGCTACACTTGGCTCCTGAGGTACGCTTAACGCCGCCGCATCGCTTGGAAAATGTCCTTCAAAAATGGTTCTATAATAATACTCTTCTTTATTTTGGGGTGTTTGAATTGGGAAACGGAAATGGGCATTGGCCATTTGCTCGTCACTTATTTCTTTTTCCACAATAGCTTTTAGAGTATCTATCCAACTATAACCTACACCATCGCTAAACTGCTCTTTCTGTCTCCATGCTACACTTTCTGGTAACATATCTTCGAAGGCTTTGCGCACCACCCATTTTTCCATACGTTCACCAGTAATCATTTTGTCTTGTGGGTTAATACGCATGGCAACGTCCATAAACTCCTTGTCTAAAAATGGTACACGGCCTTCAATGCCCCAAGCTGCTAAACTTTTGTTAGCTCTTAGACAATCGTACATATGTAACTTGCTTAGTTTACGCACAGTTTCTTCATGAAATTCCTGTGCATTTGGAGCTTTATGAAAATATAGGTAACCTCCAAATAATTCATCAGCACCTTCCCCAGAAAGCACCATTTTTATGCCCATAGACTTAATGACGCGTGCCATCAAATACATTGGTGTACTAGCCCTTATCGTGGTAATATCATAAGTCTCTAATTGGTAAATGACATCTTTAACAGCATCTAAACCTTCTTGAATCGTGAATTTAATCTCATGGTGCACGGTACCGATATGATCGGCTACTTTTTTCGCAGCCGCCAAATCTGGAGAACCTTCTAAACCTACAGAAAAACTGTGCAACTGTGGCCACCAGGCTTGTTCTTTATCGTCCGCTTCAATACGACGTTGCGAATATTTTTTGGCAATGGCGGAAGTAACCGAAGAATCCAATCCACCTGAGAGTAATACCCCATAAGGCACATCACTCATTAATTGTCTATGCACAGCATCCTCTAAGGCTTGTCTTACTTCTGCAATGCTCGTTTCATTATCTTTAACCGCATCATAAGCTTCCCAATCGCGCTTATACCATTGTACTAGTTCACCATCTTTACTGCTTAAATAATGACCAGGAGGAAATAACTCAATCCTTGTACAAACCCCTTCTAAAGCCTTTAATTCGGACGCCACATAAAAGGTTCCGTATTTATCCCATCCCATATACAATGGAATAATGCCCATATGGTCTCTAGCAATAAAATACTCATCGTTTTCGACGTCGTAAATCGCAAAACCAAAAATACCGTTCATCTCATCGACAAACTCGGGCCCTTTTGCTTTATAAAGTGCTAAAATCACCTCACAATCACTTTCGGTTTGGAACTTATAATCCGGAAACTGGGCGCGCAATTCTCTATGGTTATAGATTTCACCATTAGCCGCCAAAATTAACTTCCTGTCTTCACTAAACAGAGGTTGCTTGCCCGAAGCCGGGTCTACAATGGCCAAACGTTCATGGGCCAGAATGGCTTTGTCATCACTGTAAATACCACTCCAGTCCGGTCCACGGTGGCGAATGGTTTTTGCCATCTCTAAGACTTGAGGTCTAAGTTCTTCTGATTTTTGCTTTATATCGAACGCACATACTATTCCGCACATAACTTTTATTCTTTTTATTATTAATTATGAAGCAAATATTAGACTAAAGTTTCATTTATTAAACACAAAAGCATTAATCAATAATAAATTGATACTAAAATGAAGCGAATAATAATTTTTTAAAACATAAATAAGAAAAAACAAGGGTTTAACTTTTAATCTGTAAACTTTAGCATTTCTTTTCGACCTTTTCTTTTATCAATATCTAATTTTAACATAAATAAAATCACAGCATTTATTATGAAAAAAACACAACTAATCACAACCATTGCTTTTGCATTTATGCTATTAGTATCTTTTAATGCGGAAGCTCAAAAATTTAGAGGTTTAGACAAAAGCCCTATGGACGCCGCTTCCTTTCCAAGCGATTACAAAGTTTCTGACAAGCTCATTAAGATTGTATACAGCAGACCCCAATTAAAAGGTAGGGATATCAATAAACTAGCAGAGCCTGGCAAAGTCTGGAGACTTGGAGCTAATGAAGCTGCAGAATTACACGTTTACACTGATATGAAACTAGACGGTAAAGCTGTAAAAGCAGGTACTTATACCGTATACGCCATTCCTGGAGACAAAGAATGGACGGTCATTGTTAGTAGTGATCTGAATGTATGGGGAAGCTATTTCTATAACGAAAAAAATGATGTGGCAAGAATTACGGTTCCTGTTACAAAAGGGGACGAATCTCTAGAAGCATTTTCCATTGCCTTTGAAAATTCAAGTGATGGTGTACATATGCATATGGGTTGGGGCACTGTTAGAGTTGCCGTACCATTTACCAAATAAGAGCATTACTCACAAATAAAAAAGCCTTGATTTCTCAAGGCTTTTTTTGTGGTATATTAAAATATGGACTGAACGTTTATTAGCGAAAATATCTTCGACCAATAAAAACATATTTATACCTTTACAATCTGAAACTTAGCCTTATATGAAATTATTTCAATTTTTAGTTTTCCTGATCATTGCCAATATGAGTGCACAACCCAATTGGCAGGTGGCCCCCAACATATTCTCAAACCCTAATAACCAACGTTTTGATGATGTTTTCTTTTTGAATGAAAATTTGGGGTGGGCCGCCAACGGTTTTTATGCTAGAGTTTATAAAACCACAGATGGCGGTCTAAATTGGACGGAACAACTGAATGAAAATGATATTACTGGTAACTACTATTTTAGAAATATTGAATTTTTAAATGAAGATATCGGCTTTCTAGGCACCCTAAATGGTACTTTTTTTAAAACCATAGATGGAGGTTCTAATTGGAGCGAAGTCACTAATATACCCTCAAACCCTAATGCAATTTGTGGCATTGATGCCGTCGGTACCTCAACGATATATGGTTGTGGTGCCTATTTTAGTCCAGCACATATTATTAAATCTACCGATAGTGGGGATACATGGACGTTTATGGATATGTCGAGTTATGCCAATGCTTTGGTAGAAATTTTGTTTTTAGATGAAAATATCGGTTATGCTGCTGGTAGAAACGCTAATGGCGGACTGATTTTAAAAACTTTGAATGGTGGCACATCATGGACAGAAATTTATAATACAAATGTCAGTGGAGAATATGTATGGAAACTACAAACGCTTGAAAGCAATAACGATATTATCTTCGGTGCCGTGAGTTCTGTAGCCCCAAATAATGGAAAGCTTATTAAGTCCATTAATGGTGGCACTAATTGGACCAGTTTAGAATCTGTTGAAACAGACGTCCAAGCTGTTGGATTTATTACTGAGAACCACGGGTGGATGGGTGGACATACCACAGGTTTTTATGAAACTTTAGACGGAGGCCAAACGTGGAACAACTTAAATATTGGCAATAATTTAAATCGCATTTTTATTATTGACGCAACAACGGCCTTTGCGTCTGGAACCACGGTCTATAAATTCACTGAAGAAACCTTAAGTACCCAAGAAGAAGCCATTGTCCATGACGTATTAAACGTAAATCTACTTAAAAATCCTGTAGACACATATTTAGAATTTACGATTAACTTTCCGGCGGATGACAATTTATTAATTGAGCTTTATGACGCAAACGGTAAATACATTAAACAATTATCTAGAGATATCATTCTTGAAAAAACGGCAAAATCATATCGCTATAACCTTTCGGAGTTAGCTTCTGGAGCTTATTATCTTGATTTTCATAATAACTCTGGTCGATTCTCATTAAAATTTATCAAAAAATAAACACTACGTTGAAAACAGCAAGGCTATAGCACTAAGAAAATTATAGCCCCCAATCTTTCCGGCTCTGGGCGCCTTAATAATACTGATCACTTTATAATTTCCTCAAAGCATCGTCTTTTGAAACTTTTTCCTTAACTAGTAAAGCATACAGAAAAAGTATCGAACTTTCTCTTAGAAGAATTAGAAAATTCTCATTTTTAAAAAAGACCTAATATATCAAAAACAAAACCTCCTTGTTTTACAATAAGGAATCTGACATTACTGTAGTTACCCCTTTATCCAACAACAGCTATGTATATTTATTACTAGCATTATTGTTCAAGAGATAATCTTTGCTTTTAATCAGTTATTGTTTCACCAATTTAAAGGTTTGGGTAGATGAATTCTGTCCATATACCTTTAATAGGTAGACCGCTGATTCCAGTTCTGCTATAGAAATCTCGTTGAACTTATTTGTAACCGTCTTTACCAGCTGTCCGATCAAACTATAAATCTCTACACTTTCCAATTGATTGGTATCGCCATGTATGGCTATGATATCTTTTGCTGGGTTGGGATACAGGCTAAGCTCTAATCCTGAAAGCTTATTATCTACCACTGATAATGATGAGAACATAAAGCTGTTATGAGCTGGATCGGTCTGTCCGTAATAATCTTGGGTTCCATTTCCATCACCTAGATCTGCATTGATCACATTGTCTACCACAAAACCAATGCCTGCGAGTGCCAAGGCTATTGGATCATTGTTCTCCAAGATTTCGATCATACCACTAGATGGGGCATTGTCCACTACAAAAGATAGTACTGGTATGCCAACACCTGTAGCATGTGGTGTCGTGAGCTCTGACGTAGGTACCGGTAATGAGAACACCCAAATGTCCTTGCTCCCATCCCCAATACCAAAGCCTTGGATAGTGCTTCCCGTTAGGGCCGTGTTTACTTGCCAATTTGTGCCAAACAGTTCAGTAAAACTATTAGCCTGGATGCTATTCCCTGCACTTATGGCAACAGTCAGTTGAATGTCGGCCATGTTAGGGTCTGTATTGTCAAAATCTGGTGTGGCTACAAAGGTGAACTCGTATGGGTTTCCAGTACCGTTGTAATCACTGACGATTCCAAAGTCATAACTCTGGGCAGTTAGTGATACCGTCATTACTATCAATAGGGTTTGTAAAATTGTCTTCATTATTTCTATATTTTAAGGAGTTAATTGTTGTTGTTTTTAAGGGTTATCCAAGAGATATAAACCATTTATTTGCTATTAATCACTAATGAAGATTATCATGCCCCTTTTTGAATAACCCCTGAAAACAAAACCTCATAGGTGAAGTTTCGGCTATTAACTCAATATTAGTTTTTGGGTTGATATAGGTCTTAAGTGTCTCATTAGCGCTCGCGTTCACACCTAAAGGAATGGTAATGTTATACACACCATTTATGATCTGTAAAAATCGTTTCATTAGATTCGAGGATTAATCGTTATTTTGTGCTTGCCTGTTTTTCTCGGTCATCTCAATATCAAAGGCCATACGTCCAGCAGGTACTACTGCCGGTAATTGCTCCAAAATGTTATAACCATAGAACTGTAAAAAAGCATTGATCGGATGATTCAGTATATTGTCCCTGAGTGTATTGGCATCGTTGTGCACACCAATAATATTAGCACCGCCCGAGAGGTTCACATCTTCATTGGTATAACCCGACACTGTAAAACCATAGAACTGTATTACTGAGTTGATTGGGTCATTGAGTATCTTATCTCTTAAGGTATTGGTATCATTTGGTGCACCGATAATGTTCACCTTACCATCGCCATTGGCATCCCCTGCCCACATACCTTGTATACCATTAGGCATACCAAAGCTCGTCTGGGCATTGGTACCATAAGTCGCTACACTACCATCGGTAAAGTTTAGCATTGTAGCGGTACTGCTAAACGCTATGGCACTGTTGCTCATAATCCCCAAATGATTACGGTGCTTAATCACTACATAATAGGCATCAGCCGGTACATTGAAGCTTAGTGGTATGGCTAAACTTATATCTATAGGATCCACAATATTACCGTTTCGCGTCAGCATGCCAGACTGTCCTGCTATGACCACTGTAGGGTCATTCTTGTCTCGCAGTTCTACCCAGACCCAATCTACGAAGGCACCAGGACCTGAATAACCCATAAACGCGGATAGATCGTCTATTAACACACCATCCACATATGGGGATGTTCTGATTCCATCTGTGCCAGCGACACGAAAATCATCGCGCATCAAAGTCTCCTCGCCTGCATTTGGATTTAATGATGCGCCTTGCAGGTATACTTTTAGAGATACTAATATATGTGTTGAACAATTTAGACCACCATCGGTAATGCCCCACCCATAGGTGTCTATAAGCTCTTGTCTTTTAACTTCTGACGCACAGTACCGACTATCCCCTCCGCCAAAATTAACGTTTAGTGGAATTTGTGTTTCACCAGCATCTAAAGTGGCCCAACCTATCAATGTATTATCATAGTTCTGGGTAGAGAGCCTAACCCCTTCGAACATATCGAGCATAGAAAGAGCTGAAGAAATATCCCAATTCCCCAAGTCCTGATCAAAATTGGTGGCACCAGCAAACATCTCTTGCGTTTGTCTAACCAAAGCAGTATCCCAGTTATGTAAAGGCTGATTAAAGTTTGTAGCACCGGCAAACATAGCTCTCATGTTCTCCACTGCCGCAACGTTCCAATTATTTAAGGGTTGATTAAAGTCGGTGGCTAAACCAAACATACCACTCATGTTCTCCACTGCAGCAACATTCCAATTGTTGATATTTTGATTAAAGCTTGTTGCGTAAGCGAACATACCCTCCATATCCTGAACTGCAGTGACATTCCAATTATCTAAAGGCTGGTTGAAGTCGGAAGCATCAATAAACATTAGCTGCATATTTATTACATTAGATACATTCCAATTGTTGATATTTTGATTAAAGCTTGTTGCGTGAGCGAACATACCGTACATATTCTGAACCGCATTGACATTCCAATTATTTAATGGTTGGTTAAAGTTCGTAGCACCAGCAAACATAACGCCCATATCCTGAACCGCATTGACATTCCAATTATCTAAAGGCTGATTGAAGTTTGTAGCACCGGAAAACATACCGCTCATGTTCTCCACTGCAGCAACATTCCAATTGTTGATATTTTGATTAAAGCTTGTTGCCTCAGCGAACATACCGTACATATCCTGAACCGCAATGACGTTCCAATTATCTAAAGGCTGGTTGAAGTTTGTAGCACGGTCAAACATAAGGTTCATGTCCTCCACTGCAGCAACATTCCAATTGTTGATATTTTGATTAAAGTTTGTTGCCTCAGAGAACATACCCTCCATATCCTGAACTGCAATGACGTTCCAATTATCTAAAGGCTGGTTGAAGTTTGTAGCTTCAGCAAACATATACCCCATCATTTCTACATTGGATACATCCCACGAGTTGAAGCTTAGGTTTCCTACTAAGTTTTCGCAACCTCTAAACATGCCTGACATGTTGGTGACCTGAGATAAATCAGGGATGTCAGTAGCTGTTACCTGTAAATCGTCACACCCTGCAAATGTATATTCCATGGTGGCCCATGCAATATCACCCCAATATTGTACCGCTTTGATCTTTGAATTATTTTGTGAATCAAGGTGGAATCTTGGGAAATCCCCAGAAATAGAAACGGTATGTATACCTGGTGTTGCATATTGATGGATAGCATCTCCCGTTACACCGTTTTGTATGATACCGTCACCCCAATCTATATGATAATTGTATCCATCTCCCATGGTTGAAATAGTGATACTTTCATTTGTACTAGTGGTTTCCCAGGTTGTAACGAACGGAGATGCAAATATATGTGTATAACAATCCAAACCACCATCGGAAATGTTCCATCCATATGTATCTATAAGCTCTTGTCTTTTAACTTCTGACGTACAGTACTGACTATCTCCTCCGCCTAAATTAACGTTTAGTGGAATTTGTGTTTCTCCGGCATCTAAAGTGGCCCAACCTATCAAGAGATTGTCATAATTAGCATTTGATAATCCTGAATTCGAAAACATGAAAATAGCACTGTTTAAGCTTTCTATATTCCAATTACTCAAGTCTTGGTCAAAATCTTCGGCTCCATAAAACATACTATCCATTTGGTTGACAGAAGAAACATTCCAATTACTCAAATCCTGATTGAAGGCACCTGTATTATAAAACATATTGCGCATTATTAATGCGCTGCTTACATCCCAGTTACCAATGGGTTGATTAAAGACATCAGCACCCGAAAACATAGCGAACATAGTAACTACGTTGCTGGTGTTCCATCCACTAATATCCTGATTGAAGTTTGTAGCACCCGCAAACATAGCTCTCATGTTCTCCACAGCAGCAACATTCCAATTGTTGATATTTTGATTAAAGCTTGTTGCGTTAGCGAACATAGTGGCCATATTGATTACACTTTCCGTATTCCAATTACCAATAGGCTGATTAAAAGCTTCAGCTGATGAAAACATAGCTGCCATATCGATTACATTTCCCGTATTCCAATTTCCAATAAGCTGATTAAAAGTCTCAGCTGATGAAAACATAGCTGACATATCGATTACACTTTCCGTATTCCAATTACCAATAGGCTGATTAAAAGCTTCAGCCGATGAAAACATACTTTCCATGACTTGAACATTAGTAACGTTCCAATTATTAAATGCCGTAGTTCCAATTAACGAGGTACAATTGCTAAACATTCTTCGTAATGATGTAACATTAGTAAGTTCTGGCGCATCGATAGCAGTGACATCTAAATTTGAACATCCCCAAAATGCACCTTCCATAGAACTCCATGAAGCAGGTCCCCATTCCACTAGTGATAGTATTTTTTCCTTATCACCTGTATTATTGAAGTAGATACGCGGAAAGTCACCTGTAATTAAAACCGTATAAACCGCTGGATTATAATATACATGCGTAGCATCTCCTGTAAGACCTGTTTCTACAGTTCCATCCCCCCAATTTATGCTGTAATTATAGCCGTCTCCTGTTGTTGGGATGGTGATAGTTTCATATATGTCAGAGGTCTTAAAAGTCATCACAAAAGCAGTATCTATAGGATTTACATTCACGGTTGTATTACAACTGTGTTCCGTTCCATCATCCTCAGTAAGGGATATGGTAACATCTACCGAATAGGGATTTTCTGCCCAATCAAAGGTCGTTTGGCTCAACATGAAATCCTCAATATCATAACATGATAAATTACTAGACGCATCTCCGGCATCGTTAAATAACATATTATAGATATTACCATCGGTTAAGGTATATTGGCCTTGTACGTTGGTAACATTAATATCAATAGGAGCACATTCAATGTTAACTATACTGGTATTAATGACGTGCACCACAAAATTATGTACGTAGGTATTTCCACTTTGATCTTCAATAGTCCAAGCAGAAGGGACTGATGTTCCTACTTGGTCACATGTAAAAAGGGTAGGGCCTGTAAATCCTGAGCCTTGGTTATTAATCCCACAATTATCTGATGACGCCTGATAGAATTGACTTGCAAAATGTTGAATGGTTCCTCCAAAACGAATATCTACAGTCATCTCGTCATTAATACCAGTATCAAACGTTGGTGCTATGTCATCAATGACCGTTACGGTAGCCTCGCAAGAACTGCTTTGAAGACCGTCTGAAGAGGTCATAGTTAAAGTCACCAGGTTATCTCCCAGATTATCACATGTAAAGATATCTTGTGAGATGGTAAACGTAGGAGGCGCACATCCCACAGCTACACTATTATCATTTATTTCATTAGGATCCAATTGATACGTTCCATTTTCATCCAATGCAACCGTAATGTTTTTACAAATGGCTGTAAATTCTCCGTTTTCAGTAACAGTGACATCCACCACGCAAGAATCAGTATTTCCATTGGCACTAGTTACTGTTAAGGTGACTTGTTGTGTTCCTATATCATTACAGCTAAAGGTATCGATATCTGTAGAAAATGTAAGATCACAGTTTCCACCAGTACTACCATTATCTAATTCCATAGGATCGAGTGTAGCGGTTCCATTTTGTAAGGCTATGGTATACGTGTCTTTACAAATCGCTACCGTAGTACTACTATCAATAATAGTTACCATAGAGACACACTCTGAAGTATTCCCAACATAATCAGTCAAGATGAGTGTAATTGGTATGGTTTGCCCCACATCTTCGCACCCATAAGAAAGGTCGGTACCAGGTGCAAAACGTATCGTTCCATCACCTTCACAAAAGAATGAAGAATTATCATTTATATCATCTATTGTAAGCGTCTTATATCGTTGACCTTCTAAATCTAATTCAAAATCAGGTACACAATTTGCAGTAGGACCTTCATAAGGTAAAACCGTAACTTCAGTCCTACAATGACTAACAGCACCATTTTCTGATTGCACCAATAAAAAAACCGCCATATCTTCGACCCCTACATCAACACAACTGAATAAAGTTTGATCTGCAAAAATTTGTAGATTATCATTACAGTCTGGATGATAGGATCCATCGTTTATAAGTTGGGCCAAGTCAGGATTGTTATAGAAACCATCTGGCCCTAGTGTAATAGTAATATGATCTATACATTGCGCAACTGGAAGTGTATTATTGCTAACTCCTACCGTAAAATCATATTCAAAGACATCTCCCGTACCCGTATTGATTACTTCCAATGTGTAATCTCCAGCTCGCACAGAGCGAAAGACACCATCCCCCAAATAATTCCATCCATTGATAGGCAAAAGTCTCCAATCTAATGCCGTATCACAATATCCAGTATCAGCAAGCGTATAGTTAAATTGAATACGTCCTTGATCGTCTGCTGTACATAAAGTGTTTATATATTCAAAACCAGTGACATTTATAGTACATTCGTGGTTTAGCGCAATATATCCATGTTCTGTATTAGTGTCATGACCGCCTGCAGTGATATTGCCGTTAGCCGTATAAGTACTATTAAGATAGCTTCCACCGCCGCCGCCATTATCCAATTCGGAGCCACCGCCGCCGCCAGAGTAGCCGCCGCCACCGCCGCCGCCAGAATTAGCAGAGCCACCACCACCATAACCAAAACCACCTTCATGATCGTCCCAGGTACCACCATGACCTCCCCAATTACCCCCCTTTTTACCTCCCATTCTATGGTCGTCCTCACCAATAACGATATTGCTGCCAGTTCCATCAGAGAAGGCACCACCGCCACCGCCGGCCAAATCGGTCCATCCAAAATTGGCATCACCGCCTCCGGTACCTCCTTCACCATTACTTCCACCATCACCACCGTAGGTTCCATGGCCATTTCCACCAGAAGTCGTTGAACGCCCTCCTTGCCCAGGTTCGTTATCGACACAGAATCCTAGTGCTCGTCCACGGTAGGCACCGCCTCCACCACCAGCAACAGCAATGATTTCCCAGGATGAGTCTATATTTGCCAATACTGCAGTACCGCCGCCACCACTGCCTCTGGCTCTTACATTATCTGAATTGACAATATTATCGTCGGTTCCTTTACCGCCAACAATATATCTGAGTGTGGTCCCCGGAGGAATTTCATTGGCACCATAGCCTACGGTTAAGGTAAATTCGACAACAGCACCATTTCCGCCTCCAGACCAACAATCCGAAACTCTTGCAAAACCACCGTCGCCCCCTCTTATCTCAAAGTGAAGTTGCGACCCTTCATTTGCATTGGCATCAATGGTATCTTCATATATACCTCCAAAATACTCGAAAACCTGCTGCGCCCATATGGAAGTTGGTAGGAAACAAACTAAAAGCGCTAGAATGAAAGTGTTAATAACTGACTTATATTCTGTTTTTTTGGAGATTTCTGTTGGGCTTGCATTTTTCATCTTGATGTATTTGTTTTTAATCAATTATAGACCCTTTTCAATACCACTTAATCCTAGTTAACTTAAACAAAGGGATTATTCTGCTTTTTTAATCAATTGTTTAGTTGCTGTGGCGCTGTCACTGGTAATCTTTACAAGATATACGCCATCATCATAAGCGTTCATGTCTATGGGGCTATCATCGCTTCGCCGCTCCTCTATAATCAATCTACCGTTGACATCGTAAACCCGTACATGACTCGCTGTGGTCAATCCTTTAATTCTAAAGCTCGTGCTCGCTGGATTCGGGTACAACAGAATAGGGCTGTCGGTAATCTCCGTTATCCCCAAGGTACCTACGCCCGCCTCTGAACAGTCATAGCTATCGTTGGTGATCTGTACGCCTGGTGTGTTGGTACAATCTGCCGTGGCCGTACCACCACAGGCCGTAAAGAACTGGTCCTGAAAAATACCCTCGCTGTAGAAACACATCCCTGCTTCTTCGCTAACATCCGTATAGCGGATCTTGATATGGAACAACACCTTTGGTGTCGAAGTGATCTGCAGCTCCGGTGCCGTCTCCAGTCCGGTTAGGCCGACGTTTTGCTGAAAGGACAGTGACACCCTTGAAGTGATGTTGTCGTTCTCTATAAAATCCCTGTAGGCCGGTGAAAAGGCCCCAAAGCTATAACCCAGTATGGACCCATCGGGTTGGCTGTACTCTATGTTACCATTGGCGGATATATTCTCGCCAAAGGCCGCTGTAGCATAGTCCAGGTACACCTGGCCAGAGCCCACGTAAAAGTCCGTTGTGCCCGATATCACAATATCGGCTTCGTAGTAGTCATCAACGCCATCATTGGTGATCTGTGCATTGGCAAAGGCCAAGGTCACATCGGTCGATAACTGCTCTGTGGGGACACTAGGCCTACCAAACTGCTCTCCCCGTCCGATGTTGGGACTGATCAGTACATTCACATCCGTGTTCTGGATTTGGGTGTTAAGGTCCATATCGGCACCCTCATAGCCCGTAACGCCAATCTGTGGCACCACCGCATTGGCATCCGTATTCTGGATCTGCGCATTGGCATCATAATCGCCCGTGTACATCCCGTAACTGCCGTTGGCCAACAGCATTACCGAATTATCGCCCCCTTGGACCGTGGAAGGATCTGAGGACAGATCAACTTCGATCACGGTACCGCTCAAGCTTACTGCCGTACTGCTCATAATCCCCACATGGTTACGGTGATTAATCATTACATAATAGGCATCAACTGGTACATAGAAATTTAGTGGTACGGCTAAACTTATATCTGTAGGGTCCACAATATTACCGTTTCGCGTCAACATGCCAGACTGCCCGGCTATGACCACTGAAGGGTCATCCTTGTCACGCAGTTCTACCCAGACCCAATCTACAAAGGCACCAGGACCTGAATAACTCATAAACACGGATAGATCGTCTATTAATACACCATCCACATATGGGGATGTTCTGATTCCACCTGTGCCAGCGACACGAAAATCATCGCGCATCAAAGTCTCCTCGCCTGCATTTGGATTTACAGCCGCCCCTTGTAAATACACTTTTGGGGCTACAAAAATATCGGTAGGACAGCCTAAACCGCCATCGGTAATGCTCCACCCATAGCTATCTATTAATTCTTGTCGCTGTGTTTCGGACAAACAATATCGGCTACTTCCACCATTAAAGGTGATACCGGAAGGGATTTGTGTTTCACCTGCATCAAGCGTTGCCCAACCTATTAATGTACTATCATAATTCTCCGTAGATAGCGTAGCATTATAAAACATGTCATTTGCCCCGGTTAAACTAGAAATATCCCAACTCCCTAAATCCTGGTCAAAATCCGTTGCGCCATAGAACATCCATCCCATGTCGATTACATTGCCAACATTCCAACCGCTCAGATCTTGATTAAAACTAGTAGCACCATCGAACATCCACATCATGTCGATTACATTGCCAACATTCCAACCGCTCAGACCTTGATTAAAACTAGTAGCGCCATAGAACATCCAATTCATGTAGAGTACATTGCCAACATCCCAACCGTTCAGATCTTGATTAAAACTAGTAGCGCCATCGAACATCCATCCCATGTCGATTACATTGCCAACATTCCAACCGCTCAGATCTTGATTAAAACTAGTAGCGAAACTGAACATACTTTGCATGGAAGTGACATTCCCCACATTCCAATTGTTTAATGGTTGATTGAAACTAGTAGCGCCATAGAACATCTCCCCCATATTGACGACATTACTAACATTCCAATTGCTTAAAGGTTGATTGAAATTAGTTGCTCCTGCAAACATTCCTTGCATAGTTTCTACATTGGTGACGTCCCAAGCATTGAAGCTCGAATTGCCCACTAAGCCTACACAAGATGCCAGCATGTTATTGACGTTCGTCACCTGAGACAGATCCGGAAGATCGGTAGCAGTAATATCCAAATGTCTGCAACCCGTAAATGCGTTCTGCATACTGGTCCAGGCCGTACTTCCCCATTGCGTAACTTCTCGAATCTTTAAACGATCGCCACTACGGTTGAAATAGATTCTTGGAAAATTACCAACAATAGACACGGTATAGGTCCCTGACGTAGCATATTGGTGTGTCGCATCACCCATAAAACCAGTATCAATTGTGCCATCCCCCCAGCTTACATTGTAGCTATATCCTGAACCCGTTGTTGGGATGGTGATACTTTCGTTATCCGAAGTGGTTTCCCAAACGGTTACAAAACTATCAGAATCGAAACAAACCGAAGATTTCCCTCCATCCGAGATGGTCCATCCATAGGTATCTATTAATTCTTGTCGCTGTGTTTGAGACAAACAATACTGACTGTTTCCTCCATCAAAGACAATGCTTAAAGGTATTTCTGTTTCTCCGGCATCAAGCGTCGCCCAACCAATTAAGGTGTTGTCATAGTTTTCTGTTGATAGTCCAGCATTAACAAACATGTTACGCATACCTGAAAAAGGACCTTCTTCATTTATACTACTGACATCCCAAGTGCCAAGGTTTTGGTTAAAGCTCGTCGCATTATTAAACATACCATTTAAGTCGGTAAGCCGACCTGTATCCCAGCTTCCAATATCTTGGTTAAAATTGATAGCGTTTAGAAATAGGCTATTCATGCTATTTATATGACTTGTATCCCATGAAGCAAATGCCGATGTCCCGACCAGTGACGTGCAACCTGCAAACATTTCACTCAATGAACCTGTATTTGATAAATTTGGTGTATCTGTTGCAGTGACGTCTAAATTTGCACAACCTTCGAAAGCTGAATGCATACTGGTCCAGGCCGTACTTCCCCATTGTGTAACTTCTCGAATCTTTAAACGGTCTCCACCATTGTTGAAATAGATTCTTGGGAAATTACCAACAATAGACACGGTATAGGTCCCTGCCGTAGCATATTGGTGTGTCGCATCACCTGTAAAACCAGTATCAACTGTGCCATCCCCCCAACTTACATTGTAGCTGTATCCTGAACCCGTTGTTGGGATGGTGATACTTTCGTTATCCGAAGTGGTCTCCCAAACGGTTACAAAACTATTAGAATCGGAACAAATCGAAAGTTTCCCTCCATCCGAGATGGTCCACCCATAGGTATCTATTAATTCTTGTCGCTGTGTTTCAGAAAAACAATACTGACTGCTTCCTCCATCAAAGACTATGTTTAAAGGAACTTGTGTTTCACCTGCATCAAGCGTTGCCCAACCCATTAGTGTGTTATCATAGTTTCCTGTTGATAAACCCGCATTGAGAAACATGCCATCTGCCTCGGCTAAACTGGAAATATCCCAACTCCCTAAATCCTGGTCAAAATCCGTTGCGCCATAGAACATCCGCATCATGTCGACTACATTGCCAACATCCCAACCGCTCAGATCTTGATTAAAACTAGTAGCGCGACTGAACATCCAATTCATGTAGAGTACATTGCCAACATCCCAACCGCTCAGATCTTGATTAAAACTAGTAGCTCCATCGAACATCCATCCCATGTCGATTACATTGCCAACGTCCCAACCGCTCAGATCTTGATTGAAACTAGTAGCATCATAGAACATATCCCCCATATAGACGACATTACTAACATTCCAATTGCTTAAAGGTTGATTAAAAGTAGTCCATGCAAACATTTCTTGCATAATTTCTACATTGGAGACGTCCCAAGCATTGAAGCTCGAATTGCCCACTAAGCTTACGCAAGATGCCAGCATGCCACTGACATTCGTCACCTGAGACAGATCCGGAAGATCCGTAGCGGTAATATCCAAATGCTCGCAACCCCTAAATGCCGACGCCATACTGGTCCAGGCCGTACTTCCCCATTGTGTAACTTCTCGAATCTTTAAACGATCGCCCCCATTGTTGAAATAGATTCTTGGGAAATCACTAACAATAGACACGGTATAGGTCCCTGCCGTGGCATATTGGTGTATCGCATCACCCGTAAAACCAGTATCAATTGTGCCATCCCCCCAACTTACATTGTAGCTGTATCCTGAGCCCGTTGTTGGGATGGTGATACTTTCGTTATCCGAAGTGGTTTCCCAAACGGTTACAAAACTGTCAGAATCAAAACAAACCGGAGATTTCCCTCCATCCGAGATGGTCCATCCATAGGTATTCATTAATTCTTGTCGCTGTGTTTGGGATAAACAATACTGACTATTTCCTCCATCAAAAGTGATGTTTGAAGGTATTTGCGTTTCGCCAGCAACCGCATCTAAGGTCGCCCAAGCAATTAAGGTGTTATCATAGTTTTCTGTTGAGAAACCTGCATTGAGAAACATGCCATCTGCCATGGCTAAACTGGAAATATCCCAACTCCCTAAATCCTGGTCAAAACTGATGGCCCCATCGAACATCCATCCCATGTCGCTTACATTGCCAATATCCCAATTGTTTAGAGGTTGATTAAAACTAGTAGCGCCATTGAACATCCATCTCATGTTGCTTACATTGCCAACATCCCAACCGTTCAGATCTTGATTAAAACTAGTAGCGCCACTGAACATCTCATACATGGAAGTGACATTCCCCACATTCCAATTGTTTAATGGTTGATTGAAATTAGTTGCCAATGCAAACATCCTGGCCATGCTAACAACATTATTCGTATCCCAAGTACTTATGTTGCCGTTAAAGCTAGTAGTACTTCTAAACATCGAAGACATATCTGTGATAGTACTCGTATCCCATAAACTGAAATCGGTATCTGTTCCTGTTAAATTTGCGCATTCTTCAAACATGCCCACTAACGAGGTTACTCCTGATAAATCAGGGACATCTGTAGCTGTAACATTTAAATTTTGACAACCTGAGAATGCAGATCTCATAGAGGACCATTGCACATTACCCCATTGTTGGACTTCTTGAATCTTAAAATGATCCCCACCAAACCTGAAATAGATTCTTGGGAAATCACCAGCAATCGACACGGTATACATGCCCTCTGCAGTATAGTTGTGCGTGGTATCTCCTGTGACACCAGTTTCTATGGTTCCATCACCCCAATCTATGATATAATCGTATCCGGTACTGCCTGTTGTCGGAATAGTAATGCTTAGATCATCACTCGTGACTTCCCAAGTCGTTATAAATGCAATTTCATTGCAACCTGAGCCTCCATCGGTAATCGTCCATCCGTACGTATCCATAAGTTCCTGCCTTTGAAGTTCTGATAAACAGTATTGGCTATTACCACCATCGAATGTGACTCCTGTTGGAATTTGAGTTTCGCCAGCATCTAAGGTTGCCCAACCCATTAGTGTGTTATCATAATTCTCTATAGATAGCGCAGCATTAAAAAACATATCGTCCATGCCTTCTTGAAGTGAAGAAATATCCCAAGCTCCTAAGTTTTGATTAAACGAAGTAGTGTTCCTAAACATCCAACGCATGTTTTCTACTTGGCTCACATCCCAAATCAAAAGGTCTTGATCGAAACTTGAGGCGCTAAAGAACATGGCAAACATATTGGTCACATTGCCTACATTCCATGATGAAATATTTTGATTGAATTGCGAATTAGCCTGAAACATGCGCTTCATGTCCGATACACTATCAACAGTCCAAGAAGAGATATCTTGATTGAAATTGGATTGCCTGAAGAGCGAAGACATATTCTCAATAGTGCTTACATCCCAATGTGAAATATCGGCCCATAGATTGATATCTATATTATTCCCTGCTGCCTGAAGCATCCTTTCCATATTGGTGACATTTGATAAATCAGGTGCATCGGTAGCAGAAATAATTAGATTCTCACACCCAAGGAAAGCGCGTTCCATAGAACCCCATGCAATGGCGCCCCATTGTTGTATTTCAACGAGCTTTAAACGATCCCCACCATTATTAAAATAGATGTGTGGAAAATCCCCCAAAACACGGACGGTATAGGTATCTGCAGTAGCATAACTATGTGTAGCACTACCTGTAATACCCGTCGCAATGGTCCCGTCACCCCAATCTACGACATAATTGTATCCCGTACCTGCTGTGGGTATGCTAATCGTTTCATTATTTGAGGTCGTTTCCCATTGGGTGGTAAAGGATTCCGTTTCATCAATGGTGAGGGTTACCGTAGCCGTGCATTCTGCGGTATTTCCCATAGCATCAACAACGGTAAGCGTAACCGGGTTATCACCAAGGTCTTCATAGGTGAAGGCTACGGAAGGTTCCCCATTAATCAGAAATTCTG
This sequence comes from Winogradskyella sp., assembly GCF_965228925.1. GTDB lineage: Bacteria > Bacteroidota > Bacteroidia > Flavobacteriales > Flavobacteriaceae > Winogradskyella. Next base: position 4,979,255 of record NZ_OZ245845.1, read on the forward strand.
CTATGCCTACATCATCTGTTGAACCGCCGTCAATTTGATCTCCCGTGACCGTCACTCCATTGAGACCAACGGGTACTGTGATGTTTTGACAAATGGCCACTGGATCAACCCCATCGGTTAGTAAGACCACATCGTTGCCGTCGCCACCCACATAACTGATCATACCTCCGAAGTCTCCAAAAACGATTCCAGTGCCCTCGGGAAGGTTATTAAAGGTGCCTATCACGGGATCCGAACCATCGTTATCGATTAGTATGATTTCTTCCGTTCCAGAATCAATGCCAAAACTCCCCGTAGGCTCAAAGTCCACACCGGCCAATTCTACAGTCCCTATGACAGTCACGGCATCAAAATCCGTATCATTGTCAATGAACGGTGCAAAGTTGGAATTCTCATTGGAGGTCGAAAACAGCTTTAAATTCCCGTTGATGGCCAGTGTTCCTCCAGCCCCATCGGTACCGGGATTCAGCGTTGCTCCATTGCGGATGTCGACATCACCGATAATGGTTCCGGCACCTTCCAACGAGCATCCGGTAAAATTAAAGTTACCCTTGTTAAGTAAAGTCACCGTAGACCCCGCAGCGATTGTAAGTGCATCGAAGAAAAAGTTTAATGCTCCAAATGTTTGTGTATGGTCCGGTGTATCGATGAGCACCTGTACATTCGAGATCCGGGTCGTGGCTCCTGAAACGGCCGTATACCTAAACGCTCCTGTAAATGCATATGCGCTCGCACTGTCTAGAATTAATGTCCCGCCATTGTGATTGATCTGCGCTGGGTTGTTGATATCTGTTGCGGTCTGGTTGATTGCGCCAATTAAACTACTATTGGAAGCAATCGTAAGATTGGTGGCCCCTGTAAGGATAAATGTATCGGCCGTGACAAAAACAGCATCTGTATTAATAGCCCCCAATTCTAGGGCATCCGCATCTTTGAAAACAATCGCCCCTACCAAGTGGTTTGATGTATTGGAGCTGAGCTTATTCACATTATTAGGAGCCGCATCCAAAAAATATACGCTATTATCAATTGAAACGGCAGATTCTAATGTAAGTTCGTTGGTAGTGATCACCGCACTAGCCACCTGTTCTACAAACTCTCCCCGTATGACCAAATTAGAATCACCCGCGGTGGTCACTGTATCTGTAAAGTTTATATCTCCTGCCGAATATAGATAGTTGGTATCCGTAAGGGCATCTCCCGAGGCAGCAATGGTCCCGAAGGTAAGATTACCACTATTATTGGCCCTGAAATCGATCGTGTTTCCCTGTAAATTGACCACGCCACCGTATGAACCACTTGTGCTTACGATGTCGGCATCTCCCGTTATGGTGAGGTCACCCTCTATCTCTATGGCCCCCGATTGCACATAGTTGCTTATATCATTGATCACAATGCCATTGGTCGAACCCGTGAGCACAAGGTCGTCGGCAATGGTGATGCTGTTGGTGCCCTGGCGCCCATGGAACACTATGCCGTTGGTGATAGCATTTATCGGGACGCTCACTACGGTTCCCGTATCGCCATCGTACGACAGTGCGCCTCCTGAAAGCTCCACGGAGCCATTAAGGCCACTGATGTACAGAACGGTGCCGTCATCCGATATGGACAGTGTCACCTGGTCATCATCGGTGAGGGTATTCCAGTCCTCTATGACAAGCTCCCCCTGATCGAGGCTGACCCTCGTCTCAAAAGGGTTCTCAAATACTGTAACGTCGAATGAGTAGGTAAGGGTCGTGCTGCCACTGCTGACCTCGAAGGTATTCGTGGTGGTCCCCACCTCGAATTGAGAACCAGAAGGAAGCCCTGCTATTTGCACGGGCTGGGAAAATACCGGGCAATTTATATTAAAGGTATTTATATCGTATTCATAGGTCGGCAACGGGGCCCCGCGGTTTACATAGAGCGTCACGTCCTCTATTTCCGTTATGGGGGGAAGGATGGTCACGGTCGTGCTGCAGGTACTGGAAAGTCCTTCATCCGTGCTGATCTCTAGCGTGATATCCTGGTCGCCTATGTCTGTACACTGGAAACGTATCGTCGTATCTGAACCGTTGATGGTGGTACCCGTGAATAGGCCTTCGGCCGTATCGGCCAGGTCCCAGAAGCCCAGATCCACCTTTCCATTCTGGTCGTTCGATTCCAGATAGAACACCAGGTTGTTCTGGCAGCTTACCTGAAGCGGTGCGACTCCAACGCCCTTGGCGTCAAAGCTGTACGTCGGGTCATCCAGGTCATTGCTGTGAATCGTTATGGTGCCACTTTGTTCCCCTACCGCGGTCGGCGTAAAATTGACCGTAAATGTCGTGCTGCTCCCTGGGGAGATATTGGCTTCATGGCCCCCGATCGTGAACTGGCCGTCGCTGCTCGTTATACCGGACACCGTCAAAATATTGCTCCCGGTATTGGATATGGTGTAGGTCTTGCTCCTGGAGGTGCCTATCGTGGTCTCTTCAAAATAGGTGCTTACAATACCGATGTCCTCATCACAGACATCCGTTAGGCTCACGCGAAAGACGGCATCCCAGTCATGCCATAGGAAATGGACCCCCCTGGGGTAGTCTTCTGTCGCATAGAATGCAAGCCCCCAGTCCGTAGTGTCCGGATCGCTGATGGCAAAGGTATATACATGGTCCTCTTCCAGGTACAGTGTCTCGTCAATGGTTATCGTATTGAACCTGCTCAGCGCACCTACAAGGCTCTTGGTGTAGATCACCGGACCTGCGCCAACGCCCTCGCCTCGGTATATCTTCAAGGTGGCGTTCTGGGGGATCCCATACCCATTGTTCGGATTGTCGATCAGCTCGAAATACAGGCTCTCCATGGTGCCCGAGCTCTCCGGCGAAAAGGATTGCCACTGGGTATGATACCCATTGGGCGTAAGCCAAAATAAGGAGTGCACATTATCGATGAGCTCAACGTTTCCCGAGGTACAGTTGTCCACCGCTATCTCTGGGGCCCGCACATGGATCGTCATCTCGTGCGCGCAGGTCACGGTGCCGCCAAACGACACCAGTCCTATCTTTTGGGTGTATGCGCCCGAGGTGAACGTCTTCTCCTCGCCTTCGGCAGTGCTGCCGTCGTCATTTAGGAATTGGAAGCTGAAGTTCTCTATCAACGGGGTAGAGGTCCCTGTCATGTTCACCAGGTCCTGAGCGTTGAGCGTAATCGTAGGGGTATTCAAGGTAACGCTCACCTCGTCCTGCCATTCAAACTCTGGGTATACAATCGTTTTTTGAGAAAGCGCCGTATTGTTATACACTACAACAATAGTATTCTCAACTCCTTTTTCAATGAGTCCAATTGCCTCTCTATCACGCTCCCAACTATCACTCTCATGATTGTAAACGGCATAGCGGAGCCTGCCACTACAGGTATTCCCCAAAGGAGGGTTGGTTATAAAACTGAACCATTTACTAGGAGAGGTATCATTGCAATCGTTGCTATTTAGGGTTACAATGTCAATAAGCTCGGCTTCTGGCGTTACAGATAACACACAGTCCACAGCATATTCTATATAGCCATGATCTGGTGTAAGCGTAGTTCCGTTTTGTGTTACTGTTTGCGTTACAGCATAGTCAGTATTGACCCAACTACCACCACCGCCACTGGCATACGCACCATATCCAGTTACCTTACCGCCGCCACCGCCGGAGTAACCGCCACCGCCGCCAGCAGCCGTTCCATCATTATCAGTTACTGGGCCGCCGCCGCCGCCAAAGCCAAAAGAACCATTACCAGCGCCAAAACTTCCTATGGGTACACCGGCATCCGTTATAGAACTTAAATAGCCTCTTCCTCCTTTTGCGTAATTGTCATCATCATAGGAGCCATCTCCACCAGCAAATCCATTATTTTCATTTACTCCAGTTCCTCGCCCCCAATATCCAGCAGTCTGTCCTCTTCCTGGTCTGGCATCGTAATTGTAATTCTGCCCACCACTACCACCGCCACCGGCAATGGCTAAAAGCACCCATCTGTCTTCTCCAGGCACTTCAAAGGGTCTTCGAAATGCCAGGCCGGTTCCACCTGCTCCCGTATAATCCTTTTTTCCTTCGCCAAGAATCATTCGAAGATTACTTCCCACAGGTATTTCATTCACTCCAGACCCAATAACAACACGCATAGTGATGGTAACTCCTTCACCTCCTTCATTATAACCACTACTAATACTATCCTCAAAATAATAATAGTCTCCATCTGCACCTTGTATGGTAAAATCTATAGCCCTACCTTCAAACTCAGGAGGTATTGCGAAATCTTTAACAGCATCTAATGCCGGGTCGTTTGTACCATCTGGATATGATACACGTACGGTTTCATAGCTATCAGTTAATGGAATAGATTGAGCAATAGCACAAAAACTAAAAGATAATAAGTAGGCTATTGAAAATATGATCGGATGTTTCAAACATTTTTTCATAACGATTGGGACTATTAAAATAATTATCAAAACCAAAAGCAGTTGATTTTTTATCTTTGCATACTTTACATACTTTACATACTTTCTAACAAAATTCCATTAATTTGTACGTATAGGAAATACTTGCAAATACTTATTATATAAGTAGTGTTACTTATATTGAATGTCGGTTTTCTTTAAGAAACTTTTTAAAAAACCTCCTTTATCAGGATAAAAAAGAAAAGACTCAAACACAAAAAATGCTTGAGTCCCATTTAGTAGCGGGGACCTGCTTGTGCTCCGTTTTTGCAAGTAGGCGGGATTAACTCACTTTGTTCGTTGGACCTAATGGTAAGCTTGTACTTATTTCAAGTATTCAAGTCGGACTATTATTTACCTAAAATTTAACCTAACCACCCTTATCTATCCAAACTTCGGTACTGAATCGCTTCACTGATATGGTTGCCATCGACGTTTTCAGAGTGTTCTAAATCAGTGATAGTTCTGACGACCTTATTGTTCAAGAGATAATATTTGCTCTTAATCAATTATAGACCCTTTTCAATAAAGCTTTACCTTAATTAACTTAAACAAAGGGATTACCCTGCTTTTTTAATCAATCGTTTAATTACTGTGGCGCTGTCACTGGTAATCTTTACAAGATATACGCCATCATCATAAGCGTTCATGTCTATGGGGCTATCATCGCTTCGCCGCTCCTCTATAATCAATCGGCCGTTGACATCGTAAACCCGTACATGACTCGCTGTGGTCAATCCTTTAATTCTAAAACTCGTGCTCGCAGGATTCGGGTACAGCAGAATAGGGCTGTCTGTAATCTTTGTTATCCCCAAGGTATCCACGCCCGCTTCTGAACAGTCATAGGTATCGTTAGTGATCTGGACGCCAGGTGTGTTGGTACAATCTGCCGTGGCCGCACCACCACAGGCCGTAAAGAACTGGTCCTGAAAAATACCATCGCTGTAGAAACACATCCCTGCATCTTCGCTAACATCCGTATAGCGGATCTTGATATGGAACAACACCTTTGGTGTCGAAGTGATCTGCAGCTCCGGTGCTGTCTCCAGTCCGGTAAGACCAACGTTTTGCTGAAAGGACAGTGACACCCTTGAAGTGATGTTGTCGTTCTCTATAAAATCCCTGTAGGCCGGTGAAAAGGCCCCAAAGCTATAGCCCAGTATGGACCCATCGGGTTGGCTGTACTCTATGTTACCATTGGCGGATATATTCTCGCCAAAGGCCGCTGTAGCATAGTCCAGGTACACCTGGCCAGAGCCCACGTAAAAGTCTGTTGTGCCCGATATCACAATATCGGCTTCGTAGTAGTCATCAATGCCATCATTGGTGATCTGTGCATTGGCAAAGGCCAAGGTTACATCGGTCGATAACTGCTCTGTGGGGGCGTTAGGCCTGTCAAACTGCTCCCCCCGTCCGATGTTGGGACTGATCAGTACATTCACATCTGTATTCTGGATCTGGGTATTCAGGTCCATATCGCCATCCTCATAGCCCGAACCACCAATGAGTTGTACTACTACATAAGCATCCGTGTTTTGGATCTGCGCATTGGCATCATAGTCGCCCGTGTACATCCCATACCTGCCGTTGGCCAACAGCACTACCGCACTGCTGCCCCCTTGGACCACGGAAGGATCTGAGGACAGATCAACCCCGGTCTCGGTACCGCTCAAGCTTACTGCTGTACTGCTCATAATCCCCACATGGTTGCGGTGTTTAATTACTACATAATAATTGCCAGAAGAAACGGATTCAAATCTTACAGGTGCTGATCCATCAACATCTACCACATCACCATCGCGTTGTAATAAGGCTGAACGCCCTGCTATAATATTGGTATCATCTGCAGCATCACGTAATTCTACCCAAACCCAATCTACAATGTTGTTATTAGGCTCTACTTCTGAAAATGCATTAGCGTCAGCTGATAAGTCTCCATATGGACTATTTATTGGTAATAGACTTGCCACACGTAAATCGTCACGCATCCAACTCTCCTGACCTGAATTTGGATTTAATGATGCGCCATTCAGGTATACTTTTGGAGATACTAATATACCTGAACAACTTAGACCACCATCGGTGATCGTCCAGTTGTAGGTGTCAATAAGCTCCTGACGCGCCGCGGCTCCAAGACAATACTGGCTGCTCCCGCCAAGAAAGTTCAGATTCGTTGGGATATGGGTCTCCCCGGTACTGGTGTCCAAGGTGCTCCAGCCCATTAACAGCGCATCGTAGTTGGCCGTGGACAGGGTCACACTCGAGAACATATTCCCTGCTCTGTCACTTTCAAGGCTACTGATGTCCCAATCGCCTATATCCTGGTCAAAGGATATTGCACCAGCAAACATTGCGTTCATCCAAGTAACCTTTGATACGTCCCAACCACCAATATCTTGGTCAAAGGCTTCCGCACGAAAGAACATTGCATGCATGCGCTCTACACCCGAGGTGTCCCATCCGGTAATATTCCCATTGAAGGCCTTGGCTGCAGTGAACATATTGGCCATACTAATCACATTGGCCGTGTTCCATCCAGAGAGGTCCTGATTAAAGGCCTGAGCATTCGAGAACATGCCTTCCATATTGGTCACTGAACTCACATCCCAGCTCCCTATGGGCTGGTTGAATGCCAGAGCGCCAGTAAACATAGAGTTCATGCTCGTGGCACTGGTCACTGTCCAACCACTGATATCTATATTGAACGGTTCTGCACTAATGAACATAGCGTCAAAGTCTTCCACATTGGAGACGTCCCAACTACTGAATGCAGCGGTTCCCGTGAGCGCAAAGCATCGATAGAACGCATATCTCATGGAGGTGACCCCCGATAGGTCCGGAGCGTCCGGAGCGGTAACGTCCAGATTGTAGCACCCTCTAAAGGCATCTTCCATAGAGGTCCATTGGATGTCGCCCCATTGGGCAACATCAATGATCTTTTGGGAATCACCACTGTTATTAGAATTCTGAAAACTAAAGTAGATCCTGGGAAACGTGCCGGCTATCCTGACGGTCACCTCGCCTACGGTCTCATAGGTATGCGAGGGAGAGGTATCCGTGTTGAAGGCCTGCACGGCAGTACCATCACCCCAATCCACATAATAGTCATAGGTCTCCCCCGCAAAGGTGGGGATGGTGATCGTGTTGTCATCGGATGCCCCGGGGTTGTCCGTTCTCCACACCGTTGTAAAGCTGGTGGCAGGGTCGATCGTGAAAGCTTTCAGCACCACGTCATTACCGTCCCCACCCACATAGCTAATAATGCTGGCATAGCCTCCTATGTTGACGATGCTGCCCTCGGGATGGCCCATGAAGGTCCCTATCACGGCATCTGTTCCATCATTGTTTATGAGGACCATCTCTTGGTCTTCATCCGTAATGACAAAACTCCCCGTAGGCTCAAAGTCCACATCGGCCAATTCTACGGTTCCCATGACAGTCACGGCATCAAAATCCGTATCATTGTCAATGAACGGTGCAAAATTTGAGTTTTCATTGGATGACGTGAATAATTTCAAATTCCCATTGATGGTTATGATTCCTGCAGCCCCATCGGTACCGGGATTTAGCGTTGCTCCATTGCGGATGTCGACGTCACCGATAATAGTTCCGGCACCTTCTAGAGAAGTGCCCAGAAAGTTAAAGTTTGCTTTGTTAAGGACGTTGACCGTAGACCCCGCAGCGATTGTAAGTGCATCGAAGAAAAAGTTTAATGCTCCAAATGTTTGTGTATGGTCCGGTGTATCGATGAGCACCTGTACATTCGAGATCCGGGTCGTGGCTCCTGAAACGGCCGTATACCTAAACGCTCCTGTAAATGCATATGCGCTCACACTGTCTAGAATTAATGTCCCGCCATTGTGATTAATTTGCGCTGGGTTGTTGATATCTGTTGCGGTCTGGTTGATTGCGCCAATTAAACTACTATTGGAAGCAATCGTAAGATTGGTGGCCCCTGTAAGGATAAATGTATCGGCCGTGACAAAAACAGCATCTGTATTAATAGCCCCCAATTCTAAGGCATCCGCATCTTTGAAAACAATCGCCCCTACCAAGTAGTTTGATGTATTGGAGCTGAGCTTATTCACATTATTAGGAGCCGTATCCAAAAAATATACGCTATTATCAATTGAAACGGCAGATTCCAATGTAAGTTCGTTGGTAGTGATCACCGCACTAGCCACCTGTTCTACAAACTCTCCCCGTATGACCAAATTAGAATCACCCGCGGTGGTCACTGTATCTGTAAAGTTTATATCTCCTGCCGAATATAGATAGTTGGTATCCGTAAGGGCATCTCCCGAGGCAGCAATGGTCCCGAAGGTAAGATTACCACTATTATTGGCCCTGAAATCGATCGTGTTTCCCTGTAAATTGACCACGCCACCGTATGAACCACTCGTGCTTACGATGTCGGCATCTCCCGTTATGGTGAGGTCACCATCTATCTCTATGGCCCCCGACTGCACATAGTTGCTTATATCATTGATCACAATGCCATTGGTCGAACCCGTGAGCACAAGATCGTCGGCAATGGTGATGCTGTTGGTGCCCTGGCGCCCATGGAACACTATGCCGTTGGTGATAGCATTTATCGGGACGCTCACCACGGTTCCCGTATCGCCATCGTACGACAGTGCGCCTCCCGAAAGCTCCACGGAGCCATTAAGGCCACTGATGTACAGAACGGTGCCGTCATCCGATATGGACAGTGTCACCTGGTCATCATCGGTGAGGGTATTCCAGTCCTCTATGATAAGCTCCCCCTGATCGAGGCTGACCCTCGTCTCAAAAGGGTTCTCAAATACTGTAACGTCGAATGAGTAGGTAAGGGTCGTGCTGCCACTGCTGACCTCGAAGGTATTCGTGGTGGTCCCCACCTCGAATTGAGAACCAGAAGGAAGCCCTGCTATTTGCACGGGCTGGGAAAATACCGGGCAATTTATATTAAAGGTATTTATATCATATTCATAGGTCGGCAACGGGGCTCCGCGGTTTATATAGAGCGTCACGTCCTCTATTTCCGTTATGGGGGGAAGGATGGTCACGGTCGTGCTGCAGGTACTGGAAAGTCCTTCATCCGTGCTGATCTCTAGCGTGATATCCTGGTCGCCTATGTCTGTACACTGGAACCGTATCGCCGTATCTGAACCGTTGATGGTGGCACTAGTGAATGGGCCCTCGGCCGTATCGGCCAGGTCCCAGAAGCCCAGATCCACCTTTCCATTCTGGTCGTTCGATTCCAGGTAGAACACCAGGTTGTCCTGGCAGCTTACCTGAAGCGGTGCGACTCCAACGCCCTTGGCGTCAAAACTGTACGTCGGGTCATCCAGGTCATTGCTGTGAATCGTTATGGTGCCACTTTGTTCCCCTACCGAGGTCGGAGCAAAATTGACCGTAAATGTCGTGCTGCTCCTTGGGGAGATATTGGCTTCATGGCCCCCGATCGTGAACTGGCCGTCGCTGCTCGTTATACCGGACACCGTCAAAATATTGCTCCCGGTATTGGATATGGTGTAGGTCTTGCTCCTGGAGGTGCCTATCGTGGTCTCTTCAAAATAGGCGCTTACAATACCGGTGTCCTCATCACAGACATCCGTTAGGCTCACGCGAAAGACGGCATCCCAGTCATGCCATAGGAAATGGACCCCTCTGGGGTAGTCTTCCGTCGCATAGAATGCAAGCCCCCAATCGGTAGTGTCCGGATCGCTGATGGCAAAGGTATATACATGGTCCTCTTCCAGGTAAAGTGTCTCGTCAATGGTTATCGTATTGAACCTGCTCAGGGTCCCTGCAAGGCTCTTGGTGTAGATCACCTGTCCGCTAACACCTTCGCCTCGGTATATCTTCAAGGTGGCGTTCTGGGGGATCTCATACCCATTGTTCGGATTGTCGATCAGCTCGAAATACAGGCTCTCCATGGTGCCCGAGCTCTCCGGCGAAAAGGATTGCCACTGGGTATGATACCCATTGGGCGTAAGCCAAAATAAGGAGTGCACATTATCGATGAGCTCAACGTTTCCCGAGGCACAGTTGTCCACCGCTATCTCTGGGGCCCGCACATGGACCGTCATCTCGTGCTCGCAGGTCACGGTGCCGCCAAACGACACCAGTCCTATCTTTTGGGTGTATGCGCCCGAGGTAAACGTCTTCTCCTCGCCTTCGGCAATGCTGCCGTCGTCATTTAGGAATTGGAAGCTGAAGTTCTCTATCAACGGGGTAGAGGTCCCTGTCATGTTCACCAGGTCTTGAGCGTTGAGCGTAATCGTGGGGGTATTCAAGGTAACGCTCACCTCGTCCTGCCATTCAAACTTTGGGTATATAATTACTTTATTTGTAATTATATCTTCAGAAGAAACAACAAATGAAGGTGATATTAATATAATGTTATACTCAACACCTTTTTCAATATAAGCATTTGCAGCTGATTCGGTAGTTACATTTTCGGACGAATAGGGAATGCTAAAATCCCAAATTCCTTGATCTTCGTTGTATGTTACTAATCTGGCACCACAAGCAGAACCTAATAGTGGATCCGCTACTACATTTAGCCATACATGATCGGATGCAGAACCGCATTCGTTGTCATTTAGGGTTACAATATCATTGATTTCGACTTCTGGAACTGTAGATAGACGACATCTTACCTGAAATTCCACAAATCCGTGACCAGGAGAGGCTGTATTACCGTTTTCTATAATTGATGACCATTGCGCATAATTGGTATTTGCATAGCTTCCACCGCCACCGCCGCCAGCGTAGTGGGGACTCATGATACCGCCACCGCCGCCAGAATAACCGCCGCCGCCACCGCCGGCTCTACCATTGAAGTTGGTAGTATAACCACCGCCACCGCCAAAACCAAAAGTTCCAGAACTATTACAACCACAACCTACATCTCTAGGCCCCACAGTACCTATGGGTTCTCCACTAGCACTTAAAGCACCAAGATAGCCATCACCTCCTCTTCCGTAATCATCGTTATTCGTAGCATCTCCACCATTTGTTCCGTTGTTCTCATTAGTACTAGTCCCTCTGCCCCAGTAGCCTGCTCTAGTAGCTCGTCCAGGGCGAGCTAAACCTAGATCATTAGAAGTAGAAGCTCCACCACCACCTGCGACTGCTAGAACAGTCCATTCGGTTGTAATGGGATGTCGAAAAGCCAATCCTGTTCCTCCACCACCAGCTCCCCAAACGTCACCTTCTCCAAGAATAACCCTAAATGTAGCCCCTACTGGAATTTCGTTTGGACCTGAACCGATATTAACCATTAACTCTACAGTAGCGCCTTCTCCGCCTCCATTATCATCTTCATCGCCATCTGCACCTTCTAGCCTAAAATAAATAACTTTGCCGTCTAATGCGGGTGTTACTGTATAATTTGTAACAGCATCCACCCATGGACTGCTTGAACCGTTCGGATAATTTACGTTTACAATTTCATTGGTATCAGCAATATCAACATAAGTTTGCGCTATAGCACAAAAACTAAAAGAGAATAGGCCTACTATTGAAAATACGACTGAGCTCTTAAGACTTTTTTTCATAATTATAAGGGGTGTTTAACTGAATTATCAAAACCAAAAGCAGTTGATTTTTTATCTTTACATACTTTCTAACAAAATTCTATTAATTTGTACGTATAGGAAATACTAGCAAGTACTTATTATATAAGTAGTGTTACTTATATTGAGTGTAGTCTTTCTTTAAGAAACTTTTTAAAAAACCTCCTTTATCGGGATAAAAAAGAAAAGACTCAAACACACTAACAAAATTGTGGTTCACTCCGATCATTTTTGCGACTTGATGTTGAGTAACCTCCTATCTATAGGCGCACCACGTAGTTCATCGTCTACAGTCAAAATCTCCTTCGGACACCAAAATACTGGGTTTTAGCATTCTTAAATTAAAGGGGAAAATGAGGTGCAAAACGTAGAGGTTTCGGAAATTTCTAAAAAAGGTTATGGAATATTCAAATACTTATGGGTCTGAAGCGAGACTTTCCACTTCGGGTTCGCCATGACATAATCTACAATAAGGGGCATCACTTTTTCGCGTTTGCTCCACTCGGGTTGCAGATATAAAATACAATTGTCATTGACTTTAGATGCCTGCTCTTCTGCAAATCTTAAATCGTCTTTGTTATAGACAATACATTTTAGCTCATGAGCTTTGTCATAAATCTCTTCTTTGGGAAGCTTTACTTTTTTTGGTGATAAGCAAATCCAATCCCATAGGCCCGTTAATTTATAAGCACCAGAAGTTTCGATATGTGTTTGAACCCCTTTTGCCTTAAGCTGTTCTGTTAGAGGCCCCATATCCCAAGTCAGCGGTTCACCGCCTGTAACGACAATCGTATTACTATACTTCACTGCATTGGCTACAATCTTTTCAGTTTCCGTTGGTGGATGTAATTCTGCTAGCCAACTTTCTTTAACATCACACCAATGACAACCCACGTCACAACCGCCAATCCTTACGAAATAAGCCGCTGTACCCTTATGGTAGCCCTCGCCTTGAATTGTATAAAATTCTTCCATCAAAGGCAATAAATGGCCTTGATCTATTAATTCTTGTCGTTCTCTTCTCGTCATAGGCGGCAAAGATAGGTCTTAAAGTTAGAAGTACGAAGTTCGAAGTCACTGAATTTACTTGGCTGCAATCACATCAATCTCAATATTTGCCTCGCCAGCTAAACCAGCAGCTGCATAGGTCGTCCTAGCAGGTTTTTTAGTAAAATAGGTGGTATAAACCGAATTAAACGCTTTAAAATCATTAATGTCTTTTAAAATAACAGTACATTTTACCACATCATCTAAAGACAGGTCGTGATGCTCTAAAACCGCTTTTATATTTTCAATCACTTGTTTGGTTTCTGCTCCAATACCGCCAGATACAAGTGTGCCTTTTTTGTGGTCCTTACCGATCTGACCGGTTAAAAACAAAAAACCCTTAGTTTCAACAGCATCACTAAAAGGCACATTGGCCCTACTGGGTTCGTGCGATTTATGGAATATAACTTCTGATTTTACATCATTGCAAGATTGAAAACTTGCAATAACTAACAGACCTAATATTAAGAAAGAAAACTTCATAGATTAAGGTTTTAAACTCGACAAGATCATCGCCATTTGAATATAATAAACTCACCTAGAATTTCTAGGACTTTTGCATTATAGGTCGCTTTGATACGCTCCGAGGTAGTTTACCAAAATTACATTATTTTTATGCAAACTTTCTAATCGATGACGAACTCTGAAAAATTCATAAATGATATTAACAAAGGTAACACCTTTAAGGGCGACTATATCAGCTTGGGTGCTGCGATGCTTGAAGGGGAAACTAAGACAAATACTTACGTCAATGTCCCTTTAAAGACCATGAACCGTCATGGCTTAATTGCAGGTGCCACAGGAACTGGAAAAACAAAAACTTTACAGGTATTGGCAGAAAACCTATCCGAAAAAGGCGTTCCGGTATTGCTTATGGATATTAAAGGCGATTTAAGTGGTTTGGCTAAGCCAAGCCCGGGACATCCTAAAATCGATGAACGTCACGAAAAAATAGGACTTCCTTTTGAGCCTAAATCCTTTCCCGTTGAGATTCTCACGCTTTCGGAACAGGATGGGGTTCGATTACGAGCTACCATCAGTGAGTTTGGCCCAGTATTGATTTCTAGAATCTTAGGCGTCACCGAAACACAAGCTGGTATTATTTCCGTCATCTTTAAATATTGTGATGACAATGCCTTACCACTTTTAGACCTAAAGGATTTTAAGAAAATGCTACAGTATGCCACTAGTGAAGGCAAAAAAGAATTTGAAGAAGCCTATGGACGCATCTCTACAGCCTCCACAGGAGCCATCTTAAGAAAGCTTATTGAAATAGAGCAACAAGGAGGTGATCTCTTCTTTGGGGAAACATCTTTTGACACGCAAGATTTACTGCGAATTGACGAAAACGGAAGAGGCTACATCAATATTATTAGACTCACTGACATACAGGATAAGCCAAAACTATTTTCAACCTTTATGTTGAGTTTATTGGCCGAAATTTATTCGACCTTTCCTGAGCAAGGGGATAGTGGTAGACCAGAACTCATTATGTTTATAGATGAGGCGCACCTCATTTTCAATGAAGCTTCTGATGCGCTTTTAAATCAAATTGAAAGTATTGTTAAGCTGATTCGTAGTAAAGGCGTTGGTTTGTATTTTGTGACCCAAAATCCGACGGATGTTCCCGAAGCGGTTTTAGGGCAATTGGGATTAAAAGTGCAGCATGCCTTGCGAGCCTTTACAGCAAAAGACAGAAAAGCCATAAAGTTAACAGCTCAAAACTATCCTGATACGGCCTACTACGATACAGCCGAAGTCCTAACCTCTCTTGGTATTGGTGAAGCCTTAGTCTCTGCTTTGGACGAAAAAGGAAAACCCACACCATTGGCAGCAACGATGATGCGGGCTCCAATGAGTCGTATGGATATTTTAACCGAAACCGAGCTCAGCAATTTGTTAGCACAGTCGCAATTAGCAAAAAAATACAATACAGTCATAGATCGTGAAAGTGCTTACGAAATGCTGAATGAAAAAATAAAGCAAGCCGAGGCCGAAGAAGCTAAACGTAAGGCCAAAGAAGAACAAGAAGCGCTCAAAAAAGCAGAAAGTAAGCGACGATCGAGTTCTGGCAGAAGGCGAAGCAACCGACAAAACCCAATTGTTAAAGTACTGTCGAGCCCAACAGTTATAAGAAGTGTTTTAGGAATCTTGACGAAAATGCTTAAATAATTAACCCTAAATCTATACTAATGAAACATAGTTTATTGATACTCCTAATTTGTGCTATACTTTTAACGAGTTGTTCAAAAGACAAAGCCCCAGATCCCTTTTTAATCGAAAAACACCATATAGGATTATTGACAGATTCTACACAAGTCAAGGATTTGGATGCTGTATTTAGCAATGACTCTGTGGTACGCTACATTGCTGGTGATGAATTTACAGGTTCTGTGAATACGATTGAAATTTTTGACAAAGGAGGAAAAAAGCTTTTAGACCTCTCCCCAAAAGAAGCCCTAGATTCTACTTCGGTTATTAATAGCGTGCGGATATACGATGAACGTTATAAGACAGAAAAGAACATCTCTAAGCTCAGTACGTTTAAAGATATAAAAGACGTTTATAAAATTTCAAAAATTGATAATTTAATAAATTCCATAGTGGTATCAGTCAATGAAATTAATGCCTCATTCACCATTGATAAAAAAGAACTACCAGCTAGTTTAAGATTTGATATGGACATGACCATTGAGCCTATACAAATACCGGAAAAAGCAAAAATCAAATTCTTTATGATACATTGGTGAGCCTACGCCAAGGCTTAGGTTCAGAAGCATGACCCTAGGCTGCGGCCTATACGTAGAAGCCAAGGCCTCGGCTTTTACCCAATATTCAAAAGCGTTTTAAATTATACAAATACCTACATGACAACCAAAAAAAAATATACAATACAGACCTCTCCATTTGTCGTACCCACGGATGATGGAAAAATTATAAGGGAACATTTTGGTTTAGTCAGTGATGGCAATGCTGAAATCAGTATTGCGCATATGGTAGCACCTCCGGGTTGGAGTGAGCCTTTTCAAACTCCAGAATTCGATGAATTTACATTCATTATTAAAGGCAAAAAGCAATTCATTATCGAAGGTGAGACTTTGGTCCTTGAAGCTGGACAGTCTATAAAAGTCAACAAACATACAAGAATACAATACGCTAACCCCTTTACAGAACCTTGCGAATATATAGCCATTTGCTTACCGGCATTTTCAATAGACGCTGTACATAGAGAAAATCCATAGAATGAGCAGTTTTGTCATAAAATCCATAGGCAGCGCCTTAAATGCTACCAGTTTCATTTCATCAAAATACGCCTCAAAAAAGGCCTTAAATTTATTTGCTTCACCGCGCAAAGGTCGATATACGGAAACGCAGCGAAAAGTTGTGAGTTCGGCCTTATTCGAGGAAGTTGATTTTAATGACACCACGATTGCCACCTATCGCTGGAATGGTAAAGGAAAAACCATTTTATTGACACATGGTTGGGAAAGTAATGCATCGCGATGGGACTACATATTAAACGATTTAAGAGCACAAAACTATAATATTGTTGCTTTAGATGCCCCAGCTCATGGGCGCTCAAGTGGAAAACGCTTCAATGCTGTCTTGTATTCGGAATGTATTAATGTCATTGCTCAAAAATTTCAACCTGAAGTGATTATCGGTCATTCCGTTGGCGGTATGGCTAGCGTCTTTTTTATGCATAACTATCCATTAGATACCGTAAAAAAAATGGTTTTGCTTGGCGCACCAGCGCATTTTACTGGTGTGTTCTCAAGATATAAAGCTTTAATGGGCTACAACAAGCGTATTTCTAATGGATTGGACAACATCGTACTAGAGCGATTCGGTCAACCTGTAGACTATTTTTCTGCTGCTAATTTCACTAAGTCTATCAAGGCCGCAGGACTAATCATTCACGATAAAAATGATAAGATTATTCCTTATGAAGATGCTTTATTGTTTGCCAACCGCTATGAGAATTCTGAATTAATTAGTACGACTGGTTTTGGTCATGGGCTAAAAGATGCCTCTTTAACACCTAAGATTGTTGAGTTTATAAATGGATAAAACAACATGAGCAGGATAAGCTATTTCGTTTTATTGACACTGATGTTGATCTTGAATTGTAATTCGAACAAAAGAGACCAATTGGACAATTCTAATGTTATTAGTATTGGAGCCATGAGAGACGTTATGTGGAAAGGTGAGCTAGATGGAAAGATTAAACTAGATACTATTAAAAACAAGTCTGGCCTCTATGGGCTTGGGCCCGAGACCTATTTAAGTGGTGAAATACTCATAAACAATGGGAAAATATTTGTATCACGTGTCGTTACAGATTCGGCTATGGTAGTTGAAGAAAAAGAGAACGTCGAAGCTCCTTTTTTCGTTTATGGGAATGCCAATAATTGGACTGAAATGCAACTACCCAAAACTATAACATCTATCAAGAGCCTAGAAGAATTCATAAACGATAAAACTAAAACACAAAAACGTCCTTTCGCCTTTAAACTTAGAGGTACAATTTCTAGTGGAGTCATTCATGTTCAAAATCTTCCTATGGGCACTAAAGTCGCTTCACCTAAAGAGGCACATCAAGGGCAGGTAGATTATAGGTTAGCACATGAACATGTCGAAATTATAGGCTTTTTCTCAACCGAGCACCAAGGTATTTTCACGCATCACGATTCTTATCTTCATATGCATCTTATCACTAAAGACTTAAAGAAAATGGGGCATTTGGATAAGGTTATTTTTGATGACATGACTTTGTTTCTGCCTAAGTCTTAGGTATTATGTTCATTGTTGTATTTTTACATCATGTCAGATAATTTAGTACGTCTTAATAAATACCTTAGCGAAGCGGGTTATTGCTCACGTCGCGAGGCTGACCGTTTAATCGATGCTGGTCGTGTTACCATCAATGGGGTTGTCCCAGAAATGGGAACAAAAGTAGCCCTCGGCGATATCGTCAAAGTTGATGGCGAAACTGTAGGAGAGCGCAAAAAAGATTTTGTTTATTTAGCATTTAATAAACCTGTAGGTATTGTTTGTACGACGGATACCCGTGTTGAAAAAGATAACATCATTGACTTTATCAATTATCCTAAGCGGATTTTTCCGATTGGTCGCTTAGATAAACCGAGTGAAGGGCTCATCCTTTTAACGGATGATGGTGACATTGTTAATAAGATTCTCCGTGCCAGCAACAATCACGAAAAGGAATATGTGGTCACCGTAGACAAACCGATTTCTCAAACCTTTATTGAGCGTATGGCTGGAGGCATCTATATTGAAGAACTCAAACAACGGACAAAAAGATGCGAGGTGAAAAAAATAGATAAATACACCTTCAGCATTATCCTTACCCAAGGCCTGAATCGTCAGATACGTCGCATGTGCACCTATTTAAACTATGAAGTACAAACATTGAAGCGTATCAGAATTATGAACATTACCCTCGATATGCCCGTTGGGACCTACCGCGAACTCACCGATGAAGAGTTTAAAACACTGAGCAAACTTATTAGTGATTCTAAAAAAACCTTCCAGCCTAGACAAGACCGTTCAAGAAAAAGCAGACGATAAATGACTATTTTGAGTTATATAAAAGCCTATAAAAGGATTATGATCCTTGTTCTCTTCGTGCTCTTTTTAACGGTAACTTTTGAAACATCTCAACAACTATTTTATCTTAAACGTTTTAATCTCAGTGATGATGCCACTTTCTTTTACCTTTTGAAAAATCAGGCTTATCGTTGGTTGATTTGGTTTTTATTATCAGGCTTTATTTTTTGGTACGTTCATTCTAAAAGAAGTCATACGAGACTATCTGCGTCATTAATTTTCAAATATTCACTATTGATTATTGGCTTAGTGATTATAAATATTGTCATCATCTCCATCAGCCAACAAATGACTGGTAGTGATCCTTTTTCAATGGAATTGTTTATAACAGAGTACTTACAGTTCTTTATGTATCAAAAAGCTCCTATGTATACCTTGGGTTATATCGCCATGACGGTTATTATGCATTTGTACTATGTCAATGAACAACTTCATATTAAAATCCAAAACCTATCCGAACTAAAAGTGACTAATACGGAATTATATGAACAACTAAAACGTCGGATTGACGATAAATCTTCAATTCTAAATATCAAGATTGGTAATAAAAGAAAAATTGTACCTGTGACCGATATCCTCTGGATTGAAGCTGATGATTATTGCGTCAAAGTACATACCATAGCTGACGACACTTATACCATGCGCAGTTCCTTAAAAGCATTAGATGAGAAGCTAGACGACAACTTCATAAGGGTACACAGGAAGGCCTTGATAAACGCAGATTTTATTGAAGAACTTTATACATCTTCGGGATCGACCTATTTAACTCTTAAAAATAAGATACAAATACCGGTCTCTAAGAAAAACCTTAGCGTAGTCAGAAAACTTATCAATTAGCATTTCGTTAACTTATTTTACTGCAAAATCGGTACTGTTCTCTGCAAAAACAGATCTAAAAGCATTTTATTATTATTTCTTTGAAAGCATATCAACGCTTATATGTTAAAAAGAAACTTATTAATTATTCTCACAATAATAATTGCTGTACCAAAAGTAAATGCATGTACCTCGTTTTGTTTTTCAAAAAATGGCAAACACTATTTTGGTAAGAACTACGATTGGTTTGCTGAAAGCGGTATGATTATAATTAACCATAAAGGCTTATCAAAAACTTCTGAAGTTCGAAAAGATGGAAATACAATCAGCTGGGTTTCTAAGTATGGTAGTGTTACGTTTAACCAATACGGCAAAGAATTTCCTTCGGGCGGGATGAATGAAAAGGGCTTGGTCATCGAATTGATGTGGCTAAGTGAAACGCAATACCCAAAAAAGGACAAAAGGGCATCTTTAGATGAATTACAATGGATACAGTATCAACTCGACAATAGTGCAACCATCGAAGATGTTATTAATTCAGACAAGCTTATTAGAATAACATCGAATGGTGTCCCCTTGCATTTTTTAGTTGCCGATACCTCTGGCAACACAACAACTATTGAGTTTTTAAATGGGAAATTGGTCGCGCATACTAAAAAGAATATCCCTTTTTCCGTATTAACTAATAGCACTTATAAAAAGTCACTAAATGAGACTGTAAAAAACACAGCCCAAAAACTTGAAAAACCTTCATTCAAAGCTAATTCTTTTTCAAGGTTTGCCACGGCTTGTAAAATGATCGACAATTTTAAAAGAAATGAAAAGGGTAATAGTATAAAAGCGGCTTTCAATATACTCAATAAGGTTAAACAAGGCAGCTTTACTAAATGGAGTATTGTTTATGATATATGCGAACGAAAAATTTATTTTAAATCGTTCTCGAGCAACCAATTAAAAAATCTAGAATTTGATTCAATTAATTTCAACTGTACCGCAGCGCCTTTATGCATAGAATTGGATACAGATTTTAAAGGAAATATCAATAATAAACTTAAAGTATTCAACAATAGAATTAATGCACTTGTCCTTGAAAAATCCATACAACAGAGCGCTAGACAGATTAAATTGAATGAATCTTTTAAAAAAAGAAGGCTAAAATATATTGAACACATTAAATGTCATTAAGATGAATAGAACTATTAAGAACATACTAAACAAAACGCTTTTATTTTTTTCGGTGAGTTTACTTACGTTGTCGGCATGTAAATTACATGCACAAAGCGAATACGAACCTTCTCAAAAGCATCCCTATGGCTTACCAAACCCAGAAGCCCCAGAACAAGTAAAAGATTTTGAACCGATGATTGGTGAATGTAACTGCAAGTCCACAGCTCGAAATCCCGACGGTACTTGGCAAGACACGCAAAACATGGTTTGGAAGTGGAAATACATAATGAACGGTAATGCCGTGCAAGACGAAACCATAAAGGAAGACGGTGGTCATTCGGGTAGCATTAGACAGTTCATTGCAGATAGCAGCAAATGGTATGTGCATTATTACTCTATAAAATTTCCCCCTACAACGCTGCCAACTTGGGAAGGCAATAAAACGGAGGACGGCAATAAAATTGTGCTTTATAGAGATCAAACAGCACCAAATGGTATGGAAGGCTTTTACAGACTTACATTTTATGATATGAGCGAAACAGGTTATAAGTGGGTTGGTGAATGGGTAGACAAGGCTGAAAAAATCACTTATCCAACTTGGAAAATAGAATGTGAAAGAACTTCAAAAGAGTGAATTGGACTGAATCTCACCAAAATATATTGTAGTTAGGGACCTTAACCTTGAGTAAATATTTATAAAACTATACCTTAGTACGTGCTATTTGTTTACATTAGTTTCTTATGCAATCAGCACCATCTTTTGACACTTGGACTTCAGGATTCCTATTTGCGGTCGCCATGGGAATCTTTCTGTTCGTTGTTTTAATAGCAGGCCAAAATAAACGCAATTACCCCATTGCCCTTTTAGTATTAGCCTTTTCAAGCATTCTATTTTCATATGTGCTGTTTTGGACAAAATATCATATACAACTCCCCTACTTTAATACATTTCAATTTATTGGTTACTATGCCGCTGGACCATTACTATACAGTTATCTGCTAAAACTTCATAACATTAAAATGAGATTTTTCTATCTTCATTTTGCATTTGCCTTCCTATCAATTGCTTTGACTTTATTTATTTGGTCTCAGTACATTTTTAATTTTAGCATCTCAGTTGGATCTATAAACAAGTGGTTATCTAATTATATTTTAATTATAGTACACCTTGCCTTTTACCTCTTTTTAATGCTTCAACTCATCAAAAAAAATAATAGAGCGACCACTGAATTTGAAAAAATACGTTTGAAATGGGTCAAAGTTTTAATTGCACTTTACACCCTTTTCTTATGCTGTTACATTTCATATTATATTTTAATAAATTTCTCATTTTTCAATAACCAATGGGATTATATGATATCTATTTCTATGTCAATAGCAATTTACACCATTGGTTATTTCGTTTATAAAGTCCCTCAGATTTTTGATGGAGAGTTTTTTTCTGAGGTGTTCTTGCCTATAGAAAACAAATCGGATAGTTTTGAAGATCATTTGCTCAATGAATTTTACAGTAACCTCATTAACTATATTGAACGAGAAAAACCGTTTAAGGATAATGAACTTCGTTTGGCAAATCTAGCTGATAAAATAGGTTACTCTACGCATCTTTTATCTAAGGTCATCAATAAAAAATCTGGTAAAAATTTTAATACCTTCATAAACGATTATCGCCTCTTGGAAGCCGAAGCGTTATTGCGCTCAAACAACGATGGTCATAATGTAAAGACCATTTATTTTGAGGTTGGCTTTAACAACAAGGTTACATTTTACAAAGCCTTCAAAAAAAAGCATAATTGTACGCCTACAGCGTATAAAAAAAGTAAACATTTATAATTACGGACTTCACATCATCGATTGTCATCTTACTTTGAGCTTATCAATTAATTATCATGAAAACTATTATCCTTGTTATAAGTGTATTACTCTTCCTTAAGGTTCCCGCCCAAAACAACAGCCCATACCAGCCAGATTTTGGGAATAAGGAATACAACAAAGTTATTGCTACCGCTAAAGAACAGCTCAAAGTCAATCCTAAAGATTCGATGGCTCATTATTATATGGCATTTAGTTATGCCAATTTGAATAAGCACAAAATGGCCATAGAGAATTTCGAAATTGCTAAAAAAAGTGGTCTTAAAGGGCCTTATGTACGTTTGTGGTTGGCCAAAAGTTACACCGCAGAAAATCAACCAAATAAAGCCCTCGATGAGCTTGAAGCGTTAGACAGTTTACAGGTTGGTTTTTCTAAACAATTAGAAGACGAAGCTTTTGATGCCTTAAAAGATCATGGTCGTTTTAAGACTATAAAGAAGAGCATCTATAAACAAGCCAATCCCTGTAGGTTTGATGACAATTACAAAAAGTTTGATTTTTGGATTGGAGAATGGGATGTCTATGTACAAGGTCAGAAAGTTGCAGAAAGCAGCATTACACATACCAATGGCGCTTGTGGTATTTTAGAAAATTGGCGGCCTACTAATAGCAATGGCGGAAACTCCATAAGTTATTATGACACTGCAGATCAAAAATGGAAACAAAATTGGGTAGCCAATGGTGGTGTAAGTCATTATGAAGAACCCGAAGATTACACTTATGGAAATATGCAACTCATAGCAAAAGGAGATGGCGTTTGGTATAAAATGATATACATCCATGATAAAACCGAAGATACCGTTAGACAAACCATGGAATCGAGCACGGATGAAGGAAAGGCATGGACCAAGGTCTTTGATGGTTTATATAAAAGAAAAACAGAAAATTTGAATTGATTGATGGTTAGATCAATTTGTTTTGGGCTTGTTAAATTCTATATTTAGCAAGCCTTTTTTGATGTATCTTTGATTTGTTACAATACTATAATCATGTCAAAAATTGCACCTTTCCATTTGGCAATTCCTGTCTCCAACTTAGCAGAATGCAGAAACTTCTATACCAACGTCTTAAATTTTGAAGAAGGCCGAAGTAGTGACCATTGGGTAGACTACAACTTCTTTGGACATCAATTGGTCATTCATTACAAACCTAACCCTGAGGATATTGATACAGAAGAGGCGCTGCACACCAATTTAGTCGACGGAAAGGATGTTCCTGTACCTCATTTTGGTGTGGTGTTGCCCTGGGATACCTTTCATGAGTTTGCCGAGCACTTAGAGTCTAAGGGTATCACTTTTGTTATAGAACCCTATATACGCTTTGAAGGACAAGTTGGTGAACAAGCTACCATGTTTTTTAAAGACCCTTCAGGTAATGCGCTAGAATTTAAGGCCTTTAAGGATTTAAATCAATTATTTGCTAAATAATCTAGCTCCTATTTTTTCTGTGCTGTTCTCTGGCTAAAAGTGTATTTTTAAGAAGCATGGCTATGGTCATGGGTCCTACACCACCCGGAACTGGTGTAATAAAACTGGCCTTTTTACTCACATTTTCAAAATCAACATCTCCTGTTATATAATAGCCTTTTTCTGAGTCGTCTGGAACACGAGTAATCCCAACATCAATGATTACAGCATCGTCTTTTACCATTTCTGCCTTTAAAAAACCCGGTACACCAAGAGCGGTGATAATAATATCCGCCTGTGACGTGATTTGTGTAATATTTTTGGTATGACTGTGTGTAAGTGTTACCGTAGAGTTCCCTGGAAAGCCCTTACGCCCCATTAAAATGCTCATAGGACGTCCTACAATATGCGAGCGACCTATAACTACGGTGTGTTTTCCTTTGGTTTCTACGCCATAACGGTCGATAAGTTCTAAAATTCCAAACGGAGTGGCAGGAATAAAAGTGGACATATCCAAGGCCATCTTTCCGAAATTTGTGGGATGGAAACCATCCACATCCTTATCTGGGTGGACCGCCATTAAAACCTTTTGGGTATTAATTTGCGGTGGCAAGGGCAACTGAATAATAAAACCATCGATATCCTTATTATGGTTTAAATCTTCAATAGTATCCAACAGTTCTATCTCACTAGTTGTGTTTGGTAAACGTACCATGGTAGATTCAAAACCCACACGCTCACAAGCTCTAACTTTACTACCAACATAGGTTAAACTGGCGCCATCATTACCTACAATGACAGCAGCAAGATGTGGGACCTTTTCCCCATTGGCCTTCATTTTATCAACTTCGACCTTTATCTCATCCTTAATCTCCTTGCTTGTTTTTCTTCCGTCTAAAATTGTCATATCTTATTTTTAGTTTTCAGTCGCAGTCACAGTTGCCAGCAGTTTTAAAGATCTAATTACTCAACTTTGACTCCAAACTTCTCTGGATTATTAATCATATAATTTATTAATCTACCAACTTCTTCAACTTGTTTTGATAAATTATTATGTTCTTGTTTTGTGATGTAACTGCATTCATAAGCAAAATCAAGCCACGTACTAGACTCCGAATTCTCTCCATCAGCATCAGTTAGTTTACTTATAAAATGCCTAATATATCTTCTCTTTCTATAAGCTTCAGAAAGATTAGCACAAACCGACCTTGAACTTCTTCTGATTTGATCTGTAAGCGAATACAATTCTTCTTTCGGGAATGCTTTAGAAATTTCAAAAATTGACATAGCTAAATCAAATCCCTTTTGATAAGCTAATAATTTTTTGAAATCCATGAATATAACTTTATTTGATTCTGCTTACTGAATACCGAGACTGCAAACTCAATTATCTGGGCATATTCTTCATCATCTGCATCATGCGTTTTCCGCCACCACCTTGCATCATCTTCATCATTTTGCTCATTTGGGTGAACTGCTTTAACAGCTGATTAACTTCTTGTACTGATGTTCCAGATCCTTTTCCAATTCTTTTCTTGCGACTTGCATTAATTATAGATGGGTTGGAGCGTTCAGCTGGCGTCATGGAATGTATAATGGCTTCAATACCTTTAAAGGCATCATCATCAATATCAATGCCTTTCATCATTTTTCCAGCGCCGGGTATCATTCCGATGAGATCCTTCATATTACCCATTTTTTTGATTTGCTGAATCTGTTTTAAGAAATCATCAAATCCAAACTGGTTTTTGGCAATTTTCTTCTGCAGTTTGCGTGCTTCCTCTTCATCAAATTGTTCCTGGGCTCTTTCAACAAGGGACACTACGTCTCCCATTCCCAAAATACGATCGGCCATACGTGATGGGTAGAAGACATCGATGGCTTCCATTTTCTCACCTGTACCAATAAACTTTATAGGTTTGTTGACTACCGATTTAATAGAAATCGCTGCACCACCTCTCGTATCACCATCTAACTTTGTTAGAATAACACCATCAAAATTTAGAATATCATTAAATGCCTTAGCTGTATTCACCGCATCTTGACCGGTCATAGAGTCGACTACAAACAAGGTTTCTTGAGGTTCAATGGCTTTATGGATATTAGAGATTTCGGTCATCATCGCTTCATCAACCGCTAAACGACCTGCTGTATCTATAATTACCACATTGTGACCATTGGCTTTTGCATGTGCTATACCAGCTTGGGCAATGGCTACCGGGTCACTGTTGCCCTTATCGCTATAAACCTCAACACTGATTTGATCCCCAACCACATGAAGCTGGTCAATCGCCGCAGGACGGTAAACATCACAAGCAACCAATAAGGGTTTTTTGGTCTTTTTATTCTTAAGATAGTTGGCAAGCTTTCCTGAAAAGGTGGTCTTACCCGAACCTTGCAAACCAGACATTAAAATGACACTTGGATTACCTGATAGGTTAATGCCTTCAGCATCGCCACCCATAAGTTCGGTTAACTCATCTTTAACGATTTTAACCATCAATTGTCCAGGTTGCAAAGTGGTCAATACATTTTGACCTAATGCCTTTTCCTTGACTTTATTGGTAAATTCCTTGGCTATTTTAAAATTAACATCGGCATCTAAAAGCGCACGTCTAACTTCCTTTAGGGTTTCGGCTACATTGACTTCAGTAATACTTCCATGCCCCTTTAGAACGTGTAAGGCTTTATCTAACTTTTCACTTAAATTATTGAACATATTTTTCAGTTTTCAGTCGCAGTATTCAGTACGCAGAATCATCACGACTTATTCTAATTTAATAAGATGCAAAAGTACATGAATTTTTTCATTTGAATATTCTAAAACGCTAAATGAAACAAATTTATGTACTAACGAAGTGGTTCCTGAAGTGAAGCTAAATTTTGTGTTTTTTTTAGAAAATTTAGGTTTCCACAGAAGAAATTTAAGAATTTACAAGAGATAAACGCATAGCATATCTATAATTCTATAAGGGTGCAATTGAGAATATTACAAAGATCTCATCTTATTGTGGGATTAACCTGCCTGTCCTCCGTGCAAGACTTCGGAAGGCGGGGCGACAAAGACAGGTTCAGCTTACAGTTTTTTAGGCGCCTTTCAGGCTTTAAAAAACTGAGCAACTGTTCGGGAAATATGTTAAAAAGATCCCGCTATACAGCGGGATTAGTTCAGCTTGCAGCTTTTTATGCGCCTTTCGGGCTTTAAAAAACTGAGCAACGGCTCGGGGCATATGTTAAAAAGATCCCGCTATGCAGCGGGATTAGTTCAGCTTGCAGCTTTTTATGCGCCTTTCAGGCTTTAAAAAGCTGAGCTTCACTAAAAAGAAAAGGGCAGCCTAGCGGTTGGCAACCCTCTTCATCAACTTAAACTTACTAAAAAAATACTAACTTATTTAGCGGTTCATTTTATTATTCACAATTCCTTTCCAATATTAAAAAGTCATTTCCTCGTTGGAGCTGTAAAGCTTCTTCGGTACATTCTACAACTAACCATTCCCCGTTAATGGCCTGAATATTTGGCCCAGCAACGTTAGAGAACGTCAGGACAACACCATCTTCTGATTGCGAGGTGATCCATGTGGCATCAATGGTCTCCGTATCTGTATAGATCACGACAATATTATTGGCACCTTCAAAGTCAAAATTCCATTCCATTAAATTATCACTGCCATTGTAGTTCACGGCATTCCAAATACATTCCATAAGAATACCGTCAACATCTTCCTCAGTACAATAGTTGGTACAATCCTCAACTATTAAATCATGAGTGAATATTTCAAAAATATTTGGATCACCTGCAAGCGAAACTCTAGAGTAAATTGTTTGAGGGTTTGTAGTATTATTAAATGGATTTGGTAATGGATTTGTCTGATTTTCTGCATCTTCAACAGTATGATAAAACTCGTAAGAAACGTCATCATTCGGACAGTTTGAAAATATAAGGTTGAGATCAAATGCTTCTGTGGTGTCTTGAGTTTCATCATCACAAACACTTAAATCATAATTACCAAAGCATTCAAAAGGATTCTCTTCATATGCTTGACATACTAATATGAGCTCTCTATCGCCTTGATGAAAAACTAAACCATTATCATCACATTCAGACAAATACCATTGTCCATTATAATACTGGTCTATAAAAGGAGTGAAATTAATAACTATAAAAATTCCATCCTCATCAGAACTAATATCCCATGTTCCACTATGTGGAAGGTCGCCTTGGTACATAGTGAAAATAGTATTGTCCTCTGAAAATTGAAACGTCGTAAGTGGTGATGTATAACCATCTACCGTAGGTATAATATTGCATGATAATAAATAATCGCTTACTTCTTCTTGAGTGCAATCGTCCTCTCCATCACCCTCACAATCTAATTCAAGTTCCATAGTAAAATGACCATTATCAGTCTCTTTTACAAACTCCAATTCACCGTCCTCATCACATTCATCCAATAACCATAAACCATTAGCCAACGTAAAGGTCTGCAAGCCTTCTATTATTAATTTCTTCCCTAAATCGGTTTCTACCAAGCCCCATTCTCCTTCGTCAACAACAGCTGCATCTCCAGTAGCCACTATCGATCCAGATGCATTAAATGCAAATTGAAGGCTATCGGATAAATCATCACTTTCGTCATAAATCTCTACGTCGAAAGCACATTCCAACAAAATGGCTTCGAGTTCTTCAAGGTTAAGGTCGCAAATATCCTCCTCTTCATCGTCTTCGCAATCATCTTCGGCCGCTTCAATGGCATCAGCCAATTCTTGATTAGAGGTGACCGTTATCGTTTCGCCATTGGCATAAACCAAGGTCACAGGATAATTTAAACTAACTATTAAGGCCTCTTCGTCGTCATCTAATCCGTCTAAGAAGTTGTATAAGGCTTCGTCATTTTCAATGGTGACGGTATCCACAATATCAAATTCAGTATTAAATACAGAAAATGTAATCGGATATACAAAGTCTACACACTCAATAATATCGTCATCAACGCCATCCTCATCGAGGTCACATTCTTCAATAAATGTTTCGAGTTGATCCAAATTTTCAATGATGATTTCTGAATAATCACTAAAGATTATTGTGATCGGAAATACAAAATCAAAAAAGTCTTCTTCATCTTCAAAGGCTTCGAATAGCTCTTCGAGCCCCTCAATGTCTTCTAAAGTTTCTATAACAATGGTAATATCTCCTACTATAATTGTTACTGGCAATTCAATAGAGAAACAGCTAGACTCATCCAAAATATCATCATAAGCCCCATAATTGGCAGTAACACTACTCATAAATGCGGCCACTTGGGAATCGGGTTGGATG
Source organism: Winogradskyella sp. (assembly GCF_965228925.1). Taxonomy (GTDB): domain Bacteria; phylum Bacteroidota; class Bacteroidia; order Flavobacteriales; family Flavobacteriaceae; genus Winogradskyella. Next base: position 5,008,517 of record NZ_OZ245845.1, read on the forward strand.
ATTTCCTGTGTATCGGGATTATTAACGTTTACCTCTTCATCTTGACAAGCAGTGAATGCTAAAAGGGCAAAAAAGGCATAAAGAAATAACTGATTGATTTTCATTTTCATAACATTGGAGCTTTTTGATTTTTATTATACAACAGCCCGTAATTTATTTTTCCTACCTGTTCCTTAGAAAATTTATTTATAATTTGTGAAGCGAAAATTATGAACCGACCTTTACAAGACCATATCTGCGAAGAGCGTTTATTTGAGCGTTTATACGAAAAACACTCAAAAAACCTCTATGATTTTCTATATTACAAATTTGGGGAACGCCTGAATCCTAAAGATAAAGTACAAGATGCTTTTATAAAACTGTGGCAGAACTGTGCAAAGATTTCCCCAGACAAAGCCAAGAGTTTTTTGTTTACCACGGCCAACAATCTAATGCTCAATGCCGTTGCCCACCAAAAAGTGGTTTTGAAATATGAGAAACTCCCTCAAAAAATATCTACTAACGAATCGCCTGAATTTATATTACAGGAAAAAGAATATCATAAAAAGTTACAAAAGGCACTTGCCAATCTAACTGAAGCACAGCGTGTAGCCTTTTTAATGAACCGTGTTGAAGGAAAGCGATTTAAGGAAATTGCAGCCATTTTGGATATATCGACAAAAGCTGTTGAGAAGCGAATTTATGGCGCCTTGAAAGCCTTGCGAGAAGATATTGATGGTTTATAACTTAAGTGAACAACAGTAATCAACATATGCAGTTTTTGAATTTGCAAGCTATGGAAGGTAGGAATTTTTGCTAATTAACTGTTATATAGCTGAAATAGAACTATGGACAGAGAAACACTCATAAAAAAATGGCTAGACCATAACCTAAGTGCAGAGGAGCGAGACGCTTTTGAGCAACTGGAGGATTATCAGCACTTAATCCAAATGGATGCTGCCCTAAAGTCGTTTAAATCTCCCGAGTTCTTCGTTGATAGACACTATGAGGACTTAAAACCCCAACTTAGACCTAACAACACTCAACCAAAATGGTATAAGCCTCTGCTAAGAATAGCCGCTATTTTAGCGATTTGTTTTAGCGTCTATTACTACACCACGACATTAGACACGGAAGTCCATACCCAAATAGCAAAACAGACAACTATTGAATTACCTGATGCTTCTGAAGTTCTCCTAAATGCCAATTCATCCGTCGTTTTTAATGAGAGTGGATGGACCAAAAATCGTGAAGTGACATTAAGAGGAGAAGCATTCTTTAAAGTTGCCAGAGGTAAAACATTTGATGTGATCACAGACAAAGCGATTGTTAGTGTTTTGGGGACTCAGTTTAATGTCAAACAACGCCATAACTATTTTGAGGTGACTTGCTTTGAAGGCTTAGTAGGCGTAACGATGGGTGAAGACCTTTTAAAATTAAATCCTGGACAACGTATTAGAATTATAGATGGGAAGTTACTTGCTGATGAAAAAGAAATCGCTGCGCAACCGTCATGGTTGCGCGGTGAAAGTACATTTAAAAACACCCCTTTGAAACACGTTATCGAAGAACTTGAGAATTATTATAACATAAAGGTGTTAGTAGACCAAGCAGATAGATTACGCGTATTTAGCGGAAGTTTTACCCACAAAAATCTAGATTTAGCATTGCAGTCTATTACAATACCTTTAAATTTAAGCTATAGTAAGTCTGGAACTTCTATTGTATTAAAGCGTGAATAGACTTTTACTACGTGCCATTTTATTTTTTTTAGCCGTTACCTCTTTCAGTTTAATCCATAGCCAAAATGAGGAACCACAACCCCTTGTTCAAATTCTCGAACAACTAGAAATACGCTATGATGTAAAGTTCTCTTACGAAACAAAAACCATAGACGGTATTGCTATCGCTCCACTAAATCCTCAGTTATCACTAAAACAAGCATTGAACGAATTAAGATTTTTAACGCCATTAGACTTTAAAGTACTGGACGGTAGATTTATAGCCATAGCACCAAAGGTTAAATCCGTGCAACGCCTCGAAGAAGTAGTTGTGAACAACTATCTAACAAAAGGGATCTCTAAGACCAATAATGGCACTATAGAAATTGATGCCAAAGCGTTTGATATTCTGCCAGGTTTAATAGAACCGGACGTATTACAAATATTACAGAATCTTCCAGGTATAATTAGTGTTGACGAGCGCATATCAAATATCAATGTTAGAGGCGGTACCAATGATCAAAATCTTGTTCTTTATGAAGGCATCAGAATGTATCAGTCCGGTCATTTCTTTGGGCTAATTTCTGCCTTTAACCCTTATTTGTCAGATGACATGCGGATTTCTAAAAATGGTACTAGTGCCCTTTTTGGTAATGGTGTTTCTAGTACGATTTCAATCAAAAATTCAGACCGAATTGACCACAGGTCTAGCGCAGGTATAGGCACTAATCTTCTGAATGTCGATGGCTATGCAAAAATTCCGTTAAGTAAAAAGATGGAGTTACAAATTTCTGCAAGACGGGCTTTTACAGACCTTTTGGCCTCGACAACTTATGACGCTTATTTTGATCGAATTTTTAGAGATTCTGAACTTAACGTTTCAAGTGACATTAGTTCTGTTGTAGCTCTAAATGAGCGTTTCCTTTTTTATGATCTTAATGCCAAGTTTTTATACGATATCGATGACACTTCTAAACTTCGGGTGAGTTTACTTAACATTTACAATGATCTTGATTACAATCAAATATTCACGAATTCGGACAATAACCTTCAAGAAACCAGAAGCGCCTTAAATCAAGTGAGTTATGGTGCTAGTGCTACGTATTCGAAGATTTTTAATGATGATTTACAGGCCTCAGCCCAATTCTATTATTCCAACTACGACTTGGACGCCCAAAATAATGACATCACCAATGACCAACTCCTTATTCAAGAAAACAAAGTAGAAGATTATGGGCTACGATTAGACCTGTCAAAAACTATAGATTATAATACGCAATTAAGAGGCGGCTATCAATTCAATGAAGTTGGTGTTACGGATTTTGAAGATGTCTCTAATCCGGATTTTACAAGTCTGGTAAAAGAAATTATCAGAACTCATGCGTTTTTTGGAGAAACTGAACGCTATTCCAAATCTCGTAATACTTACATTCGTTTAGGGGCTAGAATCAGCTATTTTGAAAAATTAAAAGAACTTGTTATTGAACCCAGGTTTGCCTTTAATCAAAAGATTTCTAATGCTATTAGACTTGAAATCCTTGGTGAACTAAAAAGTCAATCCATAACCCAAGTTATCGATCTCCAACAAGACTTTTTTGGTATTGAAAAACGCCGATGGCTACTCTCTAACTTAGACGATGTTCCGCTGGTAAGAAGCCAACAAATATCTCTGGGCGTCAGTTACAATCAAAATAATTTATTGGTGTCTCTTGAAGGTTATTATAAAAATGTGGATGATATTACTGCACAAAGTCAGGGCTTTCAGAACCAATTTCAGTTTGTCAATGATATTGGTTCCTACACTATAACCGGTTTGGATTTTCTTATCAATAAACGCTTTAAGGATTTTAGTGCCTGGTTGAGCTATACACTAAGCCAAAATAATTATAAATTCGATACGATAAACAATGGCGCGGCTTTTCCGAATAATGTAGACATTGCCCATGTCGCCAATGCTTCCTTGACCTATAGTCTTAAGAGTTTTAAATTGGGATTGGGTATAAATTGGCATTCTGGTCGTACTTACACGGAACCGTCACAAGTTCAAATCCCCAATAACCCTTCTATAGAATACAATACTCCCAATAACGTGAGATTGCCCGATTATTTTAGAACAGATATCTCTGCCATTTATAAATTCGATATCTCCAAGGGTATAAAAGCTGAAGCTGGCGCTTCGATTTGGAATCTATTTAACCGGTCTAATATTATTAATCGCTACTACGCATTTGATGCTGACGACAATATTGTGGAGGTCAATAACCAGTCATTAAAATTTACGCCCAACTTGAGTTTTAGAGTTAACTTCTAAACTAAGCATTTAATGCTTAATTTTAAGTTCTAAATTTTAATCCTATGACTGAACAAGAATTTCATAAACTTCGATTTCCTATTGGTGAATTTGAAAAACCAGAACAAATTACACAACAGCATATAGACCAATGGATTGCCGACATAGAGTCATTACCAAATCGCATAGCATCCATAACGCAAGACCTAACTGACAGTGAATTAAGCTTTAAATACAGACCAAACGGCTGGACCATTAAACAAGTGGTGCACCATTGTGCAGATAGCCATATGAATAGTATTATTCGATTTAAATTGGCACTCACTGAAAATAGACCTACCATTCGACCTTATTTTGAAGACCGTTTTGCAAAACTCGTTGATTATTCTGAGTCCCTAGATGCGCCCATGGCTATCTTAAAGGGAGTGCATAACAAACTTGGGGTTTTGCTCAAAAGTTTTTCTGATAATGATTTAAAGCGCGAATTTGTCCATCCAGAACATGACAAAACCTATACCTTAGGAGAAACCATTGGTGTTTATGCCTGGCATAGTAATCATCATTTTGCGCATATAGAGCAAGCGCTTCAATTTAAGGGAGCATTTAACTAACACATACTTACTGACCATAAAACATAAAGCCCAGAAGACTAGTCTCTGGGCTTCATAAGCTATATGGTTATAATTTAAGGTTTCCCGTTAGCGGTTGCCCTTTTCTCCTTTCGCTTCTGCTTTTCTATGTTTTTTCTTATTTTATCAATAGCCGTTTCAATAGATTTATCGGGTTCTATTAAATTGTATTCACCCCAAAAATCGGGATCAGAAAATCCAGAAATTGCATCTGTAATGATGACAGAAGGTCTCAGCTTCTCTCTACTTTTTATCTTACGATCAGTGATATCAATCTCCCAATCGGTAACGGCCATTTCGCTCGACAAACTATAGACTTTATTAAATAGCTGTCGCTTTTTATTGACCTTAAACTTTAAATACAAATTTGAATAACTGTAATACCATTTGTCACCCTTTTCTTTATAATCCACCTTATAGTTAGCTTCCAAAGGATAAACAATGACACTACTTGGCTTTTTCTTTACCAGTAGGTTTTTGCTTTTATTCTTATTGCTAAGATCTAAAGTATAATCTGCACTGACCAAGGCTAAAGACTCTACATCTACATAAAGTTTACCTATGTAACCATAGTTCAACGCGTCATTTTTAGGGTTAAAATCTACGACATAGACGTTTCTGTTATTGACTCTTGAGGGAGCACTAAATGAAAAGCTATAACTAGGAATCGTTTCATCCGTGAAAATATATTCTGGGTACTTCATAATATCCAAATATATCGTTGAAAACGGACCTCCCTGAAGCTTAACGGACACCGTATCTAAACGTTTATAGTCCGTACTTTTTCGAGCCTTATTGAGTTTTATGGCGTCAGGTACTGATGATGTATTAGGATACTTCATCACATTGACTACAGCCTCCGTTAAAGACACGTTTCTACTACGCCTTTTAATGGTTTCCCTATAAAACGCGGTCATGTAAACAGATTCGTTTTGATGGCTTTTATCTTTATTCTTAAAGACTTTACGCACTAAACTTTCAGCATCTTTAAAGGCCGAAATATTAACGGCTGATAGTTCGGTGACCGCCTGATACAATTCTATGACATTGTTCGTTTTGGAAAGCTCTGAAAGCGGAACAACGCGCGTGTTATATCCCAATAAATTGACAATGACTTTTGAATCTAAATAATCATTGGGCACCTTCAGTAAAAATTCACCTTCGGAGTTGGTAATCGTACTGATATTGGTTTCATTAACATTAAGGCTCGCCGCGTCTAAAGCCTTATTTGTTTTACCATCGACCACTTTACCACTAAATTCAGTGAAGTTTCCCTGAGCGCTTAGTGTAAAGGTTACCAACAACAAAGCAATGCATGTGCCGGCAAAAGATTTGAGAAAGTTAATTGTTTTCATCTGATCAATTTTTTATTGTTCTGAGTAAGCCAGATGTATTTCGCCAATAATATTGAAGTGTGTATCAACGATACCATTATGGCTTATTATATAGCATTTTATATAACGCTTTACCGTCTGCAAAGATACAGAAAAACACGGTAGGGACTATGAATCAAAGTGTTAAAAATAGTTTAATGGCAGACACTCCGCAAACTCGTCTACATGCGTTCAGGGACATCAATACCTAAAACACTAAATGCATTTTTTATGGTTTGTCCAACTGTTTTTGAAAGCTGTACCCTGAAGATTTTTTCCTCTTCTTTCTCTGCGCCGAGAATAGATACATTTTGGTAGAATGAATTAAAATCTTTAACCAAATCATAGGTGTAATTAGCAATCAGAGCAGGACTATGCTGCATTGCTGCATTTTGAATCACCTCAGGAAACTGTTCTAACTGCTTTAGCAATTGCTTCTCCTTTTCATGAATCGATACTTCAACTCCACCGATTGTGGTATCTTCTACGCTACCAGCCTTTCTTAATATGGATTGTATTCTAGCATAAGTATACTGGATGAAGGGACCTGTATTTCCCTGAAAATCTATAGACTCTTTAGGGTCGAATAAAATACGTTTTTTCGGATCCACCTTTAAGATGTAATACTTTAATGCTCCTAAGCCAATTGTCTTGTAAAGTGCTTTTTTATCTGCTTCGGAATAATCATCTAATTTCCCTAATTCTTTAGAAATTTCTTCGGCAGTATCCGCCATTTCTTCAATCAAATCATCGGCATCAACTACCGTACCTTCCCTACTTTTCATTTTACCGCTTGGCAAATCCACCATACCATAACTTAAATGATATAAGTTTTCTGCCCAGTCAAATCCGAGCTTCTTCAAAATCAAGAACAGTACCTTAAAATGATAATCCTGCTCATTACCCACCGTATACACCATACCACCAACATCGGGGTAATCCTTGATTCGTTGAATAGCCGTCCCTATATCTTGGGTCATGTAAACCGCCGTACCATCGGCTCTCAATACAATTTTTTCATCAAGACCATCTTCGGTTAAATCGCACCATACCGAACCATCATCTTTTTTAAAAAAGACACCTGTTTTTAAACCCTCAGCAATAAATTCTTTCCCTAACAAGTAGGTCTGGCTTTCATAATAGTATTCATCAAAATCGACACCAATAGCTCTATACGTAGCTTCAAAACCATCGTAGACCCAACCGTTCATTTTTTCCCAAAGGGCGACCACCGCTTTATCACCAGCTTCCCAATGACGTAGCATATTTTGTGCTTCTAATAGAATCGGCGCATTCTTTTTGGCTTCTTCTTCAGACTGTCCTTTAGATATTAAATCAGAAATATCCTGTTTGTAAGCTTTATCAAATTCCACATAATATTTCCCCACCAACTTGTCGCCTTTTAGACCAGAAGATTCCGGGGTCTCCCCGTTGCCAAAACACTGCCAGGCCAACATGCTTTTACAAATATGAATCCCTCTATCATTGATAATCTGGGTTTTATAGACTTTCTTTCCAGACGCCTTTAAAATCTCAGCTACGGCATAGCCTAACAGTACATTTCTTACATGGCCTAAGTGCAGGGGCTTATTAGTGTTTGGAGATGAGTATTCTACCATGACGGCCTTACCGTCCTTAAGCTCAGCAAAACCATAGTTTTCGTTGTCCTTTATCGAATTAAAGAACGTCGTATAATAGGCATCATCAATTTCAATATTTAAAAACCCCTTGACCACATTAAACCCCTTGACCAAACTGACATGATCTTGCAAGTATGCTCCTATTTGTTCACCAATGACTGCAGGATTTCCTTTAATAACGCGCAACATCGGAAACACGACCACCGTAATATCTCCTGCAAACTCCTTACGAGTTGCCTGAAATTCAACAGATTCCAATTCCGATTGAAACAAGGCTTTTACAGCGGCCTTAACCTGTAATTCTAAAGTATCCTGAAGCTTCATATTTTATTCTATGCTTTGGCTTTTAAACGCCTGCAAAGATAGCAGTTTTATTATTTCATTAAGGTTTTGAACCCTTATAATTCGCTAATTTTAAAGCTGCACTAAACATCAATAAAAAATGGAACGAAAAAAACATCTATTAAGAGGTATTCCTGTTTTAGCATCGCTAAATATTAAGAAGACGGTTGAATTCTATAAAAATAAACTTGGCTTTGACCGTGTAGGCTATTTAGATGATAATTATGCCGTTATTGCACGCGATAATTTTGTCGTTCATTTTTGGAGATGTAATGATAAAATTCATCCAGAAAATACAAGCTGCTATGTTGACGTCGAGGATATCGATACGCTTTACAATGAATTATCGCCTTTCAATGTTATCCATCCTTACGGAAAATTAGAAGATAAACCCTACGGAATGCGTGAGTTTGCCATATTAGATGAAGACGGAAATTTAATTAAATTTGGACAAGAGATATCAGAATAATAAAAACTTAGCATCAAAAGTCACATGAAATTACTAAAGCTCATCCTTTTAATTGTATTGGTCTCCTGTTCAACTAATGATGACACTAATAGTGGTTCTGACGGTTCTGACGATTTTTACAAAGGCATGGACTTATCCTTTCAGAGTGAATTGGAAGCCTATGATATTGATTACAAAGATGGGAATGGAAATTCGGTTGAGCTGCTGGATTTTGTAAAATCAAAAGGTACAAATCTTGTTCGCCTAAAACTTTGGCATACGCCACAAAATGGCGAAAACGGGTTATCTGATGTGAAGGCCTATGCGCAAAAGATCAAATCAAAAAACATGGATTTTCTACTCAATTTTCACTATAGTGACTATTGGGCAGACCCAGGAACCCAAACGCCACCAACAGCATGGCAGAACATGACGTTTGAACAACTAAAAGTTGCCATTTACAGCTATACAAAAGATGTGGTTGCGCAACTAAACGCACAAAACACCTTACCCGACATCATCCAAATTGGCAACGAAACCAATAGTGGTTTTCTTTGGGATTACGGTAGAGTTTGGGACAATTTTAGCGACAATTGGTCAAATTATGCAGCCTTGGTCTCAGAGGCTATCAGGGCGATAAAAGAAGTTGATACAGAAAATAATATTCGTATTATGCTTCATCATTCTGATGTAGAACGCGCTATCTTTTTTTTCAACGAACTGCAGGCTTTTAGTCTCGATTTTGACATCATTGGTCTGTCCTATTATCCACAATTTCACACCAAAGATTTAAATCTGGTGACTTCAAAATTAAATGAGTTAGCCAACACCTTTAACAAAGATATTTTGATGGTTGAAGTGGCCTATCCTTTTACATTGCAATGGAATGACAATCAGACCAATTTTATTGGAAGTTCAGATCAAATTTTGGTTGAGTTTTCTCCCTCACCTCAAGGTCAAAAAGCGTATATCGAATGGTTGATACAAACTGTAAAAAACATACCTGGCAATCATGGCATCGGCTTTTGCTATTGGGCACCCGATTGGGTAGCTTTTGAAGGCAACGAAGTGACCTCAACCTCAGGAACATCTTGGGAGAATCAATGTTTATTTGACTTTGAACTTAAAGCACTGCCTGCGTTAGACGTATTCAATTCTAAATAATTAATTATCAGTATATTACAACAAAAGTGCATTTCATCGATGAAATGGTAGTTTTTCTAGGATTTCTGCCGTTAATCGATACAACTTTTTTTTCGTTAATTTCATCTGTCATTTCATCTAATTTATTAGCATTAAATCCCAAATATTAGCGTTTTTGACCACATTATGGCATTTTTGGTAGGCTATTAAACAATGTCCCAAACATTAATGAGGCTTAATTATCGAACATTAACCACGTTGTTATTGTTTAGTGTTGACTTACTTTTGGCATCCCTCTATAAAAGTTTCGTACACCAAAACATAGTACTTCGTCTATCAACCGCTAAAGGATGAAGCAGTTATTGACATTAGCTGTTTGTCTTATCTCTTTCATTGTACTTTCTCAAAATGAAAGGATAGATGACCTTACGGTACAATTAGCCTACCAAGATGCTGATTCCACTAAGGTAGACCTATCGCTAATGCTCATTAACGAACTCTATGCTATTGAAGATTACAATAAAGCGCTCCGCTACGTTAACGAAACCGCAAAACTTGCCCAAGAATTAAACTATACCAAAGGGCTTGCGGAAAGTACGTATTACCGAGCTTTAATTTATACAGAACGTAACGACTACTACAACGCTATTGATAACTACGATAAATCGCGAAAATACTATCTGCAGATTAGCGACACCCTAGGTGTTGCAAAAGTGAGCAACAGTATTGGCCTTATTGAGATAAAGCGTGGTAATTATGCCATTGGACTTCAAAATTCATTATCAGCTATTGACATTTTCGAAAAACGCGGTTTAATAGACGAGCTGAGTTCGGCTTACAACAATCTGGCCGAAGCTTATTTTAAAACCAATCAAATAGATAAGGCTATAGATTTTAACTTTAAAGCCCTAGATGTTAGAAAACGTATCGACGATCGCGATGGCATTATTGCTTCAACAAAAAACATCGCCGATCTCTATTCTATGCGAAAAGAGCATCGTAAAGCTATAGAGTTTTATGAAAATGTTTTGGATATGTTGAATCCGACCACGGATAAGGATTTGCGTGGTGAAATACTTCCAAAACTCGGTAGTGAATATTTAGAATTTAAAGAGTACGACAAAGCTTCGGAATATTTAGTTGAGGGGTTAAAATACAATAGAAGACAAGGCAACCAAGAAGGTATTTTACTTGCATTGAATGCCATAGGCCATCTAAATCTTCAAAAACAAAAAGTAAGGCTAGCAGAAATTCAGTTGGATGAAGCTTATAATATTGCCCAAAAAATTGATAATAAAGCAGCCTTATTGGAAAACTATAAACTCCACATCGCTTTAGATTCTACACGCGGCTACTTTCAGAATGCCTTCTTTTGGCAAAACAAGTACTACGATTTAAAAGAAAAGCTCTCTGAAATTGACCAACCTACTTTCCCCACGGATGTTGAACCTATTGATTTATATAATCCTAATCCTATTGTAAAGGAAATTGATGATTTAGAAGAGAACCAAAAGGCCAAAAATTCATGGTTAAACCATCCTTTAACCCTTTACGGTGCTCTTGCTGCGGTACTCATTCTTTCAACGCTACTCTTACTCAATTATTTGAAGCGTAGAACCTATAAAGAACTCATTAACGAACAAAACGAAAAACTGGTACAGGAGCAACAGAGAAATGAAGCCATATTAGAGCAAACTCATCATCTAGAAGAAGTTAATCAAGTGAAGGACAAGTTATTCTCTATAGTTTCTCATGATTTAAAAGATTCTATCTCATCCATAAAGGCTTTTTTAGATTTACTAAAAGAAGACAGCATATCTAAGGAAGAATTTAGAGAACTAATTCCAGAATTGAGCGAAAATGCCAACAATGCATCTTCTCTCTTGTTCAATTTGTTGAATTGGTCTAAATCGCAAATGCAAAGTCTTGAGCCCAAACCAGAGCTTTTCAATATCCAAGACGTCTTCCATACTAAAATGGCACTCGTAGAGCAAAAAGTTGAGGACAAACGCATTGTCCTTATTGATGAGTCGCAGCGCGATTTTGTTTATGCGGACCGCAGTATGGTCGAAATTGTGATACAGAATTTAATTACCAATGCGGTTAAGTTTAGTAGAACCGGCGATGTGATAACCGTGTCTAATCAGGATGTCGATGGTAAAGCCTTAATCTGTGTAGAGGACACTGGTGTTGGTATATCTAGAGAAAATATTGATAAACTCTTCAATGCCAAGAATAACTTTACAACGATTGGTACCAAAAATGAGAAAGGAACAGGACTTGGACTAACTATTGCTAAGGATTTAGTAGAACTCAACAACGGAAGAATTTGGGTGGAAAGCACTGTTAATGTCGGTAGTAAGTTCTTTATTGAACTTCCCAAAGCTGCTCCTAAAGCTTAATTAATTTTGTCTATATTTAAGTCTCAAAATATAGCTTTATGAAATGCCCGTTAACAATTTTAGTCGACCCAACGAAATGATGTTAGGGCATTCCATACTAGCACTGAGCCTGCCTGTCGGCAGACAGGCAAAGTCGAAGTGTGACCATTGAAACACAATAAATAATAACAGATGAAACGTTTATTTCCATTCCTAATTTTAGCAATTTTTATTTTTAATTGTAAAAATGAGACTAAATCCGAACCCGTAATTAAGGAGGATACGGAACTCAAAGAACTATTTGCATTGATGCAGGGCTCTTTTAATTCTGAAATACAGTCGCAAGTTGATTCGTCTTATTTTAATATTTCGCTACACATGTATCCTATTTGGGAAGATCAAGGAAATTTTCTTTATGTAGAACAAGCTTTAAACAGCATGCAAGATCGCCCCTATCGCCAGCGTATCTATGAAGTCACCAGATTATCAGATAGTACTTTTAGCTCTGCAGTCTATGCTTTGAATACTGATTCGCTCTGGATTGGTAAGTGGAAAACTCCAAAAGCTTTTGACTCAATTTCATTAAAAGATATTGCTCTTAAAGACGGTTGCGAAGTGGTACTAAAACGCATTTCGGAAAAACACTTCATGGGAAAAACTGGAGACACCACTTGTGTGAGCACTATGCGTGGTGCGTCATTTGCCAGAAGCGAGGTAGAAATACTAGCCGATAAGGTCATCTCTTGGGACAGAGGTTTTGATGCTGAGGGTAACTATGTTTGGGGAGCAGAAAAGGGACCTTATGTTTTTAATAAATTGGATTAGGGAAAATTCCAATCTTTAAAAACCAAATTCCAAAAATCTAAGATATTTCAGATAATTGGTAATCCAAAAAAGGTAACTTATTATGAATTTTTATGGTAAATAGTTTGTCGAATCTAAGTCGATAACTGTTATTTATCATTCTTTCGGCAAAAACACCTCGGCCATCATACAACGCGCACTGCCACCACCACAGGTTTCGATGGTTTCTAAAGAGCTAGAAAGAATTGGACAATAGGCCTCAATGCGTTTAATTTGGTCTTTGGTCAAGCTCTTATGAGCGGCTTCACTCATCACCAAATAGCGTTGGTTATCGGTACCCCGAACTTGTAGCATATTACCGGCAAACTGATGCATTTGGGATTCTGTAATTGCTATAATTTCTTTCCCATCTCCCTTTAAATGCTTTACAACGGTTTTGCGTTCCTTTTTATCATCGATACTATCCAAGCAAATAACAGCAAAATTTTCGGCCAAACACATCATCACATTGGTGTGATAAATCGCTAATCGCTTTCCATCTACAGTTTGATTGGCTGTAAATATGACCGGATTGTATTCAAAGTCTTCACAGAATTCTATAAACAAATCCTCATCCGCTCGTGGAGATAAAGCACAGTATGCTTTTCTATTAACACGATCTAAAGCCACGCTTCCAGTCCCCTCCAAAAATACACCTTCATTCTCAGCTGACGTGTAATCTACAATATGTTCAATATTGAAACCCTCCGCTTCAAGTTGAACAAAAACCTCATCCCGTCTTTCCTTTCTTCTATTCTCAGCAAACATTGGATAAATAGCCACATCACCATTACTGTGAAAACTCACCCAGTTATTCGGAAAAATTGAATCCGGGGTATCATCGCGATCATCATCGCTAGTTACAATAACATTAATACCAACAGCCCTTAATTTTTCAACAAAAGCATCAAACTCCTCCTGAGCCTTAATATTAATTTCAGCATTTTTCAATGCAATGTCTTCCTGAAAGTAATTGTTGACTGCTGTTTGTTCGTTCATCCTAAAATTAACAGGACGAACCATTAAAATCGTTTGGGTGGTTTGTTGCATTTTAAATTTTTGAAGGTTTTGCAAAATTAGTCTTTTTTCTCCTCTGAATTTTACGATATTCACAATTTTTATAACTGAAAAGCTGTAAGTTTGAAACTCAATTACATACACTATGAAAAAGATTCTTATCCTTCTATTTATACTAACCTCTTGCTCTGAAAATTCGGATACCAAAGGTCCAAAAGCATCTAATTTCGATTTTACAACAGTTTTTGAAAAAAGCGAAGGATTGGAAACGGCAACGTATCAAGAAACTATTCAATATTATACAGATTTAGCCGAAAACTATGAAGCGATTTCGATTAGAGAAATCGGTGAGACAGACTCTGGTAAACCATTGCACATTATTACCCTAAATATGAATGGAACGGGGGATGATTTTGAAAAACTAAGAGCTAACAATAGAATCATACTGATTAATAATGGTATTCACCCCGGTGAATCGGATGGTATCGATGCCACGATGATGTTGTTTAGAGATTTGGTTAATGGCTCTATTGAAGCTCCAAAACATACCGTTTTGGTTACCATCCCCATTTATAATATTGGTGGTAGTTTAAATAGAAATTCGGGGACAAGAACCAATCAAAATGGACCAAAAGCCTACGGCTTTAGAGGTAATGCGCGTAACTACGACCTGAACCGCGACTTTATAAAATCCGACACTAAAAACGCCAGAACTTTTGCGCAAATATTCCATTTGGTACAACCCGATGTTTTTATTGACAACCATGTAAGCAATGGCGCAGATTACCAATATACCTTGACCCATTTATTTACACAGCACAATAAATTAGGGGGACCTTTGGGAGGTTATTTGCATAGTGAAATGATGCCTAAACTAGAACAAAAATTAGCAAAAAAACAATGGGACATAACACCTTATGTCAATGTTTTTAATCGTACTCCCGATTCTGGTTTTTCGCAGTTTATGGATTCACCGCGTTACTCTACGGGTTATACATCCTTGTTCAACACCTTGGGTATGATGATAGAAACGCATATGCTAAAACCTTACAAGCAGCGTGTAGAAGGAACTTATGAGCTCATGAAGAGTATGCTAGAAATTACAGAAGAACAAGGCTCAAGAATAACGGAGCTTAGAAATTCGCAAGCAAAAACTTGGTCTTCTGGCAGCACCTATCCTTTAACATGGGCCATTGACACTACAAAATCTTCGACCTTAAAATTCAAAGGTTATGAAGGACATATGATAACAAGTGACTTAACTGGTGCTCCTCGTTTAAAGTACGATAGATCAAAGCCATTCACTAAAGACGTAAGCTATCAAAATTATTTTATACCGACAACTCAAGTCACCATACCAAAAGCTTATATCATTCCCCGAGGTTGGCATAATGTGATAGAATTGCTAAAACTTAACGATGTCCAAATTACCGAGATTAAGAACGACACCACATTAACTGTAGCATCCTATAGAATAGAGGATTACCAAACGCGAACATCGGCTTATGAAGGGCATTATCTTCACTACAACACCAAAGTAAAAACTGCTGAAGAGACCCTAGCCTTTAGACAAGGCGATTATATAATAAGGACCGACCAAAAGGCAATACGCTACTTGGTCGAAACCTTAGAACCCACAGCTCCAGATTCTTTTTTTAATTGGAATTTCTTTGATACCATCTTGCAACAAAAAGAAGGGTTTTCCCCTTATGTTTGGGAGGACAAAGCAAAACTACTCTTAAAGGCTTATCCAAAATTACAAATAGAGTACAATGTTAAGGTAAGCTATGACGAAGAATTTGCCAATAATTGGTTCGCGCAGCTCGATTGGATCCACAAAAAAAGTGAGCATTATGAAAAAGCGCACTTGCAATATCCTGTTTATCGAATAAAATAAAAATTTCTTGAAACGAACTCCATCTGCCAATCCTCCCTGCCTAGTTGGCAGGCGGGCGACGAGACTTCAGAAGGCGGGCCGGTGGATAGGTATCCCCGAGGCAGAGCCATAGAGGTATACTTCGGCAAGCTCAACGTAGCGCATTTTAACCTTTGAGGGTTAAAAACCGAAATTTTATATTTAGATTCCCGTTTTCACGGGAATGACAATTTCAACGGAAACCCCAACGCAGAGCGTCGGGGAATTCTTTTTGATTAAAACTAAAAAGCCACCAAAATTGGTGGCTTTAAAGCCTAAGTCTTCGTGATTATTATGTGCTATTAATCCACTTGAACCTTGGTCGTGAAGTTTCTAAATGCTGAGTTAAGTTGAACAATATAAGTCCCATTATTTAGATGACTCATATCTAATTGGTGCGTCCCATTAGATAAGGTCGTGATAACTCCACTTTTTAATAGTCGACCTTGCATATCAATTATTGAATAATTAATAGTCTCGTCGTCTAATAATGTGGTTTTAATATTTAGATTGGATTTCACTGGGTTTGGATATACAGAAGTCTCGGTTAATTGGTTTAACATCGATTTCTCAAAACTAGTGTAGTCGTTAAACTCATTTGCCCAATTATTTACAGCTTCAACTTCTGGATTTATGCCTCTACCATAACCAAAAAAGTTATTGAAGAAAGTGCAAAAGAATTTGGGTACTACTAAATTAACTGCCCCTCTAACATCTAAGGAAGCGCAAATATCCCCGCCACCTTGTTGCAATAATGGCAGCACATCAAAAGCGGTTGTCACCCCAAATTGAACGATGCTCAAATCTAGCGTACTTGGGTCATAAACCAAGCTATGTATTCTGTAAAATCCTACAGTGTCAATATCAAATGTCGGTGTGGCGGACACATTTAAAATGGTTAAATTAAAGGCATTCGTCAATACAAACAACTGAGAGTAACCGTCTGGGATTACAGGCTCCTGTGCCGTTTCGGCAAAAATTGTTGCAATACCGTCATCTATGCATTGGATTGGATGATCTGAATATAATGTCCCTGCATATGCTAAACATGCTTCCTCTTCGTCAACGTGTATTGGTGCACCTGGAACGTCCAATGCAGCACAAAGGTCGCCACCGCCCTGTACCAATAAGCCATTGACATCAAAACCGGTCGTTATTCCCAATTGTACCACGCTTAGGTCCAGACCTGTCGGATACACCAAGGTGTGGATCGTATAATCGCCTGCCTCGGTCACCGTAAATTCTGGTGTCCCGCCGACCTGCTCTATCACCAAGCCCTCGCCGCTGGTCAATACATAGAGTGTGCTATAGCCCTCCGGAACGTTGGCGTCACCATTTGGTGTTGCCGAGATCATAGCCGATCCCCCTTCGAGGGTCACATTGCTCTCGTTGGCCGTTAGGGTGCCCGCATTAGGATTTGTGATGTGGACCGGTGCTCCTGCGACATCCAACGATGCGCAAAGTTCACCGCCGCCCTGTATCAATAGTCCGTTGACATCAAAGCCAGTCGTTATTCCCAATTGAACGATGCTCAGATCCAAGCCCGTTGGATAGACCAAGGTATGGATCGTATAATCACCGCCGCCCATTACCGTAAACTCCGGTGCAGGACCGACTTGCTCTATGACCAAGCCCTCGCCTCTCGTCAGCACAAACAATGTACTAAAACCTTCTGGAACAAAGGCGTCTCCGTTTGGATGCGCAGAGATCGTTACTTCTCCTGTTGAACAGACCTGCGTCTCGGTCGCCGTGAGCGTTCCTGCTTCCGCCAGGCATGCTTCCTCTTCGTCAACATGTATCGGTGCACCCGGAACGTCCAGTGCAGCACAAAGGTCGCCACCGCCCTGTACCAACAAGCCGTTGACATCAAAACCGGTCGTTATTCCCAATTGTACCACGCTTAGGTCCAAACCTGTAGGGTACACCAAGGTGTGGATCGTATAATCGCCTGCCTCGGTCACCGTAAATTCTGGTGTCCCGCCGACCTGCTCTATCACCAAGCCCTCGCCGCTGGTCAATACATAGAGTGTGCTATAGCCCTCTGGAACGTTGGCGTCACCATTTGGTGTTGCCGAGATCATAGCCGATCCCCCTTCGAGGGTCACATTGCTCTCGTTGGCCGTCAGGGTGCCCGCATTAGGATTTGTGATGTGGACCGGTGCTCCTGCGACATCCAACGATGCGCAAAGTTCACCGCCGCCCTGTATCAATAGTCCGTTGACATCAAAGCCAGTCGTTATTCCCAATTGAACGATGCTCAGATCCAAGCCCGTTGGATAGACCAAGGTATGGATCGTATAATCACCGCCGCCCATTACCGTAAACTCAGGTGCAGGACCGACTTGCTCTATCACCAAGCCCTCACCTCTTGTTAGCACAAACAATGTGCTAAAACCTTCTGGAACAAAGGCGTCTCCGTTTGGATGTGCCGAGATCATTACCTCGCCCGTGGAACAGACCTGCGTCTCCGTTGCCGTTAGTGTTCCCGCATCTGCCAAGCATGCTTCCTCTTCGTCAACATGTATCGGTGCACCCGGAACGTCCAGTGCAGCACAAAGGTCGCCACCGCCCTGTACCAACAAGCCGTTGACATCAAAACCGGTCGTTATTCCCAATTGTACCACGCTCAGGTCCAGACCTGTAGGGTACACCAAGGTGTGGATCGTGTAATCGCCCGCCTCGGTCACCGTAAATTCCGGTGTCCCGCCGACTTGCTCTATCACCAAGCCCTCGCCGCTGGTCAATACATAAAGTGTACTATAGCCCTCTGGAACGCTGGCATCTCCGTTTGGTGTTGCCGAGATCATAGCCGATCCCCCTTCGAGGGTCACATTGCTCTCGTTGGCCGTTAGGGTGCCCGCATCAGGATTCGTGATGTGGACCGGTGCTCCCGCGACATCCAACGATGCGCAAAGTTCGCCGCCGCCCTGTATCAATAGTCCGTTGACATCAAAGCCTGTCGTTATTCCCAATTGAACGATGCTCAGATCCAAGCCTGTTGGATAGACCAAGGTATGGATCGTATAATCGCCGCCGCCAATTACCGTAAACTCCGGTGCAGGACCGACTTGCTCTATCACCAAGCCCTCGCCTCTAGTCAGCACAAACAGCGTACTAAACCCTTCTGGAACAAAGGCATCTCCGTTTGGATGTGCAGAGATCGTTACTTCTCCTGTTGAACAGACCTGCGTCTCCGTTGCCATCAGTGTTCCCGCATCTGCCAAGCATACTTCTTCTTCAGTAATTGTGAACCTGATAACATCTTTATCGCAAGCCCAACCTCTGGCTCCATTGCGCCAATACAACGTCGCGGCAACCTTAAAGTTTCCCGTTCCTAAGTTCCAAGCATTTCCTCCTGCTGGAAATGTGTAAGGCAATACATTCTCAACAATTTGATAAACCGCCCCCGTATCCAGATTTTCGATGCGATACCGGAGACTTTGTGAAAACCCATCTACATGAGCATTGACATAAAATTCATTCGGTAACTCTGAAATATCGTAAGACCCATAGTTCTCAATTTGGGTCGATTCGTTTCCATTGGTAAACTCAAAATTCTCAATGTCACCACACCATCGAGACTCATTTTGAGCAAAACCAAATGTTAAAAAACTAAAGAATAAAACAAATAGGTTGACTTTCAGATTTGGGGTCTCTAGAAGTAACTTGTTTTTCATTGCTTTTTGTTTAATTATTTTTCAATAAAGTTAAACAAAATATAAATTGGACATGATCCGACTTTTAAACTTTAAGAATTATTAACAAGAAATCGGATAAAAAGTTACTTTTTACTGATAAAACGTTTAAACCAAAATTTTGATGTTGGCGTAGCTATTTTCCAAGGCTTTTTGGGATGCCTTATTATCTAACCATTTTACTTGGGTAATCCCTTCTTTTTCTTGTGGATATAATTTGCCATCGAAGTCAGTTTTCATTTCAAACCAATAGGTGACTTTAATTTTGTGATTCCCGTTTCTTTTAAAGATATGATAGGTGGTCGATAAAGGTCTAGTAATTTTTAATCCTTTTACACCGGTTTCTTCCTCTACCTCGCGTATGGCTGTTTCTTCGATAGATTCTTTTAGTTCCACCTTGCCTTTAGGCAAATCCCATTTACTATTCCTATAGATGAATAGCACTTCGTTTTTTGCATTGTAAACCTTACCTCCTCCTGCTACAACATTTGGCAATAGTTTCAAAAAGTGTTTTAAAAGTTTATCAGGATTATGATGTATCAAATGCACCGCTTCTAAATCTGTCGTATTAAGCATTTTAATAACCTTGCCTATGTTTACAGACTTTAACAGAAATGATTTAAATCGCGTTTCCTTTTCGACCTTAGTAGTCAAAACTATAGGCTTATCTCCTACATAAACGGTATACATGGATTTGGTGAGTTATTACTTAACTGTCGTAAAAATATTATTTTTTGCGAAACCAATTTTTAAATTAGAATTTATTTCGTTTAAAACTTATAAAAATCATTAGTTTTGCAAAATGATTTTCAATAAAGAAACCGCAAAAAAAACCGCAGAAGTTTTATTGCAAATAAACGCTATAAAACTACAACCTAAGGATCCATTTACTTGGGCATCTGGATGGAAATCACCGATTTACTGCGACAATAGAATTGTTCTTTCTTATCCTTTAATTAGGAATTATATCCGGGAGACCATGGCCAAGCATATTGAAGACTATTACGGTAAACCCGATGTTATTGCGGGTGTCGCTACTGGTGCTATTGGTATTGGTGTATTGGTTGCTGAATATCTCAATCTCCCATTTGTTTACGTGAGGCCCGAAGCTAAAAAACACGGTCGTAAAAATCAAATTGAAGGTCATATAGAAAAAGGACAGTCTGTAGTCATCATAGAAGATTTAATAAGTACCGGAAAAAGCAGTCTAAATGCTGTTGCAGCGCTTAAAGAGGCCGAAGTGACTATTAAAGGTATGGTCGCTATTTTTTCTTACGGATTTGATCTAGCTACAAAAAATTTCGATGATGCTGGGGTTGAACTCCACACCCTAGGGAATTACGAAAATCTTCTAGAACAAGCTTTAGACACCAACTATATTACTCAAAAAGAACAAGACACTTTAGCACAATGGAATGCTAATCCAAGTGAATGGAACGCAATTTGATAGACACTTTCAAAAAAAAGACAACTAAATGAATTTAGAATCGCCAAAAGTAACATTGGATAAATCCGCAGAAGACACTTTCAATTTTTTATCGGATGTCAAAAATTTTGAAAGTTTAATGCCCGAGAACATTAGTAAATTTGAGGTTTTGGAAGAAGATACATTTCTTTTTGCACTCAAAGGAATGCCAGAAATTACCTTAAAGAAGAAAGAAGCTACCCCAAATCAAAAAATTGTATTGGGAGCGGCCGGTGGAAAATTAGATTTTTCTCTTACTGGGCATATAAGTGAAACAGACACTAATCAGAGCCAAGTACAACTGGTTTTTGATGGTGAATTCAATGCCATGATGGGCATGATGATTAAAGGGCCTATCAGCAAGTTTATTGAGACTTTGGTGTCTAATATGAAGACCGCATTTTAGTACAACAAGGTTATTTCCTTTAGATCAAAGGTCTTAACGATATCGTCTTCCATCCAGATTATTAGTTTCCCGGAGGTCGTTATGCCCTTAATAATACCTGAAATGGTCTCATTGTTAAGGTATTTAAATGTCGACGGCTTTCCCTTTCTGAAAAGAAGGGCTTCATATTGAGTTTTTAACTCTTCGTATTTTTGGGTTTCTAATAATTTGAAATAGAATTGAAGATTCTTTAAAATTTTGGATAAGACCTCATCCTTATCATAGATAATACCGGTAATCAGGCCCATAGATGACGCCTTGGGCAAATCATTAAAAAACTTCTGATTAATATTCAATCCAAAGCCTATAACAGAACCTTTAAACTGATTATTTTTTATGACATTTTCTATTAAAATCCCACATATTTTTTGGTTTGCTGACAAAATGTCGTTAGGCCATTTAATATAAAGTTTCGGAATTTTAAACCCCTTAAGTGTCTTACAAATCGCAAGAGATACGGCCATACTAATATAAAACTGATTTTCTATTTTAAAATCCGTAAACTTCTTAAACACACTGACGGTAAGGTTTTTACCTCTTTCTGAACTCCACTGTGTGCCCATTTGTCCTCGCCCAGTCGTCTGTTGTTCGGCAACCACAACGGTATAGTCCTCTGGTATCGCAACCGACGCCATATCCTTTAGATAGGTATTTGTAGAATCAATGGCATCAAGTTTGATTATAAACATGTCGAAGCGTTCTATTTTATGGTTTTCTTATGAGAATTAGAACCTACAAGAACTAAAAAAATAATAACTTTGCATAAATTTAATTCAATTTAATGACGAAAGACAAAACTAGTGCAGACCAACTCATTACTACAATTATTGGTGGAATAGAAGAGGTTAAAGGAAAAGAAATTACAATTTTAGATTTAAGAGATATTGAAAATACGGTTTGTGATTATTTTATAGTTTGTGAAGGTACTTCGAACACACAGGTTAACGCAATCGTCAACTCCATACAAAAACAAGTTAGTAAAACTACAAAAGATAAGCCTTGGCATGTAGAAGGCACAGATAATGCAGAGTGGATCTTAATGGATTATGTCAATGTTGTTGTACATATATTTCAGAAGCACATTAGAGAATATTATGACATTGAAAGTCTTTGGGGAGACGCTAAAATGACGCAAATAGAAACCAGTTACTAAACAAAAAAGATTACCGCGTTTGCGGCAACAAGATGGCAAAAGACAATAAAAATTTAAATAAAAAACCGAAAGTAAATCCCTATTGGATTTATGGGATAATCATTGCTGTATTTTTATCCATTCAATTGTTTTCTGGAGGTTTTGGTGGATCTACGGGTACACAAACAACTCCATCACAATTTTTAGAATATCTAGACAGAGGAGATGTCTCTAAGGTAGAGATTGTTAATAAACGTGAGGCCCGGGTGTATTTAACGAAAGAAGCTCAGGAACAAGAGGTTCACAGAAAATCCAAACCAAAATCGATTTTACCTTCTGTTACGGCAATGCCAAACTATAAGTTTGAATTTGGTGATCTTCAAAATTTTGAAAAAGACATCCGACAAAGTATCGAAGAAAATAATCTCAGTACTGAGGTCAAATACGAGACGGAACAAAATGTTTGGGGCGATTTCTTGCTGACCTTATTGCCTTTCATCCTGATCATCGGCGTATGGATTTTCATCATGCGACGTATGTCTTCGGGTGCTGGTGGCGGTGCTGGCGGACAGATTTTTAACATTGGAAAGTCTAAGGCGAAGTTGTTTGACGAAAAATCAGATACGAAAACATCCTTCAAGGATGTGGCCGGTTTAGAAGGTGCTAAAGAGGAAGTTCAAGAAATCGTTGACTTTTTAAAATTCCCTGAAAAGTACACTGCCTTAGGCGGAAAAATTCCAAAAGGAGCACTGCTTGTTGGACCTCCTGGAACTGGTAAAACCCTATTGGCAAAGGCCGTTGCTGGTGAAGCTAAGGTACCTTTCTTTTCTTTATCGGGTTCTGATTTTGTAGAAATGTTTGTAGGTGTCGGTGCCTCGCGTGTTAGAGATTTATTCAAGCAGGCCAAAGAAAAATCGCCTTCTATTATTTTTATAGACGAAATAGATGCTATTGGTAGAGCTAGAGGAAAGAACAACTTTTCTGGATCCAATGACGAGCGTGAAAATACATTAAACCAGTTATTGACTGAAATGGATGGTTTTGGCACCAATACCAATGTTATTGTACTTGCGGCGACCAATAGAGCGGATGTTTTGGATAGTGCTTTGATGCGTGCGGGTCGATTTGATAGGCAAATCTATGTAGACCTTCCAGACGTAAGGGAGCGTAAAGAAATCTTTGAAGTACATCTCCGTCCTCTAAAAAAGGAAGAAACACTCGATGTTGATTTCTTGGCAAAGCAAACTCCAGGTTTTTCGGGTGCGGATATCGCTAATGTTTGTAATGAGGCTGCATTAATAGCTGCAAGAAAAGGTAAGAAAGCTGTAAATAAGCAAGACTTTTTGGATGCTGTGGATCGAATTATTGGTGGTCTAGAGAAGAAGAATAAAATTATCACACCAGAAGAAAAACGCGCTGTTGCCTTTCATGAGGCTGGTCATGCCACGGTGAGTTGGATGTTAGAGCATGCTGCTCCACTCGTTAAGGTCACTATTGTTCCGAGAGGGCGTTCGCTTGGTGCTGCTTGGTACTTACCTGAGGAACGCCTGATTGTAAGGCCAGAACAAATGTTAGACGAAATGTGTGCTGCCTTAGGTGGACGCGCTGCTGAACAGGTTATCTTCGGAAAGATTTCTACTGGTGCCTTAAGTGATTTGGAAAAAGTGACCAAACAGGCTAGAGCTATGGTGACTATCTACGGTCTCAGCGACAAAGTAGGCAACCTCACCTACTACGATTCTTCTGGTCAGTCTGAATATGGATTTACCAAACCCTACAGTGAAGAAACTGCTGTTCTTATCGACAAAGAAATATCTGATATTATTGAAGAGCAATACGACCGTGCGGTTAAACTTCTCGAAGCCAATAAGGATAAGCTAACAGAGCTCGCTGAAGTTTTGTTAGACAAGGAAGTGATTTTCAAGGATAACCTAGAGAAAATATTCGGAAAACGGGCTTTTGACAAAAAAGAAGCTGATGCCACAGAGGAAGAGTAAGTGGCATTGCAGTCATATAAAAAACTTAAATTGACGTATTGTTAATTTAAGTTTTTTTATATTTGGAAGTCCCTCAAAAAATAGATTATTAGCAATCATTAAATGAGCTTATTTCGTAAACTCTTCGGAAAAAAATCTGATCAGTCTGAAGAACAGATACCGAATCAGGAACGCGGCAAATACATGCCCGAAATTAAGTTGCCTGCTGATGAACGCTTTACCATAAACTTCAAGGCCAACGGTGGCAAGTTCTTGTATTGTGAAAATATGGATGAAGTTAAGGATAGCTTTAACTCGATATTAGACGAAAATCAATGGCACAACGATAAGGTTTTCTTAATTGATGAACGTTTATCTGCACTTTTTAAAGACTTTAATCTCAACAGTACAACTAAAATATCTGAGAGTTCTTATTTTTTATCCACCTGTGAATATTTAATTTCTGATGATGGCTCTTTACTGATTTCCTCGAACCAAATCGCCGAAAAGAAACTCAAGGAATTACCAGAACACTTTATCATTTATGCCACAACAAGTCAGTTCGTTGAGAACATTGGCGAAGGATTAAAAGGCATAAAAGCTAAGAGTAAAACTAAAATACCAACGAATATTACCACTATAAAGCATTTTAAAACTGCTGACGACAAAGACTTTCTCACTTACGGAAGCAGCGCTAAAAACCTCTACCTACTTCTTTTAGAAGATTTATAATGAAAGAATTATCTATAAGGGCTATCTCTGGGGCTATTTATGTTCTATTACTTATTGGTTCTCTTTATATGCAAAATGCTTTAACTATTTTGTTAGCTGTATTTGGTATTTTGAGTCTTGTCGAGTTGAGCAAATTAATTCATCTTAAGTCATTTGCACAGTATATTATATTCGTACTGTTTTTTGGAGTGTTTTGGTATATGTGCCTATGGAAACATAACCTTAACGGTAGTGACGAAGCCATTCAAATTTTGTTGGTCATTACCATCTTTGTAAACCTCATCCTCATTAAGGATCTATTCACTACCAAAAGAATTCCGTTGTTTAGCTCTAAACGTTACATAGTTACTACCTTTTATCTCACGAGTGGTTTTGTGTTTATGTTATTGATCGCCAACTACCAAAATGTATTTACCCCACTGTTGTTATTAGGGGGCTTTATATTAATTTGGGTTAATGATAGTGCCGCCTATTTAATTGGTAAAAACTTTGGTAAGCAAAAATTATTTCCAAGGATATCGCCTAAAAAAACAGTCGAGGGATTTTTAGGAGGTCTATTCTTTGCCTGCATATCCAGTTATTTTATTTCTTTGTATACAGAAACTCTTGGTTTTACGAGTTGGCTCATTTTGGCAATAATAGTAAGTGTTTTAGGTACCTTGGGAGATTTAATAGAGTCTAAGTTTAAGCGGCAAGCTGGCGTTAAAGACAGTGGAGTCATTATGCCAGGGCATGGCGGTTTATTAGACCGGTTAGATAGTATTATCTTTGTAGCACCGTTTGTGTATTTATTTTTAAGATTGTTAAGCTATGTTTCATAAAGAAGGCCATAAGATTATTTTCGTCACGTTGGTTATTGTTGTCGGTTCGTTTTTTCTAATTGATGAATTTATTTTTAATGAATGGCTTAGAAAAGGCTTGATGATAGCCATTCTTATTTTCTTTATCCTTATTCTTCAATTTTTCAGAAATCCAAAGCGTTATACACATGCTAACGAAAAGCAAGCCCTATCTCCTGTCGATGGCAAGGTTGTGGTCATTGAAGAAGTTATGGAAAATGAGGTGTTTAAAGATAAACGAATTCAAGTCTCTGTATTTATGTCTCCATTGAACGTTCATGTGACACGTTATCCTATAGGTGGTCGTATAAGCTTTAGTAAATACCATCCAGGAAAATATTTAGTCGCATGGCATCCTAAAGCCAGTGAGGAAAACGAGCGTACTACGGTCGTGGTAGAAAATGATGGGTTTGGTAAAGTGCTTTACAGACAAATTGCTGGTGCCTTGGCTAAGCGGATTGTCAATTACGCAAAAAAAGATACCGCAGCGGTTCAGGGAGCTGACTCTGGATTTATAAAATTTGGGTCTAGAGTAGATTTATTTTTACCTTTAGATGCCGAAATAAAGGTTAAGCTCAACCAAAAAGTTAGAGGAGGCGAAAGCATCATTGCCGAGATGAAATGACACCTGAAGAATTACATACAGAGTTTGAAGAAGCCGTAGAGCGTATTAACGCGCATACCGAACCTTTTCCTGCTGATTTTTTACTTCGTCTTTATGCCTATTATAAAAAGGCTACTAACGATTATGGAAGGCCGAGTAGCCGCAAACCCATCATCAATGCCTTTAAAACTAATGCACTATTTCAAGTACAAGATATTAGTGAAGATGAGGCCAAACAAGAATATATTAAACTCGTCAATAATTACTTTTTATATCGTAAATAAAAGAATCAATCCCTGATTAAAGGCATTGTAGAACAGCGCAACAAGCCTTCTTGCTTTGCAATTTCTGCATAAGGGACTTCTTCTACTGTAAACCCATTATCCCTCAACCAGGCATTAAGTCTGGTGAAGTTTTGCTCCGAAATAATAACATCCTCGGAAATGGAAAATATATTGCTGTTCATCGCATACATTTCTTCTTTAGAAATTTCAAATACGTTGTCCTTTCCAAAAAAATCTACTAACCATTGGTATTCACTCTCAACTAAAAACCCATTTTTGTGAATAATGGCCTTATCCTTACCAATGGGTTGAAAACAGCAGTCTAAATGCAGTGCATTATTATAGGGATCTGTATTCGATTTACGCAACTCAAAGGCCTTCACTATTTTATCAGGGAATAAGTCTTGGATCGCTTTTACGGCCTGTATATTGGTACGCGCTGTAATATAATCTGGATAATCTTCTCCGGAATAGGTTCCTATGAAGATATAATCGTTCCAAGGCATCACATCACCACCTTCGACATGGCATTCTTCTGGTAATACAATCCTATTGGATTTATCAACATTAGTCCAAACATATTCTGTAGCTTCAATCTCGTGTTTACGATCTGGTAAAATATTGGCAATAATAATTTTATCTTCAATAACAAAGGAAATGTCTCTTGCAAAAATCTGATTGTAATCCTTCATTACTTCGGGTCGATACACCTTAACATGATAACGCTCTAATACCTCTGCAACAGCATCCATTTCCTTAATCATATCGGCTTCTAAGGGATAAGTCCCTGCCAATACATGCTGACGACTTTTAGGGTCATAGCAGTCTTCGGCTTTAGGCGTTGGTCCATTACTCTCTGCAGTTCCTAAAATAACGGCTCTAAGGCGAGAGGTTTCGTTTTGTATGTTTAAGTTCACTATTCAAACATTTTTAAATGAGAACAAAAATAAACAAAGCTTATCGGATGGATAAGCTTTGTTTATTTAATTTAACATGAGGCCTTATTCTTTAATAAGTTTACTGGAACGAACTTCTCTATCACCTGAAAAACACTAAAAATATAAATACCCTTAGAAATTATTGACATTGGGCCTTAAAGCCCCCGTTAATCTCACTTTTCTATCTAAACAATGCGTCTTTCAATAGAGGTAATAGTTACTATTTAAAATACGTCTCAGTATGTTAAATATTAACGAAAGTAAGCGAAGGATAATGATCTAGATTATTGACTTGAATATGCTAAATATTTAATGGCATCTTATAGTAGACATAATATCCGATTAATAAAAACTCGATCTAGACATATTGCTTCAAAATTAAATGGTTCAAAAATTGAACTTATACTATTGTCCATCCAATAAGGCTTTGACTTGAGCCTTTAACAGTTCTATTTCTTCACCTTGCTTTCTAAGTTTTTTATCTTGCTCAATGGCATACAGTGTTAACTCTTCAATTTTTTGCATTTGCTTCGCTTGCATATCGGCTAAATCTAAACCTTTTTCGACCAACTCATCTGCAGATGCTATGCCAGGTAGATGTTTATTATCTTTAATAAACATTTCAACTTCCTTTAAAGTCGGTAAGTCGTACCCCCCTATAAAAACGTAATCAGCCCAGTCCGCAGTACTTCTTAGAGCAACTTTAACTTTTTCGGTCAGAATACCGCCTTCTACAAACAATCGATACGTATCGTTCGTCATTGGAAAATTGTCGTTATTAGTGATGTCATTTCTATCTCCTACGTAAATAGCACCATTTGCATCAGTATCAAACATTAAGCGGTTGTTGTTCATAGTTACTATTCTGTTTGATATTAATGTTCCATCAACATTATAAAGATTTTCTGCATCTATAATATAAGGATTATCACTCACCCCATTACCACTAATATTTATATAATCGCCAGCGTTAATTATAGTAGAAGCACCTGAGCCCACATCGGTTGTTAAAACCACATCACCATTGGCATTTACCGTAAGCACTTTTCCATTAGAACTTACGGTCGCACTACTTTCATTTATACCTCTAAATCGTAGACCCGAAGTTCCTAATAGACCTGAGCCTATTTCCAATCTGTTTTGTGGTCGTACATGATTACCAAGCCCTAGTCCCATATACCCATTATTATCTATAATCATAACATGACTGGAGGCTGATCCATTTGATATAACAATAGTATTAGAGGTATCTCTTCCTGTTGTTGTTGCTGTTGAAGGCGCATTTGCTACAGAGGTATTACCTATAAATACATTATTTGTCCCAGTAGTGATATTTTTAGCACCACGATAGCCAATAACCAAATTATCAGAACCTGTAGTTAAGCTTTGAGCAGCCGAATAACCCAAAACAATATTCCTATCACCCTCCGTCGCTACACCTAGTGCTCCACTACCAATGCTAATATTATCAACTCCTAAAGTATTCTCATTTAATGATTCAACACCTATCGCTATATTACCACTTCCAGTGTTATTCCTCCTTAAAGCATTTGAACCAACCGCTATATTCCCACTACCAGAAGTATTTGCCCTTAAAGCAGAAGTACCTACCGCAGTGTTATTTATACCATCTAAATTATTTAATAAGGCATAACTTCCTAAAGCATTATTTCTAGAGCCGCTTGTATTAGTCTTTAGAGCCTGATAACCAAATGCATGATTATCAGTCCCTGTATTGTTAAAAAGTGCTTCAAACCCAAAACCATGCGCTCTGAATCCCGTACTATTAAGTCCAGCATCTTGTCCATAAAATGTAGTCTGTCCAATTACTTTAGACATATATCCTAAAACTAATAATAATACCAATAAGAAAATGCTTTTCGATTTCATGATTAATTTGATTTTTATTTTTATTAAAATAAGAATTTTTTTACAAAAAATTCTTATCTCGAATTTATTATTTTGTTAAGTATGTACAAAAAAAGTCTTACCATTTGGCAAGACTTTTTTTGTTTTAAGTTTCTTCTGGTCTTATCTTTTATCAATTGCTTTGAATTCCCTGTAAGTCTCCCCCACATAAAGCTGTCTCGGCCTTCCTATAGGTTCTTTGCGCAAACGCATTTCGCGCCATTGCGCAATCCAACCTGGTAAACGGCCTAAAGCAAACATCACTGTAAACATTTCTACCGGAATACCCATGGCTCTATAAATAATACCTGAGTAAAAATCGACATTAGGATACAGCTTTCTATCTACGAAGTATTGATCTTCCAAGGCCTCCTTTTCTAGTCCTTTAGCAATATCCAAGATTGGATCTTCAACGCCTAAATCCCCTAAAACCTCATCGGCTGCTACTTTTATGATTTTTGCTCTTGGATCAAAGTTCTTGTAAACACGGTGGCCAAAGCCCATTAATCGGAATGGGTCGTTTTTATCTTTGGCTTTAGCCATATATTTTTTGGTATCGCCTCCATCGGCTTTAATGGCTTCGAGCATCTCCAATACCGCTTGATTAGCACCACCGTGCAGTGGTCCCCAAAGTGCTGAAATACCAGAAGCTAGAGACACGAATAAACCCGCATGTGAAGAGCCTGTAATTCTAACGGTAGAGGTTGAGCAATTTTGCTCATGGTCTGCATGAAGTATCAATAATTTGTCTAAGGCATTAATCAAAATAGGGTTTTGTACATATTCGCTATTTGGTTTCTTAAACATCATCTTCAATACATTCTCTACATAGCCCAAATTATCATCACCATATTCTAAAGGTAAACCATGTTTTTTACGCATGGTCCAAGCGACCAATATTGGGAATTTTGCCAATATTCTCACAATAGCATTATACATAGCATCTTCAGAATTGACATCGACCGAAGACGGATAAAAAGCTGTTAGCGCACTGGTTAATGACGATAGCACTCCCATTGGATGTGCTGCCTTAGGAAAGGCGTCCAATATCTTTTTTACATCATCATCAACAACAGATTTTTCTTTTATATCGGCTTCAAATTTATCGAGTTGTTCTTGGTTTGGTAATTCACCAAAAATCAATAGATAAGCCACCTCTAAAAAGTCGGCTTTTTCTGCTAATTCCTCAATAGAATAGCCTCTGTACCTTAGAACTCCTTTTTCACCATCCAAAAATGTAATGGCACTTTCGCAACTCCCAGTATTTTTATATCCTGGATCAATAGTAATCACACCTTCAGTTGCATTTCTTAAGGTTTTAACATCAATAGCAACTTCATTTTCGGTTCCTATTTTTATAGGAAATTCATAAGTGTTGCCATTAATTTCTAAGGTCGCTTTATCTGACATATTTTTTATGGGTTTTTGTGAGTTTTTAAGGATTGTAAATTTACGAAATATCTAAGGATTTATTAAATTTTATTATAATGCTTTTAACAATTTAGATATTCATATAATTGATAATTAATTCGATGCCTTTTTTATCATATCATTAGTCCGAAAATGCAGCCCTGATCTTGAATAAGTAAACATAATTAGTACTTTTGGCCTACTAATAACTACCTATGAACTTTATAAAATTTATTGTCTTTTTTATTACATCGTCATGCCTATCTCAAGTCGTGAATGTGGAGTCCTTGCGCAAACCCAGTGACTCGACACGATGGACAGGTTCTGTTAGTTTGGATGTATCGTTGATTAAAAATACAAATGACCTCTTTAGAATAGCCAATAAAGCACACATCCAATATGATAATGATATTAACTTTTGGTTATTTGTGAACGATTTAAACTTGCAGAAAGTAGAAGGCAGTTCTTTAATTAATAGGGGCACCCAACATCTTAGGTACAACAGAAAAATTTCAAATAAAATAAAATGGGAGGTTTTTGCTCAAGGACAGTACGATGCCATTTCCGAAATTGGTTTTAGAGGCTTAATCGGGACTGGACCGCGCTTTAAACTATCGAAAAATGACAATTATCGATTCTATTTGGGTACTTTAGTGATGTATGAGTATGAAAAAGCCTCCAGCGACATTGCCGACCGTATACAAA
The DNA here is from genome assembly GCF_965228925.1 of Winogradskyella sp. GTDB lineage: Bacteria > Bacteroidota > Bacteroidia > Flavobacteriales > Flavobacteriaceae > Winogradskyella. Next base: position 5,040,371 of record NZ_OZ245845.1, read on the forward strand.
GGGATGCCAGAGGAAGTATTTACTTATCGTTCAGTCTATATCCTACGGAAACGATTAGTATCATTAGCACCAGTTATTACCAGCCAAGAATCGACTTGTTCAAAGACTATCGTTTTTCGAGTAACACCTCGTTACTATTCAAGATCTTTGAGGACTTGGCCTTTAAAACCAACTTTAACTTCTTTCATGATGCCTTTCCTGTGACCACCGACGTTCCTAAAACGCAATTTGAACTCACCAACGGTCTATTGTATACATTTTAGTTATTAGCAAAGTTTTTACTACTTTATATACTCAATCAAATTTAACTATATCTGGTTGCGGCACATAGATATCCAATAAGAAGATTAAGCTGTCCTTACATATTAAGGTTATTGCTATCAAAATACTACTCAATAAAAGTGCCACAGCCATATTATTTTGTTTTAATTCACTTATTTCCTTGATATACTTAGTCATCGACTTTAGGAGCGTAAACGAGGTAAATAGTATTATACAAGACATTAAAAATCCAATTAATAGAGCAATAGATGAGTACTTAAATATTTCAAAGTACATCGCGTCCTCTTTATGAATCCTTATCAGCTCAATTGTATTGATAATTGATGGGATAATTCCGCTCAATAGATAACCAATACTAAATATAATCCCTGAAAAGAAAATGCTTATAGCGAGATTATCGTTGTTTATTTTTTGATCTTTTAACTTAAAGAGCTTCAATAGCAGCTTATAGGAAATAAACATAATTACAATTGACAATGCAATTGAAATAATGATTTGACTTAATGCTAGATAAACTAATTCCATATTATATGTTTGTATTATGCATAAGGACAACATCCCAATTATTTATATTAGAAAAATCTTTAGGCAAGGCACCCACCGACCAACCTCGTCCTGTTGTTTCTATAAAGTAATACTTTTTATGTTTATATGTTTTATATTTCCCTGTAGCTGGAATATTTAGTCCCAGCATTGAGTGTCGGTATTCTTTACTACTCAATATGGCGACATCATAATTGAACCTTGACAATAGCGTATACAATAATACGGTTCTAGTATCACAATCTCCATGTAAATTGGATACATATTCTGCTGGCGCAAAAAGACCAAACTTTATGTTGCCAATACATGGTTTAACACGCTCAACCTTGCATGAATCTGTTAACACCAACCCATAAGGAATGTCTTGAATTGCCGTAATCATCAATTCAGCAAATTGCTTTCTACTCAATTCATTTTTAAGTTGATATTCATAGAATTCCGACGCCAAATTTTCGATCATTGGTCTGTCATTTTCAATCAAATTCGTATATAATTTACCCCAAGAATAAACCAAATTAAAACTTGATGGTTTGTACTTACCTTCCTTTTCAGTCCTTACGATAGTTTTAAAGTCTCTCCATTCTAAAGACTCTCTATTTGCCTTAGATTTTTGAACACTGTCAAAGTCTACCCTAAACTTCAATACGTGCTTATTCCTCTGAAAATCGTACCAGGTTTGTTTACTCTCATAATATTTCTCGTAAGATGTTTCGGTACTATCAGTATATAATACTACTTCTTCGGTTTCAACCTCTATTTCTTCTTTATCTTCTATTACTGGTGCAGGCAATTTTAGTTTAGTAATAAACAAACCAAACACAAACAACACGAATCCCACCTTCAAAATCTCCTTGAAAAAGAACCATGACTGATTTTTCTTTTTTGTCTTTATGACGACGCTCTTATTAAATATAATGTAGCTTATGATGCCAATAAATACTATACTTAGTAATATCAATGTTGATGGATCATAATTGAGATTGAATAATACTGCGAGGAATATGCATATGAGCAATACTATTGAAGCGAACATTAGTATTCCTGATAAAACACTATAAATAAACCGTAAAAAACTATGTAATCGCTTCTTGAAAGTCATTAGCTAAAAATACAAAAAGAAAAAGCCTTTCCAATTAGAAGAAAGGCTTTTACTTTTTATTACTTTAGGCTTACAGATTAAGACACTTTAAACGCATTTTCTTGTGGAAAGTAAGCCACATCGCCTAGCTCTTCTTCAATGCGCAGCAACTGATTGTATTTTGCCATACGGTCACTACGCGATGCCGAACCTGTTTTAATTTGTCCTGTGTTTAAAGCCACTGCTAAGTCAGCAATCGTATTATCTTCGGTTTCACCCGATCTATGAGACATTACAGAGGTATATCCTGCGTTCTTAGCCATATTTACCGCAGCAATAGTTTCAGTCAAAGAACCAATTTGGTTGACTTTTATTAAAATTGAATTTGCAATACCATTGTCTATCCCACGGGATAAGCGCTCTACGTTGGTCACGAATAAATCATCTCCGACCAATTGTACACTATTACCAATTTTATCGGTTAAGACTTTCCAACCATCCCAGTCATTTTCGTCCATACCATCCTCAATAGAGATAATAGGATATTTGGCTGCTAATTCTGCCAAGTACTCCGCTTGCTCTGCACTTGTTCTTACCACACCTTTATCACCTTCAAAAATGGTATAATCATAGTTACCATCTTTATAGAACTCTGCTGCGGCACAGTCCAAAGCAATCATAATATCCTCACCAAAGGTATAACCTGCCTTCTCAACAGCTAGCTTTATAGAGTCCAAGGCATCTTCTGTACCTCCTTCTAAATTTGGTGCAAATCCACCTTCATCACCTACCGCCGTACTTAAGCCTCTATCGTGCAATACTTTCTTTAGATTATGAAAGATCTCTGTACCCATTTGCATGGCATGGGTAAAGTTTTTAGCCTTGACAGGCATAATCATGAACTCCTGAAAGGCGATCGGAGCATCACTGTGCGATCCTCCGTTTATGATATTCATCATAGGAACTGGTAAGGTATTGGCAGATACGCCACCTACATACCGGTATAATGGCATCCCCAATTCATTGGCTGCTGCCTTAGCTACAGCGAGAGATACACCCAAAATAGCATTAGCTCCTAATTTGGATTTATTTTTTGTTCCGTCTAAATCAATCATCAATTGATCAATAGCATTCTGCTCAAAGACGGACACACCCAATAATTCTTGAGCAATAACGGAATTCACATTCTCTACAGCTTTTGAAACGCCTTTTCCCATGTAAGTATCACCTCCATCTCTCAACTCAACAGCTTCGTGCTCACCTGTAGAGGCGCCAGAAGGTACAGCAGCCCTTCCCATAATTCCGCTTTCGGTAACAACATCAACTTCTACGGTAGGATTACCTCTAGAATCTAAAATTTGTCTTGCGTGTACATTAACTATAATGCTCATTATAAATTGGTTTTAGTTATTGAAAAAATAAACTCGCGTGAGATGCTGAAACCAGTTCAGCATGACTTGCTTTCGCAAGTCAAAATTACGAAAATATGCACCGTAAAACAGAACAAAAATCATAATTACGATTAATATTTACTATAATGTTTTCGAAACTAAAAAAACGCAACAAAATTTAAATTTCGTTGCGTTTTTTCTATTAAGCGTTTTTGATATTTTCTATAAACTGATCAAACAAATACACCGAATCGTTTGGCCCAGGACTTGCCTCTGGATGGTACTGTACCGAGAAGCAGTTCTTATCTTTTATCTTAATGCCGGCTACGGTATCATCATTAAGATGTATATGGGTAATCTCTACATTGGCATTGGCTTCTGTTTCTTCCCTGTTAATCGCAAAACCGTGATTTTGGGAGGTAATTTCACCTTTACCTGTAATTAAGTTCTTAACCGGATGATTAATCCCTCTATGGCCATTGTGCATTTTATAGGTCGATATACCATTGGCCAAAGCTATGACTTGGTGCCCTAAACAGATACCGAATAAGGGTTTGTTTCTTGAAATAATCTCCTTGGCTACGGCTTGTGCTTCAACCAAAGGTTCAGGGTCACCGGGTCCATTGGATATAAAATAACCATCAGGGTTAAAGGCTTCTAAATCTTCGAACTTAGAATTATGCGGAAATACTTTAATGTAAGCATCGCGCTCGGCCAAGTTTCTGAGAATATTCTTCTTTATACCAATATCTAATGCAGAAATCTTAAACGTTGCATTTTCATTACCAAAATAATAGGGCTCTTTAGTAGAGACTTGAGAGGCCAATTCTAAACCTTCCATATTAGGTTGCTCAGCCAATTGCTTTTTCAAGCTTTCAATAGTATCAACTTCTGTTGAAATCACCGCATTCATCGCACCATGATCTCTAATATAACTTACCAATGCTCTGGTATCGACATCTGATATTGCCAAGGTATTATGTTTCTCAAAATAATCTTCCAAAGAAGCATCACCGGCAGGTCTTGAATATTCGAAACTAAAATTTTTACAAATTAATCCAGCTATTTTCACAGTATCCGATTGATTTTCATCTTCTTTAGTACCGTAGTTCCCTATATGCGCATTGGTGGTCACCATAAGCTGTCCATAATAGGATGGATCAGTAAAAATCTCTTGGTAACCAGTAGTCCCAGTATTAAAACATACTTCCCCAAATGCAGTACCCTCTTTTCCTATAGATTTACCATAGAAAATTGTGCCGTCTGCTAGTAAAATAAGTGCTTTCTTTCTTTGTTTGTATTTCATGTGCCGTTTTTTTAATCGTATTGAGGTCATTGGTAAACTAATATAAATCCTCAGATATTATACGTTAACACCCCTAAAGTCCCCTCAAGGGGACAATACGTTCAATGCAAATTTTGCTTTAAAAAGTTTTACAAAAATCTATAAAAAAAAGGATAACCTAAAATAGATTATCCTTTATATATCAAATGCTTATTAACATTTATTCTTCTTCGTTAGATGCCTGAGTTTCTACCGGTGGAACGGCAGCAGTAGCTCCCTTCTTGCTTCCTCCTCTTCTACTTCTACGTGTTGACTTCTTAGCAGGCTTACCAGCATTGTAAAGCTCGTTGTAATCTACCAATTCTATCATCGCCATATCTGCGTTATCTCCTAATCGGTTTCCTAACTTAATGATACGCGTGTAACCACCTGGACGATCACCTATTTTGGCAGCAACATCCCTAAACAACTCAGTAACTGCTTCCTTTTGTCTTAATCTAGACATCACAATCCTTCTATTGTGTGTTGTGTCTTCCTTAGATTTAGTAATCAAAGGCTCAACAAACTGCTTTAAAGCTTTAGCCTTAGCTGTTGTAGTGTTAATGCGTTTGTGTTCTATTAAAGAACAGGCCATATTAGCCAACATTGCTTTTCTGTGTGCAGACTTTCTTCCTAAGTGGTTGAATTTCTTTCCGTGTCTCATGACTCTTGTTTTATCATCTTGCTACCAAATCCAGACGGTAAACGTCAGGAGAGCAAAATATGATTAATAATTAATTACTACTTATTTGAATGAGATTCCCGTCTCCGCAGGAATGACAATCGTTAGTCTTTATCTAATTTATATTTGCTTAAATCCATTCCGAAGTTAAGACCTTTAACGTTCACTAATTCTTCTAGCTCTGTTAAAGACTTCTTACCAAAGTTTCTGAACTTCATTAAGTCGTTTTTATTGAATGATACTAAATCTCCTAATGTATCTACTTCTGCCGCTTTTAAACAGTTTAAAGCACGTACAGAAAGATCCATGTCAACTAATTTAGTTTTCAATAGTTGTCTCATGTGAAGTGATTCTTCATCATAAGTCTCTGTCTGTGCAATTTCATCCGCCTCTAGTGTGATACGCTCATCTGAGAATAACATGAAGTGGTGAATTAATATTTTAGCAGCTTCTGTTAAGGCATCTTTAGGATGGATAGATCCATCGGTCTGAATTTCGAAAACCAATTTTTCATAATCCGTCTTTTGCTCAACACGGAAGTTTTCGATACTGTATTTAACATTCTTTATAGGCGTGTAGATAGAATCTGTAAAGATGGTCCCTATTGGCGCAGAAGCTTTTTTGTTTTCTTCTGCAGGAACATAACCTCTTCCTTTTTCAATCGTTAACTCCATATTGATGTTTACTTTAGGATCTAAGTTGCAGATGACTAAATCTGTATTTAAGACTTGAAATCCTGAAATAAACTTTTGAAAATCACCAGCAGTGATTTGCTCTTGTCCAGAGATTGAAATCGTAACGGTTTCGTTATCAACTTCATCAATTTGACGCTTAAAGTTAACCTGCTTTAAGTTCAAGATCATTTCAGTAACATCTTCAACGACGCCAGAAATTGTAGAAAATTCGTGATCTACACCTTCTATTCTCACCGATGTTATTGCAAAACCTTCTAAAGACGATAATAGTACTCTACGTAACGCATTACCAACTGTTAATCCATATCCGGGTTCTAAAGGTCTGAATTCAAACTTACCTTCAAAATCCGTTGAAGAGATCATGATTACTTTGTCAGGCTTCTGAAAATTTAATATTGCCATTGTTGTTCTTCGTTTTAATTGCTATTTAGTTGCGCGGTCTATGAGTTTGAAGAAGACTAATAAACCCTTTGGCTAAATCCCAATATGATTAATTTATTATTTAGAATAAAGTTCAACGATAAACTGCTCGTTGATTTGCTCTGGAATCTGAATTCTCGCAGGAACAGACACATACGTACCTTCCATAGTATCGTTATTCCAGGTAATCCATTCGTATACATTGCTAGAGTTAGTTAATGCATTTTGAATGGTCTCTAAAGATTTGGATTTTTCTCTTACACCGATAACATCACCAGCCTTTAATTGGTAAGAAGGGATATTTACCTTTTCACCATTTACGGTAATGTGTCTGTGAGATACCAGCTGTCTTGCACCACTTCTTGTTGGAGCAATACCCATTCTGTAAACCACATTATCTAAACGCGATTCACATAACTGTAATAAAACTTCACCGGTGATACCTTGCGCAGCTGTTGCTCTTTTGAACATGTTTCTGAATTGACGCTCTAAAATACCATAAGTGTATTTTGCCTTTTGCTTTTCAGCTAATTGAATAGCGTATTCAGATTTTTTTCCACGTCTTCTGTTATTTCCATGTTGACCTGGAGGATAGTTTCTTTTTTCGAAGGCTTTATCGTCTCCGAAGATAGCTTGTCCGAATTTACGAGCTATTTTTGTTTTAGGACCAGTATATCTTGCCATTTTAATTGAATTATGAGAGCGATTATAAAATTAAGGTCTTAAGCTTATCCTTCTAAAATCGTTTATCTCTCGTTGATACTTGTTATTTTAAAAATTTCAGTTTGCAAATTTACGCAAAATAAACTAATCTCAACACCTATTGTTGAGATTAGTTTATCTTAAAAGAACCTGAAACTAATTCAGGTTAAACGCGACGTCTCTTTGGTGGACGACAGCCGTTGTGAGGCATTGGAGTTACATCGATAATTTCTGATACTTCAATACCTGCGTTATGTATAGATCTTATAGCAGATTCTCTACCATTACCAGGACCTTTTACATATACTTTTACTTTCTTCAAACCAGCTTCTTTTGCAACTTCAGCTGCATCTTCTGCTGCTAATTGTGCAGCATAAGGTGTATTCTTTTTAGAACCTCTGAAGCCCATTTTTCCGGCTGATGACCATGAGATAACGTCACCCTTTTTATTTGTTAAAGAAATAATGATGTTGTTAAAAGACGCTGTGATATGCGCTTCCCCAGTTGCATCAACAATTACTTTACGTTTTTTTGAACTTGACTTTGCCATATGTTTTAGTTTCTAGTTGTTAGCTTTTAGTTGTTAGAATCCTAAACCTTTCGATTTCGAACAGATTCATCTAACGACCAATTACTAATGACTAATGTCTGTTATTATTTAGTTACTTTTTTCTTGTTAGCAACTGTCTTTCTTCTACCTTTTCTTGTACGGGAGTTGTTTTTGGTACGTTGTCCTCGTAGTGGAAGACCAGCTCTATGACGAATACCTCTGTAACATCCTATATCCATTAAACGTTTAATGTTTAATTGAGTTTCAGAACGTAATTCCCCTTCGATCTTGTAAGATCCAACGGCCTCACGAATGGCACCGATTTCATCATCAGTCCAATCTTGTACTTTAGTGCCTTCGTCAACTTTGGCAGTCTCCAAAATTTCTTTTGCTCTACTTCTACCTATACCATAGATATAAGTTAAGGATACTACTCCTCTTTTTTGTTTTGGTATGTCTACACCTGCAATTCTTGCCATATTAATTTAGTGTTTAGTGTTAGCGTTTAGTTGTTAGAATCCTAAACCTTTCGATTTCGAACAGATTCATCTAACTACTAATTACTAATGACTTTTTCTTTTATCCTTGTCTTTGTTTGAATCTAGGATTCTTTTTGTTAATGACGTAAAGTCTTCCTTTACGACGTACCAATTTACAATCGGCACTTCTTTTTTTAACTGATGCTCTTACTTTCATCTCTTTTTAGTTTAAAAATTCCAAGTGGCTTCGAGAGTGCTTCGACAAGCTCAGCATGACACCTCTGCCATCATGAAAATTTAGTATCTGTATGTTATTCGAGCCTTCGTTAAATCGTAAGGACTCATTTCTAATTTTACTTTATCACCTGGTAATAACTTAATATAATGCATACGCATTTTACCAGATATGTGTGCCGTCACAATGTGACCATTTTCTAATTCAACACGGAACATCGCATTTGATAATGCTTCTATAATCGTTCCGTCTTGTTCTATTGCTGCTTGCTTTGCCATAAATTATTTTTAGTGTTCAATCCTCGTTTAACAAATACCTTGCCTAAAATTTAGCATTGAACTTTCCAAATTGGTTTTATAATTATGTGGTAACAGATTTTCTGTTTTTACCTGTTTTCATCAAGCCATCATAATGCTTATTCAATAAATAAGAATTAATCTGTTGCATGGTATCAATTGCTACACCTACCATGATTAAAAGTGATGTCCCTCCAAAGAATAATGCCCAACCTTGTTGTACACCTACTAATTGATACACAAAAGCAGGGAATACTGCTACTAAGGCCAAGAATATAGAACCTGGCAAAGTGATCTGAGACATAATCTTATCCAGATATTCTGCCGTTTCTGTACCTGGTCTAATTCCTGGAATAAATCCACCGCTACGTTTTAAATCATCTGCCATCTTATTCGTTGGTACCGTAATCGCCGTATAGAAATACGTAAATATGATAATCAATAATCCAAATACTAAGTTGTACCAGAATCCAAATATATCTTGGAAATTAGCTTGCATCCATTGTCCTACGCCACTCTCTGGTCCAAATAATCTACCAATATAAGCTGGTGCAAACATAATGGCCTGAGCAAATATGATTGGCATCACACCAGAAGCATTCAACTTTAATGGTAAAAATTGACGCGATCCGAATACATTCTTTTCATAACCACCAGAAGCTGTTCTTCTTGCATACTGGACTGCAATTTTACGCACTGCCATTACCAAGAATACAGATGCTAAAATGATTAAGAACCAGATCACCATCTCAATTAATATCATCATAAATCCACCATTTCCACCCTCTAATCTTGAGAACATATTTTGGGCAAATGACTGTGGCATTGTTGCTATGATACCTACCATAATTAATAGTGAGATACCGTTACCAATACCTTTATCCGTAATCTTCTCACCCAACCACATCGCAAAGACACAGCCTGTTACTAATATGATTACCGATGAAAAATAGAACACACCTTCAGAGAAACCAGGAAGTAACATTTGGCTTATAGATTGTAGACCTGATAAAGACGGTATTGTCCCTAAATAGGCTGGCGCTTGAACCAAACAAATACCAATAGTTAACCATCTTGTTATTTGTGTAATCTTCTTTTGACCACTAGCACCTTCTTTCTGAAGCTTCTGTAAATAAGGAATCGCAATACCCATTAACTGAACCACAATTGAGGCAGAGATGTAAGGCATAATACCCAAGGCAAATACAGAGGCATTTGAAAAACCTCCACCAGTGAAGGCATTTATTAACCATAATAATCCACCTTGTGCCGCTGAATCTTGTAATTCTACTAATTTAGGGAAATCCACACCTGGTAAAACAACCTGAGCACCAAAACGGTAGACCAATAGCAACCCTAAGGTGAGGACGATTCTATCCTTTAATTCAGTAATTTTCCAGACGTTTTTTAATGTTTCTATTATCTTCATCCTTACTATTTCTTATAAAGTTACAGCTTCACCACCAGCAGCTTCAATAGCAGCTTTTGCCGTAGCAGTAAATTTATGAGCAGTTACTGTTAATTTTGCTTTTAATTCACCTCTACCAAGAATTTTAACTAGGTCATTCTTCCCAGCTTTTCCTAATGATACAAGTGTTTCAAAATCTACAGTATCCTTAATTTTCTTTTCATCTACCAACGTCTGCAAAGTATCTAAGTTGATACCTTGGTATTCTACGCGGTTGATGTTTTTAAATCCGTATTTAGGCACACGTCTTTGCAAAGGCATCTGTCCACCCTCGAACCCTAATTTCTTAGAATATCCCGAACGTGACTTCGCCCCTTTATGTCCTCTACGCGCAGTGCCACCTTTTCCAGAACCTTGGCCACGACCAACACGCTTACCTTGATTTTTTACTGAACCTTCTGCAGGTTTTAAATTACTTAAATCCATTATTAAGTTATATTTTTAAGCTTCTTCTACAGAAACTAAATGTTCAACTTTCTTAACCATACCAAGGATGCTTGGCGTGGCATCGTGCTCTACTACTTGACCAATCTTTTTTAATCCTAAAGCTTCTAATGTCAGCTTTTGTCTTTTGGTACGATTGATTGCACTCTTTACTTTAGTTACTTTAATCTTTGCCATCTTGTCCTAGATTATCCTTTAAATACTTTTTCAAGTGAAATTCCACGCTCTCTTGCCACCGCATTAGCATCTCTTAATTGCAATAAAGCATCAAATGTTGCTTTTACGACGTTGTGCGGGTTAGAAGATCCTTGAGACTTCGATAATACATCATGTACTCCAACAGCTTCCAGTACCGTTCTTACAGCACCACCGGCAATAACTCCTGTACCAGGTGCAGCTGGAATAATGTTTACTCTTGCACCACCGTACTTTCCTTTTTGCTCATGTGGCAATGTGCCCTTAACAATAGGAATTCTAACCAAGTTTTTCTTAGCATCTTCTACCGCTTTTGCAATCGCTGTAGCTACATCCTTAGACTTCCCTAAGCCATGTCCTACAACTCCAGCTTCGTCACCAACTACTACGATAGCAGAAAAACCAAATGCTCTACCTCCTTTTGTTACTTTAGTTACACGCTGTACACCAACTAAGCGATCTTTTAATTCTAATCCGCCTGGTTTTACTAATTCTGCGTTTTTATATTTTTGATACATAATGTCTTAAAATTTTAATCCGGCCTCTCTTGCGCCTTCTGCTAATGATTTTACTCTTCCGTGATATAAGTAACCACCTCTATCAAAAGAAATAGTTTCAACACCAGCTTTTAAAGCTTTTTCAGCAACAGCCTTACCAACTAAAGCAGCAACTTCAGTCTTATTTCCTTTAGACTTTGCAATATCTTTATCTCTTGAAGATGCAGCAGCAATAGTTTCACCAGTTACATCATTCACAACCTGAGCATAAATTTCTTTATTGCTTCTAAAAACAGATAATCTTGGTCTTACTTCAGTACCAGATACTACTTTGCGTATTCTGTTTTTTATTCTTGTTCTTCTTTCGTTCTTTGTCAATGCCATAACTTAATTATTAAGCTGATTTACCTGCTTTTCTTCTAATTTCTTCACCAACAAACTTAATACCTTTTCCTTTGTAAGGCTCTGGCTTACGGAAGCTACGAATCTTCGCCGCGACTTGGCCAACTAATTGTTTGTCATGAGATGTTAATTTAACGATTGGGTTTTTACCTTTTTCAGAAACCGTCTCAACTTTTACTTCTGGAGCAATAGACATGACGATGTTGTGAGAGAATCCAATGGCTAAATCTAATTTCTGTCCTTGATTTGATGCTCTATAACCGACACCTACTAATTCTAATTCCTTAGTAAATCCTTTAGAAACACCTTCTATCATATTAGCAATCAACGCTCTGTAAAGACCGTGTTTTGCTCTGTGATCTTTTTTATCAGAAGGACGTGATAATGTTATCGTACCGTCTTCTAATTTTATCTCAACATCTGAATACGCTTGAGATAACTCACCTAATTTACCTTTAGTGGTAATGACGTTATCTTTAATCTCAACAGTTACGCCTTCAGGAACTGTTATTGGGCTTTTACCTATTCTTGACATAATTTCCTGTTTTTAGTAAACGTAACACAATAATTCACCACCAACGTTTTCGCGTTGCGCTTGCTTTCCTGTCATCACTCCATGAGAGGTAGAAACAATGGCAATCCCAAGACCGTTTAAAATTCTTGGCATTTCGTTAGCGCCAGCATACTTACGTAAACCTGGTGTACTGATTCTTTGAATTTTTTTGATGACAGACTCTTTGGTGTCCTTGTTGTACTTTAAAGCGATTTTAATCGTACCTTGAACTGAAGAGTCGTCAAACTTGTAACTTAAAATATAGCCCTGATCGAACAATATTTTAGTTATCTCTTTTTTTAAGTTAGATGCAGGGATTTCTACTACTCTGTGGTTAGCCTTTACTGCATTTCTAACTCGCGTTAAATAATCCGCGATTGGATCTGTGTACATAATTTTAAATTTTAGGAAGTGGTTTTCGTTCTGACGTTTACTGTGTGAACGAACCTAAATCCCGATTATACAATAGTTATATTGATAATTGTACAGAAGCTAATTCGCTTCAGATTTTTACCAACTTGCTTTTTTTACTCCAGGAATTAACCCTTTATTAGCCATTTCTCTAAACGTTACACGAGAGATACCAAATTGTCTCATATAACCTTTTGGTCTTCCTGTAAGTTTACAACGGTTATGCTTACGTATCGGTGATGCATTTTTTGGTAACTTTTGTAATGCTTCGTAATCTCCAGCTTCTTTTAAAGCTTTTCTTTTCTCAGCATATTTAGCAACCGTCTTAGCACGCTTCACCTCACGAGCTTTCATTGATTCTTTAGCCATAATTAATTCTTTTTAAATGGTAATCCTAGTTCTGTTAATAAGGACTTCGCTTCTTTGTCTGTTTCAGCAGAAGTCACAAATGTAATATCCATACCTGAGATTTTGTTGATCTTATCGATATCAATCTCTGGGAAAATAATCTGTTCTGTTACACCTAAGTTGTAATTTCCACGACCATCAAAACCTGTAGCTCTGATACCGTTAAAATCTCTCACTCGCGGTAAAGCTGTCGTTACTAAACGATCTAAAAACTCATACATTTGCTCACCACGTAAAGTCACTTTAGCGCCAATTGGCATGCCTTTACGTAACTTAAATGAAGCAACGTCTTTCTTAGAAATCGTAGCTACCGCTTTCTGTCCAGATATTTTTGTCAGTTCATCAACGGCATAGTCGATTAACTTTTTATCTGCAACAGCCGCACCAACACCTCTAGAAATTACAATCTTTTCTAGCTTAGGTACTTGCATCACATTCTTATATCCAAATTCTTCTGTAAGAGCAGGAATCACTTTATCCTTGTACTCTTGTTTTAATCTTGCAACGTAAGCCATAATTAAATTACTTCATTAGATTTTTTGGAAAATCTCACTTTGGTATCGCCATCCATTCTATAACCTACTCTAGTAGTTTCGCCCTTGCTTGTTAATAAAGACAAGTTTGAAATATGAATTGATGCCTCTTTCTCTACAATGCCACCTTGAGGATTTTGTGCACTTGGCTTGGTGTGTTTCTTCACCATATTTACACCCTCTACAATGGCTTTGTTTTTATCTTTAAATACTTTGAGTACTTTGCCTTCTGATCCTTTATGGTCTCCGGCAATTACTTGTACCGTATCTCCTGATTTTATCTTAAGCTTTGTCATCTCACTTACCAATTAAAGCACTTCTGGTGCCAATGATACAATTTTCATGAATTGTTTATCACGAAGTTCTCTTGCTACAGGACCAAAGACACGCGTTCCTCTCATTTCCCCTTGTGGGTTTAAAAGTACACAGGCGTTATCATCAAATCTGATGTAAGAGCCATCTGGGCGTCTTACTTCTTTGGCTGTACGTACAACAACTGCTGTTGAAACTGCTCCTTTTTTAATGTTTCCGTTTGGAGTGGCATCTTTAACAGACACTACAATTTTATCTCCTACAGAAGCATATCTCTTTTTTGTTCCTCCTAGTACACGGATCGTTAAAACTTCCTTTGCACCAGTATTGTCAGCTACTTTTAATCTAGATTCTTGTTGTACCATAATTACTTCGCTCTTTCAATTATTTCTACTAATCTCCAACACTTAGATTTACTTAAAGGTCTTGTTTCCATGATCTTTACAGTATCTCCTTCGTTGCAGTCGTTTTTTTCATCGTGCGCAACATATTTCTTTGTCTTTAACACGAACTTTCCATACATAGGGTGCTTTACTTTCTTTACCTCTGAAACAACAATAGATTTCTCCATTTTGTTACTGGTCACCACTCCTATACGTTCTTTTCTTAAATTTCTTTTTTCCATCTTTCAGCAGAATACAATTATTGTTCGTCTCTTTTAGTTAATTCTGTTGCCAATCTTGCTACAGTACGTCTTACGGTACGTAACTGAATTGGATTTTCTAAAGGAGAAACTGCGTGAGCCATTTTAAGGTCAGCATAACTCTTTTTTGTCTCACTAAGTTTTTCTTGTAACTCAGCTGTGGAAAGCTGTTTAATTTCTGATTGCTTCATAATTCTTTTTATTAAGCTTCGTAATCTCTAGCTATGATAAACTTAGTTTTTACAGGAAGTTTTTGTGCTGCTAAACGCAATGCTTCTTGAGCAACGTCTAATGGTACACCACTTACTTCGAATAATATGCGTCCTGGTTTTACAACAGCTGCCCAATACTCAACGGCACCTTTACCTTTACCCATACGTACTTCAAGAGGCTTCTTAGTGATAGGCTTGTCTGGAAATATTTTAATCCATAACGATCCTTCTCTTTTCATGTAACGTGTAGCGGCAATACGTGCTGCTTCTATTTGACGTGCAGTTATAAAAGACGAGTCTAATGATTTGATTCCGAAGGTTCCATTTGATAACAAATGTCCTCTTCCGGAATTACCCTTCATACGACCTTTTTGCTGCTTACGAAATTTTGTTCTTTTAGGCTGTAACATTTTTTCTTTTCTTTAAAAAATTACTTTCTACGACGTTGGTTTTTGTTTCCACCACGTCCACCTTTTCCTTTTTGCTTAGAAAGACCTACTAATGGAGAAAGTTCTCTTTTTCCATAGACTTCACCTTTCATAATCCACACCTTCACACCTAATCTACCATAAGTAGTATGTGCTTCAACAAGCGCATAATCAATATCTGCTCTAAATGTAGATAACGGAATACGTCCTTCTTTGTAGTGCTCAGAACGTGCCATTTCAGCTCCGTTTAAACGACCACTAATTTGAACTTTGATTCCTTCAGCATTCATACGCATTGCTGCAGCGATAGCCATTTTGATTGCACGTCTGTAAGAAATTCTGCTTTCTATCTGACGGGCAATACTTGCTGCAACTAAATGTGCATCTAGTTCTGGTCTTTTAATCTCAAAGATGTTCAACTGAACTTCTTTACCAGTAATTTTTTTAAGCTCTTCTTTCAGCTTGTCTACCTCTTGACCACCTTTTCCGATAATAATACCAGGTCTAGCAGTAGTGATAGTAACGGTTACAAGTTTAAGCGTACGCTCAATAATTACTCTACTTACACTAGCTTTAGATAAACGCGCATGGATGTACTTACGGATCTTATCGTCCTCAGCAAGTTTATCTCCATAATCATTTCCGCCATACCAGTTAGATTCCCATCCTCTGATAATACCTAAACGATTTCCGATTGGATTTGTCTTTTGTCCCATATCTCTATCTTAGCTTTGTGTTTTATTTAATGCATCGATAACCACTGTAACGTGATTAGAACGCTTTCTAATTCTGTGTGCTCTACCTTGAGGTGCTGGGCGTAAACGCTTTAACATTGTGCCGCCATCTACTCTAATCTCTTTGATATAAAGATTGGCTTCCTCAACATCTGCATCTTCGTTTTTAGCTTGCCAGTTGGCAATGGCTGACATTACCAATTTCTCTAAACGACGCGACGCTTCTTTAGGGCTAAACCTAAGAATCTGAAGCGCTTTTTCAGCCTTTTCTCCTCTTACTAAATCCGCTACTAAACGCATCTTTCTTGGGGATGTAGGACAGTTATTTAGCTTAGCAAAAGCAACCTGCTTTTTCTCAGCCTTAATAGCTTCCGCCATTTGTTTTTTACGACTTCCCATGATTCTTATTTTTTACCTTTATTTTTAGCACCTGCATGACCTCTAAACGATCGTGTTGGTGAAAATTCTCCTAATTTATGACCTACCATGTTTTCAGTAATGTATACTGGAACAAACTGACGACCGTTGTGAACTGCAATGGTCTGACCAACGAAATCTGGAGAAATCATTGATGCTCTAGACCAAGTTTTAATAACAGTCTTTTTGTTTGAAGCTACATTTTCTGCAACTTTCTTCTCTAATTTATAATGGATATAAGGTCCTTTTTTTAATGAACGTGCCATACTATCTTAATTATTTCTTTCTACGTTCTACAATATACTTGTTACTCGCTTTCGTCTTAGAACGTGTTCTATAACCTTTAGCTGGAATACCGTTTCTAGATCTTGGGTGACCACCTGAAGATTTACCTTCACCACCACCCATTGGATGATCAACTGGGTTCATAACTACTGGTCTTGTACGTGGACGTCTTCCTAACCATCTGCTTCTACCTGCTTTACCAGATACAATCAACTGATGATCTGAGTTAGAAATAACACCTATCGTCGCCATACACGCTGCTAATACCATTCTTGTTTCACCAGATGGTAATTTGATCGTTGCAAACTTGCCATCTCTTGCCATTAACTGAGCAAAAGCCCCTGCACTACGCGCCATAACAGCACCTTGACCAGGACGTAACTCTATACAAGAAATAATAGTACCTAGAGGTATTTCACTTAAAGGCATCGCATTTCCAATTTCTGGAGCAATACCCTTTTCACCAGATACAACATTTTGTCCCACTTGTAAACCATTTTGAGCGATGATGTAACGTTTTTCACCATCTTGATAGTTCAATAATGCGATAAAAGCTGTTCTGTTTGGATCGTATTCAATGGTCTTAACCTCTGCTGGAATTCCAGTTTTATTACGTTTAAAATCAATGATACGATACTTCTTCTTATGACCTCCACCAATATAGCGCATGGTCATTTTTCCTTGACTGTTTCTACCACCAGATCTTTTTTTCGGAGCAAGCAAGCTTTTCTCCGGCTTATCAGTAGTAATGGCGTCAAATCCATTAACTACTCTAAAACGCTGAGCTGATGTGATCGGTTTTAATTTTCTTACTGACATTTTTTTGTTTTTTGCTTTTGGTTTTTAGGTTTTAAATATTTTTCTGCTCAACTATGAGTTTCTAATACCTCATCCCTAATACCCAAAACCTTTTTTACATGTTAGCGTACAAATCTATTGTCTCACCTTCCGCCAGTTGTACAATTGCCTTTTTAACAGCATTTGTTTTACCATGTTGAATACCCGTTTTTGTGTAACGTGTTCTTCTATCTGGACGGACATTTATAGTACGAACTTTTTCTACAGAAACACCGTAAGCAGCTTCCACCGCTTTTTTGATTTCTACCTTGTTCGCCTTTGTGTTCACTTCAAATGCATACGCATTTAACAACTCACTTTGCATGGTTGCTTTTTCTGTGATAATCGGTTTAATTAAGATACTCATCTGTGTTCTATTTACTTAAGTTCGATTCAATTCCTTCTAATGCACCTTCTAAAAGAACAACTTTATTAGCGTTCATAATTTTATAAGTGCTTAATTCTGAAGCGGTTACAACCTCAGAACCTTTCAAATTGCGCGACGACAAATATACATTATTATTCGTGTCACCCAACACAAACAGCGATTTTTTGCTATCGATCTCTAAGGCCTTCAAAACATTGATGAAGTTTTTCGTCTTTGGAGCGTCAAAATTGAAGTCTTCCAATACAACGATCGACTTATCATTTGCTTTGATACTTAATGCCGATTTACGTGCTAATCGCTTTACGTTTTTGTTTAATTTAAAACCGTAATTTCTTGGTCTAGGACCAAACATACGACCACCACCTTTAAATACACCAGACTTAATAGAACCCGCACGTGCTGTACCTGTTCCTTTTTGTTTTTTAATCTTACGTGTACTTCCTGTAATCTCTGCTCTTTCTTTTGCCTTGTGCGTTCCTTGTCTTTGGTTGGCTAAGTATTGCTTAACATCCAAATACACCGCATGATTATTAGGCTCAATAGCATATACGTCTTTAGAAAGCTCAGCTGTTCTACCCGTATCTTTTCCGTTTATATCTAAAACTGCTACTTTCATTATTTCTCAATAATTACATAAGAGTTTTTGTGTCCAGGAACACATCCTTTAACAACAAGTAAGTTCTTTTCTGGAACTACTTTGTACACTCTTAAATTTTGAACTTTAACTGTGTCACCACCCATTCTTCCGGCCATTTTCATTCCTTTAAATACTCTTGCAGGATATGAAGCTGCACCAATAGAACCTGGAGCTCTTAAACGGTTGTGCTGACCATGTGTTGCTTGACCTACACCACCAAATCCATGACGCTTTACAACACCCTGAAAACCTTTACCTTTAGAAGTTCCTGAAATATCCACGAACTCTCCTTCGATAAATTGCTCAACAGTGATCGCATCACCTAACTTGTACTCCTCGTCAAAACCTTTAAATTCTACGACTTTGCGTTTTACAGAAGTACCCGCTTTTTTAGCGTGCCCTGTGGCAGCCTTATTAGCGCTTTTTTCTGTCGCGTCATCGAAACCTAATTGAAGGGCATTATAACCATCCACTTCTTCAGTTCTGACTTGGGTAACGATACATGGACCTGCTTCGATAACTGTACATGGAATGTTCTTTCCATTTTCATCGAAAATGCTGGTCATACCGATTTTTTTTCCAATTAACCCAGACATATTTATTTATTATTAATTATTACTATTTGTTATTTAAAACTCAAGGCTGAAAATACGCTTCAGCCTTGAATTGTATTTTTTACCGTTTTTCCTTCGCTCGCAGCTCCGGACATTTTATCCTGAACTTGATTCAGGATCTTTTTTACTCTTTTCCTGAGATCCCGAAACGAGTTCGGGATTTCGATAAAACTCTGTTAGACTTTTATCTCAACCTCAACACCACTTGGTAACTCAAGCTTCATCAACGCGTCAATCGTTTTAGAAGATGAAGAGTAGATATCCAATAAGCGCTTGTAAGAGCTTAATTGAAATTGTTCTCTAGACTTCTTGTTAACATGAGGTGAACGTAACACAGTGAAAATTTTCTTGTGTGTTGGTAATGGAATTGGACCTGTTACCACAGCACCTGTGCTCTTTACTGTTTTTACAATCTTATCAGCAGACTTGTCAACTAAATTATGATCGTAAGACTTTAATTTTATTCTAATTTTCTGACTCATTTTCTTTTTAGTTTTAAGCTTCTACGCCTTTTGCTGCTTTAATGACTTCTTCAGATATATTTTGAGGTGTCTCTGCATAGTGAGAGAATTCCATAGTTGAAGTTGCTCTACCAGAAGATAATGTTCTCAATGCTGTTACATAACCAAACATTTCAGATAATGGTACATTAGCCTTCACCACTTTAGAACCTGCTCTATCGCTCATGTCATTTACTTGACCACGACGACGGTTAAGGTCACCTACAATATCACCCATGTATTCTTCAGGTGTTAACACTTCTAATTTCATGATTGGCTCCATGATCACCGCTTTTGCAGCTTTTGCAGCAGCTTTAAATCCTAATTTTGCAGCCAATTCGAATGATAACTGATCAGAATCCACATCGTGGTAAGACCCATCTGTTAAGGTCACTTTCATAGCATCTACTTCGTATCCTGCTAATGGACCGTTAACCATAGCTTGTTTGAAACCTTTCTCTACAGAAGGAACAAATTCTTTTGGTACGTTACCACCTTTAATCTCAGAAACGAACTCTAAACCTTGCTTACCTTCTTCAGCAGGCTCTAGTGTAAATACAATGTCTGCGAATTTACCACGTCCACCAGATTGCTTTTTGTAAACTTCTCTGTGTTCTGCACGCTGTGTAATCGCTTCCTTGTACTCTACTTGAGGCTGACCTTGGTTAACCTCTACCTTGAACTCACGCTTCAAACGGTCAACAATAATATCTAAGTGAAGCTCACCCATACCAGAAATAATGGTCTGACCTGAAGCTTCGTCAGTTCTTACTGTAAATGTTGGATCTTCTTCAGCTAATTTTGCTAAAGACATCCCTAACTTATCAACATCGGCCTTTGTTTTAGGCTCAACCGCGATACCGATTACTGGATCTGGGAAGTCCATCGATTCTAATACGATTGGATTCTTTTCATCCGAAAGGGTATCACCTGTCTTAATATCTTTAAATCCTACTGCAGCTCCAATATCACCAGCTTCAATAAACTCAATCGCATTTTGCTTGTTAGAGTGCATTTGGTAAATACGAGAGATACGCTCTTTTTTACCTGATCTATTATTCAATACATATGAACCTGCATCTAAACGACCTGAATAGGCTCTAAAGAATGCTAAACGACCTACGAAAGGATCTGTAGCAATCTTAAATGCTAAAGCAGAAAATGGTTCTTTTACATCTGGCTTACGTGCAATCTCATTGTCAGAATCTGGATCGGTACCTACAATTGCCTCCTTATCTACAGGAGAAGGCAAGTAACGACATACAGCATCTAATAAGAACTGTACCCCTTTATTTTTGAAGGCAGAACCACAAATCATCGGAATGATAGACATATCCATTACCGCAGCTCTTAACGCAGCATGAACTTCATCTTCTGTAATTGAATCTTCATCTTCCATGAATTTTTCAAGAAGATTTTCATCATAACTCGCTACTTCTTCAATAAGGTGCGCTCTTAATTCAGCAGCTTCAGCTTTCAATTCCTCTGGAATATCAATAACATCAAAAGTTGCCCCTTGTGTTTCATCGTGCCATACGATCGCACGGTTCTTCACTAAGTCAACGATACCTTTAAAGTCCGCCTCATCACCAATGTTCATAACGATTGGCACAGCGTTAGAACCTAACATATCTTTTACCTGTTGGCAAACGTTCATAAAGTTAGAGCCTTGACGGTCCATTTTATTTACGAAACCAATACGTGGTACCTTATAGTTATCCGCTAATCTCCAGTTAGTTTCAGATTGTGGCTCAACACCATCAACGGCACTAAACAAGAATACCAAACCGTCTAATACACGTAAAGAACGGTTCACCTCAACAGTAAAGTCAACGTGACCGGGAGTATCGATGATATTAAAGTGGTAACCTTTTGTATCAGGAGTAGGCTGACCATTTTCTAATGGAAAGTTCCATGTACAAGTTGTAGCAGCAGAAGTAATAGTAATACCTCTTTCTTGCTCTTGCTCCATCCAGTCCATTGTAGCAGCACCATCGTGTACTTCACCAATCTTGTGAGATACACCTGTATAATAAAGGATACGCTCTGTTGTAGTTGTTTTACCAGCATCAATATGTGCTGCAATACCTATATTTCTAGTATATTTTAAATCTCTTCCCATTGTCTTAATTAAAATCTAAAGTGTGAGAATGCTTTGTTTGCTTCTGCCATTTTGTGAGTATCGACTCTTTTCTTAACGGCTGCACCTTCTTCTTTAGCTGCAGCTAAGATTTCTGCTGCTAAACGTTGTGCCATAGATTTTTCGTTTCTTTTGCGCGCATAGCCAATCAACCATTTCATGGCCGTTGATACTTTACGATCTGGACGAATTTGCATTGGAATTTGGAATGTTGCACCACCAACACGACGACTACGTACTTCTACGTGAGGCATCACATTAGATAAAGCATCTTTCCAAACCTCTAGAGCGGTTTTTTCGTCATTATTTTTTTTCTCCTCAACAATATCAATTGCATCGTAGAATACTTTAAAAGCTACAGACTTCTTACCATCCCACATCATGTTGTTCACAAAACGTGTTACCAACTGATCGTTAAATCTTGGGTCTGGTAAAAGCGGTCTCTTTTTTGCTGCTCTTTTTCTCATGTCTTCTTCTTAAAGTTTTAAATTACTTTTTAGGGCGTTTTGCACCATACTTAGATCGACGTTGTGTGCGACCAGCAACACCTGCTGTATCCAATGCACCACGAACGATGTGATATCTAACACCTGGCAAATCTTTTACCCTTCCACCTCTAACCAATACTATCGAGTGCTCTTGCAAGTTGTGACCTTCTCCACCGATGTATGCATTAACCTCGTTTCCGTTTGTTAAACGAACCCTTGCTACCTTACGCATTGCTGAGTTAGGTTTTTTAGGTGTCGTTGTATAAACACGAGTACATACACCACGTCTTTGCGGACACGAATCCAAAGCAGCCGATTTACTCTTCTTGGTTATTTTGGCTCTTCCTTTTCGTACTAATTGTGAAATTGTTGGCATATATTACTATATAAATATTTTGTTAACCCCCACTTTTGAGGGCTGCAAAGGTAGAAATATATATTTATAATTCAAATAGTTGATAATTTATTTTTTGAAGAAATAATAGGATTCATTTTTCACATATATATAATGGTCTATTTTTACGTTATCTTTTGAGTTATTCCTTTAAGATTTAATGATAGTTTTAAAACGTTTTATGATGCTTTTGCTTTTGGTTTTTTCAAACCAAATTAGAAGTCAATCGCTCACTTTAAAAGTGGAAGCGGAAAATGAGAATAAAACCGCAGTAGTTGACTCCATTGGTTACAAGGCATCATTTGGCAATTATTTAGCTATAGCATCCGAATTGGATACGCTTAAATACAAGCTCACCCGACTGGGCTATATAGACACTACTCTAGACTCTTTAACTAAACAAAACGACACGCTATTTAAAGCGCAGTTCTATTTAGGAACCAAAATACATCGCATACAAATTAAATATGATTCAATCTTTGATACTGAATTATTAAATTTTATCGACCATACTGCGAGAGACCGCGCTTTCGAATTGGACATTACGCAACTTGAACCTTCGCTTAATGTATTAAATTCAAAACTAGCCGAGCAAGGCGATCCATTTTCGACCCTACAGTTAGTCAATATTTCAAAACAAAATCCACATTTGATTACCGCGGATTTAAAAATTGTGTCTAATCAGAAAAGACGGATTGATAAAATCATCGTAAAAGGTTATGAAAAATTTCCGCAATCGTATATCAAGCGATTTTTGAAATTAAGAACTGGCAAAACCTTTAATCTCAATGCCATTAAAGACAAGGTTGAGTTATTAGAAGATTTGCGCTTCGCCAATAAAATAAGAGACCCAGAGGTACTCTTCACCAAAGATTCCACGACGTTGTACCTATATATAGAAAAAACCCGGGTGAACAACTTTGATGGTTTTCTGGGTTTTGGTACCAACGAAAATACCAATAGGATTGAATTTGATGGCTATCTGGATTTAAGACTGATTAACAACCTTAACTTTGGTGAAACCCTAAATCTTTTTTACAAAAGCGATGAAATAGATCAACAAACATTTAGAGTAGATGCGGATTTACCCTTTTTGTTTGGCTCCCCTATTGGATTAGAGGTAGGACTAAACATTTTTAGAAAGGACACCACATTTTCTAATGCTAGGCAATATGCAAAAGTGAATTACCAAATCAATGCCCAACATAGGGTAGCGATGGGAATTACAACCACCAATTCTTCAAATCTATTGGATAATGACACCTCTATTTTAAATGATTACACCTCTAATTATTTGACGATAAGCTACAACTATACTAAACCTCAATTTTACGATCCGCTGTTTCCTATAAATTTTCTTTTTGATTTATCATCCGGTTTTGGGGATCGAGAAAATGACCTCGGAAGTCAAAGTCAAACCGTTTTTAATTTAAACACCTTTAAGATTTTCAACTTAAACCCCAAGAACAGTATCTACACCCGATTTAATGGTGCTATCCTAACATCAGATGATTATCTCGACAATGAGCTGTTTAGATTTGGTGGCATCAATTCTATCCGTGGTTTTGAAGAAAATAGCCTCGTTGCCAATTTATATGGTGTCATTAATACGGAATATCGCTATCGGTTGAGCAATGGGATATATGTACATTCCGTTTTAGACGCTGCCTATTTTGAAAATCAGATTACAAATACCAAAGAAAAGTTATTTGGTTTTGGTTTTGGATTGGGTTTATTGACCAATGCAGGCCTGTTTAGGTTAAATTACTCTAGCGGCAAATCTGAAAACAGGCAGTTTCGGCTATCCGATTCTAAGGTACACGTAAGTTTAACAGCTACATTTTGAATACTAAGAATATTCTAATAAATTTGAGAGCTACAAAAAGAAAATGCAATGATGAAAAATTTACTCTTTATTTTTTTATGTGTGCCCTATGTCATTTTATCACAGAATACAGTTGGCACAATTTCAATCACCGAAGATGCCTTTGAGGGTTACACACTGTTTACATCAAACACAAAGACGTTTCTTATAAACAATTGTGGAGAGGTGGTCAATGAATGGAACAGTGCACTACTTCCAGGCAATGCTGTGTATCTTTTGCCTAATGGCAATTTATTAAGGGCAGGTAAATCGGACAATTCTACAAGTGCTTTAAATTTAGGTGGTATTGGTGGTATTATAGAGCTGTATGACTGGGATGATAATTTATTATGGTCTTATACCTACAGCACTGATAGTTTTAGACAACATCATGATGTTTATCCCCTACCTAACGGAAACATCTTGGTTTTGGCTATAACTCCAATGACGAATGGAGAGGCCATACAAGCAGGAAGAAACCCAGCCATGCTTTCTCAAAACGAACTCTACAACGAACAGATTATAGAAATAGAACCTGTAGGTACTGATAATGCCAATATCGTTTGGGAGTGGAATGTAAAGGATCATCTTATTCAAGATTTTGACAATACTAAAGATAATTTTGGGGTCGTTGCTGATAATCCACAACGCTTAGATATCAATTTCTTAAATGGCCTTGATGGTGCCAGAAACTGGCTCCATATTAATTCTATGCAATACAATGCAGAACGCGACCAGATTATTCTAAGTTCTAGACATTTGAGTGAAATTTACATTATAGATCATTCAACGACTACCGCTGAAGCCGCTACTGGTTCTGGAGGAACCTACGGACGAGGTGGCGATTTCTTATATCGATGGGGTAATCCCGAGGCCTATGATCAGGGTACTTCAGCAGATAGAGTCTTATTTGGACAACATTATCCGCACTTTATTGAGTCTGGTCTCCCCAATGAGGATAAAATTATTCTCTTTAATAATGGTATTGAGCGCAATCCTAGTTTTTCTCAAGTAGATATCATGACACCTCCAGAGTCTTCTCTAGGTGTTTATGACTATGTAGCAAACTCTGCTTATGGGCCGTTAACTCCAGATTACACCTATAAAGATCTTTCCACCGACCCTTCAGAGTTCTACACTGCCATTTTGAGTAGTGCTCAACAATTACCGAATGGCAACATTTTAGTTTGTGAAGGTTTTGATGGTTATGTTTTTGAGTTAGACAGCAATGACAATAAGGTTTGGGAGTATATAAATCCTATGAACAATTCAGATGGCAGTGTGGCCTCCCAGTTCGGTTCACCTGTTAATCCGCGTTTGTTTAGAGCTATAAAATTTGCACCCGATTATCCTGCTTTTTCAGGAAGAGATCTCACCCCCGGAAGCCCTATTGAAGGTAATCCAGACTTGACTCCATGCAATGAACTTAGTATATCCGAATTCGATCAGGTGAGTACCACCATTTACCCTAACCCGACAAAAGATGTGATACATGTAGAATCTAATAGCGCGATTGATAGCGTTGAAGTTTACAATATTTTAGGAAGAAAGGTGTTAGTTACCCAAAGCTCAAAGGTTGATTTATCAGAACAACCTAGCGGTGTATATCTTATTAAAATTTATGCCGGTCAAAATAGCCTGAGCAAGAAAGTTATAAAACAATAATTCTAGAAAACCCATTAAGTTTTAAACCATCCTCAATTAGGATGGTTTTTTTATACTTTTGCCTCATATGAAAAATGAGACCACAATTTTTGGAATTCGCGCCATAATAGAAGCGATAAAATCTGGTGAAACTATCGATAAGGTTTTTGTTCAGAAAGGAGTAAGAAGTGAACTCTTCCAAGAGTTAGAGCATTTGCTAAGGTCCGAAGGCATCAATTCATCTTACGTTCCTATTGAAAAATTAAACCGATTAACCAAAGGCAATCATCAAGGAGCCGTAGCTCAAATTTCTCCCATTGCCTTCCATAATATTGATGATCTAGTTATCAATGCGTTTGAATCGGGAACAACACCTTTATTTCTCTTATTAGATCAGTTAAGCGATGTGAGAAACTTTGGCGCCATAGTCCGTACTGCTGAATGTACAGGAGTTTCTGGGATTATCATTCAGAAAAAAGGCGGAGCACCAATAAATGGTGATACGATTAAAACAAGTGCTGGAGCCATTTTTAAAATACCAATTTGTAAGGTTGATCATATAAAAGATGCTGTTTTTCATATGCAATCCTCTGGTGTAAAAGTCATCGCTGCTACGGAAAAAGCTGACGATTTTATATACGATGTATCTTTTAAGGAGCCTTGTGCTATTATTATGGGCTCTGAAGGCAGGGGTATTAATCCCTCCGTTTTAAAAGTTGTGGACCAACAGGCTAAGCTTCCAATTTTAGGAGAGATAGCCTCTTTAAACGTTTCGGTGGCTTGCGGAGCGTTTTTATATGAAGTTGTGCGGCAACGTATTAAAAATTAGTCTTTTACGTCTTTCCTACCAATAAACTCAAAGCATTCGGTTAATGTTTTAGTAAAAAAAGGTAATTTATTTAACGAAAAAATAAAATTTTCCTTAATTTTTGTTAAATTTTAATTGATTATTTAATTTTTTATTAATAATTTTGAAAATACAATACTATTTTAAGATTTTTTTAGGAATTTTTACACGATAAAAACTCTTGAATTCTCACCCCTCACTTAGTATTATTTTAAAACATTACCCCATTTATTAGTGTTTTTCTAAAGGGTCTACCCTACGGTTCGTCCTTTTTCAAAAAATCTTACCCCGTTTATTAGTGATTTTGAAATCTTAATACACAACCATATGAAAACAAAATCTAGGGGAATTATAGTGCTAATACTAGCGCTTGGGATGCAACTATGTTTTGCACAAGAAAGAACAATTACTGGGACCGTAACATCTGCATCGGACAATATCCCTCTCCCCGGGGTAAATATCCTCAAAAAAGGAACAACTACAGGAAGCCAAACTGATTTGGACGGCAATTATTCCATAGTGGCTAGTGAAGGCGATATCTTAGAATTCTCCTATTTGGGTTTTAAGACCTTAAGCATCACCATAGGCACCTCTAACATTATTAATGTATCAATGGAGGAAGATACAGAAGCCTTAGAGGAAGTTGTTATAGTTGCCCAAGGCATTACCGCCAAACCAAGATCCTTGAGTTATGCCGTGGAATCCGTAGGCTCAACGGAAGTAACAAATTCTAGGGAGGCGAACATCGCCACAGCTTTAAGCTCTAAAGCGGCAGGTGTTCAAGTCACCGCTTCATCTGGCTCTGTTGGTGCTTCTGCTAATATAAGAATTAGAGGTAATACATCAATTACCCGATCAAACTCACCATTATTTGTCGTAGATGGCGTACCTATTGATAACTCCTCCTTTTCCGAAGACCCAACAACAACATTTAATAACTCTAGTTTGGCAGGTTCTGACTTTTCTAACAGAGCCATCGACTTAAACTCGTCAGACATTGAAGATATTTCAATACTTAAGGGTATTGCAGCTCAAACACTTTATGGATTAAGAGCCGCTAATGGTGTTGTTATCATCACCACTAAGAAAGGAAAATCCGGAAAAACGAGAATCAGTGTTAATAGCTCCTTTAGTTTCTCGGAATTTAACCAAGCCCCTAGTTTACAACGAGAGTTTGCCCAAGGTGGTATTGACACTAACGGAAACCAAATATGGAGGGGCCCAGAAACTTTTGAAGGGGATTCTTGGGGACCCAGGGTCTCTACATTAGAATACGATGGGGATAGCACATACCCCTTTAACCCTAACGGGCGTTTGGTCCCAGTCGGTGCTGGTAATGGTATAGCAGCACAGACTTATGACCACTATGACTTTTTTAAAACAGGGGAAATCTACGATTTTAATATTGCTGCAAGTGGTGGTAATGATGTTGTACGATATAGAGCATCTATTGGCAACCTGTCCCAAAAAGGTATATCTCCCAATGAGGAATTTGCAAGGAAAACGTTTAGACTGGATTTGGATGCTAAAATGTCGGATAAAATTTCATTAAATGCATCCGCTCAATATACCACCTCTGGTGGAAATAGGGTTCAAAGAGGTTCTAACATATCAGGGATTATGCTTGGCTTAACAAGAACGTCTCCAACGTTCGATAATGGAAATGGGCTCATAGGACAAGAAGCAGCGGATAGCCCTTCCTCCTATTATTATGATATTCCAGGCCAAGAATTACCAGGTCACCGAAGCTACAGAGATGGTATTTATAACAACCCCTATTTTACAGTCGCTAGGAACAAAAATGAAGATGATGTCAACCGTATCATTGGTAAAATGGGGCTCAATTATCAATTTAATGACTGGCTAACCTTTAGAACCACAGCATCTATTGATAGATATACAGATGTCAGAACAATAGGTTTTGACATTTTGGACGCTAGCTTTAGTAACGGTAGGGTCATCTTGGATAATATCTATAACCAAGACGTGAATTGGAATGCGATTGTGTCTGGATTTCGAAGCTTAACTGAGACTATAAATTTAAACTTTAATTTAGGTTATGACGGGTTTTATACCAAATCTAATAGAAGAACTACTTTCGGTGATGGTATGTCAATCCCTGGGTTTTTCAACTTAATCAATACCGAGACGACACAAAATTTTGAAGGTACCAGAACAAATAGAAAATTAATCGGTGCGTTTGTAACGGCTACACTTAATTATAAGGATATTCTATATCTAACGCCATCTTTCAGAAATGACTGGTCGTCAACCTTGCCCGTGGGTAATAACACATTTCAATCGTATTCTATCGGTTCTAGTTTTATTTTTAATGACCTACTTTTTAAAGATTCTAATACGGTGAATTATGCGAAACTCAGATTATCGTATGGAAAAACGGGTAATGATGCTCCTCAATACGCAACGTCAACCAATTTTATTGGCTATACCGCATCTGGTGATGGTTTTATTCAAAGTGCGCTATTTCCTGCCTACGATGTCATATCATTTGAGCAGTCCTCTAGAGCGGGAAACCTCAATCTCAAACCTGAAGAAACAACAGAATTTGAAGCTGGTTTAGAATTTAAGTTTTTTGACAATCGGTTACTTTTCGATATGACCTATTACAATAGGGAAACCAAAGATCAAATCATTCCCGTTGATATTGCCCCTTCTTCTGGTTTTATAGACCGATTTGATAATATTGGATTGATATCTAACAAAGGTGTTGAAGTTTCTCTTGGTGGTGCACCCATAAGAACAACTAACTTTTCATGGGATGTAAGTATTAATTGGACGACTTACGATAATGTGGTCGAAGAATTAGAATCTCCAGATCAGGTTATAACACTAAATGGGTTTTCAGGTACGTCCTCCGTAGCCAAAGAAGGTGAATCTTTCGGCTCTATTTTTGGATCACGCTTTTTACGGGATGAAAATGGTCAAATCTTAATTGATGACGCTGGCTATCCTTTAGGCGATTCTACGGATGGTATCGTAGGTGACCCCATACCCGACTGGCTTGCTGGTATAAGTAATACATTCACCTATAAGAATTTGAGTCTTTCCGTATTATTTGACATAAGGCAAGGCGGCGATGTATGGTGCGGTACATGTGGAATTTTGGATTACTTTGGAACTTCGGCTAGAACATCAATAAGAGAGGGAAGCACTGTTTTCCAAGGCATAGTTCAATCCACTGGACAGCCAAATACCCAAGTAGTCCCATATTTTGACAACACCATTAGCGAAAATAATAATTTTTGGAGACGCTACGGTTTTGGTGGATTATCAGAGTCAAACGTGTATGACGCCTCTTGGGTTAGACTGCGAGAAATTACATTGTCATACAGTTTGCCAGAAAAAATATTGGAGAATTTTTTTATTGAAACTGTTACTATATCTGCCTTTGGCAGAAACTTATGGTTAAGTACAGACTACCCGGGCGTAGACCCCGAAACCAATCTCACTGGTGATACAAACGGCATTGGATTGGATTATTTCAATCAGCCTAATACCAAATCTTACGGACTTGATGTTAAATTTAATTTTTAGACCATTATGAAAAAGATAACACATATAGCAATACTCATTTTAACACTTCAACATTTTTCTTGTGAAATCACCGAAGTCAACGTAGACCCTGACAACCCTGCTACTGTAAATGCCAGCGTTGTATATCCAGGTATGATCACACAAACCCATAGAAACCTAGTCGCACTTAACGGCAGAATTGCCGGTATTGTCATACAGCATTTTGATGGTTTAGATGCACAACAAGCGCAATATGCACAATATAACATAGGTGAAAGTGATATAGACGATGCATGGGATTTTGGCTTATATGGTGCAGGCACTTTAACCGACTGTGATTATATCATAAAAAATTTCTCAGGCGAGGTGAGTGCTTTAGCAAAGCTATATATGGCCGCTAATCTGGGCTTTGCCACCTGTACCTGGGGAGACATTCCATACACCGAAGCTTTCGAGGCGCAATCTACAGGAAACCTTACTCCTGTCTATGACAGCCAGGAAGATATTTATAATACCATACAAACTTTACTTGATGAAGCCTTGGCCGACGGTGTTGGCAATGGTATAGGTGGCACCATAATAGGTAATGTTAATTGGGATGAAACGGCCCATGCCCTTAAAGCGCGTTATTATTTGCACTTAACTTCGGTAGATCCTTCTGCTGCTCAAAATGCTTTAACTGAAGCACAACAAGCTTTAAGCGAAGTGTCAAATCAACCAGATTTTACTTTTTCATTACCTGCACAAAACTCAAATCCACTATATCTATTCGAATTTGATAGGCCAAGTACCTTAGGTTTTGGAACAACTCTAAATAATATGATGACCGGAGATCCCAGATTATCTTTATACACTTCAAACGGTGAAGATTTTACCGATGGTGACCTTTTTTGGGGACAACCAAACTCACCTACTCCGCTTATATCCTATTGGGAAGTAAAATTTATTGAGGCTGAAGCTTTAGTCCGAACTAATGGCAGTGATACCGACGCACTGACGGCTTTACAGGATGCTGTTACTGCAAATATGAATTACATGGGAATTTCGGATCCTTCCAGCTATGTCAATGCTTTAACCTTAACTGGTACTACGGAACAAAAAATTGAAATTATTATTACAGAAAAATATAAAGCACTCTATGGTAATGCACCGATCGAAGCCTGGGTAGATTACAGACGTACTGGTTATCCAGCATTGACACCTAGTCCAGATGCAGTGCCCAGTTTAAATCCATCTTTAGTTATTCCTAGACGTTTTTTATATCCAATAACTGAACGCTTAAATAATGAAGCCAACTATACTTCGGCTATTTCAGCCCAAGGTGGTCATCTGCTAGATGACGATTTATGGGCCTTTCCAAGCAATTGAAACAAATTGTGTTAGTCCTAAAAGAGGCCATTCGCTTAAAAACGAATCGCCTCTTTTACATTGACACATGTATTTAATACTACGCTCTGCAAACCTTATCTAATTCAGATCTTTTTCTCAATTTTAGGTTTAAATACCCTAGAATAGATCCAAATTCAATACATAATGGAATAGGATACCTTATATCATGAATACATCTTAACTAATCGTCCTTCTTTTTGAAAATATACTTGATTTTTATTGTTTGACTTTCATCAGGTTCTGATGTGTCGCCTGTTGCTATGTCATCCTCAGGTAACACTTCAATGAAATTTCCATCTTCATCAAAATGCCTCATAAAAGGATCGTCCTCCTCGTTATAATCAGGTTGTTGCCATTTATAGCGTTCTGGTTGAGCGACTTGCTTTCTAAATATAAGTGCAAAAACGAACCCAGAGATCAACCCTCCCAAATGACCTTCCCAAGATATTCCATCTTTAATAGGAAACACATACCAAATCATACTGCCGTATAAAAATATGACCATTAAGGATAATGCGATAAGCCGATAGTGCTTTGCAAAAATGCCTTTGAAAAATATAAAACTCACCAAAACATATATCAATCCACTGGCTCCTATATGATTCCCAGACCTGCCAATAATCCATGTCAATACACCAGACAATAGAATGCCATAAAGCAGTACTTTCCAGGCAATTTTATTGTAGAAATAAAAAAGCGATAAGGACAGTACAAAAAGCGGGATTGAGTTGTTATACAAATGTTCTATGTTGGCATGCAAAAATGGACTTGTAAAAATACCGAGAAGCCCCTCTAGCTTTTGGGGTTTTATACCAAAAGATTTAATGCCATAATCGATATTTATCTGATACCAAAACACTAACCATATAATAAATACAATTAGTAAAGGGTAAATGATTATTGAATTCGAATATTTAAACTGCTCGGAGGACATACTAAAATTTCAATAGGTACTTCAAATTTATGACCAAAACCCCATACCATGAAATATTGTCATAAGCACTTAGATTATTAGCGCATTTTGTAATTTTGAATTATGAACACGCCCTTAGCCGAACGACTGCGTCCAAAAACGCTAAACGACTACCTGAGCCAACAGCATTTGGTTGGAAAAGACGGTATGCTTTATGCGCAAATAAAAAGTGGAGTTGTGCCTTCACTCATTTTTTGGGGACCACCCGGTATTGGAAAAACGACGCTGGCCAATATCATTGCCAACGAATCTGAACGCCCTTTTTATAAGCTGAGTGCTATAAATTCGGGCGTAAAGGACATTAGGGAGGTTATAGATAAGGCTAAAAAAAGCGGTGGTTTGTTTACGGCTAAGAACCCTATTCTATTCATTGACGAAATTCATCGTTTTAGTAAATCGCAGCAAGATTCACTTTTAGAAGCTGTAGAAAAAGGGTGGGTGACCTTAATCGGTGCGACTACAGAAAACCCAAGTTTTGAAGTGATTTCAGCTTTACTCTCAAGGTGCCAGGTGTATACGCTAAACCCTTTTAGCAAAGCTGATTTAGAAGCCTTGCTAAAGCGTGCCATGGAAGAAGACGAGATCATTTCCAAATTAAATATAGAATTAAAGGAGACCGAAGCCTTGTTGCGACTTTCGGGAGGAGATGCCAGAAAATTACTTAACATATTTGAGCTATTGGTGACCTCATTTGAAAATGAATCCATCAGTATTACCAATGAACTCGTGTTAAAACAAGTTCAGCATAAAGCTGCACGTTACGATAAAACAGGCGAGCAACATTACGATATTATTTCGGCCTTTATTAAGTCCATACGTGGTAGTGACCCCAATGCTGCTGTGTATTACTTAGCGCGAATGATTGAAGGCGGTGAAGATGTGAAATTTATTGCCAGACGCCTTTTGATTTTAGCCAGTGAGGATATTGGCAATGCCAACCCTACCGCTCTAGTTATTGCTAATAACACCTTTCAAGCCGTATCCGTGATTGGCAATCCCGAATCTCGAATTATTTTAAGTCAATGCGCTACGTATTTAGCGAGCTCCCCTAAAAGCAATGCAGCTTACGAAGCTATAAACAAAGCACAGCGATTGGTTAGAGAAACAGGGGATTTATCTGTGCCCCTATCTATTAGAAATGCACCGACCAAACTCATGAAAGAACTGGGTTATGGAGATGACTATAAATACGCTCATAGTTACGAGAATAATTTTGCGGAACACGAGTTTCTTCCCGAAGAGATAAAGAATACCACGCTATACAATCCAGGCAATAACGCGAGAGAACAGTCTCAGCGCAAGTATTTAAAAGCCTTATGGAAAGAAAAATATGGTTATTAAACCTATAAGATCCTTAGAATTTAATATTGAGCGGAACAACATCATATCTGTTTTCTGTTGTTTCAGAATATAACCACTGATCTTTTTCTTTATAAACAATAGCATTTTTACCTTTGACTATAAAGACATTTGGTTTTGCCGTTTTAAGCAATACCATAACTTTTTTTGGTGTCGTATCGACCAATTGAAAACCATTGGTAATTGGTTGCGCATAAAGTACCTGTTCTTCCTTTTTCGTTTCCCTTTGAATTGATTGATCTATTTGCTCTACAATTTCAATCTCTTCATCTAATACTTCTTCCTCTACGTCATCAATTTCTGGTGAAGGAGGTGGTTCTTTTACCA
Organism: Winogradskyella sp.; assembly: GCF_965228925.1. Taxonomy (GTDB): domain Bacteria; phylum Bacteroidota; class Bacteroidia; order Flavobacteriales; family Flavobacteriaceae; genus Winogradskyella. The sequence continues at coordinate 5,074,925 of NZ_OZ245845.1, forward strand.
AGGCCAACTGTTCTGATACTGCTTTATTTTGAATTTTTGAGAAATCCAAGGTTACATATGCTTTGTTAAGGGCATCTTTATAGGCCACTGCAAAATCCTTTTCCCTGCTAGCACCTTCTTCTGATTCTAAAAGGACATTGCCGAAACAATCCTTGAAAGACATTTTCAACTTTGTTTTAAGGAATCCACCTTTTACTTTATGGACATCTGCATACATGGCCAGGCATCTATTGGTTGAGAGATCTTCCGGCAGTTGCTCACCTTCACTAAAAAACACATTAAATCCCTCTCCTTTTAATAATACCCGCGTTAGGGTATTTAATCTGAACTTATCTTTAGCATCTAAAAAATCATATTGCAAGGGCACAACGACATATTTATAAGGGGCAGTCTTTGATTGGGATACTACGTTCAAAAAGCCTCCCAATAACATTAGTAGTAATACAAAGTTCTTCTTCATAACAGTGTTTTTATATCCATCAATTGATGAATGGTTTTATAAGGTGTCGATAGCGTTTGGTGTCTACAATTAAAAAATATCGTATCCATGCCAACCCCTTCTGCACCTTCTATATCAGCTTCGAGACTGTCACCAATCATTATACTTTCGTCGGCATTGGCATTGGCAACATCTAAGGCAAAATTAAAAATTTTTGGATTCGGTTTTTTTACACCTACCATCTCTGAATTTGTAATCGTTTTAAAGTAATGTCTGATATTCGAATTTTTTAATTTTCGTTCTTGGGCCTCTTCAAAACCATTGGTGATAATATGCAATTCGTATTTATCTCCTAAATAATCCAGCACTTCAGAAGCCCCTTTAAACAAATGGTTAAATGTCGTCAGATATTCGATATAGGAAACGGATAAATGGTTAATCATAGTATCGTCCACATCCTTTTTTATAGCATCAAAGGCATCTTTTAGACGACCATAACGTAAATCGGCCTTAGAAATACGCTCTTCCCTATAAAGTTTCCAGTAGTCGAGATTGATAGGTGCGTAGACTTCTAAAAAGGCATCCAAGCTTACATCTATACGGTTTAACTCAAAAATCTTCTTAAACGTCAAGCCCGAGTTTTTATCAAAATCCCATAGGGTATGGTCTAAATCAAAAAACACATGTTTTATCTTATCCTTCATTCAGTGGTTTCTATAATTAAATTAAAAAGTGCTCTATACCCTTTCCAACGGTCTACATTACTGAAGGTGTAATTATGAAATATAGGGACAAACGTACCATTAACGGCTTTTATTGCTTCAATAAGTCTTTGTAAATGTTCGGATTTATCGAGTTGCGACTCATACTTTAATAAGGCATAATCCAAACAATGGTAAGGGTTTATTTTTAATGGAGTTTGTACTTCGTAGTCTAAATCGTACCATTGAAATGGCGTACATGTCCCTGCCCTAAACCCTAATGTATCTATATAACCCATCGTAAAGTCTTGGTTGATCTCGAGTTCGATTAAATTTCTATAGGACTTAGGAAGATTCAATTTTGAAAACGAATGTCTCACCGCTTTTAATTCGGTATTAATTATGGATTCCATCTTCAATTTTTCCTTTTTTAAAACAGACACCTCATCAAGCGCAAAATAAGATGCTTTTAATCCTACATCACAATAGTCGGCAATAGACTTAATCAGCGATACAAATTCTTTTTTGTTAGTACTGTTATTCTTATCATAGGTCGAATAATCACCAATTAAAAACAATACCATAAACTTAAAGTCGGATTGTTTTTGTTTTGTAATAATCCATTTAAAGGTATCGTAGGGATCGCGTTTAAATCCCATAAGGACGGAATAGCGTTGGTACAATTGTCTTAACCTCAGCCTTCCGATATCACCTAAAGTTCCGCCTATGGTCCTGAGTAAGCCTTTTTTTCTGAAATAAAAAGCCATGGGTACGTCAATGACCGGTTGTACCTTGTAGTGCCTCTTAGAAAATACAAAATCGGGAAAACGTTGTTTAAGAACAGCCTGTAATTTATAGGCCCAAATATCTACAATGGGTTGATTTAAAAATCGATGTTTATAGGCCAAACTCTCTTTAGCCATAAATCTCCCATAATCATCCTTTACGTGGGGTAGATACTCTTCATAGCGGCTTAATAGATAAAACGATGCCGCAAAAATATCGAATGGCAAATCGCTACGTTCACCTGTTGGGAAAAATCCTTTGGTATCGTCCCATGACTGCACGCTAATATCTATATCTGACAAACCTTGCTCAAACAACAGTTCATGACTGCGTACAAAAAGCTCACTGCTCAAGGGTTTTTTGGTATAAGACATTTTTAGGCTACTATGCGCTATAAAATCCTCAACCTTGGACGTAAACCTCACATCTAAATCTAGGATGCGCTTACAGATATGCTTAAAGGTGTATTTTAAGCGCGGCGTAATCTTATGGGTGTAAACTAATAACAACTTGTTTTAATCTTCAATTTCTAAAATCCAAATTTCAATTCTTCAAAGTCTTAAATTGGTTATTGGTGTTTGTATTTTGATTTTGGTCTTTTACAATAGGTCTTCGTCCGCAAAACTAAAATACGCTTTCTCGGTGATAATAAGATGATCCAAAACTTTAATATCTAGACTTTGGGCAGCTGACTTTAGTTTTCGAGTAATATCCCTATCGGACTTACTAGGTTTTAAGGTTCCAGAGGGATGATTATGACATAAAATCAAGGCTGTGGCACCAACCTCTAAGGCATTTTTTAGAACTAAACGCACATCGACTAAAGTTCCTGTAATTCCCCCTTTGCTCAATTGATTTTTGTGAAGGATTTTATTTGAATTGTTAAGGTACAATATCCAAAATTCTTCATGTGGTAATTCACCTATTATGGGCTGCATAATATCATAGACTGTATGACTGGATGTTATCTTTTTGGGTCTTAAAGCATCCTCTAAACGTCGACGCCGGCCAAGTTCTAAAGCGGCGAGAATGGTAATAGCTTTAGCCATACCTATACCCTTGAACTCCATTAACTGTTTAATGGATAATTTCCCTAAGGTACTAAGATTGTTATCGACATTCGATAAAATCCGTTTGCATAAATCAACAGCACTCTCTTCTTTGCTACCTGCGCCAATTAATATGGCAACGAGCTCTGCATCGCTTAAAACGGTTTTTCCTTTATCTTTAAGTTTTTCTCTGGGTTGGTCATCTTCGGACCAATATTTTATAGGGAATGAATTGGATTTTTTAGACATGCACTAAAGATAAAAATTGTAAATTTAATGCACCAATTTAATCTAATATTTCCATGGCCATGAAATCCTTTTTTGACGACGGTGTCTATGACGAAATCACCACGCGAATTCAACAACTTCAAAACGATTCTAAACCTGTTTGGGGAAAAATGAATGTAGGGCAAATGTTACACCATTGCCAAATGCCTCTGAATATTATTCTTGAAAAAGAGGATTACGGTTTAAAGCCGAATTGGTTGATGAATTTATTATTTAAAAAAAGTATGTACAGCGATAAACTTTGGAGAAAGAATCTACCAACAGCTCCTGGTTTTAAAATCACTGACACCAAAGATTTTGACACGGAATTAAAAGCCATTACACAGCTTTTGGACGAATTGAACTCCCGACGCGAAAAAGACCAATGGCAAGCGCACCCTGCTTTTGGCGAATTGACCAAAGATCAATGGGGTAAAATGCAATATAAGCACCTTGATCATCATCTTAGACAATTTGGGGTTTGACTTCGACTAGGCTCAGTCACCGCTTTAATTATAATCCAAAGATAACTGCCTTGAATATATTCGTATTATTAGCTAGCCATTACTCATAATTCATTGCATGAAATATCCACCAAAACACCATCAAGATGATACCATCGATCACATGATTGATGTGATTAAAACCTATCCCTTAGCTACAGTAATTTCGGTAAAAAATAATGAACCACTCATCACGCATTTACCTTTGGTGTACGAAAACCATAAATTGATTGGACATATAGATATTTATAATCCACAAGCCCAATTACTAAAGGACGACAAGCTGGTTACCATTATTTTTGGCGGGCCACAATGCTATATTTCCCCAACCGTTTATTCAACGACACAGCTACCAACATGGAACTACATAAAAGTCCATATTAAAGGTATTGTAAAAGCCATTGAGAGTAAAGCAGCACTAAAACAGTCATTAATCACTATGACAGAATTTTTAGAAGCCCCCGATCACAACTACGTCCTAGAACCTGATAATCCGCGTTTGAATGCCAATCTCGACTATATTAAAATGTTTGAAATTGATATTACCCATTGGGAAGGTAAATTTAAACTCTCGCAGGATAAAAAAACGAGTGATATGAAAGCTGCTCGTGAGGAGTTGATTCGAGCCAATCAAGAAAGTATCCGCCTATTTTTGGATAAGGTCTTCTGAAAATCAGTAATTTTAAAAGGCCACTTTAAAACTGAAAAGATGAAAGACATAAAAAAGGAAGATATCAAACAAGACCTGTTTGACCTCTACGATGATTATGCCCATAACAAACTCAACCGGCGTCAATTTGTTGAAAAACTGTCTGTTTATGCTGTCGGTGGTCTAACGGTGTCATCGTTACTAAGCTTTATGTCTCCAAATTATATCGATACGCTATTGGTGAAACCAGATGATCCAAGCCTTGATTCTAATTTTATCAATTATGAATCTCCAAAAGGTGGTGGCAGCATTAAAGGTTTATTGTCTAAACCCAAAGCACATAATGAAAAATTAGCAGGCGTCGTAGTGGTTCACGAAAACAGAGGGCTTAACCCTTATATAGAGGATGTCGGCAGACGCGTTGCTAAAGCAAACTTTATATCTTTAGCTCCTGATGCCTTATCACCTTTAGGAGGTTACCCTGGCAATGACGATGATGGTAGAGCCCTACAAAAGAAACGTGACCGCAATGAAATGCTCGAAGACTTCATAGCCGCTTATAATTATTTAAAAACCCATAAAGATTGTAGTGGTAAGGTCGGTGTGGTCGGGTTTTGTTTTGGAGGTTGGATATCCAATATGATGGCCGTGCGCTTATCTGACTTAGGTGCAGCAGTCCCCTATTACGGTAGACAGCCCAATGCTGAAGATGCTAAAAAAATAAAAGCACCTCTTCTACTCCAATATGGTGAATTAGATACTAGAGTCAATGCCGGTTGGCCTGCATTTGAAAAAGTGCTAAAAGAAAACGATATTGAATACGAAGCCTATATGTATCCTGGGGTTAATCATGGCTTCCATAATAATACCACACCCCGGTATGATAAAGATGCTGCCCAATTATCTTGGGATAGAACTATTGCTTTTTTTAATAAGCATTTAAAATAAACTTCAATTAAGCAATTTGAACACAAGGCTTATTTAATTTCTGGAGCTTATGAAAAGACTACAACTTTTTGAATTTGAAGATCTCGATTGGTTTCCAAATACTATTAGAACGGGTATGACTAATCTACTAGTTGTATTACAAAAAATGATGGGTACATCTGATGTCATTGCTTCAATTATCTCCAACACCAAACTAAAAAATGACTTTTCCCAAATTATCGATTTGGGTTCGGGCTCTGGAGGTATAATGCTAGAGGTTATGGAAAAATTAAATGCTAATCATCAAAAAGCGATACCATTAATCTTAACAGATCTGCATCCAAACCCTAAGGTAGTCAAACGTATAAATTCAAGTAACATTCCTCATGTGTCTTATAATGAGAGCTCGATTGATGCAACACATTTAGGCAATTTATCAGCAGGGTTAAAGACTATGATGAATAGTTTTCACCACATGCCTCCAGATATTGCCAAACGTATTTTAAAATCAGCACAAGATAATAAGCAGCCTCTCTTGATTTATGAAATTGGTGAAAACACTATTCCAACACTACTTTGGTGGTTATTACTACCACTGTCTTTAACCATACTCTTTATTATGGCGTTATTGATGACACCTTTTGTAAAACCACTAAGCTGGAAACAATTACTCTTTACTTATCTTATTCCTATAATTCCATTATGTTATGCTTGGGATGGGCAAGCATCAATAATGAGAATCTACACATTCGATGATATTGAATATCTCATAAAGGATTTTAAAAATCAATCTTATAGTTGGGATATAAATAAAGCAAAAAAAGCAAATGGAAAAAAGGCAGGTTATTATATTTTAGGCTTACCTAGATAGGTATTTAAAGAAAAATCGCTTCAGTAATTCCCAACTAATTAATCACCTAAGCTTCCAATCACCTCACAATAGACGGAATGCATCACTGACACAAGAAGATATTTCATAGATAAGATAGCGCTTTATTGTCCTTATTCTACAAGGAAAATCATTCACACAAAAACGGAAGTTCTATCTTTATTACAAATTAAGTTATAGATTCATGCATCAAAAAGCTATAAAAAAAGGTGAGCTTATTCAGCGAAGTGGTGAGTTAAATTCTAAAATTTATCATGTGCATAAGGGATTATTGAGAGGTTATAGTATCGATGAAAAAGGAAAAGAACACATCTTTATATTCGCGCCAGAAAACTGGACCATCGCCGACAACCTCCCACCCGAAGTACCATGTGATTTGTTTATCGATGCCCTTGAAGATTCTATTGTTACAGTCCATGAAAAAGACATTTCCAAAGAACATCAAAATGTAAAACCATTGGTAAAGCGGCTTGCTGTTTTACAAAAAAGAATTATTATGCTGATGAGTTTTTCAGCTATGGATCGCTACCAGCATTTTACAGAAACCTATCCTAATATTATACAGCGTGTCCCTCAAAAAATGATTGCTTCTTACTTAGGTATTACGCCTGAAGCTTTAAGTACTATAAAACGGAAACATTTAAAAAAATAATCACTTCTTAATCTAGATTAATGCAAAAGTGATTTCCTTCCTTCATTTTTGATAAACTAACTTTTTTCAAAATGAAAAATCTATCGCTACTATTTAAAATTTCTACCATTCTTTGGATTATTTGGGGACTTGTGCATGTGCTTGCCGGTGTAATGACCATGAAAGGCATACTCACTGATGATATTACGGCTTCGATTACCGGAATTGCGGATGCCGTTGATCCAGATACCTTGCAACACGATTATCCAAAAGCAGCAGGTGCCATTATTGGACAGCACGGATTTAATTTATTCTGGATCGGTATCGTTACATTTATTTCTGCGTTTTACATCTGGAAGGGCAATAAAAATGCCATCTTCTTGGCAGCCATCACTGGTGGTTTAGCAGACTTAGGGTACTTTCTTTTTATGGATTTGGGTGGTTATGTGAAATTCGTTCCAGGTACCGTAATGACCATCGTTTCCTCCTTGGCCATTATCCTAAGTTTTTATGCTCATTTTAAACAAAAGTCTTAGAACCTTCAATAAGATCTTTTAATCTTGTATGTTATAGGTGTCTAACCGCCTTACTATAAATGGTATATCCTGATTTATAAAAGACGAGGTATTATAGATAAGCCCATAGCCATCTGCATAATAAAAATGATCCAACCCTGGGGATTGGCTACCGTCATTTAAAATGGCATAACGTTGAGAGTAGGTACTTATAAAAGTACCCGCTTCGACCGTGATTTCATTATCCAAAGCAATAAGTTGATCATAAACGATACCCCAATCAGCAGCATCGAGTACTCTGGCCGAAAAATTATTATTGGCGTATTTAATACGGCCATCATCTCGCACCAAATAACCTAGAGAGTCTCTCAACAGCTCAAAATGTTCACCATTTGGATTACAGAACGCAATACCAGCTTCATTACCAGTTGTCCAGCGTCTAAACTTATAGTAAGTGTTGTTGTTAAGGACTTCTGTACCGACAATACTTACCGAATCGATAATACCTGTATTGTCGTAAGTCTGTGTTGTAGGATTGTACTTGTAGTTTTTATACACCCATTGGTTGCCTACATTGAGGGCATAAAAATTTGAAATCGGGTCTTGATTATCTTGATGATCATCTGAGGCAGAGCAAGATAATGTCAATAGTGCGATAAAGCATAAATAAACTGTTCGTTTCATGATTGTGATGATTGATAATAACTTGAAACGTAGTAGTGCTTTATCGTTTTTGAGGTTGGTTAAACTAAAATGGATAACGCATGACAAATGAACTTATTGTGCGTATAATGATAAGATTTGACTTTTTCAAAAATCTTGGTTTTTTAAAGACCAATTTAGAAAATTGTGTATTTGACTTTTTCACTATTTTCCACGAACTTAGTTAACGCAGTTATCTCTTATAAAGCTTGTATACCATGAAGCATCTTATCTTATTTTTAATTGTCTTTAGTACTAACGTTTTAATATATGCTCAAAGTTTTCCATCGGATCCAAACGCATGCGAACTTATCACTAGCGATATCGATAATTTTTGGAAGGCCTTCAACTTAATGGAAAATGGTTATGAGGGTAATCCATTTGATGCGTATTATATGAAAATTGGCAGTCAGGGCGTCATCGACTTTACCCCATATCGTATTGAACATGCCGATACTTTATATCATAATGTAAAAAGGCACAAGCAAAAGTATCTCGACGTCAAAGCCAGTACCTTTAGGGTTAAAGAAAAAAAGAAACAAATCAGAGCGGCATTCTATGCGTTGAAGTATATTTTTCCCGAAGCAAAATTCCCACCTGTTTATTTTGTTATAGGTAATTTTAATTCTGGTGGCACATCGACGCCAAATGGCCTTATTATAGGGGCTGAAACGCAAAACAATATTGATAACGTTCCTTATATAGTGGCTCATGAGCTTATACATTTTCAACAAAAGCGATATCATCAAAACCCGTCGCTTTTAGATCAGTCTATCAACGAAGGTATTGCCGATTTTCTTGGAGAAATGATCTCTGGAAGTCACATTAATACAGTAGCTTATAAATACGGAGAGTCAAATAAGGACAAGCTTTGCAAGGAATTTGTGAAAATAATGGATTCCAACAATTGGGACGATTGGCTCTACGGAACTTCAGGAAAAGATGACCGGCCTAATGACTTAGGGTATTGGATGGGCTATCAGATAGGAAAATCTTACTATGAGAAACAACCCGACAAAACAACAGCTATAAAAGCGATGTTGGATATTAAAGATGCTAATGAGTTCTTGGAAAAAAGTGGTTATCTCGATGACTATTTAGACTAGCGAAATAATACCCTTTGTATTCCAAGAGCTATTCAAACCGTTCAGTAATAAGAAGCGGAAATTCCGCATCTAATCTTGAGCGTTCGGCGTTGAGTTTTTCATCTTTGCTGAATCGATTGCGATGAATTTCTAAAATCATTGCTTCATAATCATATATGGAATTACTGACCTTTAATTCTCGTATGGCACTTTTATGGGCAGAGAGTACATTTATATAGTCTTGATAGGTAGTATCATCTGTGTATACGTATTCAAAAGTGATGGACGGACTAATAAAATATTCGAATTTGTTCACTAGATTTTTTAATGAAACTGGGCTATCATTCACTAATATTTTATTGGTAATATGAACACGAATAGTGTCTGAAAATACGCGCTCTTTATAAGAATCCCAAACGAATACTCTTGGCGGGTCTGATGGTTTTCTCGGAATGGCTTCTTGTAAAGCTGGAGAAATTGCATACTTAATTTGATTATTATAAAATCGTTTCGTCAACTCATCATTGTTTTCAACTTCATAGATAATTCTCGTTTTCCCTAATATAAAAAGTTGAAGTTCAAGCGCTTTTATGGCTTTTAAAGGTATATTTTTATTCGCTCTTAACCTAGGTGTTGACTTTCGCTCTAATTCCAGCGGAATTTCATCATGCCAATCATCAATATAGCTAAGAACCTCATATAATTCTATAGGATCATTATACTCATTAAAATAACCAACTTGGTCTTCAGAAATAAAGTCTATTTTAAATACTGGTCTATTGTAATAACGTATATCATGAAGTTCCTCTTCAAAATTACTCGTAGGAACGTCAATAGTTGGACGTGCTTTATATGCCATCTCATCTATTGACTTGTAGTTAATAACATCGAATTGGCTCAAACAGAGTGTTAACAACAGTAAAGTACAGAAGTGAATGCATATAATTTTCCATCGCCCTTTTTTAATGACGAGACTCAATGTTTTCCAAGCGTCAAAGTAAAGTACAAGAATCAATAAGATTGATGGCAACAAAAAATTCACGATAAATTTTGAACCCATAAATTGCGAAGAAAAGGCAGCAAACAAAAACCAAACCTTAGCAAACCAATGAATAAAATTAAAGCCTAAAAACGCTTGGTCGTTCAATATTCTCGTCCGTTTGTTATTTCTTCGTGGGAATACATGTTGCGGTCGTGAAAACAAATAGCTAATGGACACTGAATTACCCAGAATCATGGATATCGTAGCAAAGAAAACATTGCTTAATTGACGCTCATTTTCGGGCATTACAACAGGGCGTTCCTCGAAATCAAGAAATAGCATTCTATCTGTTTCCCGCAAAACGTAAAAGAAACCATAAATTAACACTGCTGAGGCTAAGCCAAGAAAAATAGACAGTACTATTCTTTTCCAAGACATTGCCTTGAAGTTGACTTCGGAATCATAGAACAAATGGTTAACCTTCATTTGAGATAGCTTGTATACTATAAGTATGAAGTATTAGCCTTTTGTTACCAATAATGGATGTGCTAATTCAATAATTCATCTAGTAATGTGATGGTCTTATCAAATGACGGTCTTGGTGCCTCCGGATCTACAATTTTGCCTTCTGGATCGATTAGAATAAAGCGTGGAATTGAGTTAACTGCTAGGGCATTCATAAAATCGCTATCAAAGGATTTATCGGCAAATAATTGCAACCCGCCAAGTTGCTTGTCTGCTACAAATTGTTTCCAAGTATCTTTAACAGGTTCTTTATCGACAGAGATACTTACAAAAACGATATTATTATTGTGATAGCGTTCTTCCAGTTTCTTTAAATAAGGGACTTGTTTTATACAAGGTGCACACCAAGTCGCCCATACGTCGATATAAACATATTTTCCTTTGAGATCACTTAAGTTGACGATCTTTCCGTCAATGGTCTCATAACTAAACTGAGGGGCATCATCCCCTTTCTTAAGACCATTGGCACTCATCACCTCAGCATATCGTTTTTCAGCAGCTTCAATAAAGGGTTTGTGAGTTGTAATCTTTTTAATCAGATCTAAGTAGTCCTTTGAGCGTTCATTGGTTGAAGATATTTTAGAATAAAATCCATTGACCAAGCTAATTAGTGTTTCTCTTAAAGGTACTTTGCGCAATTCATTGAACATATCATCAACGGTAGGTGCTGCTTCAATTCTCTTATTCCAAATAGAATTAACCAAATAACGATAATACGGTTGTTTGTTATAATCCTCCTCTTTGTTTAGCTTTACATCTTCAATGGGTTGATAAAACTGTGATGACGGTTCTATATCCTCGCCTAAATAAAATTTATAATTCGATTTATAATTCTGGATGCTCAGGAGCCGAGCATACTCTAGGGACTTTTCTTCAGCCGTCTTAAAGAAATCTTCAACCTCGTACTTGTTTAAATCATCTAAATGTATCTGTTTGAGGTTATTAATATTTTCCATGTAAATGGCTTCCTCTACCTTATAAAAAGCCTCCAAATCTTCCGTGAGTTCAGCATCATTAAGTGATTTTTTAGCGAGGTAATTATTTCTTTCAGAACCTTTACCCTCAAAGGCAAGGGTTTTATCAAAGTATTTCGCATCAAAACTTAGGGTAAGCTCATCCTTTGGATAGAGGTAAATATATGCTGTATGACGCCCATAATTAAGAAGGTAGAATCCATCTTCTATTTTTGCCGATAATGTAAAGTTACCCTTAGCGTCTAAGTCTGCTGAAACAACTTCCTCATAGTCAAAAAAGGTAATCTTAACCGAAGTCTCTGTAGGATTGGTCACTTTTCCCGAAAGCTTTACGCGTCCCGATTTTGCATATAATGAGAAACTAAAAACCAGAAAAAATAGGGTATAGATAGCTTTGTTCATGGCATATAATTAAATTATTGTATTCTGTCAATGAATGTCATACTGCTAATATAGCTTTTTCACATCCTCAAAATCTAGGCCTCCATAATTCCCTGAACTCATTAGGAGCAGAGCCTTGTTTTCAAAATCTTGGGAAAACAAGAAATTTTTGAAATCGTCTGGATTAGTATAAATCATTAAATCATCGCGTTTAAATGCATTGGCAATTTGCTCATGGGTGACTTCTTCCAGTTTTTTAATTTCAACTGCATGAGGTGAGTAAAAGACGACCGCTACATCAGCGGCATCTAAAGCGCCTTGGTATTCCTTTAAAAACTCTGCGTTTAAGCTACTGTAGGTATGCAACTCCAAACAGGCCACTAAAGTTCTATTCCTATACTGTTCTTTTACAGCTTTGGTGGTGGCTTCTACTTTACTTGGTGAGTGTGCAAAATCCTTATAAGCCACACTTTTAGAATTTTCAGCAATTTTTTCTAAACGTTTACTGGCGCCTTTAAAGGTAGCAATCGCTTCATAAAAATCATCCTCATCTACGCCCATATGTTGGCAAATCCATTTGGCTCCAGCCAAGTTATTTAAGTTATGTGCACCAAAAATTTCGATAGGCATTGGGCCTTCTGGAGTCTCTAGTAAGGTTTCACCATCCTCAACAGTATACTCCGGAGTCCTATAGGGTATCTTTCTAATTTGGTTTTCTGAGGCTTCTACCACTTGTCTCACCTCAGCATCATCTTCGTTGTAATTAATACTGCCACCTAAAACAATGGAGTCTACAAAGATTTTAAACTGCTTTACATAATTTTCATAGGTTGGGAATACATTAATATGATCCCAAGCGATACCACTTAACAAAGCAATATTGGGTTTATACAAATGAAACTTAGGCCGTCTGTCTATGGGCGAGCTTAAATACTCATCACCTTCTAATACAATAAAGTCGTTGTCCTCAGTCAACTTTACCATCACATCAAAACCTTCTAATTGCGCACCGACCATATAATCCACATCGCGATCATGATAATGCATCACGTGCAAAATCATGGAGGTAATCGTAGTTTTGCCATGACTTCCGCCAATAACCACTCGTGTTTTATCTTTAGATTGCTCGTACAAAAACTCTGGATAACTATAAATCTTTAGATTGAGTTCTTGAGCTTTTAGCAACTCGGGGTTATCGGCTTTAGCATGCATACCTAAAACTATAGCATCTAAATCTGAGGTAATCCTCTCTGGATACCAGCCAAATTGTGCTGGCAATAAGCCTTTGGCCTCTAAACGTGATTTTGAAGGATCAAAAATTTCATCATCACTTCCTGTAATCTTATAGCCTTTATTATGAAGTGCCAAGGCTAAATTGTGCATGGCAGCACCGCCAATAGCGATAAAATGTACATTCATGTAGCAAATATCAACTTACAAAAATCAAATTCCAAATAAGGGTAGATAAATTCTTGTTTAAATAGTCCGACGGATTGAACACCCCTAAAGTCCCCTCAAGGGGACAATAGTTGCAATTTTGATTTGTAGAATGTCCCCTTGAGGGTTATCGAAATTAAAGTAATAGCTTTAGTTGAAGATACCGAGCGTAGTTCGAGCAAATTGTATTGAGAACTTTTACTAACAAGAAGTTCTCGATATAAATTCTATTCATTTCAATCATAGAATTCACTCGAACTGACATCAAGTTATCACTTAAAGTTCAGGATTCACAGCCAAACTATTAAACAACTTTGCCTTAGTACTAAAGAATTTATACTGAATTGAAATGGCCTTTAACTGCGTATCAATCAACTTAGATTCGCGCGAATTGACTAAAAACAGAGAGCTCTCTCCCAATTGAAATTTTCGTTCTTCTGCAACTAGCAAACGCTCCGAATCAGTCACCATTTGTTGTGTAATATCATTTTGCAGCACATAGGAATCGAGTTCTTGTTGCAGGGCATCGATCTTATTCTGAAGATTAACACGCGTCGCATCAATTTCAAATTCAGTGTCCTGCAGCTTGATTTTGGCCAATCTTAAATCCCCGCGTTCTTTCCTCAAGAACAAGGGAAAACTAATGTTAAGCCCTCCTTTATATTCTGCTGTGTTAAACGTCCTGGCCACATCTGGATTTTCGGTCAAGAAGTTATACTCAACGTCCACTTTAGGCAACAATTTATTGGCTTTTAGCCGCGTATCGACTTCCAAACTCTGTAATTTGTAATCCAAAGAAAGTAGCTTTGGATGTGCTTCTAATATCGCATCATTGTTTTGTAACTGATTAATATTAAACGTCGTATCGATCACCGGTTCAGAATTAACATCAGGAATCACATTGGGCTGCAACTCTATAGGGATATTATTATCCAACCATAAAAAGGTCGATAAGTCTAATGCTGCTTTTAAAAATTTTACACGTGACTGTTCAAGGCTTAATCGACGCTGGTTGATGGCTATTCTAGCCTCAACAACATCAATTTGGGCACGTTCGCCAACTTCTGCCCCACGCTCTACACCTCTAAATCGCTGCTCGGCATTGGTGAGGAAATTTTGAAATAATGAGAGTTCGTTATAAGCCTGTAACCACTTAAAGTAAGCCATTGACGCTTCAAACAAAATGGTGTTAACAAAGATGTCCCTATCTGCTTTAGCTTGCTCTCTAAACAACTTGGCTTGCTTTAAGGATGCCATTCGGTCATTGATCAACAAACCTTGAGCTACAGGAATTTTAATTCCCGCCGAATACAAACCATCATCGGGCACAAAGGCTTCAGGGTTTAAGAAATCCCCTGAATTTTCTTCAAATGTGGCCTTTAATTCTATACCATACCAGGTTGGAATCTTAAACATCCCGTTGAGTCTATCATAATACTCTTGGCCCTTAAACTTCTTTCGATCGTAGTCGACTTCAAATTTTGGGTCGAACGCTCCTCTCGATTTTAGGAGCTTTGCCTGACTTTCATCAATAACCAGTTCGGCCTGCTTGACAATAGGATGAAACTTTTTAACATAGCCTAAGTATTCGTCAAACCTCAAGGTCTCGGTAATACCATCGGTTTGTGCAAAACTTGAAAAACTAACAACTATGAAAAGTAGTGTGCTTAGATACTTCATCATTTATTTCTTGGCTTTTTTGGAACTATCGGTGCCTTCCGGTTGATAATAATTAGGTGGGAAGCCATTGAGCTGTCGCCATAACTCAAACCAGATAGGTACATCCTCTAACAAGGCCATAGTAAAAGCCCCTGAACCAGCTCTTATTTCATTAGGCCAGGGATGGTCATCTGGGTCTGGTTTAAGAAGTATCCTGAATCTACCATTAGAACTTATAAATCGCTCCACAGCAACAACCTCCGCACCATAAGTACCATAGGACACATTTGGCCATCCACTGAAAATGATTGCTGGCCAACCATCAAACTGAATCCGTACCTTTTCGCCAGGATGTATTAATGGCAAATCGATTGGGCGCACATAAGTCTCCACGGCTAAATCAATATTCTCCGGAATAATCCCAACCAGTTCTTCACCTTCTTTAAAGGTTTGACCAACCCCACCGCGAAAAGCAGTATTGATGAAACCATCATAGGGAGCCGTGATGTAGAGCATATCGCGCCTTAATTCATAATTTGAAACCTGATTTTCTAGCTTTTGCACATCGGCCTCTGTACTGAATTGACTGGATTGCGCTGAAAACTTTTCACTACGCGCCTTAGAAATTTTGTCGGCAAACTCTTGTTTTACACGGTTTATTTCCAATTTAGCATTTGTCACTTCTGTTTTACTTACCAATAACTTAGCTTCTTGAGATGTTTCCTTAGCTTGGGTTTCTTGAAGTTTTATAGTGGCGTCTTCGAGATTTTTTCTAGCCACAAAACCGTCTTGAAACAAACTGTCGGCACGATTGTACTTAATTTGGGCTATTCTCAGGTTAGTCCGAGCAGCTACCAAATCTATACTATCTGCTTTTACCTTTTGTTTAGCCTGAGCCAATTTATTGTCAGCTTGTTCCAATTTCAATTTACGCTCGTTTGTAAGTGCGCCTATTCGAACCTCTTGCGCTTTAACTTTTTCCTTATAGGATTTCGCAGAGAATTCCTTTGCATCGCGTTGTTGTTGTGTTCGCTCGACCAAATTAGGATCGAAATACTCACTTTTAATCTCTGCAATCTGCATAATGGTATCTCCTTTTTTCACAATTTGTCCTTCTCGCACATACCACTTCTGAATACTTCCAGGAATGGGGGATTGTATGGTTTGCGGTCTCTGTTCCGGCGTCAGTGAGGTTACTAGTCCCCTACCTGAAATATTTTGTGTCCATGGTAGAAATAGTATAATGAATCCAACTATAGCAAAACCTGTTAAGAAGCGGTTAAAATACTTGTAGTAAGACTTATTGAAAACGCGTTTCCCCGAGTTGTATTCGGATAAATCAACTCTTTTATTCAAGGGATTTTTAGATATATTCAACATAGCTATTCCTTTTAGATAATTTCACCGTTATTTAAAGTGATGACATCGGTACACTCACTGGTCCAATCTTTGTTAAAACTAGCGACAATAAGAGACCATGGGTTTTCTGATGCAGTCAGTGCTTTTATAATTCTTCTGGCTTCAGCAGTCTCAAAATGCTCCAAAGGCTCTTCTAGTACTAATACTTTGGGCTGCTTTAAAATCGCTCTTGCCAAAATGATTTTTTTTGCGACTGTAAAAGACATTTGCCTTCCTTCCGGGTAAATGATCGTATCTAGTCCATTTTCCGTATTTTTAAGATAATCTCTTAAGCCTACAATCTCAATAGCCTTATTAATCTCCGCTTCTGAAATACCTCGGCTCGTTAAGGTGAGATTGTCCCTTATACTACCCTCAAACGGTGTTTCTTCAGCCAAGGACAAGCCTAAACAAGATCTGTAGTTGTTAAGATGTATGTTTTTTAAGGATTCATCGTTGACAAAAATCCGTCCGTCCGTAGGTTGAATTATCCCAGAAATCATTCTTAATAAGGTTGATTTTCCTGAGCCACTTGGGCCTTGCACCAAAACACGACTCGACGGTTTAATGGTCATTGATAAGTTCTTTAGGATGGGCACTTCTCTGTTGGGAACACTATAATTAACTTTTTCCAATTCTATTTTAAGGCTTTCCGCTTCGTCCACCTTAATGCCTTCCTGTGGCTCTAATTTTTTATCCACTACCTGTCCCATTTTTTCTAAGGAGGTGAGTACATCATAAAAAGACTCAAGGCCGAGTATTAATTTCTCAACGGACGCAATGACCAGTAAGATGATGATTTCCGCCGCAACGAACTGGCCTATATTCATCTCTTGGCTTAGCACCAATAGGCCACCTATTATTAATAGACCTGCAGTTACTATCACTTTAAATCCTATCATTTGAATAAACTGAATAATCAATATTCTAAAGTGACTTTCCCTAGCCATAAGATAGCCATCGACTAATTTGTCATTTTTTTCCAGTGCTAGTGAGGTTCTACCAGAAATTTTGAAACTCGTTATGGCCCTAGCCACTTCTTGAATCCAATGGGCAACCATATATTTTTTCTTTGATTCTGCCAAACTAGTTTCCATACCTCTTTGAATCGTAAACTTAAAGACCACATAGATTAAAACAATCAAAAGAATCCCGAATGCGATGAAAAATGGATGGTAGAAGGACAATAAAATCAATGCAAATACAATTTGTAGAACAGCGGCAGGTACATCCAATAATAACTTTGCTAAACCCTTTTGCACAGTTAATACATCAAAGAACCGATTCGCTAACTCTGGTGGATAGTAGTTGCGTAATTCATTCATTCTAATTTTTGGAAAGCGATAGGTAAACTCAAAGGATGCTCTCATAAAAATGCGCTGCTGCACTGTTTCTATAATTCGCATTTGCATCAATTGCAAAACACCAACGAATGCCACACCTAAGGTAACGAGTATCACAAGTACAATCCATGATGTGCTGACCTGGGCACCCTGAATGAGGTTGATGATGGCCTGAATCCCTAAAGGAAGAGTCAAGGCTATGAGTCCTGAAAACACAGCGTAATATAAAACTTGTGCAATATCTTTTCGTTCTAGCTTTAATATGCCAACGAAGCGCTGCCAAGGAGTTAAAAGCGATTTATTCTGATCCATTTGTTGTTGTCTTTAATGCGTTTTGGGTTAGATTAAGAAAGAATTGTGTTGGTGTTACCTCCTTACCACAGTCGGTAATAGAACTAAAATGCACCTTTAAAAAGTGTTGATGTAAAGCACCTTCTACAATGGTGCTGGCCAAACTCGAGGGAAACTTGTAATCCGAGTTGACCTTATTGATAATTTCACTCAGTCGTTTAATCAATCGTTTGTAAACCACGAAGTAGCCTTCTTTATTTTCGCTATCGACTTCCTTGGTTAGGTACGATTTAGAATATTCATTGATGATAATTCTATTGAGAATAATTTCATTAATGTGTGTGTAAGTCACATCTTCTTTAATGGTTCGGGTCACGACTTCTATAGCTTTAAACAATTGTTCCTTGCTATCTGGAACATTGTGTGTAGCAAAAACCATTTGATATTCTATCCAAGCCCAGTACCAAGAGGTCAAATAAAGGAGTAACTTGTGCTTGCTCTCAAAATAGCGATAAATAGAGCTCTCGTTAGAACCTATTTTAACGCCCAGCTTCTTAAATGTGAAGCTATCAAAACCGATTTCATCGATAAGCAAAATACTATGCTCAATGATTCTTTTACCTAAATCTGATGACTCCGGATCTTTAATATAGATCTTATCAGGTACTGCAATCTTTAAATTTGATAGTAAATTTATCATACTTAAAATTTTAGATTGCAAATATAATAGTAATACTATCGATTTTGCGTATTTAACAAATATTTAGCCTATTAATAATAATAATAGATATTATAAATAAAAGTTATAGGTAAGCTGTTAAAGCCTAGAAATACTAGTCTTTTCTTTTTGGAAAACTTTGATTTTTGGTAAACCGACAATAGCCTTATCGATCCATTTGAGGGCCTCTGCTTTATCTTTTTTGTGCTTATAAATCTGCGCTAAACGATAATACGCCCAAGCTTTGGGCACTCCATCCTTGGCCGAATGATTTGCTAAATAGGTTTTTAGGCACTTTTCGCCTTTCTCTAACTGAATGTTATAATCTGCACACACTTTTCCAATTTGATAATGCATGGCATTACGTTGGTGCTTCTGGTGTGCTGTTTCAATAGTATTGATGGCTTTATCGGGTTCATCTTGTTCTTCATAAAAATTGGTCAGTTTTTCATAGCATGTCACTGAACCCCCAACTTTAATAGCGAGCTTATAATACTTTTCGGCCAATTCGGGCTCATTATCATACTCATAGACATAACCTTTTGCCAGATAGCCGTCAACTTCTGAAAGGGCTTGAAGCTCATTGGCATACTTCAAGGCCTTAGACGTACTGCCTCCTATGATTCCTGGTAAAGAGATATACAATTCTACCAAGGCCCAGCGTGTATCGATGTGATTTGGATCTAATTCTGCAGCTTTTAAAAAGGAACGTTTTACATCTCCAATAAGACCTAAAGCCTTTAGTTTACTCACACTTAATGCTTTCATACCTAAAGCCCCGCCATACTTATAATGATAGTTGGCATTATTAGGTTCATCTTCAGTTAACTTTTTGTACTGTGCAATGGCCTCATCCCATTCTTCTTGGTGTCCATAAGCGTCACCTAACAATTCAATAGCCTCCTTGTCATTGGGATTAGACTTCAAGAAAGTCAACATTTCCTGCTGTGCTTTCTTAAATTGCCTCTGGTCTAAATAGGTTTTGGCGCTCTCTTTTGAGCTTTGGGAAAAAGCAAATGTAGATAAGAAGATCAACCAGAAAAATCTTTTCATATCGCTAGCAATTTTTTACAAAAATACAATTTATTAACGCGCACATTCACTCGCAAATTGCTTAACTTAACTCATTGAAAAGGGGTGTTAACTTTTTCAAGCTTTTTTTGGAATGCCTTTTGAAGCAATTTCAATGAAAAAATAAATTTGGATGAAAAACTATATCTCAATACTGATGCTGATTTGCTTTGCTTCTTTTTCCGGTGCACAAAACGATTTTGACAACCAATGGAAAAAGGTCGCCCAATTCGAAAATGACGGCTTAACCAAGAGTGCGTCTGACCTTGTTGACACCATTTATGATGCCGCAGTAGCGTCTAACAACGAGCAACAACAGATTAAAGCCTTACTCCACAAGAGCAAATATATGCTGACGCTTGAGGAAGATGCGCAACTCCGTATTGTCAACCAATTTAAAACCGTAATTGAAAAAACAAACAACGTTGTTACTAAACATCTTCTAGAAAATATGCTGGCAACGATGTACTGGCAATATTTTCAGCAAAATAGGTATAGATTTTATAACCGTTCCACCACTAGCGTTAAAGTCAGTGACGATTTTAGAACTTGGGATTTGGAAACCTTATTCAATGAAATTCATGTGTATTACCAGCGTTCTCTAGAAAATGGATTACTGCTTCAGCAAGAATCTTTAGAGAACTACAAAATATTATTAAATGAAGTCGAAGGTTCTAAAACCTACAGACCGACCTTATACGACTTGTTGAGTCATAACGCACTTCAGTTTTATAAGACCAGTGAAAATAGCATTACCAAACCCGCTTATCAGTTTAAACTTGAAGATTCCAGACTTATAGCTGATAGCGAACAGTTTATTAATCTGGATTTGACCTCAAAAGACACATTATCCTTACAACTTAATGCGCTTAAAATCTATCAGAATCTTTTAAAGTTTCATAGAAGTAACATGGCTTCCAAAGCCTTTGTTAGTGTGGATATTGAACGCCTAAAATTTGTGGCCGAACACGCTATTTTTAATAATAAGGAAGCGTCGTTAATTCATACACTTAAAACTAAAGCTGAATCGTTAAAAAGTTCACCGCTTTCTGCTCTATACAATTTTGAATTGGCTTCAACTTATTACAAGTTGGGGAATCAATATGATAGCAACCCCTACCAAGGCGAGGTTGATGACACCCATCGTTGGAAGTTCAAGGAAGCCCTAGAATTATGTGATGCTGTTATTTCAACTTATCCTAAGAGCGAAGGGGCCAAAGCATGCGACATTTTAAAAGTACAAATCCTTCGGCCTAGCTTATGGCTTCAAAATGAGGAGCTCATTCCTATAAATTCAGTTTCTCGAATTTTGGTCAACTATAAAAATTTAGAAGCCCTAGACTTCAATATCTATAGGATTGACATTAACCAGCTCGAAACCTTTAATCAAACCCGCAATGCTGAGGACAAAGTGAAGTTTTTTGGTAAGTTGCGTCCCATCCACACATTCTCTAGTACTTTAAAATCAGAAGGAGACTATCAAGAACACAGCACAGAGCTTATTTTACCCGAACTAACCAATGGTTTCTACCTCATTAAAGCAGATACCAAAACGCAAGAAAATGTATTTGCCGTTTCCCATATTCAAGTCACCAATTTGGCGCTTATTGAAAGTAATGAAAATGAGAATATAGATTATCAACTCATCGATAGGTCCAATGGCTCCCCTATTGTTGATGCTGTGATCAACCTTACTTATAGAAATAACCGAAACAAACTGTTTTCTAAAATGATGTCTACAGATCGTTTTGGAAAATTTAAATTTAAAAAAGACAACAATTATTACCGAAACGTAGAAATAAGAGCGGATCATAAAGACGATATTGCATTTTTTGGTGACTATTATATCAATCGCGCTTATAAGCAAAGGCCTGATCATAAGACGCGATACAAAACATTTCTATTTACGGATCGTAGTATTTACAGACCTGGACAAATCGTTTACTTTAAGGGTATAGTTACTAAAACCGAAAATGAGCAAACGTCAATTGTGGACAACGAAAAAGTGATGACGACGCTTTATAATGTCAACGGAGAAAATATTGCAGAACTAGAACTATCTACGAATGAATTTGGCTCATTTCACGGTGAATTTGTTTTGCCCAATGATGGTTTAACCGGAAATTTTCATATCGAAAACGAGGTCAGGAATTTTAAAGGTTCAGGACATACTTATTTCTTCGTTGAAGAGTACAAACGGCCCAAGTTTAAGTCAGAATTTCAGCCAATTACTGAGACTTACAAAGTTAATGATAGTATTATCGTGAAAGGAACAGCTGTTGCCTTTGCGGGTAGCAACATCACTGATGCTAAGGTCGTCTATCGTGTAAAACGCCAAGTTCAGTATCCAGGCTGGTGGTACTGGAGACGCCCTTATTACAATTCCGAACCACAAGAAATGACGTTTGGTGAGACCAAAACCAATGACAAAGGAGAATTTGATTTTGCCTTTAAAGCCATTCCAGATGAAACGGTATCTAAGGAGAACCTTCCGATATTTAAATATGAAGTGACCGCAGATGTCACAGATATTAATGGCGAAACCAGATCTACAAGCACTATTGTGAATGTAGGTTACCATGCTATGACCTTAAGTATTATTGCCCCAGAAGCTATTGATCGATCCGAAAAGGAGATTGAAATTTCATTAGCATCACGAAATTTAAACGGTGAGGAAGTTTCAGCAAAAGGGACACTTAAAGTCTATAAACTCAAGGCGCCAAATCAAGTACTGAGAACCAGACCTTGGAAAGCACCCGACTATCAAGTCATTTCAGAAGAAGAGTTTAAGCGCTTGTTTCCGCACGACCCCTATCACAATGAGTATCTATTGACCGCATGGAAACGAGGCGATGAAGTATTTCGTACCGATTTTAACACAGAAAAGGATAAAACCATAACCCTAAAGAAATTGAAAAAATGGGATTCAGGGAAGTACGTCATCGTAGCTGAGAGCCGAGATAAATTTGGGCAAAATATCAAAGATGAAGTCTTTACATCACTTTATCATAATGCTGACAAGACTATTGCCGATAAGCAATTATTCGAAGTCTCTTTAGATAAGGATCGTTATGATACAGAAGATATGGCAAAGCTCACCTTGGGGTCCGCAGCCAAGGACATTACAGTTACCATAGACATCGAAAAAAACGGTAAAATTATTTCAACACAACTTGTAAAACTCAGTAATTCTAAGCAATCCATTAACATACCTGTGTTAGAAAGCGATTTGGGTGGTTTTGAAGTCCATTTAGGTTTTGCGGCTTTCAATGCTTATGTGCAAAAGACTTTAAGAGTCAATGTCCCCTATCCGAAGACCGATTTGGAGATAGAAACTGTAACCTTTAGGGACAAGCTACAGCCAGGACAAGAGGAAACTTGGAGTTTTAAAATTAAAGGGCCTAAAGGTGATAAGGTCTCGGCAGAGTTATTAGCCAGCATGTACGATGCTTCCTTGGATGAATTTAGGACACATGATTGGAGTTTTAGTCCAATTGCGACACCCAAATATTACAGCAGAATCAATAAGAATTCCAGACAAAGTTTTGGTAATACCCCTTTTCAATTATTTAATCAATTCAGGCAAGCGACTCGACTAGATTTCCAAAAATATGATGCATTGAATTGGTTTGGGTTATATTTTGGTTATGGAAGTTCACATGTAAGAAAATTATTAG
The DNA here is from genome assembly GCF_965228925.1 of Winogradskyella sp. Classification (GTDB taxonomy): domain Bacteria; phylum Bacteroidota; class Bacteroidia; order Flavobacteriales; family Flavobacteriaceae; genus Winogradskyella. Next base: position 5,098,524 of record NZ_OZ245845.1, read on the forward strand.
CAAGAGCTCCGGGTATAAAATTTGAAGAATATAAAGATGTACCAGAAGAGTACTTAATAATTGCCGAAGATGAAGCTGGGAATGTAGAAGTAAGAGAAACAGATGCTGGTATTGACTATATGGTTTCGGACTCTGAAAAAACATTAAATTATAAAACAGTTAACCAACAAAGTGGAGGTACAATAATAGCCGAAAGAGTTAAAAAAGAAGAAAAAGAAACTAATTTCGACAACGTCCAAATCCGCAAAAATCTTAATGAAATGGCCTTTTTCTTTCCGCAATTGCAAACGGATGCCGATGGCTCTGTGAGCTTTAACTTTAAAGCCCCTGAGGCTTTGACGAAGTGGAAATTACAATTATTGGCCCATACCAAAACTCTAGAAAGCACTGTGACCCAATTAGAAGCCGTCACTCAAAAGGAACTGATGGTGATTCCAAATGCACCGCGTTTTTTGAGAGAAGGTGATCAGATAAGCATTAGTACCAAGATTGCAAATCTTACGGACAAGGAGTTATCTGGAATAGCACGTTTAGAATTGACGGACCCTATCACTGGGACATCTTTAAATGGCGAATTACTGGTAACTGAGGCTCTCGAAGTTACCAATAAAAATGAGCAAAATGCCGCTTCGGGTACTTCGACAGGCTCAGCATCCACCTCGGCAACCAAGAGTTTTATCGTAAACGCTGGAGGAAACACCCAAATAACATGGAACCTTACCATTCCCGAAGGTATCCAAGTGGTACAATACAAAGTCGTAGCCAAAACCGATGATTTTAGTGATGGCGAACAAAACGCCTTACCAGTGTTATCGAATAGAATGCTAGTGACCGAAACCTTACCGATGTGGGTGCGTTCCAATCAGACTAAAACGTTTACTTTGGATAAGTTAACAAATTTAAAATCGGGGCCAGAGGCTCTCGAAGGTACCAATAAGGACACTTCGAGAACCTCAGTGTCCACTTTAAAGCACCATAAATTGACTTTAGAGATGACCTCTAATCCGGCTTGGTATGCGGTTCAGGCACTGCCCTATTTAATGGAGTATCCTTATGACTGTAATGAGCAAACCTTTTCGAGATATTATGCCAATGCTTTAGCCCATCATATCGTTACCTCAAACCCTAAAATAGAAGCGGTGTTCAATCAATGGGCTTCGACAAGCTCAGCCGCGCTAATTTCAAATCTTGAAAAGAATCAGGAATTAAAGTCTTTATTAATTCAAGAAACCCCTTGGCTACGAGATGCACAATCAGAAACCGAACAAAAAAAGCGAATAGGATTGCTATTCGACCTTAATAGAATGCATAATGAATTCAATTCAGCATTGCGCAAATTGAGAAACAACCAGTTGCCCTCTGGAGCATGGCCTTGGTTTAATGGTGGCTATGCCAATCGTTACATCACGCAACATATCATTTCTGGTTTTGGGCATTTAAAGCAATTAAATGTCTCATCGAGCGCCACGCCTTCCAAAGTCTTGTACGGCGGACAGGCAGTCGAGATGCAAATGATTCAAAACGCCATTCAGTATTTAGATGCACAATTTGTACAAGAATATAAAGACATTAAAAAATACAATAAAGATGCAGATTTAAGTAAGGATCATCTGTCGCACATGCAGCTGCATTATCTGTATACACGTAGTTTTTATCCAGATATAAAACCTTCGGAAGAGGTAGCGACCATTATGGACTATTATAAAGGTCAAATTAAAAAGTACTGGCTGTCACGTTCCTTATATTCCAAAGGTTTAATGACATTGACCATACACCGTATGGATGATACCAAAACTGCTGGTAAAATTCTAAAATCATTAAAAGAAAACAGCATTACTTCAGAAGAATTAGGCATGTACTGGAAAGAAAACACCAATTCCTGGTATTGGTACCAGGCACCTATTGAAACCCAAGCGTTGTTAATAGAAGCGTTTTCAGAAGTTGGAACGGCCATTCAGAGTGAAGCAAAGCATCTGGAAGATATTGATAATCTAAAAATCTGGTTGCTGAAACATAAGCAAACCAATCAGTGGAAAACAACCAAAGCTACTACAGAGGCTGTATATGCCCTATTGCTTCAAGGCAGTTCCTGGTTAGATGTCACGGATATGGTGGATGTAAAAGTCGGTAACGAAACCCTTTCTCCTCAGACTTTAGACCATGTAAAAGTAGAAGCAGGTACTGGCTATTACAAAACATCCTGGACAGGCTCTGAAATTACACCAGAGCAAGGAGAAGTGACCATCACCAAAAAAGGAGATGGTATCGCTTGGGGAGCTCTGTACTGGCAATACTTTGAGGATTTAGATAAAATTACTTCGGCCGAAACACCTTTAAAACTGAACAAAGAACTCTTTTTAAAGACCAATACCGATACAGGTGAAGAAATTTCAGAAATCACTTCGAATACTAAACTAAATGTTGGCGATTTGGTAAGAGTGCGCATAGAATTACGTACAGACCGTTCTATGGAATTCGTACATCTTAAGGATATGAGAGCGGCAGGTTTTGAGCCTATCAATGTCTTATCGCAATACAAATGGCAAGATGGTTTAGGCTATTACGAAAGTACCAAAGACGCCGCTACGAGTTTCTTTATCGACTATTTACCAAAAGGAGTCTATGTTTTTGAATACGACCTACGCGTCAATAATGCTGGTGATATGAGCAACGGTATTAGCACCATTCAATCCATGTATGCGCCAGAATTTAGTAGCCATAGCGAGGGCGTTAGAGTTTTGGTGGAATAATTACCTTATATAAGGTTGATCATTAATTAAATTAAACTTGCTGTTCATCAACAAAAAGTCTTCTTTTCTTAATTGTCGGCATGTAATCTCGGTAGAATCTTTATTAATATGACCTTTAAAGATTATCGTGTCGTTTGTTAGTCTTTCATAACGAAGCAATAAGGGCTCGGTTGAATTATCAATATTAAAAATTTGTATGGATCGGTCTAAAGAGTCTATCGAAGATGAGAACCAAGACACTTTATTTTCATTATCCACAAGTTGAACTTGCCCTCTGTATTCCATAATTAAATATTTCCAGCTTTTCTTTGGCCTATGATTAGTACTATCTTTAGTTCCGATACTTTCAAATGAAAGCACATCATAAATACCGTAAAACTTGGATTTTGTAAACTCCCCGTTTAAAAGGGTATTTCTATTGTTCAATTTATAAGCTGCCAAGGCAAACATTAAAACTATGAATAGGCCTCTCATAGCCATAAGTAGTTTTCTTCTACTTTTTTTATTTAAAAATTCCGGCTTCTCCAATACGATTAATGATGCATTCTTTTTTCTGAAAAAAAAGTCGACCAAGCTTTTAAAATTAGGAGCCATTAAAAACAATGTTATCAATACCAAATGCGAGGTTACCATCTTTAATGGCACACCATAAAAGAAGTTAATGGCCATTACGTTTAGTGTAACCGTTAATGTTATGAATAAGCCAAAAGTGAGAGTGCGCCTAAAGAATAAGCATAAACTCATGACTTCTGCCAATCCCATAAATACGTTATATCCTTTTGAATATCCTAAAAAAGACCAGGCCAATCCCATAGGTGAAGAATTGCCATAGGTGTTCACCAAGGTATATAAGCTAGGCTCAGGAAATTGTAAGTAGACTAATTTTACCAAACCGTAGTTAACCATTATAAAACCTAAATAAAACCTGAGAACTACCCTTAACCAATAATAAAGAGACTTATAATTTTGCCTCTTCCCATCTAAAAATGTCCAAAACAAGGCAACAATTATAGCGATAATGAAAATACACAAAAGCGCCATATAATTAAAGGTGGTGTCAACAAAATTATCCATCACAACCAACCGCTCTTCGGAAATCTTAAAAATGGTTTGTCCTACCCATAGAATAAAATCATGATGAGGTTTAAAAGGAAGCTGAATCATGCTACCAAACCTAGTCACCAGATCATACAGGACAAACAACAAAAAATAGGAAAATGAGAACCTAAAACCTATTTTCTTTAATAGCGACCAAGATGCATGGCTAATTGATGTCATTATAAATTATTTTGTGGTGTAAAAATAGGGTATTCTAGGTGATTAGAATCCCCATTAATCAACTCCCCGTTAGTTAGTGGAGATAACGGCGACAAAAATCAAGAACAAAAATGAAAAACAAATTCGTATCTTGAGTGGTACTAACTAATAAATTTTATAATTATGAACACAAAAGTTTTTATGGTTCTAAGAATTTTACTTGGAATCTTTGTTCTCGTTTTTGGGGTAAACAAATTTGCAAACTTCTTGCCTATGCCAGAAATGTCTGGTGACGCCGGAGCGTATTTTGGAGCACTATCAAGCTCTAAAACCTTAATCCTAGTAGCTATTGTGGAAATAGTTGCAGGTTTGGCTCTGTTATTAAACAAATATGGAGCACTTTTAGCCCTCATTTTAATGAGTGTCTCTGTAAACGCCTTCCTATTTCATGCCGTATTAGATCCAGGTGGGATTGGAGGTGCCGTTGCCTTGCTAGTGCTTAATATAGCAGTGCTTATAGGTTATAAAGACAAATACAAAGACTTATTGAGTTAATTGAAGAGCATATAAGATAAAAAAAGAGGCAGTAAGCCTCTTTTTTATCTGTTGTAAGGATATTCACTTATCCAATGAAACCCACGACTTGTTAGTCGAAAATCTTTAATACCTAAGCGTTTACTCAGTCCTTGAATGGTATCCCCTTGAAAAACAAAATTAAATTCCAAGCCGGTACTATCTAATTTTTTATAGTTAAAATCAAAACTCACCGGTTCCTTTCCCCATCTTGTGAGCTTCAATCTTCGATCTACTAAACTGTCTTTTTCAACTCCAAAATACACAGGCGTATCCCCTTCAAAATTGCGAACTTGCATAGAGCCCTCCCATTGAACCGAAATAGATTTCCAGAGTTTCTTGTTCTTATAATTGGTTATGGTATCCCCATTAATCACAAAATCTGTAATCTTATACATACCATATAATTCAGGTTTCGGAGCTTTTGAACCATATTTCTTTTGTGATTCCAAGGTTTCAATAAAACCATATACAAATACATAAGCTATTAACAACGCCTTAAAGCTATTTATGGCAATTCGTAACCCTCGTTTAAATTTTGGTCGTTTAATTACTTCAATGGTCGTACTGACTTTGGTAAAGAAAAACAGCGCGACTCTTTTAATATCCTTGGATAACAAAAACAATGTCATTAAAACCAAATGAGTAGATAATAGTTTCACGGGGACATCGTAAAAATAATTGACAGCCATAACATTCATTGCGGTCATTAAGGTAATAAGCGCCCCAAAAGTCATGGTTCTTCTGAACAATAAAAGACCAGCTAGTAATTCCGCGACTCCCATAAAAATATTATACCCTTTTGAAAAGCCTAAAAATGTCCAGGCCAGTCCCATAGGAGATGATTCCCCATAAGGCTCTATTAGCCTATAAAATCCTGGATATGAAAATTGCAGCTGAATAACTTTGACCATGCCATAACTAATTAGCATCAGCCCAACATAATAGCGTATACCCGTTGTTAGCCAATAATAGAGGGTATCGTAATCATTGCGTTTTCTATCAATAAATGACCAAATCATGGTGCCGATTAAAGCCACAATTAATGACGTTAACGCAATAAGATTATCGAACATAGTATCACCACTACCCGTGACCTTAACAGTCACTTCCTCCTCTATGCCATAGATATTAGATCCCAGCCAAGGTATAAACTGCTCTATCCATTTTGTTGGGTAGGCAAACAACCAATCCCAAAATGGAAATGCGCCATTATTTTGAAATAGAATGATTAAGATAAAGTAAATGAAGACTAACCTAAATCCTATTTTTTCAAATAAAGACCAGGTTCTATTTTTGATGGATACCATTGAAAAGTCAGTTAGTTAATATTTATGACCTAATATAAAACTTACAGCGTTAGTTTCTAGTAATTGTTATGTATTTATTTTTAACTTGTAAAGCCTTAGATAAGCAAAAACAAATTGAATGCACAAGCCATAAAATTGTATTTATGCGTTAGGCCTAACACTTTAACATTAAAAAAAGTCTCAAGCCTTCAATAGAGCAGGATTAGTTTATTTGTTTGGAGGGTAGGCCGAAAATATTTTCTCTACTAGTTTAACAAAAACGGCCTCTCGTTTCTCAGGTGTGGCGTTTGGTCGGTAAGAGCTTTCACTAACGGCTTGCCAAAACAATTTTTCGTTCTGTTTTTTATCTACAAAATCAATCACGACTTCTCTGGTGTATTGATTCCCTGCTAGAGGTATGCCAACAGAAACGCCACCGCCAACATTTCCTCCGGTTCCTCCTGCTCCTACACCAATATTGGAGTTGTTTCTATTTGGAATATCCTGACTTTGAATATCAATAAAAAAATCAGGATTATCAGAACGTGTCAATCCAAGTGTAGCTAGTTTGGCATCTATGGATCGGATAATGCGTTTAGTATCCAACTCACTCAAACCTGTTTGCATATCGTCAAAATAATTGTAGGTTTTATACTGGGTAAAATCGGTCGATTTTTCATAGTCGTAATTCACTACGGTACCACAGGAAGTCAGGATTAAGGCTATTAAAATAAATCTGAAGGCTTTCATATTTTTTCTTTTAAAGATACTAAAAAAATTCTTGAAATGAACCCCTCTTTGTAGTGAACAGGTATCCCAGAAGCAGGGCCATATGGATATATCTCGACAAGACTTCGACCCTTCGACTCGCTCAGGGCAGGTAGGCTCAGCCTGACAACTCAATAGAGATTTGCTCGTTTCATTTCTGCAAGTGTCACACTGAGCTTGTCGAAATGCTCAACACAACGCATTTCAACCTTTAAGGGTAAAATCACTCTACACCCCTATTAAGCTACGCTCGGTATCTTCAACTAAAGCTATTGCTTCGATTTCGACAATCCTCAAAGGGGCAATCCATATAAATAAGTTTGGTAACTAGTGTCCCTTGAGGGGACTTTAGGGGTGTCATTAGAAGCTATTTTAAGTTTCTGTATGACTTTAAATATAAAATATGACTAATCTTTAATCATTCAACATCTTCCATAATTTATCCTTAAGCGCTGTTAAGCCCTGTTGTGCTACGGAAGAGATAAATAGATACTCACATTCTAAATCTTGGTCTAAAATAGATGACATTTCCGATTTCAACTCCTCATCCAACATATCCGATTTTGAAATGACCACAAAGCGTTCTTTATCTAACATTTCAGGATTGTAGCGCCTTAGTTCATCAACCAAAATTTCATATTGTTCTACAATATCTTTGGCATCTGCAGGTATTAAGAATAATAGGATGGAGTTGCGTTCTATATGCCTCAAGAAATAATACCCTAAACCTTTCCCCTCGGCAGCGCCTTCGATGATTCCTGGAATGTCAGCCATCACAAAGGACTGGTAATCGCGATACTTGACGATGCCTAAATTTGGTTTTAAGGTCGTGAACTCATAATCGGCAATCTTTGGCTTTGCCGACGTCAAAACGGATAATAACGTTGATTTCCCAGCATTGGGAAAGCCTACCAGACCCACGTCTGCCAAGACCTTAAGTTCTATGGTGATATTTTTTTCTTCAAGAGGAATTCCTGGTTGCGCGTATCTTGGTGTTTGATTGGTGGCACTTTTAAAATGCCAATTACCACGACCTCCCTTTCCGCCTTCAGCCACAATCTTTTCTTGACCATTCTCGGTAATTTCAAACAAGGTCTTCCCTGTATCTGTATCCTTAACCACGGTACCGAGTGGCACTTCAATAATGGCATCTTCACCATCGGCTCCAGTACTTCTTCCTGAGCTACCATGCGCTCCATGACCGGCTTTAATATGACGTTTAAACTTTAGATGAATTAAGGTCCAAAGGTTAGAATTCCCTCTTATAATAACATGGCCTCCACGGCCTCCATCGCCTCCATCAGGACCTCCTTTTTGAATATATTTTTCGCGATGTAAGTGCGCAGAACCTTTACCTCCGTTACCAGAAGCCACATGCATTTTTACGTAATCGACAAAATTTCCTTCGGTCATGTTTTGTCATTCCTGCGAAAGCAGGAATGGCAGTTTTAAAGTTGATCTATAACAGAACTAAGTCGTACAGTAATCTCTTCGATGCTTCCAACACCATCTACACCAAAATACTTATCTTGATTAGAGTAGTAACCCTTTAGAATTGCTGTCTTATCGTAGTACTCTTTAATTCGATTTCTTATAATACTCTCATCAGCATCATCTGCTCTGCCACTAGTTTCTCCGCGTTTTAGCAGACGCTCAACCAAAACCTCATCCTCAACTTCAAGAGCAACCATTGCATTAATCTGAGAATCCTTACTATCCATTAACGCGTCAAGAGCTTTGGCTTGTGCATTCGTTCTAGGAAAACCATCAAAGATAAAACCTTTGGCATCAGCATTCTTTTCAACCTCTTTGTTCAGCATATCAATGGTCACTTGATCTGGCACCAACTCTCCCTTGTCCATGTAAGACTTAGCCAACATACCTAAGGCCGTCTCATTTTTAATGTTGTATCTAAATACATCACCCGTAGAGATGTGCACTAAATCGTATTTTTCTTTTAAGAAGTTAGCTTGCGTTCCTTTTCCTGCACCTGGAGGTCCAAATAGCACAATGTTTGTCATGTGTTGTGTGGTTTTTAATTGATATACATCTGGTAAATCTCTTCCTAAACCTCTGTAATCCAATCCGTAGCCAACGATGAATTTGTTTGGAATTTCTTTACCTATATAATGAAGTTTAAAATCTTTATCGTAAGCTTCTGGCTTATAAAATAGGGTTGCGATAAGCAGCTGTTTTACATTTTCATTTTTGAAAATGCGGTGAACTTCTTCAAGCGTATTGCCAGAATCTATGATGTCTTCTAATATAACGACTGTTCTACCTGTTAAATCTTGCGTCAGTCCAATCAATCTTTGAATGTCTTCCGTCGACTTCACTCCTTCGTAAGAGGCCAATTTTATAAAGGTGACTTCACATGGCTTTGGATACTTTTTTACGAAGTCGCTTACAAACATAAATGAGCCGTTTAAAATTCCAACAAAAACAGGCATTTCATCTCCTAAATCCGAAACAATATCATCGACCATATGCTGAACGGCTTCATCTATTTCCTGCTCGGAGATAAAAGGTTTAAAGTATAAATCATGAAGCTTAACGACCATCTTGATATTTTAAAAATGCAAAGATAATGAATTGATTGACGAATGTTGATTTTTGATTTATGAATTTGGAAGTATCTGCCTTAATTAACTTATTTTTGTATCTCAATAAACGTATGATTTAATCTTAAAAATTAAGTTTCCCTTTTTCATGGGAACAGCTTAAGTTGATGAACTATTTCTCTTCAGGTTTTAAACTCGGTATTCTTGGCGGTGGCCAGTTAGGTAAAATGATCTTGTATAATACGCGCAAGTTCGATATTTATACCTGTGTCATGGACCCAAATCCAGATGCACCTGCAAGATTAGCCTGTGATGAATTTACTGTTGGTGACCTACTGGATTATGAAACCGTTATCAATTTCGGAAAGACTGTCGATGTCCTGACTATAGAAATCGAAAATGTCAATGTTGATGCACTCGAAGCACTTGAAGACCAAGGCATAACGGTATACCCATCGGCTAAGACCTTGCGGACTATTCAGAATAAGGCACATCAAAAGTTGTTTTATCGCGATCATAATATTCCGACTGCTGACTTTTCACGCTTTGCACATACCTCAGAGATTAATGATGCTGTAGACAATGGCGGTTTGAGCTATCCTTTTGTATGGAAAAGTGCACGATTTGGATACGATGGACAAGGTGTTAAAGTGGTAAGACGTTATACGGATTTGGTCGATTTACCCAATGTAGAATGCATTGCGGAAGACCTTATTCCATTTAAGAATGAATTGGCTGTTATTGTGGCCCGAAATACCAAAGGCCATTTAAAAACCTATCCTGTGGTCGAAATGGAATTTCATCCCGAAGCCAACCAAGTAGAATATGTGATCTGTCCGGCAAGAATCCCAGACGCTATTGCTAAAAAAGCGGAATTGGTGGCATTAAAAACCGCAGCTGCCTTTGAACATGTAGGCTTATTGGCCGTGGAGATGTTTCAGACCGAAGATGATGATATTTTAGTTAATGAAGTAGCACCGCGACCTCACAACTCAGGTCATTATAGCATTGAAGCCAGCTATACATCGCAGTTTGAACAGCATTTAAGATGTATTTTAGGACTGCCATTAGGGCATACAGAAAGTAAAGTGGCAGGAGTTATGGTAAATCTGGTTGGTGCAGAAGACCATACAGGTGATGTACTTTACAAAAATATTGAAGAGATTATGGCTATGGACGGTGTAACACCTCACATATATGGCAAAAAGCAGACCCGACCATTTCGTAAGATGGGTCATGTTACTATTGTTAACAAGGACATCGCCAAAGCCCGCGAAATTGCAGAACAAGTGAAGCGAACAATTGAAGTCATCAGTGAATAGAAGATGACATCTCGAGCATTGGTTGAGGAACGTATCGATTCCAAAAGCACCTGGCGCAGTAACTCGAGGGGTCATCTAAAGTCATAAACTTTTAAATTTAGGTCTCGACTGCGCTCGACCTGACAAAAAATAGTATGAGTAAAGTAGGAGTCATTATGGGAAGCAAAAGCGATTTGCCAGTAATGCAAGACGCGATAGACATTTTAAAAGGATTTGATATAGACGTCGAAGTCGATATTGTTTCGGCGCACCGCACCCCTGATAAATTGTTCGATTATGGCAAAAATGCGCACTTAAGAGATATTAAAGTCATTGTTGCTGGTGCTGGTGGAGCTGCACATTTACCTGGAATGGTAGCATCCTTATCCCCTTTGCCCGTTATTGGTGTTCCTGTAAAAAGTAGCAATTCCATAGATGGCTGGGATTCCGTGTTATCCATACTACAAATGCCCGGAGGAGTTCCTGTAGCTACGGTAGCGCTTAATGGTGCCAAAAATGCAGGTATTCTGGCCGCTCAAATTCTAGGAAGTTCGGATCAATGCATTTTAGATAAGATTATGGTTTATAAAGAAGGGCTTAAGGCAAAAGTTATCGATTCTGCCAAAGAGCTATAAAAAAAGCCTCGACATCTGTCAAGGCTTATTTTGCTATTAACCAATCCTTTGGAACAATAAGTTCTTGTTCAAAAAGATGATGCAAAAATAACTAAAACTTAACAAAGAACACCCTTTTCTTAATCATAAAATCACGTTAAAATTCACATTATCAACACAGTACGTAAGAAAATATAGACGAATTAAAAATGACAATCCTCAATAAAAACTTTGAAACACCCTATAATTCAGCACCTTTTTCAGAAATAAAGAATAGCGATTTTCTCCCTGCTTTTAAGACAGCCATTGACAATGCAAAATCAGAAATTGATGCGATTACAAATAATGTTCAAGCTCCAACTTTTGAAAATACTATCGAAGCCCTGGATTATTCAGGTGAGGAATTGGATCGGATTTCGAGCATCTTCTTTAATCTAAATTCAGCCGAAACCGATGATGAAATTCAAAAAATCGCCCAAGAAGTATCGCCGCTGCTTTCAGAATTTAGTAACGACATTACGTTGAATGAGGATTTGTTTAAACGTGTAAAAACGGTATACGATTCTAAGTCAAGTTTAGACTTAACCACTGAGCAAGCAACACTTTTAGATAAAAAGTACAAAAGCTTCTCTAGAAATGGAGCAAATTTATCCGAAGTAAAGAAAGTGCGACTTCGTGCTATTGATAAAGATCTCAGCCAATTAAAGCTAAAATTTGGTGAACACGTTCTCGCTGAGACGAATAAATTTGAAATGCACCTAACGGACGAGTCCGACTTATCTGGATTACCCGAAGGTGCAAAAGAGGCCGCCAAGCAACTGGCGGAAAGCAAAGGCAAGGAGGGTTGGTTAATTACTTTAGATTACCCCAGCTATATCCCGTTTATGACCTATGCCGATAATAGAACTTTGAGAGAACGATTATCAAAGGCATTTGGCAGCAAAGGCTTTAAGAATGATGATCTAGACAATCAGGACATTGTTTTGAAGATCGCCAATTTACGTTTTGAGCGCGCCCAACTCTTAGGGTATAAAACCCATGCCCATTTTGTGTTGGAAGAGCGTATGGCCGAAACCCCAGACAAGGTGAATACATTTCTCAATGAATTGCTGGAAAAGGCCAAACCAGCTGCTCGAAAAGAATTTAAGAATCTAGAAGCTTTTGCGAAGGACTTGGATGATATTGACCAGCTCCAAAAATGGGACTCAGCTTATTACTCTGAAAAGTTAAAGCAAAAGCTTTTCAGTTTAGATGATGAACAACTCAAGCCTTACTTTAAACTAGAAAACGTTATTAATGGTGCGTTTACCGTTGCGGAAAAATTGTTTGGTTTGCGATTTGAAGAAATTCATACAATTGATAAATATCATGAGGATGTCTTGACCTATAAAGTTGTCGATGCAGATGATAATTTGGTTTCTATTTTTTATGCTGATTTTTTCCCAAGAGCCGGAAAGCGCAATGGGGCTTGGATGACCTCTTTTAAACCACAAATGATTAAAAACGTCATTAACGAAAGACCACATGTGTCTATAGTCTGCAATTTTACCAAACCGACCAAAAGCAAACCATCCTTGTTGACATTTAATGAAGTCACGACCTTGTTTCACGAGTTCGGTCATGCCCTTCATGGTATGCTTGCCAATACGATATATCCAAGTCTATCTGGTACTAACGTCTATTGGGACTTTGTGGAATTACCAAGTCAGATTTTGGAAAATTGGTGCTACGAAGAAGAAACTTTAAAACTGTTTGCCACCCATTATGACACTGGAGATGTTATCCCCATGGAATTGATCGAGAAAATAAAAGCTTCTGCCACCTTTCAGGAGGGTATGCAGACCTTGCGTCAATTGAGTTTTGGCCTATTAGATATGGCTTGGCACGGTGTTGATCCTTCAAATATTAATCGTGTAAAATCTCATGAGATCGCGGCTTTCGGTGAAACCAACTTGTATCCGGACGTTGCAGAAAACTGCATGAGTACAGCCTTTGCACATATTTTCCAAGGGGGCTATTCCTCAGGTTATTATAGCTATAAATGGGCCGAAGTCTTAGATGCCGATGCCTTTGAATATTTTAAGGAGGAAGGGATATTTAACAAGACCGTAGCGAACAAATTTAAAGCCTATGTGCTATCGCAAGGCGGTACTGAAAATCCGATGACCTTATATAAAAAGTTTAGAGGGCAAGCACCAAAGCCTGAAGCCTTGTTGCGCCGTGCAGGACTGATAAAATAAGCTCAGCTGTTTTTCCGTTTTAGCTTGTATGAAGCTATTAAAATTGGTTGGACACCTATTAATAATTATTCTTTTAACTGTACTTACTCAGATTGGAGGATTAATCTGGATTATTGCCTTAGTTCTATCCTATAGGTTGCAATGGAAAATAAGGTATTCATTTCCCACCATTTATTTGCTGTTCAATTTAGGATTGATTCCATTAGTTGCACCTTACTTTGGAAGGGTGCAGCTGCCTATTTTCAATACAATGTTGAAACCACAAAACTACTTTTACACACTTACTTTTAGAAACTATGTAACACCAGAGCTAAAGCGCAGTTTAAATGACGCCGCCAAAGATTTAGCATCCTTGGGTATTCAAATTAAGTATTTGGATGCGAATTTTCCTTTTACGGATGGGTTTCCATTATTACCGCATTTAAGCCATAATGATGGTAAAAAGGTGGATATTGCCTTTCAGTACAAAGCTACCGATGGAAAGCCCACCAATAAGAAACCTTCTTTATTAGGTTACGGTCACTATACCCATCTGCGAAATCCAACGAATAACTATTGCAAGTCCAAGGGCTTTTGGCAGTATGATATTACAAAATACCTCAATCTTAAAACTCGTGAACATTTAGTATTTGATAAGAAACAAACGAAAACGCTAATTCAAGGCCTACTCCATAATACTAGTAATGCAAAGCTATTTATCGAGCCTCATTTAAAGAAAGAATTGGGATTACAAAATTATGCTCAAATTAGGTTTCATGGGTGTCAAGCGGTACGACATGATGATCATATCCATCTTGAAATAAAATAAACTTTCAATAATTATTGAAAGTTTAAAAATTATTGTATATTTGTGATATGGATTATGTAGAAGCTAAAGAAAAATTTATCAGTACCTGGGGAAGCTTGGGTACGCTTTGGGGTATCAATAAAGCCATGGCTCAAATCCAAGCCTTACTTTTCATTTCTACAAAACCCTTGTCTATGGAGGATATTATGGAAGATCTTAAGATCTCAAGAGGTAATACTAGTATGAATTTAAGGCAACTCATCGACTGGGGTATTGTGACCAAAGTTCTGGTTTCTGGCGAGCGCAAGGAGTTCTTCACCACTGAAAAGGATGTTCAAGAATTAGCCCGAACCATAGCAAAAGAACGCAGTCGCCGAGAAATAAAGCCTGTTATCAAAGTTTTGGAAGAGGTCTCCTCCATTAAGGATGACGGTACCGAGACGACCAAAGAGCTCATAAAACAAACCAAAGCGCTTAAAGAGTTAACGGACGATTTGGATAACTTAATGAATAAGCTTGTCAACCAAAAACAAAACTGGTTAACGAAATCGGTTTTAAAATTGATGAAATAGAAGTTATATTTTTTTAATCCAAACTTTCAATTTTTTCTGAAAGTTTTAAAATAATAGAATTATGAATGAGACTCTAAAAACCAATGCCGGAACCATAAACTTTTCATGGAAAAAAACTATATGGTTATACCTAATGATGTTATCAATTATATTCATTGATTTTTCAATCATAGGTTGGCATGATTTTATTATTAATTTTTGTCTTTTATTTCTTACTGTTGGTATTGGACACTCAGTTGGGTTGCACAGAGGAATTATACATAAGTCATACAAAACAACCAAAGGCTTTCGAAAAATCAGTTTATACTTATTTGTTTTAACAGGTCTAGGAAACCCGTTAAATTGGCTTAAGCAACACTATTTTAGGGACTATTGGCAAAATAGAAAAGATTGCCCTCGGTATTTTCAATACAAACATTCACTCATTACAGATTATTTCTGGAATCTTCATTTAACATTTATTCCAAAAGATTTAAATCGTTACAATATTCCAGAAGAGGATTTAAGCGACCCTACACTATTATGGTTAAGTAAAACTTGGCACGTTAATTACATCGCCTTTATGGCCATATTTTACTTTCTGCTTGGTATTAATAGCATGCTAGTTGCAACATGCCTTCGAACGACTATTATCATTCTTGGTCATTGGTACATTGGTTATGCTTCACATAAGTATGGTTATTCCAGACATAAAATAAAAGGTGCAGACGAAAGTGGCTATAATGATGTTCTGCTAGGGTTGATATCATTTGGAGAAGGATTCCACAATAACCATCATTCATATCCAACTTCGGCAAAATTTTCTTCAAAATGGTATGAAATTGACTTTGGATGGATGCTGGTATGGCTTTTATCCAAGCTCAAAATTATTAAGAATGTAAAAACTCAGGATGCAAATTTGAAGCCTTCTGCAATTCCACATAAAACAGTAATCTGGAAACTACCTAAATTCTAATATCATGAAAACACAAACCCTACCCTACAGTAATTACGAGGCACAAAACCGAATGGACATGGTAGATTTTTATAATAAAGCTACCGAAGACTATGCCTTTTGGAGTAACGATTATAACATGCATTTCGGTTACTTTGTACCATTTAAAACCCATCCGTTTAAGCGCGATTCTATGCTCAACCAAATGAATCGACAAGTCCTAAAACGACTTCATATTGGCAACACCAAAAACCGGCTCATTGACCTAGGATGTGGTATGGGAGCGACCATGCGCTACGCTTTAAAACACTACAAAAATGTCATGGCTTATGGAGTGACCTTATCTAACTTTCAGGTACAAAAAGGCAACGAGTTACTACGAGGTAAAAATGGGATTATTCTAAAAGAAAACTATAACAACACGTCGTTTCGGTCCAATTCCTTTGACTCTGCCATAGCCATTGAAAGCTTCTGTCATTCGGGCCACAATTATAATTCACTTAAGGAAATGTGTCGAATTTTAAAGCCCGGAGGACGCTTTGTTATAGCGGACGCCTTTTTAAAAAAAGACAAAACACAACTTTGTTTAGGTGGTAAGTATTCGTACAACAAGCTATGTAACCACTGGAACTTAGAGAAACTAGAGACACATCACTTTATAAAGAAACAACTAGAAGAACTCGGCTTTACAAATATTAAAGTTGAGGATGTTTCTTTTACAGTAGCACCGTCTGTACTTCATGTGCCATTTGCAATTACAGGGTTTATAGTAAAAAAGCTATTAGGTTTTAAGGGTATTAAACAAGAAAGTCTTCACAATCTAAAAGGTTCGTTTTACGCCCTATTATCTGGTTTGCACCTCAAAAGTTTTGGATATTATATCATTAGTGCTACCAAAAGTTACTGAGCTTATTTTACAAGTTAATATTTTATCCTATTTTTGGTCAAGCAATGCGATATTTAAATGGCAGACCATCAAATAAACCCAAATAACTGGATTAACTTATATTCGGACTACCTCTTTAACTACACTATTTCTAGAGTTAATGACAGAGAAATGGCGCAAGATTTAGTTTCGGAAACGTTTTTGGCAGGACTTAAATCCATGGCTAATTTTAAGGGTGAAGCCAGTGAGCGCACATGGTTAATCTCTATTTTAAAGCGTAAAATTATCGACTACTATCGCAAGATAAATTCCAATAAAGGGAAAGCCGAAGTTAGAATGAGCTATAATGGTGATACAGAAGCTGAAGGCGATTGGTTAGAAGAACGCGTGGCAGATCCCTTTGATAAAACTGCCGAGGACAAGATAGAAAACTCAGAATTGGGCAATGCCATATACGACTGTATGGCCAAATTACCCGAGAAACAAGCTGAAGTTTTTAAGATGAAAACGATTTTAGGTTACGATACAGAAACAATTTGTAATGAATTAGAAATAACTGCGTCTAACCTTTGGGTAATCATCCACAGAGCGCGAACAGCTCTGGCAGATTGCATGGAAAAAAATTGGTTTTAATACAATGAAAAAAGGTTTTTTATTTATAAGCTGTGAAGAAGCACAACATATTTGCGACAAAAGGCAATATGGTGAAGCTACAGGTTGGGAGCGCGTTAAATTAGGCATCAGACTTTCATGGTGTCGTATTACGCAAGCTTATGTCAATAGAAATAATAAGTTGACCGAAGTGATACAGAAAGCCGAGGTAGACTGCTTAAATAACGATGAACGCAGTAAGCTTAAACAACAGTTTGAAGAAGAGCTAGCGAAGCACCAATAATACAGCTAGCCATAGCATTGGTACACTCTCCACCCAAAATGCACTATAATATTTTGATTGGTTTTTGTTAGAAAACACCAAAAACAAAAGTGATATAAACAGGACTATTAGTGTCGATATAATAGAAGTGACATCTATATCATCCTTAAAGTATTCCAAAACAAAAAACAACATTAACAACAAAACCCCAATGATTTTGGTTTTTTTAATACCTATGCTTTGAGGTATGGTCGCCAGTTTAATACTATCATAATTAAGATCCCTAATTTCGAACGGTAAGGTTAAAACTATAACGAGCATAAATCGTTGAATCGCTGTAATGATCATATCCATATGGATAGCAACCATATTGTCTATTAAGGGCAACAGAACTGTAGTAAATGCCCAAACCAAAGCAATCACATAAATCTTTAAGCCGCTTATTTGCCTTAAATTCTTATGATGATCCCTAAAATAGCGCATAGGCAGTAGAGGAACAGCGTATAAAAATGTAATGAGTCCGAAGATTGACACATAAATCATCGAATCAATATTGAGCTGAAGCGCATAGTAACACATGGCAATAAAAGCCATAAACGAAAACACCTGAATCGTTTTTAACCAACCTGCCAATCGTCTGTGATGAAATTTGGCAACCCCAAAATACTTTATAAAATTATACCCAGTTATCGTGGCAAAAAACACAAAATAAAGCACGGTTTTATCATAAGCCAGGTCAAACTGCAGTAGTGTTACCCAAGTCAATGCGCATACCGCAAGTGCCACATGAATACTGCTGTTAATATAAAAATTAAGTAACCGCCTTAAAAACCTCATCAAACAAAAATAATCAATGTGTTAATAACCCAAGTTTTCGGTTAAAAACTTTAATTTTCGTTAACTAAAAACAAAGGCTATTTCCGTATTTTTGCATATCAAAAAAAATAGCTGATTTTAGAATGGATACAACCTCTTTTGCACTTAGACACATCGGCCCAAATTCAGACGAACAGAAAGCCATGTTAAATACCATCGGAGTTACTAGTATTGAACAACTCGTTTCTGAAACTATCCCTGCAGGCATACGCCTTAAAAAGGATTTGAATTTAGATGTGGCCATGAGCGAGCAAGACTATCTCAATCATATCTATAAACTGTCACAGCGTAACAAAGTTTATAAATCTTATATAGGTTTAGGATACCATCCTTCGAATTTACCAGCTGTTATACAGCGAAATGTTTTAGAAAACCCTGGATGGTATACGGCTTACACCCCTTATCAAGCTGAAATTGCACAAGGACGATTGGAAGCCCTCTTAAATTTCCAGACCATGGTGATTGATCTAACCGGAATGGAAATTGCCAATGCCTCTTTATTGGATGAAAGTACCGCAGCAGCAGAGGCTATGAGCTTGTTATTTGCCGTTAGAGACAGGGCTCAAAAAAAAGCCGGTATCAATAAGTTCTTTGTTTCGGATTTGGTCCTACCACAAACAATGGCCTTGTTAGAGACAAGAGCAACGCCGATCGGTATTGAATTAGTGACCGGTAACGAAACAGAATTTAATCTTACCGAAGACTTTTTTGGTGCCCTATTGCAGTATCCAGGCAAAAACGGTCAGATTACTGATATTAAATCTTTTATAGAAAAAGCAAACGCCTTAAATATTAAAGTTGCTGTTGCCGCAGATATTTTAAGCCTTATCAAGCTTGAAGCTCCGGGTAAATTTGGAGCCGATGTCGTTGTAGGTACCACTCAGCGTTTCGGGATTCCCATGGGATATGGAGGGCCTCATGCCGCCTATTTCGCAACAAAAGAAGCCTACAAGCGTGATGTTCCTGGTAGAATTATTGGTGTCACTAAAGATGCGAATGGCCACAGAGCACTACGAATGGCGTTGCAAACTAGAGAGCAGCATATTAAGCGTGATAAAGCAACGTCGAACATTTGTACGGCACAAGTACTTTTGGCAGTTATGGCTGGCATGTATGCTGTCTATCATGGTCCAAAAGGATTAGAATTCATTGCTAATAAAGTTCAAAATACGACAGCTACTTTATCTGCTGCCCTGAAGCGCTTAGGTTTAGAGCAAGTTAATACGCATTATTTTGACACAATCCAAATCAAAGCTGATGCCATTAAAGTAAAACACGAAGCAGAAAAAAAAGAGGTTAATTTTTATTATCCGGATTCAAATACGGTAATTATTGCCATTAACGAAACGACCACAATTGCTGATTTAAATGACATCATATCCATTTTTGAAGCCGTTACAGGCCATAAAACAGATCACATCGTTTCAATTATAGAGGCTAATACTATTCCTGAAGCTTTAAAACGTCGAACAGACTTTTTAACCTTTGATGTATTTAATGCTTACCACTCAGAAACGGAATTAATGCGCTATATAAAACGTTTAGAACGTAAAGATTTAGCCTTAAACCACTCTATGATATCCCTTGGCTCTTGTACTATGAAACTCAATGCAGCATCAGAGATGTTGCCACTGAGCTGGAGCAATTGGGGAAATATGCATCCTTTTGCTCCCCAAGAGCAAGCGGAAGGTTACCAATTAATGTTAAAAGCGCTAGAGGATCAGTTGACCGAAATCACAGGTTTTGCAGCAACATCCTTACAACCTAACTCAGGTGCACAGGGAGAGTTTGCCGGTCTTATGGTGATCAAGGCCTACCACGAATCTAGAGGGGATCATCACAGAAATATTTGTTTAATTCCTTCCTCTGCACATGGCACCAATCCTGCAAGTGCCGTTATGGCTGGTATGAAAGTGGTTGTTACCAAAGCCTCTGAAGATGGTAATATTGATGTTGATGATTTAAGGGAAAAAGCGGAGCATTATAAAGATAACTTAGCGGCGTTAATGGTGACCTACCCTTCTACACACGGCGTTTATGAATCTGCTATAAAAGACATTACCCAGATTATTCACGACAATGGTGGGCAAGTGTACATGGACGGTGCTAATATGAATGCTCAGGTGGGATTGACTAACCCAGGAAATATTGGAGCAGATGTCTGTCACCTCAATTTACACAAAACATTTGCCATTCCACATGGCGGAGGTGGACCAGGCGTTGGGCCGATTTGTGTTGCTCAACAATTAGTGCCCTTTTTACCGGGAAATCCAATTATAAAAACAGGAGGAGATCAAGCGATATCAGCGATTTCTGCAGCACCTTTTGGGTCTTCATTAGCCTGTATAATTTCATACGGTTATATCAAAATGCTCGGCGCAAGTGGCTTGAAGAAAGCTACCGAAGTGGCTATACTCAATGCTAATTACATCAAAGAACGTTTAGAAGGTTACTATGACACGCTTTATACAGGTGAAAATGGACGCGCAGCCCACGAAATGATTATTGACTGTCGTGATTTTAAAGCTAAGGGTATTGAAGTCACCGATATTGCTAAACGCTTGATGGATTATGGATTCCATGCGCCTACGGTTTCTTTTCCAGTGGCTGGGACCATGATGATAGAACCTACAGAAAGTGAGAGTAAAGCCGAAATGGACCGTTTTTGTGATGCTATGATCTCGATACGTCAAGAAATAAATACAGCCTCTAAGGAAGAACCAAATAATGTATTAAAGAATGCACCTCATACCATGGAGATGCTAACTTCAGACGAATGGCTATTACCATATACTAGACAAGAAGCAGCGTTTCCGTTAGACTATGTCAAAGACAATAAATTCTGGCCGAGTGTTAGGCGTGTCGATGATGCTTATGGTGATAGAAATCTGATTTGCAGCTGCGCACCGATTGAACAGTATATGGAAGCTTAGATTGACGTTTGAACATCGTAAAACAAAATCGCCTTGTCGTTCTATTTGTTTTAATATAGTTACCTTGTCGTCTTTGTTATAAATATTATCATTAGAATTCTACATTTATGAGTATTAAAATCACAGGAACAGGTAGCTATATCCCAAAAAGTATAGAAAAGAATGAGGACTTTCATCAACACACATTTCTAAATACTGACGGATCCTCTATAGACTACCCCAATGAGGTTATTGTAGAAAAGTTTAAAGCCATTACTGGTATCGTTGAGCGCCGTTATGCAGATGATCAACTGGTCGCTTCAGATATTGGATTTCTTGCCGCACAAAAAGCTATAGACGATGCTAATGTGAATCCCGAAGATATCGATTATATCATTTGTGCTCATAATTTTGGGGATGTTAGGGCCAACACCATTCAAAGCGATATATTACCTTGTTTGGCCTCACGTATCAAACATAGGCTAAGAATAAAAAATCCCAAGTGTGTGGCTTATGATATACTTTTTGGTTGTCCGGGATGGGTAGAGGGTGTTATACAAGCCCAAGCGTTTATCAAAGCCGGAATGGCAAAACGATGTTTGGTTATCGGTGCAGAGACCTTATCGCGAGTGGTAGACAAACACGATAGGGATTCTATGATCTATTCCGACGGAGCTGGAGCAAGTATCATTGAAGTTTCTGATGATGATAGTGGCATATTGGCCCATGAGTCGGCGTCTTTCACCTACGACGAAGCCTACTATTTGTTCTTCGGCAATTCCAACAACAAAGATTTATGTCCTGATACACGCTACATAAAAATGCATGGTCGAAAGATTTACGAATTTGCTTTAACTAATGTCGCTCAAGCCATGAAGGACTGTTTAGACAAAAGTGGTGTTGACATATCCGAAATAAAGAAAGTATTGATTCATCAGGCTAACGAAAAAATGGACGAAGCCATTATTAAACGTTTTTATAGATTATTTAAAGCTCAAGCGCCCGAAGGTATTATGCCTATGAGTATCCACAAATTAGGTAATAGCTCTGTAGCTACCGTACCCACACTTTTTGACCTGATTAGAAATAACAAACTCGAGCAACACCAAATCAATAAAGGTGATGTTATTATATTTGCAAGTGTAGGTGCTGGTATGCATATCAATGCGATTGTATACCGATATTAATCATAAGATTTCCGATTTCTCGGAAAACAACTATGTACGAGAAAACCTTTCCAAATAAGCGCTTTAGATTAACCCTAGAGTTCCTTAAAAAACATGTAGATCCATCAGAATCTATTCTGGATTTAGGTGTTAAAAATCCGTTTTCAGAGATTATGATCTCTGAAGGTTATAAGGTTGAAAACACCAAAGGAGAAGACCTTGACGAAGATCAAACAAGCATAAAAAATTCTACTGCTGAAGTCGTTACTGCCTTTGAAATCTTTGAGCATCTTTTATCGCCTTATGAAGTTTTAAAATCGATAGAAGCCAATAAATTAGTGATTAGTGTACCTCTAAGACTATGGTTTGCTTCTGCTTATCGAAGTAAAACAGATACTTGGGACAGACACTACCATGAATTTGAAGATTGGCAACTCGACTGGCTCTTAGAAAAAACAGGTTGGACCATAAAAGACAGTGCCAAGTGGACCAATCCTGTAAAAAAGTTTGGCATTAGACCCTTTTTGAGACAATTTACCAATCGCTATTATATAGTTTACGCTGAAAGAAATTCCAAATAACAAATACTAAATTCCAACCAGATTTCTTTAGTTTTGAGCATTGGAATTCTAGTTTTGAAGATTTACGTAATAATACCCGCCCATAACGAAGATGCTTACATCGCTAAGACACTTCAGTCTATAGTCGAACAAACTTTAGTACCCAAAAAAGTGGTCATTGTCAATGACAACTCTACAGATAAAACCGCAGCTATTGTTAGTGCTTATGTTTCAAAATATAATTGGATGTCTTTGGTCAACACGACATCCTCAGAAGAGCACTTACCAGGCTCCAAAATCGTCAATGCCTTTAACCAAGGCTTAAAGATTCTAGATGCGCATTACGATATTATTTGCAAGTTTGATGCCGATTTAGTTTTTCCCAATAACTACCTAGAGCAAATTGCCAATCATTTTAAATCCCATCCCAAATTAGGAATGGCCGCAGGCTTCTGTTATATCGAAAAAAACGGACATTGGGTTTTAGAAAACTTAACACGTAAAGATCATATTCGTGGCGCCCTAAAAGCCTATCGAAAAGCCTGTTTTAAACAGATAGGACAATTAAAGCCATCAATGGGTTGGGATACTGTAGATGAACTTTTGGCCAAGTATCATGGGTGGGATATTTTAACTGATGAATCACTACATGTTAAACACCTTAAACCAACAGGACAATCTTATAATAAAGCCTCAAAATACTTGCAAGGAGAGTCGATGTATAAAATGCGTTATGGCTTTTGGATCACGCTTATATCCGCACTAAAACTGGCTTATAAAAAGGGCAGCCTTCAACTATTTAGAGATTATATGAAGGGCTATTTTAAGGCCAAATCCAACAAGGTCGAATTCTTGGTTTCTAACGAAGAAGGGCAATTTATAAGACGGCTGCGTTGGAGAAAGATGATAAACCGCTCTTAATCGACCATTCAGCATTATGCTGAAAATCAAAATATTACATTAAAAAAAATTTGCAAAATTCCAAATTAAAATTTATTAATTTTTTAAATAATTTACATAATATTATTAAATAGTTAATAAATAATTAATTATATTTATTATTTCGTAAAATAATTAGATTTTTGTTGATAATCCCTTAATTCGGACAATTTAATTGTCTGGAACCCTCACAACATAATTAATACAGAACAAAACTTAAGATTTTGGCCTAGTAAAAAAATGACTAGGTTCTAAAATCTAAAAACAACTCGCAAAGTATAGACAGAAATCTTGGATGTCTCTAAATGGCCAAGATGATATTAATATTTAAATCGTTTAATTATGAAAAATTTAAAGAATCTTGGGGTAGCCTTAAGTAAGACTGAGCAAAAAGGAATAACAGGTGGTTGCAAAGGTTTCTCCGATGGAGAATGCAATCAAGTTGCCCAAAACCAGATCGTGTGTTCGTCCAATTGTGACTGTGATCTTGATGCTTATTGCAATTCATTTACGGGAAGGTGTCAATGCGTAGTGTAAGAGAAGACTGCAATTGAAATTAAGCCTAGTAACTACTTAAAAAGAGTTGTTTAAAAGTAGCTTTTTAGATAACCTCTTTCTTTCAAAAGTTGTTTGTTTTATTCAAAACAAGCAATTATTCGATTAGATAAATATAGGGTGGTATTATAATTTACCTTCTCTATGATCCCAAACAGACACCTCTATTAATAATGTTGATAAACAATTTAACAATGAGTGTGTCGACCAGAGGAAGCTATCCGAATAGGCACAACCCTTGAGTGTCTTTAAATGATCAAGGGCAATTTAATTTTTAAATATTTAATCATGAAAAATTTACTGAATTTAAAAGGTGTTAGCACACTTTCCAAACAGCAACAACAATCCATAAATGGAGGAGGTCCAACAAATGAATTTGATTGTGTTAATAATTGGTGTGGTATTTGGTTTGCCGCACTGCAACAATGTTTACATCCAGAAAATGGTTGTGCTTAAAAAACAAAAATCCGCTCTAAATTAGGGCGGATTATTTTCTTCTTCATTTAAGAAATTATAACGAACCTTTAATCCATAACAAATCCTAAAGGTCGACCAGTGGCACCGTTAGGAAAACTGATTCCCAATAATGCGGATATCGTCGGCGCAATATCAGGAATTACGGTCTTATTTAAAGTCTCGCCATGCTTTATGCCCGCACCAAAAAACAAAAGTGGTACATGGGTATCATAATTTAAGCCACTACCGTGTGTAGACCCTGTTCTTCCATAGGCAATATGCGCAATATCATCCACTATAATAACATCACCTGAACGTTTCTGGTTAAATCCATTTTGAAGTAGAGCCTCAATACCAGTGGTAAAATTAGTGCTAGTCATGGCTTTGGCTGTGTAGACTTTTGCAACATTTGGATAGCTAATTTGCTCATCGACTAAAGCTTGTTCTACCTCATAACGATTTAAACCCAACTCCTTCAACTTAGCCTTATTAAAGAATATTTGATTATTACTTATGTTTTCAATAATATCTGCTGTCCCATAGGTTTCCTTTAAAAACTCCTGAAATTTTTTCTTTCTATCACTGTAATTGACATATCCAGCGGGAATCTTAAGAGATTGCAAGTATTTGGGTACTTCAACAGCACCATGATCTGCCGTTAAAAAAAGCGTGTAATTCCCTTCACCGACTTCGGCGTCCAATGTCAATAACAAACGCTCTAAATCTTTATCTAATCGTAAATAGGTATCTTGGATTTCTTTCGAATTGACCCCAAAGTTATGACCAATATAATCGGTGCTTGAAAAACTAACCGTTAAAACGTCGGTAGCATCATCCTTTCCTAAAGCTTCATTTTTAATAGCCTCAATAGCAAAATCCGCCACAAGACTATTGCCATAAGGCGTATTCTTAATAATATCGAACCATGAATTTTGATCTTTTAAGGCATCCAAATCATATGGAAAGGTCGCCGTGGATTTACCTTTAAAACCCGCTTCAAAATCATTTAAATCCGATCCACTTTCTACGTACGTTGAAATATCATATAAGGTATTCCAAACTTTGAGGTAGGACTCCACCCTACCAGAATTATTGAAATCTTCAACCCATTGTGGCAATGTCTCCATATAGTAATTGCTGGTTATAAAATTCCCTTCTCCCTTGCCTCTAAACCAGTAAGCGGCATTAGCCGTATGACCAGCTGGTAAAACGGCTCCTCTATCTTTAATAGAAATTCCAATGGTTTTACCCTTCATTTGGGTAAATAAGCGGTTTTCGTCAGCAAAGGTGGTTGTCAACATTCGATGTGGCGACATGCGCTCTGATTCTGAAATACTACCCACGGCTACAACCGAATCGTCTGCAGCACAATAGACATTCTTTTTTTCCTTCTTACTGTACCAGTGGTTTGCTATAATACCGTGATACTTTGGTGTAGTCCCTGTAAATATAGAAGCATGCCCAGGACCTGTATAGGTTGGTATATAATTGTAATGATTGTTTTTACAATTAAAACCTTCTCTAATGATGCGCTTAAAGCCTCCTTCCCCATAATGTGCTGCAAACCTTGTAAGGTAATCGTAGCGCATTTGATCTACTACAATACCGACAACGAGTTTTGGCTTAGATTTCAATGCCGAACCCATCATTTTTTCTTGCGAACCACAAGGAAAAAACATCGTCATTAATAGGGTTAGTACAACAAATTTTTTCATAATACAGGTGCCATTCATTCAAACTTCAAAAATACGGTTTTTAGACTATCTTAATTTAATTTAACGTTATATTGCTAATCATTTTTTATACTTTAGCAGTAGAATTTTCTTAGATGAAGTACCTTCATAATATTGGCACTTACTTTATAATGATTAAAGACATGTTTCGCAAACCTACAAAATGGTCTGTGATGAAAACTTTAATCTTAAAAGACGTTGATGACCTCATCATTGGGTCTTTGGGTATTGTTGCCTTTATTTCATTTTTTGTCGGAGGCGTTGTTGCCATTCAGACCTCATTGAATATTAGCAATCCCCTTATACCAAAATATCTCGTTGGTTTTGCTACACGTCAATCCATAATCTTAGAATTTGCTCCGACGTTTATTTCCATCATTATGGCAGGTAAAGTGGGATCTTTTATCACCTCCAGTATTGGTACAATGCGCGTTACAGAACAAATAGATGCCTTAGAGGTAATGGGCATCAATGCCATTAATTATTTGGTATTTCCAAAATTTATTGCCTTAACACTTTACCCATTTATCATTTCCATTTCCATGTCTTTAGGTATTTTGGGAGGATTAGTGGCCTGTGTGTATGGAGGCTATGGTACTTTAGAGGATTATATTGATGGCGTACAAAATGATTTTATCCCTTTTCACATGGCCTATGCTTTTATTAAGACTATGGTCTTCGCTTTTATTTTAGCGACAATTCCTTCCTTTTACGGTTACTTTATGAAAGGCGGAGCGCTAGAGGTAGGAAAAGCCAGTACGACATCTTTTGTATGGACCAGTGTGGTGATAATTTTAGTGAATTATTTAATAACGAGTTTACTTTTAGGCTAATGATAGTGGTAGAAAACTTAAATAAATCGTTTGGCGATGCTCATATTTTAAAAGGGATTACGACATCTTTTGATAAAGGTAAAACTAATCTTATCATTGGACAAAGTGGCTCTGGCAAAACTGTATTTTTAAAATGCTTACTGGGCTTATTCGACTATGAAGAAGGCAGTATTGCCTATGATGGAAAAGTTTTCAATACGCTAAGTCCCGACGAAAAGCGCGACTTAAGAGCAAAAATAGGAATGGTATTTCAAGGTAGTGCTCTTTTTGATTCTATGACTATCGCAGAAAATGTCATGTTTCCTTTGCGCATGTTTACCAAGCAGAGTAAAAGTGAAATGGAAGATCGCGTGGACTTTGTTCTAAAACGGGTTAATTTAGACGATGCCCATCATAAAATGCCCAGCGAGGCCTCTGGAGGTATGCAAAAACGTGTCGCCATAGCCAGAGCAATCGTTAACAATCCCAAATACTTATTTTGTGACGAACCCAATTCTGGTTTGGACCCAAAAACCGCTATTGTTATTGATAATCTGATTCAGGAGATTACAGACGAATACCAGATGACTACGGTGATTAATTCGCACGATATGAACTCTGTCATGGAAATCGGTGAAAAGATTGTGTTCTTAAAAGATGGTTATAAAGAATGGGAGGGCTCCAAAGACACTATTTTTAAAACCGACAATGCAGCAGTGACCAATTTTGTATATTCTTCAGAGCTATTTAAAAAAGTGCGCAAGATGTATTTAGAAGAAAACCAGTAACTAATTTCTACTAATTTTCACTTTCTCAGTCTTTAATTCGCTCTTTAACCACTTCAATAACTCAGATTCTTTTATTCTTATCAAACTATCGGTAAGATTTGATTTCCACCTAACATTTGCTACTGTAACGGTATCTACCTTTACGAAATCACTAGATTCTAGCATCTTGGCATAACCAAAATACGACAAGTCATTAAATTTGATTTTAGCATCTTTTGCCAAAAGGACAAAAGCATTATTATCCATGAGGTTACCTTTTTCTCGAATAAATAATGTTAAGGTATCCAACTCAGATTGTTTAACCAATAACAAACTATCCCGTTGCTCAATAGTAATCAGTGCATTATTGTAGAGATCCATCAAGCGTTCGGCACTTACATTCTTATTACCATTTATGACTAAATCATAATCCCTGATATATTCATATCTATTTAGCTCATTTCTGAGGTCACTTTCTGTCGCTTCACTAATTTCCCCATTGAAGAAAAGTGTTATTCTGCCTTTTTCATTATCGATACGTTCGCGTTGAAGCCATAAGGAGTCATTCCCCTCTATCTCCTCTTTTAGAAACTTGGTATAATCAATATCTATTCTACTCTCTTTAAGCACCTTAACAAAAGTGTAAATTGGCCAAGCCATAACGACAATGGCAACTAATAAGGCAATTCGTGAAATGCGTTTACGCTTTTTGGAGTTCGCATATTTAAGCATTGGAAAGCGCAAAATCTTAAGAACAATAAAAGTCGCTAAAGCAATAAAGATGGTATTAATGGTGAATAGATTCATTGCACCACCAAAAAAAGCAAAGCCTTCTCGGGCACGCTCACCCGTATTACTCACCCAAACTGCAACACCATAGCCTGCGGTACAAAGTGGAGGCATTAAGGCAGTTGCAATGGCCACACCAAATATTACGGAGGCGATGGTTCCCTTTTTAGTACGGGCTATAATTAAGGCCAAGCCACCAAAAAATGCAATCAAAACATCACGTATGTCCGGTTGTGTTCGTCCTAAAAGCTCAGACGTGTCCTCACTCAAAGGAAAAAATTTAAAGAATAGAAATGCCGTCAGAAGACTCAGGACGATCATGGTCGCCAAGTTGATCAGCGATTTTTTTAAAGTATCTATATCATTTATGGCAATAGACATTCCAACCCCGAGGATTGGTCCCATTAAAGGAGAAATTAACATGGCACCGATGACCACAGCCGTAGAATTGGCGTTTAAACCAACAGAGGCTACCATAATTGAGCAAACTAAAATCCAAGCAGTAGCACCTTTAAAAGGAATGTCAGCCTTAATGGCTGCAATGGTAGCATCCCGATCGGTGTCATCCCTAAAATCTAAAAGCTCACTTAAAAACGTTGATATGCTCGAAAATAGGCCTTTGGCGTCTTTCTTTATGGCCTCTTTTTTTTCCTCAACGGCTTTGTCCTTTTCTACTTTTTGTTGTTCGTCTTCAGAAAAATTGAATTTACTTTCTTCGCTCATGATTAACCATATTCCTCTCCAAAATTAGCTTTCACATTCTGGAGTACTTTTTTAATGTCCTGCTCTTTAGTTTTAGGAAAGATAAGCAAAACTTCGTCTTTATCGACAATGATATAATCTTTTAATCCGTCTATAACAACAATTTTATCCTTTTTGGAACGAATCATATTCCCTGTGGCATTATCCACAAGAACTTTTGAATTAACAATAGCATTCTGACTGTCGTCTTTATCTAACTTATCATAAAGACTTCCCCAAGTGCCGAGATCATTCCAATCGAATGTTGCAGGAATCACATAAACATTATTACTCTTTTCCATTACAGCATAATCAATAGAGATGTTTTCGGCCTTAGCATAATTTTCTTTAATAAAGTCATCCTCAAATTCCGTATTGTAAACGGCATAACCATTATTAAAAAGTCGAAAAAGTTCTGGTTGATTCCTCTCAAAAGCAGCAATAACCGATACGGCACTCCACATAAAAATACCGGCATTCCATAAAAAATTGCCTTGTTTTAAAAACGATTTTGCCGTATCATAATCTGGTTTCTCCCTAAATTGATTGACCGATTTCACGTCGACCTCTCCTAATGACTGTTCTTTATCATATTCTATGTAACCATAACCAGTATTTGGAAATGTCGGTGTAATGCCCAAGGTCATTAGGGCATCATGAGATTCGCAATAGTCAAAAGCGGTCTTTACATTTTCAGAAAAAGCGTCTTCATCTTCAATCCAATGGTCGCTTGGTGCTACAATCATTAGGGCATCTTCATTCTCTTTTTGAATTTTTAAAGCAGCGTACAAAATACAAGGTGCTGTATTGCGCATGGCGGGCTCTAAAACCACCTGCCGTTTTGTAACACTTGGCAATTGTTCAAACACCAAATCGTTATAACGCTCATTGGTAAGAATAAAAATATTTTCTTCTGGAATCAGTTTCGCTAAGCGATTAAAGGTCTTTTGAATTAAGGTATCACCTGTTCCCAACATATCGTGAAACTGCTTAGGAAAGTTTTGGGTACTTACGGGCCAAAACCTAGATCCTACTCCGCCCGCCATTAAAATGGCGTAATAATTTTTGTTTTTCATTGATTCATGTCATTCCGTAATTGATACGGAATCTAATTTAAATTAATTATCTCTTATAAAATCCTGCCTCGCACTAGCACTAGCCGACGTCGTCCCACTAGCAAAAGTTATGACGGCCGAAAAGCTTGTGCCTCCGCTTTCAGCCTTCGTAGCAGCCTACTTCGTCGAAGTAGGCAAAGCTATGGCGACACGAGGACGGCGACACGCGGTCCCAAGAATAAAATTATTCTAATAATTCCACTTCAGCATTAGGATTGAACAAATATAATTTTCCTGTTTTTTCCTCAATGCATTCAAAGCGTTTTCTTCTCTTTTTACCGCGAATAAAAACCCTATCGTTATAAAGTTTAAATCTTTGATTCAAATTTACTTCAAATACATAAGTTTTATCATTGGGTTCGTCGAGTTGCTTTAAAGCTAAGGCGAGTTGCGTATCGGTGTCGCTAGACGCCTTAGGGTTTTTAAAGTGATTGGCTAAAAGTGGTAATAGCTCTATTGGGAAAATTTCTGGACGCAAAAAAGGGAGCATTAAGTGTTGAAAGGTCATTTTCCACTCTTTGCCATGAGGTTTAATAAAAGGTCCATAGGTATTGTAAGCTTCAAAATGGGCAATTTCATGAATCAATGTAATTAAAAATCGAAAGGGATTGAGGTTAGAATTAACCGTAATCTGATGTTTACCACCAGGTAATTGCCTGTAGTCACCATGCTTGGTTTTTCGTTCCTTACGGACCTTAACGACCAAATTATCTTTTGTCAATAAGGCTTCAACCTGAGATTGTGCTTCTTTTGGGATAAAGTCTAAAAGCAGTGTTTGCATGAATGCAAAAATACTGGATTTACAAATTGTAGGAGTAAAAAAGTGAAGCACTTTTTATGTAACCTAAAAGTACTTCACTCCATTTTTTATTGGTGATGTGCCAGCAATGATGCCGTCTCTACCATATCTAAAAATTCTCGTCTATAGCCATTAATATCCTCGCCTTTTCCACTTGAAGCCAGAGACTTCACCATGGTATAGGTCAACTCCCCTTTGTATTTTGAGTCTCTTAGTAAAAGCCCCAAGCCTGCAACGGAGGAAGAAAACTTAAAGTTATCAGAGGCTAAGTCCAAGCCTAAGTTTTCATCGACTATGGTATTAACGATTAAGATACTCTCGTCTTCTTTTGGTCTTTTATATCTAAACTTTATGGTGAGTATTTCATTCTTTTTAGAAGCATCTGTCATTCCCGTGGTCTGATATTTTAAATCATCATGTCTGCCAATGAGCTCATCGGAATTTTTAGGAATCACTTCATACAAAGCCGTAACCGTATGCCCCGCTCCCAATTCTCCTGCGTCCTTTTTATCGTCATTAAAGTCTTCATCCTTCATCACTCTATTTTCATAGCCAATTAAACGATAGGCCTTAACCTGATTTGGGTTAAACTCTATCTGAATTTTAACATCCTTAGCTATGGTGAACATATTAGCACGCATATCAGTAGAAAATACTTTCTTTGCTTCCTTAATATTATCAATGTAAAAGTAATTACCATTACCAGCATTGCTTATTTGTTCCATTCTTCCGTCTTTATAATTGCCCATCCCAAATCCACAAATAGTCAAATAAATGTCCTCTTTTCGCTTCTCTTCTATGAGTCTTACCAATTCCGAGCTAGAGGATACCCCAACATTAAAGTCACCATCAGTTGCTAATACTACTCTATTATTGCCATCGGTCATTAAATTTTCTCTGGCCACCTTATAAGCCAGTTTTATACCCTGACCACCTGCAGTGGACCCACCCGACTCGATTCTATTCAGCGCTTCAATAATCGTCTCCTTTTGCGATACCTCAGTAGAGGGCAAAACCAAACCTGCCGAACCTGCATAAGCCACAATAGCCACTTTATCATTCCCACTTAATTGATTCAATAACAATTTCAAGGATTTTTTTAGAAGGGGTAATTTATTATGAGAACTCATTGAACCCGAGGCATCAATTAGGAATACCAAATTACTTGGTTTTAAATCATCATAGTTTAAGGATTTGCCTTGTATTCCAATATGAACAAGTTTGTGCTTGCTATTCCACGGACAATCTGAAACCTCATTGGTAAATGAGAAAGGATGCTCGCCTTTAGGCTGCGGGTAATCATAGTCGAAGTAATTAATCATTTCTTCTATCCTAACCGCATCTTTGGGGGGTAGTTGATTATTAGATAAAAACCGTCTCACATTACTATAAGAGGCATTATCGACATCTATTGAAAAGGTTGATAAGGGGTTCTGCTTTACATCTTTAAAGCTATTCTCATAAATACGATCATACTCCTCTGTATTATGGTCAATGTCGATGACTTCTTCGGCCGCAACTTCTTGAACCGCTATAGCGTCAATGTCATACAACGAACTTTTAGATTGACCATTGGGAGGATAACAAGCACTAGCAAGAACTAATACTACTAAAATGACAGCGAATTTAATTTTTGATTTAAATGGTTTTGCCTTCATAATTTTATATTTTTAATCGTTATAAGAGCAAATCTATTAGACCATTATTTTTTTCCTTTAGAAAACACTTGTAAATCATTTGTAAAGGATTTACAAATGTTACACAATTGATTTTTAACACTTTATATTAATTTTGAATATAGAAGAAAAGCACATATTCTCTCAGTTAAAACTAGCCATTACCAACAGGTTTTTAGAAAATAATAGCGCTACTAAGACTATTGAAGATTGGAGAGGAGATGAAATTATTGCTTTTCAGGAAGATTTATTTACAAGTGTCAAAGCGCGCGTTAGCGAAAAATGGTTTTATACCTATATAAAAAATGATGCCGACAAATTGCCCAGAATTGACATGCTGAATATGCTGAGTAGTTATGTTGGTTTTAAAAACTGGAATGATTTTAAAGAGCAGCACAAAATAGCAATACATTCTAAAGCACCTAAAAAAGTACGTGTAAAATACTTGTGGTCATTGGTATTGATACCCTGTGTTTTATTGGCATTTTCTATTATGAATAAAAAGAAAGATTATCAATTCTGTTTTTATGATGCCATAAAAAATGAGCCTATTAAGAATGTAATCTTAAACATTAAGATTTTGGAGGAAGGTCAATCCCCAATTCACAAGGTCTCCGATTCATTGGGTTGCTTTAGCTATGTGTCTTCCGAAAATGAAATTCGATTCGTTGTAGAATCTCCATATTATAGAACCGATACGATTGTTAGGCAATTTGATAAAGACAAAAGCAGAATTGTAAAACTAACTGCAGATGACTATGCTTTAATGCTGAATTACTACACCAATAAAAATATAAAGGAATGGAAAACACATCGCGACAAACTAGATGCCATTTTTAGTGATGACGCGATCATCTATCAATTATTCAGCAATAGCAACACCGTAGAACTTTATACGAAGCAAGAGTTTATTCAGAAATTAACTATTCCGACCCGAAGTTTAAAGGGCATGAAGATTTTAGATAAAACTGAAGTTGATGGTAAAATTTTGAAACTAAAATTTATAATTCAATAAGCATGAAGCTCAAACCATTATATATAGTTGTTGGATTTGTGAGTCTATGCCTTGTCAATTGCGCCATGGAAAACCGCAGTGTTAAAAGTGAAAGCTCAAACAGCATAGTGGATACAGCCGAGGAAGTTGAAGAAGTGGTTAACATCGAAACCGAATCAACAGTCAACGCCCAACTCATAAATCAAAAATTACAAGATTTTTACGACTTGGTAGCCCTACAAAATGAACATCCTGAGTTTATGGAGGAAGTGTCGCAACAACTGAAAAATTTCACTAACGACTCTATTTCTAACTTTAAAACAAGTGATTTTACAGTCATTAAAAATGTCCAACAGATAGGTAAGACGATGATTATTAATGACAGTATTCAAAGAATTAAATTGTCTTATGATAAAGTGATAAACAATTCAAAACGTCGGGATACCATTTATGCCATTATCACAAAAAAGATTATTACTATAGATAATGAAACACTGATGTCTCACAAAGTTCAGTTTTCAAAAGATTAGTGTATTCAATTTTAGATCTCTAAGAATTAATCGTGGACTACAATCATCTTCGAGGTCTCATTCATTTTTAGCAGATACAAGCCCGACGACGTATTACTGAATTTTAATATGGTGCAGCGGCTTGTATGGTCATGAACTTTGTTTAAAGCATCTATTTTTCTTCCACTTAGATCATAAACCTCAATACGCTCTGTCCCATCGGTATTGGTAATATAAACCACTCTATCCGTTGTTGGATTAGGGTATATCGTAATCGGTTCTTTATGTTCGTCAATACCCAACGAACCATTAAAATGGGGCACTGCAAAATCGAAAGTATCCTCTGCGACCGCCTGTCCTATAAAGCGTCCGGGAATATCATCTGCCGGTGGATGGATACCGCCCCAGATCCTGCTCAGGCTCGTCTGGTCCGATGCATCCCTATAGGTGGCCCATTGCAGGACCACATCTACAGATGGGCCTTCCTCAAATACCAAAAACTCGTTCGCCCTGGCCACGAATTCGCCCAATCCACCGGGAAAGAACTCGCTCCCCGTCATCATGGTCATCAGTTCCGCAGCGGCCCGCGAATAGGTCGAATGTCCCGAAACATAACCCGCAAACGGTGGGGTCACAAAAGTAGGTCTCTGGTAGGGATACCAATCCTCCGCCAAGATCCAGCCCACACCCGCCTGGTCCGTCTCCGTATCCCCGATAAAATCATGGCCCCGCCATGTGTACAGCTTTATCTTTCCAACGTGCTGGTTGGCAAATCCCGCCAAGGGATCCCCCATTTCCACCACTTCGATATAACCGTCCATAAGGGGAATACCGCCTACATCGTAATTGCTTAAGCTGTTGTCCGTACTCTGTCCGCGTTCGGCCATAGAACGTATCGCCGATATCGGCCTGATGTAATCGTACCAGCCCTTGACGCTCCATGCCGATATCGCCGCATCGTGCATACCCCCGCCAAGAACGAAGTAGGCCTTCACGTCCCATTCCAATGGATCCAGAATAGCGCCCTCCCCAGCAAAGCGCTTTTCGAACTGCGGATGGTCGTTGACATAGTTCAATATGGTAAACCAATGCCCCGGAGGGGTCTCGGAATCCGGACCGTCAGCCCAAAACTCGGCAAGTACCCGGGCATAGTCCCCTCTCGGTACCATATTGGTTTCATAGGGGTTGCCCGTCACGGGGTTGAGATCGTGCCCGTTGCTGTTTGCCCCGCCTTCAAAGAAATCGTAGAAACCGGGATAGTCCGCATAATCCGTCGGAAAGGTGCCTATATCCACGTTGCCTATCGAATTCGGCGAGATGTCCCACATCACACCATCGCCCTGGTCCAGGTGCGATTGCCAGACCGAGACCATGGAAAAGCCCCATTTATAATAACCGCTGTCCGCATTATCCTCCGTCAGGCTTATGTACGGCGGATCCGAGGGATCGTGGAACACATGGTAGTCGTTGCCGTCCCGTTGATAGGTCACCTTATCCTCTTCCTTGAGGGCAAATCCATAAACATTGCCCCATTCCGGGCTTAAAAACGGCGGTACGTTGCCGTCTACCAGATTACCGCCCTGGTCTATGAAAGAGTCGAGCCCCAACGGTTGCCAACGGTTGGGATCGTCGATTGGGGGATTATCGTTGGCATCCAGGGCATAGGCCTGGTTCGCCGGCTCGTAATAGGCATTGTCATAGCCCGTCGCCTCCCTTGATCCGTCCTGTAGGCCATAATCTATAATGGTCTGGGCCACAAAGTTACCAAAGGCCGCGGCATCCCCATCCGTGTACATCAACGATACGATGCCTGTATCATAGCCCAATCGTTCCATCAACAGGTCGAAACGCCCCTGGGACTCGTCAACGCCCGGGGAGTTCTGAAAACGGTGCGACAACAGACGGTACATCGCATAGCTGATCGATTTGCTCAATGAGGTCTCCAGATCCTCGTTTGGGGTGAAATCCTCAAGTACGCCCGCAAAGCCGTTGACCGTATTGCCCATCAAATAGGGTACGGCAACAGTATCGTATACGGCCCAAACATCGTACATCGCCACACTGGTATGGAACAGGTTCCTCGCATGTACCGTAGGCCTGGCAAAATCGTTCCTGATCGCCTCCAAAAGGGCCTCGTTCCACAATCGCGCTATCGATATGTCCCCCGGCAGGTTATCGACGCCCAGGGTCACATCTATAGCAACCTCCTGGCTGGAACACTGGTCGTCCGATTCGATAATGGCTACGCGCCCGGACGCTTCCAGGTGCCAGCGTACCGTTATGGTATCGGTACCTCCGCCTTCCAAGATCTCGCCGCCCGATACCTGCCAATTGGCCGTGGAGCCCGGGGCTATGTTATAGCTATAGGTCTCCGTCCTTAAAAAAGAAGAAGTCGTGTTCCCGATGATGCTCTGGGACGGCAGATAGGAACAGGAGCCATCGTCCAGGGTGGCATCGGGATCGTAATTGCACGACACGGGATCCGTACAGCCGTAAACCTTCTGGCTGGGAAGGATATCCAAGACTTCCAGACCGACGCCCTCGGTCAGCTTGATGGTGCTATTCGAAGCGATGGCGCTGTAGTTCTCCACCAGGCCAGAGGGCCATTTTACCTCGAGCGTCAATACCTCGGTGGCATCGTCCAGGCCAAAGTGCAGTCCCTGTAGGCTCTGGCCCAAAAAGCCCACTCCCGAATGGTAGCGCTTTAAGGTACCGTTGGCGGTAGTGATGGTCAGGGTCGTCCCGATGGCATCCCTGTTGGAAACCGTGCCTTCGAGCTTAA
The DNA here is from genome assembly GCF_965228925.1 of Winogradskyella sp. GTDB lineage: Bacteria > Bacteroidota > Bacteroidia > Flavobacteriales > Flavobacteriaceae > Winogradskyella. The sequence continues at coordinate 5,136,111 of NZ_OZ245845.1, forward strand.
CCTTGAGCCAGTTCAGACTTGTTGTTGCGTCATCAAAGTTTAAGAGCTTGTTCTCGTAAAAAAGTACAGATCCATCACCGTTGGTTACCAACAGATCCATATCGCCATCGTTATCATAATCAAAATCCACAACCTCTACACTTTCTGTATTTTCATTAAGTCCTAAGGCTGCTGAAGCATCTTCGAACATAGCTTGCCCTTGACCGTGCAAATTTCTATAGTATACATTTTGTTCTGGTCCTCTACCTTCAAAGTCATAGCCATTAATGACAAATAGATCTTCATCGCCATCCAGATCAAAATCAGAAAAACGTGTTCCCCAAGACCATCCAGTAGGATTAAGACCATAAGTACTTGAGGTCTCAGAAAATACATTAGAACCATTATTCTCTAAGAGCGCATTTTCATCTATGCCTGTTATAAAAAAATCGAAATCGCCATCACTATCAAAATCACTTATCACAATGGCCATATCATCAATCATATTATCCAAACCATAAGTCTGGGCATCTTCGACAAAACCAGTCCCGTTTTGATTGACATATAGGTAATTGGCATCTTCGAGATCGTTAGTAACGATTAAGTCCATCCAGCTATCATTATTAACATCAAAGGGAAATGAGGTATACCCGTAATTGGACTCTACTTCAGTAAGACCTAAAGACGCTGTCACTTCGGTAAAGCTTAAACCTGCATTATTTCTATAAATTGAATTAGAATCGCAGCGACTCCAATCCGTAATGTAAATATCTAAATACCCATCATTATTATAATCGAACCAAGTGGCACCAATATTAAGACAGTCGTTCGTAGCATCGAAACCAGAAATCTCGGTCACATTGGCAAAGGTGCCATTACCGAGATTACGCCATAGTTGTACTTTTAAGGAATAGGTCAAAAACAAATCGGGAAAACCATCATTGTTATAATCCCCCCATGAGGCACTAAACTTATAGCCCTGCTGCGCCAATGTTAGTTGAACTTCTTCATCCGCTGTTAATAAATCAATTAAACCAGAAGCCTCAGTTACATCTGTGAAAGAGCCATCATTATTATTTCTATATAATCTACTGAAGCTGGTGATATCTTCTGAATCTTCAACTGCATTAGCAACGACAAAAATGTCTAAATCGTTATCCCCATCATAATCCGCCACGGCCACGCCGTTATTATGAGCGAGATTACCTAAGCCGACAATACTCTCTACGCGATCAAAAGTTTGCGCATAGCTTGAGGTGGTAAGTATAAATTGAAAGCAAAACAGAAAAAATTTGTAATCGCTTAATCTTCTTAGCATAACCCTTTTTTTTCCTAAATATAGAAATTACGCCCCTAATCTAATAATTCCTTTAGCTTTATCATACGATCAAAGGTTTTGGTCGCATTTTTTTGCAATTCACCTTTATAATCGTGTTCGGTAAATCCAAATACATCAAAGCCCCCACTTAAGGCCGCATTAACTCCAATGGGACTATCTTCTATGATCAAGCATTCCTTGACATCGAATCCCATAGTCTTTGCTGCCCATAGAAATACTGCTGGATCTGGTTTCCATTTTTGAATAGTATAACAGCTAAATATATTTCCTTCAAAATACGGTAGCAACCCTGTGAGTTCTAAATTCAGACGAATCTTATTTTCAGGACCACTTGAAGCCACACAAAATGACATGTCTAACCCATCTAAAAGTGCTTTCACACCAGCTATAGGGCGAATCTTCTCCTTGAATTTTTTGAAAGAGCGCTCCCTGTATTGAGATTCGAAGTCTTTTGGCACCTCCTTACCAATCAATGTAGAAATCTGATCTGAACAATTCTGAAATGAATTTCCTTTAAAGTGTTGATAGGCATAGTCTAAATCTATATTCGCACCGAGCGCATTGGCCAAATCGACCATGACTTGATTGCTTAATGGTTCGCTATCAACCAATACACCATCGCAATCAAAAATAATACACTTATATCTAGACATTTATGGGGTACTGTTTGAAACCTGAAGTACTTTGCCGTTATAGTACCTATTACCTGTGATTGCAAAGTCCTTAATATAAGTAGCCATCTCTAAAGCTGTCGTTGGGGCTTGATAGTCTGGAAACGCTTCTTTTAGCATTTCGGTCTGCACAGCTCCTAAGGCTAAGACATTAAACTGCGGACCGGTTTGCTTATATTCTTCAGCTAATAACTCGGTCAAGGTAATAACAGCGGCTTTACTAGAACTGTAGGCGGCAAGACCGGGAAATTTCATGCTACCTTGAATACCTCCCATACTACTAATAGTCACCACATGACCATCTTGTTTCATAAATGGAAGTACAATTCTAGTCATTTCAGAGACACCGAAGACATTCGTCCTATATACCTGCTCAAAATCATCAATGCTTGTCTCGGAAAAAGGTTTGTTCAATAGAGTTCCAGCGTTATTGATGAGTATATCTACTCCCTTCCACTCTTCCTTTATAAAGGCTTCAACGCTACTGTAATCTTCGATTTTACATAAATCGCATTCAAAAGCTTTTACATTGTCAATATTCAATTTTTTAATGGGTTCTGCATTTCTGGATAAGGCCAAAACATGATGGCCTTGGTTAGCAAAAAGCTGAACCAACTCAAAACCTATGCCTCTACTCGTCCCTGTAATGATTACATTTTTACTCATCATCAGTCAATATTACTTCTTTAGTTGGTGCATTTATCATCCCTTCTAATGCGGGAATCATTTTAGATATAAAATTAGCCATATGTTTATAGTCCATTTGGTCAGCTTCGTCATCTACATGGTGGTAATAATCAAAATTAGTAAAATCGAAGGTGGATATGGCGTGTGCCGGCATATTAAATGCCTTATAAAATGGAAAATTATCCGACCTATAAAATAGTTTAAATTGTTGCGCCTTTGGGAATAAACCTAAAACCTTTTCTCCTGCATATCTGTTTAATGTTGATGCAAAATTAGAACGATTATAACCACTCATATAGGCCATGGATTTATCTGCAGCCCTTGGTACACCGATCATTTCAAAGTTTATCATGGTATAGGCGTCTAAGCCTTCATTCTTCAATCGTTCAGCTAAATGTGCCGATCCTTTAAGCCCCATTTCTTCCGCCGCATAGAGCGTAATTAATACACTGCGCTTATTGGTCTTCTTTTTTGCGAAGTACTTACCAAACTCCATGGCAGCCACGGTTCCAGAAGCATCATCATTGGCACCGTTGGCGATACTATCGCCGTCGACTTCCTTGCCCTTTCCTATATGGTCATAATGTCCCCCAAGAATAACGTATTCGTTTTTTAATTTGGGATCATTGCCCTCAATCACACCTACAATATTATAACCAACGATATCTCCCATATTAAAGGAATCTCTGTAGCTCTCAAAATAAGGCTTGATCTTATTATCCTTAAAGTAAGCTTCAATAAAAACAGCCGCTTTTTCTATACCTGCTGTACCCGTTGCACGTCCCTCTAATTCGTCAGAGGCCAAATATTCCATGCTTTCCTGAATACTCTTTTCCAAAGAATTACAGCCGATTAGCAGTACTAAAATGGAATACAAGGCTATTTTTTGCATGCGCGATTAATTTTATAGTTTTAAATATAAAAATCCTATTTCAAGGGTTCAAAATAGGATTCTCAATTTATAATTTATTTAAATGTTAGCTTTCTTTAAACAAGCATAGTTACTGGATTCTCGATGTAACCTTTTAATGTCTGAAGAAATTGTGCTCCTGTGGCTCCATCAACCGTTCTATGATCACAAGCCATGGTCAGCTTCATGGTATGCCCAGGCACCACAGCTCCATCTTTAACTACTGGTTTGGATACAATAGCCCCTACTGATAAAATGGCTGAATTGGGTTGATTAATAATCGATGTAAAGCTCTCGATACCGAACATTCCCAAATTTGAAATGGTAAAGGTACTGCCTTCCATTTCATCCAAGGTAAGTTTCTTATTTCTTGCCTTACCAGCAAATTCCTTTACGGCTGCCCCTATTTGCGTTAAACTTTGCTCATTGGCAAATTTTACAACCGGAACCACCAAACCATCTGGCACAGCTACAGCGACACCTATATGAACATGGTTGTTAAGCTTCATTCTGTCATCGAACCATTGAGAGTTTACTTGCGGGTGCTGCTTTAACGCCAAGGCACAAGCCTTAACAATCATATCATTGTATGATATCTTGGTATCTGGGATGGAATTATACTGTGCTCTAAATGCCATGGCATTCTCCATATCAAATTCCACATTTAAGTAATAATGTGGTGCCGTAAACTTAGACTTTGCCAAATTCTTGGCAATGGCCTTGCGCATATTAGAATTAGGAACTTCATCAAAATCTTCTTGTCCGGATGGTACAAACTTAGCAACCGGTGCTGAAGACTGAGCCACTGCTGAAGGTGTAAAATTCTCAATATCGCGTTTTATAATCCGTCCATTTTCACCAGAACCTGTGACTTGCGATAAGTTAATACCTTTTTCTTCGGCCATCCTTTTGGCTAATGGTGAAACAAAAATTCTACCATTAGTGCTTTGAACGGGAGCTGAAACCATCGGTGTTTCTGCTTTAGCTTCTACAACTTTTGGAGCCACCGCTTTCTTTTCTTCTTTGACCGCTGAGCTTGTCGAAGCCTCGGGCTCAGATTTTGCGGCTCCATCACCAGCCTTAAAGTTCTTAGCAACAGAAGAAACATCCGTTCCTGCGGGACCAATGATGGCTAAAAGCGCATCGACCTTTGCAGATTCTCCTTCTTGTAATCCTACGTGAAGTAATGTCCCTGATTGGAAAGATTCAAATTCCATTGTGGCCTTATCGGTTTCTATCTCAGCCAAAATATCGCCTTCCTCAACTTCGTCTCCTACCTTCTTCAACCAAGTGGCTACCGTACCTTCTTCCATGGTATCACTTAAGCGTGGCATCGTTACAATGATAACACCTTCTGGTAATTCTGCTTCATTATTTCCAGTATCATGAGATTTCTCGTCGCTCTGCTCTGTCGAAATGACATCAACCGAATTATCTTCTCCCTCAGGAGGAGTAGCATCGGATTTTTGTACCTCCGTATTTCCATTTAATAAGGCAGAAATGTCTTCGCCTTCTTCACCTATAATGGCCAAAAGTTGATCTACTTTTGTAGTTTCCCCTTCTTGAACACCAATATGCAATAAGGTCCCTTCGTGAAAAGATTCGAACTCCATCGTCGCTTTATCTGTCTCGATCTCAGCTATGATATCCCCTTCCTCAATCTTATCGCCAACCTTTTTCAACCAAGCCGCTACGGTACCTTCTTCCATAGTGTCGCTCAAACGCGGCATATTAATTACTTCTGCCATAGCCTATAATTTATGTGGTATAAATGGATAATCTTCCTGTTCGTATACAGCGTCATACATCACGTTTATTTCTGGATACGGTGATTCTTCCGCAAATTTTTCACACTCAGAAACACGTGTTTTTACACGTTTATCTATGTCTTTAATCTCATCTTCAGTAGCGTATTTCTTCTCGAGAATAATATCCTTAACTTGAGTAATAGGATCTATCTTTTTGTACGCTTCGACCTCTTCCTTTGTTCTGTAATGCTGTGCATCAGACATGGAATGTCCTCTGTATCGATAGGTCTTAACCTCTAAGAATGATGGTCCTCCTCCTTTTCTTGCACGTTGTATCGCTTCATCAAAGGCTTCGGCCACTTTTACCGGATTCATACCATCCACTGGACCAGAAGGCATCTCATAGCCTAGACCTAACTTCCAGATGTCGGTATGGTTTGCTGTGCGCTCTACAGAAGTTCCCATAGCATAACCATTGTTCTCACACACAAAAATTACTGGTAAGTTCCAAAGCATGGCTAAGTTAAACGTTTCATGTAGTGAGCCTTGTCTCGCAGCACCATCACCAAAACAGCATAAGGTAACCGCATCACTACCGTGATATTTGTCACCAAAGGCAATACCTGCACCTAAAGGAATCTGACCACCAACGATACCATGACCCCCATAAAAACGATGCTCCTTAGAAAAAATATGCATTGATCCACCTAGGCCTTGTGATGTTCCGGTAGCCTTTCCGAATAATTCTGCCATCACTCGTTTTGGATCTACACCCATACCAATGGGCTGTACATGATTTCTGTATGCCGTAATCATTTTGTCCTTGGTTAAATCCATCGCGTGCAAAGCTCCTGCCAAAACCGCTTCTTGTCCATTGTATAGATGAAGGAATCCACGAACTTTTTGTTGGATATAAACTGCGGCGAGCTTGTCTTCAAACTTACGCCAAAACAGCATATCCTCATACCATTTTAGGTAAACCTCTTTAGTTATTTTTTGCATTTTTTTGATTCGTTCTTTTAATCAGAATAACAAAAATAAGATATTAGTCAATAACCAAAAAACCGAAAATTGTAAATTTTAATACGAAAACGTTATAGGAAACTTCTATCGAAGGCTAGAGGTAACAAATTAGCAAGAGAGTCAGATTTTATAACCTTTCCTGTCACTCCCATAAAGTAAATTTCTATTGGCGATTCTTGTTTGATTTCATACTCAGAAATAACCTGTCTACATGCCCCACATGGGGGAATCGGGGAATTTGTCTCATGGTCGACAGAACCTGCTGTTAAAGCCATTTTTAAAAATCTTGCATTAGGATACTTGGCACTAGCATAAAAAATAGCTGTACGTTCTGCACACATACCTGAGGGATAAGCGGCATTTTCTTGGTTACTCCCAATCACAACTTCTCCATTGTCTAATAATATTGCCGCTCCAACTTGGAACTTAGAATAAGGTGCATAAGCATTTTGACGTGCTTCAATAGCTTTTTGCATAAGATCTACAACATTATTTGGAAGCTCGCTAATATCATCGTAAATCGTAAAAGATGATTCTATTTTAATTACTTTCATACATTGAAACTATTATAGACAAAAAAACTATTGCTTTTAAGACAATAGTTTTTGAGATACGTTATTTATTTATTTCTAATATTCATCATATTCTCCATCGCCAAAATTAAAGGTCAATGAAAAACGCAATGTGTTTTCTAAAGGACTTTGCACCCTAGACGCCGAAAACAAATACGAAAGGTCTAGATTTATTGTGGTGTACTTAAATCCGGCTCCGATAGCAAAAAACTTACGGGCTCCTTTATCCTCTGCTTCGTTAAAGTAACCTGCCCTAAAAGCAAAGTTTTCTTGATAGGTATACTCTGCACCTAAGGCCCATGTAAACTCTCTAATCTCTTCACTAAATCCGCCTGGAGCATCACCAAATGATTGGAAGATCCCACTTAAAAAGCTAACGTCGTTATCCTGACCTTGTGTTATAATTGTCGGTTCATTCTCATTGATATCTGGTGTACTCGGGTCATCTTCCGTCTGAACACCATCCCCATTGGTATCAACAAATCCAAAAAGTGGAGGTGTAGGTACAAGCAGTTTAGTGACTTCTGCTGTAATACCCAATTTACTATATTCATCAAATATAAAATCGAAACCTCCTCCTAATCTTAAGTTTGTAGGCTGAAAATTTTCTCTTCCACCATCATCATAGCTAAATTTAGGTCCTAGGTTTTGAATGGCGAAACCTAATCTCCATCGCCCATTAAAATCATTATAGGCCTCTTCTTCACTTTGGTAGTACCCTGTGATATCAGCTCCAAAAGAACTCGCTGCATCAGCATTTGGATCGACCTGATCAATCCTTAAGTCTGATCTCAGATAGCGTATCGCTACCGACATGGCAAATTGATCAGCAAGCCTTAGCGTATAAGCTATATCCGCCGTTAATTCATTTGGTTTAACATTAATCCCTGGGTCATCCTCACCTTGTGTTAAGGTAATCTCACCTAAACTGAAATACTTAAAACTGGCAGAAACTGCACTATATTCATTTAACCTATTATAGTAGGTCGCATAACTTATAGAGATATCATTGACCAATCGACTTAAATAAGGAGTATAGCTTAAACTCACCCCAGATTTAGCTTCAGAAAACACATATTTTGCTGGATTATATTGTTGAGAAAACCCATCCACGGATGTGGCAACACCCATATCACCCATTGATGCAGACCTTGCATCCGGGGCAATTAGCATAAATGGAACACCAGTGGTAATAACCGAAGATTGATCTGGGAATGTAATCGTTTCCTGGGCATAAGTAGAACCAAGTGTCAATAGAGCGATAAGGGCTATTTTGTATTTCTTCATCTTAAATATTACATTTTTAGTGCTAAAGGTTTAGCTCTAAATAGTTAGCAAATATAATTTATTATTAGAGTATGACAAGTTTTTGAATCTTTTCAACTTGCTTATTTAAACGGTTAGATCTTACTTTTAGTTTATAGACATACACTCCTTTTCCGATTTTGTCTCCAAAATCGTCTCTACCATCCCAAACGATGTCTTTAGATAAAGAGCTTACGGACTTACTTCCCCCAGAGGTTTGCCCATTCAAGGTCCTAACCAATTTACCAGAAACCGTAAATATTTGTACAGAAACATCTAGCGGTTCAACACTATTGTGATTAAACCAAAACTCGGTGTAGTTAACAAAAGGGTTAGGATAATTTAAAACATTATTAATAACTAAGTCTTCATCCTTATCGAACACGGTAAATTGGATTTCTGACGTCGATGAATTATTATAAACATCCCACGCCTTCAAGGTTAAGGTGTGCAGACCAGGCTCTAAATCCCTAAATGGGAATGTCACTGTTCCATTGGTATAGTCATCAATATTAGCCTGATAATAATCGTTAAGCACAATAGGGTTGGTCTCATCACCATCAATAATAGCGGTAATATCGTGACCTATACCACTAGCCGTATTGATACCATTGTCGTCTTGCAATTTTGCAAGTAAATTAGGAGATTCATTCGTTATACCACCAGAGACAAAGTTCTCATCATTCATAAATAAATTGATAACCGGCCCTATATTATCTTCGGGGGCATTCTCATTTATTCCTCCGACTTCAATAGCAAAGCTTGAACCTGCTTGATTGGATAAAGGATTATTAGTTTGTGAATAAAAGCTAACTTTACCATTACCTACAGGGATACCTATATCCCTTGGTACGATAAAATCAAACTCAAATTGTCCATTAGTAACACTAGCTTGACCTTTAAAAATGATTTCCCCAAGGGTGGTAAAATCCAAAACAACCTGCCCACCGCCATCAGAAACACCATCGTTTGCTAAAGTTTGTCGTTGAATTCTTTTATCATAAACCGTAGCCGTCAGGGTACCGTTATAATTTGACAATAAGTTGCCATTACTATCGGTAACCTCTCCTTCAAATTTATTATAACTCAGGGCTTTTAAGGTATCGATGGGTTGCGTAATATCTACGTCGTTCACTCGTGTTAAACGGATATCTGGCTGAGCAAACGCTAACTTCATCGCTGGATCACCAATTAAAAACACTAGGCGCTTTTGACTAATACCCGCAATATTATTATCCGTTTTGGTCAGGCGCAAGGCTTCGCCAATTGTAGGGTAATCGTTTGACCCAAACGCAAATAAATAATCATCCAAAACTTCATTATAAGATACCCCAACGGTTACAAAGATTTGCCTTGTGGTGGTCATCAAGGCGATAGCTCCTCCATTTTTATTCCAAAACGTAAACTCACCTGCAGTAGGCCTATTAGGATCATCAAATTTGGTGTATTCACAAGTCACCGTTACAAACAAGTTAAACTTACATATGTTGTTAATCTCTTGCGCATCAAAAATATCAAAAATCCGCTCTTTAGCTAGACCATTTTCACCGCCATGACCAAAGTAATTGACCACAAGAGCTCCGACTTCAATGGTATTCCTTATGGCTTCGTTTACTTGTGGGTATCTATTACCAGCAGCGGATGATTCTTGCTCAAAAGCATCTGTATGAATCTTTACAACATTAAAAAAGGGTTTCTCAACTTCAATTTCCGAACCGATACCATCTGTTGTTTCCTGTAAAATACGTTCCCATAGCTCATCGACATCATCAGAAATAAGCACCACATTGTTTCTCCAACTCCCATAAGCCTCCGGCTGATAATAGGCTTCTATCTTGTCAACCATATCTCTTGCACGCTGTATATCCTCTGCAAGAATTCTACCGACGGCCAAATCCATTCGATCTAAATTGTTCATTGAACCTTCATTCTCGTCCATCATGGCATAAAAATCATCGGAAACAAATGAATTTGTAAGACTAAAACTACTGGTAGAGTACCATGACGGTACCAAATTAGTATTATTGTTAAGTCTATCCTTATAATCATAAGAGCCTTCCCCGAATAAACACAAATACTTTAGCCTTCTACTAGGCACACTGGCATTATCATAAACATATTTGACAAAGTTTCTCAGCGCGGCAATATCCTGGCTACCCGTGCTAAACTCATTGTAAATGGTCTGAAGATCTACAACTTTAACACTCAGGTTATACTGATTTCTATTAATTGCAGCCAATCGCTCTGCCTGCGATAATAATTGGGTAGGTGATAAAATTATATAGTCTATATCCTCAAAAGCCCCCTGAGCATTATTAAAAATGGTTCCTTTTAAATTTTGATTGGCTAGTCTTGTATTTGAATCTCGAGAAGGTTGCAAAACATTACCTGAAGAAAAGGCCACATACGTTTTCTCTTCTCCTGACAAGGCCTTAAAAGTCATGGTCCCTTGGTTGTCCGAATTCAAAAGGTTAGTAACGTTAAACCTATCGGTAATATCCCAGATTTCTTGAACACCTGATGCATTAGACAAACTATATTCTGCAATACCCGGTGTTGTTACAACATCCCTATTTCTGAAAATTAATTGATTTCCTTCATATCGCAATGCTCTGGTCGCTTCAATATTGATATAGTCCAAATAGGCATTCGCAGATGGGTTGCCATTATTGTTATAATCTAAAGTTACGGTTATCGCATCGGATGAAATAGTAAGATCTTCTCCGTAAGATGCCGCCGTTCCTAAAACCGAACCTGTGCTGATGACCCCTAAGTTTAAGCTAGATACAAAATTACCATTGATGGTAATGCCCATCGTTGTACCATCGGTTTCGGATACTGAACCAACGGCCACGTCAAAACGAACAGGTTCACTAGTCACTAAATTCGGAAACTGAAAATTATAAACCCGTTGATTTTCGATATCAAATTCGTCACCAAACCAGCGTCGTCCTAGTTTTGCTAAATTGTGCTCATCCACTTCATAAAATTGATAGTCCTGAAAGGTATCAATCAGAAAATCGGCAGGAGCATCAATAGTTGGCATGGTCTGAATTCGTTTCCCATTACCTGGGCTAATATTGACGTAATAGTACGTTTTGTCCGTGTATAGATTTATATTCGTTTGGCTCTCTTCACTATAGGTGGTTGGTCCTTCGCCATAAAACAGGATATAATCACCGTTGTCAAAACTACCATCCTCTTCACCAACAAACCTTACGGCATTTTCAACAACATCAAACGGATAGTTCGCAGAATTTAATAAAGGTAACATCCGCCCTCCATTACCATATATTTTTATGGTCCGGGGGTCTACGGAGTTCGTATTAATTCCTAAACTGTTTAAAAATCCCCTGGTCAATTGAAAAACACCAGTTTCTTCTATATAGAATTTATACCAATCACCCGTGCTCAACACAGAATTTGTAATTTGCGAATTCTTAGCTGTGAATGAAGATCTACTAGCTTTAGCCGTATAATTAATCGTAAACGACTTCACCTTTTTATAAACACCTCTATCCTTAATGATGGGGCTTATTTCAAAGAAATAGGTGCGTTTATCTCTGGCGTTCGTATTAAAAAAACGATACTTAAGGGTATTTGGAATCAATTGGGGGTTTAAGTTCTTTAAGTCGGATTGACTAATGGTTTCATAGGTTACTCCGGAAAATTCTATGGAGTTTTCATCTATCAAAGTCCCATTGCTTTCCCATTGGGCAAAAAATGTTAAACCGCTTTCATCATCAAAGTTGAAATGCTTGGCATCGAAGCTCGGAACTGTAATTTTTCCATAAGCCGTTTCAAGAACCTTATCTCCATTCCATTCAATGGTAAACTGTTTTTGTTGCCCAAAGCAGAATAGGGTCAACAACATGGAAACAAAAACGTAGCAATTTTTCATTTAAGGGTCTGGTGTTTAGATCAGCTGTAAATTTAAAGATATATACATATCGCTAACCCGATACGTTTTAAATTTACAGTAAAATAACGTCTAATTCTGTATGTTATTATGACGCTTATTTTTTTATTTCAAAAATACAACAATAATTTATTTTAGCCTTCGTTATTTAAGAGCGAATTATACCGATAAATTGTTAAAAATCCGTTATCGTGTACGAAAAAAGGGATGAAATGCACATTTTTTTGAATTTTCAATCAAAAAAAAGTTGTCAGTTTGCCTTTAATTCTTATATTGCGAAACTAAATTTTATGAGCTTACTTAAACCTATAGATATGAAAAATGTCTCAAACCTCAAATTTTTAATAGCCTTTGCGCTTTGTGCTAGCATTGTTAGTTGCAAGCGTTCATCTAATTCTAGCAACGTAGATAGTGCTACTGGTTGGAAAATCAATGACAAAAATGGTGGTTTTCAATATAACACCAATTTTAAAGAACAAGAAACACCTCCGGGTACGGCATTTGTAGAAGGCGGAACTTTCACCATGGGTAAAGTACAAGACGATCCTATGCACGATTGGAATAACACACCTAATCAGCAACACATCCAATCGTTTTACATGGATGAGAGTGAGGTTACCAACCTTAACTACCTATTTTATCTAGACTATCTTAAGAGTGTTTATCCACCAGACGATCCTAATTATTCGTTAATATATAAAGGTGCACTTCCTGACACTTTAGTTTGGAGAAATCGTTTGGGATATAACGAAATGATGACTGAGAACTATTTACGTCATCCTGGATATGCTAATTATCCTGTGGTTGGTGTGAGTTGGATTCAGGCCGTTGAATATGCCACTTGGAGATCTAACCGTGTCGCTGAAATGTCTTTACAAGAAGCTGGTTATATTAAAAGAGATGCACATCTTACAGATTTAAATGCTGAAAGTACTTTTGACGCTGATACCTATATCAACGCCCCAACACAAACCTACGGAGGAAACTCTGAAGTATTGGAAGGTGGTAAAAGAAGACAACAAACGGATGCCGAAGGTAATCCTATCAATGTATATGCCAATAAAGAATCTGGCCTAATCCCAGTAAAGTATAGACTCCCCACAGAAGCTGAATGGGAATATGCAGCTTTAGGTATGAGCGAATTAAGAAGCTATAACGTTTATAGAGGACGTAAAAAATACCCATGGGATGGTCAATATACGAGATCAGGTAAGCGTGTTAACCGTGGTGATCAGTTAGCTAACTTTAAGCAAGGTAAAGGTGATTACGGTGGAATTGCTGGATGGTCGGATGACGGAGCCGATATTACGGCAGAGGTTAAATCTTACCAACCTAATGATTATGGCTTATATGACATGGCAGGTAATGTCGCCGAATGGGTTGCTGATGTTTACCGTCCGATTGTTGATGATGAGTTTAATGATTTCAACTATTATAGAGGTAATGTATATACTAAAAACGCCTTAAATGAAGACGGTACTGTAAAGGTTGTTACTGTTGATGAAATCGTTTATGACACTTTAAGTAATGGTAAAATCATCGCTAGAAATCTTCCAGGTGAGATTGCAAAAATCCCTGTTGATGACCAAGACACCTATTTAAGAACACAGTTCGATAAGAGTGACAACAGAAACTTTAGAGATGGTGACAAGCGTTCTTCACGTTACTACAGAGAAAGCTTTGATGAAGGCGATGATAGAATTGATCAAACTGGAAAAATGTACAACTCACCGAAGCACCGTGTAGAAATGGATTCTACAGATGGTAAGCTTATTAGAGAATACGATAAGTCTAATAATAGAACCTCTTTAATCAACGACGAAGTAAGAGTCTACAAAGGAGGATCTTGGAGAGACAGAGCATACTGGATCGATCCTGCACAGCGTCGTTACTTCCCACAGGATATGGCGACCGATTATATCGGCTTTAGATGTGCGGTATCAAGAGTGGGTTCAAAATCGGTAAAGTCACAAAAGCGACGTAACTAGGCTTCGACAAGCTCAGCCACCACACTTCGACAGGCTCAGCCACCGAAATTTTATAATATTTTAAAAGTCCTGATAAAATTTATCAGGACTTTTTTATTTTTAGGTCCATGGACATAGAAACCTTATATCAACACTTTAAAGCCTGTACTTCTGTCTCAACGGATACGCGAAAAATTACAGCGGACGCCATGTATTTTGCTCTTAAAGGCGACAACTTTGATGGTAATCAATTTGTAAATCAAGCCTTTGAAAATGGCGCCAAATACTGTGTAGTCGATGACGATAAGGCTGTTATAAATGACCGATGTATTCTGGTAAATGATGTACTACAAACATTACAGCAATTAGCCACCTATCACAGAAATGCTATAGGTATTCCGATAATTTCGCTAACTGGAAGTAATGGTAAAACCACGACCAAGGAATTGATTCATGCCGTCCTATCCACCACCTATAATGTGATGGCTACTATAGGCAACCTCAACAATCATATTGGTGTGCCACTCACCTTATTGTCATTTACAAAAGACCTCGACTATGGTATCGTAGAAATGGGCGCTAATCATCAAAAGGAAATTGAGTTTTTAGCAAACATCGCCCAACCTGATTATGGCGTCATCACTAATTTTGGCAAGGCCCATTTAGAAGGCTTTGGAGGTGAAGACGGTGTTATAAAAGGAAAATCCGAGTTATACGATCATTTAAGAGACCATACAAAAACGGTATTTATAAATACGGATGACGCTAAACAGATAGCACAAATTGGTGATTACCAAAATATGATAACCTTTGGTAAAACTTCTGATAATGATTGTATTGTATCATTCACAAAAGCAGACCCCTTTGTATCCCTAAACTATAATGGTACAAGTATTAACAGTCAGCTTATTGGCGATTATAATTACGGCAACATCGCTATAGCGGTGGCTATTGGGCAACATTTCAAAGTGGCTACCGACCCTATTAAAAATGCTATTGAAGGCTATCAACCTAAGAACAACCGTTCTGAAATTATAATGAAAGGGTCTACCCAAATTATCTTGGATGCTTATAATGCCAACCCTACTAGTATGTTGGCCGCCTTAAAAAATTTAAAGCAACTCCAAGCTGAAACCAAGTATCTCTTTTTGGGAGATATGTTTGAGCTAGGTGACGCCGCTGAAGAAGAACACCAAGCCATCGTCGATTTTGCTGAGGCTAATTTTGATGAACATATTTATGTGGTTGGTGAAAACTTCTACAAGACTAAAACATCTGCATCTACTCAAAAATTCGAAAGTTTTGAAGATTTAAAACCGATGCTTGGCAACTTAAAACTTGACAATGCAACGGTGTTGATTAAGGGCTCAAGAGGTATGGCTTTGGAACGGATTTTGGAGGTGGTTTAGTGATGTGCCAAATTTGATCCATTGTAACATCACTTATTCATTTTCTACAAATAAGTATGATTCAAACGACGAGACGTGTTCCTTCACATGGGCCCATTGATTTTTCATATTCTAGCATGGTAATACTTATCTTGGTTGTTGCCTTTGTGGTCTCATATCTTTGGAGTAAATGGGATTCGAAAAGAAATCGATAAATAAGATGCTATTGGTGATTTAAAGTTATAAGGAAAGAGTCGTTCCCTAAGAAGACAGTTCTTAAACCTTATTCACTATATTTAAATAATGGGAAAGTATAAACCAAATAGCTTAAAAGAATGTGTTGAAATTTTAGAGAAGAAAATCTCTGACGAGCAAAAAGAACGTGTTTTAGAATATCCATCTTGCAATGAATTTTCCCTTGAAGCACATTTTTCATTTGGTTTTAATTTAAGAAACTCTTTTTCAATGTGGGATATGGACTCTCCACTAGTATTAAAAACTGGGATGAGTGGCGACAGACTTTCAAGTACAGTTTTGAAATGTTTTTATTATCACCTAAAAAGAAAATCCCGAAAAGATATATATGACCCTTATGTAGAATTGAAAAAGTATAAAGAAAATAAAAGCTCTAATGTTGATCCAATTGAATTAGCTTATATTTTAATGATACACTCATAACTTCCATATTTTTTCTGTCTTTAAGTTATCTGCTTCTCTTTTTAGCAGTTTTTCAAGGCATTTTTAACGACGTTGAAATCTTCTGAGGCTAGTACCTGCGCTCAGTAACGGCAATATGTTTAGATGAAAAACGCATAGGATTAATTGCATTGATCCAGAATAGACCCGCTGCTGCAAATAGAACGCCCTAATCGCAGAGCGATTAGGCTTTTTTATTCTTGAAACTTATTTGAAATACATCCCACTAATCTTCAAGAATAAAAAAGCCCAAACTTTCGTTTGGGCGTTCTGCTTGATGTGGGTCATACTGGATTCGAACCAGTGACTTCTACCCTGTCAAGGTAACACTCTAAACCAACTGAGTTAATGACCCGATTTGTTGTCAAAAATATGAAAAGGGATTGTATTTCCCTAATGTGAAAACGCTTTTGCAAATTCAAAAACATAAAGTTGCGATAACGACTTCAAATAAAAAACGCGCCTTCGTTTTCTTAACATTAGGATTGCATATCCCCATTGCGAAACTGCTCCTGCAAACACAATTCCAACACGCTATTGCATAGCCTTCATTTTTTATTCCTGAAGTCGATCTTGAGTTGCACTCAAACGACTTCAGAAACAAAAAATCCGATTTGAAAAATCAAATCGGAATTGTATTTGATGTGGGCGCGAAGGGATTCGAACCCCTGACCCCTTGGGTGTAAACCAAGTGCTCTGAACCAACTGAGCTACGCGCCCTAATTATTCGGACTGCAAATATAGACTAGTTTTTAAAATCTCAAAAGGTTTTTTATAAAAAAATCAAATTATTCGTCTTGGCACATTAAGTGATAATTCCATAGGCTTTCATGCGCCTCAATGCTCTGATTTTTGTCAATTTTGATATATTCGTTGTAAAACTAATTTACTTGAACTATTACTCTTATATAGACCGACTTGATCTTAGTATAGACGCGCTTATTGACTTTTCGCCTTATGTACTCAATCAGGTCACTACTGCCTTAAATAAAAACAACCCCAAAGATAAAACAGCCGTTTTAACGGGCTTGACAGACCCTGTGTCTAGGTCTTATCATATTACCATAGAACTGAGCCCTTGGCTAAAAGCATTGCTTCTTAAGGATCTCGAGACCCTTAAACGCTCCAAAATAGAACTCAACCTTGAGCATGTGAACTACGTTTATGGTTTCCAACGTTTTTTAGAGGTCTATTTAAGGCCTATTCTTCCAGAGATTATTAACCACTTCGTTAAGGACAATGCACTAAAACTATTATTTCATGTTTTAAATCAAGCGGATATATTCTCTAAGGCCTGCCAAAATGATATTAAAAGCCTTCTTAAGGATAAAATTAGTTACGCTACAAATTATCTGGGCGAGCCGGTCATTAATGATCCAGATGCTAACATTAAATACATAAAAAGCCATTACTTCTACCAAATTCTCAATCTTTATAAACCTCATTTCGATGCTGATGTACTAAAACTCTATGACACCATGATGGATCTTGAGTCTCAGTACGACCCTAATTCAGATGACCCTGTGTTACGCTTTGTATTGCAAGCTCAAGTTGCCTTTAAGAAAAAACAGGTCGATGATGTGGCCACTAAACTATTGATTGACGACAATGCTGAAAACGCTAAAGATCACGCCTTCAAACCTTCATCGATTGTGGTTGAAGAAACGCGTCAACCCGTGTCTTTAACACCCTACATCATCACCGTTATTATAACCGTTTTTGTATTAGGCGCTATCGTATTTGGAGTTTCTATTTCAGCGAATACAGATGGTTCTCATAAGGAAAGCCAAACAAGTGACAATCGCAAAAAAAAGAAAAAAAAGACATACGACAACCGTATTCAGTTCTATTATTCCTTAAAACTTATCACCAAAAAAAAGGCTATAATAAAGGATTTATCATCAGCTGAAACCGAAATCATACCGTTTTCAAATCCTTACCCAAAGACATTCAATCCTATCACTAATGATACCGCAGTATCTGAAAGCACCAACGTGTTTGTTGCCAACAATACCGATTCTGATTTAATCGTATTTAAGATGATTAAGGGAAAAGACGAATCGATTTATATTCCAAAAGATAAGGCCATTTATATCGCATTACATACTTCGGACTCTTTACTATTTTTAAGTGGCAAACGATTTGTAGAGTCTAAGTTCTCACATTTTAGAGAGAATATTGCCATTTCTGATATCTATAAGATCACTGAAATCGATGAAACCATACCATCAAAAATTACCATACAGGCTAATGATCTATCTAAAAACTCCAAGAGTAATATTATTTCGAAAAAGGCGATTGAAGTTACCGAGGACATCGGACTTTACGGAATGAGTATCGATAATCTTTATAGAAATTACTATTACAAAAAGGCCAACTAAATCACTTCGGAAATCACAAACGTACTTCCGCCAATATATATTAAATCCGTTTTACCGGCATTGCGTTTTGCTGCTTGGTAAGCCTGCGCAACGCTTTGATAGGCACTACCTGCCAAACCTTCTTTATCAAAAGTCCATTGAAGTTGATCAGCATCCAAGCCTCGCGGAATATTAGGTTTACAAAAATAGTAAATGGCATCTTTAGGTAGTAACGGAATGATCGTATCTAAATTCTTGTCGTTAACCACACCAAACACGATATGGAGTCGATCAAAAGCTTTTGTACGCAACTGCTTCATCACATAGCTCAAACCTTCTTTATTGTGGGCCGTATCGCAAATCACTATAGGATGCTGTTGCAATATCTGCCAACGCCCTTGTAAACCCGTATGTTTTACAACATTGAGCAAACCACGTTTTAATTGGGCTTTAGAAATTTGATACCCTAATGGTCTGAGGCATATTACGGTTTGCATCACTGTTTTGATATTGTGCTGCTGATAACTGCCTTTTAAATCGCTTTCTAATACCTCATCTATTAATTGATCTGCGAAATAAATATCAGCCTTATGTTCGCGGGCCTTTTCTTTAAAAACGGATTGTATTTCTGACTGTGTTTGCCCAATCACTACAGGAATGTTTTGCTTTATAATACCTGCTTTTTCAACAGCAATTTTTTCAAGCGTATTGCCTAAAAATTGCATATGATCTAAGCCTATGTTTGTAATTATAGATAATTCTGGAGTGATGATATTTGTAGAGTCCAATCGTCCACCCATACCTACTTCGACTACGCCTATATCTATATCCTGTTTGGCAAAATAATCAAAAGCCATTCCGACGGTCATCTCAAAAAAGGATAAGTGGTTGGCTTCAAAGAATGGTTTATTTCTTTTGATAAACCCTATCACAAATTGTTTACTAATGACCTTGCCATTAATACGAATGCGCTCCCTAAAATCCTTTAAATGGGGTGAGGTATACAAGCCTACTTTATAACCCGCTTCTTGAAGAACTGAAGCCAACATATGACTGGTAGACCCTTTACCATTTGTACCAGCTACATGAATGGATTTAAATCGCTTTTCCGGATGGTTAAGATACTCTGAAAGGGTTATGGTGTTTGATAAGTCTTCTTTATAGGCCGCTTTACCCTTATGCTGATACATCGGAAGCTGTTGAAACATCCAATGGATTGTATCTTGGTAATTCATAGCTATTTACTGACCAACATCAAAATTAATACTCACAAAGCCAATCTGTTTAGCAGGTGCATCAGCATCAGCCGGCCATTTGTGAGATAGTGCAATTTTCTTGGCAGGCTCTAACAAACAAGGGTGTGTATTTGTGGTACCTCTAATTCCGGGTTCGGCTTTGATGACTTTACCTTGTCTATTGACTTCTATACGCACGACCACCAAACCATATTCGTTGCAGTCTTGTTTGTAAATTCGTTTTGAAGGGCGTCCTCTTCCTCCTAAGCCATAGCCAACTCCACCTTTACCGGGTCCTGAGCCTCCAAAATAACTCGGCGCATAAGGATCCCCATTGAGTTGTCCTTTATTTCCGCCGCGATCATCAGGTCCTTCTCCCCCGTCGTCATTACCACTAGAATTCTTTACTCCGCCTATGAGATTATCCAATTTTCTCTTCTTCGCTTCCTCCTCGCGCTTTTTGCGTTCTTCGGCTTCGCGTTTTTCGCGCTCTATACGCTCTGCTTCAGCCTTGGCTTTGGCTTCTGCTTCTTTTTGCTTCTTAATGGCAATAGCCTCAGCATTGTCTTGGGTCATCACCTCTTCAGCCTTCGTCGACGTTTCAGTAGGTTGCGCTTCGGATGTTTCTGGCTGTGATTCTTCAACTACCTTCTCTTCAACAGCTTTTCTAGGTTGAGCTAATGGTCTATTACCACTCCCAAAATCGGTAGTTCCAAAATTAACGGCTACACCGTATTCGTCTGGAGGATCTAAATATTGAGGTCCAACAAAAAACAACAGTAAGAACAGAATCAAAGTGATTAATGCTGTGATTCTTGCTGAATTACGTTGATGTTTGGTCTCAAAATATTTCATGTTCGTTATACTTTATACCGTATAGTTTCAAAAATGATGCCGCTTATTTGGGTTTCACAGCCAATATGACTTTAAACTTATTCCTATTCGCTATATCCATGACCTTAACGACATTTTCCACAGGCACCGATTTTTCGGCCCTTAATACAATGGTCGGTTCTTCTTGTTGCGATAAAATAGAGACCAACTGATTCTCTAAAACGCTTTCCCCAACCCGTTTTTGATCGATATAATAGGTTAAGTCTTTTTTAATACTCACCGCAGTCGACTTTTTGTTTTGCGTCTTACCACTCGCCTTTGGCAAAATAATATCAATGGCATTCGTAGTGACCAATGTCGATGCGATCATAAAAAAGATCAACAGCAAGAACACAATATCGGTCATAGATGCCATATTGAATTCAGGCGTGACTTTATTTCGTCCTCTAATGTTCATATTAGATAGGTTCGTTTAAGTGATCTAGGAATTCAACAGAGTTCGCTTCCATTTGGTAAACGACCTTATTTGTTCTTACTACAATATGATTATAGGCTACATAAGCAATGATGCCGACGATAAGTCCCCCGACGGTTGTTGTCATCGCGGTATACAAGCCGCTGGCCAAGACATCCATTTGAATGGTACCACCAGCATTGGCTAACTCAAAAATGGACAGGATCATCCCAACGACGGTTCCTAAAAACCCAATCATTGGGGCCACACCAGATATAGTTGCCAGTATACTAACGTTCTTTTCTAAGCTATATATTTCTAGTCGCCCAGCATTCTCTATTGCCGTATTAATATCCTCAAGCGGCTTTCCTATTCTGGTAATGCCTTTTGCTATGAGTCTAGAAACCGGAGAGTTCTGCTGTGCACAAAGCATCTGGGCTGAATCAATTTTGCCATGGCTCACATGGTCCTTGATTTGATTCATAAAGTTTGAATCTACCTTTGATGCCGCTTTAATCGCAAAAATTCGTTCAAAATAAATATAAGTAGCCACAATTAGGAGTAAGAACAAAATAAGAATGATGACCATTCCTGAACTCCCTCCGCTCGTAATTAGCTCAATGATCGATAGGGTTTTCTCAACTTGCTCTCCATCGGTTAATACCTCTACCTCATCTTGAATAACAGGCAGTAATACCATATAATAAGTTTTAAGTTAAAAGTTTCTGTAAGTTATAACGTTAAGTTTTTCACTTAAGTATATTAGAAAATAGCTCTGGTTACCATAAAGGCAGCAGCACCAGCTATAAATCCAACAAGTGCAAGCCACGAAATCTTCTTCAAGTACCAGAAGAAGTCGATTTTTTCCATTCCCATTGCTACAACACCAGCTGCCGAACCAATAATCAGCATACTTCCACCTGTACCGGCGGAGTAAGCTATAAAGTGCCATAATTCATTATCGAGTGGTTCAGAGAACATACCTAAACTCGCTGCCACTAATGGCACATTGTCAATAACCGCAGAACCTACACCTAGTAAAAGTACCACTAAATCAGAGACACCTTCACCATGCAATTCTGTACCCAACATTGGCATTGTATCTTGTAAATTATTGGCAAAACCAAAAAGGATACCCAAAGACTCTAATGCTGCAACCGCCATTAAAATTCCCAAGAAAAATAAAATACTTGGTAATTCTATTTTAGATAACGAGTGATGCACCGGACTGTGGCTTGCATGTTCATGATGCTCTTCTGACACAGCCGAAGATATGGCAAACTTAGAGTTACTATAGATTTCTGCAAATACCGCTACGACGCCTAGCGACAGCATCATGCCAACATAAGGCGGTAAATGCGTGATTACCTTGAAAATAGGAACAAAAACTATAGCTCCAAGACCTAGGAACAGCATTGTTGAACTGAATTTGCTTTTCGGCTTATCGTCTGATGCTTGTAGTTCCAGATCACCTTTAAATGGTTTTAAAAGTGAGGCAAGAAATGTTGGCACTACCATACACAATAAGGATGGAATGAATAAATAGATAATTAACTTACCCGTCGAAACTTTATCCCCTATCCAAAGCATGGTTGTAGTCACATCACCTATCGGAGACCAGGCACCACCAGCATTTGCCGCAATAATAATCAGACCTGCATACCAAATTCTTATATCTCTATCCTTAACTATTTTTTGTAATATGGATATTAAAACAATCGTCGCTGTAAGGTTATCAATGATTGCCGAAAGTATAAATGCCAAAATTGAGAACATCCACAGCAATTTCTTTCGGCTGTTAAATTTTACAGCGGCCTTAATCGTAGAAAAACCATCAAAGTAATCTATGATTTCAACAATGGTCATGGCCCCCAAAAGAAACACTAATATTTCTGCCGTTTTACCTAAATGGTGAAGCAGGGTTTCTTCCATGAGATGCATTTTTTCCTCATGACCAAGCAATCCAAAATTCTCCATTAAACTATGATTCCCTGAATCGAACCATTGCGAAAAGCTATCTATCCCCAAAGAAATTAATGCCCAGCTTATGGCCATCATTACCAAGGCCGGAATCAATTTGTCAATTTTAATATTATGTTCTAAGGTGATGGCTAAATAGCCAAAAACAAATACGAGAATTATAACACTTTCCATAGTATAAGGATATTTTTATATGAGTTGTCTTAGTGCAATTTCAAATGAAGTTTCACTAATCCCAACTTTTGTTGGATTGTTCTTCTTGACTTCTTTTAATGCTTTTCTAATCACTTTTGAGGTATCATTGAAAATGGCTTCATCCGTCATCTGTACTTTTCGTTCCATAAAGTAAGCAAAAACTCTTGCCATACCACAATTTGAAATAAAATCTGGTATTAAACTTACCTTCTGATCGGTGTGCTCCATGATAGGACCAAAAAAGATTTCCTTATCCGCAAAAGGCACATTAGCACCACAAGTAATAACTTCCAGACCTGTATCGATCATTTGGTCAATCTGTGCTTTAGTAATTAAGCGCGATGCCGCACATGGCGCAAAAACTTCAGTCTCTAAAGCCCAAATCTGTTCGTTAATCTCTTCGAATGGAATAAGATCATCTGCGACCAGTGTATTTCCGTTTTTGCTGAGATAAAGTTCTGTAATTTCCTTAAATGAAAATCCCTCGGCTTTTATTAATCCACCGACTCTATCTATGATTCCGACGACTTTAGCCCCCATTTGAGCAAAATAAAAAGCTGCAGCAGCACCTACATTGCCAAATCCTTGGACCACAACACGCTTTCCTTTAATCGTACCTCCATTGATCGTGTAAAAGTGTTTGGCCGCAACGGCAACACCATAACCCGTTATCATATCTGCTACGGTATATTTTCTAGAAACATCTGGGGAGTATGCCGGATTTTCAATAACCTTAATTACCCCTTGCCTCAATTGACCAATTCTATTGATTTTATCAGCTTGTCTTGGTTTAAAGTGACCTTCAAAGACACCTTCTTGCGGATGCCATACCCCACTTGCCTCTGTTATTGGAATCACTTCGTGAATCTCATCGACATTGAGGTCACCACCTGTACCGTAGTAACTCTTTAATAAAGGCGATACCGCCGCATACCAACGTTCTAAAACGCCTTTTTTTCTTGGATCGTGAGGGTCAAAGTTAATACCAGATTTAGCACCACCTATAGAGGGACCAGACACGGTAAACTTAACTTCCATAGTTTTGGCTAGTGACAATACTTCATTTCTATCCAGGCCTTTTCGCATTCGTGTGCCACCACCGGCAGCGCCTCCTCGCAATGAGTTTATTACAGTCCAGCCTTCGGCATCAGTTTCAGAATCGTTCCAATGAAAAACTATTTCAGGAGATTTATTCTCGTACTTGTGAAGTAATTCCTTTATCAATGTATGTTAATTAGTTAGTTTAACAAATATAAAAAACTCTAATACCTAAAAGTGAATTAAATATTAATTTTAAGTCCTAGGCATCAAAATTCTTCCAGAAGAATGGTCTTTGCTTGCCCCTGTAACACTTTTAAGGCAGTTCACCTCATTTCTTTCTTTCAATATGCCTAATAAACCAAAGACCAAGGCTTCTTTAAATTCAATGATTTCTTTACTTGGAATGCTAATTTTAGACTTTGATAATGATCTAATTCTATCTATTAAAAAATCATTATAAACACCACCACCAGTAATTAAAACATTGGTCTTTTCTACATTTAAAACCTTTGAAATTTGAATCGCCATATGTTCTACACATGTTCTGAGTATGTCTTCTACCTGAAGGTTGTAAGCTTCTATTAATGGAAAGACATAGGTTTGCACCCATTCCAAACCTAAGGATTTTGGAGGCAACTGCCGATAAAAATCAAGTATGTTTAGATCATTTAGTAGGGGTTGATGAATATGTCCCATCGATGCCATTTTGCCTTTATCATCAAATTCTAGGTCCAACCGCTTTGTATAAGCATTTAAAATAATATTGACCGGGCAAATATCATAAGCGATACGCCCATTACTAGTTTCGTAAGAAACGTTTGCAAACCCACCTAAGTTTAGGCAAAACTCATAGTCATTAAATAATAAGCGATCTCCTACAGGGACCAAGGGGGCACCTTGCCCGCCATATTTCACATCTTGAATTCTAAAATCGCAAATTACCTTGGTTTTCAATATATCAGCCAAAATATGGTCATTCCCAATTTGATATGTCATCCCAATTTCAGGTTGATGTAAAGCGGTATGGCCATGAGATGCTACAAAATCGATCTGTCTTAAATGGTTTTTGTTTATAAAATCTAAAATCGTTGAGGCCAAATATTTAGAATAGTCCATATCTATGTCCTTCAACTCTTCTGTGGATTTACGCACTAATTGGCCTAAAATAGTTGTCCAATAGGTATCATATTTTACAGTTTCCGATTGGTGAATTTTAAATGTCCAGACCTTGTCAAACACATAAGTGGCATAGATGATGTCTATACCATCTAAAGATGTTCCGGACATCACTCCTATAACGCTATATTCAGATTTTGCCATATTAGTAAAAATACTATTAGTTATTGAAAATACAGCAAGAAAGCTTTATCTTTGCATGAATTTTTTAACAAATCAATAATTAATTTACTTTATGGATTTTAGCCTAACCGAAGAACATTTAATGATTCGAGATGCAGCAAGAGATTTTGCACAGACCGAACTACTTCCTGGTGTTATAGAACGTGATAATGCACAAACATTTCCTGATGAATTAGTTCGCAAAATGGGTGAGCTGGGATTTATGGGAATTATGGTAGATCCTAAATACGGTGGTAGCGGCATGGATGCTATTTCTTATGTGTTGATTATGGAAGAATTATCAAAAATCGATGCATCGGCCTCGGTTATGGTATCTGTAAACAATTCATTGGTTTGTTACGGACTTGAAGCTTTTGGAACCGAAGCACAAAAGGAAAAATATTTAACTAAGTTGGCCACTGGTGAACAAATTGGTGCTTTTTGTTTAAGTGAACCTGAAGCAGGAAGTGATGCGACATCCCAAAAAACGACGGCAATCGATATGGGAGACCATTATATTCTTAATGGTACCAAAAACTGGATTACTAATGGCGGCCGTTCTGACGTGTATTTAGTGATTGCACAAACAGACAGGGAAAAAGGACATCGTGGTATTAACGCATTTATCGTTGAAAAGGGCATGACTGGATTTGATGTCGGTCCTAAAGAAGATAAGTTAGGCATTCGCGGAAGTGATACGCACACACTTCAGTTTAATGATGTTAAAGTGCCTAAAGAAAATAGAATCGGTGAAGATGGGTTTGGTTTTAAATTCGCCATGAAAACACTTTCTGGAGGACGAATAGGAATTGCGGCGCAGGCCTTAGGGATTGCCTCAGGAGCTTATGAACTCGCTTTAAAATATTCAAAAGAACGGAAAGCTTTTGGTACCGAAATTGCCAATCATCAGGCCATTGCCTTTAAGCTTGCTGATATGCACACCGAAATTGAAGCGGCTCGTATGCTAGTGATGAAAGCAGCATGGGATAAAGATCAAGGTCATAATTATGATATGTCTAGTGCTATTGCAAAATTATATGCAAGTAAGGTAGCAATGGAGCAAACGGTAGAAGCTGTTCAAATCCATGGTGGTAATGGTTTTGTTAAAGAATATCATGTCGAGCGTTTAATGCGCGATGCTAAAATCACTCAGATATACGAAGGCACTTCGGAGATTCAGAAAATTGTGATTTCTAGGGGTGTTTTAAGAGACTAATAAACTAATATCTACATATTACACATTCATTAAAGGCTTTGAAGAGTTATCTTTTAAAGCCTTTTTAATGTTTTGAAAGTTCATTGACAACAAGCCTCAGCTCAGCATAAGAATATTTATCGTCAATTTGGTGTTTTAAATCTGATAGGTTCTCAAACGTTTTTGTCGGAATAATAGCTTTTAATTCTAGATAATGCGATTCAGACATTAAGTCCGTAACCTTTACTTCCCCAGAAGGTATAAAACTTGCTAAATGACCAAATATGGTATTAGGATTTAATTCTCGATATTCGGCTATTTGTTCTAAAGATTTTCCAGTCTTAAATAATTCTAAGGACACTTTTTTGGTATCTCCTTTTTGCCGCTTTGGCTTTGATGCTTCAAAAACTGAGGCGTCATAGGAGGTTTCAACATCATTTTCTTCACAATAATTTTTTATGACTTCAAGTATTTCTGTTCCATACTTTTCTATACGTGTCTTGCCCATTCCATGAATGGCTTTCAATTCCTGTTTGGAAGTTGGCAACATCTCACACATGGCATATAACGATTTCTGGGTAAAAACTTGAAAATGGACCAAATCTTCGCGCTGGGCTATGTCATTTCTCAAGGTTCTCAGTAACTCGAAGAGTTCAACATTAGAGGTCGTATTTACAACCATCTTAGGTTGCTTTTTAGGTTTCTCTTTGGCTAAAAAAGCAGACTTAGCCCTTAATTCTAAAACATGCTGAACACTAAATTCATTTTTTAAACCTTCAAAGAATAGCTGTTTAGCTTCCAATAACTCATCCAGAGTATCTAATTGCTTTGTCATATCCTTATTTATGGCTTTGTTATCCGTTGTAAAACTTAAAGTCTGTAGCGGATTTTCTATGGTCGCTTTTGTTTGTTCGGCAAAATATTCGATAGCTCTGACAAATCTATTCTGTAATGATTTATTTAATTCTGGGATATCTACTGAATCTCCAATAGATTTTAACTGGTTACTAAACGAACTATTTATTTTGAGCAGATTAGAAACGGAATCTTTAATGGTTAACAACGGGGGTTCGACATGACCTTCTATACTTCCTCGGTTTTTGTAAAAAATATCCAGAATTCTATTTACGGGATATAAAAATTTGTAAAAATTGAAAACCTCTGAAATTAAATCCAACTGAAATACACGTTTTGATTGTTGAAGCATTTCGGTATCAGGTTGATTTGCCTCTGCACTTTCGGTAAAAGAACTAACATTACTATCACTAATGATTTGACTAGGTGTGATTTTACTTTTAAGCACTAATCCTTCTAAAGATTTACACCGACTAAGTGCGACATAGGTTTGGCCATGGGCAAAAGCAGCTTCTGCGTCAATTATAGCGTTTTCGAATGTTAAACCCTGACTTTTATGAATAGTAATTGCCCACGCCAAACGTAATGGCATTTGTGTATAACTGCCAATCTTATCTTCAGTAATGGCATTCATATCCTTATCTACTGCGTATTTAATATTTTCCCATATTTCTGGCGTGGTGATGATATTAAACTCATCATCTGGACATTTCACCACAACTTCATCATGATCCAACAAAATTACTTTACCAATTTTACCATTGAAATAGCGTTTTTCGGGTGAACTGTCATTTTTAATAAACATAACCTGTGCTCCAACTTTGAGTCTTAGTTCTTCTTTGTTGGGGTAAGAGTGCTCAGGAAATTTTCCATCGACTACAGCGCTGTATATGTGTGATTGTCCTTTAAGTTTTTCAAGTTCGCTGTTGTTGATTTTAGCTGCTTTATGATTATGCGTAGTTAATGAAATGTAACCCTCATTATCTTTCGGAATAAAATTAGGTAGATATCGCTTGTTTAATTCATTTGCTGAAGATTGGCTTAGTTCATTATTCCTTATTTCATTAAGAATATTTATAAACATTGGGTTTTCTTGCCTATAGATATGCTTTAATTCTATCATAATAGGGTTTGAGTCTTTATAGGCCCTACTACTAAAGAAAAACGCGTTCTTATAAAATGATTTTAATAATTGCCATTCTTGTTCTTTTACTACAGGTGACAATTGCTGAAGATCACCAATCATTAATAACTGTGTCCCCCCAAATGGCAAATCTCTATTCTTAAAACGCTTTAAGGTACTATCAATTCCATCGAGTAAATCTGCTCTAACCATGCTAATTTCATCAATGACCAATAGATCTAAAGATCTAATCATGTTGATCTTGGTCTTACTGAATTTTCTATTAAAGTTAGAAGCTAAATTTTGTTCGCCATTAGGTAAGATCGGTCCAAATGGCAACTGAAAAAAAGAATGGATGGTCATCCCTTTAGCATTAATGGCCGCTACCCCAGTTGGAGCGACAACAACCATTCGTTTTTGGGATTGAAACTTTAACTTATGTAGAAATGTCGTTTTACCTGTTCCTGCTTTACCTGTTAAGAAAACATTTCTGTTTGTATTATTGACAAAATCCCAAGCAAGGTCCAGTTCTTTATTCTTTTTCATGCTCTTTTTCGGATAAAACGTTATAAGACAATAAATATGACATTTTCAATTAAATCAAGTATCTCCGTAAACAAAAAAACCCTTACTAAGATATAGTAAGGGTTTTTCAAAAAAGGCGGCGACCTACTCTTCCACAAGCGTAGTACCATCGGCGCAAACGGGCTTAACTTCTCTGTTCGGAATGGTAAGAGGTGAGCCCCGTCGCTATAACCACCTTAAGTTGTAAGTTATGAGTTATGGGTCATTGAGTTATGAGCTTTTTAAACTCTCAACTCCGAACTCCGAACTCCTAACTGTCACGCTACAGGCGTGACCAATATTGTTGACACATTGAAAAAATTACATGACCTATACCTTAAAAAGAGCGGCGTACAATAAGCCTATGGGCTATTAGTACTACTCGGCTATGACATTGCTGCCTTTACACCTGTAGCCTATCGACGTGGTCGTCTCCCACGGCCCTTTAAAGAAATCTCATCTTGTGGTGGGTTTCGCGCTTATATGCTTTCAGCGCTTATCCCTTCCGAACGTAGCTACCCTGCAATGCCCTTGGCAGAACAACAGGTACACCAGAGGTTCGTCCAACTCGGTCCTCTCGTACTAGAGTCAGATCCACTCAAATTTCTAACGCCCACAGTAGATAGAGACCGAACTGTCTCACGACGTTCTGAACCCAGCTCGCGTGCCACTTTAATGGGCGAACAGCCCAACCCTTGGGACCTTCTCCAGCCCCAGGATGTGACGAGCCGACATCGAGGTGCCAAACCCCCCCGTCGATGTGAGCTCTTGGGGGAGATCAGCCTGTTATCCCCGGAGTACCTTTTATCCTTTGAGCGATGGCCCTTCCATGCGGAACCACCGGATCACTATGCTCTACTTTCGTACCTGATCGACCTGTATGTCTCTCAGTCAAGCCCCCTTATGCCATTGCACTCTGCGCACGGTTACCAAGCGTGCTGAGGGAACCTTTAGAAGCCTCCGTTACTCTTTTGGAGGCGACCACCCCAGTCAAACTACCCACCAAGCACTGTCCTTCATCAGAAGTTAGACTCTAGATAAGCAAAGGGTGGTATTTCAACAATGACTCCTCGACGCCTGGCGACGCCGATTCATAGTCTCCCACCTATCCTACACATTACTTATCCAAAGCCAATACTAAGCTATAGTAAAGGTTCACGGGGTCTTTTCGTCCCACTGCGGGTAAACGGCATCTTCACCGTTACTACAATTTCACCGAGATCATGGCTGAGACAGTGTCCAGATCGTTACACCATTCGTGCAGGTCGGAACTTACCCGACAAGGAATTTCGCTACCTTAGGACCGTTATAGTTACGGCCGCCGTTTACTGGGGCTTCATTTCAGATCTTCGCCGAAGCTAAACCCTCCACTTAACCTTCCAGCACCGGGCAGGTGTCAGGCCCTATACGTCATCTTTCGATTTAGCAGAGCCCTGTGTTTTTGATAAACAGTCGCCTGGACCTCTTCACTGCGGCCACGCCGGAGCGTGGCGACGCTTCTCCCGAAGTTACGCGTCTATTTTGCCTAGTTCCTTAGCCATGAATCTCTCGAGCACCTTAGAATTCTCATCCCAACTACCTGTGTCGGTTTACGGTACGGGCTGCATCGCTCGCTTTTCTTGGAACCCCCTTCGCTGCATTATCACCTTGGCCGTAGCCTCGGTGTACTATCGCTTGCGCTTCAACGTACTATTCCGTCAGTACGCAGCAACCACGGGGATCCGTCACTTTCGTCGCGGGCAGGTACGGGAATATTAACCCGTTGTCCATCCACTACCCCTTTCGGGTTCGCGTTAGGTCCCGACTAACCCTCAGCTGATTAGCATAGCTGAGGAAACCTTAGTCTTTCGGTGTGCGGGTTTCTCGCCCGCATTATCGTTACTTATGCCTACATTTTCTTTTGTAGCTTCTCCAGCATGCCTCACGGCAAACCTTCGACGACACTACAATGCTCCCCTACCCAACTTGCGTTGCCATAGCTTCGGTAGTATGTTTATGCCCGATTATTATCCATGCCGAACCGCTCGACTAGTGAGCTGTTACGCACTCTTTAAATGAATGGCTGCTTCCAAGCCAACATCCTAGCTGTCTAAGCAGTTCAACCTCGTTTATTCAACTTAACATACATTTGGGGACCTTAGCTGATGGTCTGGGTTCTTTCCCTCTCGGACATGGACCTTAGCACCCATGCCCTCACTGCCGGAAATCATTTTATAGCATTCGGAGTTTGTCAGGAATTGGTAGGCGGTGAAGCCCCCGCATCCAATCAGTAGCTCTACCTCTATAAAACTAAACCGACGCTGCACCTAAATGCATTTCGGGGAGTACGAGCTATTTCCGAGTTTGATTGGCCTTTCACCCCTACCCACAGGTCATCCGAAGACTTTTCAACGTCAACCGGTTCGGGCCTCCACTGTGTGTTACCACAGCTTCACCCTGCCCATGGGTAGATCACACGGTTTCGCGTCTACCACTACTAACTATAGCGCCCTGTTCAGACTCGCTTTCGCTACGGCTCCGATCCTTAAAATCTTAACCTCGCTAGCAACGGTAACTCGTAGGCTCATTATGCAAAAGGCACGCCGTCACGGATAAATCCGCTCCGACCGCTTGTAAGCGTATGGTTTCAGGTTCTATTTCACTCCCTTATTCAGGGTTCTTTTCACCTTTCCCTCACGGTACTGGTACACTATCGGTCTCTCAGGAGTATTTAGCCTTATCGGATGGTCCCGACTGATTCACACAGGGTTACACGTGCCCCGCGCTACTCAGGATACTGCTATCTCGTCTTCGCTTGCGTATACTAGACTATCACTATCTACGGTCCGTCTTTCCAAACGGTTCTACTTCGCTCCGACTCGAACATCGCAGTCCTACAACCCCAACATTGCCGTAACAATATTGGTTTGGGCTGTTCCGCGTTCGCTCGCCACTACTGGCGGAATCACTTTTGTTTTCTTCTCCTCCGGGTACTTAGATGTTTCAGTTCCCCGGGTTCGCCTCCTATAAAGGATACTATGTCTTCAACATAGTGGGTTGCCCCATTCGGATATCCGCGGATCGATTCGTATGTGCCGATCCCCGCGGCTTTTCGCAGCTTATCACGTCCTTCTTCGCCTCTGAGAGCCTAGGCATTCCCCATACGCTCTTGTTTAGCTTATTGTACTTTTGTCTTTTTAATGAGTTATAATTGCTCGTTACAATTATTTTGTTCTATTAAATATTTCTATCTAATTATCATGTATCTTTTTTCAATATGTCAATGAACGTTTGTCCAGTTCGCAGTATCCAGTATTCAGTGTGCAGTTTGGACTGCCTACTGTAAACTGATGACTGTTTACTGGTCTTGTGGAGAATACCGGAGTCGAACCGGTGACCTCCTGCGTGCAAGGCAGGCGCTCTAGCCAGCTGAGCTAATTCCCCATTGTTTAGTCGGCAGCCCTCAGTATTCAGTAGTCAGCTACTGTGTACTGCCAACCGCGTACCGCAAACTGGTTGCCCAACTTCTAGAATTTCCTATTTTAATGAACTTATGCCCTTCTTCGCCAAGGCTTCGAAGGACGCCGTAGTCTCAGGCAGACTCCCTTCGACTGCGCTCAGGGTAAACTTCTCGTCTGTCTTTCGACCTGGTAGTCTCAGGCAGACTCCCTTCGACTGCGCTCAGGGTAAACTTCTCGTCTGTCTTTCGACCTGGTAGTCTCAGGCAGACTCGAACTGCCGACCTCTACATTATCAGTGTAGCGCTCTAACCAGCTGAGCTATGAGACTGTCTTTAGTCGTTAGCCGTTGGTAATCAGCAAGCGGTCAAACCCACTCTTTACCAATAACCATCAACTATATACTTAAATTTAAATCGACAGCAAGAGAACAGAACCACCTATTTCCTGTATTTGATAGCTTCCTATCCGTCGTCTTTCTCTAGAAAGGAGGTGTTCCAGCCGCACCTTCCGGTACGGCTACCTTGTTACGACTTAGCCCTAGTTACCGATTTTACCCTAGGCCGCTCCTCTCGGTGACGGACTTCAGGCACTCCCAGCTTCCATGGCTTGACGGGCGGTGTGTACAAGGCCCGGGAACGTATTCACCGGATCATGGCTGATATCCGATTACTAGCGATTCCAGCTTCACGGAGTCGAGTTGCAGACTCCGATCCGAACTGAGATATAGTTTGTAGATTCGCTCCTTCTCGCGAAGTGGCTGCTCATTGTCTATACCATTGTAGCACGTGTGTAGCCCAGGACGTAAGGGCCGTGATGATTTGACGTCATCCCCACCTTCCTCGCGGTTTGCACCGGCAGTCTTGCTAGAGTTCCCATCTTTACATGCTGGCAACTAACAACAGGGGTTGCGCTCGTTATAGGACTTAACCTGACACCTCACGGCACGAGCTGACGACAACCATGCAGCACCTTGCAAAGTGTCCGAAGAAAAATCTATCTCTAGACCTGTCACTCTGCATTTAAGCCCTGGTAAGGTTCCTCGCGTATCATCGAATTAAACCACATGCTCCACCGCTTGTGCGGGCCCCCGTCAATTCCTTTGAGTTTCATTCTTGCGAACGTACTCCCCAGGTGGGTCACTTATCACTTTCGCTTAGCCACTCAGACCGAGGTCCGAACAGCTAGTGACCATCGTTTACGGCGTGGACTACCGGGGTATCTAATCCCGTTCGCTCCCCACGCTTTCGTCCATCAGTGTCAATACGTTGTTAGTGATCTGCCTTCGCAATCGGTATTCTATGTAATATCTATGCATTTCACCGCTACACTACATATTCTAACCACTTCACAACGATTCAAGACCGACAGTATCAAAGGCAGTTCTACAGTTGAGCTGCAGGATTTCACCTCTGACTTACCGGTCCACCTACGGACCCTTTAAACCCAATGATTCCGGATAACGCTTGCATCCTCCGTATTACCGCGGCTGCTGGCACGGAGTTAGCCGATGCTTATTCTTACGGTACCGTCAGCCCCGCTCACGAGCGGGGGTTTCTTCCCGTACAAAAGCAGTTTACAACCCATAGGGCAGTCTTCCTGCACGCGGCATGGCTGGATCAGGCTTCCGCCCATTGTCCAATATTCCTCACTGCTGCCTCCCGTAGGAGTCTGGTCCGTGTCTCAGTACCAGTGTGGGGGATCCCCCTCTCAGGGCCCCTACCTATCGTCGCCTAGGTGTGCCGTTACCACACCTACTAGCTAATAGGACGCATACTCATCTCTTACCGATAAATCTTTAATATAAATGTCATGCAACAACTATATACCATGGGGTATTATTCTTCGTTTCCAAAGGCTATCCCCCTGTAAGAGGCAGATTGTATACGCGTTACGCACCCGTGCGCCACTCGTCATCTGGTTGCAAGCAACCAATGTTACCGTCCGACTTGCATGTGTTAGGCCTGCCGCTAGCGTTCATCCTGAGCCAGGATCAAACTCTTCATCGTTAAATTTTAGGTCTTTCGACCATCTCTTCAACAACCGATAGGAATTTAATTCAGTACTCCAAATGATCTATTCTCTTGTTTTTCGCCGACCGCTTCCGATCGGCTCTTACGCTGTCAATTCAATATGTTAATGAACTCTTTTTTTATCTCCAAAACAACCCTTCGGCGTTTTAGCGGGTGCAAATATAAAACCCTTTTTTTATTTCCGCAACTTCTTCCAAAAATATTTTTTAAAATATTTTTTCCCTCTAATACCACATGGAAATGAACATCACATAAACGGCGAATCCACCGTTTTGAGCGCGCAAATATATAACACATTTCTATACCCGCAAGAAAAAAAATGAAATTGTTTTGATAAAGTTTTAGATAGCGTCCATTCAGGTTTACAGAGTATTGAAAATCAAATAATTATATATTAAAGAATCTATAAAAAGAAATCCCAGACCAAACCAAATCTTACCGTAAAGTCCCTGTAAGGGTGATTCGGTGCTGAAAAATAATTATACCCCGTAAAGGAAGAATTGAAATGTTCCGCCTTTAAAAAGATTCGCGTTTGCCTAACTTTAGCATTAATAAAGAAATCTAATCTTGGAAAGCCTCCTATCTCTGTTTCATTTTGAGTATAGAACTCTGCTAGTAAGGGGTCGTAACCATTCATATTGTACTCCGTAAAGTAATTAAGCGTTACACCTGTTTGCAATGTCATGGCCTTTTTAAAAATCTCATTCGAATAATATAGCGTATTTCGGCTAATAATTGCCGGAACATTTAATACATCTGCATCGCTCACTACATTTTGGTACATTATTGTATTATCCAAAGCAAAATTTCCCAATCTAAATTCCTTTTGAATTTTAAGTCTTAGATATTGAATTGAACTATCGTATTGATTTGGTCTTATCGTTCTTAATTCATCGGTAACACTCTCGAGATTAAAATATGTAAAATTATCTATGTTAGAAATATCCAACGAGGCGTTTAAATATTTATCCGAAGACATTCTAAATTTTAATTGCTGGGTATTAATGTTCTCGAACGCATTAAAGTTATTCCAATTATAATTTGTATAATCACTTTGGTAAAGCAAGTAATTGTAATTTGGCAACCTTGAACTAACATTTATTCCGCCAGACAGATAAATATCCTTGTTTAATTGAAATCCAAGTTGCCCATCAATAAAGCTTCCTGCAAACTCATCAGATAGGTTTAGCCTTGCACTTCCCCTTAATTGAAAGCCTTTAATTGCTTTTTCGTAACTCGCGCTAAGTCCTATAAAGTCACCCTTTATTCTATTTGGAATAATTTCGTCTGCGAAGAACACTAAACTATCATAGCCATAATTTACATTTGTATAATTAAGTCCAAATTGGAGTTGACCAAGAATGTTGTTAAAAAATTCGACTCCTGCATAGGTGTTGAAATTTTCGAGCGTCACCTTATCATTGATATCATTGGTGAAAAAATCACCAAAAAAATCACTGGCCGGAAAATCCTGATAAAATTGATAGAACTTATCCTCAAATGAAATCTTATTAATTAGAGTCAGTTGATTTTTGGCTAAACTATCCTTCTTTGTAACTAAGTCATACGAATGGTCTAAAAAAAAGCGTTTCCCTACTAAAATATTCTCAGCATCCTGAAAATTCATATCAAAAACGGATCTGTCTATAAAATCTTCATTACCAGATTCGAAATTTTCGACTTCCGCATTTAGAAACCCTCCATTTTCTTGATTGAGCAAATCTTGCATCACTATATGCCCCTTTGCCCTATACCTCTTATTCTTTGTATGATAGTTTGATGTTACCCGAAAATTACCTGTACTCGTTAAAGCATTTTGATAATTTCCCAAAGATCTTAACCCTTTATAAGCTACGGAAAAATTAAATTGTCTCGATAAATTGACAGTAAAAAAAGCATCTAACATTTGGCCTTGCTGAAAGGCTGTTTTATAGGTCAACCTTGTCCAAGGCGTCGGAACTTCGTAATAACCAACATCATCTTCTTCAAAATAATTAAAATGTCTTGCCCTTGCCCCAAATAAAGGATTAGTTTGATTGTTTGAATAATCAAAGGTCATGGCATTATACGTTTGCCCAATATTTGCAAATGGCATTAAACCAAAATTGTCTCTTTGAAGATAATTAAACTTATAATCTTTTTTAATTGTTAATGTCGTATCGACTATTGTCGTATCCTTATCTGTATTGAATTTGCGGTACATATCTATTGTAGCCAAGTCCTTAAAACCTCTTGACCTTTTTACATTAGATGAATCATTACGATTAGTACTAGACACATTGGCCCTATTTAACTTAACCTGAGAACTAAGTTCTGTTACTATTAATGATAAAATAAGAATACATAGAAGTTTAATCCGCATTTCTTTAAATCTATTCAAAAAACAAAGAAAGTTATAAAATATTGTTTTAACGAAAAGAATTACAAATTACTTAACATAAAAAAAGCCAACATAATATGTTGGCTTATGAAGATTGTAATTCTTAAAACTTACTCAACGATAAGTTTGTGAGATGTCTTGCTAATACCATCCGAGATATTAACCATATAAACACCAGAGTTAATATCGTTTAACCTTATAGTCTCACTAAAAATTGATGAATTATTAACGAAACTGTTCTTATATACTAGTCTACCACTTAGGTCATATATATCTACAGTAACATCATCACTTGGTGCATTTAAATTGGATTGAAAACTTATTGTAAACTCACCATTTGAAGGATTAGGATATACTGACAAGCGTCTAGCTAAGTCATTCTCAGCAACACTTAAAGCCACATTATTTCCCGTAACTATTAGTGAAAGATCCTGCATCATTGGATTTGGATCAAAAGGTCCAGGCGTATAACTTTGTAAGGTACCTTTATGTGTAACGGTCAAGGTATATATTCCTGTTGCTGGCGCTTCAATATCTATCCTTTCTATATTATCTCTAATATTATCGCCTTTTGAATTGGAATATCCAGTCGTGGAATCATATTCTAATCTCCAAGGGAAATATGTTGTAGTTCCATCTGAAATTCTAATATCTAAATCATTTACTAGCCTTGGCGTCGCATCATTAACACTATTAGTTGCGGTTCCAGGAGTATCTGTCCAACATATCGTTGCTGATAATCTTTCACCTGCCTGAGCTGAGAACGTGAGCGAATAAGAATCTCCATCGTTAAAAGTAAGTTCTTCGATTACTGCGCCTCCGCTATTTGCACTTGCAATTGCCTGAGCGGCTGCTCTAGCATTCAAAAAGCCCCAACCAAATATAGGGTCAGGACCTACATTACTATCGTCTATTGCTGTATGGCATACAAGACCTCTAAGCGTAGCCGAATTCATATACTCCCCATTGAGTTGGTTATAATATTGTTGCAATAAAACGAGTGTACCCGATGTGTTAGGTGCAGACATAGACGTACCCGAAATTGTGCCGTATGTGTTATTTGGAAATGTAGATAGCACATTAGTCCCATCAGCAGCAATATCTGGCTTAATTCTCAAGTCATCTGTAGGGCCTTCACTACTCCCTTGATTTATTATCAAATTAGTTAGTTCGAAGTTACCACTAAATACCGGCTGCTCTGCAGCTGAAGGGTTGGCATTTGCTATTATTAAACTATTCTTAGCGTTTTTATCGTTTGTCAACTTGTCAAATCCA
This sequence comes from Winogradskyella sp., assembly GCF_965228925.1. GTDB lineage: Bacteria > Bacteroidota > Bacteroidia > Flavobacteriales > Flavobacteriaceae > Winogradskyella. The sequence continues at coordinate 5,174,614 of NZ_OZ245845.1, forward strand.
GGATGAAATTGATTTGGATATGATACAACTCCTGAATTTCCAGCAGACATTACAGGTAAATATTTAGGGTTATTAATTGTAATTATATCAATATCTCTAGCATCTTGTGTATAGGTCCCGATAAACGAAGCGTCTAGTTGTCCCCCACCATCTTGATTAATAGGAACACCATACGAATGATTAGATATTAAAATAGGATTTGTAGCAGCATTAGCAGCATTCACCATTTCAGCCTCGTCATTATTCCAATTATAGGACCTTACATTAACGTTCGATGCCATACCTATTGCACCAGCATTCGTACCGTTGGCCGAAATAGTACCGGTGACATGTGTACCATGTGAACTAAAACCTGTATCACCATCTACAACAGCAAAATCAACGACAGTCACACGAGAATCTGTACCACCAGAGTTTTCGAATTCTACATGATTATTATCAGCGGGACCACCATCCCAAACACCGATAGTCATTCCTGCACCATCCAAATCCAAGCCTAAACTACCTCCAGTCCATAACTCAGCCGTTTTTGTTGCTCGCGCTGCATTTAAATTATCTGTTGATCTATAAATAGCTTTACCGTTATACACATCATAGATATACATTATCTTAATCCCATCATTAATTAAAGTAGCTTTCACCGTAGGATTATTTGCCAAGAATGAGTTCACTCTATCCAAGCGCTGACTCTCTTGTTCTTCTAGTTGCTGTAATAAAATGCGATTTGCCTCCGACATGTTGCTTGACACTTGGCCATTTATACAGATTGTACATAACAACGTAAGAGAAAGTAATAAATTCTTCATTTTCACTAATTTTATATTTTCTTGCAATATAAAGATATTTCAAGTCTTTTCATAACATAAAAAGTAAAAGCCATCTAAATATTAGATGGCTTTTGTATAAAAAAGTCTTAAAATTTAATTGACTATAAAATTTACTGGACTGTAAATGTAGCGGATGACTGCGAGCCAGCGACAGTAGTATCAGGAACTAAAGTAGCCCCGCCTGCTGTAACACCAAATGTTGGTCCTCCATCTCCATAAGAATCATAAACTACAACACCGTAGTTACCTGATGCTAAACAGAAATCAAATGACAGCTCAGCAAAATCATCGTCAGGATTAACATAAGGACCACCAGAAAAAATTACTGTTGGAGTCCCTGATAAATCAAAGATTTCCCAAGTTGTTTCATCTGGCCAAGTATCTAACGTTAATGCAAATGTTACAATAGTATCTAAGCACTCTTCTGCAACACTATAAGTAACTTGCGGACTACCTTGATCTTCGAAACCAAAAACTAAGGTTTGGGCAACGAAACCTAAATCATCATTATCTGTAACACTGAAAGTCAATGTACCTTCATTAGTACCGCCAGGAATGGTCACCTGAGCTGGAACAGAAAAAGGAGATGCTAAAGTTGTCTCATCCATATCCACAACAACATTGAACGTTCTATCCGATGATGTTGTTTCAGTAGCGTAGACCTTAACATCAAAAGTTTCGGTCGAATTATTTGTTACCGTAATAGGTCTAACAAGCGTTCCAATCTCAAAACCGACAAAGTTTGAAACCGGAGACTCTACGTCCTCCTCACAACTCGTAAATGTAAGAGCCAAGAGCGCTATTAAACATATTGATTTAAAATATTTAAAGTTTTTCATAAGTTTGTGATTTAGTTGTTTTGCGATGAGATATTCGGATTATTGATAATCTCAGACTCAGGGATCTGGAATGACATCTCATCAGAATCATAAGTAAACGACTCTCCAGCTCTGAATACGTGGTTAGTACCTCTAGTCACTGTAGCTTGATTACGCTTCATAGCTAGATAGCTCTTACCTTCACCCCACATCTCTACACGCGTTTGGAAATAAATTTCATTGATTAAACCTGAACCAGACAACGGCGCCAAATATGCTGAGGCTGCTCCACTACTACCTAATCTAATAGCTAATAAATCTTGTAATCTAGCTTTAGCACCAGCTTCATCACCAGTTCTTGCGGCTGATTCAGCACTAAGTAGGTAGAATTCTTCTACTCTCATGAAGATATAATCCGTCGTAATAGCGAATTGTCCTCCAGGTGTTCTTCCTGGATCAAAGAACTTATTGATTGGCTGTAATGCCTGAGCACCAGTACCAAATTGCGTCCCTCTAATATCACCTGCTGGGATTTGGCTAAATAATAAGTCATCAATAGACTTTGTATCACCAGCCCAAGCATAACTATAGGTAAAGTAATCCATTTGACCCCACCAGTTAATTAATTGATGTCCTAAATCAGCAGTAATGTCAAAGCCCCATATCCAATTCGGTGCACTGTTAGCATCGTTAAAACCAGATCCGGCACCAGGGAAAGCTAAAGCTCCAGCAGTAGCTAAAGGAAAACCAGATGAGATTACAGCATCTGCCTGAGTTTTTGCATCCGCATAGTTACCCATTGCAGCATAAGTATACGCCAAGAGTCCTCGTGCCACTGACTGATCAATCTCACTAATTGCCTGTCTTGTATAACCACTTAAATTGTCAATAGCGAACAATAAATCACTTACAATTAAATCATAGATCATAGATGCTTCAACCTTAGCGGAGTTTACCTCATCGATAGCGTACAATGGTAAGATCGGTTCAGCAGGATCATAAGCCGTTTGGAATAATTGCGCTAGATAAAAATACGCGTACGCTCTGTATGCTTTTGCCTGTCCATTAACACGAAGCGTATTCGGATCTAAACTTGGATCAGGATTGTTACCACCTGAAGTTTGAATTACAGAATTCGCTACACTTATAATTCTGAAATAATAATCCCAAACAATGCTATTTTCCTCTCGTGTAAAATCGATTGTTGTTAATAAATTTGAAGTATTGTTATACCATCCAAAAGCACTTGCTGATAAAGAGGTATCACCACAAATAATATCCGTCCAAATATCAACTCCTTTTTGACCTATGTCGTAATGACGTGGAGACGTAATACTAGTTGTACCTCCAGGTAGAATCATAAATCCACTGATACCTGTTAGGTTTCCTTCAATAATTTCTGGGTTTAAACCAGCAGCCTCCGTAATTCCAACATCCGTTAAGACGTTAGTATTTCGTATTGGATCGAGGAAGTCCTCTTCACAACTAAAACACAATGTTAAAGTTGCTACGAGCATTAAATAAATTACATTTTTTTTCATATCGCTTTTTTTTAAAATTGAACTTTTGCACCCACACTAAAGGTCGTTAAAGGCATATAAATACCTGAATTCGTCGTACCAATAGCCGTACTTGGATTTAGACCATCACGTCTACTTAAGAACATTAAGTTATCACCTGATAAGAATAGGCTAACCGCTTCTAATCCCATTGACTCAACAATAGACTGTGATAATCTGTAATTAATATTTACGTTATTCAACGAAAAGAAATCAGCCTTTGTTAAGAAACGTGTTGACGTTGAATTCTGTTGACCGTCATTGCCAAAATTAGCAGATGTTCTAGGTACATCCGTAATTTGACCTGGTGTAGTCCATGCATTTCTAATATCTGTATGGTAGTTATTAGCACCAATCAAGTCATTATCCATCAATACTTGATAACCTCTATCTAAAGTATAACCGCCAATATTGTAGCTAAATTGAGCAGCTATATCTAAATTCTTAAATCCAAAATTTAATCGGAAACCACCTCTTAAATCTGGTATTGCAGATTTACCTGTAAATAATGGAGTGGCATCTTGAATATTATTTGTTGTAGTTCTGCGAACATTAGCATTTGGCACTAAAGTTTGATATTCAAAAAGGTTACCCGATGCATTATCATTTTGTCCATCACCATCTACATCTACTTCGAAAGTTCCACCATTGAACGTTGATAGTTCTCCAGAATCGAAAACACCGTTATTATTGTCATCAACATAGTACATGTACCATAATGCTTCACCATTTGCAGGGTCAACACCAGCCCATTCTCTCATATACCAATCCCACTGCGATTGTCCTTCTGCAATGTTATTGAAATCATCGAAAATTGCCTTTTCACCAGAGAAAGGATCTGTTGGCATTTCTAGAACCTCATTTTTAAAGGTCTCACCGTTTAAGTTAATTGAGAATCTAAAATTATCTTTTTCTACAATCTTAGCATTGATATTAAATTCTAAACCTTGGTTCAATAACTCACCACTATTGTAACGGATTGTTTGTTGTCCAGATGATGGCGCTAAGTTGGCAATCTGAATAAGATCTACAGTACGCTTGTCATAAAAATCGACATCAACACCTAATCTACCATTAAACCAAGTACTCTCAAAACCAACCTGAAGAACATTTGATGTCTCCCAAGTTAAGTTTGGATTAGCCGCCTGGCTAGAGATTGTATAAGAAATATTACCGTTAGGATCTTGGTTGATGTTAAATATTTGGAAACCATTTAACAAGGCTGTACCTGTATCTCCAATAACACCATAACTCGCTTTTAACTTTAAGAAATCTAATGATCCTACATTAGACATGAAATCTTCTTTGGTAACGATCCATCCTAAACCAACAGAACCGAAAGTACCCCACTTGTTATTTAAGAATCTTGATGATCCATCACGTCTTATAGAACCAGTTAAGAAATACTTATCTGCATAATCGTAATTTAAACCAGAGAAATAACTATCAAGTGTCCAACCCGTTCTAAATGAACCAGCTCTACCTAAAGGCGTTGTATATTGGTTTAAATCATTCGATCCTGGAGTAATTGCACGCTCAGCTGCACCCGTGATTGTTCTAAAACGATCTTCTGTAGATTCGTGAGCTACAAATACTTCTACATCATGATCTCCAAATGCTTTTTGGAAACGTAATAATTGTAAGAAGTTTTGATTGGTTCTTAAATCATCATCTAAGAATAAGCTACCACCTGAGTTAGCAGCACCACCGTAAAATTGGTTGTTTCTATTTGTATTGATTCTTTGATCGTACTGACCACTGTAACGCATCTCAAAAGATAACCAATCTGTAATATCAATACCTACATTAAAGTTTCCTAAGATGGTTGTAATATCAGATTGTGTTAAATCATAAGTTGCCAATGCAATACCATTAGTCGCGTTCCATGCACGTCGTCCTGTCACAGCACCAAAATCAAACTGGCTACCACCAAAAATTGGATCTGGCACTAAATTACCATCTGTATCTCTTAAGAATACATCGTAAATAGCAGGCGTTGTATATACTAAAGCAAACGGGTTTGCCGAACTACCAGCCGAACCTTGTGTTCCTGAGTTTGTGCTACGCGCGCCTGTCCAAGCTATATTACCTCCAATTGTTAACCAATCCTTAGGTTTGTGTTCTAAATTTAATCTTACAGAATAACGCTTATAACTTGAGTTGATTGCGAAACCTTCATCATCAACATATCCAAGAGAGGTTGCGAATTTAGTTGTTTCGTTACCCCCTGAAAACTGTAAGTTCGCTTCAGTTCTAATACCAGTATCAAACGCAGCATCTCTCCATAAGGTTGGAGAAAAACGACGTTGTACACCTTGATTAAATCTACCTGTAGCAGGGTTAATCAATTGGTCACCTGAAACGTTCCAGATATTATAAAGTGTATTAATGGTCTCACCTGTTCCATCACCATACAAGTTAGCACTTGCCCATGCCGCAGGATCTGCTTGACCAGTAAGAATACCTTTTGTTCTTAGAGCTTGCCACTCTATCTCGATATATTCTTCTGGAGATGTGATGACATCGTATTCAGGTAAAAACAGCGTATTAACACTCGTTGTTACATCTACAGAAATTCTAGAAGTTCCTGCTTTACCTTGCTTTGTCGTAATTAAGATAACACCATTAGCACCACGAGACCCATAGATAGACGTTGCTGCCGCATCTTTTAGAACGACCATGTTCTCAATATCGGAAGGGTTAATGGATTGTATTACCCCAGTAGCATTACCATCTATAGGAGCACCGTCTACGATATAAAGCGGAAGGGTATTACCATTAATGGAACCAAAACCTCTAATTCGTACTTCGGCAGTAGCTCCTGGAGCACCACTACGTGTGATAACATTTACACCGGCAACCTCACCTCTAAGTGCTTGGGTAACGTTAGATACTACTTTATCTTCAACGCCCTCCATATCAACAACCGCGGCTGTACCTGTAAATGACTCTTTTGTTGTTTTACTATATCCAACGACAACTACCTCATCAAGAGTATTACCCTCTTCTAAGGCTACGTCGTAAACATTGGCATCACCTACTGTAATTTCTACAGCTTGCATACCAACATAAGATATCACTAAAACATCTCCTATTACGACTCCAACGGTATACTTACCATCAAAATCTGTTTGAGCACCTTTTGAAGTACCCTTTACACTTACACTAGCACCAGGAAGGGGAAGTCCATCTGAAGCTGTAGTAACTGTACCTGTGACCATTTTTTCTTGTGCAAAAGAAAATTGCATCACGAACGCCATGAAAAGCGTTAATAACCATGTTAACTTTAATTTCATAAAACAATTATTTGAGTTAGTCTAGTTGCAAACATCTTAATTTAATATTAAATAAACAAGCCTTTTTGCCAAAAAAATGTTAAGGCTTTTGCGATTTTGCTAACAAAGACAACAAATCATTTTGTTTAATGTTTATAACATCTAACTCAACATTAAGATGCAAAAACTGTAAAAGGGTTGCGTGAAAATTTTAACTTTGTTTAAACAAGATCAACTTTTGGAATTAAGAACACAATTTTCCTCCTTCAATTTTGAATGTGGTACCGATGAAGCTGGTAGAGGTTGTTTGGCTGGTCCCGTTACAGCTGCCGCCGTTATTTTACCGCTAGATTATAGCAATGGCGCCTTAAATGATTCAAAGCAACTTTCAAAGAAAAAAAGAGACCTATTAAAAACGGTCATTGAAAGCGAAGCCATAGCATTTGCCTTTGCGCATATTTATGAAAATGACATTGACACCATTAATATTTTAAATGCATCCATCAAAGCAATGCATGTCTCTATCTCAAAACTTAAAGTGCCCCCAAATTTTATAATCGTAGATGGCAATAAGTTTAAACCCTACCAAAGTATTCCTCACAAAACCATAATTAAAGGAGATCGCAAATATCTAAACATTGCTGCCGCATCCATCTTAGCAAAAACTCGCCGTGATGCTTACATGGAAAAAATTCATCAGGAATATCCGATGTACAATTGGAAGCAAAATAAAGGATACCCAACAAAAGAACACAGAGCTGCCATTCAAAAATATGGTATAACCAAATACCACAGAAAATCATTTAGATTATTACCAGAGCAGTACCGTTTGGACCTATAACTTTTTATATTTGCACATATATCTATCTCAATGAAGCGATTTGGTTTTTTATTGGTCTTGTTATCTCTTATTGTAGCGTGTCAAAAGAATTATGACAATATAACTTCCCCCAATCAATTCCTCCCGTCAAAAACGAATACCGTCATCTTAATAAATGACCTTAACGACTTTGCTAAAAGCATAAAAAATCACAATATTTTATCGGGTATATATAATAAGGAGTTAAAAACGTCTTTAGCGCTTTTGGAACATCTCAATACTACCAAGCAAGTTAGTGTTGCTTTTTTAAACGAATCGAGTTCAGATTATCTCATTTTAACCGAGAATGATTCAACGTTATTTATGATCGATTCCATCCCAAATCACGTTTCTGAAACTTTAAAAAACCTCAAGATTAAAAAAACGCAAATTGACACCACGGTTTTTTATCATAAAGTCCTTGGTCATTACTTTATGGCATCGAATAATCTGGACATCTTAAAAACACTCAATGCAAAAAATGAAAATAAAGAACTAACGGGGTTAACTAAATCTACAGATCCCGAGTCCATAGCATCTTTGATCTTTAGAACCGATTCCCCCGATTATTCCAAACTCTTATTTTCCAAACCTGGAAGTAGCACCAAGAACTATGCTGTTCTTGATTTAAATTTTTCTGAAAAAAACATTGCTTATAATGGTATTATTAGTTCAGGAGATTCCACATCACATTATATTAAGAGTTTTAAAAATACTGTTCCTCAGAGAACAAATTCTCTAAGTGTTGCCCCCTCTAAAACAAAGTCGTTATTGAGTGTTGCTTACGATGATTTTTCAATTTTCCAAGATAACCTTAATCAACTAAGATCATCAGAAATCGACAGTACTCAAACCTTCTTAAATTTCACCAATGAAATCGCATTGATTGATAATGCCGTAATTGTTCATTCTTTAGATGCAGACATTGTCCTGGAAACCATAGAAGAGAAATCATATGTAGAGACCTATAGAGCTATAGATATCTACGAATTTAACAACACGGCATTTTTTAAATCGCGATTACAACCATTTATAGCATTTGAAAATTCCAAGTATTTCTTAAAATATGATGATTTCATTATATTTTCGAACAATATCGAGAATTTGAAATCCATTATTTCTTCAGTTCTGAGTAACAATACTATTGCCAATTCTGACGCATTTAAAAACATTAGCCAGAATATCAGTGACGAAGCCTCAATGTTTATTTTTAAAAATGGTGAAAGCCTGTCAGATGTTCTAGGTACAAACACCAAAGGATATGACGCTAACGTTGTGCAGTTTGTATATGAAAACAACTATGCTCATATTAGTGGTGTTATCCAAGAATTCAATAAAAGAACTTCTTTTAATTCGGTTTCAGAAACGTTTACAACATCTGTAGATGCAGCGATCATTTCCCCTCCTCAAACTGTAAAAAACCATATAACGAAAGCGCATGATATTGTCGTACAGGACGTGGACAATGTACTATACCTTATCTCAAGTTCTGGCAATATCCTTTGGAAAAAGCGCTTACAAGGAAAAATCCTTGGGAAAATCGAACAAATCGACATGTATAAAAACGGGAGGTTACAACTGGCTTTTGCAACCCCTAAGCGCCTGTATGTATTAGACAGAAACGGAAACGATGTTTCTCCTTTTCCTCATAAATTTAACGATGAGATTACACAGCCGCTTTCAGTTTTTGATTATGACAAACGCAAAAACTATAGATTATTAGTTACTCAGGGCAAACAGCTTTTAATGTATGATGCTAAAGGGCGAATTGTAAATGGATTCAACTATAAAAGTAATGGCTTAGACATTTCGACCCAGCCAAAGCACTTTAGGATAGGGAGTAAAGACTATATCGCTTTTGCTGCGGGAGATCAACTAAAAATTCTTAATCGCCAAGGTCTTACAAGAATTAATGTTAAAGATAAAATTCGCTTCTCCGAAAACGAATTATACCTCTATAAGAATAAATTTACCTGTACAAATACGCTGGGACAATTAGTACAGGTCGACACCAAGGGCAAATTAAGCACTAAAAATCTTAACCTCATGGAGCAGCACAATATGGTAGCAACGAGTAAGACTTTAGTCTCTATGATAGACAACCAATTGAACATAAAATCTAGAAGTATTGATTTGGACTATGGTGATTACACCCCACCTAGAATTATTTATCTGAATGACAAAATCTATGTCACCACCACGGATTTACAATCCAAAAAAGTTTATTTATTCGATAGTCAAGCCAAATCAATTCCTAACTTTCCAATTTTTGGAACGTCGTCGGCTGAGCTACAAAAGCTCGATAAAGCAAAAGGTTTAGAGCTTATAACGCTAAGTGATGATAGGACGATAATTGTTTACAAGTTATACTAAATCCATAGCCAATTATACATTTCATTTTTTAGATTGAATAGTTATTCTTATTTTTAGTCGGCTATTAATCAATTACTTAAAATGAAAACCTCAAAAGCTCTCCTTGCGTTTTGCGTTGTTCTTCTTATTATACCCACTCTCAATGCCCAAACCAAAAAGATAAAACGTCCTAAAAGTCGTGTTGGCGTAGCAAGTGTCGACAACTTTGTTAGAGAGTCTTTTGATTTATACGATAAGGTCTATAAATACGACGGCTATGCAGCATCGGGAACACCACTCGAAGATGATGATATAGATGTGCTTGAAGACGCCTTAGATGAACTTTCTTCCTTGAGCGAGAGTGCTCCTGACATCATTAAAGATTTAGATGGTGTTGGATTTATGAAACAAAGCAAGGCTACACTTCAAGTGAATAAAGCGAAAAAGGCTTTAAAGTACAGTATTAAAACGACCAAAGAACTGTTGTTAGGCCAAAGAGAAAGAGAATCTAAAGAAAGTGAGGAAGACCATAATGAAACTGATGCTAATGAGACTCAAGAAACTTCAAACACGTCTACTGATGAAAAAGGTGCATCAGAAAATAAAAGTCAAGAAACGCCTTCAAATATTTCGGATGATTTAGAAATCTATAGCAAGTTCGATTTTGTCCCTGGTGATAAACTCATTTATTTCGATGATTTTTCTCAGGATTTTATAGGTGATTTTCCAAGCAAATGGAATACCAACGGCACCGGTGAAATCGTTACCGTCGGAAGTGTTGAAGGCAAATGGTTTGAACTAAAAGGTGGTTACGGGATTAAATTTATACCTCTTCTTTCTCAGGCTTTGCCCGAAGAATATACCATTGAATTTGATATACTGGCCATAGTTGATAATCGAACCTCTTCAACGGCAAGATTGAATATCACTTTAGATGATAATGACACTTTTAAAGATGGTAAGAATAGAGCTTCCTCAGAGCTTCCTTTGGGTCAATTTGGAGCCTTTGATATTAGGGTATACAATAGAGTCAACGGCGAAACCATTATCAATTCTGGCATAAATACCGATTTAAGAACAGCTATATTAAATAAACCACATATTTCTATAGCTGTAAACAAAAGACGTTATCGCCTATGGGTCAATCAAAAAAAATATATTGATATCCCACAATTTATTGCTCCAAATAAGGTATTAAGCACTATCAAATTCAATCTTTTGGGAATGAGAGATGGCACGGATCGCCTATTCATTTCTAATCTAAAAGTCGCTGAGGGAGGCGTCGATCTAAGACGCAAACTGATGGCAGAAGGTCGCATCTCCACTAATGGTATTTTATTCGATTCCGGTTCCGCCAATATTCAACCGCGATCCCTTGGAATCGTGAGGCAAATTTCGCAGGTCTTAATGCAAGATCAAAACATAAAACTTAATATCATCGGCCATACCGATTCTGATGGTTCTGATGATGTTAATTTAAAGCTGTCAAAAGAACGAGCCGATGCCGTAAAAGAAGCTTTGGTAAATCTATATAATATTTCCAAGGATCGCTTAACCACCGAAGGTAAAGGCGAGACACAGCCTGTCGGTGATAATAATACTACAGATGGAAAAGCACAAAACAGACGTGTCGAGTTTGTAAAAATATAACGGTAACCAAATCTCGAAGTCCCTAAGTCTTGGAAACGCCAATTAATTTTGGCGTTTCTTTAGTTATAACCTTATACTTTTGTAGTATTGCAACTAAATTCTTTCTTCTATTTATTTAAATGATAAAACGACAAAAAGCAGCTATAAAAAGCTGTATTATTCATAAGGTTGGCAATAAATTTAATGATACTAAAAATGCATTCTCAAATACTGCAGTAAACTTTGACGAAGCTACTTATAATCTCATATTACCATATCTGTTAAGGCCATTTACCAATATCGCAGAAAGCTACCGGTTTCATCATCATAGTGATATTGGTCTCAATGAAATCAATACGTATACTGAACAACTTTTTAAAGAGGAGGCCGACTTTGTAGATGTTTCTAAACATATCGTTACACATCTATTTGAACAAAGTAATTCCGCGCAAATAAAAACGGGAGATGTATTGATATGCCATTTTGAGAATATTCAGTACGAAGACTATTTCACTGAGGCTATTGGCATCTATAAAATTGAAAATAAGACCGAATTCTTCCAAACCTATCTAGAAGATGGCAATTATGATATTTTTGTGCAAAAAGGCATTCAAGCAAAGAAAGTTGACAAAGGCTGTTTGGTACTGAACACTGCCGATATGGAAGGCAAGATTGTCTTCAGTATTGACAACAATACTTACGATACCCAGTACTGGATTAAGAGCTTTCTAAACATTAAATACCCAGACGATAGTAATCAGCACACAAAGCATTGTATAGAACTTTGTAGAGAATTTTCTAAAGAGGTATTACAACCCAATTTTGGCGGTCAAGAACAAAGTAATTTCTTGGCCAAAATCGTTGATTTCTTCAAAGAAAATGACATTGTAAATATCGATACTTTTAAAGAAGACGTTTTTGATGAAGAAGATCAAATACAGCTTTTTGAAGATTATAAAAAAACCTATGAAGCGGAGCACAACGTCCTCATAAGAAATCAGTTTGATGTCTCAGAGCGTGTTTTAAAAAAGCAGAAGCAAAAGATAAAAACTGAAATAAAATTAGATACGCACATACAAATAAAGCTCGATGTTGATGCCCCAGATGCTTCCGCAGAATATCTTGAGCGAGGTTATGATGAAGAAAAGAAAATGCACTATTATAAGGTATTTTTTAATGCTGAATCTTAGACAGGTGTGGTTCTGTTCTTTTTACTAATTTAGAGGCGTGACCATGGCAAAACAGAAAAAAGAAGCATTTAGTGATTTTGGTTTAGGAGAAAAGTCGTCTTCCGAAGGTTTTCGCGCTTTAAACAAGGATGGAAGTTTTAATATTGAAAAAACCAACATCCCATTTTTTGAACGTCTCAACTTTTTCCACAGCTTGGTCACCATGAAATGGTCGCACTTCTTTGGATTTATTATTCTTGGTTATTTTATTGTCAATTTCCTTTTTGCCACAATCTACACTATAATTGGTGTAGAGAACCTGACAGGAACTCAAGGTATGACCCCTTTTGAGGAGTTCATGGAGGCTTTCTTTTTTAGTGCACAGACCATTACCACCTTAGGCTACGGAAGAGTTGCACCACTTGGCCTACCTGCCAATATTGTAGCGGCCACTGAGTCCTTACTCGGACTTTTGTTTTTTGCATTGGCTACTGGCTTGCTTTATGGGCGATTCTCTAAACCCATATCTAAAATAAGATATAGCGACAAGGCTGTAATTGCCCCATATCATGATATCAATGGATTTATGTTCAGATTGATTAATCCTCAAAAAAATGAGTTGTTAGATGTTGAAGTTAATGTAAGTGTCTCCATGAAACGTGAAAACTCCGAATTACGCGATTTTCATATTCTTGATTTAGAGCGTGAAAAAGTGCGTTTCTTCCCTTCCATGTGGACTATTGTGCATCCCATAGATAAAAACAGTCCACTTTATAAACTAAGTGAGGACGATTACCACAAAAAGGATTTTGAGTTTATTGCCATGCTCAAGGCCTTTGATGAATCTTCTGGGCAAATGGTATATTCTAGATCCTCTTATAAACCCAAAGAAGTAGAATGGGGGCAAAAATTTGTGTATGCAGGCCAACGTGCCAACGGAAAAACCCTAATTGATGTCAGTAAAATTAATGAGAGTAGGGACGCAGAACTTAACTAAATAAACTCCGCCTCAAAAAGCGCTTCAAAATGCTTTAAAAGCGTCTTTTTTACTTCGGCTTCATCAACAACAGCAACCCCTAATTCGTTATGTAAAGAAGTGACAGCTTTACCACGAATACCACAGGGAATAATATGGTCAAAATACCCCAAATTGGCATTGACATTTAATGCAAAACCATGCATAGTAACCCAGCGACTGGCACGGACTCCCATCGCACAAATTTTGCGCGCAAAAGGGGTCCCTACATCTAACCATACTCCCGTTTCTCCAGGACTACGCTCTGTTTTTAATCCGTAGTCTGCAAGGGTAAGAATAATAACTTCTTCTAAAAACCTTAAGTATTTATGAATATCTGTAAAAAAGTTATCCAGATCTAAAATAGGATAACCAACTATTTGGCCCGGACCGTGATATGTAATATCGCCTCCTCTATTAATCTTATAAAAGGTCGCTCCCTTTTCGGCTAGCTGTTCCTCGGTGAGTAAGAGGTTGGACAAATCACCACTTTTACCCAAGGTATAGACATGCGGATGCTCCACGAAGAGAAAGTGATTGTCTGTTTCTAAACCTGCAGCTTCCCTTCTATTTCTAATTTTGGTATCTAAAATGGCTTTAAAAAGATGTTCTTGATAGTCCCAAGTTGCCTTAAAATCCCTTAAGCCTAAATCTTCAAATTTTATGGTTTTATTCATCCACGAACTCAACTTTTATATCTAAAAGTAAAGGGTTTTTTAAGTAGTTAATCCAATTAGCATTATAAGTCACCGTTTTTCGGTCCTCAGAAATTTCTGCATCTTTAAAGGATACTGATTTTACAGCTTTAGGAAATGTTAACTTAACGGTGTAATAGGACTCTTCAAAATACTGCATTAACTCTTTATCATTTTCATCAGTTTCGTCAAAAAGTTCACCCATAGACTCGTCATCAATCGCATCGACAATAGTGGTTCTTTCAAACCCGCTGGAAGTCATGTTATAGGTCACCCTTTCATCATCCGATCCCATAAATTTACCAATTGGTGATCCATTCTTTAAGGCATCCAGCTGATCTCCTTGATCGTTAAGACTTTGCACCTTGTTTATTTTGTCTTGAATATCCTTTAAATCCTCTAAAGAGTTAAAATTCAACCCAACTCCCATATCCATTATCCCTTTATCTTCGTCTACTTTCATGGTCATAAACATATCCCTTACGGCCTCCATAGCTAGGCGTTTATCTTCTGGTAGCGCTGCAATACTATCTTTGTAAGTTTCCATAATATCTGCAAAAACCATAGTCGTATCCATGACCTCGCCTTTTTCTTTCTTTTCAGAATTTGCAGCCCCACCTCCCATTTGCTCTTCGAAGGCTTTCATTGCATCGCCCATTTCATAGGTTATTAAGTATTCTCCAGATTGACTATCATTAAAAACGATGGACTCGGTAACGCTACAACTACATATAAATGCCGCTAAAGCGAATAAAAGGTATAATTTTTTCATTTGTGCTTTATGGTTTTAAAGAGTACAAAGATAGCCAAAAAAGCACGAATAGAAGGTTTAAGCTTTTCCCTTATGGGGAAATTAAAAAGGTTATTATCGTTCAGGGTTATTGAGAATGACCAAGGCTGCAATGACCCCTGGAACCCAACCACAAATCCACAATAAAAAGGTAATTAAAATAGATCCACAACCTTTGTCAAAGACGGCCAAAGGAGGAAAAATAATAGCTAAAATAACACGCCAGATACTCATAATTTTGATTGATACTAAAACCCGTTCAGCAGAACTGATTTGATGTAACGATAGGACGTAACTTTGTTAAAATTGTTACACTTTTTAGAGCTCAACAATTTATAATCTTCTAAAATTACGTAGATTCGTTTTATGCAATTCAGGATTTTAATACTGTTTTTATTAGCATCACTTTATTGTGAGGCCCAATATTCATTTTCAGGTTTCATCAATCCTGACGAACCTCAAAATACGGTCTATCTCTCAATCGTTGAGGATTACCGTAAAATG
Source organism: Winogradskyella sp. (assembly GCF_965228925.1). GTDB lineage: Bacteria > Bacteroidota > Bacteroidia > Flavobacteriales > Flavobacteriaceae > Winogradskyella. Next base: position 5,190,106 of record NZ_OZ245845.1, read on the forward strand.
TCCGGTGTGTATTCCGAGCAAATTATTGCAAAAACGACAGCCGATGATACGGGTTTCTTCGAGTTTAAGGGTAATATATTAGACATTGAACATCGGATTTATCGTATTCATGTCGACAAATGCTCCGAAAACCAGCAAGATATCAATCATTTTAATGGCCATTGTAGTGATAGTGAAGAACTATTATTTATCGCCAAAAATACGGACACTCTCAATCTTCCATTTTCATTTGGCAACCAGATATTCTGTGAAATTGAATCGAGCAACCCCAAAGCCAATGCCTTCCTAAAAATAGATTCTCTCAAAAATGAAATGCGCTTTGCCTATAGCGAGGTAAGAAGTGAAGCCAACAGGAAATTGAATAATAAAAAATGGTTCAAAACACTTCAGGATTTTGGAGAAGCGTTAAACGAACCCATTGCTGAACTTGCTATTTATGCTTATTTATCAGATAGAAGTAGTGACTTACACAATCATTATGTCGAAGACTTACAAAACAATCCCTATTACGACCATCTTAAAACCCGACTTGAGCATACATACCCCAATGCCCCATATACGATTCAATACAAGAATGAATTAGCTGCAGATCGCTACATGATGGCCTCCTACGTTGGAAATGTACCAAGTTCTAGCAATATTTACCTCTATATACTTCTAATCTTTTCCCTTTTATTAAATACTTTGCTGTTATATCGGTATTGGAAGACAAAGCAATCTAAAACTGAAGATTTAAAGGCCAAACTATCAAAACAAGAGCAGGTCGTCTTGGAGCATTTATTGCAAGACAAAACCAATAAAGACATTGCCGAAGCCTTATTTTTGAGTGTGAGTACCGTAAAATCACACACCAACAACATCTATAAAAAATTAAACGTACAATCTCGTGACGACGCAAAGTCACTGTTTGCTAGATAGTTATAAAATTCAAACCAGGTACTAGTACCGATTTCCAACCGTAAATCTTAAAATTTCTTGAAGATAATTTTGATGTTTGCTTCAGTATTAATCATAAATTTTTTTATATCATGAAACGAACATTAAACCTTCTAGTTTTATTTACATTAGTCTTCGGTCTTTTTAACGCGGCACCTGCAGAAATCGATAAGTTCGATACAAAAGTCGCAGTTATCGAATTTGAAACGGAAATTATTGACTATGGTACTATAGCGCAAAATTCCGATGGTACTAAAATCTTCATGTTTACCAATACAGGTGATGCTCCTTTACTCATTACCAAAGTAAAGACAAGTTGTGGATGCACAGTACCTAGCTACTCTAAAGCTCCTATTTTACCAGGGGAATCTGGTGAGTTAGAAATTAAGTACGATACCAAAAGGGTAGGCGCTTTTACCAAAACGGTTACCGTGATGTCTAATGCCGAAGGAGGTAACAAAATCCTAAAAATTAAGGGAAACATTGTGGCTTCAAAATAAGGTCATAATTACACAGACAAAACTGCTAGGACTCCTAAGATTCTTAGCAGTTTTCTTTGTTTTATACTTTAAAGAAATAACGTAATTTTGCAGTTCTAAAATTACGAGAATGCAACTTTCAGAACAAGAATTAGTACGACGCGAAAAGTTAGAAAAATTACGTGCTCTAGGCATTAATCCCTATCCAGCCGATTTATACCCAGTTAATCATACATCCCAACAGATAAAATCTGATTTTGAGGAAGGTAAACAGGTGATTATCGCAGGTCGACTAATGGCTATCAATATCCAAGGAAAGGCTTCTTTTGCACAATTGCAAGATAGCGAAGGTCGTATTCAAGTCTATTTTAACCGTGATGAAATCTGTCCTGGTGAGGACAAAACACTGTATAACGATGTCTTTAAAAAATTAATTGATTTAGGGGATTTTGTCGGTATCGAAGGAGAACTTTTTACGACTAAAGTCGGAGAAAAGACGGTCATGGTTAAGCATTTTAAGTTGTTGAGTAAAGCCTTAAAACCGTTGCCAATTCCCAAACAAAAGGATGGGGTTACCTATGATGCATTTACGGATCCCGAACAGCGTTACAGACAGCGTTATGCCGATTTGGCGGTAAACCCTCATGTAAAAGATGTGTTCGTAAAGCGCACAAAGTTGTTTAATGCCATGCGTCAGTTTTTTAATGATGCTGGCTATTTTGAAGTAGAAACACCCATTCTCCAACCTATTGCTGGAGGTGCTGCTGCGCGTCCATTCGTAACGCATCATAACAGTTTGGATATTCCCTTATATATGCGTATTGCCAACGAGTTGTATTTAAAGCGTTTAATTGTTGGTGGCTTTGAAGGCGTCTATGAGTTTTCTAAAAACTTCCGAAATGAAGGGATGGACAGAACCCATAATCCTGAGTTTACGGCTATGGAAATCTATGTAGCCTATAAGGATTACAATTGGATGATGGACTTCTGCGAAAAACTATTGGAGCATTGTGCCATTGCCGTTAATGGGACAACGAAGGCGACTTTTGGAGACCACGACATCGATTTTAAAGCCCCTTACAAGCGCGTCACCATGCGTGATTCTATTTTAGAGTTTACTGGGTTTGATATCGATGGAAAGTCTGAGGATGAGATCCGAACTGCTGCCAAAGATATGGATATCGAAGTCGATGACACCATGGGTAAAGGCAAGCTTATCGATGAAATTTTTGGTGAGAAGTGTGAGGGTAACTATATACAGCCCACATTCATTACCGACTATCCAAAAGAGATGAGTCCTTTATGTAAAGAACACCGCGAAAATCCTGAATTAACTGAGCGCTTTGAGTTGATGGTTTGTGGTAAAGAAATCGCCAACGCCTATTCTGAGTTAAACGATCCCATCGATCAGCGTGAGCGTTTTGAGCACCAATTAGAATTGGCAAAGAAGGGGGATGATGAAGCTACCGGAACCATTGATTATGACTTTTTACGTGCCTTAGAATACGGCATGCCACCTACCTCTGGTATGGGTATTGGCATGGACCGTTTGGTGATGTTCTTAACCAATAATCAGAGTATTCAGGAAGTATTGTTCTTCCCGCAGATGCGACCAGAAAAGAAGCAAGTTGCTTTAAATGATAATGAAAAGGCCATTTTTGAGATTTTAAAATCTCAAAAACGCATGGACTTAAGTGAATTGAAATCAAAATCTGGCTTAAGCAATAAAGGTTGGGATAAGGGCATTAAAGGTTTAGGCAAACATGGCTTAACTAAGGTTGAAAAAACTGAGGAAGGTTTGTTCGTAGAACTTATCTAATACACCAAAACATATCTCAATAAAAAAGGAATCATCTATAGCGGTTCCTTTTTTTATGTTAAGATTTAACATCAAATACCTTTGTTAGCGATTAAAAAAACCTAATTTTAGGAAAACACAATCTCAATGAAAAAAGTTTACCTTTTCATCCTTTCTCTAATCTTACTTACCACTTGCCAAACTGAAAAAGACGCCAAAAAAGCTTATGTTATTACTGGAGACATCTCTGGTGACTATGACGGCTATGTTTACCTGGTTTACCCACAGTTTTTAGACAGTATTTACAAAGTCAAAGACAGTGTTAAGGTCATTGATGGGACATTTAAATTTACGGGATCTACCCACTCGCCAGTTCAAGGCTGGCTGAATTTAGAAGGCCAATCGAGTATCGCATGGTTGCTCGTTGAGAATAGCACCATAGACTTAAAGGCCAATTATACCTTTGAAGGGGCCGGGGATAATATCTATAGAAAAATTACGATTGAAGAAGTCATTGGCTCTAAGAGTGATAGCATTAAAGAAGACTATCGAAAATTCTTTCGCGACAACAAAGCTAAAGCGAATTTTGATGATTTGGTCAAAGATAAACTCAGTAGTATAGCCAAAATGGAAGATACTGATGGTTATACAGGTAAGCTATTAGCGGATAATGTGGTTTTCACCAACAGGCTTAATCTTGAAGAGGCCAGTCAGATTCTAGAACAAATTGACACCAATTATGTCGCTCCTTTTGAAAGAGAACTTATAAGGGCTGGCATCAATCGCTTAGAAACTTTTAGTGGTGGCAAGCCCATTTTAGATTTCGTCTTAAATGACAAAAATCGCGACACCATCAATAGTGCCGACTTTAGAGGCAAATTGTTACTCATAGATTTTTGGGCCTCTTGGTGTGTTCCGTGTCGTAAAAAGCATCCGGAGTATGTAAAGTTTTATAATGAAAATCAGGATGCCGATTTCGAAATCCTTAGCGTTTCTATAGATAAGGATGTCGATGCCTGGCAGAGAGCCATGGAACAAGATCAGATGACTTGGCAAAATGTTATTGATAAGGGAGGTTTTGAAGGAAAAACGGCCAAAGACTACTTTCTTTATGCTATTCCTTACAGCTATTTAGTGGACAAAAGTGGCAACGTTATTATGCCAAATCCAACTGTTGAAGACATTGAAAGCTATTTGTAATTAGGTTGTTTATCTCGCTTTACCTTTTAATACAATGAGTATGATTCACATCAAAATGTCTCAGAAAACCATGTAATCACTTGTTATTTAACACAATTTTAGTATTTTCACGGGGCTATTAAAGAAAATCAATTTCCCAATGAAAAAGTATCTTGCCTTCGCCTTGCTTATAACATTATGTTCTTGTAACAGTGATGATGATGCAATGGCTCCAGTCGAAGATCCCTTAGTTGTTGCTGAATTTAGAACAAACCTTTCTGAGTTGAATTTATTTGTTGGAGACCTCAATGATCTGGATATTACATCGAGAGCATTTGAATATAGTCCTAACACCGCTTTATTCACGGATTACGCGCACAAACAGCGCTTAATAGCACTGCCAGAAAATACTGCTATGCAGTATAATGGTGACGGTTTACCTATTTTTCCAGAGAATACGGTCATCGCGAAGACATTTTATTACAATAACGATGAACGGAACTTAAGCTTGGGTAGAATCATTATCGAAACTCGAATTCTTATAAAAATCAATGGCAATTGGGAAACGGGTAATTACAAATGGAACGATGACCAGACCGACGCTACTTTAGATTTAAATGCAAGCACAGTACCAGTAACCTGGATCAATGATCAGGGAGAAACCAACTCGACAGTTTATAAAATTCCATCAGATAGTCAATGTTTCACCTGTCATAGAACTAATGAAGAAAAGCGTCCTATAGGTCTCAAGCTAGAAGCGCTAAATTTTGATGTTAATGGTGTCAACCAAATACAGCAACTTGTAGACAATCAACTATTAACGGATGTTGATTTCACTAATCTTAATGCCATCCCAAACTGGGATGATTCAATCAATTATTCCTTAGAGGAACGGGCGAGAGCTTATTTTGATATTAACTGCGCACATTGCCATACTGATGGTGGGTATTGCGAGTCACAATCGAGCTTGAGATTAGATTATAGTACTTCTTTGGATAATACGAACATTGTAGAGCGAAAGAACAGTATTATTTTTAGAGTTGCATCAGACTTTGAAGAAGGATTAACCATGCCATGGATAGGGACGTCTATGCTTCATAATGAAGGCGTGGATCTCATCTTAGAATATTTAGACACGCTTTAGAAAACACGTTAAATATATACTAAATTCGGTTTTGTTTTTGAAAGATTCTTAGTAGAATACGTACTTTCATGCAAATTTTTTAAAACCGACGTAAAGTGAAACGACTATCCATCAAGCTACTTTTCGTAGCCTCAACCTTTTTGGTGTTTTCATGCTCGACAACTAAAAAAGCGAGCAAATCAAAAAAAACTGATGCCACAGCAATGGCAAAACCACCAGCAAAAAAGCCTGGTAAAAATGATCCAAAACCTTATAATAAAGTCATTACTAAAGATGCCAAATCCGATACAGGACTTTTTACAGTACACTCTTTAGATGACAAATTCTATTACGAAATTCCAGATTCGCTCTTCGACAGAGAGATGCTTATGGTCACTCGAATTGCCAAAACGGCAAGAGGATTAGGTTTTGGTGGTGGAAAGCAGAATGAACAGGTACTACGCTGGGAAAGAAAAGGCAAAAAAGTAGTACTTCGTGTCGTATCGTACAATGTTACTGCGGCCGATTCCTTACCCGTAAACGAAGCTGTTGTCAATTCTAATTTTGAGCCTGTACTTTTTACCTTTCCCATAAAAGCTTACAGTAAAGATTCGACAAGTACGGTCATAGATGCCACACCATTGTTCTCTAAAGATGTAAAACCCTTAGGGCTTCCACAATTTAGAAGACGCCCCTATAAAGTAACGCGTTTGGAAAGCGACAAATCTTTTATTGAAACAATTAAGAGTTATCCTAGAAATATTGAAGCCCGCCACGTTAAGACTTACGCTGCTGGTTCACCTCCATCTAATTCTAGTACAGGTAGTATTTCCATAGAAATTAACAACTCCATGATTTTATTGCCAGAAAACCCTATGAAACGTCGCTATTTTGATGAGCGTGTAGGCTGGTTTACAAGTCGTACAACGGATTATGGTTTAGACGACCAAAGAAGCAAGTCTTTAACCTATTTAGATCGCTGGAGATTAGAAGTAAGGGATGAAGATATTGAGAAATTTAAGCGCGGCGAACTCGTAGTTCCCAAAAAGCAGATTGTGTATTATATAGATCGCGCGACTCCTAAGAAATGGAGAAAATATATTAAACAAGGGATCGAAGATTGGCAGGTTGCCTTTGAAGCTGCTGGATTTAAAGACGCCATTATTGCCAAAGATCCACCTACTGTAGAGGAAGACCCCGAATGGACACCAGAAGATGTGCGTTACTCTGTAGTACGCTATCTAGCTTCTCCTATCCCCAATGCTAACGGGCCTCATGTAAGTGATCCTAGAACAGGTGAAATCTTAGAAAGTGATATTAACTGGTACCACAACGTTATGTCTTTATTACGCGGTTGGTTCTTTGTGCAAACAGCGGCTATTAACCCTGATGCCCAAAGTCCAGAATTTAGGGAAGAAGTCATGGGCCGATTAATTCGTTTTGTCTCAGCTCATGAAGTTGGACATACGTTAGGCCTACCGCATAATATGGGAAGTAGTCATGCATATCCCGTAGAAAAATTAAGAGATGCCAATTTTACAAGACAATTTGGTACTGCACCATCAATAATGGATTATGCACGTTTCAACTATGTAGCGCAGCCTGAGGATAAAGGCGTAGCGTTAATGCCCGATGTAGGAGTCTATGACAAATATTCCATCGCTTGGGGCTACCGACCTATTTTAGACAAAACAGCTGAAGAAGAAAAAGAAACTTTAAATCAATGGATTACGGATAAAGCAGGTGATCCCATGTATCGTTTCGGACACCAGCAAGTGGGTGATATTCACGATCCAAGCTCACAAACAGAAGATCTGGGAGACGATGCTATGCTCGCTAGTGATTATGGTATTAAAAACTTAAAACGTATTGTTCCCAACCTCATAGAATGGACTACCGAAGCGGGTGAGGATTATGATGATTTACAGGAAATGTATGGGCATGTGGTGTCCCAGTTTAATCGCTATATGGGGCATGTAGCCAATAACATTGGAGGGGTGTATGAGAATTACAAGGCCGCAGGTCAAGAAGGTGTGGTTTATACACCTGTTGCTAAAGATCATCAGAAAAGAGCCATGGCATTTTTACAAAAGCAATTGTTCGATACACCTGAATGGCTGATTGATAAAAACATCTTTGACCGCATTCAATATTCAGGTTCTGTAGACCGTATTAGGGCCATACAAGCGCGATCACTAAACACGGTGCTTAGTTTAGGAAAAATGCAACGTTTAACCGAAGCACATACCTATGATAGCAATGCTTATTCGTTACCAGAAATGATGAAAGATTTGCGTCAAGGGATTTGGAGTGAATTGCGAAGTGGTAAGAAGATAGATACTTACAGACGTAATTTACAGAGAGCTCACATCGATCGTTTGGCTTATCTAATGACTGCGAAAAATCAAAGCGGTAGAACATTTAGTCCTTATATCAAAGCAACTGCCGTAAACACAAGTCAATCCGATATTAGAGCAGTCGTAAGAGCTGAATTAAAGGCCTTGCGTTCGCAATTGAGGAATGCTCGTGGTGGAGACGCGATGAGTAGAATTCATATTGCAGATGCTATTGAACGTGTTAATGCTATTTTAGATCCTAAATAATTTAGACCTTATATAAAATTTAAAAGGCTTCAAATGAGTTTGAAGCCTTTTTCAGTTCTAAATATACTATTAATCTTCACCGGTGTGTCTCAAATTGTCAATATCATTTTCGATAGACAAAATTAGCAGACTTGTTGCCGTGCAAAATACAGGGCTCGTAATACAGTGGTGGCCATTCCAACTCCCATCTTCATTTTGGATATTCATTAAACGTCCCGACACATCATCATACCATTTTTTCCAATCATCGTCATCATTGACCACCATAGATTCCCCGGTTTGTAAGAAACTTAAAAACTCTTCACCACCATTATTTCCAAAACCCGTCATAACCTCATTTTCTTGTGCTTTTTGTTTAGATGCATTGTAAATATTATATGACGAAGTATAAGCAATGGCCTCACTTTCTGGAACTCCTATGTCCTTTAGATTTTCGACATTTACCTTATCATCGTCTTTAAGCTTCCCTTCCTTTTTAGCTTTGGCAATTAGCTCCCTAGCTTTTCTAGCATCTTTGGCTGAACCTCTGGCAGAATTACTCACAGCATATAATATAACTCCTGCGCCATCAGTCGTTTTAACAGATTTTGATTCTTCATCATAATTGCTTTTTAAATAATCTTTTTGATTAGTCACCACAATCTCATCTAAGGTTGCACCAACGGATTCTGCGGACTCCAAAGCGCTTGTTGCCAAACCAGATTGTAATACTCCAGCCCAACCAGCTCCTGTAACCCTACCGTCTTTACCCGTGGCATTTTGAATTTTTTCCACACAAACATCCAGACATTTCTCTATGCGCTTTTTAGTTGATGCATCTATGTTTTCTTTTAGAATATTCGAAAAAAATTGTGCTGTCAATACCGCATCAATATTCTGTCCCAATTTACTCTGAATTTGGGTCCCTTTTTCTTCAGTAATATAGATATCGTCCTTAGATACACTTTCAACTTGCTCGAGTAAAAAATCTAAAGCGCCCTTAAGCTGTTCTTTATACGGCCCTTTCTTTAGCGTACTGCCACTTCGTAACAAAGCCATAGCCACCATTGAAGTTGTTGCTGGATCTGCATTAACGGCATGGGGATTCATTTCTCTCTGATTATTATGACTCCCTGCTCCATATCCCCCGTTCTCTAGCTGAGCCTTGGCTAACCAATTTAGTCCATTGTCAACAACAGGTTGAATGTTATCCTTTAATTTAAACCTGGAATAACCCTCTGATGATTGTTCCCCAAATGTGGTCATAAATACGCAACCTTCTGCATTATCGATGTTAGCTTCGGCCATTAGCGAATGCTCTTGTGGCCTATCGATGGATAATAGTGTAATTACAAATGCGGTAATAACTCCCATAATCCCCAATCCTAATTTTGTCTTTGATGTCATAATCTTTCGTTTTTGATTTAACTAAAAATAAGACAATCGCTTAGGACAAAGAATTTATAATGAGTGTAGTAGGGCTCTGGATGAGTGAAAAAACGATTTAAGGAAGTTTGATATTGGTCGTTTGATGGTAGGTCTCAAATTCCACTAGGTTATTATGATCACCTCCTTCAATTGTAATAAAATCCAAGTTACCTATCCCTAACTCGGAAAGTTTCTTACCCGAGGCGTAAGGCACGACCTTATCATCTGTTCCATGCAAGATGGTAATAGGACAGGTTGCCCTTAACAAATACTTATAGGTTGGGAACTTATACTTCAGCAAAGATTCGACTGGAAATATAGGGAATCGATGCTTGGCCACGTCTAAAATACTGTAATAAGGCGTTTCTAAGATGAGTTGTTTAGGTTGATTTTTTGAAGCTAAATATGAGGCTAAACCAGTGCCAAGAGACCTTCCATATAAATTGATATCATGCTCTGGATACTGTTTCAAAAGATAATCATAACAGTATTGGGCATCCTTATAGAATGCAGCTTCTGTGAGCTTCCCCGTACTTTTGCCATAAGTTCTATAGTCCATAACCAAAACGTCATAATTCTTTTCCACAAAATAGGACGTAATCTTACCCCATCTACTCAAATCACCAGCATTACCGTGGAAATAGAGTATAACACCTTTTGATTGTTCTGCTTTAAAATGTAGGGCATTTATAATAGCACCCTTCTCCGTCTCAAAAAATAACTCTTCAAACCGGTAATCGAACTGATATTGATACTCTTGCTTTAGCGTGGTGGGCAAAAACATCAATTTCTCTTGAAAAAAATAAAGTGCTGATCCTATCATAACATATAAGCCTAAAAGAAAAACGACCGTATTTTTAAGCCTTTTTCTCAGTTTTTTTCGAGGTGTGAATGACATTAATACTTGTGGTTTCTAAATCGATGGTTTTGGGTTCAGTGTTTAAAATATCATCCAACATGTTGTGATACGATTCAAAATTATTCAAATTTTTGTGGCCACCACCTATAACTGTGTGCAGTTTGGTCAGCTTAGGGTTGATTTGAGCTAATTTCACACTCGACTTGTACGGAATTAGCTTATCGTGTGTCCCGTGAATGATGTGAATTGGGCATTGTACATATTTTAACCATTTATAGGTTGGCAAAGGATACTTTAAGAGCAATGACAAAGGCATAAAAGGGGCATAACGTGCCGTAACCTTGGTAAGGCTGTAATAAGGCGCATCTAATATGAGCATTTTAGGATTATTTAGCGAAGCCAATTTTGTAGCAAAACCAGACCCCAATGAACGTCCGTAAAGCACTATTCTATCTTCGGTAGTTCTTTCCTTGAGCTTATCATAGACTTTTTGCAAATCGCGTTTAATCGCCTTTTGGGAACGCTTCCCAGTACTTTTGCCAAAGCCTCTGTAATCTACCATCAAAACGTTATAACCATGCCTTGTAAAATCTACGGCGAACTTTCCCCATCCTTTAATACTTTTTGAATTTCCCTTTAGGTATAGCACTACGCCTTTACTTTCTCCCTTAGGAAAAAACCGTAGGCCATTGATAATAGCACCGTCCCTAGTCTCAAGATTATACTCTTTAGTGACTTGATTTTCATAAGCGAACTGAAAATCCTTTGGTAACTTTTCGGGCTTAAACAACATATAATCTTGCAGATAGTACAAAGCTATACTAATTACAATATATATTCCTAGGATGAATAAAACGGTTGAGACCCAGTAAGGCATAGTCTAAAGGTATTTACGCAAGACACAATTTACGAAAATTACAATTGTAGCTTGAAACTAGCGATCTACATTTTTCAAAATGAAATCTAAGATTCGGTTTTTGTATGCCTCTCCCCCCATTTCATACAAATTATAATGCCCTCCATTTTCTACTTCTATAAATTCTTTCTCTGTTGTCTTTAAATTAGCATAAAGTGCCTTTCCATACTTAAAGCCAATACTTTGATCCGCATTACCATGGGCAATTAATACGGGTTGCCCAATATGCTTTACTGATTGCAATGGTCTCACACTTTCTGGATTAAAGTCTCCTATCTTACCAGCTCTATCGAGCGCATAATCTGATAAAAATCGAATCCCAAAGCCTTTTAAATAACGCTTTTTATAATCGTAAACTATTTGACTTAAATCAGCAAAAGTACTCTCTATCACACCAAAATTTATACGCTCATCATACTCTAGAGCTTGTATTGCAATAGCTCCACCTAAAGAATTTCCCCAGATACCAATTGATAAATTTGGCGATTTTTCCTTTACGACATTGACCAGTTTAAAAATATCCTTTTTCTCTTTAAAGCCATAGGTTGTATAAATTCCGTCGCTCTTCCCATGTGCTCTGAGATCAACTAAAATAGATTCTATTCCATTTTTGGCCAATAATGCCGATGTACTTAAAAAATGTTCTTTGCACCCTCCTATTCCATGAACTAGTATTACAACACCTTTTGGTGAAATTTTATCCGTTTTTATCCAATAGGCACTAAGATTTAGACTATCGTCGACTTTTACAGCAAAACTTTCACTTACTAAATTAAAGTCATTTGGAGTTTCAGAAACACTAACCCTTGGCGGTTGGATCATTGCATAAGGAGCTATATGATGAAATCCTATATATATTCCAACAACAATAACGGTGATTACACATATAGCAACATATCTTACTTTTTTCTTCATTGTATTAACCTACTAAAAATACTTCAAAAATACTTCCGCAAAAGGATCCTGTCCTACCACCGTATAATAAAATAAGGCCCCTAACCAACCATGGATTATACCCATCACATAAATATTTTTGACCTTTAAATATATATATCCATAGAATAATGCCAAAATAAACGTACCTAACATTAACCAAAGCGAAGGATAATGTACAAGGGAAAAGACTATTGCCGTAAGTAGAATTATTAAACTCTTTTTGAGCTTTACTCTTTTTAAGTCTTTAAGGTTTCCTGCCAATAATCCAATGGTTAAAAATTGTTGAATACTGCCCCAAATAGGGTAAGTAATAAGTAAAGGAATAATGTGCCAAGTTAAATTAATAGTGCCTTGAATGTAACCCACTAAAAAAAACACTGCAATTGCTATTATTGCAAAAGGTAGCATTAACTTGAATACAGTTTTAAAATTTCCCAACTGAAACCCCCAATCACTTAGAACATTCCTATCTTTTTTATAGCGGTAATAAACATAAAAGGTCCAAGCGAGGATTGCAACGACTACAAATGGTAATCGCCAATTGAGATAATCCATAAAAATAAACTTGCCTATCCCGGTCAAAATTACTCCTGCAATTTCCAATACTCTGATTTTATCGGATATGGGTCTGGTTAGTTTTATGCTTGAAAACTCCGTAAGGTATTTTGTCAATCTATTTTTCATAACCAATGGAATTTAAAACCTCGCAGCTCTAAACCACACTGCGAGGTTTTGGGTTACTAACTAACCAATCATCAAAACAAAAAAATCATGTATACGATGATACCCTCTGCAATTCCAGTCACTATAGACATTCCCAATATATCTTTGATCTTACTTCGCAGAAAGAAAACTGTACTTAATATGGCGATAATCCCGGCAAGCAAAATTTCTAAGGCATTAATCTTAGAAAGCAACAATGTAATACCGGTAAAGGCTGCTGTTATGCCTAAGGTTATTAGGCCAAATTTTAAAATCTCCTCCTTTGTGTAATTCCCTTCTATAAAACCCTTTCTTAAATCCCTTAAGACCGAAAGAATGAATAGTAAGGGAACAACAGATAAGAACGGTGCAAAAATGACTTTGATTCCTTTTATTACACTTAAATCGTTGTAAAAGAAAAAGGCTATAGCGGTAAATGCCAGCAAACCGGTTACTATGATCGTTTGAAATGTAAAAAGTAACTCCCTCTTACTAGCATTGGTCTGGTCTTTTGATGTTTTAATGATGTTCATAATATTAAAATTTGATGATTGTACTTTTAGTTTTAAGCGGATAAAAAGAATATGTGTACTGCTAAGGCCATGAGCACTCCACTCAATATGCCATTGGCCTTTAAGTTGTTATACAATAAAAAGTTAAATACGTAAGAACTTATGGAGGTTGAGTTGATCAAGTGCGCAAGAATTAAGGCATCCTCGAGTCTCTTATTTGTCAGAAACTCTAATAACTGCATTAAAAGAAGAACACCTATAACTGAAATAACCAATAAGAGCGTCGCTGGTCTTTGATTTTTTGCCTTGTACTCCTCCAAATTTTCAGGCAAGAAATGTTCAATAACAATAAACCTTGTAAAAAATAATATTGGAATTGGAAACAAAACGGAACCAACAATCTTCACAACATCCCTTAAGGTTCGTATCTCATCATAGCCCAAAAACACGAGATAAATAAAAACGACAAGAGATACACCTACGGTAATAAAGAAAGCTGTATTTAAACGCTTCTGTATCATTTTAATAACTTAAGATATACGGACTTCTAGATAGGTTACTAGCTAATGAATCAATGTTCTGGTTGTAGGCCTCAATCAAGTAACTAGATATGGACTGCGCATACACGAGTATTAAGCCGAGCACACCAAAAAAAAGACTCGCCCAAATAAGTTCTGATGACGTAAAATTAGACTTAGATTCCATGATATTTTGCTTTAATGATTACTAGGCAAAATTGAAATAAAATTGAATGATGTAAAAACCAATTTTCGTATAAAACTGACGATATATTTTTAATATATATGAATTAAAATCCTATATTTATTGATTTATATTTCATATAAGTGACGATTAAATGATAGCATTAAAATCGATAATAGATACGTTTAGCAAAGAAGATCAACAAAAATTCATTACGTTTCTACAGGAAAAAAACAAGCGTAGGGACACTAAGAATATTCAATTATTCAAGCTAATGAGCATCCCAGAACTAGACTCCAAATCTATTTGCAGGCAACTTTACGAGGTCGATCATTGTAATGCCTATCACGCTTTAAGAAAACGTCTTTTTAATGCTTTGATAGATTTCACGGCCAATAAAAACTTAGAGGATGAGAACTCGGTGGATATGCAAATCATAAAATACATTTTAGCGTCTCGGACCTATTTACTTCAAAAAAACTACGATATCGCCTACAATATATTAGACAAAGCCGAGCGCCTTGCCGACGAGCATTCGCTGTTTCCCATTCTCAACGAAATCTACCATACTAAAATCCAATATGCGCCAAATTACCCAAAAATTGATTTGGAAACGCTCATTTTAAAGCAAAAGAATAATCGTAAACAACATCAATTAGAAGATCAATTAAATATTATTTACGCAAAGCTAAAACTGATACTAAATACGATTAGCTATAAAGGAGAAGTTATTGATTTCGAAAGTCAGCTGAAATCTGTACTTGCGGATTACAAGCTTGTGCTCAATGAATCACTTTCTTTCAAATCCCTTTATCAGATTCTGACTATAGTCAATATATCTGCATTAGTCACTAGTCGATATTTCGAAATTGAAAACTTTGTCATGAGTAGTTATAGAATCTTGAAAGAAAAGAAGGAAACAGACAAACAACTATTCTATCAAATTCATATTGTATATATCATTGCCAACGCGTTATTTAGAAACAAAAAGTTTGAGGCCTCATTAACCTACATCAATGAGATGGAAGAATTGATGCGATTAAAAAAAGGCATCTACTACAAAACCTTTATACTAAAAAAAATATTGGTTGAAGCTTTAAATTACAACTTTATCGATAAGCAAGAAACAGCCATTAAGCTTGTAGAGGCTACAATTAAAAAGAAACATCAGGACATTGAATCGCTTTTAGACCTTCATCTGTCGTTATTGATGTTTTACTTTCAGAAAGCCGATTTTGCCAAGGCCAAATGGGTGCTTTCAAAATTTTATCATACCGATCAATACTACATCGAAAAAGCAGGAATAGATTGGGTGATTAAAAAAAACCTAGCCGAAATCTTACTCTATGCTGAAATCGCAGATGACGATTTATTTTATTCAAGATTAAAGAGCTTTAGACGGAAATACACGTCTTATCTAAAAGAGATTGATCAATCTAGGATTTTGACCTTTATCAATTATGCCGAGCGCTACTACAAGCGTCCTGAAATAGCAAAAAGCAAGGCATTTGCCAAAGCTCTTGTCATGGCGCTTGAAGGTACTTCAACACAAAAAGAGGATATTTTCGTTATTAGCTTTTATGCCTGGTTAAAAAATAAAGCTACGGATAAAAACCTGTATAAAACCACCTTAAAACTTATAAAGTCATAGCGGTTCATAATTTAAAATTCTCCTTTTAAATAAAATTATTATTTTAGTAGCTCGAAATAACTAAACAATCCACCATGAAAAAAATAATGACACTTGGCTTATTTGTTTTTGCCCTATTCTTAGGAACGTCATCTGTTATGGCCCAATCCAATACCATAGAGGTTAACAACATCGCGTCAGAAAAGACCAAAGCTCTACAACAATATATAAAATTCGACCAGAATCAGAGTCATCAGGTCTATGAAGCTATAAAGGAATATACACAGGCCACTTTGGACCTACAAAAGGCAAAAGTTGTTAAAGAAGGTGCTGAGGAAAAAATTAAAACATTGCTCAACACCAAAATGCGAGAAATCTTAACAGACGAACAGTTTGAACGTTACCGAAGCTTTTCTTTGGAACAACAATAATACAACCTTAACATCATAAAGAGCTTCGCGATATGCGAGGCTTTTTTTTGCTATAAGGTTCTTGCTATCTCTTCCACAGCAGCAATAGTTTCATTTAAGTCTTGATAGGTTAAAGCATCTGTAATAAACCATGATTCAAAGGCGCTTGGAGCAATATAGATGCCTTTATTAAGCATACCATGAAAGAACGTTTTAAACGTTTCATTGTTACCCTTGGCAGCACTTTCAAAATCCACTACAGGGTCTTCAGCAAAATGGACCGAAATCATAGAGCCAATTCTATTAATCGTATGTACGACCTCATTTTTGTTGAGCGCATCGGCGATACCCTTATGAAGGTATTTGGTCTTTTCCTCTAACCTGCTCATTAAGCCCTTGTCTGTATCTATGGCTTTCAGCATGGCTAATCCAGCCGCCATGGCCAAAGGGTTGCCACTCAAAGTCCCTGCCTGATAAACAGGTCCCAAAGGCGCTAGGTGATTCATGATCTCATTCCGAGATGCAAAAGCCCCAACAGGCAATCCACCTCCAACGACTTTTCCAAAACAAACTATATCTGCCTTTACACCTTTTAATTCTTGAACTCCACCTTTTGCCAATCTAAAACCCGTCATCACCTCATCAAAAATGAGAAGTATATTGTTAGCGTCACAAAGGGCCCTTAAACCTTCTAAAAACCCTTCAACTGGTGGAATACAACCCATGTTTCCGGCTACAGGTTCGACAATAATAGCTGCAATTTCATTGGGATTGGCCTCAACGATTCCTTTTACATGTTCAATGTCATTATATTTGGCCAATAAGGTGTCTTTCGCCGTACCTTGAGTGACACCTGGACTATTTGGAGTCCCGAAGGTCACGGCACCACTTCCGGCCGCTATTAAAAACGAATCGCTATGGCCATGATAGCACCCCGCAAACTTTATGATTTTGTCTTTTTTTGTAAATCCTCGCGCTAAACGAATGGCACTCATACAAGCCTCTGTACCAGAATTGACAAAACGAATCTTATCGATATGAGGCACCATAGAAACTGCTAATTCAGCGATTTCAGTCTCCAAAGCTGTTGGCATTCCAAATGACGTCCCTTCTCTTGTCTTTTCAACTACTGCATCAACCACAGGTGGAAAAGCATGCCCCATTAACATCGGGCCCCAAGAATTGATATAATCAATAAATCGATTGCCGTCTTCATCGTAGACATATGCGCCCTTGGCTGACTTAGCGAAAATAGGCGTTCCCCCAACGGCTTTAAAGGCTCTTACAGGTGAGTTTACACCACCTGGTATCACTTTTTGTGCCTCCTTAAACAAGGCACTACTTCTTTGGTATAACATAAATTAGTTCGGAATCATTATTTCCTGACCTAAAGCTAGATCATTAGAATTGAGGTTATTTAATTCTTTAATTGCTTCTACAGTTGTTTTGTATCGCTTTGCCAATGAGTATAGCGTATCCCCTTTCTCAATAATATATCGTATCACCCCACTATTAACTGGAACCTTTACGATCTTGTCATTTCCTAAGACCTGCTCATCATACTTATAAAGCTCATAACGTTCAATTAAGGAAATCAATTTTTGCGGATATTTTCTGTCCGTGGCATAACCTGCTTTTTTTAGACCTCTTGCCCAGCCCTTGTAGTCATTGGGTCTTAATTTGAACAAATCAGCGTATCGTCGTCTTCCCGTTAAAAATTCTGAATGATCCTTGTAAGATGATTCGGCTTTCTCATATTTTCTAAAACACTCTTGGGAACGATCATCATCATGGTATATTTTGGCACCTTTCCAACCATGGCACTTAATTCCAAAATGATTATTAGCTTTAACCGCCAATCTCCCCTTTCCTGACCCCGATTCTAAAATACCTTGCGCTAAAGTAATACTAGCAGGTATTTTGGAATGTCGCATTTCTTGTTTTGCAATATCCGCATATAGGGCAATATACTTCTCCGTAGAGGAGGGTGGTTTCGCAACGACCTCTTTTTTAGGTTCATTTTCAACCGGTTCTTCCTTGGTCACTACAACGGTTTCTGTCTCTTTCTTTTGGTTCTTTTCCTTTGTAACAATACCTTTTTTGGGACCGCATCCTAAAGCAAGTACCGCAAAAATCAATACAATATAGTTGTGTTTTAAATTCATTCTATTAAAGGCCACCCTTTTTGTTTTAATTTTAAATTCATGCCGTCAATTCCCTGTAATCCTCCGGTATGAATTACCAATATTTTTGAGTTCTTTGGAAAAAAGTCTTGGGCTATCAAATCAACAATCCCAAACATCATTTTTCCTGTGTAAATAGGATCTAATGGTATATCGTAAGTGTTCTTAAATCTGTTGATAAACGCAATCAGTTCTGGCTTTATTTTGCCATAACCCCCAAAATGATAGTTTTCCATCAAGTCCCAGTTGTCGTTGGTTGCAAATTTACGAATATCTTGTTTTAAAAAGCCCCCTTTTAAGGCAGGAAAACCAAGTACTTTTTGATGCTCTAGCGAGGTGTTTATTATTCCAGAAATTGTGCCACCTGTTCCAACACAGCAACAAATAAAATCAAACTTATCATCACTGTCTTGAAGTATTTCTTCGCAACCCTTTATCGCTAGTGCATTAGTACCGCCTTCTGGAATTAAATAAAATGCCCCTAACTCCGATTTAAGCCCATCTAAAAACGTAGCTTGGTTTTTTTGTCTGTAATGCGCTCTTGAAACAAACTTTAAACGCATGCCACATGACCTAGCGAAACTTAATGTAGGATTCACCTCTATCTTCCCCTCTAATTCCTCTCCTCTTATTATCCCTATGGTCTGTAAATTATAAAGTTGACCTGCATAGGCAGTAGCGGCAATATGATTAGAATAAGCTCCACCAAAGGTCAAAAGGGTATGATGCCCTTGAAGTTGAGCTTCCTTGAGATTGTACTTAAGCTTTCTATACTTATTTCCGGAAACGAACGGATGAATTAAATCTTCACGCTTTACATAAAGACTGATACGCTTATCAGTTCTGAGTGGTACATTATGAACTAAAGATGGCTTTATAATACGCATAAGCGCTAAAAATAATTAATAAA
Organism: Winogradskyella sp.; assembly: GCF_965228925.1. Taxonomy (GTDB): domain Bacteria; phylum Bacteroidota; class Bacteroidia; order Flavobacteriales; family Flavobacteriaceae; genus Winogradskyella. The sequence goes on from NZ_OZ245845.1 coordinate 5,209,391, forward strand.
TTCCCAAAAAGATCGGGAGTCTAAATAGTCGAGATCTTTTTCATTCTCGTAAGCTTCACGTTCAAAAGACATATTTCTGTAGGCTAACCCCCACTCTTTGTATTGAAACCATCGCACTAAAAACTCAAAGCCATAGATTATAAAAAAAGGAACAATCAATAATTCAATCTGCTGTCTTAAATGAATCTTCTCATGATTGACCAAAACCTTATTCCATTTTAAACGTTTATGCTTTAAAAACATAAATGGAAAAACGGTCATCCCAAGGTAGCCTTTTGGCACCAAATATTTCAAAATTAATATCACAACAAGTCCTAATTCAAAAATCAATCCATACTCATTTTCATCAGCATAATATTTAAACAGTAAGCTTGACTTAGGCCAAGGCATCTTTTTTCGAATTTACGCTATCTTTGTAAAACATGAAACGAGCGTTAGTAAATTTTAAACGCTTTTATAAAGATTAGGTTTAAAAATTTTAACGCGGGAGCGAAGCGATTGCACACGTTCTCAATTTTATAATTAAAATCATACCTAATAATTATTAAAATTTATACGTGTGAAAAAATATGTCCCAATAGAAGAAGGCGATTACTATCTAACACCCGAAGGTTATCGCTGTTTTACTGAACAATATCATCTAAAAAGAGGCTATTGCTGCGAAAGTGGGTGCCGGCATTGCCCATATGGTTTTAACAAGGATCAATTAAAAAAGACGTAATGCAACTGACAGAATTATCATTTAAGGATCAGATATTAGAAGGCATCCCCGATGTTTTGCCGCAACCAAAACCCTATGATTCGGCTATAAATCATGCTCCAAAACGGAAGACCATACTATCGCCTAAGGAAGAAGAACTAGCACTTAGAAATGCCTTGCGTTATTTTGATCCGCGACACCATAGGGTCTTATTACCCGAATTTAAAAGTGAGTTGGACACCTATGGCCGTATCTATATGTATCGCTTTAGGCCAGACTACAAGATATATGCAAGACCCATTGATGCCTATCCGGCAAAATCCAGACAGGCTGCAGCCATTATGTTAATGATTCAAAACAATTTAGATCATGCCGTTGCACAACATCCTCATGAACTGATTACCTATGGTGGTAATGGAGCAGTGTTCTCTAACTGGGCACAGTATCGGTTGACTATGAGATACCTGGCTGAAATGACCGATGAGCAGACCTTGGTGATGTACTCTGGGCATCCTTTAGGCTTATTTCCATCACATAGAGAAGCCCCCAGAGTAGTCGTTACAAATGGCATGATGATTCCCAACTACTCTCAACCAGATGACTGGGAAAAGTTCAATGCCTTGGGCGTCACCCAATACGGTCAAATGACTGCAGGAAGCTATATGTATATAGGCCCTCAAGGCATCGTACATGGCACGACGATTACGGTATTAAATGGTTTTAGAAAAATCGGCAAATCGCCCAAAGGACACTTGTTTGTTACTTCGGGTTTAGGTGGTATGTCTGGGGCCCAGCCAAAAGCAGGTAATATTGCTGGCTGTATTACGGTTTGCGCAGAAGTTAATCCAAAAATCACTCAAGTGCGTTTGGATCAAGGTTGGATTGACGAAAAAATCTCGCACTTAGACCGACTTGTCACGAGAGTCAAGGAAGCAAAATCCAAAAAGGAAACTGTATCCATTGCGTATTTGGGCAATATTGTTGATGTATGGGAAAAATTCGACGAAGAGCATATTCACATCGACCTAGGAAGCGACCAAACTTCCCTTCACAATCCTTGGGCAGGTGGTTATTACCCAGCAGGCTTATCGTTTGAAGCCTCTAACAAAATGATGGCCGAGGATCCTGAGAGGTTCAAGGAAAAAGTTCAGGAAAGTTTAAGGCGACATGCTAAAGCTATCAACCAGCATACTGCCCGTGGCACCTATTTCTTTGATTATGGCAATGCATTCTTATTGGAGGCATCACGCGCAGGCGCAGATGTCATGTCCGATAATCAAGACTTAGGAAGGGAATTTAAGTATCCTAGCTATGTACAAGATATAATGGGGCCCATGTGCTTTGATTATGGTTTTGGACCATTCCGATGGGTTTGTGCTTCGGGAGAACCAGAAGATTTGGCCAAAACGGATGCCATTGCCTGTGAGGTCTTGGAAGCCATTATGCAAAATTCACCTGAAGCTATTCAGCAGCAGATGGCGGATAATATTCGATGGATTAAAGGTGCTCAAGATAACAAGCTCGTCGTAGGTTCTCAAGCTCGGATTTTATATGCTGACGCGGAAGGTCGTATGAAAATAGCCGAAGCTTTTAATCAGGCGATTTCTAAGGGTGACATCGGCGAGGTTATACTCGGAAGAGACCACCACGACGTTTCTGGCACGGACTCACCCTATAGAGAGACCAGCAATATTTACGATGGTTCTCGTTTTACAGCAGATATGGCTATTCACAATGTTATTGGAGACAGTTTTAGAGGCGCTACATGGGTGAGTATCCATAATGGAGGTGGTGTTGGCTGGGGAGAAGTGATTAACGGAGGATTCGGCATGGTTCTTGATGGTACTAAAGAAGCATCCATACGATTAAAACAGATGTTATTTTGGGATGTCAATAATGGTATCTCGAGACGAAGTTGGGCTAGAAACGACGGCGCTATTTTTGCGATAAAACGTGCGATGGAAGCGGAACCTAACTTAAAGGTCACTCTACCTAATCATGTCGATGACGATTTATTTAAATTAATTTAAAAAAAATGATATGAAGAAACTACTCAAATTTACACCGATTTTAGTGTTTGTCATCTTTTTATCGTCCTGCAGCTCTGTACGTGTTGCAGCAGATTATGACAAGGATGCAAATTTTGACGAGTACAAGACCTTTGCTTTTTTTAAGCCAGGTATTGATAAAGCTGAGATCAGCGACATTGATAAGCGAAGAATCCTAAGGGCTATCGAAGCAGAGCTTTTGGCCAAGGGCATGACCAAATCCGAAAATCCAGATATGCTAGTCAGCATTTTCACCAAGTCTAACCAACGCGTAAATGTTTTCAACAACGCTTGGGGCGGTTGGGGCTGGGGCGGCTGGGGCTGGGGTGGCTTTGGCGGCTGGGGTCCTGGATGGGGCTGGGGACCTGGTTGGGGCTGGGGAGCTGGCTGGGGCGGCAACCAAGTCACTACTAGAACAGAAGGTATGCTATTTATAGATTTGGTAGATGCCAAAGCGAAAGAACTCATCTGGCAGGGATCAGGTACAGGATACCTCGTCACTAAGAATGTTGATAAAAAAGAAGCTAGAATTAAAGAATTTGTTGCCAAGACTATGGAACAATTCCCTCCATCCAGCTAATTGAACAGCACATACTATACGAAAGCACTAGTTCTTCTAGTGCTTTTTTTATGACACTTTATGCTGCGATTAGGCTATTATTCTAAATACGCTATCTTTGCCGACTTTTAAGATCGTGCATTATGATATTAGGCCACACCACAAGAAAAAACTTTACACAGAATCCCAAGAATGATATCCTTTCTGGCTTAACCGTTGCATTGGCATTAGTGCCAGAGGCTGTAGCTTTTGCTTTTGTTGCAGGCGTCGATCCCTTAGTGGGGCTTTACGGAGCCTTTATGATGGGCATTATAACCGCTCTTTTTGGCGGTCGACCCGGAATGATTTCTGGTGCTACCGGAGCTATGGCAGTCGTTATGGTGCATCTGATTAGCAAAGGTAATGATGTTGGGCAAGCCTTAGAAACACCCATTGACAACTTGGGCCTACAGTGGCTATTCATCACCCTTTTATTTGTTGGAGGCATTCAAGTATTAGCCGGTATTTTTAAGCTTGGAAAATTTGTGAGGTTAATTCCTCATCCTGTGATGATGGGCTTTGTGAATGGATTGGCAATAGTTATCTTTTTAGCGCAACTTAAGTTGTTCCCAAATGCAGTTCCCAAAGATATTTCTATTTGGAACCATACTTCTGAATGGTTCGGAGCCTTATTCTCTAACGGAAGCTTTTGGAAAATGATGGGCTTTATAGGCTTAACTATGGGCATTATGTATGGACTGCCTAAACTCACAAAGAAAATACCTGCAGCCTTAATTGCTATTATAGTTGTGGCCTGTATCACCATCCTAGGTGGTATAGATATGAGCACTGTCGGTTCATTTATAGCCGATGGAGGTGGAAAAGGTCTTAAAGGCACACTACCTACATTTCAAGATCAAATATTTGGTTTATTTGGCACTTTACAAGAGCATTGGGATACCATACTATCTACAGCTTTTGTTTTAGCTGCTGTAGGTCTTATTGAATCTTTAATGACATTAAACCTCGTCGATGATATCACCGACACCAGAGGTAATGGTAACAGGGAATGTATAGCTCAAGGTGGTGCCAATATCTTGAATGGATTATTTGGTGGTATGGGAGGTTGCGCTATGATTGGACAATCGATAATTAATGTCGATTCTGGTGGTCGTGGTCGACTATCAGGTGCAGTTGCTGCCATAGCATTGCTGTGCTTTGTGTTATTTGGTGCGCCCTTGATAGAACAGATTCCAATCGCTGCTTTGGTCGGTGTGATGTTTATGGTGGTTATCGGCACCTTTGCTTGGTCTAGCTTTAGAATCATCAGAAAAATTCCAATCTCTGACGCTATCGTCCTTATTGCGGTTTCAGCCATTACCGTTTGGAAAGACTTAGCTGTAGCTGTTATTGCTGGAGTTATCATTTCTGCATTAGTATTCGCCTGGAAAAATGCCACCATGATCAGAGCCCGCAAACGCATGCAACCTGATGGTACAAAGACCTATGAAATATGGGGGCCTTTGTTCTTTGGTTCTATTCAAACCTTTAATACGAAGTTTGACGTAAAAAATGATCCCAACAAGGTAGAAATCGATTTTGTAGAATCTCGCATAAGCGATCATTCTGCCTTGGAAGCCATTTTCAATTTGGTAAATAAATATGAAGCCGAAGGCAAATCCATAAAGCTAAAACACTTGAGCAAAGACTGTAAAATACTACTTCGTAAAGCCAATCCGAAGTTTGATGAAGTTATTATTGACGATGTCGATGATCCAAGATATCATTTGGCCGCCAACCCTGAGGAATTCACAAAGCCATTGTCGGATTATCAAATCTAAGTTATAGCATCATTGTTTTACATCTGAACATTTTTAGCTTCAGGGAACTGTTTGGGAATTTCGTCTCTATTTTCGTCTAACATTTGACGCAAGTCAATTTCTATGCCTCTAGAAATTGTAGAAATAGGGACATCATTTGGCATCCCTTCGAACGGGTTTTCACCAATTCTCGCCATGCGTTCCATGATATGAAATGCCCAAGAAACAATAGCACAAAATGGGACTCCTAACCAAATAAAATACTTAGATACCCTTGGAAATTTATCCATCATCTCTACTCCGATTTCCGAAAACTCTGGAATGATACCAAACGGTAACAACACTACAAATGTTCTTGTTAAATAATAAGCCAAACTTGCATATTGTCTTGGGTATGGAAAATTCTTTATGCGTTCTGTCTTACCTTGATGTGTAAACAATTCCTCCAGAACATTTTCCAATTCCAAAAAGGCAAATCCCCAGATTAATCCTTTTTCTTTTAATATCCGTATATGCTTGGACTGCAAATACAGAAGTGCCGTTTGTTTATTGCTTTTACTTAAGACATAGTCTTTTTCTTCTTTGGACAAGTACAGCATTAAATTATCCTCTAAACTTGATATTTCTTCTGGAGTATGAATCGCTCTTGCCCATTCCCTATTGGTCATGGCCTTATGCTGCGCTTCCCAAGATTTTCTTTGACGCATTGCATATCTTAGCGCAGTCATCCATGCTATATGCCTATAAATAAGAGTTTTCTTATGCGATTTAAGCTCTTCTTCAGAGATTGATACTTCAGAGTGCCCTATTGTCACCATATCCTGAACTTTCATTCCCCAGGTTCTGGATGTATTAACGATAGCTCCCCAAATCTTACGCGCTTCCCAAATCCGCCCATAAGCCGAATTGTTTTGAAACCCGACCATAAATGCTACTGCAGTACCAATAAGTGCAACTGGGGTCCATGGCACATGCAGAAAGGTGAAGTCTAAAACTTCATATAAAACTGTTATAATACCGGCATAAATAAGATAGATCAGACTCTCCCAACGCGACCACAGCGCCATTTCTATAACCGAATATCGTTTTTTAGTTAACATAGCTCAAAGACGTTTACATTACAATATCATTCTTCCATTCATAGGCCTCTGGAATATCCGTATCGTCGATCAATTGCCTAATGTCAATCTCTATTCCTCGACTTAAATCTGTAATTGGCACATCATTCGGCCCTCCTTCAAAAGGGTTCTCCGTATTCTCACCAATAGCCTCCATGGTATGAAACACCCATGATAACAAAGCACTAAATGGTATAGAGAACCACACAAAATGTTGAGCTATAAATTCTTGGATAAGATGCCCCCAATTGGTCCTTGATTGATGCGTAGCTAGGTCCTTAATAACATCCTTTCCGATAGATTCAAATCCTTCCATAACGCCATATGGCAGCATTAGAATGAACAACCAAACAAAAATGTAGTTGATGGTGGCATACTGTCTTGGATAGGGGAAGTTCTTAATACGTTCGCACTTCCCTTGAAGCGTATAAAACTCTACAAGGATATTCTTCATTTCCATATGGCGAAAATCATCAATAAAACCCTGCAGCTTTAATTCTCTGAGACGTTTGGATTGTATCCCTAAAATTTGAGACGCTTGATTGCCCTTGGCAAATAATTCTTGATATTCCTGCTCCGAAATATAATCCGATATAGCATCTTTTATGGGTATGGTATCTTCACAAACCAAATAGTTCGCTTCTCGAAACTCTTTATTGGATTTGGTATTCTTTAGATGCATTTCCCATGGCTTATCCATTCTTAACTGATATCGAAGTGCAGTCAACCAAGCCACATGACGATGTACTAATTCCTTATGTACCTTACGGAGATCTTCTTCTGATATAGGATTCTTAGCGTACTCATTGGTAATATAGTCTTTAACTTGAATCGTCCATGATCGAGATGTGTTAACAATACCCCCCCAAATTTTGCGCGCTTCCCAAAGCCTATCGTAGGATGCATTGTTCTTAAAACTCACTAAAAAGGCTACTGCGGTACCCAAAACACCTAAGGGCAACCATGGTACATGCAGCCATTTTAACCCAACGATGTCAAATAATATGACAGGAATGGTAGCTAGAACTAGAAATAAAAATAGGCGTCGTCGTGTCCATTTTACAACCCCTTTGACTGGAAATATGCGTCTTGTATACATGATATAATCTTATATCATGTAAGATACAAAAGACTAGTAATTCAGCAAATCTTCAATTTTAGCTTTTACCTTTTCTGTTGATGGAATCATGGTTTCTTCTAATGTCGAATTTAATGGAATTGCCGGCATGTTCTCACTACCAATAGTCATTACCGGCGCATCTAGGTACTTAAAGCATTCTTCTTGAATTTTTCCTGCCAAGGCTCTAGCAAAACTATTGTTGGACGGCTCTTCGGTCACCACCAAACATTTTCCAGTTTTCTTAACGGATGTCATAATGGTATCTTCATCTAAAGGGAAGAGGGTTCTTAAATCGATGATTTCAATTTGATCGCGCATACCTAATTCTCCAGACGCATTATACGCCCAATGGACTCCCATACCATAAGTTACAATGGTCAAAGTTTCGACATCATCTTGCTTCCAAATTTCTTGTAACAACCAGGCCTTACCAAAAGGCAATATATAATCTTCTGAAGGCTCTACTGAAGTCGCACCATCGGTCCCTTTCACCTTACTCCAATATAAACCTTTATGCTCAAAAATAACCACTGGATTAGGATCGTAATAGGCCGCTTTCATCAGGCCTTTTAAATCGGCCCCGTTACTTGGGTAAGCAATCTTAATGCCTCTAATATTCGTAACCACACTTTCTACCGATGACGAATGATAAGGTCCTCCACTACCATAAGCGCCAATAGGCACACGAAGAATCATACTTACAGGCCACTTTCCATTGGTCAAGTAACAGCTACGACTCACTTCGGTAAATAACTGATTGAGTCCAGGCCAAATATAATCTGCAAACTGCACCTCAACAATAGGCTTTAATCCCACGGCAGACATCCCGACCGTACTTCCAACAATAAAGGCCTCTTGAATCGGTGTATTAAAGACACGATCATCCCCAAATTTTTGCGCTAAAGTGGCTGCTTCCCTAAACACACCACCCAGTCGTCCACCAACATCCTGCCCATAGAGCAAGCATTCTTTATGCTTTCGCATTAATTCTTCTACAGCAAATAAGGCGCAATCTACCATTACTACTTTATCCGCGCCCTCAGGCTCACGCACGCCTTTTTCTTCAGTGATTGGTGTTGGTGCAAAATCATGCGTAAACAAATCTTGGGGCTTCGGATCTTCGGCTTGTAAAGCTTTTTCAAAATCAGAGGCAACCTTAAGCTTAGCTTCATGTTCAATACTATTGACCTCTTCTTCAGAAAATCCATGATCTAATAATTGTTGCCTTAAAACCGGATAAGGATCCCGTGAACGCGCTTCGTCAAGATCATCGCGATACCATTCCATACGCACACCAGAAGTATGATGATTTAGGAGCGGCACTTGCGCATGAACCAGAAATGGGCGACGTTCTTTACGCATAGTGGCTATGACCTTTTCTATAGTTTCATAACTCTCCATAAAATTAGCACCATCAATACTGATGGCCTCTAAACCATGAAACCCAGCGGCATATTCTGCAGCATTTTGCGCTCGCGTCTCGGCCTCATTTGCTGAAATGTCCCAGCCATTATCTTGAACCAAATACAAAATGGGCATTTGTTTTAAAGCTGCCATCTGAAAGGCCTCTGCAATCTCCCCTTCGGTCACTGATGCATCCCCTAGTGAACATACGGTAATTGGGTATAATTGAAACCCTTCGACTTCGCTCAGGGTGACATTTGGATTGTCTAAATTTTGTTTTTCGAGATATTGCATTCCCATAGCTACACCTGTAGCCGGAATTGCTTGCATACCTGTTGCGGAAGATTGATGTGGAATCTTTGGTTTATCATCATCCTTTAAACTCGGATGTGAATAGTAAGTTCTTCCTCCCGAGAATGGGTCGTCTCGTTTTGCTAAAAGCTGCAACATTAAATCATAAGGTTCTAAACCGAATGCCAATAGCATGGCTTCATCCCTGTAATAAGGAAATGCGTAGTCCTGAGGCAATAGCTGTATCCCTAAAGCCACCTGAATCGCTTCGTGACCTCTTGAGGTGGCATGTACATATTTTGAAACTTGCTTAAAACTTTCTTCGTATAGTTCTGTCATCGCTTTTGCTGTGCAGAGCTTAGAGAATCCTTTTTTTAAGATGTTTTTTTTCATTTAAGCTAATTCCTTTCTAGTTTTAAGCATCCAGCCAAACTTATCTTCGAGCCTACCTGTCTTTATGGCATTAAGCGTGTCATTAACATGTAATCCAACTGGACTTTCATCTGACACATGAATGGTTTCTCCTTCTAGTCCAATGTCTTGAATATAAGCTATACCTACTGCGGTACCAGCTCCAAAAGCTTCCTCTAACGTTCCATTTAGGGACGCTTCTCTAATCTCTGCTAAAGTGATGAGGCGTTCTGTTACCTTAAATCCTTTATCCTTTAGTATATCTATGACACTCTTTCGGGTAATCCCATCCAAAACAGAACCGTCTAATTTTGGTGTGATGAATTCACCATTGATCTTAAAGAAAATATTCATTGTCCCTACTTCCTGAATATACTTATGTTCAGCAGCATCTAACCAAAGCACCTGATCATAACCTTTGGCTTTTGCCAGTTCGGTAGGTCGGATAGCAGCGGCATAATTTCCGGCCGCCTTCGCTTCTCCCGTACCTCCATGGGCAGCTCTTATAAAGTGTTTTTCTGCCCACAGCTTTATACGCTTGCTAAAAAACGGTCCTGATGGCGAGGCCATAATGATGAACTTATAATGTGTTGCCGCGCGCATACCTATAAATGGTTCATCCGCGTACATAAATGGTCTTAGATAAAGCGCGCTGCCTTCTTTTGGCGGTATCCAGTTATGCTCTAAACTCACCAATTCCTTTAAACCTTCAACAAATAAATCTTCAGGAAAATTGGGCATTCCCATACGGTCCGCACTTTTGTTCAGACGTCTAGCATTTTGCTCTGGCCTAAATAGCATAGGCTCTCCCTGTGTATCCTTGTAAGCTTTCATCCCTTCAAAAATGGCCTGCCCATAATGCAATGCCATCGCTGCAGGGTGGGTCGGAATCATTCCCATTGGAACAATTCTTGGATTTACCCATTGACCATTTTCATAATCACAAATAAACATGTGATCTGTAAAGCTGGTTCCCAAGGGAATGTTGTCAAAGTCTAAAGCATGTACTTTAGATTGTTCTACTTTGGTAATAGGAATAGTATAATTCATCATATTTTATTTATATGTCATTGCGAGGACTAAGGACGCAGCAATCTATCCTTGGGATTCTTCGCTTTTAAATTCGCTAAAGCTGCGTTAAACAAGTCGCTTTGAATGACATCAATTTCTCTATTTTGCTAATTGGAATGGTATAGCCTATAATATTATCTAAACACCCCTAATGAGCTCCGCTCGGTATCTTCAATTAAAGCTATTGCTTTAATTTCAATAATCCTCAAGGGACAATCTTTTTTTGCTTCCTCAATCAAATCTAAGAACGAATCGTTCTTTTATCTCTTATCTAAATATCTCTATCGGTATCAAATTGTTCAAAATAATCGGCAACACGACGTACAAAACTGCCCCCTAAAAAACCATCAACCACACGGTGGTCAAAAGACAGGGATAAATACATCATACTCCTGATGGCGATTTCATCTCCATGTTCGGTCTCTATAACTTCGGGACGTTTTTTAATAATCCCTAAAGCGAGAATTGCAACTTCGGGTTGATTAATGATTGGTGTTCCCATAACACTTCCAAAAGTTCCCACGTTAGAAATAGTAAATGTGCTTCCTTTAATATCATCGGCTTGCAACTTATTTTCACGTGCCTTTGCACTTAAAGCATTGACATCTGCTGCCAACGCCACCAAATCCTTTTGGTCTGCATTTTTCACCACAGGCACAATTAAGTTACCACTTGGTAGTGCTGTCGCCATACCTATATTAACCTCTTCCTTTACGATAATATTCTTGCCGTCAACAGAGGCATTGATGTTAGGAAAATCCTTAATCGCTTTTGCCACAGCTTCCACAAACAACGGTGTAAAGGTTAAACGCTCACCATATTTTTCTTGAAATGCTTTTTTATTGGTGTTGCGCCATTGCACCATGTCGGTCAGGTCGGCTTCTACATACGCTGTAACATGAGGAGAAGTATGCTTAGAATAGACCATATGATCGGCGATCATCTGACGCATTCGATCCATTTCTACAATTTTACCTTTGCCTTTGTCGAAGGTCAATTGCGGAATACGATATGCCGTGGGATCTTGCACAACGGGTTGTGCAAACTTGTAGAGTCGACCATCTTCAATATAATTAAACACATCACTCTTTCGTAAACGCCCCTCTTTTCCCGTTGCTGGTATTCTAGCCAACTCTTCAAAGCTTATATGATGCTTCTTTGCAATAGAAATGATTAATGGTGAGAGAAACGTGTTGGAATTTGAAACGGAAAAGTTCCCTGTATTGACAGCAGGTTGCAGAGCCGGTTTTGACCTTTTGGCTTTGGCCTTCTTTTCTACTTCCGGCTTTTTTGTTCGATTTGAAGAACCCTCGGATTTGGGTTTTGAAGTTACGTTGCCATCAACTTTAATGACAGCGATGGTTTCGCCAATTTTAATAACGTCATTAGGTTGGTATAAAATTTCTTCAACGACACCGGTAACGTTAGAAGGCACTTCAGAATCTACCTTATCTGTAGCTACTTCCAATAACATCTCATCCTCCTCTACTGTATCACCTACATTTTTGAACCATGTTATTATTGCGGCTTCGGTGATACTCTCACCGAGTTTAGGCATTTTAAATTCGAAATTTCCCAATTTTCCTTGTTCTATAATACAAGGAACAAATATACAGAATATCGCATTTTTAAGATGTTAATAACTTTTAAATTCAATTATACAAGAAATATTTTCTTTTAAATAACATAAAATAAGATTTATTTTCTTTTTATATTTACCCTATTGAAGCTTTACAATATAATTTTCTTATGGCTCACCATCTTGATAAGATCGACACACAGATATTAGGCATTCTACAAAAGGATAGCAACCGAACCACGAAGCGTATTGCCGAAGAATTAGGCATGACCACGTCGCCTGTTTTTGAACGCATTAAAAAACTTGAGAGAGAAGGCTATATCAAAAAGTATGTCGCCGTATTGGATAATAAAAAAATAGGGCTGAAGCTCACCGTATTCATTGGTATTACACTACAAGGCCATACTAGAAGTTATCTCGAAAAGTTTGTGACAGAAATCAACAACTTCCCGGAAATAGTGGAATGTCACCGGGTGAGTGGAAATTTTGATTATTTACTGAAACTCATAGTTGAAGATATTGAAGCCTATGAACATTTTATTATTTCAAAACTGACGCTTTTACCCTATTTGGGCAATGTGCAAAGCTTGATCACGCTCTCAACAGGCAAAGAAACCAACGAGATTGATTTGAGTCGAATATAGTTTAAAATTAACCCTCTTTAGCCTCGACCATTTATAATTTTTGTATATTTTAAAAACCCTATTAGACGGGTTCTCACAAAATGACTTCATGGAAAACGTAGGTTTTAGAAATATCAATATACTTCTGTTGTTATGGTTATGGAGCTTCCAACCCAGTCCTGGACAAACCATTGAAGTCTTAAATATTCCTTCTACCTATGGAAGTCGAAACGTTTCTTTTCAAGGCTTTACCTTAGAAGGCAGTTATTTAGTGGGAGCAACTTCTAAACTACTTGAACCTTCGAATTTTGGCTTGGGAGGTACCATAGAAAACAATATAACTATTACGCATGGCTTTGAAGACCTTGGCTCTATCGTAGATTTAAATCAATTAAATACCTACGATATTATATTTATCGGATCGGTTTTTAGTAATGTGAACGCATTTACATCATCAGAAATCGATGTATTAAAGAATTGGTCTGCCCAAGAAAAAAAGGTGTTGATTATAGCTGAACAACCCGTAGGAAAACCTATCTCGACTGCATTTAATCTTCCTCTTATTGCAGGAAATACCAATCCAACGACAGCTACTCCTGAAGATGTGAACAGAAATATTCATATTTTTTCAGGACCTTTTGGTAATGTCTCTCAAATTACCCAAAGCGGAAACTCTCAAGGTTATTTCAGTGAAAGCTGCAATGCTTCTGCATTAGCCAGGAACGCCGATGGCAATGCCACCATACTTTATGATGCGACTTACAATGATATCTTCATTGCCGACACCGGTTACTTTACCAATCAGAATTCTCAAATGCAGAATAACACTTCCATAAATACCGAAATAGAGATAGCTTGGGGTAATTTATGGGCTTGGGCTATAAGAGAGGTTTTAACAGGTGTATCACCAGGGCTCGTTAGCAATGAGGGTGAAACGCTTCTGACTTCTGAGTGTATTAATTCATACGCGTCAATCGAACTCTATAATAATTTTGCGTCTATAATCAGATGGGAAACCTCTTATGACAATGGGGCTACTTGGGTTGAAATTTCAACAACCGACAATCCACTAATCTTCCCTGACCCTATCGATGGTCAGGTTTTTAGAGCCGTAACATCTAATGATGTAAATTGCCCTGACTTTTTTTCTTCAGCAACTATATTTAATCCGTTTGATATTCCTGATGCCTATCAACCCCAGGACATCGAAATCTGTGACGATATCGACAATAATGGCATCGAACATTTTGATTTAACAGTTCAAAATGAAATTATATTAGGGCCACAATCACCTCAAGATTTTACAGTTTACTATTACAGAGATTCCAATAGAACTGATTTAATTTTAGACGCCGAGCTAACCACTTTTACCAACACTACAAATCCACAGGAAATCTTTGCAAGGGTTGAGCATAATACAGGATTATGTACTAATGACGACATAAGCTTTCTAATCATTGTAAACGCACAACCCATAGCATTTCAACCTAATGACCTTTTTGCCTGTGCTCATATAAGTGATGGTACATTGGGCACTTTTGATCTTAGCATTCAGAATTCGGCAATTTTAGGAACACAATCCGAATCAAATTTTAATGTCAGGTATTTTAGAGATGCATTACGTTTAGATGAAATTACCATAGAGCAGGCGCTAAATTTTGTAAGCACAACTAATCCTCAAGAAATTTTTGTTCTCGTAGAAAATAATGAAGCGGATTGTATTGATAACAGTATTAGTTTTGAATTAATAACATATCCATTCCCGATTTTGGAAATTGAAGATCAATATCTATTATGTCTAGATGCTAATGATAATGTTATTGACCCTGTGAACACCACATTTGTGATCAATCCTCCAATCGATACGGAGTTAAGTGAAAATGAATATGCCTTTCAATGGTATAATGGTCCTCAAATATCACCGACTAATTTAATCGATGGTGAAACAAACAATTCTTATTTCCCAAGTGCTCCTGGCACCTATACTGTACATGTCACCAACATTAATACACAGTGCACGACACAGGCTAGTACAGTTGTAGTTGAATCATATCCGCCAGAATCAATAGAAGTTGAAGTTATAAGTAGTTTATTTTCAGAAAATAGCAGCATTGAAGTTGTGGTTATTGGTAATGGCTCTTATGAATATAGACTCAACGCTAGCCCTTGGCAAACGTCTAACATGTTTAATGATGTTTACGGGTGTGAAAACATTGTTTTCGTAAGAGATATTAGCAACTGCAATGTCATTACTTATGATGTTGGTATCGTAGGTTATCCAAAATTTTTTACCCCCAATAATGATGGCACAAATGACTATTGGAATGTGACGTGCCCAACGCTATTAGAAAATGCTAAAATCTATATTTATGACCGATATGGAAAGTTACTTAAACAATTAAGCCCGTTCGACAAAGGATGGGACGGCACTTACAATGGCAGAAACATGCCTACCAACGACTATTGGTTTTTAGTTGAATATAGGAGTACCGACAATCTACAAAAGCAATTTAGAGCTCATTTTTCTTTAAAAAGATAATTCATGCCGCTTCTAAGCTAGACTTCTCTTAAGGCTTCATGAGAGTCTTCAAAAATTGCTTCTACAAGGTCGTCTTATTGCCTCTCGTTAATCATAACATCGGACGTCTTTTTGCAAACACCGGTTAGGGTTGTAAAATCAGTTTATTCCATTTTTCGCCTTCATGCGTAAATAACTCACGAAGATGCAACCGGCTTTCTTTAAACTCCATAAACTCAATTCGTTTTGGGACTATATAGAATCCAGACCATTGTTCTGGTCTGCTAACTGCCCTTCCACTATAATGCCCTTTTTGTTTCTCCAAAAGAGCAATTAATGTCCTTAGATCGTCTATTTCTGTTCCTTGTTCGCTAATTCGACTTACGATTTGCGAGGCCTTGTTTCTTTCTTTAAAATACCGATCGGCTAGATCTTTTTCAATTTGAATGGCATCTCCCTGAACTCTAATTTGTCGTTCGGTTTCCGTCCACCAAAATGTCAATGATGCTTTAGAGTTTGCTAATAACTCCTTACCTTTTCTAGAATCCAAAGGGCCGGTTATCACAAATTTATTTTCTATGAGTTCTTTAAGGGAGACAAATCTAGAATTGGGATACCCATCTTGTCCTATTGAACTCAAACAGCATGCAGAGGGTATCCTGACAGAAGTCTTTTCCAATTCTTCATTATACCAGACTTTAAATTTTTGTATTGGATCCATATACTTATAGCCAATTACTTTTTAAAAGTTTCTCGGAGAGTTTTGTAGGTATCTTCCTGAAGCTCTCTATCCGATGGAACTGCTCTTAAGGGCTCTACTTCTCTTAAGGTTTCATGACAGTCTTTGGGTAATTGTTGATACAATTCTGTGCCCTTTGTTTTCCAAGCAATCATATCGTCAGATACTTCTTTGACAATCTTCGCTGGATTACCAACCACCAAACTACGTTTTGGAATTTTAGTTTCGGCTTTTATAAAGGCCATCGCACCTACAATAGATTCATCACCAATTTCGGCATCATCCATAATAACTGAATTCATACCAATCAGGCAATTCTTTCCCAAATTAGCCCCATGGATGATTGCGCCATGACCAACATGTGCACTCTCCTTTAACACAATGGACTTTCCGGGAAACATGTGGACCGTACAGTTTTCTTGTACATTGACACCATCCTCTAAAATGATCTGTCCCCAATCGCCTCGAATCGCTGCTCCCGGACCTATATAACAGTTTTTACCGATAATGACATTACCTGTAACCGCTGCCAAAGGATGTACAAAACTACTTTCGTGAACAACTGGTGTATAGCCTTGGAATTCGTATATCATATAGCCCATTTTTATTTTCCCTAAAGGGGAAACCGATAACTTAAATTTACTTTTATGTCATTGCGAGGACGAAGGACGTGGCAATCTGCTTACGAGATTCTTCGCTACGCTCTGAATGACACTTATTTAAAACGCTTAAGTGTTTCTTTCGTAAAATCGCTTAATACCAATCGACCACTAATGGCTGCACGTTCTGCCAAGAGCCTATCCCAATCCTCTGTTCCTTTCCAAAACATCTGCTTCATTTCTTTCATAGCTTCGGTATTATAGTTACATAGGTTTTCGGCAAAAGCTTTTACGGCAGCATCCAATTCTTCAGTGCTCTCAAAAACTTGCGTAAACAACCCTTTTTGTTTTGCCCATTCGGCTGGATAAAAACTGTTTGCATCAATGGCAATTTGAGACATCCCACTTAATCCCAACTTGCGTTCTACTGCTGGTCCAACGACAAAAGGGCCAATACCGACATTGAGCTCACTTAATTTGATGGCAGCAAACTTTGTAGCCATACAATAATCCGTTGCAGAAGCCAAACCAACACCTCCCCCAACTGTTTTCCCCTGTACTCGACCAATAATAAACTTTGGACATTTACGCATGGCATTAATCACATTAGCAAATCCTGAAAAAAATACTTTTCCAGTCGCTTCATCATTAATATTGATGAGCTCCTTAAAACTGGCACCAGCACAAAAGGTACGATCTCCGCCACTTTTTAGAACAATCACTTTAATAGCCTCATTTTGCCCGGCTTCAGTGATTGTATTAGCCAATTTAGCCAAAATATCTCCTGGTAACGAATTATGCGCAGGATGAAAAAATTCGATATAGCCTACTTCGTTTTCTATGGTTTGTTTTACGTAAGGGTTAGTCATATTTTCTGTTATTCCCGCAAAGGCAGGAGTCTATTTTTAATTCTACTTATTCTATTTTGGATTCCTGCCTTGCACCTCCGCCAAAGCTTGTGCCTCCGCTTTCAGCCTTCGTAGCAAACTACTTCGGCGAAGTAGGCAAAGCTATGGTGACACGCGGACAGCGAATGCGGGCGCAGGAATGACAAAACTATATTAATTTAAATTGTTCGAAATGATGGTTAAGATGTTTTCTTTCCAAAAGGTACCACTCATATCTATTTAACTCTCCAAATACCATATTGTTTAAAGTTGCATCTGGATTCTCTTTAAAGTATTCTAGGTATTTTTCCCTTTGTGCTTTAAATTTTGAAATGGCGGTTGCCAAATCCTCATGTTTTAATTCATCAAGCTTATCCTTTTCTAGCATCGGAAACTGGGAATTTTGAGGGAATTTTTTATAATTCCAAAGACTGTTCTTTACTTTCTCCAAAATCTTTTCTGGTGTAGACACTTCAAAATCCTGTATCTCCCCTGCCGCAATTTTATAGGTGTATTCTAAATGCTCTAACATATGCTGAGGTGTCATGATTCCCCATTGTGGTTTCCTATCTTCTGAAAGCTTAGCCAAACATTCATCTATCTTTTCATCGGTCATTTCAACAAAAGTGTCTTGTTTCTTCTGAACCATAGTCAAGACTGTTGCTAATGCTACTAATTCGTCTTCAGCATCAAAAATTTCTGCAAACCACTTTACAATGCCACTTGGATGTTCTGCCGAAGCCACATCGCGATCTACTTTTTGCTTGCAAGTTAATCGTACATAAATCGTATCGTTATGATATAAGGGACGAAGGAACCTACACTCTTCTAGCCCATAATTGGCCGAAACAGGTCCTTTGTTGGGATAGACAAATAATCCTGCCGCGGCTGAAATAATAAAGTAGCCATGTGCTGTGCGTTTTTCGAAAATACTACCATCTAAAGAGGTGATATCCGTATGCGCATAGAAATGGTCCCAAGTGAGATTAGAAAAATTGATAATATCCGAATCTGTTATGGTACGCTTATGAGTCCTCATAGACATTCCTGGCTGAATGTCTTCCCAATGGTATTTAAATGGATGTTGCTCTGCTTCTTTGTATTTGGCTTTTTGCTGATATATGCCTGTAATTTCTGTAATGGTTGTCGGTGAGCCTTGAATCGCAGTACGCTGTAAGTAATGCTTTATCCCTCGCATACCTCCCATCTCTTCTCCACCTCCTGCACGTCCTGGACCTCCATGTACCAAATACGGCAATGGTGAACCATGACCCGTACTTTCCTTAGCCATATCGCGATTAATGACCAAAATTCGCCCGTGGTGACTTGCGGCATTAACCACATAGTCTGTGGCAATTTTATCGTTAAAAGTCGCAATAGAAGATACCAAAGAGCCCTTACCCATTTGTGCTAATTGCACCGCTTCATCGAGTGTTTTGTATGGCATAATAGTACTCACCGGACCAAAAGCTTCGCGTTCGTGAACAACGGTATTCTTGAAAGGATGGTCCGCTCGTAATAAAATCGGACTGATAAATGCGCCTTTTTTAGCATCAGCACCAATAGTTTCAATTTTATCTAAATCTCCGTAAACAATTTGTGCCTCTTTGGCGAGATCATTGACTGAATCTTTAACAGCCTGCACTTGTTGATGGCTTACCAAAGATCCCATTCGCACTTCCTTCAACCTCGGGTCTCCGATGGTGACTTTATCCAATGCTTTTCCTAGGGCGATTTGAACATCCTCTACCAAATTTTCTGGTACAATGATTCGACGAATGGCCGTACATTTTTGTCCAGCTTTTACGGTCATTTCTTTTCGAACTTCTTTAATGAACAAATCGAATTCTGGTGTTCCGGGTATTGCATCTTCCCCTAAAATCGAGGCATTTAACGAATCGGCTTCCATGGTAAATGGCACAGATTCTTCAATTAACCTAGGATGTGCCTTTAGTAAGCGTCCTGTTGCCGCAGATCCTGTAAAGGTGACTACATCTTGAGATTCTACGGTATCTAAAATCGTTTTTACGGTGCCATTAATGATTTGCAACGCTCCTTCGGGAAGAATTCCTGAATCGATAATTGTTCTCGCCACTGCTTCGGCCAAATATGATGATGATGGTGCTGGCAAAACCACGGCGGGCATTCCTGCCATCCAGTTCACGGCACATTTTTCGAGCATGCCCCAAACCGGAAAATTAAAGGCATTGATATGAACAGCAACCCCTTTTTTTGGCACCATAATATGATGCGCCATAAAGCGTCCGCCTCTTGACAAATCTATTGGGTCTCCCTCCACATGAAAGGGTTGATTCGGAAATAGTTTACGCAAGGACGCATTTGCAAATAAATTTCCAAATCCACCTTCTATATCTATCCAACTATCCACTTTAGTGGCTCCGGTTCGATAACTCAATTCATAAAAAGTATCTTTTCTTTTGGTAAGGTAAAGTGCTAATTTTTTGAGCATATTACCACGCTCTTGAAAGGTCATTTTGCGCAGTTGCGCCCCACCTTTTGTACGTCCGTAGTTTAGGATTTCTGGAATGTTCAAACCCTCTATAGCGACACTAGTAAAGGCTTCACCTGTAACTGCATCAAGAATTGGCATGCCTTCTTCTTTCCCTGTTGTCCATTGACCTTGGACATAATGTTGTATTTTTTCCATAATAACTTAAGCCATTATTCTTAAAATTCTTCCCGTAATTTTCCCTTCAATAGACTTTACATAACCATCTACAATTTTATGCATTGGCACTGGTGTATTTCCTGGAAAATAGTCTTTATATTTTTCAAAAGAATCTTCAACCAAATCCGAGCAGACTACATTGATACGTTTACCATCTTCTAACTCCAAGGCCACAGCTTTTACAAAGCTATTAATGGCTCCATTCACCATCGCTGCACTTGTTGTCATATCTACAGGATCGTCTGCCAATATGCCTGTAGATAAGGTTATTGAACCTCCCGAATTGAGATAGCCTTTTCCTATTCGCACAACATTAACTTGACCCATCATTTTACTTTTGATACCAATATAGAAATCTTCTTCCGATAGATTATCCAATTTATCCCATTTGGCATCACCTGCAATGGCGACAATAGCATCTAACTTACCAACAGATTCGAACATCGATTTAATGGAACTTGAATCTGAAAAGTCAACAGTCACGTCTCCAGAATTGCGACCAGCAACAAGCACCTCATGTTTTTGAGTTAGCCGTTCACTGACTTTTTTACCAATGGTTCCGTTTCCTCCTATGACTAATATTTTCATTTATACACGTTCTATAATTGCTGCATACCCTTGCCCCACACCTACACACATCGTAATTAGGGCATATTGCTTTTGTTGTTCATGTAACTCTAAAGCAGCTGAATAGGCTATTCTCGCTCCTGTAACGCCCAGTGGATGCCCAATGGCTATGGAGCCTCCATTCGGGTTCAACCTTGGGTCATCATCCGCCAGTCCCCAAGCTCTTGTACAGGCCAATGCCTGAGCGGCGAATGCCTCATTTAACTCAATGATATCTATATCGTTCATAGTTAAACCTGCTTTTTCTAAAGCCTTATTAGACGCTTGCACCGGACCGATTCCCATAATACGTGGCTCAACTCCAACAACTGCTGAACTCACGATTCTTGCTAAGGGTTTAAGACTGTATTTTTTAACCGCATCTTCCGAAGCGATAATGGTTGCGGCTGCACCATCATTTAATCCTGAAGCATTACCCGCCGTTACACTTCCTCCTTCTTTTTTAAAGGCTGTTCTCAATTTTCCTAAGACCTCAAGAGATGTATTGGGCTTTATAAATTCATCTTTCGAAAATTGAATGGGATCTTTTTTACGTTGTGGGATTTCAACGGTTACAATTTCTTTTGCCAAACGCCCATTTTCTTGAGCTTTGGCCGCTTTCATCTGACTCCAATGGGCAAATTTATCTTGGTCTTCTCGGGAAATATTATACTTCTCTACCAAATTCTCTGCCGTCATTCCCATACCATCCGTCCCGTACATCTCATGCATTTTTGAGTTGATAAAACGCCAGCCAAAACTTGAATCGTACATCTTAGAATCATTTCCAAAAGCACTTGACGGTTTCGCGATTACATAAGGACCCCTGGTCATATTCTCAACACCTCCAGAAATAAACACATCACCATCTCCTGCTTTGATTGCACGATTAGCATGGATGATTGCTGATAATCCAGAACTACAAAGTCTATTCACCGTTTCGCCCGGAACTGTATGTGGTAAACCCGCTAGTAACGAGGACATGCGCGCTACGTTACGATTATCTTCACCTGCTTGATTAGCACAACCCATAATGACATCGTCGTAGGCTTCTTTTGGAATATTAGGATTTCGCTTAACGACTTCTGAAATCACCAGTGCGCCTAAATCGTCTGTACGAACTGTAGATAATGTACCTTTATAATTTCCTATGGGTGTGCGTACACCGTCTATGATATATGCTTCTTTCATAACTAAAAATGAGCAGATTTTACTACTCTATAAATTTCTTCTTTATTTTTTTCATTTGAATCATAAGGACATTGCACTAAAATAGATATCCCTTGGTTATCATCCCCTTTTTTAAAAAAATGATAAAAGTGAGTTTTATCATTTCCAAAAGATTTTGATCCTAATATTAAATAAGAATCTAAATCCTCAATGTACCTCTTAGTAAAATCATCCAGAAAATCAAGTATCTTGATCATGAACTCATATCGAGCTTTTGCACTTTCATTTATTCTCTTTACAGAAAAATCAATTTCACCATCTTTAACATCAATAGCTTTACCCATTGGCACCTTATAAATTTCACCATCTACTTTAAATGATACAATTTTTGATTCTTGAGCGTAACCATTAAAACTATATATTAGGATTAATAATATAATTCTTTTCATTCTTCCCAATTTTTTTGTGTTCTATAGACCACACCTTTAAATAAAGCAATTAATTCTTCACCTCGTTTGACCTCAACCACATTAAAACCGAGTTTATTATTTACTTTTTCAATCACTGATTCGGCAACTAAATAATCGCCTTCTTCCAAAGCTTCGATGTGATTAATACTCGTTTCAATAGACACTGCATATTTACCATGGGTATTGGCCGCAAAGCCAAAAGCTGTATCTGCTAATGAATAACTTACACCGCCATGGGCATAGTACATACTATTCAACATATCTTTTCTGACTGTCATAGCCACTTTACAACGCCCAATTTCACATTCTAAAATCTCAATGCCTAACCATTGGCTAAAGGCATCCTGAGACAGCATTTTGTATGGTATGTCTGCTCCGTTCATGTTTTATTTGTCATTGCAAGGACGAAGGACGTGGCAATCTCATCATGAGATTCTTCGCTTCGCTCTGAATGACATTCTACTAATTAAAAAAATGTTTTATTCGTTCTACTCATCTTTCTCAATAGCGGACTACAGCGGTAGCGGTCCTCGTGATATTCATTGTATAAACCATCTAATTGATTTACACACCAATCGATGCCTTTTTCATCTGCCCATGCCAGTAAACCTTTTGGATAATTTACCCCTTTGGTCATGGCATTGTCAATATCTTCTGTTGAGGCGATATTTAAGAACAACGCATCAGCCGCTTCGTTAATGAGCATGACCAATACACGATCAAAAATTTGTTGTGCAAGAGACCTCTCGACTGCGCTCGAGGTGATATCAAAACCACCAATTAGCTTACCGTTTTCATCATAATCGTAATAGCCCTTTCCTGACTTACGTCCCAAATAACCTGCTTCCGCTAAACGTTTTTGGGTAAATGCTGGTTTGTATCTTGGATCGAAATAGAAGGCTGTAAATACGGTTTCGGTTACTGTATAATTGACATCATTACCAATAAAGTCCATCAACTCAAAAGGACCCATTCTAAATCCACCCAAGGTTTTTAAACTCCAATCAATCGTCATAAAATCAGCTATCCCTTCTTCATAAATACGTAAGGACTCTCCATAAAACGGCCTCGCCACTCTATTAACAATAAAACCTGGTGTATCCTTAGCCACAGCCACTACTTTTTTCCAATCTGAAATGGTTTTAACCGAAATATCTAAAACGTCTCGCGATGTTTGAATGGCTGGAATGACCTCAACCAATTTCATCAACGGTGCTGGATTGAAAAAATGAATGCCGATGCAACGCTCTGGTTTTTTGAGTGATGAGGCTATGGATGCTATCGACAAACTCGACGTATTCGATGCAATAATACAGTCCTCTGAGACATAGGTTTCTAATTCTGAAAACACCTTTTGTTTGATATCTAGATTTTCTATGATTGCCTCAATTGTCAGGTCTGAATCCGCCAAATCCTTTAAGCTATCGACATAGGAAATATGAGATTGGATGCGATGCTTTTCATCGGCATCTATTCGACCTTTTTCAATAAGGCGATTCAATATTTTTTCAAGGCTGGCCTTTGCTTTGTTTAAAGCAGTTTCATTGGTATCGTATAATTTCACATGACAACCAGCGGTAGCGGCAACTTGTGCTATGCCGCTTCCCATGGTTCCTGAACCTATAATTCCTATGTTCATATTTGTTTTCGACCTTTCGACTCCTTTCAAGATAAACTTTACCAGAAATCATTTTAGTTGAACTTCTTTTTACACCCCTAATGAGCTACGCTCGGTATCTTCAATTAAAGCTATCGCTTTAATTTCGATAATCCTCAAGGGGACACCCCATATTGTCAAAATGGAAGGTTTGTCACATCGACGTTTCCTCCCGACAAGATAATTCCTATTTTTTTATTTTTAAATTCTTCTTTGCTTTTCAAAACTGCAGCAAATGGTACAGCACAAGAGGGTTCGATAATAATTTTCATTCGCTCCCAAATGATTTGCATGGCTTCTACAATTTCATCTTCCTCAACACGTATTATTTTCTCCACATGCTCTTTTATGATAGGAAAATTACAATCACCTAAATGTGTACGCAGTCCGTCAGCAACGGTATGAAAGCTAGTATTGGTTTCTATTTTTCCCGAAATTAAAGAGCGGTACGCATCATCTGCTTCCATAGGTTCGCCACCAATAACCTTGCACCTGGTTGAAAAATATCTTGCTGCCAAAGCTGTTCCTGCAATAAGTCCGCCGCCGCCAACCGGTGTTAAAATTACATCTAATTCTGGATATTCCTCTAATAACTCAATAGCAGCTGTGCTGTTGCCGTAAATCACCTCATCTTGATTTGAGGGATGTAAAAAAGAGGCGCCTTTTTCCGCTTTTATTTTGTTCGCTGTTGCTTCTCTTGCTTGTGGTGTAGATTCGCACTCAATAATTTCACCTTCATAAGTTTTAACGGCATCCTTCTTAACCTGTGGCGCGTTTTCTGGCATCACAATATAGGCTTTAACTCCCAATTTTTTGGCAGCCAATGAAACTGCTTGGGCAAAGTTTCCTGAAGAATGTGTTACTACACCTCGTTGCCGTTCTTCATCGGTTAAAGACAATATCGCATTGGATGCACCTCTCATTTTAAAGGCTCCCATTTTCTGGAAGTTCTCGCATTTAAAAACAACATCAGCATCCACCATTTCATTGATTAAACATGAGCTTAACACAGGTGTTTTATGAATAAAAGGTTTTATTCTGTTATGGGCTTCTATGAGGGTTTGTTTTAGACCGGTTTGATTGTCCCCTTGAGGGGACTTTAGGGGTGTTTTTAAATTCTTTACTTTTTCTTCCAAAGACATTGAAATACTGAACATGTTATTTTTTATGTCTTCGTCACTGAATCTAATAAATTTCACTCCGTATTCTTCAAGTTTATCTTGTCTATTTTTATCTTCAAAATAGCGGTACTCATGTGAGTTCCCATCAATCTCTATAGCCAACATGAGTTCATGACAGTAAAAATCAACAATGTAATTCAACATTGGAACTTGTCTATGAAATTGAACACCAAGGGCCCGGTTTTTAATTCTCTTCCAAAGTAAAACTTCTGCTAGAGTGCTATTATTTCTAAGCTCTCTTGCATAGTCTTTTAATTTTGGATTGTATGGAATTATTTTGTTTTTCAATATTTACACCCCTAAAGTCCCCTCTAGGGGACAATTCTCAATATTAAAGTTTATCTTCAATAAGATCATTTATTTCCCTTCGAAATTCGGCTTTCGTTTTTCTATAAATGCGGCTACACCTTCTTTATAATCGTCACTTTGAGCAGCTTCAATTTGATACTTAGACTCCATGTCTAATTGTGCTTCTAAAGTATTGGCCATGGATGCGTTGAATAATTCCTTAATCATACCTAAGGCTTTGGTTGGCATATTAGCCAACTTCACCGCTAATTTCGCAACTTCATCATTGAACCGCTCCAACGGTATGACTTGATAAATCATTCCGATGCGCTCTGCCTCTTCTGCTGATACTTTATCTCCTAGCATGGCTAATGCTTGTGCTTTTTGAAAGCCTACTAATCGTGGTAAAAAGAAGGTTCCTGCACTATCCGGCACCAAACCTATTAAGCTAAAGGCTTGAATAAAACTCACCTTTTCGTGAGCAACTACGATGTCACAGGCTAATGCAATATTAGCTCCGGCTCCTGCGGCTACACCATTAACTGCTGCTATTACGGGCTTCTTTATAGTTCTTATTCGCTTTATTATTGGGTTGTAATGTTCTTCCAATATTTTTTTGAAGCCAGGATTCAATTCGGGCGTTGTAACTTCTTTTAAATCTTGACCTGCGCAAAATGCTTTTCCGCTGCCCGTAAGTACAATGGCCCTTACTTCCGAATTGGCCTCACATGCGTCAAAAGTCTCTTGAAGACGTAATGCCATTTCGCGGTTAAAGCTATTGAACACTTCTGGTCTGTTGAGCGTAATGTACGCTACTTTATTCTCTATCTTTAAAAGAATTGATTCGTTACTCATACCTTACTTCCCCAATATTAGGGATTTTTAATTACACTTGCATCTATGTTAATGAGATGCTGAAACAACACTTCGACTACGCTCAGTGTGACAGTTCAGCATGACAACAAGTTGTCATTTTAAACATTTAAAATAATCGAATGGCTCGTGACAATCGTCACATTGAAATTGTGCTTTACAGGCCGTTGAACCAAACTGACTTACTAATCTTGTATTCCTTGAGCCACAATTTGTACACTTTACCAAACGCTTTCCTTCTAACAACACACTTTTATCCGCTTCGGCATTTAATGGCGCGGCAATTCCATAATCTTCTAAGGCTTTTCTACCTCGTGGTGTAATCCAATCTGTTGTCCATGCTGGATGTAAGATTAGATCCACTTCTGACTCATAACCCGCATCTTTTAAGGCTTTCTTGATATCATCCCCAATAACGTCCATTGCTGGGCAACCGCTGTAGGTTGGTGTAATCTCTACGTTCACCTTACCATCAACAATCACGGCCGATCGCACAACCCCCATATCCATAATAGACAGCACCGGAATTTCAGGATCTGACACCTCTTCCAGAATTGGAATTAATCCTTGATCTATATTTTGCTCTGTTGTGGTCATAGTTATTACTAAAAAAACAGAAATGTTATAAATTATTTCTCAATACGATTTTCTATCGAAAATTACTTCTAATAACTTAATTACTGTAACAACACCCCTATGAGCTACGCTCGGTATCTTCAATCAAAGCTATTGCTTTAATTTCGATATCCTCAAGGGGACAATCGGGAATCTTATATCGTTTCATATAATGAGATGCTGAAACCCGTTCAGCATAACAAATCATAGATTTGCTACCATTCCATATTGGGATATGCCCGTTGCATATATTGTAATTCGGCCAAAATATAACCTAAGTGCTCGGTATGTACGCCTTGCTTACCACCTTTTTGGAAGTACTTTGTTTCTGGAACTTTTAAAGTGGCTTCTTCGAGAACTTCTTTGACATAAGCATAATACGCTTCTTTCAATGCGGTAACATCAACACCAATGACTTCGGAGACCATGGCCTTGTCGGCATCAGTTTGATGGAACAATTCATCTGTATATATCCAGAGGTCATTAATAGCTTCCTGTATTTTTTCATGACTTTCATCCGTCCCATCTCCTAAACGCCTAACCCAGTCTGATGAAAAACGTTCGTGGTAGCTCACCTCTTTTACGCATTTATTCGCAATTGCTGACAATGTCAAGTCCGAACTTTTTTGCAATTCTTTGAGAAATGCTAAATGATAGGCATCAAATAAAAACTGTCTTCCAATAGTATAGGCAAAGTTGGTATTGGGTTGTTCTACCAGTAATATATTTTTATAGTCGCGTTCTTTGCGCAACATGGCGATATCGTCTTCTGTTCTTCCATCTCCTGCAATTTTGCCTGCATACTGAAAATAACTACGCACCTGACCAAAAAGATCGAGTGAAATATTTGTGCAAGCAATATCGGTTTCTAGATTTGGCCCATGACCACAAAGCTCACCTAAGCGTTGACCCAGAATTAAGCTATTATCTGCTATTCCGAGGATATAGTTGTATAAATTTTCGTTTTTCATAATTTTTCTGAAGACGAAGATAAAACTGAAACCGAAGACGAAATTAATATCGCTTCAAAATGGTCACTACAATTCTTATTAACTCGTCATTTTCTTTTTGTAAGGGTTTTAATTCTTCTTCTGTAAATATTTTTGCCTTAATTTGAATATTTATGTTTCTCAAACTTTCTCTTAATTCTTTGAGCGTAATTCTTAATTTATTAGCCTTATCTTTATCTGATGCTGCACCAAGATATTCACCAAAATTTAAAGCCGATGAACAAGATGATCTAATTAACTGTTTTGCCAGATAATCACCTGAATAACTCAAAGGTCTTTTGTCGTAAAAAATTATTATTGACGCTGCAAAGTCTTCTAATCTACTATCTAAATCATAATTTTTCATTCAAAACGAATTCATCTTCGACTTCGACTTCAGTTTCGTACTTTTTTTACATATGTTTTACCTCATCCGGGACGTCATAAAAGGTGGGATGACGATATACCTTATCTTGAGCAGGTTCAAATAGTTCGCCATTATTTTCCGGATTGGATGCCGTAATATGTTTGGATTCCACAACCCATATACTTACACCTTCATTTCTTCTGGTGTAAACATCCCTAGCATTTTCAAGCGCCATTTCAGCATCAGCAGCATGCAAACTTCCAAAATGCCTGTGTTCTAATCCATTCTTACTTCTTACGAAGATTTCCCAAAGTGGCCAATTTTTTGTTGCCATATCGTTATAATTTTAAACCGCTTGTTTTTCTTTTCTCGCTTGTTTCTTTTCAGCATAAGCCATGGCAGCGTCTCGCACCCATGTGCCACGTTCCCAAGCACCAACCCGTGCTTTCATTCGTTCTTTATTCATAGGGCCATGACCTTTAACCACCTGCCAAAACTCGTCCCAATCAATTTCTCCGAAGTCATAACTTTGACGTTCTTCATTCCATTTTAAATCTGCATCCGGCACCGTTAATCCTAAAACATCAGCTTGTGGAACTGTTTGATCTATGAATTGCTGACGTAACTCGTCGTTGGTTTTACGCTTTAACTTCCACTTCATAGATTGCTCGGTATGTACCGATTTATCATCTGTTGGCCCTAACATCATTAAACTGGGCCACCACCAACGATTTAGTGCATCTTGAGCCATTTCTTTTTGCTCTGGCGTTCCGTTACAAAGCTTCAGCATGATTTCGAAACCTTGTCTCTGGTGAAAACTTTCCTCCTTGCATACGCGAATCATAGCTCTTGCATATGGTCCATAAGATGTGTTGCACAAGGGCACCTGATTAATAATGGCAGCACCGTCCACTAACCAACCAATGGCTCCCATATCTGCCCAGGTCAATGCTGGGTAATTGAATATACTTGAATACTTTGCTTTTCCTGTATGTAATTGCTCATACAATTCTTCTCTAGACACCCCAAGTGTTTCACAAGCACTATATAAGTATAGACCATGCCCGGCTTCATCCTGCACTTTGGCAAGCAAAGCGACCTTACGTCTTAGAGAAGGTGCTCTGGTAATCCAATTACCTTCTGGCAACATACCGACAATTTCAGAATGTGCGTGTTGAGAAATTTGCCGAATATGCGTTTGGCGGTACTTCTCTGGCATCCAATCTTTAGGTTCGATTTTTTCGTCACGCGCAATACGCTCGTCAAAATGTTCTTCTAGACTTCGACTTCGCTCAGTCCCCTGACTTCTAATTTGTTCTTCGCTCATAGTTTTTAGCTTTTGGCTATTAGCGCTTAGCTATTAGCTAATCATTTTATTTTCTTTTTCAATATCTTCTATACATCGAAATCAACAACTACTTTTTCTGTTGTTGGCACTGCTTGACAACTCAATACGAGATTTTGTGACACTTCTTTTTCATCTAAGGCATAATTAATCATCATTTCTACCTCTCCCTCTTTAACTTCACATTTGCATGTGCTACAGACACCTCCTTTACACGCAAATGGCAAATCAGCTCCGGCACCTAAAGCTGCATCCAAAATATTGTTATAGTCTTTAGTCATGGTGAATAAAAACTCTTTACCACCATCGACTATGGTAACTTCAACACCTTCTACATTTTGTTGTGCCAATCGCTCTTGGCGCTTAATATCTTCTTCTGTAAGTCCTGTAACGAATAGTTCAAAATGCACTAATTCTTTCGGTAAGCCTGCATTGATTAAATATTGACTGACATAATTTACCATTTGTTCTGGACCACATAAAAACACTTCACTGGTATCGGGAATATCAATAAAGATTTTGGTTAGCACATCCATCTTATCATCATCAAATCGACCATTGAATAACTCTATATCTCTTCGTTCCTTGGTGAGGAAATAGTAAATTTCCAACCTCCCAAAATAGGTGTTTCTAAGCTGCTCAAGTTCTTCCTTAAAGATAATGGATTTTGCCGTTTTATTGACGTAAAATAATTTGCACGTCGAATTTTGTTCTTCAGACAAATGCGTTTTAATCATTGAAATAACCGGAGTAATTCCACTTCCTGCCGCAAAGAACAAATAGTTTTTAGCATGCTCTGGATGGCAGTCCACACCAAATGTTCCACTTGGTGCCATCACATCAAGATAGTCACCTGCCTTAAGTTCTTCATTGATATAGGTTGAGAATTTTCCGCCAGGTATTTGTTTTACTGCAACTTGCCATTTCGCTTCATTTGGACTAGAGCACAATGAATACGAACGACGCACATCTTCTCCGTTGATATCCGTTTTCAAGGTTAAATGCTGTCCCTGTCTGAATCTGAAAACATCAGATAACGCTGAAGGCACATCAAAGGTTACGACTGAAGTGTCTTCTGTTTCCTTATAAATATCTTTAACTCTTAAGCTATGAAACTCTGCCATTTTATGTCGCTATCTAAACGCGGTATCCTTTAATTATACTTCTAAAACTTATTTATGCAGTTCCTGATTTGTACCACCTCAATAGCTTTGAGTGGGCTTCGGTCAGAGGAACGTTAACAAACTAACAGTTGTTAGTTTACGTAGCAAAGTTATAAAATTATATCTAAACTATTTGTTAATTCCTTTAATGAGGATCTGGTTGAGTGTTGTAGATAATTCCTTGAGATCCAATTCTTCTTTTTTAGGTATCCAGATATAGAGCGATCTGAGTGTTGTTAATATTGAGAACATCATCGTTTCTGGTCTTTCATTTACAATTTCGCCAGAAGCAATCCCTTCTTCGAGAATACTTCTAAAATCATCTTCATAGTTACTTCTCAACTGCTTATAATAATCACGCTTTGCAGTGAGGTGCATCCAATCGTTATTCAACGAAGCCATACCATAAATATTCTGACTCGATAAGCTCACATGCAGCTCAATAATTTGTTTGAGTTTACCAATACAGTTGTCCCCCGAAGATTGTATCCGTCGCATCCCTTCTGTAAACGCTTCCGCCAAGGAGATAATAATATCATCGAGGATATCTTGCTTTGAATCAATATGATTATATAGGCTTGCAGCCTTGATCCCCATTTCCGAAGCCAAGTCGCGCATAGTAACAGCACTATAACCCTTTTCCTTAAACAACCTTGCGGCTATTCTAATTATTTCTTGTTTTCGGGTTTCTGCTTTATTGTTCAAAGTTTTAAGTCAATTAGTTTTAAGGATTCGACCGACTCAATAGGCGTCTGATCATATTTTAAAGTCCAACCTAAAGAATTTGTAAGAATAAGGAATTTGGACAGCTCACTAATTAGTCTGTTTTGGGCATTTGATTTTAAATCTGATTCTTCTATTTTTTTCATCAATGCCGCTCTGACAGTGGCCTTAATTTCATTATAATCCTTGGCTTCAAATTGATTTAAAAAGTCTTCTTGAATATCGTAATACTCTAAATCTGGACTGATTTTTATTTCCTCCTCCGGAATATTTAAAATCTGTAATGTCTTATTGACCTCATCTATTTTGTATTCGATCTTACTCAGATCATAACCCACCGTTACATCAGCATTTACGATAACTATAGCTTGCTTTTCCGCCTCTAATAAATCAGCAAATATCGACTTAGAATTTTTATACGTGTATACTTCACTAAAATGCCCTTCGGTAACCACCAGCTTACCAACATTTTTAATCTGCTCTTGAATTAGGGTCGTATTTTCTTGCAGGGTAATCTTATCCTCTTTTTTATCTCCACAGTACTTAAAAGTATATAATACAATGAGTGTTATGATAACTCCAAATAAAATCTTTCGCATAAGCTAATTTAATCAAATTACATCTCATAGCTCATTTAATACCATTTTTACATCCTGTTTTTCTGAATTACATCGAAGGTCTAAGCCATTTATCTATAAAAAGTGTAATGCGTCTTAGTTCTCTTACTCACAATCAACTATTTAGTAATTTAACATGTTACAATGCTGTTATCCTTCAATTTTTATAACAGTAACAGTGCTATTAATCCATTTTAATGCTTAAAAACTTTACTATACCGGTTTTTATGTTTTTGATGCTGGCCTCCTATGGTCAAAAATCAACTTTATTGCAAAATGTTAATTTTAGAGCAAAAGACTTAAAGCATGGTTTAAATGAAATTGGAGACAGTCTAATTTTAACAAGCGAAAAAACCATTTATAGCGTAGAAATATTTAATCAGGATTTTGAGAAAGTTGTTGACGTAGCTGCGAACGAAACCAAAATTCCATTAAACGACACACCCCTGGGGCGTCTTGTTGTTCAAGCAAAAATGCAGAATAAGAGAATCATAATGACACTCTTAAGGCATGAGGAAATAGAAATTATTTCGGAAGAACAATTAGAAAGTGACCCTATAAGTAATACTGTAATTCCTGAAAGGGATATGAGATACGCAGACGTCATTTCTAAAACTAATCCACGAATCATTGAGCATGACGTCGCATTAAATGCAAAAAATGAATCGATTTTTGTGATGGTTGTTCAAACGCCCGTAAAGCATGAAATTGAAAAGCCTATAGTGCGCAATGAAGAACTCCCTAGATCGGATATGAAATCCAGAAGAAGTTTATCAAGCATGCTTAACTGGAAACCAAAAAAAGCTAACACAAGTAGTAAAGTTTTTTGGATTTCCTATTTGGTAAACAGTGGTACAAACTCAGCAAAATCAATGAGAATGGTAAGCCATAGTGAAGCGGACGAACTTATTTCTAGATATAAGCTTGAAAACAAGACCCAACAAGGCAAACTAAATAAGTTGACCATTTGGGAAGTATATGATGCCAATAACTTTATCAAAAAACAATCTGAAAACCGCGATTACGTTCATTCTTCAGAATCTGACCTATTCGATGTCATACCTTATTTTACTTCTGAAGCGCCATCGAAGTTATATTAATGCCTTCTAAACATTAACTAAACGAGGGTATAATCAACCCTGTTTTTTGCTTTACATCGCTTTTGAAAGTACCTCAACTAAAAAAAACGCAACACAGCTTAAATTTATTCTCAGTCAAGTAGTTAGTTATAATTTTACCAACAGATACATAGCATATTTCTAACCTCAAATCTTAAAGCAAATATGATGTATAAAAACCTACTTGCGCTACTTATGCTCTTTTTGACTATGGTATCAAATAGTCAGGATATCGTTTTGCTTAAAAATTTTAATCCGAAAGCCAAAGTACTCCAACATCATTTAAATAAGACCAGAGACAGCTTGATTCTGGACTGTAGCCAAAGCATTATCAAAGTAGACCTATTTAACGGCGATTTTGAAAAAACGGTTGAAGTCAACAATTCTAAAGTCAATATTACTTTAAACGATATTCCTGTAGGTGAATTTATGATTGAAGTTCAATTAGACGACAGGACTATAATTATGGAATTGATAAGGTATGATCGTGCTAAGAATTCGTCCAATGCATGTGACAGTGGCGAACTTGCCTATGAAAAAGGCACTATGTTGGACGAGAATTTAAATACTATAAATGTTACCACTACAAATAGAATTGAAAATTTGCTATCACCTAGAAAAAGGACCGCAAAAAAGAAATTCTTTTGGGTGATTCTTAAAATAAGTAATGCTCCAGGATCTGCTAAGACCATGAAACTGGTGGATGAAACTATTGCAAAAAAACTGATTCAAAAAAACAAGCTTGAATCAAATAATGCAACTAGAAAATTCAATGAATTAATAGTTTGGGAAGTCTATGATTCTTCAAAATTCATGCAAGCACAACTTGCAGACCCCAATTACATCAATTCTACAACTTCAGACCTCTTTAACGTTATCCCCTATTATACGACTACAAAAAACCTGGTCGCCGTTAAGTAAGATGGCATCATTTGGCGAAATTTAAATCACAAACTTTTGTCAAAAGGCATAACAGCTTTTTGGTTTTTGGCTAACTTGGTGTACTAAGTCACCTCAAAAATGAAAACTGCAACACGATTTTCTTGTCAGCTTTTAGCTCTTTTAGTCATCACACTTATATCCTGTAATGGGCATCCAAAAGTAGATTTAGAATTGGAAAAGAAACAGATTCTAAAGCTTCATCATGCACAACGCGATTATCATTTCAACAAGGATTCCATTGCCTTTGCCAACCAACTCTCGGAAAATTTTATTTCAGTAAACAAGGGCATTATCAACAGTCCAAATCAAAGTGAAACCATATCAAGATACCACAACTATTTTACTAGTGTCGAATTTTTGAAGTGGGACGATGTATCCGAACCAATTATTAAGTTCTCGGACGATGGTACTATGGCTTACACCATTGTAGATAAAATCGTTGCCGTATCCCAATTAAACGAAAACAGCGAGACTGTTGAAGGTCAAACGCATTTCGTATGGACTGCTATTTACAGGAAATACGAAGACCAATGGAAAATTGATTGTGTTACTTCTACTAACAAACCTTTAAATTGATGAGATATCTTAGGCTTATAGTCTTATTAGGAATTTGTTCATTATACACCCAATGTGCAGTTGATAGAACAATTAACAACTTGACAAATACAGAGCAAAAAACGCTCAACGAGTTTAAGCAATTAGACTCCATTAACAAATTACACATTACAGAGGATAACGAACCAGGTGAAAAACTAGTGGTATGCGTAACACTTGTTAACAAAGCCAACCTTAAGGTTTTGCCAAACCAAAAAGTAAGGTTTTACCATACTTCCGATAAGGGCGAATACGACCCTGTAGATATCAATGATGAGTCAACTGCCAGACTAAGCGGTGAGGCTTATACCGATAAGAAAGGTAAAATTTATGTTGAAACTATTTTACCGGGCGATTACGGAAGTTCTGAAGACAATCGGCATATTCACACCTCGGTATTTGGTGCTCAACCGGAGGCTTATGACATCAATTTTAATCAATATACTGGTCATATGGGTCGAAACTTCATTAATGGAAGTGATCAACATTTTTTAGCCGATTTAAAACGATCTAATGACGGTACCTTAGTATGTTTTATCACGATAGAAGTAAAAAATCCTAGACCTTGAACAGCACATGAATTGTTTAAAAAAAGGCATTCATATCATTTTTATCTTGTTGATTTCCTATAGCTGTAACACGTCCAAATCAATAAATAAAGCTCAAAAAAAGACCACTAGAATTTTGTTTATTGGTAATAGCCTGACTTATACCAATGATCTTCCAAAACTTGTAGAAACCGTTGCACAAGAAAAGGGATTGCATATAAAAACTAAAACTATTGCATTTCCTAACTATGCGTTAATGGATCATTGGGGTGACGGCATAGTTCAAAAAGAGATACAGACAAAAAAATACGATTTTGTTATTGTACAACAAGGTCCTTCTTCGCAAGCTTTTGGAAAAAAAGTCCTAATTGATTACGGTAAAAAGTTCAGCGATTTATGCAGGCAAAACAATGCTCAATTATGCTTTTTTATGGTTTGGCCATCACGATCTTATTATAACACTTTTGATGGTGTTGTTAAAAACTACAGCGAAGCTGCAAGATTAAATAATGCCCTCCTATTACCTGTTGGCGAAGCATGGAGAACGCACTTCAATACAACCAAAAACTTTGACTATTATTCTAATGATGGTTTTCATCCGACGCTTAAGGGAAGCCGAGCAGCCGCAAAGATTATGATAGAATATATTTTTGGAAAATAAACATTATTTTTAGCTTATGGCATATGACGAACATCTCGGAGACAGAATCCGTCAAATCATTAAGACCAAAAACGTTTCTTTTTATGATAAAAAAATGATGGGTGGACTGGTTTTCATGGTCAATGACAAAATGTGTTGTGGTACGCACATCGACAAAAAGTATGGTGACAGTTTACTCATGGCAAAAATTGGAGTTGAGGGATACAATGAAGAAATTCACAAAGAAGAGTGCCTGCCAATGGATTTTACGGGTAGGCCCATGAAAGGCTATATTTTTATTACTCCAAAGGGATTTGATATGGATGAGGACTTGGAATATTGGATTAATAAAGCTGTAGACTATAATAAAATGCTTTATCAAAAAAATTAGATACATGAGCTCATCCTGTCTCATATAAATTCGACGTGTTGAAAGTGAAAATCATCTCTGTAAGAGAACATCCGGAATTTAAAACTAAGGCAATAGCCTATTTTCAAAAAAGTTGGAAAAGCGTTTTACCAGAGATTTATGAAGACGCCATAACGCATAGCATTAGTGCCAGAAATTCGCTACCCCAATGGTATTTGTTAGAAAAGCACAATGAAATTATAGGTTGTTCTGGTCTCATAACAAATGATTTTATCAGCAGAGGAGATCTATACCCATGGCTTTGTGCTTTATTTATTGAAGAACCTCATAGAGGTAATTCTTATGGTCTTTTGTTGATAGAAAAGGTCAAAATGGATGCTGTACGATTAGGATTTGAATATCTCTACTTATGTACCAGCCTTATCGGTTATTATGAACAATACGGCTTTGTGTATATTGGTCAAGGCTATCACCCCTGGGGAGAAGCATCTCGAATTTATGAATTGAAACTACAAGGGTAACCATTAAAAATCTATGAAGGATAACTTTTCTTCTCAATCCAGCAATTATGCCAAGTACAGACCTACCTATCCTTCTGACTTATACGCTTATTTAAACACAATTGTAACTCACCGGCAAAATGCTTGGGACTGTGGCACTGGTAATGGGCAAGTCGCCACAGTTTTAGCCAAATCTTTTGAACGTGTTTTTGCTACAGATATGAGCCAAGCGCAAATTGACAATGCGATACCAGCTAATAATGTTATCTATTCCGTTCAACCGGCAGAAGCCACTAATTTCAATAATAAGTTCTTTGATTTAATTGTCACAGCACAAGCCATTCATTGGTTTAACTTCGAAAAGTTTTACAATGAAGTTAGAAGAACGGCAAAAGAAAATGCAGTACTGTGTATCATTGGCTACGGTAGAATCGAAATCTCTCCTGAAATCGACTACAGCATCACAAACTTTTACCACAATATCATTGGAGACTACTGGGATAAAGAACGTCAATATATCGACGACAACTATCAGACCCTTCCATTTCCATTTGAAGAGATTGAAACACCTACATTCATCAACCAACAACAATGGAATTTAGAACACCTTCTAGGATACTTAAACACATGGTCTGGGGTAAAACATTTCATTAAACATAAAGGCTATAATCCAGTTAATGATCTTAAAGATGAATTAGGCCAATTATGGAAAAGTGAAACACATAGGACCGTAAGATTCCCTATACTCTTAAGAATTGGAAAACTATAGACCTTACTAACTACGATCCCATACTTACAATTTGAATATATGAAAGTAGTTTCATATATTTGTAAAAGTACTTTCATAATTTAAAATAATGTCGGACATATTAAAACAACTAGGGTATTTAGCTGGTGCCTCTCGTTTTAGAAGAATAAGCGAGAAATTACAGCAGGATGGTGATAAAATCTATACCAATTCTGGTATCTCATTTAAAGCAAGTTGGTTTTCGGTGTATTATGTCTTGGCCAAATCTGCAACAGCACAAACTATTCTGGACATTGCGAATCAGATTGACTTCTCTCATATTACGGTAAAAAATATATTAAGAGAATTAAAGAACGAAGAACTAGTCGTCATTCAGCCTAATCCTAATGATAAGCGTTCAAAACTTGTATCGCTTTCCCAAAAAGGAAGACAATTACAAACGCAACTCGAACCGCTATGGTTATCATTTTCCAATGTTTTAAAAGAGGTCTTCTCAACGGGGCACCCAGATATTCTAAATATTCTCAACAGAATCGATTGGGAAATTAACCATCACCCAATCCATACAAAAATTCTGCAGACAGATCGTTCTTCAGTAAGAATTGTAGATTATAAACCGAGCTTAAAAAAGTACTTTTATGAACTTGCTGGCCCATGGTTATTAGATGTTTTAAATGGTGAATTGGAAGACGATGACAAATTCACCTTAAACCATCCCGCTAAAGCCTACCTTGAACAAGGCGGATTTTTGTTTTTTGCGAAATATAAAGACGACATTGTTGGTTGCGTCGCTCTTAAACGATTGGATGAGGATACTTTCGAGTTCGCCAAATTGTTTATTAATCCCAACTACCGAAAACTAGGTATAGCTACACGGCTAATAGAACGTTGTATAAGTCGTTGTATGGAAAATGACGCTACCGCACTTTGGCTACAAACCACTATGGCTATGCCCCGAGCTCATAAGTTGTATTATAAACTCGGATTTAATGACCAAGCAGCACCGACTCAGATGGACGTTTTAGACAGAACCGAAAAAATAATGTGTCTCGAATTATGATTCACCTTATTGGATACGCCGCTTTAGGGCTCAACTTAGCCTCCATGGCAATGAAAAGTGTTTTACATTTAAGAGCCTTATCGTTGATGGCCAATTTAATATATCTCATCTATGGCATTGTCCTTAATGCGCCACCATTTATTGTTGGTTGTGGCGTGGCGGTAATCATCCATGCCTTTCATATTGTTAGACTCAGAAGATCTAAATTAATTTCTGATGAGAAAAATGGGACGCATAAATCCCTTTAATATTTGTAACTTACACTATTAAAACCAACCTTTATGCAATCGAGATTCGCCACATTATTTGGCACATTCCTCCTATCAATTTTTACGATTGGCTGTTCTAGTCCAAAAAAAGAATACGCCACAATGCTCATCTATGGAGGTACTATTTATACCGTAGACTCCACTTCTGTTACCGTAGAGGCAGTTGCTATAAAGGATCATAAAATTCTATTTGCAGGATCCTTTGAGGAGGCAAAGACTTATGAAAATGAACGAACTGAGCTCATCGATTTAAAAGGGAAAACTATGACTCCTGGTTTAATTGAAGGTCATGGTCATTTTATGGGTTTGGGTTACAATGAACTCAACCTAGACCTCATGAACACCTCCAGCTACCAAGCTATTGTGGATGCTGTGGCTGAGCGTGTTAAAACGACTGCGCCTGGAGAATGGATTACGGGTCGTGGCTGGCATCAAAGCAAATGGGATAGTATGCCTTCAGAAACCGTTCATGGGTTTCAGACCCATCATTTACTCAGTGAAGTTTCACCAGACAATCCCGTTTATTTAAGGCATGCTAGTGGCCATGCTGGTTTCGCCAACGCGAAAGCTATGGAAATTGCAGGTTTACAGGACTTAGCCTTGGATGGTGTGAAGAGCTATGAGGTTGAAGGCGGAGAAGTTCTAGTCGACGCCTCAGGACGCCCAACTGGTGTTTTTAACGAACGTGCACAAACCTTAATCACGCAGCATATTCCAGATAGAACCCCTGAAACAGACATCAAAGCTTTTGAACTCGCCGTTGAGGCCTGCCATAAAAATGGAATTACGAGTTTCCATGATGCAGGCATTCCTAAAGAAACGATTGCCCTTTATGAAAAAATGAAATCTGAAGGCAAAATGAAGACCCGTATGTATGCTATGCTCACGGGCTGGGATGAGGATTTGCTTAATCGTTGGTATGAGAAAGGTATTATGGTCGATGAAGACCATTTGTTTACCATAAGGTCCGTAAAATTAAACTGTGATGGAGCACTAGGTTCTCGTGGTGCTTGGTTATTAGAACCCTATTCAGACCGGCCCGGTCATTTTGGGCACGAAACATTGCCCATGGAATTTGTAAAGACATCTGCTCTAAACGGCCTTAAAAATGGCTTTCAGGTCTGTTCTCATGCCATTGGCGATAGAGCAAACAGAGAAATTCTAGATCGCTATGAAATGGCCTTTAAAGCATTACCCGAGTCAGCTCTAGACCATAGATTCAGAATAGAACATGCCCAACATTTGCATCCTGATGATATTCCGCGTTTTGCAGAATTACAGGTAATTCCATCTATGCAAGCCGTACACATGTCTTCAGACCGACCTTGGGCGATTAAACGTTTGGGGGCGAAACGAATTAAAGAAGGGGCTTACATGTGGCAAACCCTGCTACAAAGTGGAGTTCCTATTGTCAATGGTACCGATGTTCCAGTAGAACCTATAAACCCTATCGCTAATTTTTACGCTAGTGTTAGTAGAAAAACTTTAAAAGGAATGCCTGAGGGCGGTTATGAGCCCGAACAAAAAATGACACGTGCACAAGCTTTAAAATCCTATACGCTTGATGCGGCTTATGGCGCTTTTGAAGAAGACATTAAGGGTTCCATTACCATTGGTAAACTTGCAGATTTCACCGTTTACGATCAGAATATTATGACTGTTACGGAAGATAAAATCTTGGACACTAAAGTAGTGATGACGATTTTTGATGGCAAAGTCGTATATAATTCCGGTAAATAAAAAAACACTAGTTTCCTTCTCTTGATGAAGGCCCAACTAATGTTTCGATTTTGATTAATAGCACTACAAATGTAAACGACAAGTTGTTTTCAGATATTACCAAACCATTACTAATGTGTTACATATTTTTAAACATAAACATATTGTTTAATGACTAGTCATAAATTATTGAAACGTCACAATTTACCAACTTTTTAAGCCAAATAACAAGGACATTAAGTTGACACCATTACAAAGTGAAAAATGCTTGAATTTTAAATGGTTTTCGTCATAGAAAGCACCTTCTTCTTGAACAGTTAACGCTTTATAGGGCATCTTTAAAATGGTCATAGAATGACAGAAAACTCATAAGAACAAAAAAATTCTTATATTTACAATATTGATACTCAATGCCCCCGAGTAAAGACCTTACCCCCAAAAAACGAAAATCCTACTTATGATGAAAACAAAATATGCCATATTTTGTCTGTTTCTGACTTCGCTTATTTATGGTCAAGAGTCTACACTTTTACAAAATGTTAACTACAGGGCAGATGAATTAAAACACCGTTTAAACACAACTGGCGATACGCTCGTTCTTGAAGGAGAACGTACCATAGACAAAGTCGATATCTTTAATGATGATTTCAAAAAATCATTTGTCATAGACGATAAAAAAACCCTAATTCCTTTGACAAATATTCCAGATGGACAATTCATAACAGAGGTTAAGGTCAAAGACAAACTTATTATTATGACACTTATACGACATAAACCCGCGGATAACATTTCAAAGGACTTAACAACAACGCATATACAAAACATAAGTGAGGGACAGACATCAATAGTCCAAAACGAAACCGAGGGAAAGCTGTTAGCGATCAATACTTCTGAAACACTAAAAAACACTACGCCTAAAAAAAATGTAAGGTTTTATTGGATTATCAATAAAATTCACAAAGGACACAGCTCCAGAAAAGTAATGAAAATTGGTGATAAAGAAACTGTGGATAAAGTTATAAAACAGAACGAAATTGACCTGAAAACAAAAACAGGGCGGCACAACGAACTCATTATTTGGGAGGTCTACGATACTTCAAAATTTATGAAATATAAGAGAATCAATCCAGACTATGCGAATGCCGAGAATGTAGATTGTTTTAATACGATTCCATTCTATAAATCTGGAAGTTAAAAAAATCCGCTACTTTTTTAACTCTAGCTTCTCAGCAAAATAATCACAGAAATCCTTCATGGTAGCGGTCATTTTTTCGTCTTGGGTAGCGCGCATAAAGGTATCACTCATAGTTACTAAAGTTTGATGAAAAAACTGCTTCATCTCATCGACTGGCATATCCTTTGTCCACAAGTCTATTTTTAACGTTTCTTGTGCTTTACTATCCCAAACCGATAACATTACAGCCTTGGCTTCCTCATTATTAACCCCTCCATCTTGCGCCGACCAGTTTAATCGTTCGGGTATGCGGTTTTCATCGAGTTCAACGTTTAATTCTATTTTAGATGTTATGGTCTTTGCCATTATTTTTTAGGTTTAAATTTAGATTTTCTAAAAATTTCTTCAGGTTCTTTCTGTAGTATTTGCATCACATCTAGACCAGTTGTCTCAGCATAGGCCCTTACAATTTGCCATCCAATATATTGCCCTAATCGTCCAGGAGATTCATTGTCTAGTTGTAGATAAAACTTTGAAAATGGAGCATCTGCAATAAAACGACTTGGCAATTTACTGTCTGTACTGTACAGCATTTCATTTTCGATAAAATGACTCCATATAGGACTTTCATTGGCCTCTGCCCATTTCAGCTCTTGCTCAGTATAACCAATTTTTTCTGCGTCAGACTTAAAAGGAATCATCTTATCTTTAAAATAGAGCAGTTTTCCAAAATAAATCATCTCATCCAATAAGGTCTTCCTATTGGTCTGGAAAGTATACTTTTTAGCATAGCCTTTCGCCACTTCGGGCATAATTTGATTGCTCTGCATGTTTTTAGCTAAATATCTCGGTATATTTTGATAAAACTCATGATCCTCACCCAAAAAATTATCTAGAGCTATTAATACCAACGAATCCGTAACAACGGTTTTATTTCGGTAATCCACATCATTTGTTAAGGTAACAACTCTAGGTAAACTAAATGCTTTATCGTAATACTTAAGATGCTGAAATAGGCCCATTAAATCCCCCTTTACATCCTGCAAATTCGAAAAGGCGTTATGCACTTCATTGAGCAACTGGTCTTGTAGTGGATCATTGATTCGGCCTATCCAAACGGAATCGGATACATGTTTAGAGAACAAAAAGGGATAGGCCTGCTTTAACTTTGACAAATCTTTAGGAGTCGCCTCTCCATAAGCTTTGTCAAAACGCTCTATGATAAAATCCGCTTCAATATTTGAAATGGCACTTTCTAGCTTAGAATCCTCATTGCATGACACTAAAACAAGGGCGAATATTACACATATGAAAAATCTCATATACATTTTACAAAACATTTTTAATCCTAACACGTTTCCGCTATTTTTGTTGTGCAAAGGTACACTTCTTTGCCTATAAATTATAAACATTATGCAAACAGAAAAGGTTGTCGACTATATCATAAATTGGTTAAAAGATTATGCTACAAATGCTAGAGTAAATGGCTTTGTTGTTGGAGTATCAGGCGGCATCGATTCTGCTGTAACCTCTACCCTTTGTGCCGAGACAGGTTTGAATCTTTTATGTATAGAGATGCCCATTCATCAGGCAGCAAGTCATGTCTCTAGGGCACAAGAGCATATCGCTCAATTGAAAGAACGTTTCTCTAATGTTAGTGAAGCTCGCGTTGACTTGACCCCTGTTTTTGAAGAATTTAAAACTGAAGTTAGTTTAGAAGGCGAACAGGCTGTAGTTGATATGGCCCTAGCCAATACAAGAGCCCGTTTACGAATGACTACACTATATTACCACGCTGGTTTATTAGGTCGGCTCGTAGCTGGTACGGGCAATAAAGTCGAAGACTTTGGGGTAGGCTTCTTTACCAAATATGGTGACGGCGGTGTGGATTTAAGCCCCATTGCCGATTTACTGAAGTCCGAAGTTTATGCACTAGGAGATTATCTAAAGGTCCCAGAGTCAATTATGAAAGCGGCACCAAGCGATGGGTTATTTGGTGACGCACGGAGTGATGAGGATCAGATCGGTGCATCTTACCCTGAACTCGAATGGGCTATGGACATGAAAGCTGAAGGTAAAACCGCACAAGATTTTGAGGGAAGACAACGTAAAGTCTTCGAGATTTTTATGAGCTACAATACTAAAAACCAGCATAAAATGGTCCCAATACCCGTTTGCAATATTCCTAAAAATTTAAGATAAAACTTGTATTTTATCGAATAAATCACCTCAAATGCCTAATTTTTGACTATTTTTACATAGACAAACCCTACTATACTCTTGACTAAGTCATTGTTGTCGCACTAATTAACCCTAACAAACCAAAATCAATTGTCATGATACGAATTCTGATTGTTGACAATCACCCTATTGTAAGAACAGGATTAGAATTGTTCTTGAATAGTAAGCCCGATCTTGAAGTAGTAGGTAAGTTAAGTAGTGGTATTGAGATTTTCGAATTTGTAAGGCGTCATCAAGTTGATGTCATTGTATCTGAAATTGATTTACCAGAACTTAACGGTATTACCGCACTTCGAGCTATTAAAAAAGAGAATAAATCTGTCAATGTCTTGATGTTTAGCCATCAGCCAGAGGAGATTTATGCCATAAGCACACTCAAAGCAGGTGCCTCTGGTTACCTCAACAAAACTGCTAATGTCGATGCTGTCGAAACTGCCATAAGGAAAATTCATGGTGGTGAAGTATCTCTGAGCGAAAAAATGGATAAGCATTTGCGCTATGAGGACACCCGAAAGAGTCGAAGTCGCATGTTTAAGAAATTGTCTACCAGAGAGGTCGAAGTATTAAAGTTGCTTTCTATTGGTAGAAAAAATAAGGAAATTGCCGAAGAGTTAGATATCAACGAGAAAACGGTAAGTACTTATAAAGCGAGGCTTTTTAAAAAACTCAACGTGAATAATATTGTTGACTTAATTCACCAAGCAAAACATCATAACTTAACGTAGTGGCTTAACCACCTATTACTTTACCAAGTTTTCTGGATAAAAGCATCTTAAGACCAACGTAGTCTTTAACATCCTCTATAATGGACCTTGAATCTACGTTGTCTTTTAAAGT
This sequence comes from Winogradskyella sp., assembly GCF_965228925.1. Taxonomy (GTDB): domain Bacteria; phylum Bacteroidota; class Bacteroidia; order Flavobacteriales; family Flavobacteriaceae; genus Winogradskyella. The sequence continues at coordinate 5,254,370 of NZ_OZ245845.1, forward strand.
TTCGTTTTTGTACTCGGCCACTTTTTGGTCTATAAGATAACAACGTAAGCTTAGAATGGTCTGACTCACTAATTGGGCTATCGAATGTTCCTTCTCTTTAGGGATGATTTGATTGCGCTCCCAATCATGGAGATTGTATTTTTCATCTTCCATTAAAATACTAGTAACCTCACTAGCGGATTCTTGGTCCAGGTGATTGATAAAATCCTTCGTTGAGAAATGGTCGTCTTGGTTGAGTTTATCTATAATGGAATAGTATAATTGCCTAAACTTTTCATTGGAGAACATCATTTCATCTTCTTGTAGATCGAGATAGATTTTTTCGAATACGCGTGCTTCATGAATTGCTGGTTCTAGTAGTAGTTCACCAGACACTTCGTCTTCCTTTAAAATTAGATCTTCAAACTGTTCTGTTCGGTTGCCATACAGCATCAGAATTTCAATAATCTTGCGCTCCAGCTCATATTGCACATCCACTTTTGGCTTCTGTTGCGACTCATTTTTCACCACATCAAAAGCTTTTTGCGCTTGTTTGTATGTTTTATTGGCTTCCTGAAATTCCTTTTTGCTAATCTGCGCCAAGGTGCTGAACAGTACATTTTCACTTATATCCATAATGGACGCACATTCGCGAATATAGATTTCACGTTTGATGGCATCAGGTATTTTAGATATACTATTGACAATTTCCCGAATGGTTTCTGCCTTTTTTATAGGATCATTATGCGTCTCCTTAACTAAAAGTGAGGCCTTAAACTGAATAAAATCCTTGGCATTTTCATTGAGATAATTGGTAAGTTCTTCCAAAGTATTCGACTTGGCAAAACTATCTGGATCTTCGCCATCCGGGAAGGTACATACCTTCACGTTCATGCCCTGCTCTAAGATGAGATCAATCCCTCGAATGGAAGCTCTAATTCCAGCCGCATCCCCATCAAAAAGCACCGTAATGTTCTTGGTAAGCCTATTGATGAGTCTTATCTGTTCGGGCGTTAATGCCGTACCTGAAGACGATACAACGTTTTTAACTCCCGTCTGATAGAACTGTATCACATCAGTGTACCCTTCTACCAAATAACAATTATCTTCTTTAGCAATGGTCTGTTTAGCAAAGTACAAACCGTAAAGTACCTTACTTTTATGATAGATATCACTCTCTGGTGAATTGAGGTACTTGGCTGCTTTTTTATCATTGGTTAAAATACGACCGCCAAACCCTAGGATACGACCACTCATACTATGAATCGGAAACATAACGCGTCCCTTAAACCTGTCGAATCGTCTTTCTTCCTTTACAATGGTAAGTCCCGTTTGTTCCAAAAATTCTAATTGATAACCTTTTCCTAAAGCCTCATCCGTAAAGGCCTGCCACTCATCTAGAGAGTAGCCTAACTGGAATTTCTTTATAGTTTCTTCTGTAAAACCACGTTCCTTAAAATAGCTTAGGCCAATAGCCTTCCCTTGGTCTGTTTTATGTAAGGTATTCTGAAAATACGTGTTGGCATATTCACTCACCAAATACAAACTTTCCCTAGCATCAGCTTGCGCTTTTTCGGCATCGGTACGTTCAGTTTCTTCAATCTCGATGTTGTATTTCTTTGCCAAGTAACGTATGGCCTCCGGATATGTAAAATGCTCATGTTCCATTAAAAAGGTAACGGCATTACCACCTTTGCCACTAGAAAAATCCTTCCAGATTTGTTTTACCGGAGAAACCATAAAACTCGGTGTGCGCTCCTCACTAAAAGGGCTTAAGCCTTTGAAGTTACTCCCGGCTTTTTTAAGCTGTACAAAATCCCCGATTACCTCCTCTACGCGGGCAGTTTCAAAGACTTGTGCTATGGTGTTTTGTGAGATCATAATATTCCCCATGAAAATGGGGACCTTATCAAATTAAAGTTACAAATAAGCGGACTCCCGCTTTCGCGGGAATAAATTTAAGACAATCTATTTGTATTAGAAATATGTGTTGAAAAGTTATTTGAGATTGTCATGATAAATGACGAATTTCGTTTAATTGTCGAAAAATCAATCTAGGTCAGCAAAGTCGAAGTATAGCAATTGCTTTATTATTGCCAATTAACAAAAGCCCTAACCCACTAACGGATTAGGGCTCATAACACTCAAAAATTGAATCCACAGTTTCCAATTAGTGAAAACTATTTCATTTTTTTCCATTTCATTCCAAACAAAACTCTGGTGATAGCAGTATTTTTAACTATAAAATGATAGAGCAACCAAATGCTCACTAAACATAGTATTATTAAAATAAGCAACTTCACACCTATACCCAAATCTAACTGAAGCACATAATACCCCGATGCTACAATAACGGCCTGATGAAGTATATAAAATGGATAAATGGCCTTATTTAAATAACTTAAATACTTATTTGAATAATTAAGATATCGCATTGCATAGCCAATGGAAGCTAGGATGATAACCCATATATGGATGCCATTCAAAAACCCATAGATATATAGATGTGCATTTTGTTGATCGGGCTTATTTTCAAACCAGTTCCAATAATATTTGGAAAACAAAAACACAGCTAATGAAAGTGCAATAAAGAGGTAGATACGTCTATATTTCAGACAGGCTTGCCAAAATGAGTTAATACCACTAAAAAAGAATCCAAAAACATAAAATGTCATTGATGATATAAAAACAAACCAGTCATCAATTAAACTTCCTTGTTCTGGCCAATCGACAAATAATGTATAAAAATAGAGTATAAATGGCGAAGCCATAATTAGGTTAGCCATAGGTGCAGAAAAAATTTTGTTTAGTAATGGTTTAAAGCGTGTAGGCCATTTTAGTTTGGCCAAACTAAAAACAGGAAGCAATACAATAGTAAACACAAATAAATAAGCGACAAACCACATATGGCTCCACGTAAAAGCACCTTCAGGGTATGGAATGATCTGATATACTTGTGGATAAAATTCAATAAAACTCGAACTTATCCTTCCTTTTTGCAGCCATTCAAAATATACTTGAATTGGTGTAATAAAGAAAATTGCAAATGTTAGAGGCAATAATAGTCTTAAAGTGCGTTCACCAAAAAATGCCAGTATGGAGCGCCTTCTCAATGAGAATCGCACACCTACTCCGGCGATAAAAAAGAGTAGCGGAAGTCTCCACTGATGGGTCCACCAAATAATTCTGGTAATCCAAGGCGAGGTATCCTCATTGTTAATTTCCCAAGTGTAGTGCCCTACAAATGGTACGGCACAATGAAAAAGAATTAATGTCATAAAAGCCAATACCCTTAACCAATCGATATAATGAAGTCTTTTGTTCATAATCCCATTATGTTTGCATTTTAAAAAAAGAGAATAGATATCCTGATAGATCTCATAAGATCCCAGAATACTTAGGTATTTATTTTTGAAGTTTAAAACCTTAGTCCTGAAGCGACTAAGGTTTTATCTAATGCAGTGATTGATTGGTTTAATCCATATCAAAACGGATACCGACCGAGATATTGTTTTGGTCAACCGCCTGATCTTTAAACAAGGGGTTGAGATCGTACTTCACATACAAGGCGATATCGCCCCAAGCCAAATAGCCACTAAGACCATACACAAATTCGTTGACTTCAAATCCTCCGCGTTGCTTATCCTTAATGCGATTGCCGTCTTCCTTATACTTTAGTTTTTGCATACTGCCGATGTTTAGACCAGCATAACCCCCCAGTCCCATTTTAAATTGATTACTTGTAGAATATCTAAAGTATTCTTTTCGTTCTATTTTTCTGGATGGCCCAAATTCTAAGTGCACTGGAAACACCAAATTGGTTGTTCTAAACTTGGCTTTATTGAGTTCAACCGAAAATTCTTGTAAGGTGATATTATCATTATCGTTCACCAAAAACTGATTGTCCTTTATATCCAATTTGTTCCACTGAAACGAAAATCCATACTTTACTCTCCAAAAATTGGTATTGTCAAAAATTCTAGTTTTCCAAGCATAACCTAACTCCATAAAACCTGAGCCTGCAATTTTATAAGGTGAGTCGCCTAAGTCTTGCCCATCGATTAAGGCATTGTTAAACCCAAAGGCGAAGACAATGTCCGAGGTGGTACGTCTATCGTATTTTCTGGGCTTGTTCTTTCTTCCAAATCGCACGGCAGTCCATTCATCCTCGTCGTCCCCAAACTTGATTGAAAAATAAGCATCTGCATCATTATTTGTATCATAACCTGGTTCATTTCTACCTAGAAGTGCTATTTTATTGTCGATTATCGCTAATCTATTTTCAATATTAGCTGCTCTCTTTTTAGCAGCTTCTTTTTTTAGCACCTCTGCTTCTGCAGGGGTAATTTGCTTATCGTCTAAACGCTGATTGATAGATTCAATTTCCTGTTTTAAATACTCGCGTTCTTCTTTTTCAATTTTTACTTTTAGTTCCTTAAGCGCTTCTATCTTGTAATCGTTAGAAGACGTCTTTGTACTGTCTTGTTTTGTGTCTTGTGCATTTGCCGTAGCAACCGTCAATGCGATAATGAGGTATACTACTAATCGTGTAATTGTGTTCATAACTGTTCGTTTTTTGATGATATATTTGATTAATTTGATTCTAATACTAATTGTTACGTTCCGCTACAGCCGTTTTTACAGTTTTGTAGCCATCCTTAAGCGCTTCATAAACTTTACTTCTAAAGGACTGCCCCATTTCATCTTCTACAGCTTCTAGTAGGGACTGTGCATCCACAGTTTTACTGCTATCCTTCAACAATCTATCTTTAAGCAGCTCCTTGCTCGCTAATTTTAAGAGCGAATCAACTTCCCTATCTGTCACTGATGGCTTTTCCGTATTTAACTCTTTGAGTGCTATGGCAACAGCTTCTTTATTGATTTGAGTTTCATTCACTATAGCTTTTTGAATGTCATTAGCGTTGTTAATGGCTTCTTTTGGTTTGGGTTCCTCGGCAGGAGTGGTAGTAGCCTTATGTTCTGCTAGTTGTGTTTTTGCTCTTTTTTTGATGACTGATTTAGAGTTGATAATCTCAGTAACTTTTTCTGGTTCACTATCATTAGTGTCCTTATGCATCGTTTCATCTTCTACCGCTAATTCGATGGGTTCATTTTTGTTAGAAGTAGGCAATGGAATCTCATTAACCTTCTCTATGTTTTCTTCCTCAACAAATTGAGGTTGAGTTTCTTGGGCGTTATTAGGCCCAAAAGTCCGCACTACTATTGCAAGTAGAATAATAATCCCTGCAGCTATACTTAACCAACCCAACCATGGCTTTCTTGAATCCTTTTCTTCTGCATCTAAGCGCTCAGACAATTTTGCCCAACTATCGGTTGATGGTTGTAAGCTGCGTTTCTCGAGCTTGTCCTTTAATTGTTCTTCGAATTTAATTGGTGCCATAACTGCTCTTATTTAATTCTTTAATCTTTTTCTGTAACATCTGCCTTGCTTTAAACAATTGCGATTTGGATGTGCCTTCCGAGATGTTCAACAAATCTGCTATTTCGTGGTGTTTATAGCCTTCTATAGCATACATTACAAATACCATTTTATAGCCTTCGGGTAAACTGTCTATCAATTGTTGAATTTCAGCAACCTCAATATTGGTTTTAATATTATTGTTATAGTCATGCTCTAAATACTCGTCTTCTGCCGCAAATTCTATTGTCTTTTTTTGTCTCAAGTATGAAATCGCTTCCCTGACCATAATACGTCGTATCCAACCCTCAAAACTCCCTTCATTTTTAAATGTTTTTAAGTATTTAAACACTTTAAAAAACCCATTCAGCATCACTTCTTCCGCCTGATAAACATCTTTTATGTAATATCTGCACACACTTAACATTTTTGGCGCGTGCAACTCATACAATATATGCTGTGCCTCGCGATTATTCTTCGCCGCTCGTTGTATAAGTTTTGTTTCGTTTTTATGAAGTTGTATAACTTTCATCTTGTTGGTTACGATTGCACTTCTATTGATATAGACGCCAATTCCATATTAATGGTTGTCTGGAAGGTGAAAAATATTTTATTTTTTTTATAAAATTATGATATACTGATAGTTACACCTATTTTTTTCTATTAATAACGTAATTTACCATGAGTTGTAATGAAGATTTATAGGGAGATTCAGGGTAATTAATCAATAAGTTGAGTGCTTCTTCCTGAAAGGCTTTCATTTTTGAAATGGCATATTCTAGTCCTCCATTAGATTTTACAAAAGCAATGACTTCCTTGACACGTTTTTTATCTTTATTGTGATTCTTAACGGAATTAATAAGCCAGGATTTCTCTTTTTTAGAGCACTTATTTAAGACATGTATTAAGGGTAAGGTCATTTTCTGCTCCTTGATGTCAATTCCCGTTGGCTTTCCTATTTGTTCATCACCGTAGTCGAACAAATCATCTTTTATTTGAAAAGCCATGCCAATAAGCTCACCAAACTTTCGCATCGTTTCGACTTCAGTCGAATGCGGTTTTACGGAGGCGGCGCCAAGACTACAACAAGCAGCAATTAAAGTAGCGGTTTTTTGCCTTATGATGTCATAATAGATGGCTTCGGTAATATCGAGCTGTCTGGCTTTTTCGATTTGTAACAGTTCGCCTTCGCTCATTTCACGGACCGCCACAGAAATAATCTTTAATAGGTCAAAATCGTTATTGTCAATAGAAAGTAGCAAGCCTTTAGATAGCAAATAATCCCCAATCAAAACCGCTATTTTATTTTTCCAAAGCGCATTTATGGAGAAGAAACCTCTTCGTCTATTGCTGTCATCCACCACATCATCATGTACTAGGGTTGCCGTATGAATCAGCTCTATAACGGAAGCACCACGATAGGTTCGGTCGCTCACCTCCCCATTATTTAACATCTTAGCGACCAAGAACACAAACATGGGACGCATTTGTTTGCCTTTGCGATTAACGATATAATGGGTTATTCTGTTAAGCAAAGCGACCTTGCTGGCCATAGAGAGCTGAAACTTTTGTTCAAAAAGTTCCATCTCATAGGCTATAGGCTGTTTTATTTGTTCCGTTATTTTCATTTTTGGCTAAAAACATTGCAAAATTACGAATAAAGGTTGTTTTAATTAACAAAAATGGATTTATACGGTTATTAACATAATTGAAAGCGAATTATTTGTAACTTTAAGACAATTAATCAAAATCAAACTTTATGAAAAAAATTACTCTACTTTTATTTGCGTTAGCTTTATTTAAGCTCAATTATGCTCAAACAAATTTATTCTTTGACGACTTTGAGTCGTATACCGATTTTGCTATCACTGGCGTAGGCTCTTGGACCTTGACTGATGTCGACATGTTACCGACATATGGATTTACTGGTGTTACTTTTCCTGAATCTGGAGCAGCAAAATCCTTCCAAATTTTTAATTCAACAACAACCACAGATCCATTAACACCATCAGCCACCAGTAACTGGGAAGGCTATAATAGTGTTAAAGGCATAGTATGTTTTGCTGCCGTTCCTTCTATGGGGCAAGGAAATGATGACTGGTTAATATCGCCTCAGATATCCCTAGCCGCGAGTGGAAATACAATGTCATTTTGGTATAAGGGGTGTGATGCCAATTTCTCTAATGAAATGTTTACAGTTGGTGTGTCGACAACCGATACAGCACCTGGAAGTTTCGCTATTATATCGGCAAATCCAGAAAGTGTTCCTAATAATGATATAACTTGGAGACAATTCACTGCAGACTTATCAGCATATGATGGACAGGATATATTTATTGGTATTAATTGTGTTTCATTTGACCAATTTGGGTTTATGGTCGATGATTTTTCTGTAGATACCTCATTGAGCGTAAGCGATTTTGAGCTTAATAGGTTTAGCTACAATTATAATAATGAATTGAAGTCGCTTAATTTAGAATCTTCAAATATGCCTATGGTCAATGTTGAAATCTATTCTATACTCGGAAAGAATGTGCTTTCTAAACCTTTATCGAACACTTTGGAATCTATTGATGTCTCGAAATTTCAGGATGGCGTCTACTTGGCAAAAATATTTGTTGACGGTGGCTCTAAAACCATTAAATTTATAAAGAATTAGTATTTTTCTAAATTGTAAAAAAGTCCCAATACTGGGACTTTTTTTTTGCAATTTTGATAACGAGTAAATCCATAGTTTATTAAATAAAGCAATTCAGAACTAACCAATTATTTTATGTGTTGGATGTAAAATTCAATTTATCTTGACCTTTTTCCCCGATAAATTGAACATTAACGATTTAACATAAATTATAAGAAATTATTTACTATTTTAGGCGGAATTAATTAATCCAAAAACAAACATTTATGAAAAGAATTACTTTATTATTCATTACCTTATGTATAAGCTTTGTAAGTTATGCGCAATTTCCTGAAACCTTTGATACTGAAATACCTGCCACTTGGGCCATTTTCCCCGGAGCTAACGGTCTAGGCCCCAATGAAACCTGGGTATGGAATAATAATGGGTTCCCTCTAATTATATGGGAGGATGTTGATGGTGGACTAGCGGAAGACTGGTTAGTTTCGCCTCAAGTTGCTATAACATCCACAAATAGCAATCTTACGTTTGATTTGACGGATTTAAATGCCGGAAACTTTTTCTCTGATATAACCGTAAGGGTTTCTACAATGGCGAGTCAAACAAATATCCCAGATTTTTCAGCGCCACTCTTAACAGTAGCTGAAACCGATATACCAACAGCCCAAGTATTTGAAAGTTTTGTAGTCGATTTATCAGCTTACATTGGTTCAAGTGTTTATATAGCGTTTGTAATGACGAATGATGATGGTGATGGATGGATTATAGATAATATTGACCTCGTTGGAGGATGTTTAAATCCCAGTGTTTCTTTCGACGATTTTTCCCAGACAACTGCCGACATATCAATGGATGCACCTGGTGATTATGACATAGAATGGGGAGTTTTCCCTTACACCCAAGGGTCTGGTGGAAGCACCGCCTCAATTACAAATTCGGATACCTATCAACTAACTGGTTTAATGTCGGGTGTATCTTATAATGTCTTCGTAAGGGAAGATTGTGGCGGAGGTGATTTATCAAATTATACAGAGTTAATCGTTGGAACGAGTCCATCCAATTTAAATAATTTGCCATATAGTGAGGATTTAGAACCAGATGCCAATCAGGCTTTATTGTTAAACTTCGGACTTTCTTTTGCTGGTACAGGTAGCTGGAATTTTAATGTCGATAATTTAACAGATGGTGATACCACAAATGATTTTGCGAATGATGGTGTAGCCTCATTATTTGCCAACAACACAACAACAACGGTAGACGCTGACGCTTGGGTTTACATTGGTCCTTTTGATTTAACGACGGCAAATGAATATACATTTTCTTTCTTTCAAAGAAATTTAGACGTTTCGTCTTTCACAAGACCAAATAAAGATCTTGAGATTGCAGTTTCTACCACTAATGATGGAACTGGAAATACCATTCTGCTGACGCTTGATGATTTAGAAAATATAACATATGTGCAACGATCAGTAACATATACTCCCCCTTCTGATGGACAGTATTATTTTGGAATCCATGATAAATCTAGTTTTTTAGCTTCTGCGACTGCAGGAAACTCAGCATTCATTGACACTATAGGTCTTTCCAGCCAAGCACTAAGTATTAATGAATTTGACGAAAACAACTTTTCATATTATTATCATAAAGCGAGTAAATCGCTTAATTTAGAGTCTTCTGCAACACCCTTGACCAAGATTGAAGTTTATTCCATGTTAGGGCAGAGTGTAATATCTAGACCTTTATCTGGTGCTTCAATTTCTGTTAACGTTGCGTCTCTAAATAATGGCGTATATTTAGCAAAAGTATTTGTAGATGGTGGTTCTAAAACCATAAAATTCATAAAGAATTAACTCCTTAGAGTATAATATATTGGTAAAAAAGCGGCATAGAGCCGCTTTTTTATTATCCTTTATTAGCTAACTGACCACAAGCAGCATCTATATCTTTTCCTCGACTTCGCCTTACAGTAACTGTTATGCGATGCGCTTCGAGTACATTAATATACATATCCAATGCTTTTGAATCTGCTTGTTGGAACTCTCCATCATCTATAGGATTATACTCAATTAGATTGACTTTACTGGGAGCAAATTTGCAGAACTCCACTAAGGCATCTACGTCTTTGCGTCGATCGTTAATCCCATCCCAAACCACATACTCATATGTAATTCTACGCTTGGTCTTGGCATACCAATATTGCAAGGCCTCCCGCAATTGCTCTAACGGAAATGTGGCATTAAATGGCATAATAGACGTTCTTACTTCATCAATGGCAGAATGTAAGGAGACCGCCAATTTAAACTTTACGCCATCATCTGCCATTTTTTTAATCATCTTAGGTACCCCGGAAGTAGAAACCACAATACGTTTTGGTGACATTCCCAAACCTTCAGGAGAAGTAATTTTATCTATGGCTTTAAGTACATTATTGTAATTCATAAGTGGTTCGCCCATACCCATAAATACAATGTTACTCAAAGGCCTACCATGGTACAATCGACTCTCATTATCTATAGCAACAACCTGGTCGTAGATCTCATCGGGATTAAGATTACGCATACGTTTTAATCTTGCAGTAGCACAAAATTTACAATCCAAACTGCAGCCTACCTGGGAAGATATACAAGCTGTGGTGCGCGTAGGCGTAGGAATTAAGACCGACTCCACAATTAAATCATCATGCAATCGCACTGCATTTTTAATGGTGCCATCGGCACTGCGTTGCATTTGATCGACCTTTATATGATTAATCACAAAATGATCTTTGAGCATTTCACGAGTTTTTAAAGATATATTGGTCATATCTTCAAAACTATGTGCGGACTTCTGCCATAACCACTCATACACTTGGTTACCCCTAAACGCCTTATCACCTTGCTTTACAAAGAAATCCCTTAACTGATCTTTAGTTAATGCTCTTATGTCTTTCTTTTTAACTTCCATCTGGTGTAAAAGTACTTAAATATGATATGATCCACTTAATAAAAAAAGCCTCTTGTCACTAGCAAAGTCGAAGTGCAGAGGCTCTAATATGTATTTTTAATTTCAATTTAGATAATAAGCATGGCATCACCATAAGAATAAAACCTGTATTTTTCCTTTACGGCTTCCTCATAGGCATGCTTTACAAAATCATGTCCAGCAAATGCCGATATCATCATCAATAAGGTGGATTTTGGCGTATGAAAATTAGTAATCATACAGTTGGCTATACTAAAATCATAAGGCGGGAAAATAAACTTATTAGTCCAACCTTCAAAAGGATTTAATCGACCATTGGAAGAGACGGAACTCTCTATGGTACGCATAGATGTGGTACCAACAGCACAAACGCGTTTCTTGTTGTCAATACCTCGATTCACAACATCAGCAGCACGCTCCGTAATCACTATTTCTTCACTATCCATTTTGTGCTTGGACAAATCTTCAACCTCTACCGGATTAAAAGTTCCTAGCCCTACATGTAGTGTCACTTCAGCCATATCCACACCTTTGATTTCCAAACGCTTTAAAAGGTGCTTTGAAAAATGCAATCCGGCCGTTGGTGCAGCTACTGCTCCTTCATTCTTGGCAAATATAGTTTGATAACGCTCTTCATCTTCGGGTTCCACAGCACGTTTAATATATTTTGGCAGTGGTGTTTCTCCTAGCTCGGTCAACTTTCTTCTAAAATCATTATAGGATCCATCATAGAGGAAACGTAAGGTACGCCCTCTAGAGGTCGTATTATCAATGACTTCGGCGACTAAAGTTTCGTCATCCCCGAAATACAATTTATTCCCTATCCTAATTTTACGCGCGGGATCTACCAAAACATCCCATAGACGTTGATCTTGATTTAACTCGCGAAGTAAAAAAACTTCAATACGGGCTCCCGTCTTTTCCTTATTACCATAAAGTCTTGCAGGAAAAACTTTGGTGTTATTTAAAATCATAACATCGCCTTCATCAAAATAATCGATAACATCTTTAAACAATTTGTGTTCGATTTTTTGATTAGCTCTATCCAAAACCATCAGTCGAGATTCATCTCTGTGCTCTGCTGGATGTTCTGCTAATAATTCTTCAGGAAGGTTAAAATTGAAGTGCGATAATTTCATATGAGGTGGTTTATTTTTTTGAAGTTGCAAATATACAATCTCAACATAGGCCTTGTCAAGTAAATACGGGTTTATTTTAAACGGAATCCAACAGCACTTAAATCCTTCCAAAACTGAGGATAGGATTTACTTACCACATCCGCATTTTGAATGTGTAATGTTGTTTTTAATCCTAATGGGGCAAAGGCCATGGCCATTCTGTGGTCATTATAGGTAGCAATTGAGATATTACCGTTTATAGTCTCAGCCGGTTTAAGATGTAAGGTCGCCTCTGTAATACTGACCTCAGCTCCTAGCTTTTCTAATTCAGTTTTTAGGGCTACCAAGCGATCGGTCTCCTTAATCTTTAAGGTATGTAAGCCTGTGAGATAACATTCTAATCCTAGACCAAAAGCAGTAACGGCAATGGTTTGCGCAATGTCTGGCGCATTACTTAAATCAAAACGAATTGACGATGTTTCATCTATAATGGCGGCCTTTCTGAGTGTTATCGCATTACTACGAAAAATAGTCTCAATCCCAAACGCTTGGTATACTTCAGCCAAAACCGAATCACCTTGAAGCGATTCATTCTTATACGTGCTTAATGTGATTTCGGTATCTAAATCACTCAAGGCTATAATACTATAATAGTAGGATGCTGATGACCAATCGGACTCTACAACAATGGTTTTAGATTCGAATTTTGGAGAAAAAGGTTTTACCACAATGGTACCGCCCTCAAAGCTATTTTCAATGCCTAGCTGATCCAAAAGACTTAAGGTCATTTTAATGTAAGGTACGGAAGTTATCATTCCATCTAAAGTAAGTTCTAAGCCATCGCCTAATCGCGACGCGATTAATAGGAGCGCCGAAATGTACTGGCTACTCACATTAGCCTTTAAAGTCACTCTGGAATTCACTAGTTTTTTTCCTTTTATTCGTAAAGGTGGAAAACCCTCATTTTCCAGATATGCTATATCAGCACCAAGATCTCTTAGGGCGTCTACGAGAATTTTTATAGGTCGCTCTTTCATCCGTGAAGAGCCTGTTAAGATCACGTCTCGACCCTCTTGAATAGAAAAATAAGCCGTTAAAAATCGCATCGCCGTTCCTGCATGATGAATATCAATATGATCATCTTTGGCCACCAAAGCTTTTTTCATCAGTACAGAATCATCAGAGTTCGATACATTTTCGATACTAACTTGAGGATATAAAGCTTGTAGCAATAGTGCTCTATTGGATTCGCTTTTTGAACCTGTTATGGTAAGGGACGACTTGCGATGAGTCGTTGACCTATGAATGTGAACGTCCACAAATATTTGATATTAATTAAGTAGCAAATCTACTTTAATTTATCATTATTATGGTGTCTATCGTGATCGCGTTTGGCTTTTTTGTCCATTTTCCTATCAAAAGCTTCCTGCAAATCAATGCCGGTCTGGTTAGCTAAACACAGGACTACAAATAGCACATCGGCCAATTCTTCTCCTAGGTCTTTATCCTTGTCACTTTCTTTTTCACTTTGTTCGCCGTAGCGCCTTGCAATAATTCGTGCCACTTCACCAACTTCTTCTGTAAGTTGGGCCATATTTGTAAGTTCATTGAAGTATCTTACACCATGGGCTTTTATCCAATGGTCAACCGCTTTCTGTGCGTCTTTGATATTCATTATTTGGACTTTGTTAATACGATTTGTTCCTTCTGTTTGTCAATGATTTGATTAAAAAACGCTTGCAGATATGGATACATTTCCGGTCCCACAATCGACTGTTTCAACTCAATAAAGGCTGCTAAGTTAATTTTATTTCCAACAACTTTTGGAGAAAACTGAAACTTTCCAAGGTCTTCAGGTAGTTGTAAAATCAATGGTTCTGGTATGGACTCAACAACGTAACCATCAGGTACTGTTATATTGGTCATATAGCGTTCTTTTGTCGGATAACCAAAATCAATCGGATATTCGCGCTTTTCTGTTTTAAAAGGATTTTCAGAAATTTTAAAAAATAGGCTCGGAACAACGTAAATTTTATCATCAATAACATCTGCAGAAGACTCTTTATAAAAGGTAAAGGACTCAGAAACATAACCCTCAGAAATATCCGTATTTTCGGCTTTATAATCCGATATCTCTATATCTTCGAGACGTCCTTCTTTGGCGATAATAAAAGTTTCTAAATCTTGTTTGTTTTTAAAATTATTTCTGAATTGATACGCACTATGATTGGTATATCGTGCTTTTAAATCACCTTCAAGAATTCCTTCTTCGTCTATACTGGCATTTATTATATACTGTGAAACACCAAAAGTAGGTTCTTTTATGCCAACATTACTCCATACCATTTTATTGTTATCTACTAAAATGCCCTTCCAATTATAGTCTTTGAGCGGTAACATATTTATATCACTAAATTCGTCTGTAGCATCTAGAAAATATTGTTCTCCATCCATTACAGCATAGGCAATGACATAATTAAGGCGATCTACCGTAGGGAAAAACGGCACAAGATTATCTCTTGTACTTATGACTAATGGATTTGCATCAATTCCCGCATAGCGCAACATAGCCACCATGGTTAAGTTTATATCGGCCGCATTACCTTTACGTTCTTTTAATGCTTTCCGAATCCCTTTTTGGAAATACTTGCCATCGACACCATTCCATTTTATGTTCTCTTTTACATGTTTAAATATGGCCTTCATTTTACCCATATTATCGGTCTCATTAGCAATTAATTCATCTAAGGAATCGTCAAAAGAGTTGGTTTTATCCAATTCGTTTTTGTAGTCATCCGTGTTTCCAATCATTTTGGCCACATCTCCCCATGTTTTAGAATAATATTGTGGTGCATTACCGGGAATAATGATGGATGTTAACTCAAAAGTCACTCCCGCCCTATAGTTATCTATATTATTCACAAAGCTCTCTTCTTTCATTGCTGGCACATCCTCTAAAGTATACTTAAGTACATCGGCAGGCATATTCATACGGACATCCCTGACTCTGGTCCTTTGAGGATAAAAATCAATATAGCCCTTATGTTTGGGATTAAAATTGGCAACTTTTGGCGTACGTAGTTCGGCCTCCAGCTTTTTGACAGGGATATCATATTGAAATCTAAACTCATCAATATTAAAGTAAAACGGCGAGGTAATCTTATATTTAATATCTAATACCGAACCCTCTTTAACATTGGGCATTGTAAATCTCACCTCGTTATAATTGTAGCTGTACTCACTCTTGTAAATCTGGTCTTTCTCAAGTTCAGTCTTTTTTATTCGACCATCTTCCAAATTATAAGTATAGGCTTTTAGCTTACCTATATTCTCTTTAGTGCCACGGCTCTTATACAAGGTTAATGATATGGTAGCTTTGTCAAAGCCATCTTTATTATATATTTTAATGCGCTCGTGAACTTCAGTAATAAGGGAAAAGCTCGAAACATTTGATGCAAAGTAGGTCTTGCGATATTTATAGAGAACAGCGGCATTAGCCGACGAATCCTTAGCATACGCCTTTTCTTTTAGCTCCTCCATGGATACTTTTCCAAATTCGACACTTTGTGAAGAAGAGAATTGAACAACTCCCCATAAAACGACAAGAATTATAAGTCTTTTAACCATCTTTAACTAATTAATTTTAATACTATTTTTGAATTATCTCCTTTTGAAACCTGCTTTCTGAAGTCTCTATAACTTTTATAATCCGTACTTGGATATTCCCCTTTCTTAATGAATAATTTCCTAGTACAAGAAATTGAATCACCATTATTTTTTAGCTTTAATTGGTATTTCCCAAATTTGGTTTCAACTAAAACATCATTAGGCAAGGCCTCTACTTCATATCCTTCTGGTAATTCGATTTCAAAACTATCTTCATCTAAATAGCCACGCGCTATTTCAATTGGCATTTTTCGATTTCTATATCGTTTTGGCACGTATGTGTTTTGATTAAAAATGTTGGGCTTAAATAATAATCTATCACCAGTCAAAGTCCCATAATTACCAGCAAAAACTTCAATAGTCTCATTGAATACCACATCAATTTTGTTATTGTTAAAATCGTATTTTAAGACTTCAAGATTATTGACGTAGTCCCAGTATTCTTTATAATATTCTATGATATCATCGTTAGACTGCCTCTCTAGATAGAATCTATTATCATATTGCAGGCCTTTTGTTTTTCTATTAATGGTAGACTGTAAGTTACCGGTGGGATCAAGTTTAATTTGGGCATGGGTATATTGATAATTTAAACTATCAGGATATACCTTTGTTTTAATTATTTCGCTGGCATCTGGTTTAATAACAAGGACATTTCGACTGTCTGTAAAATCACCAATAAAATCAAATGGATGTAATTGGCTGGTACAATCCAACCAAACCATATCTTGCTCTGTAGGAATCGCTAATATAATATGATTGCCTTGCTCCAACGATGCAAAATCATCTTCTAAATCTACGATTTCATTTCCTGCTTCTACAATAGAGTAATACGATTCAACCCCTGCTATTTCAAGTAGAGCTTGGGTATAATTAGTCAACCCTTTGCAATCCCCATATTTTAATTCATCGACCTCTAATGCAGAAATCGGCTGCACTCCTCCTATCCCAACTTGTACACTAATATATCGTGTATTCTCTTGAACGTACTCGAACACGGCCTTAGCTTTTGCCAATGGGTCCTGATAGTTCTCTGTTAATTTTAAAATCTCGCTTTTTGTCGCTTCGGTTACTTGGTTTCTTCCTTCCAAAAGGGCATTATTCATCCAATTCCCAAACTCCAACCAGTTTTTAGCCTGGCCCTCAACACCATAAAATGAAAAATTTTCTACCGCAACTAGCACTTGAGGAAAAAGCTTATGATACGACGGACTTAATTGTTCTGGTACAATCGGACTTGCCATTTCTAAGGTAAGTTGAAGTGAAGTCGGAGAATTATTCTTTGTAATATTATAATCCCTGAGATTTTTTTCCTTAAAGCGCAAGCCTAAATTTGCATTATCTGTTAAAGTGTATCTATCTTTCTCTACACCTACATAGTAATTATTTATAGGTCTCCAGGTCGGAATTGCAGCCGTATTGGACGACTCAATTTCACAAGAGAACTCCACTGTATAAGGATAATCTACAGGCATATAACCCATAAACATAACTCTTGAGTCAGAATATAAGGTACCTCCATCTACGGCACTGCGGTCTATAAAATCTTTCTTCTTAAACTTTTTTATCTCCTTACCCTCTGCATTAAAAATCTTGGCTTCAATCCGCCTTATCTTGTTGTATTTATCATATCCAGAAATCGCGCCAACTACAGCATTCCCCTTTTCATTTAAGACTGTTACAATTCTCTTATGAACCATGGATAGGTCATCTTGAGCATCTATAGTAACATCCAGTTGATTAAGTCTGACTACAGCATTTACTTTGTTTTTAAGTTCTGTGGGAATGGACTCGGATTTATATAGATCTTCTGTTTGGGAAAGGCTAAGAAAAGGTATAAACAGCAAGACACTAAAAACCGCAGTTTTTATTTTAGTCATTACATTAAGTTTAGGTGAACAAGATAAAAAGGAAATTCTATTATCCAAATGATAATTGTCACCTTATCCCTACAATTTTGAATTTTTCGATTATTCGCATTTTTTTGCGTTTTAATCCCTTTTTAAATCGTTATTCTCTTTGCTTAGAGTCTATGATTATGGTGACGGGGCCGTCATTGATAAGCTGCACTTTCATATCTGCCCCAAATTGGCCTGTTTGAATGGGTTGACTTAAGTGTGACTGTAATTTTTCTTTAAACATTTCATACAAAGGAATGGCTACATCTGGCTTGGCTGCTTTGATATAGCTCGGCCTATTCCCTTTTTTGGTACTGGCGTGTAGTGTAAATTGACTTACCAAAATGAGCTCCCCTTTTGCATCAAGCAAGGACGTATTCATAATGTTATTTTCGTCAGGAAAAATCCTGAGGTTAATTATTTTTTTGCACAACCATTCTATATCTTCATGTGTATCCTCATTGATAATACCCAACAACACCAACAATCCATTCTTTATGGACGCCACCTTTTTTTTGTCAATAACCACAGAGGCTTCAGACACGCGTTGCACGACTACTTTCATTCGTTATCCCAATTATCCGTTCTATAATTTTCCTCTTCGCCTTCTAAAATCTGAAGGTAACTGCGGTACCTCGAATACGATACCTCACCATTTTCGAGCGCCAATTTTACGGCACATTTGGGTTCCTTTAAATGCAGACAATTATTGAATTTACAATATTGCTTCAATGCAAAAAACTCGGGAAAATAATCTCCAAGTTCTTCTTTATCCATATCCACAATACCAAAACCTTTAATGCCTGGTGTATCTATAATTTTGGCATCAAAACTTAAATCGAACATTTCTGCAAAAGTCGTCGTATGTTGCCCTTGCATGTGCTGTTCTGAAATCTCTTTAGTCTTAAGCTCTAATGAAGGCTCTATAGCATTAACCAAGGTAGATTTTCCGACACCTGAGTGTCCAGAAAACATACTCACTTTACCGAGCATTAAAGTCTTTACTTTATCAATATTTTGGCCCGTTTTAGCTGAAATTTCAATACACTCGTAACCTATAGGTCTATAAATAGCCATTAAATAGTTGACTTCATTTAAAGCTTCGGTATTATACGTATCGATTTTGTTGAACAGTAATACCGTTTTAACGGCATAGGCTTCTGCCGTTACTAAAAAGCGATCGATAAAGCTTGTAAACGTAGGTGGATTATCTATGGTAATCAAAAGAAAGACTAGGTCGATATTAGCCGCAATGATATGCGTCTGTTTTGAGAGGTTTACTGATTTGCGAACAATGTAGTTACTGCGCTCTTCAATCCGGTTTATAACTCCTGTTTCCTTGTTATTCTTAGTTTCTAACTCAAACTGAACGCTATCACCAACTGCTATAGGATTGGTACTTTTAATACCCTGTAGTCTAAACCTTCCCTTTATTCGGCACTCATAAAACTTACCGTTCATTGTTTTAACGGTGTACCAGCTTCCGGTAGATTTATATACTGTTCCTGTCATTCAAGTGATTAATAATAACAAAGAAACAACTTTTAACTAAAAAGTCTTTAATTTAGAGCTTAAACCTAAAATCAACAATTATGAAAACAAAAATCTTATTCATCGTCGCTATCGTTTTCGGACTGATTTCATTTTCTTTTATAAATCAGAATCAATCGCCAAGTGTTGAATACAAAGTCATTACAAGCGTAGAATCTATTGTTCCAAGCGGCTTAGGTCGCTCAAGACTCATATCGTCTAATGTGGAAAGGGACTATTCTGAATTCACTTCCGAACAAACGGAAGACGACAACACCAGAAACAAGTCTAAACGAAAAAATATTCGTGTTAAAGATTTTGAGGAAACCAAACTCCTTAACTTCTATAATATCGGTGGTATTCGCTTTCAAAATATTGTCGCCAATGATGCGGTCATCACTTCTAAACTCATAGCCATGGGGCAAGAAGGATGGGAACTTGCATTTGTGTCAAGCTCATCGGAAAGTGATGCAGGAGATGGTGATGGTCAAGGCATATTTGTAACCCGTTACATTTTTAAACGAGAGCGATAAACCAAAAATAACTTAACTAAAAAGCTCGCCAATGGCGGGCTTTTTTATTAGTCTTCATCTATTGTTCTGTTTAATCAGTACTATAAGTTAACCACACAACATCAACAATATTGTCTTTATCCATATCGATAAACCAAATGTTTTTATAAAGTAATCCATTACCTATTGTTCCAATGGTGGTTTTTCCCTTATTCAAACCCATTTCCTTTTTACTTATACCGATATTTTGTTCTATATCATTAATTTTAGACCCTATGCCAAACCCCTCTTTTGTTTTGAACTCATCTGATTTAATAACAATTGTAGTTATTACATTTTCTTTTTTGGAGGTTTTAATTTCAAAAACCTCTTTATCATAATCCTCAATCAGTTTTTCTCCCAACTTAAAGGACCCGACACCATTAGAAGTTATCGTCTTGTCGTCTTTTTCAACACATGATACACATATAATAAAAATCATCAAAAGTACTTTTTTCATAATATTCATATTTAGTTACAGGCTCCAGTACTGGACAATGCTGTGCCTCCTGTTGTATTAATTGTTAAATCTGGATTACTCAAACTTCTAACATCTTGCCCTAAATTACCAGGGTTGCTTCCGCCACCTCCTATCCAAGAACCTGCTGTATCAGGTAGATTCATCCCTGCTGAATTGGCAATTTCAATAGCTGCATCAGTACAATTATCTGTATTTAAGTTATAAGTAGGAGTACCATAAGATTGAATAAAACTAATTAAATTAATAAAATCGGCTTGGTTTAAGTCAATACTGACACTTACATCATAATCATGACCTCCATCATCAACCCAAGCACCTGCTACTTCAGGATCCACAGGATCTACCCCTGTGGAAGGATAAAATCCAATGTTCTGATTGATGATAGTTCCACTATCATTCATTTCTAAAGATATAAATGTATGACCAACATTAATATCTGGATCAAAGATAGTACCATCATTCGTCCATGTATCATCTTGATTCGGAATAGGCTGATCAATAAATACTGTTAATTTAAAAGAAGCTGAAGCAGGCGGGTTATCAAAGCAACTTAAATATTCGTCCAAGTCAATTATATTCCCAGATATTTCTTCATACAAAATCCATTCTGTTGGATTAAATTCAAAGTAGCAATCATCAATGATATTTCCTTGTGCAACACAATCACAAACTTCTTGACCGTAATTACCGAGCAAACAAAGTTCATAAGCATCTAGAGAACAATCGCCATCTAAGTCACCATCGATACGCTCAGTACAGTTTTCGGGTTTTATGGTCACCGTAATCGCAGGGTCATCGGGTATGGGGTCCACACTACCTCCACCAGGATTACTGATGTCACCAGGATCGTAAGGGTCTACATCCCAACTCTCCTCGCAGGCATAGACAATAATCTGGTCGTAACCCGGCTGATCGCTACAATCGCAACTATCCCATGGCCAGTGATCCTCACAGGTACATTGGTAGGGTTCTAACTCCGTAGAAACAATCACCGTCCCCATACAGTCCCAGGGATAATCGGCACTGTAACTCACCCCACTGCCACCTCCAGGACCAGCGCCTAAATCTGGATTACCAGGGTCACCGCCTGGCTGTTCGTTAAATGCATCCTCTGGGTCCGTATATTCTGTTAACGTGGCTCGCTTAGACTGTACCTCGCCCTGGTAGGTCTCATTGGTATTATTTAGCCAATAGTCCGTTGGGGTGTATTTGGTAATAAATAAATCGGAAGCCCCATTTTTATACTCAATGGTCAAATTATAGAATACCGTGCTGTCGTTCTCGTGAACGATCTTCATGGTATAGGACGTATAGTCGCCTAGGGTAACCTGCTTAATGATATCGGTAGCGATAATGAGACCTAAAGTATCGGTTGTGGATTTGCCCTGTATATTTTGGGAAAATCGAGACTCTTTATAACGGTCTAAATGTAACTGTAACTTAAGCGTGTTGAACAGCACATCGGTACCATCATAAGATATGGTTGTGATTTTTGGTATAAGGTCCGTACTTTGTAATTCAATGGGTAAGGTATCGTCTTTATGACAAGCGAGATGCAAGATGAACCATCCTAGAAAAAGAATAGCAAGCAGAAGTCTTTGTTTCATGTTTTTATCCTATAAGTTTAATATCCCAAACTTCTTTAAATCAATTCATATTGATGTCCCATAACATCCAAAATGACAAAAATGGGACAAACCTACTCTTTTCTAAATTCACTTGGAGTCGTATTATATTGCTTTTTAAAAGCTCTATAAAAAGCTGATTTGGAGCTAAATCCACACTCTAATGCTATAGCAGTAATCGTATAATTATTGTAGTTTGTATCTCTTAATAATTTTTTTGCCTCTTCCAGTCTAAGTTTGTTTATGTAATCCCTAAAAGACATTTTCTTGTAGGTATTTATAGACTTGGAAATAAGACTGACACTTAAATTTAAATCATTAGATAAAAGGTCTAAGCTTAGATATGGATCTAGATATTTTTTTTCAGTATCGATTGCATTTTCAATTTTATCGATATTTGAATTTAGATTTGTTCCCTTAAGAATAATAGGTTTTTTACTTCTCCCGATTTCTTTCTTTAATGCTTTTCGCTGAAAATATATGTTGCTTTGGATAATTGAGGCATAACCTATCCAGTAAATTAAAATAGAAATCCCTATCCATAATGGGTAATATTGATAATATCCCTTTTGAACAATCAGATTTTCAAAGAGATTTAAGGATACAAACCAAAGAATGCATAGAAACATTCCAATAATCAAGGTTTGCCTTAACCATTTCGTAGCTATCTTTATATTATGAGTTGACTCTTTATTTTTGGATTCATAATTAATAATGATTTTAAAAATGACTATGATAAGTATTAATGAATATATCAATGATAAATATTCAATACATAGATTTAATAATTCAATGAACTGAGCATTAAAAAAACTTTCATTAAAGATGTATTGGTATACAATAAAAAATGGGAAGAAAGAAAGTAAAATGATAACCTCTTTAGTATTTAAAACTTTACCCAAATAACTCTTGACAAAAAAATAAAAGAAAGGGAGCATTAAAAACTCGAACGGTATAAAAGGAATATAATTTAGATAAATATCGACTCCTACGTCCTTTAAAAAATACTGGAGATTACTTAATGCTAGTGAAAAAACAGTTAAGGCTAGAAAAACATTGGTCTTACTTTTTAATTTTTTATTTAATAAGAGTATAGCCCCAAAAATCAAACCATGGATAATACCTAAGAGTATGATTACATTAAAAATATTGAAGTTAAGCTCCGACATATATATCTCATGACAAAAAATGTAATAGGGGTAATTGAAACAGGGATGATTAAAATTAAAAAAAACATCTAAGTCCAGCTAGCGTTGAGCTAATTTTCTTATAGTTTTGGTATAAGAAAAGGAAACTGGAGTCCTAAATTCTTAGATAGTTGAAGATTTCGGACAAATTTTCTGAATTCAGAAGGCACTTTCTCTAATATACTTTAAAGGCTGAATCAAAACTTATTTTAACTCGGGCTCGTTCTTCATTTTCAAAATCATTTCAATTACACTAAGGATCAATTCACCATCAATTTTGGTCACTTCACTTACATCTGCTAAACACTTAGGGGTTATCAAAATACCTTTGTACATGTATTAAGACAGAAAACATATTAATTTAAAAACCATAGCACTATGAAAACTTCACTAACATTAGTATTGATCCTATTTGGTTTTAGCCTTACGGCAAATGCACAAAACGCAAAAGAAGCCATACAAAACACAAAACAAATTGTTGAGGGAAAGAAAATGCTGGAGCGAGACATCAAAGAGCTCGAAGCCTTTAAAGCGAAAATAGACCTATTTAACCAAGCTTTTGCAACTAAAGATGTCACTCAAGTGAATACGCTAAAAGCCGATATGTTGGCTGATATGATAAGGGAAACCGAACAGAGTGGCGAAAAAGCTAAAAAAGCGCGAAAAGAAATTGCTCAAAGCTCTGCAGAAGTGCGCTCGGACCGACGAGAAATAAGACGCAATAGGGAAGATTCTGAAAGAGGACGTTACGATGGAGATGACGACCGAAGAGATATGACCCGCGATCGCGTTAATAAAAGAGATGACCAGAGAGATCGAAGAGACGATGTAAGGGATTTTGAACAACAAATTGCCAGAGCAGAGCACCAAGCCGATATCCTAAAAACCCTTAAGTCTTATGACTTTGCATTTGACAATGGAGACGAAACCTTAAGTAAAAAGCAACTGGTTTTAGACTTTGCAAACATCATGAAGGAAGATATCGACGCCACGAAAAGAGAGCTCGCCGAAGATAACAGAGAACGCAGAGAAGACCGCAGGGAACGACACGACGATAGAAATGAACGTAACGAGAATGATCTTAAAAAGAAACGAAGAGGCTGGTAAAAGTCACTAGCTTCATCAAAACACCTAAAACAACATTTATATAAAATTTTAAAACACATTATCATGAAAACTACCAAGCTACTTTTTGCTATCATGTTTGTACTCACATCTGCCACAGTCACTGGGCAATCGCAAAAACAATTAGAAAGAGAGAAAAACAAAGTTCATATACTTACCGATGAGGAACGTGCCAATTTACAATTGCTCTTCTACGATAAAACGAAAGCCATGAATCTTTCGGAAGACACGGAAGAAGCATATTATAGATACTTTTTTCACTATGTATATGATATGCAACGCCTCAATGACAAAGACCAAGACTACAATAAAGAAGACATGAAAAAAGAGTTTAGAAAACTCGTGACTAAAATGGATGCGCGAATGGCTCCTATTTTAACCGACGAACAATTTAAAATGTACAAAGAGAATTGGAATGCTATTATGAAAGTCGTCCATTTCAAAAATGGTCGGTAATGATTGAAGACTAAAAAGGCTCGCCAATGGCAAGCCTTTTTAGTTAATGATTAATAATTTCCTCCTGATGATTAATCGATTCTTGGTGAATAGCTTTAAACATGCGTAGGATAAATTCTTCACTTAGGTTCTTTTCCTCTCCTTCCAATATCATCTTGCCTAAGATTTCATTCCAACGTTTATTTTGTAATACAGCCACATTGTGCTTCTTTTTCAATAGCCCTATATCCTCAGCCACCTTCATTCGCTTTCCTAATATATCAATCAATTGATGGTCAATAACATCAATTTGTGTTCTTAAGGTATTTATTTTATTCTTAAACTCCGCAGCTTCACCAACTTCTTGTCTGATGCGTAAATCTTCTGTATACTTAATTAAAGTATCTGGTGTAATTTGCTGAGCAGCATCACTCCAAGCATTGTCAGGATCGTGATGTGTTTCTATCATTAAGCCGTCATAATTTAAGTCTAATGCTGTTTGGCTTAAATCGAAAATAATATCACGTCGCCCCGCAATATGCGAAGGATCTAATATCAGTGGTAAATCCGGAAAACGATTCTGCAAATCGACAGCCAATTGCCATTCGGGATTATTTCTATAACGTGTTTTTTCATAGGTAGAAAAGCCTCTATGAATGACCCCTAGATTCTTAACATCCGCAGTATAAAAGCGTTCTACGGCACCCAACCATAAAGAGAGGTCCGGGTTTACGGGATTCTTAATAAGTACAGGTTTGTCTGTACCTCTTAGAGCATCTGCAATATCCTGGACTATAAATGGGCTTACCGTTGTTCGGGCACCAATCCAAAGTATATCCACGTCATGCTCTAAAGCTAGTTCTACATGGTTGGGATTAGCCACTTCGGTCGTAATCATCATCCCTGTTTCTTCCTTGGCTTTTTGCAACCATTTTAAACCAAGTGCCCCCACGCCTTCAAAATTTCCCGGGCGTGTTCTCGGTTTCCAGATACCTGCTCTAAAAACGGTAGCATCACTATCCTTTAATTGGTGTGCGATATGCAACACCTGTTGTTCTGTTTCCGCACTACATGGGCCAGCAATAACCAGTGGATGTTCTAGGTTAAATGCATCTAGCCAATTCCTCAATTCTTTTTTATTTTCCATAGATTTTTAAAATTCCAAATCCCAATTTCTAAATTCCAATTTTTGGTATTTGAATATTAGTTGTTAAAATTTAAATTAGTTTATTCCGTTTAAAATCTCTTTTATATGATTTGTGGTTTCCATTTCATTATAAACTGCTTCAAAATCTCCGTCTACCATAAGCTGTTTAAAATGTTTCAGGTTATTGATATACTCCTCTAAGGTTTCAATGACATTGGTTTTATTTTGCTTAAAAATGGGCGTCCACATGGCTGGGGAACTTTTAGCCAAGCGCACCGTACTTTCAAAACCACTGCCTGCCATATCAAAAATATCACGTTCGTTCTTTTCCTTTTCAATGACTGTTTTCCCTAACATGAATGAACTAATGTGCGACAAATGCGATACATAAGCGATATGCTTATCATGGGCCTTTGGATTCATATAACGAATGCGCATGCCCAAATCCGAAAATAGTCTAAGTACTTTTTCTTGAAGCTTAAAGGCTGTTTCTTCAACTTCGCAAATGATATTGGTCTTGTCCTTATACAACCCAAGCAAGGCAGCACTTGGCCCAGAATACTCGGTACCCGCAATAGGGTGTGCTGCTAAAAAATTTCTTCTTTTTGAATGATGCTTCACCTTAAAACAGATATCCTCTTTGGTAGATCCAGCATCGAATACTACGGCTTCGTCAGATACTCTATCTAACACTTCTGGCAGTACTTCTAAAGCAGCATCTACCGGAATGGCAATAATCACAAGTTCAGCCCTTGCCAAATCCTCAAACTCAGCTTTTTCGTCTATAATTCCTAATTGAAGCGCCTCTTTTAGGTGGTCATCATTCTTGTCTATCCCAAAAATGGTGCATTCTGAATTTTGTTTTTTTATATCGAGTGCAAAACTACCCCCAATTAATCCTACTCCAATGACAAAAATATTCTTCATAGTCCTAAACCCTTGCTATTGCTGCTTCTATTATTTTTTCGGGTGCGCATAATGAAAAGCGCACGTAACCTTCACCATTACTTCCAAAAACGGTACCTGGTGTTATAAAAATGGAATGCTCTTTTAAGACCAAATCCGAAAACTCTTCTGATTTTAAATGCGGCGGTAATTTTGCCCAAACAAAAAGTCCTGTAGCATATTTATCGTAAGTGCAATTCAGGGCTTCGGCCAATTTCCAAATCAACTCACGTCTTTGTTCGTAAACACTATTTAAACTTACATACCACATATCCGAACATTTTAAAGCTTCTATAGCTCCCTTTTGTATACCGTAAAACATTCCAGAATCCATATTGCTCTTCACTTTTAATACCGCATTAAGATGTTCGTAACTCCCTACTAACATACCTACGCGCCAACCTGCCATATTAAACGTCTTGCTAAACGAATTCAATTCTAAACAAACGGCCTTAGCATTATTATAGCGCATAATGCTAATCGGTTTTTCGTTCAATACAAAACTGTAGGGATTGTCATTCACGATGAGGATATTATGACGTCTACCAAAAGCAATAAGCTCATCGTAAAACTTATTGGGGGCGTTAGCTCCTGTCGGCATGTGTGGATAATTAACCCACATGATTTTCACCTTGCTCAGATCTAACCGTTCTAAAGCGATAAAGTCTGGTAACCAGTGGTGGTCTTCCGTTAAATCGTAGAGTATCGGTTTGGCTTCTAAAAGCTTGGTAACGGCTGCATAGGTTGGGTATCCTGGATTAGGTACTAAAACCTCATCGCCTTTATTTAAAAACGCCATTGAAATATGCATGATTCCTTCTTTACTGCCCAGCAATGGCAGTATTTCGGTCTTGCCGCTTAAGCTCACTTTATAACGTCTCTTGTAGAAATTGGCAATTTCTTCCCTAAGTTCTGGAAGGCCTTGATAGCTCTGATATTTGTGAGCACCTTCATCTTCTAAACTATCTTTTAGTAGCATTGTGGCTTTAAAGGGCGGTTCTAAATCCGGACTACCAATACCTAAATTAATAATTGGTTTTCCTTGCGATTTTAAAAACGCTACTTCCCTTAACTTTTTAGAAAAGTAGTATTCTTCTACATGCTTTAAACGGTCGGCAACCTCTATCATGATCTTGCATTTTTATATTCGCCTAACACTTTAAAATTTTCCGCCATGAGCTGCATAATTGAATTGGCCTTTTCATAGTCTTTATAGTCCTCGAAGGTAACATCTACAAAAAAAGCGTATTTCCAGGGCGTCTCAATTTTTGGCAAAGATTGAATTTTGGTTAGGTTGAGTTTACAATCACTCATAACATTGAGTATTGTCGCTAAACTACCACGTTTGTGGTCTAATTCAAATTTTAAGGATGCCTTATTACCTTCTTTTCGTTCAAGTAGATGATTTTGACGCTTAACAATAACGAAGCGCGTTTCGTTGTGTTTTATGGTCTGAATACTCTCGGCCAAAATATTGAGTCCGTACAAACTTGCCGCATTTTTGCTCGCTATGGCCGCAATCCCTTTTAGGTTTCCAGCCGAAATTTGTTTGGCTACATCGGCTGTATCTTTTGCTTCTACTAACTTTATATGGGGATAATCTTTTAAAAACACTTTACACTGCAACAAGGCCATGGGATGCGAGTGCACTTCCTTTATTGAGGCTATAGTTTCTCCTTGCAGTGCCAATAAATTGTGCTGAATCTCTAAATAATATTCGCCAACAATACTCAAATTGTGGTTATCTATCAGTGCATAATTTGGAATGATGGAGCCCGCAATAGAATTTTCTAAAGCCATGACAATATTGTCCGTATCTCCATTGATAAGGCTATCTACGGCACTGTCAAAAGACATACACTCCACAACCTCTGCCTGGGTATTGAAATATTGCCGTACCACTTCGTGGTGAAATGATCCCTTTATACCTTGTATTGCAATTGGTTTTCCCATAATAAAAAAAGTCTCGACTAAATCGAGACTTCTATAACTTATATTTAAATAAAACATACTTCGTCTCGTTCCTTTACTTAAAAAAGAAATAAAACCAGTTAAAATATGTTTTAGATGTATGCATTATTTTTATTTATGTGGCTAATGTAATTAATATTTTCACAAATCAAAATTGTTGACCCTGCTTTTTTAACAAATGCCTGTAGTTTTAAAGATTTAATAATAAACCTTGAGCCCTATTATATATTACTTATTTTTCTTCTGTAAGGAACTAAATTTTGTTAAGATGTACAAAATTTAGTTTTACTTCAGGAACCCTGCCTTTGCCGGCAGGCAGGCACTTCGTTAGCACATGATTTTTTTCATTTAGTTTTTGTGAACTTATAAATGAAAAAAATTCATGTACTTTTGATTAAATATTCTAAGCAATGTCCATAGAAGTCAAAAACATAACAAAGCTGTACAAAGACCAAAAGGCGCTTAATGATGTTTCTTTTAAAGTGAATAATGCCGAAATTGTTGGTTTTTTGGGTCCAAATGGTGCTGGTAAATCGACCATGATGAAGATTCTTACCACTTATATTGAAGCGTCTGAAGGTACTGCTCATGTGAATGGTTTTGACGTAAACAGCAACAAAAAAAATGTACAGAGTAGCGTTGGCTATTTACCAGAACACAACCCACTTTATACGGAGTTGTATGTTAGAGAATATTTAGGTTTTAATGCCAATGTCTATGGCACTCCTAAATCTAGAATTAATGAGGTGATAGAACTGACGGGGCTCACACCCGAAGCGCACAAAAAAATCGGTCAGCTTTCTAAAGGGTATCGTCAACGCGTGGGATTGGCCAATGCCCTACTGCACAATCCTGATGTGTTGATTTTAGATGAACCCACTACGGGCTTAGACCCTAATCAGCTCGTAGAGACTAGAAACCTCATCAGAACCATTGGTAAAGAAAAGACGGTCTTTCTTTCAACACACATAATGCAAGAAGTTGAAGCCATGTGCGACCGCGTCATTATCATTAACAAGGGCGAAATTGTGGCCGATAAGTATTTAAAAGACTTAAGAGAAGGACAAGAACAGGTAGTGGTCGTTGAGTTCGATTACAGGGTTGAAGACGCCTTTTTATTAAAACTACCGAAAGTGACATCGGTAAAAAACCCTCATGGTTTTGTTTACGAAATTACATTTTCCACCAAAGAGGATATGCGTTCTCATGTGTTTGATTTTGCGCATGACAATGAATTGAAAATTCTACAGCTTAACCAGAAAAACGCCAGTCTAGAAAGTTTATTTAGGGAACTGACGAGTTAAGGATTGGTAAAACCAAAATGGAAAGCATAGAGAAGCAATGTTGGACGAATTTCCAAAACTTTTAGGAACCTTAATAAGGTGGTGTTTTTACTTAGGAAAGAAAAAATTTAGCGTGGTTCATGAGGAAGACTGGAATCACCGCGTTGGGTTTATAACAATAATCATAGTTATTGCCATAATTGCAAATCGGTAATTTTTTCAATCAAAGATCAGTTGTCCGGTATAAATGCGTTCCACATCAACAAAAGGGGGTTCATTAACAGCAATGACATTACCTGTACCCCTAAGAATGCCAGTTAAGGATTGAATGGGATTGACAATCATATCGTTACTGCCTCTATGGTTCACATCAATATGCTGAGCGATTAAATCCCGGCCTTCAAAACGCCCAGAACCAGAAAAGAAACCAACAAATAGATTTTCGGTCGCCCCATCAATGTAAAACGATGAAATATTATTAGAAACAATGTTTAAAGTCTGATTGTTTACACTCAGTCTGAAGTCACCAACCGTAAATTCCACATTCTCATCAAAATCTTCGGACACTAAACTTAAATTTGGATAGGTTAAGCTACCATTAGAAGACACTTCATATTGTGACGAATTCCGTATCTCTGTTAAATTAGGTGCTTCAACATATATTTTTGTAATGCCAAAATCCCTCACATAATTACAGGTATTGTCATCGGTAAGCACCAATCGATCACCGACAACTTCAGCTTTCACATCATTCAATAGATTTTCTCCCGTTTCAATGGTCACTTTATAGTTTTCGGCTTCCGTTATGATTAACTCTACATCCCTATTGACCAAAATCCTATCAAAAGAAGGCACCGCAACTTCTTCCTGAATTATACGCCCTGCCGTTTGGAAACAATCGTTGGCATCTTCGCTATTGCAAGCGAATAATAATACCAGTATGAGATAACATAGTTTTTTCATTCATAAATTTATTAGATTCCTGCTTTCACTTCGACTACACTTCGACTGCCTGTCCGCCGTACAAGACTTTGGAAGGCGCGGCACTCAGTGTGACACGTTCAGTGACCGTAAAGTACAGGAATGACAAATCATAATCTTACACCTATTCCAAATTCTACAGCTTCGGCTTTAGCTCCATGGGACTTTAAGGTTAGGGCTCCAAAAAATCTATCTCCAAAATAGCGTTTTAACCCTACTCTAAAATAGGTTCTCCCTTCAAAATCGAACGGGTAATATACATAGTAACCCAGTTGCGTTTCAACAGACATCTTATTGATAAACAACTCATGTCCCACAAACAATCCGACACGTTTAAAATCCTCATCCCCATTGACATCCAATTCTGGAAAGGACACCGATTGATAATAAATCAATTCTTTCAAAAAATTGGAAAAAAAGACATCGACCCCTAACTGAATAGCACTGACATGACTCAAACGCTTATCGGCATAGGCCGATAGAATATAGAACGGAAACTGTCCACTGCCAATGATATCACTTTGATTAATACCACTCCTAAACGCCAAGTTATATTTAATCCGCTCCGTATACGTCTCATCTTTCAAATCATCAATATATTCAGAATCGTCTTCATCTAAATCATAAGTTAAGCCTAAATTAAGAGCCACTGTATTTACACTGGTGTTAGGTGCTTTTACGTTGGCGTTAGAATAATGAATTAAGGACAATCCGCCTTCTAGTCCAACACGGTCAAAGAGACGTGGTTTCTTATAATTGAGCATAATATAGGTTGAGCTCAATAAACGCGATCCAAAGGCAATATTCTTATGGTTTTCTACTTTATCATAAGGATTGGTATTGTAAGCTATGCCTTGTCCAACACGCAACATCACATGTCTTTTGAAAAAGTAAAAATTATAATGGGCATATAGACCGTAGTTATTGCCAAGCACCTCATTTCTTAAGTTTTGAAAAATAAAAGAGGCGCCATAATCGGGGTAGTTAAAACGTTGCTGCCAATCCTCATCTCCAAAGGTTTTTTTGTTCCAACTAAAAATCACACCTTCAGGATGCCCTGTAATAAGATGCAGAATATCATTATTGTGAAGTGCTATACTACCAGAAAAATAATTAATATCGAAATAGGAGTCCGTGACTTTCTTTTCTTGTGAAAATAATACCAGCCCGAGTAGGACTACAAAACTAGTAAGTCTATACTTCATAGATAATCTCTTACTGGCAAAAGTAATGGATTATTTAATTTATAAGGACCGCAACTAATAAAGATGTCGCAGCAATCAACAATAGTTGAATGGCAAATTTAAATTCGGTTTTATGTCGTTTAATAAACTTCATGATTTGGGAGTTTTATTCGGT
Organism: Winogradskyella sp.; assembly: GCF_965228925.1. Taxonomy (GTDB): domain Bacteria; phylum Bacteroidota; class Bacteroidia; order Flavobacteriales; family Flavobacteriaceae; genus Winogradskyella. The sequence goes on from NZ_OZ245845.1 coordinate 5,286,669, forward strand.
TCAAAATTACACATTAGCAACCCGCGCTAAGGTTATGCAAAGCTTAATAAAATGTAATGATTTAGAAAACCTTTGAGGCTATGGCTTTAATATTATCACTTTTCCCCATAGAATAATAATGCAATACGGGAATCCCAGCTTTTTGGAGTTCTTTGGATTGCTCGATACACCACTCAATTCCAATTTCCCTGACTTGCGTATTGTCTTTGCATTTTATGATTTCGATAATCAGCTCCTCTGGTAAATCGACATGAAAACGATGTGGAATTAAATTCAGTTGTTTCTTTGTCGCAATGGGCTTTAGCCCCGGAATAATAGGCACAGTAATACCCGCATTTCTGCATTTATCCACAAAATCAAAGTATTTTTTATTGTCGAAAAACATTTGGGTAACGATATAGGTCGCCCCTTTTTTTATTTTCTTTTTTAAGAAATGAATATCACTTTCTAGGCTTGGTGCTTCCATATGTTTTTCTGGATAACCAGCTACTCCTATACAAAAATTGGTGCAAGACGTGTTCTGTAATTCGTCATCTAAATACTTACCTTCATTCAAATCTGCTATTTGCGCTACCAATTCACTGGCATAATTATGGCCATCCTTTTCAGGTCTAAAATAGGTCTCACTCTTAACAGCATCACCTCTCAAAGCCATCACATTGTCGATATCCAAAAAATCGAGATCGACCAAAAAATTCTCAGTATCCTCTTTTGTAAATCCACCACATAATATATGAGGAATAGCATCAACGCCATACTTGTTCTGTATGGCAGCACAAATACCAACCGTACCTGGTCGTTTTTTTACGACTTGTTTTTTAAGCAAACCATTTTCTACTTCCTTATAGACATATTCTTCCCGATGATAGGTGACATCAATAAAAGGTGGTTTAAATTCCATTAAGGGATCGATATTATCAAAAATGGATTGAATATGCTGTCCTTTTAACGGTGGTAAAATTTCAAACGAAAATTGTGTTTGTCCGTTTGACTTTTCTATATGTTCGGTTACCTTCATCTTTGTGCCTGCGAAAGCAGGTATCTTTTTATTTATAATTATGTTTTTAAATGCTAATCATGACACTAATGGGGAAACAATTATTGTGCAATATTTGGGTTGAGCCACTTTTGGGCCTCTTCAATAGTTATTCCTCGTCGTTTACTGTAATCTTCTACCTGATCATCGGAAATTTTCCCTAAACCAAAATATCGAGCTTCGGCATTCGCAAAATAATAACCACTAACACTTGCAGCCGGCCACATGGCGAGACTTTCGGTGAGCTTTACTCCTATGGTTTCTTCCACTTTTAGAATATCCCAAATCGTTTTCTTTTCTAAATGATCCGGACAAGCCGGATAACCCGGTGCAGGTCTAATGCCCTTGTAGACTTCTTTTATTAGTTCTTCATTAGAAAGATTTTCATTTTTAGCGTAGTTCCAATAATGCGTTCTTACTTCTTTGTGCAAAAATTCTGCAAAAGCCTCAGCCAATCTATCCGCTAAAGCTTTAATCATAATTGAATTATAATCATCATTTTCGGCCTCATACTGTGTTGCTATGTCTTGTGTCCCAAATCCAGTTGACACACAAAAACAACCGACGTAATCCTGTATTCCCGATGCCTTTGGCGCAATAAAATCCGCCAGTGCGATGTTAGGTTTGCCTTCGGCTTTTTTAGATTGTTGCCTAAGGGTTAAGAATTTATAAATATGTTTATTTTGTTCATCCTCCTTTGAAATAATTTCTATATCGTCATCATTTACGGTATTCGCCTTAAAAAGTCCAAATATCGCTTTAGCCTTCAAAAGCCGATCTTTAAAAATACGGTTCAACATGTCTTGTGCATCTCTAAAGAGCTCCGTAGCTTGTGCACCAACAACGGTATCATTTAAGATATCTGGATATTTGCCATGCAAATCCCAACTTCTAAAAAATGGAGACCAATCTATAAACCCTTCGAGCTTAGTGATATCAAAATCTTCTATAACATGGATGCCTAGCTGTTTTGGTTTGCTGATTTCAGAGACGTCCCAATCGATTTGGAATTTATTCTCTCGCGCTTCTTGTATGGAAAGGTATTCCTTTTTCTTTCCGCGTTTTAGGAATTGTTCGCGAAACACCTCATACTCTTCTCGAATCTGATCTTTATAAGTAGCATTATTTTTTTGCAGCAGATTACCTACTACGGTTACAGCTCTTGAAGCATCATTTATATGAACTACTGTATTGCTATAATGCGGTGCAATTTTGACAGCAGAATGTGCCCTTGACGTGGTTGCCCCACCAATGATAAGGGGAATGTCTAATTGTTCCTTTTCCATAGCTTTCGACACATAGACCATTTCATCTAAGGACGGCGTAATTAATCCACTCAACCCAATAATATCTACATTCTCTTGTTTAGCAGTTTCAATGATTTTTTCTGGAGGTACCATAACCCCTAAATCCACGATTTCATAATTATTGCACCCTAAGACAACGCTGACAATATTCTTTCCGATATCATGGACATCCCCTTTTACGGTAGCCATCAAAATCTTACCTGCGTATTCTTGTTTTCCATCTTTCTCAGCTTCAATATAAGGCTGTAAATAGGCTACAGCTTTTTTCATAACTCGCGCTGATTTTACCACTTGTGGCAAGAACATTTTTCCACTTCCAAATAAATCACCAACCACATTCATCCCAATCATTAGATGGCCTTCAATAACTTCGATAGGTTTTTTAGCCAGTAGTCTGGCCTCTTCTACATCCTCGTTGATATAAGTATCTATCCCTTTAACTAGCGCGTGAGTTATCCGTTCTTGCAAGGGCTCCGTTCGCCATTGTAGAGTCTCAGTTTCCTGAGTTTTCTTTTGTCCTTTTACAGATTCTGCAAAATCCAATAAGCGCTCTGTGGCATCATCTCTCCTATCGAACAATACATCTTCAACATGTTCCAATAAATCCTTATCAATTTCGTCATAAACTTCTAGCATTGTCGGGTTAACAATGCCCAGATTCATACCATGTTTTATAGCGTGAAACAAAAATGAGGAGTGCATTGCTTCTCTCACTACATTGTTACCTCTAAATGAAAATGACACATTGCTTACCCCTCCAGAAACGTTGGCATAAGGCAGATTTTCCCTAATCCACTTTGTAGCTTCAAAAAAGTCGAGTGCGTTTCTCCGGTGCTCATCCATTCCCGTAGCTACAGGAAAAATATTAGGGTCGAAAATAATGTCTTGGGGAGGAAAATTAACCTCATGGACTAAAATATCATAAGAGCGTTTACAGATGTCTATGCGCCTTTCGTAATTATCGGCTTGCCCCTTTTCATCAAAGGCCATAACAATGACTGCAGCGCCATAACGCTTTATTAATTTGGCCTGTCGCTTAAATTCTTTGGCACCTTCTTTTAAACTTATGGAATTCACTACCGATTTTCCCTGTACAACTTGCAGACCAGCCTCAATGATTTCCCATTTAGAGCTATCTATCATTATTGGGATTCGAGCAATATCTGGCTCTGACGCAATTAGGTTTAAAAATATTGTCATAGCTTGTACGCCATCTAGCATGCCTTCATCCATATTGACATCTAGAATTTGTGCGCCACCTTCAACCTGGTCTCTAGCGACTTCTAGAGCTTCATTGTATTTTTCCTCTTTGATTAAACGAAGAAATTTTCGCGATCCGGTAACATTGGTACGTTCACCAACATTGATAAAATTACTCTCTGGTGTTACCACCAAAGGTTCCAATCCGGAAAGGGTCAAGTATTTTTTACAATCACTCTCGGGCATTAAGCAAAATCTGGTTTTAATCGTGGTTGATAATTTTTAGCGACTTCTGCTATAGCTTTTATATACTGAGGATCTGTACCGCAACAACCTCCTATGATATTTATCAATCCATCTTTTAGGTAGTCTTCAATTAGGCCTTGCATTTCCTTTACTGTTTGATCATACTCGCCAAATGCATTGGGCAAACCTGCATTAGGATGCGCTGAAATATAAAAGGTAGTTTCATTAGACAAGCGCTGCAAATACGGTTTTAATTGCTTTGCACCTAAAGCACAGTTAAAACCTACACTTAGCAAAGGAATATGAGATACCGAAGTCAAAAATGCTTCGACCGTTTGTCCAGATAAGGTTCTTCCAGATGCATCCGTAATAGTGCCAGAGACCATAATTGGGACATCTATATTACGCTCCTCTTTAACTTCTTCAATAGCGAATAGTGCTGCTTTAGCATTTAACGTATCAAATATAGTTTCTACAAAAAGTGTATCTACACCACCATCTATAAGGGCTTCCACTTGTTCT